>NZ_CP040428.1 GCF_005671395.1 Jejubacter calystegiae
GCTTCCCGCCACATCGGTCAACGCTTTCGCCACCCAGCCGCCAGTACAGGATTCCGCGGTGGTTACCGTCGCGCCGCGCCCGGTCAGTGCCTGGCCCAGCCGCTGGCTGAGTCGCATCATCTCTTCATCTTTCATGATGGTTCCGAACTGGAGGTTATCAAGGGCAACAGAGTAGCACTTTCCGCCCGGAAGGGGTGAGCGGGCCGCAACATGTGCGAGAAGGCCCGAAAAATGAGAATCACGGACGCATAGCGCTCAACAAAAGCGCCTGGCGGTTGCCCGGAATCGATTATTCCGATACCTCCCGCCAATAATAAAAATGACATTTAACTATATTACAAAATATTAATTTACCTTACCCCATCATCATTTTTACAAAAGTATAGGTAGTAAAACCAATGACTACCGCAATAATAATCGCCAGCACAACATAAAACGCTATTCGCTTTCCGCTATAAATACCAAAAACCATATAAGCTCCTTATTTTTATAAAATTATTAAAATTAGGATATATCTAACCACATAACAAAAACAGATCTAAACCGGCTTTTTTCATCATGCCAGCCTGATACAAATAGGAATTTGCTTAAAATCAATAAATCAAATCAAACTAATCATTAGTATTCATTTCAAATTATTTCATAGCAATTTTAGATATAACTTATTCAAGGTGCCGCCATGACTAAAATGACGACATACCATGCAGCGTCCGAACCTAACGGCTCAGAGAAAAAAAGCTGGTATCAACTTTCCACCCAGGAGGTTCTGGAAGCCCGGCAAAGCCAGGTCAGCGGTCTGAGTCGCCAGCAGGCGCAAGAGCGGCTGGAACAATTTGGGCCGAATGCCCTGCCGGAAAAGAAGGGCAAGCCCGCATGGATGCGCTTTCTCGCCCATTTTAATGATGTCCTGATCTATGTGCTGCTGGCCGCCGCCCTGCTGACCGCGCTAATGGGCCACTGGATCGATACCTGCGTGATTCTTGGCGTTGCCGTGGTGAATGCCCTGATCGGTCATATTCAGGAGAGCAATGCGGAGAAATCGCTGCAGGGCATTCGTAATATGCTGTCCAGCGATGCGGTGGCGCTGCGCGACGGTCAGCATGAAACCATTCCCACCCGTGAACTGGTGCCCGGCGACATCGTCATCCTGCGCGCCGGCGACCGTATTCCCGCCGATCTGCGGGTACTGGAAGCCCATAACCTGCGGGTTGAAGAGGCGATCCTGACCGGGGAATCCACCGTGGTCGATAAACACGCCGCCACCCTGAGCGGCGATCTGGCGCTGGGCGATCGTACCAATCTGCTGTTTTCCGGTACCACTATCGCCGCTGGCGCAGGCATCGGTGTAGTGATTGAAACCGGCGCGGATACCGAACTGGGCCATATCAACCAGATGATGGCCGGTATCGAAAAACATCGTACGCCGCTGCTGGTCCAGATGGATAAGCTCGGAAAAGCCATTTTTGCGCTGATTGTGGCCATGATGGCGGGGCTATTCGTCTTTAGTCTGGTACTGCGCGATATGCCTCTCGGCGAACTGCTGCTGTCGCTTATCAGTCTGGCGGTGGCTGCCGTGCCGGAAGGCTTACCCGCGATTATCTCCATTATCCTGTCGCTGGGCGTGCAGACCATGGCCCGGAGCCGCGCCATTATCCGCAAACTGCCCACGGTGGAAACCCTGGGAGCAATGACCGTGGTCTGTTCCGATAAGACCGGCACCCTCACCATGAATGAGATGACGGTCAAGGCGATCATCACCGCCGATGCCTGCTACCGCGTGGATGGCGAAAGCTATGAGCCATGCGGCGATATCCATCTTGAGGGCAGCGACGCGCCGGTCACTCCGCAACCCGGTAGCGTGCTGGAGCGCTATCTGCGCGCCATCGACCTGTGTAATGACAGCCAGCTCGGGCGCAACGAACAGGGGCAGTGGAGCATCACCGGCGGGCCGACAGAGGGGGCGCTTAAGGTGCTGGCCGCCAAGGCTAACCTCACCCCGGTCGCCAGCGAGCTGCGCAGCAAGATCCCCTTTGATTCGCGCTACAAGTATATGGCTACGCTGCACCGTATCGACGGCCAGTCATGGATACTGATGACCGGCGCCCCGGATGTGCTGTTCGCACTCTGTGACAGGCAGCAGAGCCAGCGCGGCGCCCTGCCCTTCCGACGCGACGACTGGGAAGCGGAGATGGCGCGTTACGCCCGCGAAGGGTTACGCATGGTCGCCGCAGCCTGGAAACCGGTGGCTGACGATATGCAAACCCTGACCCATGACGATCTGCACCAGGGAATGATCTTCCTGGGCATCGCGGGGATGATGGATCCGCCGCGCCCTGAAGCGGTAGAGGCTATTCGCACCTGCCAGCAGGCCGGGATCCGCGTGAAGATGATCACCGGCGATCACCCGGAAACCGCCATGAGCATCGGTCGGATGCTTGGCATCAGTAACAGCGATCGCGCGGTCGTGGGCTACGATCTGGAAAAAATGGATGACCCGACGCTCAGTGCGGCAGCAGCGCAGTACGACATCTTCGCCCGTACCAGCCCTGAGCATAAGCTGCGTCTGGTAAAAGCGCTGCAACAGCAGGGTGAAATTGTCGGCATGACCGGCGATGGCGTTAACGACGCCCCGGCTCTGCGCCAGGCCGATGTCGGCATCGCGATGGGCATTAAAGGCACCGAAGTCACCAAAGAAGCGGCGGATATGGTTCTGACGGATGACAACTTCGCTACTATCGCGGGCTCAGTGCGCGAAGGGCGCCGGGTTTACGACAACCTCAGGAAGACCATCCTGTTCATTATGCCGACCAACCTGGCGCAGGGACTGCTGATTATTATCGCCCTGCTGGCCGGTAATCTTATTCCGCTCACCCCGGTGCTGATTCTGTGGATGAATATGGCCACCTCGGCCACCCTCTCCTTCGGTCTGGCCTTTGAAGCTGGTGAGCGCAATATCATGAAACGACCCCCTCGCAATCCAGCGCAACACGTGATGGATGGCTTCGCCGTCTGGCGCGTCGCCTTCGTGGGCACCATGATCGCCATCAGCGCCTTTATTCTGGAAGCCTGGCTCCAGCCCCGCGGTCACAGCCCCGAATTTGTCCGTACGGTTCTGCTACAGACACTGGTGACGGCGCAGTGGTTCTATATGCTGAACTGTCGGGTCAGTAACGACTTCTCGCTCGGCCGCAGCCTGCTGGCAAATAAGGGGATCTGGCTGGTGAGTGGCGTACTGCTCGGCCTGCAGCTGGCGATTATCTATCTGCCCTTTATGCAGACCCTGTTCGGTACCGAAGCGCTGCCGATCCGCTACTGGGCTATCACCTTCGCCATCGGCGCCGTGATGTTCCTGGTGGTAGAACTGGAAAAACCCCTCACCCGCCGCTGGCGCAAGGGGTAAACATTCACGCCCTCCCCGACACTGCCGGTGGAGGGCGTTTCATTTAGCGAGCCTGAGATACCACTTCACCCAACTGCCAGACCGCCATGGCGTAGTGAGTGCTGTGGTTATAGCGGGTAATGGTGTAGAAGTTGGGCAGACCGTACCAGTACTGATAGCTGGTGCCGACATCCAGACTCAGCAGGCTGGCCTGCTGATGGCTACCCAGCGGGGCCGTGGGAGTCAGTCCCGCGGCCGCCAGTTCGCTAACGCTGTATTTAGTGTTATAGCCAGTCTTCATACCAAATACCTGGCCGTTGGCCTGAATCGCCACCGGCTCGCCTTGTTTCCAGCCGTGCTCCTTAAAATAGTTAGCCACGCTACCGATGGCATCCACGGGATCCCACAGGTTGGCGTGCCCGTCACCGTTAAAGTCCACCGCGAAAGATTTATACGAGGAAGGCATAAACTGGCCATAGCCCATAGCCCCTGCATAAGAGCCCTTCAGTGAGAGCGGGTCGTCCCCTTCGTCGCGAGCCATCAACAGGAAGGTTTCCAGTTCACCGGCAAAGTATTTGGCCCGTCGCGGATAGTTAAAGGCCAGGGTGGACAGCGCGTCGATAATACGGGTCTTGCCCATAACCCGCCCCCAGCGGGTCTCCACGCCGATAATGCCGACGATAATTTCCGGCGGTACCCCATACTGCTGCCAGGCGCGGTTCAGCGCATCCTGATGCTCGTTCCAGAACACCACGCCGTTCTGCACATTATCCGGGGTAATGAATTTGGCGCGATAGCGCAGCCAGGCGCCGTTAGGGCCGGGCGCCGGCGGCGTGGTCGGCGCCTGTCTATCCATCAGGCGCAGCACGTAATCAAGGCGTTTGGTTTGGGAGAAGATCTCGTGCAGTTGCTGACGATCGAAGCCGTGCTCGCTGACCATCTTTTCGATAAAGCTGGCCGTGGCGGGGTTATTGGCATAATCGCCGCCGAGCTGGGTCATATTGTGCTGCGGCTCCAGTAAAAAACCGCCCTGGGGCGCGGGCGCAACCGTCTGAGGCGTGGCTGTGGCCTCAGGCTGAGATTCCGGCTTACTGCTACAGGCGGAGAGTAAAACCAGCAGAGGAAGCAGTGAAGTGGCATAACGACGACTGAGCATAAAGTATCCCTGTGACTAACCGCGAAAAGTGTCAGTAATGGTAATGGGTAACTCATGCTGAAACAAAGAAAGACATACGATTTTTCTATCACTTCTGCGCTTTTGAGCGATCCAGCCAGACATTCTCCGGATGAATAAAGCCAGTCGATGTTGTTCGATAAAAACCACAAACAGGCAGTGGCTATCAAAAAATAATAATTCTTTGAAAAAAACAATTAAGAAAAATCTACATCCATACGATAACAAAACAATAACGCGAACGCTCCGCGGGTTGCGCGGTTACCTATAACTGCAAATGGTAATCATAAGTTGGCATCAGTATTAACCACTTTTCACGCCTTAAGGGTTAATCGCTTTATCCCAAACCCGGCCTGCGGTCATAACCAAGGATGTAAAATGCGAAACCTGAAAATAGCCACACTGATGAAAGCCGGCCTTGCGTTTCTGTTTCTGGTATTTATTGGTCTGACGCTGGCCTCCATCATTGCCATGAAAACGGCGCAGAAAAACTATCATAACCTGGATCAGCTCACCGACCGAATGCTCGTCATCAGCGATACCCGCTACCGAATCACGGGGATCCGCGCAAATCTCAACTATTTTGTTTCCGAGCTTAAAGCAGGCCGTCCTTTTCCTGTCGATGGCGAACAGCGCCTGATTAACGATTTGACTGTCGCCAGACAGGATATCAGCGCATGGGAGAAAGAGCCTAAAGCGACGCCGGAAATCCAGGCGCTGGCGAATAAAATAGCCAGCGAGGTTCATACCCTTCTCGATTTCAGTCAGGATACCAGCAACCGGATTAAAAACCACGAAATCGACTCTTTCGCCATTGCCGATCGGATAAACAATCTCAGCACCTTAATCGATCAATATGCCACGCTCAGCAACAACCTTAATGAGAAGATCAACGACGATTATCATCGCATCGTTTCCCAATACACCACCCTCTGTATCGTCTTTATTGTGGTTATCTCAGTGCTGTTCATACTGATACTCGGCTGGTTCAAACGCGATTTTCTCTTTACCGTTCAACAGCTGGTAACCACCTTCAGGCATATGGGCAACGGCGATCTCACCTTTACCATTCCCCCCAGTAAAGAAAACGAGCTGGGGGTCCTGTTCAAAGAGCTGGAAAGAACCCGCCGTTCTTTGATTTCGATTATCGCTTCGGTAAAACACAGCGCCGTCACCATTCAATCACGCGCCAGCGATATTGCCTGCGGTAACCAGGAGCTCTCCTGCCGCACCGAGCAGCAAGCCAGCGCGCTGCAGGAGACGGCCGCCAGCATGGAGGAGATCAAAACCACCGTCGGCCACAACGCCGAAAACGCTCAGCAGGCCAGCAGCCTGGCTGCCAGCGCTAATCAGACGGCCCGTAACGGCGAAACGGTGATGAATGGGGTGACGGAAACCATGCAGAAAATTGAGCATAACGCCCAGCAAATTGCCGAAATCAACAACATTATTAGCGGCATCGCCAACCAGACCAACATTCTGGCGCTGAACGCCGCCGTAGAAGCCGCCCGAGCCGGTGAACAGGGGCGTGGCTTCGCCGTGGTAGCCACGGAAGTCCGTAGCCTGGCGGCGCGCAGCGCCGATGCCGCCAAAGAGATTGGCGATCTGATCAAGCATTCCGTCAATAACGTCAGCCACGGCGTTAAGCTGGTTTCCAGCGCCGGTAGCACCATGCAGGAGATTGTTAAGTCCACCACTCAGGTCAGCAATATTATGCGTGAGATTTCCGTAGCCTCTGAGGAACAGAGCAGCGGTATCAACCAGATTGCGATGGCGATTAATCAGATGGAGATTGTTACCCAGCAAAACGCCACCCTGGTGGTGGAGTCCGCCAGCGCAACGGATGCCATGAATGACCAGACCCGGGAACTGACGACGCGGGTAGCGTTCTTCAATACTGAAGAAGGCGACGAAACCGCAGCCGCGGTGTAAGAAAAACGGGCCTTCCCGGCCCGTTTTTTCATCGATGCCGCTACGGCTTATCCTTACCGGATGGCGCTGGCGGCAGTTCGTCCCGCAGCTCTTTGACCTGATCCGCGGTGACCGGTCCGGCATTATTGCCCCAACCGCTGCGCACAAAGGTGAGCAGATCGGCTACCTGTTTATCGCTCAACCGCCACGCGAAGTCCGGCATGCTCAGGCCGGTCACCGCATCGCGGGTGATCGGCGCCTGGCCCCCCTGCAGCACAATGCTAATCAACGAGGAGGGATCGTCGCTCAGCACCGCGCTGTTATGGGCCAGTGCCGGGAAGGTTCGGGCATAGCCTTTGCCATCCAGCCGATGGCAGGCGGCGCAGTTGTCCACATACTCCTGGGCTCCGGGTTTACTCATATCTCCTTTGACTAAGGCTTCCGTCGTGGCTGTATCCGCCTTCGGCGCCTGGGCTTTGGGATCGGACGGCTTCAGGGATTTCAGGTAGACGGCAATCGCCTTAAGATCGGCATCGCTCAGATGCTGGGTACTGTGCGCCACCACATCGCGCATCGAGCCAAAGGCCATGCCGTGCGACGTTTGCCCGCTCTTCAGGAAATCCACAATATCCTGCTGGCTCCAGCGCCCCAGACCACTCTTCATATTGCCGGTGAGATCCGGCGCGTGCCAGCCTTCCAGGGTACCACCGGTCAGCCAGTCGCTTTCGGTCTGATCCTGTGCTTTCTCCTGGAAACCGATACCGCGTGGCGTATGGCAGGTGCCACAGTGAGCCAGCCCCTGAACCAGATAAGCGCCGCGGTTCCACTCATCGCTCTGACGGCTGTCCGGTTTAAAGGGCTTATCGTCATGGAACGCCAGATTCCAGACCGATAGCGGCCAACGCATGCTTAGCGGCCAGGGAATATCGCTGTCGCGGTTCTCCTGCTTCACGGCCGTCACCTTATGCATAAAGAAGTCATACAGCGCGCGCATGTCTTCATCATTAATACGGGCAAAGGAGGTATAAGGCATGGCCGGATAGAGGTTATGGCCATCTTTAGCCACCCCTTCACGTACGGCTTTGGCAAACACCTCATAGCTGTAGTCGCCAATCCCGGTCTCTTTATCCGGCGTGATATTGGTGGAATAGATTGCCCCCACCGGCGTGCCCATCTTCAGACCACCAGCAAAGGGTTTCCCCCCTGCGGCAGTATGACAGGCGACGCAGTCCCCTGCCCTGGCCAGCTGTTCGCCGCGCTGGGTGGAATCCTGCGCGTAAGCGCTGGACATCAGCAGTGCCAGCGGCAATACCGGCACAATTTTCTGCCATTGAATCGTCATTTATGCGGCCTCCCTTATGCCTGAACCAGCGGTCCGGGATTCGCCAGATAGCGAGTGCGAATCGCGTCGGCCGCGAACAGCGCCGTAGCGCAGACGATGCCCGTTGGGTTATAGGCCAGGTTCTGTGGGAAGCAACAGGCGCCAAGCACAAACAGGTTTGGTACATCCCAGCTTTGCAGATATTTATTCACCACGCTGTTGGACGGGTTATCCCCCATCACCGCGCCGCCAGTGGTATGAGTGGACTGATAGGGACGCACATCGTAGTGGGCATCCATCCCTTTAAAGTGCATTTCATAGCTGGCCGGATTAATCACTTTGGCAATCTCTTCGGCTTTGGTGCCGATAAAGTTGGTCATTTTCAGCTCATTCGGCTGCCAGTCGAAGGTCATGCGCAGTAGCGGCTGGCCATGCAGATCCTTATAAGTGGGATCGAGATCGAGGTAGCACTGCCTGTATGGCATCACCGATCCTGAGGATCCGATATTCATGGTGTGCAGGTAGTTATCCTTGATAGCACTCTTCCAGCCGGATCCCCACTTCGGCGCCTTCGACGATACCGGCATCTGCTGGATCGGGCGACCGCCAGTGGTGGTCGCGGAAATGGTCGCGCCTCCCACAAAGCCCAGTTTGGCGTGATCAAAGTTTTCGGCGTTGAACTCGTCGATATACATCCCGGTAGTACCGGTGGCGGCAAACGGGTTGAAGTAAGTATCCTTATTAAAGAACAGCGACAGGCCGCCGTTCATCTGATAGGCGTAGTTGCGCCCAACCACGCCTGTGTTGGTGACCGGATCGTAAGGTTTGCCGATCTTCGACAGCAGCAGCAAACGCACGTTATGCAACTGGAAGGCGCTCAACACCACCAGGCTTGCCGGCTGCTCTACTTCCTGGCCGTTGGCGTCGATATAGGTCACCCCGGTCGCTTTAGTGCCGGTGGAATCGGTATTGACCCGCAGTACGTGGGACTGGGTACGCAACTCAACGTTTTTATGCTGGCGCAGCGCTGGCAGAACGCAGGACTGCGGCGAGGCTTTCGAATAGTTAAAGCAGCCAAAGCGTTCACAGAAACCGCAATAGTTACAGACCCCCAACTGCACGCCATAAGGATTAGTCCAGGGCTCGCTACAGTTGGCCGCCGGAACCGGGAACGGGTGGTAGCCCAGCTGGCGGGCCGCCTTACTGAACAGCATTCCGGCATACTGCTGCTTGAGCGGTTTGGTGGGATACGGATTCTGGCGCGGAGTTTCGAAGGGGTTGCCGCCTTCGATAACCTTGCCTTTAACGTTGCCCGCCTGGCCCGCCACGCCGCAGATTTTTTCAAACTTGTCGAAGTAAGGCTCCATCTCTTCACTGGTGAAGGGATAATCCTGGACCGTCATATCGGCCGGGATAAAGTCCGCGCCGTATTTTTCAATCACGGTGCTGCGCATCTTCAGATCGGCATCCAGCGCCCGCCACAGCATCCCGTTCCAGTGCACACCAGCGCCACCCACGCCGTTTCCCGGCAGGAAGGAGCCAAAGCGACGGTATGGCAAGGCGGTATCCGACATCTTATGACGTACCGTCACCGTCTCTTTGGAGGCATTCTGGAACAGCTTCAGGCGAATACCGTAGGTCAGTTCATCCGCAATGCGCGGATAGGAAAAATCGGGATAAGTGTCGCGCGCTTCACCGCGCTCCAGCGCCAGAATTTTCAGTCCGGTATCGGCCAGCTCCATCGCCATTAGCGAACCCGTCCAGCCAAAACCGACGATCAGCACATCCACCGGATCTTTTTTTATCGCCATGGTTATACGCTCCTCTTCCCTGAAATGCTCACCGGGCCCAGCGGATAGGGCTGGTTCGGATGCTCCATGACCTGCTGGTAGTCGGCGCGAGCGCCGGGGAAGCCAATCAGCTTCCAGGACGCCAGCGTCTGGTTACCGCCATGCAGCGGATCCGCCAGCCAGCCCTCTTTGGTATTTTCCAGCAGTTGAGTAAAGAACAGCGTGCCGGGCACCTCTTCAAAACTCAGTTGGCCATGTTCCAGCCGGGTCAGAATCTCCTCCTGCTGAGCGTGGCTCAGGTCGGCAAACACCTTCTGATGATGTTCCTGACACCAGGCATTAATGGCTTTGATCCCCCGCCGGTAGGTTTCCCGGGGAGCCAGGTTGGACTGATAGCCCAGTTCAGGTTCGGCGCTGGCGAAAGGCCCCTGCATATACCACAGCTGGCCGTGACCGTAGGGCAGCTCCATTTGTTTATCGATAAATACCGGCACCCCTTCGCTGACGGCGCCTGGACCGTTGTCGTCGGTGGGGATCAGCCGGTCCGTAGCGGCCAGAATAAAGCGCCACTCATCGTTATTGAAAAACACCGGAACATAGTCGGCACTCACGCCCTGGGAGTCACTCTGGGCCGCCGGGCTGCTGAGGGTCACCAGGCTGCTACCCGCAGCAGCCAGCGGAATCAGCGACAGCGTCCGCTGCAGGAAACGCCTTCTGGAGGGCATTTCCCCGTTATCATTATTCTTGCTCATCAAACCTTCCTGTCACTATTGCACAACGAGAATGGACAATTTGCTGTTCTGGTTATGCCGCTATTAGCGAAGCGCCTTAACGGCTGTCGCGAATAAAGCTAATCTCATCAACGGCTAAAACAAGGTTGAAAAATGCCTTTCCAAATGAACAAGTTACGTTGTTATCGGTAACAAAATTAAAAGGGACTGTATTAACGAATTGATTTTTCAGGGAGGAGTAAACGCTGGCGGAATTTAAATCTGAAGTTCAAGATTTGTAAAGAAAATGATAAATATTTGATCTGCGTCAGATATTCCTTAGCAGAAAATGTCCGGCATACTGTGATGCCGGAACGCACTTTACTGTGTCTGCGCAGGAGCAAAACGATAGAAATAATTGGGTTCGCTCACGATATACAGCCTGCCTTCGGGATCGGTGGTAACCCCTTCGGCCTGAGGGACATCCTCTTTCAGACCGTGCTGCCCGGCGCGTAGCGACATCTGGCTTACCACCGCGCTCTGCTCAGGATCCACTTCCAGCAGCCGCTTCGACTCATGGGAAAGAATCAGCAGGTTGCCGCCGTAATAATCCATACCCGAGATATCATCCAGCGATAAGCTATCAGCAAGATAGCTGGCATCGTCGAGATCCGACAGTTGCTGAGCTTTCGCCTGCCATCGGATGCGATAAAGCTCCATTGGTTTACGCTCTTTCGCCAGCCACAGGGTACTGTCCCGCTCGACCCACGCCAGCCCCTCGATTCCGCGGTTGCGCGCTTTGCCAAAGAAATCGGGCTTAAACTGCTGCACAACGCTAACCGAAAAGTCATCGGCAATGGTCACAATCCACAGTCGCGAATTATGCTCATCCACCAGCGCGAAACGGTTATCGCCCAGCGACTCAATCGACTCCGCATCGCGAATAAAATCGATCTCCTGGCGATGCAGCAGCTTACCTTCCGGGCTAAGAGCCAGAATGGCCGCCGGTCGATTGGTGGTCGCCATCAGAATGCCGCGTTTCGCCCACCAGGTGAGCGATGACAGGTTTTCCACCTCCGGCAGGCGGGTTTCATGCTGTAGCTGATAGCCCGCCAGCGCCATACCCCGGGCACTAACCTGCCCGGCCCCCGCCAGCAGCAACAGCGCCCCCATCATCATACTGGTCAGCGCGGTACCAAAATTCAGTCTGTACAAAGTAGCTCCTTATTCCATACTTTCCATCATCCAGACGGGGGAGATTTCCCCCCGGCTGAATCAGCAGAATATAATCAGAAGCTTAACTGAATGTTAAACCGGTGAGCCGGGGGAACAGACCCGCCGCACAGGGTATTTTTTCCCAGGCTATGCCTGACTCATCTCCGCACTGATTTGCTCCAGAGATTTGTTGCTGGTTTCTGTCACGAAAAAGAGATTCAGTAAAAACCATAGCAGACAGAACAGGCCATACAGGAAAAAGGGGAAACTGCCATTGAACAGGTGATTAAGCCAGACGCTATCGGTTAGCATCGGGAAAGTTTGAGAGACAATAAAGCTACCGGTCCAGATAAGAAAAGTCGCCCACGACATGAGCTTTCCACGGATACGATTGGGTGACAGCTCCGGAATAATAATCCACAGAATCGGGCCGATCGTCCCGCCGAAAAACAAAATATAAACCACCATCAATACCAGCATCCATAGGCTGGCGATCCCGACCCAGATTAAAGCTCCGAGTAGCGTTATCGCCACAAAGCAGATAAACGACCCGATGATCAATAGCCTGCGTCGGCCATACTTTTCGATATTCACCACGGCCCAGGTCGCCGCGGCAAAAAAAGCGATACCGATTATCACCTGCTGGTAGTATGCCGTCCGGGCGCTGGCGATCCCCATATTTTCGAACAGGACATTGCCATAGTACAGGACCGCATTAATGCCGCACAGGTTAGCCAACAGCGCCATCGTCAGTACAATCAGGGAAACCCGACGGTATTTTCTGGAAAACAGAGATTCGCTTTGCGCCTGCGCCCCGGCAGGGGCCTGGAATGATTTTTTTATCGCAGTAATCTCAGTCTGACAATCATAGCCAGCCCCATTAATTCTGGTCAGAACAGACTTCGCTTCATCGTCGCGGTTTTTATCAATTAACCAGCGTGGAGATTCCGGCAGGAACAGCGCCAGCCCCATAAACAAGCAGCCTGGAATCGCCATCGCCCCTAACATATAACGCCAGGCATAATCAGTGCCCCATTGGGAGTCAGGGATCCAACTGGCGACCAGTGCGTTGACCAGATACACCAGCAGAATCCCCAGAGCAATCATCATCTGGTAGAAACCTAATGTTTTACCCCGTATTTTTTGTGCCGATATTTCACCGATATAGACTGGTGCGGTAGCGGAGCCTAATCCAACGCCAATGCCGCCAATAATGCGGAAGACAATAAACATAGTGAAATTGTAGGGGATAGCCGTAAATATACCGGCCACAAATACCAGGGCTCCGGTTGCCAGCAGCGCCTTTTTTCTCCCCAGGGACTGAGCGATGAACTGTCCACTAAAAGCGCCGATCATAAACCCCAGCACAACCGATGATACCGCCCAACCGGTTCCGGCTGCATCCAGAGAAAAATAGTTGCTGAGATGAGATATAGCGCCCGAGACCACTGCGGAATCGAATCCATATAACAACCCGGCTAATGAGGCAATGAGTGACAACTTATAACTCATATAATATGTCGTATTCATTTTCTCACCCGTTAGTGTGATTTTATTATCCGCGGCACGGCCCTGTTTTTTATCCGTCTGGAGCGTTCCTCATATTCCGGTAGCATCTTCATGGTATCGTCAAACCAGGCATCAGGATCGGTACTGGCGACCAGCCCAAAATTACCCCATGGAATTAATGATCCAGAGCGAATAACAAACCGGGCCTTGTGATAAACATCCGACACCAGAGTACCGTGTGGCAGTAATGTAAAATCAGCGCCACTGCCGGTAAAAATATCAGTTACCTGAGTGAACAGTCGTGGATTTCCCTCTTCCACCTCACTGGCAAAAATCACATTCTCAATAAAAATCTCCTGACGCAGCACCCGTAGTATTTCAAGTAAATCGACTGTTCCGGGATAGAAGGCGAGATCGATACGTCTCGCATCTGCGGGAATCGGCGCCCCGGCATCAGTTACCAGAATAATATCGCCATGACCCAAGCTGGCGAGCGCGCCAGCAATTTGTGGATGTAATATTCTTCCAGGTCTCATAACTCTCTCCTGAGATTATTGACAGGTTATTAATACAATTTTTAATTAACACGCATCTTCCTGTTATTTACGATGAATATCGTCCTCAATTTGCTCCAGCGTCTTTCCTTTGGTTTCCGGAACCATTGCGATAACGAAAATCCATGCGACCAGTGAAACACCGGAGAAAATAAAGAAGGTATTGGCGGCACTAATATTCTCAACCAGTACCGGGAAAAAACGGGCAACGATAAAATTACCGCCCCACAATGCAAAGGTGGCGATGGAAACGGCAACGCCTCTTACCTGAGTGGGAAATATTTCTGCGATAACCACCCAGGCCACCGTCCCCCAGGAGGCCGCAAAAATAATGACATAAGCCAGAATACAGGCAAGCAAGCCCGTCGTATTGGGCTCACTGGCTCGAAACAGTAGACCGGTTCCCCCAAGAGCCAGCGCCATGCCCATCGAGCCGAAGATCAGCAACGAACGGCGGCCCACTTTATCGATAAGCCACATGGAAACCAGCGTAGACAAAACCAGCATTAAACCGATAAGTACCGTAAAGGACATCGCACCGCTCGTATCCACGCCTGCCGTTTTAAAGATCTCCGGCGCGTAGTAGAAGATGGCGTTAATTCCTGTGATCTGCTGGAACAGCGCCACGCAAAAGCCGATGGCCAGTACCTTGCGCAGCCGCGGCGCCAGTAACTCCCTTAACCCGGCGCGGGAATCACTTTGCAGCGCGGATTTAATTGTCGCCAGCTGCTCCCGGGCGACCCCCTCATCAGGATTGATTTTACACAACACCTGCAGACCGGATTGCTCACGCCCTTTACGAATCAGCCAACGCGGGCTTTCCGGCACACCGATCAGCAGGAAAAAAAAGACGATCGCGGGTGCAATCCCGGTGGCAAAGATAACCCGCCAGCCGTTCTCGATATTCCATGCCTCGCTGGCATGGCTGGCGATCATGGCTGCGATAGCGAAAATGGCAAGGTTACCAATGCAGTTAAATAACTGATTGAACGAAACCAGTCTTCCCCGAATACGCGCCGGAGACACTTCGGCGATATACATGGGAGCAACCGTGGTTTCCAGGCCAATGCCAATCCCCACCAGAATACGGAACCACACCAGTATTTGCGCCGACGTCGCCAACGCCTGGCCCAGCACACCGAAGATAAAAATAAGCGCCGTTAACAACAAAACCTTTTTACGCCCGACGGCATCGGAAAGGGGACCCGCGATAGCGACCCCAATAATACAGCCCACAATAATAGACGAGGTAACCCAGCCAATACCGTCCGCATCAAGGGCGAACTTATGCTGCAAAAACCCCACTGTGCCGGAAATACTGCCGTTGTCGAAACCAAACAGGAATCCCCCCACGGCGGTCACCAGGGAAATCAATAAAACGTTACGCATCCAGGGGACATTTGCGGTGATATGAGCATGACTGACCATAATCACTCTCCGTTATCAGACAGCAGAATGCCGCGGGTGTGAAACGGCACGCACCGTGCAGCGTTGCTGTAGCGCTAAGAGATCGATGCCGGAAGGCAGACCGGCGGTGGGGCTGGTGGCATTGGCCGCGCCACAGGCGGCCGCCAGCGTCAGATGCGCGCGCCATCCCGCCTGGGGGCGGGCTATCAGGCTGGCGATCAGCCCGGCACAATATGCATCACCTGACCCCACCGCACTGACGGTCTCCACCTCGGGAGCCGCGATCTGGTACTCGCCGTCTGGCGTCAGCGCCTGCGTGGGCTGACTGCCATTGGTAATGATGACGCAGCGAACCCCCTGCGCCAGCCACACCCCGGGCAGGGAAAGAGAGGAATCGGCGCTGGCCTGTAGCAGTTCATCGCGATTGATCTTAATAATATCGGGAAGCGCCGCGGCGGATTGCAACAGCGCTTCCCCCTGGGTATCCAACAGTGACGGAACCCCATGCTGGCGCGCCAGCGCAATCCAGTGACGGTATTCGTCAGCCGCCAGATTTTTGGTCAGTGAACCGGTACAGATAAGCGCGCTGGCCTGACGAATCTCCTGCGCCAGAATCCCGTGTAGCCGCTGGCGCTCATCCGACTGGACTTCCGGCCCGGCGGCGTTATATACGCTGGCCAGCTCCGGCGCTGCACGCTCGGTAATCACTTCGCAAATACGGGTGCTGCCAGCGATATCGCACCAGTTTCCGTCCAGCTGTTCCTGCGCCAGAAGTTCCCGGCACAAGCGACCGGTCGCTCCCCCCAGAAACCCCAACAGACGCGGCGTCGGCGCCCCGGCCAGCCAGGGCTTAAGCTGACGCAGTACCCTGGCGACGTTGACCCCCTTCCCTCCCGCCAGGGTTTGATCATCCAGCAGACGATGAACCTGACCCGGGCGCTGTTTGTCCACCAGCAAAAGCCGTTCAATCGCGGTATTTAATGAGGCAATAATCACGTTCACAGGCACGCCTCCCGATCCGTTGCAATCAGCCAACTCTCGCGGGCTATCATGGCAGCCCCGGTGGCGACGGGTTCGGCCAGATCGCTCACGAACAGCGGCATACGCCAGCGCTGTTTACGGTGTTCAAGCATCTCGCAACGCTGGAATAATGAGCCCATTAACACCGCCTCCTGCGGACGAATACCCCCGATTTCACACATCCGGGAAAGCAGATGCCAGGCCCGATCGGCGATATGATTGAGCGTCGCCTGAATAATGCCGGCAGGCTGTATGCCAGCATTCAGATGGTGCAAAGAGAACAGCCCCCGCGTCTCGTCTTCACAGACCGAAACCGCTATGTCAGCGCCAGCACCTTCCCGGTGCAGATCGGCAAAAAATCGCTCATAGTCCCCCTGATACAGCAGCTCCACCAGAGTCTGGACAATCTTGCCGGAAGGCGTAGCGCATCCCATCACGTACTCCCCCGGCTGCCATGTCCGTTCAATATCCACGCCAAGCTGCCAGGCCATGGGGATATCAGGAAAATTCGGCGTCAGTACCATCAGATATTCGGAGGTGCCAATCGAATCAAAAACGTGAGTCGGTTGGCGATTTTGCACCGCCCAGGCACCCACGATCTGATCGTGACCGCCGATAAATACGCTGGCGCCAGGGCAGAGCACGACGCCGGGGAGCACCCGCGCACAAATTTCACCACAGAGCGCGCCGGTATCCAGAATCGCCGGAAACAGCTGAGGCCCAAGCCCCAGTTTTTCCAGGGTGGGTTCATGTGGACGCATGGATTTCAGATCGATGCACTGAGAGTGGGTTGCCTGCGAACTGCTGGCCCGCCATTCGCCGGTCAATTGCCACATCACGTAGCTGCCAAAATCCACCCACTGCGCAGTCTGACGCCACAGGTCAGGATATTGCTGGCGCAGCCAGCTTAACCGCTCCGGACTCTGATTACTCCGCAAACGCATCCCCGAAACGGCATAGTGCTCCTGGCTATCGAGCCACTGCCGTACGTCACAGGCAAGCGGCGAGCCGGGGGTGTTTTCCCACCAGGCCAGCGAGGGGTAAACCACCTCACCACGATGATTCACTGCCACCGACTCCTCCTGGCCGAAGGTACCGATAGAGATAGCCGCTAAGGGGCCACAAGCCCTGGCCTCGTCATGCGCATATCCGACGATCAGCTCCACCAGCTCCTGCCATACCGCCAGCGCGTCATGGAAAATCAGGCCATCGCGTTGGATAACGGGGGTGCGGCGCTTTGTGACCGGCAACAGAGCCCCTTCCTCATCGAGGCCGATGATTTTTATATGCGTAGTGCCAATATCAATGCCGAGAAACCACATGGTGATCGCCCCCTGTTATCCGCTACAGTCCCAGCTTGCCTGGGTTCAGGATGCCGTTGGGATCGAGCGCCTGCTTTACGCGGCGCAGCAGCATATGTGCCGATCCCAGAGACGCCCTGGCGTAAGGGGAACGCACCAGACCTCCGCCGTGGTGATGCGACAGCTCAGCCTTATGCTCAAGACAGACACGCATCGCCTCTTTCCAGATCATCCGCAGCTTCTCTATTGCTTCGCCGTCATTTTCTTCATTACCCAGCAGAATCATATACATGGAAGTACCCTGCGGATAAACGTGGGAAAAATGCGACAGCACTTCGCCCGCCAGCGGCGTCAGGGTTTTATTCAGACAGTGATAAAGGTCGGCAATACCATCCCAGGTATGCGCAATTTCAATGGTTTCCGCAAAGCCGCCGCGGGTATCAAGCAAGTTTTCTACCGTAGAAAAATCAAAGCGACGATCCATCCACTTCAACACCCCTTCACTCCCCAGCGATTCGCCGCCGTGGCGCCCGACAATCGCCATCAGGGCCGCCATCTCAGCGCGGGCGATGGCATCGACGCCCTGAGTACCCACGAACATTACCGGCTTATCCTGCGCCGGATCCTGCATCGCGTGGCGCGCTTCGGCGGTATCGTACAGACGTAACAGGAAGGGACGCAGCCCGGCCATCGCCTGTTCGCGCAGTATCTTTAGTCCTGCTTCTACAGAAGGCAGCGCCAGGGTATCGTACAGGCGAGTCTGGGGCAGCGGGAACATCTTAAGCTGTACCGACGTGACCACGCCCAGCGTGCCTTCCGCACCGATAAACAGCTGACGCAGATCCGGCCCCATCGCCGCACGCGGAGAAGCCTTCAGACGCACCCGTTCCCCCGTGGCCAGAATCACCGTATAGGCAGTAATCAGATCTTCAATACCGCCGTAATAAGAAGAGAACTGTCCGGTAGCTAGCGTAGATAGCCACCCCCCAACGCTGGACTGATACAGTGATTGTGGGGAATGACCCAGCGTCCACCCCTGCTGCTGGAGCTCATCCTCCAGTTTTCCGCCGTTATAGCCCGCCGAAACCTCCACCGTCATATTGGTGGTATTGATCTCCCGATTCAGCGTCATGTCGCTCAGATCGAGCACCACGCCACCACGCGTCGGAAGCGGCTGCCCGGTAACGGAAGAGCCCAACGCGCGCGGCGTAACCGGAACATCATTCGCCGTTGCCAGCGCCAGTACCTGTTGAATTTGTTGTTCATCGGTGACCTTTACCACAACATCCGCCTGGTAATCATGGCACCCTAAACGTCTGAGTTTGGTGGAAAGCGGCCAGGTATCGTGGCTCGATGCCTGAAGCGCTTCGCTATCCGTCAACACCTGCTCCCCGGGCATAACGCTTTTCAACGCGCGAATAAGATGGGAAATGTCAGACATACCTACTCCTGCACTTATAGATTTAACAGAACGTCCAGGGCCATTTTCTGATGCCGTTGCGCCCCAGGCATATTTCATTGACATCCGATTGGCAGCTAATATACGATCAATTTGCAGAAAGCTGCAAATTGCATAAATCGACTTTTGCCAACTTTGTGAAGGAGATCAATATGGATTCCCGAACCGGAAAAGCTGTTCGACTGGGTCGTATCCTGCGCCCGGAAACCGGGCGAGCAGTGGTGGTCGCCGCATCCCACGGTGTTATGGCTGGCCCGCCCTCAGGGCTAAAAACACGCGAAGAGATCGAGACAGTCTTCGGCCAGCTACGGGGAGCCGATGGCGTGATGGTCTCCCCCGGAATGATTCCGCTAGTCGAACACAGCTTTATCGGACGCGATCGCCCAGGTTTTGTTCTTCACCTCGACTGGAAAAACCATGCCCGGGCTATCTATACACCGGGAAAAGACGGGCGTAGCGAAGGGGTTCTGGCCCAGTTGGCCGATATCAGCGACGTCGCCGCCTGTGGCATTGATGCAGTCATGACCTATATGTATCTGGGGCAGAAAGATACCGCACTGGAACAGGCGGAAATTATCCGCAATACCCATATCGCCCGCGAATGCGAGCGTCACGGCATTGCGCTGATTATTGAACCACGCTCGGCGCTGGAAGGCGTCGATCCTGATGCCCTTAGCGCCAAAGTGATGAGCATGTACTGCCGTATCGCCGCCGATATTGGCGCAGACCTGGTTAAGGCGCTCTGGCCCGGTTCAGTGGAGGATTTTGCTGCTGTAACAAGCACCTGCTATACTCCGGTACTGCTTGCAGGTGGCGCTGGTGGCGAAGATCCACACGCCACGTTGCAACTGGCGGCCGACGCTATCGAGGCTGGCGCCAAAGGGGTGATGTTTGGACGGCGAATTTTCCGTGCGCAGCAGCCTGCTGGAGTGCTTCGCGCACTGAATGCAGTGGTGCATGAAAACCAGAGTGTTGAACAGGCATCACGGCTTCTGGAACAGTAAGAGTCGATGGAAACAATGACAGTTTTTTCCCAGGATGCGAAACAGCTTTCTCCGGTGGCATTTATCGCCCGTACCATCATCACTCTTGGGATCGCTGGCCGTCTGCCTACCACTTCCTGGTTCCAGGAGGCGCTGGAGATAGGCTCCGGCACGGTGCAAAAGGCACTACAGGAGCTTAAGAGTTCCGGCGCCGTCGCTCTTGTTTCCCGCGGTCATCAGGGGACCTTTGTGGTCTCCTGGGATTTCGCCTTGCTCTGGGATGCGGCACGACTTCCTCCTGTACATATGCTTCTTCCCCCCCGAGGCTCCCAGGAAGCGACCCAGGTCGCTGCAGCGCTGGTGCAACAGTGCAGTCAGTGGGATGTGGTCACGACCCTCGGCTACCTGCGCGGCGCGCGTTCGCGCCTTGCCGCGTTTGACGAAGGGGCGGCGGATATCGTGCTGCTCTCTTCTGGCTCGGCCCAAATGCTGCTCGGCGACGCTGCCACCCGGGGTTATGAAATGTTCGACGTTGGTGCTGGCAGCTACTATCGTCCGGGCAGTCTGGTGGTGGTGGAACAGCATGGGGAAAAGCCTGGCGACCGCCTGCGGGTGGGCATCGATTACCACTCGAGCGACCACCAGCGCCTGACCCGGGCGCAGTTTCCCGAACAGACTTGCGATTACATCGAAGTGGATTTTACCCTACTGCCGCGCGCGGTGTTCCTGGGGCAGATCGACACCGGCATCTGGCATCAGGAAGAGTCACTGATTCCACTCGATAAAGTGGGGCTGAATATCCACCCGCTGGATACCCCGGAAGCACTGCACATGGTGGAAAGCATCTCCAGCGCCGTACTGGTAGTGCGTTCATCCTCGCCGGTTGCCCGGTTACTACATCAGTTGGATATGGACACTCTGCGCCAGCAATCGGCGCTGACGCCCGATCCGAGCCATCTCTGTTTTAGCGATATTTCCGCGCGGCTGCCCTAAGCATAGCGGCTCACCGGGAACGGGAAGATTTCCGGCCCCAGGGTAAATGAGAAAAAGCGAACGACACCCCGATAAGGGTACAAATAACAAAAATGCCGTTAACCAGCGCCCAGAGGCCGGGAGATAAAAAAGGAGAGGTAGCAAGAGCGAACAACACGATCAACCCAATCGAAATCCAGGTTATCGCCCATGTAATCAGATCGTCGATAAACAAAGCGAATATCTTCGAACCAGCGCGTTTTAACCATTGAAGCATATTTACTCTTCCTGCATCAGAGGCATGATGCGATAGCATAAAGCGTACGATAAGAAGCCTCTTATCGCAAAGGATTACCGGCTGAGCGGATATTTTCGAAAGGCGCTATTTTTTCTGTTCCCTCTCCATCACCCGGTTAAATACCCGAATCCCCACGACGGTGACGACAACAAGCAGCAGCGCGCAAAAGGCAACCCAGTAGCCGTCCGGCAAAATCAGGCTGGCCACCCAGGCGAGTCCGACAAAGACGAACAGTTCCACCGCCCAGAAGATCCAGATAATGACGTTCATCTTAATGATTTCGGGAAAGGTCATTTTAACCCTGTTAATATATAAACAATAATATCATGCACTTACTCTTCAGAAGAATAAGGTTTAACCCAATAAGACCCGGGCATTTTCACAACAAAATCCCCGTCTGTCTCTGGCCTTTCAGAGTACAGCCTGTATTAGGATCCCCCTATAAATCACCATAAATCCCCCTTAAAGAATTCCCGTAAAATTCCTGTTTATCGGCACATCTCGCAACTCCTTCTCCTCTGCGGTTTTCCTGTATAGCAGACTTCGATATCATAGGCCGTAGTGCCCGGTACCGCTCCGTGCCCCTGCACGCATCGCTGCGCCACCCATACCCCGAGCATGCCCGAAGGAATGCGGCATCTTTGATGACAGGGAGTCCTGTGATGCCAACAAGAACGACAAAAATCACGCAGTTCTGAATCTATAAAACGGAAAACGCCATGAGCACGACCGACAATTTCGACGCCCACACTCCCATGATGCAGCAGTACCTGCGCCTGAAGGCGGAGCATCGCGATATCCTGCTGTTCTACCGGATGGGAGACTTCTATGAACTGTTCTACGACGATGCGAAGCGCGCCTCTCAGCTGCTCGATATCTCCCTGACCAAACGCGGTGCCTCGGCCGGTGAGCCGATTCCGATGGCGGGCGTTCCCCACCACGCGGTGGAAAATTACCTGGCGAAGCTGGTGAATCTGGGTGAATCAGTGGCGATTTGTGAGCAGATCGGCGATCCGGCGACCACCAAAGGCCCCGTGGAGCGTAAGGTCGTGCGTATCGTCACCCCGGGCACCATCAGCGACGAAGCGCTGCTGCAGGAACGTCAGGATAACCTGCTGGCGGCCATCTGGCAGGATGATAAAGGCTTTGGCTATGCCACGCTGGATATCAGCTCCGGCCGCTTCCGACTTATTGAACCCGAAGATCGCGAAGCGATGGCCGCAGAGCTGCAGCGTACCAACCCCGCCGAGCTGCTCTACGCCGAAGACTTTTGTGAAACCAGCCTGATTGAAGGCCGCCGCGGCCTGCGCCGCCGCCCGCTGTGGGAGTTCGAGATAGCCACTGCCCGTCAGCAGTTGAACTTACAGTTCGGCACCCGGGATCTGACCGGTTTTGGCGTGGAAAACGCCGCTCGCGGGCTGTGCGCCGCTGGCTGTCTGCTGCAGTACGTGAAGGATACCCAGCGCACCAGCCTGCCCCATATCCGCTCCATCACCATGGAACGCCAGCAGGACGGTATCGTGATGGACGCCGCCACCCGCCGCAACCTGGAAATCACCCAGAACCTGGCGGGCGGAACGGAAAATACCCTGGCGTCGGTGCTGGATCTCACAGTCACCCCCATGGGCAGCCGTATGCTGAAGCGCTGGCTGCATATGCCGATACGCGATACCGCAAAGCTTAAACGCCGCCAGCAGGCTATCGCCGCACTCCAGGATCGCGGTAGCGAGCTACAGCCGGTCCTGCGCCAGGTGGGCGATCTGGAACGTATTCTGGCGCGTCTGGCGCTGCGTACCGCCCGCCCCCGCGATCTGGCGCGTATGCGTCACGCCTTCCAGCAGCTTCCCGAATTGCGCGAGCTGCTGGCAGATGTAGCGGTGGATTCGGTACAGACCCTGCGCGAGCAGATGGGAGAGTTTAACGAGCTGTGCGAACTGCTGGAGCGCGCCATTATTGAAACGCCACCGGTGCTGGTACGCGACGGCGGCGTGATCGCCCCCGGTTATAACGCGGAACTTGATGAGTGGCGCGCCCTGGCCGACGGCGCTACCGACTACCTTGAAAAGCTGGAGATTCGCGAACGCGAGCGGCTGGGCATCGACACCCTGAAAGTGGGCTTTAACGCCGTACACGGCTATTACATCCAGGTCTCCCGCGGCCAGAGCCATATGGTGCCCATGAACTACGTGCGCCGTCAGACCCTGAAAAACGCCGAGCGCTATATCATTCCTGAGCTGAAAGAGTACGAAGACAAGGTACTGACCTCGAAAGGCAAAGCCCTGTCGCTGGAAAAGCAGCTTTACGACGAACTGTTCGATCTGCTGTTGCCGCATCTGGGAGAACTTCAGCAGAGCGCCGCTGCGCTGGCAGAGCTCGATGTGCTGGTCAACCTGGCCGAACGCGCCGTAACCCTGAATTACACCTGCCCCACCTTTAGCGATAAACCGGGGATTCGCCTGGTGGACGGTCGCCATCCGGTGGTTGAGCAGGTGCTGAAAGAGCCCTTTATCGCCAACCCGCTCGCGCTTTCAGCCCAGCGGCGCATGCTGATTATCACCGGCCCGAACATGGGCGGTAAGAGTACCTATATGCGCCAGACCGCGCTGATTGTGCTACTGGCCTGGATAGGCAGCTTCGTGCCTGCGGCCGAAGCCGAAATTGGCCCTGTGGATCGCATCTTTACCCGGGTCGGCGCCGCCGATGACCTGGCCTCTGGCCGCTCCACCTTTATGGTGGAGATGACCGAGACCGCCAATATTCTGCATAACGCCACCGCGGAAAGTCTGGTGTTGATGGATGAAATTGGCCGCGGCACCTCGACCTACGACGGCCTGTCGCTGGCCTGGGCCTGCGCTGAAAGCCTGGCGAATCGCATTAAAGCGATGACGCTGTTCGCCACCCACTACTTTGAACTGACCCAGCTTCCGGAAAAGATGGAAGGCGTTGCCAACGTCCATCTCGATGCCGTTGAGCATGGCGACACCATCGCCTTTATGCACAGCGTTCAGGAAGGAGCAGCCAGTAAGAGCTACGGTCTGGCGGTCGCGGCGCTGGCCGGGGTGCCTAAAGAGGTGGTCAAACGGGCGCGCCAGAAACTGCGCGAACTGGAACAGATTTCCGGCAACGCGGCAGCAAGCCAGGTAGACGGCAGCCAGATGTCGCTGCTGGCGGTGGAAGAGACCTCCCCCGCCGTGGAAGCGCTGGAGTCGCTGGATCCCGATACCCTTTCACCACGCCAGGCGCTGGACTGGATCTATCGCCTGAAAAGTCTGGTGTAAGACAACGCCTCCGCCCCCTCTCCGGGGGCGGAGGGACGCGCTACTTTGCCAACAGCACCGAAACCCCCGCTTCGTTTAACGCCCGCTCTACCCCTTCCGGCAGTCTGTCATCGGTAATCAGCAGTTCAAAGTCGTTCATTGTAAGAGCAAGCCAGGTCGCCACCCGCCCATATTTAGTGGAGTCGCATACCAGCACCCGCTGACGGCTGGCGGCAGCAACGGCCCGCTTTACCGTCACTTTGTCTTCCGCTGGCGTGGTGATGCCCCGCAGGCTCCATGAAGAGGCCGAAATAAAAGCCTGATCGATAGTCAGATGGCGCAACATCGTCGCCGCAGCCTCCCCCACGCAGGAACGGTTTTCACGGCATACGGCGCCACCGGTGTGAATAATTGTGCAATCGCTGTTATCCAGCAGATAGTCGGCAATCACGAAGTCATTGGTGACCACCGTCAGATCCTGATGATGGTGTAACTGCCGGGCTATCGCCAGGGTAGTGGTTCCCGCATCCAGATAGATGCAGCTTCCCGGCTTAATCCGCTGGGCGGCCAACTGACCGATGGCCGCTTTCTGCGCTTCGGCCAGCAGGGTTTTAGAGTGATGGGACGGCTCCTGGGCCAGACGCATCGGGGACTCAACCCCGCCGGAGACCAGCACAACGCTGCCCTGCTGTTCCAGCTTTTGCAGATCCCGGCGGATGGTCATATGAGACACCTTTATCCGCCCGGTCAGCTCAGCAATACTTACGATGCCCTTTTCAGACACCATATCCAGAATAATTTGTCGGCGCTCTGCGGGTATCACCGTTCTGCTGGCAGTCGGTTCGGCCGTGCTGTTCGTTGGTGCCGTAACTGGCGCCGCTACAGAACCTGTCGCGGGCGCGTTATTCGGCAACATTTTGTTAGCACTCTGTTCACCTGAATCTTCAGAATACGTAATTGTCGGTTTCGACGCAACTGCCGCGTTTGAATTTTGTGCAGATGCGGTTGCCACCCCCTGAGCCTTAGCATCGGCCTCGGTCACCGCGTTACCGCCGGTAATCGAGGCGCCGGAGGCGTTGCCCACCTGCAGGGTCTGACCCACGTTCAGGGCATAAGGCGCCTGAATATTGTTGCGCTGGGCCAGATCGCGGAAGTCATTCCCGGTCACCCAGGCGATATAAAACAGGGTGTCGCCATGTTTTACGGTGTAGGTGCTGCCGGAATAGCTACCTTTAGGGATATCCCCATAGCTACGGTTATAGACGATGCGGCCATTTTCCATCTGCACCGGCTGGGACTGCGGCTGGGCCTGCTGCTGTACCGGCTGAGCCTGCTGCTGTACCGGCTGAGCCTGCTGCTGCACTGGCTGGGCCTGCTGCTGCACCGGCTGGGCCTGCTGCTGCACCGGCTGAGTCTGCTGCTGTACCGGCTGAGTCTGCTGCTGTACCGGCTGGGCCTGCTGAGGCTGGCTCTGGATCGGCGGCGGCTGAGAAATCACCATACTGCCGCTGGAGCTTGCGTCGTTGCCCCCTACCGAACTGATCGGCGCCTGGGTTGAGTTATTGGAACAGCCTGCCAGCCACAGGCTGACCAGCGATAATGTCGCAATCCGACGTAATTTGAAGTTAGGGCTTCCCGCGCTCATAGCTCCCCCAGGAGTGAATTCTGATTAATGCCAGCCAGACACTGCGACTTATCTATCGGCGTCGGCGATATGGTACGCATTGCACCACCATACCCCGACCACGACAGAGTTAAACCGGAAATTTCCGGGACTTAAGCCAGCTCCCCCCGCACAAGGGGAACAAAGCGCACGGCTTCAACAGTGTCGATGATATATTCGCCTGCCCGGCAACGAACCCGCTTCAGATACTGCTGCTCGTCGCCTACCGGCAGGACCAGAATGCCGCCCTCATCGAGCTGCGCCATCAGCGCAGTCGGTATTTCAGGCGGCGCCGCCGTCACGATGATGGCGTCAAACGGGGCGCGTGCCTTCCACCCCTGCCAGCCGTCGCCGTGACGGGTCGAAACATTGTGTAAATCCAGCTGCTTAAGGCGGCGACGTGCCTGCCACTGCAGCCCTTTAATCCGCTCCACCGAGCAGACGTGATGCACCAGATGCGCCAGAATAGCGGTCTGGTAGCCAGAGCCGGTGCCGATCTCCAGCACCCGCGAGTTCGGCGTCAGCTCCAGCAGTTCGGTCATACGCGCCACCATATAAGGTTGCGAAATCGTCTGCCCGGAACCGATGGGCAGCGCCACATTGTCCCAGGCCTTGTGCTCAAAGGCCTCGTCGACGAATTTTTCGCGCGGCACCAGGGCAATGGCGTCCAGTACCTTTTCGTCCCTGATGCCCTGTGTTCTCAGTTGTTCAACCAGCGTCTGAACGCGTCCAGTTACCATTGCGTCTCAACCCCTGCCCGGGAAACCCAGGCGCTGACCACCTCCTGCGCGCTATAGGCGGTAAGATCCACCTGCAGCGGCGTAATGGCGACGTACCCCTGCTTCACTGCGGCAAAGTCGGTATCGGGGCCGATATCGCAAGCCTCGCCGGGGGGACCAATCCAGTACAGGGTATTGCCGCGGGGATCCTGTTGAGGGATCACCGAATTTGCCGGATGGCGGCTACCGCAACGGGTGACGCGCACGCCACGAATCTCGCTTAGCGGCAGATCGGGGACGTTGATATTGAGAACCCGGCCGGTGCGCAGCGGTTCGCGGGTCAGCCCACGTAGAATCGCGCAGGTTACCGCCGCCGCCGTTTCATAGTGCTGGTGGCCGTCCAGCGAGACCGCCAGGGCGGGGAAACCGAGGTGACGCCCCTCTGTCGCGGCCGCGACTGTACCGGAATAGATAACGTCATCCCCCAGATTCGGACCGGCGTTAATGCCGGAAACCACGACGTCCGGTGCGGGACGCATCAGCGCATTCACGCCCAGGAAAACGCAGTCTGCAGGGGTGCCCGTCTGTACTGAGATATCGCCATTGGGATGAGTAAAGGTGCGTAGCGGCGATTCCAGCGTCAGCGAATTGGAAGCGCCGCTGCGATTTCTGTCAGGAGCAACAACCTGGATCTCCGCGAATTCACGCAGCGCCTTAGCCAGCACCTGAATACCCGGCGCATGGATCCCGTCATCGTTACTCAGCAATATTCGCATAGTCACCCGTGTTGATTAGTTCCCTGACCACGCTGGTTGCAAAGCTGCCCGCCGGCAGCCAGAAGTTCAGTTCCAGCGTGACATCATCCCACCAGTTCCACGACAGATCCCGGGGGTACAGCAGCATGGCCCTGCGCGCCGCATCCACTTTTTCGCGCACCATAAGCCCCTGTAAATCCATTTCATCCGCCAGAACCTGCTGTTCGAAGGCCAGCGCGGCATTGCGGCTGCCCCACTCGCCGCGCCCCGGCAGCGCGGCGGTAATCATCAATTCGCCGTCATCCACCCGCCGTTGCAGCTCAGGACGCTCTTCTTCGGTCGCCACAAACCAGCTGCCGCGACCGGCCAATTGTAACGCATCGCCATCAATGACTTGATTAAATTCTGGTTTTTTCAGGCGCTCGCTGACAATCTGATTAAACATCGCACTGCGCGCCGCGGAAAGCCAGAAGCTACGCTTATTGCGATCGCGCACCGGCGCATTACTCTGGGCCCAGCGTCTGGCCTGGTGCAGATTATTGCCGCTGTGGCCAAAGCGCTGAGCGCCGAAATAGTTTGGCACCCCCTGGCGCAGAACGGCATTCAGGCGCTGTTCAACTTCAGCGCGCCCGGTCACTTCCCGCAATACCAGAGTAAAAGCGTTGCCTTTCAGGGCGCCGGTACGCAGTTTGCGGCGATGGCGCGCATATTCCAGTACCTGGCAGCCTTCTGGCTGAAAGCCGCTGAGATCGGGCATCAATGTACCCGGCAGACGCACGCAGAACCACTGTTCCGCCACCGCGTGCCGGTCCTTCTGCCCGGCAAAGCTCACCTCGCGGGCCGGTACTTTCAAAAACTTCGCCAGCATATCGGCAACAAAGCGAGTATTGCACTCTTTTTTCAGAATGCGCACCAGCAGGTGTTCTCCATCGCCGTCTGGCGCGAATCCCAGATCTTCCGTCACCACAAAGTCTTCCGGGCTGGCCTTTAGCTGCCCGGTCGCCTGCGGCTGTCCGTGCAGCCAGGTGAGATTATTCCAGTCCATCATGCCTCTGACTTAATCAGTAACGCCACCGCCTCGGCGGCAATCCCCTCTCCGCGGCCGGTAAAGCCCAGCTTTTCGGTGGTGGTGGCCTTCACGTTAACGTCATCCATATGGCAGCCCAGATCTTCAGCAATGAATACGCGCATCTGCGGAATATGCGGCGCCATTTTTGGGGCCTGAGCAATAATAGTAACGTCAACGTTGGCGAGCCGGTAGCCTTTCGCCTGGATCCTCTGCCAGGCCTCGCGCAGCAGGGCGCGGCTGTCGGCCCCCTTGAAGGCCGGGTCGGTATCCGGAAACAGTTTACCGATATCACCCAGCGCCGCGGCGCCCAGTAGCGCATCGGTCAGCGCATGCAGCGCCACATCGCCATCGGAGTGCGCCAGCAGCCCTTTTTCCCAGGGAATGCGTACGCCGCCGATAACGATCGGCCCTTCGCCGCCAAACGCGTGAACGTCAAAACCGTGTCCGATACGCATCAGTGATTCTCCGTTGTCTGTAACAGGGTAAGATAAAATGCCGCCAGCGCCAGGTCTTCCGGGCGCGTCACCTTAATATTATCGGCACGGGCGCTGACCAGTTCGGGGTGAAAGCCGCAGTATTCCAGCGCGGAAGCTTCATCGGTTATGGTCGCCCCTTCGTCCAGCGCCCGCTCCAGGCACTGTTTCAGGAGCGCTAACGGAAAGAGTTGCGGCGTTAATGCGTGCCAGAGATCGTCGCGCTCGACGGTATGGGCGATGGCCTGTTTTCCCGGCTCGCCGCGCTTCATGGTATCGCGCACTGGCGCCGCCAGAATGCCGCCCACCCGGCTCTGTTCGGTCAGCGCCAGAAGGCGTGCTAAATCGTCGGGATGAAGACAGGGGCGCGCCGCATCATGCACCAGCGCCCATTCGGCGCCGGAGGCGGCTTTGAGTCCGGCCAGCACCGAGTCGGCGCGCTGGGCGCCGCCCTCAACCTGCCTGACCTGCGGATGCGTTGCCAGCGGTAACCCGGCAAACCAGCGATCCTCAGGACTGACGACGATAATCACCTCGCGAACCCTGGGATGTGCCAGCAGCGCGGCAACCGCGTGCTCAAGAATTGTTTTGTCACCAATGGTGAGATACTGCTTAGGGCATGTCGACTGCATACGACTGCCGATGCCGGCGGCCGGCACCACGCCGATAATATCCCCGGAGGAACCTGCCATCTGTGCGAAACCCAAATCCAGTGATTTAATTATTTATTGATTATTTTGTTGCTGTCCCGCTTTCCAGTTACGCTTCGACGAGTCAGGCACCAGGCGGTAGAAGGTTTCGCCCGGACGGGTCATGCTCAGTTCGTTACGCGCGCGCTCTTCAATGGCTTCAAGGCCGCCGTTCAGATCGTCGATTTCAGCAAACAGCTGATCGTTACGCGCCTTTAGCTTCGCATTGGTTCCCTGCTGCACGGCAACATCGTCTTTTACTCGCGTATAGTCGTGGACGCCGTTTTTGCCAAACCATAGTGAATACTGTAACCAGGCCAGCAAAACCAGCAATAGCAGCGTTAGTTTTCCCATTCCGCCCCCAGATAAAACGGCTTCATCATCCCACAACTTACCTTTGGGCGAAAGCGCGCCCGTATGACGTTAGACTTACGTGCGCAAGAATGTACCACAGAACGCGCCATGATGCGCCCCCGGGGGGCTGCGGCAACGATCTGTTACGCTTTGATGCCACCCTTAATGGGTCAGCCACAGGAACAGCGCGCCGAACATCATCGCCACCACGAGCAGGGTTGCGATAATACTCACCAGCAGGCGTCTGCCCACCAGCGAATGAAGGGCGATTCCCACCACCACAGCCACTGGCATCAGCGCCAGGAAAAAAGGCCAGGTATAGAGAAAAAAGAAAGGGGTATTGGAGCCGAACAGCAGGAACGGCAGCCCCAGCGCCAGCAGCCATGAACAGAAGCCAATAATCCCCCCTGGCAGTGACCAGGCGGTCTGTTGCTCTTCCATTTCCGGTAATCCGGATTCCCGGGAAATGATGTAAGGGGGGGTATCACGCATAGAGGATCCTGTCGGCTGGCGACCGGGCAAAACGCTTGCCCGGCGCTGTCTTCAGGATCTGATGATATCCTGCCGACGCAGCAGATCTAACATCTGATCGGTCAAATTTGTTACCAATTGTTGACCATCGAGGTGCAGTTCCGGCGCTTGCGGGGCCTCGTAGGCCGAGTCGATACCGGTAAAGTTACGCAACTCGCCTGCCCGCGCCTTGCGGTATAGCCCTTTGGGATCCCGCGCTTCGCACACCGCCAGCGGGGTATCGACGAAGATCTCCAGAAAGCGCCCTTCTCCTGCCAGTTCACGCACCATCTGACGCTCTGCGCGATGGGGAGAGATAAAGGCGCTGAGCACCACCAGCCCGGCATCCACCATCAGTCGGGCCACCTCGCCCACCCGCCGGATATTCTCCCGGCGGTCGTCATCGCTGAAACCGAGATCGCGGCACAGGCCATGGCGCACATTGTCGCCATCGAGCAGGTAAGTGGCCACGCCCTGAGCGTGGAGCGCCTGCTCCAGCGCCCCGGCAACGGTGGACTTACCGGAGCCGGAAAGCCCGGTAAACCACAGCACCGCACCGCGATGGCCTCGCAGCTGCTCGCGCTGCTCGCGGGTCACCGGGTGCGTATGCCAGACCACGTTCTCATCATGCTGCGCCATTAGCCCTCTCCCAGCAGATCCCGTGCATTCCAGTGCGGGAAATGGCGGCGCACCAGCGCATTCAGTTCCAGCTCAAACTCGCTGTAGCGGGAAGGCGCCCGGCTTTCCTGGGCCAGCGGCGTATCCACCAGCCCGGCGCCCACGGTCACGTTGCTCAGTCGGTCGACAAGGATCATGCCGCCCGTAACCGGGTTGTCCTGGTAGGCGTCCAGCACCAGCGGTTCGTCGAAGGTCAGGGTCACCTGGCCGATACCATTCAATGGCAGGCTGTCGACGCTGTAAGTATCGAGGGTATGGATATCCACCTGATGGTTGATGGCATCCACCCGGGCGCGGCTCTTCTTGCCAGCCACTTTCACGTCATAACTCTGACCCAGCGCCAGCGGTTCGCCAGTCATCCAGACCACATTAACCTTCGCGCTCTGCACTGCCGGAAGTTCGGCCTCCGCCGCTACCAGCAGATCGCCGCGGCTGATATCGATCTCATCCGCCAGCACCAGGGTAATCGCTTCGCCAGCGACCGCGTCATCCAGATCGCCATCGAAGGTTACGATGCGCGCCACGCTGGACTCCACGCCGGAGGGCAATACTTTAACCCGATCGCCTACTTTCACCCGACCAGAGGCCAGGGTACCGGCATAGCCGCGGAAGTCCAGATTCGGGCGGTTCACGTACTGCACCGGGAAACGCAGCGGCTGATGGTCCACCACCCGCTGGATCTCCACGGTTTCCAGCATCTCCAGCAGCGTCGGGCCGCTGTACCAGGGCATATGAGTACTCTGGCTGGCGACGTTATCCCCTTCCAGCGCCGAAAGCGGCACAAAGCGGATATCCAGCTCGCCGGGGAGCTGTTCGGCAAAGGTCAGGTAGTCCTGCTTAATTTGCTCGAAGCGCTCCTGGCTGTACTCCACCAGATCCATTTTGTTGACCGCCACCACCAGGTGACGAATCCCCAGCAGGGTCGAGATAAAGCTGTGGCGACGGGTCTGGTCCAGAACCCCTTTACGGCCGTCGATCAGCAGAATCGCCAGATCGCAGGTCGAAGCGCCGGTGGCCATATTGCGGGTGTACTGCTCATGGCCCGGCGTGTCGGCGATAATAAACTTGCGCTTTTCGGTAGAGAAATAGCGGTAGGCGACATCGATGGTGATCCCCTGCTCGCGCTCGGCCTGCAGGCCATCCACCAGAAGCGCCAGATCCAGTTTTTCGCCCTGGGTACCGTGACGCTTGCTGTCGTTATGCAGCGTAGAGAGCTGATCTTCGTAAATCTGGCGGGTATCGTGCAGCAGACGGCCGATCAGGGTACTTTTCCCGTCGTCCACGCTGCCGCAGGTCAGAAAGCGCAGCAGACTTTTATGCTGCTGCGCCTGTAAATAAGCTTCCACGCCGCCCTGATCGGCGATCTGTTGTGCAATTGCGGTGTTCATCCGGCGGCTCCTCAGAAATAACCCTGGCGTTTCTTCAGCTCCATCGAGCCCGCCTGGTCGCGATCTATCACGCGCCCCTGTCGTTCGCTGGTGGTCGACACCAGCATCTCTTCGATGATTTCCGGCAGCGTCCGGGCTTCGGATTCGACGGCGCCGGTCAGCGGCCAGCAGCCCAGGGTACGAAAGCGCACCATACGCTGTTTAATCATCTCGCCCGGCTGCAGGTCGATACGATCGTCGTCGATCATCATCAGCATCCCATCGCGCTCCAGCACCGGACGCTCGGCGGCCAGATACAGCGGAACAATCTCGATGTTTTCCAGATAGATGTACTGCCAGATATCCAGTTCGGTCCAGTTGCTGAGCGGGAATACGCGAATGCTTTCGCCCTTGTTCACCTGGCCGTTGTAGTTGTGCCACAGCTCCGGGCGCTGGTTCTTGGGATCCCAGCGGTGAAAGCGGTCGCGAAACGAGTAGATGCGCTCTTTGGCGCGGGATTTTTCTTCATCGCGACGCGCGCCGCCGAACGCGGCATCGAAGCCGTATTTGTTCAGCGCCTGCTTCAACCCTTCGGTCTTCATAATATCGGTATGCTTAGCGCTGCCGTGCACGAAGGGGTTGATCCCCATCGCCACCCCTTCCGGGTTTTTATGCACCAGCAGTTCGCAGCCGTACTCTTTGGCGGTGCGATCGCGGAATGCGTACATTTCGCGAAACTTCCAGCCGGTATCGACGTGCAGTAGCGGAAAGGGCAGCGTGCCGGGGGAAAATGCCTTACGGGCCAGATGCAGCATCACGGAGGAGTCTTTACCGATAGAGTAAAGCATGACCGGGTTAGAGAACTCCGCGGCCACCTCGCGAATGATGTGGATGCTTTCCGCCTCCAGCTGTCGCAGATGAGTGAGTCGTGTATTGTCCATAGCCTTCCCTTAAACCGGATACGCGGCACTGCCGCCGTTATTCCGGCAAATTGTTAAAGCGAATGAACGGACTATACGACCCGTGATGATTTGTTATGAAATTCCCAATTGGAATGAGGTGTTCCGTAAAAGAATAACGCGCTGGCAAAGCTTAGCCACAAAATGAATTAACCCACCGTTTTTCCACTATTTAAGAGCAATAGAAATTGCAGTACAAAACGCAGGGTTTCATACTGTGCTGGCATAATTTTTTGCTGTAAAGGATTAAGGAACTCTCATGCTTTCCGCACTGCGTCGCTCAGTTCTCTGCCTGATGCTGAGCGTCGGTTGCGCCCTTCCCGCTGCGGCCACCCCGGCCCCATACGGCGAAACCGCCAATATTCAGGCCCGCCAGATAGCCACTCATTTTCCCGGCCGGATGATCGGCACCCCGGCAGAGATGCTGTCGGCAGACTTTCTGCGCCAGCAGTTTAGTCGCTGGGGCTACCACAGCGATATTCGCCAGTTCCACAGCCGCTACATCTACACCAGCGCCGCCGGTCAGAAGAGCTGGCAGAACGTGACCGGCAGCACCGTTATCGCCGCGCATCAGGGAAAGGCGCCCCAGCAGATTATTATCATGGCGCACCTGGATACCTATACGCCGAAAAACGACAGCGAGCGCGACGGTAATCTGGGGGGGCTGACCCTTCAGGGCATGGACGATAATGCCCTTGGGCTGGGCGTGATGCTGGAGCTGGCCGAACGCCTGCAAAACCTTCCCACCCGCTACGGCATCCGCTTTATCGCCACCAGCGGCCGTGATGAAGAGCAGCCGGGCATCAGGGATGTGTTAAAGCGCATGAGCCCGGACCAGCAGCAAAATATCCTGTTGGTCATTAACCTGGATAATCTGGTGGCAGGCGACCGACTGTGGTTTAACAGCGGCCAAAACACCCCCGGCAGCGTACGCAAGCTGACCCGCGATCGCGCCCTGACCCTGGCCCACCGCAGGGGAATTCCCGCCAGCGCCGGACTCCAGAGCAGCGATACGCCGAACGACGTCACGCCTTTCGATCAGGCCGGTATCCCGGTACTGAATATCAGCGCCCGCCATACCGCCACCGCCGACGCCCTGAAATGGCACAGCGTTAAGCGCGACAATCCGCAATACCTGGACAAGCACCTGCCCGGCCGCATCGAAAAACGCGGCCGCCAGGTGGTCAGCGTGCTTTACCCGCTGGTGAAGGAGCTGGCGAAGGGGAAGGCTTAGAGGCTGGCTACGTAACCTGCCTTCAGGGACTCCACGGTTTATCCCCGCTGGCGCGGGGAACATGGAGGTGACTCTATGAACCACGACCACGGAATCGGTTTATCCCCGCTGGCGCGGGGAACATCTGCTCGATAATCATCGAGAGACCGTCCATCGCGGTTTATCCCCGCTGGCGCGGGGAACATTTACCCTGCTGCTGGCCGTGCGCACTGAACTGCGGTTTATCCCCGCTGGCGCGGGGAACATCCATGGGAAATCTTCTGCACTGGGATATCCGTCGGTTTATCCCCGCTGGCGCGGGGAACATTCCCGCAAATTTCAGGTCAGTGAACTGGCGCGCGGTTTATCCCCGCTGGCGCGGGGAACATCAGCACATACCCGATCAGCTCCGCGCTTAATCCGGTTTATCCCCGCTGGCGCGGGGAACATGAAGGTAACCGTAAAAGTGCTGGGCCTTGCGGCGGTTTATCCCCGCTGGCGCGGGGAACATAACAAGGTAAAACTTTCTGCCTCCCTGCTTTCCGGTTTATCCCCGCTGGCGCGGGGAACATGGCCGCTTACCATTCACGATGTCACACAGTGCCGGTTTATCCCCGCTGGCGCGGGGAACATATCTGCGCAGTGGTTCCCTGACTGAGCGCCATCGGTTTATCCCCGCTGGCGCGGGGAACATCTTCGCCGGGGGCTGATAACACCACAGTCCTCCGGTTTATCCCCGCTGGCGCGGGGAACATTGACCTTAAGTTGGTTAGCGAATCATCCCGGCCGGTTTATCCCCGCTGGCGCGGGGAACATATGCGCCCGGATCCTGAACGTTCTGGCGAAACCGGTTTATCCCCGCTGGCGCGGGGAACATATATTACCAGCCAGCGAGTTAACACCAGCGGCCGGTTTATCCCCGCTGGCGCGGGGAACATAAACCTGGGTCAAAGAAGATCCCGCTCAACGCCGGTTTATCCCCGCTGGCGCGGGGAACATTTCATGAACTGGCGCACAGCCTGGAGTAAAGACGGTTTATCCCCGCTGGCGCGGGGAACATGCACGCATGACGCGTTCGTATGGGACTCGTGACGGTTTATCCCCGCTGGCGCGGGGAACATACTAAAAATATATACTTGTTATTAAAGAGCTTTTTCAAGTCGCATCTTTCTACCAACCTTTAACCAACAATTAAGCAACCTTCCGAAATTGATAACCTATTGATTAATAACAGGTAAGAAAGAAACCAGCCGAAGGCCATCCAGATCTACCGGAATCCTTCGGTTTTCACCCCAAGTCTGGAATTCAAATCCCGATTCAGAATTCGTCGCCCAAGCCATAACAACATTCCCACCTTCTGCCTGAGCAGAGACCGGTCCCCAAATCATTACCCGAATCCAGAAGCGCCAGCGCTTATAAACTCCCCTCCAGCCCGGTATGGCAGGAATAGCCACAGGGCTCATCGCAGGAAGAAAGAACAATCACCATACCCTGTCCTCTTCGATGATCTTTGCGCCAGCGTTCCAGCTCCTCTGGAGTCGCCATAGAAAAAGCCGACTGACGCTTATCCCACCAGCTTTTTCTAACTCTCACCATGCTCATTTCCCAGGGATAATCGCCACTACCATAGGGCACCAGCTCACCTTGCTGGCGAAATGCCAGATAAAGCTCCAGCGTTTCACCGGCCAGTCGGGTAACGTTATCTTCATCCCAGAACTCCGATGAATTAATGTTATATCCCACCTCAAAATGAATTACCCGTTGAATAGCCTCACTTCGTTCAGCCAGCTCTTTTCCTGCCTCACTATAAACCACTTTTTCAAAGGCCTTTGGTACGGCAAATCTGTCGCCATAGACAGCTTCAACCAATACCCTGGCTGCATCAGGCATATGGATTTCGCCATGCTCGCGTAGCGTTTTCTGCGTCAGCCACAGACAGCCGTGATCGGGATAGATATAAGCGGTATTACGCATAACCGCAGAGAGCCAGTCCGCAGTAGGATCGTCATCCCATTCGGGAGCCAGCACGGTGAGCAGAGGCCCGGGGCGACCATCTACCTTCCCGGTTATAAGAGAGCCGCCCCGGCTGCGAATATGGCGCTGCAGGCGCCCTGCCCGCTGAATCAGCAAATCGACGGGTGCCAGGTCGCTAATCATATAATCAAAATCAACATCAATACTCTGTTCCAGTACCGGGCTACAGATCAGCACCCGCCCCTGTCTAAGGGTAGGAGCATTATTATTTTTACCAAAACGACTAATCACCTCCGTCTCTATTTTTATTCGATCGCAGAAGGCAAAACGGCTATGGAATAGCTGGATATTCTCCTGAGCTATACGCTCTTCATTAATAAGCTGACGATAGACTTTTATTGCGTCATCGACTGAATTACGGATCCAGCAAATGCAGGCGCCCTGCTCTACCGCCTGATAGATTTTATCCAGACAGCCTCGCTCGCTGTACAACCAGTCAACAGAGACCCGGCGCTGCACCTCCTCGCGGGTATCAATTTTATGGTTAACAACTTGTCCATCACGCAGGTGGGTTACCAGCGGGTAATCCCAGGAAAGAGATGACTGATCGAGAGGCGAACCACTCCTGGCGCGCTGACCGGCGGCAAGCAGTTGGCCGCGCTGCGCCTCTGAAAGAGTGGCAGACAGCAAAATTACGGTGCCGCCACTGGCAATATGAGCCTCTACCAACTGTTCCAGCAGTTTACCAACAAAGGCATCATAGGCATGGATTTCATCACAGATAAGTATCTTTCCTTCCAGCCCGAGTAACCGTAAATTCTGATGGCGAAAAGACATAACCGCCATCAATGCCTGGTCTATCGTCCCTACCCCAACTTCCGCTAACAACGCTTTTTTACGGCTGTCGGCAAACCAGGCTGCGCAACCTTCCGCTGACGGCGCCTCATCGGCAAGCTCATCACTTGCTGTCGCTTCGCTATACCAAACCGACTGGCTAAACAGCTCGGAGAGATGACGGGCACCATGCGCCAGGATCAGGCTGGGGCGAGAATCATCGCAATACAGCAGCCGCCAGGTCTGATACATACGCTGGTACATGGCGTTCGCCGTCGCCATGGTTGGTAGAGCAATATAAATCCCGCTGGCGTTATGGGCCACCATTAGCCGATGGGCAAGAACAAGCGCCGCTTCTGTCTTACCCGCTCCGGTAACATCTTCAAAAATGTAAAGCTGGCCGGATGAACGCCCGGTATCGATTTTCAGTGCCAGTTCCTGTAACGGCGTAGGGTGCTCGATAAAAGGGAACAAATGTCGCAGCCCCTGGAAGGACGCTACCTGGCTGCGTGCAGGCAACGCTGACACGGCATTACGGGAATACCCCAAAGCTCGCTGCCAGTATGCTTCCAGTGGAATAACCCGCGAGTCGCGTGGAAAATAGCGGGTATTTGATCCCATCCAGTCAGCCAGTACCACTAATGCAGAGAGCCGCCAGCTCTCTGTCGCGAAATGCGCTTTCCACTCGTCGCTTTGCCAGTTTTCAGGAATAACCCGCAGGGGAAACAACCTGCTTGCGGCCAGTAAAAACTGACTGACAGCTTCAATATCTTCTCCATCGGGATCGAAAGCCCTGAGGCAGTTTCCGGCAGAAACAGGCTTGCCGTGATGCGCGGTAATCAGGTACATCCAGCCATCCAGGATTCGCTGGAGCTTACGAAGTCGCAAACCGCTGGAGATAAAATCAGAAGCCCGCTCGCGAAATTTATCTTGCCAGAGCCAGCTGCCCAGCGCGGTATGATGGCCGCTGTATGCCACACCCGGCTTGTCAGCCACCAATTCTGGCGCCTGATATTGGCGCTGAAACGCCCGGGCGAATTTACCGATATCGTGCCAGCACAACAGCCAGCCAAACATCTCCGCTGCCTGATGGCGATCGCTAATACCAAGGCGTGCAAAGATATCTGCGCTACCATAAATATTCTGTTGCACCATCTGGTAACCGCAGGCAGCCACATCCAGCGAATGCCAGACCAGCAGATGATAATCATCTCCGCCGTTATCGTTCCGTTGTCGGGTCTTTCCCCAGTAGCCATAAAACAGATCCATCTTTCCCCCCTGGAATCCGTGATGGTGAAATAGTCTATCCCCCTGGCTAACAATACTATGAGCAATATCAACTCGTTACGATATAAAAGATTGTCTGGGTCATATTTTCTCTTAGTGATTTATCTCCGCTGGCGCGGGGAACACTTGTACGGTGCCTGCTTCGGCTGGCTGACATACGGTTTATCCCCGCTGGCGCGGGGAACACGAGATGTATCTCCGCGTTAGCGCCGTGAGGCGCGGGGAACACCAGACCGATAGCGAACATACCTGGCTCGAACCCGGTTTATCCCCGCTGGCGCGGGGAACACCCTTCAGCCAGATAACAGCAAAGGACGAGTTTCGGTTTATCCCCGCTGGCGCGGGGAACAGGCTTTTTCCCGCCGGAAAAGCTTATAGATCGTCGGTTTATCCCCGCTGGCGCGGGGAACAGGCCACATACGGCAGTGCTGGTCTCGCTGCGTTCGGTTTATCCCCGCTGGCGCGGGGAACAGAAAACGGACATAGCCGCTGGCGGCGCTGGCCGCGGTTTATCCCCGCTGGCGCGGGGAACAGTTGCGCAGAACGTTCTGGGTATCGCGGCTGGTCGGTTTATCCCCGCTGGCGCGGGGAACAGCTGACCGCAGAATCCATGGCCTTAGCGCGGGCCGGTTTATCCCCGCTGGCGCGGGGAACAGCGCTGCCCCTTTAGCGCCGCCGTGAATATCGCCCGGTTTATCCCCGCTGGCGCGGGGAACAGCTCATTCCGCCGTCACGCATCAGCCGGGCTCGCGGTTTATCCCCGCTGGCGCGGGGAACAGTTCTGTCGGTCGGGCGGGTGCAGACGCCCACGCGGTTTATCCCCGCTGGCGCGGGGAACAGGCTCATGCGATCAGCGACGTTCATCACGTTAGCGGTTTATCCCCGCTGGCGCGGGGAACAGTCCCGCGGCTATCGGATAACAATAACTCTAGTGCGGTTTATCCCCGCTGGCGCGGGGAACAGCCTGAATCCTGATGTAACTATCGGTTAGCCCTCGGTTTATCCCCGCTGGCGCGGGGAACAGAGTGGCGATAGACCATATGGAGTTAAATATCCCGGTTTATCCCCGCTGGCGCGGGGAACAGGCCACCCGCAACCATGTTATCAATCTGAATAGCGGTTTATCCCCGCTGGCGCGGGGAACAGGTTGCGACATCAATCGGAGATGCTAAAACCTGCGGTTTATCCCCGCTGGCGCGGGGAACAGTGCGGCGTGGTTGTATATTCCTCGCGTTCCACCGGTTTATCCCCGCTGGCGCGGGGAACAGGTTCGACAAAATCTGGCGTTGAATGCCTTCGTCGGTTTATCCCCGCTGGCGCGGGGAACAGCTACCCGGGCGCCCTGAGAACCATTCCCGAAACGGTTTATCCCCGCTGGCGCGGGGAACAGGCGAGGTGCTGGACGTTCTGTGGCGTTGGATCCGGTTTATCCCCGCTGGCGCGGGGAACAGGATGGCGAGCTACCCGCCGGAACTGATCAAGGCGGTTTATCCCCGCTGGCGCGGGGAACAGAGCCGCCAGAGATATCAGATATCCGCTGGTGTCGGTTTATCCCCGCTGGCGCGGGGAACAGTCACTAATTATCGATATCGCCGGGCTGTCTGGCGGTTTATCCCCGCTGGCGCGGGGAACAGGATATGCAGCCACAGGGAATGGTACCCATGCTCGGTTTATCCCCGCTGGCGCGGGGAACAGATGCTGGTGTTGTGAAGACCAACTCAGGATGGCGGTTTATCCCCGCTGGCGCGGGGAACAGGAGCACGAACTCGGTCATAGTGAGATTCTCGGCGGTTTATCCCCGCTGGCGCGGGGAACAGTTATTTGCTGCCTGAGTGCCAGTGGCTGCGCTCGGTTTATCCCCGCTGGCGCGGGGAACAGTGATGAATTTCGATGACAACAAGCTATACGCACGGTTTATCCCCGCTGGCGCGGGGAACAGCCCTACAAACCACTGCTGCAGGACGTTATAACCGGTTTATCCCCGCTGGCGCGGGGAACAGGCCAATATTGTGACGTTGCCGAAAGGGCAGGCCGGTTTATCCCCGCTGGCGCGGGGAACAGGCTGGGCCAGCGCCCTGGCGTCTGCCGCGTCTCGGTTTATCCCCGCTGGCGCGGGGAACAGGCCCTTACCAAAAGCGCGGCAGAAAAAGGTAGCGGTTTATCCCCGCTGGCGCGGGGAACAGTTCATCATAGATTGCATCCAGGCTCACACACACGGTTTATCCCCGCTGGCGCGGGGAACAGTAACCGGCGTCTGAAAAGAGTATTACGATGACCGGTTTATCCCCGCTGGCGCGGGGAACAGATCGTGCGTCATTTTGCAGGCTGGCAGCGTTTCGGTTTATCCCCGCTGGCGCGGGGAACAGTGATTCCGCTGTGCAGAGCGTGTCACGACAAACGGTTTATCCCCGCTGGCGCGGGGAACAGATGTTTTTGGTCGCCCCGTCTCCCATGAACCTGCGGTTTATCCCCGCTGGCGCGGGGAACAGTAGCCAAAAGTGTGTAGTTCATGTTGTATCTCCGGTTTATCCCCGCTGGCGCGGGGAACAGTTCTGGCACTCATCCCAGTAGTTAACAATGTTCGGTTTATCCCCGCTGGCGCGGGGAACAGACTAAAAACATATCCTTGTTATTAAAGAACATTTTCACCATAAAACTTTTCACCAACGTTTTACCAACAAATCACCAACACACAATAAAATGTAACCTACTGATTATTAACAGGTAAAAAAGAAACCAGCCGTAAGCCATCCAAATCTACCGGAATCCTTCGGTTTTCCCCGTAAGTCTGGAACTCAAAACCCGATTCACTGTTGGTTGCCCAGGCCATCACAACATTTCCCTCTGCCGCTAACACCGAGATTTGTTCCCAGATCATTTCACGGACACGCGCAGAGGCATCGCCAACATAGACACCTGCGCGGATTTCAAGCAGCCAGATAGCCAGGCGTCCCCGCAAACGGGGAGGCACATTTTCAGTCACCACCACCAGCATACTCATTCTTAGCGTCCCCGATGCCCGCTATCCGCCAGCGAATAAGGCTCTGGTATCGCAGGAGGAACGCTTTCCGGCGCGGGTGCCGGAGGTTCAATTTCCCCCGCAGCCAACACCTCTTCGATCAGCGGAATCAACTTACCCGTTAATTTCTGGCTACGGAAAAGATCCCGACATGCCAGCCTGACCTCACGATCGGGCTCAGCAGGGCAGCTCGCCGCAATCTCAAACGCCTTAGGCACTACCGAATCAAATTTGATGATATCGGCAATGTCATAAACAAAAGAGAGCGGCTTACCGCTATGAATAAAACCAATCGCTGGCGCATAGCCTGCAGCCAGTACCGCGGCTTCCGTGATACCGTATAAACAGGCCGTCGCTGCGCTAATGCAGCGGTTAACGACATCACCTTTCTGCCAGTCTTTAGGATCGTATTTGCGACCGTGCCACTTAATGCCATGGCGCTGTGCCAACAGCATATAGGTTTGCCGAACCCTGGCGCCCTCTATTCCCCGTAGCTGCTCCACCGAACGGCGGGACGGCGGCGCCTCTTGAAAACGCAGCTCGTACATTTTGCGTACCACTTTCAGACGCAGCTGATCGTCCAGCGCCAGCTTTGCCTGATAGAGCAACTTATCCGAGCGTGCACCACCCGGCTGGCCAGAGGCGTATAGTCGAACACCCGCCTCCCCAACCCAAACCAGCAAGGTTCCAACCGTAGAGGCTAAATGCACAGCCGCGTGAGACACCCGGGTTCCCGTTTCCAGCATAATGCAGGCCACCGACCCGACAGGAATATGGGTGCGCACCCCGTTCTTATCGATCAGAACAAAGGCGCCATCCAATACGTCCAGTTGCCCGTATTGTAGAAAGATCATGGAAGTACGATCTTTCAGTGGAATGGGGTTAAGTGGGATATAACTCATAATCCTATTCCACCGCCGGGCGGAGAAGCATCAGGCCACAGCCAAACGCGCGACTTTTCCCCCACCCGCTCGCGATCCGCGCCAGAAACCGTTCAGGATCGTTAACGATCAAAGTTCCCTGATAGTCTACGGAACTAAACTGAACCGGCCGACTATCCGCCAGTCGCGTTAGCCGATGCTGTCGATAATTGTCCACCTCAGCCTGGACCAGCTGGAAACCCGAGGATTCCCCCTGTCGCTCCAGCCATTTGCGTGCGGCTTGCGCCTGATGCTCCCACATATCCCGTGGTTCAACGCTCTCTTTCAGGCGCCGCTTAGTTTCCATCAGCAGATCGTGCCGTTTACCGCTGCGACATATCACCGGATTGACTCTTAACGCGAAGCCAAGCCTTTGACCTGCCCTAAGTAATGGCATAAAGGGTTTGGTTTCCACGTCAAAAAATGGATGCGACTGCTCTGGAGAACGTTCTGAAAGCAGATAAAAACATAACTGCCCCTGACGGCTCTCCTGGCGATACAAAAAGTCTCGCCGCTCAAGGCCCGGGAATAGCTCCCACAGCCACTGATGTATGGCATATTCCCCCGCCTCCATTAACTGGATCATCCTTTCGGGCGTCAGCGCATTCTGGCAAAGAGTAATTCGGGAAAGGTTCATGATTCCTCCCTGAACGCTGTACCCTGACTATAGACGCGAGGCGCAAACTGCCAGCGTCGACGGCTGATGGGCTGATCGCGCCGTTCTCCCCTGATTTCTTCTTTCAATCCAGCGTGTTGCCCTTCCCACCAGCAGACTGGCTGCAATCGCCCCAGCCGCTGTGCGCCCGGTAACTGCGACAGACGGGTAAGAAACGCCTCTTGCGCATTAAGCAAAACGTCGCCAGCCAACCCTTCGTAGATTTGCGGCCAGAGGGGCAGCGCCAACGGATGGCTTTTACGCCCCAGATAGAGCGGAAACTCAGGAAATTGCAGCGCCTGTCGCAGCCTGGCGAGCGACCAGGGCGCTCCTTCCGTCATGGCTATCATCACCAGCCAGTAGCCATCACAGTAAAAGTCACGACGGGAAATGGTGGTTTCCAGTAACGCTTTGTCCTGTAACTCTTCACGACGGGTTCGCCAACGTATGTTACGCACGGCTTTGGGGACCTGGACGGTATGGTAATCCCGCATCCAGGACGGTTTTTCATTCGCACACAGGATAAACTGATAGTGCTGATGCAAAAGTGCCAGTTTATCTTCCTCATCGCGCCGAATTCCAAGGGCTGCGGCCAATAGCCCCAACAGGGAAGAGCGCCCGGGCAGGGCATTCGTATGACGTACCTCCCCCGGCGCGGGCTCTCCCCAGGAGGCCATTGGCCCCTGAAGCTGGAACACCAGATACTGGTTCATACCGGCTCCTTACTCGCTAACAAAATCGATAAGCCGTGTCAGAGATCCTTCACCAGTGACGGTATTCAATGACTCGCAGGGAAGCGTCTGGCCATCATAAACCTTCGCCATATTGTCACGCAGCGCTTCCGCGCGCGTTATGGCATCAGATAACTGCTGACTGCCCGTTATCGGCTGGTAGAAAGCAGCCGCCAGCGAACGCGGCTGTTCGTTCCCTTTTTCCGCCAGCGCCCAACTGGCCCATGCACGGCTGGCGAAGCTGTTTTGCTTACCGGTGGGGGAAACTTTAAGCGCACATTCGGTCAGCGCCCGCAGTGTGCGTTTCATCAATGCTTCATCGCCGTTCAGATTTTCCAGCAGACGGTCTCTGTCAATGCAGACATAGGAGTAAAACAGCGCCGAGCCAAAGCCCAACTCGCCGATATGACCGGCCCCGGCCTCTTCTTTCTTTTGCAGATCGTCAACAGCGGTAAAAAAATCATCCTCAATCACCGTTGCGCTAACCCCCACGGCATGGGCCACCTGGCAGGCGGCTTCAACGTTATAGTCCGGCGACGAGGCCAGCATACGGCCAAATAGCGCAATATCGACGGCCATATCGTCATGGCGCAGTAACTCGAGTTCTTCAGCCGTCGGTGCGCGTTTGTCCTGGCCTAAACGTTGCGCAAGCTGGTGCACGGCCTGCCGTTCCGCAGGGCTGATATGAACCAGTTGCCCGGTTTCAGTATTCAGGAGAGGATCCTGTTTAAGCTTATCGCCCTTTTCATTACGTGGCGTACCGAACGCCTTCGCAATCGCGGCCCCCCACTCTGCCGCTTTCTTCTGATCCACACCCGCTTCCTGCATTATCTCCGCCGCTTCACGGCCAATATGGGCGGTGCGAATACCGATAGCGCCGTTCAGGGCATCTTTAAACAGAGAGGATGTACGCCAGGCACGCTTCAGGCTCTGGGACGAAATACGCAACCGCTCCGCCCCTCCCATACGCACGCTTTTCGGCGCGCCGGTGTCATCACGGTTCAGGTTAGCGGCCGGGTAGGCAGTAAGAAAATGGAGCTGAATAAAAGTGGTCATGGTCAGGTTCCTTATTGATTGTTGGTCTCTGCGCTGTCATCTGCTGAATTTTGCTGAGCGTCGTCTTCGCTGCCGGCCTGGTAATAATCCATCGCCCATCGCACATGAATAAACTCGCCGGGTTGTTGACTTAAAACGCAATGCCGTAGCCGGGCATCCTCTTCTTTAAACCAGCAAAAAACACCGTCTGCCAGATCGGTAATATTGGCCGTGCCTTCCAGCATCCTGACTGCCCTGCGCAGTTGACGCAGTAAATCATCCGAACTGCTGGCCCGCTGCAACCGCATAAAGCGCAGCTCTGAGAAGCGCGGTTTACTCTCTCCCGGCGCCATTCTGCCCAGCTGCGCGGTAAAGGGACGCCGTTCGTCATGATGGCGAACGTGAGCCAGAACGGCCGCTACAACGGCCAGGGCATTAAAACGCCAGGCCTGGTGTCTGTCGCCACAGTATTCCTTAAAGGCCGGTGTCAGCAGCAGGGAGCGGAACCCTTCGGCAAGCCAGGCTTCCTGCAGTTCGCCACTGCGGCGCAGGCTGGCCCGCTCCCGACGCCCCTCCATGCTGTTGATGCGTTCATGCCAGCGGCACAGCGCCGCCTTTTGAACTCCCGTGAGTCTCATTTCGTCCCCTCCTGCTGCTTTTCCTTGCGCCTGGCCAGCTTTTCCTCGCTGGTGGTGAAATACTTTTTACGCGCCTTCATAATCTGGCCGTAATCGACCGGCGCATCCGGGCTGGTGAATACACGCTCGTCGAAATAGCGTTTCGCGAATTGCCAGATTTTGCCCTTCAGGCGTTTTTCACAGGTCTGTTGCGCGACCCGATCGCCATATTTAACTTCTTCGACAAACTGTTCGAACAGCGGCCGGGTCTGCTGCCAGAAGTCGATGTCGATAAAGCTGAAATCCCCTTTGGCATTCTTCAGTTCACCAAACCAGGCTTCTTTAAGAGCACCTCTTAGCAGCCCCAGCACTCTGCCCGCCGAGGCAATGACCTGGGCAAATAGCGGTTCCAGCTCCTGAGCATTTTCCGTTATCAATACCGGAATATGGTGCTCATACCAGCAGCGGGCTTTCATATTGTCGAAGTCGTAACCAAAGCTCCAAAAGCGGATATTGTGGCGCAGCGCTTTGTCGGCATTCTTCAGAAACTGAGTGACAGCTCTGGCGGGTATTTCCTGATTATGTTCGCTGGCCGTTGTCCAGTTCAGCCCCAGCCAGTCGCGCCAGCACAGACCGCCAGGCTGGCCCTTCACCGAAAGGAGTTCCCCTTCTCCTTTTAACTGACGGCGATAAGGCGTAAGGGGATGCGACCAGCCAACATACTGTACGCCATAGTTTTTCACCGTCATCTGGCTCAGTAGCTGGGATGAAATCTCCCCACAGAGATCGCAATGCCCCTGGTCGGTTTTGTCAAAGTTGATGCGGATACGGCGTGGCATTCCCCAGTAAGCCTGGAGTGGGTGGGCCTGCTCAGGGGTAGTGATAGTCTTTTCGCTGGTGCGGGTTGGCGCCAGCCAGGGGAAAACGGCTGCGTCATACTGTTGCGGTAGCGGCATCCGTCCTTCGGACTGCGGCATGACATTGAGCCAGAGTTTTTTCCACAGCGGTGTGCCAGGAGGCGTTTCTTTAAATTCCAGTAGGGTAGTCAGTGGTCCGCCGCCGCGCAGGCTGGTGCGGTAACCTTTCCCGCCCGCCGGTGCATTAATTTGCAGAGAAAACAGCGCCTGAGCGGCGCAGCGCGGGCAAAGCTTTTCAACCACGCCGCGCTTAATAAAGTGGTCGGTATTACGTTTAAGGGTGTTGCCGCCGGGTATCTCCGGCAATAGCGCCGCCAGCGGCGTATCTTCACCATCCAGAGACTGATAGTCCTGCATAAAAGAAGGCGTTTCCGGGCCAAATCGAAAGGCTAACTCCACTGGCTTAAAGGCTTCCCGAAGTTGCTGTTCCGTTAGCCCCTCTTCCAGCATATCCTCCCACTTTTCAATATCCTGCGGGGCCAGCGTGGTCTGTAACAGGCCGATCAGAAACTGCCAGGCGGCCCCCTGGAAATCGGCACGTACCGCGGCGAGATCCTCAATATTTTCATCGGCCAGCTCAACGGGCGCCATCCAGTCTTTAGCGCCATCCCTACAGCGTACGGGGAGCCATTTATCGTAGAGTAATGACTGCATCACGTAATCCTCATCAGGTTTATAACGCGCCCTCCCTGGCGCGATTTATTTTTATGACAGACGTATAGAGAGAGAAAAGCGAAAGATTAGATAGCGTCCCATCCATAGCCTCAGGCGAATCAACAAGCGCCTATTATTTAACAGACGATAAATCCAAGTCAGAAGTAGCATTTTTTCCCTTACTTTGTTGTGGCATACATCCCCCCAGCATTAAGATCTATTCCGCTAAGTTAAGACCAAACAGCAGGGCGTTTTGTCGTTCAGGCAGAGCGCCCTGTTATCCCAAAGCCCCATACCCACACAAACTGAAATAGTACATCCAATTCGTTCACTTCACAACCACACTTCGCCCCCCTTACCCCCCTTTAAATACTTACACTTTAAATCTCATAGACGATTTATGTCTAAAAGTAGCAATCTGATACACTATAAAAATCCCTACTTCGTAGGGATTAACCGTATTTAAAGTGAGGTTTTAATCACTAATTTACGTGCGTTCCCCGCGCCAGCGGGGATAATTCATTGATAAAAAACAAAAAATCCCGGCCAAAAGCCGGGATTTCTTATAACTGCCAGGAATTATCACCCCTCATGCAACCCGCACTCGCGCTTAAGTCCAAAGAAGCGGGTTTCCTCTTCGGCCATGCCCGGCTCCCATTTACGGGTGGTATGGGTGTCCCCTACCGACAGATAGCCTTCGTCCCACAGCGGGTGGTATTTCAGGTCGTGCTGCTTCAGATACTGGTACACCGTGCGGTTATCCCAGTCGATAATCGGCAGAATTTTAAATACCCCGCGCTGGATGCCCAATACCGGCAGAGCGGCGCGGCTGTCGGACTGCTCGCGGCGCAGGCCGGCGAACCAGCTTTGCGCCCCCAGGCTTTCCAGCGCCCGGTTCATCGGCTCTACTTTGTTGATCTGGTTATAGCGCTCGATACCTTCCACGCCCTGTTCCCACAACTTACCGTAGCGCGCTTCCTGCCAGGCGGGGCTTTCGCTGGCCCGAAACACCTTCAGATTCAGTTTTAACTTTTCGGTCAGTTCATCGATAAAGCGATAGGTTTCCGGGAACAGATAGCCGGTATCGGTCAGGATCACCGGGATATCGGGCCGCTGCCGGGTCACCAGATGCAGACAAACCGCCGCCTGAATCCCAAAACTCGACGACAGAACAAATTCGCCGGGCAGGTTTTCCAGAGCCCAGGCCACGCGCTCCTGAGCGCTCAGCGCTTCCAGTTGGGCATTGGTGTCGGCCAGCGCCTGGCCGCGTTGGTCTTTCGGTAATGCGTTTAGCGCAGTGAGATCAAGTACGGACATAGTTTCCCCTTTCCCCTGCCCCCTTTCCCCTCACCCCAGCCCTCTCCCAAAGGGAGAGGGGGGGTAAGAGAGAGGGCCAGAGGTTATCGTTTATTCCCAGAAATCGCGCGCCGGATCGAGGACCGGCCGCACAATTCCGGTACGCACGGTGAAGTCGCCGAAGCCTTCGCCCGCTTCACGCTCTTTGGCCCAGCGCCCTATCAGTTCATCAAGGGATCTCAGGATCTCCGGCTCGGTGATGTTTTCCCGGAACATCCGCGGAATACGGGTGCCGATGCGGTTACCGCCAAGATGTAGGTTATAGCGCCCGGGTGCCTTACCCACCAGCCCCACTTCCGCCAGCATGGCGCGGCCGCAGCCGTTGGGGCAGCCGGTTACGCGCAGAACGATATTCTCATCCTCCACGCCGTGAGCCGCCATTAGCCCTTCCACCTTATCAACAAAGCTGGGCAGGAAACGCTCGGCTTCCGCCATCGCCAGCGGGCAGGTCGGGAAAGAGACGCAGGCCATCGAGTTTTCACGCAGGCTGGATGTCGCCGCCATCAGGCCATGTTCCCGGGCCAGCGCTTCGATCGAAGCTTTATCGCTTTCCGGCACCCCGGCGATGATCAGGTTCTGATTGGCGGTCAGGCGCAGATCGCCTTTGTGGATTTCGGCGATCTTACGCAGGCCGGTTTTCAGCGGGCGCCCCGGGTAGTCCAGGATACGACCGTTTTCGATAAACAGCGTCAGGTGCCACTTATCGTCGATACCCTTCACCCAACCGATGCGATCGCCGCGACCGGTGAATTCATAGGGGCGGATCGGTTCAAAGGTAATGCCTGCCCGGCGCTCCACTTCGGCCTTAAAGGTCTCCACCCCAACACGCTCAAGGGTGTATTTGGTCTTGGCGTTTTTACGGTCGGTACGGTTGCCCCAGTCGCGCTGGGTGGTGACCACCGCTTCCGCCACCGCCAGGGTGTGCTCCAGCGGAATATAGCCGAACTCGCTGGCGGTACGGGCATAGGTTTTCTTGTTGCCGTGCTCAATGGAAAGACCGCCGCCCACCAGCAGGTTAAAGCCCACCAGTTTGCCGTTTTCGGCAATGGCCACAAAGTTCATATCGTTGGCATGCAGATCCACATCGTTCTGCGGCGGCACCACCACCGTGGTTTTAAATTTACGCGGCAGATAGGTCGCCCCGAGGATCGGCTCTTCGTCGGTGGTAGCGACCTTTTCCTGATCCCACCAGATTTCCGCATAGGCCCGGGTGCGCGGCAGCAGGTGCTCAGAAAGCTTTTTGGCCCACTCGTAAGCCTCAGCATGCAGCTGCGACTCAATCGGGTTAGAGGTGCACAGCACGTTACGGTTCATGTCGTTGGCCGTCGCCAGCGCATCCAGCCCCACTTCGTGTAGCATCTGGTGCACCGGCTTCACGTTCTTCTTCAGAATGCCGTGAAACTGGAAGGTCTGGCGGTTGGTCAGACGGATGCTGCCATACAGCGTCTTGTCGCCAGCGAATTTGTCGATAGCCAGCCACTGCTTCGTGGTCATAATGCCGCCCGGCAGGCGGCAGCGCAGCAGCATGGCGTGGCGCGGCTCCAGTTTCTGTTCGGCGCGTTCGGCGCGGATGTCGCGATCGTCCTGCTGATACATGCCGTGAAAGCGGATTAGCAGAAAGTTGTCGCCCTTAAATCCGCCGGTCAGGCCGTCGTTTAAATCTTCGGCAATGGTGCCGCGCAGGAAGTTACTCTCAAGCTTCATGCGCTCGGCATCGGCCAGTTTACCTTCGACCACCAGGGGTCCGGGATGTTTTTCGCTCATTAGTAAACGTCTCGCTGATAACGGCGCTCTACGCGCAGCTCACTTAAATATTCATCTGCCGCTTCCAGGTCCATACTCCCCTGTTCGGCAATCACTTCCAGAAGCGCCTGCTCAACGTCTTTCGCCATGCGATTGGCGTCGCCGCAGACGTAAATATGGGCGCCGTCGTTAATCCAGCGCCACAGCTCTGCGCTCTGTTCGCGCAGTTTATCCTGTACGTAAATCTTCTCTTTCTGGTCGCGGGACCAGGCGAGGTCAATGCGGGTCAGCAGACCTTCTTTAACATAGCGCTGCCACTCCACCTGATAGAGGAAATCCTCGGTAAAATGCGGGTTGCCGAACAGCAGCCAGTTTTTACCGGATGCCCCCTGAGCATCGCGCTCCTGCATAAAGGCGCGGAACGGCGCGATACCGGTGCCGGGGCCAATCATAATGACCGGCGTTTCCGGATTAGCAGGCAGGCGGAAGTTGTCGTTGTGTTCGATAAACACCCGCACTTCGCCGTCTTCTTCCACCCGGTCGGCCAGGAAGCCGGATGCGCCGCCGCTACGGGCACGCCCTTCCACGTCGTAGCGCACCACGCCAACGGTGATATGCACTTCGTTTTCCACCTCGGCCTGGGACGAAGCAATGGAGTACAGGCGCGGCGTCAGCGGGCGCAGTAACCCGATAAGCTGCTGAGCCTCCAGTTGGGCCGGAGCAAAGCGCACCATATCAACAATCGGCGTGGTGGCCGCGTAGTGGTGCAGCTTATCGCGATCGCCCACCATCTCCAGCAGCGCGTCGTTCCGGGTCAGGGTGGCGTAGTTTTCCACAATGCCGCCGGTATTCACCGTCAGCTCAAAGTGCCACTGCAGCGCTTCGCTGAGCGGCAGGGATTTACCGTTCACCTCAACGATCTCATCGCCCTTCAGCCACAGCAGTTCCACCAGTTCCTGCACCAGCGCCGGACAGTTCTGATACCAGACGCCCAGCGCGTCTCCTGGCTGATAGCGCAGGCCGGAGTCGCCCAGATCAATTTCCAGATGGCGCACGTCTTTATCAGAGCCGCGCCCCGTAATCTTTTGATTCACCGCAAGCGATGCCGCGAACGGCGCCTCTTTGGTCCATGGCGTGGTGACAATTTCATTCACCGCACCGGCAACGGCGGTGGGAGCCGGGGCCCCCTGAGGCGCTTTCTCCTTCAGGACCTCGGTAATACGCTGGCACCAGCTTTCCGCCGCGGCCTGGAATTCCACATCGGCATCCACGCGATCCAGCAGCCGTTCCGCACCCAGCTCCGCCAGGCGGGTGTCGAAATCCTTACCCGACTGGCAGAAGAATTCATAGGAGGTGTCGCCCAGGCCAAATACGGCAAAGGCGGTATCAGTCAGTTTCGGCGCCTTCTTCGAAAACAGATATTTATGCAATGCGACTGCCTCTTCCGGCGGCTCCCCTTCCCCCTGGGTGGAGGCAACCAGCACCAGCAGTTTTTCCTGAGCGATCTGCTTGAATTTATAGTCGCCTGCGTTGACCAGATTGACGTTCAGCTTCGCCGCCAGCAGGGAGTCACGCAGCTGTTCGGCCACCCGCCGCGCGTTACCGGTCTGGGAGGCGGAAATCAGCGTAATCGCCGCCGCTTCCGGCGCAGGGACTGCCCCGGCAGCCACGCCAGGCTGTTGGTTTACCATCCCCCAGAAGTAGCCGGAAAGCCATGCCAGCTGGGTGGGGGTGAAGTCCGTGGTCGCCGCCTGGAGGCGCGCCAGCTGTTCCGGTGTCACCGGAAGCAGCGAAGTGGGAGGGGCCTGAGTCGTCATGCGTCGTTATGTTCCAGTATGCTAAAAGCGTTCACCCGCCCCGTAACGTCAGGGAGCGCTGACGTTACGGCGCTGCAGGTATCCTGACTCCCGGGGGCGAAAACAGAAAGTGAAAGTAAGGTTAACGGCGGGGGTAATAACAATTAAAGAAGGGATGGAAATAATTAATAACCAAATCGCCTAACCGCTTTTTATGTTATTGATTAACGCAAAAACTGATTTGTTAACCAATTGATTTTACATGTTAATCATAAGTCACAGTCTCTGAAAAGGGCGAAACTTGCGCAAAGCGGGTTTTAGTTAATGCCAAAAAAAAACATTTCCGGTACTATGCGGCGGTTTTTTGTCACACCGAGGTCGGATCATGTCAACCACCCTGTTTAAAGAGTTCACGTTCGAAGCCGCACACCGGCTGCCCCACGTGCCGGAAGGTCACAAGTGCGGGCGCCTGCATGGCCACTCCTTTATGGTGCGCCTGGAAGTGACCGGCGAAGTGGATCCCCATACCGGTTGGGTCATCGACTTTGCCGAGCTGAAAGCGGCGTTTAAGCCCACCTGGGAACGCCTGGATCACTACTATCTTAACGATATTCCGGGGCTGGAAAATCCCACCAGCGAAGTGCTGGCCCGTTGGATCTGGCAGCAGGTAAAACCCCAACTGCCGCTGCTGAGCGCGGTTCAGGTAAAAGAGACCTGCACGGCGGGTTGCGTGTACCGCGGCGAGTAATCGCCTCCCCTCAGCCCGGCCCTCTCCTCAAAGGGGAGAGGGGGAAAAACGGCTCCCACACAATCCTTATCTCCAAAGGGAAGAGGGTGCTCAGATCTATTTAAATCTGAATCAGGCGATATTCAGATACTTATGGGTCTGCATCGACAGCCGCCAGTTGCGGGCGATGCAGGTTTCGATGCACAGGCGGGTCGCCTCTTCTTTCTGGCTGATGGGCTGTAGCGCGATAATGCGCGCCTTTTCATCGTCCAGAGTCTCCAGCAGTTCATCGAGCGCTTCAATGTCGCGTACCCGGCCGACCGGGTGTTTGATCTCATCGGCACGCTGTAGCGCCTGCGACAGCACATCATAGCCGCCACGCATATTCACCTTTGGCGAAACCGTCACCCAGGTGCCCGGCGAGCAGCGCACTTCGTGAGTACCGCTGGTCTCTATCTGGCAGCTAAACCCCTGACTTTTCAGCCCTTCGGTCAGGGCAGTCAGATCGTGGATGCAGGGCTCGCCGCCGGTGATCACCACGTGGCGGGCGCTGTAACCCTGGCGCTGAATAATGGCCAGCAGATCCTCAACGCCCGCCGCCCCCCATTTGTCGCTCTCGCGGGTCTTGGCCATGATGCTGAACATCGACACTTCCCGATCGGCGAGTTTTTCCCATGTATGTTTGGTATCGCACCACGGGCAGCCGACCGGGCATCCCTGCAGCCGGATAAAGACAGCCGGCACGCCGGTAAAGTAACCTTCGCCCTGGAGCGTCTGGAACATCTCGTTAATCGGGTACTGCATAATCATCTCTGTCGCGTAAAGGAAACGCGGATTATCGCAAATCCGCGGCCCGGGGTCATTCACGACAGTGCGCGTTTATGGCTGCGGCAAAGCGTTCGGTAATCTGCCGGGGTCGGGTAATGGCCCCGCCAACCACCACGGCATGGGCGCCCAGCGCCAGGCAGCGAGCCGCCAGTTCCGGGGTTTCCACATTGCCTTCGGCAATCACCGGAATGGTCACCGCATCGACCAGTTCGCCCAGAAAACGGCAATCCTGCTCTGGCAGTTTGTGGCCTTTGGTCTCTCCAGTGTAGCCATACAGCGTAGGTCCGACGCAGTCGAAACCGAGCGCTTCGGCGGTTTTCGCTTCATCCAGGGTGGAGACATCCGCCATCAGCACCAGCCTGGGATAGCGTTCCCGAATCTGCGCCACCAGCGTCGCCAGACTCTGGCCGCCGGGGCGCGGGCGGGCGGTGGCGTCCAGCGCGATGATTTCCGGCGCTACCGTCATCAGTTCATCCACCTCTTTCAGGGTCGCGGTGATAAATACCTCGCTGTCGGGGTAATCACGTTTGATGATGCCAATAACCGGTAGCGCAACCTGCTGGCGGATGGCCGCAATATCCGCCACGCTGTTGGCGCGAATTCCGGCGGCTCCCCCCTGCTCTGCCGCCAGCGCCATGCGCGACATAATAAAGGGACTATGTAACGGCTCGTCTTCCAGCGCCTGGCAGGAGACAATCAGCTGGCCTTTCAGGCCGTTCAGTAACGTATTCATCAGGCTAAAATCTCTTCTACTTCATTTCTGATAATGGTGACGTGCGGGCCATAGACCACCTGCACGCCGTTGCCACGCAAAATCACGCCGTGGGCGCCGGTCGCTTTTAGCGCCGCCTCGTCCACTTTGCTTCCATCTTTTACCGTCACGCGTAAACGCGTGGCGCAACAGTCCACCTCTTCCAGGTTATCTCTGCCGCCCAGTCCGGCCACGATGGCCTGAGCCCGTTCGCCCGAGGCGAACTCACTCTGCTCCACGTTCTCTTTCTCCCTGCCTGGGGTGGCGAAACCGAAGCGGACAATGGCGAAGCGGAAGGTAAAGTAGTAGAGGAAGAACCACGGAACGCCGACCAGGGGTACATACATCCAGTGGGTTTTCGCCTCGCCCTGCAGCACGCCGAACAGCATGAAGTCGATAAAGCCGCCGGAGAACGTCTGGCCGATGGTGATGTGCAGGATATGGGCCAGCATGAAGGCCAGGCCATCGAACAGGGCATGGATAACGTAAAGCGCAGGGGCCACAAACAGGAACGAGAACTCAATAGGCTCGGTAATGCCGGTCAGGAATGAGGTCAGCGCCGCCGAAAGCAACAGTCCAGCCACGCGCTTTTTATTTTCGGGTTTCGCCGTGTGGTACATCGCAAGGCAGGCGCCCAGCAGCCCGAACATCATGGTGATAAAACGCCCGGACATAAAACGTGAAGTCCCGACATAAAACTGCTGAGTCGCGGGATCGCCCAGTTGGGCAAAGAAGATGCGCTGCGTGCCTTCCACCAGCTGGCCGTTGATCATCTCAGTGCCGCCCAGCGCCGTGGTCCAGAAGGGCAAATAGAAAATATGATGCAGACCGAAGGGACCCAGCATGCGCAGTATAAAGCCGTACAGGAACGTCCCCAGATAACCGGTGGCATCCACCAGCCCGCCCAGCCCAAAAATCAGCGCCTGAAAATGGGGCCAGATAACGGTCATGACGGCCCCCACTACGATGGCGGCCAGGGAGCTGACGATCGGCACAAAGCGCGAACCGCCGAAGAACCCCAGGAACTGCGGCAGCGCAATATTGCGAAAGCGATGATGCAGCGCACAGGTCACCAGACCGATAACCACCCCGCCGAAGACGCCGGTTTCCAGAGTCTGAATACCCAGCGTCATTCCCTGCCCTACCGCGCCAGGATTCTCCTGCGCCAGGGTGCCGGTCAGAATCAGCAAGGCATTAATGGTGGCGTTCATCACCAGGAACGCCAGCAGCGCCGACAGCCCGGCGGTGCCTTTATCGCTCTTCGCCAGCCCCACCGCCACACCTACCGCAAACAGCACCGACAGATTGGCAAATACGATGGCACCGGCGCTGCTCATAATGGTGAATATCGCCTGCAGCCAGTCGACATCCAGGAAAGGATACGCCGTGATGGTGTTGGGATTAGAGAGCGCGCCGCCAATCCCCAACAGCAACCCTGCCGCCGGAAGCACGGCAATCGGCAACATAAAGGATTTGCCAAAGCGCTGCGCTTTTTCGAACCAGCCTCCCGATGAGGCGCCACTGAATACAGACATAAGGTTTCTCCCTGCAGAATATGGTGAAAATTATTACCACATAAAATCTATATATTGAAAATTATCACCAGAAGTCGGGAGACGGATCATACTTTTTTAAAATGACTGGCGTCAGCAACCCGCTTTCCGCCACACTAACCGGTAGCAAAACGCATTAAGGAACTTGCATGTCAGAACATGAAAACCTGCTGCTCAGGCTGCGGCAGAGCGTATCCGGATACAGCCCGACCCAGCAGAAGCTGGGGGAGTTTGTGTTAAACGCCCCCGCCAGCGTGCTCTACCTGACCATTACCGAACTGGCGCGGGAAAGCGAAACCAGCGAGGCAAGCGTCACCCGGCTGTGCCGGACGCTGGGATGCAAAGGCTATAACGAATTTAAAATGGCGCTGGCGCTGGATATTCAGCACCAGACCGCGCCGCGCCAGGCAGGAGATGAGATCGATCGGGTGGTGGAAGAGTCGGTACAGGCGCTACAGGATACGGCGAAACTGCTGGATCGCCAGATGCTGAAAGCGGCGGCGCAGGCGCTGCATCAGGCACGTTCGGTGCAGATATACGGCGTTGCGGCAAGCGCCATCCCCGGGGATTACCTTCAGTATAAGCTGCTGCGCTTCGGCAAAAGCACGCAACAGTACAGCGATATGCATCGCGCGGCGATGAACGCGGCAACGCTCGGTCAGGAGGATCTGGTGGTGGCGATCTCCAGTTCGGGATCCACCCGCGATCTGCTGCACGTGGTGAAGCTGGCCCGCAAGCGCGGCGTGAAGATTCTGGCGCTCAGCAACACCCCTTCCAGTCCGCTGGCGTCGTTAAGCGATATGCTGCTGGTGGCGGCGACGCCAGAAGGTCCTCTGAGCGGCGGCGCGCTGAATGCCAAAATCAGCGTGATGCTGCTGGTAGAGCTGCTGGCGATGTCTCTCATCGCTATTGATGAGCGCTATGCCGAACTCAGTCAGCAAACGGCCAGCGCAACGCTGCCGCTGTTGCTGTAAAGCGGCGGGCATTGCATATTAGCGTGAGCCTGATTTTGAATGAATATGATGTGTTGGAGAAGATTCCGTTCACCTTAAGGTGATTTTTCATATGTGAATACCGGCGCCGGTGAACGTGTCAGCGGCGTTTTTTACCGCCGGGGAGCCCGGGCCGCCAGGGGGGTGGCGACTGAGCCCCCCTGGCCCGTTCACGTGTTCCGAATTAACAAAGAAGCGCTTACTAAAAGTGAACGGAACTTTCTCCGACGTGTTCATATTCCATCCATTTTCGAACACTCCACGCTAATCCGCGACGAACCATAAAAAAAGCCCCGGCAGTTTCCTGCCGGGGCTTTCAGAGACTCATTAATGCAGACGCTTACGCCTGACCTTTGATCTCTTTACGACCGTTGTACGGTGCTTTTTCGCCCAGCGCTTCTTCGATACGAATCAGCTGGTTGTATTTGGCAACGCGGTCAGAACGGCTCATGGAACCGGTCTTGATCTGGCCAGCCGCAGTACCAACCGCGAGATCTGCGATGGTCGCATCTTCGGTTTCACCGGAACGGTGAGAGATAACGGCAGTGTAGCCAGCGTCTTTCGCCATCTTGATAGCCGCCAGGGTTTCGGTCAGAGAACCGATCTGGTTGAACTTGATCAGGATGGAGTTAGCGATGCCTTTATCGATACCTTCTTTCAGGATCTTAGTGTTGGTCACGAACAGGTCGTCGCCAACCAGCTGGATTTTGTCGCCCAGAACTTTGGTCTGGTAAGCGAAACCGTCCCAGTCAGACTCGTCCAGACCATCTTCGATGGAGACGATCGGGTACTGTTTGGTCAGTTCTTCCAGGAAGTGAGTGAACTCTTCAGAGGAGAACGCTTTGTTGCCTTCGCCAGCCAGAACGTATTTGCCGTCTTTGTAGAATTCAGACGCTGCGCAGTCCATCGCCAGGGTGATGTCTTTACCCAGCTCGTAGCCAGCAGCTTTAACCGCTTCAGCGATAACAGCCAGAGCTTCAGCGTTGGAGCCCAGGTTCGGCGCGTAGCCGCCTTCGTCGCCCACTGCGGTGTTCATACCTTTGCCTTTCAGTACTTTGGCCAGGTGATGGAACACTTCGGAACCCATACGGATAGCTTCTTTAACCGTTTTAGCGCCAACCGGCTGGATCATGAACTCCTGGATGTCGACGTTGTTGTCAGCGTGCTCACCGCCGTTGATGATGTTCATCATCGGTACCGGCATGGAGTATTTGCCCGGAGTGCCGTTCAGCTCAGCAATGTGCTCATACAGCGGCATGCCTTTAGAAGCAGCAGCGGCTTTAGCGTTAGCCAGAGAAACGGCCAGGATCGCGTTCGCACCGAACTGAGATTTGTTATCAGTGCCGTCCAGATCGATCATGATTTTGTCGATGCCAGCCTGGTCTTTAGCGTCTTTGCCAAGCACAGCCTGAGCGATCGGACCGTTAACTGCGGCAACGGCTTTGGTTACGCCTTTGCCCAGGAAACGGGATTTGTCGCCATCGCGCAGTTCCAGCGCTTCGCGGGAACCGGTAGAAGCACCCGACGGGGCAGCAGCCATACCAACGAAACCGCCTTCCAGATGAACTTCGGCTTCAACAGTCGGGTTACCGCGAGAGTCGATGATTTCGCGGCCGATGACTTTAACGATTTTGGACATTAGGTTTTCCTCAAGTCACTGGTTAAACTAAAAAAATCCGGACCAGCAGCGCGTATCCTCATCCTGCTCGGAATGCGATGGAGCCGCGCTGCCATTAATTATCGTTACTTCTCCTGGCGCTTCTGGTACTCGCCCGCGGCTTTCACAAAGCCGCTAAACAGCGGGTGCCCGTCACGCGGGGTGGAAGTAAATTCCGGGTGGAACTGACAGGCGACAAACCACGGATGGTCCGCAACCTCGACGATCTCGACTAACTGATCGTCCCCGGAACGGCCTGCCACACGCAGACCGGCTGCTTCAATCTGTTTCAACAGCATGTTGTTGACTTCGTAACGGTGACGATGACGCTCAACGATGGTTGACTCACCGTACAGCTGGCGAACCAGACTGTCGTCGGAGAGCTGGCACTGCTGTGCGCCAAGGCGCATGGTGCCACCCAGATCGCTCTTCTCGGAGCGGACTTCCACGTTACCGTTCTCATCACGCCACTCAGTGATCAGCGCCACGACCGGGTACTTACAGTCTGGCACAAATTCAGTGGAGTTGGCGTTTTCCATACCCGCCACGTTACGGGCGAAATCAATCAACGCTACCTGCATACCTAAGCAAATGCCGAGATACGGAATTTTGTTCTCACGCGCATAGCGGGCGGTGGCAATCTTGCCTTCCACGCCGCGGTAGCCGAAGCCGCCTGGAATCAGAATCGCGTCCAGACCCTTCAGGATCTCCACGCCGCGAGTCTCAACATCCTGCGAATCAATCAGCTTGATGTTCACCGTCAGACGATTCTTCAGGCCACCGTGCTTAAGCGCCTCGATAACCGACTTATAGGCATCAGGCAGCTCGATGTACTTACCCACCATCCCGATGGTGATTTCACCCGACGGATTGGCTTCTTCGTACAGAACCTGCTCCCATTCGGCAAGATCGGCTTCCGGGCACTCGATGCTGAATCGTTTACAAATATAATCGTCCAGGCCCTGGGATTTCAACATGCCAGGGATTTTATAAATGGAATCGACGTCTTTCAGAGAGATAACCGCCTTCTCCGGCACGTTACAGAACAGCGCGATTTTGGCGCGTTCGTTGGCAGGAATAGCGCGGTCGGAACGGCAGATCAGCATATCCGGCTGGATACCGATGGAGAGCAGCTCTTTAACCGAGTGCTGAGTCGGCTTGGTTTTCACCTCGCCTGCGGCGGCCATATAAGGCACCAGGGTCAGGTGCATATAGAGCGTGTGCTCGCGGCCCACTTCTACCGCCATCTGGCGAATCGCTTCCAGGAACGGCAGGGATTCGATATCACCCACGGTACCGCCGATCTCAACCAGCACCACATCGTGGCCTTCGCCGCCTTCGATAATGCGCTCTTTGATTGCGTTGGTGATATGGGGGATAACCTGAACGGTGGCGCCCAGATAGTCGCCGCGACGCTCTTTACGCAGAACGTCGGAATAGATTCGACCCGTGGTGAAGTTGTTGCGGCGGCTCATTCGGGTACGGATGAAGCGCTCATAGTGCCCCAGGTCCAGATCGGTTTCAGCGCCGTCTTCGGTTACGAACACTTCCCCGTGTTGAATCGGGCTCATGGTGCCTGGATCGATATTGATATAGGGATCCAGTTTCATGATGGTCACGTTAAGGCCACGGGCTTCGAGAATGGCTGCGAGGGAGGCTGCGGCAATGCCTTTACCCAGAGAGGATACGACCCCGCCGGTCACAAAAATATAGTTCGTTGTCATGCTGAACCTGAGAAGTTAGGTTTAAAGACGATGGAATAACCAGGACGGGAAAGCAGTATACCCGATTCATATGGGTCCCACAAACATTCCTTCTCCAGGCTCCAGCCATTCATCTGGCCGCCGCAGGGCATAGAAAATAGCGACCGGGCAGGAAATGTTTTTGATGCAAATCAATAGCTTGTTAATTAAAATTTTCGCCAGGCGGGCTCCTGGCGAAAAAAGTCGTTAAATATCATATTCCTGACGTTTAACTTGCTGCCAGGCCGCTTCCATTTGGGTAAGCGTCGCTTCGTGCATCTCCAGCCCCTGCGCCGCAATTATCTGCTCCACCTGGCGGAAGCGGCGTTCAAATTTGCGATTAGCCTGGGCCAGCGCCATCTCCGCTTTGGCGCCAAGATGGCGGGAAAGATTCACCGTCGCGAACAGCAGATCGCCGATCTCCTCTTCCAGCTTCGCCTGATCCACCACCGCCTGCTGCGCCTCGTGCATCACTTCGTCCAGCTCTTCATGCACCTTATCGACCACCGGGCCCAGGGTTTCCCAGTCAAAGCCCACGGCGGCGACCCGCTTCTGAATTTTATGGGCGCGCATCAGCGCTGGCAGGGTTTCCGGCACATCGTCCAGCGCCGAATGCTGCGCCTTCTGCGCCCGCTCTTCTCGCTTGGTCTGCTCCCAGTTGTGGGCGATGGCTGCGCTATCGTTCAGCGCTTTGTCGCCAAAGATATGGGGGTGACGGCGCTCCAGTTTGTCGCTGATGGCGGCGCAGATATCCTCAAAGTCGAAGAGCCCCTGCTCACTGGCCATTCGGGCATAGAACACCACCTGAAACAGCAGGTCCCCCAGTTCACCGCGCAGGGAATCAAAATCCTCGCGCTGGATGGCATCCAGTACCTCGTAAGTCTCCTCCAGGGTGTAGGGGGCAATGGTCGAGAAGGTCTGGACTTTGTCCCACGGGCAGCCGGTTTCCGGGTCGCGCAGGCGCTGCATAATGTTGAGTAGTCGGTCGATTTGCGTCATCGGGTGTCCTTGTAAGAAATATATCCCCTCACCCCGGCCCTCTCCCAAAGGGAGAGGGGGGAAAGAATACGGAGCCCCTTCCCCAGGAGAGGGGAGGTCTTATGTTATCCGCCGTGCAGGCGTCGGGCGTCGATGACGTCCGGTAGCTGGTTAAGCCGGGCCAGTACCCGTCCTAACACCTGCAGGTTATAGATTTCGATATTCATATCGATGGTCGCCAGCTGCTGTTTGGTATCGCTGCGGCTGGTCACTCCCAGCACGTTCACCTTCTCGTTAGCCAGAATGGTGGTGATATCGCGCAGTAGCCCGCTGCGATCGTTGGCGGTGACCCGAACCACCAGCGAATAGCCCGCAGAGTAGCTTTCGCCCCAGACCGCATCGACGATACGCTCCGGCGCGTGGGCGCGCAGCTCGGTCAACTGGTCGCAGTCAGCGCGGTGGATAGAAATACCGCGCCCCTGGGTAATAAAGCCGACGATCTCATCACCCGGAATCGGCTGGCAGCAGCGGGCAATGTGGTGCATCAGATTGCCGACCCCTTCCACCACTACCCGACCGTCATCCCGACGCCGGTTCTGGCCCTGAGGCGCATAACTCTTCTGCTGCAGCTGACGCAGAGCTTCGGCGTCCTGCTCCTCGGCGCTCGGCTGATTAAACTGCGCCTGCAGAAAGTTCACCATCTGGTTAAGCCGAATGTCGCCGCCGCCGATGGCCGCCAGCAGCTCGTCGGGCTCGTTAAAGTTGTAGCGCGGCAGCAGTAGTTTTTCCGCCTCGCGCAGCCCAATGCCCAAATGGGTCAGTTCGTCATCCAGTATCTGACGTCCGGCCAGGATATTCTTGTCGCGATCCTGCTTACGGAACCAGGCGTGGATTTTGGAACGACCGCGGCTGGTCGTCACATAACCCAGGTTCGGGTTCAGCCAGTCGCGGCTCGGGTTAGGCTGCTTCTGGGTGATAATCTCAACCTGATCGCCCATCTGCAGCTGGTAGGTAAAGGGAACGATACGCCCGCCAATTTTGGCACCAATGCAGCGGTGCCCCACATCGCTGTGAATGTGATAGGCGAAATCGAGCGGCGTAGAGCCTGCGGGCAGATCCACCACATCGCCTTTCGGGGTAAAAACGTAGACCCGATCGTCAAAGACCTGGCTGCGCACCTCATCCAGCATTTCGCCGGAATCGGACATCTCTTCCTGCCAGGCGATTAGCTTACGCAGCCACGCAATGCGATCCTCATGGCCGGAGCGCCCGGCGCTGGCGGCGCCCTCTTTATATTTCCAGTGGGCCGCCACCCCCAGCTCCGACTCTTCATGCATCTGTTTGGTGCGGATCTGGATCTCCACCGTTTTGCCTTCCGGCCCCAGCACCACGGTATGAATCGACTGATAGCCGTTCGGTTTCGGGTTGGCGACATAGTCGTCAAACTCGTCCGGCAGGTGGCGCCACAGGGTGTGGACGATGCCCAGCGCGGCATAGCAGTCCTGCAGACGATCGGCCACTATACGCACCGCCCGCACGTCGAACAGTTCGTCGAAGGAGAGCCGCTTTTTCTGCATCTTACGCCAGATGCTGTAGATATGTTTGGGGCGACCATATACCTCGGCCTTAACCCCCTCCTGCTTGATCGTTTCCCGCAGTCGGGCCACGAACTCATTGATATAGCGTTCGCGGTCGATGCGCCGCTCGTGCAGCAGCTTCGCGATGCTTTTGTACTCCGCCGGGTGCAGATAGCGGAAACAGTAATCCTCCAGTTCCCATTTAAGCTGGCCGATGCCCAGTCGGTTGGCCAACGGCGCATAGATGTTGGTGCACTCTTTGGCCGCCAGCACCCGTTCATCTTCCGGCGCATCCTTCACTTCCCGCAGGTGGGCGATACGCTCCGCCAGTTTGATAACCACGCAGCGGAAGTCATCCACCATCGCCAGCAGCATACGGCGCACGTTATCCACCTGTTCAGACGAAATAGCGTCGTCGGTGTGGGTGGCCTTAAGCTGGCGAATGGCGTCCATATCACGTACGCCGTGAATCAGATGCACCACCTGCTGGCCCATGCTCTCCAGCAGAACCTCTTCCGTGACCGCCCCGCTGTCGGCCAGCGGGAACAGCAGCGCCGCTCGCAGGGTGTCGATATCCATGCTCAGCATCGAGAGGATCTCGACCATCTCCACGCCGCGCCACAGCAGCAGCTCCGCCTGAGGGTGTCCCTGGGTCTGCTGTTCACAATAATGCCAGGTTTCGGCCAGGTGCTCACAAGACTGCGGGCTGATTCCCAGACTCGCTACCCATTGATCCGGGGCGAACTCGCCAGCTTTATTGAGATGTGCACTTCTTACCGCAACCATTATCCTCTCCTTTTGCGCCCGAAGGGCTGCCGCTATTACGCGGCCTTGCATAACGCAGACGCTTAACGTCGTTCAAATAGCGCCATTGACTCCAGGTGCCCCGTATGGGGAAACATATCCAGCATCGCCAGCCTGGTGAGACGGTAACCGGTCTCGCACAGCGCCGCGCTGTCGCGCATCAGGGTGCTGGGGTTACAGGAAACATAGACCACCCGCTCGGGGGCCAGGCGCCCGATCTGCGCAATAACGCCAGCCGCGCCCGCCCGCGCCGGATCGAGCAGAATTTTATCCACGCCGTCGGCAGCCCAGGGCTGCCGGGTAACATCCTGCTCCAGGTTTTCATGCCAGAATGTTACGTTGTTTAAACGATTATAAGCCGCGTTCTCCCGGCCCTTTTCCACCAGCGCCGGTACGCCTTCCACACCCACAACCTGACCGGCCCGCCGCGCCATTGGCAGGGTAAAGTTGCCCATACCGCAAAACAGATCGAGCGCCCGATCGTTGCCGGAAAGTGTGAGCCATTCGATGGCTCGCGCCACCATCTGCTGGTTTACGCCGTCGTTTACCTGGATAAAGTCGCGTGGACTGAACATTAAGCGTAGACCGTCCGACTGATACCAGGGAGCCTCACCGCACAGCTGTTCCAGGATATCATTCTGACCTGCCAGAAACAGCGCAAGATTTTCTGAATGCGAAAAGCATTCCAGATTTTTTCTGTCGGTTGCACTGAACGGCGCCAGATGGCGTAACACCAACAGAGGCCCGCTATCCGCCAGTACCAGTTCGGCATGGCCCAGCTTGTTCGCCCCCTGCAGTGCGGACAAGCAGGCGCGCAGCGGTTCGAGCAGCGCCTCAAGTTGGGGCGCCAGAACGGGGCAGTGCCGGATATCCACCAGTTTGTCCGAAGCGGCCTGACGAAAGCCCATCTGTAGCCCCTTCGCCGTGTATTTCAGGCTAAGACGCGCCCGACGACGGTAGCCCCAGGGGTCTCCGCTGATAATTTCATCGACGTCGCGCTTCATCATGCGCCCCAGGGCGCTGGCCTTACTGCGCTGCTGTAGTGCGATGCTGGCATGTTGTTGCTGGCAGCCGCCACAGGTGCCGAAATGCGGGCAGCGCGGCGCCGCCCGGTCGGGGCTCGAGTTCATTCGCCGTTTAACCAGGCCGTGGCTATAATTGCGCTTCTCCTCACGGAGCTCGGCCTCTACGCGCTCTCCCGGCAGGGCGCCGCTGATAAACAGCGTCTTCCCCTGGTGACGGGCCACGCCCTGGCCGAAAGAATCCAGATCGTTAACATCCACGGTTATGATCTTACGCGTCGTCACGCGTCGCTTTGCAGAGTAGAATTGCGCCATTACGAGTGTGTATTACCTGTTACTATTTTTCTTAATTGTCCCATATCGGAACCTCATGACCAACTACAGCCTGCGGGCACGTATGATGATACTGATTCTGGCGCCTACCGTGCTTATCGGGCTGCTGCTCAGTATCTTTTTCGTGGTTCACCGCTATAACGATCTGCAGCGCCAGCTGGAAGGTGCCGGCGCCAGTATTATCGAACCCCTTGCGGTTTCCAGCGAATATGGCATGAGCTTCCACAACCGGGAGTCCATCCGTCAGTTGGTTAGCGTACTGCATCGCCGCCATTCCGATATCGTGCGCGGTATTTCGGTCTACGATGAAAATAACCGGCTGTTCGTCACCTCTAATTATCAGCTCGACCACTCGCTGCTGAGGTTACCGGAAGGTGCTCCCCAGCCCAGACGGCTGACGGTCACCCGACACGGCGACGATATTATTCTGCGCACGCCCATTATTTCCGAACGCTATTCGCCAGACGAGTCGGAGATTACCGAAGCCAAACCGGCCAATAATACCCTGGGCTATGTAGCGCTGGAGCTGGACCTGCGTTCGGTACGGCTACAGCAATATAAGGAAATTCTAACATCAACCCTGCTGGTATTGCTCTGTATGGGCATCGCCATGATCTTCGCCTGGCGACTGATGCGCGACGTCACCGGCCCCATCCGTAATATGGTGAACACCGTTGACCGCATCCGCCGCGGCCAGCTCGACAGCCGGGTAGAAGGCTTTATGCTGGGCGAACTGGATATGCTGAAAAACGGTATCAATGCGATGGCGATGTCGCTCACCGCCTACCATGAAGAGATGCAGCATAACGTCGATCAGGCCACCTCCGATCTGCGGGAAACCCTGGAGCAGATGGAAATTCAGAACGTCGAACTGGATCTGGCGAAGAAGCGCGCCCAGGAAGCTGCCCGTATTAAGTCAGAGTTCCTGGCCAATATGTCCCACGAGCTGCGCACCCCGCTTAACGGCGTTATCGGCTTTACCCGCCTGACGCTGAAAACCGACCTGACCGGCACCCAGCGCGATCATCTGAATACGATTGAACGTTCGGCCAATAACCTGCTGAACATTATTAATGACGTGCTCGACTTTTCTAAACTGGAAGCCGGTAAGCTGATTCTTGAAAGTATCCCCTTCCTGTTACGTAGCGCGCTGGATGAAACCGTGACGCTGCTGGCGCATTCCGCCCACGATAAGGGGCTGGAGCTCACGCTGGATATTGAGAATAACGTCCCTGATAACGTGATTGGCGACCCGCTGCGCCTGCAGCAGATTCTGACTAATCTGGTGGGTAACGCCATTAAGTTCACCGAAAGCGGCAATATCGATCTGGTGGTGGAACAGCGCGCCATCGGGAATAACAAGCTGCAGATCGAAGTACAGATCCGCGATACCGGTATCGGTATTCCGGAAAAGGATCAGTCCCGACTGTTCCAGGCCTTCCGTCAGGCGGATGCCAGTATCTCCCGGCGCCATGGCGGTACCGGACTGGGGCTGGCCATTACCCAGAAGCTGGTGCGCGAAATGGGCGGTGATATTTCGTTCCACAGCCAGCCGGGACGCGGCTCGACCTTCTGGTGCCATATCAACCTGGATCTTAATCCCAATGCGATACCGGATAACAGCACGCTCAGCGTACTGGCAGGCAAACACCTCGCCTATATTGAGCCCAATACCGCCGCCGCCCAGGGGACTCTGGATATGCTGGCCAGCACGCCGCTGCAGGTGACCTGGGGCACCTCGCTCGAAGAGCTGACGGAACAGCAGTATGACTTTATGCTGATTGGCGTTCCGGTCACCGATCGTACGCCACTTTCGATGGAAGATTCGTGGCTTGCCAGCGCCGCCCGGATGTCGCCCTGCCTGATCCTCGCCCTGCCCTGTCACGCGCTGGTTAATGCCGAACAGCTAAAACAGGGCGGCGCTTCGGCCTGTATGATTAAACCCATCACCCAGACCCGGCTGATGCCGCTGCTGCTGGAGCATCACAGCGATTTGATTCCGCCCGCTACCGTCGCCCGCGACGATGTACGACTGCCAATGACGGTGATGGCCGTGGACGATAATCCGGCCAACCTTAAGCTTATCGGCGCCCTGCTGGAAGACCGGGTGCGCCATGTGGTGCTGTGTGAAAGCGGTACCGCTGCCATTGAACAGGCGCGTCTGATGGGCTTCGATCTGGTGCTGATGGATATCCAGATGCCGGAAATGGACGGTATCCGCGCCTGCGAGCTGATTCGCCAGATCCCTCAGCACAATAAAACGCCGGTGATTGCCGTCACCGCCCACGCCATGGCGGGGCAGAAAGAGAAGCTTCTGAGCGCCGGTATGAATGATTACCTGGCGAAGCCCATCGATGAAGAGAAGCTGTGCGCTCTGCTACAGCGCTACCAGCCCGGCACCCGACTGCCTCAAACGCCGCAGCACGATGAGGTTCCCCAAAGCGATCCCAATGCAACTCTGGACTGGTCGCTGGCGCTGCGTCAGGCCGCTAATAAGCCGGATTTGGCGCGTGAAATGCTGGGTATGCTGTTATCGTTCCTGCCGGAGGTGCGCAATACCGTGGAGGCCCAGTTGGCGGGGGAAGAGCCTGGCAGCCTGATCGACATCATCCATAAACTGCACGGTAGCTGTAGCTACAGCGGCGTACCGCGTCTGAAAAATCTCTGCTTTCTGCTGGAACAGCAGTTACGCAGCGGTACGCCGCCGGAACAGCTGGAACCCGAACTGCTGGAACTGCTGGATGAGATGGATAATGTGACCAAAGAGGCCTGTCAGCGGTTGAAGTAGGCCCTATTCCCCTCTCCTCGCAGGGAGAGGGAGAGTCACCCCAGCCGCCGCCCTAACGCCAGCACGGCAGCCACATTACGCGCCGTGGCACGCAGGTTCTCTGCGGCGTTATCCAGCGCTTCTTCCAGCGAACAGATGCGGTTAATCACGCTGAATACCGCATCAATACCGTGTTGATGCACCACGCTCACATCCGGGGCCAGGCTTCCGGCAATGGCGATGGTCGGTTTATTGTGGCGGCGGGCCACCTGCGCCACGCCAAACGGCACCTTGCCCTGAATCGACTGGCTGTCGATGCGCCCTTCTCCGGTAATCACCAGATCGGCATCGCGCACCTGCTGCTCCAGCTTCAACGCACCGGTGACAATTTCCACCCCGGGACGTAGCCTGGCGCCGCAGAAAGCGTGCAGCGCCGCCCCCATCCCACCGGCCGCACCGCCGCCGGGCAGGTTTTGAATCTCCGTGCCCAGCGCCTGACGTACCACCCGGGCAAAATTTTCCAGCGCAGCATCAAGCTGAGCCACCATCTCCGGCGTGGCGCCCTTCTGGGGACCAAACACCGCCGATGCCCCCTGCTCGCCAATCAGGGGATTGGTGACATCGCAGGCCACGTCGATATGACAATGCGCCAGTCCCGGCCGCAGGCCGCTGATATCGATGGCGCTTAGTTGAGCCAACGCCGCGCCGCCGCGCTCCAGCTCCCGCCCCTGCGCATCTCGCAGGCTGACGCCCAGCGCCTGTAGCATACCGGCCCCACCGTCATTGGTGGCGCTGCCACCAATGCCGATAATAATTTGCTGTACACCGGCCTCCAGCGCGTGGCAAATCAGTTCGCCGGTGCCCCAGGAGGTGGTGATTAACGGATTGCGCTGCGCCAAAGGCAACAGCTCCAGACCGCTGGCCGCCGCCATTTCGATAAAGGCGCAGCGCCCGTCGCCGGAAAGGCCGTAGAAGGCTGCGACCCTGTCGCCCAGCGGCCCGGTTACCTCAAGCGCGACCCGGCGACCGCCGGTGGCCGCAATCATCGCCTCAACGGTTCCTTCGCCGCCATCCGCCACCGGTAACCGGACATAATGCGCTTCAGGGAATATTTCCCGAAAGCCCTGCTCAATACAGTCAGCCACTTCCAGCGCGCTCAGACTCTCTTTCCAGGAGTCTGGCGCGATAACAATCTTCATCGGCGCTCCTTATGCTCCATATCCCACCCGGGGCCCGGCGCCCGAGCCATCGCAGCCCGGGCAACTCCAGCTTAACGCACCATGCAGGGGCGTTTATTATCAAAGCGCCAGTCAGGGATCAGATACTGCATAGCCGCCGCATCGTCGCGCGCCCCCAGCCCTTGTTTCTGATAAAGCTCATGGGCACGCATCACCTGATCCATATCCAGCTCCACCCCCAGCCCCGGCGTCTGAGGCACCTGCACCTTACCACCTTTAATTTCAAGCGGCTGGCGCGTCAGGCGCTGATTGCCTTCCTGCCAGATCCAGTGGGTGTCGATAGCGGTAATATCACCGGGCGCCGCAGCGGCCACATGGGTGAACATCGCCAGCGAAATATCGAAGTGGTTATTGGAGTGCGAGCCCCAGGTCAGACCAAATTCATGGCACATCTGAGCGACTCGTACCGATCCCTGCATGGTCCAGAAATGGGGATCCGCCAGCGGAATATCCACCGACTGGAGTGATAAAGTATGGCCCATCTGACGCCAGTCTGTGGCGATCATATTGGTGGCGGTGGGCAGGCCGGTCGCCCGGCGGAATTCCGCCATGACTTCGCGCCCGGAGTAGCCCTGCTCGGCACCACAGGGATCTTCGGCATAGGCCAACACGCCGCGCAGCTGCTTGCCAAGACGAATAGACTCATCCAGCGACCAGGCACCATTGGGATCGAGGGTCACCCGCGCCTTAGGGAATCGGGCATGCAGCGCGGTCACGGCTTCCGCCTCTTCGCTGCCCGCCAGCACGCCGCCCTTTAGTTTAAAGTCGTTAAAGCCGTACTTCTCATAAGCGGCTTCGGCCAGACGCACCACTGCTTCCGGGGTCATCGCCTCTTCATGACGCAGGCGATACCAGTCGCAGCGCTCATCGGTCTGGCTCTGATAGGGCAGATCTGTACGTTTGCGGTCCCCGACGTAGAATAGATAACCCAGCATTTCGACCTCATCGCGCTGCTGACCGTCGCCCAGCAGGGTGGCCACATTCACGCCCAGGTGCTGGCCCAGAAGATCGAGCATGGCGGCTTCAATACCGGTCACCACGTGAATGGTGGTGCGGAGATCGAAGGTTTGCAGACCGCGGCCACCGGCATCGCGATCGGCAAAGGTGCGGCGCACCGCGTTCAGTACGTTGCGATATTCGCCCAGAGTCTTCCCCTGCACCAGCGCGGCGGCATCCTCCAGGGTCTTGCGGATCTTCTCTCCGCCGGGGATTTCCCCTACTCCGGTATGTCCGGAATTATCTTTAATAATGACAATGTTGCGGGTAAAAAACGGTCCATGAGCGCCACTCAGGTTCATCAACATGCTGTCATGCCCGGCAACCGGAATCACCCGCATCTCCGTCACGACCGGCGTGGAATGATGTATCGTCATTGTTAGTTTTCCTTCTTCAGATTATCCGCGACCGAAAGCGGGACGCTTACGGTCAAATTTCCAGCCTGGCACCAGGTGCTGCATCGCCCCTGCGTCATTACGCGCGCCGTCGGGCAGCGAACAGTAGAGCTGATGCGCCTGCTCAATTCGCTGCCAGTCCGGTTCAATACCCAGCCCCGGCCCCTGCGGTACTGCAATCTTTCCACCGCGAATCTCCAGCGGCTCCCGGGTCAGACGCGCTTCACCCTCCTGCCAAATCCAGTGGGTGTCGATGGCGGTAGGCTCGCCCGGCGCCGCCGCCCCTACGTGGGTAAACATCGCCAGCGAGATATCAAAATGGTTGTTGGAGTGGCAGCCCCAGGTGAGCCCCCACTCATCGCACATCTGCGCCACCCGCACCGCGCCGCTCAGGGTCCAGAAATGCGGATCGGCCAGCGGGATATCCACCGCGTTAAGCATGATGGAGTGGCCCATCTCCCGCCAGTTGGTGGCGATCATATTGGTGGCGACCGGCAAACCGGTCGCCCGGCGGAATTCCGCCATCACTTCGCGCCCGGAGTAACCCTGTTCGGCGCCGCAGGGATCTTCGGCATAGGTCAGCACATCCTTCATATCGCGACACAGCTCGATGGCTTCATCCAGGTACCAGGCGCCGTTAGGATCGACCGTAATCCGCGCGTCGGGAAAGCGGCGCTTAAGGGCCTGAGCCGACTCCAGCTCCTGTTCGCCGGGCAGCACTCCGCCCTTCAGTTTGAAATCCTTAAAGCCGTAGCGATCCTGCGCCGCTTCCGCCAGTTCAACAATAGCCCGGGCATTTAACGCTTCCTGATGACGCAAATGATACCAGGAATGGCCGTTGCGGCTCCCTTCCTGGTAGGGCAGCGGCGTTTTCTGACGATCGCCAATGTAGAACAGATAGCCCAGCACCGTCACTTCATCACGCTGACGCCCCGGTCCCAGCAGTTCACAAACCGGCACGTTTAGGGCCTTACCGAGCAGGTCCAGCAGCGCCGCTTCCAGGGCCGCCACCGCATTGACCCGCAGTTCGAAGGTCCAGGCGCCCTGACCAAAGGCGTCGAAGTCAGCGGACTGGTTACCCTGGTGGACCTGTTGCACCAACCGGTTCATTCGCGCCACTGGCTGGCCCACCACCATCGGAATCGCCTGCTCCAGGGTACGGCGAATGGTTTCGCCCCCCGGCGCTTCGCCCAGCCCCACCTGACCCGCGCTGTCGGTCAGTACCACGATATTGCGGGTAAAAAACGGCGCGTGGGCGCCGCCGATGTTCAGCAGCATGCTGTCGTGTCCCGCCACCGGGATTACCCGCATCTCATTGATAATCGGGCTTGACGCTATGCTCATGGGCTCCCCCTGTGTTTTTCGGTTTCAGTTCAATACGTTTGATATCGCCGACGATAAACAGGAAGCTGAACACCGCGACCAGGGCGTGGATGCCTACATAAACCAGCGCGCCGTTAAACGACCCCGTAGCGCCCACGATGTAGCCGATAGCGATAGGCGTTACGATGCCGGAAAGGTTACCGCACATGTTGAACAGGCCGCCGCTCAGGCCGCTAATCTCTTTGGGCGCGGTATCGGCCATCACCGCCCAACCCAGAGCGCCGATCCCCTTGCCGAAGAAGGCCGCGGCCATAAATCCCACGACCATCCACTCCGCCTGCACGTAGTTACACAGCACCATCGAGGTAGAAAGCAGCATCCCGCAGACGATAGGCGTTTTACGCGCAATATTGAGCGACCCGGTACGGCGCATCAGCCAGTCGGAGATCACCCCGCCAAGCACCCCGCCGATAAAGCCGCACACCGCCGGTACCGAGGCGATAAAACCCGCCTGCAGAATCGACATTCCACGCGCCTGTACCAGATAAACCGGGAACCAGGTGATAAAGAAGTAGGTCATGGCGTTAATACAGTACTGGCCGAGATAAACCCCTACCATCATCCGCGAGGTGAACAGCTGGCCTATCTGGCCCATCTTTTCACGCATGCTGGTCTTCGTTTTACTGCCCGCCTGGTCCATATTGACCAGCGCGCCGCCTTCTTCGATGTAGGCCAGTTCCTGCTTGTTAACTTTTGGGTGTTCTGTTGGGTTATAGATAACCTTCAGCCAGACAAAGCTGATGATGATCCCTAAGCCGCCCATAAAGAAAAAGACGTGATTCCAGCCCACCGCATGGGTCAGCCAGCCCATAATCGGCGCGAAAATCACCGTGGCAAAATACTGGGCCGAGTTAAACACCGCCACCGCAGTGCCACGCTCCTGGGCCGGAAACCAGGCTGCGACAATACGGCTGTTGCCCGGGAACGAGGGGGCTTCCGCCAACCCGACCAGGAAACGCAGCATAAACAGCGCCATCACGATCCCGAAGCCGTTAAAGATATCGACGAATCCCTGCAGCAGGGTAAACAACGACCAGATAAAGATGGACCAAAAGTAAACGCGCTTGGATCCAAAGCGATCCAGCAGCCAGCCGCCAGGAATCTGGCCGATCACGTATGCCCAGGAGAAGGCGGAAAAGATATACCCCATGCCCACCGGATCCAACCCAATATCGCGGGCCATTTCCGAACCGGCAATCGACAGCGTAGCGCGATCCCCGTAATTAAACGAAGTGACGATAAACAACATCACCACTATCCAGTAGCGAGCATTAGTGCGCTTTCCAGCGACGCTCTCCGCCGTTTGATATGTACTCATTGTTGTACTCCTGAATAATAGCCGCCAGCAGCGCCCGTGCAGAGTTAAAGGGCGCGGCCTGACGTTGAGCTACTTTTCATTCTGAACAGCACAACCTGTAGGGTAATCAGAATGATTTATTAGTTGTGGCGCCGGGGCTTTTCCCTGTGGTTCGGCGCTTATTTTTGAGCAGATGCAGTCCTGCCTGAAAAAGTATAAAGAAAGGGGGAATGACCACTCACCGTGCAGCGCCACAAGATTCAGCACTCTGTGACGGTCTGTTTGGGGCATCCGCACAACTGACTGGGCGTTGCTTCACGGAATGGCGTGGAATCGCCTTAGGCGCGGGGAAAATAGCGGGTTCATTAGAACAGAAAGAAAAGATGGAGCGGCGCAGAGCGCGCCGCCTCAGAAAAGACCAGTTATGACAGTAATTTGCTCCAGCCTTCAACCCAGGGATTAGTGATAACTTCCGGCTCGGGATCTTCACTGGCGTCGATGGTCAACATTTCACCCACCCGGGTCGCGCCCTGCTCCTGGAGCAGTTCATCAAACTGACGACCGCCGCCGCAGAAGTTTTCGTAGGTGCTGTCGCCAAGCGCGATCAGTCCGTATTTCAACTCTGGCTGCCAGCCAATCTCTTTGATGGCCTCAAACAGCGGTACGATGCCGTCCGGCAGATCGCCCTGCCCGGTGGTCGAGGTCACCACCAACACATAGTGATTGCGATAATACTGCCAGGCTTCCAGCCCCGGATCTTCGAACACCTTAACCTGGTGCCCCTGCTCGCCAAGGATGGCCTGAGCCTCCTCTGCCACCAGCAACGCATTGCCGTACATCGTACCAACAAATATTCCCACTTCAGCCATGACCTGGCGCTCCTTCGTGTGTCGAACTCGCCTCATCCTGACCATAAGCTTCGGGAAACTCAACCCTTTCAATCTCGGGGAGAACGCCGCGCCAGCTAAAATGCTCCAGCGCCGTCATCCAGGCTCGATCCAGCCCGGCGACCAGCCGCAGCGGCTCACCGGTAACCGGGTGGTTAAGCGTCAATTCACTGGCGTGTAGCATCAGGCGGTTACAGCCAAAATGCTGCGCCGCAGCGCGGTTCTGGCGCAGATCGCCATGTCGGGTGTCGCCGATAATAGGATGACGCAGGTGCGCCATATGGCGGCGTAGCTGGTGCTTACGCCCGGTTTTGGGCAGCATCTCCACCAGGCTGTAGCGCGCGCAGGGATAGCGCCCGACCGCCACCGGCATTTCGCAGGTGACCAGCCCGCGGTAGTGGGTAACGGCGCTCTGAGGGACTCTGTCTGCCCGGGCATATTTATCCGCGACTTTATCCAGCTCTTCGCGCAGCGGATAGTCCAGCTCTGCCGATTCCGTCAGCCAGCCGCGAACGATGGCATGGTAGCGCTTCTGTATCTGGTGCGCTTCAAACTGCTGGGCCAGCAGACGGCCAACCTCGCTGGACAAGCCCATGAGCAGCACGCCGGAGGTCGGCCTGTCCAGACGGTGGGCAGTAAAGACGTGACGCCCGATCTGATCGCGTACCGTCTGCATCACCACCACACGTTCATCTCGATCCAGCCAGCTGCGGTGCACCAGCCAGCCGGACGGCTTGTTGACGGCCACCAGCCATTCATCCTGATACAGGATCTCCAGCATTACTGTTCTCCGGCAAACAGCAGATCCAGTGCCTGAAGCGCCGCTAACAGCTCATCACGCCCCGGATGACCTTCCACCAGCGCCACCTCATAGTAAGGCGCCACATTAAAGCTTTCCGGCAGGGGCTGTTCAGCGTCGATCAGTGCATGCATGCGGGGCAGAAGCACCCACTGCAACCATTCGTGGGGCGTTAGCGTATCCATACAGAAAGGCTGATCGCTGTTAAAGGCTTCAGCCGCTGGCGCCGTCTCCTGCCACTGCTGCCGATCGCGCAGCAGCTGTTCAAGATGCAAAAGTCGTTCACGCACGGCGCGATGCTGTTCCATGGGGTACCTCATGATGCTGAAAACGGAAAGGGGCAAAGGATAGCACGCGGCAGGATGCCAATGAATGAATCAGAATGATTGTTCTGGAAGAACTCTAAAACAGTGGCCAGATTTTGCTGCCCCCGAATATGAAAATGATTAAAAAAACGCATTACCTTATGGAAACGCTCCCCCCATTCACAGGAGTAAACATAGACTGCCCCTGACGCCAGCGGGGATCTGGAGCGTTTTCGGAAACCGGGTTTGATGGGCTGGAGGGGCACTCCAGGCCGGTTATAACCGACCCGTCGCTGATTAACACAATACCGTTCGCGTTCATCAAGATGGAAATATCTCGCCTGTTGGGCTTAATTTGGCTATGTGCATAACGTCCCTGGCTCTGAACCGGGCTATCGGTGAAAAAACCAGTGCCAATCGGTACATTCCTTTATACGTCAGATATTCAGTATCACTTTTAACATTAGAAAAAGGCTTCACATTTCTGTAAAACCTTTATGAAATTAAACTCTGCATATAAGTAATTTATCTGGTCTGATGTTTTTGTTTAAAATAAACCTCAACCTCCTCCAGGCTTTTTCCTTTTGTTTCGGGAACATAAAAACTAAAGACGCTAAAGGCAACGCATATAGCGGAAAACAGCCAGAAAGTCACCGAAGTACCCAATCCGTTAAGCATAGGCAAGGATAACAGCGCAATAACCAGGTTTGTTGCAAAAATTACAAAGATTGAAAGACTGGTCACCTTAGCTCTGGCCCTTAAAGGCGACAGTTCGGATATCATCAGGAATCCCAGCATTCCAGGGCTAATAGCATAAAGTACGATATAAGCCAGCAGAGCTCCCAGAGCCAGCCATCCACTCCCCTCAAAAGGAGGGACTGAGAACAGGACCGCCAGAATAATCAACATTACTGTCAGGCCTATTGCGCCGATTATGAGCAGAGGCCTGCGCCCGACACGGTCAACAATCAGCATTCCGATGATGGTAAATATTACATTTGTGACACCCAGGCCAACGGTACCGATCCATGAAGCTGAAGAGCTGAAGCCACTGGTCTGCAGGATTTTAGGAGCAAAATAAATCACCAGATTGATTCCGCAGGCATTAGAAAAAAAAGCAACCAGCACACCAATCAGGATCATTGGCCGTATGTGGCCACTGAACAAATCTCGCCATCTGATGTTGTCCTGCTCCAGTGCGTTCAACCGCTCAGTCTCCCTGATTTCTTCCTCCACATTATCAGTGCCGCGTAGTTTTACCAGAGTTGAGCGAGCGTCCTCATGTCGGTTGACGGCAATCAGCCAGCGTGGGGATTCCCTTACAAAAAATACGCCTGCCGCAAGGGCAACTCCGAATATGCTGGCAACTCCGACTGGAAACCGCCATTCCCCCTGGCTTTCTGCTACAGTATTAACGCCGTAGGCAATGACGATACCGACCGTTATCATAAGCTGGAATGACGTCACCAGAAGCCCGCGTATTTTTGCAGGGGCAAGTTCTGCGATATATACAGGGACCAGTACGGAAGATGCCCCAACGCCGATGCCCTGTAGGATTCGGGCCGCCGTCAGCAACTCGATGCTTTCGCTGACGCCTGAAATAACTGCGCCTGCGGCAAAACACACGCCAGAAATAAACAGGTTGCTCCTTCTCCCATATTTATCAGCCAGCGGCCCTACCGCCAGCGCACCAATCATCGCACCCAGCAGGGACATACTAACAATAATGCCCTGCAGATAATCATTTATCTGAAATTCTCTACCGATAAAGATAATAGCGCCACCAATGATACCAGTGTCATAGCCAAATATAATACCGCCAACCGATGATATTATAATGGACATGATAATAAAAAAGCTGAATTTACTGATTTTTGCTGGATGTTTTATTCCATCATTTAACTCGGAACTAACCATGATGTTACTCCGTCATTTATTATAATGGCGACTAACCTAATTCGGGGATCATCGTCGCACCAAGAGCTCCGGCCATATCCCCTAACTCTGAAGGTACGATACAGTTATTCCTGGCATAGGCGTCAGCACGATAGAGGGCTTCTTCCAGACCGGCTCTGAACAACGGGTAATAATGTGCGGCGCTTCCACTCAGAATGGTCAAGTCAGGTCCATACAGAGTGAGTAACGTCGCCAATCCTCTCCCCAGGTAATTACCGTACTGATGAAAGACATGGGCTACGTCATCTCTCTGAAGTGCCACCGATTTGTAGAAGTTAACGTCATATTTTTCAAAAGCGACGTCGGGGAGAAGTGACTCAAGATTCTGCTGCAGCCATGACCTTGACGCCAGCGTTTCCCAGCATCCCCGTAATCCGCAGTAACAGGTGGCCGGATTTCCGGAGATCGGAATATGCCCTGCTTCAGGATGCTGCCCGTCACCAGTCCGGAATGGTTTACCGTTTTCCAGAAGTGCGGCACCGATCCCCGTACCCAATGTGACCATCAGCAGTCGCTTACTTTCTTTACCTGCACCGAAGTAGTATTCACCGAGTACGGCCGCTACGGCGTCGTTATCGATCCCCACTCTGATGCCCAGTCGCGATTTCAGCTCATCAACCAGCGGGAAAAAGGAGAAGCACTCAAGCGTATCCCGGTTATTAATAATGCCGAGCGTAGTATCAACTGGTCCGCTTGCACCAATACCCAGGCTTTCCAGCATACGACCAGCGGGAACCAGAGAGAGTAGGTGGGACGCTAACGCGTCCACGCGGTCTTTTTTTTCAATAATGGCGAATTCCGCGGTGGCGATCGTGCGTGTCGCCAGTATTCCCGTTTCATCCCGCAGAATAAGACGGGTACCCGTTCCACCAATATCGATACCTGCTTTTATATTCCCGGTCATACTGCCACCGTGATTTTTTGACCGTAAAGGAACTGACCGGCAACAAAACCGTTTCGGCTGGCCAGTACCACTGTCAGGTGCTCAATGTAGATGAAGCCGCAGATGAGCTGCAGAAGTTCGCTGCCCTGAGGGACGGGAAGCAAAGCAGATCCGGCAAATGGTGCTTCGCCGATGGTGACGACAGTGGTGCCATTCGCCTGCATTTCGGCAGCCAGTTTTTCAAGCGTCGCATCGCCTGGTTTACCCAGCAGGACGGCCAGCATGCCAGCACCAGAAGTCTCAAGCGGGCCATGACGGAATTCACCACCGATAAAGCCTTCAGCACTGATCTTAGAGGCCTCTTTGGTGATGAGTGCGCCGGTAAGCGCGCTGGAAGCATATGATCCCGTAGCGATATAAGCGACCCGCTGTTGAGGTGCACGAAAAAGCGCATCAGCGAAAGGCTGTACGATGTCGCGTTCAGGCACCAGATTTTTAATAGTATCCAAACCGCTGACTACAGAAGCGCACACAGCTTTTTCACTCTGCCCCAGCAGCACCGCAAGGGTCCGGTAACAGGCAATGAGCGTGTTTAAATAACTCTTTGAGCTCACCGTGGCTTCATCACCACTTTTCAGTGTGATAAGAATATCCGCCTGCTTACCCAGCTCGCTATTTTCATCATTCGTTAACCCGATCAGTGTCTTTGGACGGTTTCCCTGCCTCAGAAGTGCGACAATTTCACCACTCATACCTGACTGAGAGGTTGCCCACATCAGGGTATTCCCCGTAACCAGATTAGGCATATCCAGCAAGCGGCCAGCATCTATACGCCATACAGGCAGGCCCGCCGCAATAAGCGCTCGCTCAACAGGAATAAGCGCGTAGTCAGAGGAGCCCATTCCGGTCAGCACAATCCGATCATAATCGGTCAATTTCAGATGGTGCAGGCTATCAGGCAGGGGATTGTTAATCTGAGCCAGAACAGCTTCAGGCTGCATAGCAATATCAAGTTCATAAGGATTGGACATAAGGGCCTCCAGGGTGAGAAAGATAGTAATCCGGTAATGCATTGAACAATGTTGCCACACTACATGCACGATATCGTGCATTCAAGTGCACGATATCATTCATGTGATAAGAGTTGTATTTTCTGGCCTTCGAGCTAAACCCCAACCAAAATATGTTATTGAGCTTCCAGGGCCAGCTTAAGGTGATAAAATCGTTTGCATGTAAGCGTGTAAGGAGAGCGAAATGGTCGTTAACGAACGACGTGAAAAGATACTGACCAGGCTGGCTTCAACTGGTTATCTTAGTGCCAGCCAGCTTTCTGAAGAATTTAACGTAGACAGTTCAACAATTCGGCGTGACCTTATCTATCTTGAAAAGTACGGCCATATCATAAGGACGCACGGCGGCGTATTGCCGGCGCTGTCTACTGAGGAGCAGGATACGCCCTACAGCATCCGTAAGAGCCGACACCATGCTGAGAAGGTTGCGATAGCAGATTATGCCGCGTCCCTTGTGAAAGATGGAGACTCGGTGATCCTTGATAATGGTTCTACGACTTATGAACTTGCTGTTCTTCTGGCGCTGAAAAAACATCTGACGGTGATCACCAACGATCTCAATATTTCCATGCTTCTCTGCCAGTATCCGGCCATTAATTTGAACGTAACAGGCGGTGCAGTGACGGGAAATTCATTTACGCTGGTCGGTCCGGATGCCACGCGCAAATTTAGCGAAGTTTATGCTGACTGGGCGTTTATGGGAGCGGAAGGTGTTCATCCTGAGGCAGGTATAACAAATGTCAATGCCATTGAAATCCCTACTAAACTTGCCATCTTAGGGGCAGCTAAAACCCGGGTTATTCTTGCTGACTCATCGAAGATAGGATACCGGGCAGTCTCACACGTTTGCCCTCTGAGCAGCATTGACATGATTATTACCGACAGAAAAAAAACAGATAAATTAATGGCAGATTTCGGTGACAAGTTACGATTTACCGACGGCTCGACAAACATCAGATCGTAAAATGTATTGTCGCAATTTGCTCTGATACATGGGCTTGAAAGGTTGGAGTTACCGATTTTGATATGGGCGTCGGATCCTTATACAAAACACGAGCCAGCTCCCATACTTCGTACTACCAATCCCATCATCAAACACAAAACTGGTCTGCTCAATCCGGCAGAGGAACTCAAAAACATGCTAAATCATGGGCATCTCGTATGACACATTTGACCGTTATCGCGAGCTGACCGATTTACAGCTCCATCGGATGTGCCCCTGGTTCTTTACATCTCCCCCCGGCAGGCTGGGGGGCATTTTTCTATACAAAAAAGGAGAGCATTGCTAAAAGCAATGCTCTCCGGTTCGTTTTGCAGCGATCCAGCTACCTTCAGTGCTCCCTGCTCTTCCTTGACAACTTTTCCCGTGGCCTTCCTGACCTGCGCTCCTTCGCGCCAGCATCTTGCTCATCATCCTGATATCAGCGACATCACCCTGACATACGCTTTGATCTTCATGATCCGCCTTCTATCCCGTCCGGCTCTCATTCTCCATCCTGGAGGTGTCCTTTATGCGCTCCTGCGCTATCCTTGCTTCATCCTGAAGCCTTTCCCTGTACCGACCTTCCTGGCCGTGTTCCTGTTCCAAAGGTCATCATCCTGATAAGCGCTTTGGTCTCTACCTCCGTGTCGATGGATATAGCTTCCTCTAAAACCCGCTTCTGAACAAGGGGCTTACAGCCAGGAATGGGACGAAATCTTCATTCGAAAGTCGTAAGCGCATCTTTAATTCATTGATAAGCAATATATTCACATAAACTACGCGGGATTATCTCCGATACTTCTGACTACGATCTCTTACATTGCTTGTAAGAGATCTCTCACAACAAGACGGGCAATAATCGCCTGGCTCAGCATTGGGGTTGGAGCTGCTGCAGAAATGCGCCAAGCGAAGGAGCCAGTACCTGATGCTGCGCGGTACCGAGCTTTTCAAGCACCACTTCGCCTGTCAGGTTGGTCAGTGAGATGACTTCCAGTTCGCTTTCCAGCGTGGCCAGAAACAGCGTCGGGGCCAGCTTCAGACGCTTCTGAGTGACCAGGTGGCCAATCAGGTTTTCCTGCACTCGCAGAAAGTCGTCTTCGCTCCAGGGCTGGAGCAGCATAAGTGTATGGGTCCCGAAGCGCGCCATCATATCACCGGCAAACTGCGTTGTGTAGAACGCCTGAGCGTCATCGCAAATTCGGATCTCCAGCGCTCGCTCTACGCCATCCAGATTTTGCGCCAGAGTAAAGGGGGCGGGCTGCCAGCGTACGCTCTCTTCTTCGGTCGCCACGATGCAGGGCGAAGGAATGCCGTACAGTTCATAGCTTTGCGGGTCACCGCCCTTCTGGTTACGCCATGCTTCACAATAGCGACGGGTAAAATCGGCCAGCGCCTGTTGTACTTCACTCACTTTTTCTCTCTCCCCCAGGTAGGCTACACTACGCGCTCTAGTGTACCTGCTTTATCTAAGGTGAAACATGTCTGATTATGACAACCATCAGGCGCTAAGCGGACTGACGCTGGGGAAGACGACCGAATACCGGGATACCCTGGACGCCGCGCTGCTTCAGGCAGTGCCGCGCAGCCTGAACCGCGACCCTCTTGGTCTGCGGGCGGAGTCGCTGCCGTTCCACGGCGCCGATATCTGGACGCTCTACGAGCTTTCCTGGCTAAACGAGCGAGGTCTGCCTCAGGTGGCGGTGGGCCACGTCTCGATTAATGCCGACAGCCCGAACCTGATCGAATCCAAAAGTTTTAAGCTCTACCTTAATAGCTTCAACCAGACCCGCTTTGCGGACTGGCAGCAGGTGCGCGATACCCTGGCCCGCGATCTCAGCGCCTGCGCGCAGGGCGAAGTCGAAGTCAGTCTCTATAAGCTGCACCAGCTGGAAGGCGAAGCTATTGCCCGCTTTGACGGCGAATGTATCGACGATCTGCCCATCACTATCAACGACTACGATTTTAATGCCGACTGGCTGGATCAGGCGGCCAGCGGCGACATTGTTGAAGAGACCCTGGTCAGCCATCTGCTGAAATCCAACTGTCTGATCACCCATCAGCCGGACTGGGGCTCGGTGCAAATCCGCTACCGCGGACCGCGTATCGATCGTGAAAAGCTGCTGCGCTATCTGGTGTCATTCCGCCGTCACAACGAATTTCATGAACAGTGCGTGGAGCGCATCTTTAGCGATATTCAGCGTTACTGCCAGCCGGAACAGCTGAGCGTTTACGCCCGCTATACCCGACGCGGCGGTCTGGACATTAATCCCTGGCGCAGTAACGTGCCTTTCCAGCCCGCTACCGGACGCCTGGTGCGCCAGTAGTGCGGCTGCGGGTTGTTAACTACCGCAACGGCGGGCTATTGTAAGCAGCAGGGAGCGGCGATTTTCGCCCCATAAGGAGTTCACTTGATTACACATATCAGTCCCCTCGGTTCCATGGACATGCTGTCGCAGCTGGAAGTCGATATGCTCAAGCGTACCGCCAGTAGCGATCTCTATCAGTTGTTCCGTAACTGTTCGCTGGCGGTGCTTAACTCCGGCAGCCAGACCGATAGCAGCAAAGAGCTGCTGTCGCGCTATGAGAATTTCGATATCAACGTGCTGCGCCGCGAACGCGGCGTCAAACTGGAACTCATTAACCCGCCGGAAGAGGCCTTCGTCGACGGTCGCATCATCCGCTCGCTGCAGGCTAACCTGTTCGCCGTGCTGCGCGATATTCTGTTCGTCAGTGGCCAGATCGATCTGGCGGGACGCTTCCAGCGCCTGAATCTGGAAGACCCCGCCCATATCACCAACCTGGTGTTCTCCATTCTGCGCAACGCCCGGGCGCTACACGTGGGAGAAGCCCCCAATATGGTGGTCTGCTGGGGCGGTCACTCCATTAATGAGGACGAATACCTCTATGCGCGCAAGGTCGGTAACGAGCTGGGGCTGCGCGAGCTGAATATCTGTACCGGCTGCGGTCCGGGCGCGATGGAGGCGCCGATGAAAGGTGCCGCGGTAGGCCACGCCCAGCAGCGCTATAAAGAGGGACGCTTTATCGGCATGACCGAACCTTCTATCATCGCCGCCGAGCCGCCGAATCCGCTGGTCAACGAGCTGATCATCATGCCGGACATTGAAAAACGTCTGGAAGCCTTTGTTCGCATCGCCCATGGCATCATTATCTTCCCGGGCGGGGTAGGCACCGCCGAAGAGCTGCTCTACCTGCTGGGCATTCTGATGAATCCCCACAACCACGACCAGATCCTGCCGCTGATCCTCACTGGCCCCAAAGAGAGCGCCGACTACTTCCGGGTGCTGGACGAATTTATCGTTAACACCCTGGGTGAAAAAGCGCGCCGCCACTATGAGGTCATCATCGACGATCCGGCCCGGGTCGCGCGCCAGATGAAGAAAGCGATGCCGCAGGTAAAAGAGAACCGCCGCGAAACCGGCGACTCTTACGGCTTTAACTGGTCGATGCGTATTGCGCCGGATCTGCAGGTGCCGTTCGAACCGACCCACGAAAATATGGCCAACCTGAACCTTTATCCGGATAGCCCGACCGAGCAGTTGGCCGCGGACTTGCGCCGCGCATTCTCCGGCATTGTGGCGGGTAACGTTAAAGAGGTGGGAATTCGCGCCATCGAGCAGTTCGGCCCTTACCGCATTCACGGCGATCCACGCATGATGCAGCATATGGATACCCTGCTACAGGGCTTTATCGCCCAGCACCGCATGAAGCTGCCGGGCAGCACCTATATTCCCTGCTACGAAATCTGCCGTTAATTATCCACAAGGGCGTCACCGGCGCCCTTTTCCTTCCCTCTCCTCCGCCACGTTAACGTTTTCGTTAAATCGCATATCGACAATTATCATGCGTTTAGCGCATTATTCATGTAAAAATCCTGTTTATCACACTTTTCTCAGTAAAACCCAAGCTCCCACCTGACTTAATATTTTCTGCATCTTTTATTGATGGTAGCCTCATTAGCCATATGTGTTACAAATTTGTTCTTACACAGTACAAACAACCAACAAATGGCAGACTAAAAGTGTATTTATGGCATTTGAGATCGCGATCACTGATACATATTGTAGGTAGATGTATCTTTCCGCCCGACAATCACAGCAGGCAAAAATCACAACAATTCCGCCTGAAATAGGATTTCATTTTACGGTATTACATTTTTTCAATGTGATTAACCAACACCTGGCCATTTTTGTTCCCCTGGAGACCTTCTATGGAAACCACCCAAACCAGCACTATCGCTTCCGTTGATACGGCAAGCAGCAGTACCTGGAGCAAGACCGACACCATGTGGATGCTGGGCCTGTATGGCACGGCTATCGGCGCAGGCGTTTTGTTCCTGCCGATCAACGCCGGGGTCGGTGGCATGATACCGCTGATTATCATGGCCATTCTGGCTTTCCCCATGACCTTCTTCGCCCACCGGGGCATGACGCGCTTTGTGCTGTCAGGTAAGAATCCGGGCGAAGATATCACTGAAGTGGTGGAAGAGCATTTTGGCGTGGGCGCCGGTAAGCTGATTACCCTGCTCTACTTCTTCGCCATTTACCCGATTCTGCTGGTTTACAGCGTGGCGATTACCAACACCGTGGACAGCTTTATCACCCACCAGTTGGGAATGACCTCGCCGCCGCGCGCTATTCTGTCCCTGATTCTGATCGTCGGGATGATGACCATCGTCCGCTTCGGTCGTCAGATGATCGTTAAGGCGATGAGTATTCTGGTCTTCCCGTTTGTGGCGGTCCTGATGCTGCTGGCCTTCTACCTGATTCCGCAGTGGAGCGGAGCCGCGCTGGAAACGCTGTCATTCAGCAACAGCGCCAACACTGGCAGCGGCCTGCTGATGACCCTGTGGCTGGCGATTCCTGTGATGGTGTTCTCCTTTAACCATTCGCCGATCATCTCTTCCTTTGCCGTTGCCAAGCGTGAAGAGTACGGCGACAACGCCGAGAAGAAGTGCTCCCGTATCCTGGCTTATGCACACATCATGATGGTGCTGACGGTCATGTTCTTCGTGTTCAGCTGTGTACTGAGCCTGACGCCGGCGGATCTCGCCGCAGCAAAAGCGCAGAACATCTCGATTCTCTCTTACCTGGCGAACCACTTTAACGCGCCGGTTATCGCCTGGATGGCGCCGATCATCGCTATCGTGGCGATTACCAAATCCTTCCTGGGCCACTATCTGGGCGCCAGCGAAGGCTTCAACGGGATGGTGATTAAGTCCCTGCGCGGTCGCGGTAAGAGCATTGAAGAAGGTCGTCTGAACCGTATCACCGCACTGTTCATGCTGGTCACCACCTGGATTGTGGCGACCATGAACCCGAGCATTCTGGGGATGATTGAAACCCTGGGCGGCCCGATTATCGCGATGATTCTGTTCCTGATGCCGATGTACGCTATCCATAAAGTACCGGCGATGCGCAAGTACAGCGGCCACATCAGCAACGTGTTCGTTGTCATCATGGGCCTGATCGCTATCTCGGCTATCTTCTACTCGCTGTTCAGTTAATCTTCCGGGGCGCCGCCATACGGCGCCCTCTCCCCCTGATATGCTCATTGCTACCGGTGACCATCATGATTAGTGTTTTTGATATCTTTAAAATCGGTATCGGCCCCTCAAGTTCACATACCGTTGGGCCGATGAAGGCGGGTAAACAGTTTACTGACGACCTGATTGCGCAGGGGATCCTGCACGATGTCACCCGCGTGGTGGTGGACGTTTACGGCTCGCTCTCCCTGACTGGCAAAGGCCACCACACCGATATCGCCATTATTATGGGCCTGGCGGGCAACCTTCCTGACACGGTGGATATCGACGCCATTCCCGGTTTTATTCAGGACGTGAATACCTTTGGTCGTCTGATGCTGGCAAAGGGCCAGCATGAAGTGGAATTCCCGGTCGATCGCTGCATGAATTTCCATGCTGATAATCTGTCGCTGCACGAAAACGGCATGCGCATTACCGCGCAGGCCGGCGACCAGGTGCTGTACAGCCAGACTTACTACTCCATCGGCGGCGGCTTTATCGTTGATGAGGCGCATTTCGGCCAGGTCGATGAGGCGCCGGTAGCGGTGCCTTATCCCTATTCCAGCGCCGAAGACCTGCAGCGCCACTGTCAGGAAACCGGTCTCTCCCTCTCCGGGCTGATGCTGAGAAATGAGCTGGCGTTGCACAGCCAGCAGGAGCTGGACCAGCACTTTGCGCAGGTGTGGGAGGTAATGCGCAGCGGCATTGAGCGCGGTATTCATACCGAAGGGGTGCTGCCGGGCAAAATGCGGGTACCGCGTCGCGCCGCCGCACTGCGCCGGATGCTGGTCAGTCAGGACAAAATCAGCACTGACCCCATGGCCGTCGTGGACTGGATCAATATGTTCGCTCTGGCGGTCAACGAAGAGAACGCCGCGGGCGGTCGCGTGGTCACCGCGCCAACCAATGGCGCCTGCGGGATCGTGCCTGCGGTACTGGCCTACTACGATAAGTTTATCCGCGAGGTAAACCCCGGTTCCCTGTCGCGCTACCTGCTGACTGCCAGCGCTATTGGCTCGCTGTATAAGATGAACGCGTCGATCTCCGGCGCCGAAGTGGGCTGCCAGGGCGAAGTCGGCGTGGCCTGCTCCATGGCCGCTGCGGGCCTGGCGGAACTGCTGGGCGGCAGTCCGGCTCAGGTGTGTATCGCCGCGGAAATCGGTATGGAGCACAACCTGGGGCTGACCTGCGACCCGGTAGCGGGCCAGGTGCAGGTGCCCTGCATCGAGCGTAACGCCATTGCTTCAGTCAAAGCGGTCAACTCAGCGCGGATGGCGCTGCGCCGTACCAGCGCGCCGCGGGTCTGTCTGGACAAGGTTATCGAAACCATGTACGAGACCGGCAAAGATATGAATGCCAAATACCGCGAAACCTCGCGCGGCGGTCTGGCGATGAAAGTGCTGGCCTGCGATTAGTCGCCTTACGACTGGCAGCGCTTCGGCGCTGTCAGCCGCTCCTCTCTTCCCCACCGCCCCCCGATTTATGTTAGGGTAAGCCCTTCTTCAGACAGGGGAAAAACGATGGCGGCTCACCTTCTTATCGTCGACGCACTTAATCTGATTCGTCGTATTCATGCGGTACAGGGCTCTCCCTGTGAGGAGCGCTGCGTACACGCGCTGCAACAGCTGATTGTCCACTGCCAGCCCACCCACGCGGTAGCGGTTTTCGATGACGAAGCACGGCGCGAAGGATGGCGCCATCAGATTCTGCCGGACTATAAGGCTGGCCGCTCCCCCATGCCTGAAGATCTGCATCAGGAGATGCCCCGGCTGCGCGCAGCCTTCCTGGCCCAGGGCGTCGCCAGCCAGGAGCTGGAAGGCCAGGAAGCCGACGATCTGGCGGCCACCCTGGCAGTAAAGGTCGCGCGTGCCGGACAGCAGGTGACCATCGTCTCGACAGACAAAGGCTACTGCCAGCTGCTGTCGCCCGCCATTCGGGTACGGGATTACTTCCAGAAGCGCTGGTTGGATGCCCCATTTGTGGATGGCGAATTCGGCGTGCAGCCAGCCCAACTCCCGGATTTCTGGGGGCTGGCGGGCATCAGCAGCAGTAAGATTCCAGGCGTGGCGGGCATTGGTCCCAAAAGCGCGGCTCAGCTTATCGGCCAGTACCAAACCCTGGAGGGTGTCTACGAAAACCTGGAGGCCGTCGACAACAAATGGCGTAAACGCCTGATCGAAGGTCGCGACCAGGCGTTTATCAGCCGGAAGGTGGCTCAGCTACAAACCGATCTTAAGCTCAACGGCAATCTGCAGCAGCTGCGTCTGACGCGCTGAAGCTGACTCAGCGCTCGTCGCGCCGCCCCCCGACCGCTGCCCACAGCCGCTGGACGTGTACGGTCACTTCTTCCCTGTCGTGATAGAGCTGGCGCGCCTGAATTCGGGCGTTGATCCCGGCCTCGTTAAGCTGGCTCTGTAGATGCTCCAGGTTGCGGGAAACTTCCTCGTAGCGCTTTTTCATCGGCAGCTTCAGGTTGAAGATGGTTTCACGACACCAGCCGTTCACCAGCCACTGGCCCATCAGCGCCGCCACTTTGGCGGGCTTTTCCACCATATCGCACACCATCCAGGAGATATTGGTGCGGGTGGGGCGATACCTGAAGCCATCTTCCCGTAGCCAGGTTACCTGGCCGGTATCCATCAGGCTCTGGGCCATGGGACCGTTATCCACGCTGTAGACCCACATATTGCGTTTCACCAGCTGCCAGGTCCAGCCGCCCGGGCAGGCCCCGAGATCCACAGCATACATGCCGTTAGCCAGCCGTTCGTCCCATTCGTCGTGAGGAATAAAGACGTGGAACGCCTCTTCAAGTTTAAGAGTGGAGCGGCTGGGAGCGTCTGCCGGGAAGCGCAGACGTGGAATTCCCATATAGAAAGGGGAGTTGTTAAAACTGTATGAGTAGCCGATATAGCAATAACCCGGCGCAATAAAAAAGACGTGCACCACCGGGCGCTGCGCGGAGTCCTGACGCCCCAGCACGCCCGCGTTACGCAGTGCGGAACGCAGCGGCACCGTGAATTTGCGGCAGAACTTCATCAACTCTTTGCTTTCGTTGGTATCCGCAACTTCAACCCTGAGGTCACCGCCGCGCTCCACCACGCCGCTCAGGGCGGCAGTAATCGGCGTAATGCGATCCTCCGGGGATAAATCTTCCAGCAGCTCGCCTGCCACAAACATCTGACGGGCGAAGATAAGCCCACTGAACGGCAGCTCGCGCCCCAGCTTGTCGGCATCGCCCTGCTGGTAGCACTCGAAGCTCACATAACCGCTGTTATCCTTAACCCTGGCGAAGCCGTATACTTCCAGGCGACCGGCCTTGTCGGTTATCTCCGCCGCGCACTCTTTCTCAAATCCCTGACGGCAGTAAAGAATCACCTTATTCATGGGTCACGCCCTTACGCTTCAGGCGAATGGCGCCAATCAGCATCAGCACCCAGCCAATCAGGAAGCTTACGCCGCCTACCGGGGTAACAAAGGCCCACAGACGCAGGTGCGAAAGCGCCAGACAGTACAGGCTGCCGCTGAACAGCACCGTTCCCAGCGCCAGGAAGACGCTGCTCCAGTAGAACCAGATGCTGATGCGGCGCTGCATTGCTACCGACAGTCCCAGAATCGCCAGAGTATGGAAGGCCTGATACTGAAGTCCGGTCTGGATCCAGCTCATTTCGGCCACGCCTAAGGATTTACTTAACACATGGGCGCCAAACGCGCCCAGTGCCACATACACAAAGCCGCTCACCGCGGCGAAAATCAGCATAAAACGGCTGGTCATAATCAAACCCTAAATAAGCGCTACCTGAGTGCGCGTCGTTTTCTATTGTTCGTAACGAAAGCGGAACTTTTCCTGTTCACTGGCCGCCTTTGCCAGAATCCACTGCCGAAAGGCGGCTATTTTACCCAGTTCCGCCTGACTGTCATGGCATACCAGATAAAAAGCGTTCTTACTGACCAGAACATCGTTGAAGGGGCAAACCAGACGCCCCGCCTCAATCTCCGACTGGGCCATCACATTATTGGCCAGCGCAACCCCCTGGCCGTGGATCGCCGCCTGGAGCACCATGGCGCTGTGGCTGAAAATCGGCCCCTGCTGCACATTGATATGCGACAGCCCCATCTGACGCATCCAGGTCTGCCAGTCGCGACGCGATGCATCGTGCAACAGCGTATAGCGGGACAGGTCCTCCGGCGTTTTTAGCGGGTTGTCGCCGGTCAGCAACAGCGGCGAACAGACCGGCAGCAGGTATTCTGCATACAGCTTTTCCACCCTAAGCCCCGGCCAGTTGCCACGGCCATAAAAGATAGCCACGTCCACATCATCGGTCAGTTTTTCCTCTTCGCGATCCACCGCCTGGATACGCACATCAATGCCCGGCCATTCGGCGTTAAAGCTGGAAAGCCGCGGCACCAGCCAGTGAATGGCGAAGCTGGGCAGCATGCTGACCGTCAGCGCCCCTTTGGCGCTACGGGCCTGAAGTTTACGCGTGGCTTCCGTCAGTTGGGAGAAAATCTCTTTGATGTCCTGATAGTAGCTCTGTCCCTCCTCCGTCAGCAACAGCGAACGGTTACGGCGCCGGAACAGTTTCAGGCCAAGGAAATCTTCCAGCGACTTGATCTGGTGGCTAACCGCCGCCTGAGTCACAAAGAGTTCTTCGGCCGCTTTAGTAAAACTAAGGTGGCGGGCAGCGGCGTCGAAAACACGCAGCGCGTTAAGAGGTGGCAATCGCTTGGACATGGCTTTGTATACCAATTGTTAATGCGAATACACAAATAGGCTACAACTTTCACCTATTAGTTTTTTTTATCTGAGACATTATAAATTGTCCGTTGAGCATCTACCAGCAAATACCTATAGTGGCGCCACTTCCTGAGCCGGAACGAAAAGCTTACGGACTTGTTTCGGGGGCTTTTGGCTTACGGTTGTGATGTTGTGTTGTTGTGTTTGCAATTGGTCTGCGATTCAGACCACGGTAGCAGGGCTACCTGATTTCACTTTCTGTACATTTACCCTGTCTGTCCATAGTGATTTAATGTAGCACCGCCAGATGCGGTGCTTTTTTTTGTCCGCCATTCCCCGGGACAGCGCAAAGACAAAAAAGGCAGGCGTCTGACCGCCTGCCCATAAGGTAACGGCTGTGACGCTACCTAGTCCAGCGCCACCATTTCACGAATATCGGTACGGTTGATCTGCTGCTTGTTGCCATCGGCATCGACGTAGCTAATCATACCGGTTTCACTGTCGGTGACCGGTTTACCTTCAGAGATAATGGTACGGCCATCACTGGTGTGCATCATGTAGTTTGGGCCTGAGCAGGCGGTTAAAGTTACCGCCATGGCGCAGGCCGAAAAGAATAGTGCGACTTTCTTGTTCATCGTTTTCTCCTTAAATTCTGTAGCCCACGATGGGCAACGGCCAGAAACAGTTATCCGTCATTACTAAGCTTAATCCAATACCGAATAAATGGAGCAGAAAGCAGAGTAATCCAATAGTTGTTCCCGACGCCGAAATGCGTCACGATCCACGTATCAGTATGAGGATCGCCATGAATGCATTTAATCCTGCCCGCTTTCGCGCGCAGTTCCCGGCGCTGAACGACGCGGGGGTCTACCTGGACAGCGCCGCCACCGCCCTGAAACCCCAGCCGGTTATCGATGCCAGCCAGCAGATTTACAGCCTGAGCGCCGGTAACGTACACCGCAGCCAGTATCAAGCGGCGCAACAGCTTACCAGCCGCTATGAAGCGGCGCGCAGCGCAGTAGCAAGGCTGATTCACGCCGCCAGTGACCGGGAAATTGTCTGGACCCGGGGCGCCACCGAGTCCATTAATCTGGTGGCGCAGTGCTACGCCCGCCCTCGCCTGCAACCCGGCGATGAGATTCTGGTCAGTGAAGCGGAACACCACGCCAATATGGTCCCCTGGCTGATGGTGGCCCAACAGACCGGCGCCCGTGTGGTTAAACTTCCCGTTACCGCTGTCGGCCTGCCGGATATCGACCAGCTATCGGCGCTGTTAACGCCACGTACCCGCATCCTGGCGCTGGGGCAGATGTCTAATGTTACCGGCGGCCGTCCGGACCTGGCGCGCGCCATCGGTTATGCGCACGCGGCTGGCGCAGTAGTCGTGGTGGACGGCGCCCAGGGCATTGTTCACTGTCCGCCGGACGTACACGAGCTCAACATCGACTTCTACGCCTTTTCTGGTCATAAGCTCTACGGACCGACCGGCATCGGCGTACTGTACGGGCGTGAGGAGTTACTGGAAGCCATGCCCCCCTGGCTCGGCGGCGGCAAAATGGTGGAGAAAGTGAGCTTCGACGGTTTCACGCCCCAACCGATCCCGCACCGCTTCGAGGCGGGTACCCCAAATATCGCGGGCGTCACGGGGCTCAGCGCCGCCCTGGCGTGGCTGAGTGAAACGGATATGGCGGAAGCCGAGCGCTACTGTCAGGGGCTGGCGACCCTGGCCGAGGAAGCGCTGGCCCGACGCCCTGGCTTTCGCAGCTTCCGACTCCAGGACTCCAGCCTGCTGGCCTTCGACTTCGCGGGCATTCACCATGCCGATATGGTCACGCTGCTGGCGCAGTCGGGCATCGCGTTGCGGGCCGGTCAGCACTGCGCCCAACCGCTGCTGGCGGCGCTGGGCGTCAACGGCACCCTGCGGGCCTCCTTTGCCCCCTATAACACCCGGGAAGATGTCGATAAGCTTATCGACGCCGTCGACCGGGCTCTGGAAATACTGGGAGACTGAAACGATGACAAGCCCGGAATTAGTCGTCCACCCTTTTGGCACCGTGATCACCGCAGACAGTCTGCGCCAGACCTTCGGGCCGCTGCGCCAGTGGGAAGAGAAGTACCGCCAGTTGATCCTGCTGGGCAAACAGCTTCCCGCCCTGCCGGAAACGCTGAAGAGCCCGGAGATTGAGATCGCCGGTTGCGAAAACCGCGTATGGCTTGGCCACCGCCGGCTGGCGGATGGCCGGTTGCACTTTTATGGCGATAGCGAAGGGCGGATCGTTCGCGGCCTGCTGGCGGTGATGCTCACTGCCATTGAGGGGAAAACGGCCGCAGCGCTGCGTCAGGAGGATCCCCTGGCGCTATTCGATGAGCTGGGGCTCAGCGCCCAGTTGAGCGCCTCGCGCAGTCAGGGGCTGGCGGCGCTGGCGCTGGCCGTGCAGCAGGCCGCCCGGGAAGATCGCTCCTGAAGCCTTATCAGCACACATTTCAATGAGACTTGTTAACTGGTCACGTACAGCGTAGATTTAAGACTGGTTAAACAGTCTCGAAAAGGTGGCCTATGCCTAATATCATTCTGAGCGACACAAGCGCCAGCGTCAGCGAACTCAAAAAAAATCCAATGGCAACAGTGAGTGCCGGAGAGGGTTTACCGGTCGCAATCCTGAACCGTAACCAGCCTGCATTTTACTGTGTACCGGCAGAGCTGTATGAGAAGATGCTCGATGCGCTTGATGACCAGGAACTGGTAAAACTGGTAGAAAAACGTAGCAACCAGCAACTACTCGATGTGGATCTGGATAGCTACTTATGACTTACAGGGTCAAATTCAGAGAAGACGCACTGAAAGAATGGCAAAAACTGGATAAAACCCTTCAACAGCAGTTTGCTAAAAAATTGAAGAAGTGCTGTGAAAATCCACATATACCATCTGCAAAACTGCATGGGATTAAAGATTGCTACAAAATAAAACTTCACGCTTCTGGTTTTCGTCTGGTTTATCAGGTGATGGACAATAAATTAATTATTGTTGTTGTCGCAGTAGGTAAACGTGAACGTAGTGGTGTTTACAACCTTGCGAGCGAACGCATGGGGTAATCAATACCTGTAGCTCCTGCGTGAATTCACGGGGCAAGAGCTGCCCTCCATGGCGCTCCTGCCCTGGAGAGGCCAGAGGCTTCCTATCCAAAGCCTTGCGCTGACCGTCGATATATAAAATCAGAATCAGCCGCGCTGGCGCGCCGCCTTCGCCATCATCTTCTTAAGCGCATGGGACACCGCCACAAAGCCAAAGCTGGCGGTGACCATGGTCGCCGCACCGAAGCCGGAAGCGCAATCCATTCGCTTCGGCCCCTCAGCAGAGCTTTTCGCGGCGCACACCGAGCCGTCGGGCTGGGGATAGACCAGCGCTTCAGTGGAAAAAACGCAATCCACCCCCAGCTTGCCTTTACTGTTCTTCACCACGCCGAAATCATGCTTCAGACGTTCCCGCAGCTTAGCCGCCAGCGGATCCTGAATGGTCTTTGCCAGGTCGGCCACCTGAATCTGCGTGGGATCGATCTGCCCGCCCGCACCGCCGGTAGTGACCAGCGGCACCTTATTACGTCGACACCAGGCAATTAATGCCGCCTTCGGCCTGATGCTGTCGATTGCGTCAATCACATAGCTGAATCCCTGATCCAGCAGCTGTACCACATTATCTGGCGTCACGAAATCATCCACCACCGTGACCCGGCATTCGGGATTAATGGCGCGAATGCGCTCCGCCATCACCTCGCCTTTCGCCTGCCCCACGGTGTCGAGCAGCGCGTGAATCTGGCGATTGGTGTTGGTCACGCAGACATCATCCATATCGATAAGCGTAATGGCGCCAATGCCGGTACGCGCCAGCGCTTCCGCCGCCCAGCTTCCAACGCCGCCAATCCCCACCACGCAGACGTGCGCGTTAGCGAAAAGCGTCAGGGCATCGCGCCCGTACAGACGCGCCGTGCCGCCAAAGCGCTGTTGCCAGGCGTCGGTAACTACTGTTGTCATGATATTGAAACCTCAGAAATAGAAGAGGGTGAGAAGCGGGATTTGCCCCTCACCCTGCCCCCTCCCCAAAGGGGAGAGGGAACTCACTGAATAAACTAGCCGTTAAACAGGGTGTGCCCGGCACCCGGCGCCGATTTCAGTACCCAGACGCGACCATAGTGATTATACCATCCCGCACGGTGTCCGGCGTCCGGGCCAATGCCCTGATAGATATCGAAGTGCTGGCCTTTAATGGCACCGCCCACATCCAGCGCCACCATCACGCGCATCTCATACTGGCCGGTAAACTTGCCGTTATCGTCAAGCAGCGGCACTTCCATCAGCAGGGTGGTGCCGGTAGGCACAATGCTGCGATCCGAAGCCACAGAGGCGCGGCCAATGAGCGGCACCGCGGCAGCGCCTTTCACTGGGGCAAAGGTTTCGGGCTTAAAGAAGACGAACGAAGGATTCTGCTCCAGCAGCTCGCGCACTTCCGCCTCACTGTGGGTTTCGGCCCAGTGGCGGATGGCCTGCATCGACATATCTTCACGCTTCACTTCACCGCGATCGATCAGCACCTTGCCGATACTGCGATAGGCATGGCCGTTTTTACCGGCATAGCCAAAGAAGGTCAGCGGACTGCCATCGCCAAAGTCGATATAGCCGCTACCCTGGACATCCATAATAAAGTTATCGATCAGCGAATTGCTCCACGCCAGAACATAGCTGTCGCTCAGCGCGCCGCTGTAGATCGCCGCACGGGAAGGCAGGCGGCCATTTTTCGGCGGCATCCGGTAGATAGGATATTTGAACTCACCCTGACGGGTGCGGCGAGCCTCAACGACCGGCGTGTAGTACCCGGTAAACTGCACGTTGCCGTAGCTGTCCGCCCCCTGCATCTGCCAGGCGTCGATACCGTACTGGCTCAGGGTGCGGGTATCGCCACCGGCACGCAGCCACTGCTCAACGGCGCCGTAAACATCGCTCTGGCTGCCAAACAGGCGCGGCGATGCATTGCGGATCTCCCCTATCTGACGGGCAAAATCGCCAGCGTTAATCGGTACGCCGATGGCATCCGGCTGATTCACCAGCGAGAACGGCTGGGTAAATTTACCATCGCTATATTGCTGACCGCGATCGGTCGGTTTAGAGGAACAGGCGGCCAGCAACACCAGCATAGCCCCCGTCAAAATCTTATTGGCCCAACGTCCTTTCATTCATCTTCTCTTCTATATCAGTTATGCCGCATGCCCGCAGAGCAAGATACCAAAGGCTCCGGGCTATTGAAACGCGCCAGGGGCCTCAAAATGTAAAATGATTAAAAAACGCGCTTATCGGGGGTTATTTCAACGGTCACCGGCTAATTCCACGATTTATTTAAAAAAGGGTTGCATCAAAATCTCAGGGGAGTATATTGCGCACCCATCGGACGCGGGGTGGAGCAGCCTGGTAGCTCGTCGGGCTCATAACCCGAAGGTCGTCGGTTCAAATCCGGCCCCCGCAACCAATTCAAGTCGCCAGTGGCGCAACAGTGTAAGTAGTAAAGACGGACGCGGGGTGGAGCAGCCTGGTAGCTCGTCGGGCTCATAACCCGAAGGTCGTCGGTTCAAATCCGGCCCCCGCAACCAATCATTAAGGCACCCTTTCGGGTGTTTTTTTGTTTCTGCCGCTAGAAAACCGTAAATTCCCTTATTCCAGCATCAGAAACAAAAAAACCGGCACCCGGCCGGTTTCTTCATCTGATTTTCTCTCAGCCACGCCGCGCCATACGCGCATCATCGGCAAAGTAGGCTTTAATCCCCGCCAGGATCGACTCCGCCACCTTCTGTTGGAATGCAGCAGTTCGCAGCTTACGCTCTTCCTGAACGTTACTAATAAAAGCCGTTTCCACCAGAATAGACGGAATATCCGGCGCTTTCAGTACCGCAAAGCCCGCCTGCTCAACCCGCCCTTTATGCAAACGGTTAACGTTGCCCAGTCGGGTTAATACTTCCTTACCAAATTTCAGGCTATCGGTGATGGTCAGCGACTGCACCATATCGAACATAGTGTGATCCAGATAGCGGTCACCGCTCTTACTCACCCCGCCCACCAGATCGGCGGCGTTCTGAGTCTGAGCCAGATATTTAGCGGCAGTGCTGGTGGCGCCTTTGGTCGAAAGCGCATAGACCGATGAACCGTGGGCTGAGCGATCGTTAAAAGCATCGGCGTGGATGGAAACGAACAAATCGGCTCGCTGTTTTCGGGCCTTAGCCACACGAACCCGTAGCGGAATAAAGACATCCTCGTTACGGGTCATATAGGCTTTCATATTCGGCTCTTTGGCAATCAGCTTATTCAACCGACGCCCAATCTGGAGCACCACATCCTTTTCATGAGTACGATGCTTACCGGTCGCTCCGGGATCCTCCCCGCCGTGGCCAGGATCGATCATAATCACTATCGGGCGATCGTGCCCCGCCCTGCCAGGTGAAGGCCCCTGATCCGGCGCCGCTTTGTCCAGGTCGCCCTTGTTGTAGTCTTCGAGCAGCGCCAGAAGCGGATCCTGTTCGGTATCGCCCTTCGCCGGATAGAGGTCCATCACGAGACGCTCTTTAAACTCCGCCACCGGCGCCAGCGCAAACATATGCGGCGCCACGTCCTGCTTAAGCTCAAACACCAGCCGCACGGTTTGCGGGTCGAACTGCCCTACCCGCGCCGACTTAATATAGGGATCGTCCGGGCGAACCAGGTTACCCAGTTTTTTCAGTACCGAGTTAAGGTGAACGCCTTCGATATCCACCACCACGCGCTCAGGATTACTTAGCGCGAACTGGCGGTATTTTAACTCGCGGTTGGACTCAATGGTGACGCGGGTATAAGTAGACGCTGGCCATACGCGAACCGCGATGACCTGACTGGTCGCTGCAAAACCCAGCGGACTCACGCTGAGCAACCACATCGCCCCTGCCCCCTGAAGTAACCGGCGACGACTGATTGGACTCTCTCCCGACATGATTCTCCCAGGCCAAAACAATGAACAGAAATCTGGTGCGATAGTACAAAAATCCGAACCCGAAACTCTAGCGAAACCGTCACCGGGTGTCATCTATAAAAGGGTAAACATACGGTAACAATCAAGAAAATCCGTACCGCCGTTGGGCAAAAAGCGCTAAATTTCCCCTTGCGCCCACCTCAATAAAAGAATAAAAATACACTTATTACGAATAATAATTCACTGAGGATCGTGCCGTGGTAAAGGAGCGCAAGACAGAACTGGTTCAGGGTTTTCGGCATTCCGTCCCCTGGATCAACGCCCATCGCGGGAAAACGTTTGTCATTATGCTGGGTGGAGAAGCCATCGAGCACGAGAATTTTTCCAGTATTGTTAATGACATAGGTCTGTTACATAGCCTGGGAATTCGCCTGGTGGTGGTCTATGGCGCCCGCCCGCAGATAGACGCCAACCTGGCCGCCCACCACTGTGAGCCGGTCTACCACAAGCACACCCGGGTGACGGACGCCAAAGCGCTGGAACTGGTTAAACAGGCGGCGGGCCTGCTGCAACTGGAGATCACCGCCCGGCTGTCGATGAGCCTTAACAATACGCCGCTCCAGGGCGCGCATATTAACGTGGTCAGCGGTAACTTTATTACCGCACAGCCGCTGGGCGTAGACGACGGCGTGGATTATTGCCACAGCGGGCGCATTCGTCGTATCGACGCCGAGAGCATCCACCGTCAGCTCGATAGCGGCGCCATCGTGGTGATGGGGCCGGTCGCCGTCTCCGTCACTGGCGAAAGCTTTAACCTGACCTCAGAAGAGATCGCCACCCAGGTAGCGGTAAAGCTGAAGGCCGAAAAAATGATCGGTTTCTGCTCTTCCCAGGGAGTCAACAACGGTGAAGGCGGCATTCTGTCGGAGCTGTTTCCGGCCGAGGCCCAACAGCGGGTCGAAGAGATGGAAGCCAAAGGCGATTATCACTCCGGCACCGTCCGTTTTCTGCGCGGCGCCCTGAAGGCCTGCCGTAGCGGGGTACGGCGCTGTCACCTGATGAGCTATCGCGAAGACGGGGCGCTGTTGCAGGAGCTATTCTCACGGGATGGTATCGGCACCCAGATTGTGATGGAAAGCGCCGAGCAGGTAAGGCGCGCCACTATTAACGATATCGGCGGTATTCTGGAGCTGATTCGCCCGCTGGAGCAGCAGGGCATCCTGGTGCGCCGCTCCCGTGAACAGCTGGAGATGGAGATCGACAAATTCACCATCGTCCAGCGCGATAACCTGACCATCGCCTGCGCCGCCCTCTATCCGTTCCCGGAAGAGCAGATTGGCGAAATGGCCTGCGTGGCGGTTCACCCGGACTACCGTAGCTCATCACGGGGCGAAGAGCTGCTCAAGCGCATCGCCACCCAGGCGCGTCAGATGGGGCTGAACCGGCTGTTCGTGCTGACCACCCACAGCATCCACTGGTTCCAGGAGCGCGGCTTTATTCCGGTGGATGTCGAACTACTGCCGGAAAGCAAAAAGCAGATGTACAACTACCAGCGCCGCTCCAAAGTGTTAATGGTGGAGCTTAATCAGTAAAGAGCGCGGGCAGGCCGCTACGCCGTTCAGTACCGGTGATAATGGCCTGCTCCAGCACGCTATCTCGTCCCCAGATAGTCAACCGCCGCTTCGCCCGGGTAATGGCGGTGTAGACCAGTTCCCGGGTCACCAGCGCCACAAAGCGCGATGGCAGCACCAGCGCCGCGTGATCGAACTCCGAACCCTGGGATTTATGTACCGTCATTGCCCATGCGGTTTCATGGGCCGGTAGACGGCTGGGCTGCACCGATTTCACGCTGCCGTCCGGCATGGGAAACCAGACCCGAATCCCCTCGTCGCCCTCAAGGGCAATACCGATATCGCCGTTAAACAGCTCCAGTGCGCTGTCGTTGCGGGAAATCATCACCGGTCGCCCGTGATACCAGCGGGAGCCACTCTGCGGGCGCGCCAGCGCACCGCGCCGCATCAGAACCTGCTCCAGCCGTTCGTTCAGACCGCGCACGCCAAACGGCCCTTCGCGCAGGGCGCACAATAGCCGGTATTCGCTAAACGCCCCAATCAGCGCTTCCGGCGCAGCGTCGGCATTGCGTAACAGCGACAGATAACGGGCATAGCCCTCCCGGGCGCCCGCCAGCATCCGGGCATATTCATCCAGGTTGCCTAGCGGCCAGAACCTGACATCCTCAAAGCCTTCGCCCAGTACGCCACGCGCCGCCGCTTTGTCGCTACGGTTAACCGCAGCGGCCAGACGTCCAATACCGGAATCATGGCCGAAGCGGTAACTTTTACGCAGCAGGCACAGACTGTCGCGCAACGCCTCAGCACCCGATTTCTCGCTACCCGGTACCGGACAGCCGGTCAGTTGCGTCAGCTCCCGGGCCCGCTCGGCGCTATAGCCATCGCCGATAAAATGGCAGATATCGCCCAGCACAGCCCCGGCTTCCACCGAAGCCAGCTGGTCGCGATCGCCCAGGAAGATGACCCGGGCATGATGCGGCAGAGCCGCCACCAGCCGCGCCATCATCGGCAGATCCACCATTGATGCTTCATCCACTACCAGCACGTCCAGATGCAGCGGGTTATCGGCATGGTAGCGTAACCGCTGACTGCCAGGCTGAGCGCCCAGCAGCCGGTGCAGAGTACCTGCCTCTTCAGGCAACAGCGCCTGCTGCTCTGGTGTTAGCGCCAACTGACGCAGGGCATTGCCCAGCGATTCGGTCAGACGCGCCGCCGCTTTACCGGTTGGCGCCGCCAGCCGGATACGCGGCCTTTTAGCCTCTTCCAGCCGTATCAGCGCCGCCAGCAGTTTTGCCACCGTGGTGGTCTTACCGGTGCCAGGACCGCCGGAAATCACCGAAACCCGGCGGGTGAGCGCCACTGCCGCGGCCACTTTCTGCCAGTCGGTCTCCTGAGTAGCGCTGCCAAACAGGGAGTCCAGCACCGCGCGCAACTGTGACGCATCCTGGGAGACCACCCGGTTTCCGTCATGAAAAAAGCGCGCCACCGACTGCTCGTCCTGCCACATTCGGTTCAGATAGAGGCGATCGCCTACCAGTTTCAGGGGCGTTGCCGCATCGTCTTCACTGACTGCGGCAGAGGCCAGCAGCGCCTGACGCCAGTCGTCAGGATGACCTGCCGCAGTAAACAGCGCCTGCGCCAGTGACTCATGGCGCGCCTCAAAGCTGAGCTCTGGCCGCAGCCGGGAAAGCGGCAAACAGACATGCCCTTCCCCTGCGTCGCGGCTCAGCAGCGCCGCCGCCAGCGTTGCCGCCGCGTCATCCCCCACCAGAGTCAGTGCGAAACGGGCATCCAGCGGGCGCAGTAGCTTCAGCTCCACCGCCTGCCCGAACAGTTCCTGCAACGTCATGATGCCTCCTGCCCGGAAAAGAGCGCATCCAGCCCCGCCACCAGCGCCGGATCAGGCCGGGTAGTGAAGATGCCCTGCTGTGAATTGCCCGGCTCAACGCCGCGCAGAAACAGATAGATGACGCCGCCAAAATGACGTTCATAATCATAATCCGCCAGCCGATGGCGCAGATAACGGTGCAACGCCAGGCTGTAGAGCTGATATTGCAGATCGTAGCGGTGTTCGCACATTGCCTTTTCCATCGCCTCGCGGGTATAAGCTTCGCTGCCTTCCCCCAGCCAGTTCGATTTATAGTCCAGCAGGTAATAGCGCCCACGCCAGCGGAATACCAGGTCGATAAACCCCTTCAGCATGCCGCGAATCTGCTGGAACTGCAGTTCCGGGCAGCGCGCCGACAGCGGATCGTAGCGGTGGGCCAGCGCATCCAGCTTATCAGGCGTCAGAGCCGCGCTAATCGGCAGGTAAAATTCCAGCTCCACCTGACGCTCACGGGCAGAAAGCTGATTCAGACTGACGCCGTCATCACCGAGCGGCACGGCCAGAATCTGTTCCAGCCACGGAGCCAGTACCGGCTGCCACGCTTCGTCGTAGCCGCCGAGCTGTAACTGCTCACCAAGCCAGTCCGGATCCACCGGTTGGGTAAAATCCAGCTGTTCGAACAGGCCATGCAGGAAGGTTCCCGGCGAAGCGCCTCGCGGGAAGTGATGGGGAGTAAGTAATGGCTCACTGCTCTGTTCCGCGCTGCCTGAAGCATCCACATCCAGGCGCGGCATCAGATCCTGAGCGATGCCGCCGCCGTGGCGGGTCAGCCCGGAATAGCTGGTCACCCGCCAGGGTTCACGCCTGGCACGAGTGGCCTCTCTTGCCGCCAGTTCGCGCGCAGCGGGGGCGTTCGGCTGCCATGGCCGTTCATCGTCCATCGCCAGCTCCCGAAGCTGAATATCGTCGCTGCACAGATTTTCCAGCGCCTGGCGCAGCCCCGCTGCGTCGCAGGGAGTAGCGCGCTGAATCAACCAGCCGATAGCGCTAAGGTGCAGGTCGGAATCGCCTTTCTTCGTTCTGCCCCGCAGATAGAGCGGCGCGATACCGATGCTACAGTGCCAGATGGCGCGGGTCAGGGCCACATAGAGCAGGCGCAGATCCTCCGCCAGCCGCTCCTCTTCCGCCAGTTCCAGCCCCTGTTTATCGTCGCTCAGATCCAGCAGCGTCTGGAAGCTGTCGCGATCGTGCCACAGCGCCTGTTTCTGGGGGCGGAACGAGGCGATAAAGGGCAGCCAGACCAGGGAATATTCCAGCCCTTTCGATTTGTGGATGGTGACAATCTGCACCAGATGGCGATCGCTCTCCAGCCGGAGCTGCTGGCTGGCGGCATTGTTATCCGGGGCTTCGATATGCTGCGCCAGCCAGCGCACCAGGGCATGTTCGCTGTCGAGGCGGGCTGAGGCTTCCTGCAACAGTTCACTCAGGTGCAGCAGATCGGTCAGGCGCCGCTCGCCGCCGGGGGAAGCCAGCAGGTTTTCCGCCAGCCCGCGCTTAGCCATCATGGCGCGAATCATCGGCATCACCCCGCGTCGTAACCAGAGCTGGCGATATTCATCAAACTCTTCCACCAGCCGGTCCCAGGCCCGTTCGTCCTGGTTCATGGCATCGATGGCGGCGGCATCCAGCCCCAGGATACTGGTCGCCATGGCGCTGCGCAGTGCGCTCTCCTGGCCCGGTGCCAGCACCGCCTGCAACAGCCAGTGTAGTTCGCGCGCTTCGGGGGTGACGAACACGCTGTCGCGGTTTGAAAGATAGACCGAAGGAATATTCAGCGCCGCCAGCGCCTCCCGGACAATAGCCGCCTCGTTGCGGCTACGTACCAGCACGGTAATATCCTGGGCTTCAACCGGGCGCGAGCGCTCCCCGCGCCACAGCAGCGCGTCACCATTTTGCCCTGCCGTTAGCCAGTCGCGAATCTGGATCGCACACTGGCGGGCCATTGTCTGTTGGTAATCACTTACTCCACAGCCATCGCCAGGCTGGAGCCAGACCGACATGGCCGGGCTCACCTCGCCATTCAGGGTAAAGCGCATTTGCCCATTGGGCGGCGCCGCATTGACCGGCTGAAACGGAATCTGACGAAACAGAAAGGCGTTTTCCTGGTGGGCGAACAGGCGGTTGACGCTTTCGACCATTCCCGGCGACGAGCGCCAGTTGGTGTCCAGCGTATAGTGGGCGCTCACCTCGGAGCGGGCGCGCATATAGGTAAAAATATCCGCGCCGCGAAAGGCATAGATAGCCTGCTTGGGATCGCCTATCAGCAGCAGTCCGGTTTCCTGCTGCCCAAGCCAGATGCGGCGGAAGATACGATACTGCTGGGGGTCGGTATCCTGAAATTCATCGATCATCGCCACCGGAAAGCGGCGACGGATGGCTTCCGCCAGCGCATCTCCCCCCGGCTGGCTCAGGGCGGCATCCAGCCGACTCAACATATCGTCAAAGCCCAGCTCGCCCCGCCGCTGCTTTTCACGCGCCACGGTCTGGCGAATCTCCGCCAGCGCCCGGGCAATCACCAGATCGCGCAGACCCGGCGGCTCATCCAGTAGCGCCTCGATGGCGCTAAACAGCGGATGACGCGGCGGCTCGCCCTTTTTGGTCTTTTCATCAAGAAAGCGCTGGCTGAATTTTTCCAGCGCTTCCGGCAATTGATAGCCGTGGGTTGGCTCGTCGGCCCACTCCCCCACCCCCTCAAGCCAGCGCGGCAGGTTACGGCTGCTGAAACTGCGCTTATCCACGCCGGAATCGCCAATAAGCGCCGCCAGCCCGGGGGCCGCTTCCCGCCACTGCGCTTTTACCGCGTCGATACGCGCCAGATTGCGCTGATGACGCTGTTCCAGGGTCTCATCCTCCTGGGGCGGACGTTTCAACTGCGGCGCCTCGCCCTGCAGCCAGCTGTCGATATCGTGCAACAGCGCCAGCGGGCCGGACCACTGCACGCTAATCGCCTGGGCCACAGGCCTGGATAGCGGATAGCAGTGGCGGCGCCAGAAATCGGCGCACGCCTGCTGACGCAGCACGCTCTCATCTTCCAGTAGCTGTTGTTCAAACAGCATACCGGACTCGAAAGCATTCAGGCTAAGCATGCGCTGGCAGAAACCGTGGATGGTAAAAACCGAGGCTTCATCCATCTGACGCTCAGCAAAGCGCAAAATATCGGCGGCCCGGGCAGGTTCGGGGATCTCCGCCAGCAGACGGCTTAGCAGGGGATCGTCGCTTTCCCCACGCACGCAGGCGATACGCAGGTCGTGAATACGGGCGCGAATACGGCCCCGCAGTTCGGCGGTGGCCGCTTCGGTGAAGGTCACTACCAGCAGCTCTTCCACGCCGAGCGGCCTGGGAAAGGCAGCTTCCCCTCCCAGGCCGAGCAACAGGCGCAGATAGAGCGCCGCAATGGTGTAGGTTTTACCGGTGCCCGCCGAAGCCTCGATCAGCCGCTCACCCGTGAGCGGCAACCGTAGGGGATCAAGGGGCTGCGCGGCGATATCGGTCATGGTTTATCACTTACCAACGGAAAGGTTTTTTGCAACTTGTGGATATCCGATTCACGCTCCCAGCCTTCAGGACTGGCGTAGTCCGCTTTGCCCTGCGAACCGGCAATCTGCGACAGCAGTGCTACGCCGCTGTGCTCCATCACCGCCTGGCGGTAAAAGTCGGCCAGCTGTTGTGGCGTGAGCTTACGGATTTCGTCCACCACTTTGCGGCGCGAGTCGAAATTCATATTGCCGCGGTCAAAGTCCTTGCTCAGGCGTGTCGCCTCTTCATTCAGCGTCTGGGGCGCCTGCATAAACTGGTTGATCACGCCCTGCTTAATCTGTGCGAACTCGGCGGGCGGCATCTTACGCAGTCGCTGCTCCACCCCCTGGAAGAAAGCGCCGTAACGCTGCCACAGGGCCGCAGGCTGGCGATCGCTGCTTTGCAGCAGGAAGCCGATGCCCCACTGACGCCCCACCGACATCGGGAAGGCAAACACCGCATAGCCCAGTTGCTCATTGGTACGCAACTGATTATAGAACCAGGGCTGGATAATCTGCGCCAGCATGCTGCTCATGGCGCCGCTGGTCTCTTCACTGTAGCCCGTCGGCACAAACAGGGCCGCCAGCGCCGAGTCAGTGCTGCTGCCCGCCTTCTCAATCAGTATGCGGCGGGCTTTATCCACTAGCACGTCCCGGGAGCGACACCATTCGCTGCCCTGAGTGCCCAATTGCTCGCGCAGCTGCTTCCCAAGCTCAGCAGCCTTCTGAGGCGCCATATTGCCCAGCACCAGCAGCTCTGGTAACGCGTTGCGCCGCAGGTTGTCGCGATAGCTTAATACATCCTTCAGGGTAATCTCCGGCAGTTGTGCCCGACGGTCGGCACGCTGAAAATAAGGTACCTGCGACAGCATCTGAACTGGCATAATCGCCTGTTCATAGGCTTTGCCCTTCTCGGCGGAATCCAGCATCCGGGTGTACCAGGACTTAGCCTGCTCCAGTTGCTCCTGAGTCGGGATATAGCTGAAGTAGCCCTTCATCAATTCGCTCAGTAGCTGAGGCAAACGCTGGGTATAACCGTTGGCGTTGACCATCAGCCCGCTGTTGGCGTTGGTCGAAAAAGAGATACCGCCCACTGCCGCCTGGCCTGCCAGTTCGTCGAGCGCCAGCCCTGCCAGATAATCATTCAGAGCAAACAGCACCTGATTTTTGGCGCTGTCCATTGCCTGCGGGTTACGCAGCACCAGCGTCAGATCGGCCCGGGGTTCATCAGCGAAATTCGCGCTGGGCATATAGAGCACCCGCAATCCCGGATCCTGCACCAGCAGTTCAGGGTGTGGGTACTTTTTCTCTGGCTTAATCAGCGTGAAGTCATCCGGAATGTAGGGATTGAGCGCGGGCAGATTCAGACTGATTTTCTGCCCCTCGTCGCGCCATGTATTCAGGGTCTGCGGCGTGATCTTATCGACCTGGTAAGGCGCATTCACGAAGTAGGCCGTCTTGTTGTGCGGTTCATCAGGGCTGATATACCAGACCCGGGCGTTTTGCGGCGTCATCATCGCCAGACGGGCTTTAATAGCCTTAGGGTCGTAGCGGTCGGCGATATTAGAGGCATCCAGCACGTGCGCCATCGGTACCCGCAGCATGGTATCCGCCAGCCACTCTACGTAGTCCATATCCCGGGTCAGCGTGGGATAGCGGAAGTCGAGATCCAGCACGTGGGCCAGTTCGTCGAAGTAGCGTTTATCCACCCCCTTTTCCCGCAGTAGCTTAAGATAGCTAAAGATAGCCGCTACGACTTTGTCACGCTGAGCCAGACCTTTATCCGTCAGCGATACCGAGATGGCGAATACCCCGCCGTTGCCGCTCACCATAGGATCGGAGCTGGCATTCACCCCTTCGGCCAGCCCCTGCTTCTGCAGCCAGTCAGAGAGCGTGTCGGCGCTACGGTTACCAATCAGATAACCGATCAGCTCATCGCTTTTGCTGCGGAACTGCGCGCTGTTGTTATCGATACGGAATTCGACGCGCAGCAGTTTACGCGGTAGCGCAGGCACATAGTGAATAATCAACCCTTTCTGGGCATCGGTAACGACGGGAACATCAATTTCCGGCTTCTGAACGTGGCGATTTTCCACTCGCCCATAAGTCTCGGCGGCAATCGAGGCCAGTTCCGGCAGCGGCTTATTGCCGTAAATGACCGCCTTCATCAGATTGGCGGAGTACCAGCGATCCCGGAAGGACACCAGCGCATCCTGGAGCTTACTGCCGGGTTTATCGCTCAGCGTTTCCAGGTTACCGCCGGAAAAGCGGGAGCCCGGGTGTGCCGGGTTAATGGTTTCGGCACTGACCTGCGCCATACGCATTCCGTCACGGGAGCGGGCCAGGGTCAGCTCGGCATTGACGGCATTACGTTCACGCTGGGCATATTCCGGTGAAAGCAGCGGTTCGGCAATGGCGTCCGCCAGCCTGTCCACCGCTGGCGCCAGCGCATCGTTTTCCACCTCCAGGTAGAAAGCGGTGCGATAAGGCGCGGTACTGGCATTATGGCTGCCGCCGTGCATTTTCAGGAATTCGGAAAGACCGTCCGGGCTGGGGTACTTTTTCGACCCCATCAGGATCATATGTTCCAGATAGTGAGCCAGCCCCTGATGCTCATCAGGATCCTGAAGCGACCCTACCGGCACTACCAGCGCTGACAGCGACTTCACCGCTTTGGGATCGGACACCAGCAGCACTTCCATACCATTATTAAGGCGAACGGCCTGGTACTGACGGGGGTCTTTCTCGCTTTTACGGACAGTCTCCTTTAGAGGTTGCCAGCCCGTGTCTGCCTGACTCAGTGGTGCCCACAGGGCAATGAAAACAAACAAGAAATAGGTGGTAAACCAGGTGCTGCATTTAGGCATTCACGAACCTCACTATCTAACCTCCTGATATATCATCACGAACGGCTTCCGGCTTTGATGATTGTTATACCCTTACGGCGAGCGCATCATAAAGCAACTCGCCATGGTGAGCAATTTTTATACAATCACGCATCGCGATGATAGCGAAATAGCGGTAGCAGCCAGCGCTGCGCTTCACCGATTATCGCATCATAGTACGCATTATCCAGCGTGCGCCACAGCCGCTGTAGCCAGATATCCTGACCTTCTCCCTGCACAACCTGGTTCCCTTCCCAGGCCTGCTGCAGTTTGGTGCGCGCCTTGCGCTGCGTTTCTTCATCCCACAGAATAATATCCTGATGCGAATCGTAACAGGCTTTCAGCCAGGCACCGCCGCTGGCAGGCAGCAGAATAAGCGGCTGCGACAGCCCCTGCTGATAACCCGCCACCAGTTCACGCAATAGCTCGCGGGCCTGTTCTGGCTCCAGCGCCGGGAAGCGCCACTGGCTATCATTACGACCGTACAGACGACTTTCCCCGCAGCCAGAGCTGGAGCACCACACCAGATGCTCCAGCCAGAGCTGCATACCGTGCCCTACCTGAAGCTGGGAAGGCCGCCAGCGCAGCAGGCCGTCCGGCTGAGTGTCCGGCAGCCAGCCGGTCAGATGCACGTCGCCAAGCATCAAATCAATCTCCTGGCTCTCTCCCGGCTGACGCTCTTCCACCACCCGCTGTGCCAGCGGTTGCATCTCCTCCAACTGGTTTTCCCACCATATATCGCCAAAGGCGCCGTAAGGTAGCTCACCCGCGGCCCGATAACGGCGGTAGAGGCGCTGGGGATCTTCCTGACGCACAAGGGTATTCAGCAATTGCTGATTAACCCGAAAACGCTCCAGGGCATCCAGGGTAAAGGGTTCAGCATCTGGCAGCTCGGTCTCCTCGACGGCGAAACTGACTCTCAGACGCATCTGAAAGAAAGCCCGTACCGGATGGCGCCAGAAACGCTGGAGCTGTTCGAAGGAAAGTGCGGTCAGCGGCTGTTCGGCAATCGGCTGGATAAAATCGGCGTGCGCTTCACCCCGCTCGCTGGCCGCAGGCAACCATTCCCGGGCATAACTCTGACGTTCATCCCCCGGCAGATAGCTTTGGGCATCAAAGGGCGTGCGCGGATGTTGCCAGCAGATATGCGCTTTCACCCGACGAGCGCTTTCGTCACTGTTACAGATTTCATCCCCCGGCAGATAGTGACTGTGAGAAATGTAGTTCACCAGCTCATCCACCAGCACCGAAGGGAAACGCTCGCTGTTATCCTGCACCGAGCGGCCAATGTAGCTGATATAAAGCTGCTGCTGGGCAGAGAGTAGCGCTTCCAGAAACAAATAACGGTCGTCGTCACGGCGGCTGCGATCGCCACGCACTGGTTTTTCGCTCATCAGATCGAAACCCAGGGGTGAAAGCGTGCGGGGATAAACGCCATCGTTCATACCCAGCAAGCAGACAACTTTAAAAGGGATGGAGCGCATTGGCATCAGGGTACAGAAGTTAACCGGTCCTGCCAGGAAGCGCTGACTGATACGCTCCTGATCGAGCCGCCGCGCCAGTTCGTCGCGCAACAGCGTCAGGGGCACGCTATCCTGGTAGTCGGCCTCTATCCCCTGGCTAATCACCCCCTGCCACTGCTGTTCGATCAGCGCCAGCGCCGCTTCCGTCTCGGCATCCGCCTGGAAAAAAGCGTTCAGCATTTCCCGGCAGACCGGTAGCCATTCGTTCAACGCCCGGGGTTGTGCCAGCTGATTGCGCCATTCGCTTAGTTGAGCCAGCAGATCCGCCAGGTGCCCGACCAGACCGGCAATCAGCCCGCTGGATTCATCATAGGGCAGCAGCGACTGCCACTCACCGGCGCTACTCGACATGGCATAGCCCAGCAGCATGCGCGTGAGTCCGAAACGCCAGGTGTGCTGTCCGGTGGCCGGCAGCTCAAATTCCCGGACGTTATCGTCGTCCATCCCCCAGCGCACGCCGGATTCGCTGACCCACTGGCGCAGGTAGCGCAACCCCTCTTCATCAATAGCAAAGCGGGCAGCCAGCGCGGGCACCTCCAGCAGTGAGAGCACATCCTCAGAGGTAAAGCGACTATCCGGCAGAGCCAGTAATGCCAGGAAGGCCTGAATAGCCGGGTGTGCCTCTCTGGCCCGTCGGTCAGAGATGGCGAAAGGCAGCCGTCGTTCTTCGCTGGCACTGCCAAATACCGCCTGGATAAAGGGACTGTAGCTGTCGATATCCGCCACCATCACGATAATGTCGCGGGGCGTCAGGGCAGGATCGGCTTCCATCATGGCCAGCAGGCGATCGTGCAGCACCTCGACTTCCCGCTGGGCGCTATGGCAAAGATGGACCGTAACGCTGCGATCCTGAGAATCGAGCAGCCGTTTATTATCGCTGCGCGCGTATTCCTGTTCATTCAGCCCCACGACCTCGTGATTTTCCAGAGTCAGCATATCGGCCTGTAGCCGGTGCAGCAGCGTATCTGGCGGCACGTCGGCAAAGGCGTCTATCTCCGCCGTCTGTTCCAGATCCGATAACAGGAAGCTGTAGTCACGCCCCAGCTTGCCCCAGGAGGCGAGCAGCGGGTTAGGCAGCATCTGTTCGCCATCCTCGTTAAACAGCCCTGCCGCCTGGTCCGTGTCGCGAAACAGCGGCAGACTCTGCTGGCTGCCGTGAACCCGGCGGCGACGGCTCAACTGTCGGGCCAGGAAGGCGGGATCTTTAATATCGCCCCAGTAATAGCGACAGGGGTTAGTAAACAGCAGATGGACGTCGATATGGCGCCCCAGCGCCTGTAGCGCCTGGAGGTAAACCGGCGGCAGCGCCGAGATGCCACAGATGAAGATACGCGACGGCAACCCCGGCGGGCAGTTGTCACTCTCTTCAAGGGTGCGGATAAAGCGGCGATAGAGATTAGCGCGATGCCAGGGCGCCTGACCCAGTTTCGCGGTCAGTTCTACCAGCCCGCGCCACAGCGGCGCCTGCCACCCCTGAACGGCGCTCAGTCCTTCCACCTGTTCGCCGCGCTCCCAGGTCAGCAACCACTCCGGGCGATAGACCAGATACTGGTCAAACAGATCCGCCACCCGGCTTGCCAACTGGAACAGCTTACGGCGGTCATTATCCTCAGCCAGATAGTGGCGCAGAGCTTCAAATTCCGGCTGCTCAAGCAGTGATGGCAGCAGGCTCATCAGCTTCCAGCTCATGGCGCTTTTACTGAAGGCGCTCTCCTCAGGAATGCCGGGCAGCACCTGCACAAACATCTGCCAGATAAAGCTGGAAGGCAGCGGAAAGTTGATATTGGCGGCAATACCAAAGCGTTCGGCAAGAGTCATTTGCAGCCACTGGGCCATACCGACGCTCTGCACCAGTACCACCTCGGACTCAAAGGGATCCGCCAGCGGCTGGCGCTCCACAATAAACTCCATGATCTCTTCCAGCACATCCAGCCGGTTAGAGTGGTAGACCCGTAGCATAAAGACTCCTGCACAACTTCAAAATGTCCCTCACCCCTCTCCCCTAAGGGGAGAGGGGGAATTCAGGGCAGAACCGGTATTAAAACCCGGGCAGTGAAGGCGTGAAAGCCGCGTATTGCCGCCCGTAGCGCCGCTAATCATAACCCAGATGCTGACACATCCCTCTTTTATTGTCTCGCCTCTTATAACGCCAGGAACGGTGGATGCTGGCGCCTGAACCTCGAGCAGGCGTTCAGCTTCGCGCCAGCGTAGCAGCATCTGGTGCTGCTCGCGCAGACCCAGCATCAGCGAGCGCTGCCAGCCCAGCAGACCACTTAACGCCAGGCTAAACAGCACCAGCGCCACCAGCGTTTCCACCAGACTAAAGCCGGAATTTCTTCGCGTCATGGCAGCTCACACCCCCCATCTGCCAGCGGACAGAAGTCGCTCCAGCCCCGGGGCTGCGCCCGTATCCGCTCCGCCGTTATCGTGCCCCACTGCCAGTAGCGCATCGTTTCTGTACTATCCAGGCCCATCAGAACGACTTCATCGCTGGCAGTGGTACGCAGGCAAGCCCTCCCCTGGTCCGGTGCCTCCCGGCACTGCCACGTGGGGGTCGGCGCCCAGGTTTGCCGCATTCCCCATGCCAGCGCCGAATGCGCCCTGCTGCTCATCTGAATGCGCTGAATTTCCAGCGCCAGAATGGGCTGGCGCAGCCGATGATGTAACCCCAGCCCCCGCAGCAGCAACGTGCCTAACGCCAGGGTCATCAGCACCATAAGCAGCGCCGAACCACGCTGGCGCCGCCTCCGGTTCACAGGTTAAACCCGCTGACGGCATAGCGGGCGACAAACGGCTCCCCTGGACCGGCAGCCTGGCCGGTAATTTCCACCACCCACAGCGGCGCCAGCTCAGAGCGCACCACCCGGCGTACCTGAAAATCTACAATCTTCAGTCGGCCGGGTTCCGTCATTTTTTCCCAGTGACTTCCGGCGCAGTCGGCAGCGCCACTCAAGGTTTCCAGGGAATCATTCCGCAGGCGGAATCCCTGAACGTCGCTACCCTGCCACTGTACCCGCAGACAACGCCCCTGCTCTGCCAGCCATAACCCAGGCCCCGAGCACTGACGCTGACAGTATCCCGCCCGCTGGATAGCCTTGCCCAGGGTAAACGCCAGCCGCCAGAGATCCTCCTGCTGCCACTGGCGCTGCACTTCATTCAGCGTCGCCAGGTAGAGCCCGGGCAACACCCGGGCCACGCCCAACCCAATCAGGCTGGCCAGCGCCATGGCGATCAGAAGCTCCGGTAAGGTAAAACCTCGTGGCATCACCGACATTTATCCTCCTCTGGCCTGCACAGCCTGATGCGCCCCCATACCGATACCACCACCTGCCAGCTCCCCGCTCCATTTTCCAGGGTCAGGTGCCCCGGCCGGGCGGTATTACGCAGGCCAAAAAAACCCGGTTCACCGGTTATCGAGGTCAGCCGGACATCCTCCCAGGGTACCGAAAAGCTAAACCGCCCTCCCCCGCAATGCAGCGTCGGTTCGCTGACCAGACACCAGCGCTCGCCGTTACGCAGCACCTGTAGCTTTCGCTCACGGTTAAAGGCACCGGCATCGTCACGCACCAGTTGTAGCCAGGCCCTCAGCAACTGAGCGCTATGCCACAGACGCTGACGCTGCTGCCAGCTATACCCGCTATACGTAGCCATACCGCTCAGCACCAGGGTCAGCGCAATGACCACCAACAGTTCAGGCAGCGTAAATCCCATTGACTTTCTGTTCATAGCGCCAGTCTGCCAACGGCGGAGAAAAGCGCCAGTGCGGGAATGTGACGCTGCGAGACAGCCCGGAACAAAGATGCGCAGATACACCAGCTTGCAGCCATCTACGAAGCTGACTCGCAAAATGTGCCCATAAAAAAACGCCAGCCGGGGGAATCACCGGCTGGCGTTATTGCGACTGGCTTTCTATCCGAAAATCAGATGGCGACAGGCGCCTTAATGGCAGGATGGGGATCGTAACCTTCGATCTCGAAGTCCTCGAAACGGTAGTCAAACAGCGAATCAGGCTTACGTTTGATGACCAGTTTCGGCAGCGGCCGCGGTTCGCGGGTCAGCTGCAGGCGGGTCTGCTCCAGATGATTGCTGTACAGATGGGTGTCGCCGCCGGTCCAGACGAAGTCGCCCACTTCCAGGTCGCACTGCTGCGCCATCATATGCACCAGCAGCGCATAGCTGGCGATATTAAACGGCAGTCCCAGGAAAATATCGCAGGAGCGCTGGTAGAGCTGGCAGGAGAGACGCCCGTCCGCCACATAGAACTGGAAGAAGGCGTGACACGGCGCCAGCGCCATCTGGTCCAGCTCCCCCACGTTCCAGGCGGAAACGATGATACGCCGAGAATCAGGATCGCTTTTCAGCTGTTCCATAACCCGGGAGATCTGGTCGATGGTCTGGCCGTTCGGCGCTCCCCAGGCGCGCCACTGCTTGCCGTATACCGGCCCCAGGTCGCCGTTTTCATCGGCCCATTCGTCCCAGATAGTGACCTTGTTGTCACGCAGATAGCCAACGTTGGTGTCGCCATTCAGGAACCAGAGCAGTTCGTGGATGATAGAGCGCAGGTGACAGCGCTTGGTGGTCACCAGCGGAAACCCTTGCTGGAGATCAAAGCGCATCTGGTGACCAAAGATAGAGAGCGTTCCCGTACCGGTTCGATCGTCCTTCGGCGTGCCCTCTTCCAGCACTTTTTTCATTAAATCAAGATACTGTTTCATACATCCTCACGAAATCTGCTTCTGCGGGCGGCGATACGCCCAGACCATCATCGCAATACCGGCCACGATCATCGGGATAGAGAGAATCTGCCCCATGCTGATGTACTGCACCCAGGCGCCGGTGAACTGCGCGTCCGGCTGGCGGAAAAATTCCACAATAATGCGGAACGCACCGTAGCCGATCAGGAACAGCCCGGAAACGGAGCCGGTGGGGCGCGGTTTGCGAATAAACAGGTTCAGGATGATGAACAGCACAATCCCTTCCAGCGCCATTTCGTAGAGCTGGGAAGCGTGGCGCGGCAGTACGCCATAGGTATTAAACAGCTGCTGCCATTCCGGATGGCTCGCCAGCAGGCCGATATCTTCTGAACGCGAGCCGGGAAACAGCATGGCGAAGCGGAAGTTGGGATCGACGCGGCCCCAGAGTTCACCGTTAATGAAGTTACCAAGGCGACCGGCGCCCAGACCGAAGGGGATCAGCGGCGCAATAAAATCAGAGACCTGGAAAAAGGTGCGTTTGGTGCGATGGGCGAAGATAAGCATCACGCAGATGACGCCAATCAGGCCACCGTGGAACGACATCCCGCCATCCCATACCCGGAACAGATAGAGCGGATCCTCAAGGAACAGCGGCAGGTTATAAAACAACACATAGCCGATGCGGCCGCCGAGGAACACGCCGACAAAGCCGGCATACAGCAGGTTTTCAACCTCGTTCTGGGTCCAACCGCTGTTCGGACGTTTGGCGCGGCGAACCGCAAGCCACATAGCGAAAACAAAACCCACCAGGTACATCAGACCATACCAGTGGAGCGAAACCGGTCCCACGGAGAAAATTACCGGATCGAAGTCGGGGAAACGCAGATAGCCACTATTCATCGGTCACCACAAAGCATTGTTGTCCCGCCGGTGTGGAAGGGGCGGGAAAATTAGCCGCGCGCCGTTCAGGCGCGCTCCCAAAGCCGCGAATCATACCACAAAGGCCGCGGGCGGTGCGGTCATGAAGATGTAAAAGAAACGTAATGGAATCAGCGTCCGCCGCGAATCAGACCGCCCAGACCGCGTCGCTCCATAAAAGACGCCACCTGATGGCGCACCTCTGTCGTTAACTGGGCCTCCAGACTGCGCTGCACCAGATTCTGCGCCTCTTCCAGATCGATACGTTTCAGCAGGTATTTCACCCTGGCGACGGAACGCCCATTCATCGACAGCGAGCGGTAACCCATGCCGACCAGCAGCGCCACACACATCGGATCGCCTGCCATTTCTCCACACACCCCGGGCTCGATACCAACCGCTAGCGCTTCCCGGGCTATCTGGGCCATGGCGCGCAACATTGCCGGATGCAGGCTGTCATACAGCGAAGCCACCCGGGTGTTGTTCCTGTCCACCGCCAGCAGATACTGGGTCAGATCGTTAGTCCCGACCGAGATAAAATCGACGCGCCCCACCAGCTGCGGCAGCAGATAGAGCATTGAGGGGACCTCGATCATCACTCCAATACGCAGCGCCGGCAGTGCATAGCCCAGCGTCTCTTCCACCTCCCGACCAGCGCGATCGATAAGCCTGCGCGCCTCGTCGATCTCGTCCAGGCTGGAGACCATCGGCAGCAGGATGCTGAGGTTGGCGGTGGCGGCATTGGCACGTAGCATGGCACGCACCTGGATCAGGAAGATCTCTGGCTGATCCAGGGTAATACGAATACCGCGCCATCCCAGGCAAGGGTTCTCTTCGCTGATGGGCATATAGGGCAGCTGTTTATCCGCCCCGACATCCAGGGTTCGCAGCGTCACCGGCTTATCGTGGAACATCTGCAACATGCCCTGATACTGGGCTACCTGCTCCTCTTCCGAAGGAAAGCCGCTCTGCAACATAAAGGGGATTTCGGTGCGGTACAGGCCAATACCATCAATCCAGGCGCCAAGCTTCTGTTCATGTTCAGGGCTAAGCCCGGCGTTAAGCATGACATGCACCCGTTCGCCGCTGGCAAGACAGGCTGGCTGCTCTACGCCATCTTCCGCCCGACGGCTCAGTTCGTTCTCTTCGCTTATCAGACGCTGGTATTCGGCAATCAGTACCGGTTCTGGATCCACCAGCACTTCACCGCGATAGCCGTCGACGATCAGCATGCGTTCGTGCAGGAAAGTTGGCTGGATATCAGCGCCCATCACCGTGGGGATCCCCAGGGCGCGTACCATAATAGCGGCGTGGGAGTTCGATGCCCCGTCGCGCACCACTACGCCGGCCAGACGATCCTGGGGTAGCTCCGCCAGGGTGGTGGCCGAAAGCTCGTCCGCTACCAGCACAAAGCGTTCAGGCCAGGTGTTGGGCCCCTGAATAGTATCGTCCAGGAAGAATAGTAGCCGCTGGCCCAGGGTACGCAGATCGCCCGCGCGCTCCTTCAGGTAACCTTCGCTCAGGGCGGAGAACTGCTCGACGAACTTTTCAATGACTGTTTTAACCGCCCATTCAGCCACCGAGCCTTTATCCACCTCTTCATACAGTTCGCGACGCAGACGTGGATCGGAAAGCAGGTGCGAGTAGAGATCGAAGATCGCCGCCGTCTCTTTCTGGGCCCCGCCGCTGAAGCGTTTGCTGTAGCGGCGGAATTCGGCCCCCGCCTCTTCCAGCGCTTCACCCAGGCGTTCCCGCTCCCGGGCGATATCCAGCGTAGAGGCCGCCGAAACCTGTTCAATCAGCGGCAGCGTGGTGTCCATCCACCCTTCTGCGACCGCCACGCCGGGAGCCGCGGGCAGTGCACGAATCCGCGCCTGGCGGTACTGGCCAAATAAAGAGGTAAGCTGGGACTGGGAAAGAATGGCGGCCATCTGCGTGGCCAGCGTGACCAGGAAGGACTCCTCGGTCTCGTTGAACTGGCGCAGCTCGCGCTGCTGCACCACCAGCACCCCCAGTAACTGGCGGCGCTGAATAATCGGCACCCCAAGGAAGGCGCGGAAACGCTCCTCCTTAACACCTGGCACATATTTAAAGCTCGGGTGCTTTGGGGCATCGGCCAGGTTTATGGGTTCCGCCAGCCTGCCCACCAGCCCCACAATGCCTTCATCAAAGGCCAGGGTGACTATCCGGCCGCGCGGCTTTTTCAGCCCGCGCGTTGCCATCAGGTAAAAGCAGTGGCGATCGCGATCGGCGAGGTAAACCGAGCAGACCTCGGTATTCATAGCCTGGCAGATGTCATTCACCAGTATTTCCAGCGCCTCGTTCAGGCGCGGGGCGCTGGCAACCTTTTCGACAATCTCTCGTAACTGAGTGAGCATACGGGGAGTGGCTTAACCTCTTTTTCTTCGCCATCCAGAGGAAGCGTTACGCTGCGGCGCCGCATCCTGTAAGGGCATTACAACGCCCGAGAACTCTTTCATCACGCGGCGATAGACATCGCGCTTGAATGAGACCACCTGGCGCACCGGATACCAATAGCTTACCCACCGCCAGCCATCGAACTCCGGCGTGCTGCTGGTTTGCATATTGATGTCGCTGTCATTGCTAATCAGTTGCAGAAGAAACCATTTTTGCTTCTGGCCGATACAAACCGGCTTTGTATCCCAACGCACCAAACGTTTCGGTAACTTGTAACGTAACCAGTTACGGGTAGAGGCAAGCAGCCGCACGTCTTTACGTTGCAGCCCCACCTCTTCGAACAGTTCCCGATACATCGCCTGTTCCGCGGACTCGCCAGGGTTAATTCCCCCCTGGGGAAACTGCCAGGAGTGCTGGCCAAAACGTCTGGCCCACATTACCTGCCCCTGCCGGTTACAGATCACGATACCCACATTCGGGCGGTAGCCATCGTCGTCGATCACTGGACTACCCCAAAATAAACCTGAATGCTGCGATTGTTTCATACTCCCGAAAGGCGGTAAACCACTCTATGTCAGGGACGCGACAGGTATAACAATTGAATAACTCACAGATAAGATCAAGGTTATAAACAGGCAGGGGCGATTCAGAGCGGTTTTATTCACTTTTTCTGTGGATATCACTGTGTAGAACTGGCTAATTAACACGGGAAAACTTATCCTGCCACTTAAGTTGCGCAAAGCGCACTGAATAATAAATGATTATATATCATGAAATTAAAACAACAAGACATGTCTGAATGACAGATTTAGTGACGATCGTCACACTCATGGCTCCCAGAGTGATGAAAGATCGAGCAGCGCCGTTTTTATCCACAGATTGTGTCAATAAGTTAGACACAAATCGCCTGAAAATTCCTTTTTCGCCTGCCGTCAAGGCTGTAAATCGAAACAGTAGTGGCGGATTTGCCCAGTTATCCCATTTTTCTGTGGATAACCCGGTGTAAGATCCTGTTCATTGTCGGTGACCATTATTGAAAAACCCGTCTCGCCTGGCAAATCCGCTGCCGAAAAAATGGTAAAAACCTATATAAATCATCATATTGGTTTTTAAAGCCACAAAGGAGTAAACTCTTTCCACAAGCACCTGAAAGTGCGTCTATTTTTTCACCACCCGCATTGAGCCATTTATGGAATCACTACACCTGCCTGTTAGCCCCCCGGAAAATGAAGCACAGTTGCTGGAACAGGCCCGGTTACTCGCCGGTTGCAGTCTTGGGGAGCTGGGGGCCATGGCGGGCCTGCCGGTGCCGAAGGATCTGCGCCGCGATAAAGGCTGGATCGGCATTCTGCTCGAGATGTGGCTGGGCGCCAGCGCCGGCAGCAAGCCAGAGCAGGACTTCGCCGCTATTGGTGTGGAGCTAAAAACGATCCCTATCGACAGGCAGGGACGGCCGTTGGAAACCACCTTTGTCTGCGTCGCCCCACTCACCGGCAACAGCGGCGTGGTCTGGGAAACCTGCCACGTGCGCCACAAGCTAAAGCGCGTGCTTTGGGTGCCGGTGGAAGGAGAGCGCACCATTCCGCTGGCCGAGCGCCGGGTAGGATCGCCGCTGCTGTGGAGCCCTTCAGAAGAGGAAGAGATGCAGCTGCGCCGCGATTGGGAAGAGCTGATGGATATGATTGTGCTGGGCCAGGTCGAGCGTATTACCGCGCGCCACGGAGAGGTACTGCAGCTTCGTCCCAAAGCCGCAAACGGCCAGGCGCTGACCGACGCCATCGGCGCTAATGGTGAGACCATTTTGACCCGACCGCGTGGCTTTTATCTCAAGAAACCTTTTACCGCCGCGCTGTTGGCGCGCCACTTCTTGTTGTAAAAGCAAGTACAGGCGCGCTTATAATTAGGGTTTGCGCTTATCAGGAACGCCGCAAGGCCGACAGATAAAATAGCCTGATAAGCTATTGTTCTCTCTTTTTTGACAGGATAGTTAATGTTATTTGCATGGATTACGGATCCCAATGCCTGGCTGGCGCTCGGTACGCTGACGCTGCTGGAAATCGTTCTGGGGATCGACAATATCATCTTCCTTTCTCTGGTCGTCGCGAAGCTTCCAAAACATCAGCAGAATAAAGCCCGCCGTTTGGGGTTGCTGGGCGCCATGGTAATGCGTTTGGCGCTGTTGGCCTCCATTGCCTGGCTCAGCCATCTTACCCAGACGCTGTTTACCCTGTTTGGCGAAGCCATCTCGGCGCGGGATCTGATCCTGCTGATGGGGGGGCTGTTTCTGATCTGGAAGGCCAGTATGGAGGTACATGAATCGATAGAAGGCGGCGGAGAAGAGATGAAAACCAACGTCCACTCATTCTGGGGGGCGATTATCCAGATTATGCTGCTGGATATTATCTTCAGTCTTGATTCCGTCATTACCGCGGTTGGTCTTTCCGATCATCTGTTTATTATGATGGCCGCCGTAGTGATCGCTGTGGGTATGATGATGTTCGCTGCGCGCCCCATCGGCGAGTTTGTCGACAGGCACCCGTCGGTGAAGATGCTGGCGCTCTCTTTCCTGATTCTGGTGGGCTTTACCCTGATTCTGGAAAGCTTTGATGTCGAAATTCCCAAAGGCTACATCTATTTCGCCATGTTCTTCTCGATTGCGGTGGAATGTCTGAATCTGCTACGCAACAAGAAGAATCAACTGTGAATTAGCGGGTGAAACGCAGCTTTTGTTGCGTTTTACCCCACTTCCAGGGAACTTTCTTACAATAATACTCCGTTTTTAAGACTTGCCCTCTTTTTTAATTTATCTCGCCAGGTTATTACTAAAATATAGGCACATACAGAATTCGCTGAGGAAGAATAGAATGAAAAAATGGGCTGTAGCAATTTCCGCCGTCGGCATGGTATTTGCTGTTTCCGGCTGTAGCAGTGATTACGTCATGGCGACCAAAGATGGTCGGATGATTCTGACCGAAGGCAAGCCGCAGGTCGACGATGATACGGGGCTGGTCAGCTATCGCGATAATCAGGGCAATGAAATGCAGATTAACCGCGATGATGTTTCGCAAATCATTGAACGTTAAGCGATAAAAGGCCAGCCACGCTGGCTTTTTTTATAACGTCTTCCCCGCTTTCCTCTTTCCCTTTTACGCTGGCTCTGTCATGGTTACAGTACGTGCGCCGACGCGTTACGACACAACTTATCGCAACAATGTCATCACAAGAAAGAGAAAAGGAAACCGGCAATGCACTATCACCGAATCCCTCACAGCTCGCTGGAGATAAGCCGACTGGGTCTTGGCACCATGACCTTCGGCGAGCAGAATAGTGAAGCCGACGCTCACGAGCAGCTCGACTATGCCGTCGCTCAGGGGATCAACCTGATCGACGTCGCGGAGATGTATCCCGTACCGCCACGTCCCGAAACTCAGGGACTCACCGAAACTTATGTGGGCAACTGGCTGCATAAGCGCGGTAATCGTGAAAAGCTGGTTATCGCTTCCAAAGTCAGCGGCCCTGCCCGTAACAGCGACAATAGCATCCGCCCTAACCAGATTCTGGACCGCAAAAACATTCGCGAAGCGCTGGACGCCAGCCTGAAACGGCTACAGACCGACTATCTCGATCTCTATCAGGTGCACTGGCCACAGCGCGCCACTAACTGCTTTGGCAAACTCGGCTATGAGTGGAGCGATAGCACGCCGCCGGTGACCCTGCTGGAGACCCTGGAAGCGCTGGCCGACTGCCAGCGGGCCGGTAAGATTCGCTATATCGGCGTCTCCAACGAAACCGCCTGGGGCGTGATGCGCTATCTGCAACTGGCGGAAAAACACGAGCTGCCGCGTATTGTCGCCATCCAGAATCCCTACAGCCTGCTGAACCGCAGCTTCGAAGTGGGTCTGTCCGAGATAGCCCAACACGAAGGCATTGAGCTACTGGCCTATTCCTGCCTGGCCTTCGGTACCCTGACTGGAAAATACCTGAACGGCGCCCGCCCTGCCGGCGCGCGTAATACGCTGTTCAGCCGCTTTACGCGCTATAGCGGCGAACCGGCGAATCAGGCCGTGGCCGCCTATGTCGAGATTGCCGGCCGACACGGACTGGATCCGGCCCAGATGGCGCTGGCCTTCGTGCGTCAGCAGCCGTTTGTCGCCAGTACCCTGCTGGGCGCCACCACCATGGAACAGCTTAAGAGCAACATCGACAGCCAGCACCTGGAACTGAGTGACGAAGTGCGGGAAGAGCTGGAGGCGGTACACCGCAACTGGACCTATCCGGCCCCATAAAAACGAAAAGGGGCGCTCTCTGCGCCCCTTTTAATGCCAATACCCACTTAACGCAACCGCTTCCAGATCCACAATCCGGCAATCGCCAGCGCAAACAGCGTCCCGAAACCCACGCCAATAGCAACGACTGGCGCCCCGGCCTTCACCGCCAGCGAATAGAGCCCCAGCATCAGCAGCATCGCCGCATTCTCGCCCAGGTTCTGTACCGCAATAGCGTTACCGGCGCCGACGCTACGTTTGCCGCGCTCCTGCAACAGCGCGTTCAGCGGTACCACGAAGAAACCGCCCAGAATACCGATCAGCACCAGTAGCCCATAAGCGGGCAGCAGCTGATGCTGAAGCGCGAAGGCCGCCACCACTACGCCGATCAACACCCCGGCAGGCATACAGCGCGCCACGGTTTCCAGGGTCACCAGACGCGCCGCAGCACCCGCTCCCACAACGATGCCGACAGCCACCATAGCATTCAGGTAAGTCGGCGTGGCGTTATCGGTAATCCCCAGCGCCACTGGCACCCAGAGTACCAGCAGAAAGCGCAGGGTGACGCCCGCGCCCCAGAACAGGCTGGTGCCAAGCAGGGAAAAGCGGGTTTCGCCATCGCGCCACAGCGTAACGCAGGCGTTAGCAAAGCCGCGAGCCATTTCCCGCGGGCGCCAGGAGTGACCCGGACGCGCCGCAGGCAGACGCGGAATCATCAGGTTAGCCACCACGGCACCGGCATAGACCACTGCGCAAACCACCAGCGCCGCCGTCAGATGCCAGTCCGCCAGTACGCCGCCCGCCACCGAACCCAGCAGGATAGCCGCTATGGTCGAGGCCTCCATCAGTCCGTTAGCCTTTACTAACCTGTCGCCAGTGGTCAGTTCCCCCAGAATGCCGTACTTGGCCGGTGAGTATGCGGCCGCGCCAATCCCCACCAGGGTATAGCCAACAAAGGGATTCATGCCAAAGCAGATCATCCCGGCACCCAGCAGTTTGAGGGCGTTCGCCACCATCATCACCCGCCCCTTAGCGAAGCTATCCGCTACCTGGCCTACGAAGGGAGCAAACACAATGTAAGCGCCCACAAACACCATCTGCAGCACCGGTTGGCTCCACTCCGGATAGTGGAACGCCTTCAGCACCGCCAGGGTAGCGAACAGTAGCGCATTATCGCCAAAGGCCGAGAGGAACTGGGCGGCAATCACCGCCATCATGCCCCGGGACCAGATAGAGGTACTGGCGGATCCGGACTCAGTCATTGGCGATCTCCGGTTGTTCAACCATCTCTTTTAGCGTCACGAAGTCAGGCTTACCGCTGCCCAGCACCGGCAACTGCTTCATAAAGCGAATATCGCGTGGCACTGCCAGTTCCGGTACGCCGCTTTCGCGAGCATGGCGCTGCAGGTTTTCGCGCTTAAGCTCACCATCTGTCGTGAAGAGCACCAGCGCCTCGCCTTTGCTGGCATCACTCTTAACAACCGTGGCGTGCTGTTTATCCGGTGATACCGTCAGCGCCAGCTGCTCCACCATCTCCAGCGACACCATCTCGCCTGCAATCTTGGCAAAGCGCTTCGCACGCCCCTGAATGGCGCAGTAGCCCTGTTCATCAATAGCGACAATATCGCCGGTGTCATACCAGCCGTGTTCCAGCTCGCCCTGCGCATTCTCTGCCGCGGGCGCTTCCAGCACGCCGGGGTTTTCCACCCGCAGGTAGCCTTTCATAATATTCGGCCCCTTAAGATGCAGGCGCCCCCCGTGTTCAATGCCGGGAACCGCCAGCAGTCGGGCATCCATGCCTGGCAGCAGCCTTCCTACGGTCCCCGGCTTCGCCGCCATGGGAACGTTGATCGACACCACCGGCGCGCATTCAGTCACGCCATAGCCTTCAAGAATGCGCAGGCCGAATTTATCCTGATAGATCTGGCGGGTGCTCTCCTGGAGTTTTTCAGCACCGGCCACCACATAGCGCACCCGGTAGAAATCATAGGGGTTCGCGAAGCGGGCATAGTGGCCAAGGAAAGTAGAGGTCCCGAACAGCACCGTACAGTTACGGTCATAGGTGAGTTCCGGCACCACGCGATAGTGGAGCGGACTGGGATAAAGGAAGACCTCCGCCCCGGTCAGCAGCGGCGTGAACAGCCCCACCGTCAGGCCGAAAGAGTGGAACAGCGGCAGCGCCGACATAAAGCGATCGTCGGCGGTGAAGTCAGCCACAGCGCGAATCTGCTCCACGTTGGAGAGCAGGCTCTTATGGCTGTGCACCACCCCTTTGGGATTGCCCTCTGAGCCCGAAGTGAACAGCACGATGGCGGCATCTTCCGGCTCCTGCTTCACCTGAGCCAGGCGCGGCGCCAGCAGATGCCCAAAGATCCAGAGCTTATCGGCCAGGGTAATCTCTGCCTTCAGATCTTCCAGAAAGACCCAGCGCACGTGGGTTATCTGCTCCGGCAAATGCCAGAGCTTGCCCTTTTCCAGGAACTGGCGGGATGTGAATACCGTGGAGATCTGCGCCGCGCTGATGGCGCTGGTCAACCCCTTCACCCCGGCTGTGTAGTTCATCATGGCCGGAACCCGCCCACGGGAGACAGCGCCAAAAATAACCGCCGCGCTGATGGCCGCATTTGGCAGCATCAGGCCGATAGTTTCCCCCTGGCGGCTGTATTTGTCCAGAATCCGCCCGACAAACAGCGTCTTGGTTAACAGACCGCGATAGCTGTCCGGCGTGAAGTTAATATCTTCAATGCAATTTTTACGTGAGCCATAGCGTGACTTTGCTCTCAGCAGCGCCTCGAACAGCGTTTCACGCGGGCGTACCGCCATCTGCGCTTCCATCATCACCTGATGTAGCATTTCACCTGCGATACGGCGCCGATCTCTGGCTCGGGGCGCTTCCGGCATCGGGATGCCGGTTGGCGGTAAAATATGCAGGGTAATACGCGGGAACAGGCGCTGGCGTACCCGCCCTTTCAGACGGCTGAAAAAGGTGAGTTCGGCCCCTTCGATGCGCATCGGCACCACGGTGGCGCGCGATTTAGCCGCCACAAAACCGGCGCCGTCGTAGATCTTCATCAGCGAGCCCGTGACGCTAATGCGTCCTTCCGGGAAGATCACCACCGGTCTCCCCTGTTCCACCAGACGCACCAGATGTTTGATGGACATCGGTTTAGTGGGATCCAGGGGGACAAAGTCGATAAGCGACTTCAGCGCCCGCATAAACCAGCGATCGCTAATCGAAGAGTAAACGGCAAAAACGGGACGAACGGGCAGAAACAGCGCCAGCAGAACGCCATCCAGGAAGGAGACATGATTGGGCGTAATCAGCACTCGCTGCTGACTGAGCGCTCCTACATCCCCATGGATCTGCACGCGAAACAGAATCCGACAGAGGTTACGAAAAAGACGAAATAGCATCGAAATCCCTTTATAGCTGAGAACGTTATTATTTAAGTGTAGCTACGGCAGATTATACGAGTAAGGAGGGGGAGCGAAGCAAAAAAAAACCTGCGCATCCGCGCAGGTTGGTGTAACTGTTGTGACAAGCGTAAAGCTGACACCACCTATCAATACCTCTGGGATCTCAACTTTAGCAGTGTGGCTTTTCCCGACCTAAGACTGAATCGCAACAGCCCTTCGCAAAATGTAACCAAAGGTTTGAACTGAAATTGTTGAAACTACGGGTTTATTCCCCGAATGCCGGAGAGGCCGCGGGCCTGACGCCTGTTCCTTCCCACCGCAGCGCAGACACACTTCCCTGTCGGGCGATTACCCACACTCGCTGTGAAACTTTTTTCACTATTGGCATTTTTTTTATTCAGCTTTTGAACTGGGTAACAGTCATTTTCTTGAACTAACAGTGAAATTCCGCAAAACTAAGCTGTGTAAACGCTTACCCAATTAAAGGTGAACTATGGCGACCATTAAGGATGTTGCGCGACTCGCGGGGGTATCCGTCGCCACGGTCTCACGCGTGATTAACCATTCGCCCAAAGCCAGCGAAGCATCACGCCTGGCCGTGGCCGAGGCCATGGCGCAGTTGAACTACCATCCCAACGCCAATGCCCGGGCGCTGGCTCAGCAGACCACCGAAACCATCGGGCTACTGGTTTCCGATGTTTCGGATCCCTTCTTCGGCGCCATGGCGAAAGCGCTGGACCAGGTCGCCTGGCGCACGGGTAACTTTTTGCTGATCGGCAACGGTTATCATAATGAACAGAAAGAGCGTCAGGCCATTGAGCAACTGATCCGCCACCGTTGTGCGGCGCTGGTGGTGCACGCCAAAATGATTCCCGATTTGGAGCTGGCCGGACTGATGCAGCAGATCCCGGGGATGGTCATTATTAATCGCAGCCTGGCAGGGTTTGAGCATCGCTGCGTAGCTCTGGACGACCGTTACGGCGGTTGGCTGTCTACCCGTCACCTGATTCAGATGGGCCATAAACGCATCGGGTTTATCTGCTCGAATCACCCGATTTCGGATGCCGACGATCGCCTGCAGGGCTACTACGATGCCCTGAAAGAGCACGGTATGCCCCGGGATGAGCGGCTGGTCACCTTTGGCGGGCCGGACGAAAGCGGCGGCGAACAGGCCATGACCGAACTGCTGGGGCGTGCCAGCGGCGTGACCGCCGTGGCCTGCTATAACGATTCTATGGCCGCAGGGGCGATGGGCGTGCTGAACGATAACGGCATTGAGGTACCGCGGGAACTGTCGCTGATTGGCTTTGATGACGTGCTGGTATCGCGCTATGTGCGCCCGCGCCTGACCACGGTGCGCTATCCGGTCGTGACTATGGCGACCCAGGCCGCGGAACTGGCCCTGGCGCTGGCCGACGGCCTGACGCCGCCGGTGGTAACGCATCTGTTTAACCCGACTCTGGTCAGGCGCCACTCGGTGGCGCCTCCCCGGTCGGAATAGCGTCAGACGTTCTCCAGCGCCAGTAGCTCTTCAATGGTCTGGCGCCGACGGATAAGGCGCGCCTGACCGCCGTCGAACAGCACTTCCGCCAGTAGCGGACGACTGTTGTAGTTGGATGACATCGAGGCGCCGTAAGCGCCGGTATCGTGGATCACCAGCCAGTCACCCGGCGCGACCGACGGCAGCAGGCGAGTTTCCACCATGCCCCCTTCCAGCTGGGTAAAGACATCTCCTGATTCACACAGCGGCCCTGCCACCACGGTTTCCTGCGCGGGCGCGGCGCTAAGATCGCGACCATCCGCCGCCAGCGCCGAAATATCATGGTAGCTGCCATACATCGCCGGACGCATCAGATCGTTAAATCCGGCGTCCACCAGCACAAAGTGGCGCGAGCCCATCTGCTTAACGCTGCGCACCTGGGTCATCAGTACACCGGCTTCGGCTACCAGGAAGCGCCCCGGCTCGATCTCCAGCGTGACCGGGTGCCCCAGCCGTTCGGCTATCCGCTCCCGGGCCGCGCTCCACAGCCCGTAGTAGTGCCCGGTATCCACCGACGCTTCGCCGTCGCGATAGGGAATCGACAGACCGCCCCCCGCAGAGATGGCTTCCAGATCCTGACCCACAGACAACACCAGATCGACCATGGCACCGCACACCTGCTCCAGATGCCCGTAATCCACTCCGGATCCGATATGCATATGAATCCCTACCAGCCGCAGGCCGTAACGCTCAATAGCCGCCAGCGCCAGTGGAAGATCCTGATGCCAGATACCGTGCTTGCTGTTTTCACCGCCGGTGTTGGTCTTCTGGCTGTGGCCGTGACCGAAACCGGGGTTTACCCGCAGCCAGACCGGATGGCCGGAAGATACCTGACCAAGCTGCTCCAGCATATCCACCGATCCTGCGTTAACCGCAATACCCAGCTCGCTGACCCGTGCCAGAGTCGGTTCATCGATCAGATCGGCGGTGAAGACGATCTCCTCTGGGGTATACCCTGCCGCCAGCGCCCGTTCGATCTCCCCCAGGGAAACCGAATCCACCCGCACGCCCTGCTCTCGCATCAGGCGCAGAATATGGGTATTGGAGCAGGCCTTCTGGGCAAAGCGAATCACGTCGAACTGGCGCAGTTTGGCTATCTGACCACGGATAATATCCGCGTCATAAACCCAGAGCGGGCCGCCGAAGCGGGAAGGCAGCGTCAGCAGCGTAGCGGCATTAAGCGCGCTGTCGGTATGGTCAAGAGAGTGTGGCACGGAACAACCTCCGGAAATTCATTTCCTCCATTACGCCACAGCCGGAGCCTAATAAAAAATATCGTTTTCTGCCCTGTCTATGCAAAAATGATATGGTTTATAAGACCCGGCCATCAGGCGTTATTGATGCCGACAGTTGCAACACGGACAGCGCGCTGGAACCGGAGCGTACACGTAGTACGTGAGGATTCCGGGCACTGCCCAGGTTCAAAATGGCAAATAAAATAGCCTGATGGACAGTCTTAACGGAGAGAAACCATGCCTGCCATCAACCTGCGCCAGATCGAAATCTTTCACGCGGTCATGACCGCCGGAAACCTGACCGAGGCCGCACGACTGCTGCACACCTCCCAGCCGACGGTCAGCCGCGAACTGGCACGCTTTGAAACGTTGCTGGGGCTTCAGCTCTTTACCCGGGCCAGAGGGCGCCTGCATCCCACGGTACAGGGGCTGCGGCTGTTCGAAGAGGTGCAGCGTTCATGGTATGGACTGGACCGGATTCTCAGTACGGCGGAGAGTCTGCGCGACTTCCGCCAGGGCGAGCTTTCCGTTGCCTGCCTGCCGGTATTTTCCCATTCGCTGCTGCCGGAACTGGTACAGCCCTTTCTGGCCCGCTACCCGGAACTGAGTCTGAGCATTGTGCCCCAGGAGTCACCGCTGTTGGAGGAGTGGCTTTCCGCCCAGCGCCACGATCTGGGCCTGACCGAGACCGCCACGGCACCCGCCGGTACCGAGCGTATTCCTCTGCTCACGCTGAACGAGGTTTGCGTACTGCCCGCCGGGCATCCGCTGGCCGCAAAGGCGCAGCTGACGCCTGGCGATTTCAGCGGCGAAAACTATATCAGCCTGTCGCGCACCGACAGCTATCGCCAGCTACTGGATTCGCTGTTTCAGCAACACGAGGTACGGCGCCGGATGGTACTGGAAACCCACAGCGCCGCGTCGGTCTGCGCCATGGTGCGCGCCGGAGTGGGCGTGTCAGTGGTGAATCCGCTAACCGCACTGGAATACGCCGCCAGCGGCGTGGTGGTGCGGCCATTCAGCATTGAAGTGCCCTTTACCGTCAGCCTGATTCGCCCGCTGCATCGCCCGGCTTCAGCGCTGGTCGATGCCTTCTGCGCTCATCTGGCAAGCGGGGTGGCGCGGTTTTCTCAGCGCTAAAGGCGCAGAGACACACTGAAAGCCCGCACGCAATCCTTTATCCATTCTCTTTCTGTTCCATTATGGGTACATTGAGGGCACTATCGTAAAATTCTCTCTCTATCACGGGTATAATATCGGCAATGGCACTGATCCCAAAAAACTACGCGCGGCTGGAAAGCGGCTATCGTGAGAAAGCACTGAAAATCTATCCCTGGGTATGCGGGCGCTGCGCGCGGGAGTTTGTCTATTCAAACCTGCGCGAGCTCACGGTTCACCATATCGATCACGACCATACCAATAACCCGGAAGATGGCAGTAACTGGGAGTTGCTGTGCCTTTACTGCCATGACCACGAACACTCGAAGTACACCGAGGCCGACCAGTACGGCACCAGCGTAGTGGCGGGGGAAGACGCCCAGCAAGACGTTGCGGCGGCAACCTATAATCCCTTTGCCGATTTAAAGTCGATGCTGAATAACAAGAAGTAGTGGCGGGAGTGTTTGCTGCTGGCACAACCCACCTCGTCAAATAAAAATGGGCAGGCTCGACATTAGCCGCCCTCCTCAACCCAACATAAAACTCACTGCCGCTTCGGCATGCAGCGCCGCGGTATCAAAGACCGGCACCGGGCAGTCCTGCTGGTTCAGCAGCATACCTATCTCGGTGCAGCCAAAGATAACCCCCTGAGCGCCCTGGGCCACCAGCGCTGCGATAATCGCCTGGTAGTCACGCTTTGCACGTTCGCTAAACTGCCCCATGCATAGCTCGTCGAAAATCACCCGGTTGATCAGCGCCCGCTGTTGTTCGTTCGGGATCAGCGTTTCAATGGCGTAGCTGTCCTGCAACCGCCCACGGTAAAAGTCCTGTTCCATGGTATAGCGAGTGCCAAGCAGTGCGACCTTTGTTAATCCACGACCCCGAATAGCCTCGCCGGTAGCATCCGCAATGTGGATAAATGGCAGTTCACAGCCCGCCTCAATGGCCGGGGCTACCTTATGCATGGTGTTGGTACACAGCACAATGCCCTGAGCGCCAGCCTGTTGTAGACCATTCGCAGCGTCGGTCAGTATCGCCCCCGCCCGCTCCCATTCACCCGAAGCCTGGCAGGCTTCTATCTCATGGAAGTCGACGCTGTGCAGCAAAATTTGCCCCGAATGCAGTCCGCCAAGGCGTTCCCGGATGCCCTCATTAATTAGCCGGTAGTAAGGAATGGTGGATTCCCAGCTCATGCCCCCGAGCAGCCCTATCGTGTTCATGCTTTCCCCCTTCTTATCTCAGATACTCTATATAACAGCAAAACCAACACGACAGCGATCGGCTTTCTGAACTCTCGCCCCCCGCGGAGCTTGCTTTTTTCAGCCGCTTGCATAAATTAATTGAAACATTGTTTCACTAATAAGGATGACCACCGATGTTTACCTTTTACGACCAAACCACTCTGGAAGATCTGGGCGATGGCGTACAGCGTCGCATTCTGGCGCACGACGGCAAAATGATGGCGGTAGAGGTCAGCTTTGAAGCGGGTGCCGTGGGGCCGATGCATAATCATCCCCACGAACAGCTGACCTATGTGCTGTCCGGCGAGTTTGATTTCACTATTGGCGATGAAACCCACCGCGTCCGCGCCGGCGATACCCTGTATAAGGAGCCACACATCATGCACGGCTGCGTCTGCATCAGCGCAGGCAAACTGCTCGATACCTTCACGCCCGTGCGCGAAGATTTTCTGGATAAATAACGCCTCCGGCGCCAGGTCAGATCTGGCGCCTGTTTTTCCGTTTCCTCCCCGTCTGGTTCAGCATTTCCCCCCTGCCCTTTGAACGCTGATAGCGGAAAAAACCACGTCCCCATCAAATTATTGAAACAGCGTTCCGACATCGATCACATTTCCACTATCCCACGCATGACGCCGTTACAAATAGCAATAAACTGAATTAAAACGTCGTTTTATTTATTGGGAATGAGAGTTCATTTTTCCTGGCATGGTACAACGGCGGTGCCGGACAACAGAATCAGATTAAGGAACAATATCTTTGTTTTCAAAAGACTATACAAACACAGAACCACAGCTACGGCGCATGGGGCCGCTTCCAGAAGCGAAACGGCACAGGGCGCCGTCTCTTGTAACAAAAGTTTTTAAACTTAACTGCCAGGTAGGTATGTATGAATGAAAACAAGCTGCTGGGACTGGCCTGGATATCACCCTATGTCATCGGGCTGATTATCTTTACCGCCTTCCCGTTCATTTCATCCTTCGCGCTCAGCTTTACCGAGTACGATCTGATGAACCCGCCAGAATACGTCGGACTGGAAAATTACAGCTATATGCTGACCGGGGATGACCTGTTCTGGAAGTCCATGGGGGTCACCTTCGCCTACGTTTTCCTGACCATCCCGCTAAAGCTGGCGTTTGCGCTGGGTATCGCTTTTGTCCTTAACTTCAAGCTGCGGGGCATCGGCTTCTTTCGTACCGCCTACTATATCCCGTCGATTCTGGGTAGCTCAGTAGCTATTGCCGTACTGTGGCGTGCCCTGTTCGCCATCGATGGCCTGCTTAACAGCTTTATCGGCGTGCTGGGCTTTGACCCGGTGAACTGGCTGGGCGAACCCTCTCTGGCGCTGATGTCGGTCACCCTGCTGCGCGTCTGGCAGTTTGGTTCGGCGATGGTGATCTTCCTGGCCGCGCTGCAGAACGTGCCGCAGTCCCAGTACGAAGCCGCTATGATCGACGGCGCATCGAAATGGCAGATGTTTATGAAGGTAACCGTACCGCTGATCACGCCGGTTATCTTCTTCAACTTCATTATGCAGACCACTCAGGCGTTCCAGGAGTTTACCGCCCCTTACATCATTACCGGCGGCGGCCCGACCCACTACACCTATCTGTTCTCACTCTATATCTACGATACCGCATTCAAATACTTCGATATGGGTTATGGCGCTGCGCTGGCATGGGTGCTGTTCCTGGTGGTGGCGGTCTTTGCCTCCATAGCCTTTAAGTCGTCGAAATACTGGGTCTTCTACTCCGCCGATAAGGGAGGCAAAAATGGCTGATATTCAACCCATTAATGATGTGTCGGGCAGCACGGCGGAACAGGAAGTCAAACGCACCCTGAGACGCGAAAAGATCAACGCCTGGATCCGCTATACCATTCTGATCGCGGTCGGACTGCTGATGCTCTATCCGCTGGCATGGATGTTCTCGGCGGCCTTTAAGCCGAACCATGAGATCTTCACCACCCTGGGGCTGATTCCGGAAAATCCCACCACGGATGGCTTTGCCAACGGCTGGAAGACCGGTACCGAATACACCTTCGGTCACTATATGCTGAATACTTTCCAGTATGTGATCCCCAAGGTGTTGCTGACCATTATCTCTTCCACCGTGGTGGCATACGGCTTTGCCCGCTTTGAGATTCCGTGGAAGAAGTTCTGGTTCGCTACGCTTATCGCCACCATGCTGCTGCCGAGTACCGTGCTGTTGATTCCTCAGTACCTGATGTTTCGCGAAATGGGCCTGCTGGACAGCTACCTGCCGCTCTATCTGCCAATGGCGTTCGCCACCCAGGGCTTCTTTGTTTTTATGCTGATTCAGTTCCTGCGCGGCGTACCGCGCGACATGGAAGAAGCAGCGCAGATAGACGGCTGCAACTCCTTCCAGGTGCTGTGGTACGTGGTGGTGCCGATCCTCAAGCCCGCCATTATCTCGGTCGCACTGTTCCAGTTTATGTGGTCGATGAACGACTTTATCGGGCCGCTGATCTACGTCTACAGCGTGGATAAATATCCCATCGCCCTGGCGCTGAAAATGTCCATCGACGTGACTGAAGGGGCGCCGTGGAACGAAATTCTGGCAATGGCAGGCATCTCTATTCTGCCGTCCATCATCATCTTCTTCCTGGCTCAGCGCTACTTCGTACAGGGCGTGACCAGCAGTGGAATTAAAGGATAAGAGGGAACATCAACATGGCTGAAGTGATTTTCAACAAACTGCAGAAGGTCTACTCCAACGGTTTTCAGGCGGTACACGGTATTGACCTGACCATTGCCGAAGGCGAATTTATGGTGATTGTCGGCCCTTCCGGCTGCGCTAAATCCACCACCCTGCGCATGCTGGCCGGTCTGGAGACCATCAGCGGCGGCGAAGTACGCATCGGCGAGCGGGTGGTCAATAATCTGGCGCCCAAAGAGCGCGGTATCGCCATGGTGTTCCAGAACTATGCGCTCTACCCCCATATGACGGTGCGCGAAAACCTCGCTTTCGGCCTGAAGCTCAGCAAAATGCCAAAGGATGAGATCAAGCGACAGGTGGAAGAAGCGGCAAAGATCCTTGAGCTGGAAGAGCTGCTGGACAGGCTGCCGCGCCAGCTTTCTGGCGGCCAGGCCCAGCGCGTGGCAGTCGGCCGCGCCATCGTGAAAAAACCGGACGTGTTCCTGTTCGACGAACCGCTCTCCAACCTGGACGCCAAACTGCGCGCTTCCATGCGTATTCGTATCTCCGATCTGCATAAACAGCTGAAGCAGAGCGGTAAACCGGCCACCACGGTGTACGTCACTCACGATCAGACTGAAGCCATGACCATGGGCGATCGCATCTGCGTGATGAAGCTCGGCCATATCATGCAGGTGGATACCCCGGACAACCTCTACCACCACCCGAAAAACATGTTCGTTGCAGGCTTTATCGGCGCGCCGGAGATGAATATTCGCCCGTCCCGCCTGGTGGAAAAAGCAGGCCGCCTGCATATCACACTGGGCGACGAAAGCCTGGATCTGGGGGCCCGCCATCAGCAGAAGCTGGCCGGTCATCGCGATGAAGAGATTTTCTACGGCGTGCGCCCGGAATTTGTCTCTGTTTCCGATGAACCGTTCTCACAAGGCGGCATTCGCGGCGATATGGTGCGGGTGGAAAATATGGGCCATGAATTCTTCGTCTACCTGAAGGTCGCGGGTTATGAGCTGACAGCGCGAGTACCTTCCGACGAGATCCGACCGATGCTAGACAAGGGGCTAAACCGTCAGGTCTGGTTCCGATTCGATATGGATAAATGCCATATCTTCGACGCAAAAACCGAACAGAACATCTCTCTGTAAAGGAGCCCTGAGATAATGAAAAAAATAGTCTTAAGTGCGCTGGTCACCTCTGCCCTGGCACTCAGCGCCCTGCCCTCTTTTGCGGCAGAGCAGGTCGATTTACGGATGTCCTGGTGGGGCGGTAATGGCCGCCACCAACAAACCCTGAAGGCGCTGGAAGAATTCCATAAACAGCACCCCAATATTCGGGTTAAAGCGGAATACACTGGCTGGGACGGGCACCTTTCCCGTCTGACCACCCAGATAGCCGGACGCACCGAGCCGGATCTGATGCAGACCAACTGGAACTGGCTGCCGATCTTTTCGAAAAACGGCAACGGGTTTTACGACCTTAACCAGGTGGGCGATGCGCTCGATCTTAACCAGTTCGATCCCAAAGAACTGCAAACCACCACGATCGATGGCAAGCTGAACGGGATCCCGATCTCGGTGACCGCCAGGATCTTCTACTACAACGATCAGACCTGGAAGAAGGCCGGTATCAGCTACCCCAAAACCTGGGATGAACTGATGGCGGCCGGTAAAACCTTTGAACAAAAACTGGGTAAGCAGTACTACCCGGTAGTGTTGGAACACCAGGACGTGCTGGCGCTACTGAACTCCTGGATGGTACAGAAGTACAATCAGCCAGCCATTGACGAAAAGGGCAAGAAATTTGCCTGGAGCAAAGAGCAGTGGATCGAGTTCTTCCAGATGTACAAAAAGCTGGTGGATAGCCACGTGATGCCGGACAGTAAACACTACGCCTCATTCGGTAAGAACAATATGTATGAGATGCGCCCCTGGATCGAAGGCGAGTGGGCGGGTACCTACATGTGGAACTCTACCATCACCAAGTATTCCGACAACCTGAAGCCACCTGCAAAACTGGAACTGGGTGACTACCCGATGCTGCCAGACGCCAAAGATGCTGGTCTGTTCTTTAAACCGGCTCAGATGTTCTCTATCGGCCGCAGCACCAAACATCCGAAAGAGGCGGCGATTCTGATGAACTTCCTGCTCAACAGTCAGGAAGGGGTCGAGGCGCTGGGGCTTGAGCGTGGCGTACCACTAAGTAAAGCGGCGGTAGCACAGCTGACCGCAGACGGCACCATTAAAGATGAGGATCCGGCGGTGGCCGGGCTGAAGCTGGCGCAGTCGCTGCCGAACCACGTTACGACATCGCCCTACTTCGACGATCCGCAGATAGTCTCCCTGTTTGGCACCGCCATTCAGTATATCGATTATGGTAAGAAATCGGTGGAGGAGACCGCCGCCGACTTCCAGCGCCAGGGCGACCGTATTCTGCGCCGCGCCATGCGCTAATCCACTAATCCGACTGACAGACCCCGTCGATTACGGCGGGGTTTTTTAATCCCTGAATCACAGGATTATATAATCTTTTAATCTCAGACCCTTTCCGATTCCCCAATTTCGATATACCGGATGCATAGTCCGGCGTGGGCCATCATGATGGAGACACCGTCGCCTTTAATCTTCGGCTCAAACCCGCTATCCAAAAAAAAGCCCCCCTGGCGGGAGGCAGAAGCACAACAAAGGTCAAAAAGCGTTTAGCGGGCCAGCCAGCCGCCGTCAACGGCCACGGTATAGCCATTTACGTAGTCAGAAGCGCTGGACGCCAGGAATACGATGGGCCCCATCAGGTCAGACGGCAGACCCCAGCGGCCCGCCGGAATACGTTCCAGAATCTCGGCGCTACGCTGTTCATCGGCACGCAGCTGCTGGGTGTTGTTAGTGGCCATATAGCCAGGCGCGATGGCGTTAACATTGATATTGTGTTTTGCCCACTCGTTGGCCATCAGGCGGGTAATGCCCATGACGCCGCTCTTGGAAGCGGTATAGGAAGGCACCCGGATGCCGCCCTGGAATGAAAGCATTGAAGCGATGTTGATAATCTTGCCGCCATTCCCCTGAGCGATAAACTGCTTCGCCACCGCCTGGGACATAAAGAAGACCGTTTTGATGTTCAGATTCATCACATCGTCCCAGTCCTGTTCGCTGAAATCGACTGCGTCCTGGCGGCGGATAAGGCCTGCGTTATTGACCAGAATATCGATATGACCGAACTCAGCTACCGCGCGCTCAAGCAGTTCCGGAATGGCATCGATTTTACGCAGATCGGCGGTCAGGCTCAGGAAGCGACGCCCCTGGGCAGTCACCTGTTCAATGGTTTCGGTCGGCTCAACGATATTGATACCGACGATATCGCAGCCCGCCTGAGCCAGGCCCAGCGCCATGCCCTGCCCCAGACCGGTGTCGCAGCCGGTCACGATAGCCACTTTGCCCTGCAGTGAGAATGAATCCAGAATCATATGATTTTCCTTAGTATCTGTCTGACCTGCCGCCTGGCAGGTAATCTTTTACTGATGCACGGCACCCCGCGCGATATCTGGTCCAGGTTCCGTCGGCAACCCCTGCTCACCTTCCCCTGCAAACCCCCTCAGTGGCCCCGTTACGTGGAACCAATCTTAACTGACAACAGCATACTATTATTCATGAAACACGATTTCAATTTTAAATAAAACAATGTTTCATTTTATGTGAGCCAGGTTGGCGATCTTAGCTTTCCCCTGCCTCTTTAGGGTTAGCGCGCGATAGCCAGGTCCGGATAACCACATAATTTCGTATCAAAATGGTAAAGTGCGCGAACCATCACAAAAAATGAAACAATATTTCTATAAATTAATACTATCTTTTTGATTATATAATTCGACGAGCTGGAAGGAGCGTAATATGGCTAAAGGAATGCGGGTAGACCTGACTTATCACGTCAGTCGCGACCCGGATACCGGCGCGGAGGTAACCCGTTTAACTCCCCCTGAAGTAACCTGCCACCGTAATTATTTCTATCAGAAATGCTTTACCCGGGATGGCAGTCACCTGCTGTTCGCCGGGGAGTTCGATGGCCACTGGAACTATTACCTGCTGGATCTGGCGAACAGGCAGGCAGTTCAGTTAACCGAAGGCCCGGGCGACAACACCTTTGGCGGTTTCCTCTCTCCTGACGATCGCTTCCTGTACTACGTAAAAAACGATCGCACCCTGTTCGAAGTCTCTCTGGAAACCCTGGCAGAGCGCGAGGTGTACCGCGTGCCGGATGAGTGGGTGGGTTACGGCACCTGGGTTGCCAATAGCGACTGCACCAAACTGGTGGGGATCGAGATCGCCAAAAGCGACTGGGTGCCCCTGAGCGACTGGCAGATCTTCCATGACTTCTTTCATAAAGGCCCCCACTGCCGCCTGCTGCGCGTCGATCTGCAAAGCGGTGACAGCGCTACGATCCACGAAGGCAAAATATGGCTGGGGCACCCTATCTACCGGCCGTTTGACGACAGCACCGTCGCCTTCTGCCACGAAGGGCCGCACGACCTGGTCGATGCCCGTATGTGGCTGGTCAATGAAGATGGCAGCAACGTCCGTAAAGTTAAAGAGCACGCCGAAGGCGAGAGTTGCACCCATGAATTCTGGGTGCCGGATGGCTCTGCGCTGATCTACGTCTCTTATCTGAAAGGGCAACAGGGACGCACCATCTTCCGTTTCGAACCTGAAAGCGGTGTGAACGAAGCGTTGATGCAGATGCCCGCCTGTTCGCATCTGATGAGCAATTTCGACGGAACGCTGCTGGTCGGCGACGGTTCCGGCACCCCGGTAGACGTGAAGGATACCGGTGGCTACAGCATCGAAAACGATCCTTATCTGTATGTTTTTGATGTCGCGCGCAAAGCCTGGTTCCGGGTGGCGCGCCACGATACATCCTGGGAAACCTTCGCCAACAGCCGCCAGGTGACCCATCCACACCCCTCCTTTACGCCGGATGACAGTGCAGTGCTGTTTACTTCTGATAAAGACGGTAAACCGGCGCTCTATATCGCGAAGCTGCCAGCGCAGCGAGAAATGATGACTGCCTGAGTTTGCTGTTTTTTTCTGGCCTTGCCCCGTCGTGCTGCGATGGGGCTTTTTTTTGGTTCACCACCGGCAAGAAAAGTCTGAATTAGCGTCATCCCCATCTTTTGTAAAGATGATTCCTGGAAAACAGCCATCATGATGTGTCTCTCCGCCATCCAGAGGAACGCCCCTATGCACGATGCGCTATCAATATGGAACTGGGTCCTGAACCACCAAATCATTTTCTCGCTGGTGGCGATCGCCTTTATGCTGTTCGCCGGCTTTATCTCAGCAGTGGTCTGTAAATTCTTTCTGCTGAATATCGTCCGGCGCTTTATCCTGCACACCAAAAAGTCGGATCCCCACGATAAGGACATGCGCATTTCGCGCCGTCTGGCCAATATCGCGCCAGTGATTACCGTCTACTTTTTATCCCAGGTCATTAAGGGCCTGCCGGATCCCCTGCTGGATGCCATCCGTACCCTGTGCGGCGTGCTGTTTATTATTAATATCACCATGCTGGTCAATGAGATGCTGGATCTCACCAATTCAGCCTATATCAAAAAACACGGCGAGAAACACCACTCAATAAAGGGTTATATTCAGATAGCCAAAATTCTGGTTTCGTCTGTTGCCACCATTCTGGTGCTCGCTACGCTGTCCAACAAATCGCCGATTATCATTATTTCCAGTCTTGGCGCCGTGGCTGCCGTGCTGATGCTGGTGTTTCAACATACCCTGATCTCCCTGGTCGCCAATATTCAGGTTTCCTCATCCAACGTGATAAAACCGGGAGACTGGATCGAGATGCCGCAAAATAACATCAGCGGCGAAGTGACCGATATCGCCCTGCATACCATTACCATCCGCAACTGGGACAACACAGTTTCCCGGGTACCGACCAAGAATTTTATTACCGAGCCCTATACCAACTGGCAGCCAATGTTTGAGTCCGGTGGTCGTCGCATTAAGCGCAGCTTTTTTATCGATCAATCAAGCATTGTTTTCGCCACGCCCCTACTGCTTAATCAATTGCAAGAGATATCACCCGAAAAATATGTTGGGCTTGAAAACTGGCTGACCAGCCGCATGGAGGAAATTTCCGCCAGTCAGCTTATCAACCAGGGTATCACCAACCTTGGGCTGTTCCGGAAATATGTGCTGGAGTATCTGAAGCGGCGGACCGATGTGCGCAACGATATGTATCTGGTGGTGCGTCAGCTCAGCCCCACGGCGGAAGGATTACCGCTCGAAATCTACTGCTTTACCTCGAACGTGTTCTGGAGCGAATACGAAGATACCCAGTCGGAAATTTTTGAGTATATGTTCGCTACCGCCCGCTACTTTGGCCTGGAGATTTATCAGAAGCCGTCGGGCATCGATATGAAGAATATGATGGCGAAACGTAACAGGAATATCGCGGCCTGAGACCACTCCGGCGCCCCAGCGGAGAGTTCCGGGGCGCCAGGCGGAACATCAGAAGGCGTAGGCCACACCGACCCTCATACGAGTCTGGCGCTCATCAGTGGATTTACTGCCAGGTACGTTCCCCACCTGGAAATAAGGCGCCCAGTTCTGGTCGATTTTGTAGGCCAGCTTCACATCATATTCATCCGCCCACTTCTTATTGTCCGCCAGTACCTGATGTTCGCTGCGCTTGTAGAGATAGTTAAATTCAATGCGCCAGTCACCCAATACGTAACCTATCCAAAAATCGCCGCGATTGGTTTTATTATCCTCTTCATCTTTGTCGTTAGGATAACGGGTATATTCAAAACGATAACGCGCCGCCACATATAATCCGCTATTAAAGCTGTACTGTGCATGCAGATAAGGCTTGTAGATAGTACGGCTATCATTGCTTTCAATATTCGCACCGGGCGTAAGGGCAATATTTTCGGTCGCCTTCCAGCGCCAGCTAAGGGACTCTTCATGGCCATTACCGATAATATCGGTAAATGGCTGGTCTTTGTCAGTGCCGCCCGACTTCCATTTCGCTTCCACCCCGAAGCCGAGCCCATTGGCAAAACGATGTGAAACTGATACGCGATCGGCATTGCTTCCTGCATCAACATATTCATGGCGCAAATCTACGGTTACCGCCTGTGCGGCAAATGTAACCCCACAGAGCACAGCCAATCCCAGAGTTCTCTTTAACATGAAAATCCCCTAATAAAATGGCGTTTCATTTTTATGAAATGTGATTTTATTTTTTACAGAATTTTATTTTAGTGATCGCGATCGTAAATATTTATTACACAGAAACAGAGGCCCACATTCGTGACTAGCCTCACCTTTAAAATGCATTATGTGATAAATATCCTGTCAGCGATCACAGATAGATGGGCAAAGATGGGTTTAATCAGGAGGGAATTTTCCGCTGGTCAGCGGTCACGCATAAGAATTGAAATAAAATAATTTACAATGAAATTGATATGCAGCTAACTAACTTTTCACTCATTCAACTCATCGTATCTGAATAAAAAAGCCGCCGCAGAGGTTATCTGCGGCGGCTTTATACCGGGGAAGAAAGGCTAATCTCGTTCGATAGCCAACGCCACGCCCTGACCGCCGCCGATACAAAGCGTCGCCAGCCCTTTTTTGGCATTACGTTTCACCATCTCATGAACCAGTGATACCAGAATGCGGCAGCCGGAGGCGCCAATAGGGTGGCCCAGCGCAATAGCGCCGCCGTTAACGTTAACCCGCAGCTCGTCCCATTCCAGCAGCTTATTGACCGACAGCGCCTGAGCGGCAAAAGCCTCGTTGGCCTCCACCAAATCCAGATCCTCAAGCTGCCATCCCGCGCGCTCCAGGCAGCGCCGGGTAGCGTGCACGGGAGCGATGCCCATCAGCGCAGGATCGACCCCAACGCTTGCAAAAGCGCGAATGCGCGCCAGTACCGGCAGGTTCAGAGCCTCCGCCCGACTGGCGCTCATCATCATCACTGCCGCCGCGCCGTCGTTAATCGACGAAGCGTTACCTGCGGTCACGCTACTACCGGCAAAATCAAAGACCGGTTGCAGGTTCGCCAGCCCCTCACCAGAGGGATCCAACTGCGGCTGCTCGTCGGTCTCCACCTTCTCGCCCTGGTCATTCAGTACCGGCACGATCTCATCGCGAAAGCGACCGGCGTCAATGGCAGCACGCGCCTTACGCTGCGACGCCAGCGCGTAGGCATCCTGCAATTCGCGGCTGATACCGTACTCCCGGGCCAGATTCTCAGCCGTCACGCCCATATGGTAGTCGTTAAACGCATCCCAGAGGCCGTCGTGCACCAGACTGTCAATCAGCTGACCGCCCCCCGGTAGTCCCCCGTTATGGCTCTCTCTGAGCACCCGCGGCGCGCGACTCATATTCTCCTGGCCACCGGCGATAACCACTTCCGCCTCACCGCACTGAATCGCCTGGGTCGCCAGATGCAGGGACTTCAGACCCGATCCGCAGACATCGTTGATGGTGATGGCCGAAACCGACCACGGCAGTCCGCTGTTTAGCGCCGTCTGACGTGCCGGATTCTGCCCGGCGCCAGCGGTCAGCACCTGGCCGAGAATCACCTCATCCACGGACTGCGGATCCACGCCGGTACGCTCCAGCAGCGCCTTCACCACCACGCTACCCAGCTCGGTCGCCGAATGCCCGGATAAACCGCCCTTAAAGCAGCCGATAGGGGTTCGCACAGCACCGACAATCACCACATCTTTCATCTCTCTGTCCTTCTCCATTCGGCAGACAGGATTTATCTTAAACACATTGTTATCAAATTTTTCTGCAATTGTTGAAAAATTTGAGAGATATCACACGCAAAATGTTATGAATCGGTAAGAAAGAGGCGGCGCCGGCCGGCGCCGCAGCAGAAGAAAAGCGTTAGTGATGTGTTTTGAGGGGGGCTTCGCGAATCAGCCATGAGAGGACAAACGCCAGTACCATTACCGCGGCGGCGACCAGAAAGGCGGCATGAATAGCGGCGCCAAAGGACTGAAGATAGTCATGACGCAATGCCTCAGGCAGGTGATGAATCGCCGCAGGATTCAGCTCACGCGGCAGTACCGCCCCTTCAGGCAATAGTCGGGAGAGGTTATTGTTCAGCACCCGGGTAAAGATGGCGCCAAACAGCGCAACCCCGATAGAGCCCCCGACCGAGCGAAACAGCGTCACCCCGGAGGTGGCCACGCCGATCTGCCCGGCCCCTACGCTGTTCTGCACCGCCAGCACCAGAACCTGCATCACCAGACCCAGCCCCATTCCCAGCAGACCGGTATAGAGCCAGAGCGCCCAACTGGAAGAATCATTGGTCAGCCGGGTCAGCAACGCCATGCCGATCGATGCCAGCAGCGTTCCCAGTAAGGGGAAGATGCGATAGCGGCCGGTACGGCTGATAATGCGACCGCTCAGGGCCGAGGTCACCAGCAGTCCGCCCATCAGCGGCAGCAGCTGCAGCCCCGCCTCGGTCGGCGTTGAGCCTTTCACCACCTGCAGCCAGAGCGGCAGGAAGGTTACTGAACCGAATAGCGACATCCCGATGATAAAACCCACCAGACTGCACACTGCAAAGCTGCGATTACGAAACAGCGCTAGCGGAATAATCGGCTCTTTCGCCAGCCTCTCCTCATAGATAAATCCGGCAATCCCCACCAACCCGAAGGCCAGAATGCACCACAAGCGCGGCTCATCCCAGCCGTAGACGCTGCCCCCTTCGCTGGTGAACAGGATAATGCTAAGCAGCGCCAGGCTGAGCCAGAAGGCGCCCAGATAGTCGATCTCATGACGTGCCCGACGTTCGCCCCCCTGAAAAACGGCGCCGATCACGACCAATGCAAACAGCCCAAGCGGCAGGTTGATATAGAAGATCCAGCGCCAGGAAGCGTGCTGGACGATAAAGCCGCCCAGCAGTGGCCCCACAACGGTTGCCAGACCGAATACGCCACCAAACAACCCCTGGTAGCGACCGCGACTGGCGGGCGGCACCACATCCGCCACCGCCGCCATGCTGACCACCATCAGACCGCCGCCGCCCAGCCCCTGCAGGGCGCGCATCAACACCAGTTGGGTCATATTCTGCGCCAGACCGCACAGTACCGAGCCCAGCAGAAACAGCGCAATCGCAATCTGCAACACCCGCTTGCGACCGAACAGATCGCCAAACTTGCCGTACAGCGGCACCACAATGGTGGAAGAGAGAATATAGGCGGTCACCACCCAGGAGAGCTTATCCAGCCCACCCAGCTCACCAACAATGGTCGGCAGCGCGGTAGAGACAATGGTCTGATCCAGGGCGGACAGCAGCATCACCAGCAGCAGCGCGCTGAACAGCAAGCGGATCGAAGGTGCGCCGCCGGTCGCCTTACCTTGCCGGTGCGTTATACTTTGTGCGCTCATAACCCTAACTCATTTGAAATTAATTAACCGAATAATTAATATTCAGATAATGATGTCGCGGAGTCAATGGATACCGTTATTATGACAGCACTGAAAGTCAACGCGACGGCCGCAGGTCGTCGGCCAGGGCGCCCCAGGGGCCAGACCAAAAGTCACGATCGCCGGGAGCATCTGCTCGATATCGCCCTGAATCTGTTTGCCCGCCGGGGCATAGCGGAAACCTCGCTGAACGCCATTGCGAAAGAGGCCAGTGTCACTCCGGCGGTGCTTCACTACTACTTCAACACCCGCGAACAACTGCTGGATGTGATGATAGAGGAGCGTTTTTTACCGCTGCGCAGTGATATCGCCGCCGTCTTTACTGCGCATGCTAACGCCCCCCGGGAAGCCATCCGCGCGCTGGTTCATAAGATCGCCGATGCGGCCCGGCGTCATCCCTGGTTCGCACCGCTGTGGCTCCAGGAAGTCACCAGCGATGCCGGAGTGCTGCGTCAGCAGATGTACGCCCGTCACGGCAGCGCCGAGCGACAGATGGCGCTGGATACCCTGCGCCGCTGGCAGGATGAAGGCAAACTGCACCGCGATCTTGAACCCGCCCTGGTGTTCACTTCGTTGCTCAGCCTGATTCTGGTGCCGCTGGCTGCCCAGAGCCGCCCCGCCCAGCCCGCGCTATCGGCGGAGGTTATCGAACGTCATGCCCTGATCCTGCTGGAATACGGTCTGAACGCCTGACCCGGACTATACTTAGTTCGGGCCTGCCCCACCGGCCCGACCAATCCCTTTAATCCGGAGAAAAACCTATGAAGTATGTCGACGGTTTTGTCGTCGCCGTACCCGCCGCAAATAAAGAAGCCTATCGGGAGATGGCTGCCAAAGCCGCCCCGATCTTTAAGGAGTTTGGCGCTCTGCGCGTTGTGGAATGCTGGGCCGATGACGTGCCGGACGGCAATGTCACCGACTTTCGCATGGCGGTGCAGGCGCAGGAGGATGAAGAGGTGGTGTTCAGCTGGATTGAGTACCCTTCCCAGGAAGTTCGCGATGCGGCGAACCAGAAACTCATGAGCGATCCACGCATGAAAGCGCTGGGCGATGAAATGCCCTTTGACGGAAAACGCATGATCTTTGGCGGCTTTGTTCCCATTCTTGATGAATAGCTCCCAGGCGCGACCGATTTTCCCCCGGCGCGCCTTTCGTTTTTCCGCAGTGTAACCGTTATCACACACCAATGACTCTGCCATCATCGCACGGGTATCTCCGATGCCAGGCCATGATAATAGGCTTGTTCTAATCATGGATATTAATCTGAGGCAAACCACATACCACCTTATGTTTTATCGGGTTAACTATGCGGCTGAAAGTAGTCACCCAGGTTGATTCTTAAAGACTCATGTTTATCGGTATGTCAGACAATGAGAAATTTAATAAAAGTGTGAATCAGGTTACATTCAATTACAGTGGAAACGCTTACATTAGCCTCTGAATATCTGGTTGCCGTAGGAATAAAAGTCATGGCTAACATTGAACAAGGTTTAGGCCTTCTCGACATGGTGGTATTCGCAGTCTACGTTGCGATTATCATCGGCGTCGGCCTCTGGGTTTCCAGAGACAAAAAAGGCAAGCAAAAGAGTACCGAAGACTACTTCCTGGCGGGTAAATCCCTGCCGTGGTGGGCCGTCGGCGCATCGCTTATCGCCGCGAACATCTCCGCCGAGCAGTTTATCGGCATGTCCGGTTCCGGTTTCTCCATCGGCCTGGCTATCGCCTCCTACGAGTGGATGGCAGCGCTGACGCTGATTATTGTCGGCAAATACTTCCTGCCGGTGTTCATCGAAAAAGGGATCTACACCATCCCGGAATTCGTTGAGAAGCGCTTTAACAAGAACCTGAAGACCATCCTGGCTATCTTCTGGATCGCCCTGTACATCTTCGTTAACCTGACCTCCGTCCTCTACCTCGGCGGCCTGGCGCTGGAGACCATCCTCGGTATTCCGCTGATGTACTCCATCATTGGTCTGGCGCTGTTCGCCCTGGTCTACTCCATCTATGGCGGTCTTTCGGCGGTGGTCTGGACCGACGTAATCCAGGTCTTCTTCCTGGTCCTGGGCGGCCTGCTGACCACCTGGCTGGCGGTGCACTTCATCGGCGGCGACGAAGGCTGGTTCAGCGGTATCGCCAAAATGTACGAAGCAGCGCCGGGTCACTTCGAGATGATCCTCGATCAGAGCAACCCGCAGTACATGAACCTGCCGGGCATTGCGGTGCTGATCGGCGGTCTGTGGGTGGCGAACCTCTACTACTGGGGCTTCAACCAGTACATCATTCAGCGTACCCTGGCGGCGAAATCAGTGCCGGAAGCGCAGAAAGGTATTCTGTTTGCCGCATTCCTGAAGATGATTGTGCCGTTCCTGGTGGTGATTCCGGGTATTGCAGCCTACGTGATTACCTCTTCGCCGGAGCTGATGGCTAATATGGGCAGCATTGCGGGCCACAATATGCCGACCGCCGCCCATGCGGACAAAGCCTATCCGTGGCTGACCCAGTTCCTGCCGGCTGGTCTGAAAGGCGTGGTATTCGCAGCGCTGACGGCGGCTATCGTCTCTTCGCTGGCGTCGATGCTGAACTCCACCGCCACCATCTTCACCATGGATATCTATAAAGAGTACATCGACCCGAAAGCGGGCGATCACAAACTGGTCAACGTGGGCCGCGTCACTGCCGTTGTTGCGCTGATCGTCGCCTGTCTGGTAGCACCGTTGCTGGGTAACATTGGCCAGGCGTTCCAGTACATTCAGGAGTACACCGGTCTGGTGAGCCCGGGCATTCTGGCGGTCTTCCTGCTGGGTCTGTTCTGGAAGAAAACCACCAGCAAAGGGGCGATTCTGGGCGTGGTGCTCTCCATCCCGTTCGCGCTGTTCCTGAAGTTTATGCCGCTGAACATGCCGTTTATGGACCAGATGCTCTATACGCTGCTGTTTACCCTGGTGGTGATTGCGCTGACCAGCCTGAGTACCTCTGAAGCCGACGACGACGAAAAAGGGATTGTGCTGACCGCCAAAACCTTCCACACCGAGCGGAGCTTCAACATTGCCGCTTACGCCATCGTCATCGCGCTGGCGGTAATCTACGCCCTGTTCTGGTAATCTGCCTGCAGGACGTCCGGCCCCGCACTGTGACAGGTGCGGGGCCTTTTTTATTCAGGAGTGTGTGTCGTCATGACGGAAGAACTGCTACCCAACATCGTCGCCTTTTTGCAGCCCATCAAGCCCTTTAATCAGCTTCCCGTGCCGGTGCTGCATCGGGTCGCAGAGCAGATGGCGATTCTCTATCTGGGCCAGGGCGAAACCCTGGATAAACCGACTGACGGCACCGGCTATCTCTACATTATTCGCACCGGCGCCATCGAACAGCGCCACCCCGACGGCAGCCTGCGGGCCCGGCTGGGGGATGAAGATATCTTTGGTTTCGGGCTGCTGCATGAATCCTGGCAGCAGCCCGCACCGGACTACAGCGTACAGGCCATCGACAACACCCTGATCTATCGTATCGGCTATCAGGCGCTGCTCGACGCCATCGCCGACTATCCAGAAGTGGTGTCCCAACTGGCGCTCAGCGCCTGGAGCCGAATGGAATCCTCGCTGAATGTGCGCTGGTCCGATCAGGAAAAAGGGCTGTTCTTCCGGCCGGTGGGGGATGTGGCTAACCGCAATATCGCCGTCGTCACACCCCAGACCCCCATCCAGGAAGTGGCGCGAATAATGCGCGACCAGGTCCGTACCTCCTGCGCCTTTGTGGTGGATGAAAACCGCACGCTGATTGGCATGATGACCGACAAGGACATGACCAAACGGGTGGTGGCCCGCGGCCACGATATTCGCCAGCCCATCGCCAGCGTAATGACCGACCAGTTGCATACCGTCTATCAGGACGAACTGGCGATTCGCGCCACCGGCCTGATGATGCAATACAACATTCAGAACATCCCGGTCATCGACCGTCAGCACCACGTCGTGGGGCTGGTCACGCCCCAGCAACTGGTGCAGAAAAACAGCGTGCAGGCGATATTTCTGATCGACCAGATTAGCCGGGCCCATAGCAGCGCGGAGCTCCAGGCGCTAACCCCTACCCGCCAGGCGATTTTCGAAGCGCTGGTGGACGGTAACGTCTCTCCTACGGTTATCGCCCAGGTGCTGACCATGATCTACGACGCCTTTACCCGGCGCCTGACCGAACTGGCTATCAGCTACCTTGGGGAGCCGCCCTGCGCCTGGTCCTGGATGGCGGCGGGCTCCCACGCCCGGGGCGAAGTGCACCTCTCTTCCGATCAGGACAACGCCCTGCTGCTGGACGACGGCGCCACTGACAGCGATCGCCACTACTTCAACCACTTTGCGATGTACGTCTGCAAGGGGCTCGCCGACTGCGGTTATACCCTCTGTTCCGGTCGCTTTATGGCGGTCACACCCACCTGGTGCCAGCGTCTGACGGTGTGGCAGAACTACTACCGCAAATGGGCCACCAACCCGGAATACGAATGGCTGCTCAATCTGAATGTGTTTATCGAAATCCGCCACGTGGCGGGCGACGGCGGGCTGTTCCGGCAGCTTGATGACTATCGCCACCAGCAAATCAGCCGTAACGTTAAGCTACTGGCGGCGCTGTTGCGTAACGCCCTGAGGGTGCGGCCACCGCTGGGCATCTTCCATAAACTGGTGCTGGAAAAAGACGGCGACAACAAGAAGGTACTCAATATCAAGCGCGCCGCCATCCACTGTCTGGTGGATCTGGTGCGTATCTACGCCCTGCATGCGGATATTGAAACGCTGAATACCGAGGATCGCATCCTGCAACTGGAGGATCGCCAGGCGCTAAACGAAGCGTCTGTCCAGGATATGCTCGGCACCTGGCGCTACGCGACCCAGTTGCGCTACCTGCATCAGCGTCTGGCCCTGAGCCGCGGCGAACCGCCTGACAACATGCTGGATCCCGCCCGCTTCGGCAGTTTCGAGCGCCAGCACCTGAAAGACGCCTTTAGCATCGTTTCCGGCTTCCAGGAGGCCGCAAAAATGAAGTTCGGAGGCTGATGTGAACTGGTTTACGGCAAAGGATCCGCTAAAAAAGCTGGAACAGCAGCGGCAGGCGCTTGACCCCGTTCAGGCCGGATGGCCGGAGGGGATACAGGCCATTCTCCGGACGCCGCTGCCGTCGGCAGAGACGGATATTCGCCAGCTGCCGCTGTTGGTTTTTGACTTCGAAACCAGCGGCCTGAACGCCGAAAGGGATCGTATTGTCAGCATGGGCTGGGTGGAGGTGCATCAGGGCATCATCGCGCTGGAAAGCGCCCGTCATCTGCTGTTACAGGCATCGACCGATACCGACGGCAGCGCCGTCGCCCTGCACCATATCGTGCCGGAAATGCAGCAACATGGCGTCAGCGAAGCGGCAGCCTTTGATAAGCTCTGGTCGGCAATGGCGGGCAAAGTGCTGGTGGTTCACGGGGCGGTGATGGAGCGCGAATTTACCCGTCAGTACCTGCGGCGCAACGCGCTACCGGAACTGCCGCTGGTGTGGCTGGATACGTTGAAGATAGAACAGGCCTTCCCAGCGGCCAGCGAGCGCGGCGCCGTTAGCTGGCGCCTTTCCGATCTGCGCCGCCGCTACCGGCTGCCGGAATATCCGGCTCATCACGCCCTGAGCGACGCTATCGCCACCGCAGAACTGCTTCTGGCTCAGCGATTCCGTCTGTTTCGTCAGCAGCCAGCACCGCTGGGGGAATGGGTTAAGGCATCGCGCCCGTAAAGGGAAAAGAGATGTTCATGAAGAGGGAGAAAAGAGCATTGCCGTTCAGGCGCTCACTCTGACGGCGTACCATCCTCTTCGTCATCCAGCATCTCTTCGATAAAACGCCGCTGATCGGGATCCAACCCCATACGATCCATCCTGTTGCGGATCTGCCTGTGCCCTTCCGTTTCCGACTCCCCGGAATCCGGCGGTTGCTGCTTCCCCTGTGCTGTCATCAGTATACCCATATCAGAAAAAGGGTGAGCCAGAAGAGCGCTCCCAGCAGGAAGACCAGCAGCCATGCAAGGTACTTTCTTTGATGGTCCTTCAATATCTCTCTCCGGCAAATAATCAAAAACCAGATCATTCTTAACAATTTTTAGGATTATCCTTAACAATGACACTTTAGCAATTTGCAGAAAACGTGTAAATCACCCGCATCTTTACTTTGTCTGAAAGAGGCGGGTGACAGGAGACAGTATTGAGGAAAGCGCCAGAGGGCTACGCCAGGCGGCGCGCGCCGGAACGGTCGCGGAAATCTCTGGGCGTGACGCCCGTGCAGCGCCGAAAGAAACGGGAAAAGTAGGTGGCATCACTAAAGCCAAGGTAGTCGGAGACCTGACTGACCGTCATGCTGGTATAACGCAGGCTGCGCTTCGCTTCCAGTAGCAGACGCTGATGCAGCACGCTTAGCGCACTGCATCCATGATATTCACGGCACAGGGTATTAAGATGGGCGCCGGACAGGCCAATCTGGCTGGCATAATGGGCAACTGGTAGATGTTCCCGATAGTGGAGTTCGACCAGTTGGTTAAAACGCCGGATAGCCGCACGCCGCCGCTCCAGCCGGTCACTCACCGCCTTACGCGGCGCGCCCTGACGATTAAGCCAGACCAGCAGAGTGCCGAGCAGCGAGTGGATCATCATATCCCGGGCGTCATGATCCGCCCGATATTCATGCTGTAGCGTCTCAAATAACGCATTAATCCGACTACTGGACGCCCCCGGCTTCATACAGGCCGCCTGGTTCAGCACCTGCAACGGACGACCAAACTGCTGCTCAAAGCGCGCTACCAGCGGCGCCGCCAACGATAGAGAAAATCCCTGCGTCCCCGGCGCAAAGCGAAAACCATGCACGCACAGGGCCGGAACCACCTGCAGACAGGGCTCGCTGTAGCGCCGGACCACATCTTCAATCTCGATCTCCACCTCCCCCTTATGCATATAAAGCAGCTGTATAAGATCGGTATGCTGATGGGTACGAATATGCCACTCATGTAGCCTGCTACGGCTACGAATAGACTCACAGTGCAGCAGATCCGGCGTTGGCCAGTGCAGGCGTTCGCCATAGAGCTTAAAGATTGGAATATGCCGCGCCAGGGTCATTACGCCTCCTGTGGTTTATGGCCCGGCCAGCCCCGGGAACCAAAGCGATCGTAAGGTTTCGGCCAGGATGCCTTTTCACCCATGGCGATCGCGGCATGGATCGGCCAGTGAGGATCGTCAAGAATAGCGCGCCCCACCGCGATCAGATCCGCTTTGCGCTCCTGAAGGATCGCATCGGCCTGCTTCGCTTCATAGATCATGCCTACCGTAATGACGATCGCATCAGGCAGCGCCGCTTTTACCGCTGCGGCAAAGGGTACCATATAGCCCTGCTGCCCGGCGGGCGGTGTCTCGTTATAAACGTTATATCCCCCGGAAACGCTCAGATAGTCATATCCCAGACGATGCAGCTCCCGGGCAAACTGAACGGCTTCTGCCAGTTCCAGCCCTCCATCAGCAAATTCGCCACCGTTAAAGCGTACGCCTAACGGCAGCGAAGCTGGCCAGATCTCGCGCAGCGCCTGGGCCACCCGCAGTGGAAAGCGCATCCGGTTTTCCGGACTGCCGCCATAATCATCGCGACGCTGGTTACTGAGCGGCGACAAAAACTGGCTCAGCAGATAGCCGTTAGCCGCCAGCAGTTCCGCAAAATCCACGCCCGCTTCCAGCGCCCGCCTGGCGGCACTGATAAAGGCCTGAAGAATGCGATCCATCCCGGGCTCATCCAGCGCTTCTGGTACGGGCCATCCCGGCCGCCACGGGACAGCGGAAGGAGCGACCGTATGCCATCCTCCCTGTTCGCTGCCGAGCGGGGCGCCGTGCTCGATCCACGGCGGGCTGGTGCCTGCCTTGCGCCCGGCGTGATTAAGCTGCACGCCGATGGGAGTATCACTGTAAGTACGAATATCGGTCAGTAACTTCTGTAACGCCCGCGCCTGGGTATCGTTCCATAAACCCAGGCAGTGCGGCGTAATCCGGCCATCCGGCGTCACGCCCAGCGCCTCGCTAATCACCATACTGGCGCCGGAAATCGCCAGACTACCGATATGCCGCGCGTGCCACGGCGCCACCACGCCATCGCTCCCTGCGGAATATTGCGACATGGGCGGAACCACAATGCGATTTTTCAGCGTCAGCGGCCCGACCTTAAGCGGGCTGAATAACAGGGACATAATCACCTCCGGACTCAGGAAACCTGATGTTGCGGCCCTCCTGCGGTGCACACCCCACCGGAACCGACGGCAATATGCCAGAAGCTGCCGCATGCTGTGGGGATGCTCCGGTGACAAAGCCCCCCACTAAGAGTTTAATGGGGTGGCCGAATTCCTGCTCAATAAGCTGGGGCCTTTATTCTCCGTCAGCGTACCTCTTCATACGGCAGGCCGACATAATTTTCCGCAATGGTGGTCAGCCCGGCCCGGGAGGTCAGGTAATATTCGCGTTCCGCCTGTTGGATCCGGCGCTCGAAGCCGCTCTGCCCGCTGAATTCATGTAGCAGGCCGGTCATAAACCAGCTAAAGCGCTCCCCTTTCCACACCCGGCGTAACGCCAGTTCCGAATAGCGTTCCAGCAGATCGGTTCGCCCTTCGTGATATACCTTGCTGAGAATGCGCCACAGGTAATTGACGTCCGACGCGGCCAGGTTAAGGCCCTTGGCGCCGGTCGGCGGCACGATGTGTGCCGCATCCCCCACCAGAAACAGACGCCCGTACTGCATGGGCTCCGCCACAAAGCTGCGCAGCGGTGCGATGCTTTTTTCCAGCGACGGTCCGGTCTGCAACCCGGCGGTCAGTTGGGCGGGCAGGCGCTGCTCCAGCTCATCCCAGAAGCGGGCGTCCGACCACTGCTCCACCTTTTCGCTAAGCGGCACCTGAAGGTAGTAACGGCTTCGGGTCAACGAGCGCTGACTGCACAGTACAAAACCACGGGAATGATGCGCGTAGATCAACTCGTGATGCAAAGGCGGCGTGTCCGCCAGCAGCCCCAGCCAGCCGAAGGAATATGCGCGCTCATACTCGCGCAGCACCGTTTTGGGAATCGCCTGGCGCGATACGCCGTGAAAGCCGTCGCAGCCCGCCACATAGTCGCACTCGATACTGTAACGTTCCCCCGCCTGTTCGAAGGTAACCCGCGGCCTATCGGATTTAAGACTGTGCAGCTCCACCTGGCTGACGCCATAGAACGAGGCGCCCCCTTCCTGCTCCCGCGCCGCCATCAGATCCCGGGTCACTTCGGTCTGTCCATAGACCATCACCGCTTTGCCGCTCAGGGCCTTAAGAGCCACCGGAATACGCTGCCCGTCGAACAGAAATTCCACCCCCTCATGCACCAGTCCTTCGGAATCCATGCGCTGGCTGACGCCTGCTTCACGCAGTAGCTCAACCGTACCGCTTTCCAGAATACCGGCGCGAATACGGCCCAGCACATAGTCGGGGGACTGACGCTCGAGGATGATATTGCTGATTCCGGCAGCTTGCAGCAGCTGGCCAAGCAGTAGTCCGGACGGACCCGCGCCAACGATAACGACCTGGGTTTTCATAGGGTACCTCGCAGATGAATTGTTATTTATTTGTTTAATTTGTGTTTTAAAAATGATTGATATTGCATTTTTGATATGACGGAGGGAAAAAAGAAGGCCAGTTTTTCATCAAAACTTGCACTTTTCGAAAATCATCGGGAAATGTGGCGGAGTTCAAACTTCAGGAGTGCGGCGCCAGGCAAAGCCCGGCGCCGGAAATCATTAGCGCTGGACCTGGCGAGTAACCAGAGTCGGGAGCGTCCAGGCGCCACCGGGGCGAATCATCATGCAGCGGCCGGTATCGCCATCCGAACTGGCGACGAAGCGCTGGCCGTTCCAGGTCCAGCTGGAAAAGCGTATACAATCGCCCAGTCCACGTCCCTTCTGATAAAGTTCGAGGCTTCCCTGCTGGTAAGACGTAGCGCCAGTGGTCACCAGCTGCACCGGTTCGTGGTTCTCGTTGTCGATAACAAACCAGATATCGCCGCTGTTATAGGCACCGCGCCAGCAGGATGCCCCCACCAGCCCATAGCGATCGTCCAGCCGGGCGAAATACCAGTGTTCACCCATCCATTCATCGTCGCAATCGCCGCTGGCCTCAATGCGCGATATCAGATTCGGCTTTATCCGCGCGATCTCATCAGCCGTCATGGCGCGACTCTCTTTATCCGCCACCGGCGCTTTCGCGACAACGGTCGCGGGATTCGGCTGCCGTACGCCGGATTCATCTCGCGTACCTGGCCGAATCAGCGCGCCACGGGTACCCACCCTGCCCTGCAAGTCATCCATTTTGAGCAATACCGCGCTGGATCCCGCTCCGGAAAGCGGATACGTACCGCGGGCATCACGAAAACCAATAGCGCTACCGCTATGCAACGCCGCCATAAAGGCGTCGAGCTGGCGCCCATTCATCAGCCAGGCGTCATCATCAGCGGGCTGTAACATTCCGAGTGACTGGTTCGCTACCATCAATTGCGGCGCATCGCCTGCGCTCTGCCCATCTTCTGACTCAGCCAGCCGCACCCGATTGTCCAGCGGCGTACCTGGGCCCGCCTTACGCATCAACAATACGCTGGCAGCCTGCTCTGTCCCTTCCGGCGAATAGCCTGCGGCGCGACAGGTCAGGGTGTTATCGCAGACCAGATCCCAGTCCTTATGGGAAAAGCTGCTGCCATCCGCCGCCACGGCCCGGGCGGCCGACAACGCCAGACAGCACAGCGTAACTAAGCAAAGGTGATTCCTCACGATCATGACAAATTCCTTAATAGCCAGAGTCACTCCCGGACCCGGAAGCGTTTGTCAGTATAGTCGGGCACGGCTTTACTCCCGGCGCTTTCTTTGCCATCATTTAGGAAATGATCATTTTCTAATTTGGGAGCACCATGGGTCAGTCACAGGTTAAAGAGCGTGGACGACCGCGGGAATTCGACACAGACAGCGCCCTGGATCAGGCGATGCTGGTTTTCCGCAACCGGGGCTATCACGCCGCCACGATAGGCGACTTAAGCACCGCTATGGGCCTGACTTCGGGCAGTATCTATAAGGCCTTTAAGGATAAGCGTAATCTGTTTATTCAGGTTTTCGCCCGCTATTTGTCACAGCGCAGTGCAGCACTGCAGGCCCGACTGGCGCCTTTTGCCAGCGGCCGGGAGCGTATAGCCGAATGGCTGCGCTTTTATCTGGAATCCGCAGCAGATCTGGAAGGACAGCGCGGCTGTCTGGTGGTAGGCAGCACCGTGGAATCCCAGGCGCTGGATGAAGAACTGGCCGGCCTGGCGCGCCAGGCCGTCATGCGCAACCGGGCATTTATTGGCGAAATGATTCGCGAAGGCCAGCGCGATGGCTCGATCGCAGCCGGTATCGATCCGGCACTGACGGCCGATCTGCTGCTCTGCCTGACTCTGGGAATGCGCGTTATGGGCAAGGTGACGGAAATTCGCGATGGCAATGCCGCCATCGCTCAGATCATGAAGCTGCTCGACTAAAAATTTTACCCATTTAGGAATTGATCATTTCCTAAATATCACAACGGGAGAAATCACCATGCCAACAAACACGTTAAACAACGGCCCTGCATCGCGCCCGGTGGCGTCGCTTCCCGGCTTTGAACATCGTTACGCTACCGTCGATGGCCTGCGGCTCCACTACGTGGCTGGCGGCAATGAAGAAGGCGCTACCCTGGTGCTGTTCGCCGGTTTTCCGCAAAGCTGGTACGCCTGGCATAAGGTCATGAAAGCGCTGGCCTCACGCTTTTATATTATCGCGCCGGACCTGCCGGGACAGGGGGATTCCGATAAACCGCTGGATGGCTACGATACCCTGACCCTGGCCGATAAGGCCCATGGCCTGCTGGCGCAACTGGGCGTGCACCGCTACTATCTGGCCGGGCACGACGTTGGCGCCTGGGTCGCCTGGCCTTTTGCCAACCGCTATCGCGATGAAGTGAAACGCCTGGCGTTACTTGATGCCGGTATTCCCGGCATTACCCTGCCGGACGCGCTGCCACTGTCCCCCGATAAAGCCTGGAAGACATGGCACTTTGCGTTCCACATGATCGCCGATCTGCCGGAAGCCCTGATAAGCGGGCGCGAACGGCTCTATCTCGACTGGTTCCTGCGCCGCAAAACAGCCTTTCCGGACGCTTTCTCAGAACAGGATATCGATGAGTATCTGCGGGTATTTACCACCAGCGGCGGCCTGCGGGCGGGGCTGGCTTACTATCGGGCCGCCGATCTTTCCGCCCGCCAGAACCGCGAGCTACAGCAGGCGGGCCCCCTTAACGTGCCGGTACTGGCTCTTAGCTCCGATCAGGGTTCGATTCCCGATATGGCGGCACCGCTGCGCCCCTTCGTGACCAGGATAGAAGGACAGACCATCGCCCACTGCGGCCACTTTATTCCGGAAGAACAACCCCTGGCCACCGCCCGGGCATTAAGCGACTTCTTTATCTGAAAACAAAGCCCCCATCTGCCGGAGCAGTATGGGGGCTTTACTGGAAACGCCAGCCGGTTACCAGCCCTTTATGGCATCCCCTTTGTAGATCTCTTCGGTCTTTTTCACCACTTCATCAGAGCGAAACGCCTCAACCAGCTTCGCCAGTCGCGGATCGTCTTTATCTTCGCTCCGCGCCACCATCACGTTGACATAAGGCGAGGCTTTATCTTCCATAAACAGGCCGTCACGGGTGGCGGAAAGCCCAATTTGCGAGGCGAAGTTGTTGTTAATAATCGATAAATAGACGTTGCCGTCATCCAGCGTCCGGGTCAACTGCGGAGTATCCACTTCCACAAACTTCAGATGCTTAGGATTGACAGTAATGTCCAGGGTCGTGGGCAGGAAGCCAACATCCTCTTTCAGCTTAATCAGCCCTTTCGCTTCCAGCAGCAGCAGACTACGCCCCAGAGTCGTGGCTTCGTTGGAGATAGTCACCGTCGCGCCGTCCGGCAGCTCAGACAGGTTTTTCAGTTTCTTCGAATAGCCTGCGATGGGGTAAACGAAGGTGTTGGTCAGGATCGCGAACTGATAGCCGCGCTCTTTCGACTGATCCTCCAGGTAAGGAATGCTCTGGAAGGCGTTGGCGTCCACGTCTTTATTACGCAGCGCCTCGTTGGGCAACACGTAATCATTAAAGGAGACGACTTCGACATCCAGTTGATATTTTTCATGAGCGACTTTTTTCACCACATCCCAGATGGCCTGGTCCGGACCGGTGTTAATCGCCACTTTTACTTTACTGTCATCGTCCTGAGAGCAGGCGGTCAACAACAGGCAGGCGCCAGCCAGCAGGGCGGCTACAATTTTTTTCATCTTAAAATTCCTTTTAATTCACAATGATAAATAATAATGATGCCATCCATTGGAGCACAGCCCTGCATAATGAGGAAATACCGTTATTGAATAACCATATACCCATCCAGACGTCTATTCACATAAAAGCACCTGAGGCGCCTCGCTACGCGCCTGCCACCAGGTGCGCCAGTACCCGGCCACAATATCCGGATGGAAGCGCGCCGCGCTTAGCCGCGCCTGCTGGCGCATCCGGGACTGTTGCTCAGGATGGGTCAGCACCTCAATAAGCGCGTCGGCCAGCGCCTGTTCATCGCCATCCGGCACCAGGCGGCCGCAGTCGAAGTCGGCCAGCAGATCGCGCGGACCATACTTCACCGCCATACTGACCAACGGCGTCCCGTAACTTAGCGCCTCCAGACCGAACTGCGACTGCCCTTCCTGGTCGGAGCAGAGCACCGCGCAGCAGCTTTCGCTATGGAGCCGGGCGATGTCATCGGTAAAACCGTGGATCTTTATCGACGCCTCCAGCCCCAGTTGCGCCACCTGCCGCACCAGCCCCTGACGCAACGGACCGGCGCCCCAGGTGTGTAACTCCGCATCCGGCACCGCCTGTAGCACTCGCTGAAACACCCTGACCAGCAGATCGTGACGTTTTTCTGCCGAATAGCGCGCCATATAGAGCACCCGCCGGTTATCCCTGTTAGTGGGTGTAATACCAGCCAATGGAGCCTCATTCGGGATTATTCGCAGCATCTCGGGTTTTACGCCATCGCGTACCAGATCGTCATGCTGTTCCCGGGTCAGCACCAGAATTTGATCGACCGGCGCTTCCGCCACCAGCAGGTGCGCGTAGGACTGCTTCAATTTCCCATTGCGCAAACGGTGGGTATTATGAATAACCGACGTCACCGTGGCGTTAAAACGCGACCTGGGATCGGATAAGACAAAATCACGCCACGGCAGATTTTTATCGACGATAAAGTGCCAGCGCACCTCAGGCGCCAGAGTGGCATTCAGCGCCGCCGCCAGCCAGGCCGACTCGCTCAGGAAGCTGACCATGCCGCTTCCGGTCTGGTGCCAGTCGATGCGCGTCAGCACCGAACGATCGTTACGGCTCTGATAGTGTTTCAGCAGCAGCGCCTGACTGTGGCCGTCCACAAAAACCTCCAGCGCCAGGCGCTGCGGAGCGTCCTTATGGGCAAACTGCAAACGATACAGACCACCATCGCTGCGGGTACGGTTCAGTAGCGGCCCGGGCACCTGCCAGGGCAGCGCCGATAGTTCCCCGCGATCGCGCATCGCCAGCAGTCCGTCGTAAATCGACATTACCCGTACGCCCTGCGGCAGTCGGCCACTCTCTTTAAACTGCGCCACCGTCTGCCCCAGCGCCGGATTCCACGCCGACGTCATAATGCACGGCGTCTGCCCCAGCCGTTCAACGAACAGCCTGGCGCGCCGCGCCATCGCCACTTCGATGCCGTTGCCGACATTACGCAAGTTTTCCCCCAGAAACATAATCTGGGTGGCGGACCATGGCGTTAATGCCACCGGCTGGCGCTGACTGCGTCGCAGCCAGGTCAGATAAGCGACATAGCCCGACAGATAGTGCTCCACATCGTCGATCCGCACCCGATAGCCGTGATGACGAATGAAAAAGCTGCCAACAATGCGCCGGGGTCGTTTGAAATACATCGCCAGTTCCGGCCAGAAGAAGCCGTTCAGCAAGTAGCGCGCCCGGGTTTCCAGCGCCCGGTTAAATTTAGCGAGGTCGAAATCCGCCAGCAGCCCACGATGAGGAGAATTCGCCAGTCGGGTCAGGGTCTGTTGCGCCGCCATCATCAGTTCCAGCAGCGTGGGATAGGTGGTCACCCGCTCGGCAACAAAATCGAGGTGATCGCGGACGTTGTCCAGAGCAAAGCGGAAATACTTCTCTTCCGGGCAGTAGATCGTCAGCTCATTAATACAGTAGCCCAGCCAGTGATCGTGGGCGCGCCAGTGCTCCTTAACGATAAAATGATCCACCGCTTTTTTAACGCGATCCAGCCAGCGGGCTTCGGCGGTCAGGCTGTACAGACGCATCAGCGCAAAGGCCGCTTCGCCATCGTAATAGATAATGCGATGAGCCTCTTTGAGCGACAGATCCGCCGCATTCAGCACGTGCACAAAGCCGCCGCTGTGCGGATCCTGCATAAAAGCAATGCCTTCCGCCAGCCGGTTCATCTGCTCCAGATAGCGGGTTTCGCCGGTGACTTCACTGTACTTCGCCAGCGCCAGGATCGCCACGGCGTTAGCGCCGAGTTTAATTTCATCACCGACATCCACCACAAAGTCGGCGCTGCCGCCGTCAGGCAATGAAAAATTCTGAATCAGTTGTCCGGTTAAATAGTCCAGCGCCCGCTCAATGGCCGCTTTATGTTCCGGATTACGCGTCAGTGACCAGCCATCGATCAGCGCCCAGGTACTGCTGGCGTGACGCAGGGCATTATAGGTACCAATTCGCCGGTCGAAACAGGGGAACCAGCCGTACTCATACTTGCCTTGCGCCAGTACCTGGCGGGCCAGGAAATCGCAGCCCTGAGTAATGGCCTGCGGCAACGCCGTCTGCTGCCAGTTTTCTACCTGCCGGAAACCGGAATAACGGCCCTGCGAAGTGAGTTCCCATACCTGGCGGCCATCGGTAAACAGGCCGCAGGTGGTAAAGCGCCACAGCGTTTCGCTGTCGCTTTCGGGCCAGCTTAGCGCTTCGCCAAAGCGCTGTTCGCCGTAGCGCGCCAGATTACCGGCATTGGGCGTGGCGACCGGAATCTTGCCGTCGTAGAGAATAGCGTTGGCGTTGATTTCCATTTCCAGCAGCGCCCGGGAGAATTGCGCGTCAAAACTCAGGCCAAAGCGGAAGTAATTACGCTTGGTACGCGCCAGTTTTTCCTTAAGCTGACCCCAGTTCAGAGGCTCAATCTTGTTCACCACCTCCACCCGCAGCCAGCAGGGCTCCACCTGTGATTTATGGCGCTGTTTTTGCAACGCCTGAGCGCCAGCCAGCCAGGCTTCGGGAAAGCTGCGTCCCCGTGCCGTTACCACCCGGGCACGGCTTTCCGGTGACCCCAAGCTAAAAAACAGCGTCCAGCCATCGCCTTGCTTTTCTGGCACCAGGGTCTGCGCCTGCGGCCAGGCGCGCTCTAATAAATGACTTAAAGACATTGCCATCCTCCCGGAAAATTAGCGTTCCCGCAGTGCTTCTTTGGCGCGGTTAAAGGGTTTAATCAGATAATCCAGCACCGTTTTCTCGCCAGTCTTGATATCCACGTTGGCGATCATACCCGGTACGATCGAAAAGCGTTTGCCTGCTTTGTTGTGCAAAAAGTCGTGATCAGTACGAATAAAGACACGGTAATAGTAGATTTCCGGTTTGGCCTCGTCCTGTATAGTGTCCGGCGAAATGCTCTCTACCTGCCCTTCCAGACCACCGTAGATGGCGTAGTCATAGGCGGTGATTTTCACCAACGCCTTCTGCCCCGGGTGAATAAACGCAATGTCGCGCGGCGACAAACGCGTCTCGATCAACAATCTATCGTCGATCGGCACAATCTCCATCAGTTCGCCGTTAGGCGGAATCACGCCACCAATAGTGTTTACTTTAATATTTTTCACAATGCCGCGCACCGGCGAAGTCACCGTCATTCGCCGCAGGGAGTCGGCTCGTCCCTTAATAACTTCCGATAACGTGCTGGATTCGGCATTAGCTTTGGACAGTTCCTCCCGGGCCTGAACCAGATACTGGGAACGCAAATCCAGCATCTTCAGTTGCAGATCCGCCTTCTGACGCTGAAGTCGCAGAGCGTCCACATTGCTGGCAGCGCCGGTGTTCACCAGACGCTGGGTGATCTCCAGCTCCCGGCTTACCGACGCCAGAGACGCCTTAATCTGAGTCAGCGAGTCGGCATACTGACTACGTCTGGCGTGATACAAGCGGCTCTCTGCGGAAATGAGCTGCGGAGAGTCCTTAAGCGCTTCCGGGAAGGTCAGTGGAAGATCGTTCACTTCGGCATACAGGCGAGCGCTGGCGGCCAGCGCCGCCCGATAGCGGGCCTCGCTCTCCCCTACGTTGGATTGCGAACGGGTCGGATCCAGCCGGGCGATTATCTGACCGGCCTGAACCCGCTGCCCCTCTTTTACCCCCAACGCCACCAGAATGCCGCCGTCCAGTGACTGAATCACCTGCTCGCGTGTGCTGGGAATCACCTTCCCGGTTCCGGTGGACACTTCGTCCAGAGTGCCGAACCACGCCCAGACCAGAGTCACCAACAACAGCAGCGCAATTACCACCACCACCCGTTGGGAGCGGGACAGCGCGCCATCATCCATGTCGCTATCCACTCCGGCCAGCAGCGGCAGCGCCTGTTCAGGCTGACTGTTTTTCATTATCGCCTCCCGCCGGGGCCGCTGCCCGGTTAAGCACCTGTTCTTTCGGCATATCCATCACCAGTTGCCCCTCTTTGAGTACCAGCACTCTGTCTACCAGCGCCATTACCGCGGTGCGGTGAGTCGCCACCACCAGGGTGCGTCCTCCCAGCCAGCGTTCAAGACGTTGCAGGAAGTCGCGTTCAGTGTGTTCATCCAGCGCCGCGGTGGGCTCATCCAGCAGCACAATATTGGGATCGCGTAGCAGCATTCGCGCCAGTAGAATGGCCTGGCGCTGGCCGCCCGACAGACCGCTGCCCCCCTCCATCACCAGATGGTCGAGCCCCAACGGCAGACGGCGGATAAAGTCCGCGCCGCCGCACACCTCCAGCGCCGCGAAAACCTCATCGTCTCTGGCATTCGGCGCCCCCAGAGTCAGGTTTTCGCGCAGCGTGCCGTGAAACAGTCGGGCGTTTTGGGTCAGCAGCCCGACGTTACGCCGCACATCCGCCATATCAATATGCCCCAGGCTCAGATTATCCAGAGTCAGTTCCCCTTCCATCAGAGGAATACCGCCAGCCAGCGCCTGTAGCAGGGTCGATTTTCCGGCGCCGTTGCGACCCAGTACGGCGATACGCTCACCGGCCTCGATCTCAAGCTTCGCGACCCGCAGCGGTACCTGGGGATCATCCTGGTGATAGCGGAACAGCGCATTGCTGAAACGGTAGTTGCCGTGCAGCACCGGACTGGCGATACGCTGCTCATCCGGACCATTTTCCACCGGCAGACTCATAATGCTGTCCAGTCCGGCTTTGGCGGCCCGTGCCTGCTGCCAGCGCGCCAGAACGCCGCACAGCGCGGTCATGGGAGCCACCATGCGCGCAGAAAGCTGCGAAGCGGCCACCACCGCGCCGGTCGTGATGTCACCGTCGATCACCAACGGCGCTCCCAGCATGACCACGCCAGCATAGACCATGCCCTGAACGCTCATCCCCCAGGCGATTAGCCCCTGGGTCAGCTTACGGGTGCGAACCCCAGACTGGGCGGTGATCTGGATATAGCCATTCCACTGCTGCAAAAAGCGATTTTCCGCCTGCATCAGTTTAATGTCTTCCAGCCCCTGGATACTTTCGACCAGCACGGCGTTACGCAGGGTCGATTCCTGCACGTTCTGACGGGCCAGATGAGCCAGCTTTTTTTGCAGCATCAGACCCGGTGCCAGCATCAGGATCGCCGCCAGCGGCGCAATCCAGGCCAGTTGAGGCGCAATAACGCAAAGGACCACCAGAAACAGCAGGAAGAAGGGCAAATCCACCACGGCGGAAACGGTGGACGAGGTCACCATTTCACGAATCTGCTCCAGCTCGCGCAGTTGGGAGATAAAACTACCAGTAGAACGTGGCACCGCACTGTTGCGCAGTCGCAGGGCATGGCCAAACACCCGGTCGGAAATACGAATATCCGCCTGTTTGCCCAGTATGTCGGTAATGTGGCCACGCATCAGCCGTAGCGCGAAGGCAAACAGCACCGCAATCAGCACTCCAAACGCCAGAACGTACAGCGTGGGGTACGACTGAGCCGGAATGACCCGATCGTAAACCTGCATCGAAAAAATAATGCCCGCCATCGACAGCAGATTGATAAACAGCGAAGCCAGCATCACATGGCCGTAAGGGCGCAGTTTCTGTATCGCAAGCTTACGCAGCCAGTCTGGCCGGAAAGCCTCCAGATAGCGGCTGGCACGGGGATCCCGCGCCTGGGCCGACGGGCGTAGCGCCACCACCAGACAGATTTCCGACAGCAGGTCCTGAAGCGGGTAGCGATTAATGAGCTCTTCATCGCGCGTCAGGCTGACCGCCACCTGGTCCTCGCCGTCAAAGCTGAGTATGACGCCAATCTGACCGTCGCGCAGTTGGACTGCCAGCGGCAATTGCCAGCGTGAAATCTGCCCGATCTCTTCGTTCAGAATTCGCGCCTGTAGCCCGGCCTGGCGTCCCAGGTTTTTCAGTACCTGCGCCAGAGGCTGTTCGCTCTGCCAGTTAGCGGCCGCCTGCAAACTGCCCGCGGAGTATGTAATACGATAATGACGGGCCACCTGGGCGATAACCCGCTGCCAGTCGGCAATATCTTGCGCCGTTGGCGTTTCTACGTGCGGCGCTGGAAGGATGTCACTCATGAACGGATCTCCACGCCCTGGATGGCTTGTTTATCAAGAGAGAAGGCGCTACGGGTGCGCCCGGTGCTGTACAGGCAGTCGAGTTGCAGGCTTCTGAGCTGACTTCGGGTTTGCTGTTCCACGAAGCGCGACTGGAAGATCTCCTGCTCAATGTTGAGCACATCCAGTAGCGGGCGGGTGCCCAATTCAAGGTATTGCTGCTGATACAGGGTGCGGGTCTTCTCGCTCAGCGCCTGTTGGCGGGCCTGAATCAATAGCGCCTGCTGCAGACTGACCGCTTCGTTGCTGGCCTCGCTCAGTTGCTGGCGAACCTCTAACTGCGCGGTTCTTACCGCCGCCGTCGCCGCCGCCACGCTGTGCTGCGCCGCATCGCGACTGGCGGTTAGCGCTCCCCCCTGATACAGCGGCATCTGCACCCGGACCCAGGCAGAATACTGGGTCCGATCCAGGGTCTGACTGTTGGCATAGCGATCGTTCAGGTAGTGGGTAACTTCAGGTTCCAGAGAAATGGTGGGCAGCAGTTGGGCGTTCGCGCTATCCAGCTGCGCCACGGCCTGATTCATTTGGGCATGGGCTGCCAGCACTTGCGGTACCAGTTGGTCGTCGATATGCGATACCTGGCAGGCGCCATCCATCTGACGCGGGAAAACGTCACTGACTGATTGAGTCTGTTCCCACCCCAGATAAGTGGAGAGCGTGGCCCGCCAGCGTTCAAGGCTGGCCTGATACTGGGTCAGCGTCGCTCTGGCACCTTCGATACGTGCTTCGGTCTGCACCACATCCGACAGCGAACTGGCGCCTTCGCTATTGCGCTGACGCGCCAGCACGCCGATTTTATCCAGTGCCGCCAGTTGTTCCTGCGCAATGGCTACCAGCCGTTGATAGCCCTGAACCTGAACCAGCGCCGCACCGGCGTCGTGGGCGATTTTATCAATGCTCAGCAGCACCATAGCCTGCTGCTGCGCCACGGCGGCGTTCGCTTCGCGCACCGAGCTGTCGACTTTGCCGAAGTCGTACAGCATTTGTGAAATGGATAATACCAGCGACGGACTATAGCCATGATCGGTATAGGTATTGGTCACGCCGTTATTAAATCCCCCGTTGACCTGGGGATAATATTTCGCGCGTGCCACATCGACTTTCGCCGCCTGGGTAAAAAGTTTATTAATTTCTTCACTAATATCCGGATACCACTGAACGGCGCGATGTACCGCAGCGTTAATATCCAGCGGCGTGGAAGGCTGATGGCGCAGAGGCTCCATCACCTGGCCTGTTAATGCAGGTAGTTGCTGTGCCTTTAATTGCTGGGGGTCAATCGTTCGAATGTCGTCCGATTCAGATGCGGCATAGCATGGCATCATTCCCATTAGCAGGCAGACGATCCCCACATGGCAATAGCGATGTATTCCCATATTACTTCCCAAAAATTCAGTTTTATTATGATTAGCGCGATAAATAATCGTTATTTTCTCCGCCGGTATCGTTATTCAATCCGATACCTGGCGGGCACATCCCTGTGCCGCCTGTTTTCCGTTACACGTTATCCTGACTGTTGTGCTGTAGCAGTTCGTCCAGCGTGACTTCTGCCCCTTCCAGGGTAATCAGTTCCGTGGACTGGTACTGCGAACCGCTACCGTCTCTGTCGATTGAAATAACGGTGTTTCCGTCTTCCGTATGCTCCACCGACAGATACTGGCCGAAGGTATCGCTACTGCCATCCCAGTCGGTAAGCAGTCCGGCGACGTCTACGCCATCGCCATCGGCGGTGGAGAAGTCGCTCCAGACATTGTCGCTACCGTTACCGCCGGTGCTGTCCTGTGCATCCAGCAGGTTAAAGATGACCGTATCGGCCCCCGCCCCCAGCGTATAGGTATCGTCATAGGCGGTACTGGTGACCGTATCGCCCTGACTGCTACCACTCAGCATCGGATGCAGATCGACCGTCAGCGTCGCACTGGCGCTGGCGTTATCTGCGGTCTTCAACTGATAGTCAAAGGTCTCCTTCTGGGTGATGGACGTGATATCAACATCGCCATTCAGGCTGTAGCTGTAGTGACCGTCGCCATAAATGGTGAGGGCGCCGTACTTGCCTGCCAGGGTTGCCGGCTGCTCATCGTACTGATTGAGCGTGACCGACTGCTGGTCGTTACTGACGATAAGCTGCGTGTTAATATCAAGGGTTTCATCCGCCGCGCCATCGGCATCGCTGCCATCCAGGATGTTGCCCGTGACGGTCACGGCTTCACCGGTATGGAACTCATCCAGTGTGATTTCGGTGCCTGAAAGCGAGGCATCAACCGATACCGTTGGCCGTGAAATCACCGTTCCCGCCGCATCGGAGATGCTGGTGACGTGCAGAACATAATCCCCCCCTGCCAACACCAGGGAGCCCAGGCTTATCGCCTCCGGCGACGCATTGCTGTTGGTTATCAGGGGCGAGCTACTGCTTGCCACCACTTCGCCTGCCGCATTGGTAATGGTGTAGCTAATGGTCAGCCCCACGCTGCCCAACAGCAGGCTATCGTCCAGGGCGTACTGCAACGAGATCCCCGTCAGGACATGGCCTTCATCCACGTGGAAAGCGCCCTGGGCGTTCTGCGTGACGCTGCTGCTGCCGGTGGTCCAGTCGGCGCTAGCCAGGTTTACCTGACTAAACGCAGCGCTAACGTTGGCCGCAGCCGCCTCCAGCGCCACCGTATCATCAACGGCGGTAAGCTGAGGCTGGGTCAGGTTAACGGTCAGGGTCGCGGTGGACTGAGTCCCCTGCGGTCCGGTAACCGTATAGCTAAAGCGTTCGCTCGCTCCGACGTTCGCCGCTTCCTGGCCGCCATACAGGGTATAGGTGTAGTTCCCCTGATTATCGATGGTCAGTTCGCCATACAGACCGGCAATGGTGGTCGTCCCGTCGCTGGCGATGGTGACGCCGTTAACGCTACTAATCACACTGCCTTCAGGCACCGTATCGGCCCCGTCCCCTTCGTTTACCACGTTGCCCGTGACGCTGACGTTATCGGTGGATACCGAGTGGGTCACATCGGACAGCACTTTCAGGGTATATCCCGTCGCCACTGAAAGACCGCTGGTAGCATTGAGCAGGAACAGGTAGTTACCTTCCGTCAGAGTGATCGGCAGTTCATCCGAAACGCCGCCCAGCAGGACTATCCGATACCAGTCCTCCACTCGCTGCATGACCTGATACTGGCCGCTCTGTTCATCGTATTTGTAGATGTACAGATCGAACGAGGTTCCTATCGCAATGCCACCGGCATTGGCCTGCAGGTTCAGGTTGCGTACTTCATCCGCCCCTACAGAGAAGGTTGCCTGGTTATTGATATCGATCAGGCTGAGATCCAGGATATCGCCCAGTCCCAGGTTCAGCAGCACAAAGCCAGTCTTCGAACTTTCACCGTTATCGGTTTCCTGATAGACAGTTTCGACATCCAGCGTGACCCGATCGTCAACGGCCGTTACCACTTCGTCGCTGCCACCCGGCGGCGTCAGCGCTATGGCCAGGTTCGCACTGGAGCTTTGCGTTCCGTCGCTCAGGGTGTAGGTGAAGGTTTCGGTTTTACCCTGTACCGAAGTCGAGGTATCCAGCAGCGTGTAGGTCCAGCTACCGTCGGCAAACAGCGTTAGCGATCCATATTCGCCGTCAATGGTCACCCCTTCGCCGCTGGCGGGAACCTCAACGACCGTACCATCGCTATTGGTGACCTGGCTGACCAGCGTGCCTGCCGTTACGCTATCGCTACCGTGAACGCCATCATCATCGGTAATCAGGTTACCGCTGGCCGTACCGCTAACGCCCGGCCCGGTATCGGTGACATCAACCGCGACGGTGGTGGTGGAAAGCAGCCCCAGCAGCGCGTTATCACTGAGCGCTGTGACGCGATACTGTCCGGGTTCCAGGTTATCCAGGGTCAACGAAACGGTGTCGCCACCGATAATGGAGATAAGCGACGGATCGCTGGAGCTATCTGCCACGGTGACCCAGGTTTCGCTGCTGGCATCCCAACGCTGCACCGCCACATCCAGATCGCTGATGGCGGAAAGTAACGAACGACCAGTGACTGTCACATCGATACTGGCGCTGTGCCCTTCCTCGACGGTGAAGCCGGTAACGGCATTACCGCTGCCCAGATTAATTAATCCGCCCAGAAGACCGATAAAGATGCTACCGGTATCCGAATGGCTGCTGGTGGTCTGGGTTGTGGTGGACGTCAGCTCCAGTTGGATTGCATCGTCTCTGGCCTGGAGATCGGAATCGCTGTCAGAATCCGAATCGCTGTCAGAGTCCGAGTCGCTGTCAGAATCGGAATCGCTGTCGGAGTCTGAATCGCTGTCTGAATCCGAGTCGCTGTCGGAGTCCGAATCGCTGTCTGAATCGGAATCACTGTCAGAGTCAGAATCGCTGTCGGAATCCGAGTCGCTGTCAGAGTCCGAGTCGCTGTCGGAGTCAGCATCGCTGTCTGAATCCGAATCGCTGTCTGAATCCGAATCGCTGTCGGAGTCCGAGTCACTGTCGGAGTCCGAGTCACTGTCAGAATCGGAATCGCTGTCGGAGTCGGAATCGCTGTCTGAATCCGAGTCGCTGTCGGAGTCCGAATCGCTGTCTGAATCGGAATCACTGTCAGAGTCGGAATCGCTGTCAGAGTCAGAATCGCTGTCAGAGTCAGAATCGCTGTCGGAATCCGAGTCGCTGTCAGAGTCCGAGTCGCTGTCTGAATCGGAATCGCTGTCCGAATCCGAGTCGCTGTCGGAGTCGGCATCACTGTCGGAGTCTGAGTCGCTGTCCGAATCGGAATCACTGTCCGAATCCGAATCGCTGTCAGAATCGGAATCGCTGTCGGAGTCTGAATCGCTGTCTGAGTCTGAATCGCTGTCAGAGTCCGAATCGCTGTCAGAGTCCGAATCGCTGTCAGAATCGGAATCGCTGTCGGAATCCGAGTCACTGTCAGAATCTGAGTCACTGTCAGAGTCAGAATCACTGTCAGAGTCCGAATCACTGTCAGAGTCCGAATCGCTGTCCGAATCGGAATCGCTGTCGGAATCGGAGTCACTGTCCGAATCGGAGTCGCTGTCGGAATCCGAATCCGAGTCGCTGTCCGAATCGGAATCACTGTCAGCGTCAGCGTCGCTGTCGGAATCAGAGTCGCTGTCGGCGTCAGAATCACTGTCGGAGTCAGCATCGCTGTCAGAGTCTGAGTCGCTGTCGGAGTCAGCATCGCTGTCGGAGTCCGAGTCGCTGTCAGAGTCTGAATCGCTGTCGGAGTCAGCATCGCTGTCAGAGTCCGAGTCGCTGTCGGAGTCTGAGTCGCTGTCAGAGTCGGAATCACTGTCGGAGTCCGAGTCGCTGTCAGAGTCTGAGTCGCTGTCGGAGTCAGCATCGCTGTCAGAGTCCGAGTCGCTGTCGGAGTCGGAGTCGGAGTCACTGTCAGAATCGGAATCGCTGTCAGAGTCGGAATCACTGTCGGAATCCGAGTCGCTGTCAGAGTCCGAGTCGCTGTCGGAGTCAGCATCGCTGTCTGAATCGGAATCGCTGTCCGAATCCGAGTCGCTGTCGGAGTCGGCATCACTGTCGGAGTCTGAGTCGCTGTCCGAATCGGAATCACTGTCCGAATCCGAATCGCTGTCAGAATCGGAATCGCTGTCGGAGTCTGAATCGCTGTCAGAGTCCGAATCGCTGTCGGAATCGGAATCACTGTCAGAGTCCGAATCGCTGTCGGAATCGGAATCACTGTCAGAATCGGAATCGCTGTCGGAGTCCGAATCGCTGTCGGAATCGGAATCACTGTCAGAGTCAGAATCGCTGTCGGAGTCTGAATCGCTGTCGGAATCCGAGTCGCTGTCGGAGTCGGAATCGCTGTCGGAGTCGGAATCGCTGTCGGAGTCTGAGTCGCTGTCGGAGTCGGAATCGCTGTCGGAGTCTGAGTCGCTGTCGGAGTCCGAATCGCTGTCGGAGTCCGAATCGCTGTCGGAGTCCGAATCGCTGTCAGAGTCAGAATCGCTGTCTGAATCGGAATCACTATCAGAGTCAGAGTCGCTGTCGGAGTCGGAATCGCTGTCAGAATCCGAGTCGCTGTCGGAGTCGGAATCGCTGTCGGAGTCGGAATCGCTATCGGAATCCGAGTCGCTGTCAGAATCGGAATCGCTGTCAGAGTCCGAATCGCTGTCGGAATCGGAATCACTGTCAGAGTCCGAATCGCTGTCGGAATCCGAATCACTGTCAGAATCTGAGTCACTGTCCGAGTCAGAGTCACTGTCAGAGTCCGAGTCGCTGTCAGAATCAGCGTCAGAGTCTGAACCGCCGCCAGCTCCCTGTCCTTGTACATTCACGGAAAAATCCGGGGAACGGGCGCTTACGTTCCCTACCGCATCGGTGACAACCGTCGAGAAATGATGAGAACCCTTTGTCAGTTCAGAAGGGAAGGTAAAACTCCAGTTGCCATGGCTATCCGTAATCGCTTTGCCAATTAGCGTATCGCCATCATAAACAGAGATGGTACTTCCGGGCTCCGCATTACCACGTAAAGTGGGACGCGTATCGTTAACGGTTCCGCCGTTGGAAATAATCTTGATATCTTTGCCGGAATCATCGATCAGCTCCAGATTGGTGACGGCGGCAACCTGAGTATCCACGGTCACGACGAGCTCCGTCGAACGCTCACTCACGTTTCCGGCTTTATCCGTGACGGTAATGCTCAGACTGTGCTGACCATCACCCAGCGATGTCGACGGCGTAAAGCGCCAGTTGCCATTGCTGTCCGCCGTGACGCTACCCAGCACTTTATCGCCATCATAAACGGTGACCAGGCTGCCCGCTTCCGCCGTTCCGCTCAACGCGGGCAGACTGTTACTGGTTGCACTCTCACCGCTAATGGTGCCGGCTTCAGGCGCGCTGGTATCCACTGTAATCGTAAATGTCGGGGAAGGATCGCTCACGTTCCCGGCACTGTCCGTTACCGTCACGCTCAGGCTGTGCTGACCATCACCCAGCGCCGTCGATGGTTTAAAACTCCAGTTACCATTGCTGTCAGCCGTGACGCTGCCCAATACCTTTTCACCATCATAGATAGTGACCAGACTGCCCGCTTCCGCCGTTCCGTTCAGGGTCGGGCGGGCATCGTTCGTGGCGCCGCCGCGGGTAATCTCCCCGGTAACGGGTTCCTGATTATCAACAACCTTCAGATCGTCGACGACGGCGGGCGTCGTATTATCATCCTCACCAGAATCCATTTCCGGGGGGACATAGCTATGATGATTATCGTCATCGTTATTCGCCCCCAGGAACATGGCGGCGATACCCAGAGCGCCCGCACCGGCCATGATAAAAGGCGCTGCGCTGATGCCTTCATCCTCTGCGGCCAGTGCGCTGATATCTTCTATGGGCTGGAAATGCGGTACGCTTTCCGGGTTTTGCACCCACCACAATGCGCCTTGCCCATCTTCCAGTACCAGCTTGCTGGTTTCCCCTTGCTCATTTGCGATAAAAAAGTTTTTTACCACGACTTTTTCGCCATTATTTAGCGAAATTGAGAGATCATTCCCCACCCTACTGGTACCCGCAATATCCTGCGGGTTTATTTTTAATTTCACAATGCCTGGTGAAGATAAATTAATCTCATTGCCGTTGGTAGCGCGCATGGCATTACCAGCAGCATCGGTGATTGCGATGTCTACCATATTAGCTTCCATTACAAAGGTTAAGCTGACCAGAACTAATCAGCGCCGCTGTATTTATTTTTTAAAGTTATTGCTATGTGAATTGTTATTTCTGCCTGGGAGATACAACAGAGCGCAAAACTAACAACAGACGCAACTCTGGCATCCCAGGGCAGTCTCTTTTTCATCACCACCTGTAAGGGAATATGTAAAACGGTTTATGGGTATTTCGAGTCTAGCTGGATGCTCAAAAAGTGCAAAACAGGTATAAGAATAATCCACAAAGACTTTATTCACTAAAATAAATACAGCATCCACATGAAAATAAACATAAAAACAAAATCACTTTAGGATAATCGCCACAATAACCACTTGATAGTGAAGGTTAAAAAAACCAACCAATTACAAAAAAAGAGATTAAATCCGAAAAACAAAACAAATAAAGAAAAATCAAAAGACGAAAAACCAAAAACCAGAATAAAAAACCATAAAAGAGCAAAAAAATAAAAACAAACAACCAAAACAAATGAGTAGAAAAGGTAAACATCACTAATGCATCAAATCCTTCCATTAAATAATCACAGCATTTGCATGGTTATTTTTAGATATTTATCCTTAAACATAAAAAGGCTATCAACCATTATTTGACGTTGTTTTATGGCCATCAAACAAAAAATTACCAATCGATATAATTCAAATGCGTTATCAATTTGGCGTGTTATTTAACCACACAGTGATACATATATAACGGAAGATAAATAACCTGATAATTAAGTAAGGGATAGAAACTGAGCATCAGTGAATCGCCGTACTGAAATCCGTCGAGGCCAGGCAGTTGCAAAAGCGTCTTAAGTAAAGGTATTGCGTTACCCATAACTTAAAACAGCTTAGCTCCTTGTTAACTAAAAAATTCCATTGTTTTGCTTCCACCCAGGCTGCGGAAGACCCACTTTTTACCCGTTATTGACAACACTCATGCATATGGAGAATCATCTGCGCGATATACGCCCCTTACAGGCCGTATATCGCAAACATGCGGGATAAATCCCGGAACTCGTCAAAGAGGATTGCCGCGCACTGCTTCCGGGTGATTTTTTCCCTTCGCGGCGGGAGTCATAAAACCATGAATTGCGGCTGGCTGACGGAGTGATTCTGGTCAACGTGTACAAATTCTCCCTGACGGAAACGTCAGTCAGATAGAATAAAACGGTGCCTCCAGCTGGCTTTCAGAGAGTTCGCCGCAGCATATATCTCCACATACGCCTGCCTAAGCCATAGCGGTTCATGTTCACTACCTGAAAAACCTCTTTTCTCACTTTTAAGCTGGCAAAACGAACCAGGCTTGCCTATGTCTTAACCACAAGGATATTTTCCGCGAAGGTATAATGAGGCTCCCTAAAATGAAATTCCCTAAAAACCAGCTGGCATTGATGATCGCCGCTCTGAGCACGACGCCTTATGCTCAGGCAGTAAACGTAAGCGGCACATCGGTTACGGTCACGGATGATCAAAGCAATACCCCCTATCAGGTTTCCAATAATGGCGAGTTAATTGTTGATGGTGGCTCTGTCGGCTCTCTCTCCGTTAATAATTCCACACTGACCATTCACAATGGCGGAACGTATGCGGGCAGTGATATGCAAGAAGCTATTTATTCTTCTAAATCAGATATTAATCTGGATGGCGTAACTGCCACTACGTCAAACGCCCAGCAATCTATTTTATCCGTTGCAAGCAATCTCCATATTGCTGACAGTACACTGACGCAAAACGGCGGCAGTGCTGTCATCGGGATTAACAATGCCGATGCAACCGGCTCTCCGCAGACTCTGATTAGCAATTCAACATTAAATCTGGTGAACTCGACTGGCAATGGCGGAGCAGTGAATCTTGAATCCGCCTCCACATCCACAATTTCCGATTCCGTCATTAACAGCGTTTTAAGCGGGGTTAATTATATTAATTCCAGTGGCTCTCTACTGAATACTACCGTCAATGCAGAGGGATATGGCGTTCAGTCGCAGGCCATCGCCTTTAATTATCGCCCTGTTAACGTCATTGCCCGCAATGCCATCATTACAGGCAGGCAAGGCGGGGCGTTACTCTCTGACGGAACGCTTAACCTACAGTCCACGAGCGTCTCCGGCACAGGAGAAGACGCGAATGGCATTACAGCAGGCAGCAGAGGAATAACAGACTCGCCCTCCACGCTTGAGTTAATCACCTCTCAGGTTAAAGGGAATAATAATGGGATCCTGATGACGCCGACCACCCCTGACGGTAATGGTCATCAGGTTAATCTGAGCATCAATAATTCCGCGGTCACGGGAGAAACCGGCGCTGCCATCAGCGTAGAAAACATGACGGCTGATATATCTGTTCTGAATGGAAGTACGCTTTCCGGCGGCGATAATGTTTTGCTCAATAACGCCAGTAACGGCAACGCCAGCCTGCGCGTTGAGAACGCTACGCTGTTTGGCGATGTTGTGACGGATAATAGCAGTACAACGACTGTCTCCCTGCGAAAAAATGCGCAATTAACCGGCTTGCTGACCGGCGCCGCCTCCCTGAATGTAGGCGATCATTCAACCTGGAATATGACAGGAAACGACAACCCTGGAGCGCTGACTATCAATAACGGCACGGTCAATTTTGGCTCATCCGGTACAGGGTTTAAAACTCTGACGGTGTCATCCCTGTCGGGAACAGGGCGTTTTCTGATGAACACGAATCTTGCTGCGAATACCGGCGATTTACTGAACGTGACCGGTGAGGCGACGGGTACGTATGTCCTTGCGATTGCCAATACAGGGAACGAGCCTCAGGCAGGCGGCGAAGATTTACAGGTTGTGCATACGGGTTCCGGTAATGCCGCATTCTCGGTGGAGGGCGGCAAAGTCGATGCCGGAGCATGGCAATATTCGCTGTCAAAACAGGGAACGGACTGGTATCTCACCCAGGATAGCGATGACTCCCTCCCTCCCGATCCGGCCCCTGTGCCACCCAACGGCGATCGCACGACATCTCCTTCTACAGACGCCATACTCAGTCTGGCTTCCGCGCCAGTCACCATCTTTAACGCGGAAATGCAAAGCCTTCGCTTTCGTCACGGCGATATCCAGACCAATACCCTTGCTCCAGGCGGCGTCTGGGGGCGTATTCTGGGGAGTAATAACCGGATAAGCGGGCCATACGGTTCCGCTTATAAAATAGGTCAGACTGGTATGGAAACGGGTGCCGACACGGTCATTGACGTTAATTCAGGACGCGTTGCGCTAGGCGCTTTCGTCAGTTACACCAGTAATAAAATCTCTCATGCCCGCGGCGGGCAAAGCACCGTTAACAGCACCGGCGGCGGACTCTACGCCACCTGGATGGCTGACTCAGGACTTTATGTGGATGCCGTCGCAAAATATAACCATTTCAGTAATGATATAAATGCTCGAATGACGGATAACACACCGGCCAAAGGGAGTTACAGCCAGGATGCGTTTGGTGGCAGCCTGGAAACCGGCATGACCTTTACAACCGCATCCCCTGTCTGGCTTCAGCCCTATATCCGTGCGACAGCCATGCAGGCCGGAGGAGAAGACGTCAAACTGGATAACGGAATGAAGGCGAATATCGATACCACCAACTCATTCCAGGGCGAGGCGGGAGTGAATGTAGGACTTGATGTTTCCATTGCCGGAGCCACGGTAAAGCCCTATGTAAGCCTGGCCGTCAGTCATGAGTTTGTGGATAATAACCGGGTCGCTATCAATGATACCTGGAACTTTGATAATGATATTTCCGGCACGACGGGGAAGTATGGCGCAGGACTCTCCGCCCAGATAACTAAAAACGCCGGCGTCTGGCTTGAGGGGCAATATCAGAATGGTAAACATATTGAGTCGCCCATTGCGGCCAATGCCGGTTTCAGGATAACGTTCTAAGAAAATGAGCCACCGCAACGGATTAGTCGTTGGGTAAACCTCTTATGAAAACCCGTCCTTGCAGCGGGTTTTGAACCTTCTGACATGCCAGTACCGGTACATATGCAGGCGAGAAAGTCGAAGTATCACTTAACTGTTCGCCTGAATAACTTCAATAAAATGCCAAAAATGAAAGATAAGGGGGAAAAGCGGCTGGCTATCAGTAAATAGACCCGTTTTAGTTCCATGCAGTTTTTGAGAGCCTGGCCAAATAATGGTGCTGTCGGTATTCTTCCTGTGTCATATTATTCAGCGCTTCCGGCGTGGCCAGCGGTGGGGGATTTCTCACCGGCAGCCGTTGCTTGCCCTTATGGCGAAAATTCAGCTTCAGCAGGCAGTAAATACGGTGGAGCCTTTTGTGATTCCACGGGTATCCCTGCGCAAAACCTGGAAAAGTTTCGGAAAACCGTATCATGGGTATCGTTCAGTCGCTGCCTGCAGGGCGGCAATAACAGGTTCATCACACGTGGTATCCGGGCGGTAATGGTAAACCGTTCTGCTCAGGTTCAGACTCCGGCAGGCCTGACGGATACTGAGTCCGAATGTCGTTATCAGATGAGTGGCCAGCTCACGCTTAAGGGCTGGTTTTAAAGCTTTTTTTCGATAACGTCTTTCAGTGCCCTGCATTCAAGACTGAGATCAGCAAACATCTGTTTAAGGCGGATCGCGACGGCAACAGAGCGGGGGCATCGGGTAAAATGCGCTTCACTAAAAGTCTTCGGGAATTATGCCGGGTAGGTGGCTTTTGTTCGTTGTTGGGCTATCGCAGCAAGAACGTCAGCGTGGTGATATATTCCCGTGTACCACACACCAACCACGCGACAGATGCGGCGATTGTGCAATGTGTAGTTACGGTTGTACCTGGTTTAGCGGGATGATGTAATTGCTTGATAAATAAAATTTTTCTTATTCATCAATAAGTTGGAGCGGGCGAAGGGAATCGAACCCTCGTATAGAGCTTGGGAAGCTCTCGTTCTACCATTGAACTACGCCCGCATCGGAAGTGCGTATGGCATTATAGACCTTCCCCACCCTCTGGCAACCCCCGCTGCGTTAAGTGCTGGTATTTTAAGCGAAGGTCAGCACGAAGGCGGCAGATAGCGCTGGGGGTCGATGGCGGTGGCGCGATAGCGAATCTGGAAATGCAGTCCCACCTTGCTGGCGCCGCTGCTGCCCATAGTGGCGATCTGCTGTCCGGCCTTCACCTGCTGGCCTTCGGTCACCAGAATGCGCTCATTATGGCCATAGGCGGTAATGTAATCTTCACCGTGCTTCAGCAGAATCAGGTTGCCGTAGCCGCGCAGGCGATTACCGGCGTAGACCACCTTACCGGCCCCCGCCGCATAGATCGGCGCGCCGCGCTGGCCGCCGATATCAATCCCTTTATTACCACCCTGAGCGCTGGAGAACGGCAGCGCCACTTTGCCCTGAGCCGGCCAGCGCCAGCAGCGCGAACCCGCCGGCGGCGGCGCAGCCTTCGCTACAGCGCCGCTGGAGGTTTTACGGGGCGTGGCTTTAGCGGTTCGGGTAGATTTCGCCGTCGTAGCACTGCCTTTCAGGCGCAGCTTTTGTCCAACGGCCAGGGTATAAGGCGCGGAAAGATTATTCAGGCGAGCCAGCTCCTTAACGCTGCTGCCGCTGCTGTAGGCAATGCGCCACAGGGTATCGCCGCGTTTCACAGTCCAGGTTGGACCGCTATAGCTGCCCTGCTCCGGCAGAGATTTATTCGAAGAACAAGCGGTCAGCAGCAGGCTGAAGCATAGGCACAGCATGCTGAAAAATCGGGTGATTACCGGGCGTCCCCTGCTCAAATCTCGTCCTCTCGGGCCTGAATCTTAAACGACCGCTATCTTAGCATCGCCCGATGCCAGAAACAAAAACGCCCTCCGTATCAGGAGGGCGTTTGCGCACGTTATATCAACGCATTACTTCTGCGGACGCATCGCCGGGAACAGAATAACGTCGCGGATGGTGTGGCTGTTGGTAAACAGCATCACCATACGGTCGATACCAATGCCCAGACCGGCGGTCGGCGGCAGGCCGTGCTCCAGCGCGGTCACGTAGTCTTCATCGAAGAACATCGCTTCATCGTCGCCCGCATCTTTCGCCGCAACCTGGTCGGCAAAGCGCTGCGCCTGATCTTCAGCATCATTCAGCTCCGAGAAGCCGTTACCGATTTCGCGGCCGCCAATGAAGAACTCAAAGCGGTCGGTGATTTCCGGATTCTGGTCGTTACGACGCGCCAGCGGCGAAACTTCGGCCGGGTATTCGGTGATAAAGGTCGGCTGAATCAGATGGCTTTCCGCCACCTCTTCAAAGATCTCGGTCACGGTACGGCCCAGGCCCCAGCTCTTCTCAACCTTGATGCCAATGCTTTCGGCAATCGCTTTCGCTTTATCGAAGTCGTCGAGATCCGCCATCTCCGTTTCCGGACGATACTTTTTGATGGCTTCGCGCATGGTCAGCTTCTCGAACGGCTTACCGAAGTCGAAGGTTTCATCACCGTAGGCGACCTCAGTGGTGCCCAGTACTTCCTGAGCCAGCTGGCGGAACAGCGATTCGGTCAGCTCGATCAGATCTTTGTAGTCCGCGTAGGCCATATAGAGTTCCATCATAGTGAACTCGGGATTATGGCGTACGGAGATACCTTCGTTACGGAAGTTACGGTTAATTTCGAACACCCGCTCGAAACCGCCCACCACCAGACGCTTCAGGTACAGCTCCGGCGCGATACGCAGATACATATCGATATCCAGCGCATTGTGATGAGTCACAAACGGACGCGCGGAAGCGCCGCCCGGAATCACCTGCATCATCGGGGTTTCCACTTCCATAAAGCCGCGGCCCACCATGAACTGGCGAATACCGGACAGGATCTGGGAACGCACCCGGAAGGTGTGACGCGACTCTTCGTTCGCAATCAGGTCCAGATAGCGCTGGCGATAGCGGGTTTCCTGATCCGCCAGGCCGTGGAACTTGTCCGGCAGCGGGCGCAGAGCTTTGGTCAGCAGGCGCAGTTCGCTACAGTGGATAGAAAGTTCGCCGGTTTTGGTTTTAAACAGCTTACCGCGGGCGGCGATAATATCGCCCAGATCCCACTTCTTGAACTGCTCGTTATAAACCCCTTCGGCGAGATCGTCGCGCGCAACGTAAAGCTGAATGCGGCCGCCCATATCCTGCAGCGTGACGAAGGAAGCCTTACCCATGATGCGGCGGGTCATCATACGACCAGCCACGTTCACTTCGATATTCAGGGCTTCCAGCTCTTCGTTCTGTTTTTCGTCGTAGTCACGATGCAGCTGTTCGGAGGTATGGTCGCGGCGGAAATCGTTAGGAAAAGCCACGCCCTGACCGCGCAGCGCAGCCAGCTTTTCGCGACGATTTTGTAGTTCGTTATTAAGCTCGGCCGCCGCTTCAGTGCCCTGAGGCTGTTGTTCTGACATAGTGGTTTTTATAACCCCGCTTTCAAACTTGCTTCAATAAATTTATCCAGAGAGCCGTCCAGCACCGCCTGGGTGTTGCGCGTCTCGACACCGGTACGCAGATCCTTAATGCGCGAATCGTCCAGCACATAGGAGCGGATCTGGCTCCCCCAGCCGATATCAGACTTGGTGTCTTCCATCGCCTGTTTCTCGGCATTCTTCTTCTGCATTTCCAGTTCATAAAGCTTCGCTTTCATCTGCTTCATGGCCTGGTCTTTGTTCTTATGCTGCGAACGGTCGTTCTGGCACTGCGTCACCAGTCCGGTGGGGATGTGGGTGATACGCACCGCCGATTCGGTACGGTTAACGTGCTGACCACCAGCGCCGGACGCGCGGTAAACGTCGATACGCAGATCCGCCGGATTGATTTCGATATCGATATCGTCATCCACTTCCGGATAGACGAACGCGGAGCTGAACGAGGTGTGACGGCGACCGCCGGAGTCGAACGGGCTCTTACGCACCAGGCGGTGAACCCCGGTTTCGGTACGCAGCCAGCCATAGGCGTAATCACCGGCGATGCGGATAGTCGCGGACTTGAGCCCGGCCACTTCGCCTTCCGACTCTTCAATGATTTCGGTCTTAAAGCCTTTGTCTTCCGCCCAGCGCAGATACATGCGCAGCAGCATGCTGGCCCAGTCCTGCGCTTCGGTACCGCCAGAACCGGCCTGGATATCCAGGTAGCAGTCGGCGCTATCATATTCACCGGAGAACATACGGCGGAATTCAAGCTGACCGAGTTTGACTTCCAGTTGATCCAGCTCGGCGACGGCTTCGTTGAAGGTCTCTTCATCTTCGGCCTCAACGGCCAGTTCCAGCAGACCTTCTACGTCTTCCAGGCCCTGACTCATCTGGTCAAGGGTCTCAACGACCGCCTCCAGAGAAGAGCGCTCTTTCCCCAGAGCCTGGGCGCGTTCGGGCTCGTTCCAGACGTCCGGCTGTTCCAGCTCGGCGTTTACTTCTTCAAGACGCTCTTTTCTGGCATCGTAGTCAAAGATACCCCCTAAGAACGTCGGCGCGTTCACTGAGGTTCTGGATGCGGTTTTTTACCGGATTAATTTCAAACATGAGTAGTCAGTCTTTTTAGTGGACGGTTTTCGGAAATAAGGGATCGAGTTTACCGGATTTGGCGCGGTTTTTATAGCTCCGTCACGCCGACGGAGCTTCTCTTACAGCGGCCAGAGTTTATCGATCAGCAGCTGTATCGAACGGTTGCCACGGAACTCGTTAACATCAAGTTTATAGGCAAGAATCACTTCGCGCACGCCGTTATCCGGCCAGAGAGCGGTATCGATATTAAAGGCGATACCGTCCAGCAGCGGTCCGCCGCCAACCGGCTCCACCATCACCTTCAGGTGGCGTTCGCCAACAATGCGCTGCTGGAGCAGGCGGAACTGGCCGTCGAACAGCGGTTCCGGGAACATTTGCCCCCAGGGGCCGGCATCCCGCAGTAGCTCTGCCGTCTCAAGCGTCATCTCCTGCGCAGAGAGCGGGCCGTCGCTCCAGACTTCGCCCTGAAGCATCGCCGGGTCTATCCACTCCCCCACCAGCGCAGAGAAGCGCTGGCGGAACTCATCGAAGCGGGCCTCTTCCAGCGACAGGCCCGCCGCCATGGCGTGGCCGCCGAACTTCAGCATCAGCCCGGGGTGCAGGGTATCCAGACGCTCCAGAGCATCGCGCATATGCAGTCCCTGTACCGAACGGCCAGAGCCCTTCAGAGTGCCGTCGCCTGCCGGTGCAAAGGCAATCACCGGGCGGTGGAAGCGCTCTTTGATTCGCGAAGCCAGAATTCCCACCACCCCCTGGTGCCATTCGGAATGATAGAGCGCAAGCCCCGCTGGCAGCGAATCGCAGCTACGGCTCAGGGATTCGCACAGCGTCATGGCCTCGGCCTGCATCCCCTGCTCTATCTCTTTACGGGTCTGGTTCAGCGCGTCCAGCTCGTTAGCCAGTACCCGAGCTTCGCTCAGGTTATCGCACATCAACAGCGCCACGCCGACTGACATATCGTCCAGTCGACCGGCAGCGTTCAAACGCGGCCCCAGGGCAAAGCCCAGGTCGCTGGCATTCAGACGTTTAGGATCGCGGTTCGCCACTTCCAGCAAGGCGCGAATTCCCGGACGACAGTGGCCAGCGCGGATACGGCTCAGCCCCTGCCAGGTCAGAATTCGGTTGTTGGCATCGAGCGGTACCACGTCCGCTACCGTTCCCAGCGCCACCAGATCGAGGAATTCGGCCAGGTTGGGGATCGTGAGTCCCTGCTGCTCAAACCAGGCGCTATCGCGCAGATGGGCTCGCAGCGCCAGCATCAGATAAAAGGCGACCCCAACGCCCGCCAGCGATTTCGACGGGAAGTCGCAATCCGCCAGATTTGGGTTAATGATGGCATCCGCCGCCGGTAGCGTTTCGCCCGGCAGGTGGTGATCGGTCACCACCACCGGTAGCCCCAGTTCGTGAGCCCGGGCCACCCCGGAATGAGAGGAAATACCGTTATCCACGGTCACTATCATCTGCGCGCCGCGGGCATGGGCCTGATCTACCACTTCGGGGCTCAGTCCATAACCATCCTCAAAGCGATTCGGCACCAGATAGCTTATCTGTTTGCCGCCAAAAGCGCGTAGTGCAAGAACGCTCAGGGCGGTACTGGTAGCGCCGTCGGCGTCGAAATCGCCCACCACCACGATATGCAGATTATCGATGAGCGCCTGATGCAGCAGTTTTACCGCCTGGGCCATACCGTTAAGCTGCTGCCAGGGCAGCAGCCCTTTGGCGCTACGCTCCAGATCCGCCATACTGCGTACGCCTCGACTGGCATAGAGTCGCTGCAGCAAAGGTGGCACCTGCGCCGGGAAGACAACGGTCGTGTCTGACTCCCGGCGCCGAAGTTGCGTTTGTTGTTCCACCCGTTACTGCCCGCCTGCCGTCAGCTTCTTGTGCTGATCCAGGAAGGCCTTCAGCTCTTTCGGCCCCTGATAGCCCGGAATCAGCGAGCCGTCGTTCAGGACCATCGCTGGCGTGCCCTGAACCCCGAACTGAACGCCCAGCGCATAATGCTGAGTGAGGTCGATATCACAGCTGGCGGCCGCGACTTTTCCGCCCTTCATCGCGCTATCAAAGGCCTTACGCGGATCGCTGGCGCACCAGATGCTCTTCATATCGCTCTCGGCCTGACTCTGGGGCCCCTGGCGCGGGAAAGCGAGATAGCGCACCGTGATGCCCAGAGCGTTATAGTCGCTCATCTCTTCATGCAGCTTGCGGCAGTAGCCGCAGGTGATATCGGTGAAAACCGTGATAACGTACTGCTCTTTCGGCGCCTTATAGACGATCATCTCTTTGCTCAGGGCGTTCAGCTTGCCCATCAGCAGCTTATTGGTCACGTTGACCGGCTGGCCGCCGCTCACATCATACAGCGGCCCCTGTAGCAGGTGCTTGCCGTCTTCCGTGATATAGAGCGCGCCGCTGTTGGTTAATACGGTTTTCAGACCGGGCACCGGCGCGTCTTTAATCTCTGCCTGCCCCATTCCCAGTTTGCTCAGGGTCTGTTTAATGGCAGCGTCATCAGCGTGGGCGGCGCCAGCAAAGGTAGCGGCCAGCAGCGAAAAGAGTACAAGACCTTTTTTCATCAATAATCCTTTGTCGTGTTGAAGCACTCACGCCCGCGGGTGGTGCTGTTGATGCAGCTGACGCAAACGCTCGGTCGCCACATGAGTATAAATCTGAGTGGTGGAAAGGTCGCTGTGTCCCAGCAACATCTGCACCACGCGTAAATCCGCACCGTGATTGAGCAGGTGGGTGGCAAACGCATGACGTAGTACATGAGGCGATAGCTTATCACCGTCAATACCGGCCAGCGCGGCATAATGTTTGATTCGATGCCAGAAAGTCTGGCGCGTCATCTGGCGCCCCCGCTGGCTGGGAAACAGCACGTCGCTGGTCTGGCCGTTTAACAGCCAGGGGCGGCCATGGGTCAGATAGTTTTCCAGCCACCACACCGACTCTTCGCCCAGCGGCACCAGCCGTTCCTTATTCCCTTTACCAATCACCCGCACCACCCCCTGACGCAGGCTGACGTCGCTAAGCTGTAGCCCCACCAGTTCAGAAACGCGCAGTCCCGTGGCGTAGAGCAGCTCCAGCATCGCTTTGTCACGCAGCTCCAGAGGCTGCTCCACCAGCGGCGCCTGAAGCAGACGTTCCACCTGAGCCTCGCTCAAATCTTTGGGCAAACGCTGGGGAAGTTTTGGCGAAGAGAGTAGCGCGCTGGGATCGTCCGGGCGCATTTTTTCGCGATAGAGATACTGGAACAGGCGGCGCAGCGCGCTCAACAGACGGGCGGAACTGGTGGCCTTGTAGCCCCCTTCCACCCGTTCAGCCAGCAGCGCCTGAAGTTCCGGCGCACCGGCGCGCAGCAAATCGCTACCCTGATGATGCAGCCAGCAAACCACCGTTTTCAGGTCGCGGCGATAGGCGCTGAGCGTATTCTCCGCCAGGCTGCGCTCCAGCCAGAGCGCGTCGAGAAACTGTTCAATGCGGGCTAAATCCTGTTCCACTTTTGGCTCTCTTTTATACGCAGACCCGCATTATACCCAAATTTAAGCGCTATGCAGATTCACGCCCAGTCGCCTGAAGGATAAATGCATGCCGCCGGAATCTGATACACTTGCCGCCAGACACGTTGAATAACTGAGTAGTCATCGCTATGAATATCGGCCTCTTTTATGGCTCCAGCACCTGTTATACCGAGATGGCGGCAGAGAAGATCCGCGACATTATCGGCCCGGAACTGGTCACCCTGCATAATCTTAAAGACGACGCCCCTGCGCTGATGGAGCAGTACGATGTATTGATCCTTGGTATTCCCACCTGGGACTTCGGTGAAATTCAGGAGGACTGGGAAGCCGTCTGGGACCAGCTCGATAGCCTGAATTTGCAGGGTAAAATTGTGGCCCTGTATGGCATGGGCGATCAGTTGGGCTACGGGGAATGGTTCCTGGACGCACTGGGTATGCTACATGACAGGCTGGCCCCCAAAGGGGTGGATTTCATCGGTTACTGGCCGACCGAAGGCTATGAATTTACCAGCCCGAAACCGGTTATCGCTGACGGTCAGCTGTTCGTGGGGCTGGCGCTGGATGAAACCAATCAGTATGACCTGAGCGATGAACGTATTCAGGTATGGTGTGAGCAGATTCTGGGAGAGATGGCGGAACGTCTCGCCTGATGAACGGCGGCGTCAGCCGCAATGCCCGACACCTGGAATTACTCGCCCTGCAACCGACGGGTACGTAACAGACGGCGCAGATTGCGCCACTCCTCTTCCCGCAAACAATCCGCTGCCAGCCACAGCAGCTGGCGCTTGCGGGTTTCCGGACACTTAAGCCGCAACAGCATGCCGCCAGGCAGCGGCAACGGTCGGCCAGAAAATTCCCAGACCTTACCCTGCCACCTCAGACGGTCATCGTCGAGCAGCGCCAGCTCTCCCTGACAGGCATGGATACGCCGCTGGCTACGCACGCAGTCGAATACCACAAGGGCAATCAGCAGCAGCCAGATGGGCATATAGCTCAAAGGCCAGGGAAGCAGCAGAATGGCGGTCGCGACTATCCCATGCGCCAGCAGAGAGAGCCACTGCGCCTGCCAGGAGACCCGGAGATCACATTGCCACAGGACCACGTTCCTGGTTCCGCTGTTGAATCAACCGTACCATACGCAATAACTCCGCATCCGCGGGCGCACCGTGATTCATCAACCAGTTGAAGAGGTCGGGGTCATCACACTCCAGCAAACGGACGAACAGCTGTTTGTCGGTATCGCTGAGGGTGTCGTATTCGTATTCGAAGAAGGGCATGATGGAGATATCCAGTTCACGCATGCCACGACGGCAAGCCCAGTGGATTCGGGCTTTATTATTGATATCCATACTCTCTTACCTGCTTAACAGACAGTTGGGTGACGGCAGATAGTGTAACTGTTTTTTTGCTATTTCCATTACTGAATGTTGCATCCTGCGCTGAATTTCCGTGAAATATTTTCGCTACTGGCGCATTTTTGCACCACTTTGCGTACCCGGCCGCAGTATCCATGAAGGGCATTTGCCCAAGATAATTCGAGTTGCAGGACATATCTACTACAGGCAGATATGAACGTGCTTCAGCACGGCCCCGAAGGGGCGAGGCCCGCCAGGGCCTCGTAACGCGGCAAGTGAGTGACAAACCGGTTTACCGGTTTGAACCTGGCCCACAGGGTGAGCCGAAGGCTCATCATCCCTGGGAGCATAGACAACTATGTGACCAGGGTGAATGCGCATAGCCAACACACCTGCGGCTCGAAGTATGAAGGGCACAAATCGCGCTATCAAAGCGCTTGCATTGACAGGCGGCTCTTTTACCATTAGGTGATATTCATCACGAGTCAACTTTGGGACTTTGCTATGGCTTTCAATCCGTTTCCTCCCCGCCAACCCGGGGCCAGCGCGCGTCTGCCCCTTACGCTGATGACCCTTGACGACTGGGGGTTGGTGACTGTTTCCGGCCCGGACAGCGAAAAGTATCTGCAGGGGCAGGTCACTGCTGATATCGCCCTGATGACGGAAAACCAGCACTTACTGGTGGCGCACTGCGATCCCAAGGGCAAAATGTGGAGCAACCTGCGACTGTTCCGCCGCCATGATGGCTTCGCCTTTATTGAGCGCCGCAGCGTGCGTGACGCACAGCTTGCCGCCCTGAAAAAATATGCCGTTTTCTCGAAAGTCACCATCGAAGCAGACGACAACACCGTTCTGCTTGGCGTGGCCGGTTTCCAGGCGCGATCGGCGCTGACCAGTCTGTTCGGCACGCTGCCGGATGCCGATACGCCGCAGGTAAACGATGGGGATACCCAACTGATGTGGCTGCCGTGGCCCGCGGAACGTTTCCTGATCGTCACCGATGCCGCAGGCGCGGAACGGTTAACGGAATCGCTACGCGGTGAAGCCCAGCTCAATAACAGCGACCAGTGGCTGGCGTTGGATATAGAAGGCGGCCTGCCGGTGATCGACAGCGCCAACAGCGAGCAATTTATTCCCCAAGCCACCAACCTACAGGTGATGGGCGGCATCAGCTTTAAAAAAGGGTGCTATACCGGCCAGGAGATGGTGGCGCGTGCTAAATTCCGCGGCGCCAATAAACGCGCGCTGTGGCTGCTGGAAGGTCAGGCCGGGCGGGTGCCGGAATCCGGGGAAAGCATGGAGCTGAAGATGGGCGAAAACTGGCGCCGTACCGGTACCGTACTGGCTGCCGTGCGCCTGGACGACGGTCGACTGCTGGCGCAGGTGGTCATGAACAATGATATGGAAGAGGGAAGCCTGTTCCGGGTTCATGAAGACGAAGGCGGCGAACTGACCATCGCTCCCCTGCCCTATACCCTGGTTGAAGAGTAACGTAACCGCCCCCCGCAAGGGGGGCTGGTATCAGCGGACATAGAGATAAATCGCCAGGAAATGGCAGACGCTACCGCCCAGTACGAAGCCATGCCAGATGGCGTGGTTATAGGGAATACGCCGACAGACGTAAAAGATAACGCCCAGCGAATAGACCAGGCCACCTACCGCCAGTAGCGTCACGCCGCCCACGGATAGCCTGATGGCCAGTTGATAAACCACAATCAGCGACAGCCAGCCCATCACCAGATAGGTGATTACCGACAGTATCTTAAAACGGTGGGCGATAGTGAGCTTGAACAGAATTCCTAACAGCGCCAGGCTCCAGATAACGATCATCAACCCGTGAGCCAGCGGGGAATCCAGTCCCACCAGCAGAAACGGCGTGTAGGTTCCGGCAATCAACAAATAAATAGCGCAATGGTCAAACTTTTTCAGCCAGCGTTTGGCGCGCTCATGAGGTATCGCATGATAGAGTGTGGAAGCAAGAAACAGCAGGATCATGCTGCCGCCGTACAGGCTGTAGCTGGTAATAGCGGTGGCACCGGCGTTGGCATCTACCGCCTGAACCAGCAGCAGTACCAGTCCGACAATGCCGAAGACCAGGCCTATGCCGTGGCTAACGCTGTTGGCGATCTCCTCCGCCAGCGAGTATCCCTGAGCGATCAATGGTTTTCGGGCCATACGAGTTGCGACTCCGCGGGTATGATGACGAAAAAATCAGCGCCCCCAGCATAACCGCAAATAATTCCAGCGAACAACTGTTAGCTCAAAATAATTGTGTGACTGCCTGTAACTGTCAGCGCTCCGCATCGCGTCAGCCTGCCTTTTCCTTTACAATCAGACCATTGTAGACCCTAACCGGAGACCCCGAAATGACCGCCACCGCCACCCCCGATGCCCTGCACCAGGTTATCGCCTTCCTGATGGAGCTGGATAAGCTCAAACAGGTGGAGCGGCGAACCCGGCTTATCGGCAACAGCCGCCATGAAAACTCCGCCGAACACAGCTGGCATCTGGCGATGGGCGCACTGAGCCTGTACCCGTTCGCGCCGCAGGGGGTCGATATTGGTCGGGTCGTGAAAATGGCGCTGCTTCACGACATCGTGGAGATCGACGTGGGTGACGTACTGGTCTACGATCTGGCAGGCCGCGAAGCGGTGGAAGAGCAGGAAGCCCGGGCCGCCGAACGTCTTTTCGGGTTACTGCCCCAGCCCATGGCGGGCGAGTTTCTGCTGCTCTGGCAGGAATACGAAGCGGGTGAAAGTCTGGATGCCCGCTTTGCCGGCGCTCTGGATCGCGTCCTGCCGGTGTTGCAGAATCTGCATAATGAAGGCCGCAGCTGGCTGGAAAATAATATTGCTCTGGAGCAGGTTATACAGCGTAACGCCCACGTAGCCGACACCCTGCCCGAGCTGTGGCACTATGTGGAAGGCCAGCTTCAGATTGCTCAGCAGAAAGGCTGGCTGCGTTAAAGCCGCCGCAAGAGGAATAGCCACGTGTCGATGTTCACCCATGCCGCCATCGCCAGCCTCAATAACCTGGAGATGACGGTCTACCACTTTGTCATTAAAAATCGCGACAAAGTGATGTACATGACCATTCGCGAGCTGGCGGAAGCGGCAGGGGTTTCCACCACCACGGTGTTACGCTTCTGCCGTAAGCTTAACTGCGATGGCTATTCCGAATTCCGTATTCGCTATAAGCTCTGGCTGGAGCAGAATACGCCACAGCAGGATATTTTCGCCGTGGGTGAAATCATCCGCTATTTTAACAGCATCAATACCGCCGAATTTGATACCCTGCTCGATCGCGCCGCCGAGATTATTCTTGCTTCTGAGCGCATTATTTTCGTTGGCGTAGGCACTTCTGGCGCCATGGCGAAATATGGCGCCCGCTACTTTTCTAATATGGGGAAATTCAGTAATCATATTGATGACCCTTATTTCCCGATCACCAGCGATATGGCCCGTAATGCGCTGGCTATCGTGCTGTCGGTTTCCGGCGAAACCGAAGAGATTCTGCGCTTCGCCAGCCAGTTCAGCCTGCACCACTGCAAGGTGCTCTCGGTCACCAGCCACGACGGTTCACGACTGGCAAAGCTGGCCGATTTTAATATCTCGTGGCACATCCCCCAGACCCGCCTTGACGGCGGTTATGACATCACCACCCAGATCCCGGTTATCTATATCCTGGAATCGCTTGGCCGCCGACTGGTCAGAAAATAGCGAATAAAAAAACAGGGTGTTTTTTATAAGTAACATGTCACTTTTTCTGCTATTTGTTATAGCGTGACTTTTTATTTCTCTTTGCTAGACTCGGCCTCAACAGCAATAATCAGGCTGGTTTATCACCTTATAATTTAATTATATTTACGGTATCTGAAAGAGAATGAAGAATATGAAAAAACTGACCCTTGCGAAAGACTTTCTGTGGGGCGGCGCGGTCGCCGCGCACCAGGTAGAAGGCGGCTGGAACAAAGGCGGAAAGGGGCCGAGCATCTGCGACGTACTAACCGGCGGCGCTCACGGCGTTCCCCGCGAAATCACCCAAACCGTTGAGCCGGGTAAGTACTACCCGAACCACGAAGCCATCGACTTTCACGGTCGCTATAAAGAAGACGTAAAGCTGTTCGCCGAAATGGGGTTTAAGTGCTTTCGCACCTCCATTGCCTGGACCCGCATTTTCCCGAAAGGCGACGAGCAGGAGCCCAATGAAGAGGGCCTGCAGTTCTACGACGATTTATTCGACGAACTGTTAAAATACAATATCGAACCGGTGGTGACCCTTTCCCACTTTGAAATGCCGCTGCACCTGGTACAGCAGTACGGCGCCTGGACTAACCGTAAGGTGGTGGATTTCTTCGTGAACTTCGCCCGGGTGGTGTTCGAGCGCTATAAGAACAAAGTGAAGTACTGGATGACCTTTAACGAGATCAATAACCAGCGTAACTGGCGGGCGCCGCTGTTTGGCTACTGCTGTTCCGGCGTGGTCTATACCGAACATGAAAATCCGCAACAGACCATGTACCAGGTGATGCATCACCAGTTTGTCGCCAGCGCCATGGCGGTGAAGATTGGCCACCAGATCAATCCGGAGATGAAAATTGGCTGCATGCTGGCCATGGTGCCGCTCTATCCGTTCTCCTGTAAGCCAGAGGATGTGATGTTCGCCCAGGAGGCCATGCGCGAGCGCTACGTCTTTACCGACGTGCAGATGCGCGGCTACTACCCCTCTTACGTGCTGAATGAATGGCAGCGCCGCGGATTTACTATCCAGATGGAGCCTGGTGACGAGCAGGTACTGCGCGAAGGCTGCTGTGACTATCTGGGTCTCAGCTACTACATGACCAACGCGGTACAGGCGGAAGGCGGCAGCGGCGACGCGCTTTCCGGCTTCCAGGGAAGCGTGCCTAACCCGCACGTTAAGGCCTCCGACTGGGGCTGGCAGATTGACCCGGTAGGCCTGCGCTACGCGCTGTGCGAACTGTGGGAACGCTATCAGAAGCCGCTGTTCATCGTGGAAAACGGCTTCGGCGCGGTGGATACCCCAGAAGCGGACGGTACCATCAACGACGACTACCGCATCGACTATCTGCGTGCCCACGTGGAAGAGATGAAAAAGGCCGTCACTTACGACGGCGTGGAGCTGATGGGCTACACCCCCTGGGGCTGCATCGACTGCGTCTCCTTCACCACCGGCCAGTATGATAAGCGCTACGGCTTTATCTATGTGAATAAGCACGACGAGGGCAGCGGCGATATGTCCCGTTCCCGTAAGAAGAGCTTTTACTGGTATCAGCAGGTAATCGCCAGCAACGGCGAAACGCTGTAATCCCACCGCCACGCCCTGTCGGGCGTGGCGTTATGCTATCCCTCTGATTATTCATTCGTTAAAAGCTATCACAGCGATAGAGGCGACCAGTTAAAGTTGTTGACGCTCATCAATCCTGATTATTTTTTCACCCGGCACTATGGCGAGGCACATTTGCTTCTGAAGGGATAACAGGACAATGAAAAAAATAACTAAACTCGGGGTAGGGATGCTGGCCATCGCCACCATCTGCTATTTTGGTCTGGTGGGTTATGTCTGGCAGCATGACAAACAGCGCAATGTCGCAACGCTACCAGAAAAATCCACTCCGGAAATCAACCGTAGCGTGCTGGGCATTATGCGCGAAAAAGGCTGCGACTACTGCCATACGGTATCCGCCAATTTGCCATTTTACGCCTCGCTTCCCGTGGCGAAGCAGCTGATGGAGTACGACATGACCCTGGGCTACAAATCCTTTAGCCTGGAGCCAGTTATGCGTAGCCTACGGGAAAAGGGGCCTGTCCCCCAGAGCGATCTCAGTAAGATCGAATGGGTGATGGAGCACCAGACCATGCCGCCAACCCGCTATACCGCCCTGCACTGGGCCGGTAGCTTTAGCGATAGCGAACGCGCCACCCTGCTCGAATGGGTGAAAGAGCAGCGGCTGAAATATTACGCCGCGCCGGATATGGCAAAATCACGCCTCAATGAGCCGGTACAGCCCATTCCACGCGCACTGCCGGTCGATGGGCAAAAAGTGGCTCTGGGCTTCCGCCTGTATCACGATCCGCGCCTGTCAGGTGATAACTCCATTTCGTGCGCGCACTGCCACCAGTTGGGTGCAGGCGGTGTGGATAGCAGAAAGACTTCGCTCGGGGTCAGGAATCAGATCGGCCCTATCAACGCTCCTACCGTCTTTAACGCGGTCTTTAACGTCGAACAGTTCTGGGACGGTCGTGCCGCCACGCTTCAGATCCAGGCTGGTGGGCCGCCGCTCAATCCCATCGAAATGGCGTCCGAATCCTGGCAGCAGATTATCGACAAGCTGAGCCAGGACAACGTCTTCGTCCGCGAATTTAGCGCCGTTTATCCACAGGGGCTTAGCAGCGTCACCATCACCGACGCCATCGCCGAATTTGAAAAGACGCTGATTACGCCGGACTCCCCGTTCGATAATTACCTGCGCGGCGACGACAGTGCCCTGACGGCACAACAGAAACGCGGATGGCAGCTGTTTAAAGATAACAAGTGCGCCACCTGCCATACCGGTACAATTCTGGGGGGACGCTCGTTCGAACCGCTGGGGCTGAAGCGCGATTTTGCCTTCGGTACGGTCACCGACGCCGATGTGGGGCGAATGAACGTGACGCGTGAAGTACGCGACCGGTTGCGCCAGAAGGTACCAACCCTGCGTAACGTGGCGCTGACCGCTCCTTACTTCCATCGCGGTGATGTTGCCACGCTGGATGAAGCCGTGAAGCTGATGCTGCGCTATCAGGTGGGGACATCATTACCCCAGAAGGATGTGGACGATATTGTCGCGTTCCTGGAAAGCCTGACCGGGGTTTATACGCCTTACCCCATGCCGTAACGCATTCTCTCGTAGGGGGGGGACTGATAGCGATAAAATTTTATCCAGCCCGCCCCGATAATGGTGATAACGGGTAGCAGTATTTACCGGTTATCACTCCTGTTCACTACGAAGAAACTATTATGGACGTCGCTCATATTGATTCCATGTCGGCCACGCCAGATCAGATGCAGCTACGCTGCCGGGATCGGCAATACCGTTCTCAAAAAAGCCATCAATTCGCAGTCCGGTACCGCGCTCACCCTTCTGGAATCCGAACCTGTACTACCGTCGAATCCGGCAATTAATCGCAATATTAACGTGACGGACTAATCAGAACCGGGGCGCCTGCGCCCCATTGAATGGCAGGAAAGCGCTATTTTCCCCCGGACAGGTCAATAAAACTGCCGGTGACGTAAGAGGCGCTATCGCTTAACAGCCATGCGATAGCTTCCGCGACCTCCTGCGGCTGACCCCCACGCTGCATCGGCAGCGATGCCTTAACCCGATCCACACGGCCAGGCTCGCCGCCATCACCATGCATGTCGGTATAGATAAAACCGGGACGCACGCCATTAACCCGAATGCCCTGCCCTGCAACTTCCAGCGACAGGCCGGTTGTCATGGTATCTATAGCCCCTTTAGAAGCGGCATAGTCGACATACTCTCCGGGGGATCCCAGCCGCGCTGCCGCAGACGAGACGTTAACGATAGCGCCGCCCGCCCCGCCGTGGCGATGGGACATGCGCTTTACCGCTTCACGGCAGCACAGAAAGGAGCCAGTCACGTTGGTCGCCAGCACCCGGTTTATCCGTTCGGCATCCAGCTGTTCAAGCGTTGCCTGCTGGAATAAGATACCGGCATTATTCACCAGTGCGCTGAGCGGTTCACCCGCCCGATCCAGACGTTCAAACATCGCAACCACCTGCTGCTCGTCGGCAATATCGGCCTGTACCGCGAAGGCGCTACCGCCTGCGGCAGCGATCTCCTCAACCACCTGGCTGGCCGCCGCTTCATTACGCAGATAGTTTACCGCCACGCAGTACCCCTGACGGGCCAGCAGCAGTGAGGTGGCCCGCCCAATTCCCCGGCTGGCGCCGGTGACCAGAGCCAGTGTCATAGGTTATTCCTCTGCAGATGTGCGAACATTTCCCCCTCACCCTGGCCCTCTCCCCGAGGGGAGAGGGAACTTTAGATTACTGATATTCGCTGATGGGAACACAGGAACAGAACAGATTACGGTCACCGTAAACGTCATCCAGACGTTTTACCGTCGGCCAGTATTTGTTCTGCTGCCCGGCCGGGAATACCGCCAGTTCACGGCTGTAAGGGTGACTCCACTCGCTCACCAGCTCCTGCTGAATGTGCGGCGCGTTAACCAGCGGGTTATCCTCCAGCGGCCACTCGCCGTCCGCCACCCGGTCGATTTCGCGACGAATGGTCAGCATGGCGTCGATAAAGCGATCCAGTTCCATTTGGCTTTCCGATTCCGTCGGCTCCACCATCAGGGTGCCCGCCACCGGGAAGGACATGGTCGGCGCATGGAAACCGTAATCGATCAGACGCTTGGCGATATCCATTTCACTGATACCGGTCTGCTCTTTCAGCGGACGAATATCCAGGATGCACTCATGGGCCACCCGACCATCGCGCCCGGTATAGAGCACCGGATAAGCCGACTTCAGGCGGCTGGCGATGTAGTTGGCGTTCAGAATCGCCACCTGGCTCGCCTTCTTCAGACCCTGAGCCCCCATCATCCGGATATACATCCAGCTAATGGGCAGGATCGACGCGCTGCCGAACGGCGCGGCGGAAACCGCCCCCTGAGTGGTCAGCGTTCCTTCAATCTGCACCACGCTGTGGCCCGGCACGAACGGTGCCAGATGCGCTTTCACGCCGATGGGGCCCATACCCGGACCGCCGCCGCCGTGCGGAATGCAGAAGGTTTTGTGCAGATTCAGGTGCGAAACATCCGCGCCGATATGGCCCGGGCTGGTGATCCCCACCTGGGCGTTCATATTGGCGCCATCCAGATACACCTGACCGCCAAACTGATGCACTATCTGGCAAACCTCGCGGATCGTCTCTTCATAAACGCCGTGGGTGGAAGGATAGGTCACCATGATGCAGGAAAGCTGCTCCCCCGCCTGTTCCGCCTTCGCCCGCAGATCCGCAAGATCGATATTGCCCTGTTTATCACAGGCCACTACCACCACCTGCATTCCCGCCATTTGGGCCGAGGCCGGGTTGGTGCCGTGGGCGGAGCTCGGGATCAGGCAGATATCGCGCCCGCTTTCGTTGCGGCTGGCATGATAGCGACGAATCGCCAGCAGACCGGCATATTCCCCCTGGGCGCCGGAGTTCGGCTGCATGCAAAGCGCATCATAGCCGGTCAGCTTCACCAGCCACTCGGAAAGCTGGCCTATCATCAACTGATAGCCTTCCGCCTGCTCCGGCGGGCAGAAAGGATGCAGGCTGGCGAATTCCGGCCAGGTGATGGGGATCATCTCTGCCGCCGCGTTGAGCTTCATGGTGCAGGAGCCCAACGGGATCATCGCCTGGTTAAGGGCCAGATCCTTACGCTCCAGGCCGTGCATGTAGCGCATCATCTCGGTTTCGCTATGGTAGCGATTAAAGTTGGGATGCGTCAGGATCTCGTCGTCGCGCAACATAGCCTGCGGCACGGAGCGGCTGTCGAGCGCCACCTCTTTATCCAGCGCGTCAATCTCAAAACCATGATCGTCGCCTGTCAGCACGCTAAGCAGATCGAGAACGTCCTGACGGGTGGTGGTTTCATCCAGGGTAATGCCTACCGCGCCCGGAGTATCGCTGCGCAGGTTGATTTCGCGCTGCTCCGCCCGGGCCAGAACGCCCGCCTTATCTGCCACTTCAACGCACAGAGTATCGAACCAGCTCTCGTGGCGCAGCGTTAGCCCCTTCGTCTTCAACCCGGCGGCCAGAATATCGGTGAAGCGGTGGATACGGTTCGCGATGCGCTTCAGCCCCTGCGGACCGTGCCACACGGCGTAGAAACCGGCGATATTGGCCAGCAGCACCTGTGAAGTACAGATATTGGAGTTCGCCTTTTCGCGGCGGATATGCTGCTCACGGGTCTGCATCGCCATACGCAACGCGGTCTGACCGGATGCATCACGGGATACGCCGATAATGCGTCCTGGCATTGAGCGTTTGAATTCATCGCGGGCGGCGAAGAAGGCCGCATGCGGACCGCCATAGCCCATCGGCACCCCAAAGCGCTGGGCGGAACCAAAGGCGATATCCGCCCCCTGTTTGCCGGGGGCAGTCAGCAGTACCAGCGCCATCAGATCGGCGGCGACGCTGACAATAATCTTGCGGCTCTTCAGTTCGGCGATAAGGTCGCCGTAATCGTGGACTTCACCGGTCGTACCTGCCTGCTGGAGCAGTACGCCAAACAAATCCTGGTGTTCGGTCGCGCGCCGGGCTTCGTCAACGATCACCTCAAACCCAAAGGTTTCGGCGCGGGTACGGACCACGTCCAGGGTCTGGGGATGCACGTCTGCCGCTACGAAGAAGCGGTTGGCGCCCTTAAGCTTACTGGCGCGCTTCGCCATCGCCATGGCTTCAGCGGCGGCGGTCGCTTCATCCAACAGCGAAGCAGAGGCGATATCCAGCCCGGTAAGATCCAGCGTCAGTTGCTGGAAGTTCAGCAGCGCCTCCAGGCGCCCCTGAGAGACTTCCGGCTGATACGGAGTGTAGGCGGTATACCAGCCCGGATTCTCCAGCATGTTGCGCAGAATCACGGGCGGGGTATGCACGGCGGCATAGCCCATACCAATCCAGGATTTAAAGCATTTATTGCGGCGGGCGATAGCTTTTAGCTCCGCCAGCGCGTCGTGTTCGGTGGCCGCACCAGAGGTGTTGGGCGGTTCGGCCAGTTGTATATCCGCTGGCACTATCTGCGCAATCAGCGCATCCAGGGAGTCGGCGCCCACCGCTTCCAGCATCTGCTTCTGCTGTTCGGAGGAAGGGCCAATATGCCTGTCGATAAAGGCTTCGCTGTTTTCAAGCTGGCTTAGGGTCTGATTCATGAGCTGTGCTTCCGGGTCGCAAAGGGCAAAACAACAGGGGCCGGGCGATGCCCGGCCCCTTTACTTTATTCGTCCAACAGGGCGGTATAGGCTTCGGCGTCAAGCAGCGCGGCGACTTCGGCTTCGTCGCTGGCTTTAATTTTAAAGATCCAGCCGCCAGCGTAAGGCTCGCTGTTAACCAGCTCCGGAGAGTCGCTCAGTGTATCGTTCACGGCCACGATTTCGCCGCTCACCGGCGCATAGATATCGGACGCCGCCTTAACGGATTCCGCGACCGCGCAGTCGTCTCCCGCGCTAACCGTGGCGCCCTGTTCCGGCAGGTCGATGAACACCATATCGCCCAGTAGCTCCTGCGCGTGTTCGGTAATGCCCACGGTGTAAGTGCCATCGGCTTCCTTACGCAGCCATTCATGCTCTTTGCTGTATTTCAGTTCGTTCGGCACATTGCTCATCTTTGTTCTCCTGAATTGTTCGGTATCCACTGTGGGCGGCCTCCATGGCGTCAGGCCGGCCCCGAATTGGCTAAAGCGATATCACATTCACTGCGCGACCGGTTTGCCCGCGCGCACAAAAACCGGTTTGGTGACTTTTACCGGCATCTCGCGATTACGGATCTGCACGATAGCGGTGTCGCCAATGCCTGCCGGCACCCGGGCCAGCGCAATGCTGTAACCCAGGGTCGGCGAAAATGAACCGCTGGTGATTTTCCCTTCCTGCAGATTGCCTTCGGCATCGGTAAAGCGCACAGGTAAGTCGTTACGCAGCACGCCTTTGTCGGTCATGATCAGTCCGACCAGTTGTTCGGTGCCCTGCTCGCGCTGTGCTTCCAGCACCTCACGACCGATAAAGTCGCGATCCGCCGGTTCCCAGGCGATGGTCCACCCCATATTGGCCGCCAGCGGCGATACCCCTTCGTCCATCTCCTGGCCGTACAGGTTCATACCGGCTTCAAGGCGTAGCGTATCTCTGGCACCAAGGCCGCAGGGCTTTACGCCCGCGTCCACCAACTGCTGCCAGAATGCCGCCGCCTGTTCATTAGGCAGGGCAATCTCATAGCCCGCTTCGCCGGTATAACCGGTGGTGGCAATAAAGAAGTCGCCAGCCTGAACCCCGAAGAACGGTTTCATTCCCTCAACCGCCGCACGCTGCTGGTCGTTAAACAGGCCCACCGCTTTGGCCTGGGCGTTGGGGCCCTGAACCGCAATCAGCGCCAGATCGTCACGCACGGTGATCTCTACCTCGTAATCAGCGGCGTGGCGGGTTATCCATTCAAGATCTTTTTCGCGGGTGGCGGAGTTCACCACCAGGCGGAACCCGTCATCGGCAAGGAAGTAGACAATCAGGTCGTCGATAACGCCAGCGGAGGCGTTAAGCATGGCGGTGTAGAGCGCCTTGCCCGGTTTGGTCAGTTTGGCGACGTCGTTCGCCAGCAGATAACGCAGGAACTCCCGGGTGCGACTGCCGCGCAGGTCAACGATGGTCATGTGCGAGACATCAAACATTCCAGCATCGGTACGCACCGCATGGTGCTCGTCCAACTGGGAACCGTAGTGCAGCGGCATCATCCAACCGTGGAAATCCACCATACGCGCACCGCAAAGATTATGTTGTTCAAACAAAGGGGTCTGTTGAGCCATCTCTTCCTCGTTTTCCGTTCAGATGGGCGGCGTTGTCCGCCCGCCGGATCGGCGGACGAAACCCGGCGCCGGTGCCGCAACGGGCATCGACGCAAACGTTACCTTTACATTGAACTTACCACCGAAAGGACGGCTGAACCATAAGCAGACACATTAGCGGATGAGGTTCAGGATGAACAAAGGAGACAGTGAATATGACTGGCAAAATGCGAAACAATGCACATAATCGCATCGTATTTAGGCTAAAAATCAGAATCAGATAACATTTATGATAAAAATAAGAACAATTCCACTACATCGAATTTCGCCACGGATAAATAAAACTAATGCGAAATGAGCGATGAAATTAGAATATTTCAAATGAGATATTTCTCCCGGCGGACGCCGGGAGAGGAAGAGTGGAAGCTATCGTAACCAGTCAGGCAAATCATTCAGCCCCATCGCCTGACGGATAAGCTGAGGCTTCACGCCGGGCAGCGTATCGGCCAGTTTCAGACCCACATCGCGCAGCAGCTTCTTCGCCGGATGTTGACCTGCAAATAGCTCCCGGAAGCTCTGCATGCCCGCCAGCATCAGCGCGGCGCTGTGCTTACGGCTGCGCTCGTAGCGGCGCAGATAGAGGTGCTGACCAATATCCTTACCGCCAGCGTGCAACCTGCGCAGCTCATGCATCAGCTCCGCGGCATCCATAAAGCCCAGGTTTACCCCCTGCCCCGCCAGCGGATGAATGGTGTGCGCGGCATCACCCAATAATGCCAGACGATGCGCGGCAAACTGGCGAGCGTAGCGGCCAGTTAGCGGGAAGACCTGACGTTCGCTTTCAAGCTGGCATAACCCCAGGCGCATATCGAATGCCACCGACAGCGCCTGATTAAAGGCCGCTTCATCGGCCTGCTGTAGCCGCTCTGCTTCCAGCGGCGGCAGCGACCAGACAATGGAGCACAGATGGGGATCGTTCAGAGGCAGAAATGCCAGAATACCATCGCCGTGAAACACCTGACGCGCCACAGCGCCGTGAGGCTCCGCGCTACGAATGGTGGCGACCAGTGCATGATGCCGGTAGTCCCAGAAGGTGAGAGGAATATCGGCCTGCTGGCGCAGCCAGGAGTTAGCGCCGTCGGCCCCCACCACCAGTCGGGCGGTCAGCATATTGCCATCTTTCAGGGTCAGGAAGGCTTCGTTTTCTCCCCAGGCGACCTGCTGCATTTGCGCAGGCGCCAGCAGCGTTACGTCGTTGCACTGCTGCGCCTGTTGCCACAACGCCTGGTGAATCACGGCGTTTTCGATGATGTAGCCCAGATGGCTGAAGCCAAAGCTGTTGTCATCGAAGGCAATGCGCCCGAAGCTGTCGCTGTCCCACACTTCCATACCGTGATAGCAACTGGCGCGCTGCAAAATGGTCGGCCATACGCCAAGGCGGGTCAGCAATTTCTCGCTGGCGCCGTTGATCGCCGATACCCGCAGCGCCGGAGGCGCCTGAGGGTCCAGCGCTTCCGGCGCCTGCTGTTCCAGAACGGCAACACGCAGGCCACTGCCCTCCAGACCGCAGGCAAGGGCCAGCCCCACCATGCCGCCACCGACAATTGCCACATCTACGCTTTGCACTATGACTCTCCTTAACGAACCACCCTACCCAGGGTACGATGCGCCAGCGCATCGCGCACCGGCGTAAGATAATCCATGGCCATCAAGCCAAGATTGCGCCCCACCACCAGCGGCGCCCAGCGATTGGCGAAGAGCTGCACCAGGCCGTCGGTCACACCAACGGTGGCGGCCCGGTCCTGGCGACGGCGGGACTGATAACGTTCCAGCACCGGCCACAGACCGATATCCTCGCCCTGACGCCAGGCGGCTGTCAGAGTTTCAGCCAGCGTCATCACATCGCGCATGCCCAGGTTAAATCCCTGACCGGCAATGGGATGCAGCGTCTGGGCCGCATTTCCCACCAACGCCAGGCGATGGGTGGCTTTACGATCGGCACGGGTCAGCGCCAGCGGATAACTGCTGCGCGCGCCTGCCTGCGTAATACGCCCCAGGCGCCAGCCGAAGGCGCGCTGAAGCTCATCGCAGAAGCGTTCATCGCTCCAGGCCATCACCGTTTCCTGACGGTCGCGACGGTGGCACCACACCAGCGAACAGCGATTTTGCGACATCGGCAGCATCGCCAGCGGCCCCTCGGAGGTGAAACGTTCCCAGGCGCGTCCCTGGTGCGGCAGCGCGGTGGTCACATTGGCGATCACGGCGACCTGGTCGTAATCCTGCTGGCTCCAGCGGATGCCGCAACCGGCGGCCAGCGGCGAGCGCGAACCGTCCGCCGCCACCAGCACCTGGCCGGTCAGCGTCTTCCCGCTTTCCAGCGTGACCGTCACCTCCTGCTGCGTGCGATGGCTACCCGCAACCCGGTCGGGGCAGTAGAGCGTCACACCCGGCGCCTCGCGCAAAAGATTAAACAGGCGCAGCCCGACCTCATGGAGTTCCACCACCTGGCCCAGCGCCTCGGTCTGATAGTCGCGCGCCTCCAGAATCACCGCGCCAGCATGGCCGCGATCGCTGACCTGGACCTGCTCAATGGCGGTACCACAGCCGGAAAGCGCGGGCCAGATACCGATCTGCGCCAGTAACCGGCAGGTGCCTTCGGCCAGCGCAATGGCCCGGGCATCAAACCCCGGATGAGCCTGTGACTCAGGCGCATGCGCTTCCACCAGATGCACCGGAAGCTGGCCGCCGCTTAACTGCGACAGGGCCAGCGCGAGGGTAGCGCCGGTCATCCCTCCGCCAACAATAATCACACTCATGCGCGCGCCGCCGCCATCAGGGCTTCAATATCTTCCGCCCGTTTCACCACGCTGTCCGTCAGGTTCTGATTGCCGGTTTCAGTAATCACAATATCGTCTTCGATACGAATGCCGATACCGCGATATTGAGCCGGAACATCGGCATCAGGCGCAATATAGAGCCCGGGCTCCACGGTCAGCACCATGCCAGCTTCCAGTGGGCGCGAACGATCCGGGCCATATTCGCCTACGTCGTGAACGTCCAGCCCCAGCCAGTGGCTCAGTCCGTGCATAAAGAAACGCCGGTGGGCGTTCTCTTCCATTAACTGTTCCACGCTCCCCTGCAGAATACCCAGTCGGACCAGACCGCTAAGCATAATTTTCACCACTTCGCTGGTGACATCCTGAATGGTGGTACCGGGGCGGTATAATCTGAGCGCGGTTTCCAGCGATTCCAGCACGATGTCGTAGATGGCGCGCTGCGGCGCGCTAAAACGACCGCTGACCGGGAAGGTACGGGTAATATCACCCGCATAGCCCTGATATTCGCAGCCCGCGTCAATCAACACCAGGGAACCATCGCGTAATTCGCTTTCATTCTCGGTGTAGTGCAGGATACAGCCATTTTCCCCCGAACCCACGATGGTGTTGTAAGAGGGATAACGGGCACCATGACGGTTAAATTCGTGATGAATTTCGCCTTCCAGATGGTACTCAAACATACCGGCACGGCATTTTTCCATGGCGCGGGTATGGGCCAGCGCCGAGATCTCACCGGCGCGTTTCAGTACCGCTATCTCTTCCGGCGATTTAAACAGGCGCATTTCGTGCACCCAGGGGCGCCAGTCGGTTAACGTGGCGGGGGCACTCAGATTCTGGCGCGAGCCCTGGCGCAGCTTTTCCAGCGCGCCAAACACAATCTGATCGGCATAGGGATAAAGCCCCTGCGCGTGATAGACCACATCCAGACCATTCAGCAACTGCCCGAGCTGAGCATTGACTTCACTCCAGGCCAGGGCGCGATCGACCCCTAGCTTTTGCGGTGCGGCTTCCTGACCCAGACGGCGGCCAAACCAGATCTCGGCGTTTTTGTCGCGAACGCGATTAAACAGTACGCTGTGATTGTGGCTTTCATTACTCTTAATCAGAACCAGCAGCGCTTCCGGCTCGTTAAAACCGGTGAAGTACCAGAAATCGCTGTTCTGGCGATAGGGGTACTCACTGTCAGCGCTGCGGGTAGCTTCCGCTGCAGCGAAAATCAACGCGGCGCTGCCGGGCGCCATCTGCGCCAGCAGCGCCTGACGGCGACGCAAAAACTCTTGCTGTGTCATAGCACCTCCTGAAGTTTAATGAAGCGTCGGTTTCTGTACCTCCGGCGCGGTGGGTGCCGGGCGGTTGAAGGTGTCGTGGCAGAGTAACGCAGCAACTCGCACATACTCGATGACCTCCTCCAGCGACATTTCCAGCTCTTCCTGATCTTCGTCCTCGTCATAGCCCAACTGGGCGATGCTACGCAGATCGTCGATCGCCTCGCCAGTTTCCCCTTTGACCTTGTCCAGGCCAGGCTGTGACACGCCAAGGCCCAGCAGGAAGTGGTTAACCCACCCCGCCAGCGCATCAGCGCGATCGAAGACGCTGGCCTCTTCAGCAGGAAGAAAAAGCTGAAAATTAAAGCCGTCATCCTCCAGCGTTTCACCGGTGGCAGAGTGCATCTGACCCAGGGTATCGCTAAGATCCTTACTGAAAGCCAGACCTTCGTTGGTGAGTTCGTGCAGCAGCGTCCGCCAGCTGGCGTCTTTATTGCCGCCGCATAGCATTCCGCTGATCAGACCGTGCATTTCCGCGGGAGTCAGTCCCACGCCCTGTTGGTTGAGCAGCTGGCCGAGCGCGTCGTAACCAGGCATAGCGTTGTTTTGTATAGACATGCGCATTCGTCGTCGTTGGGAGGAAGAGTTCTATGGTATGCTACCATCATGAACCCCGGAGATACCAGAAAAGGGCTTGTATCTTCGATGTGGTGTAGCTTATAGTGACGCCCCTTCGCCGCCCCGGGCGGTGGTGGAAGGCTGGCAATCAAACAGCAGGAAGGTGGGCATGTCTGTACAACCAGTCGATATCCAGATTTTTGGACGCTCCCTGCGGGTCAATTGTCCGCCCGAACAAAGGGATGCCCTGAACCGGGCTGCAGAAGAGCTCGATCAGCGGTTGCAGGATTTAAAAGAACGCACTAGAGTCACAAATACTGAGCACCTGATTTTCATCGCCGCACTTAACGTGTGCTATGAACTGGCCCAGGAAAAGGGCAAGACCCAGGAATATGCTGATAGTATGGATCAGCGAATTCGCATACTGCAGCAGACCATCGAACAGGCACTGCTTGAACAGGGTCGCAATTCAGAACGAACGGGTGCAAAGTTTGAATAACACTTCATGGTCGACTATGGTAGAGTGACCCTGAAGGAAAAAATTTCTCTGAGATGTTTGCAAGCGGGCCAGTCCCCTGAGCCGATATTTCATACCACAAGAATGTGACGATCCATGTTCGGTGAGCATGCCCGGTTCGCCCGGGAAGCCTTAAGAATATGACGATGCATTCACCTTGAACCACGGGTTCAAGGGTTACAGCCTGCGGCGGCATCTCGGAGATTCCCTCTCTTCTTTAACTACCATGACCCAACCGCATGATCACTTCCCAGACTCGTCAACAAATTCGTCAGATGGTACGTGAACGTCGTCGCGCCTTAAGCGCCGACCAACAGCAGCTTGCAGCCCGTCAGGCCACCCAGCGGCTACTGGACTACGCGCCCGTGCGTCAGGCTAAGCGCATAGCGCTGTTTCTCTCTTTTGACGGCGAACTGGATACCCGCCCGGCCATTAAGGCGCTGTGGGCCGATAATCGTGAAGTCTATCTGCCGGTTCTTCACCCGTTCAGTACCGGTAACCTGCTATTCCTGCGCTATACGCCGCAAACCGAACTCCGGGAAAACCGCCTGAAAATCGCCGAGCCTCCGCTGGACGTGCGTCAGGTGCTGGCGCTGGACGCCCTGGACGCCCTGGTCGTGCCGCTGGTCGCTTTCGACACCAGCGGTCAGCGTCTGGGCATGGGCGGCGGCTTTTACGATCGCACTTTACAAAACTGGCGCAGCCACGGCTTCGCGCCGGTGGGCTATGCGCATGATTGCCAGCAAGTGGAAAGCCTGCCGGTAGAGCACTGGGACATTCCGTTACCCGCGATGGTGACCCCTTCCCGGCTGTGGCAGTGGTAATCGCTATTCCCCGCCACGCATCAGCGCCACCAGCTCTCTGGCCCCCTGCCCCAGCGGTTGCGCCTTATTCCATATCAGGTGCACCGGCAAACGCAGCGCATTCTCGGTATTACCGAATCGCAAACGTACCAGTTCTCCCTGGGCCAGCCTGTCAGCGATAAGCGTCTGGGGGAAATTGCCCCAGCCCAGCCCGGCCTCCACCATCTCCAGCGCCATCGCGAAACTGTCAGCATACCAGCAGGAAGTCGCCACCTTCGCCCGGGCGTCCGCCAGCGGGCGATCGCGACTGGCCACCACAATCTGACGCACCTGAATTAAATCCTCCAGCCAGTGCGACGCTCCCTTTTCGGCAAGCAGCGGGTGATCCGCCGCCAGGGTTGCCACCAGCGCTTCATCATCCACCCACTGAAACTGCAGCTGCCCGTCGACCTGGAGGCCACCCCAGGCCAGCGCCAGACTGACGCGCTGCTGCTGCAACAGGTGAACAATCTCATCCTGCGCTGCCTGAATCATCTCTACCTCCAGCAGCGGATAGCGTCGGGAGAGTTGATTCACCGCCCGCAGCAACGCCTGAGGATTCACATCGGTGACCACACCGATGGACAACCGGCTCTCTAACCCCCGGGAAAGCGCCAGCGCATGGTTGTGCAACTGGGTCAGTTGGTCCTGCGTCGCTCTGACGTGCGGCGCCAGCGCCAGGGCCCGGTCGGTGGGCACCGGCTCACGGCGGCTGCGGTCAAACAACGCATAGCCCAGTTCCGCTTCCATATTCGCTACCGCCATACTGACAGCGGAAGGCACCCGCCGCAGCGCCCGGGCTGCGGCGGAAAAAGAGCCATGATCCAGCACGGCCAGAAACAGTTCGATATTGTCACGGGTAAAGTACATAGCCCAACCTGTCAGTAGAATTGATAGCTCCTGACTTTTTCTGTCAGTCACGCTGAGGCAATCTTAGCGCCTATATCATCATCACGAAACCGACTGAGAGGAATAATGTGCAGGGTGTAAAACGCAAACTGGTCTATGTCACCGCTTATGAATTGATTGGAATGACGATCTCCGCGCTGGGGCTGGCACTGCTTTCCGGCACCGCGCCCACCACCACCGGCCCGCTATCGGTGATTATTACCACCATCGCCGTATGCTGGAATTTCATCTGGAACACGCTGTTTGAGTGGTGGGAAAGCCGTCAGGCTTCGCGTACCCGCACCGTGAAGCGGCGTATTTTGCACGCGGTAGGTTTTCAGCTGACGCTGGTGATATTTCTGATCCCGCTGATCGCCTGGTGGATGGAGATTACCCTGGTGCAGGCCTTCCTGCTGGATATGGCGCTAATCGTCATCATCCCCTGCTATACCTTCATCTATAACTGGGCATTCGATAAGCTGTTCGGCGTACCGGCTTCGGCACAGCCGGAAGTGGAAAGCGCGGCCCGATAAACGGCAAAAAGGCCTCCGAAGAGGCCTTTGTTACGGATGGCGCCAATTAGTAGAGCAGGCGCGCGCGGATGGTGCCCGGAATCGCCTTCATGGCCAGCAGGGCATTTTCCGCCACCACTTCCGAGGCATCGATATCGATAACCACATAACCCATATGCGGCGTAGTCTGCAGGTACTGGGCCGAGATATTAATGCCCTCGGCGGCAAAGATCTGGTTAATGGCCGTCAGCACCCCGGGGCGGTTTTCATGAATATGCAGCAGACGGCTCACGGTCGCGCCATGATGCGGCAGGGAAACTTCCGGGAAGTTCACCGCCGAAAGCGTGGAGCCGTTATCGGAGTACTTAGCCAGCTTACCGGCCACTTCCAGGCCGATATTCTCCTGCGCTTCCTGGGTGGAGCCGCCGATATGCGGCGTCAACAGCACATTGTCGAACTCGCACAGCGGCGACAGGAAGGGATCGCTGTTGGTCGCAGGCTCGGTCGGGAAAACGTCGATAGCCGCACCGGCCAGGTGCTTACGGGAAAGCGCATCGCACAGCGCCGGGATATCCACTACGGTGCCGCGTGAGGCGTTGATCAGCAGCGAGCCCGGCTTCATCAGCGCCAGCTCATGCTCACCAATCATATCTTTGGTGCTGGCGTTTTCCGGCACGTGCAGGCTCACCACATCGCTCATATTCAGCAGATCGGAAAGATGCTGCACCTGGGTGGCGTTGCCCAGCGGCAGTTTGCTTTCGATATCGTAGAAATAAACGTGCATGCCCAGCGATTCCGCCAGAATGCCCAGTTGGGTGCCGATGTGGCCATAGCCGATAATGCCCAGCTTTTTACCGCGCGCTTCAAAGCAGCCCGCCGCCTGCTTGTTCCAGACGCCGCGATGCGCTTTGGCATTCGCCGCCGGTACGCCGCGCAGCAGCAGCAGCAGTTCGCCAATCACCAGCTCAGCAACCGAGCGCGTATTGGAGAACGGCGCGTTAAACACCGGCACACCGCGGCGGGCCGCCGCATCCAGATCCACCTGGTTGGTGCCGATACAGAAACAGCCCACCGCTACCAGCTTTTCGGCCGCAGCGAAGATCTCTTCGGTCAGTTGAGTACGGGATCGGATTCCAATGAAGTGGGCATCGCGGATCGACGCTTTCAGCGCATCGCTGTCCAGCGCCCCTTTATGATATTCAATGTTGGTGTAACCCGCGGCCCGCAGGTTATCCAGCGCTTTCTGATGCACGCCCTCCACCAGCAGGAATTTAATTTTCTCTTTCTCCAGTGATACTTTTGCCATTTCCCGACCCTGTCTTGTTGTAGATGCTGTGTCTTAACGACTGACTGAACATAAGCTCGCCTTCTGTCAACATATCAAAAATAGCGGTCCCGGCAATATGAACGTTTGCGTGGTCTTTATTTAAGAAAAGTCATGATGATGCAAAAGCAGAACAAAACGTTGTGTGATATAAATGTTACAGAACAAATGCGGGAGATGGGAAAAAGATGTGACATATGTCACTAAAAAAGCGATGTAAAAAATTTCTGGCAAACCGGAGCATCATCTGCCCCGGCTCAGACAAAAAGCGGCGTTTATTTTACGATTGTTTTTACGCCATCTTCGCGACCGATCAATGCCACATCGGCGCCACGACGCGCAAACAGTCCTACGGTCACTACGCCGGGAATGGCGTTAATCGCATCTTCCAGCGCCACAGGGTCCAAAATTTCCAGGCCATGCACATCAAGAATCACATTGCCGTTATCGGTCATCACGCCCTGACGGTATTCCGGGCGCCCCCCCAGCCTCACCAATTGACGCGCCACGCAGCTGCGAGCCATAGGAATAACCTCTACCGGCAGCGGAAAGTTACCCAGAATCGGCACCTGCTTGGAACTATCTGCGATACAGATAAACTTCCGCGCCACGGAGGCGATGATCTTTTCGCGCGTCAGCGCAGCGCCACCGCCCTTGATCATCTGCATCTGGTCGTTAATCTCATCCGCGCCATCCACGTAGATCCCCAGGGAGTCCACATCGTTGAGATCGAACACCGGAATACCCAGTCCTTTAAGCTTTTCCGTTGAGGCGTCTGAACTTGATACCGCGCCTTCAATCTGGTGCTTCATGGTACCCAGCGCATCGATAAAATGAGCGGCGGTGGAGCCGGTACCAACGCCCACAATAGTTCCCGGTTGTACGTACTGGAGAGCGGCCCAGCCGACCGCTTTTTTCAGTTCATCCTGCGTCATGATGGTTATGCCTGTTCGTGAAAGATGTCGGCATTATAGTGCATGACGACACAAAAGTGGGCAGCCCGACGGCGATCCAGTACTGGATCAAGACCGAAATTGTGTCATAGTGCTGGGCACGATAAAAACAGGAGTACAACACAACAATGAAACGCCCGGACTACAGAACATTACAGGCACTGGATGCAGTCATACGCGAGCGGGGTTTTGAGCGCGCCGCGCAGAAGCTGTGCATCACCCAGTCTGCGGTGTCACAGCGCATCAAGCAGCTGGAGAATATGTTCGGGCAACCGCTTCTGGTACGAACCGTTCCGCCGCGCCCTACCGAACAGGGGCAAAAGCTACTGGCGCTGCTGCGTCAGGTGGAGCTACTGGAAGAGGAGTGGCTGGGAGATGAATCCGGCTCCACGCCGCTGCTGCTTTCGCTGGCGGTGAACGCCGACAGTCTGGCGACCTGGCTGCTGCCTGCGCTTTCGGAAGTGCTGGCCGACTCCCCTATTCGTCTGAATCTTCAGGTCGAAGACGAAACCCGCACTCAGGAGCGCCTGCGCCGCGGTGAAGTGGTCGGCGCAGTCAGTATTCAATCCCAGGCGCTGCCGAGCTGCCTGGTGGATAAACTGGGCGCGCTGGACTATCTGTTCGTCGGTTCAAAGGCGTTTGCCGAACGCTATTTTCCCAACGGCGTCACCCGCACTGCGCTGCTTAAGGCGCCCGCAGTGGCTTTCGATCACCTGGACGATATGCATCAGGCCTTCCTGCAGCAAAATTTCGATCTGCCGCCGGGCAGCGTACCCTGCCATATCGTGAACTCATCAGAAGCCTTCGTTCAGCTGGCGCGTCAGGGCACCACCTGCTGTATGATTCCGCATCTTCAGATTGAGAGGGAGCTGGAAAGTGGCGAACTGATTGACCTGACCCCGGGTCTGTATCAGCGCCGGATGCTCTACTGGCACCGCTTCGCGCCGGAAAGCCGGATGATGCGTAAAGTGACCGATGCTCTGGTGGCATTCGGCCATAAGGTACTGCGCCAGGATTAACTCGCTTACCACCTATCCAGGTTGAAGCCGGGTTTTAGTCCCCTCTCCCCACCGGGGAGAGGGTCAGGGCGAGGGGGAAGTTACTGCTGCTGCTGCGCCCCACCCTGCGGCTGCAACTGGAATACCACATCCACCTGATCGTCAAACTGAATGGTCTGCTGATCGTAGGTTTCCTGCGCCGATACCGGCGCCGCCGCTTCGGCTTTCATCATCCGCACCATCGGCGTCGGGCGATAGTTAGCCACGTGGTAGCGAACGCTATAGACCGGCCCCAGCTTGCTGTCGAAGCCCTGAGCCAGACTACGAGCCTGACGTAAGGCATCGTCGATCGCCGCCTTACGCGCTTTTTCTTTGTACTCTTCCGGATGCGCTACACCCAGAGAGACCGAGCGGATTTCATTAAGGCCGGCCTTCAGCGCGCCGTCCAGCAGTTCGTTCAGCTTATCCAACTGGCGCAGCGTCACTTCAACTGAACGTACGGCGCGATAGCCCTTAAGCTGAGACTTGCCGTCCTTCAGATAATCATATTCCGGCTGAGTGCGCAGATTCGCGGAGCTGATATCTTTCTTCTCTACGCCGTTCTTCTGCAGAAAACCCAGATACTGGGCAACGCGATCGTCGGCCTGCTTCTTGGCGGTAGCGGCCTCTTTCGATGAAACACTCACCTCAATGGTCAGGGTGGCGATGTCGGGAACGGCATCGACGCTGGCGGTGCCAGAAGTGACGATATGCGGCCCATTCGGCAACTCGTTTGCCTGCGCGGCCACGCCGCTCAGCCCTAACACAGCCGCTAATGCTAATACTTTAAACTTCACTGTCATTCCTCCGTTCCTCATTCCACAAATGATGCCTGCCATTCAGCCGAAATCGCTGCTGCCTTGCAAGTGCTTTTCGCCTGAAAAATCACGATATCCGGCCTTTAGTGTAGTTTATCGACGGTGCCGGGGTTAGCCTGCCAGCGTTTTCAGCAAATCAATGCCTTCGCCTGCCAGACGCAGGCCGATAACGACCATCACCAGCGCCACGCCGCCATTAATAATGCGCTGGGCCAAAGCGGTACGCAACCGGGGAGCCAGCATACTGGCCATAAGCGCCAGACCGAAGAACCACAGGAAAGAGGCGCTGATAGTCCCGATAGCAAACCAGCGCTTTGGCTCTGCTTCCAGCTGGCTGCCAAGGCTTCCCAACACCACAAAGGTATCCAGATAGACATGAGGATTAAGCCAGGTGGCCGCCAGCATACTGATGATAATCCGCACTCTTCCCTGCTTGCGAGTCTCCTCACTGGTCAGTGCCACATCCGGGCTCATAGCGACCCTAAAGGCCCCCCATCCGTACCAGAACAGAAAGGACACGCCGCCCCAGGTCACCAGCGCCATCAACCAGGGTGACTGAGACAGCAGCGCGCTGCCGCCAAAAATACCGGCGCCAATCAGCGCCAGGTCACTTAAGGCGCACAGCGTCGCCACCATCAGGTGATACTGGCGGCGAATGCCCTGGTTCAGCACCAGCGCATTTTGCGGTCCCAATGGCAAAATCATGGCTGAACCTAATATAAGCCCCTGAAAATACCAGGATAACATAGCAATACAACTCCACTCTTTATCATTGTCGGCAGAGTGTAATACCGCAGAATTATTAGAGGAAATGGATAATTTTAATCAACGATAAGATGGGCTAATACAGGAGGGGATAAAAAAGCCGGCGCACTGGCCGGCCATAAAAATTATGCTTTTTCCGCAGGCTTCACCTGATTCAGATGAACATCCATCTGCGGATACGGGAAGCTGATGCCGTTGGCATCAAAGGTGCGCTTCACGTTTTCCAGGAAATCCCAGTAAACCGGCATCAGTTCGCTGCTGCGACTCCAGGCACGCACCACAAAGTTGACCGAAGAGGCACTCAGTTCATTCAGACGCACCACGATATCATGATCCTTCAGCATGCGATCGTCAGCCTGGATAAGCTCATTGAGCAGGCGTTTTACCTCATCAATATCGGCATCGTAAGAGACCTGAATAATAAATTCGTTACGGCGTACCGGCTCGCGTGAATAGTTCACGATATTGCCGCTGATAATATTGCCGTTTGGAATCACCACTATTTTGCCATCCAGGGTGCGGATGGTAGTAGAGAAAATCTGCACGTTCAGCACGGTGCCGGACTGGCCGCTGATATCGACGAATTCGCCGGTGCGGAACGGGCGGAAAGTAACCAGCAATACGCCAGCCGCCAGGTTAGAGAGCGAGCCCTGCAGCGCCAGCCCCACGGCCAGACCGGCAGCACCCAGTACTGCAATCACCGAAGCGGTCTGTACCCCAACCCGCCCCAGGGCGGCGATCAGCGTAAAGGCGATAATCCCATAGCGTACCAGTGCGGAAAGGAAATCCGCCACGGTGGAGTCTATCTTACGGGACAGCATGACTTTATTGACCGCATTAGACACCATGCGGGCCACGATCATACCGATGATGATGATAGCGATAGCGGCGGCAATATTAACCGCGTAGCCAATTAGCAGCGCCTGATTGCGCACGACCCAGTTACCGGCATTTTCAATGCCGCCAATGACGTTAATGTCTTCCATCCATAAATCCTTAATATCGTTATGGTTTAAACTCGCTTCGCCGAAGCAATCCCCTTAAAGGGTAAGCAAAGGAGGGGGATTATACCAGGGGAGAAGCAGGCAACCACAAGAGGAGAATAAAAACAAAAAAAGGGCCCGCTTGCAGCAGGCCCTGTCAACAGTGCGTTACGCGCTGATTTAGAGTACGTCGATAGCGTTCAGCTCTTTAAACGCTTTTTCCAGGCGAGTCACCATGGACTGCTGGCCGGCACGCAGCCATACGCGCGGATCGTAGTACTTCTTGTTCGGCTGATCTGCGCCTTTCGGGTTACCCAACTGGCCCTGCAGATAGGCTTCGTTTTCTTTGTAGTAGTTCAGAATACCTTCCCAGGTTGCCCACTGGGTGTCGGTATCGATGTTCATTTTGATAACACCGTAGCCTACAGACTCTTCAATCTCAGCAGCAGTAGAGCCGGAACCACCGTGGAACACGAAGTTCAGGCTGTTGTGCGGCAGGTTATGTTTTTTGGAAACATAGTCCTGAGAGTCGCGCAGAATGGTCGGAGTCAGCTTAACGTTACCCGGCTTGTAAACGCCGTGTACGTTACCGAAGGAAGCGGCGATGGTGAAACGCGGGCTGATGGCGTTCAGCTTGGTGTACGCGTAGTCCACGTCTTCCGGCTGGGTGTACAGCGCGGATTCGTCCATATGGCTGTTGTCCACGCCATCTTCTTCACCGCCGGTGCAGCCCAGTTCGATCTCCAGGGTCATGCCCATTTTGGACATACGCTGCAGATATTTAGAGCAGATCTCGATGTTCTCCTCCAGAGACTCTTCAGACAGGTCGATCATGTGGGAAGAGAACAGCGGTTTACCGGTCGCGGCAAAGTGCTTCTCACCGGCGTCCAGCAGGCCATCGATCCACGGCAGCAGTTTCTTGGCGCAGTGGTCGGTGTGCAGGATAACCGGCACGCCGTAGTGTTCAGCCATCTGGTGCACGTGATGCGCGCCAGAGATAGCGCCCATAATGGCCGCGCCCTGAGGAACGTCGGTCTTAACGCCTTTACCCGCGATAAAAGCCGCACCGCCGTTAGAGAACTGGACGATAACCGGCGATTTTACTTTCGCAGCGGTTTCCAGCACGGCGTTGATAGAGTCAGTACCCACGCAGTTAACTGCCGGCAGAGCAAAATTGTTCTCTTTTGCTACCTGGAACACCTTCTGTACGTCATCGCCAGTGATCACGCCAGGTTTTACGAAATCAAAAATTTTTGACATGTTACGTTGTCCTGTATCTTCTCGGCCTTTCATCCGTCGTCTTTCACCTGAGTGAAATCTGCCTGGATGTCATTGAAAAACAGGCGGGATTTTCCCGCCTGAAGATGCATTACTGCTTAGCACGCTCTTCGAGCATGGCGACTGCCGGCAGTACTTTGCCTTCCACGAACTCCAGGAATGCGCCACCGCCAGTGGAGATGTAGGAGATCTTATCGGCGATGCCGAACAGATCGATGGCGGCCAGGGTATCGCCGCCGCCTGCGATGGAGAAGCCTTCGCTGTCAGCGATAGCGTTGGCAACAATCTCGGTGCCTTTGCGGAAGTTCGGGAATTCGAATACGCCAACCGGGCCATTCCACAGAATGGTTTTAGCGTTTTTCAGGATTTCCGCCAGTTTTTCAGCGGAAACATCGCCCAGATCCAGAATCTGCTCATCATCTTTAATGTCGGTTACCGACTTCAGGGTTGCAGGCGCAGTTTCAGAAAACTCGGTTGCCACACGTACGTCGGTCGGAACCGGGATATCGCAGGTGCCCAGCAGGCGTTTGGCTTCATCTACCAGGTCAGCTTCGTACAGGGATTTACCCACGTTGTGGCCCTGTGCGGCAACAAAGGTATTAGCGATACCGCCGCCCACGATCAGCTGGTCAGCGATTTTAGACAGCGAGTCCAGCACGGTCAGTTTGGTAGAAACTTTGGAACCGCCAACGATGGCAACCATCGGGCGAGCCGGCTCTTTCAGCGCTTTACCCAGCGCGTCCAGCTCGGCAGCCAGCAGCGGGCCAGCACAGGCAACGTCGGCGAACTTGCCCACACCGTGGGTGGAAGCCTGGGCGCGGTGCGCAGTACCGAAAGCGTCCATCACGAACACGTCGCACAGTGCGGCATATTTCTTAGACAGGGCTTCGTCGTCTTTCTTTTCGCCCTTGTTGAAGCGAACGTTTTCCAGCACCACCAGTTCGCCAGCGTCGATTTCAACGCCGTCCAGGTAATCTTTCGCCAGACGAACCGGATTAGAGAGCTTGTCTTTCAGGTAGTTAACTACCGGCAGCAGAGAGAATTCTTCGTTGTACTCGCCTTCGGTCGGACGACCCAGGTGGGAAGTGACCATCACTTTTGCGCCCTGCTTCAGAGCCAGTTCGATGGTGGGCAGGGAGGCACGGATACGGGCATCGCTTGTCACTTTCCCATCTTTAACCGGCACGTTCAGATCCGCACGGATTAGCACGCGTTTACCAGCCAGATCCAGATCGGTCATCTTAATTACAGACATGGTGAATCCTCTCGTTGATTCTTAAAGTTTTGCAGGCGCAAACCGCGCCTTACCTGAAACCAGTGGCGGCCATCGCTAACGTTGTGTCGAGCATTCGGTTAGCAAAGCCCCATTCGTTGTCGCACCAGACCAGGGTTTTGACCAGGTGCCCACCGCTGACCCGCGTCTGGGTGCCATCAACGATGGCACTGTGCGGATCGTGGTTAAAATCTGTCGAGACCAACGGTAATTCCGTATAGTCAACTATACCATGAAATACCCCCTGTGCCGCTTTTTGCAGCAACAGGTTAACCTGTTCAACCGTCACCGCCTGGCGCAGCGTAACGCTCAGATCGATGGCAGTTACGTTGATGGTTGGCACCCTGACCGCTATCGCTTCAAAGCGGTCGCAAAACTGCGGAAAGATACGGGTAATGCCCGCCGCCAGCCGGGTATCAACCGGAATAATAGACTGGCTGGCCGCCCGGGTACGCCGCAGATCCGGGTGATATGCATCGATAACCTGCTGATCGTGCATCGCGGAGTGAATCGTGGTTACCGTTCCGGACTCAATGCCCCAGGCATCTTCCAGCAGCTTAATCACCGGGATAATGCAATTGGTGGTGCAGGAGGCGTTGGACACCATACGATCTTCCGCCCTGAGCGCCTGATGATTCACCCCGTAAACCACGGTAGCGTCCAGGTCATTCCCTCCGGGATGAGAGAACAGCACCTTCTTCGCACCTGCGGCGAGATGCAATTCGGCATCGGCCCTGCTGCCGTACACGCCGGTGCAGTCCAACACCACATCAATACCCAGATCGCGCCAGGGAAGCCGTTCGGGTTCGCGCAAATGCAGCAGGCGCACAACGTCATCGCCAATCCACAGTTGGTCACGCTCCTGACGAACGTCCCAACCGAAGCGCCCGTGGCTGGTATCGTACTTAAGCAGATGCGCCATCCCGGCGGAATCCGCCAGTTCGTTGATAGCCACCACGGCAATCTCCGCGCGGCGCCCGGATTCGTAGAGGGCGCGAACCACATTGCGTCCGATGCGGCCAAAGCCATTAATCGCGATGCGTACGGTCATATCTCTCCTGCCAGATTCCCACCAAAACGGCTGACAGAGTAATCCAGCGTGATGCCTTAAGGAATCTTTGCATGCCCAAAGGGTGACTGTTTGGTCGTTTGTCGAGCATTTTTTCTACTGAAACGAAACAACTGAAACGCTTCAGCTAGAATAAGCGAAACGGCCGCTAAAAGGAACGCCCTGGGTGCGGTACCGGGAAAATAACTTGATGTGCGTCACAAAATAACGTCACTGGAAGGAAGCCAACGAAAAAAGGCTCCCACCGGGAGCCTTTCATCAATACCCGATAATGGGGTTACAGCAGCGCTTTCGCTTTGTTAACCACGTTATCCACGGTGAAGCCAAACTCTTCGAACAGTTTCTCTGCCGGAGCAGACTCACCAAAGGTGGTCATACCCACGATATCGCCGTTCAGACCCACATACTTGAACCAGTAGTCGGCGATACCAGCTTCGATAGCCACACGAGCGCTAACGGCTTTCGGCAGTACCGATTCACGATAAGCGGCATCCTGCTTGTCGAAAGCGTCGGTGGACGGCATGGAAACCACGCGCGCCTGCACCCCTTCCGCCGTCAGGCGATCCCAGGCAGCCACGGCCAGCTCAACTTCAGAGCCGGTGGCGATCAGAATCAGCTGCGGCTGGCCTGCGCAATCTTTCAGCACATAACCGCCGCGAGCAACGTCCGCCAGCTGCTGAGCGCTACGCTCCTGCTGCGCCAGGTTCTGGCGGGAGAGGATCAGCGCGGTCGGACCGTCGTGACGCTCAACGCCATATTTCCAGGCAATGGCAGATTCCACCTGATCACAGGGGCGCCAGGTGCTCATATTCGGCGTCAGACGCAGGGAAGAGAGCTGCTCAACCGGCTGGTGAGTCGGGCCATCTTCGCCCAGACCGATAGAGTCATGGGTGTACACCATCACGTGGCGCTGCTTCATCAGTGCCGCCATACGCACCGCGTTACGGGCATATTCAACGAACATCAGGAAGGTAGAGGTGTACGGCAGGAAACCGCCGTGCAGCGCGATACCGTTGGCGATAGCGGTCATACCGAATTCACGCACGCCGTAGTGGATATAGTTACCCGCCGGATCTTCATTCAGCGCTTTAGAGCCGGACCACAGCGTCAGGTTAGACGGCGCCAGGTCGGCGGAGCCGCCCAGGAATTCAGGCAGCCAGGGACCGAAAGCTTCGATAGCGTTCTGGGAAGCTTTACGGCTGGCGATTTTCGCCGGCTCAGCCTGCAGTTTCTCGACGAAAGACTGCGCTTTTTCCGCAAAGTCGGCCGGCATTTCGCCCTTCATACGGCGGGTAAATTCTGCGGCTTCCTGCGGGAAAGCTTTCGCATAGGCGGCAAATTTCTCATTCCAGGCATGCTCTTTCGCAAGGCCCGCCTCTTTGGCGTCCCACTGCGCGTAGATATCCTGAGGAATCACAAACGGCTCATACTTCCAGCCAAGCGCTTCGCGGGTAGCGGCAACTTCGGCATCGCCCAGCGGCGCACCGTGGGAGTCATGAGAACCGGCCTTGTTCGGCGAGCCAAAACCGATAATGGTTTTGCACATCAGCAGAGAAGGCTTGTCAGTGACGCCACGCGCTTCTTCAATGGCGGCTTTAATAGCGTCAGCGTCGTGACCATCAACGCCACGAACCACGTGCCAGCCGTAAGCTTCGAAGCGCTTCGCGGTATCGTCGGTAAACCAGCCATCCACTTCGCCATCAATGGAGATACCGTTATCGTCGTAGAAAGCGACCAGTTTGCCCAGCTTCAGGGTACCCGCCAGCGAGCACACTTCGTGGGAGATCCCTTCCATCATGCAGCCATCGCCCAGGAAGGTATAGGTATGATGATCGACAATATCGTGGCCCGGACGGTTAAACTGCGCCGCCATGGTTTTTTCGGCAATCGCCATACCCACCGCGTTGGCAATCCCCTGCCCCAGCGGACCGGTGGTGGTTTCAACGCCCGGCGTGTAACCGACTTCCGGGTGGCCCGGCGTTTTCGAATGCAGCTGACGGAAGTTCTGCAGTTCGGACATCGGCAGATCGTAGCCGGTGAGGTGCAGCAGGCTGTAGATCAGCATGGAACCATGCCCGTTCGAGAGCACAAAGCGGTCGCGATCGGCCCAGTGCGGGTTGGTCGGATTGTGATTCATGTAATCGCGCCACAGAACTTCTGCGATATCCGCCATACCCATAGGGGCACCCGGGTGACCGGATTTGGCTTTCTGAACGGCGTCCATGCTGAGCGCACGAATGGCATTGGCAAGCTCTTTACGAGAAGACATTTTGACTCCAGATCGGATGGTTACAGGCTACGCCTTAGATTTGAACAAAAATGTTATCAACAATGTACCGCAAGCCGCTGGTCATGTACATGGAGCATCCTTTTGTCCACTTAGGAAATCTCCGGAACGGGCAATAAAACCGGACAATGACTCGCCCACGACAGGGGTTCTTATTTATACTCAGCCCCAGGTCGGCGCCTGATATCATCGTCGCCGCTTTTCAGATCCCTTCATTATCTTTTTAAAACGGAAGTTAACACATGAAAATGCGTCCGATGCTGTTGGGTATCGTCGCCGCAACGACACTGCTGAGTGGCTGCCAGACTCTTGATTCCGGCGGCTCGGGATCCTCTGATTCCAGTATTCTAAATCTGTTCCCGGTCAGCGATGAACAGGTCATCGAACTGAGCGACAAAGCCTGTACTGAAATGGACAGTAAATCGACTATTGCGCCAGCCAACAGCGAATACAGCCAACGCCTGAACAAAATTGCCAGCGCCCTGGGGAGCGATATTAACGGCGTGAAGACCAACTATAAGGTCTATCAGTCCAAAGAGGTCAACGCCTTCGCCATGGCCAACGGCTGTATTCGCGTCTACAGCGGGCTGATGGACATGATGAACGATAACGAGGTGGAAGCGGTTGTCGGCCACGAAATGGGCCACGTAGCGCTCGGCCATGTGAAAAAAGGAATTCAGGTCGCCATGGGCACCAATACCCTGCGAGCGATTGCCGCCTCAGCCGGGGGAATTCTGGGCAGCCTCTCCCAATCGGAACTGGGCGCGCTGGGCGGGCAGTTGGTTAACGCGCAATTCTCACGACGCCAGGAGTCCGAAGCCGACGACTACTCCTACGATCTGCTACGCAAACGAGGCATCAACCCTTCCGGGCTGGTCACCAGCTTCGAGAAACTGGCCAAAATGGAGCAGGGTCGCAGCAGCTCAATGTTTGACGATCACCCGGGCTCCGAAGAGCGTGCCGCGCACATCCGCGAACGCATGCGCGCCGACGGTCTGACGCCGCCAGCGAAATAGTCCCCACTCGCTAAGCCCTCATCCTATCGCGGCGAGGGCCTGGGGGCTGTGGCTGAGCCGTGCAATGCCTGATAATGCCGAAGCGGGCGGTGGGTTAATGGTGGCGGTGATTCAGATGGCGATTACGCTGGGTGCGGGTATTGGTGGTTTCCTGTTTGACGCCGTCGGATGGTGGAGCCCGTTCGCCTTCGGTCTGCTGCTGCTAATTTGTTCGGGGTTCGCCGCATGGGCGGCCCGTAAGGAAAACGCGGTTCTACGGGCATCCTGTCGCCACTCTTAAACGTTTCTTCGGCCCGGCGAAAATCCGGGAAGAAGAGTTACCTGGCCCGCTGATTAACCCACACCAGCTTATCAACCGGGAAGTCCAGCCCACGGGCAACAGAAAGATAGTCCTGTTTTATTGGTTCCGGAATTTCCGGCGTGCGAGCCAGAATCCACAGGTAGTCGCGGTTCGGTCCACTGACCAGGGCGTAGCGGTAGTCGTCATCCAGCGCAATCACGTTATAGCCGCCATAGAATGGTCCAAAAAATGAGACTTTCAGCGCCGCAGTCGTAGGATCGCCGGTAAAGTACGCTTTACCTTCGCTCTCCTTCCAGCGTCGCTGCACCGGATCATAACCCCGATTTAGTACGCTGAGACCGCCGTCGGGGCGCTTACCATAGGTTGCCGTCACCTGCTCCAGCCCCCGCTCGAAACGGTTTTCCAGACGGGCTATTTCGTACCATTTACCCAGGTAGCGTTCGCCATCAAAACGGGAAATGGGTTTTACACCCTTCGGCGGCGTTGGCGATTGACAGGCCACCAGCGTTAACGCCAGTGCAACGCCGCTCAACACAGGCCATAGCTTCATGCAGACTCCTTACGGGGATGTTGTCTGTCTACGTCAGTGCGCCGCAAGGGCATAAAAAAACGCGGGATCCGACTGGATGGTCGCCAGCACCTTTGCTGCTAATCCAGTCGGATTACGCCGTTTCGACTCCCAGCTTTTAATGGTATCGATGCTGGTGCCCAGCGCTTTCGCCATTTCGCTCTGAGAAATATTCAGCTGCTCGCGAATCGCTTTCACATCCGTAATGTCATAGCGGGTCACACGGCCGGGCGCTTGCGCCCCTTTCTTAATCTCCACCGCCTCTTCCAGGGACGTTTTCAGGTCGTTAAAAAAATCCATCTTATACCTCGTTTTTCAGTTGCCAGGTCAAGTAGCTCATCATCGGTGGCGATATGTTTGATCTGCCGGGTAAACATGAACGTCTCGATAAATTCCATCATCTGGCGTTCTTCCTTGTGGGGTACAAAGTACACGAAAAAAGTACCCTGTACACGATACGGTTCACTTTTTTACCATTTCATTAAGCAAGGTACGACAGCGGTGGGAGCCAGGGGAAAGCGAAATGCAGTCATTGCGTGACATATTCAGCCCTCACCCTAACCCTCTCCCGGGGGGAGAGGGGACCGTTTGGGAACCGTTTTTCTCCCTCTCCCCTGTGGGGAGAGGGGCCTTCAATACAAAGTTTTCTGCGGCGGTCCGGCAAAGCGCAGCGGGCCAATCGCCCCCATACGCACCTCCACCACCGAAGGCCCCGGCATCGCCAGCGCTTCCGCCAGCACCGCCTGGAAATCCTGCTCGCGTTCCACGGACCAGGCCTGAAGCCCCATCGCCTGAGCCAGCGCGGTAAAGTCCGGGGTATGCAGTTCGTTGTAGTACTGACGGCCGCCGAAGTATTTGTCCTGGATGCCGCGCATCACGCCATAGCCGCCATCGTTCATGATAAGCAACGTCACGTTAGCCTTCTCCTGCGCCAGAGTCGCCATCTCGCCCAGATTCAGGCTCAGGCCACCATCGCCCACCAGCCCCACCACTTTGCGTTGCGGATTGGCCAGCGCGGTACCGACCGCCATCGGCAACCCCATGCCGATGGCGCCGGCCAGCGAATGGATATTGCCCAGCGGACCGTTAGCGCGGAACAGACGGCTGCCCCACAGGCTGCCGGAAACCGTAATATCGCGCACCAGAATACCGTCGGCAGGCAGCGCCTGTTCGATGGCGTCATTCAGAGCCGCATAGGCGCCGCACTGATCGCGCAGCCCCTTCACCGCCTGGCTGAGCGCATCGCGAATCTGCGCATCCCACCGGGCATCGCCCCATATCCGCCCCTGCGCTTTTTCGGCCAGCGCCGTCAGCAGCAGCGCACTGTCCGCCACCAGGGTTTCATCCATCAGATAGTTACGACTGGCCGCCGCCGGATCGATATCGATCTGAACCCGTGGCTCAGGCAGATTCAGGGTCCATGAGCGGGTTTCATTGCTGCGCAGCCGCGATCCCACCACCAGCGTCATATCGCACTGCGCCAGTAATTCTTCCACCGACGGCGAGTTATGGAACGCCCTCAGGCTGCGCGGATGGCTGTCCGGCAAAATGCCGCGTCCGTGGGTGCTGGAAATCACCGTCACCCCGGCGTCCGCCAGGCGGGCCACCGCCTCGCCGCATTCCAGCGCGCCGCCCCCCAGCCACAGCAGCGGCTGCTTTGCCTGACGCAGGCTCTGCCACAGACGTTCTACGCTTTCAGCATCCGGCGCCTGAGCACTCAGCGGCGCCGCAGGGAGCGTTACCAGCAACGCCGGAATTTTGCTGCCCTGGATATCGATAGGAATCTCAACCGAAACCGGCCCGCAGGGCGGCGTCTGAGCCTCCTGAATCGCCCGCTGTACAATAGCCACCGCCTGATTAGCGTTGGATACCCGGTAAGCGCGCTTAGAGCTGGCCCGCAGATAGCCCATCTGGTCGCGGGTTTCATGAATAAAGCCGGTATCGGCATCCAGCCAGGCCTTTTCCACCTGGCCGGTCAGGTGCAACAGCGGCGTACTGGCGTTCATGGCCTCTACAAGCGCCCCCACCGCATTGCCCGCTCCGGCGCCGGTGCTGGTTAACGCGACACCCAGGCCGGAAAAACGTCCGTGAGCGTCGGCCATGGTGACCGCACCTGCCTCTCCGCGCGACGGGACAAAACGGATATTGCCGCGCTGCCCGATAGCATCGGCCACCGGCAGATTATGAATAGAGATCACGCCATACAGGGTATCGACGCCGTACAGTTCGAGGGTACGGGCGACGGCTTCGCCCACGGTAATCATTTCGCTCATCATCAGCCCTTTTGTTAGTCGCACCAGTGGTTAACGCCGTTACCGGTCGCCAGATAGATGCTCTTTTGCTGCATCCAGGCTTTCAGCCCCTGAATGCCCTTCTCGCGGCCCAAACCGCTCTCTTTAAAGCCGCCAAACGGCGTGGAAATAGAAAAAACTTTGTAGGTATTAATCCAGATAGTGCCCGCCTCAAGCGCCTGCGCCAGCCGCAGCGCCCTCCCGGTATCCCGGCTCCAGATACCCGCAGCCAGGCCGTAGACCGAATCATTAGCCTCGGCAATTAATTGCTGCTCGTCGTCAAAGGCCATCGCCACCAGCACCGGCCCAAAAATTTCTTCCTGGCAGACCTGAGCCGTATTCTCCAGCCCTTCAATAATGGTGGGCTGGAACCAGTTACCGGCCGCCAGTTGAGGATCGGCCGGGATCTCGCCACCGCACAGCACTTCGCCCCCTTCGTCACGGGCCATCTGAACGTAGCTCATCACCTTGTCGCGATGCTGCGGGCTAATCAGTGGCCCGATATGGGTGCCCGGCGTCAGCGGATGACCGATCCGCAAACCGCGGGTCAGTTCCAGCAGCCGGGTCATCAGCGGCTGGTAAACGCTGCTGTGAACAAAAAGGCGAGCGCCTGCGATACAGGCCTGACCGCCAGAGCTGAAAATGCCGTAGCAGATACCGCGCGCGGCCTGCTCGATATCGGCATCTTCCAGTACGATGGTGGGCGACTTGCCCCCCAGCTCCAGCGACGTGGAGATCAGTTTTTCCGCCGCCACATGGGCCAGATGACGCCCGGTGGAAGTACCGCCGGTAAACGAGATTTTGCGCACCTTCGGGTGACGGGCCAGCGCATCGCCGATTATCGATCCTTTCCCCGGCAGTACGCTGAGCAACCCGGCAGGCAGCCCGGCCTGTTCGAAGATCCTGGCCAGCTCCAGCGCCATCAGCGGCGTCGCTTCGGCAGGTTTCAGGACAACCGCATTACCGGCAGCGATGGCCGGTGCCACCTTCTGCATTTCACTGGCGATCGGCGAATTCCAGGGGGTGATTGCCGCCACCACGCCCAGAGGCTCGTAGTGACTCAGGGTCATCACCTCGGGAATACGCGGCGTCGGCAACTCCCCTTCCAGCAGTTCGCAGGCTGCCGCAAAGTAGCGGGCCGTTCCCGCCGCGCTCATGACCAGGCCGCGGGTTTCCGCCAGCGGTTTACCGTTATCACGGGTCTGAAGTTCTGCCAGCGTATCCACCCGTGATTCAATGATCTCAGCCACCCGCGAGAGGATCCGCGCCCGCTGATGCGGCAGGCTGTTGCGCCATGCAGGATCTCGCCACGCCGCTTCGCCACGCTCGACCGCCGTTTCCAGATCGGCCAGATCTGCCGCATAAAGTTCGGCATTCACGGAGCCGTCCGCCGGGAAGCGGCTGTGCATCAAATTGCCACCACCGCGGCGCCACTCTCCGCCAACAAAAATATCCAGAGATTCCATGGTTACTCCTTACTGTTGCGCCAGTTCACGGCAGGCACGCACCGCACTTAACGCCGCCAGGGTCGAGGTTTTGGGATTACTGGCTAACGGCAGCCCGCTCAGCTCCAGGCTAAATTCGCCAAAGCCCCCGGCAGCATGCAGGGTGTGAGTGTTACGGGTGGTTTGCGGATCCACCATGAGCTGAACCCGGGTTTCATCCATGCCCACGCCGCCCAGTGCCACGGTGGCCGCTACGTTGGCATTGGCCGGGAACAGTTGTGCTGCTTCACGGGCGCTGCCTTCAAAGAAGATCTGCGCTTCGCTGACCGAATCCAAGTCGATCAGCTTTTCCGCGTGGCTACCGCGCCAGCTGGCCGGACTTTTACGCGAACGGTAGGTCACCCGGTAGAGCCCCCCTTCTTTTGCGGCCTCCAGTCCGTCAATGCCCGCCACCGCACCGGCGAGCAGGGTCAGCCTGCCGTTGCCTGCGCGTCGGGCAGCCGCCAGACGCTGTTCCAGCGCCGCATCCGCCAGCGCGCCGGTGGAAATCACCGCCAGATGCCAGCCCCGGGCCAGCACCGCCGCGCCATATTGCGCCACCGCCTGCTGGCTGGCGCACTCCAGCACCAGGTCCGGGGCGCCCGTGCAATCATTCACCTCAGCCAGCGCTTCCACCTTCCCGTGAAAGCGGTCGCGGATAGCGGCATGATGGCGCTCGCGCGCCACAATCCAGCCCAGTTCCACGCCCTCTGGCAGTCGCTCAATCACCGTCTGCGCCATCGCGCCGTAACCGATTAGCATCACCTTTTTCATGGTCGCGCTCCTTACAGGTGTCGGCAAAAACCGCCGGACACATCCAGCGCCGCACCGGTAGTAAAAGACGCCAGCGGCGAAGCCAGGAACAGCAGCGCCTGGGCGGGTTCCTGGGGTTTACCCAACCGCCCCATCGGAATACCGCGCTTGCGGGCTATCTCGCCTGTCCACTGGGGCCAGCTCTGGGATTTATCGGTGCGATTTTCAAAGCGGCGTCGCCACTGCCCGGATTCCACCATCCCCAGCAGAATCGAATTCACCCGGATCCCTTTTTCGACCAGATCCTTCGAGAGCGTCAGCGTCATATTAAGCAGCGCCGCCCGCGCCGCGGAGGTCGCAATCATGTGCTCTTCCGGTTGCAGGGCCAGCAGCGAATTAACGCAGGTGACAGAGGCGATATCCGAACGTTCCAGCCACGGCAGAAACGCCTGGAGCGGATTAATCACGCCGAACAGCTTCAGTTCGGCTTCATGCAGCCAGGCTTCACGTGGCGTGTCGGCAAAATGGGCCACAAAGCCCTGACCTGCGTTGTTGATCAGCATATCCACGCCGCCAAAACGTTCGGCGACCGCGGCGGCAAACTGTTTAACCTGCTCTTCCTGCAATACATCGCAGCGCTGCGCCAGAATTTCGGCTTCCGGGTATTCCCCCTGGAGTGCCGCCAGCGCGCTGGCGAGCCGGTCGTCATCGCGACCACAGAAGGCCACCTTCGCCCCTTCGCCCAGCAGCAGGCGCAGGGTCTCAAAGCCGATTCCCGAGGAGCCGCCGGTGACCACCGCTACGCGGTCCTCAATTTGTGCATTCATAGCTCGCCTCTTGCATTACCCGTATAAGCTGTTGATTAAAAAAACTGTCATTGTCGAGATAGCTGGCATGCCCCGCCTGAGGGATGGCGACCCCTGGCGCATTCCAGCGCTGGGCCAGTCCCCAGGCGTTTTCCGGGGGGGTAATGGCATCCTGTTCGCCACACCACACTTCCAGCTCACAGCGGCAATCCCCCAGCCAGCGATGGATATCGTCATCGGCCAGCATCCGGGCCGCTGCCAGGAATCCTTCCCGACGCAGGCGGCGCATACCCTCCGCCACGGTGTCGATATCCTCAGGACGGGCACCCGGGCGCAGCAGTTTGTCCGCCCGGGTGCGGGCCAGGTTTTCCATCCCCTCCGCCGCCTGCCGTTCGCGACGGCGCCAGACCTGCTCGCGCTGCTCCGGGGCCGCCTGTCCGTATCCCTGAGCCGGATCCGCCAGGATCAGGCGCATCACCCGTCCGGGATAGCGGGCAGCGAAGGCGCTGGCGACCAGCGCCCCCAGCGAGTGGCCAAGCAGCACGGTTTTCTCTACCCCTGCCCTGTCCAGCATGACCGCCAGGGCATCGGCGTAGTCCGCCGCCATCGGTTTTTCCTCTTCAGGCATCGGGCTGTCGCCGTAACCCGGCATATCCCAGGCCAGCAGGCGGTACTCCTTCAACGCCGCCATCTGCTTATACCAGGAACGGCTGCCGGAACTGATGCCGTGCAGCAGCGTCAGCGCCGTACCGCTCCCCGTCTCGCGCCAGCAGGTCATAAGCCGCTCCTTATTTTTTATCGCGCTTCACTTTGGAGAGCGGATGATCTTCCGGATAGCTCGGAATATGCGGCTTCGGCGTACCCAGCATCACGCACATCAGCGCTTCTTCCTCGCCGTGGTTCAGCAACCCGCGGTAAATCCCCGGCGGAACCGAAATCAGGTCACGCTCGCGCAGTACCGTTTCGTAATACTGGTCACCGTCCTGAATCATCAGGGTGATGGTGCCCTTGAGCATAAAGAACACCTCTTCCACGTCGTCATGCAGATGCAGCGGCCCTTCACACTTCGACGGCAGCACCATGGTGGAAAAGGTAAAGTGTTCGGCGGGCACCGTGTTGGTGTCGCTGGCAACGCCGGTAGCACCGGTGCCGATGTAGCGCATCTGGGCGCGGCGGTATTTCGGGTCGAAATCGGCCTGGAATTTCAGGGCGTTCCAGTCATATTTACGCCCTTCGAAACGGGCGATACGCGACTCCACCCACTCTTCCATGCTCAGGTTTTCCGGCTTCATTTTGGCGCCGGACGCCAGGGTTGTGGTCTCAGACATCATCGTCTCCTTAATAGCGTTTCAGTAACGGCAGTAACAGCGCGCAGCCCAGCACCGCAATCACCACCAGAAAGATCAGACCGCTGTCCATACTGTGGGTGAAGGCGATAAGCGCCCCCATCACCGCCGGGGACAGCGCGCCGGCGAAGTTACCCAGTCCGTTAAACACACCGCCCGCCGTGGCGCTGACCGCCGGTCGGGTCGCCTTAGCCAGCAGCGCGAAGATGTTGGGCGCACCGGTACCCCACATAAAGGTGCTGAAGCTCATGGCGGCAATGACCGCCAGCGGCGTATTCAGATGCAGCACCAGCCACAGACCGATGGCGGCGCCCCCCATCGAGATAAAGCAGGCGGCGGCCCTGCGATCCACGCGATCCGACAGCCAGGCGCCGATCACTTCCCCCACCAGCATGGCGATAAAGGGCAGCGACGACATCCAGCCCGCATGCTCCAGGTGAATGCCTTTTCCCTTAATCAGATAGCCCGGCAGCCAGCCGTTAATGCCCCACAGGTAGGTCATAAACGCGATGTTAAAGATGCAGACCATCCAGAAATACGGGCTGGCGAACAGCTCACGGCGTGCGGCGCTGCGGGCTTCCGGCGTGGGAGCGCTCGCCTTGTTCTGCCCGGCTTCCATCCGTACGTGGCGCAGCCCGAACCGCACCAGAAACAGCACCGGCAGGGTCAGAATCGCCATGGTGAAAAAGGTGCTCTGCCAGCCGAAGTGGTTCAGCAGCCAGATAGACAGCGGAAAACCGATGGCGGCGCCGAGCGGCGTGCCCAGCAGCCACATCATGGTGGCGCGCGCCTGCAAATGAGACGGGAACGAGTGGCGAATAATCGCGAAGGCCAGTGAAAACAGCGGCCCTTCGGCAATGCCCAGAAGGATGCGCAATACCAGCATGGCGTTATAGGAGTGGGTAAAACCCATCAGGGCCATCAGCCCGCACCAGCTCACCATCATCCAGGTCAGCAGGCGCACCGGCGCAATGCGATCGCCCAGGCCGCTCAACAGCATGGATGAAAAGCCATAGCTGAGCAGGAAGGCGGTCATCAGCAGACCGAGTTTGGTGGTATCGAAACCGATGCCCATGGCCTGCTGGAATCCGTCGTCGGAAAACAGCGCCGCTATGCTTATCTTGTCGAAAAAGGCCAGCAGTACGCAGGCGAGAAGGGCCAGCGGAATCGACCAGCGGACCGGCATTTCGGACGTGCGCTCCCCCTCACCGCTCGCCGCCCGGGGCGCGGTGTCTGTCTCTAAAGTAGTCATGCTTGCACTCCCCCTCGCGGGTATGGCTTTCCCTTAACGCAGGGACATCAGTGAAAAGTCAGGATCGGTCAGCGGTTGCTGCGACAGATCCCGCCCGGCAGCCATCCAGCGTTTGGCGAGTTTGACGGTGCGGGGGTCATTAAAGGCCACCAGTTGCGTCAGCCGTCCCTGCGCATCCAGCGAGAAAAAGAGCGTACCGCGCGCGTCGCGCCGCACCAGGGTCCGGGTGTCGGGCTGCGGGATCCCAAGGATCTGAATGTTGTGCTGATATTGATCCGACCACAGCCATACCTCTTCGTCATAACCTGGCGCTGCGGCATCCAGCATCGCTCTGGCGGCGGCAATGGCCTGGTTTTGCGCAAAAGCCCAGGACTGGGGGCTCAGGCCAAAGCGCGGATGCTGCGCCACATCGCCTGCGGCAAAAATCGCCGGATCGCTGGTGCGCCCCTGAGCATCCACCACAATGGCGCGCTCAACCGCAAGACCGGCATCCCGCGCCAGCCCGACGTTAAGATCCACCCCGATCCCAACCACCACGGCGTCAAACGACTCGCGCCGTCCGTCACAGTGAATCACCGGCAGTCCCGCGTCATCGCTCAGCTCCAGCGGCCCGCAGCCGCAGCGGATCGCCACGCCCTGCGCTTCATGCAGCGCCTGGAGTTCGGCGGAAACCAGGGGCGACACCGAACGCTGGCACAGAGCCTGCTGCTGTTCGAACAGCGTGACCGCCACGCCGGATTTACGCGCCGAAGCGGCAATCTCCAGCCCTATCCAGCCGCCGCCCACCACGGCCAGCCGTTGAGACTGCCCCAGTCTCTGCTTCAGGCGTCGGGCATCTTCCCAGTCGCGCAGGGTGTAAACATACGGATGGGCGCGCCAGGTTTCGTCCGGCACTCTGGCCCGCCCGCCGGTGGCGATCAGCAACTGGTCGTAATGCAGCTTTTCACCGTCGTTCAGCACAACCGCCTTTTCGTCGCGCAGAATGGCTTCGGCGCGCTTCGGGCGATACCAGCGCAGGTCGAGCTGCCGTTGCACCTCTTCGCTAAACAGCCGCGGCAGAGACGGGCTCTCTTCCAGCAGCGCCCCCTTAGAAAGCGGCGGACGCTCGTAGAAATCCTGATCTTCCTGGGCCACCACGCAGATCTCTCCCTGCCAGCCGCCGTCGCGCAGGGTCTTTGCCGCCCAGCCACCAGCCTGACCGCCGCCGATAATGACAATGCGCGCCGTCATGCCGCCTCCGACTTTTTCTGCTGGCGTCGGGTTTCATAGTCGATCCCCCCTTCCACCGCCCATTCAGTGAAGGAGACCAGCGAATGTTCCAGCTCACGCGGCTGCCAGTTTTCGGTGAGGTAATCTTCGTTGGTGTAGTACTCAAAAGCGCCGCCGGTGGGGCTGTTGACGTACCAGAAGTAGGCCGAAGAGATGGGGTGACGCCCCGGACCGATAAAGGTGCTCCACTGCTGCTTGTTCATCGCCAGCCCACCACCTATCACCTCGTGAATATCGCGAACGGTAAAGGCCACGTGATTCAGGCCGCGCCCGCGATGCGGCAACTGCAACAGGAACAGATTGTGGTGACCGCCCCGGGCCTGGGTGCGCAAAAACACGGCGCGATCCACGTAGCGATCGGAAACCTGAAAGCCCAGCACGTCGCAGTAAAAACGCTCCACCGCCGCCAGATCGTCCACAAAGAACACCACGTGACCGATGTTGATAGGCTCCGCTTTTTCGTAGAGCGGGCTGGGTTTATCCACCCGACGCATATCGCCCCACTGGTTGATGGGGTCAACGTCAAGCGTCACCGGCTGCTGCTGTGTGACCTGCACCCGCAGGGTCATGCCGTTGGGATCGCGACACTCCAGCGCACCGTCCAGCTCGCGGAAGCCCGGCTGTGCGCTCAGCTTCGGGCGCAGCGCCGCCAGGGCCTGGTCGTCGGCCACGCCCCAGGTCATACGGCGCAGCGTAGAGCCCTGTTCAAACGCCGGGGGCAGTTCGCCGTCGTCCAGCGGAGACAGTTCAACCCGGGCACCGCTCAGCGTGGTGAAACGGCGCTGTGAACCGTCATCACGCAGGCCGAAATCACGCATAAAGGTGGCGCTACGCGTCATGTCTTCGACGCCGAATTCCAGCTTTTCAATTCCCGTTACGCTCATGGTTATTCGCCTCGTTATTCGTTCTGTGCCCGGATTCGGGCGTAAAAGGGTCCCGACACCATCAAGTGCCTTTATCTAAGTTATTGATTTTATGAAGCCTGCGACAGGTGCCCTAAAAAGCCGGAAATTTTGTCCGCCGCCAGTCTGACTTCATTTTGCAGACGTTCCCTGTCGCTTTTTGGTACTTCATCGGAGGGCACCATAATGCTTATCACCGCCGCCACCCGACCGTCGCGATCGTAGATGGGGTAGACAATGGAGGAGATGCCCGGCCGGAAAAAAGATTCACCGACCACAAAGCCGCGCGCCCGGTCGGCCTGAACCATCTGCCACAGCGCCTCGCGCTCCCGGGGTTGCCCGGGGGTATTACCCGGCAGGCGCTCGTCCGGAAACAGCGCCTCAAATTCGGCGCGTGAAATATCGGTCAGCAGCATTCTGCCCAGCGAAGTGCAGTGCACCGGCAACCGGGTACCGACGCTGACCTGGTTGATGCGCGCTCCGGCGGCGCTGACCCGGGCGATGTAGATAAGATCCCGGCCGTCGCGAATCGCCAGGTGACTGCTGCACTGGCTGCTGTCGCGTAGCTGCTCGATAACAGGTTGTCCCACCTGAGCCACATCCAGCGACGAAATATATTCAAAGCCCAGGCGCAGCACGTTCATCCCTAAGCGGAAGGTGTTAGTGCGAGCGTTGCGCTCCAGAAAGCCCATGTGTTCCAGCGTCTGCACCACCCGGTAGGCGGTGGCTTTCGGCATATCCACCAGCCGGTGTAGTTCGGCAAAGGTCAGATCCTGATGCTGTTCGCTAAAGGCCAGCAGCAGCTGAAGACCGCGTTCCAGTCCGGGAATCAGATACTTACAGGGTTGTGCATCCGCCATCGTCGTTCCTTAGTTAAAAACAAAACCGCCGTTAATCGGTAACAACTGTCCGGTGACAAAGCCGGAGAGATCGGAAAGCAGCCAGACAACGCTACCGGTGACGTCCTGCGGATGCTGAGCCCCCGCCAGCGCCCGTCCGTTTTCATATAGCTGGTGGCGTTCGGCGGGTACGTATTCGGTGGCTTCTACCCGGGTCAGTCCCGGCGCAATGGCGTTCACCCGAATCCGTCGTTCGCCCAGTTCGCGAGCCATGGATCGCGTCATGGCGATCACCGCGCCTTTGCTGGCAACGTAGGCCATCAGGCGCGGTGCGCCCCACAGCGCGGTGTCGGAAGCCACATTGACGATGCTTCCCCCTTCGCGCAGCAGCGGTACGGCGGCGCGAGTGGTGAGCCAGGTGCCCTTCACGTTCACCTGCATCACCCGATCCCAGAGATCCGGGTCGTACTCCATCATGTCTTTACCGCCCACGCCGGTGGCCAGCGCCGCGTTATTCACCAGCCCGTCGATGGCTCCCTGTTCGCCAATGGCGTTGAAGGTTGCCTCGATTGCAGCAGGATCGGCCAGATCGATGGGATACGATTCGATCTCACAACCGCTGGCGCTCAGGCGCTGGGCGCACTCCGCCAGCTCGCCCGCGAGGATGTCACACATCACCACCCGGGCGCCCTGGCGCGCCAGGCCTTCGGCAAAGTCCGCCCCCAGCCCGCGCGCCGCGCCGGTAACGACGATGCGCTTATCCGCCAGCAGCCCGGACATCAGGCGGCCCCCTTCTGGGCTTCGCGTTTGGCAAGCTGCTGGGTGGCCTCTTTCTGCATGACGCGGCGCAGGCGCGACATCCCGACATCGTGCTGATACAGATACTCATGGTCGCGGGCATTCGGCGCCAGGCTTTCCAGCACCACGCGATCCTGCTCCAGAACTTCCCAGTGCAGTTTTTCCAGACGATTGCGGTACATAAAGCGCCACAGGTCGCGCTGCCAGTCCTTCACCTTGCGGATACGCCAGAAGAAGACCCGGCAGTTGTCGTTGTCCTCCGGCACCACCATGCCGACTATCCAGAAGTGGCCGCCCGGCCCGAAGCGCTTCTTATACGGAATGGACAGACGCATCCAGTAAGCGCCGCTGGCGCCAAACTCCACCCAGTCGAAGTTCACGCCGCTCTGGCCTTTTTTCTCAAATATAAAACCGGTTTCAGTGGGCAGTAGCTGCATATCGGCTTTGCGATCCCCTTCCGCCATGGAGTGGGAAGAGGAGTGCAGGTAGGTGCCGTGCATCGGGTCCATCACGTTTTCCAGCGCATACTGGTAGTTACAGTTCCAGGCGGCGGTACACAGGAAGTTACTGTAGCTGTCGGTATCCGCCAGCTCCTGGGGGAACACCAGCTCAGTGGGCGCTTCGTCGGTCACGCCGAACCACAGGAAGATGGCGCCGTGTGCTTCCTGCACCGCATAACTGCGTACGCACTGCTGACCCACCAGCGGACACCTCGCCACCGCCGGAACGTCTTTCACTTCGCCGCTGCCAGCCACTTCCACACCGTGATACCAGCAGGCGATGCGATCGCCCAGGTTCCAGCCCATAGACAGGCGGGCGCCGCGGTGCGGGCAACGATCTTCCAGCGCCTGTACCTGGCCATCTTTATTGCGCCAGATAACAATCTGCTCACCCAGCCGGGTAATGCCCACCGGCGCCGACTGTACTTCCCAGCTTGCCAGAACCGGATACCACTGGCCGCGCAGCCCCTTGTCCAGATATTCACGAACTGTCGTTGTCATCTTTTCCCCCTCAGTAACCGTTAACCTGCAAAAATGCCCGGAAGCTCTGTTCGTTCCAGGGTTCACCCTGGTGATCGAAGATCCGCTGCGCATTCAGGCCATCCACCAGCGCTTCCAGGGTTTCGGCGCCCTGGTCGAATAGCTGTTCCAGGGCATCAATCAGCCGAAGTTCAAAAGGCTCCGGTACGCGGGGACGGGTCTGCCAGATAATGTTCTGATACTGGCCCGGCTGATGAATGGCGCCATTGCCGCCTTCTGCCGGTGGGGTAAACTGCCGGGTTTCCGGCAGTTGGGGGTTAAAGTCCAACGTGTCGCTCATTCTACTGTCTCCGGTATAAAGGTAATTTGGATCTGATTTTCAAATACCCGAACCGGATAACGGTTCAGGTTACGCCCGCCCGGGCCGTGCAGGCAGGTACCGGTGCGGACATCAAAAACCGCTTCATGCAGGGGGCACTCCACCTTGCCATCTTCAACGAATCCCTGGCTTAGCAGGGCATATGCGTGGGGGCAGACATCTTCCAGCGCGAAATATTCGCCATCGACCAGATACACCCCAATCTCTTTCCCCTCTACGCTGCCGCTAAAGGGAAAATCTTCCTGTACTTGTGCAACATCACACACGCCTATCCAGCTCATCGCGATCCTCCAGGCCCTTGTTTCATATATGAAACATTGTTTCTTATTTAATACAGCCAATATAAGAGTGAGGTTTTTCAGGTCAAGGGCCAATGTGATGAATTTGTTAAAAGAAATAAGGAATATCGCACAAGTGTGCAATTGATCACGAAAAATTGTTGGTATATGAAATTGTGATTTATTTTCTGTTTTGTGATGTCGCTTAGTTATATTTATTTTTTCCGCTATCAGATCCGCCCTGTCTATTGACAGTTTTTATTAAAACCCGCTAAACACAGAATATCCATGCGCTAATAACGGTTTAAAATATGAAACCACATAACACTTACCAACTGAAAAACAAAGCATTTTTCAAGATATTTCATTTCGTGTCGAAACTGTCACGATGACTTAAGGTTAATCTGCGGCTGTATCTGTCCAACAGGAGGGAATGCCAATGTTTTCCGCAAGATGGCAAGGCGTACTGGCATTACTTTTATTAATCGTGATCGCTTATGTGGACCGGGTAAATATTTCGGTGATGATTCTTAACCCCGAATTCGCCGCCCACTTCCAGCTTAATGATAACAGGATGTTACAGGGAATGTTAATGACGCTGTTCCTGCTGGGCTACGGTTTTTCCGCCCTGTTATTAACACCTCTAATGGAAAGTAAAATGCATTATCGTCAGGGGCTGCTGGTCAGTATCCTGATCTGGGCAATTATTTGCGCTGTCTCGCCATTACTGGGCTCGCTGATGGGGCTGCTGGTCGCTCGTCTGCTGCTTGGCGTGGCCGAAGGGCCGCTGTTTTCCATGAAAACCCGCTATATCAGCGATCGCTTCGCCACCAACGAACTGGGCAAGCCAAACGCCGTAAGCGCCCTGGGTATCTCTCTGGGCCTGGCGGTGGGCTTTCCGCTGATTACCTGGCTGATGCAGCATCTGGGCTGGACCGGCTCCTTTTATGTTCTGGCACTGCTCAACCTGATTATCGGCGGTGGTCTGGTGTGGGGCTTTCTGCCGCCGCCGCCGGCCCTGCGTCGTCTGAACCGTCTGCGCTTTCGCACCACTTTTCTGCTTGCCTGGCGTACTCCGCTGCTGGGTTGGATCCTGCTGGTAGAGATCGCCACTCTCAGTTATCTGTGGGGCAACAGCGCCTGGCTACCGGCCTGGCTGCGCGACGAACATCACTTTTCACTCCAGGCCACCGGCCTGCTGGCGGCGCTGCCGTTTTTGCTAAGCCTGGGCGCCAAATTTCTGGGCGGCGTGCTGCTGGATAAACTGCCGCCGGACAGGGCTCCCCTGCTGTTTATCGTCGGCGGCGCCACTACGGCCTGTGCGGTAAGCGGGCTCATGCTGAGCCACCAGCCTGGCTGGCTGGCCTTCTGGATGCTGACGGCAAATGCCTGCTGGGGAATTCAGGGGGCGGCGATTCCGGTGGTGGTACAACAGCGTGCGCCATCGGAAGCGGTAGGCAGCGCCTACGGCATTATTAACGGCATCGGCAATCTATGCGCCGCCTTTATTCCAATGCTAATGGGAGGGGTGATGGGCTGGATGGGGTCGGTCAGCGCCGGTTTTTCGGTGCTGGTCGCGTCACAGTTGATAACGCTGGCGGCGGGGACCATGCTGCTGGTGAAAATGCGCCGTTCGGCGGCGCTGATGGCGTAATACTCCCTCACCCCCGTCCCTCTCCCAAAGGGAGAGGGACGGGGGTGAGGGAAAGGGTAATTACTGCCCTTTCTTCGACGCCTGCAGATAGAGCATCTCCAGCGCCAGAGTTGCGGCAGCCAGCGCGGTGATCTCCGATTGATCGTAGGCTGGCGCCACTTCCACCAGATCCATCCCCACGATATTCAGATCTTTAAGCCCGCGCACCAGCTTCAGCGCGCGATCGGTGGTCAGGCCGCCAATCACCGGCGTGCCGGTACCCGGCGCGTGGGCGGGATCCAGACAGTCGATATCAAAGGTCAGATAGACCGGCATATCGCCCACGATCTGCTTCACCTGGGCCAGTACGTCATCCACGCTGCGATCGTTCACCTGCGGGGCATCCAGCACCGTAAAGCCATTGTCTTTATCGAATTCGGTACGGATACCGATCTGCACGGAACGGGTCGGATCGATCAGACCCTCTTTCGGTGCGGTATAGAACATAGTGCCGTGGTCAAACTCGCTGCCGTTGCCGTAGGTATCGGTATGGGCATCGAAGTGCACCAGCGCCATTTTGCCAAAGTGTTTCGCGTGAGCGCGCAGCAGCGGCAGCGTCACAAAGTGGTCGCCACCGAAGGAAAGCATACGTTTACCGGCCGCCAGCAGCTTTTCAGCGTGAGCCTGGAGGTTTTCGCTCATGTTGCGGGCATCGCCGAAGGCGTAAACCAGGTCACCGCAGTCCACGACATTCAGGCGCTCGCGCATATCGAAGTCCCACGGGAAACGGTTACCTTCCCAGGCCAGTTGGGTGGAGATCTGGCGGATCGCCGCAGGCCCGTGACGGCCACCGGCCCGACCGGAAGTCGCCATATCGAAGGGAACGCCGGTAATCACCCACTCTGCATCGCTGTCGTAAGGCTGGAAGTTCAGCGGTAAACGTAAAAAACCAAAGGCATTGGATACCAGGGAGTTGTCAAACTGATGGCCTAAGGTGCTCATGATTTTTCCTCTCGGATAGGTAAAAAAAATCCCTTCCTCGTCGTTAGACCCGACGAGGAAGGGATTGAATATTTATCTTTGCCCTCGAATTATGGCCGCATTCGTCCGACTGTTCAACAGGCAGATAGCCCGCGGCGCGTCGGTGAAGCAAAGAGTGTGAGCCAGCGAAAAATTATCCCTGACTCGCCACGTTTTATTCATCTTCCAGATAGGTGTAGCCATATAGTCCGGCTTCGAACTCTTCCAGGAACTGCTGCTGTAGTGCATCGTCAAGACCGGTCTGTTTCACCTGATCCCGGAAGCGGGTCAGCAGCGTATCAGGGTCCAGTTGCACGTAGCGCAGCATATCCGCCACCGTATCGCCCTCGTCGGAAAGCTCTACGGTCACGTTGCCTTCGGCATCCACAAACACATCCACCGCTTCGGTATCGCCGAACAGGTTATGCATATTGCCGAGGATCTCCTGATAGGCGCCTACCATAAAGAAGCCCAGCAGCGGCGGATTTTCCGGATCGTAATCCGGCAGCGGCATAGTGGTGGCTATCCCGTCGCCGTCCACATAGTGGTCGATGGCGCCATCGGAATCGCAGGTAATATCCAGCAGCACGGCACGGCGGCTGGGGGCATGATTCAGCCCTTCCAGCGGCAGCACCGGGAACAACTGGTCGATCCCCCAGGCATCCGGCATCGACTGGAACAGCGAGAAGTTGACGTAAAGCTTATCCGCCATCCGCTCCTGTAATTCATCGATAATCGGACGATGAGCGCGGTTCTGCGGATCGAGCTGTTTCTGGATCTCATGGCACATGTTGAGATACAGCTGCTCGGCCCAGGCGCGCTGGCTCAGATCGAAGCTGCCGGACGAATACCCGGTGTGGATATCGTGCAGATCCATCTGACTGTCGTGCAGCCATTCGCGCAGCGAACGGCGGTTAGCCGGTTCGTGCATCTCCTGCCAGGTTTCCCACATGCTTTGCAGGGCCCGGGGCGCATCCGGCTCCGGCGCCTGAGGCACGGTATATTCGTTGCGCTCGACCCCGATAATATTAGAGACCAGCACGGTATGGTGGGCGGTCACGGCGCGGCCGGATTCGGTAATCACCGTCGGATGCGGCAGGCCGTGCTCTTCGCAGGCGTCGCCAATGGCCCAGATAATGTTGTTGGCGTATTCGTTCAGTCCGTAGTTCACCGAGCAGTCGGACTGCGAGCGGGTACCTTCATAATCCACGCCCAGACCGCCGCCAACATCGAAGCACTGGATATTAACGCCCAGCTTATGCAGCTCCACATAGAAGCGCGCCGACTCACGCACCCCGGTGGCGATATCGCGGATGTTCGCCATCTGGCTGCCCAGGTGGAAGTGCAGCAGTTGCAGGCTTTCCAGACGCCCCGCTGCGCGCAGCGTTTCGACCAGTTGCAGAACCTGGGTGGCCGCCAGCCCGAATTTGGACTTCTCGCCGCCGGAAGACTGCCATTTACCGGATCCCTGAGAGGCCAGGCGCGCACGTACCCCCAGGCGCGGCACCACATTCAGGCGCTCCGCCTCTTCCAGTACCATGGCGATCTCGGTCATCTTTTCGATAACCAGATAGACTTTATGGCCCATCTTTTCGCCGATCAGCGCCAGGCGGATATATTCGCGATCCTTATAGCCGTTACAGACAATCACCGAACGGGTCATACCGGCGTTAGCCAGTACCGCCATCAGTTCTGCCTTAGAACCGGCCTCCAGCCCCAGCGGTTCGCCGGAGTGGATCAGCGATTCAATCACCCGGCGATGCTGGTTGACCTTGATCGGATAGACCAGAAAATAGTCGCCGTGATAGCCGTAAGATTCCCGGGCGCGCTTAAAGGCTGCGTTAATGGAACGCAGCCGGTGCTGCAGGATCTGGGGAAAGCAGAACAGCGCGGGCAGACGCTGCCCTTTCGCTTCGCGCTCCTTCACCAGACGGGCAAGATCGACCCGCGCCTGCGGAATATCAGGATCCGGGCAGACGCTGATATGGCCCAGTTCATTGACGTCGTAATAATTATTGCCCCACCAGGCAATATTGTAGGTACGCAGCATCCTGCTAGCCTCCTGGGAACTCATTGCCACCTCCTGCATTGAACGGAGTGTGCCCTGTTCGCCTGCTGACGAACCCGAAACAAAAGAAATGTCGTCAGACATTGCGAACCTCAGTGTTGCTGATAAGTGTATAACTATATGCCGCTACTGCGGAAAATAGCGTTCCATCGACATCAGGCCGTCGCCAGCCGTTAGGGGTAAACGATCCCATATTTATCATCGTTAAAGACACCGGAACATCACGAGAAAACCCCGAAAAAACGGAGCGACCTTAATTATGAATTCCAGCCAAACCGGCTCGGGAGTCCTGAGAAGCGCCGGTATGGGGTAACCGACCAGAAAAATGCGGAAGGGAAATATAGGGTGGCGTTATCGCGGCACGCTGGGCGCAAATCATATGCAGGAAACGGTGGTTCATCTGTCGTATCACCTCCTCGCCTTCGCCTGGCGATAAAGTCTCACATCATGCTTTACGCTATATGCCGCGTAGCGGCGATTTATACCGATATCAGCGCCAAAAAGCAAAGCAAAAATAGCCGGAAAATCTCCCCATTTAGGGTTAAACCGTAGGGATAAATGTTTAACACAATGTGTCCATCTTCAAAAATGACTGGAAAAGCGCGGAGGGAATAACCTAGAATAGCCGTCCAGAAGTTAATCCATCTATACTGATTAACACACAGACTTCCTGTGGATTACCTGCGCAAGCCTCCTGACACAGCACATTGCGCTGTTCGGACCTCATTACGCAGCAGTCTAATCTCAACGAATCGATCTTAGGGTGAAGAAATCATGGCAAAACACCTTTTTACGTCCGAGTCTGTATCAGAAGGGCATCCCGATAAAATTGCTGACCAAATCTCCGATGCGGTGCTGGACGCCATTCTGGAGCAGGATCCTAAAGCACGCGTGGCCTGCGAGACTTACGTAAAAACCGGTATGGTGCTGGTCGGCGGTGAAATCACCACCAGCGCCTGGGTGGATATCGAAGAGATCACCCGTAATACGGTGCGCGATATCGGCTATATCCATTCTGATATGGGTTTCGACGCTAACTCATGCGCGGTACTGAGCGCCATCGGCAAGCAGTCTCCGGACATCAATCAGGGCGTTGACCGCAGCTCACCGCTGGAACAGGGCGCTGGCGACCAGGGTCTGATGTTTGGTTATGCCACCAACGAAACCGATGTTCTGATGCCGGCACCGGTGACCTATGCCCACCGTCTGGTACAGCGTCAGGCTGAAGTGCGTAAAAACGGCACCCTGCCGTGGCTGCGCCCGGACGCCAAAAGCCAGGTCACTTTCCAGTACGACGACGGCAAAATCGTCGGCATCGATGCCGTGGTGCTTTCCACCCAGCACGCCGAGGATATTTCTCAGGCCGATCTGCACGATGCGGTGATGGATGAGGTAATCAAGCCGATTCTGCCGACTGAATGGCTGAACGAATCCACCAAATACTTTATTAACCCGACAGGCCGTTTTGTTATCGGCGGCCCGATGGGCGACTGCGGCCTGACCGGTCGTAAGATTATTGTCGATACCTACGGCGGCATGGCCCGCCACGGCGGCGGCGCCTTCTCCGGTAAGGATCCGTCCAAGGTTGACCGCTCTGCAGCTTATGCGGCGCGCTATGTGGCGAAAAACATCGTCGCTGCCGGTCTGGCGGATCGCTGTGAGATTCAGGTTTCCTACGCTATCGGCGTGGCGGAACCGACCTCCATCATGGTGGAAACCTTCGGTACCGAGAAAGTGCCGACCGAACAGCTGACCCTGTTGGTTCGTGAGTTCTTCGATCTGCGCCCGTACGGCCTGATTCAGATGCTGGATCTGCTGCACCCGATCTACCGTGAAACCGCTGCTTACGGTCACTTTGGTCGCGAACACTTCCCGTGGGAAAAAACCGACAAAGCGGCTCAGCTGCGTGAAGCTGCCGGTCTGAAGTAATTCTTCAGCCTGTCGAATCCGGGGTCAGCACTGTGCTGGCCCTTTTTTTGTTTCATCAACTTCAGATAGCCTGAATCTATTCCTTCCCACCAGATAACTCTACGCTGAATAATAAACACCCTGTTTATTAATAAGCACCGTTTACCTTTTTTGAAATCTTATTATCCTTTATTGCTGTGAAATAAAGATTCCTCCTAACATTTATCGCGATCTCAGGATCTTTTTACGGTTCTGTGCAATAATGATCTGTACATCAAGTTTTCCGGGTACCTACATCATAACAAAAGCTCACAGAGACCTTTATTATAAAAATGGAAATAAAACACTTAAAGGAAAAGCTACGCCTGCGTTGCGAACAGGTAAAAGCGCTGCCGAACTTTTATGAGGCCATCAGTCTGCATTACCAAATAAATCAGGAGATTTATTGCAAGCAACCGTTATTCTATAAAATCATTCTTCAGGAAACGCGATTTAACATCGTGCTGGCAACCTGCTGTCTGGTATATGGTCATCAGGCATCGTCAATTTCCCAGATAAAAGAATTATGCGCTCACTATAAAATTGCCAGCCCGAATAGCGTGATTGCTATTGTTAGCCTGCTGAAAGTCAGTGGCCGGTTACGTACCTTCAGGGATAGCCAGGACAGGCGCAAACTACTGATTGAGCCTACGGATAAAGGGTTGAGCGATCTGAAGCACTATATGGAGAGCACCTTCCGGCCCCTTGCCCTGCTGTGCCCCGACCACAACTTCTCCTCTTCCCTGCTCGATCGCAAGCAGCAGCGGCGCGACTTCTTTAACCGAGCCGCCGACTATCTGTTCCGCGGTATCGTCTATAAAAATATGCTGCCAGAAGCCTGCCTGTTTCTGGATAAAGATGCCGGAAGAATGATTATGCTGGAGCTGTATAGCGAAGCGCGCCGCCAAACCCAGGAGCCCAGCGTCATTATCCGCTGCTCCCTGAAAGCACTGGCCCGTAAATTTTCAGTTTCCCGCACGCATATTCGCCGCCTGATCCAGGCTGCCGCAGAGCAAGAATTGCTGAGCGAGTTACCCTCGGGCGATATTTTACTCCACCCCGCCTATTTCACGCTGGTAGAAGAGTATATGGGATTCTATTTTTCATGGGCGTTCTACTATTTAAATATCGAGCCAGAATCGATTCATTCAGGGACCGCCGGCGAACCGCCGCGGCCCTGAACGGAAATTAACGTTCGCGCAGTGCCTCCTGAGCTTTATTCAACGGCTTCAGCAGATAATCCAGAATCGTTTTACTCCCGGTTTTAATATCTACCGTGGAGATCATCCCCGGGAATATCGGAAACTTATCATCGTCCTTGTTGGTCAGATAATTGTTATCAGTCAGGATATAAACCCGGTAGTAGTAAATATCGCGTTTCACCTCATCCTGAATGGTATCGGGGGAAATCATCGTCACCTTCCCTTTCAGGCCGCCGTAGATGGAGTAGTCATAGGCGGTGATCTTGACCATTGCCTGCTGGCCGGGATGAACAAAGGCAACGTCCCGCGGCGAGATCTTCGCCTCAATCACCAACTGGTCGTCCAGCGGCACCAGGCTCATCAGCTTACCGTTAGGCGGAATCACGCCCCCCACCGTGGTGACTTCAATATTTTTCACAATGCCGCGCACCGGCGCGGTAAAGGTCAGCCGGGTCAGGGAGTCGGCACGACCGCGCATCACCGAACGCTGGGTTTCAATTTCAGCATTGGCTTTCGCCAGCTCTTCGCGGGCCCGTACGTAGTACTGGTTATGCATTTCGGTGATCTTATTCTCCAGCTCGTTCTTCTGACGCTGGAGCCGCAATACTTCGACCTGGCTGGCTGCCCCTTCCTTCACCAGCGGTATCGTCATGGTCAGTTCACGCTGAACCAGAGCCACGCCCTGGTTCAGCCCGGCCAGCCCCTTTTCCAGGCTGTCGCGTCGGGACTTCCACAGCGCCGTCTCCTGACGTATCAACTCAGAATCGCCTTCCAGCTCCTGAGGGAACACTGGTTCACTATTACTCACCTCGGCATTCAGACGCGCGGCTGTGGCCAGGGCGGCATTCAGCCGCGATACGCTTTCCAGTACGCTCGATTCAGCCCTGGTACGATCCAGTTGCGCCAGCACCTGGCCGCGCTCCACCAGATCCCCTTCCCGTACCGACAGTTTATGGACGATCCCACCTTCCAGCGACTGAATCACCTGCTCATGGGACGACGGCACCACCTTGCCGCTGCCGGTCGTGACCTCATCCAAATGAAACAGGCTGGCCCAGCTCAGGAAGGCCACCAACAGCGCGGCCAGCAACCAGATAATCAACGACGAGCGCGGCAGACGCTTTTCCCGCAGGTTAGATGTTGTATTCATACGCCCTCCTCCATGATGGCTTCAGTCTGCGCCCGGGTCATCGCCGCCGCCTGTTTCGATACCGGCGCCGGTACGTTCAGCCCCGACTATTTAAGCACCACATCCCGTGGCCCATCCATGACCACGCGTCCGCCATCCATCACGATAATCCGCTCGACCAGCGCCAGAATCGACAGGCGATGGGTGGAGACCACCAGAGTACGGCTGGGGCCCAGCCACTGCTGCAAATGGGCGATAAAGCGTTTCTCGCTGATCTCATCCAGCCAGGCCGTGGGCTCGTCCAGCAGCAGAATATTGGGACGCGCAATCAGCGCCCTTGCCAGCAGCAACGCCTGGCGCTGTCCCCCCGACAGCCCGGCCCCCCCTTCGGCAATGGCGTAGTTCAGCCCCTCTTTCTGCTTGCGTACAAACTCATCGGCGCCGCTGATCAAAAGCGCCTGGTAGATCTCCTCATCGCTGGCCAGCGGCCGCCCCAGGGTAATGTTGTCGCGAATAGAACCAAAGAACAGGCGCGCCTGCTGGCTCAGTAGCTGCATATCGCGGCGCACATCCTGAGGATCCAGTCGCGACAGGCCGGTGTTATCCAGCAGAATCTGCCCCTGCTGCGGTATCTGCATTCCCGCCAGTAACTGAAGCAGCGTGCTCTTACCGGCGCCGTTGCGGCCCAGAATCGCAATACGTTCACCGGCCTTAATTTCCAGCCCCGCAATGGTGACATCGTTCACCTTTGCCTCTTCGTCGTAGTAGAAACCGACGTTCTTCAACTGGTAGTGGCCGCGCAAATGAGCCTTGTGAACCCGCTTACCGTGACCCGGATCGTCGATTGGCCGCTGCATCAGATCGTCCAACCCTTTGCGGGCCACCTTCGCCGACTGCCAGCGCGACAAAATGCCGGAGATTTGCGACAGCGGCGCGATGGTGCGCGAAGCGAGAATCGAGGTTCCCACCAGCGCGCCGGTGGTCATATCGCCGTCGATCACCAGATAGCAGCCCACCAGCAGCACCACGGCATAGACGATGGACTGTACCTCCTGGGTCCAGGTCAGCAGCATGCTGGTGATCCAGCGCTGCTTCATCGCCACCGAGGCGGCCACATCGTTGGTATGGTTCCACTGGTTCTGGAAGCGCTGCTCGGCGCGCTGCAGTTTGATGTCCTCAATGCCCTGCACCGCCTCGACCAGGGTGGCGTTGCGAATCGCCGACTCGCGCATCCCTTCGCTGGAAAGTCGCGCCAGCGCCCGCTGCACCAGTAACCCGGGGATCAACAACAGCGGAATCGCCAGCAGCACCACAAACACCAGCGGCCCTCCGATCATCCACAGAATAAAGACGAACAGCAGGAAGAACGGCAGGTCGGACAGCGCGCTGATGGTGGTGGAGGTAATCAGATCGCGCACCGCTTCCAGCTCGCGAATCTGGGAAATAAACGAACCGGTAGATTTCGGCCTGGCGCCGTTGCGGATGCGCAGCGCGTGGGCAAACACCCGTTCGGAAATTCGCAGATCGGCCCGTTTGCCCACCACGTCAGAAACGTGGGTGCGCAGCATTCGCATCATAAATTCGAACAGAATCGCCAGCATCACGCCGCCGAACAGCACCCACAGGGTGGGCTGCGACTGGGCGGGCACCACGCGGTCGTAAACCTGCATCGAAAACAGCATCCCGGCCAGCGCCAGCACGTTAGCCACCATCGCCGCCAGCATAATATCGCCGTAACGCCGCCAGTCCTTCAGCGCCAGAGACCAGAACCAGTTCTTCTGCCATGGCTTCACGTAGTCGTCTACCCGGGCATCGGGAATGGATTCCAGCGGGCGCAGCACCAGCAACGCCTTCAGGCGTGACACCAGTTCCGCGCGCGGCATGGTGGTTTCCAAACCGCCATCGCCGCTAAACTGCAACACGACGTTCTGGTCGCCGTCCATGCGGGTCAGCACCGCAATCTGCCCCTCGCTGAATTCCGCCACCAGCGGCAGACGCCAGGGGTCAATCAGCGAAACATCGGGCGGTACGCTATGGGCGCCAAGCCCCAGCTGGCGCGCCATCTCTTCCAGCACCTGATGGTGCGGCAGATGGCTTTCGTGACTGATGGCGACGCGCACATGCTCTTCTGAATAATCGAGCCGGTAATGGCGGGCGATATTCAGCATCGCCTCCAGCCAGGGCTCGTAACGGGGGGATGTTGTACTCATTTTTCACTTCCTGTGAACAGACATGGCCGATTCTGCGGCAATAGCGCCTTCCCGAAAGAGGCGCCGGATGATGACAGATCAATACCAAAATCAGTCTGTAGTTATCAGGCTTAAGGTAAATCTTATAAAAGACCCGCCCAGGGGCGGGCCTTTTATCGGGTTACACCAACTGCAACTGGTGGTTAGCCAAAAGCGTAGCCAGATCGGTCTGTACGCCGTTCAGGGTAATCACGGCGTTGGGGTCAAAGTGGCCGCCCGTTCCGTCGCGATCGATCCGAATTTCGGTGTTACTGCCGTTCTGCACCACCTGGATGTAGTCGCTGATGTTGCCCGCGCTGGCATCCAGGGTGGCAACGCCGTTGACGTAAGTCGCCGAACCGCTACCGTTATAGCCGCTGTCGGCCAGTAGCTCGCGCAGATCGATGCGATCGGTATCCGCCGTGCCTTCCCAGGTCCCCACGGTAAAGCCGTTCACCACATCACTACCATTACCGCCGGTGGCATCGTTCGCGTTCAGCAGTTTGTAGAGCAGTGTGTCCTGACCGCCGTTACCGATATTAAAGGTGTCGTTACCGCCGCGACCTTCGAAGGTGTTATCACCGCTGCTGCCGGTAAAGGTGTCATTGCCGCCGCCACCGGCGATGCCCTCAATATTGACGAAGGTCGCCTTGCCGAAGCCGGTATCCTGCTGCGCATCGCTGCTCAGGTCGATGGTCAGCGCCGAATTCCCCGCCAGCCTGTAGTCGACGATGTCCATACCGCCATCGGCGCTCCAGACGTTGGCGTCAGACACCACCTTGCTACCGCCACCGCCGTTGTAAACGTGGGTACCCGCGGTGGCATACAGGGTATCGTTATAGCCGGTGCCCAGAATGCCCACGCTGTTGGTACCGTCGCTGGCTGCCTGGGCACTGTCGGATGCCGCCGCGCCATCTTCCGCCGTCAACGCATAGGCGTGGTTCTTCTCGACCGCCTTCAGCCCGCCCCAGCTGGCGTTGACGTTTTCGATATCGTTGGTCACACCGGAAGAGTCCAGGGTCACCGAAGCGATACCGCCGTAATCATTGCCGTTCGCCAGCAGCACCGCGCTGTAGGACTTATCGGCATCCAGTCCGTAGAAGTAGACCAGCGCCGAAGAGTCGTTCATGTTGACGCCGCCCTGCGGGTTGATCACCTGGGAGCCGACCACCTTGCCGGTCGCCTCATCCACCAGCAGCACCGTGTTGCCGTAAAAGCTGTTTATACCGTTAGCATCGGTGATACGCAGGATAATGCTGGTGCCGTCGTTGATAACGCTGGTGTTCTCGACATACTCCGTGGCGCCGCCAGCGGCGCGGAACATCACCAGATCGCGATCGCCATCGTAGTCCAGATCCAGCGCCAGGGCGCCAGTGGCGAAGTTTCGGGTACCGTTGTTGGCATTGGTAATGAGAGTGCTGGATGACCAGTTCACCTGCCCGGTGGCGCTGTTCACCCCGTTATTCAGCCACAGCAGACCAACGTTAGCCGCGTTGTTGGTCGCGGTATTCCCTGCAGCACCGGCAATTTCGATCAGATCCATCCTGCCGTCGCCGTTCCAGTCCACCGCCAGCGAGGTCATACTGTTAACGTTGTCGCCCAGGCTCTGGAGGTTAGAAGCAGTCCCCGCACCGTTTGTGGCCGCAGTTAAGTTCCCGCTTCCGTCGTTATACAAAACGGTACTGGCAGGACTATAGGTTCCTCCCTGTTTTGTCATGCCCCCCAGGAACAGATCCATATAGCCATCACCGTTCAGATCGGCCCAGGTCATGGTGGTGTAGTAGTTATCTACACCGGAATCACCCCAGAATACGTTAGTGACGATCTGGGTATTGGTCAGCGTGTAGTTGCCATTGCTGTCCTCACCGTTGCTGACCACCACCAGACGGTTCAAAGAGGTACTGGAACCGCCTCCCGACGTTCTGTTGGTACCCACCGTCCCGTGGTAAACAATATCGACATAACCGTCGTTATTCAGATCCACGCCGGAAACTTCACGATCCGGCGTGGCGTTACCGGTATTGGTGGCCGCCACGCCATCCTGACTGGTAGCCGTTTCCACATAGGCTCCGGTCTTATCAAAACCGGTAATGGTGCCATCGGTATTCATCACTATCTGTGAATCATAGCCACCGCGCACATTTGCATCGTTAGGCGTTTCATCACCGTATACCAAGTCGACATAACCATCGCCATTAATATCAATGCCCATAAAACCGCCATACCATGCATAGGCATTACCATTGACATCGTCACTCTGGCCAGCCACGCCGCTAGCCCCCACCTGGAAGGCGGTCCAGGTACCGTCCTCGTTATATTTAAAGGACTGCTGACCGTTAATATAGCTGGTATCCGCCCCCATCAGATCCATCAAACCATCGCGATCGAAGTCGATAAATGACGACTGTTGCTGGGTATCCGTCCCTTTAACCGACACCGAACTAAAAGAGCCCAAAGTCGAAGAGTTGGTGCCGTCCTGGGTAAAGATCGTCGAGTTACTGAGGATCCGCCAGGTACCGTCTTCGCCGATGGTCAGCGCGGTACCGGTATCGTCAGAAGAGGCAGCCGTCGCGGTAAAGGCGATCTCCGGGGTCGGGGAAACCGTCAGTTCGCTGGTGCTATCATCTGCGGTAACCCTGGTGCCATCCGCAGCATACAGCGCTGCCTGTACTTCATAGCTTTTGATGTCCAGCGCGTCGCTATCCGGAATCTGCACATACCAGGTGCTGTTATTGGGATCGATCACCACCGCGCCGGTGCGTGAGCTGTAGGTCACGTTATTAATCGTGACCTCCATGTATTCGCCATCCAGCATCCGGAAGTCGATGGTGCCAGAGACGATCGGCGTGGTGTCCAGGGTATCCTGAGCGTTGACGATCAGCGGCAGATCCACCGTGAAGCTGAATTCCGGGGAGCGGCTGCCTTCGTTGCCTGCGGCATCCACCACCACTGCCTGGTAAGCCGGGGTATCGCCATCGCTGGCGGGTTCAGTCAGCGCAAAGCTCCACTCGGTACCGTTCACCGCCGCTTCGCCCAGCAGCACGCCATCGGCGGTGTAGATGCGTACGATTTCGCCGTAGCCCAGCGCCTCGCCCAGGGTGCCATGCAGCACCGGCGTACGCTCGTCGGTGGTGGTGCCTGCGCCGAAGCGGCCGCGAGAAGCCCCGACATCGTCGCTGTATTGCACGATAGTCGCCAGATTGTCCGGCGGCGTGGTATCCACGGTGACCTGCTGGCTGGTGGTCGCGCTCACGTTGCCGGCCTGGTCCACCACCCGCATCTGGTAAGTGTAAACATCGTCCGCCAGTTCGCGGGTATCGGTGTAGCGCCAGCGGGTGCCGGAAACCTCGACGTCCACCCAGGTTTTACCGCCATCGATACTGATCTGGACATGGTCACCCTGCGCCGGTTCGGCCCCCAGGGTACCGTTCAGCGTCAGGGTCTTATCGCTGGTGATAAAATCGCTGTCGCTAAAGCCGGTGTCTTCCGAGATGCTGTCCACATTGACCGTAATAGCCGCATCCGGCGCGGTGGTGTCCACCGTGACCGTCTGCCGCACCGTCGAGCCCACGTTACCGGCATCGTCCACCACCCGCACCCAGTAGTCGTGGCTGCCCTCTTCCAGGACACGGGTATCGTTGTAGTACCAGCTATTGCCGACGGTAGTCACCGCCAGCCAGCTATTACCGCCGTCCAGGCTTATCTGGACATATTCGCCTTCAATCAGTGATGCCGCCAGCGAACCATGAATCGTCAGGGTCGTATCGCGGGTGACAAAGTCGCTGGCGCTCAATCCGGTGTCATCGCTGATGCTGTCGATGGTCACGGCAGTGGTCGGCGCGCGGGTATCCACCGTCACCACCTGGCTGGTGGTGGCGCTGATATTGCCCGCGTCGTCGATCACCCGCAACTGGTAGTTGTAGTCGCCGTCCGCCAGTTCACGGCCATCGACGTAGGTCCACTCCTGACCGCTGACGTCAACATCTATCCAGGTTTTGCCGCCGTCCAGGCTGACCTGAGCGTGTTCGCCTTGTGAAAGCGCGGCCCCCAGTTTCCCCTTCAGGATGATGCTGTTATCGCTGGTGATAAAGTCATCGCTCGCCAGACCGGTATCCCGGGAAACGCTGTCCACGCTGATGGCGGCGGCTTGCGGTGCCACGGTATCCACAACTACATCCTGACTGTCGGTGGCGCCGACGTTACCGGCGTTATCCACCACCCGCACCTGATAATTCCAGGTACCGTCATCTAACTGACGACCGTCTTCGTAGCGCCAGCTGGTACCGGTCACGGTCAGATCGATCCAGGTGGTACCGCCATCCAGACTAATCTGCGCTTTTTCTCCACTGCCCAGCGTCGCACCCAGCGAACCTTCTACCGTCACCGGTGTGGTGCGGGTAATAAAGTCGGTCGCGCTCAGGCCGCTGTCGCTTTGTAGCGCATCGATGCTGATGGTCATCGACGGCGCATCCAGATCCACTGTGATACTGCGATCGTCGTGGGAGGTATTGCCAATCAGGTTATCCACTTCGGCATAGACCACCCAGGCGCTGCCGTCCGCCAGTGCGGCCACGTCGGCGCTGCCAACGGTGGCGCTCCAGCTACCGTCCGGCTTCACCGTCGCGGTATAGCTCTTACCGTTCAGGGTGACCGTCACCGTCTGACCCACCGCGCCGCCGGAAGTCCCGCTGATAACCAGCGCCGCGCCATGTTCGGCGGCATTGATAATGTCATCCTGGGCGATGGTATCGATGGTAATAGAAGGTACTTCACCGCTCAGGGCAAACTCGTGGCTTCCGGAACCGCCGTTACCGGCTTTATCCGTCACCTTCGCGCTCAGGGTATAGCGACCATCCTGCAGGCCGTTGAAATCTTCTGCCGACAGCGTAATGGACCAGTTACCGCCTTCGCCCACCGTGGCGGTATAGTCGTTTCCGTTAAAGGTCACGATGATGGTCTGCCCGGCTTCTGCCGTGGTGGTACCGCTCACGGTTTGTCCGGTCAGTTGCTCGGCGGCGTTAACCACGTCATCGGTCGCCACCGGGCTAAAGGTGATGGTCGGCGCGGTCAGATCCAGACTCAGGGAGCCGGACTGGGTCACGCTGTTGCCCGCCTTATCCGTTACCGTGGCGCTAAAGCCGTGATTACCGTCGGCCATACCATTAAAGTCGGTTGCCGGAACCGTGACCGACCAGATGCCGCCTTCGCCCACAGTCGCGGTATAGGTGCGGTTATTAAAGCTCACCGTCACCACCTGCCCGACTTCCGCTGTGGTAGTGCCGCTGATGCTCTGTCCGGCCTGCTGTTCAGCAATATTAATCACGTTGTCGCTGGCCACCGCGTTAAAGGTCAGGGTCGGCGCCAGGGTATCCACCGTTAGCGTGGCGCTCTGGCTGGTGCTGTTACCGGCCTTATCGCTCACGCTTGCGGTAACGTTCAGCGCCCCTTCGGCAAGTAACGCCAGGTCCTCTACCGGCACATTCAGCGTCCAGCTACCGTCTATCAGAACGGTGGTGGTATAGCTCGCCTCGCCCAGGGTAACGGTGACGGTCTGGCCCGGCTCAGCACTGCTGGTGCCGCGAATAGTCAGCGGCTGCTGCTGTTCCAGCGCGTTGAGCATATTGTCGGTCGAGATAGCCGCCAGGGTGATCACCGGCGCACTGGTATCTACGGTGATGGCATGACTGGCCGAAGCGCTGTTACCCACCGTATCCTGGGCCGAAACGATCACGCTGTAGCTGCCGCCGTCTGCCAGCGCGGCCACATCCTCTGCCGGAATGGTCAGGCTCCACGCGCCGCTATCGCCAACGGTAACGCTGTAATCCTTACCGTTCAGATTGACGCTAATCGCCGCGCCGCTCTTCAGCCCGTGGCTACCGCCGCTGATGGTCAGTTCGCCGCCCGCTTCCGTAGCGTTAATCACATCATCACCCGCGACAGTATTCACGCTCAGGCTAATTTCGGTCGTGCTGACCACCAGATCATGGCTCTGGCTCGCACTGTTGCCCGCGCTGTTTACCACGGTAGCGTTCAGGGTCAGGGTACCGTCCTCAAGGGCGGCGATAACCTCTGCCGGTACGCCGACGCTCCAGTGACCGGCGGCATCCACCGTGGTGGTCCAGCTGCGATCGCCCAGGGTGAGCGTTACCTTATCGCCGGTATTCGCGCCGGTGACGCTGCCGCTGATAATCTGCGCCTGGTCGTGCTCGACCCGGTTGATCACATCATCCCCCGCCACCTTATTAAAGGTCAGGGTCGGCGCCTGAGTATCCAGAATCACCTGGGTACTGGCGTTGGTGGTGTTACCGGCCTTGTCGCTGACGCTTGCCTGTATCGGATGGCTGGCATCGGCCAGCAGCGTCAGGTCACTGCCAGGCAGCTCCAGACTCCAGCTACCATCGGCCTGTACCCTGGCCTGGTACTGCTTACCGCCCAGGGTTAGGGTTACCGTCTGACCGGCTTCGGCATCGCTGGTGCCCTTCACGGTCACCCCCGCGCCCGCCTCGGAGGCGTTAATCAGGTTATCCCCGGCAATGGTATCGATGGTCAGGCCCGGCAACTGAGTATCGACCCGATATTCGTGGCCTGCCTGGGCACTGTTGCCTGCCTGATTGGTGACGCTGACCTGCACGCTGGCGGTGCCTTCCGGCAGCTTCGCCAGATCCGCCGCCGCAACCTCCAGACTCCAGGCGCCGCCGTCCTCCACCTTGGCGGTGTACGTCTTGCCGCCAAAGGTGATGGTGACGGTACGGCCCGCTTCCACATTGCTGGTGGTGCCGGAGAGCGTCAGGGCTTCGCCGCGCTCCACGGCGTTCAGCACGTCATCCGCAGTGACGCTGTCGATGGTGATTGCCACGACATCCAGATCCACCGTCACCTGGTGGCTGATTTCCACCGGGTTACCGGCGCTGCTTTGCGCACTGGCATCAATCACCAGCTTGCCTTCCGGCCACTGGGCCACATCTGCGGCCTCCACCCCGGTCTGCCAGCTGCCATCGGCCCTGACGGTAGCCGTATAGGTCTTGCCGTGAATGGTCAGGGTCACGCTGGCACCGGCGCTCAGCCCTTCGCTGGTTCCGCTGATCACCAGCGCCTGGTGATGTTCGATGCTGTTAACGATATCGTCGCCGGAAACGGTGTTGATACGCAGCCCCGGAATATTCGCGTCGATGGCGATATCCCGCTCCGCGCCGCCGCTGTTGCCGTGGCCGTTGGTGACGCTGGCGCTGATGGTCAGCTCACCGTCACCCAGCGCTTTCAGCATTTCTGTGGTCAGTTCCAGCTTCCAGCTCAGGTCGTCCTGAACCTTCACCTCGTAGCTCTTACCGCCTATCATCACGGTGACGGTATCGCCGGAGGCCGCGCCGCTGACCTTACCTGTCAGGGTCTGGCCCGCCGCCAGTTCGGCGGCGTTAATGATGTTATCGGCGGTGACAGAATCGATAGTCACCTGCGGCCTGGCGGTATCCACCGTCAGGCTGCCGCTGGCATTCACGCTGTTGCCCACACCGTTGGTGGCCGTGGCGGTCAGGGTGTAGCCCGCCTCGCCCAGACCGGCCAGGTCAGCCACCGGCACTTCCGTGCGCCAGTTTCCGCTGTCATCCACGGTAGCGCTGTAGCGCTTACCATTCAGCATGACCGTCACCACCGTACCTGCCGCCAGGTGAGCGCTGGCGCCGCTCAGTACCAGCGGCTGGCCCTTCTCGGTGGCGTTCAGAATGCCGTCGCCCGCCAGGGTATCGAAGCTCAGCGAGGGCAGACCGGTGTCCACCGTTACGTTATGACTGGCGCTGCCGCTATTGCCTGCGGCGTCGGTTACCGTCACGTCGATGCTGACCTTTCCGTCCTGCAAGGCGCTGACCACATCCGCCGGTACGCCCAGGCTCCAGTTGCCCGCCGCATCCACCACCGTGGTCCAGCTGTGGTCGCCCAGGGTTACGGTCACTTTGTCGCCGGTGTTCGCGCCGGTAACGCTGCCGCTGATAATCTGCGCCTGACCGTGTTCAGTTTGGTTAATCACGTCATCGCCCGCCACCGTATTGATGGTCACCACCGGAATGGTGGCGTCCACGGTCATGGCGCGCTCTGCGCTGGACGGGTTACCGGCTTTATCGGTGACGCTGGCGTTCAGGGTGATGTTGCCGTCTTTCAGCGCTGCCAGATCTGCCGCCGGGATATCCAGCGTCCATTTACCGTCGGCATTGACTGTTGTGGTGTACGGCTTGCCGTTCAGGCTAACGGTCACCGTCTGCCCGGCTTCCGCCGTGGTTGTCCCGCTGACGGTCAGGGGCTGGCCCTGCTCGGCGGCGTTCAGCTCATCGTCGCCCGCCAGGGCGTTAATGGTGATGCCCGGGGCCTGGGTATCGACCCGATATTCGTGGCCTGCCTGGGCGCCGTTACCCGCGTTATTGGTGACGCTGACCTGCACGCTGGCGGTGCCTTCCGGCAGCTTCGCCAGATCCGCCGCAGCCACTTCCAGGCTCCAGCCGCCGCCGTCCTCCACTTTGGCGGTGTACGTCTTGCCGCCAAAGGTGATAGTGACGGTACGGCCCGCTTCCACATTGCTGGTGGTGCCGGAGAGCGTCAGGGCTTCGCCGCGCTCGGCGGCGTTCAGCACGTCATCCGCAGTGACGCTGTCGATGGTGATTGCCACGACATCCAGATCCACCGTCACCTGGTGGCTGATTTCCACCGGGTTACCGGCGCTGCTTTGCGCGCTGGCATCAATCACCAGTTTGCCTTCCGGCCACTGGGCCACATCTGCGGCCTCCACCCCGGTCTGCCAGCTGCCATCAGCTTTGACGGTAGCCGTATAGGTCTTGCTGTGAATGGTCAGGGTCACGCTGGCACCGGCGCTCAGCCCTTCGCTGGTTCCGCTGATCACCAGCGCCTGGTGATGTTCGATGCTGTTAACGATATCGTCGCCGGAAACGGTGTTGATACGCAGCCCCGGAATATTCGCGTCGATGGCGATATCCCGCTCCGCGCCGCCGCTGTTGCCGTGGCCGTTGGTGACGCTGGCGCTGATGGTCAGCTCACCGTCACCCAGCGCTTTCAGCATTTCTGTGGTCAGTTCCAGCTTCCAGCTCAGGTCGTCCTGAACCTTCACCTCGTGGCTCTTGCCGCCCATCATCACGGTGACGGTATCATTGGGCGCCGCGCCCCTGACCTGACCGGTCAGGGTCTGGCCCGCCGTCAGTTCGGCGGCGTTAATGATGTTATCGGCCGTCAGCGAGTCGATGGTCACCTGCGGCCTGGCGGTATCCACCGTCAGGCTGCCGCTGGCATTCACGCTGTTGCCCACGCCGTTGGTGGCCGTGGCGGTCAGGGTGTAGCCCGCCTCGCCCAGACCGGCCAGGTCAGCCACCGGCACTTCCGTGCGCCAGTTTCCGCTGTCATCCACGGTAGCGCTGTAGCCCTTACCATTCAGCATGACCGTCACCACCGTACCTGCCGCCAGGTGAGCGCTGGCGCCGCTCAGTACCAGCGGCTGGCCCTTCTCGGTGGCGTTCAGAATGCCGTCGCCCGCCAGGGTATCGAAGCTCAGCGAGGGCAGACCGGTGTCCACCGTTACGTTATGACTGGCGCTGCCGCTATTGCCTGCGGCGTCGGTTACCGTCACGTCGATGCTGACCTTTCCGTCCTGCAAGGCGCTGACCACATCCGCCGGTACGCCCAGGCTCCAGTTGCCCGCCGCATCCACCACCGTGGTCCAGCTGTGGTCGCCCAGGGTTACGGTCACTTTGTCGCCGGTATTCGCACCGGTGACGCTGCCGCTGATAATCTGCGCCTGACCGTGTTCAGTCCGGTTAATCACGTCATCGCCCGCCACCGTATTGATGGTCACCACCGGAATGGTGGCGTCCACGGTCATGGCGCGATCTGCGGTGGCCGGGTTACCGGCTTTATCGGTGACGCTGGCGTTCAGGGTGATGTTGCCGTCATTCAGATTCGCCAGGTCAGCCGCCGGAATATTCAGGCTCCAGCTACCGTCCGCCCGGACCGTAGCGCTGTAGGTTTCACCATTCAGGCTGACGGTCACCGTCTGACCTGCTTCCGCCGTGGTTGTCCCGCTGACGGTCAGGGGCTGACCCTGTTCGGCGGCGTTCAGCACATCGTCGCCCGCCAGGGCGTTAATGGTGATGCCCGGCGCCTGAGTATCCACCCGATATTCGTGGCCCACCGATGCGCTGTTGCCTGCCTGACTGGTGACGCTGACCTGTACGCTGGCTCTACCTTCCGGCAGCTTCGCCAGATCCGCTGCCGCAACCTCCAGACTCCAGGCGCCGCCGTCCTCCACTTCGGTGGTGTACGTCTTGCCGCCAAAGGTGATAGTGACGGTACGGCCCGCTTCCACATTGCTGGTGGTGCCGGAGAGCGTCAGGGCTTCGCCGCACTCGGCGGCGTTCAGTACGTCATCCGCGGTGACGCTGTTAATGGCGATCGCCACGATATCCAGATCCACCGTCACCTGATGGTCGATCGCCACCGGGTTACCGGCACTGCTTTGCGCGCTGGCATCAATCACCAGTTTACCTGCCGGCCACTGAGCCACGTCTGTGGCCTCCACCCCGGTCTGCCAGCTACCATCGGCCCTGACAGTGGCCGTATAGGTTTTACCGTTAATGGTCAGAGTGACGCTGGCACCGGTGCTCATCCCTTCGCTGCTGCCGCTGATGACCAGCGCCTGGCCGTGCTCAATGCTGTTAACGATATCGTCGCCGGAAACGGTGTTGATACGCAGTCCCGGAAGGTTGGCATCGATGGTAATTTCGTGGCTGGTGCTACCGGTATTGTTGCTGGCATTGGTAACGCTGGCACTAATAGCCAGGTCACCATTCCCCAGTGCGGTCAACATCTCCGGGGTCAGCGCCAGCTTCCAGCTCAGGTCGTCCTGAACCTTGACCTCGTGGCTCTTGCCGCCAATCATCACAGTGACGGTATCGCCGGAGGCCGCGCCGGTCACTTTACCGGTCAGGGTCTGGCCCGCCGCCAGTTCGGCAGCGTTGATAATGTCATCCCCGGCGACCGTATCGAAAACCACGCCCGGCAGTTGGGAATCCACCCCCAGGGTATGGCTGGCGTTACCCGTGTTGCCGACGCTATCGGTGGCAGAAACGCTCACCTGGTAGAAAGCCTCGCCCAGCGCCGTCAGATCGTCAGCGGGTACCGTCACGCTCCAGTTGCCGCTGCTATCGGTGGTGCCGATATAGTTTTTACCGTTGAGCGTCACCGTGACGGTGGTATTTGCGGCCAGTCCGTCAGAGCCGCCGCTAATGGTCAGCGGCTGCCCTTTTTCCGCCTCATTCAGAATATTGTCACCAGTGATGGTGCCGATCGAAAGCGTCGGTGCCGCGGTATCTACGGTGAAATCACGGGATTCGCTACTGCTGTTGCCTGCCGAATCGGTCACGGAAACGGTCACGCGGTAGCCATTATCCTCAAGCGCAGACACCGCCGTATCCGGGATCCCCACGCTCCACTTACCCGCCTCATCCACAGTGGTAACCCAGCTATTGCTGCCGATAGTCACGGTGACCACATCGCCGGTGGCCGCCCCTTTAACGCCGCCGCTGATAATCAGCGCCTGACCGTGTTCGGTCTGGTTGATCACATCATCCGCCGTAATGCTGTTGATGGTGATAACCGGTACGGTGGCATCGACCTGCAGCTCGCTCTGAGTCTGAACCGGGTTACCCGCCTTGTCAGAAACGCTGGCGCTGACCGTCACCTGGCCGTCGTCCAGGTTCGCCAGATCTGTCGCCGGGATATCCAGCGTCCATTTGCCGTCGGCATTGACCGTCGTGGTGTACGGCTTACCGTTCAGGATGACGGTAACCTCCTGCCCGGCTTCCGCCGTGGTTGTCCCGCTCACGGTCAGGGACAGGCCTTTTTCGGCGGCGTTCAGGATGTTATCACCCGCCAGGGTATCGATGGTGATGCCCGGCGCCTGGGTATCGACCCGATATTCGTGGCCTGCCGAAGCACCGTTACCCGCGTTATTGGTGACGCTCACCTGCACGCTGGCGGTGCCTTCCGGCAGCTTCGCCAGATCCGCCGCAGCCACTTCCATGCTCCAGCCGCCGCCGTCCTCCACTTTGGCGGTGTACGTCTTGCCGCCAAAGGTGATGGTGACGGTACGGCCCGCCTCCACATTGCTGGTGGTGCCGGAGAGCGTCAGAATTTCGCCGCACTCGGCGGCATTCAGCACATCATCGGCGGTGACGCTATTGATAGTGATCGCCACGACATCCAGATCCACCGTCACCTGATGGCCGATCGCCACCGGATTACCGGCGCTGCTTTGCGCGCTGGCATCAATCACCAGTTTACCTGCCGGCCACTGCGCCACATCTGCGGCGTCCACCCCGGTCTGCCAGCTACCATCGGCCCTGACGGTGGCCGTATAGGTTTTACCGTTAATGGTCAGAGTGACGGCAGCACCGGCACTCAGCCCTTCGCTGCTGCCGCTGATCACCAGCGCCTGGCCGTGCTCGATGCTGTTAACGATATCGTCGCCGGAAACGGTGTTGATACGCAGCCCCGGAATGTTGGCATCGATGGCGATATCCCGCTCCGCGCCGCCGGTGTTACCGTGGCCGTTGGTGATGCTGGCCGTAATGGTCAGCGCACCATCGCCCAGCGCCGTCAGCATCTCCGGGGTCAGCGCCAGCTTCCAGCTCAGGTCGCCCTGAACCTTCACCTCATAGTTTTTGCCGCCAATCATAATGGTGACGGTATCATTGGGCGCCGCACCGCTGACCTGACCGGTCAGGGTGTGGCCTGCCGCCAGTTCAGCGGCGTTAATAATGTTATCGGCGGTGACAGGGTCGATAGTCACCTGCGGCCGGGCGCTGTCCACCTGTACCGTGCGATCGGCGCTGTTGCTGTTGCCGTAGCCATCGGTGACGCTGGCGGTCAGGGTATAGCTCGCTTCGCCCAGCGCCCCCAGCGCCGATGCGGGCAGAGTGACGCTCCAGACCCCGTTATCGCCGGTGGTGGCGCTGTAGCTGACGCCGTTAAGCATCAGGGTGATGATAGTGCCGGAAGGCTGGTTGCTGGTGCCGGTAACCGCCAGTTCGCCGCCTTTTTCCAGGGCGTTAATCACGTCATCGCCCGCGATAGCATCGATAGCGATCGAGGGGGCGGAGAGCTCCACCTTAAAGTCGTGGCTGCCCTCACCCTGGTTACCGGCTTTATCGGTCAGACTCGCCGTCAGGGTGTAGTCCTGCCCCGTCAGCAGACCGACATCCGCCGCCGGAATCCCCAGGCTCCAGCTGCCGTCGGCATCCAGGGTTGTGATATAGGTTTTGCCGTTCAGGGTAATGGTGATGCGATCGCCAGCCTGAGCGTTGGTGCTGCTGCCGGTAATCACCAGCGCCTGATCCTGTTCGGCCTGGTTAATCACGTTATCTGCAGTGATGTTATGGATGGTCACGGTGGGGACGCTGCCATCGACCAGCAGCTCGCTGGCCGCCGACGTCGGGTTACCGGCTTTATCGGTGACGCTGGCGTTCAGGGTGATGTTGCCGTCTTTCAGCGCTGCCAGATCTGCCGCCGGGATATCCAGCGTCCATTTACTGTCGGCATTGACTGTTGTGGTGTACGGCTTGCCGTTCAGGCTAACGGTCACCGTCTGCCCGGCTTCCGCCGTGGTTGTTCCACTGACGGTCAGGGGCAGCCCCTGTTCGGCGGCGTTCAGGATATTATCCCCCGCCAGGGTCTCGATGGTGATGCCCGGGGCCTGGGTATCGACCCGATATTCGTGGCCTGCCTGGGCATCATTGCCCGCGTTATTGGTCACGCTAACCTGTACGCTGGCCGTGCCTTCCGGCAGCTTCGCCAGATCCGCCGCTGCCACTTCCAGGCTCCAGCCGCCGCCGTCCTCCACTTTGGCGGTGTACGTCTTGCCACCAAAGGTGATGGTGACGGTACGACCCGCTTCCACATTGCTGGTGGTGCCGGTGAGCGTCAGGGCTTCGCCGCGCTCGGCGGCGTTCAGCACATCATCCGCAGTAACGCTGTCGATGGTGATTGCCACGACATCCAGATCCACCGTCACCTGGTGGCTGATTTCCACCGGGTTACCGGCGCTGCTTTGCGCGCTGGCATCAATCACCAGTTTGCCTTCCGGCCACTGGGCCACATCTGCGGCCTCCACCCCGGTCTGCCAGCTGCCATCAGCTTTGACGGTAGCCGTATAGGTCTTGCCGTGAATGGTCAGGGTCACGCTGGCACCGGCGCTCAGCCCTTCGCTGGTTCCGCTGATCACCAGCGCCTGGTTGTGCTCGATACTGTTAACGATATCGTCGCCGGAGACGGTGTTGATACGCAGCCCCGGAATGTTGGCATCGATGGCGATATCCCGCTCCGCGCCGCCGCTGTTGCCGTGGCCGTTGGTGACGCTGGCGCTGATAGTCAGCTCACCGTCACCCAGCGCTTTCAGTATTTCCGGGCTCAGTTCCAGCTTCCAGCTCAGGTCGTCCTGAACCTTCACCTCGTAGCTCTTACCGCCCATCATCACGGTGACGGTATCGCCGGAGGCCGCGCCGCTGACCTTACCGGTCAGCATCTGGCCCGCCGCCAGTTCGGCAGCGTTAATGATGTTGTCGGCGGTGACAGAGTCGATAGTCACCTGCGGCCGGGCGCTGTCCACCTGTACCGCGCGATCGGCGCTGTTGCTGTTACCGTAAACGTCGGTGACGCTGGCGGTCAGGGTGTAGTTCGCTTCGCCCAGCGCTCCCAGTGCCGATGCGGGCAGCGTAACGCTCCAGACCCCGTTATCGCCGGTGGTGGCAGTATATCTAACGCCGTTAAGCATCAGGGTGATGGTAGTGCCGGACGGCTGGTTGCTGGTGCCGGTGACCGCCAGCTCGCCGCCTTTTTCCAGGCCGTTAATCACGTCATCGCCCGCGATAGCGTCGATAGCGATGGCCGGAAGCTGAGTGTTGACCGTGAAGCCGCGATCCTGAGTGCCGGTATTGCCTGCCGCATCGGTGACCGACACGGAAAGGGTATAGCTGCCGTCTTCCAGAGCCTCGATCGCCGACGCCGGGAGCCCCAGGCTCCAGTTGCCGCTGGCATCCAGCACCGTGGTCCAGCTATTTTCGCCCAGCGTGACGGTGACTTTATCGCCCGCCGCCGCGCCGCTAACGCGACCGCTGACCATCTGGGTCTGAGCCTGTTCGCTCTGGTTAATGACATTATCGATGGCGAAATCATTGATCGCGATCTCCGGACGGGTGGCGTCCACCAGCATCGATCCCACAGTGGTGGATTCGTTACCCGCTTTATCGCTTACCGTCGCGCTTATGGTGACGTTGCCATCTTTCAGCGCCGCCAGATCGGTGTCCGGAACCTCCAGGCTCCATTTGCCATCAGCCTGAACAATGGCGGTATAGGGTTTACCATTCAGGGTGACGGTCACCGTCTGCCCGGCTTCCGCCGTGCTGGTGCCGCTGACGGTCAGGGGCAGGCCTTTTTCTGCGGCGTTAAGAATATTGTCACCCGCCAGGGTATCGATGGTCAGCCCCGGCGCCTGGGTATCTACCCGGTAGTCGTGGCTGTCGGAAGCCGCATTGCCCGCTTTGTTGCTGACGCTGGCCTGCACGCTGGCATCGCCATCCGCCAGGGTTCTGAGATCTGCCGCCGAAACCTCCAGACGCCAGACGCCACCCTCCTGTACCTGAGTGGTATAAGTACGGCTGCCAAAGGTCAGAGTGACGGTCTGCCCGACTTCAACGTTACCGGTAGTGCCGGAAAGCGTCAGGTTCAGTCCCTTCTCCGCGGCGTTAATCACGTCATCCGTCGCCAGGGTATTGATGGCGATGCTGACTTCCGCTACTTCCACCGTGACGGGTCGTTGAGCGCTGGCCTGGTTTCCGGCGCTGCTGGCGCCGCTGGCGCTGACGGTCAGCCCTCCCTGCGGCCACCGGGAGACGTCAACGGCCGGTATCCCTGCCTGCCAGTTGCCATCTTCCATCACAATCGCGCTGTAGCTCTTATCGTTGATCACCAGCGTCACGCTGGAGCCCGCTTTCAGGCCGCTGCTGTTACCGCTGACGATCAGGTTCTGCCCGCTCTCGGTGCTGTTGATGATATCGTCGCCCGCCACGGTATTGATGGTGATGGTCGGTATGGCGGTATCCACAGTCAGTTCGCGATCGGCCGATACCGGGTTACCGGCTTTATCCGCCACCCTGGCATTGACCGTGAAGTTACCGTCGGAAAGATCTGCCAGATCGGTCGCCTCAACCTTCAGGCTCCAGCGCCCATCGGCGTTTACGGTGGCGGTATACGACTTATCGTTAAGAGTAACAGTAACCATCTGCCCGGCCTCCGCCGTGCTGGTACCGCTAATCGTCAGAGGCTGGCCCTGCTCTGGCGCATTCAGGACATCGTCCACCGCCAGCGCGTTGATGGTAAGCGTTGGCGCTGCGCTGTCGATAATCACCTGATGACCGGCCTGGGCGCTGTTGCCGTTAACGCTGGTGACGCTCACGCTAATTTCCGCGCGTCCGTCCATCAGGCCATCCATTGCAGTGGCCGGTACATCCAGCAGCCAGCTGCCATCATCCTGAACTTTGGCGCTCCAGCGCTGCCCCGCAAAGCTCACCACCACGCTCTGCCCCGGCTCCACGCCCTGGGTCATACCACTCAGAGTCAGTATCGCCCCTTTTTCCGCGGCGTTAATCACGTCATCCAGGCTGACCGTATTAATGGTAATGGCTACTTCGTTAAGGTCGACGGTGACCGTCTGCTCAAACCCTGCCGGGTTACTGGCTACGTCCTGCGCGCTGGCGCGAATAACCACATCGCCAGCGGGCCAGTCCGCCAGCTCACGGGCGGATACCCCAATTCGCCAGTTACCGCTGGCGTCAACGGCAGTGATATAGCTCTTGCCATTAGCGATAACGGTTACCGTAGTTCCTTCCGCCAGGTGTTCGCTGGTACCGGTAATGGTCAGATCCTGCTGCCGCTCAATGGCGTTCACCACATCATCGCCGGAGACGGTATTGATGCGGATCCCCGGCAGTTGGGCAGTAATACTGATATTCAACGCCCCGTTACCGGTGTTGTGATGGCCGTTGGTCACCGAAGCCTCAACGGTCAGTGCGCCGTCGCCCAGCGACGACAGCGCACTGGCAGGCAGTTCCAGGCTCCAGGTCAGATTGTCCTCTACCTTCGCCTCATAGCTATTGTTGCCAATCCTGATGGTGACGATATCGCCAGCCGCCGCGCCAGTCACCCGGCCGCTTAAGGTCTGCACCTGCGCCAGCTCGCTGGCGTTCAGCTGGTTATCGCCCGCAAAGGTGTTGATAATCACCGTCGGCAGTACCGTATCCACCAGTACAGAGGCGCTGGCCGAGCCCGGGTTCCCGGCTTCATCCGCGCCGCTGACCGTTACGGTATACAGGGTGTTCGCCAGTTTCAGCACATCTTCGACCGGCACCTGAAGCTGCCACTGACCGCCGCTGACGGTGGCCTGGTAGCTCTGATTATTGAGCGTTACAGTGACGGCGCTGCCGTCCGGCAGGTTACTGGTGCCGCTCAGGCTCAGGGGCTGCTGCGCTTCCTGCGCATTCAGCACGCTGTCCTGACTGATGGGATCTACCGTGAAAGTGGGGCCATCGCTGTTCAGGGTTACCATGCTGCTGGCGCTGCCGCTATTGCCTGCCGCGTTAGTCACGGAAACCGAAACCGGCAGCTGGTGAAGCCGGGTAAAATCATTCAGCAGGCTGGGGGAAACCGCCACGCTCCAGCTACCGTCAGCCTGTACGATGGTACTAAGGCTGTGTTCGCCGAGCTTCACCACCACTGTATCACCGGCAGACGCGCCGGTAACGCGACCGGAGAGCATCTGGGTAGTCGCCAGTTCGCGGCCGTTCAGCACGTTATCACCGCCAATGGCATTCAGGGTAACGACCGGCGTGGACGTATCCACGGTAAAGCTGCCCTGAGCGCTGCTCTGGTTGCCTGCTTTATCGCTGACGCTGGCGCTAATGCTGTGCTTACCCTCAGACAGGGCCGCGGCGCTGGTGGCATCCAGGGTAACACTCCAGCGCCCGTCGCTACCGACAGTCGCACTCCAGCTTTTGCCATTCAGACTGACCGTTACGGTCTGACCCGGCTCCGCATCGCTGCGGCCGGTCAGAATCAGCGATTCGCCCTTTTCCTGGGCGTTGACCACGCCGTCGGCAGTCACGGGGTCGATCGTCAGGGTCGGTGCCCGGGTATCCACGCTCAGTGCCTGTGAGCTGCTGATGGTATTACCGGTGATGTCCTTACCGGTCACGCTGACCGTCCAGTTCCCGTCGCCCAGCGCCAGAGCGTCCGCTGCTGGCACCTTAACGTTCCAGACGCCGCTATCTCCCACGGTGGCGCTGTAGCTTTTACCGTTTAGGGTCACGGTCAGGACGCTGCCGCTGGCGAACTGGCTGCTGCTGCCGGACAGGGTAAAGCCCGCCGCCTGCTCGGCGCCGTTTACCACGTTATCTGTTGCCGTGGCGTTAAGGGTGATTACCGCCTCTTTAGTGGAGACGGTCAGGGTGATGTCGCCTGCTTTGGTGCTATCGTTGCCGTCTATCTGCACCACCGACCAGGTATGGGTGCCGTCGCTCTGGGTCGGCAGCAGGACGCTCCAGGTGCCGTCTTTCCCGACCATGGCGCTGGCGATGGTGCTACCGCTGGCATCCTTGATCTGGATGGTGGCTCCCGGCTGTCCGGTACCGCTAAAGGTCGGAGTGGCATCGTCGGTTATCGCCTTAGCGGCCAGCAGCCCCTGACGATCGCCCTGTTTATCGGAAACCGTAAAGGTCGGCGTGATGCTTTCCACCTCTTTGGTGTTATCGATAACCTCGGTGCGGGTATGGTCGTCGCCGTCGTGAGCAAGCAGCGCGCCTATGGCTCCTCCGCCCAGCGCTGCTCCGGCGATCCAGCCCCAGGGCGTATCGCCTTCAAACAGGCTGCTTTCCAGGAAGGGTTCGATGCTGTCGATAGCAGTGGCCTGAGGCGTCAGGGTGAACGGAGTCAGCCCCTGGCCCTGGCCGATATCGGCAAAGGAGATATGAGTCAGACCCTGATCATCGGCAAAGACCAGCACCGATTGCCGATCCTCCGATTCCAGGTCACCGATAAAATAGCCGTTACAGCGAATCACGCTGCCATCCTGCATATAAATCAGCAGATCGTTCCCCACACGTTCATAACGAACAACCTCTGTGGGAGAGGCGTGGATTTGAATAACGCTCGGTGCAGAAATAGAAACCGACAGGTTACCTTCAGCGTTTAAAACCGTTTTTTCCGCACTCTTACGAATAATGACATCAACGATCTTACTCACTATCTTATCTCCTTGCGTATATCCGTCCTGGATATATTTATCTTTTTTTGCGCAATGGGTGCCTCTGAGGCAATATCCACATTCCTTTAATTCCATTCCATGCAGGATGATTATCCTAAGTCTGGTAGCTGGTTTGCTGTGTTCTTCTGAATTCCCGCTAAAGGTAAAAGCGTATCGAGCGCCGCAGCATAATTAATTGCCGCCGCCCAGCCGTCATAATCGGCAGTAATACGTGAAGACGATGCCTGCCAGATATCCTGTTCCACGCTCAGCAGATCGCTAAGACTGCGGTGGCTAAGCTTATATTCGCTTTTATAGAGTTGACGGGTGCGCAGCGCATTTTCCAACTGCTGGCGCCCGGCCTGTTCACGGCCCTGAGCGCCCTGCCATTCCGCCAGCGCGACCGACGCTTTTTGCAGCACGTCGAACTTCGCCTGATTCACTTTAGAGAGCGCTTTCTGGCGCTCGCCTTGTGCCTGACGAACCCGGGCTGAGACGGCCCCACCCTGATACAGTGGAGCATCAACGCTTATTTGTACCTGGTCGTCCCAGTAGTTGCGGTTATCGGTCTGGTAGCGGGTGCGCCCGCCTTTCAGGCTGACCGTTGGCCAGCGATCGGACTTCGCCCGGCTGATCCCATAGCGGGAAGAGACTTCCAGAGACTCTGCGGCCAGTACCGAAGGAATACGTGAGTATTGGATGTTATCAAGCGGGGTCTGGTCATGAGCCAGCGCTGTCGGCATGGCGGAATACTGGCTGGCTTCCATCCCCGTCAGCACCCCCAGTCTGGCGCGGGCGCTACGCAGCGCGGCGCGATACTGCTGTTGGGTGGAGCGCATACCGGCAATGCGGGTTTCAGCCAGTAACGCGTCTGAACGAGAGCTCAGACCGGCGTCCGCGCGCAGGCTTACCATACGCAGAACATCCTGCAACGCATTGATATGCTGCTCCGCTGCCGCGTTGAGCTCGTCATAACGCTTCACCTCCGCATAGGCCAGCGCGGTCTCTTCCGCCACGCTGGTTAGCGTTGACATTAACTGGTAGCGATAGCTTTCCCGCTGGTTCTTCCGCTGATCGATGGCGTTGTTGGTTTTGCCAAAGTCGTAGATCAGCTGAGTCAGCGTTAGCCCCCAGACGGCAGAGCTGTTGAGCGAACCGCTGGAGTCCGTGCTTTCACTGTGTCCGGCGCTGCCACTCAGGGAAACCTGAGGGAACCAGGCGCTGCGCGCCTCATCAATCTGTGCCTGACCAATACCCAACTGCGCAGCCTGCTCGCCCACCGAAGGGTCGCGATCGAACGCAAACAGAATGCTCTCTTTTAACGTGACTGAACTGACGCGGGCCACGCCCGGGCCGCTGGCCCATTGCGGCAATGGTGCGGCAAAACCCGGAAGGGAAATCACAAGTACCAGCACAACCATCCTTGTTACAATGAAGCGTCCCATATACTCTCATCCCTATTACTGATACTGCTTACCCGATTTTGCAGTCATTCCTGAAGCGCCTTTTCTTTCGCCTTAGCTAATTTTGCTAAGAACTAAGAAATAACCAGGTTTCATTCCGAATAAGCGCCAGGCAGCGTTAACTCATCAGATCGCAATAAAGGCTAAGATTTGCTAACAAAAAAAATAGCCAAACGAATGTTGGAATAAGAAACTCCATTTAAAACACCAGTGGAATTCTAATTTCCAGACGGCAAGCCTTACAGGCTGCGCGCCCCACCAGGAATATTCTGCAAATTAACAGAAATTTCCCACTTACGATACGGCGCAACGTTAAATAATGGTTAAAACAAAGTGCAAATAATGCGATTACTTCAGAAAACTGACGAAATTTAAAGACAAGGCTCGTCCTAAAATCCTTATTCCATAAAGGGATAGCGCCTGATATGGGATGGACATTTTTGGGTTAATTACTGACGATATTTAACGCAAAGATTTTCAAATTTTTGTCGGGCAATTTTAACTTTGCCCTCTCTGTAGCACAGGATTGCTGCGGATAAGCAGAGCCTGGCCAATAACAAATCTTACTGACCTTTAAATTGTAATCGATTACACCCAATCCTGTTACTGACTCCCATCCTGACCTCTATCGGCCAGAAAAAACAGATGTCAAAGATTACATTCCCCTTCAGCATCATCCGAAATATTTCTTTCCTTAGGGAAAAAACTTAAATCAACCTTATGAAAATAAAGAATAATTACATACTGACATTTATTGACATTTATGTAACCGATTACACCTTCGTGATTGAAATCACATATTTTCACCTTCCCATTACCTACCCTTAACCCGTTACCTGATTAATCCAACCGGAGGGCGCTATGCCTGACAATAAAAAACAGCGGCACTCAAACAAAGTCATGACATTCTTTGTTTGCTTCCTTGCCGCACTGGCAGGTTTGCTGTTCGGGCTTGATATCGGCGTTATCGCCGGCGCCCTGCCGTTTATCTCTCAGGAGTTCCAGATAACTGCACACCAGCAGGAGTGGGTGGTCAGTTCAATGATGTTTGGCGCGGCAGTCGGCGCCGTGGGCAGCGGCTGGCTCTCTTTCCGCCTTGGGCGCAAATATAGTCTGATGATCGGCGCCGTGCTGTTTGTTATCGGCTCTCTGGCTTCAGCGCTGGCGCCAAACGTAGAGGTGCTGACCGTCTCCCGCGTTCTGCTGGGGCTGGCGGTGGGCGTCGCATCCTATACCGCGCCGCTCTATCTGTCCGAAATCGCGCCGGAGCGTATTCGCGGCAGTATGATTTCCATGTACCAGTTGATGATCACTATCGGTATTCTGGGCGCCTATCTTTCCGATACCGCCTTTAGCTATTCCGGCGAATGGCGCTGGATGCTGGGCGTCATCACCATTCCGGCGGCGCTATTGCTGATAGGTGTCTTCTTTCTGCCGGATAGCCCGCGCTGGTTTGCCGCGAAGCGCCGCTTTCACGACGCCGAGCGGGTGCTGACCCGCCTGCGTGATACCGGCGAAGAGGCCAGACGCGAGCTGGATGAGATCCGTGAGAGTCTTAAGGTGAAACAGAGCGGCTGGGCGCTGTTTAAAGAGAATCGTAATTTCCGCCGCGCAGTGTTTCTGGGCGTACTGCTCCAGGTGATGCAGCAGTTCACCGGGATGAACGTCATTATGTATTACGCGCCGAAGATTTTTGAGCTGGCGGGCTACAGCAACACGACCGAACAGATGTGGGGCACCGTGATTGTCGGCCTGACCAACGTGCTGGCCACCTTTATCGCCATCGGTCTGGTGGATCGCTGGGGCCGTAAACCGACCCTGATTCTGGGCTTCCTGGTGATGGCTATCGGTATGGGAACCCTGGGTACCATGATGAATGTGGGTATCGCCTCACCGTCTGCCCAGTACTTTGCGGTTGCGATGCTACTGATGTTTATCGTCGGCTTCGCCATGAGTGCCGGTCCGCTGATCTGGGTGCTGTGCTCGGAGATCCAGCCGCTGAAGGGGCGCGATTTCGGTATTACCTGCTCCACCGCCACCAACTGGATCGCCAATATGATCGTCGGGGCCACCTTCCTGACCATGCTCAACAGCCTGGGCAACGCCAACACCTTCTGGGTCTACGCGGGTCTGAACCTGTTCTTTATTATCCTGACCCTGGCGCTGGTGCCTGAAACCAAGCATATCTCTCTGGAGCATATCGAGCGTAACCTGATGAAAGGCCGCCCGCTGCGTGAGATCGGCGCCAGCGAATAATTGCGCTTTCAGCAGGAAAGGACGCGGCGGGGAGTGATTCCCGCCGCGTTTTTTTAAGGGTTAGCGTGACGATTTTGAAGACCTAAATCAGCAGAATATGATGATGTGATGGACCATTCACTTGCACCCACCGCCCAGCCCCACTATGCTCTGGCCCCATGAAAACCCCTCGCCTCCCCATCGCTCTACAACAGGCCGTTATGCGGTGCCTGCGGGAAAAATTACATCTGGCTAACCAGCGTCTGGGTCGCGACTATCCGGAACCCAGGGTGCTCTGGAACCAGCGCGGCACCTCGGCCGGAACGGCCTGGCTGGAGCAGTATGAGATCCGCCTGAACCCTGTATTGCTGATGGAAAACCAGCAGGCGTTTATTGATGAAGTGGTGCCCCACGAACTGGCGCATCTGCTGGTGTGGAAACGCTTTGGCCGGGTGGCCCCTCACGGCAAAGAGTGGAAGTGGATGATGGAGCAGGTGCTGGAGGTACCGGCCCGCCGCACTCACGCTTTTTCGACGCAGTCTCTGCCGCGTAAGACCTTTCCTTATCACTGCGGCTGCCAGCCGCACCAGCTTACCGTACGCCGCCATAACCGGGTGCTGCGCGGCGAAGCCGAATACCGCTGCGTACACTGCGGCCAGCTCTTACGTCCTGCGCCCTCAGCGGACTGATTTTCTGGAAATTTACCGATCTTACTGATTGCAACAAAGCGATGTCTGTTTCAGGATCCGTGCTCGTTTTGACACGGAGTTGAAGATGTATCGCAATATCGCTTTCGCGGCCGCCGCTGTCGCGCTCGGCACCGCCCTGTGGAGCGGCGCCAGCCAGGCGGCTATTACCAGTTTCACTAAGGCGAAAGCCGCCAGCGTAAAACTGAATGCTGACGCCCCCGGCACCTTCTATTGCGGGTGTAAAATCACCTGGAAAGGCAAAAAAGGCGAGCCGGATCTGGCCTCCTGCGGCTACCAGGTACGTAAGAATCAAAACCGCGCCTCACGCATTGAGTGGGAACACGTCATGCCCGCCTGGGAGTTCGGCCATCAGCGCCAGTGCTGGCAGAATGGCGGACGTAAGAACTGCAATAAAGACCCGGTGTACCGCAAGATAGAAACCGATCTGCATAACCTGCAGCCCGCCATCGGGGAAGTGAACGGCGATCGCAATAATTTCCAGTACAGTCAGTGGAATGGCGGCGAAGGCCAGTACGGCCAGTGCGCCATGAAAGTGGATTTTAAAGGTAAACGCGCTGAACCACCGCAGCAGGCTCGGGGCGCTATCGCCCGAACTTACTTCTATATGCGCGATACTTATCATATGCGCCTGTCGCGCCAGCAGACCCGGCTTTTCGAAGCCTGGGACAGGCTTTACCCCGTGACAACATGGGAGTGCGAGCGCGATGCGCGTATCGCCAGAATTCAGGGCAATCATAACCCCTGGGTGCTGAAAGCTTGCCAGCGGCAAAATGGCTAACCTACACTAGCAGCCAATTGTTAAACTGCGCGGCACCTTTGCGCGCACCTGCCAAACCGGACTGGAAACCCTATGCGTATACCCCGCATTTATCATCCTGAGCCTCTTCAGATCGACACAGAAATTGCCCTCAGCGACGATGCCGCTGGCCACGTGGGCCGGGTACTGCGCATGGGAGCGGGCCAGGCGCTGCAGTTGTTCGACGGCAGCAACCAGGTTTTTAACGCCACTATCACCGAAGCAGGCAAAAAGCGGGTAAGCGTTCAGGTGATTGACGCCACGACTGACGATCGCGAATCGCCCCTGAATTTGCATCTGGGTCAGGTGATGTCCCGGGGCGAAAAGATGGAATTCACCATACAGAAATCCATCGAACTGGGAGTAAATACCATTACCCCCCTGTTTTCGGAGCGCTGCGGGGTTAAACTCGATGAAGAGAGACTCGGGAAAAAACTTCAGCAGTGGCGTAAGATCGCTATCGCCGCCTGTGAACAGTGCGGCCGTAACCGGCTACCGGAGATCCGGCCCGCCATGACGCTTGAAGCCTGGTGCGTAGAGCCGGAAGAGGGTCTGAGACTTAACCTTCACCCGCGCGCCAGCCACAGTATCAATACCCTTCCTCTGCCCGTACAGCGTCTGCGGTTGCTAATTGGCCCGGAGGGAGGGCTATCAGCGGATGAGATAGCCATGACCGCGCGCCACGGCTTTACCGACATTCTGCTGGGCCCACGCGTTTTGCGTACAGAGACTACAGCACTGACTGCCATAACCGCACTTCAGGTCCGGTTCGGCGACCTGGGCTAAGGAGAAAATAATGATCAAGCTCGGCATCGTGATGGACCCCATCGCAACCATCAATATTAAGAAAGACACCAGCTTCGCTATGCTGCTGGAAGCCCAGCGCCGCGGCTATGAGCTGCACTATATGGAGATGAACGATCTCTTTCTGATCAATGGCGAAGCCCGCGCCCGTACCCGTAAGCTGAGCGTAGAGCAAAACTATGAGGCCTGGTATCAGTTTGGGGACGAGCAGGAGATTGGACTGGGCGAACTCGACGTGATCCTGATGCGTAAGGATCCGCCGTTCGACACCGAATTTATCTATGCCACCTACGCCCTGGAGCGCGCAGAAGAGCAGGGTACGCTCATCGTCAACAAGCCCCAGAGCCTGCGCGACTGCAACGAAAAGCTCTACACCGCCTGGTTCGCCGACCTGACGCCAGATACCCTGGTGACCCGCAGCCTGGCACAGATTAAAGCTTTCTGGCAAAAACATGGCGATATCATCCTTAAGCCTCTGGACGGCATGGGAGGCGCTTCCATCTTCCGGGTTAAAGAGGGCGATCCTAACCTGCCGGTGATTGTGGAAACCCTGACCGAACACGGCAGCCGTTACTGCATGGCACAGAACTACCTGCCCGCAATTAAAGATGGCGATAAGCGCGTGCTGGTGGTGGATGGCGAGCCGGTGCCTTACTGCCTGGCCCGTATTCCCCAGGGCGGCGAAACCCGCGGCAATCTGGCCGCTGGTGGCCGCGGCGAACCGCGCCCGCTCACCGAAAGCGACTGGGCCATTGCCCGCCGCGTGGCGCCAGAACTAAAAGCAAAGGGGCTAATTTTCGTGGGCCTGGATATCATTGGCGATCGCCTGACTGAAATTAACGTCACCAGCCCGACCTGCGTGCGCGAAATCGAAGCCGAATTCCCTGTTTCCATTACCGGAATGTTAATGGACGCCATTGAAAAGCGTCTGGCAAAATAAGATGCTGTAGGGCGCGCTGCTGGCGCGCCCTGTGTGTCATACCGGCCATGGCGCTTTTTGATAACGACGGGACATCGACTCCGTTCTAACCGGATATAAACGACTGACAATGAATTTACAGCACCACTTTCTTATTGCCATGCCTGGTCTGCAGGATCCCATGTTCAAACGTGCCGTGGTTTATATCTGCGAGCATAACGACGATGGGGCGATGGGCATTATTATCAATAAACCGCTGGAAAACCTGAACGTTGGGGAAGTTCTGGAAAAGCTGGAGATCGTGCCGGAACCGCGCGATCCGGCCATTCGTCTTGACCGCCCTGTGTTCCTTGGTGGCCCGCTGGCGGAGGATCGCGGCTTTATTCTGCACAGCCCGCCAGATATGTTCACCTCCAGCATTCTGATTAGCGACGCAACGGTTATCACCACTTCCCGTGACGTGCTGGAAACTCTGGGCACCCCGAAGCAGCCGAAGCAGTCGCTGGTTGCGCTGGGCTACTCCTCCTGGGAAAAAGGACAACTGGAAAGCGAGATTCTGGATAACGCCTGGCTGACGGCCCCGGCGGATCCCGCCCTGTTATTCCAGACCCCCATCGCCGATCGCTGGCGCGATGCGGCAAAGCTGATCGGCGTGGATATCTTCACCATGCCAGGCGTTGCGGGACACGCCTGATGGCTTCAGGAACCCTGCTGGCTTTCGACTTCGGCACCAAAAGCATCGGCGTGGCCGTAGGGCAAAGCATTACCGGCACCGCCCGCCCGCTGGGGGCGCTAAAGGCCCGGGACGGCATTCCCGACTGGGCGGCGCTGGAGCGCCTGCTTAAGGAGTGGCAGCCCGACGAGGTGATTGTCGGCCTGCCGCTTAATATGGACGGCAGCGAACAACCGCTGACCGCCCGGGCGCGCAAATTCGCCAACCGGCTTCATGGCCGCTTCGGCGTTCCGGTAACGCTCCACGACGAGCGGCTCACCACCGTAGAGGCCCGTGCGGACCTGTTCAGTCACGGCGGTTACCGGGCGCTGGATAAAGGCAGCGTCGATTCCGCCTCGGCAGTAGTGATTCTGGAAAGCTGGTTCGAACGGCAGGACTGAAAAGCGTTATGCGGCGACCAGACTCAGAATGAGTCCCATACCTGCATAAAAAAATAAGGGCACAGCGTATTATTACGCCGTGCCCTTTACCTTTATGGCTGATTAAAGCATTACAGGATGGTTACGTGAATGCGATCTTCGATCTGCACCTCCGATTGCCCACTGCTCTGATAGGTCTGATAAACGGTGCCATCGATGGTGACGGTACCATTATCGTGCCAGTTTTCAGCGCCGCCGGTTAACTCGACGTTACCGTTTTCTCCGGTAACGGTGAGTGTGGCTTGCCCACCATTTTCGTCGTTGGCCAGTGTGTTGAGCTGCTGGCTATTTACTGTCAGCGTGCTATTGCCGTCAGACATATCCAGGGCGTGCCCCTCCTTCAGTACAGAGGTCAGACTCGCCAGATCGATCGTCTGATGATCGCCATCAAGCACATAAGGATGATGATTATCGCCTTCATCGTTAAAAGCCCAGGCAGAAGGAACGGCATTCGGGAAGGGATGCTTGTTATAAATCACAGAGACCGAACCGCAATTAACGTCGGGATTATTTTCCCCGCCCGGAATTCCGTCAGCACCATTCGCCCCGACGATAATATCAGGGCGACCATCTCCATTGATATCTGCAACGTCAAAATCGGATCCGAATCGACCGTTGACGACGCTCCCCCAGTGAACCTCTGCCAGGTTATTTTCCAGCAATTGATCAATACGAACTTCATTGTTTGAATCAAGAAGTTTATTGATATCATCTATATGGCCACCATAAACGACATATACAGCACCAACACTTTGACCTTCGCTATTCGTCGCTAAAGGATCGCTAATAATCAGATCGGGAATACCATCCCCATCGATATCATGTCCTCCCAAAATACGACTGCCAAAACTTTGAGCACCATTATGGATTTTATCCGTGGCGTTCTCTGCTTTTAAACCCGTAATACCAAAACCACTATCACTGGCCATATGAGACTGCGCTGTAGTGCCAACGGTCAATGCCCCATTATTGCCAATGGTAGCACCACCCTTAATGATCCAAACTTTTCCGACGCCGCTATCCAGAGGCGAAGCAATGGCGAAATCATAAGCGGCATCACCGTTGTGGTAAAAATCGCCTAACGCGGCAGTCACTTTATCACTCGGTTGCCACTCCCAGGTGGTACCACCACCTTCGAGGATGGCATCAGGGCTTGGATTACCCAGCTGCGCGCCAGTACTGATATTACTGATTTTGACTATCTGTTCAGGCGACAGATCGCTTACCGATATAGAATCGTTAAACCCGTTTTCGCTACCATACAGAAGATAGGCGGCCCCATTTAGCTGCCCATTAACGTTGGCATAGCTATCAAGAATGAGCAGATCATCAAAACCATCACCGTTAACGTCACCGAGGTTAATAGAATTAGTGCCAAAGTTATAATTCATATCTCCCGCAGCGGCGTCTTCATGGTGAATATACCCGTACTCTCCTTCCGCAAGTCCTGATTTCTCATCGGGTACCCAGGTTCCACCGGGACCTTCTGCCGTGGCGGTAAGTTTGATATTCCCCCAGTCGCTATTTGGCTTATCTTTATTGCCATACAGAACAAAGACACCACCTCGTTCATCGGTAGCACCGCTGATATCGCCAATCAGAAGATCGTCGATACCATCGCCATTATAATCATAGGCAGAAACGTTATAACCAAACCAGCCATTGTCACCAGAATTGATAACGAAACCCAGCTCGGGATGCAGACCTTTATCTATATCATTAAGGTCGATATTTCCTGAAATATCGTCGCCTCCCCAAATAACATAAACTTTATCATTAATATGGGAACCAATAATAAGCTCCGGCTTTCCATCACCATTCAGGTCGGCTTTGGTGATAGTGTGAGCCATGCGATCGCTTTCAACGCCCCCCACCTGGCCATTACTCGCCCCCGTACCTGAATTATAAATTCGGACACCGGCTTCCGGATGCTCATCAAGCAACGCTTTGATATTGCCATACTGCGACATCATTTCGCTATAACCACCGCGAATAACATAAACAATGCCGCTATCGTTGCTGACGCCGTAAGAGTCAAAGGGGGCGCTAATCGCAATATCGTCACCACCAGAACCGCTAAAGTCACCGACATTCTCCACGACGGTACCAAAGTGAACAGCACCAGCGCCCTTACCGTTTACATTTCCCTCATCATATCCATATAAAGGGGCCTCAGGATTAATGGTGACCGTCGCGCTATTACTTCCAGCACTGATATTTCCGGCCGCATCGGTGGCCGTCGCCGTCAGGGTATGCTCACCGTCCGCCAGGGCTTGATCGTCCGGCACCGTAAAGTTCCAGTGACCGTCGGCGTCTGCCGTGGTGGTGCCCAGTACGTTATCGCCGTCCCGGATCGTCACGGTGCTTCCCGCTTCTGCGGTACCGTTCAGCGTCGGGGTTTCGTTACCTGTCAGCGCGGGGCCAGTGAGGGTCGGCGCTTCCGGCGCAACACTGTCCACGCCAATCGCCACACCCTGGCTCTTACCGCTGGTGTTTCCTGCCGCATCGGTGGCCGTCGCCGTCAGGGTATGACTGCCGTCCGCCAGGGCTTTATCGTCCGGCACCGTAAACTGCCAGTGACCGTCGGCGTCTGCCGTGGTGGTGCCCAGTACGTTGTCGCCGTCCCGGATTGTCACGGTGCTTCCCGCCTCTGCGGTACCGCTCAGTGCCGGGGTTTTATCGTGAGTCGCTGCCGGACCGGTGAGGGTCGGCGCTTCCGGTGCAGCGCTGTCCACGCCGATGGCCACAGCTCCACTCGTAGCGCTGGTGTTTCCTGCCGCATCGGTGGCCGTCGCCGTCAGGGTATGGCTGCCGTCCGCCAGGGCTTTATCGTCCGGCACCGTAAAGTTCCAGTGACCGTCAGCGTCTGCCGTGGTGGTGCCCAGCACGCTGTCACCGTCCCGGATCGTCACGGTGCATCCCGCTTCTGCGGTACCGCTCAGTGCCGGGGTTTTATCGTGAGTCGCTGCCGGACCGGTAATGGTCGGCGCTTCCGGTGCAATGCTGTCCACGCCAATCGCCACAGCCCCACTCGTAGCGCTGGTGTTTCCTGCCGCATCGGTGGCCGTCGCCGTCAGGGTATGGCTGCCGTCCGCCAGGGCTTTATCGTCCGGCACCGTAAACTGCCAGTGACCGTCGGCGTCTGCCGTGGTGGTGCCCAGTACGTTATCGCCGTCCCGGATCGTCACGGTGCTTCCCGCTTCTGCGGTACCGCTCAGTGCCGGGGTTTTATCGTGAGTCGCTGCCGGACCGGTGAGGGTCGGCGTTTCCGGCATGACGCTATTCACACCGACGTACACACCGTCGCTCGTACTACTGGTGTTCCCGGCCGCATCGGTGGCCGTCGCCGTCAGGGTATAGTCGCCGTCCGCCAGCGCCTTGTCGTCCGGCACCGTAAACTGCCAGTGACCGTCGGCGTCTGCCGTGGTGGTGCCCAGTACACTGTCGCCGTCCCGGATCGTCACGGTGCTTCCCGCTTCTGCGGTACCGCTCAGCGTGGGAGTGGTGTCACCGGTGATTAGAGGATGGGTGAGAATGGTCGGCGCTTCCGGCGCAGCGCTGTCCACGCCGATGGCCACAGCCCCACTCGTAGCGCTGGTGTTTCCTGTCGCATCGGTGGCCGTCGCCGTCAGGGTATGGCTGCCGTCCGCCAGGGCTTTATCGTCCGGCACCGTAAACTGCCAGTGACCGCCGGCGTCTGCCGTGGTGGTGCCCAGCACGTTGTCGCCGTCCCGGATTGTCACGGTGCTTCCCGCCTCTGCGGTACCGCTCAGTGCCGGGGTTTTATCGTGAGTCGCTGCCGGACCGGTAATAGTCGGGGCCTCCGGCGCAATGCTGTCCACGCCGATGGCCACAGCCCCACTCGTAGCGCTGGTGTTTCCGGCCGCATCGGTGGCCGTCGCCGTCAGGGTATGGCTGCCGTCCGCCAGCGACTTGTCGTCCGGTACCGTAAACTGCCAGTGACCGCCGGCGTCTGCCGTGGTGGTGCCCAGCACGTTGTCGCCGTCCCGGATTGTCACGCTGCTTCCCGCCTCTGCGGTACCGCTCAGTGCCGGGGTTTTATCGTGAGTCGCTGCCGGACCGGTAATAGTCGGGGCCTCCGGCGCAATGCTGTCCACGCCGATGGCCACAGCCCCACTCGTAGCGCTGGTGTTTCCGGCCGCATCGGTGGCCGTCGCCGTCAGGGTATGGCTGCCGTCCGCCAGGACTTTATCGTCCGGCACCGTAAAGTTCCAGTGACCGTCGGCGTCTGCCGTGGTGGTGCCCAGCACGCTGTCGCCGTCCCGGATCGTCACGGTGCTTCCCGCTTCCGCCGTTCCGTTCAGCGTCGGGGTTTCGTTACCTGTCAGCGCGGGGCCAGTGAGGGCCGGCGCTTCCGGCGCAACACTGTCCACGCCAATCGCCACACCCTGGCTCCTGCCGCTGGTGTTTCCGGCCGCATCGGTGGCCGTCGCCGTCAGGGTATGGCTGCCGTCCGCCAGCGCCTTATCACCGGGAACCGTAAACTGCCAGTGCCCCTCAGAATCTGCTGTGGTAGTGCCCAGCACACTGTCGCCGTCCCGGATCGTCACGGTGCTTCCCGCTTCCGCGGTACCGCTCAGCGCCGGTGTAATATCACCAGATTCAGCAGAGACGATAATAGTCGGTGTACCCGGTGATGCAGTATCCCCGTTATTATCGACACCGTCTTTCCCCTGCGAATAACTATTATTGCCAGCATCACTGTGACCGCCATTATGGTGACTTTGTGCCGCTGCAATACCAACCCCGCCGGCAATGGCCGCTAAACCGCCAAGAGCAGCCAACCCGCTGGTCCCTAAAATCCCCCCCAACAGCCCGTCATGATCATGACTGTCATTCTCTTTAACAGAATTATCGGTTGAGCCTTCACTCTCTATTGACGCAGCAGCGACTGGTTCATCGGATAACAGAACTGTAGAGGATTCGCCATCCGTTAAACTCGCTGCAAGTGAGGAATCACCGGAAGAAATATAGCTATAACGATCCCCCTGGTCATCCATGGCATAAATATTAGAAGGAGGCTCTTTTAAAAAATAATCTTCAATAATGGCCACCGGATGGTCAATATCTTCAGAAAAAATCTCCAAAGCTGCGCCATGGCGAACAAACCGCAGGTTTTTTATTACCTCAGCATCCTCTCCACTTTTTAGAATGATATCACCCTTCTCAGGAGCATGAATTATCAACCGGGTTAACGGTTCGATTTTAACTATAGTGTTATTTTTACTATCAGAAATATATTTCAAACTGGTCAATTTATTTCCTGTGAGTGATGTTACCGTCATAATTACGCCCTGGACTGTGTTATTTCGCCGCCTGGTTACAAGAGATATGCGTCACGCACTACACAATACAGGAACATATAGCACGTATCTCCCCCAATAAAATACCCACTGCAAAGTGGTGAATAAAATCCTAATAAAAAAACAAACAAAGGCATATGCTACCAAATTGATATATGAATGATAAAAACCTGATGCATCACCCACCGCAAGAAACGAAATCGGCAAGAACACACGCAACATATTGAAAATAAAGCAAAATTAAATTATAAGCTTTTATCACAACTGAATATGAACTCGATTATAGATATCACAACCGCTTTTACTTTAACATCTCTCCCATATTCATGGCCAAATAATAAAGCCAGTTCTGGCAAGCTATCTCATACATGAAGAAAGAAGTTTTTATTTAATTAAGGAAATTGATACTTTTTTGCATTTCAATACTGACAGAATTCATCCTGTTGGTAAGTATAGCGAAATTAATGACATCATAGATTGAATGGATTTATTATGAAAGAAATCAACAACCTTGTATCTTCCAATGATACAGGGAAAGATACTCTATTATGTTCTGTCATCTGGTTAGCCAACCGACATGGCAAAACCTCAAGCCAGGATGTATTATATGCAGGCTTACCTAAAGGTAATAAACTCACACCAGAAATTGCTGTAAGAATGCTTGAGCAGGTTGGTATTCATGCGGGATGGGTAGAAAGGCAGGTGTTAACGCTGTCGGATAATCTTTTTCCTGTTATTATTGCAAACAAATCAGGTCAGTACTCTATTCTATTGCAAAGAGAGAACACCGATAAATATACACTACTGAATCCTGCCACAGAGGAACTGGTACATATCTCAGCAGATGAACTGGTTAAACAGTACGCCGGGTTTTTATTACTTTCAAAAGTAAAATTATATCAAAGCGCCCGGTCCGAAGATGATATTCTGCCGAATGTTGACAAATCGGGCCACTGGCTTTTTGCTAATCTCTGGCGTTATCGTCAATATTTTTATAGCGCGGCGCTGGCCGCCGTGCTGGCCAACGTACTGACACTGTCGACGACGTTCTTTACTATGAATGTCTATGATCGGGTCGTACCTACTGCAGCTTATTCTACGCTCTGGTCATTAGCCATTGGTGTATTGATCGCCATTAGTTTTGAATTTACTTCCCGACAGATCAGAACCTATCTTGTCGATGTCGCCGGAAAAAAGGCCGATCTGTTGGTTGGCTCCAGGCTATTTCGTAAGACACTATCAATCCGTATGGAATGCAAACCAGGTTCCGCGGGTTCTTTCGCTAATCAGTTACGCGAATTTGAGTCGGTAAGGGATTTCATCTCATCAGCAACGCTGGCCACCCTGTCCGACCTGCCTTTTTGCCTGCTTTTTCTCGGCGTTATGTTCATGATTGGCGGTCAGTTGGCCATTATTCCTCTGCTGGCAATTCCGGTCATTATTATCGCAGGCATCGCCATCCAGTGGCCCCTGTCGCGCTGTATGAAAGAAAACATCAGCGAGATTTCACAGAAGCAGGGACTGGTTATCGAGACTATCGTCGGACTGGAGACGCTTAAGGCTTCAAAAGGCGAAGGGGTGATGCAAAAACGCTGGGACGATTTCAGCGCTCTGGCGGCCGCCTCCTCAATGAAAACGCGTTATCTTTCCAACCTGACCAGTAACTTTGTTAGCTATGTCCAGCAGATATGTACCGTCCTGACCGTGGTATGGGGCGTTTATCTCATTCATGCGGGTGATATGACAATGGGCGCACTGGTTGGCATGGTGATTCTCTCTGGTCGTTTACTATCACCATTGGCCGCTGTTGTGGGCCTGGCTATTCGCTTTCAACAGGCTAAAACCGCACTACAGTCATTAAATCAGCTGATGAAACTACCCAGCGAGCGGGATAAGCAGGCGCAGTTTTTACCGGTACCGCCGCTAAAGGGCGACCTTCAAATGAGAAAAGTCAGCTTTCATTACCCTAAAACCGGTCCTCAGGATCCACCGCGGATATTACATCCGCTGGACCTACAATTCCGTCCTGGCGAGCGGGTCGCCATTCTGGGAAATATTGGCAGCGGAAAATCCACGCTGTTAAAGATTCTGGCTCGCCTTTATATACCAACCGAAGGACAGATGACCATGGATGGACTGGATGTAAACCAGATTGATCCGGCTGACTGGCGTTCCGTATGCGGATATGTCTGCCAGGAAAGTCGTTTATTTCAGGGTACCCTTCGACAAAATATAACCATAGGAAATCCTGCCGTCAGCACTGAACATTTTCTGAAGGTGACGCAAATGACCGGGATTGATGTGATTGCCCAGCGCCATCCGGCAGGGTATGACATGCCGATAGGGGAAATGGGCCAGGGTCTTTCAGGCGGCCAACAGCAACAAATCTCACTGGCCAGATGTTTACTACTGAACCCTGAAATTTTATTGATGGATGAGCCAACCAGCTCAATGGATGCAGCATCAGAAGCTCGCTTTATTAAGCAACTTAAAGACATTACGCAGAATAAAACGCTGATTATTGTGACACATAGAACGGCAGTTCTGAGTATCGTCGATCGCATTATTGTATTGGATCAAGGAAAAATTATTGCCGATGGCCCCAAAGCTCTCATTCTGGCGAGATTGAATCACCTACAGCATCCTCTTGCCGCCGTAAATAAACAGCCCAGGGAGGCAGTAAATGCATAATAAAATAACGCCGCAGACCAGACTGCAAGCGACAGATATGCAATTTCTGGACGATTTACATAGTGCAATTATTATGCAAAAAACGCCCAAAAGTTCCCTGGTCCTGTGGCTGATGCTGGTCATCGTTATCACCATTCTGTGTTGGGCACATTTTGCTATCGTTGAGGAGATAACAAAAGGTGATGCCAAAGTTATTCCCGCCAGCCATGAACAGGTCATTGAAAGTTTTGAAGATGGCACACTAGAAAAGCTCTTTGTAAAAGAAGGCGATCTGGTCGATAAAGGTCAGCCGCTGATCAAACTGGACACTACCCGGGCAGAAGCCAGCTATCAGGAAGAACTCTCAAAGGTGTACGGTTTAAAAGGGGCAATTTCCCGGGCTCGCGCAGAAGCCTACGATCTGCCGCTGGAATTTCCGGCAGAAATAAAAAACTTCCACACCATAGTCCAGGATGAAACTAAAGCCTGGCATACGCGACGTAAGCTGCTAAATGAGAGCATTAATGCCCTGTCACATAATCTTCGTCTGGCAGAAAAGGAAGTAAGCCTTTCCGATCCTCTGGCGAAACAGGGCCTGATTTCTGATATGGAGATCCTTCGCCTGCGTCGTCAGGCCAATGATTTTCGCTTACAGATTGCCGACCGCATCAACAAGTATCATTCAGATGCCAATAGTGAGTTAACCCGTCTCGAATCTGAGTTAGCTCAGGCCGAAGCACGCCTGATTGGGCGTAAAGATGTCATTAAACAATCCCTGATTACGGCACCGGTTAGAGGGACAATTAATAGTATTAATGCTACGACGATCGATGGTGTTATTTCACGTGGTAAACAGCTTATGTCACTGATTCCATCTGAAGATAATCTACTGTTGGAAACCAAGATCAAACCATCTGAGGTGGCATTTTTACGTCCCGGTCTCCCGGCAACGGTAAAAATATCAGCCTATGACTTCTCTATTTATGGAGGACTGGATGGAATTGTCGAAAGCATTAGTCCCGACACGATAATTGATGAAGCTAAAGCACGCTCGGGCCGCGAGGATTCCACATATTATCGGGTATATATCAGAACTTATGGTTCTAATCTGAAAGTCAAAGGTAAAGAATTCCCTATCATTCCGGGAATGACAGCGAATGTAGAGATAAAAATCGGAGAGAAAACGATTCTATCCTACCTTCTCAAACCTGTATTAAAAGCACGCGAAGCATTCCGGGAAAGATAACAGTATGAAAATCAAATTAATCACCGCAGTTTTACTGGCGGTAACTCTGAACTGTACTGCATCAGCTGGAAAAAATGGATTCAGGTATCAGGATAATACGCTACATCATACAACTCGTGCTTATTTAGAGGAGGCCATTAAAAAATCCTTATCTCATAGCCCGGAAATCACAACAGCGAGCGCCGACAAAGATGCAGCACATTATGATATCGAACAGGTAAAAGGACAGCGTTGGCCACAGGTACAATTAGGAACGACGGCGCCTGTTGCCTCCTTTGGCGGCGGCAATCACACCGGACAACGACACCTGAACGACAGTAATCTGGCAATCAATGTCAGCACAACCATTTTTGATTGGGGGAAAAATCACGAGAGCATTCAAAGCGCTACACAATCAGCCAATGCCTCTATGTATCAGTATGATTATACGAAACAGCAGATAGCTTATAATACGGTTCTTGAACTTATTGATCTTAGCCGTTACAAACAGAGCCAGAACATTACGCAACAATATGTAGAGCGTATGCGCGAACTTGTTAATATGCTGGTTAAAATTACCCAGATTGATGCCGGGAGATATAGTGAATTGGTGCAGGCCAGAGCCAGACTTCTGGCTGCTGAAGCCACCATGCAAAGAGTCACGGAGCAATTAAGGCAATCTGAAATTAAACTGTCCAGGTTAACAGGCACAACGGTAACTCTGCCTGAAAATATCGACTGGAGAATGGATTTCATTTCATCATCATTGGTTATAAGCCGCCTGACTGAGCACCCGGAATTATTAAGGGCTAAGGCTGAAGCGAACGCCGCAGAGCATCAAAGCGCTGCGATTAAAGCAAGCAGCCTGCCACAAATTAACTGGGTGATATCTAAAAATACGGCCAAAGACAGTTATGGCAATGATGAGCAATGGTATACCGGACTGAATATTCAGTGGAATGTCTTTTCCGGCGGTTCAGAAAAAGCAATGATTCAGGCGGCTTCAGCACGGGCCGTTGCCAGTAAGTCACAATCTGCGCAGACGCGAATGGATATGGAATATCAAATAAATAACCTGATTCAGAGTCGGGACTCGGCGCAGACTCAAACGCGTGAATATAAAAAGCTCAGTAGAGAAACGGGTGCCGTGAGCAAAATTTACTACGAGCAATGGTTACATCTGGGAAAAAGAACATTACTGGATGTGCTAACCGCCGAGAATGATCGATATAATAACCAAATCGCAGCAGTGGCTACCGAACATGACGTTTACAGCGCTAATGTTAAGCTGATCGCAACTGCCGGTATGATATTTGAGTGGCTCCCCGTAAACACCCGGTGAGCATCCTTACCATGTCAACCTGTCTCAAAAGCTTATGCGGCGACCAGCCGCATATGCAGTAACGGAAAAGGGCGACCTTCGCCATCCCGCTCTGAGCGGCCCACCACTTCAAACCCCATATGGCGGTAAAAGTCGCAGGCCTGCGGGTTCTGTTCATTAACGTCCAGTTCCTGAACGCCGCATACTTCCACGCCGTAACACAGCAGCGTTTTTCCAATCCCCTGCCCCCGGGCTTCGGGCGCGACAAACAGCATCTCCAGTCGATCGTCGCCAGCCCCCATAAATCCCAGCGGGATATTCTGTTCATTAAGATAAGCAAATACCTGAAGCGCAGGCATATAACAGTCACGCACCAGCGGGCGCAGGGTTTCGATTTCACCTTCCGGCAAAAAATGGTGCGTGGCTCTGACCGAAGCTTCCCACACATCGACAAGGGCCGGAAACAGTTGGGGCGTGGCGCGGATAATGTGATTCATCATGATTTCCGTATTAAGTTTAAAGCGGGTTCACCAGACAACCTACCAGTTGCTTAAGCTGCGCCAGTCGGCTGGCGACTTCATCATCAGAAATATGCCACATACCGGCCAGCGCCAGCGCGGCGCTGTGAGCCCCCAGAGGCTGGGCCATAGAGACCTCGCCGTCGTCGTGATGCCACACCACATACCCCTGCTCGCGCTGCCGGGCGATGGCAGGCTGTACCTGGGCATACTGCTCCGGCGTCAGACGCTCGCGCAGCCTGTCGTCGCTCTCCGTTGCCAGCAAACTCATGCCGATGACCGAACGCCATGCAGGCAGCATTTCAAAACCGGCCAGCGCCTGACTAACCCGGGCGCCGGGCTCCGAATGGTAAAGGTAGATCACCTGATCTTCCCACAGTACCCCCAGCGCCACCACCACGTCGGCGGGCGCGTGGCGTTCCAGCAGGGGCAGCGCATGGGAAAAGAGCGCGGAGCCGCGAATCGCCTGAGCCGCCAGCGCGTGAATTCCCGGCCCCGGCAGATAGCGGCGCTGCTCATCCTGCTGGGTCAGGCCGATGGCGGCCATGGTCATTAACAGCCGGTTGACGCGGGTGGGATTGAGCCCCATCAGTCGGGCCAGCTCACGACAGCCGACGGCCCGGCCGCAGGAGACCAGGTATTGCAGACAGCGAATACCGTCAATCAGACTCTGGTTGGGTTGAGATGACATAACAGGCCCGGTCGAGAAAAAAACGATTCTATCGCCGGTGCCAGCAAAAGCAAACTCCGGCAGGCGGCAGTGCAACCGCCCGCCGAAGGCTTAGCGATGGCGCAGCGGCGTGCCCGCCGTTTCCCGCGCCTTGAGTATCGTCACAAAGGTGATCAGCGCAGCTCCCATGACGTAGAAAGCGGGAGCGACATTACTGCCGGTACTCTGAATGAGCCAGCTCGAGAACCAGGGCGTGATACCGCCAAAGAAGGCAACGGTCAGGTTATAGGCCACCGACATGCCGCCATAGCGAATACGGGTCGGAAACAGTTCCGCCATAGCCGCGCTACAGGCGCCGTCGAAGGCGGCAATGCACACTCCCAGTACCAGCATCGCCATCAGCGCCGAGGCCACATCCCCCTGACTCATCCAGACCAGCGCAGGCCAGGTCAGCAAAATAAAGCCGCCGCAGCCCGCCAGCATCAGCGGCTTACGGCCATATTTGTCCGAAAGCAGTCCCATCACCGGCACCAGAATGGCAATCGCCAGCAGGCCGGTGGTGGTAATGGAGTACGAAGCTATCTTCGAATAGTTCAGGTTCTGAATCAGATAGCTGGGCATAAAGGCCTGCAACACCCAGTGCCCCACCGCCTTAATGGCGACAAAGCCAACGCAGAACAACAGCGCCCGCCACTCGCTGCGCAATGCGGTGCGCAGAGGATTTTTCTCGACCTCGCCGGACTGTTCAATCGCTTTAAAGACCGGCGTATCCTCAAGGTTGGTTCGTAGCCACAGCCCCACCAGCCCCAACGGCCCGGCAATCAGGAAAGGAATGCGCCAGCCCCAGTTGTGCATGGCTTCATCCCCCAGGGTGGCGGTCATCAGCAGCACCAGACCGCTACCGGCCACAAAGGCCATAAAGCCGAAGTTGTCCACCCAACAGGTAAAGAAGCCGCGCCGCCGGTCCGGCGCATATTCCGCCAGGAAAGTGGTGGCCCCCGCGCTCTCGCCGCCGGCGGCAAAGCCCTGAGTCAGACGGGCCAGTACCAGCAATACTGTCGCGAGCGTGCCCGCCTGGTGCCAGGTGGGCAGTACGCCAATCACAAAGGTAGAGACCGAAGTCAGCAGGATCACGGTGGAGAGCACCCGCTTGCGCCCGATCCTGTCCCCCAGCGAACCAAACCAGAGCCCGCCCAGCGGACGCATAATAAATCCAGCCCCGAATACCGCGAAGGCCATTAGCAGCCCGGACTGCGGATCGCCTGCGTGAAAAAATTGCTGGCCGATAATAAAAGCCAGGGTGCCATACAGACCGAAGTCAAACCATTCAACAAAGTGGCCGATGCCGGTGGCCAGTAAAACCCGGCGCAGCTCCGGCGCCCCGACCTGCCTTCCCGACGGTGCGGTCGCCGCGCTGGCTTCCGGCGCCGCTGCGGGTTTACTCAGAATCTTTTCCATCGTTTTCTCCCGGATTTTACTGCCTGTCAAAAGAGAGGCTTCACATTAACCCTGCCCGGCTTCCCGGCGCAGACGCGCGGCCTCTTCCAGCATAGTCAGGAAGCCATAGCGAGGCTGGTAGCCCAGCAGCGCCTTCATTTTCTGGTTGCTGGTGATAAAGCGCACCGCTGGCCCCGGCATGGCGACATTGACCACCGGTAACTCCATGATTCGCGCCATTTCCGGCACGGCCTTGTCAAACTCCACCACATCATCCGGCCCCAGATTAAAGATCTGATTCGCAGCCGCCGGATGGTCCAGCGCCAGTATCACGCCCGCCGCGGTATCGCGAACGTCGGCGATATGCATCATGTAGGGCAGGCCGTCCGCTTCGCCGTGCTGGATAATCATCTTGTCCAGCCCATCCGCCCCCTGTTCCCGCTCAAGACGGTCGGCCAGCGCGCTATTGCCGAAGTCTCGCTGCTGGCGAATTTTGCCGCGCAGAAAGAAGCGCGGGCCGGAAAAGAAGCTGCTTTCGTCCAGAATTTCGGTCACCGCCTGGGTATGCGGAAAACGCAGGATGACGGTTTCCAGCCCCTGACGCTGCCAGAACTGCACCAGCTCTTCACCCAGGAGTTTGGTCAGGCCGTAAAAAGAGATGGGATTACGCGGGTGATCTTCGGTTACCGGCAGGCTGTGAGCGCGAACTTCCGGATAAACCTCGCCGCTGCTGGCAAACACAAAACGCGCTATCCGCTGATTTTTTGCAGCCTCCAGCAGTAGGCGGGTGGCAGTAACATTGGCATGGAACATGGCATCGTTATCTTTCGGATGCCACGACATCAGCGCCCCGGTATGCACCACAACATCGGCCCCGGCGATAATTTCCTGCACCCTGGCCGGGCAGTCAAAACGGCATTCGATATGCCGGTATCCGGGCTGTGTCAGGCGCGCCGGTTGCAGATCCACACCAGTAACCTGGTCGCCGCGCGCCAGCAACTGCGCAGCAATGCAGGATCCTATTCTCCCGGCGGCGCCGGTTATCACAATGTTTGCCATGGTTACCCCCCCCCTTATTTGTGTCTATAACAGATACACTCAAGCCAAAAAATAACCAACCATGAATTAACTTAACTGTGACGAAAATCGTAATAAAAAATAATTGCATGATTTTAAACAATAAAAATAATCACCTTTTTGCAGACCCTGAGGATTGATTTATTTTTATCCTGGTCGTAAATTGTTTCTATAAAAGATACATAATGCTTACTACTCATCAGACAACAGGATCAACGGCCATGCACATTTACCCGCAGACAGACAGCCGCCATTTCCCCCACAATGAAATCCACTGCGATCTTCTGGTTGCCGGTGGCGGACTGGCGGGACTGTGCGCCGCACTGGCCGCCGCCCGTGACGGGCTGAAAGTTACCCTGGTACAGGACAGGCCAGTGCTGGGCGGTAACGCTTCCAGCGAAGTACGCCTGTGGGCTAACGGCGCCAGTTCCCATATGGGCAACAACAACCGCTGGGCCCGGGAAGGCGGCATTATGGGAGAGATCCTTGAAGAGAATGTCTGGCGTAACAAAGAGGGCAACCCGGTCATTTTCGACCTGCTGCTGCTGGACCTGGCGCAGCGCCAGTCAGGCCTGACGCTGTTACTGAATACCGCGCTGTTCGAAGTCGACAGCCAGGATGGGCGGATCGCCTCGGTACGCGGCTTTAACGCCATTAACGAAACCTTTTACCAGATTCACGCCTCGCAGTTTTGCGATGCCACCGGCGACGGCGTGCTGGGCTATCTGGCCGGTGCCGAATACCGTCTCGGCGCGGAAGAGCTTGATGAGCTGGACGAAAAGATGGCACCCGGTGAGCACTTCGGTCACCAGCTTGGCCATTCGATCTACTTCTACACCAAACGCACCGGCCAGCCGGTTCGCTTCATTCCCCCCAGCTTTGCGCTGGACGACATTACCGCCATTCCACGCTACAAGCGGCTGACATCCACCCTGAACGGCTGCGATCTGTGGTGGCTGGAATGGGGAGGAAGGCTGGACACCGTACACGACAGCGAGACAATCAAATGGGAGCTGTGGAAGATAGTCTGGGGCGTCTGGGATCATATCAAGAACTCCGGCGAGTTCCCGGATGCCGACGATCTGACCATCGAATGGGTGGGCACCATTCCCGGCAAGCGCGAAAGCCGACGCTTTATGGGGGACTACCTGCTGTGTCAGCAGGACATTATCGAACAGCGCGACCATTATGACGCCGTGGCCTACGGCGGCTGGTCCATCGATCTGCACCCGGCGGATGGCGTATACAGCAGCCACGACGGCTGCCGCCAGTTCCACAGCAAGGGCACCTACACCATTCCCTGGCGCAGCCTGTACAGTAAATCCATCGACAATCTGCTGCTGACCGGGCGCCTGATCTCCGCCACCCACGTAGCCTTTGGCAGCGCCCGGGTGATGTGCACCTGCGGCGTACTGGGTGAAGTGGTGGGCCGCGCCGCAGCGCTATGCCACCAGCACCGGCTTACTCCCCGCCAGCTGGCGCAGCCACAGCAGATCCCCCTGCTCCAGCAGCGTCTGCTGCACAGCGGATGCTATATCCCCCGCCAGCGCCTGGAAGACCCGGCCCTGGGGGCTGCCGTGAGCGTCAGTAGCGAATATCAACCCGGGCAACTGGCCGCCAGCGGAGAATGGCAGCCGCTCAATGAACGTATGGCGTTACTGCTGCCGCTGCGCGCCGGAGAAAGCCTGCCGGAGATCGGCCTGCTGTTACGCGCCACTCGGCCGCAGCGCCTGCGGGTACGGCTGATGGAAAGCGTTCGTACCGGTAACTACACCCCGGACTGCGAAGTGGCAAGCCAGTGGCTGGAGGTCTCGGGACCGGAACAGCGCTACAGCCTCGTGTTCCCGTACCGCAGCGAGCGCGACCAGTATCTTTTTATCGCCCTGGAAGACGAACCGCAGATCGAGATAGCCCTGACCGACCAACAGCTTCCGGGCGTGATGACGGTGTTTAACAGCCTGAATCCCCGGGTGGCGAAGCATACCCGCCAGGTGGCAGACGGCGACTACGGCGTGGATGAGTTCGACTTCTGGCTGCCGCGCCGACGCCCGCATCAGATCTTACCTGCGCTGACCTTTACGCCAGCGCTGCGCTGCTATCCGCCGGAAAACCTGGTTAACGGCGCACTGCGTCCGGAACAGCAGAGCAACGGCTGGGTGCCGGATCCGCAGGATCTTCACCCAACCATCGAATGGCGCTGGCCCCAGCCCTGCCGGATCGATGCCATGACGCTGCTGTTCGATAACGACTTCGATAACGCGATGGAAACGGTGCAGATGGGCCATCACTGCGTGGTATCCCCCCACTGTGTGACCCACTACCGACTGCTGGCGGACGGTGAACCCCTGCTGGAAGTCACGGAAAACCACCTTTCCGTGTGCGAGCATCGCTTTGCGCAACCCATTGAGGTCAGCCGCATCACTCTGGAGGTACTCGCCAGCGCTGGAGCGCTACCGGTGGTGTATGGGTTGCATATTACGGCGGGAATGGAAGCGTAGCGGCAATCACCCCCTGCTCCCTCCTCTGCGCCATGCTCTGGTTAAAGGTCTGCATACCGTACTGCTTCCCGGTATGCAGCACCGTGGGAAGCTGGTGCAGCTTGCCTTCGCGTATCAGGCTGGCGACGGCGGGGATATTGATCATCAGTTCAAACAGCGCCACTCGCCCGCCATCCCGGGCGGCAACCAGCTTCTGGGCCAGCACCGCCCGCAGGCTACCGGCCAGTTGCGAACGAACCCGCCCCTGCTCTGCGGCGGAGAAACCATCCAGCAGCCGCTCGATGGCCTGTGGCGCACCACGGGTATGTAACGTCGCAAGTACCAGGTGGCCGGTTTCGGCGGCGGTCAGCGCCAGGCGAATGCTCTGCTCATCGCGCAGCTCCCCCAGCAGAATAACATCGGGATCCTCGCGCAGCGCCGCTCGCAGACCGGCGCTAAAGTCCGGACAGTGTTCCCCTATTTCTCGCTGCTGCACCAGGCTACGTCTTGAGCGATGAATAAATTCGATGGGATCTTCCAGAGTCAGAATATGGCGCGCATGGTGGCTATTAATATGATCCACCATAGCGGCCAGGGTGGTGGACTTACCACTGCCGGTAGCGCCGGTCACCAGCAGCAGCCCACCGTCGCTTTCCAGCAATGCCGGGATCGATGGCGGCACGTCAAGCTGTGCCAGCTGCGGCGCATTCTCCGGCAGTAGCCTCAACGCCAGCGACACGCCATCGCACTGGCGAAAAGCGCTGGCGCGCAGCCGCCGCCCGTCCTTCAGCGTTACCGCAAAATCCAGCTGTCCGCAGCTATCGAACTGCGCCCGCTGAACCGGGCTCAGCCACATCTGTAGCAGGCTTTCCGGCTCCGGCGCGCCGCCGGGTAGCTCTTCCAGCCCCCCCTGGCGTCGCCAGCGGGCAGGCTGACGCGCGCACAGGTGTAGATCCGAGACGTAATGCTTTACACTATGGGCCACTATTTGGGTCACGATTTCTTCCATGTTATGACATCCCAGGCATCAATGAACGACATTGCCCACAACCTGGCACAGGTTCAGCGCAAAATCTCCGACTCTGCCGAGCGTTGCGGGCGGTCTCCAGAAGAAGTTACGCTGCTTGCAGTCAGCAAAACCAAACCTGCGAGCGCTATCGAACAAGCCGTCGCCGCCGGTCAGCGAGCCTTTGGCGAGAACTACGTTCAGGAAGGGGTGGAGAAGATTCTCCATTTCAATGCGTGCGGTGCTAACAATCTGATATGGCACTTTATCGGTCCGCTCCAGTCCAACAAAAGCCGCCTGGTGGCCGAACACTTCGACTGGTGCCACACCGTGGATCGCCTGCGTATCGCAACCCGACTGAACGACCAGCGTCCGGCAGAGATGGCGCCGCTGAACGTGCTGATTCAGGTCAACATCAGTGACGAACAGAGTAAATCCGGTATTGCGTTGGAAGAGCTGGACGCCCTGGCAGCCCAGGTCGCACAACTGCCGCGCCTGACGCTGCGCGGGCTGATGGCGATTCCGGCGCCGGAAAGTGACTGGCAGCGCCAGTTTGCCGTGGCGAGCCAAATGGCTGTAGCATTTACGCGGCTAAAAGAGCGATATTCCACCGTGGATACGCTATCGCTGGGCATGACCGATGACATGGACGCGGCTATCGCGGCTGGTAGCACCATGGTGCGCATTGGAACCGCCATTTTCGGCGCGCGGGACTATTCCTCGCGCCAGCCACAATAATTACAGAGGAACACCATGCTGACGTTGACTTTCATTGTCAAAACGCTGATCGACCTGTATGTCATGGTACTGCTGCTGCGCATCTGGATGCAGTGGTCGCGCTGCGATTTTTATAACCCTTTTTCACAGTTCATTGTCAAAGTTACCCAGCCGATTATCGGGCCGCTGCGCCGCATTATTCCGGCGATGGGCCCTATCGATAGCGCCTCGCTGCTGCTGGCCTTCCTGCTGACCACGCTGAAGTACCCTATTCTGTTGTTGATTCAGACCGGTAGCCTGTCACTGGATCCGATGAATCTGCTGGTGGGGCTGCTGTCGCTGCTTAAATCAGCCGGTACTCTGGTGTTCTGGATGATCCTGATCCGCGCCATTATGAGCTGGGTCAGTCAGGGGCGTAGCCCGTTCGATTTCGTGCTGATGCAGCTCACTGAGCCGCTGATGGCGCCGATTCGCCGTATCCTGCCGGCTATGGGCGGTATCGACTTTTCCGGGATGGGGGTGATTCTGGTGCTCTATCTGCTGAACTACCTTGGCATGGATCTGTTCCCGGGGCTGTGGTATTTGCTGTGAGTGCCGTCAGTCAAACGGCGGATGGGCTGGTGTTAAGACTCTACGTCCAGCCCAAATCCAGCCGCGATGCTATTATCGGTGAGCATGGCGACGAACTGAAAGTCGCCATCACCGCCCCGCCTGTAGACGGCCAGGCCAATGCCCATCTGGTCAAGTATCTGGCAAAACAGTTTCGGGTCGCTAAAAGCCAGGTGGTGATAGAAAAGGGCGAAACCGGTCGCCACAAACAGATAGTCATCCACCATCCGCAACAAATCCCGACTTCCGTCGCGGCACTTCTCGACCATACCCAAAATAATTCGAGTTGCAGGAAGGCGGCAAAGGAGTGAATCCCCGGGAGTTTACATCAGTAAATGACCGGGGGAGCGAGTGCAGCCAACGCGCCTGCAACTCGAAGAATGAAGGGTATAATCACAGGATTACGCTATGCAAAACGTAGTACTCGCTACCGGCAATGCCGGAAAAGTGCGTGAACTGGCCTCGCTACTGCAGGACTTTGGTCTGGCGGTGGTGGCCCAGACCGAACTCGGGGTCGATTCCGCAGAAGAGACCGGCCTGACCTTTATTGAAAACGCCATTCTTAAAGCCCGCCATGCGGCAAAGGTGACCGGTCTGCCTGCCATTGCCGACGATTCCGGCCTGGCGGTGGATGCCCTGGGCGGCGCGCCGGGTATCTATTCCGCCCGTTACGCGGGCGTCGATGCCAGCGACGATCGGAACCTGAACAAATTACTGGAAGCGCTGGAAAAGGTGCCGGACGGTCAGCGCCAGGCACGCTTCCACTGCGTGCTGGTCTATCTGCGCCATGCCGAAGACCCCACTCCGCTGGTGTGCCATGGTAGCTGGGCCGGTGAGATTACCCGGGCCCCTGCGGGGGAAGGCGGTTTTGGCTATGATCCTGTCTTCTTCGTGCCCGATGCCGGTAAAACGGCGGCAGAGATGAGCCGCGACGAAAAACGCGCCCTTTCTCACCGCGGTCAGGCGCTCAAGCTGCTGCTGGATGCCATGCGCCATGGCTAAGCTGCCGCCCCTGAGCCTGTACATCCACATCCCCTGGTGCGTGCAGAAGTGCCCCTACTGCGACTTTAACTCTCACGCCCTTAAGGACGAGGTGCCTCACGACGACTACGTGGCGCACCTGCTGCACGATCTGGACGACGATATAGCGTACGTTCAGGGGCGTGAGGTGGCGACGATATTTATCGGCGGCGGCACCCCCAGCCTACTGTCTGGCGCGGCGATGCAGCAGTTGCTGGACGGCGTGCGCGAACGGCTGCGGCTGGCGGAAGATGCCGAAATCACCATGGAAGCCAACCCCGGCACCGTAGAAGCGGACCGCTTCGTTGACTATCAGCGCGCTGGCGTTAACCGCATCTCTATTGGGGTACAGAGCTTTAGCGAGCCCAAGCTCCAACGGCTGGGGCGCATTCACGGGCCGGAAGAGGCAAAGCGCGCTGCGCGTCTGGCCGCCGGGCTGGGGCTGCGTAGCTTCAATCTGGATCTGATGCACGGCCTGCCGGACCAGACGCCGGAAGAGGCGCTGGCGGACCTGCGACAGGCCATTGAACTTAATCCGCCCCATCTTTCCTGGTATCAGCTGACCATTGAGCCCAACACTCTGTTTGGCTCACGCCCGCCGGTGCTGCCCGACGACGATGCGCTGTGGAGCATCTTCGAACAGGGACATAAGCTGTTGACCGAAGCGGGCTACCGTCAGTATGAAACCTCGGCTTACGCAAAACCGGGCTACCAGTGCCAGCACAACCTGAACTACTGGCGCTTTGGCGACTACCTGGGGATTGGTTGCGGCGCCCACGGCAAGGTGACCTTCCCGGACGGGCGCATACTGCGTACCGCCAAAACCCGCCATCCGCGCGGCTATATGCAGGGCAACTATCGGGATCGTCAGCATGAGGTGGAAAACGTCGACAAGCCGTTCGAATTCTTTATGAATCGCTTCCGCCTGCTGGAGCCTGCGCCGCGCCGCGAATTCACGCTGTATACCGGACTGATGGAGTCAGTGGTACGCCCGCAGATTGACGAGGCCATCGCCCGGGGTTACCTGACGGAAACCGCGGAACAGTGGCAGATAACCGAACACGGCAAGCTGTTTCTGAATTCCCTTCTGGAGCTGTTTCTGGCGGAATAATGCCGGGCCGTGCGGGGCTTTGCTCCGCACGGCTCAGTCTCTTAATACTGGTCAAACATCGCCTGAATCTGCTGTGGATCTTTGGTCTGCGTTAAGGCCAGTTGCAGCAAAATCCTCGCTTTCTGGGGATTCAGCGTACCGGCGGCCACAAAGCCGTACTTCGCATCATCAACTTCAGCATCCCGGGTGGTAGCCCCCGTTGGCACCCGCGAAGAACGCACAATGGCAACGCCTTTATGGGCGGCGGTCGCCAGAGTATCAAACAGCGTTTTATACAGATTGCCGTTGCCGACGCCCGCGCTGACAATGCCTGCATAGCCATCATCGATCAATGCCTTAGCCGGAAGGTCAGACGCGTTCGCGTAGTTATAAACAATCCCCACCTTCGGCAGGCTGCTCAGTTGAGAGACGTCGAACGGCGTGGCGGTGGTGTGTTTACGGGCAGGCGTGTGCTGATAATCGATTTTGCCATTGTGAATATAGCCCAACGGGCCTGCGTTAACGGACTGAAAGGTAGCGACATTGGTGGTATTGGTTTTGGTGACATCACGGCCATCGAATACGCTGTCGTTCATCACCACCAGCACGCCGCGGCCTGCGGACGCTTTATCAACGGCAGTCACCACCGCGTTATAGAGATTAAAGGGGCCATCCGCGCTCATTGAGGTTGATGGGCGCATGGCGCCTGTCAGTACCACCGGCTTGTCGCACTTAACCGTCAGATTAAGAAAATAAGCGGTCTCTTCCATGGTATCGGTGCCGTGGGTGATCACGAAACCATCGGTTTTATCGCACCCGGCGTTAATCTTCTTCGCCAGGGTTAGCCAGACCCCGTCATTCATATCCTGAGAGCCGATATTCACCACCTGCTCACCTTTAATCACTGCAATATCTTTCAGTTGCGGAACGGCTTCCACCAGATTTTCGACGCCGACTTTACCCGCAGTATAGTTTGAGGCCGTTGCCGAATCGCCGCCTCCGGCAATAGTTCCCCCCGTGGCCAGCAGGGTGACATTCGGTAAGGCCAGCGCGGCACCGCTAAGCCCCATCATCAGTACCGCAAGGGCCGTTTTCCTGAAAATATCCATATGATTTCTCCGGACAGTTAAACTTCCTGCATTATCGCAACGCGACAAACAAATAATGTGATGCTATCCAGGTAACGGCTACGGCGTTAGCGTCACCGGCTGGAAGGTTTCACCTGCGTTCACATTGATAGTCCCCTGGACATCGCTTAGCCGCGCTCTGCCCTGCGCATCGGTTTTTACGGTCTGCCCCTTCGCCGTCACCCTGGCATTCTGTACCGGACGCACGTCGCCGTGAATATCGGCCTGAACGGTGACCAGCGTCTGCTGCCCTTCTGTCGCACGGGTCGCCTGAAGCGGCGTTTTCTGCGGCAGCCTGCTGTAGCAGGGCCCCACCACAGGCAGCCCCGAACGGGCAACGCCGTTATAGGTGCTCTGCCAGTCTCCCTGGAGGGAATTATCCAGTTGCTTCACAATATCCGCCTTCATACTGCCCTGATTCTCGCCGCTGACCCGGATATCAATATGGATCTGCGGCAGATTTTCCGCCGTGGGCCGTTGTGTCATCTGCGAGGTGACCGTGCCGTTAACGAAGGTTTTACCATCGTCGCTGAAGTCATTAAAGGTGGCATCCACTCCGCCGCTTATCAGATCGCCGCGCCAGGTAACCACCACGCTGCCAGATGCCCGGCCCGCCAGGGTTTCGGTGCGATCGTTAGCCATAGCGCCACGCCATTCGCTCACCGGCGGCGCCCAGTCGCCGATCGCCGTACTCACCGCAGGCTGTGGCTGGGTGGCGTCGCGATCGAGGCGAACCATCATGACCCGCGGCGGCACCAGCCCCTTGGTTTTTACCGCCTCGGAGTAGTCATCCGGCACCGGTTCGCGCAGGCGCCCCTGCAGCAGAATGCGCGTGGAGTCCGGGCTCCAGAACGGCAGCGCCGCCAGATTGTTGCCCGCGGTTTCGCTGTCGCTGTATACCCTTAGCGGCTGCCCCACCAGCTTGCCGCCGTTGTCGCCATCCCCCGGCAGCAGCCACGGCGAGAGATCGCACTGGAAGCCAGGCCAGGTGGAGATCCAGGAAACAAAGATATTGGTCATCAGCGGTAGCGCGATAAAGTTACGCAGTTGTGGAATGGCCGACGTCACCTCCAGCCGCTGGCGGGTTCGCCATGAATAAACCACCTCCATGCCGCCATCCGGGGAGATGGCGCCATCTTCGTCCCAGTCGCCGTAAGCGGTCATACGGGTCGCCTTGCCGGTAGCCAGATCTACCTTCCAGGGGTCGATATTGCTGTTAAGCTCCGCCACCACCAGCGCCGAACGGCCGCCATCGACAAAGGATTTAAGCTCCCACAGTTGGGATGCGTATTCGGCCCTGTCCACCGCGCTGTCCGGCCCCGGCGGATTAATCACCCGGATATCCTTTACCCGGTAGCGATCCGCCTGGCGCTCCAGCGCACCGACCAGCATTGCCGAACCATCCGAACGAATGTCTGTCCAGCCCAGGTGTACACCGTCTGGCGCCAGATGCCAGGTCCGGCGCATGAGCAGGCGCACGTTTTCCGGCATCCCCTCGCGGTCGCCCGCCATCTCGACAGGGATAAACTGATGGCTGTCGCAGCGGGTCAGCGACGGCTGGCACTCCAGCATCCAGCCGTCGAAAGCCGTTTGATCGTCGCTGCCGCCGATGGGGCTCAGTTCCCGGGTAGCAATGAAAAGACGCCGGTTATCCGCCAGCGCGTAACTAAAACCCGACTCCAGCGACTGTGGGCGATCGCTAAAATCGCAGGTCACGCAGTGCGGGGTTTTATCATTTAGCGCAATCCGCCAGATATTGCCGTCGTACTGGTTCTGGAACCAGACCGTCGCGCCATCGTCAGAAAAGGTGGGCAGCCAGGGCGCCACGCCTTGCGGCACAGGAATATCTTCGTAGTGGATGGGATACCAGGGAAGCGGTGCGGCAAGAGCGCCGGAAACCCACAGCGCCCCCAGTGTCAGAGCTGGAAACAGTTTCATGCTACTTCCTTATAGTTATTGGACTGTTATAGAGCGTAGCCAGCCCCGCTGGGTTTACCAGGTAAAAGAGCGTTTGTCTGAATATGGATTCCAGAACCGGCATCAGAAAGCGCAGGGCGGGATTTATTGTGGCACGATGGCCGCCATGAAAACCATCACCCACCACGCCCGGACGCTACGGCGCAGCCTTACCCGTGAGGAGCAACGGCTCTGGTATATGCTGCGTGACCGCCGTTTTGCGCGCTATAAATTTCGCCGCCAGCATCCGGTGGGGCGTTATATTCTCGATTTTGCCTGCTGCGCGGTTCGTCTGGCGATTGAACTGGATGGCGGGCAGCATGCTTGCCGGGTTGAGTATGACAGGCGCAGAGAGGCGTGGTTGAGAATGCAGGGGTGGCGAGTAATTCGCTTCTGGAATAATCAGTTGTGGGAGAATGAGGAGGCGGTGATGGAGGCGATTCTGGAGGCGCTGGAGATGCGGTGACCTCACCCCGGCCCTCTCCCAAAGGGAGAGGGGGAAAATCAGCGCCGACCTGTCATTTCTCCCGATATGCGCAGAGGGAAGGAAACCAGCGCCAGCCTGTCCCCTCTCCCGATATGCGCAGAGGGAAGGAAACCAGCGCCAGCCTGTCCCCTCTCCCGATATCCGCAGAGGGAAGGAAACCAGCGCCGACCTGTCCCCTCTCCCGATATGCACAGAGGGGGAAAATCAGCGCCGACCTGTCCCCTCTCCCGATATGCGCAGAGGGAAGGAAATCAGCGCCAGCCTGTCATTTCTCCCGATATCCGCAGAGGGAAGGAAACCAGCACCAGCCTGTCATTTCTCCCGATATGCGCAGAGGGAAGGAAACCAGCGCCGACCTGTCCCCTCTCCCTTTGGGAGAGGGTTAGGGTGAGGGTGAGGGGAAAATTACTTCAGCCCCTTCACCAGCGTCTGACGCTGCTCTTCCAGCGTGGTCACGCGGCTACAAACATCCTTGCCGAACTTCTGAAAATCCTTTTCCTGGTTTTTCCATTCGCTCTGAATGGCGCTCTGCAAACCGCCCAGATTCCCCAGGATGCCCTGCAAAGGGTTGCTGCCGCCAGAGCTGGTCGCCTTCGCGCCCATTTCGTTAATGCTGTCCTGCAGAATACCGCCCATGGTCTGATTGACCAGTTTCTGGCCGTCGGCACGCACCTGATCGATAGCCTTATAGTGGAAGGTCAGCCCATCCTGGCGGTGTTCGATAATACGGTTCATCTGCGCTTTAAGCTGGCTGTCCAGTTCGGTCAGACGCTTACGCATATTGCTGCTTTCACCCACCTGCTCGGTGATGATTTTATCCAGCGCCACCCGACCGCGCTCTACCCGGGTACGGGCGCCGTCATCGATCCACGGCAGCGCCTCGCGCAGTCCTTTCTGGTAGTCCTGAGCTTGCTCGCGCTGGGCGGCGCTAAGCTGTTGCGCCTTGCCGTTATAGTTTACGGCGCCGTCCGGCGCGATGGTCAGGTCACCATTCTCGCCCACTACCTGCACCGTCTGCGGTTTGATTACCACATCGTCCTTAGGCTGAACGCCGCATTTGTATTCCGCCTGGGCATGGGCGGCTGTAACCAGCAGCACTGCCATCAGCGCTTTACGAATTATCGCCATTCCTTTCTCCTGTAAAGCAGGCGGGCCGACTTACGCCGACCCGCAACGGATTAGATTAGTCCCACCAGACATCGAACAGGTCGCTCAGGCGCACCTCTTCGAGCTTGCGCGCTTCCAGCCACTGGCGGACCAGGGTGCGATGCCCTTCGGTACACTTGCCGATCTGCTGGGTGCAGATAAGCCCTTCCCAGGCCAGATAGCCGCTGCCATCATAAGCCAGACCATTCGGCTCGATGACCTCATTAATGAAGTCATCCACGGCCCGATCGACGGCCTGTTCAGAAGTGCCTTCCGGGAAGCGCCAGGCAACGGAAAAGCCCAGCTCCTGAAACTCTTCGATATGCAATTTCTTACGCAGACGACGGCTACGATTCTTCGCCATTATTTCACCCTCTCGAACATTAAGTCCCATACTCCGTGGCCAAGACGATGACCACGCTGTTCAAACTTGGTTACCGGGCGCGTCTCCGGGCGCGGCACATAATCGCCAGTCGTCGACTGATTGCGGTAGCCTTCGATGCTGGTCATGACTTCCAGCATATGCTCTGCGTAGGCTTCCCAGTCGGTCGCCATATGGAAAACGCCGCCCAGTTTCAGCTTGCGTTTTACCATTTCGGCGAAGGGGACCTGAACGATACGGCGTTTATTATGACGTGCTTTGTGCCACGGGTCAGGGAAAAAGAGTTGCACCATGTTCAGGCTGTTGTCCGGGATCATGGTTTCCAGCACTTCCACCGCATCATGACACATCACGCGCAGGTTCTTCACCCCGGCTTCGTGGGCCGAGCTCAGGCAGGCACCCACGCCTGGCGAGTGCACCTCAATACCTAAGAAGTTCTGCTCAGGCCGGGCCTCGGCCATCGCTACCAGCGAAGCGCCCATTCCGAAGCCAATTTCCAGCGTGACCGGGCCGTCGTTACCGAACAGCGCGCCCAGGTCCAGAGGTTCGGCGCAAAACTCAACGCCCATCTCCGGCCAGTAGTGATCCAGCGCATGCTGTTGTGCTTTGGTCAGACGCCCCTGGCGGCGAACAAAGCTGCGAATACGGCGCATGGCGCGGCCGCTTTCGTCAAATTCCGGTGAGACGACGTCATTATTCATGGTGAAAACCTGGCTGTTGTTGAGAATGAAAGCAAGCGGGCATTATCCAAAGTTAATACCCGGATGCAAGCACCGGAAACTTCCGGTTTACAGGGCTTATCGCTCTGTGCTGGAATCAGCCTCCAGGTAATTCAATGTGGGATGCCGTAAAAAAACATGCAAGCCCTTCAATTTTCACGCCGGGTACTCGACTGGTATGACAAATTTGGCCGTAAAACCCTGCCCTGGCAGCAGGAAAAAACGCCTTATAAGGTCTGGCTCTCTGAAGTGATGCTTCAGCAGACCCAGGTCGCTACGGTGATCCCCTATTTCGAACGCTTTATGGCGCGATTCCCGACGGTAACCGCCCTGGCCCAGGCGCCGCTGGACGACGTGCTGCATCTGTGGACGGGGTTGGGCTACTACGCCCGGGCCCGCAACCTGCATAAGGCAGCACAGCAGGTATTGGAGCGCCATGGCGGGCACTTTCCGGAAAACTTCGATGACATCAATGCGCTGCCTGGCGTAGGTCGTTCCACCGCAGGGGCCATTCTTTCCCTGTCGCTCGGCAAGCGTTACCCCATTCTCGACGGAAACGTAAAGCGCGTACTGGCGCGCTGCTATGCCGTAAGCGGCTGGCCCGGAAAGAAAGAGGTGGAAAACCGGCTGTGGCAGATTAGCGATGAGGTTACCCCCGCCAGCGGCGTGGAACGCTTTAATCAGGCGATGATGGACCTGGGCGCCATGGTCTGTACCCGATCGCGCCCCAAATGCGATATCTGCCCGCTGAATAGCGGCTGCGTGGCGTTCGCCAACGGCACCCAGAGCAGCTACCCGGGCAAAAAACCGAAACAGACGATCCCGGAGCGTACCGGTTACTTCCTGCTGATGCAGCACGGCGATGAGGTTTTTCTGAACCAGCGCCCGCCAAGCGGCCTGTGGGGTGGACTATACTGCTTCCCGCAATTCGAAGATGAAGCTGGCCTGCGCGCCTGGCTGGCCCGCCACGGCATTGCCGATGGCGGTCTGACGCAGCTTACCGCCTTTCGCCATACCTTCAGCCACTTTCATCTGGACATCGTGCCAATGTGGCTTTCCGTGTCCTCGATGGCGGCCTGCATGGATGAGGGAGCGGCTCTTTGGTATAACTTAGCGCAGCCGCCGGGCGTGGGTCTGGCAGCTCCCGTGGAGCGTCTGTTACAGCAATTACACCGCGATCCGGTCGATGCCGCTCGCGCTGTTTAAAGAGGATTAATGATGAGTCGCACAATTTACTGCACTTACCTGAAGCGCGATGCCGAAGGCCAGGACTTCCAGCTCTACCCTGGCGAGCTGGGCAAGCGGATCTACAACGAGATCTCAAAAGAAGCCTGGGCCGAATGGCAGAAGAAGCAGACCATGCTGATTAACGAGAAAAAACTCAACATGATGAATCCGGAACACCGCAAGCAACTGGAACAGGAGATGGTGAACTTCCTGTTCGAGGGCAAAGACGTACACATTGAAGGCTACACGCCGCCCGAGAAATAAGTGAGGGCTACGGCCCTTTAGCACACTAACAACAGCACTCCCGGAACAATGAAAAAACTCTTAGCGCTGGCCCTGGTGGCGCCGCTGCTGGTCTCCTGCTCTGGTAATAAGCCCAGGGAACCACTGCCCCCCGCCAAGGATACGAACGGTTTCGACATTCTGATGGGCCAGTTTGCCCATAACATTGAAAATATCTGGGGCTTCGACGAAGTGTTGATCGCCGGCCCCAAAGATTACGTGAAGTATACCGACGGCTTTATGACCCGCAGCCACATCAACTTTGATGAAGGGACCATAACCGTTGAAACTATCGCCGGGACCGAGCCTGCGGCGCGCCTGAAGCAGGCTATTGTCACCACCCTGCTGATGGGCGACGATCCCGGCACGGTCGATCTCTATTCCGACGCCGATGACATCAACATATCCAAAGAGCCATTCCTCTATGGTCAGGTGGTGGATAACACCGGCGAAGCCATTCGCTGGCAGTGGCGCGCCGATCGCTTCGCCGACTGGTTGCTGAACAATAAGCTCCAGCAGCGCCGAAGCAGCAACGGCCTGCGGATTATCTACAGCGTGACCATTAACCTGGTGCCGAACCACCTGGATAAACGCGCCCATAAATATCTGGGCATGGTACGCGAGGCTTCGCGCAAGTACGGCGTGGAAGAGTCGCTGATTCTGGCGATTATGCAGACCGAATCGAGCTTTAACCCCTATGCGGTGAGCCGTTCCGATGCCCTGGGGCTGATGCAGGTGGTGCAGCATACCGCCGGACTGGATGTGTTTCGCGCACGAGGCAAGTGGGGTAAACCCAGCCGCAGCTATCTGCTCGATCCGGCCAGCAATATCGACACGGGTACCGCCTACCTGGCGATGCTGGGCAACGTGTATCTTTCCGGTATCGATAACCCCACTTCGCGTCGCTATGCGGTGATTACCGCCTATAACGGCGGCGCAGGCAGCGTACTGAGGGTGTTTAACAGCGATAAAACCCGGGCCTTTAGCATCATCAACAGTATGGATCCGGGTGATGTCTATGAAACCCTGACCAACCGCCACCCGTCGGCGGAGTCGCGCCGCTATCTCTACAAGGTGAATACCGCCCAGAAGAGCTACCTGCGGGGAGGCTAAACTATCCGACGCCCCCGCAACCGGGGGCGTCAGTTTCAGCCTTTCAGCACATAGCCGTACAGCCGGGTTACACCGGCGTCATCGCACTGCGGGTAAACGCCCTGTAGCTCCGGCGCAAAGCCCGGAAGCTGGTTCAGAACATCCTCCAGCGCCAGGAAATAGCGCTGCGCGGCACCGCCCCACACTTCCCCCGGTACCACGCACAGCACCCCTGGCGGATAAGGCAGCGCCCCTTCGACCGCAACCCGGCCCTGGGCCTCGCAGAGCGCCACCAGTTCGGCATTACCGCGAATAAATTCATCGTGAGCCTGCTTCGCGCCCAGTTCGACCTGCGGCAGGCTTTCCAGACGGAACATCGCCTTTTGCAGCGATTTAATGTCGTGGCGCACGTAGAGCTGATGCATCTCCTGGCATAGCTGGCGCAGGCCGTAGCCGCGATAGCGCTGCGGATACTTCTGCCACAGACTCGGTAGCACATCCTGAAACGCCGCATCCTGCTCCAGCAGTTGTTCGAAGCGTACCAGCGCCGCCACCAGCCGCGCCATCTTTTCCGGGCTTTCCGCGGGGGTCAGCAGGAACAGGATCGAGTTGAGATCCGCTTTTTCCGGCACGATGCCGTTTTCCCGCAGGTAGTGGGCAAGGATCGCTGCCGGTACGCCGAACTCCTGATACTCACCGCTGGCGGCGTCGATGCCCGGCGTGGTCAGCAGCAGCTTGCAGGGATCCACCCGATATTCATCGCGTCCGTAGCCGCTAAAGCCGTGCCAGCCTGCATCCGGCTCAAAACTGAAAAAGCGGCGCTCCCGGGCAATTTGCTCAGTCGGATAGTCCTGCCAGGGGCGCCCTTCCACCACATCTGGCACAAAGGGGCGAACCATCCGGCAGCTCGCCAGGATCTGCTTACGGATTTCGATGCCCAGGGTAACGCACTGCGCCCATAGCTGACGCCCGCCCTCCCCGTCGTGGATGCGGGCGTTGACGTCCAGCGCCGCAAACAGCGGATAAAACGGACTGGTAGAGGCGTGCATCATGAAGGCGTTGTTCATGCGCTTGTAGGGGCAAAAACGCGCCTGACCGCGGATATGATCGTCTTTTTTGTGGATTTGCGAGGTCTGGGAGAAACCCGCCTGCTGCTTGTGCACCGACTGGGTCACGAAAATGCCGGGGTCGTTTTCATTAAGATCCAGCAGTAGCGGCGAGCAGTCAGAGACCAGTGGAATAAACTGCTCATAGCCCACCCAGGCGGAGTCGAACAGAATGTAGTCGCACAGTGGCCCAATGCTCTCCACCACCTTGCGGGCGTTATACAGAGTGCCGTCATAAGTGCCCAGTTGGATCACCGCCAGCCGGAATGGCCGCGGCGTATCGGCGCGCTCCGGCGCCACTTCGCGGATCCGCTCCCGTATCCAGCCTTCATCGAAGCAGTGGGAATCAATGCCGCCGATAAACCCAAAGGGGTTACGCGCCGCTTCCAGATAGACAGGCGTAGCTCCGGCCTGTAACAGCGCGCCATGATGATTGGACTTATGGTTGTTACGATCGAACAAAACCAGATCGCCCTGGGTCAGCAGCGCATTGGTCACCACCTTATTGGCCGCCGAGGTGCCATTCAGCACAAACCAGGTTTTACTGGCGTTAAACACCCGGGCCGCGTTTTTCTGCGCCTCTTTGGCCGAACCTTCATGAATCAGCAGATCCCCAAGCCGCACGTCGGCGTTGCACATATCGGCGCGAAACAGGTTATCGCCAAAGAAGTCGTAAAAACGGCGACCGGCCGGGTGTTTTTTAAAGAATTCACCGTGCTGATGGCCCGGGCAGGCGAAGGTGCTGTTGCCCATGGCCACATACTGGCTGAGAGTACCGAAAAACGGCGGCAGCAAAGCCTGCTCCCAGGCCAAAGCCGCTGCCTCCAGCGCCGGAAAATCCTGCTCGCCGCTTAAGTTCGCCGTAATGCCTTCCAGCAGCGTCTGCCGCGCATCGCTATACAGAAACACCGGCATACCGAAGCCGGTACGCTTAAGCAGCGCCAGAATGCCGCTGCGGCTATCGCTGAGGCTCAACACCACCGCCGCCACATCGGTAAAGTCGGTACTGTCCAGCGTGACTATCTCGCGCTGGCTGGCAATAAGGGGCAGCAACTCATGGCTGACGGCGATTTTTAACGGTTTCACAGATCCAGATCCCCCGGACAAAGACTAAACGGGTGCTGCGGCACAGCGCCTGAGCGGCGTGTACCCACTGCTGTCTGAAGAGTTCGGTCTGGGTTTCAGCTCCGACCGCCAGACATCAGTAAAAGCAGAGAGGCTCTGGTTTTACTGCTGTCCTGCGCTATACGTGCGATCCCCTCACCGCATAGTGAGCGATACGGCGCAGTGCGCGAAGAAAAGAGAATAGAATGTAGGCAGGTTCATGATACGGTCCCGCGTTAGCCCTGAACCAAAACGGCGCGATGGTGACAGCTTTTCGCCTGGCGCGCAACCAGTTGCCCCGCCATAGCGCACATAATTCAGTCAAACGCGCCGTAGCAATGACAAAGTCGTTGACGCCACAAGCGCTTTACGGTTTAATGCGCCCCGTTGCCCGGATAGCTCAGTCGGTAGAGCAGCGGATTGAAAATCCGCGTGTCCCTGGTTCGATTCCGGGTCCGGGCACCACAAATTAAAGAACCCAGCCGCCAGGCTGGGTTTTTGCGTTTTTGGGATCCAGATTCGATTACCTGTAATAGCCCCACCCTCAATACTCAGGGACTGTCAGATAAAAATGGCAAACTGCCACACTCTGCTTGCCTTCTCCCCACCTTCCGCCCGCAAATACAGACAAAAGATCGAGAGATTCTGTTTTGCTTTAGTGATATTCAGATCTGCGGTAGCGGGAAGGCCAGATTTGTTCTGGCGCAATACCCAACGCTTCGGCGATCAGCCTTTCGCCTTTGGGCCAGCGACGGGTAAGCGCGTTTGCCAGCGTGGAGGATGTCAGCCCTGATTTGCGGGAAAAGGCAGACAGTGACATTCACTGCTTTTTCAGCGCCGCGATAATGTCGGCGGAATGCCAGTCCGGTTGCATCATGCCGCCACCTCGTCGATAAACTTCACGCCGTCGGCGGTGCGCAGCCAGCGCGGGGCTTTCATTTCCGCCGCGAAGTGGTTGATCAGGTCATACAGCAGATAACTGAGCTGTTTCTCCTTTTCAGAAGAAAATCCCTGCTCCGCCAGCGTCTGCGTCAGGGCGAGGCAGTAGCTGCAAAGCTCAGTGCATTCCGGCCCAAACTCGGGGGAATTCGCCGGGAGGGTATCGACAGTCAGGCTTTCAACAAGATGGGGCGGGACGGGGTCTAACAGCGTGGGCTGGAGCAATGCCAGAGCGGCGTTGAGTCTGCCACAGAGCGCCATTTTCAGCGTGGGATCGTCGTTTTCAATCAGGGTTTCGGCGAAGTTTTCGCAGTGGCTGACAAGGACGGTAAAGTCCGTGGCGGCGTTGAAGGGAACGGCAAGTAACGGATGTGTCTGGATTGGGGTAGTAGCCATAAGGCAACCTCCGGTATGTGAATTTAAATTCCACCACCGAAGAGACCAATCTTCCGGGTGGTGAACTGAACGGAGTTGGTCTTACCGGCCATACCTACACCGGCGCACCTTGCGGTGCCCCCGCCCAGCCCACCATAGAGGTATAGCCGGACGCGCGACATAAAAAAGACGCTAACGCGTCATATGTCGCAGGTATGATATTCGGGAGACCAATCCCGGCACCTGAATTTGCAGGTGCCGGGCAAAGATACCGCTAAGGGTCGTGAACAGCAAGAATTTTCCCTTACATTCTCCCAAAATAACCTGAGCCACTAAATATTATTTTGGTGGTAGTTTTTTTCTATTTCTGGCCAAACGGAATCCTTCAGGTAATGGCTTGAATTTATCTCCTTCTTTAGTCCACCGCTTAGCCCTGCTCTGGAAAGCTCTTAAAGCATCAATGTTCAGCGTAGCCGCAACGACAAAATCATTATCTCCTCCCTTCACACGAGCAATATCACGCATAAAAGACTCTTTTGCCGGAGAACGCACACGACTGTCACCGTATTTACGGTTATTCACTAAAATAGTGTATGCGTGTACATCAAGTGCGGCTGATTCGATCAACGACGCAAAAGTTTCAAGATCTTTATTCCAGCTTAGTACCATCAGGGCATCAACAGCTCCCTGAAATCGTACTCTTGCCTTGCTATTCTGAAGTTCAGAACAAATCATTATGCCTAAATTAACGCCATGATGAATATAAACAGGCTTACGTTGTTTCGCACTGAGCGTCGAAAATGCCCACGATTTACCATACATTGAATGTAATGCTTCATCTTCCCCGACAGCAGGTTCCAGCTTAGGTTGCCATATTTTCACCGATGCAGGATATCCCAATCGGTTATCTGACAGGACGAGTACAGCCTCACTAAGTAGCTGATGATCATTAATATGGCGATATTCCGTACCGGCAATCAGACTGATGCCAGCCGAACTTAATCGCTCAGCAATGCTATTAACCCAGCGTAGCGGCACAGAAAGTTCGGGGAATAAAACATAATCAGGTTTAGGTGATAATTTTAGCGTTGCATTAACCAATTCGGATATACGCTGATATCGACTGCGTGATAGTTCTGATTTATTACAAGCCATTTTTGCCCAATCATCTTCATCGGTTCTGATATTGGTTAATGCCACAACAATTTTACGTTTTTTATCAGTGCCAATGTGGAGAAATTTCCGTGTTCGTGACGTTGTCGTTGCATCTTCCATATCCTGTTCTGTTGCAAGCAACGTTGGCTTTATCCACACTCCACGCAATGCTTGTGTATATTTAGCCCAGATAACGGAAGGCCGATCATCCAGCATTTTACCATCTGCGGTGGGTAACCCGACACATTCAGGCGCCAGTTCGGATATTTCAGCAGGCGTTAAAGGTCGCGTTGGGAAAACATACGGCAAGTAGCTCTCATTCTTGCGATCCCCTTTTTCCACTTTTTCAAGACGAGTGTTTCTGGTTGACTTCAGAAACGCTTTAAGAATGTCGATATCAATCAGCGATGCAGCATTTATTGATTTCAGAATTTTACTTTCCTTCTTACCATCACGCTGGCCTACGAGTTTTCCTGCTGACTGGCTTTGTAAGATTTTCTTATAAGGCTCTTTCGCTAGATCCGCCAGTGCAACTGACTGCGCCTTTTTATTAAAATCAGCAAAATCAAATCGTAAATTAGTTAATTCTTTAAATTGTACAAGGCTGTCGATCATCTGAGAAAGAAAGATACCTGATAAATGCTTTTCTTTTTTAGAGCGCTGACCAAGAAATAATTTATCAGGAGAATAAAAACGGGTTGCCGCATCAACAAATAACCAAGTCAGGGTACCTTTTGTGGAATGCCAGAGATTCTTTATTGCTTTGGTTTCACAACCATTGATCGTTATTTTTTCACCTGATTTGATAACTGAAGCCAGTCTATCTACTGAATGGTAGGCTTTAAGTACGATTTTTTCGACATGCTGCCATTCGTTCATACTGATAGCAAAACCAAGTAATCTGGGCAAATAGCTGAAATGTGCAAACAAGTTATCCGCCCGGAGAATATGGTTGTATGCAAACTGATAAAACTCTTCTCGTTGTTCTTTCCATTCACCGGGAGGCAGATCTCGCGCCAAGGTTTCAACATGACGCAATTGCAGAGACCATCCTAAGCGGCGGATAGTTAATCCATCCGCCCGACGCAACGTATCAGCATTTTCACCTACGCTACCGGCAGCAGAAAGAACTTTCGCGGCAGTAGAATCTTCCAGTTGATCCGGCGACGGCATCAGTCGGTGTTCACTGGAAAGTTCATAGATCTCTTTTTCGATGCTGTCCAAGAGGTCAATCCCGGCTCCTCCCTGAAGAATAAAAAGCTTTTGCTTATCAGACTGAAGTTGAATGGTTGTCTTAGCCTGAAACTTCTCACCTTGCTCTATTTGCCATACCTGCTCTTTATCTGGCACAGGTTTAATACAGTCTTTACCAAGCCGTTCCTGCAATAACGCCATAAATTCACGATTATTGGTAATTGCTCCAGTATCTCGTATCACCAGAAACATATCATCGACATAACGTCCGTAGTGAACCGGAGATAGCTTCTCAAGAATTAGTTGATCCCAGCGATGCAATAAAATATTCGATATGATTCGGCTAGCCGTTAGACCAATTACCAGACCACCAGTTATTACCACTTTTTTATTTGCAATCTGTTTTCCGAATTCTGATGCGCCATCAGACCAACGCTTTAATAATTTCGCTAACTGTAGATTGAATTCTTTTTCTTCATTAGTGAGTTTTACACTCAACGCAACATGGAGATCTTCAGAAATTATCGCCAGCGGATCAATAAAATGATAATAACCCTTTAAATCTAATGAGGCTGCAATAACATCACGATCTTTGTCTAATTCGTCACGTATGGCCTTTAAACCATCGCCACGCCATTTCTGATAGGGATGAAAGTAAGGTGAGAATGAACCAATTGCACTAATATGAAAGGGTTTATCCTGCTCATCGCTCAATATTTCTTCATTACGAATACGTTTTATACGAGCTCCATAGCAACAATTTTTCAGACCAGCATCAAATTGATGCCCTACCATATTAATCCATAAAGCAGAAATAATATGTGTATTCACTGGAAAATCGCCAATGATACGAAACTCAGGCGTCAGTTCGAAGTTATCAAATAAATGATCGGCAGCTCGAACAGGATTAGAAAAATGAACATGCCCATTTTTCTCTATATCCGGTCTTTTCTTAATCGATAATTTTTTTGGCAGCAGGCGAAATTCACCAATAAAATCGCTATTAGAACAAAAACCGTTATGACTCTGTAAACTATCTAAAAGTTTATTGAGATTGCCGAGAAGATCCTGTTCATATTCAGCAAATTTGATTGCTGTGGGAAAAGTATTCTCAAAGAAACAGTCAGCTTTTGCTTTCCGGTAAGCAACCACCAGATCTTCAATTGTCAACGCATCCCAGCCGGTAAAAATTGCCTGATATGCCATAAATCATTGTCCTTTGTCTAAAATTTAAACAAAATCAGTTCACTATGTCTACATGATAACTTTACGCCTATGTTACACGTTCCGCTTAAACTGACCGAATACATTTGGGTTTGCTTGTCTGTCGTAATTTCAGTTTTTTATTTTTTGTGATATGCCGATTGAAAGGCGACATATCACAAAATAATCAAACTCAAGCTTGTTATGTGTCATTGATGAATCTAAACTAGTTTAATAATTTTAAAAATTGTCCATCAAGAGGCGACATTTGCCAAACTATCTAAACTGGCTGATGCAGAACACCCTCCCCGGTCAGGTGTTGCTCCAGTCATGGCTTACCCGCAACGGCATAGATCGTAAGCTCTCTTACCTTTATGTCCAGAATGGCTGGCTCAGGCGGATCGCACACGGAGTTTACTGCCGGACGGGTCGAGAACCAGACTGGGTGGATGCGATTTACTGCCTGCAAACACAGTGGGAAAAACCGGTTCGCGTGGCGGGGCTGACCAGCCTTGCGCTACAAGGCCATGCCCACTATACCGAACCGGGCAGACAACAGATCTGGCTCGCGCTTCCAGCTTACGTCAAACTACCGGGATGGTTCGCCGCCTTTGAACAATCCGCGACGTTCGTCACGCTGTATACGTCGGGCCTCACCGTTGATGTAACGTCATTGACTACGAAACTCAATATCGATGGTCGACAGTTAACGGGCAGCGCTCCTGAACTAGCCGCGTATGAGATCGCCTGCGGCGTTCCTTCGTTGATCTCATTCGAACATGCCGATGCCCTGTTTCAGGGGATGAATCTTCTCAGCCCGCGAAAATTACAGGTTTTGCTCTGCGCCAGTCATTCGGTTAAAACCAACCGCGTGATGCTCTACCTTGCCCGACGCAATGAGCATCCTTACTTTCAGTACCTCGATCAAAGCGGTATAGAAACCGGCTCGGGAAAACGGCAAATCGTTCCCGGCGGTTGGCTGGAGCCGGATTATCAAATCACCGTTCCCCGCGCATTTAAACCGGAAGGAGTCGAAGATGGATCTGCGTGATATTTATGCCCGACAGGTCAGGCTATTAATTACTGCCCTGCCACATGTGGCGAAGGAGTCCTGTTTCGCCCTGAAAGGCGGCACGGCAATCAACTTGTTTGTGCAAGATTTCCCTCGCCTGTCGGTGGATATCGATCTGACGTATAAAACCGTTACTTATCGCGATACCGATCTGGCGGTCATCAATGACGCCTTGATGCGTATTACTGAATCGCTGAACGGCAGACCGGGGATCACGGCTATCCGGCAGGAGAATAAAGCGGATGAAAAGCGCATCATCGTTAACACCGCTGACGCGAAGATAAAGATTGAGGTTAGTCCGGTCTGGCGTGGACTACTATTACCACCAACAGAAATGCCGGTATGTGAACAGGTGGAAATGGAATATGGCTTCACCACCATGAATGTCGTCTCGCTGGCGGATCTTTACGGCGGTAAAATCTGCGCCGCGCTTGACCGCCAGCATCCGCGCGATCTGTTTGACGTGCTGAATATGCTGGAAAAGCCGGGCCTGACGCGCGAGATCTTTGACGGTTTTCTTTGCTATCTGGCAGGGCATCCCCGCCCCATTACCGAGCTGCTGGCACCAAACTGGGATACAGCGCGGATCGCTACCCTGTACGCACAGGAATTTTCAGGCATGACACAGCAGGAAACATCGCTGGAATCCCTTTTATCAGTAACGACTTTGCTGCCACAAGCGCTGAAATCGCATCTTACGGACAGAGATCGCCAGTTCTTGCTCAGCTATAAGCAAAATACCCCTGACTGGTCGCTGTATCGCTATCCTGAAATTCAACACCTACCGGCGATTCGCTGGAAGTCGCGTAACCTGGCGGTGCTGAAGGATAAGAATCCGGCCAAGTATGCGGCGGCGGTGAATAAGCTGGAGAGAGTTCTGGAGCAGTACCTTTAGCTCTGGTTCTGAGGGAATGAATTGAGCCATGATGTTCGGTTATCTCAACGGCCTCATGGCTATATCTCAAAAAAAGATTAAAATATTTATGTAATTCAATAAATAATAATCGACACTGTCAAATATTATCTCAAAAGTGCCTAACCCGACATATCAACTTACAGCTCAATGCAGGGGTGACGGATTAACACCCTGCGGGCAAGATAAGTATGTTTTTCACGCCGTTATGTGTGGAGCTAACTCCACACATAACGAAGCCTCATTCGCCAAATAACGATTTTTCGTGATAACCCTCACAAAACCAAAGCGATTTTTTATGGGGGCCTTCGTGGGGGCGCTATTTACAAAAAATACCAATAAAATCAATAACAAACAGCACGTTAATCGTGGATATGATTCCGGGTCCGGCACCAAATTCATATCAACGGACCTCCACGGAGGTCCGTTTTTCGTTTCTGCACCCCGCCAGAATCAGCCCTTTCCAGAGTATTGCTTCAACCAAATTCTACCCACATCAACATCCTTGCGGGGGTACCGTTGAGGGCATAAGGGCAAGACCTTTCTGCCCACAGTAATTCAGGCCGCGCTACGGTTGGTTGTTGCTTCGCCATACGGATTTCAGTTAGGTGTGGCCCTGTGCCATTCAAGATATGACATAACCTCAACACCTCCTGACATAATCGGTGATGCTGAACTCAGTTTTAGTACACCATCATGTATCTCGACTACCCGTGGTTGTGTCTGACCAGTCCAGTTAGGAAACAGAGAGACATACATATTGTGTTGTAACGTCTGTTCCTGTTCATTCACAAAGAATTTGCCGCTGTAGGCAATATAGCTGGTCGCCTCCTGACAATACTCTTCTGAAGTAGCATTAAACCAGTCTCCTGATTTAAAGTTAATTCGTCCAGGCAGCATTAATTGTGCCGACATATACCCGTCTGGCGTATATATAATCAATCCTTTAGGGGATTCCCCTAATCTTTTAATCGGGGGGGTACCGTTGGTGGGGATTTCAACATAAGAGAATAGCTCCCAGGCTCCAACTAATTTCTCACGTAACGTCATGATAATTTCCTTAATTTGATAGTTACTTTAGGTACTTAACCACATATCAAATATATTGATTAGTCAAAACATGCTAACTTTCCACTTTATCTATCCAGTGGTGTAAGTCACGATAGTTAAGTATCTTCTATCTGTATGACAAAATAGGCAGAGAGGTGAGCCTAAGCCGTGTTCTGTACTTTTTATTTTAATGCTTGCCATCCTGCTACCGCATGTGCTCCTCGGGTATCCGCCCTACGCGGAAAAATATACAGCCATTGAGCACACAAATTTACCTGCGAGTACCGGATCTATGACGATTACCAGTTTGAGCTCTACCTGTTGCGATTCAATAAGGGCTGGCGAATCTATAATGTCTTTTATCTGCAAAGGCATAGAGAGTCCTCTGGCTGAAAAACGCTCACACAAGAGGAGGGCGGAGCTTTAGCTGTCACAATCTTTAAGCCGTTTTTTAGCGCCGCTGCGCGTAGACCTGCCCAACACCACTGCGATTTTAGATAAAAAAAACCATGAAATAGTCACCTGAACTCCTCGTTCATGCAGACTAATTCATGGTAATGCCTTTTATTAATTTTATATCGCGGCCAGATATATTGTTGTTATTATTTAATCATTAGCTAACGCCTTAATGACGTTTGATTTTCTTAAAGACTTCAACAGTATTTTTAATCGCTTTTTCAGTCGGCAGACGCTCCATTGAGCTGGCTCCGTAGAATCCATGACAATCCGGGCAATGAGCCAGAATATACGCGGCATCTTCAGGCTCAGCGATAGGTCCCCCGTGGCACAGCACTATCACATCGTCTCTCACCGCTTTCGCTGCCTGGGCGCAGTCATTGATAACAGGTATACAGGACTCAAGGTCATGCGCCGTTTCAGCGCCAATATCGCCGCCGGTCGTTAACCCCATATGCACGACAATCACGTCCGCCCCTGCCTGAGTCATCGCCACGGCATCTTCCGGGTTAAAAACGTAAGGCGTTGTCAGCATTCCCTTCTCATGCGCCAGGCGGATCATATCCACCTCCAGGGCATAGCCCATGCCCGTCTCTTCCAGGTTCTTGCGGAAGTTACCGTCGATAAGGCCAACGGTCGGGAAGTTCTGCACGCCCGCGAATCCCTGAGTTTTTAGTTCATCAAGGAACGGCGAGAGATTGCAGAATGGATCGGTACCGCACACACCGGCCAGCACCGGCGTTTTTTTAACGACAGGCAGTACCTCGTTTCCCATCTCGCGCACTATCTGGTTGGCATTACCGTACGGCATCAGCCCGGCCAACGAACCGCGGCCCGCCATGCGGAATCGACCTGAGTTATAAATCACAATCAGATCCACTCCGCCTGCCTCTTCGCTACGTGCAGAGAGGCCGGTGCCGGCACCAGCGCCAATAACAGGTTCATTACGGGCGACTTTTTGCTTCAGACTTTCGACAAGTATTTTATAGTTTTGCATTAGTGTTCCCCCAAACCGGGTGGTGGGCAGTTTCCCTGGTGTTGCATGACGATATTGAGCTCTTCAATCACAAGAGCTGCAAATTCAGGTGCGTTAATATGGTGAGGTGTTTTTATAATTCGCCGCTGGCTCGTCTGTAGCACAACCGACTCTAACCCTTCGGCAAAAGCCTGCCTTGCCTTAGGATCAAAGAATGGCTGGCCTGGAGCATCAAGCGCGGAAAATCCACCTTCTGGAATAATAAAACTTACCGGTCCGTTACACAGATTGAGCTTGCGACCAATCCACTTCCCGAGCTGGTAGTTTTCCTCTGGTGTGGTGCGCATTAGCGTCACCTGAGCGTTATGTTCGACAAACTGCCGCTGAGCATAACGCTCAGGTATGCTGCCTGGTTCACCGAAATTGACCATATCCAGTGCACCGGTACTGCCCACCCACGGCACTTCAGTCTGAGCGATACAGTCCAGCCGCGTTTCCGGGCACGCCAGAACGCCGCCAAACAGCAGGTCCGCGATCTCAGTCAGCGTAATATCCAGCACGCCAACGATCTCGCCATTTTCAACCAGCCGTTCCATCGAAGTACCGCCGTTGCCCGTTGCATGGAATACCAGCGGGTCATAGTGATGATTCAGCCTGGCGACCAGTTGGTTGATTCCGGGCGTGGTCACACCAAACATAGTCAGCCCGAGTACCGGCTTTTGTGCCCGATTAGGTGCAATAACGTGATTAACCGCGCCGGCAATCATGTTGGCGGCATTGGAAAGAATGGAACGGGAAAGATAATTGAGACCACTGAGATCGGTAACGGTATACAGCATGGCGATATCCATACCACCGACATACTCGCTGACATTACCGGAAGCCATTGTCGATACCATCAGTTTGGGCATGCCAATCGGCATCGCCTTCATGGCGGGTGATATCAGTGCAGTACCGCCAGAGCCGCCTATGCCGAGCAACCCCGAAATATCCTCAGACTGACTGCGCAGAAAACGGGAGAGAGCCACCGACATGGCCGTCACCGCCCGGCCGCGCTCATTGCAGAAAACCGCCGCGCTACCTTCCGGGTGATATTCCGCAACTTGCGTTGCCGGAATATCTATCTTGCTGTTTTCACTTAACTCTGCGGGGGTTCCGGTAGACACATCAATAATACGGGAATCCACGCCAGCCGCATGCAGACAGGACTTCAGCCAGACCAGCTCTTCCAGCTTGGTGTCTGCGGTACCAATGACATACACATACCTGGCCATACCGCTCACTCCGTGGTGGGGGTGAAAGATTAATTGATCTCGTGCAATATAAAGCTAGGATAATATTTTATAACCTTCAAGATATTTTTATCTCACATGATATTTTTCCTTGAAGCGAGACAAAAAATGCAGCTTTTTGATGAAGATAACCTGTCTCCGGTACGTCGCAGAACCCTTGAGCGACTCACTCATGCAGCCCTGAAGCTGTATCAGGAAAATAAATTTCCGTCACCGGAAGAGATCACCCGCGAGGCGGAGTACGCGAAAGTCACGCTCAGGAGTTACTTCTCCACCCATAGCGAGTTCGTGGAGTACGTTGTAAAAAGGGTTATTGGTGCCTTTGAAAAACCGAAGATGACAGCCGATCCCGAAGAGAATATCGCCAGGTTGCTAAGCTGGGGATACGGAGAGCTTTTCTCCCATGAAGCGCTGATGCGCGATGCCATGCGGATAGCGCAACACCGCTGGCAAACCCGCCAGGAAGAAGGATCTCATGAAGGAGAAAGTTTTCTTAAAAAGAGCAACCGTCGTGAAGCGCTCGCGGAAGCGCTGGCTCCCCTTGAATCGCAACTCCCGCCAGAAAAGGTGCAGAAACTGATCATGCTGATGTCGGTTTTGTATGGCACTGAAGCATTGACGGTACTCAAGGATACTTTCGGCCTGGAACAGGAAGAGATTGTCGAACTGACGACCTGGGGAGCTAAACTGATGCTTCATCAGGCACTGCAAGAGGAAACATAAAGCGCCACAAGAGCTTGTACATCAGTTCGTGTCACGGCCTGACTCACCCGGAAGTCAGGCCTCTTCCCGCCCGAAATACCCACACCCATAACGTGAAAATTCCTTCTACACTGATAGTGGGTTCCACCTGAAACGAGGCAACAATGCCTCTTCAGATGCCGGAACAGGGGGCTTCGACGCTCTGCTATCGCAGGTGCCGGGCCCGTTGGTTGTCAAAAACGTTTCGTCTCATTACATGCAGGAGACCAGTCCATGCCATTCGTAACTACAAAAGACGGTGTTAACATTTTCTTTAAAGACTGGGGTTCAAAAGACGCACAACCAATTGTTTTTCATCATGGTTGGCCACTGAGCGCCGATGACTGGGATGCTCAGATGCTATTTTTCCTGGCTAAAGGCTACCGCGTTATCGCACTCGATCGGCGCGGGCATGGCCGTTCCGATCAGGTCAGCGAAGGGCATGATATGGACCACTACGCGGCCGATGCCTCGGCCGTTGCTGAACATCTCGATCTGAAGAATGCTATCCACGTGGGTCACTCCACCGGCGGCGGCGAGGTGGCGCGCTATGTGGCCAAATACGGTCAGCCCCAGAACCGGGTGGCGAAAGCGGTGCTGGTTAGCTCAGTGCCGCCGCTGATGGTGAAAACACCCGACAACCCGGGTGGCACGCCCATTGAGGTGTTCGACGGTTTCCGCTCGGCGCTTGCCGCTAACCGCACCCAGTTTTATCTGGATGTCGCTTCCGGTCCTTTCTATGGCTACAACCGTTCCGGCGCGGAAGTCTCCCAGGGGATTATTCAGAACTGGTGGCGTCAGGGCATGATGGGCAGCGCCAAAGCCCATTACGAAGGCATTAAGGCGTTCTCAGAAACCGATCAAACTGAGGATCTCAAAGCCATTACCGTTCCAACGCTGGTCATTCAGGGAGATGACGATCAAGTGGTTCCCTATCAAAACGCCGCGCTGCTTCAGGACAAACTGCTGGTCAACAGCACGCTGAAAGTATATCCGGGCTATCCTCACGGTATGCATACCAGCCAGGCCGACGTCATTAACGCCGATATTCTGGATTTTATTAGCAAATAACAGATTGCATTCACGTGCTTAATGGAGGGGTAATCCCTCCATTTTTTTCACCCTTACCCATCCTGTAACAGCACAGGCCAGAGCCGCATTGCCGATTTAGCCGTAGTTTCCAGCTCGTCTGTCGTTTCACCATCCCGGGCCCGGGTGACCATCCCCTGCTGAAGCGTAAAGTAAAACCGGGCAGCGGCCTCGCAGTCCGCACGCGCTGAAATTTCGTTTTTTCCCCGGGCAGCCAACAGGCAGTTTTCCAGCCGGATCAACATTGCATGGCGACGGTGCATAAGTTCATTGCTCAAACTCTCTGATAAACCGCCTTCCATCCCCGACAGCGAAAGCAGGCATCCTTTAGGCGATTTTTCTCTGGTCAGATAGCGCGCCGTATTTAACAGTAAGTTTTCGACTGCATGGTATGCGGGCCCGTCACGCAGCAGCTCGCCCCATAATTTTTCACCGATTTCCAGGCTGTAGCGCTCCAGAACATCCAGATACAGCGCCTCTTTGGAGCCAAAAGCGGCGTAGAAGCTGGGTGGATTAATCTTTAGCGCCGATGTCAGATCGCTCAGTGAGGTGTTGGTAAACCCTTTGGCCCAGAAAATCAGCATCGCCTGCTCAACAGCGGCTTCCCTGTCAAACGTACGTGGTCTCCCCCGTGCCATATGAATTCCCCCAGCGAATAGATAGCTTATGAATATGTATTGATTATTACACAATTCTTCTGACCATCCCAGGTAACGGCATCAACCGCTGCTCATCTATTATTGACATTAATGTATTGATCACTACAAAATAAAAATGACATTCACTATGGAGAGAAGCGATGACCGAACTCAAACATGAAATTGCCGTTGTTAACGGCGTAAGGCTGCACTACGTGCGCGGCGGCGCAGGTGAGCCGGTGCTGCTGGTTCACGGCTGGCCGCAGACCTGGTACGAATGGCATCGGGTGATTCCCCGGCTGATAGCCGGAGGCCATGAAGTTATCGCTGTCGATATGCGCGGCTCAGGGGATTCAGATAAGCCTGATACGGGGTACGATAGCAATACGGTGGCCGACGATCTGCACGCGCTGGTTGCCCATCTTGGCTTTCAGAAAATCCGCCTTGTCGCCCACGATAACGGCGCACGCGTCGCCTACGCTTATGCCGCGAACTACCGGCAGGAAGTCAAAAGCCTCGTATTCCTGGAAAGCAAAATTCTGGGCATTGAAAGCGAGGATGACGCAGAGAAAGAGTACTGGCACTTTGGCTTTCACCAGGCCCCAGACCTGGCGCAGCTGCTGGTTACCGGGCGCGAGCGTGAATATCTGAGCTACTTTTTCAAAACCTATGCTTACAATCCGCTGGCGGTTACCGAATCAGACATTGATGAGTTTGTAAGATGCTATTCGGCGTCGGGTGGTCTGCGCGCAGGCTTTGAATTTTATAAGGCTTTCCCGGAATCTGCCCGCCAGAGTCGTGAGCTGGCGGCCCATAAACTCGACATTCCGGTGATGGCATGGGGCGGCTCGCACTGTATGGGCGAGATCAGCTTTCGCAGTATGCAGCAAGTTGCTCACCACGTTGAAGGGGGCGTAATACCGGAATGCGGACACTGGATCGCGGAAGAAAAACCAGACTTTATTGCCGCAGAAATACTGAAGTTCCACGGCAAGCACGCCTGAGTTTTCCGGACAATAGCCGGGCGCGACAGGAGGGGGCCAGCCCCTCCTTTTTCACCTTAATACTCCACCACCACATCCCCGGTCGGTACGCTACAGCAGGAGAGGATATACCCCTCTTCGACATCCTCGTCGGTAATACCGCCGTTATGGGCCATTTCGACCTCCCCTTCCAGCCGCTTCACCTTACAGGTACCGCAGATGCCCATCCCGCAGGCTTTGGGGATATGCAGGCCCAGCTTGGCAGCGGCGGCATGCACGGTTTCGCCAGGCGCTATCTGTACGCTCTTACCGGTGCTGGCGAAGAAGACCTGGAGCAGGTCGGAACGCGGTATCGCTTCGGCCACTTCGGCCGCCTGTTCGGCATCCTGCTGCGCCTGCTCCTTCACCGGCTCCGGCGTTGCCCCGAACGACTCTTCATGGTAGCGCGCCATATCGAATCCGGCTTCCCGCAACATATTACGCACGGCGTTCATATAGGGCGTGGGGCCGCAGCAGTAAACTTCGCGCTCCATGAAATCCGGAGCCATCATTTCAAGCATCGGGCGATTAAAGAAGCCGCGATAACCGCCCCAGTTCTGGCCGGATTCGTAGCGTTCACACACCAGGTTCAGCTTAAAGTTGGCGATACGTGCGGCCATGTTTTCCAGATCGCGCTGGAAAATAATGTCGCGCGGCGTGCGGGCGCTGTGAACGAACACCATATCGACATCGGCGTTGGTGTCGAAATACCAGCGCGCCATCGACATCACCGGGGTGATCCCCACTCCACCGGAAAGAAACAGCACCCTGTCGCTGGGGTAGTCGATACAGTTGAACTGGCCAACCGGCCCGTGCACCGCCAGCTCCATCCCTTCGCTCATATTGTCATGCAGCCAGTTAGATACCCTGCCCCCCGGCACCCGCTTCACCGTAATCGAAAAGCTGTACGGCACCGACGGCGAACTGGAGATGGTGTAGGAGCGAAACACCTGTTCGCCGTCGATCTCCAGCTCCAGGGTGACGAACTGGCCCGGCTTAAAGAAGAACATCACCGGTTGTTCGGCCATAAAGCACCAGGTTTTCACATCCCAGGTTTCCTGAATCACCTTGACGCAACGCACAGCATGACGACCGTTGCTCCAGGTCTGAGTGGTTACGGGCTCAAAAGCGCCGGTATTTACTACCGAAATAGTCTGGTTGGTCATACGGAATGCTTCCTGTGGGCCAGGGTCGATGGATAGCTCGCGACGGTTTGGCGCGGCCGGATACAGGCTGAATTTTCAGTTCAACTTCGCTTCGCCATTTGTTTATTCACGACATCGGGATGTCTGAAAAAACCACCGGGCAACAATGCGTTCCTCCCTGCGTCTCTAACGGAGGGGATCGATGTCGCTGCCAGAACATTCCTCATTCACAACCGGGTGCAGCATCTTGTCTGACAGTGACCCCTGTCTGTAATGGGAGCCAGCTATCGGGATGTGCCCGCGCGCGGGCGCGACACTTTGATCTGAATGAGAAGAGCACCACCATGAGTCATAACGATCTGCTGAATATCACCTGCGCCAGCATTATCGATGCTCGCGACCAGATGACTGACTTGCTCAAGCGGCGCCAGCCAAACTATTCGCTGCCACAGCCGCTGTATAACGACCCGACGATGTTTCGTATTGATATGGAAGAGGTCTTTCAGAAGGAGTGGCTGTTCGTTGGCATGACCAGCGAGATCCCGAAAAAGGGCGACTATTTTACCCTTGAGATCGGCCAGAATCCGGTGCTGGTGGTGCGCGACGCCGACGGCGCGGTCAACGCTTTCCATAATACCTGTCGTCACCGGGGTTCACGACTGTGCCAACAGCAGCGCGGCAAGGTGGCGAATCTGGTATGTCCCTATCACCAGTGGACCTACGATCTGAAAGGCAATCTGCTGTTCGCGGGCACCAATATGGGTGGAGATTTCGACAAAAGCCTGCACGGTCTGAAACCCGCGCACTGCCGGACCGGCGGCGGGTTTATCTTCGTCTGCATCGCCGAACAGCCGCCAGAGTCCGACTTCGATAACTTCCTGGCGACGCTTGAGGAGTACATGGAGCCGTATGATGTGGAAAACACCAAGCTGGCGGCGGAATCCGAGATGTATGAAAAGGCCAACTGGAAGCTGGTGCTGGAAAATAACCGCGAATGTTACCACTGCGCGGGCAGCCATCCGGAGCTACTGAATACCCTGCTGGAGTGGGACGACACCAACGATCCGCGCGCTACGCCGGAGTTTATCGACTACTACAATCAGCAGGCGGCTCAGTGGGATCAGGAAGGGATCCCGCACCTTCACAGAAGCTTCGGTCAACGCAATCGCATCGTGCGTATGCCGCTAAAGCCAGGCGCCAGCGTGATGACCATCGACGGTAGCGAAGGCTGCACTAAGCTGCTGGGACGTATTAAAAACCATCAGTTGGGCTCGATGCGCATTCTGCACCTGCCCAACTCCTGGAACCATATGCAGAGCGATCACTTTATTGTGTTCCGGGTGCTGCCCATTTCGGCTCAGGAGTCGCTGGTCACCACCAAATGGTTTGTGCACAAGGATGCCGTGCCGGGCGTGGATTACGATCCGGAGCGTCTGCGCCAGGTGTGGGATGCCACCAACGATCAGGACAGAATTCTGGGGGAAGAGAATCAGCGCGGCATTAACTCCATTGGCTATCAGCCCGGTCCCTATTCAGAACCCTATGAGTTTGGGGTGATTAATTTCCTGGAGTGGTACAGCGATACCCTGTTGAAGAATCTGGGCGGTGGCGATAATAGCGAGCTTTATCCGGTCGGCGTTCCCGATATTGAACGGCAGTATGGGTGATCTTCCCTCTTTTTAACCCTCATCCCGGCCCTTTCCCCTCACCCTCTCCCCATAGGGGAGAGGGGACCAGGCTGGCGCTAATTTTACCCTTCTGCCCAAAGGGGAGAGGGGACCGGGCTGGCGCTGGTTTTCCCCCTGGCCGGAGTGAGGAAGCTCAGCGCCCACTACGTACCACCCCCTCTTCCAGCAGCAGATCAAATATCGCCTGCGCCATTTCGGAGGCCGGTTTATCACGCAGAATCCGGCCGCCGTCGCCCTGAGACTTCGCGGTCGCCGCCCTGAATCGATCGGCGGCGGTTTTCGCTTTAACCACCTGCAAACGCTTCGGTCGCTTGCGGGCTGGCGCTTCACGCCACTGCTCCCTGACCTCATCGCGACACTCAATGTCCGCCTTCTGTCCCACCAGTTGCGCCCGACTGGCGGGGCCAAAAGCGCTCTGGCGCGGGGTGGGCGCCGCCATATCAACGCTTGCGATAAACGGCAGCGCCACCTTCAATGCCCGACGCTGACCGCGCGGCAGCGCCTGTAGCAGATGCGCCTCGCCGCGCTCGATACTGACGATACCGGCAATACCGGTCACCACCGGCATTCCCAGCGCTTCTCCCAGCAGATAAGGCACCATGCCGGACGATTCGCCGCTTTCGGCCCGCACACCGGTCAGAATGATATCCGGCTTGTTCTGGCTCAGATAATGCTCCAGAGCGGGGACCACGTCCGCCATCTTATTCTGTTCCAGAACCCGCAACGAACTCAGCCCCATTCCCGCATAGCTGCGCAGCGCCTGAGCGTGGGGATCGCCCGCATGAAGCACCTCCAGCCCCTGGGGCGCCAGAGTTAACCCCAGCTCAACCGCCCGGGCATCCTGACCGGCGCGACGCTCGCGTCCGGAATCGGGGTGTTGCCCCACCGATACCAGCGCGGTAACCCGCAGGCTGGCGTTACGCTTTTCAGGCCGCATGTTCAAACTCCTCCTGACGATGTTCCCTGACCAGCCGGATAAGCTGGATCATAATCTCGCCGCTATCGCCTATCGCGCTCAGAGCGGCGCGTTTCACCATGTCACAACCGGCATCGGTGTTAATGGCGATCACCTTGTCGCACTGGCCGATGCCCTGCAAATGCTGAATCGCCCCGGAAATCCCCACTGCCACATAGACCCTGGCGGTCACCCAGGTGCCGGTGGCGCCCACCTGACGCTGGCGCGGCATATAACCATCGTCCACCGCTACCCGGCTGGCCCCTTCCGTAGCACCGAGCGCTTCGGCGCACTGATGGAACAATTCCCAGTCCTGCACGCCATTGCCCGCCGACAGAATAAATTCCGCCTCTGCCAGCGCTACCGCGTTGGGATCCACCGCTACCTGGCCGCCGTCGTGAATGCGCGGCTTCACGCTTACCGTCTGGCGTAGCTGAACCGGCAGCGCTTCGTGCCGGGTTTCGTCGATGGGGTCGGCACACTCCGCGGCCAGCAGCAGCAGACGCGGCGTGGCGCGGGTGATATCGATGCTGCCTCCGGCGCCGCGACACAGGCTCTGCTGCGCATCCACCCGCCAGGCCTGAGTCGCCGGGCGCTCGCCCAGCCGGGCCGCCAGCCGACATCCCAGTTCAAAGCCCCCCGCCACGCTATCCGGCAGCAGCCAGTGGCGCGGCGAAAACTGGTTGTCGACCTCATGCAGCGCGGCAACGCGCAGCTCCGGCGCATATTCCTGATATCCGGCGCCGTTCAGCGCCAGCAGCCTGTCGACACCCGCGGTATCGAACGACGGCTCGCGATGTTCGCCGAATACAATGGCAAGCACCGCCCCGGCGCCGCCCATCTCACGGATCAGCGCATGAGCCTGGCCCAGCACATCCCGATCGTGTTCGCTCAGCCGACCACCCACCATATCGGGCACCACGGCGATGTAGTAATCCACCTGCTCCACCCGATGCAGCGGCAGCGTCGCGGTTTTCACGGCGCTCACCGCCCGGCGTCCAACCATGGCTGCCGGGCCGCTGACGTTCATCCGGTCAATGCGACGAATGCCATTGGGGCCGATAAAGCCCACCGCATGAGGGTTACGGCGAATCAGCCCGGACGGCCCCCGGGATTCACCTGCGGGCATCGTCGTGGCCGCATGCTGCGGATGCAGGCGGTTACGCGCAATCCACTCGGCGCGCGGATCTCTGCGCACAATGTCGCTCATCAGGCTACCTCCATCGCGGGTTGTTCGCTCTTACGCCGGGCTGGCTGCGGCACGGTGGGTTCCACCAGGGCTTCGGCCACCAGTTCGGCGATATCCTTCACTTCCGGGCGCGGCTCCACTACCCCTTCAAGCATCGCGGTGCACTGCTGGCAGCCGACCGCCACCACCTCAGCCCCGGTGGCCCGGACGTCTTCCATGCGCATATCGGCAATCCGCCGTTCGCCGGGAATATCGGTAATCGGCGCGCCGCCGCCGCCGCCGCAGCAGCGGGAACGAAAGCCGGAGCGTTCCATCTCGACCGGCTGAATTCCCAGTTCGGCCAGCAGTTCACGGGGGGCTTCGTACTCGCCGTTATAGCGCCCCAGATAGCAGGGGTCGTGCCAGGTGACGCTGCCGCCCTTGTAGTCATTCAGGTTCAGCAACTGCGCCTTAACCAGCTCATTAATAAAGGTGGTGTGGTGCAACACGTCGTAGTCCGGTTCCGCCCCTTCGGGATAGAGATCCGGGTACTCGTTTCTCAGGCAGTGAAAGGCGTGCGGATCGGTGGTCACAATCCGGTTGAAACGATACTTGCCCAGGGTGGCGATATTGCGCCTCGCCAGCCTCTGGAAGGTGGCGTCGTCTCCCAGACGGCGCGCCACGTCGCCGCTGTCCAGCTCTTCGTCGCCCAGTATCGCGAAGTCCACCCCCGCCGCTTTCAGGATCTTCACGAAGGCGCGCAGGATCCGCTGGCTGCGCATATCGAACGCGCCGTCAGACACCCAGAACAGCACATCCGCCTGTCCCACCTCTTTCATCACCCGCAGGTTTTGATCCGCCGCCCAGTGGGTGCGGCTGCGGGGGTTAAAACCGTTGGGGTTGTCAGTGGCGATCAGGTTGTCCAGCACCTCGGCACCTTTATTCGGCGTGGCGCCTTTTTCCAGGGTCAGGAAGCGACGCATATCGACGATGGCGTCCACATGCTCGATCATCATCGGGCACTCTTCCACGCAGGCGCGGCAGGTGGTGCAGGACCACAGAGTCTCCGGGCTGACCAGCCCTTCGGTAATCGGTTGATGCGGTGAGCCGGTCGCGTTACCGACTTCGATACCCGGATAGGGGCTACCGGCAAAGCGGGCATCCGAACCACCGGCCAGCCCAACCACCATATCCTGAATCAGCTTTTTTGGGTTGAGCGGCTGCCCGGCGGCAAAGGCCGGACACATCGCCTCGCACCTGCCGCACTGCACGCAAGCGTCGAAGCCAAGCAACTGGTTCCATTTAAAGTCGACGGGCTTTTCCACCCCCAGCTTAGGCGCATCCAGATCCACCGCCTTCAGACCGGTGGAGCGCCCGCCGCCAAAGCGTTCCGGGCGTCGGTGAAACGCCAGATGCAGGGCGCCGGCGAAGGCGTGCTTCATCGGCCCGCCCCAGGCCATGCCGAACACCAGCTCCCCCAGCCCCCAGACGATTCCGGCGACCAGCACCGCCGCCAGCAGCCAGCCGCCGCTGCCCTGCGGCAGAATCCCCGCCGCAGGCAGCGTGGCGATAAAAAAGCTGGCGGCGAAGGCCAGCAGACTCTTCGGCAGCCACATCCACGGCCCTTTCGACAGGCGGGCAGGCGGATTGCGGCGACGCCGCCAGACAAACAGCGCCCCCACCAGCATCAGCGCCAGCGACCCCAGCAGAGCCGCGGCCAGCCAGCGGCTATGAATGCCGAACAGGTGAACCGCCAGAATCAGCGCCATCGACAGCACAAAGCCGCCTGCGGTCGCCACGTGGGTATTCGACATCACCTTGTCCCGCGCCACCACATGGTGAAGATCCACCAGATAGCGGCGCGGCATGGCCATCAGCCCGGCAAGCCCGGCCGTTTTTTCCGGCTGACCGGCACGCCACAGGCGGATTCGTCTGAGAGCACCCACCAGCGCCAGCAGCAGCGCCGCGCCCAGCAACACCGGGAGTAATCTGTCGAGTATCATGCGGCCCCCTTTGTTACAGATCCTTGCACAGACGTAATGCGTCGTAGATAGCCGCGTGCACATTGCGTTGGGAAACGCAGTCACCCAGTCGCCAGAGGATCATGCCGTCTCCTGCCTGCGCCAGAACCGGCTGAGGATGGGCGGCAAACAGCGCCTCGTTATCTATTTGCCCCTTATTACGCGACTCCGCTTTCAGCTCGTAATAAAGTTCTTCGTTGGGTCGGGTGCCGTTTTCGATCACCACCTGATCCACCACCCGCTCCTCTTTCTGGCCGGTGTATTCGTTTTCCAGCACCGCCACCAGCTTGTCGCCTTCGCGATAAACCGACTCCAGCGCCAGGTCCGAGGTCATGATCACCGCCTTTTCATACAGGCTGCGGTAATAGGTCGGGAAAGTGGTGCCGCCGATACCGACGCCGGGCTTGATGTCGTCGGTCACCAGCTCGACCAGCGCCCCTTTGGCCGTCAGGTAGTCGGCGGTGGACATGCCGGTAAATTCGCAGATGGTGTCGTAAATCAGCACGTTTTTACCCGGCTCCACCGCGCCGGTCAGAATGTCCCAGCTGGCCACCACCCGGCCATCGTCAGCGCCCCACTCCGGGTTCTGCTCAAGGAACGGACGGCCGCCGGTCGCCAGGATACAGACGTCCGGCCTCATATCGCGCACCATGGCGGCGTCTGCGCTGGTGTTCAGTTGAATTTCTACCCCCAGCCGTTCCAGTTCCATCGCCAGCCAGCGGGTAATACCAGCCATCTGATCGCGCTGCGGCGCTCTGGCGGCAATGGTGACCTGCCCGCCCAACTCTGAAGCGCGCTCCACCAGCGTGACCTGATGACCGCGTTCGGCCGCCACCCGGGCAGCTTCCATGCCACCAGGACCGCCGCCCACCACCACCACCCTGCGCCGGGGGCCATCGCTCTTTTCAATCATGTGCGGCAGCCCCATATGTTCGCGGGAGGTGGCCGCATTCTGAATGCACAGCACATCCAGCCCCATATACTGGCGATCGATGCAGTAGTTGGCCCCCACGCACTGGCGGATCTGATCCACCTGATTCAGTTTGATCTTGGCAATAAGGTGCGGATCGGCGATATGGGCCCGGGTCATGCCCACAAAGTCGACGTAGCCCTGTTCCAGAATGCGCTGGGCCTGGTTGGGATCCTTGATGTTCTGAGCGTGGATCACCGGCACCGAGACCACCTCTTTGATTCCGGCGGCCAGATGCAGGAACGGCTCCGGCGGGTAGCTCATATTCGGAATCACGTTCGCCAGGGTGTTGTGGGTATCGCACCCGGAACCGACCACGCCAAAATAATCGACCATGCCGGTAGCGTCGTAGTAAGCGGCGATCTGCTTCATATCTTCATGGCTCAGGCCATCGGGGTGGAACTCATCGCCGGTAATACGCATGCCCACCACAAAGTCCGCTCCCACCGCTTCCCGCACCGCTTTCAGCACTTCCATGCCAAAGCGCATGCGATTTTCAAAGCTGCCGCCCCACTCGTCGGCGCGTTTATTCACCCGCGGCGACCAGAACTGATCGATCATGTGCTGATGCACGGCGGAAAGCTCCACGCCGTCCAGCCCGCCCTCTTTGGCGCGCACCGCCGCACGGGCGAAGTCGCCAATCACCCGCCAGATCTCTTCTACTTCGATGGTTTTACAGGTGGCGCGGTGTACCGGCTCGCGAATGCCTGACGGCGACATCAGGTTAGGCCAGTTTTCGCCGTCCCAGCGCGAGCGGCGCCCCATATGAGAGATCTGAATCATGATTCTACCGCCGTGCTTATGCACCGCGTCGGCCAGGTTCTGGAAATGGGGAATGATGCGATCGGTAGAAAGGTTTACCGAGCTCCACCAGCTCTGGGGGCTGTCGATGGAAACCACGCTGGAGCCGCCGCAGATACAGAGGCCGCAGCCCCCTTTGGCCTTCTCTTCGTAATATTTGACGTAGCGATCGGTGGTCATGCCGCCATCGGTGGCATAGACCTCGGCGTGGGCGGTACTGACGATACGATTACGGATGGTCAGCTTGTTGATATTCAACGGCTGGAACAGAAGATCAAACTGAGACATGGCTACACCCTGATTCAATGCAAAAACCCTGACCGCCCGCAGGCGGCCAACGCGGACTTACAGCGGCGAAACCTCAAAAACGCCGTAATCACTTCCCTCTTCGGCGGCGCTCCGGGTCTGGACTGCCCGGGTTCTGACCGCATAGCCCAGACTCTGGGCCACCTGATCCATGGCGCCTGCAAACCAGCCGGTAAACATGTAATCGACCTTGCGATTCACCTTGCCGTACTGATAAACGAACGCCGAGTGTTCCAGGCGAATGCGGGCGGTGCCCTGCGCCAGGTCGAGCGCTTCAATGATGAACAACCCCCAGCCGCGCTGGGAAAGCCGCTTCATATAGTGTTCAAAGACTGCGGCGCCGGAGATACCGTGGGCTTCGGCCTCTTTTTCGCACCAGTAGTACGCGGATTTATAGCCCGCTTTGTAGAGGATCCCGGCATAGCGTTCGGCGCCGATTTCCTCTTCGATCGCCATATGGTTATTGACGAAAAAGTGGCGCGGCACGTAGAGCATTGGCAGCGCATCGGTGGTCCAGACCCCGGTTTCATCGTCAACGTTAATCGCCATTTCAGGCGCATGTGAGCTCATCAGTTTCTCCCTGGTCATCAGTTATTCGCCCCATACTTCGGCCAGAACGCGCACCCAGTTCTCGCCCATAATTTTGCGTACCTGATGTTCGCTGAACCCGTGGCGCAGCAGGGCTTCGGTCAGATTGGGGAATTCGCCAAGGGTGCGGATCCCTTCCGGGTTGATTATCTTGCCGAAGTCGGTCAGATGACGGGCGTAGCCTTTGTCATGGGTGAGCCATTCGAAAAAGGCCTGATCCTGGCCCTGGGTAAAGTCAGTCCCGATACCTATCTGGTCTTCACCCACCAGGTTGAAGATGTATTCGATGGCTTCAACGTAGTCGTCAATGGTGGAGTGAATGCCATTTTTCAGGAACGGCGTAAACATAGTGACGCCGACAAAGCCACCGCGATCGGCAATAAACTTCAGTTCGGCATCGGACTTGTTGCGCGGATGATCCTTCAGGCCGGAAGGCAGGCAGTGGGAATAGCAGACTGGTTTTTCAGAGGCCAGGATCACCTCTTCAGAGGTTTTGGCCCCCACGTGGGAGAGATCGCACATGATGCCCGCGCGGTTCATTTCGGCCACCACCTCCCGGCCATAGCCGGAAAGCCCGCCGTCGCGCTCGTAGCAGCCGGTGCCCACCAGGTTTTGGGTGTTGTAGGCCATCTGCACAACGCCGATCCCAAGATCCTTAAAGATCTGAACGTAGCCAAGCTGGTCTTCAAAGGCGTGAGCGTTCTGAAAGCCCATCAGCACGCCGGTTTTCCCTGCCGCTTTGGCACGGCGAATATCGTCGGTGTTGCGCACCTTAATGACCAGATCGGAATTCTGCTCGATCAGCGCGTTCATCGCGACGATGTTGTTCACGGTGCTCTGGAACCCTTCCCACACCGATACCGTACAGTTCGCTGCGGTCAGGCCGCCGCGGCGCATATCCTCAAAAAGCTCGCGGTCCCACTTCGCGATCACCAGGCCATCAATGACGATGGCGTCGTTGTGCAACTGTTCTGCGTTCATCTCTCCACCCTCTGTCTGTAACACCATGATGTCCGACAGCATAGGGTTATCAACGACGGGAAAGTGTTCTGAAAGCGTCACCTGGCTGACCCGGAGCGCAGCCCGCCGCCGGTGAAAAAATGTCGAGGCGTCCCGGGCATTTCGAATCAAACTCTCGCGCCGAAGAAAATTTAGTGCACCATAAAACCACCTTTAAACCAGGGCTATCGTCAGAGTGGAAGAAAAGCATATGCCAGACCTATACAGAATGGGAATTCAGGCATATACTCGCCATATGCAACAGGGCACTCTTTTACCTGGCGGGGACCATCACGATGAGAACGGTATCTGTGTTTAAAAACGGCAATAACCGCGCGATCCGCTTACCCAGGGATCTGGATTTTGAGGGCGTTAACGAACTGGAGATTACCCGTGAAGGCGACACTATCCTTCTGCGGCCGATCAAACCGAGCTGGGGATCGTTCCTGCTGGAAGAGAAAGCCGATGCGGACTTCATGACGGAACGTGAAGAGATTGTGAATGACGAGGGGCGCGTTAAGCTATGACCAAAACCTATATGCTGGACACCTGTATCTGCTCTTATATCATGCGTGAGCAGCCGGAAGCCGTGATTCGGCGTCTGGAGCAGGCGGTCATGCAGCGTCATCGCATTGTGGTGTCGGCTATTACCTATGCCGAAATGCGCTTCGGTACCCTCGGTAAAAAAGCGTCGCCGCGCCATGCGCAGCTGGTAGAGGCCTTCTGTATCCGTCTTGACGCTGTTATGCCGTGGGACCGCGCCGCAGTGGATGAAACCACTGAGCTGAAAGCAACGCTTACCGCCGCCGGTACGCCCATCGGGCCCAACGATACGGCCATTGCCGGGCATGCCATCGCCGCTGGCGCCATCCTTGTCACCAATAATGTGAAGGAATTTGAGCGGGTGCCGGGATTAACCCTGGAAGACTGGGCCGCATAGCCCCGCCATGCCGCCTGCCCCATACGGGCAGGCGGCCGCAAACCTCAGGGCGGCGAAGTCCAGCCCAGCGCCACCGAGCCGTAGGTAGGTTCGAAGCGCGCCTCGCTCAGGGCACGTACCGCCACCGCAGTGGCGGAGCGCTCTTTCTTACCGTTCAGACCGGGCAGTGCGGTGGTCACCAGCTGCGGCACGGTTTCGCTCTGCTCCTGGCTGCGTATGCCGCGCCGCTCTTCGCGCGGTGGAATGCCGATATGTTCGCGGTAGCATTTGCTGAAGTGCGGCGTTGAGACAAAACCGCAGGCCAGGGCTATCTCGATAATCGACATCGAAGTCTGCTTAAGCAACTGCCGGGCCCGAAACAGGCGAAGCTTCATGTAGTAGCGGGAAGGCGAGCATTGCAGGTACTTCTGAAACAGGCGTTCAAGCTGGCGGCGGGAAAGCCCCACATAGGCGGCCAGCTCATCCAGTTCTATCGCTTCTTCGATATTCGCTTCCATCAGCGACACCGCTTCCACCAGATTCGGCTGGGCGGTTCCCAGCACGTGGCGCAGCGGTATGCGTTGATAGTCAGATTCGTTGCGTACCCTATCGCAGATAAACATCTCCGAGATCGCCGCCGTCAGCTGATAGCCGAAGTCGCGTTTGATCATGCTCAGCATCATGTCCATCGGCACCGTACCGCCGCTACAGGTCATGCGGTCGCGCTCGATGACGAAAAGCTGGTTGGTGCATCGTACTTTGGGCCAGGCTTCCTGCATGGAGGCAATACATTCCCAGTGGGCGCTACAGTGATAGCCATCCAGCAACCCGGCGGCCGCCAGCACATAAGGGCCGGTACAAACGCCGCCGATCAGAATATGTTTGCGCGCCATCATCTGCAGCCAGCTAATCTGGCGGCGGCTGTAACTGCGGGTAATGTTTACTCCCCCCACCACAATCAGCACATCCAGCGCGCTGGAGTCAGCCATGGAGCAATCCGGGGTAATGCTAATGCCATCGCTGGCCATCACCGTATCACCGTCTTCACTGATGGTATGCCAGTCATACAGCTCGCGGCCGCTTAACTGGTTCGCCATACGCAGCGGCTCTACCGCCGTTGCCAGCGCCATCATGGTGAAGTTATTGACCAGTAAAAAACCAACGGTACGTGTCTTGTAATTATCGGTACAACCCTGGGGTGATTCATTTGTTTCAGACATATGCTCTTGCCTCTGTTGTCTCTCAGTCAGGAGAGGGAACAAACGGGTCTGATACCTCTTAACTTCCACAAACAACAATAAAGCAACATATGTACCACTTCCTTTTTACATTAAAAATATATGCGCAATCTCCCGATAATCATTCATCGGGAGTGATATAGCGCCGCTGTCGGAATCATAAAAACAGAGATGGCACGTTTCGTGCTGAGCAGGGTAATCGCCTGTTTCTATATGCTTTTTTGGTGCGTCTGCCCCGGATCAGGGCAGACATCAGTTCAGGATGGCATCAACACTCAATCGCATTCACCGCCAGTCCCCCACGTGAGGTTTCCTTATACTTATCCTGCATATCCCGCCCGGTATCGCGCATGGTACGAATAACTTTATCGAGTGAAACAAAGTGCTGACCGTCCCCGCGTAGCGCCATCTGGGCGGCGTTGATCGCCTTCATGGCGGCGATAGCGTTACGCTCGATACAGGGCACCTGTACCAGCCCGGCCACCGGATCGCAGGTCAGCCCCAGGTTATGCTCCAGCGCAATCTCGGCCGCGTTTTCCACCTGCTCCGGGGTGCCGCCCAGCACGTCGGTCAACCCCGCGGCGGCCATCGCGCAGGCGGAGCCGACTTCGCCCTGGCAGCCCACCTCGGCCCCCGAGATCGAGGCATTTTTCTTACACAGCGCCCCAACCGCTGCCGCCGCCAGCAGAAAGTCCACCACGTCATCATCCCCGGCCCGCTCGCTAAAACGCATGTAATACATCAACACCGCCGGAATGATACCGGCAGCGCCATTGGTAGGCGCCGTGACCATGCGCCCACCCGCAGCATTCTCTTCGTTAACCGCCAGCGCATAGAGGTTGATCCAGTCCATGGCCGATAGCGTAGTGCCGATCACATTCGCTCCGGTGGCCTGCCGCAGGGAGCGATACAGACCCGGGGCCCGCCGCTTCACGTTCAGCCCGCCCGGTAATACGCCCTCGTTTTCCAGCCCCTGAGCGATGCACGCCTGCATCGCCTGCCAGATACCGGCAAGCCCGATGCGAATCGCCGTTTCGTCGCGCCACACCTTTTCGTTTTCCAGCATCAGTTCGCTGACCCTTAACCCCTGCTCCCGGCAGTGCGCCAGCAGTTCAGCGCCGGAGTTAAAGTCGTAAGGCAGAACCACCTGGGGTACCAGATGGGCGGTGGCGGTGGCTTCACTCTCATCCAGCACAAAGCCGCCCCCCACCGAATAGTAGGTATTGGCATAGACCACGCCCCGGGCATCGAAGGCGGTCAGACGCATGGCGTTGGGGTGATAAGGGAGCACCTCATCAACAAAATGCAGATCGCGATTCCAGTCGAACTCCACGCACTCGCCCCCGGCCAGGGTCAGAAAGCCGGTTTCGCACACCGCCCGAATGGCGGGCTCGATGGTTTGGGGGTCGACCGTTTCCGGCGATTCGCCCATCAGCCCCATCAGCGTCGCCTTATCGGTACCGTGCCCCACGCCGGTGGCGCTCAGGGAGCCGAACAGATCCACCGTGACGCGTCGCACCGCCTCACGCACGCCCTGGTCGCTTAATTGTTGGACAAACCGCTGCGCGGCCCGCATCGGTCCCACGGTGTGTGAACTGGAAGGGCCGACACCAATCTTGAACAGATCAAAGACGCTGATACTCATCCTCTTCTCCCGGGAGCCTGAATGAAATGTCAGCCTTCATTATTACGGCAAATGGACGCCAGAAAATGCCAAATCACGACGCTTCAGGTCATCAGACCGACCGGAAATCACCGCCAGACCTTGCCCGGGCCGGATGTCGCAAATCAACCCCAGTAAGACGTTGCCAGGCATTTCGCAGCGCGACAGCACCGTTATTATCCGTCCGGAATGGGCTGACTGATCGGAAGCTGTGGCCAGCCCCACGCAGGCTTCAGGCAATCACCAACCATTCCCTGGGAGGAATCACTATGACGGATTCAAAAGATCCGATGGTACCCGATGGTGAGGTTAACCCCTACGACACCGACTATCAGGTGGGCCAGGACAATATCGTGGTCAGCGTCGGCCCGTTCGGGCTGGATATCCATAACCGCGTTTTTGTTATCTCCGGCATGTCGGTCGTGATTTTCGTCGTGCTGACGCTGGTGTTTCATAACCAGGTCGAACCTGTCTTCAAAAGCGTACTCACCTGGCTGACCACCAACCTGAGCTGGTTTTTTCTGAGCACCGGCAATATCTTCGTGATTCTCTGTCTGGGACTGGTCTTTTCCCCTTTGGGCAAGGTCCGGTTGGGCGGCACCCTGGCCAGGCCGGACTATAGCTATCTGAGCTGGTTTTCCATGCTGTTCGCCGCCGGGATGGGCATCGGGCTGATGTTTTATGGCGTTTCTGAACCGCTGTCGCACTTTTCCAGCTCGCTGGGAGGAATCAGCGTTGAAAACGGCGTTCGCACTGACGCCGCGCCGCTGGGCGCGGCGGCCGGCTCCCCGGAAAGCGCCCGCCATCTGGCTATGGCGACCACCATCTTTCACTGGGCGCTCCACCCCTGGGCGATTTATGCCATTCTGGCGCTGGGACTGGCGCTATTCTCCTTTAATAAGGGCCTGCCCCTGACCATGCGTTCGGTGTTTTATCCGCTGCTGGGGGATTCGGTCTGGGGCTGGCCCGGGCATATCATCGATATTCTGGCGGTGCTGGCCACGCTGTTTGGCCTGGCGACCTCCCTGGGATTAGGCGCCGCCCAGGCGGCTTCCGGGCTGAATTACCTGTTCGATATCCCGATGGGCCAGACCACACAGATCCTGCTGGTCATTGGCATTACCGCCATTACTACCGTGTCGGTGGTGGCCGGGCTGGAAAAGGGAGTACGTCGGCTCTCTGAAATCAACATGATGCTGGCGGCTCTGCTGCTGCTGTTCGTTATCATCGTCGGCCCTACGCTTGCGCTGTTGACCGGCTTTTTCACTAACCTGGGGGCTTATCTGCAATACCTGCCCGCGCTGTCTAACCCTTTCGGGCGCGAAGACAGCAACTTCGTCGCCAGTTGGACCGCCTTCTACTGGGCCTGGTGGATCTCCTGGTCGCCGTTCGTCGGCATGTTTATCGCCCGCGTTTCCCGTGGCCGGAGCGTGCGCGAGTTTATTATCTCGGTGCTGATCGTTCCATCACTGGCCTGCGTGATGTGGATGACCATTCTGGGCGACACCACTATCTTCCAGTATTTCAATCAGGGATATCAGGCCATTGCCGACGCGGAGCTGCCACTACAGCTGTTTACCATGCTTGATACCCTGCCGCTGGCGAAGGTAACCTCGCTTATCGGCATTCTGCTGGTGGTGGTGTTCTTCGTCACCTCGTCGGATTCCGGCTCGCTGGTTATCGACATTATCTCGGCGGGTGGCAAAGTTAACGCCCCCACACCGCAGCGGGTATTCTGGTGCAGTTTTCAGGGGGTGGTGGCGATAGCCCTGCTGCTGGGCGGCGGCCTGGTGGCGCTGCAAACCATGGTGCTCTCTACCGGACTTCCGTTCGCCATCGTCCTGTTGATTGCCGCATTTTCAGTGCTTAAGGGACTGGCCTCGGAGCCGCGCTATCGCTCCGCCCCAGGCACGGAGCAGGGCTAAAAAATGCAGGCCGAACATCAGGAAATCATCGCCTTTCTGCGCAGCTACCCACCGTTCGACGCGCTGCCTGACGAGGCGCTGGCCCAGGTGGCCGCCGGGATCGAGGTCAGCTATTTCAAAGCGGGCACCAGGATCCTGACTTTCGGCCAGCAGGTGGACGCCTGGTACGTGGTGCGCAGCGGCGCCGTTGAAGTCTACCGGCGTAACGGCGAGCTTTATAATCGCCTCAGCGCCGGAGGTTATTTCGGCCAGTTCGGCCTGCTGCGCGAAAGCAGCGTGCGCTTCCCGGTCACCGCCCTGGAAGATACTTTGGCCTGGCTGATACCTGCGCCGGTATTCCATCAACTGTTTGCCCAATATGAATCCTTCGCCGACGTGGTCGAGGTGGAGGATCGCACCCGGCTGCGCCACACCGTGGCCCGTACCGAAGACGCCAACGAACTGCTCACCTCGCCTATCGATACGCTGATTGGCCGTAAACCGGTAACCATCGAAACCTCCGGCAGCGTTCGGGAGGCCGCCACGATTATGAGCGCCGAAGGGGTTTCTTCCCTGCTGGTGATGCACCCAGGAGTACCGGAAGGCGCTATGGGCAACGCCGCACGAATGGCCGGTATGCTCACCGATCGCGACCTGCGAACCCGGGTTATCGCCAGAGGCCTGAGCGTTGATACCCCGGTCGGCGAAATCATGACCCCGGAGCTGATTCACTGTGAACATCACCAGATGGTATTCGAGGCCATGCTGACCATGATGCGCCACAACGTGCACCATCTGCCGGTACTGAAACAGGGACAACCCATCGGGGTGATATCTCAGTCGGATATTATCCGCTACGAGTCCCAGAACAGCCTGTTTGTGGTCAGGCGCATCTTCCACGCCAACAGCGTCAGCGAACTGAGCGCCCTGAGCGGCGAAGTTCGCGACTGCTTCCGGCGCATTGTGCGTGAAGATGCCAACTCGAAGATGATCGGCAGCGCCATGGCAGTGATTGGCCGCAGCTTTACCCAGCGGCTGCTGGAGCTGGCGGAACAGCAGTTTGGCCCACCGCCGGTGCCCTACTGCTTTCTGGCGCTGGGCTCGATGGCGCGTCAGGAGCAGCTTATCGTCACCGACCAGGATAACGCGCTGGTGCTCGACAACCGCTTCGATCCCGCTCGCCACGACGGCTGGTTTCTTCAACTGGCAACCTTTGTGAGCGATGGTCTGGCGGCCTGCGGCTACCGCTACTGCAGCGGCGGAATTATGGCGACCACCGCCCGCTGGCGTCAGCCCCTTGCCGTGTGGGAAGGCTACTTCGCCGACTGGATCGGTCAGCCCACGCCACAGACGCTGCTTGAGTGCGCCATCTTTTTCGATCTCGACGGCGTGTGGGGGAAAACCGAATGGGCCGATCGCCTAAATCAGACCGTTACCCGGCAGGTGCGCCATAATGCCCGTTTTCTGGCCTGCATGGCGCGCAACGCGCTGCTACGCACGCCGCCGCTCGGTTTCTTTAAGGGATTTGTGATGGAGCCTTCCGGTGACCACAGCCGTTCCATCAATATGAAACGGCGCGGCACCGCCCCGCTGGCGGATCTGATCCGGGTACATGCCCTGGCGGTCGGCTCCCGGGCCCGCAACTCCTTTGAACGGCTACAGGATATTATTGAGGCCGATATTCTGCCCCACGGTCGGGGCCAGGATCTGCGCGACGCGCTGGAGTTTATCTCGATGGTTCGCATTCGCCATCAGGCGCTGGATCTGGATGCCCGACGCCCGCCCGACAATAATATCGAGCCGGAAAAGCTGTCGGATTTCGAACGCAAAAACCTGAAAGACGCCTTCCAGATCCTGAGTAACGCCCAGAAATTCCTGAAATACCGCTATCAGGCGGGCCGAATACGCTGAGGCATGGTGTTTTATATAGGCAAACATCCGCTAAAAGCGGCGCCGCGACGATCCGGCGTAGAGAGTGAATCCCAGGACTGGGCTACCCGAATGGCCGCCCTTGCCCGCCAGGCGCGACACCCCGCGCTACAGGCGTTCTACCAGGCGGGCGCCGTTCCCTCTGATACCGCCATCGACCAGGTGCCGTTACTGGCTATGGACTTTGAAACCACCGGCATCGACGCCCGACGCAATGATATTGTCAGCATCGGCCTGGTGCCGATGACCCTTCAGCGCATTCGCCTGCTGCACAGCCAGCACTGGCTTCTGAAGCCCCGGACGGCGCTGCGCGACGAATCCGTGGTGATTCACGGCATCACCCATTCCGAGGTGGCGAAAGCGCCGGATCTGAACGCCCTGTTTATCACGCTACTGGAACGGATGGCCGGTCATGTGCTGGTGGTCCACCATCGTGGAATAGAGCGACAGTTTCTGGATGCCGCCCTTAAGCGCCGCATCGGCGAAGGGATCGTCTTCCCCTGTATCGACACCCTGGCGCTGGAAGCCCGCCTGCACCGTCACAGCTCTGTTAGTCTGGCGGCACGACTGCTCATGGGCCGGAAACGGGTATCGCTGCGCCTGCCGGAAAGCCGCGCCCGCTACAACCTGCCCCACTACCCGGCGCATAATGCTTTGACCGATGCTCTGGCCTGCGCCGAACTCCTTCAGGCCCAGATCGCCTGGCACTATGACGCAAAGACGCCGGTTGAAGCGCTATGGTGTTAAACATCAATTTCAGAAAATTTCTCACGCTGAAAAAAAACACAAAAAGAAATAATTAATTTTCATCACAAAAACCTTATCACAGATATTCACAACCCACTAATTACGTTAATAACCAGCATTATAAAAAACTACCCCCATCATTAATCAGGAATAATAACCAGGAATAAATAGAGGTATAACAATATAAAATAAGAACTATCCTTGAGAATATTTTTCATTTTAAAAACAGGTCTGGATACGATGAAGAAATATTATTTGACCGTTCACCAAGCCGGTGCTTTAAATATTAAAAAGGATTCAAGTTCCTTAGTCCCACTTGATTGAGCATAAGGAAAAGCGCGCGACGTTGACGCATCGCGTATGAACATGAGAGTCAAAGGAGTTTATCTATGAAAGAACTAACCGTTAATGAAATTGAAATGGTTGCTGGCGCCGGGATTATTTCTGACACCCTGGGTTTTGTCGGAGACACCGTCGTGGATGCCGTTAAGGTTTCCAACGATATTCTGAATACCCGACTGGTTTCTTCCGTAGGCCAGACGTTCAACGCAGTTGGCCTGGGGGGGATTCACTATCTGGCAGACTCCTTAGGATATGCGGCATTCAAGACCGTTGCCGACGTAGGCGGCCTGCTGGGCGGCGACACCAGCCGCATTGATTATCACTTCGAGGAGGAGTGGGGGGCCTGATAACGATAAAACGTCCTGACTGACCAGGCAAACCGATAAAAGCCGCCTGAAATATCAGGCGGCTTTTATTATTTTTTCGCGTCAAAATAATAAAGCCACCGGATGGTGGCTTTAGTCTAAGAAAAAACAGAGTTTACTTCTCTGAATTAAAGAAGGTGTTGATCAGCGGCGATGAAAAAAGATAGTGAGGATCGTATTTATCCAATACATCCCGGGCATGTTGCCAACTGCCACCAAAGCTTTGAGGGATTTCTTTACTCATCACTTCGTCAGCGGCCCATGCGGCCTGGTCGGTATAAGCCCAGCCTTTACTCCACTCGACCCTTACGGTAGCGTAATCACCGCTAAAATGGCTATAAATCCATGTTTCCATTTCGTGATAAAACTTATTTGCGTCCGGAGTATCCGGCATGGTTAAAATATCTAACCAGATAGCGGTATCCCATTCAGGTTTATCATCCACCGGACGTATCGCCGAGAGATCGGCCGTGACGGCGTTCGCTACCGTACTGTCCCGGGCCTTATCCAGTCCGGTAACGCGTACTTCAATCGGGCCATTCATCGGATAAGAGTTTCTCTCTTTATAACGGCTGACCATCTCTTCATACTTCACGGCGAAATCATTCAGCACCCTTTGTATATTGTCACGGCGGGTAATAATCGCGTAACCGTTGGCCGTGACCCGCAGCGTACTCGGCTTAACATACAACAGTAAATCTTTGCTCCAGCCCCAGAGATCGCCGGAAAGCGTTGCCCCCAGCCCGATGCTCACCAGCTCCATCTGCGCCTTGCCCAGATCCGGCGTAAACTCCGGTGCACCGTTATTGATCTTTTTAATCAGATCGGAAATCTGCACGGGCAGATTATCTGAAAACGGATAGTTAAACGGTGCGTTTACCGGCTTAGCGGTTACCGGATAATGATCTTCCAGCGTCCATATTTTTAACCAGGGATTTTCGGTAAAGGGGAACCAGATGATCTCGGCCCGCCCGCACTGTTCCAGAAAGTGAGTGAACGTGCGCTGGCCGGAATCCTCCGCGGCGAAAAGCTCTTTAGCAGGCACATTGACATAACTCTGGCAGCGCAGGCGCCGGTTGCGCGGAACCTGGAGAGTGGCCTCAAAAATCAGCGCGCGACCGACATGTACCATAAAGGCCGCGATTTCCGCGTCGTCACGCTTAAAGGTTTTAAGTTCATATTCGCCGGACTGCGCATTCCACACTACGGCGCTAAGAGACACAATGCTGTTGCTTACTGAACCATAGCTTCCCCCTTCCGCCAGTGCCTCTTCGGCTGCGGGGATGCAGGTGCCGTGACCACCGATAGCCAACACCCCGCCCAACGTCAGATCTCCTGGCGCTGGTGTGGCGTAAAACCCCAGCTTCTGCTTTTCCAGCTCCGTCATCAGCGTCTGCATGGCGATTCCGGTTTGCGCCGTAACAAAACCATGTTCTCCCTCTTTAGTAATAGAAACTTTGGTCAGTTTCTTCGTTAAATCCACCAGCAGCACGCTACTGTTATTATCACCGTTAGCAATCGTCAGGGTAGACCAGTTATGTTTCATTCCCACCGGACGAACATGATAATTATTTTTATACGCCCAATTGACCACCGCCAGCAATTCCTGCTGGTTGGCCGGCGCACAGGTGAGAATATGACTACCAGTAACCTCTTTTGACCAGTTAGTGAAATCAGAATAAGAATATGAGACAGGGAAAGTTTCCAGAATATGACTATCCATAATATAACTCCTGTTATGTTGCATAATGCCAGACAATAGTTGCTCCGGTAAAATTAATTGTCAATGAGGCAAAATTCTTATCAGTCATCAACGCCAGGAGGTAATTATCGATAATCGGCCATATAACTCCACCATCACCTGAAAATAACACAAGACAAAAATCACATCCAACCAATTGATTTTAATGTAATTTAAATAATAAAGAATGATCGCGCCATAAGTAATATCACAACTCCTGTCTCTTCAGGATATGGCCATATAAAATTTAATATCGCCGTTCACCAGGAATCCTGAATAAGAATTCATGACAAATACATGATAATGAAAAAACCAGTTACACATAGCCAGGAATATGCCATAAAGTTCAACAAAACTAAGAAACCCTCTCGTTTTAGTAATTTTTATGGAAAAGAGAGTTGGAGACATCAAAGATACTGAATCAGGCAGATTATTCTATACAACATTGTTAATGCCACTGATCTCTTTCATTATTTACCAGAGTAAAAATATTTTGTTGCCAATTATTATTACTGATAAAAAAGCTCCTACCGCAATGCGACAGGAGCACAGGCCATGTCAGAGCCTAAACCACTATTAGTTAAAAACCATACCACCATCGATAAGCAGTGACTGACCAGTCATATAATCCGAATCCGGCCCCGCCAGATAAGAGACGCAGGCGGCCACATCTTCCGGTTCTGACAGACGGCCCAGGGTAATACGTTTGGCAAACTCTTCGGTGCCATAGCCCAGAGGCTTACCAGCGGCCTCTGAGATCTGACGATCGATCTCCGACCACATTGGCGTTTTAACAATCCCAGGGCAGTAACTATTCACAGTAATGCCTAAAGACGCCAGCTCCCGGGCCGCAGTCTGAGTCAAACCGCGAACCGCGAATTTACTGGAGCTGTATACCGCCAGTTCCGGGTTACCCACATGGCCAGCCTGAGAACAGGCGTTAATGATTTTTCCGCCGTGGCCTTCCACTTTAAAGGCTTTCACCGCGGCCTGAATCCCCCAGATAACGCCTTTAACGTTGATGTTATAAACCTTATCGACTACCTCCGGCGTTATGGATTCAATGGGCGTAGAGGGGGCTATCCCCGCATTATTGACGATAACATCAAACCCTTTTAGTTCCCGGCGCACCTCTTCCACGGCGGCTAACACCCGCTCGCGATCTGATACGTCTACCGTTACGGCCATAGCCTCACCGCCATAGCCTTTAATCTCCTGCGCAACGGCATTCGCAGTTTCGCTATTATAGTCAGCAACAGCGACGGCAAAGCCGTCTCTGGCCAGGCGCAGGGCGATGGCTTTACCGATCCCCTGACCGGCGCCGGTGACCAATGCAACTTTTTTCATTACACAATCCTTCTGGTTACTCATAGAATCTGACTGAGATGGAGCTGGCCCATCAGTCGCGGGTTATCACTGTAATCCACTGGAATCGCGACCACCGCGGGGCCCTGAACGTCCATCGCGGTACGCAGAGTAGGCTCAAGGCTTTCCGCGCTTTCCACGGCGAACCCTCTCGCCCCAAAAGCCTCTGCATACACTTTGAAATCCACCGGGCCGAAGTCGACGCCAGATAACCGCTGATATTTTTTCTGTTCCTGAATCGCCACCATGTTGTAGCCGTTATCAACCCAGATAATGTGCAAAATATTGGCACCGAGCCGCACGGCCGTTTCCAGCTCCATACTCGATTGCAGAAAGCCACCATCTCCGGAAACAGAAACCACTTTACGATCCGGGTTCACCAGCCAGGCACCAATGGCCCAGGGTAGCGCCACCCCCATGGTCTGCTGACCATTGGAGATCATCATTTGACGGGCGCGGAAGCTGTACAGGTAGCGAGCGATCCAGATATGAAAGCTACCCATATCCACCGTCAGGGTGACATCGCTGTTCACGATATCCTGCATGGCGCGCACGATACGCAGCGGGTGCAGAGCAAACTGATTAAGCTGCGCACCCTTACGATTCAGAAGATCGCGCTGATGGCGTCGATCCAGCAGGATCTCGGCAGCCCGGGGCGACAGCGTCAGGGGCTTTTCAATATGCCCGGCCAGCTTACCCAGGGTACTTGCGATATCCCCCACCAGCTCAATGTCCGGAATGTAATTACGCTCTTCATAGGCGGGCATGACATCGATATGCACCAGAGTGGCGTCACCGGTATTCCACATCGACGGTTCATATTCCACCGGGCTATAGCCGATGCAGATAATCAGATCCGCCAGTTGCAGCAATCGATCGCCAGCCTGGTTATTGAACAGTCCGACGCGCCCGGCAAAATGAGTGAAATTTTGCTGATTCACCGCCCCGGCCGCCTGGTAGGTACTGGTCACCGGAACGCGACTCTTTTCCAGCAGTTGATGAAGAGTGGCGCTGTTTTCCCGCTGACTGGCCATTAACCCGAGCAGAAATACCGGGTTTTTAGCCGAAGCGATCATCCTGGCCACCCGGGCGATATCCGCGTCCGGCGCAGCGCCGGAACGCGGGACGCCATTGGCGGGCAGAATTCTGCCGACCGCGGGTTGATCGACGATATCCTGGGGAAGGCTGACGAATGCGCTGCCGGGACGCCCCTGTTCGGCAACGCGAAACGCGTTAGAGACGACTTCGGCAATCGCGTCGGAGGAGGTAACTTCCACTGCATACTTGGTTACCGGGCTGAACATCGCCACGGTGTCCATGCTCTGATGAACCAGTTTAGCTTTATCTGAACGTTTGACCGCTCCCCCCAGCGCAACGACCGGGTCGCCTTCTGAATTTGCCGTCGCCATCCCGGTAATCAGATTGGAGCAGCCAGGTCCGGACGTTACCAGCGCCACACCCGCGTTGCCGGTAATTCGGCCCACAGCAGCGGCCATAAAGGCCGCATTGGCCTCATGACGGACGGGCACGAGCTGAATGGACGAATCGAGAAGGGAATCAAAAACCTTATCGATTTTAGCGCCTGGTATCCCGAAAACGTGCTTTACCCCCTGGGCCTCAAGCTGACCAACGACCATATCAGCGCCGCAGGCCCATTGCCGGGTATGGTTTTCATTATCCATGATGACTCCTCCTTCAGATATAGAGTTAGTTCTCTACCGCGCGGATAGCGGCATCAAGATTGTCGGGATGCAGATTTGCATTCAGGAAAGCGCTGTCTTTCGGCAGATCGATGACCAGCTTGTGAATTTCGCCGAAGGTCAGTACGCCATGTTCGAGCTGGTAATCCAGGAGGTGCCCGCCCCCCTGACGATCGTCGGTAATAAAGTGTTCGTGGTAGCCAGCGACGTTAATCCCCTGCATATGCTGCGGCGTACGGAATCCCACCAGAACCCCATGCCGGCCGTTAAAGCGAAATACCGGCTGGTCGTCGAGCACGTCGGTCATAGCCCGGTATGGTGGGGTCTGTCTTGGTACAGTACGGGTATGCGCGTGGCGGAAATGCCCGTCGATGCGTAGTGCGCAAAAGATGTTATCGGATGGGATCCGGGCGTCGATAATGTCATGCAGTTTTTGTCGGCTGATAGTGCGATCGATCTGTAACCGATACTGAGGCCTGAACCAGGTCATCACGGCGAAAGGGGTTTTCTGATCCGGCAGCGCCACGCGCGCGCTTCCGTCGGCGCGTAGCTGGTATACCTCCTGGCTAAAAGCGATCAGCTCGCCGTCCAGTTCGTTAAAGGTACCCAAGCCGAAGTCCCCCCGGGTCATCAGTTGCGCGATTGTCGTCTCGCCTTCGTACACGCCGCTGAGTAGCGCGCTCATTAGCGAGGTCTGATATATCACGAGCTCTGGGTTATCCTCTGAAAAACCCAAAATCATTTGAATCAGGTTTTCCTCGCAAGAACAATTGGTTGCATGAGTCATGCCTTGTTCCCTCGTTTTAAAAACAGGTTGGAAAGACGATTAATTATTGACTCGTTTCAGCAAACAGTTCCAATATACAGAACATACGAATTCAATTTATTTCTGATATAGAGCCAAAGACCGTCAGGATGAGGGAGGTTTTTATATGGAGCTTCGTTATCTCCGCTATTTTATCGCCGTAGCACAAAATAAAAATTTTTCCAGGGCTGCTGAATCTTTAGGAATTTCGCAACCCCCGCTTAGCCAGCAAATTCAAAGATTAGAAAGAGAAGTCGGTACTCCACTGCTGCACCGGCTGACCCGGAGTGTAGAATTGACTGAAGCGGGAAGAAACTTTTATGAGGATGCCTGTAAGATAATTGCGCTAAGCGATGCGGCCCTTGAAAAGGCGAAAGGTATTGCCCGCGGCGTTAATGGAAAATTGTATCTGGGTGTAACCAGTTCCAATGCTTTTCATCCCAAAATATTTTCCACGATTTATCAGTTTCATAAAGATTATCCGAACGTTGCGCTTTATCAGAAAGAAGCGAACATGGCGACACTGATGCATGAACTGGACGAAGGCAGGATTGACGCCGCTTTTGTGCGCCTGCCCTGCGACAGTAGTCAGTTTTTTAATCTGCGGATGATTGCCAGGGAACAGATGCTGGTTGGATTGCATCACAGCCACCCCTTAGCCAGGCAGGCTGAACTATCGCTTGATGAATTAACGGGAACACCTGTCATTATATTTCCACAGGAAGTGGCACCAGGGCTTTACGAGCTGATCTATCAGACCTGCCAGCAGGCAGGGATTAATATGGATAACAAAATCCAGGCGTCTCAGTTTTCTTCATCTATAAGTATGGTCGCAGCCGGTTTTGGTTTCGCATTTATTCCGGAGTCCATGACATGTTTTCAACATCCACATATCACCTTTCATCAAATAAAAAAAAGCAGATTAAAAACCGATGTAGCTTTAGCCTGGAGAAAATTCGAACGTTCACCTACGGTAAAACAATTCATTGGCAACTTTTAAATACAATCGTCATAATCTTTGAGAGTCTGAATTCGTGCCGTATTCAACCCGATTGATTATCATTATGCCGGTTCTCCCTATACCAACCGGGAAGAACCGGCAGCAGTAAATCAGAAGCTGTAGCGATAACCCAGATTCGCCTGGCGCTGATTAAACTGGTACCCCGTCGAACTGTCTACATCAAAATAGAGAGTATGATGTTGCTTAAACTGCGCGCTGAAGCCCAGACCATTATTCCACCAGCCGCCGCGAAAGCGATGTTGTTCCTGCGAGCCATTAAGTTGGTATCCAGCATCGCCTTTAAACTCATGCAAATAACCGCTCTTCAGGTAAACATTCAGCGCGATATCGCGATGGTCGACTTCATACCCTAACAGCATACTGGCACGCCCGAGCAATGACTCATAGCTGCCCAGATCAATTCGCAGTCCATTACTGGCGCGAAGATGCGAAGCGTTCTGGTGGCTCCACGTCAGCTGAGCCTGCGGCTCCAGGTAAAAACCGTTTCTCAACGCCTTACCACTCAGGGAAAATTTTCGCCCCGCTTCCACAGACAGACTCACGCCCCCCGAATTCCCCTGGCCTCCAACGCCCCGCCCTTCGGAATCCAGAACGTTAAAACTGTTTTTCAGATGCGTATATTTCAGCACAGTGTCACTGTAAAAGCCGTTCACCGCTACCCAGGAACCATAAACCCCCACGCTGTGGGCCTTCACGCCCCCATCACCGCTGCGGTAATCGGAACTGCCGTGAGTCATACTCATAAAAACCCCGGTATAAAGAGGGATATCGTCAAAAAATCTCTTGTCCGCCCCGAACTGGGTACCACTATAGTCCAGCGTAAACTGGCTCAGCTTACCGCCAGAAAAGCTGTCAAATCGTCCGGCATAACCGCGAATCCACATATTGCCGCCACGGCGACTCTGCCTCAGATCCCCTATTCGCTGCATCAAAGTCTGGATCTCCGCAAAATTGAGCAAATAGCCGATATTCAGGAAGCTGGCTCCGGCATCCGCCGTGCTGGTTATCGGCCCGGTCGGAGTCTCCGGCTGTCCGTTATTATTATCTTCCGGCGTATCCGGCGTTACATCATCCCCATCGTTCGGCGGTATTTCGGGCGTATCGGGCGCAGTTGCACGAAGAACCCAGTCGGTTCCCTGCTTATGCAATTCGTACAGATAACCCCCCAGCTCAACATTATGCGTACCGGTAAATGTGGCTTTGCCGTCCGGCGTTTCCACCACGGTGAGACGTTCATTACCGTTCGTAGCGGCGCTACCCTGATTAGCGAAATCCAACAGATGATTTCCGGCGCTGGCCCCGGTCACCACGAGTTTATCGCTATGGTTATTCACTCCGCCGCTCACGATATCAGTCTTCAGCGCAAAGCGGCCGCTTCCGCTTAATCGGCCTACGGTCAGCGTAGTTCCCGGCCGCTCTGACGCGAAAGAAACCAGACCACCGGCCATTTGAAGCGTACTCACACTGGAATCCCCGGTCATATTCCAGCGGCTACCGGTCATAGCCACATTTAACATCGCACCGTTTTCGCTCGCCGTAGCGGAGGCTCCCGTCCAGACAGAGCCTGGCTGCATCACCATATCGATGGAGCCAGTGTCGGCCTTCACGCCGCCCAGCAGGTCGATCACACCGCTGGCGCGGATACGCCCGGTTCCTGAACCGTAATCCTCACTGCTGTCCGTCATTATGGCGATCTCATCCGCCCCCGCCATCGCAACTGACAGAGAATCCGTTAGCGTAATTTCACCACCTGAAGTCGCATAAACCCCACGGTTACCCAACGCGCCCTGAATTGTCAGCGCTTCTCCGTTTATACGGCCACCGGTAATGGCCCACAGCCCATAACCCGGTTTATCAGGTTGATGTCGTCCCGTTACGGCGATTTGGGTATGCGCCAGATTAAGCTCGCCCCCGGACTGAGCGGATGCCCCCACCCCCGCAAGGGAGGTCACAATATTCCGGTGGCTTTTATCGCCGTGATAACTGACGACGGTTCCCGTTTCCACAGAGACCAGTCCTATCCCTCTGGCGGAAAAAAGCTGGCTCCCGGGGCCGATATCGACCTGAGCGCCATATCCAGCTTCCAGGGCACTGGCACCTGCACCCTGGGTGTTTATCGCCAGCGCTTCCCCCCGCATCTGTAAGTGCTCCCCCACGGCCCAAACCCCAATCGCGTTGGCACCGCCAGTCATTACGGAACTACCGCTGCCCAACTGTACGTCCGCACCGGCCTGAATATTGATGCCGTAAGCATTATCCCCGGAGGTATGAATGTTCAGACGGGAAGCGGTCAAAGAAGACTGACCGTTTTGCGGATCGCCATTGGCACCAAAGATATAAATACCGGCGCTGTTCCGCCCGGCCGTAGTGATGCTGCTGCTCTCTCCCAGGTTCGCCCGGGTACCTTCATTCTCAATATGCAGCCCTTCGGTATTATTGCCGTCTGTGGCAATAGACAGCTCATTCGCCATCAGTTGCGAATTGCCCCGCAGGTAAATCCCTGCAGCCTGGACAGGATCGCTCTGACTGATTACGTTAATTCGGCTGCTGGAACCTAATTCGACCTGAACATCATCGCCATTAACGGCAATGCCTTCGGCAAAAGCACCGCTGCTATTCACAACCAGACGATCGGCACTGAGGGAGCTGGCATCACCGTTCATCATGATGCCGCGGGACCAGGGAGCACCATTATTACTGGTTACGGTCACATCCCGGGAAAGTGAAAAACGGCCGCCACGTTCTTTATTCAGAACCCCATAACCCGTTCCTTCTGTATCGCTTAATGTCGCAACTACGGAATCGCCCGGATTTACGCTAAAACCTGGCTGCATAAAGTCAGTATCATTCAGGCTATTGAGCGTAGCGGCGTAAATACCAAAGTGAAACGCTAACAGACCGGTACCAATAAAAGGAAAAACATATATCCTACGCCATTTCGCAAATATGCGCGGCGGATATTTTAGGGCAGTTTGATGTAAACGCCATGGTTTCATAGTTTCGTTCCCTGAGAAGATAACGATTGCTCTATGTAAAAGCAAAGTTGCACAACAAAAGCCGCGTAGCTTTTAGTGGATTAACTGTTACTTTATACGACCTGGCGATTTTATGGTCATGTGAAGTTTTATTTATTTTTATTCACCGCAGCTTCACAAGCCGCAAAGCATACCAACCGCAATATTATCCGCGATGCAGAAAACCAGCCCCCGTTCGATATTGCATTATTTCCAACCCAAAAGCGGAACGATAGCCGAAGACGCAGAAACCCGTCACACAATTTCAGAGGGCGAGCTTACAGTTATACATCGGTATTGGATCCAGAAAAAATAGATAGTTATTGCTCCCGTTAGGCAAAATTTTCAAGACTATTTCCTGAGAATCTTTCAGATAAAATGAAGGGATATATCTGTTGAGCATCATGGTATCCGCATTATCATTCGGAAACCTGGTGGTCCGTACCGATTTTAAGAAATAAATGTTTTCTTCACGGTAGTACTGAAAAATGACCCGACGATCTAGTGACCATATCTTTCCCGTTTCATCTGTCGCTATACCGGTCAGATTGATGATGCCGTTTCTGGCGCCAAAGGTGTAACTGACCATCATATTTATACGAAATCCTTTGCTGTGTTGTATGTAACTCGCGATACAAGAGAAACCATCATCGGTCTCTTCTCTGACATGTATCTCTATCACCAGCATAGCAGCTACAATGGAAAACACGACACAAGCTATTATCATCACTCGCTTCATTAGTATTACTCTACAAAATACTCAGATATGCACTCATTGTTTTTATTGATCTCTTTATCACAACGTATCACGGAGACACGGGGTAATATTTCATATTTATCTATATAGATATAAGGATGGATAGCGCAATCGGAAGAAAACTTCATGCCCCAGTTAATCACTTCGTTTTTGAAGCTTTGAGTTTTAAGAAGATGGTAAGCATAAATTTTGCATCCCTTTCCCTGGTAGATAAACTGGTAATTCGAGTAGTAATTTTTTTGCGTATGATGCTGTGTCCACCAGAAGAAAAGAACCCCCGCCACCAGGCATAAGATACCAGGAGAGATACAACCATTAAAATGAGCGCGTGGTATTCTGGCTTCAGTGAGCGGGGGAGAGCCGCCTATGACCGTGGGTTGTGGTTTCTCTGAAGATATCTCAAGTATGCTGTTCTGAATGTTGCTATCGGGACTCTCTTTACTCTGTTCGCTCCTTGCTGAATGTTCCGCTGGAGATACTGGAGGTTTACTCTCGCGGCCTTCACAGACAACCTGCGTCTCACTTGCTAACGTTAGCCCTACCCTTGGAATGGTTACGATGATCTCGTCATCAATTCCAGCCTTCTTTAGTGCTTTACGTAATATTGATATATTCTGATAATAAGTGTTTGAAGTCACATGTATTCCATTCTTCCCCCAAACTTCATCCATGAACTCCTGCTGCCCGATGATTTCACCCTGTTTATGAATTAACAACAAAAGACAACGTGCAGCGGGTGAGTTTAATTCTACCTCAGAGCCATGACCATCAAGGGGTTTCAATGTACTGACTGCGGGGCGGAATTCAACTTTACTATTAATGATATAGTGATTATGCATACGGTATCACATCCATTGTAAGCATGAATATATGTTTCAGGAAAGTTCCATATGTCATAAGGATATTATTATAATATTTAGCTGAAGTAAATTAATTTTATGAAGGGTTGCTTTTCATACAGACATCGCTTTGTGCACTTTCCTTAACCCTCATAACACATTGATTATTAATACCATTCTACCATGCCTGACATATGCGTTCAGAATACTTCATAGCAAAAGATGAAAATACGTACAATCTCAACCAGCTAATTATCATTATTCAGCTCCATTTTTTTAACTTTAAAAAACATACAGATACGAAATTTCATAAAAAATGAACTCCGATAACCAGAAAGGTTAAACAACTGAAAACTAATTCAATATAGGAATATTCTGCACATACTGAAATTTTCAACATCAAGATTTGATGAAATAATAGCCTGAAATGTTTCATCTAACTCTCCTTCCTTTATAAGGATTGAATAAAAAATCTTACAGAATGCATCAATCATCATATCTAATGCCTGATTGCGCCGTTGCTGCGTTTCCGGAGATTCGCAGACAGGAGTTATCCTACTCTGTGCCATCAGCTTCGAGTTAACTGATTTTTAATGAATTCATAACGCTGAAATCACCATCAACACACCATATAAAATATCTCGCGGCCTGCCAGAATCATGATAGGAAAAATGGCGATACTACTAATACCCAACGACAACACCCCACAAAAAACAAAGGGTTTTACATTTTATGTTATTTTCTCTACTTCCGACTCTGTGAGTTGCAATCATAAATTTATTTTCTTTTTTTCTCCACAAAAAACACTTCACTTTCTCTTTTAAGAAAACCGGACACATAATTAATACATCTTGAATCTCACTGATATGACGCATTCAGGTTGTGCCTGGCATTCTCGGGCATAACCTTAACAAGGCGGACATCGTGAGCATAAAGATGAGCTCGTACTTTAAAGGATTGTTCCTGCGTGTATACCTCCGCTACGGAGAGTTATGCATACGGAATAAATAATGGTGAAACAGCAATATCGCTAAATAAATTTTCACCGCCAATAATATGTTTATATAAAGGAAATTCTATGAACATGAAAACTGGTCTTTCTCTTACTGCGGTAGGGATGATGTTACTGGCTGGCAGCGTTTCCGCGCAGGCTTATGATGGTACCGTTAATTTTGAAGGTGAAATCGTGGATGCAGCCTGTACTGTTGATATCGGTGCCGGTAACAAAATGACCGTCGATCTGGGTAAGGTAAATAAAAGCACCTTTACTGGTGCGGGTTCTACCGCTTCCGCCACTAAATTCTCTCTAAAGCTGAAGGATTGCCCGGATACGATCACCAGCGCCACCGTAAAATTTGACGGTACCGCTTATTCAGGTGACGACTCTGTCCTGGCGCTGACTGAAGAAAGCGGCGTGGCCACTGGCGTAGGTATCCAGCTTTCCGATCGTACTCAGGCTGTACTGCCGCTGTTTACACCGTCCAGCGCCTACCCGCTGCAGGCTAACGTAGAAAACGATCTGCCTTTCTACGCCCGTTATATCGCCATGTCAGACACGGTGACCGCGGGTCCGGCTAACGCCGTTGCGACTTTCACCATGAATTATAACTAAGTTATTACCTTATTGGGTCGGTAACCCCGACCCAATATTTAACCTAACGGAAAGTCATCGATGAAAAAAATGGCTCTGTGCCTGGCGCTTTTTCTTGGCTGTTCCACAGCCTATGCCGGAGTAATTATTGGCGGCACCCGGGTGATTTTTGAAGGAGGAAAAAAAGAAACCTCACTCAGCGTTAATAATCCGGATTCATCGCCCTATTTAATTCAGTCATGGGTTGAAAATACGGATAACGGAAAGCCACCGTTTGTGATTACACCGCCATTATTCAGGCTGGATGCGCAACAGCAGAATATTATGAGAATTCTTAATGATGGTTCAAATCTGGCTGCGGACCGGGAATCTCTGTATTGGGTCAATATTAAATCAATCCCCTCGAAAGCCGCCGATAAAGAGAACGTGTTGCAGGTAGCGATAAAGACGCGCATCAAGCTCATTTACCGCCCCCAGGCGCTCAAAGATAAGCGGCCAGAAGATATGGCGGAACAGTTGCGCTGGACGCGCTCCGCAGGCCAGTTACAGGTGAAAAATCCAACACCGTACTACATGAATTTTTATGAAATTAACGTTGGCGGACAGCGAGTAAAAGATCCGCAGTGGGTAGCTCCGTTTGCGACGAAAACCTATTCGCTTAATGGGGCGGTCTCGGGAAATGTGACCTGGAAGCTAATCAGCGACTTTGGCGCATCAGGCCGCGCGCATCAAGCACAGCTGTAATGATGGGCGTTTCTGATGTCGGGTTCATGAATTAGCCAGAACAGGAAGGGAATCAGTAAATGATGGCAGTGGCGGAATATAAAAAAATCTCCTCAATGTTATTGGGCATCCTTTTTGCGTCCGGCATGACCACGCAGGCCCTGGCCAAAGCGCAATTTAACCCCGCGCTGCTGGAGCGCCAGGGAAGCGATCGTCCCCGGGTAGATCTGTCGGCGTTCGAAGAGGATGCCCAACAGCCTGGCATCTACCATGTCGATGTGGTGGTCAACCGTCAGGATCAAGAAACGCGCGATATAGCCTTTATGCTGAAAGCGGACACCGACGGCAAAAAACGTCTGTGGCCCTGCCTGAGTGAGGACGATCTGATTCGCTACGGCGTGCGGGTAGATGGATTTCCGTCCCTGAACGCCGCAGCGAAATGCGTGGATCTGAACGCCATTCCGGATGCCGACGCGCAGTTGATCTTCAGCGAACAGCGACTGATTCTGAGCATCCCACAGGCGGCCATGACCAATCAGGCGCGCGGCTACGTGCCACCAGAAAAATGGGACGAGGGAATCAGCGCATTCTGGCTGAATTACAGCTTCAGCGGCGCAAATTATTACGCCAAAAAGCCTGGCGCGCGCGATAGTGACAACCAGTATTTAAACGTTCGTCCCTCGCTGAATATTGGCCCCTGGCGTCTGCGTAACTACACGACCTGGAGCCGTAGCAGCCATGGCGATTCGCACTGGGATACGATTTATACCTTCCTGCAACGCGACATCGTAGCGCTGAAGAGCCAGCTTACCCTTGGGGAAAGCAGTTCGCCTTCGGATATCTACGATAGCGTCTCGTTTCGCGGCGTACAGCTGGCTTCAGATGACGAAATGCTGCCTGATAGCCTGAAAGGTTATGCTCCGGTAGTACGCGGCATTGCCCGCACCAACGCACAGGTTATTATCCGGCAGAACGGCTACATCATTTATCAGAGCTATGTGGCGCCTGGCGCCTTTACGATCTCCGATATGTATCCGACCGGCGGCAGCGGCGATCTCTACATCACCATTAAGGAAGCCGACGGCACCGAACAGCACATGGTAGTGCCCTTCGCGTCGGTTCCTGTGCTGCAGCGCGAAGGGCGTATGAAATACAGCCTGACCAGCGGGACCTACCGCTCATACCAGAACAATAACTCGGAGCATACCTTCTTTACCCAGGGAACAGGAATTTGGGGGCTGCCCTACGGCTTCACGATCTACGGCGGAACCCAGCTCTCATCGCGCTATCAGTCGGTGGTTGGCGGGCTGGGGAAAAACCTGGGAATGCTGGGTGCCCTCTCCCTGGACATGACGCAGTCATGGGGAAAGCCAAAGGATGAAGGACGCCAGCAGGGACAGTCATGGCGCGTACGCTACAGCAAGAATTTCGTCGATACCGGAACCAACTTCGCTATTGCGGGCTATCGCTACTCAACCCGCGGTTTTTACACCCTGAATGAGGTCATGGATTCCTGGTACAACAGCGACGAAGACTACGGGCTGTGGCAGGAGCGCCGCCGCAACCGCGCGGAAATGACGCTCAGCCAGAATCTGTGGCAGGGTGCAGGCGCGCTAACATTCAGCCTGATCGGCGAAGATTACTGGAACAATAGCCGCCAGATGCGTTCCGTTTCCGTTGGTTACAACAATAGCTGGGAAGGAATCAGCTATAGCGTTAACTATAGCTATAACCGCAACTCATATAAGCAGGATATCGGTTTCGACGAACACAGTGGCAGGGTTTACGACAAGGACCAGATCCTGGCTTTCAGCATCAATATTCCGCTGGAACGCTGGTTGAGCAATACCTGGGCCAGCTACAGCATCAATACCCAGCGTCATGGGGATACCTCTCAGACGGTCGGCCTGAACGGCACGGCCCTGGCGGATAACAATCTGAACTGGAGCGTTCAGGAGTCCCGGACAAATCACGGCGAAGGAAGCGGCGGTAACCTGAATGCCGATTATCAGGCGACCTACGGCGAAGTGAACGCCGGATACGCCTGGGATAAAAACAGCCGACGCGTCAGCTATGGCATTAAAGGCGCAGCTATGCTGCACGAAGATGGCATCACTCTGAGCCAACCGCTGGGCGAAACCGTTGCGCTCGTGAAAGCGCCAGGTGTAAGCAGTACCCGGGTCATCAACCAGACCGGCGTGAAAACCGACTTCCGCGGATACACCGTCGTGCCCTATATGAGCGCCTATCGCCGTAACGAAATCGCGCTCGATCCGGAAACGCTGGCGGACAACGTCGAACTGGAACAGACCACCCGTAGCGTAGTGCCAACGCGCGGCGCCGTCGTCAGGGCCGACTTTTCCGGACGCGTCGGACAGCGGGTGATGGTGAAGTTGACGCGACCGAATGGCTTGCCCGTTCCCTTTGGGGCAACCGTGACGCCGGAAGGGGAAGGCTCCTCTTACAGCAGTATCGTCGGCGATGACGGCGAGGTTTATCTGAGCGGATTACAGGAAAGCGGAACGCTGGGAGTGTCCTGGGGCAATACGGCGGATAGCCAGTGCCGGGCCAGCTACCGTATCACCAGTGACGGCTCTCCGGGACTTCAGAAAGTGGCGGCGGAATGTCGGTAACGGCAGCCAGACCAGAGCGTATAAAGGAATCAGGAAGGAAAATAATGTTAAACATCCGAACGCTGAGTTTACTGCTAACACCTCTTTTATTTGCTTCCGCGAAGGTGTTTGCCGGCTGTACTTTTGTAGCCTCTCCGGAAACGGTACGGGTGGTGCTCCCTAATCTTGCAGTGGATCCCAATATTCCCATCGGCGGAGTTATTGGAGGAAAAACCCTGAGCGTCGCAAGGTTGCTGACCCTGAACTGTACGGGTAGTACAACGTATCGTTCCTCCCTTCTGGGAAGCTGGGCGACACCAAGCGCCACGGTGCCGGGCGTGTATGAAACAGGATTGCCTGGCATTGGGGTAAAGGTTTCCGACTTTGTGCTACCCGATCGTTCCATGCCGGTGACCAATGCGGCCCTATCCCCTAATCAAACTCTGGGATTAAGCGGTTCCGACATTCAGCTACTGTTTTACCGTACCGGCGAAATTGAACCGGGCAACTTCCCTACCGGCCTGGTGGCCCGTTTCACCCTGCCGGGACCGTCCGGCAGCGCCACTAATATCCTGTCGCTTCAGGTCACCGCCGGCGGCGCCAGGATCAAGAGTTGCTACGCGAAATCGCCCAGCTTTACCGTACCGCTGGGCAGACACCAGCGTACGGAGTTTAACGGCCCGGGCAGTACCAGCGATATGGTGGCCTTTAACGTCGAATTGACCTGCCAGGGAGACAACATGCCCGTGAAAGTCTCCTTTAGCGCCAGCGGCGGATCGGCCTCACCCGAACCAGGCGTTATTCCGCTGGACGGTAGCGAAGGCTCGGCCAACGGCGTAGCGGTCAAAGTCGTCAGAGAAAGCGGCGCAGCCCTGCAGTTTGATACGGAAGAGACATATCACACTGGCGCTGAAACCAGCATTACGATTCCATTACGCGCCGGTTATATACAAACTGCGCCAACGATAACGCCAGGAATCGCCAATACGGCAATGACTTTTACTATTACGCAAAATTAATTTGCGAATAGTGCACAGAATTCATTCGTTATGAATGAATAGCAAAATACTATTGTCTGAATAACTTATTCGTCGGCAATGGTATTTCATATCCTTAACTGATATTAGAAGGTAATAAAAATGAGAGAATTAACCACTATTGAAATTGATGAAGTTGCAGGCGCATATGGCAATGGCTTCTTTTCCGACATCGGCGAAGCAATTAAAAGCGCTGTTGTTGGCGGAGTTGCCGCGGGTTTTGCCGGCGCCATCATCGGCGGCAAGCACGGTGGTGACGGCGGCGGTGTCCTGGGCTTCGGCGCTATCGGCCAGGGTGTTGGTATGGTCGCAGGCGGTTTGATCGGCCTGACCGGCGGGGTTGTCGCCTCTGCCGCCGTGGGCTGGGACACCACCTGGCAGGTTGTTGGCGAAGTCGCCAAAGGCTTCGCCAACGGGACTCTCGTTCCCTGATTATCCGTTCTTTTTAGCCGGGGGAAACCCCGGCTATTCAATAAAACACTGAGGATGTATGAAGACGATATGAGCAATCCTGGTATCTTCCGCTTACAAGTAATTAATCGTCAGAAGGCTGAATGGAGAGGAAGGGCACTATTAACTAACGGACTTCCACCGTGGTTAATTGCGCTACTGAGCATCCTGTTTATGGCCCTGTTACTCTATTTCCTGTTTTTTTTCGACTATACGCGCCGGATTGAGGTTAGCGGAGAGGTGATTACCTTCCCGCACGCCATAAATATCTATTCTCCGCAGCAGGGATACATTAGTAAGGTTTTCGTTAAACAGGGCGACAGCGTAAAATCTGGCGATCCTATCTACAGTATTAATGTCTCCAGGCAAACCACTTCAGGTAATGTAAGCGAGGAAACACTCACGGTGCTCAAAAAGCAAATAGCCAACATCGATCAAATTATCGAAAAGCTAAATAGTAATAAAAAAGAAACTCTCAGTAACTTGCAGGAACAGCTCACTAATTATCAGCAGAACCATGACAAAACCACCCGCCTTATCACCAGCGTCAAAGATGGCGTAGCGAAAATGCGTGAAGGCATGACCAGTTATGAGGGATATCGCAAACGGGGGTTAATTACCACCGATCAGCTAAATAATCAGCGCTTCATGTTTTATCAGCAGCAGAGTAATCTGCAATCGCTCAACAGCCAGGCAATTCAGGAAACGCTACAGATTTCCCAGCTACGCAGCCAGATACTCACCCGTGCGGCAGAATTTGACAATAACATTACGCAGAATATCTATCAGCGTAATGAGCTCCAGCGTAAGTTAATCGAGTCCGATGCCGGAGCGACCATTATCATTTTTTCTCAGGGAGCCGGACGGGTCGAGTCGCTCAGCGTCACGCCCGGACAGATGGTCAATAGTGGCAGCTCTCTGGCACAGATCCAGCCGCAGGAAAAAACGCACTACTACATGGTGCTGTGGATACCTGACAGCAGCCTGCCCTACGTTAAAATAAAAGATACCGTCAATATTCGTTATTCCGCCTTTCCATCAGAAAAGTTCGGCCAGTTTCCCGGCGTAATTAAATCCATTGCCTATATCCCGGCTTCCCGGGAGGAGATGACAGGCTACGGAAGCGCCCCAAAAGAGAGCGCAGGTAGCGCCAGCAATTACTACAAAGTGCTGGTCGACCTGAAAGACACCGATATCAGCGACAAGGGCCAGAAGATGCATTTATCGGGTGGCTTACAGGCAAAGACCATCGTTTTTCTGGATACGCGTAAATTATATCAATGGATGTTTATGCCGTTTTATGAAGTCAAGCATAGCGTGACAGGGCGGGTTGCAAATGAATAAAGAAATACTGGATTACCTCAGAAAAAAAATTAACTTTGGCCTGACCCGAAAAGTCCCACAAATATTACAGATTGAATCCAGTGAATGCGGGCTTGCCTGCCTGGCCATGATATGCGGTTATCACGGCCTGGATATAGATATGCTGAACCTGCGTCATCACTTTTCAGTCTCTTCCCAGGGAACGACGCTTAAAGGGCTAATTCGTACCGCCTCGGCTATAGGATTGAAAAGCCGCTCGCTGTCCCTCGATCTGGACGAAGTGAATAAGCTTAAGCTCCCCTGCGTTCTGCACTGGGATATGAATCACTTCGTTGTGCTTGTCGGCCATCATCGGGCTGGCTGGGTTATCCACGATCCGGCATTGGGCAAACGCGTTATCGGTGTTAAAGAACTTTCTGAACACTTTACCGGCGTAGCTGTAGAGTTCTGGCCCGAAAACCACTTCGAAAAAGGCAGCTATAAAACCCGCGTCAAATTGCTGGATCTGATGCGCAATGTCGAAGGGCTGAAAGGCGCATTAGTCAAAATCGCCGCCCTTTCCATCGTGATTGAAGCCATTAACCTTCTACTTCCTGTCGGTATGCAGTTGGTGACGGACCACGTCATCATGGCTCATGACCGTAGCCTACTGATGGTCATTTGCTGCGGGCTGCTGCTGTTTATGCTCTTTCGCACCTTTATGGGCATGATTCGTTCGTGGATAAGTCTGGTCATCTCGACGTTTATCGATGTTCAGTGGAAGAATTCCCTGTTCGACCACATGATCAAGCTACCGCTCTCTTTCTTCGAAAAACGCCAGGTCGGCGATATCCAGTCCCGTTTCTCTTCCCTGGACGTGATACGACGTACCTTTACCCAGGACGTCGTCGGCGGACTGATGGATGCCATCGTCTCCCTGGGTCTGGTAGTGATGATGGCGCTGTACGGTGGGTGGCTGACGTGGGTTGTTGGGGGGTTCACGGCATGTTATGCACTACTGCGACTGAGTACCTATAACGTTTACCGCCGCATTTCCGAAGAGCAGATTGTAAAAAGCGCCCGGGCTGGCTCGCATTTTATGGAGACGCTGTACGGTATAGGCACCATAAAAGCGCTGGGACTCAACGCCAACCGATCGGGAGGATGGCTAAATCTGAATATCGATGCGGCAAACACCGGCGTGCGCCAGACCCGCTTCGATATGTTTTTTTCCGGCATTAATATTTTTATCAACACCATCGATCAGGTCGCGATTCTCTGGATAGGTGCCCTTATGGTGATAGATAACTCTATGACGCTTGGGATGTTTATGGCGTTTAACGCCTATCGCGGGCAGTTTTCTCAGCGGGCGGGAAGCCTGGTCGATTTGGCGATTAAGCTACGTATGTTATCGCTCCACAATGAGAGGATCTCTGACATTGTCTTTACCGAGCCGGAAAAAGAGAATGCGCCACGCCGCCCTTTTGCCCCCGGCGTTCCCGTCAGGCTGGAGCTAAAAAACCTGACCTTTCAATACGATCCCTTAACCCCCCCCATCTTCAGCGAATTCAACCTCGCAGTAAAACCGGGTGAAAGCGTGGCGATTGTCGGCGCTTCCGGCAAAGGGAAAAGCACACTGATGAAAGTGATGTGCGGCCTGCTTTCCCCCAATGAAGGCGAAGTTCTGGTCGAAGGCATCAACATTAATAATATGGGGCTGAATAATTACCGGGAGGCGATCTCCTGTGTATTACAGGAAGATAAGCTGTTCTCAGGCTCCATCGCTGACAATATTGCCGGATTCGACAGCAATATCGATATGAAGCTGGTGACCACCTGCGCCCTGTATGCCAATCTTCATAATGAAATCATGAAGATGTCTATGGGCTATGAAACACTGGTGGGCGAACTGGGAACCGGGCTTTCCGGCGGTCAGAAACAGCGCCTGCTGATTGCCAGAGCGCTCTATCGTCGTCCGTCGGTGCTATTTATGGATGAAGCGACCAGCCATCTGGATCTGGACAATGAAGCCTTTATTAATAAGTCCATTTCCGAGCTCAAAATCACCCGTATCATTATTGCCCATCGCCCCTCTACGATTGCATCAGCCGACAGGATCGTTCCGTTATGAGCAAGTTCTGCATTGCGATCGCGCAGGATCTTTATCTGCGTCGGGGGATCAGGGAGATTATCTGTCAGAACGATGGTATCCGCTGCTATAGCCTGAAAAAGCTGGCTGAACTCCCTGACATGATGTTAAGAGAAACGCCAGAAATATTGATTCTTGATCATATTCCTCTTACCCGACAGGAGATTTCAATTCTGGACAGATTTCGACGCCAGGCCCCCGATATTCGCCTGGTCGCCATCTGCGGCGCCAGTTACTTCATGTTTTCACGGGCGATACGAATGGGATTCCATGGCTACTTATCCATTACGGCCCCGCTTTCCGAAGCGATACACGCTATTTCCCTGGTAAAGCGAGGGGGCGGTTATCTGTCTCCGGATATCCTGCAACACTATCAGCGCTATCCGACCGACAATCAGTATTTGAGTCGGCTGACCTCGCGCGAGATCGATGTGTTGCAGGGGTTTATGCGCGGCATGGATAGCCGAACCATAGCCCTGGAACTGGAAATAAGCGACAAAACCATTAGCGTGATTAAGAATCATATTATGCTAAAACTGCAGGCTCCCAATCTGGTCAGCATGCTGGATATCGCGTGGCGAAATCATCTGAATCATTAGCGCCCCATAATGTTAACCTCTGGTCTGGCACCGTTACCACAACGCGACGGTGATGTTTGGTTACGACTAAACTGGTAACCGGAGTCTCATTCCTGTTAAAACAGGCAATGTTTCTGCCAGCCCTGCTGCATGCAGAATAAATTGTTGCAGGAGTCACCCAGCCACTGAGGTCACACCTATGAAAGCCTACCGTTATATTACAGGACCAGATGATGCCGAATTTTGCCGTCGGATCACGCAGTTATTAAATCAGGGATGGGAGCTGGCCGGTCAGCCCACATTAACTTATGACGCTAACAAGCAACGCGTTATTTGCGGGCAGACGGTGCTGAAAGAGATTTCTGGTCTGGAGTACAGCGAAGATATCGATCTGAACAGTATTTGATAGCCGGCCCCCAGGGCCGGCACACATTTATTTATTAAACAGCCCTTTCACATCATGGGGCTCGCAGCGCAGATACTGGTCCGGAGCCTGTACCTTCGCCCCCAGTTTCGCCGCCGCATGCCACGGCCAGCGAGGGTCGTAAAGCACCCCGCGCGCCAGGGCTATCATATCGGCTTCCTGTTCCACCAGCACGGCTTCAGCCTGCTCCGGTTCGGTGATAAGCCCAACCGCGATAACCGGAATCGATACCGCCTTCTTCACGGCGGCGGAAAAAGGGACCTGATAGTTAGGACCAACGCTTATCTTCTGCTCCGGCGCCAGACCGCCGCTGGAAACGTGAATATAAGCGCAGCCCTCTTTTTCCAGCGCCTGACTCAGGGCGATGGACTGCTCGATATCCCAGCCCCCTTCCACCCAGTCGGTGGCCGAAATACGCACGCCAACCGGCTTATCCGCCGGGAATACCCGACGCACCTCGCGGAATACTTCCAGCGTCAGACGCATGCGATTTTCCAGCGAACCGCCGTACTCATCGTCACGCTGGTTGGCAAGCGGCGACAGGAACTGGTGCAGCAGATAGCCGTGGGCGGCGTGCACTTCAATCAGATCCAACCCCAGCCGATCGGCGCGAATGGCGCTGTCGATAAAGGCCTGTTTAATCTCTTCAATCCGCGCTTTAGTGAGCGCCAGCGGCTCGCCGTCATGGCTATGGAAAGGCAGCGCGGAAGGCGCTGAGGTTTGCCATCCCCCCTGCTCTGGCGTCAGAAAACCACCGCCGCGCCAGGGAACATCGGTCGAGGCTTTACGCCCGGCGTGGCCCAGTTGGATACCAAGCGGCATTGGGGAATATTTGCGAATATCTTTCAGCACCTCGCCCAGCGCCTGCTCGGTGTCATCATCCCAGATTCCCAGATCCTGCGGGGTGATACGTCCGTCAGGCTCGACGGCGGCGGCTTCCAGAATCAGCAGCCCGGCGCCTGACAGGGCCAGATTGCCCAGATGAATGCGGTGCCACGCGGTAGCCCGGCCGCGTTCGGCCGAATACTGGCACATCGGGGCAATAGCGATGCGGTTTTCCAGGGTCAGGTTGCCCAGTTTTATCGGGGTGAACAGTTGGCTCATGCAGTATCTCCGGTGTTAGTCACAGCGTTAAGCGAGCAGGCTAAGTATATGCCCAAAAATTTGTGCTGCTTCGCAGGCTATGCCGTTAAGCCCGGCAGACTACTCGTGATAAACCTGACTTCTGCCGCCGTCGATGACGATATCCGTGGCATTAATAAAGCGTGCCTCGTCGGATGCCAGAAACAGTGCGGTATAGGCCACTTCATCGGGCTCTCCCGCCCGACGACAGGGCAGAATCTCCTGCTGTCTGCGCCGTTCCGCCTCCGGATCCGGGCAGCTCGCCAGCCAGGCCTCGGCGGCCGGGGTCATAATCAATCCCGGCGAGATACTGTTAATACGTATGCCGCGACTGGCATATTCCACCCCCAGCGAGCGGGTGAGCCCAATCAGCCCGTGCTTGGCCACCGGATACGGGAAAGCGCCGGGGATAATTTTATGGCCGTGAACCGAGGCAATATTGACGATATTGCCATACTCCCGGCCCAGCATCCCCGGCAGCACGCTGCGGATCAGGTTGTACGGCCCCTGTAAATTGACATCCATACAGCGCTGCCAGTCCTCCTGAGAGAGTTCGAGCGCATCGCGAAACACGTTAATCCCCGCGCAGTTCACCAGAATATCAATGCCTCCCAGCGCCTGTTCCGCGGCACCGACGGCGCGTTGTACCTGTTCGGGCCGGGTGACATCCGCCACGCAGGCTAGAGCGCGCCGCTGATATTGCGTCTGGATTTGGGCCGCCAGCTTTTCGGTATTGTCGCTGGAGATATCCAGCAGCGCGACATCCGCCTCCTCACGGGCGAACAGCGTGGCTATCGCGCTGCCAATGCCGCTGCCCGCGCCGGTGATCAGGGCGCGCTTCTGTTTGAGTCTTTCGCTCATGGTTTCTCTCCCTGCATAATCAGCCAGTCGGCCACCTGCCAGCGCTGCCCGCCGCGCTGAATATCAATCAGCGGCCAGTCGCCGCTTCGCGTCAGCCACGCGATGCCGTTTTCTGTCAGTATGGCGGTATCTTCGCTTTTGACGCCGCTCAGAGTGGGATTCCAGGCCAGCGCCGTTCCCGGTGCCAGAACGCCTTCGGTCTGTGGCGTGACTATCCAGTCCCGACAGCCGTAGCCCGTCGGACCGCCCTGATGATGATGGCGCCATTCGCCGTCCTGACCCTGCCTTTCATAGGCCTGCTGGATATCGCTAAAAATCGCCTGCCACGCCCTTCCCGGCCGGGAAGCCAGCATGATATCGACGTGAATTTCCGCCAGCGCCAGAACCCGCTGGCGCAGGGCCGGTTCGGGCTCACCAAAGTGGACAATGCGGGTCAGGCTGACGTGCAGACCCTGGCGTTCTGCCCCCAGCGTCATCATCACTTTGCGGATAACGGGATACGGCCCGGGAACCGGATGTTTAAAGCTGGCGATACGCTCATCGGCGGCCACCAGCACACAGACCGGACGGATCGCCTTTTCCAGGCAGCGATGGGCGATTTCCGCTTCTATCTGCTGTTCGCTGATACCGGGACTGAGCCCTCTGGCAATCTGTTCCAGCAGCGTTGCCGCCTCTCGCCCTAATTCGGCGAAGCGTTCCTGTTCCTGCGGGCTCAGCCCCTGGCGTAGCAGGACCAGTTTATCCGCCACATCCCGGGTCCCTGCCAGAGGCGTATCGCTGCCCAACGCCCCGTTGAAAATGTCAGGAAGCCCCTGTCTGAGGCTCTGATACCAGGGATAGCTCGCGGTTTCGTATTCAAAAGGCATAGGCTCTTCGGCAACAATACGCGTCAGCTCGTTATCCGGGGCCAGCAGCCGCACTTCGCAAGGGGTAATCAGCAGGCTGGCGACCCCGACTTCCGCCCGTTCCACCACATGAAAAGTCGCGCCATCGGTCAGCCAGGCGATATTGTCACGCCGCGTCAGCAGCACGGCATCCAGTTGCCAGCCCGCCAGCGCTTCCTGCACCCGTCTTAGCTTATCGCTCATCAGGCGGCCCTCTCTTTATTCGAATCGGTATCCACGCTTTCACGGCCCATAATCAAATCAGCCGCCCGGTGCGCCACGGCCATGACCACCGCATTGGTGTTGCCGCTAATGATGTTGGGCATCATAGAGGCATCCACTACGCGCAGGCGCCCCAGACCGCGCACCCGAAGGTCGCTGCTCAACACCGCCATAGGATCGTCCCGATGCCCCATACGGCAGGTTCCCACCGGGTGATAGCCGGTTTTCACCATGCGTTTGCAGTGTTCGGCTATCTCGTCGTCAGAGCGGATGTCCACGCCGGGGAAAATCTCTTTGTCGACCATCTCTGCCATCGGCGGCGCCGCTATCACCTGACGGGCAAAGCGGAATCCGGCGATAGTGCGGGCCAGATCCTCCGGGTGGCCAAAAATCTGCGTATCCACCCGGGGTAACGCAGCGGCATCGCGGCTTTCAAGTGTGACGTGGCCCGTCGCTTTCGGTCGTAGCAGCAGGGAATTTATCGTGACGCCGTGGCCGGGGTTTTCCCCCATCACATCGCGGTCGAGGTAGACCGTGGGCACGCAAAACATCTGAATGGTGGGAATGGCTCCGCCGCTGAGCGGGTCGAAAAACGCGCAGCTTTCCACCCCGGTGGTCGTCACCGGGCCGGTTTTAAACAGCAGATACTGAAGACCCGCTTTCATCATCGGCCAGCCCTTGTCCTGACCGTAGTAGCCCCATGCGCCGCGCGTTGTCGCCACCACCGGCACTTCATAGTGGTCCTGCAAATTTGCCCCTACGCCTGGCAGAGAGCGGCGCTGCGGGATCCCCTGCTCGCGCAGCGCCTCGTCTGGCCCCACGCCGGAAAGCATCAGCAGCTTCGGCGTTTGATAGGCTCCGGCAGCCAGAATCACCTCTTTTTCCGCCATTGCGGTTTCATCGACGCCATGACGTTGAAAACGAACGCCAACGGCATCGTCCCCCTCGAACAGGATCTCCTTCACCAGAGCCTGTGAAGCAATGGTGAGGCGTGAATCGCCGCGCAGCGGCGTAATAAAGGCATCCACCACGCTGCACCTTTTGCGCGTCCGCCAGTCGATGGTGTGTTGCATAAAGCCCACGCCGCTCGGATCGCCCGCGTTGAAATCCGGCGAGTATGGGATGCCCATCCCCTGCATGGTTTTCACATAAGCGCGGCTCAGCGGGCTGAAATGGCCCAGATGGGAAACCTTCATCGGCCCCCCGACGCCGTGGCTGGGAGCCCCCAGGTGATCGTTATCTTCGATCGCCATGTAGTGAGGCAGCAGCGAATCCCACGACCAGTCCACGCCTTCGTGACCCAGAGCGTGGTTCCAGTCTTCATAGTCGTGGCGATGACCGCGCATGTAGACCATGGCATTCACCGTTGAGCCACCGCCCAGTACCTTCGCCTGGGGCACAATGACCCCCCGACCGTTCAACTGAGGCTGCGGCTGGGTCTGGTGCATGGTCAGATAGCGGTCGCTGGCCAGATATTTCATGTAGCCTGCGGGCATTTTCAGTACCGGATGGTACTCATCGCTTCCCGCTTCCAGCAGCAGAACACGGGCGTTGGCTTCCTTAACCAGCCGCGCCGCGACGATACAGCCAGCGCTGCCGCCGCCCACCACGATATAGTCGTAACTTTTCATTACCGCTCTCTTATTCTGATATTGCTGAATCCAGTTTTCGTAACCGCGCCACCGCCGGATTATTTTGTTCTCCGGGATCCTGCGGGCTGAGCAGGAACAACCACGAAATAACCGCGCTGATGACGTAAAGCGCCGCATAGCCCCAAATCACCCCTTCGGTGTTGAAGAGTCCGTTGAAAATGCCATACAGCGCAGGGCCGAAGAAGGTGGACATCCCGGCAGCGAAGCAGTAAATCGCCATCGCATTCCCCCGATCTTTTGGCTGACACAGGGTGGAAAAGAGCGCCGCGGCGGGCACGTAGCCACACAGCGTAATGCCGTACAGGCAGGCAAAAATGACGCTCAGTACAAAGCTGCCGCCGCTCCACAGCGGAACGAAGTACATCAGCAGCATGGCGATTGCCGATCCCAGACCGCCGAACAGCGTCAGCACCTTGCGCCAGCCGATAATGTCGCTCATCTTGCCAATAACCGGGTTAAAGCTCATGCCGACCAGCCCCATAATCGTTATCAGGCTGAGGTATTCGGTTTGGGAAAAGCCGATGCGCTCGGTGAAGAATCCCGGCAGGAAAATAAAGAAGCCAAAGTAAGGGGTCGTATTGATGATACGCACCACGGCAGCAGCGGCAATGCGCGGTTCACGCCACAGAATATCGATACCGCCCATCAGGGTGCGTCCTGGGCTCTGGTGGCGATGCGCTTTATCCAGCAGCGGGGCGTAGCCCGTGCGCTCTTTCAGCGCCACCAGCATCACCAGCATCCCGACGGCGACGATCGCCAGCGACAGCCACAGGGTGGCGTATTCATCCATCAGTCCTATCGAAAAGATCGCCACCAGCGATCCCAGGGTCGGCAGCCCACCGGTAAACGACAGCCAGAACCAGCCGGTTGCCGATCCGCGCATATCGGCAGGCGCAGCGGCCTGGATCCAGACCAGGAAGGCGTAGGCAAACATCGGGTAGGCGATGCCGCGCGGGCCGTAGGTGAGCATCAGGGCAATGACGCTTTGTGAAGGTAACGCCACCGCCAGGAACAGGATTTCAAAGACAATCCAGATAACGCCCCCGAGGATCATCACGTTCCTTGGACCAATCAGGGTCGAAAGCGCTCCTGCCAGCCAGGAGCCGATAGTCACCGTCACGCCGTAAAACGCGATGACGGTGGTGGCGATATCCAGCGTGAAGCCGTTACGGCTGAGGTATGGCGCGATAAAGTTAGACTCCACGCCGTCGCCAATCATAAAAAGCAGGACGGCGACGTAGCCCCAGGCCAGTGCGGGCGGAATACCCAGGCGCGACAGGACAGGAGCGCGCGATGCCAGTTGTTGATTATTATTCATAGCAGGTGATTCCCGTTAAAGTTAGCCGTCCTGGGGGAGATAGATCAGTCGCTCTCCTGGCATCATCAGGTGAAATTTTTTGCCGGGATAACGGGTCAGCATGTCATCGACAAACCAGGCGGGGTTGTCGCTGTTGCAGGTAAAGAGATCGTAATGACAGGGCAGCAGCAGATCGCTGCCGATCCTATGGTGCAGATCCGCCGCATCGCGAAAGTTCATATTCGGCATAATGCCCCTGGCGCCGCGCGCATAGTCGCCGCCGTTGATCGGCAGGACGGCGATATTCGGCCGTAACTCGCACATCTGCGTCTGGAGTTCTGGCGTGACCAGCGTATCGCCGCTGTGCCACAGGCTGAGATCCCCGCAGACGATGTGATAGCCCAGATAGCGATCGTTGCCCTGCGCATCACGCTCATATTCGCTGTGGGCTGCGGCAATGGGTAATACCCGAAATTCGCCCACCGTAATTTCCTGCCCGGTTTTCGCGGCAAACACCTGGCCGCCAACGATCGTATTTTCCCGCTGCAGGGTGGCGGCATCCGGCGCCGGAATCCAGAACGGCAGCCCGGGCGCCTGCTGTGCCAGAGGCTCAAGGGTGCCCATATCCATGTGATCGTCATGAAAGTGGCTTATCAGGATGGCGTCGCAGACCGCCAGGGCCTGCGGCGGAATGACAGGAGGAAAACGGCGCACAAATTCCGTACCGGGGTGCGTTCTTTCAATGGCATCGCTCAGGTAGGGATCGATAGCCAGCAGCGTGCCCGCCGCATTTTTTATCACCAGTCCCGCCTGACCAAGACTCCATAGCGCAAGTCCTCCTACTGGAACCCGGGTAGCGGTGAGTTCGTTTGCCAGTTGCTCTGGCGAGCGTAAACCAAATACCATGATTACCCCCTTATCTGGAGAACCAGGACTCTATCTAAGCCTGACTGCCATGGCTGGGGGGGGTGTCACATTGCACAGTAAACGCACTTTACTGAACCAGTGAGAGAGCCCTGCTCATCAGGGGAGGAGACGGGATGCATCAGCCCGGACTGAACAATTTTCAGGTACGTAAACACAATAAGGCCCTGTTTATGTCCCTGATGTGGCGCCATAAGCGGCTCAGCAAGTCGCGGCTGGCGCAGCTCAGCGGACTCACGATTCCCGCATCCAGCAATATTCTTGAAGAGCTGATGAACGAGGGAAAGCTGGAGCATTCGCCGCAATCACTAAGCTCGCGGGGGAAAAGCAGCGGCAGCTATCAGTTGCCGTCCACTGGGGCATGGACGCTGTGTATGTGCGTCACTCCTACCCGTATTGAATACCAACTGGCCGATGCCCAACTGGTCGGTCGGGGCGAATGCGGGCAGATAACCTTTAGCGTGACGACGCCAGAGGCGCTGCTCAGTCAAATCGCCAATATGTGGCGACGGGTAAGCCAGACCTGGCCAAAGCAGCGCATCAATCTGGCGCTGGCCGTTCACGGCCAGGTGGATCCGGTTACCGGGGTTTCGCAACATATGCCCCAGGCCGCCTGGAAAGCGCCGGTCGAGCTAAAATACCTGCTGGAAGAGCAGCTAAAGATTGATGTGCGCGTCGATAACGACTGCGTGATGCTGGCGCTGGCGGAAAAATGGCTGAACCCCCGGCAGCAAAGCGAGTTCTGCGTTATCAATGTCGACTACGGTATCGGCTCTTCCTTCGTCATCAATGGAGAGATTTTCCGTGGGAATCTTTATGGCAGCGGCCAGATTGGCCACACCGTTGTCGATCCTCGCGGCCAGCGTTGCAGTTGCGGAAGATACGGGTGTCTGGAAACTGTAGCCTCGCTGAGTGCGCTAAAACATGCGGCCCGCCAGCGCCAGCCAGGCGCAGAGCCCACCAACCGGCAACTGCTGGCCGCATGGAAGGCCGGCGAGCCGTGGATTCTTGACTGGGTCAGCCACGCCGCCGCCGCCATTGGCATGAGCCTGTATAACTTTCTGAATACCCTTAATATCAATCAGATTTGGTTATATGGTCGCAGTTGCGAATTCGGCGCGCAGTGGCGTGATGCCATTATCCGCCAGATTGCGTTTAATCCCTTCGATCCGCAGGACACCCTGAAAAGCAAAGCCACCAATATTCATTTCGGCCAGTTAGACCGCGCCAGCCAGATACTGGGGATTGGCTATCTGTATGTCGAAGAACGATGATATCCCCGACAGACTCCACGCTGCGGGGACATTATCCGCTCCCCGCCTCCGCCAGTTCACAGGGCGCGTGATAAGGCACATCCAGCAGTCCGTTTTTAAAGATAAACAGGCAGGCTTCGTTGAAGTTGGACAGCCCAAGCCGTTCATACAGCTCGATCCGCTTACGGTACAGGCTTTTCACCGACAGCGCTAAAGCCCTTGCCGCCTCTTCCATAGACTTACCTTCCCTGAGCAGTATCAGCATTTGGCGCTCTTGTTCACTCAGTCGGATTTCATCAAACCACTCTCTGGTCAGGCGATTCCCTTTCGTTTCCAGAAACAGACCAAACATCGCCGCCATATCGGTACGCGCCATAGCCATATCCATACACCACTTCAGGCTCAGCAGATGCGCTTCGCGGTAGCGCATCTCTAACACAATGCCGCTAACGCGCTTACCGTGACTTGCGGTGCTGAGCATCAGATACTCCGAAAGGCGCAGTGGCGCCCGGCTGTCCACCAGTACCGAATATTCATTGCCGTCGCTGTCAAAAATTTCTCCCTCGGTAGAATGCAGTAACACTATATCAGGGAAGAAATTTTTGATTCCCTGAAAGAGATAGCGATCCTGAGTAACCAAAAACATTGAACCCGCCACAAACCATCCCGTTAACAATAATCTAATAAAATCCTTTCTAAAAGCAGAGGCTCGACTTTCTCCTCTACTCCCCGAGTCTGGTTTTCTCTCAGTGACGATATAACTAACCTTTAAGTTAGTTACCCTCAATAACAACTCCACTCCCCATCGGTATTAATAAGCTGTATCTAATCACTAACCCCATTAACTGAAGCATCAATTATAAATAAAACGGAAGTACAAAAAAGCATCTTCTCAATCCATTCAGAATTTTTGTCACGAATCGTCCCAAATAGTTATAAGAAAACCACGAATAACTATAAAAAACTGGCCTGACCGGATAGTTCATGGACTGATAAAAATAAATAAACAACATTTAAAATCAGCAAGTTAAACAGAAATTAAAATAATCATTTTATTCTATCAATACATCCACTACAGAGTTTTCTTAAAAGTATCCACGCGGCTATCTGGGATATTTATTCGAAAAGATATCAGGTGTACATTTCACCCTGGTTATCTCTCCCCCTTATCTGAAAATCGGTTTCATTCATTAACTTGTCATACTTTATGAAAGACGGAGCGACATACAGAAAGAGATCGGCAGCAAAGCACTTATCCAGTCTTTAAATGGTGGGTTTACAACACCACAACTCGCATACAGACACTGTTTGATTTTATTCACAAACGGTGAATAAAACTGCGCCCTGGTGCAGATGGGATATATGGACGTTATTTATGGATCTATTACCTGGTATCAATAAGTTATTCCTTTACAGCAGGACTAAACTATCATTCTCATTAACATTCATATTACTATTCCCGCTTATGGTTCAGGGGACTGAATCGGTATATGAGGAACGAGTATTACAGGCCCGGAATGGCAATTACGCAGCGCTTCTGGACTATCTTCAGCATTATCAGCAGCAGCACCCGCTCAGTAACGAACAGGTAGCAGACTGGATTCAGGTCGCCTCCTGGGCCGGACATGATGATGACGTGGTTCGTCTTTGGTCATTATGGCAGAGAAAAATGGCCCTACCTGCCCGGGCGGATGCGGCGGCGGCACGCTCTTATCGCAATCTCAAACGTTGGGCGCCTTCGCTGGCGCTGTGGGATCGCGCCCGTCGCCTGGCACCAGAAAACGACGACTATCGCATCGGATGGATAAAAACCCTGGCCGATGCCCGCAGGGATGACCAGGCACTGCGCGAAGCCCGCCGTCTGGTCGCGGCCCAACCGAGCGCGCCGCACCTGCAAACGCTCTCTTATGTTTATCAGCGTCAGGGGAAAAGCTGGGATCAGTTACTGAACGATACCCGCGCATACTCTGCCGCACCAGGGGATCAGGCGGTACTTAATCGCCTGATTAACGCCCTGACGCTAAACCGAGTGAGCGATCCCGCTCTCAGGCTCTCAGATAAGGCGGCGCTTTCTCCTGAACAGCGCCGCGCCCTGGAATTAGATGCGGTCGCAGGACTGGTGCGCCTTGCCGATACGCCATCCCGCAGCGAACAGACGCGCTTTACCCTCGCTCAGAAAGCGCTGGACCGCTATGACGCGCTGTTCGCCCGCTGGCGTCATGAGCCCGGGGCCGACGCCGATATCGCCCGGGCGCGTATCGACCGTCTTGGTGCACTGCACGCCCACGGCTACTACCACGACGTTATCAGCGAATATCAGTCGCTCAGCGCGCAAAAGACGGCGATTCCCCCCTGGGCGCTACGCTGGGTGGTGTCTGCATATCTGGCAGAGAAAAAAGTAGATCGCGCACTGGCTATCATTCGCCAGCATCCGGAGCTTCCCCCAGAAACGGAAGAAGAGGATCAGAACGAAATGCTCTACGCCCTGATGGACAGCGGTCAGTATTCATCCGCTCGCCACTACATCGGGCGAATGACCCACAACGTCCCGTACACCCGCTATGACTTCGGTTCGCCTACGCCCCAGCCGAACGATCCGTGGCTTGTCGGGCAGTCGCTCTGGTTTCAGTATCTGCTGATGACTCATGCGCTGCCGGAAGCTGAGAGGCTGTCCCGTCATATGGCGACAACGGCCCCCGGGAACCAGGGGCTACGTATCGACTATGCGTCGCTGCTCCAGGCCCGGGGCCTACCGCGGGCCGCCGAACGCGAACTCAAAGCGGCTGAATCGTTGGAGCCGTCGAACATCGAGCTGGAGCGCCAGCAGGCATACGTCGCCATGGATCTCCAGGAGTGGCGACAGATGGATCTACTGACCGATGACGTTATCGCTCGTACGCCGCTCGACCTCGCCTCACGACAGCTGGCCAGGGCACGCGAGGTGCACCATATGTCAGAACTGCGGATCAACGGTACGCAGGGGATCCATTCAGACAACCCGGTCAGCGGTAGCCACGACCAGAACTGGGAGGCGGCGATCTATGGTCCGCCGATGGCCGACAACTGGCGTCTGTTTGGCGGTACCCGCTTCGCCGCAGGCCGGTTCGATGAAGGCAAGGGCTTCAGCCGCAACGTTTCCGGCGGCGTGGAGTGGCGCCCCCGTAACGCCTGGGCCGAACTGGCGCTGTCCAATAACAATTTTCACGGTGCCAACAAGCCGGGCGCGCGCGTTTCTGCCTGGTATGACGTTAGCGATAGCTGGCGACTGGGGGGCGGGCTTGAGCGTATATCAGCCAGTACGCCGTTACGGGCGCTGCGCAATGGCGTTAGCGCTAATCGCGCCGAAACCTGGGTACGCTGGTATCAAAACGAACGCCGTGAGTACCGGTTCGGCTTCGCCGCCAGCGACTTTTCCGACCATAACCGCCGTCAGGAATATAGCCTGGAGGGCAAAGAGCGCATCTGGCAGGCCCCCACCCTGACTCTGGATCTGATTCCGGGATTATCCGCCAGCGCCAACAGCCATGATGATGCGGCTTACTACAACCCAAAGCGGGATCTTTCCGCCACGGCGGCCCTTGCCGCCGATCACGTGATGTACCGGCGCTACGACACCGTCTGGAGTCAGCAGTTTATGGCCGGCGGCGGCGCCGGATGGCAGAAAAGCGAGGATACCGGCGCCATCGCGCTACTGGGATACGGCCAGCGAATTCAGTGGAATAACGTGGTCGATGCCGGAGTGATGTTGAACTGGGATAAACGCCCCTATGACGGCAAGCGCGAAAGTAATCTCTCCGTTGCCTTTGATGCGAATTTACGGTTTTAAGGATAAACATGCTGAATAAGAGTCTGCGCATCGGCCTGATGGTTATTGGCTGGTTGGCTATCGTTTTTTGCGCCCGGGCCGGGGAAGTCACCTTCGTGGCGCCGCAGGAAAGGCCCCAACTGCAAGCCAGTAAACCCTGGCCGAAAAATCACTTTCTGGTGCTGGCTTACCATGATGTGGAAGACGATGCGGCCGACCAGCGTTACCTGTCTGTACGCACCAGCGCGCTGAACGATCAAATTAGCTGGCTGCTGAGCAACGGCTACCGGGCAGTCAGCGTCCAGGAGATTCTGGATGCTCATAGCGGAATGAAAACGCTGCCGCCAAAGGCTTTTTTACTGAGTTTCGACGACGGCTATAGCAGCTTTTATACCCGGGTCTGGCCGTTGCTTAAGGCGTATAACGTACCCGCGCTCTGGGCGCCGGTAGGAAGCTGGGTGGATACCCCCGCCGACCGCCAGGTTAACTTCGGCGGGCTCATGACGCCCCGGGCCAAATTCGCCAACTGGAAGCTGGTGCGTGAGTTAAGCCAGTCGCCGCTGGTGGAGATTGGCGCCCATACCTGGGCGTCGCACTACGGTATTGTGGCGAATCCCCAGGGCAGCCATGAACCCGCAGTCGCCAACCGTTTTTACGATAAAGTTTCTGGCCAGTACGAAAACGATCTGCAATTTATTCGCCGTATTGATAATGACGTACGCCGGGTCACCGACAAGATTCATCAGGTCACTGGACGCTCTCCACGGGCCTGGGTATGGCCCTATGGCGCGGCAAACGGCACAACGCTTGACGTCGCCAAAAAGCGTGGCTACCAGCTGGCTTTTACCCTGAATAACGGTCTGGCTAACGTGCGGGATCTGGATAATATTCCGCGTCTGCTGATAGCCGGGAATCCGTCGATTAAAGCCTTCGCCAGTATGGTGGCCCGGATTCAGGAAACCGATCCGGTGCGAGTCATGCATGTGGATCTGGACTATGTCTATGACCGGGACCCCGTCCAGCAGACAAAAAATATCGATGCCCTGGTGCAGCGCGTCTACGACATGAAAATCAGCCATGTCTTTTTGCAGGCGTTTTCCGATCCGCTGGGCGACGGCAATATTCAATCGCTTTACTTTCCCAATCGCTGGCTGCCGGTACGCGCCGATCTGTTTAATTTTGTTTCCTGGCAGTTACAGACCCGGGCCGGGGTAAGGGTATACGCCTGGCTGCCGGTGCTCTCTTTCGACTTAAATCCGTCACTGCCGCGGGTTCAGGAGTGGGACCCGCAGTCTGGTTATGCCCGGCGCGCCACCCAGCCGTATCAGCGTCTTTCTCCCTGGAATGCGCAGGCTCGCAGGCAGATCCTGGATATCTATGAGGATCTGGCCCGCCACGCCACCTTTGACGGCATTCTGTTTCATGACGATGCGGTGCTTTCAGACTTCGAGGACGCCGGGCCGGACGCCATGGCCGCCTGGCGCGCCGCCGGTTTTCAGGGCGATATCGCCACAATTCGCCATAACCCGGCGGAGCTTCAGCGCTGGACCCGTTTTAAGAGCCAGGCTCTGGTGGAATTGACCCGCACTCTGAGACAGGGCGTGCGAGAAATTCGCGGTCCCCAGGTGAAAACCGCGCGCAATATCTTCGCTCTGCCAATCCTGGAGCCTAAAAGCGAAACCTGGTTCGCCCAGAATCTGGATGATTTTCTGGCGACCTATGACTGGACGGTGCCCATGGCGATGCCGTTGATGGAAAAGGTGCCGCAAAGCGAGAGCGACGCCTGGCTGACGCGGCTGATCCAGGCCGTGGCGGCCCGCCCCGGCGCGCTGAATAAAACCCTGTTTGAGCTACAGGCCAGGGACTGGAGCCGGAAGCCGCAAAACGCGATTGCCGACCAGCAACTGGCCCGGTGGATGCGCCTGCTGCAGCTTAACGGCGTTAAACATTACGGCTACTACCCGGACGACTTCATTAATAACCAACCTGATATTTCACGCATCAGGCCTGAATTCTCTTCCTACTGGTATCCTGACCATGACTGATCGCATTATTGCATTCTCCATTCTGTGCCTGGTATTCGGGTTGCCATTAGGCGTGGCCGCGATATTCACCGGGGAACTGATTCTGGATTTCGTTTTCTTCTGGCCGCTGTTTATGTCGGTGCTGTGGATAACCGGCGGGCTCTATTTCTGGTTTCAACTGGAGCGCCACTGGCCCTGGGGCAAAAACCGGCCACCGCCGAAACTGGAAGGCAATCCGCTGATTTCCATTCTGATCCCCTGCTTTAACGAAGAGAAAAACGCCCGGGAAACCATTGAGGCTGCGCTGGGCCAGCGCTATGAAAATATTGAGGTTATCGCCATCAACGATGGCTCTTCCGATAACACCGCTCAGGTTCTGCGCCAACTGGCGCAGGAGTGCCCAAAACTTCGGGTGATTCAACTGGCGGAAAACCAGGGCAAAGCGGTGGCGCTTAAAGCGGGAGCGGCGGCGGCGCGGGGCGATCTGCTGGTCTGTATCGACGGCGACGCCCTGCTGGAGCGCGATACAGCCGCTTACCTGGCGGCCCCGCTTATCGAGTATCCCCACGTCGGCGCCGTAACCGGCAACCCGCGCATTCGCACCCGTTCCACCCTGATCGGCCGTATCCAGGTCGGGGAGTTTTCCTCGATTATCGGGTTGATTAAGCGTACCCAGCGGATCTACGGCAGGGTATTTACCGTTTCCGGCGTGATTGCCGCCTTCCGCCGCCAGGCGCTGGCGGATGTCGGCTACTGGAGCCCGGATATGGTAACCGAGGATATCGACATCAGTTGGAAGCTCCAGCTACGGCACTGGACCATCTTCTTTGAGCCCCGGGCGCTGTGCTGGATCCTGATGCCGGAGACGCTAAAAGGACTGTGGAAACAGCGCCTGCGCTGGGCCCAGGGCGGCGCGGAGGTGTTTCTGGTCAACCTGCGTCGTCTGTTCCGCTGGGAGCATCACCGCATGTGGCCGCTGTTCGTGGAGTATGCCCTTTCCACCACCTGGGCGTTTGCCTGTGCGGTCACTATCCTGCTGTTTATCGCCAGCCATCTGATCTCGATGCCGCCCAACCTGACCGTAGACAGCCTGTTTCCGCCGGAATTTACCGGGCTGCTGCTGGGCGTGATGTGCCTGTTGCAGTTTCTGGTCAGCCTGTTTATTGAACGACGCTATGAAAAGAGGGTGGCCGGATCGCTGTTCTGGGTGATCTGGTTCCCGATGGTGTACTGGATGATCAGCCTGTTTACCACGCTGGTCTCCTTCCCCAAAGTGATGCTTAAACGTAAACGCTCCCGGGCCCGCTGGATAAGCCCGGATCGCGGAAAAGGAAGAATATAATGAACGAGAATGCCTTAATACTGACCGAGCACCGCATGCTGCCGCGCGTTTTCGACGGTGTATTAACCACCATCGCCTGGGCCGGATTTCTGTTTTTCCTGTATCACAATTTACTGACCCAGATTACCGCACAGCATAACCAGCGCTGGGAGGTGATTATCGCCTCGTTTAATACGGTGCTGGTTTATCTGCTGATTGCCGTTATCAACGGCTGGCTGCTGATTCTGTGGTATCAGTACAATCTGCGGCGTTATGACGCCAGACGGCACGGCGCTCTGGCTTCATTACGCCATGACGAACTGGCGGAAAGTTTTAACGTAGCGCCCCAGATTATCTCTGAGATGAGTCAGTACAACCTGCTGACGGTCTATCACGACCAGATTGGTCGAATTATTGATTTAAAGGCCAGCCGTTCAGAGGATGAAGACGCATAACTCACGCCCCCTGACGGCACACGTCCCTCAGATAGTCGATAAGCGCCCGCACCGCGGGCGCGGTGTGGCGCTGGCGCGGATAGTAAAGGTGCCAGCCAAGAAACGGCAGGCAGTACGGCCGTAGCAACGGGATAAGTTCGCCGCTTTCCAGCCAGGGGGCGAGCTTATCTTCACTCCAGAAAGTAATGCCCACTCCCTGAACTGCCGCTACTGCGGCCACCTCGCGCCGGGTGGTGATAAGCGGCCCTTCCACCGCCAGCGAGATCCAGTGCCCGTTCTGGAAAAACTCCCAGCGATACAGACTGTTCTGCCCCGGGTGGCGCCAGTTAATGCATTTATGATGTTGCAGATCCCCCGGTGTTTCAGGGGTTCCGAAGCGTGCCAGATAGGTCGGAGAGGCCGCCGCCACCATCCGCAGTTCCGGCCCGAGCGGGCAGGCTACCATATCTTTCTGGACAAATTCGCCCAAGGTAATGCCCAGGTCAAAACCTTCCGCAATCAGATCGACGAAAGAGGATTCCGCTACGATATCCAGCACGATATCGGGATAGCGTGCGTGAAAGCCCCCCAGTACCGGCGCCAGCACATCGTCCGCGGCAATGCTGGAAACATGCAGCCGCACCCGGCCGGACAGTTTTCCCGCCTGGCTACGCGCTTCATGGAAGGCGGCATCCAGTTCATCCAGCGCCGGTCGCAGTCGAGCGTGCAGGCGCTGCCCGGCTTCGCTCAGCGACACGCTGCGTGTGGTGCGATGAAACAACCGGGTGCCCATCTTATCTTCCAGCCGTCGAATCACCTGACTGAGCGCCGAAGGGGTAATGCCCAGGGCTCTGGCGGCGGCCACAAAGCTGCCCTGCTCCGCAATAGACTGAAACGCCCGCAGCTGCTTATAGTCGCTGTCTTTCATGGATTATATATCAGTAGCTAATCAATTCATGAAGAATGCGTGGTATTAAACATCAATGTCAACGCCCGCAGAATAGGAGCCTCACACCATACCGGAGAGATAAAGATGCTGAATCAACGTGCGTTAGGTCGCCAGGGGCTGACCGTTTCTGAAATGGGCCTGGGCTGCATGGGAATGAGCCACGCTTACGGCGTGGCCGACGAACGGGAATCACTCGCGACCCTGGATCGCGCCCTGGCGCTGGGACTCAATTTTTTCGATACCGCGGAATTCTACGGCCCTTACCTGAATGAAGAACTGCTCGGACGCTGGCTCACCCACAGCGGCCAGCGCCAGCAAACCGTTATCGCCACCAAATTTGGTTTCGATATCAGCAAGACGCGGGCCAGCGGTCTGGACAGCCGACCGCGGCATATCCGTGAGGTGGTCGAGGCATCCCTTAAGCGTCTGCAAACCGACTATATCGATCTGCTGTATCAGCACCGGGTCGATCCGGATGTGCCCATCGAAGAGGTGGCAGGCGCCGTCGGCGATCTGATTGCCGAAGGCAAGGTGCGCTACTTTGGCCTGTCGGAAGCGAGTGCGGAGACCCTGCGTCGGGCCCATCGGGTACAACCCGTCAGTGCGCTACAGAGCGAATATTCGCTGTGGGAACGCAATATCGAAGCAGAGATCCTGCCAGTGCTGCGCGAACTGGGTATCGGTCTGGTCCCTTTCAGCCCTCTGGGGCGGGGATTCCTGACCGGCCACGCAAAACCCGCCCAGGACTACCCGAAAGATGACTTCCGCTCCTGGGGCGATCCGCGCCTGCAGGGTGACAACTACGCCTTTAATCTGACCCTGGTCGATTCAGTAAAAGCGCTGGCAGACAAACACGGCGCAACACCGGCACAGGTGGCGTTAGGCTGGCTGCTGCACCAGGGGCCGGATATTGTGCCGATTCCCGGCAGTAAGCGGCGCAGCCACCTGGAGGACAACCTGGGCGCGGCGGCACTCAGTGTGTCGGCACAAGAGTACGCCGGGCTGTCGCAACAGTATCAAACCCAGGGCGAGCGCTATACCGATGCCTTTGCGCGGTTTGTCGACCGTTAAAAGTGATGCGGGGGAATCCACTTCCCCCGCATTCGTCAGCTTATTTTTCCCACAAGCGAATCACCGCCCGCTATTTTTGTCCTGATCCGACAGTCGCTCACGGAGTCGCGGTACGGCAAAGTCGAGAAAACAGCGCAGTTTCAGCGCCATCTTCCCCCGGGATGCGTGAACCAACTGCACGGGTTGTGGCGGCGCTTCATAATGCGACAGAATCTCTCGCAGCGAGCCGCGCGCCAGAGCATCATCCACCTGATAGTACAATAGCCTTGCCGCTCCTGCGCCCTGTTCCGCTGCCTGTACTGCTGCCTCAGCGGCCGTTACCGAGAGACGGGGGAGCACACGACAATCAATCATGGCACCGGAATCCGGCTCGTGAAAACGCCAGTGGGTCAGTGGCAAAGCGCCGGTATTGAGTATTATCGCTGGCCACGCGTTGAGATCGGCGGGGTGTCGCGGCTCCCCCAGCCTGTCCAGCAATTCGGGACTGGCGCAGGTCAGATTACGCATCATTCCGACCCGGGTCGCCACCAGCGAACTGTCTGGCAGGTTGCCAATTCGCAGCGCCATATCCACCTGCTGGTCAATCAGATCCAGGTTGCTGTCTGAGAAAATCAGGCGAATATTGATTTCCGGCCAGGTAGCCAGAAATGCCGTCACGACCGGCAGAAGATGCTTGCGCCCTAACATAACAGGAGCAGTAATCAGTAATTCTCCTCTGGGCGTGGCAAATTCGCCAGCCGCCGCCTGTTCGGCCTCGCTGACCTGAGCCAGAATTTTTCTTGCGGCGGACAAATAGTCGCGCCCCGTATCGGTCAACGTCAGTTTACGAGTAGTGCGGATGAGTAACTGGGCACCGAGCAACGTTTCCAGTTCAGCCACGCTCCGGCTGATCGTTGTCAGAGAAGCCTTAAGCGCCCGCGCCGCGCCGGAAAAACTCCCCTGCTCCGCCACTGTAACAAACATCGCCATCGCCTTAAGCCTGTCCATCCCACCTCCTGCCAGAGCCGCCGGAATAATGTTCAGGCCCCCGCCGGAACAGGCGTCACCCAGTCGCCACGTTTCACCACCCTGGGCACAATACCTAAATCCCTGGCCTTTTCACACAGCCGCGCAACCGCATCCGGCGTCTCTTCATAAATTCCCGGGCGATGAAGCTCGCCGTGATGAATGGGCACAATCTGCGTAGCTCCCAGAATATGCGCCGCCACGGCGGCCTCTTCAGGAAGCATTGTGGCATTAAAAGGGCTGGGTGGCTGGAGGTGAGGAAGTGCCACCACGGCTCCATTCACGGGCAGGAAGGCAATGTCGATATGCGACACCTGCCGGGCCAGCGCCCACCAGTACCCATGATTAAGCGTATCCCCGGCATGAAGGATGCAACACTCTCCAGCTTCGACAATCCAGCAGCATTGCGGATCGCCCAGGCCATCCACGGCCGGACCTGACATCATGCGAAACGGCCCCGCCTGGTGCCACTGCCAGGGTTGGGTTATCACCGTTTTTAAACCCGATAGGGCAAATTCACGCTCCGTCTGAGCCGTCCATGCTAAATCATCCCCCTCGCCCGGAGTGGGTGCCGGTCTGAATACCGGCGCCCCTGGCGCCAGGGCATGAACCAGGGCATCAGGGTCTGCATGATCGGCATGCAGATGCGTGACTAACGCCGCTATTGCGCCCCCTGGACGTAAAGGTTGTGGGAATTGCGCATCGGAAAGAATGGCAGAGGTATCCTGAATATAATCAATAAGGAGCGTCTGACCGTTAAAATCAATTTCGATTCCGGCCCACCCTAAATAACGTATTTTCATTATGACTCCCGACCCGTAAATGAGCCTGAAAGTTTAGGTTTGTCATTTAACGAGAACAATCCATGCCCGATGGGAATAACTATCCCGAATAGCGGGAGAATCGAAAGGTGAAGTCTGGCAGCCGCTACGCCAGTTTGATATCATGAGCACGGCTCACGCCGCATCCGGGACGACCCGGGTGACTTTCATCTTTGTCAGGACGACCTGACGCTAATGGAGAAGTCTGTTATGGCGTGGATTTTCCTTGTCGCCGCCGGTATCCTGGAGATTGTCTGGTCATATACCATGAAACTGTCCCACGGATTTACCCGCCCCAGTTATGCAGTGATTACCATTGTGGCCATGATTGCCAGCTTTGGCCTGCTGTCGTTTGCCATGCGTACCCTGCCGCTGGGTACTGCCTATACCATCTGGACCGGTATTGGCGCGGTTGGCGCATTTATGGTTGGCCTGTTTATTCTGGGCGAACCGGCTTCATTAATGCGAATAATCGCGGCCGTGCTGATTGTTTCAGGACTGGTATTAATGAAGATGGCTTCCTGAGTGAAATAAAAAAGCCATCCGATGAGGATGGCTGATACTCTTTTCGTCAATGGCCAGGACTGTGCTTATTTATAGACTTCTGCCGTAAAGCTGCCGCTGTTATCGACATATTTTCCTTCAGCATCAATCACATATAAAATCAGCTCACCCGTTTCAGGGACCGACCATTTATAAACACCATTGCCAATTTCATATTTTTTGTCTGAACCACTGAATTTAGCCCCCAGCACTTTATTGGCCGTGGCCTTGTATCCTTCTCTTATTCTCCCCTGAGGAGCCGCTAGCGCGAAATCTTCCCTACCATATTTAATCCAACCAGACGCCAGAATAGAAACTTCATCGCCTACCTGAAGCTGGATACCCGTGCTGATGCCTTCAGGAGCAGTCGCATCTATCTCTCCAGACCAAACAGGTTTAACTGCCATTGATAACTCCTTTCATATTGTCGATGAGTTATTAAAATCTCATCCTCATCGTTTATTCTTTGCAAAAAAACATCCCGCTGGACGATTTATATTAAGCAGCTTTCAGGGCCTGAGTTCGGTATTCTATCGAACTCAGGCTTCTTTCTTTCGTTGCCGGGATAGTTTTTTACTCTTTCCGCCAGTGGCGAAGGCCGTGATTACTTATAGACTTCTGCCGTAAAGCTGCCACTGTTATCACCATAGCCATCCGGCTTATCGGCAACGTACAGGTGCAGTTCGCCCGCTTCCGGCGCGGCCCATTTATAAACGCCATTACCAACGTCATAGCTCTTAGTTGAAGTACCAATACGCGCTTTCAGCACGATCTCATCTTTGGTCTCGAGCCCGGCGCGAACCCGCCCCTGCGGCGCGGCCAGCGCGTACTCTTCCTTGCCGTATTTGATCCATCCGTATGCCTTGATGGAAACTTCATCGCCCGCGTTGAGCTGAATACCCGTAGCAGCGCCCTGCGGATTGTTTGCCGGAACCTGTCCTGACCATGCAGCTTTTGTTGCCATTGATGTTTCCTCTTCGGTGGGGTGAATAAATTAGCATTACTTATCTTTCGGACCAGTACAGAATATTAGTCATTTATGAGAGAAAAGAAGGGATATAAGGGATGGTAGCTTGTACAAAAATTATCAAGCAATTGAAATAAATAATCAAAATAAAATATTTATAGGATTTTTCTCACAAATAACATTAATTAATTAAATGATATTATAGAATAATAAAGCATATTATCACCAGGGATTCTTATAATTCATGCCGTTATTTTTTCATCAACTCACGCCGCCCGATAGCACTCGGGCGGCAAATTCCCCTGGCAATCAGGCGGATAATTAATCCGCCACCCAGCTCGTGCCTTTGATATCAATCACAAACCGGTACTTCACGTCGCTTTTTAGCATTCGGGCAAAGGCCGTTTCTACCTCTGCGCCGCGAATCATCTCTATCTCAGCGGTAATGTTATGTCGACCGCAGAAGTCGAGCATCTCCTGGGTCTCTTTAATGCTGCCGATGGAGGTGCCGCTAATGCTAAGGCGGCGGAATACCATGGGCGTGACGTCCGGTGACGGATGGGGGCTGTCGGGGATCCCCACCAGCACCAGTTGCCCATTGGTTTTCAGTGCCGCCAGGTAAGGATCGAGTTCGTGCGGCGCGGCCACGCAGTCGAGAATCACGTCCAGACTTGCCGCACAGGCGGCCATCTGATCGGCGTCGCGCGATACCACCACCCGGCTCGCGCCCAGGCGACGGGCATCGGCCCCTTTTTCCGGCGAGGTGGTGAACAGGGTCACTTCAGCCCCCAGCGCGCTGGCAAGCTTCACCGCCATATGGCCGAGCCCGCCCAGACCGATCACTCCAACCCGGTCGCCAGACTTCACATTAAAGTGGCGCAGCGGCGACCAGACGGTTACGCCCGCGCACAGTAGCGGCGCCACGCCCCGGGGATCCAGATTTTCCGGAACCGAGACCACAAAGCGCCGATCCACCACGATATTCTGGGCGTAGCCGCCCCGGGTCATCTCCCCGGTATAGCGATCCTGACCGTTATAGGTAGGCGTAAAGCCCGCTTCGCAATACTGCTCTTCGTGCTGCTGGCAGAAATGGCAGTGACCGCAGGCATCCACCATGACGCCAACGCCCACCAGATCGCCCGGCTGGTATTCGCTAACCGCCTGACCGGTGCTCACTACCCGCCCGACAATTTCATGGCCCGGCACCAGCGGATACTGGCTGACGCCCCACTCATTGCGCGCCATATGCAGATCGGAGTGACACACCCCGCAGTAGAGAATGTCGATCAGCACATCGTCCGGCTGCACGTCACGCAGCGTGACTTCACCCACGCGCAGCGCCTGGTCGGCCGCCTGCGCCATTATTCCGCGAATTTTCATCGTTACCTCTGGCCGGTTATTAACAGGGCGCACACTATAGACACACGGTATCTTTATTGGTAGTAGTCACCAAATGGTGACCATTAAACAGAAGGATATAAGATGCCGGTGATTGTTGACGGTAAACTCTGCTTCTTTGCAGATTCCGCGCCGCGCAGGCTGATGGCGCTTTTTTCGGTCAAGTGGAGCACCATGGTGCTGCATGCGCTGTGGCACTGGCCGGGCCAACGCAGCCGACCCGGCGAGCTTCAGCGCAGTTTGCAGGGTATTTCCAAGAAGATGCTGCTCCAGACGTTAAGGGAGCTGGAACAGCGCGGGCTGATTACCCGCCACGTCTACCCGGTAGTGCCGCCAAAGGTCGAATATCAGCTCACACCGCTGGGTAAAACCTTTGCCGAACCCATCGAACAGATGTATCAGTGGGGGCTGGATAACGAGGCCGCGCTGGATGAAATGGAACAGAATTACCGCAAGGCGCAACAGCCCGGCGACCCGGTCTGATGCGCCTTATGATTCGATTCAGGGAGCATTCAGGAAGTCGATAACTGCGCTATTGAGCGGCCCCGGGCACTCTTCCGGTAGCCAGTGTCCGCAGCCGGGCAGCACTTTGCCTGTGACATTGCTTGCGTAGCGACGCAGTTGATCGACCTGAAACTGCCCCATTCCACCGTGCCCGCCGCCGCCAATCGCCAAAACGGGAAGCGTGAGCGGCGTGCCGGAAAGCTTCCGGTTATCCTGTACGTTCTGATTCAGCTCGCGATAGTAGCCAAAGGCCGCCGCCAGGCTGTGCGGTTTGGCGTAAGACTTCGCATACATATCCAGCAGTTTTGGGGTGAATACCGCCTTATTAACGGCATGCGTTTTAATAAAGTGTTCGAAGAACAGGCGCTCTTTACCGGTAATCAGCTTTTCCGCCAGTTGCCCATCTGCCGCAAAGAAACTGAAGTGCCAGACCAGCGATTCCCCTTCAGGCGTGAAGGCCGGAAATTCGTAAATGCTGTCATCAGGTATCGGCGCTTCCATATAGACCGCCTTGCGGATCTGCGCCTGGTGCTGCACCAGCATCGGCCAGGTATTCCAGATTCCAATATCGTGGGCCACCAGATCGAACTTCTGTTCACCGCTAAATCGGGTGGCAAGCTTAAACAGTAGCGGTGCGACGTCCCGCCCCCGTAATGAAGGCGCTGGCGCTGACTGCCCCAGCCCCGGGAGATCCGGCGCTACCACCGTGTAGTGCTGCGCCAGCAGGGGCATGAGCTGGTGCCACTCATACCAGGTTTGGCCAAAGCCGTGAACCAGAAAGACCAGCGGCCCGCTACCGCCTTTGACATAGTGCAGCTTAACGCCGTCAACGGTCTGATAATGGCTGGTAAATCCCGTCGGGATCGGAAACTCTTCCTCTGCGCAGGCCGATACGGAAGACAGCAGCGCCAGGGCGCCGCACAGAGCGCCAGTAAAATTACGTAACATGATGATTTCCTTAATTAGATGGGGAAATTACAGAGTGCCGGTACGGGCACCCGGACGAAAACCGTGGCGCCGGGCCGCCAGCGCGATACAGAATCCTGCCGCCAGCAAAATCAGCAGCGCCCAGGGAAAGGAGTCAGCCCCCCAGCGGTTCAGCAACAGCCCCCCAACAATGCCGCCACCGGCAATTGCGCTATTCCAGGCCACCACATTCATCGACAGGGCGACATCGGCGCCGTCGCCGGCGCTATCCGCCAGCGCGGTCTGCAACAGCGTGGCCGCACCGCCAAAGGTGATCCCCCAGAGCGCAACACCGGCATAGATAACCATGGTCTGAACGGGGAACAGGGCAAACAACAGGGCGACCAGCGCAAAAATCGCCAGACTGACCAGTACGCACAGCCGCAGCCAGCGATCCACAAATCGCCCCGCAAACCCAATTCCCACCAGCGCCGAAAGGCCAAAAACCAGCAGGATCACATCCACGTGCGCCAGTAACCCCGACAGCGACACGAAGTCAGCGATATAGGTGTAGAGAATGTTGTGGGCCAGCATCCAGACAATCACCACGCTCAGTATCGAACGAACGCCAGGCGTACTGAGCACCGGGCGCAGCCCCAGGGCCTTAGCGCCGGATTCGCCAGGATAGTCAGGCACCTTTGCCAGCACCCAGCCGATCAACCCCAGCGTCAGTATCGACATCACGCCAAAGGCCATACGCCATCCCACCAGGTTACCCAGCCAGGTTCCCGCCGGTACGCCAAGCGACAGCGCCACCGGCGTGCCGACCATGGCTACCGCCATCGCTCTTCCTTGCATGAAATCCGGCACCATCCGTCGTGCATACCCGGCCAGCAGGCTCCAGGCCAGCCCGGCGGAAACCCCGGCGAAAAAGCGCGCCAGCAGCGTCAGCCAGACGTTAAACGACAGCGCGGTAACAGTGTTGAAGATAAGAAATCCCACGATAGTCAGCAGCAACACAGAACGGCGACGCCAGCTACGGGTGGCGATGGTGAGCGGGATGGCGGCTATCAGCGAGCCGATGGCGTAAGCCGTAACCAGCTGTCCAGCCAGGGGCCGGGATATATTCAGCCCTTCCGCCAGTTGCGGTAGCAGTCCCGCTGGCAGGGTTTCGGTCACGATACAGATAAATCCCGTCATCGCCAGCGCCAGCAGCGCTCCCATGGGTAAGCGATGAACCGGATTTTCACAGGTGGTGGTGGTCACAGATTCGCCCTCATTGCAGGTGTTATTTTTAATTAAATACCAATCGGTATATATTTATAGTGTGAACCTTCCGGCGATGTCAACGACATAAATATCGATCGGTATAAAATTGGTAAATCTGCTGGCGACGAGCTTGTCCACGACTTATGTATCTATTAGTCTATAATCCGGCGTACTCCAGGAGACAAAACGATGGCGAAAACGGGTCGACCGCGGACATTCGACCGCGAAGAAGCAGTAGAGCAGGCAATGTATCTGTTCTGGCAGAACGGCTATGAATCCACCTCCCTGAGCCAGTTGAAAGCGGCCATTGCAGGAGGGATCACCGCGCCCAGTTTTTACGCCGCATTCGGCTCCAAAGAAGCCCTGTTTCTGGAGTGCGCGCAGCGCTATCTGGCCACCTGGGCCCACGTGACGGAATGTCTGTGGGATACCGATCTTCCCCCTCGTACAGCGATAGAAACCGCGCTTCTCCAGTCGGCCAGAATGCAGTGCGGCGAAGGGCATCCTAAAGGCTGTATGGTTGGGTTAGGCACCATGAGCGCCCCATCAGAAAAAAACGCCGCGATTACCGAACCCCTGACCCGCTCCCGGGCGCGTACCCGGGCAGGTATTACCGCCTGTATTAAACGCGGCATTGCCAGCGGCGAATTGCGTGCCGGTACCAACATCGCGGCACTGACCACGGTTTTCGACAGTTTTCTGCTGGGGCTGTCGATACTGGCCAGAGACGACGTCGCTCTCGATGCGATGGAGGGCGCCATCTCCCTGGTCATGCGTAACTGGGACGCAGAAACCCGGGACTAAACCCGTTAAATATCCCCCAAAGCCCCGGCCAGGAAGGCCAGAAAGTGGCGCACCGCGGGCATCTGACCGCGACGGGAGGGATAAAGGGCATGAATAATGCGCTGCGCCGGACGCCACTGGGGCAGAATATTCACTAACTGCCCGGTCAGCAGGTCGTCACGAATCATCATATGCGGCAGAATGGTGACGCCGTTGCCCGCAAGCGCGGCCTGACGCAGAAGCACCAGATCGTCGCTGGCGAGCCGCGGGCGGTAGGTCAGCAACCGCTCTTCCCCTTCGGCATTCATCAGGCGCCACTGGCGATAGAGCCGCTCTTCTCCCTGACCGGCGCCCAGCAGCGGCAACTGCACCAGAGATTCCAGACTTTGCGGCTCGCCATAGCGCGCCAGCAGATCCGGATGGGCCACCAGTAGCTGATGGCTTTCCCCCAGTACCTTGATCACCAGTTCGCTGTCTTCCAACGGCGGCGGCAGCACCCGCAGCGCCAGATCCAGCCCTTCACCAATGACATCCACCCGGCGATTGGTCGCTTCCACCTCTACCATCACATCCGGATAGCGCCGCATATAGTCGGCCAGGATATCGCCAACGTGAGCATGCAGCAGGACCACGTGGCAGCTCAGGCGAATGGTGCCGCGCGGCGTATCGCTGGCCCTGTCGATCACCGCCTGAGCCGCCTGGGCATCCACCAGTAGCGCCTGACAGTGCTGGTAATACTCCCAGCCGATATCGGTAACGTTAAAACGACGGGTCGAGCGTTGGATAAGTCTGACGCCCAGCCGCTCTTCCAGTGCCGCGATGCGGCGACTGAGCGTGGAGCGGGGAATGCCAGTGGCCCGGGCCGCTTCGGCGAATCCGCCCCGCTCCACCACTTTGGCGTAGTAATACAATTCGTTGAGATCCTGCATTGCACTGGTTCATTTATGGAATAGTGATGTCCATTTTAGGCCATTTTATTAGCATCGGCTCAAATATAAACTTATCCGGTTCTTTCCCCACTTATCGTCCGATCCGGAGGTTTGCTTTTCCATGTCCGTTACCCCCGAACAACGCTTCCGCCGCTGGACGCGTTGCTCTTTACTACTGGCCGTACTGACCTTCGGCTACTTTGTGGTGGCCGATATTCTGATGCCTCTGACGCCCCATTCTCGCCTGTTGCACCGGGTGATTCCGGTCGCTCCGGAGGTGAGCGGTCGGGTGGTGGAGGTGAGCGTTAAAAACCATCAGTATGTTCACGCCGGCGATGTGCTGTTCGTTCTGGATGACAGCGATTACCGCACCGCGCTTCACGATGCCGAACTTAGCCTGCAGCAAACCCAGGATCAGAACCGGGAGCTGGATGCCTCACTGGCCGAAGCCCGGGCCAGCCTGGCGCAGGCCGAAGCGGCCTGGCGAGTCGCCAGCAATGACGCCCACCGCTACCGCAGTCTGGGAGGCGTCGCCGTTTCTCGTCAGGAGGTGGATAAAGCCGTCGGCAGCGAGCGGGAATACGCCGCGCAAATCGCTCAGGCCAGAGCGCGCATTCACAGTCTGGAGATCCAGCGTGGCCTTTCGGGCGAAGCCAACCTGCACGTGCGTCAGGCCCGCAGCGCCATTCATCTGGCCCAGATCAACCTGGATAGAACCCGGGTGCGGGCGCTGGAGTCCGGCTATGTCAGTAACCTGAACCTGGAGCCCGGCGACTATGCCAGCACCAGTTCGCCGCTGCTGAGTCTGGTCAGCCCCCGGGCACAGATTTACGCCGACTTCCGCGAGAAATCGCTGCGCCACGCCGGGGCTGGCAGCAATGCCCGGGTGGTCTTTGATGCCCTGCCGGGCGAGGTGTTCAACGCTCAACTGGTGTCCGCCGAAGCGGGGATCGCCGACGGGCAGATTCTGGCGGACGGTAAGCTGGCGGCCACCGAGGCGGGCGATCGCTGGGTGCGTGATGCTCAGCGTCAGCGGGTCTACCTCGAACTGGAAGAAACGTTGCCGGTAAATCTGCCCAGCGGCGCCCGTGCGACCGTTCAGATTCTGCCTCTTCACCACCCGCTGCTCAGACCGCTGGCCTGGCTACAGATTCACACCGTCGCGTTGTTACACTATGTCTACTGAACAAGCTCTTCACCATCTTGATGAGAATGGCCTGCAACAGGTAAAACGCCTGGTACTGGGCGCGCTGGCCGGTTTCGTTATCCCCAAATTTTTTGCCTGGGATTACGGATCTTACTTCGCCATTTATCCGATGATCCTGATGGGGCTGGTGCCGGTGCTTACGCCACACGTGGTACGCCAGTTTCTGTTTAGCGGCTGCTTTAACGTGCTGGTGACGGTGGTTATCGCCGACATCTTTATCAATCAACCGGCGCTGATGGTGTTATTGATGCTACTGGTGAATTTGTTCTGCTTCTGGCTGATGGCCAGCGGTATAGCCTTTCTGGCGGGCGCCCAGTCGCTGCTGGCGATTCACGCCATGGTGCATCTGGGCAGCTATCACGACACGCCGCTGACCGATTTGTGTCAGTCACACCTGGCAGCTACCGCACTGGCGCTGGCCAGCGCTTTCGTTGCTTACTGGCTGTTTCCGGACCGCGAGCCTCGCCCGACACCGCCGCAAATAACCAAAGACAGCAATACGCTACGCCACCAGATTACCATTGGAACCCTACTGGCGACCCTGTCGTTTCTGGCTTTCCAGCTATTTGACGAGAAAGATTCGCTGGCGGCACAGGCGGCAACGCTGCTGATCCTGTTTCCCATGCGCTGGCAGGGCATTTACGCCATCAGCATCCACCGCATTTTCGGGACGCTAATCGGTTCTGCCAGCGCCATTCTGATTCAGGCGCTGCTGTTTACCTGGGGGGAAAATCTGACGCTGATGAGCCTGTTCTACGGCCTGGGCGTGGCCTGGTTCGCGGCAGAGCACGTGCGGGAACGCAGCGGTCCGGTGCAGGGCTTTTGCGCCATGACGGCGCTGGCTATCTTTTTCGGGCTAAAGACGCCGGGTTCGGATGTCTTTTACGGTGCGCTTTATCGTTTCTCTTCCGTGTGCGTCGCCATTGCCTGCACCCTGGCGTGCGGCTTTCTACTGCATCAGATGCTTGAGAAAGTCTGGCCTCAGCAGCACTGAGCTTCCGACATCAAATCATCTTAAAATTATGTAATCACAGGATTCTTGAATCCTGTGATTACACATTTCAATGCTCCAGCCCGGTGAATCCTGTCATCACAACATCCTGTAATCATTAAATCATAAAATCCAAAAACCAGCCCTCAGACCGCATGTTCTCTGACCTTTCTTCAATACTTCCCCGCCACACTCTTTAATTAAAAGATTATAGGATTATTTAATCATTAAATGATGTCATGCAAAGATACAAAAATCAGACTGTTATCTATGGCCGTAATTATGTAATGATGAGAATCTAATAATCATAAGATGATTACATTAGATAAGGATAAGCCATGACTAAGATTATCGCTTTTCTGAACGGGAAAGGCGGCGTGGGAAAAACCACTGCGGCGGTGAATGTGGCAACCGCCATTGCTCGCAAAGGCTACTCGGTCGCTGTTGTCGACACCGATCCCCAGCAGAGCATCAGCAACTGGTATGAAGAGAGTAAGTGCCAGTTTGATCTGACCGAAGCGGCCAGTGAAAAAGAGGTTTACCAGGTCCGTAAGGCGTTAAAATCCTATGATTATGTCATCATCGACGGCGCCGCCGCGATTTCAGCCATTTCGGCTGCGGCGGTGATGGTTTCCGACCTGGTGCTGATTCCTGTCACCCCTTCCCCGCTGGATTTCGCCGCCTGTAGCGCGATTCTCGCTGTGCTGGAAGCGCGACAGGATCTGCAACCCGTCGTCGCTCGTTTCTTTATTACCCGTAAAGTGCAGAAAGCGCGCATGCTGTCGGTACTTAAAGCCTCCATCGCCGATACCGGCGTACCGGCGCTACGCACCGGCATGGCCCAGCGCCAGAGCTATGTACGAGTGATGCTGGACGGCAGTACCGTATTCGATACCGATGACGGTGCCGCAAAAGGGGAGATTGAAGTGCTGACCAACGAGATACTGGAGCTGCTGGTATGAAAATGAAACTCGGCCAGAACCGCAACACGGTTCAGGCAGTCAATTCGTTACGCAACGCTACCGGTTTGACCAAAAAACTGCAGATGAACATTCCGGAAGAGTTGCACAAGTCCTTTAAGATGGCCTGTCTTAAGGCCGATATGGATATGACAGAAGTGACAACAACGCTGATAAAACAGTGGCTTAAGGAAAGAGGCGAGGATTAAACACTCTTGTAATCCTGTAATCATAAAATCAAAAGATTACAGGATTATAGAATGATTGAATCCTTTCAGGCTTCCCTTCCCACCAGGGAATGTCGCTCAGGGCAGAGGAGAGCAGACAGAATGCTTAGGCGTTTTTCCCCGAATTCTTAAGGCCATTACCCAGTGTTATGGGAATACGCTTTAGCCCAGGTTTACGTACTATGTTTGATTTATGGACACTAATCGTTTTTTCACTGCGGGAGAGTCTATCGGATATAATTTTATTCGTGGCACTGTTCAAACAAACCAGAAATATTTTTCTACAATAACGGCCGGACGATAAAGAATAACTACGCTGTAATTATTCATACTTAGCGGCCCGCCAAACCCCCGAAGATATTCGGCATGGATAATAGAATCAGATTATTTACGCTCATGAACACACTGAACATCTGTTCTAGCCAACCTATTAATTATTATATATAAAATACTCACACATCTCTGCTCTTTGTTCCAGCAATGTGCCACAGCAGTTGAACCCGGTTTTAAATTTTGTATAGATTGAATAACTCACGCTATATTTCCAGCCCAACCTGGTATCTTTACCAAAACAATGAGATTAAACAACTCAAGCAACATATTTTTTAGCTTCGCGCCTCACGATCTGAAAAATATCAAACGACATCATTACGCATCGGGTAAAGAGATGTTTTATAAACGCATCGTCCGCCAATACAACGGTATACCGCACTGGCGGGAAAGACCCCGGCTTCTGCTACACTATTCTGTCTTTACAGGTCTCTATCACTTAACAAAAGGCGGAATACGATGTCGCAACACGAATATCAACCTCCCAGAGTATGGACCTGGGAACAGCCTGAAGATGGGGGCACCTGGTCCTCCATTAACCGCCCTGTATCCGGCGCCACCCATGAGACGACGCTACCGCAAGGCAAACACCCATTACAGCTCTATTCACTGGGGACTCCCAACGGCCAGAAGGTCACGATTATGCTGGAAGAGTTACTGGAGAAGGGGGTAAAAGAGGCGGAATATGACGCGCACCTGATTCGAATCGGCGAAGGCGATCAGTTCTCTAGCGGGTTTGTCAGCGTCAACCCGAACTCCAAGATCCCGGCCATGCTGGACTGTTCCACCACCCCGCCGACCCGCCTGTTTGAGTCCGGCTCTATCCTGTTCTATCTGGCGGAAAAATTTAGCCACTTCCTGCCAACCAGCCAACCTGCGCGCGCCGAAACCATGAACTGGCTGTTCTGGCTCCAGGGATCGGCCCCCTTTGTAGGCGGCGGTTTTGGCCACTTCTATGCCTATGCGCCGGTCAAAATCGAATACGCCATTAACCGCTACGCCATGGAAACCAAACGCCTGCTCGACGTGCTGGACAGGCAACTGGCGAATCACGAATGGGTGGCGGGCGATGAGTACAGCATTGCCGATATGGCTATCTGGCCCTGGTTCGGGGGACTGGTACTGAACCGCTCTTACGATGCCGCCGAATTCCTGGATGCCGCCAGCTATAAGAACGTGGTGCGCTGGGCGAAGGCGGTAGATGCCCGACCCGCCGTGAAACGCGGACGTATCGTCAATCGCACATCGGGGCCGCTTTCCGAACAGCTACACGAACGTCACGACGCTTCGGACTTCGATACGCTAACGGAAGATAAACGCCAGGGATAACCCTGAATGGAACGCGCCGGGCACTATCGCCCGGCGTTCTTTTATCGGGCCGAAAGCGGCTTCATGCCAATACGTCGCTTGCGGTTACGCCTTACCAGCGCCACCGCTTCTGAATGACTTTCCACTGCTGGCGGCGAACCAGCCAGCGGCTGGCGCGAGCTCTCTTTGCTCAGCCAGGCAGCGGTTCCCCCAACGGCTGCGGCAAACATCAGATAAAACGCCGGTGCGAGCGGGTGCCCGGTGCTTTCCACCAGCCACGCGCTAAACAGCGGCGCCGTACCGCCAAACAGCGAGGTGGAGAGGTTATAGGCGATCGCCATACCGCCATAGCGGACCGAAGTGGCGAACAGCGCCGGAAGCGTGGAAGCCACGGTACTCAGAAAACAGCTCAGCAGCAGGCCAAGTACCAGCATCCCCACAAACGCCAGCCCCAGATTGCCGCTACCCAGTAGCCAGAAGCAGGGCAGCGACAGGAACAGGAACCCCAGACAGCCGGTCATCCACAGCGGACGGCGCCCGATGCGATCCGACAGCATGCCAACGAATGGGATCACCGCCATCATGCACAGCATGGCGACCATTACCACCGCCAGCCCCTGAAGTTCGCTAAACCCCATCACCACATTCAGGTAGCCCGGCATCCAGGTCAGTAGCATGTAGTCCGAAACGTTAAGGATAAACACCAGCCCGATGCAGATCAGAAACGGGCGCAGGCTGTTCGCCAGCAGATCCCGCCACTGCTGTACCATGCCGGGCGGCTTCTCTTTCGGCGCCTGCTTTTCCAGGTACTGACGAAAGGCCGGAGTCTCCTCCAGCCGCAGCCGCAACCATACCCCTAAAAGCCCCAACGGACCGGCGATCAGAAAGGGAATTCGCCAGCCCCACTCGCGCATTGCCTCATTGCCCAACAGGTGCGTCAGACCGGTCACCAGCATCGCCGATATCACCAGCCCGAACAGCGTGCCGATCTCCAGCCAGCTTCCCATAAAGCCGCGCTTTTTATCCGGCGCATATTCGGCAATAAAGGTCGCGGCACCGCCATATTCACCACCGGTGGAAAATCCCTGAACCAGACGCGCCAGTAGCAGCAGCGCCGGCGCCCATAGTCCGATAGCGGCATAGCTGGGGATAAGCCCTATGGAAAACGTGCCCAGCGCCATCAGAATCATGGTTAATGCCAGTACTTTCTTACGGCCAATGCGATCCCCTAAGGGGCCAAAGAAAAGTCCACCCAGAGGGCGAACCAGGAAGGCCACCGCAAAGGCGGCATAGGTCGACAGCAACTGCGCTACCGGGCTGGCATCCGGGAAAAAGACCGAACCCAGAATGACGGCCAGGTAGCCGTAGATGCCGAAATCAAACCACTCCATGGCGTTTCCCAGCGAAGCCGCACCAATGGCGCGCTTCATCAGCGGCTTGTCCACTATTGTGACATCGCTGACCTGCTGCGGCAGTTCCTGATCTACAGATGATGAGTTTGTCTGCATCGCAATTTTCTCCTGCCAGGTCACGGCCGACGACCGGTGTCGCCACCCGAGCGGAAAAACCTCTGTCATCAACAAACCCCGTTTCCGGCAAAGTACCCGGACGCCATCAGGCACACCTCGCCCGCCAGGCCAAAGCCTGAGAGCGTCTGATAAGGGGATCGGGAAAAAGCGTCTGATATCGGGTGCCGGAGCCGTCACCGGACAAGCCAGAACGGCGCGTGCTGGACCCCGTAGTCAAAATATCCGGCAGGCGTAAGCAGCGGGACGTTTTGAATACCGATTCCGCAACGGGCGGATTTTCCGCATGATTTACCTTTAAGTCGACCGATCCCCCTGTCAAAATGACCGAACGGCAGCCACGGCTGCCGTTCGGTCATGATGTTATGTTGGGGATAGCAAAATTGCGCCCCTCTGGCAAACCTGGCCGATATTTCTGCCCGTCGCCCGGCACTTTGCCGTAATTAAGAGTATTCGCAGAAGGGAGAAAACGCCGCGTGAAAACGCGCGGCGCCATCAGCAACGCGGAAATCAGAGCGCGATATCGGCCACCGTTTCCGGTTGTGCGGCCGGAATACCGCGATCCGGCTCCGGAGCGGCATCGGGACGCCAGGTCGGGACCGGATTATCCAGTTGCAGCACTTCGCTGGTATAGCTCAGCGCCTGTTCGGTCGCCTCGACATTACCATTAAGCTTTGTGCCCCAGGATGGAATGATCTGTTGTAGCTTCATACGCCAGGAGGCGCTGGCCATCTGCTCGCTGAAGGCCCGCTCCAGCAGGTTGAGCATAATAGGCGCGGCGGTCGATGCCCCCGGCGACGCCCCCAGCAGCGCGGCGATGGTGCCTTCGCGATCGCCTACGATCTCGGTGCCCAGACGCAGCACCCCGCCTTTTTGCGGATCGCGCTTAATGATCTGCACCCGCTGCCCGGCTTTCCATAAACGCCATTCATCCGGATTCGCATCCGGGTAGTACTGGCGCAGCGCGTCAAAGCGGTCTTCATCGCTCTGCATCACCTGGCTGATAAGGTACTTCACCAGATCGAAGTTATCGAGCCCGACCCGCATCATCGGCATCAGGTTGGAGCCGTTGATGGTGCCGAACAGATCCCAGAGCGAGCCGCTCTTCAGGAATTTGGTCGAAAAGGTGGCGAAAGGCCCGAACAACAACACGCGCTTGCCATCCAGCACCCGGGTGTCCAGATGCGGTACCGACATCGGCGGCGCCCCTACCGACGCTTTGCCATACGCCTTCGCCAGGTGACGGTTGACTACTTCCGGGTTATCGGTCACCAGGAACTCACCGCCCACCGGGAAACCGGCATACTCTTTCGCTTCCGGAATACCGGATTTTTGCAGCAGGCTCAGCGATGCGCCGCCCGCCCCCAGGAAGACAAACTTTGTTTTGACCACCCGATCCTGGCCGGTTTTACTGTCGGCAAGGGTCACGCTCCAGGTACCGTCACTGTTGCGCTTCAGTGTGCGAACCTCGGTATTCAGGTGCATCCTGAAGTTGGGTTTCTTCTGCAGCGATGCCACCAGTTGACGGGTGATTTCGCCAAAGTTCACGTCGGTGCCGATACCAATACGGGTGGCGGCGACCTTCTGTTCGCTATCGCGCCCTTCCATCATCAGCGGTACCCATGCTTTGATCTGCTCCGGATCTTCTGAATACTCCATACCGCGGAAAAGGGTACTCTGCTGCAGGGCGGCAAAACGTTTGCGCAGAAAGTTGACGTTCCGATCGCCCCAGACGAAACTCATATGCGGGACGCTGTTGATAAAACTCTGGGGGTTATGCAGAACGCCATTGCGAACCTGCCATGCCAGGAACTGGCGGGTTATCTGGAAGGATTCATTGATGTTAACGGCTTTGGTAATCTCCACGCCGTCGGCGGTTTCGGGGGTATAATTCAGTTCCGCCAGCGCGGAGTGGCCTGTACCCGCGTTGTTCCAGCCGTTCGAACTCTCCTGCGCCACACCGTCCAGGCGTTCCACCATTTCGATGGTCCAGTCCGGTTCGAGTTCCTGCAACAACGTGCCCAGCGTCGCGCTCATGATTCCACCGCCAACCAGCAATACATCGACGGTTTTCTCTTCCGCTACGTCCACTTTGTGGTTCGCGCCCAGCAGATTGGCCGCGGGCATGACAAGCGCCAACTTCCTCATCTCTACTGCCTCTTTTGTTTTTTTCACTATCCAGGAGTCACTACAGAGTCAAAAAGTGCAATAATTCCCAAGAAATCAAAAAATTATGCTATGGCTGACGCTGGGCGGCACCGGAGCGATACCGTCTGAAACAGTCAAAGCCCGATCAACATATCACTTTTTCGGATATGTTAAAAATTTTTGTTAAAGATTAAAATTTAATAGACATATCGTTAACATTAGTAGAATTAATGTTCTCGCCGGTTATCCGGGCCCACCGTTCCCCTTCTGCTACAGGAGCCTGAAAAGATGAATAACTCTATGAATAAACATGCGTTTCCTGTCTTTGACGGGCATAACGATCTGCTCCTGCAACTGTGGATGCTGTCAGGCTCGCCGATTGAGGATTTCCTTGATGGCACGATGCCGGGACAGCTCGATTATGCGCGTATGCGCCAGGGCGGCTTTGTGGGCGGTCTGTTCGCCGTTTTTGTACCTCCGGCCCACTACGTGGCGCAGATGCTCAATATCTCTCAGGAGCAGGCGGAACAGTTGAGCGCACTGGAGATTACCGAACGCCAGATGGCGCTGCTGCACGAGCTGGTTGGGCGCTCCAGGGGCCGGGCGCGTCTGTGCCTGAACGCAACGGAGATCGAGAACAGTATTCACGACGGCGCAATCGCGATGGTGATACATATCGAAGGCGCAGCGGCGCTGGATGCGGATCTGAGCCAGCTCGAAGGATGGTATCAATCGGGCCTGCGCAGTATCGGCCCCTTCTGGAATCTGCCGAATGCCTTTGGTGAAGGAATTAACGGCAGCTTTCCCGGCTCGCCGGACAGCGGCCCCGGGTTGACGCAGGCCGGTCGGCAACTGATTCACGCCTGTAACCGGCTGGGTATAATGCTGGACGTCTCACATATGAATCAGAAAGCCTTTTTCGATACCGCTGAACTGAGCGATGCGCCGCTGGTCGCCAGCCACTCTAACGCCCATGCCATCTGTCCCCAGCCGCGTAACCTTACCGACGATCAACTGACCGCCATCGCCGCCAGCGACGGCCTGGTTGGCGTTAATTTCGGCAACGCCTTCCTGCGCGACGACGGCAAGCGGGAATCCGACACACCCCTGACTCAGGTGGTGCGCCATATTGACTACCTGATTGAAAAACTGGGGGAAGACAGAGTCGGCTTCGGTTCGGATTTCGATGGTACTCAAACCCCGGACGCGCTCCGCGATGTGGCGGCGCTTCCACATCTTATCGATGCCCTGCGCCAGGCGGGCTACCCGGACTCATTACTGGAAAAACTGTGCTGGCGCAACTGGCTACGGGTGCTGAAGCAGAGCTGGGGTTAGTTAATCGTGCGAAACCCGTTAATGGTTTGCATGATTTGTTAATTAAAAATTGTGATCGTGATCTAAAATAGGGCCTCATGACCCGGGTCCAAAACCCGGGATTATCACCCTGACGCTATCCTGATAAGCGGGAGAGTGGCAAGTCAGTCCCTCGTTAACATAACGGATAGCCCTGACTGGGTGGCGATTAATAACCGGAGGTAAATAATATGAAAACATGGTGCACGCCTGATTTTGAAGATATGCGTTTAGGCCTGGAAGTGACGCTGTACATTTCCAACCGCTAAGCACGCCCGGCTTCTCCCGAATCGGGAGGAGCCTTTCCCACCAAAACGGATTTACCATGAAAATTAAAGTCCTGGGTTCCGGCGCCGGGGGCGGTTTTCCTCAGTGGAACTGCAACTGCCGGAACTGTCGGGGCGTTCGCAACGGTACCATCAAAGCCACGCCGCGTACCCAGTCTTCCATCGCGCTGAGCGACGACGGGAAAAACTGGATCCTGTGTAACGCCTCACCCGATATCGCCCAACAGCTGGCCGCGAATCCCGAACTCCACAAGACCGATGTTCTGCGGGGAACCGCGATTGGCGCCATTATTCTGACCGACAGTCAGATAGATCACACCACCGGGCTGCTAAGCCTGCGTGAAGGCTGCCCGCATCAGGTCTGGTGCACCCCCGAAGTCCATGACGACCTTAATGAGGGGTTCCCGCTGTTTCCCATGCTGTCGCACTGGAATGGCGGTCTGGTACATCACCAGATAACACCGGACGAAGCCTTTAACCCCGGAATCTGCCCGACGTTGCGTATTACCGCCCTGCCCATCGTCAGCAATGCGCCGCCCTATTCGAAATATCGCGGCCGTCCGCTGCCCGGACACAACGTAGCGCTGTTTGTGGAAGATACCGCCAGCGGCAGCGCGCTGCTCTATGCCCCCGGGCTGGGCGAGCCTGACGAGGCGCTGATGCCCTGGTTCCGGCGCGCTGATTGTCTGCTTGTGGACGGTACCCTGTGGCAGGATGACGAGCTGGCCGCCACCGGCGTCGGCAGCCATACCGGCAAAGAGATGGGACACCTGGCCCTTGGCGAACAGCAGGGTCTGATGGCGCTGCTGGCGGCTCAACCGGCCCGGCGCAAAATCCTTATTCATATTAATAACACTAACCCCATTCTTGATGAGGAGTCCGCTGAACGCCTGGCGCTAACCCGCCACGGTATTGAAGTCAGCCACGACGGCATGCTCATCGAAATTTAGGTAAAACACGACTATGCAAACCGCACCCATGACCCCTGAACAATTCGAACAGGCGCTGCGTGACAAAGGCGCTTACTACCATATTTATCACCCTTATCACGTGGCGATGCATAACGGCCAGGCGACCCGGGAGCAGATCCAGGGCTGGGTGGCGAACCGCTTCTACTATCAGGTCAATATCCCGTTGAAAGATGCGGCGATCATGGCTAACTGTCCGGATCCCGACACCCGCCGCAAGTGGGTTCAGCGCATTCTGGATCACGATGGCTATCAGGGCGCCGAGGGCGGCATTGAAGCCTGGCTGCGGCTGGGTGAAGCGGTCGGTTTGAAGCGTGAAGAGCTGATTTCCCATCAGCATGTGCTGCCGGGAGTGCGCTTCGCAGTGGACGCTTACGTTAACTTCGCGCGCCGCACCATCTGGCAGGAGGCCGCCTGTAGCTCCCTGACCGAGCTATTCGCACCGCAGATCCACCAGAAGCGGCTGGACACCTGGCCCGGCCACTACCCGTGGATCGAAGCCGAAGGTTACGACTACTTCCGCCGCCGTCTGAATGAGGCCCGTCGCGACGTGGAACACGGTCTTACGCTTGCAAAAACATTCTGTACTACGGTTGAAAGACAGCAAAGAATGTTGGAGATCCTACAGTTCAAACTGGATATCCTGTGGACGATGCTGGATGCCATGACCATGGCCTATGAGCTGCATCGCAAACCCTATCACAGCGTCACCGATAAAGACGCCTGGCATACCACGAGGCTCGTCTGATGAGTACCGAACAGATCCCCGTTTTCCGCCGTGGCTACCGCCTGCAGTGGGAAGAGGCGCAAAATTGCCATGTGATTCTTTACCCGGAAGGTATGGCAAAGCTGAACGGCCCCGCAGCGGAAATTCTGCAGCTGGTGGACGGTAAGCGCTCCATTGCCGGGATAATCGATGAACTTAACCAGCGCTACCCCGATGCAGGAGGCGTGGATAACGACGTTGTCGCCTTCTTCCCGCGCGTGGTGCAACAGAAATGGATTTTATTACGTGAGCCAGAGTGAATTAGCCATTAAACCGCCGCTGTGGCTGCTGGCAGAGCTGACCTACCGCTGCCCGCTGCAGTGCCCTTACTGCTCTAACCCGCTGGATTTCGCGAGCCAGGAAAAAGAGCTGACCACCGATCAGTGGATCCGGGTCTTTGAACAGGCCAGAGAGATGGGTGCGGTACAGCTCGGTTTTTCCGGCGGCGAGCCGCTGACCCGTAAGGATCTGCCCGAGCTGATTCGGGCGGCGCGCGATCTTGGTTTCTACACCAACCTGATCACCTCCGGCATTGGTCTGACGCGCAAAAAGATCGCCGACTTCGCCGATGCCGGGCTGGATCACATTCAGATCAGCTTCCAGGCCAGCGATCCGGATCTCAATGCTGCGCTTTCGGGATCCCAGAAAGCGTTCGAGCGTAAGCTGGAAATGGCGAAAGCGGTGAAAGAGCACGGCTACCCGATGGTGCTCAACTTTGTTCTGCATCGCCACAATATCGATCAGATCGATAAGATCCTCGACCTGAGCCTGACGCTGGAAGCCGACGACGTGGAGCTTGCCACCTGCCAGTTCTACGGCTGGGCGTTCCTGAACCGCGAAGGGCTACTGCCGACCCGCGATCAGATCGCCCGGGCGGAAGAGGTGGTCGCCCGTTACCGCACCCGTATGGAGCGTGACGGCGTACTGACCGACCTGCTGTTCGTAACCCCGGACTACTATGAAGAGCGCCCTAAAGGCTGCATGGGCGGCTGGGGAGCGGTATTCCTGAGCGTTACGCCGGAAGGCACCGCGCTGCCCTGTCACAGCGCCCGTCAGTTGCCGATCGAATTCCCGTCGGTGCTGGAGCACAGTCTTAAGCATATCTGGTTCGAATCCTTCGGCTTTAACCGCTTTCGCGGCGATAGCTGGATGCCGGAGCCCTGCCGCTCCTGCCCGGAAAAGACCAAAGACTTCGGCGGCTGTCGCTGCCAGGCCTATATGCTGACCGGCGATGCCGCCAACGCCGACCCGGTGTGCAGCAAATCCCCCCATCACGGTAAGATTATCGAAGCCCGCCGCCAGGCGGAGTGCGCATCGCTCGATATCCATCAGCTTCAGTTCCGTAACCGCGCTAATTCACAGCTCATCTACAAGAGCCACGTATGATCGTTCGCCGCCTCGCCAACGGACTGCGGGTCCATGCCATTACGCAGCCGGGGGCGAAGCGGGCGGCGGCGCTGGTTCGCATCGAAACCGGCAGCTGTCACGAACCCGATGCCTGGCCCGGGCTGGCCCATCTGCTGGAACATACGCTGTTTGCCGAAAGCGCCCGCTACCGTGACCAGCAGCGGCTGATGCCCTGGGTTCAGCGCCAGGGCGGACAGCTCAACGCCACCACTCGCGGTGAACAGACTGCTTTCTTTTTTGAAGTCGGATCCGGGCGACTGGCTGACGGTCTGGAACGGCTGCTCGATATGCTGTCTGCTCCGGCCTTTCCCCTGGCGGCTCTCCAGGCGGAAACCGCGGCTATTGATGCCGAATATGGCCTGCTTAAGCGCCACGGTGAAACCCTGCGCGAAGCCGCGACGCTACTGGCCTGTACGGGCTCCCCGGCCCTGCATCGCTTCCATGTCGGTAGCCAGGCCACCTTCGGCGAAGACACGCAGGCCATCCGGGCCGCCTTGCGCGATTTCCACCAACGCCATTACCACGCTGGCAATATGTCGCTGTGGCTCCAGGGACCGCAAAGCGAAGAAACGCTCATGGCGCTGAGCGCCCCCTGGGCGCAGTTGCCCAATGGCGCAGAACCGTTCCCGATCGCTCTTCCCCTTGCCGTTGAACCACGGCGTATGGCGCTAAAGCTGGCGGAGACGCCACTACTGCGGCTGGCCTTCGCCGTTGATAATCATCCCGCTATTGTCGAAGCTGCGGCCCTGCTCCAGGGATTTATTCAGGACGATGCGCCAGGCAGCCTGGCTCAGGCATTGGGCAAACAGGCTCCAGGCGCTCGCCCGGCATTGCGCCAGGTGCTGGAAAATCCACATACCCGGATACTGGCTATTGACCTTCCCTGCGGCGAAGCCGCGCCGGAAAGTATCGCCGCCCTGTTTTTCGACTGGCTGGCGCAGTTACAACGCCAGAGTCCGGAAATCGCCCGCCACTATGCGACGCTGGCCCGGCGCGAATTTAACGCCGGCTCCCCTCTGGAACAGCTACGCTCCCGGGCGTTGATGCTGGGTGAAGCCGCCTGTTCCAAAGCGTGGCGGCCGCTGTTACAGGCAATCACGCCGGACAGCCTGTTGCGCCTGTACAGCACGCCCCGGCTCGACGGTCAGACGGTTAACAGCCTGGGATTCAGACTGGAGATGGGAGAGTATCCCTCCACCAGCGACGTGCTCCCGGTGACAGGCTGGCAATTTATGGATGACCACTGCCCCGCGCTTTCACCAACGCCGTTGCGGTCAGTCGAACTGGCGCAGCTAACATGGCAGGGAGCACCAGCCTTTTTGCTTGGCGCGCGACTGCCTGACGGGCAAGGCCTGGCCCTGCAACTGGTTTGTGCACCGCTGGCGGCGGCCTGTCGCCACTACGGCGGCGACATGGAATTCAACTGCGTCGACGGCGAATGGCTGCTGTCGTTAAGCGGCCCGCCGCTGGTGATGGAATGGGCGCTGGACAGCGTACTGAACGCATTTGGACAGATGACGCCCGAAACGTGGCGACGGGGCGAAATCGCCCGGGCCCGGCAGGAGCAGCAATTAATGGGCGAGATTGCCCTACGCGCCCTGATGGCGCAGCTTCCGGCATTGCTGGGGCCCCCGGAAGATAAACCGTACTGGCAGGCGGCGCTGATGGGCGGCGATGACGCGCTACGTCGGCAACTGGCGCAGCGGCTTAGCAGGCTACCGTGGCCACTGACCCGGGATAAAGCGCCTGCCCCTGCCGCCAGTGGACATCACTATCTGCCAGCAAACAACGATGAAGCGGCCATTCTGCTCTTCTGTCCGGCTCCCGATACCCTTCCCGCCAGCGAAAGCGCCGTGCGCCTGCTGGCCGCGCTGCTGGCGCCGGATTACTTCCGGCAACTGCGCGATGAACTGAGGGTCGGCTATGCGGTTAGCTGTCGCTTTCACCAGAGTGCCGGATGCTGCGGGCTGCTGTTTATGGCCCAGTCGGCACACTTTAGCGCTCAGACATTGCTGGATATCACCCGAACCTTCCTTGAGCGAGCGCAACCGCAACTGGCCGCTCTGACCCCGGAAGATCTGGCTCCCCTGCTGGCAGCATCCGGCAAACCGCCGTCAGAAACGCCGCTGATTCAGGCAGCCCTGACCTGGCAGGCCCATCGTCGTCACGGTCAGGCGAGCCATGACGTCCCCACGCCGGACACGCTTTATCGGCTGTACCGACAGATCCTCGCCGAACCGGCGCGCTGGCTGGCGGTGCAAAATCCTCAGAATTCCGGGGTGGTATAACGACAGCGGGCGCTTTAGTATAGGGATTAGAAACACCGTTTCAAAAACAAGAAAGGAGTAACCATGCCTTACCTTGCCAACCCTTCCCGCTACGAACAGATGCAGTACCGCTACTGCGGTCGCAGCGGTCTGCAACTCCCCGCTCTTTCCCTTGGCCTGTGGCACAACTTCGGTGACGTCAGTCCGCTGGATAACCAGCGTGCCCTGCTGCGCAAAGCGTTCGATCTGGGCATCACCCACTTTGACCTTGCCAACAACTACGGGCCGCCGCCGGGCAGCGCCGAAACCAACTTTGGCCGTCTGCTGCGCGAAGATTTCGCCAGCTATCGCGACGAACTGATCATTTCGACCAAAGCGGGCTATGACATGTGGCCCGGCCCCTACGGCAGCGGCGGCTCGCGCAAGTATCTGCTGGCAAGCCTCGATCAGGGCCTGCAGCGTATGGGGCTTGATTACGTGGATATCTTCTATTCGCACCGGGTGGACGAAAACACCCCAATGGAAGAGACCGCTGGCGCCCTTGCTCACGCGGTGAAGAGCGGTAAAGCGCTCTATGTCGGGATCTCCTCCTATTCGCCGGAGCGTAGCGCTGAGATGGCGCGCCTGCTGCGCGAACAGGGCATTCCGCTGCTGATCCATCAGCCCTCTTATAACCTGCTGAATCGCTGGGTGGACAGCAGTGGCCTGCTCGATACCCTGGAGGAAAACGGGATGGGCTGTATCGCCTTTACGCCGCTGGCTCAGGGTCTGCTGACCGGGAAATACCTGAACGGTATTCCGGCCGGATCGCGCATGCAGCACGAAGGTAAAAAAGCCCGCGGTCTGACGGAAAATATGCTTAGTGAACGCAATCTTAACAGCCTGCGTCTCCTTAATGATATGGCCCAGGCTCGCGGTCAGAGCATGGCTCAGATGGCCCTGAGCTGGCTGCTCAAGGATAATCGCGTCACCTCGGTACTGATTGGCGCCAGCCGCACTGAGCAGTTGGAAGAGAACGTGAAGGCGCTGGACAACCTGCGCTTTAGCGAGGAAGAGCTGAAGGCCATCGATGCTCACGTCAGCGACGGAGAACTGAATCTGTGGCAGGCATCTTCAGATAAATGATCCCGGCAGGCCCGGCAAGCCGCCGGGCCTGTTACGCGGTTAATGATCCCCACGGGTAAGTTTGTCCAGATAACCCATGACAAAAGCAGAGAGCACAAAGGTGAGGTGGATAATCACGTACCACATCAGCTTATTATCCGGAACGTTCTTCGCGTCCATAAAGACGCGTAGCAGATGAATTGAGGAGATAGCCACAATCGAGGCCGCCACTTTATTTTTCAGTGATGTGGCATCCATTTTTCCCAGCCAGTTCAACTTCTCTTTGTTGCTGTTAATATCCAGACGAGAGACAAAGTTTTCGTAGCCAGAGAACATCACCATCACCAGTAGCCCCCCCACCAGCGTCATATCCACCAGCGACAGCAGCAGCAGAATCAGATCCGATTCGGCGATGGTAAAAAGGTTGGGAATGACGTGGATGATCTCCTGAAAAAACTTAACCGTCAGAGCGATCAACGCCAGCGACAGACCAAAGTAGACCGGTGCCAGCAGCCAGCGAGTGGCGTACATCGCATTCTCAAAAAAGCGCTCCATAAACGTCCTGCTGAGTAAAAAAGGAGCCGCCAGTATAGCGTAGCCAACGCGGCGTAAAAGCGGGCTTACGGATGTTTACGGTGCACGGTTTTTATCATCGATAAGCGCTGTCACCTCGTTCAGCGAGCCAATACACTCCTCACCGGTACGACCGCGTTTACTACCATCCATCAGCAGTAGCGACTGCTCCGCACGGCTTAGCAGCAGTTGTTTAAAACGCGCATTCCAGCCCTGAACGTCCCAGATATCTCCCGCGGCATCCACCCCCTGGCAGGAGAAGATAAACAGATCGATTTCTATGTGGCGCAACAGCGCCAACAGGGCCGGATTCTCATAGCAGGCGCTGTCGCGATCGAGCCAGCCGCCGCTGTGCAACAGTTGGATATGCGATCGCCGTTCCAGCGCCTGGCAAATACGCAAACTGTTAGTGAATACCCTGAGGGGCAGATCGGGGAGCTGGCGCGCCAGATACCAACTGGTCGTGCTGGCATCCAGCGCCAGGGTGATACCTTCGACGATCCAGGGTAGCGCCTGGCGGGCGATATCCGCTTTGCGGGCGTGGTGGCTCTTCTGGCGAGCGCGAAACGGATCGGCATAGGATGTCCCTGCCATCAGGCTACGCGCCCGCCCATGGCTGCGCAGAATCTTTCCCTGACGTTGAAGTTCGCGCAGATCGCGGCGCAGCGTCTCCTGGCTTACCGCCAGGGCGCATGCCAGAACATCGGTGGCTACCCAGTTGTGCTGGCCGAGCAACGCCAGTATCCGCTGATGTCTTTCATCCTTCATAGCCCGCTCCCCATGACCTGTAGCGCTATTCTGTGATGACGGGGCGGCGCTGTCAAAGCACGTGCTCTTAAAGTCTGAAGCTCATAAAAAAACCCCGACATTCAGTGCCGGGGTTTACCGTTTTAACGCTAAAAAAACCGCTACTTATGGGAAACTTCCTGTCCCACCAGGCCAATCTTGAGATAGCCTGCCTGGCGCAGTGTGTCCATTACATCCATCATGGTTTCATAGTTCACGGTCTTATCGGCGCGGAAGAACACGGTGGTGTCCTTCTTACCTTGCGTCATGGCGTTCAGCGCGTTGACCATATTCTCTTTGGTGACCGCATCATCGCCAAGGAACATGCTGTTGTCCGCCTTCACCGACAGATAAACCGGTTTTTCCGGGCGCGGCGCCGGCTTGCTGCTGGACGCTGGCAGGTTAACTTTCACGTCCACCGTCGCCAGGGGCGCCGCCACCATAAAGATAATCAACAACACCAGCATCACGTCGATAAAGGGCGTGACGTTGATATCGTGCATTTCGCCGTCGTTATCGACGTTTTCGTTAAAGTGCATCGCCATAGCGCATCAACCTACACGCAGTTTACGGGCGGACTGTACCGGACGATTTGCCGCGGTGGCCTCCAGGTCAAGGTCACGGCTTTGCAGCAGCAGAACCTGCGCCGCCACGTCACCCAGCGAGGCTTTAAAACCACCGATGACGCGGGCGAAGATGTTGTAGATAACCACCGCCGGAATCGCCGCCACCAGGCCAATGGCCGTAGCCAGCAGCGCTTCCGCGATACCCGGTGCCACGACGGCCAGGTTGGTGGTCTGGGTCTGGGCGATACCGATGAAGCTGTTCATGATTCCCCATACAGTACCGAACAGCCCGACAAACGGAGAGATAGCGCCGATAGTGGCAAGGTAGCCATTGCCGCGCCCCATCAGGCGGCCAACGGAAGCCACGCGACGTTCCAGACGAAAGCCGGTACGCTCTTTAATCCCTTCGTTATCTTCACTGCCCGCGGAGAGTTCGAGCTCATTCTGCGCTTCCTGAAGCAGCAGAGCAGAGAGACTGCCGTTTCCGAAAGAGGCCGATTTTTCATTCGCTTCTTCCAGTGAACGAACCCCATCCAGAGCCTGCTGTTCACGCTTAAGGCGGCTCTTCTGCTTCAGCATGGTCACACCCTTGCTAAAGAAGATGGCCCAGGTGACCACTGACGCCAGAATCAGGCCGATCATCACTATCTTCACAACGATATCGGCATGATGATACATACCCATGACGGAGAGATCCGTCTGCATCAAATTCTCTGTCACACTAACTCTCCAGGACGAAATTTAGAGAAAAACTGTTCGTAATAATACCAAAACGGCTTCGAATTGATAGTCGTTCTCATTAGTATTTACATGCTGACGCACTTTGTCCTCATTTTCCTTGCGTTTACGCAGTAAAAAAAGAGAGGCGTTCACCCTTTCGACTTCTTGCCCATTGCGCTAAGAGGCCCAGTGGCTTATTTTGGACATCCAGACGTAAAGATGGGGATGACAATGACAAAGCAGCATATCGAAACTACCCTGGTGCATGCCGGTCGGCGTAAACGCTATACCCAGGGCTCGGTCAACAGCGTGATTCAGCGCGCATCGTCGCTGGTTTTCGACAGCGTCGAAGAGAAAAAACGCGCCACCAAAGGCCGGGCCAGCGGCGAACTGTTCTATGGCCGTCGCGGCACCCTGACCCACTTTTCGCTCCAGGAAGCGATGTGCGAGCTGGAAGGGGGCGCAGGCTGCGCGCTGTTTCCCTGCGGCGCAGCGGCGGTAGCCAATACGGTTCTCGCCTTTGTGGAACAGGGCGACCATATTCTGGTGACCAACAGCGCCTATGAGCCCACTCAGGACCTGTGTACCCGAATTCTGGCGAAGCTGGGGGTGACTACCAGCTGGTTTGATCCCATGGTAGGGGAAAACATCGCCGATCTGGTCCAGCCCAACACCCGCATCGTCTTCCTGGAATCCCCTGGCTCTATCACCATGGAAGTGCAGGACATCCCCGCGATTGTACGCGCCGTACGCAGCAAAGCGCCGGACGCCATCATTATGATCGACAATACCTGGTCCGCCGGGGTGCTGTTTAAGGCGCTGGAGTTCGGAATCGATATCTCGATTCAGGCCGGGACCAAATATCTGGTGGGCCATTCGGATGCCATGATCGGTACGGCGGTAGCGAACGAGCGCTGCTGGGAGCAACTGCGGGAAAACGCCTATCTGATGGGTCAGATGGTGGATGCCGATACCGCCTACGTTACCAGTCGCGGTCTGCGTACCCTGGCGGTGCGCCTGCGCCAGCATCAGGAGAGCAGCATCGCCGTGGCGCAGTGGCTGGCCGAACAGCCCCTGGTGGCGCGGGTGAACCACCCTGCCCTGCCGCAAAGCCCAGGCCATGAGTTCTGGAAGCGCGACTTCCTGGGCTGTAGCGGCCTGTTCTCCTTCGTACTGAACAAGCGGCTCGATGATGCCGCCATGGCGCAGTTCCTCGACCACTTCCAGCACTTTTCAATGGCCTACTCCTGGGGCGGTTTTGAATCGCTGATTCTCGCCAATCAGCCGGAAGAACTGGCAGCTATTCGCCCGGGTGGTCAGCCAGACTTCAACGGAACTCTGGTCAGATTACACATCGGTTTAGAAAACGTTGAAGATTTAATTGCGGATTTAGCAGCGGGATTCGCCCGTATCGCGTAAGGTTTCCGGCGGTGGACGCGGTGATGAACACTCTGGGTCAAAGTTTCTGCATTTTATTGCCCCAGGGCCACCGCTCCCGGGGTTTTTCCGGTTACAATAGCCCCCGATACGCAGTTCGCTCTTTCCACAGGAACACCCATGACCGTTATAGAGAATATCGTCGCCGCGCTCTGGCAACATGACTTCACCGCGCTCGCGGATCCCCACGTGGTGGGTTTCGTTTATTTCGTCATGTTTGTCACGCTGTTTCTGGAAAACGGTCTGCTGCCCGCTTCCTTCCTGCCGGGCGATAGCCTGCTGATTCTGGCGGGCGCCCTGATAAGCCAGGGCGTCATGGGCTTTATTCCTACGATTATGCTGCTGACCATTGCCGCCAGCCTGGGCTGCTGGCTGAGCTATTTTCAGGGACGCTGGCTGGGGAATACCCGCCTCGTCCAGAGCTGGCTGGAACAATTACCTCTGCACTACCACCAGCGCGCCACCCGAATGTTTGACAGGCACGGGCTGCTGGCGCTGTTGGTGGGTCGTTTTCTGGCTTTCGTCCGTACTCTGTTGCCAACCCTGGCGGGGCTTTCTGGTCTGCCGAACCGCCGTTTCCAGCTTTTTAACTGGCTGAGCGGCCTGCTGTGGGTGGTGTCTGTCACCAGTTTCGGTTATGCGCTGGGTCTGGTGCCCTTCGTACAGCGTCATGAAGAGCAGGTGATGACCTTCCTGATGGTACTGCCGGTGATACTGCTGGTCGCAGGCCTGGTCAGCGCTCTGGCGGTGGTTCTGAAAAAACGCTACGCCCGTTCCTGACGGCCTCTGCCTGCCGTCGCTTCGCCTTCCGGCAGCGGCGGCAGGCTGCGCATCTTTTCCACTTCCCGCTGCGGCGTGGCGCCAAAATAGCGCTTAAATTCACGACTGAACTGGGAAGGACTTTCATAGCCCACCTGTATTGCCGCCGCGCTGGCCTTCACGCCATCGTGCAGCATCAGCATTCGCGCCTTATGCAATCGCCAGCTCTTCAGATACTGAAGCGGCGACGTGCTGGTTACCGCCTTAAAGTTGTGGTGAAACGCCGAGATGCTCATATTGGCCTCCGCCGCCATCTGATCGACGCTCAAACTTTCCATATAGTGGGTTTCTATCCGCCGCAGTACCCGACCAATCAGACTGAAATGGCTCTGACGGCTGGAAAGTTGGATCAGCGCCCCGCCGCTGGGGCCAGTCAGCACATAGAACAGGATTTCACGGATAATCTGGCGCCCCAGAACCCGGGCCTGCAGCGGATTTTCCAGCACGTCCAGCAGTCGCTCCGCGGCGCAGAGAATATCTTCGGTGAGCGGGGTCGGATTAATACCGCTAACTACCGGCCGTGGCTGGAAAGCCGTGTCTTCGCCAATCTCGATCAACAACTCCTGGAGCTGGGCAATATCCACGTTGATACGCATTCCCGCCAGGGGCTGTTCCGGCGTGGCCTGAGTTTCACATTCAAACGGCAGCGGCACTGTTAGCAGCAGGTAGTCGCTGGCGCTGTACTGAAACACCCTACCATTGAGATAGCCTGTTTTATGTCCGGAAAAGAGAAAAATGATACCGGGCTGATACACGACCGGCGCCCTGGGATGCGGCGCAGTACCGTACATCAGCGAAAGCCCTGGCACGCTATCTTCAATTATTTTTTCATTTTGTTTCAGTCTATTAATTCTTTCCGTCAGTTGCTGACAGATTGCCATATGCGCCATTGCCATCCCCCCTTTACCGCCGTTCATTCTCGATAGCCATTGTGCATAACTCCAGACACTTTCTCCACAATTATGGAGAAACAGGCAAGACAAAGGCAGGAATGAGCATTGAGGCTCGGGGGCCCGTCGTCGCAGAATAATGCCATACCCTTTTTGAACCAGACGGAGTTCACCCATGAATAATTTTAACCTTCATACCCCGACCCGCATCCTGTTCGGCAAAGGCGCTATTGCCGACCTGCGCGAACAGATTCCGGCCGACGCCCGGGTGCTGATTACCTACGGCGGCGGCAGCGTGAAGAAGAACGGCGTGCTCGATCAGGTGTACGATGCGCTGACAGGGATGGAAGTCCACGAGTTTAGCGGTATTGAACCGAACCCAACCTATGAGACGCTGATGAAAGCCGTGGATCAGGTCCGCCAGCAAAAGATCGACTTCCTGCTGGCGGTGGGCGGTGGTTCGGTGCTGGACGGCACTAAATTTATCGCTGCCGCGGCTCGCTACCCGGAAAATGTCGATCCGTGGCAGATTCTGGAAAACTCTGGCAGTGAGATCCACAGCGCCATTGCGCTGGGTTCCGTTCTGACGCTGCCAGCCACCGGCTCTGAATCCAACCAGGGGGCGGTTATTTCACGGCGCACGACCGGAGATAAGCAGGCCTTTAAGTCACCGTATGTACAACCACGCTTCGCTGTGCTCGATCCGGTCTACACTTATACTCTGCCGCCGCGCCAGGTTGCCAACGGCGTGGTGGATGCCTTCGTTCACACCGTGGAGCAGTATCTGACCTGGCCTGTGAACGCGAAAATCCAGGATCGCTTCGCCGAAGGTATTCTGCAGACGCTGGTCGAAGAAGGCCCACGCGCGCTTGACGAGCCGGAAAACTACGATGTACGCGCCAACCTGATGTGGGGCGCCACCATGGCGCTGAACGGTCTGATCGGCGCCGGGGTTCCCCAGGACTGGGCCACCCATATGCTGGGCCACGAACTGACCGCCATGCACGGGCTGGATCACGCCCAGACTCTGGCTGTCGTATTGCCGTCGCTGCTGAATGAAAAACGCGACAGCAAGCACGCCAAACTGCTGCAGTACGCAGAGCGAGTCTGGAATATCCGCGAAGGTAGCGACGAACAGCGTATTGATGCCGCTATCGCCGCCACCCGCGACTTCTTCGAGCGGATGGGCGTTCCAACCCGGATGCGCGACTACGATCTGGACGGTAGCAGCATCCCGGCACTGCTGGCAAAGCTGGAAGAACACGGTATGACCGGGCTTGGCGAGCATGGCGATATCACCCTGGATGTCAGCCGCCGTATCTATGAGGCGGCCCGTTAAGATACTTTCGTTTTTGGGTATTTGGTCCAGAATTAATAATCAGGCAGGTATGTTTCCCCTCACCCTTGTGGAGAGAAGGAACTCACTGGTTTTCCTCTCACCCTTGTGGGGAGTGGGAACTCACTGTTTTTCCCCCTCTCCCTTCGGGAGAGGGCCGGGGTGAGGGGAAATCCTGCCGCCGGACACCTTCCGGCTCCGATGCTTACAGGAGGAACAGATGGCAAATCCAACCCTAATCAAACTAAAGGACGGGAATCTGATGCCGCAGTTGGGGCTCGGCGTATGGAAAGCGAGCAACGACGAGGTAATCACGGCCATACATAAGGCGCTGGAGGTCGGCTATCGCTCCATCGATACCGCTGCCGCCTATCACAACGAGGAAGGCGTGGGGCAAGCTCTGAAGAGCGCTGACGTAGCGCGTGATGAACTGTTCATCACCACCAAACTGTGGAACGCCGACCAGCAGGATCCCAAACAGGCGCTGGAGACGAGTCTGGAAAAGTTACAGCTCGACTATCTCGATCTGTATCTGATGCACTGGCCGGTTCCGGCAAAAGACCATTACGTCAGCGCCTGGAAAGGCATGATCGACCTGCAAAAACAGGGTCTGGTGAAAAGCATTGGCGTCTGCAACTTTAATATCCCGCATCTGCAGCGGCTGAAAAAAGAGACCGGAATACTGCCGGTCATCAACCAGATTGAGCTGCATCCTCTGCTCCAGCAGCGCGAGCTGAACACCTGGAACGCCACGCACAATATTCAGACCGAATCCTGGAGTCCGCTGGCTCAGGGCGGCGAAGGAGTCTTCGACAAGAAGGTCATTATCGACCTTGCGAAAAAGTACGGTAAGTCGCCGGCACAGATTGTGATTCGCTGGCACCTGGATAACGGGCTGGTGGTGATTCCCAAATCGGTCACGCCGTCGCGCATCGCCGATAACTTCGACGTCTGGGACTTCCGGCTGGATAAAGACGAACTGGGCGATATCGCACAGCTCGATAGCGGCAAGCGACTGGGCCCGGATCCCGATACCTTTAGCGTCCAGTAACCCTCACGGCCCGGCTTCCCGCCGGGCTTTTACCACTCAGGCCGGAACCAGCGTGATGTTGGGATGGTCAGCGATAATTTCCAGGATGATATCGAAGTAAGTCGGACCTTCGCCACGCTCCAGTAAGGCCAGCTCCTGCCTGATACGCGCCTGATGATAACGCTGCGGCTGGGCCAGTTTATCCTGGTAGTAACGACGGGTGGCGTCACGCCCCAGGGCCGCCCTGCTCTGCGCTATATCCCGCCATATCAGCGTTAGCGGTTCATTGCCCTGCAGGACACCGAAACCGCCGTACAGCAGATCGTTCAGGGCATCCAGGCTCGGCCCAAGCTGCCAGCTCTCATCCGCCATAAACAGGCCGTTAATCTGGTCGTAGAAGCTGCCGATATCGTGAATCCGACTGCCTTCCAGGATCAGTGTCTTACTCATTCGGCCTCCTCACGAATTAGCGGGCGCGCGGTTTCGGCTTGCGATGCTGTTTGTTCATTGGCGTATGACGGGTCAGCGCCGCCTGACCGCGTGGCGCCTTACGCTGAGCGTTGCGCAGTTCATCTACCGTGGGGGCCGGAACCAGGCAGCCCGGGCGGGCGCCTATCAGATGTTTTTTACCCATCGCTTCCAGCGCGCTGCGAATCAGCGCCCAGTTGGCAGGATCGTGGTAGCGCAGCAGCGCCTTATGCAGACGACGCTGGCGATCGCCGCGCGGCACCACCACCTCTTCGCTCTTATAGCCTACTTTGGTCAGCGGGTTTTTACCGGTGTGATACATCGTGGTGGCATTGGCCAGCGGCGACGGATAGAAGTTCTGCACCTGATCCAGACGGAAGCGGTGTTCCTTCAGCCACAGCGCCAGATTCACCATATCTTCATCCCGGGTGCCGGGGTGGGCCGAAATAAAATAGGGGATCAGATACTGCTCTTTTCCGGCCTCGCGCGAATATTTATCGAACAGGTCACGAAAACGGTGATAGCTGCCCATACCCGGCTTCATCATCTTCGACAGCGGCCCCGATTCGGTATGTTCCGGTGCGATCTTCAGGTAGCCTCCCACATGGTGGGTCACCAGCTCTTTAATATAGCGCGGATCTTCTACCGCCAGATCGTAGCGCACCCCGGAGGCGATCAGGATCTTTTTGACCCCCTTAAGCGCCCGGGCGCGGCGGTACAGATCGATAGTCGGCTGATGATCGGTATCCATGTGCCGACAGATATCCGGATAAACGCAGGAGAGACGGCGGCAGGTCTCCTCGGCCCGTGGCGACTTGCATCCCAGCATATACATATTGGCAGTCGGGCCGCCAAGATCGGAGACAACACCGGTAAAGCCCGGCACGCTATCGCGGATCGCTTCGATCTCATTGATTATCGAATCTTCGGATCGACTCTGAATGATCCGCCCTTCATGCTCGGTGATCGAACAGAACGAACAGCCGCCAAAGCAGCCGCGCATGATATTGATCGAGAAACGGATCATATCGTATGCCGGGATCTTTCTGCGGCCATAGGAAGGATGCGGCACCCGCTGGTACGGCAGGCCGAAGACGCCGTCCATCTCTTCGGTGGAAAGCGGAATCGCAGGCGGGTTAAGCCAGATATAGCGATCGCCATGCTTCTGCATCAGCGCCCTGGCGCAGCCGGGGTTGGTTTCATGGTGCAGAATGCGCGAGGCATGCGCGTACAACACCTTATCGTTTTGTACCTTCTCGTAAGAGGGCAGCAGCACGTAGGTGCGATCCCAGGGTTTGGGGCGCGGCGGCTGTATCGTGACCGGCTGAGCTTCATCCGGCTGAACCGGCACTGCGCCATCGGCACAGGGCAGATCCTCGCCATAAGGATGCGCAATGGGATCGATACGCCCCGGCGTATCAAGGCGTGTGGAATCAACGCCGGTCCAGCCCGGCAGCGCTGTCTTACAGATAAAGGCGGTATTACGCACATCGGTGATATCGGTAATGGATTCCCCCGCCGCCAGGCGGTGTGCCACTTCAACCAGCGGGCGTTCACCGTTGCCGAACACCAGCATATCCGCCTTGGCGTCAATCAGCACCGATCGCCGAACTTTATCCGACCAGTAATCATAGTGGGCGATGCGCCGCAGGCTGGCCTCGATACCGCCCAACAGGACAGGTACATCGCTCCAGGCCTCTTTACAGCGCTGGGTGTAGACCAGCGTGGCGCGATCGGGCCGCTTGCCCCCTTCGTTACCCGGGGTGTAGGCGTCGTCTTTTCGCAGTTTACGGTCCGCGGTGTAGCGGTTGATCATCGAATCCATATTGCCGGCGGTCACGCCAAAAAACAGATTCGGTTTACCAAGCCGCATAAAATCCTGCTTACTCTGCCAGTCCGGCTGAGCGATGATACCCACCCGGAAGCCCTGAGATTCCAGCATTCGCCCGACAATCGCCATCCCGAAGCTCGGGTGATCGACGTAGGCATCCCCGGTCACGATGATAATGTCGCAACTGTCCCAACCCAGTTTATCCATCTCGGCCCGGGACATTGGCATAAAGGGCGCGGGCGTATGGTCATCCCGGTAGCGGGGCCAGGAGAAAAGCGTGCGTTCAGGCTGGATCAGGGTGGTACGGGACATGGGGATTCCGGGCAACAAAAAGGGCGGAAATTATACGCCGTATTCCGGCAAAACCAGAAGGGATATTGTCAGGGATTGCGGCCTCCCCCGGAATCGGGGAAGGCCATAGCGCATCAGGGGGCCGGGTTTGCCAGGATCTGGCCAATGGAGCCGCGATCCGCCAGCTCCAGGGTCTGGCTGGAATAGAGGAACGGGAAATGCGGCCAGGAGGGCTGCTCGAAGTAAACCAGCAGCTCGACCTGGCCATCCACCCACACGGTATCTTTCCAGCCGCGATCCTCGCCAAACGGCAGCGCGCCATTAACATCCTGAATCAGGAAGCGCGCTCCTTCCACATGGAAGGACTGGGGAGAATCGGCGCGTACCGTCCAGCGCTCCCAACTGCCTTGCTGGGTAGTGATATCAATACGCTTCATATCCCACAGCTGGCCATTAATGCCCGGATCGCTGCCCAGCGCGATATCGCGGCTGCGCACCGCTGCGCCGTTGAGAATCTCATCCGGCAGCAGGCGCATCGGCAGGTTATCGGTCACCAGAGGCAGCAGCCCGGTGGGGCGCAGCGTCAGTACCAGGCTGGAGACCAGAATCGACGAGGGCTCGAAGAAGCCGCGAATGCGATCCATAATGCCGGCCGCCTCGCCGCAGGTCAGGGAGACCTCATCGCCATCGGTCATATCCACCAGCACCTCGCGCCGTTCACCAGGCGCGAGCGACAGCTGACGCACCGACACCGGCGCCGGTAAAAAGCCCTGATCGCCAGCAATGACGTGCAGCGGACGGCCATCGCTCAGTTGCAGCTGATAGCGTCGGGCGTTAGAGGCATTCAACAGGCGCAGACGTACCCAGCCGCGGGAAACTTCGACATAAGGGCCCTGTACGCCATTCACCAGCAGGCGATCGCCCACAAAGCCGCCGCTGCCGGGTTCGCTGTATTCCGGCGCGCCAAAGTTATCCAGTCGCTTGTCCTGAATGATGACCGGGAAGTCGTCCACCCCATAATGATTAGGGATGGGCAAAGACTTGCTGACTTCGTCCTCCACCAGCCACATGCCCGCCAGACCGTTATACACATGGCGCGCCGAGCGATTCGGCGTGTTGGCGTGATACCAGAGGGTCGCCGCCTGCTGGCGAACCGGCAACACCGGCGCCCAGTCGGCATTGGGGCCCATCATACGCGGCGCGCCCCCCATCAGGGGACCAGGCACCAGCAGACCACTGACCGTCATCGCCACATTTTCCTGCAGACGATTGCTGTAGATAAGTTTGACATCGTCGCCGTTCCAGACCCGAACGGTCGGCCCCATATAGCGGCCGTTAAAGCCCCATACGGATACCTTGCTTCCGCCGGTGAAGGACCAGTGGGTACGCTGTAGCGTTAAGAAAAGCGGTTGTCCGCGGCGGGATTCCAGCAGCGGCGGAACCGGCAACACAGGCTGTTTCCCTTCCGCTTGTGCCCTCAGTGGCACCGCACCCGCACAAAGTGCTATTCCGGATGCCTGAATAAACTGACGCCGACTGAGTGACATATTTGCTCCCTGTAAAACCCGGCAAAATCGTCCGGTAAAAGTTAATTCGTCTGTTTCTTTTCCACAGTCCCGGCGCGCTCCCGCTCCGCAACCTCTTTATTCAGTTCGTCGATCTTCGCCTGCATCAGCGCACGGCAGTGATCGGAAAGTTCACGCACCTGATCTTTGCCATACTGGCTGACATCCACCGGCGGCAGCATTTCGACGATCACCAGACCGTTATTCCAGCGATTCAGCTTAACCTTATCATTGGTATTGGAAACGCAGACCGGAATAACGGGCACCCCCGCAGCAATAGCGGCGTGGAAAGCGCCGGTCTTAAAGGGCAACAGGCCGCGCCCGCGGCTACGGGTGCCTTCCGGAAACATCCAGATAGAGATTTTACGTTTATGGATCTGGCGCACCATTTCAGCGATGGTGCCATGGGCCCTGGCCCGGTTATTACGATCAATCAACAAGTTACCCGTCAGCCAGTAAATCGGGCCGAAGAAGGGGATCCAGACCAGGCTCTTTTTCCCAACCGTTACCGTCGGCGGCTGCACAATATAGGCGGCCGTGACCATATCGTAGTTATTCTGGTGGTTGGCAATATAGACCGCATTACCGTAGTTTTCCGCGCCTTCGGGTTTACGGGTTTCCACTTTCAGGCCAAAAACGCAGGAAAGCCGGGCGAACAGGTGGCCAAAAGTCGCCACGTGGCGCGGGTTACGCGGGCTGAACAGGCACCAGATCGAACCGAATATGCATACCAGGATGCTGTAAACGACAACGATAATAAAGCGAAAAATAAATAACATAACAACCTCTGAAACCGCAGCCACTGACAAGTCATACCGACAAATGCCGACTGACGTATGATGAATGGCGCGTTAGAACCAGGTTCTTAGAGTGGGAATCCCAGGGCCACTATTGTTATGCGCATTGCGCCAACAAACAATGGCCCTGTCAGGAAAAATAGTAAGCGAGATTTGCGCGGGGAAACAAGACCTTCCCCGCACAACACGGCGCACGCGAACTACTTCTCGCCGCTGGTATCCTGCCTACCCGCAGGCGCATCCACCTCAATGCGGTCGATGCGTTGCAGACCACGCATCAGCGTACCGCGGCGACCCCGCTCGGCGCGCACCTTCTGCAGCTCTTCCGGGCGCAGTTTCAGCTTACGTTTGCCGACATGAATGGTCACCCCGCTCTGCGGCGGCAGAATCAAAAGGTGTGCCAGACGATCTGCCCCCTTCGCCGCGTCAGCGGCAGGAATGGAGATGATTTTGTTCCCCTTGCCGCGAGACAATTCGGGCAGATCGCCGACCGGGAACATCAGCATACGGCCCGCGGCAGTGATCGCCAGCAGCATATCATCCTGACGGGCCACCTCCAGTGGCGACATCACGCGCGCGTTTTCCGGTAGCGTAATCAAGGCTTTACCAGCCCGGTTACGCGCGACCAGATCGCCGAAGGTACAGATAAAGCCGTAGCCAGCATCCGATGACATCAGCAGCTTCTGGTCGTCTCCGGCCATCAGCACCTGTTCCACGAACGCCCCTGGCGGCAACGTCACCTTACCGGTCAGCGGCTCGCCCTGACTACGCGCCGACGGCAGCGTGATGGGATCGATAGCATAGCTGCGTCCGGCAGAGTCCAGGAACACAGCCGGTTGGTTGCTCTTGCCCTGAGCCGATGCCAGATATTCATCACCGGCCTTATAGTTCAGCCCCGTGGGGTCGATATCATGCCCTTTGGCGCTACGCACCCAGCCCATCTTCGACAGCACCACGGTAATCGGCTCGGAAGGCAGCATATCGTGTTCGCTCATGGCCTTCGCTTCTTCGCGTTCATGGAGCGGCGAACGACGATCGTCACCGAAGGCCTCGGCATCGGCCTGAATCTCTTTCTTCAGCAGGGTGTTCATCCGACGCTCGGAGCCCAGAATCGCCTGCAACTGGTCGCGCTCTTTTTCCAGTTCGCTCTGCTCGCCGCGGATCTTCACCTCTTCGAGCTTCGCCAGGTGGCGCAGTTTCAGTTCCAGAATCGCTTCGGCCTGAGTTTCGCTGAGTTCAAAGCGTGACATCAGCACCGGCTTCGGTTCGTCTTCACTGCGGATGATGTGAATCACCTCATCGATATTGAGGAAGGCAACCAGCAAACCTTCCAGAATATGCAGACGATTCAGCACTTTCTCCAGACGATAGTTCAGGCGGCGACGCACGGTATCGCGACGGTAGACCAGCCACTCGCTCAGAATCTCCAGCAAATTCTTCACCGCAGGACGGTTATCGAGCCCGATCATATTGAGGTTAACGCGGTAACTTTTTTCCAGATCGGTAGTAGCGAACAGGTGGTTCATGACCTGCACCATGTCCACGCGATTGGATCGCGGCACAATCACCAGACGAGTCGGGTTTTCGTGGTCTGATTCATCGCGCAGATCGTCCACCATCGGCAGCTTTTTGGCGCGCATCTGGCTGGCAATCTGCTCCAGTACCCGGGCGCCGGAAACCTGGTGCGGCAGCGCGTTAATGACTACCGCGCCGTCTTCTTTGCTCCACACCGCGCGCATACGCACCGAGCCACGGCCGGTCTGGTAGATTTTGCGGATGTCGGCACGCGAGGTGATGATTTCTGCCTCGGTAGGATAGTCCGGCCCCTGGATGATATCCAGTAGCTGATCGAGCGTGGTTTTCGGCTGCTCAATAAGCGTAATGGCTGCCTGCGCTACCTCTTTCAGGTTGTGGGGCGGGATATCGGTCGCCATCCCCACCGCAATACCGGTGGTGCCGTTCAGCAGAATATTGGGCAGACGCGCTGGTAGCATCTTCGGTTCGCGCATCGTGCCGTCGAAGTTGGGCACGAAATCCACCGTCCCCTGTCCCAGCTCGCCCAGTAGCACTTCCGCGTACTTAGAGAGTCGCGATTCGGTATAACGCATCGCCGCAAAGGATTTGGGATCGTCCGGCGCCCCCCAGTTCCCCTGGCCGTCCACCAGCGGGTAGCGGTAGGAGAAAGGCTGCGCCATCAGCACCATGGCTTCATAGCAGGCGCTATCGCCGTGGGGATGATATTTACCCAGCACGTCACCCACGGTGCGCGCCGACTTTTTGAATTTCGCGCTGGCGCTCAACCCCAGTTCCGACATGGCATAGACGATACGGCGCTGTACCGGCTTAAGGCCATCGCCGATGAACGGCAGCGCACGGTCCATGATGACGTACATGGAGTAGTTCAGATAGGCGTTTTCCGTGAATTCATGCAGGGCAAGACGCTCTGCGCCATCATGAGTCAGATCGCTCATTAATAATCCTCAGACTGGCTTTCCATGAGTGAAGCGGGACAATGGCGGTGATAATACAGTATCTCGCGCTCAGGGTCACAAGGAAGCCAGATTGTTGCTTAAAACGCAAAAGTCTTTGCCGATTTTGGCTGTTTTTCCGTGATTCATATCACTATATGATCGTTTTCAAACATGACAGTTCAGGAACAAATTATGAGCAACATTCTTATTATCAACGGGGCCAAAAAATTTGCCCATTCCAACGGCCAGCTTAACGATACCCTGACCGAGGTGGCAGACGGTTTCCTGCGCGATGCCGGTCACAACGTGAAAGTCAGCCGCGCCGATGCAGATTACGACATTAAAGCCGAAGTGGAGAAATTCCAGTGGGCTGACGTCATCATCTGGCAGATGCCTGGCTGGTGGATGGGCGCGCCCTGGACGGTGAAAAAATATATGGATGATGTCTTTACCGAAGGACACAGCACCCTGTACGCCAGCGATGGCCGCACTCGCTCCGATGCCTCGAAGAAATACGGTTCCGGCGGCCTGATGCAGGGCACCCGTTATATGCTCTCGCTGACCTGGAACGCCCCGATGGAAGCCTTTACCGACGAAGAGCAGTTCTTCCACGGCGTTGGAGTGGATGGCGTTTACCTACCGTTCCACAAGGCTAATCAGTTCCTCGGCATGGAAAGCCTGCCGACCTTTATCGCCAATGACGTCATCAAAATGCCCGATGTTCCACGTTATATCGCAGAATACCGCAAGCATCTGAGCGAAATTTTTGCTTAACTGTATCCCGGTATTCATTCCAACGTTGCAGTTGCCAGGCCGCCATAGCGCGGCCTGACGTGTGATGAATTCAGGATAAGAGCCTGTTTTGCAACACAGGCATTAAGGAGTTAATCAAACATGCTAACTATCATTGCCGACATCCGTACCCGCCCCGGCCAGCACCATCGCCAGGCGGTACTGGACGCCTTCAGGGAAATCATTCCGACCGTGCTGAAAGAGGACGGTTGTCACGGCTATGCGCCGCTGGTGGATACTCATGCCCAGGTCGATTTCCAGACCTGCGCGCCGGATTCCATCACCATGGTGGAAAAGTGGGAAAGCGTCGCTCATCTACAGGCCCACCTGCAGACTCCACACATGAAGGCCTGGTCTGAAAAGGTGAAAGAGGACGTGCTGGAAACCCGTATTCGCATCCTCGAAGAGGGCGTATAAGCCCTGCTGCAAACCAAAAGCGATGCCTGGCATCGCTTTTTCTCTTCCCGGTTTAGTCCGAAAGTTCCCCCTTCGCTCTTCGCTATAAAAAAGAGATGCCGCTCTTATTCTAAGGTAGATATATTCTCACACCTTCGTTATATATATAACTATACAGCGAATAAGGGGAGGCAACAGAGATGAAAAATGAATTTGCCAGGGGCGTTATGGACGGAATGAAGAGCCAACATCCCCAGGAGATTGCCGCTTTCACCGACTATCGGGCCGACTACAAACGCGGTTTTATTTTGGGTTACTGCCATCAGCTGGAACGGCGGTATGGTGAAATGGCGCTGGCAGCCTGGAAGGCGGGAATTCTAACCCGACGTTACGGGCTGGATCAGGCCCTGATGAGAGAATTTTTTACCGATTTTCGTTCAGAACGTCTGGTGCGCAGCTTTAATCGGGGCTATCAGGAAGCCGCAGCACTGCCTGCGCCAGGCGCTGCCGCATAATCGCGACAGCGCCCGCAGAACATGGCTTAGACGTCGATATCCGCCAGGTCGCCCTTCTCCTGCAACCAGTGGCGGCGATCTTCGGCGCGCTTCTTGGCCAGCAGCATATCCATCACTGCGCGGGTGCGCTCATCGTCATCGTCACTGATGGTTAGCTGCACCAGACGACGGGTGTTAGGATCGAGAGTGGTTTCCCGTAGCTGCATCGGGTTCATCTCACCCAACCCTTTAAAGCGCTGTACGCCCGGCTTACCGCGCTTACGCTTAAGCTGCTCCAGGATACCGGCTTTCTCCTCTTCATCCAGCGCATAATAAACCTCTTTCCCCAGGTCGATACGGTACAACGGCGGCATCGCCACATACACATGACCGCCCTTCACCAGCGCGCGGAAATGACGCACAAAGAGCGCGCACAGCAGCGTGGCGATGTGCAGACCGTCCGAGTCGGCGTCCGCCAGGATACAAACCTTGCCGTAGCGCAGTTGACTCAGATCCTCGCTGTCGGGATCGATGCCGATAGCCACCGAAATATCGTGCACCTCCTGAGAGGCCAACACTTCGTCGGAAGAGACTTCCCAGGTGTTCAGGATCTTACCCTTAAGCGGCATGATCGCCTGATATTCACGATCGCGCGCCTGCTTGGCAGAGCCGCCCGCCGAGTCCCCTTCCACCAGGAACAGTTCGGTACGGCTCAGGTCCTGCGCAGTGCAGTCTGCCAGCTTGCCTGGCAGCGCCGGGCCGCTGGTCAGCTTTTTACGCACCACTTTTTTGGCCGCACGCAGGCGGCGCTGGGCGCTGGAGATCGCCATTTCGGCCAGTTGCTCCGCAGCCTGGACGTTCTGGTTGAGCCATAACGAGAAAGCATCTTTCACTACGCCGGAAACAAAGGCCGCGCACTGGCGCGAAGAGAGACGCTCTTTGGTCTGACCGGCGAACTGCGGATCCTGCATTTTCACCGAAAGCACATAGGCGCAGCGTTCCCAGATATCCTCCGCGGTCAGCTTCACGCCGCGTGGCAGGATGTTGCGGTATTCGCAGAATTCGCGCATCGCGTCCAGCAGCCCTTGTCGCAGCCCGTTAACGTGGGTTCCCCCCTGCATGGTGGGAATCAGGTTCACGTAGCTTTCGGTCAGCAGCTCGCCCCCTTCCGGCAGCCAGAGCAGCGCCCAGTCCACCGCTTCGGTTTCGCCGTGGAAGTCACCGATAAAGGGCTGTTCCGGCAGAGTGATCAGGCCATTTACCGCTTCGCACAGATAGTCTTTCAGACCGTCCAGGTAACACCAGCGCTGTTCGGTTTGATTTACTTCGTCCTTAAAGACGATCTCCACGCCGGGGCACAGTACTGCCTTCGCTTTCAGCAGATGCGACAGGCGCGAAACGGAAAAACGCGGGCTGTCGAAGAACTGTTCGTCCGGCCAGAAGTGCACGCTGGTGCCGGTGTTGCGCTTGCCACAGGTACCAATCACTTCCAGATCCTGCACCTTATCGCCATTTTCAAACGCAATCCGCCATACCTGCGCATCGCGCTTCACGGTCACTTCCACCCGTTTTGACAGGGCGTTAACCACCGAGATCCCGACCCCGTGCAGGCCGCCAGAAAACTGGTAGTTCTTGTTGGAAAATTTGCCCCCGGCGTGCAGCCGACAGAGGATCAGCTCAACGGCCGGAACCCCCTCTTCCGGGTGAATATCCACCGGCATGCCGCGACCGTCGTCAATCACTTCCAGCGACTGGTCAGCATGCAGGATAACCTCCACGCGCTTTGCGTGGCCCGCCAGCGCTTCGTCCACGCTGTTATCGATAACCTCCTGACCCAGATGGTTAGGGCGAGTGGTATCGGTGTACATGCCCGGGCGGCGGCGCACAGGCTCCAGCCCGGTCAGTACCTCAATGGCATCTGCGTTATAGGATTGCGTCATGGTCTGTTCGTTCAGGTAGTCAAGCGTCGTGCTTTCCAGGAACTCAATGGAGCCCCAGAAAATCGACAATCTGTGTGAAATAACGCTCAAAGCCCACAAAAGCGTGGTTACCGCCCTCTTCCACGCTCTGGCGGCAGGCATCGTAATATGCCACGGCCTGGCGGTAATCCAGTACCTCATCACCGGTCTGCTGTAGCAGCCAGATGAGGTCCGGCGCCTCAAGCGGGTCGATCTGCATGACTTTAAGATCGTAAATATGGCGAGACTCTAGCACATATTGCTGCCCCGTCCACGGGTTCTCGTTATTCCCCAGGAAGTTAGTCAGCAGCTCGAACGGACGTACTGCCGGGTTGATCACCACGGCAGGCAACATAAAACACTGGGACAGCCAGGTGGCGTAATAACCGCCAAGGGAAGAGCCGACAAGGCCAAGATTTTCCCCTCCGTGGGCAAGAACCAGACTTTCCATGAGCTGTGCCGCCTCTTCGGGGTAAGGAGGCAGTTCAGGCACCAGCATCTCGATATCGGGATGCTGTTCCGCCAGCCACGCCGACAACGCCATCGCCTTGGCGGAATGCGGCGAACTGTTGAAGCCGTGCAAATAAAGCAGCTTAGCCATCAGTAGCCTTCTGACTCGGTATCCGGGCTGAAGTCCTGGGTCTCAAGACGGCAGACTTCGGTGGTGAGTGTACCGTCCGGCGCCAGCTCCAGCCATCGCCAGCCGGGGGGAATGGTATCCAGCGTAAAGTTGGCGCAGTGCGGCTTGAACTGTACGCAGGTGGAAGGCGTCGCCAGCAGACGACGACCGTTCCAGTCAAGATCCAGTTCCTGGTGAATATGGCCGCACAGTAGCGTCTTGACCCGCGGCCAGCGCGCCAGTACGTCGTCCAGCGCCGGAGAGTTGCGCAGGCTGTGTTGATCGAGCCAGCTACAGCCCGACGGCAAAGGATGATGGTGCAGCAGAAGCAGGGTATGGCGTTCCGGCGCCCTTGAGAGTTGACGCTCCAGCCATTCGAGCTGGTAGTCGCTGAGTTCGCCGTGGGGCACACCAAATACCTGGCTGTCCAGCAGCAGGATTTGCCAGGCATCACCAGCGTAAACCACCTTCGCAGGTGAAATACCCGCATCCTGCAACGCGCTGTACATTGCAGGCTGAAAATCGTGATTGCCGGGCAGCCAGACGCAGGGCACGGAAAAACCCGCAATACCATCAGCGAAGTGCTGGTAAGCCTGGGCGCTCTGATCCTGCGCCAGATCGCCGGTCGCCACAATCAGATCCCAGGAGTTCTGCCGGGCATGAATAGCCGCGACGACCGCCTGATAACTCTCCCAGGTATTTACCCCTAACAGGGTGCCGCTCTTGTCGGCAAACAGGTGAGTATCGGTAATTTGTAAAATCCTGATGCTGGCCCCACCGGCCACAGGAAGGTTTAACTGGCTTTCCAAATGGTGTCCTTCAGCTTTCACGACGCTAACATACCCGTCATACTTCAGGCCGCATACTCGTTGGCACTGTCCTCATACCCAGGACCTGCCCTTTCAGGGTTGCTACCAGCAGCGTTATCTCCGCGCCCCCCCTGATATAAGGTAGTGAATCACCTTAACCACATCGCTGCCCCAATATCCCCAAACCCGTTAGGGTAACACCGGCACCGCCATCGCTCCATGTGCCAGGCAGTAACGTAACCAGTCAGCAAGGAACTGATTAATCTGATGCTTTTCGTCGCGTTGGTGCAACCTGTTATTAGGATAATCATAACGTGCTTTAAAGCGGAAGATCTGCTGACTCGAACACACTTCCGCGACCATGGCGTCATGATACAGTCGCACCGTCATCGATGGCAGGCTCCAGTAACTGACCGCCGGCCACGTCTGATCGATTTCCACCAGCGTAGTGTAGCGGGTGGATTCAAGAATCGTTATCCGATATTGCGCATCCTTTACCCGGTAGCTAACGGTCTCGCCAGGCGAGTCCTGGCGCGGGAGCAGGCGCCGCAGCTGAGCGAAGTTGGTTTCGTTCAGCCTCATCATTTCCGGAAAATCAGGCACATAGCGCTTCATACCTGGGGGTAACCTCTTTTTGTATAGCCGCATTGCCGCCCCCTGTCGGTAACAGTGGGCTAACAGCGCGGAAAACTCAACGTCACTGCTGAAGCGACCGTCGCGATATCGCGCACGATTAATGCGCACCGCTATTCCAGTCGGCTTTCAGCGTCTCGTGGTGCAGTTGCAACCACTGCAAGGCAATGATCGAAGCTGCGTTATCGATAACTCCCTCATTGACCCATTGATAAGCCTGCTCCCGACTTACCACATGGACGCGAATATCCTCATTTTCTTCCGCCAGGCCGTGAATACCTTTCGCCGTGGAAGCGTCCACTTCGCCGACCAGCACCGACAGACGTTCACTGGTTCCGCCCGGACTTGCCAGATAGCTCATCACCGAACGCACCTGGCCGACGCTTAATCCGGCTTCTTCCTGCGCCTCGCGGCGGGCCACGTCTTCATGACTTTCACCCTCTTCGATCATACCCGCCACCAGTTCCAGTAGCCATGGACTGTCACTGGTGTCATATGCGGCGATGCGAATTTGTTCGATCAACACCACTTCATCACGCACAGGGTCATAGGGTAGCAAGACCACGGCATGACCGCGCTCAAAAATTTCACGCGCAATCTCTTCGCTCATACCGCCGCTGAACAAGCGATGACGGAAACGGTACCTCTTTAACGAAAAAAAGCCGCTGTATGCCGTTTCGCGTGCAATAATTTCTACATCGTTTTTACCAAAAGAGACTGCCGGTTTTGTCGGTTTACTCATGATGTCGTCCGCATGTAATGGTGGTTAAATGATCGTTTTGCAACCGGATAGCTACCGTTTCCGCCATGCTATGGTAGATTGACGGGTATTAGTGACCGATGGCACATTACGCCAAGCCCGTCCGCAGGCGGGCTCTGTTAGAATCTGCGATCATTTTCGGCACTTGTCAGCGCTAACAAAAAATTCAGCTTCACAACAAGGAATGCAAATGAAGAAACTGCTCCCCATTCTTATCGGCCTGAGTCTGACAGGATTCAGCGCCATGAGCCAGGCTGAAAACCTGCTTCAGGTTTATCAGCAGGCTCGTCTGAGTAACCCGGACCTGCGTAAATCCGCCGCTGACCGTGACGCAGCGTTCGAGAAGATCAATGAAGCACGCAGCCCGCTGCTGCCTCAGCTTGGTCTGGGTGCGGATTATAGCTACAACTCCGGGTACCGTGACAACAACGGCGTTAACTATAACTCGACCAGCGCGTCGCTTCAGTTAACCCAGGTAATTTTCGATATGTCGAAATGGCGTTCGCTGACGCTGCAGGAAAAAACCGCTGGTATACAGGATGTGACCTGGCAGGTTGACCAGCAGGAGCTGATCCTCAATACCGCCACCGCCTACTTTAAAGTACTGAGCGCCATCGATTCGCTCTCCTACATTGAAGCAGAGAAAAAGGCGATCTATCGCCAGTTGGATCAGACTACCCAGCGGTTTAATGTGGGCCTGGTGGCAATTACCGACGTACAGAACGCCCGTGCTCAGTACGACAGCGTACTGGCTAACGAAGTGACGGCCCGTAACGATCTGGACAACGCGCTGGAAGATCTGCGCCAGATCACCGGTAATTTCTACCCGGAACTGGCATCGCTGAATGTCGATCGCTTTAGCTCCGCGAAGCCCGATACGGTCAATAATCTGCTGAAGGAAGCGGAAAAACGTAACCTGTCGCTGCTGCAGGCACGTCTGAACCAGGATCTGGCCCGCGAGCAGATCCGCTACTACCAGGCCGGCCATATGCCGACTGTCGATCTGAATGCCTCTTCCAGCGTATCCGATCAGGACTACAATGCCAAAGGTCGTCAGCTTGGCGGTAATAACTCTCATACAGGTCAGAACCAGATCGGTCTGAGCTTCAACCTGCCGCTGTATAGCGGCGGCGCGGTCACCTCCCAGGTGAAACAGGCGCAGTACGCCTTTGTGGGCGCCAGCGAGCAGTTGGAAGGCGCACACCGCAGCATGGTGCAGACCGTTCGTTCCTCCTGGAACAACGTGAATGCCTCTATCAGCAACGTGAAGGCCTATGAGCAACTGGTTGTCTCTTCCCAGAGCTCTCTGGATGCCATGGAAGCCGGCTATTCGGTGGGTACCCGTACCATCGTCGATGTGCTGGATGCCACCACCACGCTGTATAACGCCAAGCAGCAGCTGTCCAACGCGCGTTATAACTACCTGATTAACCAGTTGAACATCAAGTATGCGCTCGGCACCCTGAACGAACAGGATCTGCAGACGCTGAACAATACGCTGGGTAAACCGGTTGCTACCAGCCCCCAGAGCCTGGCGCCGGATAATCAGCAGCAGAACGCCTATGCCGACGGTTACAATACCGCCAGCGCAAGCGCCTCTGCGCCCGCCGCGCAGCCAGTTGCCCGCCCGGCGACGGCCACCAACAGTACCAGCGGTCGCAACCCGTTCCGCAACTAGTACTGATACAGGGGCGCCGCACGGCGCCCCTGTTACGTAAGGCAACGTAAAGATCCCGTCTCCGCTCACTCCTCACGCTGCTTGCGCTTTAAATTCAACCAGTCATCCTCTATCCTTTAGCCCACAATATTGTGTATACCTCGGGATTCAGGAAGACAGGATGAAACGGACAAAAACAATTAATCACGCCGCTTTCCGTAAGAACTGGCGTGCGCGCCATTTAACGCCGGTCGCACTGGCCGTCGGCGCGGTCTTTATGCTGGCTGGCTGCGAGCAGAGCGATGAAACTGTCTCGCTCTATCAGAACGCCGATCAGTGTGCACAGGCCAATCCCGGCAAGAACGCCGAATGCACCACGGCTTATAACAATGCCGTGAAGGAAGCCGAACGTACCGCGCCTAAATATGCCACTCGCGAAGACTGCGTGGCGGAATTTGGCGAAAACCAGTGTCAGCAGACCCCAGCTCAGGCCTCTATGGCTGGCAGTGGTGAAAATCAGGCCGAAGCACAGTCCAGCGGCAGTTTCTGGATGCCGCTGATGGCGGGCTACATGATGGGCCGAATGATGAGCGGCGGCGCAGCCCAACAGCCGCTGTTCTCTTCCCGTAACCCGGCCAGCCCGGCCTATGGCCAGTACACCGACGCCAGTGGTAAAAATTACGGCGCTGCGCGCCCCGGCCGCACTATGACGGTACCGAAAACTGCCATGGCGCCGAAACCGGCCACCACCTCCACCATTACCCGCGGCGGCTTTGGTGAATCCGTGGCGAAGCAGTCCGCAATGCAGCGTAGCGCGACCGGCACCTCCAGCCGCTCCATGGGCGGCTGATCCATGGAAAGAGTCGCCATTAGCGAGCGCCCGGACTGGCGCGAGAAAGCCACCGAGTACGGCTTCAACTTTCACACCATGCACGGCGAGCCCTACTGGAGCGAAGAGGCATACTACCGATTGACGCTGGCTCAGGTCGAAAAGCTGGAAGAGGTCACCGCAGAGCTGCACCAGATGTGTCTGCAGGTTGCGGAGCGGGTTGTGGCAAGCGATGCGCTAATGGATCGCTTCCGCATTCCAAAGCACGTGCGCGAATTTGTCCGCCAGTCCTGGAACAGTCGCCAGCCTTCGCTCTATTCGCGTCTGGATCTGGCCTGGGACGGCACCGGCGAACCCAAACTGCTGGAAAACAACGCCGACACGCCAACCTCGCTGTACGAAGCCGCCTTCTTTCAGTGGATCTGGCTGGAGGATCAGATCGCGGCCGGTAACCTGCCGGCTGACAGCGATCAATTCAATAGCCTGCAAGAGAAGCTAATTGAACGCTTTGCACAGCTTAAAGCCCAGCACGGCTTTAACCTGCTTCACTTCACCTGCTGTCGCGACACGATCGAGGATCGCGGCACCGTGCAGTATCTTCAGGATTGCGCCAACGAAGCCGACGTTGCCAGCGAGTTTCTCTATATCGAAGACATCGGTCTGGGAGAAAAGGGCCAGTTTACGGATATGCAGGATCAGGTGATCGGTAACCTGTTCAAGCTCTATCCGTGGGAATTTATGCTGCGTGAGATGTTCTCTACCAAGCTGGAAGACGCTGGCGTTCGCTGGCTGGAACCTGCCTGGAAGAGCATTCTGTCCAATAAAGCGCTGCTGCCGATGCTCTGGGAAATGTTCCCCAATCACCCGAACCTGCTACCGGCGTACTTCGCCGACGAGGATCATCCGGAACTGGAAAAATACGTGGTGAAACCGATCTTTTCCCGAGAAGGCGCCAACGTGCGCATTATCGAGAAAGGCCAGGAGATAGCCCGGGTGGACGGCCCCTACGGGGAAGAAGGCTATATTATCCAGCAGTTCCAGCCGCTACCGAAGTTTGGCGATAGCTACACCCTGATCGGCAGCTGGCTGGTGGACTCTCAACCCGCCGGAATCGGCATCCGTGAAGACAGAGAGCTGATCACCCAGGATCTGTCGCGCTTCTATCCTCACAGCTTTACCGGCTAGTAAGCCCTGGTGCCGGAGGAGGAGAGTCCTCCGGCGCTATTCGCCTATCTGTACCGACAGCATACTCAAAGACCCCATCTCCATGCCTTCTATCGGTAGCGTCACCGGCTCTTCGCCGTTCCAGGCCCCCAAAATATAGAGCAGCGGCAGGAAATGTTCCGGCGTCGGGTTCGCCAGCGCGCCCCCTTCATGTTCCAGATAATGCGCCAGCGGGTGCTGAGCCGCGGGTCCGCGCCAGGTCAGGTTCTGTTTGACAAACTGGTTAAAAGATTCGGCCCAGGGATAAGCCGTTTCCCCCTCCTGACGGCGCGCCATCCGCAGGTTATGCACCACGTTGCCGCTGGCCACCAGCAGAATCCCCTGCTCGCGCAGGCCCGCCAGTCGTTTCCCCATCTCCAGATGCCATTCCGGAGGCTGAGTAGCATCGATACTTAGCTGCACCACCGGTATATCCGCTGCGGGGTACATCTTAATCAACACGCCCCAACTGCCGTGGTCGAAACCCCAGGCTTCTTCATCAAGCATGACGGGAACCGGCGCCAGCCGCGCCGCAATCTCACGCGCCAGAGCCGGACTACCGGGAGCCGGATATTGAGTATCGTACAGCGCCTGCGGGAAACCGCCGAAATCATGAATGGTGCGTGGCTGTTCCATGGCTGTCACCCCCGTACCACGGGTGTACCAGTGGGCGGAGATCGCCACAATAGCTTTGGGACGCGGCAATATCTCTGCCAGTTGACGCCAGCAGCGAGTATATTGGTTATCTTCCAGCACGTTCATCGGGCTGCCGTGGCCAAGAAAAAGTGCCGGCATTGGGCGAATCGTCATAAACAGACATCCTGAAAATGGTAAGGTTGTTATTAACACCTTACCCATTTTCGGCCAGTGAAGATGCCGGAGAAGCGTGATGGAGACTGTCAGGAAATTTGAATGTAAGCGTTCTGTAAAACACCGGCCGCGGTGTCGCTTTTTGTGCGGCCTCCCGATAATATGAATAAGAATCATTATCATCAAGGAGCTTTGAGATGTCTGCCCCTCTGATCCTGACCCTGCTGGCGGGTGGCGCTACCTTCATTGGCGCTTTCTTCGGCGTGATCGGCCAGAAGCCTTCCAATCGGGTACTGGCTTTTTCACTCGGCTTCGCCGCCGGAATTATGCTGTTAATATCCCTGATGGAGATGCTGCCAGCCGCGCTGGATACGCCGGGAATGTCGCCGGTTATCGGCTACGGCATGTTTATGCTGGGGCTGCTGGGCTACTTTGCGCTGGATCGCACCCTGCCCCACGCCCATCCTCAGGATCTGCTCGACGGCACCCTCAAGAAGCGCAACCTTAAACGCACCGCGCTGCTGCTGACCTTGGGCATCAGCCTGCACAACTTTCCCGAAGGTATCGCCACCTTTGTGACCGCCAGCAGCGATCTGGAACTGGGCGCGGGCATCGCTCTGGCCGTGGCGCTGCATAATATTCCTGAGGGATTAGCGGTGGCTGGCCCGGTCTATGCCGCCACGGGGTCGCGGCGTAAGGCTATTTTCTGGTCAGGCATTTCGGGCTGCGCCGAAATTCTGGGCGGGGTACTGGCCTGGCTTATCCTCGGCAGCCTGGTCTCACCGGTGGTGATGGCCGCGATTATGGCCGCCGTGGCCGGTATTATGGTGGCGCTGTCGGTAGATGAACTGATGCCGCTGGCCAAAGAGATCGATCCGCATAACAACCCAAGCTATGGCGTGCTGTGCGGTATGTCGGTCATGGGATTCAGCCTGACGCTGTTACAGAGCACCGGCATCAGCTGAATTCAGGATGATTATTCGGCAGCCAGCGCCAGAAGCACATGTTCAGGGTCCCGCTCAATGGCACGCAGCAATGCCCGGGCGGGGCCAGTCGGCTCACGTCTTCCCTGTTCCCAGTTCCGTAAGGTACCGATATTGACGGAGATAAGCCGGGCAAAACCACTTTGCGATAAGCCGGTCGCCTGACGTATTTTTTTCACCTGTACCGCAGCCACCATAGCTTCCCGGGAAGGGCATGCCTTTCCTTCCAGGATATCATTCATCTGAGCCATGCTTTCAGTTAACCGATTGAATAATTTCTCGTCCATTTACCACCTCTCATTCATGGCCCGTAAAATTTGCTTCTCTTTTGCGCTCAGATCGTCTTTTACGCCTTTCTTATAAATCAACAGTAGCCGAATTTGTAAATCACTCACTTTATAGTAATAAATAATCCGCACACCACCCCGTCGCCCCTTACCGCCACAGGCCCAGCGTACTTTCCGTAGTCCGCCTGTATCCTGAATCACTTCACCTGAATGTCGGGTTGTCCGCCAGGTACTGCTGAAACCGACGATACTCATCATCGCTCAGCAGTATCTGAACATCCTCGGTAAAGACAGGCGTCTCAATAAATAACATCGATGTGCGTCCGTGGCGTATGTTATTGCCGTAGTGTATCCGGCACAGCGAATGTACGTCAATGACGCATGATGGGAGATTAAAGAGGACAAAGAAAAACAGCTTCCGGAGATGGAAGCTGTTTTTAGCGCCACCACGCTTTCGGGCAACGTAATCAATAACAACGCAGGTTAGCTGGCCTTGCGCTCATGTTCCCGGCGGTATGCCACCAGATCTTCGATAGTGACCACGGCCATATTGTGCTGGCGGGCAAAGGCTACACACTCCGGCGCGCGCGCCATAGAGCCATCATCATTGGTCAGTTCACACAGCACGCCTGACGGCTTCAGGCCTGCCAGGGTCACCAGATCGATGGTCGCCTCAGTATGGCCGCCGCGAGTCAGCACTCCGCCTTCGCGAGCGCGCAGCGGGAACACATGGCCCGGGCGATGAAGATCGGAGGGTTTGGCGTTATCGGCAGTGGCGGCGCGTACCGTGGTCAGACGGTCGGCGGCGGAAACCCCGGTCGTTACGCCTTCGGCAGCTTCGATGGTCACGGTGAACCCCGTACCATAGGCGCTGGTGTTATTTTCCACCATCATAGGCAGATCAAGCTGCTGACGACGCTCTTCGGTCAGGCACAGGCAGACAATACCGCTACCGTGACGGATGGTCAGCGCCATCTGCTCCACGGTCATATTTTCAGCGGCAAAGATCATATCGCCTTCGTTTTCGCGATCTTCATCATCCAGCACCATCGCGCCACGCCCTTCGCGCAGTGCGGCCAGTGCATTTTCGACACGCTGGAAAGGAGTGCCAAATTCGGAAAGCAGAGTCTGATTCATGGTAAGTTAACCTCATTAAAATTATGGATTACCAGAACCAGGGCTGTCTTAGGAGTGTGCCGAAAAATCGGCAATACAATAACGTGAGCGGGTAGCGCCCGACAGAATCGTTATCCTCTCCCATCCGGACTTTAACCGTCGGCTCCGGAATTACACCGGATCTGCTAACCTCCGGATGGTATCCGGAGTGCTCGCGGGCTTTCAGTCATCCTGCTGGATTCGAACTGATTTACCGCCGGTGGGGAATTTCGCCCCGCCCTGAGAATAAGCAGGATCACTATAACGCTAATTACCGTACCCGGCAACGACGTTTCGGGATCGCGGTTTGCGGTTAATGGCGAAAGCATGATTATTGGTTTATCCGCCGCGCATCAGGCATTACAATTAACGCAATACACCTTATTTACCTCAGGGAAACCGCTATGATTGACCCGAAAAAAATTGAACAGATCGCCCGCCAGGTCCATGAGTCGATGCCGAAAGGGATTCGCGAATTCGGGGAAGATGTGGAAAAGAAAATCCGTCAGGTCCTGCAGTCACAGCTGAATCGCCTGGATTTGGTCAGCCGCGAAGAGTTTGATGTGCAGACTCAGGTACTGCTGCGTACCCGCGAGAAACTGACCGCGCTGGAGCAGCGCCTGAATGAGCTGGAAAACAAGGATAAGGCGCCTGCCGCCGACGACCAGCAGGCGCCTCAGGCCTGAATCTATAAGCGGGAGGAGCGCCTCCCGCCATTAGCTTATTCGCCTTTTGCGTCCTGCTGAATCCGGCGAATGATGTTGGTTGTGGAACAGCCATCTTCGAAGTTCAGAACCTTCACTTCACCGCCGTTAGCCCACACCTCTTTACTGCCCGCAATCTCTTCCGGCTTGTAATCGCCGCCTTTCACCAGCAGATCCGGCAGGATCTCCGCGATCAGGCGCTGCGGGGTATCCTCTTCAAAAGGCACCACCCAGTCTACCGCCTCCAGCGCGGCCAGAACGTCCATTCGCTGATCCTGCGGGTTCACCGGGCGGCTGTCGCCTTTCAGACTACGGGTGGAGGCATCGCTGTTCACCGCCACAATCAGCCGATCCCCCAGCTTACGGGCATTGGCCAGATAGGAAACATGGCCGGCGTGCAGAATGTCGAACACGCCGTTGGTCATCACCACCTTCTCGCCGCGCTTGCGGGCATCGGCAACGGCATGTTTCAGCCCCGCTTCGCTCATGACGCCGAATCCGGTTTCCGAACGACCACGCACCGCGTTTTCCAGTTCGACCGGTGATACGGTGGAGGTGCCCAGCTTGCCGACCACGACGCCCGCCGCCGCATTGGCGAAGAAGCAGGCCTCTTCCAGCGAGTTCCCTGCCGCAAGTGTCGCCGCCAGCACGCCGATAACCGTATCTCCGGCGCCGGTCACGTCATACACTTCCTGCGCCTGGGTTGGCAGATGCAGCGGCGCCTTACCAGGCTGCAGCAGCGTCATGCCCTGCTCGGAGCGAGTCACCAGCAGCGCTGAAAGCTCAAAATCGCTGATAAGCTTCATGCCCCGTTCGACGATCTCCTCCACGCTGCGGCACTTACCTGTCACCGCTTCAAATTCAGAGAGATTCGGCGTCAGTAGCGTCGCCCCGCGATAACGTTCAAAATCGGCCCCTTTCGGGTCGATCAGCACCGGAACCCCTGCCTTACGCGCCAGCTGAATCATCTGCTGAACGCTGCACAGCGCCCCTTTGGCGTAGTCGGACAGCACCAGCGCGCCAATCTGCGGCAGCGCCTGATTGATGCGTTCATGCATCGGCTCGGCGTCCACCCCTTCGAATCCCTCTTCAAAATCCAGACGGATCAGTTGCTGGTTGCGCGACAGCACCCGCAGTTTGGTAATGGTGGGATGGGTCGGAACCGAGACGAAATCACACTTCACATTAACATCGGCCAGCGCTTTGCTCAGAGCGCGGGCCGCGTCGTCGATCCCCGTCAGACCCACCAGCCGCGAAGAAGCGCCAAGCGAGGCAATGTTCATCGCCACGTTGGCCGCGCCGCCGGGGCGCTCTTCAATCGTATTCACCTTCACCACCGGGACCGGGGCCTCCGGGGATATACGGCTGGTGGGGCCATACCAGTAGCGATCCAGCATGACATCCCCAACCACCATGACGCCTGCGCGTGTGAATTCGGGCAGCGTTACTTTCATTTCTGACTCTCCAGCGAGAAACTTCGAATCTGGCGCGATAATAGCATATACCCTAAATAATTCGAGTTGCAGGAAGGCGGCAAGCGAGTGAATCCCCGGGAGCATAGCCGTACTATGTGACCGGGGTGAGCGAGCGTAGCCAACGCATCTGCAGCTTGAAGTATGACGGGTATTTACACCATCAGGCCCCCAACCACCTCTGCCAGCAGGCAGCAACCTGCGCCCGTTCGCGTTCGAAAAGCGCAGGCTCCACGTGGCCGGGCAACTCCTGCAACGCCAGGTGATGCAGCTCGTCGCGCAGATGCGTATATGCATTGGTCAGCGCCTGCGCCTCTTCCTGCTCCATGACCCCGCTTCTGGCCAGCAGCTCCAGAATTCGCACGTTGTCGGACCAGCGCGTTAACAGCGGCTGGGTATGGGCATGGGCCAGTACCAGGTACTGAGTGATAAATTCGATATCGGTGATACCGCCTTCATCGGCTTTGATATCGAAGCGGCCCCGATGCTTATTGCCCAGATGAGCGCGCATTTTTTCCCGCATGTTGCGTACTTCTTCACGCAGGGCGGCGGGATCGCGCGGCTTTTCCAGCACCTGACGGCGGATCGCGTCGAAACCGCCAGCCAGGGTAGAGTCGCTCCAGACCGTTCTGGCGCGCACCAGCGCCTGATGTTCCCAGGTCCAGGCCTCGTTCTGCTGGTAGTCGCTAAAAGCGTCCAGGGGAGTGACCAGCATGCCCGCCGATCCGGAAGGCCGCAGCCTGGCGTCCACCTCGTACAGCACGCCGGATGAGGTACGGGTGCTGAACAGATGCATCACGCGCTGAGCCAGTCGCAGGTAGAACTGACGCCCGTCGATCTCCCGCTCGCCATCGGTCATCACCGTCGCCGGGCAGTCGTGCAGAAACACCAGATCGAGATCGGAGCCGTAGCCCAGTTCCCAGCCGCCCAGCTTGCCATACCCCACCACCGCAAAGCCACGCCCATCGCGATCGCGCAGGTGGGTGGGCTGACCATAGCGTGCCACCATCTGATTCCAGGCCATACGCACCACTGAATCGATCATCGCCTCGGCCAGCCAGGTTAGATGATCGCTCACCTTCATGACCGGCAGCGTGCCGGCGATATCGGCGGCAGCCACCCGCAGTAGCTGAGCCTGCTTAAACTGGCGCAGCGCTTCGAGCTGCTGCTCTTCATCCTCTTCCGGTACCCGCAGCAGATACTGACGCAGCTCGTCGCGATAGGCGTCGGTGGCGGTGGGTTGATAGAGGGTGTTGGGATCCAGCAGTTCGTCGAGCAACAGCGGGTAGCGCCCCAGCTTGTTGGCCACCATCGGCGATGCGGCACACAGCCGAATCAGATGCTTCAGGGCGCCGGGAAACTCGGTCAGCAGCTCCAGATAGGTGGTACGCGAAACGATGCCGCTCAATAGCGGCGTGATGCGCGCCAGGGTCGGCGCCGCATCATCGCGCACGCAGATCTCGCTTAACAGGCGCGGCATCAGCTGATCCAGCACCTGACGCCCCCGTGGGCCGATGGTACGCTTATCCGTTTCGCGCCGGAAACCTGCCAGTTGCTCAAGCAACTGATGACGCGCCTCTTCGCTCAGATGCGCCAGCTCCGGCATGCCGTCATCGGCGTCCAGCGCATCCAACCACAGCCCACGCCAGCACTCGGCCACCGTCTCTTCTTCGCCATTAGGTTCATCATCGCCAATCAGCGCATCGAAAATACGGCGTACCGCAGCCATATGCAGTTCCAGACGGGCGTGCAGGGTCTGCCAGTCATCCATGCCCATCCCCCAGGCCAGACGGGCGCGATTCAGCGCATCCTGCGGCAGGGTCTGGGTCTGCTCATCGTTGATACTCTGTAACAGGTTTTCAAGACGCCGCAGGAACAGGTAGGCTTCGCGCAGCGCTTCAACGCTTGCAGGCTCCAGCAGATGTAGGCAGCCAATGGCCGTCAGGGTGGGCAACAGGGAACGCTGCTGCAACTGCGGCTCCCGACCGCCGCGAATCAACTGGAAAACCTGGGCGATAAACTCAATCTCACGGATGCCGCCCGCCCCCAGTTTGATGTTATCGGTCAGGCCACGGCGCCGCACTTCACGGGCGATCATCCCCTTCATGCTGCGCAGGGATTGGATCACGCTAAAGTCGATATATCGCCGGAATACGAAGGGCCGCAGCATGGCACGCAGCTCCTGGCTGGCGGAATCGTCACGATCGCCCATCACCCGGGCCTTCACCATGGCATAGCGCTCCCAGTCGCGCCCCTGCTCCTGGTAGTAATCCTCCAGCGCCGCGAAGCTTAGTACCAGCGGGCCACTGTCGCCAAAGGGGCGCAGCCGCATATCCACCCGGTAGACAAAGCCATCCGCCGTAGGTTGATCCAACGCTTTAATCAAACGCTGCCCCATACGGGTAAAAAACTGGGCGTTATCCAGCTCCCGCCGACCGCCCTGAGTCACGCCGCCTTCCGGCCAGGCAAAGATCAGATCGATATCCGACGAGAAGTTAAGCTCGCCGCCCCCCAGTTTCCCCATGCCCAGCACCAGCAGCGGCTGAGGCTCGCCACTGGCGTTGCAGGGCGTTCCCCACTCCCGGCAGCAGGCGGCGTACAGCCACTCGCGGGCGCTGACAATCAGGCATTCCGCCAGTTCGCTCAACTGGGTCAGGGTTTGCTCAGTGCTGGCGTGATGCAGAATCTGGCTCCAGGCGATGCGGGTCAGTATCCGGCGCCGAAAACGGCGCAGCTCGCGCATCAGCCCGGCTTCGTCTTCCACACCCGCAAGCCCGGCGGCCAGCCAGTCGCCATATTCCCGCCACTCATCGGGCCGGGGCGGCGACTGCTGTAGCTCAGCCAGTAGCGGCGGTTCCGCCATCAGGCTGTTAAACAGAAAGTCACTAAAAATCAGCGCTCCCCGGGTCTCTTCGTTAAGAGATTCGGGATCGATATCCTGAGGGAAAAGCGCCGTCAGAGTCTGCCAGTGTTGCTGCAAAATGGGGGAAAGCGGCGTCATAACGTGGTCCTTGTCCGGTTAGTGTTGCCCGCTATGGTTCCAGAACGGCGCCTGAGCCAGCGCCTGTCTGCGTGTGTGTTCAATATCGCCCACCCGACCGTGGGAGATGGCATCCGCCAGCGCCTGCCAGCTCCCCACCCACGGCTGCCAGCGAACTTCTTTATAGCCGCCAGCCAATATTCGAGCCATATCCAGGCAGCGCTCCAGGCGAAGTAACTGCTCACCAGCCTGTTCGTTTCCGCTACGGGAAAAAGCCGTTTTCAGCTCCGCCGCCAGCCGGGAGAAGTGGGTATCCGCAAAGCGCTTGAAGGAGCCGTCCAGCTTATTGCGCATTTTGGTATCCAGCCAGGGGCGCCAGCCGCGGGTCGCCAGCCACTCGGTTAGCGCCAGCTGGGCGCTGCTGCTCTTCAGACTCCAGGGCAGAGATGTATCCAGCGGCCGTGCCGCCAGCGCTTCTTCCAGCTGACTTAACTTGTCACGTAAGTGGGTACTTGCTTTTCTTGGGATCGCGCCGCCAAACAGCGCCAGGGTATGACGCACCAGCGCAACGCTATGTAACACCTGACGCGCCGCGCCGTCGTGACCCCGAGCCCACAGCTCTTCGTGATACTGCCAGTGGCAAAGCGCCAGCGTCAGCGCTGCTTCCAGCCCCTGCTCAAGGCTGGCCTTCGGTAGCCATGCCATCCCCGGCAGTTCGCGCACCTCGCGCAGGGCATTCCCGCGCGCCAGGTGGTAACCCCGGGCCGCTTTGCTCAGGCTTCCCTGACGTAAACCCTCACGCAATAGCTTTTCACGGGCCAGGCTCAGTACGTCCTCCACTCGCCCCTCCAGCAGTTCCAGTTCCAGCTCGCACAGCGGTTCCTGATGCTCGCCAGCGACGATATCGCCCTGATCGAGTGCAACCTCAATGCGGCTTTCCCCGTAAGTGACCACCCACTTTTCACGCTGAAAATCGGTGCGGAATAACGGCTCCAGCATTTCTGACAGCGCATCAACATTCAGCCCCTGGGGCCACATCTCCGTCGGGAAGCGCGCCAGTTCCAGTTCGGGGCTTTCCAGCGCCACATTATACTCCGGGCGCTGATGCAGGCCGCCAATGGTCTGCCCCGCCGTCTTCATGGTCATCTCATAACGCCCATTGTCGCCGCGCACCCGCAGTCCCATATCGTGGCGACGCAGCTGTAAATCCGGGGTTTCATAATAGATATTCAATAGATTACGAGCGCTGGCGTGTTCACCTTCCAGCGTATCCAGCGCCGTGCGCAGCGGCGCCAGTGCATCCTGATGAACGATAAATTTTAATTCGATTTCCTGGGACATAATCTGTTCCGTCACCCTGCTGTTAGTCGCTGGCAAAATACCTGCGAACTTGTGATTCAATTACTTGTCTTTTAGAAAGGCTGCATTCCGTCATTATACATGGCAGGATACAGCCTGACATTTTGCGCCAAATTGCCGCGTTATGCGCGATTTGACGGGCGTAAAACCTGAGGCGGTGACAGCGGTCGCGGGGCAAACACACCAGGATAATTCTCATTCAGGTTTGTCATCCGCCTCGTCAGACTGATGTCACCATAACTTTTTCACGTTCTATGACAATAACGACGATCTAATGCAGAAATTACGCCTGATTAGCCTGATTTTGCTCTCTTTGAGCGCAGCCACAGCGGCCCATGCGGAGGAAAAACGCTTCGTCTCTGACGAGCTGACAACCTGGATCCGCAGCGGCCCCGGAGACAACTACCGTCTGGTGGGCACTGTTAATGCCGGCGATGAGGTTGCGCTGCTTCAGACCAACGGCAAATATGCTCAGATCCGCGAAGCTGACGGGCGTACCGCCTGGATCCCGGTGGACCAGCTCAAGAGCGAACCCAGTCTGCGTACCCGGGTTCCGGACCTGGAAAACCAGGTGAAGACGCTGACCGACAAGCTTAACAATATCGACACGACCTGGAACCAGCGTACCGCCGATATGCAGCAAAAAGTCGCGAAAAGCGACGGCATTATCAACGGCCTGAAAGATGAGAATCAGCAGTTGAAAAATCAGCTGGTTGTCGCCCAGAAGAAGGTCAATGCCGCAAATATTCAGCTGGATGATAAGCAGCGCACCATCATTATGCAGTGGTTTATGTACGGCGGCGGCGTCGCCGGCGTCGGTCTGCTGTTGGGTCTGCTGCTCCCGCATATGATCCCCAGCCGTAAACGCAAAGACCGCTGGATGAACTAATCCTTACCAAACGGGCGCCCTACGGCGCCCGTTGCTCAGCTTTCCTTAGCCTTCTCCTCTACACTTACGTATCATCGGCTGAACAACAGCGGTAAGGAGAATGGCAGGTGAAGATTTATCTGGTCGGTGGCGCGGTACGTGATGGGTTGTTAGGTCTGCCGGTCAAAGACAGAGACTGGGTGGTGACCGGCGCTACGCCGCAGCAGATGCTGGACGCCAGCTACCAGCAGGTCGGTCGCGATTTTCCCGTCTTTCTTCATCCGGATACCCACGAGGAGTATGCCCTGGCGCGTACCGAGCGCAAAGCCGGGCATGGCTATACCGGTTTTATCTGCCACGCCGCGCCAGATGTCACCCTGGAGCAGGATCTTAAGCGCCGCGATCTGACCATTAACGCTATCGCCATGGATCAGTACGGAGAGATTATCGATCCCTGGGGGGGGCGTGAGGATATCGAACGCCGCGTGCTGCGCCATGTCTCCCCCGCTTTTAATGAAGATCCGCTACGGGTGCTGCGGGTCGCGCGCTTCGCTGCCCGATATGCCCATCTGAATTTCCGCATTGCCGACGAAACCCTGGCGCTGATGCGCTCAATGACCGATAACGGCGAACTGGCGCATCTGACGCCGGAACGAGTGTGGAAAGAGACCGAAGGCGCCCTGACCAGCCGTAATCCTCAGGTCTATTTCCAGGTGCTGCGTGACTGCGGCGCGCTGGCGGTGCTGTTTCCAGAAGTGGATGCCCTGTTTGGCGTACCGGCGCCGGAAAAGTGGCACCCGGAGATCGATACCGGCGTTCATACCCTCATGACTCTGTCCATCGCCGCCCAGCTCAGTCCAGAAGTGGATGTACGCTTCGCCGCCCTGACCCACGATTTAGGTAAAGGGTTAACCCCAAAGCACCTATGGCCGCGCCACCACGGACACGGTCCGGCGGGCGTTAAGCTGGTCGAACAACTGTGCCTGCGTCTGCGGGTACCGAATGAGATTCGCGACCTGGCAAAGCTGGTGGCCCGCTATCACGATCTGATCCACACGCTGCCGATACTGCGACCCGAAACTCTGGTGAAGCTGTTTGACGATATCGATGCCTGGCGTAAACCCCAGCGCGTGGAGCAGGTCGCTCTGACCAGCGAAGCAGACGCTCGCGGGCGTACCGGATTTGAGTCGAGCGACTATCCGCAAGGACGGCTGCTGCGTGACGCCTGGCAGGTCGCTCAGGCGGTACCGACCAAAGCGGTAGTCGAGGCGGGCTTTAAAGGGGCGGAGATTCGCGATGAACTAACGCGCCGCCGCATTCAGGCGGTCGCGCAGTGGAAGGCGCAGACCTGCCCTCAGCCCGCAGGCTGAGGGCAAAGCACGGTCTTACATAAAGACTGCCCAGACCGCCGCCGCAACGATAAAGCGGTAGATGGCGAACGGGATAAACGAAATGCGCTTAATCAGCTGCAGGAAGGTCTTAATGGCGATCAGCGCCACGATAAAGGCGGTAACGAATCCCACCGCAAACATCGGCAGATCGCCCATGCTCAGGAATCCCCAGCTCTTGTAGAGATCCAGCACCGTCGCCCCCATCATCATCGGCACAGCCAGGATGAAGGAGAACTCAGAGGCGGCGTAGCGGCTCACGCCCATCAGCATACCGCCGGAGATAGTGGCGCCGGAGCGCGAAAAGCCGGGCCATAGCGCCAGGCACTGGAAGCAGCCGATGATAAAGGCCTGGCGATACGTCATATCGTCGATACCCACGGCGCGCGGCTGCTTTGGCTTCAGGCATTCGGCGGCAATCAACAACAGCCCCCCCACCACCAGGGCATACATCACATTCACCGGATTAAACAACGACTTGATGGTATCGTGGAAGACCAGCCCCAGCACCACGGCCGGGATCATCCCCAGCAGAATATGGATAAGCGTCAGCCGCCCGCTGCCTTCGCCTTCGTGGGGCGGCTTACCGAAGTGAATGCCGATAAGTCCGAACAGGCGGCGCCAGAACATCACCACCACGGCCAGGATCGATCCCAGTTGAATAACCACCTCGAAGGTTTCCGCCTTGTCGCCCTCAAAACCCAGCAGGTGGCCCACAATAATCATATGCCCGGTGCTGGAGACCGGCAGAAACTCAGTCAGCCCCTCCACCACCCCCAGAATGGCGGCAATCACCAGCGAATGAACATCGCCCATCAGCATTAACCCTCTAAATGATAAACAATAAAATAGCCGCAACCCGCAGCTCAAAAAAGGTGCACGCAGTATGACCTGTCATACCGCGTTTGGTTTACCCGAATAACCCTAAAATTAGCCTTTCAGATTTGTGCCACGCTCGATAACCACCCCGACGCTGGCGGCTCTGGCCACGGCGCCGGGCTTGCTGACTTTAATGCGCACCCAGGGCGAGTTAAAGCGGCTCAGCAGTAATTGAGCCACCTCTTCCGCCACCCGTTCGACCAGCGCAAAACGCCCCCCTTCAACGTGGGCGACTATCGCATCGCTGACGTCTGCATAGCTCAGGCAGTCATTCACATCATCACTTGCCGCCGCCTTTCGGTTATCCCAGCCCATTTCGATATCGAAAATCAGCTTCTGCTCAATGGTCTGTTCCCAGTCGTAAACGCCAATGGTGGTAATTACCGAAAGTTGCTCTATAAATACAATATCCATCACGACCTGCCCGTTACGTTGTTCGCACCATAAATAATTTATGTTACAGAGAAGCGACAAGCGCCACCCCTTTTATCCCGCTCCGCGGCTGGTTTCAGGCCGGTCCGGTGCTATCAGAAGCCCGGCGCAGGGAGCATCATCGGGGATACCACTTGCAGCGAAATATGCGTATTATCCACAGATGCAGAAAATAAAACGACATTTTCACAACGGAACAGCGTTATGAGTGCAATCGCGCTTGGGATGATCATCCTCGCGTATCTTTGCGGCTCAATTTCCAGCGCCATTCTGGTCTGCCGACTTGCCGGCCTGCCGGATCCCCGCCAGAGCGGCTCCCATAATCCGGGAGCCACTAATGTGCTACGCACCGGCGGCAAGGGCGCTGCCGCAGTGGTACTGGTTTTCGATATTCTGAAAGGTATGCTGCCGGTGTGGGCCGCCTGGGGACTGGGCGTTCCCCCTTTCTGGTTGGGCATTGTGGCGATTGCCGCCTGTCTGGGCCATATCTGGCCGGTCTTCTTCGGTTTTCGCGGCGGTAAAGGCGTTGCTACCGCCCTTGGCGCCATCGCCCCCATCGGCTGGGATCTGACCGGCGTCATGACCGGTACCTGGCTGCTGACGGTGCTGCTGAGCGGCTACTCTTCGCTGGGCGCTATCGTCAGCGCGCTGATCGCTCCCTTCTATGTCTGGTGGTTCAAACCGCAGTTCACCTTCCCGGTGGCGATGCTTTCCTGCCTGATCCTGATGCGTCATCACGACAATATTCAGCGCCTGTGGCGGGGGCAGGAGACAAAGATCTGGAAGAAGCTGAAGAAAGGGAAGAAAGAAAAGGACGAGGAACAGCAGCCGAAGTAACCGTCTGTTCCTCACCCCGTCCCTCTCCCTGAGGGAGAAGGAGAGGCATGAAGTCAGGCGGCGGGTAATTCCGCCAGCGGCCAGCGCGGCCGTACGCTCACGCTCAGATCCGCCACGCAATCCGCCTTTAGACGCACCATGCCAGCATAGGCGATCATCGCCCCGTTATCGGTACAGAATTCAGGGCGCGCGTAGAAGACTTCGCCATTGCGTTTGGTCATCATCTCCGCCAGCTTTGCCCGCAGGGTACGGTTGGCGCTCACGCCGCCCGCCATCACCAGGCGCTTAAAACCGGTCTGATCCAGCGCCCGACGGCATTTAATCATCAGGGTATCCACCACCGCATCCTCGAAGGCGCGAGCGATATCGGCGCGAGCCTGCTCGTCACCGGCGTGGTCACGAATGGTATTGGCCGCAAAGGTCTTTAAACCCGAGAAGCTAAAATCCAGCCCCGGGCGATCGGTCATTGGCCGCGGGAAGGTAAAACGTCCCGGGGTGCCCTGAAGCGCCAGCTTAGAGAGCATCGGCCCGCCGGGGTAGTCGAGCCCCAGCAACTTGGCGGTCTTATCGAAGGCTTCACCTGCCGCATCGTCAATAGATTCGCCCAGCAGCTGATACTGACCGATGCCGGTCACGCTAATCAGCTGGGTATGACCGCCGGAAACCAGCAGCGCCACAAAGGGGAACTCCGGCGGCGTCTCTTCCAGCATCGGCGCCAGCAGATGCCCTTCCATATGGTGAACCGCAATAGCCGGAACCTGCCATGCGAAGGCCAGCGAACGGCCAACGGTAGCGCCAACCAGCAGCGCCCCAACCAGTCCGGGCCCGGCGGTATAGGCCACGGCGTCGATATCTTTTGCCGTTAACCCCGCCTCGCTCAGCGCCGCCTGAATAAGGGGCACCGTCTTGCGCACGTGGTCGCGGGAGGCCAGCTCCGGCACCACGCCGCCGTAGTCGGCGTGCAATTTCACCTGACTATACAGCTGGTTGGCTAACAGCCCCTGGCTGTCGTCGTAAATGGCGATGCCGGTCTCATCGCAGGATGTCTCTATACCCAGTACACGCATGGTCTTTACTTTTACCTCTGTTGATAGCGCGCAGTGTATGCCCCAGGGCGCCCGAAGTAAAACTTTGCTCAACTTCTGTCCGCCCATGGTGTATACTCTTGCCCCTTGCGAGTAATGCCTGTAAAAGGCAGCATTCTGCCGTTGGCGGTGCTTTACAAAGCAGCAGCGGTTGCAGTAAAATTCCGCACCATTTTGAAACAAGCTGGCGAGCTGCCAGCGGCAAACCGAATTAATCAAAGGTGAGAGGCACATGCCGGTAATTAAAGTACGTGAAAACGAGCCGTTCGACGTAGCACTGCGTCGCTTCAAACGTTCCTGCGAAAAAGCGGGCATCCTGGCGGAAGTTCGTCGTCGTGAGTTCTACGAGAAACCGACCACCGAACGTAAGCGCGCTAAAGCTTCTGCAGTGAAACGTCACGCGAAGAAACTGGCTCGCGAAAACGCACGCCGCACTCGTCTGTACTAATTAGTCTTTGAGGGTGCGCTACCCTCATAATCAGACAGAGTTATTGTTGTAAGGCCGTGCTTCCGAAAGGAATGCGCGGCTTATTCTCGTTTATGAGCTGACAAACCGGGGGCCTATGGCTGGACGAATCCCACGCGTCTTTATCAATGACTTGCTGGCTCGTACCGACATCGTCGACCTCATCGACGCGCGGGTAAAGCTGAAGAAGCAGGGCAAGAACTATCACGCGTGCTGTCCATTCCATAACGAGAAAACCCCGTCATTCACCGTAAACGGCGATAAACAGTTTTACCACTGCTTCGGCTGCGGGGCGCACGGTAACGCCATCGACTTCCTGATGAACTACGACAAACTGGAGTTCGTCGAATCTGTGGAAGAGCTGGCCTCCATGCACAACCTGGAGATCCCCTATGAAGCGGGGAACGGGCCGAGTCAGATTGAACGCCATCAGCGCCAGAGCCTGTACCAGTTGCTCGATGGCCTGAACGGCTTCTACCAGCAGGCGCTAACGCAGCCTGGCGCTGATAAAGCGCGAGTCTATCTGCAGCGCCGCGGCTTGAGTCAGCAGGTTATCGATCGCTTTGCTATCGGCTATGCGCCGGAAGGCTGGGATAACGTGCTGAAACGCTTTGGAAAAGACAGCGAAAATCGCAAGTCTTTGACCGACGCCGGTATGCTGGTAACGAACGATCGCGGTCGCAGCTATGACCGCTTCCGTGAACGGGTGATGTTCCCGATTCGCGACAAACGGGGCCGGGTTATCGGCTTTGGCGGCCGCGTATTAGGCGACGGTCAGCCAAAATATCTGAACTCCCCCGAAACCGAGATCTTCCATAAGGGCCGCCAGCTGTATGGCCTTTATGAAGCCAGGCAGGATACGTCGGATCCGGCGCGCCTGCTGGTGGTGGAAGGCTATATGGACGTGGTAGCCCTGGCGCAATACGACATTAACTATGCCGTTGCTTCTCTGGGCACCTCCACGACCGCCGACCACATTCAACTGCTGTTTCGCGTGACGAACACGGTTATCTGCTGCTATGACGGCGACCGCGCCGGGCGGGACGCGGCATGGCGCGCGCTGGAAACGGCGCTACCCTATATGACGGATGGTCGTCAGCTGCGTTTTATGTTCCTTCCGGATGGCGAAGACCCCGATACTCTGGTGCGTAAAGAGGGTAAAACCGCATTCGAAGCGCGGATGGATGAGGCAATGCCCCTCTCCGCCTTCCTGTTTAACACGCTGATGCCTCAGGTGGATCTGAGTACCCCCGACGGACGCGCGCGGCTAAGTACCCTTGCGCTGCCGCTGATCGGCCAGGTACCAGGTGAAACCCTGCGTATTTATCTGCGCCAGGAGCTGGGCAATAAGCTCGGTATCCTGGACGATGCCCAGTTGGAAAAGCTGTTACCAAAACAGGCGGATCAAGGAAGCGTGCGTCCGGCGCCCCAGCTAAAACGCACAACCATGCGTATACTGATAGGGTTACTGATACAAAATCCCGATCTGGCGCCGCTGGTGCCGTCGCTTGAAGGTCTGGACCGCAGCAAAATCCCCGGCCTTGGGCTGTTCAGCGAACTGGTGGGACAGTGTCTGGCTCAGCCAGGTCTGACGACAGGGCAGCTTCTGGAGCATTATCGCGACACAAAAGAGGCCGCTACCCTTGAAAAACTCGCAACCTGGGACGATATAGCAGATAAGGACATTGCGGAAAAAACGTTCACTGACGCGCTGGATCACATGTTTGATTCGGTGCTTGAACTACGACTGACAGAATTGATCGCCCGTGCACGCACCCAGGGGTTAACCCCGGCGGAGCGGGAAGAAGTCCGCGTGATTACTGAAGCACGCGCCAGGAAGTAATTTTGAGCGGCTTAAATGCCGAAATGTCATCGGGTGAGCCCGAAAGCCGCGCAGACGGGCAGCGGCAAGAGAAACAAATCAGCCCGCATACGTTATTGTTGGCGGTTTCGCCGACCGACACCAACCCTAATATACAGTGTGGATACCGTCTTATGGAGCAAAACCCGCAGTCACAGCTGAAACTTCTTGTCACCCGTGGTAAGGAGCAAGGCTATCTGACCTATGCCGAGGTCAATGACCATCTGCCGGAAGATATCATCGACTCCGATCAGATCGAAGACATCATCCAAATGATCAACGACATGGGAATCCAGGTGATGGAAGAAGCACCGGATGCCGATGATCTGATGCTGGCTGAGAACTCCGCGGATGAAGATGCCGCCGAAGCTGCTGCTCAGGTGCTCTCCAGCGTAGAATCGGAAATCGGGCGTACCACCGACCCGGTGCGCATGTATATGCGCGAAATGGGTACCGTTGAGCTGCTCACCCGTGAAGGTGAAATCGATATCGCCAAGCGTATCGAAGACGGTATCAATCAGGTGCAGTGTTCCGTTGCCGAATACCCGGAAGCCATCACCTACCTGATGGAGCAGTACGATCGCGTAGAGGCGGGCGAAAGCCGCCTTTCCGACCTGATCACCGGTTTTGTCGATCCTAATGCTGAAGAAGATCTCGCCCCTACCGCCACTCACGTTGGATCCGAACTCTCGCAGGAAGAGATGGACGACGATGATGACGACGATGACGATGACGACAGCAGCGACGACGACAACAGCATCGACCCGGAAGTGGCCCGCGAGAAATTCGCCGCGCTGCGTACCCAGTATGAAGTGGCCCGTGGCGTCATCAAGAGTAAGGGTCGCAGCCACGCCGACGCGCAGGCAGAGATTCATAAACTCTCTGAAGTTTTCAAAGAGTTCCGCCTGGTACCGAAACAGTTCGACTATCTGGTCAACAGCATGCGCGTCATGATGGACCGCGTCCGTACTCAGGAACGCATCATCATGAAGCTGTGCGTTGAACAGTGCAAAATGCCGAAGAAAAACTTCATCACGCTGTTTACCGGCAACGAAACCAGCGATACCTGGTTCAATGCCGCCATCGCGATGAATAAGCCGTGGTCCGAAAAGCTGCACAACGTGGCGGACGACGTGCATCGCGGCCTGCAGAAACTGCAGCAGATTGAAGAAGAGACCGGCCTGACTATCGAGCAGGTGAAGGACATCAACCGCCGTATGTCCATTGGCGAAGCCAAAGCGCGCCGCGCCAAGAAAGAGATGGTGGAAGCGAACCTGCGTCTGGTTATCTCCATCGCCAAGAAGTACACCAACCGCGGTTTGCAGTTCCTGGATCTGATTCAGGAAGGCAACATCGGCCTGATGAAGGCGGTGGACAAGTTCGAATACCGCCGTGGCTACAAGTTTTCAACTTACGCCACCTGGTGGATTCGCCAGGCCATCACCCGCTCTATCGCGGACCAGGCGCGTACCATCCGTATTCCGGTGCATATGATTGAGACCATCAACAAACTCAACCGTATTTCGCGCCAGATGCTGCAGGAGATGGGCCGTGAGCCAACGCCGGAAGAGCTGGCCGAGCGGATGCTGATGCCGGAAGATAAGATCCGTAAGGTACTGAAGATCGCCAAAGAGCCGATCTCCATGGAAACGCCGATCGGTGACGATGAAGATTCGCATCTGGGCGACTTTATCGAGGATACCACCCTCGAACTGCCGCTGGATTCCGCCACCACCGAAAGCCTGCGCGCCGCCACTCACGACGTGCTGGCCGGCCTGACCGCCCGTGAAGCTAAAGTGCTGCGTATGCGTTTCGGTATCGATATGAATACCGACCACACCCTGGAAGAGGTCGGTAAACAGTTCGACGTCACCCGTGAACGTATTCGTCAGATCGAAGCCAAGGCCCTGCGTAAGCTGCGTCACCCGAGCCGTTCGGAAGTGCTGCGTAGCTTCCTGGACGACTAACTGGCAGTGCATAAAATGCTAAAGGCTCCCTTCGGGGAGCTTTTTTTTTACCCTCTCCCTGTGGGAGAGGGCCAGGGTGAGGGCATCAAACCGCAGGTGCTCAACAGAATCCGCCCCCAGAAGACACTTAAAGCCCCCTGCCCCTGAGCGCCTCATCTAACTCACGATACGCCGCCGCCAGCTCATCCAGCGACGCGCGGTTCAGCCCGCTGGGATTAGGCAGAACCCAGACTTCGGTTTCCCCCACGCCCTGAGGCTGTCTGCCCCACTGCACATTGCGCACGCCAAACGCCTGGGCATATGCCTGCTTACCCAGCACCGCCAGCGCACCGGGCTGATAGCGGGATATCTTCTCCACCACCGCCTGCCCCCCGGCACGTAGCTCGTCGCGTTTCACTTCGCTGGCCTGCACCGTAGGCCGCGCCACCAGCATAGTGATCCCACAGCCGGTATCCAGCAGATGCTGCTCTTCCGCCGGCTTCAACTGGCGTTCGGTAAAACCCGCCAGATAAATCACCTGCCAGAAACGGTTGCCGGGATGGGCAAAATGAAACCCGGTGTGGGCCGATGATTTACCCGGATTAATGCCGCAAAACACCACCCGCAGCCCCGGCGCCAGAATATCCTCGATCATGGCACTCCCTTACGTAAAAAAGTCCATTATAAAGCCTTTGCAATCCGCTGGTTACAAAATCGGCATATCACTGCGTAACGCTGGATTGCCGCAAAGAGTTACTTTATAATCCACCGTCATGGCCCCTTAGCTCAGTGGTTAGAGCAGGCGACTCATAATCGCTTGGTCGCTGGTTCAAGTCCAGCAGGGGCCACCAAATTTTAGCTTTAGAATCATATAATTAAGCCACTCGAAAGAGTGGCTTTTTTGTTGGCCTCGCATCCAGTGTCGCAAAAGTGTCGCACGCATTTTATTTTGCCCTTCTTTCCACCACGTCTCTTGACGTGCAAATTGCCTGAGAAGTCACTATTTCACCTTCCGATAATTTCACTTTTACATCCGGCACTAATCTCGTTCAGACCTGCGCCGTCTCTGTGGTTTTGCCTTTTGTGCTCTCTGTGCGAAATCTCCGCCTCAGATCCAAATCTTCCACGTAAAACACAAAAAACCTTTAATTTTCTGTTTGTTATGCTTTTAAACAGATCCACCGTAGATCCTTTTTACTGTAAAAAACTGCAATCCGTTTCAATCATTTCAGTTTGGGTTTTCCGGCAAAGCCCCGGCAGCGGCGCGGGCTGGCGGGATGTTTTGTAATAATCGAAAACTGAAATAACTTTTCAATACGAAAACCGCAGGCGGGTGCGGTGTAGTGCCGTTTTCTTCACTTCCCCGGTTATTTCGTGGCACCGTCGCCACGCAGGCGCGCCCCTGCCGCTACGATCTTTTTTCACCGTGTCCGGCACTGTCCTGAATTGCGCGCCGCTCTGCGGGCGTCCTGTCGCGTTTTACGGGCATAAAAAAACCCGCACAGGGCGGGTAATGATGGGATGTCAGCCAGTCAGCCGATCACAGGGTCATATTTATTTTTCAGGGTGACGGCACTGGTGCCGGTGGCGGTGATAGCTGCTGCGTTGGTCGGTGCGCCGGTATTACTGTGCGTATGGCTCGCGGTCTGCGCCGCCAGCGCCTGGACAACGTCAAGCGTATCAAGCATTAGCTGCATAACGTTGATTGTGGAACTACCCACCCACACAACCGGGGCGATCATCTCCTGCCGTGCACCTGCGATACTCTGCCGTAGCTGGGCGATTTTCTCCGACAGATTACCGCCCACGGCCAGCGTGGAATCTTTGGCCACGTTAGCCACCAGACTGCCGCCGGTGGCCACGCTGTAATCTCCGGTGGCCACATGCTGTACGGCACCGGCCATCAGACTGGTTGTGCCCAGTACCGTGGTTTTATCCGTGGCCTGAATAGTGGTTTCTCTGGCCACCAGACTGCGGCGTTCATCATCCGCGCTGACTTCCCGGCTCATTGACGTTTCGCGGATAGCCTGGTCGGTCTGGCGCTCCCAGTCTCCGGCCACGGTCACGCGCTGTGAAACGCCTTCGCGCTGCTGTTGTAGCTGTTCCCCGGGTTTCACATCCGGCAGGCTGTTACCCTGCGCCAGCGTCTGACGAATAAACGGCTTATCCGGGCGCCCGCCGGTAAACGCCAGTTCCACCAGGGTACCGGCAGGAGGAAACTGGAACATCCCAGAATCATTCCCGGCCATTGGTACCGGCAGCGGCACGGCAGGATACTCCGGCGTATTAGCTTCCGGGTTGCCGTCCACGTCCAGCAACTGGACGTGTACCGCATAGCGCGGACGAAACGGATCGGCAATATTTCCGCTGGCCACATCTTCCACCGGCCCGATAACCCGTGCCAGTTTCGGCAGGTGTTGGCCGGATGCCAGTTCGGGAAATGCCGCCTCAGCCTGCCGCACAAACGGGCTTTTCGTCACGGCCTTGCCATTGCTGCCGCGAACTGCCCAGGTCAGCGTCATATCATCGTTATTCAGCCGGATCGATGTAATGCGCTGACCGTTCACCTCTGCACCGGGACGCAGGGCCGGAACCAGCGCCAGGGTCATGGAATCACCGGCGGCAGTAGCGCGGCTAAACTCCGCCGGAATGGTCACCGGCTTACCGGCAAACATACCGTGCGCAGCGCTACCGGCGAACACATCCCCGCCCGGGGTCTGATACCAGATATAGTCCTCAACCCCAAACGCCGCCCCCAGGCTGGCCAGCAACTGATACCCGGTGCCGCTATGCGTGAAGTGGGGGATCGCTTTGCTGGCGTAGCTGGCACCATCAGGCACGATAAAGGTTAATCCGCTCTGCTCTGCCAGCCAGTCCAGCACAGTGCGTAATGTCGGGTGTTGAAAGCTGCACGCCCAGGGCTTATCGAAAATACCAACAAGCTCGCGAACAAAAAGCCGCTGGCTCCCGTTCTCCGCCGGTTGCGAGCGTTCAACATATCCGGTAAACCAGCGGTAAAGCTGATCCGTATAACCCGCGTCCAGGCGCACCACCTTGCCGGTGTAGTCAGTATCCGTCTGTGCCGTGATAAAACCCCGCCCGCAGGCGTTCAGCTCCAGCACCAGGTTAACGTCAGACACATGCACTTCATCGGATGACAGATAAAGTCGGTTAAGCGGCCGCATCGCTACCCCCCGTCAGTTTCCCCAGGGCTTCATCAGTGGGCTTTAATACCCGGCGTTCAAACCACGTCATTTTTTCCGCGTCTGCGTCTGTACTGGTCGTCGTTGTTGATGCTCCGGCACCGGTCTGCCCCTGGGTTTTTGCCCCCGTTCTGGCAGCGGCGCGGGCCTGTTTTTTCTCCGGTACGCTCAGATGCTCGCGTAGTGTGAACGTGACCAGCCATGCCATTTGTCCATCCTGCTGCGGTGCATCGATTGTGCCGCTAAATGTCACTTCGCGCAGATTGATGGCCTGAGCCGTCATATTGGCCACGCGGTAAACATGCAGCTTGCCCGCGTTATCCATTGCCGATCCCAGCTCAAAAATGCGCGTCAACAACTCCGGCTTGCTGAATGGAATCAGGCCAGAGATCCGCAGCTCTTTGGCTTTCACGCCCTGCTCTGCCTTATCCGTGCTGGATGTCTGCCCGCTCTGGTCTTTCTCCTGAAACTGCATCGTTGCGGTTATTTTCATATCCGCCAGCTGGATGGCCTCTCCATCCAGCGCCAGGGTGATAATCTTACTCACCGATCATAGCCTCCACTGCTTCCACATCACCGACAAACATCACCGCCGCGCTATAAACGGCTGACGGTGCCGGAATATCCCTGACCAGCTCCGCCGCTGTCGTATTGAAATCCCCACGGCGAGCGAATGCCCATACCGTGGCGCTTTTACCTTTTAACTCATTCAGCCCCTGAGCTATCGCGGTCAGCGCTGCATCGCGGGCCGTAGTAAAGCTTTTCATCAACTCCGCCAGCCCCTCCGGGCTACTGGCGGCGCTGGCCTGCTCATGGGCGGCGGCAATACGCTGCGCATTAAGCGCCTGGCGGCTGGTCATAGCCGACACCGGCGCTACTGATGGCAGCGCGGCACCTGGCCGCGCCGGGATCTGCATCCTGGTGGTGGCCAGCTCTGCGGCAGATTGCGCCAGGCGTCGCACCTGAGTAACAGAGGGCAGCGGTAAGACCCCGGCCAGTTCATCAAGGTGGGCAATAAAATCCGCGTATGTCTCTGCGGCAACCATCAGCACGACCACCCCGCCGGAATCCGACGAGCCAGACAATCGTCCAGCCAGCCATGGTATGGCGCTGCCGGGGCTTAAATAGGCGCCGCTATCCATAATCTGCCCCAGGCCATATACCCACGGATGCGCTGCTACGGTGGCGCACGTCAGTGACTGAGCGCTATCACCAAAGGCCAGGCGGGCTTTACGCCACATTGCCGGGCACCTCCGGCCACTCGATATCAGGTGCCACGCTGGTATCCACCCGATTAAGCAGGACGCGGTATTTTTTCCACGCCTTCAGCAATTCCGCCTCTTCATCAGTGGCGATATCCAAATCGATGGCATCCTGAAGCGGAGCAATTGACGCAGTAGCCACAGATAACAATCGTGCTTTTTCCGCTTCCGCATTCGCGACATTATCAACCGGTACAGGGGTTATTTTCCCCGCTGCATACTGCCACTGACCATTTACCGCAAAGCCTGCAGGAATATTATCTGCATCCACCTCAACAACAGAACAACCCAACGGCCAAAGCCCGGACGCATCTTTCTCGGCACTACAAATAACACCACGATTATCAAAGACAACTTTCAATGTTTCTTCTGAAAACCGCTGCTGAACTTCATACCAGTCTGCGCCATTATCCGACCTGAGGAACAATACACCATCAGGAAGAGCATCATCCTCTGGATAATAGAGAGAAAAATCATTAAAAATTTTCATACCTGAGATACCGTATACCATGTTCCGTTTATATTCTTCTGTAGAGGGCGTAAAACTATATAGTCGTTCGTTCCATCTACTTCGCCTTCAATCTGTAGCCCCGTAACAACATTCCCCGCCACCTCATAATTCACCGCATATTTCATCAGTTGCCTGTTTCTGGCTCCCAGGCGCATATCACGAACGTGATTTTCACTGACCCATGATTTAGTGGCTAATTCAATTACCGTATTGCTGGTAGTGTGTCGCATGTATGGTAACGTACTGTTACCGCTTCTGAATCCAGCCATGCTACATACATCCTGGGCTATAAAATTCCCTTTAGGCTGAAAAGTTTCATTAGTCCACGCCCTTGTCGCCAATTCAATAACATCCCCGCTTGAGGTATGGCGCATATAGGGTAACTCACTATTACCGCTTCTAAATCCTGCGATATGGCATCCGTCCTGGGCTATAGCACTAATATCATTAGCGGATGGCTTATATTCTGTACTATAGAATCTTGTACTGCTCCACACCCCCATTCCGCTCTGAATGTGCAGCGCTAACCCGCAATCACTACCAATTTCCAACAGCGAGCCATATTTGCCATCCGTTCCGTGCTGAGTCCAGATAGCATTTAGCCAACCAGACGTTAATCGGTCATCCTTCGAACCTGCTCCGTAATGTCCGCCAGGCTTTCCCGGAAAAAAGTCATACAGGCCGGAAGAACTAACTTCTATGCGATTACCACCAAGCCCAAAAGCACCAACACGCATTAATCTATTTATGGTAGTGTCAGTAACTGATATTTGTGCATCAACAGTAGCAGCACTACCCAATCCCATATTTCGGCGGGCATCTGAGACACTGAATAAATCAGAAAGATTCTTATCCCTGCGGACAAAGTCACTATTCCCCTGCTGTTCTGCCAGACTGCCTTTCGGGCGCAAATCAGTGATATTGCCGTCTGCGTCAATCTCCGCCAGGGCAAACACATAATGCTGAATACCGTCTTTTACATAGTCCACCTGAGCCGGGGAAACAGCAATCTTATGAGCGACATCCCAGACGCTGGTCAGCGTGCCCTGCCAGCTCACATCAAGCCAGACCTTAACCGGCTTCGTGGTGACGGTGATATCCTGATTCTGTGCCAGCTCCGCACGCAGCCCCGCCACATATCCCGTACCGCCAGTAACATGGTACTGAGCGCCGTCTCTGGCAACCAGCCAGCCATCGCCAAAAAAGGCGGCGGCTCCGTATATATCCACGTTTTCCAGGCGCTGGCGTTCATCCATTCCGGCCATGCGCGCCGCGAAATCAATCTGCCAGGTTTCCGCCGGGGTGTTGATCTGGGTTTCTTCCGCTGCACCGCTGTACTCCATCAAAAAGGAGCGGGTTAACACGTTCCCCTGCTGTCCTTCAACAGTGGCAATCTTCTTCTGGGTCGGGGCATGTACAATCATAGCCAGGGTGCCGCTGGCCTTATTCATCAGGCCAATCCAGTTAAATTCGAAATCACCCACTTTGGCACCCAGCACAACCGAATAGACCACGGCATTATCATTCACCCGGCCTGTGCGAGTAACCGCCTCGCGATGCACAATCAGGCTGGTATCCGGTACGCCTTCGTCCCGGTCAATCGGATCGGTAATATTGAGATCCGGCACATTGGCAAAAACAAATTCATCCAGCGTAACGGGGCTGTTATCGGCTCCCTGCTGCGCTTTCAGCGCTTCAAACGCTTTCGTAATAACAGTCTGTGACATCCCTTCATCCCTGTAATTTTGCGCCATAGCTGGCGGCTTCTTCCGGCTCCGCCAGGCGTGCCGGATAACAAACATATTCCCCCTGATCCCATCCGGCCCGGATAGCCAGGTTTTCAGAAGTCATAACCTCAAACTGGTAGCGGCGGCATGTGCGGCCATACTGCCGGATTATCTGCAACAGCAGATCGGGGTTATCGGATACCTGGCTGTCCGTCACACGAACCAGAATCACATCCCAGTCAATATCTGGCTGGCGTTCCCGCAGTTCCACATAGCCAATGCCCAGGCGGTCAAAAATGCGGATAAACCCGGCCACGCCGCCCGCGTCCTGCGCGTTAACGAACGCATACGCCACACGCTTGCGGTAAAGCGCCAGCGGCTCACCATTAAAGCGGGATATATCCCGTTCCCACGCCAGCAAATTAAGTAGCGGCTCGCTACAGGTCAGCGGGTCAAACTGGCGCAGCGGCCACTGAATCCAGTCATTAACCCGGCCCCAGAATGTGGCGCAAGCCCGCAGCAGCGCGGCAGGCTCTCCCCTGTCCATCCATGACGGCAACTTCATCTTGCTGAAATCAGGCATTTTCGATCACCACCTTCAGAGACTTCAGGCGCGGCACAGCCAGATCGCTGACGATATCGCCCAGGGAGAATTCCAGGGAGTCGATGGCGACAAACGCGGCGTGCAACTCCTTACCCAGCCGGGAAAATGAAAAGCGGCTGTATGGCCACGTTTTCACCACGTCATAGTCGCTATTCTCCCTGAATGCGCAGCGCACCAGGTTTTCAATCCCCGACAACAGGGCGGCTTCCTCTTCCTCCGCCAGGTTATCGCGATTGACCACGTAGGCCGTCACCGTCAGATCGTGCAGCGTTTCCGGCATCGCATAGCACTGCATATCGTCACCGTGGCCATGGTGGCCCTGGTCATTGATGTACTGGTTTACGGCATCAACGAACGGCTGCGACGCTTCGCCGCTGTCCAGCAGCAGATAAGCATTGGCCGTGCCCGGGCCGCGTGGAGCATCATGCTCGAAGAAAATGCGGTCAACGCTCAGACCGACCACCGCTGCAATGGCGCTACGGTATACCGCATCAATGTGATAGCTCCCCACCACGTTAAACTGATTGCGCACCCTGTCGCGCAAATCGTCGTCGCTCTCTTCGTCAGCCCCCGGGGATAACAGCCAGCCATCTTCATTTGCCGCATGAGAGATCCCGCTGACCGCCACGGGCAAAATCCGGTAATAGCCTGGCGCCAGGTTATAAGCGCCGCCGGTGCCGGTCGCCTCCACAGGCACCAGTCCCGACACATCGCCCGCGACAATTTGAGTATCTGCCGTCACCCGCAGCGCGTAGACCGCGCCGTTAATCCTGGCGGTCTGGATCAGCGTACCGGCATTCACCGTCACCGCCTGCTTTTCATCTGTTTTATAGAAGCGCACCACCCCGCTGGCCGCCGCTGCGGGCTTGGCCGTGATGTTAACGCCCCAGGCCAGCAGCCGCAGCATGGCACCGGAGGCCGTGGCCACAAACATATTGGCCAGCACGGTGTTAACCATCGCATCCTTAATCCACATGACCGGCGTTGTCACAATCGCCGTAATCAGACGCCAGAACGGTGACATTTTGCTGGTATTGGTGATCAACCCTTCAGCTTTCACAATGGCCTGAAACTGCGCCTTTACCGCTTCTTCCGTGACCGGCATTCCGCTGTCAGACAGCACCTTTTCAAAATCCACTACCGGCTTTCCGCTCATACATCAGCCCCCAGAGATACCCGGCCAAAATCCCAGGTTTCCGCCTCCACCCACAGTTTGACCGGGGATTCCTCGGTGATTTTCACCGTTCCCGGAATAATGCGTTCATCCTCTTCCACCAACAGCACCAGTTGCGTGATAACGTCCGCACGCATCGTCGGGCTGCGCTCCGCCACCAGGCGAGTGGCCAGCCCGCTTTCAATAATCGCGTGGACAATGTCCTGGCCAATGCTGACCCGGTTATTGCACAGTACCGGTTCACTCCCGGCGTTCAGGGTGAAATCCCTGTCAGTGATCAGCAGATCGATATACTTTTCCGTCATGCCTGGAGTTCCTGCCATTCCCTTAGCTGCTCCGGCGTCATACCCCGATCCGCATTGATGGTCACATTGCCAATAGTGCGACGGTTATCGGTGTACGACTGAGATTTAGTGTTGATGTCCCGCGAAATTCCACCACGCGGCACCCCTTTAAGTTGTCCGCCGGTCAGCCCCTGCGGGCCCGGCGACGGAGCCGGAGATTCAGCCGTGGCCATGGCCTCAATATTGACGCCCGGCAGCAGATTCAGCTTTTCGACGATCCAGTTATACGTCCCGGCAAACTGGCGCTTCATGGTGGCCCACAGGCCGCTGAACAGATTGCCTATACTGCCCGCCAGCCCGGCCAGCGAATCCATAGGCGAAATCGCCGCGAACTGGTCACAAAGCCATGTCCAGCCATCTGCAATAGCCTGCCAGGTCTTTGCGGCCGCCTCTTTCACCGCCCCCCAGTGCTTAATCAGCTGCCAGCAACCGACAGCCAGCAGCGCGATAGCCCCCACAACCAGGAGGATCGGCCAACTCATAAAGTTAATCGCAGCCCCGGTAAGCATTGCCTGCATTCGAAGTGCCATCAGGACACCACGCAGGGACTTCATAACAGAGGCCCAGGCCAGCTTCGCTTTCGTATTCAGCCACGTCCATGCAGTATCAATCTTTGTTACCGCCGTCAGCAGCTTCCAGACACCTACCCAGCCCAGCATCACGAACTTGCCAACACCCATCATGATATTGGCCACCGCACCCACCGCCGCGAACGACAGCAGGGCCACAGCGGCATACCCGATAACGCGGGCGATGTTCGGAAACATTTCCATCCAGCGGGCGAAGCGCTGGCCGCCATCGGCCAGGGTATCAATCAGCGGGTACAGCACCGGCAGCAGAGTCAGTCCAATGGCCACGCGAATGGCGTTCCAGATAGCCATCAGACGATCCCATGGTTTGGTCATTTTCTGGGCCATTTCCTGGGTACGCCGCAGGCCATCATTACCGCCCAGCTCAGTGATATGGCGCTGGAGCGTGCCGACGTTACCGTAAAGCTGCTTAATCACCGCCGAACTGTCACCAAATGCCGCATCCAGTTCGGCCTGGGCCTTCAGGTTTCCGGCAATGCTGGCGCCATATTTGCCCTGGAGTTTTTCCAGCATGGCAGGCATCGACAGGATTTTGCCGGTGGCGTCCGTGAACGACAGCCCCAGCTTTTTGGCCCCCTCCACCGCCGTGGACATAAAGCCTTCATAGCTGCTGCTGGCCTCCGTTCCCAGGGTTTTGCGTAGCTCCCCCATCACGGCCAGCTGCTCTTCCAGGCTGCGCCCGTAGTTGATACCGACACCGCGAGCCCCTTCCATCAGGTCTTTAATGTCAGCCATTCCGGCACCGAACTCTTTGCGCATATAGGTGACCTTTCCGGCCAGCTGCTCCGCAAACTGCACCTTGCCCATGGCGTCAGCCTGTTCCCGGAAGTTGCCGAACATCTGACTAAAGAACTCCGTAGACTCCGCCGCCGTGGTATTCAGTGCTTTGGCCACCGTGCTGGCCACACCGGTGATCCGCGTCAGCTCGCTATCGGATAGCCCGTTGATTGAATTGCGGATATCCGCAGAGGCGCCGATAAACTCTTCCGCCGCCGTGCCGTATTTCATTGAGAACTTCAGCGCATCGGCTGAAATCTGCTTCATGGCTTTATCGCTGACGCCGCGTGCCGATGCCTCCTGCATTGCATCAAACATCTGCATTGCCGGGCCCAGCGCACCACGCACAGCCATACCCGCACCAACCACGCCCGCAATGCCGACCCCTATCTGGCCAAAGGCCTGGCGGCTGGTATCAGCGAACTGCGTAACCGATGCCTGCGCCTGCTTCAGCGGGCGGGTAATCCGGTCAATCAGGCTTAATGTAAAATCCAGCTGTTTCATTATTCGCCTTTAATAGCCAGCGCAATGCCATTCGCCACAGCAATGCGGAAGTTTTCCCAGTAACGATTATCAAGCCAGGCGGCGCGGGCCAGATTTTCCGGGGCGTCATTTTCGCCCGGTAAATAATAACGCCGCAAAGTTAAATACTGCTCCAGCCCGTTATTTTCGATAGCGCGTATCCGCGCCGTTAGTTTTTTACTTCAATCTCCAGCTTGGGTGCGAAGATTTTATTTACCTCTTCAACCAGCTGAAGCGCAGCGCCCGGAAGAACCAGAATAGTATCCAGCGCCTCTTTAGTGTCCTGGCTGGCGATACGTCGCAGATAGTTATTGGCCGGAGCCACTTTATTATCCATCGACATTTCATTAATAAACTGGTTATACGCGGTGTAATTTGGTTCAAAGACCAGATCCACACCATTAACAGCCAGTTTCACCTGGTTAATTTTCATTGCCATTTTAAATTCCTTCTCGCTTATTAATTTCATCGACCAGTGCATTATGCCGGGCCGCACATTCCGTATAGATATCCCGATAGATTAATAACGGTTCTGCTAAATCTCTTCCGGTATTCCCGTTAATTCTGGGCAGGTTTTCCGGGCATTTTGTTTTCAGGTTTTCCTGAAAGGGCACGTTCAGCCTGACCGGCGGCGGCGTTGTACATGCGGACAAACTCATCAGACACGCAAACGTGAGTAAAAACCGGCTTAACCATTTCCGTGCGAATCTCCTTTGGTCGGGCATTTTTCAGCGCCTCCAGTTTCGCTTCCAGCCCCCGGGCTGATTCTCCCGCCTGCGCCAGGGCGGCGGCTGTCGCCTCCCTGCCCGCCTGACCGGCGGCGCGTTCAACAACCAATTGCAGGCTATCCCGCCGCCAGTCACTGACCAGCCACCCCGCCGCGAAAGCCAGCGCCATCAATACCAGCCAGCGCCCTGCGGCCATCAGCGCACCCCGTTATGCTCAATGCTAAAGTGATTGCCATCCGGGCGGCTTTTAAAGCGCCCTCCCCAGCTGCCGCCCAGCGACTCCCAGTATTCACCCAAGGGGAGATAAGCGGCAGTGTCGGTCTGATACCGTCCATTGATGAACAGGTTAAAATCCACGGCCAGCCGCTGGGTATGCAGGCTGTGAGTAATACCGCTACCCTTTTTCGCATTCAGCGCCGCCTGCTCCGGCGTGCGGTATGCCTCGCCAAACGTCAGGCGATAGCCCTTTTCATCAGCCCAGTGGATCAGGTTTGCGATCATCACCGTAAACAGTGCCTGTTTTTCGCTAAGCGTCATGTGCATTACTCCCGTTTTTCTTCCCCGCTGCGCGCCTGCGCAACCAGACTTCTACAGCCTGATAACCGGCAATTCCCAGCGCCGCACCCAGCCCCTGGATAGCCAGCGGGCTGGCGTCCGGGATCTGGATAAGTGCCGCCCCGGCCACCACCGAAACCAGACTCCCCAGAATCACGCGCCCGGCGAACAGGCGCAGCGTGATGGGGTCATTACTGGTCAGCACATTGCCAATCGCAATCAGCCCACCAATGATCAGCAGTGAATAAAGGCTTTTTTCATGTTCCTGCATTATTTTTCTTCCGTGATTACCCGATTAAATCCCGCGTATCATCGGCGCTCAGGTAGGGCACGCCGTTGATATGAACAAAATCCGTGCCGGTGACGAGGTACTTAACTTTGTGCGTCAGCGTGCTGCCGCCCTTCGGGTCATTGTCCAGCACGTTGCTAGGTACCAGCTTGCAGGCGAAGGCCTCCACCTTCAGTTCCTCATTGCCCGCCTTCGCGTACCACATCAAATCCACCGTTGGCAGGCCACGCCACGAACCGGCAGCGCGGGCTTTGGTGGTCAGTTGCTGAAAAGCCTTACTGGTGAGTTCAATCTCACCTTCGGCGGCCACATCCCCCGATACCCAGCCATCCGGCACCCCTCGGGTCTGGGCGGTGGCGGTGTTATCAGTAATATCCAGCGTGACCTTTTCGGCGTGGATCAGGTCACCATCCATGCGGAAATCAACGCTCTGCCCTGAAATCCTCTGCATTGTTATTCACTCCCTGCCAGGCTGGTATCCAGCACGATGCTGACCGTGATGCCCTTCGGACACTCATACGGGCGCACCACAATATAAATTTCCACCTGCGTGGATGACTTCCAGACGATCGTCACGTCACCGTCCTGCGGCGGCTTCACCTCGCCCGGGAAGGTCACCCCGTTAATCTGGGAGGTAACGGCCATTTCCCGCAGCGTTTTCGCAAAGTAAGACTGGTGTGCAGCAATGCTGCCCGGTGTGCTGTTCAGCGAACGATCGCCCAGTTTAGCAATCGCCTGGAGGCGAACGCGGCGCGCCACTTTGTCCACAATGCGCAGATATTCAATGGCCTGATAGTCGCCGCCTTCCACGTCCAGCGTGCGCCCGTCTGCCCAGTAATAGCCGTCATAGTCTGGATACCACATCGGCACGCTGTAGCGCTGCGATTCCAGCGCCTGAAGCGTCGCCAGTTCCAGAGTGGCGCCAGTACCATCCACCGGCAGATCATCCGCCCCCATATCGACCAGGGCGCCGGTGGCAACGCGGCAGGGGCTGTCGGCAATGGTCACCGCACGGCTACAGAGGCGCCCGGCCAGCACACCCGGTTCATTTCCCCACAGACGCGGCACCAGTTGCACCGACTCCGCCGCAATCCCGCTCTGAAGTGTTGACAGCCGTTCGAGATAATCCGCCCAGGCTTCGCCATCCTGCGGCCCCTGTACTGCCAGGATGAACCACACCCAGCGCCCGTACTTAGCCAGCAACTCCGCACGTAATTTCGCGGCCTCGTTAATCGCGGCTTTATCCGCGATATCATCAGCAAATACCACGCCTTCCACTGACGCCACCTGCTGCGCTGCGCGCACAGCATCTACCCACGATTCCGGCTCTTCGCCACTGGCCAGCACCCGAATAAAGCCGCTCCAGTTCTGCCCGGCATTCAGCATCGCCGCACTGACCATGCCCTTTAACGGGCTGGCATCGGCACCCAGCAGGGCATCCAGATCGCTCTGGGTATTAACCGCCAGCGTCTTGCCGGTGTTGGTGTCGCCGGTACCGACGAACAGCAATACGCGCTCGATCTCGTCGGTTTCCCCCTGCAACTGGTTAACCTGATTAATTTGCACAACAGGCCAGGTCATGTTTTCCCCTTAATATCCTGCGCGTTAACGTTCCAGCCGAACCCGATAGCCTGAAGCTGTCGGGCCAGCGCCTTGTTAAAGTCCTGCTCACCAATCCCCAGAAACGCCCTGGCGGGTAACTCCACCTGCCAGGATGGTTTCGCGGGCTTATCCTCCAGGATGCGGATAAGCAGGCCCGCCTTACGGGCGGTCAGACTCTCCTGGATTTCCTTATAGCCGGGCTTGCGCCAGCGCTTCCCGCGCCTGACCTTATACCCGGCCTTACGCAGGCGCTTCGCCTGCCGCAGCGTGGCCGGGCTGTCGCCCTGGGCCTTCTGCTGCATCTGACGGCGGTTTATCGTCACGCTCATACCGTTTTGTTGCGCGTATCCGACGACACCTGCCGCCACTTTCCCCTTGCCGTTGCGATAATTTCCGCCCGACAGATAAAGCCTGACTGACCCGGTTTCCGGCATCTCCCGAATGCGGATCAGCTTTGGCATATTGCGCAGCATCTTGCCGCGCCGCTTTGTCGCCCTGCCGGGCCACTTCTGGCCATCCGGCGCCTGCTGATTCCTGACGTTGCGCTTTGCCGCAGCCTCCACTCCATATTTGGCCATCCGCCACAGCAGGCGCCGTCGCTTTGCCGGGGGGAGATCCAGCTTTTTCAGCGCCTCCCGAAATACTGCCAGTTGCGCCTTATCCAGCTCCCCGCGAATCACAGTGAATCCTCACGGTGCGGAATAACTTCCGCCGCCTCTGCCGTCCAGATCTCCGGACTTTCCAGCCGCCAGCGCCTGCCGTCATGCGGGATTGATCCGTTTTCATCCGGCACCAGATTCAGTTCTTCAGCCATCGGCAGGCTAACCACCACAATGGCCGTTTCCGGGTCAATCACGTCGATATCAAAATCCGGCAGGTCGTTATCAATACCAATTTCTTCGAACAGACTGCGATCGGCCTGCGCCAGCCAGGCAATAAACAGCGCCATCAGTATCTTGGGGTCATACTCCCGGTACGGGTAACGCTCCCAGGACAACACGGCGTTATATTTAATGATGGCCAGCCGGTACTGGTTCAGTCCCAGATCCCGCTGCGCCGGGATGAACTCCACGCCATCCATCTGGCTGTCAAATCCCTGCATCGCACGGGTCGGCATGTTTTCCGCCAGAAACCGGGTCAGTGCATCCAGCTGGCTCATATCATCGCCACCGTGATACGCGGCAACCCCTTGATGCGTCGTACCGCCAGGGTTGATTCAGCGATCAGGCTGGAGCGGGTCTGGTCACTCTCCTGGCCGGGGTGACTCTCCCGGCGCCCCAGGCTTGCAAACTCACCCAGCAGGTCACCTTTGGCCCGCGCAAAGACCGCTTTCCGGTAGCGGGAGCACAGCAGGTTTTCCCCATCCAGCACCACGCCAGGCACATCCTGGGCCCGCTGGTACCCCTGCCCCCGGTATCTGGCCGCAATGCTGGTCAGATCGTCGTTAATCTCCCCGGCGGCGGTTATCAGCGCATCGCGCACGGTTCCCGGGGCGACATCCGGCGGGATACTGCGCTGGCGCTGAAAGTCCGCGACGCTCAGATCCGGCCAGAATCCGTCATTTTTCAGCCCGGCATCGTCGTAATTAATCGGTGAACCGCTAAACATTCAGCCTCCGGAAAAAAGGTGGCGGGCTGACCGGTTTCCACGGGCATCAGGCATCTGCCGATCCCTCCACCGCGCCCGCCTGGCTTGCGGTAGTCTTATCCAGTGCCCGCAGACGCTGGGCAATCCTGCCCAGCATCGTGCCGACACCGCATTTATGGTCGCGTCCCTGCGCCTTCTCCAGCCACTCCCTGGCCTGAAGAAGGGTTTCCCTGTCCTCTGTGGCCGCCGCGCGTGGCTCTCCGTTTTCATCGCGCAGCAGTTGCAACCCCTGAAACTTCAGGTATTTGGCGCAAAGTGCCTCCGGCACTGTCCAACGCTGCATCACATTTTCCAGCGTGCGGCTAAAGTACGGCTCTACCGGCTGCCCCTGGCAGGCTTCCCGCTCTGCCCAGGCCAGCACCGTATCTGCCACAAATACCGGAAAACGACTGCGGAACGGCTCCGGGGTATCCTGCCCCTGCTCAATAGCCCGATCCGCCCAGTCCAGTGCCTGGTCAAACTGCTCCGTGTCGAACAACCACACGACGCACCAGGCAAAGACCGGATTCTGGAAAACCGCATCACCGGACAGATACTGCTCCACCGTCGGCAGCCAGCGCGGCAACAGCTCGTCACGCTTAAAACGCGTTCGCTCTGCCCGCTCCATGCCTGCCGCCGTGGCCACATCCCTGTTAAGCGCCACAATCAGGGTATGAAGGCTGGCATCTGCGCCAGCAGACTGCCCCGCCTTTAACCTGCGCTCCGCCTCAATCCTGGCGGTATGTCTCTGTGCCGGTGATAGCGCCATCCGTTATTCCTCCGGCGGCGGCACCGGGGCGCCGATAGTCACTGCGCTTTCATCAATTGCGGCGTATAACTCCGGGTATTCCACGGCGTAGCCTTCATTGCGCAGGTATTTGTTTTCGTACTGCTTACGATCTTCAACAAACTCCGCCTTACGCTGGCGGGTACCACGCTGGGTATAAATATGGAGATTCGGCAGCGTGGTCACGATCATGCGCTTGCCCGGCATAAACGGAGGTACATACGCCGTACGCCCGGCGATACTGTCCGACAGCAGCTGCGCCGCGATTTTCTCCGTGGGCCTGTCCGCCTTCTGATACAGCCGGAACGACTCCGCCGCCACCAGGTCAGAGCCAACCAGCACAACCAGGCGCGGGTCGCTGCGATACTGGGCCGGAATCTTGCTGTTAATCAGATCGGAGGCCATGGCATCCAGAGAGACATAATCCCCTTTCCCATCGCCATCCAGCACCACCGGATCGGTGATAATCTGCTGGCCTTCTTTCCATTCCTTGACGATTTGATGCCAGCCTTTGTTAACGTCCTCTCCGTTGGGGTTTGCCACCGGATCGGTGGTATCTGCAACGCTGGTTCCGTTAAAACCAATACGCAGCATATCCAGCGCAAACGACAGATTGGTGAACTCCTGGACACGCTGGAAAAACTCGTTTTCATCCCCGGCGTTCGCCCACACCGACAGCAATTGCCACGTCAGCGCGGCACAGGAATCGGTTTCGACCAGCTTGTAATCGTTGCCGCTAACGCCCACCTTTTTGCGAAAACGCCCATCAGCCACACGCCCGGTATACAGGCCAGAGCCACCCACCGGCACCACCTGCCCCTGAAGCTGATCAACATCAGCAACGGTCAGCATCTTGAGAAAGTCGGCAGACTCCAGCAGCGCGTCACGCAACTGCGTTTCTTTGGGGTCAGTCAGCGCAAACCATCGACCCGCGTCCTGCTGGTCGTAGGAGCTGCACAGACCCGCGTGATACTGGTTCAGAAACTCGCGGGCTTTTGCATTTAACTGCATAATTCGTCCTTAAATCAGTTAATCAGAGGAAATTAAAACCTTTTTTGGTCTTATTAAATTTCCGCTCCGGCAGCGTGGTAATCTTTTCATCCAGCTTGCCGAATGCCTTAACCAGTCGGGGCGCGTTCTTGACCAGAGTTGCAAAGTCGGCGTTATCAACCGCGTCTTTAACGGTATCAACATCGGACTGCACATCCTCAACGGCCTGATCGGTCTGCTCCTGGCTGGACTCCAGTTTGGTGACACGCTCTTCCAGCGCAGACAGTGCCTGAGCCAGGGCCGCCAGTTTTTCATCGCCGGAATCTCCGTTATCGTCCTGCGGGTCAGTTGCCGGATCGTTCTGCGGCTCTTCAATATTGAACAGGTGGCGCCAGCTTTTTTTCTTTGCTGCCATATCCTTTTCCCTTTTAATTTCCCTTACTTCATCAAACACCACGGGCTTATATGCTCCGTAGCGTCTCCCTTTATTGCGGCTGAACCGCAGGCGAGTGGTACTTACGCTGGCCGGGCTATCCGTTACCCCCAGTCCTTCAAGATAGGTTTTCCCCGTATTGCGAAAATTCCCGTCCGGCGTAAACTCAGCAGATAAAAAAATTAACTGCCCTTTCATATTGGCTTCAATCAGCGAAATATTGGGGCAAAGACGCGCATAGAGTTTCAGCACTCCCTCTTCATCGCGTTGCTTCATTAGCTCCAGCACTTCCCCCATATTTCCATAGTTTCGGGAATGCTCCGGCCACAGCAACGCGGTATATAAGTTGGGGCTATATAACTCCACAGCGTCATTTATCCACTGTTCTTTTATTTCCCTCCCGTCTACCGTATCCCCCGCAGCGGCTATACAAATCCAGTTGGTTGCCAGTTGAGAGCCTGACATTAATTTGCCTCCTTTCCTGCTGCGATTTGAATTATTGCGCATTCCATTTCTGGCCGCACTTCGTTTAATTCGGATATACCCATTAGCCGAACACAACCGAATTAAAGCGCAATCGTTGTTTAAATCAGGCTGGCATAATTAGCGCATGGCTAAATACAGTGAAGAATTAAAAGGTGTGGCGCGGGCGCTGTATCTGAAACGATATACCCCGCAGGAAATTGCCACAGAATTAAATCTGCCGAACAGGCGGATCGTTTACTACTGGGCGGAAAAATATAAATGGTCTGAATTACTCAGCCATGAATCCACAGAGGAAGCACTGAACCGGCGCATTCAGTGTTTAACCCTGCGCGAAGGAAAAAGCGATCTTGAATTAAAGGAACTGGATAACCTGGTCGGCCATCTTGTGAAGCTGCGCGCCCAGACCAATAAGCACAAGGAAAAGCTGGCGCAGGCACGGGAATCATCCGGCGATACCGGACGCCATGATGGCGACGAAAAGCCCCGCAAACGCGGCAAATACAAAAAGAACGACATCAGCCACTTAACGAAAGAGGATTTCGATAAGTTCTCGGAAGAGCACTTTTTCGGGTATCAGAAGCACCTGCGCGCCAATCTGTCGCAGCAGATCCGCAATATTTTGAAGAGCCGACAGATAGGCGCGACCTGGTATTTCTCTATTGAGGCCTTCGAAGATGCCGTGCTGTCCGGTGACCCGCAGATATTCCTGTCAGCCTCAAAGGCCCAGGCGGAGGTATTCCGGTCTTATATCGTCAACATTGCAGAGCAATATTTCGGCGTAACCCTGACTGGTAACCCGATCCGACTGTCAAACGGCGCAGAGATGCGCTTTCTGTCAACCAACAAGAACACCGCCCAGAGCTACAGCGGCCACCTGTACTGTGATGAATATTTCTGGGTACCTAACTTCGCGAAGCTTAACGAAGTGGCCAGCGCCATGGCCACACATGATAAGTGGCGCACCACCTACTTTTCCACGCCATCCAGCAAGACCCACCAGGCTTACCCTTTCTGGACGGGCGAAGAATGGAAGCGCGGCAGCAAGAAACGCGCACGGGTGGCGTTCCCGTCATTCGACGAGCTGCGCGACGGCGGGCGGCTGTGCCCGGATGGCCAGTGGCGCTATGTCATTACTCTGGTCGATGCCATCGCCGGAGGCTTTAACCTGGCCAGCATCGACAAGCTGCGCAACCGCTACAACCCCGACACGTTCAACATGCTGTATATGTGCGTCTTTGTGGACAGCAAAGACAGCGTATTCAGCTTCGCGGACGTTGAGCGTTGCTGTACTGACCCGGCCACCTGGCAGGATCACGACCCCACCGCAGCGCGACCATTCGGCAATCGTGAAGTGTGGGCAGGTTATGACCCGGCCCGCAGCGGTGACACCAGCACCTTTGTGATTGTCGCCCCGCCGCTTTACCCCGGCGAAAAATTCCGGGTGCTGCGCGTCGAGCACTGGCAGGGGGTGAACTGGGCATATCAGGCCGCACAGATTAAGAAGCTGTTCAGCCAGTACAACATGACGTATATCGGCGTTGATATTACCGGCCTGGGCAGCGGCGTCTTTGAGAAAATCCAGAACTTTGCCATTCGCCAGGCAACAGCCATCCGCTACGGCGTCGAAACCAAAAACCGGCTGGTGATGAAGATGATCGACGTGGTGGAGAGCCAGCGCCTGGAGTGGGACAAGGACAAAACCGAAATAGCGGCCAGCTTTATGGCAATACGCAAAACGGCGACAAGCAGCGGCAACGCCATGACATTTGTTGCAGATCGCAGCGCCGAAACCGGCCACGCGGACAGCTTTTTTGCCATCTCACACGCAATTGATAACGAGCCGCTGGACTACCAGCACAAACGCAAATCCACCTGGGCAATACAGAAGGCAGCATGAAAAAACGGAAATATCACGCAGGGAAGCGCGGGCCGACCAGTCCGGCGCGCAAAATGAGCATTATCACCCTGGGCAAACCTGAGCCGATCCTGACCACCGGCACCAATTATAGCGATGTCTGGTACGACAACGAGGCGGAGCACTGGACGCTACCCATTGACCGCCTGGCGCTGGCGCAACTGGTTAACCTCAACGCCCAGCACGGCGGCGTGTTGTACGCCCGCCGAAATATGGTGGCAGCAGACTATCAGGGAGGCGGCCTGACGCATGAAGAACTGAAAGCGGCCATTTTTGACTATCTGGTATTTGGCGATATCGCCCTGGTTAAAATCCGCAACGGCTGGGGTGAAGTCGTGGGACTGGCCCCCATGCCTGCCCTGTACACCCGAATCCGTAAAAGTGGAGAATTCGCCGTTCTACAGGAAGGCGAGCCGCTGATTTATCCGCCGGAAGATGTCATTTTCCTGAAGCAGTACGATCCGCAGCAGGGCATTTACGGCCTGCCAGACTACATCAGCGGAATTCACTCCGCCCTGTTAAACGGTGAAGCGACCATTTTCCGCCGCCGCTATTACCATAACGGTGCCCATACCGGCGGCATTATCTATTCCAATGATGAAAATATGACGGATGAAGTGGAGCAGGAAATTATTGGTAAGCTGGAACAGTCAAAAGGGATTGGCAACTTTTCAACCATGTTCGTTAACATCCCCAAAGGCAACCCGGAGGGAATCAAATTTATTCCCATTGGTGATATCAGCGCCAAAGATGAATTTCAGAACGTAAAAAGCATCAGCGCCCAGGACGTATTAACCGCGCACCGATTCCCGGCAGGGATGGCGGGCATTATCCCGACCAACGGATCGATAATGGGAGATATTGAAAAAATCAGCAGAACCTACCAGAGAGCGGAGGTTGCCCCCATTCAGAACCTGTTCAAAGCCGCCGTGAAAGACGATCGGGAAATTCCGCCACATTTATGGCTAAATTTCCCGGATAGTTCCGGGTCTGGGGATGAATAATGCGCCATAAAAAGCTAAAATCCGGGGGTCACCTTTCCCCCGGAGCTATTAACATGCGCGTAATGAAAATACAGTGCCCTGAATGTGGTGAAAACGCCATCATAAAAAAGACTGCCCGCAAACATCGCGAATTATCAGACCTGTATTGCGCCTGCACTGACGTGGAGTGTGGTCACACATTTGTTATGAATGTAACGTTTTCGCATACCATCAGCCCCAGCGCCAAAAATAAAGAAAAGCTGCTAAAAAGCCTGGTCGATAATATACAGAGTGACGATCGTCAGATACTGCTGGACCTGCTGCAAAAATCCGCCTGATAAGCCCCCGCTACGGGGGTTTTTACTACCAGTCCCGCCCGCTGGGCCCGCCCGACTTTTTCTGCTATCTCACCGATCCAGATTAAGGCCACCTGTCGTTCCCTGGTGCTGCTCTCGTCAACGCAAACGTATTTTGCCAGCAATTCAATACGTTCCACGGCCTCAGCCAGGTCAAGTAAATCCATCAGCTACCCCCATAAAACAACTGTATATCTATACAGTATACAAATTAAATCAGGCAAGGAAACTCCCGACTGTCGGATTTTTGATATCACGACCGGTTTCCTTGCTACTTTTTTTCACCCCAACCCGGCCAGCACTGCGCCAGGGGATCATCACGCTGCTCTATCAGCCGCCCGTTCCGGTACACCAGGCGGCCACCGGCGCCAATATCCAGCGCCCCGCCGCTGGTCAGCACCTGAATATCCCTGGCGGTGGCCTCCACCCCCCGTTTTTTCAACGCCAGTTTTAACCGTCTCCGGGTTCCCTCCGTACAGTTATTGACAGAACTCCAAGGGGCGGCTGCGCCGCCAGAAAAACCCGCCTCCGCTGACGCTTCGGCCAGTTTGGGAACCTTTTCCCACCGTACCAGCCGGGTGGCCACTTCGGAGCCGGAGATCAGCGGAGAATAAACCCCCTGCACGCGCTGGACGTCTTCGGCATACTCATTGCCACAGGCGGTAATTTCATACGCCAGGCGTACCACCAGATCCCGGCGGGCGACCAGCGGGCCGCCCTGGTGCATGGTGTATGCTGCCCAGTCGCCCACATCGGCGGCGGCCAGCACGGCATCCATGCGGCCATCCGGTAGCGTCTTATCACGCAGGCGCCGCAGCTCCCGCCATACTGTCACCGGCGCACCACCAATCTGCTGAAACTGACGGATGCGCCAGCGGGAAGCCCAGGCCGATACGGCTTTAGCCATGTCGCGCAGACTCTCACCGGTTTCCCCGTCCTTCTCGCCATCCAACTGGAAGCCGTCGATATTCTTTGAAATGTATTTAGCGATGTAGCCCGTGGCGCTGCCCTTCTCGGGATCGATAGGCTCAACATGAAAGCGCGCCTTCAGCGCCTTCGGGGTCTGCAACTCTTCAGAATCAGCAATGCGGGCGTGATAACACAGGATATCGCGCACTGCCTCCACGTCCTGCGGGCGCATAAATAGCAGCATGTGCCAGTGCGGCGTCCCGTCGTGGTGAGGCTCCACCACCCGGAAGCCAAAAACGTGAATACCGGCGCGGGATAATGCAGCGCGGGCTTTCGACCAGACGCCGCACAGATATTTTTGCGTATCTCTGGGGCTGGCCCCGTTCCACTGACTGACAAAACCGCCGCGGCTGTGCACGGAGTGAAAGCGCGACGGCGCGGTAATTGTATAAAACTCACCGGCCAGATTCATTTCGTTGGCCATATCTTCAAACCCCCTCATGCGTACCATCAGTTCGCAGCGCCGGATCGCCGGATTGGCGACGCTGCCATAAACCATGTCGGCCAGTGCAATGCGCTGGCCATCTTCATTAATGAGATCGAACTTCTTAAAAAACTCAGTGTTGCGGCGCTTCTGCTCTACCCATTCCCCCAGAGTGGCGCGGGAGACATAAGCGCTGGCCGCCTTCTGCACCTGCCCCACCGCAATGGCCATATGCTCCCGCTGGATATCGCGCTGGCGCTTCAGCTTGATGGCCCACCAGTCGGGCGCCATCATGCGCAAAATGCCGGATTCAGCTTTGGGCCCAGGCAGATAATCACTGGCGGAATACTCGGCCTGGTATGGCGGGGTGATGTTCAGCAGCTGCGCCAGGCCGCACAGGTGCCGATAAGCCGCCAGGGTACGGCGGTGCATCTCTGCTGCACTGGTTGCAGCGCCCTTAAATTCGGTATCGGTGAAATCACAAAGCGCCTGAGCCGCCCAGGTGGACACCTGATTAGCCAGTCGCTTTATTTCCCGGCGGCCCAGCGTGGGCAGACGTTCCAGCGCCTTACCAAAGGGGAGATCGATAACTTCAGGTGTGTATGCATAGTGCGCCGTGACTTTCCGCAGGCGTGGCAATACATTCTGGCCAATAGTTTTGCGCAAAAATGTATTGGCACGGCGGCGGCCGCCAGTGCCCTGGTGCAATTTTTCGTATCGGTTTCCAAAATACCCGGCCAGCCAGTCGGGTATCTCGTGGATATACTGAGAGCGCCAGGCATGATCGGCAGGGTTCACCTGCCACAACCGGCGCTCTGTGATGGTTACATCGCGGGGAATGCCTGGCGCGAAATGCTCACGCCGCCAGGCATTGACGGTATGGTGTTTGCCATTAGAATCCATTCTTTCTGTAAAACTATTGATTGTGAGATCTGTCATGAAAAGCCGCTATTTAACCGAAACAGAACGTCCTGAATATGACGCGCTCATTACGCGCTGGCTTGATGAGCAATCCACAGACGTGGACTCTATCCCCTACAAAATCGCCCTGTACCATGATGGTTATATGTACCGCTCTATCACATGTTCAGGGCTGGGTGAATACTCATCTGCCTCTAGTTTTTTGGAGTCTCAGGGGCTGGTAAACGCTCTAAAACCTGACGAAACCTGTCGCGGTTACGATGCTCTGTTTGTAACTGCTCAGGAGTATAAAAAAGCCTTTCCAGCTCGCTAAAAGCCTCTTCTACGCTCGTTTTTTTCGCACACTTCAGCACAGCACAAGCGAGCGTATAAGCTTCCCGTGATATGTTCATGCAAACACCCCCTTCTCTACTGTTTTCTTTGGTTCTGGTAGCGGGTTGGACAGTATCGCCAGAATCTCATTAACCGTGCTGATTCCCCCACGGGCGGCGCCAATGCTGCGTTGCGAGGATAATTCCCGCACCTGAAACGACGAATACAGCGAAAGAGCCTGAGTGGTATTACTGTTAGAGGCGATAACAGGAATCCCGGCGGCAGCCACCTTTTTAAGCTCATGAGCCAGACGCCACTGATCGTCCTGGGTAAAACCATCGGTGTGATACTGGGTAAAGCTGGCCGTAGGGGTTACAGGTATGTATGGCGGATCGCAGTACACCACATCACCGGCCCGCACCATGCCCAGCGTTTCTTCATAGCTGGCGCAAACGAAAGTTGCCCGTTTGGCCTTCTCCGCAAAAGCGCGAATTTCCGCTTCAGGGAAGTAAGGTTTCTGGTATTGCCCGTATGGCGTATTGAAATGGCCGCGCTTGTTATAGCGGCACACGCCGCCGTAGCAATGGCGATTCAGATACAGGAAAAGCGCGGCACGCCACTCCAGATCAGAGTCATGGTTAAAGGAGAAGCGACTATCGTAATAACCATCAGCACTATTAAATGTTTCAAACAAGTGTCTGGCCCTGTCAATTAGATCAATAGGGTCGGCAGCCACAGCCCGATAAAATGCGATTAGGTCTGGATTCACATCAGCGATCAGATACTCGTCATAATCCGTATTCATCATGACCGCGCAGGAGCCCGCGAAGGGTTCCACCAGGCGTTTACCGGCAGGAAGATTCGGCAGAAGCTGCGGCATAAGGCGGGATTTACTGCCTACCCATTTAAGCGGGGATTTGATGATTTTTTTCATGCCGCACCGCCTTTATTACAAATGGGGCCACGCATTACGCGAATCATCTCAATGATCCGTTCCCCCTCAAACGTTAGAACCCAGCGATTCACCCCCCAATGAAATGCCACCAAACCCTTTTTAGCCAAAGCACCACCCGTGCGGTTGGAGGGGTAGCGCGGAACATATAAACCCTTCTCACCAGACACGCCGCGCATAAAAGCGATCTGCGCCTCCGACAACTTTAGACGCTTAATATTCAGTTCCATGCTGCACCGCCTTTGCTGTTAATGGCCTCTGACTCATGGCGGATCAGTTCGATGATTTCGGCGGAGGTTAGGCCTTCGTTTACGGCGTAGGTGGCCAGTTTCTCCAAACGGGTAGCGCACAAATCAGCGGCGGCCGCCTTCCCCTCCCGGGTAGCCCTGGCCAGCATGGCCAGCAGGTCGGTGCCTGTGTTCGCAGTGGGTAAATCCTGTCGTGTCATTCTCATGGGTACGGCTCCTTTTGAGCGTAAAAGGCCTGGCCACCCGGCAGGTGACCAGCATTTTTCAGGTTGAATTAGTGGAAAGAAGGTGTATTTGGCGCCGTGTAACTGGGGGCCGGTAACTGGTGTAAGTCGAACGTAATCCGCCACCAGTGGCTAATCATTGCTGACAACTCACCCTGTCCCAGCGCCCCGGCGGTGTAATAGGTCGCGCTGATTGCCCCCAGTGCCCGCGCCATATCGACTTCCGAAGTGGCCTCACGGTAAACCCGGCACCAGAAAGCGGCGCAGGCCGCCACCCAGTGGCGGTTATTGGTAAGGTGATCGGTATCATTGAAAAAGAACGGTGGCACTGCGACGCCGTTGCCCCGGTTAATCATTTTCCCCAGGAATGCCGCTGCGTATTCATCCGGCACCCCCCAGTCACGCAAATCAGAAATCAGACCGCTTTTACTCACAGAAAAAACCGACATTGTTATCCCTCCTGGTTAAGTTGCTGCCGCGCATCAAACGCGGCGAGGATATCTGGTGCGATCACCATCTCGATGCCGCGCTTTTGTGCTGGTTCTGGCTTCCGGTCGCGCTTTGCTGTACGGGCCGAAAAATCAGAATCCCGCAGGGAACCAAACCCGGCGAAAACCCGGCGACCATGCTGTATGCCCCGGCGAATCTGCAAAATGGTGCGTGGATCGGTTCGGGTGAACAGCTCCGCCCAGGTGCAACGCGCCAGCGAAGGCTTCAACTCCCGGCGCCCACAAATCGCGGCAGCATGAAGAACCAGCCCGCGCCATTCCGGCGTCAGTGAATCCCAGTAATCAGCGGCGTCGCTGTGATTCGGGCAAACCTGCTCCCGAATCTTCTGTAGCCAGAAATCCGTATCAGCCACGACGCCCCCTTACGGCATTAAGCAGCCGCCGCCAGAAAGGCGGGCGCGGTGCCTGACCGTTAAACTTGACGGAAAGGCCCGGATTCCAGCGCCTGCCATCCGGCAATTCGATCCAGCCATTGCCCCAGGCTTTCAGTTGCGGCGTGGGTGATTGTTCAGTCAGCCAGGTAACAAACGCTCTGTTATCCATTGTTTTTGCCCTCCAGCTGAAAGCGGCGTGAAACGGCATAATCGCTATAGTGGGTGTCCCCTAAATCATCCTCGCCATGCAGCCCCGCATACCCATCAACGCGAACGATGCAATATGCTGGCTTACCGTAATAACGCGGAACCCTGCGAATAAACGTTCCGCGCTCAACTTCAGTCCCAAACTCAGGCGCAATAACAACCCTCTGTCCGGGTTTAAGGCTGGTAGGTTTCATCAGTATTCCCTCACATCAGGCCCGGAATCTGGCCACTTGAAATCGCATCAAACGCGGCGGCCATAACGGGGGTGGAATTAAAGCGGGACTCAACAGCGACCAGCAGCAACGAAAGGTTGCGGATCGCGTTATTGGCCCGGTCAAAGATCGCGGTGCGGCGTGCCGCCGTCATATGGGCAGGTGATACGGCTTCCCCGGCAATCGCCCCCACGTCAGCGGTGGCGCTCAGGGCACAAATCTGGAGGTTTTCGGCGGTGGCGTTATTCACCGGTACGGATGGCAGGCAATTAATCTGAGCCAGAAGGCCATCCAACAGACGCGCATCTTCCGTCGCGTCAGTGATGGCCAGCAACTCCATACAGTTCAACTGGTGCGGCTGATCTGGGTTCAGCTTATTGCGCAGAACCTGGGGACGCATCCCCACAGCGCGGGCCAGCTCCTCCAGGTTATGCCCCTGCGCGAATGCCCGGCAAGCAGCATCAAAATGGGCATGTTTAGAAGTCAGATAATCAAACATGATTCGCCCTACCCTAATTGATACCCTGGTGTCACGCCTGAAGCGAAACGTCGCATTCACTAAGCGCCTGTATAGTCAGCGCGGCCATGTTGACTTCAACCAGCCCGCGCTTCTGCTTACCTTTGGGCTTAATGGGTAATTTTCCGTATTCAATCAGGTTCTTAGCTGTTTCTTTGTTGGTGCCGGTACGGCGGCAATACTCATCCAGCGGTAGGTAAGGCTCTGGGATGACAATTGTAATGTTAGGTCGCATAAGGCAAACTCCCGTTAGTGCTGCGTAGGGCTATACGCGGCAATATAAGCAAATATTCGTAAATAACTACAACACTGGAGAGCTTAGATCGTAAAAAACGACAATGCAACATCGATTTCGTTTTTTGCGAGAGAGCTGATTAATAAATGACCAAATTTTCATTTGAGCAAATCAGCCACAGTAGCGAAGTGCTCGATCGGATCATTGATGCATATGGCTTTACTTCGAAGCTAATGCTGGCTGATCACTTTGGGATGGCCTCCAGCAGCCTAGCCGGACGCTACAAACGCGGCGGCTTCCCGGCAGATATGGTTGTTAGGTGTGTTGCAGAAACAGGGGCGAATCTTGAATGGATAGCTACTGGTAATGGAACCAAATTTAATGACGAAGAACTGGATATCCTTAGAGTCCCCCGAAAAAAAATAATTGATGGGCAACTTCGTGATGCAGGTATCCTTATGCTCGATCAAGTTATTTTCCCTAAAGGAAAACCTACCCCCAAAAAACCAATATGTGTTGTTGATGAAACTTCGCAATACATCATCGAGCAACAGTACCCGGAAATTTATGACGGTGAATGGCTTGTAGATATTGAGGGCAAAGTAAGTATTCGGACACTTACCCGAATCCCGGTCAAAAAAGTCCGGGTTAGCGGTATTGGTATGGCCTTTGATTGCAGTATTGAAGATATAAATATTATTGGCAAGGTTATAGTTACAATAAATTAATGAAAGGTGAATACAATGGAAGGTAAAGTCTTTTACTTTATTTATATTAACTCAAGAAATGCCATTTCCGTGCAAGCTATAGCCAATGGCTCACACAACGAAACTTATATTCAGGGCGTCAGCCTGTTGGATGGCGAGCAAGGAAAAATAAAAACCTTTAGAAAGGATAGAGTAATAAACTTCTTCGATTCATATGAAGAAGCATCAAGAGAACTGGCTGATATAGCGGATAAGATAGATAGCAGCATTTACACACTGAAACCCTTGAAGCCAAGTAGCTTTGACATCCACTTCACTGGCTTCAAGAAAGACACAAAACTCGAACTTGAAGATCTAGCCGTAAAATCCGGAATGGTTATCAGAAAATCTGTCACCAAAAGTCTTAAGTTACTTTGTTATGGCTATAATGCCAGTCAAAAAAAAATGGATACAGCAAGGGGAATGGGAATAATAATACTAAATGAAGCTCTATTTAGGCAGTTTCTCGAAACAGGTGATTTTACCGAAAGCTTATGAGTGTCAGAAAATTACCCGATGGACGCTGGGTTGCCGACTTCTATACCGTAGATCGCAGCAGCGGCAAAGATGGTCGGCGGGTTCGCAAAAAGTTTGCGACGAAAGGCGAGGCGTTAGCGTTCGAAAACTATACGCTGGAAAAGGTGGATAACTCCCCCTGGCTGGGTTCAGGCAAAGATACTCGCCGTCTGTCAGACTTAATACACCTATGGTTTGATCGTCACGGCATAACATTAAGCGACGGGGAAAAGCGTAAAAGCGCCATGCTTTGGGCTGCTGAATGTATGGGCTCACCTTTAGCCACTGAGTTTAACGCCCAACTATTCACTGTCTACCGGGCAAAGCGCCTTGATGGACATCTCAGCCGAACGAAACGAGTTGATAAGGTTTCCCCGCGCACGGTCAACCTTGAGCACGCTTATTTTTTGGCTGTATTTAACGAACTAAAGCGGCTGGGTGAATGGGAAGGAGCTAACCCTCTCGACAGCATTCGCCAGTTTCGTACCGATGAATCCGAGATGGCCTACCTAACCAGCGAACAGATAGATTTATTGCTGGACGAGTGCCAAAAAAGCTCCGCCGCAGACCTGCCCGTTATCGTTAAGTTATGCCTGGCAACGGGCGCGCGATGGAGTGAAGCGCAAAATCTGCGCGGCTCACAGATTACCGGCAGTGACAAGGCAGGATATCGGGTGACTTTCGTAAAGACAAAGGGTAAAAAAAACAGGTCTATCCCCATTAGTACGGAGCTAGCGAAAGAGCTACCCAGGAAGAGCGGCCCAATTTTTCAGCAATGCTATTATGCTTTCAGATCCGCTATTAAACGCACTGGCATATACTTGCCTGACGGGCAGATGACGCACGTTCTACGGCACACCTTTGCATCTCACTTTATGATGAACGGAGGAAATATATTGGTGTTGCAGCGCATCCTTGGGCATACAGATATCAAGATGACTATGCGCTATTCTCACTTTTCCCCTAACCACCTGGAAGAGGCGGTGAAGCTCAACCCGCTGGAATGTCGCAAAAGTGTCGCACAAACTTAGAAACATTGCCCCTTATCGCCCTTTATTAACTTTATAACACACTGATTTATCACCAAGTTATTGTTTTTCGGTTGCCTCTAATGGTTCTCATAATCGCTTGGTCGCTGGTTCAAGTCCAGCAGGGGCCACCAAATTTTAGCTTTATAATCATATAATTAAGCCACTCAGATGAGTGGCTTTTTTGTTGGCCCCAATGCCAATTGGCAGCAAAATGGCAGCAGTTATTTTAAAAAGAAGCCCGCAAAGGCGGGCATTTTCGGTGTTCAGCAACTAAAACCACGGCATCGATACCTGACCGGAACGGCCCGGATGTGGTGGAACTGACTGAATTATGTGCGGCTCTGAGATTATCCCAGCCACCGTCTCAAGTGATTTAAAGGTGCACCCACAGTTTATGTTCTGGCACTGGTTGTAACGCTCTTTTGTCGTATTTGATACCTGGTAACTACTTCGCGTGTGGGCCGCCGATCCACATTTCGGGCAATTCATCATCTTCTAACTCTCCGCCTCTCTCCCCAAGTGCAATTATCATACACCATCAATTCCATTTTGTGATTATTTCACCCCATTTGCGATTCATCTAATTTGACTTCCAGATCCATACTGGTGGTGAATCCACTGTCCGGGCTGACGGTGTGCGTCAGAGTTGTGATGGTCCACTCCGCATCATCGATCTGCTGCTTGAATCCGCTGACCTTCACCGGCATTTCTGTATAGAGATCTGCACGCCCCTCGGCCAGTTGCAGGGAAAACGACGCCACCCCGCGCTGCAATCGCTCCCACTGCATTTTTGCCGCCCGTTCTGCGTTGCCGCGATTGGCATAGGTACGGTTGAGAACCAGCACGTTTTCATCCGTTCCCACCAGGTAGTCGCCCTGTTTCGCCTCCGGTGTTTTCTTCTTCGCCGTCTTTTTCCGGCGCCGGGTCGTGGTGGTCGGCTTTTTCGCAGGCTCCCGCGTGTTCAGCCAGCTGGCAATTACACCGGTATATGCGCCCCGGTCAGCCAGGGAAAACCGGTGGCTGTCTCCGACACCGCGGGTGATGGTCACCACCGGCAGCGGCTTCCCGCTGGCCGTTCTTCCCTGCCCCTGGCGGATAAACAGCAAATTGCCATCCTTCACGGACGCAATAGCGCCATGCTGGCGTGCCAGCCGCATCAGGAAACTGGCATCGCTCTCGTTGGTCTGGTCCATGTGATCCAGCGCCTGCGCGGTCAGAGCCGTATCCAGCGCCGGTTTCAGCTTATGCTGGGTGGCTATCTCCTGTACCACGGCGCCGACGGTAGTCTGATGCCATGATTTTTCCCGCCGGGTGTTCAGGGTTTCCCGGAAATCGGCACTACGGGCACGCACCGTCAGCCGGTCCGGTGCGCCGGAATGCTCGATTTCATCCACGGTAAAGGTGCCTTTAGGGAAAAGCGGTTGCCCCTTCCAGCCCAGCGCCAGGGTGATTCTGGCACCGCGACGCGGCAGGACGATCAGCCCGTCGGCGTCGTCCAGTTCCAGATCGAGCTGATCAGCCTCAAATCCCCGGTTATCTGTCAGGGTCAGACTCATCAGACGCCCATCAAGCACCGTCGTGATATCCTTCCCCTCGATAGTGATACTGAACGCAGGCGATCTGCTGTCCTGAAATGCGGAATTCACTGTAACAGCCCTCCCACCGCATTGCGGATACCGCCCGCCGCCGACATAGCCGAATCCTGCAGGTTGCTCAGCTGCCCGGCCGGATCGCCAAACATATCCGACAGCGAATCATCCACCCGCTTAAGCACCAGGGAGAACTCAATACGGCGGGCGGTGCCATCTTCAAAAAATTCCGTTTTGGTCTGGCTCAGGCTTTCAATCATATACATGCCGTAAATCGTCCCGCTCCCCTCGATCAACGGCCATGCCTTCCCCTGCTCGGCCATCTGTTCCAGCGCCAGCAGCGACATCCTGCCGCCGGTCAGTGACGGCATCAGAACACCGGACAGCGTCAGCGGATCACTGTCCTGGCCGAGAAACTGCACCGACGGGCGGCGGTTTACCCGGCTGTTTGTCGCCAGGCGCCAGTTGCGCTGATACTGCAGCTCCTGATACGGCACCGTGCGCAGCATAAAGACGTACAACCCCAGTACCATCATCATGATTCATATCCCCCCTGATCGCTGTAGTTACTGCGTGCCCGCGCCCTGGCGCGTCGCTCCCGTTCATCAAGCTGGCGCGCCACTTCCCGTGCAATATCCTGCGGGCTCTGCCCGGGTGCAGCGTGAATAGTGATGGGCGCGTGCGTTTCAAGATGCAGCACCGGCACCGGGGCAACTGTTCGCCCTGACTGTGCAGAGGCTTTAACCGGCAGGCTCATGGGGTGCAGTGGTGCGGCCTCTGCCGGGGCGGCGGCCACACCCATCATTCCAGCCACTGCAGCCGCCAGGGAAGCAGTGCGACGCCTGCTGGTTATACTGGCCGGGCCGTGGATGATTTCCGGACCATTCTCCCCGGCAATACCAAACTGGCCGCGTGGAATGGTGCCGCCACTGTCAAACATACCGGCGAACCGGTCCCACAGCCCGCCGCCTCCCCGCTCTCCCTGTTGCCCGGGACGGGGGATTTTGTTGTCATCGCCGCCAGGTTTCATCCAGTCCGGCAAAAAATCCGTAATGGCTGACAGCCGGGCCTTAAGCGCCTCCCACTTTTCGTTAATTCCGTTCAGCACACCGTCAATAATCGCAGCACCTGCAGCCTTAAAGCGGTCCGCCAGTGAGGAAAAGCCATTCACCAGCGCATCCCATTTTGCGCTGATGGCGTTTCTGATCCCTTCCCAGGCTGACGAAACACCATTGCGGATACCGTCCCACAGGGCTTTGAATTTCGGGCCCAGCGTGTCCCAGTTCTGCCAGATAAGCAGCGCCCCGGCGGCAATCAACCCGATAACCGCCAGGATGGGATTGGCAAACATCAGACGCCCCAGCCACACAATCCCCTGCCCCATACCGCTGATGGCCCGGGTAATCAGCCCGAAAGCGCCTGCCCCCTTGATCCCCAGCACGGTAAAACTCAGCTTCATCAGCGCCAGCGGCCCCAGTACCGCCGCCACGGCCACCATCAGCGTACCGGTCACCACCATAATTGCCGCCACCGCAGCGGCCACCTTCATCAGCGCACCCGCCAGCGGTTTATTCTGCTCAACCCAGCGCCGGGTGGCACCGGTGATTTTCTTCACAACATTCATGATATCCATCAGCGGCTGGCGCAAGGTTTCTCCCAGGCTGCTGAACGTATTCTGGGCGCCGGTTTTGACCAGCATCCACTGCGCAGAGAGCGAGTCCGCGTTAATATCGGATTCCCGCTGCATGGAGCCGTTCGCCCCATTCCCCGCCGTCAGGCCCAGCTGCCGTTTCAGCTCCGGCAGGTTGTTGGCAAGCTTCGCCGCATCATCGCCAAACTCTTTACCAAAAATCATCGTCATGACAGACAGGCGCTGGTCCTGCGGCAGGTTGTTGACCTTCTCCAGCACGCGCTGAATGGTCCCCATAGCATCCTTTGTCATCTGCCGTTGTACATCGGCAGGCTTGAGCCCCAGCATATTCATGCCCAGGAAAAAATCTTTGCTCTGCCGGGTAGCGGTCGATAGTTCCCGCACCATGGCATTGGCCGCACTGGCCGCCACTTCCGGTGCGGTCCCAAGGGAAAGGAAGGTGGAGCCAAGCGCCGCCGCCTTACGATAGTCCAGCCGGTCAGCCACGCCGCCCAGACGCTGCAGCACGTTGATGATATCGCCACCTTTTGACATGGCGTTATCGTCCAGGTAGTTCAGCACGTCGCCCAGTTGTTCAATATTGCGGGTCGGTACTTTATAGAGCTGGGCAATTTTCCCCATACTTTCTGAAAGCTCATCTGCGGGCATCTCAAACGCGGTGGAGGCTTTAGCCGCCGTTGCCGCAAATGCCAGTAAGTCACGCTTCTGGTCCTCCCAACTGTCATTGGGGTTTGCCACATTCATACGGGCGCCACCCTCAACCAGTGCGGCAAAATCAACGGCTCCGTATTCCATCGGCAGTCGTTCACTGGCCGCCTTGATGGCGTCCTGCATTTCATAAAACCGGGCCGTGCGGTTGCCATTGTCATCACGCAGATCGTTAACCTGCTTTGCCACGCCTTTCATGGCATCTTCCAGGCTGACGTAGCTTTTTACCGAAGCCATCACCGGCGCGCCCAGCGCCACTCCTGCCGCCATGGTGGTGGCGCCCGCCCCGGCCACACGGTCACGCACTTCCAGACGGCGGGCATACTGCTCCCGGGCTGCTGCCAGCTTGCGCTGCTGTTCACCCAGGCGTCTGAGGGTCTGCTGCTGGCGGTCCAGTGACCGGCGGGCCTCGTCGGCATTTTGCCGCAATTCCCGCTGCGTACTGCTTAACCTTCTGGTGTCAATTCCGGCATCATTGAGCGCCAGGCGCTGACGCTGAACCGACTGGCGCAGCCCGTTATATTTGCCCTGCAGCTCGTTAACGCGGTTTCTCGCCTGTTCCAGCAGCCGCGCCTGGGCTGCCGTGGGCCGATTGGTAGCGGCAAACTGCGTGGCAAGTCTCGCGGCTTCTTCGCGGGCGGCCTTAAGGTTATTGCCGGTAACAGCCAATTGAGCGTTGGCTTTGCGGAAACCATCGATACGGCCCGCCTGATTGTCCAGTTCTTTAAGCCTGGCCCGGCTCTGCTGAATAGCGGCAGCCAGCTCCCGGGAGCTGGCCTGCGCGGCTCTGAAAGGGCGGGTGATTTTATCAACCGCATTAAGAATCACCTGCAGACGCAGGCTGTTATCACTCATTGCTGGCCCCGTTTCTCTGAATCGCTTTGTGCCGCCACTCCAGCACCTCGGTCAGCGGCATAACGTCAGTGACGGACGGCGGCCAGTGAAAGACGGCGGCAATATCCGCCACCAGATCGTCAACCGTCAGGCTTTCTGTAAATCGGCAAGCACCGACTTCTTCAACAAAAAAGTGACCACCTCCACGGACATCGCGGTAAGGTCCGCCGGGTCCATTTCTGCCATTTCCTGCGCCGTCAGCGCCGGGGTGGAGATACGGGGGATCACGGTCATCATCGCCGCCACGTCCATATCCATAATCGCCTGCAGGCGGGTGCCGCGCAGGGCCCCGGACTGCGGCTTACGCAGCACCACTTCAGTGATTTCGGTCTTACCGCGTTTAATCGGGGTATCCAGTTCCACGGTGCGCTCTGTCAGTTTGTCGGTCATGCTCGTTTCCTTAAAATCGGGCAATGGCGCGGCCATCCCGCGCCGTTAAAGGGTTACAGGCCAATAGCCTTGCGGTGCTCTTCCATCAGGTCGGTGCCGTCAACAATTTCAATCATGTTGACCAGATCGACCTCATAGAGCACCTCGCCATTGATGGTCAGCTTCGCGTAGCTGTTGGTGCTGCTGACTTTGGTGGTATTGCTTTCGCCGGTTTTCCACTCGCCGGAATCCAGCTCTTTATGGCGCCCGCGCACGACCAGCTCCACGGCCTGCACTTCGCCGGTGTCGTCGCGCTGGATGGAGCCGGTAAAGCGCAACTGAACACCGTCAACCGTGGCCTTACCCATCTGCTTAAACAGCAGCGCTTCGGTGCCCCCGGCGGTAAATTCGGTATCCAGTGCGCCATCATCCAGCCCCAGATCGATATCCACCGCACCGGGCATCCCGCCGCCGCGATATTTCTCATATTTACGGGTGAATTTCGGCAGGGTCAGGGACTCAACCAGCCCCTGCCAGTTGTTGCCATCGTTGAACAGATTCAGATGTTTCAGTTTGCGTGGTAAAGCCATGTATCCCCCTTATGCACTGACACGGCTGGCGAAATCGACCAGGTAACGATCGGTGATACGCTGGCGCAGCAGCAGGTTTTCCAGCGGCGGCACCGGCGTATAGTCGTAATCAATTGTGAGCTTCCCGGCCTTGAGCGTGTCCTTATCGTTTACGGACTCATCCAGCCAGCAGTCCCCACCAATGAGATAGCCCTGCGTCACCAGGCTGCGCATTTTGGCGCGCAGACCTTCGATAATGTCGCGGGCCAGCGACGGGTTCAGCACACCATCCACCGCCCACATATGGGCTTCGGCCATGGTGTCTGCCAGCACCTGGGCGGTGCGGGTGTAGTTCTCAAACTGGAACAGTGGATCGTCACTCAGGCAGCGGGAGCCCCAGAAGCGGAAGCCGTCCTTTCTGATAAGCGTGGTGACGTCGTTCTGGTTCAGCAGACCGGCATCAGTGGCCGGGTCCTGTAGATCCCAGAACACATCGGCGGAAATGCCGGAAACGCCATTTACGCCCACGTTTGACAAAGATTTATGCCAGCCGGTCTGCTCGTCGATTTTGGCGCGCAGGCCCAGCGCCCGGGCGGTGGCGTAGGCCGTGGCGTCAGCATTCAACACGGTGTCAAAATTGATGAAGTCCGGCCAGATCAGCATCCCCTCGCGCTGGCTGAAATTAGCGCGGTAGTCGATGGCCTCTGATACCGTTTTGCACCCGTAGGCGGACAGATAAGCAAAGCCGCGCAACTGCTGCGCCACACTCAGCAATTCCGTGGCAACTGCCTGGGTATCGTGGCCCGGCACGCCCAGGATGCGCGGTTTAACGCCGAGCTGACTTTGCGCGGCCAGCAGCGCCTTAATACCGGTTTTCTTACCCTCGGCAGTGACGCCGCCGATGATGTTGGTGGTGGTTTCCGCCTCGGTTTCACCCTGGGGAACGCGTACAACAACGGTCACGGGTTTGGTCTGGTCAGCAATCGCATCCAGCGAGCGGGCCAGGGTGCCGGACTCGCCCGCCTTGCCGCTGGCGGTCAGTACGTCGGTGAGCAACACCGGCTTGTTTAGGGGAAAGGTTGCGGCGTCGGCATCGTCGCCGGTGCAGACCATCCCCACAATGGCAGTGCTCACCGTGGTAATGGTGCGGGTGCCCTCGTTGATTTCCTCAACGCGCACCCCGTGGTGGTAATCCTGAGCCATAAGGCGTTATCTCCGGTTTACAGGGGTAACGCCTATGTTCAGGATGATGCGCCCGCAGCGCACGCGCTTGCGGTTGTGTGGGCGCTGGCACAATAACGGGGGTAAAAAAATCCCCGCGACTGCGGGAATAATGACAAAGTGGCACGAATGAACTTATCCCTGACTGCCATTCTGTATTAATACCGTTTGCGTTAATTCAGCATCATAATAAAAAACACCATTAGCTTTATTATAAAACATCCCTGGCTGACAGATTACCTGCTCATTCAGCTTAAGCAGCATATTTCCTTTAAACGAAAATCTCTCAGGAGCAATGATAACATTTTTTACTTTATTGCTACCATTCTCAAGTATCGCGTAGCGGGCACTATTCATTTTGAAACTCCTTTATGAATACTCATAAATAATGACGACACCACTCATCCCATTCCCACCCAAATATGATGCTGTGGCGCCATTGGTATTCAGCGCGCCTGTTCCACCGGTACCATATCCAACGCTACCCTCCATAGCACCGTTGCCTGGCCCGTTGGTTGAGCGGTTAAGAATAACAGAACCCAGAGGGTTGCATCCCCCAACACCACTACATCCAGCCTTAGTACTTAAAATAAAAGTATCATCGCCATCACTACCATTCAGATTGAGAATGTTTCCGCCCGTAGAGATACAAACTTCACTCGCATTCCAGCCAACAAATGGTGGTGTTTCCATCGCTCCCGCCGCCCCATGCCCTCCCTGGCATAAAATAAGATCGCCAAACATCGTATCCCCACCGGCTCCATTTTTTTGTCCATTGGCAACAAACTCTACGGAAATACCTCCGGCTCCCACAATAACAGGGATATTTTCACCCAGCTCTTCACGTGTATAAAAGGATTTTGCATAGGCACCGGACTGACCGCCCGCGCCACCACATGCCTGACCACTCGTAGCAGGTCCTACAGATCCCCCTGCTCCACCTCCACCACAGGCCTCAACAATGACACTTCCTACATCATCGGCCGGTGTATATGCCCCTGACATCTCAAATTTAATCACGCGCAGAAGACGACCAGCCTGATACTGCGGATGCGGGTTCTTCTCCTCCAGATGGGCTTTTAGTTGTTTATCAATATCTACTTTCAGCTCCAGCACCTTGTCATCCACATACTGGCGGGTCGCCAGCACCACGGAGGGGTCAATTTTCAGGGTGATATTGTCAGTGCTACTGGTGATCAGCACCATGCGCACGGTCTGGGTGCAGCCACTCCCCTCGGCCAGTTGCGGCTTGTAGCTCTCCGGGCAGTTCCCCACCGCAATCAGCGCGCCGGACTCGTCGAACAGCCCGACTTCGCGGATCCACCAACCGCCTTCCTTTTCCGGGATCACCTGCTCGGCAATAATCTGGCTGCTGTTATCCGGATCGATATACAGCGCATTCAGGGCCGCCCGGCGCTGCTCACCAATCAGCGACGTCTGCGCCGAATTGGGCGTTGGCAGGGTTCCGCCACCGTCACCCACCGCCATCCAGGTAATATTCAACGGCACGCCCAGCGCAGCGGCATTTGCCAGCTTCGCCGCGCCAATATCCGTCAGCAGGGTATAAAATTTTGTGCTCATGGGTTCACTCTCAGGGTATCAATAATATGGGTGGCCGTGCCGGTGTAGCCCGCGCCACCGGAAACGATGGTTTCGTTGATATACGGATAAATCGTGATTTCCTCGCCGCTGTAGCTGGCGGCGCCGACAAAATACGGCCCACTGGTCTGCAGGTTGATGGACATACCGACCAGGTGACGGCTACAGGGTTTGGCATCACTAATCAGGCGCTCCAGCTCCCGATAGGTTTCCTCCGTAATCCCCTGGTCATTGACGCCAATATCCAGCCGGAAGGTGCCCGGCACACCGCCGGTTTTCCACCACTCAATGATGCGGATCAGGAAGCCGAACGGCTCCACTACACGCCGGATTGCGCTGGCGGTCCCCTTGTGCTGATGAATATAGAATGCATCCTGTACCACCTGGCGCTTTGTCGCCACCGGCCAGCTTTCATCCCACCGGTCCACGGAGAACGCCCAGGCCAGATACGGCAGAAAGCGGGCCGGACAGGTCGCCGGGTTCCACAGGTCACGCAGCGGCACCTGTAGATCGGAAATACCGCTGCAGCTCTGCGCCAGGCGGTGCTCCAGTGCCGACGAGCCCGGCGGTAACAGGCTATTCATCCGTTCCCCCGACACTCACCGACCAGCCACTGCAGGAGGCGGCCTGGGTCCTGTCCAGCACCATATCCTGCGTGGGGGACACCAGCTCTACGCGCTGGACGCCTTCGACGTGCAGCGCCGCATAGATGGCGCTCAGCCGGATATCACGCCCCAGCCGGGTCTGGCTGGCTATATAGGTTTGCAGGCTCTTTCGGGCGGCGGCCAGGATCGGCTCTGATTCCGGGCCCGGGTACAGAAACAGCGTGGCGTTCACGGTATAGGGGATAATCTCCGCGCTGCGCACCGTCAGCCGGTCCGCCACCGGGCGGACGCTTTCACTGTTCAGGGCCGCGTCAACCACGGCCAGCAGGTCAGCGTCCGCCGTTCCGTCATTCTCCCGGCTCAACACGGTCAGCACCACCTCCGCCGGGGCCGGGCTGGTTGCGCTGGCGTCAGCCACCCGCCCGTCTGCGCTGCGGGCATGGAACTCATAGGCTGCTGTCGGGCCTGCCACGGATAATCCCTCGAATGCCGCAGGTACGCGCAGGCGTAGCGCCTCGTCGCTCTCTCTGACCTCAGCAACCGGCGGCACGGCATCCGGATCGGCGGGCGTGATAGTCAGGCGGGGAACGTTGTAGTTTGCCGCCAGCTGGTCCAGGTCACTGCCAGTGGCATAGGCCACCATTACCGCCTGGGCCGCCTCATTGATGCGCTGGCGCAGCAGCACCTCACGGTAAGTGCTCTCCTGCAGCTGTTTGGTGACGGGCTCCGATTCCAGCGCCAGCGTGCGCCGCACGGCCTCCTGTTCATCCGCCGGATACAGGGCGATAAAGGCCGCCTTACGCTCAGACAGCAGCGTCTCAAAGTCGGGTACGTCCACAATCTGCGGTGCGGGCAACTGGGAAAGGTCAATAACGGGCATCAGTTATCAGCTCCTGTTGATACAGAAAGGGAAACCGGCACTCCGTCATTGCGCTGGCCGGTCAGTTCCACCACCATCGCGCCGTCGTAGCTGCTGTTGATAGTGATAGCATCCAGCGTCAGGCGCGGCTCCCAGCGACTCAGCGCGGTATAGACTGCCGCCATCACCTGCAGGCGTAACGCCGGATTCTGGGGCTGATCGATCAGCGCGGACAGCAGCGAACCATATTCACGACGGGCAATGCGGCTGCCCTGTGGGGTCATCAGAATGTCTCGCACCGACTGGCGCAGATGTTCGGTGTCGGTTAGTGTCTGGCCGGTGGTGCGGCTCATGCCGCTATACAGCGTCATACCGGCCCCCCGGACGTATCGCTACCCGCCTTCACGCCGGTATGTTTATGTGCATCCACCACAATGCCGTTAGAGCTCATCGCCCCGCCGCCCTGGGTAACGCCGCCATTAATCGCCACTTCGCTGTTAATGCGGGTACGCCCGGCCTCCACCACAAACTCCCCGGTTTTCAGAGTGATGTTATCGGCGGCCTCAATGACCATGGATTTAATCCCCTTCACATACCAGCGACCGGTGGCTGGTTCATACTCAAACCAGCCGCCGTCCGGGTACGCGGTCACGCTCCCGGCCTCAGAATCCGACGGCGCCGCAAACTGATCGGAGTAAATCGCAGGCAGGGCAAAGGCGGTTTCCAGATTGCCGCCCATCGATAACAGCACCACCTGCTCCCCGGGAGACGGACACCACCAGGTGCGGGCGCCACCGGCGCGCAGCGTCAGCCAGCTAATCCAGTTAGTTTCGAGATCGCCTGTTTTCACCCGGCACAGCCAGTTTTTCCGGTCCACCTCCAGCACAATGCCGGTACGGATCAGATTAGTGATAAGGCGCATGATTTCGGTTAGTTGTGTGTTCATGAGAAAAGCATGCCTTGCCATTTATAGACATGAAACAAAACATCGTTGTATCGTCAACGACACTAATACGATGGACACCCAGTCCCCCAGGAAAGGAGATATCCCAAATGCTAACTCAGTTAAATACCTTTCTCGCCACAGCAATCGGCGGACTAGTTTTTACGCTATTAACAGCCTTAATAAAATCAATTTATCGGTGGCTTACTCAAGTAAAAGAAAAAAATAAATTCTTGGTTGATGAGTTAAAGATCCCTCCCATAAAAATAAACATAACGTTATCAGAATACAGAAAAAACACTTTGGAGTCCTCACTAAAAGACAAGATAATGATATACATTGGCGCAGCGATAACATTATTAATCGGCATAATTATGCTTTTCTCATCGATATATCTATTTAGACAAGATGACACTTATCAGATAAAGCTAACCAACAAAAGGACAGAAGATGCCTTCCTGATAAAATCAGGTTCAGCCTTAAGTGCAACATCAAAAGACAGATGGATAATAACACTAAATACATGCAATACCCCCGATGAACTTCAGAGCATCACAGAAATATCAAAGGAAGCTAAAAAATATATTTGCCGGGCTTTATCAATTGAAGATAAATCAGGGAGTCTCCCTTTTTATATAACAAAATACATCTGGGAAAACATCATACTTGCAACCATTTTATTACTAGCTTCAGCATGGATAATCACTGTCGGAATTGGATTATTCTTTCACATGGAAATAATAAAAAAAATATCAGATAAACACAAAAAAGAAATAGAAAAGAGCTATGATTATATAACATAAACCTATCCTATAAACCAGCGTAACAGAATATCCCGGATGTTCACTTCCGTCTCATTGTTAACGCCCAACAGACGGCGCTCAGGGTAGCGAACCTCCGGGCCATTTCGGGTAACGCGATCCCGCAGGCCGTAGTGGTGAACGCGGGCGATACGCTGCACCTTACTGGCAAACTCCACACTCGCCGCGTCCGCGCTGGCGGTAGTTTTCAGATACCTGGCCGTGCGCATTTTCGCGAACATCTGACGCCTGATGCGCCCCTTCTTGCTGCGCGCCGTCATTCGCCGCGGCTCCCAGACACTTCCGTCAGGATTGCGCTGTCGCTGTATATTCTTCTGCTGGATGCGGCGCAGCTGCTGCGCCACTTCCCGCATCATACGGTTTCTCGCGGCGGGCTCCAGATTTGCCAGCAGTGCCGCCAGCCAAGCGTCAACGTTCTGCAGTTCAGCCACGCTTCACCGTCCACATTTCTTCCGGCACATCCGGCTCCGGCACGGCCTCGACGCGGGAAACCCCGCCGTCAGCGCTGACCAGCACACGCTCCGTCAGTTGCAGATTGATGCTGATATCGCAGACGTCATTGCGCAGAATATCCACCTGAAACGTGAACAGCTTTTCCCGCAGCTGCGGATTATTGATGGCGTCAGGCTGGTTATCACTGAGCCACAGCAGCACCGGCGCCATCAGCAGGTTCTGGTCGCCGCTGAAATCCTCAATCACCAGATTCAGGGTATAGCGATATTCCCACGACATGGAGCTGGCGCCGGTCGCCACCAGGGCGCCATCATCCACAAACAGGTGCAGCTTGTCCGGGTTATCCCGGACATAGGGAACGGCATCACTCAGGGCGCGGCGTAAGGACTGCGGCTTGTTCACTGTCTCGCTCCTGACACGCAATGATCGTGTCCACTTTATCGGCACAGGCCGCCCAGGCGGCCTCGGTTTCATCCAGCAGTGCGTTCAGATCGCCGTTAGTGTGTGGCGCTGACTGTTCCAGACGGCACTGCGTCACTGCCGGACAGCCACTCACGGTAAGCTGCACCTCCTGCAATGGCCGGTCGCTCCCGCAACCTGATAATGTCAGCAGGCAGGGAAGCATCAGCCCAGCGGCGTAAATCCTCATTTTCACGTTTCAGTTCCTCGATCCGGCGCTGGCGGCTTCGCAGCAGTGCGGCAGCCTGTTCCGCTGCCGCATAGAGCCGCATCTGCTCCCGGCTGTTGGTTTCGGTCAGAATGGACAGGCTGATTAGCTGGCTGTTGGCCTTCACCAGCTTTTCCTCCCGGCTTTTCAGAGTCTCCCCCTGGCGCTCGATAGTCTGCCGGGCATCACTGAGCCGCCACGACTGCCAGCCCAGCGCAGCCAGCACCAGGATCAGCGCGACGGCCAGCGCACGCATCACTGCGGCACCCCTTTCAGACACCAGGCCAGCTCCCGCGTCCGGCGGTTATCCAGCCCCTTATTGAACACGCCATTCACATAAACCCAGCGAGGTAGCTGGTCACAGGCCTGCCACCACTGCTGGCGGTTGATATAGGCGACCATGGTTGACCGGCAGATAGCGCCAGTCCCCACGTTAAATCCGATACTTACCAGCGCGTCATAGACATGCTGCGGCGGCTTCACCGCCAGGCAGGCATCCAGCCGTTTCTCCGTCATCAGCACATTGGTGATCAGCCCCTGCGCCGCCTGGCGCTCTGTGATGGTTTTGCCCGGCACCACGCCGGACGTGTTACCAATTCCGTCGGTCCACACGCCCGCGCTGCACTGATACGGCTGCAGGCGGCAGCCCTCAAAATCGGCAATCAGTTTCAGCCCTTCCACGGAGGTGTGGAGCAACTGAAATCCCGGCAGCGTGGCGGCAATCGCCAGCACCACACCCACGGCACAGCGTTTAACGACCTGCAGACTCATATTGCCCCCTGGTTATTTGCCCGCTCTCCAGCAGCCGGTAAGCCTTGCGACGGTAATACCAGCTCACCAGGAACATCGCGATCCCCAGCAACATACCGGTGATGGTTGCCACGTCCTGCAGATCAAACTTTCCCAGCTTCGCCATCAGCACAGCGATGCAGTACGTGATAAAGGCGCTGATTCGCTCAAGTGTCATTGTTCAGTCCCATAGCTGGACGGTCTGCGCGATAACGGCATCCGGAAGATCCGGCATTTCGACCTGCAAACCGTGAGGTAAAAAGGGGCCATACTCTGCCAGCCCCGGATTCGCCCGCAGCACCTGCTCGGTGACGCCCTGCGTGCGCCCGTAGTGACGCCAGCAGAGCGCGTCCACCGTGTCAGACTGGTGCGCACGCACTTTCATCAGATCAGCTCCACCGTGCAGTGCGGCGCATCCTGCACCCGGCGAATGGCCCAGCGGGCATCGCGCCACAGCTCCCCGCAGGCCTCCGCCAGCTCTTCACCGCGTTTGACGCCTGACGATGTGGCGTCATAGTCCTGGTAGCGTTCATTGAGCACCGCCCGCGCCCAGCACCACACCGCACTGGTGTAGTGGTGGATTCGCTGACTCTCTCCGGCCAGCCGTTCGGCGGGCACATCCGCCAGACTGTTATATCCCCGCAGCTCCTGCCGTTCCCGCCAGGGGTACAGCTCGGCATTCACCTCCGCCATGGCCGTCAGCACCACCTGGCGCAGCCGCGCCGGGGTGACGGTGCCATCCACCCGCATCGCCTCGCGAAACTTCGCCAGATCGAGATCGGGCCAGAAAGAATTATTGGGAATGACCTCCGCCGTGGTCGGCGCCTGCTCCGGCGCTACAAATTTCATGCGGCTTTTCTCCTGAATGGGTGGGCGGTGGACGGGGTTTTGATGCGGCCAGCGGCCTGTCGCCACCCCGTGCCGCCCGTGCGCGGGGCACGTTCGTTAACAGCCATTGCGCAGTCTGCGCTCCAGCCGCTCTTTGTCTTTTTTCACACCGCAGCGTGAATCGAGCTGCAGCGCATGATTAAGGTGGTTCAGCGCTGCCGCCGGGCTGTGCTCCGTCAGCACCAGGCCAATGGCTTTATGCAACCGGGCGCGGGACTGGTCCGGCATATCGTGATCGGCGGTCAGGTCCAGGGTCTGCAGCAGCAGCGCCGGGTCAAACCCGACAGCGGCCAGCAACGACGACTGCGCGGCGTCGGCCATCTCTTCGGCCAGCACCGTCGGCACGGTACGATTGCCCAGCGGCATCACCCAGCCCTGGCTCAGCGCATGGCGCCCGATTTCCAGCGCACCGGCATAGTCTCCGGCGTCCAGGCGCCACAGCATTACGTACATCACCACGTCATCCTGGTGTGCGCTCCCGGCGGCCAGTACCCCGGATACCCAGGCGGCATACTTCGGCAGCAGCTCCACCTTGATTTGCGCCTTCTTCACCGTGGACTGGATGCCCTTAAGACGGCGGCGATCCTCTCCCAACTGCATCAGCATCAGGTCATAGCCCGATGCATGGCGGGCACTGCCGCCCTGCCGGGCGGCCTGCTCTGCCTGAATGCGCTGGCGGTGCTGTCGTGCAGGACTCAGGCGCATGGATTACTCCCCGCTACCCGGGTTTTCTTCCGGGGTTTCCGGCGTGCTGAAATCACCGAGCTCGATGTTTTCCACCAGAGCCGCGCAGCGGTAATCCTCCACCACATAGGCCTCGTTGACGGATTCAAAGTTTTCGATGCGGTCACGCTTCGGGTTATCGATAACCGAACGGCGGCGGGTTTCCTCCTGCCAGTAGATAGAGAGGTTATCCAGGCGGGTGATCAGCAGCGCATTAGCCGGGAAGAACGGCGCCCGGACGGCCTTTAATCCCCCCATGCGTTTCTGGCTGATAATGAGATCGGCGGCCAGCTTTTCACTGTTTTCCTGCTTCTTGTTCACCAGCGGGAAATACTTGTCCGACAGCAACTGGCGGCCACAAATCACCACCAGATCGTCATCGTCCTGGAATACTGGGTCGATCAGCTCGTCAATGGCATCCATCACCACGGCGTCCAGGTTTTCATAGCCGCCGCCCTCCAGTTCAGAGGCGCCGTTACCCACCTTGACGGGTTTGGCCGTGGTCGTGCCGTCTGCGGTGCTGCTGCCCAGTACGCGGTCCGGCGCATCCTCACGGATTTTCTGCAGCCAGCCCTTATTGACGTCCTGCAGCAGCGGGTTTTTGGTGCGATCTGACGTTTTTTCACGCTTCACGCCATTAAAGCCAATCATGATACGGTCCAGCGCCTGGCGCTGAATAATGTGGTTGCGGATACGGATCTGGAAGTCCTGAAATTTCGCCCACAGGTCCAGCTTCGCGTAGGTCAGCGTGGTGTCGAAGTTGGTCTGCTCACACTTAAATTCCACGTCCGACATGTCGGTTGGATCGGTCGGCTCACGCTCTTTCGATGAGGTGTCCGTGGTTCCGGCAATGGTGCCACCGATACCCAGCCCCAGCAGCTGGCCGGACTGCTCCGGCACGCCCACGATATTGATACAGGTGAGAAACGCGGCGGACTGCTGGATCTCATCTTCCAGCGTCTGCGCCACGGATGGCTCGACGGTGAACTTGCTCGACAGCTCATCCACCGGCACGCCATTGATTTTTGCCAGCTGCACCAGGTAGGCGTTAAAGGCAAAACGGGTATTCTTTTTCATCAGTTCAGGTGCTCCATCAGCAATTTGTCAGGGTGCCAGCCGGGGCATCACCGCCCGGGGCGCGCTGGCGATAATCGGCGCGGCTGTCCTCGCGACTCAGTTTGTCCTGCAGTTCCGCAAAGGCGGTCTGCTGCGCCTTAAGGTCAGCTTCCAGTCGGGTCAGGCGTTCGCCCTGGTCGCTCAGGGATTTGTCGGCGCGTTCACTCAGGCTCTGCTGTTCGGTGGCGATCAGCTCCACGGCCTGGTTCACATCAGAGAAGCGCGCATCATCGGACTGCGCTTTTTTGCCGAGCAACGCGGTGACGCGGGCAAAGAGAGAGGGCTTATCGTCCACCTCTTCCAGTTCGATCTGCGTTTCTTCGGCGGCGGTGAACAGGTTATCCGGCGCCTGCTTACGTTTCGCCAGCGGGTTGTGTGAGGCGCTGGCGCTGAATGCCAGCATTTCGGTGCCGAGGCTCGCCGGGTCGTCGGTGGCGGCCAGGCCCACCAGGTAGGCTTTGCCGGTGTCGGCAAATTTCGGGCTAACCTCCATGGAGGTGAAAAGCTTCTGGCCCTTCTTCACCAGTTCCACCAAGGCGCTGGTCGGTTCAACGTCGGCATACAGCGCCATCTTGCCCGTCAGCGGCCCGTCCTTGATTTCTTCTGCAACCAGCGCCGTTACCTTTCCGTAGCGGTTAAAGGTGCTGTCCGGCAGATAAGACTTGATGTGCTCCAGGTTAATCAGAGCGGTATAGACCGCCGGGTTGTAGCTGGCTGCCATCTGTACCAGCCACTCGCGCTGGATCTCGCGCCCGTCCGTGGTGGCACCTTCCACCCCGATACGAAAACGCTTTGCTTTTACTGTCATGAGCAGGGCTCCGTTAGAAAAAACTCTGTGAAACCCTATGTTTGCGGTGAGAGGGGGCATGAAACAACGTGCGGGCCTTGTGCCCTGAACCACACAACGCCCCGGCGGAGAAAGCGTCCCGGTCAGGCCGTATGTTTGGGCCATGGAAAACACACTGACACCCGCAGACCTCGATCCCCGACGGCAGGCCATGCTGCTGTACTTTCAGGGATACCGCGTAGCCCGCATTGCCGAAATGCTGGGCGAGAAAGTTGCAACTGTTCACAGTTGGAAGAAGCGCGACAGGTGGGGCGAATACGGCCCGCTGGACCAGATGCAGCTCACCACGGCGGCGCGTTACTGCCAGCTCATCATGAAGGAGCACAAGGAAGGGAAAGACTTTAAGGAGATTGACCTGCTGGCGCGCCAGTCTGAGCGTCACGCCCGGATCGGGAAATTCAGTAACGGCGGCAATGAAGCCGACCTGAACCCCAACGTGGCCAACCGCAATAAAGGGCCGCGTAAAAAGCCGGAAAAGAACGCCATCAGCGACGAGCAGATCGCGCAGCTGGAAACCCTGTTCCGCAACGGGATGTTTGACTACCAGCGCCACTGGTGGGAAGCCGGGAAACTCCACCGCATCCGCAACCTGCTGAAATCACGCCAGATCGGAGCCACCTACTATTTTGCCCGGGAAGCGCTGATCGATGCACTGCTGACCGGTCGTAATCAGATTTTCCTTTCAGCCAGTAAGTCGCAGGCCTACGTGTTTAAGCAGTACATCGTGGAGTTCGCCAAAGAAGTCGATGTGGAACTGAAAGGCGATCCAATGGTGTTACCCAACGGCGCCACGCTCTACTTTCTCGGCACCAATGCCCGCACCGCGCAGAGCTATCACGGCAATTTGTACCTTGATGAATATTTCTGGATACCCAAATTTCAGGAGCTGCGCAAGGTCGCTTCCGGGATGGCGCTGCACAAGAAGTGGCGCCAGACCTACTTTTCCACGCCGTCCAGCCTGACACACAGCGCTTACCCGTTCTGGTCCGGCGCGCTGTTCAACCGGGGCCGTGCCAAAGCAGACAAAGTGGATATCGATATCAGCCACAGCAGCCTGGCCGGTGGCCTTCTGTGCGCTGACGGCCAGTACCGCCAGATCGTCACCGTCGAGGATGCGGTGCGCGGCGGCTGCAACTTGTTCGACCTCAACCAGCTGCGCCTGGAGTACAGCCCGGACGAATACCAGAACCTGCTGATGTGTGAATTCATGGACGATCTGGCCTCGGTGTTCCCGCTGGCCGACCTGCAGGCGTGCATGGTGGATAGCTGGGAAGTGTGGGAGGACTTCCAGGCGCTGGCGCTGCGCCCGTTTGGCTGGCGTGAAGTCTGGATCGGCTATGACCCGGCCAAAGGCACCCAGAACGGCGACAGCGCCGGTTGCGTGGTGGTGGCACCGCCTGCCGTATCGGGCGGCAAGTTCCGCATTCTGGAGCGTCACCAGTGGCGCGGCATGGACTTCCGCGCCCAGGCGGACGCCATCAAAAAGCTGACGGAACAGTACAACGTGACCTACATCGGTATTGACTCCACCGGCGTCGGCCACGGCGTCTATGAGAACGTTAAAGCCTTTTTCCCGGCGGTCCGGGAGTTTGTCTATAACCCCAACGTGAAAAATGCCCTGGTACTCAAGGCGTGGGACATTATCAGCCACCGGCGCCTGGAATTCGACGCCGGTCATACCGACATTGCGCAGTCCTTCATGGCAATCCGCCGTTCCACCACCGCCAGCGGCAACCGCCCGACATACGAAGCCAGCCGCAGCGAAGAAGCCAGCCATGCCGACCTGGCCTGGGCGACGATGCACGCCCTGTACAAAGAGCCGCTGCAGGGCGAAACCGCAAACACCAGTAATATCGTGGAGATTTTTTAATGGGTAAACGTAACAAGCGCAACCGCCAGGCCGCGGCAACGCAACAGGCACAGCAGGAAACCAGCAAGGCCGAGGCGTTCAGCTTTGGCGACCCGGTGCCGGTGCTGGACCGCCGCGAGCTGCTGGATTATGTGGAATGCGTACAGATGGACAGGTGGTATGAACCGCCGGTCAGCTTCGACGGACTGGCGCGCACCTACCGCTCCGCCGTGCATCATAGCTCACCAATTGCCGTTAAGCGTGATATTCTCAGCAGTACCTATATCCCACATCGCCTGCTCAGCCAGCAGGCGTTCAGCCGTTTTGTGCAGGATTATCTGGTGTTTGGTAACGCCTACCTGGAGAAACGCACCAACCGGCTCGGCGGAATCCTCTCACTGGAGCCCGCGCTGGCAAAGTACACCCGCCGCGGCGTGGACCTCGACACCTACTGGTTTGTGCAGTACGGCATGACCACCCAGCCCTATGAATTCACCAAAGGCAGCGTTTTTCACCTGATGGAGCCGGACATTAACCAGGAGATTTACGGCCTGCCCGGCTACCTGTCCGCCATCCCGTCCGCGCTGCTGAACGAATCCGCGACCCTGTTCCGCCGTAAGTACTACATTAACGGCAGCCATGCCGGATTTATCATGTACATGACCGACGCGGCGCAGAACCAGGAAGACGTGGACAACATCCGCAAGGCGATGAAAAGCGCCAAAGGCCCGGGTAACTTCCGCAATCTGTTTATGTACAGTCCGAACGGCAAGAAGGACGGCATCCAGATCATTCCGCTGTCCGAGGTCGCGGCAAAGGACGAGTTTCTGAACATCAAGAACGTGAGCCGCGACGATATGATGGCGGCTCACCGCGTGCCGCCGCAGATGATGGGGATTATGCCAAGTAATGTTGGCGGCTTTGGTGATGTGGAAAAGGCCAGTAAAGTCTTTGTCAGAAATGAATTAACCCCTCTACAAAAATGCTTATGTGAACTTAACAAGTGGGCTGACGAAGAAATCATTACCTTTAGTCAATATTCACTAGAGGTTTGATATGTCATTTCAGCAAGTTTCGCCGTCAACTTACTAATCAAACCATCACACAATTTGGTTATTTGTCTAGTGGCCTCTTTAAGCTCTTGAGGGGTCACTGAATCAAACCCCTCACCATGAGCAATTCTATTTCTCTTTTTTAATAACTCATCAATAATATTGAGGTACCCCACACGCCTACGTTTCTTTTTTGGCCTCCATCTAGATTCAATAATATTAATCACATCGATTCCCTTTACTGAATCATCATCTACAGCCCGCAATATCGTTCTCCTCAATGAATCACCTATTTGAGACTCGATATTATACATTTCAGAAACATCAAAGTCATTAATTGACAACTCATCCAAAACTAAAGGAATGTCAAATACATTAAATATACGTTCAATTGTATCAACTGTTGGATTTGCATTTGTAGAAGACAATTTATCGCTATCAAACTGTATTGGCAAAGACCGTTCAACATTCATTATAAAATCAGAAAAAGATTGACATTTATTATTTCTAACCTTATCAGAACAAGTAACAACATGTTCTGATAGCATCCGAATTGGTACTAACGAAGGTGCAATCTCTAACTCATTCAGTTCATCAACAAATTCTTTGCACATTTCACGAACAAAACCTTCAAAATAACCGCAAAGTAAAACCAAACCAGAGCGAGTCAAAGCATTTATGGCCGTAATATTCCCTCCTGGCTCAGTGTTTTTCTCTGCCATATTTGCAAGGAGGATTATCTCATCAAATCTCTTCATGTAAACAGATCTGCACTCCATGCCGTTACCCCATCAATGCTTCAGTCAGGATCGTGCTCCTACTTAATGCCGAATTCTTTTTAGAAGTCCCCTGAAATAGATTTTTCCAGTACCCATCATTCTGAAATACACTAAATGCTTTATCAGCAAGTTTATCTCGCCATCCATTCTCAAATGCCCTAGAGAAAGCTACCATTTGAGACTCATAAATAGATCCATTAATTCTATTTTGAAAAAAACCTTCTTTCGGATCGACTTGATTCTTGGGTTTTCTAAAAGCAGTCCCTGGTCCCAATTCGTTATAAATCAAATCAACCGTACCATAGAAAAGAGTTTTAATATACTCAGCCCTAGAGCTTGATATTTCACGATTATCTTCCATATGTAAATTCAAATATTCCGAGTAATTATCAGAATAGTCAGAGGTACTAGTTAACTCTCTATATGCCATAAACCTTAAAACTAATTCAACAGCTTTCATTGATTTAGCATCTTGTTCAGGCAAGGAAATCAAATCTTCAAATTTTTTGTATCTTGCCAAATCCTTTAAAAGCTCATTATAACTCCCCCTATATACACAATTACGAACCTCTTGATCAGAAAGCGATGCGCTTCCAGTGTTCAGTCGCTCAAACACTTCAAACTTCAAAGCCTCATCAGACTCATTAAGGACCACAATACATCTAATTGCTCTTTTGGCTATATTTGAGCGAAGAACCCGGTCTAATTGAAGATACTCCTTACCATTAATCTCAGAGATTATTTTCAGACCACTAAGTTTAAGTGGAGTCAATCCAGAATCAGGAAATAGATTTTCTATCTCAGTTGCTTTAATGAATCTAAAAAGAGAGGTTAAGCGCTGCTGCCCATCGATAACACTAAATGTACCGTCTTTTTCCTCAGCCAAATAAACAACAGGCACAGGTATATTAAGAGCAATAGATTCAATAAACCTAGAAGCTTTAACATCATCCCATTGATATTTCCTTTGATAATCAGGTTCTAGAATCAAATCTCCCTCAATTATCATATCAACAAGTGTACGCACCGCGTAATCATACGGCTGTATCACCACTTTTCTTTCTTTTATATGTTCATAGGGTTCAATTTCGTTTTCAACGTCAAAATCATCATTTGGTTCAACAGGTATTTGTTGCTCATTCATCTCAGTCATTCTCATCTCCTCCTTCTCTTACAGTTCCTTTGGAAAACTTAAACTACCGTTGATTCAAACTATAGATAATTACAGTAAACAATACCATAGATAACATAAGCGCGCGCTCGTATCCCCGCCACGCCTGCCCGCTTTGTGTAGTGGTTTTCATGCACCTGCATGACCAGAACCAGACCCCGCCAGTCATGGCAGGACTCAGCAAAAACGATCCTCAAACGATCATGCGATTTCATGCAGCATAGACATGCACAACAGCGCTAACGCCTCGCGAAGCTCGTTGTTCAACCCTGCGAGCGGTAAAAACCAGTTTTATCGCCCGCACGGTTTCCAGATATCCATCCCGAATGAGGGCTTAGTGAAGCTCATCCGGCTCGTTTTGTAGCTGCCGCTTTAGCAGCCTGGTTGTCAGTTCCGCAATCCAGCAAAGCGCCAGATCTTTATCCTCTGCACCGCAATGGCTGTCAGCTACCAGCCGCGCCACCAGGTCAATTCGCTGCAATGTGAGCGATTCAAAAAGGCGATCGTTCACTCTTCCCCCCTCAAGGAAAAATACTGTACATTAATACAGTATCACAAGTAGCGAAAAACAGGAAAGCCCCCTATATTGCGGACCGCTATTTACCACACTGATATAAAATAACTTTTTTATATTTATGGTGTTTCCTGAGCTAAAGCTGATGTACGCAAGGCCATAAATCTGGAAAGTATTTTCTCTTTGGTAATCGGTGCCCGCGCCCCAAAAACAGCACCACTGGCCGATCCCCGGCACCAGTGCCCGGCAATGCACGTTCGCGTACCGGCCATCAGATGCAGAGCTTCCCCGCGGCTAATAGTTTCCCCGGTCAGATCGTGAATTTCTCCGATGGTCCTGGTGATCGCCCGCTCCTGCCGATCATCACCGTGCCTGAATTTCCGCCGCTTCGGCGGTTTTTCCGCCTTTAACCGGCCAATCAGCGCCCGCCTTTGCTTTCGGGTCAGCGGCCTGGTGAAATCAATCTCAGGATCTTGCGCCGGTGGCTCCGTACAGTTATTGACAGAACTCCGAGAGGCCGCTGACGCGGCCTTAAGGTCAAAACCTTCGGCCTGCGGCCGCTTTGGTACAATCTTCCATTGCACCAGACGGGTTAAGATGGGGGTATCCGCTCCCACCACGGAGTCATAAACCCCCCTGATGCGGATAGTCTCTTCCCCGTATTCGTTGCAGCTATCGGTTGGCTCATACCAGGTACGCACCTGCAGCTCATCACGGCGCACAAACGGGCCGCCCTGCGCATTCACATAGGCCGCCCAGTCACCACCATCAGCAGCGTCATGCACCGCCGCAAATTCCACGCTCAGACCATGCGCAGTTTCTGTATCCGCCATGCGGCGCAGTTCTCGGTATACCGTGACCGGGGCACCACCGATAAACTGAAACTGACGGATACGCCAGCGGGCCGCCCAGGCAGACACCGCCGGAGCCGTCTCTTTCAGCAGTTCACCGCTTTCATCGTCACGCTCATCGTCCAGGGCATAGCCATCAATATTTTTGCTGATGTACTTCGCCACATATCCGGTGGCGCTGCCTTTATCCGGATCGATGGCCTCGGCATGAAAACGCGCCTTTCTGGCCTTGTCGCTTTTCAGCTCGACATAGTCCTCCCGCCAGGCATAATCCCGGATAACCTGACGCACATAGTCAACATCTTCCGGACGCATGAACATCAGCATATGCCAGTGCGGGGTTGCGTCGTGATGAGGCTCAGCCACCCGGATACCAAACACCCGAACGTCATCGCGGTGCAGTTTGGCGCGGATTCTGGCCCACAGGGAGGTGAGGTAACGCTGGGTGTCCGCCGGGCTGGCGCCACACCACTTATGATTGCGGTAGCCCGCCCGGGTAGTGGCGTGATAGCGGGAAGGTGCGGTCAGGGTATAAAACTCACCAACAAACCCCAGATCGTTGCAGATATTCTCAAAGCCACGGATGCGGGTCATCAGCTCACAGCGGCGAATGGCGGGATTAGCCACGCTGCCGTCATACTTGTCGATCAGGCTGATGCGGTTGCCCTCTTCATCTTCCAGCTCCATCCCTTTCAGAAACTCCCGGGTGCGCCGCTTCTGCTCCCGCCAGTCAGTAATACAACCGACGCTGGCATACACATGGCCTTTTTTGCTGACATTGCCCATAGCGATCTGCAGGTGCTCCTGCCATTCCGCCGCAACCCGGCGCAGGTGCCCACGCCACCACTTTTCATTCATCATGCGGCGGATCGATGGATAGACTTCATCGCCATCAACGAACCGGCCAGAGATACGCTCCCAAAGCGGCGGAGTGGTGTTGAAATGATGGGTAATCAACGCGGCGCGCATATAGAGCAGATACAGCGTTTGCAGGTCGCTGGCTCCCTCCAGGCTGGTGTCGTACTCGGCCAGCTCGCTGATGATGAAATTCGCGATATCCCCGGCCAGCAGTTCTATATCCGATTTTGACATGTCCTGCAGACGGTTATAACGGGCGGTCAGGTTCACCATCCTGGAAGCCATATAGCGAATATCAGCCTGGTCAAACTGCCCCCGGAATACCCCGGCAGATAGTTCCCGACCAATCCCGGCCAACTGGTATTTCTTTGCCACCTTCTCAAGGCGTGGCAATGCCCTCTGACAGAAATTAATCAAAAAGGCATTGGCTCGCTTTGCACCGTGCTCACGCTCCAGCGTGTTATAGCGCCGGTTGATATCCCGGCTTACGCTCTCAGGCTGTTTCGCCAGCACCTCGCGTGAATGCAGCAACGCCGCGATCAGATGATCACGGCGGCGCTGTTCTTCATAGGTCATATACGGGCTGGGAATAGCCTCTTTTGGGGCGTTCCAGTCGTACTGATATACGGCATTAGCCATGAGCAACTACTACCGACCAATCCCGCCCCTTGCCCGGCTCAACAGCAACCCATGGCGTACCACCAGATACTGCGATAATTTCGCGGGCGGCCTTCCCTTCACCAGCGGCCACGCCCATGCTGCGCGGGGCGGAGATATGGTGGCGGGTAAAATCACGGTACAGAGAGCGCACCAGATGCGTGTCACTATTGGACGCTATGACCGGATACCCTTCTGATGACCGACGCTTAAGAATCGACGCCAGATGATACTGATCGTCCTCGGTAAAACCGGCAGTGTGATAATTGCTAAATGTGCCGTCGTATGGCGGATCGCAGTAAACCACGTCACCGGGACGTAGCATTTTCAGCGTTTCGTCATAGCTGGCGCAGATGAAGGTGGCACGCTGCGCCTTTTCTGCAAATGCCCGGATCTCTGCTTCTGGGAAATACGGATTTTTATAATTACCGTAAGGGACGTTGAACTGACCACTCAGGTTATAGCGGCACAATCCGCGATAGCAATGGCGATTGAGATACAAAAACATTGCCGCCTTTTCAACTGCTGAAATTGACGTCAGATAATTAAATAACTCCCGTACAACATAATATCTATCAGGGGTATTATCTTTTTCAAAATGCTCACGGGCAGCATTTATAAACCATTCTGTATTTTCTTTTACCTGGCGATACAGATTAATCAGGTCAGTATTAATATCCGCAACAAGATAATAAGGATAGTCTGTTGCCATCATGACAGCACAGGAACCGGCGAACGGCTCCACCAGGCGCTGGCCTGCGGGCAGATGCTTAATCAGTTCCGGCATAATGGCAGTTTTATTGCCCGCCCATTTCAGGATAGAGCTCATACAGCACCTCCGTTGTAGTGCTTCCCTTTCAGTTCAGCGATTTCCTGACAGGTGACGCAGCACTGCACGCCCGGGATGGCACGGCGGCGTGCTGGCGGGATAGGTGCATCACACTCAATGCAGAGAACACGAGAAACACCCGGCTTTCTGGCGCGGGCGGTGTGGATGTGGCGCTGACGTTCTTCTTCAACGCGCTGTTGTACAAGATCCATTGCGTCGGCCATTAGTGGATCTCCCCGGCTTCGTTCAGATAGCGGGCCGCCTCTTCCCTCAGTAATTCCGCCGCCTCTGCGTGACTGAGCTGACGGGATGTAATGCGGATCGCCAGACTATCCATCCGGGCAGCCACTGCCTCAGCCCGAGCGCGGCGTTCCTCAAGTCGTGCTTTGCTCAGCAGCGCATTAATTGCTGCTTCATCGTTAATTCTGAATTTCCTGACTTCGGTATTTCTCATAGTTGTTTCTCCTGATTTCGGGCAATAAGAGGCCCGGCGGGTTTACGCCATTAATTTCGGTTAATTGTTTAAATCGGCATTGTCAGCCGTTTGGGAAATAAGCTCACCACTGCACGAAAATGATTCATCGCCTGTACAAGCGCCCGTCTTTCGTCAGTCGTCAGCTCATTAATTTTGACGCTGTGACGATCTGCCGGGATTTTTGCCATATAAAAAATGGCCGCCAGTGCACGTTCATTCTGCTGATAACTTGAATCCCTCAAATCGCGCATGTCGTTAATAAAACGCTCCAGTTCCGGTTCAATATTCAGCCCGAACACCTTCGCCCTTAATTCGGCTATATGATTCAGACCGTCCACCCGTTCGCCCGGGCTTAGCGGAGTAGTTGCCGCAGTGCCTTCAATAGCCATACTTTCCCCTGCTTTCTTGTGGTCAGGGCTGCCAGCAGTTCATCCTGAGAGCGGGACGGATGCCAGCGACCATTCCGGACAGCAATCCAGCCGTGGCCGTAGTGCATATTCGGGCTCTGCCGGGTGAGTAGCGATGCCAGTGACGGTTCATTTTTCAGCATACGCACCTCACATCAGCCCAAACGAGGCACCCTGGCCTGTGACGGTATCGACGGCGCTGGTCATTGCAGGGTTAGCCTGCAGCCTGGCTTGCAACGTGACAGCGGTCAGGGCCATCAGGCGCGTAACGGAGTTGATGCTGTCGATCACTGCGCGGCGTGCTGCGGTAGTTTTTACATCACCAGATACTGCAGCACCGGCCACCTTGCCGATCTCCGCCGTCGCGCTCATGACGTAATGCGGCATTTTTTCTTTAGCCACTTCATTCAGCGGCACGCACGGCAGACAATGTATCTGTGCCAAGAAGCCATCGACCAGCGTCGGGTCTTCGGTGATATCGGTCAGCGCCCAGATCTCTCGCGGGGTGAGCTGGTGAGGCTGTTCCGGGTTCAGTTTGTTATAAAGCGTGTGCGGCCTGATACCAGCCTGCTTTGCCAGTTCTGCTACATTATGAGCTGCTGCAAACTTCCGGCAGGCATCATCAAAATGAGCATGTGAGGAAACGCGGTAATCTAACATGTCACAAATCCTTTTTTATCCCAAAATGGAACTATCAGGCCTGCATTGCGACTTCGCAGCCCTGGGCTGCTTCCATCGTTAGCGCGAACATGTTCACTTCGATCAGGCTGTTAACCCCCTGTTTTTTCCTGATAGGCAGGCGGTTTTCACGGATCATCTGGCGGGCATAGCTTGGCTTATAACCGGTGCGGCGGCAGAACTCATCCAGGGTTATGAATGGCTCAGACACCACAAGATTGATGCTGGGGCGCATTGAAAAATTGCGATTCATGATGCACTATTCCTCAGTTTTGGTACTAACCACACTATTCAGTAATGTTCACAACTATAAATAAGTTCACAACCCGGAGAATAGGATCACAAAACGCCAATGTCAACTTTAAACATCACAAATCGCCACATCAGCGATGAGCTGAAATCTGCGATCATGCATAACACTGGTGGGCAGAAAGTTATCGAACGTATCCTGAAAGCCTACGGATTCAGTTCCCGACAGGCTTTTTGCAATCATCTTGGGGTTTCGCAAAGCACCATGGCTAATCGTTACGCCCGTAATACGTTCCCTTCGGATTGGGTCATCATCTGCAGCATGGAAACCGGGGCATCAATTAAATGGCTAAGTTCCGGTGAAGGAATGATGTTTGAGGACGGTCATGATGAAAAAGCGGTGATGTTGCAACACCAAAAAATCACAAATGGGGTTTTGAATTCACAAAATGACATAATCTGCGACAAAAGCGAAATTCCTGAAGGGCTTAACTCACCCTTTATAGTCACAGCCGATAAATCCCGATTTTTGGTTGATGCATATGAAGGTGAGATTACAGATGGGCTGTGGCTGGTACAGATCGATTCGCTTGTTAGCATTAGAGAAATCTACAGGTTCCCTGGTGGGCGCGTGCGAGTCGAAAACGGCAAAGCTTCGTTTGAATGCTCAGTTTCGGATGTAAAAGTTTTGGGGAAAGTAGTCACTAAAACAGACTTCGTAGAATTATAGATTAAAGGGATAAAGAAATGGAAATAGCAATCCCATTGGCTTTTATGTGTCTGGCAATATTATCTTTTGTCATTTATATAAAATCCCCAAGCTCGCTAATTGCAAGGATTCTTAAAGCATTCACAGCATTCCTTTATGCATTTATTGCACTAGGTGCTTATCTAACTGCGGATTATTTTTTTTCAATTATCATCGCTATCACTTTAATTTTCGTGGTCGTTCGGCGCGCAAAATTGACAAGAAAAGGTGTTGAGACTTCCCCTCAGCAAACATCACAGGTTAGTACAGTCGAATCTTTAATCAAAGCTAAGTCACATCCAATAAAAGCCAGTGATGACAACAAATCTAATAAAAACATAAACCTACCATCTAATAGACACCCTCACACCCAAAGCAAAAAAAAACCTCGTATAGCGAATGTTGCCCTAAAAAATATTTCATTCAGCTATACAAACTCTAACGGTGATTTTTCATATCGAGAGGTGGATGTTAGCAAAGTTGATGAAGATTATATTTTCGGTTACTGCCATATGCGCCGACAATTACGAACGTTTAGATTGGACCGCATAGAAAATGAGGAAGTTATAGTTCGAGAGTCGGGCGAAATACTTAATGTCTACGATTGGATTGTGGAACTGTATCCGCTTCCGGGAAAAGAATATGGCAGTTAATAAATTAACCAATGGAAAGTGGCAAGCGCAGGTTTTCCCCAATGGGCGCGACGGGCGGCGAATACGCCGCCAGTTTGCAACTAAGGGCGAGGCGTTAGCTTTCGAACGCTACACAAAAGAGCAAGCGCAGGAAAAACCCTGGCTCGGGGAGAAAGCAGATAAGCGACGGGTTACTGACCTTGTGGAAACCTGGTTCAACGCTCACGGCGTCACACTCTCTGATGGCCTTAAGCGTAAGGGCTCGATGGCATTTGCCTGCTTTGCTATGGGAAACCCTCTTGCTACTGAATTTAATGCCCGACTTTTTGCAACCTACCGCGAGCAACGTTTGAGCGGGAAAATCACACGTTCCGATCGGGTAAAAGCCGTAACCCCTCGTACAGTCAACCTTGAACTGGCATATTTCCGCGCCATGTTCAACGAACTGAAAAGGCTGGGCGACTGGAACGCACCTAACCCACTCGAAAAAGTCCGGGAATTTAAAATTGATGAGGCGGAACTAGCCTGGCTGACGGTTGAAGAAGTTAAGCAACTGCTGGCTGAGTGCGAAAAAAGCAAAGCGAAAGATTTAGTAACCATCGTAAAAATATGCCTTGCGACCGGCGCACGATGGGGTGAAGCAGAATCACTAACAGGTAAACAAATCAGCCCAGGGAAAATCACTTATATCAAAACCAAAGGCAAGAAGAACCGCGCAGTTCCAATTAGTGATGAGCTATACGAGATTCTCCCCAAAGTAAGAACTTCAAAGCCGCTATTCACAGGATGTTATTCTGCGTTCCGAGGAGCGATTAAGCGAGCGGGAATTGAACTGCCTGACGGACAGCTTTCACACGTACTACGGCACACCTTTGCCTCTCATTTTATGATGCGCGGGGGCAATATTCTTGTACTGCAGCGCATCCTTGGACACACTGATATCAAAGTAACGATGCGTTATGCTCACTTTGCACCAGACCATCTCAACGAAGCTATGCTGTTGAATCCTCTAAACAACATGGATTAAATGATGTTATGGAAAATAAATATAAACATGACTTATACGAAATACTTTGTTTGAAAACGTTTGGTGAAGTTTTCGAAGCTTATCGTGTCGATGATTACGACAAAATGATCATTGAATGGGCAGAAAGAGAGTTAATCTTCGGTAATGGTTCTGAAAAATTGTTAATTTTAGCCTCTCTCAATTTAGATAAACATCCTGATTCAGATGAAATCGATCGTTACCTTCGTGATTATATGCTTGAAACAAACATGGTTATGCCTAGCATCAGCGCGAGTTCAATTACATGGCTAAGGATCAAAGCTTGGTTTCTGATGCATGCCGATACCTCCAAAGAAGTAGAGTTACGGCTGCATCAGATCCCGGCATTTCACCCATCTCCGAATTCCCGTATCGTCAGCAACATTTGCTGGCAGTTTTACGGCATATTCAACGAACTCTATGATGATTGGGGGCCTGATTATCCCTCTAAGGCCTCAGCGATGAGCGAAGCAGACATTCTTGATTTTGTGAGATGCCGAGTGAAGCCATTCTATCGCATTCTTTGCAACCCCGATTGGGCTTGGGTTCTGGCCCGCACAGTATAAGCAATCTAATGGCAGCAAAATGGCAGCAGACCTATTTACTATGCTTCCATATTCCCCACTATTCTACCGTGTAAGACATTGATAATTAATTAAATTATTGTTTTGTAAGCTCAAAGATTGGGACTCATAATCGCTTGGTCGCTGGTTCAAGTCCAGCAGGGGCCACCAAAAAAATCAAGGGCTTGCGAGAAATCGCAGGCCCTTAGTCTTTTCCAGGATACCTATAGGATACCGCAGGGGAGTATTAGCAGGTATTTTAGCGCCTTAGCTTATCCGGCTTCTGCCACTGGTACGGCCCCGCATTCATGCGTCTGAATTATGCGCACCATGATTTCCCCCTAAAAACCCCAGCCGTTGTTCTTTTCTGCTGGGGCCTCCTTTTCTCTTCGGGCCACCACAAGAAAATCACTCACGATTTCTGATGCGTCAATACACGCTTCAATTGCCAGGGCCTGATCGTGGGAGACTCAGGCGTATGCCTTCACCGACTTACCATTATGGCTGCCTGACAGCATATCGCCTCCTTTGTGGGTGACACTTTTATAAGCGTTTCCCCGTTATCAGTGACAAGTGTCACCCAGCAGCACCGGCAGAGGTAAAAAAGCCGGGTGAGTCGGAAAAAACGGCGACAGGTCCGGCAGGTCTTAAGACAGGTAAAATTCATCAACGCCAGAAATAAAGCAGCGCTACAGGTGTACACGTGGTGAGGAACGTGCCGAACAGAATATTTCACCATGAATAAGGCCATCTCAGTTTAAAATGCCAATAGGCGATATCTTTTACTGCATACAGATCATGCGTTTTTCGCACACCTTTACATTCAACGACATGATATACAATGATTTTCTTTACCGTCTGCCGATGAATGCCCGGCACTCTGGCAATCTCACTGATGCTGAATACGTATTCGCCATTTTAGACACTAATCGCAGCCTCATTAGCCTTAAGATAACGTAACCTCATAATTAATAACCTCTGATTCAAAAGTAAGTGATGATGATGGTGGTGTCGCATGAAAACCCAAAAATCAGCCGTCCTCCGCGCGCCGCTGCCCCCACGATCACCCGCCCAGGAGTACCTTTAAAAAAGGCGACCCGAAGGCCGCCAAATGCCACAATATGCCTCAAGTAAGGGATTACGCGCCGCCGGTAGACTTCACCATGCCGCGCCAGGCACCGTTCTTCTGCATACACATGGCCTTACGCGCAGCACTCAGGCCGGGAATGTCCAGCCCCAGATCCCCCATGGTACAGCGGGCAGCCGCTCCCATCTTCTGCGGAACAGACGTTAACGCGCTCATATCATCGTTAATAATATGGCCTGTATAGACACACAGCATTGATAAAAATGCAATGATTATCAAATTCATTCCATCTTGTGCAAGACTAATTTTCAGAATTGGATACAAGTCAGGAGTGGCAGGGCTTACAGGCCAGATGAACACACAAGAACACAAATATTTACATTTTGATAAAAAATAACGCATTAACTTTGTATTTCCATATAAAGATAAGGGGTTTTTAACTATGGCTATACCGGCTTATATGTGGCTTAAAGATGATGGTGGCGCGGATATCAAAGGCTCTGTTGATGTTCAGGATCGAGAAGGCAGCATCGAGATTCTTAGCTTTATGCACGGACTGAGTATCCCCACCGATGATCACACCGGAAAACTTACCGGAACCCGCATCCACAGCGCTATGGAGTTTGAGAAAGAGTTTGATTCATCAAGCCCCTATCTTTATAAGGCCGTGTCATCCGGCCAGACACTAAAAAGCGCTGAGTTCAAATGGTACAGAATTAATCACGCAGGACAGGAGGAAGAATATTTTAATATGTTCCTGGAAGGCGTGAAGGTCGTCTCTGTCTGCCCGTTAATGCATAACATTAAGACCATCGAGAACCAGAATCACCTTGAATCTGTTACCCTTCGCTATGAAAAAATCACCTGGAAGTATTGCGACGGAAATATCCAGCACTCTGATAGCTGGAAAGAGCGGGCATAATAACAAGGCACTCCGGCGCCTTTTAATAAGGACATAATAATATGACCTGGGTTTATGACGTAAGAAAAAGAACGTTCACCCATAATGGCGAATACAAGTTTACAGCGATGTATGCAGGAGCCCCCGACTACAAAAACAACCCAGACTTACAGTGCGTAGTGAACAAAGGCCCACTCCCCAGAGGGAAATATACTATTGGCAGACCAATAGCCCATCATCCAACAGCCGGGCGTTTTGTTCTTCGGTTAACCCCCTATGCAAGTAATAATATGTGTGGTCGAGCCGGATTCCTTATACATGGCGATAATGGCCGTGGCACCGCCTCTAATGGCTGTATTGTTGCCTCTTTCGATATCAGGCGACAAATAGCAGAAAGTGCCGACAGGGAGTTAATCGTAAAATGAAGCGAGTAATTATTACATCTCTATTTTTTCTTATTAGTGCCTGTTCCCCTCATAAGGTTCATACCTCTGAGCAATTGTTACTTGAAAAAGTACAAACGGCAATAAAGACCCAGAATGCAGATCCACTATCTGAGCGGGACTATGACAGGATTTCTTTTTATATTTCCGAAGGGAAAAATCATTGGATAGATCTCTATCCCAGGCTTAACAAAAAGCCATTTCTTGGCATGACATCCTTTCAGGAAGGCCTGAACATTTCCATGGCCTACGCCCTGTCTGAAAACCCGGAAGAAACATTAAAGTTTATTGATGGTAGCAATGTAGGTGAGATCTGCGGCGTTCCATTCATCGAGCCAACAGACGATGAGATACAGGCCTATTATGTAAAAACCCGAACAGCCCTCATCACACATGGAACCAGCAGGCAGTGGGGGAAAAAGTGCTTATCCGTACTGGAGGATACTGTAAACCCCCTCCATCCATCTCAGGACTGATATCCACCAGCCACAGCATGCCAGGTAGCCGTGGCGCTTTCCTGCAACTCCACTCTTCCAGAAAACTGGGGCAAAACACATAAAAATAAAAAATATACGTTTAAGTGTTCACCTGTTCACCCTTACTGATTTTCTCTTTATATTCATTATGTTAAATGGTAAAGGCTTTAATCTAAAGTATTCACTGGTGTTCACCCTGCCCCTTCACCCCAAAAGCAATAAAGGTGAACAGATGAATACCTGGTGAATACTTAATAAATAAGTGCCCCCTTAACATACTGTTACTTAATGATTTTTCAGTATAGTGAACAGTGGTGAACACTTAATCCATTACTTTTAATTTTATCCGTTATCCGCTAATACGTCGGAACATGCTGGCATCCATTCCCCGGAATCTTCGTTCAAGGTGACGTTTGACCGTATTCCGTGCTTTGTCTTCCGCTTCTGGCACTCCTTCCCGTACTCCGCCATTGCCCCGCCATAACCGACAGTGCATCGCAAAGTAGCCGCGACAGACGCCCGTTACCTTCTCTGAATGGGTGGATCAAAATAAACTCCACATGGCATTCAGCCAGATAACTAACCAGCTCCGGACGAGTCATGGATTTCAGCCCACCAGAGAGATCTTTAACGCTCCCAGCCACGCACGCGCTACATAACAAAAGTTCACAGTATATATATATGAGCATTCAATAAATTGGCTAAATGACGCTGTACCACTATTAATTCAAGGGGAAAATACGTAATCATCTCTTTTTGAACATGCTCACATTTTCATCACAAGCACATTTGTATCGTTCTTTTGAAATGATAGCGTGCATTTGAAACATCACAGAACAGCCCTTGTGACAGGGCCAATAACATCACCTGCCCGAATTTTCCGGCGCCCGTATGCGGCCAGGAAGGAGATTTATCGTGACAACGACCACTGCACCCGCCGTGTCCGAAATCGAGAAGTCTACGATTCGTAAAATCTGTGTTCGCCTTGTGCCCTTTATGGCGCTGATGTTCTTTATTAATTTCCTGGATCGCACGGCCATCTCTTTTGCGGGCCCCAATGGGATGATGGAAGATCTTGGGCTGCACGTGGTGCAGTTCGGGCTGGCTTCAGGAATCTTCTTTATTGGCTATATTTTGCTGGAAGTGCCCAGTAACCTGGCGCTGCATCGTTATGGCGCCCGCCGCTGGCTGGCCCGCATTATGGTGTCATGGGGCATCGTTTCACTGCTGTTCACCTGGGTCAGCAGCGTCGAAGGGCTATACACGCTGCGGCTACTGCTGGGGATTGCCGAAGCGGGCTTCTTCCCCGGAGCTATCTTCTTTTTGAGCCTGTGGGTTCCGGCACGCTATCGCAGCAAAATCCTCTCGCTTTTCTATATCGCACAGCCGCTTACCGTCGTGTTTGGCGCCCCCCTGGCGGCCTGGCTAATAAGCCACCATGGCCTTTTTGGCCTTGAGGGGTGGCGCGTGATGTTCCTTGGCGTCTCTGTTCCCGCCATTGTGATTGGCATCGTCGCCTGGTTCTATTTGATCGATAAGCCCGGGGATGCGAAGTGGCTAACGGATGAAGAGAAAGAGTGGCTGACTCACGAACTGGAACAGGAAGAGGCCGCCAAACAGTCTCATACGGCAAACCACAGCCTGTCATCCGTTATCACTAACGGTCGGGTCTGGGGGCTGTGTCTGATCTACTTCGGCTTTGTCTATGGCCTGTATGCCCTGGCCTTCTTCCTGCCAACCATCATTAATGGCTTTCAGGGCCAGTTCAACACCACCTTTGGCGTCATGGAAAAAGGGCTTATCACCGGAGCCCCCTACCTGGTCGCTACCCTGGTGATGTATTTCTGGTCGCGGGACGTCACCCATCGGGGCTGCAAAACCTGGCATATCGCATTACCTGCCGCCGTTGGTGCCATCAGCATTCCTCTGGCGCTATTTATGGAAACGCCGTTTATGACCATGCTGACGATTTCTGTCACCGCCAGCGCCATCTTCGCGGCCCTGCCCAGTTTCTGGACCCTGCCGACCCAGTTCCTTAGCGGAGCCTCTGCGGCGGCGGCCGTCGCCTTAATCAACACGCTGGGAAACGTGGCCGGATTCTCTGCCGGCTATATCACCGGCGTTCTCCATGACGCCACTGGCGATTACCTTGCTCCAATGATGACGGTCGGCGCGTTTATGCTGCTTTCCGCCATTCTGATGGTGGTACTGAGTCGCCTGCGCCAGCCGCCATCCGCCGCCCCCCGGGAAGCGGGGCGCCAGACCACTTAATGGAGGACTGCTAATGAAAACAGGATTAAGTAGCTATGCATACTTCTGGCGTCTGCATGACCAGAACCCTTCGCCAGTCTCACTGTATGACGCACTCGACGACAGCGCGCAACTGGGCGCGGATGTCTTCCAGATTTGCGACTACCCACAGATTGAGTCCTGGTCAGACGGCCAGCTTGCTGCGCTTTATCAGCACGCCAGCCGGTTGGGGATAACCCTGGAGTTAGGCACCAAAGGCATTGCGCCCGCACACTTACGTCGCTACCTGCACATTGCTGGTGAACTGGACTGTCGATTATTGCGAACTATGGTGAACACTCCGGATCACCGGCCGTCCCAGGCCCAGGCTCTCGACTACCTGACAGAAGTACTGCCCGAATTTATCCGCCAGCAGGTCGCGATATGTCTGGAAACCTACGAGCAGGTTCCCACATGTCATAACGTTGAACTGGTGAAAACCCTGGATTCCCCCTGGCTGGGTATCTGTCTCGATCCCGCCAACTGCGTTGCCGCCCTGGAAATGCCCGACGAAGTCGCCACGCTGACCGCCCCCTGGGTACTCAACTGGCACGTCAAAGACTTTACTTTTTCCCGGCGTGATGGCTGGGTCGGTTTTACGCTTTCAGGCTGTCCCCAGGGAGAGGGGCTGCTGGATTACGACGCTATTCGCGAACGTATTCAGCCGGAAAAAAGGAACATCAGCCAGATAGTTGAACACTGGCTGCCCTGGCAGGGTGACTTTGCCACAAGCTGCGAAATCGAATCCCGCTGGGCACAACATAACATGCAGTATTTGCTACAAAAAAATGCTTCCCTGACAACATCCGACACTTCCAAGGAGTCCAATCATGCCTGCTGAACTGAAAACCGTTACCGTCATTGGCGCGGGCGGCAAGATGGGTATGCGTATTTCGGCAAACTTCCAGAACAGCCAGTACCAGGTGTTTTACTGTGAAAACTCACCGCAGGCCCGTGAAAAAGTCGCCGCCGAAGGGCGTGAAATCTCCGATCCTGAGTCGGTGGTTCCACTAAGCGATGTCGTTATCCTGGCGGTGCCGGATATCGTGCTGGGGAAGGTGTCGCAGGCCGTCGTACCACAAATGAAAACCGGCGCCATCCTGCTTACTCTGGATCCTGCCGCGGCCTATGCCAACCTGATCGCACTGCGCGATGGCATTGAATATGCCGTCGCCCACCCCTGCCATCCTTCGGTATTTTTACAGCGCTATACCAAAGAGGAGCATGACGACGCCTTCGGCGGCGTGGCGGCAATCCAGCATGTTGCCGCCTCCTGGGAGAGCGGAAGTGACGCCCAGCGAAGCGAGCTGGCCAAAGTCATCAACTGCATGTATGGCCCGGTTGAGCAGGTTCACTGGGTGACGGTGAAACAACTGGCTTACCTGGAACCCACCCTGGTTGAAACGGTCGCCTGCATGGTCGGCGCCTTTATGAAAGAGTCGCTGGATGAGACCGTAAAACATTGCGGCGTACCTGAAGAAGCGGCAAAAGCCATGCTGTATGGGCATATCCAGATTGCCCTGGCGGTCGCCTTCCGCGCCACCAACCCCTTCTCAGACGCCTGTATGATCGCCATGGAATACGGCCGGGAAAAAATCATCAAACCCGACTGGAAAGTGATTTTTGAAGAGAAAGAGCTGGATACGGTGATCGCCCGCATGTTGAAGATCGACAAGATCAACCGCTAACTCTGGCATTCAGGCATACATCCTGATGGCGGGGATGTATGCCTCAAAAATCCCTTTTCCCTTCACTGCGCTTGAGGGTTTCGGCCAGACAATCCCTGCGCCGCTCCAGTTCGGCGATTTGCCGTTCGATGGCGGCCAGGCGCTTAAGCTGCATATCCCGGGTTTCCGGGCAAAAGGCGGCGTCTTCGGTCATGCGCATACAATCGGGGAAAGCGCTGATTTCCGCCAGGCTAAAACCGGTGGCGATCAGGCGCTGGATCTGCCGGACCTGGGTTATCGCCTGCGGTGCAAAGTAGCGATAGCCGTTGCAGGCGCGCCGGGATACTAACAGACCGTGCCGGTCATAATGGCGGATAGCCCGCACGCTCACGCCTGTTTCTTTCGCCAGCTCACCTATCGATAAAGACATGATTTTTCCTCCCGGGGTTAGCGCTTGACTCTGACATCAGTGTCAGGGTTCAGGATAGCTGGAAATCAACCCAGAAGGAGTAATCAATGCGATTGTCAGCCCATTCTTATTTGGCCCTGCTGTTACTGCTGTTTTCCACCGCGCTGGCGGCCCAGCCCAAAAGCTATACCGTGACCGCGCCGGACGGCGTCCGGCTGGCGGTGCAGGAGGCGGGGAATCCGCAGGGTACGCCCATCATCTTTATCCACGGCCTGCTTGGCAGCCACCTGAACTGGGAGCGGCAGTTTAGCGATCCTCAGCTGCAACGCTTTCGGTTGATCGCCTTCGATTTACGCGGTCACGGGCTTTCCGATAAGCCCACTCAGGAATCCGCTTACCGCGACGGTAAACGCTGGGCTGAGGATCTGGCGGCAGTTATCGCCGCCAGCCACGCCCACAAGCCGCTGCTGGTGGGCTGGTCGCTGGGCGGCGCGGTGATCACCAACTATCTGGCGGCCCGGGGGGATATCGATATTCGCGGCGCCGTCTACGTGGATGGCGTGGTAGAACTGACGCCCACGCAGATCCCCGCTCACAGCAGCGTCTACCGGGATATGATCGCTGCGGATCTGAAGACCCATCTGGATGGCGAACGCGCCTTCCTGCGTTTGTGCTTCCACCAGCAGCCGGATAGCGTCACCTTTGAGCGCCTGCTGGCCAACGCCGCCCTGGCGGCATGGCCCATGCAGCGCGCGGTGCCGTCGATGAGCATTGCGCTGGAACAGGGACTGGGTCAGGCCCGGGTACCGCTGCTGTTTATTTACGGCGCGCAGGACGCCCTGGTCCGCCCCCAGCCAGCCCTGGCGCGAGCCCGCCAGGTTAATCCGGGGATCCAGTCGCGTCTCTATTCGAATTCCGGCCACGCCCCCTTTATCGAAGAGCCCGCTCGCTTTAATCGCGAACTGGCGACATTTGCCGCCAGCCTGTAACCCTTAAGGCAGGGACGCCTTAGCACCCTCTTCATTAATGAACAACCCTTATTGCGATTACAAATCTTAAATCCCTACCAGGATCGCAAATCAATGACCTTATAATTTCCATATGTATACAAATTGATACATTTAGAGTGTGAAGTATTAACAAACTGATAAAACGAAGGAGCCGCCTCATGGATGTTCAACCTCTGAAAGCCGCCATGGCCAGCCCACCTTCCGGGCGCGGGCTGGCGATTATCGCCATCGACATTGTTCTGTTGATACTGCTGATTAATTTTTTGCCGTTCGATGAAAAAGCTAACGCTGGCCTGGCGCTGATGGTGTTTATCGGCGTGCTGTGGCTGACGGAGGCAATCCACGTCACCATCACCGCGTTGTTGATCCCGCTGCTGGCCATCGGTTTTGGCCTGCTGGATGCCAATAACGCCCTGAAATCCTTCGCAAACCCAATTATCTTCCTGTTCTTCGGCGGCTTCGCGCTGGCGACGGCGCTGCACGTACAGGGGCTGGACAGGCTTATCGCTAACCGACTATTGATGCTGGCGGGCGGTCGCCTGGGGCTGGCGGTCATCATTCTGTTCGGCGTCACGGCTGCAATTTCCATGTGGATCAGTAATACCGCCACGGCGGCGATGATGCTGCCGCTGGCGCTGGGGATCCTCACCAATCTGGATCAGGAAAAAGAGCGTAAAACCTATATATTCCTGCTGCTGGGTATCGCCTACAGCGCCAGCATCGGCGGTCTGGGCACCCTGGTGGGCAGCCCGCCCAACGCCATCGCCGCCGCCCAGCTTAATATCGGCTTCTTCGAATGGATGAAGTACGGCATTCCGCTGGTGGTAGTGATGATGCCGCTGATGGTGGGCGTGCTGTATCTGATGCTGCGGCCAAATCTTAAGTACAAGGTGGATATCAAGCTGGAGCATGTGGAGTGGACCACCATGCGCCTGATAGCACTGGGGATCTTCGCCCTGACGGTAGTAAGCTGGATCTTCAGCACCCAGATAAGCGCAATGCTTGGCGGCGTGAAGCAGTTCGACTCGCTGGTGGCGATCTCTGCTGCGGTGCTGATTGGCGCAAGCGGCGTCGCCAGCTGGAAGCAGATTCAAAACAACACCGAATGGGGCGTGCTGATGCTGTTCGGCGGCGGCCTGACGCTAAGCATCATCCTGCAGGATTCCGGCGCCAGCGCCATTATGGCCAACGGTATGGCGGATATTTTCGGCGCCAGCCACTGGTTTATCATTATGCTGGCGGTAGCGACCTTTATCATCTTCCTGACTGAATTCACCAGTAATACCGCCAGCGCCGCCCTGCTGGTGCCGGTATTCGCCACGGTCGCGACAGCGCTGGGCATGCCGGAAGCGCTGCTGACGCTGATTATCGGTTTCGGCGCCTCCTGCGCCTTTATGCTGCCGGTCGCCACGCCGCCCAACGCCATTGTGTTCGGTTCAGGGTTTATTAAGCAGACCGATATGGTGCGGGTCGGCATTGGGCTTAACATTGTGAGCATCGCGGTGGTCACGATGTTTGCCTGGTTCCTGTGGCAGTAACATTTACAGATGAGGGCTTATACTCCAAAGTCCTCGTTCTGCAATTCGGTGCCGATCCACGCCAGGAACAGCGCCACTTTCTCCTTCTTATCCGCCCCGTGGGGGAAGACGAAATGGTGGGCGTTAAGCGGCATGCTGAACGCCCCGTCGAACACCGGCACCAGCAGGCCACGCCGGATATAGTCCGCCGCCAGCAGGCTGCTTTCCAGAATCACGCCCATCCCCATCCGCGCCGCTTCCAGGCTCATATAGGAGCGGTCGAAACTAAAAATAAAACTTTTCCCGTGATTCTCGACATCGTGGAAAGCGAACCAGTGATTCCAGTTAATCAGCGTGCTATTGGAATGAATCAAATCACAATCCAGCAGCGATGCGGGTTCATGAATGGCGTGCGAGGCCAGATACTCCGGCGCGGCCAGTACCATCACCCGCTCGTGCTTAACGGTGCGTACGCTTAGGGTGGGCCATTCCGAAAATCCGTGACGAATATCGATGTCGATATTATCCCGGGCGAATTGCAGATTCTCGTATGAGCAGGAGAGGCTAAGCTGGAGTTCCGGATGGCGTTGACGAAACTTGTCCAGCCGAATCATCAACCACAACAGCCCGAAGCTGGGGGCACTGTGAATACGTAAATGCTCATGATGAATATCATTAATAGCCTGATCGGTGGCCCGACCTATAATACTTAAAGCCCCGGAAACGTCTTTTAAATATTGCTGACCGATACTGGTTAATATGACACCCTTACCGCTACGAACAAAAAGTTTTTTACCAATAAAGCTTTCCAGTGCGGCAATCTGATGGCTGACCGCCGAAGCGGTTATATTTAATATTTCAGCGGCAAGATGAATGCTTCCGGCATTGGCCACTTCAATAAACGCCTGAATATTACGCAGCGAGGGAAGCGGTAAATTATTGTTATTATCGCGTCGGGTCATGGCTCCTCCCGGAAAGAATGTAGCTACAGGTTAGCCGCCGATACTACACGAAGCCCTGCCAACATCCACTTCCAGGGCGGTAATGAGGACGATTGCCAGTATCTCATTGCGCCGTCAGGCTATTTTTGTGATGGACTTATCATTATTCTGCAACAGAACATCAGCCGTCAGGATTTTCCCCTGCTACATCGTTTCGGCATTTGAATCCAGTCACATAACAAATTTTTCTCAGTATCAATTGAGTTTTCTTGTCTGGTGTCTGAGTGCTGAGTCGATATATTCACCGGAAACATGCCGTAATCAACAAAAGAAAATAAAAGAGAAAGCACATGCCGTTTCTCTATAATGAGGAGAAAACATGTCCAGAATTGAGAGCACCCTGTACCCAGGAATCGCCAGGACGAATTATCGCTTTGTAGTATTAAGTCTGATATTTATTGTCTATGCGATTAACTACGCTGACCGAACCAATATTGGCGCGGTACTGCCATTTATTATCGACGAATTTCATATTAATAACTTCGAAGCCGGGGCCATCGCCAGTATGTTCTTTCTGGGCTACGCCATCAGTCAGATCCCGGCGGGCTTCTTTATTGCCCGTAAAGGCACCCGTGGGCTGGTTTCTCTTTCCATCTTCGGCTTTTCCGCCTTTACCTGGCTGATGGGCACCGCCAGCTCGGTCTTTAGCCTCAAGCTGATCCGCCTTGGTCTGGGGTTGAGCGAAGGCCCCTGCCCGGTGGGGCTCACGGCCACCATTAACAACTGGTTTCCGGCCCGGGAAAAGGCCACCGCCACCGGCGTGTTTATTGCCGCTACTATGTTCGCGCCAATTATTGTGCCGCCGCTGGCGGTCTGGATTTCAGTGACCTGGGGCTGGCGCTGGGTGTTCTATTCCTTCGCCATTCCCGGCATCGTCGTCGCGCTGGCCTGGTATCTGCTGGTGAAATCCCGCCCGGGCGAAAGCCGTTTTGTCTCAGAGAGCGAACTGTCGTTAATTACCAATGACCGTCAGGCAAACAGCGATCCGGCGCTGCAGGAGGGCAACATCGTTCTGTCCCCCCGCTTCGCGCTGCTCGACAAGCTGATTCGGGTACGCAAGCTGGCGCCGCTGGACAGCGCAAAGGCGCTGTTCACCTCCAAAAACATTCTGGGGGACTGCGTGGCCTATTTCATGATGGTCAGCGTGCTCTACGGGCTGCTGACCTGGATCCCGCTCTATCTGGTGAAGGAGAAGGGATTCAACTTTATGAGTATGGGGCTGGTGGCCAGCATGCCCTGCATCGGCGGCTTTATCGGCGCCATTGTCGGTGGCTGGATCTCCGACCGTCTGCTTGGCCGCCGCCGCAAGCCCACCATGCTGTTCACCGCCATCACCACCGTCATCATGATGCTGATTATGCTCAACATTCCCGGCAACACCCTGGCGGTCTGTACCGGTCTGTTCATGGTCGGCCTGTGCCTCAATATCGGCTGGCCCGCCTTTACCGCCTACGGCATGGCGGCGGCGGCTCCCAAAACCTATCCCATTGCCGCCGCCATCATTAACAGCGGCGGCAATCTGGGCGGCTTTGTTTCGCCCATGGTGGCGGGATTCCTGCTGGACAGCACCGGCAGCTTCAACGCGGTGTTTACCTGGTTTGGCATCTGCGCCGCGCTGGGCCTGGTGGTGATTCTGTTTCTCGACGAGCCGCAGTAGCGGTCCGCTTATACCTTTCACTGAGTGTTATCTCTACCGGAGTCAAACTATGTTGCTTAACGATAAAGTCGCCGTTATCACCGGCGCAGCCTCGGCTCGTGGCCTGGGTTTCGCCACCGCCCGTCTGTTCGCCGAACAGGGGGCCAGAGTCGCCATTCTCGATCTGGACGCCGATGCCGCCGCGGCCGCCGCGGCGCAACTGGGTGACCAGCACCTGGGGCTGGCGGCTGATGTCACCAATGAACATCAGGTGCAGCAAGCCATTGCCGAAGTGATTAACCGCTATGGACGTATCGACGTGCTGGTCAATAACGCCGGTATCACTCAACCCCTGAAGCTGATGGAGATCGCACAGAACAACTACGATGCCGTGCTGGACGTCAGCCTGCGCGGCACCCTGCTGGCCTCACAGGCGGTGATTCCCACCATGCGCGCCCAGGGCAGCGGCAGCATTGTCTGCATCTCTTCGGTTTCCGCCCAGCGTGGCGGCGGTATCTTCGGCGGCCCGCACTACAGCGCCGCCAAAGCAGGCGTTCTGGGGCTGGCGAAAGCGATGGCCCGGGAACTGGGGCCGGATAATATTCGGGTCAACGCCATCACGCCGGGGCTGATTCAGACCGATATCACCGCCGGTAAGCTGACCGATGAAATGCGCCGCAACATTCTGGCCGGTATTCCGCTGAACCGCCTGGGCGACGCGCTGGATGTGGCCCGCGCCGCCCTGTTCCTGGGCAGCGACCTCTCCTCTTATTCCACCGGCATCACCCTTGATGTCAACGGCGGCATGTTAATTCACTAAGGAGCCAGCTATGCCATCACCTGCTGAAATCGAAAAGGTTGCCGCTGCGGCCTGGCGCATCCGGCGCTACGCCCTGCGTATGGGCGAAGTTCAGGGCCAGGGCTATATCGGCCAGGCGCTGGGCTATGCCGACGTGCTGGCGACCGCCTTCTGCCACACCATGCAACTGCGCCCGCTGGAGCCAGAATGGGAAGGGCGCGATCGCTTTCTGCTTTCTCACGGCCACTACGCCATCGCCCTGTATGCCGCACTGCTTGAGGCTGGCGTCATTCCGGAGGAAGAACTGGAAAGCTACGGCGCCGACGGCAGCCGCCTGCCAATGTCCGGTATGGCGACTTATACGCCAGGCATGGAGATCTCCGGCGGTTCGCTGGGCCAGGGTTTAAGCATCGCCGTTGGTATGGCGCTGGGGCTGCGCCACAAGAATAGCCCGGCGCTGGTGATCAACTCGATGTCCGACGGCGAACTGGACGAAGGCTCCACCTGGGAAGCCGCCATGTCGGCAGCCCACCACGGGCTGGGCAACCTGATTAACATCGTCGATATCAATCGCCAACAGGCCGACGGAAATTCCCAGCAGATCCTGGGCTACGAGCCGCTCCAGGATAAGTGGGCATCGTTCGGCTGGTATGTTCAGCGGGTGGACGGCAACGACACCGCCGCAGTTATCGACGCCTTCGACAAAGCGAAAAACCATGTAGGCAAGCAGCCACGGGTGATTCTGTGCGACACCCTGATGGGCAAAGGCGTCCCCTTCCTGGAAGAGCGGGACAAGAACCACTTTATTCGCGTGGAGGCAGACGAGTGGCAGAAAGCGCTCGCCGTATTAGACGCGCAGCAGCCGACAGGAGGCGCCCAATGAGCAACGCAGCCAAACCCCGTTTAACCACCTCTGCCATGATTGCCTCTATTGCCGAAGAGGGTCAACCCACCCGCGCCGCTCCCTTCGGTCACGCGCTGGTAGAGCTGGCGGCCCGGCGCCCGGATATCGTCGGAATGACTGCCGATCTGGCGAAATACACCGATCTGCACATCTTTGCTCAGGCCTGTCCGGAACGTTTCTTCCAGATGGGCATGGCCGAACAGCTACTGATGGGCGCCGCAGGCGGCATGGCTAAAGAGGGTTTTACCCCCTTTGTCACCACCTACGCCGTGTTCGCCACCCGCCGGGCCTATGACTTTATTCACCAGGTAATTGCCGAAGAGTCGCTGAATGTGAAGATCGCCGCCGCACTGCCGGGGCTGACCACCGGCTACGGACCCAGCCATCAGGCAGCGGAAGATCTGGCAATGATGCGGGCGATCCCGGGGATGACCGTGATCGATCCCTGCGACGCGCTGGAGATCGAACAGATGGTGCCTGCCGTTGCCGATCTACCCGGACCGGTCTATATGCGCCTGCTGCGCGGTAAAGTTCCTCTGGTGCTGGATAAATACGACTACCAGTTTGTTCCTGGCAAGGCGCAACTGCTGGAAGATGGCCGCGAGGTGCTGATTATCTCTTCCGGCCTGATGACCATGCGGGCTCTGGAGACGGCCGAACGTCTGCGCAGGGACAATATCGGCGCTGCGGTATTGCACGTGCCGACCATCAAACCGCTGGACGAGGAAACCATTATCGCCCAGGCCTCGAAACCGGGGCGGCTGGTGGTCACGGCGGAAAACCACAGTGCGGTTGGCGGTCTTGGCGAAGCGGTAGCCGCGCTGTTAATGCGCCGCGGCGTGCGCGCCCAGATGGCGACCGTCGGCCTGCCGGACGAGTTCCTGCTGGCCGGGGCCCTGCCTACCCTGCACGACCGCTACGGCATTTCGACCAGCGCTATGGTCGACACCATTAAGGCCCGTCTGTAATCCTGCCCCGCCGCCGGGCGGCCATGAGCCGTCCGGCACTTTTTCATCCCGCTTCGCGATCCCGCCAACACTTTTATCGCCCTGCCACAGTACCATCCGCTGGTAGCACAGCGCATCAATATGGAAAACCCGTTTTGTTTTAAAACAAACACCTATAAGGCATTTTTTCGATGTCTGAAAGGTATGAGTATAGTCGGCGACGCTACTTTGCGACAGGAAAGGGATAACCGGCTTCGATAATCTCCATCAGCTCTTTCATATACGGCGTAGCAGTAGTTTTAACCAGCGCCGGAAAGAAGATCTGAGGAGAGGGGAAAATATCCAGCACGTGGCAGTTCTTCAGCTGGCGGTCAGTCACTTCAGAAACGGGCAACAGCGTGGCGGCTGCCAGCCCATCTTCCAGCCATTCCAGAATCACTCCGGGTTGTGTGATATGCATAATCACATGGGGATCGACGCCCCCCTTGCGAAACAGATCGAGCAGGGTTTCATAGGTGCCGGAATCCCGGGCGCGGTGCAACAGCATCAGGGGAAATTTTCCCAGTTTCAGATAGGGGAAAGGCTGTACCGGCGGCTCTGACAGGAGCTTCTTACTGACCACCGCAACCAGTCGTACCGGCTCAAAAGCCACGTAATCGAAGCCGTCACTGTTATAGGGTTTCTGGATGAGAGCAATATCGATCAAGCCATCATTCAGATAAGACTCCAGATTGCTGGAATCGGAAACAGAAATACTTAATTCGGCATCCGGATGAAGGCGATGTAATTCCAGGAGCAATGGCCTGAAATAAGACTGAAAAAGATGCGTCAGGCCAATCCTTAATAACCGACTTTCTCGATGGGCAATTTTTAATGTTTCACGCGTAGTATCTTCGACTTCACGTAATATCTCACAGGCTTTACGGTATAAATAATATCCGGCATCGGTAGGCTCGATGCGTTTACCATTGCGCACAAACAGAGGAACATTGAGCTCTTCTTCCAGTTCGTGGATTCGTTTACTCAGCGGCGGTTGCGCCATATTGAGCATGCGAGCGGCCTGGCTGACAGAGCCCTGTTCTACCACCTTACAGAAATACCTTAGCCTTTTCAGATCCACAATTCCTCCTGAAGTCCGCCGCCCCGGCCCCAAACGCCTTTTGCCCTTTAGCATTATCTCACATCGGAGAGGATTCCTGCATATAAACAATAAGTGCGAATAGTTGTTAATAAATTGCGTAAATAATGAAAAGAAAAAAGAATAAAAACGCCATTACTGTTAATTAACATGGCAAAAACACCGATTTCTGACAAGTTATCGCCATAGATTCACCGTTCTTTACTCACACCATTTTGATCTGATCGCTATAACCTAAATGGTATTTGTTCAAATGACGACCCGGGAATATATTTTCAATCACCGACGGGGCGACCCGATATAGTGGAGAAAAAGAATGAAAGATTCTAAAAATAAAAACCCCAGTGGGGTACATGATTTACGTTCGGCGTTAGAATTATTAAAAAGAACGCCCGGAGAATATGTTGAAACTCATGTAGAAGTGGATCCCCATGCGGAACTGTCCGGCGTTTATCGTTACGTTGGCGCAGGCGGTACCTGCCAGCGTCCAACCCGCAAAAATGGTCCGGTGATGGTCTTTAATAAAATTAAAGGCTTTAAGGATATCAGTGTCGCTATCGGCCTTAATGGTTCCCGTAAGCGCGTGGGCCAGTTCCTGAACTGCGAACCGGAAAAACTGGGCTTTCTGCTTAAAGACTCTGTGGAGCACGCCATTGCCCCCATCGAGGTAAGCGCCGATAAAGCGGTATGTCAGGAAGTCGTTCACCTGGCGAGCGACGACGACTTCGATTTGCGCAAACTGCTGCCAGCGCCGACCAATACCGAAGAGGATGCAGGCCCTTACATCACCATGGGTCTGTGTTACGCCTCCGATCCTGATACCCACGAATCCGACGTTACGATTCACCGCCTGTGCGTACAGAGCCGCGACGAGCTTTCCATGTGGCTGACCCCTGGCCGCCATATCGATGCTTTCCGTATGAAAGCCGAAGCCGCCGGTAAACCACTGCCTATCTCCATCAGTATTGGTGTGGATCCCGCCATTGAAGTCGCCGCATGTTTTGAGCCGCCGACCACACCGCTGGGCTTTAACGAGCTGAGCATCGCCGGTGCCCTACGTGGACATCCGGTAGAGATGGTGCAGTGCAAAACCATTAATGAAAAAGCCATTGCCCACGCAGAAATCGTGATCGAAGGTGAACTACTGCCGGACGTAAGGGTTCGTGAGGACCAGAATACCGATACCGGGCGTGCCATGCCGGAATTCCCGGGTTATACCGGCGAAGCAAAAGCTGCGATTCCGGTCATTAAAGTTAAAGCGGTCACCACCCGCCGTAATCCTATCTGGCGTACCACGGTAGGGCCGGGCGAAGAACACGTGAACATGGCCGGAATTCCCACTGAGGCGAGTATTCTGGATATGGTAGAACGTGCCATGCCAGGCAAACTGCTAAATGTCTTTGCCCATACTGCGGGCGGCGGCAAGCTTCTGGCCGTTATGCAGTTCAAAAAATCAGCGCCAGTGGATGAAGGACGGCAGCGTCAGGCTGCATTGCTCGCCTTCTCGGCGTTCCCGGAACTCAAACACGTCATTCTGGTAGATGAAGATGTGGACATCTTCGACAGTGACGACGTTATGTGGGCGATGCAAACCCGCTACCAGGGCGACGTCGATACCGTTTTCATTCCCGGTGTACGCTGCCATCCGCTGGACCCTTCTCAGGACCCGAAATACAGCCCGAGCATTCTGCAACAGGGGATGTCCTGTAAGACCATCTTCGACTGCACCGTGCCTTTCCATCTAAAAGAGCACTTCGAGCGTTCAAAATTCAAAGAGGTGGATGTGAAACGCTTCCTGCCTGACTTCGAATAACGGGAGGAATCATGAGCAAGCAACGTATCATCGTCGGTATCAGCGGCGCGTCAGGCTTTCAGTACGGCGTTAAAGCGCTTGAACTGCTGGGCAATCGGGAGCTGGAAGTACATCTGGTGATCTCTAAAGGGGCAGAGCGCACCTGCCAGTTAGAGACGGACTACAACCTGAAACAGATCATGGAGATGGCTGATGTCGTTCACGCCATCGGAAATCTGGGAGCTGCTATCTCCAGCGGTTCCTTTAAAACCCTGGGGATGCTGATAGCGCCCTGTTCCATGCGCACGCTGGGCGCCGTCGCTCACTGTCTGACCGATAACCTGCTGACCCGTGCGGCGGATGTTGTGCTCAAAGAGCGGCGTCGTCTTGTACTTCTGGCTCGTGAGACGCCGCTTAACCTGGGGCATCTGCGCAATATGCAGCAGGTCACCGAAATGGGTGGGATCGTCTTCCCACCGGTTCCAGCGCTTTACCAACGTCCGCAAAGCGCGGATGAGATTGTCACTCACAGCGTCGCTCGCGCCCTCGATCTGTTCGGGCTTGAAAACGACATTCCCCGCTGGGGCGAAGGCGCCCTCCACCACTAAACATAACAAGGGTGCCGAAGGCACCCGATAACAGGTAATCAACAATGTTAATCGGACCTTATGTTAACGGTGCCGCGGTCATTATCGGCGGTTTGATCGGCGCTATGGCAGGCAATAAGCTGCCGGATCGCGTAAAAGCCGCGCTGCCGATGACCTTTGGGCTTTGCTCAGTTGGTCTTGGGATCAATCTGGTCATCAAGGTAAAATTTATGCCAGCAGTGGTGCTGGCCATGGTCATTGGTGCCGTGATCGGCGAGCTATTTTATGTCGAAAAAGGTATTGGTAAGGCAGCCGGGATGACCCGCGGCCTGGTCAATAAATTCCTGCCCCCCGTTCAGGGCCTCAGTCATGAAGAGTTCACCGAGAAATTTGTCGCGATTCTGGTCTTGTTCTGCGCCAGCGGTACCGGCATCTTCGGTGCGATGCATGAAGGTATGACCGGCGATCCATCTATCCTGTATATCAAAACCGTACTGGACCTGTTTACCGCCGCGATCTTCGCCACCATGCTCGGCTATTCAGTCGCGACCGTCGGTATTCCGCTGGTTGTCATTCAGGTCGCGTTAGCGATGTTGGCTAACTATATTATGCCCATGACCACGCCGGATATGATGGCAGACTTCTCCTGTGCCGGGGGATTGATCATGGTCGCTACCGGCCTGCGTATTTGTAATATCAAGCTGTTCCCGGTCGCCAATATGCTGCCCGGACTGTTCCTGGTAATGCCTTTTTCCTGGCTTTGGTACGTCCTGGTTGTCAGTTAACCGCGTGTTTATGGCAGGCTTCACCTGCCATAAACAAGATGCATACCCCCACCATCCTGAATGCATAACATCTCCTTACTTACCCGCCCTTAGAGCCTAAATATTTCCACAACGCTTTGTTATTTGCTTCACAGATTAAAAATAACTCATAGGGGTAAAAATGTTTTTTGCCGGACACCGCGCCTCCGGCTGCCTTAAGTTGGAACCAGCACAACATCAGACTTCCGCTTAAGGATGCATACCCTATGAGTCATAACATTCCTGTCGATGTGAAGGCCTGGATAGACAGTCGCCCTATCGCTCCCTTTCAGTGGGGCGTCGTGGCGCTCTGTTTTCTGATTATTACCCTGGATGGCTACGACGCCGCGGTGATGGGCTTTGTCGCTCCGGCCCTGATTGAGGACTGGGGCCTGTCGCGTGCTGCCCTGGGCCCCATTCTCGGCGCCGCCATGTTCGGCGTGGCTATCGGCGCTCTGGTCGCTGGCCCACTTTCCGATCGTTTTGGCCGTAAGCGAGTACTGCTGGGCTGTGTGCTGCTGTTCGCCCTCTTCAGCCTGGCCTGTGCCGCAGCCCAAAACCCGACCCAACTGGCGCTGCTACGTTTTCTGACCGGACTGGGGCTTGGGGCAGTCATGCCCAACTGCGTCACTCTGGTAGCCGAATATATGCCCGCCCGCCGCCGCGGGCTGATGATTACCCTGATGTACAGCGGCTTTAACGTGGGTTCCGGGCTGGGTGGCTTTATTGCCGCCTGGCTCCTTTCCCACTATAGCTGGCATTCGGCGCTGATTTTCGGCGGCGCAGTGCCGCTGGTGCTGCTACCCATTCTGTTGTGGCGCCTTCCGGAATCCGCCATGAGCATGGTGGCGCGCAACATTTCCGGGGCGCGAATTGCCGCAACCCTGAATCGTATGGGCGGCGCTTTTACGCCGCAGACCCGCTTCCGGCTGGAGGCCCCTCTTCTGAAGAGCGGCAGTAAAGTTTCCGGGCTGTTCCGGGATGGCTACGCCCGTGGCACCCTGGCCCTATGGCTGACCTACTTTATGGGGCTGTTCGTTATTTACCTGCTCAACGGCTGGCTGCCCACAATTCTGCGCTCTGGCGGACTTTCGCTTCAGCAGGCAGCCATGATTACCGGACTGTTCCAGCTCGGCGGCCCGCTGGGTGGAATCATCGTCGGCCTGTTGATGGATAAAATGCAGGCCCGCTCAGTGATTGCGGCCACTTACCTGCTGGGCTGCCTGTGCCTGTTCACTCAGGGATTGATGGATTTCGGCGCCGTGATGCTGTCAGCGCTGATTTTTATAAGCGGCATGTGTATTAACGGCGCCCAGAACGGTCTGCAAGCCTATTCACCGGCTTTTTATCAGACGGAAATACGCGCCACCGGAGTTAGCTGGATGCATGGCATTGGCCGCAGCGGCGCCATTCTCAGTTCATCGCTGGGAGGCGTCATTCTGGCGCTGGCACCGGGTCAGGGCGCCATCTTTAGCGTACTGGCGATTCCGGCGCTGCTGGCGGCACTCGCTATTTTACTGCACCGTATGCGCCCCTCCTCCGGTAATGCCAGCCCCGCCGCTATGACAGGCGCTTGCGCCCTTTCGCAACACATTAATCACCGATAACTGGAGTAAGACTATGGCCCGAATCATTGGCGGAATCGCCGTATCCCACACGCCGACGATCGGCTTCGCTGTCGATCACAACAAGCAGGAAGAGGCGGCCTGGGCTCCGATTTTTAAAAGCTTCGAGCCCATGCAGCGCTGGCTTGACGAGAAAAAACCAGACGCGCTGGTCTACATCTTTAACGACCATGTCACTTCGTTCTTCTTCGATCACTACTCCGCCTTTTCGCTGGGTATCGACAGCGAATATGGCGTGGCGGATGAAGGCGGCGGGCCGCGTCATCTACCGCCCGTACAGGGCGATCCGGCACTCTCAAGACATATCGGCACCAGCCTGATGAGCGACGAATTTGATATGTCCTTTTTTATGAATAAGAAGCTCGACCACGGCCTGTTTTCGCCATTGTCGGCCCTGATGCCCTGGGAACAGGGCTGGCCGACAAAGGTGATTCCGCTCCAGGTAGGCGTACTGCAGTTTCCCATTCCCAGCGCCCGTCGCTGCTATAAGCTGGGCCAGGCGCTGCGCCGGGCCATTGAAAGTTATCCCGAAGATATCAGTGTGGCCGTCGTCGCCACCGGTGGACTGTCGCATCAGGTACACGGCGAACGCTGCGGCTTTAACAATCCCGAATGGGACGCGCAGTTTATGGATCTGCTGGTCAACGATCCCGAAAAACTGGCTGAAATGACTATCGCGGAATATGCCGAACTGGGCGGAATGGAAGGATCTGAGGTGATCATGTGGCTGATTATGCGCGGTGCGCTTTCCGCCAACGTTAGCGAAAAATGGCGTGACTACTATCTGCCTTCCATGACCGGTATCGCCACCCTGATTCTGGAAAACCAGGCCCGCACGCCGCCAGTAGATACGCTAAGCCGCCATCGCGAACAGATGGCCCGCCAGTTGGCCGGGGTGGAGAAGCTGGAAGGCACCATGCCCTTTACTCAACAGCGCAGTCTCAATGCCATTCGCCTGAATAGCTTCCTGCACCAGCTTACCGATCCGGCATGGCGCGACCGTTTTCAGAAAGAGCCTCATGCTCTGTATCATGAAGCACAGCTATCGCCGCAGGAGCAGGAGCTTCTGAATCGCCTCGACTGGCGCGGGCTGATTCACTACGGTGCCAGTTTTTTCCTGCTGGAGAAACTGGGGGCGGTGGTTGGCGTTTCGAATCTGCACATCTACGCCGCCATGCGTGGGCAGTCGCTGGAAGAATTTCAGAAGACCCGCAACCAGCAGGTACTCTATTCCGTAGCCGGGGATAAGTAACAGAAGAAGGTATGCGGATCGCGATGATCCGCATACCACAGCGGAAAATTAGCCTTTCACAATTAATTTAACGTCATAGCCGCCAGTGTTGTTCTGATATTCGGTGGCCGGATTAATATCGTTAAAGATAAAGGCAATTTCACCGCTTTCAGGCGCCGGCCAGTCGAACTCACCGCTGCCGATGCCGTAACTCTGGCTGCCGACCTGAATAATCAACGTTCCCGCGATAGCATCCGGGCAGACGAAGTTGGGATCCCGCTGCTGCGCGGAGGGATGCTGGCTGTCGCCATCAGGGCCAAAGCTGCGTCCATTGCGGTCATATTGCGCAATACCCGACGCGGCAACCGAAATTTTATCGCCTTTATTTACGGTCACACCGGTTTTGGTCCAGTTGCTGTTGGTCGCATCAACCCGGCCTTTCCACTCACCTTTTTTGGCATTACTGACTTCCTGATAAACCACTGCATCGAAGCTGCCGCTGTTATCGGTATATTTCCCTGCGCCGTCAACCACGACCAGCACCAGCTCGCCATCCGTCGGCACGGTCCAGCGATACAGGCTATTGCCAACCGGCTGTTCGGTTGAACCAATTTTCGCCTTCAGTACCACATGTTTAGACGCGGTCAGGCTACCATCGCGGGGAATCGCGCCCTGAGGCGCCGCCAGGGTATAGTCTTCCTTACCAAGCTTGATCCAACCACTGGCAGTAATGGTGATAATATCGCCCGCCTTCAGCGTCTTACCGGTATTGACGCCCTGCTCTGCCTTAGCATCCACTTTTCCAGACCACAGCACGTTATCAGTCATAATATGTCTCTCTTTGAGATAATTAATAAAAAGGCCAACAATAACCAGCGCGGATTCCTTCAGCACATCCACATGAAATATCCCACACTGATTCAGTGGCTATTAAAAATAAACAACCAGACGACTATTTCTGCTGCACAAATAATAAGAAACCAATCCATAAAAATAACTATTCAGACAGTAGAAATATAAACAAAACTTTAGAAAATAATGAGTTAACCGGCAAACCAGAAAAAACATAAAAATAACAAAACAAACACAACGCACTGAAATTACGTGATTATTTAATTCATTTATGAGAATTTCCCCAAAATACACCTGATAAGATTCGGGAATATCCAGAAAATTTATTAATGATTTATTTTCACTGTGAATGGGCCACCTGACGAATAGCTTCCAGCAGCGCTGCCGCAGCAGGAGATGGCAATGCTCCGATCCGGAATGTCAGACCAATCGCGCGACGAGTACCGGAAAGCGTCAGCGGTAGCGGCGCCAGTACGCCGCTTTCAATCTCTACGGCCAGCTGACTGGCTGACACCGCCGCCAGCATATCGGAATCCAGCAGCAGACCGCGTACCATGGCCAAATCGCCAGTCTCCACTCTGGGCTGCGGCGCTGGTAATCCCATCTCCCGGAAAGCCGCTTCCAGTAATTGGCGAGCTGGCGTCATCGCCCTTGGCAACACCCACCGGGCCCGGGTCAGAGCTTCAGGAGTAACAGGCTGGTGCTGCAAAGGGTGACCGACACGTGCCAGGACCAGCATCTCCTCTTCAAACAGCGGTTCAACGCTAAGATCGGTTCCTTCACAGTCGCGCAGAGCGCCGATAATAAAATCGATATTCCCGGCACGCATCTCCGATACCAGCGCATCGAAGGGGCTCTCATTGGTCATCACCCGAATGGTCGGATAGTCACGCAAAAACTGACTGACGGCGCCGGGCAACAGGCGGGTGCGGCTCAGGGGTAACGCGCCGATTCTTACCTCGCCTTCCAGAATACCGCGTCGGGCCGAGATATCGGCCGCGATAAGCCGCAGTTCATTCAGGGCCCGGCTAATGCCCGGATAGATAGCCTGCGCGGCTGGCGTGGGCATCACCCCTTCCGGGGTGCGGCGAAATAGCGTAAAGCCGCTGCCTTTTTCCAGCATCTTCAGCGCAGCGCTGACCGCGGGTTGGGTAATGTTCAGTAGCCTGGCCACGCTCTGGGTATGATTTACGCTCCACAGCATCAGGAAAATTTGCAGACGCCGGGCGTTAAACAACCATACCGGCTCCACATATTCCCGTCCCGGGCTTGCCGCGGGCTTCAGCCGTTCCAGTATGGCCGGAATGGCCTGTAACTCTTCAATAGCACGCCGGGCGCGGGGCAGAATAGCCCGACCATAATCGGTCAGGATCATACCGCTGAAATGACGTTCGAACAGCGTCACTTCCATGCTCTGCTCCAGATCGCGAATGGCACGGGTCACTGCCGACTGGGTACGAAATAAATCATTAGCTGCCCGAGAGACAGAACCCCATTTCACCACCTGGCAGAATGCACGTATCTGCATGATATTTATGATATTAAAATCAAGAAACGATTCCACACTGCTCTCCAGAACCCGGCGTGCATTTTTCACGAACATAAATAAAAATCATAACCGGCGCAAATAAAATGATTACCCACGCCCCAGCTCCCAATGACAAGCTTTTCATCAAATCACAGAGGGAGTTTCAGCCATGAGCCATTCGATTACTCAAAAAAGCGCGCTGGTGGTCAGCGCCCATTCAGCGGACTTTGTCTGGCGTGCCGGCGGCGCTATTGCGCTACATGCCAGCCAGGGTTACCAGGTACATATCGTCTGTCTGTCATTTGGCGAACGCGGCGAGTCGGCAAAGTTGTGGCGACTGGGGGAAATGACCGAAGAGAAGGTGAAAGCGAAACGCCGGGAAGAAGCCCAGGCCGCCGCTGAAATCCTCGGCGCCGACATTGAGTTTTTCGATATGGGAGACTATCCGCTGCGGGCCGATAAAGAGAACCTGTTCCGGCTGGCGGATGTCTATCGCCGTATCCAGCCCCATTTTGTTCTGACCCATTCAATGCAGGATCCCTACAACTACGATCATCCCCTGGCATCTAATCTCGCCCAGGAGGCACGCATCATCGCCCAGGCCGAAGGCTATCGGCCCGGCGAAAAAGTGGTGGCAGCGCCGCCTGTCTACTGCTTCGAACCTCATCAGCCTGAACAGTGCAACTGGAAACCGGACGTACTGCTGGATATCACCAGCGTCTGGGATAAAAAATATCAGGCGATCCAGTGTATGCAGGGCCAGGAGCACCTCTGGGAGTATTACACCCGGGTGGCGCTGCAGCGTGGCGTACAGGCCAAACGCAATATCGGTATTACCGAAGCCCGCAACATTACCCATGCCGAGGGGCTCCAGAGCATCTTTCCACGCGTCACGGAGAATCTGTCATGAGCCTGATTAACAAAAAAGGGGTGGTGATCCGTACCCTTCCGCGCAGTGAACCCGCCACTCTAAAGCAGTTTGCCGGACTGGGGGTCGCCACGGTTCACGAAGCCTGGCAGCGCCAGGGGCTGATGCACCATGCCATTCGCCCTGTTCAACAGGGAAAGGCCGTGGCCGGTAACGCGGTGACCGTACTGGTCGCCCCCGGAGACAACTGGATGTTCCACGTGGCGGTGGAACAGTGCCGCCCCGGCGATATTCTGGTGGTCTCCCCGACTTCACCCTGCGGCGATGGCTTCTTCGGCGACCTGCTCGCCACCTCACTTCAGGCTCGCGGCGTTATTGGCCTGGTGGGCGACATTGGCATTCGCGACTCTCAGACCCTGCGTGAAATGGGCTTTGCCGTCTGGTCGCGTACCGTCTTTGCCCAGGGGACCGTAAAAGAAACCCTGGGTTCGGTTAACGTCCCCATCGTCTGCGGCGGTCAGTTGGTCACCCCCGGGGATATCATTGTTGCCGACGACGATGGCGTGGCCGTGGTCCCTCACGCCGAACAGGCAGAGGTACTTCGCCGGGCACTGGCACGGGAAGAGAACGAAACCATGAAGCGCGAACGGATGCGCAACGGTGAACTGGGGCTGGATATTTACAATATGCGCCCCCGGCTGGCGGAAAAGGGGCTGAGTTATTACGACACGCCGCAGCAGGCGGAGGATGACGATGGCGCAGCGTAAAATTCCTTGTCTGCTGATGCGGGGCGGCACCTCGAAGGCCGCCTGCTTTCTGGCAGACGATCTCCCGGATGATCCAACGCTGCGCGATCGGGTACTGCTGGCGGCTATGGGTTCACCGGATCCTCGCCAGATAGACGGCATCGGCGGCGCCGATCCGCTGACCAGCAAGGTTGCCATTATTCGCCGCTCCGCCAGAGCGGATGCCGATGTCGACTATCTGTTTGCGCAGGTGAGCGTCGATCGGGCTGTCGTCGACTACGGTCAGAACTGCGGCAATATTCTGGCCGCCGTCGCCCCTTTCGCCATTGAGTGTGGCCTGCTGCCAACAACGCCCCCCTTAACCCGGGTGCGCATCTATATGGAAAATACCGGTCAGACCGCCGTTGCCAGCGTGCCCTGTCGCGGTGATGAGGTCGAGTACGCAGGCAGTCTCCACATCGACGGCGTTCCCGGCAGCGCCAGCGAGATCCTGCTCGACTTTCCGGACGTCGCCGGTTCAAGCTGCGGTGCCCTGCTGCCCACCAGCAATGCCAGCGATCGCTTCGATGACGTGGCGGTAACCTGTATTGATAACGGAATGCCGGTGGTTCTGGTACGAGCGGCGGATCTCGGACGTACCGGCTATGAAAGCCGCAGCGAACTGGACGCCGATGAAGAGCTAAAGCAACGGCTGGAGTCCATTCGTTTGCAGGCGGGGCCACGCATGGGGCTTGGTGACGTCGCTGAACGCAGCGTGCCAAAAATGACGCTACTGGCTGAGCCGACCCACGGCGGCACAATCTGTAGCCGTACCTTTATCCCCCATCGTTGCCATGCTTCCGTAGGCGTTTTTGGCGCCGTAAGTATTGCCAGCGCCTGCCTGGTGCCTGGCTCCGTAGCCCAGGGGTTATATCGGGGGGATATCCCAACCGAAGGCGACCAGCACATCAGCGTAGAGCACCCCAGCGGAGAGTTCAGCGTAGTGATACGCCGCAACCAACAGGGCGAACTGGCAGGCTGCGCCCTGCCGCGCAGCGCCCGGCTGCTGTTTGCCGGTTATGTCGCCATTCCGGGCGCGCTCTGGCCCGTGAAGGAGGTTTTATGACACGGATAGCCTTTATTGGTTTCGGCGAAGCGGGCGGGATTCTGGCTGAAGAGCTGGCTGCCCGGCATCGCATCAGCATCTGGGACTGCAAACTGACAGGCGAACAGCGTACGGTCATGCAGGCCAGAGCCCGGCGGGCCGGCGTTCAGGCTGCGGATTCTTTGGCGCAAGCGCTATCAGATGCAGAACTTATCTTCTCAACCGTTACCGCCGATGCGGCACTGGAGGTCGCACAGGAAGCTGCGTCGCTGCTGAGCCACGGTCAATGCTTTCTCGATCTTAACTCAGTCGCCCCCAACACCAAACGCAGCGCCGCCCTGGCTTTTCAGCACGCCACCTATATCGATGTTGCCGTAATGGCACCGGTACCGCCGTCGCTGCTGGCTACCCCCATGCTGGCGGGGGGCCAGGGCGCGGATGCACTGTGCGAGCGGCTAAAGGGTATGGGGCTGAATATCCGCTACGGTGGTGAAGCGGTGGGTAAGGTTTCTGCCATTAAGATGTGCCGCAGCGTCATGATCAAAGGGCTGGAAGCGCTGACCACCGAATGCCTGCGCGGGGCACGAAAATATGGCGTGGAACAAGAGGTGTTAGCCTCGCTACATGCCAGTTTTCCATCTTTGGGCTGGAACGATACCCTGCCGGATTATCTGATTAGCCGGGTTGCCGAACACGGCCGTCGCCGGGCCGCAGAAATGCAGGAAGTGGTGAAAATGCTGCAGGATGGCGGTATGACCGGCGAGATGAGCATGGCCAGCGCCGCCATACAGTTAGCGCTGGTGGAGGCGATGGCCCATGCTCAACTGGACTATGCATCACTGGAGCCGTTCTGCTGGCAGCGCCTGGCGGACAGCCTGGAAACCTGAACCGCGCCGACGGCCAGCAGCGCGGTTTGTTATCAGACTTCTTTCTCGTGCCAGTACTCCACGGCGCGCAGGCGCCGGGCGTCAAACTCCGGCGTCTCGAAGCGGCTGCTCAGGCGCTTCACGGCTTTACCTTCCCCGGTTACCCACAGGAAGTAGTCATCCGTCGGGATAGAAGCTACGACCTTTGCTGAATTCAAGGGCTATCTGATACGCCTTCGTACCCGGGAGGGTATGGCAATTTCGCATGCAAAGGGGAAACGTTGGGTAAATAACCAAAACTGTCTGATAAATAACAGAAAGATCTGTGCCGGATACATCAAGCCGGGTGGTACTCAATCAGCGATCTCGCTGAGTTATTTTCAGTCGCACGGTCGAGTGTTTACCAGACACTTTCCCGTATCAAGATGATGCATCATTATCAAACAAATATTATCCCCGGCCTTAAAACCGGGGATAACCCATTAAATTAAATGATCCCTTTTTGGGTAAAAGTGACCCTGGTTGCTTCATTTAAATCCATGCTTTTTATAGTTTCAGGAGACACCCATATAATCTCCTGAAATTCTTCGTTAAATGTAATATCTCGATTAGCACTAACACAATCGAAAATAAGATAAATCATATAAATATCTTCGGTTGTACCATCTGGATACGTTTTAGTACGGATGTCGTCACGAAAAGCCCACGGCTTAATATCGGTGATAAGCAGTTTATCACCTAACTCTTCCATAATTTCGCGTCTGAGGGATGTTTCCATCGTCTCCCCGGGTTCCATTCCTCCACCAGGTAGAGCCCACTGTCCAGGGAAAACGCCACGATCAGAAGCCATTTTACAGAGCAGAAACTCACCGTCATTTTGTATAACAGGGCACACGATCATTCTCTGGCGCATTTTATCTCCTTAATAACATTGCTTTCTGAAATATCATATCAGAAAAGGTATCAATCTCATCAGGATGATGGCAAATCATCACCCGTTGACGAAGATGTTCCGGAAGGTTATCAACAAAATGCCGGTATTCCGAATACCAACCTTTTATCCATTTAAGTTTCATATCCTCATCAGGAAATTCCTGAGGTCGGATACCATGCATTTCGTCATCATGGAGATGGGCGAGTGAATGATCTACAGGGTAATCTATAAAAACTATAACATCAGGTTCGGTTAGCAATTCGTTGATTCTTTTCCAAAGGTTAGTGTAAGTATCATACTGCATTTTGCTAATATATTCAGCTTTGAACATGAAGTTTATAAAAATATAATCTTCAAGATGAGAACGTTCCATTATCAGATTAAACCCTTTATCCAGCCAGGATTTAATAATAAGTGCACGCTGTATCATAAAGTTGAGCTGAATAAGATAACCATAATTGCTTGTGCCATCGAATAAATAAGGCAAAAGAGAATGATGAACACTTTTTTCATCTATAGCGACAGTATACGAATCTTCCTTAAACAAACGTGAAGACAATCGTTTTAGGAGGGTACTTTTACCTACCCCTGAGTTTCCGGAAAGGCATATATAAAGAGGAGGTCGTACCTCATAACACTCTTTTTTATCTGCCGACCATGGATCCATATAAAGATAGTTATATCTCATGAGATGAACTCCCGTTCCTCCAGCCAGAACCTATTGTTTTCACATTTTCTCATGATTTCATTATTTCCAAAAATGGCTTTTACAATTTTGTCAGGTGCGTCTGTTAACATATTACCCAACAGAGTATAGTTTTCACCATCAGGAATAATGATGTCACAATTTGGCTCCATAACAACATTGGCTTTGTCCCTTTCTTCGAAGGTTGCCCAGCTGATGGGCATGCCGGGATGTTGTTTTTTCAGCATATCCATTTTAGATATAAACACATCTGTATTAATTTCTAATTTATCTCTTTTTTCTTTCCCAACCCTAGTGGGCAGAATTGATAAAACCGCCACGCATGGATCTTATAGGGAAGATTTTCAACCCAACTAACAATATCGCTCAGCAGATTAGCATTTGATTGAGAAACCACTGTAGTGAGTTTTATATTAATACGGTTATTATTATCCGGAAGCCATGTTAGTATATTTTTGATAACTCTGTGCTGGTTACTCATTTTATCACTACGAATATCTGTGTTTACATGCCTGTCAATACCATCAATTGGCATTCCTACCCAATCCAGAACCTGATTTAACCTCTCGTGATCCATTATGAAGCGGTGTCCAACTGTGGAGAGATAGGTCATAAACCCCATCTGTTTCGCATATTCAATCAGATTAATATAATCTGCTCTGGATGTCGGTTCACCACCAGTAAAACCTATACGGCGGAAACCCATTCTATACATACGGTTAATAACATTAAGGGCACTGGAGAGAGAAGAATCTTTGATACCAGGGTTACGAAAACACAGATCACATCCGAGATTGCAATGTGATGTTATTCTAAAATCCAGAAGCAGCTTGCTAATATCCATAACTAGTTCCTCTGATCGTTGAATTTAAACATCAAACACACACAATTTAAATGGATATAGCACCACAATACGCTCATACTGGACAGGTTTAAAGCTTAAATATAGTTTTGTTTATCCTCAGATCAGCTTAGCAGCAATGCCTGGTGGCTTCCGGCACACTCTTGGTTTTGCCTGATACGGGCTACGGAAATTTCTACGGTTCCGCCCCTAATGATCATCAGCGCAACTTTCCCCTGGCAGTGAGTCATGCCTGCCTGACGCTGATAATGACGGCTAAAATCAGTACGCTGAGCTTATCCCCGTTCTCTTTCTGTTCCATTAACGATAGATTAGAGGCACTATCGTAAAATTATCTGCAGATAACGGATAACCCCGACAAATGGCACTGATCCCCAAAAACTACGCGCGGCTGGAAAGCGGCTATCGCGAGAAAGCACTAAAAATCTATCCGTGAGGATGCGGACGCTGCGCGCGGGAGTTTGTCTATTCCAACCTGCGCGAACTCACGGTTCACCATATCGATCACTACCATACCAACAACCCGGAAGATGGCAGCAACTGGGAATGATTGTATCTGTACTGCCATGACCATGAACATTCGAAGTACACCGAAGCGGACCAGTACGGTACCAGCGTGGTGGCGGGGGAAGATACGCAGCAGGATGTCGGCGCCGCAACCTATAATCCGTTTGCCGATTTAAAGTCGATACTGAATAGCAAAAAATACTGCCAGCAGCGCCGCCCGCAGACGGCGCTGCTGAGTATCAGGTCTCTTTCTCGTGCCAGTACGCCACGGCGCGCAGGCGCCGGGCGTCAACTTCCGGCGTTTCGAAGCGGCTGCTCAGGCGCTTTACGACCTTGCCTTCCCCGGTTACCCACAGGAAGTAGTCATCCGCAGGTATCTCCAGAGTTTCCAGGCGACGAGCAATGGCCTGCTCATCGTCGGCCGCGACCCATTCAATATCAAAGTCGGACAGATGCGCCAGATAGGCTTTGCTGGCCGGATCGCGAATAGCAACGATGGCCGTCACCTTTACCCCGCTGGCCAGACGGCTTAGCGCTTCCAGACGGCGGCGCAGCGCCGGCATTCCGGTTTCATCACAGACATAAAGCTGCCAGCCGTAGTTTTCGGGAACAATCAGCGAACCGCGCGGGCCGCCGGCGAACAGCGTATCGCCCGGTTGCACTCGTTGCGCCCAGTCGCTGGCGACGCCGCCGTCGTGAATAAAGAAATCGAGCGCCAGTTCGTGGCGCTGCACGTCATACAGCGGGGTGTAGTCGCGCGACGGCGGGCGTTCATCGCTGCTCCAGATAATCCCTTCATCCGTGGCCTGGGGCGCGGTAAAGGTGGCGGGATCGGTGGGGAAAAAGAGTTTGATATGATCATCAAACCCTTGTGAGACAAAGCCTTCCAGCTCCGGGCCACCCACCACCACGCGCCGGAAACCCGGGGCGATGGTTTCACTACGCAGTACCGTCAGGGCGCGGAACCGTAGTTCGTTACGTACCCGACGCGGAAGATTCTCGTTTTTCTGTTCAGCCATCGTTTCTCTCTTCAACCGTAAAAGGACTCTTGTGCAGGCATGCTCACTGGCGCCCGCATCCATTAGATATATCTAAACTTCAGTGTAAGTGATAATGATTCCTGATTGCGTTAAATGCAACCTTTTTTTGATATAGCCATTCAGACGGCAGAACTCTCGTTGAGAAGTACATTTAATTTATTTATTATCAAAGAATTAACATAAAATCCCGCATACTTCATTGCATATAGATTATATTTAGATATAAATAGATATATCTATAAAACAGGACATCACATCATGCGAGACAGCGATAATCCCTGGGGCTCCGTTGCCAGTGAACTGAGCCATGAAGCCTCCCGTCACGGGCGCGGAGGCCGACACGGCAAGCGCCCGCGCTTCTTCGGCCACGGCGAACTGCGCCTGGTCATCCTCGACATCCTGACCCACGGCGCCAGCCATGGTTACGAGCTAATTAAAGCCATTGAAGGGCTGACCGGCGGCCACTATGCGCCAAGCCCGGGGGTTATTTATCCCACTCTCGATCTGCTGGCCCAGCAGCAGTTCATCAGCATCAGCGAAGAGGAAGGCGGCCGTAAGCGAATTGCCATTACCCCTGAGGGAGAAACCTGGCTTGCAGAGAATCGGGAACATCTGACCCATATCCACCAGCGTCTGAAAGCGCGGGCCGTGGGCCATCAGTTGCGCAAAAACCCGCAGATGAAGCGGGCGCTGGAAAATTTTAAGGCGGTGCTCGATCTGCAGGTCAATCAGGGTGAGTGCGACGAAGCGCGACTAAAGCGCATCGTCGCTGTGATTGACCGGGCGGCGCAGGAGATAGCCCAGCTTGAGTAACCCCGGCTAGCTCACATTGATGAACTCGCCTTTCGGGCCGGTCACAATACAGCGATTGCGGCCGGCGGTTTTGCCGAAATACATCGCCTTATCGGCGCGGCCAATGGCTTCGTGCAGGCTTTCATCTTCCAGAATCGGCGTCAGGCCGCCGGTGACCGTCACCTGAATTTCTTCGCCATTGCGCTTAATGGGGCGCTGCTCCAGATAGCGACAGATACGGGCACCGGCCCGGGCCGCTTCCCGCTCGTTATCGGCTTCCAGCAGCATCACAAACTCCTCACCGCCAAAGCGATAAATGCCCTCTTTGCGGCGGGTTCCCGCCTTCAGAGTCAGCGCCACGCTGCGCAGTACCTCATCACCGGCATTATGGCCCCAGGTATCATTAATGCGCTTAAAACGGTCGATATCCATCATCAGCAGCCACAGCTGTTTATCCTCACGCCGACAGCGCTGGCGACGTAGGGCGAAGTCGCTGTATAACATCTGACGCAGCGGTAATCCCGTTAGGGTGTCGTGCAAATTTCTTAATGAAAATAAATAGACCTTATAGCTATCGATCGCCTGAATAAATTCCTGCTGAGCCTTTAAATAATCATCCAGCAGTTCACTCGTCACCGTCGAGGCAATAATCGCATTAATTAACAAGCGCGCCTGGTGATGGACAATCTCGTGCCATCGATTAATTTCACTAATAAGTTCAACCTGTAAATCGTCCATTTCCGCCTGCGCAGCCAGCCAGTAACTAAAATGGCAGCGCTTGTGGGACTCAATATGGATCAGATCGTCATCAGGTTCACCGCCCAGCAGCTCCAGGCGCAGCAGCTTTCCGGCCCACTCATAGTGATTTTTAATCGCCAGATTCAACTCGCCCAGAGCCCGATCGATTTCATTGATATTCGTATTGGGCTTACATCCATTTACCATGGGTCACATCCATCATATCTATTTACACCAGGACAACGCCTGTCGGCGAAAATGAATATAGGAATAAACTCATGAAATAACAAACACAGGAAAGCACCCCATGATCCCGTAATAAGATAAGACTTACCAAATAAGATTACTTACAGACAAATAATTACATTTGTTTTCTCGGACAAAGAATGAAATATTCGCGTATTTTAAGCGTCGATATGGTGTTCACCCCTTACAGCATGCGCCCTGCGTGAATTCCGTCACAATCCTTCATCACCAACAGGCTCGATCGCCAACGGCGGATTATCCTTAACTCATCCGACCACATAAATTGTTCGCACCGGAATCAATTATGCGCTATCCCACACTGTTCACGCCGCTGGATTTGGGCTTTATCACATTAAAGAACCGGGTTTTGATGGGTTCAATGCACACCGGGCTGGAAGAGCGCCCGGACGGCGCCGAACGCCTTGCCGCTTTCTATGCCGAACGGGCGCGCCACGGCGTGGGGCTGATTGTAACCGGCGGTATCGCCCCCGACCCCAGCGGCGTCACAATGCCAGGCGGCGCGCTTCTCAACGCCAGTAGCCAACTGCCCCCCCACAGGACCATCACTCGGGCCGTTCACCAGCACGATGGGCGCATCGCGTTGCAGATTCTGCATACCGGGCGCTACAGCTATCAGCCTCATCCGGTGGCGCCTTCTGCCCTGCGCGCCCCCATCAACCGCTTTACCCCCCACGCCCTGACACCCCGGGAAATTCGCCAGCTTATTGACGACTTCGCCCGCTGCGCCATGCTAGCCAGGGAAGCGGGCTACGACGGCGTGGAAATTATGGGCTCAGAGGGCTATCTGATTAATCAGTTCCTGGCAGCCCGTACCAATCAGCGTAGCGATGAGTGGGGCGGTGACGCCGAACGTCGGATGCGCTTCGCCACGGAAGTGGTGCGTGCGGTACGCGCCAGCGTAGGGGATGATTTTATTATTATCTGGCGCCTGTCGCTGCTGGATCTGGTGGAAGGCGGCAGTACCTTTGAAGAGTCCCTGACGCTGGCCCGCCGCCTGGAAGCCGCAGGTATCACGCTCATTAACAGCGGCATCGGCTGGCATGAAGCACGTATCCCCACCATTGCCGCCTCGGTGCCGCGCGGTGCCTTTGCCTGGGCGACCCGTCGCCTGAAAGAACAGGTGAACCTGCCCACCATCGCCACCAACCGCATTAACGATCCCGGCGTGGCCGAGGCGATCCTTGCCGCCGGTGACGCCGATATGATCTCCATGGCGCGTCCCTTCCTGGCGGATCCGGCTCTGATCAGCAAGGCACAGGCCGGGCAGGAGGCGGATATTAACACCTGTATCGGCTGTAATCAGGCCTGCCTGGATCAGGTGTTCGCAGGTCAGGTGAGCTCCTGCCTGGTCAACCCGGTCGCCTGCCACGAAACTCTGCTGACACCCGCGCCGCTGGCTACCATCAAAAATCTGGCCGTGGTGGGCGCAGGTCCGGCCGGGCTGGCTTTTGCTATCAATGCCGCTCAGCGCGGCCATCGGGTGACGCTGTTCGACGCAGCGATGGAGCCCGGCGGTCAATTTACTCTCGCCCGCCAGATTCCGGGTAAGTCGGAATTCAACGAAACGCTGCGCTATTTCCACAACCGCCTCCATCATCTGGATATTCGGCTGTGTCTGGGCCAGCGCGCAGATCCTGAAGATCTTAAGGGCTTCGATGAGATCGTACTGGCCTGCGGCATCCGCCCCAGAACGCCCGATATTCCCGGCATCGGGCACCAGAAGGTGCTCAGCTATCTGGAGGTGCTGCGCGATAAAAAACCGGTAGGCAAGCGGGTGGCGATTATCGGCTGCGGCGGTATTGGCGTGGATACCGCGCTCTGGCTCAGTCAGAGTGCGACTCCGCAAAGCATTCCCGCCTTTTGCAGCGAATGGGGGATCGACACCGATCTCCATCATCCTGGCGGCCTGCTGCCGGCAGGCGCCCGGCCACACCCCAGCCCGCGCCAGATTGTGATGCTCCAGCGCTCCCCCGGTCAGCCGGGCGCAAAACTTGGTAAAACCACCGGCTGGATCCACCGACTGACGCTGAAAACCTGCGGCGTGGAGATGCTGTCCGGCGTGGCCTATCTGGGAGTTGATGACGCGGGGCTGCACATTGATACCCCGCAGGGACTGCGCACGCTGGCGGTGGATAATGTGGTTGTCTGCGCCGGTCAGGAGCCGGAACGTAGCCTGGCGCAGGCACTGGCCGGGGATCCCCGACCGGTGCATCTGATTGGCGGTTGTGATGAGGCCCGCGAGCTGGACGCGCGTCGGGCCATCGAACAGGGCACCCGACTGGGGATGACGATTTAACGCGCCTTGCTTTTACGCTGCTTCACGGCGCGCAGAATCACAAATTTTTTGTTGCTGGCAACGACGGCGCAGTTACCAAACAGCTTTTTCAGCTTGCGGTGATAGTCAAGGTGACGGTTGCCGACAATGCGCAGCTCGCCGCCGAATTTCAGGCAGCGCCTGGCATCCTGAAACATCTGCCAGGCGATATAGTCGGTAATGGCGTGCTGCTGATGAAACGGCGGGTTGCAAATCACCGCGTCCAGGCTTTCCGGCTCACCGCCCGCCAGCGCGTTATTGACCACAAAGCGGCTGCGGGTCCGCGCCTCTGGCAGGTTGTGCTGAACGTTAAGTTCGGCGGAAGCCACGGCCATATAAGACTCATCCACAAACGTGACCGTCGCATTGGGGTTCTGCGCCAGTAGCTGCATACCGATAATCCCATTACCGCAGCCCAGATCCACCATCTCCCCTTCCTGATTTTCTGGCAGATGCTGCAAAAAGAAACGGGCGCCGACATCCAGCCCGGAACGGGCAAAAACGTTGGCGTGGTTGTGAATCTGCCAGGGCGTGCCATCCAGCGCCCAGGTGTGGGTCAGTGGCGCTTCATCAAGCGCTGGCGCGCTCCAGGCGCAGTGAATCAGGCGCGCCTTTTTCCATGCAAGCGAAGTGCTGGTCGGCCCCAGGATGCGCTCAAACAGCGCCAGGGTGGAATTATGGATATCGCGCGTTTTAGCGGCGGCAATGATCCGGGTTTCCGGCGTCACCACGGCCCGCAGGGCACGTAGCTGGTGTTCCAGCAGCGCCAGTTGTTTAGGCACCTTGATAACCACCAGCGACGGCGCCTGGGGCAGCGGCGCCAGGCTATCCTGCAGCGTCACCGTCGATTCATCCAGGCCGTTCAGCCGCAAGTTCTGGCGCGTTGCCTGTTGAGTCATAAAGGAGTCGCTGACGCAGACGGGATGGTGCTGTGCCAGCGCACAGGCCAGCGCACCGAAGGCATCATTAAAAATTAACAGCGGGCCTGTGCCCGGCTCCCCTGCCTGCTGTAGCAGATATTCATCCGCCGCTTCCCACGCCTGTAGCGGCGAAGCATCATCAGTTGCGGGAAGACGCTGCAACGTCAGTTGCTGTCCCCCCAGTTCCACCTGGCTCATCGACCCCTCCGGATGATAAAATCCACACCCTAAACAAAACGCCAGAGTATATCTGAAAACCCGGCGCTTGCGGGAAACGCGGCACATAACGATAGCGGAGACAGCATGACGAAGCTCACTTACCTGCAGGGCTACCCTGAGTCGCTACTGGCGCAGGTGAGTACCCTGCTCGATCGGGGCAAACTGGGCGCCATGCTGCAAGCGCGCTATCCGCAACATCATGATGTCGCCAGCGATAAAGCGCTTTGGGACTACGTCCAGCAGATCAAGAACCGCTACCTGCGCAGCGCGCCGCCCATCAGCCGGGTGATGTATGACAATAAAATCCACGTCATGAAACATGCGCTGGGGCTACATAGCGCCATTTCCCGGGTTCAGGGCGGAAAGCTGAAAGCCAAAGCGGAAATTCGCGTCGCCACCCTGTTTCGCAACGCGCCGGAGCCTTTCCTGCGGATGATTGTGGTTCATGAACTGGCCCACCTGAGAGAAAAAGAGCACAACAAGGCCTTCTATCAACTGTGCTGCTATATGGAACCCCAGTACCATCAACTGGAGTTTGATACCCGTCTGTGGCTAACCTGGCGCGGCCTGCAGGCGGCGGGATAATACCCCTTCAAAATTTGGTTTTTACCCGCTCAGCCTGGATCTATATGCTGAGATCGTCCCGTTCCCTGATTTCAGGGTAGATCAAACACAATAAACCAGGAGACAGCATGAAGATCGTGACGCTCGACGGCGATACCCTTCCCTTACCGATCCCTCAACCCGACTGGTGCGACGAGTGGGTTTATCGCGGCAGCACCGGGCCCGATGAACTGACGGATGCGCTGCGCGGCGCAACCGTAGCTATCACCAATAAGGTGCAGCTACGGGCGGATGTGCTGAAAGATCTACCGGATCTACGCTATATCTGCGTCGCGGCCACCGGTTATGACTGTGTGGATATCGAAGCCTGTAGCCAGCAAGGCATCGCGGTCAGTAACGTACCGGGGTATTCCACCAACAGCGTGGCCGAAACCGTGATCGGCAACATTTTCGCCCTGCGTCGTCATCTGATCGAATACCGCCGCCGTTCCTTTGCCGAATGGCAGAGCGCCCCCCACTTCTGTATTCAGGGACCGCTGATTCGCGATTTGCAGGGCGCTACCTTAGGCGTCTTTGGCCGGGGTGCTACCGGCCGTGCCGTGGCGCAAAAGGCCGAAGCGCTGGGCATGAAGGTACTGTTCGCCGAGCATAAACAGGCGTCTCAGGTACGCGACGGTTACACCGCCTTTGACCAGGTGCTGGCCCAAAGCGACGTCATCAGCCTGCACTGTCCGTTAACGCCCCAGACCCGCCACCTGTTCGATGCCGCCACCCTTAGCGCCATGAAGCCCGGCGCGCTGCTGATCAACAGCGCCCGCGGTCCGCTGATTGACGAAGCGGCGCTGGCTCAGGCGCTACGCGACGGCACCCTGGGTGGCGCGGCGCTGGATGTTCTGTCGGAAGAGCCGCCGCGCAGCGGCAGCCCGCTGCTGGAAACCCATCTGGATAACCTGATTATCACTCCCCACGTTGCCTGGGCCAGCGAAGCCAGCGTGGAAAACCTGATTCAGGGCCTCAATGATAATCTGGCCGGATGGCAGGCTGGCGCCCTTAAAAACCAGGTCAATCGCACCTGATACGGCTACCGCTTTCCCACCATATGATGGGGAAGCGGTATAGCGCACAGGTTTTCACTAAACAACCTGCTACGCTATCCGTGATTCAGGCTTCGGAGAACATCCACAAAAATGATACGCCTTGCCGTGATAGGGACTAACTGGATCACCCGCCAGTTTGTCGATGCCGCCCATGAAAGCGGCCTGTATACCCTGACTGCTGTCTATTCACGAACCCTGGAGAACGCCCACGACTTCGCCCGGGATTATCCGGTCGACAGGCTGTTCACCTCTCTGGAAACCCTGGCGCGTAGCGACGCCGTCGATGCCGTCTATATCGCCAGCCCTAATTCCCTGCATTTTTCGCAGATCCAGTTAATGCTCAGCCACGGCAAGCATGTGATTTGCGAAAAGCCGCTGGCTTCGAACCTCCAGGAAGTAAAAGCCGCTATCCAGCTGGCGCGCGACAACCAGGTCGTGCTGTTCGAAGCGTTCAAGACCGCGTATCTGCCCAATTTTGTGGCGCTGCGCCAGGCGCTGCCGCGGGTCGGTAAGCTGCGGAAGGTGCTGTTTAACTACTGTCAGTACTCTTCGCGCTATCCGCGCTACCTGGCGGGCGAAAACCCCAATACCTTTAATCCGGCGTTTTCCAATGGTTCGATTATGGATATCGGCTACTACTGCCTGGCCACCGCGCTGGCGTTGTGGGGCGAGCCGCATTCGCTACAGGCGCATGCCACGCTGCTGGAAAGCGGCGTAGACGGCCACGGTAGCGTGCTGATGGACTATGGCGAATTCAGTCTGACGCTGCTGCACTCCAAGGTGAGCGACTCCACGCTGCCGAGCGAGATTCAGGGGGAAAAGGGCTCGCTGGTGATTGAGCGCATTTCAGAACTACAGCGCATCACCTTTATTCCTCGCGGCGGAACGCCTCAGGATCTGACGGAACCCCAGCATATCAACACCATGCTGTACGAAGCAGAGGTCTTCGCCCGACTGGTGGAAGAACGCGAAGTGAACCACCCGGGCCTGCAACTCAGCCGCAGTACCGCGCGCCAGTTGACCCGAATCCGCGCTCAGACCGGCGTGGTGTTCCCGGCGGACGGGGTGGATATCCAACACTCAACGTAAAGCTGGGTAAATAAGCGGTAACAGAATATTGACCCGGCTTGCAGCCTCGCCTATGGTAGTCGACGCAAAGGGGAGTAACTTCATTGCCGGTGGATCGTCATTACGAAACATTTTGTTTCCGGTCGCCGGGCAATGTGGACAATTTTCTATACTCAGGTATGAAGAGTGTAGTCCGCGTTGTAAGTGAGACCTTGCCGGAAGGCGAGGTGTAACTGCAACGCAGCAATTGCGGCTAACGTCTTCCGACGTTGGCCGTTTTTGTTTTTGAAGGAACTCTCTATGAATACTGTCGGCACCCCCCTGTTATGGGGCGGATTCGCTATCGTGGTCACCATCATGCTGGCTATCGACCTTCTGCTTCAGGGCAAGCGCGGCGCGCATGCGATGTCGATGAAGCAGGCGGCCGCCTGGTCTGTCGTCTGGGTGTCCCTCTCTTTACTGTTTAACGCCGCCTTCTGGTGGTATCTGGCTGGCACCGAAGGGCGCGCAGTGGCGGATACCCAGGCGCTGGCCTTCCTGACCGGCTATCTGATTGAAAAAGCCCTGGCGGTGGACAATGTCTTCGTCTGGCTGATGCTGTTTAGCTACTTCTCGGTTCCCGCCGCGCTACAACGCCGGGTATTGATCTACGGTGTACTGGGCGCCATCGTGCTGCGTACCATCATGATCTTTACCGGTAGCTGGCTTATCGCTCGCTTCGACTGGATCCTCTATCTGTTCGGCGCTTTCCTGCTGTTTACCGGTATTAAGATGGCTATCGTCAAAGAGGACGACGAAGGCGGCATTGGCGATAAGCCGCTGGTGCGCTGGCTGCGTAGCCATTTGCGTATGACGGACACCATCGAAAGCGAGCACTTCTTCGTGCGTAAGAAGGGCGTGCTGTTTGCCACGCCGCTGCTGCTGGTGCTGATTATGGTGGAACTGAGCGACGTTATCTTCGCGGTGGACAGCATCCCGGCCATCTTCGCCGTCACTACCGATCCCTTTATCGTTCTGACCTCGAACCTGTTCGCGATTCTGGGTCTACGTGCCATGTACTTCCTGCTGGCGGGGGTTGCCGAGCGCTTCTCGATGCTCAAGTACGGGCTGGCGGTGATTCTGGTGTTTATCGGTATTAAGATGCTGATTGTCGACTTCTATCACATCCCCATTGCCATCTCACTGGGCGTGGTGGGCGGTATCCTGGCGCTCACGCTGCTGATTAACGCCTGGGTGAACAAGCGTAATGACGCTAAAAAACAGCTTCAGTAATCGAATCGGGGCGCCTGCGCCCCGTTTTTCACTGCCATACCAGGTTATTAAATAAGCAAATATTAATAAGCTGTGAGTTTGACGTTATAAAATCTGCCATTCCGCACAAATATTAGCACTCCCCTCTTTCCGGATTGCCGCATTTCCTTATACTCGAACTGGCAAACACGCATTTTTACATCCTTTCACAATTACAAAGAGTACGGAAAGTACGCGCGGAAAGGCAGTAACGTTTCAACATCACAGGACGGTTTATAATGGCTACACAAAATGCATCCGGAAGGCTGTTCCGGCGACTGGCGCAGGGCAGTCTGGTAAAACAAATTCTGGTCGGTCTGGTACTGGGTATACTGCTGGCCTGGCTCTCTAAACCCGCAGCCCTTGCCACTGGGTTACTCGGTACTCTGTTCGTTGGCGCCCTGAAGGCCGTGGCGCCGGTTCTGGTGCTGGTACTGGTGATGGCCTCTATCGCCAACCACAAGCAGGGGCAGAAGACCAGTATCCGCCCGATTCTGATCCTCTATCTGGTGGGCACCTTTGCCGCGGCGCTAACGGCGGTGGTAGTGAGCTTCCTGTTCCCTTCTTCGCTGCATCTGGTGACTGGCAATACCGATATCACGCCGCCTTCCGGTATTGTGGAGGTTCTGAAGGGACTGCTGATGAGCATGGTTTCCAACCCCATCGACGCCCTGCTTAACGCCAATTACATCGGGATTCTGGTCTGGGCCGTGGCATTAGGTTTTATGCTGCGCCATGCCGGTGACACCACCAAAAACCTGATTAACGACTTTGCCGAAGCGATAACCCGCATCGTCAGAGCGGTAATCCGTTTCGCCCCCATCGGTATCTTTGGTCTTATCGCTTCGACTATCGCCAGCACCGGTTTTGACGCACTCTGGGGCTATGCCCAACTGCTGGTGGTGCTGATTGGCTGCATGTTCTTTGTGGCGCTGGTTATCAACCCGCTGATGGTGTGGTACAAAATTCGCCGCAATCCTTATCCGCTGGTATTCGCCTGCCTGCGCGAAAGCGGCGTCACCGCCTTCTTTACCCGCAGCTCCGCCGCCAATATTCCGGTGAATATGTCGATGTGTGAAAAGCTGAAGCTGGACAGGGATACCTATTCGGTCTCTATTCCGCTGGGCGCCACCATTAATATGGCGGGTGCGGCGATTACCATCACGGTGCTGACCCTGGCGGCGGTCCATACTCTGGGCATTGAAGTGGATCTGTTTACCGCCCTGCTGCTGAGCGTGGTGGCCGCGATGGGCGCCTGCGGCGCTTCAGGGGTGGCGGGCGGCTCGCTGCTGCTTATTCCGCTGGCCTGTAATATGTTTGGTATTCCCAACGATATCGCCATGCAGGTGGTAGCAGTCGGCTTTATTATCGGCGTACTTCAGGACTCCTGCGAAACCGCGCTGAATTCTTCCACCGACGTGCTGTTTACCGCCGCCGCCTGTCAGGCGGAAGAGCGCGCACTGGCGAACAGCGCACAGCAGGGTTAACCCGCACGGCCTCCGTCCGCCCTGGCGGAGGCCTGTTCTATTACCGCCCGCTCCACCCGAAAGGGATCGATACCCCGGCGCTGCATACGCCGGAAACGAATAATATTCAGGCCGTTCATCACCAGAAAACTCGCTTCTATCAGCGTTCCGCCAATGGAACCCAGCCAGAAGTTATGGGCAACCCAGCAGACGGTGGAACACCAGATAATGCAGCGCATCCCCAGACCGTGCCAGCGAAACAGCGCCCAGGTGCTGACGGTGGTCCCCACAATGGGTAGTAACTCCATGGGATGTTGCAATTTCGCCAGACCCAGCGTCAGGGTCAGGGCAATAAAAGCGGCCATCACCCACAGGCTGCGGGTACGCAGGGTAATCAGGGTGCGTAGCGCATTCAGCCCGGCGCTCATACCGGCGGGCCAGGCGCCCATCAGCACAAAATGGCAGGCGATTACCGCGCTGTAACAGGAAAGCTGCTTCTTAAAACGTCGCTCATCACGATTGATAAAGGTGGTGATACCGATAATAAAGGCGATGATGCCGACCCCCTGGGCCAGCCATTCCAGGTTCATGGATACTCCTTTAATCCGCGCTAACGCAAAAACGGCGCCTCACAAAGTGAAACGCCGTTTTATACCATACTACAATTTCTGCTTTACAGCGTGACACCGCTCTTAAATATCGCCAGCTCGCGGAAATCGTTACGCTCGTTGCAGGCCAGCTTGCCGCTTGCCATATCAGCAATGACGTCGATAAAGCGGTCCAGCAGATCGGACATCGTCACACCATGCAGAAGCTGTCCGGCATCGAAGTCGATCCAGTGCGGTTTCTTCGCCGCCAGTTCGCTGTTGGTGGCTATCTTCACCGTCGGCACAAAACCACCGTAGGGAGTGCCGCGCCCGGTGCTGAACAGCACCATATGGCATCCGGCACCGGCCAGGGCGCTGGTGGCGACCGCATCGTTACCCGGCGCGCTCAGCAGGTTAAGACCTGGCGTGCTCAGACGTTCGCCGTAGCGCAGAACGTCCACTACCTGGCTCTGGCCCGCTTTCTGAGTGCAGCCCAGAGACTTCTCTTCCAGGGTGGTAATGCCGCCCGCCTTGTTCCCCGGCGACGGGTTTTCGTAAATCGGCTGGTTGTGGGCAATGAAGTACTGCTTAAAGTCATTGACCATCGCCACCGTTTTCTCGAAGGTCGCTTCGTCGCGGCAGTGACTCATCAGGATCCGCTCTGCGCCGAACATTTCCGGCACTTCGGTCAGTACGGTCGTACCGCCATGAGCAATCAGATAGTCAGAGAAACGCCCCAGCATCGGGTTCGCGGTAATGCCGGACAGGCCATCGGACCCGCCGCACTCCAGACCAAATTTCAGCTCGCTCAGGCGCCCCGGCACGCGCTGGTCGTGACGCATCGCCTCATAGAGCTGGCCCAGATGTTCCAGCCCCGCCTCGACTTCATCATCCTGCTGCTGACAGACCATAAAGTGAACGCGTTGCGCGTCGTAGTCGCCCAGGGTTTCCCGGAAGACATCGATCTGGTTATTTTCGCAGCCCAGACCAATGACCAGCACCGCCCCCGCGTTGGGGTGACGCACCATGTTCTGCAACATGGTGCGGGTGTTGATATGGTCTTCGCCCAGCTGAGAGCAGCCAAACGGGTGGCTGAACAGATGCACGCCGTCGATATCCGGCGCATCGTCATTCTGCTTCAGAAAGCGCTGCTGTATCTGACGCGCAATGCCGTTCACGCAGCCAACGGTGGGCAGGATCCACAGCTCGTTACGCACCCCAACCTCGCCGCTGGCGCGGCGATAGATCTGCACTTCGCGATCCGCCGGCTGTGCGCCGGTGGCGGTGATTTCAGGCTGATAGCTGTACTCATCCAAATCGCTCAGATTGGTACGGGCATTCTGGGAATGGACATGTTCTCCGGGCTGGATATCGCTCAGGGCATGGCCGATGGGCAGGCCATACTTAACAATGTTCTCGCCCTGAGCGATCGGGCATAGCGCAAACTTATGGCCGCGCGACAGCGCCTGGCGGAGCTGAACCTGAACGCCGTCCAGTTCGATAACCGTCCCTTCCTGCAGATCCTCCAGTGCGACCGCGACATTGTCCTGCGCGTGGATCTTTATGTATTGCATATCAACCTCGAAATAGCCGGTTAGTTCAGTTCAATGCCGAAGTAGTCACGGGCATTGTTGAAGCAGATGTTTTCCACCATGGTGCCCAGCAGTTTAATATCCGCCGGTGCTTCGCCCGCTTCCACCCAGTGGCCGATCATCTGGCACAGCAGACGACGGAAATATTCGTGACGGGTGTAGGACAGGAAGCTGCGGCTGTCGGTCAGCATCCCAACAAAACGGCTCAGCAGGCCCAACTGCGCCAGTTGTGTCATCTGCCGCTGCATGCCGTCTTTCTGATCGTTAAACCACCAGCCAGAACCGAACTGCATCTTGCCCGCGACGCCTTCCCCCTGGAAGTTGCCGATCATGGTGCCCAGCACTTCGTTATCGCGCGGGTTCAGGCAGTACAGAATAGTCTTCGGCAGTAGGTTTTCTTCATTCTGCTTGCTCAGCAGGCGCGAGAGCTCCTGGGCCAGCGGGCGGTCATTGATGGAGTCGAAGCCCACGTCCGGACCCAGCAGCTTGAACTGACGCAGGTTGTTATTACGCAGCGCGCCGATGTGGTACTGCTGCACCCAACCGCGGCGCGCGTATTCGGCCCCCAGCCAGACCAGTACCGCCGTTTTAAACTGCGCGGTTTCCATTTCGCTTACCGCAGAGCCAGACAGGCGGCGAGCCAGAATGGCGTCCAGCGTAGCTTCGTCGGCATCGGCGTAAAGGACCACATCCAGAGCGTGGTCGGACACTTTACAGCCGTGAGCGGCAAAGTGGTCCAAACGCTTGCTCAGGGCACTCTGCAGATCGCTGAAGCGGCGGATATCGGTATCGGCGACTTCCGCCAGCTTAGCGATGTAATCGACAAAGGTGTCCTGCTCAATATTGAAGGCTTTGTCCGGACGCCAGCTCGGCAGCACTTTGACATCAAAGCTGCCATCGGCGGCAATGCGGGCATGGTCGCTAAGGGAGTCGATAGGATCGTCGGTAGTGCCCACCATCTTCACGTTCATCTGCTTCATGATGCCGCGGGCGGAAAACGCCTCCTGAGCCAGCAGATCGTTGCACTGGTTCCAGATCTCATCCGCCGTTTCCGGCGACAGCAGCTTGCCAGTGATACCGAACGGGCGGCGCAGCTCCAGATGAGTCCAGTGATACAGCGGGTTGCCGATGGTGTGCGGCACGGTAGCGGCCCAGGCATCGAACTTCTCGCGATCGGAGGCATCGCCGGTACACAGACGCTCGGCAACGCCGTTAGAGCGCATGGCGCGCCACTTGTAGTGATCGCCTTTCAACCAGATGTCATACAGGTTGTTGAAGCGATAGTCATCCGCGACCTGCTGCGGCGGCAGATGGCAGTGGTAATCAAAGATGGGCTGATCTTTAGCATGGTCGTGATAGAGACGACGGGCAAACTCGGTATCCAGCAGAAAATCTTCAGTCATAAACCGGTTCATTGTTTTTTCCTCTGGCGAATGGATTCTGTGGTCTGCAACTATAATGTCAAAGTTATCACACCAATTTCTCTCGCCAATGGTAAATTTGTGTACTAACTCACAATATCAAGACAAATCTTTACGCAAAAAGACCACAATTTACCTGCTAAACCCTTGCCAGAACTGGCCTTCCTACCCCTTTAGGATACCCTTACAGCGAAAAGTGCTTTTGTGATGTCACTCAACTTTTAAAGATGTATGACAAGTTATCGTTGGCCCCGTTGTCATCTATCTGCCAAATGGACTGATTGACGCGGCGATATGTCGCTTATTGCACGGTATGGACACCTCACAAGACAGAGGTCAGAAATGAGAAAAATAAAAGGATTACGCTGGTATATGATCGCACTGGTGACGCTGGGCACCGTGTTGGGCTACCTGACGCGTAACACGATTGCGGTCGCCGCGCCGACCCTTCAGGAGCAGCTGCATATCACCACGCAGCAGTACTCCTACATTATCGCCGCCTATTCGGCGTGCTACACCATCATGCAGCCGGTTGCTGGCTATATTCTTGACGTACTGGGTACTAAGCTCGGTTATGCGATGTTCGCCGTACTATGGGCGGTGTTCTGCGGAACCACCGCGCTGGCGGGCAGTTGGGGCGGTCTGGCCATAGCCCGCGGCGCCGTGGGCGCTGCCGAAGCGGCGATGATTCCCGCCGGCCTGAAAGCCAGCTCTGAATGGTTCCCGGCGAAAGAGCGCTCCATTGCCGTTGGCTACTTTAACGTCGGCTCCTCTATCGGCGCCATGCTGGCTCCACCGCTGGTGGTCTGGGCTATCGTCTGGCACAGCTGGGAAATGGCTTTCATTATTACCGGTGTGCTGAGTTTTATCTGGTCCATGCTGTGGCTGGTGCTGTATAAGCATCCGAAACATCAGAAGCACCTGAGTGACGAAGAGCGCGACTATATTATCGGCGGTCAGGAAGCGCAGCATCAGACCAACAACGGTAAGAAGATGTCCGCCTGGCAGATCCTGCGTAACCGCCAGTTCTGGGGCATCGCGCTGCCGCGCTTCCTGGCGGAACCGGCCTGGGGCACCTTTAACGCCTGGATCCCACTGTTTATGTTTAAAGCCTACGGTTTTAACCTGAAAGAGATCGCCATGTTCGCCTGGATGCCGATGCTGTTCGCCGATCTCGGCTGCATCGTCGGGGGTTACCTGCCGCCGCTGTTCCAGCGTCTGTTCGGGGTTAACCTGATTGTCTCCCGTAAACTGGTGGTCACCCTTGGCGCCGTGCTAATGATTGGCCCGGGCACCATCGGCCTGTTCAGCAGCCCTTATGTCGCTATTGCCCTGCTGTGCATCGGCGGTTTCGCTCACCAGGCGCTGTCTGGCGCGCTGATCACCCTCTCTTCCGATGTCTTCGGTCGTAACGAGGTCGCCACCGCTAACGGTCTGACCGGAATGGCGGCCTGGACCGCCAGTACCCTGTTCGCACTGGTGGTCGGCGCCCTGGCCGATACACTGGGCTTCAGCCCGCTGTTTGCGGCGCTGGCGGTGTTCGATCTGCTGGGTGCCGTGGTTATCTGGACGGTCCTGAAAAACAAACCGGCCGATGAGCTTAACGACGACGGTCCCGGCTCCCTGAAACCCGCACAACAACACTGAAACGAACCGTGAAAAAGCCGCCTCAGCGCGGCTTTTTCACTCTCCCGGTAGTGTACCTTCGGGAAAAGTGGTATAACAAATCGTTTGCAAATCAGTCCGGAGCCGCCCATGGAGTTAACAGAATCCCGACGACTTTATCAGCAGCTTGCTGCCGACCTTAAGCAGTCTATTGAAGGTGGTACCTATACTGTGGGAGAAAAACTCCCCGCAGAGCGTTTTATCGCCGAAGATAAAAACGTCAGCCGCACCGTAGTGCGCGAGGCGATCATTATGCTGGAGGTTGAGGGGTACGTTGAGGTTCGTAAAGGTTCCGGCATTCACGTAATCTCCAGCCAGGCCAAACACGGTCAGGTGCCCGATGAGCGCCTGGAATTCGCCAGTTTTGGCCCCTTCGAGCTCCTGCAGGCTCGCCAGCTTATCGAAAGCAATATCGCCGAGTTCGCCGCCACCCAGGTGACCAAGCAGGATATTGTGAAGCTGATGGAAATTCAGGAAAAATCCCGCTCTGAGCAGGACTATCGCGACTCGCCGTGGGATCTCCAGTTTCATGTCCAGGTGGCGCTGGCCACCCAGAACAGCGCCCTGGCGGCCATCGTCGAAAAGATGTGGACTCAGCGGGTACATAACCCCTACTGGAAAAAGCTGCACGAGCATATCGATCTCAGTACCGCCGATCACTGGTGCGAAGATCACGATGCCATTCTGAAAGCCTTGATTCGCAAAGATCCGGCGGCAGCCAAACTGGCGATGTGGCAACACCTGGAAAACACCAAACAGATGCTGTTTAACGAAACCAGCGACGACTTTGAATTTAACGCCGACCGTTTCCTGTTTACTGAAAATCCGGTGATTCATCTCAATCTGCCCGCCACCCCGCAAAAATAGCCTTCTCCGGCGAGGGTAAGCAAACAATGTATAGTGTCAGCCTGTGTAAATACCCTCGCCACGCCTCTTCGCGACAAGCAAAATCAAGACTCAACAAAACACAAATATTATGACGTTGCCCGAAGGGCTTTGTTACAATTAGACGTATACCCTAAATAATTCAGGCTGGCACTCTCGTACTCACGCTCTGAAGTATGACGGGAATAAATGATTGCATCGTCCCCTACAACTATCTGGCGCATGCAGACACCCGACCGTCTCCAGCCGTCGCACGCCCATTCGGGCAGCGCGATTGTGCCGATCGTGTCATACAGTCACCGCGCCCGCGGGTAGCTTGTTTTCAGATGTGTACCAGGAAAACTGAATGGAACTTATAACGCAACTGCTGAACGCTCTCTGGAGTCAGGATTTTGAAACACTGGCGAATCCATCCATGGTCTGGATGCTCTATTTTGTCTTGTTTATGATCCTGTTTCTGGAAAACGGACTGCTGCCTGCTGCGTTTTTGCCTGGGGATAGCCTGCTGGTCCTGGTGGGAGTACTCATTGCCAAAGGGGCGCTGGGCTTCCCGCAAACGGTTATTTTGCTGACGGTGGCCGCAAGCCTGGGCTGCTGGCTGAGCTATATACAAGGACGCTGGCTGGGCAATACCCGAACGGTGCAAAACTGGCTGTCGCATTTGCCTGCTCACTACCATCAGCGCGCCCATCATCTGTTCCATAAGCACGGTCTTTCCGCTCTGCTGATTGCGCGCTTTATCGCCTTTGTCCGCACGCTGCTGCCTACCATCGCCGGAATATCGGGACTGAGCAGCGCACGCTTTCAGTTCTTTAACTGGATGAGTGGTCTGCTGTGGATTCTGATTCTGACCACCCTGGGGTTTCTGCTTGGCAAAACGCCGGTCTTCCTGAAGTACGAAGACAAGCTGATGTCCGGCCTGATGCTACTGCCCGTCGTCTTGCTGGTTTTTGGGCTTATTGGCTCCCTGGTGGTACTGTGGAAGAAGAAACATGCCAATCGGGGATAAGTGAATATGCGTCTGAACCTGGGCCTGCGCCAGCTGATACTTATCGCTCTGCTGGCGCTTACCGCGACGACAGTCTGGCTGACGCTGCGACAACCGGAAGCGTCTTTGGAGATCCGTGCCGTACGCGCAGGCGTGAGCTCACCCGATGGCTTCTTTGTCTGGCACCATCTGGATGCTAACGGCATTCCTTTCAAAAGCATTACGCCAGTCGGTAACACGCTGGTGATTAAGTTCGACTCCAGCGCCGAGAGCAACGCCGCACGGGAAGTCCTTAACCGTACCCTGACTCACGACTACATCATCGCACAGCAGGAAGATCGGGACAGTTCCCTGTCATTACTGTCCCACTTACGCTCAGATCGCCACCGCCTGGGCTAATCATTTAAGCAAAATCTGTAGTCAATACCCACGCATTGCCTTTGGGTTTTGTGGCGAATCGTCTATGCTTATCTCGTTGCGGTTACACCGCATTTACACGATCGACTGGAATTTTCGGCGCTTTTGCGCGCCGTAACACAATGGAAGGTTTCTTGATGAAAAGCCGTATTATGCTGGCAGTTGCGCTCTTATCCCTCACCGCCGTGGCGCAGGCCTCCTCCTCCCCATGTAGTGAAAAAGAGCAGAGCATTCTTAAGGAAATCAGCTACGCCGAGCAGCACGGTAACGAATATCGTCTTTCCGGACTGAAAAAAGCGTTAAGCGAAGTTCGTGCTCACTGTAACGATGACCAGGTTCGCGCCGATCACCGTAAAGATATTGCAGAGAAGCGTGATGACGTCGCCGAACGACGGGCCGAGCTGGATGAAGCTAAACGCAAAGGCGATCCGGAAAAAATTGCCAAACGCGAGCGTAAACTCGCTGAAGAGGAATCAGAACTGAAGGCGTTAGAAGCCCGGGAATATTAATTTTCGGGAGCTGAACTCAACAATCAGGAGAGAGTAGTAATGTCAAAAGATACTGAAAACTTGCGCGTTGAACTGCAGTCACTGGCCGATACTCTGGAAGAGGTGCTGAACGCCTCAGGCGAGAAAAGTAAGGCCGAGCTGGAAACCCTGCGCGAAAAAGCGCGCCGTGCGCTGCAGGACAGCCGCAGCCGCCTGCATGATACGGGCGATGCCATCGCCCGTCAAACCCGCGAAGCGGCCTCCCGCGCCGATAACTACGTGCACGATAACCCCTGGACCGGCATCGGTATTGGCGCCGCCGTGGGCGTCGTGTTGGGCGTTCTGCTGTCCCGCCGCTGATTATGGCCGATAACCGTCAACATCAGGGACCAGGGAGTAGCCTGGTCGGGATCGGACAGCGGGTTCTGACCCTGTTGATCCAGATGGTGGAGACGCGTCTGCGCCTGGCAGTCGTTGAACTGGAAGAGGAGAAGTCCCGCCTGTTCCAGCTTTTACTGCTGCTGGGCCTGACGATGCTGTTCGCCGCCTTCGGCCTGATGAGTCTGCTGGTACTCATTATCTGGGCCGTAGATCCGCAATACCGGCTGGCCGTGATGATCGCCACCACCGCCACGCTACTGCTTCTGGCTCTGATTGGCGCCATCTGGACTCTGCGTAAGGCGCGCTCAACCTCGCTGCTGCGCTACACCCGCCGCGAACTCAAAACCGACAGAGAATTACTGGAGGAGAAAGAATGAGTCGCGAGCGCGAACAGCGTAAGGCGCTGTTGCTTAGTCAGATTCAGCAACAGCGTCTGGATTTGAGCGCCTGTCAGCGCAACTGGCTGCAGGCGACTGAATCATTCGATCGCGGCTGGCTTACACTGCTCAACCTGCGTACCTGGGCCGTGGCCGGCGGCGGCCTGATGGCTATCTGGGGGCTACGCCGTCCCCGTATGTTGATGCGCTGGGGCAGGCGTGGGCTGGGGCTGTGGAGTTCCTGGCGATTAATTCGCAACACCCTGAAGCGCGTGCAGCGCTAATTCACAACCGCGTCCAGAGCCAAAAGAGAAACGTGCTCCGCCTTTGCAGACGGAGCACGTATTTTAACTGCGTTTCATTAGCATCCAGAGGCTAATAAGCAGGAAGGTTCCGCTGGGAATCAACGCCCCAAGTAACGGCGGAATATGGTAGACCAGACTCAGCGGACCGAAGATCTTATCCAGCACGTAGAACAGGAAGCCGAAGCTGATACCGGTGACCACGCGAACCCCCATCGGCACGCTACGCAGCGGCCCAAAGATGAAGGAGAGCGCCATCAGCATCATGACCGCCACTGAAACGGGCTGGAATATCTTACTCCACATATTGAGCTGATAGCGCCCGGCATCCTGACCGCTCGATTTCAGGTATTTCACGTAGTTATGCAGACCGCTAATGGAAAGCGCATCGGGATCCAGCGCCACAACGCCCAGTTTGTCCGGCGTCAGGTTAGTTTTCCAGGTACCGCTTACGGTCTGGGTTCCGGTAATCTGTTTTGGATTACTCAGAATTGATTCATCCACCTGGGACAGCTTCCACACCTTCTGTTGTGGATCGAAGGTGGCCGAGGCCGCGTGGCGCACGGACTGCAGGCGGCGCTGCTTGTTAAAGCTGTAAATGCTGATGCCGGTCAGCTCGTTATTGCCGCGCACCCGCTGGATATAGACGAAGTTATCGCCATCTTTGGCCCACATGCCCTCATCCTTGGTGGAGAGCAGCGAACCGCCATATACCATCTGGGCCCGGTAGTTACGCGCCATCTGCTCGCCCTGAGGCGCCACCCATTCGCCAATGGCCATGGTCAGCAACACCAGAGGAATCGCAGTTTTCATTACCGAAGCAGCCACCTGCATACGGGTAAAACCCGAGGCCTGCATCACCACCAGTTCGCTGCGCTGAGCCAGCATCCCCAGCCCCAGCAGCGCGCCAAGCAGTGCCGCCATCGGGAAGAAGATCTGAATATCCTTAGGCACGCTGAGCAGGGTATACATCCCGGCCCCCGAGGCGGTATAGGCCCCTTTACCGGCACGTTTAAGTTCATCGACGAACTTAATAATGCCCGAGAGCGACACCAGCATAAACAGCGTCATCATGATGGTGTTAAAGATGGTTTTACCGATATAACGGTCGAGTACGCCGAATCCGAGCATCATACGGCTCCTTTTGTGGCAAATCGGGCACGGAACTTACGCATCGCCACCGTATCCCACATGTTCAGAACCAGCGCCATACCCAGGTAGAGCAGGTTGACTACCCACATCCAGACCACCGGATCCAGCTTACCCTTGCCACCGTTGGATTTCAGCGAGGTCTGCAACAGGAAAAAGATCAGATACAGCAGCATCGCCGGCAACATCGACAGTACCCGGCCCTGACGCGGGTTCACCACGCTGAGCGGCACCACCATCAACGCCATTACCACCACTGCGAAGATCAGCGTGATACGCCAGTGCAGTTCGGCACGCGCCTTGTCTGTGTGGGTATTCCACAGCGTGCGCATATCCATCTGCTCGGTATCATCCGGATCCAGGGTGACGGTCTGGTGACCGATAATGGCCTGGTAATCCTGGAATTCGGTGATTCGGAAATCGCGCAACATAGCGGTTCCCTCAAAGCGAGTGCCTTTGTTCAGAGTCACCACCTGAGAGCCATCCTTACGCAGGACGAGATGGCCGGAATCCGCCACCACCACGGAAGGACGCGCGTTCCCTTTCGGCCGCAGCTGGGCCAGGAAAACGTCGTTAAAGTTGCTGCCATCCACGCTTTCGATAAACAACACCGCGTTACCGTCAGACGACGAACGGAACTGCCCCTGGGCCAGCGAGGCCAGACCGGGGTTGGATTTGACTTCCCCCAGCACTTCATCCTGATAACGCGCTGACCACGGGCTGGCCCACATCACATTGACGGCCGCCAGGATACCGGTAAACAGTGCCAGCAACATCGCCGCTTTGATCAGCACCATCCGGCTCAGGCCACAGGCGTGCATCACGGTAATTTCGCTCTCGGTGTACAGCTTACCGAAGGTCATCAACAGGCCAAGGAAAAGACTAAGCGGCAGAATCAGCTGCGCCATTTCAGGCACGCCGAGGCCGAGTAACGAAAGGACAAGATTGGTCGGGATCTCTCCGTCAACCGCGGCTCCCAAAATCCTGACGAGCTTCTGGCAGAAGAAGATCAGTAACAGGATGAACAGAATCGCCAGTTGGCTTTTGAGCGTCTCCCGGACAAGATATCTTATGATTATCACATTAAATACGCCTGTGAAAACGAGTCTTTTTGCAGGAAAATCGCTTGTTTCAACGCTTAAACGTCATTTATTCTCCCGGAACAGCGAAAACGTCGCTAAGATTACTATACTTAGCGTTTTCGCACGCGGGCAAAAAATGTGCTGTCGTGCCGAAACCGCATATCGCATTCGTTAAGATTAACACGAAGTCACCACAACAGCGGAATGAGTTATATAAACGGCGTGATTTTATACCGCATAACCCGCTGTTGTCTTTAAGATTCAGGAGCGTAGTGCATGGAGTTCAGTGTAAAGAGCGGTAGTCCAGAAAAACAGCGGAGCGCCTGCATCGTTGTGGGCGTATTCGAACCGCGCCGCCTGTCCCCGATTGCCGAACAACTCGATAAAATCAGCGACGGCTACATCAGCGCTTTGCTGCGCCGCGGCGAGCTGGAAGGGAAAGCGGGGCAAACCTTGCTGCTGCATCACGTTCCCAACGTTTTGTCGGAGCGTATTCTGCTGATTGGTTGCGGTAAAGAGCGTGAGCTCGACGAGCGCCAGTACAAGCAGGTGATACAAAAAACCATTAATACCCTTAACGATACCGGTTCGATGGAAGCGGTCTGCTTCCTGACCGAACTGCACGTGAAAGGGCGCAATACCTACTGGAAAGTCCGCCAGGCGGTGGAAACCGCAAAAGAGACGCTTTACAGCTTCGACCAGCTAAAAACCACCAAAAGCGAGCCGCGCCGCCCGCTGCGTAAAATGGTGTTTAACGTGCCGACCCGCCGCGAGCTAACCAGCGGCGAGCGCGCTATCCAGCACGGCCTGGCAATTTCGGCAGGTATCCGCGCCGCCAAGGATCTCGGCAATATGCCGCCGAATATCTGTAACGCCGCCTATCTGGCTTCCCAGGCGCGTCAGCTGGCGGACGCCTTCGCCAGCAGCGTGAATACCCGGGTAATTGGCGAACAGCAGATGAAAGAGCTGGGTATGAATGCCTACCTGGCGGTGGGCAACGGCTCCCAGAACGAATCGCTGATGTCGGTCATCGAGTACCGCGGCAGCACCGATCCCGAAGCGCATCCCATCGTACTGGTAGGTAAAGGACTGACCTTCGATTCCGGCGGTATCTCCATTAAGCCTTCCGCCGATATGGACGAAATGAAATATGACATGTGCGGCGCGGCGGCTGTCTACGGCGTGATGCGGATGGTGGCGGAGCTTCAGTTGCCGATCAATGTCACCGGCGTGCTGGCGGGCTGTGAAAATATGCCTGGTGGCCGCGCCTATCGCCCCGGCGATGTGCTGACCACCATGTCAGGCCAGACCGTAGAGGTGCTGAACACCGATGCCGAAGGGCGACTGGTGCTGTGCGACGTGCTGACCTACGTGGAACGCTTCGAGCCGGAAGTGGTGATCGATGTCGCAACGCTGACCGGCGCCTGCGTGATTGCGCTGGGTCATCATTTGACCGGTCTGATGGCGAACCATAATCCGCTGGCGCACGAACTGATCGGCGCTTCCGAGCAGGCAGGCGATCGCGCCTGGCGCCTGCCGCTGAGTGATGAATTCCAGGAACAGCTGGAGTCCAATTTTGCCGATATGGCCAACATCGGCGGTCGCCCAGGCGGCGCCATTACCGCAGGCTGCTTCCTGGCGCGCTTTACCCGCAAGTATAACTGGGCGCACCTGGATATCGCCGGTACCGCCTGGCGTTCCGGTAAAGCCAAAGGCGCCACTGGCCGTCCGGTGGCCATGCTCTCTCAGTTCCTGCTGAACCGCGCGGGCCTGAACGGCGATGAGTAACCATTAGGTCACTGGCGGCGCTCACAGCGCCGCCAGTCTGTGATAAAGTATCGCCCTTTCCCGTCTCCCGACGCAGTCAAAGAACCAAACGCCATGAAAAACGCAACGTTCTACCTTATGGATAACGACGCCGCAGCGGACGGCCTGAGCGCCCAGGAGCTGCTGGTATGCGAACTGGCGGCGGTTCGTTGGCGGGCGGGCAAACGCATTCTTATCGCCTGCGAAGATGAACAGCAGGCGATCCGGCTGGATGAAGCGCTGTGGCAGCGCGATCCCCACAGCTTTGTGCCCCATAACCTGGCGGGCGAAGGCCCCCGGGCCGGCGCGCCGGTGGAGCTGGCCTGGCCAGCGCGACGCGGCAGCCACTCGCGGGATCTGCTCATCAGCCTGCTGCCGCACTTTGCAGATTTTGCCACCGCTTTCCATGAAGTGATAGACTTCGTACCCTACGACGAATCCCTGAAACAGCTGGCGCGCGAACGCTACAAAGCCTATCGCGTGGCCGGTTTTCACCTGACCACGGCCACCTATACGGCGCCCGGAACGACATAGCAGAAATGGAAAAGACATATAACCCGCAAGATATCGAACAGCCGCTCTACGAGCACTGGGAACAGCAGGGCTACTTTAAGCCAAACGGCGATAAGAGCCAGGAAAGCTTCTGCATCATGATCCCGCCGCCGAACGTCACCGGCAGTTTGCATATGGGTCACGCCTTCCAGCAGACCATCATGGATACCATGATCCGCTACCAGCGCATGCAGGGGAAAAATACCCTCTGGCAGGCGGGCTCTGACCATGCCGGTATCGCCACCCAGATGGTGGTTGAGCGTAAGATCGCCGCTGAAGAAGGTAAGACGCGTCACGATTATGGCCGCGATGCCTTTATCGACAAGATCTGGCAGTGGAAGGCGGAATCTGGCGGCACCATCACCCGTCAGATGCGTCGTCTGGGCAACTCTGTGGACTGGGAGCGCGAGCGCTTCACCATGGACGAAGGGCTGTCCAACGCGGTGAAAGAGGTGTTCGTTCGCCTGTGGCAGGAAGATCTGATCTATCGCGGCAAGCGCCTGGTGAACTGGGATCCGAAACTGCGTACCGCTATCTCCGACCTGGAGGTGGAAAACCGCGAATCCAAAGGCTCGATGTGGCATATCCGCTACCCGCTGGCAGACGGCGTGAAAACCGCCGAAGGTAACGATTATCTGGTGGTCGCCACCACCCGTCCGGAAACCCTGCTGGGCGATACCGGCGTGGCGGTTAACCCGGAAGATCCGCGCTACAAAGATTTGATTGGCAAATATGTGATGCTGCCGCTGGTAAACCGCCGCATCCCCATCGTCGGCGACGAACATGCCGATATGGAAAAAGGCACCGGCTGCGTGAAGATCACCCCGGCCCACGACTTTAACGACTACGAAGTCGGTAAGCGCCACCAACTGCCGATGATCAACATCCTGACCCTGGATGGCGATATCCGTGCCAGTGCCCAGGTGTTTGATACCAACGGCACTGAATCCGACGCCTATTGCGCCGATATCCCGGCCGAATTTCAGAATCTGGAGCGCTTTGCCGCACGTAAAGCCGTGGTCGCCGCCATCGACGCCCTTGGCCTGCTGGAAGAGGTCAAACCCCACGACCTGACGGTGCCTTACGGCGACCGCGGCGGCGTGGTGATTGAGCCGATGCTCACCGACCAGTGGTACGTACGCGTAGCGCCGCTGGCTAAACCGGCTATCGAGGCTGTAGAAAACGGCGATATCCAGTTTGTGCCGAAGCAGTACGAAAACATGTACTTCTCCTGGATGCGCGATATTCAGGACTGGTGTATATCCCGTCAGCTATGGTGGGGCCACCGCATTCCGGCATGGTACGACGCCGAAGGCAATGTCTTTGTCGGCCGTAGCGAAGAAGAAGTCCGTCAGCAAAACAATATCCCGGCGGATGTGGCGCTGAGCCAGGACGAAGACGTGCTGGATACCTGGTTCTCTTCCGCCCTGTGGACTTTCTCTACCCTGGGCTGGCCGGAGCAGACCGATGCTCTGAAGACCTTCCACCCCACCAGCGTGATGGTCAGTGGCTTCGACATTATCTTCTTCTGGATTGCCCGCATGATCATGATGACCATGCACTTCATCAAAGATGAGGATGGCAAACCTCAGGTGCCGTTTAAGACCGTCTACATGACCGGGCTTATCCGCGACGAAGAGGGCCAGAAGATGTCCAAGTCTAAGGGTAACGTTATCGACCCGCTGGACATGGTGGACGGCATCTCTCTGGAAGCGTTGCTGGAGAAACGCACCGGTAATATGATGCAGCCGCAGCTGGCAGAGAAAATCCGCAAGCGCACCGAGAAGCAGTTCCCCAACGGTATCGAAACCCACGGTACCGACGCCCTGCGCTTTACCCTGGCGGCGCTGGCCTCTACCGGCCGCGACATCAACTGGGATATGAAGCGCCTGGAAGGCTACCGTAACTTCTGTAATAAGCTGTGGAACGCCAGCCGTTTCGTGCTGATGAACACCGAAGATCAGGATTGCGGCTTCAACGGCGGCGAAATGACGCTGTCGCTGGCGGATCGCTGGGTACTGGCTGAATTCAACCGCACCGTGAAAGCCTACCGCGAAGCGCTGGACAACTACCGCTTCGATATCGCGGCCGGCATCCTGTATGAGTTCACCTGGAACCAGTTCTGCGACTGGTATCTGGAGCTGACCAAGCCGGTGATGAACGGCGGCAGCGAAGCCGAGCTGCGCGGCACCCGCCATACCCTGGTAACGGTACTGGAAGCGCTGCTGCGTCTGGCGCATCCGATCATTCCGTTTATTACCGAAGCTATCTGGCAGCGTGTGAAGGTCCTCAAGGGCATCGATGCCGATACCATTATGCTGCAACCGTTCCCGGCATATGACGCGGCTCTGGAAGACGATATCGCCACCGCAGATACCGAATGGCTGAAGCAGGCCATCGTCGCCGTGCGTAATATCCGTGCCGAGATGAACATCGCGCCGGGTAAACCGCTGGAACTGCTGCTGCGTGGCGCCTCTGCTGACGTTCAGCGTCGGGTGAACGACAACCTGAACTTCCTGAAGAGCCTGGCGCGTCTGGAAAGCATTACGCTGCTGCCCGCCGACGATAAAGGTCCGGTTTCCGTTACCAAACTGGTGGATGGTGCCGAACTGCTGATTCCGATGGCGGGTCTGATCGACAAAGAAGCCGAGCTGGCACGTCTGGCGAAAGAAGTGGCGAAGGTCGAAGCGGAAATTGGCCGTATTGAAAGCAAACTGGCTAACGAAGGCTTTGTGGCTCGCGCGCCGGAAGCGGTGATCGCTAAAGAGCGTGACAAGCTCAAAGGCTACGCGGAAGCAAAAGCGAAGCTGATTGAGCAGCAGGCAACTATCGCCGCGCTGTAATTCCCTTCCCCTCACCCTGGCCCTCTCTTCCTGGAGAGGACCGGGGTGAGGACGCTTTCCCTCTTGCGTTCACGCCCGCCGGGTGCTATTTACTTTTCCTTACCTGTCATTTTCCGGACATCCCCCTATGAGCGTTGCCACACCGGTCAAATTGATGATGCGTCCGTTGCGCGCTGACGATAACGCGGTGATTGCCCGCGTGATTCGCACCGTCTCGGCGGAATTTGGCCTGACGGCGGATAAAGGCTACACCGTCTCCGATCCAAATCTGGATGAACTCTACGCCTTGTATCATCATCCCGGGCATGCGTTCTGGGTGGTTGAGCTGGCAGGCGAAATCGTAGGTGGAGGAGGCCTGGCGCCGCTGAGCGGCGGTGCGCCTGGCATTTGTGAGCTACAAAAAATGTATTTTTTGCCCCAGGGGCGAGGCAAGGGACTGGCGAAACAGCTGGCGTTAACGGCGCTCGCTTTCGCCCGGGATGCTGGTTTCACCCACTGTTATCTGGAAACCACCGCCTCCCTGACCCGGGCAATACGCCTGTATGAGCGCCTTGGCTTCCGCCATATCGATCGGGCGTTGGGCAACACCGGACACGTTGACTGCGAAGTGCGGATGCTGAAAACGCTGTAGCGACCACATCGATGAGACTATCCCCACGGCTTTGTCAGTCGCACGGAGAAAAGCATTTCACTAAGCGGAAAATGAAATCCGCGGACGAATTCCAGTAAATTCAGCGCGACGGCGTTGCTCCCATTGATAGCGTCAGACGAATAATAGCCGCAGCCTTCTCTGGCGGTAGCGCCAGTACCTGACGCCAGAGTGCCAGCACCATATCGCACACCAGCGTCTCTTTACCCTGAGCCTGCTGTGGCGCCGCCATCAGCGCAATATCCTGACCGTACAGTTGCTGCATGTGCTTAACGACCGGCTCCAGCGCAGCGCGTGCCTGTTCGCGCTCCTGTTCGCTAACCTTATGCCGCCCCGCTCCCCTGGCGGCCCGCATCATTCGGGCATCGACCTCGAAACGGTACTGCATTTGTTCAGGTGTCAGGTACTGCGTTACATCAATGCCACCTTTCACCCCCGGAAACTGATAGCGAAAGCAGGCGTCGCCGCTGACCTTCTGAATCTGCGCCGTTTGCTCAATACTGGCGCGCATCCACGCCACCACATTGTCGTCCGGCGCCTCCTGTAAACGCTGCGACATAAGCGTATTGAACTGCGGCTGTAGCAGATCGATAATTCGCTGCTGCGACTCTCCGGCCTGTTCCAGCTCCTGCGCCCGCCGGTTCAGTTGGCTGTAGAGCGCCGGCTCCTGCTCCCGAATCACTCTCCAGACCGGAATATCTTCCAGCGCCATCTGCGATCCGGCATCGGGTTTACCTGAACGAGCCGAAATCGTCAGCAGCGCGATAACAATACCCGCAAGCGCTATCGCCACCGCAATGCCCCGACGCTGCCGACGCCAGAACAGCGCAGCCAGGGCAACAACCAGCACCAGCCAGGCGATAAATACAGGGATCGTCCAGTTCATCCTTTTCTCCTCAGGATTCAGATATTACAGCGGAACACCGCTGTGAAAGCGAAACTCGTCGTCAGGATCCAGAATCAGTTGCGCTTCCAGCTCGCCAAAATCACGCACCCTGGCGTCGATATCCTGGGGCGCGATCAGACGAGCCAGCGCCAGATAATCCTGGTAATGGCGCGCTTCCGAGCGCAGCAGCGACAGGTAAAACTTACCCAAATCGTCATCCAGATACGGTGCCAGAGCGGCAAAACGCTCGCAGGAGCGCGCCTCGATATAGGCGCCGCAAATCAGCTTATCGACCAGGGTCGCCGGTTCCCAGGTGCGCAGTCCTTTCAGCAGACCGCGGGCATAGCGGCTGGCGCTGACTTTCACGTAGGGAATCTCGCGGGCGAGCATCACTTCACGCACCTGCCAGAAGTGGTGTAGCTCCTCTTTGATGAGTAACACCATGCTGTCGATAAGCGCGCGGCCCCAGGGATCGTCAGTGTGGGGCATCTCACTTTTACCAATACGCCGGTGCAGCGCTACAAAGTCCGGCTCCGGTCCGTCGCGAAAAGTGAAGGCTTCATAGGGTTCCAGCCAGGCGAGCAACGCTTCTGCGCCGCGCTTATCCGCTACGTATTTGCGGATCAGCAACATCGCGGTCTGGGCCGCTTTCAGCTCGCAAATCATATGGTCGGTGAGCAGTAACGGCAGGTTAGCCGGATCTCGCGCCCGATCGATCCAGGCCTGTGGCGTCCGGCACGGCAAGAAGTCGAGCACCGGCGCGATAAGTTGTGGGTCAACCATGGTGTCAGTCCTGATAACAGTGCGGCGGCACCGGGCCGCCGCAACCTCTTCCTTAATGGCGTACGCCGTCATCATCCTCATCAATATAGTCGCCGCCGTCGCCATCCGGCTCGCCGTTCGGATCTTCGAAATAGGTGCCCCAGCCGTCATACTCCACGCCGAACTTTTCAGCCAGCGTCATCAGTTGCTCCACCTGGGCATCGATAAGCTCGGCATTGAGCGCGCATTCGCTCAGCGCATCGCAGCAGATGACGGTATCGCCCTCTTCCACTTCCAGCTCTTCAGGATCGGTCACTTCATAGCCCAGTTTGAAGATCTCAACGGCCGCCTTTTCCAGAGTTTCAAAGTCATCCGCCGAGAGGTGATGCTCAATGGTGTACAGCGCATCCGGATCGCTGCCATCCTCAAGGAGTTCTTCAATAATCAGCCGCGTCTCTTCGCGCTGTTCTTCCAGTAGTTCCGGGTTTGCCATGGATCTGTCCTCAGTGTGTCGGCAGTTACTGTTATTTTCACACAGCCCTGTGATTGCCTCCACGCTTATGGGAAAAAAAGATTTACCCGGGGGTTGAAAATGCATATTCATACTTATAAATTGAATATTAATTCAATTGATGGCATGGTGCCATGCGAGGTGAAAGATGACCTTTTATAAGAAGAATTTCCTTAGATTACTTGATTTTAGTTCAACAGAAATCGATGAACTCGTCACTCTTGCCGCCCAACTAAAAGGTGCAAAAAAACAGGCAACCGAAATTCAGCATCTTAAAGGCAAAAATATCGCGCTCATCTTCGAAAAAGACTCGACCCGTACCCGATGCTCTTTCGAAGTTGCCGCATATGATCAGGGCGCCCGCGTAACCTATCTGGGCCCGAGCGGCAGCCAGATCGGCAATAAGGAGTCCATTAAAGATACCGCCCGGGTGCTGGGCCGTATGTACGATGGCATTCAGTATCGCGGCTACGGACAGGGCGTCGTTGAAACTCTTGCACAATATGCAGGCGTGCCAGTGTGGAACGGTCTGACCGACGAATTTCATCCCACCCAGTTGCTGGCAGATCTGCTTACCATGCAGGAGCACCTGCCGGAGAAGCGCTTTAACCAGATGTCGATGGCCTATCTGGGCGACGCCCGCAACAATATGGGTAACTCCATGATGGAAGCGGCGGCGTTAACGGGTCTGGATCTGCGCCTGGTGGCGCCCAAAGCCTGCTGGCCGGAGGAAAAACTGGTTCAGGAGTGCCAGGCGCTGGCAAGTCAGACCGGCGGCAGTATTACGCTGACGGAAGATATCGGCGCTGGCGTTAACGGCGTGGACTTTATCTATACCGATGTCTGGGTCTCTATGGGCGAGCCGAAAGAGAAGTGGGCGGAACGTATCGCGCTACTGAAACCGTACCAGGTAAACGGAGAAGTGCTGATGCTGTCCGGCAATCCGCAGGTCAAATTCCTGCACTGTCTGCCCGCATTCCACGACGATCAAACCGTGGTCGGCCAGCAGATGGCCCAGGAGTTCGGGCTGCACGGCGGTATGGAGGTGACCGATGAAGTGTTCGAATCCGAGCACAGCATCGTCTTCGATCAGGCGGAAAACCGTCTGCATACCATTAAGGCCGTAATGGTCGCCACGCTGTCACAGCAGTAGTGGCAGCCCCCTCCCGCGGCGGCGGGAGGGGAAGCAAGGCGTTATTCCACCAGCATCTTCACCACCACCTTACGCACACGCGCCGGCTCGCCCACCGCGCACAGCGGCTTATGCACCTCTCCTGGCCAGAACACCACAAAATCCCCCTCTTCCAGTATCACCATTTTTTCCTGGCTACCTTCGGGAAGGAAGGCGATATCTTTGACCGCCAGCCAGTCAACCTCCGGTTTACCTGCGGGCTGGCTGCTGAACACCATGCCTTCACGTCCGTGAAAGAGGATCTGGATATCCAGATAGCGCTGATGAAACTCTGCCCGACGCGCCTCTCTTTTTTCGGTCATATCTTCAGAAACCAAAAAGAACAGCCGATCGCCGTCGATATCGTGTCGGCCGGTGGGCGTCTGGTCAGTCACCCGCTGCCTGATTTCATCAATCGCCTGGCGCAGCGGCGCTGGCAGCCAGGGCATCGGAGTATCAATATTGCCAACAATCATTTGCCATTTCCTTTTTCAAAACAACGTTTCATATTTCACGTTATACACCCGGCGATACTGCCATACTACCAATAGCCCCATAAAATATGCGCCAGCTCACCTCTGCAGGCGCAATCGATTACTGGCGCAAAAAATGTGCTTATTTTCCTTGATACGTCGAAAAACACGGGTATAATTTCGGGCGTTTTGCCGGGAGGAAATATGGTTCAGCTAACTGAGCATCGTGATTTACACCAGCGCCTGACTGCAGGCGTGGCGCACGCTTTTTTTCTTCCGCATCATTTACCGATTATCAAAAAGCCCCTCGTTTGAGGGGCTTTTTTTTGCCCGATACGCGCCGGGGCGTCGAAAACAGGAGAGAACGATGGCTAATCCGCTCTATCAGAAACATATTATTTCCATCAACGACCTCAGCCGCGAGGAGCTGGAGCTGGTGCTGGACACCGCCGCAAGCCTGAAGGCTCACCCACAGCCGGAACTGCTGAAGCATAAAATGATCGCCAGTTGCTTCTTTGAAGCCTCCACCCGTACCCGCCTCTCCTTTGAAACCGCCATTCAGCGCCTGGGCGCATCGGTCGTTGGCTTTTCCGACAGTAGCAACACCTCGCTGGGAAAGAAGGGAGAGACCCTGGCCGATACCATTTCGGTTATCAGCACCTATGTCGACGCCATTGTGATGCGTCACCCCCAGGAGGGCGCCGCGCGTCTGGCCACCGAGTTTTCCGGGGCGGTACCCGTGCTGAACGCCGGTGACGGCGCTAACCAGCATCCGACCCAGACGCTGCTGGATCTGTTTACCATCCGTGAAACCCAGGGTCGGCTGGAGAACCTGAATATCGCCATGGTGGGCGATCTGAAATACGGGCGCACCGTGCACTCTCTGGCCCAGGCGCTGGCGAAATTCAACGGTAACCGTTTCTACTTTATTGCGCCGGATGCCCTGGCGATGCCGCAGTACATCCTCGATATGCTCGACGAGAAAGGCATTACCTGGAGCCTGCACGGCAGCATTGATGAAGTGATGGCTCAGACGGATATTCTGTATATGACCCGGGTACAGAAAGAGAGACTGGATCCGTCAGAATACGCCAGTGTGAAGGCGCAGTTTGTTCTACGCGCCGCCGATCTGGAAGGCGCTCGCGCCAATATGAAGGTACTGCACCCGCTGCCCAGAGTGGACGAAATCACCACCGATGTCGACCGCACGCCCCATGCCTGGTATTTCCAGCAGGCCGGGAACGGCATCTATGCGCGCCAGGCGCTGCTGGCGCTGGTACTGACTCAGGATTTGGCTTAAGTAAAGGGGAAGCAAAATGACACAGGATAATAAACTGCAGGTTGAGGCGATTAAGCGCGGCACGGTGATCGATCATATTCCGGCCCGGGTGGGCTTTCGCCTGCTGACGCTGTTCCGTCTGACCGAAACCGACCAGCGTATTACCATTGGCCTGAACCTTCCCTCCGGCGAGCTGGGTCGCAAGGATCTGATTAAAATTGAGAATACTTTTCTGACCGATGAGCAGGTGAATCAGCTCGCCATCTATGCCCCTCAGGCCACCGTTAACCGTATCGACAATTATGAGGTGGTGGGTAAGAGCCGTCCGGCGCTGCCGGAGCGGATTGAAAACGTGCTGGTGTGCCCGAACAGCAACTGCATCAGCCGCAATGAACCGGTCGCCACCAGCTTTACGGTGAAAAAGCGCCAACAGGATATTGCACTGAAATGCAAATACTGTGAGAAAGAGTTCTCACACCAGGTGGTTCTGGCCGGGTAAGGTGATGGAAATAAAAGCAAGGCTCCCTATAATGGGGGAGCCTTATGCTAATAACGAACGACTTTTTCAGGAGAGGACTATGTCTCGCGCAATCAGTACGGAAAATGCACCGGCCGCTATCGGCCCCTATGTTCAGGGCGTTGACCTGGGCAGCATGATCATTACCTCCGGTCAGATCCCTGTAGATCCAAAAACCGGCGGCGTATCAGAAGATGTAGCAGCACAAACCCGCCAGTCGCTGGAAAATGTCAAAGCGGTGGTCGAAGCTTCCGGTCTGAAAGCGAGTGATATTGTGAAAACCACGGTTTTCGTGAAGGATCTGAACGACTTCGCCATCGTTAACGCCGCTTACGAGGCCTTCTTCACTGAAAATGATGCGCCGTTCCCGGCGCGCTCCTGCGTGGAAGTGGCGCGTCTGCCGAAAGACGTGAAGATCGAGATCGAAGCTATCGCGTTACGCCGCTAATCGGCGCATGCCGCAGCCAGACGGCTGCGGCCTTCCATCCGTTATTGATTCAGTTCCACGCCAGCACGCAACAGTTTTTCCAGCGGATATACCGCCGCAATCACCAGTTCATCACGCACCCGGGCGGCTTCATCCAGTTGACTCTGCCACAGGGCCCGCTCTGCAGCACTGATACGCTCCCGTTTTTCTATCCGTTCGATCATTTTCAGCCCCAATGCCGCCAGATGCGCCACATCCTCCGCGACCGGTTTAATCGCCCGTAACTGATAGCTTCCTTCCAGCAATGGCAGGAGATCCTGATAGTTATCCTGCCAGCGGATAAAGAGACGGCGCAGCGCCTGAGCGCTCTCTTTATCCCGGGGATTGGCGATCAGCGCATCCACCCAGCCCTGCACCTGTCGCGTTGTCATACTCTCTGGCCCCAGCGCATCCGCCAGTCGATTAAGCGGCTCGAACTGGTGGTAGTTTCCGGCCTGGAATTTCAGATGGTTGCGGGTATAGTACTGGGCGGGCTCCAGCGCCTGAGCCAGAATCTGCAATGGCAAAATATCGGCAGTGCCCGCCAGGCGCATCATCTGACGCTGAGACTGGTCATGCTGCTGCAATCCCACAGAGATGGTCGACCAGGCGTCCGTCTGCGCCAGCCGGCGGTACATATTGTCCACATCGTTAACGTCACGGGCAGACCACAGCCGCTCGGCAACCGAAAAAGCCCGCGGCCAGAGTTTGATATCCATCACCGGCGCTATCACGTTTTCGGCCCAGAGAGCGGCTTCGCCACCGAGAATATTAGCCATTTGCTCCTGTTCAGGAACCACCGGCGCCCTCCCTTCGGGTATATCCTCCAGACGTTTACCGCTGGCCGGATAGCGCGTATTCCCCACCAGGAAATATCCGCTCAGCACATTTTCCCGCAGCGTCAGTACCGGACGCGTTTCGCCCATCCAGGTATCAACGCTAAAGCTCACCTGTCCGTCACCGGGCCAGGTGATATCACGCACGGCACGCCGTGACTTCCCCTTGAAGTCAATAAAACCCCGCCACGTGCGATTTTCGGCATCGGCAATCAGTGTGAAGCTACCTTCCACCGCACTCCCCTTCAGCCGAGGCATGGTAAAGGACCAGCTTTGCGCCCTGTCCCCTTTCCGGGGCTTATCGATATCATTAAGACCCTGGGGCAGAACTTCATTACGGTAGTGATAGGCGGTGGCGTGAGGCTGGTCGAGGTAAAAGCCGGTGGACAAAATGCCCTGATAGCCCGCTCTGGCAATACTACCCAGCGCATCCTGCCCCTGCCAGGACTGAATCAGGCTCCGCTTAGGCAGAGAGGGATGAAAAATCTCGTCCCAGCCCACCATGCGCCGCTGATGTTTTGCCAGAATGGTCTCCAGCCGCTGGTTAAACCAGGTATGCAGCGCGTGACTGTCGGCCAACTGGTGCTGACGCATAAAATTCTGGATATCGGGGTTGTTGCGCCACTGGGTATCATCCACCTCATCGCCGCCAATATGCAGATAGCTGTCCGGGAAGATATCGGCCAGCTCCCCGACCAGGGTATCGATGAACCGGTACGTCTCCTCTTTTGTAGGATCCAGCACCGGCTTTAACACACCCCATTCGCGCTCCATCGCATAAGGCCCTGGCGCACTCATCAGTTCGGGATAGGCCACGGCAATGGCCGAGGCATGTCCGGGAACATCAAACTCGGGCACGACGCGGATTCCCCGTTCAGTGGCATAGCGCACCACTTCCCGCATTTGCGCCTGGGTATAAAACTGACCATCGCTCGCCAGCTGCTGAAGCTTAGGATAGTGGGTAGAGGCGAAACGCCAGCCCTGATCGTCGGTCAAATGCCAGTGAAACACGTTAAGCTTCGCCGCCGCCATACCGTCGAGCTGGCGCAGAATAGTGCTGACCGGCATAAAATGACGGGCAGAATCGATTAGCAGTCCGCGCCAGGGAAAGCGCGGCCTGTCTTCGATTTCTATCCAGGGGATAGCCACTCGCTCCGCTCCCGGACGGATCAACTGCAGCAGCGTCTCCATACCGCGCAGCGCACCAAAGCGCGTGGCGGCATTGAGCTTCACCCCTTCGGCAGTGATACTCAGGTGATAGCTTTCATCGCTGTCCAACCGGGGTTGGGGGTCCAGTCGTTGGGCGATGGTAACCGTTATGGTCGGGGGCCGGTGGCTGCCGGACTGAGGCTTTAGCTCCCAGCCAGTCTGTAAGGCAATACGCTGGCGCCAGCGCTCGACAGCGCCTTCCAGATCGTCGCCCCGTATCGCTATCGATACTTCATTATCCAGCGTCAGATAACCGGCCTGCGCTGAAAGTTCCACCTTCTGCGGCCAGGGCATCAGAGGCAGATCACCAGCTGGCGCGGCCTGGCCGCAAAAACTCAATGAGAGCGCTCCGGCCAGTACGGCATAACGCACTGATTTTAGCATCAAAGATTCCTTCTTTATGATGTCAAATGGTCAACGCATCTGGTATCACGAGAAGAAGATTTGAGCAAACCGGGTAACGGGACGCCGTTCACACATCGCCACAATTAAGGCTTACTACCAACCATAACGTCGGCTATAGAATCCTTTCACCGCCTGAGTCAGCGCCATATAGCCAGCCAGAATCGCCGCCAGCCACGGGAAGTAGCTTAACGGCAGAGCCTGAAGATGCAGGCATTCGGCCCAGGGCGAAAAAGGCAGCAGGATCCCCAGCGCCATCACCACCAGAGTCATCACTATCAGCGGCCAGGCGGCGCGGCTTTGCAGGAATGGCAGGCGCCGGGTGCGAATCATATGGACGATCAGCGTCTGGGACAGCAGACCGACCACAAACCATCCTGACTGGAACAGAGTCTGGGCCTCCGGTACCCTGGCCTGGAATACCCACCACATCAGGCAGAAGGTCAGGATGTCGAAGATGGAACTGATCGGGCCGAAAAACAGCATAAAGCGCCCAATCTGCGCCGGCTCCCAACGCTGGGGCCGAGCCACCTGCTCCTCATCCACGTTATCAAACGGAATCGCCACCTGTGACATATCGTAAAGGAGGTTCTGAATCAGCAGATGCAGCGGTAGCATCGGCAGGAAAGGCAAAAAGGCGCTGGCCACCAGCACGCTAAAGACGTTGCCGAAGTTGGAGCTGGCGGTCATTCTGATGTACTTAAGCATGTTGGCAAAGGTGCGGCGCCCTTCGCGTACCCCTTGTTCCAGCACCATCAGGCTCTTTTCCAGCAGAATAATATCCGCCGCCTCACGGGCGATATCCACCGCGCTATCGACCGAGATACCAATATCTGCCGCGCGCAGCGCCGGAGCGTCGTTAATACCATCGCCCATAAAGCCCACGACGTGCCCCTGTTCGCGTAGCAGACAGACCACACGCGACTTCTGCAGCGGCGTCAGGCGGGCGAACAGCACGCACTCCCGCGCCCTGGCGGCCAGGGTGGCATCGTCCATCTCCTCAATCTGGCTACCGGTGAGGGCTTCGCCTGGCGCCAGCCCGACCTCATGGCAGACTTTCGCCGCCACCAGTTCGCTGTCACCGGTCAGCACTTTAATCGCCACGCCGCCCGCCTGTAGCGCCCGCAGCGCAGGCGCCGTGCTCTCTTTCGGCGGATCGAGGAAGGTCAGAAAACCTTCCAGGATCAAATCCGACTCATCCCTTTGTCCATACTCGCTGTCGCGCATCGGCAGCGGCTTACTGGCAACCGCCACCACCCGTAGCCCTTCACGATTGAGCCGCTCCGCTGTCTGGCGAATCCTGGCGCGTAGTGCGCTATCCATCCTGATAACGTCGCTCCCCTGACGTATCCGGGTCGAGACATTCAGCATCTCTTCCAGCGCGCCTTTACAGATCAGCCAGTGGCTATCCACCGTCTGGCTCACCACCACCGTCATCCGACGTCGGCTGAAGTCGAAGGGCACCTCATCCACTTTGCGCCAGCGGGCTGCGATCTCCTCCCCCTGAACCTGCGCCATTTTTTCTTTTATCGCCTCATCCAGCGGGCTGTTCAGACCGGTCTGGTAATGGCTGTTAAGCCACGCCATCTCCAGTACCTGCTGGCTTGTTTGGCCATCGAGATTCATGTATCCCTCAAGCCGGATACGGTCCCGGGTCAGGGTGCCGGTCTTATCGGTACACAGAAGGTCCATCGCGCCGAAATTCTGAATGGCGTCCAGCCGCTTGACGATCACCTTCTGACGCGACAGTTTCATAGCGCCCCTCGCCAGCGTGGAAGTGACGATCATCGGCAGCATTTCCGGCGTCAGTCCTACGGCCACCGAAAGCGCAAACAGCGCGGCGTCCCACCAGTCACCTTTGGTAAACCCGTTGATCAGCAGTACGATCGGCGCCATCACCAGCATAAAGCGGATCAGCAGCAGGCTGACCCGGCTGATGCCCTGACGAAACGCATTAGGCTCAGGATCCTTCCCCAGCGTCTGACGGGCAAGTTGCCCGAACCAAGTGTTCTCTCCGGTGGCCACCACTAAAGCCAGGCCGCTGCCGCTGGCCACGCTGGTGCCCATAAAGCACAGGTTGCTGCTTTCTAACGGACTGCCGGTGGAATCACAGGGCTGAGCCGATTTCTCTACCGGCAGCGATTCGCCGGTCAGCGTCGCCTGCGAAACAAACAGCGCCCGACCGTTCAACAGGCGAAGATCGGCAGGAACAATATCGCCCGCAGCCAGCTTGACGATGTCGCCCGGCACCAGATCTTCAACCGGAATGGTCACGTAGCCGCTTTCGCCCCGCTGGTTCAGGGTGCGCAGTACAGTCGCATTACTACTGACCATGGCCTTCAGGACCTGCGCTGCCCGGGAAGAGCGCAGCTCCTGAATCGCGTTTAACAGCGTAGAGATAAACACCATCAGCGCAATAATTACCGTGGCGGAAAGATCGTCCGTAGCCCAGGAGATCGCCGCCAGTGCCGTCAGCAGCAGGTTGAAGGGGTTGACGTAGCTACGAACCAGATAGCGCCACCATGGCGTGGAACACTCCGACGCCACCTGATTCAGACCGTGGCGCACTCTGGCTTTCACTACCTCTCCGGGGGTCAGCCCTTCCGGATGGCTGGCGAAATGGCGCATCAGGGCAGCCTCATCCATACGGGCATAGTGCAGGCAGGCGCGAGCCAGTTCGGCATCGCTCCCGGCTCTGGCGCGCTTTTCCCGGTTCAGTAAGCCACGCGCAGCAGTAAAAGGGGAAGAAAGTAAAGTAAACAGCATAAGCGTCCCTCCGGCGCTTCTTGCGAGGCGCCGCAATCCCTACGGATACGACAAGGCCGTCCCGTCAGGGCAATAAATCAACGAGCAGGCAGGGACACAACGCGTGTCGCTGCCTTCCGCTTCCGGAAGGCAGCCATCAAAAGAAGAGAACTGACTTACCGGAAGAAATTACACAACTGGGGATAAGGATCGGGGTCCATAACGCCTCCGGTAACGGCAGAAAGAAGAAAGGGCGACACTATGCCGCCGATAATCGGGATAAATCCTAATGTCCGGTCACTAAACCGCACGTCAACCAACACGGCCGCAGAATGACTTAAATCTGAACGGGCAATCGATTTATTAGAAAACACCCTCTTTGTTCCAGGCCGCGTCATTTCAGGAGCGGGAATTTTACTTTGATCTGAGTCAACAACAGCGCAAACATCTTTAGTGAAAACACCATATATAGGCAATAAAATCACAACCAACCCCAACATGTTGTAGTTGGTGCATATTGACTGATACCACACCCGGCCCGGAAACAGGCGCCGGGCTGTGGATAATGCCGGGCGGGTATTGCGAAAAGCCTCTAATTAACAAGCCGCAAAGGATGTACTGCCCAACGGTCAACGCTGTGGATAACCTGTTTTTAAAATGGAGAGATCATGACACCGCATGTGATGAAACGGGATGGGTGCAAAGTACCTTTCACTTCAGCGCGTATTCAAGAAGCGATTATACGCGCCGCCGTCGCCGCGGGGGTCGATGACGCAGACTATTGCGCCACCGTCGCGGAGACTGTTAGCAACCTGATGCAGGATCGCAGTCAGGTCGATATCAACGAGATTCAGACCGCGGTGGAAAACCAGCTGATGTCCGGTCCGTACAAACAGCTGGCCCGCGCCTATATCGAATACCGCCATGACCGCGATGTTGCCCGTGAAAAACGCGGCCAGCTCAATCAGGAGATCCGGGGGCTGGTCGAACAGACCAACGCCTCACTGCTGAACGAAAACGCCAATAAAGACAGTAAAGTGATCCCCACCCAGCGCGACCTGCTGGCGGGTATCGTTGCCAAACACTACGCCAAACAGCATCTGCTGCCGCGCGATGTGGTGCGCGCTCACGAGCGCGGAGAGATCCATTACCACGATCTCGACTACTCCCCCTTCTTCCCGATGTTCAACTGTATGCTGATCGATCTGAAAGGCATGCTGACCCGCGGTTTTAAGATGGGCAATGCGGAGATCGAACCACCGAAATCTATCTCTACCGCGACGGCGGTCACTGCCCAGATCATCGCCCAGGTAGCCAGTCATATTTATGGCGGTACCACCATTAACCGTATCGACGAAGTGCTGGCACCTTTCGTCACTGCCAGCTTTGACAAGCACCGTAAAACCGCCGACGAATGGCAGATTCCGGATGCCGAAGGTTATGCCCGCGCCCGCACCGAAAAAGAGTGCTACGACGCCTTCCAGTCGCTGGAATATGAGGTGAACACCCTGCATACCGCCAACGGCCAGACGCCGTTCGTGACCTTCGGTTTTGGTCTGGGTACCAGTTGGGAATCGCGTCTGATCCAGACCTCTATCCTGCGTAACCGCATCGCCGGCCTGGGCAAGAACCGCAAAACCGCGGTCTTCCCGAAGCTGGTGTTCGCCATCCGCGATGGCCTGAATCACCAGTTTGGCGATCCCAACTACGACATTAAGCAGCTGGCCCTGGAGTGCGCCAGCAAGCGCATGTATCCGGATATCCTGAACTACGACCAGGTGGTGAAAGTCACTGGCTCCTTTAAGACCCCGATGGGCTGCCGCAGCTTCCTGGGGGTGTATGAAGAAAACGGCGAACAGATTCACGATGGCCGTAACAACCTGGGCGTCATCAGCCTCAACCTGCCGCGTATCGCGCTGGAAGCTAAAGGTGATGAGGCGCGTTTCCATGCGCTGCTCGACGAACGCCTGTTGCTTGCGAAAAAAGCGCTGATGACCCGTATCGCACGCCTGGAAGGGGTTAAGGCCCGGGTTGCGCCAATCCTCTATATGGAAGGTGCCTGCGGCGTACGCCTGAAAGCGGACGATGACGTCGCAGAGATCTTTAAAAACGGTCGCGCTTCTATCTCGCTGGGTTATATCGGCATCCACGAAACCATTAACGCGCTATACGGCAATCAGCACGTTTATGACAGCGAAACGCTGCGCGCTAAAGCGCTCGACGTTGTTCAGCGCCTGCGCCAGGCTGTAGACAGTTGGAAAGAGGAAACCGGGTACGGCTTCAGCCTCTACAGCACCCCGAGCGAAAACCTGTGCGATCGCTTCTGTCGTCTGGATACCGCTGAATTCGGCGTAGTACCGGGCGTAACCGATAAGGGCTACTACACCAACAGCTTCCACCTGGACGTGGAGAAGAAGGTGAATCCTTACGATAAGCTGGACTTCGAAGCGCCCTACCCGCCCGTCGCCAGCGGCGGTTTCATCTGCTACGGCGAATATCCCAACCTGCAGCATAACCTGAAAGCGCTGGAAGATGTCTGGGATTACAGCTACCAGCACGTGCCCTATTACGGCACCAACACGCCGATCGATGAATGTTACGAATGCGGCTTCACCGGCGAGTTCGACTGCACCAGTAAAGGCTTTACCTGCCCGAAATGCGGTAACCATGACGCCAGCCGGGTTTCAGTTACCCGCAGGGTCTGCGGCTACCTGGGCAGCCCGGACGCGCGCCCGTTTAACGCCGGTAAACAGGAAGAGGTGAAACGCCGCGTTAAGCACCTGGGCAACGGCCAGTTGGGCTGAGGATGAACATACACCAGTATTACCCGGTCGATGTGGTTAACGGGCCGGGTACCCGCTGCACGCTGTTTGTGGCGGGTTGCGTTCATCAGTGCCCCGGTTGCTACAACAAAAGCACCTGGCGTCTGAACTCCGGCGTTGCCTTTACGCCAGAGATGGCGCAAAAAATCATTGATGACCTCAATGACACCCGGGTACGGCGCCAGGGACTATCGCTCTCTGGCGGCGATCCGCTCCATCCGCAAAATGTGCCCGATATTCTGAAACTGGTGCAGCGGGTTCGTCGCGAATGCCCCGGCAAAGACATCTGGGTCTGGACCGGCTACAAGCTGGATGAGCTGACCCCCCAGCAAATGGAGGTGGTGAGTCTGATTAACGTTCTGGTGGACGGTAAGTTCGTTCAGGACCTGAGAGATCCGGCGCTCATCTGGCGCGGCAGCAGCAATCAGGTGATTCACCATCTGCGCTGAATGGAAGGGACCCGAAGGTCCCTGAGACTAATGGCAAACCTGGGCCGAACGCGTTCGGCCAGAATCACCAGAAAAATAAACAAGGAAAATCAATTCATTGATTTTCGGCAGCTCAACCACAAAGAAGGAAAAACCACGTTTTTTCCCTCTTTGTCATCAACCTGAAGGGACCCGAAGGTCCCTTTTTTATGGCTGTTACTGAAACACCGGCAACAGATTAAAGCTGGAAAAAATATGCACCAGCGCGTTACCGACGCCAAATACCAGAATCAGCGCAATCATCGGCTTACCGCCCCATACCCGAAAGCGAGGACTGCCAAAGCGCTTGCGTGACGCCCGCGCCAGCAGCGCTGGTACGATAGCGGCCCAGATGGTCGCCGCCAGCCCGGCATAGCCGATAGCATACAGGAACCCGTTCGGCCACAGCAGGCCCCCCACCATCGGCGGCAGGAAGGTGATGAGCGCCGTCTTCAGACGACCCAGCGGTGAATCGTCGAAACCAAACAGATCCGCAAGGTAGTCAAACAGTCCCAGCGTTACGCCAAGGAAAGAGCTGGCCACCGCAAAGTTAGAGAAAATCACCAGCAGCAGATTGAGCGAACGGCTGTTCAGCACACCGCTCAGTGCCTGAACCAGCACATCGATATTACCGCCCTTCTGAGCAATGCCGATAAAGTCCTGGCGCGGAATATTGCCCATAGTGCCCAGAAGCCAGATAACGTACAGCCCCAGGGCAATCAGCGTCCCCCAGAGCAGACAGCGGATAATCAGCTTAGGCTCGCGGCCATAGTATTTCATCAGGCTGGGAACGTTACCGTGATAGCCGAAAGAGGCAAGACAGAACGGCAGCGTCATCAGCAGGTAGGGGGCATAGCGCGGGCTTTCTTCACTCAGGTTCAGAAGCGTGCCCGGCTCAACGTGACCCAGCAGGCTGCCGAAAGTCAGGAAGAAGGTGATCACCTTGGCCCCCAGCACAATCGCGGTCATCCGGCTGACCGCCCGGGTACTCAACCAGACGATAAAGGCCACCGCCAGTGCAAACAGCAGCCCCGCCATCCGTGCCGGAAAAACAACGCCCATCTCCCCCAGAGTATGGTGGATGATCGAGCCGCTGGCCGAGATATAGGCATAGGTCAGGATATAGAGCACAAAGGCAATGGACAGGCCATTCACCAGGTTCCAGCCACGGCCCAGCAGATCTTTGGTCAGGGTGTCGAAGCTGGCGCCCGGCGGGTAGTTCAGGTTGGCTTCCAGAATCATCAGCCCCGAATGCAGCATGCAGAACCAGGTGAATACCAGCGCCGCCAGCGACCAGAAAAACCAGGCACCAGACATCACTACAGGCAGAGAGAACATACCGGCACCAATAATGGTGCCCCCGATAATCATCACACCGCCCAGAATGGAGGGCGTCGGACGGGAAGTGGAGAGTGCGGTCATCTGATGCTATTCCTGTAAGGTAAATCGTGGCGGGCCATCTGCCTGCCGCTGCATTGTACCAGTACATGAGTACAAAAGGGATAAAAAAATCCCGATCGGGCAGATCGGGATTCGTTTATTTTACTTTACAGCGGGTAAAGCAGCATTTTCCGCTTAATTTTTATGCATCACCGAAGCGACGACGATTGCCGCTCTCTTCGCGACGACCGCGACCGCCTTCACGACGCTCACCGGAGAAGCGACCACCGCCTTCACGACGTTCGTTGTTAAAGCGACGACCTTCACCGCCACCGCGACGCTCGCCGTTGAAGTTACGACCACCGCCACCGCCACCGCCGCGACGTTCGCCGCGCGGCTGGGCATCGCCCAACAGCTGCATGTTCATCGGCTTGTTCAGAATGCGGGTACGGGTAAAGTGCGACAGCACATCGCCCGGCATCCCTTTCGGCAGCTCGATGGTTGAGTGGGAAGCAAACAGCTTGATGTTACCGATATAACGGCTGCTGATGTCACCTTCGTTGGCGATGGCGCCCACGATATGGCGAACTTCCACACCGTCATCACGGCCCACTTCAATGCGATAAAGCTCCATATCGCCAACGTCGCGACGTTCACGGCGCGGGCGCTCGCTGCGCTCGCCACCGCGGCGGTCGTCACGCTCACGGAATTCGCGCTTGGGACGACGCTCGACAACCGGATCCGGCGGCAGAATCAGCGGACGCTCACCCTGTGCCATTTTCAGCAGCGCGGCGGCCAGAGTTTCCATATCCAGCTCGTCTTCCGGCTGCAGCTTGCTCAGCAGTTCGCGATACTGATCCAGATCGCTGGCTTCCAGCTGCTGATGAACGCGACCGGCGAATTTCGCCAGACGGCGCTGGCCCAGCAGTTCTGCATTCGGCAGTTCCACTTCCGGGATGGTCAGCTTCATGGTGCGCTCGATGTTGCGCAGCAGGCGACGCTCGCGGTTTTCCACGAACAGCAGCGCGCGCCCTGCACGACCAGCACGACCGGTACGACCGATACGGTGTACATAAGATTCGGCATCCATCGGGATATCGTAGTTCACGACCAGGCTGATGCGATCCACATCCAGACCACGGGCAGCAACATCGGTGGCAATCAGGATATCCAGGCGGCCATCCTTCAGACGCTCCAGGGTCTGCTCACGCAGCGCCTGGTTCATGTCGCCGTTCAGCGCGGCGCTGTTGTAGCCGTTACGCTCCAGCGCTTCGGCCACTTCAAGAGTGGCATTTTTGGTACGCACGAAGATGATTGCAGCGTCGAAATCTTCCGCTTCCAGGAAACGAACCAGCGCTTCATTCTTACGCATTCCCCAGACGCTCCAGTAGCTCTGGCTGATGTCCGGACGAGTGTTAATGCTGGTCTGGATACGCACTTCCTGCGGATCCTTCATAAAGCGCTTAGTGATGCGGCGGATCGCTTCCGGCATGGTGGCGGAAAACAGCGCGGTCTGATGCCCTTCCGGGATCTGCGCCATGATGGTTTCCACATCTTCGATAAAGCCCATACGCAGCATTTCGTCGGCTTCATCCAGTACCAGCCCTTTCAGGTTGGAGAGATCCAGGGTACCGCGCTTCAGGTGGTCAAGCAGACGACCCGGGGTACCCACAACGATCTGCGGTCCCTGACGCAGGGCGCGCAGTTGCACGTCGTAACGCTGGCCGCCGTAAAGCGCCAGAACCTGTACGCCGCGCATGTGTTTAGAGAAATCATTACAGGCTTCAGCAACCTGCACCGCCAGTTCGCGGGTCGGCGCCAGCACCAGAAGCTGCGGAGCGCGCAGGTTTGCGTCAATGTTGTTCAGCAGCGGCAGGGAAAATGCCGCGGTCTTGCCACTACCGGTCTGGGCCATCCCCAGCACATCGCGACCTTCCAGCAGGTGCGGGATACAGGCAGCCTGGATCGGAGAAGGCTTCTCATAGCCCAGGTCGTTAAGTGCTTCAAGAATGGGGGCTTTCAGGCCCAGCTCGCTAAAAGTGGTTTCGATATCAGCCATGTAGTACAAGTGCCTCAGTATCAATGGCGGCCAGTCTACATAACTCATCTTGAAAATGGTCTGTAATTTTCATTGAAAAGTGTGAACCGGCTCAAATTGTATGGATTAACAAACAAAAACCCCCTCACCCGCTAAGATGATGACTTAAAAGGGATTTCACCCGTCACATTCGGGTTGCCGAACCAAAGGCCGTTCGCATTCGCCGGGTACTGACATTGTGTCAGTGACTCGGTAGTACGTTGCCTGCCTGCAACACGAATTCTTTAAGGTTAATGGGTTAATGTTCGTCAGCTATTGCTGGTCCGATTCTGCCAGGTCATCTTGCTCCTGGCCCAGGAGCGCTAATTCCAACAATGCATAACGGTGCTCAACGTAGTTGTGGACGTTGTTCGCGACCGTCAACTTGAACAGTGCACTGGCACTGCTCTTATCCCCCAGACTCAGGTAGTACTTACCTAAATAGAAGTTGGTTTCACTGAGATGCTCAGCGAGCGAGGTGTTATCCGTTGCGTCTGCCTTCAGTCTTTCCATCAGCGTCTTTTCGCTGATGCGACCAAGGTAGAATTCGACGATGTTCCATCCCCACTGCTCTTTATCCGCTTTGTCAAAGTGCTGCTTAAGCATCACTTTGGCCTGGTCTTCGTCTATCCTGCTTCCGGCAAGGTAGACCCAAAGACTACGGAAAGGATCATTGGGATCGTCTTGATAAAACGCCAGCAGATCATCTTGCGCTAGCCGGTAACGTCCACCGTAATAGAGGGCGATTCCCCGGTTCAAATGCGCGTAGTTATATGTTGGATCAAGCTCAAGTACAGAATCAAACGCTTCATAGGCGGCATCAAAATTGCCCGCCTGCGTTAAATAAATGCCCAGGTAATTAAATACCTCGGGCATATCCGGGCGGATCACCAGCGCTTGTGAAAAATCATTTCGCGCCAGAGCCCGCAAGCCGAGACTATCATACAATACTCCGCGCTCATATAAAAGCTGAGCGCGTTCATCATCGGTTAAAGCCCGACTGGCAAGAATCTGTTCCATGCGCGCCAGAATCACCTCCTGCTGGAGGGTCGGCTGTAGCGGCACGGCCAGTACTTCATTCTGACGCCAGGCAGTGCTACTGCTGCATCCTGCCAGCGCCAGAGCGGTCGCAACGAGACACCAGCGCAAAAAAGGCTTCATTTCCTACTCCCGAAGACACTATTGGATGAACGTCCTGTTCCCCGGCTGGAACGCAGAGCTTCCAGCTCTGCTTACCGGCACTCTGCCATTACTGGCAGAGTGCCGGAAAAGCGCATCTTATTCAGCTTCAGGTGCGGCAGGCGCCGCAGCCGGAGCCGCTTCAGCAGCAGCTTCCTTCATGCTCAGTCGGACGCGGCCCTGACGGTCCACTTCCAGTACCTTAACCGGCACTTCCTGGCCCATTTCCAGGTAATCGGAGACTTTCTCTACACGCTTATCGGCGATCTGAGAAATGTGCACCAGCCCTTCTTTGCCGCCGCCAATGGCAACAAAAGCACCGAAATCAACGATGCGGGTAACTTTACCGTTGTAAATACGGCCTACTTCGATCTCAGCGGTAATCTCTTCGATACGGCGGATGGCGTGTTTCGCTTTATCGCCATCGGTCGCCGCAATCTTCACGGTACCGTCGTCTTCGATCTCAATGGTGGTGCCTGTCTCTTCGGTCAGTGCGCGAATAACGGAACCGCCTTTACCGATAACATCTTTGATCTTATCAGGACTGATCTTGATGGTATGGATACGCGGCGCAAATTCAGAGATGTCACCACGCGGTGCGTTGATAGCCTGCTCCATAACGCCCAGGATGTGCAGACGCGCACCCTTAGCCTGGTTCAGCGCCGCTTGCATGATTTCGCGGGTGATACCTTCAATTTTGATATCCATCTGCAACGCAGTGATACCGTCGCGGGAACCGGCAACTTTAAAGTCCATATCGCCCAGGTGATCTTCGTCGCCCAGGATATCGGACAGCACGACGTAGTTGTCGCCTTCTTTCACCAGACCCATCGCGATACCCGCCACGGCGGCTTTCACCGGTACGCCAGCATCCATCAGGGCCAGAGAGGCGCCACACACGGAGGCCATGGAAGAAGAACCGTTGGATTCGGTGATTTCAGAAACCACGCGCACGGTGTACGGGAAACGCTCAGCGTCCGGCATGATAGCCAGCACGCCACGCTTCGCCAGACGACCGTGACCAATTTCACGACGCTTCGGCGAACCTACCATCCCCGTTTCGCCTACGCAGTACGGAGGGAAGTTGTAGTGGAACAGGAAGCGATCGGTACGCTCGCCCATCAGTTCGTCGATGTTCTGGGCGTCACGCTCGGTACCCAACGTCGCGGTAACCAGAGCCTGAGTTTCACCACGGGTGAACAGCGCGGAGCCGTGAGTACGCGGCAGAACGCCTGTGCGCACATCCAGACCACGAATCATATCTTTTTCACGACCGTCGATACGCGGCTCGCCAGCCAGTACGCGGGAACGCACCACGCTCTTCTCGATGGCGTGCAGAATATCACCCAGCTCGTTTTCGTCGAGCGGCTGGTCTTCCGGCTGTTCCGCCTGCAACGCAGCAATGGTTTCAGATTTGATCGCGTCGATCTGCGCATAGCGTTCCTGCTTATCGGTAATGCGATAAGCGTCGCTCAGGCGAGATTCAGCCAGGGCAGCAACGCGCGCGTTCAACGCTTCGTTTGCGGCTTCTGGCTGCCAGTCCCAACGCGGTTTACCCGCTTTAGCCACCAGCTCATTGATGTTCTGGATAACAACCTGCTGTTGATCGTGGCCAAATACCACGGCGCCCAGCATCTGCTCTTCGCTCAGCAACTCAGCTTCGGACTCAACCATCAGAACGGCGCCTTCAGTACCGGCAACCACCAGATTCAGCTGACTGGTTTTCAGTTCATCAGTGGTCGGGTTGAGCACGTATTGATCGTTGATGTAACCCACGCGCGCACAGCCGATCGGTCCGTTAAACGGAATACCGGACAGGGAAAGCGCGGCGGAAGCGCCAATCATTGCCACAACGTCCGGGTTAACCTGCGGGTTTACCGAAACAACGGTCGCGATGACCTGAACTTCGTTAACAAAACCTTCCGGGAACAGCGGGCGGATAGGGCGGTCGATCAGACGCGCAGTCAGGGTTTCGCCTTCGCTCGGGCGGCCTTCACGACGAAAGAAGCTGCCAGGAATGCGGCCAGCAGCGTAGGTACGCTCCTGGTAGTTAACGGTCAGCGGGAAGAAGTCCTGACCCGGTTTAGCTTTTTTAGCACCAACGGCCGTAACGAAAACCGCGGTATCATCCATGCTCACCATGACAGCGGCGGTAGCCTGACGCGCCATCATGCCGGTTTCTATCGTTACCGTATGCTGACCATACTGAAATTTTTGAACGATCGGATTAAGCAAAATAGTACCCTTACTCTCATTAACATGGCAGCGCGCCCTGTGGCGCGCTGTCGTTAGAACCCGATCTTAGCCGCATCCTCGCGACTAATGACAACCCTGCACCGCCCCTGGCGGTCAAGCCTCTCATTAGCCGCGCGAACCTCTGCGGTAAAGATCACTCTTAGCAACAATACATGAGTTTACCTGCAATTGCTGCCATCTGGTTGAAAAAAGGGGCCGTAAAGGCCCCTTTTCTGAAACTTGCAAAAATTAGCGACGCAGACCCAGACGCTCAATCAGGCTGGTGTAGCGAGCAACATCTTTACGCTTCAGGTAGTCGAGCAGCTTACGACGCTGAGAAACCATACGCAGCAGACCACGACGGCTGTGGTGATCTTTTTTGTGCTCCGAAAAGTGGCCCTGCAGGTGGTTGATCTGTGCAGTCAGCAGAGCAACCTGGACTTCGGTAGAACCGCTGTCGTTTGCATCACGGCCGAACTCAGAAACGATTTTAGCTTTAGCTTCAACGCTTAGAGACATTTTAGAACTCCAAAACTTAAGGTAAATGACAGGGCGCCGATCTCTAATTCAGCAACCCCCGAATAAAGCCGGTGTATTCTACCTGTCGCCGCCTTTTATCGCAAGATAAGGGCTCGTCAGTAACGCATCGGGCGCGGAGAATACCTCCGCGCCCTGGCTGTTATGGCTTATCCGCCGCGGCCCCGGGGAGCGGTGGAACCCCGGGCTTATGTCCGCCCACGTGTCGGGCATACAGCGCGGTAATAATCGGCACCAGAATCGCCGTGACGATAACGCTGGCGGCCACCAGTGCGGTCGCCGATGCGGCCACCGGTTCGAATGCCGGGTTAATCTGCGCGATGATAACCGGATTAGCGACCGCAGCACCCGCTGCTGAGGAAGCCGCAACCCCTGCGGTGCCGTTACCACCACCGATAAACTTATCGGCAAGAATCAGCGGAATACCGGTAATCACAATCACCGCCACGCCCAGCAGCACGCCAAGCAGGCCGGTATCGAGGATCACGCCAAGATTAATGGTGTTACCCAGCGCAAATCCGAAGAATGGAATCAGTACCGGCGTTGCCTTGCTGAAAAAGGTGCGGAAGTCATGATCGATATTGCCCAGCGCGAAGCCAATCAGGAACGGCAGTACCGCACCGATAAAGTGGTGAGCCTCAAAGGAAGCCAGACCTGCGGAGCCCAGAATCACCATGGTCATCAGCGGGCCGGATTCTAGCGACATCAGAACGAAAGCGCCAGACTCCTCTTTGGTGCCGTACTGATTCATCAGGCTGGCGTACAGACCGCCGTTGGTCATATCCATTGCCGAAACAATTGCCAGTACCGACAGGCCAGCAAAGACGCCAGTCTGAATACCGGTTTCCGGAATAAAAGAAGCGGCGATGATAGCCACAATCCAGGCTACGGCAATTTTAGTCAGCACCAAAGTGCCAGACTTACGCAGTACCGTGCCGGTGGCGCGCAGGTCGATCGATGCGCCGATACAGAAGAACCAGACGGCAAGAATCGGCACCGTCCCTGAGATCATTCCCTTAGTGAAGGAACCAAAATACTCCCCCGTCGACGGCGCCAGGGTGTTCAGTATCGCGCCAAGTAACAGAGGGACCAGCATCATCCCGCCTGGGATACGTTCAATCGTGGCTTTAATCTTCATCATTAATCCTTACCGTTTTATCAGACCGGGGCATGGCCGGATCCTCTACGGCGATAAACAGTGACCCTATATCCTCGGCGTGAGTCAGACGGGCGAACCACCGCGTAAACGCGGAGTGGCAGACCATTGCCTGGATACGCTCTGGATGAATTCTTCGCGCTTAGCTATAACACGGAACGTGTGTTTGAACAGAATGAAACATTGTTTTAGTTATGCGCGTCACACTCTTATTTTTTGGCGCTGATAGAATGAAAAGAAGTTGATGAAGAAAAGTTTCGTCAGTATTAATCAGACAGCATTGCGGGGTTGCGGGATACCGCCTCCCCATGAGAGGAGAGAGAATGGACGTACGTCAGAGCATTCATAGCGAGCACGCCAAAACACTGGACACTACCGGTCTGCGCAAAGAGTTTTTAATTGAACAGATCTTTGTGGCCGATGAGTACACCATGACCTACAGCCATATCGATCGCATCATTGTCGGCGGCGTTATGCCGGTCACCCGCACGGTCAGTGTGGGTGGCGAGGTCGGCAAGCAGTTGGGTGTGAGCTACTTCCTGGAACGCCGTGAGTTGGGCGTTATCAATATCGGTGGTGCGGGCCGCATCACCGTGGACGGTAAAGCCTGGGAGATGAGCCATCGCGACGGTCTGTACGTGGGTAAGGGCGCAAAGGAGGTGGTTTTCGAATGCCTGGATCCGCAAAATCCGCCGCGCTTCTACTATAACTGCGCACCGGCGCACACGAGCTACCCAACCCGTCGGGTTACACCGGCGGATGTCTCCCCCCAGACGCTGGGCGACGATGTCACCAGTAACCGTCGTACCATCAATAAGTATTTTATTCCCGACGTACTGGAAACCTGCCAGCTCAGCATGGGGCTGACCGAACTGGCGCCGGGCAACCTGTGGAACACCATGCCCTGCCACACCCACGAACGCCGTATGGAGGTCTACTTCTACTTCGGGATGGAAGAGGACAGCTGCGTTTTCCATATGATGGGGCAGCCTCAGGAAACCCGTCACATCGTGGTTCGCAATGAGCAGGCAGTGATCTCGCCAAGCTGGTCGATTCACTCAGGAGTCGGCACCCGCGCCTACACCTTTATCTGGGGAATGGTTGGTGAAAACCAGGTCTTCGACGATATGGATCACGTCGCCGTTAAAGATCTGCGTTAATCCCTGAATAACAAAGGGGGGAGCACCATCAGCGCTCCCCCCTTTTCTTTGTTATATCGCACAGACGCCAGATTTACTCCTGGTGTTCCACCACCAGACGTCGCGGGGCCACGCGCCCGTCGTCGGCGATTTCCGCCATGCCAATAAACTTGTGCTCTTCGCCTTCAGTCACCCGAACCAGCCCTTCAGCAGGGGCGCCATTCACCCGTACCGGCTGGCCGTTCTTAAACCAGAAAGCCACTTCCGACAGCAGATTAACCACCGGGAAGTCGGCAGCCGGGCTGTCCATCGGCATCAGTAGCGGATCCAGCAGCGCTGCCGAATCAGACTCTTCGGCTTCCGCCCGGGCGACCAGCGCATTGAGCTGCTCCAGCGTCACCATCCGTTCGGTCGGATAACGTCCCACCGCCAGACGGCGCAGGAAGATAACGTGAGCGCCACAGCCCAGTTTTTCCCCGAGATCGTCGATGATGGTTCGAATATAGGTGCCCTTGGAGCAGTGAATCTCCAGCTCCAGCTCGTCGCCTTCATGACGAATAAACAGCAGTTCATACACCACTATCGGCCGGGGCTCACGCGGGACTTCAATGCCCTGACGCGCATACTCATACAGGGGACGCCCCTGATGTTTCAGCGCCGAGTACATCGAAGGCACCTGCTGAGTTTCGCCACGAAACGATTCCAGCGCCTGCGCCAGCTCTGCTGCGCTGAAGTTCACCGGGCGCTCTTCCACCACCTGGCCGTCGGCATCGGAGGTGTCGGTACGCTGCCCAAGACGGGCAATCACCCGATAGCGCTTGTCGGTATCCAGCAGATAGCGGGAAAACTTCGTCGCTTCTCCAAGACAGATGGGCAGCATGCCGGTCGCCAGCGGATCCAGGGCGCCGGTATGGCCAGCGCGATTAGCCCGATAGAGACGCTTAACCTTCTGCAACGCATCGTTGGAGGAGAGCCCGCCGGGTTTATCCAGCAGCAGCACGCCGTGAATGTCGCGACCGCGACGACGTGGACGACTCATTACTCCTCCTTGTCGCCATCGTCAGCACGCCCACGACGCGCTTCATCCTGCTTAATCACGTTGGAAACCAGGTTGGACATGCGCATCCCTTCCACCAACGAGTTATCGTAAAAGAAGGTCAGCTCCGGCACGATACGCAGACGCATGGCCTTACCCAGCAGGGTACGGATGTAGCCGGAAGCTTCTTTTAGCGCCTTCAGGCCCTGCTTCACGTTTTCTGCATCATCGTCATTCAGGAAGGTGACATAGACTTTGGCGTAGGCCAGGTCACGTGAGACCTCAACGCCAGATACGGTAGTCATCAGGCCTAAGCGCGGGTCCTTGATTTCGCGCTGCAGGATGATGGCAATCTCTTTCTGCATCTCCTGAGCGACGCGCTGCGAACGACCAAATTCTTTCGCCATGGTAATTTCTCCAGACAAACAGGGGGGCCGTAGCCCCCCATGATTACGCCGATATGTGGTCTATCAGTCGATAGTGCGCTGAATTTCGATAATCTCGAAGACTTCGATCATATCGCCAGTACGCACGTCGTTGTAGTTCTTAACGCCGATACCACATTCCATGCCGTTACGGACTTCGTTAACGTCATCCTTGAAGCGACGCAGGGACTCCAGCTCGCCTTCGTAGATCACCACGTTCTCGCGCAGGACGCGGATCGGGTTGTGACGTTTGACGACGCCTTCGGTAACCATACAGCCCGCGATAGCACCAAACTTCGGCGACTTGAACACGTCGCGGACTTCGGCCAGACCGATGATCTGCTGTTTGTACTCCGGCGCCAGCATGCCGCTCATGGCCTGCTTCACTTCGTCGATCAGGCTATAGATAACGGAGTAGTAGCGCAGATCCAGGCTTTCCGCTTCAATGACCTTACGCGCAGAGGCGTCGGCACGAACGTTAAAGCCCACGATGATGGCGTTGGATGCCGCAGCCAGGGTCGCATCGGTCTCGGTGATACCACCAACGCCGGAACCGACAATCTTCACCTTCACTTCGTCGGTGGAGAGTTTCAGCAGCGAGTCGCAGATAGCTTCGACAGAACCCTGAACGTCGGCCTTAAGCACGATGTTCACTTCGGAGACTTCGCCTTCGGTCATGTTGGCGAACATGTTTTCCAGCTTCGCCTTCTGCTGACGAGCCAGTTTCACTTCGCGGAACTTACCCTGACGGTAGAGCGCCACTTCACGGGCTTTCTTCTCGTCACGTACAACCGTCGCCTCGTCACCGGCAACCGGCACGCCAGACAGGCCCAGAATCTCAACCGGAATGGAAGGACCAGCTTCGGTCACTTCTTTGCCCAGTTCGTTACGCATCGCACGTACACGGCCATATTCAAAGCCGCAGAGCACGATGTCGCCTTTGTGCAGCGTACCTTCACGTACCAGAACGGATGCCACCGGACCACGACCTTTATCCAGGAAGGATTCGATAACCACACCGCTCGCCATACCGTTACGTACCGCTTTCAGTTCCAGAACTTCGGACTGCAGCAGGATGGCATCCAGCAGTTCGTCAATACCGGTACCGGCCTTAGCGGAAACGTGGACAAACTGGCTTTCGCCGCCCCACTCTTCCGGAATAACGCCGTACTGCGCCAGTTCGTTCTTCACGCGATCCGGATCGGCTTCCGGCTTATCGATTTTGTTCACCGCAACCACGACCGGCACCTGCGCCGCTTTAGCGTGCTGGATAGCTTCGATGGTCTGCGGCATCACGCCGTCATCGGCTGCAACCACCAGAACCACGATATCGGTGGCCTGAGCACCACGCGCACGCATTGCGGTAAACGCGGCGTGCCCCGGGGTATCCAGGAAGGTGATGTTGCCGTTGTCGGTGTGAACGTTATAAGCACCAATGTGCTGGGTAATGCCGCCCGCTTCGCCAGAGGCGACTTTGGTGGAACGAATGTAGTCCAGCAGAGAGGTTTTACCGTGGTCAACGTGGCCCATGATGGTGACGACCGGCGCACGCGGTTCAGCCTGAGCGCCGGTATCACGGTCGCTCATTACCGCCTCTTCCAGCTCGTTTTCACGGCGCAGAGTCACTTTATGGCCCATCTCTTCCGCAACCAGCTGCGCGGTTTCCTGGTCGATAACCTGGTTGATAGTCGCCATGGCACCCAGCTTCATCATCACTTTGATAACCTGGGAGCCTTTTACCGCCATCTTGTTAGCCAGTTCAGCAACGGTGATGGTCTCACCAATCACCACGTCGCGGTTAACAGCCTGCGCAGGCTTCTGGAAGCCCTGCTGCAGCGCGCTGCCGCGGCGATTACGACCGCCTTTGCCACCGCGCCCTGCGGCACGTGCTTCTTCACGATCGGCCTTGGACTCGGAATGCTTGTTGCCTTTCTTATGACGGCTGGCCTTGCTGGTACGGCTACGTCCACGTCCGCCTTCCACTTCGCGGTCGTTTTCATCTTCAGCCTGACGGGCATGCTGGGAGGTGGTTACGTGATAGTCGCTATCATCCGTCGTCCCTTCCCAGTCTTTGGTACCGGCTTCGGCCATGCGGCGCGCTTCTTCAGCGGCTCGTTTGGCGTCTTCCTCGAGTTTGCGGCGCGCCTCTTCTTCGGTCTTGCGCTTCAGCTCAGCGGCTTCGGCTTCCAGGCGGGCTTTCTCGGCGTGTCTGGCTTTGGTCACTTCGTCGGTCTGTTGATTGCTCACTTTCTCTTTTTCCGCAGCTTCACGTTTCGCTTTATCAGCGGCTTCACGTTTGGCCTTTTCTTCAGCTTCACGCTTCGCTTTTTCTTCTGCCTCACGTTTGGCAGCTTCCTCTGCCTCACGACGGGCCGTTTCTTCCGCTTCACGCTTCGCTTCTTCTTCCGCTGCCAGACGTTCGGCCTCTTGCGGATCGCGTTTTACAAAGGTGCGCTTTTTGCGGACTTCGATCTGTACCGACTTACTCTTCCCGCCGGTACCCGGAATATTTAAAGTACTGCGCGTTTTACGCTGCAATGTCAACTTGTCTGGCCCTGAAGCGTGTTCGCGATTCAGGTGTGCCAGCAAAGCTTCTTTTTCTTGCGCCGTCACAGAGTCATCAGCAGACTTCCGGATCCCTGCGTCAGCGAATTGCTGTACCAGGCGGTCCACGGGAGTCTGGATCTCTGCGGCCAGCGCTTTTACGGTTACATCGGTCATGCTGTTCCTTCCTGCTAAGTTGATTACGCGTCGTCGCCGAACCAGCAGATATTTCGTGCCGCCATGATAAGCGTCCCGGCCCGCTCTGCGGTCAGGCCTTCGATATCGGACAGGTCGTCCACGCCCTGCTCAGCAAGATCTTCCAGCGAACAGACACCACGTGCAGCCAGCTCTAAGGCCAGAGAATGCTCCATCCCCTCAAGGTTGAGCAGGTCGTCAGCCGGCTTGTTATCGCCGAGACTCTCTTCCTTCGCCAGCGCCAGCGTGGTCAGCGCGTTTTTAGCGCGCTCGCGTAATGCTTCCACGGTTGGTTCATCGAGACCTTCGATCTCCAGCAGTTCCGACATCGGAACATAAGCCAGCTCTTCGAGCGAGGAGAAGCCCTCTTCCACCAGAACCGTGGCGAAATCTTCGTCAATATCGAGATATTTGGTAAACGTATCGATCGCAGCATTGGCCTCGGCCTGGTGTTTGGCCTGCAGGTCTTCCATGGTCATCACGTTCAGCTCCCAGCCGCTCAGTTGGGAAGCCAGGCGAACGTTCTGCCCGTTACGGCCAATGGCCTGCGCCAGGTTACCGGCCTCAACGGCGATATCCATGGTGTGTTTATCTTCGTCCACAACGATGGAGGCGACATCTGCCGGCGCCATAGCATTGATGACGAACTGCGCCGGGTTATCGTCCCACAGCACAATATCGATACGCTCGCCGCCCAGTTCAGTAGAAACCGCCTGAACGCGCGCACCGCGCATACCTACGCAGGCGCCCACCGGGTCGATGCGTTTATCGTTAGTTTTCACCGCGATTTTGGCACGGGAACCCGGATCGCGGGCCGCGGCTTTAATCTCGATAACCTCTTCACCAATTTCCGGCACCTCAATGCGGAACAGTTCGATCAGCATCTCCGGCTTGGAACGGGTGACAAACAGCTGCGCTCCACGCGCTTCCGGACGCACGGCGTAAAGCACGCCACGCACGCGGTCGCCCGGGCGGAAGTTTTCCCGCGGCAGCATATCTTCACGCAGAATCACCGCCTCGGCATTGCTGCCCAGATCCAGCGAGATACTGTCGCGATTTACCTTCTTCACCACCCCGGTCACGATTTCGCCTTCGCGATCGCGGAACTGATCCACCACCATTGCGCGCTCGGCTTCACGCACTTTTTGTACGATGACCTGCTTGGCGGTCTGGGTGGTAATGCGGTCAAAGGTGACGGATTCAATCTGGTCTTCAACATAGTCGCCAGGGTTGAGTTCCGGATCTTCAAAGCGCGCAGCCTCCAGCGTAATTTCGCGGGTTGGCAGAGTCACCTCTTCCACAATGAGCCAGCGGCGGAAGGTATCAAAATCACCGCTACGGCGATCGATGCTGACACGCACATCGATCTCTTGCTCATATTTCTTCTTGGTCGCCGTTGCCAGGGCAGTTTCCAGCGCTTCGAAAATCTTTTCGCGCGGTACCGCTTTCTCGTTGGAAACAGCTTCGACAACGGCCAAAATTTCTTTGTTCATCCTGGGTTTCGCCTCAATCCAGAGTGTTAAAAGTGGGGTACCAGGTTCGCCTTCTGAACGTTGCTCAGCGCGAACACTTCATCTTTGCCTTCGACCGTGACGGTCACCATTTCACCTTCCACGGCTTTAATCGTGCCCTGCCATTTACGACGGTTCTGCACCGCCATGCGCAGGACAAGGCTCACCTCTTCACCGATATAACGGTGGTAGTGATCGGCGGTGAACAGCGGACGATCCAGGCCAGGCGAGGAAACTTCCAGGTTGTAAGCCACAGTGATGGGATCTTCGACATCCAGTACGGCACTTACCTGGCGGCTGGCATCAGCGCAATCATCAACATTTATGCCATCTTCACTATCAATATAGATGCGCAGCGTAGATGTGCGACCGCGAATGAATTCGACGCCAACCAGCTCGTAACCCAGCGCCTCCACAGGCGCGGTGATCATCTCTGTTAACTTCTGCTCTAATGTGGACAAATCCACCCCCAGGACATAAAAAAAGGGCCAAAAGCCCAGTTATTCTCTCGTCAGATAACAAAAAACCCCGATTAACGGGGCTTTATATAACTGAACCCTGTCACCCGTCATACCTCAGGTTGCCGTAATGCAATCTGAACTATTCCGGATGTCACCTTCCGGGAGAATTTTTTTCAAAATTCATCGCGAAGGCGATGCTCTTCACAGTATATTTGAAAAAGAACTCTCAGGGAAAGTGGTTGCGGGGGCCGGATTTGAACCGACGACCTTCGGGTTATGAGCCCGACGAGCTACCAGGCTGCTCCACCCCGCGTCAGAAAACGTTGCGATGATACGCCTGAACTGCCAAAAAAGCAAGTTAACAGGATTTGGTACCGAGGACGGGACTTGAACCCGTAAGCCCTATTGGGCACTACCACCTCAAGGTAGCGTGTCTACCAATTCCACCACCTCGGCACGTAAAGTGCGGCTCTCGCATTAGCCGCACCCGATGCTGGCTGATTAGTTCGGGATATCGCTGGACGGCTTAGCCGGTGCCGCCGGTTGAGTCTGCTCAGTTTTCGGCTGAGTCAGGTTTTCCCATTCGCTTCCCTTACTGGTTTTGTTGCTGTTCAGGTTACCCAGCACGAGGCTGATGATAAAAAACAGCGTCGCCAGTACAGCCGTTACGCGGGTCATAAAGTTCCCGGAACCGCTCGAACCAAACAGCGTAGTAGAAGAGCCTGCGCCGAAGGAGGCTCCCATATCAGCACCTTTGCCTTGCTGCAGCATGATCATGGCGATCAGCGCCACCGCTACAATAAGGAAAACGACTAAAAGAGCTTCGTACATAATCGACCTGTTCCTTGCGGGGTTTCCGCGTACCTTTGCTTCAAACCAAGTAATAGTGAGATGGCATTAGCCTTCCCCACTGAAGCGGGTCTGAATACTATCTAAAGCCTGTGCCGCACGCAAGGGCAATTTCTCAACTTGATGTTATGTGCGGAAAAAAACAGCAATCGCGCGCAACCTGCAGCGGAAAAGCCCCTGAGGAGCCTTTCCGCTTCGGAGATTAAACCTTCTTCACCGCGTCGGCGATGCGATTTGCCATAGCGGTGACCTGGGTTTCATCCTCCCCTTCGACCATCACGCGAATCAGCGGTTCGGTCCCTGACTTGCGCAGCAGCACCCGGCCACGCCCTGCCAGTTCACGTTCCACTTCAGCGGCCACCTTCTGAACTTCCGCATTCTGGAGCGGATCGTCGCTGCCAGCGGTATAGCGTACGTTCACCAGTACCTGCGGGAAAAGTTTCATACCGCGGCACAGGTCCTGAAGGCTCATGCGATTGCGCACCACAGCCGCCAACACCTGCAGACCCGCGACAATGCCGTCACCGGTCGTGGTCTGATCGAGAAGAATCACATGACCGGAGTTTTCCGCACCAATGCGCCAGCCTTTCTCCTGCATCTTTTCCAGCACGTAGCGGTCGCCCACTTTCGCACGCTCGAAGGGAATACCGAGCTCTTTCAGCGCCAGTTCAAGCCCCATATTGCTCATCAGCGTACCCACGGCGCCGCCGTTCAGCCGCCCCTGGCGCAGCCCTTCCCGGGCGATGATATAGAGGATCTGATCGCCATCGATCTTGTTACCTTCATGGTCGACCATAATGATGCGATCGCCGTCGCCATCCAGGGCAATGCCCAAATCCGCATGCTCTGTCACCACCCGCGCCTGCAACATTGCCACATCGGTGGCGCCGCACTTATCGTTGATGTTAACGCCATTCGGTTCGCAACCGACCGCGATCACTTCAGCGCCCAGCTCGCGCAGTACGTTAGGGGCGATGTGGTAAGTCGCCCCGTTGGCGCAATCCACCACAATCTTCAGACCGTTAAGGCTCAGCGCGTTCGGGAAGTTCGCCTTACAAAATTCAATATAGCGACCTGCCGCATCGACAATACGGCTGGCCTTACCGAGATCGGCGGAATCGACACAGCAGATCTCTTTTTCCAGTTCAGCCTCAATCGCCTCTTCCACATCGTCCGGTAGTTTGGTGCCATCGGTAGAGAAGAACTTAATCCCGTTATCGTAGTAAGGGTTGTGGGAGGCAGAAATCACAATCCCCGCTTCAGCACGGAAGGTACGCGTCAGGTAGGCCACCGCCGGTGTCGGCATCGGGCCGGTAAAGGCAGCAGAGAGCCCCGCCGCGGCCAGACCCGCTTCCAGCGCGGACTCCAGCATATAACCAGAGATACGCGTATCCTTACCGATGATGACCTGGCGTGAGCCATTACGCGCCAGGACCTTGCCTGCGGCCCAGCCCAGTTTCAACACAAAATCCGGCGTTATAGGGCTGTCGCCCACCCGGCCACGGACACCATCGGTACCAAAATATTTGCGGTTACTCATAGTAGCTTTTTTCCTTTGCTGAAAGCGTTGCTTCCGTCACCCGCAGCGCCTCTACGGTTTCTTTAACGTCGTGGACGCGAATAATCTGCGCGCCCTGCATTGCCGCGATCACGGCGCAGGCCAGGCTCCCGCTCAGACGCTGATCGGGACCCACGTTCAGCAGTTGCCCAATCATAGACTTACGCGACATTCCGACCAGTAATGGCAGACCAAAGCGGTGAAACTCAGAGAGTCTGGCCAGAAGCTGATAGTTATGTCCTAAATTTTTACCGAAACCAAAGCCCGGGTCGAGCAACAATTTCTCTTTTCCGATTCCTGACGCTTCACAGCGCGAAATCTGTTGATTGAAATACGCCACCACATCATGGAAAACATCGTCGTAGCGCGGCGCCTGTTGCATCGTGCGCGGTTCACCCTGCATATGCATCAGACAGACCGGCAGGCCCGTTTTTGCCGCCGCTTCCAGCGCCCCCGGCTCGCTTAGCGAGCGGATATCGTTGATAATATGAGCGCCCGCACGCGCGCTCTCAAGAATCACCTCGGGTTTAGAAGTATCTACCGAAATCCACACCTCAAAGCGCCGGGAAAGCGCCTCGACTACCGGCACCACCCGTGACAGCTCTTCGTCAACGCTCACCTCATCGGCCCCGGGACGCGTGGACTCACCGCCGATATCGATAATGGTCGCGCCTGCGTTGATCATATCGTTGGCATGCCTGACCGCATCGATCAGCGCATTATGGCATCCGCCGTCGGAAAAAGAGTCCGGCGTCACGTTGAGAATCCCCATAACCTGAGGGTGCGAGAGATCCAGAGAGGATCCCTGGGCGAAGAGTTTCATCAGTTTTCCTTGTGGTTACGACTGGTGACAGAAAAACAAAACCCCGGTCTTAGCCGGGGTTTACTTATAACGATACGGACACTGCAGTCAGCGCTTATTTGTCGCCGGTCTGCTCTGACACGGTGTTGCCTGGCGTCGGACCACGCGGCTCGTCAGTCGGACGCGGCGTGCCGTTGCTGCTACCGGTGTTGTTGCCGGAATCACCGGAAGTTCCCGGATCTTCCCAACCCGCTGGCGGGCGGACTTCACGGCGCGCCATCAGATCGTCGATCTGAGGTGCATCGATAGTCTCATACTTCATCAGCGCGTCTTTCATCGAGTGCAGAATATCCATATTGTCGTTCAGGATCTGGCGGGCACGATTGTAGTTACGCTCAATCATCGCCTTCACTTCCTGATCGATAATACGTGCGGTCTCATCCGACATATGCTTCGCTTTCGCGACGCTACGGCCCAGGAAGACTTCGCCGTCTTCTTCCGCATACAGCAGCGGCCCCAGCTTCTCGGAGAAGCCCCACTGGGTCACCATGTTGCGCGCCAGGTTAGTGGCTACTTTAATGTCGTTGGAGGCGCCGGTGGAGACATGCTCGACACCGTAGATAATCTCTTCCGCCAGACGACCGCCGTACAGCGTTGAGATCTGGCTTTCCAGCTTCTGACGGCTGGCGCTGATGGCGTCCCCTTCCGGCAGGAAGAAGGTCACACCCAGCGCGCGACCGCGCGGGATAATCGTCACTTTATGCACCGGATCGTGTTCCGGCACCAGGCGGCCGATAATGGCATGGCCCGCTTCGTGATACGCCGTGGATTCCTTCTGAGCTTCGGTCATCACCATGGAGCGGCGTTCCGCACCCATCATGATCTTATCCTTCGCCTTCTCGAATTCCACCATGGACACAACGCGTTTGTTACCGCGAGCAGCGAACAGTGCCGCTTCGTTAACGAGGTTAGCCAGGTCGGCGCCGGAGAAGCCCGGGGTACCGCGCGCGATAATCGCAGCATCGATATCGGTCGCCAGCGGCACGCGACGCATATGCACCTTCAGGATCTGTTCACGACCGCGTACGTCCGGCAGGCCGACAACAACCTGACGGTCGAAACGACCAGGACGCAGCAGCGCCGGGTCCAGAACGTCCGGACGGTTGGTCGCGGCGATAACGATAATGCCTTCATTGCCTTCGAAGCCGTCCATCTCAACCAGCATCTGGTTCAGGGTCTGCTCGCGCTCGTCGTGACCGCCGCCCAGACCTGCACCACGCTGACGACCCACGGCATCGATCTCATCGATGAAGATAATGCAGGGAGCCGCTTTCTTCGCCTGTTCGAACATATCACGGACACGGGACGCACCCACACCCACGAACATTTCTACGAAGTCGGAACCCGAAATGGTAAAGAACGGGACTTTCGCCTCACCGGCGATCGCTTTCGCCAGCAGGGTTTTACCGGTACCCGGCGGGCCCACCATCAGCACGCCTTTCGGAATCTTACCGCCCAGTTTCTGGAAGCGGCTCGGTTCGCGCAGATACTCAACCAGTTCACCCACCTCTTCTTTGGCTTCGTCGCAACCTGCAACGTCGGCAAAAGTGGTTTTGATTTGGTCTTCGGTCAACATCCGCGCCTTGCTCTTACCGAATGACATGGCGCCTTTACCGCCGCCGCCCTGCATCTGGCGCATAAAGAAGATCCAAACCCCGATCAACAGCAGCATCGGGAACCAGGAAATAAAGATAGAAGCCAGCAGGCTCGGTTCTTCTGGCGGCTCACCAACGACTTTTACGTTTTTGGTAACCAGGCTGTCGAGCAGTTTGGGATCGTTGATGGGGATATAAGTCGTGTATCGGTTACTATCTTTCTTGGTAACGTTGATTTCACGTCCGTTGATACGCGCTTCGCGAACCTGGTCCTGATTGACCTCTTGCAGGAAGGTAGAGTAATCCACCCTACGGCCATTTGACTCGCTGGGCCCAAAGCTCTGGAATACTGACATCAGCACGACTGCGATGACCAGCCAGAGTATTAGGTTTTTCGCCATGTCACTCAAGGGATTAACCTCATATTACAACTGCGTTAACAAACAGCGTCAGGGTACTATAGTTTACGCCCGGTCGCTACAATGTACACTTCGCGTGAACGGGCACGAGAAGAGTCCGGTTTACGAACTTTCACTTTCGTAAACAGGGAGCGAATTTCCCGCAGGTACTCATCGAAACCTTCGCCCTGAAAAACTTTCACTACAAAACTTCCGCCCGGCGCCAGCACATCGCGACACATATCGAGCGCCAGTTCGACCAGATACATGGCGCGGGGAATATCTACTGCCGGAGTCCCGCTCATGTTTGGCGCCATATCTGACATGACAACCTGAACTTTACTATCGCCCACACGCTCCATTAGCGCATTCACGACTAATTCATCACGAAAGTCGCCCTGAAGAAAGTCCACACCAACAATAGGATCCATAGGTAAAAGATCGCAAGCGATGATGCGGCCCTTGCCCCCAATTTGGCTTACCACATATTGTGACCAACCTCCGGGTGCGGCGCCAAGATCGACAACGGTCATTCCCGGCTTAAAAAGTTTGTCACTTTGCTGTATTTCATCAAGTTTAAACCAGGCCCGGGAGCGTAACCCCTTTTTCTGTGCCTGTTGAACATATTTATCGCTAAAGTGTTCCTGAAGCCAGCGACTGGAGCTGGCAGAACGCTTTTTACCTGTCATTTCGCATTCCATCCGGGTTCATCGTAAAGCCGCTGCTCAAAAAAACTGCGCCAGCTTAGCTATACTCTCAATGGGAGATGGCGGTAGAATGGCCCGTTTTCAATCCCAATGTAAGTAAAAAACACGATGAATCTGAGTACTAAACAAAAACAGCACCTGAAAGGTCTGGCACATCCGCTTAAGCCCGTCGTACAGCTTGGCGATAATGGTTTGACCGAAGGGGTACTGGCCGAGATTGAACAAGCGCTGGCGCATCATGAGTTAATCAAGGTGAAGATTGCCGCGGAAGACCGCGATACCCGGGCCCTGATTGTGGATGCTATCGTGCGGGAGACCGGCGCCTGCAATGTCCAGGTCATCGGTAAAACCCTTGTGCTGTATCGTCCCTCTGAAGAGCGCAAAATTTCGCTTCCTCGCTAAGAAACCCTCTCGGTTTCGGGCTACTGTAACAGCCAGAAACGGCGATTTCTTGCCGGAGTGTGTGCAAAATGCCACGCCCCTTCAGTTGTTAAAAGGCCGCATCGCGGCCTTTTTCTTATCTTTACAATCAGACATCACTGACACAAGCGTAGCAGAAATCAGAGGTACTCAACCTTAACGATCTCATACTCGACTTCTCCGCCCGGCGTCTTGATCACCACCACGTCATCCACCTCTTTGCCTACCAGCCCACGGGCGATAGGGGAATTGACGGAGAGAAGATTCTGCTTAATATCCGCCTCATCATCACCCACGATACGGTAGCACTGCTCTTCATCGCTATCGAGGTTCAGAATGGTAACGGTAGCTCCAAAGATAACGCGACCGTTGTTCGGCATTTTAGTGACATCAATCACCTGCGCGTTAGAGAGCTTGCCCTCAATATCCTTGATGCGCCCCTCGCAGAAGCCTTGCTGTTCGCGGGCGGCATGGTATTCAGCATTCTCTTTCAGATCGCCGTGCTCACGCGCTTCCGCAATCGCCGCAATGATCTCAGGGCGGCGGACGGATTTCAGGTGATCCAGCTCTTCGCGAAGTTTTTCTGCACCACGTAAAGTCATCGGAATAGGTTGCATTTCTTATACCTCTTAAAACTGTCCTGTTGGGATCGGTACACCACAGTCGGCACTCGGGCCTGGCCCGGAAGTCCTGCTTTTAGCCGGGAAAGAAACAAAAGAAAACCGACCCGGGGAAGACCCCCGGGTCAGTGATAATTTTTCAATTTGATACTCATTTTACCCGGAAGTTCCCCGGGGGTCATCGTTTACTTTGCGGTGCAATGCACCGTAGTATGACGGGCACGTTTCCAGGCCGTAACCGCGAGATTTATGCGATTTTCCAGTTTTATAATCGGGTTGACCAGCATTTTTACATTGAGCGCCCAGGCTGCCAGTGTGGATGAATACGTTCAGCAGCTCCCCGCCGGGAGCAACCTTGCGTTCCTGGCTCAGAAGGTGGGTGCGAGTTCGCCAACTATGGATTACCACGGTCAGCAGATGGCGCTACCGGCCAGTACCCAGAAGGTGATTACCGCGCTGGCGGCTCTGCTGCAGTTGGGGCCGGACTATCGCTTTACCACCACACTGGAGCGCCGCGGCGATGTGGAGGATGGCGTACTTCAGGGGGATTTGATCGCGCGCTTTAGTGGCGATCCTACTCTGCGTCGTCAGAATATTCGCAATCTGGTGACGGCGCTGAAAAAAGAGGGCGTACAGCGCATTAGCGGCAACATCCTGATCGACACCTCGGTCTTTACCAGCCACGATAAAGCGCCGGGTTGGCCATGGAACGACATGACCCAGTGCTTCAGCGCCCCCCCCTCGGCCGCCATTATCGACCGCAACTGTTTTTCCGTCTCGCTCTACAGCGCGCCGAAAGCTAACGACACCGCCTTTGTGCGTATCGCCTCATACTATCCGGTCACCGTTTTCAGTCAGGTGCGTACCCTGGCTCGCGGCTCGGCGGACGCCCGCTACTGTGAACTGGATGTGGTGCCGGGCGATCTTAACCGCTATACCCTGACCGGCTGCCTGCCCCAGCGCAGCGATCCGCTGCCGCTCGCCTTCGCGATTCAGGATGGTGCCGGCTATGCCGGCGCGATCATCAAAGACGAACTGAAAACCGCAGGCATTAGTTACGACGGCTCCCTGATGCGCCAGACCAAACCGGAAGAGCCCGGCACCGTCATTGCCAGCGTGAATTCGCCGCCACTGCACGATCTGCTGCGCATTATGCTGAAGAAGTCCGATAACATGATCGCCGATACCGTTTTCCGTACCATTGGTCGCGAATACTTCGGCGTTCAGGGTACCTGGCGCGCCGGTGCCGATGCGGTACGCCAGTTGCTGCGACAAAAGGCGGGTATCGATCTGGGTAATACCATCGTGGTGGACGGCTCAGGCCTGTCACGTCACAACCTGATCTCGCCAACCACCATGATGAAGGTGCTGCAGTACATTGCTGCCCACGACAGCGAGCTGAACTTTATTTCAATGCTGCCGCTGGCGGGTCACGACGGCTCGCTGCAGTATCGCGCCGGTCTGGATATCGCGGGGGTCAATGGCAAAGTTTCCGCCAAGACCGGATCGCTGCAAGGGGTGTATAATCTGGCTGGCTTTATCACGACTGCCAGCGGTCAGAAAATGGCGTTCGTCCAGTTCCTGTCCGGCTACGCCGTACCGCCGGCCGATTATCGTAACCGTCGTATTCCTTTATCCCGCTTCGAAGGGCGGCTTTATAAGGATATCTACCGGAATAACTGACTATGAAGCTACTCATTGTCGAAGACGATTTACTGCTGCAACAGGGACTGGCCCAGGCGCTGGGTAACGAAGGCTATGCCCTGGATTGTGCGGCCAGCGCCGCCGAAGCGGACGCGCTGATCCAGAGCGGCGAATACAGTCTGGTGATCCTCGATCTCGGCCTGCCGGACAAAGACGGCGCCACGCTGTTAAGCCAGTGGCGTCGCCGCGGCACCAGTAATCCGGTCCTGATCCTGACCGCCCGCGACGCGCTGGAAGATCGGGTTCAGGGGCTGGATGCCGGTGCTGATGACTACCTGGTCAAGCCTTTCGCCCTGACTGAACTTCAGGCCAGGGTGCGGGCGCTGATCCGCCGCTGGCAGGGCCAGAGCGATAACCTGCTGCAGCAAGATGATTTGACCCTCAACCTGCAAACTCAGCAGGTACTTTTGGGCGGCCAACCGGTGGAAGTCACCCCCAAAGAATTTGCTCTGCTTTGCCGCCTGATAATGCGGGTCGGCCAGACCGTTCACCGCGAAACGCTCCAGCAGGATATCTATAGCTGGCAGGACGACCCCGGCTCCAACACCCTGGAAGTGCATATCCATAACCTGCGCCGCAAGCTGGGCAAAGAGCGCATTAAAACGGTGCGCGGCGTCGGCTACCGGCTGGAGAAAATCCAGTGAACAGCATGCGCCGCCGTCTGATGATTATGCTGGCGGCGATTCTGCTGTTCTTTCAACTGGTGAGCGTTATCTGGCTGTGGCATGAAAGCCAGGAGCAAATCGGCTTTCTGGTTAATGAGACGCTGTCAGCACAAACCCGCAATCAGCACGTGGAAAAAGAGATTCACGAGGCCATCGCCTCCCTGCTGGTGCCTTCGCTGGTGATGGTGGGTTTCACCCTGTTCTTCTCGTTCTGGGCCGTAAGCTGGATCACCCGGCCGCTGAACCGTCTGCGCAGTAGCCTTGCCAGCCGTTCCGCCGATAATCTTTCGCCGTTGCCGATGTATACCGATATGGAAGAGGTGGCGGCCGTCACCACCTCCATTAACCAACTGTTGGCGCGTCTGGACAGCACCATTCAGCAGGAGCGGCTGTTCACCGCCGACGCCGCCCACGAGCTCCGCACGCCGCTGGCAGGCATCCGCCTGCATCTGGAACTGCTGGAGCAGCAGGGAATGCCCCAGGCCGGGTTGCTGATTGAGCGCATCGATCGCCTGATGCATACCGTTGGTCAGCTACTGATGCTGTCACGGGCCGGTCAGGCGCTGGCCAGCGGCCACTACACCACCGTGAACTGGCGCAACGACATTATCGCCCCGTTAACCATGGAGGCGGAAGAGATGGCGCAGCAGCGCCAACAACGCATTATTTGGCCGGCGTCTTCCCCCCTGATGGTGGAAGGCGACGCGGTGTTGTTACGCCTGATGCTGCGTAATCTGCTGGAGAATGCCTGCCGTTACGGACCGGAGGGCGGCGTTATTGATGTGCGGCTTAGCCAGCAGCAGGAAGGAACGCAGCTGACGGTTATCGATGAGGGCCCCGGCATTGATGAGGAACATCGGCTGAAAATTACCGAGCCGTTTCGCCGCCTCGATCAGCGCTACGGCGGCAGCGGCCTTGGGCTAAGTATTATTCAGCGCATCGTGCAGCTTCATCGGGGGAAAATTATTCTGGAAAACCGTCGCGATAGCGAAGGTCTTGAGGCGGGCTGCTGGCTACCAACCCATATCGATTAAAAAACGCCCCGCGTCCCTTCTTCTCTTGTGAAGGTAACGCAGGGCGTATTCTGACGATTAGCGCTCGTAGATAATCTCTACGCCTTCGTCGTCGTCTTCATCCCAGTCATCGTCCCAGTCGTCATCTTCTGCTTCGCTGGCTGTCTCTTCCAGCTGCTGACGATGGTAGTCATCCCACATGAATTCGACCTTCTCAGGCTGCTGCTCGCCTTCTTCCTTATTGACCGGGTTCTCAATGATGAAATTCATCACATCCCAGCACAGCGCGTTCACGCCGTCGTGGCTGGCTGCGGAGATCAGGTAATGCTTACCTTCCCAGCCCAGAGCGTCGGCGATTTCCTGAGCCTTCGCTTCCGCCTCTGCCCTGTCCATCAGATCGACTTTGTTAAACACCAGCCAGCGCGGCTTCTCAGCCAGCTTGCTGCTGTATTTTTCCAGCTCGCTGATAATCACCCGGGCATTTTCAACCGGATCGGACTCATCGATAGGCGCAATATCGATCAGGTGCAGCAGTACCCGGCAGCGTTCCAGATGCTTCAGGAAGCGAATGCCCAGGCCGGCGCCTTCCGCCGCCCCTTCAATCAACCCGGGAATATCCGCCACCACGAAGCTCTTTTCGCTGTCCATACGCACCACGCCCAGGCTTGGCACCAGGGTGGTAAACGGATAGTCCGCCACTTTCGGTTTCGCTGCCGAGACCGAACGAATAAAGGTGGATTTGCCGGCATTAGGCAGTCCCAGCATGCCGACATCCGCCAGCAGCATCAGTTCCAGCAGTAGATCGCGCTTATCGCCCGGCGTGCCGTTAGTCTTCTGACGCGGCGTTCGGTTAACCGAAGATTTAAAACGGGTATTGCCCAGGCCGTGCCAGCCCCCTTTGGCAACCATCAGACGTTGACCATGTTTGGTCATATCGCCCATGACTTCGCCAGTGCCCTGGTCGACCACACGGGTTCCTACCGGCACTTTAATGGAGACATCTTTACCCCGCCTGCCGGTACAATCACGGCTCTGGCCGTTCTGGCCCCGCTCGGCCCGAAACGCTTTCTCAAAGCGATAGTCGATCAGGGTGTTCAGGTTCTCATCGGCCTCCAGCCAGACGTCTCCCCCATCACCGCCATCACCGCCATCCGGGCCCCCTTTCGGGATATATTTTTCGCGGCGGAAACTGATACAACCGTTACCACCATCACCCGCGACGACCAGAATCTTCGCTTCATCAACAAACTTCATCTTACTTCTCCGTAACTCATTCGCCCGGGCGGGTAGTGGTCATTGCCACCGCCGCGTCACGCTTACGTAAACCGCCCCACAGACGGTGACCGATAGCGGAATACATCGCGCCCGATACCACGACGAAAGCCCCCACCAGCGCCAGCAAATTATGCATCGGTCTGTCGAAGACCAGGGGCCAGGCGAGTGACAACAATTCAGAAAACAGCAGTGTAAACAGCGGCGTCAGCGTAATCAGGGCGCTGACCTGCGCCGCCTGCCAGCGAGCCATCGCTTCCGCCAGGGCACCATATCCAACCAGGGTATTCAACCCACAGAAGATAAGACAGGCAAGCTGCCAGCTATCGAGCTGCATGATGACCCCAGGGCTTGCCAGCGGCAACAAGGCTATTGTACATAAAATATACAACAATAATAAAATCTGCTGTGATGCCAGACGGCGTAACAGTACTTTTTGGGCCAGGCCATAGCACACCCATGACGATGCGGCGCCAACGCCGAAAATCACGCCCCAGGTGTAATCCGTCAGCCGGGTGAAGATCTCCACCAGACTGGTGTTGAAAAACATGATCAGCCCGCTCAGCAGCATTAGCGCGCCGACCACCTGGGTACCGCGCATCTTCTCTTTAAGCACAATCACGCTTGCCACCATCAATCCAACCGGTGAAAGCTGACCAATCACCTGGGAAGCGGTGGGGTTCAGGTACTGAAGCGAGGAGCTGAACAGGATAAAGTTACCGAACAGGCCGCCGGTGGCTATCGCCAGCAATCCGAGCCAGCGAGGCTTACGGAACATCCGCAAGGGCGGTAGTTGACCGCGCATCGCCAGAATGGGCGCCAGCCCAATCCCGGCCAGCAGGAAACGATAAAACACCACAGTAGGAGGATCCATGACCTCCAGCACCTGCTTCATGGCTATCGGTAGCGCACCCCAGCACATCGCGGTCACGATCGCCAGAACGAAACCGACGCTGGCCTGCTGTTTCATCACTCTTTCCCCTGTTGCGGCAACTGCCTGCCCCAGAATAATAAAAAGCCCCGCAACGTGTTGCGGGGCTCTATCCGTTACCGGGACTCGAAAAACTTATTCAGCGACGATGCTGATAAATTTACGGTTTTTCGGGCCTTTCACTTCGAACTTAACTTTACCGTCAGTCAAAGCGAACAGAGTGTGGTCACGGCCGCAACCAACGTTGGTGCCTGCGTGGAATTTGGTGCCACGCTGACGAACGATGATGCTACCTGCCAGAACTGCTTCACCGCCAAAGCGTTTTACGCCCAGACGTTTAGCTTCTGAATCGCGACCGTTACGAGTTGAGCCGCCAGCCTTTTTGTGTGCCATTTTACCTGCTCCCCTGTATTAAGCGCTGATACCAGTGATCTTCACATCAGTGAACCACTGACGGTGACCCTGCTGCTTACGGTGATGCTTACGACGACGGAACTTAACGATCTTAACTTTCTCGCCGCGACCGTGAGCAATGATTTCAGCTTTGATTACGCCGCCATCAACGAAAGGAACGCCGATTTTGACATCTTCGCCATCAGCAACCATCAGAACTTCGTTGAATTCAACGGATTCACCAGTTGCGATGTCCAGCTTTTCCAGGCGAACGGTCTGACCTTCGCTTACTCGGTGTTGTTTACCACCACTTTGGAAAACTGCGTACATAAAAAACTCCGCTTTCCGCGCTGGCCTTTCTTTGGATTCAGGCTGCGCTACAAATATTCACAATAGGGCGCGAATATTACGCAAATAGTGAGGCTTTGACAAGCCCGATCGACGTTCTGTACAGAAAAAAAACGCAACTGCGACGGCGCCGTTTATCTGCCGCGTTTTTACGGTACAATCCGTACAATTGAGTATACGATTCCCCATTACGTTATCCCGTAGGGATGTGTGGTCAACAGGACGATAGCCAGATTTTTGCGATGAATTTAGAGAATATTAATCAGTTAACCGCGCAAGATATGGCGGGTGTCAACGCAGTCATCCTTGAGCAACTCAGCACTGATGTTCAGCTTATCAATCAGTTGGGATACTACATCGTTAGCGGCGGTGGAAAGCGCATTCGCCCCATGATCGCCGTGCTTTCTGCCCGGGCGCTCGACTATCAGGGGGATGCCCACATCACGCTCGCCGCGCTGATTGAGTTTATCCACACGGCCACCCTGCTGCACGACGATGTTGTGGACGAGTCGGATATGCGTCGCGGCAAGGCGACAGCCAACGCCGCCTTCGGAAACGCCGCCAGCGTGCTGGTGGGTGACTTTATCTATACCCGCGCCTTCCAGATGATGACCCGTCTGGGCTCATTAAAGGTGCTGGAAGTGATGTCCGAAGCGGTCAACGTTATCGCTGAAGGCGAAGTACTGCAGTTGATGAACGTCAACGATCCGGACATCACGGAAGAAAGCTATATGCGGGTTATCTATAGCAAGACTGCCCGCCTGTTCGAGGCCGCCAGCCAGTGTGCGGGAATTCTGGCCGGTGCGACGCCGGAGCAGGAACAGGCGTTGCAGGATTATGGCCGTTATCTGGGTACCGCTTTCCAGCTTATCGACGATCTGCTGGATTACAGCGCCGATGGCGAAACTCTGGGCAAGAATGTCGGCGACGATCTGAATGAAGGCAAGCCGACACTACCGCTACTGCACGCCATGCAGAACGGCACGCCGGAACAGGCCCGGATGATCCGTCAGGCTATTGAGGAAGGCAACGGCCGTCATTTATTGGAACCGGTTCTGGAAACAATGGCCGCCTGCGGATCGCTGGAATGGACCCGTCAGCGTGCGGAGGAAGAGGCCGATAAAGCCATCGCCGCCCTCGCCGCCCTGCCGGACACGCCGCAGCGTGAAGCCCTGGTGGCGCTGGCGCATATCGCCGTACAGCGTAATCACTAATCTCCCCCGCGTCGTCCGGCGCGGGTTTCACCCGTTTCATTCTCCTCTGTGCATCAGTCCACATTTCAGCGCGTATTAGAAACTTACAGGAACCATTGGTAACTGTTTATGTTATAAACAGAAGGCAATGAAGTCACCGGAGCTATGGCACATTCTGCTGACAGGGAGAAAACATGAAAAACCAATTCGTCGACTGGCACTCTGCCGATATCATCGCAGCGCTTCGTAAAAAGGGAACATCACTGGCGGCGGTTTCACGCAGTGCCGGTCTTAGCTCGTCCACGCTTGCCAACGCGCTTAGCCGCCCCTGGCCGAAAGGCGAACGGTTGATCGCCGAAGCGTTAGGCATTGACCCGTGGGTGATCTGGCCATCCCGCTACCACGATCCTGTTACCCACGAGTTTATCGACAGAAGGCGTTCCATTCGCCAGCGCTAAAAACGAAACGGGGCCAATCAGGCCCCGTTTTTTGCTCTTATCTCAGCGATTATTCTTCGCCGGAGATGCGCTCGATTCTGGCGCCCAGCGCCTGCAGCTTATCTTCAATACGTTCATAGCCGCGATCGATATGGTAGATACGCTCCACCACCGTGGCACCTTCCGCGATACAGCCCGCCAGTACCAGGCTCGCAGAAGCGCGCAGGTCAGTCGCCATGACCTGAGCGCCGGACAGATGCTCAACGCCGTGACAAATCGCGGTATTGCTTTCGATCTCCGCGTGCGCGCCCATACGAATCAGCTCGGGAACGTGCATAAAGCGGTTTTCAAAGATGGTTTCGGTGATGACGCCAGTCCCTTCCGCTACCATATTCAGCAGCGTGAACTGGGCCTGCATATCGGTCGGGAATCCCGGATGCGGTGCAGTACGCACGTTTACCGCCTTCGGGCGCTTGCCGTGCATATCCAGGCTTATCCAGTCATCACCGGTCTCAATATCGGCACCGGCATCACGCAATTTGGCCAGCACGGCATCGAGCGTGTGCGGGCAGGCATTGCGACACATCACCTTACCGCCGGAAACTGCCGCAGCCACCAGGAAGGTGCCGGTTTCAATGCGATCCGGCAGTACGCGCCATACGCCGCCGCCCAGTCGCTCTACCCCTTCAATGGTGATGCGATCGCTGCCCATGCCGGTGATCTTCGCGCCCAGTTCGTTCAGGAAGTTGGCGGTATCGACAATTTCCGGCTCCCGCGCCGCGTTTTCGATGACGGTAGTGCCTTCCGCCAGCGTCGCCGCAGTCATGATGGTCACGGTAGCGCCAACGCTTACCTTATCCATCACGATATGCGCCCCTTTCAGACGGCCGTTAACCGATGCTTTAACGTAGCCCTCTTCCAGCTTGATCTCTGCGCCCAGTTGCTCCAGGCCGCTGATATGCAGATCCACAGGACGCGCGCCGATAGCACATCCTCCCGGCAGTGAGACCTGACCCTGACCAAAGCGTGCCACCAGCGGCCCCAGAGCCCAGATGGAAGCGCGCATGGTTTTAACCAGTTCATAAGGCGCACAGAAGATGTCGACCTTGCTGGCATCGATCCAGACAGAACCATTACGCTCCACTTTGGTGCCCAGCTGGCTGAGCAGCTTCATGGTGGTATCGATGTCCCTGAGTTTTGGAACATTCTGAATCTCCACCGGCTCTTCAGCCAGCAGAGCCGCGAACAAAATCGGCAGGGCCGCGTTTTTCGCTCCGGAAATCGCCACTTCGCCGCTCAACCGGGTCGGGCCCTGTACACGAAACTTATCCATTCAACAGTTCTCTATTATTCAATCTCTGCTACCGGCGCACTGCCCATAGCTTAAAAGCCGTTTAATTTACGGTCGCGTTCCCACTCCTGCGGGGTATAAGCCTTAATGGAGACCGCGTGAATGCGGTTTTCGGCAATCAGCTCCATCAGCGGCGCATAAACAGCCTGCTGCTTCTTAACGCGACTCATATCGGCGAACAGGTCACCCACCGCGATAACCTGAAAGTGGCTGCCATCGCCAGAGACGTGGGCTTCCTGAAGGGGCAGTGCATTCATCAGCACTGTCTGAATTTCATGATTTTCCATGGGATCACTTCGTCGGATAGTAAAACAGCCCCACATCTTAGAGGAAAGTGGCGCACGCTTAAACAGGCAAAGCGGCCCGGATTGTAACAATCATCCGGGCCGCCAGGTAAAGTGCTGAAAATTAGAGGCCGTCTGTGGGAAAGGCGCCTGACGGCAAATTGTAGAGCCGGGCCAGGGTCTGCAGGCTGGGGCTAACGCCGCTAATCGTCACCGACTGACCAGAAGATGAGGCGAGAGCAACCAGATGCACCAGCAACGCCAGGCCTGCGGTATCTACCCGTTCCAGCCCCTGCAACGCGATATACCGCAGGTCGCGGCTCACTTCAGCCCGTGCGTCCCACAGTGGACGCAGGGTCTGCTCCTCGAGTACGCCTTCCAGGTTCAGGGTCTCGCCCTGACGTGCCCAGCGTAGCGATGCGGACATTACTTTTTCTCGTCCAGGGTGATTTTCTGTTTAGAGATAGATTTTAGCTGTTCGGTCAGACCATCAATGCCTTTAGTGCGCAGCAGATCGCTCCATTCATTCTGTTTGGTGGTGATCATGCTGACGCCTTCGGCAATCATGTCGTAGGCCTGCCAGTTGCCGCTCTGGGTGTTCTTACGCCACTGGAAGTCCAGGCGTACCGGCGGACGGCCGTTGGGATCGATGATAGTGACGCGAATCGGCACTATGGTGGCGTCGCCCAGCGGCTTTTCGGGAGCGACCTGATAAGTCTGGCCGTGATACATCGCCAGCGCCTGGCCGTAGGCCTGTTTCAGATATTCGCGGAAAGCAGCGAAGTAGGCTTCACGCTGCGCCGGAGTCGCCTCTTTATAGTAACGACCCAGCACCAGGGCACCGGCATATTTTACCTGCACGTAGGGCAGCAGTTCCTGATCGACCACGTCGCGCAGATGGTCCGGGTTCTGACGAATCTGCGGCTGCTCGCGTTTCAGACGATCGAAGGTTTTTTTCGCCGCTTCGTTCATCACCTGATAAGGATTGGACATATCCGCGGCTACCGCTGTTGCCAGCGGCGCAATCACCAGCATAGCGACCATTAACATACGTTTAATCATATGAATTTTCTCCTGAATTACTTCGTCGTGCCGGGTTGCGGCTGTGTTCCATTATCTCCGGCCGCGGCCTTATCGCCATCGCCCGGGTTCTTATTATCGTCGCTGTTGCTCTTGTACAGGAACTGACCGATCAGATCCTCCAGCACCATCGCCGACTTGGTGTCCTGAATGGTATCACCATCCTTAAGAATAGCGGTTCCCAGCTCAGGATCCTCGAAGCCGATATTCATCGCCAGGTACTGCTCTCCCAGAAGCCCGGAGGTGCGGATCGCCAGCGAGCTGGTATCCGGAATATGGTTATAACGCTGTTCGATGTCCATCGCTACCCGCGGCAGATAGCTCTTCGGGTCAAGGGAGATATCGTGCACCCGGCCAATAGTCACCCCGCCGATACGAATAGGCGAGCGCTCCTTCAGACCGCCGATATTATCGAAGGTCGCATACAGACGATAAGTTGGCTCGCTGTTCAGCGCGGTGACGTTAGCCACCTTCAGACACAGGAAAATGGCGGCCACCAGCGCTATCAACAAAAACGCGCCGACCCAGATTTCAGATTTCTTGGTTTGCATTCACTTAATTCCCAAACATCAGTGCCGTCAGCACAAAATCCAGACCCAGCACCGCCAGCGACGCATGCACGACGGTACGCGTGGTTGCCCGACTAATTCCCGCGGAGGTCGGCACCGCATCATAGCCGTTAAACAGCGCTATCCAGCTTACGGTTACGGCGAACACTACGCTCTTAATCACGCAGTTCACCAGATCCATACGCCAGTCAACCGCGTTCTGCATGGCGGACCAGAAGAAGCCGGCGTCGATGCCTTTCCAGGTCACGCCCACCAGCGCGCCGCCCAGAATCCCGACGGCGACAAAAATCACCGATAGCAGCGGCAGCGAAATCATACCGGCCCAGAAGCGCGGCGAAACGACCCTGCGCAGCGGATCCACCGCCATCATCTCCATACTGGAAAGCTGCTCGGTGGCCTTCATCAGGCCAATCTCCGCCGTCAGGGCGGAGCCCGCACGTCCGGCGAACAGCAGCGCCGTCACCACCGGCCCCAGCTCCCGCAACAGCGATAGCGCCACCATCATGCCAAGACTGGTTTCCGCACTGTAGGTGGTCAGCACCAGATAGCCCTGGAGCCCCAGCACCATCCCGATAAACAGCCCGGAAACGATGATGATCATCAGCGACAGTACGCCAACGTTATAGAGTTGCTTAACCAACAGTGGGGCGTGTTTACGGAATTCCGGCTTGCCCACCAGCGCGTTAAACAACATTAACCCGGCACGCCCGAACGCGGCGCAGGTCGCTATCCCACGACGGCCGAACGACGCCAGTGCATTTAGAAGCATGAGTGGCTCAACTCCCTGTTCCTGTTAGATCGTGTTGGTAGTCCCCGGCGGGGTAGCGGAACGGAACCGGACCGTCGGCGATGCCGTCCAGGAACTGGCGCACCCGGGGATCCTGATTATCCGCAAGCGACTGGGGCGAACCTTCAGCCACCACCCGACGATCCGCGATAATCCAGGCGTGATCCGCGATGCTCAGCACCTCTGGCACGTCGTGGGAAACCACAATACAGGTGACACCCAGCGAGCTGTTCAGCTCGGAGATCAGCTTCACCAGCACTCCCATGGTAATGGGATCCTGACCGACAAAAGGCTCATCGAACATGATCAGATCCGGCTCAAGCGCGATAGCGCGCGCCAGTGCTGCACGGCGCGCCATACCGCCGGACAGTTCGGAAGGCATCAGCGACGCCGCGCCCCGCAGTCCTACCGCCTCCAGCTTCATCATCACCGTGCTATGCAGCAGCGGCTCCGGCAGCCGGGTATGCTCGCGCAGCGGCCAGGCCACGTTTTCAAATACGGTGAGATCGGTAAAGAGCGCCCCGGACTGGAACAGCATACTCATCCGTTTGCGCACCTGGTAAAGCCGCGAGCGTGACATGGCGGGTATGTTTTCTCCGTCGAAGAGAATCTCCCCGGTATCCGGCGGGATCTGGCCGCCGATCAGGCGCAACAGCGTCGTTTTACCGATGCCTGAAGGGCCCATAATCGCCGAGATCTTGCCCCGGGGTACCGAGAGCGTAATCTCGTCAAAGATACGCCGCTCCCCTCTCGAGAAGCTGACTCCCCGAACCTCGACCAGATTCGTCTGCGTCTGGCTCATCAATTGAGTTCCTGTTTACCGCATAAGATTCGCTCTGTGGCAGAGCATTCATCAAAACCCCGCATTCTTACAGAAGAATAACGCGCCGGGTTAGCTAAAGCTGGCATTTGTTTTACTTTTTCCCTTCTAAAAGTCAAAATTAAGAATTAAACGCAACTAACACAGAACTGTATGCGCGCCCGGGGTTTCCAGCCAATGGACCGGCGATTATACCTTCCTTGAGGATTCTGCATGCTTTTAGCTACGGCTCTGTTAATCATCGGGTTACTTCTGGTTGTTTATGGCGCAGACCGGCTGGTATTTGCCGCGTCGATTCTTGGCCAGAGCCTGGGCGTTCCACCTCTGATTATTGGTCTGACCGTAGTCAGTATCGGTACTTCCCTGCCAGAAATTATTGTTTCGGCGGCGGCCGGGCTGCATGGCCAGTTGGATCTGGCAGTAGGAACGGCGCTTGGCTCTAATATCACCAATATTCTGCTGATACTGGGTCTGGGCGCGTTACTGCACCCCTTTACCGTGCATTCCGATATTCTGCGCCGCGAGTTACCCTTAATGTTGGCGCTCAGCGTTCTGTGCGGCTTTTTGCTGTATGACGGCAACCTGAGCCGACTGGATGGCGTGATATTGCTGGCAACCGCCGTGCTTTATCTGCTGTTTACCGTTAAGATTGCCCGTCTCGCCCAACGTCAGGGTAATGATAGCCTGACCAATGAGCAAATGCTGGAATTACCGCGCGGCGTAAGCCAGCCGGTCGCGTTTCTCTGGCTGGGCGTTGCGCTGCTGATTATGCCGGTGGCCACCCGAATGGTGATCGATAACGCCACCGTGCTGGCTAACGCCTTTTCAGTGAGCGAGCTGCTGCCAGGCCTGACGATCATCTCCGTTGGCACCAGTTTGCCTGAGCTGGCGACGGTGATTGCTGGCGCACGTAAAGGCGAGGACGATATCGCTATCGGTAATATTATTGGCGCTAACATTTTTAATATCGCCATTGTGCTTGGGCTGCCGGCGCTGCTCTCGCCTGGCGCCTTTGACCCGCAGGCTATAGTTCGGGACTATGGTCTGATGCTGGTGGTCAGCGTACTTTTTGCTCTGCTGTGCTGGCGTAAGACGCGCCATATCGGACGCACGGTGGGCGCCCTGTTAACCTGTGGATTTTTAATATGGATGACGGTGCTGTTTATCACGGCTCCTCGTCTCGTTGAATAACTGGAAAAGATTATGTCGCAGATTGCTATACCGCCCGGTTTCGACTTTCAGCAAGCGGGTAAAGAAGTGCTGGAGATCGAACGTGAAGGGATCAATCAACTGACGCAGTATATCAATGAGGACTTCACGCGCGCCTGCGAAATGATTTTCCACTGCCCCGGCAAAGTCGTGGTCATGGGCATGGGGAAATCGGGCCATATTGGCCGCAAGATGGCAGCCACCTTCGCCAGTACCGGCACACCTTCCTTCTTTGTGCATCCCGGTGAGGCCAGCCACGGCGATCTGGGCATGGTGACGGCGCAGGATGTCGTTATCGCCATCTCCAACTCCGGCGAATCCAGCGAGATTCTGGCGCTGATCCCGGTGCTGAAGCGCCTGCGGGTACCGCTGATCTGCATCTCTGGCCGCCCGGAAAGCGCCATGGGGCGCGCCGCCGACGTCCATCTGTGCATCACAGTTCCCCAGGAGGCCTGTCCGCTGGGACTGGCGCCGACCACCAGCACGACCGCAACACTGGTCATGGGCGATGCCCTGGCGGTGGCGCTGCTGAAAGCCCGCGGTTTTACCGCCGAAGATTTCGCGCTCTCCCACCCCGGCGGCGCGCTGGGGCGCAAACTACTGCTACGGGTTAACGACATTATGCATACCGGCGATGAAATTCCCCGCGTCAGTAAAGAGGCGACACTACGCGACGCGCTGCTGGAGATCACTCGCAAAAATCTGGGGATGACGGTTGTCTGCGACGACGATATGACCATTGAAGGCATCTTCACCGACGGCGACCTGCGCCGGGTATTCGACACCGGCGTCGATCTCTATCAGCTCCATATCACCGATGTGATGACCTCAGGCGGTATTCGCGTACGTCCGGATATTCTGGCCGTCGATGCACTCAACCTGATGCAGAACCGCCATATCACCTCGGTGATGGTTGCCGATGGCGACAAACTACGCGGTGTGTTACATATGCATGACTTACTGCGCGCTGGCGTAGTGTAAAGAAGGATAAGCGGTAATGAGCAACCAGGAAGCAATGCTTGCCACCTGTTATGGTCCGGTAAGCTCGCAGGTCATGAATCGGGCGCAGAATATTCGCCTGCTGATTCTCGATGTCGACGGCGTGATGTCCGACGGCCTGATCTATATGGGCAACAACGGCGAAGAGCTAAAAGCCTTTAACGTGCGTGACGGTTACGGTATTCGCTGCGCCCTGACCTCCGATATCGAGGTGGCGATCATCACCGGACGCGATGCGAAGCTGCTTGAGGATCGCTGTAAAACGCTCGGTATTACACATCTTTACCAGGGGCAGTCAGATAAACGGCTGGCCTTTCAGGAGCTGTTGCATAAACTCTCATTAACAGCCGATCGGGTAGCATACATCGGCGATGATCTTATCGACTGGCCGGTCATGGCTGAAGTGGGGCTGAGCGTCGCCGTTGCCGATGCCCATCCGCTGCTGCTGCCGCGAGCAGATTATGTGACCCGCATTGCAGGCGGCCGCGGCGCGGTACGCGAAGTGTGCGATCTGCTACTGCTGGCGCAGGGCAAGCTGGAGGAGGCTAAAGGGCAATCCCTATGAGTAAGCTGAAACGTTGGATCATTATCGGGCTGGCCATTGTGGCACTGGTACTGATCGGCTTTAATCTGACCGACCTCGATGATGCTGCGCCTGAAGCCGTGAACAGTAACGAGCCGACCTACAAGAGCGAGCACTCCGACACTGTCGTTTACAACCCTCAGGGGGCGTTGAACTATCGACTGGTCGCTCAGCACGTGGAATATTTCTCCGCAGAAGAGCTTTCGTGGTTTACTCTGCCAGTGATGACCGTTTATGACGCCAACGACGCAAATAAGACCGCCACCTGGTCAGTTCGCGCCGATCGCGCCAAACTGACTAAAGATCGTATGCTGTATTTGTACGGAAATGTGGTGGTGACCGCGCTGGCGCCAGATTCGCAATTGCGTAAAATCACCACCGATAATGCCCAGGTGAACCTTGTGACACAGGATGTTACTTCTGATGACCTCGTCACGCTGTACGGGACCACATTTAATTCCAAAGGCCTAAAAATGCGCGGAAACCTGCGCAGCAAAACTGCCGAGCTGATTGAAAAGGTTAGATCCTCATATGAAATCCAGAATAAACAAACACAGCCTTAATCTCCTGCTGGCCGGTACGCTTTTTGCCGCAGCGCTCCCGGCCTTTGCAGTTACCGGTGACACCGATAAACCGATCCATATCGAATCCGACCAGCAGTCGCTGGATATGGAAGGCAACGTGGTGACCTTTACCGGCAACGTAGTGGTGACTCAGGGCACGATTAAGGTGAACGCCGACAAAGTGGTGGTGACCCGTCCGGGCGGCGAAAAAGGTAGAGAGGTGGTGGAAGCCTATGGTAAACCTGCCACTTTCTACCAGATGCAGGACAACGGCAAACCGGTGAAAGGCCACGGCAGCAAGATGCGCTACGAGCTTCAGAATGATTATGTCATCCTGACCGGTAATGCATACCTGGAGCAGCTCGACAGCAACATCAAGGGCGATAAGATCACCTATCTCGTAAAAGAGCAGAAAATGCAGGCTTCCAGTGAGAAAGGCAAACGCGTGACAACCGTTCTGGTACCGTCACAGCTTCAGGATAAAAACAATTCCGGTCAGAAGAGTAACTAATTTCGTATGGCAACACTCACTGCAAAGAACCTCGCCAAGGCCTATAAGGGCCGAAAGGTGGTAGAAGATGTCAGCCTGACCGTGGAGTCCGGCGAAATCGTCGGTCTGCTTGGCCCTAACGGCGCCGGTAAGACCACAACCTTCTACATGGTGGTGGGCATCGTCCCGCGCGATGCCGGTAATATCATCATCGACGATGAAGACATCAGTCTGCTGCCGCTGCACGCCCGCGCCCGCCGCGGCATCGGCTATCTGCCTCAGGAAGCGTCCATTTTTCGGCGCCTGAGCGTCTTCGACAACCTGATGGCGGTGCTGCAAATTCGCGACGATCTGTCGGCGGAACAGCGTACCGATCGCGCCAACGAGCTGATGGAAGAGTTCCACATCGAGCACCTGCGCGATAACCTGGGTCAATCCCTCTCCGGTGGGGAACGTCGACGGGTCGAAATCGCCCGCGCGCTGGCGGCTAATCCCAAATTTATCCTGCTGGATGAGCCCTTCGCAGGGGTCGATCCCATCTCGGTTATCGACATCAAACGCATTATCGAACACCTGCGCGACAGCGGTCTTGGCGTCCTGATCACCGACCATAACGTTCGCGAGACGCTGGCCGTCTGCGAACGCGCTTATATCGTCAGCCAGGGGCACCTGATTGCCCATGGTACGCCTGATGAGATCCTCAAGGACGACCAGGTGAAACGCGTGTATCTTGGGGAAGAGTTCAGACTCTGATAGGGTAAGGACTGGACGCCGCACGCCCCTATGAGTGCGCGGTTTCATCGAAACATTGACCTGAGGTAGCTTGTTCTGAACATGAAGCAAGGTTTGCAATTAAAGCTGAGCCAACAGCTTGCCATGACGCCCCAGCTGCAACAGGCCATCCGCCTGCTGCAGCTCTCCACGCTGGAACTCCAGCAGGAGCTTAACCAGGCGCTGGAAAGCAATCCCCTGCTTGAACAGAGCGACCCCCTTGACGAAGTCGCGACCACCGAAAGCAGCGACAGCGAAACGCTCGATAGCCGGGATGCGCTGGAACAAGACTCCATGCCCGAAGAGCTGCCGCTTGATGCCAGCTGGGACGAGATCTATACCGCAGGCACTCCCTCCGGTACCGGCACTGACTATGTCGACGACGAACTGCCCATCTACCAGGGCGAAACCACCCAGTCCCTTCAGGACTACCTGATGTGGCAGGTTGAGCTAACTCCTTTCTCCGACACCGATATCGCCATCGCGACCTCTATTGTCGACGCCGTCGACGACACCGGCTACCTCACCATCACGGTCCAGGACATTCTGGACGGCATGGGCGATGAAGAGGTGACCCAGGAAGAGGTAGAGGCGGTACTCAAGCGCATTCAGCGCTTCGATCCGGTTGGCGTGGCTGCCCGCGATTTGCGGGAATGTCTGTTGATCCAGCTTTCTCAGTTCGCGCCCGAAACCCCGCGCCTGAATGAGGCGCATCAGATCGTCAACGATCATCTCGATCTGCTGGCCAATCATGATTTTCGCTCGCTGATGCGCGTTACGCGCCTTAAAGAGGAGGTGCTGAAAGAATCCGTCGGGCTGATTCAGTCCCTCGATCCACGCCCAGGCCAGTCGATTCAGACCAGCGAGCCGGAATACGTTATCCCTGACGTGCTGGTCCGTAAGCACCAGGGACGCTGGGTTGTGGAACTTAACGGCGACAGTATTCCGCGCCTGAAGATTAATCAGCAGTATGCGGCCATGGGGACCAGCGCCCGTAACGACAGCGACAGCCAGTTTATCCGCAGTAATCTGCAGGAAGCGAAGTGGCTGATTAAGAGTCTGGAGAGCCGTAACGACACCCTGCTACGCGTCAGCCGCTGTATTGTGGAACAGCAGCAGGCCTTTTTCGAACATGGTGAAGAGCATATGAAACCCATGGTGCTGGCCGATATCGCCCAGGCCGTTGATATGCACGAATCCACCATCTCACGCGTCACCACTCAAAAATACCTCCAGAGTCCAGGAGGTATTTTTGAGCTCAAGTATTTCTTCTCCAGCCACGTGAGCACCGAAGGCGGCGGCGAAGCCTCCTCTACGGCTATCCGGGCGTTGGTGAAGAAATTAATCGCTGCGGAGAATCCCGCCAAGCCACTGAGCGACAGTAAGCTCACCGCCATGCTCTCCGACCAGGGGATTATGGTGGCGCGCCGAACCGTTGCGAAGTACCGAGAGTCTTTATCGATTCCTCCGTCTAACCAGCGTAAACAACTGGTCTGACTCAACAGATAAGGAAGACACTATGCAGCTCAACATCACTGGACAAAACGTCGAAATCACCGATGCATTGCGCGATTTTATCAATCCAAAATTCGCCAAGCTGGAGCAGTATTTTGATAGGATCAATCAGGTCTATATTGTGTTGAAAGTGGAAAAGGTTTCCCACGTCGCGGAAGCGACGCTGCACGTCAACGGCGGAGAGCTGCACGCCAGCGCGGAAGCTCAGGATATGTACGCGGCCATTGATGGCCTGATCGACAAGCTGGCGCGGCAGTTAACCAAACATAAAGATAAACTGAAACAACACTAATTGTCCGGGCGTTTCTGTGACCCGTGCGGCTCGCCATTGCGGCGGGCCGTTCCCGCAGAAGGCTTAGGTGAAATTATGATGAACAATGATTTAGCGCTGCAACTGAGCAATGTCCTTAACCAGGAGTGTACCCGAAGCGGCGTCCCGTGCCAGAGTAAAAAGCGGGCGCTGGAGGTAGTCAGCGAGCTGGCTGCCAAACAGCTGGGGCTGGCTCCCCAGCTCGTGTTTGAGGCTGTACTGACCCGGGAGAAAATGGGGAGTACCGGTATCGGTAACGGTATCGCCATCCCCCACGGTAAGCTGGAAGAGGATACCGAACGCGCCGTGGGCGTCTTTATTAAGCTGGAGACCCCCATCGCCTTCGATGCTATCGATAATCAGCCGGTGGATCTGCTGTTCGCGCTGCTGGTGCCGGCGGACCAGACCAAAACGCATCTGCATACGCTGTCTCTGGTAGCGAAACGGCTGGCGGACAAAACTATCTGCCGTCGGCTGCGAGCGGCGCAAAGCGATGAAGAGCTTTATCAGATCATCACTGAAGAAAACCTGGATGTTGAATAATAAACATTCCGGCAGGAATCACGGCCGCGTAGCAACGCGGTCGATTAATGGGGGGAGAGACTGCACATGGTGCTGATGATTGTCAGCGGCCGTTCAGGTTCAGGGAAGTCCGTGGCACTGCGCGCGCTGGAAGACATGGGCTTTTACTGCGTCGATAACCTGCCGGTCGTGCTACTGCCGGAACTGGCGAATACGCTGGCTGAGCGCGGTATTTCGGCGGCGGTCAGTATCGACGTCCGTAATATGCCGGAATCGCCGGAAATCTTTGAACGGGCAATGGACAGTCTGCCCAAAGCCTTTTCGCCGCAGTTGCTGTTCCTGGATGCCGATCGCAATACCCTGATTCGCCGCTACAGCGATACCCGACGCCTGCATCCGCTATCCAGCAAAAACCTGTCGCTGGAAAGCGCTATCGACCGTGAGAGCGACCTGCTGGAGCCGCTGCGTTCCCGGGCCGACCTCATTATCGATACCTCGGAAATGTCGGTACACGAACTGGCGGAGATGCTCCGTACCCGGCTGCTGGGCAAGCGGGAACGCGAGCTGACCATGGTCTTCGAATCCTTCGGCTTTAAGCACGGTATTCCCATCGACGCCGATTACGTCTTCGACGTGCGCTTCCTGCCGAACCCGCACTGGGATCCCAAACTGCGCCCGATGACCGGTCTGGACAAGCCTGTTGCCGCCTTCCTGGACCGGCACACCGAGGTGCACAACTTTATCTATCAGACCCGCAGCTACCTTGAGCTCTGGCTCCCCATGCTGGAGACCAACAATCGTAGCTATCTGACTGTCGCCATCGGTTGTACCGGGGGTAAGCACCGTTCGGTCTACGTTGCCGAACAGCTGGCGGACTATTTCCGCTCCCGCGGCAAGAATGTGCAGTCGCGCCACCGAACCCTGGAAAAGCGTAAAACATGACCGTCAGACAAACCGTTGAAATCACTAACCGACTGGGCATGCACGCCCGGCCGGCGATGAAGCTATTCGAACTGGTACAGAGCTTTGATGCCGAAGTTCTGCTGCGTAACGAGGGCGGCATCGAGGCGGAAGCCAGCAGCGTTATCGCCCTGTTGATGCTGGACTCCGCTCAGGGAGGCCACATCGAAATCGAAGCCAGCGGCCCCCAGGAGCAGGAGGCGTTAAGTGCCGTCATCGCGCTGTTTAACGCCGGCTTTGACGAAGAGTAACCCCTTCCCCGACTTTCACATCTCTTGCGAATAAACCTGATTCAGATCAAGCCAACCTGATGTTGGCTTTGCTGTTTGTGCCCCTGCTTCTATCATCAGATTAATCCTAACTTCGGCTTAAGGTTTTATTAAGAAAACCACTGCCGTTGAGTCTTTATTTAAGTTCAACGTTCATACTATCAACCGTGTTACTAAATTCGAAACGGGAAGGTTTCCATGGCTGACAGCGTAGTTCGACTCTCTGATGTAGCCCCTTTAGGGACGGGCCGTCATCGTAAATGCTATCTGCATCCTGGCAACTCTGACCGCTGCATCAAGATTGTCTACAACCAGGAGAACGGCGGCGATAAAGAGTTGCTGCGCGAGCTGGGATATTATGCTCATTTGGGGCGTCGTCTGAAAGACTGGTCAGGTCTGCCAGCCTATCACGGTACCATTGAAACCGATCTCGGCACCGGCTACATCTACGACATCATCAAAGATTACGACGGTCATACCTCTGTCTCTCTGGACGAATTTGCCCGCCAGTGCAGGGAGAACGGCGATCTGAGACTGCTGCGCCAGACGCTGCTCCAGTTGAAGCGCTGGCTCGCCGAGCACCGCATCGTCACCATGAACCTGAAGCCGCAGAACATTCTGTGCCGCCGCCTGAGCCCCACAGAGGTCATACCGGTGGTGGTGGATAATATCGGGGAAGCCTCCTTACTGCCGCTGGCAACATGGTCACGCTGGTTCTGCCACCGCAAACAGGAACGCCAGTGGCAGCGCTTTATGGCCCACCCGCTGTTTGAGGGGCTCGATCAGGCGCCACTGCCCCAGCGGGTTCCTCCCCGCTTTACGCCCAGCCACGGCGCAGGTTAATCATCTCCGGCTGCTTAATGCAGCCGGTGTTGTTTCAGGAATCCTTCCCCGCCTAACTGACGCATCTGTCGCATAATCCACTGCTGACGAGACAGAACATAGCCGGTTGGCGCATCAGCGCGATAGCGAATCGGATTCGGCAGAACCGCGGCCAGCAGCGCCGCCTCTGAAAACGTCAAACGGCTGGCGGGCTTGTTGAAAAAGTGACGCGAAGCCGCCTCAACGCCGAAAATTCCCGGGCCGAACTCCGCAATATTCAGGTAGACCGTCAAAATCCGACGCTTGGTCCAGGCCAGCTCAATCCCGGCCGTCAGGCCAGCCTCCAGCCCCTTACGCACCCAGCTACGACCATCCCACAGAAACAGGTTCTTGGCTGCCTGCTGCGAAAGGGTTGAAGCGCCGCGCGGCCGTCCCCCGCTCTCTTCCAGCGCCTTCTGAATCGATCCCACATCGAATCCCCAGTGTTCAGGGAATGTCTGATCTTCTGCCGCAATCACTGACAGCGCCATCCAGGGGGAGATTTCATCCATCCCCACCCAGTCGGAGTGAGCAACGTAGCTGAAATCGCCGGAAAACCAGGCGCTAAGCTGACGTTCCGCCATCACAGCGGAAAAGGGAACCGGAAGCACGCCAAACAGCGCAATACCGCCCGCCCAGAATGCAACCACCACCGCGATCGCCCCCAACAGCCAGCGTTTTAATCGGGCAAGCGGCCCGCCGCGTCGCTTCTTTACTGGCACAGGAGCAGAACCCTAGCGACCAGTTTCTCAATACCGTCTGCGGCCTCATCAATACGGCTGGCCAGCATATAAGCCGGTGTGGTCACCACCTTCTGTTCTTCATCGACCACAATATCTTCTACCGGACAGGGCACGTGCTCGCCCCCCATAGCCTCAATCGCTTCGGCGGTATCGGCATCGGTACCAATAGTCAGGCGCAGCGGCGCCGGAATAATTTTCGGTAACAGCGCCGGAGCGATGCAAATAAAACCCAGCGGTTTCCCGGCCTGGTGACAGTCGCGAGCAATACGTAGCAGTTCAGGATCGAGGGTACAATTGCTTCCTTCACTGGCAAAATTACTGAGATTTTTTGCGGCGCCGAAGCCACCAGGGACAATCAGCGCATCCAGATCCTGGGCCCGGGCTTCGTTCAAAGGGCGGATTTCGCCGCGAACGATGCGCGCCGCTTCAATCAGGACATTGCGGCTTTCCGCCATCGGCTCGCCGGTCAGATGATTGATAACGTCTGCTTGAGTTTTATCGGGGGCAAAACAAACCGCCTGTGCGCCCGCACGGGCTATCGCCAACAGCGTTATCACCGCCTCGTGGATCTCCGAGCCGTCATAAACGCCGCAGCCACAAAGAATTACGCCAATTTTTTTCATATCATTAGTCCTTTTTCTTAATCGGAAAATGGCAATAAAATTTTTTGATTAGGACGCTATACTTCACATATTTTACTGATTCAGGTAACAAAACCATTAAGATTTGCTATCTTATTGCCTGTGCAGCACTACTCTCCCGGCATCGCTATCCATGAATCAAACTAATAGCCAGCGGCGCCCCGTTTTCCCTGGTGTTGGCGCAGACTTCGCGCACCCCGGCCTGGCCGGGGTCATTTTTTTCTGGTCTCAGCTACCCAGAAGCGTAGAGCCTCAACGTCCTGGCGCCACTCCTGCTTAAGCTCTTCAACCCAGTCGCCGACGTTATCCCACCAGGCGGGGAGCTCCGGCGACTGGATCTGCTGGCCCAGTTGCTGCAGGTGGCGCAGCCCTACCGAACCGGCGGCGCCTTTAATTTTATGCCCCTCTTCGACAATCCCCTTCTGGTCGCGGGCCGTCAGGTTAGATTCCAGAACGCTCAGGTAACCGGGCATCATCTTTTCAAACATATCCAGCCCGTCCAGAATTACCTTCTCTCCCACCAGCTCCAGGTACTGCTCCAGCATCGGCAGGTCAAACAGAGTCTGATGCTTATCTTTATCACTCACGCCGCTTTGCGCCTCCTTCCCGTTTTCGCCCTGAGGTACGCAGCCATCCCAGAATTTCTTAATCATGGCGGTCAGCGCCGGTACCGCCAGCGGTTTGCTAAGTACATCGTCCATCCCGGCATCCTGATACTCTTTTTTATCCTTCAGCACGTTAGCCGTCAGCGCCACCAGAGGCGGTAGCTGGTCAGCACGATAGCGTCGATGCAGCTCTCTGGAGATATCCAGCCCGCTCATATCCGGCAGTTGAATATCCAGCAGTACCAGATCGAACTCATCGGGCTGGAACAGGGTCAACGCTTCGTTACCGGTCATGGCAACCTCAACGCTGTTGCCCATTTTTTCCAGTACCGAGCGGGCAACAATCACGTTCAGCTCAATATCCTCCACCAGCAGCACATGCAACGCGGGCAGCGGCATATCGTCCTGCTCCAGCGCGTCTTCCACCTCTTCCGCTACCTGAGGCGCCTGAATGGTCAGCACAAAGGTCGAGCCCTGGCCCGGCTGGCTGCTGACGGTAATATCGCCGCCCATGCTTTTCGCCAGCCGTCGCGAGACCGCCAGGCCGATACCGGTGCCGGTGGCGGGTTTTCCGCCCTGGCTGTCCTTCACCTGGTAGTACATGGCGAAGATTTTATCCTGCTCTTCCTGAGGAATACCGATACCGGAATCCTCAACTTCAAAGCGCAGCATATCGCCCTCGTCGTAGAGAATCCGTACCGTTACCCGTCCCTCACGGGTAAATTTCACCGCATTGCTGATAAGATTCCACAGGATCTGACGCAGACGAGTGCCATCGGTAATCACCTGATGAGGCAGCGGCAGCGTCGGCTCCATTACGAAGCGCAACCCCTTCTGCTGGGCCTGCAGCGCCGAAAGGTTCTCCAGCTCGCCCAGGAAGCTGGTGAAATCCACCGGCTGGTTATCAAGCTGTACCTTGCGACGCTCGATCTTATCCATATCGATAATATCGTTGAAGATATTGCCCAGCGTCACGGCAGAGACATGGATAGTCTTCAGGTATTTCTCCTGCTCCGGAGTCAGTTCGGTGTCCAGCAGTATGCGGCTTAAGCCGACAATGCCATTCAGCGGGGTACGCAATTCGTGGCTGATGGTGGAGATAAAGGTGGTCTTGTCACGGCTGGCGCGTTCCAGCGCTTCCTGATAGCGCTTACGCTCGGTGATATCGCGGCCAAACCCCATCAGGCCATGGCGCTTACCGACCCGATCGTAATAGGGCACCTTACGGATCTCGAAGCAGGCCTTGCGCCCGTCCGGGTAGTCCAGCCACTGCTCATAGGTCAGGGAGACATTGTGACGAAATACCTTCTCATCGGTTTCGATAACTTTGGCTGCGGCTTCGTCGTTGTACACCTCGTGAGGTTTCTGGCCGATAAGCTGCTTCTCGCTTTTGCCAGTCAGCAGCTCCATGGCCCGGTTGCAGCCGGAAAACTCTTTATCTTCATTGCGATAGAACACCAGATCCGGGGAGGCATCAAGGAAAGAACGCAGGAAAGAGGATTGCTGCTCAAGGCGAATCTGGGTCTCTTCGCGCTCCTTCATTTCGACCTTTAGCTTTTCCAGCATGGTATGACGTTCGGCTTCCGCCTTTTCGCGCTCGGCAATCTCCTGATTCAGCTGGGTGATATTGTCCTTAAGCTGGACGTTAAGCATCAGATCGCGCTCGCGCATCTCCTCCAGCTTTTCCACCAACCGACTGAGCCGCTGTCGCGACTCTTCCAGTTGCTCAACCACCACCGACAGGAAATAGACTGCCCAGGGGGTGATCAGCAGACCGAAAAAGATCGAACGGATAACGTCAATGCTCTCTACCTGGCCGCGCAGCAGCATGGTAACCGCCATTTGCACTACCATCGCCAGCACCACCAGCGCCAGGGCCAACAGCAGGGAGAAGCGGACCAGGCCCAGCTTCATCATCAGGTCGACATAATACTGCGCCAGTTTCCGGATTTGCTTCATCAGGGATTCCTTAGCTGCGTTTGAATCTCAATCATACCGGAAAAATAGCGCAATATTGACAGCAGGTTAACGTCCCGTTACTCCGGAGAGTGCCAGGGACGCCCCAGCGCCGATCCCTGTGGGCCGTGGGCCCGTAGCCAGCGATCGACCTCCAGCATGCCGGACCAGCGATTTTCACACCATAGCGGCGCCAGCAGCGTGGGGCGGCGAGCGCTGGCCGAAACCCGATGCCAGACAATCTCCGGTGGGGTATGGCGAATCATCTCCCCGGCGATGGCGCCATATTCTGTGAGTTCGGGAGGCGTTAATCGACCGGCCCGCCAGGCCTTCGCCATAATACTGCCTTCAACGATATGTAACGGATGCAGTTTAATCCCGTCGACGCCGGTCTCCGCCACCTTTTCGAGCGTTTGCAGACAGGCCTGTTGGCCCTCGCCGGGTAGCCCGACAATCAGATGGCAGCACACCTTCAGACCGCGCGCCCTGGCGCGTCGGGTCGTCTCCTGATAACAGGCAAAATCATGGCCGCGATTGATACGGTGCAAGGTTTTGTCGTGAGCGCTCTGTAGCCCCAGCTCCAACCAGACCTCATAGCCCTGTTCCCGGTAGTCGCTCAGCAAATCCAACACGCTTTCCGGCACGCAATCTGGTCGCGTGCCAACACACAGCCCCACCACCTCCGCCCGGGCGACCGCCTGCTGGTACATTTTTCTTAACACCTCCACTTCCGCAAAGGTGCTGGTGTAAGCCTGGAAATAGGCAAGCCAGCGCCGAGCCCGATCCAGCTTGCCAGACTGCGTGTCCAGTTGCTCGCGGATAGATAGGTACTGCTGACTCTCATCGGCAAACGAGGCGACATTACAAAACGTGCAGCCCCCGCGCCCCAGGGTGCCATCCCGGTTAGGACAGTTGAAGCCACCATGCAGCGCCAGCTTATGAACCTTTTCGCCGTAGCGGCGGCGAAGATCGCCGCCAAACATATTGACTAATTCCTGTAACTGCATAATCTGTCTGACCGGCCCGTGAAAAAGGGGGCCAGCCTGCCATTATCCTTACCCTCTGGCGATGACCTGGATCAAGCGTCTGTGGGGGGGATTTCTTCATATGCATATCCATTCACTATTACTGCAACTTTACCCGTAACCCAGCCAATAACTTATCCTTATATTTTTCCCTGTCTGGTTAAATTATTTATTCGGCTCCTAAAACAGTCATATAGATTGCATTTTCAATGGAAACTGGTGAAAAAATCTGGAATTAAGTCTGACGGCAGCATTCATCGATATTGATGGGCTGATAATTTAGTGAGAGGGATCACAGAAAGCCCAGCGCGGGTATTGGCCAGATTGTAGATTGAAATACAATAAAATCCTTTAAATACATAAACATAACAACAACCGACACGCTTTTTTGATAAATAAGTTTGCCATTTGACCTGTGTTCGCTTTCCCGATAAGTTGGAATTTCGCTGGAAGCTTTCTCGATGGGGGTCTCCCCATCATATTTATGCAGTAATTGAGATTCCCTCTTAAGCAAGTCCTCAACACTTGTGCCGCCGCTGCGAAGGTCTGAAGGAGGGCGAATTCGGGTCAGGCGTGAATCACGCGCAACTCGTCGCCACAGCCCCTTCTGCGCCCAAAAGCAAACGGTATCGGGAATCTCGCAGAGCCTGGGGAGGTTCACTGATATGTTGTACGATAAATCCTTAGAGAAGGATAACTGTGGTTTTGGCCTGATCGCCCACATAGAAGGCGAACCCAGCCACAAAGTAGTGCGTACCGCTATCCACGCACTGGCCCGCATGCAGCACCGCGGCGCCATTCTTGCCGATGGTAAAACCGGCGATGGCTGCGGCCTGCTGTTACAGAAACCCGACCGTTTTTTCCGCCTGGTGGCCGAAGAGCGGGGCTGGCGTCTTGCCAAAAATTACGCGGTTGGCATGATTTTCTTAAGCAAGGACGACGCCATCGCGCGCGCCTGCCGCGAGATCGTTGAAGAGGAGCTGCGCCAGGAAACCCTGTCTATCGTCGGCTGGCGCGACGTGCCAACCAACGACGATGTACTCGGTGAAATCGCCCTCTCCTCCCTGCCCCGCATTGAGCAAATTTTTGTTAACGCCCCGGCGGGCTGGCGCCCACGCGATATGGAGCGCCGTCTGTTCATCGCCCGCCGCCGCATTGAAAAACGCATTCAGGATCAGGATTTCTACGTCTGTAGCCTGTCCAATCTGGTGAACATCTATAAAGGTCTGTGTATGCCGGCGGATCTGCCGCGCTTCTACCTGGACCTGGCCGATCTGCGCCTGGAATCCTCCATCTGCCTGTTTCACCAGCGCTTCTCCACTAATACCGTGCCGCGCTGGCCGCTGGCTCAGCCTTTCCGCTATCTGGCGCACAACGGTGAAATCAATACTATTACCGGTAACCGCCAGTGGGCCCGGGCTCGCACCTATAAGTTTAAGACCCCGCTGATTCCCGATCTGCAGGATGCCGCGCCTTTCGTTAACGAAACCGGATCCGACTCCAGCTCGCTGGATAACATGCTGGAGCTGCTGTTAAGCGGCGGTATGGATATTGTCCGCGCCATGCGTCTGCTGGTACCGCCGGCCTGGCAGAACAACCCGGATATGGATCCCGAATTGCGCGCCTTCTTCGACTTTAACTCCATGCATATGGAGCCCTGGGACGGCCCGGCGGGTATCGTTCTGTCCGACGGTCGCTTCGCGGCCTGTAGTCTGGACCGCAACGGCCTGCGCCCGGCGCGCTACGTCATCACCAAAGATAAGCTAATCACCTGCGCCTCGGAAGTGGGGATCTGGGACTATCAGCCCGATGAAGTGGTGGAAAAAGGGCGCGTCGGCCCCGGCGAACTGATGGTGATCGACACCCGCAGCGGGCAGATCCTGCACTCGGCGCAAACCGATGATGAGCTTAAGGGACGTCACCCTTACAAAGCCTGGATGGACCAGTACGTTCAGCGCCTGGTGCCCTTCGAAGAGCTGTCTGACGACCAGGTCGGCGTGCGTGAAATGGACGACACTCTGCTGTCGAGCTATCAGAAGCAGTTTAACTACAGCGGCGAAGAGCTGGACTCGGTGATCCGCGTTCTGGGCGAAAATGGCCAGGAGGCGACCGGCTCCATGGGGGACGATACTCCCTTCGCCGTGCTCTCCAGCCAGCCGCGTATTATTTATGACTACTTCCGTCAGCAGTTCGCTCAGGTGACCAACCCGCCTATCGATCCTCTGCGCGAAGCCCATGTGATGTCACTGGCCACCAATATCGGTCGTGAGATGAACGTCTTCTGCGAAGCGGAAGGCCAGGCGCACCGCCTGAGCTTTAAGTCGCCGATCCTGCTGTGGTCTGACTTCCGTCAGCTCACCACCTTCGACGAAGAGTACTATCGCGCCGATACCCTGGATATCACTTACGATGCCAGCCAGACCTGCCTGGAAACCACTATTCAGGCGCTGTGTGACGAAGCCGAACGCATGGTGCATAACGGTACCGTGCTACTGGTGCTCTCTGACCGCAATATCGCCAAAGATCGTCTGCCGGTTCCGGCGCCGATGGCGGTGGGAGCCATTCAGCGTCGCCTGATCGAGAAAAACCTGCGCTGCGACGCCAACATCATCGTCGAGACGGCCAGCGCCCGCGATCCGCACCACTTCGCGGTATTGCTCGGCTTTGGCGCCACGGCTATCTACCCGTATCTGGCCTATGAAACCCTGGCCCGGATGGTAGACAGCGGCACCATCAGCAAGTCCTGGCGCGAAGTGATGCTTAACTACCGGAACGGCATCAATAAAGGTCTGTACAAGATCATGTCCAAGATGGGGATTTCCACCATCGCTTCCTACCGCTGCGCCCAGTTGTTCGAAGCCGTGGGGCTGCACCAGGATCTGTGCGATCTCTGTTTCCCCGGCGTGGTTACCCGCATCGGCGGTGCCAGCTTTAGCGACTTCCAGCAGGATCTGCTGAACCTGTCGAAGCGCGCCTGGCTGGCCCGTAAGCCGCTGAGCCAGGGCGGGCTGCTGAAATACGTACACGGCGGCGAATACCATGCCTATAACCCGGATGTGGTCCGTACCCTGCAACAAGCGGTACAGAGCGGCGACTACCGGGACTATCAGGCCTACGCGAAGCTGGTTAACGAACGTCCTGTCGCGGCGCTGCGCGATCTGCTGGCGCTGAACCCGCAGGGCGAAGCCATCTCAGTAGACGCGGTCGAGCCCGCCAGCGAGCTGTTTAAACGCTTCGACACCGCGGCGATGTCCATCGGCGCCCTCAGCCCGGAAGCCCACGAGTCACTGGCCGAAGCGATGAATAGCATCGGCGGCTTCTCTAACTCTGGCGAAGGCGGCGAAGATCCGGCGCGCTATGGCACCAACAAAGTATCACGCATCAAGCAGGTTGCTTCGGGACGCTTTGGCGTAACCCCGGCCTACCTGAGCAGCGCCGACGTGATTCAGATTAAAGTGGCCCAGGGCGCCAAGCCGGGCGAAGGCGGACAGTTGCCCGGCGATAAGGTTACCCCTTATATTGCCAAACTGCGCTATTCAGTCCCCGGCGTGACCCTGATTTCACCGCCGCCGCACCATGATATCTACTCCATCGAGGATCTGGCGCAGTTGATCTTTGACCTTAAGCAGGTCAATCCGCAGGCGATGATCTCGGTGAAGCTGGTCTCCGAACCTGGCGTAGGCACCATCGCCACCGGCGTGGCCAAAGCCTATGCTGACCTCATCACCATTGCCGGTTACGACGGCGGTACCGGCGCCAGCCCTCTGACCTCGGTAAAATATGCCGGTTGTCCGTGGGAGCTGGGACTGGTCGAAACGCAGCAGGCGCTGGTGGCCAACGGCCTGCGTCACAAGATCCGCCTTCAGGTCGATGGCGGTCTGAAAACCGGGCTCGACATCATTAAAGCCGCTATCCTGGGTGCGGAAAGTTTCGGCTTCGGTACCGGACCTATGGTGGCGCTGGGCTGTAAATATCTGCGTATCTGCCACCTGAATAACTGCGCGACCGGTGTAGCAACCCAGGACGAAAAGCTGCGTAAGAACCATTACCACGGCCTGCCGTTCAAGGTGACCAACTACTTTGACTTCATCGCCCGGGAAACCCGCGAGCTGATGGCGTGGCTTGGCGTGAAGCGTCTGGTGGATCTGATTGGCCGCACCGATCTGCTGAAAGAGCTGGATGGCTTCACTGCGAAACAGCAGAAGCTGGATCTCTCTAAGCTGCTGGAGACCGCCGAGCCCCAGGCAGGCAAAGCGCTCCACTGCACCGAGAACAACCCGTCGTTCGATAACGGCGAGCTGAACGCCCAGTTGCTGAAGCAGGCGCAGCCCTTTGTCGATGAGAAACAGAGTAAAACCTTCTGGTTCGACATTCGTAACACCGATCGTTCAGTAGGCGCCGCGCTCTCGGGCTATATCGCCAGCCAGCACGGCGACCAGGGTCTGGCAGGCGATCCGATCCGCGCCCACTTTAGCGGTACCGCAGGCCAGAGCTTCGGGGTCTGGAACGCGGGCGGCGTTGAGCTGTTCCTGACCGGGGATGCCAACGACTACGTCGGTAAAGGCATGGCTGGCGGACTGATCGCGGTACGTCCGCCGGTCGGCTCCTCGTTCCACAGCCATGAAGCCAGCATCATCGGTAATACTTGTCTGTACGGCGCCACCGGCGGACGGCTGTTTGCCGCTGGCCGCGCGGGTGAGCGTTTTGCAGTACGTAACTCCGGGGCGCTCACCGTGGTGGAAGGTATCGGCGATAACGGCTGTGAATACATGACCGGCGGCGTGGTCTGCATCCTCGGCAAAACCGGGGTCAACTTCGGCGCAGGCATGACCGGCGGCTTTGCCTATGTACTGGATGACGACGGTGAATTCCGTAAGCGCGTCAACCCGGAACTGGTGGAGGTGCTGCAGGTGGACGAACTGCCGATTCACGAAGAGCACCTGCGTGGGCTGATTACCGAGCACGTGCAGCACACCGGCTCGTCACGCGCAGAGGCGATCCTGGCCGGCTGGTCGGAATTTGCCTCGAAATTCGCGCTGGTGAAGCCGAAGTCCAGCGATGTTAAAGCATTATTGGGTCACCGTAGCCGAACCGCCGCCGAGTTGCGGGTACAGGCGCAGTAAGGGGTTGTTATGAGTCAGAACGTATACCAGTTTATCGATTTACAGCGCGTTGACCCGCCAAAGAAGCCGCTCAAGATCCGTAAGATCGAATTTGTTGAGATCTACGAGCCCTTTCTGGAAAATCAGGCCAGCGCCCAGGCGGACCGTTGCCTCGACTGCGGGAACCCCTATTGCGAATGGAAGTGTCCGGTCCATAACTACATCCCCAACTGGCTGAAGCTGGCCAACGAGGGGCGTATTGTGGAAGCGGCGGAGCTCTCGCACCAGACCAACACGCTGCCGGAAGTCTGTGGCCGCGTCTGCCCTCAGGACAGGCTTTGTGAAGGCGCCTGTACGCTGAATGACGAGTTCGGTGCCGTGACCATCGGCAATATCGAGCGTTATATCAACGATAAAGCCTTTGAGATGGGCTGGCGCCCGGACCTTACCGGCGTAAAGCAGACCGGCAAGCGAGTGGCGATTATCGGTGCCGGACCGGCCGGGCTGGCCTGTGCCGATGTCCTGACCCGCAACGGCGTGAAGGCGGTGGTCTTTGACCGCCATCCGGAAATCGGCGGTCTGCTGACCTTCGGCATTCCGGCCTTCAAGCTGGAAAAAGAGGTGATGACCCGCCGCCGCGAAATCTTCTCCGGTATGGGCATTGAGTTTAAGCTCAACACCGAAGTAGGCAAAGATGTAGAGCTGGACAGCCTGCTGGCCGACTATGACGCGGTCTTCCTCGGCGTGGGCACCTATCAGTCGATGCGCGGCGGTCTGGAAAATGAAGATGCGCCAGGCGTTTACGAGGCCCTGCCGTTCCTGATTGCCAACACCCGCCAGCTGATGGGCTTCTCTGAAGATCCGCAGCAGCCCTACACCAGCATGGAAGGCAAGCGCGTGGTGGTACTGGGCGGCGGCGATACGGCGATGGACTGCGTGCGTACCTCGGTGCGCCAGGGGGCGACCCACGTCACCTGCGCCTACCGTCGTGACGAAGAGAACATGCCAGGCTCGAAGCGCGAAGTGAAAAACGCCCGTGAAGAGGGGGTGGAGTTTCAGTTCAACCTTCAGCCGCTGGGCGTTGAGATCAACGACAATGGCCGGGTGTGTGGCGTGAAAATGGCACGTACCGAAATGGGCGAGCCCGATGATAAAGGGCGCCGTCGCGCCGAGATCGTTGCTGGTTCAGAGCACGTGCTTCCCGCCGATGCCGTAGTGATGGCCTTTGGTTTCCGTCCACACTCTATGCACTGGCTGGAGAAGCACAGCGTCGAGCTGGACGGCCAGGGCCGCGTCATTGCGCCGGAAGGCAGCGATAACGCATTCCAGACCAGCAATCCGAAAATCTTCGCTGGCGGCGATATCGTTCGCGGTTCCGATCTGGTGGTCACCGCTATTGCCGAAGGCCGTAAAGCGGCAGACGGCATTCTTAACTTCCTTGAAGTCTGATAGGAACAGAACAAGCCGCGGGTTACCGCGGCTTGTATATCCAACGCCGTATTACGGGTTATCCTCCGGCGGATAGGCCGAAGGCGCTGGCGCAACGCCCAGTTGTTTTTCCACCCAGGCGACCAGCAAAAAAGTCACCACGCTCACCAGGGCTCCGGCGACGATCGCCATCACATCCCACGGTTCGCCCGCCAACTGCCAACCCAGCCCTGCAAGACTGCCCAACAGAATTGACCAGAATCCGGCATGAGGCGTCGCCTTTTCCCACAGTAAACCAAATACCCAAGCCGCAAAGGGACCACTCGCCCGTAGCGTAAAGGCGAACATGAGCAGAGAAATAATTTCGCCGCTCCACAGCGAAAGCAGAATGGCGCAGCCACCAACAATCAGAACCACAATCCGACTCAGCGCCAGGTTATTCACCGGTCGCCCGGAAAACAAATATTTCTCATGCAGATCGTGGGTGTAGATGCTGGCGGCCCCAAGTAAATCACCGGAGGCGCTCGACAACGTAGCGGAGATTACCGCAGAAAGTAGCAAACCAGAAATCAGCGGTGGCAACAAAGAAACGGAGAGCGTCGCCAGGGCATTATTCGCTTCGATATCAGGGAAAACAGCCAACGCGATCAGGCCCAGCACGGCAGGAATAAAAGCGTACAGCGCCATAAACAGGCTACAGAGCAGAGAACCCACCACGGCGACTTTCTCATTACGGGCGGAATAATAGCGTTGTACCGCCTCCTGACCGGTGGAAAAGGTCATAAAATACATGAGGACCAGGCCAAAAATCGTCTTCCAGCCCAGCAGAGTAAAATCGAATTTTTCCTCGGGGACATGATTAACGACATACTGCCAGCCGCCATCCAGTGAGGAAAGAGCGACCGGTACCGCCACCGCAAACCCGAAAATAATCAGGAAAAACTGAACAAAATCGGTCAGCGTTACGCTCCACATTCCTCCCAGCCAGGTATAGAACACCACGATAACGCCTGAGCTAATCACCGCGTAGTGGGTATCGATCCCGGTCAGAACATGAACAATGGTAGCTGTAGCGGTAATTTGCGCCGCGGCCAGCGCCACCAAAGACAGCAGAGAAACCACACTGGTGATGAGATAGCTGGCCGAACCGTAGCGGCGACCAATAATTTCTGGCACCGTCGTCGCCATAGTCCGGCGCATAAAGGGGGCGATAAAAGAGACCAGAAAGATCCCCAATCCCGTAGCTACCACGTACCAGCCAGCGGACAGCCCCCAGGCGCCGTAAGCCTTAGCGGCGACGCCGACCGAACTGCCGCCGCCTATTTCCGTTGCCGCCAGCGTACCAGCCAGCATAATCGGCCCGAGTCGTCGACCAGCCAGATGATAATCCTGCGCATTGGTAATTCGGGTCCGGGCATAAAAACCAATGCCGACCATTACCAACATATAAACAATAATGATGATGTAGATAACGGCTTCTCGCTCCATCTGCGCCCTCCTGGAAAAAGTGGTGAGACAGCGCTAACAGGCAAAAAACATACCAGCCATATAAAAGGAGAGACTACCGACAAATACAGGGGGAAAGATCACTCATTGTGATAGACATATAACGAAACGATAAAGATTCACTGAATCGATGACACCCAGCGCGAAGAGGCAGAAATAATCAGGTTAAGGGGGACTGCGCCCCCTCTCATTATGGGAAATCGTAAGACGATGGCAGCAAACAGGTCGCGGATTTCCCCGCAGCCTGTTTCATTCCCTGACGCCTTCCTGATTTTCTGCACAGCCCGGCGCTGCCGGATGCCGCCGGCAATCCACTTTTACCGGCGTTTCCGAGCGTGGCGTCCCCGCTGGCGCCCAGCGATAATCTACCATCCGCGCCCGATACACGGAGTTGGTCACATAATTATCCTTCGGCATCTGCTTACCGAAGTACGGACTGACATATTCCCAGACAATCCTGCCGCGCGGCGTAACCTGGAAAAAGCGCCCGTTCTGGCCTTCGTTAATCAGGGTATTGCCGTTAGGCAGACGCTGGGCGTTACTGATAAAGGCGCTGTAGAAGCTCCATATCGCCCTGCCTGACTGCTGGGCCGAATATTCCCAGACGATCTGCCGGGTTTTCGGATTGACTTCGATCACCCGCGAGGCGGAGAAAACCCCCTGACGCGGCGGCGGAAAACCCGCCTGGCCCTGGTTATCGAAAATCAACAGATTACCGGCGCCGGGCAGCCCTTTGCCGATCATATGCACATCATGGGCTCCCACCATCTGATCCAGGGGGCGCGGCAGGGGATCGCCAAGCTTCAGCGGGGGATAATCCGGCCCGATACGCCACACGACCTGCTTCGTCTTCTTATCAATAATGACCGCGACATTGCCGTTGCGCGAATTGACCAGAATGTTGTCAGGCGCAAAGCGGCGATCGCCGGCATCAAACCAACGGTTTTCCCCCAGCGGCGCCGCAGTATTGAAATGCAGAAAGTCGGGATCGCGACTCTGTTTGATCAACGTTATCTGCAGCGGTGAAAAGCCCAGTTGATCCAGATGATCGCCCACCCACCAACGCCAGACCGTTTTGCCCTCTGGCGTCACCTCTTCGATATTGTTATCAATTACCGGATAGTCGAACCCCGGCAGCCGACGCTTTGCCGCCCCCATAATCAGGGTGTTGCCATTATCCAGCCGACGGATATCGTGATGCTGATGCAATGGCTTACGCTGGCTGCCGTGGCGCCAGACTTCCCTGCCATTCCAGTCCATCTCGCCTACTACCGCGTTCAGCATGCCGTTGCCCGGCGTCGCCGCTTTTTCCGGCTTATCCTGACGCTCAAGCTGAACCAGGAGATGTCCTTTAGCGCCGTCGATCGGCCATGGGGGGAAACTCTCGTTATTCCAGCGTTTGACCTCGTTGCCGTTCATATCAATCAGATGGGTTTTGCGATCGCCGCCGGGAAACAGAATATAGCCGTTCCATGCCCGCAACGGGTCGTAATAAGTCGTTCCGGTTGGGAAACTGCCCGGCCCGGCGCTGACCGCCGCGCTAAACAGCAGCGCGCAGGCGCATCCCATTAGCCACGATTTTGTCACGCCACCTCCCGCTTTGCGTTATGATCCTCCATGCTAATACAGTAAAACGGCACATGCTTTCCGGTGGCGTCATTTTCAGCGTTATCCAGGTATTCCCTCAGCGTCTGGCAGGAATATTCACGCGCTTACGCTGACGCTTTCCCGGCTGCGCTCCGCTCAGAGGCAGTCCATCAATAGCGTCATGGGTACGCAGGGCATCGGGGCGCAGCCAGCGCTGTACCCGGGAAGGCATATCCAGACCAATCAGCAGAATCACCACAAAGGTCAGACTAAACGAGAGCGAGCCCAGCGCGGTGCCCAGATCCAACTGCCGGGCGATGGTAGCGCCCAGCACTGGCGCCAGCGCACCACCCAGCGCCCCGACGTTATAGGTAAATCCCAGGCCTGCAGCACGCTGATCGGTATCGAAGTAGCCGCCGATAAGCTTAGGCAGGATCCCGGAGATCCCCTGCCCCAGCATCTGTTGAAAAAAGAGCAGTAGCCCCAGAACCCAGACGCTGGTTCCCCCCACCGCAAAGACCGGAATAATCAGAAGTTGCGATGCCAGCAGGCTATAGACATAGGCCCGCCGTGTACCCAGCCAGTCCCCCAGAAAGCCGCCAACGCAACAGCCGACCGCCGCGCCAAAGCCGCTAAAGAACAGGACCTGCGCAACAGTGCCCGGATCATAGGCCAGCTCGGTTTTAAGCCAGGTCGGCAACAGTGCCTGGATAGGCCAGGAGTAGAGAAAGGCAAACAGGACCACCACCATCAACATCACGCCGGTTGGCCAGCGTCGACCCGCGCTCTGTACCATAAAGCTGATAAAGATCGCAGCACATAACAGACCGAGCACCGCCACTATCGCCGCATTCTGTAACTCCCCGGCGAAACAGAACCAAAGAGCAACGCCCGCCGTCAGCGTCATCACCACATTGGCCAGCCGGTGCTCGCCGCGATACAGGATATCAACCATGGTGCGCACCGGGGCTTTGCCCGCATGCCGCTCTTTCCAGTCTTCCGCCTCCGGGATGTTCTTGCGCAGCCACAGGGCAAAGATAATGGGCAGAATGCCGATGAAGAACAACGCCCGCCATCCCCAGACCGGCACCACCAGGCTGTATACCAGCGCCGCCACCACCGCGCCGACCGAAAATCCGGAGATCAAAAAGCCGCTGGCTTTATTGCGTAAATGGCGGGGCCAGCTTTCAATCACATAAGTGGCGCTGGAACCATATTCCCCTGCCATCCCCATACCTATCACCAGACGGGCGATAAACAGGGTGGTATAGCCCGGCGCCAGACCACAGGCCAGAGTACCGACCGAAAACAGTACGATACTGGTGATCATCGCCAGCCGTCGCCCGTAGCGATCGCCCATGGCGCCAAGCAGCAAACCGCCAAACCAGCGGGAGATAAACGCGGCGGAGATCAGGCTGGCGGCCTGGACGGTCGTCAGGCCAAAATCCGCCTGAATCTCCGTTAATACCAGCGCAATCAGAACAAAATCGAATCCATCAAGCAGATACCCCAGCCAGGCGGCGGAAAAGGCGCGCCACTGCGTCCGGTTGAGATGGCGATACCACGGGATCGTTGGAGCGGTTGTACTCATCGGTGTCTCCCGCAACGGGCTCTGCCCGTTTGCTGACAATGATCGGATGCCGGTAGCTACCGGCAATACCGGGGCTTAGCGTGACCCGTTCTCTTCCTGCAGCTGTCGCGCCAGCGTTTTCAGGGCCGGCAGGAACCGCTCATCTACCGGGGAAAAAGGCTTGCGGCACAGCGGTACCGCCACCACATCCATATAGTGCAACAGGGTCTTCAGGCCGCGAAAGACGCCGGTCTGAATCAGCAGACCGATAACCTCGTTACACTGGCTTTGCAGGCGACGGGCCTGATCGACCTCACCCTGCGCCAGCGCACGGGCAATGGCTTTGTAGCGCCAGCCCATCACGTTGTAGGTACTGCCGATCCCACCGTTAGCCCCGGCCAACAGGCCGCTGGCGAAGATCTCGTCATAACCGTTATAAAGCACCAGTTCAGGATGAGCTCGGCGGATCTGCTCCATCTGATAGAGGTCGCCGGAAGTCTGCTTCAACGCCGCTACGCCCGGTAAGGTGACCAACTGGCTAATCTGATCCAGCGTGAGCTGAACGCCGCTGAGCGCCGGAATGTTATAGACCACCATTGGCAGCCCCCGGGCGGCATCGATAATGGCGCGATAGTGATCGCAGTGCTCCGCAAAGCTGAAGGGGTAGTAAAACGGCGTTACCGCCGATACGGCATCATAACCGTAGCGCTGCGCCGCCACGGCCAGTTGCTGACTCTCTGCGGTGCTGACGCAGCCGACGTGAGCGATCAGTTTGATCCTTCCCGCCGCCTCCTGGGCCACAGTTTCCAGTACCTCTTCCCGTTCGGCGATGCTCTGGACAAAGGCCTCGCCGGTAGAACCCCCCACATACAGGCCATCGATCCCCTGGCTGATATTAAAACGAACCAACTGGCGCAAGCTGGTGGTATCCAGCCGCTGTTCGCGATCAAACGGCGTAAGCAACGCGGACATAACCCCTTTAAGACTGGCTGACATAGAGACCTCATTCATGTTGGGAATGCAGAAACTATATACCTTTATACCTATTATACCAGACTAAAAAAGCGACACCCCGGTGGCTGAATGTTCAGTTTGGGAGCAACTTCACTAAAACGGACGACGTTCGCAGACCGGTAACGCGCTTAACGCAGACGCGCCCAGGTAGCAAAAACGCTGGTGAGATGCTTCTGCAAAGCGCGATCGGCCGCATCGGGGCTGCGATCGCAAATGGCGTTATAGATCCTGATATGTTGCTGATAGCTTTCACTATTGTGCTGATGCAGCTCTTCATCGGCCACCCCAGGGCGGGCGGCGATTAACCAGTCCAGTAGGGCAACATGGATAGCCATAAAGATGGGATTGCCGGGAATGCTGGCCAGCACCCGGTGAAACTCAATATCCGAGCGAATAAACCGGGCATTATCATCCAGCGACTGACTGTTGTGCTCCAGGGCTTTCCCCAGTTCAGCGATTTGATCATCGCTGGCATAACTGGCCGCGTAACGCACCAGGCTGGATTCGAAGAACAGGCGCAACTGCTCGAAGTGGGCGATCCCCCCCGGCTGGGACAGGAAATCCTGCGCCATGCCAGACAGCTCGCTGATAATGGTGTCCGCAGAGGGGCGAGAGACCCGGGCACGCTCGCCGTTGTTTATCTGCACCAGCCCCTTACGTCTGAGCGCCGCCAGTGCTTCACGTACTGAAGGACGCCCCACATCGAACATCGTCATCAGCTCACGCTCCGACGGCAGTGGATCTCCTTCAGAAAATTCACGGCGACGGATCATCTGCTCCAGCTCCTCCTCCACCATGTCTGAGAGCTTTTTACGCGTCAGCGGACGACGACGCAGGCTGCCCGCATCCTTGCCTGCCGGTTGATCGAATGAACTCATAAGCGCTGTTTATCCGGAAATATTGGTAGAAAAGGTATACCACAAAGGGGACAACAGATGATAAAGAAACAGGGCCATTTGGCCCTGTTTGATTTACTTCACAACCCGCAACGTCGGGCGGCCACCGCGCGGCGGCGGCGGATCGTCATCCGGGTTATCGTCATCAGCGTCCGGCCTGTCGCCGTCGATGACCGACATCAGGGTTTCACCTTCATCAGTGGCAGGCTGCTCGCCCGACACCTCGGCCCCCTCTTCATAAGCCGCTTCCGGCTCAAACATGGTTCCGGCGCCGTTTTCCCGGGCATAGACGGCCAGTACCGCATACATCGGCACGTTGACCTGACGCGGCACGCCACCAAAGCGCGCATTAAAACGCACTTCGTCATTGCCCAGCTCCAGATTTCCTACGGCACGCGGCGCGATGTTCAGGACAATCTGCCCATCGCGCGCGTACTCCATTGGCACATTCACGCCCGGCAGTGTGACATCCACCACCAGGTGCGGCGTTAGCTGGTTGTCCAGCAGCCAGTCGTAGAAAGCCCGCAGCAGATAAGGGCGACGCGGGGATAACTGCGTAATGTCCATTAGCCTTAGCTCCGGCTCAGACGGATTTCACGTTCGGCTTCAGTCAGGGAAGCCAGGAATGAATCACGTTCGAAGACGCGAGTCATATAGCCCTTCAGCTCTTTTGAACCTGCACCGCTCATCTCAATGCCCAGAACCGGCAAACGCCACAGCAGCGGCGCCAGGTAGCAGTCTACCAGGCTGAACTCATCGCTCAGGAAGTAAGGCTTCTGAGTGAATACCGGCGCGATAGCCAGCAGCTCTTCACGCAGTTGCTTACGCGCCGCATCGGCCTCCTGAGCGGAGCCTTTCTCGATGATATTCATCAGCGAGTACCAGTCTTTTTCGATCCGCTGCATATAAAGGCGGCTCTCACCGCGCGCCACCGGATAAACCGGCATCAGCGGCGGGTGCGGGAAGCGCTCATCCAGGTACTCCATGATGATACGGGACTCCCACAACGTCAGTTCCCGGTCGACCAGAGTCGGTACGCTCTGGCTGGGATTGAGGTCGATCAGGTCCTGAGGCAGGTTATCCATCTCAACGTTCTCAATCTCAAAGCTGACGCCTTTTTCAGCCAAAACAATACGTACCTGATGGCTATAGATATCAACAGGACCAGAAAACAGCGTCATTACCGAACGTTTGTTGGCAGCGACAGCCATGAAAACCTCCAGGTATATTCAGAAAAATACTGCTGCCAGCCGCAATCAAGACCGGCGTGATTAGAATCGCCTTCGCTGCCGGTTGCTTTTGTTGACGCTCATTGCGCAAAACATCAGCAGTTACCAGCATTTGGGCAGAAAATTGGATGATAGTTTACCAGATTTTACGCGTAGTGTGGTGAAGGGATTTGGGGTTTTCACCCAAAAGCCCCCGCCGCCAGGTCTCGGACATAAAAAAACCCCGCCAGAGCGGGGTTTTTCGCCAATTGCAGTCTGCAATTAACGCTTGGAGAACTGCGGACGACGACGTGCTTTACGCAGACCGACTTTCTTACGTTCAACCTGACGAGCGTCACGAGTGACGAAGCCAGCTTTACGCAGTTCGGAGCGCAGAGACTCATCGTACTCCATCAGAGCGCGAGTGATACCGTGACGGATAGCACCTGCCTGACCGGAGATACCACCACCTTTAACAGTGATGTACAGATCCAGTTTTTCAACCATGTCGACCAGTTCCAGCGGCTGGCGAACTACCATGCGAGCAGTTTCGCGACCGAAGTACTGTTCCAGCGTACGCTGGTTGATAACGATTTTACCGTTGCCCGGTTTGATGAACACGCGAGCGGCGGAGCTTTTGCGGCGACCAGTGCCGTAGTATTGAGTTTCAGCCATTGCCTGTAATCCCGATTAAATGTCCAGAACTTGCGGTTGCTGCGCCGCGTGGTTGTGCTCGTTGCCAGCGTAAACTTTGAGTTTACGATACATGGCACGGCCCAGCGGCCCTTTCGGCAGCATACCTTTAACCGCGATTTCAATCACACGCTCAGGACGGCGGGCAATCATCTCTTCAAAGGTCGCTTCTTTGATACCACCGATGTGGCCGGTGTGATGGTAGTACATCTTGTCAGTACGCTTGTGGCCAGTGACGGCAACTTTTTCTGCGTTCAGAACGATGATGTAGTCACCGGTATCAACGTGCGGAGTGTATTCCGCTTTGTGCTTACCGCGCAGGCGGCGAGCCAGCTCAGTAGCCAGACGGCCCAGGGTTTTACCGGTCGCGTCAACAACATACCAGTCGCGTTTTACGGTTTCTGGTTTAGCTGTAAAAGTTTTCATTAAAAGCTTACCCAAATTAAGTTACACGTTGGTGAACACCCAAACGTTTCAAAATCAGTTGAGGTTCACACGACATTGTCCAGTAAACCTACCCCCTCGGATAGTTTCCACCGGCACTCTAAAGTTTCGGGAAAAAAACTTTGTTGTAACGTGGGGTCGCAAGATTATAGAGAAGTCACAGGTAAAGATCGACCCCTTTTTGGGATTTGGATGAGGGCAGCGGCGGGCTACGGGTAACGTCCTGCGGCCTGCTTCCCTCACCCCGGCCCTCTCCCACGGGGAGAGGGCCGGGGTGACTTCAGGGCATATGCTCGCGCTTCAGGTACTCTTCGCTCTGCATCTCCTGCAGGCGCGACAGGCAGCGCTGGAACTCAAATTTCAGTTTCTCTCCCTGATAGATTTCCAGCAATGGCGCGACTGCGCAGACCACCAGCTTCACATGACGCTCGTAGAACTCATCCACCAGGGCGATAAAACGCCGGGCCTCGCTCTCCATCTGCCGGGTCATCACCGGTACGTCGTAGAGCAGTACCGTATGGTAGAGACGTGAAAGCGCAATGTAATCGTGCTGACTGCGGGCGTCGACGCACAGCCGTTCAAAGCTGGCCGCCACGGTCTGATCCACGCTGCCCAATACCGGCAGCGCCCGGTGATTAACCTCCAGGGTTTCCGGCGTCTGCTCACGACTGCCCGACAGCGCCTGCCATAGCTGCGCCATCTGCCCGTGCGTCTGCTCATTAAGGGGAGACAGCCACAAATGCGCCTGAGTCAGAGTCCGCAGACGGTAGTCGATACCGGCATCCACGTTCATCACGTCACACCAGGTTTTAATCGCCTCGATGGCAGGCAGGAAGCGGGCGCGCTGCAGACCGTTGCGATACAGATCGTCCGGCGGAATATTCGATGTGGCCACCAGAGTGATGCCGCGGCGAAACAGCGCCTCCATCAGACCGCCCAACAGCATAGCGTCAGTAATATCGGAGACAAAAAATTCATCGAAGCAGATCACATCCGCCTGGGCCTTAAACCCGTCAGCCACGATCTCCAACGGGTCGCTGTGCCCCTGCAGGGTGGTCAGCTCTTCATGAACCCGCAGCATAAAGCGATGGAAGTGAAGGCGCAGCTTACGTTCCCCAGGCAGACTCTGAAAAAAGAGGTCCATCAGCCAGGTTTTACCGCGCCCGACGCCCCCCCACATATAAAGGCCGCGAACCGGCTCAACATCGGCGGTGGTCGCCTGCCGCTTGCCAAGCAGTTTGCCGAAGCGGGCACGTAGCCCTCCGCCGCTGTCGGAAGACGGTGCAGGCCGTTCGCCCAGCTCCTGCCAGATGGTGGTTAATCGGGAGACGGCTTCCTGCTGAACGTCGTCCGGTTGATGAGAGCCCTGCTTCAGGGCCTGCTGATAGCGCGATGTTGGGGAAAGGCTTTGCATGGTGATATTGTCGTTTTATAAAAAATACTCAACCGCACGGGTTGACGAAAAAATTGCCGTTCTACCATAAGCGATGCACGCTCAGGATTCCACTTCTGGCAGATTAACGGTTATAGTGGAACAAGTTTGACCGGCCTGTGCCGTCAGAACCCTACGGAAAACAAGACAACGGGAGTCGTTCATGACTTGGGAATATGCGCTCATTGGGTTAGTCGTCGGTATCATTATCGGCGCCGTCGCGATGCGTTTTGGCAGCCGTAAGCTCCGCCAGCAGCAGGCCCTGCAGTACGAACTGGAACAAAAAAAAGCAGAGCTGGACACCTGGCGTGAAGAGCTGGTCGGCCACTTTGCTCATAGCGCCGAGCTACTGGACAATATGGCCCACGATTATCGCCAGCTCTATCAGCATATGGCCAAAAGCTCCAGCAACCTGCTGCCGGAGATGTCCGCTGAAAGCAACCCCTTTCGCAATCGTCTGAGCGAATCGGAAGCCAGCAACGATCAGGCGCCGGTACAGATGCCGCGCGACTATTCGGAAGGGGCGTCAGGCCTGTTACGTGGGCGTAAGCATCAGTAATTTCTTATAATAATGGGTCGCATCAGCGGCCCGTTTTTTTACCCCCGCCGCATTTATCGGGCATTGTGACCCGCCCCGGAATTCACTACTATCGGTGGGGATTGACTGCCCATTTCTCTTTCTGGTTGCGAGAGCATCAATGAAGAACAAAACTTTACTGTTCAGTGCATTAGCATTAAGCGTCGGACTGACGCTTTCAACCTCTCTGCCGGTAAGCGCGGCATTACCCGCACAAGTTTCCGGCCAGCCGCTGCCCAGCCTTGCGCCTATGCTGGATAAAGTCCTGCCCGCCGTGGTGAGCATTAAGGTGGAAGGCAGCGCGCGGCAAAACCCACAAATTCCCGAAGAGCTGCGGCGCTTCTTCGGCAATATTCCGGATCAGCCCGCCCAGCCGTTCGAAGGCCTGGGCTCCGGCGTCATCATTGACGCCACCAAAGGCTATGTGCTGACCAACAACCACGTCATTAATCAGGCCCAGAAGATTAGCGTGCAGTTGAACGATGGCCGTGAATTTGAGGCTAAGCTTATCGGCAGTGATAAGCAGAGCGATATCGCGCTGGTTCAGATCCAGAAGGCCAGCAAGCTGACGGCGATTAAAATCGCCGACTCCGATAAGCTGCGGGTTGGCGACTTCGCAGTGGCGGTCGGCAACCCCTTCGGACTGGGACAGACGGCCACCTCCGGCATTATTTCGGCGCTGGGCCGTAGCGGCCTGAGCATAGAAGGCCTGGAGAACTTTATCCAGACCGATGCCTCCATTAACCGCGGCAACTCCGGTGGCGCGCTGCTCAACCTGAACGGCGAACTGATTGGGATTAACACCGCCATCCTGGCCCCTGGCGGCGGCAATGTAGGAATCGGTTTCGCCATTCCTTCCAATATGGCGAAGATTCTTTCCGACCAGCTGATTCAGACCGGTGAAGTCCGCCGTGGTCTGCTGGGCATTCGGGGAACCGAAATGAGCGCCGATATTGCCAAAGCCTTTAACCTCGATACCCAACGTGGTGCCTTCGTCAGCGAAGTTATGCCAGGCTCTGGCTCTGCCAAAGCGGGGATTAAAGCCGGGGATGTGATCACCGCGCTCAACGGCAATCGGCTCAACAGTTTCGCCGAATTGCGCGCCAGAATCGCCACCAGCGAGCCAGGCAGCAAGGTGAAGCTGGGCCTGCTGCGCAACGGCAAGCCGATGACGGTAGAAGTGACCCTCGATAAGAGTACGTCCGCTTCCGCCAGCGCTGAACTGATCGCTCCCGCCCTGCGCGGTGCGGCACTGAGCGACGGTCATCTGAAAGATGGCGTGACCCAGGGGATCGTTATCGACAACCTGGAAAAGGGCAGCCCTGCGGCTCAGGCCGGTCTGCATAAAGGGGATGTGATTATCGGCGTTAACCGTGAACGGGTACGCACCATCGCGCAGATGCGCAAGATTATGGAAAGCAAACCCGCCATTGTCGCGCTGAACGTCGTACGCGGCTCCGACAACATCTACCTGCTGTTACGGTAATGCGCCTTCACGCGGGTATTCCTCATAGGATGCCCGCGGAACTCGTGCTATGCTGCGAGCGTTTTCATCTTTGGTTAATCAATATCCATGTTTCTGAAACTGTTACGCCCGCTGATCGTTGGCCTGGTTGTCGCAGGTCTGTTGCTGACGTTTATCCCTTCACTGCGCCAGATTAATTCGTCGTCTTCGCAGCAAGTGGATAGCTCAGATAAAACGCCTTTAAGCTACAATGCTGCGGTGCGCCGCGCCGCGCCGGCCGTAGTGAACGTTTACAGTCGTACTGCCCCCAATCACCAGATGAAAATTCGCTCTCTGGGGGCTGGCGTGATCATGGATAATCGCGGCTACATTATTACCAATAAGCACGTGATTAACGGTGCGGACCAGATTATCGTCGCCCTGCAGGACGGGCGTTTCTTCGAAGCCCTGCTGGTAGGTTCCGATCCCCTGACCGACCTGGCGGTCCTGAAGATTAACGCCAGCTCGCTACCAACCATTCCCATGAATCTGAAGCGTACGCCGCATATCGGCGATGTGGTGATGGCGATAGGCAACCCCTATAACCTGGGCCAGACCATTACGCTGGGAATTATCAGCGCTACCGGGCGCGTAGGTCTGAGCCCCAGCGGACATCAGAATTTCCTGCAGACCGATGCGTCGATTAACCACGGCAACTCCGGCGGCGCGCTGGTGAATTCGCTGGGCGAGCTGGTCGGTATTAATACCCTCTCCTTTGATAAGAGCAGCGATGGCGAAACGCCGGAAGGACTGGGCTTTGCCATTCCGGTACAGCTGGCCACCAAAATCATGGATAAGCTGATTCGCGATGGTCGGGTGATCCGCGGCTATATCGGCATTACCGGTATGGATGCGCCGAAGATTCATGGCCAGGGTCAGGGAAGCCCGGATCCGCTGCAGGGCATCATCGTGAAAGCGGTAGAGCCGGACGGCCCGGCTGCCCGGGCAGGTATTCAGCCTAATGATGTACTGCTCTCGGTAGGAAGCAAGCCAGCAGTCTCGGCCGTGGAGACCATGGACCAGGTAGCGGAGATTCGTCCCGGTTCGGTTATTCCGGTGGAAATCCTGCGTGACAACCGCAAGCTGACGGTTCAGGTGTCAATTCAGGAATACCCCAACGCCGAATAACCTTGCCGTTAAGGCACAAAAAACCGGAATCGATGATTCCGGTTTTTTTGCTTCACTATATCGGAGTTACTTGCCGACAAACTCTTCGCCCAGGGCGATGTCCTGCTTCAGAGTATCCAGCATGCCTTCCAGCGCCTGCTGCTCAAAGCTGCTCAAGGTGCCGATGGGCTTATACTCAACGATCCCCTCTTTACCCAACAGCAGCGGTTGAGAGAAGAAGCGAGCATGCTGGCCATCGCCTTCCACATAGGCGCACTCTACCACGCCCTGCTCACCGTTCATCGCCCGTACCAGCGACAGCCCGAAACGTGCCGCTGCCTGCCCCATCGAGAGCGTGGCCGAACCGCCACCGGCTTTGGCTTCCACCACTTCGGTGCCGGCATTCTGGATGCGTTTGGTCAGACTGGCGGCTTCCTGATCGCTGAAGCTCACGCCAGAAATCTGGGAAAGAAGCGGCAGAATAGTTACGCCAGAGTGGCCGCCAATCACCGGTACCTCGATCTCCGATGATGGCTTACCTTTCAGCGCCGCCACAAAAGTGTTGGCGCGGATAATATCCAGCGTGGTCACCCCAAACAGCTTTCTTTTATCGTAAACGCCCGCTTTTTTAAGCACCTCAGCCGCAATCGCCACTGTGGTGTTTACCGGGTTAGTAATAATGCCGATGCAGGCTTTCGGGCAGGCTTTCGCCACCTGCTCAATCAAATTTCTGACGATCCCGGCATTAACATTAAACAGGTCAGAACGATCCATTCCCGGCTTACGGGCAACGCCTGCGGAAATGAGCACGACGTCGGCACCATTCAATGCCGGCGTGGCATCTTCACCAGAATATCCTTTAACGGTCACTTCACCCGGGATATGACTAAGATCCACCGCAACCCCTGGGGTAACGGGTGCAATATCGTAAAGCGAGAGTTCTGAACCTGACGGGAGCTGGGTTTTTAACAGAAGTGCAAGCGCCTGACCAATGCCGCCAGCCGCGCCGAGGACTGCAACTTTCATCCTAAAACTCCTTATTATGGTTGGCAAAATTATGCCGTAACTTCAGCTGTCACAGACCATAATCCAGGGAGCAGGTAATTACAAATATCCCGGAAATAAAATGCGATGCTACGCAACAACTTAGCTGGGAAAATGCCATACTTGCCCCCCGGATAAATTAGGGTACAGGCCATGTCACAACCAAACATCGACATCTAGCTCAGTAACATTACACCCATTTTCCTTTATTAAACAACATCATTTTAACAACATTAAATTAACTTTATTTTAATTTATAAACGCCGTCACATTATGCTGAAAATAAGCTTTATTGATGTAAAGCGTCGATTCCATAACATTATTTCACCCGACGCCCTGGCAAAGATTTGCATAAAAATTCATTAAAATGCATAATTGACGCTATCCCCGTCTCTGTTATGGATCTATCAATATGAGAACGCCCGCCAGACAAGAAGAATTAGTCAGAGCCTTTAAGGCGCTATTAAAAGAAGAGAAATTCAGCTCCCAGGGTGAAATCGTCCTGGCGTTACAGGATCAGGGCTTCGAGAATATTAATCAGTCGAAAGTGTCGCGCATGCTGACAAAATTCGGCGCGGTACGTACCCGCAATGCAAAAATGGAGATGGTCTATTGCCTTCCGGCTGAGCTGGGCGTACCAACCACCTCCAGCCCGCTGAAAAACCTGGTGCTGGATATCGACTATAACGATGCAGTCGTGGTGATTCATACCAGCCCTGGCGCTGCGCAACTGATTGCCCGCCTGCTCGATTCACTGGGTAAATCAGAGGGGATCCTCGGCACCATCGCCGGCGATGATACTATCTTTACCACCCCGTCGCGCAACTTTTCCGTCCGTCAACTCTACGAAGCCATTCTGGTGCTTTTCGATCAGGAGCTGTAAACCGCCTGCCTCCACCGCCTGACCGCGGTGGCCCCCTTTTATTGTCACAATCCCGCTATTTTTTACCGTTCGTGCTTTCAGCTCAGCGGCGACCCGTTAACACGCCATCAAAAGGCACAAAAAATCCATTTCCTGCATCTATATGATTTTCTTATAAAAAAAATAAAATAAAGTGATAAGAATGACGTTTTTATAACTAAATAGACTTAAAACTAGTTTTATTAACATAAAATTTCATTGTTTATAGTTAATCAGGTATTAATTTCATGCGTTATTAGTGTATACTTGATTTTGTGATGAGGGTCACGAAACAAAGGACCCAAACAGAAGAATTCGACGAGGTAAACCTTATGAACATCAAAACTACCGTAGCAACTGTAAGTCTCCTTTCCATGCTGTCATTTGGCGCTTTCGCTGCCAGCTCGATCAACAGCGAACAGGCAGAAGGCCGCCAGCCGATGGGGACCATCTCCGTCAGCCAGATCGGCAGCTCACCGATGGATATGAATAGCGAGCTGAGCAAAAAAGCAGATAAAGAAGGGGCTTCCGCATATCGCATCATCGAGGCCCGCTCCGGCTCCAGCTGGCACGCCACCGCAGAACTCTACAAATAAACCCTCGTCGTCTTGTCCGACGACTTGCCCCCCAACACTCGGGGGGCTTTTTTTTGGTTCATCGCGGATTAGCGTGGAGTATTCGAAAGCGGAAGCTAAAAACCGGCAGAATATGATGATGCGGTGGCTGTTCCGTTCACTTTTCGTGACTGCTGCTCTGTTGATTCACCGGTTCCGGAACTGGCATAGGCAAAATCACCTTAAGGTGAACGGAACCTTCTCCACCATTGCATATTCATCAAGACAAATGGGCTAACCACCATAACTCCAGTTTCACGCTAATCCGCGATGAACCTTTTTTTATGCGCCATCCTGGAACTGATTAAAACGCAATCGCCCTTCCAGCTCTTCTTCCGCTTCATCAAACAGCAAAATCAACGCCCCATAGCGCCTGCGTTCCCGCTCACCCAGGTGCGTAAACACAATCTCCAGCGGCAAAGGAAGCTCACTCCCCGTCACCACATCCCAGAGCTTATCCAGATTACTGACCCGGCCGTTCTGTAGCCCAAACGCCCGGTTGAATTGATAGAAGAAGTCGGCCTGATTGGTTATTTCACTGAAATTAAATGAATAGCGTTTCATTGGTTTGCTACCGCTGTTAACAACGGGGCGGCGGCCACCGCCCCTTATCGATTACGACAAACCGCCCAGATGCAGCGTTTTCACTTCCAGGAACTCTTCCAGGCCCAGCACCGAGCCTTCACGCCCCAGACCCGACTCTTTCACGCCGCCAAACGGACCGAGCTCGGTAGAAACCGCGCACTCGTTAATCCCCACCATACCGCTTTCAAGCGCCGCAGAAACGCGGAATACCCGCTGGAGGTCACGGGTATAGAAGTAGGCGGCAAGACCGTATGGCGTGTTGTTGGCGCGCTGGAGCACCTCCTCTTCAGTGCTGAAGCGAAAGCAGGCGGCGACCGGTCCAAAGGTCTCCTCCTGCGCCAGCAGCATCTCGTCGCAGGCATCCGCCAGTACCGTGGGCTGCCAGAAGTTGCCACTCAGCGCATGGGCGGCACCGCCGGTCAGGATCCGGGCGCCTTTGCCGCGAGCATCTTCCACATGTTCACGCACTTTATCTACGGCAGCGGGCTCAATAAGCGGCCCCACATTAACGCCCTCTTCCAGACCATCTCCCACTTTCAGGCGACGGACCGCCTCGGCCAACTGGCTGACGAAGCGCTCGTAAACCCCCTCCTGGATGAAGAAACGGTTAACGCTGACGCAGACCTGTCCAGCATTGCGGAATTTGTTGGCGATAGCGCCTTCTACGGCTGCATCAATATCTGCATCATCAAAAACGATGTAAGGCGCGTTGCCGCCCAGCTCCAGCGAGATCTTTTTCACCGTCTCCGCCGCATTACGCATCAGGGTTTTCCCCACGGCAGTAGAGCCGGTAAAGGAGATTTTACGCACGTCGTGACTTGCCATAATGGCATCGCTGATCTCCGGCGTGTTACCCGCCACGGCGTTGAGCACACCATCCGGAATGCCCGCTTTTTGGGCCAGCGCCAGTAAGGCGAACGCACACAGCGGGGTGTTATTCGCGGGCTTAATCACGCCGGTACAGCCAGCAGCCAGCGCCGGACCCAGCTTGCGGGTCAGCATCGCCATAGGGAAATTCCAGGGGGTAATAGCCGCCACCACGCCTACCGGTTCACGGGTCGCCAGAATCCGCGAGCCGGGCTTCACAGACGGGATAATTTCACCGTTAGCCCGCTTAGCCTGTTCGGCAAACCATTGAATAAAGCTGGCAGCGTATTCGACCTCGCCAGCCGCTTCCTTCAGCGGTTTTCCCTGTTCGACGGTCATCAGGCGTGCCAGCCACGCTTTATGCTCCAGAATCAACTGATACCAGCGGTAGAGAAGTTCGCTGCGCGCTTTTGCGGGTTGCGCTCGCCAGGCGGGAAAAGCACGGGCCGCCGCCGCGATGGCCGCCTGGGTTTCAGCCTTCCCAGCCCGGGCCACCCTGGCAATAGTCTCGCCGCTGGCGGGATTAAGCACCTCGAAGGTCTCTTCAAGGCTACGCCATTCGCCATTTACCAGGTAGCCGGTTCGGAACAGTTCATGATCCTGCAATTTCTGGTCGCTCATACTCTCTCCTGATATCTCAGTTTCCGTTCGCGGGCATTAAGTATAGAAAAGCCGACGCACAGGCGTCGGCTATTCCCCCGCAGAGAGCATTAATTATCCGTCAGCGCATTCTGATATTTACGCAGGATGCCGACCAGACGCCCCACCGGTTCAGTGACCTGAGGCGGCGCTTCCCAGACCCGCAGTTTCTCCTGATAGATATCCAACTCATCCAGCAACTGACTAAAGTGACGGCGCCGCTTGCCATCGCTGGAGGCCGAAATAACCCGATCCGCCGTACGCCTTAACTGGCGGTGGAAGTTAGAGAGATCTTCGTTGATCGGAATGGGGGCATCACGCAGACGCTGGTGCGCAATAATCAGCGTCAGCGCCAGGCGGAATTTGGCGATATCCCCCGGGAATTTGTTGAGCAGCAGAAACAGTTGCTGGTAAAGCGCCGGAAGATGATTCTCTTTACGACGCGCCCTGTTGGTGGTCATTGAGGAAACCGCCGCCGACACAAACTGGTTCAGCAGCATACGCCCGGTGCGCGCTTTCGAGTTATCGCGGATCACCAGGATGACCACCATCGCCAGAATAACCCCCACCAACTGGCCCAGCGAGCTGTCCAGGAAGGTGTTGAACTCGAAGGTCATCGGGTTATCCAGCACGATAGTGTTAATGGTCCCTGCCAGTAGCGCTATAGAGCCCAGACGCCGTTTTTGCACCTCAATACCGATGAAGAAACCCAACAGCGCCAGACTAATGCAGAGCAGCAGCATGCTTTGCTGCGTCGAAGGGAGCACCACCAGGAAGTAGAAACAACCCACCGGCAGCGCCGCCACCATGCCGTAAACGAAGTCGAGCGCCATCATACGCGGGTCAGGCATACGCATTGCCAGCGCAGTCACCACCGCAATCATCACCATCGCCGAACTGCCGGAAGTCCAGCCGGTCCACAGCCAGAACAGCGCCCCCACCATGCAGGACACCGTGGTACGCCAGAAGTTGACCATCGCATGATGGCGCTCCGCCGATTCGGGCTTCACAACCGGCTCACCGTTGAGTATCTCTTCTTCTACCGCGCTGATGCGGGTATTACTGATAACGCCGCGCTTAAGCAGCAGATAGCGGGTAGCCGCTCCCACCCAGCTGTAGAGCGTGACCGGGGTATCCACCTCGCCGGTCCAGGAGAAGATCCGCCGAATACGTTTCAGGTTGCGGTGCACGTCCGCCACGGTCTCCACCGGTTCGGCAAACAGTTCCCGGTACTCCAGGGGGAAGGCCTCAGGACGGGTATTCTGGATCAGAAAGGTTTCACAGGCCTGCGTGATCATCGTCAGCGACAGGGTGTTGATCGCGTACAGGCGACGATTGGCCCGCGACCAGCGCGATGATTCAATCTTCAGGTTACTGCGCATTCCCTGCAGCATGGTGGTGCGTCGTACCAGGCCGCTCCATGCCTTGTCCACCTCATCGCGATCGCCATGCGCCAGGCAGAGCTGCATCAGCCGGTATTGATCCACCAGCAGGCCATCAAGTTCTCTGTCGATCTCGCGCTTGATCGAGCGAGGAGAAAACAGCAGATCGGCCACGATGGCGCAGACGATCCCCAGCACAATTTCACTACAGCGTTCGACGGCAAACTGCGGCGCCAGGAGCGGCTCATGTTCAATCGTAATAACAATGATCAGCGCGGTATAGCCGGACAGCCCCCAGGCATAGGAGTTTTCAACCTTCACCAGCGAGGAGATCCAGGTACAGAACCCGGTCCACAGACAGGCCACCATAATCATCACTACCGGCGCGCGAATCAGTCCGATAATAATCACCAGCGAGGCGATACAGCCGATAAAGGTACCGACAATACGCAGCATACCGCGGTAGCGAATGGCACCGGAATAGGGTTCGCCACCAGCGGCAAAGGCGGGCCCCGCCGTCACAATGGCTGCCGTCAGTACTGCCCAGCGCGGCGTTTCCAGCTGGAAGTGAAATCCCACGAACAGCGCCAGCACCAGCGCCGTTGCCAGTTTAATGGCGAAGCGCAGATGCACTGGCGCAATGCTATACCATCCCATAACGGTTAACCGAACTCACGCAGCCGGTGTAGCAGCTTCATAAAGGGCGACATCTCATCGGTATTGCGATCTTTTTCGCCCGTCACCACTACCGTTGCCGTGGTTCCGGCAGGCCAGGTGTTTCCGGTCTGTTTATCCAGATGGATACGCACTGGCACGCGCTGAGCCAGACGAACCCACTCAAGGTTAGAGTCGATCGTCGCCATCCCTTTAGTGTCGCTAGTGCTGCTGGCATTGGTCACCCCGGCCGCGACGCTATCCACAGTGCCCTTCAGTACATGGTTGCTGCCCAGCGGCGTGATCTCGACCCGATAACCCGGGCGTACACCTTCCAGTTTGGTCTCTTCCATATAGGCCTGAACGTAGAAAGAGTCCTTCTTCACCAGCGCCACGGCGGTGGAACCGGTGGTAATATATTCACCGGCGTAGACATTCAGGTTGGTGATCCAGCCATCGGAGGGCGCACGAATCACGGTGCGATCCAGGTCTATCTTCGCCAGATCGCGAGCCGCTTCCGCCTTGGCCAGCTCGTGCAGCGTCGTTTGCAGGCTGTTGTTGTACTGATCGATATCTTCCTGAGACGTTGCCAGAACCCCCAGCTTGTTACGGCGGGCGGCCTCGGTACGTTTCTCTTTAACCAGTGCCTTATAATAGGAGACGTTCGCCTCTGCCTCGTCCAGCGCCTTGGTATAGCGCGGCTGGTCAATCACAAAGATAACCTGCCCCTTATTCACCAGTTGGTTATCGTGCACCTTTACATCTGTCACCAGGCCGCTGACATCAGGGGCAAGGGCCACCACATCGGCAGAGAAGCGGGCGTCACGGGTCCAGGGCGACTCGGTATAGAAGCTCCAGATACGAAAGATAGCGATGAAAGCCAGAACGACCAGCACCAGCGTAATGGCCGTACGGGCGATATTTCTTGTTAGTGTTTTCACATCAACCTCAGACAAACAGGCGCGAAATCAGCCAGAACAGGCAGCAATATAGCGCGGTGTTAAACAGCGCAGGGTGCCAGACAAAGTCATAGATCCCGGTTGGAACAAGCAGGCGCCTCACCAGCCAGAACAGGGCCAGTGATAACAGCAACTCAAAAAATATCGGTGGGAAGGACAAACCAAACACCACGATAACCGGAAATAAACTCATGTTAATCCTGGAGACAAAAGCAGATAAATTATTATGTACCACAAACTGCGACAGATTTAATGGCCTGGATGGCCGGGCGAGAGCGCAGCGCAGGTTTTGTTAATAATAATATATTAACGTAACTGTTATGCTGTTATCTATAATCCGTGATCTAAATCACTTTTAAGCCAGAGTGAATAATGGAAAGACTAAAGAGCATGGCGGTTTTTGCCAAGGTGGTGGAGCAGGGCTCTTTCACCTCCGCCGCCAGGCAGCTACAGATGAGCGTTTCCGCCATCAGCCAGACCGTATCTCGCCTGGAAAATGAACTCCAGGTAAAGCTGTTAAACCGCAGTACCCGTAGCATTGGACTGACCGAAGCCGGAAAAATCTACTACCAGGGCTGCCGTAAGATGCTGTACGAATCCCAGGAGGTACACGAACAACTTTACGCCTTTAACAACACGCCTATCGGTACCTTGCGTATCGGCAGTTCTTCAACCATGGCACAAAATGTCCTGGCGGCGATGACCGCAGAAATGTTGCGGGAGTACCCGGGGCTGACGGTCAACCTGGTGACCGGCATCCCGGCACCGGATTTGATTGCCGACGGTCTGGATCTGGTGATTCGGGTCGGCGCTCTACAGGACTCCAGTCTGTTTTCCCGCAGATTGGGCAGCATGCCGATGGTGGTGTGCGCCGCCAAAAGCTATCTGGCCAGAACCGGCATACCGGAAAAACCCGCCGATCTCACCAACCACGCCTGGCTGAGCTACAGCGTCCGACCGGATAACGAATTTGAACTGGTGGCGCCGGAAGGGCTCACCATCAGACTACATCCCGAGGGACGCTTTGTGACCAACGATCCCATGACGTTAACGCGCTGGCTGAGCGCCGGTGCCGGTATTGCCTATGTGCCGCTGATGTGGGTGATCGACAGGGTCGACAGCGGTGAACTGGAGATTCTGTTTCCCCGTTACCAGTCCGATCCCCGGCCGGTGTACGCGCTCTATACCGAAAAAGATAAGCTGCCGCTCAAAGTGGAGGTATGTATTAACTATCTGACGGAGTACTTTGTGAAGGTGGCCCAGCTCTACCAGGCGATGCGCGGTCGCAATGGCCATCAGGAGGCGCACTAAGCCCGGCGCTGATCGGCGCCAGGCTCAGCAAGATCAGGCGGTGCCACCCACGGTCAGGCTGTCCACCTTCAGGGTGGGCTGACCTACGCCAACCGGCACGCTCTGCCCTTCCTTACCGCACACTCCGACACCGCTATCCAGCGCCAGGTCATTACCGACCATCGAGATCTGCTGCATGGCTTCAATACCGGAGCCAATCAGGGTCGCCCCTTTCACCGGCGTCGTGATGCGGCCTTTTTCGATCAGGTAAGCCTCGGAGGTCGAGAAAACGAACTTCCCGGAGGTAATATCCACCTGACCGCCGCCGAAATTCGGCGCGTAGATACCGTAGTCCACCGACTCGATAATCTCCTGAGGCGTGGAGCGACCGGCCAGCATATAGGTATTGGTCATACGCGGCATCGGCAGGTGGGCATAGGATTCGCGGCGACCGTTGCCGGTCGGCTTCACGCCCATCAGGCGGGCGTTCAGCTTATCCTGCATATAGCCCTTCAGAACGCCGTTTTCGATCAGCACGTTATACTGTCCGGGAACCCCTTCGTCGTCGATCGCCAGCGAACCACGGCGATCGGCCATAGTGCCATCATCCACTACGGTGCACAGCTCAGAGGCGACCAGTTCACCCATACGCCCACTGAATACCGAGGTTTCGCGACGGTTAAAGTCCCCTTCCAGACCGTGCCCCACCGCTTCGTGCAGCAGGACGCCCGGCCAGCCGGCCCCCAGCACCACCGGCAGGGTCCCTGCCGGCGCCGCCACGGCAGAAAGATTCACCAGCGCCATCCGCACCGCCTCTTTGGCCCAGGCTTCGGCCCGAATTTCACCGTCGGTTTCCGCCAGGAACCACTCATAGCCGAAGCGACCGCCGCCGCCGCTGGCACCACGCTCGCGCTTACCGTCCTGCTCTACCTGCACGCTAACGGAAAGACGCACCAGCGGGCGTACATCCGCCGCCAGCGTTCCGTCGGTGGCCGCGACCAGAATCAGTTCATAGACCCCACTCAGGCTGGCGGTCACCTCCTGAACGCGGCTGTCGGCAGCCCGGGCGGTATTATCAACCCGGCGCAAAATATCCAGCTTCTCTTCCCGGGTCAGGCTGGTCAGCGGATCGACCGAGGTATAGAGCGGAGAATGGACAACCTCGCCAAGGGTATGGGCGCGCCCTTCCCCCTGCTCGCGTACGATGCTGCGAGCCGCCTGGGCGCTCTGCTCCAGGGCCAGCAGGCTAATCTGATCGGCATAGGCAAATCCGGTTTTCTCGCCGCTGATGGCGCGCACGCCAACGCCCTGATCGATATTGTAAGAGCCGTCTTTAATAATGCGGTCTTCAAGTACCCAGGATTCGTGATAACTGGACTGAAAGTAAAGATCGCCGTAGTCGAGACGGCGCTCGGAGAGCTGGCCGAGAATGGAAAACAGATCCTGATGATTCAGGCCATGCGCAGACAGCAATTGCTCACTTACCAGCTTCAGACTCATCGTTTTTGCTACTCATTCAGTTGTTGCCCCGTCACAGGGCTCAGGGTTTATCAGGTGAGCTTGAGGCAATTCCCGGCTCGCGTCAAATCATTGGGCCGGGCTGGTCCGCGGCTGGCGCAGCACCTCATTAATTTGCGGCTGCGCTACCGGCCCGGAGATCCGGTAGCGCAGCACCGAGATCTTGTTCCACAGCGGACTCAGCACCTGGCTGGCGGCAAACACCGCAGCGCCGACGATGGGGTTAACCGCAAAGGCGGCAGCCACGCCGACAGTGGCGGAAATCTCAGGCGCCACCACCGCTTCCATATCCAGGCGGCGACGTACCAGGTCGACCGAACCTTTCATGGCGATATCCGCTTCCAGACCATCCACCAGCGTATCGTCAGTATGCAGAATGCCGTCTTTAATCCAGGCGGTGCTGCGAATGGAGTCAAAATAGAAACCATCGCCAAAGGTATCACTGAAGTCGAAGCGCAGCTTGCGCAGCAGTGCGTCGAAGCTCAACAGACGTAGTAATTGCCCCGCGTGACCAGTCCCCAGATCGGCGATCTGCCCCTTGCCCAGCCGGGCATGAATAATCCCGTTCAGCGTCGCTTCATCGGGCTGCCAGGGCGCCTTACGCCAGTGCAAATCGTAATCCAGATCAAACGAAGAGCCCTGAACCGGGGTCTTTACACCGAAGAAGCCGGCGGCGGCATCCAACTGCTTGCCTTTCAGCTTGCCCTTCAGGGAGGTCCGCGGCGCGGCGGGGTTATTCACCCACTCACCGTTGGCGGTCAGGCTGGCGAAGCCGGTATCGACCAGACCCTTGTTCAGCTTCAGGGTATTGCCGCGAATCGCGACATCAGCGTCAATACGGCCGTACTTCTGTCCCCACAGCCAGCATTCAGCACAGCGCAGGTTAAGATCCGGCCAGCCGTTAAAATCGATAGCGGATACCGTTTCCGGTATGCCACTGGCCCCCGACTGCCCGCTCTGCATCTGCCCCGGGTTATAGTAGAGGTACTTAATCGCTGCTTCCCAGGGCGCATTATCATGCATCGTCAGGGTTCCGTTGATTTCACGCCCGCTGACGTTAATCCGGGTACCGCCGGAGACCGGCGCTGAAGTCAGGCTCAGGTTGTTCCAGCGCTGGCCCCCCATCATCAATGCTGGTGTGCGCAGGGTCACCGCCTGAGGCCACTGCATTTTACTGCTGACCTCCTGCGCCGCCCCCTGACGGAACAGCGCCAGCCACTCGGCGCCGTCCAGCGCGGGCAGGTTCAGCTCCGCGCCGGGCTGAGCCGGTAGCGGCGGCAGAGTTTTACTGTCGGAGACCCACACGGCACGATCGAGTTCCAGCTTCTTATTCAGCAACCAGCGGCTATTGAAATGGCCGTTGCGACCCAGGCTACCGGTCAGGTCAAAGTGACGCAGATCGCCTTTAGCACTGACTGCTACAGGCAGCGCTTCACCAGCAGGCTTATCCATTGGCGCAGGTAAGCGACTGCTCACTCCTTTCAGATCGCCGTTTAAATCCACCTTGTAACTGGCATCGCCACGGTACGGCAGCTGAATATCCACTTTACCGTGCCAGGGGAAGGTGCCGGACAGCGCGCTATTCACCTGCGGCGGCAGTACGCCCGTCTCCGCAGGCCGCCAGTTCCCCTGCATATTGACGCCCACCTGGTAGCTGTTTTCGCCCTGATGGGTGGAGAAATCCAGATTCAGGGGCTGATTAAACCAGCGCGCGTTCAGCGGACCACTATTCAGGTTGCCGTTCTCGAAGCTGAAGCTGCCGCTCAATCCTTCCAGCGTGCTGTCGATGGGCTTCACAAACAGGGCGTTATTGTTCAGGCGCACGTCGCCTTTGGCTGTGACCATCTCGCCATCCAACGGGATATCGAGATGTAAGCGTGCATTCACATCGCCGCTAAGCTGGAGTTCGTCAAGAGTCGCCCCCAGGGAATCATGCAGCGGCGTCTCTTTAAAATAAGGCCCCACGGCGCTACCGGGGCCGTTGATATCCGCATCGATCAGCAGTTTTTCGCGGGCATAGTCGGGAATGGCCGCTTTCAGGTTAGTCGCCGTCACCCCGCCAAGCGCCACCTTCGGGGTCTTCATCCACAGCCCGTCGTTAAGGAAGTCGAGCTCGATATCGAGATTTTCCAGAGCTGGCCAGCCCGGCTGGAAGGCGAAAGTGGCGTTACGCAACGGCACCAGCACCTCAAACTGCCCCTCGTTATGTTCATAGGGGAACAGATGGGGATTACCGCCATAGACCAGGGTGGCATTATCAACCTGACCGCCCTGAATCGCACCGCTCAGGTAGTCGACCAGATGTTTGCCCATCAGGTTTTCCGGGAAGTAGCGCCAGGCCTGCCCGCCATCGGGGGTGCGAATTCCGGCGACAATCCCCAGCCAGGGATCGTCGCCTTTGGGTTGACTGTAGCGGAAGTCGCCATTCGCCCACAGGGAGTTGGCCTGCACATCAATGCCGCTCCCCCGCAGGCTGAAGCCCTGTTCATCATGACGCCAGTCCATGGTCGCGCTGCCGCGGCTCACCTCCAGCGGCGCCCGAAACACGCCTTCATAAGGCATAATCGCGTCATGCAGCCCAACGATAAGCCGACCATTTTCCAGGCTGCCGGTAACGCTGCCTTCCACGTTCTGCGCCCCGGGAATCAGCTTCCACTGTTTCCAGGACAGATCGCGCCAGCGTCCCTGTAAACGGGTCTTTTCCATATGCTGGACGGGGATATCCAGCGCCAGTTTTTCAAACATGCCCTGCGGCTGCATCTGGCGCCAGATGTCGCTGGCCTGCGGGGTAAATTTATCAGCGATTGACAACAGCGGTCTGACAGAAGCCAGTGCCAGGTTGTCCGCCCGGATCCGTACCTCTTCATCGCGCTGCGCGGTTTTCGGCAGCCAGGCCAGCGCCAGTTCGCCTTTCGGCCAGTGTCGATCGTCAATCGCGATGCGGGTATCAGGGATCGCCAACTGCCAGCCGCCATCCACCTGACTGATATGGGCAGTCAGATTGTCCACTGTCAGACGATGAGTGCCGCTCTCTCCCGGCCAGGAGGCCCCCCCCTGCTTCAGTCGGACATCGCCGCCGCTGACCTCGCCGCCATCAAGACGCATCCAGCCCTCCAGGCTAAAGCGCGCATCGGTCAGCGCCACTTTCTGATTCATCCAACGGCTGAGCCACGGCTTCACATCGACATTGTCCGCCTGCAGCCAAACGGTCCCGTTATCCAGCAGCCCCTCTTCATCACGCAGATCCATACGCACCTGCACAATGCCGTGCTGATTGTTAAAGCTCGACAGACTTATCTGGCCTTCCGCACGGTGGCGGTTACGGGTGTTAAGCCAGGTCAGTTGGGGGATAGCCAGTTCAGCGCGCTCGCCGGAAGGGGTCAGAAAACTGACGCTACTGTCGCGCAGATCGAAATGATCGAACTGGTTCAGGAACAGATCGTTCAGGTTATCGGTTTTAACATTATCGCCGTCCCCCCGGCTTAACGGGGTATTGGTGCGAATATGCAGTTGCCAGAAGGTGAGATTGCGGAACTGCCAGCGCAGTCGCAGCAGGCTCTGCCAGACATCTAATGCCAGAGTAACCCGCCGAACCTCCAGGTGACCGCCGTCTTTAAGGCCGACTTTGATATCCCGTGCTTCCAGGGTCGGGCCAAAGTTTTGCCAGCTGGCATTGAGCTGCGAGGCGGAAACGGGCACGCCGCTCACCGCCTCGATTTTCGCCAACAGCGCCGGACGCCAGCTGTCCAGATACGGCAGCGCCAGGCGCAGACCGCTGACCAGCAGCGCGATGATTACAATCAGCGTGGCAGCCGTGAGCATCAAAATGCCCGGCAGTCTCCTCACCCTTCACTCCTTGTCTGCCGCCGCAGCGGAACTCTGTTGCAAATGCGTAGCGCTACATCATGACCACGTCGAACTGCTCCTGGTTATAGAGCGGTTCAACTTTCACGATAACCTGCTTACCGACAAAGATTTCCACCTCCGCCAGCGCATGAGACTCTTCGCTCTTTAGCGTTTCCGCCACCGCAGACGAGGCATAGACCAGGAAACGGTCGGTATCATAGGCATGATAGACGCGCACGATTTCACGCATGATCTCATAGCACACGGTCTCAACGCTTTTCACCGTTCCACGGCCATGGCAGGTCGGGCATTCGTGGCACAGCACGTGTTCCAGGCTTTCACGGGTACGCTTGCGGGTCATCTCTACCAGCCCCAGCGGTGAGAAGCCGTTAATGCTGGTTTTTACCCGATCCTTACTCAGCGCCTGTTCCAGCGAATGTAGCACCCGGCGCCGGTGATCATCGCTACTCATATCGATAAAGTCGATGATGATAATGCCGCCCAGGTTGCGTAGCCGAAGCTGGCGGGCAATGGCCTGAGTCGCTTCGATATTGGTGTTAAAGATGGTGTCGTCCAGATTGCGATGACCGACAAAGGCGCCGGTATTAATATCGACGGTGGTCATCGCTTCGGTTTGATCAATGATCAGGTAGCCGCCTGATTTCAGCTCCACCTTACGATCCAGCGCTCGCTGGATCTCATTTTCCACATCGAAGAGATCGAAGATCGGCTGGCGACCGCTATAGTGTTCCAGCTTATCGGTCATCTCGGGGATATATTCGGCAGTGAACTCCATCAGCAGTTCCCAGGTGATGCGGGAGTCTACGCGGATCCTGTCCAGCGCGGCATCCGCAAAGTCCCGTAGCACGCGCTGGGCCAGCGCCAGTTCGCCGTAGAGCTTACAGCGGGTATGGTTACGCTTTTTGCGCTCCATTACCTTATTCCACACCCGCTTCAGGTAGGCGGCATCAGAGGCCAGCTCCTTGTCACTGACTCCTTCCGCTGCGGTGCGAATAATAAAGCCCCCCTGCTCGTCACAGTAGTCGCTGACGATCTGCTTCAGGCGTTCGCGTTCTTCTTCGCTTTCAATGCGCTGCGACACCCCCACGTGGGATGCTCCCGGCATAAACACCAGATAGCGGGAAGGCAGGGTAATATCGGTAGTCAGGCGCGCGCCCTTGGTGCCCAGCGGATCCTTGACCACCTGGACCATCAGATCCTGGCCCTGACGCACCAGTTCGGAGATATCACGTACCGTAAAATTTTTTTGTTCATCCCCCGCCACGCATTCGGTGTGGGGCATGATGTCGGAAGCGTGAAGGAACGCAGCCTTCTCAAGACCAATATCTACAAACGCCGCCTGCATACCTGGAAGTACCCGGCTGACGCGACCTTTGTAGATATTCCCTACGATTCCGCGCCGCGCTTCACGCTCTATATGAATTTCCTGAAGAATACCGCCATCAATATAGGCCACCCGCGTCTCCGACGGAGTGACATTTACCAGTAATTCAGCCGTCATGTTGTCCTCGTTCATCACGCAGGGCGTGAAAATTGCTCAGCAACTCCCGTGTTTCCACCAGCGGCAGACCAACGACGGCATAATAACTGCCGTTTATTTTTCTGACGAAACGGCCCCCCGCCCCCTGGATACCGTATCCACCTGCTTTATCCATGGGCTCGCCGCTTGCCACGTAGTCGGCGATATCCTGCCCGGAAAGTGAACAGAAGGTCACATCAGTCACCACCAGACAGTCCAGCATAGCCTGGGAATCCGCCAGCGCAACGGCGGTCATTACCTGGTGGGTCTGACCGGAAAGCTGGCGCAACATCTCGCTGGCATGCTCTGCATCGCGCGGTTTCTCCAGCACTTCGCCGTTTAAGATAACTATGGTATCTGCGCCGAGCACCGGCAAATTTTGCGTAGCCGCAGCAACGCCGGCGCGCGCTTTATCGCGCGCCAGACGCAGAACATATTGCCTCGCCTCTTCGCCAGGACGGCGCACCTCTTCCACCTGGGTAACGATGCGTTCAAAGCTGACGCCCAGTTGGGTCAGCAGCTCACGGCGCCGGGGCGACCCCGAGGCGAGATAGAGTTCTGTCATAGGTAACCTTTACTGAACGGAAAACTGCTGGCGAACCTTACGCATCAGCAGAAAAATCCACGGCCAGAGTATCCCGTTGACCAGGCTGCTCCAGAACACTTCCGGTCGAAACGAGACATTGATCACTAAAAATTCTGCCCAAAAGACAATGACATCCACTGCCAGCGACATCACTATCACCACCAGCGCCTGTTGCCAAAGCGCCAGGTTACGCAGTAGTTGAAACTTAAGCGCCACCAGATAGGCGACAATACTGAGCGCCAGTGCCCGTACCCCCAGCGTAGAGCCGCTGATCAGGTCAAGAATAGCCCCCAGTACAAAGCCAAGCCCCACGTTCACCCGGTGGGGCAGCGCCAGAATCCAGTATATAAGGATTAACAGCACCCAGTTGGGGCGGAAGACGATAATCTCATCCGGCCACGGCATCACCTGCAGCAGCAGCGCTATCAGAAAAGATAGCGCAATAACCCAGCGTCCCTGGCTACGGTATCCGGCCACTAGCGGCCTCCCGAAGCCGGGGCGACCGGCGTTGCAGGCTGAGTCGGCACAGAAGGCGCGGGCTGGGTCGCAGGCACGCCGTTAGCGCCTCCCGGCGGCGGAACCGGCATCGGACGTTGACCGGGCACCGCGGGTTGGATGCCGGTGGCCGGTGCCGGAAGCGGTGCCGGTGGACCCATCGGCGATGGCAGTACCTGCGGCATCATCTGCATCAGGCGCTCATTCGCCACCCGATGCACATCTTCCGGCGACAGCGGCGAAACACCGTTACGATCGGCGCCCCACAGCAGCAACAGGTAACGCAGACGCTGCAGACCCGCGGTCGGACGAGCCTGAATCACGGTATAAGCGCGCTGGGTATCCACCTTCACCGAAGAGACCACCCCGACAGGGTACCCTTCCGGGAAGCGCCCACCCAGGCCGGAAGTCACCAGCACATCCCCAACCCGGATATCGGTGTTGGCGGGCAGATGCTCCAGTTGCAGATCGTCGGTGCAGCCATTACCGGCAGCGATAACGCGGATGTCGTTACGCAGCACCTGGATCGGCAGCGCGTGGGTCGCGTCGCAAATCAACAATACCCGGCTGGTCATCTTAGCAACTGCTACCACCTGGCCGACCACGCCTTTATCGCTGATCACAGGCTGACCTTCGTAGACGCCATTCATGGTGCCTTTATCGATCACTACCTGATCGCTGTACGGATCGTTTACCGTAGAGATCACCTGCGTCACCATCTTCTGCTCATCCTGACGCAATGGCGATCCTAACAGCTCACGCAGACGGGCGTTTTCCTGACGATACTGCCCCATCAACAGCAGTTCGCTGTTTTTTGACAGAAGCTCCTGACGCAGTGCCCGGTTTTCCATTTCCAGACGTTCACGGGAGGTCAAAGACTGAGAAACGCTGTCGAGAAGCGCGCGGGGACCATTAGAAATAAAATAGAAAGGGCTGACGGCCGTGTCCATATACGTTCGGATCTGACTGAACGTACCAAGCCGACTGTCAGCGATAATCACACCGAGCGCCACCACTACCGCCAGGATAAGGCGAATCTGGAGTGACGGGCCACGGCTAAAAATTGGCTTCATAGGCTATGCGTATTCCCGAAATCAGAAGGGGGCCGAAGCCCCCTTCTCTTGCGACGGCTTATTCTTCGCTGAACAAGTCGCCGCCGTGCATGTCGATCATCTCCAGCGCTTTGCCGCCGCCACGGGCGACACAGGTCAGCGGATCTTCAGCAACGACGACAGGAATACCCGTCTCTTCCATCAGCAAACGGTCGAGGTTACGCAGCAGCGCACCACCGCCAGTGAGCACCATACCGCGCTCAGAGATATCGGAAGCCAGCTCCGGCGGACACTGCTCCAGCGCCACCATCACCGCGCTGACGATGCCGGTCAACGGCTCCTGCAGCGCTTCAAGGATTTCATTGGAGTTCAACGTAAAGCCACGCGGAACCCCTTCGGCCAGGTTACGGCCGCGGACTTCGATCTCACGCACTTCATCGCCCGGATAGGCGGAGCCGATTTCGTGCTTGATACGCTCAGCCGTGGCTTCGCCGATAAGAGACCCATAGTTGCGGCGCACGTAGTTGATAATCGCTTCATCGAAACGGTCACCGCCAATACGCACGGAAGAGGAGTAAACCACGCCATTCAGAGAGATAACGGCCACTTCAGTGGTACCGCCACCGATATCCACCACCATTGAGCCGGTAGCTTCAGAAACCGGCAGACCGGCACCAATAGCAGCCGCCATCGGCTCTTCGATCAGGAAAACTTCACGGGCACCTGCGCCCTGAGCGGATTCACGAATCGCACGACGCTCAACCTGAGTAGCGCCAACCGGAACGCACACCAGCACACGCGGGCTGGGGCGCATAAAGCTGTTGCTGTGCACCTGCTTAATAAAGTGCTGCAGCATTTTTTCGGTAACGAAAAAGTCGGCGATAACACCATCCTTCATAGGACGAATGGCGGCGATGTTGCCTGGTGTACGGCCAAGCATCTGTTTAGCGTCGTGCCCCACAGCGGCAACGCTCTTGGGGGAACCGGCACGATCCTGGCGAATGGCAACCACCGAAGGTTCATTCAGTACGATGCCTTGTCCTTTAACATAAATAAGGGTATTCGCGGTACCCAGATCAATGGACAGGTCATTGGAAAACATGCCACGAAATTTTTTCAACATACTAAGGGATAATCCTGAAAGCTGGGGCGGAAAACAAAATCCGCTTACTTTACCAACCACTCGAAGCAGCGACAAGGCGCAAAAAACGTTCTGCCTCGGTGAAAAATAGTACAGCTCGTTTCACTCGTAACAGATTGACACATTTCCCCGTTCTGACCCGGGTGATGTTGATTATTTATTCAATTTTCTGTTACAGCAAAGCGAAATAAACTGGTGTTATTACACTGCGACGTTCCAGTCGGCAGACCCCATGGCCCCCTTATGGATGCAGCGCGCAATATTCTACGTGAAAACCGGCTAAACGACAGGCTAAACCGGATATCTACGTGAATATTTTTTCACATTGCTGTCAAGAGGCTCTGAACCGACAAAGAATTCACCCTGTGCGCCACTCACCCCTTTCTCGATCAGCGTCTGCCATTCTCCACGGGTTCGCGTACCGGTAGCAAAAACCATGGTACGCGTTCCCTTGCAGGCTTCCACCAGGCTCTCAACAAACAACTGATTTTCAGTACGCTTGTCAATATTCCTGACCAGCCCAGGATACAGTTTGAGAATTTCCGCGTCCAAATCCTGGAGATAAGTCGTACTTACCACGGTCAATCCCGCCTGCGTAATGGCCACCCGAGCCCCCAGTACTTTAATCAGCCTGACGATCGGCTGTAAACGGCTGATGTATTGACAAACATCTGCCTCAGCAAGTTCAAAAAGAATTCGATTTCTTATCGATTTTTCACACTGCATCAAAGTATCGCGCAGCCAGCGTTGAAATGGACGGCGCAGCAGCGACTCCACGGTGACCGGAAAAGCCAGGGTCTCTTCCGGCCAGAAACGCAATAGCGGAATCATGCGGGAGATCATCTGGCGGTCATACTGCTCCGCTAAACCAAGTTGCTGAACCACCGGCATATACTCCGCCGACGTCACCTCAGTCTCGCCGTCGAAGATGCGCCCGGCCATTTCCCGGTGATGCACTTCACCGCTACGCAGCACTGAAGGTTTCTGATACAGACGCGGCCCGCCGCGACGCAGGGCATCTTCCAGCATAGTACGCCACTTCACATTGCCGCGGCCTTTTTCCGGCAGCTTGTCATCATAGACCGCCCAACTGTTGCTGCCCTGGAGCACGGCATTGCGTACCGCCGCTTCGGCATGCTCCATCACCTGTTCCACGCTCTGACCGCCGCGCCAGGCGCAGATACCAATATGCACCATATCCAGGGGATCCAGCATACGGGTGGGCGGCATCGCATCCACCGATTTCAGCAACTGGCTGGCAATGCCGTCCGCTTCTTTCAGGGTGCTGTGCGGGAGCAGAACAGCAAAATCGTTGTGGAAATAGCGCGCCAGCAACGCGCCGGGGTAACGCATCACAAAAGTCGACAGCAGATTGATCAGGTTATAAAGGTAGTCATCGACGGAGTGACGCTCCCAGGTTTCGCGCAAAATTTCGAAATCCGGCACGCGGATCATCATCACCATGCCGTGGGTACCTACCTGTTCATTATCTTCCAGCAACATGGCGAGCTGATTTTCAAAAAACAGGCGATTGCTCAGACCCGTCTGCGCATCCTGAGCCGCATAGGAGCGGATCAGCGTATCCACACGGCTGCGCTGCTCCCCGGCGTTGTGCAGTTCGCTCAGCAGAACATCCATCGCGCTACTGGTCCGCGGCGGCCACTCATGCAGCGAACCACGCACTACTTTTCCCCGTTCGCCGTTCAGAATTCGGGTGGAGCGACTTTCCAGTAGCTCCAGGCCGGAAAACTGGCGTTTCACCCAACGGGCGCCAAATACCAGCACGATAACCATAAAGGCAATCGCCAGCGAGAGCGGCGTCGTGGTCAGCAGCGAATGGAAGTAATCATCGACGGGATCGCGCCAGGTCAGATGCAGCACCAGGCTGGGGTGCTTCACCAGCCGTACCGAGTGGTGGCGCAGGCGCACATGCTGCCCGGCGGGTTGATAGCTGGGCGGAAGTTCATGATCCAGCACCTGAAGGCTGCCCGAACTCAGCGTCAGGCGGACAATCTCCAGCGGAACCATCATATCGTTAAGGCGATCGTCCAGCTGCTCAGGCGGGCGCACCAGCAGTTCGTTATCCACCAGCGCTACAATTCGGTTCAGACGGTGCTCGCCCCGCTCATGAATCGAATGGTAAAAACTCCACGAACACCCCAACAGGGTGACCAGAATAGCCAGCCCCGTCAGCAGGGTCATAAAGGTGGAAAATTTCGTCGTTAAGCGCATCCCTGTGTTAACTCCGTCGGATGTACAGAAGCAGCCTGTGGCTTCGCAATGCGGCTTCCGGCTCTATTATATAAGTAAGTACTAACTATCTTGTGTGAGACTGCCATTTTATCAGACATGCGGCAGCTTACCTCACCTTTTTATTGCGATAAATCGCCTTCTCTACGGCGTCATGCGAGTATAGTCGCTGGTGCTTATTTTTAAATGACCCGGAGGATTTCGATGCAGGCTCTTATCCTTAATCAACGCGACGGCCAGACCCATGCCGCTGTTGAATCGCTCGACCCGGCGTCCCTGCCCGAAGGCGACGTAACCGTAGAGGTGGATTACTCCAGCCTTAACTATAAAGATGCGCTGGCGATTACCGGCAAAGGGAAAATTGTGCGTCAGTTCCCCATGGTGCCCGGCATCGACTTTGCCGGTCGGGTACAGCACAGTAAGGATCCCCGCTTCCATGTTGGACAGTCCGTTCTCCTCACCGGCTGGGGCGTAGGCGAAGGCCACTGGGGCGGTCTTGCCGGCGCAGCCCGGGTGAAAGGCGATTGGTTGGTTCCCATGCCTGAAGGGCTGGACAGCCGTAAGGCGATGATTATCGGCACCGCAGGCTTCACCGCAATGCTGTGCGTTATGGCACTGCTCGACGCCGGAATCACGCCAGATCACGGTGAAATTCTGGTTACCGGCGCCAGCGGCGGCGTGGGCAGTACCGCCGTGGCCCTGCTTCATCAGCTTGGCTATCAGGTTGTGGCGGTCTCCGGCCGCGAAACCACGCACGACTATCTGCGCAGCCTTGGCGCTCAGCGTATCCTGGCGCGCGCGGAATTCGGCTCCGGGCGTCCGCTGGAAAAACAGCTGTGGGCTGGCGCTATCGACACCGTCGGCGGAGAAGTACTGGCGAAGGTGCTTTCTCAGATCCATTACGGCGGTTGCGTGGCCGCCTGCGGCCTGGCAGGAGGATTCACCCTGCCCACCACCGTAATGCCGTTTATTCTGCGCAATGTGCGACTGCAGGGCGTTGACTCAGTGATGACCCCGCCCGCTCGCCGCTACGAAGCCTGGCAGCGCCTGGCCCGGGATCTTCCTTCTTCCTTTTATGCACAGAGTGCCACGGAGATCGGTCTGGCTCAGGCCGTAGAGTATGCCGAACGCATCATCAATAACCAGGCCCGGGGACGCACCCTGGTGAAGGTCGGTTAATCTTCAATTTTTCGTGACATATTCGCATTCGCAATCCGCCTCCGTCATGCTGATGAAAAGGCATGACGGAGGATACATGAATGAAAACCAAAAAGTTGACGGAGGCCGATGTCACGGCAGAGTCTGTCTTTATGTTACAGCGCCGCCAGATTCTGAAGATGTTAGGAATTGGCGCTACCGCGCTCACGCTTACGCCTCCAGCACAGGCCAGCCTGCTCGACTGGTTTAAAGGCAACGATCGTCCCCCCGCTCCCGCAGGCAAAGCGCTGGACTTCAGCAAACCGCCGCAGTGGCAAAGCGACCTGCCGCTAACCCCGGAAAACAAAGTCACCGGCTACAACAACTTTTATGAATTTGGTCTCGATAAAGCTGACCCGGCCGCCAACGCAGGTGCGATGGCGACCGATCCCTGGACGCTTACCATCGACGGTGAAGTGGCCAAACCGCTCACTCTGGATCACGATGCGCTGGCCTCCCGTTTCCCGCTTGCCGAGCGTATCTACCGCATGCGCTGCGTGGAAGCCTGGTCAATGGTCATCCCCTGGATCGGCTTCCCACTGCATAAGCTCCTGGCCCTGGTGGAGCCCACCAGCCATGCAAAATATGTCGCCTTTCAGACCCTCTATGCGCCGGAGCAGATGCCAGGACAGAAGGACCGCTTTATCGGCGGTGGGCTGAAATATCCCTACGTGGAAGGATTACGTCTGGATGAGGCTATGCATCCGCTGACGCTGATGAGCGTAGGCGTTTATGGTAAAGCGTTACCGCCGCAGAACGGCGCGCCGATTAGATTAATCGTTCCCTGGAAGTACGGGTTCAAAGGGATTAAATCCATCGTCCGCATCCGCCTGACCCGTGAACGACCGCCCACCACATGGAATCTGTCGGCCCCGAATGAATATGGCTTTTACGCCAACGTGAATCCGCACGTGGATCATCCGCGCTGGTCCCAGGCCACCGAGCGCGTCATTGGCGCCGGCGGCATTCTCAAGGTCGAACGTCAGCCGACATTGCTGTTCAATGGCTACGCCGACCAGGTCGCCTCGCTATATCGTGGGCTTAACCTTAAGGAGAATTTCTAAGTGCGTATGACAGCGGGCCAAATCACCTGGCTGAAAGTTTTTTTGCATGCGGCAGCGTTAGCTCCATTGCTATGGCTGTTCTGGGCTGGATTTCAGGGCAACCTCAGCGCCGATCCGGCCCGGGATATTCAACACTTTACCGGGCGGACAGCTCTGAAATTATTGTTGGCGACCTTGCTCATCGCCCCGCTGGCGCGCTACGCTAAGCAGCCGCTACTGATGCGCACCCGCCGCTTACTGGGTCTGTGGTGCTTTGCGTGGGCCTCGTTCCATCTGGTCAGCTATGCGCTGCTGGAGCTGGGTATTAACAATCTGGTGTTACTGGGGCAGGAAGTTATCCGTCGTCCGTATCTGACGTTGGGCCTGATCGGCTGGCTAATACTGTTGGCGCTGGCGATAACCTCCACCCGTTCAGCGCAGCGTAAACTGGGTCCCCGTTGGCAAAAACTGCATAACTTCGTCTATCTGGTCGCTATCCTCGCGCCCGTCCACTATCTATGGTCCGTGAAGACGTTGTCACCCCAACCGGTTATCTACGCCCTGTTGGCATTGCTGCTTTTAGCCACCCGATATCGCAAATTCCGCCAGTGGTGGCGCTAGCTCACCATTTCTGTGTCCTTCCCCGCAGAATGCTTTATCAACCGCGATTCTTTGGCGATTGCGGTTGATAATCTTCCCTGATACGACCAGTATTTAGCTGCTAAATGCCACGAAATCATTATAATGTGCCCCCACGATTGCTTCTGATGGCTTTTTAAACACATTCAGGGGTGACAACCACGCATCGAAGGTATATTTTGTAATATCACCGAAAATTGCAGGAGATGGCAGCACAATGGCGGACAAGTTTCAGGTTTTGCTTCTCAACGGGCCTAACCTCAATATGCTCGGCACGCGCGAACCGGAGAAATACGGTAGCCAGACGCTGGCCGAGATTGTTAGCCAGCTGCGCACTCAGGCAGAAGCGCTGAACGTCACGCTGGATCACCTGCAGTCTAACGCTGAGCATGAACTTATCGACCGTATTCATCAGGCTAAAGGTCAGGTTGACTATATCCTGATTAATCCGGCCGCATTCACGCACACCAGCGTGGCATTGCGTGACGCTTTGCTGGCGGTGAGCATCCCATTTATTGAGATTCACCTGAGCAACGTGCATGCGCGCGAGCCGTTCCGTCACCACTCGTATCTTTCCGATATCGCCGCTGGCGTTATCTGCGGGCTGGGCGCGGATGGCTACACCTATGCACTCCAGACGGCGGTTAACCGTCTGTCATACACAAACTAAACAAAGAGTACGGAACCCACTCATGGATATTCGTAAGATTAAAAAACTGATTGAGCTGGTTGAAGAATCAGGCATCGCTGAGCTGGAAATTTCTGAAGGCGAAGAGTCTGTACGTATCAGCCGCGCCGTCGCCAACCAGCCCGCACCGGTTATGCAGCAATGGGCCGTTCCTCAGCAGCCGCAGCCGGCACTGTCCAACGCGGTGGCTCCGGCAGCAACACCGGCAATGGAAGCCCCTGCCAGCCCGGAAGTCAGTGGTCACATCGTACGTTCCCCGATGGTCGGGACGTTCTATCGCACCCCGAGTCCGGATGCGAAGGCCTTTGTGGAAGTGGGACAGAAAGTCAATGTAGGCGACACTCTGTGCATCGTTGAAGCAATGAAAATGATGAACCAGATCGAAGCTGATAAAGCTGGCGTGGTGAAAGCCGTTCTGGTGGAAAGTGGCCAACCGGTAGAATTTGACGAGCCGCTGGTCGTCATCGAATAACGAGGCGAACATGCTGGATAAAATTGTTATCGCCAACCGTGGTGAAATCGCCCTGCGAATCCTGCGTGCCTGCAAAGAGCTGGGCATCAAGACCGTCGCCGTGCACTCCACCGCGGATCGCGATCTGAAACACGTACTGCTAGCGGACGAGACTGTCTGTATCGGTCCGGCGCCGTCAGTAAAGAGCTACCTGAATATCCCGGCTATTATCTCCGCGGCAGAAATCACCGGTGCGGTAGCTGTCCACCCGGGATACGGCTTCCTGTCTGAGAACGCTAACTTCGCCGAACAGGTTGAACAGTCCGGCTTTATCTTCATTGGCCCTAAAGCGGAAACCATCCGTCTGATGGGAGACAAAGTCTCCGCCATCAACGCCATGAAGAAAGCGGGCGTTCCTTGCGTTCCGGGTTCCGACGGTCCGCTGGACGATGATATGGACCGTAACCGCGCCATTGCTAAACGCATTGGCTACCCGGTTATCATCAAAGCCTCCGGCGGCGGCGGCGGTCGCGGTATGCGCGTGGTGCGCAGCGACGCCGAACTGGCGCAGTCCATCACCATGACCCGAGCTGAAGCGAAAGCGGCATTCAGCAACGACATGGTCTACATGGAAAAATACCTGGAAAATCCGCGCCATATCGAAATTCAGGTACTGGCTGACGGCCAGGGCGGCGCCATCTATCTGGCAGAGCGCGACTGCTCCATGCAGCGTCGTCACCAGAAAGTGGTGGAAGAAGCGCCGGCGCCGGGCATCACTCCGGAACTGCGTCGCTATATTGGCGAACGCTGCACCAAGGCCTGTGTTGATATCGGCTACCGCGGCGCGGGTACCTTCGAGTTCCTGTTTGAAAACGGCGAGTTCTACTTCATTGAGATGAACACCCGTATTCAGGTAGAGCACCCGGTAACGGAAATGATTACCGGCGTTGACCTGATCAAAGAGCAGCTGCGTATTGCTGCCGGTCAGCCTCTCTCCATCAAACAGGAAGAGGTCATGGTACGCGGCCACGCAGTCGAATGCCGTATCAACGCCGAAGATCCCAACACCTTCCTGCCGAGCCCGGGTAAAATCACCCGTTTCCACGCGCCAGGCGGTTTTGGGGTACGCTGGGAGTCACATATCTACGCTGGCTATACAGTGCCGCCGTACTATGACTCCATGATCGGTAAGCTTATTTGCTACGGTGAAAACCGTGATGTGGCGATTGCGCGTATGCGTAACGCGCTGCAGGAGCTGATTATCGACGGTATCAAAACCAACGTCGAGCTGCAGATGCGCATCATGAATGACGAAAACTTCCAGCACGGTGGAACTAACATCCACTACCTGGAGAAAAAACTGGGTCTCCAGTAAGTTATCTTCCTCGTCACGCAAGGGCCGGTTTTTACCGGCCCTTCTTTTTTCGCCCCGCAGGGAGGGGATAAGGTACAATCGCCGCTTTATCTGACAACCCGGGGAACAAAGATGGATAACCGTTTTGTTCAGGCTCACAAAGAGGCCCGTTGGGCACTGTGGCTGACCCTGCTCTATCTGGTCGCCTGGACCCTGGCCGCATGGCTACCCGACTCTACGCCCGGCCTGACCGGCCTACCGCACTGGTTCGAAATGGCCTGCCTGCTGGTACCGCTGATCTTTTTCGCCCTCTGCTGGCTTATGGTACGGGGAATCTTCCGCGATATCCCACTGGAGGATGACCATGCAGACTGAAGTTATCCTGCCGCTGATCGCCTATCTGCTGGTGGTATTCAGCATTTCGCTGTGGGCCATACGCCGCCGCCGACAGGGCAATTTCCTGAATGAGTACTTCCTGGGTGGACGCTCCATGGGCGGCTTCGTGCTGGCTATGACCCTGACGGCCACCTACATTAGCGCCAGTTCCTTTATCGGTGGCCCTGGAGCGGCCTATAAGTACGGTCTGGGCTGGGTATTGCTGTCAATGATTCAACTGCCCGCTATCTGGCTGTCGCTGGGCATACTCGGCAAGAAGTTCGCCATCCTGGCCCGACGCTATAACGCCGTGACCCTCAACGATATGCTCTATGCCCGCTACCAGAGTCGACTGCTGGTCTGGCTGGCCAGCCTGAGCCTGCTGGTCGCCTTTATCGGTGCCATGACGGTACAGTTTATCGGCGGCGCGCGGCTGTTGGAGACGGCAGCGGGGATCCCTTACGAAAGCGGCCTGCTAATTTTTGGGATCAGCATCGCGCTCTATACCGCTTTCGGCGGCTTCCGTGCCAGCGTGCTGAACGACGCCATGCAGGGGCTGGTGATGCTGATTGGCACCCTGCTGCTGCTGGTCGGGATTATTCACGCCGCAGGCGGTCTGCCCGCCGCGGTGAGCAAGCTCCAGCATATCGATCCTCAACTGGTGACGCCGCAGGGGGCAGATAATATTCTGACGCCTTCGTTTCTGGCCTCGTTCTGGGTGCTGGTCTGCTTCGGGGTTATCGGTCTGCCCCATACCGCCGTGCGCTGTATCTCCTACAAAGACAGTAAGGCGGTGCACCGCGGTATGATTATTGGCACCCTGATGGTGGGTATCCTGATGCTGGGTATGCATCTGGCCGGCGCACTGGGGCGTGCGGTGATCCCCGATCTGGCCATTCCGGATCAGGTGATACCGACGTTGATGGTTGCCGTACTGCCGCCGGTAGCCGCCGGGATCTTTCTGGCCGCGCCTATGGCGGCCATTATGTCGACGATCAACGCTCAGTTGCTTCAGTCATCGGCGACGATCGTCAAGGATCTCTGGCTCAGCATGCGCCCGGAACAGGCCACCAACGAGCGACGACTTAAGCGTATGTCCACTGCGATTACCCTGATCCTCAGCGCCCTGCTGCTGCTGGCCGCCTGGCATCCCCCCCAGATGATCATCTGGCTTAATCTGCTGGCCTTCGGCGGCCTGGAGGCGGTTTTTCTGTGGCCACTGGTGCTCGGACTTTACTGGGAGCGCGCCAACGCCGCAGGAGCCCTTAGCGCTATGATTAGCGGTGGCGTACTTTACGCCCTCCTGGCTACGCTGAAGGTAGAAGTACTGGGCTTCCATCCCATTGTTCCCTCCCTGCTGGTCAGCCTTCTGTGCTTTCTGGTCGGGAACCGGTTTGGCCGCGCCAGTGTCCCGGCCACCGTTTATTAACCTGCTTATCAAGAAAGAGTTTTGCCATGCCATGGATTCAACTGAAAATTAATACCACCGGCTCATACGCGGAAGAGCTGGGAGACGCCCTGATGGAAAGCGGAGCGGTATCCGTCACCTTTCAGGACACCCATGACACGCCAGTGTTCGAACCGCTGCCAGGCGAAACCCGACTGTGGGGCGATACCGACGTTATCGGTCTGTTCGACGCCGAATGTGATATGAAGGCCGCCGTGGCGCAGCTGGAACAGCATCCTTTGCTGGGCGCGGGCTTCCACCATAAAATCGAACAGCTCGAAGATAAAGACTGGGAACGCGAATGGATGGAGAACTTCCACCCCATGCGTTTTGGCGAGCGCCTGTGGATCTGCCCAAGCTGGCGTGACGTTCCCGATGAAAACGCCGTTAACGTCATGCTCGACCCGGGTCTGGCTTTTGGTACTGGTACTCATCCTACAACGTCTCTGTGTCTGACTTGGCTGGATGGCCTGGATCTGACCGGTAAAACCGTGATTGATTTCGGCTGTGGCTCCGGCATTCTCGCCATCGCGGCACTAAAACTGGGCGCCGCGCGCGCTATCGGCATCGATATCGACCCTCAGGCCATTCAGGCCAGCCGCGATAACGCTGAACGTAACGGCGTGGCCGGGCGTCTGGAACTCTACCTGCCTCATCAGCAGCCGGACGGGCTACAGGCCGACGTCGTGGTCGCTAACATCCTTGCTGGCCCTCTGCGCGAGCTGGCGCCTTTGATTAGCGTTCTGCCAATCCAGGGTGGGCTGCTGGGGCTCTCCGGCGTGCTGGCGAGCCAGGCGGAAGGCGTTTGTGAAGCCTATCGTGAACGCTTCACGCTTGATCCGGTGGCTAAAAAAGAGGAATGGTGCCGTATTACCGGCACCAGGAAATGATGCGTTCTCAAACGAAGCGTAAACAAGGTCCTTTTTTCATTCAAATTTAGTCGCTTTATTCATCTGAAAATCCCTATTATTAACGCGTGATGGTTACTCCCTGCAGTGACTATCACGCTGACAATAATATTCAAGGGATGAATAACTATGGCAAAGAAGCTTAATGGCATCATGCTGGCGATGTTGCTGTTGCCTGTTGCAGCCACCGCCTCCCACTGGGGATACGAGGGTAATGAATCGCCAGAACATTGGGGCGAGCTGGATAGTAACTGGACAGAGTGCCAGAAAGGCCAGAATCAGGCTCCGGTAGATATCCGCGAAACCTACAACGTCCATCTAAAACCACTCAGAACACAGTATACGACCAGTCCTGATACACTGTTGAACAACGGCCATACCATCCAGGCAAGTTACAATGACAGCAATACGGCGAATACTCTCTTTCTCGACAACGACTCTTTTACGCTTAAACAGTTCCACTTCCATGCACCCAGCGAAAATATGATCCATGGGAAACACTACCCTATGGAGCTCCATTTAGTACACCAGAACAGTGACGGTGAAATCGCCGTTGTGGCGGTCATGTTTGTCCCGGGTACCGCCAGTACCGAACTGGCAAAATTATGGAAGGTCATGCCCGACCATGCGGACAAGAGCTCATCGCTGTTGGCAAGGATTGATGTAAACAAACTGCTGCCAGGCGATAAAACATACTGGCGCTTTAGTGGCTCGCTAACAACCCCGCCCTGTAGCGAAGGGGTCAGGTGGATAGTCATGAAACACCCCCTTCAGGCATCCGCTGAACAGCTGGCGCAGTTTAAATCTGTGATACATCACTCGAACAATCGCCCTGTACAAAAGTTGCACGGCCGTACGATTCTGGAGTAACTATGACTATCGGGTAGGGCGACACCCTACCCCCTTTCATAGCGGCTATCCGAAAGTTAGCGCTATTCCAGTACTAATAACCACCAAATTCCCTCTCCAGGCAGCATAATGTTCCATAGAGATGGCACAGTGTCGGCATAATTTAAAAGCAGTAACGAAAAAATTAAACGTGCCACAAAACGCTCATGATAATATAACAAATTGATTAATAAGCATTATTTTAAAAAATTTGTTCGGAGATAGCGGTTTCATTGATCTACAACATCTGATTGTTCAAAGTTTGGCCTTTCATCTCGTGCAAAAAATGCGTAATATACGCCGCCTTGCAGGCATATATGGTCATTTCTTAACTCATGCGCATCGGACAATACCAGCTCAGAAATCGACTGATCGCAGCCCCAATGGCCGGGATTACTGACCGACCGTTTCGGACGCTGTGTCACGAGATGGGAGCCGGACTGACCGTTTCAGAGATGATGTCATCGAACCCGGAAGTTTGGGCCAGTGATAAGTCTCGCCTGCGAATGGTGCATGTGGATGAACCGGGGATTCGTACGGTTCAGATTGCCGGTAGCGAACCGGAAGATATGGCCGAGGCCGCACGGATTAACGTGAAAAACGGCGCCCAGATTATTGATATCAATATGGGGTGCCCGGCCAAGAAAGTGAATCGAAAACTGGCAGGTTCCGCCCTGCTGCAGTACCCGGAGCTGGTGAAAAGGATTCTCAGCGCTGTGGTAAATGCGGTAGACGTGCCTGTTACGTTGAAGATCCGCACCGGTTGGGATCCTGAACATCGCAACTGTGCGGAAATAGCCCAACTGGCCGAAAGCTGTGGTATTCAGGCATTGACCATCCATGGTCGTACCCGTGCCTGCCTGTTCAAAGGCGAGGCGGAATACGACAGCATTCGGACGGTTAAACAGTTGGTTTCCATTCCGGTTATCGCGAATGGTGACCTGACTACCCCGCAAAAAGCCAGAGCCGTGCTCGAATATACCGGAGCAGATGCTCTGATGATTGGACGTGCGGCTCAGGGAAGACCCTGGATCTTTCGGGAAATCCAGCATTATCTGGACACGGGTGAGTTGCTGCCCCCGCTGCCACTGGCAGAGGTTAAGCGCTTACTTTGCGCGCACGTTAGGGAACTTCATGCCTTCTATGGTGAGGTAAAGGGGTACCGAATTGCGCGTAAGCACGTCTCATGGTATCTCCAGGAGCACGCGCCCAGTGACCAGTTTCGGCGCACATTCAACGCCATTGAGGATGCCAGCGAACAGCTGGAGGCGTTGGAGGCATACTTCGAAAATTTTGCGTAACCAGAAATAAAAGAGCTGACAGAACTATGTTCGAACAACGCGTAAATTCTGACGTACTGACCGTTTCTACCGTTAACTCTCAGGACCAGGTGACTCAAAAGCCCCTGCGTGACTCGGTAAAACAGGCACTGAAGAACTATTTTGCTCAACTGAATGGTCAGGACGTTAATGACCTGTATGAGCTGGTACTGGCTGAAGTAGAGCAGCCCCTGTTGGACATGGTGATGCAATACACCCGCGGTAACCAGACCCGCGCAGCCCTGATGATGGGTATCAACCGCGGCACGCTGCGTAAGAAACTGAAAAAATACGGCATGAACTGATTATCCGTTACATGTTGATAAAAGGCGCTGACCGGCATGGGAAAGCGCCTTTTTTATTGCCTGTATCCCTCGCTCCCCGGTCCCCAAAGCCAAAGGCTCCATCCTTACCTGATGCTCGTTAAAACGCTACAGAAGGCACCAGGGCATCACAATACCCAACTTGTCCAGGGACCCTGCTACCCGCAGGAAAGCACAAGCAGCCTGACACATTACCTCCGCAGTTCCGTCTGAGCGTGGTCCAATGCCACGTTAAGGTCTTTATAGGCCTTTAGCTATTGTCCTGCCGCATGGCCTGATAAACCGTCACACCGGGTATGAGGGAGCTCAATGACAGAGCGGGAATATGATAAGAGGTTTTACGGTAGATGACGTGGAAGAATTTCAACGTCAGTAACGAAAAAGGCCCGGTCAGATGACCGGGCCTTTTTCTTAATTGATGTCTGGCAGTTCCCTACTCTCGCATGGGGAGACCCCACACTACCATCGGCGCTACGGCGTTTCACTTCTGAGTTCGGCATGGGGTCAGGTGGGACCACCGCGCTCTCGCCGCCAGACAAATTCTTTTCTTAAGCGCCGAACTTTAACCGAATAAAGTGGTGCTGATACCCAGAGTCGAACTGGGGACCTCACCCTTACCAAGGGTGCGCTCTACCAACTGAGCCATATCAGCACACTAAATTTGATGCCTGGCAGTTCCCTACTCTCGCATGGGGAGACCCCACACTACCATCGGCGCTACGGCGTTTCACTTCTGAGTTCGGCATGGGGTCAGGTGGGACCACCGCGCTCTCGCCGCCAGGCAAATTCTGTTCCGCTTACCGCCACACACGGCCATAAACGTTTATCCGTCACAAGCTGATTTGATTCTGTCTCTCAACATCACACCAAAACATCTTTGGCGTTGTAAGGTTAAGCCTCTCGGGTCATTAGTACCGGTTAGCTCAACGCATCGCTGCGCTTACACACCCGGCCTATCAACGTCGTCGTCTTCAACGTCCCTTCAGGAGACTCAGGGTCTCAGGGAAGACTCATCTCGGGGCAAGTTTCGTGCTTAGATGCTTTCAGCACTTATCTTTTCCGCACTTAGCTACCGGGCAATGCAATTGGCATCACAACCCGAACACCAGTGGTGCGTCCACTCCGGTCCTCTCGTACTAGGAGCAGCCCCCCTCAGTCTTCCAGCGCCCACGGCAGATAGGGACCGAACTGTCTCACGACGTTCTAAACCCAGCTCGCGTACCACTTTAAATGGCGAACAGCCATACCCTTGGGACCTACTTCAGCCCCAGGATGTGATGAGCCGACATCGAGGTGCCAAACACCGCCGTCGATATGAACTCTTGGGCGGTATCAGCCTGTTATCCCCGGAGTACCTTTTATCCGTTGAGCGATGGCCCTTCCATTCAGAACCACCGGATCACTATGACCTGCTTTCGCACCTGCTCGCGCCGTCACGCTCGCAGTCAAGCTGGCTTATGCCATTGCACTAACCTCCTGATGTCCGACCAGGATTAGCCAACCTTCGTGCTCCTCCGTTACTCTTTGGGAGGAGACCGCCCCAGTCAAACTACCCACCAGACACTGTCCCCACGCCAGATAATGGCGCCAGGTTAGAACATCAAACATTAAAGGGTGGTATTTCAAGGTTGGCTCCACGTGTACTTGCGTCCACGCTTCAAAGCCTCCCACCTATCCTACACATCAAGGCTCAATGTTCAGTGTCAAGCTATAGTAAAGGTTCACGGGGTCTTTCCGTCTTGCCGCGGGTACACTGCATCTTCACAGCGAGTTCAATTTCACTGAGTCCCGGGTGGAGACAGCCTGGCCATCATTACGCCATTCGTGCAGGTCGGAACTTACCCGACAAGGAATTTCGCTACCTTAGGACCGTTATAGTTACGGCCGCCGTTTACCGGGGCTTCGATCAGGAGCTTCTGGTTACCCATAACCCCATCAATTAACCTTCCGGCACCGGGCAGGCGTCACACCCTATACGTCCACTTTCGTGTTTGCAGAGTGCTGTGTTTTTAATAAACAGTTGCAGCCAGCTGGTATCTTCGACTGACTTCAGCTCCACCCGCAGGGGCTTCACCTACATGTCAGCGTGCCTTCTCCCGAAGTTACGGCACCATTTTGCCTAGTTCCTTCACCCGGGTTCTCTCAAGCGCCTTGGTATTCTCTACCTGACCACCTGTGTCGGTTTCGGGTACGATTCGTTGTTACCTGAAGCTTAGAGGCTTTTCCTGGAAGCAGGGCATTTGTCACTTCAGCACCGTGGTGCCTCGTCATCACGCCTCAGCCTTAACTCTCCGGATTTGCCTGGAAAGTCAGCCTACACGCTTAAACCGGGACGACCGTCGCCCGGATGACATAGCCTTCTCCGTTCCCCCATCGCAGTAACACCGAGTACGGGAATATTAACCCGTTTCCCATCGACTACGCCTTTCGGCCTCGCCTTAGGGGTCGACTCACCCTGCCCCGATTAACGTTGGACAGGAACCCTTGGTCTTCCGGCGAGCGGGCTTTTCACCCGCTTTATCGTTACTCATGTCAGCATTCGCACTTCTGATACCTCCAGCATACCTCACAGTACACCTTCAACGGCTTACAGAACGCTCCCCTACCCAACAACACCTAGTGTCGCTGCCGCAGCTTCGGTGCATGGTTTAGCCCCGTTACATCTTCCGCGCAGGCCGACTCGACCAGTGAGCTATTACGCTTTCTTTAAATGATGGCTGCTTCTAAGCCAACATCCTGGCTGTCTGGGCCTTCCCACATCGTTTCCCACTTAACCATGACTTTGGGACCTTAGCTGGCGGTCTGGGTTGTTTCCCTCTTCACGACGGACGTTAGCACCCGCCGTGTGTCTCCCGTGATAACATTCTCCGGTATTCGTAGTTTGCATCGGGTTGGTAAGCCGGGATGGCCCCCTAGCCGAAACAGTGCTCTACCCCCGGAGATGAATTCACGAGGCGCTACCTAAATAGCTTTCGGGGAGAACCAGCTATCTCCCGGTTTGATTGGCCTTTCACCCCCAGCCACAGGTCATCCGCTAATTTTTCAACATTAGTCGGTTCGGTCCTCCAGTTAGTGTTACCCAACCTTCAACCTGCCCATGGCTAGATCACCGGGTTTCGGGTCTATACCCTGCAACTTAACGCCCGGTTAAGACTCGGTTTCCCTTCGGCTCCCCTATTCGGTTAACCTTGCTACAGAATATAAGTCGCTGACCCATTATACAAAAGGTACGCAGTCACACCCATAAAGAGTGCTCCCACTGCTTGTACGTACACGGTTTCAGGTTCTGTTTCACTCCCCTCGCCGGGGTTCTTTTCGCCTTTCCCTCACGGTACTGGTTCACTATCGGTCAGTCAGGAGTATTTAGCCTTGGAGGATGGTCCCCCCATATTCAGACAGGATAACACGTGTCCCGCCCTACTCATCGAGCTCACAGCATGTGCATTTTCGTGTACGGGGCTGTCACCCTGTATCGCCGGACTTTCCAGACCGTTCCACTAATACACACGCTGATTCAGACTCTGGGCTCTTCCCCGTTCGCTCGCCGCTACTCAGGGAATCTCGGTTGATTTCTTTTCCTCGGGGTACTTAGATGTTTCAGTTCTCCCGGTTCGCCTCATTAACCTATGGATTCAGTTAATGATAGTGTGACGAATCACACTGGGTTTCCCCATTCGGACATCGTCGGTTATAACGCCTCATATCAGCTTACCGACGCTTTTCGCAGATTAGCACGTCCTTCATCGCCTCTGACTGCCAGGGCATCCACCGTGTACGCTTATTCGCTTAACCTCACAACCCGAAGATGTCTTCGCGTTGTAAGCTTGAGAGACCCATTAAACGGTTTTCCCGTTTATGGATTATCAATTTTCAGCTTGTTCCGGATTGTTAAAGAGCAAATATCTCAAACGTGACTCACTGAGCCAGTTTTGAGATATATTAAGGTTGGCGACTTTCACTCACACTAACCAGCAAGTGGCGTCCCCTAGGGGATTCGAACCCCTGTTACCGCCGTGAAAGGGCGGTGTCCTGGGCCTCTAGACGAAGGGGACACTAAAGTCGGCTTCGCAGACGCCTTGCTTCTTTACTTTCATCAGACAATCTGTGTGGACACTGCGAAACCTGTATCCAAAGGTAAGGAGGTGATCCAACCGCAGGTTCCCCTACGGTTACCTTGTTACGACTTCACCCCAGTCATGAATCACAAAGTGGTAAGCGCCCTCCCGAAGGTTAAGCTACCTACTTCTTTTGCAACCCACTCCCATGGTGTGACGGGCGGTGTGTACAAGGCCCGGGAACGTATTCACCGTGACATTCTGATTCACGATTACTAGCGATTCCGACTTCATGGAGTCGAGTTGCAGACTCCAATCCGGACTACGACGCACTTTATGAGGTCCGCTTGCTCTCGCGAGGTCGCTTCTCTTTGTATGCGCCATTGTAGCACGTGTGTAGCCCTGGTCGTAAGGGCCATGATGACTTGACGTCATCCCCACCTTCCTCCGGTTTATCACCGGCAGTCTCCTTTGAGTTCCCGACCGAATCGCTGGCAACAAAGGATAAGGGTTGCGCTCGTTGCGGGACTTAACCCAACATTTCACAACACGAGCTGACGACAGCCATGCAGCACCTGTCTCACGGCTCCCGAAGGCACAGTCTCATCTCTGAGACCTTCCGTGGATGTCAAGACCAGGTAAGGTTCTTCGCGTTGCATCGAATTAAACCACATGCTCCACCGCTTGTGCGGGCCCCCGTCAATTCATTTGAGTTTTAACCTTGCGGCCGTACTCCCCAGGCGGTCGACTTAACGCGTTAGCTCCGGAAGCCACGAGTCAAGCTCACAGCCTCCAAGTCGACATCGTTTACGGCGTGGACTACCAGGGTATCTAATCCTGTTTGCTCCCCACGCTTTCGCACCTGAGCGTCAGTCTTCGTCCAGGAGGCCGCCTTCGCCACCGGTATTCCTCCAGATCTCTACGCATTTCACCGCTACACCTGGAATTCTACCTCCCTCTACGAGACTCCAGCTGGCCAGTTTCAAATGCAGTTCCCGGGTTGAGCCCGGGGATTTCACATCTGACTTAACCAACCGCCTGCGTGCGCTTTACGCCCAGTAATTCCGATTAACGCTTGCACCCTCCGTATTACCGCGGCTGCTGGCACGGAGTTAGCCGGTGCTTCTTCTGTCAGTAACGTCAATGTATGAGCGTATTAAGCTCACACCCTTCCTCCTGACTGAAAGTACTTTACAACCCGAAGGCCTTCTTCATACACGCGGCATGGCTGCATCAGGCTTGCGCCCATTGTGCAATATTCCCCACTGCTGCCTCCCGTAGGAGTCTGGACCGTGTCTCAGTTCCAGTGTGGCTGGTCATCCTCTCAGACCAGCTAGGGATCGTCGCCCAGGTAGGCCATTACCCTACCTGCTAGCTAATCCCATCTGGGTTCATCTGATGGCGTGAGGCCCGAAGGTCCCCCACTTTGCTCTTTCGAGATTATGCGGTATTAGCCACCGTTTCCAGTGGTTATCCCCCTCCATCAGGCAGATCCCCAGACATTACTCACCCGTCCGCCGCTCGTCAGCAGAGAAGCAAGCTTCTCCCTGTTACCGCCCGACTTGCATGTGTTAGGCCTGCCGCCAGCGTTCAATCTGAGCCATGATCAAACTCTTCAATTAAAGTTTGATGCTCAAAGAATTAAACTTCGTAATGAATTACGTGTTCACTCTTGAGACTTGATATTCATTTAGCGTCTTTCGACGTTCAGGATATCAGTGCTTTCGAGTGCCCACACAGATTGTCTGATAAATTGTTAAAGAGCAGTTGCGACAAGGCGTTAAGCTCACCATCGCGAGGTGGCGTATATTACGCTTTCCTCTTTCAGAGTCAACCCTGATTTTCAGGATTTTCTCTTTCTGACCGGTGCGCCGTAAGGCGTTGTTCCGTGTCAGTGGTGGCGCATTATAGGGATCCCATTTTTTAGCACAAGCCTTTTTTCGATCTTTTCTTTCAACTGATGTTTTTTCAGCCTTTCCGTAGAGATCCTGAACGATCTGCCGCAGATTTGTCACTTTTCATCCTTGCGGTGCACCAGAAATGCGCCCAAAGTCTTGATGAAGTTTGTTTAACAAAGAGGTAGCTATGGCTGAGGTTCTCCGCCCTTATAAGGATCTTATTCCCCGGATTGGTCAGCGTGTCATGCTGGACGCATCCAGCGTGGTGATCGGCGATGTCCGGCTGGCCGACGATGTCAGCATCTGGCCACTGGTCGCAATCCGCGGTGACGTCAACACTGTTTCAATAGGCGCGCGTACCAATATTCAGGATGGCAGTGTATTGCATGTGACTCATAAATCTTCCAGGAATCCCGAAGGCAATCCATTAGTCGTAGGAGAAGATGTTACCGTCGGACATAAAGTGATGCTGCATGGCTGCATCATAGGTAACCGGGTTCTGGTGGGAATGGGATCAATTCTACTGGATGGCGCCACCATTGAGGATGATGTCATGATCGGCGCTGGCAGCCTGGTACCGCAGAACAAGCGACTGGAGAGTGGTTATCTCTATCTGGGAAGTCCGGTAAAGCAGATCCGTCCGTTGAAGCCGGAAGAGCGCGAGGGACTGAAGTATTCCGCCAACAACTACGTCAAATGGAAAGATGATTATCTGGCTCAGGAGAGCCAGAGCCACCCGGACTCATCCTCTTCCTGATCCTGTATGCGCTGTTCCGCCTCCTCTTCAAGATCCCAACGCCGGGTCCGGAACAGCGCAAGTGGCTCATCCACATTTCCATAGCGTGCCGCCAGCGTTGCGCCGCGAATGGCGCAGGTGAGTTGCATCCCCCCCACCAGCGCAGGGAAACAGACGGCCTGACGCGCTTCATCCCAGGTTTCACGATCCGGAAACTGGATAGACTGGTTCATTGCGCTAATTCCAGTTTCAGTGCTGCGATAACCGACTCTATCTCTGGCAATTTACCATGCCATAACAGGAAAGCATGCGCCGCCTGGCCCACCAGCATGCCCAGACCGTCGGCATACTGCTGTACACCGCCATCCACGCACCAGTGCAGGAAAGGCGTTAATCCCTGCTGGTAAAACATATCGTAGCCGCGAACGTGATGGCTCAGTATTGATGTCGGCAGTGCCGGTACCTCACCGCTTAAGCCGCTGGAAGTGGCGTTGATAATGAGATCGAACTCATGGCCTTCAAGTGCAGACATCTCCAGCGCGCTAACGCTACCAGTATGACTGAAAAGCCGGGCCAGCTCCTGGGCTCGGACAAAGGTTCGGTTAACGATCGTGACCGGGCAGCCCAGCGACAGCAGCGGCAGAAGCGCGCCCCGCGCCGCACCTCCGGCCCCCACCAGCAGGATTCGGTCGCCCGGGCGGATCAGTTGCAGACGTTCCAGATCGCTGAGCAGCCCCACACCGTCAGTGTTATCCCCCAACAGTCGCCCATCGTCCAGACGCTTAAACGTATTGACGGCACCGGCCAGCGAAGCGCGCTCGGTCAGTTCATCGGAGCGAGCAAATGCCTGCTCTTTAAAGGGTACAGTGACGTTAGCCCCGCGACCGCCAGTCATAAAAAAGCGCTCCAGCGTCGACACAAAGTCGTCCATCGGGGCCAGTACCCGACCATAGGGATGCGTGATGCTCAGCTGTTCGGCAAACTGGCGCTGAATAAATGGCGATTTGCTGTGTGCAATCGGATTACCGAAGACGGCATAGGTTTCCATGCTATTACCCCTGACGAATGAGTTCGCCGGTTAAGGCATCACGAATTTCAGAAGGGTTCAGACGGCCACCGGTTTCCCCTGCCAGTACGGGGAAGTCCACCCCGAACTGCGCGATAACCTCCTGCGCGTTACGGCACGGCGGCTGCCCGCTAAGATTCGCACTGGTTGAAACCAGTGGCTTACCGTATGTCTGACACAGTTTCACCACCAGCGGGTGATCGGTAACCCGTACCGCCAGCGAGTCGAAACGGCCCGTCAGCCAGCGCGGTGTCGTGGATTTTGCCGGGAAAACGAAAGTCACCGGTCCCGGCCAGCGGGAAAATACAGACTCACGCTGCGATGCATCAAGCCGACTGTCATCGATATACGGCATAAGCTGCTGATAGTTTGCCGCTATCAGAATCAGCCCTTTCTCTACCGGACGCTGTTTCAGGGTCAGCAGGCGGTTAACCGCTTCTTCACTATCGGGATCGCAGCCAACGCCAAACACGGCTTCCGTCGGGTAGGCGATGACCTGCTGTTGATTAAGGAGAGCGATAATCTCCTCAGGGGTCATTTCAGGGGGGTTATTCTTCACAGGTTGATTGGGCCGGAACCGGCTTTCCACATTGTTTGCTCGCACAATAGCGTTTGACGCCATGCGCGGTCTTCTTCTCGATAAGCAGCGGGTAGTGACATTCAGGGCACTCCCCCACTACCGGTTTAAAATTGGTGGCGAACTGGCAGGCTGGATAACGATCGCAGGAATGAAAGGTTTTGCCATAGCGAGAACGCCGCTGCACCAGATGTCCCTCACCGCACTGAGGACAGGGAATCGCAGTGTCATCGGGTTTATCGATAAGCTCAGTATGGCCACAGGCAGGATAGCTGGCGCAGCCAATAAACATCCCGAAACGCCCCTGGCGCAAAACCAGCTCGCTACCGCAGGCCGGGCACTGCTGCCCCTCCAGTACCTTAATGACATGTCCGTCCGTCTGATTCTTCAGCGGTCGGATATAGTCACAGTCCGGATAGTGGGAACAGCCAAGAAACGGACCATGTTTCCCGGAGCGTATAACTAACTCTGCCCCGCAGCGGGGGCAGGGTTCCTGATGACTAACATCAAATAATGCCGGTTTGGCCATATGGACTTATCAGACCGCCGCGTTAGTGCAGCTGGCCTTCGCTGGTTTCAAACAGTAACTCTTCCATTTGCTGATAGGCGTTTTCACACCCCGGGAGGTTAAACAGCACCATCAGCACCACCCATTTAAGATCTTCGAGATCGAACTCGTCGGCATCCAGCGCCATAATGCGCTCAATCACCATTTCACGCGTTTCGAGGTTCAGCACCTGAATCTGCTCAAGAAACAGCAGGAAACCCCGGCAGTCGGCATCTAAGCGACGGCTCTCATCCTCAGTGTAGATACGCATGGAGAGCGGATCGGCAGCCAGTTGCATCGGCTCTGCCAGTCCGTCCTGATAGTCGGCCAGTTTTTCAAGCCACATCAGGGCGTTATAAATATCTTCCCGCTCAAAACCGACATCCGTCAGATCACGGGTCAGTTTGTCCTGATCCACGCGCGCTTCCGGCTCAGTATGGATATAGGTTTCAAACAAATACATTAGTACGTCGAACATGGCCTGCCCTCCTCAATCGGACATAGCCGCCGGGTACAGCTGCGATCCATCCTGCTAACTCCAGTTCAAGTAATTGAGCCACTGTCACTGGCACAGGTTGGCCGGCACGTTCAGCGACGACGTCAACAGGTGTAACCTCATCTCCTACGTTAGCCAGGAGGTGGGCAAATGGCAATGGGGGGACTTCGCGATCTGTGGGATTATTGCCCGCATTCGTTAAAGAAGGGAGCCAGCATAGCTCATTTTGTAAATGATCGATAATATCCTGAGGCTCGGTGACCGCCACCGCGCCCTGCTTGATCAGCCAGTGGGTTCCTTCGCTACCGGGGCTACCGATAGCACCGGGCAGTGCGAACAGCTCTCTTCCCTGCTCCAGTGCGTAACGCGCCGTCGTTAAAGATCCGCTACGCAACGATGCCTCAACCACCAGCACGCCGCGGCTAAGCCCGCTGATAATTCGGTTACGCCGTGGAAAATGATAAGGCAGCGCAGGTGCATCCAGCGGGAACTCCGAAATAATCGCACCGCCCTGTTCGATAATCTGCTCCGCCAGGTGCCTGTGGCGGCGCGGATAGAATGTCCCCAGTCCGTTACCCAGTACCGCCAGCGTTTTGCCTTTCACCGCAAGCGTAGCCCGATGGGCAACGGCATCAATACCTAATGCCAGTCCACTCACAATAGAGAAACCAGCCGCCGCCAGCGCACGGGCGAAGTGCTCTCCCCAGCGAGCGCCATACCAGGAGTGGTTGCGGCTGCCAACGATTGCCAGCTGTTCACTTTGCAGCAGCGCCGTGTTGCCTGTGACCATCAAAGCGCCAGGGAACCAGTCAATCGCCCGTAACTGTACCGGATATTCCGGCGCCAGCGCCGTCACCAGATGATTTTCCGGCAGGGCAAGCCAGCAATGAGCTCGCTCCAGTATAACAGACGTCACGCCATCGAACTGCACGCGCTGTAACGGCGTCAGCCCATGCCGCCACTCGTCCCCCCGGGGCGATGCAATAAACCGGGTTGCCACCGCCACCATCTTTTCTCCGCTTAAATTTTGTACGGCCATTAAGCGCAACCAGAACTCCGTCTCATCCATGTCCGCCCCCCTGACACAGGCCGCCAGACAATCCCTGTGATTGGTGACTGATGCTGTCAATCAGGGGGCGATTTGTCTAGAATAAAGGACATAATCCTTTCAATCATTGAATACAGATCCGGATAGTTATGTCAGTTTTGCAGGTATTACATGTTCCCGACGAGCGTCTGCGCAAAGTTGCCGAGCCCGTTAAAGAAGTGAATGCGGAAATTCAGCGTATCGTCGATGATATGTTCGATACGATGTACGCCGAAGAAGGCATTGGCCTGGCCGCAACCCAGGTCAACATTCACCAGCGTATTATCGTTATCGACGTTTCAGAAAATCGCGACGAACGCCTGGTGCTGATAAACCCTGAGCTACTGGAAAAAAGCGGCGAAACCGGGATCGAAGAAGGCTGTCTTTCCATCCCTGAGCAGCGTGCCCTGGTGCCGCGTGCCGAGCAGGTAAAGATTCGCGCGCTCGACCGCGACGGCAAGGAATACGAACTGGAAGCCGATGGCCTGCTGGCGATCTGCATTCAGCACGAGATGGATCATCTGATGGGTAAACTGTTCATTGATTATCTGTCAAAGATGAAACGCGATCGCATCGTGCAGAAAGTCGAGAAACTGGATCGCATGAAAGCCCGCGCCGCCAGCTAAGCAGACAGGAAATAACGTGTCCGAATCACTACGTATTATTTTTGCCGGAACGCCGGACTTCGCAGCGCGTCACCTGGACGCGTTGCTCGCGTCTGAGCACCAGGTGGTCGGCGTTTTCACGCAGCCAGACCGCCCGGCGGGCCGTGGTAAAAAACTAATGCCCAGCCCGGTGAAGATGCTGGCCCAGGAAAAAGCCGTCCCCGTTTTCCAACCCGTTTCGCTACGCCCGGAAGAAAACCAGCAACTGGTCGCCGATTTAAATGCCGATGTCATGGTGGTAGTCGCCTATGGCCTGATCCTGCCAAAAGCCGTGCTGGCCATGCCGCGTCTGGGCTGCATTAACATCCATGGCTCGCTGCTGCCGCGCTGGCGCGGCGCGGCGCCGATTCAGCGTGCGCTCTGGGCTGGCGATGCCGAAACCGGCGTGACCATTATGCAGATGGATGTGGGTCTGGATACTGGCGATATGCTGTATAAGCTCGCCTGCCCTATCACGGCCCAGGACACCAGCGCTACGCTGTATAACACGCTTGCTGAGCTCGGCCCCAAAGGCCTGCTGGAAACCCTTGCACAGCTGGCCAGCGGTCAGGCCAGCCCGGAAAAACAGGACGAAACGCGAGTCACCTGGGCCGAAAAGTTAAGTAAGGAAGAGGCTCGTCTCGACTGGTCACTGTCCGCGACTCAGCTCGAACGCTGCATCCGCGCCTTTAACCCCTGGCCGGTGAGCTACTTCACCATCGATGAGCAGCCGGTCAAGGTATGGCAGGCTTCAGTCATCGACGGCCCTGCTGGCGCCGAGCCAGGAACTATTCTCGATGCCGACAAGCAGGGCATCCGAATCGCCACCGCCGATGGCGTGCTGAATCTGGAAATTCTGCAACCGGCGGGTAAAAAGCCCATGGCGGCCCGCGACCTGCTGAACTCGCGCCGCGAATGGTTCGAGCCTGGCAGTCGCCTGGCCTGACAACCTGTCTGACTCACGCCCGGAACTCCCCCTCCGGGCATTTTTGTTTTTAACGCGGGCACAGAACCGATCCAGTCTATGAAAAAAAACGTAAACCTCCGCAGCCTGGCGGCCCAGGCCATCGAACAGGTGGTGGAAAAGGGGCAGTCCCTGAGCAATGTGCTGCCTGCCATGCAGAATAAGGTCCAGGATAAAGACCGGGCGCTGCTACAGGAGCTGTGCTTCGGCGTGCTACGTACCCTTCCTCAACTGGAGTGGCTGGCTGCCCAACTGATGGCCCGCCCCATGACCGGGAAGCAGCGCGTCGTCCACTATCTGATCCTGGTAGGCCTCTACCAGCTGATCCACACCCGTATTCCAGCCCATGCGGCGCTGGCGGAAACCGTCGAAGGGAGCGTGGCGCTGCGTAAGATACAGTTTAAGGGGCTTATCAACGGCGTATTACGCAACTTCCAGCGTCGTCAGCAGGAGCTACTGGATCAAGCGACAAAGAATGACTGCCGCTGGCTGCACCCCGAATGGCTGCTGGCCCGATTACGCAAAGCTTACCCCCAGCAGTGGCAGGCGATCGTCGAAGCCAATAACCAGCGCCCTCCCATGTGGTTACGGGTCAACCGTCAACATGGCAGCCGTGATGCCTGGCTTGAGCGCCTGAAAGCTCAGGAGATTAATGGGCATCCACATCCACGCTACCGCGATGCGGTGCGGCTGGACTCCCCTCTGCCGGTGCAGGCACTGCCGGGATTTGAACAAGGCGATGTTACCGTTCAGGACGCCTCGGCCCAGGGTTGTGTCGATCTGCTGGATCCCCGTAACGGCGAGGTTATCCTCGATCTCTGCGCGGCGCCGGGCGGTAAGACTACTCATATTCTGGAAGCGGCCCCCGGCGCCACGGTGATGGCGGTGGACGTTGACGACCAGCGTCTGAAGCGCGTGCACGAAAATCTGGCGCGTCTGGGGATGAAGGCTGAGGTAAAATGCGGCGATGGGCGCTTCCCCGCGCAGTGGTGTGACGAACAACAGTTCGATCGTATTTTGCTGGATGCGCCCTGCTCGGCAACCGGCGTTATTCGCCGTCATCCCGATATCAAATGGTTACGCCGCGATCGGGATATCGACGAGCTGGTACGACTCCAGGCAGAGATCCTCAACGCCATCTGGCCGCACCTGAAGCCCGGCGGTACCATGGTTTATGCGACCTGTTCCATCCTGCCGCAGGAAAACAGCGAACAGATTGCCGCGTTTCTTAGCCGACATCCGGATGCCCGTCTGGTGGAAACCGGTACGCCGGAACAGCCCGGCATACAGAATCTGCCTGCGGCGGATGAAGGCGATGGCTTCTTTTACGCTAAGCTAATCAGGGGCTAATCCACATAGTGGATTGGGTTTACAGCATCAACGAAGCGATATGCGATGAAGATAATTATTCTTGGCGCGGGCCAGGTCGGCGGTACGCTGGCGGAAAACCTGGTAGGCGAAAATAACGATATTACCGTAGTCGACACCAACGGGGATCGACTACACAGCCTGCAGGATAAGTTCGACCTGCGCGTGGTACAGGGCCATGGTTCACACCCCAGAGTACTGCGCGACGCCGGCGCTGATGACGCCGATATGCTGGTCGCGGTCACCAGTTCCGACGAAACCAATATGATCGCCTGCCAGGTGGCCTATTCGCTGTTTAATACGCCAAATCGTATCGCCCGTATCCGCGCGCCGGAGTACGTTCGGGACGCCGAACGGCTGTTTACCCCGGAAGCCGTGCCCATCGATCACCTGATAGCCCCCGAGCAGTTGGTCATCGACAGTATTTACCGACTGATCGAATATCCCGGTGCTCTGCAGGTGGTGAACTTCGCCGAAGGCAAGGTGGCGCTGGCGGTCGTGAAAGCCTACTACGGTGGTCCGCTGGTCGGTAATGCGCTGTCGACGATGCGCGAACATATGCCGCATATCGATACCCGCGTTGCCGCCATTTTCCGCCACGATCGGCCAATTCGCCCGCAGGGATCAACCATCGTCGAGGCCGGTGATGAGGTGTTCTTTATCGCCGCATCCCAGCATATCCGTGCAGTAATGAGCGAACTTCAGCGCCTGGAAAAGCCCTACAAGCGCATTATGCTGGTCGGCGGCGGTAATATCGGCGCCGGTCTGGCCCAGCGGCTGGAAAAAGATTACAGCGTGAAGCTGATCGAGCGCGATCAGCAGCGTGCCGCCGAGCTGGCAGAAATGCTACAGGATACCATCGTATTCTATGGCGATGCGTCGGATCAGGAACTGCTGTCCGAAGAGCATATCGAACAGGTGGATCTGTTTATCGCCGTGACCAATGACGACGAAGCCAATATTATGTCGGCCATGCTGGCCAAACGTCTGGGCGCCAAGAAAGTGATGGTGCTAATCCAGCGACGCGCCTATGTCGACCTGGTTCAGGGGAGCGTGATTGATATTGCAATCTCGCCTCAGCAGGCGACCATTTCGGCGCTGCTCAGCCACGTGCGCAAAGCGGATATCGTCGGGGTTTCTTCCCTGCGTCGCGGCGTCGCGGAAGCCATTGAAGCCGTAGCCCACGGCGACGAGAGCACCTCGCGCGTCGTTGGTCGGGTTATCAGTGAAATCAAGCTGCCGCCCGGCACCATTATCGGCGCGGTCGTGCGCGGTAACGACGTCATGATCGCCAATGACGATCTGCGTATCGAACAGGGCGATCACGTGATTATGTTCCTGACGGATAAGAAGTTTGTTTCTGATGTGGAACGCCTGTTCCAGCCCAGTCCCTTCTTCCTGTAAAACCGGGGCGGTAGCTACCGCCCTGATAAAATCCCTTTTATTTCAGTGGATAACCCTCTCTATTCCCCGAGCGCACAAATGGCAAAGCAGGCGGCTTCTGTTAAACTTAGCCGTGTCGGCATATACATGGAGTAATAACAATGAGCTTTTTTAAAGAATTCCGCGAATTCGCGATGCGTGGAAACGTGGTGGATTTGGCAGTGGGTGTCATTATTGGTGCAGCCTTCGGCAAGATCGTTTCGTCACTGGTTGCGGATATTATTATGCCGCCGCTGGGGCTGTTAATTGGCGGTATCGACTTTAAGCAGTTTGCCTGGACGCTTAAAGAAGCGGTCGGGGATACCCCCGCCGTAGTGATCAATTACGGTGCCTTCCTGCAGAACGTGTTTGATTTTGTGATTGTCGCACTGGCGATCTTTATGATGATCAAACTGATCAACAACCTGCATAAGAAAAAAGAAGAGGCCCCGGCAGCGCCGCCAGAACCGACCAAAGAAGAAGTTCTGCTGGGCGAGATCCGCGATCTGCTGAAAGAGCGTAACAGTAAACCCTGATTCCGCTGGCGGCTACCCGACCGTAGCCGCCAGACTTTCACATATTATCCCGGTAAATAACTAAAATAATCGAAGTCAGCGTGACAGCCATCGCCGCTAATATCTTCGCAGTGCAGCCCGACAAAGGCGCCGGTAAAGAATCCTCGCCCTCCGATATAATCATCTGACAGCTTCCAGGCTTCAAAACTCAGCGCGACCCGCTGCCAGTTTTCACCATCGAACGAGTAGCTATAGTGATAGCTGAGGTGATCAACCTCCACTCTCAGCCAGACGGCGGAAACCTCCTCCGGCACCGGGATCGGTTCTTCATACAGGTGCCAGCACGGAACATTACGATCCAGCTGAATAATCTTCAGCGTTCGACCCCGGCCTTCTTCCCGATCCATAAAGAAGTAGCTCCAGTTTTTGGTGTTGTAATAACAGGTCACTCCCGCGCTCTGCTGAAAATGGGCAGGATCGAACTGCATGCAGGTTTCAGCCTGAAAGCGAAAGTGCTGCCAGCGCCGGGCGACGGTAGACTGAGCGAAGGTTGAGACCAGGGAGTCATTACCGTATAGACGCAGAAAGCCCTTACGGGCACTCAGCGACCCCAGGCGATCGTCAAATGGAATGCGCAAGGTCTGGAGTGCAGGATCGAGTGTCGAATCGATAAAGTCATCACGCCACGCTTCGTCTGGAGATGCATCACGGTTTGCCGTTTCCGGCCCCTGGATTTGCACACCGCCATGTTTTCCCCCTTCTACATAAGGCCAGCCATCCTGCCAGGCGATCCGGGCAATGCCGGTTTCACGCCCCAGTGGGCAGTAGCCGCGGCCTCCGACAGCCAGTAGCGGAACCCCTGGCAAGCGTAAGGGTCGACTGGTCAGATAGGCCATAAACCACTCGCCGTTGGGCGTATCGACCAGCGAGCCGTGGCCGCTTTTCTGCAATGGATGTTCGGGCTGGTCCCAGGTCGTCATAATGACGGTATCAGGATGCAGTTCATAAGGGCCTTCCGGCGCTCTGGCCCGTAATACCACCACAGCATGCTCATAACTGGTTCCGCCTTCCGCCACCACCAGATAGTAATAGCCATCACGCTGGTACAGATGCGGGCCTTCGGTATAGCGCAGCGTCGTACCGGTAAACAATGTTCGACGTTCCGGGGATAACCGCTGCTCCTGCGGAAAATATTCCTGCATCACGATCGTGCAGTGGGGATCGCTATGATGGCGCGGTCCCCAGGGGCGATACAGGTAATATTTACGCCCGTTGCTATCGTGAAACAGAGAAGGGTCGAAACCGCCGTTACCCATTGGAATCGGTTCGCTCCATGGCCCCTCGATTGAGGGGGCAGTCACCAGGTAGTTTCGTCCGTTTTTCCAGGGCGAATCGACCACCTTAACGTCGGTATATACCAGCCAGAACAGACCATCCGCGTAGCTCAGACAGGGTGCCCAGATACCTCCAGAATCGGGGTTACCCCGCATATCGAGCTGCGATGCGCGATCCAGAGGGCAGGCTGCAAGCGTCCAGTTGTTGAGATCCCTGGAGTGATAGATCCGTACGCCGGGGAACCATTCGAACGTGGAAGTGGCAATGTAGTAATCCTCTCCGCACCGGCAAATGGACGGATCGGGATGAAAGCCTTTCAGTACAGGATTGGTAATAGTGGACATCATTTCTCCCGGTAATCGTTAACTGGAAACTGCAACCGCAGAGGAGGCTGGCGCTTCCGACTGCTGCTGGCGTTTTTTCTCTAACTGGCGGCTAATCTCTTCCACTCTGCGGCTGTCCAGTTTGTAGAGATGCAACATAACGAACATACCGGCATAGAGAATGACGGGGACAATGCAGAACAGTAACCTGATTGAGGTCACTACGTTCTCCGGCTGGGTCACAGCGCTGGAAGAGTAATTGGCAGCGGCCAGGATCCAGCCAATAAGCGCGCCGCCAATCGCAAGACCGATCTTGAGGCTGAAGAGATAGGTGGAAAACACCAGACCGTCCAGACGACGACCACTGCGGCTCTCTTCATAATCAACCACATCAGAGGCCATCAGCCACTGCAGAGGCGTGGTGGTATTAAAGATAAACAGGAACAGAATATTCAGGGCAAAAAGCATGGCAATGCTCTCGGCCGGAATAAAGAAAATCAGCAGACTAATCAATGAATAGATACCGATGATCCACCGGAATGCCACAAGGCGATCGAAACGCCCGAGTAAGCGGGAGGAGCAAAGAGAGCCAAACATAGTGGCAATACTGCCATAGAGCAGAAACTGCGTTGCCAGCGCAGGATGATCCATCACATATTTCACAAAATAGAGGGTGGCACCACCGCGAACCACTGTTGAGCAAGTCGCCATCATCTTGAAAGCGCACATAATTCTCCACTGACCATTGCCCAACAGCAATCGAAGATCGCGCGTCACCGAAGCCCCTGGCTGAGGAGCAAACTGATAGCGTTCGCGGGTAGTGAAAAAGCAGATATACAGCAGAACTACACCAGTAATACCGAGCACACACATCGCGCCAAAATACCCCAGCCGCTCATCGCCTTTGCCAATCAGGCCAACCAACGGCAAGGCGATACCGCTAATCGCTAACGCGCCCGCCGCCGCCAGAAAAAAGCGCCAGGACTGCAGCGCATGGCGCTGTTTGGGATCGTTGGTAAGCGTGCCGGGCATCGCGCAGTAGGGAACATTGATAAAGGTATAGACCAGGGTCAGCAGGATATAGGTCACGCTGGCATAAACTATCTTGCCGGTCTGCGAAAAATCGGGCGTGTAGAAGGTCATGACGCAGACGATACCAAACGGGATCGCGCCCCAGAGCAGATAAGGGCGGAACTGCCCATAGCGGGTTCGGGTACGGTCAACCAGCAGTCCCATCAGCGGATCGGTGACAGCATCCAGGATCCGCGAGATCAGAAATAACGTGCCCATCACTCCAGCCGACAGGCCAAAGACATCCGTATAGAAATAGGCCAGCAGAAACATGGTTGCCTGCCAGACAAATCCGCAGGCGGTGTCCCCCAGACCGTAACCAATCTTATCTTTCAGCGTTAACGCCATTTCGGCCCCCAACCAGAAGTAAGTGGATTAAAGGAATCTACAAAATGGGTGATACAGCGACTGGCATTCTGTAAGAAACGCACCTTTTATGCCGGGCACCTGGGCGCTTCCGGCCAGGGCAGTATGAAAAGAGTTAGCCCGCTGCAACAGCCATCAATTCTGGTTTGGGTATTACGTTTTTTGGTTTTTGTGATAGAGGACAGGGAATAAAACCCTTAAATATCATTGTGTTATTATATGATAACCGGAGATTATCGGAACGTGGGATCAGAAAGAAGGGATAAGAAGAAGCTGGGACCGAAGGGGGAGAAGACCAGTGGTAAAAAAGCGCATCGCTTGCTTGCCACTGGCCTCCTGCCAACCCTTACCGCCATGTTTAGCCTTACGTTTATAGCTCCCCTTGCCCTTGCTGTTCTTTTCTATCCGCTGGCGAAAGAGCGGATCGTGCAACAAAGCCTCCAGGGCATTGTCCTGAATCTTGCCGCGTTTATGCTGATAGCGACTCATAGAATAAACCTCATCATGATGGTATTACGGAATCGGCGCTATTATGCGCCGCGGTATCGAGTGCCGCAACAGGCGTCAGCATTACTCTTCAGGCAAGCGCTGTCGTAGTTTATCGGCGTAGTTGCCATAAAGGAAATCGGTGCTAATGCCAGCCTGCCGCAGACGCAGTTCCAGCAGGGAAAGACGTTTACTCACCGCCTTATAGTCCGGGTGTAACTGATGGATCCCCTTCAGTAAATCAGCAAGTTCGATAGCTTCTTTACGCATTTCCAGTTCTGGTGGCAGACAGCCGGCATTCTTTAATAACCGGTAACCGGCACGTAGCTCAGAGGGAACATGAGAGTCATCATCAAGCTCAAGCGGTTCACCGCTGCCTGGCAGGGAGTCCAGTTCGCCCTTACGTTGCGCTTCCTGGATATGGCGCTCGGCCCATTCATCAATCAGCCACATCGCGAATCTCCGTGGGAGTTATGAAATAAGGATACGAGGATTCAGGGGCGGAGGAAAACGCCAGATATAAAAAAACCCGCCGGGGCGGGTTTTTTTACATGCGGCAGATTACTCTGCAGCAGCTTCTGCTTGCGGCTCAGGGCGATCCAGCAGCTCGATGTATGCCATCGGTGCGTTATCACCTGCGCGGAAGCCACACTTCAGAATGCGAGTGTAACCACCTGCACGGCTCGCGAAACGCGGGCCCAGCTCGTTAAACAGTTTTGCCACGATCTCGTTATCACGAGTACGGGCGAATGCCAGACGACGATTAGCTACGCTGTCGGTCTTGGCAAGAGTAATCAGCGGCTCAACTACGCGACGCAGCTCTTTCGCTTTCGGCAGGGTCGTCTTGATGATCTCATGACGAACCAGAGAGCCTGCCATATTGCGGAACATAGCCTGGCGATGGCTGCTGTTGCGGTTCAGTTGACGACCACTCTTACGATGGCGCATGACCTTATCCTTCTCAGTAAAACCTTAACCTGCGATCCGGTTATTCGTCAGCAATGCTTGCCGGCGGCCAGTTTTCCAGGCGCATGCCCAGAGACAGACCACGAGAGGCCAGCACGTCTTTAATCTCGGTAAGAGATTTTTTACCCAGGTTAGGCGTTTTAAGCAGCTCAACCTCGGTACGCTGTACCAGATCACCGATGTAGTGGATAGCTTCTGCCTTAAGGCAGTTAGCAGAGCGGACAGTCAATTCCAGATCGTCAACAGGGCGCAGCAGGATCGGATCGAATTCTGGTTTCTCTTCTTTCACTTCCGGCTGACGTACATCACGCAGGTCAACGAAAGCTTCCAGTTGTTCGGCCAGGATGGTTGCCGCACGACGAATCGCCTCTTCAGGATCGATAGTGCCGTTGGTTTCCATTTCGATGACCAGCTTGTCCAGGTCGGTACGCTGCTCAACACGCGCTGCTTCAACATTGTAGGCAATACGCTCTACAGGGCTGTAGCAGGCGTCGACCAGCAGACGACCGATCGGGCGCTCATCTTCTTCCGAATGAATTCGGGCAGACGCCGGAACATAACCACGGCCGCGCTGAACTTTGATACGCATGCTAATAGATGCGTTTTCATCGGTCAGGTGGCAGATCACATGCTGCGGCTTGACGATTTCGACATCACCGTCATGGGTGATATCGGCTGCGGTTACAGGGCCAATGCCAGATTTATTCAGAGAAAGAATAACTTCATCTTTGCCCTGAACTTTCACCGCCAGCCCTTTCAGGTTGAGCAGGATCTCCAGGATATCTTCCTGAACGCCTTCTTTGGTGCTGTACTCATGAAGTACACCATCAATCTCAACCTCGGTCACCGCGCAACCCGGCATCGATGAAAGCAGAATACGGCGCAGTGCGTTACCCAGAGTATGGCCAAAGCCACGCTCTAAAGGCTCAAGGGTCACCTTGGCGTGCGTCGAACTCACTTGCTCGATATCTACCAGGCGCGGTTTTAGAAACTCTGTCACAGAACCCTGCATTGTGTCCTCTCTTTGGTACTAAGCTTTACTTGGAGTAAAGCTCGACGATCAGGTGTTCGTTAATGTCCGCAGACAGATCAGAACGCTCCGGCTTACGCTTGAACGTGCCTTCCATCTTGCCAGCATCAACTTCCAGCCAGGTAGGCTTTTCACGCTGCTCGGCCAGCTCCAGAGCGGCCTTAACGCGAGACTGCTTTTTAGCTTTCTCACGTACGCATACAACGTCGCTCGGTCTAACCTGATAAGAAGCGATGTTAACAACACGACCGTTTACCATGATAGCTTTGTGGCTTACCAGCTGACGTGCTTCTGCACGAGTGGCACCAAAACCCATACGGTATACAACGTTGTCCAGACGACCTTCCAGCAGAGCCAGCAGGTTTTCACCGGTGTTGCCTTTCAGACGCGCTGCTTCTTTGTAGTAGTTACGGAACTGACGTTCCAGAACGCCATACATACGGCGAACTTTCTGCTTCTCACGTAACTGTACACCATAGTCAGACAGACGCGGTTTACGCGCACCGTGCTGGCCAGGAGCCTGTTCAATTTTACACTTGGTATCGATCGCGCGAACGCCAGACTTAAGGAACAGGTCTGTGCCCTCGCGACGGCTCAGCTTGAGCTTAGGACCCAAATATCTTGCCATTTTCTTTCTCCAACATTCCTAAAAACGGGCGTTATACGCGACGTTTTTTCGGCGGACGACAACCGTTGTGAGGGATCGGAGTCACATCAGTAATGTTCGTGATGCGGAAACCAGCGGCGTTCAGAGCACGAATGGTAGATTCGCGGCCCGGACCCGGTCCCTTAACCATAACTTCCAGGTTCTTGATACCGTAATCTTTCACGGCTTCTGCGCAACGCTCTGCTGCTACCTGAGCTGCGAACGGCGTAGATTTACGAGAACCACGGAAACCGGAACCACCGGCAGTTGCCCAACCCAGAGCGTTACCCTGACGATCAGTAATGGTAACGATGGTGTTGTTGAAAGAAGCATGGATATGAGCCACGCCGTCAGAGACTTGCTTTCTTACACGCTTACGTGCACGAATAGGTGCCTTTGCCATTATTCAATCACCCCGATTATTTCTTGATCGGTTTACGCGGACCCTTACGGGTACGTGCGTTGGTCTTGGTACGCTGACCGCGAACCGGCAGACCACGACGATGACGCAAACCACGGTAGCAACCAAGGTCCATCAGACGCTTGATGCTCAGGGTTACTTCACGGCGCAAATCACCTTCTACGACGAAATTACCTACTTCGTTACGCAGCGTGTCGATCTGTTCTTCAGACAGCTCACTGATCTTAACATCTTCAGCGATGCCCGCAGCGGCACAGATGGCCTTGGAGCGGGTTTTGCCGACGCCATAAATAGCGGTTAACGCGATTACAGCATGTTTGTGATCAGGAATGTTAATGCCTGCTATACGGGCCACTATGCACTCCTACTATTAGATTTGTACGTCCCATGCTGAAAAGCCCGTTTTCAGGATACTCAAATGGAAACGTACAGACATACAAAAGATTGGCTGGCTAATCTAGCCAGCTCAACCCAACTTTGCAAGAAAAATATGCGAGATAATCAGCCTTGACGCTGTTTATGCTTCGGCTCGGCACTGCAAATCACGCGGATGACACCATCACGCTTAACGATTTTGCAGTTACGGCATAATTTCTTGACGGAAGCACGAACTTTCATTTTTACTCTCCGTAACTTCTCAGGCGCCTTAACGACCGTAGCCTTTCAGGTTCGCCTTCTTCAATGCAGACTCGTACTGACTGGACATCATCAGAGTTTGCACTTGAGCCATAAAGTCCATGATGACCACGACGACAATAAGCAGTGAGGTCCCACCGAAGTAGAACGGCACTTTCATCGCATCACGCATGAACTCCGGGATCAGGCAGATAAAGGTAATGTAAAGCGCGCCGACCAGGGTCAAGCGGGTCATTACTTTATCGATATACTTCGCCGTTTGCTCTCCCGGACGAATTCCTGGTACAAATGCACCGGACTTCTTCAGGTTATCTGCTGTTTCACGCGGGTTGAAAACCAACGCCGTGTAGAAGAAACAGAAGAAGATGATTGCAGACGCATAGAGTAACACATAAAGCGGTTGCCCAGGCTGCAAATACAGCGAAATTGTTGTCAGCCAGTTCCAACCCGTTCCGCCCCCGAACCACGACGCGATGGTCGCCGGGAACAGAATAATACTGGAAGCGAAGATTGCCGGGATGACCCCTGCCATATTCACTTTCAGCGGTAAATGTGTGCTCTGTGCAGCATAGACGCGGCGGCCCTGCTGGCGTTTGGCGTAGTTCACCACAATGCGGCGTTGACCACGTTCAACAAACACCACGAAGAAGGTCACGGCGAATACCAATACTGCAACCAACAGCAACAGGAGGAAGTGCAGGTCGCCCTGCCGCGCCTGCTCGATAGTGTGGGCGATCGCCGGCGGAAGACCCGCGACAATACCCGCGAAGATTATGATTGAGATACCGTTACCGATACCCCGCTCTGTAATCTGTTCGCCAAGCCACATCAGGAACATGGTTCCCGTGACCAGACTAACAACAGCGGTGAAATAGAACGCAAAGCCCGGATTAATCACCAGACCCTGCATCCCAGGCATATTCGGCAGACCGGTCGCAATACCGACCGACTGGAATATCGCTAACACCAACGTTCCGTAACGGGTGTACTGGCTAATCTTACGACGGCCAGCCTCCCCTTCTTTCTTCAGCTCAGCCAGGGCGGGATGAACCACCGTCAGCAGTTGGATAATAATCGATGCCGAAATATACGGCATGATACCCAGCGCGAAGATAGAAGCACGGCTCAGGGCACCACCAGAGAACATGTTGAACATTTCAATGATGGTGCCACGCTGTTGATCGAGCAGTTTGGCAAGTACAGCGGCATCAATACCAGGGATCGGAATAAAAGAGCCAATACGGAACACGATCAGCGCACCGATAACAAACAGAAGTCTGCGTTTCAGCTCGCCGAGGCCGCCTTTAGCACTTTGAAAATCTAATCCCGGTTGCTTTGCCATCTGCTACTTATTCCTCGATTTTACCGCCAGCAGCTTCGATAGCAGCACGCGCACCTTTGGTGACACGCAGACCGCGAACGGTTACCGGACGAGTTACCTCACCAGCCAGGATCACTTTCGCGAACTCGATCTGGATGCCGATAATGTTAGCTGCTTTCAGCGTGTTCAGGTCAACTACGTCGCCTTCCACTTTAGCCAGGTCAGACAGACGAACTTCTGCGGTAACCATAGCTTTGCGAGAGGTGAAGCCGAACTTCGGCAGACGACGGTACAGCGGCATCTGGCCACCCTCGAAACCGCGACGTACGCCACCGCCAGAACGAGACTTCTGACCTTTGTGACCACGACCACTGGTTTTACCGAGGCCTGAACCGATACCACGACCCAGACGCTTACCTTCGCGCTTGGAGCCCTCGGCCGGAGACAGAGTATTTAAACGCATCTCTTACTCCTCAACTTTAACCATGAAGGAAACCGCGTTGACCATACCGCGTACAGCAGGAGTATCCTCACGCTCTACGGTGTGACCAATACGACGCAGACCCAGGCCAAGCAGCGTTGCCTTATGTTTCGGCAAACGACCGATAGCGCTGCGGGTTTGAGTGATTTTAATAGTCTTTGCCATGGTCAATTACCCCAGAATTTCTTCAACGGATTTACCACGCTTGGCAGCGACCATTTCCGGGGAATTCATGTTCTCCAGACCATCGATGGTTGCACGAACCACGTTGATCGGGTTAGTGGAACCATAGGCCTTAGCCAGAACGTTATGAACCCCAGCGACTTCCAGGACGGCGCGCATTGCACCACCGGCGATGATACCGGTACCTTCAGAAGCCGGCTGCATGAACACGCGAGAACCCGTGTGAACACCTTTAACCGGGTGCTGCAGGGTAGCGTTGTTCAGCGCGACGTTAATCATGTTGCGACGGGCTTTTTCCATCGCTTTCTGGATCGCTGCCGGAACTTCACGGGCTTTACCGTAACCAAAACCTACGCGACCGTTACCATCACCCACTACAGTCAGAGCGGTGAAGGAGAAAATACGGCCACCTTTAACAGTCTTAGATACGCGGTTCACCGCGATCAGCTTTTCCTGCAGTTCGCCAGCTTGTTTTTCGATGTGAGCCATCTTACACCTCTACCTTAGAACTGAAGGCCAGCTTCACGGGCAGCATCTGCCAGTGCCTGGACACGACCATGATATTGGAAACCAGAGCGGTCGAAAGAAACATCTTTGATGCCTTTTTCCAGAGCGCGCTCAGCGACAGCTTTACCGACAGCGGCGGCAGCGTCTTTGTTTCCGGTGTACTTCAGTTGCTCAGAGATAGCTTTTTCTACAGTAGAAGCGGCTACCAAAACTTCAGAACCGTTCGGTGCGATTACCTGGGCGTAAATATGACGCGGGGTACGATGTACCACCAGGCGAGTCGCACCCAGCTCATTGAGCTTGCGGCGTGCGCGGGTCGCACGACGGATACGAGCAGATTTCTTATCCATAGTGTTACCTTACTTCTTCTTAGCCTCTTTGGTACGCACGACTTCGTCGGCGTAACGAACACCCTTGCCTTTATACGGCTCAGGACGACGGTAGGCGCGCACGTCAGCAGCAACCTGGCCGATCACCTGCTTATCAGCGCCTTTCAGCACGATTTCAGTCTGAGTCGGACATTCAGCAGTAACGCCTGCCGGCAGCTGATGGTCAATCGGATGTGAGTAACCCAGAGACAGGTTCAGCACATTGCCTTTAACCGCTGCACGATAACCTACACCAACCAGCTGCAGCTTCTTAGTGAAGCCTTCGGTAACACCGATAACCATTGAGTTCAGCAGTGCACGAGCGGTACCCGCCTGTGCCCAGCCATCAGTGAAGCCGTCACGCGGACCGAAGGTCAGCGCATTGTCGGCATTCTTCACTTCAACAGCATCGTTGATAGTACGAGTCAGCTCGCCGTTTTTACCTTTGATCGTAATAACCTGACCGTTGATTTTAACGTCAACGCCGGCAGGAATAACGACCGGTGCTTTAGCAACACGAGACATTTTTTCCTCCGATTAGGCTACGTAGCAGATAATTTCGCCACCAAGACCAGCCTGGCGCGCTGCACGATCGGTCATAACACCTTTAGAGGTAGAAACGACAGCAATACCCAGACCGGCCATAACTTTCGGCAGCTCATCTTTTCGCTTATAGATGCGCAGGCCCGGGCGGCTGACACGCTGAATGCTCTCTACCACAGCCTTGCCCTGGAAATACTTAAGAGTCAGTTCCAGTTCAGGCTTAGTGTCGCCTTCAGTTTTAAAATCTTCGATATAACCTTCTTCCTTCAGCACTTTGGCAATTGCCACTTTCAGCTTGGAGGAAGGCATGGTGACCGCAACTTTGTTCGCGGCCTGACCGTTACGGATACGGGTCAGCATATCCGCGATCGGATCTTGCATGCTCATCTGTCTTTACTCCCGTGATTCAATTGGTGACAATTACCAGCTAGCCTTTTTCAGACCCGGGATTTCACCGCGCATAGCGGCTTCACGGACCTTAATACGGCTCAACCCGAACTTCCGCAGGAATGCGTGCGGACGACCTGTTTGACGGCAGCGATTACGCTGACGGGACGGGCTGGAATCACGCGGCAGAGTCTGCAGCTTGAGAACGGCATTCCAACGATCTTCGTCGGAAGCGTTCACGTCTGAAATGATTGCTTTCAGTTCAGCGCGTTTAGCGAAGTATTTATCGGCCAGTGCGGCACGCTTAACTTCGCGAGCTTTCATTGATTGCTTAGCCATGAACGTAACCCTGGTTTACTTGCGGAACGGGAAGTCAAAGGCTGCCAGCAGAGCGCGGCCTTCATCATCGGATTTCGCAGTGGTGGTAATGGTGATATCCAGACCACGAACGCGATCGACCTTGTCATAGTCGATTTCCGGGAAGATGATCTGCTCACGGACACCCATGCTGTAGTTGCCACGACCGTCGAAAGACTTCGCGGACAGGCCACGGAAGTCACGGATACGCGGTACAGCAATGGTGATCAGGCGCTCAAGGAACTCCCACATGCGTTCGCCACGCAGAGTTACTTTACAGCCGATCGGATAGCCCTGACGGATTTTGAAGCCTGCAACAGATTTGCGTGCTTTGGTGACTAACGGCTTTTGACCGGAGATAGCTGCCAGATCCGCTGCTGCATTATCCAGCAGTTTCTTGTCAGCGATCGCTTCACCAACACCCATGTTCAGGGTAATCTTCTCGACCCGAGGGACTTGCATGACAGAATTGTAGTTAAACTCTGTCATGAGTTTTTTAACTACTTCGTCTTTGTAGTAATCATGCAGTTTCGCCATCGTACTACTCCAAATTACTTGATTGTTTCGCCATTAGACTTAAAGAAACGGACTTTTTTGCCGTCTTCAAATCTAAAGCCTACACGGTCCGCTTTACCGGTTGCCGCATTGAAGATCGCAACGTTGGAAAGCTGGATTGCAGCTTCTTTTTCAACGATGCCACCCGGCTGGTTCAGAGCCGGAACCGGCTTCTGGTGTTTCTTAACCAGGTTGATACCTTCAACGATGACCTTACCAGAAGTCAGGACATTTTTTACTTTACCGCGCTTACCTTTATCTTTGCCGGTCAGCACGATAATTTCGTCATCACGACGGATTTTCGCTGCCATGTTCGCTCCTTAGAGTACTTCTGGTGCCAGAGAGATGATTTTCATAAACTTCTCAGAACGAAGTTCACGAGTAACCGGCCCAAAAATACGCGTACCGATCGGCTGCTCGCTGTTATTGTTCAGAAGAACACAAGCATTGCCATCGAAGCGAACGACAGAACCGTCAGGGCGACGAACACCCTTCCTGGTGCGCACCACTACCGCCTTCAGCACATCGCCTTTCTTCACCTTGCCACGAGGAATTGCTTCCTTGATGGTGATTTTGATGATGTCGCCGACGCCTGCGTAGCGACGGTGCGAGCCACCCAGAACCTTGATACACATTACGCGACGCGCGCCGGAGTTGTCGGCGACGTTCAGCATAGTCTGTTCTTGGATCATTTCAGTGCTCCGCTAATGTCAACTACTACTACTTCGGGACCTAATATAAACAGGTCGTTAGAAAGCCCCATAATCAAGGGCGCGGCATTATAACACCACCGGCCTGCTATGGGTAGAAAAAATAAACGGCCCATCGCTGGGCCGTTTATCTTGTATGAAAGAGGTACTGTATTACAGAACCGCTTTCTCTACAACGCGAACGAGAGTCCAGGACTTGGTCTTGGAAATCGGACGGCACTCGTGGATTTCTACCACGTCGCCGATACCGCATTCGTTATTCTCGTCGTGTACGTGCAGTTTAGTCGTACGTTTAATGAATTTACCGTAGATCGGGTGCTTCACGAAACGTTCGATAGCAACAACGGCAGATTTCTGCATTTTGTTGCTAACAACACGACCCTGCAGAGTACGGATTTTATCGGTCATTACGCACCCGCCTTCTCAGTCAGTAAAGTCTTAACGCGTGCGACATCACGACGCACTTGCTTCAACAGGTGAGTCTGTTGCAGCTGGCCACTTGCCGCCTGCATACGCAGGTTGAACTGCTCGCGCAGCAGGTTAAGCAGCTCGGTGTTCAGCTCTTCAACGCTCTTTTCACGCAGCTCTTTTGCTTTCATTACATCACCGTCTTAGTTACAAAGGTGGTTTTGATGGGCAGTTTCGCTGCTGCCAGCTTGAATGCTTCACGGGCCAGCTCTTCCGGCACACCGTCCATCTCGTACAGGACTTTACCCGGCTGAATCAAGGCAACCCAATACTCCACGTTGCCTTTACCTTTACCCATACGCACTTCCAGCGGCTTCTCGGTGATCGGTTTGTCCGGGAATACACGGATCCAGATCTTACCCTGACGCTTAACTGCACGGGTCATTGCACGACGTGCTGCTTCGATCTGACGGGCAGTCAGACGACCACGGCCAACAGCTTTGAGACCGAAAGTGCCGAAGCTAACATCCGTACCGGCAGCCAGACCACGGTTGCGGCCTTTGTGCACTTTACGGAATTTTGTACGCTTTGGTTGTAACATCAGCGACGCTCCTTATTTACGGCCTTTACGCTGCTGCTTCTTGGGTTGAGCAGCCGGTTTTTCCGCCTGTTCAACAGCAGCCATACCACCAAGGATCTCACCTTTGAAGATCCATACCTTAACGCCGATTACACCGTAAGTGGTGTGCGCTTCGGAAGTGTTGTAGTCGATATCAGCACGCAGGGTGTGCAGCGGAACACGACCTTCACGGTACCATTCGGTACGTGCGATCTCCGCGCCGCCCAGACGGCCGCTAACTTCAACTTTGATACCTTTAGCGCCCAGACGCATAGCGTTCTGAACAGCACGCTTCATCGCGCGACGGAACATCACACGACGCTCCAGCTGAGAAGTGATGCTGTCAGCTACCAGTTTAGCGTCCAGTTCAGGCTTACGAACTTCGGCGATATTGATCTGAGCAGGTACGCCAGCCAGATCGGCTACGGCCTTGCGCAGTTTCTCTACGTCTTCACCTTTTTTACCGATAACGATACCCGGGCGAGCGGTGTGAATGGTCACACGGATGCTCTTAGCCGGACGCTCGATAACGATGCGGGATACGGACGCTTTAGCCAGTTCCTTAGTCAGGTACTGGCGTACTTTAAAATCGCTGTCCAGGTTGTCAGCGAATTCTTTGGTGTTCGCGAACCAGGTAGAGTTCCAGGGTTTTACAATACCCAGGCGAATACCATTAGGATGTACTTTCTGACCCATTGCTAGTCTCCAGAGTCTCAGCGATCGGACACAACCACAGTAATGTGGCTGGTGCGCTTCAGGATGCGATCTGCACGACCTTTGGCACGCGGCATAATGCGTTTCATGGTCGGACCTTCGTCGACGAAGATTTTCGTGACTTTCAGATCGTCGATATCAGCGCCATCGTTGTGTTCAGCGTTAGCAATGGCAGATTCCAGAACTTTCTTGACCAGTACAGCCGCTTTCTTATTGGTGTAGGTCAGAACTTCAAGAGCCTGCGACACTTTCTTACCGCGGATCAGGTCAGCCACCAGGCGAACCTTCTGAGCAGAAGAACGAGCATGGCGATGTTTAGCGATAGTTTCCATCTCTTCCTCCTCTCTTAACGTTTCTTGGCTTTCTTATCAGCCGCGTGGCCGCGATAAGTACGGGTCGGCGCGAATTCACCCAGTTTGTGACCGACCATTTCATCGGTTACGAATACCGGAACGTGCTGACGACCATTATGGACAGCGATGGTCAAACCGATCATGTTAGGAAAGATCGTTGAACGACGGGACCAGGTGCGCAGGGGCTTCTTGTCACCGCTTTCCACCGCTTTCTCTACCTTCTTCAGCAAGTGCAGGTCAATAAAAGGACCTTTCTTGAGAGAACGTGGCATGGCTTATCCTCTAAAATTATTTTTTGCTACGGCGACGTACGATGAACTTATCAGTACGCTTGTTGCTACGGGTCTTCTTACCTTTGGTCTGAACGCCCCACGGGGATACCGGGTGCTTACCAAAGTTACGACCTTCACCACCACCGTGCGGGTGATCTACCGGGTTCATCGCAGTACCGCGAACGGTCGGACGAACACCACGCCAGCGGCTGGCACCAGCTTTACCCAGTACGCGCAGCATATGTTCTGCGTTACCGACTTCGCCCAGTGTCGCGCGGCATTCGGCTTCAACCTTACGCATCTCGCCAGAGCGCAGACGCAGGGTAACGTATGCACCGTCGCGAGCAACGATCTGCACGTATGCGCCTGCAGAGCGAGCCAGCTGGCCGCCTTTACCCGGCTTCATTTCTACGTTATGAACGGTAGAACCAACCGGGATGTTGCGCATCGGCAGGGTGTTGCCGGTTTTGATAGCAGCATCAACGCCAGACTGAATCTGGTCGCCAGCTTTCAGGCCTTTAGGGGCCAGGATGTAACGGCGCTCGCCATCTTTGTACAGAACCAGCGCGATGTTCGCGGAACGGTTCGGATCGTACTCAAGACGCTCAACAACTGCCGGGATACCATCTTTGTTGCGCTTGAAGTCAACAATACGGTAAGCCTGCTTGTGACCACCACCGATGTGACGGGTAGTGATACGGCCATTGTTGTTACGGCCACCGGACTTGCTGTTTTTCTCCAGCAACGGAGCAAAAGGTTTGCCCTTGTGCAGCTCAGGGTTCACCACTTTAACGACGTGGCGACGACCCGGAGATGTCGGTTTACACTTAACAATTGCCATTGTTCTTTACTCCTCCGACTTACTCAGCGCCGCCAATGAAGTCCAGATTCTGGCCTTCTTTCAGGGTGACGTAAGCTTTTTTCCAGTCGCTACGACGACCGATACGCTGTCCATGACGCTTAACCTTACCCTTAACGATCAGGGTACGTACGTCATTGACTTCGACTTCAAACAGTTTCTGCACAGCAGCTTTGATTTCTGCTTTGGTCGCGTCTTTAGCAACTTTGAGAACGATGGTGTTGTTTTTTTCCATCGCAGTAGACGCTTTTTCAGAAACGTGCGGTGCACGCAGCACTTTCAGCAGACGTTCTTCACGGATCATGCCAGCATCTCCTCAACTTGCTTAACAGCGTCAGCAGTCATGACGACTTTGTCGAAGGCGATCAGGCTAACCGGGTCGATACCCGTTGCGTCGCGAACGTCAACCTTGTGCAGGTTACGTGCGGCCAGGAACAGGTTCTCGTCCAGCTCACCAGTGATGATCAGCACATCTTCCAGCGCCATGTCTTTCAGTTTCTGCGCCAGCAGTTTGGTCTTCGGCGCATCGACTGCAAACTTCTCGACGACGATCAGACGATCCTGACGTACCAGCTCGGACAGAATGCTTTTCAGCGCGCCGCGGTACATCTTTTTGTTAACTTTTTGACTGTGGTCCTGCGGACGTGCAGCGAAGGTTACGCCACCAGAGCGCCAGATCGGGCTCTTGATGGAACCGGAACGTGCACGACCAGTACCTTTCTGGCGCCACGGTTTTTTACCGGAGCCAGTCACTTCAGCACGGGTTTTCTGCGCACGGGTACCCTGACGAGCACCTGCAGCGTATGCAACTACAACCTGGTGTACCAGCGCTTCGTTGAAATCACGACCGAAGGTAGTTTCGGAAACAGTCAGCGCGCTCTGCGCGTCTTTCAGTACTAATTCCATTGCTATCTCCTCACGCCTTCACAGCCGGTTTAACGATCAGGTCGCAGCCGGTTGCACCCGGAACAGCACCCTTAACCAGCAGCAGGTTGCGCTCAGCGTCAACGCGTACTACGTCCAGGCTCTGAACGGTTACACGCTCATTACCCATCTGACCTGCCATTTTCTTGCCTTTGAATACTTTGCCCGGAGTCTGGTTCTGACCGATAGAACCCGGAACGCGGTGAGACAAGGAGTTACCGTGAGTCGCGTCCTGGGTACGGAAGTTCCAGCGCTTAACGGTACCGGCGAAACCTTTACCTTTAGAGGTGCCAGTTACGTCAACTTTCTTAACTTCAGCAAACAGCTCAACGCTAATGTCCTGACCTACGGTGAACTCTTCGCCTTCAGCCAGGCGGAATTCCCACAGACCACGGCCAGCTTCAACGCCAGCTTTAGCGAAGTGACCCGCTTCCGGCTTGGTTACGCGGTTTGCTTTTTTAGCACCGGTGGTAACCTGAACTGCACGGTAGCCATCGCTAGCCAGATCTTTAACCTGGGTAACGCGGTTTGCTTCTACTTCGATAACGGTTACGGGGATAGAAACGCCTTCTTCAGTGAAGATGCGGGTCATGCCCACTTTTTTACCGACTAAACCAATCATTGTTTCAACCTCTCAATCGCTCAATGACCCTGATTAACCCAGGCTGATCTGCACGTCTACACCGGCAGCCAGATCCAGACGCATCAGAGCATCAACGGTTTTCTCGGTTGGCTCAACGATGTCAACCAGACGCTTGTGAGTGCGGATTTCGTACTGATCGCGCGCGTCTTTGTTAACGTGCGGAGAGATCAGAACGGTGAAGCGCTCTTTGCGGGTCGGCAGCGGGATCGGACCACGTACCTGCGCACCAGTGCGCTTGGCAGTCTCGACGATTTCCGCGGTTGATTGATCGATCAGGCGATGATCAAACGCTTTCAGGCGGATACGGATTCTTTGGTTCTGCATGAGACCAGAGCTCCAATTATTTATAGACGAAAAGAATTACTCCTCACACCCATTACGATTGATGGGGGAGTGTAATCGTTCTTGCGTAGCTCCCCGATTGGGAGCATTGTCGGCAATCCAAAAAAGAGAAGATTACCACAGGGTTCCGTCGAACCCGCCGTCAATAATGACAAGCCCGCGCATTATACGTGAATATCGCACTTAAGCAAGCGCTGTTTAGAAAAGCGTCACTGTCAACGGCATTCGGCGGAGAAGCCCCTCCCCCGCCGGTGACTGAATCAGGAAGAGGGTTACTCCTCTTCCTTAATCTGGGACTGTATATAGTTCTGCAGGCCAATCTTATCTATCAGCCCCAGCTCCGTTTCCAGCCAGTCAATGTGATGCTCCTCTTCTTCAAGAATCTTGATCATCATGTCCCGGCTGACGTAGTCATGGATGCTGTCAGCATAGGCAATGGCCTCCCGCAGGTCTTTAGCGCCTTCCATCTCCAGTTGCAGATCGGAACGCAGCATCTCTTCCACATCTTCGCCGATGCGTAACTTACCCAGATCCTGGAGATTAGGAATGCCTTCAAGAAACAAGATGCGCTCGATGTATTTATCGGCGTGTTTCATTTCATCAATGGACTCGTGGTATTCAACGTCATTCAGACGCATCAACCCCCAGTCCTTGAACATTCTGGCATGAAGAAAGTACTGATTGATTGCGACAAGCTCATTTCCCAATAATTTATTGAGATAATTTATTATCTTAACGTCACCTTTCATTTTTAACCCTCCGCTTCCACTACAAAAAAGCGTAGAAGGGCTACGGGGTAAGTCAAACTATCCCCGCTAAACCTGAGGTTACCAACAGCGTCGGCAGCACTCAGTGATCAATTGCGGACTCAGGCGATCTCTTTGAATTCCGGCATCTGGATCATCTCTTCCTGCATGATCTCACGGGCAGCTCTCACGCACTTACCACACTGATTGCCAATGGGGATAAATTTACGCAACTGCTGAAAAGACTGGGGATGAAACTGGCGCACGGCCTGGCGGATTTTTTTATCACTCACGCCGTTACATAAGCAAACGTACATAACAACTCCCGTTCAAAAACTGCGCAAATTCTAAATGAGAATAGTTATGATTACAATAGCGCATCGCGGGAAGAAGATCATGTGAGTACTACAATTCACTTACAACAGATAGCAAAAAGGCGCCCGAAGGCGCCTTTTTCGTTCAGCTTAAAAGAAATTAAGCTTCAACTTTAGCAACAACGCCCGCGCCAACGGTACGGCCGCCTTCGCGGATTGCGAAGCGCAGACCCTGGTCCATTGCGATCGGGTGAATCAGCTCAACATTCATTTTGATGTTGTCGCCCGGCATTACCATCTCTACGCCTTCCGGCAGAGTGATGGAACCCGTCACGTCAGTAGTACGGAAGTAGAACTGCGGACGGTAGCCTTTGAAGAACGGAGTGTGACGGCCGCCTTCGTCTTTGGACAGAACGTAAACTTCTGCTTCGAACTTGGTGTGCGGCTTGATGGAGCCCGGCTTAGCCAGAACCTGGCCACGCTGGATCTCATCACGCTTGGTACCACGCAGCAGAACGCCACAGTTCTCACCAGCACGGCCTTCGTCCAGCAGTTTGCGGAACATTTCAACGCCAGTACAGGTGGTCTTCGCAGTATCTTTGATACCAACGATTTCTACTTCGTCGCCCACTTTGATGATACCGGTTTCTACACGACCGGTAACAACGGTACCACGACCGGAGATGGAGAATACGTCTTCGATCGGCAGCAGGAACGGCTTGTCGGTGTCGCGCTCCGGCTCAGGGATGTAGGTATCCAGAGCGTTAGCCAGTTCGATGATTTTCTCTTCCCACTGAGCTTCGCCTTCCAGCGCTTTCAGTGCGGAACCGCGGATAACCGGGCAGTCGTCGCCCGGGAAGTCGTACTGAGACAGCAGCTCACGAACTTCCATCTCAACCAGTTCCAGCAGCTCTTCGTCATCAACCATGTCGCACTTGTTCATGAACACGATGATGCACGGTACGCCTACCTGGCGGCCCAGCAGGATGTGCTCACGGGTCTGCGGCATCGGGCCGTCAGTTGCAGCAACAACCAGGATAGCGCCGTCCATCTGAGCAGCACCGGTGATCATGTTTTTCACGTAGTCGGCGTGCCCGGGGCAGTCAACGTGCGCGTAGTGGCGAGTCGGGGTGTCATACTCAACGTGAGAGGTGTTGATGGTGATACCACGAGCTTTCTCTTCCGGCGCGTTATCGATCTGGTCGAATGCGCGAGCAGCACCGCCGTAGGTCTTAGCCAGTACGGTGGTGATAGCAGCGGTCAGAGTGGTTTTACCATGGTCAACGTGGCCGATAGTACCGACGTTGACGTGGGGTTTTGTACGTTCAAATTTTTCTTTAGCCACGACTATATTCCTTACTTTCTGTGCTCTCCCTGTGGAAAGGAGAGCACGGGATCATTGTATTAAAACCCTGGGCTTATTTACCGCGGGCTTCGATAACGGCCTGAGCAACGTTGTTCGGTGCATCATCATACTTCAGGAATTCCATGGAGTAAGATGCGCGACCCTTGGTCAGAGAACGCAGGTCGGTTGCATAACCAAACATTTCAGACAACGGAACTTCAGCATGAATAACAACGCCAGTTACGTTGGATTCCTGACCGCGCAGCATGCCGCGACGACGGCTCAGGTCACCGATAACGTCACCAGTGTTCTCTTCCGGAGTCTCAACTTCAACCTTCATGATCGGCTCAAGCAGAACCGGCTTCGCCTTCTTAAAGCCCTCTTTAAAGGCGATAGAAGCGGCCAGTTTAAACGCCAGCTCGGAGGAGTCAACGTCGTGGTAGGAACCGAAGTGCAGACGCACGCCGAGGTCAACTACCGGGTAACCCGCCAGCGGTCCAGACTTGAGCTGCTCCTGGATACCTTTATCAACAGCCGGGATGTATTCGCCAGGAATAACACCACCTTTGATCTCGTTGATAAATTCGTAGCCTTTCGGGTTTGAACCCGGCTCCAGCGGATACATGTCGATCACAACGTGACCGTACTGACCACGACCACCAGACTGCTTCGCATGCTTACCTTCGATATCGGTAACTTTCTGGCGAATCGCTTCGCGGTAAGCAACCTGAGGTTTACCCACGTTCGCTTCAACGTTGAATTCACGCTTCATACGGTCAACGATGATGTCGAGGTGCAGCTCACCCATACCGGCGATAATGGTCTGGTTAGACTCTTCGTCAGTCCATACGCGGAAAGACGGGTCTTCCTTGGCCAGACGACCCAGTGCCAGACCCATTTTTTCCTGGTCAGACTTGGTCTTCGGCTCAACGGCGATGGAGATTACCGGCTCAGGGAATTCCATACGCTCCAGGATGATCGGCGCGTCCGGATCGCACAGGGTGTCACCGGTAGTCACGTCTTTCAGACCGATCGCAGCAGCGATGTCGCCCGCACGAACTTCTTTGATCTCTTCACGCTTGTTAGCGTGCATCTGAACGATACGACCAAAGCGCTCACGAGCAGACTTCACGGAGTTCAGCACGGTATCACCGGAGTTAACCACACCAGAGTACACGCGGAAGAAGGTCAGGTTACCCACAAACGGGTCGGTGGCGATTTTGAACGCCAGCGCCGCAAACGGCTCTTTGTCGTCAGAGTGACGCTCAGCCGGGGTATCTTTACCGTCGTCCAGCATACCTTTGATCGCCGGAACGTCAGTCGGTGCCGGCAGGTAGTCGATGACCGCATCCAGCATCGCCTGCACACCTTTGTTCTTAAATGCAGAACCACAGGTGACCAGGATGATCTCGTTGTCCAGAACGCGCTGACGCAGAGCCTTTTTGATCTCTTCTTCAGTCAGTTCTTCACCGCCGAGGTATTTCTCCATCAGCTCTTCAGAAGCTTCTGCAGCAGACTCGATCAGGAACTGGTGCCATTCTTCAGCCAAGTCCTGCATGTCAGCCGGAATATCTTCATAGGTGAAGGTTGCGCCGTGATCTTCATCGTTCCAGTTGATGGCCTTCATTTTCACCAGGTCAACAACACCGGTGAAAGCGTCTTCGGCACCGATCGCCAGCTGCAGCGGGACCGGGGTAGCCGCCAGACGGGTTTTGATCTGGTCAACAACTTTCAGGAAGTTCGCACCCATGCGGTCCATTTTGTTAACGAACGCGATACGCGGAACTTTATATTTGTTTGCCTGACGCCATACGGTTTCAGACTGCGGCTGAACACCACCGACTGCACAGTAAACCATGACCGCACCGTCGAGCACACGCATGGAACGTTCTACTTCGATGGTGAAGTCAACGTGCCCTGGGGTGTCGATGATGTTGATGCGATGCGGTTCATACTGCTTCGCCATACCCTGCCAGAACGTAGTGGTCGCAGCAGAGGTGATGGTGATACCACGCTCCTGCTCCTGAGCCATCCAGTCCATAGTGGCAGCGCCGTCATGAACTTCACCGATCTTATGGTTGATACCGGTGTAGAACAGAATACGTTCGGTAGTCGTGGTTTTACCGGCGTCGATGTGTGCGCTGATACCGATGTTACGGTAGCGCTCAATAGGTGTTGTACGAGCCATTTGATTCCTCTATTGCCTTAGGCGTTCAAGTGAGTTACCCAGCGCGGGCAGCTTCTTAAAGCGCCCGCCTGGTGACTTACACTGTCGTGGGATTACCAGCGATAGTGTGCGAACGCCTTGTTGGCTTCTGCCATACGGTGAACGTCTTCACGTTTCTTAACTGCAGTACCTTTGTTTTCTGCAGCGTCAGAAAGTTCGTTCGCCAGGCGCAGAGCCATGGATTTATCACCGCGTTTACGAGCAGCTTCAACGATCCAGCGCATTGCCAGAGCATTACGACGAACCGGACGAACTTCAACCGGAACCTGGTAGGTAGAACCACCTACGCGGCGCGACTTAACTTCGACAGTCGGGCGCACGTTTTCAAGGGCGATTTCAAACGCTTCCAGTTCGGCTTTACCAGAGCGCTGAGCCAGGGTCTCAAGCGCGCTGTATACGATTGCTTCAGCGGTAGACTTCTTACCGTCTACCATCAGGATGTTCACAAATTTAGCCAGCAGTTCAGATCCGAACTTCGGATCCGGCAGAATTTTACGCTGACCAATGACGCGACGACGTGGCATGGAAATACTCCGTTGTTAATTCAGGATTGTCCAAAACTCTACGAGTTTAGTTTGACATTTAAGTTAAAACGTTTGGCCTTACTTAACGGAGATCCATTAAGCCTTAGGACGCTTCACGCCGTACTTGGAACGAGCCTGCTTACGGTCTTTAACACCAGAGCAGTCCAGCGCGCCACGAACGGTGTGGTAACGAACACCCGGAAGGTCTTTAACACGACCGCCACGGATCAGGACGACGGAGTGTTCCTGCAGGTTGTGGCCTTCACCACCGATGTAGGAGGTCACTTCGTAACCGTTAGTCAGACGAACACGGCAAACTTTACGCAGTGCGGAGTTCGGTTTTTTCGGAGTGGTGGTATATACGCGAGTACATACACCACGTTTTTGCGGGCAGGCTTCCAGCGCCGGCACGTTGCTTTTCGCAACTTTGCGTGCGCGTGGTTTGCGTACCAGCTGGTTAACTGTTGCCATTAAATAGCTCCTGGTTTTAGCTTTTGCTTCGTAAACACGTAATAAAACGGCCTCATACAATATGAGGACGCAGAATTTTAGGGCCGGGCCGAAAGGGTGTCAAGAAATATACAGCGGAACGCAGCTTACCAGGCCATCTGGCTACGCTGGTTTACCGCTAGTCTGACGAAGTCAGTATAGCTTACGCGCTCAATTTCGGTCGAAATTTGCGCAGAAAGCCCGCGCGCTTCGACATCTTCCTGCAAGGCGTAGACTGATATGGGGGCGGAACGCAATAACCCAAGGGCCGCCCCGCCTTCCAGCGCGGCGATAACCCCATCCTGCAGCAGCAGCAGATCGTCGCCGGCGCGGGTCGTGCGCAACAGAGCGGCGAGATCGCAATGGAATGGGGAGTGACTGAGCGTAAACAGCATGAAGGCCTCAGAAAGTGAAAATAACGTCGTACTCATCCAGCCGGGCGCGTAAGGCATCCGGCTCCAGCGGCGCGGCCTCCATCACCAGCGGACAACCCGGCTCCAGACCGCGCTCACGCATCGAGGCGCTGCATATCCAGCACTGATCGATATCATAGAGTTCCAGAACGCCGAAGGTGGCGATGTAGTCGCGCGCCAGGATTTTCTGGGGCTGCTGGTCAGGCAGCAGTTGCAGTACGCCATCGCTCAGAAAGAACACGCCGATCTCATCGCTCAACGCCGAAGTCGCCAACAGTGCATCCAGCCCTTCACGGCCAGCAGCAGAGCCATGGGGAGCCCGGCTAAAAACAAAGGCAATACGTTTCATCAGAACTGCACCATCCGCTCGCAGGTCAGCGCCGCTTCGGCAAGCTGTCCCAGGCCACTTAACGTAAAGCCGGACTGCATATTGGCGGCGTTAAGCCCCAGGCGCTGTGCTTCTGTCTCATCTACCACACCGCGACGCAGTGCGGCCGCCACACAGATATGAAGCTGAACGCCATGGTCTTCATTTAGCGCCTGCCAGGCGCGCACGATATCAAACTCATCGTTGGCCGGGGCAGTTAGCTGATTGGCGTTATAAACGCCTTCACGATAGAAAAACACACGCTCCAGTTGATGGCCTTCGGCAATCAGCGCCCTGGCAAACTGCAACGCGCTGCTGGCCTGCTGAGTACCATAGGCGGGGCCGGTCACCGTCAGGGCAAAATGCATTACTTCTCCTGCCCCTGGAAATCACCGCTTTTAAACTGGCGGATATAGAGATAGACGGTGTGCTTGGAAATATTCAGACGATCCGCAACCTGGTTAATGGCATCTTTAATATCAAAGATCCCTTTTTCATAAAGATTCAGGACAATCTGACGATTCTTGGCGTTATTGGAAACGCTACGGTCGGCATTAACCTCTTCAATCGTAAACTCCAGTGTCTGGGTCACCAGATCGTCCACGGATGAAGCGAAGTTAACCGAAGAGGGAACTTCCTCCTGACTTTCCGGCGGAATGAAGGTGCTCATAATCTGCGAGAACGGCACATCGAGATTCATATTGATGCATAACAGACCAATCACCCGCTGTTCCCGATTACGGATAGCAATGGTCACCGACTTCATCAGAACCCCGCTTTTGGCGCGGGTGAAATAGCACTTTGATACGCTGCTGTCGGCACCGGTCATATCGTGCAGCATGCGCAGCGCCAGGTCAGTAATGGGAGACCCAATCTTACGCCCGGTATGTTCCCCGTTGGCGATACGAATTGCCGAACATTTCAGATCCTGTAATGAGTGCAAAACGATTTCACAGTGGGGGCCAATTAACATTGCCAGGCCATCCACTACCGCTTCGTAGGATTTTAGAATATCGAAGTCGGTCTGAACAAAGGGACGCTGATCCAGTAAATCAAGTTCACTGGTTTCATTGGTTAAAAGCGACCTGGACATGAAGAAAATCACTCCTTTACGGCAGCCTGTTGCCATTACGCAGATGCAGGCTCGTTATATAACGTGTGAAGCTTAAGGTAATACAGCCCAGCCAGCGCTTTCCAGTTTTAATTCCAAATAAAAACGCCGCCCCGAAGGGCGGCGCTTAAACTGAAGCGGATTACTGTTTCTTTCCTGCTTCCTGCTTAGCCTTATCGGCATCAGCTTTAGCGTCTTCTTTCGGTGCCGGTTTAATATCCAGCAGCTCAACGTCGAACACCAGGGTGGAGTTCGCCGGAATCCCCGGAACGCCAGCCTTACCATAAGCCAGACCCGGCGGGATAACCAGTTTGATCTTGCCGCCTTTCTTAATGTGCTTCAGACCTTCGGTCCAGCCTGGAATAACGCCGTCCAGACGGAAAGAGAGCGGCTCGCCGCGGGTGTAGGAGTTATCGAACTCTTTACCGTCGATAAGCGTACCTTTGTAGTTCACCACCACGGTATCGCTGTCTTTCGGTGCGTCGCCGCTACCCTCTTTCTCTACTTTATACAGCAGACCGCTCTTGGTGTTTTTCACACCTTTCTCGGCAGCGAAGTCGGTACGGAACTTCTTACCTTTGGTTTCGTTTTCCGTCGCTTCTTTTTCCATACGTTCCTGAGCGGCGGTCTTCACACGGGTTTCAAACGCCTGGAGCGTTTTCTGAATTTCCTCATCGGAAAGCTTGCTCTTATCAGCAAAAGCATCCTGAACACCGGAAATCAGCTGGTCTTTATCCAGTTTAATCCCCAGTTTTTCCTGCTCTTTCAGTGAGTTTTCCATGTAGCTGCCCAGAGATGCACCCAGGGCATAAGCGGATTTCTGATCGTCATTTTTGAAATTCGCTTTGCTGTCGCTCGCAGCGGCAGCCGGTTTAGCTGCATCAGCAGCGGACGCCAGCGGTGCATTCAGCGCCACAGCCATCGTGGTCGCAAGCAGCGTTACTTTAAACAGTGATTTCATCCATTATCTCCAGCCCGAAGTCTCTCGCCCCGGGTTTGTATGAACCGAATTGTGTACTATACCGTCTGTGAGAAAAGCAACACAATCTCACCCGGTCTGATCCCGAGTCAAGTTAAGACTATTTTTGTTTAAATAAGTTTCCTCAACGGCAATAAGCCACTGTCAGACCCGGGGAATTCCAGTAAAATCCCGGAGCCGTACAGGGGCTGCGGCAAATCCCAGGAGGAATCATGCACGACAAATCGACCGAACAGCGCCTGGCCGAACTGGAAAGCCGCCTGGCATTCCAGGAGCTGACCATCGAAGAACTGAACCAGACGGTCACCGCCCATGAGCTGGAAATGGCCAGGCTACGCGAACATCTGAAAATACTGGTAGAGAAGATCAAGTCCAGCCAGGAGTCGCTGGTCGCACACCAGTCAGAAGAAACGCCACCGCCGCACTACTGAAATACAGACATAAAAAAAGCTTCCGGATGGAAGCTTTTTTTGCATTTATAGCGCGCTTAGTGGCAACCGCAACCGCCGTTACCGCAACCGCCTTTGCCATGCTCGTGGTCGTGGCCGTGACCGCCGCAGCAGCCGTCGCCTTCACCGTGATGATGGTCGTGCTCGCCGTGAACGTGGCCGTGAGCCAGCTCTTCCGCCGTCGCTTCACGAATCGCCACCACTTCAACGTTAAAGTTCAGGTTCTGACCCGCCAGCATGTGGTTACCGTCAACCACAACGTAGTCATCGCCGACTTCGGTAATTTCTACCGGTACCGGACCCTGATCGGTTTCAGCAAGGAAACGCATCCCCACCTGCAGCTCATCAACGCCCATGAAGACGTCTTTCGGTACGCGCTGAACCAGGTTTTCGTCGTACTGACCGTAGGCATCGTTGGCGCCAACGCTAACGTCGAATTTATCGCCAACGCTGCGGCCATCCAGTGCTTTTTCCAGGCCTGAAATCAGGGAGCCGTGACCGTGCAGATAGTCCAGCGGCGCACTCACCGGAGACTCATCAACCATTACACCGTCTTCTGTACGTACCTGATAGGCCAGACTGACCACCAGGTCTTTTGCTACTTTCATGATATCTCCTGAGCGTGAGAAAGTGACGGGCGCCGATTGTAGCGGAAATCGACGCCGCTGTACCCCTTAGCTTAAAAAAACCTGCCGCATCTCGCTAGTCCGGATGGAAAATCCCGATAACCTGTTCACGATCGCGCACGCTACCGCGCGCCTCTTTATCGGCTTCACGCATCTGGTGACCGCACTTCACGCACTCAACAATATCTACGCCGTTTTCGCGCCACATCGCCATGGAATCCTGCGCCTGACAGTGTGGACACACTGCACCGGCGATAAATCTTTTACGCACTGTCATTACTCAGTCCTCTATTCGAACTCATCCCAGCCGTTGATCTGACGTCGCTCCTGCTGCATCTCTCGCTCAAAAATCTCTTCCAGCTCGCGCCGGGCTTCACGCACCCGGGAAATTTGCGCATTGTCGCTGTGAAGCGGCATCAGCTCGCGCAGCATGCTCATATCCAGACGACGGAAGTGATGCTGGGCACGTAACGCCTGATGAGGATGCATCCCCAGCGACATCAGCGCCTTGCGCCCCAGCTCCAGAGCACTGGAGAAGGTTTCACGACTGAACAGACTGACCCCGGCCTGCAATAACTCATGGGCCTCTACCCTGCCCCTTGCCCGGGCCAGAATCGCCAGGTGGGGGAAATGATGCTGGCACAGATGGACGATCTTCATCGTATCTTCCGGCTCATTGCAGGTGATGACTATCGAGCGGGCACGATCCGCGCCTGCCGAACGCAACAGTTCCAGCTCCGCGGCATCGCCGTAATACACCTTGTAGCCATATTTACGCATCAGATTGACTGCGGCGATATCACGCTCCAGCACCGTAATACGCTTCTTATTGGCCATCAGCAAACGGCCAATCACCTGACCGAAGCGGCCGAAGCCCACCACAATCACCTCCGGCTGATCGTCTTCCACCCAGGGCTTTTCATTACTCTCTTCCGTACTGTTGATTCGTCGGGCCAGCAGTTTGTCGATAAGCTTCATCAGCAGCGGCGTAGTCATCATCGACAGCGTGACCGTCACCAGCAGTAGCGCCATCTGATCGCTATCGAACAGCTTCTGGGCAGAAGCGGCGGAAAACAGCACGAAGGCGAACTCACCGCCCTGACTCAGTACGCCCGCAAACTGAAGCCGCTCGTCGGCGCGCAGGCCATGCAGGCGAGCCAGCCCCCAAAGCACTAACACTTTCACCGCCACCAGCACCAGTACGCTGACCGCCACCCACAGCAGATGGGTGTAGAGCACGCCCAGGTTCAGCGCCATCCCAACCGAGATGAAAAACAGCCCCAGCAGCAGCCCCTTAAAGGGCTCAATCGCAATCTCAAGCTCGTGTCGGTATTCGCTTTCCGCCAGCAGTACCCCGGCAATAAAGGTGCCCAGCGCCATCGAGAAGCCCAGCGCATCCATAAACAGCGCAGAACCCAGCACCAGTAGCAGCGCCGCCGCGGTAAACACCTCGCGCACGCCGGAGCCAGCAATAAAGCGGAACACCGGGCGCAGCAGATAGCGACCAAACAGCAGCATACCGGCAAAGGCCAGTACCTTCAGACCAATACGGATCCAGTCCGGATGATCGTCGCCATTGCCCGCCAGCAGTGGCACCAACGCCAGCGCCGGAATGACAGCCAAATCCTGAAACAGCAGTACCGAAAAGCCCAGTTGCCCGGATTCGCTGCGATTCATCCCCTTATCGCGCATCAGCTGCAGCGCCATTGCCGTTGACGACATCGCCAGCCCGATACCGCCGACCAGCGCGGCCTGCCAGCTGAAATTGGTCAGCATCAGCAGCCCCGCCAGCACCCCGGCGCTAATCAGCACCTGACCGGTACCGACGCCGAAAATCGGGCGCCGCAGTTGCCAGAGCCGGGACGGATTGAGCTCCAGTCCGATGATAAACATCAGGAACACCACGCCCAGTTCGGAGAAGTGCAGAATTTCGTCGACATCGCTGATAAACGCCAGCCCCCAAGGGCCAATGGCGATCCCCGCCAGCAGGTAGCCCAGCACGGCGCCAATGCCCAACCGGGCAGCGATCGGCACCGCCACCACGGCGGCAAACAGAAACAGCAGCCCCGCCAGCAGTAAATCACTTCCTTCCATCAGTGTCCTCCCGGCGGCAGCGGCTCGGCCAGCCATTCGCCGTAAGCGCTGGCGTAGTGAGCCAGCGCGGTGGCGGACTGGCGGCGAGCCTGGTAAATAATCATCGGATTCATCCAGTGCATCCGGCACATGGCGGCGGTCAACTCAAAAGGGCGCAGCACCTCATTCAGGGTGTAGTGATTCAGGCCGTCACGGCGCCATGCCGCCTGCGGCTCACCGGTAGTAATCACGTTACGCCAGTACTTTCCGGCCAGCACATCACCGCCCGGGCCACTGGCAAAACCGCGACTCAACACGCGATCCAGCCACTCTTTCAGTAGCGCCGGGCAGCTGTAGGTATAGAGGGGATGCTGAAACACCACGATCTCATGCTGCTCAAGCAGCTCCTGCTCATGGCGGATATCAATAAAAAAGTCCGGGTAGTGCGCGTAAAGGTCGTGCACGGTGACATTGCTTAACTGCCGAGCCGGTTGGAGCAAAACCCGGTTGGCTACCGAGTCCTGGGATTCCGGATGGGCATACAGCAGCAAAACTTTAGGCGGCTGCGACATCATTACCCTCCAGGGCGTCGTCTTCGATTCTGTTTTGGGCTACCATGCAGCCCGGGCGGGCATACCACCATGCTACGCCTTCGTCACGACAATTTAACATACTCTGAACATACGGCGCCTTATGATTGTTTTCTCATCTCTCCAGATCCGCCGCGGCGCTCAGCTTTTGCTGGATAACGCGACCGCCACCATCAACCCCGGTCAAAAAGCAGGGCTGGTGGGCAAGAACGGCTGTGGCAAATCGACGCTGCTGGCACTGCTGAAACATGAGATCGCCGCCGACGGCGGCAGCGCCACCTTCCCCGGCAACTGGCAGCTCGCCTGGGTGAATCAGGAAACTCCGGCGCTCGCCATGCCGGCCATCGAGTATGTTATCGATGGCGATCGCGAATATCGCCAGCTCGAACAGCAGCTTGCCAGCGCCAACGAGAAAAACGACGGCCACGCCATCGCCACGCTCCACGGCAAGCTCGACGCCATCGACGCCTGGACCATCCACGCCCGCGCCGCCAGTCTGTTGCACGGACTGGGCTTCAGCAACGCCCAGTTGGAGCGCCCGGTCAGCGACTTTTCCGGGGGCTGGCGTATGCGTCTTAACCTGGCCCAGGCGCTGATCTGCCGTTCCGATCTGCTGTTGCTTGACGAACCCACCAACCACCTGGATCTGGATGCGGTGATCTGGCTGGAAAAATGGCTGAAAAGCTATCAGGGAACGCTGATTTTGATCTCTCACGATCGCGACTTTCTCGATCCCATCGTGGACAAAATTATTCATATCGAGCAGCAACAGCTGTTCGAATACACCGGCAATTACAGCAACTTCGAGCGCCAGCGCGCTACGCGTCTGGCCCAGCAGCAGGCGACTTACGAAAGCCAGCAACTGAAGGTCGCGCATCTGCAAAGCTATATCGATCGTTTCCGCGCCAAAGCGACCAAGGCCAAACAGGCCCAGAGCCGTATTAAGATGCTGGAACGCATGGAGCTCATCGCCCCGGCCCACGTCGATAACCCGTTCCACTTTAGCTTCCGGGCGCCGGAAAGCCTGCCGAATCCACTGCTGAAGATGGAACACGTCAGCGCCGGTTATGGCGATAAAGTCGTGCTGAAGTCGATTAAGCTCAACCTGGTTCCGGGTTCACGCATCGGTCTGCTGGGGCGTAACGGCGCCGGTAAATCCACGCTGATCAAGCTGCTGGCGGACGAACTGGCGCCGCTTAACGGCGAAGTGGCGTTAGCCAAAGGCATTAAGCTGGGCTATTTCGCCCAGCATCAGCTGGAGTTTCTGCGTGCCGATGAGTCTCCGCTCCAGCACATGGCGCGTCTGGCACCAAAAGAGACCGAACAGGCGCTGCGCGACTATCTGGGCGGTTTCGACTTCCGCGGCGATAAGGTCAGCGCTCCCACGCAGCACTTTTCCGGCGGCGAAAAGGCCCGGTTGGTGCTGGCGCTCATCGTCTGGCAGCGCCCCAACCTGCTGCTGCTGGACGAACCGACCAACCACCTGGATCTCGATATGCGTCAGGCGCTCACCGAAGCCCTGATCGGCTTTGACGGCGCGCTGGTGGTGGTTTCGCACGACAGGCACCTGCTGCGCTCCACCACCGACGACCTCTATCTGGTGCATGACGGGCTGGTAGAACCCTTCGACGGCGATCTTGACGACTACCAGCAGTGGTTGAGTGACCAGCAGAAGCAGGAGAGTCGCCAGGATACGGCAGCAAAGCCGGATAGCACCAACAGCGCCCAGGCGCGTAAAGATCAGAAGCGGCGCGAAGCGGAATTCCGCAACCAGACCCAACCGCTGCGTAAACGGATAGCGACTCTTGAGAAGCAGATGGAAAAACTGGGCGATACGCTGGCGGCAGCCGAGGAGAAGCTGTCGGACCAGGGGCTGTACGATCCCGATCGTAAAGCCGAGCTAACCGAATGCCTGCAGGCCCAGAGCCAGGCTAAATCCGCTCTGGAAGAGACGGAAATGGCCTGGCTGGAAGCGCAGGAACAGCTGGAGCAACTGACTCAGGTATTCGAGGAGCAGTAACGCCCGGACCATGGCTGTGCGTCGGCGAGACAAGGCGCAAGGAGCCGAGGGAACGGAGCATACAAATAGTATGTGAGTATCCCGAGGCGACGCAGCAACGCCGTCACAGCCACGCACAGCCATTACCCCCGATAAAAAGGCTTATCGCCCAGTATCGTCGCCCGATGCATCACCCGCCGCTGAGGCAGGTAGTCGGCGTTGGCGTAATGCTGCGTTACCCGATTGTCCCAGATAGCGACATCATTTTCCTGCCAGCGCCAGCGCACCTGAAATTCTGGCTTCGTGATATGGGCAAACAGAAAGCCCAGTAGCGCGTCGCTCTCTTTGGGCGCCAGATCGACAATTCGGGTGGTGAATCCTTCATTAACGAACAACGCCTGACGTCCGCTGACCGGATGGGTACGCACTACCGGATGTAGCAACGGCGGGTTATTCTCCACCGCCCGCTTCCAGCGTTCATGACTCTCCTTGCTGTCTCGGTGCCGGTACTCCGGAAAGGATTTGGTGAAGTCGTGCTCCGCCCGCAGCCCGCACAACAGCTGTTTCAGCGGCGCGGAAAGCGCTTCATAAGCCGCGATACCGCTAGCCCACAGGGTATCGCCACCGCTGGCGGGCAACTGCTTCGCCGCCAGAATAGCGCCCAGCGGCGGGTTTTCGATAAAGGTCACGTCGGTATGCCAGTTATCGTTATCCGGCGGATTATCGTTATGGGTATCCAGCACGATAATCTCATCAGCCTCACGAGCGTGAGGATAGACCGGGTGAATATGTAGATCGCCAAAGCGCCGTGCCAGGTCGCGCTGCTGCGTCGGCACAATCGGCTGATTGCGGAAAAACAGTACCTGGTGCTTCATCAGCGCGTGATAAAGCTGCTCAAACTGCACATCGCTCAACGGTTTTGCCAGCGACAGATTATCAACCAGAGCCCCAATAGCGGGCCCCAGCGGGGTAATGCTCAGACGTTCGTTCATCGTTGTACTCCATGCCAGGGAGTCAGCCGCCGCGTCAGTATGCGCAACCCCAGCTCCAGACCAAATGCGATTATCGCAATCACGCCAATACCGGCCAGCACCACATCGGTCGCCATAAACTCACCGGCGGACTGCACCATAAACCCCAGACCACGGGTGGCGGCGATCAGCTCAGCCGCGACCAGCGTGGACCAGCCAACGCCCAGCCCGATACGCAGGCCGGTTAAAATTTCCGGTAGCGCCCCGGGCAGAATCACATAGCGCAACACCTGCCAGCGGCTGGCGCCCAACGACTGCGCGGCGCGCACTCGCACCGGATCGACGCTGCGAACTCCCGCCACGGCGGAAAGCGTGACGGGGGCGAAAATCGCCAGATAAATCAGCAGAATCTTCGGTGTTTCACCAATGCCGAACCAGATCACCATCAGCGGCAGCCAGGCCAGCGGCGGAACTGGCCGGTACAGTTCAATGAGCGGATCGAACACCGCACGGACTTTATCGTTCAACCCCATCGCAATACCGACGGGAACGCCGATAACCGCCGCCGCCAGCAGCGCCACCAGAATGCGCCCCAGACTGGCCGCCAGATGCTGCCACAGCGTGGCATCCATAAAGCCCTGAGATCCGCCAATAACCATAAGTTGATGCAGTACCTGCTGCGGCGCAGGCAGAAACAGCGGATCGATAAGCTCCAGCGTTGTCACCAGCCACCAAACTGCCAGTACGGTCAACAGCGTAGCGGCGCTCAGCCAGAGTCGCCCCGGTATCCGCCACCGGTAGCGCGTTCCTGGACGGGTTGCGGCTTTTAACGTGGCATGCAGGCTCATAGCAGGGCCTCCCGCTGGTGAAAAACGCTGCCCAATACATACTCGCGGTAGCGGATGAATTCAGGATCCGACTTAATGCTGCGGCAGGATTCGCCCTCCACGTAGCGACGCCCGAAGTCGAGGTTCAGGCGATCCACAACCCTGCCAGGCCCCGGCGACAGAATCAGTAGCTCGCTGGCCAGCAGAACCGCCTCTTCAATATCGTGGGTAATCAGCAGAATCTGCTTGCCGGTATCGCGCCAGATGGTCAGCAGCAGCTCCTGCATCTGCTCGCGGGTGAAGGCATCCAGCGCGCCAAAGGGCTCATCCAGCAACAGCAGGCGCGGGTCCGCCGCCAGGGCTCTGGCAATCCCCACCCGCTGGCGCATACCGCCAGACAGTTGCCAGATAAAGTGCCGCTCATAGCCTTCCAGCCCCACACGCCGAAGCATGCGCTGCGCTATATCATGCCGTCGGGGCTGCTCCACCCCGGCCAGTTGCAGGCCAAAGCTCACGTTATCCAGCACGTTGCGCCACGGCAGTAGCCCTTCATTCTGAAATACCACGCCGCGATCGGCCCCCGGCCCGGTCACCAGCTGACCATCATGGGTAATCTTCCCCGAGGAAGGCGCCGTAAATCCGGCAATCAGGTTGAGCAGCGTGGTTTTACCGCAACCCGAAGGGCCAAGTACCACCACCAGAGAGCCGCTGTCTATCTGCAACGAAATATCGCGCAGTACCTGATGCCCCTGGTAACCGGCGCTGAGATGACTGACCTTCAGCATATGCCCTCCTTAGGGTTGAACCTGTTTCACAAAGCGATCGGTCACCCAGTCGCTGTAATCGTCACTAACCCGGGCAACCTTGCCCTGCTGTTTCAGGAATTGCGCGGTATCGTGAATCGTATGCGCCACCGGTCCGCCCTGAGCGAGCTGCTCTATTTGCTGCGCCACCGGCAGATAGCGATTTCCCTTAACCAGTCCCGGAATCTGTTCCTGCGGCACGCCGCTCAGACGCGACAGAACGCTGAGGTGCTCCTTATCTTTCAGCCAGGCATCTGGCGCCTTCAGGTATTCCCCCTGAGCGGTCAGCGCGCTGGCTGCAAACGCGGTAACAACTTCCGGATGCGCTTCGGCGAAATCCTTGCGTACCACCCAGACATCCAGCGTCGGTTTTCCCCACTGCCCTACCTGCCCGGAATCGGTCAGCACCCGGCCCTGTTTCGCCATGGCGTTAACCACCGGAGCCCAGACATAAGCACCGTCGATATCGCCGCGCTGCCATGCCGCGGCAATAGCAGGCGGCTGCAGATTGACAATAGTCAGTTGATCGGGACGAATGCCCCAGTGCTGTAACGCCGATAGCAGGCTGTAATGAGCCGTGGAGATAAAAGGCACGGCAATACGTTTACCGATAAGATCCTGCGGCGAGCGGATTTTCTGGTTCACCACCAGCGCTTCCGAACTGCCGAGCTGCGACGCAACAAGGAAAACTTCAACCGGCAGACGCTGGCTGGCGGCTACCGCCAGGGGGCTGGAGCCAATATTGCCGATTTGCACATCTCCAGAGGCCATCGCCCGCAGCACGCCGGCACCGCTGTCGAACTTACGCCAGTCAACCTCTGCTCCGGACTGCTTCGCAAAGCGATTCTCTGCCTGAGCCACTTTGGCCGGTTCCGCCGAGGTCTGATACGCTACGGTCACCTCTACCGCCTGGGCAGCTCCTGCCGTCAGCACCAGTGCCAGCAGCGTCGCTGCCCGAAATAAAGGAAATCTGCCCGCCATCATTCGCTCCGTTATTCACTCTCTGTTAGCGACAGTTGTATCCGGACGCGAAGACTATAAAAAGAAATAAAAAATTATCTTTTATTTCTTAAAGGAATATAAAGAAAATACCGCCCCTGGAGTCCATATATTTCTCATGGCCTTGTTGGCTCGCCTCTGCGCGTGAAGTACCATTACGCCCATTGTTTCCGTGGCCAGCCTCACGTCATTTTGCTGCAGACGGACTGTTCTCTTATTTAAGGAATGCATTAATGACGGAAAGCACCTCAGTCACCGTTTCCGCCTCTCAGGCCCCCCTGGATATTACCGACGCGCTCCCTTCTGATGAGCGGCTAACCCAGGAACAACAGCAGGAAGTTCAGCAACTCATCGAGCAGATAGATATTAACGATCCGGTGCTTTCCCTGTCTTACGGCGCCAAAACCATGAATGGCATTTCACGCTTTTCCGACGCCCTGATGGAGCAAGTGCGCGCCAAAGATGCCGGCGCTATAGGTGAACAACTGACCGACATGTTGGGTAAGGTAAAGTCCGTCGATCTGACCGCCTTCGACAAAAAGCCCGGCATGCTGGCCTCGATCCCCTTGATCGGCAAGCTGTTTAACCGCGTCGAACGCTCGCTCATGGAGTATCAAACGCTGGCGCAGCAGGTGGAAGGTATTACCCGTAAGCTGGATGAAGCGATGGTCGATCTACTCCGCAATATCTCTACGCTGGAGCAATTGTTTACCCGCAACCGCGACTTCTTCCAGCAGATCAACCTGCATATCATCGCCGGTAAGCGCAAGCTGGAGCAGCTCCAGCAACACGATCTGCCTCAGGCCCAGGCGCAGCTTTCCGATAACCCCATGAATGCCCAGGTTGTCCGGGATATGATTGACGGGATGCAGCGCTTTGAGCGCCGCCTGCATGACCTGATGCTGTCACGCACCATTGCGATACAAACTGCACCGCAGATTCGCCTGATGCAGGGGAACAGCCAGGCGCTGGCGGAAAAAATACAGAGCAGCATTCTGTCCACCATTCCCATCTGGAAAAGCCAGATTGTGCTGGCGCTGTCGCTGCATTCACAGCGTCAGGCCACAAAGCTGCAGAAAGAGGTTTCAGATACCACCAACGAGATGCTGCGTCGCAATGCAGAGCTGCTGCAGACCGGCACTCTGGAAACCGCCCGCGAAGTGGAGCGGTCGGTAGTGGATATCGAAACCCTGCGTGATGTGCAGTCCCGTCTGCTGAACACTATTGAAGAGTCGGTCAATATCGCCAGCGACGCCCGCAAGCGTCGCAGCGAAGTGGAAAAAGAGCTGTCATCCATGGAAAACGACCTGCGCCTTCGCCTTGCGAATATCGCCAACGGCGGCGCGGGAAAAGTAGAGCAGGCATAACATGAGCAGTCTTGAGCAACGCCTTGCCGAAAGGTTGACCGATAAACGCTGGAAACGCGCTACGCTTGTATTTTTGCTGTTCGTCCTGGCAAGAGGATTCATGAATAACTTCCAGCCACTGGCTACGGAACTCCATCCCCCGCTCCCGGAAGATGAGGGCTCCCTTGATGGCGCCATCCTGGTATTCTGCTGGGCAGGATTCACGATTCTGTTCCGGACTCTGCTTTTTGACCGTAGGGCTCTTGCGATGGGAATAGCCGCCGGTCTGCTCTGGATCCCCACTGGCGATATTCTGGCGCTCCCGTTCTGGGCTGGCAGTATGGCGCTGCTGGTGTATCTGCTGAACAGTCTGGGAAAATGGCGCGGCATCCATTACTGGTATATGGCGCTGTGGAGCTTCGTTATCGGTAGTTATATAGAAGCCTATACGCTTCTCAACAGCCCCTTCTATACTGGTGCGATTATTGCCCTTTTCGTCACTTACTGTAAGTACTGGTATCCGCGGTTTATCCAGGAGCGGCAAGCCGCGCAAGAAGAGGATGAAGACGACGAAGAGGAAGCGTTTGACGAAGACAAGGAGCCTGATAACAGCGAGGACGAACCGGAACTGGCGCCGTTTGAAACGGAAATAGCCCGCCTGGAGAGTCTGGAAAATCTGGAAGGCGCTGTTCACAGCGAACTTAAAGGCATTATTAAGTATGCGCGGCTTATCCAGCACTGCATGCTGACCGACCCGCGGGATATGCAGCCCGGCCAGGATTTCCTGAACCGCTATCTGCCGTCAGTCGAGGAGATCATCACCAAAAGCCAGAACCTGTCCAGTCAGCTTGCCGGACATGGGAATGAACATCAGGTCACGGCCCGCAGCGTGGAAATATTGAAAGCGCTACGTTCCGCTTTCCGCCAGAAGCACGCCCAGTTGCTGGAAAACGACGAAACGGAACTGAACACCGAAGTCAGTACTCTGGAAAAGCTGCTAAAAACAGACGGCTTCCTGTAACCCCTTTCGGGCCCACAGCAACTGGCGGGCCCGCATCGGCTACATCAATAATCTCGTTTTCTCCCTCACGACACAGGCACGATCAGGTCGAGCTCTTTGCTTATTTCCTGATGATTCCCATGGGAAATAACATGTTGTGGGATCAACTGACCATGGGCGACAGATTTGGACGGAATATAAATGCCGTCAGTGAAGGGAATAAAACGCTTCGCCTGATATACTTAAAAATGCTAGGGGTATTCGAATACTTCACCAATAACCGATTGACGTAAAAGAGAAACCAGCACATTCAGGATGTGCTCACCAGAATAGTTTTCAGTATTAACCGCAACGGCAATCGCCTTAACATGGACTGAATACCTCCGTAGATAAAACATTTCAGCACGGGCATTCTTATTCTGATTCATTATGACGTATTCCTCACAGGATTGATTTAATAAGCATTCCTTAACTGTGGGTCCCCCTCTTTGAGACGAATTAAACAGACCAAAAAAAGCATCAACAATCTACGGATTTACCGGTATGATGGCGGATTAATTAACTAAAATTACTCTGTACCATGGCAGAAATTACCCCTGCAGAACTCTCCGCCAATAGTGACGAGACGCAGCTTTTCCGCCCAATGATCGGCGCACGCAATCCGCATATGCAAACCATGCTGCCGCGCCTGATACGCCGTCGGCTGCGCTTTACCCCCTGGTGGCAAAGAATCGATACGCCGGACGGCGATTTTATCGACCTCGCCTGGAGCGAACACCCGTCAAAAGCACAGCATAAGCCGCGCCTGGTGGTGTTTCACGGCCTGGAGGGCAGCCTGCACAGCCCATACGCTCACGGGTTGATGAATGCGGCAAAACAGCGCGGCTGGCTGGGCGTGGTGATGCACTTTCGCGGCTGTAGCGGCGAACCAAACCGCATGAACCGCATCTATCACTCCGGCGAAACTAACGATGCCAGCTACTTCCTGGACTGGCTGCGCCGGCGCTACGGCGCTCGTCCGACCGCCGCGGTGGGATTTTCGCTGGGCGGTAATATGCTGGCCTGCCTGATGGCCCAACAGGAAAAAGCCTGTTCGCTGGCGGCTGGCGTCGTGGTGTCGGCGCCGCTGATGCTGGAGCCCTGCTGCTACCATATGGAAAAAGGGTTTTCCCGTTTCTACCAGCGCTATCTGCTGAATCTGCTGAAGGCTAACGCCGGGCGAAAACTCAAGGCCTGGCCCGGAACCCTGCCCATCGACAGAGCCCGCCTGAAACGCATTCGCCGCATCCGGGAGTTCGACGATCTGATTACCTCGAAAATCCACGGTTTTCGTGATGCCCTGGACTACTACCGACGCTGTAGCGCACTGCCAATGCTGCCGCAAATAGCCCGACCGACGCTGATTATCCACGCGAAAGACGATCCCTTTATGGATCACCAGGTCATTCCGGATCTCGACCATCTGCCCCCCAACATTGAGTATCAGCTGACCGAGCACGGTGGCCACGTCGGCTTCGTGGGGGGAACACTACGACACCCGGAAATGTGGCTGGAAAAACGTATTCCCGACTGGTTAAGTCAATTCCTGGATGGATAAATGATTATTCCCTGGCAGCAGATATCGGCGGAAACGCTGGATAGTCTGATAGAAGCCTTTGTGTTGCGCGAAGGCACCGATTACGGTGAACATGAGCGTTCGCTCGAACAAAAAGTGGCGGATGTAAAGCATCAGCTACAAACCGGCGAAGCCGTTGTGGTATGGTCGGAACTTCATGAAACGGTCAACATCATGCCGCGCTCGCAATTCCGCGGCTAATATCTGGTTTACCAAACAATTCGCCGTGTTTCAGTGGCTACACCCCTGTACTCAAGGAGTTGCTCAGCTATGTCCACCAGGCATCCGATTATCGCCGTCACCGGTTCCAGCGGTGCGGGAACCACCACCACCAGCATCGCATTTCGTAAGATTTTCGCCGAACTTGGGCTCAGAGCCGCCGAGCTCGAAGGTGACAGTTTCCACCGCTATACCCGCCCGGAAATGGATATGGAGATTCGCAAGGCCCGGGATTTAGGGCGCCATATCAGCTATTTCGGCCCGGACGCCAATGACTTTGGTCTGCTGGAAAATACCTTTACCGAATATGGTCATAGCGGTACGGGAAAGTCCCGCAAATATCTACATACCTACGATGAAGCAGTGCCCTGGGATCAGGTGCCAGGCACCTTTACTCCCTGGCAGCCGCTACCAGAACCTACGGACGTGCTGTTCTACGAAGGGCTGCACGGCGGCGTGGTCACCTCGCAGCACGATGTGGCGCAGCATGTGGATCTACTGGTCGGCGTAGTACCCATCGTCAACCTGGAGTGGATTCAGAAACTGGTGCGCGACACCAGCGAGCGCGGCCATTCCCGTGAAGCCGTGATGGATTCGGTGGTGCGTTCGATGGAAGACTACATCAACTACATCACCCCGCAGTTCTCACGTACCCACATCAACTTCCAGCGCGTGCCGACGGTAGATACCTCTAATCCCTTCGCCGCCAGAGAGATCCCGTCGCTGGATGAAAGCTTTGTGGTGATCCACTTCCGGGATCTGGAGGTCGATTATCCCTGGCTGCTGGCGATGCTGCAGGGCTCGTTTATCTCGCATATCAATACGCTGGTGGTGCCGGGCGGCAAGATGGGACTGGCGATGGAGCTGATTATGACGCCGCTGGTGCGGCGCATTATGGAAGGTAAAAAGATAGCCTAATCCCTGGCTGGGGAGGGGAATCTGTCTCCCCTCCCCAGCCAGCATCAGCCTTCCACCACCTCATATGAATGGGTGATATTCACCGCTTTACCCAACATCAGCGCCACAGAGCAGTATTTCTCGGCAGACAAATCCACCGCACGCGACACCGCATTGTCTTTCAGATCCTGGCCGGTAACGATAAAGTGCAGATTGATATGAGTGAACAGGCGCGGCGCCTCTTCACGACGCTCCGAGGTTAGCTTCACCTCGCAGTCGGTCACGCCGTGGCGACCCTTTTGCAGAATAGAGACCACATCGATGGCGCTACAGCTTCCCACCGCCATCAGCACCATCTCCATCGGACTGGGGGCCTTGTCGCCGGAATTCCCGTCCATCAGCACCTGATGCCCGGAGGCGGACTCACCCAGGAAAGTCAGGCCCTCAACCCATTTTACTCGTGACTGCATGTTGTCGCTCCCATCAAGCCATTCTTCCCCACAGAGTAAGCCGCCGCAAAGAAAGTCGCAACAGAAGGCGATCCGGGTCAAGCTGAAACGAGACAATAGGAGACACCCGGAAAAAGCTATGCTAAAACACTGAGGATACCCTCTCGCGGCGCGGCGAAGCGCGTACGGGATGAAATTTCACGTGAAATTTATGTAGCTTACAGGCTTTTCTCATGCCAGATCCCCAAGAGCGGGGACAAACGATCAATACGCCCGGAGGCCCATATTCTTCCGGGCGTCAGCTTATAACCAGAGGATAACCGCGCATGGTGCTTGGCAAACCGCAAACAGACCCGACTCTCGAATGGTTTTTGTCTCATTGCCACATTCATAAGTATCCATCGAAGAGCACACTTATTCATCAGGGTGAAAAAGCCGAAACCCTCTATTACATCGTTAAGGGCTCTGTCGCAGTACTTATCAAAGATGAGGAAGGGAAAGAGATGATCCTCTCTTACCTGAATCAGGGGGATTTCATTGGTGAACTGGGGCTATTCGAAGAAGGCCAGGAGCGTAGCGCCTGGGTACGGGCGAAAACCGCCTGCGAAGTCGCTGAAATCTCCTATAAGAAATTCCGTCAGCTGATCCAGGTAAACCCGGACATTCTGATGCGCCTTTCCTCGCAGATGGCCCGCCGTCTGCAGGTCACCTCAGAGAAAGTGGGCAATCTCGCCTTCCTGGATGTGACAGGTCGTATCGCACAGACTCTGCTGAACCTGGCAAAACAGCCGGACGCAATGACCCATCCGGACGGAATGCAGATCAAAATCACCCGTCAGGAAATCGGGCAGATCGTGGGCTGTTCCCGCGAAACCGTTGGCCGTATTCTGAAGATGCTGGAAGATCAAAACCTGATCTCCGCACACGGGAAAACCATCGTCGTCTTCGGTACCCGTTAATCCCGGTCTGTAACGGCGTGTTGTGGCAACGCGCCGTTTTTCTCTTTGCCACTGACGCGTTACCCTGTGCCAATGCGCCGACTGATCTATCACCCCGAAGTTAACTACGCGCTGCGTCAGACCCTGGTACTGTCGCTGCCGGTGATTATCGGGCTAATATTCGGTAGCCTGCAACAGGGCCTGCTCTTCTCGCTGGTTCCCGCCTGTTGCAATATCGCGGGCCTGGATACCCCCCATAAACGTTTCTTTAAACGCCTGATCGTCGGCGGCTCGCTGTTCGCCTTTAGCAGCCTGATGGTGCAGCTACTGCTGATGGAAAAGCTGCCACTGGCCGCCATCTTCTTCGGAATGGCGCTGTTACTGGGCGTTACGGCGGAAATCAGCGCCCTGCATGGCCGCCTGTTGCCTGCTTCGCTTATCGCCGCGATCTTTACTCTGGGGCTGGCCGGCAATATGCCGGTCTGGCAGCCGATGCTGCTGTATGCGCTCGGCACCCTGTGGTACGGCGCCTTTAACTGGTTCTGGTTCTGGATGTGGCGTGAGCAGCCGCTACGCGAGACCCTGAGCCTGCTCTATCGCGAACTGGCGGACTACTGCGAAGCCAAATACAGCCTGCTGACCCAGCATACCGATCCGGAAAATGCGCTGCCGCCGCTGCTGATTCGTCAGCAAAAGGTGGTGGATCTCATCAGCCTCTGTTATCAGCAGTTGCATATGCTATCTGCCACCAGCCGCCAGAATGATTATAAGCGCCTGCTGCGCGTCTTTCAGGTGGCGCTGGATCTTCAGGAGCATATTTCCGTCAGCCTTCACCAGCCTGAAGAGGTACAGAAACTGGTAGAGCAGAGCCACGCGGAACCGGTGATTCGCTGGGCGGCCCGTACCGTGGCCGCCCGGCTGCGCGTAGTCAGCGACGATATACTCTACCACCGCTATCCCCGGCGCTTTAGCATGGAAAAACCCATCTCCGCGCTGGAAAAGATTGCCCGCCAGCATCCGGAAAACCCGGTGGGGCAGTTCTGCCACTATCACTTCAGCCGTATCGCCCGACTACTGCGCACCCAGCGCCCGCTCTATATTCGGGATCTGATGGCCGACCGGCAACAGCATCTTCCGCTGCTTCGGGCGCTGCGCAGCTATCTGTCGCTGAAGTCCTCGGCGCTGCGTAGCGCAGCGCGCATTGGAACCATGCTTGCCATCGCCAGTCTGCTTGGCGCCGCGCTCAATCTGCCCAAACCCTGGTGGATACTAATGACCATCATGTTTGTCACCCAGAACGGCTATGGCGCCACCCGGGTACGCATTCTGCACCGGGCGGGGGGAACTATCGCGGGTCTGTTAATTGCGGCGGGCGCGCTACACTTTAACGTACCCCAGGGCTATATTCTGGCGGGAATGCTGCTGATAACGCTGATTGGCTACCTGATAATCCGTAAACATTACGCGCTGGCGACCGTCGGATTTACCATCACTGCGGTTTACAGCCTGCAACTGCTTTCGCTGAGCGGTGAGCAGTTTATTATGACCCGACTGGTGGATACGCTGCTCGGTTGCCTGATCGCCTTTGGCGGCATGGTCTGGCTGTGGCCTCAGTGGCAGAGCGGCCTGCTACGACAGAATGCCCACGATGCGCTGGAGCGCGACCAGCAGGCCATCCGCCAGATCCTGAGCGACGATCCACAGCCCGGCCCGCTGGCCTGGGAGCGAATGCGGGTCAATCAGGCCCATAATGCGCTCTATAACTCGCTAAATCAGGCAATGCAGGAGCCATCATTCAATAACCGTTACCTGGCCGATATGAAGCTATGGGTAACCCACAGCCAGTTTATCGTCGAGCATATTAACGCCATGACGATCCTGGCGCGCGAGCATAATATGCTGACGCCAGCGCTGGCCCAACGCTATCTGCAATCCTGTGAAATCGCTATTCAGCGCTGCCAGCAACGGCTGACCTGGGACAACCCCGACGACAGCGGCGCCATTCACGTACTGGACGACCCCGAGGCGCTCACCATTGGCCCAATGAGCACCATGGAGCGCCATCTGGATCGCATCCTCAGCCATCTGAATGCGATGCATACCATCTCTTCCGTGGCCTGGCATCAGCGCCCCCACCACGGCGCCTGGCTACGCCGCCGTCTGCAAAGCCACAAATAATCATCCCAGGGCGATTTTCTGCACCGCTTTGGCGAAACGCGCCATGCCTTCATCGATGTCGGCGTCTTCCACCACCAGCGACGGCGCCAGACGAACCACGTCCGGCCCGGCATTCAACACCATAACGCCCTGCTCCGCTGCTGCGTTCAGCAGATCCCGGGCGCGCCCTTTATATGCTTCACTCAACTCAGCACCAATCAGTAGCCCCATACCGCGAACTTCGCTGAAAATATTGAATTGCTCGTTGATCTGACGCAGATGGTCGACAAAACGCTGACGCTTGCTCTGAATGCCACCCAGCACTTGTGGGGTATTAATGATGTCGAAGGCCGCTTCCGCCACCGCGCATGCCAGCGGGTTACCGCCATAGGTCGAGCCATGGGAGCCCACGTGGAAAGCAGAGGCAATCTCCTGGGTCGTCAGCATCGCGCTCACCGGGAAACCGCCGCCCAACGCTTTGGCGCTGGTCAGAATGTCCGGCGTCACACCGTAGTGCATATAGCTGAACAGCTTGCCCACGCGACCCATACCGCACTGTACCTCATCAAAGACCAGCAACGCCTGATAGTGATCGCACAGGTCACGCAGCCCCTGCAGGAACTCCGGCGTGGCGGCGGTGACTCCCCCTTCTCCCTGAATCGGCTCGACCACCACGGTACAGGTGTGGTCATCCATGACGGCTTTCACGGCGTGCAGATCGTTAAAGGGCACATGGATAATATCAGCAGGTTTAGGGCCGAAGCCGTCTGAATACTTGGGCTGTCCACCGACCGATACGGTAAACAGTGAACGCCCGTGGAAAGCATTATGGAAGGCGATAATTTTGGTTTTGTACGGACTGTAGCGCGTGGAAGCATAGTAACGCGCCAGCTTAAAGGCGGTTTCATTGGCTTCGGTGCCGGAGTTCATGAAAATCACCCGCTCAGCGAAGGTCGCGTCAATGATCTTACGACCCAGACGCAGCGCCGGTTCATTGGTGAACACATTGCTGGTATGCCACAGAGTCTCTCCCTGCTGCTTCAGCGCCGACACCAGAGCCGGGTGGCAGTGTCCCAGTGCCGTGACGGCAATACCACCGGCAAAGTCAACGTACTCTTTGCCCTGCTGGTCCCAGACCCTGCTGCCCTGCCCCTTCACCGGGATAAACTGCGCCGGTGCATAAACGGGCAGGATGACATCATCAAAAGTGGCGCGAGTAATCGCTGAATTTTCATTTGCCATGGGTTAACCGTCCCTTTTTTACGCACATCTTTAATTGAAAATATAATCATTAAATATGCATAAAAAATCACACACTGGCAAACATAAAATCAGCGCTTCAGGAAGTTTTCCAGCAACCGGTGCCCCTGTTCGCTCAGGATACTCTCGGGATGAAATTGCACCCCCTCCAGCGCCAGCGTCCGGTGGCGCAGCCCCATAATCTCCTGCTCATCACTCCAGGCCGTCGCTTCCAGACAGTCAGGTAAGGTAGCGGGGTCCACCAGCAGCGAATGATATCGGGTCACCGTCAGGGGATTATTCAGCCCCTGGAATACACCGACGCCCGTATGGCGGATAGCGGAGGTCTTGCCGTGCATCACCTTACCGGCACGTACCACCGATGCGCCAAACGCCTGGGCGATCGCCTGATGCCCCAGACAGACCCCCAGAATCGGCAGCCGACCGGCGAAATGGCGGATAGCAGCCAGAGAAATGCCTGCTTCATTGGGCGTGCAGGGACCGGGGGAGATCACCAGTTGCCGGGGTGCCAGCGCCGTTATCTCATCAAGCGAGAGCTCATCATTACGCTTCACCCTGACATCAGCCCCGAGTTCGCAGAAATACTGGTAGAGGTTCCAGGTAAAAGAGTCGTAGTTGTCGATCAGTAATAGCATAGCGGCTCCGGCAAAAATGATACCGCGCTATTCTACGCTTTTTCCCCTGCTACGCTCACGACAGTTGCGAACAACGCCTCCAGTGGCGCCGGATCGCCCATAGCGCTACTCTGGCAGGCATCGCGCCATGCCTGTGGGGTAACGGGTTTCCAGTCCAGACAGTAACCAGCGTGGATCGCCATCTGTTCAAAGAAAATACGCTGAGTACGACCGCTACCGAGCCGGAACGGATGCAGAACATTAATCTCGCCGTAATACCAGGCCAGCCGCGTCACAAAGCGATGGCGCTCCAGCCCCGCCAGATAGTGCTCATTCTCCAGCTTTTGCATCAGCGCATTACCCTCTTTTTCGATTCGGGTAAACAGGCAGAAAGGCGTATCTCCCAGCGAAATATCCACCTGGCGCAGTTCGCCGGCCCGATCGAACAGTTCGATAAACAGATGATGATGGATGGCGCACAGCCAGGGCAAGCCGCGCAGTACCGGGCCCAGCTCCAGCGTGGCAAGGCGTTGCGTCGTCAACGCCAGCGCTTCGCCGCTCAGTGCGTTACCCGCGGGCTCCGGCGCGCGCCCGGAATCAGGGATCTCCAGCCGACAGCTGTCCTGAAAGCAGGGCAAGCGTCGCTGTTCCCACAGGCGGATTTTTTGTTTGTCGGTGAGTTTTTTGGTCATGACACCTCCCGTACGCAGCCCGTTTGCCACAAGTATAAGCAGCAATTCCGGACCGCGTCGGGGGCAGAGCAGCACGCGGGCGTCAGGGCCCGCGCGCGAAGAGATTAAGGCAGAGGCTTCACAGACAGAATAACGATCGGTTTTGTCGGTACATTCTGGTAAGGGCCGACATCGTGAGTCTGGGTCTGAGAGATCTTATCGACAACGTCCATTCCTTTCACAACTTTACCAAATACCGCATAACCGAAGTCACGCTGGCCGTGGTCGAGGAAAGCGTTATCGGCCACGTTGATAAAGAACTGGCTGGTGGCGCTGTCTTTATCTGCCGTACGCGCCATCGCAATAGTGCCACGGGTATTACGCAGACCATTGTCCGCTTCGTTCTTAATCGGCGGCTTCGGCTGCTTCTGCTGCAATTCTTTGTTAAAACCGCCGCCCTGAACCATAAAGCCCGGAATCACGCGGTGGAAGACGGTACCGTTATAAAAACCGCTGTTGGCATAGTCCAGGAAGTTTTGTACTGAAACCGGCGCTTTCTGGCTATCCAGCTCAAGTTCAATATCGCCTGCAGAGGTATTCAACAGAACGTGCGGGGAGCCTTTTGCCGCCAGTGCGGCGGGAGAAAGCGTTGAAAGGGCAAACACGGTAACGACCGCTGCCAGGGTCGATTTCAGCATGAACGGTTCCTTTGAGAAGCTTGAGGGGAATTGATTGATTTTAAAGAGCCTCGCTGCGTCATGCCAGCCATTTACCTTTTTTTACGATGGCTCCATGACTGGCAGCTAAAACGGTTTTTTAGTTCAAAAACGGGACTCAAAACACAAAACAAAAAGCTTATTTCATAAAATAAACAGTAAAAAGTTTAAATTGATCACATTAATGTCTAGACTTCGAGCGCTTACCGCGCCGTCAATGCGCTTTACACTTCTATTCACAGGTTCGTTATGACCAGTCACAATCGTATCAAGCTTACCTGGATCAGTTTTCTCTCCTACGCCCTGACCGGGGCGCTGGTGATTATCACCGGAATGGTCATGGGAAATATCGCAGATTACTTCGGTCTGCCGGTCTCCAGCATGAGTAATACTTTCACCTTTCTTAACGCCGGGATCCTGATCTCCATCTTCCTGAATGCCTGGCTAATGGAAATCGTTCCGCTAAAAACCCAGCTGCGTTTTGGCTTCATATTGATGATCCTGGCGCTGGCGGGGCTGATACTCGGCCACAGCCTGGCTCTCTTTTCCGCCTCGATGTTCGTCATGGGCCTGGTCAGCGGTATTACCATGTCTATCGGTACCTTTCTGATTACCCATATGTATGAAGGCCGTCAGCGCGGCTCCCGGTTGCTGTTTACCGACTCCTTCTTCAGCATGGCAGGCATGATTTTTCCGATGCTGGCCGCCTTTCTGCTGGCGCGCAGCCTTACCTGGTACTGGGTGTACGTCTGCATCGGCCTGATCTACGTCGCCATTTTCCTGTTGACCCTGGGCTGCCAGTTTCCGGCCCTGGGGCGCCACGCCGCTCCTGAGCAGCAGAAAGCGCCGAAAGAGAAATGGGGAATCGGCGTTCTGTTCCTGTCCATCGCGGCACTCTGCTACATCCTCGGCCAGCTGGGTTTTATCTCCTGGGTCCCGGAATACGCCAGGCAGTTGGGAATGAATCTGAACGATGCCGGCAGGTTGGTCAGTAACTTCTGGATGTCCTATATGCTGGGCATGTGGGCCTTCAGCGTGATACTGCGTTTCTTCGATCTGCAGCGCATCCTGACGGTGCTGGCGCTACTTGCCACGCTGCTGATGTACGGCTTTATTACCAGCAGCGCCCCACATCTGCCGTGGTTTATTCTGGCGCTTGGCTTTTGCTCCAGCGCTATCTACACCTCGATTATCACCCTGGGCTCGCTACAGACCCGGGTGGCGTCACCGAAACTGGTTAACTTCGTGCTGACCTGCGGCACCATCGGCACCATGCTGACCTTTGTGGTCACCGGCCCAATAGTCGCCCACAGCGGGCCACAGGCAGCGCTGTTTACCGCCAATGGTCTCTATGCCGTGGTCTTCCTGATGTGCCTGCTACTGGGATTTGTCTCCCGTCACCGCCAGCATGCCAGTATCGTGAAACAGTGACCGATCTACTCACGACCGATTCCTCCCTCTCGGGGGGAATCGCTCCCCAACCTGCCAATATTCCCCCTAAAGAAACTGCTCAATTAAAAACCAGCATTTTCCGCCACTTAGATATCCACTTAAAAATCAAGAATATACCCATTAAGGGGTATACAGGAGCGAAATTGATCTGAATCAATAATAACCGGTGCTGAATCGTTAAAGTCATCGGTAATAGAAAAGAAATCGAGGCAAAAATGAGCAAAGTCAGACTCGCTATTATCGGTAACGGCATGGTCGGCCATCGCTTTATCGAAGAGCTTCTTGATAAAGCTGAACCCGGGCAATTTGATATCACCGTTTTTTGTGAAGAGCCCCGTATCGCCTACGACCGTGTCCACCTCTCCTCTTACTTTTCCCACCATACTGCTGAAGAACTGTCGCTGGTGCGGGAAGGCTACTACGAGAAACACGGCGTACAGGTGCTGGTTGGCGAACGCGCCATTACCATCAATCGCCAGGAGAAGGTTATCCACTCCAGCTCTGGTCGTACGCTTTACTACGACAAGCTGATTATGGCTACCGGCTCCTATCCATGGGTACCGCCCATTAAAGGCGCCGAAACCCAGGACTGCTTCGTCTACCGTACTATCGAAGACCTGAACGCCATTGAAGCCTGCGCCCGTCGCAGCAAGCGTGGTGCCGTAGTCGGCGGTGGGCTGCTGGGTCTGGAAGCGGCCGGTGCGCTGAAGAACCTGGGGGTAGAAACCCACGTCATCGAATTCGCCCCCATGTTGATGGCCGAACAGCTCGACCAGATGGGCGGCGAACAGCTGCGCAATAAGATCGAGCGCATGGGCGTGAAAGTTCACACCAGCAAGAACACCCAGGAGATCGTTCAGGGCGGCCAGGAAGCGCGTAAAACCATGCGCTTTGCCGACGGCAGCGAGCTGGAAATCGACTTTATCGTCTTCTCTACCGGTATTCGTCCCCAGGACAAGCTGGCGACCCAGTGCGGCCTTTCCGTAGCGCAACGTGGCGGTATTGTTATCAACGACCAGTGCCAGAGCTCTGACCCGGATATCTACGCCATCGGTGAATGCGCCAGCTGGCATAACCGCGTATTTGGTCTGGTCGCCCCTGGCTACAAGATGGCGCAGATCGCCGTTGACCATCTGCTGGGCAATATCAGCACCTTTGAAGGCGCCGATATGAGCGCCAAGCTGAAACTACTGGGCGTGGACGTCGGCGGTATCGGCGATGCGCACGGCCGCACGCCGGGCTGCCGCAGCTATGTCTACCTCGATGAAAACAAAGAAGTTTATAAGCGCCTGATCGTAAGCGAAGACAACAAAACCCTGCTGGGTGCGGTACTGGTCGGCGATACCAGTGACTACGGCAACCTGCTACAGCTGATGCTGAACGCCATTGAGCTGCCGGAAAACCCGGACTCGCTGATCCTGCCTGCCCATGCGGGCAGCGGCAAACCAGCTATCGGCGTGGATAAGCTCCCCGACAGCGCGCAGATCTGCTCCTGCTTCGATGTCACCAAAGGCGCCCTGGTCGCCGCCATCAACAAAGGCTGCCACACCGTTGCCGCGCTGAAGGCGGAAACCAAAGCCGGTACCGGCTGTGGGGGTTGTATCCCGCTGGTCACCCAGGTGCTGAACGCCGAACTGGCGAAACAGGGTATTGAAGTGAACAACCACTTGTGTGAACACTTCGCATTCTCCCGCCAGGAGCTGTACCACCTGATCCGCGTGGAAGGCATTAAAACCTTCAACCAATTACTGGAAAAATACGGTAAAGGCTACGGCTGTGAAGTCTGTAAGCCGACCGTAGGCTCCCTGCTGGCCTCCTGCTGGAATGAGTATGTGCTGGAGCCTCAGCACACGCCGCTGCAGGACACCAACGACAACTTCCTGGCGAACATCCAGAAAGACGGTACCTACTCGGTGATCCCCCGCTCCGCAGGCGGCGAAATCACCCCGGAAGGGCTGATAGAGGTAGGTCGTATCGCCCGTGAATTTAACCTCTACACCAAAATCACTGGCTCCCAGCGTATCGGCCTGTTCGGCGCCCAGAAAGACGATCTGCCGGAAATCTGGCGTCAGCTGATTGAAGCGGGCTTCGAAACCGGTCACGCCTATGCCAAAGCGCTGCGTATGGCGAAAACCTGCGTCGGCAGCACCTGGTGCCGCTACGGCGTGGGCGACAGCGTCGGCTTTGGCGTTGAGCTGGAAAACCGCTACAAAGGTATCCGCACCCCGCACAAAATGAAGTTCGGGGTTTCCGGCTGTACCCGTGAATGTGCCGAGGCCCAGGGCAAAGACGTTGGGGTTATCGCCACCGAAAAAGGCTGGAACCTTTACGTTTGCGGTAATGGCGGGATGAAACCGCGCCACGCCGATCTGCTGGCCGCAGATCTTGACCACGACACCCTGGTCCGCTACCTCGACCGCTTTATGATGTTCTACATCCGTACCGCCGACAAACTGCAGCGTACTTCGGTCTGGCTGGAAAACCTGGAAGGCGGCATCGACTACGTGAAGAGCGTCATCATCGACGACAAGCTGGGCCTTAACGCACAGCTTGAAGCTGAGTTGGCCCGTCTGCGCGAAGCCTTTGCCTGTGAATGGAGCGAAACGGTAAATAACCCGCAGGCCCAGGTTCGCTTCCATCACTTTATTAACAGCCCGCAGCGCGACCCGAATGTGCAGGTGGTGCCTGAGCGCCAGCAGCATCGTCCGGCCACGCCCTATGAACGCATTCCGGTAACCCTTGTGGAGGAGAACGCATGAGCCAGTGGACCACCGTCTGCCCGTTAGCCGACATCCTGCCCGCCACCGGCGTCTGCGCCCTGGTGGGTCAGCAGCAGGTGGCTATCTTCCGCCCGCGTGCGGATGAGCAGATCTACGCCATCAGCAATATTGACCCCTTCTTCGAAGCCAGCGTGCTGTCGCGCGGCATCATTGCCGAACACCTGGGCGACCTTTGGGTCGCCAGCCCGCTGAAGAAGCAGCGCTTCCGTCTGCGCGACGGACTGTGCATGGAAGATGAGGGCCGTTCCGTGGCGCACTTTGAAGCCCGCGTCCAGGACGGCCAGGTACAGATTAAAGCCTGATACACCACGCCCCCTTCGGCCACGCAGGGGGCGTTATTTTTTGGGGAAATACCCGATCATAAAGGGTATCCCCGGCCCATTTATTTTTCTTTTTTACTTTTTTATTTTGACTTAAGGATAACCACTGCATGTTCACCGACACCATCAAGCTGTGTGCGGCGAATGCCGCGCGCATTGCCCGCCTCAACCGCACCAATCCTCTGGGTTTCTGGATAGCCTCCGCTATGGCCGGCGCCTATGTCGGACTGGGTATCATCCTCATCTTCACCCTCGGTAATTTGCTCGATCCCTCAGTACGTCCGCTGGTAATGGGCGCAACCTTTGGTATCGCCCTGACGCTGGTGATTATCGCCGGTTCCGAACTCTTTACCGGCCATACCATGTTCCTGACACTGGGCGTCAAAGCAGGCACCATCAGTCAGCGCCAGATGTGGGGCATTCTGCCTCAGACCTGGCTCGGCAATCTGCTGGGCTCGGTGTTCGTGGCGCTGCTCTATTACTGGGGCGGCGGTAGCCTGCTGCCGGTAGACACCAGCCTTATCCACAGCGCGGCGCTGGCGAAAACCACGCAGCCGGGCATGGTGCTGTTCTTTAAAGGCATCTTGTGTAACTGGCTGGTTTGTCTGGCGATCTGGATGGCAATTCGCAGCGAAGGGGCGGCGAAGTTCATCGCTATCTGGTGGTGCCTGCTGGCCTTTATCGCTTCTGGCTACGAGCACTCCATCGCCAATATGACGCTGTTCGCCCTCTCCTGGTTCGGTAACCACGGCGACAGCTTCACCCTGGCAGGGATCGGCCATAATTTACTGTGGGTCACCCTGGGTAACACCGTCTCCGGCGCTATTCTGATGGGGCTGGGTTACTGGTACGCCACACCGCGCGCCGAACGCCCGCAGCCTCAGCGCACAGAGGCTCAGGAGCAGGTCGCAGGCTAACCCCTTCTCTCTCCCCGCCCGCGCCATATTCAGCGGGCGGGGTTGCTGGTATGCTGTTTTGCCTTGCCGGGTGTCCCAACGGACGCCATCGCAGCCCGGCGAGCATTACCGATAAAAGATGAGGAAAAAGACACCGTGGATCACCTGCCCATATTTTGCCAGTTACGTGACCGCGCCTGCCTGCTGGTAGGCGGCGGCGATGTCGCAGAGCGCAAGGCGCGGCTTCTGCTGGAGGCAGGCGCCAGTCTGACCGTTAACGCGCTCGACTTTGTTCCTCAGTTTCAGGCCTGGGCAAATGCCGGGCTGCTGACCCTGGCGCAGGGCCCCTTTGACGAAGCGCTGCTGGATGAGTGCTGGCTGGCCATTGCCGCCACCGACGATGACGCGGTCAACCAGCAGGTCAGCGACGCTGCCGAAGCGCGGCGTATCTTCTGCAACGTGGTGGATGCCCCTAAGCAGGCCAGCTTTATCATGCCCTCCATTATCGACCGTTCCCCGCTGATGGTCGCCATCTCTTCCGGTGGTACCTCTCCGGTGCTGGCGCGTCTGCTGCGTGAAAAGCTGGAATCGATACTGCCTTTGCACCTGGGCCAGGTCGCCCACTACGCGGGCCAGTTACGCAAGCGCGTGAAAGACCGTTTTACCACCATGGGCGAACGACGCCGCTTCTGGGAGAAGTTTTTCGTCAACGATCGGCTGGCCCAATCGCTGGCCAACCGCGATGACAAAGCGGTTACCCAGGTCACCGAAGCGCTGTTCAATGAACCGCTGGATAATCGCGGCGAAGTGGTACTGGTGGGCGCCGGGCCGGGCGACGCCGGTCTGCTGACCCTGAAAGGGCTACAGCAGATCCAGCAGGCCGATATTGTGGTTTACGATCGGCTGGTTTCCGACGACATCATGAACCTGGTGCGTCGCGATGCGGATCGGGTTTTCGTCGGCAAGCGGGCAGGCTATCACTGCGTTCCCCAGGAGGAGATTAACCAGATCCTGCTGCGCGAGGCCCAACGCGGTAAGCGCGTGGTGCGTCTTAAAGGCGGGGATCCTTTTATCTTCGGGCGCGGAGGCGAAGAGCTGGAGGTGCTGTGCAACGCCGGCATTCCCTTCTCGGTAGTTCCGGGGATTACCGCCGCATCGGGCTGTTCCGCCTACGCCGGTATTCCGCTGACTCACCGGGACTACGCCCGGGGCGTGCGCCTGATCACCGGCCATCTTAAGCACGATGGCGAAGAGCTTAACTGGCAGAGCCTGGCGGCTGAAAAACAGACTCTGGTGTTCTATATGGGCCTGAATCAGGCGGCAGAGATCCAACAAAACCTGATTGCCCACGGAATGTCGCCGAAAGTGCCGGTGGCGCTGGTGGAAAATGGCACTGCCATTACCCAGCGGGTAGTGGACGGGACTCTGGCGCAGTTAGGCGAACTGGCACAGCAGGTCAAAAGCCCCAGCCTGATTATCGTCGGCCGCGTGGTGGCCCTGCGCGATAAGCTGAACTGGTTCTCTAACCACTGATTCGCAATAACAAAAAAGCTCCCGGTGGGAGCTTTTTTGTTGGTTAGTTGCGGTTACGGCTGCGCGACAAAGCCGATAGCCTCATAGACCTTTTTCAGCGTCTCCTGGGCGCGGGCGCGGGCTTTATCCGACCCTTCCTTCATCACCTTTTGCAGGAAAGCTTCGTCATTGCGGTAGCGGTGATAACGCTCCTGCAGCTCGCTCAGCATTCCGGAAACCGCATCCGCCACTTCGCCTTTCAGATGGCCATACATCTTGCCTTCGAAGTGCTGTTCCAGCTCGCTGATGCTCTGGCCGGTAACGCCGGAAAGAATATCCAGCAGGTTAGAAACCCCGGCTTTGTTGGTCAGGTCATAGCGCACTACCGGCGGCTCGTCGGAGTCGGTTACCGCGCGTTTGATCTTCTTCACTACCGCTTTCGGCTCTTCCAGCAGGCCGATCACGTTGTTGCGGTTATCGTCCGACTTGGACATCTTTTTGGTCGGCTCCAGCAGCGACATCACGCGGGCGCCGGACTTAGGAATGAACGGCTCAGGGATCCGGAAAATCTCGCCATAAATGGCGTTAAAGCGCTGGGCCACATCGCGGCTCAGTTCCAGATGCTGCTTCTGATCTTCCCCAACCGGAACCTGATTGGTCTGATACAGCAGGATATCCGCCGCCATCAGCACCGGGTAGTCAAACAGACCGGCGTTGATATTTTCCGCATAGCGGGACGACTTATCCTTAAACTGAGTCATGCGGCTCAGCTCGCCGAAATAGGTGTAGCAGTTCAGCACCCAACTCAGCTGCGCATGCTCCGGCACGTGCGACTGAACGAAGATGGTGCTTTTTTCCGGGTCGATGCCGCAGGCCAGATAGAGCGCCAGGGTATCCAGAGTCGCCTTACGCAGCTGCGCAGGATCCTGGCGAACCGTAATCGCGTGCTGGTCGACGATGCAGTAGATGCAGTGGTAATCATCCTGCATGTTCACCCACTGACGCAGCGCACCCATATAGTTCCCGATGGTTAACTCTCCTGACGGCTGCGCGCCGCTAAAGACGATGGGCTTAGTCATTGGCTCATTCCTGATGTTCGTATTGGGGAAGCCCAAGCAAGGGCAAAAGTTCATGGAAGCGATCGAGCACCTTGTCAGGGTTGCTAAGCGCGATCGCTTCGCCGTAATTGTAACCGTAAGTCATACCGACCGAGGGACAACCCGCGGCCCGGGCGGCCTGAATATCATTACGCGAATCGCCGACGAAGAGCAATGCTTGCGGGGAAATGCCCAGCCGCTCCGCCACCCGAAGAATCGGTTCCGGGTGCGGCTTTTTGTTCTCGACATCGTCGCCGCCGATAATCGGCTCGAAGTAACCCGACAGCCCCAGGCTTTCCAGGATCGGCCGCACAAAGGGGGTGGGCTTATTGGTGACCAGCGCCAGCGCCACACCATGCTGTTTTAGCGCGGCCAGGGTTTCTGCAACCGCCGGGAACAGGAAGCTCCCCTGTTCAGCGACTTCGCCATAATAGCGATCGAACAGTTTGCGCATCATACGGCGCATTTCGTCGTCCGGCTGCGGTTCGCCTTTACCTTCGGCCTTTTCTTTCAGAGCCCAGCATAACGCCCGCTCCGCCAGCACATCGGCGCCATTGCCAATCCAGGTAATGACCCGATCTTCACCGGCCCGAGGCAGCTCCAGCGCGTAAAGCGCGTTATCCACCGCCTCGGTCAGACCCGGAGCGCTGTCCACCAGGGTGCCGTCAAGATCGAAGGCAACGGCACGCAGGGTTGAAAACTTATCCATGACTCACCTTTGCCAGTTCACTACGCATCTGATCAATTACCGCTTTATAATCCGGCTTCCCGAAGATAGCCGATCCCGCGACAAACATATCGGCTCCCGCCGCGGCAATCTCGCCAATGTTGTCGGCCTTCACGCCGCCATCCACTTCCAAGCGGATATCCAGACCAGAGGCATCAATGCGCTCACGTACCTGACGTAGTTTTTCCAGGGTATGGGGAATAAACGACTGTCCACCGAAACCGGGGTTGACTGACATCAGCAGGATCACGTCCAGCTTATCCATCACGTGGTCCAGATAAGTCAGCGGCGTGGCGGGATTAAAGACCAGTCCGGCCTTACAGCCGTGCTCTTTAATAAGCTGCAAAGAGCGATCGATATGTTCAGAAGCTTCAGGGTGGAAGGTGATGATGCTGGCGCCCGCCGCCGCAAAGTCGGGAATGATGCGATCCACCGGTTTCACCATCAGATGTACATCAATCGGCGCGGTAATACCGTAATCGCACAGCGCCTTAAGCACCATGGGACCAATGGTCAGGTTAGGGACATAGTGGTTGTCCATAACGTCGAAGTGCACCACATCGGCACCGGCCGCCAGCGCCTTCGCGGTATCTTCCCCCAGCCGTGCAAAATCGGCCGAGAGGATAGAGGGGGCAATCAGATACTGTTTCATCCACTTCTCCTGTTCAACGCTTCGTCTGCGGCGGCTAAGGCCTGAAGCGGCTTGTAGAGCGCCAGTAGTTCGTCTACCTTCTTACGCGTTCCGCCATTGCTGCTGATGCTGCGCCGGACGCTCACCTTGTACAAATCCGTCGCCTGCTGGTACCAGTCCTGAGTCAGCACGGTATCGTGGTTGGAGATCAACACCGGAATGCCGCGCCCGGACAGCTCTTCCGCCAGACGGGCCAGCTGTTGCTGATGCGCCAGGCTAAAGCTGTTGGTGTGGTAAGCCGTAAAGTTGGCCGTTGCGGAAAGCGGCGCATAGGGCGGATCGCAGTAGACCACCGAACCCGGCGGCGCATCACCCATGCTATCGATATAGGACTGGCAGTGGAAGGTGGCCTTCTGCGCCTGAGCCGCAAAGTGATACAGCTCAACCTCAGGAAAATAAGGGCGGCTGTATCGGCCAAACGGCACATTAAATTCGCCGCTCAGATTATACCGGCACAGGCCATTGTAACCGTGGCGATTAAGATAGAGGAACAGCACCGAACGCCGCAGCGCGTCGCGGCTCTGATTGAACTCATCGCGCAACGCATAATAGGCATCCGAGGTGTTATTCGCTACACAAAACAGCGCCCGCGCTTCACGTACATACTCCTCCGGCCGTTCCTTCACGATGTTATAGAGCTGGATCAGATCGCTGTTGATATCAGCCAGAACATAACGCTGGTAATCGGTATTGAGGAATACCGAACCTGCGCCAACGAAAGGTTCGATCAAACAGTCACCTTTGGGAAGGTGACGTTTGATCTCTTCCAGCAGGGGGTATTTCCCCCCCGCCCATTTCAAAAAAGCGCGATTCTTTTTCATGCTGCCTGACAATTTTATACCTTCTCCAGCTGTGGAGAAGCTCCGACAGCATACTGCGCTTCGATCATTGTTTCAGGTCGGACTGCACCTGAGCAACAGGTTTGGTCCACGGATTTCTGGCCTGTACGCCGGAAGGCAGTGAGGCCACTGCGCTTTTCGCCGCATCTTTAGAGGCGTAGACGCCTTTGACCAACACGTACCAGGGTTTACCGTTACGTACCGTCTGATAAACCACATAGTCCTGCAGGTTCTCTTTCTTCGCCCAGGCGCTCAGATTGTTGTAGTTCGAAGAGCTGCTCAACTGCAGCGTATAGTGACCGGAAGGCGCGGACTGCAACGCACCGCCGTTACCGCTCAATACCTTGCTGGTAGCGGCGACCGTCGGTGCCGTCTGCTGAGTCGAACTGGTGGTCGCCGCTTTCTGCGTCGGCTCAGGCTTGCTGCTGGCCGTGGTCGCAACCTTCTGCGCAGGCTGAGTGGTTTCGCTCTTCGCTTTCACCGGCTCGCGAGTCGCCTTTGCGGTGGAAGCCGTACTCTTCGGCGCGCTGGCATGCTGCTGCGTGCTGGTCCGCGGCGGCTGTTCACTTACCGTTTTCTTACGCTCCTGACGAGGCTCACTGCGGTGAGAGGGCTGCTGAGACGCGGTCTGATGCGGCGCGCTGCTCGCCGTGCTGCGGTGGCCATTACCGACCGGCGCCACAGTAGCTGGCTGGGTCGGCAGCGTTGAAGAGCCTGGGCTTGCGACAACATCCATCTGCTGTTGATTCTGCTGACCCCGATCGCCGGTCAGCGCAGTGTTCAGATCGCCCTGAACCTCAACGCGCTGCTGGCCCTGTTGTGCGACCTGAGGCTGGGACTGCGTCGGCGTTTGGGAAACCGGCGGCAGAGAGATATCCTGCGGGTTACCGTTGTTCTGCGCATCGCTGCCCTGAGGCGCCATGGCATTATTATCAGGCTGCGGGTTGCCGTTATCGGCACCGTTGGCGGAAAGGTCAATATTCTTCTCGCCGCCGCTGTCTGCCGTACGGTTATCGTCAGAAGAAGGCCCCTTCAGCGCAGAGCCAATACCGATAATCACCAGCAGCAGTACCAGAATCCCCACCCCCATCATAATGTGCTGACGCGAGGCAGGTTTACGGGCCGGGGTAGCTTTACGGCGGCGCGGGCGACGCTCATCGTCGTCATCGGCCGCGGGGCGGACAGTTTCACGCTGCGGCTCGTCATCCGCCGTCTCTTCACGGCGACGACCGGGACGAACATCATCTTCATCAATATCAACATCATCGACGTTGATACTGGGTTCATTATCACGCTCATGGCTGGCGCCGTTACGCTGGCGGCCAGAACGTCGGTCACTGGGATCGGGTTTCAGCTCGTCTTCCGGTTTAAACTCATCCATTTAACACCCCCACTCACAGGCCAACGCCTGATAAAAAAGCACTGTTAGCGCATCAACTACGGAGCCGCCCGCGGGCGGCTACCTGTCTGCCCGATATTGGTCCGGGCATCTGTTAACTCTTATTGTTCACGCTGGCAGGCAATCGGCAATAGCCTCCAGCACTAAATCGTGCGCCACGCCCGCGCGAACTTCACTTTTCCCGATAGCCTGCGGCAATACCAGACGTAATTCGCCGCCCAGCACTTTTTTGTCACGCAGCATATGGGGAAGATAACTTTGCGGCGCCATCTGTACCGGGCCTTCCACCGGCAGCCCCGCACGCGTCAGCAGCGCTATAATACGCCGGGTATCGTCTTCGGAGAACTGTCCAAGGCGCTGGGCGGTGCGTGCCGCCATCACCATACCCGCAGCAACGGCTTCGCCGTGCAGCCAGTTGCCATAGCCCATTTCAGCTTCGATGGCATGACCAAAGGTATGGCCCAGATTCAGTAAAGCACGCAGACCACTTTCCCGCTCGTCGGCCGCCACAACCTCTGCCTTCAGTTCACAGCAACGACGGATACACCAGGACATCGCCGCTTCATCATGTGCCAGCAGCGCATCCAGATTCTGTTCAAGCCACGTAAAGAATTCGGCATCGAGAATCACGCCATATTTGATGACTTCCGCCAGGCCGGAGGCCAGCTCACGGGCGGGCAGCGTCTTCAGACAGTCGAGATCGATAATCACCGAGGCAGGCTGCCAGAAGGCGCCAATCATATTTTTACCCAGCGGATGGTTAACCGCCGTTTTGCCTCCTACCGAGGAGTCTACCTGCGCCAGCAGGGTGGTGGGCACCTGGATAAAACGCACGCCGCGCTGATAGCAGGCGGCAGCAAAACCGGTAAGGTCACCAATCACACCGCCACCAAGGGCAACCAGCGTGGTATCGCGACCGTGAGGCTTTTTCAGTAGTGCGGTAAACACCGAATCCAGCGAAGTCAGGCTTTTATACTGTTCGCCATCCGGCAGAATAATCTGGTCAACCTTAACGCCCGCCTGTTCCAGCACGGCGCGCACAGGTTCAAGGTAGAGAGGCGCCAGGGTTTCGTTGCTGACCAGCATAACCCGATCGCCAGCAGCCAGGGGCCAGAATGCATCCGCTGAGTTGAACAATCCGGATGCGATGGTGATGGGGTAACTGCGTTCCCCAAGGGTGACGGTCAACCTCTCCATGACGCTCAGTACCTTTTTTGCTTGTGCTGACGAACGAGTCTGTTATCTAAACAGAATTAGTTGTTTTCCAACATATGAATAATCTGGTTGGCAACAACTTTAGCACTTTGATCGTCAGTGCGGATCGTCACATCAGCAATCTCTTCATACAGCGGATTGCGTTCACCGGCCAGATTTTCCAGAACCTCGCGCGGCGGCGCATCGACCTGCAGCAGCGGGCGCTTTTTATCGCGCTGAGTGCGTGCCAGCTGTTTCTCGATGGTCGTCTCCAGATAGACAACTACGCCGCGTGCAGAGAGACGATTGCGGGTTTCGCGGGATTTGACAGAGCCACCGCCCGTAGCCAGCACGATACCCTGCTTCTCTGTGAGTTCATTAATGATTTTTTCTTCACGATGGCGGAAACCTTCTTCGCCTTCAACGTCGAAGACCCATCCCACATCCGCTCCGGTTCGTTTCTCAATCTCTTGATCAGAATCGTAGAATTCCATATTGAGCTGCTGAGCTAACTGGCGCCCAATAGTGCTTTTGCCGGCACCCATAGGCCCAACCAGAAAGATATTGCGTTTCTCTGCCATTTTTTCGGTACTACGTAAGACAATTCGTTGATGATAAACCCACCCCATTCGTACCCTGGGGGCGAGACATGAACTGAAACCTCATTGCGTGAGTTCGAGAATCAGACTGAAAATTATCTCAACACTCAAGGTAGTTTGGCAACCGAATAAATCAGCGTCGGGGCGCGAAAACCGCCGCAGACGCCATCGTCGCTACCAACGCAAGGGAAAGCGCCGGACTACCTGTCCCGGAATCGGTACACCTTGTATGATAATTCCCTGCCGCCGTCAAATTCCTGAGGCACATCTGCCGTAAAAATAGCATATCGCGCCATTCGTGCACGGATGAATCGCATTCTACCGGCCCGTTATCTCAATAAGTTATCCCTCTTTAAGCAGATGCGGTGTGATAAACACCACCAGTTCGCGCCGCTCTTTGCTACGCCCATCATGGCTGAACAGGTGCCCCAGAACGGGAATCGCCCCCAGTAGCGGTACGCTGTCTTTATCGCTCTGGCGCCGCTGCTGAAAAATACCGCCCAGCGCAATGGTTTCCCCTTCCCGCAGCTCTATCTGGGTTTCGATTTCCTGTTTATCGATGATGAGCGTTTCGCCATCAGCCTGTTTAAGTTTCTGGCCAGGCATGTTCTGACTGATTCTCAGCTTCAACCGAACCCGACTGTGGGGCAGGATAGTGGGCGTCACCTCCATGCCCAACACTGCTTCCCGAAACTCAATCCTGCCACTGCCCTTCTCAGTACCGGCGACCTGATAGGGGATCTCGCTGCCCTGTTTAATGCTGGCAGGCTGCTGGTGCGCCGCCAGCAGCCGCGGGCTGGCGATAAACGCCAGTTGGTGTTTCTGCTCCAGCGCCGACAGTTCTATTTCCAGCAGGCGCCCATTGATACGACCCACACTAAACCCGATACGGCTGCTGGCTGCCGCCACAGACAAATCAGCGCTCAATGAACTTCGACCCTCCGCACGGGCAGCGCGGGACCATTTGATGCCCAGCTCCCGCAGGCTGCTTTGGGTCATAGAGACGATATGCGCAATCAGTTCGACCTGCCCCATCGGACGATCCATCTCGGTGACCCACGAGCGAATACGCGGTAGCGCAGCGCGGATATCATCCACCAGCAGCCGGTTGGTTCGGGCATCTACGGTAATAGTTCCGCGAGCGCTTAATACATGCTCCCCGGATTCCCGTAACGCCGCAGCCAGCTCGCCCGCGCTGGCGTGGCTCAGGGGGAAGATCTCTCGCAGTAGCGGTCGCCTGTCCCGTGGCGTATTACGGGCAGCTTCCTGTTGTTCGGTACCCGGCGTTTTTCGTCCCGCAGGCCAGACGCTCACCAGATTGCCTTTACGCTCCCAGGCCAGCCCCGCAGCCTGGGTCACCGCGCCGAACGCCTGCTTCCAGGACAGGGCCGTCAGATGTAAAGAGAGCTCGCCTTCCACGCCTGGGGCCACCACCAGGCTGACCTCCTGGCTTTCCGCCAGCGCCTGTAGCACCTGCACTACCGGCGCCTCATCCGCACTGAGTGAAACTTCATCAGGGACTGCCGCCAGCCCCGTGACGGCCCAGAGAAATCCGAACAGCATCAGGCTCCTTCCTGCCATAGCCTCCTCCTTGCGGCTCGCGTTCCAGCACAATGGCCGGGCAGCGCGCCTGTGATTTCAGATAAACCCGACGTTCCACAATCTCCGTCACTTGCCAATCTGGCCAGGGAGTTTCGCCGTGATACAGGCGACGCCAGCCTTCCGGCACGGCGACAATCGCGACCGCACGCCCCCCATTGCCCTGCACCGTCGCATGCAAGCGCCAGGTGTGAAAAGGGACGGCGCAGGGATCCGGCAACGCCTGAAAAGGGTCGCGTAGCGTAGCCTGAAGCGGTACGTTCAATACCAGCAGAACCATCCATCGCCAGCGCTTCATTGTTCTGCCTCCAGCCGTAAGGTCAGGTTAAGCGCCGGGGCGCCAGGCTCCAGTTGAAATCCGCGCAGTACAACATCGCTTTCCGCCAGTAACCGAAAAAGCCGTGGCAAAGTCGGCCAATCCACCGAGAGGATCAGCACGCCCTCATCCGCCTGCCACGACGTTATTTGCCCGCCGCTGGCCCGGGCCAGCCTCAGGGCAGAAAAAGGACGCACTGGCGGCAGCAACGTCGCAGTGGTTTCCTGCTCCTGCAACCACATCTGACGTAGCCTGATACGCTGCTGCACCCACTCCCGATCGGCCTCACGCAACTGCACCGCCGGGCCTGATGGTAGCGCCGTCATCCCGACCATCACCAGTCCCCATATAAAACCGCAGATCGCACGACGCCTGCGCGGCCCCAGTAACCAGTCGTCAAGGCGCGGCGGCATCATGACCTAACCCAAATTGCCAGGTGAACTGCCATTCACGGGGCCCTTTGTGTACCAGCGCCCCGGCGCGGGCATGGCGAAAATCTGAATGTTGACCGATCGCCTGCTCCAGAGCGCTTAGCGCATCGGAAGTGCGCGCCAAACCGGAGATGCGCCATCGACTTGCATCCCCTTCCAGCCGGGTAAGCCAGACGTCGTCAGGCAACAATCCCGACAGAGACAGCATGGCATCACGCCATGCCAGAACCTGCGCGCGCCTGGCATGCCGGCGCTGATTTTCCTGCTGTTGCGCCTCACGCTGACGCTGCCGAATATCGGCCTGTTCCAGCGCCTGCGTCAGCCATTCACGGTGTTGCCGATCGCTTTCGACCAACAGCATCTGGCGCCGGGAGTCCAGAGAGCCGAGCGCAATGCGATACCCGTGAACGGCCAGCATCGCCATCAGGCTCCCGGACATCACCGCCCCCCAGAAGCGCAAGCGCTGCTGCGCCAGACTGCGGCGCCAGGGAAGCAAATTAATAAGCCTCATTGCGGTAGCCTCGCCAGCGCCAGTCCCAGCGCGATCGCATAGCATTCCCCCTGTTCCGGCAGCGGCGGTTGCAGACGAGACAGGACCCGCCAGGGATCAAATTCACGCACCTCATCGTTTGTCAGCTCGCCAGGCGAACAGCAGATCAGATGCCGGGCCGTCACCGACAGACGCTGGCACAGCGTCACGCAGTCGGGAACCTCCTGACAGGGAAGCGATCCCCAGCGGGCATGGCGAACCCATAGCCACTCCGTCGCCGTTCTGCAGACCAGGCAGGCATCATCGCTATCGTGAATAAAAGGCAAAAAGCTGAACAATGCGCAGGCTTCCGGCGCTATCGCCGTGAGCCTCAACCGGGCCTGGCGCATGCTTGCGACCAGCCGATCCACATCGCTGGCGCGGGCCGCGGTGACCGCAAAACGCGGCTCACCGGGAACGGGGCGGAAATCCAGACACAGCGTCTGTTCCGCCATCTGGAGCTGACGCCCGGTCGCACTGGCCACATAGTGGCTATACTGAAGTTCGCTCAACTCCGGTGGGGGCGCCGGGATCTCCCGTTGCAGCGTGCGGCGGGTGGGAAAGCCCAGACACAGGCAATAGCCCAACGGAAGCTGCCGGTGCCAGCCATTAAGTGCGACGCTCAGCTTTTCCCCTTCATTTTCCCCGTCGACAGGCAGCCGCCACCAGCGCTGTAAGCACCACGCGCCGCGCCGCCGTGAGACCGCCACCGCCCTGATGACATCTTCCTGAATATCCACACCAATTCGCCAGTTACCGAACGCCATAAATGCTCCTCCCTGATGTCTGTTCTGAAATATGGCGACACCCCCACTAATTCGGGCGACGGAGACAGTCCGAATGACGACGGGTGTATCAAAGCGCCTGGCTTGCCTTTATACTACCGCGCGTTTGTTTATAAACTGCCCGGTCCAAACGAAATGGGAAATTCCGAGTGAAGTTCGTAAAGTATTTATTCATCCTTGCAGTGTGTTGCATCCTGCTGGGAGCGGGCTCGATATATGGTTTATATAAATATGTTGAGCCTCAGTTGCCGGATGTGGCCACGCTGAAAGAGGTACGGCTCCAGATCCCCATGCAGGTCTATAGCGCCGACGGTGAACTGATGGCGCAGTACGGCGAAAAGCGTCGTATCCCCCTGAAGTTAAACCAGATCCCTCCCCAAATGGTGAAGGCGTTTATCGCGACCGAAGACAGCCGCTTCTTTGAGCATCACGGTGTAGATCCCATTGGTATCTTCCGCGCCGGTAGCGTCGCTATGTTCTCCGGCCATGCCTCTCAGGGCGCCAGTACCATTACCCAGCAGTTAGCGCGTAACTTCTTCCTTAGCCCGGAACGTACCCTGATCCGTAAGATCAAAGAGGTCTTTCTGGCGATTCGCATTGAGCAGTTGCTGAGCAAGGATGAGATCCTGGAGCTTTACCTGAATAAGATTTACCTCGGCTACCGCGCCTATGGCGTGGGCGCAGCCGCACAGGTTTATTTTGGTAAATCGGTGGATCAGCTCACGCTGAGCGAAATGGCGATGATCGCGGGTCTTCCCAAAGCGCCTTCCACCTTCAACCCGCTCTACTCGCTGGAGCGCGCCACCGCACGTCGTAACGTGGTGCTATCGCGGATGGAGCATGAAGGCTATATCACCGCCCAGCAGTATGCTCAGGCGAGCAGAGAGCCGATTGACGCTAACTATCACGCGCCGAAAATCGCCTTTTCCGCCCCCTGGCTGACGGAGATGGTGCGCCAGGAGATGGTGAAGCGCTACGGTGAGGACGCCTATAACGACGGTTATCGGGTCTATACCACTGTTAATCGCCAGGTCCAGCAGGCGGCTGAAAAAGCGCTGCGTGATAACGTGATCGCTTACGATATGCGCCACGGCTATCGCGGCCCATCGAATCAGTTGTGGAAAGTCGGTGAGACGCCCTGGCCCCAGAAAAAAATCATCAGCGAACTGAAAAAGTTACCCACCTACGGTCCCCTGGTGCCGGCAGTGGTGACCTCCAGCTCTCCTATAGAGGCCGTGGCACAAATCGCTGACGGTAGCGCCGTGTCCCTGAAGATGGAAGGCATGCGCTGGGCCCGCCCCTGGCGTTCTGATACTCAGCAGGGCCCGACACCCCGTAAGGTGACCGATGTGGTCCAGACCGGGCAGCAGATTTGGGTGCGTAAGGTCGATGACAACTGGTGGCTGGCTCAGGTACCGGAAGTGAATTCATCCATCGTCTCCCTGAATCCGAAAGATGGCGCGGTACGGGCGTTGGTTGGCGGTTTTGACTTCAGCCAGAGCATGTTTAACCGCGCCACTCAGGCGCTGCGTCAGGTCGGCTCCAACATTAAGCCGTTCCTGTATACCGCAGCGATGGACAAAGGCTTTACCCTGGCCAGCATCATCAACGACGTACCGATTTCACGCTGGGATGCCGGGTCCGGCACCGACTGGCGACCGAAAAACTCACCACCTCAGTATGCCGGCCCTATTCGCCTGCGCCAGGGACTGGGTCAGTCGAAGAACGTAGTGATGGTGCGTGCCATGCGCGCTATGGGCGTCGACTACGCCGCCGAATATCTGCAGCGCTTTGGCTTCCCGGCGCAGAACATCGTACGTACCGAGTCACTGGCGCTGGGTTCCGCCTCTTTCACGCCGCTCCAGGTTGCCCGAGGCTATGCGGTCATGGCTAATGGCGGTTTTCTGGTGGATCCTTACTTCATCACCCGCATCGTTAATGCTCAGGGCGAAACCCAGTTTGAGGCCAGACCGAAAATCGCCTGCCCTGAATGTAATCTGCCGGTGATTTACGGCGATACCCAGAAATCCAACGTGATGGAAAATCAGGACGTGGAGAATGTGACGACCTCTCAGCAGCAGCGCAATATGGGTCTTCCCCAGCCGCAGCTTGAGCAGGCGAATCAGGATCTGGTTTCCCGTAGTACGGCGCCAGAGTATGCGCCGCACGTGATCAACACGCCGCTGACCTTCCTGATTAAGAGCGCGCTGAACACCAATATCTATGGCGAACCCGGCTGGATGGGTACCGGCTGGCGTGCGGCCCGTGACCTGAAGCGTCACGATATTGGCGGTAAGACCGGAACCACCAACAGCTCGAAAGATGCCTGGTTCTCTGGTTACGGTCCGGGCGTGGTGACATCGGTGTGGATCGGCTTTGACGATCATCGCCGTAATCTGGGGCGTACCACCGCATCTGGCGCCATTAAGGATCAGGTTTCCGGCTACGAAGGCGGCGCGAAAACCGCGCAACCCGCCTGGGATGCCTTTATGAAGGTGATTCTGGAAGGGGTTCCTGAAGAACCGCTAACGCCGCCGCCAGGCGTGGTCACCATCAAGATCGACCGGGCGACCGGGCAGCTCTCTAACGGCGGAAACAGCCGCGATGAGTACTTCATTGAGGGAACCCAGCCCACGCACCATGCGGTGCGCGATGTCGGTACCACCATTATCGATAATGGCGAAACCCAGGAACTGTTCTGATTAACAAAAAACGCCCGTAACGGGCGTTTTTTTATGGTGCATTGAAAAAAATCAGCCAGTCACCGCCGGCGGCAGACGCCCCTGGGCTATCAGCCACTCCCGCAGCAGGAACAGCGCGCTGATATTGCGCGCTTCACTGAAGTCGGGTTCGTTCAGCAGATCCATCATTCTGGCAAGCGGCCAACGCACCAGCGGCAGCGGCTCTGGCTCATCGCCTTCCAGCTTTTCAGGATAGAGCGATTCAGCCACCAGAATATTCATTTTGCTGGAGAAATAAGAAGGTGCCATCCCTACCTGTTTCAGGAAAGTCAGCTCGCGCGCGCCGAAGCCGATTTCCTCTTTCAGTTCCCGGTTCGCCGACTGCTCTACCGTTTCTCCGGGATCCATCAACCCTTTGGGGAAACCCAGTTCGTAACTTTCAGTGCCCACGGTATATTCGCGAATCAGCAGCAGGTGGTCATCGAGAAGCGGCGCAATCATCACCGCTTCGCGATCGGTAGGACGCATGCGTTCATAAACACGACATTCACCATTGCTGAAAGTCAGATCTACTGCTTCAATAGTAAACAGTCGGGAACGTGCGACCGTTTCGACATGTTGAATTTTCGGTTTTTGCAGATTACTCATCTCGACCGCTTTAGCAGGTACATTTCGGGCATTGTGCGACATGGCGCACGGTTTCGGCAATGTCAATTGCCTCTTATTTACATTTCTGAAACTTTCATATCACCAACCACGTATCACACTCCCCTGTCAAGTTATTGTTCCTGAAATGAGAATTTGCCGATGTAACCATCGAAGCGGCTCTGCTACCATTGCTCTACCGCTGGTATGCCTGAAAAATAATTCCTGTCACGCGTCATACCTGCCAATGATTATCTGTTTTCCAACGCGCTGGAAGGGTCACTGTTTGCTGCGCTTAGAGAAGAATATTGACGGTTTGACGGAAAAAGCATGAGCACTGTATCTTTTTTCATCGCAGCCATGCTGGCCTGTCTGGCAGTAGCCGGGTGGAGGTTCTGGCGTAGTCCGCGCTTCCAGTTGCGCAGGGAGCTGCACGCCTTCACCGGCACTACCACCCGTAAGCTGACGGGCGACGAACGTTCGGCGATTGAGAACTACCTGTCGTCGCTGTCACGCACGCGCCAGGAGATTACCCCAACCGGGGCCAGCACCACATCTGCCACTCTGGCGCTTAACGCCCTGAGCGACGAAGTGCTGTGCCTGACGCGATCCATTACCCGCTACGGTCTGTCTACGGACGATCCCAACAAGTGGCGCTATTACCTCGACGCGGTTGAAGTCCATCTGCCCCCGTTCTGGGAGCAGTACATCACCGACGATAACAGCGTGGAGCTAATCCGTACCGACTCAATGCCGCTGGTGATTGCGCTTAACGGCCACAGCCTTCTGGAATATCAGCAGGAAGCCGATGCCTTCCCCGCCACGCAGCCCAATAACCGTCAGGCATCTATCCGCGGCGAAGAGAGCGAACAGATTGAACTGCTCAATATCCGCCAGGAGAGCCCGGAAGAGTATGCCCTGAGCCGCCCGGATGGCATGCGCGAAGCCTTTCTGGTCGTCGCTTCGCTGCTGCTAATGTTCCTGTGTCTGGTGACGCCGGGCGTCATTATTCCCTGGCTGTTAGGGGGAGCGTTGCTGCTGTTGGGGGCCGGTATGTGGGGGCTGTTTGCCCGCCCGGCTAAAAACACCTTGCGTGAGATCCACTGCTTGCGCGGTACGCCAAAGCGCTGGGGGCTGTTTGGCGAAGCCGATCGGGACCACATCAACAATATCTCGCTGGGCATCATCGATCTGATCTATCCTCCCCACTGGCAGCCGTGGATTACTCAGGATCTGGGGCAAAAGACCGATATTGATATCTATCTCGACAGGCATGTGGTGCGTCAGGGGCGCTTCCTGTCGCTGCATGACGAGGTGAAGAACTTTCCGCTACAGCACTGGAAACGTAATCTGACCATCGCCTGCGGCTCCCTGTTAGTGCTGGTGATGCTGACCATCTGGGTACCGCTGGAAATGCCGCTGAAGCTGACCGTCTCCTGGTTAAAAGGCGCCCAGACCGTTGAAGCTACCAGCCTGGAGGCCCTGGCGAAAGCGGGCGTCAGAGTCGGTGACACACTGCGCGTTAAGGGCTCCGGTATGTGCAACATTCATACGCCAGGCGCCTATCCGTCACGTCAGAGCTCCCCCTTTATGCCGTTCGACTGCTCGCGTATTGTCTGGAACAACGCCCGCCCACTGCCCGTGCCTGACTCCCCTATCGTCGAAAAAGCAACGGCGCTAAGCGATGCCGTGCACGCTCAGCTCCATCCGGAAACCCGGGAAGACAGAAAGGTAAACCCGCAGTTGGCCTCCGCCATTCAAAAGTCGGGTCTGGTGCTATTGGATGATTTCGCCGATATCGTGCTGAAAACCCAGGCGCTGTGCACCGGGGAAGATGAGTGTACCCGCCTGAAGAATGCGCTGGTTAACCTGGGGAACTCCCGTGACTGGGCATCCCTGACCCGACGCGCCGACACCGGCAAGCTGGACGGGGTTAACATCACGCTACGCCCGGTTAGCGCGGAGTCGCTGGATAATCTGGTCACCACCTCGACCGCGCCGTTCTTTATGCGTGAAACGACCCGTGCCGCCCAGTCGCTCAACAGCCCGGCGCCGGGTGGCTTTATGATTATCAGCGATGAAGGTACCGATCTGGTGGATCAGCCCTTCCCACCAATGGGGCTCTATGATTACCCGGCTCGCGATCAGTGGCCGGAGTTCCGCCGCCTGGCCAACATGCTGATGCACACCCAGTTCAGCGCCGAAGGGATCGTCACTGGCATTCGTACCGACGCCAACGGTACCCGCCATATCACGCTGCACAGCATTCCGGATAGTCTGGGCCAGTGGCGTTTCGTGGGCACCACACTGCTGCTGCTGGGCCTGATTGTCAGCCTGCTCGCCAACTGCTGGCTCGCCGTACGCCGCTATCGCCGCAACCGCCACCGCCTGCAATCCATCCAGCAGTATTACGAGAGTTGCTTTAACCCGGTACTGCTGCCGGGGCCGGATATTCAACCGCGCTTCTGAGTCCCACCCGGCGACGGGTTATGCTAACCTGTCGCCCATCCCTTTCCCGCGCGCTGAATGGAGCCCGTTATCGCTATTTCGCTCCCCTGGCAGGAGATCGACACAATCCTGCTCGATATGGATGGCACCCTGCTGGATTTGGCCTTCGATCGCCACTTCTGGCTGACCCTGGTGCCCGAAACCCTGAGCCGGACCCGCGGTATTTCACTACCGCAGGCCAGAGCGCTGATAGACCAGGAGTATCAGGCGGTGCAGCATACGCTAAACTGGTACTGTCTGGATTACTGGAGCGAGCGGCTGAGTCTGGATATCCGCGGCATGACCAGCGAGATGGGACCGAACGCCGCACTGCGCAAAGATACCGTCCCTTTCCTGAACTGGCTGCAGCGTCAGGGGAAACGCCGGATCCTGCTGACGAACGCACATCCGCACAATCTGGCGGTGAAGTTACAGCATACAGGGCTGGGACAGCACCTTGATTTATTACTTTCCACCCACACATTTGGATATCCGAAAGAGGATCGTCGGCTCTGGCAGGCCGTTGTCGAACATACCGGTCTTGATATCCAAAAGACACTGTTTATCGACGACGGCGAACCCATCCTGGATGCCGCCGCCCGCTTTGGTATTCGCTTCTGTCTGGGCGTTGGCAATCCGGATTCCGGCATGGCGGAAAAACGTTACGTTCGCCATCCGGCGCTGAATGACTATCGCCATCTGATTCCACAGCCATCGGAGTCGTCATGAAAGAGAAACAGACTGAAGAGGTTCGCCTCGACAAATGGCTCTGGGCGGCCCGCTTTTATAAAACCCGCGCCCTCGCCCGCGAGATGATAGAAGGCGGGAAAGTGCACTATAACGGGCAGCGCAGCAAGCCCGGGAAGATTGTGGAACTGAATGCACGGCTGACGCTACGTCAGGGCAATGATGAACGCGAAGTGCTGATCAAAGGTATCAGCAGCCGACGCGGCCCGGCGAGCGTTGCGGTGCAGCTCTATGAGGAGACGGCAGAAAGCCAGAGCAAGCGGGAAAAAATGGCGCTGGCGCGCAAGATGAACGCCCTGTCGATGCCGCATCCGGATCGCCGCCCGGACAAAAAAGAGCGCCGCGACCTGATGAAATTTAAATATGGCGATGCTGACTGAGCGTCGCCCGGAGAGAGAAGTTATGTCCCAACACGACCAATTACACCGCTATCTGTTCCAGAACTATGCCGTACGCGGCGAACTGGTGACGGTTTCTGAAACCTGGCAGCAGATCCTGGAAAACCACGACTATCCCCAGCCGGTGAAGAATATTCTTGGCGAACTGCTGGTGGCCACCAGCCTGTTGACCGCCACCCTGAAGTTCACCGGCGATATCACCGTGCAGCTTCAGGGCGATGGCCCGATGAATCTGGCGGTGATCAACGGTGACAACCAGCAGCAGATGCGCGGCGTGGCACGGGTACAGGGTGAGATCCCGGAAGATGCTACGCTGAAGACCCTGGTGGGTAATGGCTATCTGGTCATTACTATTACGCCGAGCGACGGCGAGCGATATCAGGGCGTGGTCGGTCTGGAAGGCGATACCCTGGCGGCCTGCCTGGAAGATTACTTCCAGCGCTCAGAGCAGCTGCAGACCCGTCTGTTTATCTGCACCGGCGAAGCTGAAGGCAAACCGGCCGCGGGCGGTATGCTGCTGCAGGTCCTGCCGGCGCAGGAGTCTCAGGCCGACGATTTCAATCACCTGGCGACCCTGACCGAAACCATTCGCGCTGACGAGCTGCTGACCCTGCCGGCTCAGGAAGTGCTGTGGCGCCTCTATCATGAGGAAGAGGTAGAGCTCTACGACCCGCAATCGGTGACCTTTAAGTGCACCTGCTCACGCGAACGCTGCGCGGACGCGTTGAAAACCCTGCCTGACGATGAGCTTAAAGGCATCCTCGAAGAAGACGGTGAAATCGATATGCACTGCGACTACTGCGGTAGCCACTACATCTTTACGCCGGAGCAGATCGTCACGCTGCGTGCTGAAGAGAGCAGCTCCGGGCATCAGTTGCATTAATCCCCTCTCGTTAATTCTCCCTCTCCCTTCAGGGAGAGGGCTGGGGTGAGGGTATCCGGCATGCGCTCACGTATAACAATGCCCTGATATCAGGCGTCGTTTCATACATTTTCCTGAGAAAGCGCTTACACTCACAAACCGCCTCCAAACTGCACATTTTTTTAACATATTCGGAATATTTTCACCGACACCACGTAAAATGCTGGCATACTCTCGAGCAACTGTGACGGGCCTCACAGCGTTTGCCCCGACGCTGGTTTGTGCAAATTCACAAATCTATGATTCCGGTCGCGGTTAACAACCTCGAAACACCCCTACAATCTCAGGCAGTATAAGTTAGCTAAGGAGTAGTGAAATGGGCGCTAATGGCATGACCCCACAGGATCTCGCTCAATACGGTATTGTTGATGTCACCGAGATCGTCCATAACCCCGATTACGATACCCTCTATAAAGAAGAGCTCGACCCGAGCCTGGAGGGCTTTGAGCGTGGCACCCTGACCAACTCTGGCGCCGTCGCTGTCGATACCGGCATCTTTACCGGTCGTTCTCCGAAAGATAAGTACATCGTCCGCGACGACACCACCCGCGATACTCTGTGGTGGAACGATAACGCGAAAAGCAAAAACGATAATAAACCACTCAGTCAGGAAACCTGGCAGCACCTGAAAGGGCTGGTCACCAGCGAACTTTCCGGCAAGCGATTGTTCGTGGTGGACGCTTACTGCGGCGCCAACCCCGACACCCGCCTTTCCGTACGCTTTATTACCGAGGTCGCCTGGCAGGCGCACTTCGTGAAGAACATGTTTATTCGCCCGAGCGACGAAGAGCTGGCGAGCTTTACGCCGGACTTTATCGTGATGAACGGCGCGAAGTGCACTAATCCGCAGTGGCAGGAGCAGGGGCTGAACTCGGAAAACTTTGTCGCCTTTAACCTGACCGAACGCATGCAGTTGATCGGCGGCACCTGGTATGGCGGCGAAATGAAGAAAGGGATGTTCGCCATCATGAACTACCTGCTGCCGCTGCGTGGCATCGCTTCAATGCACTGTTCCGCCAACGTGGGCGAAAAAGGCGACGTGGCGGTCTTCTTCGGCCTTTCCGGCACCGGCAAAACCACCCTGTCCACCGATCCTAAACGCCGCCTGATCGGCGATGACGAACACGGCTGGGACGACGACGGCGTCTTTAACTTTGAAGGCGGCTGCTACGCCAAGACCATCCGTCTGTCGGAAGAGGCCGAGCCGGATATCTGGCGCGCGATCCGCCGCGATGCCCTGCTGGAAAACGTGACCGTACGTGACGACAGCTCCATCGACTTTGACGATGCTTCGAAAACCGAAAACACCCGCGTTTCCTATCCGATCTACCATATCGACAATATCGTTAAGCCAGTGTCGAAAGCGGGCCATGCCACTAAGGTTATCTTCCTGACTGCCGACGCCTTCGGCGTGCTGCCGCCGGTTTCGCGCCTGACCGCCAGCCAGACCCAGTACCACTTCCTGTCCGGCTTTACCGCCAAACTGGCCGGTACCGAGCGCGGCGTGACCGAACCAACGCCGACCTTCTCCGCCTGCTTCGGTGCCGCCTTCCTGACCCTGCACCCGACCCAGTACTCCGAAGTGCTGGTGAAGCGAATGCAGGAAGCTGGCGCTCAGGCCTATCTGGTGAATACCGGCTGGAACGGTACCGGCAAGCGTATCTCCATCAAGGATACCCGCGCCATTATCGATGCCATCCTTAATGGCTCACTGGACGATGCCGAAACCTTTACCCTGCCGCTGTTCAATCTGGCTATCCCCACTTCGCTGCCTGGCGTGAATCCGGAGATTCTCGATCCGCGCAACACCTGGAGCTCACGGGAAGCCTGGCAGGAGAAAGCGACCCAGCTGGCACAGCTGTTTATCGCTAACTTCGATAAATATACCGATACCCCCGCAGGCGCCGAACTGGTTAGCGCCGGTCCGCAGCTTTAACTGCCTCTGGGTAAAAAAAATGGTCGCCCGGGCGACCATTTTTTATGGGCGAAGTATCACTCCCCTTTCGGATGTGACGAGTGCCCACCCGCCAGCGGCATCGGCAGCCAGGCACGAATGCGCAGACCGCCCCGCTCGCTGGTGCCAATATCCAGAGTACCGTTATGGTTGTTCACGATACGCTGGACGATGGCCAGCCCCAACCCGGTGCCGCTGGTGCTGCGCGCGCTATCGCCGCGCACAAACGGCTGTAGCAACTGATTAAGCTGTTCCGGCTTAATCCCCGGGCCGTCGTCTTCCACCTGGAACCAGGCACGGTTCAGTTCAGTACCGCTGGCTACCCGAATCCAGCCGTTGCCATAGCGGGCGGCGTTCACCACCATATTGGCTGCGGCGCGCTTGATCGACAGCGGATGGATATGCAGCGGAATCTCGCCGGGCTTCAGATCGGTTTCAATCTCGCGCTCATAGCCGCTCTCTGAAGCGACCACCTCACCCAGCACCGCGTTCAGATCGGCATCTTCCAGCGACACCTCCTGTCCGGTCCGCAGGAAGTCGATAAACTGCTCGATGATGGCGTTACACTCTTCGATATCTTTATTGATCGATTCCGCCAGGTAGCCATCCTGCTCGCCCATCATCTCCGTCGCCAGGCGAATACGGGTTAGAGGCGTTCGCAGGTCGTGACTGACCCCGGCCATCAACAGGGTACGGTCATCCGCCAGCTGTTTCACCCCGGCCGCCATATGGTTAAAGGCCCGGGTTACGGAACGCACCTCAGAAGCGCCGTATTCCCGCAGCGGCGGCGGAATAATCCCCCGCCCTACCTGCATGGCGGCGTGTTCCAGCTCCACTAATGGTCGGTTCTGAATACGGATAAACAGCCAGGCGCCGCCAATGGCCAGCAGCATAATCGCCAGGGTATAGCGGAACAGCGGCGAAAAATCGCCCTGATGGATCTCGGTCAGCGGCACCCGAACCCAGATATTGGGCGACAGCCAGGTTTTAAGCCACACCACCGGCGAGCTCTTATTGACCTCGACCCGGACCTCGGTAGGTCCCCCCAACTGCTGCGCCATCTGCTGACTCAGAAACTCATAGTGTTGCGCCCAGCGCAGTCCCGCCTCCTCGGCCGCCTCGTTAGAGTAGAGCGAGATCCCAAGCTCCCGGTAAATCTCACGCCGGAAGGCCGGCGGTACCACCAGTTGGGTTCCATCTTCCAGCTGCAGCTTATCGGTCATCAGCATACGCACTTCGTAGGCGAGGACTTTATTGAACTGCTGCAAACTGGGAAGAATGGCAAAGTTCAGCACCACCAGATAGGTCGTCACCAGGCTGACGAACAGCAGAGTGACGATCAGAAGCAGGGTGCGGGCAAATGAACTTCGTGGCGAGAAGCGCAGTCGCTTCATGCTTTAGAGCCGTCCGGTACAAAGACGTAGCCCAGGCCCCAAACGGTCTGGATATAACGCGGATGCGCCGGGTCCTCTTCCACCATGCGGCGCAGGCGGGAGATCTGTACGTCGATGGAGCGCTCCATGGCGCTGTATTCGCGACCACGGGCCAGGTTCATCAGCTTATCGCGGGACAGCGGCTCACGCGGATGACTGACCAGCGCTTTCAGTACCGCGAATTCACCGCTGGTCAGCGGCATCGGCTCATCTTCGCGGAACATTTCGCGGGTGCCCAGATTGAGCCGGAACTTACCAAAAGCGATAACCGCTTCTTCCTGGGAAGGGGCTCCCGGCAGCTCATTGGCCTGGCGACGCAGCACCGCACGGATACGGGCCAGCAGCTCACGGGGGTTAAAGGGTTTGGGAATATAGTCGTCGGCGCCAATCTCCAGCCCGACAATACGGTCGACCTCTTCACCCTTGGCGGTAACCATAATGATCGGCATCGGGTTGCTCTGGCTACGCAGTCGGCGGCAAATGGACAGGCCATCTTCGCCAGGCAGCATCAGATCCAGCACCATCAGGTGGAATGATTCACGGGTCAGCAGACGGTCCATCTGCTCGGCGTTAGCCACGCTACGAACCTGGAAGCCTTGCTCAGTCAGATAGCGCTCCAGCAGAGCTCGCAAACGCATATCGTCATCCACAACCAGAATCTTATAATTCTCTTGCATTGTTAAACTCCCAAAGGCTCTCTGTAGCAGAGTATTCTAAAAAAGCAGGCGCCCACCACCAGTTAAAACTGGTATATATTCCAGGCAAAATTGTTACAAAGCATATTTAACAGCAGGTTATGCTACCGATCCATCTCTATTTCCGGTGTGACCTCATAAAAATTGTAGTTAAAAAAACGGGCGGGGTTTCCCCCGCCCGCGCATACGCCAGAATCTTTTTACCCCGCGACGCTGTGGCGCCGCTGGCTCAGACCGTAAATCAGCACCACGGCGAAACAGATCAACGGCAGCCCGTAGGAGAGCGCGGTGCTGCTGCTGTCGGCAATCGCCCCCATACACCAGGGCATCACCGCCCCGCCCACGATCGCCATCACCATAAATGAACTGGCGCGGCGGGTGTGGCCGCCCATGTTTTTCACCCCCAGTGCGAAAATGGTGGGGAACATAGTGGACATAAAAAAGAACACGGCGATCAGCGCCACCACAGAAACGCCGCCGTCGATGCCCATCATCACTACGCCACACAGCGCCATATTCACCAGGGCGTAGGTCGCCAGCAGCGTGGCGGGTTTAATTCGCCCCATCAGCCAGGTACTGAAGAAGCGCCCGACCATAAAGCTAATCATCGCCACAGACAGCAGATAAGAGGCCTGGCGGCTGGTGACCCCCTGCCAGTGCTCGGTGGCATAGTTGATAAAGAAGGCCCCCACACCCACCTGAGCCGCCACATAGAAGAACTGCGCCACCACGCCACCGGCAAAATGGCGATGCGACCACAGCCCGCGCGAGCTGTCATTCGCCTCACGCGCATCGCGGATATCCGGAAGCGAGGTGCGCCGAAACAGCAGCGCAATCCCCAGCACCACCACGGCAATCCCGACATAGGTCAGTTTTACCGCTCCCTGCTCATCCCCGACGCTCTGGGTGCCGGAAAAAAACAGCGAGCCGCCGATCACCGGGCCAATAAACTGCCCCAGACCGTTAAAGGATTGCGCCAGGTTCAGACGCCGTTCGGCTCCGGAGGGATCGCCCAGTACCGTGGCATAGGGGTTGGCGGCCGTCTCCAGGCAGCCCAGGCCGCTGGCGATAACAAACAACGCGAACAGGAACATCCCGAAGTTGCCTACGGAGGCGGCGGGCACAAACAGCAGCGCGCCCAGGGCGTACAGGCAAAGCCCCGCCAGAATACCGGCCTTATAGCCGCGTTTGTCCATAAAGTAGCCCGCTGGCAGCGCCACCAGGAAGTAAGCCCCAAAATAAGCGGCCTGTAACAGCCCGGACTGGGCCTTAGTGACATGCAGCGTTTCCTGGAAGTGTTTGTTCAGGACATCTAACAGGCCGTAGGAGAGACCCCACATAAAGAACAGGCTGGTGACCAGCATAAAGGCCCAGCGCATACCGGTGGTCGCGCGCGTCGGCGCGCCTGCGGCCGACGTTTTCTCGTTTACCAGCATGATTATATCCTCACAAGACGTACAGAGTGGTATTGCCCCGACACGCCCGAACGGCAGCCTGCCGTTACTCGGGGGATTGATCCTGCAACGAAAATATCCTCGTCATCGCCGTCCACTTTTCCCCTTCCGGGGTCCAGGGGGTCGGCACCTGGTAGCGCCACATCAACGACTCCCAGCGCTGAATCACCGGGTGATCCAGGCTCTGCCGCGCAAAACGCCGTTCATCAAAGTCCGCGTCCACCGCCATAATCATGAACAGCCGGGTGCCCAGCCGGTAAATCTCCATCTGCGCGACCCCCTGCTCACGCAGGTGTGCCGCCACTTCAGGCCAGATTTGCCGGTGGTACTCCTCGTACTCCGCAATCAACGCCGGGGAATCCACCAGATCGAGCGCCAGGCAGTAGCGCCTGCGCCCCCCGTTCACGTTATCGCCCTGTCGAGATGCAGATAGCCGCCATCGACCGACAACCACTGACCGGTGGTGTGCGATGCACGCGCCGACAGCAGAAACACCGCGGTACTGGCGATCTCCTCCGGCGTGGTCATCCGCTGCCCCAGAGGAATATGGGCGCTGATGGCCGCCAGTTGACGCTGCGGTTCTTCAAAGGTTTCGATCCAGCGTTGGTACTGCGGCGTCATCACCTCTGCCGGAACTACGGCGTTCACCCGCACCCCGCTGTGTCGCAGGGAGACGGCCCACTCCCGGGTCAGCGCCAGGATTGCCCCTTTGGCGGCGGTGTAACCGCTGGTTCCCCCCTGACCGCTCAGGGCGGTTTTTGAGGCGATATTCACAATGGCGCCCCGGGCCCGCTCCAGCGCCGACTGACACAGATGCGCCATCTGGTAGTAGTGCACCAGGTTCTTCTCCAGAGAGCCGATAAAAGCGGTGCGCCCGGCCTCCAGCCCGACACCGTCATTCACTCCGGCGTTATTCACCAGTCCATCGATACGCCCGAAGCGCGTCAGAGTTTGGGTCACAGCGCTGTCGCACGCGGCTTCCTGACACAGATCGGCCAGAATAAACAGACTGTCGGGCTGATGCCGGGTCAGTTGCGCCATAAATTGCGCGTCCGGTTCGACATTACTGACAATGACCGGAATCGCCCCTTCCTGCGCCAGCAGTTGCGCGATCGCGCCGCCAATGCCGGAACCGCCGCCAGTGACGATAACGACCTTATCTTCCAGAAACAGATCCATACTCAGACCTCCGTCAGTCGGTAAACCCGTGCGGCGTTATTGCCTGCGATATCCGCCTGCTCTGCCGGACTCAGCTTACTCAGTGCCCGTTCGCTTAACGCAACCACTTGTCCATATTCCGCCGCCGGCAGGCAGACCGGCCAGTCGGAACCAAACAGCAAACGCTGCGGCCCGAATGCCTCCAGCGCCGCATCGATAAAGGGCCGTAGCTCTTCAGCCTTCCACTGCCCGCCGGGCGCCTCGGTAACCAACCCGGAAAGCTTGCACATCACATGGGACTGCGCTGCCAGAGGGGCGATTTGCTGAGCCCAGCGCCGTGCCCCGGCGGTAATATCCGGCTTGCCGCAATGGTCCAGCACCAGCCAGTGGCGGTCATGACGACGGGCAAAACGGGTGACGTCCTCCAGATGACGCCAGGTCACCAGCAGCTCCCAGACGTAGCCAGCGCGCTGTACCTGTTCAACGCCCGCATTCACCGCGCTGTCATCCAGCCAGGCGGCGGGATCGGGTTCGTCCTGCGCCTGATGACGCACGCCGCACAGCAGCGGTTCATGGGACCACTGCGCCAGCTTATCGCCAAGACTCGTCGCCCTGACATCCAGCCAGCCCACCACGCCGCGCAAGCCAGGAAGCGTTCGCACCTGCTCCACCAGCCACGCATTTTCTTGCTCGCTGTGGCGGGCCTGCACCGTAATGGCGCCGTCGCAGCCGTGCTGCTCCAGCAGCGGTTGCAACTGCTGCGGGCCAAAATCACGCTGTAGCACCGCCATTTGCGAGTTTATCCACGGGAAATCCTGGGGCCGGTAGCGCCAGAAGTGCTGATGGGCGTCGATGCGCGGCATCAGGCATTCCCTTCGCGAAAGCGGTAACGCTCGATAGATTCCGGATACATTTCAATGGAGTAGCCCGGCGCGGTTGGTGCCATATAGGCTGCGCCTTTGATGACGCACGGATCGACAAAGTGCTCATGCAGATGATCCACATACTCAATCACCCGTCCTTCACGGCTGCCCGAAATGCACAGGTAATCGATCATCGACAGGTGCTGGACGTATTCGCACAGGCCAACGCCCCCGGCATGAGGACAGACCGGTAGCTGATACTTCGCCGCCATCAGCATCACCGCCAGCGCTTCGTTAACACCGCCCAGGCGACAGGCGTCTATCTGCACCACATCTACGGCGTCGCGCATAATAAACTGCTTAAACAGAATCCGGTTCTGGCACATCTCGCCGGTGGCGACCTTCACCGGCGCCACCCCTTCCCGGATGCGGCGATGCCCTTCCACATCGTCCGGGCTGGTGGGTTCTTCGATAAACCAGGGCTCGGCAAAGGCCAACTGGCGTACCCATTCGATAGCTTCATCGACCTCCCAGACCTGGTTGGCGTCGATCATCAGATGCCGGTCCGGCCCCAGCACTTCCCGGGCGATGCGTACCCGGCGGATATCGTCTTCCAGGTCGCGCCCGACCTTCAGTTTGATATGGGAAAATCCGGCGTCCACCGCCTGCTGACACAGGCGTCGCAGTTTATCGTCCGGATAACCGAGCCAACCGGCAGAGGTGGTGTAGCAGGGATAGCCTTCCGCCAGCAGGGTTTCCAGCCGCCGGGCCTTGCCCTCTGCCCGTTCAGTCAGCAGCGTTTCCGCCTCCTGTGGCGTGATGCAATCAGTCAGGTAGCGGAAGTCGATGCAGCGCACCAGCTCCTGGGGCGACATCTCTGCCACCAGTCGCCACAGCGGCTTACCTTCAGCCTTTGCCCACAGATCCCAGACTGCATTGACCACCGCGCCGGTGGCCAGATGAATAGCGCCCTTATCCGGGCCAATCCAGCGTAGCTGGCTGTCGCCGGTAAAGCGTCGCCAGAAGGCTCCCATATCGGCGGCGATGGTTTGCAGACTTTCACCGACAATCAGCGGCGCCAGGGCACGGATAGCCGTACAGCAGATCTCATTGCCGCGACCGATGGTGAAAGTCAGGCCGTGCCCGCTCAGTTGTGGATCGTCGGTCTCCAGAACCACATAGGCGGCGGAATAGTCGGGATCCGGGTTCATGGCATCCGAGCCGTCCAGGTGTTGGGAGGTGGGAAAGCGAATATCCTCCACGCGCAGGCCAACGATCGTCGTCATGATCAGGCCCCCCGGGTTTGCTGACGCTGTTCGCCCAGTCCCTCAATCCCCAGACGCATGGTCTGACCGGGACGCAGGTACACCGGATGCGGTTTCTGGCCCATTCCCACGCCCGGCGGCGTGCCGGTAGAAATCACATCCCCGGGTTGCAGGCTCATAAAACGGCTCAGGTAGCTGACTATCTGCGGCACGTTAAAGATCATGGTGCTGGTGCTGCCGTTCTGATAGCGCTTGCCGTCCACCTCCAGCCACATCTTCAGGTTATGAGGAGCCGGCACCTCATCGGTTGTGACCAGCCACGGGCCAATGGGGCCGAAAGTGTCGCAGCCCTTGCCTTTATCCCAGGTGCCGCCGCGCTCGATCTGGTATTCGCGCTCGGAGACATCGTTCACCACGCAGTACCCCGCCACGTAATCCATCGCCTCCTGTTCGCTGATGTAGCTGGCGGCACGGCCGATCACCACCCCAAGCTCCACTTCCCAGTCGGTCTTCTCTGAACCGCGTGGGATCAGCACATTGTCATAAGGGCCCACCACCGCGCTGGTCCACTTGTTAAATACCACTGGCTCCTTCGGAATCTCAGCGCCGGTCTCCGCCGCATGGTCGGCGTAGTTCAGGCCGATACAGATAAATTTGCCGATATTGCCCACACAGGCACCGATGCGCGGCTGTCCCGGCACGTGAGGCAGCGCCTCGATATCCAAACTCTTCAGATGGTCCAGGCTTTTTGCCGATAGCGCAGGACCTGCCACATCCGGGATATACCCGGAAAGATCGCGAATCAGCCCCGCTTTATCCAGTACCCCCGGACGCTCCTGGCCCGGCTCTCCATAACGCAGTAATTTCATGTGGTTCCCCAATTTTTGAAGGTAAACAGGCGTCAGTTGCTCCAGCCGCCGTCAATAATCTGTGTGGTGCCGGTGGTATAGCCGCTTGCGTCAGAGGCCAGATAGAGCGCCAGTTGCGCAATTTCTTCAGACTTACCGATGCGGCCAATGGGCTGGCGGGCCACAAAGGCCTGGTACACTTCCTCCACGCTTTTGCCCTGGGCCTGAGCCTGGCTGGCAATGCGATCGCGTAGCGATGGCGACTCCACGGTGCCCGGACAAATGGCGTTACAGCGAACTCCCCGGGTGATGTAGTCCGCCGCCACCGAACGGGTCAGACCGATGACCGCCGCTTTACTGGCGCCATAGGCAAAACGGTTAGCCACCCCTTTGATGCTGGAGGCCACCGATGACATATTGATAATGGAGCCGCCGCCGCGCTCGAGCATGGCGGGCAGAAAGGCGCGAATGGTGTGGAACATCGCCGTCACGTTAAGATCCATGGCGAAACGCCACTCCTCTTCGCGACACTCAAGAATCGAGCCGTTGTGCACCACTCCGGCGCAGTTGAACAGTACATCCACTGGCCCCAGCCTTTGAGCTGCCGCCGCGACCGCAGCACCGTCAGTCACATCCAGGGTAACGGCCTGAATACCGGCGATCGCCTCCAGAGACGCGGGATTCAGATCGCAACCAATCACTTCGGCACCGGCCTCCACGAATAGTCTGGCGGTGCTATAGCCAATCCCCTGTCCGGCGCCGGTTATCAGCGCTCGCTTACCTGCTAAATCCATAGTGACTCCTTCGCTACTTCGGTCTAATGGTCAGGCCTTTAGCCGCCGACGGCACCATGACAAAACCGGAGTAACGGGTTATTGTGTGTACAGTTATGGGTTATTCAGATCTCAAAACAGCGTTTCGGATTAACTATTTTTTTACACCCAGATAACGATTACTCAAGTTTCCTGATTGTTTTTTGTGCACTCAGTCACTTCAAACTGGTAAGAAAAGGTAACCCATGCCGATCACCCGACTTGAAAACCCAAGGATATACAGACAGATAGCCGATCAACTGCACAAGCTCATCGAGAATGGCGAGTTTCCTCCCGGTAGCCGCCTGCCGCCGGAACGCGAACTGGCGCGTCAGCTTCAGGTGAGCCGGGCTTCGGTGCGTGAAGCGCTGATTGCGCTGGAAGTGATAGGACTGGTGGATGTGAAGGTCGGTAACGGGGTGATTGTGAAGGCGCAGACGCCAGACGCCCGCCAGGAGCCGGTAATGACTCAGGCCGGGCGCGATCAGTGGGGCGACGTGGATAACGAACTGGGTATCAGTCTGGATTTGAACGCCGAACTGCCGCCGTTTTCGCTACTGCAAACCCGACTGCTGATTGAACCGGAAACCGCAGCGCTGGCGGCGCGCCACGCAAGCCATGAGGAGCTGGCGGGGATCCGCAGCGCCTGGGAACAGAACTGCCGCGATAACCGCGCGGGCTCGGTCACTCATCCCGGGGATCGCCTGTTTCATATTCGCATCGCCCGGGCCAGCGGTAATCCTACGCTTGCCTTTATCATCAGCCATTTGCTGGGCCACCGCTACGGCAGTATGTTCCGTATGCTGCAGCGCCATTACACGCCGCAGGATATGCCGCACCGCTCGGAACTGGAGCACCGCGCCATTCTGGAAGCGCTGGAAGCCCGGGACGTACGCGCAGCGCGCCAGGCGATGAAGGCGCACCTGACGCAGGTCATCGCCATTTTCAGCCGCGGAGCGGTCTGAAGCCGGTATCATCCAACGCGGCATCGCCCTTCGGATACTCAATGGCATTGATAAACCAGAGTTTTTCGCCTTCCGGTGTCTGGACCACAAACTCTTCGTCCACCTGCTTTTTCAGCAGCGCCCGGGCCATAGGCGAATCAATGGAGATATAGTCTTTGCGCTCGCTGTAGATCTCCTCCGGGCCGACAATGCGAAACTTCTTCACATCTCCTGCTTCGTTTTCAATTTCCACCCACGCGCCAAAGAAAACGCGTCCTTCCTGCTGCGGCGAATAATCGACGATTGAAAGCACCGGTAGCAGCTTCCTCAGAAAGCGCACCCGACGATCGATCTGGCGCAGCAGTCGCTTGTTATAGGTGTAGTCGGCATTTTCCGAGCGGTCACCCAGACTCGCAGCCCAGGAGACGATTTTAGTGATCTCCGGGCGTTTCTCGTTCCACAGGTAATCGTGCTCTTGTTTCAGCTTGTTATACCCTTCCCGGGTAATCAGTTTGGTGCCCACAGCCATATTCCCGAATTCAAACGCTGACATAAATCATAACAGCAATATCCACATGCGAGGAACTGTCTGATTCCCCGCTGCCCGGCCGCTGCGACTGGCATTTTTCGCCGTCAGTCCGTATAACTGTCCCCTGACTTTTGGTACTCACAAGATGAAATTTTAGCCATGATGAATGATTCGCTCTGTCGCATTATCGCCGGTGAGCTGCAGGCCCGGGCCGAACAGGTAGAAGCCGCGGTTCGTCTGCTGGATGAAGGGAACACCGTGCCGTTTATCGCACGTTATCGTAAGGAGGTCACCGGCGGGCTGGACGATACCCAGTTGCGCCAACTGGAGACCCGTCTGGGCTACCTGCGCGAGCTGTCCGATCGCCGCCAGGCGATTCTGAAATCCATCGATGAGCAGGGCAAGCTGACCAGTGAACTGGCCACGGCCATTAATGGCACCCTGAGCAAAACCGAACTGGAAGATCTCTACCTTCCCTATAAGCCCAGGCGCCGTACCCGTGGGCAGATCGCCATCGAAGCCGGTCTGGAACCACTGGCGGACAGCCTGTGGAACACGCCTTCCCTCACCCCGGAACAGGAAGCGGAAAGCTATATCGATGCCGATAAAGGGGTCGCCGACGCGAAAGCCGCCCTGGACGGCGCTCGCTACATTCTGATGGAGCGCTTCGCAGAAGACGCGGCCCTGCTGGCTAAAGTGCGTGACTACCTGTGGAAGAACGCCGATCTGGTAGCAAGTGTCGTGAGCGGCAAGGAAGAAGAAGGAGCCAAGTTTCGCGACTATTTCGACCATCATGAACCCATCGCCAAAGTGCCTTCCCACCGCGCTCTGGCAATGTTCCGCGGTCGTAACGAAGGCGTACTGCAACTTTCCCTGAACCCCGATCCGCAGTTCGACGAGCCGCCGAAAGAGAGTCACGGCGAACAGATTATTATCGACCACCTGGGCCTGCGTCTGAACAACGCTCCGGCGGATAGCTGGCGCCGTGCGGTAGTGAGCTGGACCTGGCGTATTAAGGTGCTGATGCACCTGGAAACTGAGCTGATGGGCACGGTGCGGGAACGCGCCGAAGACGAGGCTATCAACGTTTTCGCCCGTAATCTGCATGACCTGCTGATGGCGGCCCCAGCCGGGCTGCGCGCCACTATGGGCCTCGATCCCGGTCTACGCACCGGCGTTAAGGTCGCAGTGGTGGACGCCACCGGTAAGCTGGTCGCCACCGACACGATTTACCCCCACACCGGTCAGGCGGCCAAAGCGGCGACCGTAGTAGCCGCGCTCTGCGAAAAATACAACGTTGAGCTGGTGGCGATCGGTAACGGTACGGCTTCCCGCGAGACCGAGCGTTTCTACCTGGACGTTCAGAAGCAGTTCCCCAAAGTGACCGCCCAGAAGGTGATCGTTAGCGAGGCCGGGGCGTCGGTTTATTCCGCTTCCGAGCTGGCGGCGCTGGAATTCCCGGATCTCGACGTGTCGCTGCGCGGCGCGGTCTCTATCGCCCGCCGCCTTCAGGATCCGCTGGCAGAGCTGGTGAAGATCGATCCTAAATCCATCGGGGTGGGCCAGTATCAGCACGATGTCAGCCAGAGCCAGCTTGCGAAGAAGCTGGACGCGGTGGTGGAAGACTGCGTAAACGCCGTTGGCGTTGACCTGAACACCGCTTCGGTCCCTCTGCTGACCCGGGTAGCGGGTCTGACGCGCATGATGGCGCAAAATATCGTGGCCTGGCGCGACGAAAACGGCCAGTTCAGCAACCGCCAGCAGTTACTGAAGGTAAGCCGTCTGGGGCCGAAGGCCTTTGAACAGTGCGCTGGCTTCCTGCGTATTAACCACGGCGATAACCCACTGGATGCCTCCACCGTTCACCCGGAAGCCTACCCGGTGGTGGAACGCATTCTGGCGGCGACTGAGCAGGCGTTGCGCGATCTGATGGGCAACGGCAGCGCCCTGCGTAATCTGAAGGCCGTGGACTTTACCGACGACAAATTCGGGGTGCCGACCGTCAGCGATATCATCAAAGAGTTGGAAAAACCGGGCCGCGATCCGCGCCCCGAGTTTAAGACCGCCAAATTCGCCGACGGCGTGGAAACCATGAACGATCTGCTGCCCGGCATGGTGCTGGAAGGGGCGGTCACTAACGTCACCAACTTCGGCGCCTTCGTGGATATCGGCGTTCATCAGGACGGCCTGGTCCATATTTCTTCATTGTCCGACAGCTTCGTTGACGATCCCCACAAAGTAGTGAAAGCGGGCGATATCGTGAAGGTGAAGGTGCTGGATGTGGATATGGCGCGTAAGCGTATCGCGCTGACCATGCGGCTGGATGAACAACCCGGCGATACCGGTAGCCGCCGTTCCGCTTCCGGCAACGCCGGTAACGGCAATGGCCGCGATCGTAGCCGTCCGGCGGGTAAACCCCGGCGGGCAGAAAGCACGCCTGCGGGTAACAGCGCCATGAGCGATGCTCTGGCGGCCGCCTTCGGCAAGAAGCGCTAACCCAGAAAGCCGCCGGTATCCTGCACCGGCGGCCTCTTTCCGCGCCAACATAAAAGTAACATTGGCCCATTTTCTAAAACCTTCTTACCGACAGATAACTTTATTAACCCTTCGTTATCCCGCCCCGAGCGCTAAATTTGTTTACGCTCAAAAAAAACGCATTTAACCCCCTTCTTCAGATTGAAGATAAAAATTGTTCTCATTATCATTGCCTCATACTTTTTCAGGTTTTTTCCTGGTCGCCTGCGGTGGCCAGGTTTTTTGCCGATCGGTCTCGTTCACAGGGGATTCTATGCATATGCACGCGAACAGTTCGTGGAAAATTACCGGATTTTCCCGGGAAATCAGTCCGGCCTGGCGTCAGAAGCTGCTCTCTCTCGGGATGCTGCCTGGCTCTTCATTCCGGGTCGTGCGGGTGGCGCCTTTCGGCGATCCGGTACAGATAGAAACGCGCCGTATCAGCCTGGTACTACGTAAGAAAGACCTGGCGCTACTCTCCCTGGAAGCGCTCGCCTGACCGGACTGGCGCCTGGAGCTTCAGGCGCCGCGAACCACTTTCACGTTGCGATACTACAAATGAAAAAACTCACTATCGGTCTTATTGGCAACCCTAACTCCGGCAAAACCACGCTGTTCAATCAGTTGACCGGTTCCCGCCAGCGGGTCGGCAACTGGTCTGGCGTAACTGTCGAACGTAAAGAGGGGCAGTTCACCACCACCGACCATGCGGTCACACTGGTGGATCTGCCCGGCACCTACTCCCTGACCACTATCTCTTCCCAGACCTCTCTCGATGAGCAGATCGCCTGCCACTACATTCTGAGCAACGACGCCGATATGCTGATAAACGTAGTGGATGCCTCGAACCTGGAGCGTAACCTCTATCTGACGCTGCAGTTGCTGGAGCTGGGCATTCCCTGCGTGGTAGCGCTGAACATGCTGGATATTGCCGAAAAGCAGCAGATCCGTATCGATATCGACGCCCTTTCCGCCCGTCTGGGCTGCCCGGTAGTACCGCTGGTCTCCACCCGCGCCCGGGGTATCGACGGTCTGAAACTGGCTGTTGACCGCCATCGCGGTAATACCGCCATCGAGCTGGTGCACTATCCTCAGCCGCTGCTGGCGGAAGCCGAACAGCTTGCCGAGCGGATGCCAGCCACCCAACCCCACAGCGAACGGCGCTGGCTGGCGCTACAAATGCTGGAAGGCGATATTTATAGCCGCCATCTGGCGGGCAGCGTTGCCGGGGATCTCGACGGCGCCCTGGCGCGGCTGAGCACCCAAATTGAGGATCCGGCATTGAGCATTGCCGATGCCCGCTATCAGAGCATCGCCGCAATATGCGATGAGGTCAGCAACAGCCTGACCGCCGCGCCTAATCGTCTGACCGTGGCGCTGGACAAAATCGTGCTCAGCCGTCTGCTGGGGCTGCCGGTGTTTCTGCTGGTGATGTACCTGATGTTCCTGCTGGCGATCAATATCGGCGGCGCCCTTCAGCCCATCTTTGACGGCGGTTCGGTAGCAATCTTTATTCACGGTACCCGCTGGCTGGGAGATGCGTTGCACTTCCCGGAATGGCTGACCATCTTCCTGGCCCAGGGGGTGGGCGGCGGTATCAACACCGTGCTACCGCTGGTGCCGCAGATTGGCATGATGTACCTGTTCCTCTCCTTCCTGGAAGACTCCGGCTATATGGCACGCGCCGCCTTCGTTATGGACCGCCTGATGCAGGCGCTGGGGCTGCCTGGTAAATCTTTCGTGCCGCTGATCGTCGGCTTCGGCTGTAATGTGCCGTCGGTCATGGGGGCCCGTACCCTGGATGCGCCGCGCGAACGTCTGATGACCATTATGATGGCGCCCTTTATGTCCTGCGGCGCCCGTCTGGCGATTTTCGCCGTCTTCGCCTCCGCCTTCTTCGGCAAGCAGGGCGCCACGGTGGTCTTTTCGCTCTATCTGCTGGGGATTGTGATGGCGATCGTCACCGGGCTGGTGCTGAAATATACGCTGATGCGCGGCGAAGCGACCCCCTTTGTGATGGAGCTTCCGGTTTATCACGTTCCCCATATGAAGAGCCTGCTGCTGCAAACCTGGCAGCGCCTGAAAGGCTTCGTGCTGCGGGCCGGTAAGGTGATTGTCATCGTCAGTATCTTTATCGGTGCTCTGAACAGCTTTTCGTTCAGCGGCAAGACCGTCGATAGCATTAACGACTCCGCGCTCGCTTCGGTGAGTAAAGTGCTAACGCCACTGCTGGCGCCGATCGGCGTTCATCAGGATAACTGGCAGGCTACCGTCGGGCTGTTTACCGGCGCCATGGCAAAAGAGGTGGTGGTCGGCACCCTGAACACCCTGTATACCGCCGAGGATATCCACGCTGACGAGTTTGATCCCGCCACCTTCAGCCTGAGCGACGAACTGAAAGGCGCGGTTGATGACACCTGGCAGAGCCTGAAAGAGACCTTCAGCCTGAGCGTGTTGGCTAACCCCATCGAAGCCAGCAAGGGTGACGGCGAGATGGCCAGCGGCGCCATGGGTGTGATGAGCAGTAAGTTCGGCAGCGATGCCGCCGCCTACAGCTATCTGATTTTCGTGCTGCTCTACATCCCCTGTATCTCGGTAATGGGGGCTATCGCCCGCGAATCGAGCCGTGGCTGGATGACCTTTTCGGTGCTGTGGGGGCTGAACATCGGCTACTCGCTGGCGACCCTCTACTATCAGTGCGCCACCTTTAGCGAACATCCACGCTATAGTACGACAGCCATTGCCGTGGTGGTGCTGTTTAACCTGGCGCTGCTCGTGACGCTGCGGCGGATGCGTAGCCGGGTGGACGTCAACCTGCTGGCGCCAGCCAGGAAACCGGACGGCTGTCGGTCCCACGCTGGCGACTGCCACTAAGGAGACCAGGCTACCTATGGCTACCCTGACTCAGGTTCGGGATTTGCTGGCGCTGCGCGGGCGGATGGAAGCGCGTCAGATTAGCGAGACGCTGGGCGCCCCACTGCCGCTGGTCACCGCCATGCTGGAGCGGCTGGAAGCCATGGGCAGAACGGTGCGGGTGCCCGATGAAGCCGATGGCTGCCTTTCCGGCAGCTGCCGCAGTTGCCCGGAAGGCCAGCGCTGCCTGACGGAGCGCTGGATGCTGAAGGTCTGAAGAGACGAGCACCCGCATTTCAGAACATACCGGAGCGCTGTCGTACTTCCTGCCTATGATGTGGCTTAAGCCTGACGAATAGCTTTTGCCGTTTGCTGTAGCAGTATCCATGCCTCATAGCGCCGAACATGCAGTTCTGATACATCACTGGAAGGTTCATAGCGAGTATCAGCCACAACCATGTTCGCCATGGCATCACCCACACTGGGTGCTAATCCACCAGCCACTGTGCCAAGAATAGCGGCTCCCAGTAACACAGGCTCCTGAGAGCGGGTAGAAAGTACTGGTAAGCCACAGGCATCCGCCAGCAGTTGCCGCACCAGTGGGTGCTGCCCGGCGCCTCCGCTGATGACGATATTTTCCGTTTTGATGCCCCGCTCACTCTGAACGCCGAGTATCTGTCGCAGACCGTAACCGATACCGCAGATCCCCGCGATATAGAGTGATATCAGGCTTTTTAGATCCTGCTCCATACCCAGTCCAACAATAACGGCACGCGCGTCTGGATCGGCAAACGGCGCCCGATTTCCCAGAAATTCCGGCACGATATGTAAACCGTTCGCCAGCTCGACAGCGTATGAAGCATCGGATACGGCTTCCAGCGCTCTGTCCGCCAGCCAGACAGGCAGAGAAACACCGGTAAGTTTCGCCTGCTCTCTGGCCTCCGGGGCTGCGGGATGGAGTGCCAGCAATAGGTCTATCGCTGCGCCAGCGGCACTTTGTCCCCCCTCGTTCAGCCACAACCCCGGGACCATTGCCGAATAGTAAGGCCCCCAGACGCCCGGCACGAATACCGGCTCACGGGTTGAGGTCATGGTGCAGGATGAGGTGCCAAAGACGTATCCAAGGCTGCGAGTGGCTCCCCCACTCACCCCCACGGTGCCAATACCGCCCGCATGCGCATCAATCAGACCAGCCGCAACCGATGTACCCACCGGTAGCCCCATCGCGGTTGCGGCTTCCTCTGTTAATCCCTGCCCGCAAGGTGTGCCTGGTTCGACAATACGCTGGCCGATACGCGCAAAATCGTCATCCGCCAGATCGTGCAGACCAATGGCGCGGAAATAATCCGGATCCCAACGTTGCTCATGCGCAAGGTAGGTCCATTTACAGGTGACGGTGCAAACGGAACGAGCGAGATCCCCGGTAGCGCGCCACGTCAGAAAATCGGCCAGATCAAAAAATTGCCAGGCGCCGTTATATATTTCAGGGCGCTGCTCTTTCAGCCAGGCTAGCTTGGGCGTTTCCATTTCCGGTGAGATACGCCCTCCGACATAGCGAAGCACCGGATGTTGTGTGGCATTAATACGTTCGGCCTGAGCCGTCGCCCGATGATCCATCCAGACAATAATATTGCGTTCAGGAGCTTCACTCTCACCCACCGGCAGCGGCTCTCCCCCTGCTCCCAGCACAACCAGGGAACAGGTTGCGTCAAACCCCATCCCCGCAATCGCTAATGGCGATACGCCGGAGGTAACTACCGCCTCCCGGACGCAGTGGCAAACCGCCAGCCAAATCTCCCGGCTGGACTGTTCCGCCCGATCGCCGCTATCACGGTAAAGGGTTATTTTTCGCGATGCGTGTGCCAGCAGATTGCCGTCAGCATCAAATACACCCGCTCGTGCGCTTCCTGAACCAACATCCACGCCAATAACAGCTTTATCACAGTTCATCATGCATTATCCGGAAAGAGGGAGAAGGTCAGAGGTCAACGTTATTTGGCAGGATGACCAGATCGCGAATGGTGACATGTTTTGGCCGTGTAACCATAAACAGCACAGCATCAGCCACATCTGTTGGCTGCATCAGACTACCGCTGTCTAATGCCTCTTCCAGCTTAGCCTTCGGCCAGTCATCCAACAGTGCGGTTACCACTGGCCCGGGAAGTACAGCACCGACCCGCACCCCATGCTGCGCCACCTGTCGACGCGTGGTGTGCACAAAGGCCTGAACGGCAAATTTAGAGGCGGTATAAATGGGTTCCCAAATCACAGGCACAATACCAGCAATAGAACTGGTGAACAGAATATCGCCGGATTTCTGCTCAATCAGATGAGGCAGGACGGCACGTACACAACGGAAGGCCGCATTAATATTCAGATTCAAAACCCGATCCCAAACATCCGGATCCCCCTCGGCCGCAGGGCCGCCCACATAGGCACCAGCGTTAGCATGGAAAATATCCAGTCGACCAGCCAGCTTCAGGATCCCCTCCAGCAGGCCATCGACCTGTTCAGGCTTCATCAGGTCAATTTGCAATGCGAAGGCATTTTCACCCATTTCAGTAACGCTTTTTTGCAGACTGGCGGCATCACGGTCGATTAGTATTACCGTGGCGCCAGCGCTGTGCAGGGCCTGGGCACAGGCAAGCCCGATACCCGATGCGGCGCCGGTGATAGCGGCTACTTTCCCCTGGAGGGGGTGATTCATGGCGGTAACAGAGTTGCTCATTTTATATTCCTCCGATGATGGCTATTGGCTAATTCACAACCAGCTCAATCGATGAAGCAGATCTAGCAACTCTAAATAGTAGTAACAAGCGAAATATAAAGCGGAGAAGTTAACCTGTGACTGACATCAAAAAAAACAGGAAGACCACGATTTACGATCTGGCGCAACTGACGGGAATATCGGCCAGTGCCGTCAGTGCAATCCTTAATGGCTCATGGAAAAAGCGCCGCATCAGCCCCGGACGAGCCGAACAGGTTATGCGTATTGCCGAACAGCAGGGATACACAGTCAACCGACAGGCCAGTCTACTACGCAGCCGCAAGTCTGGCGTCATTGGTATGATCGTTCCCAAATATGACAACCGTTATTTTGGCGCAATTGTGGAAAAGTTTGAGGCCATGGCGCGCGCACGCGGCCTGTTTCCCTTTGTGACCTGTACCAGCAGAGATCCCGATCTGGAGCTGGAAGCCGCACGAAATATGCTCTCCTGGCAGGTGGATTGGGTCATCGCCACCGGAGCCACGCAGCCCGACAAAATCACCCAGCTCTGTGTTCAGGCAGGTGTACGTTCTCTGAATCTGGACCTGCCGGGAACCCTGGCACCATCAGTCATCTCCGATAACTACGCCGGGGCCAAAGCGTTGACCAGCCGCATTCTGGACAATGTGATGCGCCACAAAGGAAGCGCATTGCCCCTGGTGTTCATCGGCGGTCGCGGGTCAGACTACAACACCCGGGAGCGGCTGCGCGGATTCCTTGATGCGCACTCCGACTATCGCGTGGCCGTGCCAGACGCCTGTCTGTTGCCCTGTGGATATGCATCAGAAAAGGCAGAAACCGCCCTTGCCGACTTCTGTTCCGGACCAGAAAATCAACTTAACGGACTATTCGTTAACTCCACGATTTCACTGGAAGGCGTGCTAAGAGAGCTATCCAGGAACAGAACAACCGCACAGCCACTACCGCCGTTGGGATGCTTCGACTGGGATCCCTTCGTGACGCTCCTCAACCGAAATATTGATATGGTTAAGCAGGATGTACCGAAAATGCTCGAAGCGGCATTCACTCTTATAGACATGGACAATACCACTCCGGAGATAGTGCAGATCCCGCCGCTTCACGTTAAGGCGTAAACGATAAAATATGCACGTTATCCTGCGGAAATTTTCCTGCAGAAGTCTTCCACCGCCTGACAAAACGCCTCGGGATGAGAGATAAAAGGCGCATGGGCCGCTTTCGGCAGCACCAGCGATTCGCTGCGAGGCCAGTGCTCATCCAACAGCGGCGCCACCTTGCGCGGTACCAGACCGTCCAGAGAGCCGTAAATCCGCAGGAAAGGCAGCGTCAGGTCGACCATCGGCTCGCGCAGATCTTCCTGCTTAAGGATCTCCAGCCCGCCATTCAACACTTCCACCGTCGGCATCGGCTGGTTAAGCACCACCTCTTTCAGGCGGCGGGCATCCTGACGCGCGGTTTCAGTCCCCAGCGTTTGCAGCGCCAGAAAGCGCTCGACGGTACGACGAAAATCTTCGCTTAGTTGCTGCTGAAAGCCTGACAGCACCTCCGGCTTAATGCCCGGCCATGCCTCCCTGGCGGCAAAACAGGGCGAAGAAGCCACGCTAATCAACCCGCTTACCCGCTCCGGCTGCGTTAGCGCCGCCTGGCTCGCGACCAGCCCGCCCAGACTCCAGCCTAACCACAAGGCCCGCGGCGGCGCGTGACGCATCACCTCTTCCGCCATCGCCGCCAGCGTCATCGGCCCATAATCCTGGCTGCGGCCATATCCCGGCAGATCCACCAGATGCAGAGTAAATTGCGAGGCCAGCCGATCGCTGATGCAACGCCACACCTCCGCATTCAGTCCCCATCCGTGCAACAGCACAAGATGCTCTTTCCCCGTACCCAGGGTCTGCCACCAGAGCTTACTCATCGGTTATGGTCTCATCATCGTGAAGGAGGTACGTATGCTATCAATCCCGACCCGCTGTTGGCTATGCCAGATGCCCCTGACGCTCGCGTCTCACGGGCTGTGCAGTTGCTGTACTCGCGTTCTGATTCGACCGCGTCATCGCTGTCCGTGCTGCGGCCTGCCTGCCCGTACCAGCCCCTCGCTCTGCGGACGCTGTGTGGCTAAACCGCCTCCCTGGCAACATATGGTGGCCGTGGGTGATTACCAGCGTCCGCTCAGCACGCTGGTGCACCAGTTCAAATTCAGCGGCGGCGTGGCGCTGGCGTCACCGCTGGCTCGCCTGATGTTGCTGAACATTCTGGCCGCCCGCCGCGATCGGGCGTTACCGCTCCCGGACTTGATCGTTAGCGTCCCTCTGGCCCTGCGCCGCCAGTGGCGACGTGGATTTAACCAAAGCGCGCTACTGGCAGAACCGCTCGCTCGCTGGCTGGGATGCGATCACCCGCCGGCAGCGCTGCGCCGTCTGCGCGCCGCGCCGCTACAGCACCATCTCAACGCCAGACGGCGGGCAGCCAACCTGAAAAACGCCTTTCAGCTTGAATTCCCGGTCGCCGGGCGCCATATCGCTATTGTGGACGATGTGATCACCACCGGGAGTACCGTCGGCGAAATCGCCAGACTGCTGGCGCGCCATGGCGCCGCGGCCACCCAGGTATGGTGCCTGTGCCGCACCTTGTAGCCCCTCCCGGATGGGCGTATTATAACCGAGTAAACCAGTCAACTATCAGGCCAATGCTATGATCCGTATTTCCGATGCTGCACAAGCACACTTCGCCAAACTGCTGGCCAATCAAGAGGAAGGGACCCAGATTCGCGTATTCGTCATCAACCCGGGTACCCCGAATGCGGAATGCGGCGTCTCCTACTGTCCGCCGGATGCCGTAGAGGCGACGGATACCGAACTGAAATTCGAACAGCTGACCGCTTATGTCGATGAATTAAGCGCACCGTTCCTGGAAGATGCAGAAATTGACTTCGTGACCGATCAGTTGGGTTCCCAGCTCACACTGAAGGCGCCGAATGCCAAAATGCGTAAAGTGTCTGACGATGCGCCGCTGATCGAGCGCGTGGAGTATATGATTCAGTCTCAGGTTAACCCGCAACTGGCGGGCCACGGCGGTCGGGTATCGCTGATGGAAATCACCGATGACGGTTACGCCATTCTGCAATTTGGCGGTGGCTGTAACGGCTGCTCAATGGTCGATATCACTCTGAAAGAGGGTATCGAGAAGCAACTGCTGAATGAGTTCCCTGAACTGAAAGGGGTGCGCGATCTCACTGAACATCAGCGCGGCGAGCACTCATACTACTAAGTCCTTTTCCCTCTCCCCAATGGGGAGAGGGACGTCACGCCCGAATTAACACAGTTCCAGTTGCACATTATGGGCGCTTATCACCTGCATTACCCCCGCTGGCGGCATCACATCGGTATAGACTGCATCCACCAGACTGATACTGCCCAGATTCACCATCGCATTACGACCGAACTTGGAGTGATCCACCACCAGCATCACGTGGCGTGAGTTGTCGATAATGGCGCGTTTAGTGCGCACTTCGTGGTAGTCGAACTCCAGCAACGAACCGTCGCCGTCCACCCCACTAATGCCCAGGATGCCATAATCGAGCCGGAATTGAGAGATGAAATCCAGAGTCGCCTCGCCGATTATGCCGCCGTCACGACTGCGCAGCTCGCCACCGGCGAGGATAATGCGAAAATCCTCTTTCGCCATCAGCGTGGTCGCCACATTCAGATTATTGGTCACAACCCGCAAATCCTGGTGATCGAGCAGCGCGTGGGCCACCGCTTCCGGCGTGGTGCCGATATCGATAAACAGCGTCGCCCCATTGGGAATCTCGCTCGCCACCCTATGGGCAATGCGCTCCTTTTCAGCGGTCTGAGTCGCCTTACGGTCATGCCAGGGGGTATTGACCGAGCTGGAGGGCAGCGCCGCACCGCCGTGATGGCGCATAATCATATTCTGCTCGGCCAGGTCGTTCAGATCGCGACGGATAGTCTGAGGACTGACGGAAAACTGCGCCACCAGTTCCTCGGTGCTGACGTATCCCTGCTGCTTAACCAGCTCAATAATCGCGTCATGACGTTGTGTTTGCTTCACATTTCTACTCCTGATTACGTTCGTTTACGCGCATGCAGGGTGTCCACCAGCGCCATCGCCAGCCCCACCAGCAGCCCGGTCACGTGGGCACCGTTGGCGATGGAGAGCCCGAACAGATCGAACCACCCCGCAATCAACCAGATCAGCGCAAAGGCGATCAGCCCGCGCGGTAGCTGAATCCCGCTATCGGGATCGCGTTCGCCGCGTAGCCAGACATAGCCCATCAGCGCGTAAACCACGCCGGAAAGGCCGCCAAACCAGGCTCCGCTAAACTTATGCTGTATAAAACCGCTCAGCAGGGCGGAGATCAACGTCAGCACCAGCAGTTTGCCGGTACCGAGCCGTTTTTCCACCGGCCCGCCCAGATACCACCACCATATCAGGTTAAAAAGGATATGCAGTAACGAGAAGTGGAGCAGTGCATGGGTAAAGTAGCGCCACAATTCGTATTTGAGCGCCGGATCGAACGGCCAGGCCAGCCATAACATCACCCTCTGATCTCCGACGATCTGCATCAGGATAAAAACGGCAATACAGGCGGCGACCACCAGGAAAGTCAGCGGTCCGGCGCGCTGGCGCAGCGTTTCCATAAAGGGATAGCGCTGGTAACGCAGCCCGGTGCCGGTCTGACCGGTCTGCCAGCTGGCGGCCAGATAACGGGGATCTTCAGGATGTTCCAGAAAGTGGGCCAGCGCCTCGCGCACCCGCCCCTCTTCACGAGGATCCGTCAGCCAGACGTCGCTGCGCGCATGCTGCTGGATGGTGAGCACGACCCCCTGGGTCGCCATATAATCGACAAACGCCTGCGCCACGCGCGGGTTGTCGAACGAGGTAATCATTAACATAGACGTTCGCCGGGATTATCCATACAGAGGGGGGAAGTATACCCCGTCCCCCCGCTAACGCCGACCTTTAACCGGCCTCATGGCTGACTTGTTCGGGGAACTGGCGATGCCAGGCCTCGAAACCGCCCGCCACGCTATAAACCTGCTCGAAGCCCTGCTGCAGCAGATACTGGGCCGCCCCCTGGCTACTCACGCCGTGATAGCACATCACTATCACCGGCGTTTCGAAGTCGGTTTGCTGCATAAAAGACACCAGGGTGTCATTGGTGAGGTGAAACGCGTCCGGCACGTGAGCCAGGGCGAAACTTTGCGGATCGCGAATATCCACCAGTACCGCACTGCCCTGTTTCAGTTTCTGGTGCGTCTCTTCAATCGTGATTGTTTCAAACTGATCCATATAACTCTCTATATCTCTTGTTATCGCAGGTGAAAACCCGGTGGCAGGCGCCCGACAAAGCACAGCGCCACGGCCTCCAATGGTAACGCCAGGTTTACGTTCCCGGATAGCTAAAACGCCATTGTGTTATGTATATCACGCGAAAATGTTTTTTCCTGGTTACCAAAAGCGCGTTCTCTTTGCTATCATGAGCGATAACGAACATTTTTGAGCTATAACGAAAGTGATGAGGACAGCATGGAAACCAAAGATCTGATTGTTATAGGTGGCGGCATCAACGGTGCCGGTATCGCGGCAGACGCCGCCGGACGCGGCCTCTCCGTGCTGATGCTCGAGGCCCAGGATCTGGCTTGCGCCACCTCTTCCGCCAGTTCCAAACTGATTCACGGTGGCCTGCGCTACCTGGAACATTATGAATTCCGCCTGGTTAGCGAAGCGCTGGCCGAGCGTGAAGTACTGTTGAAGCTGGCCCCCCATATCGCCTTCCCGATGCGCTTCCGCCTGCCGCACCGTCCGCACCTGCGCCCGGCCTGGATGATCCGCACCGGACTGTTTCTGTACGATCACCTGGGTAAGCGCACCAGCCTTCCGGGTTCCTGTGGTTTGCGTTTTGGCGCGGATTCGGTCCTGAAGCCGGAAATCGTGCGCGGTTTCGAATATTCTGACTGCTGGGTGGATGACGCCCGTCTGGTGCTGGCGAATGCCCAGATGGTGGTGCGTAAAGGCGGTGAAGTGCTGACCCGTACCCGTGCCACCTCGGCCCGCCGCGAAAACGGTCTCTGGATTGTGGAAGCCGAGGATATCGATACCGGCGAGCGTTTCAGCTGGCAGGCGCGCGGTCTGGTCAACGCTACCGGCCCCTGGGTGAAATCCTTCTTTGACGAAGGGCTGCATCTGCCTTCGCCTTACGGCATCCGCCTGATCAAAGGTAGCCACATCGTGGTGCCACGCGCTCATAATCAGCCTCAGTCCTACATTCTGCAGAACGAAGATAAGCGTATTGTGTTTGTGATTCCGTGGCTGGACGAGTTTTCGATTATCGGAACCACGGACCAGGAATATCACGGCGATCCGCAGGACGTGAAGATCGATGACGGTGAAATCGATTACCTGCTGAAGGTCTACAACGCACACTTTAAAAAACAGCTCAGCCGCAACGATATTGTCTGGACCTACTCCGGCGTGCGTCCGCTGTGCGATGACGAATCCGATTCGCCGCAGGCCATCACCCGCGACTACACCCTGGACGTCCACGACGAGCACGGCAAAGCACCGCTGCTGTCAGTGTTCGGCGGTAAGCTTACCACCTACCGCAAGCTGGCTGAGCACGCCATGGAAAAACTGACCCACTACTACAGCAATATCGGTCCGGCCTGGACCAAAACCGGAGTTCTGCCCGGTGGTGAATTCCAGGGCAATCGCGACGACTATGCTGCAGAGCTGCGCCGTCGCCATAGCTGGCTCAGCGAAAGCCTGGCGCGCCACTACGCCCACACCTACGGTAGCAACAGCGAGAAGATTTTTGAGAATGTCCACTCACTGAGCGATCTGGGTGAGGATTTCGGTCACGAGTTCTATGAAGCCGAACTGCGCTACCTGGTGGAACACGAGTGGGTGCGCAAGCTGGACGACGCCATCTGGCGCCGCACCAAACTCGGCATGTGGCTGAACGAAGAACAGCAGGCCCGCGTGGCCCAGTGGCTGGCGGAACATCCCGGCAAGACCGCGTTATCGCTGGCGTCCTAAGACAACACCAACATCTTAAAGAGAAGGGAGCCGAAGGCTCCCTCAGGTTGATGACAAAGAGGGAAAAAACGTGGTTTTTCCCTCTTTGTGGTTGAGCTGCCGAAAATCAATAAATTGATTTTCCTTGTTTATATTTCTGATGATTCAGGCCGAACGAGTTCGGTCTGGGGTTTGTCATCAGTCTCAGGGAGCCGAAGGCTCCCTGAGACTGATACCGGTATACTATCAGGCCAGTTGGCGCAACATACGACGCAGCGGCTCTGCGGCGCCCCATAGCAGCTGATCGCCAACGGTAAAGGCAGAGAGATACTCTGGCCCCATATTCAGCTTACGCAGACGCCCAACCGGCGTATTCAGAGTGCCGGTCACGGCCGCCGGGGTCAGTTCACGCATCGACAGTTCGCGATCGTTGGGAATCACCTTCACCCAGTCATTGTGGGTAGCCAGCATCTCTTCGATAGTGGCGATAGAGATATCTTTCTTTAGCTTCAGGGTAAACGCCTGGCTATGACAGCGCAGGGCACCGACGCGCACGCACAGACCATCTACCGGAATCACTGAATCTGTGGCCAAAATCTTGTTGGTTTCCGCCTGCCCTTTCCACTCTTCGCGGCTCTGGCCATTTTCCAGCTGCTTGTCGATCCACGGGATCAGGCTACCTGCCAGCGGCACGCCAAAGTTATCAACTGGCAGCTCGCCGCTACGGGTCAGACCGGTCACCTTGCGTTCGATATCGAGGATCGCGGAAGCCGGATCGGCCAGTTCCTCCGCCACGTAACCATGCAACTGCCCCATCTGGGTCAGCAGTTCACGCATATGGCGCGCCCCGCCGCCGGACGCCGCCTGATAGGTCGCCACGGAAGCCCACTCCACCAGATCGTTGGCAAACAGACCACCCAGTGACATCAGCATCAGACTAACGGTGCAGTTACCCCCCACAAAGGTTTTCACACCATTATTCAGGGCTGCGTCGATAACCTGCTGGTTGACCGGATCCAGAATAATAATGGCGTCGTCTTTCATGCGCAGCGATGAGGCTGCATCAATCCAGTACCCCTGCCAGCCGCTGTCACGCAGCTTAGGGTAGATTTCGTTGGTATAATCGCCGCCCTGACAGGTCACAATAATGTCCAGCGCCTTCAGTGCCTCCAGATCGTAAGCGTTCTGCAACGTACTGCCGACGTTCCCGGCAAATGCGGGAGCCGCCTGGCCAGTCTGAGAGGTAGAGAAGAAGACGGGGCGAATGGCGTCGAAGTCGCGCTCTTCCTGCATGCGCTGCATCAATACGGAGCCGACCATGCCACGCCAGCCGATAAAACCAACATTTTTCATAATGAGTAATTCCTGAGAGGTATGTGCCTGTTGTGCATCCCAGCGGTGATACTGGTACAGTCATTCACCATACAAAATGCAGCCAAAGTCGCAAGTGAAATTAATCAATGATCGCGGCCCCATTAGTAACCCGGCTTATCATAAGGTCAGGGCTACCGTCGCCAGAGAAAACCCGCTATGAGTGAAATTATCTCCGCAGCAGTGTTGCTAATCCTGATTATGGATCCGCTGGGCAACCTGCCAATATTTATGTCGGTGCTGAAGCACACGGAGCCGAAGCGCCGTCGTGCGATTATGATTCGCGAGCTGTTTATCGCATTACTACTGATGCTTGTCTTCCTGTTCGCGGGCGAAAGGATTCTGAGCTTTCTGAATCTGCGGGCGGAGACGGTTTCGATCTCCGGCGGTATTATTCTGTTCCTGATAGCGATTCGGATGATCTTCCCAGGTCAGGAAGGGAATGCCAGCGGCCTGCCCGCTGGCGAGGAGCCTTTTATCGTGCCGCTGGCGATTCCGCTGCTGGCGGGACCGACGCTACTGGCCACCCTGATGCTGCTCTCTCACCAGTATCCCGGCCAGATGAGCGAGCTGGTGATCGCCCTGCTGGTCGCCTGGGGCGGTACCGCGCTGATTCTATTGCAGTCTTCGCTGTTTCTGCGTCTGCTGGGAGAAAAGGGCGTTAACGCGCTGGAACGCCTGATGGGGCTGGTGCTGGTGATGATCGCCACCCAGATGTTCCTGGATGGTATCCGTGCCTGGATAAAGGGCCTGTAAATCGCAGCTAGCCGCCCGGAACAGACGACGGCATCATTTACGATCAATACGGGTCGGATTCCGGGATTATTTTCTCCGTTGCAGAAACGATAAAGGGCTTCCATTCGGAAGCCCTTTATTCGCCTAACCCAACCGCTATCAGGAAAGCAGTTGGAAGGCTACCATACCGACAATCGCGCCAACGGTACCAAGAATGGTTTCCATCAGCGTCCAGGTCTTCAGGGTCTGAGCCTCGGTGGCGCCGGTAAAGCGACCATACAGCCAGAAGCCTGCGTCGTTCACATGGCTAACCACAATGGAGCCGCCAGCGATACAGATAGAGAGTGCCGCCATCTGCGCGCCGCTGTAGTTAAGCTGCTCGATAACCGGCATCACCAGCCCGACCGCAGTCAGACAGGCTACAGTGGCGGAGCCCTGAATAATACGAACCGCCGCCGCCAGCACAAAGCAGGTAATCGCGATAGGCAGACCCATACCGGTCAGCGCTTCGCCCAGTGCCGGACCTACGCCAGAATCTACCAGCACCTGCTTAAATACGCCGCCTGCGCCAATCACCAGCAGGATAATCCCCGCCGGCTGCAGCGCCTGGCCGCAGATATCCATCACCTTGTCTTTCGGCATACCCTGACGCATCGCCAGGCCGTAGATCGCCACCAGACAGGCCACCAGGATAGCGGTGAAGGGATGACCGATAAACTCCAGCCACTCATAGAGGGTCGAGCCTTCTACGGTAAAGCGAGCGGCGATGGTTTTCAGTCCCACCAGTACCAGCGGCAGCAGAATCAGCGACAGGCTGAAGCCAAAGGAGGGCAATTTCCCCTCGCCCAGATGGGGCTCGGTGATATCGTCGGGGATATTCAATTCCACGTGGCGGCTGATAAAGTTACCGAACAGCGGTCCGGCAATCAGCATTCCCGGAATTGCCGCACACAGGCCGATGAGGATCATCCAACCAAAATCGGCATGCATCTGGGAAGCCAGCAGCATCGGCGCCGGTCCCGGCAGCAGGAAGGCAGCCGCAGCGGCCACCCCGGCGAACAGCGGAATCACCAGTTTCACCAGGTTGGTACCGGTATGACGCGCCATTGAGAAAGCCACGCTAATCAGCAGCACGATAGCCACTTCGAAGAACAGCGGCAGTGCACAAATCAGGCCCGCCAGACCGATGGCATAGTGGGCGCGGCTGTGGCCGAAGGACTTCAACATCTTCACCGCAATCTGATCCACCGCACCGGTTTCATGCAGGATCTTGCCGAACATGGCGCCCAGCGCCACCACCACCGCCAGGAAGCCCAGGGTTCCCCCCATGCCTTTTTCCATGGTCTTGGCAATTTTATCCAGCGGCATCCCGGAAAACAGGCCCGCGCCAATAGAAACAACCATCAAAGCCACGAAAGCATGCATACGTGCCTTCATAACTAAAAACAGCAGCAGCAATACTGAACCTACCGCTGTTAAAACAAGCGTTAATGTACTCACAACACAGCCTTTATTTTTTATTGATCAGGTCAATGGTGCTTGCCACCACACCATCCAACGGCTGGTTAATATCCACAACCAGTACGTCACGTTCATCGGCATGAGGCTCTTCCAGAGTCTCAAACTGCGTTACCAGCATCTGCGGTTTAAAAAAGTGGCCTTTACGCGACTTCAGGCGGCTTTCGATCAGGTCGTAGTCCCCTTTCAGGTAGATGAAAGAGAGGTTATCGTTACCTTCACGCAGCAGGTCGCGGTAGCGTTTTTTCAGCGCGGAACAGACAATGAGCGATACTTTATTAGTACGCTGCATAGCAAAAGCGGCGTCATTCAGAGCGCGCAGCCATGGGGTGCGGTCATCATCGTTCAGCGGTTCACCGGACGCCATCTTAACGATGTTGCTGCGCGGGTGAAGGAAGTCGCCGTCCAGGAACGCCGCGTTCAACTGATGGGCTACTTCGCTGGCGACGGCGGATTTACCGCTACCAGAAACGCCCATCAGGACGTAGACGTGATGATCGTGATTGATAGTGCTCATAGCGTAACTCCGACTGGCACAAAAGAAAGAAAACAACTAATTACGGAAAGAAATAATGTTACGGGTAACTGTTATCGGTAACATTGTCGATGCCGCTAACATAAGAAGCAACCACCATCCCGTGCTAAGATCGAATATTGTGAACTACATCAAATATTGAGGTCATTCAGATTGAGCCTCCCGGAGAAAGGGTAAAGCCCAGATCGAGCATCTGCGGGGAGATTGCCTCACCGCGAATGCGCGCCAGCAGGCGTTCAGCGCCGATGCGTCCCATCCGTTCACGCGGCGTCAGCACGCTGGCCAGCTGCGGCTCCATCGCCTGACCAATATCGTGGCCGTGAAAACCGGCAATGGCCATATCATCGGGAATACGCAGCCCCAGACGCTGGCACTCAAACGCAGCGCCAACCGCCAGGTCATCGTTAGTACAGAAGATGCCATCCAGTTCCGGATACTCGCGCCGGGCCTGACGAAACAGCTCTACGCCAGAAGAATAAGAAGAGGATCGTTCCGCCATTACGCTATAGGGCGTCAGACCCGCGTCACGCATCGCCTGTTCATATCCCTGCTGCTTCATCAGGGTACGTTCATCCAGACGCGCCCCCAGATAGGCAACATTTTTATGGCCACGGGCAAGGATGGCGGCGGTCATCTGACGGGCGGCTTCAATGTTGTCGAACCCCACAGCGATATCCAGGCAGGGTGAAACGCTGTCCATTAACTCCACCACCGGAATACCGGAGATCTCGATCATCTTCAGGGTACGCGGCGTGTGGGTACGTTCCGACAGGATAAGGCCGTCGATATTCCAGGAAAGCATCGAGGTCAGGCGCTCCTCCTCCATCTCCGGCTTATAGCCGTAGTGCGCCAGCATGGTCTGATAGCCATGCGCATCAACAACGCTTTCAATACCGCGCAGCACCTCGGCAAAAACCTGGTTGGTCAGGGACGGCAGCAGCACGCCAATCGCACGACTGGTCGCGTTAGAGAGTATGTCAGGCGCGCGGTTGGGTATATAGCCCAGCTCATCCAGCGCAGCGGCAATTTTGTCCCGCAGCGCGACGGAGACCTGTTCGGGATTACGTAAAAATCGGCTGACCGTCATTTTGGTCACGCCAACGCGATCGGCCACATCCTGAAGTACGGGTCTTTTCTTTTTCATCGTCCTGAAGCGTTTATCGGTGATAATCGCCTCAGTTTAGCATGGACAGGGCTCAACCTTCCCCTGTTACGGAGAAGGTTGAGAGGTCTGGCAGCGCGCTCACACCGGCGGCAGATCGAAGAGCAGAATTTCACTGTCCTGACTGGCCTGAACCGACAGCATCTGTTCATCCCAGATTGCCAGACCGTCACTGGTGGTGGCTGTGGTGCCATTTACCGTAACTTCGCCTTTTACCACCTGAATCCAGACGTGGCGCCCTTCGCGAACCTCAAAGCGGCTCTCTTCCCCATTGTTCAGGGCCCAGCGCCAAAGCTCCATGTCCTGATACACCTTCAGGGAGCCGTCACGGGCATCCGGCGACAGCACCAACTGGCGCCCCTGCAGGGCGTCGAAGCGACGCTGTTCATAGCGCGGCGTAATGCCGGTCCGCTCAGGGATTATCCAGATCTGATACAGGCGCAGACGCTGGTCGCTGTTCGGGTTGTATTCCGAATGGCGAATGCCGGTTCCGGCACTCATAATCTGGAACTCACCGGCGGGTACCTGTTCCTTATTCCCCATGCTGTCCTGATGCTCCACCGCGCCTTCCAGCACATAGGTCAGGATCTCCATATCTTTATGGGGGTGGGTACCGAAGCCCTGCCCGGCGTCTACCACATCTTCATTAATCACCCGCAGCGCGGAGAAGCCCATAAAGTTCGGATCGTAGTAATCGGCGAAAGAGAATGAGTGCCAGGTATCCAACCAGCCGTGGTTAGCGTGGCCGCGATCGTTCGCTTTGCGTAAGTAAATCATCTGTACCCCCTCATGAATTCGTTGATGTCCTAAGTGTGGACGCGAACCGCTTGCAATCATAGAGGGTGAAAATTGACTCCTCTGTTCAAAAAAAATGAACAAGTCACAGGCAATAAGGAAACGGGCCTACACAACCCGGAAGGCAGAAGGCGTCGGTTCACCTTACCGCCTGGTGCGATAAGCTTCAGTTTCTCTGAACCAGAACAGAAGGTCGGGATAAAAAAAAGCCAGCGCAAGGCTGGCTAAGAAATACTGGAAGCAATGTGAGCAATGTCGTGCTTTCAGGACTTCACCCTGGGAGGGTGTCCCCTGAATGCATGGCAATAATAATCATTATCATTCGCATGTGTCCAGCCTTTTTTAGAAAAAAATGCGATTAAAACCCAGGTAAAAGCCAATGATGTTTAAAGGGTTTTCGATAACCCACTGAGGCGGGTAGAAAAACGGCGACGCGCTACGCCGCCGCTATGGTTAATAGCCAGCCGCCAAATCATCGACTGAACGGGGATCGGCCGCGCCATACAGCGTACCGTCCGGCGCCACCATAATGCTCTGGGTGCTGCCCATAGCCGGTTTCACCACCACATTCTGTCCCTTCTGTTTTAACAGCCTGATGGTATCCGGACTAAAACCCTTTTCCAGTCGCAGCTCATCCGGCTGCCACTGGTGATGAAAACGTGGCGCATTGCTGGCTTCCGCCACGTTCATTCCAAAATCAATGGTATTGAGTACCATCTGCAACACCGTGGTGATAATCCGGCTACCGCCAGGGCTGCCGGTCACCAACCAGGTCTTACCATCTTTTAGCACCAGGGTTGGCGACATCGAAGAGAGCGGTCGCTTGCGCGGTCCCACGGCGTTAGCTTCGCCGCCCACCAGCCCGTAAACGTTAGGCGTGCCCGGTTTAGCGGAAAAATCGTCCATCTCGTTATTCATCAGAATCCCGGTATCCCCTGCCACAATGCCGGTACCGAAGGTGGTGTTCAGCGTATAGGTTACGGCCACGGCGTTACCGGCCTTATCGACCACCGAAAAATGGGTGGTTTGATCGCTCTCATAAGGCGTCAGATTCCCTGGTCCTATCTCTGACGACGGGCGCGCCCTGTTCAGATCAATCTTTTGTGCCAGCGACTTGGCGTAGGCTTTGCTGGTCAGTGCGGCTTCCGGCACCTTCACAAAATCGGGATCGCCCAGATACTTCGAACGGTCGGCATAGGCATATTTTTCCGCTTCCGCCACCAGTTGAATGGCGTCGGCACTGCCGAAGCCGTACTTCGCCAGGTCGAAATTCTCAAGGATATTGAGGATCTGAATGATATGGATCCCGCCAGAGGAAGGTGGCGGCATGGCGTAAATCTGATAGCCGCGATAGTCGCCGCGTACCGGCGTGCGTTCCACCGCCCGATAGCCCGCCAGATCGGCTTTATCAATCAGACCGCCGTGCTTCGCCATCTCAGTGGCGATCTGCTCAGCGATATGGCCTTTATAAAAGGCATCTGCACCGTTTTCGGCAATCATCTCCAGGCTTTTCGCCAGGTTCGTCTGTACCAGCCGTTCCCCTTTCGCCAGCGGCTTATCCGCTTTCCAGAAAATAGCGCGGCTGTTGGCGTGCTGCGGCAGCACTTCGCTCCCGTATTGCTTCAGATCGTCCGCCAGCGCGTCGTTAACCACGATCCCCTTCCGGGCCAGACCAATCGCGGGTTGCATCACTTTATTTAGCGGTAACGAACCGTATTTTCCCAGCGCCAGGGTCAGCCCCGCCACGGTACCTGGCGTGCCGGAAGCCAGATGCGAGGTCAGCGACTTTTTGCTGTCGGCGTTGCCTTTGTCATCAAGAAACATATCGCGGCTGGCCCGAGCCGGCGCCGTTTCGCGAAAGTCGATGGCCGTCACCTTGCCCGAGGCGGTATGCAGCATCATAAAGCCCCCGCCCCCCAGATTCCCCGCCTGAGGGTGGGTCACCGCCAGCGCGAATCCGACCGCCACCGCAGCATCCACCGCATTGCCGCCCTGTTTAAGAATATCCACCCCAACCCGGGTCGCGATAGCGTCCACCGATGACACCATCCCGTTACGGGCTTTCACCGGGTGAAAGACATCTTCCTCCACGCTATAAGAGACCGGCGGCGGCGCCGCCATCACCTGAAAACTTAAGCCCAGCGCCAACCCAATAATCCACTGCTTCATCTTGTTTTTCTCCCATTTTCCCGAACAATTCCAGTTTAATACTGGCCCAATGTGGCTGAAAAACCATCGGCAGGGATAAAAAAGCGATATAATTATCAAAACCTTCCGGGAAGGAGAACGCAGATGAAAAACGTATTAATTATCGCGGCGCTACTGTTGCCGCTGACCGCCATGGCCCAGCCGCTGACGCCGCAACAGCAACACCAGCGCCAGCAGATTCGTAATCAGCAGATGATGAATAACCCGACCCAGCAGCGAATGCAGCAGGAGTCACAAAGCCGACAGATCCAGCAACAGGGCAGGCTGAATCAGGGCATTCAGAATCAACAGCAGCAGCAGCAACAGCGGCTGCAAAACCAGATACGCGATAACCGCGAACGCACTATCCAGTCGCAGCCGGGAAATAACCATAACAACCTGCGCTAAATCTGGCGGGCGAAGTCCGGCCCAATCCTGTCGATACGGTCGGTACAGATAATATCTACCCCCTGGCGCAGCAGTTGTTCCGCGCGCCGGGGGTTGTTCACCGTCCAGGCCAGAATCCGCAACCCTTTGGCCTTCAGTGCAGTAATACGCTCGGCCGTTAAGTCCCGATGCCAGACGTGAATCGCCACGCATTCCAGACGGCGGGCCAGTTCAGCCCAGTCATCGCGCCAGTTTTCCAGCAATAATCCACGCGGCAGCGTCGGCGCCGCATCGCGGGCCGCGGCCAGCGCCTCGATAGAAAACGAAGAGATCAGCGGCGGCGTCATGCCCTGCCACAGCCTTTGTGCTGCCAGCGCCACTTCGCGCCCGGTTTGCACCTCGGAGCCGGTGGTGGGTTTTATTTCGATATTAATTTGCAGGTTAAGCCGACGACAGCGCTCAGCCACTTCGCTAAGCAGCGGCAGCGGCTCCCCTTTAAAGCGATGGCTGAACCAACCGCCCGCATCGACCTGCCGCAGTTGTTCCCAACTCAGGTCACCCGCCACGCCCCAGCCGGAACTGGTGCGCTCCAGGGTATCGTCATGTAGCAGGAAGATCTGGCCATCCTTCGACAGTTTGGCGTCGCACTCGAACAGGCGATGGCCCAGCGCGGCCCCTGCATCAATCGCCGCCAGGGTGTTTTCTGGCGCCAGTTTACCGCCGCCCCGATGGGCGGCGATGGTTGCATAATTCCACGATGTCACAGACTCTTCCTGTATCAAATTCGGGAGTCCGTGAGCTTAGCGCAGAATCCGGCAAGCTACGACATGATCAGACCGCCATCGACGTTAATGGTCTGGCCGGTAATGTAACGGGCATCGTCAGAGGCCAGGAAGGCGACCAGCCCGGCAACGTCTTCCGGCTGTCCGGCGCGTTTAAGCGGGATACCTTCCACCCATTCGGCCATTAGCTCGCCTTTTCCGTAACGCTTGCGGTCATCACTCAGAATCTCGCCCCAGACCCGATCGTTGTAGTCCCACATTTCGCTTTCGATAATGCCGGGACAGAAGGCGTTAACGGTAATGTTCCACGGTGCCAGTTCATGAGCCAGACTCTGGGTAATGCCGATGACCCCCATCTTGCTGGCGGCATAGTGCGGGGTATAGATAAATCCCTGACGCCCCTGGCCAGATGAGGTGTTAATCAGACAACCGCCGTTCTGCTGCACCATATATTTCGCGGCTTCCCGGCAGCACAGCCAGACGCCGGTAGTATTCACCGCCAGCACCCGCTCAAAATCGGCTTTCGGCATCTGATCGAAGCGATCGATGGTAATCACGCCCGCATTCTGAATCGAGACATCGATGCCCCCGAAGCGCGCCGCAGCCTGTTGATACAGTTGCTGAACCTGCTGTTCGTCAGTGACATCCACTTTCAGCGGCAGGATGGCGACGTCGTAACGCGACTGGATTTCGGCCGCGGTCTCAAAAACGCGATCCGCATTGGAAACCATCACCAGATTCGCGCCATCCCGGGCAAAGCGCTCTGCGATCCCCGCCCCAATCCCCCGGCAGGCGCCGGTGATCACCACCGTTTTTCCATGAAAATTTCGCTGCATTCTCTTTCTCCTGGTATCAGGCCGGGGCGCCGCAGCGCCCGGCGCAATGAGTGTCGGATTCGCTTTTCCAGTGGGTGCGGCTCACCGCCTCGCGCCACCCCTGGTAGCTTTCCTGAAGTCGCCGATGCCGGGCGGCATCGGGCTGCCAGACCTCATGCTGCGGTAACAGCGCCTGCAGGGATTCATCGCTCAGACCATCCAGCACGCGCCGTGCCAGCAGGCCCGCCCCCAGCGCGGAAAGCTCTGCGGTAACGCTGCGCGCCACCGGGCAGTTGAGCAGATCGGCCTGGAACTGCATCAGCCAGCCGTTGCGCGTTGGCCCACCGTCCACCATCAGCGTACTGAGGTGGAAATCAGGATGCTGCGTCATCGAGTCGATCACATCGGCTATCTGATAAGCAATGGCCTCCAGCGCCGCACGCACCAGATGCGCCGGGCTGCTACCACGGCTCAGCCCGCAGATAAGCCCGCGAGCGCGATCGTCCCACCAGGGCGCGCCGGAGCCGGTCAGCGCCGGCACGAAATAGACACCGTCAGTAGAAGGAACAGAAGCTGGCAGACTCTGTAGCACATCGCTCCTTTGTACATCGGCCAGCGCGTTCATTCCGGTCAGTTGCAGCATCCAGGCCAGGCCGTCGCCGGTATGGGGAATATTGCCCTCCAGCCCGTAGACCGCTCGCTCGCCGTCATGCCAGGCAACCGTGGTGGCGAGCTGGGTGATGCGGGTATCCGGCGCAGGCAGCGGCGCCATCACCGAAGAGCCGGTGCCATAGGTGGCTTTGATGCCTCCCGGGCGCCCCAGTCCGTGCCCGTACAGCGCCGCGTGGGAATCTCCCACCATAGCGAGGATCGGAATACCGTCAGCGATACCCGTTATGCCTTTGGTGACGCCAAACTCGCTGGCCGACGGGCAAATCTCTGGCAGTGCGGCTTGCGGTATGCCGAACAGCGCCAGCATGGCGTCGTCCCACGCCAGGCTTTGCAGGTTGAGTAACTGAGTGCGGGCGGCGTTCGAGTAATCACAGCGGAACTGCGCGCCGCCGGTCAGACGCCACAGCAGCCAGGCATCGATGGTGCCCAGGCAGATTTCACCGCGCTGCGCACGTTCATGCCCCTGAGGCGTGTTATCCAGCAGCCAGCGCATTTTGGAGCCAGAAAAGAGCGGTGCGACAGGCAAACCGGTGGTGGAACGAATCACTTCGTCCAGCCTGTCGCGCCGCAACCGTTCGCAGAAGGGGCCGGAGCGGGAGCACTGCCAGGTCAGCGCCGGGCCCAGCGGCTGACCGCTCTCCCGCTCCCAGCCAATGGCCGTTTCCCGCTGATTGCTGATTGCCAGCGCCGCAACCCGGGCTTCCCCTACCGCGCTAATCACTTCACGTAACACCACAACGGATTCGGCGAACAGCACATCGCCATCCTGCTCCACCCAACCCGGCCGCGGCGTGGCGAGCGTCAGCCCCCGGGAAGCGGTGGCAACCACGGCTCCCCGGCTATCGATGGCGACCGCCTTAACGTTACTGGTGCCTTCATCCAGCGCGACAATCACATCCTTATCCATGACTCACCTCCGACACCGGCGCCACCGCCTGTTTCTTTTCATGACGCCGCAGCAACAGAACTTTGTTCTGTAGCCGCTGCTGGAACTGGTCGATGACCACTGCGGTGACGATCACCAGCCCTTTAATCACCATCTGCCAGAAGTCGCTGACCCCCATCATCACCATACCGTCGGCCAGGAAGACGATGACGAAAGCGCCGATAATCGAACCGGAGACCCGGCCGCGACCGCCCGCCAGCGCCGTACCGCCCAGCACCGTGGCGCCAATGGCATCCATCTCGAACATATTGCCGGTCATCGGGTGCGCGGTCTGAAGCTGAGAAGCCACCACCAGTCCCACCAGTGCCGCACACAATCCAGAAAAGGCGTAAACGAAGATTTTGACGTTCACAATAGGCACCCCCGCCAGGCGGGCGGCGGATTCATTACCGCCGATGGCGTAGATATAGCGGCCCAGCGGCGTTTTGCGGGTCAGCCACAGCCCCAGCGCCAGGAAGCCGACCATCAGCCAGATCGGGAAATAGACGCCCAGTAGCGTACCGGAACCAAGCCAGGCGAAGCCGGTGTTGCCCAGCGCCTCGGCGCCATTAAGATTGGCGTAGGTGCTGCCGTCGTTAAACAGCAGCGCCGCGCCGCGGGCGACATACATCATGCCCAGAGTGCAGATAAAAGGAGCGACCCCAAGTCGGGTGATGACGGCACCGTTGATAAAACCAATAGCCAGCCCCACCAGCGCCACAAAGACGATGACTTCCGGGACGTTTAAAAACAGGATGTTATCTCCCCAAAGAGGAATTCCGTTGGTGAGCAGCGCTCCCGCCACCATGCCGCAGATTCCTGCCACCGCCCCAACGGAAAGATCGATACCGCCGGTCAGGATAACCAGGGTCATACCGATCGCCAGCAGGCCGGTAATCGCCACGTGCTGAGTCATAATCAGCAGGTTAGAGGGCGTCAGGAAGTTCGGGACCATCACGCTGAAAAAGCCGATGACGATCAGCAATGCGATGAAGGTTCGGGCCTTCAGCAAGGTCATGTACAGCCGATATTTCTGGTTCATTGTTTCACTCCTGGCTGATTATTCATGGGGCGTCGAAGCCGCTATCAGCTTTTCACGCGTCACCCCGGCTCGCGCCAGGTCCGCCGTAATGCGGCCATCCGCCATCACCAGCACCCGGTCGGCAAGGGCCATCACTTCATCAAGTTCGCTGGACGAGAACATCACCGCCAGTCCCTGACGCGCCATCTGACCAATCAGGTGGTAGACGTCGGTCCTGGCGCCTACGTCAATGCCGCGGGTGGGCTCATCCAGCAGTACCACTTCCGGCCGGGTCATTAACGCCTTGCCCAGCACCACCTTCTGCTGGTTACCGCCGCTCAGCGAGGTGATGGGCTGTTCGCTGTCGCCGACTTTAATAGCCAGTCGCTGAACCATCTCCTGAACCCGCTCGTGTTCCTGGTTTTCGCGCAGCCAGGAGCATGAATGCCAGAAGCCGCGCAGGCTGTGGTCGGAAAGGGTCATATTGGATTTGATGGACATCATCTGCACCACGCCTTCCCCCTGCCGGTCTTCCGGCACCAGCGCCACGCCGCGCTTCAGGCGCTGTTGGAAGTTCAGACCGTCGAGAGCCTCACCGTTCAGCACGACCTTGCCTTCCTGACAGGGCATCAAACCAATTAGCCCCTTAAACAGCTCGGTACGCCCGGCGCCCAGCAGACCGTAAATGCCCACCACTTCGCCCTTACGCAGGCTGAAGGTCACGTCATTAAGCCGATAGCCGCCGTTCTGGTGTAGCGCGGTCAGCCCCGTGACCTCCAGCGCTGTCTCCCCTTGTTCGGCGGGCTGATAGTCGAAATGCTTTTTCTTGTCGCCCACCATCTGTTCGATAATCCAGGGCACGCTGGCGTCGCACACCTCGCGTTCGCAGATGAAGCGGCCATCGCGGAAGATGGTGATGTGATCGCCAATCTCCATCAGCTCTTCCAGCCGGTGGGAGATATAGATAATGGTGACGCCGCGCCGCTTAAGCTGTTCCATCACGTTAAACAACACTTTCACTTCCGACTGGCTGAGGGCCGAAGTAGGTTCATCCATAATCAGCACCCTGGTGTCTTTAGAGAGCGCCCGGGCTATCTCTACCAGTTGCTGATGACCAATGCCCAGTTCACCCAACGGCGTATAAGGGTCGACATCCAGCTCCAGCCGTTCGAGCAACGACTTCGCCAGCGCGTACTGGTACTTTTCGTTAATCCGCCCGCGCTGGAAAAACTCGTTACCGATGAAGATGTTGTCCATCACGTTCATGTTCGGGAACAGATTAAGCTCCTGGAAGATGATGCTGATGCCATGCCGTTCCGCCTGGTGGGTCGAATTCAGGGTAACTGGCTCGCCATCAAGCCAGATCTCGCCGGACGAAGGGCTTTCCACTCCGGCCAGCATCTTCATCATCGTCGACTTTCCGGCGCCGTTTTCGCCGATGAGCACATTCACCCGGTTGCGATAGACCCGGTAATTAACGCTATCCAGCGCGGTTACGCCGGGGTAGATCCGGGACAGGTTGCGGGTTTCCAGAATCACCTCGTCCTGGGGAGTTGAAGTAGGCTGCGTCATGGCTGTCCCCCTTGCTGACGGGTCGCCCGGGCGGGCGTAATATCCGGTAGCCGTTCCGGCGTATCCCAGGCGCTGAAGACGCCATCCACCGTAATCTGTTGACCCGGCTCAGGCGCAAGCGCTTTCATCATGGCGGAAGCTTTATCGTTAATCGCCCGGCTGTAGCTGCCGAACAGTACCTGATCGTTAAAATCCTGGTAGCTCACCTTGCGGTAGCCGTCGCGCAGCGCGGTGCCGCGAATGGTCGGCCCCAATTGCACGACTGCCCGCGTGCCGTCACTTGCCAGCAGCGTCATTTTGCCGCTGCGCGAGCGGGTATCCACCTTTTCCACCACACCGCTGAACTTAACGAAAAACACGCAGGGATTTTCGGCCTGACTGCGCCAGCCCAGTTGTTTACAGACGCTATCGAAATCCGGCGCCGCCCGCAGCGCGGCCATCAGTTCACCGGCGGGACGGGCCTCATTCACCACCTGCGGCACCAGGCTCTGCTGCCACGTCTGCGCCACGTTCGCCATATGCGGATTGGGAGGATTTTTCAGATCCGCCAGCTCCTGCTGGGAGACAATGCGGCAACCGCCCAGCACCGGCGCGATAAGCGCCAGCGCCAGCCAGAGTTGTCTGGACATATTCTTCTCCTCTGCGCCCCGAACGGGGCGCCACAGCCGGTCCTCAGGACCCAAAATTAAAATCCTGCACCTTACTGGCGTTGTCCTTATCGACCAGAATGCCGCGGAACATCACACGCTGTTTGGCGGGCTTCTCCCCTTTCTGGAGATAAGCGTCGAGGTCGATCACCCCCTGAGCGGCGATGGCCTGGGCCTGCAGCATCACGGTGGCTTTCAGGGTTCCGGCTTTCACCGCATCGCGTTCATCGTTGCTGCCATCAATGCCCACCACCGTCACATCGTTACGCCCGGCGGCCTTCAGCGCCGCAATCGCGCCCAGCGCCACCGGTCCGTTACCGCAAATCACCCCTTTCACATCCGGATGGGCCTGCAGAATGCTGTCCATAATGCGCTTGCCATCCAGCAGGGTGCCTTTGGCGTCCTGGCGGGCGATGCTCACCATATCCGGATACTGATCGATGACCTGATGGAATGAACGGGAGCGGGTCACGCAGTTATTGTCGGCCAGATTGCAGGTCAGCTCGGCATATTTGCCCTGCTCGCCCATGCTTTCGACAAAGACGTTGGCGACCTCTGAACCGGCCTGGAAGTTGTTGTGGGTGATCTGCACCAGCGCCACGTCATCCACCGGAATTTCCCGGTTGATCAGCACCACCGGAATACCGGCCTGCTTCGCTTTCTTAATGGCCGCTACGCTGGCGGTGGAGTCGGCATTGTCGAGAATAATGCCCTGAACTTTCTTACCGATGGCGGCATCGATCAGCTCGTTCTGTTTTTTCACATCCTCGCCGTGCGAAAGGACGCTGGTTTTATACCCCAGTTCCTTCGCTTTACTGCTGGCGCCTTTGGCCTCTGAGGCGTAGTAGGGGTTATCGAGGGAGTTCACCATTATCAGGATGGTGCCTTTTTCTGCAGCGGTAGCCGCCAGGCTGAGGGTACAGGCAGCCGCCGCGGTAAGTAATAAACGCAATTTCATAAGATGTTCTCTCTGTAATATCGTTATTGTCGGGTACAGCGAAACAGCGTTACTTCGGGGCTTACCAGATGGTGAAGCCCCCATCGATCATCAGATCGGCACCGGTAATCATGTCGCTGCCGTTACCGGCGAAGAACAGCACGGCGGCGGCAATCTCATCGGTGTAGGCGAAACGACCCAGCGGAATTAGCTGCTTCATGGTTTCGCCTTTCTCGCCACGCCAGGCCTTTTCGCCCATCGGCGTCAGCACCACAGTGGGCGAAAGGGTATTGACGTTGATATTCCAGGCGGCCAGCTCCTTAGCCATCACTTTGGTCATGCCCAGCAGCCCCGCTTTGGCGGAGGTATAAGCCACGTGGTTATCGATGGCGATGGATGCCGCCTGAGAGGCGATATTGATAATCTTGCCGCCGCGCCCGGCCTTCACCATCAGTCGGGCCGCCGCCTGGCTGCACAGGAATGGGCCGGTCAGATTCACGTCCAGTTGCTTACGCCACTCGGCGATATCAGTTTCCAGCACCGGTTGCAGCATGACGTAGCCTGCGCAGTTAATCAGAATGTCGATTTGCCCGTAGTGGCGCTCGACTTGTGCAAACGCCTGTTCGACCGAGGCCGGGTCAGTGACATCGCACTCCACGAACAGCACCCGGTCAGCATCGAAGCGCTCCGCCTCCTGCTGCGCCTTTTCACGCTCGAACCCCGGATAAAGCAGCGCCAGCCTGGCGCCCTTTTCCAGCAGCATCTCATTGCTGGCCATAGCGATTCCGCCCAGACCACCGGTCACCACCGCCACTTTGTCGCTCAAATCACCGGAGGTATCTACGCCGTAGCGCAGGTTGACGTCGTATTCACCGCTCATTGTTGTCTCCTTAATCAAGCCAGGGGGGAAGTCGCAACCTGCTCCAGCACCTGACGCAGCCCCTGTGCATCAATGCGGAACTGGCGGCGCAGCGCTTTACGGCTGCTACTGTGGGTAAACTCATAGGGCGGTACGCCCAGCGGCGTGAAGCGCTGAGGCAGGCGATATTTGTGCAGAATCTCACCAATAATGCTGCTAAGGCCACCGCTAAGAACGTGTTCTTCTACCGCGATCGCATGTGGATGCGCGTTAATGAGCGCGACGATCGCCTGTTCGTCCAGCGGCCATAGCGAAGGCAGAGAGACGATGGTGACATTGGGGAGGGAGGCGGCCAGCGCTTCGTGCACAATGGTGCCCAGGCAGAACACCACTGCATCGCCCCCTTCCTGCAACACCACCGGCTTACCCGGCGTAAAGCGCCAGTCGTTGTCATGCAGCACCGGCAGCTTATCGCTGTCCATCCGGATATAGACCGGCCCCTGATGAGCAATGGCATGGCGGGTAATCTCCCTGGCCTGGCTGGCATCCGCAGGAGCGAAGATTTGCAGGTTGCCGAAGCTACGGGCAATGGCGATATCGTTCATGCAGTGGTGGGTGGCCCCCAGCGGGCCGTAGGCAAAACCGGCATTCAGCCCCAGCATTTTTACATTGGTATCGGAATAGCAAATGTCGTTCTTCACCTGCTCGTTGGAGCGCGCCAGCAGAAAGGGGGCGGCATTGGCCGTAAAAACCGTGCGTCCGCTCAGGGCTATACCCGCCGCCATACCGACCATGTTCTGTTCGGCAATCCCCACGTTGACGACCCTGTCGGGGTACGCCTTTTCGAAGGGCGCGATTTTCGATGTGGAGGTGGAATCCGCCACCATTACGTTCAGATTGGCCCCCTGTTGCTGGGCTTCCAGTAAGGTTGCAATCACTGCATCACGTAAATCTTGCATGGTTAGTCCTCCAGTTCCGCCAGCCCCTGGGCAAGCTGTTCATCATCAGGTACGGCGTGATGCCAGGCGGGAACATTCGCCATAAAGGAAATGCCGTGGCCCTTTTCGGTATTGGCCAGAATGACGCGCGGTTTATCCATCGAAGGCGCCGTCGCCGCCTGGTAAATAGACAGCGGGTTGTGTCCGTCGCACTCCAGCACTTCGAAACCAAAGGCGCGCCACTTTTCGCCCAAAGGCTCCAGCGGCATGATCTCCTCGGTGGCCCCGGCCAGTTGCAGCCGGTTGCGATCGACAATGGCGACCAGGTTGTCGAGCCGGAACTTACTGGCAGACATCGCCGCCTCCCAATTGGAGCCTTCCGCCAGTTCGCCATCTCCCAGCAGAACAAAGGCCCGGCGGTGACCGCGACCGGCCAGCTTATTGCCCAATGCCAGTCCGACCGCAATCGGCAGGCCATGGCCCAGGCCGCCGGAGTTAATCTCGACCAGATCCGGCAGCTTCTGACGCACCGGATGCCCGGCCAGTAAGGTGTCATCCCCCATAAACTGCGTCAGTACCCCTGGGTCGAGCAGCCCCATCGCCGCCGCGCTGCAGTAAAGGCCGCCGGCACCGTGCCCCTTGGACAAAATAAAACGATCCTGGTCCGGACGCGGTCCTGAGCGATCCATTACCGCCATATACAGCGTGCAGAGAATGTCGATCTCTGAGAGATCGGCCCCGGTGTGCCCCTTGCCTGCTCTGTGGTTCATTTCCAGCACATAGCGCCGGGCCTGACGCGCCGTCTGTTTGATTGCCTGTAGGTCCACGTTTACCTCCGGATCTTAACGATCGTGATGACAGAATTCGCTTCGATCGCTTTCATTTGATTTTCGATCGAAAATGTATATGGTTTATTTAGCCGATTCTGTGGCGTTGATCAAATATAAAACAAAAATCATTCGAAAATATGACGGTAATAAAACGGCAAATTCGCTTTCCTTACAGCGCAGCGCTAAACTGCGGAGCACGGAAAAGAGCACCACTTCATTACGTTCACAGAAAGGAGCGTTTCGATTGAAAAGCAAGACCGAACAACTGGCGGATATGCAGCAGCGCAGGGATAAGATCCTTGAGATGATCCGTGAAGATGGCACGGCTTCCGTGAAGCAGTTAACGGAAACCTTTGGTCTGACGGAAGCGACTATCCGTACCGATCTGCGTGAACTACAGAAGGCGGGCTTTGTGCAGCGCTACTACGGCGGCGCCACACTGGTGACCGGCAAACAGAATACCGGGGCGTTACTGCTGGAACGCCAGACTCATCTGGAACAGAAAGACGCCATCGGCCGACTGGCTGCCCAACAGATCGAAAATGGCGATACCGTGATCTTTGATTCCGGTACGACCACCACCGCCATTGTCGAACATATGCAGCATATTCACCGCCTGTCGGTGACCACGACCGCGGTAAATATCGCCCTGAAGCTGGGTGGCGAGCCCGGCATCAACATCCTTCTGACCGGCGGCACCTTTAAGTTTCCGACCCTCTCCACCTCTGGCGAAAAGGCCGCCAGCTTTTTCGAAAATGTGCTGGCCGAAAAGCTGTTTCTTGCCACCGCGGCCATCTCGCCGCGTATGGGTCTGAGCTTTCCCAGCGAAACCGATATTAAGGTGAAGAGTGCGATGATCCGTTCGGCGAAAACGGTCTACGTGGTGGCGGACTCCAGCAAGATCGACAAGGTGTCGATGTTCGCCCTACCCTGCGACTGGAGCAGCATTCACTATCTGATTACCGACAGCGGCATCAGTGATGAGTCAGTCCGCGCCTTTGAAGCGCTGGGGGTGGAGGTGCTGGTGGCCTGAAGGGTATCGCGTATCGCTCTTTTTGATCGCAGAAAATGATTCTCGTTGCGCAACACGAATCACCACGCTATACTCTCATCCAGCCGTATTACACGGAAAGTAATATGCGATGATTTTAAAAATTAATGAATCCTACATGGAGGTAACACAATGATCCGAAACTTTAAGCATAAGGGACTAAAGCGATTTTTTGAAACAGGCTCTACAAGCGGCATCAACGCCAGACAGGCAGATAAAATCGCCAACCGCCTTGCGGTTCTGAATCATGCAACCACCATTAACGATATTGATCTGCCTGGATTCTTTCTTCATCCACTGACCAGTAACCGGCAGGGGCAGTGGTCTGTCACTGTTACCGGCAACTGGCGCATCACGTTCGAAATGGCTGATGGCGACGTTTATGTCGTTAATTACGAGGATTATCACTAATGTCTACGATGCACAATCCGCCTCATCCGGGATGCCTTATTCGCGAAAGCATGGAAGCGCTGAATATCAGCGCCCGCGAACTGGCAGGCCAGCTCGGCGTTGCCCCTTCCACGCTCCAGAGGGTGCTCAGTGAAAAATCGGCGATCTCTCCGGAAATGGCAGTGCGCTTATCAGCGGTTATTGGCAGCTCAGATCGCATATGGCTCGGCCTACAGGCTGATTATGATCTGTGGCAGGCCCGCCAGGCCGTCGATACCACACAGCTACGGCGTCTGGCATAAAGTAAAATACGATGCCGCTCCAGAGAGCGGCATCGCTATATTACCCGCCCAGATAAGCGCTTCTCACCGCTTCGTTAGCCAGTAGCGCTTCGCCGGTATCTTCCAGCACCACCCGACCGTTTTCCAGCACGTAACCGCGATCCGCCAGCTTGAGAGCCTGATTGGCGTTCTGCTCCACCAGGAAAATGGTCATTCCTTCACGTCTGAGCTGTTCGATAGTGTCAAAGATCTGCTGGATAATAATCGGCGCCAGCCCCAGAGAAGGTTCGTCCAGCAGCAGCAGCCGCGGGTTGCTCATTAGCGCCCGGCCAATGGCCAGCATTTGCTGTTCGCCGCCAGACATGGTCCCGGCGCGCTGAGTGCGGCGTTCCAGCAGGCGGGGAAACAGTTCATAAACCCAGCGCTGGCGCTCCTGGTACTGCTGTTTGTCGCTAAAGAAACCGCCCATGGCCAGGTTCTCTTCCACCGTCATCCGGGCGAATACCCGCCGCCCTTCCGGCACGATGGCCACCGCCTCGCGCATAATTTTTGCAGTAGGCCAGTCGGTGATGGTTTTACCGTCGAATGCAATGGTGCCGTGAGTGGCACGGGGATCGCCGCACAGGGTGCCGAGCAGCGTGGTTTTCCCGGCGCCGTTGGCGCCGATAAGCGTGACTATTTCTCCCTTGTTAACGGTCAGGCTCACCTCATGCAGCGCCTGTATTTTCCCGTAATGCGCGCTCACCCGGTCGAAAGTCAACATCGTCTTTTCCATCTCAGGCTTCTCCCAGATAAGCGCGAATAACATCAGGATGATTACGGATCTGTTCCGGCGTACCGTTGGCCAGCGGCGTTCCCTGGTTCACGACATAGATACGGTCTGAAATCCCCATCACCAGCTTCATATCATGCTCAATCAGCAGCACCGTGGTGTTATGGCGATCGCGCAGCTCCACAATCAGTTCATCGAGCTCTTTGGTTTCGCGAGGATTCAGCCCCGCAGCCGGTTCGTCGAGCATCAGGATCTGCGGCTGAGTCACCATACAGCGGGCGATCTCCAGCCGCCGCTGCTGACCGTAGGCCAGGTTACTGGCCTGACGGTTGGCGTGCTCCAGCAAACCAACGCGCTCCAGCCATACGGCAGCGCGATCCAGCGCTTCACTCTGAGTCCGGCGGAAGGCCGGGGTCTTGAGCAGACCGGAAAACAGACCGGTTTTCAGTTGCAGATGCTGTGCCACCAGCAGGTTTTCAATTACCGTCATTTCGCGAAACAGCCGCACATGCTGGAACGTTCGTACCACCCCAAGGCGGGCAATAGCCTGGCCCGGTAACCCTTCCAGATGACGATCGCCCAGCATAATGGTGCCGCCGGTGGGCTTATAAAAGCCGGTCAGGCAGTTAAAGACCGTGGTTTTACCGGCGCCGTTGGGGCCGATTAGCGAAACGATCTCGCCTGCGTTTAGCGACAGCTCCACATTGTTGACCGCCAGCAGGCCGCCGAAGCGCATCATCAGGCCGCTAACGGCAAGTAATGGCTGACTCATGCGCGCTCTCCTTTGCTATTTTTTAGCTTCAGTTTTGGGCGGGTCATTGGCAGCAGCCCCTGAGGACGCCAGATCATCATCAACACCATCAGCCCCCCCAGTACCAGCATGCTGTACTCATTGAGATCGCGCATCAGTTCGCGCGACACCACCAGCAGAATCGCGGCCAGAATCACCGCAAACTGGGAACCCATACCGCCCAGTACGACAATCGCCAGCACAAAGGCCGACTCGGCAAAGGTGAAGGATTCCGGGCTGACAAAACCCTGGCGCGCAGCGAACAGAGTTCCGGCGAACCCCGCGAAAGCGGCGCTGATGGTAAAGGCCGTCAGCTTAATGCGCGTCGGGTTCAACCCCAACGAACGGCAGGCGATCTCATCCTCGCGCAGCGCTTCCCACGCCCGGCCCAGCGGCATGCGCAGCAGGCGGTTAATCACAAACAGCGTGACCACCACCAGCAGCAACGCCACCAGGTAGAGGAAGATCATGCGATCGCCGGGATCGTACTTAATATCGAAGAAGTGGCTGAAGGTATCCCAGCCGCCATCGCGAGCGGTACGGCCGAACTCCAGGCCAAACAGCGTCGGCTTGGGGATCTGGCTGATCCCGTTGGGCCCCCCGGTAAACTCAGTGTTATTCAGTAGCAGAATACGCACGATCTCACCGAATCCCAGCGTCACAATCGCCAGATAATCCCCTCGCAACCGTAATACCGGGAACCCCAGCAGGAACCCCGCAGCGGCGGCCACCAGCCCGGCCAGCGGCAGGCAGGTCCAGAATCCCAGACCGTAATAGTGATTCAGTAGGGCAAAGGTGTAGGCGCCGATCGCATAAAAACCGCCATAACCCAGCACCAACAGGCCGGACAGCCCCACCACCACGTTCAGCCCCAGGCCGAGGATAATGTAGATCATGGTCAGGGTGGCGATATCCACCGAACCGCGAGTCACCATGAACGGCCAGGCGACGGCGGCCAGCAGCAGCGCCAGCAGGAACAGCTTCTGACGCGGCGTGGAGCCGTCAATGGCGGGCAGCACCCACTTCGGCCCGCTCACCCCTTTCAGACGCTGCTGAATCACAGGACGCAGCAGTTGCACCACAAACACCGCGCCGCAGCCAATCGCAATCCAGTGCCAGCGAACGTCGGCGGCACTGCCTACCACCAGCCGGGTGCCGTCCAGCCCCAACTGCACGCCCATAAAGATGGCGGACAAAATAAAGAACAGAGCGGTGGAAATCAGCGCGCCCAGAATATGCGTCGGCTTCATACCTTTTCCACCTCCGGACGGCCAAGAATGCCGGTCGGCATCACCAGCAGCACGCCAATCAGCAGTGCGAAGGAGACCACATCTTTATATTCCGTGCTCAGGTAGGCAGAGGTTAGCGCCTCGGCCACGCCAAGCAGCAGGCCGCCTATCATAGCGCCAGGAATACTGCCAATACCGCCCAGCACTGCGGCGGTAAAGGCTTTCATCCCCGCCATAAAGCCAATGTAGGGATTGATCACGCCGTAGAACTGTCCCAGCAATACCCCGGCCACTGCCGCCATGATCGCGCCGATCACAAAGGTCAGGGAGATTACCCGGTCGGTATTGATGCCCAGCAGGCTCGCCATCTTCAAATCTTCAGCGCAGGCGCGACAGGCCCGGCCCATCTTTGAGTAGCGAATAAACAGAGTCAGCGCCAGCATCGATATCAGGGTCACGCCCCAAATCACCAGTTGCATGGTGGTGACAGTGGCAGAGAAGTTTTCACCGTGAGCCACGGCCCAGCGCCCGGTAAACAGGCTGGGCAGGGCCACATCCCGGGATCCTTCGGTCAGGCTGACGGTGTTTTGCAGGAAAATAGACATTCCGATCGCCGAGATCAGCGCGATCAGACGCTTGGAGCTGCGCACAGGCCGATAGGCAACCCGTTCAATGCTCCAGCCATACACGCTGGCAATGACAATCGCACCGACAAAAGCGGCGCCAATCAGCAGCCAGCCAGCGTCTATGCCCATCATCAGTAGCGCCGCGATAATCATAAAAGAGACATAGCTACCGATCATATAGACTTCGCCGTGAGCGAAGTTAATCATACCGATAATGCCGTAAACCATGGTGTAACCGATGGCGATCAGCGCATAGGTGCTGCCAAGGGTTACGCCATTAAACATCTGCTGCAAAAAATAGAGAAACTGCTCAGACATAGCTTAACCTTTGAGAGTATGTGTAACGCGGTAGGAATGGGGGTTACGGCTGGCCTGATGTCGCCCGCCGTCGGCAAAAGCAGGCATCCCTGCCGCTAAACGCGCTGACTCCCAGGCGGATATGCCAGACTGGCTTCCTGATATCATCATCGATAATTCCCGTGTGTGTTGAAGTGGTTATTGTGTTTATCTTTTTCTTTTTTCAGAGTCGCCTGTGACTGAAGGCGAAGCGCCACCTTCAATATTAAGCGTAATCGGGAGTGGCCCCCCAATATTTCAGGGATATTATTCTGGTTTATGGCGTAGATAAACAATAAACGTGGTACTACATTCAGGAGCGTTTTAGGTTATTAAACCAATTTATCCGGACCATTCCGGATATTTATTCCTTTTATTTTTCCAGTTTCATTTTTATAAACCATGCCAGGTTAATAATATAAACAAATTCACTGGCAATTTCGGTGGCGATGAGACGCTAAAAAACGACGCAGGAAGGCCACTTGCGCCACCAGGGGATTGGGGTACACTTTCCCCTCCTCATTCCTGATGTTATGAATCCTTATGAAGCTGACCATTGTTCGCCTCACGGCACTCTCCCCCCAGGATAAAATCGATCTGGAAAAAATCTGGCCAGAATACGCGCCTGCCGACCTGACGCTGGATGAAAGCCACCGTCTTTACGCGGCCCGATTCAATGAACGCCTGCTTGGCGCGCTGCGGGTTACCTGCAACGGAACACATGGCGAACTGGATTCCCTGCGAGTGCGGGAACTGACCCGACGCCGTGGGGTGGGTAAATATCTGCTGGAAGAAGCCATGCGCGATAACCCGCAGGTCAGCGACTGGCGGATGTCAGCCCAGGGTGTGGAGGATAATGCGGTGATGACGGCGTTTATGCTGGCCATGGGATTCCAGGCTGAAGCCGACGGCTGGCGCCGGTGAATGACCGGCGCCATACACGGCGCCAGTCGATCGTCTGTTACTTCGCGTCGCTGGCCGTGCCATCGGCATGCCAGGTAAAGACCCCGAACTCAAAACCTTTGAGATCGCCCTTCTCGTCCCAGGTCAGCGGCCCCATCACGGTTTTCGCGCCTTTGGCCTTCAGGTCTTTTGACAGATCCTCCGGCTCTTCACTGCCGGTACGCTCCAGCGCCTGAGCCAGCGACTGTACCGCTGCATAGGTAGTCCAGACGAAGGCGCCACTCGGGTCGCGTTTCTTCGCGCGAATCGCATCCACAACCGGTTTGTTTTCCGGCATCTGGTCATAGTTCTTGGGCTTGGTCACCAGCATCCCTTCCGCCGCTTCTCCTGCAATGTTAGACAGCGATACGTTGGCGACCCCTTCCGGCCCCATAAACTGCGTTTTCAGACCTGCGGCCCGGGCCTGGCGCAGCATCTGCCCCATTTCAGGGTGGTAGCCACCGTAGTAAACAAAGTCGATATTCTCTTTTTTCAGACGCGCGACCAGGGTGGAGAAGTCCTTATCGCCTGCGGTAATACCGTCGAAGAAGACCACATCAGTGCCGCCTTTCTTCAGCCCGTCGCGCACCGCGCGCGCCAGCCCCTCGCCGTACTGCTGCTTATCGTGAATCACCGCAATGCGCTGGGGTTTAACCTTTTCCAGAATATAACGCGCTGCGGTGGGACCCTGATCGGAGTCCAGACCAGTGGTGCGCAGAATCAACTGATAACCGCGAGCGGTCAGTTCCGGCGCGGTAGCCGCCGGGGTAATCATCAGGATCCCTTCATCTTCATAGATATCGGAAGCGGGCTGGGTAGAAGAAGAGCAGAGGTGACCAATCACATAGCGCACGCCGTCATTCACCACTTTGTTCGCCACCGCCACGGCCTGCTTCGGGTCACAGGCGTCGTCATATTTCACCGCCACCAGCTTATCCCCTTTAATGCCCCCTTTCGCGTTAATATCGGCAATCGCCTGCTCCGCGCCGGTAAACTGCTGGTCGCCATACTGCGCCACCGGGCCAGACATTGCGCCGACGACCGCCACTTTAATATCCTTCGCCAGCAGCGAATGGCTAAACGCTAACGCAATACATCCCGTAAGTAACGCCTTACCCTTGATATTCATCCTGATGTTCCCCTTATTGTTGTGTTTTAAATTGTGTTTGCATTTATAACCAGAAGATTATTTTTTACCGTTCCGCTTTGATTTGGAAATAATTAACGGACTCCGCTAGAACATACTCTATTTCTTGCGGTCGGGAATAATAATTTTACTGGATGAAGCCTGAGAGAGTGACCGGGGCAAAAAAAATCCCGCCAGGGATGAAGTCCGGGCGGGAAAAAGGGCCCACGCGGGAATTACCAGCCCGCAGGCAGATAACCCAGCGCGGAAGCCACGGCGTAAACGGCACTGGCAAGATAGAGCAGCACAATAAGGGCCTGAATCGCCGGATGCGTGATCGGGGAGCGGCACTGCCAGGTCGGGGTGATATCCCCATTCTGGCGGGCACCTTTCAGGATCAGAATCGGCATGATCGAGAGGATCACTCCGCTAAACGCCCCGGCAAAGTAGAGTGCGTTCACAAACGAAACCATGCCGCTGTAGGCCAGAATAAACGGCGGGATCGCCACAATCAGCAGCACCAGAAAACGTCGCCCCATTTGGGTATCTTCGCCTAACCGGAATTTATCGAAGATATTGGTCAGAAAGCTGCCACCCAGCCCCCAGTAGGAGGTCAGCATGGCGCACAGGGCGAAAATATTGGCCGAAAAGAAGGCCCATTCCCCAAGCGCCCGCCCCCAGGAGATGGTGGCGACATCGGTAATCTCATCCAGACCATTCAGTACGATAACCGAAAGCGGCACCAGCGCCAGTAGCGTAAAGGTAATGCCCATACCGGTCATGATGGCCCGCGGTAGCTGTTCCGGTTTATCGGCGAAGCCGCGCGCCATTTCCGGCACGATATACTGCGCCGCGAAACAGAAAGCCACCACGTTAAACACCGGCACCATGTAGCGCCAGTCGCCATCCAGCAGATAGCGCATCTGGGTGGTTTCTTTCAACAGGGTGGCTACCACCAGCACGGAGATCATCACCACCATTCCGACACTGATAAATTTCTCGCCGCGGCCAATAGCCTTCAGGCCCAGCCACAGCACTCCGGCGGCGGGAATAAAGAATAAAAGACTGCCCAGCGCCGGGGAGATCCCCAACAATGATTGCAGAAGCTTTCCGCTGCCGGTCATATAGGCGGTTAACGCCCCTACGCTATTAACGCAGACCGACAGGAACATCAGCCAGGCGCCGGGTTTGCCGACATAGCGCTCTGACAGGCCGCTGAGCTGCAGATGTTTACGGGTACGCAGCGTGGCTTCCGCCACATACAGCATGGTGATGGTGGTTAATCCTCCCACCAGCGCCAGCCAGAACAGCAGCGGAAAGAATCCCGCTTTGCTGGAGGCATAGGCGATAGACAGTACGCCAGCACCGATATTGGTACCGACGATCATCGCCACGCCTTCCAGAAAACTGAGCGATTTGGCGGGGACGGTTACCCGCTCTCGGGCGGTATAAGCCCCGGACAACGTGGTGTTCTCGGACATAAGTCTTCCTTCGGGTACCGGCAGCCTGCGCCGCCGGAACAGGTGGATTTCATGATGATTAACGGCTTACATCGATGCACAGATACTTAAGTTCCAGATACTCTTCGATGCCGTAGCGGGAGCCTTCACGACCCAGCCCGGACTGTTTTACGCCGCCAAACGGCGCCACTTCGTTAGAGATAAGCCCGGTATTCACGCCGACCATGCCGTATTCCAAAGCTTCCCCCACCCGCCACTGACGAGCGGCATTAGCGGTAAACAGGTAAGCGGCCAGACCAAATTCGGTATCGTTAGCCATTGATACCACTTCGGTTTCATCGCGAAAGCGGAAGACAGGCGCCACCGGTCCGAAGGTCTCTTCACGGGCGAAGCGCATTTCCTGAGTGACGCCAGTGACCAGCGTCGGCTGGAAGAAGGTGCCACCCAGCGCGTGCGGCTGACCGCCAGCGACCAGCGTGGCGCCCTTATCCAGGGCATCACGGATATGGATCTGTACCTTTTCCACCGCCTGGGTATCGATAAGCGGCCCCTGGCTGGTTTCAGCCCGGGAACCATCGCCAACCTGCAAGTCGGCAACGGCGGCAGCCAGTTTTTCGACCAGCGCATCGTGAATGCCATCCTGAACGTAGATGCGGTTGGCGCAGACGCAGGTCTGGCCGCTGTTACGAAACTTCGACGCCATAATCCCTGCTACGGCGGCATCCAGATCCGCATCGTCAAAGACGATGACCGGCGCGTTTCCGCCCAGCTCCAGCGACAGTTTTTTGATGGTCGGCGCGCACTGGGCCATCAGCAACCGCCCCACTTCCGTGGAGCCGGTAAAGCTCAGCTTGCGTACCACCGGGCTGTCACACAGGGTTTTACCCACCTGCGCCGCGTCGCCGGTGATCACCTGCAGCACCCCTGCCGGAATCCCCGCTTCCACCGCCAGTTGGCCTAACGCCAGGGCAGTCAGCGGCGTCTGTTCGGCGGGTTTGACTATCATGACGCAGCCCGCGGCCAGCGCTGGTGCCGCCTTGCGGGTGATCATGGCAGCCGGGAAGTTCCACGGCGTGATGGCCGCGCAAACCCCAACCGGCTGCTTCACCACCACCAGACGCTGATTAGCCTGCGGCGACTGCAATACCGAGCCGTCCACCCGCAGCGCTTCAGCCGCGAACCAGCTAATAAACGACGCCGCATAGGCCACTTCGCCACGGGCTTCAGCCAGTGGCTTGCCCTGTTCGGCAGTGATAAGCCGGGCCAGATCCTCCTGGGCCGCCATCATCTTCTCTGCCCAGGCGTTGAGCAGTGCCCCACGAGCTTTGGCGGTGAGCTGTTTCCACGCCTGCCAGGCCTGATTAGCGCTTTCTATTGCCTGTAAGGTTTCCGCCTCGCTAAACTGCGGCACGCTGGCAAGGGTTTCGCCGGTCGCCGGATTCATCACCGGCTCCCGGGCGCCGCTCATGGCATCACACCATTCGCCATTGACCAGGCACTGCTGACGTAATAAATCGGGTTGATTCAGTTTGAGCATCGCTGGGGCCTCCTTAGATCCGGGACAGAATGCGGGACAGAATGTCGAGAGCGCGGCTGAACTGCGCATCCGGAATAGTCAGCGGATAGAGGAAGCGGATCACGTTGCCGTAAATCCCACAGCTCAGCAGCAGCAGCCCTTCTTCCCTGGCCTGTTTCAGCACCTGCTGGACCAGGGCAGGAGAAGGCTCGCCGCTTTTAGGATCGTTAAGCTCCACGGCGACCATCGACCCCAGAGCCCGGATATCTGCAATGGCCGGACAGTGCTGACGCGCCTGGGTGAGCGTTTCCACCAGATGACTGCCCAGTTCATCAGCGCGCTGGCACAGCTTCTCTTCGGCAATCACATCCAGTACCGCATGGGCCGCGGCTACCGCCAGCGGGTTACCGGCGTAAGTGCCACCCAGACCGCCTGGTGCCGGGGCGTCCATAATCTCTGCGCGCCCAGCCACAGCGGAAAGCGGCATGCCGCCTGCCAGGCTTTTCGCCATGGTGATCAGATCCGGTTTAACGTCGTGGTGCTCCATCGCAAACAGACGACCGGTACGGGCAAAGCCAGTCTGGACTTCATCCGCCACCAGCAGGATGCCGTGCTGGTCGCACAGCGCTCGCAGGGCTTTGGTGAACGCCGGCGGCGCCACGTTAAAGCCCCCTTCACCCTGAACCGGCTCCAGGATGATGGCGGCCACCTGATCCGCCGCGATATCGGTTTTAAACAGGCGATGCAGGCTGGCCATGGCATCGTCAACCGAAACGCCGTGGGCGGCATTAGGGTACTGAGCGTGGAACACCGAGCCCGGGAAAGGGCCAAAACCGATTTTGTAAGGAGCCACTTTGCCGGTCAGCGCCATGGTCATAAAGGTACGACCGTGGAAACCGCCGCCGAAGGTGATTAGCCCCGGGCGACCGGTAGCGGCGCGGGCGATTTTCACCGCGTTTTCCACCGCTTCCGCTCCGGTAGTGAAGAACGCGGTCTTACAGGGACCTTCAACAGGCGCGCAGGCGTTGATGCGCTCCGCCAGCGACACATAGCTTTCATAAGGAACAATCTGGTAAGCGGTATGGGTAAAGGCCTGGAGCTGCTGTTCTACAGCCGCCGTGATTCGCGGGTGGCGATGCCCGGTATTCAGCACCGCAATCCCCGCCGCGAAGTCGATCACCTCATTGCCTTCCACATCCCACAGCGTGGCGTTTTCCGCCTTCTGCGCATAAAAATCACACATTACCCCCACGCCACGCGGCGTGGCGCTAAGACGGCGCTGGTTCAGTTCTGAATTGTTCATCCCGATCTCCTCCCGGTCATAAGTTACTTTTATGCAACAAATTTGAAACAGTCACCTTTATTTACCCGGGGATTGGCCCTACAATCGAGTGCCAGTCTGGAATATTTAATGGATCCAATTGTGCAAACTCTGGTCGGCGATCTTCTGTGGGTCAGGCTCAATGAGGAGCCGGATAAGCGGCTACAGCGACGGCTTTATAACGCGATTCGCCGCACAATTCTTGACGGTAGCCTGCTGCCCGGCAGCCGGATGCCCGGTTCGCGGGATCTGGCGCAGCAGCTTGGGCTATCAAGAAACACTGTTTTAACCGTTTATGAACAACTTCTGGCGGAAGGTTATATTGTCGCCAGGCGGGGAAGTGGTACTTTTGTCGCGGATACCGCACCGGATAGCTTTTTATCCTGCCAGAGCGAGCAGGACGACGGGGGAGAAGGCGCCACGCCATCGGGCCTTTCCCGACGCGGGGAGCAGTTGCTCAACCGGGCCAGCGCCAGCCCACGTCAGTGGGGAGCCTTTATTCCCGGCGTGCCGGACGTTAGCGCCTTTCCCCACCGCCTGTTCAGTAAAATTCAGGCGCGACTCGGCCGCCGCCCGCCACCGGAACGATTAACCTATAGTGGCCAGGGCGGCACTCCCGAACTCAGAAACGCGCTGGTGGATTACCTGCGGGTCGCCCGCTCGGTGCGCTGTCATGCCGATCAGATTCTGATTACCGAAGGGACACATCAGGCCATCGATCTGGTGGCCCGTATGCTGTGCGACGCCGGGGATCACGCCTGGATCGAGGAGCCCTCCTACTGGGGGATTCGCAACGTGCTGAAGATAAACGAAATCAATATGCATCCAATACCGGTGGATCATCACGGCATGATCGCGCCGGAACAGGTGAATAAACCACCGCGTCTGATCTTCGTCACCCCCTCCCATCAGTATCCGCTGGGCGCCGTGATGAGCCTGGAGCGGCGCCGTCATCTGCTGGCGCTGGCGCGCCATACCGGCGCCTGGATTGTGGAAGATGACTACGACAGCGAATTCCGCTTTTCCGGGCAGCCGATTCCGGCATTGCAGGGGCTGGTGGCCGATGCACCGGTTATCTATATGGGCACCTTTAGCAAGACGCTCTACCCGGGGCTGCGCATCGGTTATGTGGTGCTGCCACGCCCGCTGGCAGAGCGTATGAAAACGGCCCACGCCGAACTGTATCGCAGCGGTCATTCGATAATCCAGGCAGCGCTGGCGGAATTTATTCAGGCCGGGCACTACACCGCCCATATTCGCCGGATGCGGTTGCTCTACGGCAGACGCCGGGCGTTCGTCCGCGCTCTGATTGAACATGAGCTCGGCCCCGATGCCGTGAGCGATTTCAGCGATAACGCCGGACTGCATATGATCCTTAATCTGCCGTCGGGCAGCGATGATGTCGCCATCGCTCAACTGGCCAACCAGCGCAATATTCTGGTACGTCCACTGTCGCGCTATTATCTGACCGACAGACGGCGCAGCGGCCTGATTATGGGGTTTGCCAGCCAGCCGGAAGAGCAGATGGCAGCGGCGTTTCAGACCCTGTTGACCTGTATTCGCGAGGCATAAAAATCAGCCAGGAGCCACCATGCGCGGAAATGAATTCGCTGAACTGCAGGCATTTGTCTGTATCACCGAGCAGGGGAGTTTCGTCCGTGCGGCGGAAAGGCTACAGGTTTCCCCCTCGGCACTGAGCCAGACCATCAAAGGGCTGGAAGCGCGGCTTGGCGTGCGCCTGTTTCATCGCACCACCCGACGGGTCGGAATGACGCAAGCGGGTGAAAGGCTGTTGAAACGACTCAAACCCGCCTTCGCCGAGATTGAATCCGCCATTACCGATACCACAGAACTGGGAGAGCAGCCACGCGGTAAGCTGCGGCTTCACACCTTCCGCGTTGGCTATCAACTCTATCTCGAACCGTTACTGGCGGCGTTCGCCGAAACCTGTCCCGAAATTGAACTGGATCTGACGCTGGATGACCACCCGGTGGATATGATCGAATCCGGATTCGATGGCGCTATTCGCCTTGGCGAACTGCTCGAACAGGACATGGTGGCAATCCCGCTGGGACCGATGTTGCGCCATTGCGTAGTGGCTTCGCCCGACTATGTGGCGAGGTACGGCAAACCCCGCACTCCTTCTGAACTGCATCAACACCGCTGCATCAACTGGCGCTGGCCAGGGCAGATACACCCTTATCAGTGGGAGTTTCAGCGCGATAGTGGCTGGTTCCGGGTGGCGGTTAACGGCCCTTTGATCGTCAACGATCTCCGGGCGATGCTCGACGCTGCCGTCAACGGCGTTGGCATCGCCTTTAGCGTTGAAGCCTGGGCGACGCCGCTAATCCGCGAGGGGCGTCTGGTCACCATGCTCGAACCCTGGTGCGCGCCGTTCGACGGCTTTTATTTCTGCTATCCGCGCCAGAGGCACCACCTGGCCGCCATGCGGGCATTCATCGACTTCCTGAAGCAACATGTCAGGTAAAACGCCTGATTATATACATCTGACTTCATAATCTATGAAGTTTCCCGCCGATTATTCTTGCTGACTTAATCCATAGACTGCTCTTCGTGAACAGGGCGCATGCCCGATCGCCATCAACAGAAGGAATGACCATGAACGATATATCCAACAAAGTCGTCCTGATAACGGGAGCCAGTAGCGGTATTGGCGCAGCTACGGCACGCCATCTTGCCGGTTCAGGGGCCAGATTAATGCTGGGCGCGCGGCGCGGCGACCGCCTGGAACAACTGGTAAGCGAGATTCGCGAAGCGGGCGGCGAAGCCGACTTTCGCGAACTGGACGTTACCGACATCGAATCGATGCAGGCCTTTGTCGCCGCGGCGCGGGAAAGCTATGGCTGTATCGACGTGATAATCAACAATGCCGGTGTGATGCCACTATCGAAGCTGGAGGCACTCAAGCTCGACGAGTGGAACAGGATGATCGACGTTAACATCCGCGGCGTGCTCCACGGTATCGCAGCGGCACTTCCCCTCATGCAAAGCCAGGGCTCAGGGCAGGTCATCAACCTGTCGTCGATCGGCGGCCATAGCGTAGTACCGACGGCTGCGGTCTATTCCGCCACCAAGTTTGCCGTTATGGCTATTTCCGAAGGTTTGCGTCAGGAGGTCGGCGGCAATATTCGCGTTAGCGTTATCAGTCCGGGAGTGACCGAATCCGAACTGGCGGATACCATCACCGATGCCTCCGCCCGTGAGGCCATGAAGTCGTTCCGTGCCGGTGCGATGCCGGCAGAAGCTATCGCCCGCGCCATCGCCTTTGCCATTGCGCAACCGCCCGATGTCGATGTCAGCGAAATCATCGTGCGGCCAACGGCAAGCCCGTACTGATTTCTCCTGCCAATAAAAAACCCCGGCGTCCGGAGACGTCGGGGTTTGTTAGCTGCGAGCGCTTTATCAGGCTTCGATCGCGGCTCGCAGCTTTTTCATCGCGTTCTTTTCAAGCTGACGCACACGTTCGGCGGAAACGCCGTAGCAGTCGGCCAGTTCCTGCAGCGTGCTCTTGTTGTCTTCATCGAGCCAGCGGGCGCGAATAATATGCTGGCTACGCTCGTCCAGACCCTGCATCGCGTCAGAGAGCTTATCCGCGGCGTGCTCTTCCCAGTTATCATCCTCAATGCCATCGGCAAAGTTCGAGGTTTTGTCCTGCAAAAAGAGCACCGGCGCCATCGGCTGGCCGTCGTGGGAATCATCGTCGGACGGCATATCGAACGTCATGTCCTGGGCCGCCATTCGCGACTCCATTTCACGCACGTCCTTACTGCTGACGCCCAGTTCCCTGGCCACCATCTCGACTTCGTCCTGATTAAACCAGCCAAGACGCTGCTTGGTTTTACGCAGGTTGAAGAACAGCTTGCGCTGGGCTTTGGTGGTCGCCACTTTAACGATACGCCAGTTGCGCAGCACATACTCGTGGATCTCCGCCTTGATCCAGTGAACGGCGAAAGAGACCAGACGCACCCCGACCTCCGGGTTAAAGCGGCGCACCGCTTTCATCAGGCCGATATTCCCTTCCTGGATCAGGTCCGCCTGCGGCAGGCCATAGCCGGCATAGTTACGAGCGATATGAACAACAAAGCGCAGGTGGGACAGGATCAGCTTCTTAGCTGCTTCCAGATCGCCCTGGTAATGCAGCCTTTCAGCAAGCGCCCGCTCTTCCTCAGCCGACAACATCGGCCAGGCATTGGCGGCCCGGATATAAGACTCCAGGTTACCCACCGGGGCTAAAGCTAAATTTTGCATCTCGTTGGTCATTCAAATCCTCACAATTCTTTTTTACTCCGCGTCGTCCCCATCAGGCAACGCCGCTCCGGAGCGACATTTGCTGTTGCGAGCATACGCGCTTCAGTAACATCAGACAGTGATTTTATCCACAAGTTCAATGTCGAATTGTGAATAAGAATATCAAAAAAATGTGACGATGCTATGAAAGCGCAGGCAGGGAGTAGAAAGAGTCAACATACTGCTCATTCCCTGCTGACGGGATCTCGCAAGCAGGGAATGAGTATACCAGAGATTTATCAGTCAGGGGTAAAGTGACGTAAATGTTGCACAGTGGCAAGCCAGGCTGCCACCCAACCAATCATCGAGGAGACCAGTAGCAGCAGCAGACACTCGTCGAATGACAGGCCGCTGAGTTCGAACTTAGTACCAAACACCCGGGCCACTTCGCTAACGGCAGACGAAAGCCGCAGCACCAGCACCTCTGACAGAATCAACGACAGAAAAGCGCCGCTAAAGCCCAGCAGCGCCCCGCCGTACAGGAAGGGACGCAGAATAAAGCCGTCGGTGGCGCCAATCAGCTTCTGCACGTTGATCGTGTCGCGGCGGGCGAAGATGCTCAACCGCACGCTGTTGCCGATAACCAGGAACACTGCGGCGACCATCAGCACGCCGATCATTGCCGCCACGCGGCCCACCAGTCCGGTCAGCGCCGCCAGCCGGGCAAACCAGCTGTCGTCCATACGCACTTCATCAATTCCCTGAACCCGGGAAATTCTGTCACGTAGCGTATTCAGCGAATCGGTCCCCTGGAAGTCTACCTTCGGCTCCACCACCGCCACGGCCGGTAGCGGGTTTTCTTCCAGCATATCCAGCGCGCCGCCAAAGCCGGACCAGTTACGGAATTCCCCCAGGGCTTCGTCTCTGGAGAGGTAGTTCACCTTCTCTACCCCCTCTTCGCTCTGAATCTGCGCCACCACCTGCTGGGCTGCGCTATCATCCAGCGTCTTATCCATATAAACGGTGATTTGCGGAGAGGGATAATACTGGGTCGCCGCATGGTTCACGTTTTTGTACACCATGTAGCAGACGCTCGGCAGCGTCAGGGAGATGGCAATCACCATCACTGTCAGAAAGGTGGCGAAGGGTTTATCCCGCAGATCCTGCAGGGCTCCCTGCCAGGCATAGCGAAACTGTTCGTTAACGCCGCCCTTCACGCCCTTGCGCCTTGGCTGGGAGGAACGATTACCGCCGCTACTGACCCGCTGTTTCGCCAGGCGGCCCAGTTCGCCCAGTCGACCGGAGGATTTCCCGCCGCGCGGGTTCCGGCTGTTAAATTGCTTGATCCTGGATACCAGCTTGCGTCTATTCACCGGCGGCGCCTCCGTGCAGATGTCCTTCGCTCAGGTTCAGCACCCGATACGGGCACCGTGAAATCAGCGCAAGGTCGTGGGTCGCCATCAGCACCGTGACCCCTACGCGGTTAAACTCCTCGAACAGGCGCAGAATGCCTTCCGACAGGGCGCCGTCCAGGTTACCGGTCGGTTCATCCGCCAGCAACACGGCGGGCTTATTCACCACGGCGCGGGCGATGCCCACCCGCTGTTGTTCACCACCGGAAAGCTGAATAGGAAAACTTTTCGCTTTGTCGAGCAGCCCGACCTTGTCCAGCGCCGCGCTGACGCGGCGGCGAATATCTTCACCGCTGGCACCCGCAATAATCAGCGGGATCGCCACGTTGTCATATACGGTACGGTCCATTAACAGGTGGTGGTCCTGGAAAATCATGCCGATCTGACGTCGCAGGAAGGGAACCTCACGCGCTTTCAGGCGGCTGATATCATGGCCGCCAAACCAGATCTGGCCAGCGCTGGGACGTTCAATGCCGCAAATCAGCTTTAACAGGGTGCTTTTCCCGGCCCCTGAGTGGCCGGTCAGAAACGCCATCTCGCCCTGTCGCAGATGGAAAGAGACGCCCTGCAGCGCTTTCCTCCCGCCGCGATAGGCCTTGCTGACTTGTTCAAAGCGAATCATAGTCAATCCTCTCGGGCAAACAGTGCCTCAATAAAATCGTCCGCGTTGAAGGGACGTAAATCTTCAATCCGCTCACCGACGCCGATGTAGCGAATCGGAATACCAAACTGGTCCGCCACAGAGAAGATGACTCCCCCTTTCGCGGTCCCATCCAGTTTGGTCAGGGTGATGCCAGTCAGGCCCACTGCTTCATGGAACAGTTTCGCCTGGCTAACGGCGTTCTGGCCGGTGCTGGCATCAATGGTGAGCATAACCTCATGGGGCGCCTCTTCGTCCAGCTTTTTCATCACCCGCACGATCTTCTTAAGCTCTTCCATCAGGTGCGCCTTGTTCTGCAAACGCCCTGCGGTATCGGCGATCAGTACGTCGACATCCCGCGCTTTGGCGGCCTGAATGGCGTCGAAAATCACCGAGGCGGAGTCGGCACCGGTATGCTGCGCCACCACAGGAATATCGTTACGCTGGCCCCAGACCTGGAGCTGTTCCACCGCGGCGGCGCGGAAGGTATCCCCCGCAGCCAGCATCACCGACTTACCCTGCTGCTGAAACTGACGCGCCAGCTTGCCGATGGTGGTGGTCTTACCCACGCCGTTAACGCCAACCATCAGGATCACGAACGGGGTTTTACCTTCTACGTTCAGCGGTTCGTCCACCTTCGCCAGGATACCGCTCATCTCATCTTTCAGCAGGCCGTAGAGCGCTTCGGCGTCGCGCAGCTGCTTACGGGAAGCCCCTTCGGTCAGGTTAGCGATGATCTTACGCGTGGTTTCTACGCCAACGTCCGCCACCAGCAGCTGTTCTTCCAGCTCCTCAAACAGTTCGTCGTCAATCTTCTTACCGCGGAACAGGCTGATAAAGCCGGAGCCCAGATTCTGTTTGGTTTTCACCAGGCTGCGTTTCAGACGCGCGAAGAAGCCCTCTTTGGTCGGCTTTTCCTGTTCTGCCTGAGCGGCAGGCTGCGGCGCTTCTGCTTCTGCTTCTGCTTCTGCTTCTGCTTCTGCTTCTGCTTCTGCTTCTGCACGATCCTCGTCAGGCGCAGCGGATTGCGCAACCGCCTCTTGCTGTTCCTGCTCCGGCGCGGCATCCGCAACGGGCGCCTGCGCGTCGGCTTCATCTTCCGCCAACTGGCCTGACGCACTGTCGCGCAGTTCGGCGCGGGCGATATCCAGCTCTTCGTCTACGATACGCGACTGCTCATCCTGCCAGACGTCGCGACCAGCCGATTCAGGTTCCGGCTCCGGCGCCTTATCTTCAACAACCGGCGCTTCCGGCTGTGTTTCGCTTAACGGTTCACGGGGTTGTTCTTGCTCTTCCGGCGGCTGCGGATGCGGTTTCTCGCTTTCCGTCAGTTGCTCATTGATCTCCACCACCGAGTGGGCAAATTTTTCAGACTCTTCCTCAGAGTGAGGAGCCTGTTCTACAGGGGTTGCCGACTCTGACGACTCGACGGAGGCAGGCGCCTCTTCGCGCGGTGGCTGCTCTGTGCCGTCAGTGGCCTCTTCCTGGGGTTGCTGTTCGGCTTCCGGCTCCTTTGCCAGGTCCTTCTGGCCGAATCCCAGCCAGGAAAAAAGGCCCCTTTTTTTCTCTTTTGCCATTGGCGACCATGCTCCTCGCTGTTGATTCATGGCGCAGCCCCGTCTTCTGCGCGGACGGGAGCCTGATTATGAAATAAATTGAATGCGTTAGTTTAACACTTTCCCGGGCTGGCAGCACTCCAGGTGATTAAGGTTTCCCCCGCCTTCCGGGCCCGCTAAAATAGCCGGTCAGAATCGCATTTTAGTGAGAGTTATGAAAAGACCCCATAGCGCAGGCGGCGGCCAGATCCGAATTATCGGCGGTCAGTGGCGTAGCCGAAAACTCCCGGTGCCGGACAGCCCCGGACTGCGCCCCACCACCGACCGGGTGCGGGAAACGCTGTTTAACTGGCTGGCTCCCTGGGTAACCCGGGCGCGCTGCCTCGATTGCTTCGCAGGTAGCGGCGCTCTGGGGCTGGAGGCGCTCTCCCGCTACGCCGCCAGCGCGACGCTGCTGGAAAAGGATCGCATCGTGGCCCAGCAGTTGCGTAAGAACCTGGAGACGCTTAAGGCTCCCCAGGGCGAGGTAGTCAACACCGATACCCTGAGCTTTCTTGCCCGCCCGGGCACACCCTTTGATCTCGTGTTTGTCGATCCGCCATTTCGAAAAGGGCTGCTAAACGAGACCCTTCACCTGCTGGAGCACAACGGCTGGCTGGCCGACGAAGCGCTGATCTATGTGGAAAGCGAAGTCGAAAACGGCCCCCCGAACGTGCCGCACACCTGGTCACTACACCGGGAAAAGGTCGCAGGCCAGGTGGCCTGGCGCCTCTATCATCGCGAAGTAACTACTGGAGAATAAAAAATGTTAATTAATCTGGGGCGCCTGCTCATGCTCGGGGTGTGGGGCTTTATGCTGCTCAACCTGGTGCAGCCCTTTCCTCGTCCGCTCAATATCTTCGTTAATGTGGCGATGGTTTTCACCATCCTGATGCACGGCCTGCAGCTGACCCTGCTGAAGGCCTCTCAGGCTGCCGATAAAAATGGTAAAGCCGACCAGCCGCTGGGCGCCGCCCAGCAGATCCGAATCTTCCTGTTTGGGGTGTTCGAACTACTGGCCTGGCAGAAGAAACAGCAGCAGAAACGTTAACGGGTAGAAAAACCTTCAAACCGCGTGCCGCGATACTGTAGCGTGCCTGCCTGTCCGGGCGTTAGCTGCTGGTACTGCGTGGCACTTACCCGAAAGCGCAACGCTTCGCCTCCTTGCTGGGGGAGAAAGCTGACTTCATAACGTAAGGTATCCTCCGGCGGCGTCACCTGACGCTGCCGCGATCGTCGTTCGCTCGCGGGCGTCTGACTCTTTTCTTCCACCACCGCCTGGCGCGTTTGCAGCGGCGCCGCATCATTCAGCGCATTCTGACGTCGCTGGTGCATATAGCGAAATGAGGCGAGCACCACAATTAGTGCAATGATAATTATGAAGAAAAGCGGCATTTTATTCATTTGACTGTCTCTGCTTTGCCGGTAGATTTAAGAATAGCCTGCACAAAGTGCTCTTGTCATTCCCGCTCCGGCGCACCAGACTGGAGACAGGACCGTACGCCGCGAGCGTGCCTAATCATAACGGATTCAGAGGCTTAATATGCTGTGGTCATTTATCGCTGTCTTCTTTTCCGGCTGGCTGTATGTGGATGCCACCTACCGCGGGCCCGCCTGGCAACGTTGGGTATTTAAACCCATTACCCTGTTACTGCTGCTGATGCTGGCCTGGCAGGCGCCGATGTTCAGCGCTATCGGCTATCTGGTGGTGGCGGGGCTGCTGGCCAGTATGGTGGGGGATGCGCTAACGATGCTGCCCGGCCAGCGCATGCTCTACGCCATTGGCGCCTTCTTCCTTTCCCATCTGCTCTATACCATCTGGTTCGCCAGCAGTATGGCGCTTAACTTTTTCTGGCCGATTCCGCTGGCGCTGCTCATCATCGGCGCTCTGCTTATCGCCGCCATCTGGACCCGGCTGGAAACCTTCCGCTGGCCGGTCTGCACCTTTATCGGTATGACGCTGGTGATGGTGTGGCTGGCGGCGGAGCAGTGGTTCCTGCGCCCCACCGCCACCGCGCTTTCGGGATTTATCGGCGCCGCTCTGCTGCTGCTCGGCAATATTATCTGGCTGATTAGCCACTATCGCCGCAGCTTCCGCGCCGCCAATGCGGTAGGGGCCGCCTGCTACTTCGCCGGTCACTTTATGATCGTGCGCGCACTTTATCTGTAACCCGTGCGGGCGACCCGGGTCGCCCGCTACATCATCCCCAGCAGTTTCGGCAGCCAGAGCGAGATAGCCGGTATCCAGGTAATCAACGCCAGTACCACCAGCAGCACGCCGTAAAACGGCAGCATATTGCGCACCACGGTTTCAATATTCTGCTTACTGACCGCGCTGGCGACGAACAGCACCGACCCCACTGGCGGCGTAATCAGGCCAATCCCCAGATTGACCATCATAATCATGCCGAAATGTACCGGATCGATACCCAGCGCGTTGGTGACCGGCAGCAACACCGGCGTCAGAATCAGGATAATCGGCGCCATATCCATCAGGGTGCCAATCAACAGCAGCAGGATGTTGATATACATCAGGATGACGTATTTGTTATCCGACAGCGAAGTGAAGAATTCAGTGATCCGCGTCGGGAGTTGCATCCAGGTCATCACCGCGCCGAACCCGGCAGCAAAGCCAATCAGGATCATCACGATGGTCACCGTCTTCACCGTGCGGAACATCAGCTTCGGTAATTCGTTCCAGCGGTAGTCGCGATAGATAAACATGGTGACGAAAAAGGCCCACAGACAGGCTACCGCCGCCGATTCGGTCGCGGTGAAGATGCCGGAAAGTATACCGCCCAGGATAATGACCACCGTCATCAGCCCCCACAGGGCATCCATACTGATCTTCAGCGCCGCTTTCAGAGTGACAGGTTCCCCTTTCGGGTAGCCGCGACGCCGGGCGAACAGCATACACATCAGCATCAGCGAACCACCGAGTAGTAGCCCCGGCAACACCCCGGCGATAAACAGCGCGGCGACCGAAACCGTTCCCCCCGCCGCCAGCGAGTAAATCACCGAGTTATGGCTGGGCGGAATCAGGATCGCCTGCACCGAGCCGCTGGCGGTCACCGCCGCGGCGTAGGCCCGCGGATAGCCTTTCTTTTCCATTTCCGGAATCATCACGCTACCCACCGAGGCGGTGTCCGCCACCGACGAGCCGGAAATAGCGCCAAAAAAGGTGGAGGCCATAATATTTACCAGCGACAAACCACCGCGGATAAAGCCGACGAACAGATAGGCGAAGTTCACCAGACGTTGGGCGATACCGCCCTCCGCCATAATGGCTCCCGCCAGAATAAAAAAGGGTATCGCCAGCAGGGTAAACTTATTCACCCCGCTGGTTATCTGAATCATCAGCGCTTCCAGCGGCAGGCCAATCCACAGTGCGCCCACTACCGCGCTCAGTCCCACCGCGAAAGCGACGGGCATGCCCACGGCCAGCAGCGCCGCCAGAGTCAGTAATAACACCAGTGCGTCCATCCGTTACCTCCGTCTATTCCGGGTTGCCAAGCATCACCAGCGGTCGCTGGGCCTGAGAGCCAAACAGCAGTCGCTCGATAACGAACAGAATCAGAATGGCCGAACCCACCGGCAGCGGCAGGTAGGTTTGTCCGGCGGTGAGTAGCGGGAACTCCGCCACCGGCTGGTGCCACAGTCCCTGGCACAAAAAGAAGCTGTACCACAGCATCAGCGCCGAAATCACCAGCATCAGCAGATCCACCAGCCGCGCCAGCAAGCGCTGACAGCCTTCCGGCACCCTGTCGGTCAACATTTTGACGGCAATATGCCCGCCCGCGCGGTAGCTGACCGCAGCGCCAATAAAGGTAAAAGTCACCATACAGAGGATAGCTACCGGCTCCGGCCATGGAATGCCGCGGTTCAGAACGTAGCGGAAGAAGATTCCCACCGGAATCACCACGGTCATCACCAGCAATGCCATGCCGGAAACCACCATAGCGGCCAGGTACAGGCGATCCATCCACGTGATATAGAGACGGGCCATAGGTCCTCCCTAAGGGCCGGGCTAATACCCGGCCACAGGTTAGTGAACGTCAGCGATCGCCTTCATCAGCTCCGGATACGCCTTGCCATATTTCTCGCGTACCGGCGCCGTCGCCTCAATAAACGGGGTTTTGTCTATCTTGTGGAACTGCACGCCGCCGGCCTTCATTTTCTCCAGCGCCTGCTGGTTGTAGGCCTGCCACAGCTTGCGCTGTTCGAACTGCGCTTCATGAGCCAGTTTCATGATGAGTTGCTGTTGGTCGGCGCTCAGTTTGTCCCATTTCACCCGGGAATAGAGCAGCATTTCCGGCACGATCATATGCTCGCTCAGGGTATAGTGCTTCGCCACCGGCATATAGTTGTGGGCGACATAGGTAGGAGGATTGTTTTCGGCCCCGTCAACCACACCGGTTTGCAAGCCGCTGAATACCTCACTCACCCCCATCGCCACCGCGTTAGCGCCCATCGCCTTTAAAGAATCAATCGCGACCGGGCTGCCCTGCACCCGGATCTTCATCCCTTTAAGATCCTCCGCTTTAAGCACTGGCTTCTTGGTTATCAGGTTACGGGTGCCAGGATCCATCCAGCCCAGAAATACCAGCCGTGAGTTAGGATCCTGGGTCAGCATGGTCCCCAGTTTCTTACCGACCGGGCCATCAATCACTTTGTGCATATGATCTTCGTCGCGAAACACATAGGGCAGCGTAAAGACTTCTGTTGCGGGCAGAATGGAAGAAACCGGCGCCATAGAGACGCGAATCATATCAATAGCGCCTACCTGAGCCTGTTCGATGAGTTGTTTTTCATCGCCCAGAACGCCATTGGGAAAGGTTTTAATTTCCAGCTCTCCGTTGGTCGCTTTTTCCAGCTTTTCGCCCATTTGTTGGACGGCAACCACGTTGGGATAGCCTTCGGGATGGACATCCGCCGCTTTAATCACTTGCGCCGCAGCAACGGGCGCAAACAGCAGTGACGCGGTGCTCAAACAGAAACCGGCTAACGCCGGCAGTATGCTTTTATGGGTCATCGTGTCAGCTCCGGCAGGTCTTTTTTTGGTTAAAATTTTGTTACATGGCCGTTTAAAACTAGACCAGCGGAGACAAAGCGGGAGTGAAGCGCTTCACAAAAGCGCCAATTTTTAAAACAGGGGTTTAAATTGGATGTGACCGGGGTTCAGGACAGCAGCCTGGCTGTCCGTGAACTCAGTGGCTTTTGCGCAGCAGATAGCGGTAAGGCAGGGCTTCCGTCTGCTGGGCCAGCAGCTCATGTTCCATAAAGCGGCAAAAGCCGGGGATATCCCGGGTGGTAGCCGGATCGTCGGCGATAATCAACAGTGTTTCACCGGTCTGCATAGTGCGTACCGTTTTACGCACCATCATTACCGGCTCCGGGCAGCGCAGTCCCTGGGCGTCCAGGGTATGGTTCGCGCAATCGAAAGGATCGGACATACTCTTCTCATCAGCTTCTGAAAATCGCATTAGTTTACGCCTGGTAATTCTTCGTGCAAGCGAGGTGAACGATTGCGTGAAAATCATCCATTGCAATAGCCTGCCAAAGCAGTATGATGCGGCGTTTTCAGCGCGCCAGGCCTTGTAACCCTGTCGCAACTGGGTTCCCTCACCCCATTTATCAAAAAGGTCGTTGATATGATCGCATTAACGCTGCGCCAGCATCGTCGGGCGCTAATTGGGCTTTCGCTATTTCATTTGCTGGTGATTATCTCCAGTAACTATCTGGTTCAGCTCCCCGTCAACATTCTGGGTTTCCACACCACCTGGGGCGCCTTCAGCTTCCCGTTTATCTTTCTGGCGACCGATCTGACGGTGCGCATCTTCGGCGCGCCGCTGGCGCGACGCATTATCTTCGCGGTGATGATTCCGGCGCTGCTGCTCTCCTGGATTATCTCGTCGCTGTTCTATATGGGAAGCTGGCAGGGACTGGCGGCGCTCGGCGGGCTGAACATCTTTGTACTGCGTATCGCCTGCGCCAGCTTTATGGCCTATGTGCTGGGACAGATTCTGGATGTACACGTCTTTAACCGGCTGCGCCAGAGCCGCCGCTGGTGGCTGGCGCCGACCGCCTCAACCTTCTTCGGTAATTTCAGCGATACCCTGGCGTTCTTCTTTATCGCGTTCTGGCGCAGTCCCGACCCCTTTATGGCCCAGAACTGGGTGGAGATCGCAACGGTCGATTACTGCTTTAAAGTACTTATCAGTATTATCTTCTTCCTGCCAGCCTACGGCGTGTTGTTGAATATGTTGCTGAAACGGCTGGCAAAGGGGCACTCCCCTTCCGCGCTACAGCCGCTCTGACAGCTCGCATCTTGTGTTAAGATGCAAGGAGAGGCACAACCCTGGTGCTAAATAACCTGTAAGGAAGAATCAATGCGCAACCTGGTAAAATATGTCGGTATCGGCCTGCTGGTGTTTGGGTTGGCGGCCTGCGATAACAGTGACAGCCAAACGCCTGCCCAGGGCGGCGATGAAGCACAAAGCAGCGAAAACGGCCAGTCTGTCTCGCTGCTGGACGGCAAACTGACCTTCTCACTGCCAGCGGATATGTCCGATCAGAGCGGTAAGGTCGGTACCCAGAGCAACAACATGCATGTCTATTCCGATCCGACCGGCCAGAAAGCCGTGATCGTCATTGTGGGCGATACCACCAACGAATCGCTGGAAGTTCTGGCGAAGCGTCTGGAAGAGCAGCAGCGTAACCGCGATCCGCAGCTCCAGGTGGTTTCCAACAAATCACTGGAAGTAAACGGCCAGACCCTGCAACAGTTGGACAGCATTGTCTCCGCCCGTGGTCAGAGCGCCTGGTCCACCGTCCTGCTGGGCAAAGTGGATAACAAATTGCTGACCATGCAGGTCACCCTGCCTGCCGACGATCAGCAGAAAGCCCAGAGCGACGCCAACAACATCGTTAAGACCCTCAAGATTCAGTAACCGGTTACGATGATGTGGCCTGCCCGGTCGTCCGGGCAGGCCAGAATTTCAGGCGCCAGGCCAGCAGTAACGCCAGCGCCGCCAGCCCCGATGCCGCAAGGTAGATAGAGGCAACTCCGGTCCAGGCCATGATCAGCCCGGCCAGCGGCCCGGTAATCCCTAAAGACAAATCCATAAATACCGTATAGGTCGCCAGCGCGCTGCCCTGATTTTGCTGCGGCACCGCTTTCACCGCCACCACGCCTAATGCCGGGAATACCAGTGAAAAACCGGCACCGGCCAGCAGCGTTCCCGCCTTTGCCATCAGCGGCGACGGCGCCAGACCGACCAAAAGCAGCCCCAGACACTCTACGCTAAAGCAGATCATCGCCACATTCAGGCCCCCCAGGCGATTAATGCCGTTGGGGAACAACAGTCGGGTGCCGACAAAAGCGCAGCTAAACAGCGTCAGCGCAAAGGCGGCGCCTTCCCAACCACGGGCGTCGTAAAACAGCGTAATAAAGGTGGCGATAGCTCCAAATCCGGCGGATCCAAAGGCCAGCGCCAGCCCAAATGGCCACACCTTACCCAGCACCGCCCGGAACGGCAGCGATTTGCCCTTACTGGCCGCTACCGCCGGGCGCGGCAGGGCCAGTACCACCGCCAGCAGCGCTACGCCCATAATGATCGCGGCCAGCAGCGACAGCCCGCCATAGTGCCAGATCCAGACCCCCAGCGGCGCGCCCACGGCCATGGCCCCGTAGGTGACAATACCATTCCAGGAGATTACCCGGGCGATATGAGGCGTTCCCACCAGTCCCACGCCCCATAGCGTCGAGCCGGTCCCGGCCAGGCTCTGCCCGATGCCCAGCGCCACCCGTCCCAGGCACAATAGTCCCAGGCTCAACAGCGGCCAGCCGCGGGTTTGATCCGCCAGCAGATAACCCAGGCCGCTCAGGAAACAACCGCACAGGCCAAGAATCACCACCTTTTTAGGCCCCAACTGGTCGGCATAGCGCCCGGCATGGGGGCGACTTAACAGCGTGGCGAAGTATTGCAGACTGATGGCAAGCCCCGCCCAGAAGGCGCTGTAGCCCATCCCTTCGTGGATATAACCGGGCAACACCGCCAACGGCAAGCCGATGGTGAAATAGCTGGCAAAGTTAAAAATAACAACGGAAACGATCCGCACATTAAGGCGCCACCCGCTCAACGCGGGCTCGCTTGCCTGATCGGGCATGAAAGTACCACTGGTTTATACGACAAAACGCCCAGTATAAACGCAATCTTCAGCAGGCGACTGCGCGTTTTTCAGATATCATCCGTCGTAAATGCGCCAGATATCGCTACACTTTCTGGCGCCCCACCTGCTACCACTCATAGAAAAGGATTGATGATGTCAGGCTATGACCCTGAGAAAGCCGGGCTGCATATGCTGCAGAAGCTGGCGGCGTTGGTCATTATTGTGGCCGGTATCCGCGCAGCGTCGGATATTATTGTGCCGCTACTGCTGGCGGTATTTTTTGCTATCGTGCTCAACCCGCTGGTGGTCTGGTTTATGCGCCGCGGATTGCAGCGCGGCCTGGCGGTCACCGTGGTGGTGATTACCATGCTGATCCTGATGTCGCTGGTCATTGGCGTGCTGGCCAGCTCGCTCAATGAATTCGCTACCCGACTGCCCGAATTCAACCAGATGTTGACCGAAAGAGCGCTTCAACTGGAACGGTTGATTCCCGGTAATCAGCATCTTTCGCCGGAACGCCTGCTACAGCGCATGGATTCCGAACGAATGGTCTCTTTCGCCACCACCCTGATGACCCAGCTTTCTGGCGCCATGGTCAGCGTGGTGGTGCTGGTAATGACCGTCATCTTTATGCTGATGGAAGTGCGCCACATTCCCTATAAGCTGCGCTTCGCCCTGAATAATCCGCGGATTCACATCGCCAGCCTGCACCGCGCCCTGAAAGGGGTGAGCCACTATCTGGCGCTCAAAACCCTGATGAGTCTGTTAACCGGGATAACTACCTGGATGGGGCTGAAATTGCTGGGGGTGGAGTTCGCACTGATGTGGAGCGTGCTGGCCTTTCTGCTGAACTTTATTCCCAATATCGGCGCGACTATCTCCGCCATTCCCCCCATGATACAGGCGATGCTGTTTAACGGCTGGTACGAATGCCTGATGGTGGGCGCGCTGTTTTCCGCCATTCATATGGTCATCGGCAATATGATAGAACCAAGGGTGATGGGCCGTCGTCTGGGAATGTCAACGCTGGTGGTTTTTCTGTCGTTGCTGTTCTGGGGTTGGCTGCTGGGGCCGGTGGGAATGCTGCTTTCGGTGCCGCTAACCAGCGTCTGTAAGATCTGGATGGAGACCACCAAAGGGGGAAGCAAACTGGCGATTTTGCTGGGCCCCGGGCGCCCGAAGCAGCGCCCGTTGCCATAACGCGTTATTTCAGATTGTTGGGGAAATCCGCAGGCAATTCGCTAGCCGGGCAGTTGATGACGCTGTCGTCATCTGCCCCACAGTCGCGAACGAAGGTAATGGTGGCGAACTCATCGATAACTTCGGTGGGATACGCCGGGCCCGCTTCGCGATACGCCTCCATCTGCGCAATATGGTCGTTCTGGAAGCAAACCGTTTTTTCCGGGTTATTCATCACCCAGCGCGGGAAGAAGATGGTGCCGTGGAACAGGCGATCGCCCAGGTTCGCAATCAGGCTGACGTCGGTCCCGGTCGGCTCAGTCCAGGAAATTTTATAGATATTCTCTCCCACCCGCACAATATAAGCATGCTGATCTTTCACCCAGCGATTACCGACAATCCCGCTGTGAATGCGGTAATCCAGGGTGCTGGCGTTTTTTACGTAAATTTCGTAATTCCAGCCGTTATCGTAGGTATACACCAGATGTTTGCCCACAAAACCGCTCAGATCCTGTTTATCGAAGTTGCTCATGTTGTACCTCCTGATGAATTGATGAGATAAGAATACCTCTTCACTTTTTGGGTGAATAACGCTAATTTTTCATTAAATTCATCGGATAATTAAATCAATTATGCACAAAACAACCCTTGAGCAGTGGGCGCTACTGGAAAAAGTAGTCGAACTGGGTAGCTTTGCCCGGGCGGCAGAGGCAAGCAACCGCAGCCAGTCATCGGTCAGTTATAACCTGAACCTGCTCCAGGAAAGGCTTGGTGTGGCGTTGCTACAGCCACAAGGGCGCAGGGCGGTGCTGACTCCGGCGGGAGAGCTGCTTCTTGCCCAGGCCAGGCCACTGCTCAGTGCCTTTTACTATCTTGAATCCCGCGCCGCCACCCTGCGCGACGGCGTACGCGCTCGCCTAGATCTGGTGGTGGATGCTATTTATCCCCGCGCCCGATTGTTCAGACTGCTTAAACGCTTTCAGCAGTTGCACCCCGCCACCCGCATCCATCTGACCGAAGTGCTGGAATACGAACCGCTAAGCGCCGATGCCGACGTAATGGTGCTGACCCGCCGTCAGGACATCAGCGGTCGCGGTCAGTGGCTGATGAATATCGACTTTGTGGCCGTGGCGCATCGCGATCATCCCCTGAGCCATATTGATGAACCGCTTAGTGAAGAGTTGCTTGCCCGCTACCCTTTAATCCAGATTGCCGGTCGCGATCCCCGGGAAAGCCCTGACCACTCACCGGGGGAAAACTGGATCTTTTCGACCATTGATGCCGCGACTGAAGCGGTACTACACCAGGTGGGCTACGGCTGGCTGCCGGAAGAGCGTATTGCCGGGCCGCTTGCCGACGGCACCCTGCTTCCGCTCCCCCTCAGCCACGGAGCGCGTCGCGCCACGCCGCTACACCTGCTGGTACGCCAGGATCTCACTCCGTTGGATGCCCCGGTTGCCACCCTGCTGCGCCTGTTTAACGAAGCCTGAACCGCACGACTGCTACCCTTATAGGTGATAATTCATCAGACATGAGGAGCAGCAGCATGTATATCGACCTTTCCGGAAAGCGCGCCCTGGTCACCGCCTCTACTGGCGGAATAAGCCTGGCGATTGCGCACGGGCTGGCGGAAAGCGGCGCCGAAGTGATCATTAACGGACGCAGCGATGACTCGGTGAACCACGGTCTGGAGACGCTGCGCTCGGCGCTTCCGGCCGCGAATCTACGCGGCGTGGCGGCGAATCTGGACAGCGCACAGGGCGTTGAAACCCTGCTGAAACAGGTCGCCGGAGTAGACATTCTGGTGAATAACGCCGGTATCTACGGCCCGCAACCCTTTGATGAGGTCGATGACGCCACCTGGGATCGCTTCTGGCAGACCAACGTGATGTCCGGCGTGCGCCTTTCCCGAGCCCTGCTCCCGGCCATGATGACCAAAGGCTGGGGCCGGGTGGTGTTTATCTCCTCCGAATCGGCCCGCAATATCCCCGCCGATATGATCCACTATGGCGTTAGTAAAACGGCGCAACTGGCGCTGTCCCGCGGGCTGGCGAAATATGCCGCGGGCAGCGGCGTCACGGTCAACAGCGTACTGCCCGGGCCAACGATGTCGGATGGATTCGAAGCAATGATGCAGGAAGAGATGGCCAAAACCGGTAAGTCGCTGGAAGAACTGGCAAAGGCGTTCGTAATGGCCGAGCGGCCCGCCTCAGTGATTCAGCGGGCCGCCACGGTAGAGGAAGTGGCGAATATGGTGGTATACGTCTGCTCACCCCAGGCCTCCGCCACCTCGGGCGCCGCCCTGCGGGTGGACGGCGGCGTGGTGGACGATATCGTCTGACTCAGGAGAGCGCCACCGGCCACTGATTCAGACTGATGCCGCGCTGGCGGGCGTTCTCGCCAAAGTCGGCCAGAACCGCCTTTACGTCGGGATCCATCCAGCTGGCATTATCGTGTTCGACGATCACCACGCTGTTTTCCGGAATCTCCGCCAGCAGATTCTGCAGGCGCGGGTTGTGCATGAAGGTCAGGTTCTGCTGAAAGCGCAGCACATAGTGGTCATCGTAGCGGGTAAGCTGCAGCGCGTTACGATGGCTCTTATAGATGCTGTAGAGAATCTGCGTCGCCAGCCCCAGCCCGATCCCCGCCAGCATGCCAAACAGAATGATGCCGACAATGGTGGTGATAAAGGGAACAAACTGCTGGGCGCCCATGCGGGCATGGTCGACAAACAGCCGCGGCGACGCCAGCTTATAGCCGGTATGCAGCAGCACCGCCGCCAGACTCGCCAGCGGGATCAGGGAAAGCAGACCGCTGAACCAAAGACCGCAGATCAACAGCAGCCCGCCATGTATCAGAATAGAAAGCTTCGACTGCGCCCCGGAACTGACGTTTACCGAACTGCGGACAATGACCGCGGTAATCGGCATGGCGCCCAACAGGCCGGACAGCAGATTACCCACCCCCTGAGCGCGTAGCTCTTTATTGGGCGACGGCGACGGATGCTGGGGACGCAGCTTATTCAGCGCCTCCTGGCTGAGCAGTGTTTCCAGGCTCGCCACCAGCGCCAGGGTCAGTGCCACCACATAGACCGATGGATTCTGCCAGGCCGCCCAGTCCGGGCCTTCCAGTTCGCCGATCACCCCGCCCAGGCTGGCGAATTCAGGCAGTGAGATACGCGGCAGCGCGGCAAACCACTCCGGCGCCACGCGCTGGGTCACCAGCGTCGTCACCACCCCTACCAGCACCGCGATCAACGGCCCCGGGATCCAGTTAACCGACTTCGCGCGGCGGATAAACGGCGTGGACCACAGCCAGAGGATCAGCAGCCCGCTTCCGCCCACCAGAATGGCAGGCAGCGAAAAGGCGAAGCTGCCGGTCAGCAGCTCTCGCCAGCCGTGTTCGCCCGAAGCCCGTAGCGCCACGGGGATCTGCTGAATAATCAACAGAATGCCTATCGCCGCCAGCATTCCTTTAATCACGCTTCCCGGCACCAGCGAAATAAAGCGCCCGGCACGAGCCACACCCAACGCAAACTGAATCACCCCGGCCAGCACCAGCGCCAGCAGGAAGGCGGAAAATGATCCCAGAGTCTCCAGCGAAGCGACCACAATGGTGACCAGCCCGGCGGCCGGTCCACTGACCGCGAAGCGCGACGGACTCATAGCCGTCACCACCAGACCGCCGATCACCCCGGTCAGCAGGCCGACGAAGGGGGGCAGGCCGCTGGCCTGCGCGATGCCCAGACAGAGCGGCAGCGCGACCAGAAAGACGACCAGCCCGGCGGGAATATCCTGACGCAGCGTACTCAAGTTCATGGGGACGACTCCTCTGCGGTTTGTTCTATCAGGTCTTTCAGGTGGCCGCTGCCCAGCTCGTAGACGCAGCCGTACAGCCCCAGCGCCCGACCGCTGCGCCAGACCTCACGCACCGGTTCGCAGGCCGCCAGTCGGGCAAACTGGATAAGGACATTTGCCTCCACCAGCCGTTTATGGCGCTCGGCCTCTTCATCTTCCGAGCGATGAAACTGATCGATATCGTCACCCAGAGCGCCGCGCAGGCTGGCGATACGGCGGGACAGCGCCGAATCTTCATTCGCCAGCGGCAGTTCGGGAAGGGCCAGCGCCGCCTGAACGCCGCCACAGCCGTAGTGGCCGCACAGCACCACCCGCTCCACTTTCAGGTTGTACAACGCGTACTGCAGTACGCTCATAAAATTATCGTCCGAACTATCGACCATATTGGCGATATTGCGATGGACAAACAGCTCGCCGGGATGAGAGCCGGTCAGAACCTCTGCCGGTACCCGGCTGTCGGAACAACCAATCCACAGTGAATGCGGCTGCTGCTGATGCACATATTTCTCAAAATAGTTTGGGTCCCGTTGACGGCACTGAAGCGCCCAACTACGGTTTCTGGCTAACAGGGGTTTTAACGTCGTCAAAGCGTGCCTCTTTAATTCGGAAATACCTCTTCGGCCTGGTCATGCGATAATGCATGGCACATTGACTACAACGTGCATTTCCACCAGGCCACAACTGCGAAAAATAAGGTGTAGCATCTTTCGATCATTAATTAGCCTAAGATTTATCCTATAAACAAAATTAATTTATTTATGTCATTTTACTTAAATTTAATGTCTATTTTTCGTAAATTCACAAAACTGCAATCGTTATCACTGAACGCTCTACCAGCACTTTAAAAACATATAGTTAAAAGTATTTTCTTAACTAAAAATTAATTATCATTCGTTATAAAAATGACTTTCGTAAATTTATTTAAATAACCAATCATTAGATAATCTTATTTCACCTTCACTTTTATGGTTATTGCTCGCGACAGTTTCACCTGAACCCAATTTTCAGTATAAAAACCATTAACACCCTTTCCGGTGGGAATTATCAGCCGTACTTATTTTCCCTCCGATTTTATTAGAATTGCTAAAGGAGATTCACGATGTCCCGAAAGCTGTTACGCGTTTCCCTGCTGGCCGCGGGCCTGATGCTGGCGGCGCAAAGCCAGGCCGCCGTCACCTATGGCGAAAATCTGGAAGGGTTCGACTATCCCTGGCCTTTACATCACTTTGACTTTCAGTCCCAGCAGCAGGAGCTGCGTATGGGCTACATGGACGTCAAACCTGAAAAGCCCAATGGCCGGGTTGCCGTGCTGATGCACGGTAAAAACTTCTGCGGCGCCACCTGGGAAGGCACTATCAAAGCGCTGACCGACGCCGGTTTCCGGGTTATCGCGCCAGACCAGATTGGTTTTTGCACCTCCAGCAAACCGGACTATTACCAGTACAGCTTCCAGCAACTGGCAGATAACACTCATCACCTGCTGGAAAAACTGGGCGTGAAAAAGGCCATTGTTATCGGTCACTCTACCGGCGGAATGCTGGCTACCCGCTATGCGCTGATGTACCCGCAGCAGACCGAAAAACTGGTGATGGTCAACCCTATCGGGCTGGAGGACTGGAAGGCAAAAGGGGCGCCTTACCGCACCGTGGATCAGTGGTATGAGCGCGAACTGAAAACCAGTGCGGAAGGTATCAAAGCCTATGAGCAGAAGACCTACTATATGGGGAACTGGAAGCCGGAATATGACAAGTGGGTCGATATGCTGGCCGGGCTGAACGCCGGGCCGGGGCATAAAAAGGTCGCCTGGAATTCGGCGCTTATCTACGACATGATCTTCACCCAGCCGGTCTGGTATGAATTTAAAGACCTGAAAGTACCCACCACGCTGTTTATTGGCACCGGTGACACCACCGCCATTGGCAGCGATATTGCGTCGCCGGAAGTGAAAAAGCAGCTCGGCAACTACCAGGTACTGGGGAAACAGGTGGCGAAGATGATCCCCAATGCCCGACTGGTAGAATTCCAGGGTATGGGCCATGCGCCGCAAATGGAAGATCCGCAAATGTTCCACCAGCGACTGCTTGACGATTTGGGTAGCAAGCCGTAAAGAATAATATCTGACGCTCCGAAGTCGGGGCGTCATAGATAACCCCCAATATAATAAGAATAAAAAATGAGTATTGTTTCTGAATATCAGGCAGAGAGTCTCCAGGAAGTCGCACAATACTTTAGAAAGAAACTGCAATTTGAAACCGACTGCGCCGATGTTCATAGCGCATTCGCCAATGGCGATATCGACTTTACCCTGATTCACGCCGTCGGCAGTGAAGAAGCCTTTCGTCAAAAGCATATTCCTGGCGCCATGCACTTCCCACATCGATTAATGACCGAAAAGAATCTGGCCGACTGGGACAGAGACGCACTCTATGTGGTTTATTGCGCAGGCCCCCACTGTAATGGCGCCGACAGGGCGGCGATGAAAATGGCGGATCTCGGTTTTCGGGTTAAAGTGATGCCTGGCGGCCTGACCGGCTGGGCGGACGAGGGATTCGCATTCGCGGGGGAATAATTCACCAGACCTGACAATAATAAATCGTCACGGTATTAGAGTCAGGAACCTTTTTTGTATTCGATCATACTTTTAAAGGTTCCTGTATTAATTCATTTTCTTGTTGACCTTTCATCTTTTTATTTTCAGGGCTATCGAACATTAAAAATAAAAAAGAAGTTAATGGATAACATAAAAACCATGACGAATAAATTTAGCCAGATAAGGGCATGCGATATCAGTCCGGTTTATCTTTGGCTAACGGATGGAACCAACTAAATTTAATTTCCACTTAATAATCAAATGGATACCAAACATAAAGCAACCGTCCAAATTCTCTGCGCCATCAAATAGTTGCTTTTCAGATGCACTTTATGTTGCCATGTCGTTACCAGATACCGCTTAAGGTTAACGTTATGGCAACATTTTCACTTGCAACACATCCGCTGATTCAGGCACCGATGGCGGGAGTCTCTACACCAGAGCTGGCGGCAGCGGTGAGCAATGCCGGGGCGCTGGGCTCCATTGGTCTGGGCGCCGCTACGCCTCAAAAAGCCAGAGAGATGATTCAGGCGACCCAGGCGCTGACCGACAGACCCTTTAACGTCAATCTGTTCTGCCATGCTGCCGCCCGCCGCGACGCCGGGCGCGAACAGCGCTGGATTAACGCCCTGACCCCGGAATTTAGCCGCTTCAACGCCCTTCCCCCCGGCGAATTACGCGAAATCTACCAGAGCTTTATCGATAATACGGAAATGCTGGCCGTGCTGCTGGAAGCGCCTCCCGCCGTGGTGAGCTTCCACTTTGGACTGCCGGACCAGCGTGCCCTTAAGGCACTGCGCCAGGCCGGTGTCCACACCTTTGCCAGCGCCACCAGCGTGGAAGAAGCCGTACAAATCGCCGAAGCGGGTATCGACACCGTTATCGCTCAGGGCGCCGAGGCAGGTGGCCACCGCGGGATGTTTGACCCCGACGCGCCCGACGCTCTGACCGATACCCTGTCGCTGGTGAAAGCCATTCGCCAGCGCTGCCAATTACCGATTGTCGCCGCCGGTGGCATGATGGACGGCGCCGACATCGCCCGGGCGCTGGCAGCAGGCGCCTGCGCGGCTCAGCTCGGCACCGCTTTTGTCCCCTGCCCGGAATCCTCTGCCGATGTCCACTACCGGGAAGCGCTCAGCAGTGAACGGGCGCAGTATACTGCCCTCACACGCACCATCTCCGGGCGCCCGGCTCGCGGCATTATCAACCGGCTGCATATCGATGCGCCTGCCAATGATGTGGCCGACTACCCGGTGGCTTACGATATCGGCAAAGCGCTGCATCAGGCCGCCAGCGCCAAAGGATGCCACGACTACGCCGCCCACTGGGCCGGAACCGGTGCTCCGCGCTCGCGCGCCATGCCTGCGGCGCAGTTGGTGGAAACACTCATACGGGAAAAGGACCGCTATCAATGATCGGATCGCCCTTGCCCACCCCGGCAGGGGTTTTACTATTTCGTCCACTTCATCCAGGCAAAGATGGCCGATAATAAAACACTAAACGGGTTAACAATATCTATCACAATCATTGATAAAACTACCCCAGAATTTTACCACCAACCAGAGATATAATCCCAAGTATTCGCAGACATCCATGTACTCTATCCATCGATAATATATACAGGACATCTTCACATCAGATATTCCCACTAAAACAAAATAATTAACATGAAAAATCTCATAACTGGCGCTCGTTTATAAAATAAAAATGTCCTGAGAAGATAAGCCCAGGATGTCTGTTTACCTCTATTCCATCGCCCATAGCAGTAAACCTTTCCGGTTTTGGCTTAAGAGCAAAGCCTGACGCCAGCCTTTCATTAACAAAATATTACATATAGAAAAATTTTTTTGTTGATAAAATAAATTTTCTGTTAAAGACTCATCTTTAAATTTACCCCTCCATTAATTAACAACCTAATAATAACAAAAACCTGAGGATGAAATGAACAATGTAATTGATATCAAGGCTCTGAAGGCAATCCATATCCTTACTACCTGTGGAAGCGTCACTAAGACAGCCGAGCTACTTAATGTCTCACCGGGAACGATAAGCTATATACTAAATAAAGCCAGAAAAAAGACCGGTTCAGCCCTTTTCTTTCGTACCCGGAACGGGATGGCTCCGGACAACATTGCCAAAGAGCTAAGTCAGTATTATCAATCGATAACAAACAAGATGAAGCAAATCCCTCTCGAAAACCGTAGTCTTACGATAAGCACTTACTCCCTTATTGAATTGCTAATTTCAGCAAAACTGAATGTTTCAGGAAAACTTCCTGCCACGATGAAATTTTCCGCCCCCGATTTCAGCGAAGAAATCAGGCTGGCCCGTTTGCGTAATAAAGAGATTGACTTAGATATTGGTACACGACTGCCTAACGATCATAGCATTATTCAAATTGAATTTATGTCATGCGACACCTGCATCGTGGCAAGTAAAAGCCACCCAACCATTAAGACAAATTTTACGATGAGTGACTGGGAGAGTAATCAGCATATTATCTGGTCCCGCAGTATGGGTCTAACCTGTAATGATTTCCAACACGCTAATCGCTTCAACGAACTCATTAACAAAAGAAATGTTGCCATTATATCCAGTAACGCGCTTAATATGATTGCTTTATGCGCTTACAGCAATTATATCATGTTAATGCCTACGTTAATTATTCAATATTTTGAAAACAGGCTCCCCATTCGCATATTCACTGCTCCCCCCGAACTCAAGATGCGCTTTGATTGCTACCTGCATTATCATCATTCTCTGGCAAACAACGCCAGGCTATCGAGTATCCTGAACGAGATACAAAACACCATACAGTCAAAGTCAACCGCCACTGGTCTATGAAACATCATCCCAACTAATAGAGTATCTGGAGAGTCAGGCTATTTAACAGGACGCCGCAACGCATTACTTGCAGCAATATCAAGGATCGCCGATGTTAGCCCATAAACGTTATCCACTTATTAGCATTGAAAACAATGGTAATTTTCACTGTATTGGACAACTGTACTCCCCGCCTAAAAGCAAGCTGCCTACCGGCGGCCAGATAATGCTCAGCATAAAGCTGCCTGAAGCGACGGAGAACATGTCTTCTCAACAACTTCAGAAGCTCATTTCCAAATTCACAACCAGTGAAACAATCCGCTTTACCTTGAATGGCAGTCGCTATCAGGCCAGGCATACGCATGCTCAGCTCCGTCTAAGCCATCAGGAAACTCGCGACAGTATAAAAAATATAGTGCTACTGGACTGGGCCGTTTACCTTTTCCCTTGAAGGCCGTCAGCTTTGTGCCAATATTAACCACATGCGCATATTTCCCGATAGCCATGTTCCCGTACAGGATAACGGTTATTGAGCCAGCCACTGTTCCAGTACGCCAGCATTGGCATAACCCGTAAACATTGCGCTATATGCCTCAAAACGCGTCGTCACTTCATTAACCTGGTTATTGTAGTAGTCACTTTCTGCCGTCAGTACATCAAGCAGGGTTCGGGTATTTAGCTGACGCCACTGCTCAAAGAAATCCCGCCGGACCCGATCCGTGGCATTGACCAAACGATGGTACTGTTCCGACTGTGAAAGATACGTCTGTGAGTTATGGATAGATGAACGAACCTTGCTACTGAGATCGATTCTTCGCTCATCAATTTTCTGCCGGGCCTCCTCGGCACGCAAGGCAGCCGCTCTTTCCTGAGCGCTGGCCGATCCTCCACGGAAGATTCCCCAACTCAAATTAAGATAAGTTTGCCAGGACTCTTCATAGGCTCCGTGGTTAATCGGTACCGTTTTTTTCACCACCCAGTTCACCTTCGGAAGATTTTGAGCCTTCACAGTTTTGGCCTGCTCAATGGCAGAAAGCGCTTCGTTTCTCGCCTGAATAATTGAAGGATGGCTGTCGAGCACTTTCATCAGCTTTCCGGCATCATTGATGCGGAGATCCCAGGCAAACTGCGGCGGCAGTCCGCTATAATTAACCAGGCCGGTCAGTTTACGCAGTGCGATTTCAGCGTCCTGCACTTTCGACATCGCGGCATCCCTTGAGGCTTCCGCCTGCAAAAGCCGGGCCTGCGCCTGGGTCAACTCACTCACGCGACCGGCATCGACTTTACTGATATCGCTAATCATATTCACCAGGCGCTGCATACGCTCCACATAGGCCTGACTAAGCTGCGTGATGATTCTTTCCTTCGCCAGTTCAGCCAGCTGCGCGCATACCTGGTAGGCGATATCTTCCTGAGTCGCATCGTAATAGGCCGAGGCGGCCTTTGCCGTGTACTCTTTACTGCGGATATTTTTACTATTGTATCCCCAGTCAAAAACCGGTGTCGTCATACTCATGCTCACACCGTTGGTCATATCTTCTCGATCGACGCGCTCACCGGAGCCAAACTGCACCGGATTAGACTGAAGCCCCACATCAATCTGGGGCAGACGCTGCCCCCTTGCCTGATCGATATCAGCTTTGGCGGCTTCATAGCTGCTTTGGGCCTCACGAATCTGTGGGGTATAGTTTTTCGCCGCCTCCACCATTGAGGAAAGATAGCGTTTAATCACCCGGCTTGAGGCTTCATTATTCTCTGAAGCCAGCTCCAGGGAAATCGTATCTTCAGGGATGGGTCTTAACCCATTAAGCGAATAGGTAAAATCGCCTTTTTCCGTCGGCGTTACCTGGTTTGCCGTCGTTTCTTCTGCTGCCACCGGCATCGTCTGCCGGTGATTATTCCCATCCGGTTTTTTTAATAGAAAGCTCGCCTGAGCCGTTGCCTGCAATAATACCGAAGAGATCAACATCGCAATGGCACAAATCTCTTTCCCAGCCAGTTTTCCCATGGTCATCACTCTGAATCTTATCGTTCTCTGAACGCTTCGCGCGCCTTATAAAGCGGCTTAAGGAGGTAATCAAGAATGGTTTTCTCGCCGGTTTTTATTTCAACCCTGGCTATCATCCCTGGAATAATCGGTAAAACCTTGTCCTTAACATGCAGGCTGCTTGAATCGGTCAATACCATTACCTGATAATAGGTATCATCAGGGCGGCCGCGCGCCTGCTGCTCTTCATCTTTCAGAGTGCCGGGGCTGATTTGCTGAACCACGCCTTTAAGCCCGCCGTAGATACTGAAATCGTATGCTGTTATTTTGACCATAGCGGGGAGCCCTGGATGCAAAAAGGCTACGTCGGAAGGTTTGACTTTTGCTTCAACCAGCAGTTGATCCTCCAGAGGAACAATCGTCATGATGTGCTCCCCGGGCTGAATAACGCCACCGCGGGTATTAAAGCGGATATCCTTAATCGTACCCCGGACCGGAGCTCTGATGGTGGTGCGTGTCAGTACATCTTTTCTGCCGACCAGCATCTCCTGCGCCTGGGAAAGTTCAAGTTGAAGATTAGCCAACTGGCTGTTCGCATCGGCTCTGAATTTACTTTCCTTTTCAACAATCTGCGATTTCAGATCGGTTGCCTGTCTACGAGTGCGTAACAGTTCCACTTCCGACATCAGCCCCTGCCTGACCAAAGGTGCAGCCAGGTCAATTTCTTTCATGGTTAACTGATAGCTGTGTTCCAGCGCCGTCACGCTCTGCTCCAGATCGCGTTTGCGGCTGTTGTAAGCGTCCGTTTCCTGTTTGATCACGTTTTTATCCGTAACCGAGGGTCTGAACGTCAGCGGTCGGTTATAGGCTTCAGCCGTCAGACGATCCACGGCGGCCTGTAGACCTATCACCTTAGACAGGGTCTCTCTATAGTTTGAATCCGAACGAGTCGGGTCAAGCTTCAACAATACCTGCCCTTTATCCACCGTCTGGCCTTCACTGACCTCCATATCTGCAAGGATCCCGCCTTCCAGGCTCTGAATAACCTGTTCCCGGCTTTTTGAAATCACCTTCGCGTCACCCTGGGTTATCTCCTCGACCCGGGCAAAGTGCGCCCAAACCAGGCCAATCACGAAAAGGGCGCCGATAAGCTGCAAAACTAATTTCGATTTTGGTGTTTTTTGAGCCAAAAGCGACTCCCGAACGTCATTCATGAACGCGGCATCTTCCGGTGAAAGCACCTCTTTCCTTTTCATGGCTTCACCTCCCCCGTCGTACCATCCGCGGGCATGACGGTTACATCTTTCCCGGGCATCGACGGTCGCACATCCTGATTAGCTGGCACCTTAGTTTGGGTTACCTGCACCGTGCCGGGCCGCGCCACCGCGCTACCAGACAGCGTCGCCATCACCTGCTCTTTAGGGCCATCCGCCACGATCCTGCCCTCATCCACCACGACAATACGATCGATAAGCGACAGCAGGGATGGCCGGTGAGTAACCACGATAATGGTCTGGTTATCGGTCGCTTTTTTCAGGTGCGCGATAAACTGATTCTCAGTCTGCATGTCCATTGAGCTGGTCGGCTCATCCATCAGGAGAACCGTGGGCCTGGCGATAAGGCTGCGCGCCAGAGAAACCAGTTGCCGCTGTCCGCCAGACAGGCCGTCCCCCATTTCCCCAATCGGAAGGTTGATGCCCAAAGGATGCTTTGCGGCAACCCGATCCAGCCCGGTCAGCTTCAGTACCCGTAGTAGTTCTTTTACCGTCGCGGAGGGGTTACCAATCATGATATTTTCACGCAGCGACCCATAAAACAGCCGAGAATCCTGCCCGACAAAGCCCACATGCGCGCGCCAGTCCGCGGGATCGATCTGCGTAACGTCCAGCCCATCGGCAAAAATCTGGCCACCGGTGGGATCGTACAGGCGGGCGATCACACGCAGTAGCGTCGACTTTCCGCTACCAATCTTGCCCAGAATCGCAATGCGCTCACCCGGCTGAATGCTAAGGCTAATTTTCTTCAATACCGGTAATGCAGGCTGCATGGGAGGAGCCGGATAGGCAAAATCAATATCCTTTAGTTGGAGCCTTCCTGTTAATTCCGGATTCGGCAGGTAGTCGATACGCTCATCGCGATCGACCGGTTTCAACATCAGGTTATTGAGGGATTCCAGCGCTACCTTCGCCTGCTGGAAGCGCACGGCCAACCCAACTATCTGTCCAAGTGGCGCCGTCGCCCGGCTGGCCAACATGACCGTACCAATCAAGGCTCCCTGGGTCATGACGCCGTTGCTGATAAGGTAAACGCCCGTAATAACAATGATGACGGTTTGTATCTGTTGGAAGAAGGCAAAGCTACCGGTAGCCAGCGCAGAAAGACGACGGGATTTCATACTGGTTTCCGCCGCCAGAGCGCTGAAGTTTTCCCAACGCCTTTGCATATAGCCTTCACCACCAACGGCCTTCAGTGTCTCCATTCCTTCAATGGATTCGATGAGCACTCCCTGCTTAAGAGAGGTTTCCCTGAGATTCTCTTTCATCGTTTTGGCCAGCGGCCACTGAATCAGAAGGCTAATCGTCAAAATAATAGGCAGCAAAATCAGTGGAATCAGGCCTAAGTAACCGCCTATGGTAAAAATAACGCCGATAAAGAAGAACACAAAAGGAAGATCGGCCACGGCAGAAAGAGTCGCCGAAGTAGCAAAGTCGCGCACCGATTCAAATTCCCGGAGCTGATTAGCGAATGACCCCGATGATGCTGGCTTATACTCCATTTTGATCGAAAGCATCTGGCGGAATAGCAGCGTCCCCAGAATGAGATCGGCCTTTTTACCCGCCACATCGATTAGGTGCGCGCGAATATAGCGGGCAAAAGCTTCAAACAGCATGGCTATGGTGACGCCGATAGCCAACGACCACAGCGTCACATAGGCCTGATTAGGGATAACCCGGTCATAAACGTTCATCGTAAAAAAGATGCTGGCCAGCGTCAGAATGTTAATCAGCAGGGTGCCAATTGCCGCACTACGGTAATAGCGCCGATAGCGCCACAGTGTACCTAATAACCAGTGCCCTGCAGGAACCAGCTCAGGCTCCTCCACCCGCCGATCGGCTTTAGCCTTAAGCTTCAGGAAAATCGCAAATCCTGAATAAATCTCCAGCATCTCTTTTGCACTAAGTACAACCGGATCGGCGCTGATCTCCGGCAAAATAATTCGATACAGAACTTCTTTACTGGCTGGATCCTGACTCTTCTCTCTCCCAAGGAAAACACAGCCACCGCAATTTCCTTTACGTAGCAGGATAACGGGAGCCAGCTGCTCCGGAATCTCCGTAATGTGGCGTTCAACAAGACCTGTGGAAAACCCAGCATTCTGCAATGCCGTTAATGCATGGGCCGACGTAAGGAATCGACCTCTGGGGATTCCTGCCATGAGCGCATTATCCGAAGCTTCTGTTTTGTAATAGCAGCACACCCAGGAAACACTCATCAGCAAAGAATCGTCGATGGTTACCTTTTCATCAACGTTATTCTGGCCAATACCTTCAGCCTCTTTCATATCCATTGCATAAACATCCGATTTATCGTTATACGAACTCTTTTCCGCGTTGGCTCAAAAGTCAGAAGAAGAGAGCGGTGCTTTCGCCACTTATGTTGTTTTTTAATTGACGAAGTACAATGCCAGAGATACTGTTCAATTTTTTTACTTTTGATATTCCAATAAATAGAATTCTATCGGAATGAAAAGCTAATCTACTGATAATCCATGAATAAATGCTTGGGGATTATTTTATCAATGCTATTATTCTGGTATTTAAAATTCATCCCCCAAACACCTAACTCCAGGGATAAGAAAAAACGCCCAGATGAGGAAAAACAGTCGCGACCTCATGGAGAGCCAGTCCATAACAAGATAAAATAGTTTTAAGTCATATAGAAATGACATTTTAATTATTTGGTATGGCAATAAAACAAGCATTCAATTATGCTATTAAAGCATGAGCTATATAAGCTCTGCTTGTTACAATAAATTGTTCATCGTAACCTTTTTAACCACTGCTATAGCAGTGGTTTTTTTCCATTAACTAAAATTTAATTTTCTTATATCATACATTATTACCACCAGATTCCTGGATATAATGCTGCTCGCATGTAATAAATCTATTTTTATTACGATACCCCAATTTCCTGATAATTCGCCCTCGATAATCACTAACGCTTTTTTTCGAAATATTCATTAATCTGGAGATCGAATCATCACCATATCCATTAATCAGAAACATATACATCATATTTTCACGATGGGTCAAACGCGACTGTATACAATCAATATTGATTTCACAGGTAACATTGTTTTTTACATTTTGTAGCGACCCTGAAACCTCCTGAAGGCTGGCATGGGTTCCAAACAAATTAATCGAAGGGTTCTTTATCTCTTGTTTTAATAATCGGTAAGCGAAGTCATCAGCAAATACAAATGGCGTATCCACTTTTAAATAAATTCCCTGAGGCTGGTGTAATCCGGATAAAAAATGACGCTCGGTTATATACTGATATCTGATTTTAACGTCACTCCAGGCAATCTCTTCAACCATTTTTTGAATACCAAGCCAGTAATAAGCATTATCACTTATTACTATGATTTTCAGCTTTTTCCCGTTACGCATTATAGACATAGAAACCCCTCATAATATTGAACGTCAAAACACCCTGGATAAATATCTTCTGAAAAAAAAATAAAGACAACATGAGGAAATATGATTGAAAATCATAAAAATTCAAAAAAACTAATCCTTCGCGGATTTTTTACAATCCTGATTCTTTATATGAAAATAAATATATTTATCGCAATTATCCATGACATCAATCAGCCAAATCAATTCATTCCTTACATTATTATCCCGACCATCCCACTGCTCCAGCATAGCTATAATTTTATTACGCATAGTACTGATACTTCGACGATGACAGGACGCTAACCATTTATCACTAACCATAGCCTGGCTCTCTCTTCATTCATAACTCCAGAGTTCAATCATCGCGAGAAGTAAAAACAATCATACAGTCAGAAAACGTCTCTAAAAATAAATTTCCCGATCATATCCCAGTACTTCTATAAATCAACGAGCTATGTTGCAATGCTTTCACGTCAGCGCCACCATACATCTTATGAAAAATCATCATTAACATAAATAATATAGCTAATAAAGAAAATAGCAGCCATTTATACTTTTGCTTTATTGGAAGATCTTTATCATTTTCATCCTCCAGTATTGATAACTGTTCAGACTGCTCGATAATATTTAAATAATCTGTGTAAGGCTCCGGTAATACGAGTGACTTTTCCTGCCCAACCTCGCCCAGTAAATTATAAATAGCCCGGCGCGTAATCTTTTTACCGGAAAGACTGTTCTGAAGCGAACTCAACAGGAGCAGCCGCCCCAAAGTAACCAACCTTTTAGCCTGCAGTGGTGAGATATGAACAACAGCAACCACCGCCTTTATCTGGTACTCTTCTGGCATCATTGTATTAAAAAAAGAGCTAATACGGGCATTAGCATCGTTCTCCTCCATAATCCCAGCCACTGTTTTCAGATTAACTCGAGGTTCCACTAAAGCTTTCATTGAGTTTAAAAAATAATCTGATGCGTAATTATTATTAAAATACGTTTGAAGCTGCTCCATAAAAAATGAAATTACACCCTCAAGAGCCAAATTAACATCTTCACTATTCATCTCCAGTTCTCTGGAGGTGGCTTCAATCAGCTCCAGCCCCTTCTTCTTACCGATAAATTCAATTATATTATTCATTCGACCTACCCAAGATATCATCCTAATCAGCCGCCGCAGTATAAAAAACAGCCCATTAAGAATATTGAGTACAAACAACTCAGTCAACAATATTATAATAATTCAAGGGTAGTTTTTAAGGAAACCGAAAGAGAGTCAGTATTGGAGTAGGGAACATTGATCGTATGCGAATACACTATCTTTTTCAAAAAAATAAAAAATGCCGGTTACAACCAGCATTTTTTATTGAAATATAATGCCTCAGTTATTTATTATAACTGCGAATTACAACGCGACGATCGGGCGCATAACACATAATTTTCTGTCGGCGTTCTAACCCTTCACAACCACTAGCTACAGGTTCCTGACTACCCGTCGTCATTACACTGATGTCATGTCCAGCCAATCCCGCGCTCATTAACAGCGCTTTTACCGTACTGGCTCGCCTAAAGCCCAAATCCAGGTTACTCTGCTCGGAGCCAATAGGATCGGTATGTCCAATAACCATCACTTTTGCATGACTCTTGTTGATCAGATTCCCAGCCACATCTGAAATTTCACTACGTCCCCCTGTTTTAATATTCTGCTCAGCGTATTTACCAAAATCGAATAAAACATCGCCTGACAAAACATAATCCGTATACAGATATTGACAACGAGTCACTTCCGAAGCACGAGAAACAAGAACATCCTGCAATCGGGTTTTCATCAATAGGGGAGTCGCTTCACGCTTTTTCAGCATATGCAACGAGCTTCCCATATCTTCATCAACAACAAAGAAGTACGTTTTTCCTCCTTCCAGAGGTACCTTACTCTGCCGTTGCTGCTTACCGGCATATCCTGGTTCATCCTTTAGCCAGCTACCCAAAACATGGACTCCCGGCCTCAAACAAAAAATGCTATAACTACCAGGGATCAGTGCGGTCTGAAATTCACCATCGACATAAATATTGGCATTATTCTGATCCTGGATATTAACACTGGCAGAACGGAAATATACAACCTGTGCCTGGTCTGGGTTAACATCAGGTACTCCCTGATATATTTTTTCCAGAGCGTTGCCATCAGCAGACCATGCCGTCTCAGTCACCAGAGCCAGGCTACAACTTAATATCATAGCAACCATTAATAATTTTACGGATAATTTATGCATTCTATACTCCGAATTTGTTTGTCGAAGGCTAATCGGTATTATCAATTAACCCCATTCGCTTATTTTCAGGAGTGCTGTAGCTCAATGCCCTGCTGTACCAGTAATTCGACGCTACTGCTATTTGAATGATAAATCTCATAAACTACGCCGCCTGCAGTAACCTGACCGGCATCAGACCAATCCTGCCCACCACCTAATGAAGTAGAATTCAGCTCAACTCTGCTGCCCGCATCACCCACGATGGCAACCTGTTCTTTGCCATCGGCAATCAATAGTTCCCGGGAGGCGTCAAACAGCAGCGCATCCAGACTCAGTGACACATGATGACCATGCACTTCTATAACACCGTCGGAAGCCTGAATGGAATAATCCTGCTCGGTTGAGAACTGCGAATTTTCTTCCAAAATAGCGGAGGTTGCGCTTACCACTTCGCTGCCAGATGCCACTTCAGCATCACTGCCCCAGTTAAAGTTGTCGACGCGAGTGATCACGTCGCCTCCCACGGCCGGTGCGGTTTCAATGGTCATTGAGGCAATAATTTCCCCCTCTCCGGCAGCCCAGCTGATTGTTTGCAGGCCATTATCATTAGACTGATCGGGCAATGCTTCGCTATGGAGCAGATTGCCATCAGCATCGTAATAATTAACGGTACTGCCAGCCGAGGCGGAATTAACGTCAAAACTCACAGCAGAAGTCCCTGTTCCAAATTCGAATTTCGTTACAGAATTTTCAATGAGCATCATCGCCTGACTACCCATCTCCGCAGGCGCAAAGAAGGCGATGCCTTTACTAGAAATTTCAGTAAAAGCGTTCTGATTTTCACCATCACATGGCCCACTGACAAATGTCACACTCAGGCCGCTGTCGAGCTTCAGAGTGTCGCCTTCAGTGTTAAAAATATGCTGAGTCACCGATTCAAAATTTTCACTACCCGACGTTAAAGGAATACCGCTGGTATCAACAGTAAAATCAATGGGTTCTGACGATACGCTTTGGTTACCTACCTTATCGACCACAACGGAAGAAAAACTGTGATCGCCATCTTTCAGCGACGTTTCCGGCGTGTACGACCAGGCGCCATTTTCACCTACCGCAACGGATCCAATCACCTGTCCGTTATCGGAAATAATCACCGTTGCTCCCGGCTCCGCGGTGCCATCAAAAGTCGGTTTATTGTCATCGGTAGTATCGCCGCTATTAATAACCCCAACGGTATCGCCAACATCATCGAGAAGTTTCGTCGTCGCCACATCCGGCGCCATCGTATCGATCTCGACAGGAATCGGTTTTGAGGATGGCCCAACATTCCCCGCATCATCAACCGCGACAACTTCAATATTGTGCTCGCCGTCCCCCATCGGAGTCGTCGGCGTGAAATTCCACTGGCCGTTATCATCGACCTGTGCGCTACCAATTTCCTTCCCGTTATCAGAAATAACGACGACCGTCCCCGGTTCAGCTTTACCGCTCAGTGACGGCATATTATCGTTAGTCACGCCGCCATCGATCTCTGTCCCCGAACTATCCGTAACGACAACATTATCCACTGCCGCCGGAGCGACAGTATCGATCACCACGATCACACTGTCTGATGGTTCGGATCTATTGCCATTCCCATCAACGACAACAGCGGAGATCTTATGAGAGCCGTCAGACATAGGCGAGTCTGGCGTAAACGCCCAGTTACCGCTTTCATTCGCAACCGTAGAACCAATAACGGTGCCGTCGCTATCCATAACGATAACCGTATTGCCCGGCGCTACGCCGCTGCCGTTAAAAGTTGGCTTGTTATCATCTGTCACGCCACCATTAGCGATCTTTCCCTGTATACTTCCAACATTATCAATAACGGAATCCAGCTTGCCGGGATTAACAACAACATCAGGCGTAATGTCAGCCAATCTATGGTGGCTACCATCATTGTTATTATGATGCGCCAGTGCGATACCACCAGCCAGGGCGCCCAGCGCCCCCACCCCCAGCAGGCTCCACAACAGAGCATGATGATCGTCATCATCCTCCTCGACCAAACCATCAGCAAAGCCGGGAATACTTTCGCCGCCCAATGCCAACGGTATAGCCGTATCAGCAGAGACAGAGTCGCTTTCCTGCCCAATAGCGGTTACGTAGTTATAGTATTGCCCGTCCTCTCCCTTACCAACCAGTTCGCCACCGTTCAGATAGTAGTCACGAATAATCAATTCAGGATGTTCGGGATCTCCCCCTTCCAGACTGAGGTATAAATCATCGCCAACGCGTTTAATAGTAATATTTTCTGGCGCAACCCCATCGCCCTGCTCAGCAAGAATATATGTCCCATCTTTGATGGCATTTAATATGATAGGTTGGCCAGTTTGCTCTTGTGGTAAAGCCATGGTTTTTTCTAATTTCTTACCATCAAGCACCACAACGTTAACGGTTTTGGTCTCCACTAACATCCTCCTGTTAAAATTCTTTCCAGCAATCGCTACTCTGGGCTTCCTGCAATGGCCATCGACTCATTAACAAAAGTTTATATGGTTAAATGAGATATCCATCAGCAGATTATCATTTTCTGACACAGCATATCATGGCTTTAATCTGTACATCGTCGAAAGATATAAAAAAACAAAAAACAAAAAATGAAACCCCCAAAAGGCATTGATTCAAAATATAATCAGCACTTCGCTAAAAACATAAATACATTTTTCGAAATTTCCAAAAAACAGACCTGCAACCACTTAACTGTATGGTATCATTAAAATTGAATTGCCGTCTTTATTATATATTCAATAATCCACAACCATGAAATCCAGAGAAAAAAATAGGATTAACAATATCAATGACTTATAGTGTTTAAAAAGGCAACTTTAGAAAATTAAAAACACTATTCAATAAAACCCCATGACACATAGTTATGCCGCACGGTAAAGTATAGCTAACAATAAGGGATACGTTCCAGGGATACCCATAGCCACCTAAGTCACGGGTTCTATGTGAAGATACTTCAAGCAGGAAGACAATGATGAACTCAAAAGAATTTGATCTCAATTCGCTATTAATCCTAAAAGCGGTTATCGAATGCAAGAGCGTGACTGCTGCCGCAAAGAAAATGGCCATGTCTCCTTCCTCTGTCACCTATGCTATCAACAAAATTAGAAAAATGACTTCAAACCCTATCTTCACACGCTCCAAGAATGGAATTACTCCCACCACCCTGGCTCTGGAACTCAACAAGCGTTACACTAAAGCAATAGCAATGATTAATAGCGGACTGGATTTTAACGATAATGCAAAGTCACTTGAAGAGTACCGAAGCGTCACCGTAAGTACCTATACGATCCTGGAATTATGGTTTTCGTTATTTACATACGAGAATAATCGACGGGATGGACTAAGCCTGAATTTCGTTAAGCACCCGGCATCCGGGGAAAAACGACTTTCTCAGCTGAGAAATCACGAAGTCGATCTGGACATCGGTGGCCTCCTTCCCAACGATACATCGATCATTTCAAAAAAATTATTCTCATCACGGTTTAAGGTCCTGGTCAGTAAAAACCATCCGACAATCAAAGATACCCTGACACACGCTGATTGGGAAAGAAACGAGCATATAAGATGGATTCTGCCACCTGATGAGACAATCATTCAGGCAGGCGACGCGAATCAGGTCGAGGAGCTGTATAACCGAAAGGTAGGGCTGAGCACCGGCAATGCGCTGAATGCCATTATGATGTGTACAATGTCCGATTATATTATGCTAACACCAGAATATATGGAGGGATTTCTGACAAAGTATCTCCCCGTAAGGCTTTTTGAGCTTCCTTTTGAAACAACGATGACTTCTACGGTATATGCGCATTTTCATCGCTCCGCCAGGCGTAAAGACTTTATCGGAACCTGTATTAATGCACTAAGCAAAATGGGAGATCCGATTCCGGAGGACTCACGGTAACATCAGCTGTTCGCATAAACCCTATGGCCCGTTCGTTTAAAACGGGCCAGTTTCATACCGCTGCAGATACCGTCACGTTAAGCTGACCCGCCTGATAATCATCAATCATAAAAAAGGGCAAAGGAAGGGACCACTGTCCGTCATGGGCCGAAATAGAGTACCGGAACGTTCCCTCCTCTGAAATCAAATCCACGAATAGCCGCTCTCCATCGCGCAGTGCAACCGTACCGCCAATAGAAGAGATTGACGCATTGCTTCCAATATGAAATGGATGGTCTTGCCACCTGCTCACCCCATGCTCAGGATAATCCCTGGCATGATGAAACTGGAATATTTCATCATGATTAAGGATACTGGTGCGAACAGTTGGCCACAGAATATAACGCAGAAACTGCTGATCCGTATAGCGGGGGTTACCTTTATACGACCGGATAAACTGACGCATCAGCGGTTCCAGCGGAGGGAGCACGCCTGCCGTCCCTCCCCACATACCAGCCAGCAGTAATTCTGTATGTGTGAAATAGTCCCTCATATGGTGAAAATAGTATGGCGAATTCACCCATTCCTGTACAGCGACCGCCTCTTTCTCTGAAAAAAGCGAGTCCGCATCCCGCACCAGATACCGGGAAACGCCAGGGTCATCGCTCACAAGAAAACGCCACATCGTAGGCTCGATACCAGACACCCCACTCATATCAACCAACTCGACGTCTAACGCTTTGAGGCGCTCCAGCACATGACCGGGTACCGTGTCATCATGGTACACGCGACAGCGCCATGCCGGATAAAATTCGTCCATAAGCTGCGCATTTTTAATCATAGTTTCGCAATACCGAGGGCTTCCTCCATAAAGGCTGTACGCAATAATATTCCCCCTCCTGTTGGCAGCCTGAAACCGGGTTGGCGCTGATGCCGGCAGGGGCCAGACCTTTCTGTCGGCACATTGCCGATCGGCCAGACAAAGAGCGTAATTGCCATAAAATTTGAGTTCATCCTGTTTCCCAAGCCAGCCACAGACTTCCGCCAGCCCATCCAGCCAGTTTCCCGTATAGCGATGTCGCTCCTTATTCTGAAACATGTAGCTATAAACCTGCCACGACTTCAGATAATCCCCGGTTCGCATCAGCGTTAACGCATAATCCCCTAATACAGAAGGATTTCCCGGCGTCAGGGCCAGAACATCTTCGCAAAATTTTCTGGCGGCATGATAGTTGCCAGCAGCCATCGCCTGACGGAATTGGGAAGCCAGATGCATCAATTTCGCTTCGGGGTTCCGATGTTTTAACCGCACGCTGGGATTTTTTCTTCTGACCGGCATCCTAATGATCGCTCTTCTTTAATTAAATGCTCTAATTATACTGACAAGACAATAAACAGACAGCAGAATAAATATAAAAAGCATTTTCCATTTTCCAGATAACACTCAAACAGTGACTACCAGTCACAAAAAAACAAATTTCATTTTTAATAAAACAAAATCAAAGAAACTCACAAAATAAATGTCGCTTTTTGTTTATTTAGAAAAAATAAGAAAAACCACATAACACATTGATTAAAAATGACAAAATCCTTGAGCCATCAGAGAATAACTAACAATCAAAACAACAACATTAAATTCAGATATTTAATTCCACATCAATAGCGACTATGTTGTTCCGACATGGTAAATGGTGGGAGAGGCACGATCCAGAGCAATTTAAGGTACGAGTGTATCCTCATATATCAGGATCAATAAATACAAGGCTCCGTTCGGAATACGAAAAAAAATCAAACATGAATCAAATGACTGCAGGCATATGCAGAACCTGATGTAAAAAACAAAACAACTGATGAAATCAATACAAGGAGGCTCCTATATGAGTCGTTTCTCGTTGACAGCTAACGATGGCCAACAGCCATCTCAGACTTTTGATCTGCTGGCTTCTACCAGCGCAGATGAAGTTGTCACGCTCCCACTTATTCAGCAGGGTTACTATCTGCTGGATGATTCTTCCAATACTTCCGACCTGGATAATATTTTATTAAGTCGCCAGGGCGATTCTCTGTTAATCCACACAGAAGAATCCTCTCTGCCGGCCGCCATCATTCCTGGTTATTACACCAGCCCGGCCGTGCTTGCCGTTCCAGTAACGGAAACTAAGATTCAGGCCATTGATACTACCGAGGTACAGGATCAGGTGGTTTCCGTCTCTGCGCTATCCACCACCGTAGATAGCGACATCGTGTCGGCAGACGCCCTGCCGACACCGCCGTGGGATGGTACCAGCGGTATCCTGATCGATGGTATTACTGACGATCAAGGCCCTGCCACCGGGGATATCGCCAATCAGGGCGTGACCACGCCGATCGTTACCGACGATCTGACCCCAACGTTGAGCGGTACAGTGCCTCACGGCGCGGGTATGAAGCTGGTCATTTACGCGAATACTCAAATTATTGGTACCACGGTCGTTAATGAAGATGGCACCTGGAGCTTTACAACACCCACATTAGGCGAGATAGGTAAATCTTATACTTTTGAAGTGATTTTCGGGGATCCCGGCGGTTCGGGGGTTCTGGTTTCCATGCCGTTTACCATCAATGCCGTAGAGGATGGTACAACGCTCGCGGATTCAAATCCCCCCCAGGGTAAACTGAATATCGATGGTATCACCGACGATAACGGGCTTCACCAGGGTAATATCGCCAACGGCGGTGTCACTGACGATCTGACTCCGACTCTGCACGGCCATGAGCCGAACGCCGCCGGACTGACCTTACTGATTTTCGCAAACACCAAGCTGCTGGGTTCTGTCCTCGTTGATGAAAACGGCGACTGGTCGTATACACCTGATCTGGAGGATAATTCCCAATACACCTTCGAAGTGTTGATGAAGGATCCCGGGAGCGACACTTACATCACCTCCATGCCGTATACCGTTACCACGGGCTTTGACTATGCCGTGCCCGGGATTTCCTCAGTGAATGACAACGTGGGTAGCAAGGTGGGGGAACTCACCAGCGGTCAGCCGACAGACGATACCACCCCGACCATTACGGGTACGGCCGATCCTAATACCATCGTCAACATCTATGACGGCGACACCCTGCTGGGCAGCGCTCAGGTCGACGCCAACGGCGCCTGGAGCTTTACGCCGGAAACGGCGTTGAGCGGAGATGGCGACCATGTCATAACCACAACGTCAACTGACGGTACTTCAGAATCGGCACACTCGGATGACTTCATCGTCAATCTGGATACGGTCGCTGAAAAACCGGTTATTACCAATATTCAGGATGATGTCGGCCCAATTACTGGAAACGTTCTTGAGCATGGCAATATTACCGATGACAGCACGCTGACTATTTCCGGCACGTCCGAACCGGGGTCCACGCTGACGCTGTACTACAGCGATAGCAATAATGCGATTAACACTATCGCTCTTACCCCCAACAGCGATGGTACCTGGAGCATTCCGGTCACGTTACCCACCGAAGGTAACTACTCCTATTGGGTTGCTGCTACCGATCTGGCTGGTAATCAGTCTATCAGCGATATGGTCAAAATTGTCTATGACACTACGGCACCCGATACAGCCACGAATCAGGTATTAACCGATGACGTTGGCGATATCACCGGCCCCATCGTCAGCGGCGACGTCACCGACGATGCTAACCCAACCTATAGCGGCCAGGCCGAACCGAACGCCACGGTGGTCATTTATGACAACGGCGCAGCCATAGGTTCAGTCGTCGCAGACAGTAAAGGATCCTGGTCCTTCACGCCGACTGAAGCCCTGGCCGATGGCGAGCACAGCTTCTCTACTGTAGTCGTTGACGGTAATGGTAACCAGAGCTCAGCTTCCCCCTCTATCGACTTCACCGTCGATACCTCGGCCCCGGATGTCATCGATATCACGGCCCCGGATAACCTGCTGGTCACCGACGATGTGGGTACTATTACCGGCCCGATCGCCAACGGCGACGTCACCGATGATGCCAACCCGACCTTTTCCGGTAAAAATCAGGTGCCGGGCAACACCATTATTATTACGGACAACGGCACCGAACTGGGTTCCGCCCTGGTTGACGCTGAAGGAAACTGGTCCTTCACCCCTGTCACCCCCATGGATGAGGGTGACCATCAGATCGAATTGATTGCCAAAGATCCTGCCGGTAACCACAGCGATCCGTCCGCATCGTTTGATTTCTCCATCGATACCACAGCCCCGGATGTCATTGATATCACGGCCCCGGATAACCTGCTGGTCACCGATGATGTGGGTACCATCACCGGTCCGCTCGCCAGCGGCGACGTCACCGATGATGCCAACCCGACCTTCTCCGGTAAAAATCAGGAGCCGGGCAACACCATTATCATCACAGATAACGGTACCGAGCTGGGCTCCGCCCTGGTTGACGAGAATGGAAACTGGAGCTTCACGCCGGAGACTCCCATGGACGATGGCGACCATCAGATCAAGCTGATTGCCGAAGATCCTGCCGGGAACCGCAGCGAGCCGTCCGCGTCGTTCGAGGTCACTGTCGACACCACGGCGCCGGACGCCGTCACCAGCCCGGTACTGACCGATGACGTGGGCGACATCACCGGCCCCATCACCAACGGCGACGTCACCGATGATACCCAGCCGACCTTCAGCGGTCAGGCCGAGCCGGGCGCCACGGTGATCGTCTCTGATAACGGGACCGTGCTCGGCTCCGTGACAGTTGACGCGGTAGGAAACTGGTCCTTCACCCCGTCTGAAGCCCTGGCGGAAGGCGATCACAGCTTCTCCGCCGTGGTTCAGGATGCCGCCGGCAACCAGAGCACGGCTTCCGATCCCATCAACTTCGTGGTTAACACGGCGACGCCGGAAGCCATCACCGACCCGGTACTGACCGATGATGCGGGCACCATTACCGGCCCCATCACCAGTGGCGACGTCACCGACGATACTACCCCAACCTTCAGCGGCAAGGCTGAACCTGGCACCACGGTAATCGTCTCGGATAACGGTGACGTGATCGGCTCTGCGGCAGTTGACCCGGATGGAAACTGGTCCTTTACACCGGATACTCCCCTGGAGGAAGGCGATCACAGCCTGACCGCCGTGGTGGAAAATACCGCCGGCAACCAGAGCCCGCCTTCCGATCCCATCAACATCACCGTTGACACGACGGCACCGGACGCCGTCACCAGCCCGGTACTGACCGATGACGTGGGCGATATCACCGGCCCCATCGCCAGCGGCGACGTCACCGATGATACCCAGCCGACCTTCAGCGGCAAGGCCGAGCCAAACGCTACGGTGATCGTCTCTGACAGCGGGACCGTGCTCGGCTCCGTGGCGGTTGATGCTGACGGAAACTGGTCCTTTACCCCGTCTGAAGCCCTGGCGGAAGGCGATCACAGCTTCTCCGCCGTAGTGGAAGATGCCGCCGGCAACCAGAGCGTGGCCTCCGACCCCATCGACTTCACCATCGACACCACAGCCCCGGATGTCATTGATATCACGGCTCCGGATAACCTGCTGGTCACCGATGATGTGGGTACCATCACCGGTCCGCTTGCCAGTGGCGACGTCACCGATGATGCCAACCCGACCTTCTCCGGTAAAAATCAGGAGCCGGGCAACACCGTTATCATCACGGACAACGGCACCGAACTGGGCTCTGCCCTGGTTGACGAGAATGGAAACTGGTCCTTCACTCCAGAGACGCCCCTGGCCGATGGCGACCACCAGATTGCACTGATTGCCGAAGATCCTGCCGGGAACCGCAGCGAGCCGTCCGCGTCGTTCGAGGTCGTTGTCGACACCACGGCGCCGGACACCGTCACCAGCCCGGTACTGACTGATGATGCGGGCACCATTACCGGCCCGATCGCCAGCGGCGATGTTACCGACGATACCACTCCGACCTTAAGTGGCAAAGCCGAGCCGGGCGCCACGGTGATCGTTTCGGATAACGGTAACGTCATTGGCTCCGCGGCAGTTGACCCGGATGGAAACTGGTCCTTCACGCCGGATACCCCGCTGGAGGAAGGCGATCACAGCCTGACCGCCGTGGTGGAAGATGCTGCAGGCAACCAGAGTCCGCCTTCCGATCCCATCAACATCACCGTCGACACGACGGCGCCGGACGCCGTCACCAGCCCGGTACTGACCGATGACGTGGGCGACATCACCGGCCCCATCACCAGCGGCGATGTCACCGACGACACCACCCCGACCTTCAGCGGCAAGGCCGAGCCAAACGCTACGGTGATCGTCTCTGACAACGGGACCGTGCTCGGCTCCGCGGCGGTTGATCCGGATGGAAACTGGTCCTTCACCCCGTCTGAAGCCCTGGCGGAAGGCGATCACAGCTTCTCCGCTGTGGTGGAAGATGCCGCCGGCAACCAGAGCGTGGCCTCCGACCCCATCGACTTCACCATCGACACCACGGCGCCGGATGCCATTGATATCACCGCCCCGGATAACCTGCTGGTCACCGATGATGTGGGTACCATCACCGGTCCGCTCGCCAGCGGCGACGTCACCGATGATGCCACCCCGACCTTCTCCGGTAAAAATCAGGAGCCGGGCAACACCGTTATAATCACGGACAACGGCACCGAGGTGGGCTCTGCCCTGGTTGACGAAAATGGCGACTGGACCTTCACGCCGGAAACTCCCCTGGCCGATGGTGATCATCAGATCGCACTGATTGCCGAAGATCCTGCCGGGAACCGCAGCGAGCCGTCCGCACCGTTCGAGGTCACTGTCGACACCACGGCGCCGGATGCCATCACCCACCCGGTACTGACCGATGACGTGGGCGACATCACCGGCCCCATCGCCAACGGCGACGTCACCGATGATACCCAGCCGACCTTCAGCGGTCAGGCCGAACCGGACGCCACGGTGATCGTCTCTGACAACGGGACCGTGATCGGCTCCGTGGCGGTTGACCCGGATGGAAACTGGTCCTTCACGCCGTCTGAAGCCCTGGCGGAAGGCGATCACAGCTTCTCCGCCGTGGTGGAAGATACCGCCGGCAACCAGAGTGAAGCCTCTGACCCCATCAACTTCACGATCAACTCCACTGCTGTCACCATCTCCATTGACAGTGTGGTGGACGATGTGGAGCCGGGCACGGGTAATATCGATAACGCCGGTATCACCAACGACAATCAGCCGACTATTAATGGTTCAGCAACTGCCAGCTGTGTTGTCACCGTTTACGACAAAGGTGTACTGCTTGGTTCGACGCTCTCTGATGCCAGCGGCGCCTGGAAATTTACGCCGGCTAACGCCCTGGCGGATGGTGAGCATGACTTCACCGCAACGGTCACAACTCCGGCAACGGGTGAAAGCGCGCCAACTGAGGCCTGGGCGATTAATATCGATACCGTCGCACCGTCTGTCATCACCAGCCCGACGCTGACTGATGACGTGGGCGATATCACCGGCCCCATCACCAACGGTGGTCTCACGGATGACAATCAGCCAACTTACAGCGGTAAGGCTGAGCCTGGCGCTACGGTAATTGTCTCCGATGATGGTACAGTCATTGGCTCCACGGTGGTTAACGCGGACGGTACCTGGTCCTTTACCCCGCCGGAGGCCCTGGCAGACGGTGAGCACAGCTTTACTGCCGTAGTGGAAGATGCCGCTGGCAACCAAAGCCCGGATTCTGAAGCTATCAACTTCACCGTTGACGCCACTCCGCCAGAATCGGCAAGTAATGTCGTCATTGTCGACAACTCTGGCGATCAAACCGGTAATGTCGTACCTGACGGCGCGACAGATGACACCCAGCCGACGATCGAAGGCAATGCAGAGCCGGGTTCAACCGTGATTATCAACGATAATGGTGAACCTATCGGTTCAGTCGCGGTAAACCCCGACGGTTCCTGGAGCTTTACGCCGGATACTCCGCTGAGTGATGGCGAACACGCCATTGACACCGTCGTGGTGGATCCCGCCGGCAATAAGAGCGAGCCCAGCGATACGATCTCCTTCGCTGTCGTTGCGACCGGTAGCGACAATTTCGATGCGGATGCAAAGCATATTCTGGGCCTGAACGAAGAGTATACTCTGGATTCCGGGTTAACCTTCACCAACGTGACCAGCGGTCGTGAAGACGGAATTAACTTCAACGAAATTACGGATAAAGGGGTATGGTTCTTTGCACCTGATTCCTTCGGTACCCAGGTTCTAACGCTGCTTGCCCAATCCGTTACCCAGGTCAGCTTTGGTGGCGAAACCAACTCTGTGAGCTTCGATGTTGCGGCCGTATCGGCTGCGGGCGGTTCCGTCCACTACTTCGATGCGGACGGTAAGGAGCTGTTCAGCCAGGATATCCCGACCTCTCCGGATACTCAGGTGACTAACATCAGTTGGGAAGCCCCAGAGGGTGAGCTTATCTCGTACATCACGATCAATGTTGGCTCGGAAGCAGGCGATGCGCTAATTCGTGTGGACAACTTTACGTGGGGCAGCGAACAACTGACGACGCCATCGGCAGCCACGCTGATGGCCGCCGTCGAAGATTCTCAGTCAGATGCTCTACAGCTGGTTAACGCTACCGTGGATGCGCACAGCAATGCCAGTCAGGGACACCTGTCCCTGTCTCTGGACGAGGTGCTCAGCCATAGCGAACAGAATCTGTTTGTCAACGACGGTAAATCACAATTCGCCATTACCGGCGAAAGCGGTGACCAGATTGAGCTGACCGGCATATCGGAAAGCAGTCTGACACAGCACAGCGACATTACCAGCGGTGGCGTAACTTATGATGTGTACACCGTTTCCGGCAGCAATACTGAATTGCTGGTACAGCACGGGCTGGAGCTTCACCCCACTGCATAACCGTTATATGACGTAATAAACCTCCCATGCCGGTCATTCATTGACCGGCATTTTTATTGTCATCCCTAAACCACCTCCTATGGAGGTGGTGATCGTATCTGTGGGGCTTTGCCCGTAGAATGCTCATGCTAAATACTGCCCCGGTTTGTTACCAGCAAATCAAGGGAGTAAGTAGCATGAGCAGATATGAATCCGCTTCACACGTATTCTATCGTTGTCAGTATCACCTCGTATGGACGCCAAAGTACAGATACAGAATCCTGAAGGGGAATCTGGGTAAAGAGCTTTACCGTAGCATCTATATCTACTGCAACATGAAAAAGTGTACGGTGGTGGAATTAAATGTGCAGACAGACCATGTTCATCTGGTGGTAAGAACGCCGCCGAGTCTGAGCGTATCGGAACTGATGGGTTTCGTGAAGGGGAGAACAGCGATAAGGCTGTTCGCGAAGTATCTGTATCTGAGGAAGAAAAAGTTATGGGTGTAGTGGTCAACAAAAACTGGCCACGGCTTTAGAGTTTTTCCAGAACAATCGTTCTGATTCATTCGGCGTCAGACCACCGTTATATTGATGAGGTCTGAGCTGGCTGTAATATCCCGTGATGTAGTTCGTTATCGCTGTGCTGGCTTCGCTAAAATTAGCGTATCCATTATCCGGTACCCACTCTGTTTTCAGGCTTCTAAAAAAGCGTTCCATCGGGCTGTTATCCCAGCAATTCCCCCGACGACTCAGGCTTTTCTTTATCTGATATCTCCACAGTAACTGTCTGAAACTCCTGCTGGTATAGTGGCTACCTTGATCCGAGTGATACAGCAAATTAGCGGGCTTTCCCCGCGCTTCCCAGGCCATGGACAGCGCTTTTGCTGTCAGTGCAGAGTCCGGGAAAAATGACATCGCCCAGCCAACCGGTTTCCGGGAAAACAGATCAAGCACAACGGCTAAATAAGCCTGGCGTTTACCTGCCCATATATAAGTCACATCGCCGCACCAGACCTGATTAGGCTCTGTTACTGCAAACTGGCGTTCCAGATGATTGGGGATCTCTACGTGCTCCTTAGATGCCTTATTATATCGATGACCGGGCTGCTGACAGCTGATGAGATTAAGTTCTTTCATTAGCTTTGTTGCCCGCCAGCGGCTCAGTTTTACGCCTTTGTTTGTGACCATCGTGACAATATTACGTGCACCTACGGAGCCATTACTCTCGCGATAGCTTTCACGAACAAGACTGAGTAACGCCACCCGTGTGGCATCAGGCCTCTTTGGCTGTCGCCAGTATTTATAGCTGCTGCGATGAACCCCAAACACATTGCACACAACGGCAACAGGAAACCGCGCCCTGAGTTTCTCAATTAATGAGAACTGTTCAGGGAGTCTGACATCAAGAGCGCGGTAGCCTTTTTTAATATATCCCGCTCCATTTCAACACGTGAAGTCTTTTCTTCAGTTCGCGTATTTCAATCTGCCCGGGTGTCATTGGTGAAGCCACGGGGGATTTTCCCGCTCGCTCTTCTTTCAACTGGCGGACCCACTTATCCATAGTGGATTTACCGACATTCATTGCCGTGGCAGCAGCAGCGGCAACGGTGTAATGTTGATCGAGTACCAGCTGGGCCGCTTCGAGGCGAAACTCGGGGCTAAAATTGCGTCTGCTACGTCCGGTCATAATGTCACCTGTTTTTGGCTATGAGGCGATGATATCACCTCTGTTCAGATGGCCAAATTAACTATGCCACTACAGGGGGAACCATTTCTGGCAGAGGGGATATTTTGTGGACTCAGTGGGCGCGAACGAAGAGATAATCCGCAGGTACGTCAGGTACGTCAGGTACCAGGATAAAGTGGCGAAAGAAGAAATGGAACGTCAGATGCAGCTGGGCCTGGAAGAGTAGTGTTTAAGCCCCCTTTTAGGGGGCCGTGGCAAAGCCACCTGCTATGCAGGTGGATTTTTACTGATAGCTAAAAACTCCATCCCGCCAAAACAGGATCCCATCACAGAATGTGACTGATATTATTTACTCCACGTGGCCATTCCTTGAATTTCATTCGCAGTCTACTCTACCCTCTATTATCCTTATCCATGCTCACTCTTTAAACGACCAAATACCAAGGGGCCACTAATGGATATACTCAACAACAATAACCTAAACCGCTTTCATAAACTTTTCCCAGAATTAACTCCATGGCAATTGGAAATCATCATTCTCTATTCATCAGGATTAACTCAAAAAGAAATTTCTGAAATAAAGAAAATAAGCAGACAGGCCGTATCCAAGGCATTGAATAGCTGTAAAAATATATATCATCTTGGCAACCTGGAAAGCATTCGCTGTGTATTCCTGGCAAGGCTATTTTCTTCATTTTCAATATAAACACTATATCACTCCCCGAATCAATTTCGGGGAAAATTATTTAAACTCATCATCCATGATGGATTGATTTATATCAAATCATGGTTGACGACATTACTTTAAGTATTTTTATTTCCTTTTTATTTCATAAGGTTATTTTTTTTATGTTAAACTTGAATTCAACTTACACACCAGGATACCATATGAGCGAATCGTTAAACCATCCGGAGAATATTCCCCTTTACTCATATTTAAGAATCATATAAAACATGAATGTATCACTAACAAAACTCACTGTAGATAGATAATGAAAAGGAGACCGCTGGCATGAATATATATTCAGGAAGTTATATTGATGTTTTATCCATATCTCAATCTACCGAACTGGTAGGTATCCTGGCGAACAAATCACAGACCATCCATGCCGACACCCCGGAAACCCTTTACTATAAACTACGACACCTGAACAACCTGCTGAATCATACCCACCCGACGGGAAATAATCATACCGTAAGCGACATTCTGGATATCGCTATTGATATTGAAAGCAATATTTTTGAAACTCTGGGAGTTATCGAGGAGATCGACTATACCCTCCGAATAATCATTGACGAACTTCATATTTTTACCTCTACACTTTATAGAAGCTGCAATCCCTGATTCATATGGCAATTCATAATTACAAACAGAGTACGATCGGTCACCGGCACGACTTCAGGAAATAACCATTAGACATTGTCTATTGATTACTTCCTGATGTCGAATCAGATATACCTGAAAACATATCAACACCCGACAAATAACATCCATTCTCCTTATAAGATTATTACTAGAATCACAGGGGCCTCCGGAAATAATCCTGATCTCATTCACAAAGACTCTTTATTATAATTAATCCCGCAATAGACCTCGCGATCCTGTCCTGATTGATTATCGGGGGTATTTTCATCGACTATTTCCCGCCCGTTAACCAACAACGGGCGCTGACAGGGAGTGTTTTTATGACAACGCGCTTATTATCAAAACCGTTACTGGCTATTGCCACCGGTTCGATTATGGTCACCTCTTCCGGCTGGGCGGCCAGTTATGTGGCCAGTGACAAACAGGTTCACGACCTGAGCGATGCCAGCTATTCAAGTACCGCAACCGGCTCCAATAACTCCGCAATATGGGTTAACAGCGACACCACCGTTAACGGCCAGCGCCTGACCCTAAGTTCAAACCTTTACAACGCCGCAGCGGCCCACAGCACCTATGGCGGCACCCTGAACCTGAAACAGAGCCAGCTCACCACCAGCGGCACCATGGTCTATGGCGCCTGGGCACGTTATCAGACGCTAAACGGCGTGGCGTCGCTGGTCACGCTTGATGCCAGCACGGTCTCTACAGAGGGAGAGAGCGGACACGGCCTGGCGGCAGAGCTCGGCGGTCGTATCGTGGTACAGAACGACAGTACCATCACCACCCATGGTTATGGCGCCGCCGGGATTTTCTCAACAGGAACCTACAGAGGCAGCGCCTCCAGCGTGGAATTTAATGGCAGCAACATTGTCACCCATGGAGAACTGGGCTACGGCGTCTTCGCCTATAACCAGGGAGTGGTCGCTATCAACAACAGTACTATTGCCACCGATGGCAATACCGGTGTAGGGCTGGTTTCGGATAACGGAACCCTGACTGTCACCGACACCGCCGTCAATACCAGCGGTTATTACGGCGTGGGAGCAACGGTGCGCTCCGGCGGTACGCTGTCGTTACAGAATGCAGGCATTACGACCACCGGGGAGCAGGCGCACGGCCTGCTGATTCGCGCCGGAACCTTCTCCATGCGTGACAGCACGGTGGATGTGAGCGGCCCCGGCGCCAGCGCCCTGGCCGTGGGTAGCGAAGCGGATCATCCTATTGAGATTACTGCCAGTCAGTTACGCGCCAGTCATGGCGATGCGATTGCTTTAGCCGGCACCAGCACCACCGTGAATCTGAGCGAAGGCAGTATGGTGAATGGCAACATCAGCGCAAGCGCGGATACAACGGCAGGCACCACCAGTAACGCGCAGATTCTGGCCGATGCCTCCACACTGATGGGAGATATCACCGTGGACAACGGCAGCGCGCTGGATATGACGCTCAGTAACGGCGCAACGCTCACCGGTCGTACACAAAATCTGAGCCTTCTGGATCTGGACGCAACCAGCCGTTGGTCCCTGACTGGCGACAGCGATGTTACTACCCTGACCAATAACGGTACCGTCGTTATCAGCAGTGCAGCCGACGGTGTCTGGACGCCCACCACGCTGACCGTCACCGACCTTACCGGCAATGGCGCCTTCGCTATGCAGACCGATATTGCCGGGCTGCGCAGCGATCGGCTGGTCGTCACCGGCAGCAGTGCCGGTAGCCACAGCCTGAGCGTGCAGAACAATGGCGCAGCCACCACTAACGGCAGCGAAGTACTGACGCTGGTAAAAACTGCCGATGGCGCAGCGGGTTTTAGCCTGAATCATAATGTTGAACTGGGGGGCTACGAGTACCGCCTGCGCCAGAATGCTACCAACTGGGAGCTGTACAGCGAAACAGTCCCGGAGCCGGAGCCGGAACCTGAGCCAGAACCTCAGCCAGAACCTCAGCCGGAACCTCAGCCGGAACCCCAGCCGGAACCCCAGCCGGAACCCCAGCCGGAACCCCAGCCGGAACCCCAGCCGGAACCTCAACCTGAACCCACACCTGAACCCACACCGGAACCGGAACCACAACCCATACCGACGCCACAACCGTCACCAGGGCAGATCACTACGACCGCCAACGCCGCAGCGGGGATACTCACCAGTACCTATCTGCTTAATCTGGCGGAAAACGAAACGCTGATGCAGCGCATGGGAGAGGTTCGCCAGAGCCAGCAGCTCGGCAATATGTGGATCCGCGGTATCGGCGGGCGCTTCGACAGCTTCAGTAACGGAAAACTCAGCAGTTTCACCATGGACTACAGCGGCTGGCAAATTGGCGCCGACCGCCAGATTCCGGTCAGCCAGGGTAACGCCCGACTTGGCGTGATGATGGGCTATACCCGGGGCACCCAGAGCCTGCGCGGCGGCGACGGTACCGTCACCAGTAGTAGCCTTGGCGGCTACCTGACCTGGCTCTCCGACGACGGCTGGTACATCGACACCATAGCCAAAGCTTCGCGTATGAAGAATAGCTTTAGCGTGCAGGACAGCGCAGGCGATAACGTCAGCGGTATGGCCGGCAGTTGGGGCTATAACCTCTCTGTTGAATCCGGCAAACGCTTCTGGTTCAGCGAGGCCCGTGAAGGTTTCTGGCTGGAGCCCCAGGGTCAGTTAAGCTGGGACTACCAGTTAGTCAGATCCGCTCATGCCAGTAACGGCTTGAAGGTGGGGTTCGACAACTTACAGTCGCTGATTGGTCGCGCCGAAATCCTGGCCGGTTATACCCTGACTCAGGGGAGTGTCCCGACGGAAATCTACCTGAAAACGGGCTACCTGCGGGAATTCAAAGGGGATATCGGTTACCGCCTGAACGGTTCGCCCGAATCCGAGAGCCTGAGCAGCAATACCTGGAATAGCGGGCTGGGGGTAAACGCAACCCTTGCTGACGATCACCATATCTGGCTGGAGTTCGATGCCAGTACCGGTAATCGTTACGACCACCGGAAGGTGAACGCGGGCTACCGCTTTACCTTCTGATGGCCGACGGCATGGCGCACCTTATGCTGCGCCATGCCGTTCCTGCAACGCCTGGGCACAAGCCCAGGCTGAGCTCCAGGCCCACTGGAAGTTATATCCCCCCAGCCAGCCAGTGACATCCACCACCTCACCGATGAAATAGAGTCCGGGAACCTCCCGTGCTTCCATAGTGCGTGACGAAAGCGCATGGGTGTCCACGCCTCCCAGGGTCACTTCGGCGGTGCGGTAACCTTCGGTGCCGTTCGGCTGCACCCGCCAGTTGGTCAGCAAATCCACCAGCGCCTCCTGCTGGCGCACGTTCAGCTGTCTGAGCGTAACATCCGGTATCTGACCTTCGCTTTGCAGAATCTCCACCAGCCGCTTCGGCAACTGTTGTGCCAGCGCGTTCTTCAGACTCTGATCCGGCTGGGCAGACCGCCGTTCATCCAGGAAAGCCGCCAGATCGGCGTCCGGCACCAGATTCACCGTCACCCACTCCCCCGGTTGCCAGTAGCTGGAGATTTGCAGAACAGCCGGGCCAGACAGTCCGCGATGGGTAAACAGCAGATTTTCCCGGAAGCTGACGCCGTTTTCTGCGCTGATAACCGCCGCCACCGACACCCCGGACAGGGTCTGAAACTGCGCCAGTTGCGGCTTGTGCAGAGTAAAGGGCACCAGTCCGGCGCGGGTAGGCAGTACCGGTAAACCAAACTGCCGCGCCACTTTGTAACCGAAGGGCGAAGCGCCAAGACCCGGCATGGAAAGACCGCCGCTGGCGACCACCAGCGCGGATGTCCGGACTTCGTCGCCATTCAGGGAAAGCGTATAGCCGTCGTCATCACGCACGATATTCAGAATTTCGCTACGCAGCCGCAGCGTTACCTGACCTTTTTCACACTCCGCCATCAGCATATCGACGATCTGCTGAGCAGACTCATCGCAGAACAGCTGACCCAGGGTCTTTTCATGCCAGGCAATGCCGTAGCGTCCCACCAGGTCAATAAAATCCCACTGGGTATAACGGGCCAGCGCGGACTTACAGAAATGAGGGTTCGCACTTAAATAAGCGCCTGGCTCGGCGTAGAGGTTGGTAAAGTTGCAGCGCCCGCCGCCGGACATCAGGATCTTGCGTCCGGGCTTTTTACCGTTGTCGACAAGCAGCACCTTCAGCCCGGCCTGGCCCGCCTGCGCTGCGCAAAAAAGACCCGCTGCGCCTGCACCTATCACGATGACATCAAACTTTTTCACGCCGTTTCCCCGCGTCTTTGAGGTGGCGAATTGTAAAGATTCCTCGCTGGTCACACCAGACAAAGAAAGAATATTAAAAGTAACCTAATGAAAATAAACAACTAATTTCTTGAGACTCTCCAGAAAGAATCAGGTTATGTCAAAAAAAGTCTATATTTCACTTGGCCCGCGCTGCAATTGTCCTGGATAATGCGCCGCGTTCATGTCCACAAAATGGCGTAACGTCTATGCTACATCTGTTTGCCGGGCTGGATCTTCATACCGGCCTTTTATTGTTACTTGCTCTGGGATTTGTACTGTTTTATGAAGCTATCAATGGCTTCCACGACACCGCAAACGCAGTAGCAACGGTGATTTACACCCGAGCGATGAAATCGCAGATTGCGGTTGCCATGGCGGCGGTGTTTAACTTCCTTGGCGTTCTGCTTGGCGGCCTGAGCGTAGCCTATGCCATTGTGCATATGCTGCCGACCGATCTGCTGCTTAACGTCAGTTCCGCACACGGTCTTGCCATGGTTTTCTCCATGCTGCTGGCCGCTATTATCTGGAACCTCGGCACCTGGTATTTTGGGCTGCCAGCCTCCAGCTCCCACACCCTTATCGGCGCTATTATCGGTATCGGCCTCACTAACGCACTGATGACCGGCACCTCCGTCGTCGATGCGCTGAATATCCCCAAGGTTATCGGCATCTTCATGTCCCTGATCATCTCTCCGGTGGTGGGTCTGGTGATTGCCGGTGGTCTGATCTTCCTGCTGCGTCGTTACTGGAGCGGCACCAAGAAACGGCGTCGTATTCACCTGACGCCCGCTGAACGCGAAAAGAAAGACGGCAAGAAAAAACCGCCGTTCTGGACCCGTATCGCGCTCATCATTTCCGCTATCGGCGTAAGCTTTTCGCACGGCGCGAACGATGGTCAGAAAGGCATTGGTCTGATTATGCTGGTTCTGATTGGCGTGGCGCCTGCCGGGTTCGTGGTCAATATGAATGCCAGCGGCTACGATATTGCGCGTACCCGTGACGCTATCAACCACGTAGAGCAGTACTTCCAGCAGCATGGCGATGCGCTTAAGCACGTTATCGACATGTCGCCGGTCATTCCTACGCCTGAAGAGGTGGAAGGCAAGCCGCACGAGTTCCACTGTGACGCCGGGCGCGCCGTACTGGCGCTGGACCGCGCTAAGCAGATGCTCAACGGTCTGGAAAGCTACGATCAACTTTCCGTCGAAGACCGTGGCGATCTGCGCCGCCTGCTGCTCTGCGTTGCCGACACCGCCGATAAAGCGGCTGCGCTGCCGGAAACCAAAGCGGAAGATAAGCGTTACCTGAAAGACCTGAAAAAAGACCTGCTGTTTACCATCGAGTACGCCCCTATCTGGATCATTATGGCCGTCGCGCTGGCGCTGGGCATTGGGACCATGATCGGCTGGCGTCGCGTTGCGACCACCATCGGCGAAAAGATTGGTAAGAAAGGCATGACCTACGCGCAGGGGATGTCCGCCCAGATGACAGCAGCCGTTTCCATCGGGGTCGCCAGCTACACCGGGATGCCGGTATCCACCACCCACGTGCTCTCCTCCTCTGTGGCGGGGACCATGGTCGTGGACGGCGGCGGTCTGCAGCGCAAAACCGTTACCAATATCCTGATGGCCTGGGTCTTCACCCTGCCGGCGGCGATTGGACTTTCCAGCGGTCTTTACTGGATTTCGCTGCACTTTATTTAAGCGTGCAGACGTCACCCATAAATCAGGCGGGCCAGCAATGGCCCGTTTTTTTTGTCTCAGTGCCAAATCATTAGCCCAACCAGGCTAATAACAACCAGACCGCACAGCGAACTGGTCAGAATAAACTGACGACGTACCCGCTCACAGCGGCGGATAAACTCCTCATCGTGATGATCGCGATAGCGCTGCGCATAGATATAACGCACCAGACGCATTTGCTTACTGGGCTGCCCGTGAGACGTGAAAAAGCCGCTGCCATCGACATACTGATACAGCAGGGGATCACAACTACGAAGCACCACCAGAAGTGCGCGCAATGATGAGAAGTAGCGCGCCATGTTCACCACACAAACCACACACAAGGCCCAAAACAGCGCGACGGTGCTGATCATACCACCTCCCCGACGTACTGCCCACGAAGCCGCGCTCCGGGGCTTCCGCTTCCCAATAACCCAGACTACGGTGATGACAAGAGACACAACAAACCCGATCGGAGTCACAAATATCTATCCAAACGGTTTAATTATTATTGTAGGAGATCCATTAATTTTTTTGCCACATAGTTAATCCCCATCACGGTATTTCTGCGCACTTTTTCTTGAAATAAGAACAGCTAAGGTAATGACGTTGACGCTTTGCCCCGGCTCGCAGTAAGGTACTGATAGCATCTATAATGAGTGCATATAGTTCCCGCACATGTGGAACGCAGGAGGCGGGAGCGAGGATAGCCATCAATCACGGCGCGCTATCCGCTCCATCTGGTCATCGACATCTTATGGAAGGAGTAACACCATGGCTTACAAACACATTCTGATCGCGGTAGACCTCTCCCCCGAGAGTAAAGTACTGGTAGAAAAAGCGGTTTCAATGGCGAAACCCTACGACGCGAAAGTTTCCCTGATTCATGTCGATGTGAATTACTCCGATCTCTACACCGGATTGATCGATGTGAACCTGGGCGATATGCAGAAGCGTATCTCAGAAGAAACTCATAACGCTTTATCTGAACTGTCCAACAACGCCGGTTACCCAATTACCGAAACCCTGAGCGGTAGTGGCGATCTGGGCCAGGTACTGGTCGATGCCATTAAGCAATACGATATGGACCTGGTGGTCTGCGGTCATCATCAGGACTTCTGGAGTAAGCTGATGTCCTCTGCCCGCCAGTTGATTAATACCGTCCACGTCGACATGCTCATTGTGCCGCTGCGCGACGACGACGAAGAATAACCAGCCAGAATGAGCGGGGCCTCTGGGGCCCCGCTCATTTTTAACGCTCGCGCTCAAGACGCCCCGCAGTCAGACTTCCGGGCTGGCTACGTAGCGTATATCCCAGCACCTGAACTCCCACGCCCAACGCAATGCCGCTCAGCACCCCCAACGAGATAATGCCTCCCAGCGTCGCCAGGAACGAAGCAAAATCAAATACGCCCTGTCGCCACTGCTGTTTCAGCACTCCGGGCGCCGCCAGTTTGCAACCACTGGCGATCAAAATTGACGCCAGCACTGGCATAGGAATCAGGCTAATCAGCCCGCTAAGCCAGAACAGCGCTACCATCAGCAGTAAACAGTGAACAATGGCTGACAGACGGGTGCGAGCACCGGCGTTAACGTTAACCGAGCTTCGTACAATCACCGACGTGACCGGCAGGCCTCCGCACAAGCCACTGAGGATATTGCCCGCCCCCTGAGCATAAAGCTCGCGATCGGAGGATGGCGGCGGCGTCTGAGTTTTAAGCTTCTTCAGCGCCTCCTGACTTAGCAACGTCACCAGACTCGCCACCAGCGCAATATTCACCGCCGTTAACCAGACCTGTGGATTGGTCAACGCGCCATGCCAGTCGGGATGTGACAGCACGTTACTCCAGGCTCCTGGACTCGAGAGCTCAGGCAACGTCACCGTTTTTACGCCGTCGCCAAGCGTCGTCCAGGCCTTCATCAACGCCAGTCCCAATGCGCCAGCCAGTACGGCTATCAACGCCGCCGGTACCATTGAGAGAATGCGCTGGCGTTTAATCATGGGCAACTCCCAGCCAAACAAGATAATCAGCGCCAGGGTCGCCAGCAGCAGCGAGCCGGGCGACAGGCTAAAAGTTGTGGTATTTAGCGCCATCGCAACCGGAATCTGTTGAGTAATCAGCATAATGCCAATCGCCATTAGCATCCCGGCGATCACCGGGGCTGGCGTCAGCGTGATCCAGCGCCCGGCTTTAAGCCAGCCCATCAACAGTTGCATTACACCGGCCAGCACGATGGCGGTCAGCAGCAACGGCCAGGAGCCAAGGCTTGCGGAAGCGCCCAGAATAATGGTCACCATACTGGCTTCCGGGCCGCTCACTGCATAACGCGACGGACTCAGCAGCGTCACCAGCAGCCCTCCGGTAATACCCGTCACGACCCCAACTACCGGCGGCAACCCACATGCCTGGGCGATCCCCAGATTCATCGGCAGCGCCACCAGAAATACGATAATCCCGGCCAGGATATCACTACGGATTGTCGTTCCGTTCATCAGGCCGCCCTCCCTATGAAGTGCAGCATAGTGCCGGTGTTGAGTAACGAAAAAATCAGGACAACAAGCGATTTGACTGGATTCACGATAAGGCTCCCCTGTCAGTGAACGTGTATCCGTCAATCTGGGAGAATTTTCTTAATGAAATCTTAAATAAAATTTATCATTCAAACGCTACCGCAAATGAAAAATCTTCATGCCTTTAAACAAAATGATTCAAAAACAAATGAATAACCGAAAGCAACAAGGAGAAAAATAACGGCGGGATGATTATATAAGTTAATCTTATTTAAGATTACCCGCCCCTGAGTGAGGCGGGTAGCGTCTGTTACTCGGGCGTACCGGGGTAGATATCGAAACGGTGACTTTTGGTGGTGACCGCCGACTGCGTCGCTTTACCGGCCAGCGGCGGCGCGTAGTCCGGGCGCTTGACCACCACCCGCTTCGTCGCCAGACGCAGCGCGGGCGACAGCAGTCCATCGGCATCTTCGTCGGCCCCCACCAGCGCCTGAAATACCCGCATCTCTTTCTTCACCAGCGCACTCTTCTGGCGATGGGGAAACATGGGATCCAGATAAACTACCTGCGGCCGCGGCCGTAAATCATCCAGCGCCGTCAGGCTGGTGGCGTGAATCAGCGTCAACCGCTCGCGCAGCCAGCCGCCGATTTCGGGATCGGCGTAGCCGCGGCGCAGGCCATCTTCCAGCAGCGCCGCCACCACGGGATGACGTTCCAGCATCCGTACCCGACAGCCCACGGCCGCCAGTACAAAAGCATCGCGTCCCAGCCCGGCGGTGGCGTCCACCACATCCGGCAGATAGTCCCCTTTCACGCCTACGGCTTTGGCGACCGCCTCACCGCGCCCGCCACCAAAGCGTCTGCGGTGCCCCATGGCACCGGAGACAAAATCGACAAAGATACCGCCAAGCTTTGGCTCGTCGCGCTTGCGTAGCTCCAGATGATGCGGCGTAAGCACCAGCGCCAGCGGGCTGTCAGCGTCGTGTTCCAGCCCCTGGCGCTGGGCCTGAATGGACAGGGCGCCGTCACCGGCGCCCGACTCATCGAGTAAACAGATTTTCACGAAGCGATTAGCCCTTGATGCCGTAGTGTTCCAGCATGGCATCCAGCTTCGGCTCGCGGCCGCGGAAGCGTTTGAACAGTTCCATCGGCTCTTCAGAGCCGCCACGGCTCAGGATGTTATCCAGGAAGGAAAGACCAGTTTCGCGATTGAAGATACCCTCCTCTTCGAAGCGAGAGTATGCATCTGCCGCCAGTACGTCGGCCCACAGGTAGCTGTAGTAACCCGCCGCATAACCACCGGCAAAGATATGGCTGAAAGCGTGCGGGAAACGGCCCCACTCGGGACCAGGCACCACGGCCACCTGCTTTTTAATCTCGCGCAGAGTTTCCAGCACCTTCGCGCCCTGCTCGGGGTTAAACTCCGCATGCAGACGGAAGTCGAACAGGCCGAACTCCAGCTGACGCAGAATAAACATCGCCGCGTTGTAGTTCTTCGCCGCCAGCATTTTGTCCAGCAGCGCCTGAGGCAGCGGCTCGCCGGTCTCATAATGGCCGGAGATAAACGCCAGCGCTTCCGGTTCCCAGCACCAGTTTTCCATAAACTGGCTCGGCAGCTCGACCGCATCCCACGGCACCCCGCTGATGCCGGTCACACCCGCCGCTTCAATGCGGGTCAGCATATGGTGCAGGCCGTGACCAAATTCGTGGAACAGGGTGGTCACTTCATCGTGGGTGAATAGCGCCGGTTTACCGTTAACCGGGCGATTAAAGTTACAGGTCAGATAAGCCACCGGCTTTTGCAGGCTGCCGTCGGCCATACGCATCTGCCCTACGCAGTCGTCCATCCAGGCGCCGCCGCGCTTGTGTTCGCGGGCGTAGAGATCCAGATAGAAGCTGCCGCGCAGCGCGTTACTGTCATCATACAGTTCGAAGAAACGTACATCCGGATGCCAGACATCCACATCCTTACGCTCCTTCGCCGTAATGCCGTAAATACGGTTAACCACCTCGAACAGGCCGTTGATCACACGCTGCTCAGGGAAGTAAGGGCGCAGTTGTTCGTCGCTGATGCTGTAAAGATGCTGCTTCTGCTTTTCGCTGTAGTAAGTGATATCCCAGGGCTGAAGTTCGTCCACCCCGTGCTCCTGCTTCGCAAAAGCGCGAAGCTGGGCCAGCTCTTCTTCACCCTGGGGACGAGCGCGCTTCGCAAGGTCAGTCAGGAACTCCAGCACCTGAGCGGTGTTTTCCGCCATTTTTGTGGCCAGAGATTTCTCGGCGTAGCTGCCAAAGCCCAGCAGTTGCGCCAGTTCATGACGCAGCGCCAGGATCTCATTCATGACAGGCGTGTTATCCCATTTACCGGCGTTCGGTCCCTGATCGGAAGCACGGGTGCTGTAAGCGCGGTACATCTCTTCACGCAGGGCCTGGTTATCGCAATAGGTCATTACCGGGAGATAGCTCGGAATATCCAGGGTCAGCAGCCAGCCTTCCTGCTCTTTGGCCTCGGCCTGAGCGCGGGCGGCGGCCATGGCGCTTTCCGGCATACCGGCCAGCTCAGCTTCGTCGGTAATCAGTTTGGTCCAGCCCATGGTAGCGTCCAGCACGTTATTGCTGTAGGCGGAGCCCAGTTCCGACAGGCGGGCGGCGATTTCGCCATAGCGCTGTTGTTTCTCTTTTTCCAGACCGATGCCAGACAGTTCGAAGTCGCGCAGCGCATTATCCACCGCCTTCTTCTGAGCCACATCCAGCTGCGGGTAATTTTCACCATCGCGCAGGTTGCGATATGCCTGATACAGCCCCTCATGCTGACCAACCCAGGTGCTGTATTCGGACAGCAGCGGCAAAGTCTGTTCGTAGGCAGCACGCAGCTCGGGGCTGTTTTTAACCGAGTTCAGGTGGCTTATCGGCGAGAAGATCCGCCCCAGACGATCGTCCACTTCCGCCAGCGGCTGACAGAGGTTATCCCAGCTATACGGCCCCCCCTGCGCCACCACGCTTTCCACTTTCTCCTTACAGGCCTTCAGCGCCTCGCTGACGGCGGGCACCACATGTTCGGGCTGGATACTGGAAAACGGCGGCAGGGCAAACGGGGTCAATAATGGATTTGTCATAAGCTCGGTCCTGAATTGTTGTTCGTTAAACGCATCTCACGGCGCAATACGATTAAGCATGGGGGTGAAGCAGCGGAATTTCAATGCCATCCCGGAAGCCGCCGCTTTACGATATACTGGCGGGATTAGCCATTTACCCCTCAGGAATCATCAGGCAATGCTCAGTTATCGCCACAGCTTTCACGCCGGCAACCATGCCGACGTTTTAAAACACACCGTCCAGAGCCTGATTATCGAGGCGCTAAAAGAGAAAGAGAAACCCTTTCTTTACCTGGACACCCACGCTGGCGCCGGGCGTTATCAGCTTTCTGGCGAACATGCCGAGCGTACCGGAGAATACCTGGAAGGAATCGCCCGCCTCTGGCAGTGCGACGACATTCCCGAAACGCTGACCCCATACCTGGACGCGGTAAAAGCCTTTAACCCCGGCGGCCAGTTGCGCTACTACCCCGGCTCGCCGCTGATCGCCCGCCATCTGCTGCGCCCTCAGGACAAACTGCAACTGACCGAACTGCACCCCAGCGACTACCCGCTGCTGCGCGGCGAATTCAGCAAAGATAAGCGCGCCATGGTCAGCCGCGGCGACGGCTACCAGCAGCTCAAAGCCAAACTGCCGCCAGTTTCCCGACGCGGGCTGATTCTTATCGACCCGCCCTATGAAATTAAGACCGACTACCAGGCGGTGGTCCAGGGCATTAGCGATGGCTATAAACGTTTTGCCACCGGCGTTTACGCGCTCTGGTATCCGGTGGTGCTGCGCCAGCAGATAAAACGCATGATTCACGAGCTGGAGGAGACCGGCATCCGCCGCATTCTGCAGATCGAACTGGCGGTCCGCCCGGACAGCGACCAGCGCGGGATGAGCGCATCGGGGATGATTGTGATTAATCCGCCCTGGAAGCTGGAGCAGCAGATGGCAGAGCTACTGCCCTGGCTCCACGCCAGACTGGTTCCCGAAGGCATCGGACACACCAGGCTGGAATGGATTGTGCCGGAATAACGGCCAATCACAGCAATAGCTGTATGCGATCTCACATCGCTCGCTACAATTTAACCTCCAGATTCACACAAGGTAACGGCCATGACTAAACATTACGACTATATCGCCATCGGTGGCGGCAGCGGCGGCATCGCTTCCATCAACCGCGCCGCCATGTACGGTAAAAAATGCGCGCTGATCGAAGCAAAGGAACTGGGTGGCACCTGTGTGAACGTAGGCTGCGTACCGAAGAAAGTGATGTGGCATGCGGCGCAGATCGCCGAAGCGATTCGCCTGTACGGCCCGGACTACGGCTTTGACGCCACCCTGAATAAACTGGACTGGCAGAAGCTGGTCGCCAGCCGTAGCGCCTATATCGACCGCATCCACACTTCCTACGACAACGTGTTGGGCAAGAATAAGGTGGATGTGATCCACGGTTTCGCCCGCTTTGTTGATGCCCACACCGTCATCGTTAATGACGAAACCATCAGCGCAGACCATATTCTGATTGCCACCGGCGGTCGCCCGAGCCATCCGGCCATTCCGGGGGCCGAATACGGCATCGATTCCGACGGCTTCTTTGAACTGTCTGAGCTTCCACAGCGCGTTGCGGTGGTCGGCGCGGGCTATATCGCCGTAGAGCTGGCTGGCGTGATTAACGGACTGGGGGCGGAAACCCACCTGTTGGTGCGTAAGCATGCGCCGCTGCGCAGCTTCGATCCGCTACTGGTGGAAACCCTGGTGGAAGTGATGGAGGCCGAAGGACCCAACCTGCACACCCACGCGGTGCCGAAATCGGTAGAGAAAAACGGCGACGGCAGTCTGACCCTGACGCTGGAAGATGGGCGTACTCTCACCGTCGATACCCTGATCTGGGCCATCGGTCGCGAACCTGCCAACGACAACATTAACCTGGCGGTAACCGGTGTGAAAACTGACGAAAAAGGCTACATCGTCGTCGATAAATACCAGAATACCAATGTTGATGGCATTTACGCCGTGGGCGACAACACCGGCCATATCGAACTGACGCCGGTCGCCGTCGCCGCCGGGCGTCGCCTGTCTGAACGGCTGTTTAACAATAAGCCGGAAGAGCACCTGGACTACAGCAATGTACCCACCGTGGTCTTCAGCCATCCGCCAATCGGCACCGTTGGGCTGACTGAACCCCAGACCCGCGAACAGTATGGCGACGACGCGGTGAAGGTCTATAAATCCTCGTTCACCGCCATGTATACCGCGGTCACCAGTCACCGCCAGCCGTGCCGTATGAAGCTGGTCTGCGTGGGGCCGGAAGAGAGGATTGTCGGCATTCACGGTATCGGCTTCGGTATGGACGAAATGCTGCAGGGCTTCGCCGTCGCGCTGAAGATGGGCGCCACCAAGCAGGACTTCGACAACACCGTCGCCATTCATCCCACTGCGGCGGAAGAGTTTGTGACCATGCGCTAACGCGCCTGCACCGCTATCAACAACGCGCACCTTCGGGGGCGCGTTTTTTTATTCAGGAAACCTCCCCCGCTCCGTTCACTAAGCTTAATAAGCCAAAAAGAACAGGAGACGACAATGAAAACATGCAAGGGTACCACCAGTGCTGCGCTGTCCGCGCTGCTCCTGAGCACAACAGCAAGGGCAGCCAGTGAACCGCTGGATGCCGGTAAGGCGCAAATAATCCGCAACGCCATTAACGTTGAGGACCTGGTCCAGATTAACGATAACTGGATTATCGGCAGCAGTTTTTCCATCGAAAATAAGCCGACAGGGCTGTATCTGTTCAATATTCACGATCGTAAACCGCAGAAAGTGGACTGGCGTCAGGTCAGGGTAACGCCGGATAAAGCGGTCTTCCCTGACTGCCCTGGCGCGCCGAACTTCGCCCGGCTCTCCACCCACGGGCTGGACTATTACCGGGACGCGGGTCGTCTGTATATCGTCAACCACGGTGGTCGCGAGTCGGTGGAAGTGTTTGCCATTAGCGCCGAAAACAACGCCAGACCGACCCTGAGCTGGCAGGGCTGCGTGGTGGCGCCGCATAACGCCTGGTTCGACGCCGTCGCCGGATTATCCGATAATCAGATGATTATCAGCAGCCTGTGGGATCCCACCGACGCACAGCGTAACCCGAAGCTCAACGCAGGGAAACCGGTAGGCGGACTGTACCGCTGGAGTCCGCAAGAAGGGTTTCAGCCTGTAAAAGGCAGTGAGTCGCTCTCCGGCCCTAATGGCGTGCTGGCGACCCGGGATGGCAAAAGGGTATGGATAGCCGCCTGGGCCGAAAAAGCGCTGGTCCGTATCGATACCAACGGCAGCGCGCCGCGGGTACACAAAACGGCGGTGGATTACCACCCGGACAATCTGCGCTGGTCGCCGGACGGCAGGCAAATCATCGCCGGCGGTCAGGCTACCAGCCTGGATACCCTCTTTGCCTGCCTGGAAGATTCGGCGCCGGTCTGCCCTGGCATCAACCAGCGGCTCGATGTGCTCAATCCCGCCACCATGAAGACCACTCCATTACTTTCCGCTACCCCAATTCCGGGGATGAATGCCGGTACCGGCGCTATTCTGGCCAACGGAGAGTACTGGCTGAGTAGCTTCAAAAATAATGCCATTGCCGTTATTCCCCGATAATGGACACCGGCGTCCCGCCCGGGTCGCCGGAACATAAAAATAGTTAACACAGATAACATTCCTGGCTATACTCCCGACATTCAGTTAACAGTGATAACTTTTTTGTCGTTATCCCCTCCCCATTCAGGAGCTTTCTATGGATCTTAGCCAGATACAGACATTCAGGGCCTCCCTGCGCGAACTGGTCAGGGAATTAGGCATGTTAAGTCGGAAAAGTAGCGGCACCGGTCTGTCGCCGCTGCAAAGCCATATCCTGATTGAACTCGATAAGGCCCCTCTTGGCGTGACAGAGCTTGCCAGAAAACTGGGCTGTGAAAAGGCCAGTATCAGCCGGACGATTCGGGGAATGACGGAAAATGCGCTACTGGAACGCCGTCAGGATAGCCAGGACGGCCGGGCTTCCACTTTCTGCCTTACGCCCCAGGGGACGTCGCTGCTGGCACAGATTGAAGAGAACGCCAATCGCTTTATCGATCAGGCGCTTGAGCTGGCTTCCGAACGCGAATGTCGCGATTTCTCGCGGGCGATTCAGGGTCTGAACAGCGCGCTGAAAAACGCCCGCAGCCAACGGGAACAGGAGATTGTCATCACGGAGATCGCACCGGACGATAACGGTGCGATGGCAGAAATTATTCGTCAGAGCTTTCGGGATAATAAAGTCGATCACCTGGAAGGCGTTAGCCTGCACGATCCCGAGCTGAATAATCTGTACCAGACTTACCAGCAGCCGGGTAGTCGCTACTGGGTCGCCAGAGCAAACAGACGGGTATTGGGCGGCGTGGGGATCGCGCCGCTGGCCGGGTCCGCAGAAAAAACCTGTGAAATGCAGAAGCTGTTTCTGAGCGCCAATGCGCTGGGAACTGGTCTGGGGCGACGCCTGATCGCCCTGTCGCTCCAGGAAGCCCGCCGTCTTGGCTACGACTATTGCTACCTGGAAACGCTGAGCGAACTACAAAGCGCCGTGCAGCTATACGAAAAGTTCGGCTTTGAATATCTTGAAACCCCACAGGGGAACACCGGCCATGGCGGCTGCGATCTGTTTATGCAGCTTAAACTGACATAACGCTTTCAGGGAGCGGCGCCTCCCTGCAAATAACGCTCAAGCAGCGCCAGCAACCGCACATTATCCACCGTGGTCAGGATCTGCACCGGCGCGCCAGCGGGAGGCGCAACGCCGACATCCAGCTTAAGCGCGCTACGGCGGCAGGTCATGCCGCGCGCCACGCCTTCCAGCGCCACATCCAGATACGCCTGTTCGCTATCACACAATCCAGGCTCCAGCAGCCAGGCGACGGTTAAAGCATCGTGGATCCAGCAACCCGGCAGACCGCGGGTCTTCATGGAATAGTCGAGCCACGGACGCAGGGTTTGCGCCAGATAGCGGGTACAGGGATTTTCCACCGCGGCCAGCCTGTCGAGATCGGCATGCACCATCTGGGTACGGGTCGTCACATCCATCGGCACCAGGGTAATGGGCGCTCCGCTGGTCAGCACCATGTGCGCCGCCTCAGGATCCAGGCCGAAGTTGGTATCTTTCAGATAGCCAGGGACATGGAAAACGCCCCCCATAATCACAATCCGCCTGACCGCCTGCGCCATGTCGGGAAACAGGCGCAGCGCCAACGCAATATTGGTTAGCGGACCAATGGCGATCAGCGTGATTTCACCGGGGTGCTGACAAATCAGCTCGCCCATGGCGTAGGGCGCCAGCGGCGCTGATTTCGGTACAGTCGCAGGCGACGGCGTATCGCGCCACAACTCGCGTAACCCGTAACTATCGACCGCGCCATCCAGCCGCGCCCGCCAGGGCTCCGGCGGCTCCATCAGCGCCCGGGAAGCGCCGCGCCGGACCGGAACACTGGCCCCCAGGCGGCTCACCAGATCGCAGGCTACACGATAGCCCACCTCACTGGCGGTATTACCTGCCACGGTGGTGATCAGTTCCAGGCTTATCTGCGGCGCGCTCAGCGCCAGCGCCAGCGCCAGGCCGTCGTCTACGTTAGCGCCCGGTACGCCATTGCCGGGATCGCAGTCAATAATTACACGCATATACTCACTTCAGTTATCGGGGGTTCCCGACGGCCGACAACCGCAGGACTCCCCAGGCTGCAACTCAAAATCGAACTCCAGACGATGCGCCGTACCGTCCCACTCCCGTAACATCGCGATAGCCGCCTGCGCCATTTGGACCACCGGCTGGCGCACCGCAGTCAGCGACGGCACGCTGTAATATGACTCCTGCGTGGCATTAAAACAGACCAGCGCCACATCTTCCGGGACTTTCAGCCCCTGTTCCGCCAGCGCTCTCAGGCAACCAAACGCCTGTTGCTCATTGGTGGCGAACAGCGCGCGCGGCAACGGCCCTGCCAGCATGCGCCGGGTCGCTTCATAGCCGCCAGCGCGGGTGTAATCGGTGGAAAAAATCCAGCGCTCGTTCACCGCCAGGGAGTCTTCATCCAGCGCCTGACGCCAGCCGCACAGGCGATCCTGCGTATTCAGCATCGCCATGGGTCCACAGATAATGGCGACCTCCCGGTAGCCGTGCGCCACCAGGTGGCGGGTGGCCTGATAAGCCGCCTGCTGTTCGTTGACCTGAATCGAACTGACGTTTAACCCGGGCTCGATCCTGTCGATCATCACACAGGGCGTGCCGCTGGCCTGAATCACATCAATACAGGGATGGCGGTCGACGCTGGTATAAATCAGTCCATCCACCTGGCGGTGCAACAGGTTGTTGATAAGCTCGCGTTCCCGCAGGCGATCGTCACCGGCATCCCCCAGTAGCAATACCTTACCGTCGGCAAAGGCTTCCTGCTGCAGCGCGTGAGCCATCGAAGAGATAAAGGGATTGGCGATATTCGGTACTACCAGACCGTAGGTCTGAGTAGAGCCGGATGCCAGCGCGCGCGCCACGCCATTCGGTCGGTAACCGGTCTTTTCTATCGCCGCCAGTACCCGTTGCCGGGTTGCTGGCGCCACCGGGCGCGGGCCGTTATTGATAACATAGCTGACAACCGCCACCGAGGTCCCTGCCTCACGAGCGACATCGGTGCGCGTCACGCGCCGGGAACGGGATGAGCTCACAACATACCTGCCTGATTCAGAGCAAAATTGCAGTCCAACAGCATAGCGGTTTGCGCCGCAAAAATCCCTTTATCGGACAGGGGGTTTTAAATCGCATCTTCCGGCAGATTCAGGTCACGCCCCCGGGTTTCCGGCGCAAAGAAGGTCGTCACAAACCCGATTGCCGCCATCAGGGCAAAATAGGTCGCGATCGGCCACCAGTGTCCCGCCCATGAGAGCAGCGCGGCGGCCACCAGCGGTGCGGTACCACCGGAAAGAATGGAGCCCAGCTCTTTGGCAAAGGCCATTTTGGTGTAACGGTTAGTGACGCCGAACAGCTCAACCCCCCAGGCCGCCTGTACGCCGAAGATCCCAAGCGACGCCAGCCCCATGCCCACCACAATCGTTGAAATCACCACCCAGGGTTCACGGGAATCCAGCATCATAAAGGCCGGGAAGGCGTAGAGGATCAGCAGCAGGCAGAACCAGCGATAGGTAATGCGTCGCCCGAAGCGGTCGGAAAGCCAACCCGCCAGAGGAATAATCGCAAAGCCCAGCAGCGAAGCGATAAACACCGCCGTGGTGGGCACGGATTTATCCACCGCCAGCACCTTCGCCACATAGCCAATAATAAAGCCCTGAGCCAGATAAGAAGGGCCGTTTTCGCCAATGCGCAGGCCCACCATGGTCCAGAAAGCCCGGGTACGGCGCCAGAAGCTGCGCGTATCCTGACTTTGCTGCGCCAGACCGCGCGCCATGGCTTCCTGACGTTCGGCTTCCAGTAGCGCCTTCTGCCGTTCAAATACCGGCGTTTCGCGAATATGGCGGCGAATAATCAGCGCGGCCACCGCAATCAGCATGCTGCCCAGAAAAGGAATACGCCAGCCCCAGCTCATCAGGCTCTCTTTATCGAGCTGAAGCACCAACAGCCACACTAACGAGGCCAGCAACGTGCCGCTGTTGGAGCCCAACGCGATAATGGAAGAGACCAGGCCGCGCCGTTTAACCGGCGCGTATTCGCCCAGCATCACCGTGCCACCAGAAAGCTCGGCGCCAGCGCCAAGCCCCTGAGAAAAACGTAGAATAACCAGACAGACGGGCGCCCAGACGCCGATTGAGTTGTAACCGGGAATCAGGCCAATAAGGGTGGTGGATAGCCCCATCAGCGCAATGGTCGCCACCATCACTACCTTGCGACCATGGCGGTCGCCTATCCAGCCGAATAACAGTGCGCCGATGGGGCGGGCGATAAAGCCCACCGACCAGGCGGCAAAACTGGAGAGCAACGCCATTACTGGCGTTGCCTCCGGAAAGAAGACATCGCCAAAAATGATGCCAGCGGCCAGGCCATAGAGCGCGAAGTCCGCGTATTCCATGGTGGTGCCTAACCAGCAGGAGAAGGTCGCGCGCCGAAAATCTCGCCGCCCTTCTTCCGTGGCCAACCGCTCCTGCGCCGCATGCGGCGCATCGGCAGAAGATACGCCGGTGGTATCAATACTCATAGCGAAGCTCCCTGGTGTTGTCTAACAGGAATGACGAATTGTACAAATGCAATATCTACTCGCGTAGACTTTCTGTTTTTATGGCGTTTAGCATTATCTACCCGCGTAGAACTGACAAATGATTAATATAAAAAATGAGGTTAAGATCACAATATGACGCTGCGATGACAACCCGCTACGAAAAAACGGGAATGTCCTGCGAATCTTCCCGCTCCCGTTCTGGTCGCTTATGCTAATTTCAGGCAATCACGATCGCGAAGGAACACGCATGCCGATAGCGCGCCAAACCTCTGTTGCCCCGATCTGGGGCGGACTCTGCTTTATATTGCTGTACCGAACGTTACCTGCCGATCTGGTACTGTCGGTGCAGCTTATGCATCAGTACGGTATTCCGGTATCGCAGATGGCGATCGGCTGGCTGGTCACGGCTCTGCCAGCGCTGATGCCGCTGTTATGCTTTATGGCGTTGGCGCACCGGGGGCAGAGCGCGCTGTGGCCCTGGCTGGTACTGCCCCCCGTCGCCTGGCTACTGTGCCAGTTTGCGCTGGCAATCATCGCGGGTATCGTCATCACTCGCTTTGGTCTGGCGCCGCCCTGGTCTGAGACCCTCAGCGATCTGCTATTCCGCCTGGCGGTACGGCTTTGGTCGGTTCATGTCCTGACGGTACTGTTAACCACGCTGGCGTGCGGTTATGCCTGCTGGCGCGAGTATCGCCAGGCCCGGGCCTGAAAAAACCTGGTCTTTACGGGGTGGCGCCCGCGCCTCGCTCTCCCTATCCTAATAGAAGGCGCAAAATTAGGGGGAGGAGGCAGTATGTACAACCATAAGGCGATAACGCTGGCGACGGCGCTCATCGCCACCGGCGCGTTTGCCGCCGCACCGCCGGATATTAAACAGGCCAGGGTGATTCAGCAGGTGAGCAATATCGAAGATCTGGTGCAGCTTAACGGCGACTGGATTATCGGCAGCAGCCTGTCTGACGGCGAAAAAACCGGTGGCCTCTGGCTGTTCAGCATTGCCAATGGCAAACCACAGCGTATCGATCCAGAACATATCGCCGTGAAGCCTGATCCAAAAGCCTTTCCCCACTGTCCCGGCGCCCCCAATTTTGCCACCCTCTCTCCCGAACGCATGGACTACTACCGTGAGGATAACCGGCTGTATATCGTTAACCACGGCGAGCGTGAATCCGTTGAAGCCTTTTCTGTTTCGCCCGATAAAAATGGCCGCCCGACCCTGAGCTGGCAAGGCTGCGTCATCAGCCCGGAAAGCGTCCGTTTCAGTTCGGTGGCCGGACTGAGCGATAATCGCCTGATTATCAGCAGCCCCTGGAATGACGATGACCCCTGGCGCACCCGCAAGCTGGAAGCGGGGCAGCCTTCCGGCGCGCTCTATACCTGGAGCCCGCAAAAGGGGCTGAACAAGATGCCGGGCACGGAACAGCTTTCCGGTCCCAGCGGCATTGTCACCTCTGCGGATGAAAAAAATGTCTGGGTGGCCGCCTGGGCAGGCCAGTACATCGCCCGCATTACCAATGGCGGCAGCCAGCCGCAGATCCTGAAGATCCCTCTCGATTTTCATCCCGATAATCTGAGCTGGTCGCCGGACGGCAAGCAGCTATACGCTGGCGGGCAGTCAGCCTCTGGCAACTCCCTGCTGGACTGCGTAGTGGGCCGCAAAGAAAGCTGTAACGACATCAGCCAGGAGGCCGCCCGGGTCGATCCTAAAACCATGAAACCCGCCACCCTGATCCCCGCCACGCACTTTAAGGGCATCAGAGCCAGCACAGGCATTATCCAGACCGGCAATCACTACTGGCTGAGCGGTTTTCGCAATAACGGGGTCGCCATCGCCCCCGCGCAGCCAAACCGGTAAGATTAAGCGCCAGCCTGCGCCGCCAGGTGATGCGCAATAACGTTGCCAATCAGGCGCAGCGCACGAGCGGTCTGCTCATTAAAGGCGCTGGCGTAGTTTAGGCGCAGGCAGTTGCGGTACTTGCCGGAGGCCGAAAAGATGGTCCCCGGCGCGATTTGCACCTGCTGCGCCCGCAGCTCGCGGCTGATGCAGACGCTATCCAGGCTTTCCGGCAACTCCAGCCACATCAGAAAACCACCCTGCGGGCGGCTGACGCAGACGCCGCAAGGGAAGTCGCTACGAATACGACAGCGAAAATCCTCATAGTTGCGCTGATAGTGCTGGCGCAGGCGCCGCAGGTGGCGATGATAGTGTCCGTTGCGGATAAACGCAGCCACCGCCAGTTGGGTCACCACCGCGGTGCTGCCGGTGCCGATATACTTCATGTGCAGCACTCTGTCCCGCCAGCGGCCCGGCACTATCCACCCGACCCGCAGGCCTGGCGCCAGGGTCTTGGAAAACGAACTGCACAGCACCACGCGCCCTTCATGATCCAGCGACTTGATAGTTTCCGGCCGCGGATAGCTGAAAGCCAGTTCACCGTAAACATCGTCTTCGATAATCGCGATATCAAAGCGACGCGCCAGGCTTAGCAGCGCCTGCTTACGCGCTGGCGGCATAATAAAGCCCTGGGGATTATTACAACTGGCAACCAGAATCACCGCCTTTACCGGCCACTGCTCCAGCGCCATCTCCAGCGCTTCCAGGCTAATGCCGGACTGAGAATCCGTGGGGACCTCCAGCACCTTAACGCCGTACCCACGCAGGATCTGCATGGTACCGTGAAACGACGGCGACTCCACCGCCACCACATCGCCAGGCTGACAGATAGCCCGCACAGCCACGGATATCGCCTCCTGGCAGCCGCTCGTAATCACGATGTCATCCGTAGTGAGCGCGCTGCCGCCATCCAGCATCAGGCGGGCCACCTGCTGACGCAACGCCAGGGTGCCGGCCATATCGTCGTAACCGGACAGGCATGTTTCTTCATGCTGGATGATGCGCTGCATTTCGCGCCACAGCGGGCGAATGGTGGGCTGAGTCAGATCCGGCGTGCCGCCCCCAAGGGCGATCATCTCAGGTGAATGACGGGCGTCGAGCAGTTCGCGAATCGCATCCCAGTGGGTGACTTCCACCGGACGCTGTACCGGTTGGGTCAGGCGCGGCAATGGCGGCTGCGCGCGCCGCGGCGCCACAAAATAGCCGGAGCGCGGCCGGGGCTGGATAAGACCGCGATCCTCCAGATGATTGTACGCCTGCTGGACGGTGCTGATACTGACGCCGTGCTCGCTACTGAGGCTACGCACCGACGGCAGCCGCTCGCCGCTTTGATAAAGCCCCTGCTCAATACGTTCGGCCAGCAGCCGGGCCAGATGTTCATAGCGCGTCATTCTGTATCCCCTGATAAATCCCCAATACGCCCGCGATCGGTACAGATTGCCCGTTTGAAAACGGTACAGTTCACATTTTTACCGCTTCTGTATGTTAAATAAAAGTAATTTCTGAATCTGTATGGTTTCAGCTACGACGCGCAAACTGGTGGCTCATTCAGATGAGGAGGCGCGTATGGAATTCCACGAAAACAGACACTCTAACCCCTTTATCGGCTTTGTTCTGGTGGCGCGCTGGCTGAAGCGCTGGTGGGAGCTGCGTCGTACACGTCGGATACTGTCCGCCATGAATGACGAACAATTGCGCGACCTGGGACTGAGTCGTGAGGATGTTAGCCACTGGCGTTAGCAGACGGCGCCCGCCTGTGCCAGGCTTACAGGCAGACCCTCTGGCAGGAGTGAGCAATGAACAAGCGAATACTGATTGCCGCGCCCGTCGCGCTGTTCTGGTCCATAGCGGCCCCGGGCGCGCCGACGCCCCACCAGCTTAGCGACAACGCACCGCAGGCGGCGGCTGAGCAGGAGGCCCACAGAACCACCATCGCCCGAGCGAAGCAAATGGAGGACGGCGCTTCGGTGAAGATTCAGGGCGTACTGGAACAAAAGCTGGGGGAAGATATCTACCGGCTACGTGACGACAGCGGAACCCTGAACGCGGTGATTCCCGGCACGGTGTTGGGCGACGCGTCCATTGCCGCCACGGACCAGGTAATTGTGACCGGCGCGCTGGATAAAAAACAGGAACCCTTCCGGCTACGGGTCAGCTATCTGGAAAAACCGTAATGGCAGGGGCAAAGCCCCCTGAATTACAGATGCATCCCGCCCGATACCTCGATGCGCTGGCCGTTCATCCAGGCCAGGTCATCGCTCAATAACGCCGCGATAGCGTCGCCGATATCGTCCGGCAGACCCGGGCGCCCCAGTGCCGTAATGGCAGAAATGGCCTGGTTGACCTGGGGATTGTCACGCACTACGCCGCCGCCAAAATCGGTAGCAATCGCGCCTGGCGCAATAATATTGACGGAAATACCGCGGCTGCCCAACTCCTGGGCCTGATAGCGGGTCAATACCTCCATCGCCCCTTTCATGGCGGCGTAAGTCGCCTTACCGCTATGCACAAAGCGGGTCAAGCCACTGGAGACGTTCAGTATACGGCCACCGTCCTTAATGAGCGGCAGCAGTTGCTGAGTCAGGAAAAATGGCCCCTTAAAGTGTACGTTCAGCATCCTGTCAAACAGCGCTTCGCTGGCTTCAGCGTAATCGGCATCCTCTCCGAACCCCGCATTATTCACCAGATAGTCGAAGTTTTCACGCGCCCAACGTTCACGCAGCTGTCTCGCCACCTCGTCGCCAAACCCAGCAAATACGCCACAGTCAGCCACGTCCAGCGGTATCGCTACCGCCTGCTGGCCCATGGCGGCAACGATACTGACAACTTCTTCCGCTTCCTGGCGCTGGCTGCGATATGTGAAGATGGTATCCACGCCGCGCTGCGCCAGCTTCATCACGGCATTTCGCCCCAAACCCCGGCTTCCACCGGTCACTAATGCGATAGTCTGCGTCATCATTCACCTCATTCACTGCTATTAATGTTGAGATTAAGCTTATTAGCTGCTAGTAAAACAATAAACAGGTTTAAATACGCTTCACTGTTTCAATTACAACAACAATAAGACTTTGGTATGGACAAAATACACGCAATGCAGCTCTTTGTGAGAGTAGCGGAACTGGCCAGTTTTTCCCGGGCGGCGGAAAGCCTGAGCCTGCCCAGGGGCAGCGTTTCACGCCAGATTCAGGCGCTGGAAGATGAACTGGGCACCCGGCTGCTTCACCGCACGACCCGGCGGGTGCAGCTCACCCAGGATGGCATGGTCTACTATGAGCGGGCCCGGGATCTGCTGGCGAACCTCGACGAACTGGATACGCTGTTCCAGCGCGATCCGGCCAGTATCAGCGGTCGCCTGCGGGTTGATATGCCGGTGCCGGTGGCGACGAAAATGGTGCTCCCCCGGCTGCCCGCCTTTTTACAGCAGCACCCCGGCATTGAGCTGGAGCTAAGCAGCAGCGACAGGCTGGTGGATGTGATTCAGGAGGGGTTCGACTGCGTGGTGCGCATCGGGGAGCTGAGCGACTCCGGCCTGGTCGCCAAGTCGCTTGGACAGCTTACCGTGCTGAACTGCGCCAGCCCCGACTATCTGACGCGCTTCGGCTGGCCGGAAAGTCCGGCAGATTTAGCCTCTCACGCGCTGGTTCACTATGTGCCCACCATGGGCATTCGCCCCCAGGGCTTTGAGATCTGGCACGACGGCCAAAGCCAGTGGATAAAAACCGGCGGCGTGGTCACGGTAAACAGTACCGAAAGTTATCATGCCGCCTGTCTTGCGGGATTAGGCATTATTCAGGCGCCGCGGGTCGGCGTGCGTGAAGCGCTACGCAGCGGAAAGCTGGTGGAGATCCTGCCCCAGTACCGGGCCCGCCCCATGCCGGTCTCCCTTATCTGGCCGCACCGCCGCAACCTGTCGCGCCGGGTGCATCTGTTTATGGCCTGGCTCAGCGAGATAATGAAAGAGTATGTCGATTAGCGTCGCAGCTATAATTTCCTTAACATCACAGGCATAAAGTTAAAAAGGACGACGGAATCAATGAGTACCGAGGATAATCATAAGCGCCCAACCCGGGATCTGGATTACGATCCGGTAGTGAAACTGGATCAGGAATCGCCAAAAAACCAGAATGCCGATGAGAATGAGGGAAAAGCGGCAAACGCGCTGGAAAGCGTCACCCATACCGTAAAGCGTATCGAACGTAACCCATTTATCGCGCACTTGCTGCGCGCCGCCGAGCGTTTTAATGACCGGCTTGGTAATCAGTTTGGCGCGGCGATCACCTACTTTTCGTTTTTATCGCTGATTCCGATTCTGATGGTCAGCTTCGCCGCAGGAGGTTATGTGCTGGCGTCGCATCCTACCCTGCTACAGGATATCTTTGCGAAAATTCTGGCCAACGTCAGCGATCCAACCCTGGCGATGACGCTAAAGAACACCATCAATACCGCCGTTCAGCAGCGCACCACGGTCGGGTTGGTCGGTCTGCTGATCGCGCTCTACTCCGGTATTAACTGGATGGGCAATCTGCGGGAAGCGGTTCGCGCCCAGTCCCGGGAAGTCTGGGAGCGCGCGCCTCAGGACAAAGAGAAGTTCTGGGTTAAATACCTGCGCGACTTTGTAGCGCTGATTGGTCTGCTGGTGGCGCTGGTGGTCACTCTGTCTATCACCTCGATCGCGGGATCGGCACAGGCGCTCATTATCAGCCTGCTACATCTGGACGAGCTGACCTGGCTGAAGCCCGCCTGGCGGTTGATCGGCCTGGCGATTTCGATTTTCGCTAATTATCTGCTGTTCTTCTGGATCTTCTGGCGCCTGCCGCGCCACCGCCCGCGCAAGAAAGCGCTGATTCGCGGTACGCTTATCGCCGCCGTCGGCTTCGAGGTGATTAAGATCGTGATGACCTGGACCCTGCCAGCACTGGTAAAATCCCCTTCTGGCGCCGCCTTCGGTTCGGTGCTGGGGCTGATGGCCTTCTTCTACTTTTTCGCGCGTCTGATCCTGTTCTGCGCCGCCTGGATCGCCACCGCCCAGTTTAAGGACGATAAACCGATGCCGGGCAAGCGCCCCAGATAGACCCTCTTTTCGCGCCGCCCCATGCGGCGCGAACCTGACACCAGAGCAACAATCCATTCGTTAACTTTTTTTTAACTGAAAACCAGTTTTATCCACTGCATATTTCACCAGACTCAGAACAACCAGCAACCAGCTTACTCAGGGCACAAATTATCCACTTTTCGCCGCTTTTTTACCCGTGAGCGGCTTTGGCGCCGCGTTGAAATGTCACTTTTGCTATGCCTAATATGGCCTTTCGTCAGTCTAAAAATCATAAAAACTTATGCAAGCATCAATCGCCACAGCTATCGATACCGAACAACAAACGCCCGTTAACTCACGCAGTAAAGTGGTGGTCGCGTCACTTATCGGGACCGCCATCGAATTCTTCGATTTTTACATCTACGCCACCGCGGCGGTCATCGTCTTCCCCCATATTTTCTTTCCCCAGGGGGATGCCACCGCTGCCACGCTACAGTCGCTGGCGACGTTCGCCATCGCCTTCATCGCCCGGCCGGTCGGCTCGGCGCTGTTTGGCCACTTCGGTGACCGGGTGGGGCGTAAAGTCACGCTGGTCGCCTCGCTGCTGACCATGGGCATTTCCACCGTGGTGATTGGCCTGCTGCCAGGCTATGAAACCATCGGGATTATGGCGCCGGTGCTGCTGGCGCTGGCCCGCTTCGGCCAGGGGCTGGGGCTGGGCGGCGAATGGGGCGGCGCAGCATTGCTTGCAACCGAAAACGCCCCGGCACACAAACGCGCGCTGTACGGTTCTTTCCCGCAGCTTGGTGCGCCTATCGGCTTCTTCTTTGCCAACGGCACCTTCCTGCTACTCTCCTGGCTGCTGAGCGACGAACAGTTCATGAGCTGGGGCTGGCGTATTCCGTTTATCTTCTCGGCGGTGCTGGTGCTGATTGGCCTGTATGTGCGGGTTTCGCTTCATGAAACGCCGGTGTTTGCTAAAGTCGCCAAAGAGGGTAAGCAGGTTAAGATACCGCTCGGCACTCTGCTCAGCCGCCACCTGAAGGCCACCGTGCTCGGCACCTTTATCATGCTGGCGACCTATACGCTGTTCTATATCACTACGGTCTATTCCATGTCGTTCAGTACCGCACCCGCGCCCAACGGGCTAGGTTTCCCGCGTAATGACGTGCTGTGGATGCTGATGATGGCAGTGATCGGCTTCGGCGTGATGGTACCCATTGCCGGACTGCTGGCAGACCGCTATGGCCGCCGCCGCTGCATGATTGTGATTACCAGCCTGATTCTGCTGTTCGCGCTGTTCCTGTTCCAGCCGCTGCTGGGCTCCGGTAATCAGGGTGAAGTGATGCTGTTCCTGCTGATGGGGCTGAGCCTGATGGGCCTGACTTTCGGCCCGATGGGCGCGCTACTGCCAGAGCTGTTCCCGACCGAAGTCCGCTATACCGGGGCCTCCTTCTCATATAATGTGGCCTCGATTCTGGGCGCCTCTGTGGCCCCATGGATCGCCGCCTGGCTGCAAACCAGCTACGGGCTGTTCTGGGTGGGAGTCTATCTGGCCGTGATGGCGGCCATAACCCTGGTGGCGCTGCTGTGCGCCCGGGAAACCCGCCACGACACGCTGTGATCACCCCATCCCATCCCCTCACCCTAACCCTCTCCCCAAAGGGGAGAGGGAACTGGCTGGCACACCCTTTCAGGAACAGCTATTTCCCCAACTGCGACAGAATAGTACGACACTGGTTATCCGCACCGCCTTGCGATGGTGAAACCAGCGCCAGCAGCGCCGCAGCGGGCGTCACCAGAGTTGCCAGCGCCGCCGCTACCGCACCACGTACGATCAGCGGTCCCGGTTTGACTCCCGCATCCGGTGACTTAAAGGTACCACGCACGTAGAGCGGCGATCGCAGTGTGATAATACGAATTCCCTTACTTTCCGGCGTGATGGTCAGATCGAGGCGCTCGCTGGCCAGATTCGCGTTACCGGTGATATTGACCAGCGCATTTTCGGTATCGAAGGCGAAGATATCGGGCCTGACCAGTCCATTAGTCAGTTGCAAACCCGCAGCGGCACAGTTCACCCGCACTTCGTCATCGCCAAAGATTTGCCCTACCACGTAGTTCCCCACATTCAGCCCCAGAATCTCCATCAGGTTACGGCTGATCAAGCCATCGTTCATCAGCAGCTTAAGATTACCGTTACTGCTGCCCAATAGCGCCGCCACCGAGTTACCGCTGCCGCGCAATGTGGCATCGCCATTCAGCTCGCCCAGGGTTTTCTGCATCTCCTGAATGTTCGGCATTAACTGCTTGAGCTGCAAACGCCGCGCCCTGATTCTGGCCTCTCCCTGCATCGGCTGCCGGTTGCCCTGCAGGCGAATGTCAGCATCGATATTGCCCCCCGCCATACCAAAGCGCAGCGGCGTCAGACGCAGATCGCCATCGCGCAGATTCAACTGCACGTTAAGGTCGCGCAGCGGCAGGGTACTGCCGTGCTCAATACGCTGACCTCTGAAGCGCACATCGGCATCCATTACCCGCCATTTATCGGTTTCGAAGCGATTCACCGGCAGCACTTTATCTGATGGCTGCACGGTCTGCCCGGGCTCCGATTTCGCACCGCCGGACTCCACGCCAATCAGTGGCCCCAGATCTGCCAGCCGCAGCTGGCGCGAAACCAGATCCCCTTCAAGCTTCGGTCGCGGCTGGCTCTGGCGGTAAGTCAGGGAGCCGTGAATATCGCTGGCGCCAATGCGCCCGTTAAAGTCCCGGTAGTCAAAGCGGTTGCCCTCTTTACCCCCCAGACGCGCGACCAGGTGCCCGTCGGTTTCATAGGGCGGCGAATCGGGCAGCAGAACGCCGGTCAGGGCATAGAGATCCCCCAGCGAATCGCCGGAAAGGCGCAGCCGCAGAGAGGCCCCGCCAAAATCCATGGGGTTGCTGATGGTGCCGCTGACCGCCAGTCGGCTCTGACCGGCGCGCACATCGGCCTGTAGCGGGAATGGCGTCCCTTCGCTACGCAGCGCCAGCATGCCGCCAATCTTGCCGCTACCGGTGATATCCTGCTCTTTATAGCGTCCGTTAATCCGTAACCCGAAAACATAATCCCCCACCTTCGCAGCGCCGGACTTGCCGCTGCCGGTCACTTCGCTAAACGCCAGCGGCTTACCCAGCGGATCGACCATCACGGTCATCTGCGCTTTAGTCACCTGGTCGTCGATGACAATGCGTCCACGGTCAAACAGGATATTGTCGAGCCGGAACGACCAGCCAGAGGGGGGCTTTTTATCTTTCGCGCTATCATCCTCCAGATCAAAGCGCCAGTTATAGCGCTGCTCTGACAGGCGAATCAGCCGCACATCGGGCTGTACCAGACGCAGCCACGGCAGCCAGACGGTTTTCGTCAGCAAAGCTGGCGGGGAAAGGGTCGCTTCCACCTTTGGCAGTAGTACCATAGTCTTATCGGGAATGTTCGGTGGATTCCCCAGCATCACATCCTGAGCCGTCACCTGAGGCCATGGCACCCAGCGCCGCCAGCCCGGCTCTTCCGGATGACGAACCCAGGCCACGCTAAGATCGCCGCGTATCGCAAACGGGCGTCGCAACTCGCTGGACACTTTATCGTTAATCACCGGCTTCAGGCGGTTCCAGTCAAAGGTCGCGATAAAGGTCACCAGGCCCACGCCCAGTACCACAATCGCCACCACCAAGCCCAGCCCTGTTTTTCCCAACCTTGTCATATTCCGTTCCTGTGTTCCCTGACATGATTTAAAGATAGTTGAGGCGCCGGGACACGGCCATCCAGCGAATTACCCGCGAAAACCCGTTCTGGCGCAAGTTTTATCAAAACGGCGTTTTAAAATGATTGACTGTACTGGTATGGCAGACCAAACTAGCGCCAGTCGTCTTACATGCAGGTTTCATTATTATGTCTACACAGAAGATTGCCGTTATCGGCGAATGCATGATCGAGCTGTCGGAAAAGGGCGCTCTGGTTAGTCGCGGCTTTGGTGGCGACACCCTTAATACCGCAGTCTATATCGCCCGTCAGGTGGATGCCAACGCGCTCAGCGTCCATTACGTTACCGCGCTGGGTCAGGACAGTTTCAGTCAGCAGATGCTCGACGCCTGGCAGCAGGAAAACGTTAAAATCGATCTGGTACAGCGCATGTCCGACCGCCTGCCGGGGCTCTACTACATCGAGACCGATGACAGCGGCGAACGCACCTTCTGGTACTGGCGTAATGAGGCGGCCGCTCGTTACTGGCTGGAAAGCGACCAGGCACCGGCTATTATCGAACAGCTCGCCGACTTCGATTACCTCTATCTTAGCGGTATCAGCCTTGCCATCCTCAGCCCTCGCAGTCGTGAAATGCTGCTGGAACTGCTGCGCCGCTGCCGCGACCGTGGCGGTAAGGTGATTTTCGATAACAACTATCGCCCGCGCCTGTGGTCCGGCAGGGAAGAGACGCAGCAAGTCTATCAGCAGATGCTTGCCTGTACCGATATCGCGTTTCTGACCCTGGATGATGAAGACGCCCTGTGGGGTGAACGCCCGGTGGAAGAGGTTATCGCCCGTACTCAGGCGGCTGGCGTGCAGGAAGTCGTGATTAAGCGCGGCGCCGAAAGCTGCCTGGTGGCGGTTGCCGGTGAAGCATTACAGGAAATTCCGGCGGTGAAACTGCCGAAAGAGAAAGTGGTGGATACCACCGCGGCCGGGGACTCCTTCGGCGGTGGCTATCTTGCGGTACGTCTGAGTGGCGGCAATGCCGCAGATGCAGCGGCCCGCGGGCACCTGACGGCCAGCACCGTGATTCAGTATCGCGGCGCCATTATTCCAAAGCAGGCGATGCCGCAGTAAAACGGTTACGCGCCGGGGCCTGGCTCCGGCGCACCGACATTACTGCCGTTCCGGAATATCCGAAACCTCGCCCAGCGGATGTGCGCCTGGAGTCAGGCCTGTCGCACCTTCCGTCGGACTCATCCCTTTATCCCAGGTCGCCTGAAGCTGCTTCATATTAAACTCCGGCTCCCCTTCCGGCTGCTGCAACACCAGCGCCATCTCCTGAGAGAGAATCTGGCGCAAATCCATATTGACCATTTCCGGCGTCAGCTGGTCCAGAAACGTCTGGCGCAGCTTCTGATACTGTTCCGGCGCGAGATCCACCACCTGATTCTGTAGCGAACGCAGGCGCTGATTGGCCAGTACTTCGGTATTGGTACGGGCGTAAGTGGCGAACAGTTTTTCCAGTTCCAGCTTTTTCTGGGCCATCAGCGTTTCGAACTCGGCCGCCGGGAGTCCCCCATCGCGAACATTGGCCAGATCGCGGGCAATCCGCCCCAGATTATCGTCGAGTCGGGCATTGGGGGTGTCGATATGGATACCGCACTGGCCACGCAAGAACAGCACCCGGCAGTCGAAACCCAGTTCAACGTCACGAACGTTATTCTTGTTAAGATTCTGCTGAACGTGCCAGAACAGCGCCTCGCGGGCCAGTTCACTGCGCCAGTAGCGCATCAACCCTTCCGAAGAGCGAATCGGCTGCCAGGGGGTATCCCACATCATCGACAGCCGGTCTTGCTGAATCTTGGGGCTCATGATGCTCACCGCATCACGCTTAAGCGGCGATAGCGTCGGTACCGGGGTCGGGGTTTCGCGCTTGCCTTTCAGAGAGCCGAACAGTTTGTTGACCTGTTCCGACACGCTGCGGCTGTCTACGTTACCCACCACAATCAGCGTCATGGCGTCCGGGGTGTACCACTGCTGGTACCAGGCTTTCAAATGCTCAGCATCCACCGGCTGCCCAACCTGCGCTGCCGGATCGTGCCCCAGCAGCGTTGAGCCTTTCAGACGATAGCGCCACCAGCCATCGCGCGTATCTTCAGGCCAGGTCGCTATGCCATCCTGCACCTGTAGCGCTTTATCGATAGATTCCGGCGTAATGGTTAGCTCACCCGCCGTTTCCGCCAGCCAGCTCAGCGCCTCTTTCAGCGAGTCGCCACGACCGCTGGTGCTGGGCAGACTCAGGTTAAACTGCGTGAGATTATAAGAGACGATCGCGGGCGGCTGGGGGTGGCCGGTCATCCCCTGTTGCCAGGTACTTTTCTCGGGCGATGTCTGCTGACTCAGCGCCAGGCGCGGCAGGAGATGGCTGTAACCGCTCTGCTGCGTACTTTCGGTAAGAGAGCCGGTGTTGACCAGCAGTCGAACTTCTATCCGATCGCCTGGCCGTTGAGGGGTGGCGAGCACCTGCCACTGAAAACCGTTATCCAACTTTCCCTGCTGCCAGGCCGGGTCCGGCTGGAGCATGGCGGCCTGTCCCTGACCGCTAATCGCCGCCAGTAGCGTTCCCCCGGCGATAAGACCCACTTTTGTGCCCTGCATGTCTACCCCTGAATGAGATTCCTGAAAAAAGATGAAAAGGCGGCGCGTCGCGCACAGACGCCCGCCATAGCGGTAACGTTTTTTTCTTGGACCGCAAATAACGGTAAACGTCACTCAACAATGTGAAAATACATGGACTATATCAGAATTATGCGCAGGAGCCCGCGGCAAGGGCAAGGAGCCGCGGGCAATTGACAGGAGTCAGGAGGAGGCTTCCGTGTTCGCGGCAGCGATTTTAGGATTATCCAGGGTCTGTTTGAGCTGTTTTTCATCCAGCTCTTTTACCCATTTCGCTACCACAACGGTGGCTACGCCGTTACCGACCAGATTGGTCAGCGCACGCGCTTCTGACATAAAGCGATCGATACCCAGGATCAGCGCCAGACCGGCCACCGGCAGGTGTCCTACCGCCGAAATCGTCGCCGCCAGTACGATAAAGCCGCTACCGGTCACCCCAGCGGCCCCTTTCGACGATAGCAGCAGTACCACCAGTAGCGTAATCTGATGAAAGATATCCATATGGCTGTTAGTGGCCTGAGCGATAAACACCGCCGCCATGGTCAGGTAAATGGAGGTGCCGTCCAGGTTAAAGGAATACCCGGTTGGAATCACCAGCCCCACCACCGATTTACGGCAGCCCAGCTTCTCCATCTTGTCGAGCATACGCGGCAGCGCCGACTCGGAAGAGGAAGTCCCCAGCACAATCAGCAGCTCTTCTTTGATGTAACGGATAAATTTAAAGATGCTGAATCCGGTGACGCGGGCAATCGAACCCAGTACCAGTACCACAAACAGAATACAGGTGATGTAGAAGCAGACGATCAACTGCCCCAATTGCAGCAGCGTTCCCACCCCATATTTACCGATGGTGAACGCCATGGCGCCGAAGGCGCCGATGGGCGCCAGGCGCATAATCATATTGATGATGCCGAAGATAACCTTCGAGAAGCTTTCGATAACGTTAAAAATCAGCTGTCCTTTCTCGCCCAGGCGATGCAGGGCAAAGCCAAACAGTACGGCAAACAGCAGTACCTGAAGGATATTGCCACTGGCGAAGGCACCAATCACGCTGCCCGGAATCACATCCAGCAGGAAGGCGACCACGCCCTGTTGTTCCGCCTGCTGGGCGTAAATCGCCACCGCTTTGGCATCCAGTGTAGCCGGGTCAACGTTCATGCCAGCGCCTGGCTGCACCACGTTCACGATAATCAGACCGATAATTAGCGCCACGGTACTGACGACTTCAAAGTAGAGCAGCGCCACGGCACCAGTGCGGCCAACGGCCTTCATACTTTCCATTCCGGCAATACCGGTGACAACGGTACAGAAGATGACCGGGGCGATAACCATTTTTATCAGTTTTACGAACCCGTCGCCGAGCGGCTTCATCTGCGCGCCCAGCTCCGGCCAGTAGTGGCCCAGCAGAATACCGATGGCGATCGCCGTCAGTACCTGAAAATAAAGGCTTTTAAACAGAGAGGTTTTCATCAGGGGGTGTCCTTGCAGCGGTAAAAAGCAGAAACCCGCGTTGGGTCTGCGTCGCTAAAATAACACCAGAGAAACACCTCAGATACATCCATGTATCTTATTTGGAACAAAATGATTAGGTTTTTGAGCTGAAACGCTACAGTCTATGACTTTTGGTTAAGGGCTTTTCGGCAATTGCCGGGCGGGTTCGCAGTAAAGCGCCATAAAACGGTGCGGCGGCAGGGCCTTATCAAACAGGAAGCCCTGCCCGATATCGGCGCCGGCCTGACGCAGCCAGTCGCGCTGGGCCGGGGTTTCCACCCCTTCCGCCACCACCTTCATATTCAAATGCTTCGCCAGCGACAGGATCACCGCCACCATGCTGTCGTCTTCCGGCAGCGCGTCGATAAAGGATTTGTCGATCTTAAGAATATCCACCGGCAGCCCCTTAATCTGCTGGAGCTGATGCAGGCTGGCGTACCCCATACCGAAATCATCGATGGCAATGCGCACCCCCAGGGAGCGTAGCGGGCGCAGAATGTCATGCACTTTTTGCGGATTATCGATGCGCTGGCTTTCGGTCACTTCCAGAATCAGCGAGCCCGGATGAATGCGCCAGCGCGTCAGCAGCGCCATAAAGCGATGGCGCAGGTCATCATTAAGCAACTGAAGCGCCGAGACATTCACGCTTAGCGTCAGGGTCACGCCCTGGCTCTGCCACTCCGCCAGCAGGCGGCAGGACTCTTCAAGGATCCAGTCGCCAACCCGCGCCATCATCCCACAGCGCTCGATACGCTCAATCAGCCCTTCCGGCAGCGCAAAATCGCCATCCGGCTGGCGCTGACGCAACAGCGCTTCGGCGCTGACCACCTCTCCGCTGGCCAGATCCACCTGGGGCTGAAGCCACAGCGCAAACTCGCCGTTTTCCAGGCTTTGCAATATATCATGCTGTTCGGTCATCCGCTGTTGGGCCACGGCCAACTGCTGAGGATCGAAGAACTGAATCTGATTTTTACCCAGACGCCGGGCAGAATAGACGGCCGAGACCATCCGCTGATAGTGCTGCTCGCCGTTCACGCCAGGCGCCCATATGGCAATCCCGATGCTGGCGGCCGGATACAGCGGTATCTTTTGCACCGGCAGCTTCTCATTCAGCGCCGTAAGCAGACGCTTAGCCAGGGAAGCCGCCTGCCAGGATTCACTGATGCCGTTAGCCAGAATGGCGAAATCAAAGTGGCTAATCTGGGCCAGCACCATAGAAGGCCCCAGTTCGGCCTGAATTCGGGCAACCATCGAAAGCAGCAGAATCTCGCGCTGCTGCTCGTTCAGGGCTTCGGCGGCTTCCTGCAATGTTTCACAGGAGATCATCAACAGCGGCGCTATCGACTGCTCTTCCTGACCGCGCAGTAGCGCCAGTAACAGCGCTTTATTGGGCAGGCCGGTAACGGGGATATGGGTGGCAAGCTGGCTCATCTCTTCCTGGGCCCGACGCACCTGCTGCTGGTTGCGGTTATAACTGCGCACCAGCATGCCTATCTCATCGTCGTTGTGCAGCCGCGACAGCGTCAACTGATGTTCCGCCGCTTCGCCTGGCGACAGCCCATCCAGCTCACGGGCAATATCACGCAAGGGGTGGACAATCAGGCGGTTAATGCACCAGGTAATCGCCACCGTCAGTACCAGCGCCAGCAGCAGCCAGGTGGTAATCAATGTGGAGAGGGTGCTGATAATAAACTTGTACATGCGCCAGGAGTCAGCCTGAAGCACCAGATAGGCCAGCGGTTGCGGGTTCGCGGGCCGTTCCAGAGAATAGAGCGGCAGGCTTATCTGTACTGGCAACTCGAACAGCCGCGAAATCAGCATCGGCACGGACCGTTCCGGCGCGAAGCTCACCCGCAGCGCCTGAAACTGGTTAGGCAACACCACATCCGCGCGGCTGATAACGCCAACCGGCTGAATATCTTTAAGAATCTCTTCGGCCTGCGGAATATCCGCCCTCAGAATGGCGGAGGAGAGCGGATTACGCACCGAGTGAGCGATACTCTCCATCTGCGCCGCGGTGGTATAACGGCTCTGCTGCACGAAGTGGAAAAGCTGAATCACGGCAAAAACAAAAATAAAGGCCACGGCGACTACGGCCACCATTGCCATCTGTTTTATCGTTAACGAACGCCTGACTCGCAAACCCACTCTCCGCACTCAACTTTCCACGCCTGATGCGGGCAGAGTATACTGCATCGCATGGCGTTTTAACCGCTTTCCTTCCGGTAATCCCCATAATTTACCAGTCCGCATAGGGTACCAGCGGTTGCGGCGGCATATCCATATCCCCCTGCCACCCGGCCTGCGAATAACGCACAAAGATCAGAGCGTGGCTCGGCGTGTAGTCTTTGGCCTCCTGAATATCAATCCCTGCCCCGATGGACCAGTGCGACGTCAGGCGTCGCTCCACCAGCGCCCGGGCGGTATAACCCACGCCGGTCGATGACGACCCTTCTTCCATGGCATCAACCCGGGCAGGTAACAGCCCCTGAAGAGGATAGCGCCGCTCGTTGTCGGTCTTCGCATAGGACCAGGAGACGGAGCCCCCCAGCTCCCACGACCAGTTTTCGGTACGCTGGCGCCAGATGATCGGCACCGAAAACGAAAGATAGCGCTGCGGGCTGTAGTAGCCCCCCTGCCCCAGGGTATAGCTGCTCAGATCTTTATCGTAGTGCCAGAGCATGTTGGTCAGGCCTACGGTCACCCGACGATTATTTTCGTTGAGCAGCTTATAGTAGTAGCCGGTCATCCAGCGTACCCGCCAGTTATCCGCCACGTTCTTCCCTGTCAACTGGTCGGCGCTCAGGCTTGACCAGACGCCGTGATCGCCGCCCTTGTCATAGCTCATACTGATACCGCCACCGTCGGCGCGCACGCCGCCCCACACCTTATGAGTATTGGGATCGCGCTGGCCTGCGAACGAAAGCAGCGAGCTGGAGATCGGCCGCCGGTGGGCATTCAGGGTATAGCCAAACGGCCCCAGATCGCTGCTGTAGCTCAGTCCACCCACCACATCCACCACGTTAAAACCCATCGGCGTGGTGCCGATATCCGCCGCCCAGGTCTCATTCTGCCAGCCTACCGCTACGCTTGCGCCACTGGCCCGCTGCTGGTGGTTGCTGCTACAGGTGAAGTCGTAGCAGGTGCCCCATTTTTCGTCATAGCTACCGCCGCTGAAACTGCCGGCATCCATATTCACCACATCGGTACGCAGCAGCAGGCGCCCGTCGCTGAGCGGCGCATCCACCTGCAGCATCGTAGTATGGGCCCGCAGATCCGAGTAGCCCGGCGTACCGCTGGAGCCCCAGTAGTCGTGATCGAGCGTGACGTTCACGTCCTGCTGGCGATAGAGATCCGCCGCGTCGCTGCGTATACCACGCTTCAGCCAGTCGTCGCTGGCGTCGTTGCGCGTCAGACGGGTAAAGGTATCGTTATCTTCAGGCCGCTTATCGGTAATATCAGATGCCACCATCGCATCGCGATAGCGTTCCAGCGCCTGCTGCGGTTCGCCGCTGGCGGCTTCGAAACGCGCCGCGTCGCGCAGCGCCAGCGCGCTCTCCATCGAAGGCGGCTGCCTTTTCGCCGCCGGGACGATGCGCTGGTAGATCGCACGGGCGCGATCGGGTTTTCCGGCCTCGATCCAGGCGTTCGCCAGCCGTCGTTCGCTGTTTACCGACGGCGCCTCCTGCGCAGGCGCACGCTCAAGCTGCGTTAGCCACTGACGGGCCTGCGCTTTATCGTTCTGAGCCAGCGCCGCCTCTGCCAGCCCCAGTAGCGCATCTTCATTGCCTGGCTCCCGGGCCAGCACCTGCCGGTAGCGGCTGGTGGCTTCCGGGTAGTCTCCCCGCGCCACGGCCCAGTCCGCCAGGGTCAGGTCGATACGGTCGGCGGCGGGCTGGCGTTTCAGCAGCGCGATGGCTTCGGGCTCGCGACCCGACTCTCGCAGTTCCTGTGCCTCGGCGAATATCCGGTCCAGGGTCAGCCGTTGCGCCAGCTCCTGAATATTGTCGCTCCACTGACTGCGAGGCAGCGTATCAAGGTGGCGTAGCGCCGCCTCATCCCGCCCGGAAGAGGAAAGATAAAGGCCATAGGCATAAACCTGGTCGGCATCCGTCGGCTGGCGCCGGGCCAGATCGCGAAACAGGGCGTCGGCCTGGGCGTGTTGACCGGCGGCATAGCGCGCCTTCGCCAGCCGGTAGAGGGTCCAGACGCTGTCGGGATACAGCTGTAGCCGCCGCTGATGCAGTTCGGCAGCCTGATTCCAGCGCCCCTGCGATTCCAGCGCGCTTGCCTGGGCTTCCAGCCGATCGTCTTCCAGACCGCGTTCGATATCGTCAATGCTGCGGCGCTGGCTGGCGCTCAGGGTGTTGATAAAGGCCGTCGCCCGCTCTGGAGACTGACGGCGATAGACATTGGCCAGCCCGCGTACCGCGTTGCTGTTGCCGCGATCCATTCTCAGCGCCTGGCGGTAGAAACGTTCAGCTTCGGCGTCATCGTTACGCGCCACCGCCACGTCTCCCAGACCGAGCACTGCATAGCTGTCGCTACCGTCCACGGCCCGCGCCTGGCGGAATTTACGCTCTGCCAGCGCGGTATCCTGAGCCTTGAGTGCCGTATCCCCTTCATCGATCAACAACCAGTAGCGATTGGTGTTAAGCAGCGATTTCCATTTGCCACTGCTGTCGTTATCGGGATCGAGACGCAGCGCCCGGTTAAGCTGGCGTACCGCGGCGGCGCGTTTTCCGGCCTGGGACCAGGCCTCGCCCAGCGCCGCCACCGTTTCGGCATCGTTCTGATTTTCACGCAGCGCCGTTTTCAGCGGCGCAACCGCCCGGGCGCCGTCGCCTGCGGCCACCTGCGCCAGCCCGGTCGCTTTGGCCCGAAAACCGGGGTCGGCCAGTTGCTTGCGTTGCTCCGCCAGTTTGGCTTTCGCATCATCCACCGTCTCGCCATCGGTAAACAGCGTCAGGAAGCGCTCCAGCGCCGCCACGCTGGCGGCGCTGACCGGCAGCCCCTGAATGCGCTGATACCAGAGATCCGCCGCCTGGCCGCGCCCGGTTCCCGAGCGCGCCATCTGCTCCAGCACGCTGAACCCTTCCTGGGAACGATTGCTGTCGAATAGCAGTCCGGCCAGGCTGGCGCGCAGCGTATCGTTGCCGGGCATTCGGGCATTCAGCGCTTTAAGCTGTTCAATCGCCTGGACGCGTCGTTGCGGCTTTTTCGCCACCAGCAGCCAGTACTCCACCGCCAGGTCGCCATCAGGAGGCGTTCCCTCAAACAGCGCCTGATACGCGGCGATGGCTTCATCGGTATGGCCGGTGGTGCCCAGCAGCCGCGCCTGTTGCAGCGCCTGGCTTCCGGCCGGGGTGGCGAGTTTCATCTCCAGTTGCGAACGTCGGTATGCCGTGGAATCCGCCGCCGTGGTTTTGAGTTTGTTCATCAACGCCTGGGCGCCAGCGCTGTCGCCCTGGCGCAGCAGATAACGCACCCGGGCGGCAATGACTTCCGGGTCATCCGGGGCGATAAGTTCCAGCCGGTAGAGCGACTGACGCACCAGATCGTCACGATGGGTCGCTTCGCCCAGCCGTACCTGTTCCAGCAGGTGCAGCCGGGCGGGGTTCGCCGCCTGGACAGGTACGGTCAGCGCCAGTCCCAGCGCGACGGCAATCAACGTTAACGAGGATCCGCGCATACCCGCTCCCAGTCCGGCACCAGCTCACCCTGGGCATTAAAACGAAAGCGCTGCTGATCCCAGCCCTGGCCAAACAGCGTCAGCACAAAGCTGTAGTAGGACTCATGGTCGGGGAAGTTTTTCGTCAGCCGCTGACGCTGAGCATAGAGCGCCGGGCTCTCCTGAAGCATGGGCAGCATGGCGGCGGAAAAACCGCCGGGACCATCGTTGGTCAACTTACCGGTCACGGTATCGATTTTTTCAGGCGGCGCGCCGCGCTGTTCCGTGGCGGCCACCATCGGCTGGAAATGATTTAGCAGCCGCGCTTTATCGGGGGAGCGATCGCTGAGCATCCCCACCCACAGGTAGACGCGAATCGCATTGTAGCTGCCCGTGAGCGTGGGCTTATCCTGCATCTGCCAGCCGCTTCCCTTGTTCCAGCTCACCCAGTCGGGGGAAAATCCTTTGGGCGCGGTTTCCAGCAGCAGTCGCATCATAGGTTTGCGCATCGCTTTCCAGGGGCCGGGATAACGGGCGAAACGGGCGATAACCTGGGGCGGCAGATAGCTGGGGTTCAGGCGCCAGCGGTTATCATGAGCGAAGCCCTGTGCCCCTGGCAGCAGCATTTCGCCAAGGCCTGGGATCTTCACTACCTCTTTATGGGCAATCAGGTCGAGCAGCGCCCGCCCCTGGGTGGTGTAATCCTCGTTCTTCCAGAGTCTGCCAGCTTCCAGCAGCGCCCAGGCAATCCACACATCGGAATCCGAAGCGGTATTGCTGTCCAGCACCCGCCACTGATTGTCTTCACGCCTGCCCCAAAGCCAGGCGGGCAGGGTCGTGGTTAAATCGCCTGCGCCAAGATTATTGCGGGTCCAGGTCAACAACTGGTCGAAACTCTGGCGATCGTTCGCTACCAGCGCGAAGAACAACCCATAGCTCTGCCCTTCGGAGGTGGTAATTTTGCGCGGATCGCTGGTGTCGATAACCCGCCCTTCATCACTGATATAGTGCTGCTTAAATTGCTGCCAGGCAGGCCAGTCGCAGGCGGCGCTGGCGGTCATCGCCGCCAGCAGCAGGCCCAGAGCTAATGCAGAACGCCATCCCATGATGTTATTCATCCTCCGGATCCAAACGGCGGCGGCTCAGCATTCGCAACACCCGCCATAGTACCCAGGCCAGCAGCACCACACTGATGGCGGCGCAGATAGCCAGCCATACCGGGTGGTTCGCCAGGGCATACCAGATGCGCTCAAACCACGGCAGGTGGCCGACATAGTAAATATCCCCGACCCGCAGGCTGTTGACGCCAGATTCACGAATCACCGACACCGAACCATACATGGCGGCACGCTTGCCGCTGTCGTTCAGGGCGCCGTTCAGCAGCTCATAACCGCGCGGGCTGTCCGCCAGCAGAGCAACAACGCTGCGCTGGCTGTGGAACGGCGACTGGAAGCCGACAATGGCCGCCATCGGTCCCCGGGAACTGATGGTGGTTCGAACATCGGGTTCCCGGTCCGCCGGACTTGCCATAATCGACGGCAGCGGCGTCTGGCGATACGGCATTTTCACCCAGCTCAGCGCCGCTTCCACCAGCAGATCCAGGCGCTTATCATCCTTCAATTTTTCGGGCAGGGAGCCGATTACCATCAGGTCAGCGTCGCGCTTTTTAATTTCGTCGGCGCTGTCCGTCAGCGCCACCTTCACGGCAGGCAACCCGGTCTGGGCGCCGATAATGCCCAGGGTATCCAGCAGGGTGCTGACCTGGGCAGGCGTCGGCTGCTTAGACACCACTACCAGGGTATCCGACAGATCCGCCATCCGGCTGTAGGGGAAGCCCGCATTGGCGAAGGCGCGCAGGTCCGGCATGGCGATAAAGTGATGATAGTTGGAGAAGTCGATGGTCGATTCATCTTCAATCACCACGTGGTTTTGCACCGGCTGGAAGGTAATACAGTTTTCAACAGAGCCGCCGGGCATTGGGTTCATGTACTGGAAGTCGAAGCGTAGCTGGTTAGCGGCCCCCAGGCGCAGCGCCGGAATCGAGACATCGTTCTTACCGTCCAGTAACCCCTGCACCACCGGCAGGCGCATCAGCAGATTGCCTTCCCGGCTCTTCGGCGACAGGCTGAAAGATTGCAGGAACTGATTGTTCAGGTTGATATCCATCCGCGAACTGTCCTTCACCGGCGGCGCGGTATAGCGATATTTCAGATCCATATCGATGCCGTTGCTACGCAGCAGATAGAGATCCGGTGGCAGATTAAGGGTCAGAGCCACGGAGCCGGGCTCAATGCCGCTCGACTGAAGTTGTTGCTCGTAGGTTTTCAGTTCGCCAAAGGTGACGGGCCGGTCGGTACGCACCCAGTGCGGTGCGTCATAAGGCTTACGCGGCAGTAACGGATCCACTTCATCCACAGTAACGGCATCGCCGCGGAACAGGATATCGCCCCGGGCGATCCCCTGAGCCGCCTGAAGCAGATCGCTGTCGTCACGACCAAAGACAACCAGCAGCTTCACGTAAGGATTATCCGGGTGGTTGATCATCTCGATGGTGGGCGCTTTCACCGGCGGGTGCTCACGCAGGAAATCCGGGCGCCTGTCGTTGGTGGCGAAGACGATGGCGTTACTTTCCGGCAACTGGTTATAGAGCACCGGGAAGCGCTGGCCGCGCCACACCGAACGGGTACCGAACCAGGAGGCGATAATCCCGGCTGCGCGCTGCTGCTCCACGTCAGGTGCTGCGGAAAAAACCATCGGCAACGTCAGCGGTCTGTCATCTCTGGAGTCGAAAAACGGCACCGGGAAGTGGGAGAGATCGTTACGCAGTTGCAGTTTCTGATACAGCAGGCTCAGGGAGCTGCCGCGCCCGATATCCATCCATAGCGTGCTGTTGGCCGGGTTTTCGCACACGTCGCGATAGTGACCGACGAACTCCAGCCGCACCCGGTTAAAGTCGCTGACGTAGAGCGGGTCGATGGGCAGCCGGGCCAGCGTTTTCTTACCTAACTGCTCTTTGGTGACCGGCAGTACCCCCATCAACTCATCGTTCAGGTACACCTTAAGCTGCGACTGAACCGGAATCAGCGCCGGAGACGGGGTGTACTCCAGGTTTAATAGCGCGCGGGAGACCACTTCGTCGCTGCGCATGCCGAATTCCACCGAACCGTTGGGATGCACGCCGCGCAGCACCATGCTGCCGGGCGGCGGTGCAATCTGGGCGAAGTTCAGCGTCACTTCGCGGGCCGGTGCATTTTCGGCAACGACCGGCGCTCCGGCGCCAGGTATGCCCGGCATCACCTGCCCGGTTCCCTCTTCCGGCGCCTGCGGCACGACCGCCTCCAGGTCATTACTGGTCGGCCCCTGAGTCACCACGCCTTCGGTTGCCGGAGCCACCGTCGGCACCATCGGCGCCGGAACCGCGCCGGGGTCCGCCGGGGCCGCCATGCCAGGCCGATACGGCAGCGCGCTCAGCCCCAAAACCACTGCACAGATCCAGAAGAGATTTCTTTTCATCGCATTATCATCATTGTTGAGTCATGGCCGAATCCGGTTGCCGATCGCCGGCGCCGCGCGCTGGTCTGCGGGGGATCAGGGAAACCACCCAGTCCACTACCAGCGTGATGCTCCGGAACACATACTTCAGCGACGCCGGGGCGAACTCCGCCAGATGGCGGTAGCCGCGCAGTCCCAGCTTCAGAATATCCAGCAGGCTTTCCAGCGGTTTATCTTCCGGGAAACTGTCCTGCCATAGCGCCCAGGTATCGGCGCGGGCAAAGGTGCACTGAATAAAATCGATATGCTGTCGGGTGGTCATCTCCGCCAGTTGCAGGCCAACGCTTTCTCCGGCGGCGCGAACTACCTGCGCCGGGAAGAAGAACTGCTGCTGACCACGGCGCAGCAGCAGTTGAATGCGCTCGCCGTGGCGCAGCGACAGCGAGCCATGCAGACGAATACCGACACCGCCGTCGGAGTAGTCGCGTACTGTGCAGGGGTAGAGATGGCCGTCTTCCCGGGCCAGCGCCGCAGGCATGGCGATCTCGACCCGGTGAGCCCGGCGCACCTGCTTGCTTTCTACCGAAACCGCCACCGCGCCCCCCAGAATAATCAGGTTGTAGGTCACCCAGGCAATGCTCACCAGCACGGTCAGCATTTCGTGTTCCGGCCCTTCGAAAAAGCGCCAGACGCCGAACAGCAGCCCCAGCACGTTAAGCAGAACCAGCATCAGGTAGGGTCGGGTAATCACCCAATCGACATATTCATGGGGCACCAGCCCCCCTTTCGCCGTGACGTTAAACTTCCCTTTGCGCGGGTTTATCAGCGCGACGATGGTGGGCGGCGTGATGTACCAGGCCAGCACCGTTTCGTAAATTTCACTCCAGAAAGAGTAGCGATAGCGCCCCTGAATTTTCGAGTTGGTCAGGCTGGCGTGAATCATATGGGGCAGGACGAACAGCGCTATCATTAGCGCCGGGGCGTAAATGATATAGGCATGCAGCAGCAGAAAGGCCAGCGGCGCGATCAGGAAGATCAGGCGCGGCAGGCCGGAAAGAAAGTGCAGCATGGCGTTGGCGTAACACAAGCGCTGAGCCAGCTTCAGCCCCTTGCCCAATAGCGGGTTGTCCAGCCGGAAGATCTGAATCATGCCGCGAGCCCAGCGGATGCGTTGACCAATGTGCGCCGACAGGCTTTCGGTCGCCAGACCGGCGGCCTGGGGGATGCGCATATAGGCCGAGGTGTAGCCGCGCCGGTGCAGGCGCAGCGAGGTGTGGGCATCCTCAGTGACGGTTTCTACGGCGATACCGCCAATTTCATCCAGCGGCTGTCGGCGGATAACCGCACAGGAGCCGCAGAAGAAGGTGGCATCCCACATATCGTTGCCGTCCTGCACCAGGCCGTAGAACAGCGCGCCTTCGTTCGGCGTTTTGCGAAAACGCCCCAGGTTGCGCTCAAAGGGGTCCGGCGAAAAGAAGTGGTGCGGCGTCTGAATCAGCCCCAGTTTCTGATCCTTAAAGAACCACCCCATGGTCAGTTGCAGGAACGAGCGGGTCGGCACGTGGTCGCAGTCGAAAATCGCCACAAAGTCGCCCCGGGCCTGCTTGAGGGCGTTATTAATATTCCCCGCCTTGGCGTGCTCGTGGGTGGTGCGGGCGATGTAATTCGCCCCGACTTCATCGGCGAAGCGTCGGAACGCTTCACGCCCACCGTCATCGAGGATCCAGATATTGAGCTTATCCTTCGGCCAGTCCATGCCCAGCGAGGCATAGACCGTACCTTTCACCACGCTAAGCTCTTCGTTGTAGGTGGGAATCATCACATCCACCACCGGCCACTGCGCCGTTGAGGCGGGCAGCGGTACTGGCTGGCGATGCAGCGGCCAGATAATCTGGAAGAACCCCAGCACCAGTACCAGCCAGGCGTAGGTTTCAGCAAACAGTAGAATCAGGCCGCAGACCAGGCTGACCGGATCGTTCCAGTTCAGGGTGGAGGTATAACGCCACCAGATATAACGGCAGGAGATGGTCAGCGACAGCACCACCATCACCAGCGCGGGGAAACGCCCGGGAATGCGCCGTACCACCAGCGCAATACCCCACAGCAGCATCAGAAAAATAAACTGCGCCAGCGGGCTGAAGGGCTGGGTGACGCACAGTACCGCCATAATCAGCGCCACCACAACGACCACCCCCAGCAGAATACGCCTTGCCAGCACGCTGAACTGACTCAGATCCTGAACGTTGCGCCGAAAGCCCTGGCTGCGCTCTACCCGCTGCGGCAGCGCCTTCATCCACTGATAGTAATTTTCCCGCCATGCCTGAATACGCGCCAGCCGCGAGGTTACCGGCGCTGCCAGCCCGCGACCTGGCAGCATCAGCAACAGCCAGAGGGATTGAATAAGATAGCGCAGTGGATCGAGCGGTCGCGGGCGCTGAGGATCGATTTGCGGATACAGGCGCTGGCGCTGGGCCCTGATGCGCTGCCAGCTTTCGCTTTCCAGCCGCAGAAAGATCCAGCCCAGCGCCACCATCAGGCAGCACAGTCCGGCGCTGAACGGCGTGGCGCCGTTACGCCGCCAGCCCATATAGCGCGTTCGCAGGCGCTGGCTAACGCCGGGCGCCAGCAGGCAACGCAGAAGCAGGCTCATGGCTGCGGCTCCGCCAGATTGAGCAGGCACCAGCCCGCCAAGGTCATCAGCTCTTCCGCCACCAGCGAAGCCGGGCTGTACTCGCCCACCGGCTGTTTAGCCGCCATCGATTCCGCCATGGCTTCATCACTGTGCAGAATCACCGGAACCAGACTGCGCTGACTCTGGAGCCAGAGCTGATAAATATCGTCCTGAAGATGGCTGGCAACCCGTAATCCGTTGACCAGCAGGTAAGCGTCCTGAGCCAGCGGCTGCTGATGCAGGCGGGCGTGGCAGTTGGCGTCTGGCGTCGCCACCACAATGCGGCTATCCACCGCCGCCAGGGTTTCCAGAGCAAAGGCGCTGAAACCGGCGGGAATATCCACCAGTATCCAGCGGTAGCGGCCGCTCTGTTTCAGGGTTTTCAGGGCATCCAGAAAATGCGCAACACCTTCCGGGCGCGCCAGCAGTTCGCTGCTCTGCATGGCGTTTAACTGCCCGTATGGAAGAACATCGAGACGCGGCGTATAGCGCCAGGCGGCACTCTGCCAGGCCAGCCCCTCATGCAGGGCATACGCCCAGCCCGCGCTTTGCGCAAACCCGATATTGAACAAAAGACGCAGCAGGTTATCCGGAGCGGCGCCCACCACCAGTACCGACTCGCCCTGCTGTTGCAGCGACCAGCCCAGCCCCGCGGCGATCGACGTCGTTCCCACGCCGCCGCGTAGCCCCTGTAACCCTATCACTGCCATCTGGCCTGCTCCCTTTAGTGATCCTGCGCCAGCTCGGCCAGCAGTGGCCAGCGCTGGAGCGCGATATTCAGCCTTTCCTGCCGGGAGATGTCGGTATAATCAATATCCGGCAAAGCAAATGCCCGAAACAGCGTCTGAATATCATTCTGGGTGGCAATTCCAGGCAAATTCCGGAAATCATCAGATGTGTCATTTTGCTTATTCATACCCTGCACCGGTATAATCTATTGGTGTTGTTATGCACCAGGTAGATTCGCAACAAAAAAAACGCCTCATGCTGCGACAAAGTTTTTGTTTTACAATGCTAAGACCGCTGATGTTTATTTTCAATGTTAGGTTTATTTCCGCACTTTGGCGAGTAAGCGAAGAGAGAGAACATGGGCCCCATTTTTTCTGTTGGAATACACGCACTGTGGAATGAGCTGCGGCATATGCCCACAGGCGGCGTCTGGTGGGTAAACACCGAACGCTACGAAGACGCGGCGCGCCTGGCCAACAGCACCATCTCCGCCCAGAAAAACGACGCAAAAGTCGCGCTCGTCACAATGGGTACGGCACCGAAAAAGATTCTTACTTCGCTTTCCGAAGAAGGGCCGGATGAGATCTTACTCTATAAAGCGCAAAATACGAAAAATAGTCTATACTCGCTATTGCCAGATATGTCATGCAATATAAAACCCAAGCATTATCTGATTATTTTCTTGCTCCAGGACAATTTTTTTAGAAATATAAGCTCAGAAACCCTTCACAAAATTGCCAACCAGATAAATCTCCAGTGCCAGAAATATCAGTGCACATTGCTGGTGATAAACCCGGGAAACCGCAGCGACGATCAATATTCTGCACTGGTCAATGCCCACCGTAGCCTGAACGGTCTGGCCAGCCTGCGCCCACAGAATGATGCCTGGTGTTTCGATGTCGCGTTCTGGTGCAACGAAAAAGGGGTCAGCGCCAGACAGCAGTTAACCATTCGCTGGCAGCAGAGCCGCTGGGAATTATGCCAGTCGGTACAGAGCGCGCCTCAGCCCCGCAGCGATGAGCGCACCATCCTTAGCCACCAGGCCGTCCTGGAAGGCGCGCCGCCACTGTCAGAACACTGGCGATTGTTCGACAGCAACCAGGCTTTGTTCGAAGCGGCGCGCGGCGCCCAGGCCGCGACCATTATCTTTTCGCTCACCAATAACCGCGACGTGGAAACCATCGCCCACGACCTGCATGCGCTACGGCGCCAGCGTGGGAGCGCCCTGAAGCTTGTCGTTCGCGAAAGCCAGGCCAGCCTGCGCGCCGTAGATGAACGTCTGCTTATGGGCAGCGGCGCCAGTCTGGTCATTCCGGGAAGTACGCCGCTTTCCCGTAGCCTGACGCTTATCGAGAGCGTCCAGGGCCAGCAGTACAGCCGCCCGGTACCGGAAAGCCTCGCCGAGCTGGTGGGCGCGCTGCGCCCGCTACAGCTACGCGGCTGGCAGCCCTGGGACGAATTCTGCACCGCCATTGAAGCATTGCTCCATAACCCGCTGATTCCTGAAGATAATCGCGGCGTGCTGGTCGCGCTGCGGCCAGTGCCGGGACTCGCGACCCGGCAGGCGCTCTCCCTCTGCCGTATTAAGCGTCAGGGCGATATTATGGCCGCTAACGACCAACGCATTGTGCTGTTCCTGAGCTACTGCCAGGTCAACAGTCTGGACATCGCCCTGAAGAATATTTTTTCGCTGCCGCCGGAAGAGGTGGTTTCCAACCGCGTAGTGTGGTTCGAAGACCGGCAAATCGCCGCAGAGCTGGTCCAGATGCGCACTCAGGCGCCGCGTCACGACATTATGCCTGCCGCCATCGCCCGCCCCATTGCCCGGGCTGAAGAGATGCAGAGCGCACGACAGCACCAGCCGCAGCCCATTACCCTTATGGCCCCGGAGTCCGCTTATGATGACCATCAGTGACATTCTTCAGTTGATTGCGCTGTGCGCCGTCATCTTTCTGCCGCTGGGCTTTTATGCCCGGCGCTGGCTGACGCCTCTGGCTACATGGATGCGCATCACCTTTTTTAAACCCCGTTTCGTCAAACCCGCCGGTACGCTGCGCCGGCAACAGGCTGCCAGGGCAAACTCAGAACATGACTGAACACAAACCAACGTCTCCGTTATCAATGCCGCTCTGGCAGTACTGGCGCGGGCTTTCTGGCTGGAATTTCTACTTTCTGGCGAAATTCGCGCTGCTGTGGACCGGCTACCTGAATTTCCACGCCCTGGAAAACCTGGTTTTTGCCGCTTATCTGTTATTCCCTCTTCCCAACCCGCGGCTGCATCGCCTGCGTCACTGGGTGGGGCTGCCCATCGGCTTCGCCCTGTTCTGGCACGACACCTGGCTACCAGGCCTGGACAGCATGATGAGCCAGGGCTCCCAGGTGGCCGGTTTCAGTTGGGATTATATTCTGGATCTCACCACCCGCTTTATTAACTGGCAGATGGTAGGCGCGGCCTTTGTGCTGCTGGTGGCCTGGCTGTTTATCTCTCAGTGGGTGCGGGTAACGGTACTGGTGGTAGCAGCCCTGATCTGGCTTAACGTACTGACCGTTTCCGGCCCGGTTATTGCGCTGACCCCCGGCGGCAATACGGCGCCAGCGGCGGTGACCACCGCCATCACATCAGGCGATACCAATACGCCTCAGGTGGGGGATATCCCGGCCCAGACCGCTCCGGCCAGTTCCCAGAATCTGACCGCATGGCTGAACAGCTTTTACGCCAGCGAGGCCAAACGCCAGACCCAATTCCCGGCATCGTTGCCCATGGATGCCCAACCGTTCGAACTGCTGGTGATCAATATTTGCTCTCTGGCCTGGTCTGATATGGAAGCGACCGGCCTGACGTCGCACCCATTATGGTCGCACTTCGATATTCTGTTTAAAGAGTTTAACTCTGCCACCTCTTACAGCGGCCCGGCAGCCATTCGTCTGCTGCGCGCCAGCTGTGGGCAGTCTTCCCATAAGAATCTCTATTCGCCCGCCGGTAACCAGTGCTATCTGTTCGATAACCTGGCGGCGCTCGGCTTTAGCCAGCATCTGATGCTGGATCACGATGGCGTCTTCGGCGACTTCCTGAAGGAGATTCGCCAGTACGGTGGCGTTCAGTCACCGCTGATGAATCAGAATGGCCTGCCGACGAATCTGCTGTCGTTTGATAATTCGCCCATCTACGACGATACGGCGGTGCTACAGCGCTGGCTTTCTGAGGAAGGGCGCGATCCCAACACCCGTTCCGCCACCTTCTTTAACCTGCTGCCGTTGCACGACGGCAACCATTTTCCGGGCATCAGTAAAACTGCGGACTATAAGGTGCGGGCCCAGAAGCTGTTCGACCAGTTGGACAACTTCCTGACCGAACTGGAAAAGTCAGGCCGTAAGGTGATGGTGGTGGTGGCGCCGGAACACGGCGGTGCGCTGAAGGGCGATAAAATGCAGGTTTCCGGGCTGCGCGACATTCCCAGCCCGTCGATCACCCATGTTCCGGTGGGGGTGAAGTTTATCGGCATGAAGGCGCCCCATCAGGGCAGCCCGATTGAGATTAGCCAGCCCAGCAGCTATCTGGCGATTTCCGAACTGGTCGCCCGCTCTGTGGATGGCAAAAATTTTGTGGCCGATCAGGTGGACTGGAATGCGCTGACCAGCAATCTGCCGCAGACGGCGCCGGTCTCTGAAAACGCCAATGCCGTGGTGATTCAGTATCAGGGTAAGCCCTGGGTACGGCTTGGCGGCGGCGACTGGGTGCCGTATCCGCAGTAATAAAAAAAGCGCCCCTTTCACAAAGAAAGAGGCGCCTTATCTACCCATCAAAATCAGAACTGCAACTTAATCCCCAAAGTACCGCGGGTATCGCTGTACTTATTGCGCCCAACCTGCTGGCCCACATCGGCCCACAGCGCCAGATTGCTGTTCAGTTGGCCTTCGGCGCCAATCCGAACTTCCGCCAGATTCTGGGTGCCGATCATAGCGTTACGCTCGCCGTTCATCTTCACCGCAAAGGCCCGGGTGTTATGTATCCAGTTGGCTTCAACGTAGGGGCGGAAGCGGTCAGAACCCCCTTTTTCCGTCCGTCCTTTCATCCAGGCGCGCATACCCAGCTGGGTCATCACATTGCCCGCCCCGCTGCTGCTAACGTGGGTTCCCTGATCTTCTACCAGCGAGTCCGCCCGCACGTCCATCCAGACAGCCTGACCGCGCGGTTCCAGCCAGAAGCTGAAGCGTTCGGAGCTACCGACCGGCAGCGCATAGCCTGCCTCTACCGAGGCCGTCACGCCTCGGGAGCGGTATTTTTCTTCGCGGAATTCGTCGCCAGAAACCCGGTTATGGAACCAGCCGTACTGAACCCAGGTATCAACCCAGGCACCAGTACGCCCGGCATCGTCAGCAAACCAGGTACCGTACAGTCCTACACTATAGCCGTTTACCTGACCGCGTGAGGTGTAGCCGGTCAGTTCCGAGCGGGTTTTGTTCTGGTTATGCCCATAGCCCGCCATCAGGCCAAACCGCCAGCTGTCGCTCTCATTGCTGCTCCAGCGCGCCACATCGCCGCCGAGCTGTACGGCATAGCTGTTGCTGCGGCTAATCAACTGACCGCCCGCCTCTTCAAAGCGGCTGTGAGAGCCGGTGTTACGCAGCCACAGCGTAGTGGAGTGACGTTCGCCAGTGACAGGATCGATATATTCATGCTCCCCCTGCCGGTCATGCAGACGGGTAAGGAACAGCGTATTGGCTGCCGCGATATTGGCGATATAGCTACCGCTTTCCGGGCGATACACCTTGGTGTAGTCGTAACGCCCCTGGGTGCCGCCATCGTCACTGCCGCCGCTGCCATTCCCGGACTTATCCGGATTATCGCTGCCATCCCCAGATTCTCCCGAATTATCGCTGCCATTCCCGGATTCTCCCGGATTATCGCTGTTATTCCCGGATTCTCCCGGATTACCGCTGTCATTACCACTTTCGTTTTCAGCGGGGGCCTCTTCCGGCGTACCCGCGCCACCGCTACCTGACTCGCCGGAGCCGCCGCCCGCACTGCCGGTATCGTTGCCCGTTTCTTCTTCCGCCGGGGCTTCCGGCACATTCGCGCCAGCGCCGTTATCATCCCCAGACTCTACGTCTGAAGCGGGCGTTTCCGGTTCGGCAATAACGCCCGTCACATCCTCTTCGCTGTTACTCAGATACCAGTTGCTTCCTTTCTGCACCAGCGCGTAGTCGTACAGACCAATACCAACCCGTCGATCCAGGCTAAACGCGCCATCGGATACGCCGCCAACGGTGATCAGTTCGATCCCCATATCGGTGTGTTCGCCGTGACCATAGATATTATTGAACTCTACCTGGGTGCTACCGCTGGTGTCGCCGGTGACCACCATACGATCGCCCGGAGAGTCATTGTCGCTATTCAGGGTGACGTTCATCACCAGAGTTCCGCCATCGCCGTGATAATCACCATTAACCGTCAGGGTCTTAAATTCCGAACCGGAATCATTCAGAAAGTTAATGGTGCCGCCGTTAAGCTGCAAACCGGTCAGCGTTGAGTTACCGGTCATATCCCAGACGCTGCCCGCACCGTTCAGCGCCAGATTCACCGTACCGCCATTCATGGCCGTCATGGTGCTGTAGAGATAGGAGTTATCCGCCGTGCGCAGATCGATATCCCCGCTATCGGCAACCACTGCGCCCCAGGCGTTCACCGTCTGGTCATTGAGCGTCACTTTACCGCCGTCCTGAGCAAAAAAAGCGGTGGCGTTATCTGCCGTGCGCAGATCGCCCAGATTGACGCTGCCGTTCAGATCGATGGCGCTGTTGCCTTCGGCCCCCACGTAAATCAGGTCGTTGCCCAACGGCGAACCTTCCGACACCGCAATATTCAGCTCGCCGTCCACCACAATAGTCGAAGCCACATCATCCCGGCTGTTTTGCGCGGTGATAAAGCGATCGGTTTCACTGACGCTGGCATTGCTGTCAAGCATGACCCAGGTATCTGTCAACTGTACCCGTGCGCCATCCTGAGCCAGGACGCCATTAATGCCATGAGTATTACCGGCATCACGTATCAGTTCCAGCTTCGCGCCGCCCTGGAGATCGATATTCGCCAGCCCCGATGCGGACGGACCGCTGGCTGATATCGCCGTTAACAGGCCATTGCCGGAAACCGACAGATCGGTGTAGCCAGCAGCGGTAATGCTGCCGCCGCTGGTGACCAGTCCCTGGATATTCGCATCGTGGCTACCGCTGTTCACCACGATCGAAGATTGATTCATCGCGATATTCTGCCCTGCGGCCTCAATGCCCGTGGCATTGCCTTGCGCGATAATATTTAATCCCAGATTCTCAAGTTGAACATTGGTGCTCTGGCTGGTGTTACAGTTCCCCGCCGGGGTACAGCTTGCCAATATCCCGGTGATGTCACCCGAGCTATTATTAAGTGTCATCTGAGATAAGCCAGTTAAATTCACGAATTGCGAACTGGCATTTTCTGACCTTGCAATCGTGTTTATGCCATATAACTGCGCCATATTCTGACCATAGTTTTCATCTGTAGCCTGAATATCGAGATCCTGGCCACGTACCATCCCGCCATTCTCAACGGTCAACGCATTCGCGCTATTACCAGAAATCATTTGGGTCCCGCTGCCCAAATCAATAGCGCTGCCATTAGCATAAACCACATATCTGGCGAACGCTGCCGATATATTTGAGCTGTCAATGGTCGCGCCGCCGTTAATAACAATATTTCCAGCCGCCAGCACAACACCTTGTCCGGAGCCGCCCGATACGCCGTTGATGGCCCAGACCGCCGAGACCTGGCTGCCGTTATCAATCACCAAATCACTGGCACAGACAGAGGCAGGCAGCAGCGCCAGGGCTATCTGAACAGCGAGTCGTTTCCTTACTCCAGGTAAAATCCGCATGAAGTTTCTTCCTGATACAGGGCTTCCATCTTCTCCGGCAAAAGTGTTCTTTCGCTACGGAGCGCTTTCGAAGAAGATCATTTCCTGTCTGGCTAAAACCAACCTATCTCCTAATGATGGGTACGCCAAGCCACAGACAGAAAATCTATCTCCAGGATAACTAATCAATTTTTAAGACCATTCCCGGATTAATTTCCTATAAAGATTTTCCTTAAAAATGAGATTTTTCACACGAAATTTTAAATTTTAAGAGGAGTAACACAACCCATATAACGGCATACAATTTAGATTCGGACATTTCCAACAATGCATCAAATAAAAACACAGAAAAGTACACGCAAAAATAGATATTACTGACATTTCCATTCAGTGAACAAACAAAAAAAGAGCGCCACAGGGCGCTCTCGAAACATACTGCTACCTCACTCAAGCCGCGCAGGGTGAATCACCGCTATTTCCTTCGTCTTTATCCACGGCAAAGCAGGCCACCAGCTGCCCCTGGTATGACTTAAGCTGCGGCGGGTTTTGAGTGCACGGCTCGAAACAGCGGCGGCAGCGGGCACTAAAGGCGCAGCCCGGCGGCGGATTCAGCGGACTGGGCAGTTCGCCAGTGAGCTTAATTCGCTCCCGACGCTGCGCCGGGTTAAGACGCGGCGTAGCCGACAGCAGCGCCTGGGTGTAAGGATGGCGCGGGTTGTCGAAGATCTGAGATTTGGTACCTTTTTCCACGCAGCGCCCCAGATACATCACCATCACCTCATCGGCGATATGCTCCACCACCGAAAGATCGTGCGAGATAAAGACGTAGGAGAGCCCCATCTCCTGCTGCAGATCCATCATCAGGTTCAGTACCTGCGCCCGCACCGACACATCCAACGCCGAAACAGGTTCATCGGCAATCACCACGTCCGGGTCCAGCATCAGCCCGCGCGCAATCGCGATGCGCTGACGCTGACCGCCGGAAAACATATGCGGATAGCGATCGTAGTGCTCCTGTTTCAGCCCTACTTTCGCCATCATCGCCATGGCCTTTTCCCGACGTTCCACTTTGCCAAGCCCGGTATTAATCAGCAGCGGCTCTTCCAGAATCTGGCCCACCTTTTTACGCGGATTCAGCGAAGCATAGGGATTCTGGAACACAATCTGGATCTTCTGGCGCCGCAGTTTTTCAGCCTGAGGATCATGCTTCAGCAGGTTCTGGCCCTGCCAGTAAAGCTCGCCCCCGGTTGGCGTTTCGATCATGGTCAACAGACGCCCCAGGGTGGACTTACCGCAGCCGGACTCGCCCACCACCGCCAGGGTTTTACCACGCTCCAGGGTGAAAGAGACGCCGTCCAGCGCCTTCACCTGACGCTCCGGTGCGAACAGCCCGGTTTTCACCGGGTAGTACTTTTTCAGATCGGTGGCCTGCAACAGCGGCTGACCGGGGTTATCTTGATTGCTCATAGCGTCGGCCTCCCGGCATCATCAAGCGGATAGTGGCACTTCGACTGACGGCCCTCTTCAAGGCTTGCAAGCCCTGGCTCTTCTGCCCGACAGCGATCGGTAGCGTAAGGGCAGCGCGGGTTCAGCAGGCAGCCGGACGGCCTGTCGTATTTACCCGGAACCACGCCCGGCAGCGAAGCCAGCCGCGCCTTGTCGTGCGCAAACTCCGGCAGCGCCCGCAGTAGTGCCTGAGTGTAGGGATGACGCGGCGCGCGGAAGATCTCTTCCGCTATTCCGGTCTCTACCACCTGCCCGGCATACATGACGATGATCTTGTGAGCGGCTTCGGCCACCAGCGCCAGATCGTGCGTGATCAGAATCAGCGCCATGTTCTCTTTCTGCTGCAGGTCCAACAGTAGCTCGATGATTTGCGCCTGGATGGTGACATCCAGCGCGGTGGTGGGTTCATCGGCAATCAGCAGTCGGGGTCGACAGGCGATCGCCATGGCGATCATCACGCGCTGGCTCATGCCGCCGGAGAGCTGGTGCGGGTAAACCGCAAGTCTTGATTCGGGATCGGGGATCCCCACCAGGTTCAGCAGGTCAATAGCCCGCTGGCGCCGGGTGCGGCGATTGCCGCCCTGATGCACCTTAATCGCTTCCATAATCTGATAGCCCACGGTGTAACAGGGGTTCAGGCTGGTCATCGGATCCTGGAAGATCATCGCCACATCGGCCCCCACCAGATTGCGGCGATCCCGTGAAGAAAGTCGCTGCAAATCCTGGCCGCTGAACATCAGCTCCTGCGCCATCACTTTGCCCGGGAAGTCGATAAGCCCCATCAACGCCAGGGAACTCACCGACTTGCCAGAGCCGGACTCACCGACAATGCCCACCACTTCGCCCTGATCCACGCTATAGCTCACGCGGTCCACGGCACGGAACGGCGCCACTTCGTCGCCGAAGTGCACCGATAAATTATCAACATTCAGTAACGCCATCTCATGCCTCTTTACTGCTTGAGTTTGGGATCGAGGGCGTCACGCAGGCCGTCCCCCATCAGGTTAAACGCCAGCACCGTCAGCAGAATGGCCAGTCCCGGGAAGGTCACGACCCACCAGGCACTCTGGGCAAACTGCAGAACATCCGAGAGCATGGTGCCCCATTCCGGCGTGGGCGGCTGCGCACCCATCCCCAGGAAGCCAAGAGCAGCCATATCGAGAATGGCATTAGAAAAACCGAGCGACGCCTGAACGATCAGCGGAGCAAGGCAGTTCGGGAAGATATTGATAAACATCTGGCGCAGCGCGCCTGCGCCCGCCACCCGGGAAGCGGTCACATAGTCCCGATTAACCTCCGCCAGTACCGCGGCGCGGGTCAGTCGCACATAGTGCGGCAGCGCCACAAAGGTCAGCGCCAGCGAGGCATTAACGATAGACGGGCCGAAGATAGCCACCAGTACCAACGCCAGCAGCAGGCTGGGTAGCGCCAGCATAATGTCGACCACGCGCATAATGGCAATATCCACCACGCCGCCGAAGTAGCCTGCCACCAGGCCGAGGATAATCCCCATCACCAGCGACAGCGCCACCACCAGACAGCCCACCAGCAGTGACAGTCGGGCGCCGTGCATCAGGCGAGACAGCACATCGCGCCCCACGTCATCGGTCCCCAGAATATGCTGCCAGCTTCCTCCTTCCTGCCACACAGGCGGATGCAGCAGCGCATCGCGGAACTGCTCCGCCGGGTTATGCGGCGCAATAAAATTAGCCAGTAGTGCAATCGCAAACATCATCACGATATAGGCCAGGCCAACTACCGCGCCTTTGTTGCGCCGGAAGTAGAACCAGAATTCACGCAGCGGAGACATCGGCACCGGCGCGCTCAGATTATTTTCAGTCAGTTGCGTCATGATGCTCCCCTTACTTCCTGTGGCGAATGCGCGGATTCACCACGCCGTACAGCAGATCCACCAGCAGATTCACCAGGATAATCATGGTCGCCACCAGCAGTACGCCGCCCTGCACTACCGGATAATCGCGGCGCTGTAGCGCCTCAATCAACCAGCGGCCAAGCCCCGGCCAGGAGAAAATAGTTTCGGTCAGAATCGCTCCCGCCAGCAGGGTGCCGACCTGCAAGCCAATCACCGTCACCACCGGCAGCATCGCATTACGCAGTGCGTGCACGATGATCACCCTAAGGCGGCTCAGCCCCTTGGCGCGAGCGGTGCGGATATAGTCCTCGCCCAGCACTTCCAGCATTGAGGAGCGGGTCATACGCACAATCACCGCCAGCGGAATGGTGCCCAGTACGATGGAGGGCAACACCAAATGTCCCAGCGCGTTAATGAAGTCGCCCTCTTCGCCCCAGAGCGCGGTATCAATCAGCATAAAGCCGGTCAGCGGCATGGTATCGTCCAGAAAAACCATATCGCTGATGCGCCCGGAAACCGGCGTCAGATCTAACTGCACCGACACCAGCATAATCAGCATCATGCCCCACCAAAAAATGGGCATGGAGTAGCCGGTCAGCGCCAGCCCCACAGCGGTGTGATCGAAGATTGAGCCACGTTTGACCGCCGCCAGTACCCCTACCGGAATCCCCACCGCCACGGCGAAGATCATGGCGCACACGCCCAGTTCCAGCGTGGCCTTAAAGCGCGGAACGAATTCATCCCAGACCGGGATGCGGCTTTTCAGGGAGATGCCCAGATCGCCATGCAGCACGTTCCAGACATAGGTGAAATATTGCTGCCAGAGCGGCTTATCGAGCCCCAACTGCGCCAGAAGCTGAGCATGACGCTCAGCAGACATACCGCGCTCGCCCGCCATAATCATCACCGGATCGCCGGGAATCATATGCACAAAGGCGAAGGTCAGCAGCGTGATACCAATAAACGTTGGGATAACCAACCCCAGACGTCTGAGAATAAACTGCAGCATATCCTGGATTCTCTGTTATCTCCCCCCGGCGCTGGCGCCGTCTGGCAAACGCCACCGACCGTCCGGCGGGATAGGATGTGTTACAGATACGAAACCCTCCCGCTCCCAAACGGGAGCAGGAAGGCGGCGCATCATAGCGGAACGGGCCAGGATTACTCGTCTAAAGAAACCTGATCAAAATGGTGGTTGCCCAGCGGATCCACAACATAGCCCTTCACCTCTTTACGCACCGGCTCATAGACGGTGGAGTGAGCGATGATCAGCGCCGGAGCCTGATCGTGCATAACCACCTGGGCCTGCTTGTAGAGTTCAATACGCTTATCGTGGTTGTCTGAAGCACGGGCAGTCTGAATCAGATCCTCGAACGGCTTATAGCACCAGCGAGAATAGTTGGAGCCATCTTTAGCCGCCGCGCAGCTGAACAGAGTGGCGAAGAAGTTATCCGGATCCCCATTGTCACCGGTCCAGCCCATCATCACGGTCTGATGCTCGCCATCTTTGGCGCGCTTGAGGTATTCACCCCACTCGTAGGAGACAATCTTCGCCTTCACGCCAATTTTCGCCCAGTCGGCCTGGATCATCTCTGCCATACGACGGGCATTGGGGTTATAAGGGCGCTGTACCGGCATAGCCCACAGATCGATGGTGAAGCCTTTTTCCATTCCGGCCTCTTTCAGCAACTGCTTCGCCTTTTCCGGGTCGTAGCTGTAGTCCTTCACATCGTCGTTGTAGCTCCACATGGTGGGCGGAATCAGGTTTTTAGCCGGCTGGCCAGCGCCCTGGTAAACGGCTTTGATAATCGCCTCTTTGTTCACCGCCCAGGTCAACGCCTGGCGAACCTTCACATTATCCAGCGGCGGCTTTTCAACGTTGAAGGACAGATAACCGACGTTAAGTCCCGGCTGCTCCATCATGGTGATATTTTTATCCTTCTTCATACCTTCGATATCCGCCGGATTGGGATAAGGCATGATTTGGCATTCGTTTTTCTGTAGCTTGGCGTAGCGTACCGAGGCGTCAGGCGTGATGGAGAAGACCAGGCGATCGACCTTCGCTTTATCTCCCCAGTAATCTTTAAAGGCTTTGTAGAGGATGCGCGAATCTTTCTGATACTGCACCAACTGGAACGGGCCGGTTCCCACCGGGTTGAGATCCAACTTCTCTGGCGTGCCCGCCTTCAGCATGGCATCGGCATACTCTTTAGACAGGATGGAAGAGAAGCTCATCGCCAGATCGGCCAGGAACGGCGCTTCGGGGCGGTTCAGCACTATCTGGACGGTGTAATCATCCAGCTTCTTCACCTCTTTAATCAGCGCCGGGAATCCCATACCTTCGAAGTACTCATAGCTGCCGCCAGAGACATTGTGGTAAGGATTCTGCTTATTCATCTGACGATCGAAGGAGAAGATAACATCGTCGGCATTCAGATCGCGGGTGGGCTTAAAGTTTTTAGTGGTGTGCCACTTCACGCCTTTGCGCAAATGGAAGGTGTAGGTTTTACCATCTTCGCTGACGTCCCATTTTTCCGCGACGCCCGGCCGCAGATCGGTGGTGCCCAGCTTAAATTCCACCAGTCGGTTATAAATGGGAAACGCGCTGGCATCGTTAGTAGTGCCAGAGGTGAACAACTGCGGGTTAAACCCTTCCGGAGAAGCTTCTGAACAATAAACCAGTGTTTTTGACTGTACGCTCGCGGCGATGGTCATAGCCAGCAGGCCAAGACCCAGTTTTATCATCCCTGATTTTCGCAAGGAATTTCTCATCAATTTTGCTCCAGTGTGATGTGTGTTGTGCGTTGTTTTCCCCCGCCATAACACCGATTGTTTCACTGTAGCTGGCCGTAAAGCGCCGACAACATCGTCGTCTATACCCTAAATAATTCGAGTTGCAGAAAGGCGGCAGGCTCGTGAATCCCCGGGAGCATAGCCGTACTATGTAACCGGGGTGAGCGAGTGCAGCCAACGCATCCGCAGCTTGAAGTATGACGGGTATATGCACTGAGTCAGGCCAGACTACGTTAATAAAACCTGCGTTATTTAGGGATTAACGTCGGACCTTTTTTATTTTTTACCCGGCCCGTTCGGAATATAAGTGAGGTAATCCCTGAGGTTATGGCCCGGTTATCCAGACAAAGAACCTGTTTACCCCCTTTCTCGCACTACAATCTGTCAACTGACAGACTAAAGGTCAATATAGTCGTCGGGGTTTTGTCAAAATTGTGTGCCATACGAAACAACGCTTAAAAAAAGCCTGTGCCTCGATTCACAGTACAGAAAATTATGCTACTGCCAGTTAATTAGAATAATACGCTGAATACAGGTTAAGAATCAGTCATCAATGAGGTTCTTTTTTCTGTGAAATTTGTCCCAGACAATGTGCTTATAGTGGGTTTATAGCGAACAATCTTCCGGTTTTAGAAGAAAATGCTATGGCGGTATTGAAGAAAAAAGGTGAGTCGGCCCCTCACCCCGTCCCTCTCCCTAAGGGAGAGGGGGCCCACCGACAAACGGTTGGCGTTGAGGGGCCCCGGAAAGCAAAAAACCCAACCTTGCGGTTGGGTTTTTCTGAATTTGGTCGGTGATAGAGGATTCGAACCTCCGACCCCTTCGTCCCGAACGAAGTGCGCTACCAGGCTGCGCCAATCACCGAATGCGGGGCGCATATTACTGCCCCCCTGTTGTGGCGTCAATCCTTTTTAAGAAAAAGAGAATCGATCGCCTGAAATCCCATCAATCCACTGCTTTCGCCGCCGAAGCGTCCGGAATGTGGCACCAGTTATTCTGCTCGTGAATCCCGCCATCCGGCGATGTGTAGCCCAGACAGCCCAGGATAGAGTCGTACAGCTCCACGTGGCGATGCTTCACGCCGCGTTTTGCCTCTTCCTGCATATGCGCAAAGCCGCGGGCGCGCTCAGGATCCTCCAGATACTTATCAGAAGCCCAGACCAGCAGCGGCACCCGGAACTGCTCCGGCGGCGCCATTTCACGCGGCGTACCGTGCAGACGCTCGTGCTCGTTAATGGACTCACCGTGATCCGACGCATAGAAGATCAGCGCCTTCTTATCACGGAACTGGTCATAAACCTTATCGATAAAACTGTCCACATAGAGGATGGAGTTATCGTAAGCGTTGATCAGCTCTGCCTGACTACAGTCCCTATCCCCGCCAATACACTCCGGCTTCCACTTCGCGTAATCACGAGTGTAGCGCTGGGCGTAGGAGAAGTGAGAACCCTTGGTATGCAGAATCACCAGGTGTTTCCCCTTAGGATGTTTCACCAGCGAATCTTTCACCTCATCCAGCAGCAGCATATCGTCCACCCGTTTGCCCTGATGGCGGGCGCCGATGATCTCACGATAGGCAATATTTTCTGCCATGGTGTTGCTGTAAAACCAGAGTTCACTCTGCATCGCAAACAGATCGCTGCTGAAACCCAACTGACGCAGCACCGCAAAAATGTTCTGCTCTTTCAGGGTACGCTGCGGATTATCTTCCGTCCCCCCTTCCCGCACGAACATACAGCGTAGCGAAAGCTTGGTTGCGGTATCGCAGGACTCACCGCGAAAGGCCGCCAGGTTCTTCTCGCGCGAGAGATTCGGCGTGGTATCACGCTCATAGCCTAGCACCCCCATATGATCCCAACGGGTGGTTTCACCGATAATAAACACCACATAGGTCTCGTCGATGCCCTTCGGCGCCTCATATTTGAACTTCTGCGCCGGGTTCATCAGCGAATTGTGATCCGCTGATTCATCTACCTGCGCCCAGGCGTAGAGACCCAGCGCCGCAACCCAGTTCGAAGGCAGATAAGAGTTAGCCACCACGCCGCCGTAGCTCGGCATATCAACCCGGGTGGTCTCTTCAATCTCTTTCATCTGGATATCAATAAAACGCAGCGGCGCCCAAACCAGCAGACCGGCGACAACCACCACGGCCAGGTTCTTCAGACGCAGCCCGGGAGTACGCAGTTGATGAAGCAGAGTAAAACGGCAGCGATTACTCCAGATAAGCAGCAGCGGCAGCGCGCTGACCAGTACCATCCAGATAATGAAATTTTTACCGACCACTTCTTTCGAAAGATCGATATCCGTCGTCATTACCGAGGCAACAATGCCATAGCCAATCACGACATTTAAAAATGTCATGTAATAGCTGGCGCCCACCGAACAGAGCACAACAAAAGAGGCCAGTACCTGCCAGAGCCGACGGCCAAACAGTGAAATAATCCGGAACAAAAAGAAGGTGACCAGAACTGTCGCCGCCACTTCTACCACGGCGGTCACGCCATCGAGCAGCGTGAAGTCCTGTGCGAACAGACTGAAGCGCCGATAAAATACCGATGCATTCAGAAAGAGGCCGATATAGATAGCCAACAGAAAGCAGAGTTTCTGCTGAGTTATCGATTTTATAAATTTCATGCAAGCCGCCCCGGCAAAAATAAAAAGGTCTTAAAACATTTATCTGACCCTGAAAACGCGCCAGAGTTCTGAGGGGAATACCCACGAAGTAAAACAGGATTAATCTGCAACAATCCAGGCAGGTGGAAAAATAAAAGTCGCACATACTTTAAGGTGTTTCGCAATGGATAAAAATTAGACAATTCTGTATCTGACTATTCTGAGCGAATATGCTTAATTTTTTCGGTAAAACTGGACGCGTTATAAGAGGTTATGGGAAAACATCAGAGTAAGTGGCTCAGGTTTCACGGGAGGAAAACGGATGCTGTCACTGGAAGAACACGCTCGCCGCTTTGCAACAAGGGCCCATGCTGCCCAGGATCAACGGCGTAAATATACCAACGATCCCTATATCATCCACCCCGCAGCGGTGGTGGAACAGGTACGTCTGGTACTGCCCGAAGATGAGCCCGCGTTGGCCGCCGCCTGGCTGCACGATACCGTAGAAGATACCGATACCACCCTGGCCGATATCGAAAGCCATTTCGGCCCCGAAGTGGCGCGTCTGGTAGAAATGCTGACCAATCCGCCTACACCGGAAGAGATGAACCGCGCCCAGCGTAAGCGCCTGCACTTTCAGCATACCGCCCACGCCTGTTCCCGCGCCCAGACCATTAAGCTGGCCGACATTATCGACAACACCCGGGAACTATTACATTTCGATCCCGACTTCGCGCGGGTTTACCTGCTGGAAAAGCGACTACAGTTGGACAGTATGACGCTGGGGGATGCCCGACTACGCCAGCAGGCGCAGCAGCTGGTGGAACAGGGGATTACCCAATTAATGAGGCCGCCGTATAACGTCCCGGCGGCCTGGTTTGATAAACGAGCAACGCACTATCTGGCACCTCAGGCGTGAACCTCTTTCAGGTGCTCGCTGCCCGGCTGACGAATAGTGGTGGAGAACGCCAGCGACAGAATCAACAGGGCGAAGATAACGCAGAAGGTGATATAGAAGCCGCCAAACAGCGACGCGATAATCGAACCGCAGATGCTGCCGATACCGAAGCCCAGGTAGATAACGCCGTAGTTTTTAGTCAGGTTATTCAACCCGAAGAATTCGCTGACCAGTGACGGATAGACGGTGATAGTGCCGCCGAAGTTAAAGGCTACGCAGGCAATCGCCGCGAAAAAGGTCATGGCGTTTAGCGGCGCGAACAGCAGCGCGGCCATCCCCACCAGCGAAATCACCTGCCCGAGGGTAATCACCCGAATACGCGCTATTTTGTCCGACAGCACCCCCAGCACCAGGCGACCGCCAAGGTTGGCAATGGAGATAACGGTCACAGCGCTGGCTGCAGTCATCGCATCCAGGTGTACCATCCCCTGGGCGATATCCTTGGCAACGCCGATTACATACAGACCGCTCATGCAGGCGGTCAGAAACATCAGCGCCAGCATCCAGTACTGCGGTTTGCGCATAGATTCGGCCAGCGTGAAATCCTGTTCGGCACTGCCATCGGCCGCGGTGACTTTCTGCGGCGGCGCATCGCTCATCAGGACAGAGCCCGCCAGTACCATCGCCAGCGCCATCGCGCCCCAGATAATAAAGGTGTTTTCCAGGCCGTAAGCCGCCAGCAGGTGGCTGTTGATAAATTTAAAGCCCAGGCTGCCCAGCCCGTAGGAGCCAATGGCAAAGGCGGAAATCAGCCCCTTGCGCTCCGGGAACCATTTAACGCAGTTCGACAGCGTCATCAGATATCCGGCCCCGTCCGCCAGCCCCACCAGTACCCCGGCGCACAGCCAGAGGAGCATCAGGTTACTGGACCAGGCGGTCAGGCACAGCCCCACGCCCAGCATCAGACCCGCAGCGACAGAAACCCGGCGCACGCCGAAGCGGTCCTGCAGCTTACCCGCTACCGAAGAGGAGAGCGCCAGCGCCAGGCTGAGCAGGCCGAAGGAAAAGGCCACCTGGCTCACCGGTTCGCCCAACTTATTCGCCAGCGGGCCATTAAACAGGCTCCAGGTATAGACAGAGCCCAGCGCAAACTGCGTGATGATGGTACCGATAAGGGTTAACCAGCGGGTACGATTCGTTGTAGTCATGTTCATAGCAGAAGTCCTGGTCAACAAATGAAATCGTCAATCTCTGCCAGCTACCTTATCCGTCACGTAATACGACCAGGGGGAAAAAGGAATGAAATGCCGCTCAGGCGGAATGAAATGCCACAGGACGGGAATGAATGACAGCGACACCTGTCCACCCACCAAAAAAGTAAGCAGTCACTTTCCTTTAATACCTTGCTATATAAGGCCTTAACGATTACAAATCAGTATCTGATGATTAACATATCTCCGCCATTGTTAACACATGACGCACAGTGTCAGAGCGCAAACCACAGGAATAGCGGGTTCCCATCACACCCGGCGAAATTCGCCAAAATGATAGTAAGCACTAACTTATTTTTCCTGCTACCCGCCCACCGCGATCCGGGCTGCAAATTTTGGTCATGCCTGACCGGCTACAGCCGAAAAGCGCTATTATCGCCACTGGCGATTCCGCCGGTCTGATTAAGGAGCAATCAATGCAACGCTGTGGATGGGTGACTCAGGACCCGCTCTATCTTGCCTATCACGACAATGAGTGGGGCATGCCGGAAACAGATCGGCAGAAGCTGTTTGAAATGATCTGCCTGGAAGGCCAGCAGGCGGGGCTATCATGGATAACAGTGCTGAAAAAGCGGGAAAACTACCGCCGGGCCTTCCACCACTTCAACCCCGATGTGGTCGCTCAAATGACGCCCGATGACATAGAAAGACTGTTACAGGATCCGGGAATTATTCGCCACCGGGGGAAAGTGACCGCGATTATCGGTAACGCCCGATCACTGCTGGCCATGGAGCAGGACGGCGAAGATTTTGTGCAGTTCGTCTGGTCCTTTGTTGACGGACAGCCCATCATCAACCACGCCGCCAGCCTGGATGAGGTTCCGGTCACCACACCGGCCTCCGATGCGCTGTCGAAAGCACTGAAAAAACGCGGCTTCAAGTTTGTGGGCTCCACCATCTGTTACTCCTTTATGCAGGCCTGCGGTCTGGTTAACGACCACCTGACCAGTTGCTTTTGCCACCCGGAATCGAAGGTGTGATTCGCCCCCTGGTGCCTCAGGCGGATATTTCGCCGCTACTGACGCTATGGCTGGAGAGCACCACCCTGGCTCACCCCTTTATCCCGGCCAGCTACTGGCACGAGAGCCTACCCGCAGTGCGCGACGACTATCTGCCCCACGCCCGGAGCTGGGTGTGGGATGATGGCGCACTGCGCGGCTTCGTCAGCGTGATGAATGAACGTTTCGTCGGCGCGCTGTTTGTCGCCCCCGAATGCGCCCGCCGGGGCATTGGCGGCGCGCTACTGCGCCATGCCCAGAGCCGCTACCCGCGGCTGAGCCTGGAGGTGTACCAGCAAAACACCCGAGCCGTTGCTTTCTATCAGGCCCAGGGGTTTCGCGTGGTGGAATCTGCCTGGCAGCGCGACACCCGCCACCACACCTGGATTATGCAGTGGCAGGCGGATCAAACGCCCTGACCGGCATCTCAGGCCCCTGATATTTTTCCAGCCAGACCAGCGATGAATTAGCCGCACAGCCGTTCGCCAGCCGCGAGGTGGGAATATCCAGGGTCAGCACGTTGACCGCGCCGTGTCGGCAAAGATTGCCGGCTTCCGGCGCCAGATCCGGCCATCCTCCCTCGTGAATACAGATGACGCCCGGCTTAATATCCGCCGTGACCTGCGCGCCAGCCAGCACCTGGCCGCGCTGGTTCCAGACCCGCACCACATCGCCATCGGCAATGCCGCGCGCTGCCGCATCAATAGGATGCAGCGTGACTGGCTCACGCCCCGCCACCGCATAACGTTCACGTAGCTGCGCGTAGTTCAACTGGCTGTGCAGCCGGTGCGCGGGGTGGGAAGAGAGCAACTGAAGCTGCCCTTCCCGGGCGTTGCCATGCCATTCATCCGGCGCCAGCCAGCGGGGATGAGGCGGGCAGTCGGCGTAACCGTAAGCGGCAATGCGTTCAGAATAGATCTCGATTTTGCCGCTGGGCGTCTTCAGTGGATGACCCTGGGGATCGGCCCGAAAGTCTCCAAAGCGCACAAACCGGGCGCTGTTTTCATCTTCCGGCATCTCGACAATCTGATTCGCCGCCCAGAATGCGGAGAATTCCGGCAGCGCAACGCCGCGGGCTTCACCCTGCTTACGTGCAACGTCGTAGAAATAGTTCAGCCAGGCCATTTCATCCCGCCCTTCGGTAAAGCGCTCGCGACCGCCCTGCTCCAGCCGTTCGGCCAGAGAGGCGAAGACATCGAAATCGTTACGCGCGCCGAATTGCGGCGCCACGACCTGCTTCATCGGCACCAGATGCTGCTGACTGTAATCACCGGTCATGGTCAGATCGTTGCGTTCAAACGAGGTGGTAATCGGCAGCACAATATCGGCGTGCTTCGCCGCTGCCGTCCAGAAACATTCGGAGATCACCACCAGCTCCGGCTTCTGCCAGGCGGCAATCAGGCGGTTGGTATCCTGATGATGCGTAAAGTTACCGCCACCGGCCCACCAGACCATGCGGATATCGGGGAACTGACGCGTTTCACCGTTATGCTGATAGACGCCGCCGGGGTTCTCCAGCGCTTCGACAATACGCGCTACCGGAATGCGCTCCACGGCATCGCTACCCCCGGCCACGCGGCCCTGCATCGAAGCCGGTACAGCGGCCCGACGCGTGGGGTTACCGCCGTTCGCAAAGTGGTACGACAGTCCAAAACCGCCGCCGGGCAGCCCAATCTGGCCCAGCATGGCGGCCAGAGTAATCAGCATCCAGTGCTTCTGTTCGCCATACTGCTGGCGCTGCATGCCCCAGCCAGCCATTAACATAGTGCGATGATGGCGAAAGATATCTGCCAGTTCACTAATTTTATCGCCAGATACACCACAGATGGCCGCCGCCCACTCCGCGTTTTTCGCCACGCCGTCATCCCTGCCTGTCAGGTAGCGCTCGAAGATGTCATAACCATGGGTGCATGAGTCCAGGAACGCCCTGTCGTGCCAGCCGTTTTCCACCAGGGTATGGGCAATACCCAGCATCAGCGCCACATCACTGCCCATATGTGGGGCTACCCATTCGGCGCTATCCTCCAGGAAGGCCGCCGTTTCCGAACGCATGGGATCGATACAAATCAGGCGCTTACCGCTCTGTTTAAGCTGTTCGAAGAAACCGATGCCCTGCTCGTCTGATGCATTCCAGGCAATCTTCAACGTATTTAGCGGGTTGGCGCTCCAGAGCACCACCACCTCACTGTGCTCCAGCACCAGCGGCCAACTGGTCTGCTGTTGATATACCTCATTGCTGCCCACCACGTAGGGCATAATCACCTGGGCCGCGCCGGTGGAATAATCGCCCAGATGGCCGGTATAGCCCCCCGCCTGACTCATATAGCGCTGTAGTAGCGTGGCCGCTTTGTGCAGGATGCCGTTAGATCGCCAGCCATAAGAGCCTGCGAAAATCGCGGCGGGGCCATGGCTGGCACGAATGCGTTGATGCTGCGCGTGGATAAGATCCAGCGCTTCTTCCCAGCTTACGCGCACATACTCATCCTGCCCGCGCACGCCCTGCGGTTTATCCGGTGATGTCAGGAATCCCTTACGGACCATCGGCCAACGCACGCGGGTTTTACTGTGAACCTGGTCACGCACCGCGCTCTGTAACGAGTTCGGATGTACCGAAGCCAGGGCCCCCGTGGAGGAAAATACCTGCTCACCGTCGGTCTCAACCAACATGGGCCCCCAGTGGGCCGCGGTCAGAATCGTTTTTGTTGAAGTGGTCAAAGCCTGTGCTCCCGGATGTCTGGGCTCTTTCTGATGCTGTTAATAATTGTCACAAAATTCAGAATTTGGCCTGGAATGTTTTGCGTCATCAAACGGCATAATCTCCCGCGACGCCCATAGGGGCATAATAAAGAAGGACGAAGGAAATAATAAAATGAAAAAACGTAGTGTTATTTATATTGCTGCTCTGGTCAGCGGCGCTCTGGCGGTTTCCGGCTGCACAACAAACCCTTACACCGGTGAACGAGAAGCGGGTAAATCCGGCATTGGCGCAGGTATTGGCTCGCTGGTCGGCGCAGGCGTAGGCGCACTCTCGTCTTCGAAAAAGGATCGCGGCAAAGGCGCGCTGATTGGCGCTGCGGCAGGCGCCGCATTAGGCGGCGGCGCGGGTTATTACATGGATGTACAGGAGGCCAAACTGCGCGACAAGATGAAAGGCACCGGCGTTAGCGTCACACGCAACGGCGATAACATCATCCTCAACATGCCGAACAACGTCACCTTCGATAGCAGCAGCGCAACGCTGAAACCGGCGGGTGCCAATACCCTGACCGGCGTGGCGATGGTGCTCAAGGAGTACAACAAGACCGCCGTTAATGTGGTGGGTTATACCGACAGCACCGGCGGGCAGGATCTGAACATGCGCCTGTCACAACAGCGCGCTGACTCCGTCGCCAGCTCACTGATCACCCAGGGCGTAGAGGCTAACCGCATTCGCACCAGCGGTATGGGTCCGGCCAACCCCATCGCCAGCAACAGCACCGAGCAGGGCAAGGCGCAGAACCGCCGCGTCGAGATTACCTTAAGCCCGATGCAGTAACTCCGGCCACTTGCCATCGCCGATTTTCGCGCTAAGGTGTTGTCACTTCAGCGAAGGAATCGGCGATGAAAAAATCAACTCGAGCGACCATCAGCGATGTCGCAAAAGCGGCTAACACCGGTAAAACCAGCGTTTCGCGCTATCTTAACGGCGAACAGCATCTGCTCTCCGATCCCCTTCTTGCCCGTATTGAACAGGCCATTGCCGATCTCGATTATCGCCCCAGTTTAATGGCCCGGGGCCTGAAGCGCGGTCGTACCCGTTTGATTGGGCTTATCATCGCCGATATAACCAATCCCTACTCGGTGGACGTGCTCAGCGGTATTGAGGCCGCCTGCCGCGAGCGGGGCTTTACGCCGCTGGTCTGTAACACCAATAACGAAGTAGACCAGGAGCTGCATTACCTCGATCTGTTACGCAGCTATCAGGTGGAAGGGATTGTGGTGAACGCCGTCGGTATGCGTGAGGAGGGACTCAACCGCATGCAGCAGTCAGCCCTGCCGATGGTGCTTATCGACCGTAAGATACCGGACTTCGCCTGCGATGTGGTGGGGCTGGATAACGCCCAGGCCGCCAGTACCGCCACCGAACATCTGGTGGAGCAGGGATTCGAAGCCATTCTGTTTCTTAGCGAGCCGCTGGGTTCCGTTAACACCCGTCGCGAACGACTGCGCGCTTTCCGCCATACTCTCTCACGCTATCCGGGCATCGTGGCGGAAAACGCCGAAGTTCCCCTGCATGAAAACGCACAGCTCGATGCCCTGCTGCATCAGTTCAACAGCCGCTGTCGCGGCATGCGCAAAGCGCTTATCTCCGCCAACGGCGCGCTGACGCTTCAGGTGGCCCGCTCTCTGAAACGCCTGGGCCTTAACTGGGGCAGCGATATCGGCCTGCTGGGCTTCGATGAACTGGAGTGGGCGGAGCTGGCAGGCGTTGGCATCACCACGCTGAAACAGCCCACCTGGCAGATTGGCTATGCCGCGCTGGAACAGGTGGTTAAGCGCATTGAAGGGGTCAGCGATCCGGTGCGCGAACAGGTATTTTCCGGTGAACTGATCGTCAGGGGCTCCACCCGTCGTTAACCCCGATGTTCGTGACGACGATCATAAATTATCACTCCAGGACTTCTCGATGGAACCGGTTCCATTTACCGTAAGTGTAAAGAAGATGTTGCCGCTCCGGAGAATCCGATGGAGAGAAAAATTATCGTGGTCACCGCCGCCTATGGACGTGACCGTATCCAGGCGTTGGGCGGTCAATCCGCCGTCCTGCCCATCATTGCCGAAGCCGGCGCCGACGGTGTGGAAATCCGCCGTGAACTGCTTACCTCCACGCAGCCAGACCACCTGACCTCACTGGCGGATGCCATTGCCGTCAACGGCCTGATGGCCTGCTATTCGGCCCCCGAAACGCTGTGCCTGCTGGATGGCAGCCTGAATCCGCAAATCCCGGAACTGCTGCTGGAAGCTCACCGTCTGAATGCCCGATGGCTGAAGCTTTCGCTGGGCCATTTTCAGGAGAATTTTCCGGCCAATCGGCTGCGCCAGTGGCTGGCGGAAAGCCCCGTCGCACTGGTAGTGGAAAACGACCAGACTCCCGGCGGCCGCCTGGCGCCGATGGCGCGTTTTCGCGATGCCTGCCGCCAGCATCAGCTACCGGTCAGTCTCACCTTTGATATGGGCAACTGGCTGTGGGTGGACGAATCTCCGGAACAGGCAGCGCGCCAGCTTGCCCCGGCCGTTGGTTACGTTCATGTGAAGGCCGCCGCGCCCGGCAATCACGGCTGGCGGGCGCTGCCCCCGGATGAAGCCGGTGAACGCTGGGCGGCGCTGCTTAACCTTCTGCCGACGGACGTGCCGCGCGGCATTGAATTCCCGCTGGAGGGCCGCGACCTGACCGCCGTCACCCGCCACTACGTCAACCTGCTACGCGAGGAGTAAGGGATGCCCGATGTCATCACAATTGGCGAAGCGATGGCGATGTTCGTCGCACGCGAAACCGGCGATCTGGCCGACTGCGAAAGTTTTATTAAACGAGCGGCCGGGGCGGAACTGAACGTCGCCACCGGCTTTGCCAGACTGGGCTTCGACGTCAGTTGGGTCAGCCGGGTGGGCGATGATTCCTTTGGTCGCTTTGTTCTTAACGTCCTGAAACAGGAAGGGATCGATACCCGCGGCGTTTCCATTGATGCCAGGTATCCCACCGGTTTTCAGCTTAAATCGAAAGTCGAGGATGGAACCGATCCCAGCGTGGAGTATTTCCGTAAGGGCTCCGCAGCCAGCCATCTGTCGGTGGAGGATTATTCGCCTTCACTGTTTAACAACGCCCGCCATCTGCACCTGAGCGGCGTTGCCGCTGCGCTTTCCGAAAGCTCGCTGGCGCTGCTTAACCACGCCGCGGCGGCCATGAAGGCCAACGGCAAAACCATCTCGTTCGATCCCAACCTGCGTCCGGTGCTGTGGAAAAGCGAGGCGGAAATGGTGCAGAAGCTCAACCATCTGGCCTGCCAGGCGGACTGGGTTCTTCCGGGACTCAGGGAAGGCATGATTCTGACCGGCCGCAAAACGCCCCAGGGCATCGCCGACTTCTGGCTGGAGCGCGGCGTGAAGGCAGTCATTATCAAGACCGGCTCCGACGGCGCCTGGTACAAAACCGCAGAGGGAGAATGCGGCGCGGTGGCGGCAGTGAAAGTGGACAATGTGGTCGATACCGTAGGCGCCGGAGACGGCTTCGCGGTTGGCGCAATCAGCGCGCTGCTGGAAGGGAAATCCCTGGCGCAGGCGTGCCGCCGCGGTAATCACATTGGCGCTTTGGCCATTCAGGTCAGTGGTGACAGTGAAGGCTTACCCACCCGGGATGGGCTGGACGAATAACGGCCTCGACTCCGGAATAGTGAAAAAGAGTTCAACACCAGAATATCGCGCATCGGCCTCTAACCCTACAACCCCTGCGCGCTAGCCTCAACCAGAGGACAGAACGATGAAAAGTCCAACTAATGCAGTAAAACGCTGGTGGTACATCATGCCTATCGTGTTTATCACGTACAGCCTGGCGTACCTCGATCGCGCAAACTTCAGCTTCGCCTCCGCCGCAGGGATCAATGAAGATCTCGGCATCACCAAAGGGATCTCCTCACTGCTGGGCGCCCTGTTCTTCCTGGGTTACTTCTTCTTCCAGATCCCGGGGGCTATCTACGCCGAACGCCGTAGCGTGCGCAAACTGATCTTCGTCTGTCTGATTCTGTGGGGCGGCTGCGCCTCGCTGACCGGCGTTATCAGCAATATCCCGGCGCTGGCGGCCATCCGCTTTATTCTTGGGGTGGTGGAAGCAGCGGTGATGCCCGCCATGCTTATCTACATCAGTAACTGGTTTACCAAATCGGAACGCTCGCGCGCCAATACCTTCCTGATCCTCGGGAATCCGGTCACCGTGCTCTGGATGTCCGTCGTTTCCGGTTACCTGATCAACGCTTTCGGCTGGCGGGAAATGTTTATTCTGGAAGGGATTCCGGCCGTTATCTGGGCCTTCTGCTGGTGGGTACTGGTGAAAGATAAACCGTCGCAGGTGGGCTGGCTGGCGGAAAGTGAAAAAGCCGCACTGCAGGCGCAACTGGATAAAGAGCAGGAAGGGATTAAAGCGGTGCGCAACTATGGCGAAGCCTTCCGTTCGCGTAACGTGGTGCTGCTGTGCCTGCAATATTTCGCCTGGAGCATTGGCGTTTACGGCTTTGTGCTGTGGCTGCCTTCGATTATCCGCAGCGGCAGCGCCACCGGTATGGATATGGTGGAAGTGGGCTGGCTTTCAGCCGTGCCTTATCTGGCCGCGACTATCGCCATGATTGTGGTTTCCTGGGCTTCGGACAAAATGCAGCGCCGTAAGATCTTCGTCTGGCCGCTGCTGCTGATTGGCGGGCTGGCGTTTATCGCCTCCTGGGCGGTGGGCGCAAACCACTTCTGGATCTCCTGGTCTCTGCTGGTGATCGCCGGTGCCGCCATGTATGCCCCTTACGGTCCGTTCTTCGCCATCATTCCCGAAATGCTGCCGAAAAATGTCGCAGGCGGCGCCATGGCGCTCATCAACAGCATGGGTGCGCTGGGCTCTTTCTTCGGCTCCTGGTTCGTCGGCTACCTCAACGGCGCAACCGGCAGCCCGGCGGCTTCTTACGTGTTTATGGGGGTGGCGCTCTTTGCCTCTGTGTGGCTTACTCTGATTGTGAAACCCGCAGACAATCAGAAATCCATTACGCCGGGCGCCCATAGTCACGCATAGCCCTGAAGAATGAAGGAGAGATCAACAATGAAGCCGTCCGTCATCCTCTACAAAGCGCTACCTGATGACCTGACACAACGGCTGGAGACCTATTTCAACCTGGTGCAGGTGAAGGATCTCAGCCCGCAGACCGTTAGCCAGAACGCCGATGCTTTTGCGCATGCCGAGGGAATGCTGGGCTCCAGCCAGACGGTGAATCGCGAGCTGCTGGAAAAGATGCCCGCGCTGCGCGCGGCTTCCACCGTTTCCGTGGGCTATAACAACTACGATGTTCCGGCGCTTACCGAACGCGGCATTGTGCTGATGCACACGCCTACCGTGCTTACCGAAACGGTGGCCGATACGCTGATGACCCTGGTGCTGACTACGGCGCGGCGCGCCGTGGACGTTGCACAACGAGTGAAGCGAGGCGAATGGCGTTCCGGTATCACGCCGGACTGGTTCGGGGTGGATGTACATCATAAAACGATGGGCATTGTCGGTATGGGACGCATCGGTATGGCGCTGGCGCAGCGCGCTAACCTGGGCTTCGGCATGCCGATTCTCTACCACGCCCGCAGCCGCCACCAGGAAGCCGAAGCGCGCTTTAACGCCCGCCACTGCTCCCTGGATACGCTGCTGGCGGAGTCGGATTTTGTCTGTCTGGTGCTGCCGCTAACCGACGAAACTCACCATCTGATTAGTGCGCCGCAGTTGGCGAAGATGAAAGCTTCCGCCATTCTGATCAACGGCGGTCGCGGTCCGGTCGTCGATGAAAAGGCGCTGATCGCGGCACTTCAGGCAGGTCAGATTCACGGTGCCGGGCTGGACGTTTTCGAACAGGAGCCGCTGCCCGTGGACTCCCCGCTGCTGGAGATGTCCAACGTGGTCGCGCTGCCCCATATCGGCTCCGCCACCTTTGAAACCCGCTACAACATGGCCGCCTGCGCCGTGGATAACCTTATCGCCGCCCTGACCGGTAAGGTGGAACAAAACTGCGTTAATCCTCAGGTGCTGAAGTCGTAACCGATTAAAGGCCGGGGTGGCGCCCCGGCCTTAGTTACGTTTCCACTACCGTCTGCCGGTTAAGGCAGGAGATAGCGAATCAGCTCTAAAAGCACCAGCAGCACTTTCAGAACGATGACGGCGATATCCATCACCCGTTTCTCCATAACATGGAGTGAGGAGACCACCGCTTACTCTTACGCTGCCTGTCACGGCGGTTTTCCCTGACTGTTAGGTGAGGGCTGTCTCACCCCGACCAGAGCACCGGAATCGGCACCACCCGATTTCCGGCCAGGACATAAAGAATTCCATAGAAACGCCGGGGGTTAACAGCAACAACGCTAACCCCCTGACAATAATCAGATGGTGGAACTGCCGCCAGTGTGAATGAGGGGAAAGCCGAAACGCATTGTGGACAATCAGCACCAGACGACAACCATTTCACAGAAAATGGAATCAATCCCCCAGGACGCAGAGAGGGAATTGCAAAAAAAAACATGCCGCCATAAACTGGAATCGTTAGGTGAGGACTGTTTCATTTCAACCAGAGCCACCAACTCTGAGTCCGAACAAAAAGCCCAATTTAATCGTTGGGCTTTTTTGTGCCTGAATCCCCCACTTCCACGCTGCCGTTCGGCCTGCTGTCAAAAAATATGATACAAAGTATCAGGTATGGATAATTCAACGCGACAGCATATGGCATCTTATACAATCGATATTATCTCCTGTATCACCGACCGCTTTATGTCGCTGACCGCCACTGAAAAGCGCATTGCCCGCTTTATTCTGGACGATGTCGCGGCGGCGGCGGAGCTGCCCATTGCCGAACTTGCCCGCCTGACTGACAGTAGCCAGGCCTCAGTCACGCGCTTTGCCCGGACGCTGGGTTGCAGGGACGTTCGCGAACTGAAAATGCGGCTGGCTCAGTCCCTGGCGGTGGGGCAACGCTTTATCCTGGATGTGCCGGATCTGGAGGGCGTGCAGGGCATTTACGAATCGATCATCAGCGTGCTGGACATCAACCGACGGGCGCTGAATAGCGAAACGCTGAGTAAGGCCGTGGGCTGGATGAGTCGCGCCCGCCAGATTCTGGCGATCGGCATGGGCGGCGGCTCGACGATCTGCGCTCTGGAGCTGCAACACCGGTTATTCAGGCTGGGGCTGCCGGTCGTCAACCAGAGCGACGGGATGCTGGTACGCATGATGTGCGCCGCGGTGGCGCCCCGAGATGTGGTGATTGCGCTGTCGCTGGGAGGCTACACTCAGGAACTTATCGACAGCGCCGCCATCGCCCGACAGTACGGGGCCAAAGTGGTAGCAATTACGCCCAGGGAGACGCCGCTGGCGAAGCAGTCAGATCTGGTACTGCCGCTGGTGGTGCAGGAAAACGACTACATTTTCAAACCCAGCACTTCGCGCTATGCCATGCTAGCGATGGTAGACGTGCTGGCGACCGAACTGGCCATGGCCAATAAGCCGCAGGCGAAAGACCGTCTGCGGCGAATTAAACTGGCGCTGGACGGCCAGCGTAGCAGCGGCGGCGATCGCCAGCCGCTGGGGGATTAAGACGCCGCCTCCAGGGCTGCGATAAAACGCCGCGCCCGGGCGGCGGTATCTGCCGCACTCTGCCCGGGGCGGTAGAGATCGTTGCCTAACCCCGCCCCTGCACATCCGGCCTGCAGATAGTCGCCCAGGTTTTCCGGCGTGATCCCCCCAACCGCCAGCACCGGCACCGCTGGTGGCAGCACCGCCTTCAGCGCACGAATATAGGCGGGACCAAATGCCGATGAAGGAAAAATCTTCAGCCAGTGCGCACCGGCATCCAGCGCGTTAAAGGCCTCGGTCGCCGTCGCGCAACCGGCACACACCAGCATTCCCTGGCGTACCGCACTGCGAATGACCGCAGGCTGGGTATTGGGCGTAACCACCAGCCTGGCGCCCATCTCCGCCAGTCTGTCTACCTGTTCAACGTTAAGCACAGTACCAGCGCCAATCATCGCCCGTTCGCCAAAACGCTCGACCGTCTGCCGGATACTCTGTTGCCAGTCCGGGGAATTTAGTGGAATCTCAATATAACGGAACCCGGCATCGCACAGCGCGACTGCGTGATCGTCCGCCTCTGTCGGCTGAATCCCCCGCAAAATCGCGACCAGTTTATTTTCCTGCATCCATTATCCTCCCAATCCCCCGTACAAATGCACGCTCGCCATCACAGGCAGATGCGGTAATGCCGGCCAGGGAAAACGCCTTAAGATAGCGCGCCACCAGGGCTTCGCTACCCACCACCACCACCGATTCCGGCCGCAGTTGCGCGCTTTGCGCCGCCACCTCGGCGCCAATCAATAGCCCCGACAGGTAATCACTGACCGATTCACGCGCCAGCGCCCCCAGAAGCCAGGCCGCCCGTGTTTCAAACAGGCGCGGCAGTACCGATGGCGCCTCCAGTCCCGTTTCCAGGCCCCGGTGAAAAGCCTGTTCATCCTCTTTCTGCGCGGGAAGCGACTGCCCCACCAGGGAATGGGTGAGCAGTAGATGGTGCAGTTCGCCGGTCATGACCGTGTCGAAACCCGCCACCTGACGCTCTGCGACCGGCACCCATTTACAGTGGGTGCCCGGCATCACATAGCAGCTTGCAGGCGCCAGTTCATACGCGCCCAGCAACTGGGTCTCTTCCCCACGCATCACGTTGTACACCCCGTGCCGGGCGCTTTTCAGACCAGGCACGATCCACACACCTTTAGCCACGGCACAACGCTGTTCGCCTGGCGCTTCCAGCGTTGCCGGACACGGCAGGTAAGGCACCGGCAGCCAGCCCGATTCACTGCCAATCATGCCAGCCATCACGACCGGTATGGCGTCTTTGCCACGCCAGGGCGCCAGATGGCGCTGGAATATCTCTTCCGCCGTATCCTGCCCCATGCGGGTTACGCCACAGGGCAGCGCCAGCGTATTAACGAACTCTCCGCTGCGGATATGCCAGGCCCGCAGATGGGTAGAGCCCCAGTCAACGGCAATATATTCTTCAGCCATCGCCCTCACCCCGCGTTACGCGTTGTTTTCGCCACTGCCAGCGATCCACTCCGATCTTCGCGCTCGCGGGTGATCGCCTCCAGCGCCTGTTCGCGGCTGAGTTTGTTAGCAGGCGTCATTGCTGTGACAAACACGGCGGACGCCAGACTCACCAGCACGGAAGGAATACAGGGATTGCCCCAGAATGCCAGCCAGTCGGCGCGCGCCAGAATGACGATGGAGGTTAGCATTCCGCCCAACAGCGCCGTCAGCGCCCCCTGCCAGTTAAAACGCCGCCAGAAGCGACCCAGGATGGAGCAGACAAACAGGCCGGACATCAGCATGGAGATCATCCTGGTGATGTAGCTAATGATGTCATCCGAGGTCAGGGCAAAGATTAAAGCCAGCCCAATCACCAGCGTCAGCATCAGACGTGAAAGGCGTATTGCCTTATTTTCCGGCGGCATTCTTCCGGTGACCATGGTGTAGAGATCGCGCATCATGATGGCAACTGCGGCAATGGCATCGGAACTGGCAGACGACATGGTGGCGGATAACCCGGCAATCAGTACAATCATTCCCAGAAAAGGGGGCAGGAAGCTGGTGGCAAACAGGAAGGCATAGTTGCTGTTCGCCAGTTCCGGGTTCATGGCAAATGCCGCCATGCCAATAATCGCAGGCAGTATGGAGAAGAACAGATACAGCACACCGGTGTACACGAAGGAACGGCGCACCGAAGAGACATCCTTACCGGAATAGATACGCTGACGGTAAGACGGCGTCGCCAGTACCCCCACGCCAATCACCATCGCCAGCGAGAGCGCCGGGATTGCTCCCATCTTATCAATGGCAAACAGACTGAGCGCCGCAGGGTCCATCGCCTGTTCGATAGCTCCCCAGCCCCCGGCATGTACCACCGCCAGAATCGCCATCAGGATAAAACCAAAAAACAGAATCAGCGCCTGGATAGTATCGGTCCATACCACTGCGGAATAACCGCCGATGATGACATAAATCGCAAATGCCAGAGCGATAATCAGTTTCGCTACCGTCAGATTTAAACCCGTAGCCCAGGCCAGATATAAGCTGCCGCCAAGAATATGGGCTCCGAGCCAGCCAATAGAGGCAATAAATATCATCAGGCCAACGATATTCTTAATTAAATGGCTGCCACCAGTATAATAAGAGAGCTCCTCACTCATAGTCATAAAGCGTAATTTACGCACCGGCGCAAACAACCAGGCCACCAGCAAAATGCCAACTGCTCCCCCCAGACCATAAAGCATGCCAGCCCAACCGTTGCTGTAACCAAAGCCCACCGCCCCCATACTGGAGCCGGTACCAACCATGGTCGCTACCGTGGAGCCAAGGGTTAAAAACAGCGGCAGGGAGCGCCCGCCCAACAGAAAATCTTCTCCGCTTTTCTGATTCCGTGACACATACCAGCCAAGCCAGATCATGGCGATGGCATAAATAATAAAGCCGACTAAAAAGATAGGACTGTTCATGACTCACATCCTGCCGCTTAGCTAAAAATAGGGTAAGGGGTTCCTGAGTGTTGAATAAATTCAACACTCATTTTTTTACTTTTTTATTTTTTAATGACGATCAGACGCGCGCTGCGTTATAGCAGGTCACATCGACTTCCACCTTGCAGTCAACCACTAAATCCGCCACGCAGCAAATTCTCGCCGGGGGGTGATCGCCAAAAATTTCACTAAACACTTTATTGAAAGACTGGAAATAGCGTGCGTCGGTCAGAATCACGGAAACATGCACCACATCCATAAGGGCGTAGCCTGCCTCAGCCATGATATCCAGGCAGTTCTGAATCGCCAGTCGTGACTGTTCGACAATACCGCCCTCAACCACTTCGCCATCCTTCATCGGCGTCTGGCCGGAGACATACAGCCAGCCCCCTGCTTCTACCGCGCGAGAAAAGGGCAGACGCTGACCGCCGGTTCCCGTACCGCCCTCTGCGCCATAACGTTTAATGCTCATTCATCACTCCTTTATTCCACACTGTGGCGACGCAGAAAACGGCCTGCCCGCCCACTAATTGATTGATCTTTCCCGTAACTCATCGCGCCATTAACCATCACTGCCTCAATGCCTTCGGCAGGCCGCCTGGGATCGTCGAAGCTGGCGACGTCCCGAATGGTCTGAGGATCGAACAACACCAGATCGGCATAGTAGCCTGTTTTGACCAGGCCGCGCTGCGATAGCTGAAAACGCGCTGCCGACAGCCCCGTCATCTTATGAACCGCCGTGGTCAATGGGAACAACTGCTCGTCACGGCAGTAGTGGCCAAGCACTCTGGGGAAGGCGCCCCACAGCCGGGGATGCGGCATCGGGTCGTTGGGCAGACCGTCCGAACCTATCATGGTCACCGGATAACGCATAACCCGACGGACATCCTGCTCGTCCATGTTGTAGTAAATAGCCCCGGCGGGCATCAACTGCTGCGCCGCATCGTGCATGCTCATCTGCCAGTCGTCCGCAATCTGCTGCAGGCTCTTGCCTGCCTGCCCCGGATGCGGCTCCGACCAGGTAATGATAATATCGAACTCATCCGTGACCTGTTTTAAGTCCAGCGTAGAAGAGCTGGCGGAATAAGGGTAGCAGTCACAGCCTATATCCTGGCGCTGACGCATTTTGTCGAAGAACGCCAGCGTCTCGCGGGTTCTCCCCCAGTTTTTCGCCCCGGCGCATTTGTGGTGCGATACCACCACCGGCACCTTCGCGTGGCGGCCAATACGAAATGCCTCATCAAGCGCTTCAAGAATGGGTTCAAATTCAGAACGCAGATGGGTGGTGTAGACTCCCTTCCAGGCTGCCAGCTCCTCCGCCAGCGCCATCACCTCTTCGGTGCTGGACTGGTACGCGCTGGCATACGCCAGGCCGGTGCTCAGCCCCAGCGCTCCCTGTTCCAGCCCTTCCCGCAGCTGCGCGCGCATGGCGGCAATCTCCTGCGCTGTTGCCTCACGGAACAGCGAATCCATATGGTTATTGCGCAGCGTAGTATGGCCTATCAGGGTTCCCACATTCAGCGCCGGACGAGCCGCTTCAACCGCATGGGCATAGTCGCTAACGGTGGGATAAATAAAGTGTTCGCGCTCGCCCAGCAGGTTCATAGGGTCCGGCACTTCGTCTTTTATACTCGCCGTTGCGGCACTGATACCGCAGTTGCCGACAATCACCGTCGTGATGCCCTGGCTTATTTTCGGCAAATATTCGGGAATACGGATCACATTAGTATCGTCATGGGTGTGAACATCGATAAACCCCGGTGACAGCACTTTTCCTGTACCTTCGATAACCTGACGGGCTTCAACATCCAGCCCGGGCGCGATATCGACAATGCGATCGCCTGTTACCGCGACATCGGCGCGGTACTGCGGGCCGCCGCTTCCATCAATCACCGTGACATTTTTAAACAACCAGTCAACCTTCATGCTTTCACCCCTTAGTTTATGGTGAAAAAGTAAACCATTTACAAGCGGTAAAAACAGTGGAAGACTACGCAAAAAGGTTATGATTTATTGATACTTTTATGCATAAAAACAACAAAGCATAACTTTAATGGCTATATTTCAATGATATAAAAATGATACCCAACTGTTTTCGCTATAAGAAAACGAAGGAAAAAAGTTATGAAATACCATCCCGATACGTTAGTCCCTCACAAATCCGCCGTGATGAACACCCCGGCGAATATCCTGGCGGAAGATGTCTGCCTGCCAGCCGCCGTCATTAAAAAATCCGCCCTCGAAAATAACATTCGCTGGATGCAGCAATATGCGGATACGCGGGGCGTTTCACTGGTGCCTCACGGCAAAACCACGATGACGCCATGGATATTTCAGGCCCAACAGCAAGCGGGCGCCTGGGGGATTGGCGTAGGCAGCGCCTGGCAGGCCAGCGTGGCGATGGCCAGCGGCATCCATCGGGTGCTGATGGTGAATCAACTGGTTGGTAAGGCCAATATGCAGCTGATATCCCGCCTGAAAGCGCACTACCACGACGTGGACTTCATGTGCTGCATCGACAGTCTGACCAACGCCCGGGCGCTATCCCATTTTTTTACCGCTTGCGGGCAGACGCTGGACGTTCTGGTTGAACTCGGTGTGGAGGGCGGGCGCTGCGGCTGTCGCACGCCCGATGAAGCGCTGGCGCTCACCCAGGCCGTTAGCGAAATGCCGGGGCTGCGCCTGCGCGGGCTTGAGCTGTATGAAGGCGTACTGCACGGCGATAATCCGCAGCCTCAGGTGGAAGCGCTGTTGCAGAATGCCGCTGCGCTGGCCTGCCAGATGGCGCCCCAGGTCGACGGCGAGTTTATTCTGACCGGTGCTGGCAGTGTCTGGTACGACGTGGTGTGCAATGTCTGGACCACGGCCCAAAAGCCGCCGCAGTGCCGCATCGTCATTCGTCCGGGCTGCTACATCACCCATGACCTGGGAATCTATGATGAAGCCCAGCAGCAGCTAATGGCGCGCGACAGTGTCGCCTGTGACCTGGGGGGGGATTTAACCCCGGCGCTGGAGCTGATTGCTATTGTTCAGTCGGTGCCAGAGCCCGGGCGCGCCATTGTTAACTTTGGTAAGCGCGATAGCGCCTTCGACGCCGGTCTGCCGCAGCCCATCGCCCACTATCGTGACGGACAGGCGCTGGCGCTGAAGAGTGGGGAGATTGCCAGCGTCGGCATTATGGATCAACACTGTATGTTAACCCTGGCGGCGGACAGCGACGTGCAGGTGGGCGATATTCTGGTGTTTGGCACCTCTCACCCCTGCCTGACCTTCGATAAGTGGCAGACCTTACACCTGGTGGACGATGACTATAACGTTATCGAAGAACTGGTAACGATGTTTTAGTCATGAAAAAAGGCCGCGTAAGCGGCCTTTCAGGATTATCGTTCCAGCATTACTGCATCGCGTTAGACGCCGTGTTCCACGCCTGGCTGAATGCCTGATGCTGCGACGCCAGGGGGGCTATCAGACTGTTGTACTGACTGGCCTGCTGGCTGGTGGGGAACTGAATGCCGTTGGCGGCAAAGCCCACTTTATCGCCCTGCTGTTGAATAAAATCACCCACCTGCACAAGCTGCTGAGTAAAGGTTTGCGCCGCTGGAATCAGCGGTTGCAGCGCATTCGCTGGCTGGGTGACGACCTTCTGATAGGCCTGGTCATAGACCTTCTTCAGCTCTTCTGCCTGATTCAGATTAGAGCGGGCGCTGTCGGCCTGCGCCTTTGCGTTCTGTACCTGCTGCCCGACGACGCCAAGGTTGCCGTTAGCCTGGCGCAGCGCTTCGCGCTGAGTCACATAGTCCTGAGGTACGCGAATGGCGTTAACGCTGTCTACCACCGGCTTAATACCGTTATCCACCGCCTGGTTTACCTGACGGGAGAAGCCGTACAGAATCGCATAGTCGGATGTAAACGGACCGAACTGCTTCTTCTGATCCGTGGTCAGCGTCGGCAGACGCTCGCCGCTACGCATCACAGTATTCTGCAGAAAATCGATAAACGCTTTACGCTGATCCCCTTCTTTGTCGAAGCAGCCACTCAGACTAACGACCATTAATAGTGCCGCCAGTGGCGCGAACCAACGGGAGCAGGACTTACCTGTCACCATCTTTTTAACTCCTGGTTATTTTTAGCTATCGCCTGATGACCACAAGAATAGTCTAACACGCAGTCACAGCATAGCCCGGATACCGCTTTTTCTGTGGATCTCCGCCATGTTAACCAGTTGTTATTTAAATCACAAAACCGATGAAATTCTGGCGCAGAAAAACAATAATTAACTTTTTGATTTTTATTAAAAAAATAATTTTTACCCTGCTGCTTTTCCCGGGAACGTCCGATTATCGCACGCTAACGCTGCCCCCCCGGTTGCTGCTCCATCCGGGCTCTGTTTAATTAAAAAGCCGATTAACGGAAAAGTGTTCGAACATCGCCCAACTGACGCGGCGGCGCGAATTATCAAACGCCCCGCCGGTATTCCGCAGGAATTGTCCCTATGACGCAACCAACAACCGTAGATATTCAGACACTGATAAATAACCACCGTATTTCGAAATATCAGTGGCTGATTCTTGTTCTCTGCTTTATTACCGTTGCCATGGACGGCTTCGACACGGCGATTATTGGTTTTATTGCCTCCGACCTGGTTCAGGAATGGGGCGTGAATAAAGCCGATCTCGGGCCGGTGATGAGCGCCGCGCTGGTGGGTCTGGCGGTCGGCGCCCTGACCGCCGGCCCCATGGCCGACCGTATCGGCCGTAAAAAGGTGCTGATTCTGTCGATTATCACCTTCGGTAGCTTCAGCCTGCTAAGCGCCTTCGCCACCAGTCTGAACATGCTGGCGCTACTGCGTTTTCTGACCGGATTAGGGCTGGGCGCCGCTATGCCCAATGCCGCCACGCTGATGTCCGAATATGCGCCGCAGCGTCGGCGGGCGCTGCTGGTGAATCTGATGTTCGTCGGTTTTCCCATTGGCTCATCAATGGGGGGATTTATTTCGGCATGGCTAATCCCTCATTTTGGCTGGCAGAGCGTACTGATTCTGGGCGGCGTGATGCCGTTAATACTGGCGCTGGTACTGGCTATCTGGCTACCGGAATCGGCCCGCTATCTGGTAGTGCATAACAAACCCCAGCCGCAAATAGCCGCCATCATGAGGCGCATTGCCCCCCTACCCGAAGGGGCGCGCCTGGTGTTGGACGAGCCGGATCAGCCTCAGCAAACCTCAGCCATCGGCGTGATTTTCTCGCGGCGCTATATCGTCGGCACCCTGATGCTGTGCTTCACCTACTTTATGGGGCTGCTGATCTTCTATCTGCTCACCAGTTGGCTACCGCTGCTGATTCGCGAAACCGGCGCCACCCTGGCCCAGGCTTCAGTGATAACGGCGCTGTTCCCGCTCGGTGGTGGTATTGGAGTGTTGATTATTGGCGCGCTGATGGATCGCCTGGAGCCCAATAAAGTGGTGGCAGTCAGCTATCTGCTGACCGGCCTTTTTGTCTGCCTGATCGGCTTTGCCACCAGCAGTCTGGTACTGATGGGCATCGCTGTGTTTATTGCCGGAACCATTATGAACGGCGCCCAGTCTTCGATGCCTGCGCTGGCGGCGGGCTTCTATCCGACCCGCGGGCGCGCCACCGGCGTTTCCTGGATGCTGGGGCTGGGACGCTTCGGCGGCATTCTGGGCGCCTTCAGCGGCGCCTTCCTGATGCAGGCCGAGCTCTCATTCCGCACCATCTTTATGATGCTGGCGATCCCCGCCCTGTTCTCTACGCTGGCGCTGTTGGTGAAATACCAGGCAAGCCTGAGGACCGCCCGCCAGGACACGGGCGGTCTGGTGAACGCCAGCAAAGCTTCGCAGTAATCAGCTTCGGATGCATGGCCTGGATCAACCCAGATCGCGTCCGTTGCTGGCGATCACCTGCTTGTACCACCAGAACGATTTCTTACGTCGCCGCGCCAGGGTGCCGCCCCCCTGGTCATCGCGATCGACATACACCAGGCCGTAGCGCTTGCTCATTTCACCGGTCGAGGCGGAAACCAGATCGATGCAACCCCAGGTGGTGTAACCCATCAGCGGTATGCCATCTTCTATGGCCTGGGCCATGGCCCGGATGTGTTCACGCAGATAGCCGATACGGTAATCGTCGTTGATCTCCCCCTGAGCATCGGGCTCATCCCGGGCGCCCAGGCCGTTTTCCACCAGGAACAGCGGCTTCTGGTAGCGGTCATACATCATATTCATGGTGATGCGCAGCCCCAGCGGATCGATACCCCAGCCCCACTGACTCTGCTGAATCCAGGGGTTTTTCAGGGATTTCACCACATTTGCCGCGCTGCTGTTGTTATCGTTCATATCGGCAGAGGCGCAGCGCGAAGCGTAGTAGCTGAACGATACAAAATCGACGGTGTGGCGCAGAATCTCCGCATCGCCGGGCTCCATCTGCACACAGATGCCCTTCTCTTTAAACATCCTCGCCGTCCAGGCCGGATAGGCACCGCGCGCCTGAACATCGATAAAAAACAGATTTTCGCGATCTTTTTCCAACGCCGCCCAGACATCTTCCGGCTTACAGGAGTAAGGATAGAAATTGCCGCCCGCCAGCATGCAGCCCACCTGGTTTTCCGGGTTTACCTCATGGGCGATACGGGTCGCCAGGGCGCTTGCCAGTAGCTCGTGGTGTGCCGCCTGATACTTCACCTGCTCCGGGTTTTCCCCCTCTTCAAACGCCAGACCGGCGCCGGAAAACGGGCTGTGCAGCAGGATGTTGATCTCATTAAACGTCAACCAGTATTTCACCAGACCATTGAAGGCTTCAAAGCAGGTGCGGGCGTAACGGGTAAAGAAGGTCACCATTTCACGGCTGCGCCATGAACCGTACTCAGTGACCAGATGCATCGGCACATCGAAATGACAGAGCGTTACCAGCGGTTCGATGTTATGGCGCCGACACTCCTGAAACAGATCGCGGTAAAAGGCGATTCCGGCCTCGTTCGGCGCACTCTCATCACCGTTCGGATAGATACGGCTCCAGGCGATGGAGGTACGGAACACCCGAAACCCCATCTCCGCCATCAGCGCAATATCCTCTTTATAGCGGTGATAAAAATCGATGGCCTGATGGCTGGGGTAGAACTCATCGTCGCGCAGCGCCGTGCGCCGCTCCAGCCCCAGTTTAATCGGCATACGGTGTGGGCCATGGGGCAGCATATCGACCGTCGCCAGCCCCTTTCCTCCCTCCTGCCAGGCGCCTTCCGCCTGGTTCGCCGCAAGGGCGCCGCCCCACAAAAAATCGTCCGGGAATGCCGTTTCTGACATCAAATCTGTACCTCGTTAATCGTTAATGAGTCGCCTGGGCCGAACCTGCACGGGTCGCGCTGGCCAGGCTTTGCTGAGGCTCTACGGGAATATCCTCAAAGCCAAGCATCAGGGTAAGAATGAAAGAGAGCACCACCGACAGCACCATAATGCCCGCGATCCAGACAATGCTCATCGGGTTGCCGGGGTCGATAAACTGCACGCTGGTAAACAGCCCGGGCGAAGCCATGGAATGGCTGGCAAGTCCCGCAATACCCGCCACGGCTCCGCAGATAAAGCCGCTGATCAGGCTGGCAATCAGCGGGCGTTTCAGACGCACCGCCACGCCGTACAGGGCCGGTTCGGAAATCCCAGCCACGATGGCGGATGCCGCGGCGGCAAGCGCCGTCTGACGTAATGCCGGATTTTTGGTGCGCACCGCCACGGCCAGCGAAGAGCCGCCCAGCGACAGGTTGGCGCCAATCTCAGACGGCATCACCATCCCCTCTTTACCGGTTTCGGCAATGGTCTGAATAATGGTGGGGGTGAATACCCGGTGCATGCCGGTCATCACCAGCAGCGGCCACAGCGCCCCCATAATGGCGACGGAGAGCCAGCCCAGATAACCGTGAATGGTATAAACCAGCGCGGAAATGCCGCTACCGATCCAGATCCCCAGCGGGCCGATCAGCAGGATCGCGATCGGCGCCGCCGTCAGTACGATCAGCATCGGTTTCAGGAAGTTTTTGGTCACCGCAGGCGTAATGCGATCGATACCGCGCTCAATCCACGACAGAATCCAGGTCATACACAGCGCCGGAATCACCGTGTAGGTATATTTCACCGCCGTCACCGGCAGGCCGACGAACTCCACCGGTTGCCCTTCGGCGGCTTTAGCCATCAGATCGATAAAGTTCGGGTGGATTAACACCCCGGCGATGGCGATGGCCAGCGACATATTGGTTTTGAATTTCACGGCCGCCGAGGCCGCGACCATCACCGGCAGGAAGAAGAAAGCTCCATCGCCAATGGCGTTGAGGATAATCAGCGTCGATGCGCCCTTTTCCAGTACCCCGCCCATCTCCAGCATCATCGCCAGCAGCTTAACCATCGAACCGCCGATAATGGCCGGGATCAGCGGCGACATGGTGCCGATCAGCGCATCCAGGATACCGGCGCCGATGCGCCGCAGGCTGAAACCGCCTCGCGTTGGCGAAGTCGGTGCTTCATTCGGCGTCGCCAGCGACGGTAACCGCTTCATCACTTCCGCATACGCCTGCCCCACCGTGTTACCGATAATCACCTGGCACTGGCTATCGGCACGCACCACGCCCAACACGCCATCAATGGCCTGTAGCGCCTGTTCATCGACCCGCCCCTGGTCTTTCACCACAAATCGCAGTCGCGTCATACAGTGGGTAAGCGCCTCGATATTGTCAGCCCCGCCCAGCGCATTCAGGATGGCGCCGGATACTGCCGCATAGTTTTTTGCCATGGACTCTTATCTCATTGTTATTTTGGGTACAGTTGCGCACGGCTTAATGCGCTGAGTCGCGGTGCCCCAATCGCTATCATCCGATGAAACACCATAGGAAACCGGTTTCACAAAATCATGGATAGATCAAATTGCGATCGCAACATATTTCCGATGAGGTAATTTTAAATTTGAGATACTCATCACTATTAGCAGTGAAAAACGCCCCCTGGAGGCGGCTGAAAAAGTGTGAACGCTGAAGTAAACTGTTGCCATCGTGGGTCAAAACGGGACGGCAGACACAGATGACAACCATGCTTGAGGTGGCAAAAAGGGCGGGCGTATCCAAAGCCACCGTCTCACGGGTGCTGTCCGGCAATGGTTACGTCGGCGAAGAGACCAGGGCGCGGGTGTTCCGGGCCATCGAAGAGAGTGGCTACCGCCCCAATCTGCTGGCCAGGCAACTCGCCACCCGCAAGTCGCAAACCCTGGGCCTGGTGATGACCAACACGCTGTATCACGGCAGCTACTTTAGCGACCTGCTTTCCCAGGCGGCACAAATGACCGAAGCCTGCGGCCGACGGCTTCTGCTGGCGGACGGCAAACACAGCGCGGCCCAGGAGCGGGAAGCGCTACAGCATCTGCTGGATCTGCGCTGCGACGCCATCATGATTTATCCCCGCTTCCTGAGCCCTGATGAGATGGATGCGATTATTGATGAGCAGCGGGTGCCGGTGATGGTGCTTAATCGCCGCCTGCGTAAACACCCCAGCCACTGTATCTATTCCGATCAGCTCAGCGCCGCTCGTGACGCCGTTGTCCGCCTGATTGAGCTGGGCCACCGTGATATTGCGTTTGTCACCGGCGCGCTGGATTCCCCGACCGGCCGCGATCGCCTGGCGGGCTATCAGGCGGCGCTGGCGCAGCACGGCATTCCGGCCAGTCAGACCCGGGTGCGGGAAGGTAAGTGGACGCCCGCCTGCGGCGCTCAGGCCGTAGCGTCGCTACTGCAGGATGGCGTCGCTTTCAGCGCGCTGGTCGCCAGTAACGATAATATGGCCATCGGTGCGCTGAAGCAGCTTCACGAAGCCGGCATCGCCGTGCCGGAACAGGTGTCGGTTATCGGTTTCGACGACATTCCCACCGCCCCCTGGGTGGTTCCTTCGCTTTCCAGCGTCCGGCTACCGATTCGTGAAATGATTCAGGAGACGATTAATAAGCTGATTTTTATGCTGGAAGGCGGTGAGCTCGGTACGCCAGCGCGTTTTGAAGGTGAGCTGATTGTGCGGGAGTCGGTGGCCGCCGCGACGTCCAATAGCGGAACGAGATAACTCTATTACACTTGATCGTCATAACGTTCTCTTCACCAGGTAATGCGCGGAATGATCTGCCGCCTGTGTTCCCAACGTGAAAGGTAATCCGATATGACGATGACGTTAAAAGAGAAGCTGACGGGCGCCTGGCAGTTAGTCTCCTATGTGGAAAAACCGCTCGATGGCTCACCGGATGTGTATCCGATGGGAGACGCCCCTATGGGGCTGATTCTGTATACGCCCGATGGCTATATGTCTGCCCAGTTGATGAAACCGAACCGAACGCCGTTTGCATCCGGCGACTGGTTTTCTGCCTCACCGCAGGAGTTTACGGAAGAAGGAAGCACCTATATCGCCTATTCCGGGCGCTTTTATACCGATGAAGCCCAACAAACCCTGTCCCACAGCATGTTTGTTTCGCTTTATCCGAACTGGACCGGTCAGACTCAGCAGCGAGCCTTCCTGTTCGAAGGCGCGCTACTGAAATTAAGTAGCCCAACGCCGATACTTTCAGGCGGCAAAGAGGTGATCCCTTACCTGACGTGGAAGCGGGCAGAACCCAACGCAACATAAAAAAACGCTCCCCAAGGGGAGCGTTTCATCAGCAAACCACAGGGCTTACTGCAGTACGGAGATATCCGCTACCTGCAGGAACAGCTCGCGCAGCTTCGCCAGCAGAGTCAGACGGTTGATGCGCAGATCTTTATCTTCCGCCATCACCATCACTTTATCGAAGAAGGCGTCTACCGGCTCGCGCAGCGCGGCCAGCTCTACCAGCGCTTCCTGATAACGCCCCTCCTGATACAGCGGCGCCAGTTTGTCGCCCAGTACCCGCACCTGGAGCGCCAGGCGAATCTCTTCGTCCTCTTTCAACGCCGAGGCCAGCACCTCATCGTTCAGCGGCTCGTCACTCTTCGCCAGAATATTGGAAACACGCTTGTTAGCCGCCGCCAGCGCTTCGGCATCATCCAGGGTGCGGAAGTGAGAGACCGCCTTCACCCGGGCATCAAAATCAGCCGGGCGGGTCGGACGACGCGCCAGCACCGCCTGGATGGTATCCACGGCATGCCCTTCTTCCTGATACCATGCGCGGAAGCGACCCAGCATAAAGTCGATAACGTCATCAGTCACTTTTGCGTTGGTCAGCTTATCGCCGTACAGACGTACCGCCTCTTCGGTCAGGGTCTGGAGATCCAGCGGCAGCTGTTTCTCGACGATAATACGCAGCACGCCCAGCGCGGCACGGCGCAGCGCAAACGGGTCTTTGTCGCCTTTCGGGTGCTGACCAATACCGAAGATACCCGCCAGGGTATCCATTTTGTCGGCGATCGCCACCGCGCAGGAGACCAGACTGGATGGCAGGTCATCACCGGCAAAACGCGGCATGTACTGCTCATTCAGGGCAACGGCCACATCTTCCGCTTCACCGTCGTGGCGCGCGTAGTGCATCCCCATCACGCCCTGAGTGTCGGTGAATTCGAACACCATATTGGTCATCAGGTCGCATTTGGAAAGCAGACCGGCACGGGTAGCGTGAGTGACGTCAGCGCCGATTTCCCGGGCTACCCAGCCAGACAGCGCCTCAATGCGATCGGTTTTATCGCGCAGGGAGCCCAGTTGCTTCTGGAACAGGACCGTTTCCAGACGCGGCAGGTTGTCTTCCAGGCGCTTTTTACGGTCGCTGTTGAAGAAGAATTCGGCATCGGCCAGACGCGGACGCACCACCTTCTCGTTACCGGAAATAATCTGCTGCGGATCTTTGGAGTCGATGTTAGCCACAAAGATAAAGTTTGGCAGCAGCTTGCCCGCATCGTCATACACCGGGAAGTATTTCTGGTCGCCTTTCATGGTGTAGACCAGCGCTTCGGCAGGCACCGCCAGGAATTTCTCTTCGAACTTCGCGGTCAGTACCACCGGCCATTCCACCAGCGAGGTCACTTCGTCCAGCAGGCTGTCGCTAAGGTCGGCCTTGCCGCCAATCTGGCGCGCCGCTGCTTCGGCATCGGCTTTGATCTTCGCCTTACGGGTGTCGTAGTCGGCAATCACCTTACCGCGCTCCAGCAGGATTTGCGGATACTGATCGGCATTGTCGATGGTCAACGACGGCTCACCCATAAAGCGGTGACCGCGAATAACGCGATCGGATTCAATTCCCAGCACTTTAGCCGGTACTACCTGGTCGCCCAGCAGCAGGGTCACGGTGTGAACCGGACGCACGAAGTGCTCGTCGCTATCGCCCCAGCGCATCAGTTTCGGAATCGGCAGTTTCGCTAACGCGTGGTTGACCATATCCGGCAACAGCGCTTCCACGCTCTCGCCCTTGACGTGAGCGCGATACAGCAGCCATTCGCCTTTATCCGTCACCATCCGCTCAGCTTCAGAAACCTGAATACCGCAGCCGCGCGCCCAACCTTCGGCCGCTTTGCTCGGATTACCGTCGGCATCAAAAGCCTGTGCCACCGCAGGGCCGCGTTTTTCAACGGTACGATCCGCCTGAGCGGCGGCGAGTGTCGCTACTTTCAGCGCCAGACGGCGCGGCGCGGCAAACCACTCAACCTTACCGTGAGCAAGAGAGGCCGCGTCCAGTTCTGCGGTGAAGCGGGCAGCAAAGGCTTCGGCCAGGCTGCGCAGCGCTTTCGGCGGCAGCTCTTCAGTGCCGATCTCCACCAAAAAAGTTTTCTCAGACATGCGCGCCCCTTACTTCTTATTGTTGTTGCACATCGGGAAGCCCAGCGCTTCGCGAGAAGCGTAGTAGGCTTCCGCCACTGCTTTAGTCAGCGTACGGATACGCAGAATATAGCGCTGGCGTTCAGTCACGGAGATAGCCTTGCGGGCATCCAGCAGGTTAAAGCTGTGCGCGGCTTTCAGAATTCGTTCATAGGCCGGCAGCGGCAGCGGCTTCTCAAGAGCCAGTAGCTGCTGCGCCTCTTTTTCATACTGCTCAAAGCAGGTGAAGAGGAAGTCGACATCGGCGTATTCGAAGTTATAGGTGGACTGCTCCACTTCGTTCTGGTGGAAAACATCGCCGTAGGTGGTTTTACCCAGCGGGCCGTCGCTCCAGACCAGGTCGTATACGCTGTCCACGCCCTGGATGTACATGGCCAGACGCTCCAGGCCGTAGGTGATCTCGCCGGTTACCGGCTTACACTCCAGGCCGCCCACCTGCTGGAAGTAGGTGAACTGCGTTACTTCCATCCCATTCAGCCACACTTCCCAGCCAAGACCCCAGGCGCCCAGCGTCGGGTTTTCCCAGTTATCTTCCACGAAGCGGATATCATGAATGGTCGGATCCAGGCCCAGCGCCTTCAGCGAGCCCAGGTAGAGCTCCTGAAGATTATCCGGAGAAGGCTTGATAATGACCTGAAACTGGTAGTAGTGCTGTAAACGGTTCGGGTTTTCGCCGTAGCGGCCATCGGTCGGACGGCGGGAAGGCTGAACGTAGGCGGCAGCGATAGGTTCCGGACCCAGCGCGCGCAGGCAGGTCATTGGGTGAGAGGTGCCAGCGCCGACTTCCATGTCCAGAGGTTGAACAATGGTGCAGCCCTGCGTGGCCCAGTAATCCTGTAAGGTCAGGATCAGGCCCTGAAAGGTCCTGGTATCAAACTTTTGCATAATATGTCGTGTGCGATACGAGTGATGGATTTTGGAAACGATCAGTATACCCTTTGACCGTCAGATATACAGCCCGAATCGCCACCAATCGCAGCATGTTCTGAGCCGGGGGCAAGCCCCCGGTCAGGTTTACATCAGCGCGGGGGCAGGAACAACACCAACCCCGGAAAGATAACCAGTAAGGCGATAAACAGGAAGAACGCCTCCAGATAGGGAACAGAGGCTTTAACAAAGGCCACCGAGCTACAGTTCAGAATGCCGTAACGGTTTTCCGTCACGCTGGCGATCATCCCCGCCAGGGTTTGCGGAATCTGCTCGATAGATAATAGTGACATGGCCCGGAATCGCCGCCGACATAATCAGCAACATCACCGCACGGGAATCATGCCCGATTAGCTTTAATATCTTTCCCCCTCCTTTTTCTTACATCATTCATCATGCAAGTGTCGGCAGGCAGAGAAATTCCAGTAAATAATGGGTAAGTCAGCCAGGTAATTATTTAATTTGAATACCCGGTTCGCCTGCGTTGAATAATAGCCTCTGCCCCTGCGCCAGAAATAATATGACTGGATCACAGATTATCCTCTAGCGCATGGAGAGGTGCAGAAACTGGCCATCTGTTTCGAAAGTACAGGTGAACTGCTCCTGGCTGCCGGTCGCGCCACGCAATTCGTAACTGCCCTGAAACGCGACAACCCCTTCAAGCTGAATCCGGGCCGGTCGCGTATTGTACTGATGAGCGGCTTTATCCCGGCACTGCTGTTCCATGGTCACCGACCGCGCCGAATCGATCCGCGCCTTCTGAGCATACTGGGTACGCCCCTCCTCATGTTCATGCTGAGGCACACTGCACCCCACCAGCATCAGTGTCAGAACCACTACCCGGATCTCATTTTTGCCCATTCTTTATCCCTTTTTCCGTCCTGGTCGCCCGGCGGCGGATTCGCATTTTGCAAAGCCCGGCAAACCTGAGCAAGATAAACCTAAAAACTCAGACAGTTCCGGGAAGTCAATCTGCCCTTCCGGCAGTCACACTGCACAGCTAAAAAGATAGAACAGAGGATCTGAATGCCGCAAAAGATAAACTGGATTGATAACCTGCGTGGTATTGCCTGCCTGATGGTCATCATTATTCATACCACAACCTGGTATGTCACTAACCCCGATATGATTAGTACCGCCAACTGGTGGCTGGCGAACCTGCTTGATGCAGCCTCCCGGGTCAGCGTTCCGCTGTTCTTTATGATCTCCGGCTACCTGTTCTTTGGCGAGCGCAGCGCCCAGGGGCGCCACTTTCTACGCATCACGCTATGCCTGCTGTTTTATAGCGCAGTGGCGCTGCTCTATATCTGGCTGTTAACCCCCATCAGCCCAGGACTTTCACTGACAAACCTGTTCCAGAAGCCGGTGTTCTATCACCTGTGGTTTTTCTTCGCGCTGTTTGCCGTCTACCTGCTGTCACCGCTGATCGAGGTAAAAAAGCCCGCCGTTAAGATGCTGATTCCCCTCCTGCTGGTACTGGGTATTATCGCCAACCCCAATACGCCGGCGCAGAACATCGCCAGGCTGCAATGGCTGCCGGTCGATCTCTATATCAGCGGCGATACCTTCTATTACGTGCTGTATGGCGTGCTGGGGCGTGCTATCGGCATGATGGAGACCGGCAAGGGGCGTACCGCTTCCCTTGCCGCTGTCGGTTTTGTGGGCTGCGTGGCGGCGATCGCCTGGGGAACCTGGCGCGAATTGCTGGCGCGCGGGGACTTCGCCGACACCTGGTACCTGTACTGTGGGCCGCTGGTCTTCCTGGCGGCGCTCTGCGCGCTGTTGATGGCCAAACAGTGGCTCAACGCCCGTCCGCTGCCCGGGCTGGCGTTTATCTCCCGCCACTCGCTGGGCATCTACGGTTTCCATGCGTTGTTTATCCACTTCCTGCGCACCCATCATCTGGATATGAAGCAGTGGCCAGCGCTGGATATCATCTGGATATTCGCCGCCACGCTGTGCGGCAGCGTGCTACTGGCGATGGGGTTACGGCGCATCGATAGCCGCCGATACGTCTGCTAGTAAAAACGCCCCCTCACCCCGGCCCTCTCCCCCAGGGAGAGGGAGTATTCACCTGACTCGGAGGTATCATTCCCCCAACATCAGCGGTTCCAGGCGGTGATACAACTCGCTAAAGACCTTACGCTGCTCGATATAGCGCTGATGGCGCGCCGTATCCGGTTCATGACGCTGCTCCAGCGCCAGTTGCGGTAGCAGTTCGCTGAGCGGGCGTTCGGGGGACAGCGCTATCTGCGCCAGCCGGGCAGCGCCCAGCGCAGGGCCCACGTCGCCGCCAGTGCGATAATCCAGCACCTGACCGCTGATATCCGCCAGCATCTGGCGCCAGTACGGGCTACGAGCGCCGCCGCCGATTAGCGTGACGCTCTGCGGAGTCACGCCACATTCGTGCACCACGTCCATACCTTCCGCCAGACCATAACCCACGCCTTCCAGCACCGCACGCGCCAGCTCCGCCGGACCGTGCTGATGGGTCAAACCAAAGAATACGCCTTTGGCTTCGGGATTGTTATGCGGCGTCCGTTCACCGGACAGATAAGGCAGAAACCAGAGATCCCCCGCCTGCTCGTCTGCTTTCTGAGCCGCCGCCAGCAGGGCCGGTACGTTTTCCATCCCCGTCAGCCGCGCGGCCCAGTCCAGACAGGAGGCCGCGCTCAGCATCACCGACATCAGATGCCAGCGCTGAGGCAGCGCATGGCAGAAGCTGTGCACCGCCCGCTCCGGTTTACTCAGAAACCCATCGCTGACGGCGAAATAGACCCCGGAGGTGCCCAGCGACAGCATGGCCTGGCCGGCATCGGCCATTCCTACGCCCACGGCGCCTGCGGCATTATCCCCGCCACCAGCCACCACCGGCACGCAGCCCATTCCCCAGGCCTCGGCCACCGCTTTACGCAGATAGCCGGTGACGTCACAACCTTCGAACAGTGCGGGCATCTGCGACCTGTTCATATCACAGGCCGCCAGCATTTCGTCACTCCAGTCGCGTTTTGCGACATCGAGCCACATGGTGCCCGCCGCATCCGACATATCGCTGGCGAATTCACCAGTCATCCGCAGCCGCAGATAATCCTTCGGCAGCAGAACTTTATCCAGTTGCCGGAAAATATCCGGTTCATGACGAGCGACCCACACCAGCTTGGGCGCAGTAAAGCCAGGCATAATCAGGTTGCCGGTAATACGCCGCGAAGCAGGCACCTGGGATTCCAGCCAGCCGCACTCTTTGGCGCAGCGACCGTCGTTCCACAGAATCGCCGGTCGCAGCACCTGCTGCTGTTTATCCAGTAGCGTGGCGCCGTGCATCTGCCCGGACAGCCCGATAGCTTTCACGCCCGTCAGCGAATGCTGACTGGCTAGTCCGCGCATAGCGGCATCGGTGACCTGCCACCACTCTTGCGGATCCTGTTCAGACCAGAGCGGGTGGGGGCGCGACACCGTTAGCTTCTGGGTGCAGGATGCCAGGACTTCGCCCTCTTCCCCCAGCAAAATCGCCTTCACCCCGGAGGTACCCAGATCGATCCCGATATACATATAAGGCGCTCCTTAGTACTGCGCCAGGGTTTCCCCTGGCGCGCTAACCTTACTTATCAAAGATATAGTGATTGACCAGGTTTTCAAGCTGCTCCTGGTGACCGCTCTTATGGTGCGGCGCCAGATTGTGCTGCTGCGCATATTCCGCCACCTGCGCCAGATTCATCTGTCCTTTCAGAATTTGCTGACCCAGCTCGCCGTTCCACCCGGCATAGCGCTGCGCGACCCGCCGGTCCAGCTCACCGTCTTCCACCATACCTGCCGCAATTTTCAGCGCCAGCGCCATGGTGTCCATCGCGCCGATATGGCCATAGAACAGGTCATAAGGATCGGTGCTCTGACGGCGTACTTTGGCGTCGAAGTTCAGGCCGCCAGTCGTGAAGCCGCCCGCTTTAAGGATTTCATGCATCACCAGCGCGTTCTCTTCCACGCTGTTCGGGAACTGGTCGGTATCCCAGCCCAGCTGCGGGTCACCGCGGTTAGCATCCACCGAGCCGAACAGCCCCAGCGCGATAGCCGTAGCGATTTCGTGATGGAAAGAGTGGCCAGCCAGAGTGGCATGGTTCGCTTCAATGTTCAGTTTGATCTCTTTTTCCAGACCAAACTGCTTCAGGAAGCCGTAAACCGTGGCGGCATCATAGTCATACTGATGCTTGGTCGGCTCCTGCGGCTTGGGCTCAATCAACAGGGTGCCCTGGAAACCAATCTTGTGTTTGTGCTCTACCACCATCTGCATAAAGCGGCCGATCTGCTCGCGCTCCTGACGCAGGTCAGTGTTCAGCAGGGTTTCGTAGCCTTCGCGGCCCCCCCACAGCACGTAGTTCTCACCGCCGAGTTTATGAGTCGCTTCCATAGCGCTAACGACCTGGGTCGCCGCCCAGGCGAAAACTTCCGGGTCTGGGTTGGTGGCGGCACCGGCGCCGTAGCGCGGGTTAGTAAAGCAGTTGGCGGTGCCCCACAACAGCTTTACACCGCTCTGCTGCTGCTTCGCGGCCAGAACCTCAACCATATGCGCGAAGTTATTGCGGTATTCACGCAGCGAGCCGCCTTCGGGGGAGACATCCACATCGTGGAAGCAGTAGTAAGGTACGTTCAGCTTATGGAAAAACTCAAAGGCGACATCCGCCTTGCGCTCGGCAAGCGCCAGCGCATCGCCCGACTGCTGCCAGGGGCGTTCGAACGCGCCCACGCCAAACATATCGTTACCGTTCCAGCAGAAGGTGTGCCAGTAGCAGGCGGCGAAGCGCAGGTGATCTTCCATGCGCTTACCCAGTACCAGCTCATCCGGGTTGTAGTGGCGGAATGCCAGCGGATTGGTGGTTTTCGGCCCTTCGTAACGTACGCGGTCGAGTTTATCGAAATAAGCTTCCATAGTCGGCTCCAGATTCAAAATAACAGCATCAGGTAGTGATGGTTTATTTATCCTGGATTTTCCGCTTTTCCGGCTCAATTACGTTATTTCACACCGCGATTAAGAGAATACACAAACGTGCGCCAGATCCCAAAAAGCCTTACTGCACCGCGAATCCGCACGTTTTATCGCCGGTTTGCGCAGGGGAAAAATAAAACCAAAAAACGTAACTCAAAAATAAAAAACAGGATTGTCGGCCGCGATCGCAATTCCAGACCATGGTTTCCCTCCAGGAGGCCCGTTTATGGTATTGAAAAGGGAGATTCATCCAGGTAACAGAAAAATATGTTTGAGAAACGTCACCGCATTACGCTGTTATTCAATGCCAACAAGGCCTACGACCGCCAGGTGGTGGAAGGGGTAGGCGAATATTTGCAGGCGTCTCAGTCCGAGTGGGATATTTTCATCGAAGAGGATTTCCGTACTCGTCTCGATAACATCAGCCAGTGGCTGGGAGACGGCGTTATCGCCGACTTTGATGATAAAGAAATTGAAACCCTGCTCAGTGGCACCAACGTGCCCATCATCGGTGTGGGAGGTTCTTACCACGATCCCGCACTCTATCCACAGGTGCATTATATCGCGACTGACAACTTCGCCCTGATCGAGCGCGCCTTTCTACATCTGAAAGAAAAAGGGCTGCATCGCTTCGCCTTCTACGGACTGCCCGCCAGCAGCGGCAAACGCTGGGCGGAAGAACGGGAACTCGCTTTTCGCCAGCTAATGGAGCGGGAACAGTATCGCGGCGTGGTTTACCAGGGCCAGGAGACAGCCCCGGAGAACTGGCAGTACGCCCAGAACCGGCTGGCGGACTGGGTGCAAACGCTACCGCCCCAGACCGGCATCATCGCCGTGACCGATGCCCGGGCGCGCCACCTGCTACAGGTATGCGATCACCTGCACATCCCGGTGCCTGAAAAACTGTGCGTCATCGGCATCGATAACGAAGAGCTGAGCCGCTATCTTTCCCGGGTGGCGCTCTCTTCCGTTGCCCAGGGGGCCCGCCAGATGGGCTACCAGGCCGCCAGCCTGCTGCATCGCCTGCTGGCAGGCGAACAGCCGCCGTTACAGCGAATACTGGTGCCCCCCACCCGGGTGGTGGAGCGTCGTTCCACCGACTATCGTTCGCTGCACGATCCCGCCGTCATTCAGGCCATGCACTACATCCGCAACCACGCCTGCAAGGGCATTAAGGTCGAACAGGTGCTGGATGCCGTGGGTATCTCGCGCTCCAATCTGGAAAAGCGCTTTAAGGAGGAGGCAGGCGAAACCATCCACGCCGTGATCCATGCCGAAAAGCTGGAGAAGGCCCGTAGCCTGCTGGTCGCCACTTCGCTGTCGATTAATGAGATTTCACGGATGTGCGGCTATCCGTCGCTACAGTATTTCTATTCGGTGTTCCGTAAGGAATATCAGACCACGCCCCGGGACTATCGGGAACGCCATAACGAGGTGGGTGTGCGCGGCGAAACATAGCGCAGGGCGCTAAACGGCAAAGCCCCCGCAAGCGGGGGCTTTGCCTGTCAGGCTACCGGTATCAGTTTGATGCGGTCAGCAGATGCTGGTTGCTCTGATACAGAGAGAACAGGTAGTTGTTGTAGCTCTTTCCTTTGGTGGAGTAGCCCTTCAACTTGTGGATCATGTTGCTCGCCGTCAGTTCCGTATCCGACTTGCGCAACTGAGCACGCGACTGCCGGAAGGATTTGTAAGCCGGATGCGTGTTCAGGTTATTCACGTAAGCCGTCACAGACTCCTTTACCGAGTCAAAGTGCTGGTATCCGCCAATCTTCCCCGCACTGCGATTACAGCTACGGCTGGAGCACTTCATTCCAAACAGGTTAGTGTTGGCGCGAGCCAGTTTGGAGGTTCCCCACCCGCTCTCGACCGCCGCCATGGTCACCACCATGCTGCTGGGAATAATGTCTACGCGCTCCAGAAGCGTGTTCCAGGGCACTGAACGGGTATTCCCGCTCCAGGACACCTTATAGCGTGACGCCAGCGCCTTCAGTCGCGCCTTCTCGGAAGGTGACCAACGGCCGTCGTAACGCTTTTGCACCAACCAGTTACGGTCTGCGGTAATCGCCGCATTCTGGTGCTTGATAGAAGGCATCACCGTCCGGATAAAAGCCTTTTTCCTGGCCGTTCCGGAAGGGTATTTTCGCAAATCAGGAAGTGGTCCGCTTTCACTATTGCGAGAATACTCTTTATTATTTTTTGTCAGTAACTTACTTTGTGTAGTCTGGGCTTTATGACTCGTTATTCCTGTCTCTTGCTTGCTCGCCAGCGCGTTGCCGGCAAACCCCCACGCGAGAGACAGGATTACCGCAGCCCCGACGCGTCGGTAGCGTGACGATATCATTATGTCTCCTGGTCGGATGCGACAGCGTCATACATCCTTTGTTATTAAAAAGTAAAATTCAGGAATAAACCCGAAGAAGTATATCAAAGTACCGGCTTCGGGACACTAAATGAATAAACCAAATCCGAATCAGTGTCACGAAATTAGCGCCATAATGGGGTACGAGATTGCTAATTTTGATTATTTTCCCGTTATTTCAATAATTAAAATCCCAGAAAAATCGTGACCGCATGCAGCGACTCAATCTTCCTCTTTCTATATCCAAACGACAAAATCAGTCTTTTAATCCAAAAAAATCAAATTAAAAAGCATAATACACCAGACCATACGGCAGCGCACAGTTTGCAGAGCGAGAACTCTGGCGCTATGGTTAGCTCCTTCCCCTGGCTTTCGACTGACTGACCGCTATGACGTTTTCACTTTTCGGCAACAAATTTACCCGTCCCTCCGCCATTACCCGCCTGATGGAAGATCTCAACGACGGCTTAAAAACCCCCGGCGCCATCATGCTTGGCGGTGGTAACCCGGCACAAATCCCGGCGATGAATGACTACTTCCAGGGACTGCTGGACGAGATGCTCGCCAGTGGTCAATTGACCCGCTCGCTGTGCAATTACGACGGGCCTCAGGGGAAGGATGAACTGCTGAAAACCCTGGCGTCGATGCTGAGAGAAAGCGAAGGTTGGGATATCGGGCCGCAGAATATTGCACTGACAAATGGCAGTCAGAGCGCGTTTTTCTACTTATTCAACCTGTTCGCTGGCCGTCGGGCAGACGGCAGCGTGAAGAAGGTTCTGTTCCCGCTGGCACCGGAATATATCGGCTATGCCGAATCCGGACTGGAAGACGGTCTGTTCGTCTCTAACCGCCCCAATATCGAACTGCTGCCAGACGGCCAGTTTAAATATCACGTCGATTTTGAACATCTGCATATCGGCGAAGATACCGGGATGATTTGCGTATCTCGCCCCACCAACCCCACGGGCAACGTGATTACCGACGAAGAGCTGCGCAAGCTGGACGTTATGGCTAATCAGCACAATGTGCCGCTGGTCATCGATAATGCTTACGGCCTGCCCTTCCCGGGGATCATCTTCAGCGAGGCACGTCCACTGTGGAATCCCAATATCATTCTGTGCATGAGCCTTTCCAAGCTCGGCCTGCCGGGAAGCCGCTGCGGTATTATCATCGCCAACGAAGCGCTGATTAGCGCCATCAGCAACATGAACGGCATTATCAGCCTGGCCCCGGGCGGAGTTGGCCCGGCTATCGCCTGCGAAATGATTAAGCGTAACGATCTGCTGCGCCTGTCAGAAACGGTGATTAAGCCCTTCTACCAGCAGCGGGTCGAAGAGACCATCGCGATTCTGCGCCGCTGGCTGTCGCCGGAACGCTGTCTTATCCATAAACCGGAAGGCGCCATCTTCCTGTGGCTCTGGTTTAAAGATCTGCCCATCACCACCGAACAGCTTTACCAGCGCCTGAAGAAACGCGGGGTGCTGATGGTGCCGGGTAACCACTTCTTCCCCGGGCTGGATAAACCCTGGCCCCATACTCATCAGTGCATGCGAATGAACTATGTGCCGGAACCGGCACAGATTGAGAAAGGGGTTGAGATTCTGGCGGAAGAGGTCGAGCGAGCCTGGCGCGAAGCTACTCCATAGCCGACGGCACGCAGGCCGTTCGCTGTCGTTTGCGTACGCCAGCGGCGGTTAACGCCCGGTCATCCAGACAGCCGAGCGCCCCGGTAGGGCAGACGCTAACGCAGGCCGGGCCGCCTGCCCGTTCGTGGCACAGATCGCACTTCACTATCTGCATCCCCTCACCTGCCGGGGCTGCCACGATATTAATGGCGCCGAACGGGCAAACTACCATGCAGTGCTTACAGCCAATGCAATCCGCATCACGCATACGGATTGCGCCGCCTTCGCGCCACAAAGCGCCGGTGGGGCAAGCGCCGGCACAAGGCGCCGCTTCGCACTGACGACAGGCCAGCGCCACAGACACCTTCCCTTCTTTCACCACCTGAATGCGCGACAGCAGCGTCTGTGCAGTTAATCCCTGTACGCTGTGCTCCGCCCGGTGAGCCACCGCACAGGCCACTTCACAGGTCCGGCAACCGATGCACTTTGCCGCATCGGCGAAAATAAAACGGTTCATCATCCTTATCTCTCCGTTTCTGGATTGCCTGTAACATACTCACAGTGACGGAGAGCGTTATTGATCCCGGTAGTCGTGCTGGCGATTTTTCTTCCCTTAATGTAAAAAACGCCCGGAACGGCTGGAAGTCGCCCGAGCGTAACAGGACCGGCTGTTTTAAAAGAGCCCCTGCGGCTTTTCTGAGTAACTTACCAGCAGGCATTTGGTCTGTTGATAGTGCTCCAGCATCATTTTATGAGTCTCCCGGCCAATACCGGATTGTTTATATCCACCGAAGGCGGCATGGGCAGGATAAGCATGGTAGCAGTTAGTCCAGACTCTCCCGGCCTGAATACCACGCCCCATGCGATAAGCCAGAGCGCCGTTCCGGCTCCAGACACCGGCCCCCAAACCATATTGCGTGTCATTGGCGATAGCCAGGGCCTCTTCCGGCGTTTTAAAAGTCGTCACCGCAAGCACGGGGCCAAAGATTTCCTCCTGAAAGATTCGCATTTTATTGTGACCACTCATGACCGTCGGCTCCAGATAAAAGCCCCCTTCCAGCGCTCCGGTCTGACGGCGCACTTTACCGCCCAGTAGCAAATTAGCGCCTTCACGTTTGCCGATATCAATATAATTCAGAATGGCTTCCAATTGTCCCTTTGATACCTGGGCGCCTATTTGCGTCTTTTCATCCAGAGGATTGCCTCCCCGAATCGCCGCTACTCGCTTCAGAGCACGCTCCATGAAACGCTCATAAATCGATTCCTGAACCAGCGCCCGACTTGGGCAGGTACATACCTCTCCCTGATTGAAGGCGAACATAGCGAATCCTTCGATGGCCTTCTCCAGATATGCATCGTCACTCGCCATCACATCCTCGAAGAAGATATTGGGAGACTTACCTCCCAGTTCCAGCGTCACTGGAATGATATTGCGGGTAGCGTATTGCATAATCTGCCGCCCCACTTCCGTTGATCCGGTGAAAGCGACTTTCGCGATACGCGGCGAAGTTGCCAGATATTCGCCAATTTCTCCACCCGCCCCATTCACGACATTAATCACCCCCGGAGGCAGCAAATCGCCAATAAGCTCCATCAGGACAAGAACAGACAGCGGCGTAAGACGGGCGGGTTTAAGAACAATAGCGTTCCCGGCCGCCAGCGCAGGCGCCATTTTCCAGCAGGCCATCAGTAGCGGAAAATTCCATGGAATTATCTGCCCCACGACGCCCAAAGGTTCATGAAAGTGATAAGCGACAGTATCAGCATCCAGTTCGCTGATTCCCCCTTCCTGAGCGCGAATACAGGCGGCGAAGTAACGGAAATGATCAATGGATAACGGAACATCGGCGCCCCGGGTTTCACGAACAGGCTTACCGTTATCCCAGGTTTCAGCGGCCGCCAACAGATCAATATTCTGCTCCATGCGATCGGCAATCGCTAACAGCAGCGATGCCCGTTCCTGTACCGATGTGCTTCCCCACTGCGCCTTAACCGCATGAGCGGCATCCAGAGCCAGTTCAATATCCTGCCCCGTAGAATTAGCCACCTCGCATAGCGGCTGTCCAGTAATAGGCGTCAGATTCTGATACCACTCCCCCGCCTGTGGAGGCGTCCATTCTCCGCCAATATAGTTGTTATAACGGGCTTTCAGACGCAGTGGATAACCATATTCACCGGGCGTTAATGTATTCTCACTCATCGTTCGACTCCTTGCTGATTGTCACGGTTCATCGCGAAGCGCTGGGTGCTTCGCGCTGATACTGCGCTTTACAACGCCGCACGGTAGATAGCGACGATCTCCTCGTGTGTCGCCTGAATCGGATTGGTGAATCCACAGGCGTCCTTCAGGGCGTTATCAGCAAGCACGGAAAAATCCTGCTCTTTCACGCCTAATTCGCGCAGACCACGCGGAATACCAACGCGTTGGGCCAACTGCCTGATAGCCGTAATACAGGCATCGGCCCCCTCTGCGGCGTTCAACGCTTCAACCGCCACGCCAAGCGCGCTGGCGCAATCACGCAGCCTGTCCGCTGAAACCTGCCGGTTAAACATCTGTACGTGAGGCAGCAGCACTGCATTACAGACGCCGTGCGGCAGGTCGTAAAATCCGCCGAGTTGGTGAGCCATCGCATGAACATAACCCAACGAAGCGTTATTAAACGCCATACCCGCCAGGAATTGCGCCCAGGCCATCTCCTCCCGAGCCTGGCAGTCATTGCCGCTGGCAACGGCGGTCGGCAGCGCGTGCGCGATCATCGCCATCGCCTTCAGGGCGCAGGCGTCAGTAATCGGAGTCGCCGCAGTAGAAACGTAGGCTTCAATCGCATGCGTCAGGGCATCCATACCGGTTGCGGCGGTCAACATCGCAGGCATGCCCAGCATGATCTGCGGATCGTTAACGGAAAGCCTGGGCGTGACATGCTTATCCACAATCGCCATTTTGATATGCCGCTCTTCATCGGTAATGATGCAAAAACGGGTCATCTCCGATGCCGTGCCAGCCGTGGTATTAATCGCCACCATAGGAAGTTGCGGCTGACGAGAGCGATCGACGCCTTCATAATCACGAATCGTACCGCCGTTAGTCGCCACTAAAGCAATCGCCTTCGCACAATCATGCGGACTACCGCCGCCTAAAGAAATAACGCACTGGCAATCAGATTCCCGCAATAATGCGAGTCCCGCCTCTACATTCGCGGTGGTTGGATTGGGATGGGTGCCGTCATAAACGGCGGTCGCGATATTTTCCTGAGCTAAGATCTTAACCAGCATATCTGTCATACCCAGCCCGGATACCCCCTTATCCGTCACTATCAATGCGCGTTGAAATCCCCACGCCTTCAGGTAGCCAGGCACATCATTAACGCTATGCTGACCGATAACGTTAACGGAAGGCATATAAAAACAGCTTGTCGTCATTATTCATCCTCCAGATTTCCATATGGCTTGATGAAAATAACAACCGCTGCGACGAATACTGTGACCGAATTACCGACGCCAAAAACCATTTAATTTGAATGGTTTTATTTTTTTTACTTAATCGAATCACTTCTAAAGAATGGATGAATTACTGCAAGTTCAGTCAATGAATGCGAGGTCTCCATCACGCAACGGGAAAAACCGGTTTTACAGGTGGCAGGCTGCGACGTCCAGACTGATCCCTTAACGCTGCTGTCATCTATGCAGCGTTAAGGGACACGACCTGACAGCAGATTCAGCAATCAGGTATCGAACAACCCGTTATCGCGCAGCAAATGGTCGTTGCCACGCCGCCGGGTAAAGCCGATGCGATCGAAGTATTCCAGAATCTGAATCGCCAGCTTACGGCCAACGCCCAGCCGATCGCGGAAGTCAGCGGCGCAGGTCGTGCCCCGCTCCAGGTCCAGATCCCGCACCAGGTTCGCGAAAGCGCGGATCCGTTCATGGCGGTAGTAGCGATCTTTAACGATCGCCGTGATCAGTCCCTGCTGGGCGGCCATACGCAGCAGTTGGCGCATGGCCTGCTCCTCCTGGCCGGTTTCCCGGGCCAGATCGCGCACCCACCAGGGTTCATCCCCAAATAACGCCTCAACCCGCTGCCACAGCGCCAGCTGTTCGCCGGAAAAGCCCGGCTTATGGTCCGGCAGATGGAGCCAGCCGCGACGGCTTTCCACCAGCCCTTCCTGACGCAGACGTTCAATGAGCCCCAGCACCAGCGCCTCATTTTCCATCGGTAACGCCATGCGTCGCAGACGTTCGCGCCCGGGGCCCGGCTGGTCGTCATGCTGTTCGTGATAGCGCGCCAGGGTTTTCAGCAATGTCTGCTGCCAGGCGGCGGCCACCTCCGGGCTCAGGGCGTGATCCCCGGCCAGTAACAGTCCGGGACGTTGCGTGAGCTGCGCCATGCCCGCGGGTGAAAGCTGGCGCGCCCAGGCGAAGGTCGCCAGCGGCACGGCGCCACGTTCGAGCCAGGCCGTGAAGGAGGCGTCGTCGTCCCGGGCGTTCGCCAGTTGCGCCAGCCAGTCGAGGAATGGACGCTGGCGTTTGCCGCGCCGTGGCGGATTCAGAAGCACCACCCGCGCTCCCGCCAGGGTGGTTCGGGCGCTGATATCCCGCAACACCAGACGATCGTTATCCGCCAGCCAGAGCGGCGTATCCAGCACCAGTTCCGCCAGCTCCCCTTCCAGCAGCGATACCCGCCCGGTTATGTGGCGAGCTGCATGGTACAGGTGCAGCGACTGCCACTGCTGAAGCGCCGTGTTGCCACTCAGTTGCACGATAATCCGTTCGGAAGGTTCGCCAGGGCGCGCCGCCAGCAGCCAGTCACCGCGCTGGATATCCGCTTTTTCCGCATCGCCGCTAATGTTCAGTGCGATACGCTGCCCGGCACGGGCTTTTTCCACCGGCTGGTTCTGGGCATGCAGACCACGCACGCGCATCGGTTTATCCGCCCCGGTCAGCCACAGGGTGTCGCCCTCGCTCACCTCACCGGAAAGCGCAGTACCGGTCACTACCAGCCCGGCGCCCTTAACGGTGAAAGCACGGTCGATAGCCAGACGAAAACGTCGATTAGCGGGATGCTCACGACCGCTTAGCTGTCGAAGATGCTCGCGCAGCGCCTCAATACCCGTGCCCTGGGGGGCCGCAGTGACAAACAGCGACGCCGTCGGCCAGCCCAGCGAAGTCACCCGTTCACGCACCTGCTGCTCCACTTCACGGATGCGCTCTTCGCTAACCCGGTCTGCCCGGGTCAGGGCCACCGTCAGCGATGGCAGGCCGGTCAGTTGCAAAATCGCCAGATGCTCCCGGGTCTGAGCCATGACGCCGTCGTCGCAGGCCACCACCAGCAGCGCGTGGTCGATTCCCCCCACTCCCGCCAGCATATTGGCCAGGAATTTTTCGTGCCCGGGCACATCGATAAAACCGATTACCTCACCGTCGGGCTGCGGCAACCAGGCGTAACCCAGATCGATGGTCATTCCGCGCTTCTTTTCTTCCGGCAGCCGGTCGGCATTGACGCCGGTTAACGCCTGTAACAGCGTGGTTTTGCCGTGGTCCACATGCCCGGCAGTGGCAATAATCATGACTGCAACATCTCCATCAGGCCTGCCTCATCCTCCAGACAGCGCAAATCCAGCCACATCCGTCCATCATTGATGCGGCCAATGACCGGGCGCGCCGCACCGCGCCAGCGTTCCGCCAGCCTGGCCAGCGCGCTGCCGCTGCCGTCGCGCGGGGCAAAGGTCAACGCAGCGCCAGGCAGGCGGTCAACCGGTAACGAACCACTGCCAATCTGCGACAGGCAGGGCTCCACCCGCAGTTCAAAATCCGGGTAGAGCGGCGCCAGCAGTGAAAGCAGACGCTCGCCCTGGGCCTGAATCTCCGCCGGTTTACGGGTGAGCAGACGCAGCGTGGGTAAACGCTCCACCAGTTTTTCAGGGTGACGATACAGACGTAACGTGGCTTCCAGGGCCGCCAGCGTCATTTTATCGGCACGCAGCGCCCGCTTCAGCGGGTGAGACTGCAGGCGGGCGATCAACCCTTTCTTCCCGACGATAATACCAGCCTGGGGGCCCCCCAGCAGCTTATCACCCGAAAAGCTCACCAGGCTGACGCCAGCCGCAATCAGGCGCTGAGGCATCGGCTCTGCGGGCAAACCGTACTGCGTGAGATCCACCAGCGAGCCGCTACCCAGATCCACCACCACCGGGATATCGCTTTCCGCCCCCAACTGCGCCAGCTCCTCTTCGCTCACCGATTTGGTAAAGCCGCTAATCTGATAGTTGCTGGTATGCACCTTCATCAACAGCGCGGTTTCCGGCCCAATGGCCTGGCGGTAATCCTTAAGATGAGTGCGATTGGTGGTGCCGACCTCATGGAGCTGGCACCCCGCCTGACGCATCACATCAGGGATTCGGAAAGCGCCGCCAATCTCCACCAGCTCGCCGCGGGAAACCACTACTTCGCCGCCCTGAGCGCAGGCCGCCAGCATCAGCAGCACCGCTGCCGCGTTGTTATTGACGATGCAGGCGTCTTCCGCGCCGGTCAGCTCGCAAAGCAGTGCTGCCAGCGCGCGGTCCCGGTGGCCGCGCCCTGCGTCATCCAGGTCATATTCCAGAGTGACCGGCGAGCGCATCGCACGGCTGACGGCTTCTACCGCCGCCTCGGCCTGAATGGCGCGCCCAAGGTTGGTATGCAATACCGTGCCCGTCAGATTAAACACCGGACGCAGGGCGCTCTCTTCATCTTTATGCAGGCGTCTTCGCGCTTCCGCCGCCCAGTCGTCACGCCATTCAGGCAACCGTTGATGCGCGCGGATTTCGTCGCGCGCCGCCGTCTGCATCTGCCGCAGGGTATCCACCAGTCGGGTGTGACCAAATTCGGCGCACAGCGCCGTGAACGCCGGTTCGCGCAGCAGACGATCCGTCGCGGGAAGCTGGCTGAATAGTGCGTGTTGACTCATGAGACTGTGTCATTCCGGAAAAAGTGTGGCGATCAGTTTAACAGGGGGGGTCCCCCCTGTCATAAGAGCCAGATCATGGCATTGGCGGTTCGGTGCGGGCAAAGCTTTCACGTTCGAAGAGCTTTCCCGCCAGGCGGACCAACAGCGGGCGTTCAGCGCACCAGCCAGGCGCAATACGTCGGAAGTTAAGATAGCCAATGGCGCACCCCAGGGCGATGGCTCCCAGCCGAGGTGGTTCGCTTTCAATATTCTGGTCGTTGATCTGCTGTTCAAGCCAGTCCAGACCGCGCGCGATCTTCTGGCGCTGACGCAGCAGGAACGCTTCAGATTGCTGCTGCGCCGGACGCTGACGTTCGCGCACCAGCAGCACGGCGGCATCGAGAATACCGTCGGCCAGAGCTTCCACCTGACGCTCCCACAGCGCCAGCTTCAGCTCACGCGGTACCAGCGCCGGAGCAATATCCAGCAGTTCCAGGTAGCCGACAATTACCGGGGAGTCGAACCAGATGCTGCCATCATCAGTGACCAGGGTGGGGACTTTTCCCAGCGGATTGTAATCCGGTACCTGCGTCGCCTCCTCCCAGGGAGTGTCATTAACGAATTCAAACGCAATGCCCTTTTCCAGCAGAACCACCGAGATCTTGCGGACATAAGGGCTGGTGTAACTGCCTATCAGTTTCATATCGCCGTCCCTTTTCGAACCAACCACATATAATTATGGTGCATGACGGCATGAAGAGGGGGTTATTCCAGGGCCGCCATGGCATTTTGATGGGCTCTCGCTTTTCATCAGACGATCCCGATCACAAGCGGAGTAATTCACGGCCACAAATTGTGATTAACATCACAATAACCAAACAAAAACACAATATTAAATTGTGATCAAAATCACATAAAACCACCTTTCGCGACGTTTTTTTCATCGCTGACGTTTTTACACTCGCTGTTTTTGTGATCATAATCACCAAAAAAACCGGTCACCCCCCTAACATTAAGTGACATTTATCACAAAAAAATCCGACATCTGGACAGTCTGCCCATTCGGTGCCAGATTTCGCGTCATGGACGAAAGGTCGGCGACCCCGCCACCTCATGCGGCCTGGAAAAACACCGGGCTGTGCCCTGCTCGACATCACAATAAGGGGTGTAATATGTCATCCGATATCAAGATCAAAGTGCAAAGCTTTGGTCGTTTTCTCAGCAATATGGTGATGCCCAATATCGGGGCGTTTATCGCATGGGGGATCATCACCGCTCTCTTTATTCCCACTGGATGGTGGCCTAACGAAACGCTGGCCAGGCTGGTCGGCCCGATGATCACCTACCTGCTGCCGCTGTTGATCGGTTATACCGGTGGCCGCCTGATTGGCGGCGAGCGCGGCGGCGTGGTGGGCGCAATTACCACGATGGGGGTGATTGCCGGTGCCGATATGCCGATGTTCCTTGGCGCGATGATTGCCGGTCCGCTGGGCGGCTGGTGCATTAAGAAATTCGACGCGGCCGTAGACGGCAAGATCAAGTCCGGCTTCGAAATGCTGGTGAATAACTTCTCTGCCGGCATTATCGGTATGCTGCTGGCGATTCTGGCGTTTCTCGGCATCGGTCCGGCGGTGGAGATACTTTCCAAACTGCTGGCGGCTGGCGTTAACTTTATGGTGACGCACGACATGCTGCCGCTGGCTTCGATTTTTGTCGAGCCGGCAAAAATTCTGTTCCTGAATAACGCCATTAACCACGGCATCTTCTCGCCGCTGGGAATTCAGCAGTCTCAGGAAATGGGTAAATCCCTGTTCTTCCTGATTGAGGCCAACCCGGGTCCGGGGATGGGCGTCCTGCTGGCCTATATGTTCTTCGGTCGCGGCAGTGCGAAACAGTCCGCAGGCGGTGCGGCCATCATCCACTTCCTGGGCGGTATCCATGAGATCTACTTCCCTTACGTGCTGATGAATCCGCGTCTGATTATCGCCGTCATCCTGGGCGGCATGACCGGCGTGTTCACGCTAAACCTGCTGGACGGCGGCCTGGTTTCTCCGGCTTCTCCGGGTTCGATTCTGGCCGTGCTGGCTATGACGCCGAAAGGCGCCTGGTTCGCCAATATCGCCGCTATTGTCGCTGCGATGGTAGTTTCCTTCGTGGTTTCCGCCATCCTGCTGAAAACCAGCAAGGTGAAAGAGGATGACGATATCGATGCGGCCACCCGCCGTATGAAGGAGATGAAAACGCAGTCCAAAGGCGGCAATACAGCGGCAGCCAGTGATGCAGGCGACCTGAGCCACGTGCGTAAGATTATCGTGGCCTGCGACGCCGGTATGGGCTCCAGCGCTATGGGTGCCGGGGTACTGCGTAAGAAAATTCAGGATGCGGGTCTGACCAATATCTCGGTCACCAACTGCGCCATCAACAGCCTGCCGGGCGATGTGGATCTGGTGATTACACACCGCGATCTGACCGAGCGGGCCATGCGCCAGGCGCCGCACGCGCAACATCTCTCGCTGACCAACTTCCTGGATAACGCGATGTACAGCGATCTGACCCAGCGTCTGATCGCCGCACAGCGCCACAGCGAAAACGAAGAGAAGGTGCAGAGCAGCCTGAAAGACAGCTTCGATCAGGATGACAGCCGCCTGTTCAAACTGAGTGAAGGCAATATCTTCCTGGGCCTGCAAGCCGCCAGCAAAGAGGAGGCTATCCGCTTTGCCGGTGAACAACTGGTTAAAGGCGGCTATGTTGAGCCGGAGTACGTCGCAGCCATGCTGGAGCGTGAAAAACTGACGCCGACCTACCTGGGCGAATCCATCGCCGTGCCGCACGGCACCGTAGACGCCAAGGATCGCGTGCTGAAGACCGGCGTTGTCTTCTGCCAGTACCCGCAAGGCGTCCTGTTCGGTGAAGAGGAAGACGATGTCGCACGTCTGGTTATCGGTATTGCCGCGCGCAATAACGAACACATCCAGGTGATCACCAGCCTGACCAACGCGCTGGATGATGAGTCGGTTATCGAAAAACTGGCGAATACCACCAGCGTGGACGAAGTTCTGTCGCTGCTGGGAGCGAAGTAACCTTAAACTCCCTCTCCCTTCGGGGAGAGGGTTAGGGTGAGGGGCAATGCCTCACCCCAGCCCTCTCGGGGTCAGTCAAATTGAAAAGGGTTCAGACAATGAAAGCATTACACTTTGGTGCAGGTAATATCGGACGCGGATTCATCGGCAAACTGCTGGTGGATGCCGGCATTCAACTGACGTTTGCCGACGTTAACCAGACGGTGCTGGATGCTCTGAACGACCGCCACAGCTATCAGGTTCGGGTTGTTGGCGAACAGCAGCAGATCGATACCGTCGCCAACGTCAACGCCGTTAACAGCAGCAGCGAAGCGGCTGAAGATCTGATAGCCCAGGTCTCTCTTATTACTACCGCCGTCGGTCCCGTGGTGCTGAAGCTTATCGCCCCGACCCTGGCGAAAGGACTGGCTAAGCGCCGCGCCGCCGGTAACGAGCAGCCGCTGAACATCATCGCCTGTGAAAACATGGTACGCGGCACCTCGCAACTGAAAGACCATCTGTTTGAGGTTCTGGCGCCGGAAGAGCGTGACTGGGTGGAAGCCCACGTAGGCTTCGTCGATTCCGCCGTTGACCGCATTGTGCCGCCGTCCGAATCTGCCGACAGCGACCCGCTGGCGGTCACCGTAGAAACCTTCAGCGAATGGATTGTCGATAAAACCCAGTTTAAAGGCGCCCTTCCCGCCATTCCGGGTATGGAGCCGACCGATAATCTGATGGCCTTTGTGGAGCGCAAACTGTTCACTCTGAACACCGGCCACGCTATTACCGCCTGGCTGGGTCAGCAGGCGGGCCACAAAACCATTCGTGACGCGATTCTTGACCAGAACGTTCGCGCCGTTGTGCAAGGCGCAATGGAAGAGAGTGGCGCGGTGCTTATCAAGCGTTACGGCTTCGATCCTGAAAAACACGCTGCCTATATTCATAAAATTCTGGGCCGCTTCGAAAACCCTTACCTGAAAGACGACGTGGAACGTGTGGGGCGTCAGCCGCTGCGCAAGCTGAGCGCCGGTGACCGTCTGATCAAACCACTGCTCGGCACCCTGGAATACGGCCTGCCTCACACCAATCTGGTACAAGGCATTGCCGCCGGTCTGCATTACCATAGCCCGGAAGATCCTCAGGCCCAGGAACTGGCGCAGTTGTTGGCGGAAAAGGGCCCTGCGGCGACGCTGGTACAAATTTCCGGTCTGGATGCCGCAAGCGAGGTGGTCGCAGAGGTGGTACAGGCCTGGCAGGCTCAGGCATAATAGCTTCCGGGCGCACTGCGCCCGGCGTCTTTGTCTAACCATGCAGGCTGAAATGGAAGAAACCCAGGTCTTTGAAAACCGCGTGCTGGAGCATCTTAATGCCGGCAACAGCGTCAGGAGCCTGCTGATTGCCGCTGTAGAAATGCTGACCGAAGCGGTCGACATGCTGGTACTCCAGGTATTCCGGAAAGATGATTATGCGGTGAAATATGCCGTTGAACCGCTGCTCGACGGCAACGGTCCGCTGGGCAACATGTCGGTGCGCCTGAAGCTTATTTACGGGCTTGGCGTCATTAGCCGTGCCGACTATGAGGATTGCGAATTGCTGATGGCGCTACGTGAAGAGCTGAATCACGACGGCACCGAATACACCTTCATCGATGACGAAATCCTGGGTCCTTTCGGCGAGCTGCACTGCGTGTCGGCGCTACCTCCAGCGCCGCCGCCAGGCGATGATCCCGAACTGGCTACCATGCAAAAGCTGCGCTATCAGCAGATCGTGCGTTCCACGATGGTGCTTTCCCTCACTGAGCTGATCGCCCGGATCGGCTTAAAAAAAGCGTTCAGTAAGTAAAGGCTTTTCCCTCTCGCCCCCTGACTGATGTATCCTTGCCGCCCTGTCTGATCACAACTATCCTGAATACCATGTCAAAAGAGATCGAAAAGAACGAAATTAAACGCCTGAGCGACCGCCTTGATGCCCTGCGCCATCAGCAGGCCGAGCTGTCACTGGTCGAGCAAGCGGAAAAGTACGCTCAGAACGAAAAAGAGATAGCCACACTGGAAAGTGAAATCGCGCGTCTGAACGCGGTGCGCCACCAGAAGCTCAGTAAGGAAGCGCAAAAGCTGATGAAAATGCCCTTCCGCCGCGCCATCACCAAAAAAGAGCAGGCCGATATGGGTAAGCTGAAAAAGAGCGTACGCGGTCTGGTCGTGGTACACCCCATGACCGCTCTGGGCCGCGAGATGGAGCTCACAGAGATGACCGGTTTCGCTCGCACCTCATTCTGATTTGCCGTCAGCGACCGAATAACCGCCGCGAAAAGCCTTCTATTCCGCCGGAAATTCGGCGATTTTGCAGGGTCTGCGTCCAACTGGCCGACAGCCCGGCGGCGCTCAACAAGCGATGATACTGCTCATCGTCGAAAGGTTGATGCCAGGCGATGACGCCCGCCTCATGCACGCTGATATCGCTCAGCCGCGATACCAGTTCCAGCGGGGCATCGGCACTCACAGCCCCCGATGCAATCACCCGATACAGCCAGCCGGTTTTCCCGTTTTGCTGCATTAGCTGCGATAAATCTTCTATCTCAAAATGGAAGTTGAGCTTAAAACAGGGGGAACGCGGCTGGGTGACCTGAATCAACGCATCTCCCCAGCGCCATACGTCGCCAATGAAGGTGTTCTGCTCCGTCAGCCCGGTGGTAGAGAGGTTTTCACCGAAGCCCGGCGCGTTAAAGCGTTCAGCCTGCTCGGGAAAAGCCAGCGCCCAGTCATCGTAGTGTTCGCGGGGATAGTGGCACAGCGCGCGGTCAGGGCCTCCGTGGTATTTGCGCTCTGCCTGACAGTCGCCAGAAAGCCCCGTCGGCGTCAGCATCAGTTCGCCATCAACCTGATATTTTTCGATAGCGCTGGGACGTCCGCCCGGATAGTCGCGAACCTTTCCTGTATAGACCTGCACGGGATAGTGCATCCTCTCCCCCCTCATCTGAGCACCTTTGCCTGAAAGTATGAGGGTATAAAAAAGGACGTCGATGGACCAGCGAAAACGAGGGATTGAGGTGGGATGGGCGTCCTCCCGTTCCCTGTGGAGGACGCGCCGGGATAACGCTTACTTCGAAGAGGAACCGAAAAGTCCGCCCAGTACGCCCTTCAGAATGCCGCTCACGGTATCGCCTACGGTCCCCGCAGCCTCACCCGCAGTGTCACCAACACCGCCAATCACTTTATCTGCCAGTTTCGCTATGCTCACCACAGTGCTCAAAACGGAACCACCTGAAACATCGTCCAGCATCTCGTCCGACAGCTCGATCATGTTTGCTTCTGCTTTATCTGTCATCATAGTTTCCTCACTCTTTATCAGTGTTTACATAATGGTTCAGACCGTGATGTCACCATAACTGCCCCTGCTTCCTTTCACCCTCCTGGCTGAGCTGCCATTTCCGTGACGAGTTAAATCCTGGCACAAACATTAGAATTGTGAATGTTTTTAGGATTAGTTTTATTAAAAAATCGTTAACCACATGCTAATTGTGAGTAAAACACACGAAAAACCACAATACCAACGATGAATAAATAAGAACTGCTTATCTATTGATCCAGAAAGAACTTTGCCTGTTTCGGAGGGATACTTCGGGAATAAACCAAAAAAAAGCGAGCCCGAAGGCTCGCTTATCCGTCTTAAGTGACGCGATTATTTTTTAGCGGCGAAACGCGCTGCAGCTTCGTCCCAGTTCACCACGTTCCAGAATGCTTTGATATAGTCCGGGCGGCGGTTCTGGAATTTCAGGTAGTAAGCGTGCTCCCACACGTCCAGACCCAGGATCGGGTAGCCGGAAGCGCCAGAGATAGCTTCACCCATCAGCGGACTGTCCTGGTTTGCGGTAGAAACTACAGCCAGCTTGTCGCCTTTCAGCACCAGCCATGCCCAGCCGGAGCCGAAGCGGGTTGCAGCCGCTTTCTCGAACTCTTCCTGGAATTTCTCAACGCTACCGAAATCGCGCTCAATGGCGGCTTTCAGGTCGCCCTGCAGGGTGGTGCCTGTTTTCAGACCTTTCCAGAACAGGCTGTGGTTAGCGTGGCCGCCTGCGTTGTTACGCAGCGCGGTTTTCTTATCGGCCGGAACCTGATCCAGACGGGTAATCAGTTCTTCTACCGGCAGAGCAGCCAGTTCCGGCAGGCTTTCCAACGCAGCGTTGGCATTGTTTACATAGGTCTGATGGTGTTTGCTGTGATGAATTTCCATCGTCTGCTTGTCAAAGTGCGGCTCCAGCGCGTCGTAGGCGTACGGCAGGGATGGCAGTGTATAGCTCATACTCTTCTCTCCATTTATTGTCGGGCGGCAGAGTTTTTGTTAATGCCGCGTAAGCATTCGGTTCATTATAGTTAATTAAATGATATTGAAAATGTTTATCAATGCCACACATTTCGTGCGCATATTACTAAATCATAACTTTTGGTTATGATAGTAAAAATGTGAAGCCATACAAGCAATTCCTGATCATTTTGCCAGCCGACACGCCATTGCGGCAGCAGTGTAAAGGTTCTCCCAGGCGTCTCTTTTTTAGACTGCCAGACGGGTAGCGCCGCGAGCGATATCCGACAACCCCCAGGGAGAACAAAAAAATGAATGACGCAATTTCAACGGGCATCCTCTGGCATCTGGTGGGCGCAGCCAGCGCCGCCTGCTTTTATGCCCCCTTTAAAAAGGTCAAAAACTGGTCATGGGAAACCATGTGGTCCGTGGGTGGTATTGTCTCCTGGATAATCCTGCCCTGGGCAATCAGCGCCGCGCTACTGCCCAACTTCTGGGCCTATTACGGCTCCTTTAACGCTTCTACCCTGCTGCCGGTATTCCTGTTTGGCGCCATGTGGGGGATCGGCAATATCAACTACGGCCTTACCATGCGCTATCTCGGTATGTCGATGGGCATCGGTATCGCCATTGGTATTACCCTTATCGTCGGTACGCTGATGACGCCTATCCTGAACGGCAAGTTTGGCGTGCTGATCGGCACCCCAGGTGGCCAGATGACCCTGCTGGGCGTTCTGGTAGCACTGATCGGCGTGGCAATAGTCACCCGCGCAGGCCAGTTGAAAGAGCGCCAGATGGGCATCAGGGCCGAAGAGTTCAACCTGAAGAAGGGGCTGATTCTGGCGGTGATGTGCGGCATCTTCTCTGCCGGTATGTCCTTCGCCATGGATGCGGCCAAACCGATGCACGAAGCCGCAGCGGCGCTGGGTGTTGATCCTATGTATGTCGCACTGCCCAGCTATGTGGTGATTATGGGCGGCGGCGCGCTGATCAACCTGGGTTTCTGCTTCGTGCGCCTGGCAAAAGTGCCAGGAATCTCCCTGAAGGCGGATCTGTCGGTGATGAAGCCTCTGCTGATTACCAACGTCCTGCTTTCCGCACTGGGCGGCCTGATGTGGTACTTCCAGTTTTTCTTCTACGCCTGGGGACACGCCAAAATCCCGGCCCAGTATGACTACATGAGCTGGATGCTGCATATGAGCTTCTACGTACTGTGCGGCGGCCTGGTGGGGCTGATCCTGAAAGAGTGGAGCAACGCAGGACGTCGCCCGGTAGGGGTTCTGAGCATTGGATGTATCGTGATTATCATTGCCGCCAACATCGTTGGCCTGGGCATGGCGAAATAACGCGCGCTGTGGCACCCGGAACGATACGGCTACAGACCAGCGCGGGTGAGCACTGGCTCACTCGCGCTCCCCTCCTCCCGCTGGCGCCACTGGCTTGGCGAAGCCCCACTCTCCCGGGTAAAGACCACCGAAAAGTAGTTACTGTCTTCAAAACCACACTGCATCGCCACTTCGCTGATTCGCATAGCAGTATGGCGCAGCAGGTACTGGGCATGGCAGATGCGTAACTGGCGCAGATACTGGCCCACGGTCATGCCCGTCTGCTGGCGGAACTGCTGACGCAGAGTACGCACGCTGCACTGCTGCACGGCGCAGAAAGCCTCCAGATCGAAAGGGGCGCTCAAACTCCCCGCCAGTGCGGTAATGAGCCGATCCAGCGCGCCGCCTTCGGTTTCCTGGCCTTCAATCTGCTCTGGCAAATAACGGTGACGTTGCAGGAGCAGCAAAATCTGCAAAAACAGGGTTTCCGCCATCGACTGCGACAGCGTATCGCGTCGGGCGCTTTCCAGCTCCAACTGGCCGATCACCTGACGCGCCTGGCTCATCCCCTGGCTGCTCAGCCGCCAGGCCCGCTGCTGCGCCATATTGGGAATCATCTCGTCCCAGTTAACGCGCAGCCGGAACCGCTCCGGACACCAGATTATGTTCTGCAATACCAGATCGTTAACCGAGGCATAGCTGTGGCAATCGTCGGCGCGAATATAGAACAGATCGCCGCGGGTAATGCGGTATGGTCGCCCGTTCAGCACGTGCAAACCGTTGCCGCGCCAGACCACCACCAGCTCGCAAAAGTCATGGGTATGTTCAGCAAAAACGCTCTGGGGATAACGGTCCGCCACCGCCACCGACTGGGTGGAAAACGCGAAAAAATCCGTCTTGTGAAGGGTCAGACCGGCCACGGCGCCTCCTTAGAAATCGGGAGCCGGGTATTATCTGTTGTTACACCGCAAAAAAGGGTGACTCCCTTCGCGTTACTGAAGTTGGACATCGCGCCCCTGGCGCACATCGCGCGGCGACCAGTGAAATTCCCGCTTAAACAGCGTGGAAAAGTGGTTGCTGTCGCCAAAGCCGCACTGGAAGGCGATGCCAGTGACGCTCTCTTCGCTATGGCGCAGCAGGTGCAGGGCGCGCATCAGACGCAGACGGGTCAGATAGCGCTGGGGGGTCAGGCCGGTGCGCTGCTTAATCTGGCGGTGCAGCGTACGCAGCGACAAAGTAAACCTGTCGGCCAGCGCTTCCCAACAGATCTCTTCAGCGAAATGCGCCTCCAGCCACGAAAGCAGCTGATTCAGGTGGCCTGGACTTTCGCCATCACCGTCGCTGCGGCAACTCTGACGCAGCAGCACCAGCAGTTGCATAAACAGGATCTCGCGGCTGGCAACATCGTGCGCCTCTCCCTCTTCGCCGCCGGGCCGTTCCAGACTGGCAATCAACTGCCGCACCTGCTTCAGCGCATCGGGGTTTACCCGCCAGTGGGAAGGATAGTAACCGTCACGCTCCTGCGGCAGCAGCTGTTCAACGCCAGAAAGAAAGTTAAAGGCGTCCGGCGCACGATAGAGCACGTTGGTCAGGCACAGGTTTTCGGTATGTTCGAACAGATGACGATCGTGGTCGCGCACAAAACAGACCGAACCGCCGCTCAGAGTATAGGGCTGGCCGTTGAAGATATGGGTGCCGGTCCCCTGTTCAACAATAACAATCTCATAGAAATCATGATGATGCTCCGGGAACGCGGACTGCGGTATCCGGGGCTCAATCGCCACAGGAACCCGACCGGAAGAGAAAAAGTCCGAGCTGTGCAGTACCGTCATTATCGTCCCCTCAGTTTGTTAACCTGCCCGCGATAGTATTAAACGAGAGTTATTCTCACCTTAAAATTTCGGCGTGAACGGCGGCAAAAGCTGCTCGTTTTTCAAGATTCCGCTGGCTATTGCGCGGATTTGCGGCAGGCATCACACCCCCCTGCAAACGTCTGAGGCGCTGTCATCGCGTTTATCGGGCTTTAATTTGTGAACTCTCTCACGTTCACCTTTGATTCCTTGCCAGCGGCCTGTTTGCGCTGTCAGTAACAAGAAGGTGTCGCACAACGCGACTTTTTAGACTGAGGACCAACGATTATCAGAAGGACCCCATCATGACTGTTCGCCATTGTGTCGCCGTTGATTTGGGCGCCTCCAGCGGTCGCGTAATGCTGGCCCGCTATAGCCGAACTGAACGCAGCCTGGAACTCAGGGAGATCCATCGCTTTGCCAACTGCCTGCGCCAGGTTGACGGCACCGACTGCTGGGATGTGGATACCCTGGAAACGGAGATCCGTACCGGCCTGCGCAAGGTGTGCGAAGAGCAGACTATTCGCCCGGACAGCATCGGCATTGATACCTGGGGCGTGGACTTTGTTCTTATCGACGACAACGGCGAGCGTGTGGGACTGCCGGTTTCCTATCGGGACAACCGCACCGATGGCGTCATGGCCCGCGCCGTGGAGCAACTGGGCCGCGAAGAGATTTACCGCCGTTCCGGTATTCAGTTCCTGCCCTTTAACACTCTCTATCAGTTCCGGGCGCTGAGCGAACAGCGGCCTGATCTGGTAGAGAAAGCGGCCCATGCCCTGCTGATCCCCGATTATTTCTGCTACCGCCTGACCGGCGAGATGAACTGGGAATATACCAACGCCACCACCACCCAACTGGTGAACATCAACACCGATAATTGGGACGATCGCCTGCTGGAATGGGCTGGCGTTCCGCGCCGCTGGTTCGGCACGCCGGGCCACCCGGGTAACGCCATTGGCCACTGGATCTGCCCTCAGGGCAATCAGATTCCGGTGGTATCGGTGGCGACCCACGACACCGCCAGCGCGGTACTCGCCGCGCCGCTGGAAGATGGCGATGCCGCATACCTCTCTTCCGGCACCTGGTCGCTGATGGGCTTTGAGAGCAAAAGCCCATACACCAGCGACCAGGCGCTGGCCGCCAATATCACTAATGAAGGCGGCGCCGAAGGGCGCTACCGGGTACTGAAAAACATCATGGGGCTGTGGCTGCTACAGCGAGTCCTGCGCGAACAGAAGGTCAGCGATCTGGGGAGTCTTATCGACCACGCCCGCCAGATCCCGGCCTGCACCTTTACTATCAACCCCAACGACGACCGTTTTATTAATCCGGACAACATGAGCCAGGAGATTCAGGCCGCCTGCCGTGAGAGCGGGCAGCCGGTTCCCAACAGCGATGCCGAACTGGCGCGCTGTATCTTCGACAGTCTGGCGCTGCTGTACGCCAAAGTGCTGGATGAACTGGCGGCGCTGCGTGGCCGTCCCTTTACCCGGTTGCATATCGTCGGTGGCGGCTGCCAGAACGAACTGCTCAACCAACTGTGCGCCGATGCCTGCGGTATTCCGGTACTGGCCGGTCCGGTAGAAGCCTCGACCCTTGGCAATATCGGCTGCCAGCTGATGGCGCTGGATGAGGTCGCCGATGTGGACGAGTTCCGCCGCCTGGTGGCCCAGAGCCACACCCTGATCCCTTTTAATCCCGATTCGAACAGTGAAATTGCCCGCTACGTTGCGCAGTTTCAGCCACAACGTCAAAACAAGGAGCTTTGCGCATGACTACCCCCATCGAACAGGCCTGGGGCCTGGCTAAAGAGCGTTTCGCCGCCGTCGGCGTTGATGTCGAAGCGGCACTGCGCCAGCTGGATCGCCTGCCGGTTTCTATGCACTGCTGGCAGGGTGACGATGTCGCCGGTTTTGAAAACCCCGAAGGCCAGCTTACCGGCGGCATTCAGGCCACCGGTAACTATCCGGGTAAAGCGCGCAACGCCACCGAACTGCGCGCCGACCTGGAACAGGCCCTGAGCCTGATTCCGGGGCCGAAGCGCCTGAACCTGCACGCTATCTATCTGGAAAGCGATAGCCATGTCGATCGCGACCAGATCAAGCCGGAACACTTTAAGAACTGGGTGGAGTGGGCCAAAGCCAACCAACTGGGGCTGGACTTCAACCCCTCTTGCTTTTCACACCCGCTGAGCGCTGACGGTTTTACCCTGTCCCACGCCGACGACAAAATCCGTCAGTTCTGGATCGATCACTGTAAGGCCAGCCGCCGCGTATCCGCATACTTCGGTGAACAGTTAGGCACGCCGTCCGTCATGAATATCTGGGTACCGGACGGCATGAAGGACATCACCGTAGATCGCCTGGGGCCGCGCCGCCGCCTGATGGAAGCGCTGGACGAAATTATCAGCGAGAAGCTGAACCCGGCACACCATATAGACGCGGTAGAAAGCAAGCTGTTCGGCATTGGCGCCGAAAGCTACACCGTCGGCTCCAACGAGTTTTATATGGGCTACGCCACCAGCCGCCAGACTGCGCTCTGCCTGGATGCCGGTCACTTCCACCCCACCGAGGTGATCTCCGACAAGATCTCCAGCGCCATGCTTTATGTACCGCGCCTGCTGCTGCACGTCAGCCGCCCGGTTCGCTGGGACAGCGACCACGTGGTACTGCTGGACGACGAAACCCAGGCCATCGCCAGCGAAATTATCCGCCACGACCTGTTCGACCGGGTGCATATCGGTCTGGACTTCTTCGATGCGTCCATCAACCGCATCGCCGCCTGGGTTATCGGCACCCGCAATATGAAGAAAGCGCTGCTGCGCGCCCTGCTGGAACCGACCGCCAGACTGCGCGAACTGGAACTGGACGGCGACTACACCGCCCGTCTGGCACTGCTGGAAGAGCAGAAGTCGCTGCCGTGGCAGGCGGTCTGGGAAGTTTACTGCCAGCGTCACGACACCCCGGCCGGTAGCGAATGGCTGGATAAGGTCCGCGGCTATGAGCAGGACGTATTGCGTCAGCGTGGGTGATTGCCCCTCCCCTCACCCCGGCCCTCTCCCCAAAGGGGTGGAGGAGAAGGACCAAATAGTTCCCTCTCCCCTCTGGGGAGAGGGTTAGGGTGAGGGGAAAAACCTCACCAACCCAACAGAGAACACAAGACTATGCAGAACATCCTCAACGCCTGGTTTGTCCTGGGCATGATCAAGGCCACTTCCGATGCCTGGCTGAAAGGCTGGGACGAACGTAACGGCGGCAACCTGACGCTGCGCCTGGACGCTGCCGACATTGAGCCATACCATGCTGACTTCCACGCACAGCCGCGCTACATCGCCCTGAGCCAGCCAATGCCGGAGCTTGCCGGCATGCCCTTTATCGTCACCGGCTCCGGCAAGTTTTTCCGTAACGTGCAGCTCGATCCCGCCGCCAACCTGGGAGTGGTACAGGTAGACAACGACGGCGCCGGTTACCACATCCTGTGGGGCCTGGAAAATGACGCAGTTCCCACATCTGAACTCCCGGCCCACTTCCTGTCACATTCCGCGCGCATCAAAGCTACCAACGGCCAGGATCGCGTTATTATGCACTGCCACGCCACCAACCTGATCGCCCTGACCTACGTACTGGAAAACGACAGTGACGTCTTTACCCGCAAACTGTGGGAAGGCAGCACTGAGTGTCTGGTGGTCTTCCCGGACGGAGTGGGCATTTTGCCCTGGATGGTCCCCGGCACCGATGAGATAGGCCAGGCGACCGCCGATGAAATGGCGCACCGTTCGCTGGTGCTCTGGCCGTTCCACGGCGTCTTCGGCAGCGGTCCGACGCTGGACGAAACCTTTGGCCTTATCGACACCGCAGAAAAATCGGCCCAGGTGCTGGTAAAGGTCGAGTCGATGGGCGGAATGAAACAGACTATCAGCCGCGACGATCTTATCGCGCTGGCTAAACGCTTTGGCGTAACGCCGCTGCAGAGCGCTATCGATCTCTGAAAGCCCGGGCGGCGGATCGCACAGGATACAGGTTCAGGCGTGCCCGATGGGCCGCCCTTTAAGGAGAAAAAGATGAGCTTTATGCTGGCACTGCCGAAAATCAGCCTGCACGGCGCAGGCGCTATCGGCGATATGGTAAAGATGGTCGCCGGAAAGAACTGGGGCAAGGCGCTGATCGTCACCGACGCACAGCTGGTGAAACTGGGTCTACTCGACAGCCTGTTCAGCGCGTTGGAGGGCCACGGCCTGACCTGGCATCTGTTTGACGGCGTATTCCCCAACCCCACGGAAACCCTGGTGCAAAGCGGCTACCGGGAATACCAGGAAGCCCACTGCGACTACCTGATCGCCTTCGGCGGCGGTAGCCCCATCGATACCGCCAAAGCCATTAAGATCCTGACCGCTAACCCGGGCCCCTCCACCGCCTATTCTGGCGTGGGTAAAGTGACCCACCCCGGCGTACCGCTGGTCGCCATTAATACCACCGCAGGCACCGCCGCCGAAATGACCAGCAACGCCGTTATTACCGACAGCGCACACCAGGTAAAAGAGGTGATTATCGACACCAACATCATCCCGGATATCGCCGTGGATGATGCCAGCGTGATGCTGGGGATTCCACCGGACGTTACCGCCGCCACCGGGATGGACGCCCTGACCCACGCTGTCGAAGCCGTGGTTTCGGTCGGCGCGCATCCGCTCACCGATGCCAATGCGCTGGAAGCCATCCGCATTATCAGCCAGTGGCTGCCTGTCGCAGTCGCAGAGGGCCACAATCTGGAAGCCCGCGAGATGATGGCCTATGGCCAGTATCTGGCGGGTATGGCCTTTAACAGCGCCGGTCTGGGGCTGGTACACGCCATGGCCCACCAGCCGGGCGCCACCCACAACCTGCCCCACGGCGTCTGTAATGCCATTCTGCTACCAGTGGTGGAAAACTTTAACCGTCCGCAGGCGCCTGCCCGCTTTGCCCGTATCGCCAGGGCCATGGGGGTTCATACCCAGGGGATGGACGACGATCGGGCGAGCCAGGCGGCTATCGACGCCATTCGCGCACTGTCGGAAAAAGTGGGCATTCCCTCTGGTTTCCGCGAGTTGGGTATCAGCGAAGCGGATATCGAAGGCTGGCTGGATAAAGCCCTGGCCGACCCCTGCGCGCCCTGTAACCCGCGCATCGCCAGCCGGGACGAAGTGCGCGCGCTCTATCTGGAGGCTCTGTGATCCGTAAAGCTTTCGTTATGCAGGTTAACCCCGACGCTCACGAAGAGTATCAGCGTCGTCATTCGCCCATCTGGCCGGAACTGGAAGCGGTGCTGAAATCCCATGGCGCCCACCATTACGCCATCTGGCTGGATGCCGCGCGCAATCTGCTGTTCGCGACGGTAGAGGTAGAATCCGAGGAGCGCTGGAACGCCGTGGCGCAGACCGAGGTCTGCCAGCGCTGGTGGAAACATATGCGGGAAGTTATGCCGAGCAACCCGGATAACAGTCCGGTGAGTGAAGAGCTGAAAGCGGTGTTTTATCTGGAATAAGTCTCTCCGCGCTGTCATTGTACAGCGCGGTGCTTTTAATATCCTCTTTTTAATCTCCGGGATTAATCGCACATCGCGTTTATTATTTCCTGATGAATAGCTGCGGTTTCCAGAAATAATTTCTTTATTGCAATTATATTAAAAACGATAAATGATAGAGTTTATTGATAGCTAAAAGGATTTTCGGATTAATGAAGATGGAAACGCTGCTTGTTATTGTATTGTTCGCTATCCTTATTTATCTCCTGATAGCAAGGGGAAAAAAGCGTTATCGCCCTACGAATACATCCAAAGCACGCAGCGTCAGCAATATCGCCGATCAGCTCTATTTTGTTGAAACAGCATCGTTTGAAAAACGCAATTTAATGAATAAAAAAGAATATTACCTTTTTCGCAACATCGAAGCATATCTTCAGAAAAACCACCCAACGTTTCGGGTATTCCCGCAGGTATCGATGGGTGAATTCTTGAGTTCCAAAAGCGATAATGCCTATAGCTCCATTAACAGCAAAAGAGTGGACTTTATTATCATTTCAAAGTTTGGTCAGCCATGTATTGCTATAGAATATCAGGGCACAGGCCACTACCAGAACAACGCTATCTCGCGCGATGCCGTGAAAAAAGAGGCCTGCCGGAAAGCCGGCATTCGCTATATTGAGTTCGAAGCCAGCTACCGTGATGAGGATATGGCGTCTATAGGCCGCTATCTGTCACAGCTTCAATAAAATCAGGCTATACCCGCAACCGCTGAGGATGGGTATAAACCGTAGCGCGTCCCGGCTTGCTGAAACCCACCAGCGTCAGATTCGCTTTATGCGCCACTTCAACAGCAAGCGTAGTGGCGGCAGAAACGGCAAACAGAATTTCCACGCCGCACATCGCGGCCTTCTGCACCATCTCGTAGCTGGCACGACTGGAAACCAGCGCGGCCCCTTCCTGCCACTGCTCGCGGCTGCGATGACCCAGCAGCTTATCCAGCGCCACGTGGCGCCCCACGTCTTCATGACCGCTGGCTATCTCACCGTCGGGCATCAGCCACGCGGCCGCGTGGGTACAACCGGTCAGTTGGCCCACGGGCTGAAACTGACGCAGCTGATCCAGCCCGCGATCGAGGGCGGAAAGCTCAAAACGCTGAGTAAAGGGCAACGGCGTGACCGGGCGAACCACCTCATTCAGTTGCTCAACCCCACAGACGCCGCAGCCGGTGCGGCCCGCCAGCTGACGACGGCGCTCTTTCAGCCCCATAAAGCGGCGGCTGGAAAGCTCGATATGTACCTCGATTCCCCGACAGCCCCGCTCGATATCCATGCCGTAGATATCATTAGCGGATTCAATAATGCCTTCCGATAACGAGAAACCTAATGCAAAAAATTCCAAATCACGGGGTGTCGCCATCATCACAACGTGTGAAATACCGTTATAGACCAGCGCGACCGGTACCTCTTCGGCCAGCCAGTCATCGCTGGCGTTATGCAGATCGGCACGTGACCAGACCGGCGCTGCACGATAGCAAGCGCTCTCAATCACATTTTCTTGTCTTTTTTTTGTAAACTCATTCACTATTTTTTAACCGTATATGAACTGTTTTAACGGCGTTATGGTATTCTTTAACCATTACCCCTCACTCAGAAGGGGCAATGTGTTCAATTCTGAACCTAAGCGGCTCCAACCGCAAAAAAAACTCTCAATGTGACGTGTCGAATAACAAGGAGTGACCCATGCAGGTCAGCAGAAGGCAGTTCTTTAAGATCTGCGCTGGCGGTATGGCAGGCACCACTGCGGCAGCTTTGGGTTTTGCACCCGCCGTCGCGCTGGCAGAAACGCGGCAGTATAAGCTGCTGCGTTCCCGGGAAACCCGGCAAACCTGCACATACTGTTCCGTCGGCTGTGGGCTGTTGATGTACAGCCTGGGCGACGGTGCAAAAAACGCCAAAGCCTCAATTTTCCACATCGAAGGCGATCCGGATCATCCGGTGAACCGCGGTGCCCTGTGCCCGAAAGGCGCAGGACTGGTGGACTTTATTCATAGCGAAAGCCGCCTGAAGTATCCGGAATATCGCGCTCCTGGCTCCGATAAATGGCAGCGCATCAGCTGGGAAGACGCCTTTGAGCGTATCGCGAAGCTGATGAAAGCCGACCGCGACGCTAACTTTATTGCCCAAAACGACCAGGGCGCCACCGTTAACCGCTGGCTCTCTACCGGTATGCTGTGCGCATCCGCTTCCAGTAACGAAACCGGCTATTTAACCCAGAAGTTCGCCCGCTCCCTTGGGATGCTGGCGGTCGACAACCAGGCGCGTGTCTGACACGGACCAACGGTAGCAAGTCTTGCTCCAACATTTGGTCGCGGCGCCATGACCAACCACTGGGTGGATATTAAGAACGCCAACCTCGTCGTCGTAATGGGCGGGAACGCGGCCGAAGCGCATCCGGTCGGATTCCGCTGGGCGATGGAAGCCAAGATCCACAACGGCGCCAAACTGATCGTCATCGATCCGCGCTTTACCCGCACGGCATCGGTCGCCGACTTCTATACGCCGATCCGCTCCGGTACCGACATCGCCTTCCTGTCGGGCGTATTGTTGTACCTGCTGACCAACAATAAATTCAACCGCGAATACGTTGAAGCCTATACCAACGCCAGCCTGATCGTGCGTGAAGACTTTGGTTTCGACGACGGTCTGTTCACCGGCTACGACGACAGCAAACGCCAGTACGACAAAACAAGCTGGCACTACGAACTGGATGAAAACGGCTTCGCGAAGCGCGATACCACGCTCAGCCATCCGCGCTGCGTCTGGAATCTGCTGAAAACCCACGTTTCGCGCTATACGCCTGAAATGGTCGAAACCATCTGCGGCACGCCGAAAGCGGACTTCCTGCAGGTCTGCGAATATATCGCCGAAACCAGCGCCAAAGACAAAACCGCCTCGTTCCTCTACGCACTGGGGTGGACTCAGCATTCCATCGGCGCTCAGAACATCCGCACCATGGCGATGGTTCAGCTACTGCTGGGCAATATGGGCATGGCGGGCGGCGGCGTTAACGCGCTGCGCGGCCACTCCAACATTCAGGGACTGACTGACCTGGGGCTGCTTTCCACCAATCTGACGGGCTATATGAACCTGCCCAACGAGCAACAGCTGGATCTGGAAACCTATCTTGCCGCCAATACGCCGAAGCCACTGCTGGAAGGCCAGGTTAACTACTGGGGTAACTACCCGAAATTCTTCGTTTCGATGATGAAAGCTTTCTTCGGCGATAAAGCGACGAAGGAGAACAGCTGGGGCTTCGACTGGCTGCCGAAATGGGACAAGGGCTACGACGTCCTGCAGTACTTCGAGATGATGAACGAAGGCAAGGTCAACGGCTACATCTGCCAGGGCTTTAACCCGGTAGCCTCGTTCCCCAACAAGAACAAGGTCGTGGGCGCACTCAGCAAGCTGAAGTACCTGGTGACCATCGACCCGCTCAACACCGAAACCTCTACCTTCTGGCAGAACCACGGTGAATCCAACGATGTGGATCCGTCGCAAATTCAGACCGAGGTCTTCCGTCTGCCCTCCACCTGCTTTGCCGAAGAACATGGTTCTATCGTCAACTCCGGTCGCTGGCTACAGTGGCACTGGAAAGGGGCCGACGCCCCCGGGGATGCGCTGAACGACGGTGAAATCCTGGCGGGTATCTTCCTGCGTCTGCGCGAAATGTATCAGCGCGACGGCGGCGCGGTGCCGGAACCGGTACTGAACATGACCTGGGATTATAAAACCCCGGAAGCACCGGATTCCGAAGAGGTGGCGAAAGAGAGCAACGGTAAAGCGCTGGCCGACATTCTGGACGACAACGGCAACGTGCTGGTGAAAAAAGGGCAGCAGCTCTCGACCTTCGCCCATTTACGGGACGACGGTACCACCTCCAGCGGCTGCTGGATTTTCGCCGGTAGCTGGACCGAACAGGGCAACCAGATGGCGAACCGTGACAACGCCGATCCCTCTGGCCTGGGCAACACCCTGGGCTGGGCCTGGGCGTGGCCGCTTAACCGCCGCATTCTCTACAATCGCGCCTCCGCCGACCCGCAGGGTAACCCCTGGGATCCGAAGCGCAAACTGCTGGAATGGGACGGCGCCAAATGGGGCGGCGTGGACATCCCCGACTACAGCACGGCGGCACCGGGCAGTGACGTCGGGCCGTTCATCATGCAGCCGGAAGGCATGGGGCGCCTGTTTGCTATCGATAAGATGGCCGAAGGTCCGTTCCCGGAACACTACGAGCCTTTTGAGACGCCGCTGGGCACCAACCCGCTGCATCCCAATGTAGTCTCTAACCCGGCGGCCCGCGTCTTTAAAGGCGATCTGGAAGCCATGGGCAAGGCCGATAAGTTCCCCTATGTGGGCACCACTTATCGTCTGACCGAACACTTCCACTTCTGGACCAAGCACGCGATGCTGAACGCCATCGCCCAGCCCGAACAGTTCGTCGAGATCGGCGAAAAGCTGGCGAATAAGCTGGGGATTGCCCAGGGCGATACCGTGAAGGTTTCCTCTAACCGCGGCTACATCAAAGCCAAAGCGGTGGTGACCAGGCGTATCCGCACCCTGAACGTCCATGACAAAGAGGTGGATACCATCGGTATTCCGATCCACTGGGGCTATGAGGGAATTGCGAAGAAAGGTTTCCTTGCCAACACCCTGACGCCGTTCGTCGGCGATGCCAATACCCAAACGCCGGAGTTCAAGGCGTTCCTGGTTAACGTTGAAAAGGTGTAACGGAGACGAGATATGGCTTATCAATCACAAGACATTATTCGCCGCTCCGCCACCAACGGTTTCACGCCTGCCCCGCAGGCGAGAAATCACCAGGAGCCCGTGGCGAAGCTTATTGACGTCACCACCTGCATTGGCTGCAAGGCCTGTCAGGTGGCCTGTTCAGAGTGGAACGACATCCGCGACGAAATTGGCCACAACGTGGGGGTGTATGACAACCCGGCTGATCTCACCGCGAAATCCTGGACGGTCATGCGTTTTTCGGAAGTGGAAGAGAACGGCAAGCTGGAGTGGCTGATCCGCAAGGACGGCTGCATGCACTGCGCCGATCCGGGCTGCCTGAAGGCCTGTCCGGCGGAAGGGGCTATCATTCAGTATGCCAACGGCATTGTGGATTTTCAGTCCGAGCACTGCATTGGCTGCGGCTACTGTATTGCTGGTTGTCCGTTCGATGTGCCGCGTATGAACGCGGACGATAACCGGGTCTACAAGTGCACACTGTGCGTGGATCGCGTCAATGTGGGTCAGGAGCCCGCCTGCGTGAAGACCTGCCCCACCGGGGCTATCCACTTTGGCAGCAAAGAGGATATGAAGAACGTGGCAAACGGGCGGGTGGAAGAGCTGAAAACCCGCGGCTACCAGAATGCCGGCCTCTACGATCCTCAGGGCGTTGGCGGCACGCACGTGATGTACGTGCTGCACCACGCCGACAAGCCGAATCTGTATCACGGCCTGCCGGAAAACCCGGAAATCAGCGAAACCGTGAAGTTCTGGAAGGGAATCTGGAAACCGCTGGCCGCCATCGGCTTTGCGGCCACCTTCGCCGCCAGCATTTTCCATTACGTGGGCATGGGTCCCAACCGCGTGGACGATGACGACGACGATGATACGGACACAAAAAGCGATGAGGTGCGCAAATGAAAAAACGTGACACCATCGTGCGCTACACGGCGCCGGAGCGAATCAACCACTGGATAACCGCCTTCTGCTTTATGCTGGCGGCCATCAGCGGGCTGGGGTTCTTCTTCCCCTCCTTTAACTGGCTGATGTACGTTCTGGGCACGCCCCAGCTGGCGCGGATACTGCACCCCTTCGTGGGCGTGGTGATGTTTGCTTCCTTCATCATCATGTTTTTCCGCTACTGGCACCACAACCTAATCAACAAGGAGGATATCTTTTGGGCGAAGAATATTCGTAAGATTATCGCCAATGAGGAGGTCGGCGACGTCGGGCGCTACAACCTCGGCCAGAAGTTCGTTTTCTGGTCGGCTATCCTGCTTTTGATACTGTTGCTGGTCAGCGGCGTGATTATCTGGCGCCCCTGGTTTGCGCCCGCGTTCCCGATTCCTGTGATCCGCTTTGGCCTGATGCTGCATTCATTTGCCGCAGTGGGGTTAATTGTGGTTATTATGGTGCATATCTACGCCGCCCTTTGGGTTAAAGGCACCATTACCGCCATGGTGGAGGGCTGGGTTACCAAAAGCTGGGCGAAGAAACATCATCCACGCTGGTACCGGGAACTGCGCCAGAAACAGGAAAAATCGACTGAATGAGTATTCGCATTATCCCGCAAGATCAGCTGGAGAAGAGCGATAAACGTGCGGCGGAAGTGATTCCGCCGTTATTGTTCCCCAGACTGAAAAATCTTTATAACCGCCGCGCCGAGCGCCTGCGTGAACTGGCGGAAAGCAATCCGCTGGGCGACTACCTGCACTTTGCCGCCCTCATCGCCCATGCCCAGGAAGTGGTGCTGTATGACCACCCACTGGAGATGGATCTGGCCGCGCGCATTCGTGAAGCAGCCGAACAGGGCAAGCCACCGCTGGACATTCACGTTCTGCCCCGCGACAAACACTGGCAGCGTCTGCTGCATTCGCTGATCGCCGAACTGAAGCCGGAAATGAGCGGCCCGGCGCTGGCGGTCATCGAAAATCTGGAAAAAGCCTCTGAACAGGAGCTGGAAGAGATGGCCAGCGCGCTGTTCAGCAGCGATTTCAGCGCCGTCAGCAGCGACAAAGCGCCGTTTATCTGGGCCGCGCTGTCGCTCTACTGGGCGCAGATGGCCAGCCTGATTCCGGGCAAAGCGCGCGCTGAATACGGCGAACATCGCCAGTTCTGCCCGGTGTGCGGCAGTATGCCGGTTTCCAGCATGGTGCACATCGGCACCACCAACGGCCTGCGCTATCTGCACTGCAACCTGTGCGAAACCGAATGGCACGTGGTGCGCGTGAAGTGTAGCAACTGCGAGCAGACCCGCGACCTGCACTACTGGTCGCTGGAAAGCGAAGAGTCGGCCATCAAAGCAGAAAGCTGCGGCGACTGCGGCACCTACCTGAAGATTCTCTACCAGGAGAAAGAACCGAAGGTCGAAGCCGTGGCCGACGATCTGGCCTCGCTGGTGCTGGATGCGCGCATGGAGCAGGAAGGCTTCGCCCGCAGCAGCATCAATCCATTCCTGTTCCCCGGCGAAGGGGAATAGCGCCTTTCTGGCGTGGCGAAAGCCGCGCCAGATATCATTATCCCATCAGCCAGACGCCCCACCCGGCCAGTGCCAGCCAGGGACCAAATGGCACCGCTTCACCCAGCGCTTTCCCGGAAAATAGCTTTGCCAGTACCACCAGCGCCAGCGCCATCAGGGAAGCGACCAACAGCACCTCAGGTATCGCCCGCCACCCCAGCCAGGCGCCCAGCGCCGCCAGCAGCTTAAAATCACCATATCCCAGCCCCTCGCGCCGCCGGACAGACCAATACAGCCAGTAGATTATCCAGAGGAAAAGATAGCCGCCAGCGGCCCCCAGCACCGCCTCTTCAAGATTGACCGGCGAGTCATCAGGTAACAACAGATGGAATAATAAACCGCCCCACAGTAGCGGCAGCGTCAACATATCGGGCAACAGCATATGCTGGAAGTCGATAACGGCCAGCGCCAGTATGCTCCCACAAAAGAACAGCCAGAAGGCCATGCACAGCGGTTCGGTAGCATAACGCCAGCACAGTAGCGTCAGCGCCATAAACAGCAACTCAATGGCCGGATAGCGCCACCCAATCGCCTGGCGGCAAAAGGCGCAGCGCCCGCGCAACATCAGCCAACTAATCACCGGTATGTTGTGCCAGAGACTCAGTTTATGGCGGCAGTGAGTACAGTGAGAGCCGGGCACCAGAAGATTAAAACCATGGCTGCTTCCCCTGGTTTCCATGGCAGGAATCCGCCAAATAACGACATTAATAAAACTCCCAAGGCAAAGCCCGAAGAGCCCCAAAAAGATGTATGGAATAGCGACCTCGACGTCCATGTAACCGTCTCCATGATAAAAAAGGCGCGACAATCATCGAATCGCGCCTTAGCCAGATGGGAAAACCGGTGTCGTTCGTTCGCCATCTCTGCGACACCATCACCGGCTCCACGCCTTATAAGCCGACGGATATATCTGTCCTCTTCGCCGCTGTGGCCCATATCAAACCCGCGGCGAAAACAGATATATATCCAACCGAACCATTTATTCACAAAAAATAAAACTAAGAGCAATTTATTACCAATCCATGCGATCCATCCCGCAATAAAAATCATTAAGCTAAGATATAATAAACACAAATAAACATTTTACATACACAACTTCTCCACCCTAAATTTTATATATCACACAAGTTAATATCGAAAAAATGCAATCGGCGGGAGCTGATTGATATAACAGGAGATACAACAGAACCTACCCCCGAGAAACAGAGAATTCGTTCTCTGAAACCGGGAAAGTGATAACTGCCGATAAAAACAAATATTCTGCACTCTAAAAATATTCATCCGATATGATTCACAGCACTCAAAAAAAAGCACAGTAGACTGAAAACATATTATTAATAATCCAGAAAACTTTATTCAATGTATTTACGAGGAAAACATAAATTGCAGAAATAACATTTATGATAGAGGTAAAAAAAAATTACGGACAGTGATAACCTCTTTGCTGCAAATCAGGACTTACCGCTCTTAACGATACCTGAAAAGCAAAATAAGCCCCTGACGGCGTAAAAATGAGCAAAAACCCTGCCAGGGCTAGTGGTTAGCGAAAGAAAGGCGCTATAATGCGCTCGCCTCCATGTAGCAATGCAGGCGCGGAAGATCGTCGTCTCCGGTGAGGCGGCTGGACTTCAAATCCAGTTGGGGCCGCCAGCGGTCCCGGGCAGGTTCGACTCCTGTGATCTTCCGCCAATTTGCTCCTCCCGAACCTTCCTGAAGTTAACCAAACCCTGGTCATCTCTGAACACCAACCGACTGCCCGGTTCGTCAACGCCACTAGCCAGCGATAAAAGCGAAGAGATACTTAACTGTCGCGAAAAACAACCTTAACCAGAATATATTTATGATGTTCGCCAATCCCCCCCTTCCCGGCTCGCCAGGGCGATAAGCGCGAGCACAACAGGCGCCAGCGCGCCCCACAGTACAGCATTCCAGCCAAACTGATTCAGTAACGCTCCCGAAGAAAACGACCCCACCATCATCACGCCGAACACAATAAAGTCATTCAGCGACTGGACCCGCGTTTTCTCTTCCGGGCGGTGATAGTCGATAATGCTGGCCGATGCGCCCGTGAATCCCAGATTCCAGCCAAGACCCAACAAGATCAACGACAGCCAGTAGTGTGCTACTCGGTCCCCGCCAGCCCTACCGCGATCGACAGCCCGGTAATCACCAGACCAGCGATGCCCACCCGGTTAGCGCTAAAGCGGTTAATCAACCTGCCCGTGAAAAAAGCGGGCCCGTACATGGCAATCACGTGCCACTGAATCCCCAGGTTCGACACCTGCTGCGAAAGGCCATGCTTATGCATCGACAGCGGCGGCGCCGCCATCAGAAAATTCATCACCGATAAACGATTAGCCAAAGCGGAATATCGTCCGATTTTCAACATTATGCAATCGAAAGCAGAGCAACTCAAAGAGGGCAAAAAGCGTTAATCGTCAGATATCAGCTACTCTCCTGACCGTTGCATGGAAGCCATTGCATCATGCCATTACTGGCTAATGTCGCCATAAAGCTCCGCATGATCTTCAATCACCTGTAGCATGCTTTGCCGGATATCATCTTCTCTGTCTTTAAGCCATACCACCGATAGCGGTAGCCCCGCCAGCGCCGACGCCGATGCGATGGGCAGAAACTTCACGCCATTCACCGCAAAACGGCTTATCCATAACGGCACTATCGCCAGCCCCATTCCCGCCGCCACCAGATTAATGATGGTTTGCTTCTCATTAGCAACCTGTGAAATTGATGCCTCAATCCCTGCCTCATGGAACAGGTTCATGGTCATATCATGGCTATGAGGTCGTGAGCGCCGCTCCGGCACAATCATCGGCATATTTTCCAGCTGGCGAATCTCAATACTCCCCTGAGCAGCCAGAGAATGATGCTGTGGCACTGCCACCAGCCCCGGTTCAAAACAAAGAAAGTGGTGAGCGATTTCCGCAGACATCATTTCGGGGGGTCTGATAAAGGCAATGTCCAGTCGGCCATTTAAAATTTTTGGGAGCAGGTTCACTGTTTTATCTTCATATATCTGAACCTCAACCTCCGGATATTTTATTTTAAAGAGCTGGATTAACTGAGGCAATAAACCAATGGCCGCACTATCGATAGCCCCCACCCGTAAAAGCGGATATGAATGATGTGACTTTTGACGAAACTGCAACATTAATGCATCCGCATGAGCCAGTAGCTTTCTGGCCTCTTCACGCAACAAAAGACCACTATCCGTCAACGCCACCCGCCGGGTAGAACGGGTAAATAATCGGGTCCCAAGTGACTCTTCTAACAGGCGAATATGCCTTCCCAGCGCGGAAGGTAGCATATCCATACGTTGCGCGGCCTGACCAAAATGCAGCGTCTGTGCGACAGTAAGAAAACAGCGCAACTGATGAAGGTCCATAATAGCTCCCAACGCGATTATATGATTTTTTTGTATAAACCCATGCGCATGATCATGCAACAAAACTCTGCATACTGGAATGAGCAGCCTGCTGCTTACCCTACAAAATAATGACAGAGGATAACCTCACATGACCTGCGAACTCGAAAAAAGGGTGATGCGAAAAATAACCTTACGCATCGTGCCCTTCATCATGATTTTGTATTTCATCGCTTTTCTCGATCGTGTCAATATTGGTTTTGCGGCGCTGACCATGAATGAGGATCTGGGCTTTTCACCTACCGTATTTGGTCTGGGCGCGGGGATCTTTTTTCTGGGTTATTTCCTGTTCGAAGTTCCCTCTAACCTTATTCTGCATAAAGTCGGAGCCCGCATCTGGATAGCCCGGGTCATGATTACCTGGGGGCTGGTTTCAGGCGCCATGGCCTTCGTTCAGGGCACCACCAGTTTTTATACCCTGCGCTTCCTGCTGGGCGTGGCGGAAGCTGGTTTTTTCCCGGGCATTATTCTCTATTTAAGTTACTGGTTTCCCGCACAAAAACGTGCCCAGGTGACCGCCATTTTTATGGCGGCGGCGCCAATCTCTACCGCCCTGGGCTCCCCCATTTCGGCAGCGCTGCTGGAAATGCACGGTTTTCTGGGGTTCGCGGGCTGGCAGTGGATGTTTGTTCTGGAAGCCATTCCCGCAATCATACTGGGCATAGTCGTGCTGTTCTGGCTGACCGATCGACCTGAAAAAGCCCGCTGGCTGAAAGAAGATGAACGTGCATGGCTCATCTCAACTCTTGCGGCGGAGCAGGCCCGCAAACCAGCTTCGGCTCAACACAGCATCTGGAGTGGGCTGCTTGATAAACGAGTACTCGCGCTGGCGCTGGTCTATTTCGGCACCTCTGCCGGGCTCTACACCCTGGGAATCTGGTCGCCGCAGATCATTAAAACACTGGGCCTCTCTTCCATGACTATTGGCCTGCTTAACGCCATTCCCGCCGTTGTTTCCGTGCTGGCCATGGTGCTGTGGGCGCGTCATTCGGATAAAACCAACGAACGCTCGTGGCATGTGATTGCCGCCTGCCTGCTGGCCGCTTGCGGTTTGTTGTTTGCCGGTACGGCAGGGACTGTGGTGACAGTGATCCTGGCGCTGACGCTGGTCAACTGCGGTATCAGCGCCTCGAAACCGCCCTTATGGAGCATGCCGACGCTGTTCCTTTCCGGCCCGGCTGCAGCCGCAGGCATCGCCACCATCAACTCCATCGGCAATCTTGGCGGGTTTATTGGTCCGTTTATGATTGGCCTGATTAAGCAACACACCGGCAGTTTCAGTTGGGGACTCTGGTTTGTCGCCGGGCTGCTGGTGCTCTCCTCTTTAACCGTATTTGCTCTGTCATCCATGTCGCACAGGAAACCAACCTCGCGGGACAGCGCTATCACACACCCCAAAATACATTAATTATTAAGGAAATATCATGAAGAAATATGCTATAGCCGCTATTCCTGCTGACGGTATCGGCCCGGAAGTGATTTCCGCAGGCATTGACGTTTTGCAGGCGCTGGCTCAGCGCCAGGGCAATATTGAATTCAGCGTGCAGACCTTCGAATGGGGTTCAGATTATTACAAAGCGCATGGCGTAATGATGCCGGAAGACGGGCTGGCGCAGTTGAAAGATTTTGACGCTATCTATTTTGGTGCCGTAGGAGCGCCGGATGTCCCGGACCATACCACGCTCTGGGGCTTACGTTTGCCGATCTGCCAGGGTTTCGACCAGTACGCTAACGTGCGGCCAACCCGTATCCTGCCCGGTATTCAGTCACCGCTGCGCAAAGCCGTCCCAGGCATGCTGGACTGGGTTATTGTGCGCGAGAATTCTGAGGGAGAATACTCCGGCCACGGCGGCCGGGCCCATAAAGGACTGCCGGAAGAGGTGGGTACCGAAGTCGCGATTTTCACCCGCACCGGCGTTACCCGCATTATGCGCTACGCCTTTCAGCTTGCGCAGTCGCGCCCCCGCAAGCTGCTGACCGTGGTCACCAAGTCTAACGCGCAGCGCCACGGCATGGTGATGTGGGACGAAATCGCGGCTGAAGTCGCGCAGGATTTTCCGGACGTCAGTTGGGATAAAATGCTGGTGGACGCCATGACGGTACGTATGACGCTGCACCCGGAATCTCTGGATACCATTGTGGCGACCAACCTGCACGCCGATATCCTCTCCGACCTTGCGGGGGCGCTGGCCGGAAGCCTGGGGGTCGCGCCAACGGCGAATATCGACCCTGAACGCCGGTTCCCTTCCATGTTCGAACCTATCCACGGCTCAGCCTTTGATATTACCGGCAAAGGCATCGCCAATCCGGTCGCCAGTTTCTGGACAGCGGCTCAGATGCTGGAACATTTAGGCGAACAGGAAGCGGCAACCGTGTTAATGGCGGCGGTGGAACAGGTCTGTGCGGCTGGGATTATGACGCCCGATGTCGGCGGTAAGGCCACCACTCGTGAAGTAACCCAGGCCGTGGTGAAGACCATTCTGGGCTGGCAGGAATCCTGACGGCATAATACAGAAGCCGCCCCCTGACAGGTGCGGCTTCAACGACTCACGTTAATAACGGGCCTCCCGATGTGGAGAAAGGGTTAACGGTACGGAGAAAACATCTGGCTGGAATAGGCGTTACTGCACTTCTGGTTCTGGCGAATATTATCAATCTTACCGCTCAGCGCATCCAGACGCGCCTGCAACAGCTGACGAATCTCTTTCTCGTTATTCAACAAGCAAGTCAGCGAGCTGAAAGCCTGCTCTTCATCATCAAACGCCAGCCCTCCTTTTTCCCCCAGCAGATTTTGCACGGCAGAGATGTAGTGGGTGTTTAGTTCAATAAAGTCATCCCAGTTACCCTGCTTTGCCTTAGTCAGCATGTCATCACTTAACTGTAGGGCAAGCTGATATTTCTGAGCAGAAAGGGCCATATTAGCCATAGGTGCAGAATTAGCCATTCAGTTTCAACCTTTAGTTCGGCGCTATTTGTTTCCACGCGTCCGAAATACTCATTAAGAGCTCATCGACGTGTTGTAAAGTATCAATATTGTTATCCAGGTTGGCCCGCATCAGCGTCCGCGTCATGTAATCATAAAGCTGCTCCAGATCGAGCGATATTTCGCCCCCTTTCTCATGATCGAGTGACGCACGCAGCCCGTTATCAATGATGTTAATGGCTTTAGTTATCGCCGCTCCCCGGGCCGATACATCGCCCTTTTCCATCAGGATACGGGCGCGAACCAGCGCGTTGTGGGCGCCATCAAACAGCATCGAAATCAGCTGATGCGGGCTGGCAGACTGAACCCGACTCTGCAGATCGACCTGTGCATAGGCTTTAACGCCCTGGCTACCGTACATATTTCATCTCCTTCCCTGAGTAAGGCGCCACGCGGCGCCGTTACTGCTTGTTACTATCATCATGAGTACTGCATCAGCATCGCGGTAATTGAATTACTGGTTCCGGTTAACTGCGTCATAACGGAGTCCAGGTTCTGGAACTGAGTGCGGTAGCGTTCAACCTGAGCATCAATCAGTTTCTGGGTCTTATCAATCTGCGTTTTCACCAGTTTGAGCTGCTCATCAAGACCATCTTTGGTCTGCTTGATGGTGCCTTCGATTTTTTTCTCTTCATCCCCGGCGTAGGTAGTGATCACCTCGCCCAGCTGCACGGCCAGCCCGGGATTACTGCTGGTACCCGCAAACATCTTCTCTACCTGGTCGGGGTTGTCCGCCAGGGCTTTATCCAGCTTGGTTTCATCCAGCGTCATCTGGCCGGTAGCAGCATCGATCTTGATACCCAGATCCGCCAGCGCCCGAATATCGGCATCCGAATCGCCATAGATGCCGTTGGATATACCGCGAATCTCATCCACCATACCGCGCAGCGTCGAATCGCCCATCAGGGCGCCGTTCTGGCTATTTGGGGTGGCAACTTCACCATCCTGCAGGCCGGAAGCATCGTTCGCGACCCATTTACTGGCGCTGGAGGTCTGGGTCAGTAGCGCATTGTAGTTCTTAACGAAGTCCTGGATGGCGGTTTTGGCAACGCTGGTATCTTTGGTCAGAATCAACTGCTCGCCATCACCATCCTTGGAAACTTTATTCAGCGTCAGGGTCACATTATCGATAATATCGGTAATGTTATTGCTCGGGCGGGTATACTTAATGCCGTTCACTTCCAGCCTGGCGTCGCGGGCTTCCCCGACTTCGCTCATATTATTGTTTTTGCCAAGCGCTGGATCGTAACTCAGCACTTCACCCAGCTTATCGTCCCCCTCAACCCGAACGCTCATCTGCCCCTCTTCGCCGGAGGTTTTCGAGGTCAGGATCAGCTGGTAGCCCTCATCGCTACGCACCACGCTGGCTTTAACGTCCCCTTCGGCCTGGTTAATCTTTTTGGCGATCTGGTTAAGGGAAGTTTCATCGTCCGCCAGGTCGATCCGCATCTCTTCGCCATTTTTATGGGCAATCACCAGAGTGCGATTACCGCTGCCGTTAGTACCCAGGCGTTCGTCGGCATCGCTGACCTTGCTGCCATCCGTCGCCAGCGAGTGGGAGGACGCCAGTTGAGTCACCACCACCTTATGGGTGCCGGACAGCGCGCCAGCGCTGGCGGTAGCGGTAAAGGCTTCGTTGGAGCTCAGTTTCTGAGTATTAAACGCATCGCCGCTCAACTGCTTCGTGGTGGTCTGCAGCGTTTTCATTGCGTCTGTAATCTGCCCCCAGGCGGAAATTTTGGCCTGGAAGCTGCTTTGCCGATTGGTATAAGGCGTTAAGCGCGTCTGCTCCGCCGCAGCGATCTGAGTCAACAGGGCGGCAGTATCTAATCCCCCCGTACCAACTCCAAGTCCACTAATGGTTGCCATAACGTTTTGCCCTTTTCCTGTGCTGTAGAAATCTTCTGTTCTTCAGCCATACCTATCGGCCTGTCGCGAGCAAAAGTTTAATCCTTTTCGCCAGGGTCAATGGCGAGAGAAGGCGGTAAAACCGTCGCTATATTTCGGCTTAAGATTTTTCTTCGCACGCTCCAGGAACGGTAAAACAGACAGATAAATAAAGAAGGAAAAAACGCCTGACAATCCGGCAACTCAGAGACCGGAAAGCTAAATGAGAAAAACAAAATAGCTAAAAATCAAATAGTTGATTTGTTTTTTCACTAACTGAAAAATTTCTTTAAAGTAAAAAAAAACCTCACCGATAACTGTAGTGCAAGCGGGAAACCGCAAACGACACTGAACGGCTGTAACAGCACAGCAAGCAAAAAAGGAATGAATCATGGCACAGGTTATCAATACTAATACTCTGTCTCTGACCGCTCAGAACAACATGAACCGCTCACAGGGTGCGCTGGGTACCGCGATCGAGCGTCTGTCTTCCGGTCTGCGTATCAACAGCGCCAAGGACGATGCCGCTGGTCAGGCAATCTCTAACCGCTTCACCGCCAACATCAACGGCCTGTCCCAGGCTTCCCGTAATGCCAACGACGGTATCTCCATCGCTCAGACCACCGAAGGCGCGCTGAACGAAATCAACGACAACCTGCAGAACATCCGCCGTCTGACCGTACAGGCGCAGAACGCCACCAACTCCGGCTCTGACCGTAAGTCCATCCAGGACGAAATCGACCAGCGTCTGTCTGAAATTAACCGTATCTCCGAGCAGACCGAGTTCAACGGCGTGAAGGTACTGAGCAAAGATCAGACTCTGAGCATTCAGGTAGGTTCTAACGATGGCCAGACCATCGAAATCAACCTGAACAAGATGGATGCCACCACCCTGGGTATGGATGGCTTTAACGTAAACAACGTTGCCACCAAGCTGAAAGAAGGTTCTAGCATCACTACAGGTAGTGAGTCTTATAAGCTGACTGCTACGGATATGACCACCTACAATGGCGGCGTGGTATCCATGAAAAATGACAGTGGCGACGACGTTGTCTATGGTATTAAAGAAGCGGCTGATGGCGCCAAGACCTACTTTACACTGACAGCAAAAGCGGGCACTAACGCAGGCGATCCGAGCGAGCTGGACTCAGCCGCGATGACGGATACGACTACCATCGCAAAAATCGATGCTGCCTCTTCCCCGCTGGCTGACATCGATGCCGCTATTGCTCAGGTTGACGATCTGCGCTCCGGTCTGGGTGCGGTACAGAACCGTTTTGACTCTGTTATCAACAACCTGGACAGCACGGTTAACAACCTGTCTGCTTCCCGCTCTCGTATCCTGGACGCTGACTACGCGACCGAAGTGTCTAACATGAGCCGCGCGCAGATCCTGCAGCAGGCGGGCACCACGGTTCTGGCTCAGGCCAACCAGGTTCCGCAGAACGTCCTGTCTCTGCTGCGTTAATTCGCAAGCCACCGACAGAAAACAACCCTCGCCGCTCTGCGGCGAGGGTTTTTTATACCCGCAATAAGGGGGTGTTTCACGGGTTTATTCCGGCCATTGATTCCACATTAACCAACGATAATAAACGCGGGTTTTAGATTGTCGGATAAGCGTGATGGTGAACAACTTATATACTGCGGCAGGCACGGTAACAGATAAAAACGCGCTCTGGACGGAGTACGCGCCACTGGTACGCCACGAGGCGCTGCGCCTGCAGGTGCGCCTGCCCGCAAGCGTCGAACTGGATGACTTAATTCAGGCCGGCATGATCGGGCTGCTTAGCGCCATCGACGGTTACGATCCCCAGCAGGGAACCCAGCTACGCACCTGGGTCACTCAGCGGGTACGCTGGGCGATGATGGATGAACTGCGCGAACGCGACTGGGTTCCGCGCCGGGTACGTAGCAATGCCCGCGACGTTTCCGCCGCTATTCACCGGGTTGAACAACGGCTGGGCCGCACCGCTTCGGAGCCCGAAGTCGCCGAAGAGCTGGGGGTGGATCTTGAAACTTACCAGCAAATTCTGATGGATACCAATACCAGCCAGCTCTTCTCCCTGGACGAACTTCAGGAAGAACAAGGGGGCAGCATGGAACTGCCCGATGAACAGCACGCACGCCAGAATCCACTCCAGCAGCTTCTTTCCAGCAGCCTTCGCCAGCGAGTTATCGAAGAAATTCAAAGACTTCCTGAAAGAGAACAGCTTCTGCTCAATCTCTACTATCAGCAGGAGCTGAATATGAAAGAGATTGGCGCCGTGTTGGGGGTAGGCGAACCCCGGGTCAGTCAGCTTCACAGCCAGGTCATTAAGCGCCTGCGCGCCCGCCTGCAATCCGCCGAATAATCTTTCTATGTAAGAAAACGTCAGAGCCCTCTCAACATGACTGACGTTTCTTTACACTCTGCGATACTCAACGCCTGGTTAAATAACGCAAGGTTCCGCCAAATTTACCGATAACACTAGCGTCAGTCTCCACCAGGAAGAGAGAAATGAAAACCCTGAAGTTATCCACGTACCTGAAAGGTGCGCTGGTCATATTTTGCGTTATCACCTTTATTACCAACGCGATGGTGATTATTAACGCCAATAAAACCCGCGACTCTTTTGCCCTATTTAGCCTTGCCGACAGAAACTCCCGGGAAATATCCCGTCTGGTGGATGCGCTCTATAGCGTTCGCGGCGACCTGAACTACGTTCACAACGACCCCAATATGTCCCATGAAACCATCGACAGAAAACATCGTGAAATTCAGGAGTCCATTGCCCGGGCAAAAGAACACGCCCGTATTTTCCAGGGTCTGGAACGTTCCAGCGCAGAGACCCGCATGAGCGCTGAAGAGATCGTCAAAGCCTTTAACGCGCTCGTCGCCCGCTATGACGGAAATATCCAGCAGTTGGAAAACTACAACAATACCGGTTTCGACAACGGCGAATATGAACGCAAGCTCAGCACGGCCATCGATCGCTATATGCAACAAAACAAAGCCGTCAGCCTCCATGCCCAAACAGATGCCGCTGGAGATCGTACCAAAGCGATCTGGACCGCCATCGTCTTTATTATTGTCACCGTCTTCATCTCCGTCTTCGCCAGCTTCTGGCTGCGCAAGAACCTGTTCCAGCGCCTGAGCTTGACTGCAAATACGCTGGAATCTATCGGTCATGGCGAGCTGTATCACAACTTCGACCCCGGCCCGCGTAACGAGATTGGCGAAATGCTGCTGGCACTGAAAAATATGCAGACCTCACTGGTTGATATGGTCAGCAAGATTCAGGGGGGATCAGCAAACATTACCACCAGCGCCGGCCGAATCGAGGTGGGCAACAACGATCTCTCTTCCCGTACCGAACAACAGGCCGCAGCGCTACAGGAAACCGCAGCCAGCATGGAAGAGCTGCGTATTACCGTGAAGCAGAACGCCGACAACGCCCGTCACGCCAGCCAGCTTACCGTGCACGCCAGCGATGTGGCCCGTAAGGGCGGCGAAGTGATGACCAATGTCATCCAGACCATGGATCAGATTACCGAAAGCTCGCGTCGGATTGCCGACATCAACTCGGTCATCGACAGCATCGCCAACCAGACCAACATTCTGGCGCTTAACGCCGCCGTGGAAGCGGCCCGGGCAGGCGAACAGGGTCGCGGCTTTGCAGTGGTGGCCAGCGAAGTGCGTAACCTGGCGAAGCGCAGCTCCGACGCCGCCAAAGAGATCAGCGGCCTGATTTCTCACTCGGTAGAAAGCGTTAACGACGGCGCAAAGCTGGTTGAAAAAGCCGGTGAAACTATCCAGGGCATTGTGACTTCTGTTGCCCAGGTGAGCGACATCATGAATGAGATCACCTCAGCCACCGATGAACAGAGCACCGGTATCGATCAGATTGCCCAGGCGATTAATGAAATGGACCTGGTCACCCAGCAGAACGCCTCGCTGGTTGAAGAGGTGGCATCCGTCTCCACCACCATGTCTTCTCAGGCTAATGCCCTGAAAAGCAGCGTGTCGATTTTCCAGATCCGTGAGCACCAGGAGCCGGTACGCCATAAAATCGTGCGCCCTGAACCGAAAATCGCCCACGTCGAAACACCGGCGAAGCCTGCCCGTCAACCAGCCAAAGAGGAGAAGACGGAAGTGCATGACGAATGGGATACCTTCTAATCCCGTCTTAGCGTTCATCTTGATGTAGCAGACCAGGCGGGGTTCTCCTCGCCTGTTTGCTTCACGCTGTTTTTTTCAAATGACACCGGCAATACCTTTCCTGATTCATCTGGGTAGAAGATGAAAGACGGCAACACTCCCCGGCTCAAAAATGCCGACAGGATTCCGGCTCTCAGGGACGCCCCGCAGGGATGCGGGGCGAGGATGCGCCTTACAGGGACGTTACATCGCGCCCGGTCCCGTTAAGAGAGCCGGGAGCACGGAGGGGACCCGAAGGGCATTTTTTTCGCCGGGCGCCGGGGGTTGTCAGGGGGCCGGGCGTAAGGCCACCTGACCCGTTCACCGGCTCCGCTATTTGCATAAGCAAAATCACCTTAAGGTGAACGGAACCTTCCCCCTGCGCTGCATGTTTATCCAGAAAATGGACTAACCACGATAACTTCATTTTCACGCTAACCTGCGATGAACCAAAAAAAAGCCCCCGAAACCGGGGGCAAAGGGCGGTGTAAACCGATTACTGCGCCTGTAACAGCGTACGCAGCATTAAGCAGGCATCGGGGCTGACATCCTGCGGATGGCGATAGTTAATGTTCTCCGTCGCGCGGGTCCAGAGCGCTACCAGCCAGTCGTACACATAGTGCGTGGCGGCATGCACCGGGTTCGCCTCCAGCTTCGTCAGTCGCTCGCTGCTGCGTGGGCGCACGCCAAGCGAAAAGATAGGGTGACCCGGGTTCCAGCGGCTGGCCGGACGCACGGAAGCATCCAAACCGGCATAGCCAAGCCAGGAGATAAAATCACTCAGGGCAGACATCACCCGGGCGCTGTCCGCCAGCGCGCTACGCTCACAGCCCACCAGAACCCGGGTAAACACCCCCGGCAGATTCAGGCGATAGCTGGTGGTAATCAGAATTTCGCACAGGGTACGACGCTGCGGGGTCGACAGGTTCAGGCCGTCGCTCCCCTTCTCTGCCCACTGTCGCAGGTGGTTCACCCACAGCCTGTGTACCGCATGTTCGAAATCGGCGCGACTGGCTTCAGGGGCAGCCACATCACGACGATCGTCTGCAAACAGATCGAGAGAAAAATCAAACAGATCGGTACCGGACTCCAGCGACGGCGGATACTGCTGCCACACGCGCTGTAGCGCGCTTCGGGCAGGCAGTAAGGCATTCAACAACGCGCCATGGCCCGCCGCCTGCTGCTGTAGCACCCTGACCAGCTCTTCCAGTTCAAGATTACTGGCCGGCCCCAGAGTGGCGGGATCCACTAACCAGCGCCGGAACAGTTCGCTGACCTCCGTTTCCAGTTCGCGCTGACGACGCTGGATCTGTGCAGTCCGTCTGTCATCCCCCAGGTTATCACCCAGCCAGCGCACCAGACGCCGGGCGTCGTTGTCCGTGATGACCTGGCAGACTCCCCAGGGATAGCGGGCGCTATCCAGCAGGCTCTGCACTGCGCTGTCTATAGATTCTGCGCCGGGAACAGCGTCGAAACGGGTATCAAAGGGCGTAATGGCCCAGGCCAGTCGCGGCGTGTCGGCAGTCGCAGGCAGCCAGTCAATCAGCAGGGAAGCCACCTCGCGGTTATCCTTGCGCTCCTGCACCGACTGACACACCAGCAGCAGATCGGGTTCGCCGTTCTGGCGATAAAATTCGCTCAGGAAATTACGCTTACTCAGGCCCAGGTTACGCCCGGTATCACGCTGAAAACCGGGGATATCCAGTACGTTAAGCGCTGGCAGATCTTCAACAGACCCGGCGCCAGAGGCCAGTTCGGCGCACAGCAGGGAAAGCTGGCTACAGGGTACGGCGATCGGCTCTGCAAGCTCGCCCCCCACCAGCGGGCGGACGCCGATCGACGCCGCTTCGCCTGTGGACTCCTCAGGAGCCAGGAACTCCATGACCGGCTGGCGATATCTGTCCAGCAGCAGTTGCTCCGGCGCCAGAACGTAACGCGCATTGCCCAACTGTTGCAGGGCAGAGGTCACACCCTGCCAGCGCCGGGTCAGCGCGTGGTTGTCACCCCACAGCAGCGCCAGGCAGCGCGTGCGCTGCGCCAGACTCATCAGCGGCAGCGCTTCCGCCATTTGGCTCCAGATCCCCGGCTCGGCAATGCCCGTTAACTGGCGATAAGCCGCGGCCAGTCCGACAATCTGTTCCGCATCGATGCCGGTGGCTTCGCCGCTGTCGTAGCTGCGGCGAGCCTCGTCCAGACGCTCGCGCATCTGCGCTGGCTCAAAGGGGCGGCCATCGCCGCTGGCCATATGGTGACGCAGGAAAATCTGAGCCAGTTCCCCTTCGTTGAACAGCGTCAGGTACAACGGAAATCCCGGGTGCTCCGGCCAGTGGGCAGGACCAAAACGCACGGCCATCTGCGGCTGTTTGTCAGCCCCTGCCAGCGCGCTTAAAAACGCCGCGTGTTCCGGCTCCGTGACCATCAACTGTCTGAGATGGGCCTTACCCCGGGCCGAATGACCATACAGTCCCACGGTGGGCAGCGCGGCCGTCGCGCACTCGGCCTGTAAATACTGCTGACGTACCTGACGCAGGCGCAACAGAATACCGTCAGCGACATCGTCCAGCAGCGGCGATTGCTGGCGATTCACCGTCACCCAGTGGAACAGCGCGCTAAAGACGGCGGTGTTTAATGAAATAGAGGCGCTCATTTGTTGTACAGGTTCCCGCTGTCAATCCAGTATTCAGACACGCTGCCGCGTGAGTCGGTCAGGGTATTTAAGGTCAGGCTCAGCCGCTGCGGCGACACCTTCTCGCCGCTGGCGAGCCGGGCTTCAGCCAGTACGAATGCCTCTCCCTGTCCGGCTTCCTTGTTTAGCGCCAGGCGCACGTAAAGCGGCCCCTGGCTGGCAATGGCCACCGTCAGCTGCGGATCGACGATATTCAGGGTGTAGAGCGGCGTGGCGGGCCAGCGGGCATTATCCAGCTGGCGGAAACCCAGCCGAACGTTGCCGCGAATCGCAAAGGCGTTATCGCTCTCCAGACAGCCCCGAGGGTCATCCAGATCGATATCGCGATACCAGATATCTTCATCCGCCAGGCGGTTCTGTTCGTCCAGGACGCCCAGGTAACGAATGGTCGACCAGGCCTGAATCCCCGCGGTCTGGAACAGGAAACCCGGCAACCGCAGGGACTGTGACAGACTGAACAGCATGGCGCCCACCGCCGCGGTGGACTTCGGGTGGCCGTTAAAGGGGTACCACTCATGCACCGGGTAGTCGTTCATCATCACCATACGGTTGACCGGTACCGGTTGCAGATAACGCAGCAGCGCCTGAATACCCGGCAGTCCCACGGGGCGGCCGGTCATCAGTACCAGGTCGCAGTCGTACCAGGTGACGGCCTCGCACAGCGCATGCAGCGGCGACGAGATGGCAAAGCGCCGTTCCAACACCGCCTGCTGCAGCTCGGTAAAGTTGGTCCGCAGCGGCATGGCCGCTAAATCGAAAGGCGTCGCGTCATCCGCCAGCGCAGGCTGCACCAGTCGGGCGACTTCCGTGATCAGCTCATCTGAAAGCGGGTCCGTCAGCATATCGCCCGCCAGCATGTCGAGCCCGGGCAACCGATCGTCCGGACGGCTCCGTTCCCAGGCGGCCAGAATGGCGTTACCAAGCGGAATAAAGAATTGCAGCGTCATCTGCTGGCGCAGCATATCTCCGGATTCGGGGTACTCAGCTTCACCGACCAGCCGCTGCATCAGGATATCGATATCGCGCGCGCCGCACTGGCGTAGCCAGTTTGCCAGCGCCGGCAGCAGACACTGGCCAATCACGTCCAGCAGAATGTCGTCGCCCGCCACCCGGAAGCCTTCCCGGAACAGCAGGCGCGGCGTTATCCGCACGCTGCGGCTGTCATCTTCCTGCAACGAATACTCTGTAACGGCCATATCGGTGGTCCCGCCACCAATATCGATAGAGGCCACCCGCAGCGGATAGCGCTGTTCCGGGTCAACTCCCGGCCGGGCCAGCGCACTGAACAACGCCCCGGCGCTTCCGGCATAGTTTTGATGAATCTCGTTATACAGCCAGAACATCTGGCCGCAGCTTGCCTCGTCCCATTCGGCCTGTACCACAGGCAGCGGTACGCTACGTCCCTGGTCCGCTTCCTGTGGATGCCAGCCCATAGCGCGCCAGACCAGGTTAATCGCCTGCTCCATCCGCTGGCGGAAAATATCACGCTCCCTGGCCGGCATACCGGTCGGCAGGGTTAAAATTAAGGTCCGCAGCTGGCGCGGCGCATCGGGGCGCCCCATGCGCAGGCGGTTATCCACGCTGTTAATCTGACTCAACGCCTGGGCCAGCAGCTCGCAGAGTAACTGGGTCATCAGCGCGCTGCGGCTGTAGTTTGCGGAAAATACCGGCAGACGCTCATCAGCGGGGAGCTCCGCCAGCGGCACGCCTTCGTCGTTCATCAGCATCATCAATGGCCGGACGATGGCTTCCGCTTCTGCGCCGTTAGCGCTGCGGCTAAAGCGCCACGCATTATCCACCGGCGAACAGTCCCACAGGTAGCGACGCGGGCTGGAAAGGCTGCATGCGCCGGAAATGGCCGGACGTCGGGCCGCAAGCTGGCAAGCGTCATGGCCCACCCGCGCCTGTGAAGGCCAGATGAAGGCGTCGTCGCGCCCGCTTTCCACGGAATAAAAACGCTTGCCGAAATCGGCACGGGCAAAAGTCAGGCGACTAGGGAAAAACGACGCGCTGGCGAACTGCGGCGCCTCTGGCGAACGTAGCTGAAGCTGTGCGGTATGGCGCAGGCCGTTATCGCCAATGCCGTGATCTTCGATCAGGAGCCCGCAGGTGTGGGTATTCCCCACATCCAGCACCAGATCCGCCGGGATCGTCTCCGTAGGCGATCCCGCCGCGACGATCTTAAGCTCGGGGATCGCCAGGTGCTGCCCCATCAGTTCCAGCAGATTCAGCCAGTGCGCCTGATATTCGAATTTTTTCAGCGCCAGTTGAATATCGCCCTGGGTTCGGTCTTCCAGCTCCGCGGCGGTCATAAAGCTTTCCCGCAGCCAGCCGTCTACCCACGTCTGATCGATAAAGTCATCCAGCTCGCTATCGTGCCAGGCCAGCGCAAAGCGCGTACCGGCGGTAATATCGCTCTCGACCGGCGCCAGCAGCTCTTCCCCTTCGACATCGCGGGCGATACGGGTATCCAGCGCCAGCGTCAGGCGGTGGGTATGGCCTGCGTCATCCGGCTGCGCCAGGCGGCGAACCTGGAAGCGCGCCCAGTTGCAGGGGCCCTGGGCAAAGCGACGCATGGCGCTCACCCGCAGCACCGGCAGAGGCAACCATTCGCCATCCAGCAGATTTAAAGAGTGGCTGATGGAAATCCGGCTTTCCGGTTCAACCACCTCTGGCGTGCCGCCATCGTGGGCAGGCAGGGTAAACTTTTGCCGGTCCTGGTCCCACGACAGACGCAACAGCGGACCATTAGCTGTTTTACGCACAAAACAGCCGGATGCTCCCGGTTCGGCCAGCGTGATGCCAAAGTCCAGGAACTGAATGCCGCTATCCCGAATCAGGGAGACATCATGACGGTACGGATACAGATTAACCAGCATGGCTTACTTACTCACTTTCTTAAACGTTAGCGGCAGGGATTGCTCCTGATCGTTATAGCGCGCCTCGCAGCGAGCCGCGCCGGTCTCCCCCTGGCGGCAGGCGATCTCCGGCATCGGATAGCGCGAGCCATCGCTACAGCGCGCCCGGGCGCGACTTTTCACCATCAGGGTGCCGGAAGGCATCAGTCCGGAATAAATATCCGTCTTACAGCTGAGCTTACCGTCGAGCGCCAGAGTCGCACTCCCTTCGTTATCTTTGATTTGCAGCGTGATGGCGTGCAGCACCGGCAGTTTATCCAGTCGGACAACCGGCCCACGGTTCTCGCCGCTGATTCGCCAGCGGCCATTCAGAAAGCGGGTAGAGCCCGCCTTGACCGCATCGACGGGCATCACCAGCGCGCCCGGTGTTAGCGGCGGAGGCGGAGGCGGTGGCGCTTCCAGTACCGTGGCGAGCTGAAGCGGCAGCGTTGACGGAGCTGGCGGCTCAGGCGCCTTAACCGGCTCAGGCTCCGCTTCTTCGCTTATCTGCGGTACCGCCGTCTCCGCTTCCGGTGTGCCGGACAGCGTGAACCAGGCCGCCGCAGAAGCGATACACAGCATCAGCACCATGCCGCCTACCAGCGGTAAACTGCGCGAGCGCTTCTTCGGCGCAGGGATTTCCACCTCTTCCGGCTCGACAGGCACGGCAGAGGTGGTTTCATAAAGGCGGGTACCCAGCGCGGCCTGGGTGTTAACCGCCTCAGGCTCCGGTACGGGCGGAGTGGAATCTGCCGCGGCGACAGGTTCAGGTTCGGGCACCGGTTCCGGTTCGGGAAGCGGCTCCGGCGCCACGACGCTGCGCAGTACGATCAGGGCATCCTCCGGTACCTTCTGATGATGCGCAATAAAGCCCCAGAAGGTAATTACCGGACGATCGTCCACCAGAAAGACGTGATTGGCGCCGGGAAACATAAAGGCGCGCGCCAGCAGCAGACCAAAACGGCGCATCGACGGTCTGGAAGCCCGCTGGCTGCGTTCACTTAATGTCGTGACCTCCTCCAGGCAGCGCTCCAGCTGTTTGAGCGCCTTACGGCGTGTTTCGCCGTCAGCGCCAATCCAGGAAACCACCCGCTTTCCGGCAGGGGCATACCAGTCTACGCGCTGACCTGCGTCATCGACCTGAGGAATCGCCAGAATACTGGCCGCCTGTTCCAGCCCGCGTAATCGCAGCGCCTCGCGGATCTGCACCGCAGACTCAAACACCGCCTGCCCGTTATTGCCTACGGCCTGAAAGTCATTCAGGGAACCGCTGCGAAGTAAGACGTGAGCCACGTTAACACGCTCCTGAGAGCCCGGGGGCTCCCGGCACCAGGTAGGTCACAGGACATCTCGTATTCATAGGCAGGTCGCTTTCACTCAGGAAGTGGGATCAGGGAATTACGGCCTATTCTATGGGATGCCAGCGCAGATCTTTTGCGCTAAAAACGGCCGTTTTTGCTGCTTAATTTGTTTTGACTTCCGCTTTATTTTATGAATGTACCTGCCACTGGCCTGTTTTACCGCTCCCCCTGATAAACAGCTTCAGAAAATAACAATAATGCCACCTACCGCGAACATTTAATCCACATTTAAAAGAATTATCCTGGCTATCACGCTGGCATCATAGCAGTCCATTGACGAAAGTCAGATTAATAATTTCATTTAACCACCATTTAATTTCTCATCCGTATATATCTATTGACATACGTCCTTCCCAGCCAGAGAAACGCATTCCGCCATGATTCAAAATGACCATGAAAAATATAGCGCAGAGCAAAATCTCAAATACATTTTTATTATATTATTCTTTAACATCATTGCATTCTCTCGCTATATCATGCTTGACATATTTAACAAACGCACCACTATATACGATCGCGCCAGCGATAAGGTTTATAACCTTTCCGGGGTGAACGTCCAGCAGCTGCTTAAAGCGCCGGGAAATACTCTGCTACAAATGGCCCAGAGACTCTTCGTTATAAGACCAGGCAGGGCGGCAAGAGAATGAAAAATAAAAAAATACCCGTCAGAAATATGCTACTGGCTATCAGCACCGCGCTGGCTATCTGGCTGGTCGGGGCGCTACTGATCCACCAGCAGACCCTCAGCACTTACCAGGCCGAGGATGAAATTAGCATGGCCAACGCCATCAGCCGCATCGATATGATTTTTGAGACGGTCAACCAGTCGCTGGGTAAGGCGTCCGACCTTTACAGCGACCGCTGCCCCGAAATGGCCCATTCGCTGCGCCAGTTAACCGCGCTTTCCCCTTACTCACGCTCCTTTAGCATGGCGAAACAGGGCACCATTTATTGTTCATCACTGTCGGGAGAGGTCGCCATTCCGGTTAGCGATTACTTTAAAAACGACAGGAAACTCTCTTTCAGCTATGGTCCTGTTCCTGCCCAAAAAACCCAGGTCATTAACCTGAAGCGCCAGTTTCAGAACGTCGAGATCATCGCCAGTATTCCCGGTTTCTATTTCTATAATGACCTGACCGGGCAGAACGACAAAGAGCAGCACTATCTGAGCATTGACGGCCACTATCTGGACAGATCAGGGCAACTGCATACGGCACCGCTGGCGCGGAGCAATACGCGCACACGGGTTCAGGCATCGACAAACTATGACTACAGCCTTGTGTACGTGCTGCCGGACAGCTACACCTGGCGACAGTACTATCAGGCCTCTGCCGTACTGTTTTTCGTTTTTCTGGCCATTGGTCCGCTGGCGGGCGTGTGGGTCTACAGCACGTTAATCAAGCCGAAATCCCTGCGTAAAAAGCTGGAGGTCGCTATCGATCGGGGTGAAATACAGCCGTGGTTTCAGCCCCAGGTCGATACCCTGACCGGCGAACTGACTGGCTGTGAGGTGCTGGCACGCTGGATCTCTACCAGCGATGGCATTATCCCGCCCAACCAGTTTATTCCCCTGGCCGAAGAGTCCAGGCTGATCATCCCGATGACCCGGGACCTCATGCGCCAGGTCAGAAGCTGGCTGCTGACGGAAAAACGCCATATTACGCCGGGCTTCCACGTCAGCATTAACTTCAGTTCACACCATATTCTGTCCGGTCAGATAATCAAAGACTGCCGCCACTTTCTGAACGGCCTCCCGGACGGGCTGATCCACCTGGTGGTCGAAATTACCGAAAGCGAAATCCTTAACGATAACCGGCAGATCAACGATGTTCTCACCCAGTTACACCAGCTTGGCGTGATTATCGCTATCGATGATTTTGGTACCGGGTATTCCAACCTCAGTTACCTACAGGACTACCCGCTGGATATTCTGAAGGTGGACCGCAAGTTTATTACCCATCTTGAACCCGAAGTCGCCCATCGCCATCTGATTGCCGGTATCATCGATATTTCAAAAAAGCTGGATCTGAGTACCGTGGTGGAAGGCGTGGAAACCGAAAAGCACGTAGAGAGCCTGAAACAGTTGGGAGCTACCTGGCTTCAGGGCTTCTATTACGGAAAACCGGTCCCGGCCAGCGAATTTTCCCGGATCTGGCTCAAAAAAACGGGCGCCTGACCACGCTCCGCCGTGATACAGATTTCAGCTATCTGGATAACCCGAAAAAGCTGAACGAACAGTCATCATCCGTGGCGCCCGTTTCCCCTACAGGCGTTGCTTCCCTTCCCCTCATAATCCCGGGCAGAAAAGGCTCGCCCCTTCCGTTTACCATCTATTTTTTCAAATAAAAACAAACAATTAATATATGATGCACTTTTACAAAAGAAATCCACATTTTTGGAAAAGTTCTCATCTCGCTGACCGATAACTACTCCGTGCATTTGTTACCCACCGGCCCGAAGGTAGAGAGCTTTATGTTAAAAACAATACGAGCCCGCATCACTGCTGCGGGCATCGCTATCGTCGTCAGTGTTCTGATGTTGAACACTTTCCTTAACTACAGCGTTGCTCACAGAAACAACGATCAACTCATCAACGCCAGCCTGTCGTCCATCAGCAGTAGTCATGCTACGGCGCTGGCCGACTGGATAATGATCAAGAAGCGCAATATTGAGTCATTAACCGATGAAGCGCTGATGGAAAATCCACGGCCTTACTTCCGTTCGATCATCGACGCTTCCGGTTTCACCAATATTTATGTGAGCTTTACCAATAAAACCACGCAGTTCGAAGGTATTACCGATGTGCCGCTGGATTATGATGCCACTTCCCGCCCCTGGTTTACCCAGGCCGTTAATGCGGGCCATACCATCGTGACCGAGCCCTATATGGATGATGCCAGCGGTATCCTGGTAGTGACCGTCGCGACGCCGATTACCAAAGAGGGCGTGCTATTGGGTGTGGTCGCAGGCGATATGGCGATGGACACGGTGATTAACAACGTGCTCAGCATCCATCCGGCGGAAAAGAGCTTTGGCATGCTGATTAACCGCAGCGGCACCATTATCGCCAACGCCGATCCCAGTCTGACGCTCAAGCCCATTACCGAGCTGTCGCCCAATTTCGACATGACCAAATTGTTGATGACCACAACGCGTAAAGAGGTGGAAATCGATAACGAAATGACGCTGGTTCGGGCTAAAGAGGTTGCAGGGACCGACTGGCTGGTCATGGTCGTGCTCAATAAAGCGGTAATGAACGAAGGCAGCGCCTGGATGTTAACGCTGTCGCTGATATCGCTGGTGGTACTGGCAGCGGGCGCTGCACTGATTATCAGCCTGATTATGGCCAAAGTGCTTAAACGTCTGGCGCTGGTGCGCGACTCTATGCTGGCCATCAGCAGCGGCGATGCCGATCTGACCCAGCGTCTGCCGGATCAGGGGGGCGACGAGGTGTCGCAAATCGCCAGCGCCTTTAACCAGTTTGTCGGTAATCTGGGCGGAATCATGAGCCAGATCCGCGACACCAGCCATTCGGTACACACCGCGTCGGATGAGATAGCTGCTGGCAACCGCGAACTCTCCGGCCGTACCGAATCCGCCGCGGCCAGCCTGCAACAGACCGCTTCGTCGCTGGAACAGATTACGGCAACCGTCGCCCAGTCGGCAGACTCCGCGCGTCAGGCGGGAAGCATTACCGAATCCGCCACCAGTGCCGCCCAGCATGGCGGCGAGGTGGTTAATACTGTGCTCAGCACCATGGGCGATATTGAAAACGCCTCCGACAAAATTCGCGACATTATTAGCGTTATCGACGGCATTGCCTTCCAGACCAATATCCTGGCGCTCAATGCCGCGGTAGAAGCGGCGCGGGCCGGAGAACAGGGTCGGGGCTTCTCGGTGGTCGCCAGCGAAGTCCGCAGCCTGGCGCAGCGCTGCTCCCATGCCGCCAGGGAAATTAAAGATCTGATCGAAGCCACGGTTGAAAGCGTCATGTCTGGCGCCTGCCAGGTGCGGGAGGCTAATGATGCGATGGACAACATCATCATCAACGTTGAGAACGTCACGCAGATCATGAAGGAGATTCAGGACGCCACTGCCGTGCAGATGGTGGGAATTAACGAAATCAATCAGGCGGTGCATCAGCTCGACGGCATCGTTCAACAGAATGCCGCCATGGTGGAAGAATCCACTACGGCCGCCGCAGCGCTCCAGGATCAGGCCGCCAGCATGACCCGCGTCATTGGCCGGTTTCGGATCGAATAATTAACAATAACAGAGAGATAGCTCTCACCTTTTTTTCTGTCGCTTTCCGCCAGCTTCGCTGGCGGCTTTTTTCTGGTCATACCGCAATTAAAGAATTTTCACAATTAACCGATAGCACTACATAAGACTCCCCACTCCACTGATCTGAAGGGAATCAATCAGACATGTAGTGAGCAACGATTAAAGGGACTAAAGACCGTCATGCAACGAGAAGTAGACATACATAATCCAGCTACCGGCTCACAGCTCTGTGACAACATCAATAAGTTTATGGTCCGTGTGCCACTGACGGAACCGGAATTTAAAAAGCTCAGCCAGCTGATTTATCAACGTGCCGGTATCGTTCTGGCTGATAACAAGCGGGATATGGTTTACAACCGACTGTCCCGCCGTCTGCGGGCGCTAAATCTGGACAATTTTTCACAGTATATTGGCCTGCTGGAAAGCCATACGCTACACGCAGAGTGGCAACCCTTTATCAACGCGCTTACCACCAATCTGACCGCGTTTTACCGCGAATCGTATCACTTCCCTATTCTGGCCGAACACGCCCGTTCGCGCCCGGGCGGCTACAGCGTCTGGAGTACTGCGGCCTCTACCGGTGAGGAGCCCTGCTCCATCGCCATTACGCTGGATGAGACCCTGGGGCGCAGTACCGGCACCCGAATCTGGGCAACGGATATCGACACCGAGGTTCTGGACACCGCCACCCGCGGTATCTATCGCGAACTGGACATCGCCAAGCTGACGGAAGCGCAGAAAAAACGCTACTTCCTGCGCGGTACCGGCAGCCAGGAAGGCAAGGTGCGGGTGCGCCCCGAACTGCTCTCAGGCATCCAGTATCAGCCGCTGAATTTGTTGGATAACGACTGGGCCGTTCCCGGCCCTTTCGATGCCATCTTCTGTCGTAACGTAATGATTTATTTTGATAAGGATACGCAACGGAAAATTCTGCGCCGATTCGCTGGCATGCTGAAAGAAGGTGGAATTCTGTTTGCCGGACATTCCGAACACGTCAGCCAGCTTAGTGATGATTTCTATCTGAAGGGGCTGTCCGTCTATGGACTGACTAAGGATAAGCGATGAAAAAGATACAGGTACTGTGCGTTGATGACTCGGCATTAATTCGTCAGTTAATGACCGAGATCGTTAACAGCCATTCGGATATGGAAATGGTGGCGACGGCACCGGATCCGCTTATCGCCCGTGATTTAATTAAGCGCCATAACCCGGACGTGCTGACGCTCGATGTGGAGATGCCGCGCATGGATGGCCTCGATTTCCTGGAGCGCCTGATGCGGCTGCGCCCGATGCCGGTCCTTATGGTTTCTTCGCTGACCAGCAGGGGGTCGGAAATCACCCTGAACGCGCTGGAACTGGGGGCCGTGGATTTCGTGACCAAGCCGCAGATCGGCCTGCGAGAAGGGATGATGCACTATAGCGACGCCATCGCCGATAAGATCCGAGCCGCCTCGCGGGCGCAGATCGCACGCCATACACCCGCGGCGCCCCCCAGGCGCCTGGTTTCTCCTCCCATGGTGGGCAGTGAAAAAATTATCGCTATCGGCGCCTCCACTGGCGGTACCGAAGCCATTCGTCAAACCCTGGTGCCGCTGCCCCCCACCTGCCCGGGACTGCTGATTACCCAACATATGCCGCCAGGCTTTACCCGCTCCTTTGCCGATCGCCTGAACAAACTGTGCCAGATCTCGGTAAAAGAAGCCGAAGACGGCGAGCGTGTTATGCCAGGCCATGCCTATATCGCCCCTGGCGATAATCATATGGAGCTGGTGCGCAGCGGGGCGAACTACCACATCAAGCTGCATGACGCACCGCCAGTGAATCGCCACCGCCCGTCGGTAGACGTGCTGTTCCATTCGGTGGCGCGCACCGCAGGCAAGAACGCCGTGGGCGTTATTCTGACCGGTATGGGCAACGACGGCGCCGCCGGACTGCTGGCCATGCGTAATGCAGGGGCCTGGACTCTGGCACAGAGTGAAAAAAGCTGTGTGGTTTTCGGCATGCCCCGTGAGGCCATCGCCGCAGGCGCCGCCTGCGAGGTTGTCTGTCTGGAACATGTCAGCCAGAAAATGCTTAACGCCGTCGTGGGCCAGGCCCAACGCATCTGATTAACCACGTTCCGGCCGCGCCGGAGATATTGAGACGTTTATTTAATTTTTTACAGAGGTAATGAAAAACATGGCCGATAAAAACATGCGCTTCCTGGTTGTTGACGACTTTTCCACCATGCGCCGCATTGTCCGCAACCTGCTTAAGGATCTGGGCTTTCATAACGTGGAAGAAGCCGAAGACGGTCAGGACGCATTGAACAAACTGCGTGAATCCAAATTTGATTTCGTCGTCAGCGACTGGAATATGCCGAACATGGATGGCCTGCAATTACTGTCTGAAATTCGTAAGGATCCGGCGTTGGGTCAGACGCCGGTACTGATGGTGACAGCGGAAGCGAAGAAAGAGAACATCATCGCCGCAGCCCAGGCTGGCGCCAGCGGTTACGTGGTGAAACCCTTTACTGCCGCGACGCTGGAAGAAAAGCTGGGCAAAATCTTTGAAAAACTCGGGTGGTAACGGTGATGGATACAATGACTACAGCCCAGGCGGCAGGTAACGTTAACGACATTATTTCGCGCATCGGTAATATGACCCGCCTGCTGCGCGACAGCCTGAAAGACCTGGGACTGGATCAGACCATTATCCAGGCAGCCGAAGCCATCCCTGATGCCCGGGAGCGCCTGAGCTACGTGGTGAGCAAGACCTCTCAGGCGGCAGATACTGTACTAAACTGCGTGGACGAAGCGCGTCCTTTGCAGGACCGTTTGCACAGCGGTGCGGGTGAGCTCTCTCTGCGCTGGGATGCCTGGTTTGAGGATCCGATTGAGCTGTCCGATGCCCGTGAGCTGGTACGCGACACCCGCAGCTTTTTGAAAGAGACGCCAGCGCTGGTCGATAAAACCAATGCGCATCTGATGGATATTATGATGGCGCAGGATTTCCAGGATCTGACGGGTCAGGTCATCAAACGCATGATGGACATGATCCAGGAGATCGAAAAAGAACTGATCCAGGTTCTGCTGGAAAACATCCCGGAATCGGCACGCACGGAGCAGCCTAAAAATAGTGGACTGATCAACGGACCGCAGATAGACAGCTCACGCAATGGCGTAGTGGCAAGCCAGGATCAGGTGGATGACTTACTGGATAGCCTTGGTTTTTAAGCAACAATACCTCTCTTTATGCGCCAGCCGCCTGTTTTTATCTGCGGATCGGGCTGGCGCATCCCTTCATCGCTTTTTCGTGGGTCAATAGACGCTATCAGCGAAAAAGCGCCTAAAAGGCATCTCTTTTCCCCGCATGATTCTGGCCAAAATTTGGCATCCTATACAGCCTGAAACCCTCTAAATACAGAGCACAAACGACGGGCTACCGTGGCTGAAGAAAGCGACCAGGAAAAAACAGAAGACCCCACCCCCACACGACGAGAGAAAGCGCGAAAAGAGGGACAAATCCCCCGTTCGAAAGAGCTGACCTCGCTGTTGATGCTGGTGGCTGGCTGGGCACTGCTGTGGACGGTGGGGCACCACATGGCCCGCGATCTCGGGTTGCTATTGCAGGACGGGCTGAATTTCGATCACAGCATCATTAACGACCAGAAGACCATGGTGCGTCAGTTCGGGCGCCTGATACTGGAGGCGGTCAGCGCCCTGGTGCCGCTGATGATGGGGCTGGTGCTGGTGGCGATAGGCTCGCCGATGCTGCTGGGCGGTCTGCATTTCAGCGGCAAGTCGTTTAAGCCCAACTTTAAACGGATGAACCCGCTGCCCGGCATTAAGCGCATGTTTTCCAAACAGTTTGTATCAGAGATGCTGAAAAGCGTGCTGAAAGTCACCCTGGTGACGGTGACCTGCAGTCTGTTTCTGTGGGGCAACTGGGCCAAAATGATGCGCCTGCTGCACGAAACGCCATTGACCGCCATTGATGACGCGCTGGCCCTGATTTCGCAGTGCATGTTGCTGATTACGCTGAGCCTTATTCCAATGGTGGCTTATGACGTATTTTACCAAATCTTCAGCAACCTGAAGAAAATGCGTATGACCCGCCAGGAGATCCGCGACGAATTTAAACAGCAGGAGGGGGACCCGCACGTTAAAGGACGCATCCGTCAGCAGCAGCGGGCCGCGGCCCAGCGCCGCATGATGAGCGACGTACCCAAAGCGGACGTGATTGTGAATAACCCGACTCACTATTCCGTTGCCCTACGCTATGAGGAAGGCGCTATGTCGGCGCCAAAAGTGGTGGCGAAAGGGGCTGGCGCCATTGCGCTGCGCATTCGCGAACTGGGCAACGAACACCGCATTCCCATGCTGGAAGCGCCGCCGCTGGCGCGCGCGCTGTATCGCCATAGTGAAATCGGCCAGCCGATTCCCACCGCACTCTATAGCGCGGTGGCCGAAGTGCTCGCCTGGGTCTATGGACTGCGCCGCTGGCGTAAAGAAGGCGGGCTTATCCCGCGCAAACCGCAAAACATTTCGGTTCCGGCAGGGCTGGACTTTGCACGAGAGAGTAAACACTGATGTCCAACATCGCCACAAAGCTACGCTTACCCAATCTTAAAGAGACCCAATGGCAAATCCTTGCCGGTCCGGTACTGATCATGCTGATTCTGGCGATGATGGTACTGCCGCTACCGGCGTTCCTGCTGGATCTGTTCTTCACCTTCAACATCGTCCTGGCGCTGATGATTCTGATGGTGGCCATGTTCACCCAGCGAACCCTGGAATTCGCCGCCTTCCCGACCATCCTGCTGTTCTCCACCCTGCTCAGGCTGGCGCTCAACGTCGCTTCCACCCGTATCATCCTGATGGAAGGTCATACCGGTTCAGCGGCGGCGGGCCATGTGGTAGAGGCCTTTGGTCACTTCCTGGTGGGCGGTAACTTCGCCATCGGTATCGTGGTGTTTATTATCCTTGTGATCATCAACTTTATGGTTATCACCAAGGGTGCAGGCCGTATCGCGGAAGTAGGTGCTCGCTTTACTCTGGACGGAATGCCTGGCAAGCAGATGGCTATCGATGCCGACCTGAACGCCGGTCTGATTGGCGAAGAAGAAGCCAAACGTCGTCGTACCGAAGTGACTCAGGAGTCCGACTTTTACGGCTCCATGGACGGTGCGAGTAAATTCGTCCGCGGTGACGCCATCGCCGGTATTCTGATTCTGGTTATCGAGATGGTCGGCGGCCTGCTGGTGGGTATGCTGAGCCACGGCATGCCGTTCGGCCAGGCTGGTGAAACCTACGTTCTGCTGGCGATTGGTGACGGTCTGGTCGCCCAGATCCCGGCGCTGATTATCTCCACCGCCGCCGGTGTTATCGTGACCCGCGTGTCGAATGAGCAGAGCGTGGGCGAACAGATGTTTACCCAGTTGTTCAGCAACCCAAGAGTCATGGTGCTGGCTGCGGGCGTAATCGGCTTGCTGGGGCTGATCCCCGGCATGCCGAACTTCGTCTTCCTGCTGTTTACCGGCGGGCTACTGGGACTAGCCTGGTGGCTGCGCGGCGCCGACGGCAAAGGGCGGACCTCTTCCGGAACCGCGGCAGACGGTCAGACGGAGAAAGATCCCATCAAGCAGGAGTCCCTGCAGGCCAGCGAAGCTACCTGGCAGGACGTACAGTTCGAAGATATGCTGGGGCTGGAAGTGGGTTACCGCCTGATTCCAATGGTGGATGGCGCCCAGAGCGGCGAACTGCTTGGCCGTATCCGCGGCATTCGTAAGAAATTCGCTCAGGATATGGGCTTCCTGCCGCCGGTGGTGCACATCCGCGACAATCTCGACCTGACGCCGACTCACTACCGTATTCTGATGAAAGGGGTGGAAATAGGCAGCGGTGAAACTCAGCCGGAGCGCTGGATGGCAATTAATCCCGGTAATGCCGTGGGCTCCCTGGAAGGCGAGCCCTGCCAGGAGCCAGCCTTCGGTCTGGAAGCGGTCTGGATCGACGAAGTTCTGCGCGAACAGGCTCAGACCCAGGGCTACACCGTGGTGGATGCCAGCACCGTGATGGCGACACACCTTAACCATCTGATTGCCATGAATGCCAGCGATCTGTTTGGTCGTCAGGAAACCCAGCAGTTGCTCGATCGCATCACCAAAGATATGCCGAAGCTTATCGAGGATCTGATCCCCGGTACCGTCAGCCTGACCGTGCTGCATAAGGTTCTGCAAAATCTGCTGGCCGAGCGCGTCTCCATCCGCGATATGCGCTCGATTATTGAAGCCCTGGCCGAACATGCGCCGGGCCAGACCGATCCGGATGAGCTGACCGCGCTGGTGCGCGTGAAGCTGGGTCGCGCCATTACTCATCAGTGGTTCCCGGGCAGTGGGGAGCTGCAGGTGATTGGTCTGGATGTGGGGCTGGAGCGCATTCTGATTCAGGCAGCCCAGAGCGGCAGCGGCCTTGAACCGGGCATCGCGGAAAACCTGATGATTCAGACGGAACGTGCGCTCCAGCGTCAGGAGGCTATGGGTGCGCCGCCGGTACTGCTGGTGAACCACATCCTGCGTATGATGCTGTCGCGCTTCCTGCGCCGCGCCATGCCGCAGCTGGTGGTGATGTCCAATATGGAGATCGCAAACCATCGCCCTATTCGGATGAGCTCTATCGTGGGGGGTCAATAGTAATGCGCCGCAGTATCGCTCTGGCTTTGATTTGTGGTCTGTTACCGCAGGCCGCCCTTGCCGCCACCGCCTCCTGGAGCCAGACCACCGTCGGCGGCATACTGAACGTCGGCAACCAGATAATGTCCGGCAGGCCGCTAACCCCTTCTGTCGCCGTACCGCCTCAGGCCACCGTCACCCGTATCAGCTGGCGGATTTCGTTACTCAATCCCCCGCCACCGGGGCTGGAGATTAAGCTGTGCACCCAGGCCCGCTGCGTCAAAATTGACGCGCTGGCCGGCCAGCGAGCGCTGCCGGAAAATATGCGCCCCGGCGATACCTGGCGCTTTATTTATTCGGTAAATCAACGCGGCCAGCTACGCCCGCCGCTTAATGTCGTCAGTCAGCAGCTCACCGTGAATTACCGTCTGACATCATCATAAAGGAAATTTGAGCCCAGGTGCGGGCGAGCGGCCCGCCCTGCCATACCCCATTCCTGAATGCCTTGTAAGCGCTCTTTCTCAACACCTTTCTGCTCCAGGTTTAGTGCATGGTTATAAAGAGATCCTCATGTTGCGGTGAACGGCGCCAAAATAATTTGCCTGGACTGTAGCAGCCCGGACAGCGTCTGAGTGTGATATCCTCAATAAAAAACACCCATCATTAATGCAGCATATCAGCGAACGCCGTCATCGAGACCGGTCTGGAATAATAAAAGCCCTGATGAAGATAAATCCCCAGTCTCTCCAGTTGCTGTTTTTGATACTCTGATTCCACGCCCTCGGCGATCAAAATGACATTCATTGCCCGGGATGCAGCCAGTAAACCCTGGAGAATCTTTTTATAATAAAGCGTCTGTTCCCGACATCGGGTCAGGCTTTTATCCAGCTTGATAGTATCAACCTCAACCAGATTAAGATAATCAAACGCCGAAGACTCAACACCAAAGTCATCCAATGAAATCTTTATACCTTGCTGATTCAAAAAATGGCTCGCCTCGATAACATCATCACCTATTTCCTGATGAATATGACGTTCGACAATTTCAACCTGAATATGAATATTGTTACCAGCAACTTTTTTCAACTGAACCAGGCGCTGAATCAGCGTTCTGTCACAAAGCTGAAACAGACACAGATTGAGAGAAAACGTAAAGCCGCTATCCAGTTTATTACGCTGCTGGATGATAAACCCCTGAAGTCTGGAGATTAATGCCATCGAATAAATACTGGCAAACTCAGGTTCTTCAAGGTGACGAATAAGCTCCCCGGTAAGTATGTATTCATCGTTAATCAGAAACCTGGCCAGAGCCTCAACGCCAATAACGCGATGAGACGCCGAATTAAATATTGGTTGAAAAAAAAAGCGTTAGTGACCTTAAGCCCTCAGTAATTCCAGGAAATAACTCTGCGTTAACATCACCATCTCCATACTCCCTGTCAGGGTATTTATCAATATAAGCCTTCATCTCCCCGCCTGTGTTTAATAAAAGTTAATAAATTGAAATTAAATTTGCATAATCAGATTATTCTGATGCATATTGCTCTTCCGGTGACGATCGCGGCTTACGGGGGTGATAATAACGGAAAACGCAAAATTTCGAGTATTTATATTGATAAATCACATGATTATAGGTTAAGACACTGAAAATATGTGGTTTTACAGAGTAAGTATTCATGGATACAAAATATCCTACCAAAAACGATTTGACTGCGGGTAAATCCTGAACGGAAATTTAATGTAAAGGTCTTATGATGGTTTATTTAATTAATGACACGGTTGTTTTTCGAATGGAAGATGGCGCGTTATGGAATACCACAGCTGCGGAAGAAATCATCCACATCTCCTCTACCATCGCCAGGATACTAAGTTTTTTCATAGAAAATCATGGCGTGATCTTAAGGAGGACGGCCATATTATCAGAAGTCTGGGAAAAATATGGCTTGTATTCATCCAATAATACGTTGAATCAGTATATCTCGATACTGAGACGCACCTTTGTACGGCTGGGTCTGGAAGGCGAAGTTATTCAAACAATACCCAGGGTCGGCTTTATTATGCTGGAACACGTTGGTATCCAGACGATTGATCTCAACAATACACAGGAAAACGATAAGCACTCCGACACTTCCGCAGTGCAAAAATCACCCGCCGAAAATATGCCAGGTTGGCAGCATCTCAGGCTCAGTTCGGGAAAGCTGATCAAAGCCTTTGCGATTAGCGTTATCGGCATCGCGTTTCCCTGCCTGATTTATGCTATCCACCCGAACAATACGCCAGCGCCTAATCTGATCTATGATCAAAAAAATCGCCATGGCCCATGTGAAATCTATTCACTAAGTAAAAAAACGTCTGACTGGATAGCAGCAGATGACAATCTGCAACGCTTGTTGGATGAAAGTAAAATAACATGCGACGAAGGGGACACCATTATTATGAAGGTGAGTGAATATTCAATAAATGCTCATCCGGAACAGTTGTTTGTAGCGAATTGCCTGCCCGATGAAAATGCTCCCACTACATTCAAAGCCTGTAAGAGCATCTATCACTATGAATAATAAAATAATATTAATCGCCAGTTTTCTGACACCGCTTATTATTCTGGCGGTGTTACTCTTTACTGTACTACACCCCACGCGCAATAATCGTGTTGATATTAGCTGCATCTCATCCTTCGAATCTTCATCGGATATTGCACACTTCAGTACTCATGGTTACTTCATGCTGCAAACCCAAAGCCGTCATACAGGAATCATCAGGATCTCAGCCATCCTGAGGGTCAGCGGCGCCGACAGTTCAGCGAATCGATACCGGGTTGCCCGCGACCTGCATTTTAAATATGCCGCCGATCGCGAAGGGAATATGACGATGAGACATATCAAAATCCATAAGAGGAATGTCGATACCATCACCGATGAACTCTTCAACCGCTATGTGTTCAGCGTGGAGCCGCACAAACAGTACTCGATAGTAAAAATGAAAAACGCATATCTGATTGGCAATAGACTGATGCCGCTCTGGAGCTGCGTGAATCTTTAGTCGTTTGAGGGTAAAGCGCGCACGCCACGGGCGCGCTTATGATTAGCCAATGTCGCCCATAATCTGCGTCAGACGCTCAAAAACATCGCTGATCAGATATTCAGCGAACGGCGCCAGGGTGTAGATCAGCAGCGACATCGCCACCATTCCCACCGTCAGGGTCAGCGGGAAACCCACCACAAAGATAGAGAGCTGCGGCGTCAGGCGATTCAGCAGACCCAGGGTAATATTCAGCGTCAGTAGCAGGGTAATAATCGGCAGTCCCAGCATCAACCCGTGGGAAAAGATAATCCCCCCGGTTTTCACGATAGCCAGAAAGCCGTGGCCATTCAGCGGTTCCGGGCCGATGGGGATCACGGTAAAGCTGTCCGCCAGAATGGAGATCATCCACAGATGGCCGTTGAATGCCAGAAACAGCAGAATCATCAGCACGTTCAGTAATCGCGCCAGTACCGGCATGTTAGGGCCGCCGGAAGGATCGACGAAGGTCGCGAAAGAGAGCCCCATCTGCAGGCCGATTATCTCCCCCGCCGTACGTACCGCGGCAAAAATCATCTGCATGGTCAGGCCAATGGCCGCGCCAATCAGAATCTGCTGCAGCGCCAGCCACAGCCCGCTCACCGTCACAATATCAACCTTCACCGGCGGGAGCGAAGGCGCAATCAGAAAAGAGATGAGCATCGCCAGGCCAATTTTCACCCGGGTGGTTATCTGTTTTTCACTGATAATCGGCGCCGTGGTAAACAGCGCCAGCACCCGCACGCTGGGCCAGAAGTAGTGGCTTATGAGCGCACCAATCTGGGAAATATCGACCTGGTACATGTCAGCCAATAATGTACGGCAGGCTGTTAAACAGCGTGCGCATATAGTCCAGGAACATATTCATCAGGGTCGGACCGGCGAGCACCACGGTCAACGCAACGGCCAGAATTTTCGGGATAAACGACAGCGTCATCTCGTTAATCTGGGTCGATGCCTGGAGGATACTGACCACCAGGCCGGTAATCAGGGCGGCAATCAGCAACGGTGACGCCATAGAGAATCCGATGCGCATAGCCTGATAGCCGAGCGCCATAACGCTTTCAGGAGTCATAGCATGTCCTCGTGATTAACTGAAAAAGCTCTGGGCGAGCGAACCGGTCAATAGCTGCCAGCCATCCACCAGAACGAACAGCATCAATTTGAAGGGCAGCGAAATACCGGCTGGCGGCACCATCATCATCCCCAGCGCCATCAGCACGCTGGCGATCACCAGGTCGATAATCAAAAATGGTATAAAGATGGTAAAGCCTATCTGGAATGCGGTTTTCAGCTCGCTGGTAACAAACGCCGGCAGCAGAACGCGCATCGGTACATCTTCCGGCCCCTGAAATCCATTCTCTTTCGCCAGCCGGGCATAGAGCGCCAGGTCGGTTTCCCGGGTCTGGTTTAGCATAAATTCACGCAGCGGACTGGCCGCACGATCGAGGGCGGTTTCCATATTAATTTTATCTTCGGACAGCGGCAGGTAAGCGTCCTGATACACCTTGTCGAAAACCGGCGACATCACGAAAAAGGTTAAGAATAGCGCCAGTCCCAGCAGCACCTGGTTCGGCGGGGACGACGGCGTGCCCAGGGCGTTACGCAGCAGACCCAGCACGATAATAATGCGGGTAAAACCGGTCATCATCAGCAGCACCGCGGGCAGGAAGGTCAGCGACGTCAGCAGGACCAGCGTCTGCACCGGCAGTGACCAGCTTTCGCCGCCGCCGGGCAGCGGTCGGCTAATCACGATTCCCGCATCAGCGGCCAGCGCGCTCTGTACAGGCAGCAATATCAGAAACGCCAGCGCCAGCAGCGGCATCAGACGACGGTTCAGGGTAAAGCTCATTGCGGTGACTCCGGTTTACGACCCTTCTTCAGCAGCGCCCCCAGCGCCGCCTGAAAATCCACGACGGCTTTGCCGGTTTCCGGTTCGCCGTCCGCCGCCCGAGCGTCCAGGGTATGCAGATGCGTCACCTGCTCCGCCGTTACGCCCAGCACCAGCCACTTGCCTTCAATCTCTACCACCGCCACCTGCGCCTTCTGTCCCAGCGAGCACTGACTCTTAACGCTCAGCAGCCGCTGACCGGGGTGCTTCAGCGAGGTCAGGTTAAACCGGCGCACCAGCCAGGCGATGGCCAGAATAAACAACAGGATAAAACAGAGTGCCCCGCCGACGTTCACCATCAGTGAAGCCGGCGTGGTCACAGGCGCCGATGGCGCCGGGATGGAAACCTGATTTTTCATCAGCGGCTCAGACGGCGCATACGTTCGGAAGGCGTGATGATATCGGTAATGCGGATGCCGAATTTATCGGACACCACCACCACTTCGCCCTGGGCTATCAGGTAACCGTTGATCAGAATATCCAGCGGCTCACCGGCCAGACCGTCAAGAGACACCACTGAGCCCTGACTCAGGCGCAGTAGCTCTTTGATAGTCATCTTGGTGCGCCCCAGTTCCACCGTCATTTTGACGGGAATATCCATAATCAGATCGAGATCGGCGGACAGATTCATCTGCGGGCTTTCTTTATCCAGGGCCTGGAAAACGGCGCTGCTTTCAGCGGTGAGCTGCTCGCTCATCGCCTCGCCCCAAAGATCGTCCACAGACTCCTTTTCCGGGCTGGACGGCTGTTGGGTATCATTCATGGGGTAATTCCTCGTCGTTCAGGGACTGTAATGCGGAGTTAAACAGGTGTTCTACCTTCAACGCGTACTGACCATTCAGGCTGCCGTACTTCCCGTACAGCACAGGGACATCATCAACCGTCACTTCGGTGCGTTCTGGCGCGTCGATCGGAATGACATCACCCTCTTTCATCTTAAGCACTCGCGAAAGACGGGTAGGGATCCGGGCGAAGTTCGCGACCAGCTCTACTTCGGACGCTTTCACCTGGGTGGCCAGGGTATCGCGCCACTGTTCGTCTTCCTGACGCGAGTTTTCCAGCGGTGGGCTGGTCAGCAGCTCGCGCAGTGGCTCAATCATGCTAAAAGGGATACAGATCTCAAATTCCCCGCTCTGCGCGCCAATCTCCACGTAAAACGGCGTGGTCACCACAATATCGTTCGGCGACGTGGTGATATTGGTAAACTTCACCTGGATTTCAGCACGTACGTACTCGACATCCAGTTTATAAATGGAGCTCCACGCTTCACTGTAGGCATCCAGCGCCATATTCAGGATGCGCTTGATGATGCGCTGTTCGGTCGGCGTAAATTCACGCCCCTCGACCTTGGTCGGAAAACGCCCGTCGCCGCCAAACAGGTTATCCACGGCCACGAACACCAGATTGGGCGAAAAGACGAACAGCGCCGTACCACGCAATGGGTTCAGGTGCACCAGGTTCAGGTTGGTGGGCACCGGCAGATTACGTGCGAACTCGAGGTACGGTTGAATCTTAATATTGCCGACGGTGACATCCGGGCTGCGGCGTAGCAGGTTGAATAGCCCGATACGAAACTGTCGGGCAAAGCGTTCGTTGATAATCTCCAGAGACTGAAGACGCTCGCGCACCACGCGACGCTGCGTAGTGGGATCATAGGGCGTCACGTTATCGCCCGGCAGAGCAGCGTTCTGGGCAGCGGTATCGTTTTCCGCGCCACTGCCGCCGTTAAGCAGGCGGTCGATTTCGGCCTGGGATAAGATGCTGTCAGACATGGCGTTTACCGCAGGATAAAGGCGTTATACAGCACGTCGGTGACGGCGGCAGTACGGTCAGAAATAGGCTTATTCAGCTCCGTTTTAATCTGATCGCTCAGTGCCGTTTTACCGTCGTTGGTCGCCAGCTGTTCGGCGGTCTGCTGAGAAAGCAGCACCAGCAGGCGGCTGCGAATTTCCGGTAAGAACTCTTCCAGTAGAGCCCGGGAGTTTTCATCGCGCAGACGCAGCGTCAAACCGATATACAGCACGCGATCGGCGTCTTCTTCGGTCGGCTTCAGGCTGACGGTAAAGGTTTCCAGCGGCATATATAGCGGAACCTGACTGACTACGGGCGGCTGTTCTTCGACCCCATTGGCAATCTGTGATTTAACATTTTTCAGCTCATACCAGGTGTAACCGGCGGCGGCACAGGCGCCCAGAGCGATGAGGGCAAACAGAGCAACCCCCAGTCCCCCCTTTTTCTTCTTCTCATCCGCTGAATCTTTCTTTGCCATGGAATTTCTCGATCCTTTCACAACATTAGCGCCAGCCCCGGCGCTAAAACTTCGTCAACAACGCAATAATATGCTGCACATTATCGCAGCAAACTTTTGAAGCAATGGTCCGAATAACACGGGAAAATAGCGCCACATCGACCGTTAAAACGGGATCAGGCAAAGGTGTCCACACCGCCTGGCCGCATGATGGTTCGGGTCTGAACAGTGGTCTGTTCGGCCTCATCCTGGCCGCTACCGCCTGCGCCTGAGCCATTGCCACCCTCGCCGTCACCCCCCTGACGATTTTCACCAGAAGCATCCTGCCAGGGCGCAGCATTATCGGCGCTGACGCTGCTTTGGCTCAGTTCGATACCCGCTTCAGCCAGTGAGGTTCGCAACTGAGGCATAGCTGCTTCCAGCGCGGCGCGCACGTGGTGGTTATCAGAGACAATATGCAACTGGGCCTGCTCCTGGCTCATACGAATATTGAGCTGTAGCGCGCCAAGATCCTGGGGATGCAGCCGCAATTCGGCGTTGTGAATACCGTTGCGGGTAAACATGGCCAGCTGCTGCCCCAGCGCCTGCTGCCAGGCGGCGGAGCCCAGCGGCTGACTAAGGACCGGCGCCGCATTGGTACTGGCGGTCGCCAGCGCGTTGGCGTGGCCCGTAGTGCCCCCTTCCGGCGCCAGACGCAACAGCGCGGCGTTCAGAGGCTGGGTTTCATGCGTGACGCCCGCCTGAGGCAGTGAGGATTCCTGCACCAGCGCCGTCGCGTTGGCTCGGCTGGCCTCGGTCATCTCGGGCTGTACCGCCATTTTGCCCTGGGTCAGCGCATCGTTCACCGGCGCCTGTTCCTGGCCGGAACGGCGCTTTTCAATATTCAACGCCGATGCCACCAGCGCCGGAATATGTCCGCCGGACGACGTAGTAGCGGCACTGATTGACGCCAGCGTGGTTTTGCCTTTACCTTCATCTTCGATCAGGCTTTTAAGCAACGTTGTGGCCTCTTCTCCGGTCACCCCGTCAGCGCTGGCGCTAAGGCGCATAAGCAGCGCGTCTTTCTGCTCCTGCGTCTGCGGCTCCGGGCTATTGGTGAGCTGCGCCAGCCACTGCTGAAGCTGCTGTACCTGCCCACCGTCCAGCGCCGTGCCTTCCGGCAACGTGCCAGATTCCAGCGCATCGCGAATCTGCTGTATCAGTTTTTCAGCCAGCGGCAGCGTATCTGTCGTCATCTCCGGCATAACGTCGGCAACCGTTTCATCGCCAGGCAGCGCCGATGCCAGTTGCAGCGCGAAATCCGCTTCCCCGTTCGCAGTGCGCGCCTCAGGCGAGGAAGCGGCCAGACCCGCCACGCCCATATTCGGTAATGTATTCGGAATCATAAGTTATCCTTCCTCAGGCTCGCGCGCTGCGCATATTCATCCATCAATTTTTGATCCAGCTTGTTCTCTCGCAGCAGCTGGGTTGCCATCGCCCGGTCTCTGAGCGTTTCAAACGCGTTCAGACGCTGCTTTTTCTCCTGCCAGGTTTTCAGCGCCAGACTGACATGATGCTGGCACTGAGCCACATGCTGACGATGGTGCTCAAGGGTTTTGTCCAGGGATGTCATAAACTGTTGATAATTCATCCAGTTCGTTGCCGCCATTCCCTCGGCCGTCATATTGGTATGTAGCCGCTGTCGGTATTCCTGCTCATAGTTAATGAGCTGGTTCAGCTGATCTTCCGCCTGCTGGCAGGCCAGACGCATTTTTCCTAACTGGGTGGTCGCCTCCTGCAAGGCCTCTTCGGCCAGTTCTCGCAAGGTGTCCATTGGGGAAGCGGTCGCCATTTATTCCTCCTGTGTTACCGGGAAGAGAGGTCGGGGAACAGCGCAAACAGCGCCTCGCGTGCCTCTTCATAACTGCTGCGTTCAAGGATGCCCTGCTGTAACCAGGCCTCCAGTTGCGGATAAATCCTGATAGCGTGATCGAGCTGCGGGTCGCTGCCCGCGGCGTAGGCGCCCACGCTTATCAGATCGCGGTTGCGTTGATAGCTGGAGATCAACTGCTTAAAGGTGTTCACCATCTTGTAGTGTTCCGGGGCAATCAGCTCGGTCATGGCGCGGCTGATAGAGGCTTCGACATCGATTGCCGGATAGTGACCGGATTCAGCCAGACGGCGTGACAGCACGATATGGCCGTCGAGGATCGCGCGCGCCGAGTCGGCGATCGGATCCTGTTGATCGTCCCCTTCGGTCAACACGGTATAAAACGCGGTGATCGATCCGCCATCCTGGGTGCCGTTCCCGGCGCGCTCCACCAGCGCGGGGAGCCTGGCGAATACCGAAGGCGGGTAGCCTTTGGTGGCTGGCGGTTCGCCAATGGCCAGCGCGATTTCGCGCTGCGCCATGGCATAACGGGTCAGCGAATCCATGATCAGCAGTACATCCTGTCCGCGATCGCGAAAGTCTTCCGCAATGCGCGTAGCGTAAGCGGCCCCCTGCATACGCAGCAGTGGGGAAACGTCCGCGGGAGCGGCGATGACCACGGCGCGCTTCAGGCCCTCTTCGCCCAAAATATTTTCAATAAAGTCTTTAACTTCGCGCCCGCGTTCACCGATCAGTCCCACGACGATCACATCGGCTTTGGTGTAACGCGCCATCATGCCAAGCAGCACGCTTTTACCCACCCCGGAACCCGCAAACAGGCCCACACGCTGCCCCTTACCAATGGTCAGCATGCCGTTAATGGCGCGTACGCCGGTATCGAGTACGTTATGGATCGGCACCCGCTGAAGCGGGTTAAATGGCGGGGTAATTAGCGGTGCGCGATAGCCGGTATCCGGCGCGGGTTTACCATCAAGCGGCCGGGCGCTGGCATCCAGCACCCGGCCAAGAAGCTCAGGGCCAAGGGGCAACTGCTTACCGGGCGGCAGGCCATTTACCATGCCTGGGGCATAGACGCGGGCGCCGGGCAGAATGCCGTCTACCTGCTCCAGCGGCATCAGATAGAGCATCTGGCCGTTAAAGCCCACCACCTCGCTTTCCACCTGCTCAATGCCCTGGCCGTTATTACGTTCGATAATGCAGTTGGTGCCGATAGGAAGCTGCAGTCCGGTGGCCTCCATGACCAGCCCGGTGGCACGGGTCAGCTTGCCGTACTGACGGTAGGGCGCCAGGTTCTTCATCCGCTTTTCACTACGGCTCAGGGTGCTGAGCCAGCGGTCGAGGCGCGCCGTCATAACAGCGTCTCCTCCTGGGTCAGATGGCACAACGCTTCCCAGCGAGTCCCCAGGGTGGCATCCAGTTCGCCGTCGGTAGAACAAATACGGCAACCGCCGCGTAAGATCTTGCCGTCTGAGTACAGACGCCAGCCGTGATTTTCCAGGGTGCTGCCCAGCTGTTCCTGAACCATCGGATAATCATCCGGGCTGACCCAAAGCTGCGGCTGGCCGTTGAACAGCGTCTCTTCATGCAGCAGCTTACGCACCTGTTCAACCAACGCGCTGGCATCGCACATCGGCGCCTGACCAATGACCTGACGGGCGGCGGTGAGCGCCATCTGCACCAGGCGCGCCGGAATCACTTCATCCAGGCTTTCCATGGTGACGTTAAAGTCCTTCAACAGGCTGGCGAACTGGTCTGTCAGTTCCTGTTGTTCGGCTTTGGCCTGCGCCAGACCCAGTTCGATCCCTTCGGCTTTGCCCTGTTCAAGGCCGCGCTCATAGCCCTGGGCATGACCCTCTTCTTCGCCCTTTTTCAGTCCTTCGTTGTAACCCTGCTGCTGCGCCTGCTGACGCAGACGGTTAAGCTCGGCCAGCTTCTCTTCCGGGCTACTCTCTACGCCTGCCTCGGGAATCGGCGGCAGGCTATCCAGCGACGCAAAGGGAGAACCGAGATCTTCCGGCATCCAGCGGCGCCAGTCGTGCTTCAGACGCCCGTCAGACATACTCGTCCTCGCCACTGCTCAGTACAATCTCGCCGCTTTCCGCCAGGCGGCGCACCACCATCAGAATGCTCTTCTGCTCGGTCTCGACCTGAGACATACGTACCGGGCCGCGGGAACTGAGATCTTCGCTGAGAATCTCGGCCTGGCGACGGGACATATTGCGGAAGAACTTGTCGCGCAGCGGCTGTTCAGCCCCTTTCAGTGCAACGATAAGCGATTCGTTTTCCACATCCTGCAGGATGCGCTGAATGCTGCGATCTTCCATTTCGACCAGGTTTTCGAACAGGAACATTTCGTCGATAATCTTCTGCGCCAGTTCGCCGTCGTATTCGCGAACCGCCTCGATAGCCGCCTCTTCCTGCTGCGATTTCATCAGGTTCAGGATCTCCGCCGCCGGACGGATACCGCCCATCTTACTGCGCTTGATGTTCTGACCATCCAGCAGGTTGTTAAGCACTTCGGTCAGTTCCTGCAGCGCCGCCGGCTGAACGCCGCCAAAGGTCGCGATACGCAGCATGATGTCGTTGCGCTCGCGGTCGTCGAATCGTGCCAGTACGTCCGCCGCCTGGCCGCGTTTGAGATGTACCAGGATGGTCGCGATGATCTGAGGATGCTCTTCGCGGATCAGATCGTACACCATCTGAGGCTCCATGAAGTTCAGGGTTTCGATACCGTTGGTACTGTTCTGAGAATCCAGCAGATCTTCCAGCAGGCTGGAGGCGCGCTCTTCACCCAGCGCCTTCACCAGAACGCTACGCACGTAGTCATTGGTATTTACGCTCAGGGCGGAGAAGTCCGCCGCATCTTTATGGAATTCGCGCAGGACTTCGGCCAGCTGCTCATGGGTAAAGCTGGTCATGTTGACCATCGCGGAGCTGATCTGGGTCACTTCCTGATTGTTGAGGTGTTTAAACACCTCAGCAGCCCGGGCTTCTCCCAGCGTCATCATCAGGATGGCGCTCTTCTCAATCGCATTCATGGGTTATTTCTGCTCTTTACTTAGCCATTGACGGATCACCAAGGCAATCACCTGCGGCTCCTGGTCGGCCATGTTGCGGATGGTCTGGCTGTGCATTTCTGTTTCAGTACGCAACTGGGCACGGGCGTTCTCTTCCTGCTCGGCACGGGTGCTCTGGCGCGGCGCTTCCGGTTTGGCCCGACGGGCTTCTTTATCGGCCTCGATTTGCATGCGCGTCAGTTCACGCTGTTTCTCGAGCTGCGGACGAATGCCCTTACGCCACAGAATCCACGCCACCAGAAGTACTACCAGATAACGCAGGCCAGAGAGCATCAGGTCGATGAAGCGATCCTGCTGCCAGAACGGCAGTTCCACGCTCAGCTCGCTGTTATCGGTGAACGGCGAATTCACTACGCTCAGGTTATCGCCGCGATCGGTTGAGTAGCCCATCGCACCGCGTACCAGCTGATTGATCTGATCCATCTGCGCCTGGCTCAGGGCGACCGGCTTACCTTCTTCGTCATTCTGATAGTTCACCACCACCGCAACGGACAGACGCTCAATATTACCTTTGCCTCGTTTGGTATGGGTCAGCGTGCGGTCCACTTCATAGTTGGCGGTTTCATCGCTGCGATTGCTGTACGGGCCACTCTGGGTCGAGTTGGTGCTTACCGTATTTCCTGCCGCTGCGTTATTGTTGTTATTGTTGTTGGCGCCAGCGTTAGCGTTGTTATTCCCCTGGGCGGGCGGCGTTTCAATCGGCGCGCTCGGCGGTGGTGCGGGCTGGTTGCTTAGCGCTCCCGGCACGCCACCCACGTTGCCCATACCGGCCTGCTGACTCTGGCTGGTCTGGCGGCTGCGCAGCGCCATTTTTTCCGGATTGTTATTAGGCTGATACTGTTCCGCCGTCTGTTCATGGGTCGAAAAGTCAATCTGCGCTGTCACCTGCGCGTGCACGTTCTGGCTGCCGACCACCGGCGCCAGTATTGACTGGATACGCTGCTGATAATCGGCTTCAACTTCGGCGATATACTTAAGCTGCGAGGCATTCAACGACTGTTCATCGCTGCCTGACTGAGTCAGCAGGCGGCCGCTCTGATCCACCACGGTAACGTTACCTACTGGCAGACCCGGTACCGCACTGGAAACCATATAGGCGATAGCATTCACCTGACCGCTATCCATGGTGCGACCCGGATACAGGTTCAGCGTAACGGATGCCGTGGGCTGCTTCTGCTCACGCACAAAAAGAGAGGGTTTAGGAATAGCCAGGTGGACGCGCGCGTTGCGCACCGGCCCCAGAGTTTCCATGGTCCGCGCCAGTTCACCTTCCAGCGCGCGCTGGTAGTTCACCTGTTCGCTGAACTGGCTGATGCCGAACTTCTCTTTATCCAGTAGTTCAAAGCCTATCGCACCACCTTTCGGTAATCCCTGTTGAGCCAGCTTCAGGCGCGCGTCATGTACTTTATCCGCCGGAACCATGATCGCGCCGCCGCTATCGCTAAAGCGATAGGGCACCTTCATCTGTTCAAGCTGAGCAATCACCGCACCGCCATCCTGGTCGCTGATGTTGCTATAAAGGACGCGATAGTCAGGGGAGCGAGCCCAAAGCAGAGCCGCAATAACCACGGCCACCGCCGCTGCTATGGAAACGAGTAAAAGAAGTCTGGGGTTTGCACGAAAACGTTCCAGTTGGGCCATTAGGCCTGCAGTTTTATTCGTGGGTATGCCGTTTGACTGGGCACTCATGCCATATTCCTGCCTGATTATCTAAATGAAGTCATTAACGCGTACTGAATGGGTTACCCGATCCTCAGGGCCACACTCTTTAGCGTCCGGCTTCGGGGTAGACATTATTTGCGATTTGCACCGATATCGATGGGTGAATAAGCCTGCCTTTTTGCCTGCTATTTACCGGTTTTGTTTGCATTCCACTGTGTTATGGTGCGCAACACTGATACAAGCCTGGCGAAACAGGCTAAATAATCAGCGATTCGACAATCTGGTTTAAGGTGAAAATATGGCCGTTCCGGCAATAAATAGTGTTGTTGAAAGCATGCAAGCGCTGGCTGCGCAGGCATCCGGCGGTATTCAGTCGCCAGCCGTTAATCTTAATTCCGCCTTGCAGGAAAAAAGCGAAACCCGCTTTTCCGATGTACTGCTGGATAGCGTGAAGAGCCTGAATGAAGTTCGTAACCAGTCTTCCGCCATGACGGAGAAGTTTATGCTCGGCGCCCCGGACGTGAGCCTGAATGACGTGATGGTCGGGATGCAAAAGTCATCCCTGGCGCTGAACCTGGGTGTGCAGGTGCGTAATAAGCTGGTGAGCGCCTACCAGGAAATTATGAGTATGCCGGTCTGATTGTGAATGGGGAGAGGAGGAAAAGAGGCAATCCGACCCTGGAGCCGCTGATCACCCTCACCCCGTCCCTCTCCCTAAAAGGGAGAGGGGGAAAACCAAAGCTAACATAGTCCCCTCTCTCCTTTGAGATGTACGCTCAAGAAAACCGAAGCTAACATAACCCCCGCTCCCCTTTTAAGATGTACGTTCAGAAAACCGGAGCCAACATCGTTCCCGCTCCCCTTTTGAGATGTACGTTCAGAAAACAGGAGCCAGCATAGTCCCCTCTCCCCTTTGGGGAGAGGGTTAGGTGAGGGGGAAGGGTTACAGCGCAAGCGCGCTGGCATCACCGTGAATCTTATCAACCAGCTCCATCTCTTCACTGCTCAGCAGTTTTTCGATATCGACCAGAATCACCATCCGCTCATCAATGGCCCCCAGCCCCACCAGGTACTCGGTGGACAGCGTCACAGAAAACTCCGGCGCCGGTTTTACCTGTTCGGCGGTCAGGGAAAGGACATCAGAAACGCCATCCACCACAATGCCCACCACCCGCTGGTTCACGTTCAGAACAATCACCACGGTGTTATTGTCGTAGCGGATATTTTCCTGAGCGAATTTGACCCTAAGATCGACGATCGGCACGATAATGCCGCGCAGGTTGGTAACACCTTTAATAAACTCCGGCGTATTGGCGATGCGGGTAACGCGATCGTAACCGCGAATCTCCTGCACCTTAAGAATCTCGATACCGTACTCTTCATTGCCCAGCGCAAAAATCAGGTACTCCTGTCCGAGGTTTTCAACCGCCATCTGGTTGTCTGAAGTCATGCTCATCATGCTGATATCTCCTGGATACGCTGCCGTCACGCAATGACGTCGGCGATACGTTTGTCACGACATAAAAGTGGCAACGCGGCCACATCCACAATCAGGGCTACACTGCCATCCCCCAGAATGGTGGCGGCGGAAATACCGGGAACTTTGCGGTAATTCATCTCCAGGTTTTTGACCACTACCTGGTGCTGCCCAATTAACTGATCGACCAGCAGCGCGTATCGTCTTCCTGCACTCTGCAGAATAACGGCAATTCCCTTGCCCGGTTCAGTCTGGGCATCGCTAATATTCAGCACCTCATGGAGCTGAATCAACGGCAGATACTCTTCGCGCACCTGCAACATCAGTTCGCCGCCTGCCATCGGGTGCAGCGCTTTTTCCTGAGGCTGTAGCGACTCCATCACCGCGTTCAGCGGCAGAATAAAGGTCTCTTCCCCTACCCTGACCGACATCCCGTCAAGGATCGCCAGCGTCAACGGTAGGATAATGCGGATGGTGGAACCCTTATCTTTCTCGGAACGGATTTCCACATAACCGCCCATGTCCTGGATATTTCGCTTCACAACGTCCATACCCACGCCACGGCCGGAAACATCCGTCACCTTTTCCGCAGTAGAGAATCCCGGCGCGAAGATCAGCATCCAGACCTCTTCGTCGCTGATGTTTTCGCTAACGTCCATCCCCTGAGAAACCGCCCTGGCGAGAATTTTTTCCCGGTTAAGACCGGCGCCGTCGTCGATCACTTCGATGACGATGTTGCCCCCCTGATGCTCCGCAGAGAGGATCAGGTTGCCTCGGGCGGATTTGCCCTTCGCCAGGCGGGTTTCGCCATCTTCAATACCGTGGTCGATACTGTTACGCACCAGGTGAGTCAGCGGGTCGATAATGCGTTCGATCAGGCTCTTATCCAGTTCAGCCGAACCACCATGCAGCGTCAGTTCCACCTGCTTTTGCAGCTTGCCAGCCAGATCGCGTACCAGACGCGGGAAGCGACTGAAGACATACTCCATCGGCATCATACGGATGGACATCACCGACTCCTGCAGATCGCGCGCGTTGCGCTCCAGCTGACCGATGCTGTTCAGCAGATCGCCGCTGATCGCCGGGTCGAGCGAAGTAGACAGCTGCGACAGCATGGACTGGGTGATAATTAGCTCGCCGACCTGGTTAATGATCTGGTCAACTTTCTCTACCGCCACGCGGATACTGCTGGACTCCTGGACCGCGCTACGCTGTGGACGGGCCACTGCCGCCGGGGCTTTAGGCTGTACCGCTTCAGGACGCTTTTCCGCGGGTTCGGGCTGCTCGTTTTGCACCACCGTCGGTTTGACCAATTCGGCCGACACCGGCACAGCGGTAATCTGGTCCGGCTCTACGATGAAGCACATCACGGCAACGATATCGTCGGCTGGCGTCTGGGTGTCCAGGGTCGCAATCAGGCTGTCTCCCTGCTGCTGATGCGCCACAACGGCGCCCAGATTGCCCAGTTCTTCAAGCAACAGCGCAGGTTCGTTCTCTTTTAATTTGCTCAGCGTCACCTGCAGGTGAGTATGCTCAGCCGCTGCGTCTACCGGTGCCTGCGGGGCAAGCGCAGAGGGGGTCGCGGTTTCTGGCGCGTTGCCTTCCTTCGCGGCTTTGTTCTCCAGCGCCAGTTCGCGCAACGCCTGACAGATATATTCAAAGCTCGCGCTGTCCGGCTCCTGGGACGATTTATAAGCCTCTAGTTGCTCTTGCATAATATCTTTGGTTTCCAGAAACAGGTTGATGATGTCGCCATTTAGCGCCAGTTCACCACAGCGGGCTTCATCCAACAGGTTTTCCAGCAGGTGCGTGGTCTCCTGCAAAATGCTGAAGCCAAATGTTCCCGCTCCGCCTTTAATCGAATGAGCCGAACGGAAAATCGCATTCATCAACTCCTTATCGGGCGTCTGCGGATCCAGCTCCAGAAGGTGCTGTTCCATATCCGCCAGGAGTTCGTCGGCCTCGTCAAAGAATGTCTGATAAAAATCACTAATATCCATAATCGCTCGCCGCTCTAACGTTCCTGTATTAGGACGCCGGAGGAACCTGTTCCTGAATCTGCTGGATCCCCTGCGGATCCTCCTCGCTCAGGGAGATGTCCCGCGCCTCATTGTTATCTTCATTCAGAATCTCATGTGCTTTTTCTTTGGTCAGAATCAGGATGCTGATTCGACGGTTCGAGGGATCGTCCCCGGGCACGTTTTTCAGATTCATCGCGTCGGCCATCCCCACCACCCGCAGGATCTTATTGGCCTGCAGGCCACCGGCAACCAGCTCACGGCGCGAAGCATTGGCGCGGTCAGCGGAAAGTTCCCAGTTACTGTAGCTACGTTCGCCGTTTGCATAAGGGGCGTCATCGGTATGGCCGGAAAGGCTGATGCTATTGGGGATATCGTTCAGGACCGGTGCAATCGCGTGCAGGATATCCCGCATATAGGGTTCAACCTCTTTGTTGCCGCTACGGAACATGGGCCGCTGCTGGCTATCGATTATCTGAATACGCAGGCCGTCATTCAGTAACTTAATCTTCAGGTTGGGCTGTAGCTCTTTCAGGCGAGGGTCATTTTTAATCAGTTGATCGAGACGCTCACGCACCCGATTCAGACTCTGCATATCCCGCTGGCGGCTGCTATCCGCACGGCGCTTCTGGACCTCTCCCTGGACCTTCATCATATCGTCACCGCCGCCCGGAATGGTGCTGTCGCTCAGGCTGAAGCGATCGCCATTCGACATCGCCGTCTTCAGCGGCATTTGAAAATATTCGGCAATCTGGTGGCGCTCTTCAGGCGTGGAGTTAGACAGCAGCCACATTACCAGGAAAAACGCCATCATCGCGGTCATAAAGTCTGCGTAGGCAATCTTCCACGAGCCGCCGTGATGGCTGTGCCCGTGCGATTTCTTTTTTTTGACGATAATGACGGAACTGTCTTTTTTACTCATGGCCGATTATTCCGTGCTGTTGCCGGCTTTCTTCACCTGGCGTACGTGCTCTTCCAGTTCGGTAAACGACGGACGCTCGGTGGAGTACAGCGTCTTACGGCCGAACTCAACGGAGATTTGCGGAGCATAACCATGGATGCTGGACAGCAGCGTGACCTTGATGCACTGCATCATCTTGATGTTTTCACTGCTCTTCTGGCGCAGCAGCGCCGCCAACGGCAGAATAAAGCCGTAAGCCAGCAGGATCCCCAGGAAAGTCCCCACCATGGCGTGGGCGATCAGCGCCCCCAGTTCGGCGGCCGGGCGATCCGCAGCCGCCAGGGCGTTAACCACCCCCATGACCGCGGCCACAATACCAAATGCGGGGAAAGCGTCGCCGACCTGGTTAAGACTGCTGGCCGGAACTTCGTTTTCGCTTTCGCAGGTTTCGATCTCTTCGTCCATGAGCGCCTCTATTTCGAAGGCATTCAGGTTCCCACTGATCATCAGACGAAGGTAATCGACGATAAACTCCATCAGTTGCTTATCGTCCATCAGGCGGGGATAGGCAGAAAAAATCGCGCTGCTGGCGGGATCTTCAATATCCGCTTCCAGCGACATCATCCCGTTCTGGCGCCCTTTAGCGAGCAGCAGAAACATCAGCGCCATCAGATCCATATACATCTCTTTGGTGTATTTAGACCCACGAAACAGGCGTGGAAACGCTTTCATGGTGGCGCGAATAGCCTTACCGTTATTACCGACCACAAATGCGCCGACACCAGCGCCGCCGATAATCAAAAGTTCAGTGGGCTGGTACAGCGCGCCGAGCTGGCCGCCTGACAGCATAAACCCACCAAAAACACATACAAATACAATGACATAACCGATAAGAACTAGCACACGATTCCCTTAACGATCCGATGCTTAACACAAATGCTTCCCGGGCGTTATGAAGAATTACGCACGCCCCTGAGCGTTGTATCCCTCATTCGCCAGCGCGAGAGAAGCGCTGTGCCACTCATGCTCATCCAGCTTGAGTTGGTGTAAGAGGTTATCGGCCACCTCTTCGGAAAGTTTACTTTTTTTCACCGCCCGGGAAGGCGGGTTGCACAAACTGCACACAAAGTTGTGCTTCGGCTGATAGCTGTAGACGATGAAAGCCCCTTTGCAGCAGGAACATTCGGTGCGATCCAGCATGCCGCTTTCGATAAAACGCAGTAGCGTCCAGGCGCGGGTCAGCCCCAGCACCGGCTCTTCTCCGGGGTTATGCGGCGGGCACTGTTCCAGATACAGGCGGTAGGCCTTAATGATCGCCTCAATCGGACGACACTTATCGGTCTTGAGCAGATACAGATAGATGTTGTAGAACATTGAGGAGTGAATATTCTGCTCCCATGCCATAAACCAGTCGACCGAGAATGGAAGCATGCCTTTCGGCGGCGGCGCTCCCCTTAGTTCCTTGTAAAGTTTTAGAAGGCGTCCCCGACTGAGGCTGGTCTCATTCTCAAGAATCTGCAAACGGGCGCCCAGGGAGATAAGCTCCATAGCCAGCTGAATATCCTGGATTTCACGAAGAATGCTTTTTTCACACATATCATGACAGCCTCTTGGCAGCAGGCATTTCCGGCTCGGTCAACGTACTGAGCAGATCGGTCGACAGCAGAATACCGGCATGAATCTGCTGCAGGCCGTCAATACGCGACTCTTTGGTCAAACGGCCAATGACACCGTCTTCATCAAAGCGCAGTCGGCAAATCACCTGATTGGTGGTCGATAGCTTGATCAGTTGAGAAAGCGAAAGCTCCTTCAGGGTGCTAATTGTTGATTCACTCAACCCCAGCCTGAAACTGGCGGCAGTTTCATCCTCCATGATTAAACGCTGAGCGAGTAACAGGTAAGACAGGTTAATGTTATGGATACTCTGCAGCTGTTTATCGATGTTCATAGGCAATAACTTTCCAAAAGAATAATAGGGCCAGACTATAAAATGCACACGCAAAGTTAACAATGAACAAGCACTGATTAACATATATTAAACATGTGAAATGAATAACAACACTGGCGAACTTTCGGGCTTATTATTGTGATAAGTCCGAGGTTGTTCAATTTTAATTTTGTATATTTTTTACAATAATTGCGTTCTGAGGGAAAAAGTCAGATATGACGCGGCCTGAGAGGAAACCAAAACATAAAAATATAATAACTATAGTGATAATACGGCCAGAAAACGCCTGAAAAAAAGAGGCTTATATGTAATTTTATGTAAGCAAAGGAACATCAAATCCAGAGCAGGCTTTCACTAACTAATTGAAATAAAACAAAATAAATAACAATGCGGTTAAAAATCGCAATGTCATTGCTTTTATTTATCAAAACATCACCTCCATCTATAGGCAAGTTCATAAACGGAGTGTAAACAAATTCAGAAAACCCAGGACAATTCTAATAAGGACGTTTTTATTATCTTATAAATATTATATTGTTAATTATATTTTATAAAATAGTAGATACTAAGATCCTTTATAAACCCTCTATAAACTAATAAAGAAAAATACTCAACAATATAAAAATTAGAATAGGACAAATCTACTCAATAAAAAATCATACATTGATGTTAAAAGAACGGCCGGAAGCGCCAGTGCGTGACTGCCCGTCAGATCCATAGACCATCTGGCCGACGCGAGTCTTATTCATGGCATTCTGTAATTTCCTGACGTTCTCCTGCTGCTTTTCCAGTAACAGACCGCTACGCTGGTTAAGTTCACTAAGGCGTACCGTAAGTTGATGAATCTGTTGCCAGCTGGTCTCCAGCCCCTGGATGCCCGCATAAGGCGCACGTTGGTGATGCAGGGTCTCTTCTTCCTGGCGGCGGGTGTCATAGTGCGCGATCGCGGCCAGCAGGCTGCTCTTTTTATCCGTAACCACCTGAAGCGAGACAGGGTCTATTTGCGAGCCGCTAAGCTGCGTGTTTTCTTCCAGCAGCGTGACCTCCAGCTCGCAGAGTGCCCCGTACATTTTCTCCAGAATGAGCGCTAAGTTTTCCATAATACCTGTGACAATCGTTGATTATTCAAAGAACGCGCTATCGGCAAGCAGCGCATCCGCAATCTTTCCTGCATCCAGATGCAGTTCGCCACGGGCAATGGCATCTTTAATCTGCTCTACGCGCGCCATATCGATATCTTCACTGCCGGCGATCTGGCGTGATGCATCGCTGATGGCAACCTGAACGCCCGGTTTTTCGGTAGTCCCGGTCCTGGCAGGCTGCTGCTCACGAACGCCTTTGGCGTCGTTCATGGTTGACTGAACCGCACCAGTGGTAGCGATGGGTTGGGTCGGCAGTGTGCGCTCAATACTCATAGTTTTCCTCACAATCTCTGTGCCTGACGGCTTATCTTGTAGTTGTTAACTGGGTTATCGGCGGGATAAAACAAAACTTGCGCTTTTTTTTACCCAGATTCACGGCACTGCTACTGCCGCACCACGACATCCCCGTTAACGGCCACATTACCGCTGATGACCTGCCCGGATGCCATACGAATACGTACCGACTCATCCACCGCGGCGTTACTCATGGCCTTCCCCTTACTGCGAATGCGAAAGCCTTCACCGCTCAGGATAACATCCACTTCATCACCGGTTTTAATCCGCCACGATTTACGCAGCTGGCTGGCAATGATCGGCTGACCGGGCCTGAAAGCGCGGGAAGCAACGCTACCCACAATCTCCTGAGGCTGGAACGCCAGACCCGCAGGCAACTTGCTTAACGGGCCGCTACGCGTACCAATTTGCGACCGGGTAATCGCCTCCCCCGCGGGAATAGCCTGTTCGGCGACCCAGTAGCGCCCTTCAGCCTCGACCATCACTTGCAGAAACTGCTTACGTTCACACTGCACCGCCACGCTCATATTGCCCGTTAACCGGTTGCCATCCGGCAGCGTCAGCTTCGGACGCTGGCAGCCTGGCCACTGCGCCCGGGGCGTTTTGATCGTGACCTGATGCCTGATGCCTTTATCAGCGTGGCGCGCATTAAGCTGCGTCTCAATTTGCTCAGCGAGTGCGGAACGCTCCGCGCTCCAGGCCGGTGTACTGCCCGCCAGAGCAAGCGCAACCAGCCCGGACAGGCCAAAAACAGCAATTTGAACGCGCGCAGATAACGACATCACAGCCCCCAGGTTAACCCATCGTCGGCGATACGACGACAATTTCTCAGGACGCCAGTCTATAGAAAAACGCGCCAGGTTAAGGGGACAAATAACCAAAGTTTTTGCCCTTATTCGTCGGATAGCCTTTTCCCTTTCGGTTTTAAAATAGCCACCTCATAAATACCCGGAGTGGGAGGAGAGATGCTCGACAAACTAGACAGTCACCTGAATTTCCAGAAGGAAGCGCTGCATTTACTGTCCCGGCGTCAGGAAGTGCTGGCGGCCAATATCGCCAACAGCGATACCCCGGGCTATCAGGCTCGCGATATCGATTTTGCCGCGGAACTGAAAAATGCCGTGGAACAGGGTCGAACGTCCGGCAAGGGCGCGCTATCGCTCAATCTCACGTCCAGGAGCCATATTCCAGCCACCGGGCCGGACAGCCTGGATACCCAACTGCTCTATCGCGTTCCGGATCAGCCGAGCGCCGATGGCAATACCGTCGATATGGACAGAGAAAGGGTGAACTTCGCGGATAACAGCGTGAAATACCAGACCAGCCTGACCATGTTGAACTCGCGTATTAAAGGCATGATGACCGTCATGAACCAGGGATAATTTTAGCCATGTCCATTTTCAGCATTTTTGATATTTCAGGTTCGGCCCTGACGGCGCAGTCCCAGCGTCTTAACGTTAGCGCCAGCAATATGGCCAATGCGGATAGCGCCACAGGCCCCGACGGACAGCCCTGGCGTGCCCGCCAGGTTGTTTTCCAGGTCAACGGCGCGCCGGGTCAGGATGTCGGCGGCGTAAAAGTGGCCTCGGTCGTGGAAAGCAACGCACCGGACCGTATGGTGTATGACCCGGGCAATCCGCTGGCGGACGGCAGCGGCTATGTCCGTATGCCTAACGTGGATGTGGTGGGTGAAATGGTCAATACCATCTCTGCCTCGCGCAGCTATCAGGCGAACGTGGAGGTGATGAATACCGCCAAGTCGCTGATGTTAAAGACTCTGAGCCTCGGCCAGTAAGGAAACGATAAATGGCGATATCTCCTCTGATGTCCTCCGCCACCAGTAACCAGAGTACGGCTAAAGCCACCAGCAGTACCTCTGATACCAGCACGGCGACGGCAACCAGCAACAATACGCTGGGTAACTCCGCCGATGAGCTGCTGAACAACTTTATGACGCTGCTGATCACCCAGATGCAGAACCAGGATCCCACCAACCCGATGGACAATAACCAGCTCACCGCACAGCTGGCGCAGTTCCAGACCGCGGCTGGGGTTCAACAGCTGAACTCCAGCGTTGAAACGGTGGGCATGATGATGACCAGTATGCAGCAGATGGGCGTCTCCGACTGGGTGGGACGTACCGTAATGATCGAAGGCGATCCGACCGTTTCCACCAGCGAGGATGGCAACAAAGTGTTTGGCCTGTCGCTGGGTAGCGACGCCGAAACCGTGACGGTCACGCTGACCGACAGCGCGGGCAACGTCTTCACCGGGGAACTGAAGGACGTGAAGGGCGGGGTTCACAAATTCACGCTCGACGATCTGGAAAACGTTCAGCCAGGCCCCCCTACCGCCGACAAGGAATTCAAGGTGTCCTTCAGCGCCAAAAACGCCGATGGCGATGCCCCGAATGTTGTGGCACTGAAAGCCGCGAAGGTGGAAGCCGTCGCCTTTGGTCCGAACGGCGCAATATTACAGCTGGGCATGGATGGCACGGCCACCCTCGGCAAGGTTTACATGGTCGAATAACCCATTTTTGGATTTAACGCTTTTTATTACAGGAAACATTAAATGAGTTTTTCACAAGGACTTAGCGGCCTGAATGCCGCCTCCCAGGCGCTGGACGTGGTGGGTAACAACATTGCTAACTCCCAGACGGTGGGCTTTAAATCCGGCTCGATCGCCTTTGCCGACGTTTTCGCCGGTTCCCAGATCGGGATGGGTGTCACCGTTGCAGGCGTGAATCAAAACTTCACGGACGGCGTACTGGGTGCAGGCGCCAGCAGCCTGGATATGGGGATTTCCGGCAACGGCTTCTTCCGTATGACCGACTCCGCAGGCCGGACCTTCTACAGCCGTAACGGCCAGTTCAAATCCGATGAGAACGGCTTCGTGATCAATAACCAGGGCATGTTCCTGAACGGTTATCAGGCCACCGGCACGCCGCCGACCATTGAAGCAGGCGCCCCCGTGGGTCCGATTCAGATCCCAACCGGGCAGATGCCGGCCAGCGCGTCGACCGGCGGCACCATGAAGGGCAACCTGAACTCCGATGAAACAGCCATCAATACCGCGGAATTCCCGTTCGATCCGGCCGAGAGCAAATCCTACAACAATGTAACTCAGGTCGATGCCTACGACAGCCTCGGCAACAAGCACACCATTAACGTCTACTTTGTCAAAACCGGTGACAACACCTGGAAGGCTTACAGCAGCGATACCACCGCTCCGTTACGCGACGCCGATGGCAACCCGGTCTATCAGGAGCTGGAGCTAAACTTTGACTCTTCAGGCCAGCTGACCACCAACCCGCCGCAGCTCAACGTGCAGAGCTCCGGATATAACGGCGCCGATCCGCTGGACTTCGCGCTGGATATGGACGGCATGATTCAGCAGGGGGCCGAGACCTCGATGAACAGCCCCAGCACCAATGGCTTCCCGCCGGGACTGATGAACGGCTATTCCGTCAGCGACAACGGTCAGATCATCGCCTCTTATTCCAACGGCCAGAAGCAGCTGCTGGGCCAGGTGGTACTGGCAAACTTCACCAACCCCGGCGGCCTGAGCTCTGAGGGGAACAACTGCTGGTCTGAGACCCCACAGTCCGGCCAGCCGACCATTGGTGTTTCCGGTACCGGTAACCTTGGCAACCTGTACGGCGGCAAGCTGGAAGCGTCGAACGTCGATCTGGGCCAGGAGATGGTCAACATGATCGTTTATCAGCGTAACTACCAGTCTAACGCCCAGACCATCAAGACCCAGTCTGAAGTGCTACAGACCCTGGTCAACCTGCGTTAAAGGTAATCCGCTATGGATCGCGCTATTTATACCGCATTAGGCGCCGCGTCAGCGGCGCTGGATCGCCAGGCTGTCACCTCCAACAACCTGGCCAACGCCTCCACGCCGGGCTTTCGCGCCCAGCTGGCGGCGTATCGCGCCGTCCCCATTAACGGCCCCAGTATCCAGACCCGTGCCCTGGTCACGGCATCCACCCCTTATCACGACACCACCATGGGCACCGTCAGCCAGACCGGGCGCAACCTGGATGTGGCCCTGCCCCAGGACGGCTGGCTGGCGGTTCAGCTACCCAACGGCGGCGAAGGCTACACCCGTAACGGCAATATCGAAGTCGATGCCGAAGGCCAGCTCCGGGTACGCGGTTATCCGCTGATGGGCGACGGCGGTCCGATCGCCGTGCCGCCTCAGGCAGAAATCACCATTGCGCCGGACGGCACCATCTCGGCGCTGGGCGCCGGTGACGAAGCGACAGCCGTCGCCCAGGTCGGACGCCTGAAGATGGTGAACGCCGAAATGTCCGAACTGAACCACGGCGACGACGGCCTGTTCCACGTTAACGCAGGTGCTGCGGCGCAGCGTGGCGCGGTACTGCCGCAGGATCCGGAACTGGTGTTGATCCCCGGCGCCATTGAGGGCAGCAACGTCAGTCCGGTGAAATCGATGGTGGACATGATTAGCAACGCGCGCAGCTTCGATATGCAGATGAAAACCATCTCCAATCTCGATGACAACGCCAAACGCGCCAACCAATTACTGAGCCTTGGCTAACGCCGGGCACAAGGAGTAGCACAATGATCCGCTCTTTATGGATTGCCAAAACCGGCCTCGAAGCCCAGCAGACAAATATGGATGTGATCTCCAACAACCTGGCGAACGTTAGCACCAACGGCTTTAAACGCCAGCGCGCCGTGTTTGAAGATCTGCTGTATCAGACCATGCGTCAGCCGGGGGCTCAGTCATCCGAGCAGACCACCATTCCGTCTGGCCTGCAGTTGGGTACCGGCGTGCGGCCGGTCGCCACCGAGCGCATTCACAGCCAGGGCAGCCTGACCCAGACCAATAACAGTAAGGATGTGGCCATCGACGGTCAGGGCTTTATTCAGGTACTGATGCCCGATGGCACCACCGCCTACACCCGCGATGGCTCTTTCCAAATCGATCAGAACGGCCAGTTGGTGACCTCCAGCGGCTACCAGATCCAGCCAGCGATTACCGTACCTCAGGACGCCCAGACCATCACCATTGGTAAGGACGGGATCGTCAGCGTCACCATCGCAGGCCAGACCAGTCCGCAGCAGGTGGGGCAGCTGACTCTGGCAACCTTTATCAACGACTCCGGTCTGGAAAGACTGGGCGAGAACCTGTACCGCGAAACTCAGGCCTCTGGCGCACCAAACGAAAATACCCCGGGGCTGAACGGCGCCGGTTCTCTGATTCAGGGCTACGTGGAAACCTCGAACGTGAACGTGGCGGAAGAACTGGTCAATATGATCCAGACCCAGCGTGCCTATGAAATCAACAGTAAAGCCGTATCAACGTCTGACCAGATGCTCCAGCGTCTGAGCCAGCTTTAATACCGCTTAGCCATACCGTGCTCCGCCTGAAGGCGGAGCCGTAACCGCAGTGACCAAAGACATGACCTTATCCTGTACTCAAATGTCCGCCAGTGGCGGCCGCTCTACCCTCCGTAAACGGTCCGGTGCCTTTGCTGCTCTGGGCCTGAGCCTGTTGCTCAACGGCTGCGCCTATCTCCCGCACAAGCCGCTGGTTGATGGCCCGACCACAGCACAGCCGGTGCCGGTGGCGTCCAGCGCTGCCAGCGGTTCCATTTTTCAGTCTGGACAGGCCATGAATTACGGCTATCAGCCGATGTTCGAAGACCGTCGCCCGCGCAACATCGGCGACACCCTGACCATTGTGTTGCAGGAAAACGTCAGCGCCAGCAAGAGCTCTTCGGCCAACGCGTCGCGCGATGGCTCCGCAGGCCTGTCGTTTGAAGCCATGCCGCGCTTTATGAACGGCCTGTTCGCAGGCGATCGCGCCAATACCGCCATCACCGGCAATAACGACTTTACCGGTCGCGGCGGCGCGGCGGCGCAGAACACCTTTAGCGGCACCATTACTGTGACGGTTCACCAGGTTCTGGCTAACGGTAACCTGCATGTGGTGGGTGAAAAACAGATAGCCATTAACCAGGGCACGGAGTTTATCCGCTTCTCCGGCGTAGTGAACCCGCGCACCATTAGCGGCAGCAACACCGTGATCTCCACCCAGGTGGCAGACGCCCGCATCGAGTATGTCGGTAATGGCTATATTAACGAAGCGCAGCAAATGGGCTGGCTCCAGCGCTTCTTCCTGAATCTTTCTCCGTTTTGAGTAGGTGATAATGAAGAATTCAGTTTTTGCCTGGTGCCTTTGCCTGCTGTCTGTCGGTGTAAGCCTGATGGCGGCCCCCTCTGCCATGGCCGAGCGCATCCGGGATTTAACCACCGTTCAGGGCGTGCGCAGTAATGCCCTGATCGGCTACGGTCTGGTGGTGGGTCTTGACGGTACCGGCGACCAGACCATGCAGACCCCGTTTACCACCCAGAGCCTGAACAACATGCTCTCTCAACTGGGGATTACCGTTCCGGCGGGTACCAATATGCAGCTGAAAAACGTGGCCGCCGTGATGGTGACCGCACAGCTTCCCCCGTTTGCCCGCGCCGGGCAGAAAGTGGATGTGGTGGTCTCTTCACTGGGTAACGCCAAGAGCCTGCGCGGCGGCACCCTGCTGATGACGCCGCTGAAAGGCGTGGATAACCAGGTCTACGCCCTGGCTCAGGGTAACCTGCTGATTTCCGGCGCCGGTGCCCAGGGTGGCGGTAGCAGCGTTCAGGTCAACCACCTGAACAGCGGACGTATCACCCACGGCGCCATCATTGAACGCGAAGTACCGGCGGATTTCGCCAACGGCAACACGCTGAATCTGCAACTGAATGAAGAAGACTTCACCGTAGCGCAGCAGATTAGCGACGAGATTAACCGCCGCTTCGGCGGCGGCACCGCGCTGCCGGAAGATGGCCGCACGGTGCGGGTCTACGTACCGCGCGACGGCGCCGGTAAGGTGCGCTTCCTGGCCGATATGCAGAATATCCCCATCCGGGTGGGCGTATCGGACGCCAAAGTGATCCTTAATTCGCGTACCGGTACCGTGGTGATGAACCGCAACGTGGTACTGGATTCCTGCGCCATCGCTCAGGGCGATCTGACCGTGGAAGTCAACCGCTCTCTGGAAGTTAATCAGCCGGATACGCCGTTTGCCGGTGGCCAGACCACGGTCACGCCGAACACCCAGATTTCGTTGCGCGAACAGGGCGGCTCGCTACAACAGGTCAATGCCAGCGCTAATCTGAACAGCGTGGTACGGGCGCTGAACAACCTGGGGGCCACCCCGAACGATCTGATGGCGATTCTGCAGGCGATGCAAAACGCAGGCTGTCTGCGTGCGAAACTGGAGATTAACTAATGAAAGGGACGGCAGCATTCGATATCCAGTCGCTCGCCGCACTGAAGAAGGAGGCGAACACCTCCCCCAACGGTGCGTTAAGGAAAGCGGCGCAGCAAATGGAAGGGCTGTTCGTACAGATGATGCTAAAAAGCATGCGCGACGCCACCCCGGAAGGCGGGCTACTCGACAGCAGCCAGTCGCGGATGTTTACCGCGATGTACGACCAGCAGATCTCCCAGGATATCGCCGCCCGGGGCCTGGGGCTGGCGGATGTGATGGTTAAGCAGTTCGGCGGCGAGCCGGAAACCACTACGGTACACAGCGCCTCTCACGAGGTACCGCTGGCCCTGAGCCAGGAGGCGCGCAACAACATGCCGCTTCAGGCTCTGAACCAGGCCGTACGACGGGCGGTTCCTTCGCTGGAATCTGCGCCGCTGCCTGCCCAGCCCACCGGCCCGGTGCTGAGCAACGCCAACTTTATTTCACGCCTGTCCGCACCGGCCCAGCAGGTCGCGCGCGAAAGCGGCATTCCGGCGCAGCTGATTATGGCTCAGGCGGCGCTGGAATCCGGCTGGGGTCAGCGCGAAATCCCGACTCAGGACGGCAAACCGAGCCACAACCTGTTCGGCATTAAGGCGACCGGCGGCTGGAAGGGACGCACCACCGAAGTCACCACCACCGAATATGTGGACGGTATCGCACAGAAGGTGAAGGCGAAATTCCGGGTTTACGACTCTTATGCCCACGCGCTTTCCGACTATGCTTCGCTGCTGACCCGCAACCCGCGCTATCAGAAAGTAGTTGGCGCGCAAACTCCCGAGCATGGCGCCAAAGCGCTTCAGGCGGCGGGCTACGCGACCGACCCCAGATATGCGCAGAAGCTGATTTCCATTATTCAAAACGTGAAAGGCAATCTGAACCAGGCGGTAAAAGCGTACCAGACCGATCTGAGTTCAATTTTCTAAAAATGACAGAGAAGTTTTGCCCTGTTATGCCGATAACGCTAGCAGGGACTTCACTCTGCCAGCGCCCCGCGACTGGCCGGAAAGATAAAACGGGAACACTATGTCCAATCTCATGTATCTGGCCCGCAGTGGGCTAAGCTCAGCCCAATCGGCCCTTAACGTCGTGGGTAACAACATGAACAATGCCTTCACCGAAGGCTACAGCCGACAAAGCATCGTTCTGGGACAGGCCGGCGGTAAAAGCACCAACTACGGCTTTTTCGGCTATGGCGTGCAGGTAGACGACGTCCAGCGCGCCTACGACGGTTTTATTAATAATCAGCTGCGCGGCGCCACCACCAATTTTATGTCGCTGTACAGCCGCAATACCCAGCTCACCCAGATCGACAATATGCTGGGCGACGACAGCTCTAATGTCTCCGCTTCGCTGAACAATATTTTCACCGCCATGGAGGGAATTTCGAAGGATCCGGTGGGGGCTGCCGAACGTCAGGAAACGCTGTCGAATATGCAGTCCATCAGCTACCAGTACCAGAGCTACAGCAACACGCTGAACGGACTGGAAAAGAGCACCAACACGCTGATCGAACAGTCGGTAAAGGACATTAATACCGCCACCGAGCAGCTGGCGAATATCAATAAAGAGATATCCAAGATCCAGGCACAGACCGGCGGCGTACCGGCGGATCTGCTGGATCAGCGCGATCTGCTGCTGAACCAGCTGAGCCAGCAGGTCGATATCCGGGTGGAAGAGAACACCACCACCGGCATCGTTTCGGTTTCGATGGCTAACGGCCTGCCGCTGGTTAACGGCGATCGCTCCTACAAGCTGGAAACCAGCGCCTCGCCGGAAAATCCGGCGCAGACCATCGTCTCTTACGTTGACGCTTCCGGTAATAGCATCCGTCTGGACGAAAGCAAAATCACCAACGGCAACCTCGGCGGCCTGTTCAAGTTCCGCAACGAAGACCTGGTACAGGCGCGCAACGACCTGAACATGATGGCGTTACAGATGGCCAATCGCTTCAATGAAGTGAACCGCGATGGCTACGATCTGAACGGTAATCGCGGCGAGGATCTCTTCAGCTTTAAAGATCCGGTGGCGCAGGCCAACCGCAACAACGCCGGTGACGCCAGCTTTGACATTAGCTGGACCAACATCAGCGAAGTACAGGCCCAGGAATACACCCTCACCTTTAAAGGCCCGGGTCAGGACGACTGGGAAGTAGTACGCGCTGACGGCAGCAAGGTCACGCCAACCATTGGCGACAACGGCGAGCTGGAGTTCGACGGTATCTCCATGATGCCGAACGGTACGCCTCAGCCGGGCGATAGCTTCCGCATGAACCCGGTGGAAAACGCGGCCGGTAGCCTGAAGGTCGCCATCACCAGCGGCGATCAGATTGCCGCTTCCAGCTCTGACGATCCCACCAACGAAAGTAACAACGAAAATATTAAAGCGCTGATCGCCATTCGCGATGAGCGTCTGATCGGTAACGCGACCCTGACGGAAGCCTACGCCAGCCTGGTGAGCAACGTCGGTTCTTCCATGAGTTCGCTGAAAAGCAACCTGCAAACCAGCGCTAAAGTGGTCACGGCAGTACAGACCCAGCAACAGTCCGTAGCCGGCGTGGACATCTATGAAGAGTATGTGAACCTGCAGATGTTCCAGCAGTATTACCAGGCCAACGCCCAGGTGCTGCAAACCGCAGTGAGCATTTTCGACACTATTCTGAGCATTCGATAACGGCTGCCGTGACAAGGAGAGACCAGGACTATGCGTCTAAGCACTAATTTTATGTACCAGAAAAATATCGAAAGCCTGTCGAATGCGATGGTTAAAGGCAACGATATCTACACGCGTCTGGCGGCGGGCAAAATGCTGCTCAATCCGTCTGACGATCCCTCCGCTGCTTCCCAAGCCGTGACGCTGCAGAACAGCCTGTCCCGCGCCGATCAGTTTACCACCGCGCGTACCTACGCCCAGGACAAGCTGGGTCAGGAGAATAACGCGCTGACGGCGATCTCTAATCTGATGACCAATAATCTGGCGGAAAAGATTGTGGCAGGCGGTAACGGCTCTTACTCCGACGCCGACCGCGAAGCTCTGGCGACCGAACTGCAGGGCATTCGCGATAACATAATGGATATTGGCAATAGCAAAGACAGCAATGGCCGCTATATCTTCTCTGGCTATAAGACCAACACCCAGCCGTTTGATAAAGAGACCGGCGCCTATTCCGGCGGCGATACTCCCATGTCTCAGGTCGTGGCCGACAGTACCGAAATGCAAGTGGGCCATACCGGTAGCGACGTCTTTATGAGCGGCACCGACGACGATATCATCGTCCAGTTGGATCGCGCTATTGCAGCGCTGAAGCAGCCAGTGGAATCTGATGAGGATCGCGAAGCGCTGCAAAAAACCCTGGACGAGGTGAACGTCTCTATTAAGAAAGGCGTGGACAACCTGGGCCGTATCCAGGCGGAAGTGGGTACCAGCCTGCAACAGCTGGAAGCCCTGGGCTTTAGCGCCGATACCCAGCGGGTCAACCTGGAAACCCGCCTGCAGGATACCGTGGGTTCTGACCCCAACTCGATGGTCACCATGGTGGCGGCATCGAAGATGTCGGAGTTCTCACTGAGCGCCTCGATGATGGTGTTCCAGTCCATGCAGAGCATGTCGCTGTTTAATATGGTGCGTTAAGCACACGGGGCCGCCAGTTCCGGCGGCCTTTTTTATTCGATAACCCGCCGTTTATCATTATCTCATCCCCCTACTGCCACCGGGCATTTTATCGTAGAGGGCACGGCGCAACAGGGATTAGCGCTTGTTTACGCCGAAATACCACGACATATTTACACACAACCTCTAATGCGTATACTTCTCACTTGTATTCACATAATTATTCATTGTCTCTTTTTTTCGGCTTACCGATCTCACGCCAGCGAGACCAGAGACTTCGTGTGGGCCTGATAGCATCCATAACAATAAGGATTCCAGTCACAATGCCTTCCCCATTCAGAGCAGCATCCACCCCCTCGCTGTTGGCCGTCAGTATTGGCCTGGCGCTACTCTCTCCGACCTTCGCGGCCCAGGCCGAACCCGAAGAGACGATGGTCGTCGACAGCAGTGCAACACCGAACGTGGCAGACGATAAGCAGGACTACAGCGTCAAGACCACCACGGCGGGCACTAAAATGCTGATGATCCAGCGCGATATTCCGCAGTCGGTCAGTATTATCAGCAAACAGCGTATGCAGGATCAGCAACTGAATTCGCTGGGGGATGTCCTGAGCAACACCACCGGTATTACCACCAACATGTCGGATTCGGAGCGTAGCCTCTATTATTCTCGCGGCTTTCTGATTGATAACTACATGGTGGACGGGATCCCCACCTTCTTTGAATCGCGCTGGAATCTGGGAGATGCGCTGTCCGATACCGCGCTGTTCGAACGCGTGGAGGTAGTGCGTGGCGCCACGGGGCTGATGACCGGCACCGGCAACCCTTCGGCGGCCATCAATATGGTGCGTAAACATGCCGACAGCCGCACGCCGACCGGCGATATCTCTGTGGAGTATGGAAGCTGGAACAAGCAGCGCTATGTGGCTGACCTTTCCACGCCGCTGACCAGCGACGGGCGCATCCGCGGTCGGATGGTGGCGGGCTATCAGCATAACGATAGCTGGCTGGATCGCTACACAAGTGAGAAGAAGTTCTTCTACGGCGTGCTGGATGCCGACCTGACCGACGCCACCCGCTTTTCTGTGGGCTATGAATACCAGCAGATCGATGTCGATAGCCCAACCTGGGGCGGCCTGCCGCGCTGGTATACCGATGGGGGCTCCACCCATTTCGACCGCAGCCGCAGCACCGCGCCGGACTGGGCCTATAACGACAAAACCTTCAAGAAAGTCTTCGCTACCCTAAACCACCGCTTCGATAACAACTGGGAAGTGACCCTGAACGGCACCCACAGCGAAACGGAACTCGACAGCCGCCAGATGTACCTGGACGCGCTGGTCGATCGCAGCACTGGCAATCTGGTCAGCCCTTATGGTCCCTCTTACCCCGTAGTGGGCGGAACCGGTTACAACACCGGAAAACGTAAAGTCGATGCGCTCGATCTGTTCGCCAGCGGCAATTATGAGCTGTTTGGCCGTCAGCATCAGTTGATGGTCGGCACCAGCTACAGCAAGCAGAATAACCGTTACCTGAACGCCTGGGCCAATGTCTCCGCCGAAGAGGTGGGCAACGTCTGGAACGGCACCGCGCACTTCCCGGAAACCGACTGGGGCCCGATGGACGTGGCGCAGGATGACACCATCCACATTAAATCGGCCTATACATCGACCCGTATCTCGCTGGCGGACCCGCTGTACCTGATTCTGGGCGCCCGCTACACCAAATGGAGCATCGACGGGCTGACCCAGCATATGGAGCAGAACCGCACCACGCCTTACGCCGGGCTGGTGTATGACATCAACGATAACTGGTCGACCTACGCCAGCTATACCTCCATCTTCCAGCCCCAGAGCTACCGGGATATTAACGGCAAGTATCTGTCGCCCACCACCGGTGAAAACTACGAGCTGGGCGTGAAGTCCGACTGGATGAACAGCCGTCTGACCACCTCGCTGGCGGTGTTCCGTATCGAGCAGGATAACGTGGCCCAGACCACCAACCAGATTATCCCCGGCACCACCGAAACCGCATACCGGAGCGTAAACGGTACCGTCAGTAAAGGGGTTGAGCTGGAAGTGAACGGCGCGCTGACCGACAACTGGCAGATGACTTTTGGCGCCACCCGCTATCTGGCCGAGGATGGCGACGATAAGGCGATCAATCCAGAGCTGCCGCGCACCTCGCTGAAGCTGTTCACCAGCTACCGCCTGCCTGCGCTTCAGGCCCTGACCGTTGGCGGCGGCGTGAACTGGCAGAATGGCACGTATCAGGATGTCGCCACCCCGGACGGCACCTGGCGCGCGAAGCAGGGCAGCTATGCGCTGGTCGATCTGTTCGCCCGCTATCAGGTGAATAAAAACCTGTCGCTACAGGCTAATCTGAATAACCTGTTCGATGAGGCCTACGACACCAGCGTCAGCCGCTCCGTGGTTTACGGCGCGCCGCGCAACTTCAGCGTTACCGCCAACTACCGGTTCTGATGATGTCCCGGGTGGCGCTACCGCCGCCCGGTCATTTCGCTTAGCGCCTGCTGCAACTGGCGGTAAAGCCCGCGAATGGCCGGAGAAAACTGACGCCGGTGGGGGCAGATAAAGTTCAGGGGCGCCGCCTGGCCCGGAATCTGCGGCAGCAATATCTCCAGCCTGCCGGCGGCGATATCCGGATAGAGATCGATCCACGATTTATAGACAATCCCCATACCTGCCACCGCCCAGCGCCGGGCCACATCGGCGTCGTCGCTAATCAGTCTGCCGTGAATTTTTAACTCCCTCGGCCCCTCTTCGGTATCAAACGGCCAGCGATCCCACGCATGACCGTTGATGGTAAACAGAATGCAGTGGTGACTGGCCAGAGCGTCCAGACTTTCCGGCCTGCCGTAACGCGCCAGATAGTCCGGCGAAGCCGCCAGCACCCGACGATTATCTTGCGCCAGCGGCAGAGCCACATAGCTGCTGTCATCCAGCACGCCATAGCGGATTGCCACATCCACCGGATCGCGAAACACATCGCTTATCCTGTCGGAAAGCGCCAGCCGCAGCGTGAGCTTAGGGTGCTGTTCACAAAACGCGGTAATCGCCGCCAGCAGCACATTGCGGCCGGTATCGGAAGGGACGGAGATTTTCAATTCGCCGCTGAAGGCTTCATCGCCGCTGTGCAAACTTTCCGCGCCCGCCTGGACGACCTCCAGCATCTCCAGCGCATAGGGCAGATACCTTTCCCCTTCCGCCGTCAGCCTCAGGCTGCGGGTGGAACGGGCGAACAGCCGCTTATCCAGTTCCCGCTCCAGGCGCTGCACCGCCGCGCTCACCTGGCCAGGCAGCAGATTGGCTTCGCGCGCCGCGTTGGAAAAACTGCCCAGCGCGGCGGAGCGAACAAACAGCCTGATATCTTCCAGACGAATCATCCGGTACCCCCAATACTTAGAAGCGACGGCTAACACTGTAAATGATTTTCACTGCAAGAGTGAAAGTCCTGCTCTTTATCTGCCGTTTTTCGCTGATAGCGCGGCGGCTACCCTGTTTTTTAGCAACGCGGCACCGTGGGCGCCGTTTATTCACCACTTTATAAGGAAGCGTTATGAAAGCCATTGTCTACAGCCAGAACGGTTTACCCATTACCGACCCCCAGTCGCTGTATGAAACCGAGCTGCCCAAACCGCAGCCCGGCGCCCACGATCTGCTGGTTAAAATCCGCGCCATCTCCGTTAACCCGGTGGATACCAAAGTCCGCAACGGCGCGCCGACCGATACGCCGCGCATTCTGGGTTGGGATGCCGTTGGCGAAGTGGAAGCCGTGGGTGAAAGCGTGACGCTGTTTCAACCCGGCGATGAAGTGTTTTACGCAGGCTCTATTGTGCGGCCCGGCGCCTATGCCGAATATGGCCTGGTGGATGAACGTATCGCGGGACATAAGCCGCGCTCCCTGGGCGATGCCGATGCCGCGGCGCTGCCGTTAACCTCCCTCACCGCCTGGGAACTGCTATTTGACCGCCTGCAGGTGGGCGAAAAAGAAGATGCGGCGCTGCTGATTGTCGGTGCGGGCGGCGGTGTGGGCTCTATCATGACCCAACTGGCGCGCCAGCTTACGTCGCTGACCGTGATCGGTACCGCCTCGCGGCCGGAAACCGCCGAATGGGTGAAATCCCTGGGCGCTCATCATGTTATCGATCACAGCCGTCCGTTGGCCGAAGAGCTGAAAAAAATCGGCATCGACCAGGTACGTTACGTGGCCAGCCTGACCCATACCGATAAGCACTTCCCTCAGATTGTAGAAGCGCTGGCGCCCCAGGGGCGGATGGGGGTCATCGACGATCCGGAAGTGCTTGATGTGATGCCGCTGAAACGCAAGGCCGTTTCACTGCACTGGGAGCTGATGTTTACCCGCGCTATCTTTCAGACCGAGGATATGCAACGTCAGCATGAAATTCTGGAAAACGTCAGCCGCCTGATTGATAACGGCACCCTGCGTTCCACCCTGGGTGACCACTACGGCCAAATCAACGCGCAGAACCTGCGCAAGGCCCACGCGTTAATCGAAAGCGGTAAAGCGCGCGGGAAGATTGTGCTGGCAGGGTTTTAACCTCTTTTGCTATTCAAGCGCTACCGCCTTAACCCTCTGCCTGGCAAAGATGTCATACGCCAGGCTCTGGCGTTACGACTCTTGCGGGTTACTCATTAATGCATCGGATTCATAACAGCATATCGTTATCGTCTGTAGTGGCTCGTCTGTCCATGGTCTATAGTGATTGTCGCCGTGGCCGGAAAAACAAACCTCTCCCCTCACATCCCCCGGCCATCGCCCCTCTAAGCCTCATCCACACCAACAAGCTCAGGAGCGTATTCATGAAAGTTTTAGGTTATGCCGCGCAAAACGCTACCACACCTCTGGCGCCCTGGACCTTCGAGCGCCGCGCAATGCGCCCGGACGACGTCGAGATTGAAATTCTCTACTGCGGCGTATGCCATTCCGACCTGCACCAGGCCCGTGATGACTGGGGATTCAGTCAGTTCCCGCTGGTGCCAGGTCACGAAATTATCGGTCGCATCACGGCCGCCGGCGACAAAGCCAGTAAGTTTAAAGCCGGTGAGCTGATGGGTGTCGGCTGCATGGTGGACTCCTGCCGCGAATGTTCCCCCTGCAGCCACGGCCTGGAGCAGTACTGCGAAGAGGGCAATATCCAGACCTATAACGGCCGGGATCGCTTTGACAGCCAGACGACCTACGGCGGTTATTCGCAGTCCATCACCGTAAGCGAGGATTTTGTCCTGCGCATGCCAGAGGGCATGGATCTGAAAGGCGCCGCGCCACTGCTGTGCGCCGGGATCACCACCTGGTCCCCCCTGCGCCACTGGAAGGTCACCAAAGGCAGCAAGGTCGCCGTGATCGGCCTGGGTGGTCTGGGCCATATGGCGCTGAAACTGGCTCATGCGATGGGCGCCGAGGTAACGCTGTTTACCCGCTCCCCCGGTAAAGAGGCCGATGCCCGCCGTCTTGGCGCGCACCACGTCATCCTCTCCACCCGGCCGGAGCAGATGGAAACCGTAAAGAGCACCTTCGATTTAATTATCGATACCGTGCCTTACGAACACGATATCAATCCCTACATGCCAACCCTGACCCTTGACGGCACGCTGGTGTTCGTTGGCCTGCTGGGCGATGTTACGCCTCCGGTAAGCACCCTTCCCCTGATTCTGGGGCGCCGTACCGTATCGGGTTCCTGCATCGGCGGCATTGCAGAAACTCAGGAGATGCTGGATTTCTGCGGCGAGCACGGCATTACTGCGGACGTGGAAATGATTGATATCCAGAATATTAACCACGCCTTCGAACGTATGGAAAAGAGCGATGTGAAGTACCGCTTTGTTATCGATATGGGCACGCTAAAGGCCTGACCCCGCTACAGCCGCAAATGATGGAGACAAATAATGACGCAACGAACCTGGTTCATTACCGGCGTGAGTAGCGGTTTTGGCCGCGCGCTGACACAGCAGCTGTTACAGAAAGGCGATCGCGTGATCGGTACGGTACGCAGCCACGGCAAAGTAGAGGATCTGCTGGAAAACTGGCCAAAAACATTTAGCGCGCCGCTGCTGGAGATGACGGACAGCGCCGCCGTGCGTCGAACCGTCGATGATGCCTGGCGTCAGCACGGGCGTATCGATGTGGTTATCAGTAATGCCGGTTACGGCCTGTTTGGCGCCGCCGAAGAGCTGAGCGATGATGAGATTCAGCAAATCATTGCGACCAATCTGACGGGCGCCATCCAGCTTATTCGCAGCGCCCTGCCCCATATGCGCCAGCAGGGCGGCGGGCGGATTATTCAGATCTCCTCTTACGGCGGGCAGGTGGCTTTTCCGGGCAACTCGCTGTACCACGCCACCAAGTGGGGTATCGAAGGCTTTGTGGAGTCCGTGGCGCACGAAGTGGCCCCCTTCGACATTGGTATGACGCTGGTAGAACCCGGCGGCGCCCGTACCGAGTTTCGCTACGGCAGCGCCCGCGTGGCTAAACTGATGCCGGAATACGACACCAGCCCCGCCCATGCTTTCCAGAGCATGCTGGATCCCGCCAACGGCCTGGCGCCGGGCTGCCCAGAGCGCATGGCGGCACGCATTATCGAAAGCGTGGACATCAACCCAGCGCCGTTGCGTATGGTGCTGGGCTCCAAAGCCCTGCAAAACACCATCGCCGTGCTGCGCCAGCGCATTACGGATTTTGAAACCCAGCGTAAACAGGCGGCCTCCACCGACATTCCTGACGGCCGGTAACCTTCCCCGGCGCTATCATTCACGATAGCGCAGCGCCTCCACCAGCAGGGAGAATGCCCGGGTATGCTGTCTGCGGCTGGGATAGTAAAGGTAGTAGCCAGGGAATGGCTCACACCAGGACTCCAGCACCCGCACCAGGCTCCCTTCCTTCAGCTCCTGCTCCACGCAGTTTTCCGGCAGATAAATCAGACCTAAGCCCGCCCGGGCGGCGGCGATACGGTGGCGCAAGTCGTTAATGGTCAACTGCCCCTCCACCCTGACCCGCAGCTCTTTACCGTCGGCAGAAAACTCCCACGGCAGCATCCCCCCCAGGGTCGGCAGGCGCATATTCACACAGCGATGGTGCTGAAGATCCGCCGGGATCTGCGGCGGCGCATGGTGGGCAAACCAGTCGGGCGACCCTACCACCGCCATGCGCATCGGCGGGCTGACGGGAACCGCCACCATATCCTTCGCCACCTGTTCGCCCAGCCGGATACCGGCGTCAAAGCGGTGGCTGACAATATCCATCAGCGTATTATCTACGGTGACTTCCACATGAATATCCGGCCACTGGGTCATAAAGCCCTGCAACACCGGCCAGAGCACGGTATCGACGGCGTGCTCACCGGCAGTGATACGAATATTGCCCGCAGGCCGATCACGCAACTCCTTTAACAGACTGAGCTCCAGCTCAATTTCGCTGAAGTGCGGACCAATACGCTCCAGCAACCGTTCACCGGCTTCAGTAGGCGAGACGCTGCGGGTGGTACGGGTCAACAGACGAATGCCCATTCGCTCTTCCAGCGCGCGCATCGAATGGCTGAGCGCCGACTGGGAAAGCCCCAACCTGGCGGCGGCGCGGGTGAAACTGCGCTCTCTGGCCACCACCAGAAAGGCAATCAGGTCGTTAAAATTCTCTTTAAGCAAAAGGGCGCTCCGGTAAGATCTTATCCCCCAGTATATGCTCAGTTATGAGCTTAGCTCATGAGTCCATTCACATTTTGCCCGCTAATCAACCTGAGCCACTCCTGTTACGCTTATTCCATCAGCAATTCACCAATGGAGAACCTGCCATGAAAATTATCCGCAACGCCTCAACCCCCTCCGTTCAGGGACCGGAAAACTGCTTTACTGGCCGGGTGCGTATCGATTCCCCGTTCCAGGCCACAGAGCCCGCAAAAGTGGGCGGCGCAACCGTCACCTTTGAACCCGGCGCCCGTACCGCCTGGCACACCCACCCACTGGGCCAGACGTTGATTGTCACCCACGGCAAAGGGTGGATTCAGTGCGAAGGCGAAGCCATTGAAGAGATGAACCAGGGCGATATCGTCTGGATCCCTGAAAAGGTAAAACACTGGCACGGCGCCACGCCGGATAACGCCATGACCCATATCGCCATTGCCGAGTCGGTGGATGGTTCACCGGTGACCTGGCTTGAGCAGGTCACCGATCGGCAGTACCAGAAATAATCCCGCCGCCGGGCAGTACGCCCGGCGCGAGCCCTTTCCGTTACATTCCCCCACGTTATCCAATCCGCCCGTTAAATAAATTTTTAATATGACTCAGTGACTTGCCAATTCCCCCTGGCTGTGACAGTCTGTTTTTCGATCTTGTATATACAACCATAGTCATTCGCAGATTGCGACGTTCTGCCTGTCATCTTCCCGCCGCCACTGGCGCAACTCATCCTGGCAAGGAGAACCTATGTCTTCCCCATCGATCCATACTCAAACAACCAACGCGCCGGGGGTCTCGCTGAGGGAGTTCCGGTCTATCGACTACATTCCCCATACGGAGCGTCACGGCCACCCTTTCAGCCAGTTTACCCTGTGGTTTGGCGGCAATCTGCAAATCACGGCCATCGTCACCGGCGCGCTGACGGTAGTGCTGGGGGGCGATGTGGTCTGGTCGCTGGTGGGTCTGTTGACCGGCCAGATTCTGGGGGCCGCTGTGATGGCGCTGCACGCCATTCAGGGACCACGCTTCGGCATGCCGCAGATGATTATCAGCCGGGTGCAGTTTGGCGTTTATGGCGCGGTGATCCCGCTGGTGCTGGCCTGCCTGATGTACATCGGCTTTTCGGCGAGCGGCACGGTGCTGGCCGGACAGGCGATGGCGCAACTGCTGCACGTGGGCAACAGCACCGGCATGATGCTGTTCAGCGCCATCATCATCGTGGTGGCGATTCTGGGCTACCGGGTGATTCATAAGCTGGGCAAACTGGCGAGCGTTATGGGGATTCTGGCTTTCGCCTGGCTGTTTGTGACGCTGCTGCTGTCCAACGATGTCGCCACGCTGCTGCACAATCGCCACTTCACGCTGTCTTCCTTTTTGCTGGCGGTGTCGCTTTCCGCCTCCTGGCAGCTGGCCTTCTGCCCCTATGTTTCTGACTACTCCCGCTATCTGCCCCATACCGTTTCGGCTCGCTCCGTCTTTAGCGCCGCCTTTTGCGGCACGGTGCTCGGTACCCAGGCTTCCATGACGCTGGGAGTGTTCGCCGCCGCCATTGCCGGTAGCGCCTTTTCCGGCAATGAAGTCAGCTATATCGTTGGCCTGGGTAACAGCGGCGCCATGGCGATGGTCATCTATTTCGCCATCTGTTTCGGCAAGATAACCTTCACCACCATGAACGCCTATGGCAGCTTTATGTCGCTCACCACCATCGTCTGCGGCTTTCGCAAGACCACCGCCATCGGCCAGAGAACGCGCACGCTGTTTGTGGTGACGATGGTCGGCCTTTCCTGTGCTATTGCGCTGCTCAGCGAGCCTGACTTCCTGAAAAGCTTCACCCATTTTCTGCTGTTACTGCTGGCCTGTTTTATTCCCTGGAGCGCCATGAGCCTGACGGATTACTACCTGATTTCCAGAGGCAAGGTAGACATTCCGGCCCTGAGCGCCCCCCATGGCCGCTACGGACGCTGGAATGGTTATGGTATTGCGGTTTATCTGCTGGGACTGGCGATTCAGGTGCCGTTTGTCGCTAACGCGTTCTGGCAGGGAGGGCTGACCTGGCTGTTTGGCGGTAACGATATCTCGTGGATTATCGGCTGGTTCTTTACCGCCATTCTCTACTACAGCCTGCGACGTTTTGACCGGCGCCGGTTGCCGGAGCAAACCCGTCTCCCCTGAACGACTATGCCCCAAAATCCCCGCCGTTCGCCAGCCTTTCAAGAAAGGCGCGGAGCAATGGCTTCAGCGCCTTTGCCTTGTCATCGACCAGGTTGAAAGGATGGCTTTCGCGCATATAGTTGCACTGCGCCAGTTCGACCTGCACCGCATACTGACGTCGAGCCGGGGAGCCGTACTGGCGAGTGATATAGCCGCCCTTAAAGCGACCATTCAGGACATAGCGGTACTGCGGGTATGACTCGCACAATTCAACCATCGCCTGCGCCATGGCAGGCGGGCAGCTCCTGCCGTCGTTGGTGCCCAAATTAATATCGGGCAGCGCGCCGTCGAACAGGCGGGGGATCATCGAAGCAATAGAGTGGGCATCGTAAAGCACCACATAGCCGTGCTGCTGCCTGATGCGCGCCAGCTCTGCCTGGAGTTTCTGATGATAAGGCTGCCAGATCTCCGCCAGCCAGCGCTGGCGACAGGCATCATCCGGCTCCTTTCCTGCTTTCCAGGCGAGCGTGCCGTCGAACAGCGTCTGAGGGAACAGCCCGGTGGTGGCGCTGGCGTAGAGCGGTGTGTCGTCCGGCGCCCGGTTAAGATCGACCACAAAACGCGAATAGTGCCCGCGAATAATGCTGGCTCCCAGCCCGGCGGCAAAATCATAGAGTTCAGGGATATGCCAGTCGGTATCCGGCAGGGGCAGCGCTTCGGGGCTAAGCCCCTGCTCCGCTTCCGGCGTCAAACGGGTTCCGGCATGGGGAATGCTGACCAGCAGCGGTGCGCTGCCCTGGTGAAAATCATACGCCATCATCGCAGTTCTCCTCTGTAGACCACCTCGCACGGCAGGGTACCGCCGAGCCAGTACACCAGCCCGGCGGGCTCGGTAATGTTCCAGTGCACGAAGTCCGCCACTTTGCCCGGCTCCAGGCTGCCGTGGCTTGCCTGAAGACCGAGCGCCCGGGCGGCGTTGAGAGTCACCCCCGCCACAGCCTCTTCCGGCGTCAGCCCAAACAGGGTACAGCCCATATTGAGCATCAGCCGCAGCGACAGCGCCGGAGAGGTGCCAGGGTTAAGATCGCTTGCCAGCGCCATCGGCACCTTATGCTGCCGGAAACCGGCCACCGGAGGGTGCTGCGTTTCACGCATCAGATAGAAGGCGCCGGGCAGCAGTACCGCTACGGTGCCGTGCTCCGCCATCGCGCGAATATCTTCATCCGTGGCATATTCCAGGTGATCGGCAGACAGCGCCTGATAGCGTGCCGCAAGCTCCGCGCCGCCCAACGCCGAAAGCTGTTCGGCATGAAGCTTCACCGGTAGCTCCAGCTTGCGGGCCGCCTCAAACACCCGCGCCACCTGGGCGGGGGAAAAGGCCAGATGCTCGCAGAAGGCATCCACCGCATCGGCCAGACCGGCGGCGTGGGCTTCCGGCAACAGTTCGTCGCACACCACCTGAATCCAGTCATCAGGATGGTCACGATATTCCGGCGGCACCGCATGAGCCGCCAGGCAGGTGGTCACCACCTCCACCGGCATCTGCTCCCCCAGACAACGCGCGGCCCGCAGCATACGCAGTTCGGTCGGTTTATCCAGGCCGTATCCGGACTTGATCTCCACCGTAGTGACGCCGTCCGCCATCAATAGCGCCAGCCGCTCCCGGGCCAGTTCAACCAGGGTTTCCAGGCTGGCTTCGCGGGTGGCCCGCACTGTGGAAAGAATGCCGCCGCCCTGAGCCGCGATATCGGCATAGCTCACGCCGTTAAGCCGCTGTTCAAACTCGGCGCTGCGGTCGCCGCCAAACACCAGATGGGTATGGCAGTCGATAAACCCTGGCGTCACAATTCCCCCCGCAAAGCGGTGGCGATGGGTCGGATTGAAGCGGACCGCCTCCTGCGCCGGGCCGATCGCGACTATCCTTCCTGCCGTCACGGCGATAAAGCCATCGCGAATAATATTCCATGCGCCGTCGCGCATGGTGACCAGGTCCGCGCCGCTCCAGAGCGAGTCGCAATCATTACTGGATTGTTCAGCCATATCGCCTCTTCGATGATTTACAGTGCGTCATAGTGTATGTATATGTATATACAACTACGACAGCGAGGATCAACCATGACCCGATATTTTGTGGAGCGTGCCTTACTGGATGACCAGTTGGCCAGCGATGTAGCCATTGAGGTTAATCACGATGGCAATATCGAAACCCTGGCCCCCAATGCCAAACCGGAAGGCGCCCACCGGCTTGCGGGGATCATGATTCCCGGCCTCGCTAACCTGCATTCCCACGCCTTCCAGCGGGCGATGGCCGGGCTGACCGAAGTCGCCGCTGACGACAGCGACAGCTTCTGGACCTGGCGCGACCGGATGTATCAATTGCTCGGCGCCATGACGCCGGAACAGGTGGGCATCATCGCCCGCTATCTCTATATCGCGATGCTGAAAGGGGGCTATACCCAGGTCGCAGAGTTTCACTATCTGCACCACGCGCCGGACGGCACCCACTACGCCGGTGACGATATGCTGTGGCAGCTTATCCATGCGGCGCGGGAGAGCGGTATTGGTATGACGCTGCTGCCCGCGCTCTATAGCTGGTCCGGCTTTGACGAACGGTCGCCGGAAGCCGGTCAGCGCCGCTTTATTCACTCGACCGACGACTATCTTCAGCTTCAGACACGGCTTGCGGCGGCCATCCGCGACGAGCGGCTCATCAACCACGGTATCTGTTTTCATTCGCTGCGCGCCGTTAGCGAGCGGCAGATCGATGAGGTGCTGGGCAGCGCCGGGTCGCATCTCCCGGTGCATATTCATATCGCAGAGCAGGAAAAAGAGGTGCGGGACTGTCTGGCCTGGTCAGGTCAGACGCCGGTGGCCTGGCTGCTGGACCATGCGCCGGTGGATGAGCGCTGGTGCCTGGTGCATGCCACTCACCTAACCGGGCAGGAAACCGCAGCCCTGGCCCACAGCGGCGCGATTGCTGGCCTGTGTCCCACTACCGAAGCCAGCCTGGGAGACGGTCTGTTTCCCGCCACCAACTACCTGCGCCACGGCGGGCGTTGGGGCATTGGTTCGGACAGCCACGTCTCGCTGAGCGTGCTGGAAGAGCTGCGCTGGCTGGAATACGGGCAGCGCCTGCGCGACAGGCAACGCAACCGGCTGGCGACCCGGGCGCAGCCCATGGTCGGGAATCTGCTGCTGTCGCAGGCGGCAAGCGGCGGTGCTCAGGCCTGCGGCATTCGCGGCGGCCGTCTGGCTCCCGGCCTGCGCGCCGACTGGCTGCTACTGGACGACGACGCCTGGCTGGGCGCCTGCCCCGAAGCGCATATGATAAACCGCTGGCTGTTTGCAGGCGACAGCAGCACTATCCGCCACGTCTGGGTCGCAGGCAGGGCAGTGATTCAGGATAGAACGCATCCGCTGGAACAGCAGGCGGCCCGCGACTTTGCGCGGGTGATGAGGGAGTTATAAAAATAACTCAACTTATATCACTGCCGGACTATTCACCAGCAGGCAAAGAGAACTGTCCATCGGCGGGCTTATTTTTCTTCAGAACCAAGGCGAGTAAATCCCCGAACCACACATCCGTGGCAAGTTGCAAACCTACACCGTTACTGTAGTCAGAATAGTGGCTATAGCTACCAGACTTACGCTTCAGGTCAGCCAGCGAATTATCGGTACCTGACGACTATCAAAACCGCGCACCTTAACCTGTAATTCGTTACGATCACCGTTTTTCTGAAGGATCACACCGGGCACGACACTCAGCGCCTGTGCCACATTCTCTTTATCCAGCGCTATCAGGGTGTTCCTGTCCAGAATGGTGGAGGTCGCAGCAGCAGGGTTTGGCCAGACGGTCATCGTTTCTGTAGCGAGGCCATCAGACGCGCAAACGAGCGATAACGCCGAATAAAGACAGCTTCTTGAGAATTCCATTTTTCTGTTTCCATATTATAGGGATCATTGGGTAGAGTTTTCCGGAATCAATCTGACCCCAATATCCGCCGGTGTGGCGTAATAAGGTGCAGAGGTCACAAACAGCCTGATGCCGCAATCGAGATATTCCGGTAGCGAGGCAGACGTTATGCCGCCGGTCAGAGCCAGCGAACAATCGGGGGCAGTCATCGCGGCCTGTTTCGCTACCTGCAAGGCCTGGTCGGGGGTAAATTTATCGAGCTGGATAAGGTCGGGCGCCGCCGCCAGCGCAGCCATGGCTTCATCCGGAGTATCCGCCTCTACGACGATTTTTTTCTCCGGCGCCGCACGCCGCAGGCGATCGACGATATCCCGCCACGCCTGGTTATTCGCCAGAAAGCGCCGATGATTAGCGAACAGCAACACTGTTTCCGCGCAGCCGGCCCGGTGAATCAATCCACCGGCGGCGATAACAGCCTGAGTTGCCAACAATTTAGTACCGGGAATCGCCTTCCGGGTGCAGGCAATATGGCCGTCTGGGTGACGCTGACGCAGCACCGCGAGCATGTCAGACAGATAGCCGGAAACGCCGCAGCTCCACTCCAGCACGTTCTGCACCGCCTTCCAGCCCTGATGTAGCGCCGCGGCACAACCACTGGCTGTCAGCAGCGCCTGACCCGGAGCTACCCGCTCGCCGTCACAGGCAAGCGTCGTAACCGACAGCCCCAGGGCACATAGCATCTGCCTGCCCGCGACAATACCGCTGACACAGCCGCCTTTACGGTGGCAAAAGATTATCCGGCCGGGAATATCGCCAATACCCAGGGCCCGGGTAGTCACATCCCCACCGTAGATATCTTCCTGCAACCAGGCATCGGTAAGTGCCTGAGGGATGAAGATCATCTGAGCCTCTCCTCTGGTACGCTGTCCCAGTATATGAGCGCCCAGTCGCGGCGCGCAGGCGCCAGCGCGCTGGCGTCATATCGCTGGTACCAGCGATACAGACGCTGACGCTCATCATCGTCCAGCCCCCCCAGGTGCCAGCGCATATTCTCCTCAAACAGCTCAAAAGTGCTGGTATCCTGGCGGTATTCACACTGACCACGAATAAAATCGACCCGGGCCTGTATCCCCATCTGATAGAGCACGTTCAGGGCATAGATATAATCCGGGAGTTCTACAACCTCACGCCCCAGCGCCCGTAGAATCGACGGTGGAACGAACGAGCTACTGGCCATATGGGTGGAGTACACTCTTAAGCGTGCCATGCGGTTAAGGCGAACCATGGCCTGCCGGATATCGGCGACCAGCGTCGAGCGGGAAGCCACCGCAATATCGCACTGTGGCAAATCATCCCAGGGGTCTTCCCAGGCCCGCTTTACCCAGTGAACGTTCTTAATCGCCCTCTCCTGCGCACGCCTGGCGGCGACCGCCAGCATCCCCGGACTGTAATCCACGCCATAAACTTCGCGCAGCTTGTCTGCCAGCTCAAGCGCCACCGTTCCCGGCCCACACCCCATATCAAATAGTGTCTGCGCGCCGTGCAGATCGATCTTCGCCAGCAGCTGTTGCAGATAGCTATTTTCCGGTGCATCACTCCGGGTCGCCATTTTCTCCGCCCGCAGATCCCAGTGCTCAGGTGTTTTTTCGGTACGCTGCGCCAGCCGCATCTGCTGGCGGTAAAGTTCTGCAAAATCAATATGATCAATAAGCATAAAACGATCTCCGTTACGCCAGGTATTTTTAGCGATGTACTCTGCGGGTCAGCAATAGAAGGAAAAAAGGCGCTCCTAAAAATGCCGTTACGATACCCAGAGGGATTTCCACATCGTTCAGGGTTCGGGCCAGAGTGTCAGTTAATAACAGCAAAATTGCCCCACATCCCATGGCGACCGGCAGCAGTCGCTGATAATTACCCCCCGTCATCAACCGGGCGATATGTGGCACAATCAGACCAATCCAGCCAATAACTCCCGCAACGGCCACCGCGCTGGCAGTGATCAGGGTGGCGCAAACAATCAACCCAAAACGCAGCCTGCTAACGTTTATCCCCAGGGATAGCGCCTCTTCATCAGACAGCGTCAGCAGGTTCATACGCCAGCGCAACAACAGTAAGGGCGCGGACCCCATCAGTATCACCGGTGCGCAAAATCCAAGATCGGTTAGCGTCATGCCCGACAGTCCTCCCATCAGCCAGAAGGTAATAGACGGCAATTGGGTATAGGGATCGGCAAGCGTCTTGATTAGCGAGATCCCGGCGGCACACAAAGTGCCCAATGCAATCCCGATCAGCACCAGGCTTAACACCGGATCGCGGCGCGTTATCAGGCGGGAAATCAGCCAGACGCCGAACACCACGATCAAGCCACCGCTAAACGCCAGCAGTTGAATAAATTCCATCGACAGGCCCGCACTTATGGCAATACAGGCGCCCAATCCCGCGCCAGCAGAAACGCCAAGAATATCCGGTGATACCAGCGGGTTACGAAAGATTCCCTGGTAGGTGGCACCTGCTCCTGCCAACCCAGCGCCAATCAGTAACGCCGAGGCAATGCGCGGCAGGCGTATATACCAGAACATAAAGCGCTCGCGGTCGGGAACCCCATCCTCATTGAGCAACACCGCAGCCAGCCGCCGGAAACTCAGAGGGTAAGCACCGGACATGGCCGCCAGCGCAACGCAACCCACAATCAATACGCCAATAAGAAACAGCTGCGTCGAGGGTTTCATCGGGGATCAACCAGATTGTGATACTGCGCCTTGCTGAGCCGGGTATGCCAGAACAGCGCCGCAAAGCGCATCATATCCTGTTCAAATCCCCGGCGGACGGATGCATCCAGCCAGCCATGCAACCGGCGTAGTCCCAGCAAGCGATTAATGCCTGGCGGCGCATCCAGCCAACCGAAAGGCAAACCACTCAGAAACAGAATGCGCTTTCTGGCCACCGCCTTCACGCCCTGCCAGACCAGATCGCGGGTCAGGCTGTGCAGGGTCGCTGCTTCCTGCACCAGAATGATATCGGGCTGCCATTCCAGAAGATTTTCCATCGATACCTGAGTCAAACCGCTACGTCCATTTACCCGGGCAACATTCTCCAGTCCAAGCAATTCGGCAGCTTCAGTATGCAGGGAACCCCGCAATCCCGTCTGAAGCCCACGGATACCGCGAGCGGCATAGAAGCGTACCCTGGCGCCGGAGGTACGGGAAAAGGCCAGCGCGTCCTGGATAAACTGGCGAGCCAGCGCCACTTGTGCCGTGGTACGAAATTCAGTGCCCAGTATCTGCCCTATTGCCTGTAACTGCTCCGGGGTCCGGCGGAGTTCACCATTAATCAACAGCCATGGAATATGCGTCTGACTGCCAATACGCCTGGCCTGTGAACGCCAGGTCTCATCGGCGTTACCGCAGTCAACAATCAGATCCGGACTCAGCGACAGCAGTTTTTCCAGCGGAAGCGTGCTGGCCTGTCCGGCGAGCCGTCCATATTTCGGCAGCCGTGCGATCCTCTGCGGCAGGAGTCCATCCTGATTCAGGCTGAAATCAAAGGAAGAGAAACCGATCAGCTTCTCTGGCGCTGCGGCCAACAACAGCATATCCGCAGGCCCGCCAGCCCCCATAACCCGACGAATTTCGTGAGGAGCGGGTATTCCACCAACGGAAAAAGTAGCAGGCTCTGCGGCAAAAGCAGGCATGCCGCGCATCAACGCAGTCGCAGCCACTCCCTGAATCAATCTCCGTCGCGTAACCGGCATCGTTGCTCTTCGTCCTGAAAAATGATCGATATATAAAAAAATATATAACGAAAAAAATGAAAAAAAGTGGCTCAAAATCACAGCAATGACATTCAGCTCATCTCTATCTGAAGGTTGTACTTACACGCCATCGTTTTTTCTTTCAGAGTTGGCCGCAGCAATATCCAGCGCAACACTGAAATATCGCTCAAGAAAGCGGGAAGAATGAATAGATTAAATCCATCATAACGGCATACGCTAAAAATCAGTTATGACCGCGAAACTTGCCTAACAGCTTATAGCGGGTGCCGGGATAGAGCAGACGGGCGCCGGTCACCGCATGGTTGCCGCTCCATGTCTGGCGGCGCACCAGCAGGCAGGGCTCCCGGGCATCAATCATCAGCGTCTTCTGCTGGAAGGCATCGGGCATCACCGCTTCCACCACATGTTCCCCGGCGGAAAGCGGCGCCACCTGCATCAGGTAGGTATAGGGCGTGATGACCTGATAATCCTGCTTCAGGTAATCGGGCGCCATAATGGGATTCACCAGCCGGTCTTCCAACTGAACCGGAATACCGTCTTCGTAATGCACAATCTGCGAATGAAACAGGGGCTGACCTTGCGCGACGCCCGGCATGGTCAGCCGCTCGCCGTCTGCCTGTATTTCTTCCAGCGTCAGCAACCGACTGGTGTGCTCATGGCCGCGCAGGGCGATCTCTTCAGCAATATTGTGCACTTCCAGCATCGCCGTATAGCCTTTGCTTTCCGCCACAAAGGTACCCACGCCCTGCATGCGCACCAGATAACCTTCGCTGGTCAGTTCACGCAGGGCGCGATTAATGGTCATGCGACTGACCCCCAGCTCATTAACCAGTTCGCTTTCCGAAGGAATACGCTGATGCGGCTGCCAGTGGCCGGCGCGAATCTGGGTAATAATCGCCTGCTTCACCCGAAGATAGATGGGGGCGGGCTGCTGGCCCATAGCGCTGGCTAACTGAGAAACGGCGGACTGGCTGGTCATTGGCTTACCCTGATGCAGAATATAACGCTAGTGTACTGGCTACCCACCAGGATGTATAGACATCTGACACCGCGACAGACTCGTCTCTTCACGTCATTTACCCACTGATACCCGACTTTTCACGACAAAATTTGTCACTGTGATCCCGTTCCCGCCTGGTTGTATAGACAAGATAATACAAATATGCTTGACTCAAAAATAACCGCCCGCAGGAGGGGCAATACACCTTGTCTCAACACAGGAGTGATTATGTCATCTGTCGAATGCCGCCTGACGCCCGGAGAAGTCAGTCTGGCAACCCTGAAAGCGATCTACCACGGTAACGTCACGCTGACGCTTGCCGACAGCGCCTGGAGCGCCGTCAATGCCGCCCGACGCACGGTCGACGAGATTGTCGATGCCGGGCGGGTGGTTTACGGCATCAATACCGGCTTCGGCAAACTGGCCCAGACCACCATCCCCCACGAACGACTGGCCGAGCTACAGCGCAATCTGATTCTGTCGCACAGCGTCGGACTGGGGGCACTACTGCCGGATAACGTCACGCGGCTGGTGATGGCCACCAAAATTATCAGTCTGGCCCGGGGCCATTCCGGCGTACGGCCTGCATTGATTGAAGCCCTGATCGCCCTGTATAACGCGGGAATCATGCCCTGCATCCCGGAAAAAGGCTCCGTGGGCGCCTCCGGCGATCTGGCGCCGCTGGCCCATCTGTCGCTGATGCTACTGGGAGTCGGTGATGTGCGGGATAACGGGCGAATTGTTCCCGCCCGGGAAGCGCTGGCCAGAGTCGGTCTGAACCCGCTGGAACCCGGTCCGAAAGAGGGGCTGGCGCTGCTGAACGGCACTCAGGTTTCAACAGCGCTGGCCCTGCGCGGGCTGTTCGAAGCTGAAAACCTGTTTGCCGCCGCGCTGGTTTCCGGCGCGCTGTCGCTGGAGGCAATCAAAGGTTCGATACGCCCGTTCGATGTCCGCATTCACCAGGCCCGCGGCCAGCGCGGCCAGATTGCGGTGGCGCAGGTCGTCTCTTCGCTGCTGACCGGCAGCGAAATCCTCACGTCCCACGCCAACTGCGGTCGGGTGCAGGACCCCTACTCCATTCGCTGTATCCCTCAGGTGATGGGCGCCTGCCTGGATAACCTGCGCCACGCCGCCGGAGTCCTGCAAACCGAAGCCAATGCGGCGTCAGACAATCCGCTGGTATTCAGCGACGATGATGATGTTATCTCCGGTGGTAACTTCCACGCCGAGCCTGTCGCCTTTGCCGCGGACATTATCGCCCTGGCGGTGGCGGAAGTCGGCGCTATCTCCGAACGGCGGCTGGCGCTGCTGCTGGACAGCGCGCTTTCCGGGCTGCCGCCGTTTCTGGTTAACGACGGCGGCGTCAATTCCGGCTTTATGATTGCCCAGGTCACCGCCGCCGCACTGGCATCAGAGAATAAATCTCTGGCTCATCCCGGCAGCGTGGACAGCCTGCCCACCTCCGCCAACCAGGAAGATCACGTCTCGATGGCAACCTGGGCCGCGCGCCGTCTGGGCGAGATGTGTTTTAACAGCGCGGCAGTGGTCGGTATTGAAGCCATGGCCGCCGCCCAGGGCATCGACTTCCACCGCCCGCTCCAGAGCTCGGCGCTACTGGAAACGGAGCTGGCCGCCATCCGCCATCAGGTGCCTTTCCTGGAACAGGATCGCCTGCTGGCGCCAGAGCTTGATGTGATGCGCCAGTGGGCCAGCCGCAGCGCCTGGCCTGACGTTATTACCGCCATTCTGCCCACCGTAACCGAAGGATAACCCCATGTCTGACTCCCGGAACGCGACGATGAATCGCGAAATCAGAGCGCCTCACGGCACTGAACTGCACTGTGAAAACTGGCTGATCGAGGCGGCATACCGCATGATTCAGAACAACCTGAATCCCGATGTGGCCGAATGCCCGGAGGATCTGGTGGTGTACGGCGGTATCGGCAAGGCGGCCCGGAACCCTGAGTGCTTTGAACAGATTCTGGCGACGCTAAAGCGTCTGAAAGCCGATGAAACGCTGCTGGTGCAGTCCGGCAAGCCGGTCGGGGTTTTCCGCACCCACGCCGATGCCCCCAGGGTGCTGATCGCCAACTCCAACCTGGTGCCCCACTGGGCCACCTGGGACCACTTCCACGAACTCGACAGGGCCGGGCTGATGATGTACGGCCAGATGACGGCGGGCTCCTGGATCTATATTGGCGCCCAGGGCATTGTGCAGGGCACCTTCGAAACCTTTGTCGAAGCCGGGCGTCAGCACTACGGCGGCGATTTAACCGGCCGCTGGATCCTGACCGCCGGTCTGGGCGGCATGGGCGGCGCCCAACCGCTGGCCGGCGTGCTGGCGGGGGCCTGCGTACTGGCTATCGAATGTCAGGAATCGCGCATCGATTTCCGGCTGCGTACCCGCTATCTCGACCATAAGGTCACCACTCTGGACGAAGCCCTGGCGCTTATCGACAAAGCCACCCGGGCCGGTGAGGCTATCTCGGTAGGGCTTCTGGGTAACGCCGCCGAAATTATGCCGCAGCTGGTGGAGCGCGCGAAACACGGTGGGCCGCGACCGGATATCGTGACCGACCAGACCTCGGCTCACGATCCGCTAAACGGCTATTTGCCATTGGGCTGGAGCGTGGCGCAATGGCATGAACGCCAGCGCACCGATCCCGCAGCGGTAGAGGCGGCAGCCCGGGCCTCTATGGCCGAACACGTTCGGGCAATGCTGGCATTCCACCATATGGGGGTCCCCACTATCGACTACGGCAACAACATCCGCCAGGTAGCGCTGGAAGAGGGGGTAAAAAACGCTTTTGACTTCCCCGGGTTCGTTCCCGCCTGCATCCGCCCGCTATTCTGTGAAGGCAAAGGTCCGTTTCGCTGGGTTGCGCTTTCCGGGGATCCCGAAGATATCTACAAAACCGATGCAAAGTTAAAAGAACTGTTCCCGGATAACCGCAATCTGCATCGCTGGCTGGACATGGCCAGGGAGCGCATCGCTTTCCAGGGGTTACCCGCGCGTATCTGCTGGCTGGGGCTGGGCGAGCGCCACCAGGCGGGGTTGGCCTTTAACGAGATGGTGCGCAACGGCGAACTGAAGGCGCCGGTAGTGATTGGCCGCGATCATCTCGACTGCGGCTCAGTGGCCTCGCCAAACCGGGAAACCGAAGCGATGAAAGACGGCTCCGACGCCGTTTCCGACTGGCCGCTGCTGAACGCACTGCTTAACACCGCAGGCGGCGCCACCTGGGTCAGCCTGCATCACGGCGGCGGCGTCGGGATGGGCTTCTCACAGCATGCCGGGGTGGTTATTGTTTGCGACGGCAGCGATGCCGCAGATGCCCGGCTGGGAAGGGTGCTGTGGAACGATCCGGCCACCGGGGTAATGCGCCACGCCGATGCGGGCTACGATATCGCCATCGACTGTGCCCGGCGTCATCATCTGGACTTGCCGATGGTGAATCGGGAATAGCGCCTGACGGAAGCAGACCCCAAAGGGGTCTGCAACTCTTACTGGCGAATCTGCCGCAACACCTGTTCCGACAGACCAGTAGCCTCGGCAATCACCTCCAGGGATAACCCCCTCCCTAACAGGCGACGGGCCACATCCTGCATCGCCTCCTGGCGGCCTTGCTCCAGGCCTTTCGCCAGACCTTGCTGCAACCCCCGCTCCAGACCTATTTGTTCCAGTGCCTGCGCTATCGTCATAAACTCCTCCCTGTGTTGTGGCATCCGGTGCGCCAGTTCCTTCACAAAGGCGACCGGTTCAACGGTATTCGCAGTATGCAGCATCCAGTTCATCAACGCCGTTAACCGCGCCTGCGTAGTGTATCCCTCCTCCAGCAGGCAGACCAACGGTTCGATCACAGCCATAAGATCACGGATATGGCTGTGCTTAAGCAGCAGTTCCAGCATCGCCATGCGTTTGTGCTTCATGATGTCGTCGTCGTCCAGCGCCCCCACGTCAACCAGAGGGAAGCTTGCGCTGTATAGCTGGCGCGCCACCTCCGGCTCGTTAAACAGCTCCAGCCAGTTCAACGTATAAGGCCAGGGCGTGGCGCGACCGTGGCAGAACAGTATCGGCACCACCAGCGGTAGCCGCTCATGACCGGCATCCAGATGGCGCTGCATGGCGGCAATGGCATACCTCAACAGCCGGAAGGCCATATGCCTGTCGGGCGTGCTCTGATGCTCGATCAGCGCATAGATATAGCCTTCACCGTTGGCGGTCTTCAGCGACCAGAGCACATCCGCAAAGTAAGGGTGCAGCCCTTCTTCAATAAAAGAGCCGGACTCCAGCTTCAGCGTATTCAGATCGCAGATTTTCAACAGCGCGGGCGGAAGATAGAGCGCCAGAAAATCCCGAGCAGTATCGGGGTGAGTCAAAAAGGTTTTATACACTTCATACTTCAAGCTGCCTCTTTGTTGGCTGCCTTCACTCACCACGGTCACATAGGACTACTATGCTCCCGGGGATTCGTTCAGTTGCCGCCGCGATGCAACTTGAATTATTTTGTGTATCAACAATCCATCGTGAGGCACCGGCGGGCGCTTTTTCTTCATCGTCCTGACTCCGAAAAAATTTTTCAGGCATTCTGCCACGTGGCATGAATGCCTGTATCCGCACATTACCGGTTTTGCGCGGCCGATTCAGAACAATAATCACCGCCTCTGAAACGGTACATATAACTACTGAGTCACACTCAAAATCGTCCTGATATTGCGGGCGCTGGTGGCGATAACGTCGATGGCGCCGGTACGCAGCGCGCCCATAATCGCCATCGCTTTGGTGCTTTCAGAAGCAATAGCAATAACACAGGGGATCTGGCGCAGCTCTTCCACGCTCAGACCAATAACCCGATCGTCCATCACCGTATGCACGTGCTGGCCCTGAGCGTTAAAGAAGTCATAGCCCGCGATATCGCCGATCACGCCCTGATTCAGGCTGGCGTCATTAATCTCCTGAGGCGTGAACCAGCCCAGCTTCACCATATAGCTGTCTTCATTCATATCGCCGATACCCACCAGCGCGATATCCGCCTTACGCGCCCGGTCCAGGGTCTCTTTAATGGTGCCGTTACGCAGCAACGCCGACTTTAGTTCGGTATTTTCCACATAGGCCGGCGCGTAGAGCGATTCACTGCTGCCGCCGAACTTTTTCGCCAGCAGGCGGCTGATATGGTCGGCGTTAATCACATCGCCGGGGCGGTGAGTGCCGCCGATGCCGCAGATAAAGCGGCAGTCTTTCGGCTGTACCGTGCTGGTGTACTCCGCCACCGCCGCCACGTTGCGCCCCTGGCCCACGGTGACCACCATATTGTCGCGCAGCGAGGCCGCCAGATAGCCGGAAACCAGCGCCGCCACCTGACGGCGCTGTTCATCTTCATCGTTATGATCCAGCGCAATTAGCGCACGTTTCACGGAGAAGCGCTCTTTTAGCTGCTTTTCAAGCTGGGTGCTGAACACCGGATGGTAGCGAACATTGATCTCGACAATGCCCTCTTCCTTCGCGCGTTTCAGCAGACGGCCCACCTTGATACGTGAAAAGCCGAAACGTTTGGCGATCTCCTCCTGGGTGACCTCATCGCAATAGTAGGCGATGGCGATCTCCGTCAGTAATTCGTAATCCTTTGAGTCGTTGGATCTATCCATACGGGCTGCGATCTCCACGTCGTGAAATTGTCAGGGTGATGAACATTTGCCAAAAACTATACCAGATAACGGATAGACAGAGGATGACTACACCGACAATCCCTGTACGGACAAACCCTTAGCCGCCAGCAGCTAAAGCGCGCCGGACAATGCAGCGGCCTCATCAAGAATGGCGCGGTAAGCTTCAGGCTGATGGGCGAAGCGCCCCAGGAACAGACCATCGACATCCGGCCACAGCTGGCTAAGCAACCCCGGCCCGGCACTGCCGCCATAAATCACCCGGTGTGGATCCGGCGTATTGTCCTGCAACCACGCCCGCAGGCCGGAACAGACCTCGCGAATATAATCATCGCCAGCAGGCTGAGGCGCGCCGATGGCCCACTGGGGCTCCCAGGCGAAAATCACCGCCCCCTGCGGCGTCGTTCCCGGCTCGCCCAGTACCTGGCGAGCCTGTTCAATAGCGACACGGGTCGCGTCGGCAGGGCTAAGCTGCTCCGGCTCGCCGATGCAGACCACCGGCGTCAGACCGTGCTGAAGCGCAATATTGACCTTACGCTGAATGAGCTCGTCGGTTTCAAAGAAGTGGCGACGCCGCTCGGCATGGCCGATTTCCACATAGCGACAGCCCATCTCCTGCAGCATGGCGGCGCTGACTTCGCCAGTCCAGGCGCCCGGCGGCTCCGATGAGACATTCTGGGCGCCGACCCCCATGGCAGTGCCCCGAAAAGCCTGTAGCGCCCCTTCAATGGCAGGCGCCGACGGGAAGGTAAACAGCGTGGCCTGCCCTTCCCGTTGAGTCAGCGGGTGGCTGGCGATGATGCCGGACACCGCCCGACACCACTCCAGGGTCTGCTGGTAGCCGAAGTACATCTTCATACTCGCGCCGATAACCGGTTTCAGTGACATGCCATTCCCCCTGTTTCGGATTCACGGTTCATGCAGCGACCAACGGCCCGAATAATCTGCGCCAGTGAGACGGCGCCCGCATCCGGCGTGCCTTTACTGCGCTCCGCCAGCGGTCGGGCTCGCCCGATTTTAGGTACCATATCCGCGGTCTCCCGGGCGCTGCGTTCCGCAACATCGGCAGCGTTCCACCAGGCTTCCGCCAGCGGCTGCCCCCGGGAAGCCTGTTGATTCAGCGCTTCGCTGAACGGCAGCAGCACGTCCACCAGCGTCTTATCGCCGGGCTTCGCCTTACCAAAGTGCATCACGCCGTCACAGGCCCGGGTTATGGCCTGCGCCACCACCAGAGTATCCGGCTGGCGCTCATTGCCCAGGGTAATACCGATGGTATTCAGAATCACGCCCCAGATGGCGCCAGAGGTTCCACCGGCCTTGTCGGCCCAGGCATCGGCGGCCTGTTGCAGCACGCTGCCCGCCCCGGCGCCGCGTTCCAGCGCCTGACGCGCCTGCTCACGGGCAGCCCGCACGCCGCGCTCCATACCAATGCCATGGTCACCATCGCCCGCCACGGCATCAATACGCCCCAGCTCTTCGGCATTTTCGATGACCGTTTCCGCCAGCGCATCCACCATTCCGGCAATCCGTACCGCGCACTGGCGGGATTCGGCACTGGCTTTCGGCAGCGGCGCTACCTGATTTTCACTCTCCTGCCCCGCAGGCAGCGGCTCTTCGTTAAAACGCGATCCTTTACGGAATGCCGAACTGTAGACAGGTGCCTGCCACAGCCCTTCCAGCTCGTCATTCAGCCAGAACAGCGTCAGGGAAAGTCCTGCCATATCAAAGCTGGTGACGAATTCCCCAACCTGGGGATCCACCACCTCAATGCCGCGCTGCGCCAGATCTTCCGCCACGCTGTGCCACAGCACAAACAGCTCTTCATACTTCACCGACCCCAGACCGTTCAGGATCGCACCGACCCTGGCCCCCTTAACCTGAGGCACCGAAGAGGGAACGTCGCGCAGCAGGTGTTCCACCAGGTGGTGAGACAGCTCGCTGGCGGTGCCTATCGGCATTTCACTGATGCCCGGCTCGCCGTGAATCCCCATGCCGAAAGCCATCTGCCCCTCGGGAATGGTAAACAGCGGCTGTCCGGCGCCGGGCAATTTACAGCCGGAAAATGCCACGCCGATAGTGCGGGTGCGCTGGTTAGCAAGCCGCGCCGCCGCCAGGACCTGTTCCAGGCTGTCGCCGCGCTCTGCGGCAGCGGCCGCCGCCTTGAACACTACCAGATCGCCCGCCACCCCGCGCCGCTTTTCCTCTTCGTCGGCCACAGCGCTGGAAATATCATCGGTAATGGCGATGACCTCACAGGGGATCCCTTCGGCAATCAGCCGCTCCCGGGCCAGACCAAAGTGCAGAACATCCCCGGCATAGTTACCGAAGGCCAGCAACACGCCGCCGCCGTTGTTGGCTGCCCGGGCCACCGAGCAGATCTGCTGGGCCGACGGCGAAGCAAACAGATTGCCCATAGCCGCACCGTGGGCCAGCCCCTGACCAACCAGACCGGCGAACGCCGGATAATGGCCGGAGCCGCCGCCGACCACCACGGCCACGGTACCCGGTTTACTGCAGGTACTGCGTACCACGCCGCCGGGAACCTGACGAACAATGGCGGCATTGGCACTGACGAAGCCTGAAACCATCTCTTTGGCGAAATCGGACGGGTGATTAAAAAGCCATGTCATAACGCTGCTCTCCTGCCTGTCTATTCTGTCTGTATCGCGGCGCCGCACGGTTGTGTCGGCATCGCCTTGTGGGGTTCACCCTGACTCAGCATCGGGTTTGTTATCGGATTGTTATCTGATAATGAACATAACAGTTGACCCAAAATGAGCATATGAACATCAATTGAAACTGTGAGCGATTTCAAAAATGGCGAAAAAAACCCTTATTCGCCATATAAAGGCGAAATAAGGCGGTACAAAGGGAAAATCAGTTGCCGCGCCGCCTGTTCAAATGAAATGCTATTGAACTTATGAATATTTAAAGCTACTTTTTTAACCGGACCTGAATGTTCATGTGTTTCGATGAAAAGCATCTGAACGAACCACGGAAGGGCGACACGACAACCACCGGAGGTAAACACTATGGCGACTATCGCAATCGGCGCCGACGACGCGGCAACCGAGATGAAAAACATCGTAAAGTCACACCTGCAGGCAAAGGGGATCGACGTAAAAGACTTCAGCCACGACGTGGTCGATAACGATCAAATCTATCCGGATATCGCCTTCCATCTGGCAACGGCCATTAGCGAAGGCAAGTTTGAGCGCGGTATTCTGTTGTGCGGAACCGGTATCGGCATGGCGATCGTCGCCAATAAGGTCCCCGGCGTTCGGGCGGCCCAGTGCCACGATGTCTACTCTGCCGAACGGGCCCGCAAGAGCAATAATGCCCAAATCATGACCATGGGCGCCCGGGTCATCGGCCCCGAACTGGCGAAATCTCTGGTGGATGCCTGGCTGGAAAGCGAATTCGAATCCGGCCGCTCCGGCCCGAAAGTGGAGCGCATCAGCTACTACGAGCATCAGGCACATCAGGGCAGCTAAGGAGCGCAAAGATGCAACAAAAACTGGAGCCAGGCGTTAATACCGCCATGTTCGACGGCGTGGAACCGGAAGTGGCTTTCAGTACCATCCGGGAAGCCGGTTTTCGCTATATCGAACTGGCGTACAATCAGGGCTACGTGGGGAATCTGGACCCATCGCTGTTCGGCCCGGAAAACGCCGCACGGATTTTGGATCTACTGGAAAAGTACCAGTTACAGACCCGGGCGCTGGGCTGCACCATGAACCTGGCGGCGCCAGACGCCGTGGCGCAGTTTACAACGCGGATTCAGTTTGCCACCCGCATCGGCGCCACCTTCCTTAACGCCTGTATCGGCAAACGCGAAGACCGGCAGACCATTATCGCCAACCTGCAGGAACTGGCGCCGCTGGCCGCCGACAGCGGCTGCGTTATCTGCATCGAAAACGGCGGCGATCCCAATTACGATGTCTTTGCCGTCGCCGAAGAGGGTATGGCGCTGCTGGAGGCTATCAATAGCCCGGCGGTCGCTTTTAATATCGATCCGGGCAACACCGTTTCGCTGCGCCCGGAGCGCGATGCCATTAACGAATGCATTCATATGCTACCCGGCGCGCGTCACGCCCATATTAAAGATGTGCTGTGCAAAGAGGGCGAGTTCTTCTTCCCGGCTATTGGCGAAGGCGTGCTGGACTACCAGCCGCTGCTGCGCGAACTTGAGCAACGCGCCATTCCCTGTAGCCTGGAGATTCCACTGCGGATGCATCGCAGCAGCGATACTCTGCCCCATCGGGCATCACAACCGGTGGATCCCGCCATTAGCCTTGAGGTGCTGAAACGCTCACGTCAGCAGCTAGAAGCCCTGCTCGGTTATCCGCTGTAATCTCTGTGCGGGCCGCAGCGTGCGGCCCGCACTTTACGCCATAGCCGCCTGTAAAAACTCCCGGCATTCGCGCTCATTTGCCCACAAATCGTCCTGTTCTGTGGTGCGCATTTCAATGGCGATGGTAATTTCATCCAGCTCCGGTGGCGGTTCCAGGCTACGGGCTACCGTAATGATCTCCCGGGCCACCTCAGCCGTCAGAAAACCCGGTGCGCCGAACTTCATGTGGTAGTCGCCATAGCCGGGCTGCGCCGGGTCGAGAATCGCATTAGAGAGATGCAGCTGCGACATCAGCGGCGCGCACTGGCGCAGCGAGGTGGCCAGCGCTTCCTGATTAAGCGCCACGTGAGCGCTATCCCAGGCGATATAAAGCTTCGGGCAGTCGGGGCGCAGCGCCTGCATCCACCTCGCCGTCTCGTCGCTAAATCCGATGAGCTGGCGCTTATGGGCAAAGCGGTCCAGCGGCTCCAGTTGCAGAATCATATCCGGGTACTGACTGACCGTTTCCCCCAGCGCCACCAGCGAATCGCCAAAGGCGGCCAGCGCTTCATCACGGCGAGCCTCGCCGGGGTCGGCACCGCTCACCAGCGAAAGCTTACGGGTGCCGCACTCCGCAGCCAGATGCGCCAGTTCCCGGGCTCTGGCTACCGACTTGCGGCGTAGCGCCGGATCAAGACTACTCAGGTTAAGCTGCTCGTTAAGTAGCGCAAAGGTCAGCCATTGGGTCAGTATCAGCGGCGTGGAGGCGACCCGTTCGCGCAACGCCTCTCTTTCCCGGGAGCCGGTGATAATGCCGGTCTCAACGGCCCGGTAGTACCCGAACCCGGCAATGCGCCGGACCGTCTCGACGACCTGGGGTTCCGAGGCCATCAGGGGAAAAAAGAGTTCAGCGATATGGGCAGAGGGAACCAGCCGCGCGGAGGATCCAGACATTATTATGCTCCTTATCCAAACGCGGCCAGGCTCGGTTTCCTGAACGGCGTTCATTCGTTTTAACCAAATACTTATGTTCAATCTTATCAAAGCAGAAATGGCAAATAACTGAGGGTGATACAAATCACATAATTTAGTGAAATATAAAACAAGATATTTCTAAAACCCTATTAAGCCACACCAATGATACGGTTATAAAATGAAATAACCATCGTTTCAATAACATCATAACGAATTATTGTCCATAGCATTTACGCGTTAATATCAGAATAAAACAATTAAAATAAAATCATTATAAAACAATTAAATGAAAACAAAAATCCGTTGCAAGAAATGATGATAACGGTAATTAACAAACCCGAATAATTACCTGGTAGAATTAAAAAGCCAAACAAATGATATATGTAAAATAAAAATACGAACAAATGTTCTCATTCATGAGAGGGAAATAAAAAAATCCTCTATTTTTATTCCATCGTTTTCGTTTTTTGTGATTCCTTTCATTTTTTCACATCAGAATTCCCTCTACTTTCTTAAACACAAGTTACTGTTATGAACATCTGAACAAACATCACACCGCTGGCCACCGCCGGAAATTCCGGACGTCTGCCTTAGCGCCTGGGGCGCGACAGGCGCCTGTGACGATAGCAACGGAGAACCGATATGCGCATTTCAACCCCCCCGCTGTCTGCCACACAGGAACAACCCACCCGAGTCCGCTGGCGGATTTTTGCGGTGCTCTTCTTCCTGCTGGCGGTCAATCTGATGGACCGCATCACTATCTCCATTGGCATCCCCTATATCAAAGAAGAGTTCCACCTGTCGCCGACCATGCAGGGGCTGATTCTCAGCAGCTTTTTCTGGTCATACGCGCTGTTGCAGATCCCCGGCGGCTGGGCGCTGGACCGCTTTGGTCCCCGTAAGGTGTTGACCACCTCTACGGTACTGTGGGGCGCCAGCCAGATTGGCCTGGCGCTGGCGACCGGCGGCCTGTCGCTTATCTTCGCCCGTATCGCGCTGGGAGTGGCGGAAACGCCGGTTTCCCCTTCCGGCGCCAAGATGAGCTCCACCTGGCTGGCCCGGGCCGAGCGTGGTCGCGGCGCTTCGATAATGGACTGCGGCAGCCCGCTGGGCGTGGCTGTAGGAGGCTTGATCATCGCGTATCTGATAGACCTGCTCGACTCCTGGCGTCTGGCCTTTGTGGTCGCCGGGGTGTTCAGCATGTCGCTGGCGCTGCTGGCCTGGTTCAAGCTGCGCGATAAACCCACCGAAGATAAGCGCGTGAATGCCGCCGAGCTGGCGCTGATTCAGGCCGATGATGAAGCCGCCCGTAACAACGAGGAAGAAGCGCCCTGTAAAGGTATGGGCATCGATACCCGTTCGCTGGTGGGCATTATGTTCGGCCGCGCCACCTGGGCGATGATTTACTTCGGCCTGCTGACCTGGGGGCCCAGCTACCTGGCCCAGGCGCGCGGCTTCGACCTTAAGGCCATCGGTAACGCCACCTTTATCATCTTTATGATGGGGGCTCTGGGCTCGCTGAGCGCCGGGTTCCTGGTCGATTTTCTGGTAAAACGCGGCATGCGCCACGGCCTTGCCGTGAAAAGCCTGATCGCCATTTCCGGACTGGTGACTCTGACTATCTTCCTGCTGCTGCCTGGCATCAGCGATCCGATAAGCGCCGTGATGATGCTTTCTGTCGCCTCGTTCTTCCTGACCGGCGGCGGCGGTATCTACTGGAGTCTGCCTGCGCTACTGGCCCATAAATCCCGGGTAGGCCTGGTGGGCGGCACCATGAATATGGCAGGCAGCGTCGGCGGTATTCTGGTTCCCATCGTGGTGGGGCTGATTTTGCAGGCCACCAATAGCTTCACCGGCGTGCTCACCTTCTTCACTGTCTGTTCTGGCCTTTATGTGCTCGGCACTCTGGTGATTCGCTTTCACAAGCCCGGCGTACCAGACGCGCTGGACCAGGCCCCGGCCCGTTAACAGCCGATATCCGTTATGACGATGTAAGGAGTTTTTATGCTGCGTTTTGCCGCTAACCTGACCATGCTGTACCCCGAATATCCGTTCCTGGAGCGCTTCGACAGGGCCGCCGCCGATGGCTTTCAGGCCGTGGAGTTTTTCTTCCCCTACGGCACACCGGCAGAAACTTTTAGCCAGGCGCTGGAACGTAATCAGCAGGAGCTGGTGCTGTTTAATATGCCGCTGGGCGACTGGGACGCAGGCGAACGCGGCTTTGCCTCGCAGCCATCGCGGTGCGACGATTTCCGGGCAGGGCTGGATCAGGCCGTCGCCTACGGTAAGGCCCTGCGGCCGCCGCGCATTAACTGCCCTTCCGGCCCCGAAGGCAACGATGCGCAGCCCTGGCCAACGCTTGTGGAAAACATGACCATGGCGGCCCGGGCGCTGGCGGATATCGACGTTCAGTTAGTGGTGGAGCCCATTAACCGCAACGACGTGCCCGGCGCCGTGATCTCTAACGTCGAACAGGCGCTGGCCCTGTTTGAAAAAGTGGATAGCGACAATATCGCCATTCAGTTCGATCTCTGGCACTCGCTGCGCGCCGGTGAAGATCCGTTCTCGGTGCTGAAGAGCCATATGGACAGGATTGCCCATATTCAGATAGCCGACGTCCCCGGGCGCCACCAGCCCGGCACCGGCGAGGTGGATTTCGAGAAGCTGTTTACCCTGATCGATAATTCCGGCTATCAGGGCTGGGTAAGCCTGGAATATCACCCTCAGGGCGGGACTCAGGAAAGCTTTTCCACGCTGCGCCAGATGGGGATTCTGGGCTAAACGACTAGCGAAAATGGCCGCTAAAGCTGAGCGTGCCGCCCCAGACGGTATCGCTCAGCGCCGAACGCCCCACCGAGGGCATCAAGGCAATCTGCATATCCTGGTTCAGATTCCAGACCAGCCCGGAGCTTATCTCACCACGGGTATGGGAAATATCGGCATCTTTGCGGTACGAACCCATCCAGGGAATATCCGCCGACAGTGACGGCTCGTCTTTATCCAGATCCTGTTCCACTTCTGCACGACTGACCCACGCCACCTCTTCACTCAACGGGATACTGTAATGCCCCCCCAGGTAAGCAGAGGTGGTTCGATAATTCACCTCGTCATAATCCACAGGGAAGACCACCCCTTTTTCGGTATAACCGGTTTGCCGCAAGTCGCTGTAACGCAACCCGGCATACCATCCGGCCTGATGCTGATGCCATACCTGCAAATTTTGCCCGCCTTCCAGCGAAGCGCTCCAGCCCTTAATGTCACTGTCGCCTCTTCCCGATTCAGTGTGATCCCTGTACGGGCGGCGGATACTGACATCAAAACGATTTCCTGCCAGCGCGCCACGCAAATACCATTCCCCTTCGCCCCCGTTCAGGGGTGCATGCCATACGCCATAAAGCCCTAATCCGATGTTGTTGTTGTCTTTGCGATAGCTCTCTGGCAGAGAGCTATCGAGAGAATGTTCCAGACTGCCACCAATCGCAAAATTGTCAGTAACCCCGTATCCCATCCGGATACCCGCCGGTGCATCCCGGTTTCCCCCTTCGCCCATCATCCCGGCGTAAATGGAATAACAAAGATCCCCCTGTCCGCGCCACTGGCACCCTTCCTGTAACCTCCCCAGCCCCCAACGCTGCATCTCCATCACCGAAAAAGTGTCCCCGCCCAGTTGCGCGACGGTCTCAAGGGTGTTGGTCGCATCCACCATAATGACCTGAGGTATTGGTGTCGGCGACGGGGTTGGGGTCGGTGGTGAAGGATTCGGCGCGGGCGTGGGCGTCGGTGAAGGTTCGGGATCGGGTGAAGGCGTCGGCCGATCCGGGTCATCCGGCGGCGTGGGATTGTCCGGCGGTGGATTTGGATTATCCGGCTCACCGGGAGCGTCAGGCTCGTCCGGCGTGGGCACATCCGGTGTCGGCAGAGGAGCAGGTTGCGGGGCGGGATCATCCGTTGGAAGTCTGGAATCATCGACAATCTTCCAGACAACAGCGTGAGTATTACCGGTTTCAGTAACCGACTGTCCGGCAGCAACAGTTCCATCGGCAGAGACTGCATAGGCAACTGAGCTGCCCCAGTTGCCGCTGGTCAAAGTGCCAAGATCGACCTTTGTGGCATAGCCCTCCCCTGACCACCAAGTCGCGCGGGAAACGTTATCATCACTGTCCGCCTGACCGACAGCCACGCTACCGTCGTCAGATAGAGCATAAGCCACCGAATTTCCGCTGTTATCGGCCCGCAGCGTACCGAGATCGGTTTTGGTGCTCCAGTTAGTACCGGACCAGACCGCCGCGTGGAGCGTGTTGCTGGTATCCGTTTCGGCCTCACCGGCCGCCACGCTGCCATCACCAGACAACGCGCGCGCCATGGAATGCCCGCTATTGTCTGCTCGCAGCGTGCCCAGGTCGCCCTGCGTGGCCAGACCATCGCCGGACCATATCGCCGCCCGCTGTTCTGCGCTATCCGTTGCCGAGACCCCGGCAACTACACGCCCCTCGCCGGAAACGGCCATGGCCTGGGAAACACCGCCATTATCGCTACGCAGCGTTCCCAGATCCTGCTTTGCGCCATAATCCGCACCAGACCACACGGCCGCATGAGTGGGACCGGCATCACTGTCCCCGGCCCCGACGATCGTGGTGCCGTCCGCCGAGATAGCGTTAGCCACCGAGTTACCGTAAATATCCGATCGCAGGGAGCCCAAATCTATCTGCTCTTCTCCTTGCCAGACCATCGCCCGATTACCCAGCGTATCGATATTGGCGAAACCAACGATAGTGCTTTTATCATCAGAGATACCGAACGCACTGGAATAATCACTATTCATCAACTGTTCAGCGCCGTAATCATCTCCGGCCCAGTAAGCCGCCGACTCGCTGTTGTTATTTACACCGCCGATGTATCCCACCAGCACCGAGCCATCTGCCGAGATGCCATTCGCCTGAGTCCAGGCAGTATCATCGGGGGCGGGATCCATTTTACTCACGGCCACCGTGGCCGCCTGGCTGCCGGAAACCCCCAGAAAAACCGACAGGCAAATCAGACTTTTTTTCCTGGAAAGTTGAAACATGTCACCCCCGGGATAAAAAATGGCGTGTGAAAGTTCAGCGCATCAAAAGCAACGCACCAACCCCCAGGGAATAAACATAGACAAGATTATTGCGGCTCGCCGAATCTGGATGGCATCGGATTTTCAGGATGGGAAGAGAAGCATCAGCGATTTGTCTGGATTTCCAAAGCACAGCGCAACCAGAAGCGACGTTGTCAGCAATCTGAACGCCACAGGCGTGGCGCTCAGAACACAGCGCTATTCAGGGCATTTGATCTGCTTAATAGCAGCGTCATACTGCTGCTGATTTTTACGCTGCATCGCCTGAGTCGCCTGCTGAATATTCTCTTTATTACCCTCCATCCCCAGCAGGCGGTTCTGCCATTCGGTATCACTCTGCTCCAGACTGACACCGCACTTCGCCCGCATCTCTTTCACGATCTGCGCACGCTGCTGCTGAAACTGCAACCCGGCGAAGGGATTGTCCGCCAGGGCACTTATCGGCACGGACAACACGCTACCCAGAAGAAAAAATTTCAGTGATTTCATAAACTCATCCTTAATGTTAACGGTCTTTCTTTATCCGAATGAGTATAGCAGCCTGGAGGAAAGAGGACGGGACAGAACGCCCCGTCCGGGGGATCAGAAGTCGTACTGAAGCGTCAGGCGATTCTGCCAGAAGTCTTTCTCATACAGCGGTGAAGTCTGAACGCCGACGAAGTCGCTCAGGCTCAGGCCTTTCAGCGCGCCCTGGAAGTTCCAGATGAAGTAGAGCAGATATTCAGATTGACGCAGGCTACCGGAATCCACCGACGGCGTGAGATCCATCCATGAATAGCGCGCCCCCATGGTCAGGCTTTCGCTGGCCTGCCAGTTCAGGTTGGTGGCCCAGGCGTTGCCGCTGCCCAGATCCTGAGTGCTGGTGAAATACGGCTGCGCGAAATAAGGGCCAGAGGCGGTATTGTGTGCGTAAGGGGTCACCAGCGATCCGTAACCATAGCTGTTGCCGCTGGCGGCGATATGGTCATACCCCATGGCCCAGGAGAGGTTCGGAGTCAGCGTCAGCGCCAGTTGGGCGCCAAAGGAACGGTTATCCACCTCGCCCACCAGCGCCTTACCTTCACTGGTGCCGCGAATAAACTGCAAGCCGAAGTCCGGGCTCAGCGGCGCCTGCTGCCACTGAATATGGCCTTCGGTATAGAAGATGTTAGAGAAGTCGTCATAGCTTTCATACCACATCTGGCCGGTCAGCTTTTTGTCGTCCCACATCAGGTGATGTCCGGCACCGATAGCCCACATGCCGTCGGTCTTCTCGTCCACTTCGGTGTAGGCGGTGGTGCGCTTAACCTGATCGCTGCCCCAGCCTTTATAGCGCCAGATTTTAGTAGCGCGCAGGAAGTCATCGCCGCTGCCGTACTGCATATCTACCGCCTGATAGAGGATAGGGGTGATACGCCAGTCGTAGTCGCCGACAAAAGGCAGATCCAGACGCTGATTACCGCCGGTAATGCGGAAATCGCCGTGACGCCAGGTCAGCCAAGCTTCGCCGATATTGGTCTGGTTATCGCCAATATCGCTAATGACGCGCTCTTCGGGCGGGTGATTGATACCGCGCAGGAACAGGCCGCTGACCCCGACGTTAAAACCGTACAGAGGCGCGGTTTCATACTTCACAAAACCGCCGTAGCTGATGGTGTCCTGATTAAAACCTTTAGAGAAATAGGCGTTATGGGTGGTGTAGTAAAGCGCCCGGGCGCTGCCGCTAACCTTACCGCAGCTAAAGGCATCGGCCAGACTGCTGACGTTGCCGTTGCTGTCGAAACAGGCGCTGTCAGACTTAAAGGAGACAGCCGCCTGCGCGCTCAGAGGCAATGCCAGCGCCAGACAGACCGCAGCCCCGCCAACGAATAATGATGATATCCCTGCGCGCCGTGCGCCGTTTACCCCTGCTTCCCAACATTTGTTCATGTTGATACCCTGATGATGAAAACAAAAAAGAGCCAAAATAAATGGTGCAGCACCTGCCCATCCGCCTGGCTCGTCCCTTTAAACAGGTCGATACCACGCGGAAATATGGCCCATACAAGGCCCCGCCCCGGGGTGCCATGCCACACAAGGCTGCGATTATCATCATCTGAAGGGTTGCAATCCAGTGCTGAGCGCAAACGTTTGCTTCCTTTCAACGGAGTGATATTCTGGCAAAATGTCAAACCAGAAACAGATCCCCAAAAACCGACGCTGTCATCCAGAATATAAGACTAAAAATTTTTAAAAAGTAATACATAACCCTCATTTTACGATCTACGAAAACGTTTGCTGACTGCTGTTTTTTCAGACACCCTGCGCGGAAAATCTCAGAAGTAATAGCCAATATTAACGTTGGTACGGAAATACCACTTGCCGCTGCCCTGAGACTCGGTATTGGTCCAGCCGGTGGCGTTGAGCGCACCGCCCCATGGATTCACGTTCTTCGCCCAGCTAAAGTCCACCCAGAACATCACCGGCATGGCGAAAACCTGCACCCCCACGGTGTTCATCTGCGAGTCACTCCAGTCGCCTTTATCTTTCCACAACACGCTGTAGTCATTGTAGAAACGCAATTTCGATACCGGCCCCCACTTCACATCCACGTCCCGGGCCAGATTGAGCGACGCGGTGGTCGCCTTTGCCGGGATCAGGTAAGCCGGGGTCAGGCCGTTGCCGCCCATCAGTACTGTATCGTCATCCACACCCGTGGGGTTTTTGGGTGAGTACTGGTAGCGAATCAACTGGGATGAAAGCTGCCAGGGACCGTTCTGCAAACGCCCATGCAGACCCGCCGCCCAGAAGCTGCCGTCATCGCCGGTATCGCGATTATGCAGGCGCGCCAGCGCCAGAGATCCTCCCAGCTCGTTGCGCCAGTCGCCAGACTGAAATTCGCGGGCCAGCCGTACATTGACCTGGTCGCGCTTTTCGTTACGCTGCTGATGTTGAGTGGGATATATGGTGTTTTTCAGACGGCTGTAGTCCCCCACCTCCGGGGCATAGCGCAGATTTTCCGGCTCCATCCACGGGAAATAAGCCACATCTAACGACCAGTGATTATCATGGTACTGATATTTAATGCCGCTTGCGGCATTGACGCCAAAACCTAAATAAAACGGAATACCATACGACCAGCCAAACTGGGGATAGGGTTCAAGCCCAAAAGGCTTTCCGGGAATACCCAGTTGAACGCTATTATTCTGATTAAACCGATAACCCACAAACGCCCGATCGATGGCATATTTTCGATTATCCTGAAACCAGAACCCGGCATCGAAAAAATAATTATTATAATAGCCACTGCTGTCTATTCTGAACGTATCAAAGCGTAAGTGAGGGGGATTACGATAATGACTTCCCTGCCAGTCTTCATAGCGATAATTGGCACGCAGTGCGCCACCGATATCCAGCCCGGCGTTACCGTCCGCGCTGCGCCATCCAATATGGGGAAACGGCTTACCCACGGCCATTGCCGGAGCCGCTCCCGCAGTCAATCCGCCCACCAATAGTGATATTATTATTTTCCGCATAGCCCACTCCCTTACATTAAATAAGCAATAGCCCACCACCACAGATTATTTATCTGCGTTATTGACAGGTCGCCTGGTTTCACCGGCGAAACAAAACATTATAAATAGCAGTGGTTATTATTTTATAGTTTCAAATATGATACCCGATATATTATTTGATACCGGGAAAATCTCATGGGGCGATATGGGAGTCAAGGTTCAAACTTTGAGCTATAACGCAATACTATTAATACTGTGGTCTGGTGTCAGAATTTGCGAATAATATCCAAAAATATTCTCAAATATGAAACTTATTTCGTGATATCAGCCGACAGCGATGGTCGGCTGACAAGAAGTGAACCTGATTGTCAGGCAGCCATTGCCTGTTCGAAAGAGTCCGGCGAGGCCATCCGCCACATGCGAGCGTAAAACTCGCTGGCGATCTCTGGCTCCAGCAGAGCGCCGGGCTCCAGATAGAAATAGATATCCGAGTAAGCCTTAATTTCGGTAGGCGCAATGCGGCGCAACATATGGTGTGAAGTCAGGTCCTCAGGGCGGCTGACCCCTGCCGCCGCCAGCATCTCCGCCAGCGCTTTAATAGTGTTGTGATGGAAGTTGTAAACCCGCTCGGCTTTATCCGGCACCACCAGCGCCTTCTGGCGTTGGGGATCCTGAGTCGCGACACCAACCGGACAACGATTGGTGTGGCAACTCTGGGACTGAATACAACCCACCGCAAACATAAATCCGCGGGCCGAGTTCACCCAGTCGGCTCCCAGTACCATCATGCAGGCGATATCGAAGGCGCTGATAATCTTACCGCTGGCGCCAATGCGGATTTTGTCGCGCAGCCCGCAGCCCACCAGGACGTTATGCACAAACAGCAGGCCTTCGCGCAGCGGCATCCCCATATAGTTGGAAAGCTCCAGCGGCGCGGCGCCGGTGCCGCCTTCTTTGCCGTCCACCACAATAAAGTCCGGCGTAATGCCGGTTTCCAGCATCGCCTTCACGATAGCGACAAATTCCCAAGGGTGGCCGATACAGAGTTTAAAGCCCACCGGCTTACCGCCGGAAAGCTCACGCAGTTGGGCGATAAATTCCATCATCTCCAGCGGCGTGCTGAAGGCGCTGTGAGAGGCAGGCGAGATACAGTCCACCCCTTCCGGCACCCCACGCGCGGCGGCGATTTCGGCATCCACTTTACTGCCTGGCAGAATACCGCCATGGCCCGGTTTCGCCCCCTGGCTCAACTTGATTTCCACCATCTTCACCTGAGGCATCCGCGCCTGGGCGGCGAAACGTTCGGGATCGAAACGACCATCGACGGTACGGCAGCCGAAGTAGCCGCTGCCAAGCTCCCATACCAGATCGCCGCCATATTCCCGGTGGTAGCGGCTGATACTGCCTTCGCCGGTATCGTGATAGAAATTGCCTTTCGCCGCGCCGCGATTCAGGGCGCGAATCGCATTGGCCGACAGCGCGCCGAAGCTCATTGCCGAAATATTGAAGATCGACGCCGAATAAGGCTGCTGGCACGCCGGTCCACCAATCGTCACCCGGAAAGAGGCGGGATCCGCCGCCGGGACCGGATACATGGAATGGCCAATGCACTCATAGCCGGTGACATACACATCCAGCAGCGTACCGAAGGGTTTGTCGCCCATCTCGTTTTTAGCCCGGCGATAGACCAGCGAGCGCTGGGCCCGGGAAAATGGCACCTGCTCCTGATCCTCTTCCAGCAGGTACTGGCGCACCTCGGGGCGGATAAATTCAAAGAAGAAACGCAACCGTCCAATCACCGGATAGTTACGGCAGATGGCATGGCGGGTCTGGGTCAGATCCAGCACCCCCAGCGCAGTCAACGCGCCGAACAGCGCCATGGGCACCAGAAACCAGAGCGACTGAGGGATCATCGCCAGCGAAATCAGGGTCAGAATGATGCAGAGTACAAAACAGGTATAGCGGCTGAACAGGAACGTTTTCATGGTATCTCCTGATATAACTTTCTGTCCTTATTTCTTTTTTATAGAAGGCCGTCCTGGCCTGTCGGGCCGTAGAAGCAGATGGAATGTTATTAAATTGTTAACTTAAGGTTGTTGCGGAAAGTGTGCAATACCCACATCCAACGGCGGTTTTCTGTAATCAGATATGTAGCGGAAAAACTATGATCCGGCTCTCCTGGCGTTGTGCAAAGTTACAACAATGATGATTTATTGTGTGTTTTTTGTTGTGAACAGCCACCCAATATCCTCCCTCCCCGCTCTCTAGACTGCTGGCAATGTATTTGGCATTGCCAGGAGAGAGAGATGACGAGCGGCACTAACGCTTCCAATATGTACCAGATGCTGTGCCACAGCGCGCAACGCTATCCCGATTCCCTGGCGCTGGCGTTTGAACAGCAACGCTACAGCTATCGGGAGTTCCACCATCGGGTGCAGAGCGCCATGGCTCAGCTCAGCCACGGCTGGGGACTTAACCAGGGGGATCGTATTGTCCTGGCCTGGGGCAATCACCCGGCGTTCTGCGAGCTGTTTTTCGCCGCGCTGGGGCTCGGCATCGAAGTCGTGCCGTTCAGCACCAAGCTGCCGGAAGCCGAAGGCAAAAGCCTGATTGACCATATCGCGCCTGATGCGGTGCTGTGGCATCACGGCCACCAGGAGTGGCTTTCCCGCACTCCGGGAGCGCGCTGCGTCTCGCTGGCCGAATGGCAGGCGCTGACCCTGCCCGCCCCCCTGAGCGGGCCGCTCCCCGGGGTTGGCCCGGAAGATACGGCGGTCATCATGTTTACCTCCGGCACCACCGGCAGCCCGAAAGGGGCGGTGATCAGCCATGGCAACCTGCTGCATGCGGTTCAGGCTTATGCCAAAGAGCTGAAGCTGAGCCATCGCGACAGCACCGTGCTGGCGGTGCCGATTTATCACATCACCGGTCTTTCCGCCCTGCTGGCGCTGTTTATCTATCTGGGCGGCGCCATCTGGCTGCAGCAGCGTTTTAATGCGCGGGAAGTGGTCAATACCGTACGCGAGCGCAATATCTCGTTTCTGCACGGCTCGCCGACCGTGTTTATTCTGCTGTGCCAGGCCGTGCGGGCCACTGAGCAGCCGGTGCCGGAAAATTTCCCTGCCCTGCGCGCCATTGCCTGCGGCGCCGGGCATCTGAACCAGGGGCTGATTCGCGAGCTTAAAGAGTGCTTTCCCCATACCGCTATCCACCCCATCTACGGGCTGACCGAGACCACCTCGCCCGCCACGCTGCTGTGTGAAGATGCCGCCGATGGCGCCCGGCCCGGCAGCGCCGGTCGGCCGATCCCCGGACTGGAGGTGGCGATTCTCGATGACCACAAACGGCCACTGCCGGACGGAGAAATTGGCCAAATCTGGCTGCGCGGCGAGGTAGTTATTCGCCACTACTGGCAGCCCTCGGCCTGGCGCCCCGCCTGCGATGAAAACGGCTGGTTCGCCACCGGCGATCTGGGCTATCTGGACTCTGATGGCTACCTGTTTGTTAAAGATCGCAGCAAAGACATGATCAATCGCGGCGGCGAGAAGATCTACTCCATCGATCTGGAAAACCTGCTTTCCACCTACCCCGGCGTTGAAGAGGTGGCCATTATCCCGGCCCCCAGCCCGGTCTACGGCGAGGAGCCGGTGGCCTTTATCGTCCCCGACAGCCACCACCGCCTGACCCGCGACGAGATAGTCGCCTGGCTCAAAGGGCGGGTGGCGCGCTTCAAGATACCGGCCCACATCATTTTCACCCACACGCTGCCGCGCACCCACAACGGAAAAATAAGCAAATGCCAGCTCCGTGAACAGCTGGCCGGGCATATTCCATGGATTAACGGGAGAGACGACTGTGACCACTAAATTTATCCGCGCCGACCTGGCGGCGGCCATGATTCAAAACGGCGATACCGTCTGTACGGTCGGCATGACGCTTATCGGCGCCGCCGGGTCGATACTCAGCGCCATCGAAGCGCGCTTTCTGTCCGGCGGCGAACCGCGCGACCTGACCCTGGTGCACGCCGCCGGTCAGAGCGATCGCCAGCGCGGCAATCAGCACTTTGCCCACCCGGGGATGGTCACCCGGCTGATTGGCTCGCACTGGGGGCTGGCGCCGCGCTGGATGGCGATGATCGACCGCGATGAGGTCGAGGCGTGGTGTCTGCCCCAGGGGCAGATGGTGCACCTCTACAGCGATATGGCCGCCGGTCTGGACGGGCGTCTGTCGCGGGTGGGACTGGGCACTTTTGTCGATCCCGACGTCGAGGGCGGGCGGATGAACGCCCGCACCCGGGAGTGCGGTCAGTTAGTGGAAAAGGTGAGCTTTCGCGGCGAGCCCTGGCTGTTTTACCCGGCAATACCGCTCAACGTGGTGATTATTCGCGGCACCCATGCCGATGAAGACGGCAATCTCACCACCGACGAAGAGGCGATGAAGCTGGAACTGCTGCCCGCGGTCCTGGCGGCGAAACGCTATGGCGCCAGGGTGCTGGCCCAGGTGAAATACCGCGTGGCCCGCCACACCCTGCACCCCAGGCAGGTGACGGTGCCGGGAACGCTTATCGACGCCATCGTGGTGTGCGAGCAGCCAGATCGCGATCACCGCCAGACCTCAAGCTGCGCCTTCGATCCGGCGCTGTGCGGCGATACCCGCATCCCGGAAGACGGCACCACCCCCCTGGCGCTCGATTTGCGCAAGCTGATTGGCCGTATCGCCTGTCGTTTCCTGACCCCGGGCTGCGTGATCAACCTGGGCACCGGCATTCCCAACGACGTGATCGGCGCCATCATCCATGAAGAGAAAGTCGCGGACCAGGTGACCATTACCGTGGAGTCCGGTATCTACGGCGGCCTGCAGCAGGGCGGCATCGACTTCGGCATTGGCCGCAACCTGAGCGCCATGATCAATCACCGCGATCAGATGCTCTATTACAACGGCGCCGGGGTGGATATCACCTTTATGGGCGCCGGTGAAATGGACCCCAACGGCCACGTCAACGCCACCCGACTGGGCAGCGTCTGCCCCGGCGCCGGGGGCTTTATCGATATCACCCAGAATGCCCGCCACGTGGTGTTCTGTTCCTCTTTCACCGCCCGGGGACTGGAAATCGCCTGCCAGAACGGTGAGTTGCAGATCCTGCGCGAGGGCGACGTCTGCAAGCTGGTAAGCCTTGTCAATCAGATCTCATACAACGGCGAACAGGCCAGGGCCAACGGCCAGACCATGCACTACGTCACCGAGCGCGCCGTTTTCGAGCTGCGCCCCGAAGGGCCGGTGCTTATCGAGATCGCCCCGGGAGTCGACCTGCAACGCGACATTCTGGACCAGATGGCATTTCGCCCGCAGATAGCAGAAAACCTGGCCGTCATGGATAGCGCGCTGTTCCAGAACGCCCCCTTTAACCTGGCCGGACAGCTGTCGGCCGCCACTCAACAGGGAAATACGCTATGAAACTCGCCAATAAAACCGCCATTGTCACCGGCGCAGGCCGCGGCATTGGCCTGGGCATCGCCCAGGTACTGGCCCGGGAAGGCGCCCGGGTCGTTATCGCCGATATCGGCGACCAGGGAGAACGCGCCGCCGATACCCTGCGCAGCGCCGGTCACGAAGCGCTGTTTATCGCCTGCAATATTGCCGACCCCGCTCAGGTAGAGGCGCTATTCGCCAGGGCGCAGGAATGGGCCGGCGGCATCAATATCCTGGTCAATAACGCCGGCATCAACCGCGACGCCATGCTGCATAAGCTGAGCGAGGCCGACTGGGACATGGTCATCGATATCAACCTGAAAGGCACCTTTCTGTGTATGCAGCAGGCCGCCCGCCTGATGCGCGAGGCCGGGGGCGGTCGCATTATCAACATCGCTTCCGCCAGCTGGCTCGGCAATGTGGGGCAGTCGAACTACGCCGCTTCTAAAGCGGGCGTGGTCGGGCTGACCAAAACCGCCTGCCGTGAACTGGCGAAAAAGGGCGTCACCGTCAACGCCATCTGCCCGGGCTTTATCGATACCGAGATGACCCGCGGGGTGCCGGAAAAGGTCTGGGATCTGATGATTAGCAAAATTCCCGCCGGTTATGCCGGGGATGCGGCCGACGTCGGCGAATGCGTGGCGTTTCTGGCTTCGGACGGCGCCCGCTACATCAACGGCGAAGTGATTAACGTTGGCGGCGGCATGGTGCTGTAAGGAGAACCACATGAAACAACCCAACGATATTGTCATCGTCAGCGGCGTGCGTACCGCCATTGGCACCTTTGGCGGCAGCTTCAGCCATACCCACCAGCACGACCTGGCGGCCGCCGTTATCCGCGAGGCGGTCGCACGGGCGGGTCTTCCCCCGGAAGCGGTCGATGAAGTGGTGGTGGGCAACGTCGGCCAGATAGCCGAAAGCGGCTTTATCGCCCGCGTCTGCCAACTGCGCGCCGGGCTGCCGGAAGAGACCACCGCCTGGTCGGTCAACCGCCAGTGCGCCTCGGGCCTTCAGGCGCTGGCCGACGGCATGATGTCGCTGCAAACCGGCCAGGCCAGCGTCGTGGTGGCCTGCGGCACTGAAAACATGACCCAGCTCCCCTACTACCTGCGCCGGGCCCGCGAAGGCTACCGGATGGGACACGGCGAACTGGAGGATGGCTTAACCACCATACTGACCTGGCCGGAGGGTCCGTGGCACAACGGCACCACCGCCGAGAATGTCGCCGAACGCTTTGGCATCAGCCGCGAGGCCATGGACGATTTCGCCAGGCACAGCCAGCAGAAGGCGCTGCGCGCCATCGCCGAAGGACGATTCCGGGAACAGATCCTGGCGATGGACGTGCCGGAAGGGAAAAAAGGCACCCGCCGGTTCGATACCGATGAGCACCCACGCGACACCCCGCGCGACAAGCTCGCCACGCTACGCCCGGTGTTTCGCAGCGGCGGCAGCGTCACGGCGGCCAATTCATCCGGTATTAACGACGGCGCCGCCGCGCTGGTGATGATGACCCGCGCCGAAGCTGAACGCCGCGGCCTGCGCCCCAGGATGTCGATTAGCGGCTGGGCGGTGGCGGGCTGCGACGCCGCCATTATGGGCATCGGCCCGGTACCGGCCACCCGCCGCCTGATGGCGCGGCTGGACCGGGACATTCAGTCGGTGGATCTGATTGAACTTAACGAAGCGTTCGCCGCCCAGGCGCTGGCGGTGATTCAGGAGCTGCGGCTCGACCCTGAGCGGGTCAACGTTAACGGCGGCGCGATTGCGCTGGGGCACCCGGTGGGCGCCAGCGGCGCCATTCTGCCCGTCAGGCTGATGTATGAAATGGAGCGCAGCGGCGCCCGCAGCGGGCTGGTCACGCTCTGTGCCGGCGGCGGTCAGGGCATGTCCATGTTATTCGAGCACGAAGGCGAGTAACTCAGAGGCGAAAAGGCCCGATGTGGGGCATCGGGCCTGACGTCGTTCGGTTCAGGTCCTCCGACAACCCGTTACCACCCGGGGATCGACGAAGGCATTTGACCGTGACAACGGGAGAATAGTAACCATGTCACCATCTCATGAAAAGATAAAACCAGAAGCTCAGCGCATCAACAGCAAGATCTATCGCCACCTGATGCCGCTGCTGATTATCGCCTACATCATCAGCTTTATTGACCGGACCAATATCGGTATGGCGAAAGCCTCAATGTCGGTGGATTTGGGGCTGTCCGCCACCGCCTTCGGGCTTGGCGCCGGGCTGTTTTTCCTGACCTATGCGGTGCTGGAGGTCCCCAGTAACCTGCTGCTCGCTAAAGTCGGCGCCCGACTCTGGATAGCCCGCATTATGTTGACCTGGGGGGTTATCTCCTGCGCCATGGCCTTTGTCACCGGCCCCTGGTCGTTCTATGCCATGCGCCTGCTGCTGGGCGCCGCCGAAGCAGGGCTTTATCCCGGCATTATCTACTATCTGACGCTGTGGTTTGGCCGGGAAGATCGCGCCAAAGCCACCGGGCTGTTCCTGCTGGGGGTCTGCTTCGCTAATATCATCGGCGCACCTCTGGGTGGAATACTGCTGGAAATGCACGGCCTGGCGGGCTGGTCCGGATGGCAGTGGATGTTCTTTATTGAAGGGCTGCCCGCCGTAGTACTGGCCTTCGTGGTGTGGCGCAAACTGCCGGATACACCCGCCGCTGCCCCCTGGCTGACCCGCCAGGAGAGTGACTTCATCGGGCAGAAGCTGGCCTGCGAAGCCCGTGAAGCGCCACAGTCGGATGGTGGATTTTCGCTGAAAAAGGCGTTTACCACCCGCCTGTTTCTGCTGCTGGTGCTTATCTACTTTACTCACCAGTTTTCGGTCTACGGCCTGAGCTACTTTCTACCGGGCATTATCGGCGCCTGGGGCGAGCTTTCGTCATTGCAGATTGGCCTGCTGACCGCCATTCCGTGGATTGCGGCGGCCATCGGCGGCGTGCTGCTCCCTCGTTTCGCCCGCAGCGAAGCGCGTTCCCGGCGGCTGTTAATGCTGGGTTATCTGGTGATGGCCGCAGGAATGACGCTGGGCGCCACCGCCGGGCACAGCCTGGCGCTGGTGGGTTTCTGTCTGGCGGCCTTTATGTTCTTCACGGTGCAGTCGGTTATCTTCAGCACCCTGCCGAACCTGATGAGCGGAAGTATGCTTGCGGGCAGCTTTGGTCTGCTGAACTGCCTGGGGCTGTGCGGCGGCTTCCTCGGCCCCTTTATTCTGGGGGCATTCGAGGACCGCACCGGCAGCGCCACCTCCGGCCTGTGGTTCGCCGTCGCGCTGCTGATAGTCGGCGCCATCGCCAGCGCGTTTATTCGCCCGTCGCACTCGCGCCCGCTTCCCGAACCTTCTCTTAGCAGTAAATCCTGACTGCAGGAACGACAGGTATTACCGGCCGGGCGCTGGCCCGGTCGGGATAATGAGGCCACCCTACAGCGAAAAGGAATAATAAGATGAAAATCGTTATCGCACTGGACTCCTTTAAAGGCAGCTGCAGCGCCCGGGCCGCCTGCTCGGCCGTAGCGGAGGGCTTACGCCGGGTCAGTGATTCACTGACCCTTATCGAAATGCCGATTTCCGACGGCGGCGAAGGCATGCTCGCGGCACTACAGGACAGCCCGCTGCTGGCCCGGGCACAGTGGCATGCACGGCGTATCACCGGGCCCTATGGTCAGCCGACCGAAGCGGGGTTTATGCAGCTCCCGGACGGTAGCGCCCTGATTGAAATGGCGCAGTGCTGCGGGTTGGAATTAACCCCCGCAGCCCGGCGCGACGTGCGCCACGCCACCAGCTACGGACTGGGAGAACTGCTGAGCGCTGCGCTCGACGTCGGCTGTCGCGATATTGTGATTGGGCTGGGCGGGAGTGCGACCAACGACGGCGGCCTGGGGTTCGCCCAGGCGTTGGGCGCCCGCTTCTGGCATGCCGACGGCACGCCGCTGAAATGCCCGGCAACCGCGGTCGATCTGGCCTGCGTCGACAGGATCGATCTTAGCGCGCTCGATCCGCGGCTGGCCCGGATCGGCGTCCAGGCGTCGTGCGATGTCACTAATCCCCTGCTCGGCGAGCAGGGCGCAACCCGGGTCTACGGGGCGCAAAAAGGGGCCGATGCCACCACGCTGAACCGGCTGGAAGCGGGGATGAGCCACTACGCACAGCGGCTCATCCTGGCCACCGGTCGCGACGTCAGCCGCGTTCCCGGCGCCGGGGCCGCTGGAGGGATGGGCGCCGCCCTGCTCTGGTATACCGACGCCCGGCTGCGACCGGGGATTGAGCTGGTGCTGTCGCTGCTGAATGCCGATACCCAGCTGCACGAAGCCGATCTGGTCTTTACCGGCGAAGGACGGCTGGACAGCCAGAGCGTCTGGGGCAAGGCCCCGATCGGAGTCGCCCACGCCGCCGCCCGCCACGGGGCGCCGGTGATTGCGCTGTGCGGCGGGCGCGACGAGAGCAGCCGCCAGCTCTATCAGCACCACATCGATGCCATGTGGTCCATCTGCCCGCGTCCCCTGAGTCTGGAGCAGGCGATGGCCGATGCCGAACGCCTGCTGGCCGATACGGCGGAAAACGCGCTGCGCACCTTTTTGGCCGGGCGGCGCTCCCCGCCCTCTGCGACCCGGGATCAGGCATGAACAGAGTAATCACAAAATCCCTGGCCAATGAGATAGTCAGCCGGGCGATGGCCATCATTCACCATAACGTGAATGTTATCGATCACCACGGGCGCATTATCGCCTCCGGCGATCGCCAGCGCATTGGCGAACAGCATGAAGTGGCCCGCGAGGTGATCCGCACCAGTAAGCGGATCTGCATTCATAATGCCGCCGAGGCCGCACCCTTTAAGAACGTGAATCCGGGAATTAATCATCCGATACTCGTGGATGAGCAGGTGGTGATGGTGATTGGAGTTAGCGGCGATCCCACGGCCATTTCACGCTATGCCGAGCTGGCTATCCTCACCGCCGAACTGCTGGTGCGCCAGGCGCTGGAGATGCGCGATATGAACTGGCGCCAGCACCTGCGCAATACGCTGTTTTGCCAGTATCTGGAGCACGGCGAGGCTCGCGAAGGCCAGGAGGCGCTGCGCCGCCTGGGCGAAATGGGTTTTGCCCTGCGCCTGCCGCTGGTGCCCATCGTGATTGCGCTGGAGGTCGCCCAGCATCGTCTGAGCGATATTTTAGGCACCCTGCTGCGGGAGTTTTCCCGCCTTACCGCCGTCCATGAGGTTATCCTGCTCAGTAGCCACGAAATTCTGATTCTGGTGTCGGTTAAAGCGCCGCAGGAGACGCTACTGGAACGGATTGGCTTTATTCTCAGCAGCCAGATTAGCCACTATCACATCGGCGTCGGGGTCAACGCCGACGACACCCACGCGATTCGCGAAGCCGTGCGCTTCGCCCGTTCGGTTATCGAGGTCGGCAGCCAGGTCGAGCCCCGGCGTCAGGTGTACTACTTCCGGGAAATGGCTATGCTCTGTCTGTTCCAGGTGCTGGAAAACAGCTACATGGTCAACTTTTTCAAAAATAACGTGCACCTGTTGCTGGCCCACGACTCCGGGGAAATGCTGCTCGACACCCTCGACTGCTTTATCACCAACAATGGCGAGGTCGGAAAAAGCTCGCAGCAACTGGGTATCCACCGCAATACCCTGACCTACCGACTCCAGCAGATAAAAAAGCTGACCCAGCTCGACCCCACGGTATTTACCGATCTGGTGCAGCTTTCGGTTTCGGTGCACTGCTATCGCCGGACTCACCCACGTCAGAGCCCCTGGATAGACACCCTGAGCTGAATGGCCTTGTCTTCAGGGCAGGCCATTGCTATGCCAGGTTCTCTGCGGTTATCAGATTAAAAGCGACTTTCCCGGCCTCGTAAACATCCGGCTGCCAGCCGGTATCAAGGTGACGCAGCAGGATCCCTATCGCCAGCTGGGCATGCTGCGCCGCATTCTGATCGAGGGTAAAGCTCAGGATATCCTGTTGTAACAGGCGGCGGGTAACGGAATAGAGTTCATGCGTGATGTAGGTGCAGCGCCCGCTCAACTGGTGCTGCATCAGGACGTCGCTGATTTCGGTATTGCCAAGGCCGGTATTGTATAAGCCGACGATATGGCCCGCCCGGCCCAGGCTTTGATCCAGCAACTTACGAATGGTCTGGCGCTGATCCTGTCCGGCCAGCACCTCGCGCAACCGCAACTGCGGCGCCCGCTGTTGCAGCGCATCCCGAAAGCCCGCTACCCGCTGGCGGTGAGCGCGATAGTCGAAGCGGCCGCTGACGACAATGGCCTCCCCCGCCTGAGGCGTGGCGCGGCTCATCAGCAGCCCGGCGGTGCGGCCCGCCTGATATTGATCGATACCCACATGGCACAGCCGCCCGGCATCAGGCAGATCGGTGGCGATGGTAACGACCGGTACGCCGCGAGCCTGACACAGCGCCAGCGCGTCGCGTACCGGCCCATAATCGTGAGCGAAAACAATAATGCCGTCGCGGGATTCTATGCAGTCGATCAGGTGGCGGGCCAGCCGTTCCGGCTGGGATTCCGGAATCAGCGTCCGGTGCAGGCAAACGCGCTGATAGCCCACGGCATCCGCCACTTCGCTAAAATCCCTGGCCAGCTTCTTGAAGAAGAAGGCGTTATTACCGCTCAGCAGCAGCTCTATCTGCCAGGGACGCTGGTAGGCTTCCGGCAGAACCCGGCGCAGATTGGCTTTGCGCGCCGCCTCAAGCACTTTACGGGCGGTTTCCGGAGAAACGCCGCCGCGCTCATTCAGTACCCGATCGACCGTCGCCACGCCAACGCCCGCCATTTTTGCCAGGATCTCCAGCGTCAATTTTTTCATTGCCATAATGGGAATCCCGTGAAAATAAAACGCTCCATCATGTAATAATCCAAAGGATTTACGCAATCACCTGTTTTTATTTTTCAGCCACTTCTATTTTTATATCGCACAAAAGGATGATTCCCCTCTGGTGCAATCCTTTTGATTCTTCCTGACTTATTAGTTGCGACAAAACCCATTATTTCCACCCGGCAATTTGTAACTTTTTATGACGCTCCTGCCCTGAGAAATATCGTTCAGTGAAATGTTAAAAACCTTATCATTCATGAGATTGTTTTTCATCCACGCCACCACACCAGCGCCGGATATTCAGGTTATCATAGCGTACCCGGCGCCATAATACGTTCAAATTTTATCCGCCATCACTGAGTTGATGGAAAACCATCAAGCCAGATGTACCCAAAAAGTAACAACCTCGTTAACATCCAATACGGATTAAAATGGCTACCGCGTTGTTCAATCAGGGAAGAATTTCATACCGCGAATATCTTATTTAATTAATGTCGTTGGCTCTCTGATTTCCTTATCTGTTATCCGGAAAGTGTACTGATGGATTATTACGCGTATTTCTGATGGACTGCCTGATACCCTCCAGAAGCGCCTGTCATTTACGGTGGCAACCGTGGTAAGCCGCACCAGAAATAATGATGAGCACAGGACAAACCAGATGAAACGTAGAGAGTTTTTATCGTCTCTCGCCGTCCTCGGCGTGGCTTCCACGTTGCCTGCAGCCGGTAAAGCGGCGGAGGTAAGCGGCGGCCAGCCCTGGGAACCCGGAAAAATACAGACGCCCCCGGCACCGCCGCGTAAAGGCGGCCTGCAATTTTTTACCCAGCATGAATTCGAAACCGTCGGCGCCATCGCCGAATGCTTTATTCCTGCCGATGAGCTTAGCATTAGCGGTAAAGAGGCTGGTTGCGCCACCTTTATCGACCGCCAGTTGGCCGGTGACTATGGCCGGGCCGCTACGCTGTATCGCCGCGGACGCTTTATTAAAGGCACCCCGGAACAGGGGCCGCAGTCGGCGCTGACCCCCGCCGAACGCTATCGCCAGGGGCTGAAAGCACTGGATACCGCCACCCATAAGCGTTTCGGCAAAGATTTTGTCGCGCTGTCGACAGAGCAGCAGGAACAACTGCTGCACGCCATGGAAGCCAATAATCTCGACCTTGGTCCGGAGGTCGACACAAAAGTGCTGTTCGAACTTCTGCTGCAAAACGTGCGCGAAGGTTTCCTTGCCGACCCTATCTACGGCGGTAACAAAGGGATGGCCAGTTGGAACATGATCGGCTTCCCGGGCGCCCGCTATGACTTCCGCGATCTGCTCAGTAAGAAGGGGCAGAAGCTGAACATTATCCCCACCAGCCTGATCGATAACGGCCTGTAAACCACAGTCTACGAAAGCGGTAAAAAAATGAAAAATGTACGCCCAAAAGCGGATGTCGTGGTCGTCGGCCTTGGCTGGTGCGGTTCGCTGATTGCCGAAGAGCTGACCCGTGCTGGTCTGAACGTGGTCGCCATTGAGCGCGGCCCCTGGTTTGAGACCGCCACCGACTTCCCCCCTTCCGTCGATACCGACGAACTACGCTGGGACACGCGCCGCGGCATGCTGCTGCCCCCGGCAGTAGAAACCTCGACCTTCCGTAATAACAGTAGTCAGAAAGCGCTGCCGACCCGAGACTGGAACCTGAACGAGATGGGCTATAACGTGGGCGGTTCCGGCACCCACTGGGCGGGTATGGCCTGGCGCTTTACGCCATTCGACCTTGAGCCCTACACCCAAACCGTGCAGCGCTACGGCGAAAAACAGATTGCCGACGGCCTGATCCTCCAGGACTGGGGCGTCACTTACGACGAACTGGAGCCGTTCTACGATCGCTTCGAGAAAATTTCTGGCGTTTCCGGTAAAGCCGGGCGCCTGAACGGTGAAACAATCCCCGACGGCAACCCGTTTGAAGGTAACCGCAGCAGCGAATATCCGCTGCCGCCGCTGGAAGGGATGCGCCTGACCGATATCTTCCGCGACGCCACTAAAGCCATGGGCTACCACCCGTTTATGGTCCCGGCGGGCCAGGCGTCCCGCGCCTATGTCAATCCGCTGGGCGTGCGTATGGGTCCCTGCACCTATTGCGGCTACTGCCTCTATTACGGCTGCGGTAACTTCTCTAAGTCCAGCCCCAACGCCTGCGTGATCCCGGCGCTGATGCAGCGTGAAAATTTCACCGTACTGACCGAATCCGCCGTAGTGCGCGTCAACAAGGCTGACGACGGCAAGACCGTTACCGGCGTGACCTATATCGACCGCAATAACCAGGAGTGGGAACAGCCCGCGGATATCGTGGTGTTAAGCGCCTTCCAGATGCAGAACGTGCGCCTGCTGCTGCTGTCGAAAATCGGCCAGCCTTACGATCCGGTCACCAAAACTGGCGTGGTAGGCCGCGCCTACAGCTTCCAGACCGTCTCTGGCGCTAACCTGTTCTTCGAAGACGAAAATCTCAATCAGTACATCGGCGCTGGCGCCCTTTCCCAGCAGATCGATGATTTTAACGGTGACAACTTCGACCATAGCAATCTTGGCTTTATCGGCGGCGCCGGTATCCTGGTGGTGGCGCGCGGTGCCCGCCCCATCGGCAATGCCGATCTGCTGCCGCCCGGTACGCCGCGCTGGGGTAAAGACTGGAAGAAGGCCTATACCCACGCCTTCCAGAACGCCACCTTTATCTTCGGCCAGGGAACCAGCTACTCCCACGAGGATTACTACCTCGACCTCGATCCGGAATACACCGACGATTACGGTTTGCCGCTGCTGCGCGTGACCTTCGACTACAACGAAAACGATCGCCGCTCCGCAAAGTTTATTGAAGAGAAGAGCGTCGCCATCGGTAAGGCCATGGGCGCGAAAACGGTGGTGGGCACCAACTCCGCCTCCGGCCACTATTCGCCCTACAACCTGGCAAGCGATCACACCATCGGCGGCGCGGTGATGGGAACCGACCCTAAAACCAGCGTGCTTAACCGCTATCAGCAGAGCTGGGATATGCACAACCTGTTTGTACTGGGTGCTTCCTCGTTCCCCAATAACGCAGGCTATAACCCCACTGGCACCATCGGCGCCCTGAGTCTGTGGACGGCAAAGGCCATTATCGAACAGTACCTGAAAAACCCCGGACCGCTGGTAAAGGTGTGATATGAAAAAGAGAAAAATCGTTGGCGGTCTTGCCGTTATCGCCGCTGTGGTCGCGGCGGCTCTGCTGTGGCGCAACGGCGACGCATCGGCGGATGACGTGGCCGATAATCAGATTCCAATGAAGCAGCCGCCTGCCCCGCAGGACGCCGCCGCGGTGGCTCGCGGCAAGTATGTCGCCATTGCCGGCGACTGCGTGGCCTGCCATACGGCGCCGGGCAGTAAGCAGCCCTTCTCCGGCGGTTACGCCATCAGCACCCCGTTTGGCGATATCTTCGCCAGCAACATCACGCCGGATGTCGAAACCGGCATTGGTAACTGGACCGAGCGCGACTTTTACCGGGCTGTACGCCACGGCAAAGGGAAAGAGGGGGAAAACCTCTACCCGGCGATGCCTTATAACGCCTATGTGAAGGTCAGCGACAAGGACATGCACGACCTCTGGATGTATATGCGGTCGGTAAAGCCAGTGCACAGCAAGGTTCCTGAAACCCAACTGCCGTTCCCCTATAACATCCGGCTGGCGATGATGGGTTGGAACCTGCTGTTTTTCGATAATTCCGGCTTTACGCCGGACCCCAGTCAGTCCGATGCCTGGAACCGTGGGGCTTATCTGGTTCAGGGGCTGGAGCACTGCGCCGCCTGCCATACCGCCAAGAACCTGCTGGGCGGTGATACCCGCGCTTACCTGCAGGGCAGTAATCTGGGCGACTGGCACGCGCCGGACATCACCAGCAATCCCCATACCGGTATCGGCCAGTGGAGCGAAGCGCAGATCGTGCAGTATCTGAAGCTCGGCAGTAACCACGTCGCCGTGGCTTCCGGGCCGATGGCGGAAGCGGTGACCAATTCGACTCAGCACCTGAGCGATGAGGATTTGCAGGCCATCGCCCGTTATCTGAAGTCGCTGCCAGGTGATGACACCCAGCCGCCGCAGCCGCTGGCCGCCAGTCATCCGCAGATGAAGAGCGGGGAAAATATCTATTCGGTGAACTGTACCGCCTGCCATAACAGCGACGGTAAGGGCATTGCCAACCTGGCGGCGGGTCTGGCCAATAATCCGGGACTGCGGGCGGATGATGCCTCTTCCATCATCACCACCATTTTGCAGGGTGGACGCGGCGCCGTAACTCAGGGCAACCCCACCAGTGGCGCCATGCCCAGCTTCGCCTGGAAGCTTTCCGACCAGCAGGTGGCCGCCGTTGCTACTTACATCCGCAACGCCTGGGGCAATGCGGCAACGCCGGTCAGCGCGGAAGAGGTCGCGAAACAGCGGGCTAAACTCAAGCTGCCGGAGCAAATGCCGGAACGCTAAGAACGCTAATCATCCTTCGGCCCGGCACCCGCCGGGCTGAGGGTTTTCCATCATCAGGCCCGTCCCCAAAAGCGTGAACGCTTATCTATAGTCAGCTCTCGGAACCCACAACAGAATAATCAGGAGCAGCTATGTTTCCCTCCTCTTTACCCACACCGCGGCGCCCGGCTCCACAGACCATTCCCGAACTACGCTGGGGCATTATCGGCCCGGGCTGGATTGCCGAACGCTTTGTTCAGTCGCTGCGCGAGAACAGCCGCCAGCAATTAACCGCCGTGACGGCCCGCAGTCAGGAGAAAGCCGGGGCCTTTGCGCAGCAGTGGCAGATTCCGCACGCGTTTGACGATACGGACGCGATGCTGGCTCATAACGGACTCGATGCCATTTACATCGCCACGCCCCACAACCGCCACTTTCCGGACGCCATGCGCTGCCTGCAGGCCGGGAAACACGTGCTGATCGAAAAGCCGCTGGCGTTAAACGCCCGGGAAGGGGCGACGTTACAGGCGGAAGCCCGCGCCCGGGGCCTGCTGTGTATGGAAGCCATGTGGTGCGACTTCCTGCCGAAATATGACGTGCTGCGCCAGTTGCTGGAAGATGGCGTACTGGGCGATGTTCACACCCTGATTGCCGATCACGGCGAATTTTTTACCGCCGATCACCGAATTTTCAACGCCAGCCTGGCCGGAGGGCCTATGCTGGATCTCGGTAGCTATCTGGTGGCTTTTAGCCTGATGGTGGGCGGCGAGCCGCAGGAGATTATCGCTCGCGGCCAGCAGGTGCCGGGCGGAGTAAACGGACAGGCGTCGATATTGATGGTGCATAACAGCGGGATGCAGTCGGTGTTAAACACCACGCTGTTTAGCAACACGCCAGGCGGCGCGGTTATTGCCGGACGCGACGCCACCCTGACTCTGGACGGACAGTTTTATGCACCTGGCAACTTTACGCTGCGCGCCAGCCAGGGAGACCGGACGCTGACGTGGCAGGAACCCACCAACCGCTACCAGCAACTGTTTCACGAAGCGGAACACTTCGCATGGTGTCTGGAACAGGGGCTGACAGACTCCCCCATTCGCCCGCTTTCCGCCTCTTTGTCTACCCTTAGCGCGATGGATGAGGTCCGCCGCCAGTTGGGTATCGTCTTTAACGAAGAGCGTTAATTCGCGATATTCCGGCCGCCAGCGGTGGCCGGTTACAGGAAGCGATCGCCAAAAGCCCCCTGCCAGTCCTGTTCGAAGCGTTCAACGGCGGCTTCAACCGCTGGCGCCTGAATAAACTGCTGTGCGATCTCTACCGGCAGCGTAATCGCCTCACAGCCTGCCAGCAGGCACGACAGCGCCTGGCGGGCAGTTTTAAAGCTGGCGGCCAGCACGCGGGCATGGGGAGCATGTTGGGTCAGCAACTGCTGGAGATCGCGCGTTGTCTGTACGCCGTCTCCGCCCTGTGCATCCATACGATTAACGTAAGGAGAGATATACTCCGCCCCCGCCAGTGCGGCAAACAGCCCCTGCCCCGCACCATAGACCGCCGTTCCCAGAGTCGGGATTTTTTCCTGTTTCAGCAGGCGGATCGCCGCCAGTCCTTCCGGTATTGCGGGAATCTTCACCACCAGATCGGGGACCAGCGTTCGTAACTGTCTGGCCTGAGAGACCATGCCTTCCGCATCCGGGGCCAGCACCTGGGCAAACAGCCGCCCTTCGCAACCCAGGGCTTCGCGCAGCGCTATGAGCGTCTCGGCCAGTGGCCGACCCGCAGCGGCCGCAATAGAAGGATTGGTGGTCACCCCCGCAACGGGAAAGCAGCGCGCCAGGCGCGCTACGGCTGCGGCATCGGCGGTATCGAGATAAAGCTCCATTGTCCACTCCAGGTTAAAAATGTGATAACGGTCAACCGTTGCTCAGTATAGAGAACCCGGGGGAATCGTGCCGTTTTTACAAAATGGGAACTGAAACCACGTGGAACCTGCCATGCCAGGTCATAATCAGAACAGCGGCATCAGAGAAACATGAGGAATTCCATGAGAATAGTGCATAGCGGCATTCGCGACGTCAGCGCTGGTAATAATGTTACGGTGGTGGCGCCGGTAAATCTCTATGAGTGTGAGCTTCAGGATGATGTCTTTATCGGTCCTTTTGTGGAGATCCAGCGTCACTGCCGCATCGGTAAAGGAAGTCGGGTGCAATCCCACTCTTTTCTCTGCGAAGGCGTCACTCTGGGCGAAAACTGCTTTATTGGTCATGGGGTAACCTTTGCCAACGATCTGTTTAAGGACGGTGCCCCGGAGCCAGACCCTGCACGCTGGATAACCATTATCCTGGGCGATCATGTCACCGTAGGCAGCGGAGCGACTATTCTGACCGATACCATTTGCCCTGGAGCAGTCATCGGGGCCGGTAGTGTGGTGGTGAAACCCATTACCCGTAAAGGGATCTATGCGGGGAACCCAGCCCGGCTGATTCGGGTGCTTTAATATCCACCAGCATGGACTAATCCTGGACACCGGGGAGTGGCTGTCGGGAAGGGGAAAAACGTATAATAGCCGGAAATAGATCAACCGATGAAAATATGAAGAATACACTGGCCGAATGTGGCGATTGCGATAGCTGCTGTTTTGGAAAAATATGCAAAGACTATCTGTTCGACAACCCTGTACCCCAACTGGTGCAAAGCCTGGAACGCAAAAGATGTTACAAGAAAGGAGAAAGCCTGTTTTCTTGCGGCGATGAGGTCACTCATTTGCTGGCACTGCGACGCGGCGCAATAAAGTTGTATGATGCCGCGGGTAATATTCAGAATCTGTTTATTTCCGGCCAGTTGATTAACGGTGATGCACTGCACAATGGCCGCTACCATTACGATGCCATTGCGGCTACCGATACCGAAATCTGTATGCTGGAAACCCGTCGGCTTTATGATTTGAGCCTGATAACCACCGACTTTCTTAACTATACCCTGGCGTTACTCTCCCGTGCAGTATATGAAAATCAGCGCCTGATTTCTGTATTAACTCGTGGCGAAGCCGCCGGTCGCATTTGCGCCTTTATTTCCTTGCTGTCTCAAAAACTTGAGGAAAACACCTTTCCGCATCAGCACTTTAGCCTGCCGGTCACCTTAAAGGAGATGGCTACCCTGCTGGCTATTTCCCCCTCAACCCAGAACCGAATAATAAATGAACTCTGCCTTCAGGGAATTATCGCCACCGAGAAGAAAGAGATTATTATTATAAATAAAGAGCTGCTATGGCAGCGCTGCAATTTCAATCACTTCCCGCTATGACAATATTACGCAGGTCATCACCGGTGATACCATATTCCCTAAAAGAATATAGCCATCACGATGACGTTCCATATAAACATAAACACCGCCGACAAGGCCAATAACCCGGTAGATTTTTTGTGCTACCTCGTCCGGCGCCGAATCATGGCCAATCTTGTTTACTTTGTTAATCGCCATACGGTAGCGATTATTGTTTTCATTCAGATAGCTAAAGTTAACGTAGCGGGAAAAAATATAATCCTGGTCAGCACTTCGTGCGCTGCCTGAAAGATAGAGCTGTCCGGTACGGTTAGTTTCAAAATCAAACACCAGATTACCATAAAAATGGTACGGGTCGCCTTCCGTACTGTCGCTGTAGTTAAGGTTGACCTCACAACTACTTTGATAATAACCCCGACCATGATTCAGGCTTAGCCAGGCGAAGCTCGCCGCCAGAGCCATAAGAATAAGCAGTAATGCGATCGTTCTTTTCATTTATAGCGCCCAGTTATAATAGTACGAGCTTTCACACCATGAAACATTGCCATTACTGAGTGGGCAGAATGACAAAAACAGCCGCCCCCCTCCTCCGTACAGGACATTACGCTGCGCCTGCACAATCACCAGCGCGGGGTGATGAGTACAACGTTCTTTAAGATAAGGCGATATTCTATTAATTGCCTCAGTTATCTTATTCATTGCACGAGCAGGAATCCCAATATAGGATTTAACCTGGCATTTCTTTATTTGATAGAGTTTTACTGTTTTAGTATAAGGCTGCCAGAGGTTATTTTTAAATAATGCATCAATATTTAAGAAAAGCACCATGACGATCAGAGCACAGAGTAATGCATCCAAAAACCATAACGGCACACGGCGTTTTTTTGATACCTCAACGGTTTCCTTCCAGGGCAGGACATCAATATCAGGCGAAAACAGAAACCCCACCTTTGGCACCGCAATAATGATATCATCAAGGTCGGTTAATGAGGCCAGAGATTTTCGTAATATACTAATGTACTGATTTAAAGAGCCGTTAGATCCCACATGACCATACGACTCCCAGACATTCTCCAGTAAATATTGACGTTCAATGACTTCACCGCGGGACTCAATCAGCAACACCAGGATACGATTCGCCGTATTAGTCAATTTTTTTGACTCATGATATTGCACATCATTACAGATCAGTAATGCTGCATCGGAATCATAAACAACCCTGTTGGCGATAATATACTTCATAAAATCCCTGTATTGCTCATTATCTCTCTGATCGAACAATCAAAGAGAAAAATCGTAAACGATTATACCCGTAGGACGCACTGATAAACGTCATCAAGATGCCGCTTAACAATATCCACCACATCACCGTCCAGCTTATTTCCGGCAACTTCCTCTTCCAGGATAGTTAATGCTTTCTGCGCCGCCATTCCCTGACGATAGGGCCGATTTTCCGTTAGCGCGGTAAAGACATCGGCAACGGCCATAATCCGGCTGGGCAGATCGAGATCCCGGGCCGTCAGACCAAAGGGATAGCCGCCACCATCAAGTCGTTCGTGATGATTCACCGCCCAGGGCGTAATTCGTTTAAGGGGCTTAATCAGGGCTAATATTTCCAGCGTTTTATAGCTGTGCTTACGAATCAGCGCATATTCGTTGTCCGTCAGGCGTCCCTCTTTTTCCAGCACCGCCAGCGGAATATGCACCTTACCTATATCGTGAAGATAGCCCGCAATGGCGATTTCGGTCTGATCGTGAAGCGAAAAGCCCATAAGGTTGGCAATTTTGCAGGAAACATTCGACACGCTGGTGCTGTGCGTCATCGTAAAGCTGCTGTATTTATCCACGATTCGGGAAATCAGCAGGCAGAACTCCAGAAAATCCTGGCTGTCCATCAGCATATTCGCCACCGGGGTAATACGCTTTAGTACGCTGTGCAACCGCTGGGATTCCAGGCGAAACCAGAAAGCATCCCGTTGGCTAAGTTTACGCAGCGTTACGATTAATTCTGGCGGATAATCGGAATGAGCCATTAGAAAATCATTAATAATTTCATCAGCATTGACGATGAAATCTTTCGGGCATTTTCTTAAATAGAGATCAAACTCATCTGCCATATGGATAATATGATTATCCAGCGGATACTCATCCGGATGTTGGCTGTTCCAGTGAATATGGTGGTGACGAATCATCGATTGCACTTCCGGAGGAAAGCTGATTCCCGCCACCATAGCTTCGCCAATCTCTTCATGATGGAACATCAGGTTTTCATTGCTCAGGTTGTCGGCGGTAATTTCACGCTGCTTTTTCGCCAGCAGGCCAATATCGTGGATACTGGCAGCCAGATAGATATTCCGGACCCGATCTTCCGGCAGTTCCAGAGCTCTGGCCAGACTCAACGAAATATAGGTTGTACGCTGCATATGGGATGCCAGATCCGGGAAAATCGGCTCAATAATGATATTGAGAAGATTAATTGCATCCTGTAAAGATATTATCATTATTAATTCAGGCCATTATTACAATGCAAAATAAGAAAACTGTTTTTCAGGGCAACTTGTGACTGCCATCAATCGTAACCGAACATAATTTGCGCGGTTGCCACGACTTTGCCTGAGGTTAAAGCTGATGCGTTATAGACCTTATAATAAGCATTCATATATAACGCAAAGTAACCATCAACCGCTTCACCTTCGTCTATTGTGAATATTTCGGTTGCGCCCAGATCGGTCATCCCGCTGGAAATGACCAGGTCATCCTCTGCAATACCAAGATTATAGGGCCGTAATGATATCCCAACGCCGCCGGCATCGGTTTCATCATTGACCAGAATGGTGCCGGTACTGGCATCATTAAGAATATCGTTGCTGGAAATCCAGGCGCGAATATTACGGGTGGATTTGCTGCCCCCCAACATGTTGACGCAGGTAATCGGTACAACAAAATTGGTGCCGGGTGCCTTACCGTCGCGCTGTAATATGCTGACGGAAGTCGGCGGCAGTTGCACTGTCATATCTTTTTTCAGATTGCAGGTGGTCTGATTCGGGTCGAACTGAATATACAGGCGTTCAAAGGCGATATAGCGACTGGTTGACCAGGAAGAACGGTCCAGATCGTTCATCATATTGTCAAACACTTCCTCTGCGTAGGTATATTTATTACCCCAAATACCGCCAAAAGTTGAATCACTGGCTCCTGCTCCACTCATTACTGCCGGAATTATTGAAGCCACGCCGGAGGTCGTGGTTTTGGTATAACTTTCAACGCCGGAAGGTGCCATAGAGAGCAGCTCTGCGGTAATGGTATAGCTGGTTTGATAGCTAATGGAATGAGTACCGATAATCCCGTTTACCGTCACCTTAGTATCGCCGGTAATTTCCGCGGTCACTTTAACCCAGTAGTCCGATTCACCATCGGCGCTGGTGAAGTTCAGATAAACAGGGTTGCCACCCAGCGCGGTAAAATAATAGAGGTGGTCCTGAAGCAAGCCGCCGATACCCACGTTGCCATAGGTACAGCTCATTCTCCCACTCCAGGCCGTGGTATAGGAAAATGTCGCTTTAGTACCACTCAAAAACGCCGTAGAAAGGTTAAGCGTTTTGTCAGACTCAGCCACGCGGGTTTTTGAAAACAGGCCGCTGATAATACCGCAGGTATCCCCCGCCAGACCATAGGCATCTATATCCGCCGCCGGTAGCTGCGCCATTGTGCCCGTGGTGAAAAGGGTTGCCACCACGGCAATTGCGGTAAAAAAACGCTTAAGCATAACGATTTCCGGTAATAGCTGAAGAAACAGAGCGACCAGGCACGGCGTAATGGCTGATGTTTTCATCAGTTCGGGAATTCAGGCTGCGCAGGCTGGCGTGGTCAAAATGCAGTAAAAACTTAAGGGTCAGCCAAAACTGGGCATTGGTATGGCAATGCATCTTAGCCATGACCTGACGCTTACGGTTAGAAACCGCCTTAATACTGCAATTTTCAATGCGCGCTATCTGTTTGGCGCATAACTGCTTCATATGATAGTAAATTAGTTCAAGTTCCCCTGGGGTAAATCGTAATCCAGGCCAGGGGATCACTTTGGGCTCAAACTCATGGGTAACAATGCGACGAATATTCTTTTTAATCAGCGCATATTCAGAATCCAGGCAAACAAACCTTAACCGCCACTTAGTAAAAAAGTGCTGGATAAGCGCATAGTAAAATTGCGAGCACAGGATCAGATCATACCGATCGGGATTAACGCGACAAAAACGAGCCAGTCCTTCAACAGGATCTTTTTCAGCAATCACCAGAATTCTCAGATGCGCCACATTCACGTTTTCGACTGCCAGCTCATCCAGCATATTGTTGAGCGCCAGCCGAATATAGCTATCGGCGCATTCAACGGAGTGCGTACGCTCAACGGCAAACATTTATCACTCCCTCTTTTGGTGCTTCGATCACGCAGGTTTCCCGCTTATGACGAGTACCGACGTTAATTTTCAATCTTTGCGGCATCTGTTCCGCCTTCACATACAACTGGCTGCCCTGAGAGACATAGCCCAGATTCTCCCCGTTGCCATCGAGCACTGCGGTGCCGAACGGCAGCGACTCGCCATTTTCACGCCGGGCCTCCAGGGTAAACAGCCGACGGGTATCCGTCTGGTATTTCAGGTATGTGATGCTGCCTTCGTAGGGGGCCATATGCATGATGTTGCCCAGCAGATCGACATCGCTATCCTGTTTTTCATCGGCATCGATACTGAAGTTGTTCTGCCGGTAGGCGACCGCGTTGGTAACCAGCGCCTTACCACTGGCGTTGGTGCGTACCGAAGAATCGCCGTTGATGGTGGCATTCTTCATTCCTGGCGCATCGACAATCACAAAGCTTCTGCCGGTTGAACCAGAGGCCAGTACCCCACCGGACCAGGCCAGCAGGCTGCCGCTGGCACCCATACTCATCTGACGGTAGTCGCTGGCTTCGGTTAAACCACCGCTCAACCGGCTCCAGGAGGTATCCCACGAGCCGTACAGATCGGCTGAACGGGTTTTCGCGTCGTTATCGTTGGTCAGTACCAGGCTGTAATCCACGTCCTGCTTCGTGCCATTCACGCTCAGATCCGTAGAGGCATATTTCCCCTGCTGGAAACTGGTGCGGGTCGAAATACTGCCCGGGCTGTCGAAGATGCTCATCGGAATGGTCAGTGACAGATAGACGCTGTTTTCCGACTTACGCTGGCTGCGTAGATAGCTGCTCTGGTTACCTTTGTAACTGTCATAGTCATAGTAGCTCTGGTTGTATTCAGAGCGGCGCAGCGACAGGGTGTAATTCACCGAATTAAACTTATTGCTGTAGCTCAGGTTGTACTGTTTGGTGCTCTTACGGTTATTCCAGTAGTCGCGCCAGTAGGCCGTTAGCGACAGACGCCCGTAGTTTTCCCCCAGCGGCTGGCTCACGGTGGCGCTGAATGCCTGTTTGCTATAGCGGGTGATGCCGTTATAGCCGTAGTACTCAATGTTGTCCTTCGTGGCGATGTAGTCGCTGAACGAAGCGTAATCCTGGGTACGGTAGTAGTACGACGCCAGCGTGATATTGGTACGGCTGGGCAGATACTTACTCCAGGAGATGGTGTATTTCTCGCCGCTGCGCTTTTCATCCCCCGGCAACTGATAGCGGGCCTGCTCCATCGAGCCAGAAACCGATCCCACCCAGGGGATGGAAACCGCGCTACCAGCCAGCCAGGACTGGTAATCGCTGCTCGCTGTCAGACCGGAATAGAGAGTCCAGTAGTTATTCATGCCTCGGGTGTAGCTGAACTGCATAAATCGGGTGTCATCCCCGGAATTCAGCACGTTCACTTCGCCCGCGTTAAAGCGCCAGTCGCTGGTGCCTGGCCGCAGCATGTCGGGGATAGAAGAGAATGGCACCACGAAGGTTTCAACGTTACCGCCACCGCCGCTGTTTTTAACTTCCACAGTCAGGTCGCTACGCGAGCCGGTCGGCATCAAATCACGGATTGCGAACGGCCCGGGCGGTACTGTGATTTGGTAAATCACGTGTCCGTCCTGATACACGTTCACGATTGATGCCGTGTTGGCTACGCCACTTATCACCGGCATATAGACCTGTTCGCGATCCGGCAACATCTGGCGACTCTTGTTCAGCGTTACGCCGCGAAAGCGAATGCTGTCGAAATATTCCGATGAGGTATAGGCATCACCAATGCGCAGCACTGCCCCCAGGCTGGCGAACGGGCGTTCCAGATAGCGGGTGGAGTTACGCCAGTAGCCTTTGCCGGTGTTGCTGTAACGCATATAAGTCGAGTTATCGATCAGGTGCCAGCCAAACAGATTTAACCCGCTGTTCAGCGACAGGTAGATATTATCGGTGTTGCTGTAGTCCGCCTGTTTCGCGTGAAAGCTGTAGTAGTTCAGGTTGTAGTTGGTATACAGGCCGTTAATGCCCTGGTCCCATTTTTCTGGTGCTACCCAGTTACGATCGGACTTATTGACCCATGCCTGAGGCACTTCCAGGTTGACCCGCATTTCTCCCGGCTTTAGCGAACTTTTACCGCCGTGCAGCAGGGTATCGATATCGATGTACTCCGCACCGCCGGTTGCTGTGCTGCTGATATCGCGAATATCCAGCATGCTTATCTGGCTGGCCTGAATCTGCAGCGTGCCTTCTTTGCCATTCGTTACTTTGAATGGAAATTTCCCTTTCCATTCATCATTCACATAAACATCAAATTCATATTCACCGGGTGTCATCACCATGGCCTGGTTATTCCAGTCCATGCTGCCAGCGCTGCCCACCAGCAGGCTGCTGTTAAAACTCTCACCAAATACACAGCAGGAATAAAGCGCGGCGCCAATGGAGTTCACTAATAATCCATTACGGATAAGAGCCTTACATTTCATTGGAAAAGAACCCGATGAAAAATACCGTTAAGTCATTTACTGAATGACGCCGAATTTTTTACTGCCGTAGTCATCCATCCATGTCACCCGATAGCGGGAACCGGCTTTAATGCTGGCCGGTACAGACTGACAGCCAAAAGGTTCAACAAACACGGTGGCTTTCAGCAGGTTATCGTCCGTTTTCTTTTTCAGATCGCCGCCGCTCCATGCAATGATTTGCGGCACGGTCACGTAATAAGGGCCGCTGTTTTTCAGGCAACTGCCGCCCGAGCGCGACTCCAGCGTCAGTTTTTTATGGATATCGCTGGCCGGTGACGGTATTTCATCCGGGCGATAGAGCAGTTTGATGCGACTGCGAATGGCTACCTGCAGGTAATTATCACCACCGCTGGCGTTTTCCGGAACCGGAGGAATATCCAGCACGTTCAGCCAGTAGACGGTTTCCCGATCTTTCGCCAAAGGCGTGCCTTTGCGCAGGGTGATTTTCAGGGTCTGCCCTTCACTGGCGGCCATTTTGACGACCGGCGGCGCCAGGGTGAAAGGCACTTTAATACTTTCCGGCGCTGCGGCCGGGTTACCATCGTCGATCCAGGACTGAACCAGATGCGTGGTGGTGCTACGGTTGACCAGTTGCACATTCACGAATTTGGATGAGGATGGATAAATAACACGCGTTGCGTTAATCACAACGCTGGCATGGCCCGATACCGATAACAGCATCACGCTCAGCAGAATAAGAAAATGGCGCATAGGTTTTGATCAAACACAGAAGCCGGGAAGCAGGGGGGCTCCCCGGCCACGCGTTTTTACTCGTAGGTAAAGGTGTAAGTCGCGGTGGTCACTACGCTACCGGTAGAGACACTGGCGCCGCCGTAGTTGTAGTAGTTAGCGAAGAAGCTAACGTTAGCACCGGTGGTGGAAGCCGCGTCGGTAGAGGTGACGCCAGTATCCAGCGCGCTATCAAAAGCCACCGCCGTACCGGCGGAGCCATCGGTCGTCAGCGCGATACCAACACCTTCAGCGTCGCCGCTGTAGTTGGTCAGGTATTTTTGATCGTCAGAAACGTTGCTGCTGCTGAAGGTAATTTTCAGCGTGTCATCTGCGGTGGAAGAACCCGTGCAACCAGAAACCGCCATGGTAAATTGTTTAGCACCGTTCGCGACAACACCCGCAGTAGTACCCAGAGAATCCAAAGTAATGGGATCAAGACTTACAGTAAAATCTGAACCATTATTTGTGGTCACATTACAGGTAGTATCTGTTACCGAACCATTGAAGGTAATAGTACCCCCCGCAACACCTTCATCAGTTGCTGCATGAGCAACACCAGCAAACATAATTACGGCAGCCGCCACCAGACTTTTCTTGAACATATCGATGTCCCGGTAATCCTTAGAATTAATATCCTGCGGGAAATTAAAAGGAGCACCAGTAAGTCAGGCGTCCGTTAATAACCCGTATCACTTTTCAGAGTTGCCTTCCATTGAGCATCATGGCTATCGCAGCCGCTCGGGAAGTGAGGGATATAACACCACCAAAGAATCACACGGTAAACAATTATTCTTATAAATTGCACTTTTTAAACAAAAAACACCATCAACAATTAAAATAACAGACCAAAACACCAATAAATGATAGTAACAGGTAGCCACAACCCACACAAAAAACTACCTTTCAGCAGCCTTAAAAAACTTAAAAATCGCATACAGGTGTTTTTATCTTATCAAATAGCCCTGTTTATTTAAAAAAGGCAACATCACAGTACAAACATTTAACAGTATATTTTCAACAGTCGATAAAAACGCCCTCTCGCTACCCATAAAGTGGATTAGGATAATGCCCGAAAAATAACAACAGGAAGGAAAATCACAGTAAGAGGAATAACAGAAAACCTGGTGTACCAGGCGTGAGGCGATGATCGAAAGCGAACAGTTCTTTACATCATAAAGCCAACAAAAACACCTCCACCCAAAATAATAAAGCAGGCAACCAGGTGCAGGCTAAATATTTCACCCGGTAACGCTCGATAGTTTGAAACAATTTCGTCAAAAGCTGGACAAACAATAAAAAGAGCCCGGCGTCCGAAAGCGCCGGGGAATAATAATGTTTTATTGCGCCACCCAACCGCCGTCCATATTCCAGGCAGCGCCGCGAACCTGAATAGCGGCATCGCTGCATAAAAAGAGCGCCAGTTCACCCAACTGTTCCGGCGTGACAAATTCGCCGGAAGGATGTTTTTCTGCCAGTAACGCATCCCTCGCCTGCCGGGGAGTGGCGCCTTCGGCAATACGCTTATCGATTTGCTGTTGAACTAGCGGCGTCAGCACCCAACCCGGACACAGCGCATTGCAGGTGATACCGGTTTGCGCCGTTTCCAGCGCCGTGACTTTGGTGAGTCCCAGCAGACCATGCTTGGCCGCCACATAGGCCGATTTTTCCCGGGAGCCCACCAGCCCATGCACTGAAGCGATATTAATGACGCGTCCCCAGTTGCGGGAACGCATCTCCGGCAGCGCCAGCCGGGTGGTATGAAACGCCGCGCTCAGGTTGATGGCCAGTATCGCGTCCCATTTTTCTACCGGGAAATGCTCTACCGGCGCCTGATGCTGGATTCCGGCATTGTTGACCAGAATATCTACGCCGCCGTACTCCCGGGCGGCCCAGGCCATCATCGCCTCGATTTGCGCCACGTCGCTCATATCCGCCGGGTGGTATCCCGGCTGTTTTCCCTGAGCCGCCACCCGCGACCGGGCGGTCGCCACATCACCAAAACCGTTCAGGAGCACCTGAGCGCCAGCCCGGGCAAGGCTTTCGGCCAACCCCAGACCAATACCGCTGGTCGAACCGGTCACCAGCGCCGTTTTTCCTTCCAGATTCATCACAGACTCCTGCATTGTTAGTCGCGCTCAATCGCCAGCGCCACACCCTGCCCACCGCCGACGCACAGCGTCGCCAGTCCCCGGGTTACCTTCCTGCGCCGCATTTCATGCAGCAACGTCACCAGAATTCGGCAGCCGGAAGCGCCGATCGGGTGTCCCAGCGCTATCGCACCGCCGTTCACATTGACCCGCTCATCGTCCCAGCCCAGCTCCTGGCCTACCGCCAGCGCCTGAGCTGCAAAAGCTTCGTTGGCTTCAATCAGAGAGACGCTGTCCAGCGTCCATCCGGCCCGCGTCAGACAGCGGCGGCTGGCCAGGACCGGGCCAATGCCCATAACCGCCGGGTCTACACCCGCCAGGGCGCCAGCCGTAATGCTTCCCAGCACCGGAAGACCCAGCGCCGCCGCCCGCTCTGCGCTCATCATCAGGACCGCTGCCGCCCCGTCGTTGAGGGTGGAGGAATTACCGGCAGTCACCGTACCTTCTTCACGCAGGAAGGCCGGGCGCAGGGCGGCCAGGCGCTGAGCGAAACTGTCCGGCCTGGGTTGTTCATCCTGGCTCACTACTCTGGGCTCCTTTTTACCCTGGGGAACCGTGAGCGCCACAATCTCATCATCAAAACGCCCGGCGGCCTGGGCCGCTGCGGCCCGCTGCTGAGAGCGCAGGGCAAAGGCGTCCTGGCTTTGCCTGTCTATGCCGTAACGCTGCGCCAGGTTTTCTGCGGTTATCCCCATATGATAGTCATTGAAGGCGTCCCACAGGCCGTCGTGAATCAGAGAATCCACCATGTTGCCGTGGCCCAGCCGCAACCCGGAGCGGGCACCGGTGAGTACATAAGGAGCCTGACTCATGCTCTCCTGACCACCAGCGATAACGATCTCCGCATCGCCGCTGCGAATCGCCTGTGCCCCCTGCAACACCGCTTTCAGCCCGGATCCGCACACCTGATTAAGGGTGACGGCAGGCACGCTGTACGGCAAACCGGCCCGTACCGCCGTCTGGCGCGCCGGGTTTTGACCGCAACCGGCGCTGAGTACCTGCCCGAAGATCAGCTCATCTACCTGTTCTGGCGGCACGCCGCTGTTTTCTATTAACGCCTTCACCAGCGCGCTACCCAGATCGACAGCGCTTAGCGAGGAAAGCGCGCCATGAAAGCTGCCAATGGGCGTTCGCAGGGCGTTAACAATCACCACATCCCGCATCAGGCACCTCCCGGAGTCAGCGTCATTTCCGGCACTGCATCCGGCACAATCAGTTTTCCCGCAGTCTTCGCCACAATCTCTTCCACGCTGACGCCGGGCGCCCGCTCCCGCAGAATAAAAGCGCCATCTTCAATTTCCAGATAAGCGAGATCGGTCACCACCCGCCGGATGCAGCCCGCGCCGGTGAGCGGCAGGGTGCAGCGCGGCAGCAGTTTGGATTCGCCGCTCTTTGACGCATGCGTCATCATCACAATGATATTTTCCGCTCCGGCCACCAGGTCCATGGCTCCGCCCATTCCCTTCACCATCTTGCCAGGGATCATCCAGGAGGCGATATTGCCGGTCACATCCACTTCCAGCGCGCCCAGAACGGTAAGATCGACATGACCGCCGCGAATCATGGCGAACGAATCCGCAGAATCGAAGACAGCCGCCCCTTTGCGGGCCGTGACCGTCTGTTTACCGGCGTTGATCATGTCCGGATCCAGCTCTTCTTCTGTGGGAAAAGCGCCCATCCCCAGCAGGCCGTTTTCCGATTGCAGCATGACATCCACACCGGGCGGCACATAGTTCGCCACCAGGGTAGGAATGCCGATCCCCAGGTTTACGTAGTAGCCGTCGCGCAGTTCGCAGGCCACACGCTGCGCCATTTCTTGTCGTGTCAGCATTTGTGCCTCCGGTTATGCGCGCAGGGTGCGCTGCTCAATGCGTTTTTCGAACTGGCCCTGGATCAGGCGATCCACATAGATGCCCGGGGTATGAATGGCATTGGGATCCAGCTCGCCGGGGGCGACTATCTCTTCAACTTCGACCACCGTAATACGCCCGGCGCTGGCCATTAGCGGATTGAAGTTCCGGGCGGTGTGGCGGTAAATGACATTGCCGTACCAGTCCGCTTTCCAGCCTTTAACAATGGCGAAATCGCCGGTAATGGCCCGTTCCATCACGTAGTGGCGGCCATCGAATTCCCGCACCTCTTTGCCTTCAGCCACCGGCGTGCCGTAACCTGTGGCAGTGTAGAACGCGGGTATCCCGGCGCCGCCTGCGCGGATTTTCTCTGCCAGGGTGCCCTGCGGCGTGAGTTCTACCGCCAGAGAGCCGTTGAGCACCTGCTGTTCAAACAGGGCGTTTTCCCCCACGTAAGAGGCCACCACGTTGCTGACCTGGTGAGTTTCCAACAGGCGACCCAGGCCGAAGCCATCCACCCCGCAGTTATTAGAGACCACCGTTAGCCCGCGCACGCCGCGGCGGCGAATTTCGTCGATCAGGTTTTCCGGAATGCCGCACAGGCCGAAACCGCCTGCCAGCACCGTCATGTTGTCCGTTATTCCGTCCAGCGCTTCCTGATAGCTGGCGACTCGTTTATCCAGTCCGGCCATATCGTTGCCTCTTGCTCACTCTGATATCCGCCATCTTGTTAATCCTGCGACTGATTTGTGAATTTTGTTTTTGTGAGCCATTAATCCGTTTTTGTTATTAATTTATTGTTAATGTATGTTTTCCAATTAGTTAAATGGCGGCAGAATGAAAATCAGCGTCAAACAGTTACGCGCGTTTTTAGCGGTGGCTCACACTCTGAACTTTGCCCAGGCCAGCGAGCGGCTGAATCTTTCCCAACCGGCACTGAGTCTGGCTATTCGCGGGCTGGAAGAGGCATTAGGCGGCGCGCTGCTGACGCGTACTACCCGGCGGGTGGCACTTACGCCGGAAGGCGAAGCGCTGTTTCCGATGGCGCGCCAGTTACTGGCGGACTGGGATAATGTGGAAGAGGCGATGCGCCAGCGCTTCACGCTCCAGCGCGGTAAGGTTTCGGTCGCCGCAATGCCGTCGTTCGCGGGCAATCCCCTGCCGCCAATTCTGCGGGCCTTTCGCGATCGCTATGCCGGTATTAACGTGACGGTGCATGATGTGGTTAATGAGCAGGTGCTGGAGATGGTGCGCGATGGCCGGGTAGAAATGGGGATAGCCTTCGAGCCGGAACCTGATTCCGGTCTGCATTTTACCCCTCTGACCTGCGATCGCTTTGTGGCGATTGTGCCCGCCGACTCCCGACTGGCAACGCGGTCTAAACTGAGCTGGCGTGAACTGCTCTCGCTCGACTTTATTACCCTGCCGCGCCCCTCTGCGGTGCGGCTGTTACTGGAAGAGAGCCTGATGAAAAGCGGTCGTCGGCTGGAGGTCGCCTTTGAAAGCCACCAGTTGGTGACCGTCGGCCGTATGGTCGCCAGCGGCCTGGGTGCCAGCGCGGTGCCAACGCTGTGCGCTGGCCAGATGACGGAACTGGGCGCGGTCAGTCTTCCCCTTAGCCACCCGGTTATCGAACGGCGGGTGGGGGTGATTCGCGCCAGTCGCCAGCCGCTTTCCGCCGCCGCTCAGGCCCTGCTGGACACCGTACGTACCGCCTTTCCAGCCCTCTGGTGGCCCGCTTCGTTGACTGGCAACCCTCGTTGCAATAAAAACTTTACACTGCCATATAAATAATAATCAGTATAAATAACCTAATCATATGGATATATTGCTGCCATATGTTAGATTTTCAGCGCATTTATCTGGCACATCGCCAGTTCTTTCATTTTAGCGACTCCGTTAATTGTCATGAAAACAAATGATAATCGCCATCTGTTGATCATGTTGATCCTGCTGGTGGCCGTCGGCCAGATGGCCCAGACCATTTATATTCCAGCTATTGCCGATATGGCGCAGACGCTGGGCGTGCGTGAAGGCGCAGTACAGGGCGTGATGGCCGCTTATCTGCTGACTTACGGAGGCTCGCAGCTAATTTACGGCCCCATTTCCGATCGCATTGGACGCCGTCCGGTGATTCTGGCAGGCATGATTATCTTTATGGTGGCGACGCTGTTCACCATTACTACTCACAGCCTGACGGTGCTGATTGCCGCCAGCGCTATGCAGGGAGTGGGCACCGGCGTGGGCGGCGTGATGGCGCGTACCCTGCCGCGGGATCTTTATGAAGGCCCGAACCTGCGCCACGCGAACAGCCTGCTGAATATGGGCATTCTGGTGAGTCCGCTACTGGCGCCCATGATCGGCGGCGTATTGGATACGCTGTTCGGCTGGCGCGCCTGTTTTATTTTTCTGCTTACCCTGAGCGTTCTGGTCACCTTCAGCATGTGGCGCTGGATGCCGGAAACCCGCCCGGAACAGGCATCCCGTACCCGTCTTCTGGCCAGTTATCGCACGCTGTTCGGTAGCCTGGCATTTAACTGCTATCTGGTGATGCTGATTGGCGGCCTGGCCGGGGTGGCGGTGTTCGAAGCCTGCTCCGGGGTGCTGTTGGGCGCCAGACTGGGTCTGAGCGGCCTGGCGGTCAGCATTCTGTTTATTCTGCCGATTCCGGCCGCCTTTTTCGGTGCCTGGTACGCAGGTCGCCAGACTAAGCGCTTCTCGTCGCTGATGTGGCAGGCGGTGCTGAGCTGTCTGCTGGCAGGTATTCTGATGTGGCTGCCCGGCCTGTTTGGCGTGATGAATGTCTGGACTCTGCTGGTGCCTGCGGCGCTGTTTTTCTTCGGCGCCGGAATGCTGTTTCCTCTGGCCACCAGCGGCGCGATGGAGCCTTACCCTTTCCTGGCCGGTACTGCAGGGGCGCTGATTGGCGGCCTGCAAAACGTGGGATCCGGCGCTCTGGCGTCGTTTTCCGCCGTGCTACCTCAGGACGGGCAGTTCAGCCTGGGCGTGCTGATGCTGGCAATGGGGCTTCTGATTCTGCTGTGCTGGCTGCCGCTGACCCATCACGATCAGCGTCACGGTCAGACGGTGTAGCCTTCCACGCTTACGCCGGACGTTTCTCACTGGCATGCAGCATCGCCATCAGTTCTACCGGCGAACGACGCTGACGAATAAGATCGCGCATGGTCTTCATATAAGGCGCCGTGCGGGTAAAGAAGTCGCGATAACCAGCGCACAGCACACTCTTACCACCGTCCAGTCGGTGTTTGGGGCAATCCCCCTGACACAAAGGCCGCGCCCGGCATTCCAGACAGTCATTCACCAGCGAGCGTCGCTTGTGCTGACCAAAATCCCGGGCGGCGTCACTGGCGTTGATCTGCGCAATGGAGATCTCATGCAGATTACCCAGCCGGTATTCGGGAAAGACGTAGTGATCGCACTGATAGAGGGTGCCATCAGCTTCCAGCGCAAAGGCGTGGCCACAGGTTTCACTAAATACGCACATCTGGGAAGGCTGGCCGCACCATACCCCAAGGGTTGAATCGAACAACTGAACGAAGACCCGACCGATATCCTCGCGCACCCAAAGTGCAAAGACCGCATTCAGGAAACGCCCCCAGGCTTCGCCGCTGACCGATTCCGGCGTCAGTGCGCCCTGTTCGTCCGACTCCACCAGCGGAATAAATTGCAGATGCGGCGTGCCCAGGTCGCGCAGATAACGGTACAGCCGTTCTGGCTGCCCGATGTTGTGCGCATTCACCACCGTCAACAGATTAAAGTCCACGCCGTGCGCCTTCAGGCGCCCCATCGCTTCCATCACCCGTTCATGGGTTGGCTTACCGGCGCGGGTGACCCGGTAGCGATCATGGAGATCCGCAGGGCCGTCCAGCGATAGTCCCACCAGCCAGCCGTAGCGGGCCAGGAAGGCGCACCAGGCTTCATCCAGAAGTATACCATTGGTTTGTAAGGTGTTCTGAATGCGTCTGCCCGCGGCATAGCGCTGCTGAAGCGCCACGGCCCGCTCAAAGAAAGCCAGCCCCGCCAGCGTCGGTTCTCCCCCCTGCCAGGCAAACTCCACCACCTGGCCCGGCTGGGCGTCGATATGCTGGCGGATATAGGCCTCAAGCGTGGCGTCATCCATGCGAGGCTGGCGTGGTTTATCGATATAGAAGCAGTAATGGCAGTCCAGGTTACACCGGGAACTGGCGGGTTTCGCCATGACGTGGCAACCGTTCATGATGCAGCACTCCATAGCACCAACAGTTGATTAATATGAGAGACGGCAAACAGCGCAGCCAGCAGGCAGACTGCCAGCGCGATCAGCATTTTGGCACGTACCGGACCGGATTTTGCGAAGTCATCCGTCGCCACGTCCATCAGGTTACGCTGGCGGGCGTAGCCATAGACCAGCAACGCCACCACCAGAATAATCACCAGCGAGAACCAGAACAGCATGCCCGCCTGATACCAGGCGTGGCGCAGGGCCAGCGCCATCAGGGCGCCATAGCCCAGCAGCGTGCGAAACCAGGCGAGCGAGGTGCGCTCTGGTTGCAGGCCGGGATCGGCAAGACGGCGCGCCCGGCGCTTATCCGGCATACAGCACCATCAGCGCCACGGTGCCCGCCGCTACAACCATCGCAATACTGACGATAAGCAGCGTGCGGGTATAGGGCAGATCCTGCTTCAGGCGCATCGCTTTCTCGTTACGCAGCCAGCGCAGGTAACCGTAGACCGCCAGCAGGCCGGCGAAGACACACAGCAACAGCGAAATCGCTTCACGCACTGCGGGTGTCGCAAGACTCGGCGCCAGTTGATCCAGCCCCACCCCCGCCGCCAGGAACCCCAACGCGGTACGAATCCAGGCGAGGAAAGTGCGTTCATTCGCCAGCGAAAAGCGGTAGTCGGGCGCTTCGCCGAGCTGTGATATCTTCATGCCATCTCCTTGTGTGTTGCCTCCCTGTCGGGAGCATCAGAACTTCTGTTTCTTCTCTTCCACCTTCACCCCCTGAGTGGGCATACCAGTGTCGTAGTCGCGCACCACCGGCGAATAACCATCTTTCGGACGCGGGCGGAAAGCGCCCATCCAGCGCGGCTGCGCGTCTGGCCGCCAGGGGCGGCTCGCCCACTGCCAGGTGCGGAAGGGGTCGCGAATCCTGTCCATATAGTCCAGCAGGGCGTCGTGCAGCTGGTTACGCTGCTCAGCATAGCGCGAATCGTCGATCAGGTTATGCATCTCCTGCGGGTCGGCGTGCCTGTCGTAAAGCTCATCGCTGCTGAACAGGTTTAGCACCAGTTTAAAGCGATTGGTGACCCAACAGCGTACCGGAATAAAGCCGCCAAAGCTGTCATGTTCGATCTCATAGCGGTTAAATTCCACCATCACGCCGCGATCCTGAGCGGCCTCCAGCAGATTACCGCCCGGCAGGATTTCCGGCTGTTCGATGCCCGCCAGCGCCATCATGGTCGGCAGGATGTCAATATGGCTGACCGGAACATCTTCCTGACGCGGCGCGGCCTGACCCTGAGGCGGGCGGAAGATCAGCGGAATGCGGGTGATATCGTCATACATCGCCGCCCCTTTGCTGATGAGCTTATGCGCCCCCATCATTTCGCCGTGATCGGAGGTGTAAATCACCCAGGTGTTGGCGCACTGTTCCGGGGTCAGGGCCGCGATCACCCGGCCAATCTCATCATCCACAAAGTCATTGCAGGCGAAGTAGAGCGGATGGTGATACAGCCCGTCTTCCCCCACCGGTGCCGGCATGGCCTGGGCCCACAGGCGGTGGTGTTCCGGTTTGTTTTCCAGATTATCGCGACCTTTTTCCCCCAGGTCATAGTAAAAGTCCTGATACTTTTCCAGATATTCCGGCGGGCAGGTAAAGGGGTGGTGCGGTTCGTCATAGGAGAGCACCAGCAGGAAAGGTTCGTCCTGGCGTTCCGGGCGCCCCAGGTAGTCCAGCGCCCGGTCACTGATGCGGTGGGCCCAGGTGAAGGTTTCGTCGATATTGTTTTCGCGCAGATCGTCGAGGGTATTCAGGCCGTTACGCCACAGCCCGATCTCCTGTTCGCTCAGATCTTCCAGGTAGTTAGCGCCGTCATACCAGTAGTCGGCATCCCATTCCGGCGGGCAGATCCCGGTGCCGAAGTAGTCATGACCGTCCAGGTGCCACTTGCCGATATAGCAGGTCTGGTAGCCCGCATCCTTAAAGTAGCGACCCATGGTGGAGATATTTTTCCCGGGGGCTACGTTATTGGTCCAGGGGCCAGACTGGTTGGCATAGATGCCGGTAAACAGCCCCGCCCGCGCCGGGGTACAAACCGGGGTACAGGTATAGGCGGAGTTAAAGCGAATGCCTTCTTCCGCCAGGGCGTCGATATGGTCAGTGTTGAGCGGCTTACCGCTGTAGCAGCCCACCATATTGGTGGCCTGGGTATCAGTCATAATAAACAGGAAGTTAGGGCGAGACATCTATTTCTCCTTAACGTCACAAGCCAGTTTTGACGCCGCGCGTTTTGCACAGCGACCGCTATAAATCAGGTATCCCACAATACCGACCACTACGGCATAGCAAGCCACCGCCAGCCATTTGGTCGGGTAGCCGCCAAATTGCGCCAGCCCGGCGTAAACGCCGATCATGCCCAGCAGTACGCCCACGGCGGCGATTTTAGTGTGGCGCCAGGGCTGCATATCCACGGCGAAGGCGTCGTTAAAGCGGAACGCCGTTTCCCGTGGTTTCCACCAGCCCAGGATAAGCATCAGCACAACGTTGATACAGAAGGTGATAAACAGCACGTAGAGGAAGTGGAAATCGAAATCCACCAGGTAGTTGATCACGATATAGCTAACAATGCCGAACAGCAGTGCCGCCTTGGCCGCCAGCGCTGGAATGCGCGGGAAGAAGAAGCCCATGATCACAATGGTAACCAGCGGAACGTTATAAATGCCGTTCAACTGCTTCATCCATGAATAGAGCCCTTCCGGCGCGTTGGCTATCCACGGCGCTACCAGTACGGAAACCAGCGCCAGTCCCAGACCAAACCAGCGACCCACGGTGACCTGCTTCTGGGATTCGGCGTTAGGGTTAATCAGACGGCTGTAGATGCCTAAGCTAAACAGGGTGCTGGCGCTGTTCAGAAAGCCGTTAAAGGTGCTGATGATGGCCCCGAAAAGTACCGCGCCGAAGAAGCCCACCAGCGGCGTTGGCATTACGGCATTGACCAGCGCCGGGTAGGCCATATCAGCCTTGGGCAGCGACTGGAACAGATGGAAGGCGATAAGCCCCGGCAGCACCAGAATCAGCGGGTCGAGCATTTTCAGCACCGCGGTCAGCAGGGCGCCTTTCTGCCCTTCGGAAAGACTTTTCGATGCCAGGGTGCGCTGCACAATGCCCTGGTTGGTGCACCAGTAAAAGGTATTCACCAGAATCAGGCCGGTCAGCGCCGCGCCGATCGGTACCGGATCGCTACTGCCGCCAATGGAGTTCAGCTTTTCGCTGTGTACCGTGGTCAGTTGCTCAACGCCGCGCAGGAAACTGCCCTGCCCCATGGCCATCAGACCAAAGATCGGCACCATCAGACCGCCGATCACCAGACCGATACCGTTAATGACATCGGCGACGGCAATGGCCTTCAGGCCGCCGATAACGGCGTACATCATGCCGGCGAAGCCCAGCAAAATCACCATCCCCCAGATAGCGGCATTTTCGGTGATCCCCAGCGATTCGCCCACGTGGAACAGGCTGTTAAGGGCCAGCGCGCCGGAATAGAGCACGATGGGCAGAAAGCAGATACCGGTGGCGATCAGAAAGCAGCAGTCCACGACAATACGAGTGGTTTTGTCATAGCGCTCCTCAATGAAGTCCGGAATGGTAGCGATACCGCGCTGCAGATATTTGGGCAGGAAAATCAGCGCCAGGAAGATCAGCGGAATGGCCGAGATAACCTCCCAGGCCATGACCGACATCCCGCTCTTATAGGCCTGCCCGCTTAACCCCACCAGCTGTTCGGTAGAAAGATTGGTTAACATCAGCGAGGCGGCGATAACCGGCGCCTTCAGAGAGCGACCGGCCAGGAAGTATCCCTGCTGGGATTGGGTATCATCTTTACGCAGCTTCCACCAGGTGATTATCGCCACCAGCAGCGTGAAAGCAAAAAAGCTCACGAGTTGTAATGTGTTCATCTCATTGGCCTATAGTTATCGTTATGCCCCACTATTCCTGATTACAGAGGTAATGGAAGAAGGTTGGCGGGGCTCAGGCTGACTGAAATCTCAAACCAGGAAAGTATGTTTCCCCGGCGGAAGGAAGAGCTGTTAATCTCTTCGACCAGGTTGGGTGCATCATTCTCTTCTGGAGAAATAAAATGAATGGAAAAATCGGAGTTTCGGATGTAAAAACCGAAACTACCTATAACATTCCGCTGGTTCTTGAAGAAAATGTGATCTCAAGCGGCCTCGCGCTTCTGGCGCTGTGGCATACCCTGGCGGATAACCACTACGTGGTCAGCTGGCCACGTGATAAACGGAAACCGCTGATTGCCAACTCCTGGGTGGCGATTTATACGCTCCAGGGCAGCGGTAAAGTTATCCTTCAGGATAATTCAGTCATTACGCTTAACGGTAATTGCGTTATTTTTCTGAAACCCACGGATATAAAATCCTATTATTGCGACGGGCTGGTCTGGGAACAGTACTGGATGGAATTTATTCCTACCGGAGCGATGGATATTCCGTTATCTCAACCAGCGCTAATATATAACGGCGACGCATTTAATCGCCAGTTGGAAGAGGTGGCGCGGCTAATTCAGAGCCCGGTATCGATGGAAAACAACCTGGCGGTGGCCGCACTGACCCATATGATCTACCAGTGGATCTGCCTGATTGCCCGTAATGGTACCCGGGAGCCGCAGTTTATCCGCCTGGAAAAATTGCTGACCGCGCTCCATGCCGACCTTCAACGGCGCTGGACGGTCAGTGAAATGGCGCAGCGTATGCAGTGCAGTGAACAGTATCTGCGGCGACTGTTTCTGCGTTATACCGGTAAGAGCCCCAGAGAATACTACCTGGATGCCCGCCTGGAACTGGCGCAGTCGCTGTTGAAGCAGGAGCGCCATGGCGTGAGTCAGGTGGCGGATATGCTGAACTTCTTTGACACCTTTCATTTCAGTAAAGCGTTTAAGCAGAAATTTGGCGTGGCGCCGTCGATGCTGATTCGGCACAGGGAGCCATAAAAAAGCCCCCGCAGTTGCGGAGGCCTTTTCAACGTCGACGAAAGATTACTCTTTCGCGCCGCGGTTTGCGCGTTTACGCTCGTTTTCCGTCAGATGACGCTTACGCAGACGCACAGAGGTCGGGGTGACTTCTACCAGTTCATCATCATCGATGAACTCCAGCGCCTGCTCCAGGGTCATTTTGATCGGCGGAGACAGGGTGGTGGCTTCGTCAGTACCGGAAGCACGCATGTTGGTCAGCTTCTTACCGGTCAGGCAGTTCACAGTCAGGTCGTTGGAACGGCTGTGAATACCGATAATCTGGCCTTCATAGACTTCCGCGCCGTGGCCCAGGAACAGCTTACCGCGATCCTGCAGACTGTAGAGCGCGTAAGCGACCGCTTTACCCTGGCCGTTAGAGATCAGCACGCCGTTCTGACGCTGACCGATTTCACCCGGACGCACGTCATCGTAGTGGCTGAAGGTGGAGTACAGCAGACCGGTACCGGAAGTCATGGTCATGAAGTCGGTACGGAAGCCGATCAAACCACGGCTCGGGATGATGTAGTCCAGACGTACGCGGCCTTTGCCATCCGGCAGCATGTCGCGCAGTTCACCTTTACGCAGGCCCAGCGCTTCCATGACGGAACCCTGGTTCTGCTCTTCGATATCCAGCGTGACCTGCTCGAACGGCTCCTGTTTACGGCCGTCGATTTCGCGGAAGATAACTTTCGGACGGGATACCGCCAATTCGAAACCTTCACGACGCATGTTCTCGATAAGAACTGACAGGTGCAGTTCACCACGGCCGGAAACGCGGAAAGCATCCGGGTCTTCGGTTTCTTCTACGCGCAGCGCCACGTTGTGAACCAGCTCTTTGTTCAGGCGGTCCAGAATCTGACGCGAAGTGACGTATTTACCCTCTTTGCCGCAGAACGGCGAGGTGTTAACGCAGAAGTACATGGAAACGGTCGGCTCATCAACGGAGAGCGGCGGCAGCGCTTCAACGGTACCCGGATCGCACAGGGTATCGGAGATGTTCAGCTCGCCCAGACCGGTGATAGCGATGATATCACCCGCTTCGGCAGAAGCAGACTCGATACGCTGCAGACCCATGTGGCCCAGAACCTGGCTCACCTTACCGTTACGGCGTTTACCTTCCGTATCGATGATGGTGACCTGCTGGTTCGGCTTCACCACGCCGCGCTTGATACGACCAATGCCGATAACGCCCACGTAGCTGTTGTAGTCCAGCTGGGAGATCTGCATCTGGAACGGACCGTTCAGGTCAACGTTCGGCGCTTCCACGTGCTTAACGATAGTTTCGAACAGCGGGGTCATATCGTCGGCCATGTCTTCATGGTCCAGACCGGCGATACCGTTCAGCGCAGAAGCGTAAACGATGGGGAAGTCCAGCTGCTCATCGGTAGCGCCCAGGTTAACGAACAGGTCGAACACCTGATCGACAACCCAGTCCGGACGCGCGCCGGGACGGTCAACTTTGTTGATGACCACGATCGGCTTCAGCCCGTTGGCGAATGCCTTCTCGGTCACGAAACGGGTCTGCGGCATCGGGCCATCCATTGCGTCGACAAGCAGCAGAACAGAGTCAACCATCGACATTACGCGTTCTACTTCACCACCGAAGTCGGCGTGCCCCGGGGTATCAACGATGTTGATGCGGTAGTCGCGCCAGTTAATAGCCGTATTTTTCGCGAGGATGGTAATCCCACGCTCTTTTTCCAGATCGTTGGAGTCCATGACTCGCTCGGTAAGCTCATTACGCTCACCGAAGGTGCCAGATTGTTGCAGCAGCTTGTCAACCAGGGTGGTTTTCCCATGGTCAACGTGCGCAATAATGGCGATGTTACGCAGATTTTCGATCACAACTTTGCCTCAGGCATTAGAAATAGCGCGTTATTGTACACGGATTAATCGGAGGACTGAACAGATCGCAGGAAACCTTTTTCTTTTGGTGTCTGTGATCGTTTTCACGGAGAGAGAAAAAGAGAGGTTCGCACCATTTTGGTGCCCTGACATCCTCTGGGTGCACCATTATAGTGCATAATGTTCAGTGTGGTGCAGCCCTTTTCACTGCGGTGCGCATCATAGCGCCTTTTTGGGGCGATGTGAAAGTTGGCACGCTTTTCGCTTTTTTATCTATAAAGAGCCTGTACAAGGCGAAAAGCCACTTTAAACAAAAGTTGTACCACGACGACAATGACAAATCCGGGAGAGTTACCTATGTCCGCAGAACACGTTATGACGCTGCTGAGTGAGCACGAAATAAAGTTTGTCGATTTGCGCTTTACCGATACTAAAGGAAAAGAACAGCACGTCACCATTCCTTCCCATCAGGTGGACCAGGACTTCTTTGAAGAAGGCAAAATGTTCGACGGTTCCTCGATTGGTGGCTGGAAAGGCATTAACGAATCCGACATGGTACTGATGCCGGACCCGTCAACCGCCGTGATCGACCCGTTTTATGAAGAGCCGACGCTGCTTATCCGCTGCGATATTCTGGAGCCGGGCACGCTGCAGGGCTACGATCGCGACCCGCGTTCTATCGCCAAGCGCGCTGAAGACTACCTGCGCGCCACCGGTCTTGCCGACACTGTGCTGTTCGGGCCGGAGCCGGAATTCTTCCTGTTCGACGACATCCGTTTCGGTAGTTCCATTTCCGGCTCTCACGTCGCCATCGACGATATCGAAGGCGCCTGGAACTCTTCCACCAAATACGAAGGCGGCAACAAAGGCCACCGTCCGGGTGTGAAAGGCGGCTATTTCCCGGTTCCGCCGGTAGATTCCGCTCAGGACATCCGTTCCGTGATGTGTATGACCATGGAAGAGATGGGTCTGGTGGTTGAAGCGCATCACCACGAAGTCGCGACCGCAGGTCAGAACGAAGTGGCAACCCGCTTCAACACCATGACCAAGAAAGCGGACGAAATTCAGATCTATAAGTATGTGGTCCACAACGTCGCTCACCGCTTCGGCAAAACCGCAACCTTTATGCCCAAGCCGATGTTCGGTGATAACGGTTCCGGTATGCACTGCCACATGTCCCTGTCGAAAGACGGCAACAACCTGTTCGCCGGTGACAAATATGCCGGTCTGTCCGAAATGGCGCTCTACTACATTGGCGGTGTGATCAAGCACGCGAAAGCCATTAACGCCCTGGCCAACCCAACCACCAACTCTTACAAGCGTCTGGTGCCTGGCTATGAAGCGCCGGTCATGCTGGCTTACTCTGCCCGTAACCGTTCCGCCTCTATCCGTATCCCGGTCGTCACTTCTCCGAAGGCTCGCCGTATCGAAGTGCGCTTCCCGGATCCGGCTGCCAACCCGTACCTGGCTTTCGCCGCCCTGCTGATGGCCGGTCTTGACGGTATCAAGAACAAGATCCACCCGGGTGAAGCGATGGATAAAAACCTGTACGACCTGCCGCCGGAAGAAGCTAAAGAGATCCCGCAGGTTGCCGGTTCTCTGGAAGAAGCGCTGGAAGCCCTGGATGCCGATCGCGAGTTCCTGACGGCAGGCGGCGTGTTCACCAACGACGCTATCGATGCCTACATCGCCCTGCGTCTTGAAGAGAACGACCGCGTTCGCATGACGCCGCACCCGGTTGAATTCGAACTGTATTACAGCGTTTAAGATGTTACTGACTGCGCCTGCCATCTTTTGGGCGCAGCAGACGATTTTTTTGTTGCCGTGGAAACGTTTAGCCCATCTCTGATGGGCTTTTTTCTCCCATGTACCTGCGTGTACGGTTCATTAGTACCCTGTGTAGCGGCAAAGAATACCGCCCGGGGCCAGGCTATTAATGAAGCGAACACCAGTATGCACTAAAATAGTGCAATAGCTGGAAGGGGGCTAATAATGGCAAATGGCACACAGCCCGATGCAGGGCTTATCCTGAATTCGCTGATGAACAGCATTCTGCTGGTGGATGACGAACTTGCCGTACACTATGCAAATCCCGCCGCCCAGCAGTTGCTGGCGCAGAGTTCGCGCAAGCTGTTCGGTGCGCCGCTGCCGGAGCTTCTTAGCTATTTTTCGCTGAATATCGAACTGATGCGCGAAAGCCTGAATACCGGCCAGGGCTTTATCGATAATGAGGTCACGCTGGTGATTGACGGTCGCGCCCATATTCTTTCGCTATCAGCGCAGCGTATGCCGGATGGCCTGATTCTGCTGGAGATGTCCCCAATGGATAACCAGCGACGACTCAGCCAGGAGCAGTTGCAACACGCCCAGCAGGTGGCGGCCCGTGACCTGGTACGCGGCCTGGCGCACGAGATAAAAAATCCGCTCGGCGGGCTGCGCGGCGCGGCACAATTGCTTAATCGCGCCCTGCCTGACCCAACGCTTACGGAATATACCACCGTTATTATTGAGCAGGCCGACCGGTTGCGTAATCTGGTCGACAGGCTACTGGGGCCTCAGCAGCCGGGGATGCATATTACTGACAGCATCCATAAGGTGGCCGAGCGGGTGGTGAATCTGGTGAAGCTGGAGCTGCCGGAAAACGTCACCCTGGTGCGTGACTACGACCCCAGTCTGCCGGATCTGACCCACGACCCCGATCAGCTTGAACAGGTGCTGCTGAATATCGTGCGCAACGCGCTCCAGGCGCTGGGCGAACAGGGCGGCGAAATTACGCTACGCACCCGTACCGCCTTCCAGTTGACCCTGCACGGCGAGCGCTACCGCCTGGCGGCACGCATTGATGTTGAAGATACCGGCCCCGGTATTCCCCCCCACCTGCAGGATACGCTGTTCTATCCCATGGTCAGCGGCCGCGAAGGGGGGACCGGGCTGGGGCTCTCTATCGCCCGCAGCCTTATCGATCAGCACTCGGGAAAAATTGAATTTAGCAGTTGGCCGGGACACACCGAATTTTCGGTTTATCTGCCCATCCGTAAATAAGCGCCTGAATAGAGGTCACTATGCAACGAGGGATAGCCTGGGTAGTCGATGACGATAGCTCCATCCGCTGGGTACTGGAGCGAGCGCTCACCAGCGCTGGCATTAGCTGTACCGCCTTTGAGAGCGGCCATCAGGTACTGGACGCCCTTGCCACACAGACCCCGGATGTTCTGCTTTCCGACATTCGCATGCCGGGTATGGACGGGCTCACGCTGCTTAAACAGATTAAACAGCGTCATCCCATGCTTCCGGTCATCATTATGACCGCCCATTCCGATCTGGACGCCGCCGTCAGCGCCTATCAGCAGGGCGCTTTCGACTATCTGCCTAAACCCTTTGATATCGACGAAGCGGTAGCCCTGGTGGAACGCGCCATTAACCACTATCAGGAGCAGCAGCAGCCGCGCCTGACTCAGGCTAATAGCCCCGCCGCCGATATTATCGGTGAGGCGCCAGCCATGCAGGACGTGTTTCGGATTATCGGGCGTCTGTCGCGCTCGTCAATAAGCGTGCTGATTAACGGCGAGTCAGGCACCGGTAAAGAGCTGGTCGCCCACGCCCTGCATCGTCACAGCCCGCGGGAAAAATCACCATTTATCGCCCTGAATATGGCGGCTATCCCGCGCGATCTGATTGAATCTGAGCTGTTTGGCCACGAAAAAGGGGCCTTTACCGGCGCCAGCCAGATCCGCCAGGGGCGCTTCGAGCAGGCCGACGGCGGCACCCTGTTTCTGGACGAGATCGGCGATATGCCGCTGGATGTTCAGACCCGCCTGCTGCGCGTGCTGGCCGATGGCCAGTTTTATCGGGTGGGTGGTTATGCGCCGGTGAAAGTGGACGTACGGATTATTGCCGCCACCCACCAGAATCTGGAGCAACGGGTGCAGGAAGGCACCTTTCGTGAGGATCTGTTCCACCGCCTGAACGTAATCCGCGTTCATCTGCCGCCCCTGCGCGAGCGACGCGAAGATATTCCACGACTGGCGCGCCACTTTTTGCAGAAGGCCGCTCAGGAACTGGGGGTCGAGACCAAGCAGTTGCACCCGGAAACCGAAGCCGCGCTCACCCGCCTGGCCTGGGGCGGCAACGTGCGCCAGCTGGAAAATACCTGTCGCTGGCTAACGGTAATGGCCGCCGGTCAGGAGGTGCTGATTCAGGATCTGCCTCCCGAACTGTTTGAAACCAGCGTGCCAGAAAGTAACGGCACCCAGGTTCAGCCCGACAGTTGGGCGACGGTGCTGGCCCAGTGGGCGGATCGGGCGCTGCGTTCCGGTCATCAAAATCTGTTGTCCGAAGCGCAACCGGAAATGGAACGAACTCTGCTGACCACGGCGCTGCGCCATACCCATGGCCACAAACAGGAGGCGGCGCGCCTGCTCGGCTGGGGACGAAACACCCTGACCCGTAAGCTCAAAGAGTTAGGAATGGAGTAGAAAAGGACCGTTTTTTGACGTTTTTTTAGCCTTTGACTCAGAGGCAAGGATGAGTATGATCGGGCGCGATTATACGGAGGTTTACCATGCTGGAATCATTCATCAATGTGATTTCGAGCAGCGCTGACGTGGGCGCGGCAGCCAGCCAGTCACCCCATGCGGCCATTGCGGCGCTACTCTGCGCGGCGCTGTTCAACTTCTTGAGTTAAAAAAAGCGGGGAGCCTGAATCAGGCTCCCCGCTTTTTTAGTTTTCCTAAATGACCCGAGAAAACTTCTGCAATTTGGCCTTACGGCGCAAATAAATATCAAAGCACATACAGATATTACGAATCAGCAGACGCCCTTTCGCCGTCACCTGAATGCCCTGGTCATTAATATCCACCAGCCCATCCTGCGCCAGCGGCGCCAGCAGCGCTAAATCCTCGGCAAAGTCATTATGAAAATCGAGCTGCCATGCGCGCTCGATATCGGCAAAATCCAGCCGGAAGTTACAGATAAGCGCCTTAATGATATCGCGACGAATGCAGTCATCCCGGGTAAGCGTCAGACCACGCCACAGGGCATCGCCCTGCTCTTCTACCTGCTGATAATATTTCTTCAGCTCTTTCTGGTTCTGGGCATAGCAGTCTCCCAGCATGCTGATGGCGGAAACCCCCAGCCCCAGCAGGTCGGTATCTCCCTGGGTGGTGTAACCCTGGAAGTTGCGATGCAGCACGCCGTTACGCTGGGCAACCGCCAGTTCATCATCCGGACGCGCAAAGTGGTCCATACCGATAAACTGATAGCCTGCGCCGGTCAGGGAAGCGATAGTCTGCTGCAAAATATCAAGCTTCTGCTGCGCTGAAGGCAGGTCATCCTCTTTAATTTTGCGCTGGGCGGCAAACAGCGTTGGCAGGTGAGCATAGTTAAAGACGCTCAGCCGATCCGGGCTTAGCTCCGCCACCTTATTCAGGGTGAAGGCAAAGCTTTCCGGCGTCTGCTTCGGCAAACCGTAGATCAGGTCGATATTGGTGGAAGTGAACCCCAGTTCCCGGGCCCGGGCGATCAGCGCGAAGATAAACTCTTCATCCTGCTCGCGGTTGACCAGGCGTTGCACCTCTTTATTGAAGTCCTGAACCCCCATGCTCAGGCGCGTGAAGCCTTCCGCGCGCAGGTGGTCCAGCATATCCAGTTCGATTTCCCGCGGATCCAGCTCAAGAGAAAGCTCGGCATCGTCGTTAAAGCGGAAATTTTCACGCAGCAGCCCCATCAGGCGGCCGATCTGCGCTTTATTCAGGTAAGTCGGCGTACCGCCGCCCCAGTGCATCTGGCTAACCTGACGCTGCCCGAAACGCGGCGCCTGATGGCGAATTTCACGCTCCAGCGCGTCCAGATACTGGTCGGCCTTATGGCGCTGGCGGGTGACGACCTTATTGCAACCGCAGAAGTAGCAGAGCTTATGGCAGAACGGGATATGCACGTAGAGTGACAGCGCCCGCTCCGGATAACGCTCCGCCGCGCGAGTAAAATCGTCTTCACTAAAGGATTCTGAAAACTCAAGGGCGGTGGGGTAAGAGGTATAACGCGGCCCGGAATAGTTATATTTCTGGATTAGGGCCAGATCCCAGTCAATTAACTGCTCAGACATACTCACTCCTTCCTGCGGCGCCGCAACCGCCTTCCTGCGCGCCCCGGATAAGACGCGCCGCCCGAGCCCCGGGCCATCATGCGGTTGCGCAGCCACCGTTGTCGGCGCGACAACCGCTGTAGTTTAACGAATAACCACAACAGATAACAGGCTATGGGTAGAACGATGATCAGAACCAGCGGCCCCATAGCGCTACGTTTAGTCTCCGCCCTTAAGCAGGCGCATCAGATCTTCTTCACCCTCTTCCTCTTCATCGTCGTCGAAGGAGAGGCCGAGCTGCTGCATCAGTTCATCAATGCGATCGAGTTGAGCGTTGACCCAATCCCGGTCTTTTTTGTCGATCGCTTCCCCGGACTCAATCCTGTCCAGCAGCGCATCCAGTCGAGGATCGTTTTCCAGCTTTTCCAGCTCTTCACTGGGGGAAAGCAGTGGTCGGGCAGGCACTTTTTCCGCTTTCGGCGCCTGGCTTGCTGGCACGCCCAGAGCAACAGGCTTTTTGCTGCCCAGGCGCGGATCGGGAAGGTTTTTCCCCCCTTTCCCGGAATTGCCCTGCCGGGAATCGCTGTTACGGTTACCGGACGAAAGGCCGCGATGCTTTTTCTGGCGCTTGCGATCGCGCGCCTGCTGGTTCAGCTCTTCACGCGTCGAACGGCGTTTATTTGGCCCTTTAGCGCGGGCAGGGGTTTGTTGCTTCATGATTCTGTGTCTCGAGGCCGTTTCAGGTCGGTATGAAGTGAGAATAATAGCAGGTTCGGCGGCAAATCTGCGATAGCGCCCCCGGACAGGAGTGAAAAATAAAAAAGGCGGCAGGATAGCCTGCCGCCTGATTCATCACTAAACTCTTGCGAGTTAAATCGTCCGTGTTTGCTGTCGACGCCCTGTCTTTCCCTCAGCGTACTACGTCCTTTGTGTTGTCCCTGTCCCTTTATCTGTTCCGCCATCCCAGCGGTCGCCCATCCTGGCTTGTCCCTACTCTTCGACGTCCTGTCACTCCTGAGCGTTCATCCTGAACCGAATCCTTAGGGCTCCTTGCCTGTGAGACATACTTTACGCTTATCCCTTATTTTCACAAGGAGATACCCGGGAGCGGTCATGCGTCTCACAGGGTATAAATGTATTACTACACTGTTTTTATTACCGTTTTATTAAAGTTCAGATCAATAAAAGCCGCTTTTTCCCGCCTCAACAATGGTCAATGTCTTACAAAGCGTATGGCAATGCTGCCAGCCTGTTCGCCAATAGCGGGCTTCCGGTGGTGCATATCAGGTATAATCCCGGCCATATGCATCCCTGATGGAGACGACCATTTTGACTAACTGGAATTATCAACTGACGCACTTTGTAACCAGTGCGCCAGATATTCGCCACCTCCCCGCCGACAGCGGGATCGAGGTTGCCTTTGCAGGCCGCTCCAACGCCGGTAAGTCGAGCGCGCTGAATACGCTGACCAACCAGAGAAACCTGGCGCGAACCAGTAAGACGCCAGGCCGTACTCAGCTGATCAACCTGTTTGAGGTGGCTGAAGGCAAGCGTCTGGTCGACCTGCCGGGGTACGGGTATGCCGAAGTCCCGGAAGAGATGAAACGTAAGTGGCAGCAGGCGCTCGGTGAGTATCTGCAAATGCGTCACTGTCTTCAGGGGCTGGTGGTACTGATGGATATTCGCCATCCGATGAAGGATCTCGATCAGCAGATGGTCGCATGGGCCGTGGACAGCCATATTCCGGTGCTGGTCCTGCTCACTAAAGCCGATAAACTGGCCTCCGGCGCCCGTAAAAAGCAGCTGAATCTGGTGCGCGAAGCCGCTATCGCCTTTAACGGAGACGTTGAAGTCGAGATCTTCTCTTCGCTGAAGAAGATGGGCGTGGATAAGCTAAGAAACAAGCTGGACAGCTGGTTTAACGATCTCCCAGGGATCGTAGCCGAAGAGCCGGAAACAGAAGCGTAATTCCGATCTGCCGCGTGCCGGGCGCGCGGTATTTTTGCGGATCGCAGACAATAAAAAACGCCCCGGTCATTAGATGACCGGGGCGGCTAAAATATTCAGCCAAATCCGATTACGTGAAGTAAAAGGTCTGAAAGATAGAACATCTTACCTCTGTACCCTACGTCGTTAACTCTACTCTTTTTTAATGCGAGGAAAAAGCATTTTTTGTAGTTTTTTTTCATTTTTTACATTATGAACTTGAACAACCATCACAAAAACCTATCTCTGATGTTGCTTAGTTACAAAACATAAGGTTCGGATTCCGGTTCAGCGCGCCGGGCTCGTCCGGCGCGAATGGCCTGTCAGTTAGTGCGCCTCATCCCAGTTTTTACCGCTACCCACTTCCACCAGCAGAGGCACTTCCAGCTTCATGCAGCCTTCCATCAGCTCATGGATCTTCTGAGAGACGGCCTGCAGATCGTCTTTATGTACTTCGAACACCAGTTCATCGTGTACCTGCATGATCATTTTCACTCGCGGTTCGGACTTCAGTAGCCAGTCATCTACCGCGATCATGGCGCGTTTAATGATGTCCGCCGCGGTACCCTGCATAGGCGCGTTGATTGCCGCACGCTCCGCCGCAGCGCGACGAGCGCCGTTACGGGAGTTAATTTCCGGCAGCCACAGGCGACGCCCTTCCAGGGTTTCAACGTAGCCCTGCTCTTTCGCCTGCTGACGTGTGCGCTCCATATATTCCAGCACGCCAGGATAGCGTTCAAAGTAGAGATCCATATACTTCTGGGCCTCTTTACGCGGAATATTAAGCTGGCGCGCCAGGCCAAAGGCGCTCATGCCGTAAATCAGACCAAAGTTAATGGCTTTAGCGCTACGGCGCTGTTCAGATGAGATACTCTCCAGCGGCCTACCGAAAACCTCCGCCGCCGTGGCGCGGTGGATATCCTTCCCTTCGGCAAAGGCGGTCAGCAGGCCTTTATCCCGGGACAGGTGCGCCATAATACGCAGCTCAATCTGGGAATAGTCCGCGGAGACAATTACGTAATCCTCCGGGGCGATAAAGGCCTGACGGATACGGCGCCCCTCATCATTACGTACCGGGATATTCTGCAGGTTGGGATCGGTCGACGACAGACGCCCGGTGGCGGTTACCGCCTGGTGATAAGAAGTATGCACCCGACCCGTCTTCGGATTGATCATTAGCGGCAGCTTGTCGGTATAGGTCGATTTCAACTTCGCCAGTCCGCGATATTCCAGGATCACCTTCGGTAGCGGATAGTCCAGCGCCAGCTCTTCCAGCACCTCTTCCGAGGTGGAAGGCGCGCCGCCCGGTGTCTTCTTCAGCGGTTTAATGCCCTGCTTCTCGAACAGAATGGTCTGCAACTGCTTGGGAGAAGAGAGGTTAAATGGCTCGCCTGCAATCTCATGAGCCTGCTGCTCCAGCTCGACCAGGCGCTTGCCCAGCTCTTCGGAATGGGCATGCAGCACGGCGGGATCGATCATCACACCGTTACGCTCTACCCGGGACAGAACCGGAACCAGCGGCATTTCAATAGTACGGAAAATATTGAGCGGACCTTTTTCCTGTTCCAGTTGCGGCCACATGGTCTGATGCAGGCGCAGTGTGACGTCGGCATCTTCCGCGGCATAGCGGCCCGCTTCTTCCAGCGCGATCTGGTTAAAGGTAAGCTGATTTTTCCCCTTACCCGCGATCTCTTCAAAGGTGATGGTCTTGTGGCTCAGCCAGCGGCTGGCCAGACTGTCCATATCGTGGCGCCCGGCCACGCTGTTCAGCGCATAGGATTCCAGCATGGTATCGAAGGCGATACCCTGTAGACTGATGCCATAGTTATCAAGAATCCCCCGGTCATACTTCAGATTCTGACCAACTTTCAGCGCTTTTTCATTTTCCAGTAGCGGCTTAAGTAGCTCCAGCACCCGATCGCGGGAGATCTGATCCGGCGCATCCAGATAGTCATGCGCAACCGGCACATAGGCCGCATGGCCCGGCTTGTCGGCAAAGGAAAGGCCCACAAGACTGGCAGTCAGACCATCCAGGCTATCGGTTTCGGTATCAAAGGCGAAGACTGGCGCTTTCTCCAGACGGGCGATCCAGGACTTCAGGGTCTCTTCATCAAGGATGGTGACATAATCATCACTGGACAGTACGCTGGCCTCCTGCGCTTCTGGCTGAGACTCGGCGCTCACACTCTCAACCTTCTTGCTCTTCGCCGCGCTGGCGTTGCCTTTCGCCTGGAGCCACTTACCGGCGGCAACATCGGCGGTCCAGCGCTTAAAGTCATATTTTTCAAACTGGGCCAGCAGGTTGTCGGCTTCCGGTGCCTTCACTTCCAGTTCATCGCAGGTCAGTTCCAGGGGTACATCGGTCTTAATGGTCGCCAGCTGATACGAAAGACGCGCCATCTCCTGGTTCTGTTCCAGTTTGGCACCCATGGTTTTGGCACCGCGGAAGCTGAGGTCGGCAACCTTATCCAGGTTGCCATAAAGCACATCCAGTCCCCCCAGCCCCTGCAGCAGCGCCTGAGCGGTCTTCTGGCCCACACCGGGTACGCCGGGAATGTTATCTGACGAGTCGCCCATCAGCGCCAGGAAGTCGATAATCAGTTCCGGCGGTACGCCGTACTTCTCACTCACCTCATCCGGCCCCAGAACGGTATTGGTCATGGTGTTGATAAGCGTAATGGATGGCGTGACCAGCTGCGCCATATCCTTATCGCCGGTACTGATCAGCACGTGTCGGCCAGCGCCTTCTGCTTCACGCGCCAGGGTGCCGATAACATCATCGGCTTCAACGCCAGACACGACCAGAAGCGGCAGCCCCATCGCCTTCACCATGCTGTGTAGCGGTTCGATCTGCGCACGCAGATCGTCCGGCATGGGAGGACGGTGCGATTTATAGTTTTCAAACAGTTCGTCGCGAAAGGTTTTGCCTTTGGCATCAAAGACAACGGCAGCATGGGACGGCTGGTACTGTAGCAGCAGACTGCGCAGCATATTGAGCACGCCGTACATCGCTCCGGTCGGTTCGCCCGCGCTGTTGGTCAGCGGGGGGAAGGCGTGATACGCCCGATAAAGGTAGGAGGATCCGTCGACGAGGATAAGTGGATTTTCTGCGATCTGGGCCATAGTGTTCCGTGCCTGATGGTTGTCTGTCAGTGGGTAAAGGATGCCACAGCCGGGCATAAAACATGAAGCGGCTTGCCGCCGAACGGTAAAAAAGAAGTCACGATCTGCGGGATCGCTTCCAGGATCTGGCTGTGGATAACTTTGTGCACAAAATCGTTATCGATTGATATTCCACAAATTAAACATCCGTGACGGGATAATAATCTGTTTTAATTCAAGATGTTAAAATTGATCCAGGCCATAAACAGGCTCGATGTGCACAGAACGTTAATGTGGATATAAAAGCAGGTTATGCCATTATCGTTAACAGGAGGGACTCATCCGCGCCTGATATTTCAAAGTCCGTTACTTTTAGTGCCATCATTAATGACGGTTTTCTGATAAGATTTGCGCCCTGTCATATTTATTGCCAGCGTCTTTCGTTTTCTAACCATCTAAAAAATAACTATGTCGAGATTGCTCGCCACGCTCACTTTACTCTTAAGCGTTGTCCTCACTATTCTGGTCACGATTGGTTGCTCCGTGCCCATCATTGTTGCGGGCGTGCTCAAGCTGCTGCTCCCCATTCCCTTCGTGTGGCGTTCAATTTCCCGTTTCTGCAACTTCATGATGTATTGCTGGTGTGAAGGGCTGGCGCTACTGCTGCACCTTAATCCGTGGCTAAAGTGGGATATCGAGGGACTGGAAGGGCTGAGCAAGAAAAACTGGTACCTGCTGATCTGCAACCACCGCAGTTGGGCCGATATTGTGGTGCTCTGCGTGCTGTTCCGTAAGCAGATCCCAATGAATAAGTACTTTCTCAAGAAACAACTCGCCTGGGTTCCGTTTATAGGCCTGGCCTGCTGGGCGCTGGATATGCCGTTTATGAAACGTTACTCGCGCAGCTACCTTATTCGCCATCCGGAAAAACGCGGCCAGGATGTGGAAACCACGCGCCGCTCGTGCGAAAAATTTCGCCATCATCCGACAACCATTGTGAATTTTGTGGAAGGCTCACGGTTTACGCCGGACAAACACCGACAGTTGCGGTCACCATTCAGAAATTTACTACCGCCGAAAGCGGCCGGTATCGCAATGGCGCTTAACGTGCTGGGAAAGCAGTTTGATAAGCTGCTTAACGTAACCCTCTGCTATCCGGAAAATAATCGTTCGCCATTTTACGATATGCTGTGCGGGCGCCTGACCCGGATTGTGGTACGGGTCAATCTGGTGCCCATCAACGAAAACCTGCACGGCGATTATGTTAACGATAAGAACTTTAAGCGTCGCTTCCAGCTCTGGCTGAATACCTTGTGGGGCGAGAAAGACGACCAGCTGGAGGCCATCCAGCAGAAATACAAAAACGCCGGTCAATGACCGGCGTTTTACTGTTCTGACAGCGCTGAAGTTTACTTCTTCTCGACCAGGAATTTTACCGTGTCAGCATATTCCTGAACGAATTTATCCATGCTGCTGGTATCCATGCCCTGCATATTGATGGCATATTTACCGTTAACAAACATTGCCGGAACGCCCTGCAGCTGCAGATCGGCAGCGGCTTTCTCCTGCTGGGCAACCAGAGATTTCACCACGAAGCTGTTCCATGCGGCGTCATACTCTTCCGCCTTCACGCCAGCATCGATAAATACCTGACGGATATCGGCCACACTCTGTACAGTCTGGGTTTTCTGTACTGCTTCGAACATCGGAGCCGTGATCTTATCCTGCACGCCCAGCGATATAGCAACCGCCCATGCCTGAGTCAGTTGTTTACCCAGCGGCCCCAGGAATTCGACGTGGTACTTGGTCATTTTGGTGCCTTCCGGCAGCTTTTTCTTCACGTTGGCCGGAATATGCCATACCTGCTCGAACTGATAGCAGTGCGGGCAATAGAAAGAGAAGAACTCCAGAACCTGAGGTTCTCCCTGTACAGGCTTATCCAGCGTGGTGTACTGCTTGCCATCGGTGATCTGTGCCGCGGAGGCGCTGAACGCCAGAATCATTCCCGCCAGGGCCAGCCAGACTTTTTTCATTTAGATCTCTCCTGAAAATATCGCTTTAATACATGGGCGTTAATTGTAGTGGGGGTTCACGTAGAACCCTGACCTGCTCATTAAAGGTGGCAGTTTGTCTTCGCCAGAAATCTTCCTCTTTCATCCAGGGGAAGCTTCCAGGGAAAGCCGGGTCATCCCAACGGCGCATTATCCATGCCAGATACCAGACCATACGCATGGCCCGCAGGGGTTCAATCCGTTTTAACTCATCGGTATTAAAGGAGCCAAACTCCTCATAGGCTTCAATAATGGTTTCAAGTTGTAGTCGCTGGCTGGCTTTATCGCCGTTCAGCAGCATCCAGATATCCTGAACGGCCGGGCCGTTACGGGAGTCATCCAAATCGACAAATAGCGGACCGTCGCGCCACAGGATATTACCGGGATGGCAGTCACCGTGCAGCCGAAGGGCCCTGTAGTCAAGGTCCCACCGTGCCGTTACTTCTGCGATCAGTGCATCGACCGATTGCAAAAACGCGGCTTTCAGCGCAGAGGGGATCAGATAGGTGGCATCAAACAGCGCTCGCGGCTCCAGGAGGTATTCCTGAATTCCGATAGTTGGCCGATGATGAAAACATTCACCGCGCCCGGTCTGGTGTATACGCCCAAGGTAGCGCCCGACCTGCTCCATCTGATCCAGATTATCTGTTTCATACTGGCGACCACCCAGGCTCGGAAACAAAGCGAACAGAAAGCCCTGATGCTCAAACAGCGTTTTACCATCAATAGATAACGGCGCAGCCAGCGGAACCTCATTAGCCTGTAACTCCAGAGCAAATTGATGCTCTTCCTCGATCTGCTCCGCATTCCAGCGAGCCGGACGATAGAACTTCACCACATAGCGACGGCGATCCTCATCCAGGAACTGATAAACCCGGTTCTCATAGCTATTGAGCGCCGTCAGGCCAGAATCCACCCGGATCCCCTGCTCAAACAGGGCATCAAGTATGGTATCCGGGTGTAATGTTTGAAAATGAAAAGCGCTATCTGTCATTCGATATCCGCGCGGTCATACAAGTGTTATTCGGTTCAGGATAACATTTCACAGGCTTTGCGGACGATTCGCTTACAAGCTTTTACTCTTTAATAACGCCGCGCGCTTTTAACAGAGCGGTTTTAAAATCTTCCTCATAATCTTTTTTCAGGCCGGGAATGGCTTCGTCTTTCGCCGAACCACGCATTTTCAGGTGATAGATCAGAATATCGTCTGTCAGATCTGCCAGTTCTCCGGTAAAACCTGACTCCTGAGCCAGTTTCTGCAAAAATTGCAGCAGGTTTAGATCGGGCTCTTCCTGCCAGGCAGGCTGAAGCAGTTCGATCACTTCGTTAAGACGTTTACATTTCATATCTGTGCTCCTTTATCCTGTGACAGGACAAATTAGCAGGCTCAAACCCACATTAAAAGAGGCGACTTTCATGACCAGGCTGACGGAAGTTTGTGGCGTCATTCTTGCGGGCGGGCGAGCCACCCGAATGGGCGGCCAGGACAAGGGGTTGCTGCTGTTAAATGATCAGCCGCTCTGGCAGCGCATCTTTAACCGGCTCTTTCCCCAGGTAGGCCAGATTATTATTAGCGCTAACCGCAATCTGGAATCTTACCGGCAAAGCGGTCTGCCGGTCATTAGCGATACGCTTCCGGACTATCCGGGGCCGCTGGCGGGTATGCTGTCGGCCATGCAGAGCCAGAGCAATGACTGGTTCCTGTTTTGCCCTTGTGATACCCCAAATATCCCCCGGGATCTCGCTATACGGCTGTGGCAGGCTCGAGAGAAAGCTCCCGCAGTCTGGATAAACGACGGCGAGCGGGACCATCCTACGCTTGCCCTGGTACATCGACGGCTGATCCCCATGCTGGAAGGCTATCTGGCGAGTGGTGAGCGGCGGGTAATGGTGTTCCTGCGTCAGGCTGGCGGTCATGCGGTTACTTTTTCCGACAGGAAGAGCTGCTTTATTAATGTGAATACGCCGCAGGATCTGGAACGACGCCATCTTCCACCGTTACTGGCCATTGCCGCCTGGAGCGGTACCGGAAAGACGACACTACTGAAGCAGTTAATCCCACTGTTGCGTGAGCGTGGAATACGTCCCGGCTTGATTAAACACACACATCACGATATGGATGTCGATAAACCCGGTAAGGACAGCTACGAACTGCGTAAGGCGGGTGCGAACCAAACGCTGGTGGCCAGTCGCCAGCGTTGGGCATTAATGACCGAGACACCTGACGGCGCAGAGCCGGATCTGTACCAACTGGCAGGCAGAATGGATAGCCGTCATCTGGATATGATTCTGGTGGAAGGCTTTAAACATGAGGCGATCGCCAAAATTCAGCTTTATCGCGACGGTTGCGGTCACCAGCCAGAAGAACTGCAGCCAGACAGCCATACGCTTGCTCTGGCCAGTGATGTGCCATTCGATGTCGGGCTGCCGCAGCTGGATATCAATCAACCCCGGGAGATCGTCGATTTTATTGCTGAGTGGATGAAGCAACAGCGCCAGTAAAGGAGTGTGAGCGGACAGATTCTCTCAGGCCCTCTCCCAAAGGAGGGGGCGATTTTTACCGTGCCATAAACGCAAAAAACCCCGGTCAATGACCGGGGTTTTTCACTAATTTGATGCCTGGCAGTTCCCTACTCTCGCATGGGGAGACCCCACACTACCATCGGCGCTACGGCGTTTCACTTCTGAGTTCGGCATGGGGTCAGGTGGGACCACCGCGCTATCGCCGCCAGGCAAATTCTGTTCCGCTTACCGCCACACACGGCCATAAACGTTTATCCGTCACAAGCTGATTTGATTCTGTCTCTCAACATCACACCAAAACATCTTTGGCGTTGTAAGGTTAAGCCTCTCGGGTCATTAGTACCGGTTAGCTCAACGCATCGCTGCGCTTACACACCCGGCCTATCAACGTCGTCGTCTTCAACGTCCCTTCAGGAGACTCAAAGGTCTCAGGGAAGACTCATCTCGGGGCAAGTTTCGTGCTTAGATGCTTTCAGCACTTATCTTTTCCGCACTTAGCTACCGGGCAATGCAATTGGCATCACAACCCGAACACCAGTGGTGCGTCCACTCCGGTCCTCTCGTACTAGGAGCAGCCCCCCTCAGTCTTCCAGCGCCCACGGCAGATAGGGACCGAACTGTCTCACGACGTTCTAAACCCAGCTCGCGTACCACTTTAAATGGCGAACAGCCATACCCTTGGGACCTACTTCAGCCCCAGGATGTGATGAGCCGACATCGAGGTGCCAAACACCGCCGTCGATATGAACTCTTGGGCGGTATCAGCCTGTTATCCCCGGAGTACCTTTTATCCGTTGAGCGATGGCCCTTCCATTCAGAACCACCGGATCACTATGACCTGCTTTCGCACCTGCTCGCGCCGTCACGCTCGCAGTCAAGCTGGCTTATGCCATTGCACTAACCTCCTGATGTCCGACCAGGATTAGCCAACCTTCGTGCTCCTCCGTTACTCTTTGGGAGGAGACCGCCCCAGTCAAACTACCCACCAGACACTGTCCCCACGCCCGATTAGGGCGCCAGGTTAGAACATCAAACATTAAAGGGTGGTATTTCAAGGTTGGCTCCACGTGTACTTGCGTCCACGCTTCAAAGCCTCCCACCTATCCTACACATCAAGGCTCAATGTTCAGTGTCAAGCTATAGTAAAGGTTCACGGGGTCTTTCCGTCTTGCCGCGGGTACACTGCATCTTCACAGCGAGTTCAATTTCACTGAGTCCCGGGTGGAGACAGCCTGGCCATCATTACGCCATTCGTGCAGGTCGGAACTTACCCGACAAGGAATTTCGCTACCTTAGGACCGTTATAGTTACGGCCGCCGTTTACCGGGGCTTCGATCAGGAGCTTCTGGTTACCCATAACCCCATCAATTAACCTTCCGGCACCGGGCAGGCGTCACACCCTATACGTCCACTTTCGTGTTTGCAGAGTGCTGTGTTTTTAATAAACAGTTGCAGCCAGCTGGTATCTTCGACTGACTTCAGCTCCACCCGCAGGGGCTTCACCTACATGTCAGCGTGCCTTCTCCCGAAGTTACGGCACCATTTTGCCTAGTTCCTTCACCCGGGTTCTCTCAAGCGCCTTGGTATTCTCTACCTGACCACCTGTGTCGGTTTCGGGTACGATTCGTTGTTACCTGAAGCTTAGAGGCTTTTCCTGGAAGCAGGGCATTTGTCACTTCAGCACCGTAGTGCCTCGTCATCACGCCTCAGCCTTAACTTTCCGGATTTGCCTGGAAAGTCAGCCTACACGCTTAAACCGGGACGACCGTCGCCCGGATGACATAGCCTTCTCCGTTCCCCCATCGCAGTAACACCGAGTACGGGAATATTAACCCGTTTCCCATCGACTACGCCTTTCGGCCTCGCCTTAGGGGTCGACTCACCCTGCCCCGATTAACGTTGGACAGGAACCCTTGGTCTTCCGGCGAGCGGGCTTTTCACCCGCTTTATCGTTACTCATGTCAGCATTCGCACTTCTGATACCTCCAGCATACCTCACAGTACACCTTCAACGGCTTACAGAACGCTCCCCTACCCAACAACACATGAGTGTCGCTGCCGCAGCTTCGGTGCATGGTTTAGCCCCGTTACATCTTCCGCGCAGGCCGACTCGACCAGTGAGCTATTACGCTTTCTTTAAATGATGGCTGCTTCTAAGCCAACATCCTGGCTGTCTGGGCCTTCCCACATCGTTTCCCACTTAACCATGACTTTGGGACCTTAGCTGGCGGTCTGGGTTGTTTCCCTCTTCACGACGGACGTTAGCACCCGCCGTGTGTCTCCCGTGATAACATTCTCCGGTATTCGTAGTTTGCATCGGGTTGGTAAGCCGGGATGGCCCCCTAGCCGAAACAGTGCTCTACCCCCGGAGATGAATTCACGAGGCGCTACCTAAATAGCTTTCGGGGAGAACCAGCTATCTCCCGGTTTGATTGGCCTTTCACCCCCAGCCACAGGTCATCCGCTAATTTTTCAACATTAGTCGGTTCGGTCCTCCAGTTAGTGTTACCCAACCTTCAACCTGCCCATGGCTAGATCACCGGGTTTCGGGTCTATACCCTGCAACTTAACGCCCGGTTAAGACTCGGTTTCCCTTCGGCTCCCCTATTCGGTTAACCTTGCTACAGAATATAAGTCGCTGACCCATTATACAAAAGGTACGCAGTCACACCCATAAAGAGTGCTCCCACTGCTTGTACGTACACGGTTTCAGGTTCTGTTTCACTCCCCTCGCCGGGGTTCTTTTCGCCTTTCCCTCACGGTACTGGTTCACTATCGGTCAGTCAGGAGTATTTAGCCTTGGAGGATGGTCCCCCCATATTCAGACAGGATAACACGTGTCCCGCCCTACTCATCGAGCTCACAGCATGTGCATTTTCGTGTACGGGGCTGTCACCCTGTATCGCCGGACTTTCCAGACCGTTCCACTAATACACACGCTGATTCAGACTCTGGGCTCTTCCCCGTTCGCTCGCCGCTACTCAGGGAATCTCGGTTGATTTCTTTTCCTCGGGGTACTTAGATGTTTCAGTTCTCCCGGTTCGCCTCATTAACCTATGGATTCAGTTAATGATAGTGTGACGAATCACACTGGGTTTCCCCATTCGGACATCGTCGGTTATAACGCCTCATATCAGCTTACCGACGCTTTTCGCAGATTAGCACGTCCTTCATCGCCTCTGACTGCCAGGGCATCCACCGTGTACGCTTATTCGCTTAACCTCACAACCCGAAGATGTCTTCGTGTTGTAAGCTTGAGAGACCCATTAAACGGTTGTCCCGTTTATGGATTATCAATTTTCAGCTTGTTCCGGATTGTTAAAGAGCAGATACTTCACAATGCACGATTAAGTACATTCTGAAGTAGTGTTATGGTGGAGCTATGCGGGATCGAACCGCAGACCTCCTGCGTGCAAAGCAGGCGCTCTCCCAGCTGAGCTATAGCCCCAAAGTCGTTAGTTAACCTCGATACCAAATGCAATTCTTTTCCGGACAAGGCGTGAGTCCACGAAGTTTATTGAAATAAACGAGTGGGCGAACAACGCAGTACGGGGAAGAATTTGGTAGGCCTGAGTGGACTTGAACCACCGACCTCACCCTTATCAGGGGTGCGCTCTAACCACCTGAGCTACAAGCCTGTAGAGGTTTTCACTGCTTCTTTGTTTTTCATCAGACAATCTGTGTGGACACTGCGAAATCTGTATCCAAAGGTAAGGAGGTGATCCAACCGCAGGTTCCCCTACGGTTACCTTGTTACGACTTCACCCCAGTCATGAATCACAAAGTGGTAAGCGCCCTCCCGAAGGTTAAGCTACCTACTTCTTTTGCAACCCACTCCCATGGTGTGACGGGCGGTGTGTACAAGGCCCGGGAACGTATTCACCGTGACATTCTGATTCACGATTACTAGCGATTCCGACTTCATGGAGTCGAGTTGCAGACTCCAATCCGGACTACGACGCACTTTATGAGGTCCGCTTGCTCTCGCGAGGTCGCTTCTCTTTGTATGCGCCATTGTAGCACGTGTGTAGCCCTGGTCGTAAGGGCCATGATGACTTGACGTCATCCCCACCTTCCTCCGGTTTATCACCGGCAGTCTCCTTTGAGTTCCCGACCGAATCGCTGGCAACAAAGGATAAGGGTTGCGCTCGTTGCGGGACTTAACCCAACATTTCACAACACGAGCTGACGACAGCCATGCAGCACCTGTCTCACGGCTCCCGAAGGCACAGTCTCATCTCTGAGACCTTCCGTGGATGTCAAGACCAGGTAAGGTTCTTCGCGTTGCATCGAATTAAACCACATGCTCCACCGCTTGTGCGGGCCCCCGTCAATTCATTTGAGTTTTAACCTTGCGGCCGTACTCCCCAGGCGGTCGACTTAACGCGTTAGCTCCGGAAGCCACGAGTCAAGCTCACAGCCTCCAAGTCGACATCGTTTACGGCGTGGACTACCAGGGTATCTAATCCTGTTTGCTCCCCACGCTTTCGCACCTGAGCGTCAGTCTTCGTCCAGGAGGCCGCCTTCGCCACCGGTATTCCTCCAGATCTCTACGCATTTCACCGCTACACCTGGAATTCTACCTCCCTCTACGAGACTCCAGCTGGCCAGTTTCAAATGCAGTTCCCGGGTTGAGCCCGGGGATTTCACATCTGACTTAACCAACCGCCTGCGTGCGCTTTACGCCCAGTAATTCCGATTAACGCTTGCACCCTCCGTATTACCGCGGCTGCTGGCACGGAGTTAGCCGGTGCTTCTTCTGTCAGTAACGTCAATGTATGAGCGTATTAAGCTCACACCCTTCCTCCTGACTGAAAGTACTTTACAACCCGAAGGCCTTCTTCATACACGCGGCATGGCTGCATCAGGCTTGCGCCCATTGTGCAATATTCCCCACTGCTGCCTCCCGTAGGAGTCTGGACCGTGTCTCAGTTCCAGTGTGGCTGGTCATCCTCTCAGACCAGCTAGGGATCGTCGCCCAGGTAGGCCATTACCCTACCTGCTAGCTAATCCCATCTGGGTTCATCTGATGGCGTGAGGCCCGAAGGTCCCCCACTTTGCTCTTTCGAGATTATGCGGTATTAGCCACCGTTTCCAGTGGTTATCCCCCTCCATCAGGCAGATCCCCAGACATTACTCACCCGTCCGCCGCTCGCCGGCAAGGAAGCAAGCTTCCTTCCGCTGCCGCTCGACTTGCATGTGTTAGGCCTGCCGCCAGCGTTCAATCTGAGCCATGATCAAACTCTTCAATTAAAGTTTGATGCTCAAAGAATTAAACTTCGTAATGAATTACGTGTTCACTCTTGAGACTTGATATTCATTTAGCGTCTTTCGACGTTCAGGATATCAGTGCTTTCGAGTGCCCACACAGATTGTCTGATAAATTGTTAAAGAGCAGTGCGCGCTGTTTTGTCAGCGGCGCGGGCTGCGTATATTACGCTTTCCCGCCCGGGAGTCAAGCGTTTATTTTCGCTTTCGTCCCGCTGACCCGGTGTGCCGTAAGGCGTTGTTCCGTGTCAGTGGTGGCGCATTATAGAGCCTGAATTCGTGCTGGCAAGAGGTTAATTCAAAAAAACTTTCAAGCGCATGCTTTTTCGCCTTTAAGCATGAAAAAGCAGCAATTTGTGTGATATTTGCCGTTTTTGCCACCGTATAATTATGGCTAATGGCATACTAGTCCCGATAACAGCGATTCAGAGAATGCCTCTATGTCTTTAAATGCACAACAACAGGCAGCACGCAAAAATCTCTCCTGGGTGCTGGCTGAAAAGCTGGCGCAGCAGATTCTTAACGGCGAGTATGCGCCGGGCAGTATTCTTCCGGGTGAGATAGAGTTGGGCGAGCAGTTTGGCGTAAGCCGCACTGCAGTAAGGGAAGCCGTAAAGACGCTGACGGCAAAAGGCATGTTGCTGCCGCGGCCGCGTATTGGTACCCGCGTTATGCCACAGAGTAACTGGAACTTCCTGGATAAAGAGCTGCTCACCTGGTGGATGAAGGTAGAAAGCTTTCCCCGTGTCATCGACGCTTTTCTGGTTATGCGCCACTCTCTGGAACCCAAGGCCTGCTCGCTGGCCGCATCCAACGGCAACGATTCACAGCGTGAAGCATTACAGACACTGATGGCGCAGATGAATGAGCTGGAAAAAGAGTTCGATCGCCAGCGCTGGGTGGAGGTCGATATGGCATTCCATGAGCAAATTTATGCGATGAGCAACAATCCGTTTCTCTCTTCATTCGCAAATCTGTTCCGCTCTGTCTATTACAACTACTTTTCGTTTATTACTGACAACAGCGTGGTGAAACTCGAACTCCACCAGGCTGTTGTTAATGCCATTATAAAAGGAGACAGCCAGGCGGCAGAGCAAGCCTGTCAGGCACTCCTTTTGGCCCCGTTACCGAATACATCACTGACTCAATGAAAAAACGTCGCAGTATGGCCGGGCTACCGTGGATTGCAGCCATGGCCTTCTTTATGCAGGCGCTGGACGCCACCATACTCAATACCGCGCTACCCGCCATCGCACATAGCCTTGACCGTTCGCCGCTGGCAATGCAGTCCGCCATTATCAGCTATACCCTGACGGTCGCCATGTTGATTCCCGTGAGCGGTTGGCTGGCCGATCGCTTCGGTACCCGGCGTATTTTTATGCTGGCGGTCACGCTCTTTACCCTGGGCTCTCTGGCCTGCGCGTTATCCAGTACCCTGACGGAGCTGGTTATCTTTCGCGTGGTTCAGGGGATTGGCGGCGCCATGATGATGCCTGTAGCGCGTCTGGCGTTACTGCGGGCTTACCCACGTAATGAGCTACTGCCGGTGCTGAACTTTGTCACCATGCCGGGTCTGGTGGGACCGGTCCTCGGCCCAATGCTGGGCGGCGTACTGGTGACATGGGCCAGCTGGCACTGGATATTCCTAATCAACATTCCTATCGGCATTCTGGGGCTGATCTACGCTCACCGCCATATGCCTGACTTTACCGCGCCGCGCCGGGGATTTGATATGGTCGGCTTTCTGCTGTTCGGCCTGAGTCTGGTGCTCATTTCCAGCGGGATGGAGCTTTTTGGCGAGCGCGTCGTTGCCAGTCTGGTGTCGCTGTCGGTGGTCGCCGGGGGGATACTACTGCTGATGGTCTACGTGCTACACGCCCGTTACCACCCCACGCCGCTTATCGCACTACCGCTATTTAAGGTACGTACCTTTTCCATTGGCATCACCGGTAATATCGCCTCCCGATTGGGCACCGGCTGCGTTCCGTTCCTGATGCCGTTAATGCTGCAGGTCGGTTTTGGCCATAATGCGCTGATCGCAGGCTGTATGATGGCGCCCATCGCCATTGGCTCCATTCTGGCAAAATCTACCGTTACCCCAATTTTACGTCGCGTGGGCTACCGCCGTACCCTGATTGGCGTGACCATTTTTATCGGTCTGATGATTGGCCAGTTTGCGCTACAGGATGCGCAAATGCCGATGTGGCAGCTGCTGATACCGCTGTTTATTCTGGGGATGGGGATGTCTACCCAATTCACCGCCATGAACACTATTACGCTTGCGGACTTAAACGACGATAACGCCAGTAGCGGCAACAGCGTGCTGGCAGTGACCCAGCAGCTATCCATTAGTCTGGGCGTCGCCGTGAGCGCAGCGGTATTGCGCTTTTATGAAGGGCTTAGCGATAGTTCGACGACGGTGCAGCATTTCCACTACACCTTCCTGACGATGGGAGCCGTCACCATCATGGCCGCAGCGATCTTTATGCTGCTGCGCGCCCATGACGGACGCAACCTGATTAAGGCGCGACGTCGCGATTAAGTCGAGCCGCGCACGATCAGTTCTGGGGTCAGTTGCAACCGCTGCTGACCCAGAGAAGGCTGAGCCATCCGATGGATCAGTACGTCGATGGCCAGTTCCCCCAGCTCGTCCTTGGCCTGATGAACGGTGGTCAACGGCGGCGTCATATAACGCGCCAGTTCGATATCATCATAGCCGACTATCGCCATATCCCCGGGCACGGACAGCCCGGCCTGCCACAGCGCCTGATAGGCCCCCAGCGCCATGGCATCGTTGCCGCTAAATACCGCATGAGGCGGGGTTTCCAGAGCCAGTAGCCTGTTCATAGCGGTAAAACCGCCGCTAAATTCAAAGTCGGCCACAATTTCATAATCCGGCGCAATGCTCAGCCCGGCAGCACGCATGGCATTACGATACCCTTCAAGGCGCTGGCGGGAGGGGGTTTTATCCAGCGGGCCCGTGATACAGGCAATGCGGGTATAGCCTTTATCTATAAGGTGTCGGGTGGCGATCCCCCCCCCCAGCAGCGAGTTATCCTGAATCAGGTCGCTGTCGCCGTCAAAGGGCGCCCAGTCCATCATCACGGTGGGGATGGAAGGGTAGCGGGTCATGATATCCGGTGCCGGAAGATGCGTTTCGGTACACAGCAACAGCAGGCCATCCACCCGCTTTTGCAGCAGCGTTTCCAGATTGCGGTTCATCCGCTGCTCATCCCCTTCGGTATTACAGAGCACCAGGCTGTAGCCCCGCTCAAAGCAGCTACGCTCCACGCCGCGCACCAGTTCAGAATAGAAGGGGTTACTACTGGCGGTCAGCAACATGCCAATGGTGTGGGTCTGATTAAGCTTCAGGCTGCGAGCCAGTGCGGAAGGCGCATAATTCAGCGACCGTATCGCGGATTCTACCCGTTCCCGGGTAGCGTCGCTGACAAAGCGATCGTTATTGATGACATGCGAAACAGTCGATGTCGATACGCCCGCCAGGCGGGCGACATCTTTCATGGTCGCCACGAATTACCCCTGTTGCTGCAAAAAGGCATCGATTTCCTGGCGCCAGGGTACGGAAGGCTGTGCGCCCTTACGGGTGACCGCAATCGCCGCCGCCGCATGGGCAAAGCGCACGGCATCCTCCATCGATCGGGACTCCAGCAGCGCAGTCATCAGCGCGCCATTAAAGGTATCGCCAGCCGCAATGGTATCCACCGCTTTAACGCTAAAACCTGGGATCCGCTGGCCAGCACCGTTTTCACTTAACCAGACACCGCGTTTTCCCAGGGTGATCAGGACAGTAGAAATGCCTTTATCATGCAGCGCCGCCGCCGCCCGGGCCGCGCTCTCATCGTCATCCACGTGAATGCCGGTAAGGATCTCCGCTTCCGTTTCGTTGGGTGTGATGATATCCACCAGCGCCAGCAGTTCGTCCGGTAATGGGCTGGCGGGCGCCGGATTAAGAATGGTTTGGGTCTGGTTATGATATGCAATACGCGCCGCTGCCAGCACCGTTTCCAGTGGCGATTCGAGCTGCATCAACAGCGCCTGCGCCCCGGCAATACGATCGTGGTGCTGTTCCACCCGTTCAGCCGAAAGCGCTCCATTAGCACCGGCATTGATGCCGATAAAGTTTTCACCTTCGGCGTTAACGAAGATCAGCGCCACACCGGTAGATTCTCCCTTAATGACCGCCACAGGCACCGTATCGATACGATCCTTTGCCAACTGCTGCCGGATTCGTTCGCCGGTATCGTCATCGCCCACGCAGGCGATAAAAGCGATATCCGCCCCGCTACGCCCGGCCGCCACAGCCTGATTCGCCCCCTTACCGCCAAACGCCACCTGATAGTGGTTACCGTTTAGCGTCTCTCCCGGCATGGGAAAGCGATCGAGATTCAGAATATGGTCGGCATTGATACTGCCTAATACAACGAGCTGACCTGTGGTTTTCATTATGGATATCCATTTTATGTGCGCCGCCCAAAGGCGGCGCATTTGCCCTGCTTTTCTTTATATTGACTTATTTAGTGACCAGTTTCAGATCGACCGGGATTTTAGCGTCCACGTTCTCGCCTTTCAGCACTTTATCCGCGGTCTGTACGCCGATAATACCAATCTGCTCCGGCTGCTGAGCCACGGTAGCGCCCAGTTTTCCGCCCTGTACCGCTTTCATACCGTCTGCGGTGCCGTCAAACCCCACGACCAGCACGTCAGATTTGCCCGCGGTCTGCAATGCACGCAGCGCCCCCAGCGCCATCTCGTCATTCTGAGCGAAGACGGCCTGTACGCCCGGATGCGCGGTCAGCAGGTTCTGCATAACGTTCAACCCTTTGGTACGATCGAAGTCCGCTGGCTGGCTGGCCAGAATACCAAATTTATGTGCGGTCACCGCCTGCTTGAAGCCCTGGCCACGCTCGCGCGCCGCAGAGGTTCCGGCAATGCCTTGTAGTTCTATCACTTTCGCGCCTTCGCCCACCTTACTGGCAATAAAGTCACCGGCCATCTTGCCGCCCGCCACGTTGTCAGAGGCGATATGGCTGACCACCTCACCTTTGGACGCCTGCCTGTCCAGGGTGATGACCGGAATCTTCGCCTGGTTCGCCATCTTCACGGCGTTCCCCACGGCGTCGGAATCGGTCGGGTTAATCATCAGCAGCTTAGCCCCGCGTACCGTCAGATCCTGGACGTTCGCCAGCTCTTTCGCCGGGTTATTCTGAGAGTCCAGCACCACCAGCTTATAGCCCAATTTGTTCGCCTCTTTCTGAGCACCATCCTTCAGAGAGACAAAGAAGGGGTTATTCAGGGTGGAGACTACCAGCGCAATCGTCTCCTGCGCCATAGCATTCGCGCTAAGGGTGGCGCTAAGGGCCGCGGCAGAAACCAGGGTAGCCAGTTTTTTCATGTTCATATCAGATGTCCTGTAGAGTTATGCTTTGCTGCTTTTGTTATCCACCAGCACCGCCAGCAGGATCACTACCGCTTTGACGATCATCTGGTAATAGGAAGAAACGCCTAATAAATTCAGACCATTATTCAGGAATCCCAGGATTAAAGCGCCGATCAGCGTCCCAACAATACGCCCCTTGCCGCCAGCCAGACTGGTCCCTCCCAGAACCACCGCCGCAATAGCGTCCAGCTCATAGCCAGTGCCCGCCGTCGGCTGGGCCGAAGAGAGACGCGCCACTTCAATGACCCCGGCCAGGGCAGCCAGCAGGCCACACAGCGCATAAACGACGATCTTGATTTTATCAACGCTGATACCGGAAAGACGGGTCGCCGCTTCGTTACCCCCCAGCGCATAGATATAGCGCCCCAGACGAGTGTGATGCAGCATGTACCAGGCCGCCAGGAAGACGACGGCCATAATCCATACCGGCGTAGGGATGCCCAGCGGGCGGCCAATACCAAACCAGCCAAACAGATCGGCATTATCAGAGAAACCGGTACTCACCGGGCTACCGTCGGTATAAACCATGGTGACCCCGCGCAGCAGCAGCATCATCACCAGTGTGGCAATAAAGGCCTGAACCCGCCCTTTAGCAACGATGATCCCGGTCACGCCGCCAATAGCCGCACCCAGCGCCAACGCGCCCGCCACGGCAACCAGCGCATTCACCTCGAAGCCCACAATGGAAGCCGCCACAGCGCCGGTCAGCGCCAGCAGCGACCCCACGGAAAGATCGATGCCCGACGTCAGAATCACCAGCGTCATCCCCACCGCCATAATGGCGTTGACCGATGTCTGCTGCAGAATATTGAACAGGTTATTTACCGTAAAAAAGTTGGGGCTTAGCGTCGAGACAATCGCAATCAGCACCAGGAGTGCGATCAGCGATTTTTGTTCCATTAACCACGCCTTGCTGAACCAGCGGCGGTTTGAGATGGTGGTCATTAATTATTGCTCCTGATTCACGCGGTTAAGCTTGCCAACGGCGGCAGCCATCAGCGCTTCCTGGGTGGCCTGCTCGCGTGTGAATTCACCGCTAATATGGCCTTCATGCATCACGATGATGCGATCGCTCATGCCCAGCACTTCCGGCATCTCGCTGGATACCAGGATGATGCTCAGTCCTTCGGCTTTAAACTGGTTAATGAGCTGATAGATCTCTTTCTTGGCCCCCACGTCCACGCCGCGGGTCGGCTCATCCAGAATCAGGACGTCGGGGCGGGTCATCAGACCGCGGGCGATAGCCACCTTCTGCTGATTCCCGCCAGAGAGCAGGCCGATGGTCTGCTCCATTGATGGCGTTTTCACATTGAACAGTCGGATAAAGTCCTGCACCGCCAGCGCTTCAGCGCCGTGCTTCAGACCACCGCCAGCGTAGCTAAAGTAACGCAGCGCCGTCAGCGACATGTTCTCTTTCACCGACATGCCCAGCACCAGACCATCACGCTTACGATCTTCCGAGATGTAGACGATACCGTTCGCCAGCCCCTCCTGAGGCGAGCGGGCATAAACTTCCCGGCCGTCCAGGGTTACGCGCCCCTGGCTGCGCGGCAGCGCGCCGTACAGGGTTTTCATCAGTTCGGTGCGCCCTGCACCCATCAGACCAGAAACCCCAAGAATCTCCCCTTTGCGCAGGGTAAAGCTCACATCATGCAGATCCTTACCGCTCAGGTTTTCCACCCGCAGCCGGATCTCGCCGGGCGCTTTATCGATATGGGGATACTGTTCTTCGAGCTTACGGCCAACCATCATCTCGATCAGGGTATCTTCCGTTAGCGTGGAAACGTCTCGCTCGGCAATAAACTGCCCGTCCCGGAAAACGGTCACGTCATCACAAATCTCGAAGATTTCCTTCATGCGGTGGGAGATATAGACAATTCCGCGCCCCTGTGACTTAAGTTCGCGGATGGTACGGAATAGCGATTCGGTTTCGGTATCCGTCAGGGCGTCGGTAGGCTCATCCATAATGATGACCCGGGACTCAAAACTCAGGACTTTGGCAATCTCCACCATCTGCTGATCGCCGATAGAGAGATCGCCCACCAGCCGGTGGCTGTTAAAGCGCAGATTAAGCTTTTTCAGCAGCTTATCTGCCTCTTCATACATCCTGCCCCACTGGATACGGCCAAAACCGTTCACGAACTCGCGGCCCAGAAAGATATTCTCGGCAATGCTGAGTTCGGGGATCAGGTTCAGCTCCTGGTGGATAATACCGATTCCCGCCTCCTGGGAGGATTTCGGGCCGCTAAATGCCGTCTCTTTGCCCAGCCACAACAGCGAACCGGCATCTTTGGTATAGATACCGGTCAGTACCTTCATCATGGTGGATTTACCGGCGCCGTTTTCGCCCACCAGCGCCATCACACGACCGGGATAGACGTTAAGCGCAGCGCCGGAGAGCGCCTTCACGCCGGGGAAGGATTTATCGATCCCTTTAAGTTGTAAGAGTGCGTTCATCCCTGCCTCAGAAGGTCACGCCAGCGCAGAGAATGACGTTGGCATACGGGGAACACTCCCCGCTGCGAATCACCGCCAGGCTGGTTGCTGTCTGCTGTTTAAACTGCTCATGTCGGGTGTAACGAATTTCAATGGTGTTTCCCTGGTGTTGCTGCAATTGAAAAAAGAATTCGAGCAACAGATCGTGGAGTGCCGGGTTATATTTTTTTATTTCATCGGCCAGGATGGCAGCTTCAACCTGCATCTCCTGACAGACGTTTTCCAGTACCTGAATAAATGAAGGTATCCCATGCGTCAGAGCCAGATCGATGCGCTGAGGCCCCTGGGGAATGGGAAGTCCTGCATCGCCAATCACCAGCGTATCGGTATGGCCAAGGCGGGAAATGACTGAGGAGATCTCAGCGTTAAGTACAATGCCTTTTTTCATTTTTTTGGTAACTCCACGAGCGAAACGTTTCGCTGGTGAAAGTGTAATCAGACAACGCCCACGACAACAATCAGGTTATGGCAGAAGTGTGATCGCTATCGAAACGTTTCGCAGGCGGGAACAAAACAGGAATTTTTGTATCGATTCAGCTATATAAACAAAAGGCTCCTTATAAATAAGGAGCCTTAAGAGACATTAGATTTCGACCTGGGTCCCGAGCTCGATCACCCGGTTAGGCGGAATTTCGAACTGATCGGGTGCCCGCAGCGCATTACGTTGCAGCAGCAGAAACAGGCGGCCACGCAGACGCAGATACCAGGGCCGTTTACCGATAATCAGCGACTCATGGGACATAAAGAACGAGGTTTCCATCATCCGGCAGCTCAGCCCTTCCAGCCCGCAGCGGTGGAACACCTCTTCAACATTCGGAGTCTCACGCCAGCCATAGCTGGCTACCACCCGCCAGAAGGTCGGCGACAGCTGTTCGATGGACACGCGCTTCACGTTATGAACATAAGGCGCATCTTCCGTGCGCAGCGTCAGCAGAATCACCCGTTCGTGCAGCACCTTGTTGTGTTTCAGGTTATGCAACAGCGCAAAAGGAATGACGTTCAGCGCCCGGGACATATAGACCGCAGTACCGGACACCCGCACCGGCGGCGACTTCTCCAGCGAGGCTATCAGCGCTTCCAGCGAGTTACCGTGCTCATGCATCCGGCGCAACAGGCGGAAACGCTCGCTCTTCCAGGTGGTCATCACAATAAACATGATCAGACCCAGCGCCAGCGGCAGCCAGCCGCCCGAGAAGATCTTCTGTACGTTGGCGGAAAACAGCGGTACGTCGACACACAGAAAAGCCAGACCAATAAGCAGTACCAGGAATTTATTCCAGTGCCAGTTCTTACACGCCACGGTACAGGAAAGAATAGAGGTCAGCACCATGGTAGCCGTCACCGCAATCCCGTAAGCCGCAGCCAGATTACTGGAATGCTCAAAGCTGATAATCACCAGCACGACAGAGAAATAGAGCAGCCAGTTAATGAACGGAATGTAGATCTGGCCGGATTCCCGCTCCGAAGTATGAATGATACGCATCGGCGACAGATATCCCAGACGCACCGCCTGACGGGTTAGGGAGAAAACGCCGGAAATCACCGCCTGGGAAGCAATCACCGTTGCCATGGTAGCCAGAATCAGTAGAGGGATCAGCGCCCAGTCCGGCGCCAGTAAAAAGAAGGGGTTCTTGATGGCTTCCGGGTTACGCAGCAGTAGCGCCCCCTGACCGAAGTAGTTCAGCGCCAGCGACGGCAGTACCACGGTAAACCAGGCGATACGGATGGGCAGCTTACCAAAGTGGCCCATATCGGCATACAGCGCTTCAACGCCGGTGATCGCCAGCACGACCGCACCGAGCGCCACAAATGAAACGGCCTTGTACTCCATAAAGAAGTGCGCAGCCCACATGGGGTTCAACGCCTGCAATACCTGAGGAGAAGCCATAATGCTACGCACGCCCAGCACCGCCAGTACAATAAACCAGGTCATCATTATGGGCGCAAACAGCTTACCCACCATGCCAGTACCGTGCTTCTGGATCATAAACAACAGCGTCAGTACCAATATCGAGAGCGGCACAATGTAAGGGTCGAGCGCCGGGGCGGCTATCTCCAGCCCCTCTATCGCCGACATCACCGAAATGGCCGGGGTAATGACCACCTCACCGTAGAAAAAGCTGCCGCCAATCAGCCCCATGATCACCAGAATCGAGGTGACCCGCGCCGAGGTATTACGCCCGGCCAGAGACATCAGCGTCAGGATCCCCCCTTCACCGGCGTTATCGGCCCGCATCACGAAGGTCAGATATTTAATGGAGACTACAAAGACAAGTAGCCAAAAGATAAGAGAGAGAAAGCCAAAAACAGCGTCACGTTCAACGCCAAACCCAAACTGACCGGACAGACATTCACGTAGCGTATAGAGCGGGCTGGTACCGATATCACCATATACCACGCCTATCGCCGCCAGCGTAATAGCTGGCAATGCTTGCTTATTATCAGTGCTCATAGCGTCATCTTAAGTCAGGAAACAACCCTTCCCGATCGCGTATGACCGCGAAGAATGAGAGAAATTTCTGCTTCCTGGTTCACAAAAAGCGCACAGTATGCACGATTATGGAAAAAATCGTACCCCTGGATCTGGCCTAATCGTGCAGCTTTAAGGAAAATTGCACCGCACTTCAGGCTATTACTGAGTATTAACGTAAACAACTATACTCGCTCTTTATTACGGGTAAGGATGCAGATGTCTATTATGGCCCAGCCCCCACTTTTAGCAGAACGTATTTCACGACTCAGCCAGGCGCTGGAAAGTGGACTCTATGAGCGTAGCCACGCCGTTCGCCTCTGTCTGCTGGCAGCCCTGAGTGGCGAAAGCGTTTTTCTGCTCGGTCCGCCGGGCATCGCCAAAAGCCTGATCGCAAGGCGTCTTAAATTCGCTTTTAGCAACGCCCGGGCGTTCGAATACCTGATGACCCGCTTCTCCACGCCGGAAGAGGTGTTTGGTCCCTTATCCATTCAGGCTCTGAAAGATGAAGGGCGCTATGAGCGACTGACCGACGGCTATCTGCCGGAAGCGGAAATCGTTTTTCTGGATGAAATCTGGAAGGCCGGCCCCGCCATTCTAAACACGCTGTTGACCGCCATTAACGAACGTCGCTTCCGTAACGGCACCCGGGAAGAGAAAATCCCTATGCGTCTGCTGGTTGCCGCTTCCAACGAACTGCCGGAAGCGGATAACAGTCTGGAAGCGCTCTACGATCGCATGCTGATCCGCCTGAATCTGGAGCGGGTACAGGATAAGGGCAACTTCCGCGCCATGCTGACCAGTCAGCACGACGAAAAAGAGAACCCGGTGGCGCCGGGGCTTCAGGTCAGCGATGAAGAGTATCAACGCTGGCAGCAGGAGATAACACGAATCACCCTGCCCGATCACGTCTTCGAACTGATATTCCAGTTGCGCGAACGCCTGGAGGCACAGCCTCAGGCACCGGGCATTTCCGACCGCCGCTGGAAAAAAGCGCTGCGCTTGCTGCAGGCCAGCGCCTTCTTTAGCGGCCGCGATGCGGTAGCCCCCATCGATCTGATCCTGCTTAAAGACTGCCTGTGGCACGATATCAACACCATGCATCAGCTCAACAAAGAGGTTGAGTTATTGATGACCGGAAGCGCCTGGCAACAGCAGGCGATGCAGTCCCGCCTGGGGGCCATCAAACAGCATCTGTTGCGGCTGCAACAGCACCAGAGCGATCGGGATGCGCTGAAGGTAGAGCGCCAGAGCGGCATGTTCAATCGTCGCCACAGCTACAGCCTGCCGGAAAGTCTGCAGGACGCCAACCTCACCCTGCTGCTGCAAAAACCGCTGCGACTCCATGAGATGGAAGTGATTCACGTGGAAATCACCCGTAGCGCATTGAGCAACTGGTTACAGAAGGGCGGTGAAATTCGCGGCAAGCTGAACGGTATTGGCTTCGCCCAGCCGCTGAATATGGAAGTGGATGGCAACCGCCATCTGGTGATCCGTGATGTCAGCCTTCAGGAAACGTTCCTGGCGCTACCGGGTGCTCATAAGCCCGGCGTACCAGAATCGATTATCGAACAGCTCGATGAACTGGAAAACACCTGGCGCCAGCAACACCACGACTTCAATGAACAGCAGAAGTGTCTGTTTATCCCGCGGGAGTGGCTGGGGCAGATAGAAGCCAGTCTGGAAGAGGTCGCAACCCAGATAAAACAGGCGCGACTGTGCTGAGTCTGGCGGCGCTGGACTCCATCCTCGCCATCAGCGAAGGGGAGCTGATAGAAGGGGTTATCGTCATGCTGCTGGCCGCCCCCCAGCTGGAAAGCTTCTTCAAAAAGTTCCCGCGTCTGAAGAATGCCGTTTCCCGGGATGTGCCGCGCTGGCGGGAAAAACTGAGCCTGCGGCTACATGAAACCCGGGTGCCGCCACAGCTGGCCCGGGAAGTTCTGCACTATCAGTCCTGCCAGCAACTGGAAACCCCGGACTTTGTCGCACGGTTACCCTCTACCCTGACCCTGCTGTCAGAGGTGGCCTCACCTTTTGCCGCCCAGGCCCAGCAGATGGCGGCAGATAATCCCCTTTTTACTCCTTCGCTCCATACCCTGTTTCTGCAGCGCTGGCGCCTGAGCCTGATTGTTCAGGCCACCACGCTAAGCCAAAAGCTGCTGGAAGAAGAACGCGAACAGCTACTGGCGGAAATTCAGCAGCGCCTGGCGCTGAGCGGCCAGTTAGATCCGGTACTGGTGGCTAACGATAATGCCGCCGGGCGTCTGTGGGATATGAGCGCCGGGCGCCTGGGCCGCGGCGACTATCAGATGATTGTAAAGTACGGCGATTTTCTACAGCATCAGCCCGAACTCCAGGCGCTGGCGGATCAGCTAGGTCGATCCAGGGAAGCGCGATCGATCCCCAAACCAGATGCCCCCACGGAGATCTGGCGCCAGCAGGTGTGCGTACCCGCTTCAGTGCCCGAACAGGTAGAAGGACTACATCACAGCGACGATATTCTGCGGCTGCTACCGCCGGAGCTGGTCACTTTGGGGATTAGCGAGCTGGAGTATGACTTTTACCGGCGTCTGGCGGAAAAACAGCTCATCACCTACCGGCTGCACGGCGACGCCTGGCAGGAAAAAATCAGCGAACGCCCGGTGATTCATCAGGATTTTGACGAGCAGCCGCGCGGGCCCTTTATCGTCTGTGTCGATACCTCCGGCTCAATGGGCGGCTTTAATGAGCGCTGCGCCAAAGCGTTCTGCCTGGCGCTGATGCGTATAGCCCTGGCGGATAAACGCCGCTGCTTTATTATGCTGTTTTCCAGCGAGGTGGTGCGCTATGAACTGAGCGCCGATGACGGTATCGAGCAGGCGATTCGCTTTCTGAGCCAGCACTTTCGCGGCGGCACCGACCTGGCAGGCTGCCTGCGATCGGTCATCGAAAAGATGCAGGACGGCGAGTGGTACGATGCCGATGCGGTGGTTATCTCCGACTTTATCGCTCAGCGTCTGCCGGATGAGGTAATTCGTAAGGTGAAATCACTACAGCGCCGCCAGCAGCAGTGCTTTCACGCGGTCGCGATGTCCGCCCACGGTAAACCCGGCATACTGAGGATCTTCGATCATATCTGGCGTTTTGATACCGGCATGCGCAACCGCCTGCTGCGGCGCTGGAAGCGAAGCGATCGTAAGTGAAACAAGCCGGGCGACGAATGCCGCCCGGCGGGGGAAATTACAGCAGCGCGTCCACGCTTTCATGCACCTGAGCAGGCCAGACGCCGCACTGTACCTGTCCGATATGCGGCAGTTGCAGCAGCAGCATCACCAGCCGCGACTGACCAATGCCACCGCCAACGGTCTGCGGCATCTCACCGGCCAGCAGGCTCTGGTGCCACAATTGCTGAAGACGATCTTCATCACCGGTCAGCTTAAGCTGACGCTTCAGGGTTTCAGCATCCACCCGGATCCCCATCGATGAGATCTCAAAGGCGTCTTCCAGAATCGGGTTCCATACCAGGATATCGCCGTTCAGCCCGGCAAAACCGTCCGCCGTCGGCGTGGTCCAGTCGTCATAATCCGGCGCACGCACGTCGTGGCGCTGACCGTCCGCCAGCTTGCCGCCAATGCCAATCAGAAATACGGCGCCCAGTTCACGGGCAATAGCGCGCTCGCGCCCTTTACCGTCCAGATCCGGGAAACGGCGCTGCAACTCTTCGCTGTGAACAAAGTGGATCTGTGCTGGGAGGAACGGCGTCAGGCCAAACTCGCGACTCACTTCGGCTTCGGTATTCCGAATCGCCTGCCACAGGGTTTCAACCGTCTGCTTCAGGGTACCAAGGTGACGTTCGCCGTCGCCCATGACCCGCTCCCAGTCCCACTGATCGACATACACCGAATGTACCGGAGAAAGCCGGTCTTCATCGGGACGCAGCGCTTTCATATGGGTGTAGATCCCTTCACCGGCGCTGAAGTCGTGCAGCCCCAAGGTTTTACGCTTCCATTTAGCCAGCGAGTGAACAACTTCGAACTGGGCTTCCGGCAGCGCCTTTACTTTCACCTGCACCGCCTTTTCACAACCGGACAGATTGTCCTGGGTGCCATCACCCACCTGACTCAGGATGGGAGCCTGCACTTCCAGCAGACCCAGCTTCTCTTCCAGTTGGCGGGAGAAGTGGGATTTAACGAAACTGATTTGGCGTTGTTTTGCGATCCAGGTGGATTTCATGGTCTTTACTCCTGTATTCAATAGGGACGATTAAGCAACAAAACCCGCCACATATTCAATATTCATCATTAAAAAAGCCGATATCAATTATAATCCACTAATTAATCCCTTATAAAAATGAACATAATTCAATACCCATAAGGAAAAGCGATGGAAAATTATCAGATCGACAATCTGGACCGCGGCATCCTGACGGCATTAATGGAAAATGCCCGCACTCCCTATGCCGAACTGGCCAAACAGTTTGGCGTTAGCCCCGGCACCATCCATGTGCGGGTAGAGAAGATGAAGCAGGCAGGTATCATTACCGGCGCACGTATCGACATCAGCCCAAAACAACTGGGCTACGATGTCTGCTGTTTTATTGGCATCATCCTGAAAAGCGCCAGAGATTATCCGGCGGCGCTGGCAAAGCTGGAAAGCCTGGATGAGGTAACGGAGGCGTACTACACCACCGGCCACTACAGCATCTTTATTAAGGTGATGTGCCGCTCTATCGACTCCCTGCAACAGGTACTTATCAACAAGATCCAGACCATTGATGAGATCCAGTCTACCGAGACGCTGATCTCCTTACAGAACCCGATTATGCGTACAATTACCCCCTGAGAGGCTAAATTTAATACCCATGTTGTCCACAGGTAGATCCCATCACGTACACAGCGTACAATGGCGGCGTTTTGATTAACGACGGGACGTTGTAATGGCGGATATCACCCTGATTAGCGGCAGCACGCTGGGCAGCGCTGAATATGTTGCGGAGCATCTGGCGGAAAAGCTGGAAACCGCGGGCTATACCACCGAAACCTTGCATGGTCCCGCGCTTGCGGATCTTTCCCTGACGGGGACCTGGCTGGTGGTGAGCTCCACGCATGGCGCAGGCGATCTGCCGGATAATCTTCAACCGCTATATGACGAACTCAGCGCGGCGCGTCCGGATCTTAGCGCGCTACGTTATGGCGCTATCGGTATTGGCAGTAGCGAATATGACACCTTCTGCGGTGCTATAGAGAAGTTCGATACGCTGCTGAGCGATCTGGGGGCTCACCGTACTGGCGAAATCCTGAAGATCGACATCCAGCAGCACGACATTCCGGAGGATCCGGCGGAAGCCTGGCTGGGATCCTGGCAAAAATTGCTGTGAGAATTGTAAAGATCGTACGATCTTCTGTGGATAACTATGCTTAAAAGCTCGGATTAAGCGGTAGTTATCCAATGTACAACCGCAGTTCAGTTTTTGTCCTGTGTATAAACCCCCATTTTGATCCCAGCTTATACGGTTCGGGATCACCGATCATTCACAGAAAAGGATCCTTCTTAATTGTATGATCCATCTGGGAAGATCCTGCTTATCCACAGGATCGGTCGATCCTAATAAGAGATCACAATAGAACAGATCCAATATATAAAGATCTTCTTTTTAATAAGCGACTATCCCAACACTTTCTCGGGAGTCTAAAGTTGAGTAGAATTCCCGCCCCGGGGAGCTCCCAACCCAATGCGCAACACCGCGAGGCAGTTAAACATGTTTTATCCGGATCCTTTCGACGTCATCATCATTGGTGGAGGCCATGCCGGCACTGAAGCCGCGATGGCCGCCGCTCGTACGGGCCAACAGACCCTGCTTTTGACGCACAATATCGATACTCTGGGGCAGATGTCCTGTAACCCGGCGATCGGTGGAATCGGAAAGGGACATCTGGTTAAAGAAGTTGATGCACTTGGCGGACTGATGGCACGGGCCATCGATCAGGGCGGTATTCAGTTCAGGATACTAAACGCCAGCAAGGGGCCAGCCGTCCGCGCTACTCGGGCACAGGCCGACCGCGTGCTCTATCGCCAGGCTGTACGCACCGCGCTTGAGAATCAACCTAACCTGATGATCTTTCAGCAGGCCGTTGACGATCTGATCGTAGAAAACGATCGCGCCGTCGGTGTGGTAACCCAGATGGGGCTAAAGTTCCGGGCAAAAGCGGTTGTGCTAACGGTCGGGACCTTCCTGGATGGCAAAATTCATATCGGAATGGATAACTACAGCGGTGGCCGTGCAGGCGATCCGCCATCCATTCCGTTGGCGCGTCGCCTGCGTGAGCTACCACTGCGCGTAAGCCGTCTTAAAACCGGTACGCCACCACGTATCGACGCTCGCACCATCGATTTCAGCGTGCTGGCACCACAGCATGGCGATAATCCGCAACCGGTCTTCTCTTTCCTGGGGAACGCCAGCCAGCATCCGCAGCAGGTGCCCTGTTATATCACCCACACCAACGAAAAAACCCATGAGGTGATTCGTAACAACCTCGATCGCAGCCCGATGTACGCCGGAGTGATCGAAGGCGTGGGGCCGCGTTACTGCCCGTCCATTGAAGACAAGGTCATGCGCTTCGCCGATCGTAATGCTCACCAAATCTTCCTTGAGCCGGAAGGGCTGACCAGCAACGAAATTTACCCGAACGGTATCTCCACCAGCCTGCCGTTCGACGTCCAGATGCAGATTGTGCGTTCCATGAAAGGCATGGAGAACGCGAAGATCGTGCGTCCTGGCTATGCCATCGAATATGACTTCTTCGATCCCCGCGATCTGAAGCTGACCCTGGAGAGCAAACATATTCAGGGGCTGTTCTTCGCCGGACAGATCAATGGCACTACCGGCTACGAAGAGGCCGCGGCCCAGGGACTGCTGGCGGGGTTGAATGCCTCCCGCTACTCTGCCGACAAAGAGGGCTGGGCACCGGCTCGCGCCGAGGCTTACCTTGGAGTGCTGGTGGATGACCTTTGCACGCTGGGGACCAAAGAGCCCTATCGCATGTTCACTTCTCGTGCCGAATACCGTTTGATGCTGCGCGAAGATAACGCCGATCTGCGTCTGACTCCCATCGGCCGTGAACTGGGACTGGTCGACGATGAGCGCTGGGCCAGTTTTAACCAGAAGGTTGAGAATATCGAGCGCGAACTCCAGCGCCTGCGGGATACCTGGGTGCATCCGGGCACGGCAGCCGGTGAGGCGGTTAATGCGCTGGTCAATTCTCCGCTTTCCCGGGAAGCAAACGGCGAGGATCTGCTTAAGCGTCCGGAAATGACTTACCAGAAATTGACCACGAATGCGCCTTTCGCTCCGGCGCTGGAAGACGAGCGGGCGGCGGAACAGGTTGAGATCCAGGTGAAATACGCGGGCTATATTGCGCGCCAACTGGATGAAATTGATAAGCAGCAGCGCAATGAGAACACCGTACTGCCGACCGACCTTGATTATCACCAGGTGACGGGGTTGTCCAATGAAGTGATCGCCAAACTGAACGATCACAAGCCAGCTTCTATTGGCCAGGCCTCGCGGATCTCCGGCATTACTCCGGCGGCGATCTCCATTCTGCTGGTATGGCTGAAAAAACAGGGGATGCTGCGCCGCAGCGCCTGACGGATTATCGACGATATGGGTAAGGGGAACCTTGCCCATTTTTTATTGGATATAACCATGCTGAATAAACTCGGACAGCTGCTGGCCGCAGCGGGTATCGAACTCCCCGATCATCAAAAACAGCAACTGGTGGACTATGTTGGTCTGCTGCACAAGTGGAACAAAGCCTACAATCTGACTTCGGTACGCGATCCGATGGATATGCTGGTACGCCACATCCTGGATAGCATTGTGGTGGAGCCTCACCTGCAGGGCGCGCGCTTTATTGATGTGGGCACCGGTCCGGGATTACCGGGGATTCCGCTGGCCATCGTCCGCCCCGATGCTCACTTCACCTTACTCGACAGCCTGGGCAAGCGGGTGCGCTTTCTGCGTCAGGTGCAGCACGAACTGGGGTTGGAAAACGTGACGCCGGTTCAGAGCCGGGTGGAAGAGTGGCCGGCCGAACCGCCATTTGACGGAGTGATTAGCCGGGCTTTCGCTTCGCTGAATGATATGGTGAGCTGGTGTCACCAGCTGCCGGGGGAGGGGGGCGCTTTCTATGCCCTGAAAGGCGTGCGCCCCGATGACGAGATATCGTCACTGCCTGCTAGTGTCAGCGTTCAGCAGGTGGTTAAACTGGATGTTCCCGAGCTGGATGGCGAGCGTCATCTGGTGATAATCAAACCAAACAAAACTTAATATTTATCAAAAAAAGAGTGATTAACAGGCGCTACATTTGGTGGAAAATTATACGGTATTGGTTTGTTATGGTTGGTTACATTTAACCTCACAACAACAAAGGTTTTCCTGCCGATTAACGTAGCGCTTTTTGCTAACACAGAATAATAATCAACATGGAAAATATCAGGGCGCTATAAATTTGGCAGGCTAATTTAAAATGGGATGTTAAATGTTGGTTTTAAATGTCAATGGGATGATTTCTGCTTGTTTAGCCCTGTTTAAATAACAATAGAATAAAATTATCTTTTTTATCAGCAGGATGAGTTTTTGTACCGACGACGCATTGCTTAAAAAGTTTACAGTGAAAAGTGCTTTATGTGATCAATTGCACGTTTTGTTGTCAGTCGATTCCGCTTTTTTGCACTTTTGAATGAGCCCGTGGGGTTTCTGTAAAAGTTTGGAAAATGGGCTCCTGAAAATTTTTTAAATAATTATTCACCTTTTTGCTACTTATGGTTTGAAATCACGAGGCCGCACCGTATAATTTGACCGCTTTTTGATGCTTGACTCAGAGCCCCAAAGACAGTTTGATACGACACGCGGTATACCTCGAAGGGAGCAGAAGTGGAGAACCTATGTCCGTGTCGCTCATGAATAGAAACGTGGCCCGCAAGCTTCTGCTTATTCAGTTACTGGCAATTGTCGCAATCGGACTGCTGTTTTGCCTGAAAAGTCCCTTTTGGGGCGCTTCCGCGTTAGGTGGAGGCATGGCAGCCTGGCTGCCGAATGCGCTGTTTATGATTTTTGCCTGGCGCCACCAGGCTCACACCCCCGCTAAAGGCCGCGTGGCCTGGTCCTTCGCATTGGGCGAAGCGGTGAAAGTGGTCGTGACTTTTGTCCTGCTGGTGGTGGCGTTGGCTGGTTTTAAGGCGGCATTTTTGCCGTTGATCGTGACCTGGATATCGGTGCTGGTGGTACAGATGCTGGCGCCAGCTGTAATTAACAACCAAGGGTAAGAGGCATCATGTCTGCAGGAGAAATCTCAACCCCGCAGGACTACATCGGGCACCATCTGAATAACCTTCAGATTGACCTGCGTACGTTCTCGCTGGTGGATCCGCATAACCCCCCGGCCACATTCTGGACGCTTAACATTGACTCTATGTTCTTCTCTGTGGTTCTGGGTCTGTTGTTCCTTTGGCTGTTCCGTAAGGTAGCTAAAGGCGCCACCAGTGGCGTTCCGGGGAAATTCCAGACGGCGGTCGAACTGGTTGTCGGCTTTGTCAATAACAGCGTCAAGGATATGTATCACGGTAAGAGCAAGGTGATTGCGCCGCTGGCGTTAACCATCTTCGTCTGGGTGCTCCTGATGAACCTGATGGACCTGCTGCCTATCGACCTGCTGCCTTATATTGGCGAGCACGTATTCGGGCTGCCGGCTCTGCGCGTGGTGCCCTCTGCGGACGTCAACATCACCCTGTCGATGGCGCTGGGCGTATTTATCCTGATTCTTTTCTACAGCATCAAAATGAAAGGCGTGGGCGGCTTTACCAAAGAGCTTACCCTGCAGCCGTTCAACCACTGGATCTTCATCCCTGTGAACCTGATCCTGGAAGGCGTAAGCTTGCTGTCCAAGCCGGTATCTCTCGGCCTGCGACTGTTCGGTAACATGTACGCCGGCGAGCTGATTTTCATTCTGATTGCAGGCCTGCTGCCGTGGTGGTCACAGTGGATTCTGAATGTGCCATGGGCCATTTTCCACATCCTGATCGTTACGCTGCAGGCTTTCATCTTCATGGTTCTGACGATTGTCTATCTGTCGATGGCGTCTGAAGAGCATTAATTTTACACAACACTACTGCGTTTAAACTGAAACAAACTGGAGACTGTCATGGAAAACCTGAATATGGATCTGCTGTACATGGCTGCCGCTATTATGATGGGTCTGGCGGCAATCGGTGCTGCGATCGGTATCGGCATCCTCGGGGGAAAATTCCTGGAAGGCGCAGCGCGCCAGCCTGATCTGATTCCTCTGCTGCGTACTCAGTTCTTTATCGTTATGGGGCTGGTGGACGCAATTCCGATGATCGCTGTGGGTCTGGGTCTGTACGTGATGTTTGCGGTCGCGTAACTCGCGCGTTGCTGTCATTCGAGTATAGATAGATACGCAATATCAGAACGTTAACTAATTAAGAGGCATTGTGCTGTGAACCTTAACGCAACAATCCTCGGCCAGGCCATCGCGTTTGTCCTGTTTGTTCTGTTCTGCATGAAGTATGTATGGCCGCCGATTATGGCTGCCATTGAAAAACGTCAGAAAGAGATTGCTGACGGTCTTGCTTCCGCAGAGCGTGCCAAAAAGGATCTTGACCTTGCACAGGCCAACGCGACCGACCAGCTGAAAAAGGCGAAGGCGGACGCCCAGGTGATTATTGAACAGGCTAACAAACGCCGTTCTCAGATCCTGGACGAAGCAAAAGCCGAAGCAGAGCAGGAACGTAACAAAATCGTGGCGCAGGCTCAGGCTGAAATCGACGCCGAACGTAAGCGCGCTCGCGAAGAACTGCGTAAGCAGGTTGCTGTGCTGGCCGTGGCTGGCGCCGAGAAGATCATTGAACGTTCCGTGGATGAAGCTGCTAACAGCGACATCGTGGATAAACTGGTCGCTGAACTGTAAGGAGGGAGGGGCTGATGTCTGAATTTATTACGGTAGCTCGCCCCTACGCCAAAGCAGCTTTTGACTTTGCTGTCGTTCACCAGAGCGTCGATCGTTGGCAGGACATGCTGGCGTTTGCCGCCGAGGTATCCAAAAACGAACAAATGACAGAGCTTCTCTCAGGTGCCCTGGCACCTGAAACGCTCGCTAATTCGTTTATCGCCATCTGTGGCGATCAGCTGGACGCTAACGGCCAAAACCTGATTCGGGTGATGGCCGAAAATGGGCGTCTGGTTGTGCTTCCGGACGTACTTGAAGAGTTTCTCCGGTTACGCGCAGCCCAGGAAGCGACCGTGGAGGTCGATGTCACCTCCGCCAGCCGGCTTAGCGAAGAGCAGCTTTCGAAGATCGTCAGCGCTATGGAAAAACGTCTGTCACGCAAAGTGAAGCTGAATTGCAAAATTGATAAGTCTGTAATGGCAGGTGTCATCATCCAGGCGGGTGATATGGTCATTGATGGTAGCGTACGCGGCCGTCTTGAGCGCCTGGCAGACGTCTTGCAGTCTTAAGGGGACTGGAGCATGCAACTGAATTCCACCGAAATCAGCGAACTGATCAAACAGCGAATTGAACAGTTCAATGTTGTGAGCGAGGCTCACAACGAAGGTACTATCGTTTCCGTCAGCGACGGAATCATCCGCGTACACGGCCTGGCCGATGTTATGCAGGGTGAGATGATCTCCCTGCCGGGGAACCGCTACGCTATCGCACTGAACCTGGAGCGCGACTCCGTTGGTGCGGTTGTTATGGGTCCTTATGCGGATCTGGCCGAAGGCATGAAAGTAAAATGCACCGGTCGTATTCTGGAAGTTCCGGTAGGCCGTGGTCTACTGGGCCGCGTTGTTAACACCCTGGGTGCGCCGATTGACGGTAAAGGGCCTGTCGATAATGACGGTTTCTCTCCGGTTGAAGCCATTGCGCCGGGCGTTATTGAGCGTCAGTCCGTCGACCAGCCGGTTCAGACCGGTTATAAGTCTGTCGATGCTATGATTCCGATCGGCCGTGGTCAGCGTGAGCTGGTCATCGGTGACCGTCAGACCGGTAAAACCGCGCTGGCCGTCGATGCCATTATCAACCAGCGTAACTCCGGCATTAAGTGTGTCTACGTCGCTATCGGCCAGAAGGCGTCCACCATCTCTAACGTGGTGCGTAAGCTGGAAGAGCACGGCGCGCTGGACAACACCATCGTGGTTGTCGCAACTGCGTCTGAATCCGCCGCACTGCAGTACCTGGCGCCGTATGCCGGTTGTGCGATGGGTGAATACTTCCGCGACCGCGGTGAAGACGCGCTGATCGTTTATGACGATCTGTCCAAGCAGGCCGTTGCTTATCGTCAGATTTCCCTGCTGCTGCGCCGTCCGCCTGGACGTGAAGCATTCCCGGGTGACGTATTCTACCTCCACTCTCGTCTGCTGGAGCGTGCTGCTCGCGTTAACGCCGAGTATGTAGAAGCTTTCACCAAGGGTGAAGTGAAAGGCCAGACCGGTTCTCTGACCGCTCTGCCGATCATCGAAACCCAGGCGGGCGACGTTTCTGCATTCGTACCGACCAACGTTATCTCCATTACCGATGGTCAGATCTTCCTGGAATCCAGCCTGTTTAACTCCGGTATTCGTCCGGCGGTTAACCCGGGTATCTCGGTATCCCGTGTTGGTGGTGCAGCCCAGACCAAGATCATGAAGAAACTGTCCGGTGGTATCCGTACCGCACTGGCGCAGTATCGTGAACTGGCAGCGTTCTCGCAGTTCGCTTCCGACCTGGATGATGCAACGCGTAAACAGTTGAATCACGGTCAGAAAGTGACCGAACTGCTGAAGCAGAAGCAGTATGCTCCGATGTCCGTTGCTCAGCAGTCTCTGGTTCTGTTTGCCGCTGAACGTGGCTACCTGGAAGACGTTGAGATCGCGAAAGTAGGTAGCTTCGAAGCTGCGCTGCTGGCTTATGTTGATCGCGATCACGCGGCCCTGATGCAGGAAATCGACAAGACTGGCGGCTACAACGATGAGATCGAAGGCAAGCTGAAAGGCGTCCTCGATTCCTTCAAAGCAACTCAGTCCTGGTAATGGTCTGGCGGTTCGCGTAATGCGGACCGCCAGGCTTTGAGGAGAAGCTCATGGCCGGCGCAAAAGAGATACGTAGTAAGATCGCAAGCGTCCAGAACACGCAGAAGATCACTAAAGCGATGGAGATGGTCGCCGCTTCCAAAATGCGTAAATCGCAGGAGCGTATGGCGGCCAGCCGTCCTTATGCCGATACCATGCGTAAGGTGATTGGTCACCTTGCTAACGGTAATCTGGAATATAAGCATCCTTACCTGGAAGAACGCGAGGTGAAGCGCGTAGGTTACCTCGTGGTCTCTACCGACCGTGGACTGTGTGGCGGTCTGAACATTAACCTGTTCAAAAAGCTGCTCGGCGAAATGAAGACGTGGTCCGACAAAGGCGTTCAGAGCGATCTGGCGCTGATTGGCTCTAAGGGCGTCGCGTTCTTTAACTCCGTTGGCGGTAATGTGGTTGCCCAGGTGACAGGTATGGGGGATAACCCTTCCCTGTCGGAACTGATCGGCCCGGTTAAGGTTATGCTGCAGGCCTACGACGAAGGCCGTCTGGACAAGCTTTATATTGTCAGCAACAAATTTATCAACACCATGTCCCAGGAACCGACCATCACTCAACTGCTGCCGCTGCCTGCGGCGGAAGACGAGGAACTGAAGCGTAAAACCTGGGATTATCTGTATGAGCCGGATCCGAAGGCGCTGCTGGATACCCTGCTGCGTCGTTATGTGGAGTCCCAGGTTTATCAGGGCGTGGTGGAAAACCTGGCCAGCGAGCAGGCTGCCCGTATGGTGGCGATGAAAGCCGCAACCGACAACGGCGGAAACCTGATTAAAGAGCTGCAACTGGTGTACAACAAGGCTCGTCAGGCCAGCATTACTCAGGAACTCACCGAGATCGTCTCGGGGGCCGCCGCGGTTTAACCAGGTTTACGAATTACGTAGAGGATTCAAGATGGCAACTGGAAAGATTATCCAGGTAATCGGCGCCGTGGTGGACGTCGAGTTTCCTCAGGATGCCGTACCTAAGGTGTACGACGCTCTTGAGGTCATTAATGGTAACGACAGGCTGGTGCTGGAAGTTCAGCAGCAGCTGGGCGGCGGCGTGGTACGTACCATCGCTATGGGTTCTTCCGACGGTCTGCGTCGTGGTCTGGAAGTGAAAGACCTCGAGCACCCGATCGAAGTACCGGTAGGTAAAGCGACCCTGGGTCGTATCATGAACGTACTGGGTCAGCCGATCGATATGAAAGGCGACATCGGCGAGGAAGAGCGTTGGGCGATTCACCGCGAAGCGCCGAGCTATGAAGAGCTCTCCAACTCTCAGGAACTGCTGGAAACCGGTATCAAAGTTATGGACCTGATCTGCCCGTTCGCGAAGGGCGGTAAAGTCGGTCTGTTCGGTGGTGCGGGTGTTGGTAAAACCGTAAACATGATGGAGCTTATTCGTAACATCGCGATTGAGCACTCCGGTTACTCCGTGTTTGCGGGCGTGGGTGAGCGTACCCGTGAAGGTAACGACTTCTACCACGAAATGACCGACTCCAACGTTCTGGACAAAGTATCCCTGGTGTATGGCCAGATGAACGAGCCGCCGGGAAACCGTCTGCGCGTGGCACTGACCGGTCTGACCATGGCTGAGAAATTCCGTGACGAAGGCCGCGACGTTCTGCTGTTCGTCGATAACATCTACCGTTATACCCTGGCCGGTACTGAAGTATCCGCACTGCTGGGCCGTATGCCTTCCGCGGTAGGTTACCAGCCGACGCTGGCGGAAGAGATGGGTGTCCTGCAGGAGCGTATTACCTCCACAAAGACTGGCTCCATCACCTCCGTACAGGCGGTATACGTACCTGCGGATGACCTGACTGACCCATCTCCGGCAACCACCTTTGCGCACCTTGACGCAACCGTGGTACTGAGCCGTCAGATCGCGTCTCTGGGTATCTACCCGGCCGTTGACCCGCTGGACTCCACCAGCCGTCAGTTGGATCCGCTGGTTGTGGGTCAGGAGCACTATGACGTTGCCCGTGGCGTGCAGTCTATTCTGCAGCGCTATCAGGAACTGAAAGACATCATCGCCATCCTGGGTATGGATGAGCTGTCTGAAGAAGATAAGCTGGTGGTAGCCCGCGCACGTAAGATTCAGCGCTTCCTGTCCCAGCCGTTCTTCGTGGCGGAAGTTTTCACCGGCTCTCCGGGCAAGTTCGTATCCCTGAAAGACACCATCCGTGGCTTTAAAGGCATTATGGACGGTGAGTACGATCACCTGCCGGAACAGGCTTTCTACATGGTCGGTACCATTGAAGAAGCCGTGGAAAAAGCCAAGAAACTTTAACGCCTTAATCGGAGGGTGATATGGCTATGACTTACCACCTGGATGTCGTCAGCGCAGAGCAGCAGATGTTCTCTGGTCTGGTCGAGAAAATCCAGGTTACAGGCAGCGAAGGTGAACTGGGTATCTACCCGGGCCACGCGCCGCTGCTTACCGCCATTAAGCCTGGTATGATCCGCATCGTGAAACAGCACGGCCACGAAGAGTTTATCTACCTCTCCGGCGGTGTTCTGGAAGTGCAGCCCGGCGCCGTAACGGTGCTGGCTGACACTGCGATCCGCGGTCAGGATCTCGATGAGGCGCGGGCGATGGAATCGAAGCGTAAAGCAGAAGAGCATATCCGTAATTCGCACGGCGACGTCGATTACGCGCAGGCCTCTGCCGAACTGTCCAAGGCTATCGCGAAGCTGCGTGTTATTGAGCTGACCAAAAAAGCGATGTAACTCAGGTTTAAAAAGTAAAATGCCAGCCAGGGCAACCCGGCTGGCATTTTTTATGGCTGCGAATCAGGTCTTCACCAGAAAATCTGCGGTATCAAAGCTGCCATCGGCCTTACGCTGCAGCGGCTCCGGCAGCGCCAGCGACTGATACTGGTCAGGCGTCAGTGTTCGGCCATTGCGGTCGCGGCTTTCTCCGCGCTCAATAAAGACGTTGCCGCTGTCGATATTTCCGGTGACCGCATCGTCATAGCGCCCCGGGCTGCTGCGCAGCGAAAGATTATCCCGGAAATGCCCCTGGGTCTGCGGTCCGCCATAGGGGCTGGGTCGGAAGATAAAGTTAAAGCGCCGGTTATCTACCGCGACGTTATTCACCACCTGTAGCGGACCAGGGTTAAAGTTATCGCTAAAGCCATCCAGGTGATTGCCGATGGCGATGCTGTTACGGATCTGGTGCGCCACGGGCTGGCCTTCTCCGCCCAGTTTAAAGCCGTTACTGGTATTATTGCGGGCGATGGAGTTCTCAATAATAACTGCGCCGTTAGGGCCATCTTCAATCTTATTAAAGAGATCGTAGCCGTCATCGATATTCCCCCAGGCGTAACAGCCCTCCAGTCGGTTCCCCTCACCTACCCGCATCTTCACCGCAAAACCGTCAGCATTAATTTTTCCGGGATCTTCGTTTTGATACGAGGTGGAATTGACGATACGGTTATAGCTGGCCCAAAGCGGTCGGCCGATTCCCGCCGGTGAGGAGATCTGAATGCCGGTATCGCTGTTATGGTAAGCGGTCACTCGCTCTATCAGGTTATGACTGCCCTGAATGCGCAGGCTGTTATCGGTAATGTCGATATCCCGGATCTGCCAGTAGCTGGCATTCAACAGCATGCCATGAATTACAACCTTTCCCTGGCCTTCCAGCCGTTTTTCCCTGCCGGGAAGGCCGCTGACCTGAAGCGGTAGCGTTATCCGGGGATAGTGACCGGCGGCCAGGATTACCCTGCCGCCTGGTGCAACCAGGTTAATAGCGCTGGCCAGATCCAACGGTGACTGCGGCGTGCCCGGATTATCGGCTGCCCCTTCCGGCGAGACGTACAGCGTATCCGGTACCTGGAGCGGTAACAGGTTCAGCGTTTTTCGAACCGGTTTATGTCGCGTATCATCGGGGGTAAAGGTGAGGCTTATCGTCGTTTGCCCTTTTAGTGGGATGCTATGGCGAAACATCTTCCCGGCTTTTACGCCCTTTTGTTTCCCGATCACCATTTCCCGTTCCAGCACCCGGAAATCGCCGTCATAATTAGCCCAGGCCTGAACCACGTAGTCGGAAGATGAGCTCTGTTCTGATGAGGCTAATTGCATCACCAGCGGCCAGGTTTTGGGCTGCCAGTCAGGCGAAGTGACGGTTTGCGCTGGAGAGGTGGTTAGTGAGGCATCACTAATGGTTATTCTGGCATTTCGGGCAGCGAAGAAGCCCAGATGGTAAGCGTGAGGATCCTGAACGGTAACGATATCGGCCGGGGACACTTTCTGCATAACCCATTTATCACTGCCCTCTGGTGCCCAACCGGCGATAAAACCGGTGTCAGTACGTACTAACTTCATCCGGAAGCGCGGCGTTTTCTGGATGTCGATTCCCTGCTGATAGCTGGTTCGTGTGATATCGGCACCGGCATTCCCCCAGGGGCGGTTGATGCCCTGGCGTCTGATGGCCTGGAGCTGCACACGGTGATGATCTTTCCGGTCCTGAGTCATGATGGCGTTCATCATCATGTTCGACGCTGCCGGAAACTCTTCATAGCCCTCTTTTAACGGCTGCTGACGTGGAGGGCCCAGAATATCGCGCACCATCAGGCCCGCGCCTTCCTGGGCCGCAGGACGGGCGCCGTTTTCCGGGCCAAACTGCTCTACGGTGACCAGGGCTTCAAGGCTAAAGTTGCTACTTGCCGGTAGCGTGGTATAGAAAAAGGTCAGGCCGTCGTGGGTATTGGCGATTTTCCCCCCGCGGCTTTCAATGGTCACCGGCTGTGACAGATCGGCATACATTGTTGGGGTTAACACCCTGCCATTAATTTCTACCTGATTGATACCTACTTTGGCGGGCAGTACGTTAGAGGAAAAGTTGATATCGGTTGATTGTCCAAAGGTGATGGCCCGCCATTCTCCCGGGGCTGCCTGCGCCATCAGCGGCAACCAGCAGAGGGCTGCAACCAGCGAATATGTAGACGCCATGTGTTTCTCCTGAAAAAATCTGGCATCATTATGCTTAAAAATGAAACGGTGTTTCTTTTATTTTCATCACAGTTATCCATACTGAAAATGATAAATGGCGAGCTGATACTTTATTTTTTTTGGGAAAAAAGTCTGAATGCCGTGGTTTCGCGACATTTCACTGATGCGAGGGTACTTTTTTGTCCGTCATACACCTAAACTAGGAACAGCTACGAAAAAGAGCGTGTTTCTGGCCGCAATATGGCCTTTTTTTCGCCGCCCCGTTTTTACATGCAAAATATGTAGAAGTTTCAGGGGGAAACCGTTTTACTTTTCACTCTATTCAAAGTCAGGACGCGTATGTCAAACAGTGCGATGAGCGTGGTGATCCTTGCAGCCGGTAAGGGCACCCGTATGTATTCCAATCTTCCTAAAGTGCTGCATACCCTTGCGGGCAAACCGATGGTGCAGCACGTCATCGACGCCGCCGGGGAACTGGGCGCGCGTCAGATTCACCTGGTTTATGGCCACGGAGGCGATTTGTTGAAGCAGACGCTGAAGGATGATGCACTGAACTGGGTACTGCAGGCGGAACAACTGGGCACCGGCCATGCCATGCAGCAGGCGGCACCGTTCTTCGCTGATGATGAAGATATCCTGATGCTTTACGGCGACGTGCCGCTGATCTCAGTGGACACCCTGGCGCGCCTGCGGGAAGCGAAACCGCAGGGCGGTATTGGCCTGTTGACCGTCGAGCTGGCCGATCCCGCCGGTTATGGTCGCATCACTCGTGAAAATGGCCGGGTGACTGGTATCGTTGAACATAAAGATGCCAGCGACGCTCAGCGCCAGATTAATGAAATCAACACCGGCATTCTGGTGGCGGGCGGCGCTGACCTGAAGCGCTGGCTGGGGCAATTGGATAACAACAATGCTCAGGGCGAATTCTATATCACCGATATCATCGCCATGGCTTACCAGGAAGGCCGCGAGATAGCCGCGGTTCATCCCCTGCGACTCAGTGAGGTGGAAGGGGTCAATAACCGCCTGCAGCTCTCCAGGCTGGAGCGGGTTTACCAGGCCGAGCAGGCGGAAAAGCTGCTGCTGGCAGGCGTGATGCTGCGCGATCCCCAGCGTTTCGACCTGCGCGGTACTCTGACGCACGGCCGGGATATTGAGATCGATGCTAATGTGATTCTGGAAGGTCAGGTGACGCTGGGCGATCGAGTTAAGATTGGCGCCGGTTGTGTGATTAAAAACAGCACCATTGGCGATAACTGCGAAATCAGCCCCTATACCGTGGTGGAGGATGCCCACCTGGAGGCTGACTGTACTATCGGGCCGTTTGCGCGTCTGCGCCCTGGCGCCGAGCTGGCGGAAGGGGCCCACGTGGGCAACTTCGTCGAAATGAAAAAGGCGCGACTGGGTAAAGGTTCTAAAGCCGGGCATTTGTCCTATCTCGGTGATGCCGAGATTGGTGATAACGTGAATATCGGCGCAGGCACCATCACCTGTAACTATGATGGCGCTAACAAGCATAAGACCCTGATTGGCGATGACGTTTTTGTAGGTTCTGACACTCAACTGGTGGCGCCGGTCAGTGTGGCGCGCGGCGCGACAATTGGTGCGGGAACCACGGTCACGCGCGATATCAAGGAAAATGAACTGGCCATCAGCCGGGTGAAGCAGACCCATATCCAGGGCTGGCAGCGTCCGGTGAAGAAAAAATAATTTTTACCCCTCTCCCTCAGGGAGGGGGGGGCAGTACTTATAAAAATACCCCCATTCTCTACAAAGGCTCGGGGCCCGGAAAAAACCGGAATAACAGGTCAGCGACAACGCAGGCGGAAACGCCTTGATCAAGGAATTAATACGATGTGTGGAATTGTTGGCGCGGTCGCGCAACGTGATATTGCTGAAATCCTTCTCGAAGGGCTACGTCGTCTGGAATATCGGGGCTATGACTCCGCCGGGCTGGCGGTGGTTGATGCGCAGGGTAATATGACCCGCCTGCGCCGTCTGGGCAAGGTGCAGGCGCTGGCGCAGGCTGCGGAAGAACACCCGCTGCATGGCGGCACCGGTATTGCGCATACCCGTTGGGCAACTCACGGCGAACCGTCGGAAGCGAATGCTCACCCGCATGTTTCCGGCCATATCGTGGTGGTACACAATGGCATTATCGAAAACTATGAGCCGCTGCGCGAAACTCTAAAAGCGCGCGGTTATCAGTTTATCTCTCAGACCGATACCGAAGTTATCGCTCACCTGGTCCACTGGGAAATGGAGCAGGGTGGCAGCCTGCGCGACGCGGTTCTGCGGGCGATCCCACAACTGCGCGGCGCTTATGGCACCGTCATTATGGATACCCGTAATCCGGATACGCTGCTGGCGGCCCGTTCGGGTAGTCCGCTGGTGATTGGCCTGGGCGTCGGCGAAAACTTTATCGCTTCTGACCAGCTGGCTCTACTGCCGGTGACCCGTCGCTTTATGTTCCTGGAAGAGGGCGATATCGCGGAAGTGACCCGTCGCAGCATCACCGTCTTCGACCGTTCTGGCGAACCGGTAACGCGCGAAGAGGTGGAATCTAATCTGCAGTACGATGCCGGCGATAAAGGCGGCTATCGTCACTATATGCAGAAAGAGATCTATGAGCAGCCGAACGCCATTAAAAGTACCCTGGGCGGGCGTATCAGCCATGGCGCTATCGATCTCAGTGAGCTGGGGCCGGACAGCGACGAGCTGCTGTCTAAGGTTGAGCATATCCAGATTGTGGCCTGTGGTACCTCCTACAACTCCGGGATGGTTTCCCGCTACTGGTTTGAAGCCATGGCCGGCGTCTCCTGTGATGTGGAGATCGCCTCTGAGTTCCGCTATCGCAAATCGGCCGTGCGTCGTAACAGCCTGATTATCACCCTTTCCCAGTCCGGTGAGACCGCCGATACCCTGGCGGCGCTGCGCCTGGCGAAAGAGCTGGGTTACCTGGGATCGCTGGCAATCTGTAACGTGCCCGGCTCTTCGCTGGTGCGTGAGTCGGATCTGGCTTTAATGACCAAAGCGGGCACCGAGATTGGCGTGGCCTCTACCAAGGCCTTCACCACCCAACTGACCGTGCTGCTGATGCTGGTGGCGAAAATCGGTCGTCTGAAAGGTGTGGATCCGAAGATAGAGCACAATATTGTGCACGCGCTACAGACCCTGCCCAGCCGCATTGAGCAGATGCTGGCCCAGGACAAGCGGATCGAAGCCCTGGCGGAAGACTTCTCTGACAAGCACCATGCGCTGTTCCTGGGGCGCGGCGATCAGTACCCCATCGCGCTGGAAGGCGCGTTGAAGCTGAAGGAAATCTCCTATATTCACGCAGAAGCCTATGCCGCTGGCGAGTTGAAGCACGGCCCGCTGGCGCTGATCGACGCCGATATGCCGGTTATTGTGGTCGCGCCGAATAACGACCTGCTGGAGAAGCTGAAGTCCAATATCGAAGAGGTGCGCGCCCGCGGCGGTCATCTCTACGTCTTTGCCGATGAGGATGCCGGTTTTGTGGACAGTGAAACCATGCACATCATCCAGATGCCGCACGTGGAAGAGGAGATCGCGCCTATTTTCTACACCGTGCCGCTACAGCTGCTGTCCTACCATGTCGCGCTGATTAAAGGCACCGATGTGGACCAGCCGCGTAATCTGGCGAAGTCGGTAACGGTTGAATAATCGGTTATCGTCCAGTGAAAGCCCGCCGTGAATGGCGGGTTTTTTACTTTATTTTGCTACTCAACTGACTGATTTCCTGTTTCAGTGAGCTGATTTCACGGGCGCTGCTCTCCTGACTGCGCTTTAAGGCCTCATTTTCCCGGGAAAGGCCGTCTATCTGCTTGCTAAGGCTGCTGGTTTCTTTTTTCATATCATCCAGTTGGCGTTTCATATTTTCGCCTGATTGCTTGCTGGTATCCTCTATCTGACGCTTTAAGTCATCCCGATCGCGTTTCAGTTGTTCCACATCATTTTGGGTCTGTTTTAATGACTCTATGCTCGGGTTATCGATGGTATTTAAATGGATGATGCCATTCATATCGTCCCTGCCGTCGGTGGTTACCAACTGCGAACCCATGGATGGAGAGCCTGAGAATTGCAGATTGTTTTCGGCACTGGCGCAAAGTGGAACCATCAGACAGAGTATGCTGGTACCGACGAGTAATGGTTTAAACATATTTCACCCTTCCTTTTTTGTGGATAACGAAAAGTATAAATTCAAACTGTGTCGTTTTTAGGGAGACTTTATGGAGTCGTCGATGCCTGTCTCATCCACGCCAACCTGCCTGCTGTCATAAAACTGTCATAATTCGTACATGTTGCTGTCACCAAACTGTCCTATTTTGTCCATGCAGTCACCTGAGAGCCTGGCGTGGACGACAAAGCAATGAGCACAGGCTCCTTACACAGCAAATGATGACTCTTGCAGGAGACACTATGAACGTTATGCGTACCACCGTCGCTACTGTTGTCGCCGCGACCTTCTCTCTGAGCGCGTTTTCCGCTTTTGCGGCAGCCAGCCTGACTGGCGCGGGCGCCACCTTTCCTGCTCCGGTGTATGCCAAATGGGCCGACAGCTATCAGAAATCCACGGGGAATAAAGTGAACTATCAGGGGATTGGCTCCTCTGGCGGCGTGAAGCAGATCGTCGCGCATACCGTTGATTTTGGTGCTTCCGACGCCCCTCTCTCCGATGAAAAATTGCAAAATGATGGCCTGTTCCAGTTCCCAACCGTTATCGGCGGGGTGGTAATGGCGGTTAACCTGCCAGGCGTTCAGTCCGGTCAGCTGACGCTGGACGGCAAAACCCTGGGTGATATCTATCTGGGCAAAATTAAGAAGTGGAACGATCCGGCCATTGCGCAGCTGAACCCGGGCATTAAGCTACCTGAGCAGAACATTGCCGTCGTGCGTCGCGCTGACGGTTCTGGTACTTCCTATGTCTTCACCAGCTATCTGTCTAAAGTGAATGAAGAGTGGAAGTCGAAAGTCGGCGCCGGTACCACAGTGAAATGGCCGACCGGTCTGGGTGGTAAAGGCAACGACGGCATCGCCGCCTTTGTTCAGCGTTTGCCTGGCGCCATTGGCTTTGTTGAGTATGCCTACGCCAAGCAGAACAACCTGGCCTATACCAAACTGATTTCGGGTAATGGTCAGCCGGTCAGCCCAACCGAAGAGAGCTTCTCTAAGGCGGCTGAAAGCGCGGACTGGAGCAAAACCTTTGCCCAGGATCTGACCAATCAGACCGCCGAAGGCGCATGGCCAATCTCTTCCGCCACCTTTATTCTGGTGCATAAGGATCAGAAGAAGCCGGAGCAGGGCACAGAAGTACTGAAGTTCTTCGACTGGGCCTATAAAAATGGCAGCGATGAAGCCAAAGCGCTGGATTACGCCACCCTGCCGGAAAGCGTGGTTGAGCAGGTTCGCGCAGCGTGGAAGACCAGCGTTAAGGACAGCAGCGGTAACCCGCTGTATAAATAAGTTTTTCCAGAAGGCCGGTACGCCGGCCTTCAAAACTGATTAAGTTGAGTGAGTTTATGGCAGCAAGCAGGCCTGCATTTACACCTCCTGGCAAAAAGGGCGACATTCTGTTCGGCGCGCTGGTAAAACTGGCTGCGCTGATTGTCCTGTTTCTGCTGGGCGGGATTATCGTCTCCCTGATCTTTTCTTCCTGGCCGAGCATCGAGAAATTCGGCTTCGGCTTTCTGTGGTCCAAAGAGTGGGATGCCCCTAACGATACCTTCGGCGCGCTGGTACCGATTTACGGCACCCTGGTGACATCGGTGATTGCACTGATTATCGCCGTGCCGGTCAGTTTTGGTATTGCCCTGTTTCTGACCGAACTGGCCCCCGGCTGGCTGCGGCGCCCGCTGGGTATCGCCATTGAGCTACTGGCGGCTATCCCCAGTATCGTTTACGGCATGTGGGGACTGTTTATCTTCGCCCCGCTGTTCGCCACTTACTTTCAGGAACCGGTCGGTAACGTGCTGTCGTCGGTCCCCATCGTCGGCGAGCTGTTCTCTGGCCCGGCCTTCGGAATCGGAATCCTGGCGGCAGGGGTGATCCTTGCCATCATGATCATTCCCTATATCGCCTCGGTGATGCGTGATGTATTTGAGCAGACGCCGGTGATGATGAAAGAGTCCGCTTACGGTATTGGCTGCACGACCTGGGAAGTTATCTGGCGTATCGTCCTGCCATTCACCAAAAACGGGGTGATTGGCGGCGTGATGCTGGGGCTGGGACGCGCGCTGGGTGAAACCATGGCGGTGACCTTTATTATCGGCAACACCTACCAGCTCGACAGCGCTTCGCTCTATATGCCGGGTAACAGCATCACTTCAGCGCTGGCGAATGAGTTCGCCGAAGCGGAATCCGGACTGCATACCGCTGCGCTGATGGAGCTGGGCCTGATTCTGTTTGTGATTACCTTTATCGTACTGGCTGTCTCCAAGCTGATGATTCTGCGACTGGCGAAGAATGAGGGGGCGCGCTGATGGCCACCATGGAACTGCAAGCGGCGGCAAATCTGGCGGAATCACGCCGTAAAATGCAGGCAAAGCGCCGCTTTAAGAATCGTATTGCCCTGACATTGTCGATGGCCACCATGGCATTCGGCCTGTTCTGGCTGATCTGGATCCTGTTCGCCACGGTTACGCGTGGTATCGACGGCATGTCACTGGCGCTGTTTACCGAAATGACGCCGCCGCCCAATTCAGAAGGCGGCGGTCTGGCTAACGCCCTGGTCGGTAGCGGGCTGCTAATCGTCTGGGCTACCGTTTTTGGTACGCCGCTGGGCATTATGGCGGGGATCTACCTGGCGGAATATGGCCGTAAATCATGGCTGGCGGAGGTGATCCGCTTTATTAACGATATTCTGCTGTCTGCTCCCTCCATCGTAGTGGGTCTGTTCGTCTACACCATCGTTGTCGCCCAGATGCAGCACTTTTCCGGCTGGGCCGGGGTGATCGCGCTGGCGTTGCTGCAGGTGCCTATCGTGATTCGTACCACGGAAAATATGCTCAAGCTGGTGCCGGATAGCCTGCGTGAAGCGGCCTATGCGCTGGGTACGCCAAAGTGGAAGATGATCTCGGCCATTACCCTGAAGGCGTCTGTTTCCGGGATTATCACCGGTGTGCTGCTGGCAGTGGCGCGTATCGCAGGGGAAACGGCGCCGCTGCTGTTCACTTCGCTCTCCAACCAGTTCTGGAGCACCGATATGATGCAGCCGATAGCCAACCTGCCGGTGACCATCTTTAAGTTTGCCATGAGCCCCTTCGCCGGATGGCAGGAGCTGGCCTGGGCCGGGGTGTTGATCATCACCCTCTGCGTTCTGTTGCTGAATATTGTGGCGCGCGTACTGTTCGCGAAACGTAAACACGGTTAATAAGTACGGCGTGGGCTGTGGCGGCGCCGGATGAGGAAAGAGAAGCAATGAGTATGGTTGAAACCACCCCGGGTAAGATTCAGGTTCGTGATTTGAACTTCTGGTACGGGAAATTCCATGCCCTGAAGGACATCAGTCTGGATATCGCCAAAAACCAGGTAACGGCCTTTATCGGCCCTTCCGGCTGCGGGAAATCGACGCTGCTGCGTACCTTCAACAAGATGTTCGCGCTCTACCCGGAACAGCGTGCCGAAGGCGAAATTTTGCTGGATGGCGAAAATATTCTGACCCAGAGTCAGGATATCGCCCTGCTGCGTGCAAAGGTCGGTATGGTGTTCCAGAAACCCACACCGTTCCCGATGTCGATTTACGATAATATCGCCTTTGGTGTGCGCCTGTTCGAAAAGCTGTCGCGCGCCGATATGGACGAGCGCGTACAGTGGGCGCTGACCAAAGCGGCGCTGTGGAATGAGACTAAGGATAAGCTGCACCAGAGCGGTTATTCGCTGTCCGGCGGTCAGCAGCAGCGTTTGTGCATCGCCCGCGGCATTGCTATTCGCCCCGATGTTCTGCTGCTGGATGAGCCCTGCTCGGCGCTGGATCCCATCTCTACCGGGCGCATTGAAGAGCTTATCACCGAACTGAAACAGGACTATACCGTGGTGATCGTGACCCACAATATGCAGCAGGCGGCGCGCTGCTCTGATCACACGGCGTTTATGTACCTCGGCGAGCTGATCGAATTCAGTGACACGGATTCACTGTTTACCACGCCGAAGAAGAAGCAGACCGAAGATTACATCACCGGACGCTACGGCTGACCGTGGGAGAAGAACATGGATAACCTGAATCTTAATAAGCACATTTCCGGCCAGTTCAATGCCGAACTGGAACATATTCGCACCCAGATTATGACCATGGGCGGGCTGGTGGAGCAGCAGCTGACCGATGCCATTACCGCCATGCATAACCAGGACGCCGAACTGGCACAGCGGGTTATCGAAGGCGATAAAAAGGTCAATATGATGGAGGTGGAAATTGACGAGGCGTGCGTACGCATCATCGCCAAGCGTCAGCCCACCGCCAGTGACCTGCGCCTGGTAATGGCGATCATCAAGACTATTTCCGAGCTGGAACGCATCGGCGATGTGGCGGATAAGATCTGCCGCACGGCGGTCGAGAAGTTCTCCCGCCAGCACCAGCCGCTGCTGGTCAGCCTGGAGTCGCTGGGTCGCCATACGGTGCAGATGCTGCATGACGTACTGGACGCCTTTGCCCGCATGGATATTGACGAAGCGGTGCGAATCTACCGTGAAGATAAAAAGGTCGATAAGGAGTATGAAGGCATCGTTCGTCAGCTGATGACCCATATGATGGAAGATACGCGAACCATCCCGAGCGTGCTGACCGCGCTGTTCTGCGCCCGCTCCATTGAACGTATCGGCGATCGCTGCCAGAACATCTGCGAATTTATCTTCTACTTCGTGAAGGGCCAGGACTTTCGCCACGTGGGCGGCGATGAACTGGATAAGCTGCTGGCGGGCCACGATCCGAAAGAGTAACGCTTAATGTCCCTCTCCGCCCTGGAGAGGGAGCATTATCACTGCGGTTTATCCAGCAGCCTGCGCGCCAGACCATCAATATCATCGTAAAACCAGAGCAGGCGACGCCAGCGTTCCGGAATAGCTTCTACCCCGAACCAGGCGCCAGCTATCTGTCCGGCGATGGCGGCGGTGGTGTCGGCATCATCACCGAGATTGGCCGCCAGCAGGATGGTCTGCTCAAAACTCTCAGCGTGGAAGAAACACCACAGCGCGGCTTCAAGGCTCTGAACGCAGTAACCGGTCCCGTGGATTGCGGCTCGGGATTTGTTCTGGTATTCCCCTGCGGCAATGCGGCGGACGTTTTCCGTGGCGGGCATGTCTGGAATCTCCAGCAGTGTCTCTGTTTTTCCTTTGCCGCTGAGCGCATTGACCAGGATCTGAGCGAATAGCCGGCAGCAGTCAATCGCTTCGGCTGCCGCGTGGGTGGTGCGCGATGACTCTCCTGCGTAGTACAGTGCACGCTGAGTATCGGGAAAGTAATAGAGCACCACGGGCGCCAGGCGCATCAGTGAGCCATTACCTGCCGTATCCGGCGCGCTGGAGCCCGCGAAGGGATCGCCATCAACTGAGAACTTTGACAGCGCTTTGACAACGGTGGTGCCGATATCAAAGCATTCCCCGGTGGCGCTGAGATAGCCCCACTGCCACCAGTTCAGGTAACGCGTCATTTGGTCGTGGGCGTTAAATCCCCGGCAGTGGGTCAGGCTTTCGGCCAGACAGAGCGCCATGGAAGTATCGTCAGTCCATTGCCCCGCCTTCAGCCTGAAGGGACCGCCACCGACCATATCGGTCAGGGGGGTAAAGCTCTCTCTGGGGCTGAATTCAACGCTGGTACCTACCGCATCGCCAGCCGCCAGTCCCAGCAGACAACCCTGATAGCGTTCGAACATGTCGGGCATATGCGCCTCCTTCTGTTAACAGGGCGAGAATCAGGAACGGTTAATTTCCCAGCCCCGGGCCTTCCACAACGCGGGCAACTGTGCCAGATCGGTAAAGGTGGTCACTTTCGGGTGATCGATAGGCTTATTGTGAGGGTCGGCGCAGAAGTAGAAAACCTCCATACCGGCGGCGATACCGGCCTGGGCGCCCGCCATAGAATCATCCACCAGAATACAGCGCTGCACGTCGACTTCCATCACCTCTGCGGCATGGAACATCATGGCCGGATCCGGCTTCCAGCGTTGCAGATCGTAACCGCTGAATAAACGCTGCGGGAAGTGGTGCAGCATGCCGGTTCTGCCCAGCGAGTGCTCCATTTTGCTGACCGGCCCGTTAGAGACCACGCACATGGGCAGGCTGATGCTGTCCAGTAGCTCCCGGGCGCCGGGAATAGCTTCCAGCTCGGCTTCGAACAGGCGCGCCACTTCGGCGCGATAGACTGGCTCCAACGCTTCCCGGGTCAGGGCGGTGCCGTGCTCCTGATTAATGATGTCGATAATTTCGTAGAGCTTCACGCCTTTAAAGCGTTTAAAAACCTCTTCCAGGTCCAGCTCAATGCCGTGGCTGGCAAACATATGCACATAGGCACGGGAACAGATGACTTCGCTGTCGACCAGCGTTCCGTCACAATCGAAAAATAGCGCTTCTATCTGAGACATGCTGTTTCCTGTCGATAAAAATGTTAAGAGGAATTGTGCCACGCAATCGATGCCGTATAAGCAATTTCAATGAAAAAAGTGCATATTTACCGTCAACCGGGCGCCGTTTTGGTATAGGATAGCGGCGGATTTTTTCCCCTCTTAAAATTCGGTAACTGATGATGAGCCAACAACAGATTCCCCGTCCGGCGGACCAGGGACTTTTTGAGCGCGTGTTTAAATTACGCGATCACGGCACGACGGTACGCACCGAGGTGATAGCCGGTTTTACCACATTCCTGACCATGGTCTACATCGTTTTCGTCAACCCGCAGATTCTGGGGGCGGCGGGTATGGATACCCAGGCGGTGTTTGTCACCACCTGCCTGATTGCCGCCTTCGGCAGTATCCTGATGGGCCTGTTTGCTAACCTGCCGGTTGCGCTGGCGCCTGCGATGGGGCTGAACGCCTTTTTCGCCTTTGTGGTGGTAGGCGCTATGGGGCTTTCCTGGCAGGTGGGCATGGGCGCTATCTTCTGGGGTGCGGTCGGGCTGCTGCTGCTGACGCTGTTTCGCGTACGTTACTGGATGATCGCCAATATCCCGCTGGGTCTGCGGGTAGGGATCACCAGCGGTATCGGGCTATTTATTGGCATGATGGGGCTGAAAAACGCCGGTATTATCGTTGCCAATCCTGAAACCCTGGTGGCGATTGGCGATCTCAGCTCTCATAGCGTGCTGTTGGGCGTTCTGGGCTTCTTTATTATCGCGATTCTGGCTTCACGCAATATTCACGCCGCAGTGCTGGTGTCTATTGTGGTGACCACGCTGCTGGGACTGTGGTTTGGCGATGTGCATTACAACGGGCTGGTTTCGATGCCGCCGGGCGTGACCTCTGTCGTGGGGCAGGTGGACCTCGCAGGTGCGCTCGATCTGAGCCTGGCCGGTGTTATCTTCTCGTTTATGCTGGTAAACCTGTTCGACTCTTCCGGCACTTTGATTGGCGTAACGGACAAAGCGGGACTGACCGACAGTCAGGGGAAATTCCCGCGGATGAAGCAGGCGCTGTTTGTGGATAGCGTATCGTCGGTTGGCGGTGCCTTTATTGGCACCTCTTCGGTCACGGCGTACATTGAATCCACCTCCGGGGTTTCCATTGGCGGGCGTACCGGTCTGACGGCAGTGGTGGTCGGTCTTCTGTTCCTGCTGGTTATCTTCCTGTCACCGCTGGCGGGAATGGTGCCGGGCTACGCTGCGGCTGGCGCGCTGATTTACGTGGGCGTGTTGATGACCTCCAGCCTGGCGCGGGTGAAGTGGGACGATCTGACCGAGGCGGTACCGGCCTTTATCACGGCAGTGATGATGCCGTTTAGCTTTTCCATTACCGAAGGGATTGCCCTGGGCTTTATCTCTTACTGCATAATGAAAGTTTTCACCGGCCGCTGGCGCGATCTTAGCCTGTGTGTGGTAGTGGTGGCGCTGTTGTTTGTGCTGAAAATCGCCTTTATTGATTAAATGGTGGCTGGCGGCAGTTCGCCGCCAGCGGATTTATGAGGCGGCGGGAAAAATAAAGAACTGAAACAGTGCGATAAGACACAGGCCGCTAATCATCAGCGCGTAGACCTTATCGTGCCGGTAGCTGAAAGAAGACAGCCCCCGCTCTTTGCGTGCTCTGAGATAAAAACCCAGACCGATGGCATATAAAATCATCGATAACAGCAGGTAAGAGACACCGCCTGCGTAAATGAGCCACAGACCGTATACTGACCCGCCTGTTCCGACCACCATTAATAATGGTTGTTTATCCTGTCGCGCCAGCTTAAACACAAAGACTGCCGCCAGCAGATAGGGGATCAGCACCATAGAGGTAGAAAGCTGGATCAGCGTGTTATAGCCGGACTCATAAAAGTGAGCCAGCAGAATCAGCACCGTGATGCAGGATGTGGTTATCCATAGCGCGTTTTCAGGCGAGCCTGCCCGGTTCAGCTTGCCGAAGCAGGCGGGAACCGTATGCTGCGCATCGCGACCGGCCAGCCACAGCATTTCCGCCGACAGCATCAGCCATGACAGCAGTCCGCCACTGACCGAAACCACCAGGCCGACGTTAATCAGCGTGGCGCCCCAGTGGCCCACGATACGTTCCAGCACCAGCGCCATAGAGGGATTCTTCATCGCCGCCAGCTCTTCCTGAGGAATAATCCCCAGCGAAAGAATCGAAACGCACATCAGCAGCAGGCTGGTAATAAAGAAGCCAAGAAAGGTCGCCCGGCTAATGGTGGCAATACCCTTAGTGCGCGACGAATAGACCGTGGCGCTTTCTATCCCCAGATAGACCCACACGGTATACAGCATGGTGTGCTTTATCTGCGTCATCACGCTGCCCAGTTTTGGCGTTCCCCAAAAGTCGAGGCGGAATGTCTCTATCTTAAACGCCAGGATGATGCAGACAATAAACAGCGCGATAGGGACAATCTTGGCAATGGTAATGACGCAGTTAAGCAGAAACGCCGTATAGACGCCGCGTAACACAAAGAAGTGGACCACCCACATTAAAATCAGCCCGCAAATCACCGAGGCCAGCGTGGTTCCATCGCCAAAGAAAGCGAGTGGCGCAAATGACCCCAGCGCGCTGAATAAAATAATGAGATAGCTGGCACAGGCCATCCAGGCGGAAATCCAGTAGCCCCATGCGGCGTTAAAGCCGATGTAGTCGCCGAATCCCTGGCGCACATAGCCATACAGGCCATCGCTTTGTTGATGAAAGCGTAAAGACAGATACTGGAAAGCCCTTGTCAGCGTCAGCATTCCACAAAGGGTAATTCCCCAGGCGATGAGTATGGCGCCTGCGCCAGCGCCTTCTGCCATATTCTGCGGCAGGCTGAAGATACCGCTACCGATGATGCCGCCGACCACCAGAATGGTCAGCGGCAATAGCCCCAGCCTCTTTTTTTCGTTGGTCATAATCAGTCATGCCGTTACATAAAAAGGGTCGCTGTAAACAGCGACCCGAAAGCATTAGAAGCGTAGCGACATGCAGCTCACACCGCCGTCAATTTTCCGGTATTCGGAGGTATCGACGGTTATCACCTGATACCCCAGCGCCGCAATTTTTTCACTGGTCTGCGGATAACCGGACGGCATAATCACCCGGCCATTCACCCAGATACAGTTGGCCGCGTAGGATTCCTCTGGCGGAATTTCAATAATATTCAGGTGCTGAAAATCTGGTTTGGTGATGAATTCTCCGGCGGCCAGCAGGTTGTTATTTTCCAGATAAGCCAGACCAGTTTTCAGGTGCAGCACTTTTTCCAGGGTGACCACCGATCCGGTCAGGCCATATTTATTCAGAATCGCAATCATTTGATCGGCGCCGGCCTGATTGGTGCGTGCGGACAGGCCAATATAGTAATGAGAGCCAACCATCATAATATCACCAGCCTCTACGGTGCCTGGCGCGCTGATGCGTTCAACGTTACCGGGATAAAAGCGGGTAACGGTTTCTTCAATGAGTTCGGTTTCCTGGCGGCGGCTGGGGGCGCCGGGGCGGGTGATAATGACGCAGTGCGGGGTACAAAGCGCCACATCTTCAACAAATACCGAATCCGGAAAGCGTTCATCCGCTGGCAGCAGCGTGATATCGACATCACACTGCTGTAGAGCGCGTATGTATTCATTATGCTGATCCAGCGCTTTCTGGTAGTCAGGCTGGCCAAGACTGGCGGAAGTTAGCCCGTTAACTAATGCTTTGCAGGGAGTTCTGGCAATAATATGCTTAAACATTAATAAATCCTTTTAGATAATTATGTTAATTTTATGCATATTAATGCGATTTTGTTGTTGATGTCAACACACGAAGCCCGGGAAGGGCCCTGGGACAGGAAGCGACGATAAGGCACTTCCTGTTCCTGGCCCTGCGGGTTGGCGTTTGCTGGTCAAAAGTAGCGCAGCCAGCGTAGATCGCGGCGCCGTGCCTTGAGCCTGGCAAAAGCGCGTACCGGCCAGAACAGAATCACAGTCAGCGCCAGAGTACAGAGCCAGAGCTGCCAGACGGCGCTAAAGCCGAACCACTCCCCGTAATTTTTGCCCCAGATGGCCACGGCCGACAGATAAAGTCCCTTCAGCAGATAAAGATGGACCAGGTAAAAGAACATCGGTGCCGCGCCAAAGGCGGCCAGCAACGTTATCAGGCGATTTGGTCGTGGGCATTCAAACAATGCCAGTAACGCCAGTCCAATGCCCAGCGTCAGGCACAGGAACAGCAGAGAAGGCGGATACTTGGTGATATTGAAGAAACTCATCAGCGTGGCGCTGAAGCGCTCTCCCTCTACCCAGGTTTTTTCACCGTAGCCGTTGATCATCCTCAGCAGGAAGAAGGCAGCCAGCAGCCCTGCCGCCAGCCAGGCGAGGATTTTCCGGCGATCCTGCTGATGCGCTGGTCGGTATAAGGCGCCAGCGGCGAAACCCAGAGCAATCACGCCAATCCACGGCAGTACCGGGTAGGAGGTACGAATACGTAGCGCATCGCCCACGGTTAGCCAGCTACGATCGTGCAATATCGCCCAGGGAATAAACCATGAACTGTCCGGCGCGGCATGTAGGGTATCGAGCAGGTTATGGCCTGCGACAATCACTACACCACTGGCGATAAGCAGCACCGGAGGCAGCCACAGCAGCAGACTCAGGGCTACCATGCTCAGGCCGATGGCCCAGATCACCTGGAGGTAGAGAGTGTGTGGGGGAAATTCGAAGGTCCAGGCGAAGTTAACCAGCGTCAGTTCCAGCGCCACCAGAAACAGGCCGCGCTTGAGCAAATACAGCGCCGTCTGGCGCCTGTCGCCACAGCGCTGCCAGTAGAGCGCTGCGGAAAGACCGGTCAGAAAGACAAACACCGGCGCGCACAGGTGGGCCAGAGTTCGGCTGATAAACAGAGCCGGTTGCGTGGTATTCACATCAATGGGATCGCTTAACTGAAGGTGCAGGTAGAAGGTTTCCCGCACGTGATCCAGAAGCATTAAGAGCATCACCAGGCCACGCAGGGCATCAATGGCAATAAGGCGTTGAGTGGTCGTTCCTGACATAATCGCAAAAGAGGGTTAATTGGTTTGTTATAACATAACAAAATCAGCGCTCTTAATGCTACCTCAAGCCAAACCATTTTTTAGAAAAAGCTCCCTGCTTCAGGGAGCTTAAGGAGGGTTATGCCTTAATGCTGACCCGGGCAATATAGTCGGCAAAGGCCGTTAGCTGACCGCCAAGATGATCGCGGGTAGCCTGATCGATAACTTCACCGCTTTCGGGATCGATTTTGTTCTGAATGACGCCACCCATAAATTCCGGCTTATTCATCACCATGGCATCCAGGAAAACCAGAATCTGGCGCAGGTGATACTGGCAGCGGGCGCCGCCAATCACGCCCATCGAACTGGTCTGGATCAGTACCGGTTTGCCCGCCAGAGGTTGGTCGGGCAGGCGCGAAAGCCAGTCGATAGCGTTCTTCAGACCGCCAGGTACCGAATAGTTATATTCCGGTGTAACGATGACCAGGCCATCTGCCAGGCGGATTTGTTCAGCCAGCGCATTGACCGTGGCGGGGAACCCCTGTTCTTCCTGAATATCGGCGTTATAGAGTGGGATGTCGGCAATCGAAGGCAGGGGATTCACCGCCATATTGGACGGCGCTACCTGCGGCAACGTACGGGCTACCATCGCGTTGAAGGACCCTTTACGCAGGCTGCCCAGCAGCGTAACAACTTTCAGTGTTTCTGACATCGTGACTCCTTATGTCGCGGAAGTGTGAAATGGCTTAAAGGTTAGCGCTTTCTCTTTCGGATGGCAGATAAAACGCATCATACGGTTAATGGACTCCCCGTTGGTGCGCTGCTCTTCGGCTATGGCCTGCCAGCCGTAGCGGTTATCCAGCTCCCAGAACTGTAGCGAACCCACTTCAGGAGAAGCGGCCAGGCTCCAGATAAGGATGTCTTCGGCGTCGCAAAGCGCCTCTATCCTGTGGCCGCTTTCAAGGCGCATGCGGCCAGCGCCTGGCTGTAATTCTACCGCCATCCCCGATGGACCCAGTAATTTTCCAATACTTTTTCTGAGCGTTGTTAGCTGGATACGCGCTTCGATGGGATCGTTCTGGTTATTGATCCAGATAAGTTCCGTGCGGGTAAAACCGTTATTTTCATTACCCAGGCTGGTGGGACCAGGAATGCTGGCGCTGCGTCGTAGCGCCATCTCCAGCCCGCATTCACCGCTGGTTGAGAGTGCTACTCCAACTACATTTCCTGCGCAGGCCAGTGAAAAAGAGGCAGGGATATCATCGGCAAAACTCAGGCGACCGCCGGGTCCGGGAATGATGGCCGGGAGTCGGGCGGTGCCGTATAGCATAAACATCAGTTCGGCCAGTAACGCCCGGGTCGCCAGAAAGCGGTTGCGCCGAAAGGGCGGCATCTGTCTGGCCTGGGCATGGCATTCCGCGGAAAGGCGGGTGGAGATAGGGTAGCTTGGGTTGATGATCCCTCTTGCGAAATGCATAGCCATTTTTCACTCCGTGATGAATGGTATTAGGAGTAAGAGTAGGTGTTTTATTTAAGAAAGACCTTGAATAACAGAGTAAACCAGGAAAAAAACTTTTGCATTTAGTGCGATTAACGGTTTTTTCTTCGTTCGGAAGCCAGAGATGAGATGATAGCGGAGTTTTTGCGCATAAATCAGCGCCGGACCTTGTCGATCCGACGCTGATGGCGATTACTTACCAATACAGAAACTGGAGAAAATCCGGCCCAGTAGATCGTCGGAGGTGAACTCGCCGGTGATTTCGCTTAACTGCTGCTGCGCCAGGCGTAGCTCTTCAGCCAGCAGCTCACCAGCCAGGGCGTCCAGCAGCTGGGATTTACCCTGTTGCAGATGCTGTGCGGCCTGTTCCAGTGCCTGAAGATGGCGACGCCGGGCCATAAATCCGCCTTCCATTCGGGTATCAAAACCCATGCTCTGCTTAAGATGATCGCGCAGCAGCGTCATTCCTTCGCCGGTCCGCGCTGAAAGGCGAATTAACGTATGGTTCTGCATTTGAGTGATACCGGTGGATTCCCCCGTCACGTCGGCTTTGTTACGCACTACGGTTACAGGCAGTTTTGCCGGTAGTCGGGCGATAAAGTCGGGCCAGATCTGTGCCGGGTCGGTCGCTTCCGTGGTGGTGCCATCCACCATAAACAGTACCCTGTCCGCCTGTTCAATTTCCTGCCAGGCGCGCTCGATGCCGATACGTTCTACCTCGTCGCTGGCGATACGCAGGCCAGCGGTATCGATAATATGGAGCGGCATGCCGTCCAGATTGATCTGCTCGCGCAGTACGTCGCGGGTGGTACCGGCAATATCGGTAACAATTGCCGCCTCACGCCCGGCCAGGGCATTCAACAGGCTCGACTTTCCGGCGTTAGGGCGCCCGGCAATCACCACCTTCATCCCTTCACGCAGCAGGCTGCCCTGATGGGCCTCGGCACGTACGGCATCGAGATCGGTGATGACCTGGTTAAGCTGCGCTTCGATCTTCCCGTCGGAGAGAAAATCGATCTCTTCGTCGGGGAAGTCGATGGCGGCCTCGACGTATATACGCAGATGGGTCAGCGCTTCCACCAGGGTATTCACTCGGGTAGAGAAGGCGCCCTGTAGCGAGCCGATCGCAGAACGGGCAGCCTGCTCTGAACTGGCGTCAATCAGGTCGGCAATGGCTTCAGCCTGAGCCAGATCCAGCTTGTCATTCAGAAACGCGCGCTCGGAAAACTCGCCGGGACGGGCGATGCGCAGGCCGGGTAGCTGCAAAATGCGTTTTAACAGCAGATCGAGAATAACCGGGCCGCCGTGGCCCTGGAGCTCCAGCACATCTTCGCCGGTAAAGGAGTTCGGACCCGGGAACCACAGGGCGATCCCCTGATCCAGCACGCTGCCGTCAGCGTCGAGGAACGGCAGATAGTCGGCATAGCGCGGCTTCGGGAGCTTACCCAGCACCGCCTGGGCCACTTCGCGGGCATGTCGCCCGGAAATACGCAGAATACCGACTCCGCCGCGCCCCGGAGGGGTGGCCTGAGCGATGATGGTGTCGTTATGATTCATAAAATGGCTCTTAATAAAAAAGGCGGTCATTAAGACCGCCTTCTGCATTTAGTTAGCTGAACCGCTATCAGGTCTTTTTCTTGTCGCGGCTGTGCAGACCACGTTTCTCAAGACCGCGATAGATCAGCTGCTGCTGAATGATGGTCACCAGGTTACTGACGATATAGTACAGCACCAGACCGGACGGGAACCACAGGAAGAAGACCGTGAAGATGACCGGCATAAAGGTCATGATCTTCTGCTGCATCGGGTCGGTCACGGTGGTCGGCGACATCTTCTGGATGAAGAACATCGTCACGCCCATCAGAATCGGCAGAATGTAGTACGGGTCCTGCGCCGACAGGTCATGGATCCACAGCGCGAACGGCGCATGGCGCAGCTCAACGGAGCCCATCAGCATGTAGTAGAGCGCCAGGAAGATAGGCATCTGGATCAGCAGCGGGAAGCAACCGCCCAGCGGGTTAACCTTCTCTGATTTGTACAGCGCCATCATCTCCTGACTCATGCGCTGCTTATCGTCGCCAAGACGTTCGCGCATCGCCTGAATCTTCGGCTGCAGCATACGCATCTTCGCCATCGAGGTGTACTGCGCTTTAGTCAGCGGGTACATGATACCACGCACGATAAAGGTGATGACGATGATGGAGAAGCCCCAGTTGCCCAGGAAGCTATGGATCCACTTCAGCAGCTTAAACAGCGGCTGAGAGATGAACCACAGCCAGCCGTAATCCACGGTCAGATCCAGATGCGGCGCAACAGCGGCCATCTTGTCCTGAATTTCCGGGCCGACCCACAGGGTGCTGGCAATCTTACCGGTCTGACCTGGCTGAACCAGAACAGGCGCAGACTTATAACCTACCGCTGCGGTACCGTCCTGCAGCTTGTTGGTATAGAAGTGATTGTCACCCTCTGTACGCGGCACCCATGCGGTAGCGAAGTACTGCTGGAGCATTGCCACCCAGCCGTTTTTGGAGTTCAGGTTCAGGTTCTCGCCGTCGGCGATAGTATCGAACTTGTACTTAGTGTACTTCTCGTCGCTGGTGGAGTAAGCCGCGCCGCGGAAGGTGTGCAGCGCGAAATTGCTGCTACCGGTATCGCGATGCTTCGGCAGATCGATAGTCTGTTTAAGCTGACCGAAGCTTGAAAGCTCCAGCGGCTTCTGACCGGTGTTCTGCACGCTGTAGTCCACGTTTACCGCAAACTCACCGCGTTTCAGGGTGAAGGTTTTGGTAAAGGTGTTGCCTGCGGCATCGGTATAAGTCAGCGGAATCGCCAGTTCGTTCTGGCCGTCTGCCAGCGTAAAGCTGTCCTGAGCGGCGCTATACAGCGGGCGATCGCCATTAGCCGGGTTATCCGGGCCGTCGCGTCCGGTCAGACCGCTCTGAGCCTGATAAACGAACTGCGGCGTGGTTTCCAGCAGTTGGAAAGGTTCCTGAGAGCCCAGTTCCTTTGGATAAGTCAGCAGCAGCGCCTGCTCAACATCACCGCCACGGGTGTTGATGGTCAGATCGAGGACATCCGTTTTAACTGTAATCAGTTTTCCCTGGCCACTGGCCGGCACGCCCTGGTTTGCGGCGCTACCCGGGCTGTTCGTTGTCTGTGTGGTCTGAGTCTGCTGAGGCTGCGGGGCTTTGTCCTGCTCCCATGCCTGCCAGATCATAAAAGACACGAACAACAAAGCGATGATAAGGAGATTGCGTTGCGAATCCATCGTTAGTGTTCTCTGGTATCAAATGGTCCAGGCGGGACAGGATCGTCCCCACCGGGGTTCAAAGGGTGGCATTTTAATACGCGTTTTATCGTCAACCAACTGCCTTTTATCACTCCAAACCTGCGCAATGCCTCAATTCCGTAGTGCGAACAGGTTGGCGTGAACCGACAGTGCGGCCCGAGAAGCGGACTAATCAGGCGCTGATAGACCCTTATCAGGGCTATCAGGATTCGCGAGCCAGGCGACAATGGCGGCGCCATAATTTTTCCAGTGCTTCCGACAGCGCCCGATTATCAAGGTCGGCTACGCCCTTTTTCGCCACTATCACAAAATCCATTGGTGGAAGTTTATGCTGACGTAAGCGGAAGCTTTCGCGTACCAGACGCTTAATCCGGTTGCGCTCATGTGCGCGCTTGACGTTCTTTTTGGCGACGGTAAGACCGATACGGGGATGCCCCAGCGAATTCAGGCGGCCGAGGATGGTGATTTGTGGCGTACCCGCACGAACTGGCTGCTGGAAGACAAATGTGAAATGACCGGGAGTTAACAAACGTAACTCCCTGGGAAAAGCGAGCTTAACCACAGAGGGTTAGCTATTACTTAGAAGAAACGGTCAGACGAGCGCGGCCTTTAGCACGACGACGTGCCAGAACCTGACGACCATTTTTGGTTGCCATACGAGCACGGAAGCCGTGAGAACGGTTGCGCTTCAGTACAGACGGTTGAAAAGTGCGTTTCATGGCGATTTCTACCTAAACAATTAATATCACTGATCTTTTGCGTATGCCCGCACGGTAAGCGAACGACCAACGCCGAAGTCGTGGCGGATTCAAAGAGGCCGGATTGTAATAATTGTACACTCCGGAGTCAATTCACTTCCTTTATTTCTCTGGCCTTTTCTATATAAGGAAGAGGCCGGAAAAGCCGGGGCGCTACACACCGGGTGGAGAATTATACGGGGGACTCGCCAAAGTGCAAGGATCCTGCGGGATCTTCTGACGATCGCCTTAGCAAAAAAGCGCGTTCTGGTATTGAATTTTCTGATATGGGGTAGAAATCATGCCGCGTCCGGCTCAGGATCGTTTACACTTAACCGGCCCGAGCGTCCCTGTGGATAAATCGGGAGAAATCTGTGAGAAACAGAAGATCTCCGGCGCGCTTTAGGCTATGATCCGCGTCCCGATCGGGATCCAGGATCCTGAATAAGATCTCGGGGAAAACCGCAGATAGCGGTTCGCACGCTGCCCGTACCGGGTTGTCGGCGTGTGTCAACAATCATGATGAATCAGTCTTTTGTCTTTTGATCGACTTTTGTTCGAGTGGAGTCCGCCGTGTCACTTTCGCTTTGGCAGCAGTGTCTTGCCCGATTGCAGGATGAGTTACCAGCCACAGAATTCAGCATGTGGATACGCCCCCTACAGGCGGAACTGAGCGATAACACGCTGGCCCTGTATGCGCCAAACCGTTTTGTGCTCGATTGGGTAAGGGACAAGTACCTGAATAACATCAACGGACTGCTTAACGACTTTTGCGGTAGCGACGCGCCGTTGTTGCGTTTCGAAGTTGGCAGTAAGCCAGTCAGCCAGACGTTAAACGCGCCCGCAAGCGTGGCGGTGCCGGAAAAGCAGAGCGCGCGGGTGACCGCTGCGCCGGTAACGCCCAGTTGGGACAACGTGCCAGCGCCGGCTGCGCCGTCCTACCGTTCCAACGTCAATCTGAAACACACCTTTGATAACTTCGTTGAGGGTAAATCTAACCAGCTGGCACGCGCGGCGGCGCGTCAGGTGGCGGACAACCCAGGCGGCGCCTATAATCCACTGTTCCTGTATGGCGGAACCGGTCTGGGTAAAACCCACCTGTTGCACGCCGTGGGCAATGGCATAATGGCCCGTAAGCCCAACGCCAAAGTGGTCTATATGCATTCGGAACGCTTTGTGCAGGACATGGTAAAGGCGCTGCAGAATAATGCCATTGAAGAGTTCAAGCGCTACTATCGCTCGGTAGATGCCCTGCTGATCGATGATATTCAGTTCTTTGCCAATAAAGAGCGTTCTCAGGAAGAGTTCTTCCATACCTTCAATGCGTTACTGGAAGGTAATCAACAGATCATCCTGACGTCGGATCGCTATCCCAAAGAGATCAATGGGGTGGAAGATCGCCTGAAATCGCGTTTTGGCTGGGGGCTGACGGTAGCTATCGAGCCGCCGGAACTGGAAACCCGGGTGGCGATCCTGATGAAAAAGGCCGACGAAAACGATATCCGCCTGCCGGGCGAAGTGGCGTTCTTTATCGCCAAGCGTCTGCGCTCCAACGTTCGTGAGCTGGAAGGGGCGCTGAATCGCGTTATTGCTAACGCCAACTTTACCGGGCGCGCCATCACTATCGACTTCGTCCGCGAAGCGCTGCGCGATCTGCTGGCGCTTCAGGAAAAACTGGTCACCATCGACAATATCCAGAAGACGGTGGCGGAGTATTACAAGATCAAGGTTGCCGATCTGCTCTCCAAGCGGCGTTCCCGCTCGGTTGCCAGACCTCGCCAGATGGCGATGGCGATGGCAAAGGAGCTCACCAACCACAGCCTGCCGGAGATCGGTGACGCTTTTGGGGGTCGTGACCATACCACGGTGCTGCACGCCTGCCGTAAAATTGAGCAGTTGCGTGAAGAGAGCCACGATATTAAAGAAGATTTTTCCAATTTAATCAGAACATTATCTTCGTGACGCTATGAAATTTACCGTTGAACGTGAACATTTATTAAAGCCGCTACAGCAGGTGAGCGGCCCGCTGGGAGGCCGCCCGACGCTTCCTATTCTCGGAAACCTGCTGCTGCAGGTGGCTGACGGTACCCTTTCGCTGACCGGCACCGATCTGGAGATGGAAATGGTCGCCCGCGTTGCGCTGGCGAATCCCCATGAGCCAGGCGCCACCACGGTACCGGCGCGTAAGTTCTTCGATATCTGTCGCGGTCTGCCTGAAGGGGCGGAGATCGCGCTGCAGCTGGAAGGCGATCGCATGCTGGTGCGCTCCGGACGCAGTCGTTTTTCGCTTTCCACGCTACCGGCGGCGGATTTCCCGAATCTGGACGACTGGCAGAGCGAGGTGGAATTTACGCTGCCGCAGGCCACCATGAAGCGTTTGATTGAGGCGACTCAGTTCTCGATGGCGCATCAGGATGTGCGTTACTACCTGAACGGAATGCTGTTCGAAACCGCAGGTGAAGAGTTACGCACCGTGGCGACCGACGGCCACCGCCTGGCGGTCTGCTCGATGCCGATTGGCGAAGCGCTGCCCGACCATTCGGTAATCGTGCCGCGTAAAGGGGTGATTGAGCTGATGCGTATGCTCGACGGCGGCGATACGCCGTTGCGCGTGCAAATCGGCAGCAATAACATCCGTGCCCACGTTGGTGATTTTATCTTCACCTCCAAGCTGGTGGATGGTCGTTTCCCGGACTATCGGCGGGTACTGCCCAAAAGCCCGGATAAAACCCTGGAAGCAGGTTGCGATCTGCTGAAGCAGGCGTTTGCCCGCGCGGCGATCCTCTCTAACGAGAAATTCCGTGGCGTACGCATTTATCTGGCTGAAAACCAACTGAAAATCACCGCCAATAACCCGGAACAGGAAGAAGCGGAAGAGATTCTGGATGTCACCTACGGCGGCACCGAGATGGAGATTGGCTTTAACGTCAGCTACATCCTGGACGTGCTCAATGCGCTGAAGTGCGAAAACGTGCGTCTGCTGCTGACCGACTCGGTATCCAGCGTGCAGATTGAAGATAGCGCCAGCCAGGCGGCGGCCTATGTCGTCATGCCCATGCGCTTGTAGAATATATCGGGCTGGCTTACTTGCCATTTTAAACCAGGGCAGTGCTCGCCCCGGTCACGTACTTCGTGTACGCTCCCGGGTCTGCGCGCTGTCCGTGTTTAAACTGGCTGCGCCGCCGACGCCCTGGAAGCGGCGATCCCCATTTTCTGCCCGGAAAGGAATATGTCTTTATCCCGCCTTCTTATCAAAGACTTCCGCAATATCGAAAATGCGGATCTCGCACTCTCTTCGGGGTTTAATTTTCTGGTTGGCGCCAACGGTAGCGGTAAAACCAGCGTGCTGGAGGCTATCTACACCCTGGGGCACGGACGCGCTTTTCGCAGCCAGCAGACGGGAAGGGTGATTCGCCACGAACAGCCCAGCTTTGTGCTGCACGGCCGTCTACAGGGCATTGAGCGGGAAACCGCCGTTGGGCTGACCAAAGACCGCCTGGGCGACAGCACGGTACGTATCGACGGCAGCGACGGCCACCGGGTGGCGGAGCTGGCAAAGATGATGCCGATGCAGCTCATCACCCCGGAAGGGTTTACTTTGCTCGGCGGTGGCCCCAAATATCGTAGGGCCTTCCTTGACTGGGGATGCTTTCATAACGAGCCAGGCTTCTTTGTGGCCTGGAGCAACCTTAAGCGCCTGATGAAACAGCGTAATGCGGCGTTGCGTCAGGTCACCCGCTACGCACAGCTGCGCCCCTGGGATCAGGAACTGATACCGCTGGCGGAGCAAATCAGCCGCTGGCGCGCACAATACAGCACTGCCATCGTCGAAGATATGGCGGATACCTGCGCCCAGTTTTTACCGGAATTTTCCCTGAGTTTCTCTTTCCTGCGCGGTTGGGAAAAAGAGAGCGACTACGCGGAAGTGCTGGAGCGTAACTTTGAGCGTGACCGCATGCTGACCTACACCGCCCATGGCCCTCACAAGGCGGATTTCCGCATTCGGGCCGATGGGGCGCCGGTAGAAGATACCCTGTCTCGCGGTCAGCTTAAGCTCCTGATGTGCGCCCTCAGGCTGGCTCAGGGTGAGTTCCTGACCCGGGAAAGCGGACAGCGCTGTCTGTACCTGATTGACGACTTTGCCTCGGAGCTCGACGATCAGCGACGCGGGCTGCTCGCCAGTCGCCTGAAAGCCACGCAGTCACAGGTTTTTGTTAGCGCCATTAGCGCAGAACATATAATGGACATGGCGGATAAAAATTCGAAGATGTTCGCCGTGGAACAAGGTAGAATAACCGATTCATCCAGGATTAAATGAGCGAGAAACGTTGATGTCGAATTCTTATGACTCCTCCAGTATCAAAGTCCTTAAGGGGCTGGATGCGGTGCGTAAGCGCCCGGGTATGTATATCGGCGATACGGATGACGGCACCGGTCTGCATCACATGGTATTCGAGGTCGTGGATAACGCAATCGACGAAGCGCTCGCGGGGCACTGTAAAGACATCGTGGTCACCATCCACGCCGACAATTCCGTGTCGGTACAGGACGATGGCCGCGGCATTCCTACCGGGATCCACCCGGAAGAAGGGGTTTCTGCTGCCGAAGTGATCATGACCGTTCTGCACGCGGGTGGTAAGTTCGATGATAACTCCTACAAGGTTTCCGGCGGTCTGCACGGGGTAGGGGTTTCCGTGGTAAACGCCCTTTCCCAGAAGCTGGAACTGGTGATTCGCCGCGAAGGCAAAATCCACAAACAGGTTTACGAACACGGCGTACCGCAGGAACCGCTGGCGGTGACCGGCGATACCGAAGATAGCGGTACTCTGGTGCGCTTCTGGCCGAGCCTGGAAACCTTTACCAACGTGACCGAATTCGAATACGAGATTCTGGCCAAGCGTCTGCGCGAACTGTCGTTCCTGAACTCCGGGGTTTCCATTCGCCTGCGCGATAAGCGCGACGGCAAAGAAGATCACTTCCACTACGAAGGCGGTATCAAGGCGTTCGTTGAGTTTCTGAACAAGAACAAAACGCCGATTCACCCGAATATCTTCTACTTCTCCACCGAAAAAGACGGTATCGGCGTGGAAGTGGCGCTGCAGTGGAACGACGGCTTCCAGGAAAATATTTACTGCTTTACCAACAACATTCCCCAGCGCGACGGCGGAACCCACCTTGCGGGCTTCCGTGCGGCCATGACCCGTACCCTGAACGCCTACATGGACAAAGAAGGCTACAGCAAGAAAGCCAAAGTCAGCGCTACCGGTGACGATGCGCGTGAAGGCCTGATTGCCGTGGTTTCCGTGAAGGTGCCGGATCCCAAGTTCTCCTCCCAGACCAAAGATAAGCTGGTCTCCTCCGAGGTGAAATCGGCGGTTGAGCAGCAGATGAACGAACTGCTGGGCGAATACCTGCTGGAAAACCCGTCTGACGCGAAAATCGTTGTCGGCAAGATTATCGATGCCGCCCGCGCTCGTGAAGCCGCACGCCGCGCCCGCGAAATGACGCGCCGTAAAGGCGCGCTGGACCTGGCGGGCCTGCCGGGCAAACTGGCGGACTGCCAGGAGCGCGATCCGGCACACTCTGAACTCTACCTGGTGGAGGGTGACTCCGCGGGCGGTTCCGCCAAGCAGGGCCGTAACCGTAAAAACCAGGCGATTCTGCCGCTGAAGGGTAAGATCCTGAACGTTGAGAAGGCGCGCTTCGATAAGATGCTCTCTTCTCAGGAAGTGGCAACGCTGATTACCGCGCTGGGCTGCGGCATTGGCCGGGATGAGTACAATCCGGACAAACTGCGCTATCACAGCATCATCATCATGACCGATGCGGACGTCGACGGTTCGCACATCCGTACCCTGCTGCTGACCTTCTTCTATCGTCAGATGCCGGAAATCATCGAGCGCGGCCACGTCTACATTGCGCAGCCGCCGCTGTACAAGGTGAAAAAAGGCAAGCAGGAGCAGTACATCAAAGATGATGAGGCGATGGACCAGTACCAGATCGCCATCGCGCTGGATGGCGCCACGCTGCACACCAATGCCAGCGCTCCGGCGATTGCCGGTGGCGCGCTGGAGCAGCTGGTTGCCGGATACAACAGCGTGCAGAAGATGATTGGCCGCATGGAACGTCGCTTCCCGCGCGCGCTGCTGAAGAGCCTGATCTATCATCCGACCCTGACGGAAGCAGATATGGGTGATGAGGCGAAGGTAACCCGCTGGATTTCCGAACTGGTGACCTCGCTGAACGATAACGAGAAGCACGGTAGCCTGTGGAAGTACGACGTGCGTGAAAATGGCGATCGGAACCTCTTCGAACCGGTTATTCGGGTGCGTACCCACGGCGTGGATACCGACTATCCGCTCGATCACGACTTTATCACCGGCGGCGAATATCGCCATATCTGCTCCCTAGGCGATAAGCTGCGCGGGCTTATCGAAGAAGATGCTTATATCGAGCGCGGCGAGCGTCGCCAGCCGGTAAGCAGCTTCGAAAGCGCGCTGGAATGGCTGGTGAAAGAGTCGCGTCGCGGCCTTTCCGTACAGCGCTATAAAGGGCTGGGCGAGATGAACCCGGAGCAGCTGTGGGAAACCACCATGGATCCGGAAAGCCGCCGTATGCTGCGGGTCACGGTGAAGGACGCCATCGCGGCGGACCAGCTGTTTACCACGCTGATGGGCGATGCGGTTGAGCCGCGCCGTGCCTTTATCGAAGAGAACGCCCTGAAAGCGGCCAATATCGATATTTAAGGCATACCGCTTTATCAAGCGCCGTGCATCTTTGCGCGGCGTTTTTATTTGCGGGACTACACTAAGTAAGAACGAACACAATCTGGAGGAAACGATGGGACTTTTAGATCAGGTAACCGGCATGTTGGGTGGCGGTCAGGGCGGTGAGGCCAGTAAATTTCAGGCCATCCTGAGCTGGGTGAATGAGCAGGGCGGCGTTCAGGCCATTCTGGATAAATTCCGCCAGGGCGGCCTGGCAAGCGTTGTGGAGTCCTGGATCAGCAGTTCCATGACTAACCAGAGCATCAGCGCCGGCCAGATTCAGGATGTGCTGGGCTCGCCGGCTATTGGCGCTCTGGCCAGCAAACTGGGCATCGACGCCGGTAAAGCTTCCTCTTTGCTGGCGGAATACCTGCCGCAGATCGTCGATAAACTCTCTCCGGAAGGTGAAGTTAAAGCGGATAACGGTAACGATCTGCTGGCAAAAGGCTTCGATCTACTGAAAGGAAAGCTGTTTTCGTAACTTCCCGCCGCCGCTGGCAGCCGCCAGCGGCGCATTCAGCACGTGCTGCTGTTTTTGTGACCATAATCACGTTAAAATATGGGTAAACCCCACAACTCCACAGGTCTTATGCCCATAAAACTGATTACTATCGATATGGATGGCACGCTGCTGCTGCCGGATCACACCGTCTCTCCCGGCGTTAAAGCAGCCATTACCGCTGCCCGTGCCCGGGGTATCAGGGTGGTGCTGACCACCGGTCGTCCCTTTGCTGGCGTGGAACGCTATCTGGCAGAGTTGGGAATGACCGGGGCAGAGGATTACTGCATCACCTACAATGGTGCGCTGGTACAAAAAGCGCAGGACGGCAGTACGGTGGCCCAGACGCCGTTAAGTTACGACGACTACCGCTTTCTTGAGCAGCTATCGCGCGATGTGGGTTCCCATTTCCACGCCCTGGATCGCCATACGCTTTATACCGCTAACCGTGATATCAGCCGCTATACGGTGCACGAATCTTACGTGGCTACCATCCCGCTGGTGTTCTGCGAGGCGGAAAATATGGACCCCAACGCCACCTTCCTGAAAGTGATGATGATCGATGAGCCTTCCATCCTCGATCAGGCTATTACCCGTATTCCTGACGAGGTTAAGGCGAGTTATACCTTCCTGAAGAGCGCCACCTACTACCTGGAAATTCTGAATAAGCGGGTCAATAAAGGCGAAGGCGTGCGTCTGCTGGCGGAATCCCTGAATATCAGTCCTGATGAGGTGATGGCGATTGGCGATCAGGAAAACGATATCGCCATGATCCAGTACGCCGGTACGGGTGTGGCAATGGGCAATGCTATCGATTCTGTGAAAGAGGCTGCCAATTTCATTACCGGCACTCACCTGGAAGATGGCGTGGCGCAGGCCATTGAGCGCTTCGCGCTGGTCTGACGGCTCTCCGCTTCGCTGTGGTGCGACTCCTGCCCGGGTAAATCCCCGAAGATGTCCCTATAATCGGGGCGGTTAAAGCAGGGGAGAACAATAGTGAAAACCGATATTGAGATTGCCCGCGACTGTGCAATGAAGCCAGTCGCGGAAGTCGCCGACGCGCTGGGAATCGACGCGGAGGATCTGGAACTCTACGGCAGATATAAAGCTAAATTTTCCGACGCGCTATGGAGCAAGCTGGATTCCGCTCCCCAGGGAAAGCTGGTGCTGGTCACCGCTATTAACCCCACTCCGGCCGGCGAAGGCAAGACCACGGTCACCGTTGGCCTTGGTCAGGCCCTGTCCCGTCTGGGGAAGAAAGCCATAGTCGCGCTACGCGAACCCTCCCTTGGCCCCTGCTTTGGCATGAAAGGCGGCGCCACCGGTGGCGGATATGCGCAACTGGTGCCCATGGAAGATCTCAACCTCCATTTTACCGGTGACTTCCACGCCATTACCGCCGCCAATAACCTGCTGGCGGCGCTGCTGGATAATCATCTGCATCAGGGAAATGCCCTGAATATCGACAGCCAGCAAATCACCTTCAGACGCTGCATGGATATTAATGACCGTGCGTTACGCCACACCGTTGTTGGCTTGGGCGGGCGAGTTAACGGCGTGACGCGTGAAGATGGTTTCATGATTACGGTGGCGTCGGAAATCATGGCGATTCTGTGTCTGGCCCGAGATCTGGCCGATCTGAAACGCCGTCTGGCGCGGATGATTGTCGCCTGGCGGCGGGACGATACGCCGGTTACCGTGAGCGACCTGCAGGTGACAGGCGCGCTGGCGGCGCTGCTTAAGGATGCACTGAAGCCCAATCTGGTTCAGACCCTGGAGCACAGCCCGGCGATTGTACACGGCGGGCCCTTCGCGAATATCGCTCACGGTTGCAGCAGCGTGCGCGGAACCCGGCTGGCCCTGAAACTGGCGGATATCGTGGTGACCGAAGCGGGCTTCGGCGCCGATCTCGGTGCCGAGAAATTTTTCAATATTAAATGCCGCGCCAGTGGATTACGGCCGGATGCCGCCGTGCTGGTGGCGACGGTCAGGGCGCTGAAATATAACGGCGGCGTGGCGAAGCGTGAACTGGGTTACGAGAATCTGGACGCCCTGCGCCAGGGGCTGGGGAATCTGGGCAAACATATTGAAAACCTGCATAAATTTGGCGTGCCGGTGGTGGTTACGCTGAATGTCTTTACCTCTGATACCGATGCCGAGCATGCGCTTATCGACCAGTATTGTCGGGAGCGTGGTTGCGATTTGGTGCTGTCCCGGGTCTGGGAACAGGGCGGCGCCGGGGGCGAAGCCCTGGCGCTGCGGGTCGTTGAGCTGCTGGAAAATTCGGATATAGAGTTCCGCCTGCTCTATCCGGATGCGCTGCCGCTGGCAGAGAAAATCGCCACCATCGCCACGGAGATCTACGGCGCGCAAGGCGTCAGTTACAGCCCGGCGGCGCACAAAGCCCTTAAGCGCATCAGTGATGCCGGTATGGCGTCACTGCCCATCTGCATGGCGAAGACTCAGTATTCATTGTCGGACGATCCCAAAGCGCTCGGGCGTCCCGAAGGGTTCCGGTTGCATATCCGGGATGTTCAGGCGGCGGCCGGTGCCGGATTTGTGGTGGCTTATGCCGGAGACATTATGACCATGCCAGGCCTGCCTGCGACCCCGGCGGCGCTGAATATCGATATCGACGATAACGGCGTTATCAGCGGCCTGTTCTGATCCCTCCTCATTTTGACGCCTTTCGTGGCCCGGTTCCGGGCCGCGTTCCTTTACGCCCTTACCCCCCCCAATTGTCTTTTTTGTGATCTAAATTGTAGTACAACACAATTGTATTGTACTACTATGTCGTTATTAACAGAGGTGTAACAAAAAGTCTTGTAGTACAAAAACGATGCCAAAACCGGCGTTCCAGGGTAAACAGAGGGGACAGTCTGAACAGAAAGGAATGAACATGACCCTGACGAAGACCGACCGCATTATCGATGCTCTTGGCCGCCAGATTGTTGATGGGAAGTATGCTCCTGGGGCGGCGTTGCCGGCAGAAACCGAACTGTGCGACGAATTTGAAACGTCACGCAACATCATCCGCGAAGTGTTTCGCTCGCTAACGGCGAAGCGGTTGATTGAAATGAAACGTTATCGCGGGGCCTTTGTCGCGCCGCGCGGCCAGTGGAATTACCTCGATACCGAGGTTCTTCAGTGGGTACTGGAAAACGATGACGACCCGCGGCTGATTAGCGCCATGAGCGAGGTGCGTAACCTGGTGGAACCGACCATTGCACGCTGGGCGGCGGAGCGGGCGACATCAGGCGACCTGGCGCACATTGAGTCAGCGTTAAACGACATGATCGCCAACAACCAAAACCGTGATGCCTTTAACGAAGCGGATATCCGCTATCACGAAGCGGTGCTCCAGTCGGTGCACAACCCGGTTTTACAGCAGCTTAGCGTGGCGATCAGCTCGCTACAGCGGGCGGTATTTGAACGGACCTGGATGGGCGATGAGGCCAATATGCCGCAAACGCTCCAGGAACATAAAGCGCTGTTCGATGCGATACGGCATCAGGACGGCGATGCGGCAGAACAGGCGGCATTAACCATGATTGCCAACTCGACACGAAGGTTGAAGGAAATCACATGACATCTCGCTACATCGCTATTGACTGGGGATCGACCAATTTACGTGCCTGGCTTTATCAGGGCGATACATGCCTGGAGAGCAGGCAGTCGGAAGCTGGCGTCACCTGCCTGAATGGCCGGGATCCGGAAGCGGTGTTAGCAGAAGTCACCCAAAACTGGCGCGACGAATCCACGCCCGTGGTGATGGCTGGAATGATCGGCAGCAATGTCGGCTGGAAAATCGCGCCTTACCTGCCGGTTCCCGTCCATTTTTCCGCTATTGGCGAGCAGTTAACCGCCGTTGGCGACAATATCAGGATCGTTCCCGGGCTTTGCGTTTCCCGTGAGGATAACAACAACGTGATGCGCGGCGAAGAGACGCAACTGCTTGGCGCGCGCATGCTCTCTCCTTCTTCTGTCTATGTGATGCCTGGTACTCACTGTAAATGGGTGCAGGCCGATGATGCGCAAATTCTGGATTTTCGTACTGCGATGACCGGCGAGCTGCACCATTTGCTGCTGCGTCATTCGCTGGTGGGGGCTGGGCTGCCTGAACAGGCGAATTCCGCTAAGGCGTTTAGCGCCGGGCTGGAACGTGGGCTGGCCACGCCTGCCGTCCTGCCGCAGCTTTTTGAAGTTCGCGCTTCACACGTGCTGGGCGCGCTCCCGCGCGAGCAGGTCAGCGAATTTTTATCCGGTCTGCTGATTGGTGCGGAAGTCGCCACGCTTGGCGAACGCTTTTGCGCACAGCAGGTCACGATTGTCGCCGGTGAGGCGCTGGCTGAACGCTACCGACAAGCGCTGGACGCGGTGGGTCGGCGCGTGACGGTGGTTTCCGGCGATACGGCATTTCAGACAGGTATAAGGAGCATCGTACATGCAGTGGCAGACTGAACTTCCGCTGATTGCCATCCTGCGCGGCGTACAGCCCGACGAGGCGCAGGCGCACGTTGGCGCGGTTATCGAGGCGGGGTTTGACGCAGTGGAGATTCCCCTTAACTCTCCCCGCTGGGAACAAAGCATCCCGGCCGTGGTAGAGGCTTACGGCGAAAAAGCGCTCATTGGCGCAGGGACGGTATTAAAACCGGAACAGGTGGACCAGCTTGCTGAGATGGGCTGCCGACTTATCGTTACGCCCAATATCCAGCCCGAAGTCATTCGCCGCGCGGTGGGTTATGGTATGACCGTCTGCCCCGGTTGCGCCACCGCCAGCGAAGCGTTTGCCGCGCTCGATGCCGGGGCGCAGGCGTTGAAGATTTTTCCGTCATCGGCCTTCGGTCCTGATTACATCAAAGCCCTGAAAGCGGTTCTTCCTGCGGATGTTCCGGTATTCGCCGTCGGCGGCGTCACGCCGGATAACCTGGCGCAATGGATTAGTGCAGGCTGTGTCGGAGCCGGGTTGGGCAGCGATCTCTATCGTGCCGGACAGCCCGTTGAGCGTACCGCGCAGCAGGCGGCTGCATTTGTTAAGGCGTATCAGGAGGCTGTGAAATGAAAATAACCAAACTCACGACATACCGGTTACCCCCGCGCTGGATGTTCCTGAAAATCGAAACCGATGAAGGCGTTGTTGGCTGGGGCGAGCCCGTTATCGAAGGGCGCGCACGCACGGTAGAAGCGGCGGTTCACGAACTGGGGGAATACCTGATTGGTCAGGATCCGGCGCGGATTAACGACCTGTGGCAGGTGATGTACCGCGCTGGCTTTTATCGCGGTGGCCCGATACTGATGAGCGCCATCGCTGGTATCGATCAGGCGTTGTGGGATATCAAAGGTAAGGTGCTGAATGCCCCGGTCTGGCAGCTAATGGGCGGCCTGGTACGTGACAAAATCAAAGCCTACAGTTGGGTGGGGGGCGACAGACCAGCGGAAGTGATTGATGGTATAGGAAAACTGCGCGCTATTGGTTTTGATACCTTCAAACTTAACGGCTGTGAAGAGATGGGCATCATTGATAGTTCACGCGCGGTAGATGCGGCAGTGAATACCGTGGCGCAAATCCGTGAAGCTTTTGGTAATGATATTGAGTTCGGGCTCGATTTCCACGGGCGCGTCAGTGCGCCGATGGCGAAAGTGCTGATTAAGGAGCTGGAGCCGCATCGGCCACTCTTTATTGAAGAGCCGGTACTGGCTGAACAGGCTGAGTACTACCCGAAACTGGCTGCGCAAACTCATATCCCCATTGCGGCAGGTGAGCGGATGTTCTCACGCTTTGAGTTCAAACGCGTTCTGGAAGCGGGAGGGCTGGCTATCCTGCAACCGGATCTCTCCCACGCGGGGGGCATTACCGAGTGTTATAAAATCGCCGGTATGGCGGAAGCCTATGATGTGGCGCTGGCGCCGCACTGCCCGCTGGGGCCCATTGCGCTGGCGGCATGCCTGCATGTGGATTTTGTCTCGCGCAATGCGGTATTCCAGGAGCAAAGCATGGGCATCCATTATAACCAGGGTGCGGAACTGCTCGACTTTGTGAAAAACAAAGAGGACTTCAATATGGAAGGCGGCTTCTTTAAACCGTTAACCAAACCGGGGCTCGGCGTGGAAATTGATGAAGAGCAGGTGATCGAACGCAGCAAAAATGCGCATGACTGGCGTAATCCGCTCTGGCGCCATGAAGATGGCAGCGTAGCGGAGTGGTAATTTTCCGTTCCCGTTAATTTATAAAAACAGAACAACAATACTCAATCCGCTGTTTTAAGACAGAGGCCGGGCAGCGTCCGCGCCATGGTGAGGTAATGATAATGAATCTGTACTCTACAACCTTGCGGCAATTAAATAAGAGAATTATTCCGTTTATTGTTATCTGCTATTTTGTGGCAAATCTCGATAAAACCAATATTTCCATCGCCGCACTGCAAATGAATGCCGACCTTGGACTGAGCGCCAGTATGTATGGTCTTGGGGTCGGGATGTTCTATATCTCATATATTATTTTCGAAATACCCAGCAACGTCATTATGACGAAGGTGGGGGCCAGGTTATGGATCGCCCGTATCATGATCACCTGGGGTATCGTCAGCGCTGGCATGTCGCTGGTACAGACGCCGACTCAGCTTTACGTTATGCGGTTTCTGCTGGGTATGGCGGAAGCGGGGTTCGCTCCGGGGATTATCTGGTATATCTCCTGCTGGTTCCCGAAGAGTAACCGGGCCAGGGCTATGTCATTCTTTTATATGGGTTCTGTCATGGCGTCGGTTATTGGTCTGCCGCTCTCCGGCTCATTGCTGAATATGCATGGCCTGGCGGATATAGCAGGCTGGCGTTGGCTGTTTGCCCTGGAGGGCATTCCGGCTATCGTTCTGGGGATTATGGTGCTGCGGTGGTTGCCGCAATCGCCGGACCAGGCGGCCTGGCTGAGTCCGCAGCAAAAGAGCTGGCTGACTCGCCAGTTGGCGCAGGATAACGCGGGCGCAGAGGTGAGCGATCACCGCTGGTGGCGGGCGTTGAAAGATAAAACCGTGTTGCTGCTTAGCCTGGTGTGGTTCCTGCAGGCGTTTGGCACCATCGGTATTACCCTGTTTTTGCCCCTGATTATCAAAAGTATGGCCAGCGACAGCAGTAACCTGCTGGTGGGTGTCCTTTCGGGAATCCCCTTTATCTTCGCCTGCCTGTTTATGTACCTGAATGGTCGTCATTCCGATACCAGCGGCGAGCGCGCCCTGCATATGGGGCTACCGCTTATCCTTTCCGGGCTGGCGCTGGCGATGGCGGTATGGTCGCCGAGCCAGGGGCTGGCGTATCTGCTGCTAATCCTGACGGTGGGGCTTAACTTTGCCCTGACGCCAGTGTTCTGGGCCGTCACCACCGAAAAACTGGCGGGCGTGGCGGCTGCGGCTTCCATCGCGTTTATCAACACCATCGCCAACTTTGTTGGACTGGGGCTGCCGCCGGTTCTGGGGCGGATAAAGGATCTGACCAACAGCTACCATTCAGGGCTGATGATTGTGGCGGCAGCGCTGGTGCTGGGCGGTATTCTGGGGGTAATCGTTGCTCGTCCGGGGCGGCATCAGGCAGCAAAAGGCGCGGCAACGCGTATCTGAGGAATCATCATGACGAAGCAAAAGGTACTGAAGCAGGCGGGCCTGCCGGATGCGCTAACGGCGGAACTGGCGGAACGCTACGACCTGTATGACTATGACGCGCTGACGCCGGTTGAAGCGCAAACGCTGGCGGAAAGTTGCGAAGTGGCCATTACCAACGGCGAGGCGGTAGTCTCCCGGGAGTTTATTGCCTCCATGCCCGCGCTAAAGCTGATTGCCGTATTTGGTGTGGGCTATGACGGCGTGGATGTGGCCGCGGCGCGCGAATATGGCGTGACCGTTACCCATACGCCGGGCGTGCTGACCGATGATGTAGCCGATCTGGCCATGGGGTTAATGCTGGCGACGTCGCGACGCATTGTCGCGGCCCAGAAATTTATCGAACGCGGCGGCTGGCGGGATGGCGGTTTTACGTGGACGCGTAAAGTCAGCGGCGCCCGGCTGGGAATTGCCGGCATGGGGCGGATTGGTCAGACCCTGGCCCGCCGGGCCAGAGGGTTTGATATGACGATCGCGTACTATAACCGTACGCCGGTTGCCGGCCCCGACTGGCAACGGGTTGAGGATCTGAGCGCACTGGCGGCTGACAGCGACTTTCTGGTGGTTTGTATTCCCGGAGGCGAAGAAACCCGGGGGCTTATTGGTAGCAAGGTGCTGGCGGCGCTGGGGCCGGAAGGGATTCTGATTAACATTGGGCGCGGCAGCGTGGTGGATGAAGCGGCGCTGATAAAGGCGCTGGACGCGGGGACTCTCGCCGGTGCCGGGCTGGATGTGTTTGCCTGTGAGCCAGAAGTGCCAGAGGCGCTCCAGGGGCGCGATAATGTGGTGATTACGCCCCATATGGCGAGCGCCACGCACGATACCCGGGCTCAGATGTCCCGGCTGGTTCTGGACAACGTAGCGGCCTGGTTTGAGACGGGAAGGGCGGTCACGCCAGTGGCATAACAATAGGTTTTTGGTTCAGGATCTTCTACCCTATACAGCGATCAGGGTCGGGAGATTATCCACGTGAAACAGCTTACCTTTGCTAAGCGCAACCATCAGCTTACCAATATCAACGCCTGGACGCCGGACAGCCGCTGGCTGGCTTTCGATGTTCGCCCGTCCGGCGCGTCCTTTACCGGCCAGACCATCGAGCGGGTTAATGTGGAAAGCGGTGAGATCGAGGTGCTTTATCGGGCGCCCCAGGGGGCTCATGTCGGCGTGGTGACGGTGAATCCACACGCTCCTGACCGCTATGTCTTTATCCATGGGCCCGAGAATCCCGATGCTGCCTGGCGGTACGACTTTCATCACCGGCGCGGCGTGGTAGTGGAAGGGGGGCGGGCGACTAATCTGGATGCGATGGATATCACCGAACCCTATACGCCCGGCGCCCTGCGTGGTGGCAGCCACGTTCACGTCTGGAGCCCGGACGGTAGCCGACTCAGCTTTACCTATAATGACCACGTGTTGCATGAGCGCTGTCCGGCGCTCGATTTGCGCAACGTCGGCGTGGCGCTGCCGTTCGGCCCGGTCACGCCGCCGCAAAGCCATCCGCGGGAATACGGCGGTAGCCACTGGTGTGCGCTGGTCAGCCATACCACGCCGACGCCGCGCCCGGGCAGTGATGATATCAGCCGCGCCTATGAAGAGGGCTGGGTAGGGAATCAGGGCTATCTGAAGCCAGACGGTACGCGTCAACGCTGGGCGCTGGCCTTTATTGGCGATACCTGCGATCGCCATGGCGGCAGGGTGCCGGAGCTGTTTATTGTCGATCTTCCCGAGGATGAGGCGGCATGGAAGCGTCCCGGTATGTCGCCGCTGGCGGGAACACCCACGACAATGCCGGCACCGCCGGATGGCGTTGCGCAACGTCGACTGACCTTTACTCACCATTTTAGCCATCCCGGGCTGGTCAATTCGCCGCGCCACTGGGTACGCAGCGATCCTGGCGGTGCAAACCTGGCGTTCCTGATGGGTGATGCGAATGGCGTGGCGCAATTGTGGCTGATGTCTCCCAATGGCGGCGAACCGCGACAGCTAACGCACGGGTTGCAGGGAGTGGATTCCGCCTTTAACTGGCATCCGTCGGGCCGGGCGCTGGGCTTTGTTCAGGGAAAACGTATTGTACTGTGCGATGCCAATAGCGGGGCGATTACGCCATTGACCGAGCCGCTTGCGGTGCCGCCGTCTGCCGATGCGGTTGTTTTCTCACCGGATGGTCGTCACATTGCCTGGATGCAGGAGGTGGAAGACTTCCGGCAACTGTTTATGACTCCGATCGACGATTGATCAGGAAGCAGGAGGAATCGCGGAGTTAGTGGCGAGGTTTTTGCTTTCGCTCTCTTCAACCCGGGATTTGATGGATTTGTCGGTGCGGAAGGCATCCCAGGGGATCAATACCGTATCCATTACTGCGGTAAACGGCATATCCAGCGCGACCAATGGTTTCATCCCCCAGCTGGTTTCGTCATCCTTTAACATCTTGTAGCTGGCGCGGGTGCCGGGGTAGTAACCCAGTTCACCGCCGCCAGTATGGCTCATGACGCTGGAACATCCACACATAGCAGTAACTGCGCTGCTGAGCAGGAGCTTCTGAAAGGATCTTTTCATTTTCACTCTCTTCCGTTGGGAGACATATACCCGTCATATTTCAGGCTGCAGATGCGTCGCTGCTTCTGGCTGTAGTCTAAGCAAAGATAAGCGCGGCGACAAAAAAATCTCCATCCTGCCTTGAAAATTTGCGAGGCGACGCCACTTAAAAAGTGTGCCCAATTGAGGCGCTTGCCGACAGGGAGCGCGGGCCATCCGGTCTGTCCGACAGGAAGACTTTTATTTATCTCGCTGATTTCAGGAGCAAACTCATGCGTAATTTTGATTTATCCCCCCTTTATCGTTCCGCTATTGGTTTCGATCGCCTGTTCAACCTGCTGGAAAACAATCAGAGTCAGAGCAACGGCTATCCTCCGTACAACGTTGAGCTGGTCGATGAGAACCACTACCGCATCGCTATCGCCGTGGCTGGCTTCGCCGAAAGCGAACTGGATATCACTGCGCAGGATAACCTGCTGGTGGTGAAAGGCGCCCATGCCACTGAGCAGAAAGAGCGGACCTATCTCTACCAGGGCATTGCCGAGCGCAACTTCGAGCGCAAATTCCAACTGGCGGAAAATATTCACGTTCGCGGCGCGAATCTGGTGAATGGCCTGCTGTACATCGATCTGGAACGCGTGATTCCGGAAGCGATGAAACCGCGTCGCATCGAAATTAACTAATTTTCCGGGTTGGCTACAGGGCCGGCCCATACTCACTGCTTGCCGAATTCGGGAGCAGACGCTGGTGCCAGGGGCACCGGTGCAACATGACTCGCTTCAAAGAAGGAGAAATGCCATGCGTAACTTTGATCTTTCACCGCTGCTGCGTCAGTGGATAGGCTTCGACAAACTCGCTAATGCGCTGCAAAGCGCCGGTGATGCTCAGGGCTTCCCCCCGTATAACATCGAAAAGAGCGATGATAACCACTATCGCATCACGCTGGCGCTGGCCGGTTTCCGCCAGGAGGACCTGGATGTGGAGCTGGAAGGCACCCGGCTGAGCGTGAAAGGGACGCCTCCGGCACAGGAAGGCGAAACCCACTGGCTGCATCAGGGGCTGGTGACTCAGCCGTTCAGCCTGAGCTTTACCCTGGCTGAACATATGGAAGTCTCCGGCGCGACCTTTACCAATGGTCTGCTGCATATTGACCTGACCCGCAACATTCCGGAAGCCATTGCTCCGCAGCGTATTGCCATCAGTGAACGCCCGGCGCTGAATAGCTGATTCGCTGTATGACGAAAGAAAGCTCCCATCCGGGAGCTTGAGACTGTTGATAAACCTGGGACGAACGCGTTCGGCCAGAAGCCCAGAAAAATAAACAAGGAAAATCAATTCATTGATTTTCTACTGATAAACCCAAAGAGGGAAAAACCCCGTTTTTTCCCTCTTTGTCATCAACCTGAAGCTCCCATCCGGTAGCTTTTTTTGTGCGCTGACCCCCTGTTCATTTGGGGGGGCTCTGTCAGAATCCCTTTTAACAGTATGGTTTACAGGGAAGTCTGATGAGCGGAATCGCATTAACGGTTAGCGTACTGGCGCTGGTGGCCGTCGTCGGGTTGTGGATTGGCAGTATCAAAGTCCGTGGTATCGGTATGGGCATTGGCGGTGTGCTGTTCGGTGGCATTATCGTCGGCCATTTTGTCGATAACGCCGGGCTGATGCTCAATGCCGATATGCTGCACGTATTACAGGAGTTCGGCCTGATTCTGTTCGTGTATACCATCGGCATCCAGGTGGGGCCGGGTTTTTTTTCCTCGCTGCGAGTTTCCGGACTGCGGCTTAATCTGTTCGCCATTCTTATTGTGCTGCTGGGGGCGTTGGTCACTGCGGCGCTACACGTTTTTTTCGCCGTGCCGCTGCCGGTTATCCTGGGTATTTTCTCTGGCGCGGTCACTAATACTCCGGCGCTGGGGGCCGGACAGCAGATTCTGAGCGACCTTGGTATGCCGACAACGCAGGTCGATATGATGGGTATGAGCTATGCCATGGCTTACCCCTTTGGGATCTGCGGTATTCTGCTTACCATGTGGCTGATTCGCCTGGCGTTTCGGATCAACCTTGAGCAGGAAGCCAGCCAGTTTGAAGCGAGCTGCGGCAGCGGTCAGGAACGTCTGCATACGCTCAATATTCGGGTCGAGAATCCTAACCTTGATAATCTTGCCATTCAGGATGTGCCGCTGTTGAACAGCGACAGCCTGGTCTGTTCGCGCCTGAAGCGCGGCGAGCTTCTGATGGTGCCGTCTCCGGCAACCCGTTTACAGAACGGCGATCTGCTGCACCTGGTGGGTAAAGAGCGGGATCTGCACGATGCGCAGCTGATTATCGGCAAAGAGGTGGCGACTTCGCTTTCCACTCGCGGTAGCGACCTGCGGGTGGAGCGGGTAGTAGTGACTAACGAGCGGGTGTTAGGAAAACGAATCCGCGATCTTAACTACAAGCAGCGTTACGATGTGGTGATTTCGCGCCTGAATCGAGCCGGTGTTGAGCTGGTGGCGGGGAGCGGCGCCAGCTTGCAGTTTGGCGATATCCTGACGCTGGTCGGCAGGCCGGGATCGATAGAAGCGGTGTCTGCGGAGATGGGGAATGCGCAGCAGAAGCTACAGCAGGTGCAGATGTTGCCGGTGTTTATCGGTATCGGTCTGGGCGTTCTGCTGGGCTCTATTCCGTTGTTTATCCCAGGTTTTCCGGCGGCGTTGCGTCTGGGGTTGGCCGGCGGGCCGTTGATTATGGCGATTATTCTGGGGCGTATCGGCAGTATTGGTCGCCTTTACTGGTTTATGCCGCCCAGCGCTAATCTGGTGCTGCGCGAGTTGGGCATCGTGCTGTTTCTGGCGGTGGTGGGGCTTAAATCCGGCGGTGACTTTCTGGATACCCTGGTTCAGGGCGACGGCCTGAGTTGGATCAGCTATGGTGTAGCGATTACTGCGTTGCCGTTGCTGGGGGTGGCGCTGCTGGCGCGTCTGTTCACCGGTATCAATTATCTGACTCTGTGTGGAATGCTGGCGGGCTCCATGACCGACCCTCCCGCGCTGGCGTTTGCCAATAACCTGCATGCCACCAGCGGCGCCGCGGCGCTCTCTTACGCCACGGTATATCCACTGGTGATGTTCCTGCGCATCATTACGCCTCAGTTACTGGTGGTGATGTTTTGGTAATTGTGGCGGTCCGTCCAGGAGGATGCGGATGGCTAAAATTACTATCCGTCGCTACGCTTCATTAAGGACTCAATTGCAACAAAGGGGATAACAGAAAATGCTCTATATCTTTGATTTAGGGAATGTCATTGTCGATATCGATTTCAGGCGCGTGCTGGGAGCCTGGAGCGATTTCAGCCGTATTCCCCTGGCGGAGCTGCAAAAGAGTTTTGTGATGGGAGAAACCTTTCACCGTCATGAACGCGGCGAAATCAGCGATGAAGAGTTTGCCAGCCAGCTGTGCCATGAGATGTCACTGCCTCTGAGCTATGAACAGTTTACCACGGGATGGCAGGCCATTTTCGTGGCGTTGCGTCCGGAAGTGATTGATATCATGAACCGGTTGCGTGAGCAGGGGCACAGGGTGGTGGTACTCTCCAACACCAATCGTCTGCATACTACTTACTGGCCGGAACAGTATCCGGAAATTCAGAGTGCTGCGGATCGCATCTGGCTGTCTCAGGATATGGGAATGCGTAAGCCGGAGCCGGGAATTTACCAAAAAGTCCTTAAAGAAGAGGGCTTCTCCGCCGAACAGACACTGTTCTTTGATGATAATGCTGACAATATTAACGGTGCCGAAGCGTGCGGAATCACCAGCATTCTGGTTACCGACAACCGCACCATTCCGGACTGGTTCGCCCGGCAGTAACCGTTCTGTTCTCTTTCCTCCTCGCGTTGATTTCATCCCCGTCTTGCCTGACGGGGAAATAGCTGTCACTCTCACAAACGGTTGTCCGTAAATAAGAAAGTGAAAATGATTGCATTAATTCAACGCGTCACCCGGGCTTCTGTCACCGTAGATCAGGAGACGACGGGTGAAATAGGCGCGGGACTTTTGGTTCTGCTGGGTGTCGAAAAAGAAGATAACCAACAAAAAGCCGATCGGCTCTGCGAGCGGGTGCTGGGTTACCGCATCTTCGGCGATGAGCAGGGGAAAATGAATCTCAACGTGCGCCAGGCGGGCGGTAGTGTCCTGGTCGTGTCGCAGTTTACGCTGGCGGCGGATACCGAACGCGGCATGCGCCCGGGATTTTCGCGCGGGGCCGCGCCACAGCAGGCAGAAGCGCTGTACGACTATTTTGTCGAACGCTGTCGCAGTCAGGGGGTGGAAGCCGCAACCGGCCGCTTTGCTGCCGATATGCAGGTGTCGCTGGTCAATGATGGCCCGGTCACCTTCTGGCTACAGGTCTGATACGCCGTCGGCAGTTTCCGGCGGCGGCAACAGGAGAGAGCACGGTTATGTATTACCTTCGCGTACCAGAAACCGAAGAAGAACTCGAATGTTACTACCAGTTCCGCTGGGAGATGCTGCGTAAGCCGCTGCATCAGCCTAAAGGATCTGAACGGGATGCCTGGGACGCCATGGCGCATCATCAGATGGTCGTGGATGAAGAGGGAAATACCGTCGCCGTAGGGCGCCTCTACGTCAATGCCGAAAATGAAGCCTCTATTCGCTTTCTGGCCGTTCACCCTTCGGTCCAGGAAAAGGGGTTAGGAACGCTGGTGGCAATGACCCTGGAGTCGGTGGCGCGTCAGGAAGGGGTGAAGCGACTGACCTGCAGCGCTCGAGAAGATGCGATGGAGTTCTTCTCCCGACTGGGGTTTGTGAACCAGGGCGAGATCACCACGCCCCAGACCACGCCGGTACGTCACTTCCTGATGATTAAACCGATACAGACGCTGGATGATATTCTGCATCGCGCCGACTGGTGCGGCCAGCTACAGCAGGCCTGGTATCAGCATATTCCGCTAAGTGAAAAGATGGGCGTGCGCATTCAGCAATATACCGGCCAAAAATTTATAACCACCATGCCGGAAATCGGTAACCAGAATCCTAACCATACGCTGTTTGCCGGTAGCCTGTTTTCGATAGCCACTTTGACCGGCTGGGGGCTGATCTGGTTAATGCTGCGCGAGCGTCACCTGGGCGGCACCATCATTCTGGCGGATGCCCATATTCGCTATAGCCGCCCGATTAGCGGGCGCCCCAGCGCCGTGGCCGATCTGGGATCGCTGAGTGGCGATCTCGACCGCCTGGCGCGCGGGCGCAAGGCCCGGGTTCAGCTTGAAGTGACGCTCTACGGGGATGAAACCGCCGGGGCGGTCTTTGAAGGCATCTTTATTGTCCTCCCCGCGCGACCCTTTGGGCCGCTGGAGGAGGGAGGAAACGAAGAGGAGTAGGCGGCAACGGGGCGCGTCGTTTAAAATTTATACGCCATTCCCAGCCAGAAATTGCGCCCCTCTTCAATAAATCCTTCGCTGTAGGCGTAGCGTGAGTCAAACAGGTTGTTGACCGAAACGTTAACGCTCAGGCCATAGCCCACATCATAATCCGCGCGCAGATGCGTCACGGCAAAACCCGCGGCCTTAAAGTCGTATTGAGTGGTGCTGTAACTGGACGTTCTCGCCTCTTCCGACAGCGTAAGCCGCAATTTCGGAATCGGCGTGATAGTCAGCCATCCATTAACTGACTGTGTGGGCGCTCCGGTGATATGGCGGATCTCTTTGCTTTTGGGCGAAGCGTGGATCAGACCATAGCTTATTCCCACGCTGAGATAGTCCGTGATGTCGCCCTTAATGCCCAGGTCCAGCCCGCTGAAATCAATCCGGCCGCTGTTTCTGTTCTGGTCGTGTCCCGGATCGATGCTCTGAGTCAGGATAGCGTCGCTGATGCGGTTATAATACACACTGATTTCGTAATCCCAGCTGCGCCAGGGGCTGCCGCTCAGGGTAACATCGATACCGCGCGCGCGTTCCGGCTGAAGGCTGGGGTTGATGAGTCCGACACGGTGTCCGGCGGGTTTATTGGTGGTGTAGCGCTCTTTTAGCGTCGGAAAGCGGGTTTTATCGGTTAACGCCAGCGCCAGGGTATGCCGGTCATTGAGTTGATACTTCGCCATGACTTCCTTGTTAACAGCGTGTTTGCTGTTTTCCGGATAATGGGTAATGGAGCCATTTCTTTCATGCGCCATCGCCTGTTTGCTGTCACGCCAGTCATAGCTGATACCGCCGACCACATTAAGCGCCTGGGTCGCTGTCCACTGATATTCGCTGGCCAGCGACCAGGTTCTGTCGCGGTATCGATCCTGGGAGCCATTACGCGTGCCGGTTGAACGGTGAATATCATCCTTCCAGTTTACGGCGAACGAGAGTAAATCGCTCTCCCTGAGATCGGTGGACAACTGAAGGCCCGCGCCATTGCTGAAATCGGCATAGCGGCTGTAGCCACCATTTTTATTCTTTAGTGCACTCAGTGAGTTATAGATTAAAAGCGTATTATTGAAGGTGTCGTGATAATAGCGACTCTTAAGGGTGAAATGATCGCCCATGTGCGTCGTTCCCTGATAGTAAAAACTTTTTTTGTCGTACTCTGGCCACTGCCAGTAGCGCGCTCCCTGGAGACTGTTCTTTCCGGTATAGGGCGGGTCACTCTTCGCGCCGTCCTGATAGGTATAGGTGAAGCTGTATTCATCGCTGCCGCGAGGAGTGAAGCCTATTTTAAGGGTGCCGCGTTTATCGTCGGTGGCGGAGTTGGCTATTTGGCCGTTGTGGCCGCTGATGTCATTATTCACATCGTGTGGCAGACCCAGATAATCCTGTTTAAAACGGCTGCCGCTGAACAGGATGTAGCCCAGATCGTGACTGACGCTAAAGGAGGCATAAGTATCGTAAGCGTTTTGCGATCCTCTGCTCCAGCCCTGACGATAACCCACGGACGCCTCCAGCTCTTTTCGGGGCTTACTGGTGGTGATATTAATGGCGCCGCCCATCTGGTTCGGGCCCTGTAGCAGGGAGGCATAGCTTTTTGACACTTCCACGGAACTGACGTCAGAGGTCATTATCCGCCCTAAATCAATATTGCCGTCATAGGGTACATAGATAGGAACGCCGTCGAGGTAGACAGGCACCTGGCGGTTATCCATTCCGCGTACCCGTATCTGTAACTCATTGCGCGCGCCGTGTTTTTGCAGTGTGACGCCAGGAATCACCGCCAGTGCTTCAGCGATATTTTTCTTATCCAGTTTTTCGATAGTCTCCCGTCCTAAAATACTGGTGGTTGTCGATGCCGGGCTGCTCCAGACGGTCATCGTCTCTTCTTGTTCCGCTGCGAAAGTATAAGAAGCCGCCGTTAGTGTGACAGCGACGCAAAGCGCGTTTGTTCTCCATTTCATATTCGTCGTCCTGGTTGTGTTATCTGTAGGGTGATACAAGGAAAAATTGGTTACTGAAGACAGTAACAGAATGATTTAAATATATTTTTATCAGCAATAAATGGGAAATTGCGCTATATAATGACATATATAGCGAAGGGGGTATTGCTCAGAATCACATGTTATGAAAAAAGGATTTATTTCAGAATTTCATAACCGGCGGGGAATGCTATGGATGGAGACAATGCGATATTTTCCTCTGGTGGTCCGCAGATCGCCAGAGGAGTGATGAACTCAGGGGGCTGGCATGGCGGCCTGAGGCACCAGCGGCGGTTGTGGCGCAGGCGTGGGCGCATTGCCTGTAAGCTCGCCGTTAACCCGCTGATGTTCCGTCTGGCGACCTTGCGTGTCGGTGACCTTCAACTGGCCGTTCAGGCCGGACTTCAGCGGCGTACCTGCCGCCAGGCTACCGTTCAGATTCAGCGTTATATTGCCGTTGCCCTTCTGGCCCGGTAGCGGCCAACCCCAGTGGTTCAACACATCGAGCGGTACGTTGCGGCCGTTCATCGTTAATGAGAACTGACGCTGCGGCAGTTGGGATACCGTGGCGCTGGCCTCCATCAGCCCTTCTCCGGCAAAAGCGCTCAGTTCGCTGACCCGAATCGCATCGGATGCCGCGTCCAGTTTGATTGAAGGATGTCGGAGATCGGTACGATTAAAGGTGGCCGTGGCGGCGTTCAGATTCAGGGTGCCGGACCACAATCCCCACTGGCGGTTGCGTACCAACTGAAGCTGGCTACCGCTGCCGTCCAGACCCGTAAGTTGGAATGGGAAGTCGGGATTGATATCGATCAGCAGGTTACGGCTGGCGGAGGCGCTTTTTACCGCGACGGTATTCAGCCATTCGGGCAGTTGCGTCTGCCACAGCGAGCGCCAGTTTTCGGGCAGCGTATATTCAACGCCCGCCAGTACCAGTTCGTTGAGCGCCAGAGTCTGACTGGTGCGCTGCCATTCGCCGCTCGTGCGCACCATACCGTTTTCCCAGCGTGAGGTGAACTGGCGCAGTTTCACGCCACCGGGCGCGAGATCGGCGTTAAAGATGGGGTCGAACAGATGCAGTCTGCCGTAGATAAGTTCGCTGGCATTTAATGACAGGGTGCCGTCGTCGCTACGCCATGCACCGTGATTCAGTGTGACATTACGCAGATTCATATCCAGATCGGTCACGGCCCATCCCGGTCCCTGGAGGCGGGCATCGGTCACATCCATATTGTTGATTTTCACCGAAGCCAGATCGGTTACCGGTTTCAGGAGTTCGCCTGGCGACTTGTCGGACTGCAGGCGAATATTGTTCAGGCGTAGCGTGTTGATCAGCCAGTGGCCGCTGACATCACGCCGGGCGCTGGCGGTCAGCGTGCCGCGCGACAGATCGGCGCCAATGGTGGTCAGCGTCAGGTTACGGTCGCGGATATTGCCCTGAACCAGAACGTTACGCGCCGGTATGCCATTCAGCGTTATTTCTCCTGCGCTTATTTCTATCTGCGCCTGCTTACCCAATGGATAACCCGCTTCCGGTAGCCAGGGGCTGATGCCGCCGTTGATCTGGTGTCCGCTCAACTGCCATGGATCTCCTGAGCGGTTTAGCGCCATTCGGTTCAGGCGCAGAGTATCGGCCTGCAACGGAACGGAAAGCGGGCGATTGTTCAGATTCAGGGTACCGTCGATGAGCGTGAGAGAGGCAACGTGGCGCGGCCTGGTCAACTGACGGCTGCTAAGACCGATATCCACGCTTTTCGCCACCAGAGAGGCCGGGTGGCCATTTTGCCCGAAGCTGACGTTATCCAGCACCAGATGGGTTGGGGAGGTCCAGCGGTGATCCAGACGATCGAAAGTCAGGTGATAGCGGCTGTTTTCGTTGATCCAACGGGTGACCTGGCTCGCCCCCCAGCGGGTTTGTACCACGATATACAGCGCCACAATCACCAGAATAATGGCGACAAGTAGCGTAACGATCAGTTTTTTAAGCAATGTGATTACCTCCATCCCCGGGGAAGCCTACAGGCTGTTATGCACGATTTAACGCATCGGCTCAAGAAGGAGAATCTCAAACAAAAACGGCGGGCGGTGAACAGAGTGTGCCACCGCCCGCCGTTTCAGGCCTGAAAGAACCGAAACGTTATGACTGTTTTTCCTGCTCCGGCGGGAAAATCAGGTTCAGCACAATGGCGGTGATACCCCCGGCGGCAATCCCGGAAGAGAGCAGATTTTTCACCCAGTCCGGGGCGAACTGCAGAATCAGCGGCTGTTGAGATACGCCAAGGCCAACGGCCAGAGACAGGGCGATAATCATGATGGCGCGGCGGTTCAGCGGCTCGCGAGAGACGATACGCACGCCCGAGGCCGCAATGGTCCCGAACATCACGATGGTGGCCCCGCCCAGCACCGGCTCCGGAATATGCTGCACAAAACCGCTAACGGCCGGGAACAGACCCAGTACCATTAGCATCAGCGCCACCACAAAGCCCACGTAGCGGCTAGCGACGCCGGTCAGCTGAATAACACCATTATTCTGACCAAAGCAGGAGTTCGGGAAGGTATTAAAGATGGCCGATACGAAGGAGTTTAGACCGTTCGCCAGCACGCCTCCCTTCAGGCGTTTCATATAGACCGGGCCGGAGACCGGCTGTTCGGACACATCGGAAGTGGCGGTAATATCGCCGATGGTTTCCAGCGAAGTGATCATAAAGACCAGCATCAGCGGCAACAGCAGATTCCAGTCGATGCCCAGGCCATAATAAAGCGGGGTCGGCACCATAAACAGCGAGGTGTTGGTCGGTGTGGTATCTGCCGGTAGCATATCCATTCCCCAGGCAATCAGGTAGCCAATCGCCATGGCGATCACCAGCGACGAGATACGCAGATAGGGGTTACGCTGACGGTTAAGCAGAATAATGGTCAGCAGCACCGCACCAGCCAGCAGCAGGTTTTTCGGTGCGCCAAAGGTGTGATCGTTCATCGCCGCATAGCCGCCGCCGATAGAGGTCAGCCCCACCTGAATCAGCGACAGGCCGATTATCATCACCACCACACCGGAAACCAGCGGCGTAATAATGCGGCGCGCCAGGTGAAGTACCCGGGAAATAATCATCTCGGTACAGCTGGCCAGCATCAGCGTGCCGAACAGCGCAGCCATCATGCTGGGTACATCGGCGCCGCCGTTCTTCAGCGCCAGGCCGCCCATAATCAACGGAGACACAAAGTTAAAGCTGGTTCCCTGAATCGACAGCAGGCCGGAACCAACTGGTCCCCATGCTTTGATCTGGATAATGGATGCAACGCCGGAGGCAAACAGCGACATACTGATAATGTGCTGAGTATCGGAAGCGGGCAGGCCCAGCGCCTGGCAGATTAGCAGAGCGGGGGTAATGACGGCGACGAACATCGCCAGCAAATGCTGCAGGGCAGCAAACAGCGTCTGGGGCAGCGGCGGTCGGTCTTCCAGACGATAGATTAATTCGCTGGTGCTGGTCCGGGTTACCGGTGGCGCATTTTCCGGTTTAGCGGCTTTGGCGTTGGCGGACATTAAAACAATCCCATAGTGGAAAAGCGGTGATTTTATCGGAGTGTGACGGGTAAAAGCAAACGATTGCTTTGCGGAAGTGCAAATATTTAAAACTGCAAAACAGGACTTTTATATAACTTTTGACCACTTTTTGTTTAGAATCCGGTTCCTGTTATTAAAACACAGAGAAAAACAGGGGAAGTGTTTCGCGTTTGAGCGAAACGTTGTGCGATAAAGGAGCTCACTATGTTTCACCTCGACACCCTCTCCACCCTCGTAGCCGCTACGCTGGTTCTGTTGCTCGGACGTAAACTGGTCCAGGGCGTTCCTGTTTTAAAGAAATACACTATTCCTGAACCGGTTGCGGGCGGTTTGCTGGTGGCGTTAGCGCTACTGGTGCTGAAACTGAGCATCGGATGGGAAATCGACTTTGATATGAGTCTGAAAGACCCGCTAATGTTGGCTTTCTTTGCGACCATTGGCTTGAATGCTAACCTGGCCAGTCTGCGTTCCGGCGGCAAGGTACTGGGTACCTTCCTGATTGTGGTGGTGGGACTGTTGCTGATGCAGAACGCTATTGGCATCGGTATGGCCAGCCTGCTGGGGTTGGATCCGCTGATGGGGCTGCTGGCGGGTTCAATAACCCTGTCCGGTGGTCACGGAACCGGTGCGGCATGGAGTAAGCTGTTTGTTGAGCGCTATGGTTTTGAAAATGCGACCGAAGTCGCTATGGCCTGCGCTACCTTTGGCCTGGTGCTGGGGGGGTTGATCGGCGGTCCGGTGGCCCGCTTCCTGGTGAAGCACTCCTCCACGCCGGAAGGCATGCCGGACGACAGCGAGACGCCGAGTGCATTCGAAAAACCGGCCATTGGCCGCATGATTACCTCGCTGGTGCTGGTGGAAACCATTGCGCTGATTGCAATCTGTCTGACCGTGGGTAAAGTGGTTGCGCAACTGCTGCAGGGCACGGTCTTTGAGTTGCCAACCTTCGTTTGTGTTCTGTTTATTGGGGTTATCCTCAGCAATACCCTGGCATTCCTGGGGTTCTATCAGGTTTTCGATCGAGCGGTCTCTGTTCTGGGCAACGTCTGTTTGTCGCTATTCCTGGCGATGGCGTTAATGAGCCTCAAGCTGTGGGAACTGGCGTCGTTGGCGCTGCCGATGCTGGTGATTCTGGCGACCCAGACGCTGTTTATGGCGCTGTACGCCATCTTTGTGACCTGGCGATTTATGGGTAAGAACTACGATGCAGCGGTTCTGGCGGCAGGTCACTGCGGCTTTGGCCTGGGGGCGACCCCGACGGCTATCGCCAATATGCAGGCCATTACAGAGCGTTTTGGTCCGTCCCATATGGCCTTCCTGGTGGTGCCGATGGTCGGAGCTTTCTTTATTGATATCGTGAACGCGTTGGTGATTAAGCTCTATCTGCTGCTGCCGATTTTTGGCTAGCAAATCACGTACATTCTGTACAGAACGGATTACGGCCATCACTGCCCGTAATCCGTTTTTTATGAATTTTGCCGCGGTTGTGCAAAAAAGTGAGGGGATCTTCGCAGCAATAGCTGTTCATTTCGGAAAGGTATTTGGTGATGGTGCAATATAAGGCGCATAGCGCCTGAGGTTTCTGCCTTCTGGCGGAAGAGGTCAGGCGTTGGAGTAGCGTTCGGTTTCCGGCATCCAGCGTTCGATAAGCGCCTGAGCCTGTTCCGGCCAGCGTTCGTGGATATGGCGGGCTACGCGCTGCACTTCTGGGATCATGGCCTGATCGCGTAGCAGGTCCGCAACTTTGAATTCCGCATTACCAGTCTGGCGGGTACCCAGTAATTCGCCGGGGCCGCGAATCTCCAGATCCTTCTGGGCGATAACAAAACCGTCGTTACTGTCACGCAGTACCTGCAGACGCTTCTGAGCCGTTTTTGACAGCGGCGATTTATAGAGCAGTACACAGTGTGAGGCCACGGCGCCACGCCCGACGCGGCCGCGTAGCTGATGGAGCTGGGCCAGACCCAGCCGTTCCGGGTTTTCGATAATCATCAGACTGGCGTTGGGAACGTCCACCCCCACTTCAATTACCGTGGTGGCTACCAGCAGGTGTAGCTCGCCCTGTTTAAAGGCCCGCATGACCTCCTGCTTTTCCTGAGGCTTCATGCGACCATGCACAAGTCCGACATTCAGCTCGGGTAGTGCCACTTTCAACTCCTGCCAGGTGGCTTCGGCGGCCTGGGCTTCCAGCAGATCGGACTCTTCAATCAGGGTACAGACCCAGTAGGCCTGACGACCTTCCTGAAGGCAGGCATTGCGTACCCGTTCGATAATATCGACGCGTCGGGTATCGGGGATCGCCACCGTCGTCACTGGCGTGCGACCCGGCGGCAGCTCGTCGATAACAGAGGTATCGAGATCGGCATAGGCGGTCATGGCCAGAGTTCGGGGAATGGGAGTGGCGGTCATAATCAACTGGTGGGGATGGAAACCCTGCTGCTCGCCCTTTTCCCACAGCGCCAGGCGCTGGTGTACGCCAAAACGATGCTGTTCGTCGATAATCACCAGAGCCAGACTATGGAACTGCACCTGCTCCTGAAAGATGGCGTGGGTGCCCACCACCATAGAGATCTGGCCGCTGGCGATGGCCTCCTGCTGGGCCTGACGCGCTTTCCCCTTCTGCTTGCCCGCCAGCCAGCCGACCTCGACGCCCAGGGGCTCAAACCAGGCGCGGAAGTTGTTGGCATGCTGTTCTGCCAGCAGTTCAGTTGGCGCCATCATTGCCACCTGCTGACCGTTGGCGATAGCGCGCAACGCTGCCAGTGCGGCGACCAGCGTTTTACCGGAGCCAACATCGCCCTGGACCAGGCGCATCATCGGGGAATCCAGGGCCATATCGCGCTCGACATCCGCCACCACGCGCTGCTGGGCGCCGGTGGGTTTAAAAGGCAGTGCGGTCAGAAGGGCATTTTTCAGATTGTCCTGCGCTTCCAGGGGGCGGGCCAGATACCGTCTGGCGCCAGCACGTAACGCCAGCATGCTGAGGTTATGGGCCAGTAACTCTTCCAGAATCAGGCGGCGCTGGGCCGGATGTTTACCGCTTTCCAGATCGCTGAGCTGCAGCGATGGCGGTGGCCGGTGCAGCGTACGTAGCGCATCCGGCAGACTCATCATGCCAGAGGCCAGCTCTGGCGGCAGCAGTTCGGCAATGGCGCAGCTTTCCAGCAAATCCAGTGCCTGGTCCGTGAGTTTGCGCAGCGTGGCCTGGCGCACTCCTTCGGTGGTGGGGTAAACCGGTGTGAGCGTCTCCTGCAGTTCGGGCGTTCCCTGTTCCCCCTGAATGCGATATTCCGGGTGGATCATCTCGGCGCCGTGTTGCCCGCGCTTCGCCTCACCCCAGGCCTGTACTCGCCGGCCGGGGGCCAGACTGTTTTTCATGGCCGCGTTAAAGTTGAAGAAGCGCAGGGTAAGTATGCCGCTGCCGTCGCTTATCTGGCAGACCAGCATACGGCGTCGACCAAAGGTAATGCTGCTATTCAGGACTTCGCCTTCCACCGAGGCATAGACGCCGGGCAGAAGTTCGCCAATGGGGTAAAGTCGGGTGCGGTCTTCATAGCGCAGCGGCAGATGCAGCAGCAAATCTTGGACGTTGTACAAGCCAATCTTCGCCAGCTTCTCACTCTGACTGGCGCCAACGCCAGTCAGCGAATGGAGTGGAACGGCGTCAAGAAGTCGGCCTTTCATGGCTCACCCTGCCGCCTGCATAGCGGCCCACCAACCAGGCTCAGCATCAATTTCGCCGCTGTCGGTAATGTGAGGGTAGGGTAATCCTTTACGCTTTGCCACTTTCGCCAGCACCGGGAACCCTCCTTCGAACAACAGGCGCTGCTGATCGGCATCGGGCAGCATGCTGTTGTGCCGCTGGTACATGCCGGCATTCTGGCGCTGACGCTGCGCTTCATAAAGAATCAGGGCCGATGCGACGGAAACATTCAGTGACTGCACCATACCGATCATCGGAATAATGATGTCGCAATCGGCCAGGTCCAGCGCTTCCTGAGTGATGCCGGTTTTCTCCTGCCCCATCAGAATACAGGTGGGGCGGGTATAGTCGATTTCACGAAAATCGACGGCGCTATCGGAAAGATGAGTCGCCAGAATCTGCATGCCCTGCTGTTTCAGATGCACAACCGCATCGTCGATAGTGGGATGGGTCTTCACCTGCACCCAACTGTTGCTACCTGCGGCGGAGGAATACATGGTGCGGAGGCGATTGCCCGGCCAGATCGCATGGACCTCATGTACACCAACGGCATCTGCGGTACGGATAATGGCAGAGACGTTATGGGGTTTATGTACCTGCTCCATACACACCGTCAGGTCGGTCTGGCGACGGGCCAGCATCTCGCGGATTCGGGCGTGGCGCTGCAGGTTCATGATTAGTTTCTGTTGCGGGTGACTTTTATCACATCCGGCATTACGCGAATCTTACGCATAATGTTTGCCAGATGGATACGGTCGCGGGCCGTCAGGCGGATAAAGGCGGTGTAGACACGACCGTCTTTTTCTTCCGTATTCAGACTCTGAATATTCGAACCAGCCGTGTTAATCGAGGCCGTCAGGTTGGCCAGTGCGCCCTGGTGGTTAAACATATCCACCTTAATTTCAGTAATGAATTCCTGCTCGGTCTCTTTATCCCACTCGACCGCCATAAACTTCTCTGGCTCTTTCTGGTAGCCGCGAATATTACGGCAGGATTCATGATGGATAACCAGCCCTTTACCTGGACTCACGTGTGCCACAATGGGATCGCCAGGAATGGGGCGACAGCACTTGGCGAAGGTGATCAGCACGCCATCGGCGCCTTTGATCGGCAGGTGATGGTGATTAGTGGCCGTACCTTGCTCGGAAGAAGTTTCGCCCTGTAGAAGGTTTTTGGCGACGACGACGCTCATGGCGTTACCCAGACCGATTTCCGCCAGCAGATCGTCAAGAGAGCCGAGCTTCATGCGATCCAGCTCGCGCTGGATATCCTGCTGAGGGATTTCTGCCAGTTTACGGCTACCGCCCAGCGCGTGATTCAGCAGGCGACGCCCCAGGCTGACGGAGTCATCACGCTTGAGATTCTTCAGCATCTGACGGATGCGCGCCCGGGCTTTCGAGCTCACCACAAAGTTAAGCCATGCGGCATTGGGGCGGGCGCCAGGCGCGGTGATAATTTCGACGGTCTGGCCGCTGGCCAGCGGCTGGGAAAGCGGGTAGGGCTGTCTGTCGACGCGGGCGCCGACGCAGGCATGACCGATATCGGTATGTACCGCGTAGGCAAAATCCACCGGCGTGGCGCCGGTAGGCAGTTCGACGATGCGTCCTTCGGGTGTGAAAACGTAAATCTCATCCGGGAACAGATCGGATTTTACGCTCTCGATAAATTCAAATGAGCTACCGGCGCTCTGCTGAAGTTCCAGCAGGCTTTGCATCCAGCGCTGGGCGCGGATCTGCGCGGTGGTGCTGCTTTCGCCCTGCTCTTTATAGGCCCAGTGGGCGGCAACCCCCATCTCGGCCATCTGATCCATATCTTCGGTACGGATCTGCACTTCCACCGGCACGCCGTGCGGCCCGATCATCGAAGTGTGCAGCGACTGATAGCCGTTGGCCTTGGGAATGGCGATATAGTCTTTTACCCGGCCAGGGCGTGGCTTATACAGGCTATGCATCTGCCCCAGAACCCGGTAACAGGTATCGACATCTTTCACGATCACGCGGAAGGCATAAATATCCATGATCGAGTGAAAACGCTGCTCTTTCAGCACCATTTTGCAGTAGATCGAATACAGATGCTTCTCACGACCGCTAACGCGACAGGGAATTCCCGCTTCCTGGAGCCGCCCTTCAATTTCCGAGAGGATTTTTTGAATCATCTCTTTACGGTTCCCGCGCGCTGCTTTAACGACTTCTTTAATGACGCGATAGCGGTTGGGATAAAGGGCTTCAAATCCCAGCTCTTCCAGCTCGGTCTTCAGGTTATGAATACCCAGACGATGGGCCAGAGGGCTGTAGATCTCCAGTGTTTCCCGGGCGATGCGGCGCCGTTTATCCGGACGCAGGGCGCCCAGGGTCCGCATATTGTGGGTGCGGTCGGCCAGTTTAATCAGAATGACGCGGATGTCTTGCACCATCGCCATAATCATTTTGCGGAAGTTTTCCGCCTGGGCCTCTTTTTTGTCGCGGAATTTAAGCTTATCCAGCTTAGAAACCCCTTCCACCAGTTCGGCAACGCTTTTGCCGAACAGCTGTTCCATATCCTGGTAGGTGGCGGGGGTATCTTCAATCACATCATGCAGCAGGGCGGCCATGAGCGTTTCATAGTCGAGTTTCATCTCGGCCAGAATGCAGGCCACCGCTACCGGGTGAGTGATATAGGGTTCGCCGCTTGAACGTGTCTGGCCCTCGTGAGCATCACGCGCAACTAAATAAGCCTGTTGCAGACGCTTAATCTGGTCTGCAGGCAGATAGTTTTGAATCAGCTGATTCAGGCTTTCGAACAGATACAAAGGTTACCCGCTATGTGAATTAACGACGGCCTTCGGCAATAGCGGTGACGGCCTGGATTTCAGCGGCTTCCTGCTCCTGCTGCTCCTGGCGCTCGCGCACATCAAGGATCTGATTATTGATCAGACCTTCTTCGATTTCGCGCAGTGCGATAACGGTCGTTTTATCGTTTTCTTCCGGTACCAGCGGATCTTTGCCGCCTACCTGCATCTGACGAGCGCGACGCGCGGCGACCAGTACCAGGTCAAAACGGTTACCAATTTTCTCTACAGCGTCCTGAACAGTTACGCGTGCCATATTTAAAATGCTCCACAGGTGAAGAAATGACTGGGCATGATACGAAAACCAGGCTCAGTCTGCCAATAGTTTGGTGATTAAAGCGTCATGTCGCTGTTTCTGACGACCCATGCGCAGACGCTCTGCGCGAATAATGGTCTTCAGATCGTTCAGCGCGGTATCGAAATCGTCGTTGACGATCAGGTAATCATATTCGGCGTAGTGGCTCATTTCCGCTACCGCCAGCGCCATACGGCGGGAGATGACCTCTTCGCTATCCTGCCCGCGGCCACGCAGGCGGCGATCCAGCTCCTCTTTCGAGGGAGGCAAAATAAAGATGCTGCGCGCCTGCGGCATCCTGTTGCGAATCTGCTGGGCTCCCTGCCAGTCGATATCCAGAAAGATATCCACTCCGGTAGCCAGCACCTGCTCGATAGTTTCGCGCGAGGTGCCGTAATAATTGCCGAACACTTCCGCGTGCTCCAGGAAAGCATCCCGGGCGATCATTTGCTGAAACTCTTCTCTGTCTGTGAAGAAGTAATGCTCGCCGTGCACCTCGCCGGGGCGAGCCGCGCGCGTAGTGTGTGAGACGGAAACCTGAGTATCGTACAGCGGTTGCGTTTTCAACAGAGCCTGAATCAGGCTGGATTTACCCGCACCGCTGGGCGCGGAAACAATATAGAGCGTGCCCTGAACCATGAATTCTTTACTTAGATATGTATAAATGGAGTGTTTATACCCGCCTATTATACACGTCGCCGCGGCCTGACGTAGCTTTTGTCACATCTTTCCTGGCGTTTTGTTCACCATTGCGAACCGTTTTCCTGTTTTTATGCTGGCGTTATGCAACAGCGAAATAAGCCTGGAATCTTTCCCGAATAATCAAACCCTGGCGCTGGGAGCGGTTATCGGTCAGCGCTAGTGTTGGCCCGAAACACCACGGAGGGGGAGGGAAGGATGTGGAAATGTGTGTTGTTATGGTTGGTGAGTTTCGCGGCGCTGGCGGAATGTCCGGCCTGGTCTGCCGGTCAGTTACGGCAGGAAACCGGGCGGCTGGCGCAGAAAATCGCGTTATGGGATCGCGCTTATCATCAGCAGGGCGAAAGCCAGATAAGCGACGCATTGTACGATCGTCTTAGCGAACGCCTGGCGCGTTGGCGCCGCTGTGCGGGGGAACCGCCGCGGGATGAACGCCGTTTGCCGGGGCGGGGGAATCGCGAGCACCCCGTTGCCCATACGGGGGTGGCGAAACTGCGTGATGTAATGGCGTTGACGGCGTGGATGCGCGACAAAGGGGCTCTTTGGGTTCAGCCGAAAGTGGACGGCGTCGCCGTGACCCTGGTGTATCGTGGCGGGCGGTTTGAACAGGCGATCAGCCGGGGCGATGGACTGCAAGGCGAGGACTGGACGGAGAAAGCCAGGCTCATTCCCGCCATTCCTCAGCATGTGCCAGCCCCCCTGGCAGACAGCGTGCTGCAGGGAGAGATATTTCTGAAGCGTGACGGGCATATCCAGGGGCGCGATGGCGGGATGAATGCGCGTGCGACAGTCGCGGGCGCCATGATGCGGAAAAAACCGCAGTCCGATATCTACCGGCGGTTAGGACTCTTTATCTGGGCCTGGCCGGATGGTCCAGTCCGGATGCAGGAGCAGTTAGAGATACTGGCTGGCGCAGGCTTTACCCTGACGCGTGACTGGTCTGAGCCGGTCAGCGATGCCACTCAGGTGGTCAGGTTACGTGACCGCTGGCTCAATCAGCCGCTACCCTTTGTGACCGATGGTATCGTGATTCGCAGTGAACGGGTGCCGCCATCTGCTGCCTGGCGCCCGGGGCAGGGGAGCTGGATCGCGGCATGGAAATATCCGCCTCAGCTTCAGGTCGCATCGGTTAAAAAAGTGCTGTTCCAGACTGGCCGCACCGGCAGAGTGGCGGTGGTTCTGGCTCTGGAGCCGGTGATGCTGGGCGATAAGCGCGTCACCAGGGTCAATATCGGTTCCGTGAAGCGCTGGCGACAGTTAGATGTCGGCCCAGGGGATCTGATTAGCCTGAGTCTGGCGGGGTTGGGCATTCCTCGGCTGGATGAGGTAGCCTGGCGTGCGGTGTGTCAGACCGATGCTTCCCCATTGCCGAATGAGGGGGGAACCCTCGACTGCTTTCGGGATACTGCGGTCTGCCGGGAGCAGTTCCTGGCGCGCCTGATCTGGCTGGGTCAGCGTCAGGCTCTGGATATTACCGGTCTGGGGCCGTCAGGCTGGCGGCAACTGCTACAGACACACCGCTTTGAACATCCATTTAGCTGGCTGGCGCTATCGCCGCAGGCGCTGCGTCTGACGCCGGGTTTTTCGCCACAGCGTGCCGCGGCGCTCTGGCATCGCTTTAATTTAACCCGCCGTATGCCTTTGCCGCGCTGGATAAAGGCGCTGGGACTTCCTTTGCCTGAACAGGCCTCGCTTTCGCTGGCGGAGGTCCGCTGGCCACAGCTCATGAGCTGGAATGAACTGGAGTGGCGTCGCCTGCCCGGGGTAGGGGCGGTACGTGCCAGAGCGCTGATGGATTTTATCCATCACCCGGATGTGATGATGATAGTGGACTGGCTTACTCGTCAGGGGGTTGAGGCCTTTGCCGATATGAGCAAGGCCGTTAATGGGACGAATGATTATAGTGAAACACCGGCAACCCCAACCGAAAGCGCAGTGCCAGCAGGCGGGCGGTAAAGCCGAACAGCAGGGTGGCGATCACAACCGTATCCTGACTGGTGACCAGATGTTGCAGAGCAATATAAAGTACGGCGGAAGCGAAGGAGATACCGGCGTACAGCTCTTTCTGGAATACCAGAGGAATGCGTTTACAGAACATGTCGCGCAGTACGCCGCCAAAAACGCCGGTAATGACTGCGGCGATGGCGGCGATAACGGGCCCTTCCCCCATATCCAGCGCGATTTGAGCGCCGATAATGGAAAACACCACCAGGCCCAGGGCATCGAGCACCAGAAACAGGCGTCGCAGGTGCGGCATCACCGGGGCCAGAATGGTGGTCACAACTGCGGCTATTGCCACAATAACCACATATTCCGGATGCTTTACCCAGCCAAGAGGGTAATGGCCCAGCAGGAGATCGCGTACCGAGCCGCCGCCCAGGGCGGTGGCTGTTGCAATAATAATGACCCCGAAGGTATCCATGCGGCGGCGGCCTGCAGCCAACGCGCCCGTCATGGCTTCCGCGGTTATTCCAATAAGGTAAAGAATGTGTAGCAGCATTGCGTTCTCCGTCACTGTTGCGGCGCAGGGTAACGAGTTACGGTGAAATCCTCGATTGAGATTTTTTGTAGAAGGCTTTATTGATAAGTTTTTTTAATGATGTGATTGCACTATTTTTATGTTTTTATTCAATTTTTATACTTTCCTTCCTGTTTTTTATCATAAGTATTTCCTGTCTTTTTATTGCATGAATGACCTGTTATCACTTCCTGCCAGGCTATACCGGGTTCCGTCGTTAATGGCGTGACTAAAGGTGCGCTTCGCTAATTTTTCGATTTTTTTCTGCGCAAACAATAGTCAACAAAGTTCATATTCTAATTATTACCCAGTGCAAAAAAGTTATTTCTTATAGGATTTAACTGAATCCTCTATTTTTGTATGGATATGTGTTTGGGGGTTTTTCTTTTTTAAAACGTAAGGTTACTTAAATAATCAGACTGTTTAGCTGAATTTTTCCGATTGTTGGGCATGTATCAATGGGATTGAATTGTATTCTCTGTCATGTAAAATCTTGAAAAAACTTTTTAACAATAAAATAACCATAGGGTTTTGCGGTGTAAAACCCCTGCGGTAGCTATGCCTTAACCCTACAAATATCAGGGAGTGGAGAACCCACTCATCTGTCTGAAAATATGCATTTCAGTGCCTGTCACGAAAATAACAACATGTTATTTCCCTTTGATAATCAAATAAAAATGTAACCTGTAGTGGAAAAAATAATGAAGATGAGAATCATCCTAACTTGTTTGGTTGTTACAGCAATATCGGGTTGTCAGGCGCCAGCGCCAGCGCCCTCCATCACAGACGATACGATTGTCTCGTCGGAAGTAAACGGCACAACGCTGACTCACCGCCATGCGGTTGTGCCACCCAGGGAATTTAAACCCATTAATAAAGAGTACCGGGCGCTGTATGGTGCTGCAGTTATGAGTACGCCGGGCTTTGGCGGTACGGAGATCCGCCGTCTACAAAGCGGCGCCACCTATAACATCCTGGGCCAGGCAGAGAACTTCTGGATGGCCGTTGCCGAGCGCGGTAGAGGCGAAATGATTGGCTATGTGCCTCTGCGCTCGGTGGTGCCCAGCGAACGCTATGAGCAAACCATCCGACGTCCGCGCCCGGCGCGTCGTGCCGCACCGAAACCGGTGAAGCAAAATAACTGCGTCGACGTAGGCAGCAGCAGCACCGCTTGCCGCAATGCGGATAGCGGTACCTGGATTATCGACTAACTCTGTTCTGTTGACCTTGAGCGATGCCTTATGATGAGAAGCGATTTATTGCGCCACGTCTGGCTGGCGCTTTTTCTGGCCGTTTTTGCCCTGATAAGCGGCTGTAGTTCATCGACACACAGCGATGCTCCCTCCTATCGCCTGACATTCCGTGCTCATCCGCAGATTAACAATGCCGCACCGCTTAAGGTCAGGGTGCTGTTGCTGAAATCCGACGCTGGCTTTATGTCCGCCGACTTCTGGTCATTGCAGAACGGTGATTCGAAAGCGCTGGCGGGTAGCCTGCTGAACAGCGACGAATTCTTCCTGATGCCAGGACAGCTTAATAAAGTCCTGACCGGGCGTAGTTCGCCCGAGGCACGCTATATCGGCATCGTGGCGGAGTATCAGCAGCTGGACGGAAAAAAATGGCGCATCTCGCTACCGCTTCCTTCTCCCGATGACAGCAGTTTCTGGTCATGGTCCTCCGACGAGCTCCAGGCCAGCCTTTTCCTTGATATCAACGGTATTCGGGTCGTTGATAAGTAATGGCTCTCCCGACAGGAAATCAGTATGAATAAAGCAGAAAAGGTGGTCTGGACGGAAGGCATGTTCCTGCGCCCTCACCACTTTCAGCGTGCCGAAAGCTTCCTGCAAAACCAGATCAGGGAGTGGGGCGGCGTACAGCGTCCCTGGCTGTGGGGCTTTCTCGATATGGAATTCGACGAGGCGATGCTGCGCCAGGGCTGTGTAGCTCTTAGCACCGCCAGCGGTATTCTGCCGGACGGCACGCCCTTTTCTTTTCGCGAAGCCCGGCTGGGCCCCGTACCGCTCGAGATCCCGGATAATCTGAGTAACGCCCGCGTGGTGCTGGCGCTGCCTGCCCGTCGCGGCGGCCGGGAAGAGGTAATTTTTAGCGATGCGCCGGACTCGCTGGCGCGCTATGTCACCTTTGAAGAAGAGGTGGATGACGATAACGCACTTTCCGTTGGTCCGGCGGCGCTACAGTTCGGTCGTCAGCGTCTGCGATTGATGCTGGAAGAGGAACTTAGCCCGGAATGGACGGCTATTGGCGTTGCGCAGGTCATTGAAAAGCGCAACGACAACCAGGTTCGTCTGGACACTGGCTACATTCCTCCCACTCTTAACGCCATCAATAATGGCCAGCTTTACGGCCTGCTCAACGATATGCAGGGGCTACTGCAACAGCGCAGCCAGCAAATTGGCCTGCGCCTGCGCAAACCCGGGCGCTTCAATACTTCCGAGATGGTGGAGTTCTCGCTGCTGGCGTTGGTGAATCACCATATCGGGCTGGTCAGCCATCTGAAAGCGCTACCACTGCTGCATCCCGAATCACTGTGGCGTGACTGGCTGGCTTTTGCCACCGAGCTCACCTCCTGGGGACCACAGCGTATGCCAGATGCCGTACTGCCGGCTTATGACCATGACGATTTGGCGGGCTGCTTCGGCAAGCTGATGCTAATGCTGCGCCAGTCCCTCTCTCTGGTGATGGAAGAGAGCGCCATCCAGATCCCGCTGGTGGAACGTACTCACGGCCTGAACGTCGCCACAGTACCGGACAGCAACATGGTTCGCGACTTTGGCTTTGTGCTGGCGGTCAAGGCCAGCGTACCGGGCGATACGCTCCAGAGCCACTTTCCGGCACAGATGAAGGTGGCACCGGTCACCAAAATTCGCGATCTGGTACAGCTTCAACTGCCTGGCATGGTGCTGCGAACCATGCCGGTTGCGCCGCCGCAGATCCCCTGGCATGCCGGCTATAGCTATTTCGAGCTGGAAAAAGGGGGCGAGCTCTGGAAAGAGATGGAGAAATCCGGCGCCTTCGCACTGCATCTGGCCGGGGAATTCCCGGGCCTGGATATGGAATTTTGGGCAATTCGCGGCCCGAAAGAGTAACGAGAAAGAGCCTTTATGCAGGAACACCAGGTTAACGGCAGCGATGCCGACTTTTCCGGGGCAGGCGGTACCAATCCACTGGTTTCTGCCGCCAACCCGCTGCTCAATGCGATTTCGCAGATTCGCCATTCGGTGTCTCACGACGACCAGAGCGGTCTGCGCCAGCGCCTGATCGATGAAATTCGTCGCTTTGAAGTGCGTTGCCAGAAGGCGGGGCTGAGCTATGAAGCCATCGTCGGCGCCCGCTATTGCCTGTGCACTGCCCTGGATGAGGCGGCTTCACTGACGCCGTGGGGAAGTCGCGGCATCTGGTCCGGCAGCGGTCTGCTGGTGACCTTTCATAATGAAACCTGGGGCGGCGAAAAGTTCTTCCAGCTACTGGCGCGTCTGTCTCAGAACCCACGCCAGCACGTCGAGCTGCTGGAGCTGATTAACTTCTGCCTGCTGCTGGGCTTTGAGGGACGCTACCGGGTGATGGATAACGGCCGTACCCAACTGGACACCATCAAGCAGCGGCTGGGGCAGATGATTCGCGGCGTACGTGGCAGCTACCCGCCCCCCCTCTCTCCACATCCGGAAGATCAGCCGGTCATGAGCAAGCTGTGGCGCCCGGCGGTACCGCTGTGGGCCTGCGCGGCGCTGGCGGGATTCCTGGCCTGTCTGTTCTACATCATCCTCAACTGGCGTCTGGGCGATGCCACCAGTCCGGTGCTGGCGAAAATCTATCAAACGCCGCTACCGGAAACCAAAATTCAGAAGCCCGCAGAGCCGCTCCCTGCGGTGCTGGATCTGCGCGGTTTCCTGCGTCCGGAAATCGAAGAGGGGCTGGTGGCGGTCCGCGACGAGGCCGATCGCAGCGTGGTAATTCTGAAAGGGGATGGCCTGTTCGCTTCCGCCTCTACCGTGGTGCGCGATCGCTACGAAGCGGTCATCAACCGCGTCGCTCAGGCGATGAATAACGTCAGCGGCCGGATTCTGGTGATCGGTTACAGCGATAACGTGCCAATCCGCAGCGCCCGCTTTGCATCGAACTACGAACTTTCCCTGGCCCGCGCCGAATCGGTACAGAGCATGTTACGCAAACATCTCACGCAGCCGGACCGCGTCAAGGCGGAAGGCCGGGGCGAAATGGATCCCGTTGCGCCGAATAATTCGGCGGCAAACCGCGCCCTTAACCGCCGCGTGGAGATCACGCTGCTGGTCGCGCCGGGCACTACCCAGGCGGAGTTGAACGGGATGTCGCAAGGAAACTAAGCATGCTGAATACACTCATCGCAATTCTGACCAACCGCCTGCTCTGGGGATTCCTGGGGGCCACTGCGGTGGCGGCGGTCATCTGGATGATTGGGCCGCTGATGTCTATTGCCGACACCCGCCCCCTGGAATCCACGCAGAACCGGGTGATCAGCATCGGGCTGATCTATCTGATCTGGATCCACAGCCATCTGGTGCCGCGGTTATACAACGCCTGGCTTAACCGCAAGCTGGTGGATAACCTCAACAGTGGCAAAGCCGCCCCGGAAGGGGAGGATGGCTCGGATCGCAAGCGCCTCAACAACGAAGAGGGGATCCTGGCCGATCGCTTTGATGAAGCCGCCCAGGTTCTGAAAAAGGCCCACTTCAGCCAGAAAGAGAAGCGCAGCGCACTCTGGTCGCAGCGCTTTAGCAGTCAGTATCTTTATCAGCTCCCCTGGTATGTCATTATCGGGGCGCCGGGCTCCGGTAAAACCACGGCGCTGGTTAATTCCGGGCTCCAGTTCCCGCTGGCGGACCGCTTTGGCCGTACCGCGCTGCGTGGTATCGGCGGCACCCGCAACTGCGACTGGTGGTTTACCAATGAAGCCGTGCTGCTGGATACCGCCGGGCGCTATACCACCCAGGAGAGCGAGCAGGAGCGGGATGCCGGAGAATGGCTCGATTTTGTCGGCCTGCTGCGTAAATATCGCCGCCGCCAGCCGATTAACGGCGTGATTGTTACCGTCAGCGTTAGCGATCTCCTGACGCTGTCGCCGGAAGCCCGGGAACAGCAAGCGGTCAGCATGCGCCAGCGTCTGGCGGAACTGCATGAGCAGCTCGGCATTCGTTTTCCGGTGTATGTGCTGGTTACCAAGTCGGACCTTCTGAAAGGGTTCCGCGACTACTTCGCCAGCTTTGATAAAGCGCAGCGCGATCAGATCTGGGGCTTTACCTTCCCCTGGGAACAGTCAAAGCAGGCAGGTTTTGATGTGATGGGAGCGCTGCATCAGGAATACGCCCTGTTACAGCAGCGGCTGGAAGCCGGACTGCCGGATACCCTGCTGAATGAAAACGACTCTCAGGCCCGGGCCAACAGCTATCTGTTCCCTCAGGAGTTTGCGGCGCTGCGTCCGCTGTTGACCGATTTTCTGGGCACGGTATTCGCCCGTTCTAACTTCGAAACCCAGTTTTCACCGCGCGGTATCTATTTCGCCAGCGGTACTCAGGAAGGGCTGCCGTTCGATCGGGTGATGGGCAACCTTAATCGAGCGCTGTCGCTGCCCACCGATGGCGATAACGGCGGTGACTGGGATTCGGTGAGCAAAGAGGCGCCGATCCCCGGCGCCAAAGGTCAGAGCTTCTTTATTAAGAACCTGCTGCACAACGTTATCTTCCGTGAAGCGGGAATTGCCGGCCATAACCGCTGGTGGGAGCTGCGCAGCCGTGCGCTGCTCTGGTCCGGTTATGCGGCCTTGCTGGCGCTGCTGGTGATTCTGGGCACCCTGTGGCTGATTAGCTATGGCAAAAACCGCAGCTACCTGAATGAGGTGGATGCCAAAGTTCCGGGTATTGAACAACAGAGCCGGGATCTGCAACAGCAGAATCAGCGCGATCTCTATTCCATGCTGCCGCTGCTTAACGGCCTGGTCACCTTGCCGAACAGCGATGCCTTTGATGTTAAGGATCCGCCGCTGGCGCGCCGTATGGGGCTGTATCGCGGTTTCGACGTCAGCGACGCTTCGCAATCGCTCTACCAGAAAGCGCTACAGCAGATGCTGATGCCGGAAGTGGCCCAGCGCATCACCGGCTGGCTGCGCAGCGACGACGGCAGCGACGTGGAGTACAGCTATGAAGCGCTGAAGGCGTATCAGATGCTCTACCAGCCGAAGCACTACGACGGCAAATTCCTGCACTCCTGGGTGATGCTGAATCTGCAACGCAACCTGCCGCAGAACATTACCCGTGAACAGCTGGCGCAGCTTTCTGAGCATCTGCGTCAGTTGCTGGAGCCGCAGATTCAGTCCTCGCCATGGGAAAAAGACGAAGCGCTGATCGCCAGAGAACGGCAGCTTATCAACCAGAATCCACTGGCGACCCGGGTGTATGGCCGACTCAAGCGCCTGCTGGAACGCGATGACGGGCTAAAGCCGGTCTCGCTGGCGACCCTGGGCGGTCCCCAGAGCGAACTGGTCTTTTCCCGTAAAAGCGGACAGTCGGTCAGTGATGGCGTACCGGGGCTCTACACGCCGGACGGTTACTGGAATCACTTTAACGGACAGATAGCCAGTGTCGCCGCCGATCTGCACGATGACGATGCCTGGGTACTGGGCGTAAGCGGCCCGCAGGAATACAAACAGCAGACCGACAACGCGGTGCGTCAGCTCTATATGCGCGACTTCATCGCCCACTGGGACGGCTACCTGGCCGATCTGCAACTGAATAACAGCGCCGATCTTTCCCAGCGTATTAACACCACGCGGCTGCTTTCCGGCAGCAACTCACCGCTGCGCCGGATGGTAATTAACCTCAGTAAGGTGCTGACCCTGTCGCGCAACGCGCCTGCGGTTGAGGGGCAGGCCGATGCGGAGCAGAAGAGCAGTAAGGCCACGCAAACGCTGGAAGCGTTGTTCCACAGCGATGGCGATACGGCACAGGGGGCCGCCACCGCTCAGACGCCTGAGCAACTGGTCACCGATCACTATGCGCCCATTATCGAACTGGCCCAGCCGCTGGAGAAAGGCGGCAAAACTATCGTGCTGGATGATTTCCTGCGTCAGCTTGATGAGCTGTACCGCTATCTGACCTCGGTACAGGATGCCGCCAACAGCGGCATGCCTGCCCCGGGCGGCGAGGCCATCAGCCGGCTTCAGGCCAGCGCCGGGCGCCTGCCCGGGAGCCTTAAAACCATGTTTAGCGGCATGGCCGTGGGCGCCAGCAGCGACACCCAGCGCCGCGAGCTGGAAAACATGCGCAAGCGGGTGAACGTGGAGGTGGGCGGCTTCTGTCGTCAGGCCATCGCCGGTCGTTATCCGCTGGTGCGCTCGGCGCGCAGCGAAGTGACGCCGGACGATCTGGCGAAGATGTTCGCGCCGGGCAGCGGGATGATGGACAGTTTCTTCCGGGATAACCTGGCCAACAAGGTGGACACCACCCGCTCCAGTTGGCGCTTTATGCCGGGCATTGACGGTAAAACCCTGCCGGGGAGCGAAGGACTGCTGCGCCCCTTCCAGCAGGCGCAGCACATTCGCGATGCCTTCTTTGCCGGTAACGCCACCAGCCCTTCATTCCGGGTGACGGTACGTACCCTGGAGATGGACAACAATGTGCTGAATATGACCCTGGACGTGGACGGTCAGCAGTTGCAGTACAGCCATGGCCCTCAGGCTTCACGCCTGGTGAGCTGGCCCGGGCCAGGCGGCAGCAACCAGGTGCGGATGCAGTTGGGACTGGCGGACGGCACCACGGCCACTCTGGTCACCAACGGTCCCTGGGCGCTTAACCGCTTCTTCGACCAGGCGCGCCAGTCGGCCGGTAGCAACAATCTGAGCCGCAGGGCCAGCTTTACGGTCGACGGGCACCATGTGTCCCTGGAATTTACGCCTAACAGTATTCGTAACCCTTTCCGGTTGCCTGGCTTCTCATGCCCATAACGACAAGGACAGGAGAATGAGTCACTACCCTGCGATTAGCTGGTACGGGAAATTACCCAGTGCCGGTGACTTTTTACAGCGCCGGTTCCCCGACGCCCTGCAACGTCAGTGGTCCCACTGGTTCCAGGTGGGTCTGCTGAACTGGCAGGAAGAGGAACAGCGCAACAACGGCGAGCAGCGCTTTGGTAGCGCGCCGGTGTGGAATTTTGTGGTGCCGCCGATGCTTGGCGGTCAGCAGGTGCAGATGGGCTGCCTGCTCCCCGGTCGCGACAGCGTGGGGCGCCAGTATCCCATTTGCGCGCTTTGCGCCTTTAACCCGGCGGAGTGGTCGCCGCAGCAGCTGGCGCTGGCGGAAGAGTGGTATCGCCAGTTGGGCCGCACGCTACTGCACGCGGTACGCAACGGCTACTCCACCAGCCAGTTAGATGAGGCGCTGTTGTCGATCCCGGCACCCCAACTGCCGTCGGAAGAGCAGCGCTCCGACATTCTGGATGTGATCGGCTACGACGATGCTCCGGCGACCCTGAGCTGGCGTCAGGCGGCTGACTGTTTCGATCCCCAGCGTCAGACCAGCTTCTGGTGGACCAACCGCAGCGACGGTTATCCGCTCTACACCCACGTTCACAGCGGCAATTTTACCGCGCAGCTTTTTTCGCTGCTGTTTGACCCCGCAGGCGGTGCCCGACCGGGACGCCACGGGCTTTATCCGCCGATGTTTGAATAGGTTGTGCCATGAATATTGACGATTTCCTGGCGCCGGTTAGCGAATCGCAACCGTGCGGCGAAAACCTGGAGTACGACGCCGACTTTATGGCGATGGAGCAGGCCGGTAAGGGGAAGGCGGAACAGCAGTTCGGCGACACCATTATTCCGGCTGAGCCTGCGGACTGGAGCCGGGTGGAAAAACTGGCGACCTCACTGCTGGCACGCACCAAAGATCTGCGCGTGATGCTGGCATTGACCCATGCCTGGACCCGACGTCGCGGACTGGAAGGTTATGCCGATGGCCTGCTACTGATTGAACGTTCCATCACGCAGTGGTGGCGCGAGCTTTATCCGCTAATGATTGATGATGGCGAAGAGGATCCTTTCTACCGCATCAGCGCGCTGGCCTCGCTGGGCGATCGCTCGGCACTGTCGGCGGCGCTGCGTCAGTCGGTGTTGCTGAGTGCCGGTAGCGACGTATTAACGCTACGCGACGCGCTGGCGCTGCTCGACGGCAGCCGTACCGAATGCCCGGAGTATCCGGGCGGTCGGCCGCGGCTGGAAGAAGAGCTGGCGCGTGGCGGTCAGCCGGGCGTTGAGGCCTTGCAGTTGATCCACCAGCGTCTGGAAACCCTGCGTCAGTACCTGGTCGAACAGTTGGGGCAGGGGGGCGTACCGGAAATGGAAGAGCAACAGAAGATTATCGGCACGGTAATCGCCCTCTGTCAGGGCAATCATTCCGCTGCACCTTCCCCGGAACAGAGTGTCTCGCAGGTCAGTGAACCGACGGCGGCGCCTGCCGCATTGGCACCGGTTGCGGACTGGCGCAGCGTATCGCTGGCGACTCGCGACGATGCCCAACTGATGCTGGAAAAGGTTAAACAGTACTTTGCCCGTCACGAACCCAGCCACCCGGCTCCGCTGATGATTGAGCGGGTCCAGCGGCTGATTGAGAAGGATTTTATGGACATTATCCGCGACCTGGCGCCCGACGGCGTCAATCAACTGGAAAATATCTTTGGACGCCGTGATTAACCGCGTCCGCCCGTTATGGCGGCTGAATGGCCGCCGCCACACTTCACCGCGCATATTCGACGGAGAACAGCATGCCAACCAATAAATCCAGTGGGCAGAAATTTATCGCCCGTAATCGCGCGCCGCGCGTACAGATTGAGTACGACGTGGAGATCTACGGCGCGGAACGCAAAATTCAGCTTCCTTTCGTTATGGGGGTCATGGCGGATCTGGTGGGGAAACCCGTCGACCCGCTGCCTGCCGTTGAAGACCGCAAATTCATGGAGATCGACATCGATAACTTCGATGAGCGCATGAAGGCGCTGAAACCGCGGGTGGCTTATCAGGTGGATAACACCCTGACCGGCGACGGCAAGCTGAACGTCGAGCTGACCTTCGACAGCATGGAAGATTTCCAGCCGGATGCAGTGGCCCGCAAGGTCGAGCCGCTCAACAAGCTGCTGGAGGCCCGTACTCAGCTTTCCAACCTGCTGACCTATATGGACGGCAAAAACGGTGCCGAGGAGCTGATCGCCAAAGTGCTGAAAGATCCGACGCTGCTTAAGGCGCTGAGCCAGATGCCGAACAAAGACGAGCCGTCGCAAGGTAACGGAGAGTAATCTATGAGCAAATCATCACAACAGCAGAGTTCGCAGGCTCAGGCGCAGGAATTCAGCACCGATGAGTTCAGCTCTCTGCTGAATAAAGAGTTCCGACCCAAGACCGACCAGGCACGCTCGGCGGTGGAAAATGCGGTCAAAACCCTGGCCGAACAGGCGCTGGAAAGTACGGTAACGGTCTCTTCCGATACTTATCGCACCATTCAGAATCTGATTGCCGGTATCGACGAGAAGCTTTCCCAGCAGGTTAACCAGATTATCCACCATGACGAGTTCCAGAAGCTGGAAAGCGCCTGGCGTGGGCTGAGCTATCTGGTCAACAACACCGAAACCGACGAGATGCTGAAAATCCGCTTTATGAGCATCTCCAAGAAAGAGCTGGGCCGCACCCTGAAACGCTACAAAGGGGTGGGCTGGGACCAGAGCCCGATCTTCAAAAAAATCTACGAAGAAGAGTATGGCCAGTTTGGCGGCGAGCCGTTCGGCTGTCTGGTGGGTGACTATTACTTCGATCACGGTCCGCAGGATGTTGAACTGCTGGGAGAGATGGCACGTATTGGCGCGGCGGCCCACTGTCCGTTTATTGCTGGTACTTCGCCGGACGTAATGCAGATGGAATCCTGGCAGGAGCTGGCGAATCCGCGCGATCTGACCAAAATCTTCCAGAACACCGAATACGCCGCCTGGCGTAGCCTGCGTGAATCGGAAGATGCCCGCTATCTGGGGCTGGCGATGCCGCGCTTCCTGGCTCGTCTGCCGTACGGCATTCGCACCAACCCGGTGGACAGCTTCGACTTCGAAGAAGAGACCGATGGCGCTAACCACGCCAACTACACCTGGGCCAACTCGGCCTACGCCATGGCGGCCAACATCAACCGCTCCTTTAAAGAGTTCGGCTGGTGCACCTCCATTCGCGGTGTGGAATCCGGCGGTGCCGTGGCGGATCTGCCCTGCCACACCTTCCCGAGCGACGACGGCGGCGTGGATATGAAGTGCCCCACCGAGATCGCCATCAGCGACCGTCGCGAGGCGGAACTGGCGAAAAACGGCTTCATGCCGCTGGTTCACCGCAAGAACTCCGACTTTGCCGCCTTTATCGGCGCCCAGAGCCTGCAAAAGCCGGCGGAGTATCACGATGCGGATGCCACCGCCAACGCACGTCTGGCGGCCCGTCTGCCTTATCTGTTCGCCTGCTGCCGCTTTGCTCATTACCTGAAGTGCATCGTGCGCGACAAGATTGGTTCTTTCCGCGAGCGTGAAGATATGGAGCGCTGGCTGAACGACTGGGTGATGAACTACGTGGATGGCGATCCGGCGAACTCTTCGCAGGAGACCAAGTCCCGCAAACCGCTGGCAGCGGCCGAAGTTCAGGTTCAGGAAATCGAAGACAATCCGGGCTATTACAGCGCCCGCTTCTTCCTGCGCCCGCACTATCAGTTGGAAGGGCTGACCGTCTCTCTGCGTCTGGTTTCTAAACTGCCGTCGCTGAAAACCAAAGAGGCGTAATTCGCCATCTGAATATTGATATTCGAATTCGGTGGGCTCTGTTATTGAGCCCGCCGTTTAGCCTGGCTATTCGCAGCAGTAACCAGGAATGAGGCAGAGGTGAAATATGGATGGTTTATGCCCCATGCTTTCCCGTTTGCCATAAAAACGCTTTTCACAAGCAATAACTGTCACTTAAAAAAGAGTAGGTATTATGGCTATTGATATGTTTCTGAAAGTCGAAGGTGCGACGGGAGAGTCGAAAGATTCTAACCACAGCGGCTGGACCGACATTACCTCTTTCTCCTGGGGCGCATCCCAGCCGGGAAATATGGGCGTGGGCGGCGGCGGCGGCACCGGTAAGGTAAACTTTAACGACCTGCACGTAAACGCGCTGATCGACAAATCCACCACGGCGATTCTGAAGCACTGCGCCAGCGGTAAGCACATCACCAAAATCGAACTGTCCGTCTGTAAAGCTGGCGGCCAGCAGGTTGAGTATTCCCGCATCACGCTGGAAGAAGTGCTGGTGACTTCCGTGCAGTACACCGGCGCGGAAAACGGCGACACCGTTGGTGTGACCTACGCTTTCCAGGCCGCAAAAGTGAAGCAGCAGTACTGGGAGCAGGCTTCCTCTGGCGGTAAAGGCGCTGAAAGCACCGCTGGCTGGAACATCAAAGAAAACCGCGAAGCGTAATCGGGCGTCTGACCGGTGGTCCCTCTCTCCCTGCCCGGGAGAGAGGCTTTACGTCACTTTCCTTCCCCTTCCTCAAATGCCGCGGTTTTCCCCGAGAGCCGCGACCTTTGAGCGTCGATAACGACCTGGCAGGACAAGACTATGCGATTTACCATCACCACCCTTAAGCCCGGCAATCAGCCGCCCCAGAGCAGCTTTGAATTCTCCGCGCCGGGCGGCACCATTGGCCGCGGTACCGATAACAACCTGGTTTTGCCGGACAGCGATCGCGCTATCTCGCGGTTGCAGGCTATCGTCCATATTTCCGCAGACGGAGAATGCCGCATCACCAACCGCGGCAACGTGACCCGGGTGCTGCTTAACGATATTCCACTGGAGCGTGGCCGTCAGGTCGAATTACAGGATGGCGATGTCATTGGTATCGATGAATATCGTCTGACCGTGAGCGATCCGCGCCAGGGGGTACCGCAAAGCGCGCCGCCGCAGCCTGCGGTGGTTCAGCCACCCCAGCCCGCGCCGCAGCCTCAGGATGCGCCGATAGAGAGCGCACACGCAGAGCACGCGCCAACGGCAGTCCCGACAGAAATCTGGGACAGCCTGATGCAGGAATTCTCGATTGCCGACAGCATCTCCAGCAGCCGTCGTGCTGCGCCAGAGCCCCAGAGCGTGCCGGAAAATCCCTTCCACGCGCCCAGCGAGCCGGAGCGTAACCCGGAAGATCCGCTGGCTCACTTTAACAGCGATGACGACGCGCCCCTGTTTGAATCGAAGCCTGTGGCCACCGATAAACTGTTCAGCGAGGAAGAGTTATTCAGCGGCGACAGCATCCTGAAAGATGGCACTCCGTCTACCCTGCAACAGCCGGAGGCCGGGCGTCAGCCAGTACCGGAGCAGGATCCGGCCGATGGCGAACTCGATCCGCTGGCGCTGTTTGGCGGTAGTAATGCGAAAGAGAGCCCCAGCCAAAGTACCCGTCATGACGACCCACTGGGTCTGATGGGCGGCACGCCGCTGACTCATCCGGATGATTTAGCACCGGAACCGGCAAGCGCTACGGCGCCAGAGCCAGAGCCCGAACCCGCGCCGGAAGAGACGCCAGAACCAGCACGGGACGAAATGCCACTAGCTTCGCTAAGCGACTCGCCGCTGTTTGCCGAAGAGCCCGCTGCGCCTGTGCCGCCGGTTGCCGCCAGCGCGGAACCACAGCCGCCGCAGGAGCCGCCCGTGCAGCCGGAACCGCCTTATGCCGCCCGTGACGATATTCCACTACCCGAGCCGCATGCGGTTCAGCATCGGGCCAGTGCCAGCACCAGCGGTCGCCTGCGTATCGATCCCGTCTCTGCCGCGCCGCGTGCGGGCAAAGTGGGAGAGGCAACTCCCGCTGGCGGCGGCGATGTGTTGCAGGGTGAACTACTGGAAGCGCTGCTGGAAGGAATGGGGCTCAGCGACATGCAGCCGGTGCCGCAGTTTGACCGAGACAATATGCGCCAGCTTGGCCAGATGCTCAGCATGTTCTCTCAGGGAACGGTGGCGCTGCTCTCGTCGCGCTCGATTCTTAAGCGCGGCGTAAAAGCCGATATGACCATGATCCTTGATGACGCCAACAACCCCTTTAAGCTGCTGCCGTCAGGTAAAACCGTGTTGATGCAGATGTTTGGCTCCCGTATGCCGGGCTTTATGGAGCCCAAAAAATCGGTCCGCGATGCGCTGATCGACCTCCAGGCCCACCAGTTGGGCATGATCTCCGGTATCCGCGCCATTATCGCCTCTATGTTGCAATCCTTTAATCCGGAGCAACTGGAAGAAGAGGCGAAGCGTGAAGGGGCCGCCTCACGCCTGGCACTGCCCGGCAGCCGTAAAGCCGCGCTGTGGGACTATTTTGTCCGCCAGTACGGCGCTACCGCCGGTGAAATTGAAGACGACTTCCATACGCTGTTCGGCGAAGCCTTCCTGCACGCTTACGACATGGAAGTGAATCAGTACAAAGACTCTCAGAGCGGATCGGAAGGAGAATGATGAATATCACAACGGCCTCACTTTCCCGGCAGGGCGCCCGCGCCAGTAACCAGGATCAGACCGGTGAGACCATCGGCGACCGTTCGGCCTGTTTTGTGGTGTGCGACGGCATCGCCGGCTCGCCCGGCGGCGATGTGGCGGCCCGCCTGGCGCGGGATGCCATTCTGTCGCGCTTCGACGGTGAAGAGCACCTTAATGCCCAGCATACCCGCGACTACGTGAACCACGCGAACCAGACCATTCGCGATGCCCAGAAGGCCGAGCCTGAGCACCAACGTATGGGAACGACTCTGGTATCGCTGTTTATCGATCGCGACTACGACCTGGCCTGGTGGGCCCACGCGGGAGACAGTCGTCTTTATCTGTTCCGTCGCGGCTGGCTGTTTCACGTCACCACCGATCACAGCCTGATTCAGCAGATGAAAGATGCCGGACATCAGACCGAAGGCATCAACAGCAACCTGCTCTATTTTGCGCTGGGAATGGGGGAGGATGAACGGGAAGCCAGCTACAGCGACGTGATGCCCATTGAAGATGGCGATGTCTTTTTACTGTGCACCGATGGCTTCTGGCACGGGGTGAGCGAAGTACAGATGAAGCAGTCGCTAAATATGGTCAGCAACCCCCAGGAGTGGCTGACGCTCATGGATCAACTATTACAGAAAAATGCCGGAACGGCCCCGGACAAACAGGATAACTACAGCGCCGTGGCTATCTGGGTGGGTGCCCCTCAGGAGACGACGCTGCTGCACTCGCTCAGCGATGCGGCGCAGTTCTTTCCTCTTCGCGACTGACTGTTAACAAGGACTTTTATGAAACTTTGGCTTGCGGGGCTGGCCCTGATGGTGGCGTCTTCCAGTACCTGGGCGATGAACTATCGCATTGTACAGTCCCCTTCCCAGAAACTGGATGTCTGGATCGATAACGTATCAGGCAAAAAACCCGCCGCCTGGTGCGGTAATACCCTGGCGCTGCGCATTGTGACCGGCGGTAAGAAAGATCCCGAGGCGTTGAAGGCCTTTATGCCACGCCTGGGCATGTTGCTGGCGAGGCAGTGTCCGGCGATGGAACGCATTGACTGGCATCTGGAAGATAGCGCGGGTAAGCGTCTGGCGGACGGTAGCGCCAGTCAGTCTGACAAATGGGCATTGAAGGTGGAAGCCGATGCGCCACCGCCCAACCCGGAAACGCTCTCTCCCCCTGCTTCCCGCGCGCAGCCGCAAACCTTCAGCCTGAAGTCCGACTGCCGGGTACGTACCTTCTGGCCGCAGAACGGCGCGCTGTTTATTCCTGAACAGGGCGATAACTGCAAGAAGGGTGAATGGCTGAACCAGCGCGGGCAGATGGCGGGTCACTCGGTGGCCTTTATTCAGGGCTACCCGGTGGCCGGGCTTGGCGAAAAGGCTGCCATCAACAACCTGAACATCAGTGCCGCCAGCCATGAACGTCTGGTGGTGAGTGATGAACGTTCGCCCCAGAGCTGGATGATTCTGCCCTGGTCGACGCCGGTTAGCGGCTGGCACAGCCAGGGAACGGTGGCGGTAGAGATAAGTCGCCGCCAGGCTGAAGACGCCGCCGAACTGCGGGCGCGCCTGAATGAGGTGCGTAAGGTCTGGTCGGGATATCTCCCGGCAGGTCAGTCACTGACCATCCTGCTGATTGAAAAACTTCACCCCACGCTTCGCGATCCGGCGGCGGGCGCTTATCGCACTCTGAAGTAACAGGAGATTTGACGATGTATACCCTGGAACAACAGCTGGCGGGTCACTCACTCGCCGACGCCCTGGCACAAATAGAAAGCGACATTAAATCCAGGCCTGCGGATGCCGACCTGCGCGCCGCCTTTGTTCAGCTGCTGTGCCTGGCGGGAAACTGGACCCGTGCCGCCACTCAGTTGAAGAGCTGGCTGGCGTTAAAGCCGGCCGCTCAGCCGACGGTGACCCTGCTGGAGCAGGCCATTACCGGTGAATTGCAGCGCGAGGCGGTGATGACCGGTGCGGCCGCGCCAGATATGCCCGTAGCCCAGTGGCCCTGGTTACAGGAGATGGCGAGCGCCCTGACGGCGGAGGCCGCCGATGCGGCGGCGCTACGGAATACGGCGCTGGACAGCGCCGAGGCGAATCCCGGCACGCTCACCGGGCAGAATCAGGATTCCCGCGAATTTGACTGGCTGATGGATGGTGATGCCCGCCTGGGACCGGTTTGCGAGCTTATCGTTAACGGTAAATATTGCTGGCTGCCGTTCAGCGCCATTGAAGAGATGCGCTTCCAGGCGCCGGAAGGCGCTATCGATCTGGTATGGCGCCATACCCTGGTGCGGCTGGTGGACGGCAGCGAACAGGTGTGTCAGATCCCGGCCCGCTATCCGCTGGAGCCTGGCGCCGCCGACCGCTTCCTGCTGGGGCGCGCCACCGAATGGCAGGCTCTGGATGAAGAGGGGATTCACTACCAGGGCCGGGGGCAGAAGGTGTGGCTGAACGCCGACGGCGAATTCCCGCTGCTGACCCTGGAAACCCTGACCTTCCGCGGCGGTGATGACAGCGATGAGTGATTCATATCGCCACGGCAGCGACGATCTGTTGCGCAGCGGCTATCGCCATCGGCGCAATCAGGAGCTGATCGCTTCACGCGATAAAATGCAGCCCTCGCTGTTGGATCGCCTGACCGACGATCAGCCCCAGAAGCGGCTGGAGCCGGTTAACAGCAACCTGCTAACCCATAGCGCTCTGCGCCGCCGGGTACTGCGCGATCTACAGTGGCTGTTCAACACCATCAATAACGAAGCTCAACTGGATATGCGCGGCGCAGAGCACGTACGGCGTTCGGTCTGCAACTTTGGCGTAGAGGCGCTGGCGGGCAGACGGATGTCGGATATCGAATGGTCTGACATTCAGCGCAAACTGACCGAGGCGATCCTGAATTTCGAACCGCGGATCCTGCCCCAGGGGCTACAGGTCCGCTGCATCTCCGATCCGCACTCGCTCGATCTGCATAACGTGCTGTCGATCGAAATCAAAGGCCGTCTGTGGTGCGTGCCCTGGCCGCTGGAGTTTCTGTTTCGTACCGATGTGGATCTGGAGAACGGCCACTTTGAACTGAAAGATGTGGGGTAAGCGTGGACAGTAAACTGCTTGACTACTACAACCGCGAACTGGCCTGGCTGCGCGAAATGGGGGCGGAGTTCGCCGAACGCTACCCCAAAGTGGCTGGCAGACTCGGCATGCGCGGTATCGAGGTCGCGGACCCTTACGTCGAGCGTCTGATGGAAGGTTTCGCCTTCCTGACCTCCCGCGTGCAGCTCAAGATGGATGCCGAATTCCCGCGCTTTTCCCAGCGTCTGCTGGAGATGATCGCCCCGAATTATCTGGCGCCGACCCCTTCGATGGCCATTGCCGAACTGCAACCGGATATCGGCAAAGGAGATCTGAGCAACGGCTTTGTGGTGCCGCGCGGCACCATGATGGACAGCCAGACCCTGAAGAAGAATGGCGTTACCTGTAGCTATACCACCGCCCACGACGTGAATCTGCTGCCGCTGCGCATCGAACAGATAGAGCTGGGCGGCGTACCCGCCGACGCGCCCCTCAGCCAGTTGGGACTTAACCAGCGCGGCGCCGCCAGTGCCCTGCGTATCCGCATTGCCTGTGACGGCCCGATGCTGCTGACCCATCTGGACTTTGACCGCCTCGACCTGTTCCTGAGCGGCCCGGATATCCAGGCGCTGAAACTGCTGGAGCTGCTGATGCAGCACCAGGTGGGCATCTTTTGCCAGAGCGTGGAGAAAACGCCGCAGCGCATTGTGCTGGGTGACGACGCCCTGCGTCAGGAAGGTTTCGACGCCGACCAGGCGCTGCTGCCGGACGATCTGCGTAACTTCGACGGCTACCGGCTGTTGCAGGAATATTTCGCCTTCCCGGCGCGCTTTCAGTTCATCAGCATCAGCCAGCTACGCGGCCTGCTGAAGCGCTGTACCGAAGCCCGGGCCTTTGAGATTGTTATCCTGCTGGATAAGAGCGAGGGCCCCCTTGAGCGGGTAGTGGATCGTACTCACCTGGCCCTGCACTGCACGCCGGTGATTAATCTGTTCCCCAAACTGGCGGCGCGCCAGAAGGTGGATGATTCGCGCAGCGAGTGCCACCTGGTGGTGGATAATATTCGCCCCCTTGATTATGAAATCTTTGCCGTTAATAAGATCTGGGCCAGCGAAGAGGGGCGGCGCGAAGAGCAAATCTTCCGCCCCTTCTGGAGCACCTGGAGTCGGGACGACGGTGACTACGGCGCCTATTTTTCCCTGCGTCGCGAACAGCGCGCGCTTTCCGAACAGGCTCAGCGCTATGGCACCCGTACCGGCTATATCGGTTCAGAAGTTTTCGTCTCGCTGGTGGATGAAAGCCATACGCCGTGGCGCGATGAGCTGCGTTACATCACCGCAGAGGTACTGTGCACCAGCCGCGATCTGCCGCTGATGCTCCAGCAGGATATCGGCCAGTTTGTGCTGCCGGACTCCATGCCGGTACGCGGCCTGACCATGCGCCGTGGCCCAACGCCGCCGCGCCCGGGCCTGGCGGAAGGGCTGAGTAGCTGGCGGCTGATTAGTCAGCTACAGATGAACTACCTGAGCCTGGTGGACAGCCAGGATGGCGAAGGCGCCGCCTCGCTGCGCCAGTTGCTGGGGCTCTATGCCCGACTGGCGGAAGCGCCCGTCGCCCGGCAGATTGAGGGCATTCGCCACTGCCGGTTAAGCCCGGTGCACCGCCGAGTGCCAGAGCCGGGTCCGATTGTCTTTGCCCGCGGCACTGGCATTGAGATAACGGTAGATGAACAGGCTTTTTCCGGCTCCAGCCCCTGGCTGTTTGGTAGCGTGCTGGAACGTCTGTTCTCGCGGCTGGTGGCGATGAACAGTTTTACGGAATTCACGCTGAACAGTCAGCAGCGCGGCGAAGTCGGCTACTGGGGGCCGCGGATGGGGAAAAGGGCGCTGATATGAGTGAAGCCACCACTGGCGCCGCCCCCATTCAGCGCCTGACCCGGCTACCGGAGGGTTTCTGGCATCAGGTAACGGCCGCGCCCTGGCGTTATGACCTGTTCCAGCTACTGCGCCGTCTGGATGCTCAGGGCGGCCAGCGTTACCCGCTGGGTCGGGCGCCGCTGCCGCGCTTCGAGCCGCTGCGTATTGGTCAGAAACCCTCAATGGCCTTTGCGCCTTCCACGCTGGCGGATGCCAGCAAACGTGAAGGCTCGTCTCTCTATGATGTTTCCATCTTAAGCTTTGGGCTGTTCGGCCCCAACGGTCCGCTACCGGTCCATCTGACCGAATATGTCCGCGAACGTATCTGGCATCACCAGGACGACACCCTGAGCGCCTTTGCCGATCTGTTCCACCATCGCCTGACCCTGCTGTTTTACCGGGCATGGGCGGATGCCCAGCCTACGGTGTCGCTGGATCGCGGCGATAACAAACGCTTCGAACGCTATCTGTCCTGCCTGATCGGCATGGGGCAACCGGGGCAGATGGAAAAGGGCAGTCTGAGCCAGCACGCCCGCTATACCCTGGCCGGTCACCTGACCCGCCACGGGCGCGATGCCGAAGGGCTGCAAAAAATCCTGCGCCACTATTTTGGCGTGCCGGTACGGCTGGTGGAAAACGTTCCCCAGTGGATGCCGCTGTCGCGCCGCGAGCAGGCGCGCCTGGGGGCCGGTCGCCACTCTCCCCGCCTGGGGGAATCCGCTTTCCTGGGAGAAGCGGTGCGCGACGTTCAGCATAAATTCCGCATCGAAATCGGCCCGCTCTCTCTGGAACAGTATCGCCGCTTGCTACCGGGCGAACCGGACGTCACGGCGCTGCGCGACTGGGTGCGTCAGTACCTGGGCATTGAGTACCAGTGGGAAACGCGCCTGATCCTGCGTGCGGAAGAGGTTCAGGGCGCGGCGCTGGGGGGCGAAGGCCGCCTGGGCTACAGCGCCTGGTTGGGGCATCAGCCCACTCCCGAACCGCGCGGGGATTTGCAGTTTAGTCCGGAAGGATCTCCCTCACCCTAACCCTCTCCCAGAGGGAGAGGGGACTGGTTGATGATTAATTTGCCCTATCTCCCAGAGGGCGAGGACTGGTTGATGATTAACTTGCCCTCTCTCCCTGGGGGCGAGAGGACTGGTTAGCGCTGGTTTTCTAATTTCCCCCTCTCCCTCCGGGAGAGGGCCGGGGTGAGGGCCCCCTTCCGTCACCTATTGATGATTAATGGAACTTCACATGTCAGAAATCAGCCGCGCCGTACTGTTCGGCAAACTGGATACGCTGTTATTTACCTCGCTTGAGAGCGCCACCGCCTTCTGTAAGCTGCGCGGCAACCCGTATGTGGAGCTGGCGCACTGGCTGCATCAACTGATGCAGCAACAGCAGGGCGACCTGCAACAGCTTATTCAGCATCTTTCTCTGGACGAAGAGGCGCTGGCTCGCGATATTGTGGCGGCGCTGGACCAGTTGCCGCGCGGCGCCAGCTCGGTGTCCGATCTTTCTGAACATATCGATAACGCCGTGGAGCGCGCCTGGGTTTATGGTTCGCTGAAGTTCGGCGTCAACCGCATTCGCGGCGGGCACCTGCTGATCGGCATTCTGAAAACCTGGAGCCTGGCCAGCGTACTGCGCGGTATCTCGCCGCAGTTTGAGCGGCTGAGCGCCGATGCGTTGATCGACAGCTTTGACGAAGTCTTTGCCGGCAGTAAAGAGGAACAGCAGGCGACGGCGGCTGGCACGGAAGAGGTGGCGCCTGCCGCAGGGAAAGGGGCGTTGACGCAGTACGGTCAGGACCTGACTGCCCGGGCGCGGGACGGCAAAATCGACCCGGTGGTGGGGCGCGATGAAGAGATTCGCCAGATGGTGGATATCCTGATGCGCCGCCGTCAGAACAACCCGCTGCTGACCGGCGAAGCCGGGGTAGGGAAAACCGCGGTGGTGGAAGGGCTGGCTCGCCGTATTGCCGCCGGGGATGTGCCCGAATCGCTGCGCGATATTCAGCTATGGCTGCTGGATATCGGCATGTTGCAGGCCGGGGCCGGGATGAAAGGCGAGTTCGAAGCCCGACTGCAATCGCTTATCAACGAGGTACAGTCCAGCCCCACGCCGGTGGTGCTGTTTATCGACGAAATCCACACCCTGATTGGGGCCGGTGGCCAGCAGGGGACCGGCGATGCCGCTAACCTGCTGAAACCGGCGCTGGCCCGCGGTCAGTTGCGTACCATCGGCGCTACCACCTGGGCCGAGTACAAAAAATATATTGAAAAAGACCCGGCGCTGACCCGTCGCTTCCAGACCATACAGGTAGCGGAGCCGGATGAAGATAAAGCGGCGCTGATGCTGCGCAGTACCGTTCCGGCGCTGGAAAAACATCACCGGGTGCTACTGCTGGATGAAGCGGTAAGCGCCGCCGTGAAACTTTCGCACCGCTATATTCCGGCGCGCCAGTTACCGGATAAAGCCGTGGCGCTGCTCGACACCGCCTGCGCCCGCGTTGCGGTTAGCCAGAGCGCACCGCCGTCGCAACTGGAAGCCTGCCAGCAGCGTATTGCCGCCCTGGAGGTGGAAAAAGAGATTGCCGGTCGTGAGGCGAAAGTCGGCGTAGGCGATCCAGTGCGGATCAAGGCTCTGGAGGCAAAGCTTGCGGACGAGCAGGCGCAAAATGAGGCGCTGACCCAGCGCTGGCAGCAGGAGCGCGCGCTGGTGGACGAGATTATCGCGCTGCGTGGGGAATTACAGCAGGCCGAAGAAGAAGACGAAGCGCAGGCGGAGATTCGCGCCACGCTGGATGCGCGTCAGCAGGCGCTGAACGAACTGCAGGGCGAAGCGCCGCTGCTGTTTGCCGCCGTGGACGCAAGCGTTGTGGCGGCAGTGGTTTCCGACTGGACCGGCATTCCGCTGGGCCGCATGGTCAAAAATGAGATCGACTCGGTGCTGAATCTGGCCGATACCCTGAATCAGCGGGTGATTGGCCAGCGTCACGGCCTGGAGCAGATAGCCCGCCGGGTGCGTACCGCCCGGGCGCGGCTTGACGATCCCAATAAGCCGGTGGGGGTCTTTATGCTGTGCGGACCGTCCGGCGTTGGTAAAACCGAAACTGCCCTGGCGCTGGCGGAGTCGCTGTACGGCGGCGAGCAGAACGTTATCACCATCAATATGAGTGAATTCCAGGAGGCGCACACCGTCTCTACCCTGAAGGGGGCGCCTCCGGGTTACGTCGGTTACGGCGAAGGCGGCGTGCTGACCGAAGCGGTACGGCGTCGGCCCTACAGCGTGGTACTGCTGGATGAGATCGAAAAGGCGCATCCGGACGTGCATGAAATCTTCTTCCAGGTCTTCGATAAGGGCTGGATGGAGGACGGCGAAGGCCGTCACATCGATTTCCGTAACACCATTATTATTCTGACCTCCAATGTCGGCACCGATCTGATTAGCGCCATGTGCGCCGATCCAGAACTGATGCCGGAGCCGGAGGCGCTGACCGGCGCTCTGCGCCAGCCGCTGTTGCAGGTCTTCCCACCGGCGCTATTGGGGCGTCTGCTGGTGGTGCCTTACTACCCGCTCAGCGACGCCATGCTGGCGGAGATTGTGCGCCTGCAACTGGGCCGCATTCAGCGCCGCCTGCTGGAAAATCACGGCATCGAAACCGAGGTGGACGACAGCGTAACGGCCCAGGTGGTTCAGCGCTGCACCGAAGTGGAGTCCGGCGGTCGTATGGTCGACGCCATTCTTACCAACACCCTGCTGCCGCAGATAAGCAAAATGCTGCTGACCGCCAGCGCCCGGGCAGAAAAATACCAACGCCTGCGCATTACCTTCGAACAGGGTGATTTTCAGTATCAGTTTTCGGCGTAATCGCCATCATCAGGAGAGTTTTCCACTATGCCGGATCGTGAAAACAAGCGCAGCGTGCCTGGCGCGCTGCCGCCCGGATATCGCTTCAACGAGTTTGAAATCGAAGAGGTGATTGGCGGAGGCGGCTTTGGCATTGTCTATCGCGCAAAGGATCACCAGCTTGAACGCACCATCGCCATTAAGGAATTTATGCCGGCCACCCTCGCGATGCGCGGCGAGGATATGCGACTGGTGCTGCGCAGCCAGCGCTTTGGCAAGGCCTTCCAGGCCGGGTTGAACAGCTTTATTCAGGAGGCGCGGCTGCTGGCGCGCTTTAATCACCCGAACCTGCTGCATGTGCTGCGTTTCTGGGTACAGAACGATACCGCCTATATGGGCACGGTGTTTTACAGCGGAACCACGCTTTCGCGCCTGCGGGAACAGCATCCGGAACAGATTGACGAAGCCTGGATCCGCCGAACCCTGCCGATGCTGCTGGGTGCGGTGAAAACCATCCACGATGAAGGATGCCTGCATCGCGATATCTCGCTGGATAACATCCAGATTCAGGACAATGGTCTGCCGGTGTTGCTCGACTTTGGCTCGGCGCGCCGCAGTATCGGTAACGTCTCGGACGAAACTGAAACCATGCTGCGACCGGGCTTTGCGCCGATTGAACAGTACACCGATGATAACGAAAGCGAACAGGGGCCCTGGACCGATATTTATGCGCTGGGAGCGGTGCTTCATACCCTGATCGTCGGCGCGCCGCCGCCAGTCAGCGTGGTGCGCAGCATCCAGGACAGCTATCAGCCGCTGGCGGAACTGCGCCCCGAAGGCTACTCACTGCCGCTGCTGCAGGCGGTGGACCGTGCGCTGGCGCTGCATATTGAGGATCGCCCCCGTTCGGTGGATGAATTTGCCGCGCTTATCGATATGACGGTGGCGGATGTTGAAGAGGTCGCCAGCGTCAAGCCCACGAATACCATGCTGGCGGTGGTCGAAGAGGAAGAAGAGCCCGAAGAGGAGGTGCGCCCGGCATGGTATCCCCTGTGGCAGCGTTACAAGCTGCCGGGCATGGTGGCCGCAGGTGTACTGGCAGGGCTGCTGGTGGGCGGCCTGATGTTCGGCGGTAGCGATGCGCCACAAGAGAGCACCGTCGAACCCGACGTGGCCGCTACGCAGTCCGCGCCGCCGCCTCCGGTGGCGAAGGCCGATAAACCTGCCGCCGCGCCGTCCACTGACCCTGTCGCCAGGGTGCTGGTACGAATGGCGAAAGGGGATGAGCTGCGGGTCAACGATAAGCCGCGCAAAGTGCAGGTCAGCGAAGGAATCGCCGCGCTGGATCTGCCGCCAGGCCAGTATCGACTCAGTCTGGGAAGCCAAAGCCAGACGTTGCATATCGACCAGCCGGGCACCTGGCTGGTTAATCTTAAGGGTTAATTTTCTGACGCGCGGCCCTGTTGCCGCGCGCCTCTTTTCTATTCGGGATTCGCTTCTATGCTAGATCGCATTACCGTCCAGTTACCCGTTCCCGGGCTGCTTTTCTGGAAACTTTCCGGGCGCGAGGCGCTCTCGGAGCCGTTTGAACTGAGCGTCACGCTGCTGGGCAGCGATGCACGTATTGACCGCAGCAGCCTGCTGGGCCAGCCGATAACGGTAACCATCCCGACCCGGTCCCTGATGGGCAAGCGCTACCTGAACGGTAAGGTGACCCGGGTGGCGGTAAGCGCGGTGGAGCTGGGCGGCACCCGCTATGCGGAGTACCGGCTGACCATGGAGCCAGACCTGTGGCCAATGAAGCGCGACCGTAACTTGCGCATCTTCCAGGGTCAGACAGTGCCGCAGATAGTGAAGGCGCTGCTGGGTGAAAACCAGGTGAACGTGGAAGACAGGCTGACGGGCAGCTACCGCCCCTGGGAGTACTGCGTGCAGTACCAGGAGAGCAGCCTGGCGTTTATCAGCCGCCTGATGGAGCTGGAAGGTATTGCGTACCACTTCAGCCACGAGGCGGACAAGCACACCCTGGTGCTGACCGATGCCCCCCAGCAGCACCAGCCGTTCAGCGGTTACGAAAGCATTCCCTATCACGTCAGCCCTTCCGGTGGCAGCACCGACGAAGAGGGCATCAGCCAGTGGGCGCTGGAGGACAGCGTGACGCCGGGCATCTACAGCCTGGACGACTACGACTTCCGCAAGCCCAACGCCTGGCTGTTCCAGGCTCGCCAGAACCCGGCATCACCGTCGCCGGGCAGCATCGACGTGTACGACTGGCCGGGGCGCTACGTGGAGCACGGCCACGGGGAATTCTACGCCCGCATCCGTCAGGAGCGCTGGCAGGTGGACCACCAGCAGATTCAGGGCACCGGCACTGCCATCGGGGTGGCGCCGGGGTATACCTTCGCCCTGCTGAACGCGCCGTTCTTTAGTGACAACGGCGAATACCTGACCACGGCGGTGCACTATCAGTTTGAAGAGAACCGTTACGCCAGCGGGGACGGCGGAGAAACCATCCACCGGCTGGACTTTATGGTTATCCCGTCGTCGGTGGTGTTCCGCCCGGCGCAGGTCACGGCGTGGCCGCGCACCTATGGTCCGCAGACCGCGAAAGTGGTGGGGCCGAAAGGGGAATCGATCTGGACCGATAAATATGGCCGGATAAAGGTGAAATTCCACTGGGACCGTCAGGCGAAAGGGGACGACACCAGTTCAGGCTGGGTGCGGGTATCCAGCGCCTGGGCGGGCCAGGGGTTTGGCGGGGTGCAGATCCCGCGGGTCGGCGACGAGGTGGTGATCGACTTTATCAACGGTGACCCGGATCGTCCCATCGTCACTGGCCGGGTCTATAACGAAGCCAGCATGCCGCCGTGGGCGCTACCGGCGGCGGCTACCCAGATGGGCTTCCTGAGCCGCAGTAAAGACGGCTCGGCCGATACCGCCAACGCCCTGCGCTTTGAGGATAAAGCGGGGGAAGAGCAGGTCTGGATCCAGGCCGAGCGCAATATGGACACCAACGTTAAAAATGACGAAACCCATAGCGTTGAGAAAAACTACACCCACTTCGTGGGAGAAAACGAAGTGCGCAGGGTGGCGAAGAAGCAGGAAACCGGGGTGAAGGAAGATGCCACATCGTTAACCGGAGGCGATCGTACCGATAAAGTGGTGAAAAATTTTGTTCTTGGTGCCGGAGATTCACTGCGGCTGGAATGCGGCGAATGCGCCATTGAGCTGACCAAAGGTGGCACCGTGAATATTATCGGCAAGACCTTTAATTTCACTGCAACGGAGTCGGGTGAAATCAATACCATGAGTGGCCCGCTCAATTTGAACAGCTCTGATAAGACGATCGGTGTTCTGCCTCCGAGCGATACTTATGATCAGGAAATTCAGGCCGATGTTGATAGCTTCTTTATTTTTAACTCGGCGCCTAAAGGGTGAACTAATTCATACAATTCCTGGATCTGATTTGTCAGATGCGGTCTACGCTGACAACTGGGGTTCTTTCGCTATCCATCATCGCCGCCTTAAAAAGGATCGACGTTATGTTAGAGCGTATTACCGTCCAGTTACCCGTTCCCGGGCTGCTTTTCTGGAAACTTTCCGGGCGCGAGGCGCTCTCGGAGCCGTTTGAACTGAGCGTCACGCTGCTGGGCAGCGATGCGCGTATTGACCGCAGCAGCCTGCTGGGCCAGCCGATAACGGTAACCATCCCGACCCGGTCCCTGATGGGCAAACGTTACCTGAACGGCAAAGTAACCCGGGTGGCGGTAAGCGCGGTGGAGCTGGGCGGCACCCGCTATGCGGAGTACCGGCTGACCATGGAGCCGGACCTGTGGCCAATGAAGCGCGACCGTAACCTGCGCATCTTCCAGGGCCAGACGGTGCCGCAGATAGTGAAGGCGCTGCTGGGTGAAAACCAGGTGAACGTGGAAGACCGTCTGACGGGCAGCTACCGCCCCTGGGAGTACTGCGTGCAGTACCAGGAGAGCAGCCTGGCGTTTATCAGCCGCCTGATGGAGCTGGAAGGTATTGCGTACCACTTCAGCCACGAGGCGGACAAGCACACCCTGGTGCTGACCGATGCCCCCCAGCAGCACCAGCCGTTCAGCGGTTACGAAAGCATTCCCTATCACGTCAGCCCTTCCGGTGGCAGCACCGACGAAGAGGGCATCAGCCAGTGGGCGCTGGAGGACAGCGTGACGCCGGGCATCTACAGCCTGGACGACTACGACTTCCGCAAGCCCAACGCCTGGCTGTTCCAGGCTCGCCAGAACCCGGCATCACCGTCGCCGGGCAGCATCGACGTGTACGACTGGCCGGGGCGCTACGTGGAGCACGGCCACGGGGAATTCTACGCCCGCATCCGTCAGGAGCGCTGGCAGGTGGACCACCAGCAGATTCAGGGCACCGGCACTGCCATCGGGGTGGCGCCGGGGTATACCTTCGCCCTGCTGAACGCGCCGTTCTTTAGTGACAACGGCGAATACCTGACCACGGCGGTGCACTATCAGTTTGAAGAGAACCGTTACGCCAGCGGGGACGGCGGAGAAACCATCCACCGGCTGGACTTTATGGTTATCCCGTCGTCGGTGGTGTTCCGCCCGGCGCAGGTATCGCCCTGGCCGCGCACCTATGGTCCGCAGACCGCGAAAGTGGTGGGGCCGAAAGGGGAATCGATCTGGACCGATAAATACGGTCGGATAAAGGTGAAATTCCACTGGGACCGTCAGGCGAAAGGGGACGACACCAGTTCAGGCTGGGTGCGGGTATCCAGCGCCTGGGCGGGCCAGGGGTTTGGCGGGGTGCAGATCCCACGGGTCGGCGACGAGGTGGTGATCGACTTTATCAACGGCGACCCGGATCGTCCCATCGTCACAGGCAGGGTGTATAACGAAGCCAGTATGCCGCCGTGGGTATTGCCAGCAGCGGCCACCCAGATGGGCTTTATGACCCGCAGCAAGGACGGGCATATCGATAATGCCAGCCATCTCTACTTTGAAGACAGCCCCGGAGCCGAAATGCTGTCGATGCATTCGGAAAAGGATATGCGGGTGACTGTCGAGAACGACCAGAATGTGGCGATTGACGGCAACCGTACCACCACCATTCTGAAAGAGCAGAAGGATGAGGTGACGAAGGCGGCAACCTTTGATTATTTCGATACCCGTACCACGACGGTGGTGAAGAAAGAAACCAAAACCTTTAAAGGCGGTGAGAAAACAACGATCACTAAAGGGCGCGATCTGGATATTAGCGGTGATGATATCGTTAAGGTTAAGGATAAACGCGATACCACTATTACCGGTGATGAATTTCATCATGTGACCGGGAAAATCACTCAGGATTTTGATGGTGGACAGATCACCAATATCAAGAAAGGCGGGAAGGAAGAGACCATTACTGCCGGTGGGTTAACGGTTAATGTTAATGGTGGTGACTGGACCCAGAATATAAATAAAGGAAAGATAACTATATATAGTCCACATCAGATTTCAATTACGAGTGAGACCGGAATTGACCTGAAGGCTCCTAAGGCGTTAATTCAACCTAAAGTCCATTCGTTGACTATTACGGCGCTCAATGAAGCTATTACAGGGAATAATGTTGCTGTTTCGGGAGTGACGTCAGCCATTTCGACGATGTCTAATACTGCAACTTTAGCGGCAGCGACAATTAAGCTAAAAGACTGGTCGAAAACGGTTTTTGAAGTAAAGACGGATAACGTTACTGTTAACCTGGCCATGGCCAGGATAACCAATACGGTGACACATGTCTCGAATAATACGATATTTATTATAACCTAGGGCTCCATATGTCTATTAAAAACTTTCTTTCAAGCTTATCGGCTCTGGAGTTGACGTTTATGCTGATTGGTATTGCTATACCAGTCATTTTTATCGTTGTGGTTTTTTTTTCTTCTAGGGGGGCCTCAACCAGCATCCGGTCGGCAAGGATGTTTTTGAAAAGGAACTCCTGGCCGGGTGAAATTCATCAATCCCGAATTGAATCCTGGCAACAGACCAATACCCGTTATGGAAATAATTACTTTTTTGACATCTATTTCTATTTGGATGATATGCAGAAATTACATGCTGCCAAAGCATTGATAGAACCCGGGCAAATTCATCTGCTTCGCAAGGGTTTGCCTATTTCTGTTAAAATCGGGAAAAAAGATCGTATTGCCGTTATGCAAATTGGTTAAGAAACCACGCAGTATTAATTTCAAAAAACCATGAATTATAAAAACCATAATTCATCACATTCTGATTCATTATTTCACTATAAAAGAATACCCTGGCCTACGGGGTGTTTTTTGTAATCGCATTACAGTTGTCTGACGAAGGATTAACGTCATGTTAGATCGTATTACCGTCCAGTTACCCGTTCCCGGGCTGCTTTTCTGGAAACTTTCCGGGCGCGAGGCGCTCTCGGAGCCGTTTGAACTGAGCGTCACGCTGCTGGGCAGCGATGCGCGTATTGACCGCAGCAGCCTGCTGGGCCAGCCGATAACAGTGACTATCCCGACCCAGTCCCTGATGGGCAAGCGCTACCTGAACGGTAAGGTGACCCGGGTGGCGGTAAGCGCGGTGGAGCTGGGCGGCACCCGCTATGCGGAGTACCGGCTGACCATGGAGCCGGACCTGTGGCCAATGAAGCGCGACCGTAACCTGCGCATCTTCCAGGGTCAGACAGTGCCGCAGATAGTGAAGGCGCTGCTGGGTGAAAACCAGGTGAACGTGGAAGACCGTCTGACGGGCAGCTACCGCCCCTGGGAGTACTGCGTGCAGTACCAGGAGAGCAGCCTGGCGTTTATCAGCCGCCTGATGGAGCTGGAAGGTATTGCGTACCACTTCAGCCACGAGGCGGACAAGCACACCCTGGTGCTGACCGATGCCCCCCAGCAGCACCAGCCGTTCAGCGGTTACGAAAGCATTCCCTATCACGTCAGTCCTTCCGGTGGCACCACCGATGAAGAGGGCATCAGCCAGTGGGCGCTGGAAGACAGCGTGACACCGGGCATCTACAGCCTGGACGACTACGACTTCCGCAAGCCCAACGCCTGGCTGTTCCAGGCTCGCCAGAACCCGGCGTCACCCTCGCCGGGCAGCATCGACGTGTACGACTGGCCGGGGCGCTACGTGGAGCACGGCCACGGTGAATTCTACGCCCGCATCCGTCAGGAGCGCTGGCAGGTGGACCACCAGCAGATTCAGGGCACCGGAACGGCTATCGGGGTGGCGCCGGGGTACACCTTCGCGCTGCTGAACGCGCCGTTCTTCAGCGATAACGGCGAATACCTGACCACGGCGGTGCACTACCAGTTTGAAGAGAACCGTTACGCCAGCGGGGACGGCGGAGAAACCATCCACCGGCTGGACTTTATGGTTATCCCGTCGTCGGTGGTGTTCCGCCCGGCGCAGGTCACGGCGTGGCCGCGCACCTATGGTCCGCAGACCGCGAAAGTGGTGGGGCCGAAAGGGGAATCGATCTGGACCGATAAATATGGCCGGATAAAGGTGAAATTCCACTGGGACCGTCAGGCGAAAGGGGACGACACCAGTTCAGGCTGGGTGCGGGTATCCAGCGCCTGGGCGGGCCAGGGGTTTGGCGGGGTGCAGATCCCGCGGGTCGGCGACGAGGTGGTGATCGACTTTATCAACGGCGACCCGGATCGTCCCATCGTCACAGGCAGGGTGTATAACGAAGCCAGTATGCCGCCGTGGGCGTTACCGGCAGCGGCCACCCAGATGGGTTTTATGACCCGCAGCAAGGATGGGCATATGGATAATGCCAGCCATCTCTACTTTGAAGACAGCCCCGGAGCCGAAATGCTGTCGATGCATTCGGAAAAGGATATGCGGGTGACTGTCGAAAACGACCAGAATGTGGCGATTGACGGCAACCGTACCACCACCATTCTGAAAGAGCAGAAGGATGAGGTGACGAAGGCGGCGACCTTTGATTATCTTGATACCCGTACAACCACGGTGGTGAAGAAAGAAACCAAAACCTTTAAAGATGGTGAGAAAACAACGATCACCAACGGGCGTGAGCTGGATATTAGCGGTAATGATATCGTTAAGGTTAAGGATAAGCGTGATACCACTATTACCGGTGAAGAGTTGCATCATGTGACCGGGAAAATCACCCAGAATTTTGATAGTGGGCAAGTTATCAATATTGAGGAAGGCGGGAAGGCAGAAACGATCACTGCCGGTGGGTTAACGGTTAATGTAAATGGCGGTGACTGGAAGCAGAATGTTAATAATGGGGAAATACATGTGTTCAGTCCTAACTTGATTAAAATAACAAGTGAAACAAAGGTTCTAATTGATACTCCGTCATTTGAACACACAGATAAAGACAAAAAAATGAACTCTAATGTAGTATCAGAGTTCATAAAGGATAATGTATCTGTGCAGGCTTCTTCTCTTGGGTTTAAAGGATTAGATATATCAATTACTGATGCTGCGGTAGAGGCTAAAGGAGTTGTTTTCTCTAAAGTTGCTTTCGATGTTTCCAGTAAAGCTGGACAAGCTGAATTTCTGAGTGCAGCAAAAACAACAGTGAGTGGATTAAAGTTGGTTTTGTCAAAATTAAATATCATTTCTTAAGGTAATATATGAAAGAGTTTGTTGTTATATTCATAGTTATTGTTTTTTTTGCTTATATAGGAAGAGAGTTTTACTCCAATATCCAAATAGATAAAAAAGGTAAGGAGTCAATCGCTATTATTATAAAGTCAAAGCAGATTAGTTCAAACACAGGGGGGAGTATTAATGGTGAGTTCCTTGTTTCTTTTATAAATGATGAAAATAAAGAAGAGAGGGTGTTATTTCAGGAAACCATTCCTCAGCTATATGCGTCACGAGTGCAGCCAGGTGAGAAAATAAAAATTAAATATATGAAAAAGAAAAATAAAACTATAGCGTCCTTTGTTTTTGACTAATTTGTTCTGAGCGGTTGTAATTTTATGGTTTATTTTGAATATCGAGAAATATGAAAATCATAAAACCCCTGCGCCTAAGCGTATTAAATCGTCCTTATCGCTGGCAGGGCCATAATCACCTGGGCGTGTCGGTGATGGCGCTGGCGGATATGGGCGATGCGCCACAACTGCGTCCAGAGGTCGAGCTGTGGCAGTTGGCTGCCGATGAGTTGCAGACCAGCGGTGGGGTGATCGATATGGCGATCCCCAAATCCCGGGCGGAATTTTTAGCCACGGGATATGCATACAGCCACCACCAGCCTGACAAAACTGCCGTTGCGGCGCGTATTGATATCGAAGGCCTGAGCAAAACTCTGGAAGTGTACGGCGATCGCTTCTGGGCGGGGGATAAGCCAACGCCGCCGCAGCCCTTTGAGCAGATGCGCCTTGACTGGAGCCGTGCCTGGGGCGGCGAAGGCGATGAAGAAAACCCTCACGGTATTGGCCGCCATCCTGTGGCGGTGGGCGGCTACCAGTTGCGTCCGCTACCCAATATTGAGTCGCCGCGCGAACGTATGACGGCTGTAAATCAGCATCCGGAGCCAGCGGGTTTTGGTGCGCTGGATCTGCTGTGGCCACGGCGTTTTAAGCGGATGGGTAAAAAATATGATGCCCGCTGGTTAAAGCAGGACTTCCCCGGCTTCGCCCGGGATATCGACTGGCGGGTGTTTAACGCGGCCTCTCCCGATCAGTGGTGGCATGACCGCGATGCGCTGCCGCCCCAGGCTCGCTGGCGTATCTGGAATATGCATCCGGAACAGCCGCTTCAGGAAGGGACGCTACCACCGTGGCAGGCCCGCTGTTTTATCAACCGGCAACGCGGTGACGAGACGCTGTTTGAAGAAGTCGTGCTGCGTGCCACCACCGTCTGGTTCTTCCCTCACCTGCAACAGATGATCCTGATCTGGCAGGGTAATATCCGCATCAATGAAGATGATGCTGCCGATGTGCTGCAACTGATGCCGGCACTGGAAAATTTCGGCGCCCCCCGTTCGACCAGCCACTATCGTAAAGTGCTGAGCCAGCGTATGGATAAAGAGCGCGGCGCGCTGTTTGCCTTTCGGGAAAAAGATCTGGTGCCGGAAACGGCTATTGGCCCCTGGATTGATAGCGAGGTAGAGCAGGGCGAGAGCCCGATGCGCGATAACATGAAAAATCGCGCGAATCTGTTACGCGAACAGCATCGGGTACGGCTGGAAGCTCAGGGCGGTAGCGTAGATGAGTTATTGCCAGCGTTTGAAGAGCCGGAAATCCCGCAGCTGGATGAACTGCCGGAATTTATCGACAAACTGGAGCAGCAGGCGGAAGAACAGCGCCTTGAAGCCGAAGCGCGTAAGCGTGAGATGGAGGCTCGCTTCCCGGACGCGGCAGATGATGAAAACCGGCCCCGGGGGCCGGAGTCGATGCAGCGTATGCAGCGTATGCAGGAGATGCTGCATCAGAATAAGGATGCCCTGAGCGAGAAGAAGCTGGCCCAGAGTCAGGCGGCATTGCACCAGATGTATCTGCTGTCGGTACAAAGTCAGCCTCCGGCCCGACGCCTGAAGGGTGATCTGGCGCAGATCATTCGCGACCGTGCTCAGCGAACCCTGGCGCAGGGAGGCGATTTTAGCGGAATGGATCTGACCGGCGCTGATTTTTCCGGTATGGATTTACGCGGCGCTAACTTCAGTCGTGCGCTGCTGGAGTGCGCCGATCTCAGCCACTGTCAACTGGATGGCGCTAACTTTCACGAGGCGATGCTGGCGCGCTGCGAACTTCATCACAGCTCGCTACGGGAATGCAGTCTGGAAGGCGCCAGCCTGGCGCTGGCCCAGTGTTGCCACAGTGACTTTAGCGGCGCGCGCTTTAAAGAGACCCAGCTTCAGGAAACACTGTTCGATGACTGCCTCTTTGACGATGCTGTTCTGGATGGTCTGCTGCTGCGTGAAACCTGGATGACCCGCTGCCGGTTCCGACAGGCTCGGCTGGATGGCTGCGTGTTTATGGAGCTGACGCTACCGGCGCTTGATTTCAGTTCGGCCCGTCTGCATAAAACCACTTTCCTGAAAACCACGCTGGAAGCGGTTAGCTTCAGTGGCGCCAGCCTGGAAAGCTGTTCCTGGGTGGAAAGTCACGCGGAGCAGGCGTGTTTTGACGGCGCTACCCTGGTAACCTGCGCGGCGGCATCGGAGTGTGTGTTAGACGGTGCCGATTTCAGCAACGCTACCCTGAAGCAGTGCAACCTGCGTCAGACGTCGCTGCGTGGTTCCCGGTTCACGCTGGCATTGCTGGAAAATAGCGATCTCAGTGAAGCCTGTTGCCAGGGTGCCGATTTCCGGCGAGCGAATCTGGTAGGCAGTCTGTTCATGCGCAGCGATTTCCGTCAGGTTGATTTTAGTGATGCCAATTTGATGGGCGCTATTTTGCAAAAGAGTTTGCTGGGCGGCGCTTGTTTTCGCGGTGCCAACCTGTTCCGGGCCGACCTTTCTCAGGCCGTGACTGATACTGAAACCAGCCTGGACGGCGCCTGGACCAAACGGATTAAAACCCTGCCCGGTCGTGATGGAGAAACGGTATGACCTCCCTTAGCGCTACAGATCTACAGCAGCGGGTGAAAAGCGGTGAAACGATTAGCGAGCTGGCGCTGGATGGTCTGGATCTGCGCAACTGCGATCTTTCCGGCGGTATCTTTCAGGAAGTCACGCTAAACGGTGCCGATCTGCGGGGGGCTAACCTGCATGAAGCGGTATTTACCGAGTGCGAACTGAACGATATTCAGGTCAGTGGGGCAACGCTGACGCAGACCGTGTTTAACCAGTGTGTAATGGCGAACCTACGGGCTGACAATACGGCGCTGTGCGAAAGTGTCTTTAACGAATGTGGGCTGGCGGGCAGCGACTTTTCTGACAGCAAGTTGGATAAAACCCAGTTTATGCGCTGCGAACTGCAACGCAGCCGCTTTAGCCATAGCGAGCTGGATCGCAGCACCTTTTTTGAAACGCCGCTCGATGAGGCGCAGTTTGCGCAATGTCGTCTGCTGCTGACCACCTTTTATGGTATCGACCTGCGTCGTGTGGATTTCAGCGCTGCCACCTTCGAACGGGTAGTGTTCTTCGAATGCGATCAGCGCAATAAAAGCTATGCCCGCCAGCATTTTACCGGCTGCCAGTTTACCGACAACCGCCTCGACGAGGCGGATTTCAGTGGCGCGCAGTTGACTCAGTGCAATTTTAAAGGCGCTTCGCTACAGCGGGCGAACCTGCGCCAGGTCGACGCCCGCCAGGCGCTGTTTATGGAAGCCGATCTGAGCGGTGCGCAGTGCCAGAGTGGGGTGTTCGATCAGGCCATGATGGTTGGCGCGGTGCTTAACGGCGTCGATTTCAGTCAGAGCCGGCTGTTTCAGACCATTTTGCAGCAGGCAGTCGCTGCGGGAGCCTGCTTCCGGCGCTGTGATTTGACTTACAGCGATTTTTCCGGCGCCGATCTGCGCCAGGCGGATTTTACCGACGTCCGGTTCTCCCGGACCCGCTTTCACCGTGCCCGCCAGGAAGGTGCGCACATCCCGAATCGCAGAGGGATGCTGGAATACGATGAAGAATTACTGGCCGCCGAAGCCTGGAGCGCACAGCGCCAGAGCCGCGGTTAAAGGAGAGGTGATGAACAATATCAATCATAAACTGGCTCAGGCCGCGCTGCCGCCGCTACAGGCCGCGGGTCGGGTGACCCACTGTTTTGCCGATGGCAGCCTGATGGTGGAAAGTGAAGGGCGCGGCTGGCACTGTCGTCGGGCGGCGAGCTGCCTGATTGCTCCGGCCACGGGGGATAGCGTGCTGATTGCCAGCGCGGCGGATCAGGCATGGCTGTTGGCGGTACTGGAACGGGCCGATGAAAGCAGCGCCGAACTGTCGTTGCCGGGGGATCTGCATATCCGCAGCGCCGGAGAGCTGAGCCTGAGCGGCGCCACCCTGAAGGTGGATGCGCAGCAGGGGGACTGTCATATTGGCGAGATGAACTACAGTGGCGATAAGCTTTCCGCCTGGGTCAGCCTGACCCGGCTGGTAGGCAAACGCGTTGAATCGGTGTGGCAGACGGTGACCCAAATCAGCCACAACCTGTTCCGCCATACCCGTAATACCGAGCAGGTTCGGGCCGGGCAGGTGGATATCCGGGCCGATGATTATGCCCGCCTGCATGCGCACAATACGGTGATTACCTCTAAGGCGATCACCAAAGTCGATTCTGAACAGATCCATATGGGCTAAGGAGCCGTTATGTTTGCTAACTGTCAACTGAGCGGTATGGACCTGGCTTTCCCTGATGTCTGCCTGACTCCCACACCTGCCCCAACGCCGATACCCTATCCGGATATTGCGCTGGGCCCGACCGCGATCCCCAACGCTCTGAATATTCTGTTTATGGGCATGCCGGCTCACAATATGGCCACGGTAACGCCGCTGACCAACGGTGATAACCCCGGGGTCGCTACCGGGGTGGCGTCCGGCACCGTGATGGGGCCTTCGCGACATCTGACCGGTGCTTTTACCGTGCTGCTAAAAGGCACGCCAGCGACCCGCCTGACCAGTGTCTCCTTACAGAATTCCACCAATGCGGTGGGGATGCGTATTGTTCCCAGCCAGTTTAAAGTGTTGATGCTGGCACCTTGAGGCGCCAGCAACTTACGCCAGCACAATTTCCCCCGTCAGTTGGCATTCCCTGGCAAAGTCATCATCGTGGGTGACCAGAATCAGTGCGCCGGGCCAGGAGGCAAGCGCCTGAGCCAGAGCGGCTCTGGCATCGAGATCGAGATGATTATCCGGTTCATCCAGTAGCAGTAGCGGCGTGTCGGGCTGATGGCTGACGATAAGCATCGCCAGTTTCATTTTTTCACCGCCGCTCAGCTCCGTGACTTTTTGTTGGACCTGTTCACGACGAAAGCCCGCCTGGGCCAGCAGCGTCCGTCGCAGGCTCTCTGCCTTTATCATTCCTTCTGACAAGGCTTCCAGCAGGCTGAGTTGTGGATTCAGTAGCTGGTAATGCTGATCCAGATAGCTACACCCCCCGCCCAGCCACAGCCTTCCCGCCTGTAACGATATCTCCTGCCTTAACACTCTTAACAGCGTTGATTTACCGCAGCCGTTATTGCCGCGCAGACGCAGCTTCTCCCCCTGTCGTAGGGAAAAACTCAGGGGCGACTGTTGCCCGAAAGGCAGTATCCCTTCACTCATTTGTACCAGCGTGTGCTTCCCGGTTTCCGCTTCTCCCGGTGTGATTTTCAGCGCGGGCGTTGCTACCTGGCGCGCTTTGAGTTCGGCGAGCCGTGATTGTAACTGGCGCTGCTGATTTTCGGTGCGGGTTACCCTGGCTGCAGCAGCAGCGCCTGCCTGTTCCTTTTTACCGTCGAGCAAAATCTTTGCCTGGCTGCCGCTGCGCGCCAGTCTGTTACCCTGGGCGGCGCGACGCTCGGCTTTTTCTTTACTGAGCTGAGCCTGACGGCGGGCCAACTGTAGCGCTTTGCTGGCACTGGTAAGCTGCCTGTCGAGTGCAGCCTGCTGTTGATGCTTCAGGGTAGCGAAAGTGTCGTAATTACCGCCGTAGCGCTGAAGTCCGTGTTCATTCAGTTCCCAAATTTCTTCCATGGCTCGTAGCAGGAAGCGATCGTGGCTGATCAGCAGTATGGGGCCCGGGAACTGCTGAATTTGTGCCAGTAGCCAGTGCTTACCTGCGATATCCAGGTGGTTGGAAGGTTCGTCGAGCAGTAACCAGCTATCGGTCTGCTGGAACAGATTCCACAGGGTGATGCGAGCCTGCTGGCCGCCGCTCAGGGCGCTAAACGGCCTGTCGGGTACTGGCGGCAGCGCCAGTTCCTGGCAGCATTGCGCAAAGTGCTGGCGGCAATCCCAGCGTTCGTTCAGCATATCGAACCAACGTTCGTTGACACTGCCCTGTTCAATATGCATCAGCGCCTTCAGGGCATCCTCGAGCCCAAGACAGGCCGCCAGACTGCGGCTCTGCTGCGTTGCATTATGCTGACGATAGATGCCGCACGGGGCATTGAGCCTGAGCATACCGGAAGTGGGTGGGCGCTTGCCGCTAAGTACCTCGCCCAGCAGCGTTTTGCCGATGCCGTTACGTCCGGTGAGTCCGGTCAGCCTGACGGTCGGCTGACAGCTCAGATCCTGGAACAGCGTATCGCCTGTTTCGGTGCGTAATGAAATTTGTTGTGCATGAAAAGCGTGCATATAACCTCCCTGGGGCAGGGTGGCGTGCGCGGATAGCAACGGGCTAAAGATAGCCAAAGAAATTTATGAAGACGGAACCACGCCGACTAAACCCTGCCAGTTGCCTGATAAATAAAAATAAAGCGACTGGTGTAAGGGATTAATCATTCATGTCGGCGAAGACACCATGGAAGAGGGGAGGTGAAATTATAACCGGCGGCAGTGTTGCAGGTAAAGCGTGGCATAGAGCCCCGGCGGTTCGCCGGGGTTCCGGGATTTACTCGATATTCTGGATCTGCTCGCGCATCTGTTCGATCAACACCTTCAACTCAATGGCGGAGTTAGTGACATCGGCATTGATGGACTTGGACGCCAGGGTATTCGACTCACGGTTGAATTCCTGCATCATAAAGTCCAGACGGCGGCCCACTGCCTCTTTCTTTTTCAGGATGTTCCAGGTCTCTTTGACGTGGGCTTCCAGGCGGTCCAGCTCTTCCGCCACGTCCAGGCGCTGGGCCATCAGCACCAGTTCCTGTTCCAGGCGATTGTTTTCCAGCTGTACTTCGGCGTCTTCCAGTTTAGTGACCAGGCGATCGCGCTGCCATTTCATAATTTCCGGCATATGGGCACGAACTTTCGCCACTTCGGCGCTCACGGCTTCCAGACGCTGTTCGATCAGGCTCTTCAGGGCCTGGCCTTCGGTTTCACGTGCCACGACGAAATCATCCAGCGCACCGTTCAGTGCGGTCAGCAGTTCCGCGGTGATGGCGTCCAGATCCTGATCTTTCGCCGACATTACGCCTGGCCAGCGCAGGATGTCTACCGGGTTTATCTCCCCTTCGTCACTCTGCATTTTTACCCAGTTGGCGGCCTGCACCAGTTGCTTTGCCAGGGTTTCATTGAGGATAAGTTCGCTCTGGGCGCTGGCATCTGGCTCAAAGCGCAGGTGGCATTCGACCTTACCGCGCGTCAGACGGCTGCGGATCCGCTCACGAACGACGGGCTCCAGGCTACGGAATTGCTCCGGCATCCGGAAATAAGTTTCCAGGTAGCGTTGGTTTACCGAGCGCAACTCCCAGGTGGCGCTGCCCCATTCACCCTTAATTTCCCGCCGGGCGTAGGCTGTCATACTGCGGATCATAGTAATACCCATTTTTTGAGGTGGATGAGGGGATTATAGCCAGCACGACCCTGGCAGGATAGGAATAAGCGAGTGAAGTCCGTATAATGCGCAGCCACACTCGTTTCAAGCAGGAGTTTGCCCTATGCGTCCATCAGGTCGTAGCGCCGAACAGGTGCGCCCCGTCACCCTGACCCGTAATTACACTAAACACGCTGAAGGCTCCGTGCTGGTCGAGTTTGGCGAAACCAAAGTTCTGTGCACCGCCAGCGTGGAAGAGAGCGTTCCGCGCTTCCTGAAAGGCCAGGGGCAGGGCTGGATTACTGCCGAATACGGCATGTTACCGCGTTCTACCCATACCCGTAATGGTCGTGAAGCCGCACGCGGCAAGCAGAGCGGCCGTACCATGGAAATTCAGCGTCTGATTGCCCGGGCGCTGCGCGCTGCCGTCGATCTCAAGGCGCTGGGCGAATTTACCATCATCCTGGACTGCGACGTGCTGCAGGCGGATGGCGGTACTCGTACCGCGTCTATCACCGGTGCCTGCGTGGCGCTGGCCGATGCCCTGAATGGCCTGGTAGCAAGCGGCAAGCTGAAGAGCAATCCGATGAAAGGGATGGTCGCGGCAGTATCCGTGGGCATTGTGGACGGTCAGGCGGTGTGCGATCTGGAGTACGTTGAAGACTCCGCGGCGGAAACCGATATGAACGTGGTGATGATGGAAGATGGTCGCATGATTGAGGTGCAGGGCACCGCAGAGGGCGAGCCTTTCAGCCACGAGGAGCTGCTTTCGCTGCTGGCACTGGCCCGCGGGGGTATTGAATCGATCGTCGCGTCGCAGAAGGCGGCGTTGGCAGAGTAATTTTTTCAGGCGACCGACGGGTCGCCTTTTTTATGACCGGATGCGGTCGTTTAAGTCGTGCAGTGTATTAGTCAACATCTTAGGAGTGGATCCATGAAACCGTATCAGCGCCAGTTTATTGAATTCGCGCTTAGCAAGCAGGTACTGAAGTTCGGCGAGTTTACGCTGAAATCCGGGCGCATTAGCCCCTATTTCTTCAACGCCGGGCTGTTTAATACCGGCCGCGATTTGGCGTTACTGGGCCGCTTCTACGCCGAAGCGCTGGTGGATTCCGGTATCGACTTCGACCTGCTGTTTGGTCCGGCCTATAAGGGCATTCCCATCGCCACCACCACGGCTGTGGCGCTGGCGGAGCATCATGAGCGCGATCTGCCTTACTGCTTTAACCGTAAAGAGGCGAAAGATCACGGCGAAGGCGGTAGCCTGGTAGGTAGCCCGCTGACCGGGCGAGTGATGCTGGTGGACGATGTGATTACTGCGGGCACCGCCATTCGTGAATCGATGGAAATTATCCAGTCACATGACGCCACTCTGGCTGGCGTGCTGATTTCGCTGGACCGCCGCGAGCGCGGGCGTGGCGAGATCTCGGCCATCCAGGAAGTGGAGCGTGACTACGGCTGTAAGGTCATTTCTATCATTACCCTGAACGATCTGATCGACTATCTGGCGGAAAAACCCGAGATGGCCGAACACCTGGCGGCAGTGCGCGCTTACCGCGAACAGTACGGCGTGTAAGCCTTTGCACCCGGCGTTACGCCGGGTGAAGCACTATCTTGCCAGTGACGCCGCCTGCTTCCAGCATCTGGTGAGCGTCGGCGATATCCTCCAGCATAAACTGTGCGGCAATCCGTGGGTGGTAGTTACCCTGTTGCAGGCAGCGGGTGATATCCGCGATGGCTTGCTGTTTGGCTGACTGCGGCGCGTGGTAAATATAGACAAAGCGCAGTACGCAGCCCTGCATCATGGCGTTGAGCAGCGGCACGGGAACGGCGGCAGTGGCATCCGGTGTGGCATAGGCGCAGATAACGCCGTCCCGGGCCAGGCAGGCGAGATCAACGCTCAGGTTTTCCATCAGGTTCACATCGATAATGCGCTCCACACCCTGGCCTTCAGTTTCGGCGGCAATCTGCTGCACGATATCGTCTTTTCCCTGATACAGCACCCGATCTGCGCCATATGCCAGCGCAGCCTCTGCCTGGGCGGGGTTTCTGACCGTGGCGGCGACCCAGGCGCCAGCCCATTTAGCCAGCATAATGGCCGCCGAACCCACGGCTCCCGCGCCGCCGTGAATAAGTACCCGCAATCCACGCGGGGATCCGTCGGCAAACAGACAGCGGTGCGCCGTCAGCGCCGGAATGCCCAGTGCGGCACCGGTGTCGAAGTCGATGTTTTCCGGAAGGACTACGGCATTTTGCGCCGGTAGCGTAATATATTGCGCAGCGGTGCCCCACGCCCGGCCGTACTGGGCTTCGTAGAGCCAGACCCGCTGGTGTAGTCGTTCAGCGCTAACGCCTTCGCCAACGGCCTCAATCACCCCTGCGCCATCCTGATGAGGGATGATGCGTGGAAATTTCATGGTGCTGGAAAAGGCGCTACGGGCTTTAAGATCGGTGGGATTCAGGCCGGAACTGTGGACTCTGACCAGCACTTCTCCTGGTCCTGGCTGCGGAGTGGTTACTTCTGTGACCTGCAGCACTTCATTTGCGGGGCCCTGTTTTTCATACCAGGCAGCTTTCATTGGAGTCTCTCTTGTCGGCAGTAAATTTTATGAACCCCAGTATTTTTCTTTTGTTTAATTTTGACAAGTACGCACAATTATTATACTTAAGGATAAAAAGTATACTTAGGAGCTATTAATATGAAAGCGTATCGCTGTGCTGTTGAAGTGACGATTGAGGTGGCGGGAGGGAAGTGGAAGCCGCTGATTATTCATTACCTGTTGTCCGGTACTAAGCGTTTTGGTGAATTGCAGCGCCTGATTGGCGGCGTAACGCAGCGTTCCCTGACCCTGCAACTGCGCGAACTGGAAAGCCACGGTATGGTGAACCGGGTGGTGTATGCCGAAGTGCCGCCCCGGGTGGAATATTCCTTGACTGAGCTGGGCAGAACGCTGGCCCCTACGCTGGTGGCAATGCGTGAGTGGGGGGAGAATTACATGGCGCGGCGGGAAGCGGAACAGCAGTAAGCCGTTCCGCGGTGATTCTTACACCAGAATCGCGCCCTGGGCATTAACGAACAGCGAATAGATTGAGGTGCTGGCTGCCATAAACAGCCGGTTGCGCTGTTCGCTGCCGAAACAAAGATTGGCGCAGCGCTCCGGTAGATGGATCATGCCAATGGCCTTTCCCTGGGGATTAAAGACCCGTACGCCGTCCAGTTCCGGACTACCCATGCCCCAGCCGCACCAAAGGTTTCCAGCGGTGTCGCAGGCTATACCGTCTGCGGTGCCGTTGCCGCAGTCGATGTGTATCCGCTTATTTTTCAACTGATTATCTACTACGTCCCAGGCCAGAATCAGGCGATTGGGTTGCGCCCGGCTTTCCACCACATACAAAATCTTACCGTCCGGCGAAAAGCACAGACCGTTAGGGCCTCTAATGCCTTCCATTGCAATGGTAAGTTCTCCGCTATCGGGCGCTATCCGGTAAAGATTTTCCGGCAGCTCCGATTCGGCGTGGTGACCTTCATAGAAACCGGCGATGCCGAACGGCGGATCGCTAAACCAGATACTGCCATCCGCACTGACAGCGATATCGTTCGGGGAGTTAAGGCGCTTCCCCTGATAGCTGTCGGCCAGAACGGTCAGGGTGCCGTCATATTCGGTGCGGGTTACCCGGCGGGTATCGTGTTCACAGCTCAAGAGCCGCCCCTGGCGGTCGCGAGCGTGGCCGTTGCTGTTATTAGAGGGCTTACGAAAAGCGCTGACCTGGCCGGTGACTTCATCCCAGCGCATAACCGCATTGTTGGGAATATCGCTCCACAGCAGCATGCGGGCGTCGCCGAACCAGATCGGGCCTTCGGCCCAGCGGCAGCCGGTGGCGATACGCTCGATCTTCGCGCTGGGCAGGATGAGTTTACTGAAACTGGGGTCCAGCGCGACGATAGCGGGGTCGGGATAGCGCTGGGAGGGAGCCCAACTGGCGAAACTGTTACGGGTGAGTAGCGCAGAGGCAGCGACGGCGCCGCCCAGCTTGAGCAGATCGCGACGAGATGAAGGCATTGTGTTTCTCCTGTCCTGTAGGGGGTTTTTGTTATGTTCAGGCTCAGAGTAGAGAAACGTGCCACGACGGACATCTGGCAATTCCCCGAAGAGATTCGGGCAATTCACCAGGAACTAAAGAGTGCGGCCCGGGGGCCGCCAGCAAGATGAGGCTACTGTAGCTGTGCGGCGACCAGCGGCCAGCGGGCTTCGAAATCGTCGGTGGGACGGTAGCGGAATTCGCTGCGCACGAAGCGTGACAGCATGCCCTCGCAGAAAGCCAGCAGTTGGCTGGCCAGCAGCGTTTCGTCGGTTACATAGCCTTTGCCTTCACGCATTTTGCGTTCGCGCAACACCTGGCGCAACTGGGCTTCAATGCGTTCGAATAGCTGGTTAATACGGCCCTGGAGACGGTCCTGTTCAAACATCAGCGCATGACCGGTCATAATGCGAGTCAGCCCCGGGTTACGCTCGCCGAAACCCAGAATCAGCAGCACAATCAAACGCAGGCGGGCGCTGGTCTCTTTCTCATCTTTCAGAATTAAATTAATACGGGTGATCAGGCTGTCTTCAATAAACTCGATCAGGCTGTCAAACATCCGGGTTTTGCTGGGAAAATGGCGATAAAGTGCAGCTTCAGAGACGCCTACGGACGCGGCCAGCTTTGCTGTGGTAATGCGCTGGCTTCCATCGCTGGATTCAAGCATCTGTGCCAGAGACTGAAGTATTTCTTCGCGACGATTCCTTTTCGCAGTCTGTTTTTCTGCCATGTTTTAAAATACCCCTGAAATGAACACGAGCGGCCACGCAGAATCCGCAGGCATTTTACCTGCGGAGATATTTTTACGTTATTAACGCTGCGGGCGCGTCTGAATTCCGGACTGATTTACTGACGGCCGGAATGGCCAAAGCCGCCTTCGCCACGGTCGGTGACGTCGAAGGATTCAACCAGGTTAAATTCCGCCTGAACAACCGGAACAAATACCATCTGGGCGATGCGTTCGCCCGGCTCGATAGTAAAGCTATCCTGACCGCGATTCCATACGGAGACCATGAGCTGACCCTGATAGTCGGAATCGATAAGCCCTACCAGGTTACCCAGTACAACGCCGTGCTTGTGGCCCAGGCCGGAGCGCGGAAGAATCACGGCAGCAAGGCTTGGGTCGGCGATATGAATGGCCAGACCGGTAGGCAGAAGCGTGGTTGCACCCGGCGCCAGTTCTACGGCGTCGTCCAGACAGGCACGCAGGTCAAGTCCGGCGGAGCCAGAGGTGGCATAAGTTGGTAGCGGAAACTGCTGACCAACGCGCGGGTCCAGAATCTTAACGTCGATTTTTTTCATCATAACGGGTAACAATCTCGTCGAGTAACTGATGGCCAAGGAGAGACTTCCGCCCATGCGGCAGGATCTTATCTCCCCCCTGCCAGAAAAGATGCAGCGCATTGCTATCGCTATTAAATCCCTGATCAGACTGGGAAACATCGTTAGCGCAAATCAGATCGAGGTTTTTCCTCTCGCGTTTTTGCCGGGCATATTCTTCCACATTATTTGTTTCTGCGGCAAACCCAACAACGTAGGGTCGTCTGGTTTTTAAGGCTGCTACCCCGGCGACAATATCCGGGTTTTTGACCATTTTTATTGTTAATTCATCGCCTTGCTTTTTGATTTTCTCATCAGCGATTGCGGCAGCGCGGTAGTCGGCCACTGCGGCGCAGCCGATAAAAATATGCTGTTGCGCTGCGTGCTGTTGTACGGCAGCTTCCATCTCCAGGGCGGAAGTGACGTCGATACGTTTTACCCAGGGCGGCGTGGCCAGGGAAACCGGCCCGGCCACCAGGGTGACATTCGCGCCACGCGCAGCGGCGGCGGCGGCAATGGCAAACCCCATCTTACCCGAGCTGTGATTGGTGATATAGCGCACCGGATCCAGCGGTTCGCGGGTTGGGCCGGCGGTAATCATGATATTCAGATGCTGGAGGTCTTTCGCTGGCGCGAAGTGATGCCCTGCCATATCGACGATGGTGAGCGGATCGAGCATGCGTCCGGGACCGATGTCGCCGCAGGCCTGGCTGCCGCTGTCCGGCCCCCAGATTAACAGTTCGCGGTCGGCCAGGACCCCAAGATTATGCTGGGTGGCGGCGGCGCGATACATCTGTTGGTTCATGGCAGGTACGACCGCAACTGGCGCAGGCGTCGCCAGGCAGAGGGTGGAGACCAGATCGTTGGCCATGCCTGCGGCAATCCGGGCGATGAGGTCGGCAGTGGCAGGGGCCAGAATCACCAGATCGGCCCATTTACCCAGCTCGATATGTCCCATAGCCGCTTCTGCTGCGGGATCCAGCAGGCTATCGGATACCGGGTAGCCGGAAACGGCCTGCAGGCTCATAGGCGTAATAAAGGCTTTGGCCGCATCGGTCATGGCCACACGTACCTCAGCGCCGTGCTCCCGCAGACGGCGTACCAGTTCGGGCGCTTTATAGGCAGCGATGCCGCCGCTAATTCCCAGAACGATTTTCTTGCCGGAAAGCCCCATCATCATTGGTTCCTGTAGTCATTTTCAGTCAGTGTAATGGCCTCATTTTACCATAACCCTTGCATCGTGATCGGCGTGTGCATTGCGAGATGTGCCGCAAATTGTTTGTTTCTTGCTCGACGCCATGTGGACTCTTACGACAAAATAACTGTAATTATATACAGTATTTGAGAAGGAGGACAGTATGGATGGCGAATTATCGATTCTGCCGCGGGAAAAGCTGTTGTGTTATGGTGCCAGCGCGCTGACGGATGTTGAACTGCTGGCTCTTTTTCTGCGCACAGGCAGACCGGGAATGCATGTGCTGGAATTATCGAACAGATTACTTCAGCATTTTTGTTCGTTGCGACGGCTACTGACTGCTGAACTGGATGATTTTAAAGTCGTTGGCGGTATTGGGCACGCTAAATATACGCAGCTCAGGGCTATTGCGGAGCTGGCGCGACGCTATCATGCGTCTCAGATGGAAGAGGAGAAACCGTTACTTAACCCTGAAATGGTGCGCTATTTTTTGCAGGGCCAGCTGGCGGATGAAGAGCGGGAAATTTTTATGGTGCTGTTTCTGGATAATCGTAATCGGGTTATCAGCCACGGTCGGTTATTTTCCGGCACGCTAAGCCATGTGGAGGTTCATCCGCGGGAAATTGTCCGCGAAGCGTTGAAACATAATGCGGCGGCGGTGATTCTGGCCCATAATCATCCTTCGGGCAAAGCGGAACCCAGCCGCGCCGACCGGCTACTGACGGAAAATATCGTCAGGAGCTGTAATTTGATGGAGATTCGGGTGCTGGATCACCTGGTTATCGGCCGCGGAGAGAGCATCTCTTTTGCCGAACGCGGGTGGATTTAGAGCAGATCGCGCGATCCTTCGGGATCTTTATCTGTTCGGGACTTGAGCACATCCCTGACACAGCGTATACTACGCCACCTTTGAGAATCTCGGGTTTGGCATTTGGGCCTGGCATACGCGGTTCAAATGAACTGCAGGACCAGGCCAACAGCAGGCCTGACGAGGCTGCCAATACCCTATACGAAGCTCGAGCTAATTTGATTTTTGGAGAATAGACATGTCCCGAGTCTGCCAAGTTACTGGCAAGCGTCCGGTGACCGGTAATAACCGTTCCCACGCACTGAACGCGACTAAGCGCCGTTTCCTGCCGAACCTGCACTCTCACCGTTTCTGGGTTGAGAGCGAGAAGCGTTTCGTCACCCTGCGTGTATCTGCTAAAGGTATGCGTGTTATCGATAAAAAAGGCATCGACACCGTTCTGGCGGAACTGCGTGCCCGCGGCGAGAAGTACTAAGAGGAACTGAATCATGGCTAAAGGTATTCGCGAGAAGATCAAGCTGGTTTCTTCTGCCGGTACTGGTCACTTCTACACGACCACTAAGAACAAACGTACTAAGCCGGAAAAACTGGAACTGAAGAAATTCGATCCGGTTGTCCGTCAGCACGTGATGTACAAAGAAGCTAAAATCAAATAATTTTAGTGGATTGTACGAAAACCCGGCTTCGGCCGGGTTTTTTTGTTTCCGGGGTATGGGAGGAGAGCATGCCGGAATTACCGGAGGTGGAAACCAGCCGTCGCGGTATTGAGCCGCACCTGGTGGGGGAGACTATTCTCCACGCCGTCGTTCGCAATGGGCGTCTGCGCTGGCCGGTCTCTGAAGAAATTTACAGACTCAGCGATCGGCCAGTCCTGAGCGTGCAGAGGCGGGCGAAATACCTGCTGCTGGAGCTGGCAGAGGGCTGGATTATTATTCATCTGGGGATGTCAGGTAGTCTGCGAGTCCTGCCTTCTGAACTTCCCCCGGGTAAGCATGACCATGTCGATCTGGTTCTGAGCAACGGCAAGGTGCTGCGCTATACCGATCCGCGCCGTTTTGGGGCATGGCTATGGGCGAAGGTGCCTCTGCAGCATAGCGTACTGGCGCATCTTGGGCCGGAGCCGCTTAGCGATGCCTTTAACGGCACCTGGCTGCATGAAAAGAGCGCTCGTAAAAAAATTGCGATTAAACCGTGGCTGATGGATAACAAGCTGGTCGTCGGCGTGGGAAATATCTATGCCAGCGAATCTCTATTTGCCGCCAGGATCCATCCCGATCGTCTGGCGAGTTCGCTCTCTGTGGAGGAGTGCGAGCGGCTGTCACAGGCGATTAAAGCCGTGCTGCAACGTTCGATAGAGCAGGGCGGCACCACGCTGCGTGACTTTTTGCAAAGCGATGGCAAGCCGGGATATTTCGCTCAGGAGCTACAGGTTTATGGGCGGGAAGGAGAGCCATGCCGCAACTGTGGAACGCCGGTTGCGGCCGGGAAGCACGGGCAACGCCGTACGTACTGGTGCAGGCGCTGCCAGCACTAGCCGTGCAGCTTTTCCAGCAGGGCGGTACGTACGTGCTCAGGCAGGAAGTGCGCCACATCGCCATGGTGGCGCGCGACCTCTTTCACCAGTGAAGAGGAAACAAAAGACCATTCCGGAGCAGGCATCAGGAAGACGCTCTCCAGCTCTGGCATCAGGTGGCGATTCATGTTCGCCAACTGTATTTCATATTCGAAGTCGGCAACGGCACGCAAACCCCGCACCAGAATATTGGCCTGTTGCGTGCGGGCGAAGTTGGCCATCAGATCGCTAAACCCCACCACTTCAACGTTATCCAGGTGCGACAGCGCCTGCTTTGCCAGGTCGACGCGCTCGGCAAGGGTGAAAATCGTCTTTTTATGCGGGCTGGCAGCAATGGCAAGAATCACGCTGTCGAACATCTTCGCGGCACGGCAGACAATATCGATGTGGCCATTGGTGATGGGATCGAAGGTTCCGGGATAGATAGCGCGTTGTTGCATGATAGCCCCTTAATGCATCCTGGTGGGTAAGTAAGGATCCAGTAACTGCAGAAGCCGCTGTAGCGCACCCTGATTCTGGTATAGCACCTCGACGGCATGGCGGCCATAGTAACTGCGATAATCCTCATCAGAGAGCAGAGAACTCATCTCCTTCACCAGCGATGTGGCGTCGGTAACGGTGATTAGCCCGTTTGCCTGCTCAAGACGCGCGCAGATATCCTTAAAGTTGAAAATATGGGGCCCCATTAGTACCGGAATGGCGTGGGCAGCAGGCTCCAGAGGATTATGACCGCCGCGCTCAACCAGAGAGCCGCCGACAAAAGCCATATCTGCAATGCCATAGAGCAGCATCAGCTCGCCCATGCTATCGCCAATCACCACCTGGGTACTGCCGGATGGCACTTCACCAGAAGAACGGGTAATAAAGCTCAGACCCGCTTCTCGTACCAGATCAATGGCATCGGGGAAGCGTTCCGGATGGCGCGGTACCAGGATAAGCAGCAGATTGGGGTATTGCTTAAGCAACTGCTGATGAGCCGCCACGATAATGCTTTCTTCACCTTCGTGGGTGCTGGCGGCGATCCAGACCGGACGATGTGGAGCCCACTGGCGGCGTAAGGTAACGGATCTGGCGGCCATCTGCGGCGTGACGGAGATATCAAACTTCAGACTGCCGGTGATGGCAAGCTGTGAACGTTTGGCGCCAAGTTGAATAAAACGTTCACCGTCTTCTTCGTTCTGGGCGGCGATAAGCGTGATTCGACGCATTAGCGTACGCACAAAGCGCCCCAGTTTGGCATAACCTTTTGCCGAGCGTTCAGAAAGACGAGCGTTAGCAATAACCAGTGGGATCTGACGACGATGCAGTGCAGAAATCAGATTTGGCCACAGCTCGGTTTCCATAATCAGCACCAGCCGGGGATCGACCCGATCGAGAAAGCGGTTTAATGCATCTGGCAGATCGTAGGGCAGATAGACGTGTTGGACGTCGTCGCCGAAAGCGGAAAGCACGCGTTCAGAGCCGGTGGGAGTCATTGTTGTGACGGTAATCGGCAGGGAGGGGTGGCTATGGCGCAGGGCGCGAACCAGCGGAATTGCCGCCAGAGTTTCGCCAACCGAGACCGAATGCAGCATAATCCCGCCGCCTTTCAGCTCTTTATTATAGAAGCCGTAACGTTCTCCCCAGCGCTTGCGATAGGCTGGTGCCTTACGACCACGCAGCCAAAGCCGAATCCAGATTAGCGGTTGGATTAGGTAAAGCAGCGTCGTGTAAAGCAATTGGAGCATAGTACATTCTTGTGCTGGGAACTTGCAGGGGATTCTATGTATTTCACTCCGCCATTGCCATTACTTTCGCGGCATCCGGGAATTAGACTGGAAGATTTATTAATTAACGCTTTGTTTTAAAAGATTTTTGTTGGGGGTATTCCGGCCCAATAGAAAGCGCATAAAACCGTTTGCCTGTCTCTTTTTGGTACTCTTCAGTGTCGTGACAGAAAATTCTTCATATCATTGAAATAAAGGGAAAATTAATTTATTCGCGCAAAAAACATTCAACTCGGCTTAATGCAGAGGAAGTGGTACACTAGCGGACTAAATTTAAGAAGCGGGTCAGTGAACAGGTAGCTGTAAAGCCTGGGGCGGTAGCGTACCCTTTTGTTGCGACTGGCAGTGTCTGATTAGCTAAAGAGATGCTTGTGGAAAAGTCATTTAACAGAATTCTCATCATCAAAATGCGTTTTCATGGGGATATGCTGCTAACCACGCCGGTTATCAGCACGCTTAAGCGGCGTTACCCCGATGCGCAAATAGATGTTCTGCTCTACCAGGATACCATCCCGATTCTTTCAGAAAATCCGGAGATTCATGCCCTGTATGGCATGGCGAAAAAAGGGTCAGGAACCAAAGAGAAAATAAGTAATTTTCTGAGCCTGGTTAAGACGCTGCGTGCCCGACGTTATGATCTGATCGTGAATTTGACCGATCAGTGGATGGTTTCGTTACTGGTGCGGTTATTGCCTGCCCGACTCAAACTCTCTCAGGATTACCATCACCGGCAGTCCGCTTTCTGGAAAAACAGTTTTACCAATATGGTGCCGATTCAGGGGGAGCATATTGTTGAACGCAATCTTTCGGTGCTGGCGCCTCTGGATGTGACCGATTATTACCGTGACACAACGATGAGCTATCGACCCGAGCACTGGGAAAAACTTCGTACTCAACTGGCAGAGCAGGACATCACCGGGCAATATGTGGTGATCCAGCCGACAGCCAGACAGCTGTTTAAATGCTGGGACGACGAGAAATTTTCTGAAGTAGTCGATGCGTTGCAACAGCGTGGTTATGCTGTGGTGCTGACCTGCGGGCCCGGGGAAGAGGATTTAGCCTGTGTCAGACGCATCGCCGAAGGATGCCAGCATAAGCCTGTGACGGCGCTGGCGGGTAAAACGCGATTCCCGGAACTGGCTGCGCTAATCGATCATGCCGCGCTCTTTATTGGCGTCGATTCTGCCCCGATGCATATTGCCGCGGCGGTAAAAACGCCGATCGTCTGTCTGTTTGGCGCCACCGACCATGTGTTCTGGCGTCCCTGGTCGGATAACGCGATTCAACTTTGGGCGGGAGATTATCAACCTATGCCGGAACGTAAGGATCGGGATCGCAGTAAAAAATATCTCTCCGTTATTCCGGCACAGGATGTGATTGCCGCAGCGGATAAACTGCTGGCCGTTGCCCCGCAAGAGGCAACATCATGATTGTCGCGTTCTGTCTCTATAAATATTTTCCCTTTGGGGGCTTACAGCGCGACTTTCTGCGTATTGCTAACACGGTAGCGGCACGCGGCCACAAGGTTCGGGTTTACGTTCAGTCCTGGAGTGGCGAGAAGCCGGAAGCGCTTGAGATTATTCAGGTGCCGGTGACGTCCCGCACCAATCATGGGCGCAATACTCAATACTATGAGTGGGTACAGGTGCATTTGCAGCAGCACCCCGTAGATCGGGTGGTTGGATTTAACAAAATGCCGGGGCTGGATGTCTACTATGCGGCGGATGTCTGCTACGCCGAAAAAGTGGAACGAGAGAAAGGTTTTTTCTATCGCCTGACCGGGCGCTACAGGCATTATATGTCGTTTGAGCGGGCCACCTTCCAGCAGGGGGCAAAGACCGAGCTGTTGATGTTGACGGATAAGCAGATTGCCGATTTTCGTCGCCATTATCATACCGAGCCGGAGCGTTTTCATATTCTGCCGCCGGGTATCTATCCGGATCGCAGATACAGCAATCAACCCGCGGGTGCCCGTTTGACGGCGCGTGAGAAAAACGGAATTGCTCAGGATGATTACCTGGTACTGCAGGTGGGGTCCGATTTTAAACGTAAGGGCGTCGATCGCAGCATTCGGGCTGTGGCGTCGCTTCCAGAAGAGATTCGCCAGCGCACGTGCTTGATGGTAGTGGGGCAGGATAAGCCAGGACGCTTTGCACAACTTGCGGAACAGCTCTCTGTGGCTGACCAGGTCAGCTTCTTCAGCGGTCGTAATGATGTCGCGGAACTAATGGCGGCAGCCGATCTGCTGATTCATCCCGCTTACCAGGAAGCCGCGGGCATCGTGCTGCTGGAAGCCGTTGCTGCAGGTTTGCCGGTACTGGTTACCTCGGTGTGCGGCTATGCTTACTATATTGCGGATGGACAGTGCGGCGCTGTGATTCAGGAACCGTTCGAACAATCTCAGTTGAATGTGCGGCTGCTCGAAGGGTTACAGAATGAAGAGGTTCGTAAAACCTGGGCGGAAGCCGCTCGCTATTATGCCGACACGCAGGACTTATACAGCCTGCCGGAAAAGGCGGCTGATATCATAACAGGTAAGGGGCATGGTTGAATTAAAAGCGCCTTTTGACACGCTCTGGCTGGGTAAAGATGCCTTTGTTGAAGCGTCGCGGCTGCAGGGCGATGTGTTTCGCGAACTGGAAAGCAGGCGGACGATACGCTTCGAAGTGAATAACGCCAGCTATTTCCTGAAATGGCACCAGGGTACCACGCTTAAAGAGGCGATAAAAAACCTGATCTCCTTACGGCTGCCGGTATTGGGAGCTGACAGGGAATGGAATGCTATTCATCGTCTGAAGGCCCTTGGCGTTGATACGATGGAAGGAGTTGCATTTGGTCAGAAAGGAAGTAATCCGCTACGGCGCACCTCATTTATTATCACTGAAGATTTATCGCCCGCCATTAGTCTTGAGGATTATTGTGCCGACTGGATAATGAATCCCCCTGCACGGGATATTAAACGGATGCTGATTCGCCGCCTGGCAACTATGGTGCGCAAGATGCATCTGGGGGGGGTGAACCATCGGGACTGTTATCTGTGCCATTTTTTATTGCGGCAGCCGTTTAACGGAACCGAAGAGGATATGAAGCTTTCCGTTATCGATTTGCACCGTGCTCAAATTCGGCGGCAGGTACCACAACGCTGGCGCGATAAGGATCTGATTGGGCTTTATTTTTCATCCCTAGAGATAGGATTAACTTCCCGGGATGTATATCGTTTCTTACAGATCTATTTTAAACAACCTTTGCGAAATATTTTAAAAAATGAATCTGGATTATTTTTAACTGCTCACCGTAAAGCAGAAAAAATAAGAGAAAGAACAGTTAGGAAATCACTTTAGCCTGAGGTTGTTATGTATTTTCATGAGAGTGAAGTTATCAGGGATAAAATCATTCTTGGTAATGAGATAGATCACGGGAGTGAGACGCAACACATAGCTTATGGTACAGATGCGGGCTTTTTGATTGGTTGTGCGGTCTCGGTTGCATCAGTGCTTCAGAATAATAAAGATAAGACTTTTTGTTTTCATCTTTTTACTGATAAATGTGATAGCCAGAATATTTCTAAATTCCAACAGCTTTCTAAGGAGTTTTCTTCCTGCATCATTGTTTATATTATATCAACAGAAAGGCTGATTGGTTTGCCAAGTAATAAGTTATGGTCAACTGCAATTTATTACCGATTTATCATTGCTGATATTCTTCGTGAAAAATGTCAGCGGGTTTTATACCTTGACTCAGATATTATTTGTCAGGGGGATATTAGTGAGCTTTTTCTGGTTTCATTGGCAGATAACATCATCGCTGCATCTATCGATAGAAATAAGGAATGGTGGCAGAATAGAGCTCATGCCCTGAATATGCCAGAGTTAGAAAATGGGTATTTTAATAGTGGCGTGTTAGTTATTAATACTAATGGATGGGCATCTTTTAACCTTAGTGAAAAAGCCATATCACTATTGTCAGACGATAACGTAGTTCCCAGGCTAGGATATTATGATCAGGATGTTTTAAATATTCTAACTTGTGGGAATGTATTATTTATTAATCCTATTTTCAATACTCAATATAGTTTGAATTATGAGTTAAAAGATCATCCAGATTGCCCAATAGAAGATACAACAAAGCTGATTCACTACGTGGGACCAACTAAACCATGGCATATTTGGGCAAAAGATTATCTTGCTGCGAGACCCTTCGTGCAAGCAAAAGAGGCCTCCCCATGGTGTGATACCCCGTACCAAAAACCATCAACTGCGATGCAGTATCGTTATGCAGCAAAACACAGTCTGAAGGCAGGGGAATATATTGCTGGTGCTTGTTTTTATTACTCCTATATCTTTTGTAAAATATTTAAATGAAAGCTGACACGATGAATTACAATATAAGTTCGGCAATAGTATCCACCACTTGTATCGATTACTCAGAAAGTGATTGTTCGGATTGGTTTCATGTTACATGGGGTGTTGATGAAAACTATCAATTTGGTGTTGCTATATCTGCAACGTCACTCCTGATTCATAATCAACATATCCATTTTTGTTTTCACATTTTTCTGGATACAGTCTCTGATCATTATCTTGAAAAAATGCATCAGTTAGCAAAGGATTTCAGTATCCGAATTGTAATATATACGGTCTCGTCAGAGATATTCTCAAAATTACCCAGCACTCGAATCTGGTCGTATGCGATGTATTTTCGGTTGCTTGGTTTTGAGTATTTAGGCAGTCTTTGCCCAAAGGTATTATATCTGGATGCAGATGTTATTTGTAAAGAAAGGATAGACGAATTACACCAACTTGACTTTGGTGATAAAGTTGCGGCTGTTGTCAAGGATATATCATCTACCCAAAGTAAGAGTATAAAAAAACTGGGGATGGAACATCTTACCAACCTGGAGTATTTTAATTCCGGGGTTATGTATGTTGATCTCGAAAAATGGCAGTATGGTGATTTTACCAATAAGGTTCTGGACTTATTATTTGATCCAAATGTTGGGGGGAAGGTTAAATATCCTGATCAGGATGCGCTTAATATTGTAATGAGTGGAAAGTTGATTTATCTATCAGAACGGTATAATAAAATCTATTCATTAAAAAATGAACTGTCTGACAAGACTCATTCCCTTTATTTAAATACGATCAAAAAAGACACGATATTTATTCATTATACTGGAATTACTAAGCCATGGCACAAATGGGCTAATTATCCATCTGCCAATTATTTTTATACTGCATACAAACAGTCTCCATGGTGTAATGATGCATTGAAATTGGCCTGTACCCTTCCAGAGAAGCAGAAAAGATATAAGCATGAAATAAATCAAGGACATTATTTTAAAGGGATTATTTCCTGTGCCGAGTATAATATAAATAAATTTTTTGTCAGGTGGTCATAAGAAATGATAAGCGAGTATAAGTATAAAGGACTTTCAGTATACGTTAAGGATAACGATGAAAGGTATAAAAACATACTCAGCGACGTCTTATCGTATAATATTAATACGCTTAAAATATTGCGCAGCATCGAGGATACTAAAGTATCTTTAATTGATACTCAATATGGTAAATTTATATTAAAATTCTTTGCGCCAAAAGAAAAGAAGACGGAGCGTTTCCTTAAATCTTTTGTTAAGGGTGACTATTATAAGAATTTGATTGTACAAACCAATCGAGTTAGGAATAAAGGTAACAGTTTTCCAAATGACTTTTATCTGTTAGCTGAACGTAAGATTTTCAATTATGCCAGTCTCTTTATTATGCTCATTGAGTATATTGACGGGACGGAGCTTAATGATATGGACTCTATTAGCGATGAAATCAAACAAGAAATAAAAACGTCAATGGAAAACCTGCATTCAGATAGGATGCTATCGGGGGATCCTCATAAAGGAAATTTCATAGTAAGTTCGTCTGGAGTCCGGATTATCGATCTCTCGGGTAAAGGATGTAACTCGCAGCGAATGGCGAAGGATCGTATTGCTATGGAGCGCCATCTTGGAATAAAGAATGAGAAGAAAGATTTTGGTTATTATATGGTGATATATAAAGCCCGGGTGCGGCTGTTAATTAAAAAAATAAAAGGTAAAAAATAGCATTGAGGAGTAATATACGCATATGATTAAAAAAGTTGTTTTTACTGTAACTCCTATCTATTCCATTCCACCAAAATCTGCTGCTGCAGTTGAGACATGGATCTATAAAGTCGCTCAAAGGATATCAATAAAAAATAAAATTATCTGTATTAGAAATGAAGGGTATGAGGAAAAAACACATATTTCAGACAATTGTTCTATTTATAGGATAAAGTTTGGAAAAATATACACACGGTTGTTTAAGAAATGGACTCGACTAGATCCTTTTTCCTATGCAGTGAGAATTACTAGTACTTCAAAGAAATTTTTTGATAATGAATCATGTGATAATGCGATTATTGTACACAACAATATCAAATTATTTTTAAAGATAAACTCGCGAATTAAAAATGAAAATATAATATTGCACATGCATAATATGTTAGATCCTGCACCTTTACCCGAAAACGTTAAAATCATTGTTCCTAGCAAGTTTTTGAGCAATTGGTATGAGGAAAGAAAACCTCAGGCTTCTATTAAAATTGTACCCAATGGTTTTTCACTGGAAAATTATCAGCAGCTTCCTGAAAGCCAAGTTGTTAGATCTGAATGTGGTTTTAAAGAGAGTGATAAAATAATTTTATTTGCTGGAAGGTTTTCACCTGAAAAAGGAATTATTGAATTAATGCGTGCGGTAAAGATGCTTCATGAGAAAGATAGCAGTATTAGATTAGCATTAATAGGTAATCCTGAAGCTTCAATCAAAGGTGAGAAAGTAGCTTACCAGCAAGAGGTTAAAGATTTTGCTAAACAAAATATGACAGGATACTGTTTCTTTTTAGGGAGCAAGAGCCCTGATGAGATGCATAAATATTTCTCTCTGGCCGATCTTGTCGCAGTTCCCTCAATTGTTGATGAAGCTTTTTGTATGGTTGCTCTTGAGGGAATGGCAGCCGGTAAACCAGTAATAGTTTCTCCCCGGGGAGGTATGACTGAATTTGTGATAAATGGAGAGACAGGTTTTCATTTTAGCTCCCCTATGTCAGCAGAGAGTATGGCATCCGATCTGGATAAAGCGTTGAAGCATCCGAGAAGGTTAGAAATTGCTTCCTGTGCAAAAAATTATGCCTTTTCTCACTATACTTGGGAGCATGTCTCCAAGGACTTAGAAAGAGTCCTTGGAGAATGGTTTTAATGTTCGAGTTATGTATCAAGTCAATTTTTTTGATTCTTGTAACGCATGATAAGTAATAATCCTATGAGTATGCCAAGTGGTTTTATATCAACCAACTCAAACATTCCTCTTATAATGTAGAATCCAAAAAATGATACTGTAAGCATAAGATAAGTCATTTTATCAGGATCTGTTGTTCTGGAAATACTTTTGATAAGGGTTGTTAGTACTACAATTATTACACCCAAAAATGCCATGAGTCCTATAACTCCACAACCAAACCAAATATCTAAGTAAATATTGTGTGGTCCAATGGAATGTTTAAAAATCCAGTTGGGATGATCCTTTACTCTCTCATTGTATATATTGTGGAAAATATTTTTCCCATATCCATAACCTACTACTGGTTTTTCCATTATTAACTCTAAAGCTGTTCCTTGAGTACCATTACGATATCTGGCACTGCTATCAGTCTGGTGTATTTTATTTAATAGTTTAGTTGTGTATTGAGGTTGTATATTTTGTATAGCAATAAACCCTGCAAATGTTAAAAGTAACGATAAAGTAATTAATTTCCATTCTCGGTACGCAATAAGCCAAATAAGGCCCATTATTATGGTTGCGAGCCATGCTCCCCTGGCTAGAGTTCCCAGGCAGAGGATACAAAAAACCATAGTTAACAGAATAAAGATAGCTTTGATATCCACTCTTTTGTTATGCCATAACGGAATTAATCCTGGGAAAAGAAATACAAGTGCGTCAGATACATTGCGATATCTTGTTGACTCAAAAGGTATAATTCCATGTTGATAACCTAAAAAATATATATAGCCTTCAATTGCCATACGCATCGATAATGCAGATATGAAAGAAATGATAACTAACTTTATGATTCTTTCTTTGGTTTCGTAAAACAGGACTATTGGAATTAATAACGATGAAAGGAGGAAACCCTTAGTCAGCATATCTCCTTTCATAGCATCCCAACTAATTTTTATATCAGTGCTAAAGATTAGTGAATATAACATGCTGATGCAAAGTAATATTATCATCAACATAATTTTATTAAAAAAAACTCGAATAATTTTTTTGTTTCTTACAAGATAAATTATGGCTGTAATCAACATAAGTAGTGGAAGCGCATTTTTATAGCGTGTAATACCATCTATGAAATACGTAACAATGTATAGAAAAACCAGCCCTAGATTCCACAGACTTTGTTTTTTCAACTTTTTTCCAGGGTCTTCCAGTGTTAACCGCATGGTTATCCTCATAAAAAATTTAGATGTGATAATCAAATAGAGATTTAATTTCTAGTAGTAGATCTTTACTAGCAATATCACTTATATCTTTATTTTTAGCACAACACGCCACCTGATTCTTCCCATAGCCGCCGATCAATCCTGGATCGGTAGGGCCGTATAGCGTGATATTAGGGCGGTCGAGCGCGGCGGTCAGATGGCTCAGCCCGGTATCGACAGAGACCACAAAGCGGGCGCCGGCCAGCTCTCTGGCGACCTCTTCAAGACTCATCCGCGGTAGTACCTCTACGTAGTCAAAACCTTCTGCCAGTCGTCTGGCTCTTTCTTCCTCATGAGGGGCCCCCCATGGCAATTTGATGCGCAAGCCGCTATCGGCCATCAGGGCGATCAGTTCACGCCAGTGTGATTCCGGCCAGTGCTTATCGTCGCGCGTGGTGGCATGCAGGAACACGGCGTAGTGACCGGCATCCGGATTCAGATGGTTAAGGAAGTGGCGGGCGATGGCATAATCACCCTGGGTTATGGGTTTGTCGTAGCCAAGGCTTTTGGCGAACAGCTCCCGGGTGCGCTCGACCGCATGCTGTGGTTTAGGGATCTGGTGGCGTCGATTATAGAACAGGCTGGCCAGCGGTTCGCGGGCACTATGCCAGTCCATGCCGTGTTTAGTTCCGTGGGCCAGGCGAGTCACCAGCGCAGCGCTTTTCAGTAGCCCCTGGGCATCGATCACGGTATCGTAGCGAGTCGCCTGTAATCTGGTACGAAATGCCTGGCGTTCAGCCTTTATTGGTGCAGAAAACCAGGCTTTGCGCCAGCGACGCAGCGCGACCGGAATAACGTTGTCTACCGCATCGTGCCAGCCCGGTATCTGGGCAAAACCTTCCTCCACGACCCAGTCAAAACGAATCCCTTCAATCGCCTGAGCAGCATCCGTGAGTGCCGGTAAGGTATGCAGTACATCGCCCATCGACGAGGTTTTTACAATCAGTACCCGCATTCGTTACTGTTCCTCGCCCTGCATCAGTTCATGAAGTTCTGCCAGTACCTTCTCCGGCTGGATATCGATCAGACTTTGATGATAACCCTCTTCGGCATCGCCTTTACGCACCCGATGGTAGCCACTGATCAAGCGAATGACCCGCGCCTTGTGGGAGAGCGGCGGCGTAAAGTCCGGGCTACTGGGACCATAGAGCGCTACCAGCGGGCGATCGAGCGCAGCTGCAACGTGCATCAAACCCGAATCGTTGGTGACCACGGCCTGGCAGGAGGCAATGAGTATGACGGCCTGCTCCAGCTCGGTATCGCCCGCCAGGTTATGGCACCACGACTGCTGTTCCCGGGGTAGGGCGGAACAGATTTGATCGCCAGCTTCCCTGTCTTTCGCCGAGCCAAACAGCGCTACCTGGAAGCCTTCGCCAATCAGCGATTCGGCCAGACTGGCGTAGTGGTAGTGTGGCCAGCGCTTGGCCGGGCCAAATTCGGCGCCGGGGCAAAAACCGATAAGCGGGCGCGCGTCAGACAGCGAAAACGTAGCACGCGTCTGACGCTTCTCTGCTTCGCTAACCTGGAGTTGAGGCCACAGCAGCGGTTGGGGCAGATCCCGTGCGGATTGCATCACGCCTTTATCAAAAGCCAGCGCGACGTAGCGCTCCACCATTAGCGGCCAGGCCTGTTTATCCAGCGTCCGCACATCGTTTAGCAGGCCATAGCGCATTTCTCCACGCCAGCCGGTTCGTTGGGGGATGTTGGCAAACCAGGGGACGAGAGCGGATTTCAGGGAATTGGGCAACACAAATGCCCGATCGTAGCGACGCTCGCGCAGGCTGATACCGAGACGACGGCGTTCGCCAATAGCCAGTGCGCCATGGCCCAGAGGCATCGGAATCGCTTCATGGACCTCGGGCATACGGGATAACAGAGGACGGCACCACGCGGGTGCCATCACATCGATTACCGCTTGGGGATAGCGCGCCCTGAGCGTGCGGTAGAGACTTTGCGACATCATCATGTCGCCCACCCATGATGGGCCGATCACCAGTATTTTCATAGGCCAGGTTACCCGTTAAGCGTCACGGTTTAGCCAGGTCATATACTCCGTAACCCCTTCGGCAACGGTTTTGAAGGGTTTGTCATAGCCTGCAGCGCGCAGGTTGGTCAGGTCGGCCTGGGTAAAGGCCTGATAGCGACCCTTAAGCTTGTCCGGGAATGGGATGTATTCGATGCTTCCTTTTTTATGGAACGCCAGGGTCGCGTCCGCCACGGCCTGGAAGGATTCCGCACGACCGGTACCGCAGTTAAAGATGCCAGAGACGCCATTTTCCATGAACCAGAGGTTAACCGCTGCCACATCGCCCACGTAGATAAAGTCGCGTTTGAAGCCATCGCTGCCTTCAAACAGTTTCGGGCTTTCGCCGTTATTCAACTGGGTATTGAGGTGGAAAGCCACGCTCGCCATGCTGCCCTTGTGACCTTCACGCGGGCCATAGACGTTGAAATAGCGGAAACCCACGATCTGCGACTGGGCTTCTGGAAGAATACTGCGAACATATTCGTCGAACAGGAACTTGGAGTAGCCGTAAACGTTCAGCGGCTGTTCGTATTCGCGGGACTCGATAAAGTCGCTGGTGCGTCCACCGTAGGTGGCGGCGGAAGAGGCGTAAAGGAATGGGATCTCGCGTTCCAGGCAGTAGTGCAACAGCTCTTTGGAGTACTGATAGTTGTTATCCATCATGTACTTGCCGTCCCACTCGGTGGTGGAGGAACAGGCGCCTTCGTGGAAGATGGCTTCGATATCACCAAACTCTTCACCCGCCATAATCTGGATCAGAAAATCTTCTTTATCCATGTAGTCGGCGATGTTCAGGTCGACCAGATTGACGAACTTGGTGCCGTCTTTCAGGTTATCGACCACCAGAATATCGCTGTGTCCAAGGTCGTTCAGAGCCTTAACAATGTTGCTGCCGATAAAGCCGGCACCGCCGGTTACAATGATCATAAGCGTTAACCTTTAAGAAGTGGGGCCGGGGAACAGTTCCCGACGCTAATGTCTCTTATCATATCATCTCATCGATTACCCGACAGCCGCCGGAAGAGATGATGGCGGTAACTTTGATCCGTTAGTCGTGATTTATGCTGCAAAAAGCATAATCCCTGAAGCGTCATCTCGTATCAGGGTATAGCTTTGAGTAAGATGTGCCACAGTATGCCATGTATGGAGAATCGCAATGCGAGGGGATTTTTATCAACAGTTAGCGGCCGATCTGGATACGGCACGCGCAGAGGGGCTGTTCAAGGAAGAGCGTATCATCACCTCTGCGCAGCAGGCAGATATTACGGTGGCGGATGGCAGTCATGTCATTAACTTCTGCGCCAACAATTATCTGGGGCTGGCCAATCACCCGGCGCTGATTGAAGCGGCGAAAGCGGGTATGGATAGCCACGGCTTTGGTATGGCGTCGGTGCGTTTTATCTGCGGTACTCAGGACAGCCATAAAGCGCTGGAGCAGCAGTTGGCGGCATTCCTGGGTATGGACGATGCCATCCTTTATTCCTCCTGCTTCGATGCCAACGGCGGTTTGTTCGAAACCCTGCTGGGGCCGGAAGACGCCATTATTTCCGATGCCCTTAACCACGCTTCTATTATCGACGGCGTGCGCCTGTGTAAGGCGAAGCGTTATCGCTATGCCAATAACGATATGCAAGAACTGGAAGCGCGCCTGAAAGAGGCCCGCGCGGCCGGGGCGCGTCACGTGATGATCGCCACCGATGGCGTGTTCTCTATGGATGGCGTTATCGCCAATCTGAAGGGCGTTTGCGATCTGGCGGACCAGTATGATGCGCTGGTGATGGTGGATGATTCCCATGCGGTAGGTTTTGTCGGCGCCAATGGTCGCGGCACCCATGAATACTGCGACGTGATGGGCCGGGTAGATATCATTACCGGCACCCTGGGTAAGGCGCTGGGCGGCGCTTCCGGCGGTTATACCGCTGCGCGTAAAGAGGTCGTGGAGTGGTTGCGCCAGCGCTCGCGTCCTTATCTGTTCTCTAACTCCCTGGCGCCGGCGATCGTTTCGGCCTCAATAAAAGTGCTGGAGATGCTGTCGTCTGGCGATGAACTGCGCGATCGGCTGTGGGCCAACGCGCGTCTGTTCCGCGAGAAAATGACCGCCGCAGGCTTTACGCTGGCTGGGGCCGATCACGCCATTATTCCGGTGATGCTGGGCGATGCGGTTGTGGCCCAGGATTTTGCCCGCGAGCTTCAGAAAGAGGGGATTTACGTGACCGGCTTCTTCTATCCAGTGGTGCCGAAAGGCCAGGCGCGTATCCGTACTCAGATGTCGGCGGCCCATACTCCGGCACAGATTGAGCGTGCGGTCGACGCATTTACCCGTATCGGTAAACAGTTGGGCGTAATCGCCTGAGTCCGAGGATGTCGCAATGAAAGCATTATCGAAACTAAAAGCGGAACAGGGAATCTGGATGACCGATGTCCCTGAGCCGGAGATAGGTCATAACGACCTGCTGATCAAAATTCGTAAGACCGCGATCTGTGGTACCGATGTTCATATCTACAACTGGGATGAGTGGTCCCAGAAAACCATTCCGGTGCCGATGGTGGTGGGTCATGAATATGTGGGTGAAGTGGTTGGTGTTGGTCAGGAGGTCAAAGGTTTCAGCATTGGCGATCGGGTTTCGGGAGAAGGACATATCACCTGCGGCCACTGCCGCAACTGCCGTGCCGGTCGTACCCACCTGTGTCGTAATACCATCGGCGTCGGAGTGAACCGCCCGGGTTGTTTTGCACAATATCTGGTGATCCCTGCCTTTAACGCGTTCAAAATCCCGGACAATATCTCTGACGATTTGGCCTCTATCTTTGACCCCTTCGGTAATGCGGTTCACACAGCGCTGTCGTTCGACCTGGTCGGGGAAGATGTGCTGGTTTCCGGTGCGGGTCCCATCGGTATTATGGCGGCGGCTGTAGCGAAACACGTCGGTGCCCGAAACGTGGTGATCACTGACGTTAACGAATACCGTCTGGCGCTGGCGCGCGATATGGGGGTAACCCGGGCGGTTAATGTCAGCCAGCAGAGCCTGCAGGATGTGATGGCTGAGCTGGGCATGAGCGAAGGCTTTGACGTCGGGCTGGAGATGTCTGGCGCGCCTGCGGCTTTTCGCACCATGCTGGATACCATGAATCATGGCGGCCGTATCGCGATGCTGGGGATTCCGCCGTCGGAGATGGCTATCGACTGGAATAAGGTTATCTTTAAAGGATTGTTTATTAAAGGTATTTATGGTCGCGAGATGTTTGAAACCTGGTATAAGATGGCGGCATTGATTCAGTCCGGGCTCGATCTCTCACCCATCATTACCCATCGCTTCTCTATCGATGACTTCCAGAAGGGCTTCGACGCCATGCGGTCGGGGCGATCAGGAAAAGTGATTCTAAGCTGGGATTAAATAATAGAAAGCCGGGATTCCCGGCTTTTTATTTGCGATAAATCTCAAATTAGAAATTGATTTGTCAGTTTTTGTCATTCTAATAAAGTATACGTAAGCCGGATTTGCTCTGATATCTTTATTCCTGGTTGGTCGATTAAATTAAGGGTTCTTAATAAAAGGTAGTTTTTATACGATTATTCTGGAAATTAATGCCCTTAATATTTCTTTAATAAAACTGCGATATTACTAAAAGTACATTCACAGACCACCAGGATTATAATTTAATGAATGATAGCCAAAAACTGAGCATTATTATGCCGTTATATAATGCCGGTAATGACTTCATCGCCTGTATGGATTCACTGCTGGCGCAAACCTGGCGCGACCTGGAGATTATTATCGTTAACGATGGTTCGACCGATAATTCGGGCGAACTGGCGCAGCGCTATGCCGATGCACATGCGCATATCCACCTGATTCATCAGACTAATGCCGGGGCGTCTGTTGCGCGTAACCGCGGGATGGCCGTCGCCAGCGGCGACTACGTGGCCTTTGTGGATGCCGACGACATCGTCTATCCCACCATGTACGAAACGCTGATGAATATGGCGCTGGAAGATGGCCTGGATGTGGCTCAGTGTAATGCCGACTGGTGCGATCGCCGTACCGGCCATACCTGGCTGTCAATTCCTACCGACCGCCTGCGATCCACCGGTGTACTGAGCGGACCCCAGTGGTTGCGTCAGGCGCTGGCCTCAAAGCGCTGGACACATGTTGTCTGGATGGGCGTGTATCGTCGGGAATTAATTAATCAGCTGAAATTACAATTTATTCCCGGGCTGCATCACCAGGATATTATCTGGAGTACCGAATTTATGTATAACGCCAAACGCGCGCGTTATACTGAGCAGCCATTATATAAATATTTCCTGCACGATCAGTCGGTAAGTCGGTTGAAACGACGCGGCGGAAAAAATGTCGCCTATCAGCGTCACTATATAAAAATCACGCAGTTGCTGGAAAAAATGAACCGTGACTATGCCGGAAAAATTACCCTGTATCCGGAGTTTCATCAGCAAATTACCCGCGAGGCGTTACGGGTATGCCATGCAGTGCGTAAGGAGCCTTCACCCAGCGCACGTCAGGCGATGATTCGGGAAATTATCGATAGCGGCACCCACCTGCGGATGCTGCGTAATGTACGTAGCCCACAGGTAGGTTACCAGGCTGCACTGTGGCTGACGCGGCTCTGGCGTATGCGTCAGGGCGGCCGACGCGCTATGACACGGGCGATGCGCCGCAGGCTAGCTTCTTTTTGGTAACGTCTGGTTTTCCGATTGCCGGGGGGCGTTGTTCAGGGCGCGTCCCCAGCCCCTCCACTGATTCTGGAAGTAGCTCACCAGCGAACTCTGGCTGAAGCTATCGCTCAATACTTCAAAGAAACGGGTTACCGGCACCGGCTGCAGCGGTTGTTTACTGCTGCAGAGCTTCGCGCCGCCGCGGAACGGGTTGCGCGGCGTGGTGGCCGGAGGCGGCGGCGCCGTTCCCGGCGCTGCAGTACCCAGCTGTGGCTCATTCAGCAGGTCGCTGGGCCGCACCAGTTGAATATCCGGCGGTAAACGGTAGAGTTGCTGCTGGAGTACGCGAACGGTGACCGGATGCGGATGACCGATAGCAATAGTGTGACCGTGGCGCCGGGCAAAGGCAATTGCGCGATCGAACTGATGGCGCACCTCGGCTTCGTCCTGCTTATCATCCAGGAAGATATTACGCCTGACGACCTTAATGCCGGTTCCGGCGGCGGCGCGCGTCGCCTGGGTACTACCGATAGTGACGCTGTCCAGGAAATAGAGCAGGTTATAATTTTCCAGGGTCTGCATCACTTTCTGCATGCCAAACAGGCTGGAGGTCATGGCGCTGCCCATATGGTTATTCATGCCGACCGCACCGGGCACCTTTTGCACGGCGCTGCGGATGATGCGCTCAATTTCGGCACTGCTCATATCCGGGCGCAGCGTATCTTTCTCCAGCGGCTGTTTACTGATGGGCGCCATCGGCAGATGGATAAGCACTTCGTGTCCGGCCTGATGCGCTTTCAGCGCCATCTCCCGGGCATGGGGCGCGTTGGGGAGTACTGCAACCGATACCTGAGCTGGTAGAGCAATAACCTGATTTTCCTGGTGTGGTCGATAACCGAAGTCATCGATGACGATTGCCAGCTTACCGGCGTGGACGGGGGCCGCCAGCGAGAGCGCGGCGGTAAGGGCGAGCATGACGCGGCGAAATTGAGACAAAACTTATCTTCCCAGCCATGGTAGTGGATTAACGGCCTGACCCTGGCGACGGATTTCGAAATAGAGCGAGGGTCTGCCCTGACCACCGCTGTTACCTACCAGCGCGATAGGCTGGCCTGCGCGCACCTGGGTGCCGACATTGACCAGCGCGCTCTGATTATAACCGTAAAGGCTCATATCACCTTTACCGTGCTCCACGACAACCACCAGGCCGTAGCCCTGCAGCCAGTCGGCGAGGATCACCCGGCCATCGGCGATGGCTTTTACCTCGGTACCTTCAGAAGCGCCGATGACGACTCCCTTCCAGCGCAGCTCTCCCTGTAGCTGTTCGCCAAAGCGGTGCAGCAGGGAACCGCGTACCGGCCAACGGGCCTGGCCGCGCGGTGAGCCAAGGCCGCCGGTACGCGCCATCAGAGAGCGTTCGCTTTCGGTCGGTTTGTAGGTGCTGCCTTTGCTCGATGCCTCTTTTTGGCGATCGCGTACTTTCTGCGCTTCCCGGGCTTCCCGTTCGGCTTTGGCCTTTGCCGCAGCGGCGGCGCGTGCGATACGGTCACGCATGCGCGATTCGTTCTGGCGCAGTTCGCTCAGCTGTTGCTGGCCTTTGTGAATCGAAGACTCCAGGCTGTCGACGGTTTTCTTACGCTCGTTGCGGGCTGCCTCCAGGCGACGCTGCTGGGCGCGCTGTTCATACAGCAGCGTCTGTTGACGGGACTGCTTCTCTTCCAGTTCACTTCTCTGGGCGGCGACCTCAGCGCGGGTCTGCTGCAGACTGGCGATGGTCTCCTGACGAGCCTTATTCAGGTAGCCGAAATAGGCCTGCAGGCGCTGGCCGCGTTGGCTCTCTTCGCCGCTAAGGATCAGTTGAATGCCGGTATGCTGCCCCTGGCGAAACGCGGCGTCGAGCTGGGCCGCAAGATTGCGTTCCTGCTCCTTACGCTGCTTTTCCAGTCGGGCAATAGAGGCGTTCATTTCGTCGATCTGGCTGTTGAGGGAGTCCAGCACTTTTTGGGTCTCGCGCAGCTTACGGGCTGCGGTGGCTATCGCCTTTTCCTGAGCCTGAAGCTGTTCGAGCAGCCTGGCGCGCTGCTGCTGCTGCTGGCGTACCGCACGCTCTTTGGCGGCGATATCCTGCTGGATGGCATTAAGCCTATCGCGATCGTTGGCGTGGGCGGGCGAAAGACATAGCAATACGCCAGCGCAGATCGCACTGGCGTAACTGAGGGACCTGGCAGAGAATCGTCGTCCCGGCTGACAGCCCCTGATGATACTTAAAATCGTCTTTCCCCTCATGGGGAAAGATTATTCCACGATGAACAGCGGCTTACCAGTCATCTCTTGCGGGATTTCCATTCCCATCAGGCTGAGCATGGTCGGCGCGATGTCTGAAAGTTTACCGCCCGCAATGGCATCCACCGCCCGATCGCCGACATAAATCAGCGGTACCGGCAGGTTAGTGTGCGCTGTATGGGCCTGTCCGGTGGACGGGTCGCGCATCTGTTCGGCGTTACCGTGGTCGGCGGTAATCAACAACTGGCCGCCTGCGGCTTCAACGGCCTTCACCACTTTATCGATGCACTGATCCAGAGTTTCCACCGCTTTCACTGCCGCGTCGAACACGCCGGTATGACCGACCATATCACCGTTCGGGTAGTTACAGATGATGGTGTCGTACTTACCGCTGGCAATGGCGTCGGTCAGTTTTTCGGTCAGTTCCGCAGAGCTCATTTCCGGCTGCAGGTCGTAGGTGGCCACCTGCGGCGAGTTGATCAGGATGCGATCTTCGCCAGCGAAAGGTGATTCAACGCCGCCGTTAAAGAAAAAAGTAACGTGAGCATATTTTTCCGTTTCGGAAATACGCAACTGGGTTTTATCGTGTTTCGCCATCCACTCGCCGAAGGTGTTGAGCAACGCGGTAGGGGGATAAGCGCAGGCGGTTTTGATGTCAGCTGCATATTCGGTCAGCATCACGAAATCGCAGAACTTAACCACTTTTTTGCGGGCAAAGCCGTCGAAGTCGGCATTCACAAAGGCGCGAGCGATCTGGCGGGCACGGTCGGCACGGAAGTTCATAAAGATCAGCGCGTCGCCGTCTTCCATCGCTACGGCTTCTTCGCCAGCGGCGCGAATCACGGTGGGCTTCACGAATTCGTCGTTTTCGTCGCGGGCATAGGCGGCCTGCAGACCGGCAACGGCGTTGTCCGACTGGAACTCGCCTTCGCCCAGAGTCAGCAGGTCATAGGCCAGCGCTACGCGATCCCAACGGTTGTCGCGATCCATGGCGTAGTAGCGGCCGATTAGGGTCGCGATACGGCCTTTGCCCAGTTCGGCAAACTTGTCGGAGAAACGCTTCAGGGAAGATTCTGCGCTACGCGGCGGGGTATCTCGGCCATCCAGGAAGGCGTGCAGATAGATTTTTTCCGCTCCGCGTTCGGCTGCCAGTTCAACCATTGCCATAATATGGTCTTCGTGGCTGTGTACGCCGCCAGCAGAGAGCAGGCCCATGATGTGCACGGCCTTGCCTGCGGAAACGGCGCGGTCAACCGCGCCAGTCAGCGCCGGGTTGGCAAAGAAAGCACGATCTTTAATTTCCACATCCAGGCGGGTGAGATCCTGGTAAACAACGCGACCAGCCCCCAGGTTGACGTGACCCACTTCGGAGTTACCCATCTGGCGGTCAGGCAGCCCCACTTCCAGCCCGGAAGCATCGATCAGCGTATGGGGGCGGCTGGCCCACAGACTATCCATGACCGGCGTGCGGGCCTGGGTGATTGCGTTATCCTGCTGATCTTCGCGATAGCCGTAGCCATCCAGAATCACCAGCACCATGGGTTTTTTTGAAGCCGACATTGAAAAACCTCATACGTCAGAGATAAAAAATTGGCGTAACTTTACTACAGAAGCGGCGCAAAAATAGCCGCAGAAGATCAAAGAAAGGGGCCGGAATGGCGGGAATTCCTCGGCGGATGATGGTTTTTTTACGTAACAGGCCGCAGAAACGCGATTACCTCCCGCTCCCTGGCTGTATTTGACACAGTGCACAGGTATACTCCCCAACGGGTTTTTTTATCTACATCATCAGTCGGGAGTTGTTACCCCCCATGCAAGAGATTATGCAATTCGTTGGCCGCCACCCCATACTTAGTATCGCGTGGATTGCGCTGCTGGCGGCCGTGCTATACACCACATTTAAAGGGCTGACCTCGAAAGTGAAGGTCATTACCCGTGGCGAGGCGACGCGCCTGATCAACAAAGAAGAGGCCGTTGTGGTCGATCTGCGTACCCGCGATGAGTTCCGCAAAGGGCATATCCCCAGCGCGCTGAACCTGCAAACCGCCGAGATCAAAAACAATAACTTCGGTGAGCTGGAAAAACACAAATCCAGCCCCATCATTATTGTTGATGCTAACGGCGTGAATGCGCAGGAGCCTGGCGCTCTGCTGAACAAAGCCGGTTTCGAGCGTGTCTTCGTGCTGAAAGAGGGGATCGCTGGCTGGAGCGGGGAAAACCTGCCTCTGGTACGCGGCAAAGGGAAATAAGACCAGTTATTTAGGGGGGATCATGGCTCATATTGAGATCTACACCAAAGCCACCTGTCCGTTTTGCCACCGCGCCAAAGCGCTGCTGGAAAGCAAAGGTGCCGCTTTTGACGAACTGCCCATCGACGGTGATGCGGCAAAGCGTGAAGAGATGATTGAACGCAGCGGCCGTACCACGGTACCGCAGATTTTTATTGATCAGCAGCATATTGGCGGCTGCGATGATTTATACGCACTGGATGCGAGCGGCGGGCTGGACCCTCTGCTGCGCTGATGCGGCCACCAGGAACTTCACTCTGCAACGTTGGGGTGCACACGGCGGCGGCAATAGGCGGGCGCCAGGAGTGTGGCCTGAGGTATGACGAGGATATTAAGGACATTACTGTAAAGGGTTAATTATGTCAGAGCAAAACAACACCGAAATGACTTTCCAGATTCAGCGCGTTTACACGAAGGATATCTCCTTCGAAGCGCCGAATGCACCTCAGACCTTCCAGAAAGAGTGGGAGCCGGAGGTGAAACTGGATCTGGATACCGCCTCCAGCCAGCTGGCGGATGATGTCTATGAAGTGGTTCTGCGCGTAACCGTGACCGCTTCACTGGGCGAAGAGACCGCATTCCTGTGCGAAGTCCAGCAGGCGGGTATCTTCTCTATCGGCGGTATCGAAGGGACTCAGATGGCTCACTGCCTGGGCGCATACTGCCCGAATATTCTGTTCCCGTACGCCCGTGAATGCATCACTAGCCTGGTTTCCCGCGGCACCTTCCCGCAGCTGAACCTCGCGCCGGTAAACTTTGATGCGCTGTTTATGAACTACTTACAGCAGCAGTCTGGCGAAGCAGATGAGCAAGAACATCAGGATGCCTGATGAACACCATTAATGCGTCAATGACAGTGATCGGTGCCGGCTCTTACGGCACCGCTCTCGCCATCACCCTCGCAAGAAACGGCCACGATGTCGTTTTGTGGGGGCACGATCCCAACCATATCGCTACGCTGCAGCACGATCGCTGTAATGCTGCCTTTCTTCCCGATGTCCCCTTTCCCGATACCCTGCACCTTGAAAGCGACCTCGCTACGGCGCTGGCCGCCAGTCGTGACATTCTGGTCGTGGTGCCGAGTCACGTCTTTGGTCAGGTGTTAGGGAGTATTCGTCCGCTGTTGCGCGACGATGCCCGTCTGGTCTGGGCAACCAAAGGGCTGGAAGCCGAAACCGGTCGTCTGCTGCAGGATGTGGCGCGTGAAGTCCTGGGAGATCGGATCCCGCTGGCGGTAATTTCCGGGCCGACCTTTGCTAAAGAGCTGGCCGCCGGGCTGCCGACGGCGATTGCCGTTGCGGCGACCGATGACGTCTTTGCCAGCGATCTCCAGACGTTGCTGCACTGCGGCAAGAGCTTTCGCGTCTATCGTAACCACGACTTTATCGGCGTGCAGTTGGGCGGCGCGGTGAAGAACGTTATTGCCATTGGCGCCGGGATGTCTGACGGCATCGGTTTTGGGGCGAATGCCCGCACGGCGTTAATTACCCGTGGCCTGGCAGAAATGTCGCGCCTTGGAAGCGCCCTGGGGGCCGATCCTGCCACCTTTATGGGGATGGCCGGGTTGGGCGATCTGGTGCTGACCTGTACCGATAACCAGTCGCGTAATCGACGTTTTGGCATGCAACTGGGGCAGGGGGCGGATGTCGACAGCGCCCAGCAGCAGATTGGCCAGGTGGTGGAAGGCTATCGCAATACCAAAGAGGTTCGCGAGCTGGCGGCCCGCTGTGGCGTCGAAATGCCAATAACCGAGGAAATTTATCAGGTATTGTATTGCGGAAAAAATGCGCGCGAGGCAGCATTAACGCTACTGGGTCGTGCGCGTAAGGACGAGAGTCACTAACGGAGCGCAAATCATATAATCATGCGGCCGGGCGATTACGATGGGATCGTCAGCGCCGCTGTTTTTGTCTGGAGAGAGCAATGTTGTGTGAAGAAGTCGAACTGGTCTGGAATAACATCAAAGCCGAAGCTCGGGCACTGGCCGATTGTGAGCCGATGCTGGCCAGTTTTTATCACGCAACGCTGCTAAAACACGAAAGCCTCGGCAGCGCGCTGAGTTATATGCTGGCGAATAAGCTGGCATCACCGATTATGCCTGCCATCGCCATTCGTGAGATGGTGGAAGAGGCCTACGCGGCCGACCCGCAGATGATCGCCGCAGCCGCCTGCGATATCCAGGCGGTACGCACCCGCGACCCGGCGGTGGATAAGTACTCCACGCCGTTGCTGTATCTGAAAGGGTTCCATGCGCTGCAGGCGCATCGTATCGGTCACTGGTTGTGGAACCAGGGGCGCAGGGCACTGGCGATTTTCCTGCAAAATCAGGTTTCGGTTTCCTTCCAGGTCGATATTCACCCGGCGGCGAAAATCGGTCGCGGCATCATGCTCGACCATGCGACGGGCATTGTGGTGGGTGAAACCGCGGTGATTGAAAACGATGTCTCCATTCTGCAGTCGGTGACCCTGGGCGGTACTGGCAAAACCAGCGGCGATCGCCATCCCAAGATTCGCGAAGGCGTGATGATTGGCGCGGGTGCTAAAGTGCTTGGCAATATCGAAGTGGGGCGCGGTGCCAAGATTGGTGCGGGTTCCGTCGTACTTCAGCCGGTGCCGCCTCATACCACCGCGGCGGGCGTGCCGGCACGCATCGTCGGGAAACCCGGCAGCGAGAAGCCGTCGATGGATATGGATCAGCACTTTAACGGTAACTGGAACGGCTTCGAATACGGCGACGGGATCTGATCCCGATAGCAATTCCGGATCAGACCGGATCCCGCAATACGGCGCCGGGATACCCTAACTGCCGCCAGGCCTCATAGACCACAACTGAGACGGCATTCGACAGATTCATGCTGCGGCTGTCCGGCACCATCGGTATGCGAATCTTCTGCTGTGGGGGGAGCGCATCCAGAATGGTGGCGGGAAGGCCGCGGGTTTCGGGGCCGAACAGCAAGTAATCTCCTTCCTGATACGTCACGGCGCTGTGCGCTGGCGTCCCTTTGGTCGTCAGGGCAAACAGTCGTTGCGGGCGTTCACTCTCAAGAAAGGTAGGGTAGTCGCGATGGCGGGTGACCGCGGTAAATTCGTGATAATCCAGCCCTGCGCGACGCAGGCGTTTATCGTCCCAGGTAAAGCCGGTTGGCTCAATAATATGCAGCCGGAAGCCGGTATTAGCGCATAGTCGGATGATATTCCCGGTGTTAGGTGGGATTTCAGGTTCAAATAATACGATATTCAGCATGGACGCCCCCTTCTGGAAGGGGGGCAAGGATAGCAGGTTTTTACGCTGTCTGCCCCTCTCTGGGGAGAGAGGGGCAGATATCAGGTGCGCTGATACAGCGGTAGCCAGAGCGTCAGGTGCAGGCCGCCCAACGGGCTGTCGTCGGCCTTAACCCAACCGCGATGCTGTTGTACGGCGGTCTCAACAATGGCCAGCCCCAGGCCGGTACCACCCGATTCCCGATCCCGGGCTTCATCGGTACGGAAGAAGGGACGGAAGATCTGTTCGCGGTCTTCGGGACTCACTCCCGGACCGTCGTCGTCTACCGTCACGGTAATTCCCTGGTTATCCACCGAGAAGTTAACGGCGATTTGGGTATGCGAGTAACGCAGCGCATTACGGACGATATTCTCCAGCGCGCTTTCCAGTGCATTTCGGTTGCCGTAAATCTGCCACGGGCCAGGCGGATAGGTAATCTCGAAGGATTTTCCTTTCTGCTCGGCTTCGAAGGCGGCGTTATCCAGCATCTCTGCCCACAGCTGATTGGCCTTGAGCGTTTCGCTGACCAGCGCATTTTTCTGCTGACTGCGGGACATGACCAGTAGATCGTTGATCATGCTGTCCAGACGCTGTGCTTCAGTCTCTATCCGCTCCAGTTCTTTGCTTTCGCCGCTGCGGCGACGTAGCAGGGCCGTACCCAACTGCAGGCGGGTTAGGGGAGTGCGCAGCTCGTGGGAGATATCCGACAGTAGCCGCTGCTGGCTGGTCATCATGCGCTCCAGCGCCGTCACCATCTGGTTAAAGCTGGCGCCAGCGGCCAGGAACTCCTGGGGACCCGCTTCCAGTTCCGGATGTTGGCGCAGGTTACCCTGTGCGACTTCATCGGCGGCGTTCTTCAGCTTACGGGCGGGTTTCGCCAGACTCCAGGCAAGCCAGAGCAGCAATGGTGCGCTGACCAGCATGGTGACGATAAGTAGCAGTAACGGGCGATCGAACAACAGGTTAATAAAATCGGATTGCGAACTACTGGCCGGGCGGATCAGGTAGAGCTGATAGTTATCTTCACCGTCGCGAACCGAGAAAGGGCCGACCAGTTCAACGCGGCCATATTTTTTCTTCTGCGGGTGATCGGCGTTGTCCGCTTGACCGATAAAGTTGCGGATAATCTGCATTTCGTTGCGCTGGGCGCCGATGACGCGCCCTTCGCTTGTGACCAGCAGCAGACGCTGCCCCGGTGGGGCCCACTTATCGATGGCGCGGAACAGGCGACGCCACCACATCAGATCATTGGGGGGATCGCTTGCCAGCTCCGCTTCCACGTGCTGTTCAATCATAATGCCCTGGCGATGCTCGCTCTCCATCAGCTCTGTCATTTGACGGGAGTCCAGCTTGGGCAACATCAGTACCAGCATTAAAACCAGCGCGAGCGTTAACCAGAATATGGCAAAAATACGCGCTGTAAGACTACTTATCATGAAGCGGACACCATCAGGTAGCCCCGGCCGCGCAGGGTTTTAAACCACGGTTGGCCGTCCTTACGCTCCGGCAGTTTGCGGCGCAGGTTCGATATGTGCATATCGATTGCGCGATCAAACGGCGTCAGGCGCTTGCCCAGTACTTCCTGGCTCAGGTGCTCGCGAGAGACCACCTGGCCCAGATGCTGTGCCAGCAGGTACAGCAGCGTAAATTCGGTGCCTGTCAGCTCCAGGGTCTGGCCTTCAAAGTTGGCCTCCTGGCGGCCGGGGTTAAGGCTCAGAGCGTCTACTTCCAGGGTTGGGGAACCGCTAACTTCGCTGCTCTGCTGCTCGCTCCAGTGGGAGCGGCGCAGGATTGCGCGAATACGGGCCACCAGTTCACGATCGTTGAATGGTTTCGGCAGATAGTCGTCCGCACCCAGTTCAAGGCCGAGAACGCGATCCAGCTCGCTACCGCGCGCGGTCAACATAATCACCGGCGTTTGATGTGTTTGTCGTAGCTCTTTAAGGGTGTCGATACCGTTCTTCTTGGGCATCATCACGTCGAGCAAAAGCAGGTCGATGCTATCATCAAGGAGGTCGAGAGCCTGTTCACCATCGTGAGCAACAAGCACGTTGAAGCCTTCCATGTCGAGCAATTCCTTTAGCAGGGAAGTCAGCTCTTTATCATCATCGACTAACAGGATTTTATTCATTTTTAATACCTCCGAGGCAGAAATTACGTCATCCAGCACGGCTAATCCATGACTTTACGTTGTTTTACACCCCCTGACGCTTGTTTGCAGCGAGAATCGTAGACTGGCCCTCGTTGAATCGCAGCACAGTATTTTGGGAGCAAGTGATGCGCATTGTTACTACTGCCGTCATGGCCTCTACGCTGGCTCTAACGGCCTTAACTGGCCAGGCTGCTGAAGCCGTCAAGAGTGGCGACTGGCATTCCGCTAAGGACCTGGAGTCTCAAGGCAGCAGTGTTCAGGGCCATATGTTTGATGGCATTAGTTTAACCGAACATCAGCGCCAACAGTTGCGCGATCTCATGCAACAGGCCAGACACGAGCAGTCTCCTGTTAATGTTAGCGAAATCGAGACCATGCATAAGCTGGTCACGGCAGAAAAATTTGACGAAAGCGCCGTGCGCGCTCAGGCCGAAAAAATGGCTCAGGAACAGGTTAAGCGCCAGGTCGAAATGGCCAAAGTTCGCAACCAGATGTTCCACCTGTTAACGCCCGAGCAGCAGATGATTTTAAACAACAAGCACCGTCAGCGTATGGAGCAAATGCGCGACCTGGCGGAGATGAAACCGAGTTCCGGATTACGGCTTAGTAGCAGCGGTAATCAGCGTCACCAGTAACAAACCTGTTTTCCTTGCCATAGACACCATCCCTGTCTTCCCCCGCTTTTAGCGGGGTTTTTTTTATCCTTTTTTTCGTCGTCTGTCGCCTGAAAAAGTTATGGAAACCATAAAAAAATAGCTAAAGGTTAATAATGGTCTGTTTTTACCGTTTTATCGCGTGCTGGTGCGGAAAAAGTTTGAGGTATAAGGCCGCTTTCGATCGCTGACCCGTAAATGAAATTTTCACTCCCTGCTATGGGCCTGTTCGCTATACTAGCCGCAATTACGCAGAGGAAGGGTTATGAATCAACAGTATGGGCGGCTGGTAAGTCGGGCAGCGGTGGCGGCGACGGTGATGGCATCGCTGTTGCTGCTGATTAAAATTTTCGCCTGGTGGTATACCGGCTCGGTCAGTATTCTGGCATCGCTGGTGGACTCTCTGGTGGATATCGGTGCATCGCTGACTAATCTGCTGGTCGTGCGTTATTCGCTTCAGCCAGCCGATGAAGAGCACACTTTTGGTCATGGAAAGGCGGAGTCGCTGGCAGCGCTGGCGCAAAGCATGTTTATCTGTGGTTCAGCGTTATTTTTGGTGCTGACCGGTATTCAGCACCTGGCGCAGCCGGTACCGATGAATCAGCCGCAGGTGGGCATTATTGTGACCGTCGTTGCACTGGTCAGTACCCTGATACTGGTCACCTTCCAGCGCTGGGTGGTTCGTCGTACCGGCAGTCAGGCGGTACGCGCTGATATGCTTCATTATCAGTCCGATGTCATGATGAACGGCGCCATTCTGATTGCACTGGGCCTGGCCTGGTTTGGGTGGCATCGGGCAGATTCCCTGTTTGCTCTGGGAATTGGCATCTATATTTTGTATAGCGCCCTGCGCATGGGTTATGAAGCGGTACAGTCGTTGCTTGACCGTGCGCTGCCGGAAGAAGAGCTGCAGGCGATCGAAGAGATTGTTCACGGCTGTTCGGGTATTCGTGGCGCACATGATTTCAGAACGCGGCAGTCAGGGCCGACCCGCTTTATTCAGCTCCATCTGGAAATGGACGATCGTTTACCGCTCGTAGAGGCGCATCGGCTTGCCGAGCGCGTGGAGCAGGCGATTTTGCAGCGTTTTCCGGGATCCGATGTGATTATTCATCAGGATCCCTGCTCGGTAGTGCCAGAGCCACAACGAAAGATTTAAAAAAGGTTCATAAAGGCGTTTTTTCGTATAAATTACCGCCATATGGCCTGACCTGAATCAATTCAGCAAAAGACGACTGGTATACTATCTGTAGCATCGTGGTTGATCATTGCGGGGTTACCGTACGGTCTCCGGCAACGGGATTAATTAGCATTCTAAGTTCAGAGGTAGTCATGATTAAGAAAATCGGTGTATTGACGAGCGGCGGTGACGCGCCTGGCATGAACGCTGCGATTCGTGGCGTGGTACGTGCCGCGCTGACGGAAGGGCTCGAAGTCTTTGGTGTTTATGATGGCTATCTTGGCCTGTACGAAGACCGGATGATCAACCTGGACCGCTACAGCGTTTCCGACATGATTAACCGCGGCGGCACCTTCCTTGGCTCCGCCCGCTTCCCTGAATTCCGCGAAGAGCACGTTCGCAATGTCGCTATCGAAAACATGAAAAAACGCGGCCTGGATGCGCTGGTGGTGATTGGGGGCGACGGTTCATACATGGGCGCCAAGCGTCTGACCGAAATGGGGTTCCCCTGCATCGGCCTGCCGGGCACCATCGATAACGATATTAAAGGCACCGACTACACCATCGGTTTCTTTACCGCGTTGGGGACTGTCGTTGAAGCGATTGACCGCCTGCGTGATACCTCTTCTTCCCACCAGCGTATCTCTATCGTCGAAGTGATGGGTCGCTACTGTGGCGACCTGACTCTGGCGGCGGCCATTGCCGGCGGCTGCGAGTTTATCGTCGTTCCGGAAGTGGAATTTAAGCGTGAAGATCTGGTCGCGGAAATCAAAGCTGGTATCGCCAAAGGCAAAAAACACGCCATCGTAGCGATTACTGAGCACATCTGCGATGTTGATGAGCTGGCGAAGTACATTGAGGACGAAACGAAGCGTGAAACTCGCGCGACCGTTCTGGGCCACATTCAGCGCGGTGGTTCTCCGTGCCCTTATGACCGTATTCTGGCCTCGCGCATGGGAGCATACTCTATCGAGCTGCTGCTACAGGGCTTTGGCGGTCGCTGTGTGGGTATTCAGAACGAGAAGCTGGTGCACCACGACATTATCGACGCCATCGAAAATATGAAGCGTCCGTTCAAAAGCGACTGGATGGATTGCGCCAAGAAGCTGTACTGATTTGCTCTTTATGAGACAGCGGAAAGCCGGGGTTACCCGGCTTTTTTATGCTCCAAAGTTATAGCCAATCTTTTTTTATTCTTTAATCAATCAGTCGCTTTCTGGCAGGCTCCTGTTATTACCCGAATAACGACAGAGAGAGCGAATGATGAATAAATGGGGTGTCGGATTCACGCTGTTACTGGCATCAATGGGCGCGCTGGCGAAAGATGTTCAACTGTTGAACGTTTCTTACGATCCCACCCGCGAACTGTATGAAGCCTACAACAAAGCCTTCACTGCTCACTGGAAAAAGGAAACGGGCGATAACGTGGTGATTCGCCAGTCCCATGGTGGATCCGGTAAGCAGGCAACTTCGGTAATCAACGGTATTGAAGCCGATGTGGTGACCCTGGCGCTGGCCTACGATGTGGATGCCATTGCCCAGCGCGGGCGTATCGACAAAGCCTGGATGAAGCGCCTGCCGGATAACTCTGCACCCTATACCTCGACCATCGTCTTTCTGGTACGCAAAGGTAATCCGAAACAGATTCACGACTGGAACGACCTGGCGAAGCCTGGCGTTTCTGTCATCACCCCGAATCCGAAGAGCTCCGGCGGTGCGCGCTGGAACTATCTGGCCGCCTGGGGCTATGCGCTGCACCACAATAACAACGATAAAGCGAAGGCGCAGGAGTTCGTGAAAGCGTTGTACAAGAATGTGGAAGTGCTCGATTCCGGTGCTCGCGGTGCCACCAATACCTTCGTGGAGCGGGGTATTGGCGATGTGCTGATTGCCTGGGAAAATGAAGCGCTGCTGGCAACCGAAAAACTGGGCAAAGGTAAGTTTGAAATTGTCACCCCGAGCGAATCCATTCTGGCTGAGCCTTCCGTTTCGGTAGTGGATCGGGTGGTGGATAAGAAAGAAACCCGCCCGGTGGCGGAAGCTTATCTGAAGTATCTCTACTCGCCTCAGGGGCAGGAGATAGCAGCGCAAAACTTCTACCGACCGAGGGATGCGAAAGTGGCACAGAAGTACGCCGCGCAGTTCCCGAAGCTGAAGCTGTATACCGTGGATGATCTGGCGGGTGGTTGGGCTGAAGCTCAGAAAACGCACTTCGCCAGCGGCGGCATCTTCGATCAAATAAGCCGGCGCTAACAGAGCGGCCCTGCGGGGCCGTTTTTTATTTCCGCAGATTGCGCTACGCTGCCTGCTTCCAACGCCGGGAGAAACGCGTGCGACGTCTGTTACTGATTCTGCTCATCCCTTTGACGCTGCTGCTGGCCGGGGTCGGTTATCTTCATCTGGCGGGACATCCGGATGCTTTGCGCCATATCGTACTGAAACAGTGTCTGCCGGGCTGGCAGCATGGCAACCCTGCTCCCTGTACCCGGGTCACGCAAGATGCCGCTCTTCTTAAGGATCGGAACGGCCTTTTGCAGTATCTGCTCCTTCCGGTCATCAGAATTAACGGCATTGAAAGCCCGATGCTGCTGGATGCTGAAACTCCCAACTATTTCTGGCTGGCCTGGCAGGCACGGGATCTGCTGGGCGTGAAACGCAGCGCGCCGGTGCCGGATACGGCCATTGCGCTGACGGTGAATTCCCGGATGGGTCGTACCCAGAATCACCTGCACATTCATATCTCCTGCCTGCGTTCTGAGGTGAGAGCACAGCTTAACCGCAGCGCTGCCGGAGTAGGCCCTCGCTGGCAACCTCTTGATGGCAGCATTAGCGGTCATCACTATATGATACGTCGGGTCAGCGCCGATGCGCTCAGCAGGCAGAGCCCGTTCCGTCTGCTGGCGAACGAGGTGCCCGGTGCCCGTGCGCATATGGGGCGCTATGGACTGGCGCTGGCATTGCTTCCCGACGGAGATTTCGTCCTGCTGGCCACCGAACGTCATCTGCTGCGCCTGAATCTGGCCTCGTCCGAGGAAATTCAGGATCACGACTGTGCGATCCTCCACGACAGCTAACCTCCGGCTCCCTTCCCAAAAGTAAAAGGTATGTGACAGCGATCAAAAGATATAAAAGTATACCTTTATGTCTTTTGATTAAATCTTAGACTGTACCTGCCACACCAACCCGTGAAGTCTGCCGTATTGTTCGGGAATTTAATAAAAAAGACATTATTTTTCATGCCATTAATTTAAATCCACCTTCGGTGACTGCCGAAGGCCCTGAGAGGGGTACTGATGATGAAGCTCTCTGTTGTGGAAAAAATAGGCTTTGGCGCTGGGGATATGGCCGTCAACGTGGTGATTGTCGCCATGCAATTGCTACTGGCTTACTTCTATACGGATATTTATGGGCTGCGCCCGGCTGATGTGGGGGTCTTACTGATCGTGGTGCGGATGATCGATGCCATTATCGACCCAGCCATGGGGATCCTCACCGACAAAATAAATACCCGCTGGGGGCGTTATCGCCCCTGGCTTATCTGGTTCGCCATTCCGTTTGGCTTTGCCGTGTATCTGATGTTTATTACCCCGGATCTGGCCTATACCACCAGGCTCGCCTGGGCCTATTTCTCTTACATTCTGATGACCCTGGTCTACACGGCGATCACCATTCCTTATATCTCCCTGATAGGCGTGATTACTGACGATCCGGTGGAGCGTCTGAGCGCGAATGGCTACCGGTTTGTCATGACCAAAATCGCCGCTTTCCTGGTGACCATTGTGGTGCCGATGCTGGCGGTCTGGTTGGGGCAGGGGAACAAAGCGTTGGGGTATCAGTTTGCGATGGGGTTGATGGGTGCGATGGGGACGCTGCTGTTTCTGTTCTGTTTCTTTACCACCCGTGAACGACTGAAACCGGAAATTCCCACCCTACCGTTGAAGCAGCAGTTTGCCTGCATGCTGCGTAACGATCAGTGGATTATCCTGGGTATCGTGATTTTACTGCTGATGTGCGGCTACGTGATTCGCGGCTCGGTGGCGGCCTATTACGCTAAATATTTTTTAGGCGGCGGCGATGCACTGATTTCGCCATTCCTGACGGTGGGGGTGGTGGCTTCGATTCTGGCGATGGTCAGCACCACCTGGCTGACCCGGTTTTACGACAAAATTAAACTGTTTCGCTATACCCAGCTTATTACCTTCGCGCTGAGCATTGCCATGTATCTGCTGGTGGGTCAGCAGGATGTGGTGCTGGCGTTTGTTTTCTACTTCCTGATCAATTTCTTCTGCGACATGCAGATGCCGGTGTTCTGGTCCTCCATCGCCGAAGCTGTAGATTACGGTGAAAAGAAGAACGGCCAGCGTGTTTCCGGCCTGGCATTTGGCGGCATCCTGTTTTTCCAGAAATTTGGAATGGGCATTGCTGGCGGCATGCTGGGTTTCCTGCTTAATGCGTTCGGTTATCAGGCCGATACCGCCCAGAGCGCGAGCTCGCTGGCGGGTATTGCGCTGATGATGACGCTGATCCCCGCGCTGTTCCATCTGGCTATCGGCCTGCTGATGAAACGCTACCGCATTAATAACGACTATTACCGCGAAATTCGCGGTGAGCTGGCACGTCGCCAGGCGTAAGGAGGGGCGATGAGCAGAGTCTGGGTAATGGGTGATGCCTCTGTCGATCTGATGCCGGATGATGAGACGCACTACCTTAAGTGCCCCGGTGGTGCCGCGCTGAATGTGGCGGTGTGCGTGGCACGACTGGGAGGGGACTGCGGCTTTATTGGTCGTCTGGGGCAGGATGATACGGGCGCCTTCCTGCGTCATGTCTTTATGCGTGAAGGCGTGGATGTCACGCATCTGCGCCCGGATGCGGCGCTAACCAGCGCCGTGTTAATCGTCAGCCTGGACCCCTGCGGGGAACGCAGCTTCACCTATCTGGTGCGGCCGAGCGCCGATACCTTCGTGACCGCGCAGGATTTACCGGTGTTCCAGCCCGGGGAATGGCTGTGCTTTAGCTCGATCGGCCTGACCGACGAACCGGCCCGCACGGCCTGCCTGGAGGCTGCCCGCCGAATGCGCCACGCAGGTGGCAGCGTTATGTTTGACGTCAATCTGCGCGAGGCGATGTGGCCTGAGCCTCAGGCAATTTCCCGGGTGATCGAGCAGGCCATTGGTTTTGCATCCATTGGCAAGGTATCGGCAGATGAACTCTGTCGCCTGAGTGGCACGCATCACTGGCGGGAAGCGCGTTTCTACCTGCGCGATCGCGGCTGCCCGATCACGGTGATCTCATTGGGCGATGAAGGCGCCTGGGTGATTTCGCCTGAGGGAGAACGCCATTTTAGCGGCTTTCCGGCTCAGGTGCGGGATACCACCGGTGCCGGAGATGCCTTCGTGGGTGGACTGCTTTACACCCTTTCCTGTGAGAGCGCCTCTCTGGCGGCGGCGGTCAATAATGCCAATGCCTGCGGCGCCCTGGCAGTCACCGCGAAAGGCGCCATTACCGCGCTGCCCAACCTCGCACAGTTGCACCAGTTCCTGGCCCGAAAAGCCGGAACATCGCTTTAATAACCAATGACAGGAGCAAAATCATGCAAGTGGATTCAGATAAGGTTCTGGGATGCCTGGTGGGGGCCGCGGCGGCCGATGCCATGGGCGCGGCAACCGAAGTTCGCACTCAGCAGCAGATTCAGGATTACTTCGGCGGTTGGGTCACCGACTTTCGCAAACCGCCTGCCGACACCTTTGGTCGTTGTAATGAGGCCGGGATGTGTACCGATGATTTTCTGCAGGGTTATTACATCATGGAGTCGCTGCTGAACCACCAGCGCCAGGTGAGTGATGCTGCGATGCGCGAGGCATTCTCTCGCTGGCTGGCTTATCCTTACTACGCTAATTTTACCGGCCCGACCACGCGTGCGGCCATGAAGGCGATTTTTAATGACGAGCGCCCCTCGCTTCAGGGAGAGCTGGAGGGCGAAAAGCAGTCGGTACAGATTATTAATAACGGCAACGCCGAGGCAACCAACGGCTCGGCAATGAAGATCTGGCCCGCGGCATTGCTTCATCCTGGCGATACTGACGCGGCCATTGCCTGCGCGCTGGATGTTTGTCGCTTTACCCATAATAACCTGTTGGCGATGTCTGGTGCTGCCGCCGTCGCGGCTGCGATAAGCGAAGCTCTGCGTCCGGTGACCAGCGCCGATGCCATCATCGCCGCTGGCGTCTATGGCGCGACCCGGGGTTACCGACTGGCGCAAGAGCAGGGGGCAATGACCGTTGCCGGGCCTTCTGTGGCACGCCGCATTGATCTGGCAGTGCAAATTGGCAGGCGTCATCGTCACTGGGAAACGGCCATCGTAGAGCTGAATGATATTATCGGTAGCGGCCTGCACGTCAGCGAAGCGGTTCCTGCCGCGTTTGGGCTGTTCGCCTGCTGTCCGGATTCTGCCGTTGATGCTATTATTTCGGCCGTTAATATTGGCAATGATACCGATACGGTAGCCACGATGGTGGGGGCCATTTCCGGCGCATTTCACGGCGCGGGAGCGCTTCCCGCCCATTATCTGACTACCGTCGACAGCATGAACCACTTCGATCTGGCTACGCTTGCCAGGAAGATTGCAGGGTAAGTGAAGCGGTTACCCTGCCGGGGATGGTGTGGCCATCCCCCGCAATCCAGTGAGGTAACCCGGTGCAGGTTGATAAGGAAAGTTTCACGCCACTCTACAAGCAGTTGTTTTACATTATCTGCCAGCAAATCCAGAGCGGGACCTGGGCGCTGGGTCAGCAGCTTCCGACTCAAAAAGAGATTGCCCGCCTTTACAATGTTTCGCTGATTGTCGTTAAGCAGGCGTGGAATGAGCTGGTCAGCGCCGGTTTTATTACCTCCCAACGCGGCAGCGGCTCGGTGGTGAGTGCGGTGCCGGACGGAGTGAGCTATGGTCATACCTTCCGGGGGATTACCCGCGACCTCCAGGATGCCAATATCCCGGTGGAAAACCAGATTCTGGAGATATCACCTCGCCATGCGCGTGATGCGCTGGCACACGGACTGAGCCTGCCTCCCCATCATCAGTTCCTCTATATTTCCCGGGTGCGCAGTCTGAAAGGGCGGCCTTTCAATCATGAGCATATCTATCTTGATACGACCTTTTTCCCGCAGCTAACGCTCAATGCTGACGATCTGCGGCACGAGTCGCTGTATGCGTTGCTTGGCGTGCATAGCGATTCGGCTATCGAAAAAGTGGATGCCATTCTGCCCACGGCCGCGCTGTGTGACAGTCTGGGGATTTCGGCGCAGAAGCCGCTGCTGTCGGTGGCGCGCCAGACCTTTCAGGCCGGGCAGGAGCGCCCCTTTGAGTATTGCCGCTACTACGTACTGTCAGACTATTTTGGCGAAATCTATTACCACTGAGTTTCCAATAACAACAATGACCCCTTGCTGGAGACAGGCATGTCTGAATTACTGACCCATCCGCTGTTCTGGCCGACCCTGGTGATTACCGTTACGTTGATTCTGTGGGCAACGTCGGCGCTGCCGGAGTTCCTGACGGCGCTGCTGTTTTTTGCCGTCGCTATGATGGGTCATATCGTGCCTGCGCAAACGCTGTTTAGCGGTTTTGCCTCCTCTGCGTTCTGGCTGGTGTTTAGCGGATTTGTACTGGGGGTCGCCATTCGCAAGACCGGGCTGGCCGACCGGGCCGCCGCCGTGATTTCGGCGCGCCTGACCGGCAGCTGGTGGCAACTGGTGGCGAGCGTGGTATTGCTGAGTTATGCGCTGGCTTTTGTGATGCCTTCCAATATGGGGCGTATCGCGCTGCTGATGCCGGTGGTGGGCGCTATGGCGAAGCGGGTAGGGATTATGGAAGGCAGTCGCGGCTGGTTTGGTCTGGCGCTGGCGGTAGGGTTTGGTACTTTCCAACTTTCCGCCACCATCTTGCCTGCCAATGTGCCCAACCTGGTGATGAGCGGGGCGACGGAAGGCGCCTACGGCATCCATCTGAACTATCTGCCTTATCTGTTGCTGCACACCCCTGTGCTGGGCATCCTGAAGGGGATCGTATTAATCGCCCTGATTAGCTGGTTGTTTCCGGGCACACCGCAGCTTCCCCGTGAACCGATGCAGTCAGAGCCCTTTAGCATGGCGGAAAAGCGCTTAGCCGTGCTGCTGGCGATAGTTCTGGGACTATGGGTGAGCGAAAGCTGGCACGGCATCGGCCCGGCATGGATTGGGCTGGCTGCCGCCTGTGTGACCCTGCTACCACGGGTAGGTTTTATTAACGGTGAGGAGTTTGCCAAAGGCGTGAATATGCGCACCTGCATCTACGTGGCGGGCATTCTGGGGCTGGCAGCGGCGGTAACGCAAAGCGGACTGGGAGATGCGGTTGGCGCCTGGTTGATGGAGGTGATGCCGCTGGATCCCGGGCGGCCCTTTACCAGCTTCGCGGCGCTAACCGGGATCACCACGGCGCTGAATTTTATTATGACCGCCAACGGTGTACCGGCGCTGTACACTACGCTTGCCCAGAGCTTTTCCGGCGCAACCGGCTTTCCGTTGCTGTCGGTGATTATGATTCAGGTGCTGGGTTATTCCACGCCGCTGCTGCCGTATCAGGCATCGCCCATTGTGGTGGCGATGGCGCTGGGCAGAGTCCCGGCGCGTCAGGGCATCAAGCTTTGTCTGGCGCTGGCGCTGGTGACTTTCCTTGTTCTGCTGCCGCTCAATTACGGCTGGTTTCTGGTGTTGCACCAGCTATAAAAAAACCCGCCAGCGACGGGTTTTTATCGTTCAGTCAGCGAGCAATCAGGCTTTTTTCGCTGCTGCCGCGGCTTTAACGATGGTCGCGAAAGCGTCGGCTTTCAGAGAAGCACCGCCGACCAGCGCGCCGTCGATATCCGGCTGGCTGAACAGTTCTGCGGCGTTCTTATCGTTAACGGAACCGCCGTACTGAATGATGACCTGCTCGGCCACTTTCGCGTCGGCTTTCGCGATGTGATCGCGAATAAATTTGTGTACCGCCTGAGCCTGAGCCGGGGTAGCGGATTTGCCGGTGCCGATGGCCCATACCGGCTCATAAGCGATAACCACGCCTTCAAAGGCAGCGGCGCCCTGGGTTTTCAGCACGGCGTCGATCTGGCGAGCGCAGACTTCTTCGGTTTTACCCGCTTCATTTTCTGCTTCGGTTTCGCCGATGCACAGAACCGGGGTCAGACCCTGTTCTTTCAGTACCGCAAATTTTTTGGCGATAAACTCATCGGATTCTTTGTGATAAGTACGACGCTCGGAGTGGCCGATAATGATGTACTTCGCGCCGACATCTTTCAGCATTTCGGCGGAGGTTTCACCGGTGAAGGCGCCGGAGAGGTTAACGTCGACGTTCTGGGCGCCGAGCTGAATGTGGCTGCCGCCAGCGACATTGCGGGCCATATCCAGATACAGATCCGGCGGCGCGATGGCAACGCCGCAACCGTCTACGGCCGACAGCTCTTTGCGCAGGTTGGTGACAAGCTCGTTAACCATATGGCGGCTGCCGTTCAGTTTCCAGTTACCCATCACTAATGGATGTCGCATTTTTATTCTCCAGGTAATAAAGATAAGACAGGCTGCCGGGCAGGCAGCCCAGGTTGAGAAACAGTATAGAGACTCTGGGCCGGAAAGGCCTGGCTTTTTATCATTATTGCGCGATTGTCTCACCGGATAGCGTAAGCTTAATCGGTTCAACGGCGAAAGTTAGCCCTTTTTCGCCGTTGTCCGCGACAACATAGCGCACGGCGCCTTCACTCCATGCATAGTAGATTTTGTCTTTCCCTTCTTTGAGCAGCCTGTCCAGACGGGACCGGCTCTGCTGTGGAGTAATACCAGGGGTAAAGACCCGCAACACCGCGCTCATCCAGACCTTTGCCTTCTCTTTTGCTGCCTTTTGTTCGGGGCCCTGAATGGGTAGCCAGGTAATCTGCATACTTTTGATTTTCAGGGTACCTCGCTCCAGGGCGCTGGAGGCATAGAGATTTTCGTTGATCTTACTGGCGGCCCGGGTCACCCGGGCGGCATCTGGCGCGCTGTCGATGGCGCGGAACTCGTTGATCTTAAGCGAGGGGTTTTCCTGATTAAATTTTTCCCGGAACTGGGTGATATTCAGTTCGAACGCGGGGGCGCCCGGCAGTAGATAAGGGGCGACCGGTCCGGGAGAAGCCGCAGGCTCGTCAGCCAGACTGACGGCCGGAAACAGGGCTATAAGCAGAAAGGTGAAGGTACGGATGTTCATCATATTGTTTTTATCTTGTCCCATTACCGGGATTAAATCGGTATCGGAGCATCTTGTCAAAAGCCATTACAGGTTAAACTAACGGCTGAAGCAATGACCTGGGAAGTGATGATGACCATACAGCAGTGGCTGTTTTCTGTTAAGGGGCGTATTGGGCGCCGGGAGTTCTGGATCTGGATGGCGATATGGCTGTGCGCCATGGCGCTGCTGTTTACGCTGGCAGGCAGCGACTGGCTCAGCCTGCAGAGTGCCGCCTTTATTCTGGTTTGTCTGCTGTGGCCTACTGCTGCCGTGGTGGTGAAACGTTTGCACGATCGAGGGAAGTCCGGCGCCTGGGCGCTGCTGTTGATTCTGTCCTGGATGCTGATGGCCGGGAACTGGGAGATGCTGGCCGGTATCTGGCAGTGGGCGCTGGGGCGCTTTATGCCTACGCTGATTATGGTAATGATGCTGATAGAACTGGGCGCTTTTGAGGGAAAACCGGGCGGGAACAAGTACGGCGATGAAGCCCGCCCGGTAAAGTTTCGCTAAGGCTACCAGTAGAGTTCGGCGGTGATATGGCCGGGGCGACGACGCAGATGTTTGGCCATCTGGCGCGTCTCTTTCAGAAGCTGGGTGGTGTCGCGCACCATTTGCGGATTGCCGCACAGCATGACGTGGCTGGTCCCGGGCGTCATGCTAAGGCCGACGCTGGCTTCCAGCTCGCCGCTGTTAATCAATGCCGGAATACGGCCGTGGAGCGCCCCGGGGGCGATTTCGCGGCTGATGACTGTCTGGATACGCAATTTGCCTTCATAGCGCGCCTCCAGTTCCTGCATCAGTGGCAGATAGCTGAGATCGTCTGCGTAACGCACGGCGTGTACCAGCACGATCTCCTGGAAGCGCGCCAGATAGTCACCCTGTTGCAGAATGGAAAGATAGGGGCCGATAGCGGTGCCCGTTGAAAGCATCCACAGGGTTTGACAGTCGGGCACTTCCTCCAGCACGAAGAATCCCGCGCCGTCCTTTACCAGCAGGATCTCATCGCCGGGCTTCATCGCGTGCAGGCGTGGGCTCAGCTTACCTTCCGGCACTTCCACCAGGTAAAATTCCAGATCCGGGCTGGCGGGCGCATTCACGTATGAGTAGGCGCGCTGCACCCGCTCGCCGTCAATTTCCAGTCCCAGCTTGGTGAACTGCCCCGCGGTAAAGGGGGCGATGGGGGCATGGACGGTCAGACTGAAAAGCGCGTCCGTCCAGTGCTGGATTTTTGTGACCTTACCGGTAATCCAATCTGCCATTGTGCGCTCCTGTTACTGATTCTGCTGTGGTTATCTTCGCAGGGATCGATAACGCTTTTCCAGCCCGTGGGGGCTGGAAAGCTCTATCGGACAAACGCGGCCATTACAGGATATGTTCCTGCACGCCGGGGTCTTTGCGGTCCAGATAGTGGATGGATTTTATGCGGCGAATGGTGCGGGATTTACCGCGGATCAGCAGGGTTTCTGTGGTGGCCATATTGCCCTTGCGGGTGATACCGTCCAGCAGATCGCCTTTGGTAATGCCGGTGGCGGAGAAGATGACGTTATCGCTGCGCGCCATTTCATCCAGCTTCAGCACTTTACCGGGCGTAATGCCCATTTGCTGACAGCGGGCTATTTCCTGTTCGCCGATACGGCGGTTCTCTTCGCTGTCGCCTTTGACCTCATGACGGGCCAGCAGGCGTCCCTGCATATCGCCATCCAGCGCGCGGATCACGGCAGCGGAAACCACCCCTTCCGGCGCGCCGCCAATGCCGTAAAGCACGTCCACTTCGCTATCCGGCATACAGGTCAGAATAGAGGCTGCCACGTCGCCGTCCGGAATCGCGAAGACCCGCACACCCAGTTCCTGTAATGCTTTGATGGCCGCGTCATGGCGCGGTTTGGCGAGAATAGTGACGGTCAGTTCCGACAGCGGTTTATCGAGAGCGGCGGCGATACGCTTCAGGTTTTCCGTCAGCGGCAGATTCAGATCGATGGCGCCGTGGGCCCCCGGTCCGACGATCAGCTTTTCCATGTACATATCCGGCGCGTTCAGGAAGCAGCCTTCGTCGCCTACCGCCAGTACGGCCAGCGCGTTAGCCTGCCCCATAGCGGTCATGCGGGTGCCTTCGATAGGATCCACGGCGATATCCACCGCATCGCCCTGACCGGTACCGACCTGCTCGCCGATGTAGAGCATGGGGGCTTCATCGATCTCGCCTTCGCCGATCACGATAGTGCCGTTGATATTGACCTGGTTGAGCATAATGCGCATGGCATTGACCGCTGCGCCGTCCGCGGTGTTTTTATCGCCGCGACCCAGCCACTTGTAGCCGGCCAGAGCGGCGGCTTCGGTCACGCGGGAAAATTCGATGGCAAGTTCTCGTCTCATTGCTGACTCATAACGGGTTTAGGTGCGCTCGAGTTTAGCACAGGGGGGAGAGGGGCGTTATTGAGGGAGATTAACCGGGCGGAAGTCTCCGCCCGGCAGGGGGTTAGCGTTTCTCGTGGTCTTCCCAGTCCAGCGAGCGCTGTACGGCCTTCTTCCAGCCTGCATAGTGGTAGTTACGCTCTACGGTTTCCAGGCCGGGGCGGAATTCGCGCTCTATGGTGGCTTTTTCATGCAGTTCATCCAGATTCTGCCAGTAGCCCACAGCCAGCCCGGCCAGGTAGGCGGCGCCCAGGGCGGTCACCTCGCGCACTTCCGGGCGCTCTACCGGGGTACCCAGAATATCGGCCTGGAACTGCATCAGGAAGTTGTTGGCCACCGCGCCGCCGTCGACACGCAGCGAGCGCAGACGGGTACCCGCGTCGGCCTGCATCGCTTCCAGCACGTCCCGGGTCTGGAAGGCGATGGACTCCAGAGTGGCGCGGATAATGTGGTTGGCGTTAACACCGCGGGTCAGCCCCAGGATGGCGCCACGGGCGTAAGGGTCCCAGTAAGGGGCGCCCAGACCGGTAAAGGCCGGCACCACATAGACGCCGTTGGTGTCGTCGACCTTGGTGGCGAAATATTCGGAATCGGCGGCGTCGCCAATCAGCTTCATTTCGTCGCGCAGCCACTGAATGGAGGCGCCAGCCATAAAGACAGCTCCTTCCAGCGCGTAGTTGACCTCGCCCTTTGGTCCGCAGGCGATGGTGGTCAGCAATCCGTGCTCAGAGGTAACGGCCTGCTCGCCGGTATTCATCAGCATAAAGCAGCCAGTGCCGTAGGTGTTCTTCGCCATACCGCTTTTCACACACAGTTGACCGAACAGCGCGGCCTGCTGGTCTCCGGCGATGCCGGCGATAGGAATACGGGTACCACCTTTACCGCCGATGTTGGTCTGACCATAGACTTCCGAAGATTTACGTACCTGGGGCAGCATGGCGCGCGGAATATCCAGCGCTTCCAGCATGCGATCGTCCCAGTCCAGCTCGTGGATGTTGAACATCATGGTGCGGGAAGCGTTGGTGTAATCCGTGACGTGGACCCGCCCCTGGGTCATCTTCCAGATAAGCCAGGTATCAATGGTGCCGAATAGCAGCTCGCCACGGCGGGCACGGTCACGAGCGCCTTCCACATGATCGAGGATCCACTTTACCTTGGTGCCGGAAAAGTAAGGGTCGATGATAAGACCCGTGGTGTGGCGTACGTATTCTGCCATACCATCACGCTTAAGCTGCTCGCAGATTTCCGCGGTGCGGCGGCACTGCCAGACGATGGCGTTATAAATGGGCTTGCCGGTTTCCCGATCCCAGACCACCACGGTTTCGCGCTGGTTGGTGATGCCGATGGCGGCTATCTGGTCAGAATTGATATCCGCCCGGGAGAGTGCTTCGGTCAGCGTGGAGCTCTGGCTGGCCCAGATCTCCATCGGGTCGTGCTCCACCCAGCCTGCTTTGGGGTAGATTTGCTGGAACTCGCGCTGGGACGCGCTGATGATATTGGCATCGTGATCCAGGATAACGGTCCGTGAGCTGGTGGTCCCCTGGTCAAGGGCAACGATATATTTTTTAGTCATAGTGCGGTCCTGAAAATCAAGTTACAGCGGTGCATTGTGGTGCTTAGTGACGTCCGCGGCGCGTTTGGTCCCGGTCTGGGGCTTCATATTCGCCGGCAGATAGTTTGCCACACCTTTACGATAGACAAATGCGCCCAGCAGTGCCCCAACCACAGGCGCTAAAAGCGGCACCAGGAAGTAGGGGATGGACAACCCGCCGGTAAAGGCGACGTCACCCCAGCCTGCCAGCCAGGCCAGCGCCTTTGGACCGATATCACGGGCCGGGTTCATGGCGAAGCCGGTCAGCGGCCCCATCGAGGCGCCGAGTAGGGCGATCAACAGGCCAATTAACAACGGCGCCAGCGGGCCGCGAGGCAGACCGTTGTCATCGTCATTCAGCGCCAGAATCAGCCCCATCAACACGGCGGTAATGGTCACCTCTACGGCGAAGGCCTGCCAGAAGTTAATATGGGAGTTCGGGTATGTCGAGAAAATACCGGCCAGCTCCAGACTCTGGACACTGCCGCGCACCATTTGGTGCGTCTGCTCGTAATCGAAAAACAGGTTGTAGTAGAGCCCGTAAACCAGGGCGGCGGCACAGAATGCGCCGAGGAACTGGGCGATAATGTAGGGGACAACCTTACGGCTGTCGAAACCGGCGAACAGACACAGGGCAATAGTGACCGCAGGGTTCAGATGGGCACCGGAAACGCCGGCGGTCAGATAGATGGCCATCGCCACGCCCAGACCCCAGATGATGCTGATTTCCCACTGGCCGAAGCTGGCGCCGGCGATTTTAAGCCCGGCGACGCAGCCTACGCCGAAGAAGATAAGCAGCCCGGTGCCCAGAAACTCCGCGATGCACTGGCCTTTTAAGGTAGATGTTTGACTCATAAGCAGGGTCCTGAAGACAAAGAGAAGATACTTGTTATCGTCAGAAGCGTGTCTGCTCCGTCAGTACGCCTCTCGTACTGTTAATTTATCGTTAACGAACAGAAACGAGAAATTTCGAAATTGAAATATGTGTGTTGCGTCAAAAAAATGAGCGTTTACGCGCCATTTTGTGGATAAAAACGCGCCTTCACGAAGCGGATGTGCGCAAAACACCGTCCATATTTGTTAACAAACTACCCTGGCGGAGCCGCGAAGGCTTTCGGCATAAACTGAAAAGTGTCGCAAAGCGTAAACTGCATGGCGCGCTGCTGGACACCGCCTGCCGCGCTCCATACAATCGGACTATCGCGTATGCGCACGTGTTAATTAAGGCGTCGCCGGTATTCGGGAGCGGATATGGCTATCCATCAACGCCTTGCAAATTCAGGAGAGATTTGACGATGTCATTTGAAGTGTTTGAGAAACTGGAAGCGAAGGTTCAGCAGGCGATTGATACCATCACCCTGCTGCAAATGGAAATCGAAGAGCTGAAAGAGAAAAACAGCAGCCTTTCTCAGGAAGTTCAGCAGGCCCAGGGCAACCGTGAAGCGCTGGAACAGGAAAACGCGCAGCTGAAAGAACAGCAGACCGTCTGGCAGGACCGCCTGCAGTCGCTGCTGGGCAAAATGGAAGAAGTGAACTGAGAGAACAGGTAGCGCCCGTCAGGGCGCTTCTGCGTGACCGCTGGCTTATTCGATATCCAGCGGATCTTCCGAAAGGATGATGCCGGTGTTGTCGGCATAGAGGTGGTCGCCAGAAAAGAAGGTTACTCCGCCAAAATTGACGCGCAGATCGCTTTCGCCAGTGCCTTCACCTGCGGCGCCGACCGGAATAGCCGCCATGGCCTGGATACCGATATCCAGCTCTTCCAGATCGTCTACCTGGCGTACCGCGCCATAGCAAACAATACCTTCCCACTCGTTTTGAACCGCCAGACGCGCCAGATCGGCATCAATCAGCGCACGACGTACTGAGCCGCCGCCGTCAATAACCAGCACGCGGCCACGACCGTTTTCTTCGAGCAGGTCGTACAGCAGCCCATTGTCTTCAAAACATTTTACCGTGATGATCTGTCCGCCAAACGACGCCCGCCCACCAAAATTGGAGAACAGGGGTTCAACGACGTTGACATCTTCCTGGTAGATGTCGCAAAGCTCGGAAGTATCGTATTTCATAGGCTGACTATTTTTCGTTGCTGGCGGAGTTGTCAGTATATCCCTTAACGTTCACTGTTGGCAAAATCATCAATGGAGAGCCGGGACCTGGCTCAGTATCACACCAAGCGCAAACAGCAGATTTGTTAACAGCGCACCTTTCACCGTGCGCTCCAGCATCGGACGAATAGCCACCGGATCCCGCTCGCGGATAACATAGCGCGCCTGACGGATAAGTAGCGGCGCCGCCAGCACGAACAGCCAGCCCCACAGGCTGTGCAGCCACAGCAGATTGAACAGCGCCAGGCAGAGCAGGGCGCCCATCAGTAGCCCGGCGTGGTAACGACGCGCCAGTACCGGCCCCAGCCTGACGGCCAGGGTGTTCTTACCGTTTTCCCGATCGCTGTCGATATCGCGCAGATTATTGATATTGAGCACAGCGGTTGCCAACAGGCCGCTGGCTGTGGCGGGCAGGAAGACAGAGAAGGTCAGCGAGTGGGACTGCAGATACCAGCTTCCCACTACGCTCAGCCAGCCAAAGAAAATCAGCACCGAAATATCGCCCAGCCCCATATAGCCATAGGGTCGGGTGCCTACAGTGTAGGTAATGGCGGCGATAATCGACAACAGACCCAACAACAGGAAGCCCAGCACGTCCGCCAGACTGTGGCAGGCTACGCTTACCAGCGCCAGACCTGACAGACAGATCAGCACTACGGTAATGATTAGCGCGACTTTCATCTGCTGCTGGGTGATAACGCCTTTTTGCATACCGCGCAGCGGCCCGATACGATCCGGTTTGTCGCTGCCTTTTTCCGCGTCGCCATAATCGTTAGCAAGGTTGGAAAGGATCTGCAGCAGCCCTGCGGTCAGTAGCGCCAGCAGGGTCACGGCAGGATCGAAAACGCCCTGCCACCAGGCCAGGGAGGCGCCCACGACAATAGAGGCGAAGGCCAGGGGAAGAGTGCGCGGGCGCAGACTTTCCAGCCAGGCGCGGGTACGGCTTATCGGTTGAGGTTCGGTCATGATTCTCGTCGGCAATAAAAAATGGGGGCTGATATAGCCCCCATCAAGTGTGATGAAAATGCTCTGAGCGGGATTATAGGATAAAACGGCTCAGATCTTCATCTGCCACCAACTCATCAAGGTGTTTGCTGACATATTCCGCATCGATGGTGATGGTCTGACCGTTGAGATCGCTGGCTTCAAAGGAGATGTCTTCCACCAGACGCTCCAGCACCGTATGCAGACGACGTGCGCCGATGTTTTCCGCGCTTTCGTTAACCTGCCAGGCCGCTTTCGCGATATGGCGGATGCCATCTTCGGTAAATTCGATATTCACCCCTTCGGTCTCCATCAGCGCCTTGTACTGCACGGTAATTGAGGCACTTGGTTCGGTCAGAATGCGCTCGAAGTCATCGGTGGTCAGCGCCTGCAGTTCAACGCGAATCGGCAGACGGCCCTGAAGTTCCGGAATCAGATCGGAAGGACTGGCGACCTGGAAAGCGCCGGAGGCGATGAACAGGATGTGGTCGGTTTTCACCATACCGTGCTTGGTCGAAACGGTGCAGCCTTCCACCAGCGGTAGCAGGTCGCGCTGTACCCCTTCACGGGAGACATCCGGGCCGGAAGCGTTGCCGCGCTTACAGATTTTATCGATCTCATCGACAAACACGATGCCGTGTTGTTCAACGGCGTCGATAGCCTGCTGCTTCAGCTCTTCCGGATTCACCAGTTTGGCGGCTTCTTCTTCAATCAGCAGCTTCATTGCATCTTTGATTTTCAGCTTGCGCGGTTTCTGCTTCTGACCGCCCAGGTTCTGGAACATAGACTGTAGCTGGCTGGTCATCTCCTCCATTCCAGGGGGAGCCATAATCTCTACGCCCATGGATGAAGCGGAAAGTTCGATCTCGATCTCTTTGTCGTCCAACTGGCCTTCGCGCAGTTTTTTGCGGAACGACTGGCGCGCAGCGGAGGGCTCTTGAGCGGCTTCTGCCTGGCCCCAGTTATTCTTCGCCGGCGGAATCAGTACATCGAGAATGCGCTCTTCGGCCAGCTCTTCGGCGCGATAGCGATTTTTTTCGATGGACTGCATGCGTACCAGTTTCATCGCTGAATCGGTCAGATCGCGGATAATTGAGTCCACTTCCTTACCGACATAGCCAACTTCAGTGAATTTTGTCGCTTCAACCTTGATGAACGGCGCATTAGCCAGCTTCGCCAGACGACGAGCGATTTCAGTTTTACCGACACCGGTCGGGCCGATCATCAGAATATTTTTCGGTGTGACTTCATGACGCAGCTCTTCATCAAGCTGCATGCGGCGCCAGCGGTTACGCAGCGCAATAGCGACGGAACGCTTGGCGGCGTCCTGGCCGATAATATGTTTGTTCAGTTCGCTGACGATTTCGCGTGGGGTCATTTCAGACATGGGAGATCCTTACGCTTCTTTAGACGGGAGTTCTTCGATGGTCAGGAAGTGGTTGGTGTAGATGCAGATATCACCGGCGATCCCCAACGACTTTTCCACAATTTCACGGGCGCTCAGTTCGGTATTTTCCAGCAGCGCGCGGGCGGCAGACTGAGCGTAGGGGCCGCCGGAGCCAATGGCGATCAGATCGTTTTCCGGCTGAACCACATCACCGTTACCGGTGATGATCAGCGAAGCATTTTCGTCTGCTACCGCCAGCAGGGCTTCCAGACGTCGCAGCATGCGGTCGGTACGCCAGTCTTTGGCCAGCTCGACTGCGGCTTTAACCAGATGCCCCTGGTGCATTTCCAGTTTGCGCTCGAAAAGTTCAAACAGCGTAAAGGCATCCGCGGTTCCGCCCGCGAAGCCTGCGATGACCTGATCGTTATACAGGCGGCGCACTTTCTTCACGTTGCCTTTCATTACGGTGTTGCCTAACGTGGCCTGACCATCGCCACCAATTACCACCTGGCCGTTGCGGCGCACACTTACTATTGTTGTCACGAGCAGACCCCTTTTTTAGAGCTGAATAGGGGACCCTGCACGCTGGCGTACAGGGTCGAATGAACTATAGATGGGGGGGATTTCAGGGGTTTCAACCCCTGACGGCGAGACGAATGCAGTTTGCGTGACCGGCCGACTTCAGGCGGCTGAGGGTGTTGTCCACGCTCTGTTTGCCTTTAATCGGGCCGATAACTACCCGGTTCCAGCCGTTATTAGTGGTTATGTGGGAAGCAAAGCCTTCAAACGCCAGCTGGGCACGGACACTTTCCGCCTGCTCGGCGCCGCGGAACGAGCCGCACTGTACCATCCACTGACGCGAATCACCGCTGGCTGCGGTTTGCTTAGGCGCCTGAGTTTCATTGGTCACCGGCGCGCTCTGCTGTTTAGGCGCCTGCGTTTGGGGGCGGGCCGGCTCCTGATAAGGCTGGGTCTGGCTTTGAACCGCGCGCTGCTGCTGTTGCTGGCGCTGCTGGGTGGCCTGCTGCTGACTCCGCATCTGCTGTTGCTGTTCCTGCAGATAGCGCTGCTGCTGCTGGCGCTGTAGCGTTTGCTGGCGCTGCGCCGGTGTCTGCTCGTCCCACGGTACTTCGTTAAGCTGAGTTGGCTGCTGGCGCATATCGGCCTGCATCTGCTCCAGCAACTGGCGTTGCTCATTGGTCAGCTGGTTTTTATTCAGAGGCTGGCCACCCGCCGAAGGCTCGGTGGGTTGGGTGATTTGCGGTTGGCGGCTCTCCAGCTCTTTGATATAGCGCCAGCGCTCTTCCGGCTTGGGCGGCAGACCGTTACCGGTGACTTTCTGACCCGGCATGGTCTCTGATTCTTCTTTCTTATGGTGAGTAATGAACCACAGCCCGCCGATAAAGGCCACCAGAACGGCAGCGGCAATCGCCACCATCATCGGGGAGACGGCGGGCATGCTGTTACGCTGTTTCTTACGGGAGTTCCCTTTTTTACGCCGCGCAGAAGAGGGTTGTCCGCGACGAACATAATCTCGTTGTGCCACTATCGTTTCGCTGTTTTCATTCGTGATTTAGTCCGCCATGTTACTTAAGGGATGGCTCTTTGACCAGTTTGTAAATCTGAAAGCCAGCATTGAAGGCTTAACGCGCCCGGGTGGATTCGCGTACCACCAGCTGACAGTCCAGCAACCGGGAGCCGTTATTAACGCTATGTCCTTGTAATTGCTCAAGTAACAGTAACATCGACTGTTGGCCGATCTCGAAGCGCGGCTGAGCCACGGTGGTTAGCGGCGGATCGCAATATTGGGTCAGGGCGATATCGTCAAACCCGATCAGGGAGATATCCTGAGGTACGCGCAGATGGCGGCGTTTAATCAGTGAAAGCGCGCCCAGCGCCATGATGTCGCTGTGGCAGAACACCGCTTCCGGCGGCTGAGGCAGATCCAGCAGTTGTCCCATCGCCCGCGCGCCGGCCTCGTAGCTGAAATCTCCACGGGTGATGTAGTGGGGATCCACGTTCAGGCCGTTGCGGCGCAGCGCCTGAATATAGCCCTGCAGGCGGTAGTGGCACTGAGGCATCTCTTCAGGCCCGGCGATGCAGGCGATACGACGGTGCCCCAGTTCGTGAAGATAGTTCACGGCATTAAAGGCGGAGGTCAGGTTGTCTATATGAACTGTGGGCAACTCCAGCTCGGCGGCGAATTCGTTCGCCATCACCATGGGCGGCAGATTACGTTGTTCTTCTTTGCCGGCATCGAACGGCAGGCGTGAACCCAGCAGCAACATACCGTCGATCTGGCGGGGAATGACTAAGTCGATCAGCGTTTTTTCCTGCTGATTCTGGTGAGCGCAGTCGCCTATCAAAACCAGGTAGCCGTGGCTGGCGGCGGTCACTTCAATGCCGCGAATAATTTCACTGAAGAAGGGATCGCAGATATCGGGGACGATAACCATAATGGTACGTGAGTCGCTGCGTCGGATGCTGCGCCCCAGTGTGTGGGGCAGGTAGCCCACCTCGATGGCGGCCTGTTCCACCCGGCTGCGGGTAGTCTGGGAGACCTTCTCCGGATTGGTCAGGGCCCTGGATACCGTCGCCGTGGAGACCTGTGCCTGACGGGCGACATCTTTCATGGTTGCACCTGCAACCTGCTTCCTGGTCTTCAACTTCTTCTACCTCACGCGCTTCCGCCGGGACAGCAACATCCGGTTAGCTGTCGGATTCCACATTCTTAACAGATTATCAGAGACAGCTGTTACAAAAATTTCATCCGAATTGTGACTGAAGTTAAATTCTTAGATCCGCCTCGCATTCCCTTACTAGCTCTCGATGGGGTCGACATCCAGCACCCATTTCACCCGTCGCGCTTCCGGAAGGGTATTCACCAGTTTCAGGCTGTCGCTGAGCAGTCGCTGCAGACGGGCGCGTGAGCCGTGCTGTAGTAGCAACTGCCAGCGGAAACGTCCGCCGCGTTTGGGTTGAAGCGCGGGGACCGGGCCTATCAGCCAGAGCTGCTGATCCGCCAGCGGGCTGCTTTGCAGAAGATTGCGAAACTGCTGAAGAAACACCGGCGCCTGCTGGTTATTGTGATCTTCGGCACGAATCAGGATATGGCTGCTCCAGGGAGGTAGCATCATAGTCTGGCGTTCCGCCAGCGCCTGGTCGGCAAAGGCGTCATAGCCCTGATGCAGTAGGGTCTGCAGCAGCGGATGATCGGGGTGATGGGTCTGCAGCACCACTTCTCCCTGCTTACCAGCGCGCCCGGCCCGGCCGGAAACCTGGGTATACAACTGGGCGAAACGCTCGGCAGCCCGGAAATCGGCGGAAAAGAGCGCGCCGTCAACGTCCAGTAACGACACCAGAGTCACATCCGGGAAGTGGTGCCCTTTGGCCAACATCTGGGTACCGATCAGGACACGGGCGCCGCCGCGGTACACATCTGCCAGTTGCTGTTCCAGGGCGCCCTTACGGCTGGTGGTATCTCGGTCAATACGTGAGATCGGTACCCCCGGAAATAGTGGTGCCAGCAACTGTTCAAGCTGCTCTGTCCCCAGACCGACCGGAACCATATGCGTGGAGCCGCACTGGGGGCACTGGGGCGGTAGCGGGCGCTGGCTATCGCAGTGGTGGCAGCGTAGATGGCGCTGGGCCTGATGCAGTGTGTAGTAGTGATCGCAGCGCGGGCATTCGGCAATCCAGCCGCAGTCGTGGCACAAAAGTGCAGGGGCGAAACCGCGTCGGTTCAGGAACAGAATCACCTGATTATCGGCCTGTAGATGCTGACGCATACGGGCGATAAGCTGGGGCGCCAGTCCCGCCTGGAGCGCCTGGCCTTTCAGATCCAGTACGTGCTGGGTTGCGGGGCGGGCATTACCGGCCCGGCGGGTCAGTTTAAGCTGGCGATATTTGCCGATCCGCACGTTGTGCAGCGTTTCCAGCGCCGGTGTCGCCGAACCCAGAATGATGGGGATATTTTCGGCATGAGCGCGAAATACCGCCAGATCCCGGGCATGGTAGCGCCAGCCTTCCTGCTGTTTATAAGAGCTGTCGTGCTCTTCGTCGATCACGATGACACCCAGATCTTTAAACGGCGTAAACAGCGCGGAGCGGGTACCGATTACGATAGCCGCCTCACCGCTGCGCGCCTTGAGCCAGGCGCTCAGCCGTTCGCTGTCGTTCAGGGCCGAGTGCAGCACTTCCACCGGCGCATTAAAACGTTCGCGAAAACGGGCGATAGTCTGGGGCGTTAGCCCGATCTCCGGTACCAGCACCAGAGCCTGGCGACCCTGAGCCAGTACGTTTTCCAGAACGCTCAGATAAACCTCTGTCTTGCCGGAGCCGGTAATCCCCGCCAGCAGCCAGGCGGCGAACTGCCCGGACTCTCCGTGGATTGCGCCCACCGCCGTCGCCTGTTCGGTATTCAGGCGCAGGCGATCGCCGCTGACCGTAAAGCCGGGGCGCCAGTCGGTGATTTCAGGCAGCTGGCTGTGAATATCGCACAGCCCTTTCTTACGCAGCGCCTGTAATGCCGTCTCGCTAATTTCCAGCTCTGGCACCTGGTGACGCCAGATATCACGCTGACGCAGCATCGCCAGTGCCTGCTGCTGCTTCGCTGCCCGCTTCAGGCTGTTAATATCAATGGACTGACCTTCTTCGCTGGCGCGCCAGTACCAGAGCGGCGCCGGATGATCCGGCTTACCCTGGCGCAACAGCACGGGCAGGGCATGAAAGAGCACCTCGCCCACCGGATGGTGGTAATAGTCTTTAGCCCAGAGCAGCAGGCGCCATAGCGGCGCCGGGAACAGCGGCTGACTGTCCAGCGCTTCGCTGACGCTCTTCAGCTCGTTATGGGGGAGTTCGCTGTGTTCGCTAACGGCCAGGACTATTCCCACCATCTGGCGTCTGCCGAACGGGACACTGGCGCGACACCCCGCAGCTATCGTCATGCCATCGGGAATGAGATAGTCAAAGGTGCGGGCCAGCGGTACCGGCAGAGCGATATGGGCAACGAGCATGCGAGCATCCAGGCTGAGGAAAATGACGGGATAGTGTACACTGTGTGCTGTTCATTGTGAGGATAAGAATTGCATTGCCTGATGCGATTCTGTATGATTCGCCGCCTTTGAAGCGTGAATTACGTCTTCGAAAGAACCTATTTTATTAACATCGCGTGGTGTCTGGCGTTGGGGCCGGAAGAGCGACGCGGCCTTAGACTGAGGTTTCCCATGAAAAAAGGTATTCACCCGAATTACGGCGAAATTACTGCAACCTGTTCTTGCGGTAACGTGATCAAAATTGGTTCCACCGCGGGCCACGATCTGAACCTGGACGTATGTGGCAAATGCCACCCGTTCTACACTGGTAAGCAGCGTGAAGTTGCGACCGGCGGCCGCGTAGATCGCTTCAACAAGCGTTTCAGCATTCCGGGCAGCAAATAAGTCCGGTTCGGAACGAAAAAAAGCCGCCTTTCTGGCGGCTTTTTTGTTGCTAGTATTCCCACGTATCCGGATCGATACCCAGTTCACGCATAATCTCTTTGGCCGCTTCCGGGATCTCATCACCGCGCTCTTTACGCAAGTCTTCATCATTCGGCAGGGGCTGGCCGGTAAATGCATGCAGGAACGCTTCGCACAGCAGTTCGCTGTTGGTGGCGTGACGCAGGTTATTCACCTGACGGCGCGTGCGTTCGTCAGTGAGGATTTTTAACACCTTCAGAGGAATGGATACCGTAATTTTCTTTACTTGCTCACTCTTCTTACCGTGCTCAGCGTAGGGGCTGATATATTCGCCGCTCCATTCAGCCATGGGATACCTTTTAATCCTCTCAAATCTGTGTAATCAACGCCGGAACCGTCGCCCGACCTTTTTTGCCTTTGTATAATATACCGTTCTTTCCGGCAGATTACTGTGGCTGTTCGCTAAAACCCATAATTTTAGCGGCAATTATGCTTTTGCTCAATCTATACGCAAAGAAGTTTAGATGTCCAGATGTATTGACGTCCATTGCCGCAGTGTTTACCCTGTGGCTGACTTTTATTCGCAAGCCAGGACCGACACTATGACGCGTAAACAGGCCACCATCGCAGTACGTAGCGGTTTGAATGACGACGAGCAGTACGGCTGCGTTGTCCCGCCTATTCATCTCTCCAGTACCTACAATTTTACCGGCTTCAATGAACCACGCGCCCATGACTATTCGCGACGCGGCAACCCGACGCGCGACGTGGTACAGCGAGCGCTGGCTGAGCTGGAAGGAGGGGCGGGCGCCGTGATGACCAATACCGGGATGTCGGCTATTCATCTGGTGACTACCGTCTTCCTGAAACCTGGGGATCTGCTGGTGGCGCCTCATGACTGCTACGGCGGCAGTTACCGCCTGTTTGATAGCCTGGCGAAACGTGGTTGCTACCGTGTTGAATTTGTCGATCAGGGCGATGAGGCGGCGCTACGCGCTGCACTGGCGCAGAAACCGAAACTGGTGCTGGTGGAAAGCCCCAGCAATCCGCTACTGAGAGTGGTAGACATTGAGAAGATTTGCCAGCTGGCGCGGGAAGCAGGCGCAGTCAGCGTGGTGGATAACACTTTTATGAGCCCCGCGCTGCAGAGCCCGCTGGCGCTGGGCGCCGATCTGGTGCTCCACTCTTGCACCAAATATCTGAATGGCCACTCCGATGTCGTGGCGGGAGCGGTCATCGCCCGGGAGCCGGAAACGGTCACCGAGCTGGCCTGGTGGGCGAATAATATTGGCGTTACCGGTAGCGCCTTCGACAGTTACCTGTTGCTGCGCGGTCTGCGGACGCTGGCGCCGCGTATGGAAGCCGCGCAACGCAATGCGCTGGCGATAGTTGAGTATCTGAAGACCCAGCCGCTGGTGAAAAAGCTGTATCATCCCTCGCTGCCGGAAAACCAGGGCTATGAGATTGCTGTCCGACAGCAGAAAGGGCCGGGCGCCATGCTCAGTTTTGAACTGGCTGGAGATGAAGCACAATTACGGCGCTTCCTGAGCGGCCTGTCGCTGTTTACGCTGGCGGAGTCGCTGGGCGGGGTGGAAAGCCTGATCTCTCACGCTGCCACTATGACCCATGCGGGCATGGCGCCGGAAGCACGCACTGCCGCCGGTATTTCGGATACGCTGCTGCGTATCTCAACGGGCATTGAAGATAGTGAAGATTTAATCGCCGATCTGGAAAATGGCTTCCGGATCGCCGCCGAGGGGTAACCATGAGTGTTTCAGTACCGGTAGGGACGGCAGAACGTCAATTGCATAAATTTGGCGGCAGTAGCCTGGCTGATTCGAAGTGTTATTTGCGCGTCGCCGGGATCATAACCGACTACTCCCGGCCCGGAGATATGATGGTGGTTTCCGCTGCGGGCAGTACCACCAACCAGTTGATAAATTGGCTAAAATTGAGCCAGAGCGATCGTCTTGCCGCGCATCAGGTACAGCAGTCGCTGCGCCGTTATCAGAGTGAATTAATCAGCGATCTGCTGCCGCCGGAACAGGCTGACGGCCTGACGGCCGAATTTATCCAGGATCTGGAACGGTTGGCGGCGCTACTGGACGATAAAGTCACCGACGCGGTCTATGCCGAAGTGGTGGGGCACGGGGAGATTTGGTCGGCACGACTGATGGCCGCGCTACTTAACCTTCAGGATATCGATGCGGTAGTGCTGGATGCCCGGGAATTTTTGCGCGCCGAGCGTGCCGCACAGCCTCAGGTCGACGAGGCGCTCTCTTATCCGCAGTTGCAGACGTTGCTGGCCCGGTACCCAGGTAAGCGCCTGGTGGTCACTGGCTTTATCTCGCGCAATGGCGCGGGGGAAACGGTGCTGTTGGGACGCAACGGCTCCGACTATTCCGCCACCCAGATCGGGGCGCTGGCCGGTGTTTCCCGGGTCACCATCTGGAGCGATGTGGCCGGGGTGTACAGCGCGGACCCTCGTAAGGTGAAGGATGCCTGTCTGCTGCCGCTGCTGCGGCTGGATGAAGCCAGCGAGCTGGCCCGTCTGGCGGCGCCGGTACTGCACGCTCGTACCCTTCAGCCAGTCTCCGCCAGCGATATCGATCTGCAATTACGCTGTAGCTACAACCCGGAGCAGGGCTCCACCCGCATTGAGCGGGTGCTGGCTTCCGGCACTGGCGCGCGTATTGTGACCAGCCATGATGACGTCTGCCTGATTGAATTGCGCATAGCGCCACAGCAGGATTTCCGTCAGGCCCGGCTTGATATCGATCAGTTACTTAAGCGCGCCCAGTTACGGCCGCTGGCGATGGGTATTCATCCCGATCGCAATCTGATTCAGCTCTGTTACACCCAGGAAGTGGTGAGCAGTGCGCTTGATCTGTTGGAAGAAGCGGGGCTGCCGGGCGAGTTGCGCCTGCGCGAGGGACTGGCGCTGGTGGCGATGGTGGGAGCTGGCGTGTGTCGTAACCCGCTGCACAGCCACCGTTTTTGGCAGCAGTTAAAAGATCAGCCGGTAGAGTTTATCTGGCAGTCTGAAGAGGGTATCAGCCTGGTGGCGGTGCTGCGGGTGGGGCCGACGGAAAGTTTGATCCAGGGCCTGCACCAGACGCTGTTCCGGGCTGAGAAACGCATCGGTTTGATTCTGTTCGGCAAAGGCAATATCGGTTCACGCTGGCTGGAGCTGTTCGCCCGCGAAAAGGAGACGCTTTCTGCCCGCACCGGGTTTGAGTTTGTGCTGGCAGGGGTAGTGGACAGTCGTCGCAGCCTGCTGAGTTACGATGGTCTGGATGCCAGCCGGGCGCTGGCCTTCTTTAATGATGAAGCGCAGGAGCAGGATGAAGAGTCGCTGTTCCTGTGGATGCGTTCTCATCCGTGGGACGATCTTGTAGTGCTGGATGTGACCGCCAGTGAGGGCCTGGCCGCGCAGTATCTGGATTTTGCCAGCTACGGTTTCCACGTTATTAGCGCAAACAAGGTGGCAGGCGCTTCCTGCAGCAACAGCTATCGCCAGGTGCGTGACGCCTTTGCTAAAACCGGTCGTCACTGGCTCTATAACGCCACGGTTGGTGCCGGGCTGCCGGTGAATCACACGGTGCGCGATCTGCGTGAGAGCGGCGACAGCATCCTCTCTATTAGCGGGATTTTCTCTGGTACGCTTTCCTGGCTGTTCCTGCAGTTTGACGGCTCGGTACCCTTTACCGATCTGGTGGACCAGGCCTGGCAGCAGGGGCTGACCGAGCCAGATCCGCGGGTTGACCTGTCGGGTAAGGACGTAATGCGCAAACTGGTGATACTGGCCCGCGAAGCCGGTTACGACATTGAACCCGATCAGGTGCGCGTGGAGTCGCTGGTGCCGGAAGGCTGTGAGTCGGGTTCGGTAGATCACTTCTTTGAAAACGGCGATGAGCTGAATGCCCAGATGGTGCAGCGACTGGAGGCGGCCCGTGAGATGGGGCTGGTGCTGCGCTATGTGGCACGTTTTGACGCCAACGGTAAGGCCAGGGTTGGGGTGGAAGCGGTGCGCCCGGAACATCCGCTGGCTGCGCTACTGCCCTGCGACAACGTCTTTGCTATTGAAAGCCGCTGGTATCGCGATAACCCGTTGGTGATTCGCGGCCCCGGCGCCGGACGCGACGTTACCGCAGGGGCGATTCAGTCCGATATCAACCGTCTGGCGCAGCTGCTGTAACGCATTCAGGACTGCCCTCAGTTACGGGCTAAGAGTTGAATCACGATAAGTCTGCACGTACATAATTTCCCTTATTTTTCAGGAATGAATAAAGGGACTGTATAAGTCCCTTTATAGTTATATGTTGTCCCATTTAGCCCAGAATGAATTGGCTTTCGTGAACCTGATCGAGTGTCAGGCCAACCAGCATGGCGGAGCTGTCGCCGCAGGTAAATAACAGACCATCTTCGCTTTCAGAAAGATAGTCAAGGTAGTTACCGTTAACCATCGTATGGCTGTTGCCCATAATCACCAGCTTATCATCGCTGCCAAAATCGTAAATGGTGTTATGACCGAATTTATCGCTGGCAAAAAGGATGATATCGCTGCCGCTATCCAGATAAAGGGTATCGTTGGCTGTGCCGCTGGCGAAAACGTCGTCGCCGGCTGAGCCGTGCATAATGGTATCCTGTCCATAGCTGAGTAACCAACTGGTATCATTGTTACCAAAACCACCACTTTCCGGGGCAAAAATCTCGCTGGCTTTGAACAGATCGCCATGAACCGCATTGGCGTAGCTAAAGGCGATATCGCCATCTGCCATCAGGCCATTATCGGTGATGGTATAAATATTTTGTTGATCGTTAATTGTCTCAACGCCCTGTAGCAGAGAGAGCGTTCCGTCACTGCTTTTAACAAATATCAAACCGTTAATTGCTTTTGCAACAGAAAATTCAGACAGAGCCTCGTTGATTTCGTAACAATCGTTACCTTCGCCACCAGAAATAATATTAAAGCCACCGCCATCACGCAGCGTATCATCACCGTCCGTACCGGTCAGATAGCAGATACCTTCGTCGCCAATGAGCAAATTGTCACCTTCAGTGCCGATATTGCTGGTCGGTGCTTGAGTTGACAGAGCGGCGTTCTTTTCACTGGTTTCCTGATAAATAGACATATAGCTGTTTCCTTCTTAGGTAATTAAATCAAAAATAAATATTTTGTTGATAAATAAACGACCTATAGCAAAGTACTGTTTCCTGCAATCAGTCACGCTTTTGATTTAACGGCTGGATTGTCGTTTAGCGAATTCCGTTTTCTATTACGCCAGTACAAACTGGTTTTCATGCACCTGATCGAGTGACAGGCCGACCAGTGAAATGCTGCTTTCGCCACAGCTGAACATCAGACCGTCAGAATCTTCAGACAGGTAATCGAGCCAGTTGCTGTTGGCGGTAGTTTCTTTGTTAGCCAGGATAACGATTTGATCGTCGCTGCCGAAACCGTAGATAGCGTTGTGACCAAAATTGTCGGAGGCGAAAAGGAAGGTATCGCTGCCGCCGTTGGCATACATCTGGTCGTTGCCGATGCCGCAGATAAAGACGTCATCTGTGGTGGAGCCGTGCATGATGGTGTCGCCGTTATAGCTGAACAGCCAGCTGGTGGTGTTAGTGTAGAAGCCGCCATCCTGCGGTGCGAAGATTTCGCTGGCCTGGCCGGTCATGCTGCCATGCACCGCATTGGCATAGCCGAGCGCCACGTTGCCATCGACTTCCAGACCGCGGCAGGTAATTTCATAGGTAATGGTCCTGGTCTGGAACCATTCCCAGTAGGTTTCCCTGATAGCTTCCACATCCTGTAACAGGGTAATACCACCGTCGGCACCTTTAATGAAGGTCATCCCGGTAACGCTCTGTGCTACAGAGGTTTTGCTTATTTCACTCTGTAAGTCGAACAGATCATAACCATCACCGCCGAAAATAATGTTCGAACTCCCTGCATCGCGGAAAGTGTCGTCACCAGTAAAGCCTTCCAGGTAATCAATACCTGCTCCGCCGCTAATCAGATCGGCTTTTTCGCTACCCAGAATAAAGGTTGGACCATGATGCGGATCGGCAAAGCGGTTAAGGTCTTCAACCCAGGTTTTTTCCCTCATTTCATCTGACATGCGGGAAACAATAACGGTTGAATCTCTGTCGGTAAAATTATAGGTCTGTGAACTAAGAACGGTTTTCAGTCCTTCGACATAGTCTGCTGCATTATGTCCGGCCCAGGTTCCCCACATCATGCCGGCAATGGAAAAAATGGTAAAATCACTGGCGGCATAAAAATCATTAAACATTACCAGATTGTTTACGCAGGTTTCCTGGGGGGTATCGTGCGCCAGTAGAGAATCAGGGAAGGTGATGTGGGTGCCATCCAATACGCGGTATACCGGGTCATTTTCACAACCAATGTTTAACACCTTGTCATCAAAAGTATTTTGTACTGGTGAAGAGATGGCGATATAGTCGGCGTTTTCATAAAAACTGTTCCAGGCACCGTTAGCTGAAGCCATTGCGGTACTGTTAACCGCCATACCGCCCAGACTCATACCGCTGAACAGCACATCTTCACCGCCAAGGCCGTTTTTAATGGCATAATTGGCAAGTGTGGAAAGTAATTCACCGAAGGCGTTCTCAACATAGGTATTGGCGAAACCATCAATGGTGGTAAGTAGATCGTGTATTGTATCCATTTGCGTATTTTCTGAGTTTGTCGGTGAGTCGATAACATCACCGGTCCCCCAATAGCAAACGCCAAGAGATATTAGGTTGCCTGCATCATCATATTTGCCAAATATATTTACCTGAGCAGACCAGTAAAAATCTTGTTCTCCGGAAAAAATATCATACCGGTCGCAGGAACCGCTATATCCAATGTCTTCAGCGCTCAGTATTTTCCATCCAGCGTCACTTGCCATTTTTTCAAATGAAGTTTCCAGAGTGAAGCCGGAAAGTTCGGTACTGTAGGCATTAATGATCAGCGCATCATTAATCACTGTTTTGTCTTGTTTCTCTTTATAATCAAAAATACTCATTGTTTTTCTCTGTAAATTTAAACCTGCTTGTCCCTAATGACAGTTTTTTACTAACGGTGTTTGTTTTGCCAAATAGAACCAGTAAAAATGATGCGTTAGTAATAAGTAGGTTCTCTAAAAATATTAAATAGGTTATGTTGGTTAATCTCCGTTAAGTTACGCCAGTACAAACTGGTTTTCATGCACCTGATCGAGTGACAGGCCGACCAGCGAAACGCTGCTTTCGCCGCAACTGAACATCAGACCGTCAGAATCTTCAGACAGGTAATCGAGCCAGCTGCTGTTGGCGGTAGTTTCTTTGTTAGCCAGGATAACGATTTGATCGTCGCTGCCGAAACCGTAGATAGCGTTGTGACCAAAATTGTCGGAGGCGAAAAGGAAGGTATCGCTGCCGCCGTTGGCATACATCTGGTCGTTGCCGATGCCGCAGATAAAGACGTCATCTGTGGTGGAGCCGTGCATGATGGTGTCGCCGTTATAGCTGAACAGCCAGCTGGTGGTGTTAGTGTAGAAGCCGCCATCCTGCGGTGCGAAGATTTCGCTGGCCTGGCCGGTCATGCTGCCATGCACCGCATTGGCATAGCCGAGCGCCACGTTGTCATCGACTTCCAGACCGCGGCAGGTAATTTCATAGGTAATGGTCCTGGTCTGGAACCATTCCCAGTAGGTTTCCCTGATAGCTTCCACATCCTGTAACAGGGTAATACCACCGTCGGCACCTTTAATGAAGGTCATCCCGGTAACGCTCTGTGCTACAGAGGTTTTGCTTATTTCACTCTGTAAGTCGAACAGATCATAACCATCACCGCCGAAAATAATGTTCGAACTCCCCGCATCGCGGAAAGTGTCGTCACCAGTAAAGCCTTCCAGGTAATCAATACCTGCTCCGCCGCTAATCAGATCGGCTTTTTCGCTACCCAGAATAAAGGTTGGACCGGTATGTGAGCGTGCGTCGTGATTAATATCTTCTACCCAGGTGGTGGTACGTAATTCATCGGAAAGCTGAGCGGTGATAATGGTCGAGTCCAGATCCATATAATTGTAGCTGGCTGAATTCATGATCGTATTTACGGCATTTATATACCAGTTCATATCGTGGCCGTATTGCCAGTCAGTGACATTCAGCAGGGAGAAAATATGCCCCTGGGTGTAATAGTCATTGAATGCAATCAGGTTATTACTGCACCCTGGTAGGGATTTATCATGCGCCAGGGCGGAATCCCATGTGATATCATCACCTTCCAGCACCCGGAAGACCGGATCGTTTTCCAGCCCTATGTTAAGCACTTTGTCGTCCAGCTGATTCTGCGTCGGTGACGCACTACCAATATATGCAGAGGATTCATAGAAGCCCCCCCATGCCCCCTGGCTGGAGGCCGCAGCCATACTGTTAACGCCCATTCCACCCATGCTATGGCCTGTTATTAATACATCGCGGCCGGTAAGACCATTTTCCGTGGCAAATTCAGCCACATGCGTTAGCAGGTTATTGAAGGCGGTCAAAATATAACCATTGGACAGGCCACTTTCGCCCAGTCCTATGGCAATATCAACTGCGCCATCCACAAGCAAATGTAGCCAGCCTAATGGATCGTCTGCCGCAGCGCCGGTTCCCCAAAAGTTAATACCGAGTCCGACAAGCTTTCCGTTATCATCATATTTGCCGAGTATATTTACCTGTGACGTTAGCAGTGCCAGTACCTCACCATAAAACTCATCATGCGATCCGCTCAGGCCGGAATAACCGATATCTTCTCCAGAAAGGATTTTCCAGGTGAAATTTTCCTGATTTGCGTTAATGTCGATATCACTACCGGTAAAGAGATTGGTTGTGCTTTGCAGAATGCTGATATAGTCATTAGCCAGAGTGCGTTGTTCAAAATCTCGATACTCAAAAAAACTCATAATCACATCACCTTGAGAATACGTTAAAAATAAAATTTAATATTGGGTTGGTCCAGGATGTATTTTTTTAAAATCCTCCTTGTATACTATTTAAATAATTAATCACTTCCATGGTGAAAATAGATTGGAAATGGTTATTAATTTTTCAGGAGTAAGATTTCCTGAGTGGTAATGCAACATTAACCATGAGTGAATATAACGATATTTCTCTTGTGCCATATCAAGTTGTGCCTGATAGAACTGCCTTTGTGCATTAATTAAATCAGCATTAGTACGCTGTCCGGCGTGTATGCCTTTTTGGGTTGCGTCTATTTGTTGACGAGCGGAGTTGACGGCCTGTTGATAGGCAGAAAGGCGTCGTTCAGCGCTACTATGCTGTTGGAAAAACTTATGCAGATTATTCATGGTTTCTCGGGTAGACTTCTCCAGATCGTATTTACTTTTGTTGTAGTTGTATTTTGTCTGGCGTAGTGCTGCGCTATTATAACCGCCAGCATAAAGGGAATAATTAACCTGAACACCAACCGAGCTGGTTTCATAGCGTTGATTAATGGTGGTATCACTGGCTGATTTATTGATTCCATGTGAGGCATAGACCTGAATACGTGGAAGAAAACTGGCGCGCTGTTGCTCCTGTTGGTGATAATTTACCTTCAGTTGATAACGAGCGGCTGCCAGATCTGCGTTCTGGCTGAGTGCGATTTTTTTCCATTCGCTAAAGCGAGCGGGGTTCAGTCTGAGTGGTTTCAGATGCTTTTCCATTAACCTGTTAAGCGGGGGCATTGAGACTTCAGGCTGGCCAGTCAGCTGCGATATTTCACGTCGGGCAGCGAGCAACTCCTCATCAGCAGCGATTTTCTCCGCTTCGGCAAGGGAAAGGTGGGATTCGGTTTCCACCACCTCTGTAATGGTGCCTTCTCCGGCCCGCAGCATCTTCTGGTTTTGCGTCAGTAATTGTTGATAACTGGCGTATTGCTCAGTTGTCAGTCTGACTTTATCCTGCGCAGCCAGGACATCCAGGTACCGGTTGACGACTCGCGTTGCCAGCTCCATAGCGCGGGAACGCCATACTTCTTCAGACATCAGACTTTGCGCTTTTCCGGATTGATAACGCGACCATGCTTCATAATCGAAAAGCGGTTGTGTCAGCGTCATACTTCCATTCTGAGAGCTGTATTGCGCATGAGTGGTGACATCGTGCGTTTTGTTGCTGTAAATACTCTGGCGCTGTTGGGTTTTTGCTCTCTGCCAGTTTTTCATGCCGTTCTGCCATGACAATGAGACAGAAGGCAGTAGTGCGGCTCGTCCCATATGGCGGTACTCCTCTCCCGCCATTCTTTCTTCACTGGCAGCAAGAAATTCGGGATCGTTTTTCTGGGCCAGCGTATAAATCTCAAGAAGGCCTAATGCGTAGGATGATGGAGATAGCAGGCCGCACAACAGCGTGGCGATAATTATTCCTTGCATTTTACTCCTCCGTTAGCGCGGTTTTTGCCCGATCGAGTACGGGTTTGAACAGATAATTCAACAGTGAACGCGACCCAGTTTTAATTAATACACCTGCTGACATGCCCGGTCGGATATCCTCATTTTTCAGCAGCTCCATGCCTTCATCGCTGACTGTGATCTGAACCTGGTAATATGGCTCCCCGTTATTTTTATTGATTAGTCGATCTGGTGACACCAGGCTGACATGTCCGGGAATTACCGGTGTTTTATTCTGATTCAGGGCGGTAAACATCATATTTACCTCAAGACCAGGGTAAACTTTATCTATAAGATCGGAGTTTACCTGCGCATCAACAACCAGAGGCAAATCGTCAGGTACGATTTCCATCAGAGTTTCTCCCGACGATAAGACGCTGTCTGGTGTCATTACCTTCAGTGCCATTATCGTTCCCGATATTGGAGCCACGATCTGTGTGTGTTCTAATTCGTAGTGTGTGATTTGAATATTTTTTTGCTGTTCATTACTTTCCGCTGTTGATTTTTCAAGTAAAGTGTTAACGTCCCGATAATATTCTCCCTGAGACCGTTCGATATTTTGTTTTATCCCTTTTTGTTTTTCTTTGTTGCTGGCAATTTGTCCTGTCAGCTCTTCAATTTGACTTTGCGTTTCGTGCTGCTGTCGTTGCAGTTCGCGATAACGGTTGAGTGGAAAAATTCCCTGCTCTGCCAGCGATTTTGTATCGTGTAGCTGTTGGATCAGGTTATTGTTCATCCTTTTCTTTAGATTCAGCGCCCGGCTGAGACTTTGCGTCTGAAGTTCCAGGCTGGTAAGTGAATGTTGGTTACTGTTCAGTTCACCGAGCATGGCCTGACGACGGGCGTGAAAAAGTTGGTTCTGTAACGCGATGGCGGCTTCACCCTGGGGGCGCCACCTGTCTTCCAGTAATGTATCGGGATAAACGGGTGTTGCCAGATTATCCCGTTCCGCCTGTAATCTTGCCGTCGCAGCCAGGGCTGCAAGATACTTGTCCCGGGCTTGCTCGTATCGCGCTTGTGAGGGAGTACGACTTAATTCAATCAGCGTCACTCCCGCCTGGATGCGATCGCCTTCCTTTATCCGAATTGATTCAACAATGCCATTACTGGGAGCCTGAACGGCTTTACGGTTGCCGGCAACGATAACGGTACCAGATGCTGTAACACCTTTATCGAGCGGTGCGAAAGCGGCCCAGGAAAAAAATCCCATAATGCCGATGATAATAACGGCAATCCCCATGAGTTGGTAAAAACGCTCGTTGTTACCCCCGGCATTCGATGTTTCTTCTGGGGCAATAAAAGGAGTTTTCTTCTGTTCCATCAGTAAACAGGTCCTGATAAAATTATAGGTTTGGTTTAATGAATCTGGATATAGCGTTATGCTGTTGCTTGTTGCTTTATTGCTGAAACCGGTTTAATCATTTTGGTTAATATCGAACGGGTTTCTCCAAACTCACCGATCCTGCCTTCCTGCATGACCAGAACTTTATGGGTGAGTGAAAGCAACTGTTTGCGATGCGTTATTAAAATGACAGTCGTTTTTATTTTTTGTAGCGCCGTTAGCGCCTGGGCTAATGCGATGATACCGGCGTCGTCCAGGCTGGCATCAGGTTCATCCAGTACCACTAGCTTGGGCGAATCGTACAGAGCACGAGCCAGAGCGATGCGTTGTTTCTGACCTCCGGATAATCTAACGCCACCATGCTCTGCCAGGGTGTCATAGCCTCCCGGCAGACGCAGGATCATCTCGTGTACACCTGCCAGTTTGGCTGCTTCAATGACCTTGTTGGCATCTATTGTGTTAAAGCGGGCAATATTTTCTGCGATGCTGCCGGGGAATATTTCAACCTCCTGCGACAGATAACCGATAGACGGACCGAGTTGGGTACGATCCCATTGTCGTATATCGGCGCCGTCAATACGTACAGTGCCGCTGGTCGCGGGTTGCAGGCCCAGAATCAGTTGTGCCAACGTGCTTTTTCCTGATGCACTGGCGCCGATGATGCCCAGTACCTCGCCGGCATTGAGACTGAAAGTAATCTGGTTGAGAATCATTTTATCGCTGTCCTGGGCTGATGCCAGAGCCACGTTTTTAAGATCCAGTCTGCCCTGTGGTGTGGGTAACGCCATTTTAGCCGATGCGGTGGGATGTGACGCTAATAGGTTATCCAGCCTGATTAGTGCGCTGCGCGTATTACCCCACTGTTTCCAGGCGATAATTAGCTGTTCAATAGGAGCAAGGGCGCGACCAAGCAGGATAGAGCCAGCGATCATCATTCCCGGCGTCAGTTGCCCGTTAATTGTCAGCCAACCACCAAGGCCGAGAATGAGCGACTGTAAGGACATACGGGTAAAGCGCGTGATGGAAGTCAGGCGAGTGTTATATTCACTGGCCTGTTGCTGTAGTTGGATGAATTTTTCATGTATTGCCCACCAGCGTCGTTGAAAATTAGGCAGCAAACCCATCGCTTCAATGGTTGAAGCGTGGCGTAGCGTTATGCCAGCCATATTTGTCGACTGGTGTGACAGTTTTCCAGCCTCCGACAGTGGTTGTTGTATGAGTTTATGGTTGATAAGTGCCAGAGTCATTAGTAATGCAGAGCCTGCCAGCGCAAATAACCCCAATAGTGGATTAAAAAGAAAGATAACCAGGATAAAAACCGGAAACCAGGGGGCATCAATAAAGGCAAAAATTGCGTTACCTGTGAAAAACTGACGTACCGTTGTGACATCATTTAAACAGGCGGCTGTATCCTGGTTTTTCCGGTGTAAGTTAGCAATGAAGGCAGCCTGATAAACGGAGCGGCTCAATTTATCGTCAACCTGTTTACTGATCCAGATGGTGATCATGCTACGGCAGTATTCCAGTAACGCTATCATTCCCAATGCGCCTACTACCATGATACTCAGCATGATAAGAGTGATCTCATTACGAGAGGGGAGCACGCGATCGTAAACCTGTAGCATATAAATAGAAGGAAAGAGAATCAGTAGATTGATAAGAGATGAAAATAAAGCAATGTACCACAGGGAACGTTTGTGATTCCTGAAGGAATGAATAATGAATTTCATCGCTGAGTATTTGGGCATATTGCATATTCCATCGCACAAAAATAATTTGTTTGCTAACTTTAAACTGTACTCTGTAATCGTAAGAGCTACATATTCGCTCAGGGATTTTGGCGACAACGCCTTACAACCAGATTGCAGTTTTCGTAGCTCCTTTCAAAACAACAGATTATGACCTTTTTTACTACGAGCGAGCCTTTACGTGACTGTCGTATGCTGTAGCTGGCAGATGCAGCGGTAATTAATCGAAGCTATTTATCAAATATTGCGTTCCAGAACCTGTGATTCATTCTTCAATAATTTAATAATTATATATTCATAAGTGTGGCTAATGTTCTTTGGTAACAAATATACAATACATGCTCATATTAGATAAGGAAATTAGGAACTCGTAAGAAGCCTCCTAAAAAATAAATAAGGCGCGGGGATAGAAGTGTAGCGAATCGGGAGAGCCTGAATTCAAAATTCATTAAGATCACGATGATGTTTTATGCCTCAATATTGTCATCATTAAAGATGATGTAATGGGGCAGGTGGTAATTCCAGGATACTTGTAAAGGATATTCTCAGAATTGTAAATTTTTATCCTTCTTCAGCGGCAGTGTACTTTTCTCTATGAGAGAAATTCACTGCCATGTGTAGGTTTTTCAGTTGACAAAACTGGACGCCGAACGTACCTTTGTAGAAGTATAGACGTCTAAACGTTTAGGTGTTCGTTCCTGGCGTTTTTGGGAATTCAACTCAAGTCATCAATAAAGGTAAACGGATATGAGCTTCTTTCACGCCCATCAGCGGGAAGCCCTGAATCAGAGCCTGGCGGAGCTCCACGGGGAGATTAATGTTTCTTTTGAGTTTTTCCCGCCGCGTACCAGTGAAATGGAGCAGACCCTGTGGAACTCCATCGATCGTCTGAGCAGCCTGAAGCCTAAATTTGTCTCCGTCACCTATGGGGCCAACTCCGGCGAGCGCGATCGTACACACAGTATTATCAAGGGCATTAAAGATCGCACTGGCCTTGAAGCGGCACCACACCTGACCTGCATTGATGCCTGTCGCGACGAATTGCGCACCATTGCCCGGGATTACTGGGAAAACGGTATCCGTCATATTGTGGCACTGCGTGGCGACCTGCCGGAAGGCAACGGCCGGCCGGAGATGTATGCCGCCGATCTGGTGGCGCTGCTGAAAGAGGTGGCGGACTTTGATATTTCGGTGGCGGCCTATCCGGAAGTGCATCCGGAAGCGAAGAGCGCCCAGGCCGATCTGATCAACCTGAAGCGCAAAATCGACGCTGGTGCTAACCGCGCGATTACCCAGTTCTTTTTTGACGTTGAAAGCTACCTGCGTTTTCGTGACCGCTGTGTCGCGACGGGCATCGATGTGGAGATTGTGCCGGGGATTCTGCCGGTCAGTAACTACAAGCAGCTGCAGAAATTTGCTACTCTGACCAACGTACGGGTGCCGAAGTGGATGGACAGTATGTTCGACGGTCTGGATAACGATCCGGAAACCCGCAAACTGGTGGGGGCCAATATCGCGATGGATATGGTGAAGATCCTGAGCCGCGAAGGCGTGAAAGATTTTCACTTCTATACCCTGAATCGTGCCGAGATGAGTTACGCCATTTGTCACACCCTGGGCGTTCGCCCGGCGGCTGCCTGATAATTTATTCTGCATCGTTAATTATTCGCCCCTGCCGTGCCGTTGGCGGGGGTATTGTTTTTAAATGGCTGTAGCCGTCGCTATTCTACTAATGGCATAAATTCACCTCATTCCTTTGTAATGCTCTGTTTTATATGATAAAAATTCTTTACATTATTCATTATTATCTTAATGTTTATATTTTTATATGAATTTTTTATGTCTCAATAAAAATTTTTTAAATCCATTGATTAAATTTATTTAAGATTTATCTTATGTTGGTATTGCGTGAGGAAACTGCTAACTATAAGCGGGAAAAAAACATAATCTGAGGTCATCATGGCAATTGATATTTATCTGAAAGTGGATGGTGCAACAGGGGAATCTAAAGACTCAAACCATAAAAACTGGATTGATGTTCTGTCATTTCACTGGGGAGCGACACAACCGGGTAATATGGCCGTCGGCGGCGGCGGCGGTACCGGCAAAGTGAATTATAAAGACCTGCAGATTCAGGCACTGATCGATAAGGCTACGCCTGCTATTCTGAAGTATTGCTCCAGCGGAAAACATATCACTAAAGTCGAGCTTTCCATCTGTAAAGCAGGCGGCAGTCAGATCGAATACTCCCGAATCGTGCTGGAAGATGTGTTGGTGACTCAGACGGAATTTACCGGTGTGGGCAATACCGACACGATCGCCGTTAACTATGCTTTCCAGGCTTCAAAAGTGAATCTGAGCTATTGGGAGCAGAGCGACAGCGGTACGCGTGGTGCTGAAAGCAAAGCTGGTTGGGATATTAAGCAAAATAAAGAAGTTTAACTCTGAGGTGGAGGTTGCAATATGGACGATCCAACTCTGGCAATTGATAACCTTTTCCGCAGCACGGGAGATTTTAGCGAACAGCAGCTCAGAGTCATTCTGGCGTTTATGAATGAGATGGATGCAGAGGCATTACAGCATTTTCAGGATGATCCGGAAGAAGATGTGATGCGAACGCTGGCGCGAATGCAGCAGAATTCACAGGGCGGTGATGAAGAGAATATTCCCCTAATTAACTTTGGTGATGCCACCGAAAGCGCGGGCGGTATTTTAAGGAGCCGTACCAATCTGTTTCAGGGATACCGAACGTCACTCGGGCGTTTTGGTGGAGACATCTACCGGGAAGCCACGACCAACAAATTCGAGTATGCCGTTAAAATTCTGGGGACTATTAGTGCGCTTGCCGGGCTTGGTGGAGTGACTTCCGCCGTGGCTGCTGCGCAGGGAGCAACGTCGCTGATGACGAATACGGCGGTCAGGTACGCTTTGGGGGGAATATCGGGCGTTTCTTTCGTTAGCGCAGGGGTTGCCAGTCTGCGTAATTATCTTGGCTCCCAGCAAAAGGTCAGTAATAAACAGTTGCTGGACGTAATGAAAAGAATGGCAAAAGCCCGGAGTCAGCTGAATAAGTTTTTCGCTGAAGTGCGCATTAAATTGATTAAAGAGACGGAGGATGGGAAAAGCGCTACGGCGGTAGATCGATACTGGACAGCGCGTTTCCCCGAAGCCGAGCGTAACAGACATCCCGTTGAGCGGGTTGAGACATTATTGTTCACGACGCTCATGCAGTCTGGCGTTATTCATGCCCGAATTCTTCTGGCGGATAACAATAATTATGTTGCGTTGGGAAGAGGGAGAGATTCCAGCCTTTCCAGGGAAGAGATGAAACTGGTTGCCGAGGTGGCACAGGTATTATGAGGCAGCGCTTCAGGTAACAAACGAGGAGGCATGCGCCTCCTCTCAGGTTGATGACAAAGAGGGAAAAAACGTGGTTTTTCCCTCTTTGTGTTTGTGACGTCAATTATTGTGCCGCCGTTTTTCCGTACGGCAGCTTATCGTAGTCATGCAGCCCGCCTTTCTGGTAGGGGTTGCCTATCCAGCGGGTGGTGGGAACAAATTGTGGACTGACCAGGGAACGGCTCGGGTCGTAACCCTCGTAGCTCAGACCGGCCAGATCGGACCAGGTATGGATTAGCTCGGAACTGCTGTACTTGCGATTGACGTCTCCGCTCAGATCCCGGGGATGCGCGGCCAGCCATTTTTCAGAACGCCAAAGAATAAAGGGCACGTTATACATGTGGCGGGTCGGCTGCGATTCGTTACGCCCCTGAATATTATGCGGCGGCGTATCGTAAACCTCTTCGCCGTGATCGGAGAAGTAAAGCAGGAAACCGTTAGGATCCGTCGCTTTATAGTCGTTGATCAGGCTGGCCAGCACATGGTCATTATAGAGGTTGGCATTGTCGTAATCGTTATAAGACTCCAGACGGTCGGAAGAGAGTCCCGGCGGTACGTTTTGGGTATCGCCGTCGAATTTGCCCCAGTTGTCAGGATAGCGGTACTTATACTTGATATGAGTACCCAGCAGGTGCACTACAATAAACTTCTTCGGCGCGGGGTCGGCCAGTACCTGCTTAAACGGCGCCAGTACGTTGGTGTCGTATTCGCGGGCGCTCTGGGTTCGCTGCTGGTTCATGTAGAACTGCTTATCCGTCTGGCGCGAGAAGACCGTGAGCATGGTGTTGCGCTCGGTCATGGTCTGCTGGTTGGTGATCCAGAACGTCTTATAACCCGCCTGCTTCATCATGTTCATCAGCGAAGGCTGGGTCAGATAAAGGTCCGGGTTCTGCTCGTTGGCGAAGGTTAGCGCCTGTTGCAGGATCTCAATGGTGTAAGGACGAGAAGTCACCACGTCGTTAAAAACGGTCAGGTTCGGATCGCTGGCATGCAGGGCATCCAGCTCTGGCGTGGTTTTACGCGCGTAACCGTACAGACTCATGCGATCGCGCTGGGTGGATTCGCCAATCACCAGAACCAGGGTGCGCGGTTGATCGCCGGAGCTGTCCTTCATATTTTTCAGCGGCGGCAGGGCGTGGTTTTTTGAGAGAAGCTTTTCCAGATTGCCCAGCTGATCGCGATACTCCGTATAGCTAATCAGTAGCTGCCAGGGGGCCGCAGGCTCCATACGCGAAGAGAGCCGGTTAAATGCCGATTCCGCATTTTTCCCTTTAAAGACCATATCGCTGACCAATGGATGGAGAATTAATCCGTAGAAAATGGCCAGGGCAACGCCATAACGCCAGGGGGTGGGGATCCATACCGGGCGCAGGCGGGTCCATAAAAAAAGAGCCACGGCGGTGTAAATTAATACGACAGCTAATAATTTCAGACTAAAATACTGACTGAAAAATTCACTGGCTTCATTAGCATTGGATTCAAACATCACAAATAAAACACTTTGCGAGAATTCCTGGCCATATATGACGTAATAAGCCAGAGCGCACACCGATGCAAGCCAGAGAACAAGGCCAATAATACCGGCAACAAGCCGTGTTTTACCCGGAAACAGAAATACCGGAACCAGCCATAACGAGCTGTAGAGCAGTGAGTCGCGCAGCCCGTTAGTGCCGCTATAGCCGGAATATAAAATAACAATCTGTAATACACTGGAGAAAAACCAGAAAAAGACCAGAACCCACAGCAGTGCTCGCCAGCTAAAAGAGCCGGTAGCGGGTTTATGCGAGGAAATCATATATTTTGTCCGTCAAAAAAACAAAAATGCAGGTGTACGCTATCGGTTTAACCTTAATCTAACCTTAATTAGTCGGGTGGCGGATCGCCTGGCGGTAATTTCCGAATTTTCACTTTCAGATAACCCCTGAACAACATATTCGGTAGCTGGTCCAGAATGAAGGTATCACCACAAGCGAAGAGGGAGGGTCCGTGGAGCTAAAAAGAGGCGTTATTGTGCCAGAGATAGCCCGTGAGGCCGGGCGGCTTGTGCAACTTCTGGCTGAAGGGGCGAGCGCGGGTTGGCTGTTCGGATCGGCGGTGAATGGCGGCTTAAGGCCGGATAGCGATGTGGATGTGCTGGTGGTGGTTGATGAGCCCCTTAGCGAAGAGTCGCGGCGGGCCATTGTTGCCAGACTACTGACTCTGTCAGGCGAGCCGGGCAATGACCAGGGGCTGCGCGCCCTGGAACTGACGATAGTACAGCGCGCTAACCTGATACCCTGGCGTTATCCGCCCGTGAGCGAACTGGTTTACGGCGAGTGGCTGAGGCAGGATTTTTTGCGGGGCACAATCGCCGGGCCAGCGGCCGATCCTGACCTGGCGATTGTGCTGCATCAGATCAGGCAGTGTAGCCTGACGCTGTGGGGCGATAATGCCGATTGGGTAATTCCCCCCGTTCCTCTGAGCGATATACGGCGCGCGATTGGCGATGCGCTTCCCACATTACTGGCGGGTGTCGAAGGCGACGAGCGTAACGTACTGCTTACCCTGGCGCGGATGTGGCTGACGCTGGATACCGGGGAGATTGCGCCTAAGGATGTTGCTGCCGCCTGGGCGGTACAGCGGTTGACGCCGGAGCAGGGGGATTTATTGGCACTGGCCCGCCTTGGTTATCTTGGCGAGGTACAGGACAACTGGTGGAACAAGAAATTGCAGGTAGCGACGCTGGTACGTCTGCTGAGCGATAAAGTCGTGGCCTGCCTGACATAAAAAATCGCCCCGCATATAGCGGGGCGATTATTATCAACAGGGGCGTTTAGCCGGTGTTACGCATCCCGGCGGCGATACCGGCGATGGTGACCATCAGCGCCAGTTCGACGCGCGGATCCGGCTCTTTATCCTGGGTTTCCGCTTCGCGGGAACGGTGCAGAAGTTCGGCCTGCAGTACGTTCAGCGGATCGGTGTAGATATTACGCAGCGCGATGGATTCGGCAATCCACGGCTGATCCGCCATCAGATGAGAATCGTTGGCGATAGCCAGCACCAGTTCAATATCCGCCGCCAGTTGCTTACGCAATTCCTTACCCAGCGGCCACAGTGACGAATCCACCAGACGCTGGTCGTAATATTCCGCCAGCCACAGGTCTGCTTTGGAGAACACCATCTCCAGCATACCCAGACGGGTGGAGAAGAACGGCCAGTTGCGGCACATCACTTCCAGTTCGCTCTGCTTACCGTCATCCACCACTTTTTGCAGCGCGGCACCGGCGCCAAGCCAGGCCGGCAGCATCAGGCGGTTCTGGGTCCAGGCGAAAATCCATGGAATAGCGCGTAGCGACTCCACACCGCCGGTGGGGCGACGTTTGGCCGGACGCGAGCCCAGCGGCAGTTTGCCCAGTTCTACTTCCGGGGTGGCGGAGCGGAAATAGGGCACGAAGTCCTGATTTTCACGCACATAGCCGCGGTACATATTGCACGAAAGTACCGACAGCTCATCCATGATATGACGCCAGGCCTGTTTCGGCTCCGGCGGCGGCAGCAGGTTAGCTTCCAGAATCGCCCCGGTATAGAGCGACAGGCTGCTGATGGTGATTTCCGGCAGACCATATTTAAAGCGGATCATTTCGCCCTGTTCGGTCACGCGCAGGCCGCCCTTCAGGCTGCCCGGAGGCTGGGAAAGCAACGCTGCGTGCGCAGGGGCGCCGCCGCGACCGATGGAGCCACCGCGACCGTGGAACAGCGTCAGCTCAATGCCCGCTTTTTCACAGGTTTTGATTAACGCATCCTGCGCCTGGTACTGAGCCCAGGAGGCGGCCATTACCCCGGCATCCTTCGCCGAGTCGGAATAGCCGATCATCACCATCTGCTTGCCCTGAATAAAGCCGCGATACCAGTCGATATTCAGTAACTGAGTCATCACGTCGTTGGCGTTATTCAGATCTTCCAGGGTTTCGAACAGCGGTGCCACCGGTAGCGCAAAGCCAATACCCGCTTCTTTTAGCAGCAGATGGACCGCCAGTACGTCGGACGGCGTTTTGGCCATGGAGATCACGTAAGCGGCGATCGATCCCTGGGGCGCTTCGGCGATCACTTTGCAGGTATCCAGCACTTCACGGGTTTCCGGGCTCGGATCCCACTGGTGCGGCAGCAGCGGACGCTTGGAATTCAGTTCGCGGACCAGGAAGGCCTGTTTGTCGGCTTCTGACCAGCTTTCGTAATCGCCGATGCCCAGATAGCGGGTCATTTCGCCCAGCGCTTCGGTATGACGGGTGCTCTCCTGGCGAATATCGATGCGAACCAGCGGCACGCCGAACGTTTTTACGCGACGCAGGGTATCGAGCAGATCGCCGTTAGCGATAATGCCCATGCCGCAGGCGACCAGCGACTGGTAGCAGGCGTAGAGCGGTTCCCATAACTCGGCGTTATGGGTCAGCAGCCCTTCAGGCTTCGGCAGTTTTTGCCCTTTCAGGCGCGCTTCCAGCCAGGCCTGGGTCGCCATCAGGCGCGAGCGCAGCCCCTTCATGATAAAGCGATACGGCTCCTGTTCGCCTTCAGCGCCGGCAAGGGCGCGCAGCTCATCGGTGCATTCCACCATCGAAAGCTCGGAGACCAGCACCTGGATATCTTTAAGGAACAGGTCGGTGGCCTTCCAGCGGCTCAGTAACAGGACGTGGCGGGTGATATCTGCGGTGACGTTCGGGTTGCCGTCGCGATCGCCGCCCATCCAGGAGGTGAAGCGAACTGGCACACAGTCGACCGGAAGCTGGTAGTCGAAGTGGGTTTCCAGCTGTTCGTTCAGCTCGCGCAGGTAGTTTGGCACCCCTTCCCACAGGCTGTTTTCCACCACCGCGAAGCCCCATTTGGCTTCATCCACCGGGGTGGGACGATGTTTGCGGATCTCATCGGTATGCCAGGACTGGGCAATCAACTGGCGGAGACGGCGCATAATCTGGTTGCGCTCGTAGTCGGCCAGATCTTTATGATCGAGCTGCTTGAGGCAGTTGTTAACCTCAACCATTTTGTGAATCAGGGTACGGCGTGTGATTTCGGTGGGGTGGGCGGTCAGTACCAGCTCCAGGGAAAGGCTTTCAATGGCGCGCTTGATACCGGCGTCGCTCAGCTCGGGCTGGGATTTCAGCTTACGCAGGGTACGGGCCAGTATTTCCGGGTTACTGGCATCCTCACCTCTGGCGGAGATGCTGTGGAACTGTTCCGCGGTGTTGGCCAGATTCAGGAACTGACTGAATGCGCGGGCAACGGGGAGTAACTCATCGTTAGAGAGATTCTGCAACGTGCTGAGCAACTCCTGGCGGTCGGCTTCATTGCCTGCCCGGGATGACTTCGATAATTTGCGGATGGTTTCCACCCGTTCAAGGATGTTCTCTCCCAATGCATCCTTGATAGTATCCCCAAGCAGTTTGCCGAGCATACTGACATTGCTTCGCAAAGCAGAATATTGTTCGTTCATATGATCCCAGACACCCATCTTGATTTTTTAGTCAATTTTCGCCCTTTCGGGCTCAACACCGTCTTTTATAAAGCCACGTAAGATCCCGTTCGTCAAATGTAGCGAAATCGGTTCAGCCAACGTGATATCGGGAAAAATTCGCACGACTTAACTCACCGGATGCGACATAAGTTTCGCTTATAAAGCCGCCACCTCTCTTCGTCGATAATTTCATCGGTGAGAGGGGCGGCGCGCGCACGTAATGGCGTTGCTCAGAGCTGGCAGAAGTGCTGGACTACCTGAGTGATGAGTTCGCGGGTAGGCTTAATAAAACGCGTTTCCAGATACTCGTCCGGCTGGTGGGCCTGATTGATGGAGCCGGGACCGAGTACCAGCGTCGGGCACAGTTCCTGGATGAAAGGAGCTTCGGTGCAGTAGTTCACCACATCCGCTCGGGTACCGAGCAGCTTTTCCACCACTGTTACCAGTCGGTGGTCTGGTGGACATTCGTAACCCGGAATCGGTGGATGCAGTTCAGAAATCGTCAGTCGCCCCGGCCAGCGTTCGCTTACGGGCGCCAGCGCGTCATTCAGCAGGCCGTTGAGATCGCCCAGCGTCATGCCGGGCAGAGGGCGGATATCCATATGCATCTCGCAGCAGGCGCAGATGCGGTTGGAGGCATCGCCGCCGTGAATGTGACCCAGGTTCAGAGTGGGGTAAGGGATGGTGAAGGCATCATGGTGGTAGCGCTCTTTCAGCTCGTCACGCAGCGTCAGAATATGACCAATGGCTTCATGCATCAGCTCAATAGCATTCACACCGCGCGCCGGATCGCTGGAATGACCGGACTGGCCCAGAATACGTATCGCATCGGACATATGGCCCTTATGGGCGCGTACCGGTTGCAGGGAGGTCGGCTCGCCGATAATGGCACAGTCGGGGCGCAGGGTGCTGCTTTGGGAAAAATAGCGCGCCCCCGCCATGGAAGTCTCTTCATCGGCGGTAGCCAGAATATAAAGCGGTTTTTTAAGCGTTTTCACATCCATGTCACGTAGCGCATCGACGATAAAGGCAAAGAAGCCTTTCATATCGGCGGTACCCAGCCCGTAGAGCTTGTTGTCATGCTCCGTCAGCGTGAAGGGATCCCGGGTCCAGCGCCCGTCGTCGAAAGGCACCGTATCGGTATGTCCGGCCAGCATCAGACCGCCTTCCCCCTGTCCGGCTGTTGCTAACAAGTTGAATTTATTGCGCGTTTCAGGAACGGGTTGGATTTCTACCTGGAAACCGATCGTTTCCAGCCAGCCTGCCAGCAAATTGATTAAAGCCTCATTACTTTGGTCCAGCGCCGCTTCGGTTGCACTGATGGAGGGGGTAGCGATCAGCTCACGATAAATCTCAATAAAGGGCGGTAATTTCGTCTTCACGGTTGACAGCCTCAGGTCTCAAGAGTATAGATAATCATGCAGTAATAATGAATAAAAATCCATTATTGCATGTGTGAATGAACCTTGCCGTACTGTGGTGGTTCCTGCACTCGCCTCGCGGGCATTCCGGATGACCGGTGTCCTGGGATTAAATGACGTGATAAGAAGGTTTTAGCCCCGATGTTGAATACGCTGATTGTCGGAGCCAGTGGGTATACCGGCGCAGAGCTTGCGGCCTACATCCATCGCCATCCACACATGACCATAACCGCTTTGACGGTTTCGGCGCAAAGTGCGGATGCCGGAAAGTTGATTTCCGATCTGCACCCACAGCTGAAGGGGCGGGTCGATCTCCCGTTACAGCCGATGGATGGCATCAGCGCATTCGCCAAAGGCGTGGATGTGGTGTTTCTGGCGACTGCCCATGAGGTGAGTCATGACCTGGCGCCTCAGTTTCTGGACGCGGGTTGCGTGGTGTTCGACCTTTCCGGCGCCTGGCGGGTTAACGATCCTGACTTTTATCAACAGTATTACGGTTTTACTCATCAGTACCCGGCTTTGCTGGAACAGGCGGTTTACGGTCTGGCTGAGTGGCAGGGCGACAAACTGAAAGAGGCGAAACTGGTGGCGGTGCCGGGTTGTTACCCTACGGCGGCCCAGTTGTCTCTGAAACCGCTGATCGACGGCGGGCTGCTGGATCTTAACCAGTGGCCGGTGATCAACGCGACCAGCGGCGTGAGCGGCGCCGGGCGTAAGGCGGGTCTCGCTAACAGTTTCTGCGAAGTGAGTCTGCAACCCTATGGCGTCTTTACCCATCGCCATCGTCCGGAAATTGCCACCCATCTGGGGACCGAGGTGATCTTTACCCCGCACTTGGGCAATTTCCCGCGTGGCATTCTGGAAACCATTACCTGTCGTCTGCGCTCTGGCGTGAGTCAGACCCAGGTGGCTGAATGTTATGCGCAGGCGTATGGCGATAAACCGCTGGTGCGGCTCTATGAAAATGGTGTACCGGCGTTGAAAAACGTGGTTGGCCTGCCGTTCTGCGATATTGGCTTTGCCGTTCAGGGGGATCATCTGATTGTGGTGGCCGCCGAAGATAACCTGCTGAAGGGGGCGGCGGCGCAGGCCGTACAGTGCGCCAATATCCGTTTTGGCTTTAATGAAACCGAATCCCTTATTTAACCGACTGTCAGGGGCGATGATGAATCCGTTAATTATTAAGTTAGGCGGCGTATTACTGGATAGCGAAGAGGCGATGGCGCGCCTGTTTAGCGCCCTTGCGGAGTATCGTCAGGCGAGTCACCGCCCGATTGCCATTGTGCACGGTGGCGGCTGCCTGGTGGATGAGCTGATGAAGCAGCTCTCCCTGCCGGTGGTGAAGAAAAATGGTTTGCGGGTCACCCCTGCCGATCAAATTGGCATTATTACCGGCGCCCTGGCGGGAACCGCAAATAAGACGCTGCTGGCCTGGGCGAAGCGCAGCCAGATAGACGCGGTTGGCCTGTGTCTGGGAGACGGTGACAGCGTGAAAGTGACCCAGCTTGATGAAGAACTGGGGCATGTTGGTAAGGCACAGCCCGGCTCTGCCAGACTGATTTCCGGCCTGTTCGACGCCGGGTTCCTGCCGGTGGTGAGCTCCATCGGCGTGACTGAAGACGGACAGTTAATGAATGTGAATGCCGATCAGGCCGCCACAGCGCTGGCGGCTACCCTGGGAGCGGACCTGGTTCTGCTGTCGGACGTGAGCGGCATTCTGGACGGCAAAGGGCAGCGCATTAATGAAATGACCGCCGCCCGCGCCGATGAGCTGATCGCGCAGGGCATTATTACCGACGGCATGGTGGTGAAGGTCAATGCCGCGCTGGACGCGGCCCGTACCCTGCGTCGCCCGGTGGATATCGCCTCATGGCGCCATGCGGAACAGCTTCCCTCTTTATTTAGCGGCGTGGCCATTGGCACCCGGATCATTGCGTAAGTTACAGCGTTCTTGAAGGAAAAAAACAATGCAAAATCACGGCATCAAAAAAGTGGTTCTCGCCTACTCCGGCGGACTGGATACCTCAGCGATTATTCCCTGGCTGAAAGAAACCTATGAAGGGTGCGAAGTGGTCGCCTGCGTGGTGGATATCGGCCAGGATCGTGACGATCTGCAGGGCGTAGAGCAGAAAGCGCTGCGTTCAGGCGCCATTGAGTGTCATGTGGTGGATCTGCGTGAAGAGTTCATCCGTGATTATGTCTATCCGGTGCTGCAGACTGGCGCGCTGTATGAAGAGACCTATTTACTGGGGACTTCCATGGCGCGTCCGCTGATTGCGAAAGCGCTGGTCGATGTGGCGAAAAAAGTGGGCGCGGATGCGCTGTGCCATGGTGCTACCGGTAAAGGTAACGATCAGGTGCGTTTTGAGTCCGCCTGGGCGGCTCTGGCGCCGGAACTGAAAGTTATCGCCCCGTGGCGTGAGTGGAACCTGCGTTCCCGTGAAGCGCTGCTGGCTTACCTGAAAGAGCGTGATATTCCAACCACAGCCACGCTTGAGAAAATCTACAGCCGTGATGAGAACGCCTGGCACATCTCCACCGAAGGTGGCGTGCTGGAAAGCCCGTGGAACGCGCCGAATAAAGACTGTTGGGTCTGGACGGTGGATCCGCTGGAAGCCCCGGATAAACCGGAGCTGGTGACCATCAGCGTGGAAAAAGGCAAAGTTGTTGCCGTTAATGGTGAAGCGCTGAGCCCCTTCCAGTGCCTTGAGAAACTGAATGCCCTGGGTGCGAAACACGGCGTGGGCCGGGTAGACATCGTGGAAAACCGTCTGGTGGGTATCAAGTCCCGCGGCTGCTATGAAACTCCCGGGGGCACCATCATGATGGCGGCGCTGCGTGGCGTTGAGCAATTGGTTCTGGATCGCGACAGCTACAAGTGGCGTCAGCAGGTAGGTCTGGAAATGTCCTACGTGGTGTATGACGGACGCTGGTTCGCACCGCTGCGTCAGTCCCTGCAGGCCGCTGCGGAATCTCTGGCGGAAGAGGTGAACGGCGAAGTGGTACTGCAGCTTTACAAAGGTCAGGTGACTGCGCTGCAGAAACGTTCGCCGAACAGCCTGTACAGCGAAGAGTTCGCCACCTTTGGCGAAGACGAAGTCTACGACCACAGCCACGCTGGCGGCTTTATCCGCTTGTTCTCGCTCTCTTCAAGGATCCGTGCGCTGAACGAAAAGAAACAGCAGGGCTGATAACCCTGAGGCACCGGGCGGATTTTTCCCCGGTGCCTGTATAACAACGACTGATGGCAACAGACAGATAAGATACGGAGTATAACTATGGCACTTTGGGGCGGGCGTTTTTCTCAGGCGGCGGACCAGCGGTTCAAACAGTTTAATGATTCTCTGCGCTTCGATTACCGTCTGGCAGAGCAGGACATTGTCGGCTCCGTCGCCTGGTCCAAAGCGCTGGTGACGGTGGGGGTTCTGACCGGGGAAGAGCAACAACAGCTCGAAGCGGCGCTGAATACCCTGCTCAAAGAGGTTCAGGCCGACCCGCAGCAGATTCTGACCAGCGATGCCGAAGATATTCATAGCTGGGTGGAAGGGAAACTGATCGACAAAGTCGGGCAGTTGGGTAAAAAGCTGCACACCGGGCGTAGCCGTAATGATCAGGTCGCCACCGATCTGAAACTGTGGTGCAAGGCTCAGGTAGCGGCACTGCTGGAAGCGAATCGTGAATTCCAGAAGGCGCTGGTCGCCACTGCCCGGGACAATCAGGATGCGGTGATGCCGGGTTATACCCACCTGCAGCGCGCCCAACCGGTGACTTTCGCTCACTGGTGCCTGGCCTATGTTGAGATGCTGGCCCGTGATGAAAGCCGACTGGAAGATGCCCTGAAGCGGCTGGATGTCAGCCCGCTGGGCAGCGGGGCGCTGGCGGGCACCGCCTATGAGATCGATCGTGAACAACTGGCGGGCTGGCTGGGTTTTGCCTCTGCCACCCGTAACAGTCTGGACAGCGTATCCGATCGCGATCATGTGCTGGAACTGCTCTCTGCGGCGGCTATCGGCATGGTGCATCTGTCGCGCTATGCCGAAGACCTGATCTTCTTTAACTCCGGCGAAGCGGGCTTTATCGAACTTTCCGATCGTGTGACTTCGGGCTCTTCGCTGATGCCGCAGAAGAAGAACCCTGATGCACTGGAACTGCTGCGCGGTAAGTGCGGCCGGGTTCAGGGAGCCCTGACCGGCATGATGATGACCCTGAAAGGGCTACCGCTGGCCTACAACAAAGATATGCAGGAAGACAAAGAAGGGTTGTTCGACGCGCTCGATACCTGGCTGGATAGCCTGCATATGGCGACGCTGGTGCTGGACGGCATTCAGGTGAAGCGCCCACGCTGCCAGGAGGCCGCCCAGCAGGGGTATGCCAATGCCACCGAGCTGGCGGACTATCTGGTCGCTAAAGGCGTTCCGTTCCGTGAAGCGCACCATATCGTGGGTGAAGCGGTGGTCGAAGCTATCCGTCAAAGCAAGTCTCTGGAAGATCTGGCCCTGGCTGACCTTCAGAAATTCAGCGCCACGATTGATGAGGATGTTTATGAGATTCTGAGTCTGCAATCCTGCCTGGATAAGCGTGCCGCGAAAGGGGGGGTATCGCCCCAGCAGGTCGCTCTGGCGCTGGAAGCTGCGGACAAGCGCCTTGGTTAGTCACCTCTGATGCCATCACAGACCCGGCTATCGCGTCGGGTTTTTTATGCAAAAAAAAGCGGACGTGGCGTCCGCTAAAAAACTTCAAAGTTCACGTTGGCTGTGATGCCTGGATTCAGGGGGGATAAGCCCTGAAGACCAGGCGCTGTCATCAGACAGGTCAGAGAGGGTTCTCTACAGAGGGAAATTCCGGAAGTGCGGAAAGTCTCCCTTTGTTGGATATGATTATTCACCAGAATACTTGATAGGGGTAATCGTTGGTTGCTATGCTATCTATCGCCATGGACTATCATGGTGGCGGAGGATGAATAATGAATATTCGTGATCTTGAATACCTGGTGGCGTTGGCTGAGCATCGCCATTTTCGTCGTGCGGCAGATTCCTGCCACGTTAGCCAACCGACCCTCAGCGGGCAGATTCGCAAGCTGGAGGATGAACTGGGCGTTATGCTGCTGGAACGAACCAGCCGTAAGGTGCTCTTCACTCAGGCCGGCCTGCTGCTGGTGGATCAGGCGCGTACGGTGCTGCGTGAAGTTAAGGTGCTGCGCGAAATGGCGAGCCAGCAGGGCGAGACCATGTCCGGCCCGCTGCATATCGGGCTGATCCCCACGGTCGGGCCTTACCTGTTGCCGCATATTGTGCCGCAGTTGCATCAGGAATTTCCTAAGCTGGAGATGTACCTGCACGAAGCTCAGACCCATCAGTTGCTGGCCCAGCTCGACAGCGGTAAGCTCGACTGTGCGATTCTGGCGCTGGTAAAAGAGAGTGAGTCCTTTATTGAGGTGCCGCTGTTCGATGAGCCGATGCTGCTGGCGGTGTACGAGGATCACCCGTGGGTGGGACGCGATCGGGTGCCGATGTCCGACCTGTCCGGCGAGAAACTGCTAATGCTGGAAGACGGCCACTGCCTGCGCGATCAGGCCATGGGTTTTTGCTTTGAAGCGGGCGCCGATGAAGACACTCATTTTCGTGCTACCAGCCTGGAGACGCTGCGCAATATGGTGGCTGCGGGGAGCGGTATTACGCTGTTGCCGGCGCTGGCAGTGCCTCAGGAGCGTAAGCGTGATGGTGTGGTTTATCTGCCGTGCTACAAACCTGAGCCCAAACGCACTATAGGTCTGGTGTATCGTCCGGGCTCACCGCTGCGCAGCCGCTATGAGCAACTGGCTGAGGCCATCCGTACTCAGATGGATGGCCACTTCGACAACGCCTTAAAAAAGGCGGTTTAAGCCGTTCAGCGCCGCTACCCGATAGGCTTCCGCCATGGTCGGGTAGTTGAAGGTGGTGTTAACGAAGTACTCGATGTTGTTACCGCCACCTTTCTGCTCCATGATCGCCTGGCCGATGTGGATAATCTCGGCTGCCCGCTCGCCAAAGCAGTGGATGCCCAGGATCTCTTTGGTTTCACGATGGAACAGGATCTTGAGTGTGCCCACGTTCATACCGACGATCTGCGCCCGCGCCAGGTGTTTAAACTGGGCGCGACCCACCTCGTATGGCACTTTCATTGCCGTAAGCTGCTGTTCGGTTTTGCCGACGGAGCTGATTTCCGGAATGGTGTAGATTCCGGTCGGGATATCATCCACCAGATGGGCAGCCGCTTCACCCTTTGCCATCGCCTGAGCAGCGATACGTCCCTGATCGTAGGCGGCGGAAGCCAGGCTTGGGTAGCCGATCACGTCGCCCACGGCCCAGATGTGCGGCAGCGCTGTCTGATACATACTGTTGACCTTCAGCTGGCCACGGCTGTCCGCCTTCAGCCCAATCGTATCCAGATCCAGGCTGTCCGTATTACCGGTACGGCCGTTGGCATACAGCAGGCAGTCGGCCTTCACTTTCTTACCAGATTTCAGATGGACGATGACCCCATCCTCAACTCCTTCGATCTGCTCATACTCTTCGTGGTGGCGAATGACCACGCCGCTGTTCCAGAAGTGGTATGAGAGCGAATCGGACATCTCCTGATCCAGGAAGGCCAGTAGGCGATCGCGGGTGTTGATAAGGTCAACTTTGACGCTCATTCCCCGGAAGATAGACGCATATTCACAGCCAATAACCCCGGCGCCGTAGATAATAACGTGGCGCGGTTCATGATGCAGGCTGAGAATGGAGTCGCTGTCGTAAATACGCGGGTGGTTAAAATCGACGTCCGTCGGACGGTAGGGGCGTGAACCGCAGGCGATAACAAATTTCTCGGCGGTAATGGTTTCCACGCTGCCGTCCGGGCACTCCAGCGCAATGGTGTGCTCATCGGTAAAGCGGGCATTGCCCTGCAGGATCTCGCAGTGGTTACGCTCGTAAAAGCCCTGACGCAGGTTGGTCTGCTGACTGATAACGCTTTCGGTGTGGCGAAGAATGTCGGCAAAAGAGGAACGGAGGAGTCGGGTGTGGTCGCTGTAAAGAGGGTTCTGGTTAAATTCGATAATCCGGCTAACGGCCTGACGCAGTGCTTTAGAGGGGATGGTGCCCCAGTGGGTACAGCCGCCGCCGACGTTATGATAGCGCTCTATGACGGCGACTCGGGCTCCCTGTTTCACCAGCCCCATCGCGGCGCCTTCGCCGCCCGGGCCGGAACCTATTACTATTGCGTCATAATCCCAGGAATGTGGCATGGTAAGATTCACCTGTTCTTATACATAAAATCAACAGAATGGTAACATCAACGGGTAAATGCCCCAATTCTAATTGTGCGTTTTCCTGTCTTACCTGATGTTGCTCGCGTAAACAATCATTCACAATCCTTTATAGACCGGGTAGTTTTAAACTCTGATATAGTGCCCGTAATAAGTTGGAAGGATTCAGGCATCGTGATGGGTGTAAGAGCGCAACAGAAAGAGAGAACCCGGCGTTCATTGATTGAGGCCGCGTTCAGCCAGTTAAGTGCCGAGCGGAGTTTTGCCAGCCTCAGTCTGCGTGAGGTTGCCCGTGAGGCCGGAATCGCGCCTACCTCTTTTTACCGGCATTTTCGTGACGTGGATGAACTGGGGCTAACCATGGTGGACGAAAGCGGTCTGATGCTGCGTCAACTGATGCGCCAGGCGCGCCAGCGTATCGCCAAAGGGGGGAGCGTTATCCGGACGTCGGTTGCCACCTTTATGGAATTTATTGGTAATAATCCCAATGCCTTTCGGCTGCTGCTACGTGAACGTTCCGGCACCTCGGCGGCATTTCGTGCCGCCGTCGCCCGTGAAATTCAGCATTTTATTGCAGAACTGGCCGACTATCTGGAGCTGGAGAATCGTATGCCGCGCAGCTTCACGGAAGCCCAGGCGGAAGCGATGGTCACTATTGTCTTTAACGCTGGTGCGGAGGCACTGGACGTCGACGCAGAGCAGCGCCTTCAGCTCGAAGAGCGACTGGTGCTGCAACTGCGTATGATCTCAAAAGGAGCTTATTACTGGTATCGCCGTGAGCAAGAAAAAACGGTGATTGCTGCACAACATGCTTTACAAGTGAAGGAAGAGTGATGAAAGAGTCGATTCAGGAAAAAGGCACGCTGCTGCTGGCGCTGGTGGCCGGGCTGTCGATTAACGGCACCTGCTCCGCCCTGTTCAGCTCCGTGGTGCCCTTTTCAATTTTCCCTATCCTGACGCTGGGGCTGACGGTTTACTGCCTGCATCAGCGCTACCAGAATCGTACTATGCCAGTGGGGTTGCCCGGCATTGCCGCCGCCTGTTTTGTGCTGGGGGTGTTGATATACAGTTCGGTAGTGCGTGCGGAATATCCCGATTTGGGCTCCAACTTCCTACCTTCAGTACTGTCGGTGATCCTGCTGTTCTGGATTGGCTATAAGCTTCGTCTGCGCCAGCAATTGCATTAAGTCATGCGCCTGGCGTAAATAAAAAAGCCGCATTATGCGGCTTTTTTATTAGCGACGGGTCAGCAGCACGCCGCACTCCATATGGTGGGTATAAGGGAACTGATCGAACAGGGCCAGCCGTTCAACCTGATGCGTCTGCGACAGCGTTTCCAGATTTTTGCACAGGGTTTCCGGATTACATGAGATATAGAGAATGCGTGGATAGCCCTGCACCATTTTCTCCGTTTCCGGATCCAGACCACTGCGTGGTGGATCGACAAAAATCGTCTCGCACTGGTAACTCTGTAAATCGATGCCTTTCAGACGATTAAAGGCGCGGACGCCGGTCATCGCCTGGGTGAATTCTTCTGCAGACATACGGATAATCTGCACGTTATCGATATGGTTGGCGGCGATATTGTACTGTGCCGCGGCAACCGACGGCTTGGCTATTTCGGTGGCCAGCACACGGCGGAAATTACGAGCCAGCGCCAGGGAAAAGTTACCGTTACCGCAGTATAGCTCCAGCAGATCGCCACGTGACCCTTCGGTGACCTCCAGCGCCCACTCCAGCATCTGAATATTCATCGCCGCGTTCGGCTGAGTAAAGCTGTTTTCCACCTGGCGGGAGATCATCTCCCGGCCACCTACCGGCATCCGCTCATCGACATAATCCTGGTCCAGAGCGATCTTGGTTTTGGTGGCCCGACCGATCAGATGCAGGTTAAAGCCGCGGGCGCGCAGCGCGTCGCGCAGGGCGATGGCCTGCTGCTTCCACTCATCATCCAGCGGGCGGTGATAGAGCAGGGAAACCACCGCCTGATTGCTCAGGGTGGTCAGATAATCCACCTGGAACAGCTTTCTGCGCAGGACCGGATTGTCACGCACGCCGTTCAGGATTTCCGGCATCAACTGGTTGATCAGATCGCTGGCGGCCGGGAAGCTATCAACCCGGATCCGCTGGCGGGTCTGCCTTTCGAAGATGATGTGGTAGAGATCGTCTCCGTCATGCCAGATGCGGAACTCCGCACGCATACGGTAGTGGCTAAGGGGCGAACGGAACACCTCCGGCACCAGTGTACAAAATGGGGCCATCATACTTTGCAGACGTACCACCTTTTCGGCCAGCTGCACGTCGTACTGATCGGTAGGGAGATGTTCGGGCGTCATGGTTCGCTCCAGTTGGGTCAAAATCACGCGGGGGATTGTAGGGGATAGCCACATGATGTCCAGCGTTGTTATGGAAGTCTGGACATCTATATGTCACGACGGTAGCATGCGCAGGCCGGCCTCTCCCGAGTTAAAAGGGAATCCAGTGTGAATCTGGAGCTGACGCGCAGCGGTATAGAATGGCGGGATGAACGCATCAAGCAAACACTGCTTTCACTGAAAGTGGGAAGTCCTCATCCAGATACGCCACCAAGCCCGAAGACCTGCCGGTAACACGTCGCCTCCGGCGCTATCATCGCGTTCTATCGATGGCGCCTGCGGCATCCTGATTTGGACCTGGATGCTTAATTTACAATGATGATAAGAAAAATATCGCTGTTAACGGTGTTACCCGTCACGGCTTTTTCCGTCTGCGCGCAGGGTAATACCGACGATACACTGGTGGTTAGCGCCAGTCGTTTCCCTCAACCTGTTTCTTCAGTGCTGGCCCCTACCTCGGTGGTCACCCGGGAAGATATCAACAGATGGCAGGCGACAAGCGTTGCCGACATTCTGTCGCGTCTTCCCGGCGTGGATATCGCGCAAAACGGCGGCCTGGGGCAGATCAATTCGCTATTTATTCGCGGCACGGAAAGCCGTCATGTTCTTCTGTTGATTGATGGTATTCGCATGAACGGCGCTGGGATCAGCGGGAGTTCCGATCTCAGCCAGATCCCGCTATCGCTGATTCAGCGTATTGAATATATCCGCGGGCCGCGCTCTGCGGTTTATGGTTCCGACGCCATTGGCGGTGTGGTGAATATCATCACTGGTCGGGATAAACCGGGAACCACCCTGAGCGCGGGGATGGGGTCCCACGGCTATCAGAACTACGACGCCTCTACTCAGCAGCAGTTTGGAGCGACCAGGGTGACGTTTGCGGGTAACTACACCTATACCAAAGGGTTTGATGTCGTAGCTAACCTTCCAGACAACTATGGCGATCCCCGACAACCCGACCACGACGGTTTTATGAGTAAGTCGCTGTATGGCGCCGTCGACCACCAGTTTAACGATCGGGTCTCCGGTTTTGTGCGTGGCTATGGCTATGACAACCGTACCGACTACGACGGCATGCTGGCTTATGACGACAATTATAATGTGGCCGGGCTGCCGGATACCCGTCAGCTCTACAGTCAGGGATGGGATGCCGGGTTGCGCTTTCGTGAAGGCGATTATGCGTCGCAGTTAGTGGCAGGTTACAGCCGCAGTAAGGACTATAACTACGATCCGCATAAAGGACGTTACGACGCCAGCGCGACGCTCGATGATACAAAACAGTACAACCTGCAATGGGGCAATACGCTGCAGGTCGGGCAGGGGACGGTTAGTGCCGGAGTGGACTGGCAGAAGCAGACCACTGAGCCGGGTACGGCATATCTCAGCCAGGGCCATGAAATGCGCAATACCGGCGTCTACGCGACGGCTCAGCAGCTTATTGGACCGGTGACGCTGGAAGGCGCTATTCGCGGTGACGATCACTCTGAGTTTGGCTGGCATACTACCTGGCAAACCAGCGCAGCCTGGGAGTTTATCGATGGATATCGATTGATTGGATCTTATGGAACCGCTTTTAAGGCGCCTAACCTGGGCCAGCTTTATAGCGACTTTTATGGCAATACCCGGTTGAATCCTGAAGAGAGCAAGCAGTGGGAAGCTGGCATTGAAGGGTTGACCGGGCCGGTAAGCTGGCGCGTTTCCGGGTATCGTAACGACATCGACAATCTGATCGATTCAGACCCGGTGACGTACCGTTACTACAACATTGGTAAGGCGAGGATCAAAGGGGTGGAAGCTACGGCCTCTTTCGATACCGGTCCGGTGAGTCACCAGATTGCTTACGACTACGTTGATCCGCGCAATGCCCGGACGGATGAAGTGTTGTTACGACGTGCAAAGCAGCAGGTGAAATACGAGCTTAGCGGCCAGGTTGAAACGCTGGGCTGGTCAGTGACCTATCGTTATCTGGGCGAGCGCTATGACCGGAACTATAATGCTACCGGCAATCAGCTGGTAAAAATGGGCGGTGTCAGTCTGTGGGATGTCGCACTGTCGTATCCGCTCACCTCTCAGTTAACCGTTCGTGGTAGAATAGCCAACCTGTTCGATAAAGATTACGAGACAGTATATGGTTACCACACTGCAGGACGAGAATACACCTTGTCTGGCAGCTACTCCTTCTGACATCAGGCCCACCGTACTGGTGTTCGATTCCGGTGTCGGTGGGCTTTCTGTTTACGATGAGCTCCGCAAACTTCTGCCTGACCTTCACTATATCTATGCTTTCGATAACGTCGCTTTTCCTTATGGAGAGAAAGAAGAGGCGTTTATCGTGCAGCGAGTGGTTGAGATTGTGACCGCCGTGCAGGCCCGTTACCCGTTATCGATGGCGGTTATTGCCTGTAACACCGCGAGCACGGTTTCCCTACCTGCGCTACGTGAGAAATTCCAGTTTCCTGTTGTTGGTGTTGTTCCCGCCATTAAGCCAGCGGCACGGCTGACCGCGAATGGGATTGTTGGTCTGCTGGCAACCAGGGCGACGGTACGTCGTCCTTATACCCTGGAGCTTATTTCGCGCTTTGCTAATGAGTGTCGTATCGAAATGATCGGATCCGCGGAGCTGGTCGAGTTGGCGGAAGCCAAATTGCATGGCGATGCGATTCCGCTGGAGGCACTGCGCAAAATTTTGCGCCCCTGGCTGCGTATGCCGGAACCGCCGGATACCGTTGTTCTGGGCTGTACTCACTTTCCGCTGTTGAAAGATGAACTGATGCAGATTCTGCCGTCCGGTACCCGGCTGGTGGATTCCGGGGCTGCGATTGCCAGGCGTACGGCGTGGTTACTTGAGCATGAATCTCCTCAGGTGGGCTCAGCCGGACAGAATAAAGCATTTTGTATGGCGCTGACGCCGGAAGCATTACGACTTACGCCGGTTTTACAACGTTATGGCTTTAACTCACTGGAAAAACTGACGATTTAAACGGCATTTGTGCAAAAAAGAGACGGTTAGGAATTTTTTTTAGGAATGGGTCTTGCCAGCACGAATTCAGGCCCTATAATGCGCCACCACTGACACGGAACAACGCCTTACGGCACACCGGGTCAGCGGGACGAAAGCGAAAATAAACGCTTGACTCTCAAGCGGGAAAGCGTAATATACGCAGCCCGCGCCGCTGACAAAACAGCGCGCACTGCTCTTTAACAATTTATCAGACAATCTGTGTGGGCACTCGAAAGCACTGATATCCTGAACGTCGAAAGACGCTAAATGAATATCAAGTCTCAAGAGTGAACACGTAATTCATTACGAAGTTTAATTCTTTGAGCATCAAACTTTAATTGAAGAGTTTGATCATGGCTCAGATTGAACGCTGGCGGCAGGCCTAACACATGCAAGTCGGGCGGTAACAGGGAGAAGCTTGCTTCTCTGCTGACGAGCGGCGGACGGGTGAGTAATGTCTGGGGATCTGCCTGATGGAGGGGGATAACCACTGGAAACGGTGGCTAATACCGCATAATCTCGAAAGAGCAAAGTGGGGGACCTTCGGGCCTCACGCCATCAGATGAACCCAGATGGGATTAGCTAGCAGGTAGGGTAATGGCCTACCTGGGCGACGATCCCTAGCTGGTCTGAGAGGATGACCAGCCACACTGGAACTGAGACACGGTCCAGACTCCTACGGGAGGCAGCAGTGGGGAATATTGCACAATGGGCGCAAGCCTGATGCAGCCATGCCGCGTGTATGAAGAAGGCCTTCGGGTTGTAAAGTACTTTCAGTCAGGAGGAAGGGTGTGAGCTTAATACGCTCATGCATTGACGTTACTGACAGAAGAAGCACCGGCTAACTCCGTGCCAGCAGCCGCGGTAATACGGAGGGTGCAAGCGTTAATCGGAATTACTGGGCGTAAAGCGCACGCAGGCGGTTGGTTAAGTCAGATGTGAAATCCCCGGGCTCAACCCGGGAACTGCATTTGAAACTGGCCAGCTGGAGTCTCGTAGAGGGAGGTAGAATTCCAGGTGTAGCGGTGAAATGCGTAGAGATCTGGAGGAATACCGGTGGCGAAGGCGGCCTCCTGGACGAAGACTGACGCTCAGGTGCGAAAGCGTGGGGAGCAAACAGGATTAGATACCCTGGTAGTCCACGCCGTAAACGATGTCGACTTGGAGGCTGTGAGCTTGACTCGTGGCTTCCGGAGCTAACGCGTTAAGTCGACCGCCTGGGGAGTACGGCCGCAAGGTTAAAACTCAAATGAATTGACGGGGGCCCGCACAAGCGGTGGAGCATGTGGTTTAATTCGATGCAACGCGAAGAACCTTACCTGGTCTTGACATCCACGGAAGGTCTCAGAGATGAGACTGTGCCTTCGGGAGCCGTGAGACAGGTGCTGCATGGCTGTCGTCAGCTCGTGTTGTGAAATGTTGGGTTAAGTCCCGCAACGAGCGCAACCCTTATCCTTTGTTGCCAGCGATTCGGTCGGGAACTCAAAGGAGACTGCCGGTGATAAACCGGAGGAAGGTGGGGATGACGTCAAGTCATCATGGCCCTTACGACCAGGGCTACACACGTGCTACAATGGCGCATACAAAGAGAAGCGACCTCGCGAGAGCAAGCGGACCTCATAAAGTGCGTCGTAGTCCGGATTGGAGTCTGCAACTCGACTCCATGAAGTCGGAATCGCTAGTAATCGTGAATCAGAATGTCACGGTGAATACGTTCCCGGGCCTTGTACACACCGCCCGTCACACCATGGGAGTGGGTTGCAAAAGAAGTAGGTAGCTTAACCTTCGGGAGGGCGCTTACCACTTTGTGATTCATGACTGGGGTGAAGTCGTAACAAGGTAACCGTAGGGGAACCTGCGGTTGGATCACCTCCTTACCTTTGGATACAGGTTTCGCAGTGTCCACACAGATTGTCTGATGAAAGTAAAGAAGCAAGACGGCTACGAAGTCGTGACACTTTTCGTGTCCCCTTCGTCTAGCGGTTAGGACTCCGCCCTTTCACGGCGGCAACAGGGGTTCGAATCCCCTAGGGGACGCCACTTGCTCGGTGACAGGTGAAAGATGTTACCCCCGATATCTCAAAACTGGCTCAGTGAGTCACGTTTGAGATATTTGCTCTTTAACAATCCGGAACAAGCTGAAAATTGATAATCCATAAACGGGACAACCGTTTAATGGGTCTCTCAAGCTTACAACACGAAGACATCTTCGGGTTGTGAGGTTAAGCGAATAAGCGTACACGGTGGATGCCCTGGCAGTCAGAGGCGATGAAGGACGTGCTAATCTGCGAAAAGCGTCGGTAAGCTGATATGAGGCGTTATAACCGACGATGTCCGAATGGGGAAACCCAGTGTGATTCGTCACACTATCATTAACTGAATCCATAGGTTAATGAGGCGAACCGGGAGAACTGAAACATCTAAGTACCCCGAGGAAAAGAAATCAACCGAGATTCCCTGAGTAGCGGCGAGCGAACGGGGAAGAGCCCAGAGTCTGAATCAGCGTGTGTATTAGTGGAACGGTCTGGAAAGTCCGGCGATACAGGGTGACAGCCCCGTACACGAAAATGCACATGCTGTGAGCTCGATGAGTAGGGCGGGACACGTGTTATCCTGTCTGAATATGGGGGGACCATCCTCCAAGGCTAAATACTCCTGACTGACCGATAGTGAACCAGTACCGTGAGGGAAAGGCGAAAAGAACCCCGGCGAGGGGAGTGAAACAGAACCTGAAACCGTGTACGTACAAGCAGTGGGAGCACTCTTTATGGGTGTGACTGCGTACCTTTTGTATAATGGGTCAGCGACTTATATTCTGTAGCAAGGTTAACCGAATAGGGGAGCCGAAGGGAAACCGAGTCTTAACCGGGCGTTAAGTTGCAGGGTATAGACCCGAAACCCGGTGATCTAGCCATGGGCAGGTTGAAGGTTGGGTAACACTAACTGGAGGACCGAACCGACTAATGTTGAAAAATTAGCGGATGACCTGTGGCTGGGGGTGAAAGGCCAATCAAACCGGGAGATAGCTGGTTCTCCCCGAAAGCTATTTAGGTAGCGCCTCGTGAATTCATCTCCGGGGGTAGAGCACTGTTTCGGCTAGGGGGCCATCCCGGCTTACCAACCCGATGCAAACTACGAATACCGGAGAATGTTATCACGGGAGACACACGGCGGGTGCTAACGTCCGTCGTGAAGAGGGAAACAACCCAGACCGCCAGCTAAGGTCCCAAAGTCATGGTTAAGTGGGAAACGATGTGGGAAGGCCCAGACAGCCAGGATGTTGGCTTAGAAGCAGCCATCATTTAAAGAAAGCGTAATAGCTCACTGGTCGAGTCGGCCTGCGCGGAAGATGTAACGGGGCTAAACCATGCACCGAAGCTGCGGCAGCGACACTCATGTGTTGTTGGGTAGGGGAGCGTTCTGTAAGCCGTTGAAGGTGTACTGTGAGGTATGCTGGAGGTATCAGAAGTGCGAATGCTGACATGAGTAACGATAAAGCGGGTGAAAAGCCCGCTCGCCGGAAGACCAAGGGTTCCTGTCCAACGTTAATCGGGGCAGGGTGAGTCGACCCCTAAGGCGAGGCCGAAAGGCGTAGTCGATGGGAAACGGGTTAATATTCCCGTACTCGGTGTTACTGCGATGGGGGAACGGAGAAGGCTATGTCATCCGGGCGACGGTCGTCCCGGTTTAAGCGTGTAGGCTGACTTTCCAGGCAAATCCGGAAAGTTAAGGCTGAGGCGTGATGACGAGGCACTACGGTGCTGAAGTGACAAATGCCCTGCTTCCAGGAAAAGCCTCTAAGCTTCAGGTAACAACGAATCGTACCCGAAACCGACACAGGTGGTCAGGTAGAGAATACCAAGGCGCTTGAGAGAACCCGGGTGAAGGAACTAGGCAAAATGGTGCCGTAACTTCGGGAGAAGGCACGCTGACATGTAGGTGAAGCCCCTGCGGGTGGAGCTGAAGTCAGTCGAAGATACCAGCTGGCTGCAACTGTTTATTAAAAACACAGCACTCTGCAAACACGAAAGTGGACGTATAGGGTGTGACGCCTGCCCGGTGCCGGAAGGTTAATTGATGGGGTTATGGGTAACCAGAAGCTCCTGATCGAAGCCCCGGTAAACGGCGGCCGTAACTATAACGGTCCTAAGGTAGCGAAATTCCTTGTCGGGTAAGTTCCGACCTGCACGAATGGCGTAATGATGGCCAGGCTGTCTCCACCCGGGACTCAGTGAAATTGAACTCGCTGTGAAGATGCAGTGTACCCGCGGCAAGACGGAAAGACCCCGTGAACCTTTACTATAGCTTGACACTGAACATTGAGCCTTGATGTGTAGGATAGGTGGGAGGCTTTGAAGCGTGGACGCAAGTACACGTGGAGCCAACCTTGAAATACCACCCTTTAATGTTTGATGTTCTAACCTGGCGCCCTAATCGGGCGTGGGGACAGTGTCTGGTGGGTAGTTTGACTGGGGCGGTCTCCTCCCAAAGAGTAACGGAGGAGCACGAAGGTTGGCTAATCCTGGTCGGACATCAGGAGGTTAGTGCAATGGCATAAGCCAGCTTGACTGCGAGCGTGACGGCGCGAGCAGGTGCGAAAGCAGGTCATAGTGATCCGGTGGTTCTGAATGGAAGGGCCATCGCTCAACGGATAAAAGGTACTCCGGGGATAACAGGCTGATACCGCCCAAGAGTTCATATCGACGGCGGTGTTTGGCACCTCGATGTCGGCTCATCACATCCTGGGGCTGAAGTAGGTCCCAAGGGTATGGCTGTTCGCCATTTAAAGTGGTACGCGAGCTGGGTTTAGAACGTCGTGAGACAGTTCGGTCCCTATCTGCCGTGGGCGCTGGAAGACTGAGGGGGGCTGCTCCTAGTACGAGAGGACCGGAGTGGACGCACCACTGGTGTTCGGGTTGTGATGCCAATTGCATTGCCCGGTAGCTAAGTGCGGAAAAGATAAGTGCTGAAAGCATCTAAGCACGAAACTTGCCCCGAGATGAGTCTTCCCTGAGACTTTGAGTCTCCTGAAGGGACGTTGAAGACGACGACGTTGATAGGCCGGGTGTGTAAGCGCAGCGATGCGTTGAGCTAACCGGTACTAATGACCCGAGAGGCTTAACCTTACAACGCCAAAGATGTTTTGGTATGATGTTGAGAGACAGAATCAAATCAGCTTGTGACGGATAAACGCTTATGGCCGTGTGTGGCGGTAAGCGGAACAGAATTTGCCTGGCGGCGAGAGCGCGGTGGTCCCACCTGACCCCATGCCGAACTCAGAAGTGAAACGCCGTAGCGCCGATGGTAGTGTGGGGTCTCCCCATGCGAGAGTAGGGAACTGCCAGGCATCAAATTAAGAAGTACCGGGTGATATCCGGTGGCAGTATGGCCCGCCCCATGCGGGACCAGGGAACTGCCAGGCATCAAATTAGAAAGTACCGGGGTAATGCCCGGTGGCAGTAGAAAGTAGAAAAATTCGGTGGAGCGGTAGTTCAGTTGGTTAGAATACCTGCCTGTCACGCAGGGGGTCGCGGGTTCGAGTCCCGTCCGTTCCGCCACCCTATTTAGGGGCGTAGTTCAATTGGTAGAGCACCGGTCTCCAAAACCGGGTGTTGGGGGTTCGAGTCCCTCCGCCCCTGCCAGAATAATAATCCTTAGCTAACGCTAAGGATTTTTTTTTTGCTTTTTTCCTTCCGCCAGAAAGCGATCCTCAGATCGCTCTATTCATCATCCTGATTATAAGATTACTGGGGTCTTCAGGATTTCTCTAAGCTGATTTAGCTTGTCACAGTTTTGCAGCCAGATAGCGTACAGAGGACGGGTTACTTCAACGCTGTCGCTGACCAGATTTAACCCTTCCCGCTGTGTTGCCCAGGAGACAGGTAGCCAGGCGCAACCATTCAGTTCTGGTAGCATACGTGTCACGATCTCAGCCGAACTGGTGGTTAACAGCGGAATATCATCGCTGATTAACAGCCCCGCTTCGTGCTGCTGAAAATCCGGCCCCCACTCCAGACGCAGATAGGTTAATGCCGATTTGGGGCGTGACGGCGCTGTGCAGAAGAGGGACAGATTAAACTGCCCGACAACCTGGCTGCTCATCTCATCCATTTTGGGTGATTCGGTAGTGAGCAGGAGATCCAACTGGCGTTCGTGTAGCTGCTTCACCAGAGACTGACGCTGAGCGATACGCGCTTCGAACTGCATACCGGGCTGCTCTTTGTAGAGCCGTGGTAGCCACGGTGACAGTACGCACTCCCAGAGTGAAGCGCTGGCGCCTATGGTGAATTCATTGTGCCGTGAGGTGTTTGAAACTTCCTTTTTGGCCGCCATCCAGGTATTCATCAAATTTTCCGCATAAGGGAGCAGGCGTTCGCCAGCAGCCGTAAGGCGGATATTATTGCGATGTCGGGTAAACAGGTTGACACCCAGCTGGTTTTCAAGCTGTCGGATACGAAAACTGACTGCGGATTGAGTCAGATACAACGCTTCGGCAGCTCGCCCAAAGTGGCGAGTTCTGCTCACTTCCAGGAAGGTTTTCAGTAATTCCGTATCCACGCCTTTCCCCCAAAAATCTTTTGTCGTTATGATTTAAATGTTTTGTTTTACACTCTGTCAAGCGTAACTAATACTCCGCGCCATAACTAGCTCGTCCAGGATAATCAGGAGCGTGCAGAATGGCGGAAAGCTTTTCGACGACTAATCGATTTTTCGACAACAAATTTTACCCGCGCGGGTTTTCCCGTCATGGTGACTTCACCATTAAAGAGGCCCAGTTGCTGGAGCGCCTGGGGTTCGCTTTCAATGAGTTGAACCTTGGTAAGCGTGAGCCTGCAACAGAAGCTGAAAAGCAGTTTGTGGAGGTTTGCCGCGGTCAGCGTGAACCGGCGACGGAAGAAGAGCGCGTATGGACTAAGTACATGGGGCGTATCAATCGTCCACGACGTTTCCATACCCTCTCTGGCGGAAAGCCGCAAATGGAAGGCGCTGACGATTACAGCGACTCCGATGATTAATAAATGATAAGGGCCTGTCGGCCCTTTTTTACGCCACCATTTTGCGTAGATGAATAAGTAAGCGATCGATAGCCCGATAACTCAACGCTTCCTGCAGGTGCTGGCGTTGGATTTGTGGCTGATGTTCCAAATCGGCAATCGTTCTGGCAACCCTGAGCAGACGCTGCCACGCCCGAACAGACAGTTCCAGGCGGGTGAGTGCCTCTTCCAGCCATTGGGCATCTTCTGGCAACAGCGAGCAAAAGCGACGTATCGCCTGATTATTCAGATGCGCGTTTAATTGTTTTTGACGTGCGTTCTGGTGCCTGTAAGCCTCTGTGATGCGTTCACGTACGCAAGCGCTGGTCTCCCCTTGATAATGTTGGCCTGACAGAGTGCCAGGCGGCAGAAGCGGAATTTCCAGTGACATATCGAAACGATCCAGGAAGGGGCCGGAGAGCCGGTTAATATAGCGTAACGTTTGCTGCAATCCTCCGTGGCTTTGATTTCCCTGCCAGTCACCCGAAGGGCTGGGGTTCATTGCGGCGATCAGCTGAAAGCGGGCCGGATAGCGAACTTTCGCTCGGGTGCGTGAGATGATGATCTCGCCAGACTCTATAGGTTCGCGTAAAGCTTCCAGTACCCTTCGACTAAATTCCGGCAGTTCGTCAAGAAACAGAATGCCGTTATGCGCCAGGGAGATCTCTCCGGGGCCGGGCATGGAGCCTCCGCCAACCAGCGCCGTCATCGATGCGCTGTGATGTGGGGCGCGAAAGGGACGCTGTCTCCATTGTTGATGAAGGCTATGAGGGCTAACCAGACTCAGTATTGCCGCACTTTCCAGGGCCTCAGTATTACTCAGCGGTGGTAACAGTCCCGGTAACCGGCTTGCCAGCATTGTTTTTCCGGTGCCTGGAGGGCCGAGTAATAGCAGATTATGTCCCCCGGCAGCTGCGATTTCCAGGGCACGCTTACCTTGACTCTGACCAATAATATCGCACAGATCCCGGTGTTCATTGATATGGGGGAGATGAGGGGCCCTGGGCTCTGGCAGTATTGTTTTACCTTCCAGAAAGGCGCAGACATCGGCCAACTGATGGGCGATAAAACAGCCCGGCTTCCCAATCAAACCCACCTCGTCTTCATTCTCTGCCGCGACGATCACCTGTCGGCCGGCGCGCAATCCCTCCATTGCGCCAGATATCGCGCCGGGAACGCCCCTCAGCGCGCCGGTAAGCGCCAGTTCGCCCAGAAACTCGTAGCGTTCAGGATGGCGGATACAAAGTTGCTCCGAGGCCGCCAGGAGCGCCAGAGCAATGGGAAGATCGAACCGCCCCCCTTCCTTAGGCAGGTCTGCCGGAGCCAGATTCAGGGTGATCTTACGGGCTGGAAATTGATATCCGCTATTAATAATGGCGCTGCGTACCCGATCCCGGGCCTCTTTTACGGTAGTTTCGGGTAAGCCAACCATGGTGAGCCCCGGCAGTCCCTGGCTGATATGTGCTTCGACGGTCACCTGGGGAGCAGTAATGCCCAGTGCGGCGCGTGTATGAATAATAGACAGTGTCATAAAGCCTCCCGGAATACGCCATCATGGACGATCTATGCCCGGAGGCCAGTTCGTTCTTTCCGGGTTGCGTAGTTTATTCCCGCATATCTTTACCTGTTCCGGTGTTTTCATGATTAATGTGTGCCAGATCGCGTCGTTATGGCTCCATGTCTGCTGGCGAATCATACCCGCAATGAATGAACTTTTTTCGCATCTGGCTTATTATTTGAAATATAACATTTTTTTAATAAATACTTCGTCTGCTTATGAAATGATTCATAAAAAAATCTTGTCACTTGTGTGATCTCTGTGGTAACTCTTTAGACATTACTTCGAACGAGTTTAGTGAACGAATATCTAATGAAAGCCCTTCTACTAGTGGTCAGCCTGGTCGTGATTAGCGTGGTGGTGATTATTATTCCACCGTGCGGGGCTGCACTTGGGAGAAGAAAGGCTTAAAAATCAAGCCTGAATCGAAGAGAACCCCCGCACCGAAAGGTCCGGGGGTTTTTTGTTGGTTGTAGCAATGTTTGGTGAGGAACAGAGAATGAGCAACAGTATAAAATCCTGTTTCTTCCGTAACGAGACGGGGATTTAACTATGAATGGTGCGCAGTGGGTAGTACATGCTTTGCGAACGCAGGGTGTTAACACAGTTTTCGGTTATCCTGGCGGGGCAATTATGCCGGTCTATGACGCGCTCTATGACGGCGGAGTGGAACACCTACTGTGCAGACATGAGCAGGGTGCGGCAATGGCGGCTATCGGCTATGCCCGAGCCACCGGTCATACCGGAGTCTGCATCGCGACTTCCGGCCCGGGCGCCACGAACCTGCTGACCGGCCTGGCGGATGCCTTGCTGGACTCCATTCCCGTTGTTGCTATTACCGGTCAGGTGGCTTCCCCGTTGATTGGCACCGATGCGTTTCAGGAGGTGGATGTATTGGGCCTGTCTCTGGCCTGTACCAAACACAGCTTCCTGGTACAGTCGCTTGATGAATTGCCCCGCGTTATCGCCCAGGCCTTTGAAGTCGCACAATCAGGACGTCCGGGGCCGGTTCTGGTCGATATTCCGAAAGATATTCAGGTAGCGGAAGGCGAGCCTGCGCCGCTGTTGAGCACCGTTCAGGACAGCGTATCGTTGCCGCAGGCCGAGCTGGCTCAGGCGTGGGAGATGCTGGCGGCGGCTGAGCGTCCGGTACTGTATGTTGGCGGCGGCGTCGGGATGGCCGGCGCCGTTCCGGCGCTGCGGGACTTCATGGCCGCTACCGGTATCCCCGCCACCTGTACTCTGAAAGGGCTGGGGGCGGTGGATGCTGAACATCCGGGATACCTCGGTATGCTGGGAATGCACGGAACTAAGGCGGCTAACCTGGCCGTACAGCAGAGCGACCTGTTGATTGCCGTCGGTGCCCGCTTTGACGATCGGGTTACCGGTAAGCTCAACACCTTTGCGCCGGATGCACGGGTTATTCATATGGATATCGACCCTGCAGAGATGAGCAAGCTGCGCCAGGCCCACGTAGAGCTGTGCGGCGATCTGAATCGCTTGCTGCCCGCACTGAGGCAGCCGCTGTCCATCTCTCCCTGGCAGCAGAATATTGCACAGCTGCGTGCCGAGCATGCCTGGCGCTACGATCATCCCGGCGAGGCCATCTACGCCCCTCTGTTGTTGAAGCAGCTCTCCGAGCGTAAGTCACCGCAGGCCGTGGTTACGACGGATGTGGGCCAGCATCAGATGTGGGCTGCGCAGCATATGACCTATACCAGGCCAGAAAACTTCATCACCTCCAGTGGTCTTGGCACTATGGGTTTTGGCCTGCCAGCGGCGGTAGGCGCACAGGTAGCGCGCCCGGAAGATACCGTTATTTGCATCAGCGGCGACGGTTCTTTCATGATGAATGTCCAGGAACTGGGAACGGTAAAACGCAAACAGCTGCCGTTAAAAATCCTGCTACTGGATAACCAGCGGTTGGGCATGGTTCGCCAGTGGCAGCAGCTCTTTTTCTCTGAACGCTATAGTGAAACCGACCTTTCCGATAACCCCGATTTTCTGACGCTGGCCAGCGCCTTTGGTATTCCGGGCCAGCGTATTACCCGCAAAGACCAGGTGGAAGCGGCGCTGGACGCCATGCTGAATAGCGACGGTCCTTATCTGCTTCACGTCTCGATTGATGAGCTTGAGAACGTCTGGCCGTTGGTGCCTCCCGGCGCCAGTAACTCACAAATGCTGGAGAAAGTATCATGATGCAACATCAACTTGCCGTGCAGGCCCGTTTTCGTCCAGAGACCCTGGAGCGCGTATTGCGCGTGATACGCCACCGCGGCTTTCATATCTGTGCCATGAATATGGCGCCCGGGCTGAATACGGAAAACATTAATATCGAATTGACCGTTGCCAGCCCACGACCGGTCGAATTACTGTTTAGTCAGTTAAGCAAACTGGTGGATGTCGACCGGGTCGAGATCCAGCAACCCACATCGCAACAAATACGCGCCTGAGCAGCGCCAAAGGAAGAAAAATGACAACGAAGAAAGCTGATTACATCTGGTTCAATGGTGAGATGACCCCATGGGGCGAGGCGAAAGTCCACGTCATGTCCCACGCGTTGCACTACGGAACCTCGGTATTTGAAGGTATCCGCTGCTACGAATCTCACAAAGGGCCGGTGGTGTTCCGTCATCGTGAACATATGCAGCGTCTGCGTGATTCAGCCAAAATCTATCGTTTCCCGGTTTCTCAGAGCGTCGATGAGTTGATGGAAGCCTGCCGTGAAGTGATTCGTAAAAATAATCTGACCAGCGCCTATATCCGTCCGCTGGTGTTTGTGGGCGATGTGGGTATGGGGGTTAATCCGCCGGATGGCTACAACACCGACGTGATTATCGCGGCCTTCCCGTGGGGCGCTTATCTGGGCGCCGAAGCGCTGGAGCAGGGTATTGATGCCATGGTTTCTTCCTGGAACCGTGCCGCGCCGAATACCATTCCGACCGCCGCCAAAGCCGGCGGTAACTACCTTTCTTCCCTGCTGGTCGGCAGCGAAGCGCGCCGCCACGGTTATCAGGAAGGCATCGCGCTGGACGTCAACGGCTATATCTCTGAAGGGGCCGGTGAGAACCTGTTTGAAGTGAAAGATGGCATTCTCTTTACCCCGCCGTTCACCTCTTCCGCTCTGCCGGGTATCACTCGCGACGCTATTATCAAGCTGGCGCAGGATTTGGGAATCGAAATTCGCGAGCAGGTGCTGTCCCGTGAATCCCTCTATCTGGCTGATGAAGTCTTTATGTCCGGTACCGCAGCGGAGATTACGCCGGTACGTAGCGTGGATGGCATTCAGGTCGGCGCTGGCCGCTGTGGCCCGGTGACCAAGCGCATCCAGCAGGCCTTCTTCGGTCTGTTCACCGGTGAAACCGAAGACAAATGGGGCTGGCTGGATCAGGTTAACCCCGCTAAGTAATTAAAATGATTCTGTCCGGGCGGCAAAGCATCGCCCGGACATGCAGACAGACTGGGAGTGAATAACGCATGCCAAAGTATCGTTCCGCCACCACAACACACGGCCGCAATATGGCGGGAGCCCGCGCGCTGTGGCGCGCGACCGGGATGACCGACAATGACTTCGGAAAGCCCATCATTGCGGTGGTCAACTCTTTCACCCAATTTGTTCCGGGGCATGTGCATCTGCGCGATCTGGGGAAACTGGTTGCCGAGCAGATCGAAGCCTCAGGCGGGGTGGCAAAAGAGTTTAATACGATAGCCGTAGATGATGGCATTGCCATGGGGCACGGGGGCATGCTTTATTCTCTGCCGTCGCGTGAGCTTATCGCCGACTCTGTTGAATATATGGTGAATGCCCACTGTGCAGATGCCATGGTATGTATCTCCAACTGCGATAAAATCACGCCAGGGATGTTAATGGCCTCGCTGCGCCTTAACATTCCGGTGATTTTCGTCTCTGGCGGCCCGATGGAAGCCGGGAAAACCAAACTCTCCGATCAGATCATCAAGCTCGATCTGGTGGACGCCATGATCCAGGGGGCGGATCCGAAGGTATCCGACGAGCAGAGCAATGAGGTGGAACGTTCTGCCTGTCCGACCTGCGGATCCTGTTCCGGGATGTTTACCGCCAACTCCATGAACTGCCTGACCGAAGCGCTGGGGCTTTCGCAGCCGGGTAACGGCTCGCTGCTGGCGACCCATGCCGATCGTAAGCAGTTATTCCTGAACGCCGGTAAACGGATCGTTGAGCTGACCAAACGCTACTATGAGCAGGATGATGCCAGCGCGTTGCCGCGTAACATTGCCAGCAAGGCCGCGTTTGAAAATGCCATGACGCTGGATATCGCGATGGGTGGCTCCACCAATACCGTTCTGCATCTGCTGGCCGCCGCTCAGGAGGCCGAGATCGACTTCACCATGAGTGATATCGATAAGCTGTCTCGTAAGGTCCCGCAGCTGTGTAAGGTGGCACCGAGTACCCCGAAATACCATATGGAAGACGTGCACCGTGCGGGTGGCGTTATCGGTATTCTGGGGGAGCTGGATCGCGCCGGGCTGCTGAATCGCGAGGTGAAAAACGTGCTGGGTCTCTCCCTGCCGCAGACGCTTGAGCAGTATGATGTGATGCTGACCAAAGACGATGCGGTGAAGAGCATGTTCCGCGCAGGCCCGGCGGGGATTCGTACCACCCAGGCCTTCTCGCAGAACTGTCGCTGGGAAACGCTTGATGACGATCGTGCCGAAGGCTGCATCCGTTCGCTGAAGCACGCTTACAGTCAGGACGGTGGGCTGGCGGTGCTGTACGGCAACTTCGCGGAAAATGGCTGTATCGTAAAAACCGCAGGCGTGGATGAAGGCAGCCTGAAATTTACCGGCCCGGCTAAGGTTTACGAAAGTCAGGATGATGCGGTGGAAGCTATTCTTGGCGGCAAAGTTGTGGCGGGCGATGTGGTCGTTATCCGCTATGAAGGGCCGAAAGGCGGCCCGGGCATGCAGGAAATGCTCTATCCGACCAGCTTCCTGAAGTCGATGGGACTGGGTAAGGCCTGTGCCCTGATCACCGATGGTCGTTTCTCTGGCGGTACCTCCGGACTCTCCATCGGCCACGTTTCTCCGGAAGCGGCGAACGGTGGCAGCATCGGCCTTATCGAGGATGGCGACATGATTGCCATTGACATCCCTAACCGTGGTATTCAACTGGAAGTCAGCGATCAGGAGCTGGCCGCGCGTCGTGAAGCTCAGGAAGCCAGGGGCGATCAGGCCTGGACGCCGCGGAATCGCGAACGTCAGGTCTCCTTTGCGCTGCGTGCCTATGCCAGCCTGGCGACCAGTGCCGATAAAGGCGCCGTGCGCGACAAAAGCAAGCTGGGAGGTTAACCATCATGGCTGAGTCCCAACCTCTGGGTGAGGCCCCGTGCGGGGCCGAATATCTGCGGGCGGTGTTACGCTCGCCGGTTTACGAGGTCGCACAGGTCACGCCGCTCCAGAAAATGGAGAAGCTCTCATCAAGGCTGGATAACGTGGTGCTGGTGAAGCGAGAAGATCGCCAGCCGGTGCACAGCTTTAAGCTGCGCGGCGCCTACGCCATGATCGCCGGACTTTCTGAAGAGCAAAAAGCGCGTGGCGTTATCACGGCATCGGCGGGGAACCACGCCCAGGGCGTTGCGCTCTCTTCCAGTCGCCAGGGCATCGATGCGCTGATCGTGATGCCGGTGACGACGGCCGATATCAAAGTGGATGCGGTGCGCGGTTTCGGTGGCGAAGTGCTGCTCTATGGCAATAACTTCGACGAAGCGAAAGCGAAGGCGATCGAGCTTTCTGAGCAGCAGGGCTTTACCTGGGTACCGCCGTTTGATCACCCGGCTGTGGTGGCGGGTCAGGGCACTCTGGCGCTGGAGCTGTTACAGCAGGACGCGCATCTTGACCGGGTATTCGTTCCGGTCGGTGGTGGTGGTCTGGCGGCTGGAGTGGCGGTGCTTATCAAGCAACTGATGCCGCAGATCAAAGTGATTGCGGTGGAAGCGGAGGATTCCGCCTGCCTGAAAGCGGCGCTGGAGGCCGGAGAGCCGGTAGACCTGCCGCGAGTCGGGCTGTTTGCCGAAGGGGTTGCCGTTAAACGCATTGGCGATGAAACCTTCCGACTGTGCCGCGAATATCTCGACGATATCATCACGGTAGACAGCGATGCCATCTGCGCCGCCATGAAAGATCTGTTCGAAGATGTGCGTGCAGTCGCTGAGCCTTCCGGCGCGCTGGCGCTGGCGGGTATGAAGAAATATGTGCAACAGCATGGCATTCGCGGCGAGCGCCTGGCGCATGTGCTTTCGGGCGCCAACGTTAACTTCCATGGCCTGCGCTATGTCTCTGAGCGCTGCGAACTGGGCGAGCAGCGTGAAGCTCTGCTGGCGGTCACCATTCCGGAAGAGAAGGGGAGCTTCCTGAAGTTCTGCCAACTGCTGGGAGGACGCGCGGTTACCGAGTTCAACTATCGCTTTGCCGATGATAAATCCGCCTGCATCTTTGTGGGGGTGCGGCTAAGTCGCGGGCAGGAGGAGCGCCAGGAGATTCTCGATCTGCTGGGGCAGGGCGGTTACAGCGTGGTGGATCTCTCTGACGATGAGATGGCGAAGCTGCATGTGCGCTACATGGTGGGGGGCCGCCCCTCCCGGGCACTGCAGGAGCGGCTCTACAGCTTTGAATTCCCGGAATCGCCAGGGGCGCTGCTGCGCTTCCTGCAAACCCTGGGGACTCACTGGAACATCTCGCTGTTCCACTATCGCAGCCATGGCACAGACTATGGGCGGGTGCTGGCGGCTTTTGAGCTGGGCAGCCACGAGCCAGATTTCGAAACCCGCCTGAAGGAGCTGGGCTACGAGTGCCATGAAGAGACGCAAAACCCGGCGTTTCGCTTTTTCCTGGCCTGATTAACGTACGGCAGGCTCTTTACGCTGCTGAACAATCTTCCAGAAAGCACCAATAAGCGGCTCATGCAGCCGCTTTTTTTGGGCGCAGACGCCCAGTTCAAACGGCGTCTTCTCATCGCTGCGTTCCAGCACCGTCACCCTGTTCCGTACTGGTTCCGGGCTGTTTTCCAGTACTACTTCCGGTATTAACGCCACGCCACAGCCCAGCGCTACCATAGAAACCATCGCCTCATGACCGGCAACCGTGGCGTAGATAAAGGGGTTGCTCAGCTTATGGCGACGAAACCACAGTTCGATGCGTCGCCGTACCGGGCCCTGGTCCGGCAGGATAAAAGGCACCTGGGACCAGTCCGGTTGCGATTCACTGACCTGGCTGCGTACCGGGCAGGCCAGCGCCGGGCCAATCAGCACCACCGGCAGATTCTCCAGCATGGCGAAGTCGATAGCGGCGGGCAGGGTTTCAGGTTTACCGGCAATCGCAATATCCGCTTCACCCGACAGTGCCTTCTCCACGGCGTCTGCGGCGTCACCGGTAGTCAGCTTGATTTCGACTGATGGATGCTCGGCGCGGAAGCGGTCGAGAATGGGTGGCAGATGGCTGTAGGCGGCGGTCACTGAACAAAAAAGATGCAATTCGCCGGACAGCGACGGTCCTTGTTGGGACAGGGTGTGGCGCAGTTGTTGATACTGCAACAGGGTTTGCTGGGCAAACTGGCGCAGCGATTCACCCGCTTCGGTGAGTGTCACCGTACGGTTATCGCGGATGAACAACGGCTGCCCCAGCTCATCTTCCAGCCGCTGGATCTGACGTGACAGCGTGGAGGGGCTAACGTGCATGGCTCGCGCGCTACGCCCGAAATGACGGCTTTCGGCCAGATGAAGAAAGGTTTTCAGGTCACGGAAGTCCACGGGGTTTCCCCTCCATTTCTGTGTTGCGTTATATGCAATATGACGTTGTTAATATATCAATTTGCGCAACGAATTTCCTGTCATATAGTGAGCCCATACCCCGCAGGAAAATGCGGCACGATATTCTTATGAAAAACGAACACACCACGACATCGACGGAGTTGTACAATGGCTAACTATTTCAATACGTTAAATCTGCGCCAGCAGCTGGCGCAACTGGGTAAATGTCGCTTTATGGCGCGTGATGAGTTCGCCGATGAGGCGAGCTACCTGAAAGGGAAAAAAGTGGTCATCGTCGGTTGTGGTGCTCAGGGCCTGAATCAGGGGCTGAACATGCGTGATTCCGGGCTGGATGTTTCCTATGCCTTGCGCGCTGAAGCCATCGCAGAAAAACGCGCCTCCTGGCGTAAAGCCACCGAAAACGGCTTTAAAGTGGGCACCTATGAAGAGCTGATCCCGCAGGCCGATCTGGTTATCAACCTGACGCCGGACAAACAGCACTCCGCCGTGGTGCAGGCCGTGCAGCCGATGATGAAAGACGGTGCCGCGCTGGGCTATTCCCACGGTTTTAACATCGTCGAGGTGGGTGAGCAGATTCGTAAAGATGTGACCGTCGTGATGGTGGCGCCTAAGTGCCCGGGCACCGAAGTGCGTGAAGAGTACAAGCGCGGCTTCGGCGTGCCGACCCTGATTGCGGTACACCCGGAAAACGATCCTAAAGGCGAAGGTATGGCTATCGCCAAGGCCTGGGCTGCGGCGACCGGCGGTCATCGCGCCGGGGTGCTGGAATCTTCCTTCGTTGCCGAAGTGAAATCTGACCTGATGGGTGAGCAGACCATCCTGTGCGGCATGCTGCAGGCGGGTTCTCTGCTGTGCTACGACCGTCTGGTGAAAGAGGGGGCGGATCCGGCATACGCTGGCAAGCTGATTCAGTTCGGTTGGGAAACTGTGACCGAAGCCCTGAAGCAGGGCGGTATCACGCTGATGATGGACCGCCTGTCCAACCCAGCGAAACTGCGCGCTTTCGCACTCTCTGAGCAGTTGAAAACGATTATGGCGCCGCTGTTCCAGAAGCACATGGATGACATCATCTCTGGCGAATTCTCTTCGGGCATGATGGCCGACTGGGCCAACGATGATAAGAAACTGCTGACCTGGCGTGAAGAAACCGGCGCGACCGCGTTCGAAAACGCGCCGCAGTATGATGGCAAGATCGAAGAGCAGGCATACTTCGATGAAGGCGTACTGATGATCGCTATGGTGAAGGCGGGCGTTGAGCTGGCATTCGAAACCATGGTGGATTCAGGCATCATTGCCGAGTCGGCTTACTACGAGTCGCTGCATGAGCTGCCGCTGATCGCCAACACCATCGCCCGTAAGCGTCTGTATGAGATGAACGTGGTGATTTCCGATACCGCTGAATACGGTAACTACCTGTTCGCCAACGCCGCGGTACCGCTGCTGCAGGAATTTATGACTCGTCTGCAGCCGGGTGATCTGGGTAAAGCGGCGCAGGCCGGTGCGGTGGATAACGCTCAGCTGCGTGATGTGAATGAAGCTGTGCGTGGCCATGCAATCGAGCAGGTCGGCCGTAAGCTGCGTGGCTATATGACCGATATGAAGCGTATTGCGGTAGCGGGTTAAAAGAATCCTCACCCCGGCTCTCACTGGAGGGGGCGTGAGAACACCCTCACCCCGGCCCTCTCCCATAGGGAGAGGGAGCAAACACTCATCAACGTCCCTCCAGGGGCGTTGATGCTTTTACCTCCGGTACAGCACCTTAATAATGTGCCAGCCGAATTTCGTTTTTACCGGTCCGTAAGGCTTAAGCAGCGGAGCGCTGCTGAGCACCGCTTTATCGAAGGAGGCGACCATCGCACCCTGGTGGAATTCCCCGAGATCGCCGCCGTTGCGTCCGGAAGGGCAGCTGGAATAGCGTTTAGCTAGGTGATCGAAGCTTTTCCCTTTCTCCAACTGTTCCATAATTTCCTGGGCTTTGGCTTCGGTTTTCACCAGAATATGTAGAGCCGCCGCGGTTCTGGCCATTATTTCTCTCCGTCAGATAATCACTTAGCTATAACTCTACCATCCGCTATCAATCACGGGCAGGCTTTCTGCTACAATCCTCACCCCGTTTATCTATTGAGCAGGTTGTTATGCGTCTGAATCCCGCCCAACAAGAAGCCGTCGAGTTTGTTACCGGTCCTTGCCTGGTTCTGGCGGGAGCCGGATCCGGTAAGACGCGCGTGATTACCAATAAAATCGCCCACCTGATCCACGGTTGTGGCTATCAGGCGCGCCATATTGCGGCGGTGACCTTTACCAATAAAGCCGCGCGCGAGATGAAAGAGCGTGTGGCCCAGACCCTGGGACGCAAAGAGGCTCGGGGGCTGATGATCTCCACCTTCCATACCCTCGGGCTGGAGATTATTAAGCGCGAGTATGCGGCGCTGGGGATGAAGTCCAACTTTTCGCTGTTTGACGATACCGATCAGATGGCGCTGCTGAAAGAGCTGACGGATGAGTGGCTGGAGCAGGATAAAGATCTGCTCTCACAGCTGATCTCGACCATCTCCAACTGGAAAAACGATCTGCTGATGCCAGCCCAGGCCGCCGCTCAGGCGCGTAGCGAACGCGACAAACTGTTCGCGCACTGTTACGGGCTTTATGATGCGCATCTCAAGGCCTGCAACGTACTGGACTTTGACGATCTGATCCTGCTACCCACGCTGCTGCTGCGCTGTAATGAAGAGGTGCGCGAACGCTGGCAGAATCGCATCCGTTATCTGCTGGTGGATGAGTACCAGGATACCAATACCAGCCAGTATGAGCTGGTTAAGCTGCTGGCAGGAACCCGGGCGCGCTTTACCGTAGTGGGGGATGATGACCAGTCTATCTATTCCTGGCGTGGTGCCCGGCCGCAGAACCTGGTGCTGTTGAATAAAGACTTCCCTGCGCTGCGGGTGATCAAGCTGGAGCAGAACTATCGCTCCTCTGGTCGCATTCTGAAAGCGGCCAATATTCTGATTGCCAATAACCCGCACGTGTTTGAAAAGCGGTTGTTTTCCGAACTGGGCTATGGCGTGGAGCTGAAGGTCGTTACTGCCAGCCACGAAGAACACGAAGCTGAACGGGTTGCCGGTGAGCTGATTGCCCACCACTTTATTAATAAGACCCAGTATAAGGATTACGCCATCCTTTACCGCGGCAATCACCAGTCCCGGGTGTTCGAAAAGCTGCTGATGCAGAACCGCATTCCCTACCGTATTTCCGGCGGCACTTCTTTCTTTTCGCGTCCGGAAATTAAGGATCTGCTGGCCTACCTGCGGGTACTGACGAACCCCGATGATGACAGCGCCTTTCTGCGCATCGTCAACACCCCGCGCCGCGAGATTGGACCGGCAACCCTGCAGAAGCTGGGGGAGTGGGCGAATCAGCGTAATAAAAGCATGTTTAACGCCAGCTTTGATTTAGGGCTGAGCCAGACTTTGACCGGTCGTGGCCTGGAGGCGCTACAGCGCTTCACCCACTGGCTGGGTGAAGTGGCGGGGCTTGCGGAACGCGAACCGGTGGCCGCAGTTCGCGATCTCATTCACGGTATTGATTATGAATCCTGGCTCTACGAGACCTCTCCCAGCCCGAAGGCCGCTGAAATGCGGATGAAAAACGTCAACCAGCTGTTCAGCTGGATGACTGAGATGCTGGAAGGGAGCGATCTGGAAGAGCCGATGACCCTGACTCAGGTCGTCACTCGCTTTACGTTGCGCGAGATGATGGAGCGTGGCGAAAACGATGAAGAGCTGGACCAGGTGCAGTTGATGACCCTGCATGCTTCAAAAGGGCTGGAGTTCCCCTATGTCTACCTGGTCGGTATGGAAGAAGGGCTGTTGCCGCACCAGAGCAGTATCGATGAAGATAATATCGATGAAGAGCGGCGGCTGGCCTACGTGGGCATCACCCGGGCTCAAAAAGAGCTGACCTTTACGCTCTGTAAAGAGCGGCGTCAGTATGGCGAACTGATACGGCCTGAGCCCAGCCGTTTTTTGCTGGAACTGCCTCAGGACGATCTTGTCTGGGAAACGGAACGTAAGCCGGTCAGCGCTCAGGAGCGGATGCAGAAGGGGCAGGCTAATGTCGCAAATCTGAAAGAGATGCTGGCGAAAGCGCGCGGCGGTTAACAGACCGCGCGTTCTCCTTTAGCTGTGATGAATCTCCAGCGGCCAGTGGACATAGCTCTGCCACAGTATTTCCTGTTGTAGCATCTCGGCGCCCAGAGGGTGCCGGGTCAGCCAGCTGGCGGGTAACGTTAGCGCTAATGTCTCTTCCTTCGCCGCCAGAGTTAGCTCGGGAACGCAATCGTCCCGGCGCCGACTGGCGAAGATGATCGCCAGCCGCAGCAGACGGCACAGGCGTTCCGCCAGGCGCGGCGGCACGGCGTTCTGCTGATGCAGGGAAGAGAGATCCACCGGGTTGGTCTGGTTGAGCAGCAGGGTGGCCAGTAGCTTCTTCTGGGCGGGCGTAAAGCCGGGCAGATCGAGATTATGCACCAGATACGCCGCGTGTTTTGGCGCCTGCTTAAAATCGATGCTTAGCCCGATCTCATGCAGTTGGCAGGCGCTACTTAACAACTCCAGGCTGAGCGGATCCAGCTGCCAGTCATCGGCAATCTGCCGCGACAGGCAGGTCGCCAGCCGCTGCACCCGGGTGGCCTGGTCGGCATCCACCATAAAGCGGCGCTGGAGAGTATGCAGCGTACGGTCACGGATATCCTGGTCCACCGGCAGATGAAGCATACCGTAGACCAGCCCTTCGCGCAGCGCGCCGCCAGCCAGGGTCATACAGTCGATCTTCATGGCGTCGAAGATAGCGATCAATATGGCAAGCCCGCTGGGGAATACCAGCGCTCGCTCCAGGGTCAGCCCTTCAATCTCCAGCTCTTCAAGACGCCCGCACTGAATGGCGCGTTGCTTTAACTGCTGCAGTTTGGTCAGGGTGATGCGTTCATCCATTCCCTGCGCCATCATGATTTCCTGTAGCGCCTGAACCGTGCCGGAAGCGCCAACGCAGGCGTGCCAGCCGTGTCGTTTTAACTCATCCACGACCGGCAGCAGAACTTTCCGGGCGGCACGCTCGGCGGCCGCGAAGTTCTCGGTGGTCAGGCTGCGATCGCTGAAATAGCGCTCGAGCCAGGTGACGCAGCCCATGGGCAGACTGAACAGCGATGTACTGTGAGCGCCGCTGCCGGTAACCAGCTCGGTGCTGGCGCCGCCGATATCCACCACCAGTCGACGATCGTCACCGCCGGTGGTATGAGCCACGCCCTGATAGATCAGGCGCGCCTCTTCTTCGCCGCTAATGACCTGTACCGGACAGCCCAGAATCTCCTGCGCTCGCTGAATAAATTCGCTGGCGTTCGTCGCCAGGCGCAGCGTGGCGGTCGCCACCACCCGGATCTGAGCGTGGGGAATATCCTGCAGCCGTTCGGCAAACAGTTGCAGACACTGCCAGCCGCGCGCCATAGCCTCTGCAGAGAGGCTGTTGTCGCTGTTCAGCCCGGCAGCCAGCCGGACCTTACGTTTAATGCGGGTTAGCGTCTGGATGCTACCCGCTACCTCCCTGACCACCAGCATATGAAAGCTGTTGGAGCCGAGGTCGATAGCCGCATAGAGCGTGGAGGTATTTTGCATAGTGAATTAGCTACGGCGGCGGTTACGCGGAGCGTTACGACGCGGACCGTTGCCGGAACGGTTACGCACCAGCTTTTTCGGCGGCGGCAGCTCGCTAAGCAAGGCATCCGGGTTGTACTTGCTGACCGGAATGGCATGGCCGATATAGGTTTCGATGGCTGGCAGGTTGAGGGCATACTCCTCACAGGCCAGGCTAATCGAATGGCCGCTGGCGCCCGCGCGTCCGGTGCGACCGATACGGTGAACGTAATCTTCACAGTCGTCCGGCAGATCGTAGTTAAAGACATGGGTGACGGCAGGAATATGCAGGCCGCGGGCCGCAACGTCGGTCGCGACCAGAATATCCAGATCGCCGCGGGTGAATTCATCCAGAATACGCAGGCGCTTTTTCTGCGGGACGTCGCCGGTCAGCAGACCAACGCGATGACCGTCTGCAGCCAGATGGCCCCAGATCTGCTCGCAGCGATGCTTGGTGTTGGCGAAGATAATGGCGCGGTCCGGCCACTCTTCTTCGATCAGCGTCTGCAGCAGGCGCATTTTCTCTTCATTGGAAGGATAGAACAGCTCTTCCTTAATACGGTGGCCGGTTTTCTGCTCGGGTTCCACTTCAATATATTCGGCGTTGTTCATCTGTTCGAACGCCAGTTCGCGTACGCGGTAGGAAAGCGTGGCGGAGTAGAGCATGTTCAGGCGTTCGGTTGCCTGCGGCATACGGCGGAACAACCAGCGAATATCTTTAATAAAGCCAAGATCGTACATGCGATCGGCTTCGTCCAGAACCACCACCTGGATTGCGCCCAGGTTTACATGATTCTGCTTGGTGTAATCGATAAGACGACCGGTGGTGCCGATCAGGATATCAACGCCTTTTTCCAGCACTTTTAGCTGCTTATCGTAGCCGTCTCCACCGTAGGCCAGGCCCAGCTTCAGACCAGTCGCTTCCGCCAGCGGTTCTGCGTCGGAGTGAATTTGTACCGCCAGCTCGCGGGTGGGCGCCATAATCAGCGCACGCGGTTGATTGACCTGACGGCCTTCCGGCGCGGGGTGTGAGAGTAAATAATGAAACGTTGACGTCAGAAACGCCATCGTTTTCCCGGTACCGGTTTGCGCCTGCCCTGCCACATCGCGTCCCGCAAGGGTCAGCGGAAGCGACAGCGCCTGGATAGGAGTACAGTTGTAAAACCCTTTTGATTCAAGGGCTTCAACCACCTTAGGGTGCAGGGCGAAGTCGGAAAACTTCTGTTCAGTTAAATGTGTTTTGCTCATAGTGTGGTAGAATATCAGCTTACTATTGCTTTACGAAAGCGTATCCGGTGAAATAAAGTCAACCAAAAATGTTGGTTGGGCTGTGCCTCACCATTCTCTTCCGGCGTCGCTGGCAGGTAATGATGAGACACAGCCTAAATTTAGACCAACAAACCAGGCATAATCCTGTGGAGTTAAGTATGAGCGATAAAATTATTCACCTGACTGACGACAGTTTCGACACGGACGTACTTAAGGCAGAAGGGCTGGTGCTGGTTGATTTCTGGGCAGAGTGGTGCGGTCCGTGCAAAATGATCGCCCCCATTCTGGACGAAATCGCCGGAGAGTACGAAGGCAAACTGCAAGTCACTAAGCTGAATATCGATGAGAACCCGGCAACCGCGCCTAAGTACGGTATCCGTGGTATCCCCACACTGCTGCTGTTTAAAGACGGCAACGTGGCGGCCACTAAAGTGGGCGCGCTGTCCAAAGGGCAGCTGAAAGAGTTCCTGGACGCTAATCTGGCGTAACAGAACCCGGCAGATCGTCCGGCGTCCGAAAGTTATTCGGATAGCTGGACGGCCTGCATCAGTCGTGCTAAGTTAACCAGACTGCATTTTGAACTTACCCTGAGTTTTAAATCTTGTAATACCCGAGACTCTTCGCTAGCTGTTGGTGTTGTACCGCAGGCGAGGGATCATGGAGTCGATTTCGGGCCCGTTACCCAATCCGTCTTGTCGTTTCAGTTCTGTGCGTTTCTGTTACCAGACCGCGATCGGACATGGGGTGAAAGGCCATTAACAGGCATGGACTTCCTGCCATACCATTCACACTTTATGTTCGAGATATACCCCGAGTTTAAGAACCCACCATTATGAATCTTACCGAATTAAAAAATACGCCGGTTTCTGAGCTGATTACTCTCGGCGAAAGCATGGGACTGGAAAACCTGGCCCGCATGCGCAAGCAGGACATCATCTTTGCTATCCTCAAACAGCACGCGAAGAGCGGCGAGGATATCTTCGGCGATGGGGTGCTGGAGATCTTGCAGGATGGATTTGGTTTCCTCCGCTCCGCAGACAGCTCCTACCTCGCCGGCCCCGATGATATCTACGTTTCCCCCAGCCAAATTCGCCGCTTTAATCTTCGCACTGGTGATACCATCGCCGGGAAAATCCGTCCCCCGAAAGAGGGTGAGCGTTATTTCGCGCTGCTGAAGGTAAATGAGGTTAACTTCGATAAGCCGGAAAACGCCCGTAGCAAAATTCTGTTTGAAAACCTGACGCCGCTGCACGCTAATTCGCGCCTGCGTATGGAGCGCGGCAACGGTTCTACCGAAGATCTGACCGCTCGCGTACTGGATCTGGCATCGCCAATCGGTCGCGGCCAGCGTGGCCTGATTGTCGCACCGCCGAAAGCCGGTAAAACCATGCTGCTGCAGAATATTGCGCAGAGCATCGCTTATAACCATCCTGACTGTGTTCTGATGGTGCTGCTGATCGATGAACGTCCGGAAGAAGTGACGGAGATGCAGCGTCTGGTAAAAGGCGAAGTCATTGCTTCGACCTTTGACGAGCCGGCTTCCCGTCACGTGCAGGTTGCCGAGATGGTCATTGAAAAAGCCAAGCGCCTGGTCGAGCACAAGAAAGATGTCATTATTCTGCTCGACTCCATTACCCGTCTGGCGCGTGCTTATAACACCGTGGTTCCGGCGTCCGGCAAGGTGCTGACCGGTGGTGTGGATGCCAATGCCCTGCACCGTCCTAAGCGCTTCTTCGGTGCTGCGCGTAATGTGGAAGAGGGCGGTAGCCTGACCATTATCGCGACGGCGCTGATCGATACCGGATCGAAGATGGATGAAGTGATCTACGAAGAGTTCAAAGGCACCGGTAATATGGAGCTGCACCTCTCCCGTAAGATTGCAGAGAAACGCGTCTTCCCGGCCATCGATTACAACCGTTCCGGTACCCGTAAAGAAGAGCTGCTCACCACTCAGGAAGAGCTACAGAAGATGTGGATTCTGCGTAAGATTATTCACCCGATGGGCGAAATCGATGCGATGGAATTCCTGATCAACAAGCTCGCGATGACCAAAACCAACGATGATTTCTTCGACATGATGAAGCGTTCATAGTTGCGGAAAACTCGGGGAACGCCACGTTTTGACGTGGCGTTTTTCTTTTCTGCTTTATAGGATTACGCTCTGGCTGTTATATTTGCAGGCTTCATGGACGATACCTTTGGCAGGGTAGAAGGTCATAGGCCTCGTTGAAAATAAAACGCCGTCTGTTCAGCCGTATCCGAGACTCCTCTTCATGGGGAAGCCTTCGATGGGTATACTGGCGCTGAACGTACATTTTGCAGAGAGCGCTCATTGTGAATTTAGTCTCCGCTGGTGCTGAATTGTTCAGTATTTTTCTGTTCACCACCATCTTTCTTTTTTTCGCCCGTAAAGTGGCTAAAAAAATTGGCCTGGTCGATAAGCCTAACTTCCGAAAACGCCACCAGGGGTTGATACCGCTGGTGGGGGGAATATCGGTTTATGTGGGGGTCTGCTTTACATTCTGGCTGGCGGATTACTACATTCCTCATGCCGCCCTTTATCTGGGCTGTGCCGGCGTTCTGGTGCTGGTGGGAGCTCTGGATGACCGATTTGATATCAGTGTAAAAATCCGGGCCACAATCCAGGCGCTGATCGGCATTATTATGATGGTGGTCGGCAAGCTTTATCTGAGTAGCCTGGGATATATTTTCGGCTCATGGGAACTGGTATTAGGGCCTTTTGGATATTTTCTTACCCTGTTTGCCGTCTGGGCCGCCATTAACGCCTTCAATATGGTGGATGGTATCGATGGGCTGTTAGGCGGCTTGTCCTGCGTCTCTTTCGCTGCCATGGGCATCATCCTGTGGTTCGACGGTCAGATTAGTCTTGCGATGTGGTGTTTCGCCATGATTGCAGCGATTGTGCCTTATATCCTGTTAAACTTAGGTATTCTGGGACGTCGCTATAAAGTCTTTATGGGCGATGCCGGTAGCACCCTCATTGGTTTTACCGTTATCTGGATTCTGCTGGAGACCACCCAGGGGAAAACCCATCCTATCAGCCCGGTTACCGCTTTGTGGATTATCGCCATCCCACTCATGGATATGGTGGCCATCATGTACCGCCGCCTGCGCAAGGGGATGAGCCCCTTCTCGGCAGATCGCCAGCATATCCATCATCTCATCATGCGTGCGGGTTTCACTTCACGACAGGCCTTCGTGCTGATAACGCTTGCCGCAGCGCTGTTGGCAGCCATCGGTGTGGTCGGGGAGTATCTACACTTTGTTCCTGAATGGGTAATGCTGGCACTGTTCTTGCTTGCATTTATGCTCTACGGCTACTGCATTAAACGCGCCTGGAAAGTGGCCCGCTTTATCAAGCGCACCAAGCGCCGCATCCGCCGTAATAATGATAAGAGTCCTGGCCTGAGCAAATAAGCAGGGGAAGTGATGAGACAACATATGTCCGGAGATCCGGTAACCGATAACGAGCTGGACGTTCGTGGCCTGTTTTGTACGCTGTGGCGGGGAAAATTCTGGATTGTTTGCGGCACTTTACTGTTCGCCCTGGCTGCTCTGGTGTACACCTTTTTTGCGCGCCAGGAGTGGAGTTCTACCGCAATAACCGATCGCCCTACCGTCAATATGCTGGGCGGCTACTATTCGCAGCAGCAGTTCCTGAGCAATCTCGACGCCCGCGCGGGTTCGACGCCGGTTGATCAGCCTTCGGCAATGGATGAAGCCTACAAAGAGTTCACCATGCAACTGGCCTCCTGGGATACCCGTCGTGAGTTCTGGCAGCAGACCGATTACTACCGGCAGCGCCAGTCGGGGAACAGTAAGGCGGATGCCGCCCTGCTCAATGAAATGATTGGCAATATTCAGTTCACTGCCGGAGACGTTACCCGCAATTTAAACGACAGCGTTAAGCTGATTGCCGAAACCGCGGCGGATGCCAATAATCTGCTGCGTCAGTATGTCGCCTTTGCCAGCCAGCGGGCTGCTAAGCATCTGAATGATGAGCTGAAAGGCGCCTGGGATGCGCGCATTGTACAGATTCAGGCGCAGGTTAAACGTCAGGAAGCTGTCGCGCAGTCTATCTACGATCGTCGGGTTCACAGCCTGGAGCAGGCGCTGAAAGTCGCAGAGCAGCACAATATCAGCCGCAGCGAAGCGGATGTGCCTGCTAACGAACTGCCTGAGTCCGAACTTTTTATCCTGGGACGCCCGATGCTGCAGGCCCGTCTGGAAAATCTGCAGGCGACAGGGCCTACTTATGAGGTTGATTACGATAGAGACAGGGCGATGCTGACCACGCTTAAAGCGGGCCCCGAGCTGGAACCGCGTTTCCAGACCTATCGCTATCTGCGCACGCCGGAAGAGCCCGTACGTCGCGACAGCCCGCGTCGCACCTTCCTGCTGGTGATGTGGGGTATTGTCGGCGCCCTGGCGGGAGCCGGTGTTACATTAGCCCGCCGTCCACGCGTCTGATGAGCCAGAATATGATGAAGGGATCCTGACGATCTCTTCATCTGTAATTAACCCAGAGAGAGCACTATCGTGAAAGTCTTGACCGTTTTCGGCACGCGTCCTGAGGCCATTAAAATGGCGCCGCTGGTCCACGCCCTGGCAGAGGATCCTTTCTTCGATGCTCGGGTCTGCGTTACCGCGCAGCACCGTGAAATGCTGGATCAGGTACTCACGCTTTTTTCCATTCAACCCGACTTTGACCTTAATATTATGAAGCCGGGGCAGGGGCTGACGGAGATCACCTGCCGTATCCTGGAAGGGCTGAAACCCGTTCTGGAGGATTTTAGTCCGGATGTAGTGCTGGTTCATGGCGACACCACGACAACAGTGGCCGCCAGTCTGGCGGCCTTTTATCAGCAGATTCCCGTTGGGCACGTCGAGGCGGGACTACGTACCGGCGATCTCTATTCGCCCTGGCCGGAAGAGGCCAACCGCACGTTGACCGGACATCTGGCGATGTACCATTTTGCGCCTACCGAGCCCTCGCGCCAGAACCTGCTGCGCGAAAATATTGCCGATAATCGGATCTTCGTCACCGGCAATACGGTGGTTGATGCGCTGCTGTCGGTACGCGATCGAGTGCTGAACGACGAAGCGCAGCACAGAGCGCTGAGTAGCGCTTATCCCTTCCTGGAGCCGCAGCGCAAAATGATTCTGGTTACCGGCCACCGCCGCGAAAGCTTTGGCAGCGGTTTTGAGCAGATCTGCCACGCTTTGGCTCAGGTGGCGGCGGATAATCCGGATGTGCAAATTGTCTATCCGGTACATCTGAACCCTAACGTTAGCGAGCCGGTTAATCGCATTCTGGGGCATGTCGGGAATATTCATCTGATTGCCCCTCAGGACTATCTGCCGTTTGTCTGGCTGATGCAGCATGCGTATCTGATTCTGACGGACTCCGGCGGTATTCAGGAAGAGGCCCCGTCGCTGGGTAAACCGGTGCTGGTCATGCGTGAAACCACCGAACGACCAGAGGCAGTAAGCGCTGGCACTGTACGGCTGGTTGGCACCCATACCCGCACTATTGTGGATGAGGTTAATCAACTGCTGAAAGACGAAGAGGCTTATCTGACGATGAGTCGGGCGCATAACCCCTATGGTGATGGCGAGGCCTGCCAGCGTATTATCAGCGCGTTGAAAACCAGTCAGGTGAAATAATGAGTTTTGAAATTATCTCAGTGATTGGACTGGGATATATCGGGCTGCCCACAGCGGCAGCTTTTGCATCACGTCGTCAGCGCGTGATCGGCGTGGATATCAATACCCGGGCGGTGGAAACCATTAACCGTGGCGAGATCCACATTGTCGAACCAGAGCTGGGACGAGTGGTGAAAACCGCCGTAGAGAAGGGCTATCTGAGTGCCCGTAACACACCAGTCGAGGCCGATGCTTTTCTGATCGCGGTACCGACGCCGTTTATGGAGGGCCATAAGCCAGACATGGCATATGTCCGCTCGGCGGTGGAATCCATCGCGCCGGTACTGAAGAAGGGATCGCTGGTGATTCTGGAGTCCACCTCGCCGGTGGGCACCACGGAAACTATGGCGGAATGGCTGGCGGCACTGCGCCAGGATCTTACCTTCCCCCAGCAGGTGGGAGAGGCGGCGGATGTTAATATCGCCTACTGTCCGGAGCGGGTATTGCCTGGCCGGATTATGGAAGAGCTGATTAGCAACGACCGGGTAATTGGCGGTATGACGCCAGCCTGTTCGGCACGCGCCAGCGAACTCTATCGCATCTTTCTGGAAGGGGAGTGCGTGGTAACGAATGCCCGTACGGCGGAGATGTGCAAACTGACCGAGAACAGCTTTCGGGATGTGAATATCGCCTTCGCGAACGAGCTTTCGCTGATTTGCGCAGACCAGGGTATTGATGTCTGGGAACTTATCCGGCTGGCTAACCGCCATCCGCGGGTCAATATTTTGCAGCCCGGGCCGGGCGTTGGCGGGCACTGCATCGCGGTCGATCCCTGGTTTATCGTGGCCCAGAACCCGCAACAGGCGCGGCTGATTCGTACCGCCCGTGATGTCAACGACAGCAAACCCGAATGGGTGATTGGCCAGGTGAAGGCGGCCGTGGCGGACTGTCTGAATGCGAGCGGGCACTGTGCCGATGATGTCACCATCGCCTGCTTTGGGCTGGCGTTTAAGCCGGATATCGATGATCTGCGTGAAAGCCCGGCCATGGATATTGTCAGGAAGCTGGCCGGGTGGCACCGTGGCGACATGCTGGTAGTGGAACCTAATATCCATGAACTGCCGGAAAGCCTGGCGCGCTGTCAACTGACCCACCTTGATGAAGCACTCGCCCGTGCCGATGTGCTGGTTATGCTGGTGGATCACCAGTCGTTTAAGGCGCTGGATGCCGGACAGATCCACCAGCAGTGGGTGGTGGATACTAAAGGGGTCTGGCGGTGAGTCAGGGGCCGGCTTCGCTTCACGGCCGCGTTGAACGACTGTCGTGGGAGAGCGATTTTTTCGGTCTGTCCAGTGCGATTGTCCGCTTTTCCGATGGCGATCCCCGGCTGGACGTGGCGGAATTGCAGCGTTTTGAGCGCGTGCAGGCCAAAGTGCCTGCCGAACGCTGCGAATGGCTGGATGCCCTGCAACAGTTGGGGTTTCGGCTGGTGGAAGGGGAAATTGACCTGAGCCTGGCGCTTGTGGGTTGTTCTGCGAGTGCCGATCTCTGCGTGGCGGACGATGCCGATATTCCGATGCTTCGCGATATGGCCAGTCAGTGCTTTTCCCATAGCCGTTTTCGTACTCCCTGGTATGGACAGGCGGACAGCGGCCGCCTGTATGCGCAGTGGGTGGAAAACGCGGTAAAGGGCACCTTCGACCATCAGTGTCTGGTGGTACGCGAAGGAGAGCGGCTTCATGGTTTTGTGACGCTGCGTCAGCTTAATGACGAGGAAGCGCGCATGGGGTTACTGGCGGGGCCCGGATGCGGGGCGCAACTGATGCAGGGAGCGCAGGCGTGGTGTGTGGCGCGCGGTATTAGCCGGTTGCGAATAGCAACCCAAATGGCGAACCGGGCGGCGCTGCGTCGTTATATCAAGAGCGGGGCCACGATAGAGAGCACCGCTTACTGGTTATACAGGTGAGAAAATGATTCCGTTTAACGCACCTCCGGTCGTGGGGACAGAGGTCGACTATATCCAGTCGGCGATGGGCAGCGGTAAGCTGTGCGGCGACGGCGGCTTTACCCGCCGCTGCCAGCAGTGGATGGAGCAGCGCTTCGGCAGCGCTAAGGTATTACTGACCCCGTCCTGCACTGCCTCGCTGGAGATGGCAGCGCTGTTACTCGATATTCAGCCCGGCGATGAAGTGATTATGCCGAGCTACACCTTTGTTTCCACCGCTAATGCCTTTGTACTGCGCGGCGCGCGCATCGTCTTTGTGGATATCCGCCCGGATACCATGAATATCGATGAAACCAAAATTGAAGCGGCGATCACCGAACGAACCCGGGTCATCGTGCCGGTTCACTATGCCGGCGTGGCCTGTGAAATGGACACCATTATGCGTATCGCCCGCGAGCATAAGCTGTGGGTGGTAGAAGATGCCGCTCAGGGCGTCATGGCCAGCTATAAAGGCCGGGCACTGGGAACCATCGGCCATATCGGCTGTTACAGCTTTCATGAAACCAAGAATTACACCGCAGGCGGCGAGGGTGGAGCGACGCTCGTCAACGACCCGGCGCTGGTAGAACGCGCGGAGATCGTTCGTGAAAAGGGCACTAACCGCAGCCAGTTCTTCCGTGGCCAGGTGGATAAATATACCTGGCGCGATATCGGCTCCAGTTACCTGATGGCGGATCTTCAGGCTGCCTATCTGTGGGGGCAGCTTGAAGCGGCGGAGAGCATCAATCAGCAGCGCCTGGCGCTGTGGCAGAACTACTATGACGCATTGCTACCGCTGGCAGATAAAGGCCGCATTGAGCTGCTGACCCTGCCTGCTGACTGCATGCATAACGCCCATATGTTTTACATAAAGCTGCGCGATGCCGACGATCGCAGTCGGTTAATTAGCTGGCTGAAAGAGGCGGAAATCCTGGCAGTATTCCACTATATCCCGCTACACAGCAGCCCGGCGGGCGAAGCGTTCGGAAGATTTCACGGCGAAGACCGTTATACCACCTCCCAGAGTGAGCGCCTGCTGCGCCTGCCGCTCTTCTATAATCTGAGCGCGACCAATCAGCGTACGGTGATCAATTCGCTGCAGAGCTACTTCGCCTGATGTCGCTGGCACGGGCTTCGGTGTGGACCGCGGCGTCCACGCTGGTCAAGATCGGCGCGGGTTTGCTGGTGGTGAAACTGCTGGCGGTAGCCTACGGCCCCGGCGGTGTCGGGATGGCGGGGAATTTCCGCCAGTTGGTCACGGTGCTGGGCGTACTGGCCGGTGCCGGTATTTTTAACGGCGTCACTAAGTATGTCGCCCAGTATCTGGATGATTCACAGCGTCTTCGGCTGGTGGTGGGGACCTCCTCGGCGATGGTGCTGGGCTTTTCAACTCTGCTGGCGCTGATATTTGTGCTGGCGTCTGGCCCCATCAGTCAGGGGTTGTTCGGCCAGCGGGACTATCAGGGGCTGGTACGACTGGTGGCGCTGGTTCAGTTAGGAATCGCCTGGGCAAACCTGTCGCTGGCGATTATCAAGGGGTTTCGTGATGCAGCCGGTAATGCGCTGGCGTTGATTCTGGGAAGCCTGATCGGGGTTCTGGCGTGGCTGGCAAGCTGGCGTCTGGGGGGATATCCCGGTGCGCTGCTGGGTCTGGCGCTGGTGCCTGCGTTGGTGGTGATTCCCGGCGCGATTATCCTGCATCGCCGCCGCCATCTGCCGCTGAGCTATCTGAAACCCTGCTGGGACAGAGAAACGGCGGCTAACCTCAGCAAGTTCACCTTTATGGCGCTGATGACCTCGGTAACCATGCCGGTGGCTTATGTGATGATGCGTAACCTGCTGGCGGTACGCTATGGCTGGGATACGGTCGGGATATGGCAGGGGGTGAGTAGCATCTCCGACGCCTGGCTGCAGTTTATTACCGCCTCGTTTAGCGTTTACCTGCTGCCGACGCTCTCAAGGCTGACGGCGAAGGCGGATATCAGCCGCGAAATTGGTCGGGCATTGCGTTTTGTCCTGCCCGCGGTGGCTCTGGTGGGATTCGGGGTCTGGGTTCTGCGCGATTTCGCCATCTGGCTGCTCTTTTCGGCAAAGTTTACCGCTATGCGTGACCTGTTCGCCTGGCAACTGGTGGGGGACGTACTGAAGGTCGGCGCTTATGTCTTTGGCTATCTGATTATTGCGAAGGCCTCGCTGCGGCTCTACATCCTGGCGGAAATCAGCCAGTTCGCGCTGTTGACCGGTTTCTCCCGCTGGCTGATACCGGAGCATGGCGCATTGGGCGCCGCTCAGGCCTATATGGCGACCTATATTGTCTGGTTCTCCCTGTGCTGTCTGGGATTTCTTTGGTGGCGTAACCGCGTATGACGACACTGATTCACGTGCTGGGATCGAACATCCCGCACCACAACCATACCGTACTCAGTTTCTTTCAACAGACGCAGGCGGCGTCGGAGCAGGGGCGGCGCTTTATGGTAGTTTCCGACGATGCCGGGCTGATGGCAGCGTATCCGTCGCTTGCGATTGAGGTATTCCCCACGAAAAAGGCGCTGGCCCAGGCGGTAACTGCCCGTGCACGGCGCGATCGCCGCCAGCGCTTTCTGTTCCATGGCCAGTTTAATCAGTCGCTGTGGCTGGCACTGCTGTGGGGCGGCATTAAACCGGCGCAGTTTAACTGGCATATCTGGGGCGCCGATCTTTATGAAGTTTCCGCCAGTCTGAAGTTCCGGCTGTTCTACCGCCTGCGGCGTCTGGCACAGCGCCGGGTTGGGCGGGTATTCGCTACCCGCGGCGATCTTAACTATTTTCACCAGCGCTATCCGCAGGTGGCGGGTGAACTGCTCTATTTTCCCACCCGGATGGACCCGTCCCTCAACAATCTGGATAATGAGAAGAATCAGCGGGATTTTGTGCAGATCCTGGTGGGAAATTCCGGCGATCGCAGCAATCAACACGTTGAGGCGTTGCGTGAGATCCATCAACGCTTCGGCGATCGGGCCCGTGTGGTGGTGCCTATGGGCTACCCCGAGGGCAATCAGGCGTATATCGATGAGGTACAGCGAGCGGGAAGTCAGCTGTTCAGTCCCGACCGCCTGGAGATATTGCGCGATCGGCTGGCATTCGACGCCTATCTGACGCTGCTTCGAAAGTGTGATCTGGGTTATTTCATCTTTGAGCGCCAGCAGGGGATAGGCACACTCTGTCTGCTTATTCAGGCGGGGATCCCCTGCGTTCTGAGCCGGAAGAATCCCTTCTGGCAGGATATGGTGGAGCAGCAGATTCCGGTTCTGTTTACCGGTGATACGCTTAATGAGTCGGTGGTGCGCGAGGCGCAGCGCCAGTTGAAAAGTGTGGATAAGAACGGCATCACTTTTTTTAGCCCCAACTACCTTGATGGTTGGATGCGGGCGTTGCGAGTGGCATCAGGAGAAGAGAAGGCATGAGTTTGCTGCAGTCTGGCGGTCTGATGATTATCTGGCTTGCCTCCGTGCTGTTTATTGGTACCGTGACCTGGCGCGAGTTTCGCCGGGTGCGTTTTAATTTTAATGTTTTCTTTTCACTGCTGTTCCTGTTGACGTTCTATTTCGGCTTCCCGTTAACGATGACGCTGGTGTTCCGCTTTAACGTGGAGGTGCTTCCTGCCCAGGCGCTTCAGCAGGCTCTGCTGACCGCTGGGTGTTTCTATGCCGTCTATTACACCGCCTATAAAACCCGGCTGCGATCGGCTGTCGCGGAGCGCAACCGGCCGGAACGGCTCAATATCAATCGGGTCGAAGCGCAGCTCACCTTCCTGCTGCTGTTGACGGTGGCGCTGGCCAGCGTCGTGCTCTTTTTTATGCTCAACGGTTTTCTGCTGTTCCGACTGCACTCCTACAGCGAGATTTTCTCAAGCCAGGTGGCGGGCGTGGCGCTTAAACGCTTCTTCTACTTCTTTATTCCGGCCATGCTGGTGCTCTATTTTTTGCGTCAGAGTAAAAGCGCCTGGCTGGGGTTTCTGGTGTGTACCGTGGCGTTTGGTCTGCTGACCTACGCGCTGGTGGGCGGCACGCGTGCCAATATTATTATCGCTTTCGCCATCTTCCTGTTTATTGGCATTCTGCGCGGCTGGATCTCGCTGTGGATGCTGGCATGCGCTGGCGTGCTGGGCATAGTCGGGATGTTCTGGCTGGCGCTAAAGCGCTATGGTCTGGACGTGAGCGGCGACGAAGCGTTTTATACCTTCCTGTATCTGACGCGCGATACCTTCTCGCCCTGGGAGAACCTGGCGCTGCTGATCCAGAACTACGATAAGATCGATTTCCAGGGGCTGGCGCCCATCGTGCGCGACTTTTATGTCTTTATTCCTTCCTGGCTGTGGCCGGGGCGTCCTGCTGCCGTGCTGAACAGCGCCAACTACTTTACCTGGGAAGTGCTGAACAACCACTCGGGGCTGGCGATTTCTCCCACGCTTATCGGTTCGCTGCTGGTAATGGGCGGTTACTGGCTTATCGTACCGGGTGCCGTGGTGGTGGGGCTGATTATCAAATGGTTCGACTGGCTCTATGAGCTGGGGAACCGGACGGATAATCGCTATAAGGCGGCGATACTGCACAGCTTTTGCTTCGGCGCCATCTTTAATATGATCGTGCTGGCGCGTGAGGGGCTGGATGCCTTTGTTTCGCGGGTGGTCTTTTTTATGTTGGTCTTTGGATTATGCCTGTGGCTTGCCCGGCTGTTATTCAAAGCCTTCGAGCGAGTTGGGCTGGTCCGTGAGCGCACGGCGGCATCCCGGAACGCGCTTTATACACAAACGGATAAGTAACGCAAGATGAGTGAACGGACACAGGCGCCGGTTTATACCATACGCGGCATGAGGCTGCTGGGCTGGCGTAATATGGCACATGCACTGGATTATCTGCATACCGATACCGGGCTACGGCAGGGAACCCTGGTGGCGATTAACGCCGAGAAAATCCTGACAGCAGAACGCGATCCGCTGGTGCATGAGTTAATTAACGAGGCGGAGTTTAAGTACGCCGACGGCATCAGCGTGGTGCGCTCCATCCGCAAGAAATATCCCAATGCTGAGGTAAACCGGGTAGCCGGAGCCGATCTCTGGGAAGCATTGATGGCCCAGGCCGGTAGAGAAGGCACCCCGGTGTTTCTGATTGGCGGGCAGCCCCAGGTGCTGGCGCAAACCTGTGAACAGCTACGCAGCCGCTGGGGCGTGAATATTGTGGGTAGTCAGGACGGTTATTTTAAGTCCGAGTCGCGCCAGGCGCTGTTTGAACGGGTGCGGGACAGCGGTGCCCAGTTGGTTACCGTCGCCATGGGATCGCCGCGTCAGGAGATTGTGATGCGCGAGTGTCGCCAGGTGTATCCTCAGGCGCTCTATATGGGGGTAGGGGGAACCTATGATGTCTTTACCGGCCATGTAAAACGTGCCCCAAAAGGCTGGCAGAACCTGGGGCTGGAGTGGCTGTACCGGCTGGTCAGTCAGCCTTCCCGCATTAAGCGTCAGCTGCGTCTGTTGCGTTATCTTGCCTGGCATTACAGCGGCCGCCTTTGATTCTTATTCCAGCAGAGCCGGCATTCGCAGGCGGTTGCCGCTTCCCTTCCCGGCAATATCCGGTTTGCTATTTGGCAAAAAACAGGAAATCATGACGCCCGCCCGTCGGCCGCTACCTTGCGTGGTGACGGGAAAAGCGCACTCATCATAATAATAACCGGTGTGATACCGGGCTGATTGCAAACACCATTCGAGGGAACTATGGCTGAAAAGAAACCCGAGCTCCAGCGCGGCCTGGAAGCTCGACATATTGAATTGATCGCCCTTGGGGGCACCATTGGCGTAGGCCTGTTTATGGGGTCCGCAAGCACCCTTAAGTGGGCGGGTCCTTCCGTTTTGCTGGCCTATATTCTCGCCGGGATTTTTGTTTTCTTCATTATGCGCTCGATGGGCGAAATGCTGTTTCTGGAGCCGGTGACCGGCTCTTTCGCCGTCTATGCGCATCGCTATATGAATCCTTTCTTTGGCTATCTGACGGCGTGGTCCTACTGGTTTATGTGGATGGCGGTGGGGATTTCCGAAATCACCGCCATCGGCGTTTATGTTCAGTACTGGTTCCCTGAATTGCCCCAGTGGTTACCGGCATTGCTGGCCGTAGGACTGGTGGCGCTGGCCAATCTGGCGGCGGTACGGTTGTACGGGGAAATCGAGTTCTGGTTTGCCATGATTAAAGTGACCACCATTATTGTGATGATCGTGGTAGGGCTGGGCGTTATCTTCTTTGGTTTCGGCAATGGCGGTCATGCCACCGGTTTTGGCAATCTGACGGAGCACGGCGGTTTCTTTGCCGGCGGCTGGAAAGGTTTTCTGACCGCGCTCTGTATCGTGGTGGCCTCCTATCAGGGGGTGGAGCTGATCGGTATTACTGCCGGTGAAGCGAAGAACCCTCAGGTAACGCTGCGCAGCGCGGTAGGGAAGGTGCTGTGGCGTATTCTGATCTTCTATGTGGGCGCTATCTTTGTGGTGATCACCATCTTCCCGTGGAATGAGCTGGGTGATAGCGGCAGCCCCTTTGTGTTGACCTTTGCGAAAATCGGTATCACGGCGGCAGCCGGGATTATCAACTTTGTGGTACTGACAGCGGCGCTGTCGGGTTGTAACAGCGGAATGTATAGCTGCGGCCGGATGCTGTTTGCCCTGGCGAAGAATCGTCAGCTACCGTCCGGTATGGCGAAGGTGTCGAAGAATGGCGTGCCGGTTATGGGGGTGGCCGTCTCAATTGTAATTCTGCTGGTAGGATCGGGTCTGAACTACGTTATTCCTAATCCGCAGCGGGTATTCGTGTATGTCTATAGCGCCAGCGTCTTGCCGGGAATGGTACCCTGGTTTGTGATTCTGATAAGCCAGCTGCGGTTTCGCCGGGTACACCGTGAAGCGATGGCCAGCCATCCGTTCCGCTCGCTTTTTTTCCCGTGGTCGAACTGGTTAACCATGGCGTTTCTACTGTGTGTGCTGGTGGGGATGGGAATCAACGAAGATACCCGTATGTCGCTGATTGTCGGGGGACTGTTTCTGGCGGGGGTGACCCTGGCGTACCGGGTTTTTGGGCTTGGTCGCCATGTTGAATCGGTGAAACGGAACAGTTAATCAGCGTAGTGTGCAAAGCATAACCAAACGCGCATTTTATTAAAAAAACATATGGACAGCAGGACGCGAAGTCCGTAGTATTCCCCTCCGCAACGGCGCTACGCGCCCGTAGCTCAGCTGGATAGAGCGCTGCCCTCCGGAGGCAGAGGTCTCAGGTTCGAATCCTGTCGGGCGCGCCATTTAACCCAGGCGCTTGAGCTGCGGTGGTAGGATTATACCGCGTGAGAAAGAAATACAGTGGTGGCTATAGCTCAGTTGGTAGAGCCCTGGATTGTGATTCCAGTTGTCGTGGGTTCGAGTCCCATTAGCCACCCCATCTATTTAGTGGTTATGCGAAGGTGGCGGAATTGGTAGACGCGCTAGCTTCAGGTGTTAGTGTCCTTACGGACGTGAGGGTTCAAGTCCCTCCCCTCGCACCACACCCTGACTTCTTTCTGAACAAGAAGCAAAACGGCAGTATTTCGGCGAGTAGCGCAGCCTGGTAGCGCAACTGGTTTGGGACCAGTGGGTCGGAGGTTCGAATCCTCTCTCGCCGACCACTCCGCTTCGTGCGGAAGGCAGGCTTAAAGCCTGCTTTTTTGTTTTCTGCCCCCCTCTTAAATTTCTCCAGTGATTGTTTTATGCGCCGCATATCAGCGCGTGCTTCCGTCGTGGCGGCATTTGTCGTTGCATAACGACAAGATTGATTGTGGGTGTCGTCGAAGTAAGACATTTATTTTAATGATTTATAAAGACTATTCCCTGAATGCTGATAACTGTCTCCCTGGGGCGACAGTTTTATGTTGACCTTGAAGACAACATCAATGCTAATGGCGTGGCCCCTTGTATTTTAAGGGGTATTTGCACCTGGCATGATACGTGCAATAATTACAGGGTAGATGCTCATTCCCTTTCTTATGTTCGCCATCTGGCCTCATAAACCCTGGAATGATGCAGAGCCATTTGTGGTGCTTATCGTCCACCTGCAGATGTCGCAGCCTGGCTGCCTCATCAAACATCATGGACACAACGTTGAGTGAAGCACCTTTTATGTTGTCAAACAGACCTGTTTTAGTACCCGCCACTCCGGCGGGTATTTTTTTCTACTTCATACTTTGGGCTGCAGATGCATTGGCTGCGCTTACGCACCCCGGTCACATAGTGGGCTATGCTCCCGGGGACTTGCGCGCTTGCCGCCTTCCTGCAACCCAAATTATTTTGCAGAATCTGCTTCATACTTCAGGATGGGTCACAGGCAATAAAAAAGGCGACAACATGTCGCCTTTTTGATGTCTGACAAGGGTCAGATATCGGCCTCTTTTTTCAGCGACAGCAACAGGCCATCGCGGCGCATGGTTGCTGCCTCTTCAGGCATTTTCAGGCGATCCAGGGTATCGGCAAGCCAGGCGTAGTCGAAGGCATCGGGGCGCTGCTTCAGCGCGGCGCGGAAGGCCAGGCTGGCCTCTTTCCATTCGCCGTGCTTCATCAGCATCTGCCCCAGGGTGCTCCACAGCAGCGGACGATCTCCATGGGTCTTAATCTGCTGACGCAGGACTTTCTCCACCTCTTCCGGCGTTGCGGTCTTCAGGCGCGGCATCAGCATCACCAGGCGCTCGTCATACTGGCGCTTCACACCGTCCAGAATTATTTTCTGGGCCGTCTCGTGGTCGTCGCACTGAATCAGGTGTTCGGCCATTGCCACCTGCAGCATCGGCTGATGCCGGGTCTTACGGCTCTGATTTTGCCACCAGCGTTTCAGACCGTCGCTGCCCTGTTCCGCCATGGCCTGATCCATCAGCCCAATCCAGGCGCGTTCTTCCAGTGCGGCGCGGTGTGCTTCATCGCCCACGCCTGCTTTTTCCATCGGGTAGATGATGTCCAGCAGCGAACTCCAGGCGCTGGTACGGATATAAGCCTGTTCGGCCAGACGCAGCACCTCGGGATGGCGCGGGGCGATCTCCAGCAGCTTATCAATACCGTGTCGCGCGGCGTGATCCTCATTGCGTGCCAGTTGCAGGCGAACCCGGGTGATCTCTACTGGAATCGGGGAGTCTTCCGCCAGACTGGCCGCATTGTCGAGATACTGGCTGGCGCGGGCGTCATCGCCGCGCTGTTGGGCCGCTTCGGCGGCCAGCAGATAGTTAACCACCGGTTGCTCAGCGTGTTCAGCATGCTTAGACAGCAATCTTTCCACCTGCTGGTAGTCGCCTTCCGCCAGTTTGAGCAGCGCCTGGCTGGTCTGCTTACGGGCGCGCTTGCTCTTGCGACCCAGGAACCAGCCGCGGGTACGCGCACCGGTGCGGAAGATTCTCCGCAGTATCCACTCCACAATAAACAGCGCCGCGACCAGAACGAGCAGCATAATGGTCAGGGCGGTGATACTGGTCTCAATGTTCCAGCTTTCGGTCTGAATCAGTACGTATCCCTGATGGCCGGCAAAGATGGGACCGATAACGATCCCGGCGATCAGCAGCAGAAACAGCAGCAGAACTTTTATCATTGATTACTCTCCCTGCTGTTCTGTCTGGGATGCACTGTTCCCGGCTGCGGCTGGCTGACCGTTATCCGACGGCGCCATCTGATTACGGACCCGCTGGCGCATCAATTTTTCCAGCACCGGCTGGCTGGCGAGCGATTCGGGCAGTTCCATAGCGATACTCTGCTGGCTTAACGCATCCAGCTCGGCCAGAAAGCCTTTGGTCGCGGCATCGTTGGTATCGTAGTAAGCGCGTACCCAGGTGGCAACGGTCTCCAGCGACTGCTTGTAGACCTCGTCCTGGTGGCGCGGTACGGCCTGAGCCGCAACCAGCAGGCGGGAACGGATGTTCTCGCGCAGGTAGACATCCTGGTTCGGCGCCAGCAGCGGAACTTCGGTGGCGTCGCGACGGCGGATGGTAATAAAGCTGTCCATAAAGTTATGCCAGCTGCGGGTCAGATTCTGGCGCCATTCGCTCAGGGAGCCGGAAATCTCGCGGCTGTCGGCATCCATGGGAGCGTCATCGCTGTCGTTGTCGGCCAGACGCAGGTTATCCACCTGGTTAGACAGCTGGTTAACGCGCAGAATAATGCCGTCGAAATCGATTTGCGATACGCCGGACAGGCTGGCGATATCACTGTTCAACGCGCGACGTGCGGCGATCAGGCTGGGATCGTTCATTTGTCCAAGGCTGACGTCGGCGTTTTTCAGTAGCGCAGCGGCGGTCGCGACATCCTGATCGCTCCACAGCTTACGTCCGGCCAGTTTGACCAGGTAATCGGCTTCGGCCAGCAACCAGTTATTCGCATCGCCGCCAGTGATAGAGGCCATCTTTTCACGGGTCTCTTCCAGCGTTTTCGCCATGATCTGCTCACGCTGCTGTGCGGCGTCCAGACTGCTCTGCTGCTGCTGAAGTCGGGAATCCAGCTCGGTTTTTTGTTGCGCCAGCTGCTGCTGGAGGGCGGTGACCTGAGCGGCCAGGGTTTGGGTGCTGGCTGTCTGGCTGGCGGCCTGTCGTTTGTTCCAGGTATAGAGCCCGGCACCGGCAGCCAGAGCAATGGCGATAGCAATAACGCTGAGCGTAATGCCAACGCCCGTGCCACGTTTTTGCTTCTCCTGTGGCTGAGTTTGCACCGGCGTCTCCACGTCTGGCGTGGCTTCTTCAACCCTGGCGGAGGATTCTTTTGGTTCCGTCATTATTAGTCCCATTCTTCTCAGTGTTGTTGTCTACCCGTATCCTGCGGGCACCTTTATTTCGGGAAGAGCCCGATACGGCCCTTCAGGTTGGGCATAACGCGCGCAGCAGCGCATCGTTGTCGGCGTTATCTGCGATGCTGACATCCCGCCAGCCTGATTCTCTGGCATGGGTGGCCAGACGTTCACTGACAACAATTAGCCTGCAGTTCAGTAACCAGTTATTACGATACCATTCCGGCACCAGCGCGTAGAGCTGGCGCAGCATTTCGCCGCTGGTGACCACCAGGGTATCGATCTCCAGGTTTTGCCAGCGCCAGGCAACTTCCGCGCCATCATACTGTTTGGGGCAGCGCTGGTAGCATTCGCACAGCGTTACCTGAGCACCGCGCTGGCGTAGTGTATCCCCCAGTAGCTCACGCCCGCCGTTACCGCGTAGTATCAGCGCCTGCTTACCTTTTATATCTTGTAATTCAGGTAATTGTAGCAAGACTTCGCTGATTTCCCGATCGCGCGGATAATTTACCGGCAGACTACTGACTTTATGCAAGGCCAGCGCGCTGGAGCGACCAATGGAAAACCATGCCGCCTGCGCAGGCCAGCGCATGCTTTGCCGGGAAAGCGTGGCATGGGCATATTCCACCGCATGGCGGGAGAGAACAAAGGCAAGATCGCCCGGGCGCAGCGCGTTCAGATAGTCGGGTAGACGGGAAAGCTCACGACCCGGCGAAAATTCGATCAGCGGAAAACTCCAGGCCACCAGCCCCATCGCGCGCAGACGGCTGACTAAAGCCTCTCCGTCGGGGGAGGGGCGGGTGACCAGAATCCTCATGCAGGGGCATCTCCGTCATAGACATCGGCCAGGATCTCCCTGGCGCCGTTATCCAGTAGCTCTTCGGCAAGCGAGATCCCCATCGCTTCGGCATCTTCCGGGCGACCGCGACGTTCGCCGCGCACCATCTGCTTACCATCCGGCGAGCCGACCAGCGCCCGTAACCAAAGTTTACCGTCATGCAATTCAGCATAGCTGCCGATCGGTACCTGACAACCTCCTTCCAGGCGGGTGTTCATCGCGCGTTCGGCGGTAACCCGGATGGCGGTTTCTTCGTGGTTGAGCGGCGCCAGTAATTTGCGGGTCCAGGCATCGTCCAGCCGACATTCGATGCCAACGGCGCCCTGGCCTACTGCCGGTAGTGATTCTTCCGGCGTCAGGGGGCTGCGGATGCGTTCTTCCATCTCCAGGCGCTGCAGGCCCGCCACGGCCAGAATAATGGCGTCATAGTCGCCGGCATCGAGCTTACCGAGGCGGGTGCCGAGGTTGCCGCGTAGCGAACGCACGTTAAGATCCGGACGCTGTGCCATCAACTGACACTGACGGCGCAGGCTGGAGGTGCCCACATAGCTACCGGGCGGTAGCGCATCCAGGCTGGCATAGCGCCCGGAGACGAAGGCGTCGCGCGGATCGCCGCGCTCGCAGATCGTGACCAGGCCAAGCCCCGCCGGGAATTCTATTGGTACATCCTTCATGGAGTGCACGGCGATATCTGCGCGCTTCTCCAGCAGAGCCAGCTCCAGCTCCTTGACAAACAGTCCCTTGCCGCCCACTTTGGCCAGCGGCGTGTCGAGAATAATATCGCCGCGCGTCACCATTGGCACCAGCTCAACGCTGAGTCCTGGATGGCTCGCCTCAAGGCGCTCCTTGACATATTGTGCCTGCCATAGCGCCAGCGGACTCTGCCGGGTGGCAATTCTTAATACTTTGTCTACCATTGCTTGTTACCGTAATGATCGTCTGTTGACCATCCTATCATTGTTAGTGGAATGCTGTCAGTTTACGGTCAGGCTGGGGGAAAGGAGCGCAAAACTGATAACGGAAAATAAGCCGGGCTTTTGATGCTACACTTGGTGTAGTGCATCTTTCTTTACGGTCAACCGGCAAGGTGTTAAATTGATCACGTTTCCAGCAATTGTCCACCTGACTAACCATAAACATAACGGTGGCGAGCGGGACCGATCTTTTCAAAATACTGAACAATCAGGCGATACGTCTTGTACCTCTATATTGAGACTCTGAAACAGAGGCTGGATGCCATCAATCAGCTGCGCGTGGACCGCGCACTGGCAGCTCAGGGATCTGCTTTCCAGCAGGTCTATAGTCTGCTGCCTGGTCTGTTGCACTATCACCATCCGCTGATGCCGGGTTATCTCGACGGTAACGTTCCCTGTGGCATCTGCCTCTACACGCCTGATGAAACCCAACAGCATTACCTGAAACAGCTTGAAGAGCGTCGTGGGCTGCCGGAATTGCGGACACCGAACGGTGAACTGCCGATCACCGGTATCTACTCCATGGGCAGCACCTCGTCGGTCGGCCAGAGCTGTTCGTCGGATCTTGATATCTGGGTCTGCCACCAGGCCTGGCTGGATAACGAAGAGCGCCAGCTGCTGCAGCGTAAATGTAGCCTGCTTGAAAGCTGGGCCGCCTCAATGGGGGTGGAAGTCAGCTTCTTTCTGATTGATGAGAACCGCTTCCGCCATAACGAGAGCGGCAGTCTGGGTGGCGAAGACTGTGGTTCAACGCAGCATATCCTGTTGCTTGATGAATTTTACCGTACCGCGGTCCGAATGGCGGGCAAGCGTATTCTGTGGAATATGGTGCCGGTCGATCAGGAAGAGCACTACGACGATTACGTGATGACGCTCTACGCCCAGGGAGTACTGACGCCTAACGAATGGCTCGATCTGGGCGGACTGAGTTCGCTGTCTGCCGAAGAGTACTTCGGCGCCAGCCTGTGGCAGCTCTATAAGAGCATCGACTCGCCTTATAAAGCGGTGCTGAAAACGCTGCTGCTGGAGGCATACTCCTGGGAATACCCCAATACCGGCCTGCTGGCGGAAGATATGAAGCAGCGCCTGCATGACGGTGAGATTGTTTGTTTTGGTCTGGATCCCTACTGCATGATGCTGGAGCGGGTCACGCACTATCTGACCCAGATAAACGATGAGGCGCGGCTGGATTTGGTGCGCCGCTGCTTTTATCTGAAGGTGTGTGAAAAATTGACCCGCGAGCGGGCCTGTGTGGGCTGGCGTCGTGAAGTGCTGACTCAGTTGGTGAAAGCCTGGGGTTGGGATGAAACGCGGCTGGCGATTCTGGATAACCGCGCTAACTGGAAGATCGATCGGGTGCGTGAAGCGCACAACGAACTGCTCGATGCCATGATGCAGAGCTACCGTAATCTGATCCGTTTCGCGCGCCGTAATAATCTGAGCGTCAGCGCCAGTCCACAGGATATTGGCGTACTGACCCGTAAGCTTTATGCGGCCTTTGAGGCGCTGCCGGGCAAGGTCACCCTGGTGAACCCGCAGATCTCGCCGGATCTTTCAGAGCCTAATCTGACTTTTATCTATGTGCCCCCAGGCCGCGCCAATCGCACCGGTTGGTATCTGTACAACCGCGCGCCGAACATGGACTCGATTATCAGCCATCAGCCGCTGGAGTATAACCGTTACCTGAATAAGCTGGTGGCCTGGGCCTGGTTCAACGGGTTGCTGACTTCCCGAACCCGGCTGTTTATTAAAGGCAATGAGGTGTGTGACCTGCCGAAGCTGCAGGAGATGGTGGCGGATGTTTCCAGCCACTTCCCGTTGCGTCTGCCTGCGCCTACGGCCAAAGCGCTGTACAGTCCCTGTGAAATTCGTCACCTGGCGATAATCGTCAACCTGGAATATGACCCGACGGCGGCATTCCGCGATCGGGTCGTGCATTTTGACTTCCGTAAGCTGGATATTTTCAGTTTTGGTCAGCAACAGCAGTGCCTGGTGGGCAGCGTCGATCTGCTGTACCGCAACTCCTGGAATGAGGTGCGAACCCTGCACTTCAACGGCGAGCAGGCGATGATTGAGGCGCTGAAAACCATCCTTGGCAAAATGCATCAGGATGCTGCGCCGCCGGATAGCGTAGAGGTTTTCTGTTACAGCCAGCATCTGCGCGGTCTGATCCGCACCCGGGTTCAGCAGCTGGTTTCGGAATGTATTGAGCTGCGTCTGACCAGTACCCGTCAGGAAGCCGGGCGTTTCAAAGCGCTGCGGGTGGCGGGCCAGACTTGGGGACTGTTCTTTGAACGCCTGAATGTATCGGTCCAGAAACTGGAAAATGCCGTAGAGTTTTACGGTGCGATTTCCAATAACAAACTGCACGGACTGTCGATGCAGGTCGAAACGCATCACGTACAGCTACCGTCGGTGGTGGATGGTTTTGCCAGCGAAGGGATTATTCAGTTCTTCTTTGAAGAGAGTCACGACCGGGAAGGCTTTAACATCTATATTCTGGATGAGAGTAACCGGGCTGAAGCCTATCATCACTGCGAAGGCAACAAAGAGGAGCTGGTGCGCGACGTTAGCCGCTTCTACTCTTCTTCCCACGATCGCTTCACTTACGGCTCAAGCTTTATCAACTTCAATCTGCCGCAGTTCTACCAGATTGTGAAGGTGGACGGGCACCAGCAGGTGATCCCTTTCCGCTCCCAGTCCGTCCGGACGGCGACGGCATCGGTTCCGCCTGAGGATGATTCCCGTACGCCGCCAGCACCGCCGCTGGTGCAGCAGTATCAGTCCTGATTAAAACGCACTGCTTCGCCTGCCTGGGCAGTGCAGGCTTCTTCCAGTAACTTCCAGAACGGCTCGCCGCTGCGATCGCAAATCCAGGTATCGCCCTGTCGCGAGAAGTGGTAGCCGCCCGCTTTGGTCGCCAGCCACACTTGATGCAGCGGCTCTTGCCGGTTAATAATGATTTTGCTGCCGTTTTCAAAACTCAGTGTCAGCACGCTGCCGTTAATCTCGCAGTCGATATCGCTGTCGCCGTCCCAGTCGTCCAGATGCTCTTCAATCGTTCTCCAGAGACCGTCGGCCAGGCGGTGAAATTCGCTGTCATTCATATTCGCTTTCCGTTTTGTGTACTGTCGGCAGTATAAGAGGAATGACCGATGATAGAAACCGCCTGACGTTATACCTTGCCAGTAAAAGGGTGTTGCTTTTCAGTGGTCACCTGCGATGATAGACAGCAGAACGTATAAACGACAGGCACCCAGGAATGAAAAAGATTTTCTGTCCGCTGGCCGTAGGGCTGGCACTGTTTACCCTGACGGGCTGTGGCCTGAAGGGGCCGCTCTATTTTCCTCCGGAAGAGAAAAAAGCGACTGAAAACCCCCAACAAACCGCGCAGCCGCAGCAGGAAGAACAGACGATCCAGTCCACCGTTCCCGATCGCAACGATCGCGCAACGGGCGATGGTCCGACCCAGGTTATCTACTGATTAATGTCGTCACCGCGCTAAATGGAGCAGAGAATGCAGTTTTCCAAAATGCATGGCCTTGGCAACGACTTTATGGTCGTCGACGCGGTAACGCAGAATGTCTTTTTCTCCCCTGAGCTGATCCGCCGTCTGGCGGATCGTTATCTGGGTGTGGGGTTCGATCAACTGCTGGTGGTGGAACCCCCCTACGATCCCGATCTCGACTTTCACTATCGGATCTTTAACGCAGACGGCAGCGAAGTGGCTCAATGCGGCAACGGCGCTCGCTGTTTCGCCCGTTTCGTGCGCCTGAAAGGGTTGACCAATAAGCGGGATATCCGGGTCAGTACCGCCAAAGGACGCATGGTACTAAGCGTTACCGAGAACGAGCTGGTGCGGGTCAATATGGGCGAGCCGGATTTCGAGCCTGCCCAGGTGCCGTTTCGCGCCAATAAAGCGGAGAAAACCTACATAATGCGCGCCGCCGAACAGACGGTGCTGTGTGGAGTGGTCTCCATGGGCAATCCCCATGCGGTCATTCCGGTGGATGATGTGGATAGCGCGCCGGTTGAAATCCTGGGACCGGCGATGGAGAGCCATGAACGCTTTCCCGAACGCGCCAACATCGGCTTTATGCAGGTGGTCAGCCGTCAGCACATTCGCCTGCGGGTGTATGAGCGTGGCGCTGGCGAAACCCAGGCCTGCGGCAGCGGCGCCTGTGGGGCGGTCGCAGTCGGAATTCAACAAGGTTTATTAAACGAACAGGTACGTGTCGATCTGCCCGGCGGGCGGCTCGATATCGCCTGGAAAGGGCCCGGTAATGCACTGTACATGACCGGGCCGGCGACCCATGTTTACGATGGATTCATACACCTATGAAGAACGCCGGTGAACAGCAGGAGAGCCTGACGGAACTGGACGACAGCGCGGTAAGCGAATACCTGTTGCGCCATCCTGATTTCTTTATTCGCAATGCCCACCAGGTCGAACAGATGCGGGTGCCGCATCCGGTGCGCGGTACCGTGTCGCTGGTGGAGTGGCATATGGCCCGGGCGCGCAACTATATCGGCCAGTTGGAACAGAACATCGGCCTGCTGATGGAGCAGGCCAGCGTCAATGAAGGGCTGTTTTCCAGCTTGCTGACCCTGCAGGCAAGGTTGGCTTCCGCCGACAGCCTGGAGGAGCTTCTGAATCGCCTGCATCGCTGGGCGCGGGAGCTGGGGCTGGCGGGCGCCCATATCCGACTCTTCCCCGAACGCTGGCGCATTGGCGCGCCGTCCAGCTTTACGCATCTGGCACTTAATCGGCAGGCGTTTGAGCCGCTGCGTATTCAGCGCTTTGGCGATGAGCGCCACTATCTGGGGCCGCTAAATGGCCCTGAACTGCTGGTGATGCTGCCTCAGTCGATGGCCGTAGGCTCGGTGGCGATGTCCCTGATGGGGCGCGATGGCGATCTCGGCGTGGTGATCTTTACCAGTCGCGATCCCCAGCATTACCAGGCCGGGCAGGGAACGCAGCTGTTACAGGCGCTGGCGCAAATGCTGCCCGCAGTGCTTGAGCGTTGGATAGAACGGCTGTGAGCTTGCAAAACGGCGTCGATAGCTTCCTGCGCTACCTGAAAGTGGAGCGCCAGCTTAGCCCTATGACGTTACTCAATTATGGCCGCCAGTTGGAGACTGTTGTCCGGATGCTGGAACAGCGCGGTATCCACGAATGGCCGCGCTGCGATGTTGCCGCCGTACGCTCACTGGCGGTCAGCAGTCGTCGTGATGGTTTACAGGCCGCCAGCCTTGCGCTGCGTCTGTCGGCCCTGCGTAGCCTGCTGGACTGGCTGGTGGGTCAGGGGGTATTGTCCGCGAACCCGGCCCGGGGCGTTCAGGCGCCGAAAGCGCCACGCCATTTGCCGAAGAATATCGAAGTGGATGACGTTAACCGTCTGCTGGAGATCGACATCAACGATCCGCTGGCGGTGCGCGACCGGGCGATGCTGGAAGTGATGTACGGCGCCGGACTGCGTCTTTCCGAACTGGTGAATCTGAACCTGAAAGATCTGGACCTGGCCAGCGGCGAGGTCTGGGTGGTGGGGAAAGGAAGCAAGGAGCGGCGCCTGCCCATTGGCCGCAGCGCCGTCACCTGGATCGAGCACTGGCTCGATCTGCGGGAACTGTTCGGGCCGGAAGATGACGCGCTGTTCCTGGCGCGCCAGGGTAAACGTATCTCTACCCGCAATGTGCAGAAGCGCTTTGCCGAATGGGGCGTGAAACAGGGATTGAATGCGCACGTGCACCCTCATAAACTGCGCCACTCTTTCGCGACCCATATGCTGGAGTCGAGCGGGGATCTGCGTGCAGTACAGGAGCTGCTGGGGCATGCCAACCTCTCCACCACCCAAATCTATACCCATCTCAATTTCCAGCATCTGGCCGCGGTTTATGATGCCGCCCATCCACGGGCCAAACGGGGGAAACACTGATGCATTTTTATCGTCCACTGGGACCCATCGCGGCGTTAACCTTCGATCTGGACGACACGCTTTACGATAACGGCCCGGTGATTCAGCGCACCGAGCAGGAGTCACTGGACTTTATCCGCCGTTACCACCCGGAACTGAACAAACTTTCCGGGCCTGCGTTCCTGCAACTGCGGCAGCAACTGCGCCAGGAAGAGCCGGATATTTTTCACGACGTGACTCGCTGGCGCTGGCGCGCCGTTGAACGCCTGATGCGTCAGGCGGGGCTGGCGCCGGAAGCGGCCGCCCGGGGGGCCGACGCTGTGATGGAAAACTTTGCTCAGTGGCGCAGTCGCATTGATGTCCCCCAGGAGACCTTTGATACTCTGGCGCGACTGGCGGAAAAGTGGCCGCTGGTGGCTGTCACCAATGGCAATGCCGATCCTGAACTATTCGGGCTGGGGGGATATTTCCAGTTTGTACTGAGGGCTGGACCAGACGGTCGCGCTAAGCCCTTTGCCGATATGTACCAACTGGCGGCAGACAAACTGGCGCTGGCACCGGAACAGATTCTGCACGTGGGCGATGACCTGACCACCGATGTGGCGGGGGCGATTCGCAGCGGCGTTCAGGCCTGCTGGATCAACCTTAATCAGCGCTCGCTGATGCGGGCCAGCGATGCCCGATTGCTGCCGCACCTGGAAATTTCGCGGTTGGCATCCCTCACCGCGCTGATATAATTCAGCCAGCTCTGTATAAAAATCCAGGGGTCTGCGGACCTTCTTCCACTATTTCGGCGGTGCCAATGGACGTTTCTTACCTGCTCGACAGCCTCAACGATAAACAGCGCGAAGCCGTGGCCGCATCGCGCAGCAATATGCTGGTGCTGGCCGGGGCAGGTAGTGGTAAGACCCGCGTTCTGGTGCATCGCATCGCCTGGCTAATGACGGTGGAAAACTGCTCGCCGTACTCCATTATGGCGGTGACCTTCACCAACAAGGCGGCGGCGGAAATGCGCCACCGTATCGGTGAGCTGGTAGGTACCAGTCAGGGGGGCATGTGGGTCGGTACCTTCCACGGCCTGGCGCACCGTCTGCTGCGCGCCCACCATATGGATGCCGGTCTGCCCCAGGATTTTCAGATTCTGGACAGTGAGGATCAACTGCGGCTGCTTAAGCGCCTGATTCGCGCCATGAATCTGGATGAAAAGCAGTGGCCGCCGCGTCAGGCGATGTGGTACATCAACGGCAAAAAGGATGAGGGGCTGCGCCCGCAGCATATCGAAAGCTATGGCAACCCGGTGGAGCAGACCTGGCAGAAGGTCTATCAGGCCTATCAGGAAGCCTGCGATCGCGCCGGGCTGGTGGATTTCGCTGAGCTGCTGCTGCGAGCCCACGAGCTGTGGTTGAACAAACCGCATATCCTTAACCACTACCGCGAACGTTTCACCAATATTCTGGTAGACGAATTCCAGGATACTAACAGCATTCAGTACGCCTGGATCCGCCTGCTGGCGGGCGATACCGGCAAGGTGATGATCGTCGGCGATGACGATCAGTCCATTTACGGCTGGCGTGGTGCCCAGGTGGAAAATATCCAGCGCTTTCTGAATGATTTCCCGGGCGCTGAGACCATTCGTCTGGAGCAGAACTATCGCTCCACCAATACCATACTGAGTGCGGCTAACGCCCTGATCGCCCATAACGCCGGACGTCTGGGGAAAAACCTCTGGACCGATGGCAGCGATGGTGAACCGATCTCTCTCTACTGTGCCTTTAACGAGCTGGATGAAGCCCGCTTTGTGGTCAACCGGATCAAGGCCTGGCAGGAGGGGGGCAGCCCGCTCAGCCAGTGCGCCATCCTGTATCGCAGCAATGCCCAGTCGCGCGTGCTGGAAGAGGCGTTACTGCAGGGCAGTATGCCTTACCGTATCTACGGTGGAATGCGCTTCTTCGAACGCCAGGAGATTAAGGATGCGCTCTCCTATCTACGTTTGATCGCCAACCGTAACGATGATGCGGCCTTCGAGCGAGTGGTTAACACCCCGACCCGCGGCATTGGCGATCGTACCCTGGACGTGGTGCGTCAGACCGCCCGCGACAGTCAGCTGACGCTGTGGCAGGCCTGCCGCCAGCTGTTGCAGGCACGCTCTCTGGCTGGCCGCGCCGCCTCGGCGCTGACGCGTTTTATGGAGCTGATTGACGCCCTGGCCCAGGAAACGGCGGATATGCCGCTGCACGTTCAGACTGACCGGGTTATTAAAGACTCCGGGTTGTGGATCATGTACGAGCAGGAGAAGGGTGAGAAAGGCCAGACCCGAATTGAAAACCTGGAGGAACTGGTCACGGCGACGCGCCAGTTCAGCTATCAGGATGAGGACGAAGATCTGCTGCCGCTGCAGGCCTTCCTTTCCCATGCCGCGCTGGAAGCGGGTGAAGGTCAGGCGGACACCTGGCAGGATGCCGTACAGCTTATGACCCTGCACTCAGCCAAAGGGCTGGAGTTCCCGCAGGTCTTTATTGTCGGGATGGAAGAGGGGATGTTCCCGAGCCAGATGTCGCTGGATGAAGGCGGCCGTCTGGAAGAGGAGCGTCGACTGGCCTATGTGGGGGTGACCCGCGCCATGCAGAAACTGACCATTACTTACGCTGAAACTCGCCGTCTGTACGGTAAAGAGGCTTATCACCGCCCGTCGCGCTTTATCGGCGAACTGCCGCCGGAGTGCGTGGAAGAAGTCCGGCTGCGAGCCACCGTCAGCCGCCCGGTCGCGGCCCAGCGTACCACCACGCCGCTGACCAGCAACGACACTGGCTACACCCTGGGCCAGCGCGTTCGCCACCCGAAATTCGGTGAAGGGACTATCGTTAATCTGGAAGGCAGCGGGGAACACAGCCGCATTCAGGTGGCCTTTCAGGGGCAGGGGATTAAATGGTTGGTTGCAGCCTATGCGCGCCTGGAGACGGTATAAATCCGTCTGTTGACGCTTTGTTGAGGCTGGCGTAACATGCGCGCACGATTATAACTTATGAGGACATTCGCCTTGGACACACCCAGTCGATACTGGCTCAATCACCTGGTATCCAGGTACAACTCCTAAGGCTTTCCTCATATGCTGATGGCCTTAGCGGTTGTCGGCGACCCATTATTCCTCCTGTCGCTCTGAGTCAGTCACGTTGAATGGTCATGTCGTGACCGTTTCTGTGTGCCCTGCGAACCTGTCCTGATTTTCTGCATTGGGAGTTCTGGTCATGCTGAGCGCATTTCAACTGGAAAAAAACCGTCTGTCCCGTCTGGAACTGGATGAGGATGCCCCCCTGAACAACTCCGTCTGGGTCGATCTGATCGAACCGGAAGACGAAGAGCGTCAGCGTGTACAGACCGAGTTGGGCCAGAGTCTGGCCACCCGCCCGGAACTGGAAGACATTGAAGCATCGGCACGTTTCTTTGAAGACGAAGACGGCCTGCACATCCACTCCTTCTTCTTTTATGAAGATGCCGAAGACCACGCCGGTAACTCGACGGTGGCCTTCACCATTCGCAACGATCGCCTGTTCACTCTGCGCGAGCGCGAACTGCCCGCTTTCCGACTCTACCGCATGCGCGCCCGTAACCAGCAGATGATGGATGGCAACGCTTACGAACTGCTGCTGGATCTGTTCGAAACTAAAGTGGAGCAGTTGGCGGATGAGATAGAAAACATCTACAGCGATCTGGAAAAGCTAAGCCGCGTCATTATGGAAAAGCGGCAGGGCGATGAGTTTGACGAGGCGCTCTCCACCCTGGCGGAGCTGGAGGATATCGGCTGGAAGGTGCGGCTGTGTCTGATGGATTCCCAGCGCGCCCTGAACTTTCTGGTGCGTAAGACGCGGCTGCCGGGGAACCAGCTGGAACAGGCGCGCGAGATCCTACGCGATATCGAATCCCTGCTGCCGCACAATGAGTCGCTGTTCCAGAAGGTGAACTTCCTGATGCAGGCGGCCATGGGCTTTATCAATATCGATCAGAACCGCATCATCAAGATCTTCTCGGTGGTTTCGGTGGTGTTCCTGCCGCCGACCCTGGTGGCATCCAGCTACGGGATGAACTTCGAATTTATGCCGGAGCTGCACTGGAGCTTCGGTTATCCAGGAGCGATTGTGCTGATGATTCTGGCGGGGCTGGCGCCATATCTTTACTTCAAACGTAAAAACTGGCTGTAAGCGTTTCAGGCATAAAAAAACCGACTGGTGAGGTCGGTTTTTTTATTTTCCCGGTGTGAAGCTGGTAACTCTGGCCGGGGTGAGACCGCATTCATCTAACAACTGAGCGCAGCACTGTGACAGGCAATGTAAGGGTAAGCGGTGATTGCTCACTCCATCATGGAGAAAAGCGGGTGATTGATAAAGCAATCATCGTTCTGGGGGCGCTTATTGCGCTACTGGAGCTGATTCGTTATTTGTTGCTGTTGTTCTGACGATAGCGGAAACGTAACTAAGGGCAGGAAGCCACCACTTCCTGCCCTTTAACATTTCAGATTGCTGCACTCTTACGCAACCTTCCCTGGGTGTAGATGGCGTCCATAATAAACAGCGCCAGCGCGGCCCAGATAAAGGCGAAGGTGACCATCTTATCGGCCCCTGGTGTTTCGCCGTAGAACGTCACCGCCAGCAGGAACATCAGGGTAGGGCCGATATACTGGAAGAAACCGAGCGTCGACAGCCGCAGGCGCGTGGCGGCGCCGGTAAAGCACAGTAGCGGCACGGTGGTCACAATGCCTGCCGCTATCAGTAACAGGTTCAGCGACAGAGAGTTATTGCCCATATGGCTGGTGGGGCTGTCGGCAAAGCCAAACAGATAGACTGCAGCGACCGGCAGCAGCCACAGCGTTTCGATCAGCATACCGGCACTGGCATCCACGGCTATCTTTTTACGCAGCAGCCCATAGAAGGCGAAGCTGAACGCCAGCCCCAGGCCAATGATGGGCAGTGAGCCGAAACTCCAGAGTTGCACCAGCACGCCGCAGACCGCCAGCAGCACTGCCAGCCACTGCATACGGCGAAAACGCTCTCCCAGAAACAGCATGCCCAGCAGCACGTTCACCAGCGGATTAATAAAATAACCGAGGCTCGCTTCCAGCATGTGGTGATTATTCACGGCCCAGATAAACAGCAGCCAGTTACCGCCGATCAGCACTGCCGTTAACGCCAGGCACAGTGCTTTTACCGGGGTTTGCGCAATAGCACGTACTTTCTTCCACTGGCGGCCCAGCGAAACCAGCGCCACCATAAAGAAAAATGACCAGATAACGCGGTGCGTCAGAATCTCGTCGGCCGGAACATAATCGATAAACTTAAAATAGGCCGGGGCTATTCCCCAGATAAAATAAGCGGCAAGGGCCAGTATAACCCCAAGCCGCGTCTGTTTCGCATCCATAACCAACCCTGAAGAAAAAATCGGCGCCGAAAAAGGCACCAGAAGGATCAACACCATATAAGCCGATAATGGGACTGGCAAGTAGGTCGTACCTTTTGTTTTTATGCTGCGCCAGGATAAAGCCTGAACGCCCTGACGTGCCGGAGAGCGAATCTTTGCAATTTATTAAGAATCTACTGGTAAATCATATGAGGTAATTCTGTAGAATGCAGGCAGGAAAAAACCTTTGACCCTTTTGTTGTTCAGGAGAACAGTGCTAATGCGCAAATTGTTGGGTGGTGTAGTAGTGGCGGGCTTACTGCCTTATGCGGCAATCGCAGAGGAAGCGACGATCACAAAGGTCCACGATAAGCCGGCAGTACGCGGCAGTATTATCGCTAACCTGCTTCAGGAGCATGAAAATCCCTTCACGCTCTATCCTTACGACAGTAACTATTTACTTTATACCTATACCGATCGCATTAATAAAAAAGCGATTGATTCCTACGACTGGGGCCATGATGCGAAAAAGGATGAGGTGAAATTTCAGCTCAGCCTGGCTTTCCCTATCTGGCGTGGTATTGCCGGGGATAATTCCGTGCTGGCCGCTTCTTATACCCAGCGCTCCTGGTGGCAGCTTTCCAACAGCGACCATTCATCACCGTTTCGTGAAAACAACTACGAGCCGCAACTGTTCCTGGGCTTCGCCACCGACTATGAGTTTGCAGGCTGGACGCTGCGTGATGTGGAATACGGCTTTAATCACCAATCCAATGGTCACTCTGAACCCACTTCCCGCAGCTGGAACCGCCTGTATACCCGCCTGATGGCTGAAAATGGCAACTGGCTGGTGGAAGTGAAACCCTGGCTCACCGTGGGTGATAAAGATGATAACCCCGATATCACTAAATATATGGGCTACTATCAGCTGCGCGTGGGTTACTCGCTGGGCGATCTGGTGATGAGCGCCAAAGGACAATACAACTGGAACACCGGTTACGGCGGCGCCGAGCTGGGTCTGAGCTACCCTATTACCAAACACGTCCGCCTCTACGGCCAGGTCTACAGCGGTTATGGCGAATCGCTTATCGACTACAACTATAACCAGACCCGAGTCGGAATTGGGGTGATGCTTAACGACATCCTGTGATGCGAGACGTATCGAAGTAAAGTCATCATGACGGGATAAATCATTGCAGTTTGACTCTCAGGCGCTGACAATAGCGCCTGAGTTTTTTTAGTTGATGGGGGGCGCGTGGCGCAGGCGGAAGTTATTAATCAGGAGCGGCTTGCGGCACAGGTGCTTCAGGAAACCTTCGGCTATCAGCAGTTCCGCCCAGGTCAGGAGACCATCATCAACACGGTGTTGGAAGGGCGCGACTGCCTGGTGGTGATGCCCACCGGCGGCGGTAAGTCGCTCTGTTACCAGATACCTGCGCTGGTGCTTGATGGCCTGACGGTGGTGGTTTCGCCGCTCATCTCTCTGATGAAAGATCAGGTCGATCAGCTTCTGGCAAACGGCGTGGCCGCTGCCTGTCTGAACTCCACGCAGAGTCGTGAAGAGCAGCAGTCGGTACTGGTGGGCTGCCACAGCGGCGAGGTGCGCCTGCTGTACATCGCCCCTGAACGGCTGATGATGGATAACTTCATCGAACGGCTCAGCCACTGGAATCTGTCGCTGCTGGCGGTGGATGAAGCGCACTGTATCTCCCAATGGGGGCACGACTTCCGCCCTGAGTATGCGGCTCTGGGCCAGCTACGCGCTCGCCTGCCGCAGGTGCCTTTTGTAGCGCTGACCGCAACGGCGGACGACACCACCCGGCGTGATATCGTCCGCCTGCTGGGGCTGAACGACCCCCTGATTCAGGTCAGCAGCTTCGACCGTCCTAACATTCGCTATATGCTGATGGAGAAGTTCAAACCCCTCGAACAGCTGATGCGCTACGTGCAGGATCAGCGCGGTAAGTCCGGCATTATCTACTGCAACAGCCGTTCGAAGGTGGAAGACACCGCCGCCCGTCTGCAAAGTCGGGGAATCAGCGCCGGGGCTTACCACGCGGGCTTGGATAACGCCGTGCGCGCCGAGGTGCAGGAGAAATTCCAGCGCGACGATTTGCAGATCGTGGTGGCGACGGTGGCCTTTGGAATGGGCATCAATAAACCCAACGTCCGTTTCGTGGTGCATTTCGACATCCCCCGTAATATCGAATCCTACTACCAGGAGACAGGCCGCGCCGGGCGCGATGGCCTGCCTGCTGAAGCCATGCTGTTTTACGATCCGGCGGATATGGCCTGGCTGCGTCGCTGTCTGGAAGAGAAACCTGCCGGACAGTTGCAGGATATTGAACGTCACAAGCTTAACGCCATGGGCGCTTTTGCCGAGGCCCAGACCTGCCGCCGTCTGGTGCTGCTCAACTACTTTGGTGAAGGGCGTCAGGAGCCCTGCGGCAACTGCGATATCTGCCTCGATCCGCCACGGCGCTACGATGCGCTAGTGGATGCCCAGAAGGCGCTTTCTACCATTTATCGCGTTAATCAGCGCTTTGGGATGGGTTACGTGGTGGAGGTTCTGCGCGGCGCTAATAATCAGCGCATCCGTGAACTACAGCACGACAAGTTACCGGTCTACGGTATTGGCCGGGAACACAGCCATGAACACTGGGTGAGCGTGATTCGTCAGTTGATTCATCTGGGCGTCGTCACCCAGAATATCGCCAGCCATTCTGCGCTTCAGCTCACCGAAGCGGCACGTCCGCTGCTGCGTGGCGAGTCGCCGCTGATGCTGGCGGTGCCGAGGGTACAGGCATTAAAGCCCCGGGTCAGCCAGCGGGCGACGGCGAGCAACTACGATCGTAAGTTGTTCGCTAAATTGCGTAAGCTGCGTAAAGCGATCGCCGATGAAGAGAACATTCCGCCGTATGTGGTATTTAACGACGCAACGCTTATCGAGATGGCGGAGCAGATGCCGTTAAGCCCTGGCGAGATGCTTGGCGTTAACGGTGTGGGCACCCGCAAGCTGGAACGCTTTGGTCGTCCGTTTATGATGCTGATTCGCGAGCACGTCGACGGTGAGGATGAGCAGGACGGTTATTCCCCCTTTGCCTGAGCCAGTCTGGTAGGGGCCATAAGCTCATGCTATGGTAAATATCTCTGATTTTTCCCGAGCGATCCTATGCTGATGTTATTTCTGACGGTGGCGCTGGTGCACATTGTGGCACTGATGAGCCCCGGCCCCGATTTCTTTTTCGTTTCCCAGACTGCGTTAAGCCGTTCCCGCAAGGAGGCGATGCTTGGCGTACTGGGCATTACCGGCGGCGTAATGGTCTGGTCGGCGCTGGCACTACTGGGGCTGAATCTGATTCTGGCGAAAATGGCCTGGTTGCATACCGTCATTATGGTGGGCGGTGGTCTTTATCTGTGCTGGATGGGTTGGCAGATGCTGCGCGGCGCCCTGAAGCGGCGCGGTCAGGTCACGGCAGCGGAACCCCAGGCGGCGCTGGCCCGCGGCGGAAAAAGCTTTATTAAAGGTCTGCTCACCAACCTGGCGAATCCGAAGGCGATAATCTACTTCGGCAGTATCTTTTCGCTGTTTGTTGGCGATAGCGTCGGTACTTCCGCACGATGGGGCATCTTCGCGCTGATAACCCTGGAAACTTTCGCCTGGTTTACCCTGGTAGCGAGCGTTTTTGCGCTGCCCAAAATGCGCCGCGGCTATCAGAAGCTGGCGCGTTGGATCGATGGTGTGGCCGGCGCGCTGTTCGCCGGATTTGGCGTTCACCTTATTCTTTCCCGCTAAGGCCAGAGCGCAGGGGCGCTCATAAGGTTCCTCTGCTTCCTACTGTTTATGTCAGAATAGACTCATTATATTTCTGGCGGCATGCGGAGGCGCAATCGGGTCTATGTCACAGCACAGAGAGAGCTGGTTAAGAAGGGAAAAAACGTTCGCGGCATTTGCCATGGGACCCCTGGCCGCGTTCTGGCAGCAGCGGGAAGAGTGCGAACTGGCTGGCGTGGACGGTATTCCGCTGCGTTTTGTGCGCTTTCGTTCTGCCCGCCATGATCGGGTGATTCTGGTTTCGCCAGGACGGATCGAAAGCTATGTGAAGTACGCCGAGCTGGCCTACGATCTGTTCCACTGCGGCTTCGATGTGCTGATTATCGATCACCGGGGGCAGGGGCGCTCCGGGCGTATGCTCTCTGACACCCATCGGGGTCACGTGGTGCACTTCAGTGACTACGTGGATGACCTGGAACGCCTGTGGCAGCGCGAAATTGCTGAAGGGCCATGGCGTAAGCGCTATGCGCTGGCTCACTCCATGGGCGGCGCTATTACCACGCTGTTCCTGCAACGTAATCCCCAGGCGTTCGATGCCGTGGCGCTCTGCGCGCCGATGTTTGGTATTATCATCCGGTTGCCGGACTGGATGGTGCGCCATCTGCTGGACTGGGCCGAAGGTCACCAGCGGGTTCGCGAGGATTACGCTATCGGCACTGGCCGCTGGCGCCCACTCCCGTTCCCCCTGAACGTATTGACCCATAGCCGGGTTCGCTATCGCCGCAATCTACGTTTTTATGCCGATGAGCCCGGGCTACGGGTAGGGGGACCTACCTGGCACTGGGTACGTGAAGGGATCCTCGCGGGTGAACAGGTACTGGCAGGGGCCGCTGAAGTCACCACGCCGATGTTACTGATTCAGGCAGAAGACGATAGGGTGGTGGATAACCGTATGCACGATCGTTTTTGCGAACTGCGAGCCGAAGCGGGTCATCCCTGTGAAGGGGAGAAACCGCTGATGATTAACGGCGCATGGCATGAGATCCTGTTTGAAAAGGACGCTATGCGGGCCGGGGCGTTAAACGCCATCGTCGATTTCTTCGACAACCACAACCAATGATTTGATTGATAAGGTAGAACTTTTTTTATGTACCCGATTATTGCGTCCGATCTGGATGGCACTCTGCTGTCCCCTGACCACCGCCTTTCACCTTACGCACGGGAGACCCTGAAGCTGCTGACCGAACGCGGTCTGCACTTTGTGTTCGCCACCGGACGCCACTATATCGATGTCGGCCAGATCCGCGACAGTCTGGGGATCCGCGCCTGCATGATCACCTCTAACGGCGCGCGGGTACATGATGCCGACGGTAAACTACTCTTCTCTCACGATCTGGATCAGGATATCGCCAGCGATCTGTTTGTCATGATGTATCAGGATCCTGAGATCGTCACCAACGTTTATCGCGATGACGAATGGTTTATCAGCCGCCATCGCCCGGAAGATATGAAATATTTTCAGGAGGCGGTGTTCCGCTATAACGTCTACCAACCGGGTCTGCTGGCGCCGGTAGGGGTGAGCAAGGTCTTCTTCACCTGTGAAGATCACGACAAGCTGCTGCCGCTGGAACAGGCGATTAATGCGCGCTGGGGCGACCGGGTTAACGTCAGCTTCTCGACGGTGACCTGCCTGGAAGTGATGGCCGGCGGCGTTTCGAAAGGCCATGCCCTGGAAGCGGTGGCAAACGGCATGGGCTATGGGCTTGCAGACTGTATCTCCTTTGGCGATGGTATGAATGATAAAGAGATGCTGACCATGGCCGGTAAGGGTTGCATTATGGGCAATGCCCACCAGCGCCTGAAGGATCTGTTACCAGAACTGGAAGTGATCGGCACTAATGGCGATAACGCCGTACCGCATTATCTGCGGCAGCTCTATCTGAATGATGATTGATTAAATAACAATCATTCGTCAACTAAATAGTCGCGCCCGCGCTTGCGGGCTTCGCTACAATGGCCCCTTTTCCCGGGCGAAGAGACCGTTACAGTGGCATTACTCATCATTACCACGATTTTGTGGGCATTTTCCTTTAGCCTGATCGGCGAATATCTTGCTGGTCACGTCGACAGCTACTTTTCCGTGTTGATGCGAGTGGGGCTGGCTGCGCTGGTATTCCTGCCGTTTCTGCGTATCCGCGGCTATCGCCTGAAAACGCTGGGACGGTATATGCTGGTGGGCGCAATGCAACTGGGGATCATGTATCTGCTGAGCTTCCAGGCCTACCTGTATCTGACGGTGTCGGAATTCCTGCTGTTCACCGTTTTGACACCGCTGTATATCACCTTGATTTATGACCTGATTAGCGGCCGCAGGCTACGCTGGGGCTATGTGTTGAGCGCTCTGCTGGCGGTGGCGGGGGCGGCGATTATTCGCTATGACCGCGTCAGCGACCATTTCTGGACCGGGCTGTTACTGGTACAGCTCGCCAACATCAGCTTCGCTATCGGCATGGTGGGCTACAAGCGGTTGATGGAGGTTGACCCCATGCCGCAGCACTGCGCCTTTTCCTGGTTCTATCTGGGGGCGTTTATCGTCGCGCTGTTGGCTTGGCTGGCGCTGGGGGATCCTCAGAACCTGCCGGAAACCTCGCTACAGTGGGGGATTCTGGTCTGGCTTGGGGTGGTGGCTTCGGGCCTGGGCTACTTTATGTGGAACTACGGTGCCACTCAGGTGGATGCAGGAACCCTGGGGATCATGAACAATATGCATGTTCCGGCGGGGCTACTGGTCAATCTGGCTATCTGGCAGCAGCAGCCCCACTGGCCGAGCTTTCTTATTGGGGGAATGGTAATAGTGCTTTCTCTGTGGGTACATCGCCGTTGGGTCGCTCCGCACTCCGCACAAACGGCAGGTGATCGCAGGCGTGGTTGCGCGCCGAATGAATAAAGGCCTGAGTCACCGGCTGGCGCTGCTCGCCGTCGCGCACGGCGGCGTAAAGTCGACTCCATAATCCCTGACCCAGGGTTTTGGTCACCACCAGACCCTGGCGTTCAAAGCTTTCCACCACCCAGTGTGGCAGGGCAGCAATGCCCATTCGCGCCGACACCATCTGAATCAGCAGCAGCGTATTATCAACGTGCTTAAGCCCAGGGCTGACGCCTGCCGGTTGCAGGAAGTGGCGCCAGATATCCAGGCGGCTGCGCTGTACCGGATAAATCAGCAGGGTTTCGTCGCTCAGATCTTCCGGCAAGATCTGCGGCCTGCCCGCCAGAGGGTGATCGGTGGCCAGTACCAGACGTACCTCAAAATCGAACATCGGCGAATAGTGAAGGCCGCTGCGCGGCAGAATGTCCGAAGTCAGCACCAGATCCAGCTCCCCCTGCTGTAGAGCAGGCTGGGGATCGAAAGTCACGCCAGAACGAAAATCCATTTCTACCTGAGGCCACTGCTGACGGAATGCCTCCAGCGCTGGCGTCAGCCACTGGATACAGCTATGACACTCAATGGCGATCCGCAGCCGGGTCTGCTGGGGTTCGTTGCAGGCCTGTAGCGCCTGGCTGATTTGCGGCATCACCTGCTCTGCCAGACGCAACAGAATCTCGCCCTGCGGCGTAAAGCGCAACGGCTGGCTTTTGCGAACGAACAGACGAAAGCCGAGCCGCTGTTCCAGATCGCTAAACTGATGCGACAGTGCCGACTGCGTCTGATGCAGCGTGGCGGCCGCGCCTGCCAGGGAGCCGTTATTGCGCAGGGCCAGCAGCGTGCGCAGGTGTTTTATCTCAATCATGAAAGTCCTTCACTTCGCCATGAACATTTTGCGCTTGAGGAATATACAGTATCGGGGAAATATGGATGTGTAAACATCTGGACGGCTAAATCATAAAGATTCATAAGAGGCGATAAGACAATGACCATCCGCAACCATACCCTTGGCTTCCCCCGTGTAGGCCTGCATCGTGAACTGAAGAAAGCGCAAGAGAGCTACTGGGCTGGCAACAGCAGCCGTGAAGCGCTGCTGGAAAACGGCCGTGAACTGCGCGCCCGCCACTGGCAGCAGCAGAAAGACGCCGGCATCGATCTGCTGCCAGTCGGCGATTTCGCCTGGTACGATCAGGTCCTGACCACCAGCCTGATGCTGGGGAATGTACCGGCGCGTCACCAGAATGCCGATGGTCAGATCGATATCGATACCCTGTTTCGTATTGCCCGCGGTCGTGCGCCGAGCGGCGAGCCTGCGGCGGCGTCGGAAATGACGAAGTGGTTTAACACCAACTATCACTACATCGTGCCGGAATTTACTCGCGGTCAAAATTTCCGTCTGGCCTGGAATCAGTTGCTGGAAGAAGTCGATGAAGCGCTGGCGCTGGGTCACAACGTTAAGCCGGTATTGCTGGGGCCGGTCACTTATCTGTGGCTGGGCAAGGTCAAAGGCGAGGCCTTCGATCGTCTGTCACTGCTGAGCGAGATTCTGCCGGTCTACCAGCAGGTGCTGGCAGAGCTGGCGAAGCGTGGCATCGAGTGGGTACAGATCGATGAGCCTGCGCTGGTGCTGGAGCTGCCCCGCGAATGGCTGGATGCTTATCAACCGGCCTATGAGGCGCTGGCGGGGCAGGTCAAACTGCTACTGACTACCTACTTTGAAGGTATTACGCCGAACCTGGATACCATTGCCGCGCTGCCGGTGCAGGGGCTGCATGTCGATCTGGTCCACGGCAGCGATGACGTAAATACTTTGCACCAGCGTTTGCCTGCCGACTGGCTGCTTTCTGCGGGGCTGGTGAATGGTCGTAACGTATGGCGTGCCGACCTGACGGAAAAATATAGCCAGATTAAAGAGGTTGTCGGCGCGCGTGAGCTTTGGGTGGGATCGTCCTGTTCGCTGCTGCACAGCCCTATCGATCTCAGCGTGGAAACCCGCCTGGATGATGAAGTGAAGAGCTGGTTTGCGTTTGCCCTGCAGAAGTGTCAGGAACTTACCCTGCTGCGCGATGCGCTGAACAGCGGCGATACTGCGGCGATCGATGAATGGAGCGCGCCAATTCAGGCTCGTCGTCACTCCACCCGAGTGCATAACGCAGCGGTGGCAAAGCGTCTGGCCGCTATCAGCGGGCGCGACAGCCTGCGTGCTAATCCGTACCCGGTACGGGCCGAAGCCCAGCGCGCGCGCTTTCAACTGCCCGCCTGGCCGACCACGACTATTGGCTCGTTCCCGCAGACCACCGAGATCCGCGGTCTGCGTCTGGACTTCAAAAAAGGGCGTCTGGATGCCGGGAACTACCGCACTGGCATCGCAGAGCACATCAAGCAGGCCATTCAGGAGCAGGAGCGTCTGGGGCTGGATGTGCTGGTGCATGGTGAAGCCGAGCGTAACGACATGGTCGAATATTTCGGCGAACATCTGGACGGTTTCGTCTTTACCCAGAACGGCTGGGTGCAGAGCTATGGCTCCCGCTGCGTGAAGCCGCCGATCGTGATTGGCGATGTCAGTCGCCCGGCGCCGATTACCGTTGAGTGGGCGACTTACGCTCAGTCTCTGACCGACAAGCCGGTTAAAGGCATGCTGACCGGCCCGGTCACCATTCTCTGCTGGTCATTCCCGCGTGAGGACGTCAGCCGCGAAACCATCGCGAAGCAGATTGCGTTGGCGCTGCGCGACGAAGTGGCGGACCTGGAGGCGGCGGGCATCGGTATCATCCAGATCGATGAACCGGCGCTGCGCGAAGGACTGCCGCTGAAGCGCGGCGACTGGCAGGCTTATCTGGAATGGGCAGTGGACGCGTTCCGTCTTAATGCCGCGGTGGCCCGTGACGAAACCCAGATTCACACCCATATGTGTTACTGCGAGTTTAACGACATCATGGATTCCATCGCCGCACTGGATGCCGATGTGATTACCATCGAAACCTCCCGTTCGGATATGGAACTGCTGGAGTCATTTGAAGAGTTCGAATATCCGAATGAGATCGGGCCGGGCGTTTACGATATCCACTCGCCTAACGTACCGGATGTGGACTGGATCGAAGCGCTGCTGAACAAGGCGGCACAGCGTATCCCTGCTGCGCGCCTGTGGGTGAACCCGGACTGTGGTCTGAAGACCCGCGGCTGGCCGGAAACCCGTGCGGCTCTGGCGAATATGGTTCAGGCGGCACAGAACCTGCGTAACGCCTGAGGCCATTAGGGTCAGAAAAGTTTGCCCCATCATCATGGACGATGAGGGGCTTTTCTGTTTTGGGTTACTTACCGGCGCCGTAACGTTCGAACCACGCCAGCATGCGCTGCCAGCCATCTTCGGCGGACTCTTTGTGGTAGCTGGGGCGGTAGTCGGCGTTGAAGGCGTGTCCCGCATCGGGGTAAACCACAATTTCTGCATTGGCGTTTGCCGCGCGCAGCGCCTGACGCATGCTCTCCACGCTATCCAACGGAATACCGGTATCCTGCGCGCCATACAGCCCCAGGACCGGCGCATTCAGATCGGTCGCAATATCGATGGGCTGTTTCGGCCAGTTCAGCGTTTTATCTCCCGTCAGTCGTCCATACCAGGCCACAGCCGCCTTTAGCTGCGGATTATGGGCGGCGTACAGCCATGAGATGCGTCCTCCCCAGCAGAAGCCAGTGATGAGCAGGCGGTTGGCATTACCGCCATGGCGTGCCGCCCAGCTGGCGACGTGGTCGAGATCGGCCATTACCTGGCTGTCCGGCACTTTACTGACCAGTTCGCTGAACAGGGTGGGAATATCGTCCCAGTCATTGGGATCGCCCTGACGGAAGTAGAGCTCCGGCGCTATAGCCAGATAGCCCTCAAGGGCCAGGCGGCGGCACAGATCGCGGATGTGTTCGTGTACGCCAAAAATCTCCTGAACCACGATAACCACGGGCAGATTTTCTGCGGGCTCTTTAGGACGAGCAAAGTAAGCGGGCATCTCTTTGCCCTGGCTGGGGATAGAGGTTTCGCCCGCATGGAGTTCATCCGCTGAGGTATGGATCGCAGAGGTCGCGACGGGGGACGCCGCCGGTGCGAATCCGGCGCCAGGCTTGTTCTGTGTCGTGCTGTCGGTCATGGCATTCTCCGTACCTGTTTTTTTGAGCTATTTTTTAGCGTAATCAAATCACTATAGTCTGAGACAATAAGGCACGCGTGTGGCAAAAGTCGGCATTCCGCTACAGGACAGGGGGCGAGTGGTCTTTGTTTGTGATTGATGTCACCTTTTTATGTCGTTTAAATGAAATTTGTTTCATCCGTGGTGAAACAGGTCACGAAAATAACCGGCTAGGTTGGTTAGAGTAGCCATGGTCTAACCGCAATCCAACCATGATCCAGGAGTCTGCCATGTCAAAGTCTGATGTTTTCCATCTTGGTCTTACCAAAAGCGACCTGCAGGGAGCGACGCTTGCTATTGTGCCCGGCGATCCGGAGCGGGTAGAGAAAATTGCCGTGCTGATGGAAAAACCGGTGAAGCTGGCCGCGCACCGTGAGTTTACTACCTGGCGGGCGGAATTGGGCGGTAAAGCGGTGATTGTCTGCTCTACCGGTATCGGTGGACCATCCACCTCGATTGCGGTTGAAGAGCTGGCGCAGTTGGGCATTCGTACATTCCTGCGGGTTGGCACCACTGGCGCCATCCAGCCCCATATCAACGTCGGCGATGTGCTGGTCACTACCGCTTCGGTGCGCCTGGACGGCGCCAGCCTGCACTTTGCGCCGCTGGAATACCCGGCGGTTGCCGATTTCACCTGCACCACGGCGCTGGTTGAAGCGGCGAAGGCGCTGGGTGTGGAAACCCATATTGGCGTGACGGCTTCATCCGACACCTTCTATCCCGGCCAGGAGCGCTACGACACTTTCTCGGGCCGTGTGACCCGTCGCTTCCAGGGCTCGATGGAAGAGTGGCAGCAGATGAGAGTGATGAACTACGAGATGGAATCCGCCACGCTGCTGACCATGTGTGCCAGCCAGGGGCTGCATGCCGGGATGGTGGCCGGGGTGATCGTTAACCGCACTCAGCAGGAGATCCCTGATGCTGAAACTATGAAGCAGACCGAAAGCCATGCCATTAACATCGTGGTGGAGGCCGCCCGACGTCTGGTTTGATTGTAAAAGATACAAATTTCGGGGCGGGACTATTTCGTCTGTTGTCTGACTGGTGAACAATGGACTTTTGGACGATAACTCAAAGGGACAGAATATGCGTTCAGGATTCAGACGCCCTCCCCAGATTTCAAAACAGGAGCGGTTTTACGCCATCGCGGCACAATTTCGTAGTGCGATGGCACAGCAGGATTATGCCCAGGCTGCGCGTTGCTGTGAGCAGATTCTTTCCGTCATGCCGGATAACCTCCAGGTCCTTAGCGATTATGCGCTTTGCCTGATGCGGATGGAGAAGTACGAAAAAGCGTACCAAAGTTATCTGCGGATCTACCGGTCTGCGCGGCGTAGCCAGGCATCGGCAACCTGGCTGGATGGCCTGACAGAGGTTTGTGGCTGGTTGAATAAAGCGGATGAGGTTCGACGTTTTGGTCATGAATCGCTGACCTTGTCCGACCAGCATTTCGGCCAGGGTGCCAGCTGGCCTATTCCGGAAGGGGCACCGCCTCCTTTCGACCCCAGGGATCCAGAAAAAAATATCATTGCGTTCAGCCTGTATGGGAGACTCCCGCGTTACTGCGAAACCCTGATCAAAAATGTGGCTGTGGCCCGGGAGCTATTTCCGTATTGGACCTGTCGGATCTATCTGGATGATTCGGTTCCATCACATGTCTGGCAGCGGCTGCGTCAGCAGCAGGTACAACTGGTGGATATGAGTGGAGAAAAAACGCTTTTTCCCACGCTGTGGCGTTTTCTGGTGGCCAGCGATCCGCAGGTAACGCGATTTATTATCCGTGATGCCGATTCGCTACTTTCCGAACGAGAGCAGGCAAGCGTAGAGGCCTGGATTGCCTCTCCCTGCTACTTCCACCATATGCGGGATTACTTTACTCATACCGAACTGCTACTGGCGGGGATGTGGGGGGGCTACACGGGGATCATTCCTGATATCGACGCGCTGATACGTCAGTTTTGTGTGCAGTATGAGGGAAACGCCCGTTTTACCGATCAGTATTTTTTAAGATCGGTACTGTGGGCAACCGTGCGTAACAGTATCCTGAATCACGATGAACTCTTTAATTTCCATCATGCGCAACCCTGGCCGGAGCATCCGCCAATACGCTGGCAGGCCCGCGCCTTCCACGTTGGCAGCAATGCGGGGTATTCGGTGTTTTCCGGCCCCTCTTCTGCCCCGGAAGGAGGCCAGCAAGCGCTGGAGCTGGAAATAGAGGGGGAGCGCTGCCGTTATGATGCGCCAGTGGAGGCGGGGGTGTGGCGGCTGTCCGTACCCTTCTTCCTGGCGGAAGGCTATAACCAGGGGAAGGTCAGGGTTCATCTTCTGAGGTGAGGGCAGAAAACGCCTTTTCATCTGGACATCTGTACAGCACAATTGAGCCTCGACCCGATAAGTTCGGCAGGAGGCGACTTTGGATCTCTCTCTTTTACTGATGGCGGCTCTGGTATTGGCCGGTGCGGCCGTCGGCTGGCTGGCGGCAAGTCTGCGCAACGCCCAGCGTCTGGCGCGGAGCCAGGAAGAACAGCGCGATATCTACGGTGAGCTGATGGCGGCGCGCCAGCAGCTAAGCCAGGGCGAGTACTGGCGCGAAGAGTGCGAGCGGCTGAATGGCGAACTGCGCCACCAATTAGAGATCAATCGCGAGCAGGAAGCTGACCTGCGTGAACTAAGTACCCGGCTGGAAGAGACGCGCCTGAACGCCGAGGAAAAAGTGCGCCAGATGGCCAACAGCGAACATCGCCTTAGCGAGCAGTTCGAAAACCTGGCCAACCGTATTTTCGAGCAGAGCAACCGTCGGGTGGATGAGCAGAATCGCCAGAGTCTGCATGGCCTGCTGACGCCGCTACGCGAACAGCTGGACGGTTTCCGCCGCCAGGTGCAGGACAGCTTTGGTCAGGAGGCCCGCGAGCGCCATACGCTGACGCATGAGATCCGCAACCTGCAGCAGTTGAATGCGCAGATGGCTCAGGAGGCGATAAACCTGACCCGGGCGCTGAAAGGGGATAATAAAACTCAGGGTAACTGGGGCGAGGTGGTGCTGACCCGGGTGCTGGAAGCTTCCGGGTTGCGTGAAGGTTATGAATATCAGACCCAGGTGAATATCCAGCTCGATAACCGCAGCAGGATGCAGCCGGACGTCATTGTACGTTTGCCCCAGGGGAAGGATGTGGTCATTGACGCCAAAATGACCCTGGTGGCCTGGGAGCGTTACTTCAACGCTGACGATGACTATACCCGTGAGACGGCCCTGAGCGAACATATCGCGTCTGTTCGCAGCCATATCCGCCAGTTGGGGCGTAAGGATTACCAGCAGCTCCCCGGACTGCGCTCTCTGGACTATGTGCTGATGTTTATTCCGGTGGAGCCCGCTTTCCTGGCCGCCATCGATCGCCAGCCGGAGCTGATTGGCGAGGCGCTACAGCACAATATTATGCTGGTCAGCCCTACCACGCTGCTGGTGGCACTGCGCACAATTGCCAATCTGTGGCGTTATGAGCATCAGAGCCGAAATGCGCAACAAATTGCCGAACGGGCCGCGCGTCTTTATGACAAGATGCGTCTGTTCGTCGATGACATGTCTGCCATTGGCCAGAGCCTGGATAAAGCCCAGGATAACTACCGTCAGGCGATGAAAAAGCTGGCCAGCGGGCGCGGCAACCTGCTGGTGCAGGCCGAAGCGTTTCGCGGGCTGGGCGTAGAGGTGAAACGCGAGATTAATCCGGATCTGGTGGCGAATGCGCTTCAGGATGATGAAGAGGCCGCCGCCCGACTGGCAGAGTATGACGACGGGAATGACCTCCAGACGGGGGCAGATTCACCGCGGCGCGGTGCCGGGGAAGGTTAACGAACCTTTACACCCCGTGACGCCCAATCTGATACACTCCTCAAATAATTTATGACTAAGCGGACTCTTGAGATGGCTGAAGATTCACAAGAAACGACACACTTTGGCTACCGCACGGTAGCAAGAGCGCAGAAGGCCGATATGGTGGCGCAGGTGTTCCACTCCGTCGCGGCGAAATATGACGTCATGAACGATCTGATGTCCTTCGGAATTCATCGTTTGTGGAAGCGCTTCACCATCGACTGTAGCGGCGTGCGCCGCGGCCAGCGCGTGCTGGATCTGGCTGGCGGTACCGGCGATCTGACGGCGAAGTTCTCGCGCCTGGTGGGCGAAACCGGTGAGGTGGTGCTGGCGGATATTAACGAATCGATGCTCAAGATGGGGCGCGAAAAGCTGCGCAATCTTGGCGTGGTGGGCAACGTGGAATATGTGCAGGCCAACGCCGAAGCGCTACCGTTCCCGGACAACAGCTTCGATTGCATCACCATCTCTTTTGGCCTGCGTAACGTTACCGATAAAGACAAAGCGTTACGTTCGATGTACCGGGTGCTGAAACCGGGTGGCCGCCTGCTGGTGCTGGAGTTCTCCAAACCGATTATCGATCCGCTGAGCAAAGCGTATGACGCATACTCGTTCCACATTCTGCCGCGCATCGGCGAAGTGGTGGCTCAGGACGCCGAAAGCTACCGCTATCTGGCGGAATCTATCCGCATGCATCCGGACCAGGAAACTCTGAAATCGATGATGGAAGAGGCGGGCTTCGAGCAAACCTCATACTACAACCTGACCGCGGGAATTGTTGCCCTGCATCGTGGCTACAAGTTCTGAACCGGAGGGGAGCGTGCCGTTGACACCCATCATCACCGCGACGGTGGAAAATGTACTGAATAGCTTCCTGTGGCGGAGCGATGCGCTGAAGTCGCCGCGTCAGCGCCTGAAAGGGCGGACGCTGCGGATTACGCTTTCTGGCTTCTCTACGCCGCTGGTGCTCTCTTTTAGCGAACAGCAGATCGACGTGCTGGGCGCCTGGGAAGGGGAGGCCGACTGCACCGTAATAACCCGCCCCGGCACATTACCTAAATTGCGCGACCGCCAGCAGCTTACTGCGCTGATTAAGAGCGGAGAGCTGGAGGTTCAGGGCGATATTCAGGTCGTCCAGAACTTTGTGGCGCTGATTGACCTGGCGGAATTCGATCCCGCCGAGCTGCTGGCCCCCTGGATTGGCGATATTGCCGCCGAAGGCGTGGGGCGCGTGGTACGCGGCGGCGCGCACTTCCTGAAAAAACGGTTTGATCGCGATCGTCACTACCTGGCGGACGCGCTGACCGAAGAGTGGCGTCTGGCGCCGGGCCCGCTGGAAGTGGCCTGGTTTGCCGAAGAAACGGATGCCCTGGCGCGTTCGGTAGAGGCGCTGAGTAAACGGATGGATCAGTTGGAGGGCAAATGACGCCAGGAGAACTACGGCGCCTCTACTTTATTATCCGGACCTTTTTGAGTTATGGGCTCGATGAGCTTATCCCCAAAATGCGTATCACGCTGCCGCTGCGCCTGTGGCGTCGGCTGGTGTTCTGGATCCCGAATCGCCATAAAGATAAGCAGCTCGGCGAGCGTCTGAGGCTGGCGCTCCAGGAATTGGGGCCGGTCTGGATTAAGTTTGGCCAGATGCTGTCCACCCGCCGTGACCTGTTTCCGCCGCAAATTGCCGATCAGCTGGCGCTACTGCAGGACAGAGTCGCCCCCTTTGACGGCCATCAGGCAAAGCGGCTGATTGAAAAAGCCATGGGCGATCAAGTCGTTGAAACCTGGTTTGATGAGTTCGACGTCACGCCGTTGGCTTCGGCTTCTATCGCTCAGGTACATACCGCGCGTCTGAAGAAGACCGGCAAAGAGGTCATTATCAAAGTGATCCGCCCGGATATTCGTCCGGTTATCAAAGCGGATATGAAGTTGATCTACCGCCTGGCTCGCTGGGTGCCGCATCTGCTGCCGGATGGCCGCCGTCTGCGACCAGTGGAAGTGGTGCGCGAGTATGAAAAGACTCTGCTGGATGAACTGAATCTGCTGCGTGAAGCCGCCAACGGTATTCAGTTGCGACGTAACTTCGAAAACAGCCCGATGCTCTATGTGCCGGAGATTTACTCTGACTACTGCAGCCAGGAGATGCTGGTGATGGAACGCATCTACGGGATGTCGGTATCCGATGTTCCGTCGCTGGAAAAAAACGGCACTAACATGCAGTTGCTGGCGGAGCGCGGGGTACAGGTCTTTTTCACCCAGGTGTTTCGCGATAGCTTTTTTCATGCCGATATGCACCCGGGGAACATCTTTGTCAGCTACGAGAGTCCGGAGGATCCGCAATATATCGGTATCGACTTTGGGATTGTCGGGTCGCTGAATAAAGAGGATAAGCGCTATCTGGCGGAAAACTTTATCGCCTTCTTTAATCGCGATTACCGCAAGGTGGCGGAACTGCACGTGGATTCCGGCTGGGTACCGGCCGATACCAACGTCGAGGAGTTTGAGTTCGCCATTCGTACCGTCTGCGAACCCATTTTTGAGAAACCGCTCTCCGAGATCTCATTTGGTCACGTGCTGCTTAATCTTTTCAACACCGCGCGCCGATTTAACATGGAAGTGCAGCCTCAACTGGTATTGTTGCAGAAGACGCTGCTCTATGTGGAAGGCGTCGGGCGTCAGCTTTATCCACAGCTCGATCTCTGGAAAACGGCTAAGCCATTCCTGGAGTCCTGGCTGAAAGATCAGGTCGGTCTGCCAGCGCTGATACGGGCATTTAAAGAAAACGCGCCGTTCTGGGTGGAAAAAATGCCGCAATTACCGGAACTGGTTTACGACAGTTTGCGCCAGGGCAAGCAATTGCAGCAGAGTGTTGATAAAATCGCCCGGGATAATCAAAGCCACCGGGCTCGTCAGGGGCAGTCACGCTATCTGCTGGGCATTGGGGCTACGTTGATATTAAGCGGTACATTATTGCTGATAAACAAACCGGAGTGGGAATGGCTTCCCGCAGGGTTAATGGCAGGAGGTATCGTCGCGTGGCTGACAGGCTGGCGGCGTACCACCTGATTTACATCGTCACAGAGCGTACGGGTGTCGTATAATTCGGCGCGTTACGCGTAATAGTCACTGGGGAACATTATGGGTGGTATCAGTATCTGGCAATTAGTCATTATTGCCGTCATCGTCGTGCTGCTGTTTGGTACCAAAAAGCTGAGCTCTCTGGGCTCCGATCTCGGTGCGTCCATCAAAGGCTTTAAAAAGGCCATGAGCGACGACGACGATAAAGCGAAAAACGCGCAGCAGGATCAGCAGGATGCTGACTTCACCGCGAAATCGATCTCTGACAAAGCTGAAGAGACCAGCAAGGACACCGAGAAAAGCCAGCACAAAGATCAGGTATAAGCCGTGTTCGATATTGGTTTTAGCGAGCTTCTGCTGGTTTTTATCATCGGTCTGGTGGTGCTGGGGCCGCAGCGTTTGCCGGTAGCGGTGAAAACCGTTGTCGGCTGGATTCGTGCGCTGCGCTCCCTGGCGACCACCGTTCAGAATGAGCTGACTCAGGAGTTTAAGTTACAGGAGCTTCAGGACAGCCTGAAAAAGGTTGAGAAGGCGAGCATGGACAACCTGACGCCGGAGCTTAAGGAGTCGATGGACGAGCTACGCCAGGCCGCCGAGGCCATGAAGCGCTCTTATACCGCCAACGATCCGGAAAAGGCGAGCGACGAGGCCCACACCATTCACAATCCGGTGACTGAAGGGGCTCAGCCAGGCACTACGCCCGGTGAAGCCGCGAGCCAGGCCGATGCGCCGAGCCAGAAACCGCACACTGCGGAGCCTGCGCCGGAGGCGGGGAACGCTGAAACGGCGACTGCTTCCGGGCCCGAAACGGCTCCGGAGCGTCGCGACTCCTCTCAATCCACCAATGACAAATCCTGAACATGGCCGTTGAAGATACCCAACCGTTAATCACTCATCTGATTGAGCTGCGTAAGCGGATAATGAACTGCCTGCTCGCCATTCTGGCGATCTTTCTGGCGCTGGTCTATTTCGCGAATGACATCTACCAGCTGGTTTCCGATCCGCTGATTAAGCAGCTGCCGCAGGGCGCCAGCATGATCGCGACTGACGTGGCATCACCGTTTTTCACCCCGATCAAGCTGACGATTATGGTGTCGGTGATTCTGTCGGCACCGGTTATTCTCTATCAGGTCTGGGCCTTTGTGGCTCCGGCACTTTATAAGCACGAACGTCGCCTGGTGGTACCGCTGCTGGTTTCCAGCTCACTGCTGTTTTATCTCGGCATGGCGTTCGCTTACTTCGTTGTCTTCCCGCTGGCATTTGGTTTTCTGACCAAAACCGCACCGGCCGGAGTGGTGATTTCGACCGATATCACCAGCTATCTGGACTTCGTCATGGCGCTGTTTATGGCCTTTGGCGTCTCCTTTGAGGTTCCGGTGGCCATTGTGCTGCTGTGCTGGATGGGGGTGACCACACCGGAAGATCTGAAGAAGAAACGTCCCTATGTACTGGTAGGGGCTTTTGTGGTGGGTATGATACTCACACCGCCGGATGTTTTTTCTCAGACGCTGCTGGCGATACCGATGTACATCCTGTTTGAGATCGGGGTCTTTTTCTCTCGTTTCTATGTCGGTAAACGACGCCCCTCTGCGGATGACAAAGAGGATGACGACGAAGCCGAATCGACGTCCGACGACGGAACAGACACGCCGAAGCAGTAATCGGTCACAGCAAACGAACCGCCCATCACGGGCGGTTTTTTTACGGAGAAAACCCATGTTTGATATCGGTGTTAACCTGACCAGCAGCCGGTTTGCCAGCGATCTCGATGCCGTGATCGCACGGGCCAGCGAAGCTGGCGTGCGCGGCATGTTGCTCACCGGCACCAGCGTGGACGAAAGCGAAGCGGCCTGGCAACTGACGCAGGAACATCATCGTTGCTGGTCAACGGCGGGCGTGCACCCCCATGATGCCAGCGGTTGGAATGAAGAGAGCGCGACGCGGCTGCGTGCCCTGGCTGCCCGGAATGAAGTGGTTGCCATTGGCGAATGCGGGCTGGATTTTAATCGCAATTTTTCCACGCCCCGACAGCAGGAACAGGCTTTTACCGCCCAGCTACAGCTGGCAGCGGAGCTGGAAATGCCGGTCTTTATGCACTGTCGGGATGCCCATGAGCGTTTCCTGGCATTGCTCGACCCCTGGTTGGATAAGCTGCCGGGGGCCGTGTTGCACTGCTTTACCGGTACACGTGAAGAAGCGATGGAATGCCTGGAGCGCGGTCTCTATCTGGGGATTACCGGTTGGGTTTGCGACGAACGGCGCGGTCTGGCATTGCGGGAGCTGCTGCCGGTGATTCCGGCGCAGCGTCTGTTACTGGAAACAGACGCCCCCTGGCTACTGCCCCGGGATCTGAAGCCAGTACCGGCTTCACGCCGTAATGAACCTGCTTTTCTGGCGCACATCCTCGAACGGGTCGCTCACTGGCGCGGCGAAGATCGCGCCTGGCTTGAGCAGGCTACTGATGAGAATGTGCGTAATCTGTTTGGCGTGGCGTTCTGAGGGGGCTAAACCTTTCGGAAATCGGTGTTTTTAACGCTTTGCAGGACCTGCTTGTTAAGCAGATTGAGCAGCAGAATGGAGCGGGTTTCGCCTTCCGGCTCGGTAAAGATGGCTTCCAGGCCTTCGAAGGCGCCTTCGGTAATCACGACGGCATCGCCGGGCCATGGGGTATCCGGATCGGTAATGTTTTCGGCCTGATAGTTCAGCAACTGGTGGATGACCTTTTCCGGCACGCTGGCGGGTTGCGCACCAAAACGCACGAAATGGCTCACGCCGCGGGTAGAGTTGACCGTTGTGGTATGGATATCCTCAGGGTCAAACTCCACGAACAAATAGTTCGGGAACAGAGGTTCATTGACCGCGGTTCGTTTACCACGCACCATTTTTTCCAGCGTGATCATCGGAGTCAGGCAGTTAACGGCTTGTCGCTCCAGGTGCTCCTTAGCACGCGGTAGCTGCCCCCGTTTGCAGTACAGTAAATACCAGGATCGCATAATGACTCTTTTTAGATGAACAGGCGCAAAAGCATAACAAAACAGCCCTTGCAGTGATAGTTAAGCCCATTCTTAGGTCGGGGACAATACCGGGACCAGAATTTCACCAGGGATTAACAAAATTACAGCATCACAGCGACGAACGCCGTATAATGCAGCACTTAACCGGACACAATAAATCACGATGAAATACCACGATCTCCGCGAATTTCTTGCGCTGCTGGAACAGCAGGGCGAACTTAAACGTATAACGTTACCTGTCGATCCGCACCTGGAAATGACGGAAATTGCCGATCGTACTCTCAGGGCTGGTGGCCCGGCGCTTCTGTTTGAGAACCCGAAGGGCTATACCATGCCGGTTCTCTGCAATCTGTTCGGCACGCCGAAGCGCGTCGCGATGGGCATGGGGCAGGACGATGTCTCCAGCTTGCGCGAGGTGGGTAAACTGCTGGCCTTTCTGAAAGAGCCAGAGCCGCCGAAGGGCTTTCGCGATCTGTTCGATAAACTGCCGCAGTTTAAGCAAGTGCTGAACATGCCGACCAAACGGCTGCGTGGCGCCCCTTGCCAGCAGCAGATTCTGGAAGGCGATAAGGTCGACCTGACCGAAATTCCCATTATGCAGTGCTGGCCGGAAGATGCCGCGCCGCTAATCACCTGGGGTCTGGTCGTCACCCGTGGTCCCCATAAAACGCGCCAGAACCTGGGTATTTATCGTCAGCAGCGACTGGGTAAGAACAAGCTGATTATGCGCTGGCTTTCCCACCGCGGCGGCGCGCTCGACTTCCAGGAGTGGTGCGCGGCGCATCCGGGAGAGCGTTTCCCGGTTTCTGTGGCGCTGGGCGCCGATCCCGCCACCATTCTGGGGGCTGTAACCCCGGTGCCGGACACCCTTTCCGAATATGCTTTTGCGGGGCTGCTGCGCGGCACCAAGAGCGAAGTGGTGAAGTGCGTCTCTAACGACCTTGAAGTGCCCGCCAGCGCCGAGATTGTGCTGGAAGGCTATATCGAGCCGGGCGAGATGGCGCCGGAAGGCCCGTACGGCGACCACACCGGTTACTACAATGAAGTGGATAGCTTCCCGGTTTTCACCGTGACGCATATCACCCGCCGCGACGATGCCATCTATCACTCCACTTATACCGGACGTCCGCCGGATGAACCGGCAGTGCTGGGCGTGGCGCTGAATGAAGTTTTTGTCCCCATTCTGCAAAAACAGTTCCCGGAGATTGTGGACTTTTACCTGCCGCCGGAAGGATGCTCGTACCGTCTGGCGGTGGTCACCATGAAGAAGCAGTATGCCGGTCACGCGAAACGGGTGATGATGGGCGTCTGGTCGTTCCTGCGTCAGTTCATGTACACCAAATTTGTTATTGTGTGCGACGACGACGTGAACGCCCGTGACTGGAACGACGTTATCTGGGCGATAACCACGCGAATGGATCCGGCGCGTGATACGGTGTTGGTGGAAAATACGCCCATCGACTATCTGGATTTTGCCTCGCCGGTATCCGGTCTGGGCTCCAAAATGGGCATGGACGCTACCAATAAATGGCCGGGCGAGACGGAACGTGAATGGGGCCGTCCGATAGAAAAAGATCCTGACGTCACCGCCAGAATCGACGCCATCTGGGACGAACTGGCCATTTTCAAGTAAAGGTGGGGGCAGTAAGCGCCCACCGTACAGGTTTTGCATTAATGACCCGACAGAGGGAGCGCATGACAATTTTAAGCTGTAAAGTGACCTCCGTAGACGCCATTACGGATACCGTGTACCGGGTACGACTGTTGCCTGAAGGCGATTTCTCCTTTCGGGCCGGTCAGTATCTGATGGTGGTCATGGACGAGCGGGACAAGCGCCCTTTTTCCATGGCGTCTACCCCGGATGAACAGGATTTCATCGAACTGCATATTGGCGCCTCGGAGCTCAATCTCTACGCCATGGCGGTGATGGAGCGCATTCTGGAGAAAAAAGAGGTGGTGGTGGATATCCCCCACGGCGAAGCCTGGCTGCGTGACGATGAAAGCCGTCCGCTGATTCTGATTGCCGGTGGTACCGGATTTTCTTATGTGCGCTCTATTCTGCTGACTGCGCTGGCCCGCAACCCGAAGCGCGATATCACTATCTACTGGGGCGGTCGTGAGTCAAAGCATCTCTACGATCTGCCTGAGCTGCGTGACCTGGAAGCCAGACATCCCAATCTGCGGGTGGAAGCGATAGTGGAACAGCCAGAGGATGGATGGAACGGCCGTAACGGCACGGTGCTAACGGCGGTGCTGCAGGATTACGGCTCATTAACGGATTACGATATCTATATCGCGGGCCGCTTCGAAATGGCGAAAATTGCCCGGGATCTGTTCTGTAACGAGCGAGCGGCCCGGGAAGACAGGCTGTTTGGCGACGCCTTCGCGTTTATTTGATCCTATACGGCCTGTTGCAGCTCGGCCCATGCCGAAGCCAGCAGGCTGTCTCTCTCCTGTTGTGTTTGCTTACCGGTGTCGATAAGCCAGAGCCAGTCATACCAACTGGGATAGCAGGCCAGTCCGTTAACCCGCTGGCAAAAGCGGTGGGCGGCAATTTCCGAGGTGGCGGCGACGGTAGAGTAGCTGCGCCAGGGGCCGAGAGCAAAATGACAGACCTTTTCCAGCGTAGCGCCCACCGGCTGGTTCTGGTGGTGTTCCAGAAAATGAAAGAACTCGTGAGCCAGATGAATATCGATAATCTGCTCCAGGGTGACCGGCTGCCCCGCACGCTCGCAACTGGTGCGCAGGCTTTCCAGTGAAGGCTGATATAGCGTGACTCTTCGTATCGATTTGGCTTCGCTGTATTCAAACTGGGCGCGGAAGCGGACGCTAAAGAATAGTCCTTCCCCCTGTTCGAGTTTGATCTCGATACCGTTTTCCGCATACAGGCTGCGAATATCCCGGGTCTGGAGCGTGCTTGCCGCGCGCTCCCCGGCCGCCAGCGCGCTGTCCAGATAGTAGCGGCGTCTGGCGGGGGGAATTTTGTTAAATACCGCATCGCCGCGTAGATCCAGCCAGGCCAGCGACTGATTGATCTGTTCCTGCTCCATGATGGCCCCTTACTGCCAGGTGACGGCGATAATAGGCTGTTGTTGTTCTTCCACATCCAGCTCCATTTCAATAATCGACAGCATCTGCTCTTTGGTCTGGGTGCCGCTTAAGTCGAGCATTTTTTCCTTCCAGAACAGAAAGGTTTTGGGAATGGCGGCATTGGCTTCCGAGTAGCGTGTATTGTCGTCGATGAAATCGGCGAAGCGTGATGACAGCTCGTCCCGCTGGCACATTAACCAGTTGGCGTTCTCCTGTTTCAACCGTACCACGCCTTCCCGGTCCAGCATGCTCAGGCTGGTGATTCTCTTTTTCAGCAGACCGAAGAGATAGCGCTGTTCGCGCATGCCGGAAAACAGATGCCAGCGGCCGGTCTGGCAGGCGGATGAGATAGCCTGAGGGGAAAGATTGACCGATTCGGCGGCGATTTGCTGGAGCCGGGGAAGGGGCAGCGCTTCGCTCAGGCTCTCTTTTTGCCGTAGCTCGGTGGCGCCGGTCGCGATAGCGCGCAGAATATTCTTTTGCTTATCGATTTCGATGTTGATATCCACGGTGGCTTCATTTGCGCCTGAACGGGTGATGCGCTCCAGCACTTCGGCGCGAATTTTTTTGATTTCGGCTTCGCCCGGGTTAACCACGCTTTTTTCAATCATCTCCCGTACCATAGCCATACCGACGCCGATGGTGGAGATATAGGGCGCGTTACGGGCATTTTTATGTTTCATGGCGGCCTTTTCCGCCATGGCCGGGACCAGTACGCATCCGCTCCCGCCGCCGCCTACCAGGGTAATAAAGTGGCGGTCGAGCCGATACTCGGTAATCATTTCGTTCACCACCCCCATGACCTTATCGATAGCGATATCCAGCGCCTGACGTGCCGCCTGTTCTGCGCTTATGCCCAGGTGTTCGCCCAGTAGCTCCCAGGCGAAACGCGCGCTGGCGTTATTACCTGCGGCGTAGTCGTCGGCGGGGATATAGCCCAGCAGATTAGCGGCGCCCGCCAGCGTCAGGGCGTAGAGCTTGCCCTGGGCCGTGCGGATCGCGGCATAGTTTTGCGGGTCGCCGGGGCGCGGGCTGATAAAGGTCAGCGTCGGGTTGTCATTGAGCGCAGAGGCTTCAGCAAAACACTCATATTCGCAGCCAGCGATATGGGCGCTGCGGGGGCCGGTCATAACGATGTTGCCTTTATCGACCACAATCATACTGCCGCCCGCGACGGCCAGGGTACGGACATCCAGCGAACGCAGATAAGTGCGGTGACCGCCGACCTGGGCATTCTGGATCATCACCTTGCCGTTTTTAATCACCGAAATATCGACGCTGGTACCACCGACTTCAAAAAAGATGCCGTCGGAGACCTTCTCATACATCAGAGCGCCTGCCACACCGGCCGCCAGTCCCGATAGCATGGTCAGAATGGGGCGCTTACGCACCTCGTCGATGCTCATCACGCCGCCGTCGCAGCGCATAATCATCAACTGTGAAGAGATACCGGCCTCTTTGATCGCCTGCTCGGTCATGTTGGCGGTTTCCAGCATGCGCGGAATCAGGCTGGCATTGACGACGGCGGTACGGGTCCGGGTTTTCAGACCGTATAGCTGGGTGATCTCATGGCCGCCGGTGGCGCAGATCCCCATTTCTGCGGCGATAGCGATCACCCGTAATTCGTTGGTGGGATCATCGACGCTATAGGCTTCTGAGGCGACGATCACCTCCGCGCCCTGATCGCAAAGTGCATTAATCGCCGAGCGAATCGTCCCGTCATCGAGCTGGCGACTGTCCAGAAAGGTATTGTACGTGTGCAGAAACTTGCCGTCGGCCAGCGGGATATCCTGAATATGCGCCTCTTTGCGGGCGCTTTTTCCCTCCAGCCCGCTGCCCATGGCAATGATCCCGACCTTTGCGACATCGCCTTCCAGCAGCGCGTTAGTGGCCTGAGTGGTGCCGTGGGCAATAAAGCTGACCTCCTGTGGCGAAATGCTATTTTCTTCCAGCACCTGATGAATAATGGTAATGATGCCGTGCGCCACCCCGTTGGGGTGATGGTGGGTAGTCGGGATCTTTTTCCGGGCGATGAGATCAAAGGTGGCATTATCGATCACCGCCGCATCGGTAAAGGTGCCGCCGACATCAATGCCGAGACGGTATTTTTTTGTTGTCATATCAGCTCCTTAGAAGGCAATGTAGCCCGCCATCATCATGGAAATCAGTACCGCGACCATCGCCCACGGCAGGGTCGCACGCAGGATGTCGTTCACATCCACTTTGGCGAAATCGGATGACCAGACGTTATGGGTATTGGTGGGGTCGGAGAGCCCCTGGACCAGATAAGCCGAACGCAGGGCCAGCATGGTCGCCAGCGGAGAGAGACCGCCGTGCATCATCAGCACGCCCACGCCGCTGCCGAGTCCGTAGCTGTTTAGCGGACCGCGATAGAGCGCCAGCGGGCTAAGCAGAGAGAAGAGCAGAATGTAACCCCACAGCGATCCAGGAACGATCGCTTCGATCAACGGCTTAAGGACCACGCTGACCTGCGGCGCCGTGACGGCATTTAGCAGAATGCCGATGCCGATCATCAGACCGATAGCGCCCGCGACATTCTGAATCCCCTCCACCAGGCTACTCACCAGGATATGGGTGATGCGTTTCGGTCTTGCCAGCAGCAGGCAGATTGCCAGGCTCAGGCAGATGGCGGGCACCACATCCATTTTAAAGACAAAGATAATGGTGACCGGCACCAGCGGTGAAATCAGCGCCAGGCCATTGACCTGCTTGCGGCGGTTAAGCGTATCGGCAGTCGGCATCGACCAGGCCTTACGCACTACGACATCGCGTTTCACCATCCAGACCACCATGGCGAGGTAGACGATGGTGGCCGGAATGGCGAACAGCGCGGCGTAACGGGCCATATCGGCAATGGGAATGCCATAGAGATCGTGCATCAGCGCCCAGCCGCTCACGGAGAACAGGCTGCCCAGCGCATGGCAGGCAAGCAGTACGACACAACTGGTGAGTGGCGACAGTCCGGCGGTCAGCAGAATGGGGATCACAATACTGCCTACCAGAATCACCATCCCCAGCCCGTCGCTGGATGAGAAGATAATGGTTCCGATAATAAAGAAAATAATGGCCATGGTGAGCGGTTTATCGCCGGACAGCTCCGCCGCTTTACGGACCAGTGCTTCTGTGACGCCAATTTTCTTGAGCACTTCGCCAAACCATGCGCCAAAAATCAGCGCGGCAATGGTCGCGCCAAGGCGCATCGAACCCTGAGTCAGCACGTTATTGGCAATAGAGAAGGTGCTTTTGTCTGCGCTGAACAGGGGAGCCCCGGCGATCAGCGGCATCAGCACCGCCATAATCGGCAACGCCAGAATAGCGGGCATTTTGCGGGTCATCATCAACCCGGAGAACAGCAGGAAGGTTAACAGAATCGCGCAGATTCTGATGATATGCAGCATATCCATAAAGGCTTCCTTAGAAGTCGAGATAACCCTGTTGTTGACGAATGGTGTCCTGAAGCTGTGACACCTGAAGCTGATGCACGCTGGTACTGGCCCGGGCGACCAGCGCTGCCGCAATCCCACCGGCCTGGCCGATGGCGCCGACCGTAGGGGTGGTGCGAATGGCGGCCTGGGCTTCGAAGGTGGCGGAAATGCAGCGGCCGACCACGATCAGGTTATCCAGCGTCTGTGTAATCAGCGAGCGCCAGGGGATTCCGTACATGCCGCCTTCCGGCAGTTTGCCGTGCTCTGTTCCTTCGCCGTCCGGGCTGTGAATATCGATGGGATAACCGGAGATAGCGATGGTGTCGTCAAAGCGCGTCTGCGCCAGCAAATCTTCGGCCGTAAGCTGGTAGCAGCCTACTATCTGGCAGGAACTGCGCACGCCAACCGACGGACCGGTCTGGACCACCAGCGCCTGCTCAAAGCCGGGTATTCTGCTTTTCATAAAGGCTTCCAGCTCGCGGCACTGCTGGCGCCCCACGAATTCAGCGTGGCTCAGGCTCCAGGGGTCGGTGGAATCGTGATCGAGGATGCGGCTGGTATTAAACACGACCTCGCCTGGAGTATTGGTTTCAAAGAACAGGATGTCCTCACGGGGAATCGAGATCTCCCCGGCGGCTCTGGCCGCTGCCAGCTCTTCTATAAATCCGTGACAGGCCAGACGGCTGGCGTTACGGACATCATCGGCGCGGTAGTGATTGTTAAGCTTATCGATGTTTTCCAGCATATAGCGGCGGATGGCTTCGCGGTCGACGTTGACCATTTTCATGGTCATGGTCATCGGCTGTGATTTACCGTCCGATTCGCGACCTTTGATGACCGGAACGCCTGCTTTGGTGGCCAGCATGGCATCGCCGCTGGCGTCGATAAAGGTAGTGGCACTGATATCCATCAGCCCTGACCTTGTGCAGACCGTGATGCTGTTAACCCGGCGCTCCTCGCAGGTGACATCCGCCAGGGTGGCGTGATAGAGCAGGGTGCCGCCTGCTTCCAACAGCATAAGCTCCAGCTCGTGTTTCATCGCTTCGGCATCGAAGGGGGTATAGGTCGTGGTGAAATGACCGGGGTCCGCAACGTGTCCGGGGGATTTTCCACGGGCCTGTAATCGGCTAATGAGTTCATCGGTAATACCACGAATGACCTGTTTCTCACCGGCATGAAACGTCATCATGGGATTAACGCCATTGGTGGTCAGCGAACCGCCCAGGCAGGAGGTCGCTTCAACAATTAACGTTTTTGCCTGGCAACGTGCTGCGGCAATAGCGGCGATACTGCCAGAGAAACCACCGCCGACAACGACAACATCAAAGTGCTCCATATCCTTACCTTTTAGTAAACATTATTTCGTGTGAAATCCTGCGGGCAATGATGGGCTGTTGTACAGAGGTGGAAAGCGGGTAATGTGAAGGCGCTCTCTGTTTTTAATAAACTTAATTTCAAACTGTGACCGATATTTAACTATCAGTGAAAATCTAATCCTGTCGCGGAAAAAAATTTCCAGGCGCCCGTTGTTATACCGCCTCTGCATCACATTTATTTCGTGATTGCATTGTGTATAGTAAACAAAATGCGTAGCCTGATTTGAGAGCACCGGGTAGAAGGAAACACAGGATGAGACTGGGACTGGATATTGGCGGCACGAAAATTGAAGCGGCGCTGTTAAGCGCACAGGGCGAGATCCTGTACTGCCAGCGCTACCCGACGCCGAAACAGAGCTATAGCCTGTTTCTGGCGGAGGTGATCAGAGTGATTCAACTGGCGCAGCAGCAGGCATCAGCGCCGGTGACGGTGGGTATCGGGGTGCCCGGTACGCCAGATCCCTCCACGGGACTTATCAAAAACTCCAATATCCTGGTACTGAACCAGCAGGCGTTCGTTCGCGATCTGGAACAGGGGCTGGGCATGCCAGTCGCGGTGACCAATGACGCCAACTGCTTCACGCTATCGGAAGCGATGGATGGCGGTGGAAGAGGGCATAGCGTGGTGTTTGGTGTGATACTTGGCACCGGGTGCGGGGGCGGTATGTGTATCGACCAACGGCCGATCGTCGGACCGAATGCCTGTGCCGGCGAGTGGGGGCATAATTCGCTGCCGCGTTACCGGAATGACCGGGACGGTGAGGCGGTTGTCTGTTACTGCGGGCAGACGAACTGCATTGAAAGTTTTATCTCTGGCAGTGGTCTGGAGCGACAGTATGCTGCCCGGGGGATGAACCAGCTCATGGTGCCGGAAATCGTCGGGCGGGTTGCGGCGGGAGAGCGGCTGGCGACTGACGTCTGGGAACAGTATTGCGATCAGCTTGCCCGCTCCCTGGCGGGAATTGTTAATATACTGGATCCGGATATCATTGTTCTGGGCGGCGGCGTTTCCAACGTTGAGCAGCTTTATTCCGGTTTACAGCTGCGCGTCGCCAGCTATGTCTTCGGCGGTCACTGCCATACCCCTATTGTGCGCGCTCGTCATGGCGATAGCAGCGGCGTGCGGGGGGCGGCATGGCTGGGGGCGCAGCAGATGAAAACGTCACAAACGAGTAATGCATGAGTAAACCTGTACGAATCAGAGATATTGCCGATGCCTGTGGCGTATCGCCCGGCGCGGTATCCCGGGCGCTGAAAGGCCAGCCAGGGCTGCGTGATGATACGCGCCAGCGCATTATTTCCGTTGCCCAGCAGCAGGGGTATGACTTTACCCGCCTGCGCAGCGATAAAATCAAACGGGTGCTGTTTTTGCTGCACCGTCAGCATAATATCAGCCGGGCGCTCCCCTTCTATTCCCAGCTTCTGTTGGGGATTGAGGATACCTGTCGGGAGCAGGGCATTGCGCTCAGCTTTCTTGCTATTGGCCCTGGAGATGCCGTTAGCGAACAGGTGATGCTGCATCAGCCCGATGCCCTGATTTGCGCCGGTTTTTTTGAGCCCGAGCTGCTGGCGCTGTTGCAACAGATGAAGCTGCCGCTGGTGCTGACCGATCTGTGGGCCCCGGGGATGCCGTGCGTTAACCCGGATAACGTGTTAGGGGGCTATCTGGCGACGCATCATCTGATTGCGCAGGGACGTCGGCGGATTGCCTTTTTAGCCAGTTCGCTGGCGCATTACAGTATTCGTCAGCGCGAGAAAGGATACCGACAGGCGCTCTATGAGGCGCAGCTATTAATGCCGCCGGAATACGAGGCCATTGCGCCACCGCTGCTGGATACCGAACAGTCGCTTACCCAGGCGGTCAACGAACTGCTTGCGCTTCCGACGCCGCCGGATGCCATTTTTGCCTACAATGACGCTGCGGCACGAGTGGTGTTGAGAGTGTGCGAACAGCGTGGATTACGGGTCCCTGCGGACATTTCGCTGGTGGGGTTTGATGATATCGATGCCGCTGCATGGACTTCGCCGCCCCTGACGACCATTGCCGTAGATAAACAGCAACTGGGACGACAGGCAGTCATGCTGCTGCTGGCTGAGGCGCAGGAAGGAAATACGCTGCTTCCGGTCAGTCTGGTAGCGCGGGCCAGCGCCTGAAATAAAAAACCCGCCCCTGACAGGCGGGAAGTACCACAGTTTAACCCCTTGCGCCTCAGGCGCGTTCGAAAAGGGTGGCTATCCCCTGGCCCAGCCCGATGCACATCGTGGCAAGGCCGAGTTGGGCATCCCGGCGCGTCATCTGGTTCACCAGGGTTGCGGTGATCCTGGCGCCTGAACAGCCCAGAGGGTGACCCAGGGCGATAGCGCCGCCGTTCAGGTTGACCCGATCGTCGATCTTCTCCATTAGCCCCAGATCCTTGATGCAGGGCAGGATCTGCGCGGCGAAGGCCTCGTTCATCTCGACCAGATCGATATCCTCCATCGCTATTCCGGCTTTGCTTAGCGCTTTACGGGTAGCGGGAACCGGGCCATAGCCCATAATTGACGGATCGCAGCCAGCAACGGCCATCGTCCGAATACGCACCTTTGGCGTCAGACCCAGCGATCTGGCATAAGATTCGCTCATAACCAGCAGCGCGGCGGCGCCGTCCGACAGGGCCGATGAGCTGCCCGCGGTAACGGTGCCGTTAACCGGATCGAAGGCTGGTGGCAACTGAGCCAGGGCTTCGACGCTGGTTTCCGGGCGAATCACTTCATCCTGTGTGATGCAGACCAGCGCGCCGTCGGCGTTGTGGCCCCAGGTGGGAACGATCTCATCATTGAACAGACCCGCTTCGGTGGCGGCCCAGGCCAGCTTGTGCGAGCGCGCGGCGAAGCTGTCCTGCATGGCGCGGCTGATGCCGTGCATGCGCGCCAGCATTTCTGCGGTCATCCCCATCATAGCGGCGGCTTTTGCCGTGGTGCGGCTGAGTCCGGGGTGAAAATCCACGCCGTGACTCATTGGAACGTGCCCCATATGCTCTACGCCGCCCACCAGGCAGACCCGGGCGTCGCCGGTCATAATGGCTCGGCTGGCGTCGTGCAGTGCCTGCATGGAAGAGCCGCACAGCCGGTTCACGGTGACGGCAGGCACGCTGGCGGGGATCTCTGCCAGTAGCGCCGCGTTACGGGCGATATTAAACCCCTGCTCCAGAGTCTGCTGAACGCAGCCCCAGTAAATATCATCGATGCTTTCCTGCTCCAGGGCGGGGTTGCGCGAAAGCAGGCTGCGCATCAGGTGCGCCGACAGATCCTCCGCCCGGGTGTGGTGATAAGCGCCCCCTTTAGAGCGGCCCATTGGGGTGCGAATGGCGTCGACAATGACCACATTTTCCATCTCAGCCTCCTCAGGCTTGCGCTACTGCGCCTGCCGGACGAACCGGGGCGACGGGGGGATACCAGGTTTGGTTATTGCGCGCTTTTTCCTGCACGCCAGCGCTGACCGTATAGAGCGGCCCCAGTTGCTGATACTGTTCGGCCATTTCCATGAAACGGGCATTACCCAGAGTGTCCAGCCAGCGCATGGCGCCGCCGTGGAAGGGCGGGAATCCCAGCCCGTAAACCAGGGCAATGTCGGCTTCTGCCGGGCTGGCGATAATTCCTTCTTCAAGGCAGCGGACGACCTCGTTCACCATCGGGATCATCATACGTTTGATAATTTCACTGTCGCTGAAGTCGCGTACTGGTTGGCAGACCTCCAGCAGCAGACGATCGGTGGTGTCGTCCGGCGTTTTGCGCGGTTTGCCTTTACGATCTGGTTGATAGCGCCAGAAGCCCTGGCCGCTCTTCTGACCGTAGCGTCCGGCTTCGAACAGCACGTCGATAGCGTCACGGTCGGATTTCGCCATGCGATCGGGATAGCCCTCCGCCATCACTGTCTGAGCATGGTGGGCAGTATCGATACCTACCACATCCAGCAGCAGGGCGGGTCCCATCGGCCAGCCGAACTTTTTCTCCATCACCTTATCAACCCGTCGGAAATCGGCGCCGTCGCGCAGTAGCTGGCTAAAGGCAGCGAAATAGGGGAACAGCACCCGATTAACGAAAAATCCGGGGCAGTCGTTAACCACCACCGGCGTCTTACCCATTTTCCGGGCCCAGGCGACCACCCGGGCGGTGGTTTCGTCCGTGGTCTGACGGCCACGAATCACTTCGACCAGCGGCATGCGGTGCACCGGGTTAAAGAAGTGCATACCGCAGAATTTTTCAGGTCGTTGCAGGCCTTCCGCCAGCAGTGAGATCGGAATGGTGGAAGTGTTCGAGGCCAGCACGGTATCGGCACCGACCTGACTTTCCAGCTCCGCCAGTACGGCGCGCTTCACTTTAGGATTTTCCACTACCGCTTCGACCACGGCGTCGACCCGTTCAAAGCCGGTATAGTCGAGTGTCGGATGAATGGTCGAGACGACCTCCGAGAGCCTCAGGCCGTCGATTTTCCCCTGCTCCAGCTTTTTATTCAGCAGTTTGCCTGCCTCATTCATGCCCAGCGTCAGCGCTTTGTCGTTGATGTCTTTCATCAACACCGGAATACCTTTCCAGGCACATTGGTAAGCGATGCCGCCGCCCATAATTCCGGCGCCCAGCACTGCGGCCTGACGGGGAGGATTCACGTCGCGGGTCAGTTGTTTCGCCTGACCTTTAATATAATGATCGTTCAGGAAGATACCGACCAGCGCCCGGGCGGCGTCGGTGTGAGCCAGGGGAACAAAGTTGCGGGTTTCCAGCGCCAGTGCTTCGTCGCGAGGCAGACCGGCCGCGGCTTCAATCGTTTCAATGGCCGTTACCGGCGCCGGATAGTGTCCGCCAGCCTGCTGCTTCACCATGGCTTTGGCGGTGGCGAAACTCATGGCTGATTCTATGGGGCTGAGCTTCAGGGGCTGTAGGCGGGGTGCGCGTCTGGCCTTCCAGTCCAGTTGCTCGTTAATGGCCTGGCGCAGCGTGGTTAAGGCTGACTCATGCAGCTTTTCCGGTTCGACGATAGCATCCAGCAGTCCACGCTTCAGGGCTTCGCTGGCATCCAGCTCTTTACCGGCGGCGATGACCTCCATCGCGCTGTCGGCTCCCAGCAGGCGGGGCAGTCTGACGGTGCCACCAAACCCGGGCATGATGCCGAGTCGGGTTTCCGGCAGGCCAATGCGAACATCCGGCGTGGCAATGCGGAAATCGGTCGCCAGCACGCATTCACAGCCGCCGCCGAGCGCATAGCCGTTAATGGCTGAAAGAGTGGGAACCGGAAGATCTTCCAGTCGGCTGAAAATCGAATTGGCATAGCGCAGCCATTCGCTGAGCTGTTCGGCAGGGGCAAGGAACAGCCCCAGAAACTCGGTGATATCAGCGCCGACGATAAACGCCTGTTTGCCGGAGCGCAGCAGGAGCCCGCGCAGTTCCGGCAATGCTTCAAGCACTTCAACCGCCTGGCCCAGGCTGGCAACGGTTGCCGTATCGAGCTTATTGACCGAACCGGGAGCGTCAAAGACCAGTTCGGCGATGCCATCATCCAGCCAGTCGAGGTACAGGGTGTCGCCTTGATAAAGCATATCAATCTCCTGAATCCAGCGTTGGGATCTGGTCTTACCAGATGAAGCGGAGTGTGGAATTAATGTTAATAAAATGCAAATTTCAGTTTAAATAATTGCTGTGAAGATCACGGATGGCGGAAAGGGTTCGGTGCCCGAATGGCTGTGCTAAGATGCGCAGGTTATGGTCGAAAACAGAAGGGTAAACTATGGATTCGCTGGCCGCACAGTATAAAGAGCATATGGCAACGCTACAGGAGCGCGCCCGCAATGTTCTGGCGCGCTTCAATCTTGATGCGTTGCTGATTCATTCGGGTGAACTGTTCAACGTCTTCCTTGACGATCACCCCTATCCCTTCAAGGTGAACCCCCAGTTTAAGGCGTGGGTGCCGGTCACCCAGGTGCCGAACTGCTGGCTGCTGGTGGATGGCGTGAACAAGCCGAAACTCTGGTTCTACCTGCCGGTGGATTACTGGCATAACGTAGAGCCGCTGCCGGACAGTTTCTGGACCGATGAAGTTGAGCTGGTGGCGCTGCCGAAAGCGGATGGCATCGGCAGCCAGTTGCCCGCGAATCGTAAAAATATCGCTTATATTGGCCCGGTGCCGGAACGTGCGCTGCAACTGGAGATTCCGGCCGACCAGATCAACCCGAAAGGGGTGATTGATTACCTGCACTACTACCGCGCCTATAAGAGCGACTATGAGATTAGCTGCATGCGTGAAGCGCAGAAAATGGCGGTATCAGGTCACCGGGCGGCCGAAGAGGCGTTTCTCTCTGGGATGAGCGAATTCGATATTAACCAGGCTTATCTGACCGCGACGGGACATCGTGATATCGATGTGCCTTACGGCAATATTGTGGCCCTGAACGAGCATGCCTCAGTACTTCATTACACCAAACTGGATCACACTGCGCCGCCTGAAATGCGTAGCTTCCTGCTGGATGCCGGGGCGGAGTATAACGGCTATGCGGCGGATCTGACCCGAACCTGGACCACGCATCACGACAGTGACTTTGCCCAACTGATTAAAGACGTCAATGAAGAACAGCAGGCGTTGATCGCCACTATGAAAGTCGGCGAGCGCTATAGCGATTACCATCTTCAGTTTCACCAGCGCCTGGCGAAGATTCTGCGTCGTCATCAGATTGTGACCGACATCAGCGAAGAGGCGATGGTGGAAGCGAACCTGACCGGGCCCTTTATGCCGCATGGTATCGGCCATCCGCTGGGGCTCCAGGTCCACGATGTGGGCGCTTTTATGCAGGATGATACCGGCACCCATCTGGCGCCGCCGGAGCTGTATCCTGCACTGCGCTGCACCCGTATCCTGGAGCCGCGTATGGTGTTGACCATTGAGCCGGGTATCTACTTTATCGACTCGCTGCTGTCGCCCTGGCGTGAAGGCCAGTACAGTAAGCACTTTAACTGGCAGAAGATCGAAGCGCTGAAGCCTTACGGCGGTATCCGTATAGAGGATAACGTGGTGATGCATGAAAATAGCCTCGAAAATATGACCCGGGATCTGAAGCTGGCCTGATGGAAAGCTGGTTGATTCCGGCGGCGCCGGTCACCGTTAACGAAGAGATTAAAAAGAGCCGCTTTACCACGCTGTTGGCCCATACCGACGGCGTGGAGGCGGCGAAGGCGTTTGTTGATGCCGTACGTGCCGAACATCCTGATGCCCGCCATCATTGCTGGGCCTGGGTGGCCGGTGCGCCTGATGATTCGCAGCAGTTGGGGTTTTCCGACGATGGCGAACCCGCGGGCACGGCGGGTAAACCGATTCTGGCGCAGCTGATGGGCAGCGGCGTTGGCGAAATTACCGCCGTGGTGGTGCGTTACTATGGCGGGATTAAGCTTGGAACCGGCGGGCTGGTTAAAGCCTATGGCGGCGGCGTACAGTTGGCGCTTGGCCAGCTCACTACCTCGCGTAGGGTGCCTCTGCAAACGTACCTTCTTCACTGTGACTATGGCCAACTGTCTGGCGTGGAAGCACTGCTGAAACAGTATGAAGGAGTGGTGGACCATAGTGACTATCAGGCCGAAGTCAGGCTCCAGGTGGCGCTTCCCCAGGCAAAAGTGGCCGAATTTTCGGCCAGACTGGCCGATCTGAGCCGCGGTACATTGCATTTGCTACCGTTTGCACAATAATCCCACCTGATATTTTTTTGATTGCAAAGGAAACGGCTGAAATGCATTTTCGTGCCATAACCCGAATCGTTGGCCTGTTGGTTATCCTCTTTTCGGGAACGATGTTCCTTCCCGGCCTGGTGGCATTGATTTATCGGGATGGCGCCGGCCGCGCCTTTACGCAGACCTTTTTTGTCGCACTGGCCATTGGCGTGTTGTTGTGGTGGCCCCATCGTCATCAGAAAAGTGAACTGAAGCCGCGCGAAGGCTTTCTTATTGTGGTGCTGTTCTGGACCGTGCTGGGTAGCGTCGGGGCCCTGCCTTTTATCTTTTCCGAACGGCCTAACCTGACGGTGACTGATGCTTTCTTTGAGTCCTTCTCTGGGCTGACGACCACTGGTGCCACTACGCTTGTGGGGCTGGATTCGCTGCCGCATGCGATACTCTTCTATCGTCAGATGCTTCAGTGGTTTGGCGGGATGGGAATCATCGTACTGGCGGTGGCGATACTCCCGATCCTGGGGGTTGGGGGCATGCAGCTCTATCGCGCGGAAATGCCAGGGCCGCTGAAGGACAATAAAATGCGACCGCGTATTGCCGAGACGGCCAAAACGCTGTGGCTAATCTACGTACTATTAACGATAGCCTGTGCTCTGGCGCTGTGGTTCGCCGGTATGCCAGCCTTCGATGCCATTGGCCACAGCTTTTCGACCATCGCCATCGGCGGCTTTTCGACACATGACGCCAGCGTGGGCTACTTCGACAGCACGACTATCAACACCATTATCGCCATCTTCCTGCTGATCTCTGGCTGTAACTATGGGCTGCACTTCTCGCTGCTGAGCGGTCGCAGCCTGAAGGTGTACTGGCGCGACCCGGAATTCAGAATGTTTATTGGGGTACAGCTATCGCTGGTGGTGATCTGCACTCTGGTGCTGTGGTTCCATAATGTCTATGAATCGGCCTGGCAAACTCTGAATCAGTCTTTCTTCCAGGTGGTCTCGATGGCGACCACGGCAGGGTTCACGACCGACAGTATTGCTCGCTGGCCGCTGTTCCTGCCGGTATTGCTGCTCTGTTCTGCGTTTATCGGCGGCTGTGCTGGTTCTACCGGTGGGGGCCTTAAAGTCATTCGTATCCTGCTGTTGTTTAAACAGGGGAACCGCGAACTGAAGCGCCTGGTGCATCCCAGCGCGGTCTACAGTATTAAGCTTGGCAATCGCGCGCTGCCGGAACGTATTCTGGAAGCCGTGTGGGGATTCTTTTCGGCCTATGCACTGGTCTTCCTGATCAGTATGCTGGCGATTATCGCCACCGGTGTGGACGACTTCTCAGCATTTGCTTCTGTAGCAGCTACGCTAAATAACTTGGGGCCGGGACTTGGCGTAGTGGCGGATAACTTTTCCACCATGAATCCGGTTGCTAAGTGGATCCTGATTTGCAACATGCTGTTCGGGCGACTGGAAGTCTTTACCTTATTGGTACTCTTTACGCCAACATTCTGGCGCGAATAATCGGAGCGAAATGTGACAACCCTGATTCTGTTTTCGACAAGGGACGGGCAAACCCGGGAGATTGCTGCCAGCATTGCTTCCGGTCTGAAGGAACATGGCATTGATGCCGAGCTGCAGAATCTGCATCGGGTGGAAACGCTGGCGTGGGAGCAGTACGATCGGGTGGTGATTGGCGCTTCTATTCGCTATGGCCATTTTCATCCGGCCCTGACGGATTTTGTGAAAAAGCATGTGGTCGAGCTCAATGCGCGGCCAGGCGCCTTCTTTTCCGTAAATCTGGTTGCTCGTAAGCCGGAAAAGCGGACTCCGCAAACCAACTCTTATACGCGCAAGTTTCTGCTGGCTTCTCCCTGGCAACCGGATCTCAGCGCGGTCTTTGCTGGCGCGCTGCGTTATCCACGCTATCGCTGGTTTGATCGCTTTATGATTCGCCTGATTATGAAAATGACCGGGGGAGAAACGGATACCAGTAAAGAAGTGGTCTACACCGACTGGAATCAGGTGGCTGATTTTGCCCGTGAAGTTGCTCGCTTAACGCGCAGCGGGACGATTAATTGAGCGTAATGGCGGAAAAACGGGCTGATAAACATTTTTTTTAAATTAGCCCTTGCCAGCACGAATTCAGGCCCTATAATGCGCCACCACTGACACGGAACAACGCCTTACGGCACACCGGGTCAGCGGGACGAAAGCGAAAATAAACGCTTGACTCTCAAGCGGGAAAGCGTAATATACGCAGCCCGCGCCGCTGACAAAACAGCGCGCACTGCTCTTTAACAATTTATCAGACAATCTGTGTGGGCACTCGAAAGCACTGATATCCTGAACGTCGAAAGACGCTAAATGAATATCAAGTCTCAAGAGTGAACACGTAATTCATTACGAAGTTTAATTCTTTGAGCATCAAACTTTAATTGAAGAGTTTGATCATGGCTCAGATTGAACGCTGGCGGCAGGCCTAACACATGCAAGTCGGGCGGTAACAGGGAGAAGCTTGCTTCTCTGCTGACGAGCGGCGGACGGGTGAGTAATGTCTGGGGATCTGCCTGATGGAGGGGGATAACCACTGGAAACGGTGGCTAATACCGCATAATCTCGAAAGAGCAAAGTGGGGGACCTTCGGGCCTCACGCCATCAGATGAACCCAGATGGGATTAGCTAGCAGGTAGGGTAATGGCCTACCTGGGCGACGATCCCTAGCTGGTCTGAGAGGATGACCAGCCACACTGGAACTGAGACACGGTCCAGACTCCTACGGGAGGCAGCAGTGGGGAATATTGCACAATGGGCGCAAGCCTGATGCAGCCATGCCGCGTGTATGAAGAAGGCCTTCGGGTTGTAAAGTACTTTCAGTCAGGAGGAAGGGTGTGAGCTTAATACGCTCATGCATTGACGTTACTGACAGAAGAAGCACCGGCTAACTCCGTGCCAGCAGCCGCGGTAATACGGAGGGTGCAAGCGTTAATCGGAATTACTGGGCGTAAAGCGCACGCAGGCGGTTGGTTAAGTCAGATGTGAAATCCCCGGGCTCAACCCGGGAACTGCATTTGAAACTGGCCAGCTGGAGTCTCGTAGAGGGAGGTAGAATTCCAGGTGTAGCGGTGAAATGCGTAGAGATCTGGAGGAATACCGGTGGCGAAGGCGGCCTCCTGGACGAAGACTGACGCTCAGGTGCGAAAGCGTGGGGAGCAAACAGGATTAGATACCCTGGTAGTCCACGCCGTAAACGATGTCGACTTGGAGGCTGTGAGCTTGACTCGTGGCTTCCGGAGCTAACGCGTTAAGTCGACCGCCTGGGGAGTACGGCCGCAAGGTTAAAACTCAAATGAATTGACGGGGGCCCGCACAAGCGGTGGAGCATGTGGTTTAATTCGATGCAACGCGAAGAACCTTACCTGGTCTTGACATCCACGGAAGGTCTCAGAGATGAGACTGTGCCTTCGGGAGCCGTGAGACAGGTGCTGCATGGCTGTCGTCAGCTCGTGTTGTGAAATGTTGGGTTAAGTCCCGCAACGAGCGCAACCCTTATCCTTTGTTGCCAGCGATTCGGTCGGGAACTCAAAGGAGACTGCCGGTGATAAACCGGAGGAAGGTGGGGATGACGTCAAGTCATCATGGCCCTTACGACCAGGGCTACACACGTGCTACAATGGCGCATACAAAGAGAAGCGACCTCGCGAGAGCAAGCGGACCTCATAAAGTGCGTCGTAGTCCGGATTGGAGTCTGCAACTCGACTCCATGAAGTCGGAATCGCTAGTAATCGTGAATCAGAATGTCACGGTGAATACGTTCCCGGGCCTTGTACACACCGCCCGTCACACCATGGGAGTGGGTTGCAAAAGAAGTAGGTAGCTTAACCTTCGGGAGGGCGCTTACCACTTTGTGATTCATGACTGGGGTGAAGTCGTAACAAGGTAACCGTAGGGGAACCTGCGGTTGGATCACCTCCTTACCTTTGGATACAGGTTTCGCAGTGTCCACACAGATTGTCTGATGAAAGTAAAGAAGCAAGACGGCTACGAAGTCGTGACACTTTTCGTGTCCCCTTCGTCTAGCGGTTAGGACTCCGCCCTTTCACGGCGGCAACAGGGGTTCGAATCCCCTAGGGGACGCCACTTGCTCGGTGACAGGTGAAAGATGTTACCCCCGATATCTCAAAACTGGCTCAGTGAGTCACGTTTGAGATATTTGCTCTTTAACAATCCGGAACAAGCTGAAAATTGATAATCCATAAACGGGACAACCGTTTAATGGGTCTCTCAAGCTTACAACACGAAGACATCTTCGGGTTGTGAGGTTAAGCGAATAAGCGTACACGGTGGATGCCCTGGCAGTCAGAGGCGATGAAGGACGTGCTAATCTGCGAAAAGCGTCGGTAAGCTGATATGAGGCGTTATAACCGACGATGTCCGAATGGGGAAACCCAGTGTGATTCGTCACACTATCATTAACTGAATCCATAGGTTAATGAGGCGAACCGGGAGAACTGAAACATCTAAGTACCCCGAGGAAAAGAAATCAACCGAGATTCCCTGAGTAGCGGCGAGCGAACGGGGAAGAGCCCAGAGTCTGAATCAGCGTGTGTATTAGTGGAACGGTCTGGAAAGTCCGGCGATACAGGGTGACAGCCCCGTACACGAAAATGCACATGCTGTGAGCTCGATGAGTAGGGCGGGACACGTGTTATCCTGTCTGAATATGGGGGGACCATCCTCCAAGGCTAAATACTCCTGACTGACCGATAGTGAACCAGTACCGTGAGGGAAAGGCGAAAAGAACCCCGGCGAGGGGAGTGAAACAGAACCTGAAACCGTGTACGTACAAGCAGTGGGAGCACTCTTTATGGGTGTGACTGCGTACCTTTTGTATAATGGGTCAGCGACTTATATTCTGTAGCAAGGTTAACCGAATAGGGGAGCCGAAGGGAAACCGAGTCTTAACCGGGCGTTAAGTTGCAGGGTATAGACCCGAAACCCGGTGATCTAGCCATGGGCAGGTTGAAGGTTGGGTAACACTAACTGGAGGACCGAACCGACTAATGTTGAAAAATTAGCGGATGACCTGTGGCTGGGGGTGAAAGGCCAATCAAACCGGGAGATAGCTGGTTCTCCCCGAAAGCTATTTAGGTAGCGCCTCGTGAATTCATCTCCGGGGGTAGAGCACTGTTTCGGCTAGGGGGCCATCCCGGCTTACCAACCCGATGCAAACTACGAATACCGGAGAATGTTATCACGGGAGACACACGGCGGGTGCTAACGTCCGTCGTGAAGAGGGAAACAACCCAGACCGCCAGCTAAGGTCCCAAAGTCATGGTTAAGTGGGAAACGATGTGGGAAGGCCCAGACAGCCAGGATGTTGGCTTAGAAGCAGCCATCATTTAAAGAAAGCGTAATAGCTCACTGGTCGAGTCGGCCTGCGCGGAAGATGTAACGGGGCTAAACCATGCACCGAAGCTGCGGCAGCGACACTCATGTGTTGTTGGGTAGGGGAGCGTTCTGTAAGCCGTTGAAGGTGTACTGTGAGGTATGCTGGAGGTATCAGAAGTGCGAATGCTGACATGAGTAACGATAAAGCGGGTGAAAAGCCCGCTCGCCGGAAGACCAAGGGTTCCTGTCCAACGTTAATCGGGGCAGGGTGAGTCGACCCCTAAGGCGAGGCCGAAAGGCGTAGTCGATGGGAAACGGGTTAATATTCCCGTACTCGGTGTTACTGCGATGGGGGAACGGAGAAGGCTATGTCATCCGGGCGACGGTCGTCCCGGTTTAAGCGTGTAGGCTGACTTTCCAGGCAAATCCGGAAAGTTAAGGCTGAGGCGTGATGACGAGGCACTACGGTGCTGAAGTGACAAATGCCCTGCTTCCAGGAAAAGCCTCTAAGCTTCAGGTAACAACGAATCGTACCCGAAACCGACACAGGTGGTCAGGTAGAGAATACCAAGGCGCTTGAGAGAACCCGGGTGAAGGAACTAGGCAAAATGGTGCCGTAACTTCGGGAGAAGGCACGCTGACATGTAGGTGAAGCCCCTGCGGGTGGAGCTGAAGTCAGTCGAAGATACCAGCTGGCTGCAACTGTTTATTAAAAACACAGCACTCTGCAAACACGAAAGTGGACGTATAGGGTGTGACGCCTGCCCGGTGCCGGAAGGTTAATTGATGGGGTTATGGGTAACCAGAAGCTCCTGATCGAAGCCCCGGTAAACGGCGGCCGTAACTATAACGGTCCTAAGGTAGCGAAATTCCTTGTCGGGTAAGTTCCGACCTGCACGAATGGCGTAATGATGGCCAGGCTGTCTCCACCCGGGACTCAGTGAAATTGAACTCGCTGTGAAGATGCAGTGTACCCGCGGCAAGACGGAAAGACCCCGTGAACCTTTACTATAGCTTGACACTGAACATTGAGCCTTGATGTGTAGGATAGGTGGGAGGCTTTGAAGCGTGGACGCAAGTACACGTGGAGCCAACCTTGAAATACCACCCTTTAATGTTTGATGTTCTAACCTGGCGCCCTAATCGGGCGTGGGGACAGTGTCTGGTGGGTAGTTTGACTGGGGCGGTCTCCTCCCAAAGAGTAACGGAGGAGCACGAAGGTTGGCTAATCCTGGTCGGACATCAGGAGGTTAGTGCAATGGCATAAGCCAGCTTGACTGCGAGCGTGACGGCGCGAGCAGGTGCGAAAGCAGGTCATAGTGATCCGGTGGTTCTGAATGGAAGGGCCATCGCTCAACGGATAAAAGGTACTCCGGGGATAACAGGCTGATACCGCCCAAGAGTTCATATCGACGGCGGTGTTTGGCACCTCGATGTCGGCTCATCACATCCTGGGGCTGAAGTAGGTCCCAAGGGTATGGCTGTTCGCCATTTAAAGTGGTACGCGAGCTGGGTTTAGAACGTCGTGAGACAGTTCGGTCCCTATCTGCCGTGGGCGCTGGAAGACTGAGGGGGGCTGCTCCTAGTACGAGAGGACCGGAGTGGACGCACCACTGGTGTTCGGGTTGTGATGCCAATTGCATTGCCCGGTAGCTAAGTGCGGAAAAGATAAGTGCTGAAAGCATCTAAGCACGAAACTTGCCCCGAGATGAGTCTTCCCTGAGACTTTGAGTCTCCTGAAGGGACGTTGAAGACGACGACGTTGATAGGCCGGGTGTGTAAGCGCAGCGATGCGTTGAGCTAACCGGTACTAATGACCCGAGAGGCTTAACCTTACAACGCCAAAGATGTTTTGGTATGATGTTGAGAGACAGAATCAAATCAGCTTGTGACGGATAAACGCTTATGGCCGTGTGTGGCGGTAAGCGGAACAGAATTTGCCTGGCGGCGAGAGCGCGGTGGTCCCACCTGACCCCATGCCGAACTCAGAAGTGAAACGCCGTAGCGCCGATGGTAGTGTGGGGTCTCCCCATGCGAGAGTAGGGAACTGCCAGGCATCAAATTAGTGAAGAACCCCGGTCATTGACCGGGGTTTTTTGCGTTCAGGGAACGGGGAAAAATCCCCTCCCCGTCACGTTATAAGCGATCGTCGCCAGGATAGGGTAAACTAGCGGGGTTTGACTGACCTGGAAAGAAACCATGACCACCTCCCTAAAACCTTTCAATACATTCGGTATAGATGCACAAGCCGCTCGAATTGTGCACGCTGAAAATGAACAGCAACTCCTGAAGGCATGGCAGAGCGCCAGTGCGGAACATCAGCCGATATTGATCCTGGGGGAGGGAAGCAACGTACTACTGCTGGAAGACTTTGCAGGCACGGTGATCCTGAATCGTATTGGTGGCATAGACATCCGTGAAGGGCATGATGCCTGGTATTTGCACGTGGGTGCGGGTGAAAACTGGCACCACCTGGTGAAGTATACGCTGGATCATGGTATTGCTGGTCTGGAGAATCTGGCGCTGATTCCTGGATGTGCGGGGTCTGCGCCTATTCAGAACATCGGTGCCTATGGCGTGGAGCTGAAGCAGGTGTGTGATTATGTTGACTGCCTGGAACTTGCTACCGGGAAGCATAAACGCCTGTTGGCGGATGAATGCTGCTTCGGTTATCGCGACAGTATCTTCAAGCATGAGTATCAGCACCGCTATGCCATCACGGCACTGGGCCTGCGCCTGCCTAAACAATGGCAGCCAGTGCTCTCCTATGGCGATCTGTCCCGCCATAACTCTCAGAATGTTACGCCACGTCAGGTTTTCGACGCGGTGTGCCATATGAGACGCAGTAAGTTGCCGGATCCCGCACTTACCGGGAATGCAGGCAGCTTTTTCAAAAATCCTGTCATCACAGAGCAGCAGGCCGCGTCATTACTGGCGGAGTACCCTAATGCTCCTCGTTATCCTCAGGTGGATGGAACGGTGAAGCTGGCAGCCGGCTGGCTGATCGACCGCTGCCAGTTAAAAGGACATCAGAAAGGGGGGGCTGCGGTTCATCGTCAACAGGCGTTGGTTCTGATTAATGAAAACAATGCGACTGCACGGGATGTGGTTGCCCTGGCCCATGACGTCCGACAGCGTGTGGGGGAAACGTTTAATGTCTGGCTTGAACCTGAAGTCCGCTTTATTGGCGCCCGGGGAGAAGTCAGCGCGGTGGAGACCATTGCATGAAGGATTACAAGATCCCCCTGACGTTGATCGGCATTCTGGCCGACGGCGAGTTTCATTCTGGCGAGCAGCTTGGTGAGCAGTTGGGAATGAGCCGGGCTGCGATTAATAAGCATATTCAAACCCTGCGTGACTGGGGGATCGATGTCTTTACCGTTCCAGGTAAGGGCTATAGCCTGCCTGCCCCTATTCAGTTACTGGAGCGCGATGTCATCCTCAACCAGATTGGTGATGGCTCGGTGGAGGTGCTGCCGGTGATCGATTCCACTAACCAGTACCTGATTAACCGTATTGGTGAACTGCATTCGGGTGACGTCTGTATTGCCGAATATCAACAGGCCGGTCGTGGCCGCCGTGGCCGTCAGTGGTTCTCTCCCTTTGGTGCGAACCTGTATCTTTCCATGTACTGGCGTCTTGAGCAGGGACCTGCAGCGGCTGTAGGGTTGAGTCTGGTGATCGGTATCGTCATGGCTGAAGTGCTTCACAAGCTGGGTGCCGATGAGGTTAGGGTTAAATGGCCGAACGATCTCTATTTACATGACCGTAAGCTGGCGGGGATTCTTGTTGAACTCACGGGTAAGACCGGTGATGCGGCGCAGATCGTTTTCGGTGGTGGTATTAACCTGGCAATGCGTAATGTTGCGACCGATATCGTAAACCAGGGCTGGATCAATCTGCAGGAGGCGGGGATCAGCGTCGACCGTAACCAACTGGCGGTGCTACTGATCAAAGAGCTGCGTCAGTCACTGCGTCAGTTTGAACAAGGTGGCCTGGCGACTTTCCTGGCGCGCTGGGAAAAGCTGGATAATTTTATTAACCGGCCGGTTAAGCTCATTATTGGCGAGCGTGAAATACCCGGTATCTCTCGGGGAATTAATGAACAGGGCGCGCTAATGCTGGAGCAGGATGGGGTAATTACGCCCTGGGTTGGCGGCGAAATTTCATTACGTCCGGGCGATTAATAATAAAGGGGGATATACCCCCTTTGTTTATTTCCGTAACCGCACGCAGTCCACGGCGTGATTGGCGCTTTTGGTCATGATCAGACTGGCGCGCTCACGAGTGGGAAGGATATTTTCCTTAAGATTCTGCCAGTTAATTTCTCTCCACAGACGAGTCGCTGTCTCGACAGCCTCATCACGGGATAACTTTGCATAGTTGTGGAAATAAGAGTCGGGATCGGTAAATGCCCCTTCGCGGAATTTCAGGAAGCGGTTAATGTACCAGCTTTCCAGTAAATTCTCAGGCGCATCGACGTAAATAGAAAAGTCGACGAAGTCAGAGACAAATACATGATGCGGATCGTGGGGATAATCCATGCCACTCTGTAGAACATTAAGACCTTCAAGAATCAGAATGTCCGGTTGATTAACGGTTTTATCTCCACCGGGAATCACGTCATAGGTCAGATGAGAATAGACCGGTGCGGTAACGTTAGGTACGCCTGACTTGATGTCTGAGACAAACTTCACCAGCCGGTGCATATCATATGACTGTGGGAACCCCTTCTTCTTCATCAGGTTACGTTCGTTCAGAACCTTGATGGGGTAGAGGAAACCGTCAGTGGTAATAAGCTCTACTTTGCGATGTTCCGGCCAGCGGCTGAGTAACGCCTGTAAAACGCGCGCAGTAGTGCTTTTACCCACGGCAACGCTGCCGGCGATACTAATCACATACGGAATCCGCTGCCCATTGGTACCGAGGAATTGCTCCAGCACCGCCTGACGACGTAGATCAGAACTGATATAGAAATTTAGTAGACGGGAAAGAGGCAGATAGATTTCCGCCACCTCTTCAAGCGAGAGATCTTCGTTGATCCCCTTAAGGCGTGCGACTTCGCTTTCCGTCAGCGTCATGGGGACGGAATTACGAAGTGCGGCCCACTGGCTCCGGTTGAACTGAAGATAAGGCGTCATTAACTTTTGCTCTTTATTGCTCATAAGCATGCATCGGCCTGCGGTTCAGGGAGATACCAGAGGACTCCCACACTGGCGCACTACATCAACAAATTTTTAATATCAGGGCTGGAGGGTATCACCAGATGCTGGCGAATAATAAGAAAAAATCGCCTCTGGTCATCCTGTGCTATGCTGCAATCGAAGCGTTAGTCTGGTGCTGTACCGGGTCAGTGGTGCGGAGTCTGCGCACATAATGTGCAATGTTCTGGTGGATAAGGAAAATCTGCTGAACATAAAATCCGCGCCCGCAGAGAAATCGCGGTAGCAAATTGCGTAAAATAACAGCACTTTTTCGGTCTGTAGCGCAAAATGTGAGCGGTAGGCCATTTTACGCAATTTTTTTGTTGCATAGGCGGGCAGCTGTTTCTAGAATGCGCGCTACTTGATGCCGGCTTAGCTCAGTTGGTAGAGCAACTGACTTGTAATCAGTAGGTCGCCAGTTCGATTCCGGCAGCCGGCACCATCAAGTATCGGGTGGGGTTCCCGAGTGGCCAAAGGGAGCAGACTGTAAATCTGCCGTCATCGACTTCGAAGGTTCGAATCCTTCCCCCACCACCATATTCACCGCAGAAATGCGGTAAACCAGTAAGCGGTTTCGTTAAGAAACGCTTGCCGGGGAAGGCGCAAGCCTTCTGGGGCATTATGTCACGGTTGAGTAATCAACCTGCGTGGTGGCCCCCTGGTGAGACGTATTTTGTCTCACCGCTGTTTTAGCAGTGCTTTTAGTGCTGTGAGGCGGTAGCCTCAACAAAACGGCTCGAATACTTGAGAGGTTTTCTCTCCAGAAAGAATCAGGTAGCCGGGTTTCAGGATGCGGGCATCGTATAATGGCTATTACCTCAGCCTTCCAAGCTGATGATGCGGGTTCGATTCCCGCTGCCCGCTCCAGTGCTGATATAGCTCAGTTGGTAGAGCGCACCCTTGGTAAGGGTGAGGTCGGCAGTTCGAATCTGCCTATCAGCACCACCTCCTTTATCCCCCCTGTTTCTCTTCTGCTTGCTGAATTCAACAAATTCAGGCGTTGTGCCTGGTTGATGTGGTGATATCACCGATTTATCCGTGTCTTAGAGGGACAATCGATGTCTAAAGAAAAGTTTGAACGTACAAAACCGCACGTTAACGTCGGTACTATCGGCCACGTTGACCATGGTAAAACAACGCTGACCGCCGCCATTACCACCGTACTGGCTAAAACCTACGGTGGTTCTGCTCGCGCATTCGATCAGATCGATAACGCGCCGGAAGAAAAAGCTCGTGGTATCACCATCAACACCTCTCACGTTGAGTATGACACCCCGACTCGCCACTACGCGCACGTTGACTGCCCCGGGCACGCCGACTACGTGAAAAACATGATCACCGGTGCTGCTCAGATGGACGGCGCTATCCTGGTTGTTGCTGCAACTGACGGCCCGATGCCGCAGACCCGTGAGCACATCCTGCTGGGTCGCCAGGTAGGCGTACCGTGCATCATCGTGTTCATGAACAAGTGCGACATGGTTGATGACGAAGAGCTGCTGGAACTGGTTGAGATGGAAGTTCGTGAGCTGCTGTCTCAGTACGACTTCCCGGGCGACGACTGCCCGGTTATCCGCGGTTCTGCACTGAAAGCGCTGGAAGGTGACGCTGAGTGGGAAGCGAAGATCGTTGAACTGGCTGAAGCTCTGGATACCTACATCCCTGAGCCGGAGCGTGACACCGACAAGCCGTTCCTGCTGCCGATCGAAGACGTATTCTCCATCTCTGGTCGTGGTACCGTTGTTACCGGTCGTGTTGAAACCGGTATCGTTAAAGTGGGCGACGAAGTAGAAATCGTCGGTATCAAAGATACTGCGAAGACCACCTGTACTGGCGTTGAAATGTTCCGCAAACTGCTGGACGAAGGTCGTGCTGGTGAGAACTGTGGCGTTCTGCTGCGTGGTACCAAGCGTGATGAAATCCAGCGTGGCCAGGTTCTGGCTAAGCCGGGCTCCATCAAGCCGCACACCAAGTTCGAAGCGGAAGTTTACGTTCTGTCCAAAGACGAAGGCGGCCGTCACACTCCGTTCTTCAAAGGCTACCGTCCGCAGTTCTACTTCCGTACCACTGACGTGACGGGTTCTATCACTCTGCCGGAAGGCGTAGAGATGGTAATGCCGGGCGACAACGTTAAAATGAACGTTGAGCTGATCCATCCGATCGCAATGGACCAGGGTCTGCGCTTCGCAATCCGTGAAGGCGGTCGTACCGTTGGTGCGGGTGTTGTTGCTAAAGTTGAAGCTTAATTGCCGATAACGTTTGACGCAATGCACAAGGAAAGGGCATCATTTGATGCCCTTTTTGTACGCTGTCGAAATACAGAACCTGGCTCATCAGTGATTTTTTTCTCATAATCATTGCTGAGACAGGCTCTGCCGATAGCGTTAATGCCGGATGTGCGGCAACGTACGCCGGTCTGGTCTGCCCCGCTTAGCCGGGGCGCAAATGTTTGTCTTTATTGTGACAGGTTGATTTATGAGTGCGAATACCGAAGCTCAGGGAAGTGGGCGCGGCCTGGAAGCGATGAAATGGCTGGTTGTTGCCGTGCTGCTGCTTGTGGCTATCGTCGGCAACTATCTTTATCGTGATATTACCCTGCCGCTGCGTGCTCTCGCAGTGGTGATTCTGATTGCTGCGGCGGGCGGTGTTGCGCTGTTGACGACCAAAGGCAAAGCGACGGTTGCGTTTGCCCGCGAAGCGAGAACCGAAGTCCGTAAGGTGATTTGGCCGACTCGTCAGGAAACTCTGCACACCACGCTGATTGTGGCAGCGGTGACGGCTGTCATGTCACTGATCCTGTGGGGGCTGGATGGTATTCTGGTCCGCCTGGTCTCCTTTATCACTGGCCTGAGGTTCTGAGATGTCTGAAGCTCCAAAAAAGCGCTGGTACGTCGTTCAGGCGTTTTCCGGTTTTGAAGGCCGCGTAGCGACTTCCCTGCGCGAGCATATCAAATTGCATAACATGGAAGATCTGTTTGGCGAAGTCATGGTGCCAACCGAAGAGGTTGTTGAAATCCGCGGTGGCCAGCGTCGTAAAAGCGAGCGCAAATTCTTCCCGGGCTATGTACTGGTTCAAATGGTTATGAATGACGCGAGCTGGCACCTGGTGCGCAGCGTACCGCGCGTGATGGGATTCATTGGTGGGACGTCCGATCGTCCGGCACCGATCAGCGACAAAGAAGTTGATGCGATTATGAACCGCCTGCAGCAGGTGGGTGATAAGCCGCGTCCGAAGACGCTGTTCGAACCGGGCGAAATGGTTCGCGTCAACGATGGGCCCTTCGCCGACTTTAACGGCGTGGTGGAAGAGGTGGATTACGAAAAGAGCCGCCTGAAGGTTTCCGTCTCTATCTTCGGCCGCGCAACACCGGTCGAGCTGGACTTCGGCCAGGTAGAAAAAGCCTAACCACGGCGATCAATCGTTGCACAGGGCGTGAGATTGGAATACAATTTCGCGCCTTTTGTTTTTATGGGCCTTGCCCGTAAGACGGTTTTAATATGGGGAGCCTGATTTCAGGCGCTATACCCAACAGAGGAAATTTAAGATGGCCAAGAAAGTACAAGCCTACGTTAAGCTGCAGGTTGCAGCTGGTATGGCTAACCCGAGCCCGCCGGTTGGTCCGGCTCTGGGTCAGCAGGGTGTTAACATCATGGAATTCTGTAAGGCGTTCAACGCCAAGACTGATTCCGTTGAGAAAGGTCTGCCGATTCCGGTTGTTATTACCGTTTACGCTGACCGTTCCTTCACCTTTGTTACCAAAACCCCGCCGGCTGCCGTTCTGCTGAAGAAAGCTGCTGGTATCAAGTCTGGTTCCGGTAAGCCGAACAAAGACAAAGTGGGTAAAGTAACTCGCGCTCAGGTTCTGGAAATTGCCCAGACTAAAGCAGCGGACATGACTGGTGCCGATATTGAAGCGATGGCTCGTTCCATCGAAGGTACCGCTCGTTCCATGGGCCTGGTAGTGGAGGACTAAGACAATGGCTAAACTGACCAAGCGCATGCGCGTGATCCGTGACAAGGTTGATGCGACCAAACAGTACGACATCAACGAAGCCGTTGCCCTGCTGAAAGAGCTGGCTACCGCTAAATTCGTAGAAAGCGTTGACGTTGCCGTTAACCTCGGTATCGACGCGCGTAAATCTGACCAGAACGTTCGTGGTGCAACCGTACTGCCGCACGGTACTGGCCGTTCCGTTCGCGTAGCCGTATTTACCCAGGGCCCGAACGCTGAAGCTGCTAAAGCAGCTGGCGCTGAGCTGGTAGGTATGGAAGATCTGGCTGACCAGATCAAGAAAGGCGAGATGAACTTCGACGTGGTTATCGCTTCTCCGGATGCGATGCGCGTAGTTGGCCAGCTGGGCCAGATTCTGGGGCCGCGTGGCCTGATGCCGAACCCGAAAGTGGGTACCGTAACGCCGAACGTTGCTGAAGCTGTTAAGAACGCTAAAGCCGGTCAGATCCGTTACCGTAACGACAAGAACGGCATCATCCACACCACCATCGGTAAAGTGGACTTTGACGCTGACAAACTGAAAGAAAACCTGGAAGCGCTGCTGGTTGCCCTGAAAAAGGCGAAGCCGGCTGCAGCGAAAGGCGTGTACATCAAGAAAGTTAGCCTGTCCACCACCATGGGCGCTGGCGTTGCGGTAGACCAGGCTGGTCTGAGTGCTTCCGCTAACTGATTTCGCCTTTGACGTGGGCGGCGAATTTGTCTACAATTTTACGCCCACTGTTCTGCCACGTGCAGAACGGCAATGATTTATCTGGTTGGAGCCTGGCCTTATCCAGGCCTCCGTCCAAGACCGCAGGTGGTTCGCAAGAGTCTTAATTTCCTGCGTAGACGGTGACAGAACCTGAAGAATATTTTTAATAATCTTTGGCTTGCTTCTGCTCACCGTATTTCGACGCTTAGGGCTTCGCCCGAAGTGAAGTGAGTTCCGGGGCCATTTGTCCCCGGCAAAAATCCAGGAGCAAAAGCTAATGGCTTTAAATCTTCAAGACAAACAAGCGATTGTTGCTGAAGTCAGCGAAGTAGCCAAAGGCGCGCTGTCTGCAGTAGTTGCGGATTCCCGTGGCGTGACTGTAGACAAAATGACCGAACTGCGTAAAGCAGGTCGCGAAGCCGGCGTATACATGCGTGTTGTTCGTAACACCCTGCTGCGCCGTGTTGTTGAAGGTACTCAGTTCGAGTGCCTGAAAGACGCGTTTGTTGGTCCGACCCTGATCGCATACTCGATGGAACACCCGGGCGCTGCTGCTCGTCTGTTCAAAGAGTTCGCTAAAGCGAATGCAGATTTTGAGGTCAAAGCCGCTGCCTTTGAAGGTGAGCTGATCCCGGCGTCGCAAATCGATCGCCTGGCAACGCTGCCGACTTACGAAGAAGCACTGGCACGCCTGATGTCGACCATGAAAGAAGCCGCTGCCGGCAAACTGGTCCGTACTCTGGCTGCTGTACGCGATGCAAAAGAAGCTGCTTAATTGCACTCCTTTGGCTGGCGTACTCCTTGCTAACGTATAAACTTAATTCTGATTTTCAGGAACAATCAAATGTCTACCACTAAAGATCAAATCATCGAAGCAGTTGCCGAAATGTCCGTAATGGATATCGTAGAGCTGGTATCTGCAATGGAAGAAAAATTCGGCGTTTCTGCCGCTGCTGCTGTAGCTGTTGCTGCCGGCGGTGCTGCTGAAGCTGCTGAAGAGAAGACCGAGTTCGACGTCATTCTGAAAGCCGCTGGCGGTAACAAAGTTGCTGTAATCAAAGCAGTACGTGGTGCTACCGGCCTGGGCCTGAAAGAAGCTAAAGACCTGGTAGAGTCTGCTCCGGCAGCTCTGAAAGAAGGCGTTAGCAAAGACGACGCTGAAGCTCTGAAAAAATCCCTGGAAGAAGCTGGCGCTGAAGTTGAAATCAAGTAAGCCCAACTTTCAGGTTGCAGCCTGAGAAATCAGGCTGATGGCTGGTGACTTTTTAGTCACCAGCCTTTTTGCGCTGTAGAGCGCCAGTAGCGTTTCACACTGTTTGACTGCTGGTTGCTCCACAATGCTTGTTTCTATCGACGACTTAATATACTGCGACAGGACGCAGTCCTGTGTAAATTGCAATGAAATGATTTAAGAGTGATAGAAACAGGCATTGCGAGAGGTGTTCCACTTCTCGGTCAACAAAATGGTGTTGCATAAACTGTCCTTTCAATGGGCAGAGTGGGTCGACTTGTCAGCGAGCTGAGGAACCCTATGGTTTACTCCTATACCGAGAAAAAACGTATTCGTAAGGATTTTGGTAAACGTCCGCAGGTGCTGGATGTTCCATATCTCCTTTCTATCCAGCTTGACTCGTTCCAGAAGTTTATCGAGCAAGATCCTGAGGGGCAGAACGGTCTGGAAGCGGCTTTCCGTTCCGTATTCCCGATTCAGAGTTATAGCGGTAACTCCGAGCTGCAGTACGTCAGCTACCGCCTTGGCGAACCTGTGTTCGATGTTAAAGAGTGCCAGATTCGCGGCGTGACCTTTTCGGCACCGCTGCGTGTGAAACTGCGCCTGGTGATCTACGAGCGTGAAGCGCCGGAAGGCACCGTAAAAGACATCAAAGAGCAGGAAGTCTACATGGGCGAAATTCCGCTCATGACTGACAACGGTACCTTCGTTATCAACGGTACCGAGCGTGTTATCGTTTCTCAGCTGCATCGCAGCCCGGGCGTCTTCTTTGACAGCGATAAAGGGAAAACCCACTCTTCGGGTAAAGTGCTGTATAACGCACGTATCATCCCTTACCGTGGCTCCTGGCTGGATTTCGAATTCGATCCGAAAGACAACCTGTTCGTCCGTATTGACCGCCGTCGTAAACTGCCGGCCTCCATCATTCTGCGCGCCCTGAACTACACCTCTGAGCAGATTCTCGATCTGTTCTTCGAAAAAGTGGTGTATGAGATCCGCGACAACAAGCTGCAGATGGAGCTGGTTCCGGAACGCCTGCGTGGCGAAACCGCCTCCTTCGACATCGAATCTGACGGCAAGGTCTACGTTGAGAAAGGTCGTCGTATCACCGCGCGCCATATCCGTCAGCTGGAAAAAGACGATGTGAAACACATCGAAGTTCCGGTTGAGTACATTGCAGGTAAAGTTGCCGCGAAGGATTATGTTGATGAATCCACCGGTGAGCTGATCTGCACGGCTAACATGGAGCTGTCGCTGGATCTGCTGGCGAAACTGAGCCAGGCCGGCCACAAGCGTATCGAGACCCTGTTCACCAACGATCTCGACCATGGCCCGTACATCTCCGAAACGCTGCGCGTTGACCCGACCAGCGATCGCCTGAGCGCGCTGGTTGAAATCTACCGCATGATGCGTCCTGGCGAGCCGCCGACGCGTGAAGCGGCTGAGAGCCTGTTCGAAAACCTGTTCTTCTCTGAAGACCGCTACGATCTGTCTGCGGTTGGCCGTATGAAGTTCAACCGTTCGCTGCTGCGTGACGAAGTTGAAGGTTCCGGCATCCTGAGCAAAGACGACATTATCGATGTGATGAGAAAGCTCATCGATATCCGTAACGGTAAAGGCGAAGTGGACGATATCGACCACCTCGGCAACCGTCGTATCCGCTCCGTAGGCGAAATGGCGGAAAACCAGTTCCGCGTTGGCCTGGTTCGTGTAGAGCGTGCGGTAAAAGAGCGTCTGTCTCTGGGCGACCTCGATACCCTGATGCCTCAGGATATGATCAACGCCAAGCCGATCTCCGCAGCGGTGAAAGAGTTCTTCGGTTCCAGCCAGCTTTCTCAGTTCATGGACCAGAACAACCCGCTGTCCGAGATTACCCATAAGCGTCGTATCTCTGCTCTGGGCCCGGGCGGTCTGACCCGCGAGCGTGCCGGCTTTGAAGTTCGAGACGTTCACCCGACCCACTACGGTCGCGTATGTCCTATCGAAACGCCGGAAGGTCCGAACATCGGTCTGATCAACTCCCTGTCCGTGTACGCGCAGACTAACGAGTATGGCTTCCTGGAAACGCCGTACCGTCGCGTTATCGATGGCAAGGTATCGGATGAGATTCACTACCTTTCCGCCATTGAAGAAGGCAACTTCGTTATCGCGCAGGCTAACGCCCCTCTGGATGACGACGGCGCTTTCGTCGACGACCTGGTAACCTGCCGTAACAAAGGCGAGTCCAGCCTGTTCAGCAACGATCAGGTTGACTATATGGACGTATCCACCCAGCAGGTGGTTTCCGTTGGTGCCTCCCTGATTCCGTTCCTGGAGCACGATGACGCAAACCGTGCATTGATGGGTGCGAACATGCAGCGTCAGGCTGTACCGACCCTGCGTGCTGACAAGCCGCTGGTTGGTACTGGTATGGAGCGCGCCGTTGCCGTTGACTCCGGTGTAACCGCCGTTGCCAAACGCGGTGGTGTGGTGCAGTACGTTGACGCCTCCCGTATCGTTATCAAGGTTAATGAAGATGAGATGTATCCGGGCGAAGCGGGCATCGACATCTACAACCTGACCAAATACACCCGTTCTAACCAGAACACCTGCATCAACCAGATGCCTTGTGTCTCTCTGGGTGAGCCGGTAGAGCGCGGAGACGTGCTGGCCGACGGTCCGTCCACCGATCTGGGCGAACTGGCGCTGGGCCAGAACATGCGCGTCGCGTTCATGCCGTGGAACGGTTACAACTTCGAGGACTCCATCCTCGTATCCGAGCGCGTGGTGCAGGAAGACAGATTCACCACCATCCACATTCAGGAACTGGCCTGTGTGTCTCGTGACACCAAGCTGGGGCCGGAAGAGATCACCGCGGATATTCCGAACGTGGGTGAAGCTGCGCTCTCTAAACTGGATGAATCCGGTATCGTCTACATCGGTGCGGAAGTCACCGGCGGTGATATCCTGGTCGGTAAGGTAACGCCGAAAGGTGAAACCCAGCTGACCCCGGAAGAGAAGCTGCTGCGCGCCATCTTCGGTGAGAAAGCGTCTGACGTTAAAGACTCTTCTCTGCGCGTGCCGAATGGCGTATCCGGTACCGTTATCGACGTTCAGGTCTTTACCCGCGATGGCGTAGAAAAAGACAAGCGTGCTCTGGAAATCGAAGAGATGCAGCTCAAGCAGGCTAAGAAAGACCTGTCTGAAGAACTGCAGATCCTTGAGGCCGGTCTGTTTAGTCGTATCTACGCGGTGCTGGTTGCCGGTGGTGTGGAAGCCGAGAAGCTCGACAAGCTGCCGCGCGACCGCTGGCTGGAACTGGGCCTGACCGACGAAGATAAACAGAACCAGCTGGAACAGCTGGCTGAGCAGTACGATGAACTGAAACATGAGTTCGAGAAGAAACTGGAAGCCAAACGTCGCAAGATCACTCAGGGCGACGACCTGGCACCGGGCGTACTGAAGATCGTTAAGGTCTATCTGGCCGTTAAACGTCAGATCCAGCCGGGTGACAAGATGGCAGGCCGTCACGGTAACAAAGGTGTTATCTCCAAGATCAACCCGATCGAAGATATGCCTTACGACGAAAACGGCACGCCGGTTGATATCGTACTGAACCCGCTGGGCGTACCGTCGCGTATGAACATCGGTCAGATCCTGGAAACCCACCTGGGTATGGCTGCCAAAGGCATCGGCGATAAGATCAACGCGATGCTCAAGCAGCAGCAGGAAGTGGCGAAGCTGCGTGAGTTCATCCAGCGCGCTTACGATCTGGGCATGGATGTTCGTCAGCGCGTCGATCTGAACACCTTCAGCGATGATGAGGTTCTGCGTCTGGCTGAAAACCTGCGTAAGGGTATGCCGATTGCAACGCCAGTGTTCGACGGTGCGAAAGAGGCAGAGATCAAAGAGCTTCTGAAGCTGGGTGACCTGCCGACCTCCGGTCAGATCACGCTGTACGATGGCCGTACCGGCGAGCAGTTTGAGCGTTCGGTAACCGTTGGCTACATGTACATGCTGAAACTGAACCACCTGGTTGACGATAAGATGCACGCGCGTTCCACCGGTTCTTACAGCCTCGTTACTCAGCAGCCGCTGGGTGGTAAGGCGCAGTTCGGTGGTCAGCGCTTCGGTGAGATGGAAGTGTGGGCGCTGGAAGCTTACGGCGCCGCCTACACCCTGCAGGAAATGCTGACCGTGAAGTCTGATGACGTGAACGGCCGTACTAAGATGTATAAGAACATCGTAGATGGCAATCACCAGATGGAACCGGGCATGCCGGAATCCTTCAACGTACTGTTGAAAGAGATCCGTTCGCTGGGTATCAACATCGAACTGGAAGACGAGTAATTCTCGCTCAAACAGGTCACTGCTGCCGGGGTAACACCCGGCAGCAGAATGTGCTAACTCCGACGGGAGCCAATCCGTGAAAGACTTATTAAAGTTTCTGAAAGCGCAAACTAAAACCGAAGAGTTTGATGCGATCAAAATTGCTCTGGCTTCGCCAGACATGATCCGTTCCTGGTCTTTCGGTGAAGTTAAAAAGCCGGAAACCATTAACTACCGTACGTTCAAGCCGGAACGTGACGGTCTGTTCTGCGCCCGCATTTTCGGGCCGGTAAAAGACTATGAGTGCCTGTGCGGTAAGTACAAGCGCCTGAAGCACCGCGGCGTTATCTGTGAAAAATGTGGTGTTGAAGTTACTCAGACCAAAGTACGTCGTGAGCGTATGGGTCACATTGAGCTGGCTTCTCCGACCGCGCACATCTGGTTCCTGAAGTCGCTGCCGTCCCGTATCGGTCTGCTGCTGGATATGCCGCTGCGCGACATTGAGCGCGTGCTGTACTTCGAATCCTATGTGGTTATCGAAGGCGGTATGACCAACCTGGAACGTAGCCAGATCCTGACTGAAGAGCAGTATCTGGATGCGCTGGAAGAGTTCGGTGACGAATTCGACGCCAAGATGGGTGCCGAAGCGATCCAGGCGCTGCTGAAAGCGATGGATCTGGAGCAGGAGTGTGAAACCCTGCGCGAAGAGCTGAATGAAACCAACTCAGAAACCAAACGTAAGAAGCTGACCAAGCGCATCAAGCTGCTGGAAGCCTTCGTACAGTCCGGCAACAAGCCGGAGTGGATGATTCTGACCGTTCTGCCGGTTCTGCCGCCGGACCTGCGTCCGCTGGTACCGCTGGATGGCGGCCGCTTCGCGACTTCCGATCTCAACGATCTGTATCGCCGTGTGATCAACCGTAACAACCGTCTGAAACGCCTGCTGGATCTGGCTGCGCCGGATATCATCGTACGCAACGAAAAGCGTATGCTGCAGGAAGCGGTCGACGCCTTGCTGGATAACGGTCGTCGCGGTCGCGCCATCACGGGCTCTAACAAGCGTCCGCTGAAATCTCTGGCCGACATGATCAAAGGTAAACAGGGTCGTTTCCGTCAGAACCTGCTGGGTAAACGTGTCGACTACTCCGGTCGTTCCGTTATCACCGTAGGTCCGTACCTGCGTCTGCATCAGTGCGGTCTGCCGAAGAAAATGGCGCTGGAGCTGTTCAAGCCGTTCATCTACGGCAAGCTGGAGCTGCGTGGCCTTGCTACCACGATCAAAGCGGCCAAGAAAATGGTCGAGCGCGAAGAAGCAGTAGTATGGGATATCCTGGATGAAGTTATCCGTGAGCACCCGGTACTGCTGAACCGTGCGCCGACCCTGCATCGTCTGGGTATCCAGGCGTTCGAGCCGGTACTGATCGAAGGTAAAGCTATTCAGCTTCACCCGCTGGTGTGTGCGGCGTACAACGCCGACTTCGATGGTGACCAGATGGCGGTACACGTTCCGCTGACCCTGGAAGCCCAGCTCGAAGCTCGTGCGCTGATGATGTCTACCAACAACATCTTGTCGCCGGCGAACGGTGAGCCGATCATCGTACCGTCTCAGGACGTGGTTCTGGGTCTGTACTACATGACCCGTGACAAGATTAACGCCAAAGGCGAAGGCATGGTGCTGACTGGCCCGAAAGAGGCTGAGCGTATTTATCGCGCTGGCCTGGCTGAGCTGCACGCCCGCGTTAAGGTACGTATCACTGAGTATGAAAAAGATGCTCAGGGTGAGTTCGTGGCCAAAACCAGCCTGATCGACACCACCGTTGGTCGTGCGATCCTGTGGATGATCGTGCCGAAAGGCCTGCCGTTCTCCATCGTCAACCAGGCGCTGGGTAAGAAAGCGATCTCCAGGATGCTGAACACCTGTTACCGCATCCTGGGCTTGAAGCCGACCGTTATCTTCGCTGACCAGACCATGTATACCGGCTTTGCCTATGCAGCACGTTCTGGTGCTTCCGTTGGTATCGACGATATGGTTATCCCGGCTAAGAAAGCCGAGATCATCAATGAAGCGGAAGCTGAAGTGGCGGAAATTCAGGAGCAGTTCCAGTCTGGTCTGGTTACCGCTGGCGAACGCTACAACAAAGTTATCGATATCTGGGCAGCGGCCAACGACCGCGTATCCCGCGCGATGATGGAAAACCTGCAGACCGAAACCGTTATCAACCGTGACGGTGAAGAAGAGCAGCAGGTCTCCTTCAACAGCATCTATATGATGGCCGACTCCGGTGCGCGTGGTTCTGCGGCACAGATTCGTCAGCTGGCTGGTATGCGTGGTCTGATGGCGAAGCCGGATGGCTCCATCATCGAAACGCCGATCACCGCGAACTTCCGTGAAGGTCTGAACGTACTCCAGTACTTCATCTCGACCCACGGTGCTCGTAAAGGTCTGGCGGATACCGCACTGAAAACGGCGAACTCCGGTTACCTGACTCGTCGTCTGGTCGACGTGGCGCAGGATCTGGTGGTCACCGAAGACGACTGTGGTACCCACGAAGGTATCCTGATGACGCCGGTTATCGAAGGTGGTGACGTTAAAGAACCGCTGCGCGACCGCGTTCTGGGTCGTGTGACCGCGGAAGACGTGCTGAAGCCGGGTACTGCAGATATTCTGGTACCGCGCAACACGCTGCTGAACGAACAGTGGTGTGAAGTGCTGGAAGAGAACTCTGTCGACAGCGTGAAAGTGCGTTCTGTTGTTGCCTGTGACACCGACTTCGGCGTCTGCGCCCACTGCTACGGTCGTGACCTGGCACGTGGTCACATCATCAACAAAGGTGAGGCCATCGGCGTTATCGCAGCACAGTCCATCGGTGAGCCGGGTACTCAGCTGACCATGCGTACCTTCCACATCGGTGGTGCGGCATCTCGTGCGGCAGCTGAATCCAGCATCCAGGTGAAGAACAAAGGTAGCCTGAAACTGGTTAACGCCAAGACGGTTGTGAACTCCAGCGAAAAACTGGTGATCACCTCTCGTAACACCGAACTGCGTCTGATCGACGAATTCGGCCGTACCAAAGAGAGCTATAAAGTGCCTTACGGTGCAGTACTGGCGAAGGGCGATGGCGAACCGGTTAACGCGGGCGAAACCGTGGCGAACTGGGATCCGCACACCATGCCGGTTATCACCGAGGTGGCTGGTTTCATCCGCTTCACCGACATGATCGACGGCCAGACCGTAACGCGTCAGACCGACGAACTGACCGGCCTGTCCTCCATCGTGGTTCTGGATTCCGCAGAGCGTACGGCGGGTGGTAAAGATCTGCGTCCGGCACTGAAGATCGTTGACGCTAACGGCGACGACGTATTGATTCCGGGCACCGACATGCCGGCACAGTACTTCCTGCCGGGTAAAGCGATTGTTCAGCTCGACGATGGTGTACAGATCAGCGGCGGTGACACCCTGGCGCGTATTCCGCAGGAATCTGGCGGTACCAAGGATATCACCGGTGGTCTGCCGCGCGTTGCCGACCTGTTCGAAGCACGTCGTCCGAAAGAGCCGGCAATCCTGGCAGAAATCGGCGGTATTATCTCCTTCGGTAAAGAGACCAAAGGCAAGCGCCGTCTGGTTATCACGCCGGTAGACGGTAGCGATCCGTACGAAGAGATGATTCCGAAGTGGCGTCAGCTGAACGTGTTTGAAGGTGAGCGCGTAGAGCGTGGTGACGTGGTTTCTGATGGTCCGGAAGCACCGCACGATATTCTGCGTCTGCGTGGCGTTCAGGCCGTGACTCGCTACATCGTTAACGAAGTGCAGGACGTATACCGTCTGCAGGGCGTTAAGATCAACGATAAGCACATCGAAGTTATCGTTCGTCAGATGCTGCGTAAAGCGACCATCATGAATGCGGGCAGCTCCGAGTTCCTGGAAGGTGAGCAGGTGGAATACTCCCGCGTCAAGATCGCCAACCGCGATCTGGAAGCCGAAGGCAAAATCAGCGCGACTTACATGCGCGATCTGCTGGGTATCACCAAAGCGTCTCTGGCGACTGAGTCCTTCATCTCCGCGGCATCGTTCCAGGAGACCACTCGCGTGCTGACCGAAGCAGCCGTTGCGGGCAAACGCGACGAACTGCGCGGTCTGAAAGAGAACGTTATCGTAGGTCGACTGATTCCGGCGGGTACTGGCTATGCCTACCACCAGGATCGTATGCGTCGTCGCGCGGCTGGCGAAACGCCGGTTGTGCCGCAGGTCAGCGCGGAAGAAGCTTCCGCCAGCCTGGCAGAACTGCTGAATGCAGGTCTGGGCGGCTCCGACAACGAGTAAGCCTCTGCGCTCTAAAAAACCCTGCTTCGGCAGGGTTTTTTTTCGCCTCTGGTCGGCGGCTGTGATATAAAAGCGTTCCTTCATATTTGTATTCATTAAACCATCACTCCTGAAGGAACCAGCCACGACGATGCAGAGACGTTCTTTTTACCGCGTTAATGTTCCACACAGTACCGCGGGCTTTTGCGCGCTGATCGTTCATAACGGCAAAAGAATTAACCTTGCCATACAGAATATTTCCGTTGGTGGAGTCTGCCTGTATGGCCGCGATCCGTTAATTGCCGCCCTGCAACGGCACCAGACAGTCAGGCAGGTGAGCTTCTCACTGGGAGACTACCTGCGATTCGAGACGGATATCTTTATCATCGATAAGACCGTCCGTCTGGAGCAGGGGAAAGGTGAGGTGACAAATTTGCATATCCGTTTCGAAAATTTACCGCCCCGACAAGAGGTGGCACTCCAGCGTAGCATATACCAGCTTGAGATGAGTGTTCGCTATCCGGGAGTGGCGGAGAAACCCAGAGTCGTTATTCTGAAGAGGTAAACCGATTCGCATTAAAAGGTTAGAGAGGAATTAGCCTGTTATTAATGATTCCCTAATTTTAAATTCAAGCCTATTCCTAAATAATGAGTCTGTCCGTTATCTTATTTTTCTGAATAACGTTTTTTGCCGCTGAATTGTAAAAAGATGCAATTAATTTCAATGGGTTGTCAGAGTTTTCCTGTAAATTACTGTTGGTCTGTATCGATAGATTTGCGTCTCCTTCTTGCCTGGCATCGCGCATTACATTAGTATTCATATTTTCCAACGCGGTAACCACAAAACACTTAAGCCTCTCCCGGTCGTCTTAAATATTGTTTTTATTTATATTAATGCCTGGCAGACGTTTATATTTTACAAGATAATTCTGATTCAAGCGGGTAACCTGTTAATACTCATGACAAAGACTCTCGGATTATCAAAGAAGATACACTACAGTCTTCTTTCTGCTTTTATGGCGATTATTGCCACTGCCTTTTTTGTGATTGACAGTCAGAAAAAGACTATTCATAAATCATATATTAATATTAGTCGTAACTTTGTTAGTAATGTTGCGACACTGTATCTAAATAATATGATTGATGTAGTGGAAGAGAAAATCATCTCGGCCAGTAGTAAATTCGGCGGTGATGATATCTTTAACAACGCTTTTTACCACGACAGTCACAGCGTACTGGCGCACATGATGTTTATCATGTCAAAGTCACCGGAGATTAACGCGGTTATCCTGGCGGATACTCGCGGCCACTATCTCCGGGTGCCGGAAAAAGGGAGTATCGTAAAGAAGACGCCCCAGCAGATTCAGCAACGTCCGTGGTTTATTGATGAGGCTAACTCGCAGCATCGGGTACAGTTTACTGAGCCCTATAAGGATCTTATTACCCAGGTCAGCACCGTAACTCTTTCCACGCCGGTGATTAACAGCCACGGTTTTTTCAATGGAGTACTGGCGTTTGATATCAACCTTGCCCAGCTCAATAAAAATATTGAACGCCTGCTTCCTCCGGTGGAAGGCAATGTGGTACTGCTTTCCGATACGGGAAAAGTGATTGCCGATGATATTGTGGATGAAACGCCAGAGCGCCATGATTTCCAGACTATCCTGTCGGAGCTGAAAAAAAGCGGAGGGCTCTATTATGACGAGCATCAGGACCGCTGGTTCTTTTCGTATCGTTTTGATGGCCCCAAATGGCTGCTGGTCTACTCCGTGGAGAATCGGGCTCTGAATGAACTGGTCTGGAGCGAGTCCCAGAAGGTCATTTATGGCTTCGTCATCTCACTGCTGATTCTTCTGTTCTTTGGTTTTTACCTAAAGAGCCACTGGGATAAGACGCTGATCAACATCATCGGCCACATTAAAACCGGCGCGCCGGATGGCTGGGGTAACCTTGAATCTCTGCTTTCTCAGGAGATTAACAATACCCGGGAGCGTGAAGCAGCGTTGACGGCGGAATCTGCGCATGATGCCCTGACCGGTGCGCTTAATCGCCGGTCTTTTGATAAAGACCTTCAGCAGCATATTGCGGAGAATCGGATGTTCTCGCTGGCACTGCTGGATATCGATAATTTCAAAACCATCAACGACAGCTTCGGACATCTGGTCGGGGATGTGGTACTGCGCGGAATGGTGGCGGAATGTAAGGCGATTCTGGCGCAGGAGAAGGGCACAATCTACCGCTATGGCGGAGAGGAGTTTGCCATCATTTTCAGCGAAATACCGGAACAGCAGGCCTGGCAACTGCTTGAACAGTGCAGGCTTGGCGTCAGGAGTCGGGAATGGCGTGAAGATATTAGTGCGGTCACCTTTAGTGCCGGGCTGGGTCGCTGGAACGGCGAGGAAGCACAGGCGCTGATAGCGCAGGTTGATGCGCGTCTGTATCAGGCCAAGCATGCCGGTAAAGACCAGACTGTTGCTGGCAATGCCGCGTAGCCTACAGTTCGTTATCCTGAAAGAAGCGATCGAATCTGGCGGCGACCTGCTGTAGCAGTATGGCATCGTTACTCTGGTGTAACTGGCGGGTGCTGTCATCCCCGAGCCAGACGGCATCACAGGCTGGGTAATATCGGGTACGCAACGCCGGAGGGATGGCGCTGAACAGCGCGCGGGTCGGCACCTGAAAGCCCGCGGCAATATGCAGGGCGGAAGAGTCTGCGCTGTAGAGATAGTCGGCGCCAGCAATGGCAGCGATAAATTTAGGGGTGCTGTCGCACTCTCTGGCGATGCAGCGATAAGCAGGGTGAGCAATACGGGTGAAGCCCAACACCGGCAGTTTAAAGCGCTGGTGGAGCCGCTCGACAATCTCAGGGTAATGGCGCCGGGGAATGGCGCGCAGCGGCGTGCTGGAGCCGGGGCTGAGCAGTACATAGCGTTGCCCGTCGCCCGGAAAATCCGGGAGCGACAGCTTGCGCAGCCAGCGGTTCTGTTTATCCTCAATGGGAATATTCGCCGCCGTCAGCCCCATATGGTTGTAGAAGAAGTCATGCATTTCCTGGGTGGCGAAATCGCGGCGAAACAGCTGGTTGCCCATATCGATGACAATCCCTCTGTCGGGTAGCCTGGCGGGCAGCCGGGCCAGTTCGCTGATAATGCCGACTTCATGCGCCATGCGATACAGGGCTTCAACGCTATCGCTGGCACAGGCGGGGCGCAGCACCCGAATCATCAGTTCCGGATAACGCCGTCTCAGGGTGTTGAGAATCTCAATGCCAATAACGGAATCCCCCAGCGCCACGCCCATACCGTTAATCACGGTCACCTGGTCGTGTTTTCCGATATCGAGGTGAAAAGGGCGCAGGGCGGCGTTATGAATTTCCGGACGAGCCAGACGGCTCAGGCAACCGTAGCGCTGGCCCTGTTCGATATCGTAACTGGCGACCAGGGTCTGGCCGTCACTAAGCAGGCTGCCGGGGCTTGTCAACAGGTTATCGGTCATAGCGTATTACGGTGGGTCAATGGTGGTTTTATTATAGGTTCACCTCCCGGTGGGGTACAAAAGTAGCGGCGCATGCGCCGCTACGGGAACGGATTAGAGAGGCGTTCTTCCCAGCCAGCTATCCCAGTCTTTCCAGACCGACTGTAACCCGGCTCGGGATAGCGCCTGCATGACCTGTTCGGGGCGACGCCCGTCGTGTGGAGCGAACTGCTCCAGTTCCGGATGATCGTCCGCATAGCCCCCCGGCTGGGTTTTTGAGAAGGCGCTGACGTTATTGATGGCGATAGGCACCACCCTGTCGCGGAATTCGGGCGACTCCCGGGTGGAAAGGGAAAGTTCGACTTCCGGCGCCAGCAGTCGGAAAGCGCAGATCGCCTGCACCAGTTGGCGCTCGTCCATAATTGATGCGGGCTCAATGCCGCCTGCACAGGGGCGCAGGCGCGGGAAAGAGACCGAATAGCGGCTCTGCCAGTACTGGCGCTGTAGCCACAGCAGATGTTCCGCCACCATAAAACAGTCGATACGCCAGCTATCGGACAGACCGCTCAGCGCCCCAAGGCCTATCTTATCGATTCCGGCGCGCCCCAGACGATCCGGCGTTTCCAGCCGCCAGAAGAAGTCCTGCTTGTTGCCGCGCAGGTGATGGCGGGCGTAGGTGGCCTCGTGGTAGGTCTCCTGATACACCATCACGCCGTCCAGTCCCAGGCCTTTTAGCTCGGCATACTCCTCCTGAGAAAGCGGCTGTACCTCCATCTGCAACGAACTGAACTGGCGGCGAATGGCAGGCAGATGACGACGGAAATAGTCCATTCCCACCTTACTTTGATGCTCGCCGGTGACCAGCAACAGGTGGCTGAAACCCAGTTTGCGAATCGCCTCGCATTCACGGGCTATCTCCTGTTCATCCAGAGTCTTACGCCTGATGCGGTTACTCATGGAAAATCCGCAGTAGGTGCAGTCGTTGGCGCACAGGTTGGAAAGGTAGAGCGGTACATAGAATCCCACCGTGTTACCGAAACGCTGGCGCGTCAGGCGCTGGGCCTTCTGCGCCATGGGCTCCAGATAACCGGCGGCGGCTGGTGAAAGCAGCGCCATCATCTCGCGTGCGCCGGGACGGGGAGCATTCAGCGCGCGCTCGACGTCTGCGGCGGTCTGGCTGTTGATCTCCAGACGTAAGGCGTCCCAGTCCAGCTCACGCCAGCGGTCAGTAAAGGTCTTCATGCGTCGGCCTCCAGAAACTGCGTCAGCGGGCTGGTGGCCACCGCCTGTGAATGGCGGGTTCCCTGGCCAGCCCGGGCTGCCATGGCACCGGCTTCCACCGCCAGCCGGAAAGCCTGAGCCATACGAACCGGATCGCTCGCTACGGCGATGGCGGTATTCACCAGTACGGCGTCGGCGCCTATCTCCAGTGCCTCGCTGGCGTGGCTTGGAGCGCCAATACCGGCATCCACCACGACCGGCACGCTGGCCTGGTCGATGATGATCTCCAGCAGAGGACGTGTCTGTAGCCCCTGATTGGACCCGATGGGCGCCCCCAGCGGCATAACGGCGGCGCAGCCTGCTTCCTCCAGCCGTTTACACAGTACCGGATCGGCGCCGCAGTAGGGCAGAACCACAAATCCTTCCTGCACCAGGCGCTCGGCGGCGCGCAGCGTTTCTATTGGGTCCGGCAGCAGCCAGCGGGCGTCGGGATGAATCTCCAGTTTAATCCAGTGGGTGCCCAGCGCTTCCCTGGCCAGGCGTGCGGCGAAGATCGCTTCATCGGCGGTTTTGGCGCCGGAGGTATTCGGCAGTAGCGAAACCCCCAACGCTCGCAGCGGTGCCAGAATGTCATCCTGACGGTTATTCAGATCCACCCGCTTCATGGCCATGGTGACCAGCTGGCTGCCCGATGCCTGGAGCGCATCGCTTATCAGCTGCGGCGAGGCGAATTTGCCCGTTCCGGTGAACAGGCGTGAGTTAAAGGTTTTATCGGCAATCTGTAGCATATTAACCTCCGGCAATGGCCTGGAACAGCAGGAGGCTATCGCCTTCCTGCAGGCGGTGGTGCTGCCACTGTTCGCGCGGAATGATGGTCTGATTAACGGCCAGCGCGGCGCCCGGCTGGTGCAGGTTCATGCTTTCCAGCAGCGTTGCCACGGTCGCGTCATCGTCGCAGGTGACGGGTTCGTCATTAAACTGAATGCGCACTGACACCTCCGCAAACCGGGCAGCTCTGGCTCTGCTGACGTGCCAGGGTACGCCACTGTAGAGAGCGGGCATCGAACAGGTGCAGACAGTCGTCGCGTACCGGCAGGTCGCACAGCAGCTTGATGGCCTCCAGCGCCTGAAGTCCGCCCATAATGCCGACCACCGGCCCCAGCACGCCCGCGGTACGGCAGTTGCGCTGTGGTTCGCTATCGTCGGGCCACAGGCAGCGGTAGCAGCCGTGTAGCCAGGGGGGCGTCAGCACCATCATCTGGCCGCCGAAGGCCACGGCGCTGGCGCTGACCAACGGCTTAGCGAGCGCTACGCAGGCCGCATTAATGGCCTGACGGCTGACCATGTTGTCGGTGCAATCCAGCACCAGATCGACTTCGCCGACGGCCTGATGCAGGGCATCGCCTTCCAGCCGTTTATCCAGCGTGACCAGGTGAATATTCGGGTTGATTCCGTGCAGGCGCCGCCGTGCGGCCTGGGTTTTAGGCTGGTCGATATCCGCATTACTGAACAGAATCTGGCGTTGCAGATTGCTGATGTGCACGCAGTCGTCATCGGCCAGCCACAGAGAACCGACACCTGCACCGGCCAGCCAAAGCGCCGCCGGTGAGCCGAGCCCGCCGAGCCCGACGATCAAAACCCGGGCATTCAGCAGTTTTTGCTGACCTTCCGGGCCGATGTCCTCCAGCAAAAGCTGGCGGCTGTAGCGCATAAAATCCGTATCATTCATCACCCGCTCCTGCCAGCTGGAGTAGCTGCGCCGTTGCGGCCTGCCAGTCCGGGGCCTGAGTGATGGCGCTGACCACAGCGATACTGCCGACACCTGTCGCCAGCACCGCCGGCGCCCGGGCGATGCTGATGCCGCCGATAGCGACCGTGGGGGTATCCCCCAGGCGTGCGATATGCGTAGCCAGTTGCTCCAGCCCCTGGGGGGCCGATGGCATCTGCTTGGTTTGGGTAGGAAAGACATGGCCCAGCGCAATGTACGAAGGACGTACCGCCAGCGCGACATCGATTTCCATATCGTCATGGGTAGAGACGCCCAGCCGTAGCCCGGCGGCGCGGATCGCATCGAGATCGGTCTGCTCCAGATCCTCCTGACCAAGATGAACGCCGTACGCGCCATGCTTTATCGCCAGCCGCCAGTAATCGTTGATAAACAGCCGGGCGTTGTAGCGCTGTCCCAGGGCGATGGCGGCAATAATATCTGCCTCCACCTCGTCATCCTGTTTATCTTTAATGCGTAGCTGGATGGTACGCACACCCGCCTCCAGCAGGCGTGCGATCCAGTCAACGCTGTCCACTACCGGGTAGAGACCCAGGCGGAAGGGGACGGTGGGGAAATCGGGCTGGTACATTAGGCTTCCTCCTGACGAAGATAGATCTCGCCGCCTTTGGCGCGAAAGGTATTCGACATATCTTTCATTCCTTCGGCGATCTCCTGCTGTGCCGCATAGTCGCGAACTTCCTGGGTGATTTTCATCGAGCAGAATTTCGGGCCGCACATGGAACAGAAGTGCGCCACCTTACCGGATTCCTGGGGCAGGGTTTCGTCGTGATAAGCGCGGGCGGTAAAGGGATCGAGTGCCAGGTTGAACTGATCTTCCCAGCGGAATTCGAAGCGCGCTTTGGACATAGCGTTGTCGCGGATCTGAGCGCCGGGGTGTCCCTTGGCCAGATCGGCGGCGTGCGCGGCGATCTTATAGGTAATCAGCCCCTGCCGGACGTCCTCTTTATTCGGCAGACCAAGGTGCTCTTTCGGCGTGACGTAGCAGAGCATGGCGCAACCGAACCAGCCAATCATGGCGGCGCCGATGCCGGAGGTAAAGTGGTCGTAACCCGGCGCGATATCGGTGGTGAGCGGCCCCAGCGTGTAGAATGGCGCTTCATGGCAGTGCTCCAGCTCTTCGGTCATATTGCGGCGGATCATCTGCATCGGCACATGGCCGGGGCCTTCAATCATCACCTGGACGTCGTACTCCCTGGCGATTTTGGTCAGCTCGCCCAGGGTATGCAGTTCGGCGAACTGGGCTTCGTCGTTGGCGTCCTGAATTGAACCGGGCCGCAGGCCATCGCCCAGCGACAGCGAAACATCATAGGCGGCACAGATTTCACAGATTTCGCGGAAGTGCTGGTACAGAAAGCTTTCCTGATGATGCGACAGACACCACTTGGCCATAATGGAGCCGCCGCGCGAAACGATGCCCGTCAGGCGTTTGGCGGTCATTGGTACATAGCGTAGCAGGACGCCCGCGTGAATCGTAAAGTAGTCGACGCCCTGTTCCGCCTGCTCCAGCAGCGTATCGCGGAACATTTCCCAGTTCAGATCTTCGGCAACGCCGTTCACTTTCTCCAGCGCCTGATAGATGGGCACCGTACCGATAGGAACCGGGCTGTTTCGCAGGATCCATTCACGGGTTTCGTGGATATAGCGGCCGGTGGAAAGGTCCATCACGGTATCTGCACCCCAGCGGGTGGCCCAGACCAGTTTTTCCACCTCCTCTTCAATGGAAGAGGTCACCGCAGAGTTGCCGATGTTGGCGTTGATTTTCACCAGAAAATTGCGGCCGATAATCATCGGCTCGGATTCCGGGTGGTTAATATTTGCAGGGATAATTGCCCGCCCGGCGGCCACTTCGTCGCGTACGAATTCCGGGGTGATGTCCTGCGGCAGATGGGCGCCGAAGCTTTCTCCCGGATGCTGCTGGCGCAGTATCTCGCCGCGGATGCGCTCGCGGCCCATATTTTCACGCAGGGCGATAAATTCCATCTCTGGCGTGACGATGCCCTGGCGGGCGTAATGCAACTGAGTGACCCGCTTGCCGGCAAGGGCGCGGCGCGGAGGCAGCAGACCGGTAAAGCGCAGCTCGTCCAGGCCATCGTCCGCCAGACGGGCTTTGGTATAGCTGGAACTGCGATCGTCGAGCAGCGCGGTATCGCTGCGTGCGTCTATCCACGGCTGGCGCAACTTCGCCAGCCCTTCGCGGACGTTAATCGCAATATCCGGATCGCCGTAAGGGCCGGAGGTATCGTAGACCGGCACCGGTTCGTTCTCTTCGTATTGCGGGTTGGCTTTATCTCCGCCGGTAAGCGTTGGGCTCATCCGAATTTCGCGCATGGGAACGCGGATGTCCTGACGGGAGCCGGTCAGGTAGATACGGTGGGAGTTGGGAAAATTGGTGCCTTCCAGAGTATCGATAAACTGCTGGGCGGCGGCGCGCTGTTCACGGCGATTAGGTTTTGTTGATACAGACATAGCTCGTTCCGGTTTTTTAGTGACTGGAAGTGGCTTGTCAGAACGACGGAAGGAGTAACAGGCACGGGCGCAGGTGCGCGCGTAGATGAAATTACTCTTGTTCCCTTCGCAGGTTTTAACCTGATCAGGTTCCGCGGATCCCGAATTAACGGTCTCAGCCCGTGCATGGCACTGGGCACTCCGACAAGATAAAAGGCCTGCTCCGTATCATCGGGCAGGCCTTATGTAAACTACGCGTTAATGAATGGGAACTCAAGCCGGTCGGGCAAAATGTCCGCAATCGTTAGCACTGTCCAGGCTGTCGCCCAGCGCCAGAACGATCAGACTATCCTCCAGCGTGAAACGAGACGCCATAGATTCTCCAAGCTTTGACAGCACCTGGTGGAACTCCAGACAGTTATCATGATCGATGGCGATCTCCAGATGTGAATCGTAATAATCCATGATCTGTTGAGTATTCGCTTCCAGCTGTGTCCAGAGCTGCCCGGCGGAGGTGCGGGGCTCTCCCTCTTCCATTTCGCGGATAATGCGTTCATAAATATTGAAATGGCCGCAGGAGAGATAATCCACCAGACGCTGGCAGAAATCGTCCAGCGCCATCTCGTCCAGTGCAGAGAGCGATCCTTTGCCAGGTTTGATCCCAACCAGGTTGTAATAAGCCACTAACAGCTGTTTGCGATCCTGCAGTAAACGATCGATCAACTCATTACAACCACCAACGCGCTCTGCCAGTCTTTCCAGTTGGTTTAGCATGATTGACTCCGTGAGTTATATGATTAAAACGCTAAGTAACCTGGAATGTAAAAACAATGTTAAAAGAGTGCCAGTGAAGCCGAGGTCGTGCAAGAGATTATGGAACATACAGTAGAAAAATTAGACTATGGTTGGTGGTTCGTCAGCCATCAACAGAAATTATGGTTGCCGCAGGGGGAACTTCCGCACGGTCACGCACAGCAGTTTGGGCTGGTGGGTTGCGCTGCGCTGCAGATTGGTAGCTGGCAGGGAGAGCCCGCCTGGCTGGTGGTGCAGGAGCGTTCGCGTGATATGGGATCGGTGCGTCAGTTGATCGATGAGGATCCTGCACTGTTTCAACTGGCCGGACGTGCCGTACAGCTGGCAGAATTTTATCGTTCCCACCGTTTTTGTGGTTACTGCGGGCACAGCATGCATCCCAGTAAAACGGAGTGGGCAATGCTGTGTAACAACTGCCGGGAGCGTTATTATCCGCAGATCGCCCCTTGCATTATTGTGGCGATTCGCGATCGCGACAAGATCCTGTTGGCCCAACATAATCGTCACCGAAATGGCCTTTATACCGTACTGGCGGGGTTTGTTGAGGTAGGGGAAACTCTGGAGCAGGCGGTGGCGCGGGAAGTCATGGAAGAGAGCGGCATTCAGATTAAAAACCTGCGTTATATCTCCTCTCAACCCTGGCCATTTCCTCAGTCGCTGATGACGGCCTTTATGGCGGATTACGATAGTGGGGAATTGGTTGTCGATCGCAGCGAGCTGCTCGATGCTGGCTGGTATCGTTACGACCAGTTGCCGCTATTGCCGCCTCCGGGGACAGTGGCCCGACGTTTGATCGAGGATACGGTCGCTTTATGTCGGGGGGGATAGGGGAAATATCCCCGGATATAACATATTTTCTGATTTGTAAAGTTTTTCATGATTATTTGATGGTAATAGGATAATTTACAACGGGGCGTTGAAATGTATTCGTAGGATACGGAGTTGGGGGCCTAAGGAAAAGAATTATGCCCGGAAGAGTAACGCAAAGTTGTTTATATGGGATTTGGTTGGCCTGGTCTGGCGCCATTGTTTGTTATGTGGTGCCTTATGATGGATTGTTTACTATTTCTGTTTCTGTAATGGCTGGCCTTTGTCTGTTCTTGCTGGTCTATAAATTATTCTCAGGAAGGAGGTCGTTCAGGATGTTTAATTCTAAACAGAGCGAAATGAATATGGAGTCTTTGCCTCTGGCAGGGGAGGTCGATGCTACAAAGACTCTCCGAAAATTAGCACTGGAGTCCGCAGAAAGTGTTTTTCCTAAAGAGTCGGGAGAGTGTGTGGTTGCTCCGGGAACGATTTTTAGGGGGGCCATCGTGAGTGAGTCGGATATCGTCATCAATGGCTCGGTGGAAGGAGACATTAGTTGTCTGGGGATGGTACAGATTGGTGAAAATGGTATCATTATCGGTAACGTGACGGGCTGTAAGGTGATGCTTGATGGCTACCTGAATGGTAGCTGCCGGGCAAATACCGTTACCGTAATGACTAACGGGCGCATGGAAGGGGATATTTTTTCCCATGAACTTTCCGTTGAGCGCGGTGGTATCTTTATTGGCGCCTCTCATTATATTGAGGAGATGGCGCGGATTGAAATCAATACAGTGGCTGAAAAAGCAATGCCGACAGCGGGCTCACTGCCTGACGAGAGTCATCCGAAAAAATGGCGTTGGATGAAATAATCGATTGCTTTCCCGATTGGCTCACATTGCAGTGTAGAATCGTGCTGTTACGGTGGTAAAGACGGTCTGATATACGGCGGATGGAGTTGGTTGCATTATTTTTACGAATTCCCGTTAAAGTATTTTCTCTTCTGGACGATCCTGACAGGGTGAGATTCAGAAGATGGGTGCGTAGAGGGTGAGTTTTAGTGACCAGAGGGGAAATAATTCTTCCGGGAAAGTGGTTCAGTGCTGTTTGTATGGTATCTGGCTTTTTTGGTTGAGTGCTATTGGCTGTTATGTCACGTCGTGCAATGGGCTGCTTGCCGTTTCTGTTGCTGCAATGGTTGTCCTTTGTTTGATCTTGATGGCTAACAAACTATTTTCAGGAAGGAGTATGTTCAGGATGTTTAATTTTAATAAGGGTGAAGCAAAAACTGGCTCCTGTAGTACGTTAACGAACCCGAAGAGTGAAAATCGCCTGAATATGGAGCGTCCTCCTGCGGAAGAGGGGCAAATGGTCAGGGAAACTATCATTACGCCGGGAGTGGTGCTGAGAGGCTCGGTATCCAGTGAGGTGGATATCATTATTGACGGTACGATTGAAGGAGATGTCAGCAGCCAGAAGAGCATTCGCGTGGACGGAAAGGGCAATATCACGGGGAATGTCGTGGGTCGAAAAGTGACGATTAATGGTTATCTGAAGGGGAGCTGTCGGGCGAATATTGTGGTAATCATGGAGCACGGACGCGTTGAGGGTGATATTTTCGCTCATGAGCTTTCGATTGAGCGTGGTGGCGTCTTTATCGGCGGTTCTAACCATATCGATGAAATGGTGCTGGAAGACGTGGATGGCGGCGAGCAGGTAAAAACGCCATTTCCCGTTTCGGAGCAGGTGGAAGAAAGTAATATCATTATGTCCGAGTTTAATCGATAAAACGATAAAAAAACAAACGAAATCAGTAGGTTTTGTAAAACAACACACACCGCGGTGGGGGCCGTTTTCATTCCGACTCTGCAGAATACATCTCTACATCCGTTTGGTCGATAATGCATGTTAACCTATGGCGACCACTTGTAAGGAAAACGCTGATGACCGAACTGAAAAACGATCGATATCTGCGCGCGTTGTTGCGCCAGCCGGTGGACGTAACGCCGGTATGGATGATGAGGCAGGCGGGGCGCTATCTTCCGGAATATAAAGCCACCCGCGCGCAGGCCGGGGACTTTATGTCGCTGTGTAAAAATCCGGAGCTGGCCTGCGAAGTTACCCTGCAGCCGTTGCGCCGCTTTGACCTGGACGCGGCAATTCTGTTTTCCGACATTCTGACCGTTCCGGACGCCATGGGACTCGGTCTGTATTTTGAAGCGGGAGAAGGGCCGCGCTTTTCGCACCCGGTGCGTAGCCGGGCCGATGTCGATAGGTTGCCGGTACCGGATCCCGAGCAGGAACTTGGCTACGTGATGGATGCCGTGCGCACCATTCGTCGCGGCCTGCAGGGTAGCGTCCCGCTTATCGGTTTTTCCGGCAGCCCCTGGACCCTGGCTACCTACATGGTGGAAGGCGGCAGCAGCAAGGCGTTTACCATTATCAAAAAGATGATGTATGCCGACCCCGAGGCGCTGCATCGCCTGCTGGATAAACTGGCCCGGAGTGTCACGCTGTATCTCAATGCCCAGATTCGCGCGGGCGCGCAGTCGGTGATGATTTTCGATACCTGGGGCGGCGCGCTGACCGGGCGTGACTATCTGCAGTTCTCCCTGAATTACATGCACAAGATTATCGATGGTTTGCAGCGTGAAAACGAAGGCCGCCGCGTGCCGGTGACGCTGTTTACCAAAGGGGGAGGCCAGTGGCTGGAAGCCATGGCCCAAACCGGCTGTGATGCGCTGGGGCTGGACTGGAGCACGGATATCGCCGATGCCCGACGCCGGGTAGGGGATAAGGTCGCGCTACAGGGGAATATGGATCCTTCCATTCTCTATGGCTCTGCGGAGCGCATTGAGCAGGAGGTTGCCGACATCCTTGCAGGATTCGGTAACGGAGAAGGGCACGTCTTTAACCTGGGGCACGGCATTCATCAGGATGTGCCACCGGAACACGCTGGTGCCTTTGTCGAGGCGGTACACCGCCTTTCCGGACAGTATCACCAGTAAGGAGTGGCTATGGATCTCGCATCGCTTCGCGCTAAACAGCTGGAACTGGCTTCATCGGTTTCTCGTGCCGATCGTCTGGATGTCGACCCTCCCCGTCTGATCGGCGGCGCGGATGTTGGGTTCGAGCAGGGCGGTGAAGTGACGCGAGCGGCCATGGTACTGCTGAAATATCCCTCTCTGGAGCTGGTGGAGTATCGCGTGGCGCGTATTGCGACGACCATGCCTTACATCCCCGGCTTTCTGTCGTTCCGTGAGTATCCGGCGCTGCTGGCGGCCTGGGAGCAGCTCTCACAGCCGCCGGACCTGCTGTTCGTGGATGGTCATGGTATCTCGCATCCGCGCCGTGTGGGGGTGGCCAGCCACTTTGGCCTGTTGGTGGATGTGCCGACCATCGGCGTGGCGAAAAAGCGGCTGTGCGGTCAGTATGAGGGGCTCTCCGATGCGCCAGGCGCCACGGCGCCGCTGATGGATAAAGGAGAGCAACTGGGCTGGGTGTGGCGTAGCAAGAAGCGCTGTAACCCGCTGTTTATCTCCACCGGCCACCGGGTCAGCGCCGACAGCGCGCTGGCGTGGGTACAGCGCTGCATGGCGGGCTACCGTCTGCCGGAGCCGACGCGCTGGGCCGATGCGGTAGCCTCCGGGCGCCTGGCATTCACGCGTTGGCAGGAAAATAACCGCTGATTCGGGTAAACTGCCGCAAGTTGACGATTAATGAGAACCCGAGATGTTACAGAACCCCATCCATCTGCGGCTGGAGAAGCTGGAAAGCTGGCAGCACGTCACCTTTATGGCGTCGCTCTGTGAGCGGATGTACCCCAATTACGCCATGTTTTGCCAGCAGACCGGTTTTGGCGAGTCGCAGCTCTACCGTAGGATTCTTGATCTGGTCTGGGAAACGCTGACCGTCAAAGACGCCAAAGTGAACTTTGACAGCCAGCTCGAAAAGCTGGAAGCCGCGATTCCGGATGCCGATGATTACGATATTTATGGCGTTTATCCGGCCATCGATGCCTGCGTGGCGCTCAGTGAACTCTTGCATTCGCGGCTGAGTGGTGAAACGCTTGAGCATGCTATCGAGGTGAGTAAGACTTCTATCACTACGGTAGCGATGCTGGAAATGACCCAGGCTGGTCGCGAAATGAGCGATGAAGAGCTGAAGGACAACCCGGCAGTGGAAGAGGAATGGGATATTCAGTGGGAAATATTCCGACTTTTGGCCGCCTGCGAAGAGCGCGACATTGAGCTGATAAAAGGGCTACGTGCCGACCTTCGGGAGGCCGGTAGCAGCAATATCGGTATAAATTTGCAGCAATGAGACAATAAAACGTGATTTACTGCCTGTTTTGTCGTGCCTGAAGGCTTCCAATTAGCCCCCCGTCTGGTCTACATTTGTGGGGCGAAAAAAAGTGGCTATCGGTGCGTGTATGCAGGAGAGTGCTGTTATGGCATTTCCGTCGCACTCGATGCTTAGCAAGCGATAAACACATTGTAAGGATAACTTATGAACAAGACTCAACTGATTGATGTAATTGCGGACAAGGCTGACCTGTCTAAAGCGCAAGCAAAAGCTGCTCTGGAATCTACTCTGGCTGCAATTACCGAGTCTCTGAAAGAAGGCGATGCTGTACAACTGGTTGGTTTCGGTACCTTCAAAGTGAACCACCGCGCTGAGCGTACTGGCCGCAACCCGCAGACCGGTAAAGAGATCAAGATCGCCGCCGCTAACGTACCGGCGTTCGTATCTGGTAAAGCACTGAAAGACGCAGTCAAATAAGACGACGCGTCGCGTGGCAGTGAACAGTTTTAGCAGGGGGGCGTTTACGCCCCTTTTGTCTGTCAGGCAGCCGCTCATGGCCCTGTCGGCACTGTTGCTGCTCACGGCCTGCAGCGCTTCCGCGCCACCTCCTTTCACCGCCAGCGGCTATGTCGACAACGACGGCGTGGTACGCATCTGGCGCAAAGATGACGCCAACGGCGATATCCATCTGTTTACTGCCTTCAGCCCCTGGTCGCACGATAAGACCGCAACCAGCGAATACCGCTGGCATGGGGACAAACTCACCTCGATCGAACGCAGCTTGTTTGGCGAAACGCCGGAGCGGGTAAAAATTCGTTTTGATGCCCGTGGCGGCCTGAGCTTTATGCAGCATGACGTCGAAGGCCATAAGCAACAGCTTTCTGAAGAGAAGATCGCGCTGTACCGCTATTATGCCCGCCAGGTTCGCGATACCAGCGATGCCTTGCGGAGCGGGCGCGTGGTGTTGTTGCAGGGGCGCTGGCAGCCCGATGGTACCGTCATCAATTGTGAAGGGCAGCGTTTAACGCCGACGTTTTCTGACGCCGAGCGTAGGCATATCTGGCAGCGTCAGCATCATTCGTCGCTGGCGGTGAGTCTTGCCTGGCTGGAAGCGCCGGGGGGAACGCAACTTCTATTGGTTGCGAATGAGGATTACTGCCACTGGCAGCCGAATCCGAAGACCTTTTAAAAAAACCGCCGGATGGCGGTTTTTTTTATGACTGGAGATTAGCGACGGGCGATGGCGCGCCAGCCGATGTCGCTGCGGCTGAAGCAATCGTCCCAGCGGATCTCCTGCAATTGTGCATAGGCGCGCTGCTGCGCCTGGGCCACATCGTCACCCAGCGCTGTAACGCACAGAACGCGACCGCCGCTGGTGGTCACATCACCGGCTGCATTCAGCGTTGTACCGGCATGGAACACTTTCGCGTCCTCCTGCTCCTGCTCCGGAAGCCCGCTGATGACATCGCCAGTGCGGTAGCTGCCCGGATAGCCGCCCGCGGCCATTACGACACCCAGTGCGGCGCGGTCATCCCACTCCGAACGTTGGGTATCCAGTTTGCCTTCGCAGGCGGCCTGGCACAGCGCTACCAGATCGGAGCGCATACGCAGCATAATGGGCTGGGTTTCCGGATCGCCGAAGCGGCAGTTAAATTCAATCACCTTCGGGTTGCCCTGTTTATCGATCATCAGTCCGGCATACAGGAAACCGGTATAGGTATTGCCCTCTGCCGCCATACCACGCACGGTTGGCCAGATAATGCGTTCCATGGTGCGCTGATAGACATCGTCGGTCACCACCGGGGCAGGGGAGTAAGCGCCCATACCGCCAGTATTAGGACCGCTGTCGCCGTCGCCCACCCGCTTGTGATCCTGGCTGGTGGCCATGGGTAATACGTGCTCGCCGTCGACCATCACAATAAAGCTGGCTTCTTCGCCATCCAGGAACTCTTCTACCACTACGCGATGACCGGCGTCGCCAAAGGCGTTGCCTGCCAGCATATCCTGAATCGCCGCTTCCGCTTCTTCCAGAGTCATCGCCACGATAACGCCTTTACCTGCCGCCAGACCGTCGGCCTTGATAACGATGGGGGCGCCTTTTTCGCGCACATATGCCAGCGCGGGCTCGACTTCGGTAAAGTTCTGGTATTCGGCGGTTGGGATAGCATGACGCGCCAGAAAATCCTTGGTGAAGGCTTTAGAGCCTTCGAGCTGGGCGGCCTCTTTGGTGGGGCCAAAGATCGCCAGACCAGCAGCGCGAAAAGCGTTAACCACGCCGGCAACCAGCGGTGCTTCGGGGCCGACGATGGTCAGATCAATACCTTCCGCCTGGGCGAAAGCCAGCAGGCCCGGGATGTCGGTGACGCCAATCTCCACATTCTTTAGTGCAGGCTCCAGCGCGGTGCCTGCGTTACCAGGTGCGACAAAGACGGTATCAACCTGCGCAGACTGAGCCGCTTTCCAGGCAAGCGCGTGTTCGCGCCCGCCGTTTCCTATTACTAATACTTTCATCGCTACGCTCCCTGTTAGTGGCGGAAGTGGCGCATGCCGGTGAAAATCATGGCGATGCCGTGTTCATCGGCGGCGGCAATGACCTCTTCATCGCGAATAGAGCCACCGGGCTGGATAACACAGGTAACACCCACTGCGGCAGCGGCATCGATACCGTCCCGGAATGGGAAGAAGGCGTCGGAAGCCATGGCTGAGCCTTTCACTTCCAGACCTTCATCACCGGCTTTAATGCCCGCGATCTTTGCGGAATAAACGCGGCTCATCTGCCCGGCGCCGATGCCGATGGTCATATTCTCTTTGGCGTAGACGATGGCATTGGACTTCACGAACTTGGCGACCTTCCAGCAGAACAGCGCATCGCGCAGTTCCTGCTCGCTGGGTTGGCGCTTTGTGACCACGCGCAGTTCGTCGTTGCTCACCATGCCGAGATCGCGGTCCTGGACCAGAAGCCCACCGTTCACGCGCTTAAAGTCCAGTCCCGGAACCCGGGCCTGCCACTGTCCGCAGGTCAGCACCCGGACGTTCTGTTTGGTCGCGGTGATCTTCAGCGCTTCTTCACTAACGGAAGGGGCGATAATCACCTCAACGAACTGGCGTGACACAATGGCCTGGGCCGTTTCAGCATCCAGCTCGCGGTTAAACGCGATAATGCCGCCGAAGGCGGAGGTAGGGTCGGTCTGGTATGCGCGCTCATAGGCGCCCAGGATGGAATCGCTGACCGCAACGCCGCAGGGGTTAGCGTGTTTAACGATCGCACAGGCCGGTTCGGCGAACTCTTTGACGCACTCCAGTGCGGCATCGGTATCGGCAATATTATTGTAAGACAGCGCCTTGCCCTGTAGTTGGGTCGCGGTGGCGACCGAAGCTTCCTGAACGTTTTCTTCTATATAGAAGGCTGCCTGCTGGTGGCTGTTCTCGCCGTAACGCATATCCTGCTTCTTAATAAAGTTCAGGTTCAGGGTACGCGGGAAACGACCGGAAGGCTGTTCGCTATCGCCATGATAGGCCGGAACGAGGCTACCAAAGTAGTTGGCGATCATGCTGTCGTAAGCGGCGGTGTGCTCGAAGGCCTTGATGGCGAGATCGAAACGGGTTGCCTGGGTCAGAGAACCGTCGCCGGCGTCCATCTCTTTAATAATGGCGTCATAGTCGCTGCTCTTCACCACGATGGTCACATCTTTATGGTTTTTGGCCGCAGAGCGCACCATGGTCGGGCCGCCAATATCGATATTCTCGACGGCGTCTTCCAGCGTGCAGCCTTCGCGTGCGACGGTCTGGGCAAAGGGGTAGAGGTTGACCACGACCATATCAATGGGAGAGATGGCGTGCTGTGCCATAACGTCATCGTCCTGGCCGCGACGACCCAGAATGCCGCCGTGCACTTTCGGGTGCAGGGTTTTCACACGTCCGTCCATCATCTCCGGGAAGCCGGTGTAGTCGGATACCTCGGTTACCGGCAGGCCAGCTTCAGCCAGCAGGCGCGCAGTGCCGCCGGTGGAGAGCAGCTCTACATTGCGAGTGGAGAGTGCCTTAGCGAATTCGACGATGCCGGCTTTATCAGAAACGCTGAGCAAAGCGCGGCGTACAGGACGACGTTGTTGCATGGTGATAAATCCCCTGGATTTGGTTCATTGCAGAAGAGCGTTAGCTGAACTATTCCTTACCAGAGAGGGAAAAGCTCAGCTAACGCCCCATAAGGGCATCCCTTCTATATCGCGGGAAGCATTGTAGCGAAAACGTTTGCGTGGTGCTCGAAAAATTTCCCGACCCAGCCTTCCTGTGGATAATTCTGTGTGTAAGTGGGTATAACATGGGGTTTTGCTGGGGAATGCAGCAGTCAGTAAATTTAAGTCAATTTTTCGGTTGCGGCCCGCAGCTAAACCCCTATAATGCGCCTCCATCGACACGGCGCAGCGGCAACGCAGCGTGGTGATTCGAAGAGAGAAAATCCTGAAAATCAGGGTTGACTCTGAAAGAGGAAAGCGTAATATACGCCACCTCGCGACGGTGAGCTGAAAGCCGCGTCGCAACTGCTCTTTAACAATTTATCAGACAATCTGTGTGGGCACTCGAAAGCACTGATATCCTGAACGTCGAAAGACGCTAAATGAATATCAAGTCTCAAGAGTGAACACGTAATTCATTACGAAGTTTAATTCTTTGAGCATCAAACTTTAATTGAAGAGTTTGATCATGGCTCAGATTGAACGCTGGCGGCAGGCCTAACACATGCAAGTCGAGCGGCAGCGGAAGGAAGCTTGCTTCCTTGCCGGCGAGCGGCGGACGGGTGAGTAATGTCTGGGGATCTGCCTGATGGAGGGGGATAACCACTGGAAACGGTGGCTAATACCGCATAATCTCGAAAGAGCAAAGTGGGGGACCTTCGGGCCTCACGCCATCAGATGAACCCAGATGGGATTAGCTAGCAGGTAGGGTAATGGCCTACCTGGGCGACGATCCCTAGCTGGTCTGAGAGGATGACCAGCCACACTGGAACTGAGACACGGTCCAGACTCCTACGGGAGGCAGCAGTGGGGAATATTGCACAATGGGCGCAAGCCTGATGCAGCCATGCCGCGTGTATGAAGAAGGCCTTCGGGTTGTAAAGTACTTTCAGTCAGGAGGAAGGGTGTGAGCTTAATACGCTCATACATTGACGTTACTGACAGAAGAAGCACCGGCTAACTCCGTGCCAGCAGCCGCGGTAATACGGAGGGTGCAAGCGTTAATCGGAATTACTGGGCGTAAAGCGCACGCAGGCGGTTGGTTAAGTCAGATGTGAAATCCCCGGGCTCAACCCGGGAACTGCATTTGAAACTGGCCAGCTGGAGTCTCGTAGAGGGAGGTAGAATTCCAGGTGTAGCGGTGAAATGCGTAGAGATCTGGAGGAATACCGGTGGCGAAGGCGGCCTCCTGGACGAAGACTGACGCTCAGGTGCGAAAGCGTGGGGAGCAAACAGGATTAGATACCCTGGTAGTCCACGCCGTAAACGATGTCGACTTGGAGGCTGTGAGCTTGACTCGTGGCTTCCGGAGCTAACGCGTTAAGTCGACCGCCTGGGGAGTACGGCCGCAAGGTTAAAACTCAAATGAATTGACGGGGGCCCGCACAAGCGGTGGAGCATGTGGTTTAATTCGATGCAACGCGAAGAACCTTACCTGGTCTTGACATCCACGGAAGGTCTCAGAGATGAGACTGTGCCTTCGGGAGCCGTGAGACAGGTGCTGCATGGCTGTCGTCAGCTCGTGTTGTGAAATGTTGGGTTAAGTCCCGCAACGAGCGCAACCCTTATCCTTTGTTGCCAGCGATTCGGTCGGGAACTCAAAGGAGACTGCCGGTGATAAACCGGAGGAAGGTGGGGATGACGTCAAGTCATCATGGCCCTTACGACCAGGGCTACACACGTGCTACAATGGCGCATACAAAGAGAAGCGACCTCGCGAGAGCAAGCGGACCTCATAAAGTGCGTCGTAGTCCGGATTGGAGTCTGCAACTCGACTCCATGAAGTCGGAATCGCTAGTAATCGTGAATCAGAATGTCACGGTGAATACGTTCCCGGGCCTTGTACACACCGCCCGTCACACCATGGGAGTGGGTTGCAAAAGAAGTAGGTAGCTTAACCTTCGGGAGGGCGCTTACCACTTTGTGATTCATGACTGGGGTGAAGTCGTAACAAGGTAACCGTAGGGGAACCTGCGGTTGGATCACCTCCTTACCTTTGGATACAGATTTCGCAGTGTCCACACAGATTGTCTGATGAAAAACAAAGAAGCAGTGAAAACCTCTACAGGCTTGTAGCTCAGGTGGTTAGAGCGCACCCCTGATAAGGGTGAGGTCGGTGGTTCAAGTCCACTCAGGCCTACCAAATTCTTCCCCGTACTGCGTTGTTCGCCCACTCGTTTATTTCAATAAACTTCGTGGACTCACGCCTTGTCCGGAAAAGAATTGCATTTGGTATCGAGGTTAACTAACGACTTTGGGGCTATAGCTCAGCTGGGAGAGCGCCTGCTTTGCACGCAGGAGGTCTGCGGTTCGATCCCGCATAGCTCCACCATAACACTACTTCAGAATGTACTTAATCGTGCATTGTGAAGTATCTGCTCTTTAACAATCCGGAACAAGCTGAAAATTGATAATCCATAAACGGGACAACCGTTTAATGGGTCTCTCAAGCTTACAACACGAAGACATCTTCGGGTTGTGAGGTTAAGCGAATAAGCGTACACGGTGGATGCCCTGGCAGTCAGAGGCGATGAAGGACGTGCTAATCTGCGAAAAGCGTCGGTAAGCTGATATGAGGCGTTATAACCGACGATGTCCGAATGGGGAAACCCAGTGTGATTCGTCACACTATCATTAACTGAATCCATAGGTTAATGAGGCGAACCGGGAGAACTGAAACATCTAAGTACCCCGAGGAAAAGAAATCAACCGAGATTCCCTGAGTAGCGGCGAGCGAACGGGGAAGAGCCCAGAGTCTGAATCAGCGTGTGTATTAGTGGAACGGTCTGGAAAGTCCGGCGATACAGGGTGACAGCCCCGTACACGAAAATGCACATGCTGTGAGCTCGATGAGTAGGGCGGGACACGTGTTATCCTGTCTGAATATGGGGGGACCATCCTCCAAGGCTAAATACTCCTGACTGACCGATAGTGAACCAGTACCGTGAGGGAAAGGCGAAAAGAACCCCGGCGAGGGGAGTGAAACAGAACCTGAAACCGTGTACGTACAAGCAGTGGGAGCACTCTTTATGGGTGTGACTGCGTACCTTTTGTATAATGGGTCAGCGACTTATATTCTGTAGCAAGGTTAACCGAATAGGGGAGCCGAAGGGAAACCGAGTCTTAACCGGGCGTTAAGTTGCAGGGTATAGACCCGAAACCCGGTGATCTAGCCATGGGCAGGTTGAAGGTTGGGTAACACTAACTGGAGGACCGAACCGACTAATGTTGAAAAATTAGCGGATGACCTGTGGCTGGGGGTGAAAGGCCAATCAAACCGGGAGATAGCTGGTTCTCCCCGAAAGCTATTTAGGTAGCGCCTCGTGAATTCATCTCCGGGGGTAGAGCACTGTTTCGGCTAGGGGGCCATCCCGGCTTACCAACCCGATGCAAACTACGAATACCGGAGAATGTTATCACGGGAGACACACGGCGGGTGCTAACGTCCGTCGTGAAGAGGGAAACAACCCAGACCGCCAGCTAAGGTCCCAAAGTCATGGTTAAGTGGGAAACGATGTGGGAAGGCCCAGACAGCCAGGATGTTGGCTTAGAAGCAGCCATCATTTAAAGAAAGCGTAATAGCTCACTGGTCGAGTCGGCCTGCGCGGAAGATGTAACGGGGCTAAACCATGCACCGAAGCTGCGGCAGCGACACTCATGTGTTGTTGGGTAGGGGAGCGTTCTGTAAGCCGTTGAAGGTGTACTGTGAGGTATGCTGGAGGTATCAGAAGTGCGAATGCTGACATGAGTAACGATAAAGCGGGTGAAAAGCCCGCTCGCCGGAAGACCAAGGGTTCCTGTCCAACGTTAATCGGGGCAGGGTGAGTCGACCCCTAAGGCGAGGCCGAAAGGCGTAGTCGATGGGAAACGGGTTAATATTCCCGTACTCGGTGTTACTGCGATGGGGGAACGGAGAAGGCTATGTCATCCGGGCGACGGTCGTCCCGGTTTAAGCGTGTAGGCTGACTTTCCAGGCAAATCCGGAAAGTTAAGGCTGAGGCGTGATGACGAGGCACTACGGTGCTGAAGTGACAAATGCCCTGCTTCCAGGAAAAGCCTCTAAGCTTCAGGTAACAACGAATCGTACCCGAAACCGACACAGGTGGTCAGGTAGAGAATACCAAGGCGCTTGAGAGAACCCGGGTGAAGGAACTAGGCAAAATGGTGCCGTAACTTCGGGAGAAGGCACGCTGACATGTAGGTGAAGCCCCTGCGGGTGGAGCTGAAGTCAGTCGAAGATACCAGCTGGCTGCAACTGTTTATTAAAAACACAGCACTCTGCAAACACGAAAGTGGACGTATAGGGTGTGACGCCTGCCCGGTGCCGGAAGGTTAATTGATGGGGTTATGGGTAACCAGAAGCTCCTGATCGAAGCCCCGGTAAACGGCGGCCGTAACTATAACGGTCCTAAGGTAGCGAAATTCCTTGTCGGGTAAGTTCCGACCTGCACGAATGGCGTAATGATGGCCAGGCTGTCTCCACCCGGGACTCAGTGAAATTGAACTCGCTGTGAAGATGCAGTGTACCCGCGGCAAGACGGAAAGACCCCGTGAACCTTTACTATAGCTTGACACTGAACATTGAGCCTTGATGTGTAGGATAGGTGGGAGGCTTTGAAGCGTGGACGCAAGTACACGTGGAGCCAACCTTGAAATACCACCCTTTAATGTTTGATGTTCTAACCTGGCGCCCTAATCGGGCGTGGGGACAGTGTCTGGTGGGTAGTTTGACTGGGGCGGTCTCCTCCCAAAGAGTAACGGAGGAGCACGAAGGTTGGCTAATCCTGGTCGGACATCAGGAGGTTAGTGCAATGGCATAAGCCAGCTTGACTGCGAGCGTGACGGCGCGAGCAGGTGCGAAAGCAGGTCATAGTGATCCGGTGGTTCTGAATGGAAGGGCCATCGCTCAACGGATAAAAGGTACTCCGGGGATAACAGGCTGATACCGCCCAAGAGTTCATATCGACGGCGGTGTTTGGCACCTCGATGTCGGCTCATCACATCCTGGGGCTGAAGTAGGTCCCAAGGGTATGGCTGTTCGCCATTTAAAGTGGTACGCGAGCTGGGTTTAGAACGTCGTGAGACAGTTCGGTCCCTATCTGCCGTGGGCGCTGGAAGACTGAGGGGGGCTGCTCCTAGTACGAGAGGACCGGAGTGGACGCACCACTGGTGTTCGGGTTGTGATGCCAATTGCATTGCCCGGTAGCTAAGTGCGGAAAAGATAAGTGCTGAAAGCATCTAAGCACGAAACTTGCCCCGAGATGAGTCTTCCCTGAGACTTTGAGTCTCCTGAAGGGACGTTGAAGACGACGACGTTGATAGGCCGGGTGTGTAAGCGCAGCGATGCGTTGAGCTAACCGGTACTAATGACCCGAGAGGCTTAACCTTACAACGCCAAAGATGTTTTGGTATGATGTTGAGAGACAGAATCAAATCAGCTTGTGACGGATAAACGCTTATGGCCGTGTGTGGCGGTAAGCGGAACAGAATTTGCCTGGCGGCGAGAGCGCGGTGGTCCCACCTGACCCCATGCCGAACTCAGAAGTGAAACGCCGTAGCGCCGATGGTAGTGTGGGGTCTCCCCATGCGAGAGTAGGGAACTGCCAGGCATCAAACCAGTGAAGAACCCCGGTCATTGACCGGGGTTTTTTGCGTTCATGGTACAGTAAAAATCTTGCTGTCCCCGCGGGTGAAATCACGACGTAGCTTAAAGCAAGAGGTTCCCCGATATTCACATTCGCCCAAAATCGCATAGCCAAGACCCTGAGCTATTCTGATTGATGGCTGATTCTGGGGGTCGATAAGACATACGGTGCGAGATGGCGATAATGTCTTGTCGAGCCAGTGATGTGCCGCCGCCGCCGCTTCACGGGCAACTCCCTGCCCCTGTGCTGCCCGTGAAATAATCCATGCGGCTTCGGGAACGCCATCGAAATCATCGCCCAGGCCACGATGGAAATCTGCCAGCCCCGTTTCCCCTAAAAACTGACCGTCTGATTTACGAAAAATAGCAAACAGGCCATAGCCAAACACGGACCAGTGTCCGATATAGCGCAGCAGCCGGTTCCAGCCGTCTTCGGGCGAAAGCGTAGGGGCGCTAATAAACTCGAACAACGCTTTATCCGTAAACATGGCATACCATGCCTCGAAATCGGTAATGTGATGAGGGCGTAAGATCAGCCTGTCGGTTTCGATGTGAACCGGTTGAATTGAATGCATGTCGATGCCTTGTTAGTGGGGAGTCACATGCCTCAATGTAATGGAAGCTATCCGCTCAAACCAGAGAGCGGATATCCTGAAACATTTTCACCTTTCACTTGCAGGCTCGACATTCACGACAGAGCAGGTTATCTTCAGGCATCTGGATGTCTAAACGTTTAAACGTATGTAGTGAGGGTGATGTGTTATGCCGATCAGGGTGCCTGATGAGTTACCAGCCGTAAATTTCCTGCGTCAGGAGAACGTTTTTGTGATGACGAGCTCCCGCGCCAGCGTACAGGAGATCCGTCCGCTAAAGGTCCTGATCCTTAACCTGATGCCGAAGAAAATAGAGACGGAAAACCAGTTTCTGCGTCTGCTTTCCAACTCCTCGCTTCAGCTGGATATTCAACTGTTGCGTATCGACAGCCGCGAGTCGCGCAATACCCCGGCAGAGCATCTGAATAACTTCTACTGTAACTTTGAGGATATTCAGGATCAGAACTTCGACGGCCTGATTGTGACCGGGGCGCCGCTGGGGCTGGTTGAGTTTGATGATGTCGCATACTGGCCGCAGATTACCAGGGTGCTGGAGTGGGCGAAGGATCATGTGACCTCAACGCTGTGTGTCTGTTGGGCGGTACAGGCCGCGCTCAATATCCTCTATGGCATTCCCAAGCAGACCCTCGCAACAAAACTTTCCGGCGTATACGAACATCAAATCTTGCATCCTCATGCCCTGCTGACCCGGGGCTTTGACGACAGCTTTCTGGCGCCTCACTCCCGTTATGCCGCCTTCCCGTCGGCAATCATTCGTGAACATACCGATCTCGAGCTACTGGCGGAGTCCGATGCTACCGGCGCCTACCTGTTTGCCAGCCGGGATAAGCGTATCGCCTTTGTCACCGGCCATCCGGAATATGATGCCGGGACCCTGGCGAGCGAATTCTTCCGCGATCGCGAAGCAGGTCTTAACCCTCTGGTGCCTGAGAACTACTTCCCGAACGACGACCCCACTCGCACGCCGCGGGCCACCTGGCGTAGCCACGGCAACCTGTTGTTCTCCAACTGGCTTAACTACTACGTTTACCAGATAACGCCGTACGATTTACGGCATATGAATCCGACCCTGGAGTAGCCTCTCCCGGAGTTATGTTAGGATGAAGTGAAACCCGCGTTAAAGACGGGCATGGCACAACAACGCTCCCGGTCGGGAAGAGGAACAAGAGTGAGTCATCAATCTGAGCAGCTACACCGGCAGTTAGCCGAACGCATTCTGGTGCTGGATGGGGGCATGGGCACCATGATCCAGGGTTATCGCCTGCAGGAAGAGGATTTCCGCGGCGAACGCTTCGCCGACTGGCCCTGCGACCTGAAAGGTAACAACGATCTGCTGGCCATTACCCGGGCGGATGTGATTACGGCTATCCACAATGATTACCTGGAAGCCGGCGCCGATATTCTCGAAACCAATACCTTTAACTCTACTTCCATCGCGATGGCGGACTATCAGATGGAATCGCTGTCGACGGAAATTAACCTGGCGGCGGCAAAGCTGGCGCGCGCCTGCGCCGATGAGTGGACGGCCCGCACCCCGGATCGTCCGCGCTACGTGGCGGGGGTACTGGGGCCAACTAACCGTACGGCGTCTATCTCCCCGGACGTCAACGATCCCGCCTTTCGTAATATCACCTTCGATCAACTGGTGGATGCCTATCGGGAGTCGACCCGGGCGCTGGTCGAAGGGGGCGTGGATCTCATCCTGATCGAAACAGTTTTCGATACTCTGAACGCCAAAGCCGCCATTTTTGCGGTAAAAACTGAATTCGAAGCGCTCGGCGTTGAACTGCCGCTGATGATCTCCGGCACCATTACTGATGCCTCCGGGCGCACGCTTTCCGGCCAGACTACCGAAGCCTTTTATAACTCCCTGCGTCATGCAGGCGCGTTGTCGTTTGGACTTAATTGCGCGCTGGGGCCGGACGAGTTACGCCAGTACGTGGCCGAACTCTCACGGGTGGCGGAATGCTACGTCAGCGCCCACCCCAACGCCGGGCTGCCCAATGCCTTTGGTGAATACGATCTGGATGCTCAGATCATGGCCGAACAGATCCGCGAATGGGCGGAGGCTGGTTTCCTGAATATTGTCGGCGGCTGCTGTGGCACCACGCCGGAGCACATCGCGGCCATGCGTCAGGCGGTGGACGGCGTTGCGCCGCGACAGCTACCCCAGCTACCGGTCGCCTGCCGCCTTTCCGGTCTTGAACCGCTCAATATTACCGATGACAGCCTGTTCGTTAACGTGGGTGAGCGCACCAACGTCACCGGTTCGGCGCGCTTTAAGCGGCTGATAAAAGAAGAGCAGTATAACGAAGCGCTGGATGTGGCGCGTCAGCAGGTGGAAAACGGCGCCCAGATTATCGATATCAACATGGATGAGGGGATGCTCGACGCTGAAGCGGCGATGGTGCGTTTCCTCAACTTGATCGCCGGTGAGCCGGATATCGCCCGGGTTCCTATTATGATCGACTCCTCTAAATGGGAGGTCATCGAAAAGGGGCTTAAGTGCATCCAGGGCAAAGGCATCGTGAACTCTATCTCTATGAAAGAGGGAGAAGAGGCGTTTATCCAGCATGCGAAGCTGGTACGACGCTACGGTGCCGCAGTGGTGGTGATGGCGTTCGACGAAGAGGGCCAGGCCGACACCCGGGCGCGCAAGATTGAGATCTGCCGTCGCGCATACCAGATTCTGACCGAACAAATCGGCTTCCCGCCGGAAGATATTATCTTCGACCCCAATATTTTTGCGGTCGCGACCGGTATCGATGAACACAACAATTATGCGGTCGACTTTATCGGCGCCTGTGAGGATATCCGCCGTGAGCTGCCCCATGCGCTGATCTCCGGTGGCGTCTCTAACGTCTCTTTCTCGTTCCGCGGTAACGATCCGGTACGTGAAGCTATCCACGCCGTTTTCCTTTATTACGCTATCCGTAACGGCCTGCGCATGGGGATCGTCAACGCCGGTCAGTTGGCGATCTACGACGATCTTCCCGCCGAGCTGCGCGATGCGGTAGAGGATGTGATCCTCAATCGCCGTGACGACGGCACCGAACGGCTACTGGAGCTGGCGGAAAAGTACCGTGGCACTAAAAGCAATGAGGCAGATACCGCTCAGCAAGCCGAATGGCGTAGTTGGGAGGTGGAAAAACGCCTTGAGTACGCGCTGGTGAAGGGAATTACCGAGTTCATCATCCCGGATACCGAAGAGGCCAGACAGCGGGCGAGCAAGCCGATAGAGGTTATTGAAGGACCGCTGATGGACGGCATGAATGTGGTCGGCGATCTGTTCGGCGATGGCAAGATGTTTCTGCCCCAGGTGGTGAAGTCAGCGCGCGTTATGAAGCAGGCGGTGGCCTATCTGGAGCCCTATATCCAGGCCAGTAAGGAGAAGGGGAAAAGTAACGGCAAGATCGTGCTGGCGACGGTGAAAGGGGACGTACACGACATTGGTAAGAACATCGTGGGCGTGGTGCTCCAGTGCAATAACTATGAAATTATCGATCTCGGTGTCATGGTGCCCTGCGAAAAAATTCTGAAGACCGCCCGGGAAGAGAACGCCGATATCATCGGCCTTTCCGGCCTGATCACGCCGTCGCTGGACGAAATGGTGCACGTTGCCAAAGAGATGGAGCGCCAGGGCTTCACGCTGCCGCTGCTGATTGGCGGCGCCACCACCTCTAAAGCCCATACGGCGGTGAAGATCGAGCAGAACTACAGCGGCCCAACGGTGTATGTGCAGAACGCTTCGCGCACTGTGGGCGTGGTCTCCTCGCTGCTTTCGGAAAGCCAGCATGACGATTTCGTGGCCCGCACCCGCAAAGAGTACGAAACGGTACGCGCCCAGCATGCCCGCAAGAAGCCGCGTACGCCGCCGGTGACGCTGCACGCGGCCCGGGAAAACGATCTGGCTTTCGACTGGGAAAGCTACACCCCGCCGCTTGCCCATCGTCCGGGCGTGCAGGAAGTCAGCGCTGGCATTGAAACCCTGCGCAACTACATCGACTGGACGCCATTCTTCCTGACCTGGTCGCTGGCGGGCAAGTATCCGCGCATTCTGGAAGATGAGGTCGTCGGCGTTGAGGCACTGCGTCTGTTCAATGATGCCAACGCCATGCTGGATCGCCTGAGCGTTGAAGGAGCCCTGACTCCTCGTGGCGTGGTCGGCCTGTTCCCGGCGAACCGGGTCGGGGACGATATCGAAATCTATCGCGATGAAAGCCGCACTCACGTACTGGCGGTTAGTCATCACCTACGCCAGCAGACCGAGAAGGTCGGCTTCGCCAACTACTGCCTGGCGGACTTTGTGGCTCCGAAGCTGAGTGGTAAAGAGGACTACATCGGCGCCTTCGCGGTGACCGGCGGTCTGGAAGAGGATGCCCTAGCAGAAGCCTTCGACGCGCAGCACGATGATTACAACAAAATCATGGTCAAAGCGGTGGCCGACCGCCTGGCGGAAGCCTTCGCGGAATATCTGCATGAGCGGGTGCGTAAAGTTTACTGGGGCTATGCCGCTAATGAAAACCTGAGCAATGAAGAGCTGATCCGCGAAAATTACCAGGGGATTCGCCCGGCGCCTGGCTACCCGGCCTGTCCGGAGCATACCGAAAAAGCTGCTATCTGGCAGTTGTTGGATGTTGAAAAGCACACCGGTATGAAACTGACGGAATCCTTCGCCATGTGGCCCGGTGCCTCGGTGGCGGGCTGGTACTTCAGCCATCCGGCAAGCAAGTACTTTGCCGTGGCGCAGATTCAGCGCGACCAGGTAGAAGATTACGCCATGCGTAAGGGTATGAGCGTCCAGGAGGTGGAACGCTGGCTGGCGCCCAATCTGGGTTATGAGCCGGAATAAGCCGCTAAAAAGCCATTTTTGTTTACATTCTGTTGGGCGCCGTACGGCGCCCTCTCTCTTTTATCTTTTATACTCTACACCTTCCTTCCGTAAGGGAGCCCAGGGAAAACAAAAACGATAAGGAGACCTTGTGTTAACGCTTTTACACCTGCTTTCAGCCGTTGCCCTGCTGGTGTGGGGAACGCATATCGTGCGTACCGGTGTGATGCGCGTTTTTGGCGCGCGATTACGCAGCGTGCTAAGCAACAGCGTAGAGAAGAAGCCGCTCGCCTTCTGTGCGGGCATTGGCGTGACCGCGCTGGTGCAGAGCAGTAACGCCACCACCATGCTGGTGACCTCGTTCGTCGCCCAGGATCTGGTGGCGCTGACGCCGGCGCTGGTGATTGTACTGGGTGCCGATGTGGGTACCGCGCTGATGGCGCGTATCCTGACTTTCGATCTCTCCTGGCTGTCGCCGCTGCTGATTTTTATCGGCGTGATCTTCTTCCTCAGCCGTAAGCAGACCCGGGCCGGGCAACTGGGCCGCGTCGGTATCGGTCTGGGGCTGATTCTGCTGGCTCTGGAACTGATTGTTCAGGCCGTAACCCCCATTACTCAGGCCTCCGGCGTGAAGGTGATTTTCGCTTCTCTGACCGGCGATATTATGCTTGATGCACTGATTGGCGCGGTTTTTGCCATTATCAGCTACTCCAGCCTGGCGGCAGTGCTGCTGACCGCCACCCTGACCGCCACCGGCGTTATCGCTTTCGATGTGGCATTGTGCCTGGTGATTGGCGCTAACCTGGGGTCCGGCCTGCTGGCGATGATTAATAACGGTACGGCCAGCCCTGCCGCCCGGCGCGTGGCTCTTGGCAGCCTGCTGTTTAAACTGATTGGCAGCCTGGTGGTGCTACCCTTCGTCCACCTGCTGGCCGACGGGATGCAGAAATTGTCGCTCCCGGAATCGGAACTGGTGATCTACTTTCATGTCTTCTACAACCTGATCCGCTGCCTGGCGATGGTGCCCTTCGCTGAACCGATGGCGCGCTTCTGTCGGCGTATTATCGGCGAAGCGCCGGAGCTGGATGCCCGCATGAAACCGAAGCATCTGGATCCCAGCGTGCTGGATACCCCGGCTCTGGGTCTGGCGAATGCCGCCCGGGAAGTCCTGCGTATGGGCGATGCCCTGGAGCAGATGCTGGAAGGCTGGAATAAGGTGATGCACGGCGAGGTGCGGGAAGAGAAAGAGCTGCGCAAGCTGGCGGATGATGTGGATGTTTTGCATACCGCCATCAAGCTCTACCTGGCGCGTATGCCCAAGGACGATCTGGCGGAGGGCGATTCCCGACGCTGGGCGGAGATTATCGAAACCTCTCTGAATCTGCAGCAGGCGGCCGATATTATCGAACGTATGGGCAGCGAAGTGGCGCATAAGTCGCTGGCGGCTCGCCGGGCTTTCTCGCCGGAAGGCCTGGAGGAGCTGGATAACCTGCTCCAGCTCCTGCTGGCTAATCTGCGGCTGGCGCTGTCGGTCTTCTTTTCCGGAGATGTGCCCAGCGCCCGGCGTCTGCGGCGTAGTAAACATCGCTTCCGGATTATGAACCGGCGCTACGCCCACGCGCACGTGGATCGTCTGCATCAGCAGAACGTACAGAGCATCGAAACCAGTTCGCTGCATCTGGGGTTACTGGGCGATATGAAGCGCCTGAACTCACTATTCTGCGCCGTGGCCTACAGCGTGCTGGAACAGCCGGACGATGACGAGGAGCGGGATGAGTATTAAGTGCTTCACTCGACCAGAGCGTAAAAAGAAAGGGCGTTAACGTCTGCCGCGGGTCGGCGTATTCGCCGACCAGGAAAATGAGGCTTCCGAATCTGGCTTATAAGCCTGCTTTTTTTTCAACTGGCGGGCTTTTTTAGCTTCTGCTTCGCGCTGAGTCATCAGTTTATCGATGTACTCTTTTTTGATGCTATTGGTTTCCGCGTTGCTTAGCCGACGCCCGTGTGCGATGCGCGCGCGGTCGAGTAGCGTTTTCAGCTCACGCTGTTCGCGCTCGGTCATCTCTTTTTGCGTAATACGGGGGAGTGCCATCGTGTTGCCCTCTGGTAGCCGGAGCCTCAGTGTACGGTAATACCACGCTGACAGATAGCCTGTCAGTATCGCGCCCCTGGGGAAAATGCCCGGTGGTTATCCGGGCAAAAAGTGCTGCCTTTATTTCTTTGCCTTTTTCCCGGTGGGTTTCCCTGACCAGTAGCCTGCCAGCAGCGAACCTGAAAGGTTGTGCCATACCGAAAACAGCGCACCTGGCAGGGCGGCGAGCGGCGAGAAGTAAATCTTGCCCAGTGCGGCGGCCAGCCCGGAGTTCTGCATGCCCACCTCAATCGCCAGAGTGCGGCAGGTGGACTCATCAAAGCCGAACAGGCGTCCGCCCCAGTATCCTCCCAGCAGACCGATAGCGTTATGCAGGATCACCGCCAGAATGACTACCGGCCCGACGGTCGCAATATTGCCCGCCGATCCTGCAACCACCGCGCTGATAATGGCCAGAATGCAGAGCATCGAGAATGCGGGCAGCACCGGCTCCAGCCGTTTGACCAGACCCGGGAACAGATGATGCACCACCAGCCCCAGCGCGATGGGGATCACCACAATCTGCAGAATGCTGAGCAGCATGCCCATTACATCCACCTGAATATCGGCATCCACATACAGTCGGGTCAGCAGCGGGGTGGCAAATACGCCCACCAGCGTGGAGATGGCCGAGATAGTGACCGACAGCGCCACATCGCCCTTTGCCAAATAGATCATCACGTTAGAGGCCGTTCCGCTGGCGACGCTGCCGACCAGCACCATCCCTGCAGCCAGATCGGGCGGCATACGGAACAGCATCGCCAGCAGCCAGGCGGCCAGCGGCATCAGCAGATAGTGCAGAAAAATACCGGCCGCCACCGGTGCCGGGCGCGACAGTACGCGCTTAAAATCGTCCAGCTTCAGGTGTACGCCCATACCGAACATAATCAGCATTAACAGCGTGCTGACCCAGGGACCGATGGGGGTAAAGGTGGCGGGCGTGGCATAAGCCAGCAGTGAGAGCAGCAGTGCCCAGAGCGGGAACAGCCGGGTGATGGTCGCGAGCATAGCGAGTGTCCTTGCAAAGTTGCATTGTGTTGTGTCGTTGTGGTTATAAAAAAGCCGGGTCGTGCCCGGCTCCTCAGTATAATTTTTTTTCTCTTCCGGGAAATGCCTTATTCGGTCGGGTTCAGATTGACCTGGAAGCCGCCTTCCGGGCGGTTGCGCCAGCGGGCGTCCAGCCCGTGCAGGCGGGCGATGCGTTTCACTATGGATAGCCCCAGGCCGCTGCCGTTTTCCTGCGAGCCGGGCGGGCGGAAGAAACGCTCGCCCAGGCGCGACAGATGGCTGGGCATCACGCCGGGACCGTTATCCGTCACGCTTATCCCATTGTGACGCAGCGTAATTTCCACCGTGCCCTGCTCCGGGGTATAACGCAGGGCATTGTTGACCAGATTGGCGAGCAGCATCTTCAGCAGCAGCCGGTTGCCTTTTATGGGCTGCGGTGGCGATTCTACGATAAGGTTAAGCGTAATTTCCTTATGCTGCGCCACCGGTTGAGATTCAACCACCACTTCGTCAGCCAGCTCCCGCCAGTCGAGGTGTGTGGTATCACTCATCAGAGAAGCGGTGGCGTCCAGCCGGGACAGCGCCAGTAGCTGATCGACCAGTCGGGAAGTCCTGTCGATCCCGACGATCAGGTTATTCAGCGCCCGATCCCGGGTGGTGCGATCCTCTTGTGCCAGTAACGCTACCTCGCTCTGAATACGCAGTGCGGTCAGCGGGCTACGCAGTTCGTGGGCGGCATCGGCGGTAAACTGTCGTTCATGCTCCAGCATGCCGCTGACCCGGACAAACAGCGCATTCAGGGCGCTGACCAGCGGGCGCGCTTCTTTGGGTACGCTGGTCTCTTCCAGCGGCGTGGCATCGTCGGGGCTACGGCCGGTGAGCGCCTGAGCTGTCCGGCGCAGCGACATCAGTTCCCGGCGTACGATCCACACCGTCAGCGCCATCATCAGCGGCAGCCCCAGCAGCCAGGGCCAGAGCTGGCCGGTGACGATATCGCTGACCAGATCGTCGCGGTAGTCGCGCTCCTGGCCGACGGCAATGGTGTAGCGTTCATCCGGTGTGGTGATGTAGAGAATGCGCCACTTTTCGTCGTCGTCGCCCTCCAGCCGTTTGTTGATAAAACCGCTGCGTTTGCTGTAGCCGAAATCATTGCCATGATCGTTGTCGCTAAGCAGCAGTTCACCGCGCTCGTTAAAGATGGCGAACCCCAGTGCGTCGTCGTCCTGCTCGCCGGCATCGCCGTCGCCAATCAGATTGCGGGTTTTGGGCAGGGAGCGATCCTGAATTTCATCAACGGTCAGTTCGCTCAGGTTGGCCGACGCCAGTCGCTTGGCAAACAGTAACTGCTGGGTATCGAAGACTTCATCAATAGCCGAGCGGGTCTGAATTCTGGCTGCGATGCTGGCGGCACCCCAGATCAGAGTGGCAATCAGCAAAATATAGATCAGCAGGCGGCTGCTCAGGCTGAGATTTTTCATGTCCCGGCCCCCAGGTAGTAACCCAGCCCGCGTTCGGTGCGGATAAAATCATTGCCGAGCTTACGGCGCAGATGGTGGATATGCACTTCAATGGCGTTACTGCCCACGTCGTGCTCCCAGCTATAGAGTTTTTCCTCCAGTAACTGGCGCGACATCACGCGCTTTTTATTTAGCAGCAGCAGTTCCAGCAGCGCCTGTTCCCGCACGGTCAGGACGATAGGTTCGCCGTGGCAGGTGGCGATGCGGGTATGGGGATCGAAAGTGACATGGCGATGGCTGAGCAGCGGCGTGCTGCGGGCGTGGCTGCGGCGGATAAGCGCGTGCAGACGTGCTACCAGTTCCGATAGCGCAAAAGGTTTGCCCATATAGTCGTCGGCGCCAGCGTTAAGCCCCTGCAGGCGCTGCTCCAGGGCATCGCGGGCGGTCAGAATCAGCACTGGCGTATCCAGTTGCTGTCGGCGCCACCAGCTCAGAATATCCATGCCATCGATACCGGGAAGCCCGAGATCGAGCACCACCGCATCAAAGGGGGCCCGGAGTAGCGCTCGCTTTCCCTGTTCCCCTTCGTAAAACCAGTCCACGCAGAAGCCGCACTGCTCCAGCCCGTTTTTAATTCCATCGCCGATCAGGCGATCGTCTTCCAGCAATAATATTCTCATTCCATGACCCGATGTTTCACCGCTGCGACCGTCGATGTGGTGCCGTTGTCGGTAACATATTGATAACGTTAACTGCTACCGGCCTCCGGATCCAATGTTTTAAACCATGGACAGGATTAAAAAGAAGCCGTCTTAAGAGACACTTAAGATGCGACCGGGTAGGAGCCCGGCCGCGGGGGATTATTCGAACAGGTTACTGTGCAGCATTTCCACGGCGCGGTTGGCTTCGCTGCCCGGTACCAGGAAACAGAGATTATGGCTGGACGCGCCGTAGCAAATCATCCGGATATTGAACGGCTCCAGGGCGCCGAACACCTCTTTACCGACGCCAACGGAGCGACAGAGCTCGTTGCCAATCAGCGCAATCAGCGCCTGATCTTCTTCCACTTCGACCCGACACAGTGAAGAGAGCTCGGTCAGCAGCGCGGAGGTCAGCAGGGTATCGCCGGTCGAGGTGGAGCCGGTGGTATCCAGCGTCAGGGCCACGCTGACCTCGGAGGTGGTGATCAGATCCACGGAGATGCTGTGGCGCGCCAGAATACTGAACACTTCGGCCAGAAAGCCGCGGGAGTGCAGCATATTCAGGCTGTGCAGCGTCAGCAGCGTCTGGCTGCGACGCAGCGCCAGCGCCCGGAACAGCGGCGGCGCGTCGGTCTTATTGCAGACCAGGGTACCGCCTGCTTTAGGCTCTTTGCTGGAGCCGACAAACACCGGAATGTCGTGACGTACAGCCGGAAGCAGGGTGGAGGGGTGGAGCACTTTGGCACCGAAGGTTGCCATCTCCGCCGCCTCTTCAAAAGAGATTTTATCGATGCGTTTTGCCGCCGGCACAATGCGCGGATCAGTGGTATAGATACCGGGCACATCGGTCCAGATATCGACGCGATCGGCCTGTAGCGCTTCGCCCAACAGGGCGGCGGTATAGTCGCTGCCGCCGCGGCCCAGGGTGGTGGTGCGCCCCTTTGATTCGCTGCCGATAAAGCCCTGGGTGACGATCAGCGATTCCGCCAGGCGCGGGGCCAGTTGTTGCTGCACCAGTTCGGCCAGCGCGGCCACGTCCGGTTCGGCGCGACCGAAGCGATCGCTGGTGCGCATCACTTTGCGCACGTCAAACCACTGGGCATCCACGCCGCGTTCACGCAGGATTTCGACGAAAAGCAGGGTAGACATCAGTTCCCCGTGGCTGACCAGTTCATCGGTTAGCGCAGGCGATGTGGCGAGGGAGGCGGCTTCGGCCAGAGTGGTAATATTTTCCAGCAGGCGGTCGATCTCTTCGCGAATGACATTCGGCTGGCGCAGGCGCTCCAGAATATCGAACTGAATTTTGCGAATAGCGTCGAGCTTAACGAAGCGCTCGGTCGCCTCCAGACCTTCAGCCAGGGCTACCAGCAGGTTGGTGACGCCCGCAGAGGCGGAGAGCACGACAACTCTTGCCTGGCTGTCGGAAAGGACCACGTCAACGCTGCGGTTCATGGCGTCAAAGTCGGCGACGCTGGTGCCGCCAAACTTGGCGACCACAATGGGAACTTCTTGAGTCATAAATACCTCGTGTCAGGGAAGCGAAATCGGTAAACCCTGGTACAAGGGGGAGCGGAAAACGGGGCAGACGTAGAGACGTGGCATGGTCAGAACTACGGTTCACCCAGAAGCCCTCCACCTTGCGAAGCAACCTGTGGGTGCTTCGGGGTGACAACCCAGGGGATTCAGCCCCTGTAGTCGAAAACCCGCGCTGCCGGACGTGGGCTCCCTCGGCGTCGCACCCCCTCCTGTATCTTCCTCGGATCGGCTCCTCGGATACATTACCTGGACGACGCACCTCTTCTGGCGCTTACGTAACATCACGTAAGTAGCGATTTAGATTTAACCTGTTATGCCGAAGCTGTCAATGACCGGAATTTGAAGATATTTCAGCTTTCGACGACAGCGATGCGCTTTTTCCCGTGCCTGCGCCGTTTTTGCTACCGGGTTGTTCCACCAGTGCGATAAGCGTGCAGGGCAGCGGCGGCGAACTTTTGCCGTTCAGTGGCATCGGGCTTCCGTCTTCACGCAGGGCAAAAAGCGGGATAATGCCGCGATGTTTTTCCAGATACTCCAGCCAGCCGAAGTTGGCATTAAGGCGGGTTGCTTTGATTACCGCACCTTTTGACAGCAGGCCGCTCAGGCGACTCCAGGTGACCTCTTCGCTAAACAGCCGCTCATTACGGCGAAAACGGGCGCTTTCGCTACTGCTGCTGCGCCCCTTCAGCGCCGAGCCGGAACGAATGGCCCACACCCGTTCATCGCCAAACAGGTGGCTGAAGTGATAGACCGCCAGTGCATTCTGGTGACGGTTGGGCGACAGAGCCAGTACCTGAGCGGTACCGCTCAGATCAAGGTAGTTCTCCGCATGTTCGGACCAGGCATTGCCGTAGTAGGCCGGTAACCCTTCCATTCGGGCCTGACGGTAATATTCCCAGCTGTTATCGGTGACCAGCACGGGAATATCCTGTTTGATGAGCGCCTTTGCCAGCATACGGGCAACGGCATTGGCGCCGATAATCATGACGCCTTTCGGTTTGCTCTGCTGTACCCGCAGCAGTCGCGCCAGCCAGGCACTGGTCAGACTTTGCAGCACTACGGTGCCAATAATGATGGCGAAGACCACCGTTACCAGACGATCGGCTCCCTGGTAACCGTTACGCTGTAAGGTCAGAGCGAACAGCGAACCCACCGCAGCGGCAACGATACCGCGCGGCGCTATCCAGCACAGCAGCATTCGGTCTCGCCAGGGTAGGGTGGAACCCAGCGTTGACGCTATAATACAAAGCGGGCGGGCGATAAACTGCACCACCAGCAACAGCCCCAGTAGCGGCCAACCCATTTCTTTGATGGCCAGCAGGTCAAGGCGCGAAGCGAGGATCACAAACAGCGCTGAGATCAGCAGGGCAGAGAGCTCTTCTTTAAACGCCAGAATATCGCTGATATCCAGATCGCGCATATTGGCAAGCCAGATGCCCATCACTGTGACCGCCAGTAGCCCTGATTCATCCGCCAGCGCATTGGAGACGCCGAAGGTGAGCAGCACAATCGCCAGCACCCCGAAGTTTTGCAGATAGCCCGGGATCCATACGCGCTTCAGGGCGGTGCCCAGCAGCCAGCCGAACAGCGCCCCGGCGGCCAGGCCTACGCCCACCGTCCATGCCAGCGTACCCGGCAGGTGCAGCAGCGATCCCGCCGCCTGTCGCAGGGTAATAAATTCAAACACCAGCAGGGTAAAGATGGCGCCCACGGGGTCGATCACGATCCCTTCCCAGCGCAGCACCTGGTTGATGGCGGCATTCGGGCGCACTACCCGCATCAGCGGTGCGATAACGGTGGGGCCGGTCACGACCGTAACGGCGCCCACCAGCGCCGCCAGTTCCGGCGGCAGATTCAAAATCCACCAGCAGGCCAGGCTCACGACGCAAAAGGTCACCAGCATGCCGACGCTGACCAGATTACGTACCACGCCCCCCAGACCGCGGATTTCATCGAAGCGCAGGGTGAGCGCGCCTTCAAACAGGATGATGGCAACCGATAGCGAAACCAGCGGAAACAGCAGATCGCCGAACAGATGATCCGGCTGTAGTACGTGGCTAACCGGGCCAAGCAGTATCCCCATGACCAGCAATGGCAGTATTGCGGGCAACCTTGTCAGCCAGGCCAGCCACTGGGCGGCCAGCGAGGCGATAGCGATAACCACCAGCAAAAGGGGGGCAGATAGTTCCATAAATTGACTCTTCCTCAGGAGGGACTTTTTTAAAAATAGTCGATTGTTGTGCAATCGCGGCGGGCAAGTATAGTTGGGCCGGTTAACGAAAAACACCTGCCGGTTTTATGGCATAAAATCATCACAATTCGCTGAAGCAGGCGCTACAATTGACCCCAGTCACAATTCTCAAATCAGAAGAGTATTGCTATGAAAAACATCAATCCTACGCAGACTGCCGCCTGGAAGGCGCTGGAACAGCATTTTAATGAGATGAAAGAGGTCGAAATTAGCGAGCTTTTCGCTAAGGATTCGAACCGTTTTGGCAAGTTTTCGGCAACCTTTGATGACCTGATGCTGGTGGACTACTCCAAAAACCGCATTACCGAAGAGACGCTGAACAAGCTGCTGGCGCTGGCCGAAGAGAGCGACCTGGCCGGTGCCATCAAGTCGATGTTCGCCGGTGAGAAGATTAACCGCACCGAAGATCGCGCCGTTCTGCATGTGGCGCTGCGTAACCGGAGCAATACCCCGATCCTGGTGGACGGCAAGGATGTGATGCCGGAAGTAAACGCGGTACTGGAGAAAATGAAGAAATTCTCCGACTCCGTGATCGGCGGCGAGTGGAAAGGTTATACCGGCAAAGCCATCACCGATGTGGTCAACATCGGTATCGGCGGATCCGACCTTGGCCCCTATATGGTAACCGAGGCGCTGCGCCCCTATAAAAACCACCTGAACATGCACTTTGTCTCTAACGTGGACGGCACCCATATCGCCGAAGTGCTGAAGCGGGTTAATCCGGAAACCACACTGTTCCTGGTGGCCTCCAAAACCTTCACCACCCAGGAAACCATGACCAATGCCCACAGCGCCCGCGACTGGTTCCTGAAGAGCGCTGGCGATGAAAAGCACGTAGCGAAACACTTTGCCGCGCTGTCCACCAACGCGAAGGCGGTAGGCGAGTTTGGCATCGATACCGCCAATATGTTTGAATTCTGGGACTGGGTCGGCGGCCGTTATTCTCTGTGGTCCGCTATTGGTCTGTCTATTGTGCTTTCCGTTGGCTATGACAACTTCGTGCAGCTGCTTTCCGGTGCTCACGCTATGGATAAGCACTTCTCTACCACGCCAGCGGAGAAAAACCTGCCGGTACTGCTGGCGCTGATCGGCATCTGGTATAACAATTTCTTTGGCACCGAAACGGAAGCGATTCTGCCTTACGACCAGTATATGCACCGCTTCGCGGCCTATTTCCAGCAGGGTAATATGGAGTCCAACGGTAAGTACGTTGACCGTACCGGTAAGCCGGTGGATTATCAGACCGGGCCGATCATCTGGGGTGAGCCGGGCACCAACGGTCAGCATGCGTTCTACCAGTTGATTCACCAGGGTACCAAACTGGTTCCCTGCGACTTTATCGCACCAGCCATCAGCCATAACCCGCTTTCGGATCATCATCCGAAACTGCTCTCTAACTTCTTTGCTCAGACTGAAGCGCTGGCGTTCGGTAAATCCCGCGAAGTTGTGGAGCAGGAGTTCCGCGATCAGGGTAAAGATCCGTCTCAGTTGGATCACGTGGTGCCGTTCAAGGTATTTGAAGGCAACCGCCCGACCAACTCTATACTGCTGCGTGAAATCACACCGTTCAGCCTGGGGGCGTTGATTGCCCTCTATGAGCATAAGATCTTCACCCAGGGGGCGATCCTCAATATCTTCACCTTTGACCAGTGGGGCGTAGAGCTTGGCAAACAGCTGGCTAACCGCATTCTGCCGGAACTGTCTGATGGCGGTGAGGTGAGCAGCCACGACAGCTCCACCAATGGTCTGATTAACCGTTATAAAGCCTGGCGCGGTTAATTGCCTATTGAGGACGGTCTTAATAGCGACTGTCCTGCCCGGAATATCCTGGGTGATATATTTTAATTATGCCGGCTGTGCGCCGGCATTTTTTTATCGGAGAAATCCAGTTGTTTGCATATATAAGGAGAGCTTGCTCTCTCAGGTTAATCCTAAAATCGCCGAAGGCCGGATGGTTATTCCGGTTTATTTCTTGATGCACTCCCCTTATCATAACCATTGAATTCTTGTTATTTTATTGATTTTAAAGAAATAAATATAATATTTGTAATTGTATTATCTATATTCCCGCTATTAATCCTAAAACCTCTTCGTTATTTCCCTCAGCCGGAAACAGGTCTCGCTTATTGTGTATACTCGGGAACGCCTGAAACTCTTTTCAGGTAAATCTCCATTCATTCAATGAAGGGAAATTGTTATGAAGAAAGTCCTTTATGGCGCAATGGCCGTACTGGCGCTGGCGTCTGCTGGTACCGCTACTGCTGGTCCTTTGACCAGTGGCGAAGCGGCTGGCGGTGCAGCGAACTCCGTTTCTGTGGGGAGTTCAACAGCGACCGGGTCTAGCGCAGTAGGGTCTGTGGTAGGGACTGCGCTTGCCGCAGTTGGGGGCAGTGATGGCGCCAATACTGGCACTACCACCACCACCTCTACCTCCACAACCACTACGACCAGCACCACCCCTTAGTAATTTTTACTGAGGTTTTAACCATAACCACACTGCGGTGTGGTTATTTTGAATTCGGGGAAATGTCGTGCAGCGACTTGCTATTGTGATGATGTGCCTGTTACTGCAGGCCTGTTCTAACACCTCTCCTGTTTCGTCACTCTGGAACCGCTTTTTTGGCACTGACGGGGTGCAACTCAGCGACGATGAGATCCAGAACATGCCCTACGCCAGCCAGTATGTCCGGCTGAATGACGGGCCGCAGATCTTTGTGGTTCTGGCGTTTTCAGAAAACGGGCAACACAAGTGGGTCACCCAGGACCATGCGACCCTGGTGACGCAGCACGATCGCCTGGTGAAAACCGTGGGGTTGGGCGACAACCTGGTGGAAGTCACTAACCTGCAACAGGATCCGCTGGCGAAAGTGAACCAGATTGTTGACGGCGCCAGTTGGACGCGACAGGCCAGCTGGACGGAACACCAGCAGGTACGCAACGCTACGCTGCGCTCCACTTTCCACTGGGACGGCAAGGACTCACTGGAGGTGGGCAGCGACGTCACGCCGGTTCGCATACTGGATGAAAAAGTGACCACTGACGCCGGTAGCTGGCATAACCGCTACTGGGTGGATGAAGAGGGCTATATCCGTAAAACGAAGCAGTACCTCGGGCCCGGCTACTACCCGATTACCACCATTCTGTTGAAGGCGGCGAAATAATGACAACAAAGCTAATTCTCGCTTCGCTGATGCTGGCCTTTGCCGGTGGCGCCTGTGCCGCCGGCACCATTACCGTTTATCCAGGGAATTCAGCGCCTCCGTTAACCGTGACCGGTGCCGAACGTCTTGCCGATCTGGTGACGCAGCCCACGTTGGCGCATAGCTGGTGGCCGGGCACCGTGATTAGCGAACGTCAGTCAACGGCGGTGGCCGAACAACAGCACCAGAAACTGCTGGCGCGGCTGGCGGCCCTTGCCGCCGATCGCGGTGGCGACGAAGGCGCGGCCATTAACGGTCTGCGTACCCAGCTCCAGGCTATCCGGGTCACCGGACGCCAGCTGGTTAACCTCGATCCGGATCGGGTGCGGGTGAATCCTGAAAGTAATCCGCCATTGCTGGGGGAATATTCGCTATGGGTCGGCCAGAAGCCCACCACTGTGACGGTGATGGGGCTGGTAAGCGCGCCAGGCAAGAAGACGTTTGCTCCAGGCCGCTCAGTGGATGAATACCTTGATGATGTCAGCACGCTCAGCGGCGGCGATCGCAGTTATGCCTGGGTGGTTTACCCCGACGGCAAAACGGTGAAAGCGCCGGTGGCTTACTGGAACAAGCGCCACGTTGAACCTATGCCCGGCAGCATTATCTTCGTCGGCTTTGCCGATCATATCTTCTCCTCCGCCTGGGATGGCCTGAATGAGCAGATTCTCCACTCTCTGACCCATCGGATACCGGATTGATGAAGAAACGTTACCTCTACAGTTTACTGGCGCTGGCTGTCTCTTCCGCCTGCCAGGCGGAGAGCTACCCGGCGCCCATCGGCCCGTCCCAGTCCGACTTCGGCGGCGTGGGCCTGTTACAGACGCCCACCGCGCGTATGGCGCGCGATGGGGAGTTCAGCGTTAACTATCGCGACAACGATCAGTACCGCTTCTATTCGGCTTCGGTGCAGTTAATGCCCTGGCTGGAAACAACCCTGCGCTACACCGATGTTCGTACCCGTAAGTACAGTAATGTGGACTCTTTCTCTGGCGATCAGACCTATAAGGATAAGTCGTTTGATGTGAAGCTGCGCCTGTGGGAAGAGGGCTACTGGACACCGCAGGTGGCGGTGGGTATCCGGGATCTGGGCGGTACCGGCCTGTTCGACAGCGAATACCTGGTGGCCAGTAAGGCCTGGGGGCCGTTCGACTTCTCGCTGGGGATCGGCTGGGGCTATCTGGGGACTGCCGGCAACGTTACTAACCCGTTCTGTAGCTACAGCGATAAATACTGCTATCGCGATAACAGCAACAAGAAGGCGGGTTCGTTCGAATTTGGCGATATGTTCCACGGCCCGGCGTCGATATTCGGCGGTATCGAATACCAGACGCCCTGGCAGCCGCTGCGCCTGAAGCTGGAGTATGAAGGCAATGATTACAGCGGCGATTATGCCGGACGGCTTGAGCAGCGCAGCAACTTTAACGTGGGCGCCATCTATCGGGTCACCGACTGGGCCGATGTCAACGTCAGCTATGAGCGTGGCAATACCTTTATGTTCGGCTTCACGCTGCGCACCAACTTTAACGATCTTAAATCTCACTACGCCGATAACCGTAAGCCGGAATACCGGCCGCAGCCTCAGGATAAGATCCTACAGCACAGCGTGGTGGGTAATCAGCTGACCCAGTTGAAATACAATGCCGGTCTGACTAATCCGCAGATTCAGACCAAAGGGGATACCCTTTATGTCACCGGCGATCAGGTGAAATACCGTGACTCGCGTGAGGGTATCGATCGCGCTAACCGCATTGTGATGAATGACCTGCCGGAAGGGATAAACAAGATCCGCGTAACGGAAAGCCGGGTCGCTATGCCGCAGGTGACCACCGAAACCGACGTTGATAGCCTGCGTCATCATCTGGAAGGAGAGCCGCTGGGCCACGAAACACCGCTGGCTCAGCGCCGGGTGGATCCGGTGGTGCCAGACAGCACCGAACAGGGCTGGTATCTGGACAAACCACGCTTTAGTTATTCGATCGATCCGGTTCTGAGTCAGTCCTTCGGCGGCGCGGAAAGCTTCTATATGTACCAGTTGGGTATCAGGGGCTCCGCCGATCTGTGGCTGACAGACCACCTGCTGACCAGTGGTAGCCTGTTCGCCAATATCAAGAACAACTACGACAAATTTAACTACACCAGTCCTCCGAGCGACACGCATTTGCCGCGGGTGCGTACTCACGTGCGTGAATACGTTCAGAACGATGTCTATGTGAACGATCTACAGGCCAACTACTTCCAGTATCTGGGCAAAGGCTGGTACGGACAGGCCTATGCCGGTTATCTGGAAACTATGTTCGGTGGCGCAGGCGCCGAGGTACTGTACCGTCCGCTCGACAGCAACTGGGCGGTGGGGCTGAACGCCAACTACGTGAAGCAGCGTGACTGGCGTAGCTCTCAGGATATGATGAAGTTCACCGACTACAGCGTGAAGACCGGGCACCTGACCGCTTACTGGACACCGCCGTTTGCCGATGGCGTACTGGTGAAAGCCAGCGTGGGCCAGTACCTGGCGGGCGACAAGGGGGGAACCCTGGATATCTCTAAGCACTTCGACAGCGGCATCGTGGTGGGTGGCTACGCCACTATCACCAATGTCTCGTCCGAAGAGTATGGGGAAGGGGAGTTCACCAAAGGGGTCTATGTCTCCGTTCCGTTGGATCTCTTCTCGTCGGGTGCGACCCGCAGCCGTGCCCTGGTGGGCTGGCAGCCGCTTACCCGCGATGGTGGCCAGATGCTGGGCCGCAAGTTCGAGCTTTACAGCATGACCAGCGACCGCAATATCAACTTCCGATAAGCGTTCTGGCCATCACCGCCGCCTCCCATCAGGGGGGCGGTTTTTTTTGCGGGTAAAAGTGTGAAAACCGCGTTAAATAAAGTAGATCTGGATCACGTTTTTCCCTTATAAAGGAGCCAGTATCCTGATATGAATAAGGGGAATAACATGTCGTTGCCATCTCGCTCTCCGGCGGAGTGGATCGCTTATGGATTACAGTCAGTGCTGAATCTGGGGCTACTGAGCCTGGGACTGATTTTGATGGTGTTTCTGGGGAAAGAGACGCTGCACCTGACCTATGTGCTGTTTATTAATAGCGAACAGGTGACCAAATATCAGCTGGTGGAAGGGCTACTGGTCTGGTTTCTCTATTTTGAATTTATCGCGCTGATTGTGAAGTACTTTCAGTCTGGTTATCACTTTCCGCTGCGCTACTTCGTCTACATTGGCATTACTGCCATCGTGCGACTCATTATTATTTCCCACGAGACGCCCGAAGAGGTACTGGTCTATTCCGGTGCGCTCCTGCTGCTGGTGGTCACGCTGTGGTTATGTAACACCAGCCTCCTGAAGCGCGAATAATCGCGTCTTGTTGACGGCCCTGCCTGGGCCGTCACTTTATTCGTGTGTTACACCTTTGTTGCTATTAAGATCGCTGGAATATGCTTTGCCCCACACGAGCCGCGGGTTCTGCGTTACAATGCCTTCAGAATTTTTTCCGGAGAAGGTGTTATGTCCCATCCCGCGCTGGCGCAGCTGCGCGAACTCCACTACTTTCAGGATATTCCTGCTTTAAGCCACGCACTGAGCGACTGGCTGCTGCTGGAAGATTCCATGACGAAACGCTTTGAGCAATACTGCCACAGGGTCAGCGTGGATATACTGCGCGAAGCCTTTGTTGATGCCGGAGAGCTGATGCCCGGGGAAGCGGCGCTACTGCCGGACGAAGAGCGCTTCTGGCTACGTGAGATTTTGCTGTGCGGCGATGGCGAACCCTGGCTTGCTGGCCGGACGCTGGTGCCGCAGTCAACGCTGAATGGCCCGGAGCTGGCGCTGCGCCAGTTGGGAACTACCCCGTTAGGGCGTTATCTGTTTTCATCATCGACCCTGACGCGCGATTTTATTGAAACCGGACGTAGTGCAGAGCTGTGGGGGCGCCGTTCCCGTCTCCGGCTCTCAGGAAAACCGCTGTTGTTGACCGAGCTTTTCCTTCCTGCGTCGCCGCTGTATCGAGAGGAATAAAAAATGGAGTGGACTCTGAAGCAGAATAAGCTGCTGGCGTATCACCGATTGATGCGCACTGATAAGCCCATAGGCGCGCTGTTGCTGCTCTGGCCGACGCTGTGGGCGCTGTGGATGGCAACCCCGGGCGCGCCGCCGTTAACGATACTGCTGGTTTTTGTGGCGGGCGTCTGGTTGATGCGTGCCGCGGGCTGTGTGGTGAATGACTACGCGGACCGCAAGTTCGATGGTCATGTGAAGCGTACAGCGAATCGTCCCCTGCCCAGCGGCGCGGTGAGTGAAAAAGAGGCCCGTATTCTGTTTGGGGTGCTGGTGCTGCTCTCCTTCCTGCTGGTGCTGACTCTGAACAGCATGACGATCCTGCTGTCGGTGGCCGGGCTGGCGCTGGCATGGGTTTACCCCTTTATGAAGCGCTACACCCATCTGCCCCAGGTGGTGCTGGGCGCAGCTTTCGGCTGGGCGATACCGATGGCTTTCTCCGCCGTTAGTGAAAGCGTGCCGATCTCCTGCTGGCTGATGTTCCTGGCGAATATTCTCTGGGCCGTGGCCTACGATACCGAGTACGCCATGGTGGATCGCGATGACGATTTGAAGATTGGCGTTAAGTCTACGGCGATTCTGTTTGGCCGCTATGACAAACTGATTATTGGTCTGTTGCAATCTGGCGTGGTGGCGATCATGATACTGCTTGGCGTGCTGAATGGCCTTGGCGGCCTGTGGTATGCATCGATTGCCATTGCCGCCGGGTTGTTTGTCTGGCAGCAGAAGATGATAGCGAACCGAGATCGCGATGCCTGCTTCCGGGCCTTTATGAACAACAACTATGTTGGCCTGGCGCTGTTTATCGGTCTGGTGCTGAGCTATCTGCATTTCTGATTATTGAGTGCATAAAAAAGCCGGTCGGTGTAACACCTGACCGGCTTTTTTCATTTTTACGGCGCGTTATTCAGCCTGTTCCGTTGCTTCTTCTTTGGCCTCGATACCGCCATTCTGCGAGGTGGCGCTCTCAATGGTCAGGCGCACATCGGAGGTCAGCAGTTCGGCCAGCAGTTGGTAAACCTGCAGCGCTCGTTCAGATTCAGCGTCGCCGCTGTCGCTGATATAGCCTTCATCGCGCAGGGTCAGCACCAGAGTAGAGAAGACCGCCTTATCGAAGAATTCCGGCGCATTGATACCATGCAGAACCGACAGGCGCTGTGCCAGAGTGCGACTCTCTTTTTCCAGAGTGCCGCGGTTAATGCCCGGGTTGGCACCCAGCAGCCAGAAGGTGATGGCATAACGCTGAATGGTCTCGCGCACGCCTGCCGCCAGCAGTTGCAGGGTACGGGAGCGCAGCGGGTTCACCTGTAGCGTATCGCCGTTAATCAGGATCAGCCCCTGGCGTTGTAGTTCGTCCAGTAGCGCGTCGATCTCCGCGGGCAGCGCCTCTTTTTCCCAACGCAGGAATAACTCGCTCTTCAGCATCGGGTAGAGCAGCGTCACCTGCTCCAGTAGCGCACTGCGGGTCAGATGACGGCGTTGGGTAATCATCATGGCCAGCAGCGATGGCAGCACCAGCATATGCATCAGGTTATTGCGGTAGTAGGTCATCAGTACCGCCTGCTCGCGCGGTAGAATGATGATGTCGCCGATCGTATCTTTTTCCACTTCGAACTTGTTCATCTGTAGCGCGTGATTGATCAGTTCATCGGCGGTGACTTTCGGCGCCGTCGCGTCCGGCGAATAGGGGACGTTACGCATAATATCCAGATAGCAGTTCAGCTGTTCGGTTAGCTGTTCGCGGGTCAGAGAGCGCTGACGTGACGCCAGTAGCGCGGTACAGCACAGATTCATGGCGTTTGCCGCGCCGGCGTTGTTAATGCGCACCATCAGATCTGCGGCGATAGCGTTGACTGACGGCGTCAGCCAGGCCGGGCGTACCGCTTCGATGGGATCGATATCGTCACGCCATTCCGGCACGTTCTGGTTCAGCCAGTTGTTCAGCGGAATCGGCTCGCCGAAGTTAACGTAACCCTGACCCAGATTACGCAACCTGCTTAAGCCGCGTACCATCTGAGTGAAGCTCTCTTTCTCTTTGGTGGCACCGCGCAGCTCTTTCGCATAGGTGCCCACTTCCATGACATGTTCGTAGCCAATGTAGATGGGAACCAGCGTGATGGGGCGGGTACCGCCGCGCAGCATCGCCTGAATGGTCATCGACAGGGTACCGGTTTTCGGATCCAGCAGCCGTCCGGTACGCGAACGTCCGCCTTCCACAAAGTACTCTACCGAGTAACCGCGGCTGAACAACTCACCCAGATATTCGCGGAATACGGTGGAATAGAGCTTATTGCCCCGGAAGGTACGGCGGATGAAGAATGCGCCCAGGCGGCGGAAAATCGGGCCCGCTGGCCAGAAGTTAAGGTTGATACCAGCAGCGATATGCGGTGGTACCAGCCCCTGGTGGTAGAGCACGTAAGAGAGCAGCAGATAGTCCATATGGCTGCGGTGGCAGGGGACATAGACCAGTTCGTGGCCCTCGTGGGCCAGTTGACGAATGCGCTCGGCGTTATGGACGTTGATGCCCTGATAGAGCCGGTTCCAGGTAAAACCCAGTACGCGATCGGTTACGCGGATAGCTTCGTAAGAGAAGTTAGCCGCTATCTCTTCCATCAGGGCTACGGCGTTCTGTTGGGCCTTTTCATGGGAGATCTTTTTGGTACGCGCTTCGTCTTCTACCGCCCGGGCAATGGCCCTCGAGGACAGCAGCTTATTAAACAGATCCTGACGGGCCGGCAGACGTGGCCCTACGGCCGCCAGACGCAGACGCGAGAAGTGCATTCTGGCGATACGCAGCAGCTTCTGGGCGATACGCTTGTCCGTACCATGTTCGGTAGCCATACGGCGCAGAGAAACCGGTGGCGAGAAGCGCACAAAGCTGTCGCGGCCCAGCCAGATCACGGCGAAGAATTTTTGAATACCGTTCAGATTGCGCAGCGGCGGGTTGGCTTCCCCTTTCTCTTTGCCCGGCGCACGGCCGAACATCACAGAGACGGGTACCATCTGAACGTCAAGATTCGGATTACTGCGGTGTAGATCCAGATAGTTATGGAATAGTTTGATGGACTCTTGTTTAGGCGTGTAATAGGTGAAGACGCGGGGACCGTCGTGCGCGAACACATAGCGCGGCAGGACGACGCCGTCCACTTCCAGCGGCTCCATGGGGTCCGGCAGATCGTGGGCCAGACAGCGCGCACGCAGCGTCAACAAGTCTGCCTTCGAGTTATAGGGCAGAACGTACATAATCGGACGCGAAGTATCCAGGCCAAGTTCGGCGCAGGGATCCGCCGGAATTGACTTGCTCTTTACCAGAATACTTAATGGTAAATTAAGGAGCTTGTATAAAAATCGGGACCAGCCTGACATAAATGATGTAAAGCCTCTGGTTAATCATGCAAATGCGCCGTCAGAATACCAGAAACGGCACGGAAATTCTGCGGCACCACTATTAATCGAAGCGCGCTGGCGTTGACGCTGATTTTCGTCATACTGCCTGCTGCATTCGGTCTGGCTTCGTTAATCGGCTCGGGCGCGCCCTTGCCGCTTTGATGCAACTGAACTATTTAGAGTGTGTTTTTTGAAAAGGTTTCCATTACATGGCGAATAATACCACTGGTTTTACCCGTATCATCAAAGCTGCCGGCTATTCCTGGAAAGGTCTGAGCGCGGCGTGGCGTAACGAAGCGGCCTTCCGCCAGGAAGGGGTCGCCGCGGTTATTGCCATTATAGTGGCCTGCTGGCTGGATGTTGACGCCATGACGCGCGTGCTGCTGATTGGCTCCGTCATGCTGGTCACGATCGTCGAAATTCTGAATAGCGCCATCGAAGCCGTTGTTGACCGGATCGGCAGCGATTATCACGAACTTTCCGGTCGCGCGAAAGATATGGGCTCCGCCGCCGTGCTGTTAGCGATTATCGTCGCGCTTTTCACCTGGGTCACGCTACTCTGGTCGCATTTGCGGTAAAGCTTCAGGAAACGGATAAAACGCTGACTTTTTACCACGTTGTGGTTCCAAAATCGCCTTCTGCTGTATATACTCACAGCATAACTGTATATACACCCAGGGGGCGGAATGAAAGCGTTAACGGCCAGGCAACAAGAGGTTTTTGATCTCATCAGGGAGCATATCAGCCAGACGGGAATGCCGCCCACCCGTGCGGAAATCGCGCAGCGACTGGGCTTCCGTTCGCCTAATGCCGCAGAAGAACACCTGAAGGCTCTGGCGCGCAAAGGGGTTCTCGAAATCGTCTCTGGCGCTTCACGCGGTATCCGACTGCTGCATGAAGAAGAAGAGGGGCTGCCGCTGGTTGGGCGCGTTGCCGCGGGTGAGCCGCTGCTGGCCCAGCAGCATATTGAAGGCCACTATCAGGTCGACCCTTCCCTGTTTAAACCGAGTGCGGACTTCCTGCTGCGAGTGAGCGGTATGTCGATGAAAGATATCGGCATTATGGATGGTGACCTGCTGGCGGTACATAAGACTCAGGAGGCGCGCAACGGTCAGGTCATCGTGGCTCGCATTGAAGATGAAGTCACGGTTAAACGCCTGAAGAAGCAGGGCAACACGGTGCAACTGCTGCCGGAAAACAGCGAGTTTGAACCTATTGTGGTCGATCTGCGCGAACAGAATTTTACTATTGAAGGGCTGGCCGTCGGGGTGATCCGCAACGGCGAATGGCTCTGAATTTATAAACGCATCCCCCTGCTGACGCGTCCGTTCCCGGGCGCGTCTCTGCTTTAACTCTCCTGACTGCATAACCGGATAATGGCCATGCCCCTTTTCCAAAAAACCGATAAAGCATTATGGCGGCTGGCGCTGCCGATGATTTTCTCTAACGTGACGGTACCGCTGCTGGGGCTGGTGGATACTGCGGTCATTGGTCATCTCGACTCGCCGGATTATCTGGGCGGCGTTGCCGTTGGCGCTACGACGACCAGCTTTTTGTTTATGTTGCTGCTGTTCCTGCGGATGAGCACCACCGGCTTTGCGGCTCAGGCATGGGGCGCGAAAAATGCGCCGGCGCTGGCCAGATCGCTGGTTCAGCCGCTGATGCTGGCGTTGATTGCCGGTGTGCTGATCGTGGCGTTACGTACTCCGCTGATCGATTTGGCTTTGTACATTGTCGGCGGCAGCGAGCAGGTTCTGTATCAGGCGCAGCGCTTCCTGGCCATTCGCTGGCTGAGCGCTCCGGCAACGCTCGCCAATCTGGTACTGCTGGGTTGGCTGCTGGGTGTCCAGTACGCCCGGGCACCGGTTATTCTGCTGGTGGTGGGTAACCTGCTGAATATTTCGCTGGATCTCTGGTTTGTGGTGGGCCTGCATATGAACGTGCAGGGGGCGGCGCTGGCGACGGTCATTGCCGAATATGCGACGCTGCTTATCGGGCTGGTGATGGTGTGGCGGGTACTGCGGCTACGTGGCATTTCGATGGATATGCTGAAGCAGGCCTGGCGCGGCAATATTCGCCGCCTGCTGGCTTTGAACCGCGACATTATGCTGCGTTCCCTGCTGCTTCAGCTCTGTTTTGCCGGTATTACCATTTGCGGTGCGCGCCTCGGTAGCGAAATCGTGGCGATTAACGCGGTATTGATGACCATGCTGACCTTCACCGCCTATGCGCTGGATGGTTTTGCTTATGCGGTAGAGGCCCACTCCGGCCAGGCCTTTGGCGCGCGCAGCACCGGGCAGTTGTTGAGCGTATGGCGAGCCGCCTGCCGCCAGGCGGGTCTGGTGGCGCTCTGCTTCGCGGCGATCTACGCCCTGGCGGGGGCGCAGATCGTAGCCCTGTTAACCTCAATCCCCGAACTTCAGGCTCAGGCGGATCGCTATCTGCTATGGCAGGCGGTGCTGCCGCTGGTTGGCGTCTGGTGTTATCTGCTGGATGGCATGTTTGTGGGGGCCACCCGCGGCGCGGAAATGCGTAACAGCATGGCGGTTGCCGCGCTGGGATTCGGACTGACGCTACTGACGCTGCCCTGGCTGGGCAACCATGGCTTGTGGCTGGCTCTGACGGTATTTCTGGGGCTGCGTGGCCTCTCCCTGGGCTGGATCTGGCGCCGTCACTGGCGTAACGACACCTGGTTTAAGGTGCCGGGCCACCAGTGAGCCTGTAAGGCTATACTTAATGGGTGAGTAAAGCTAAATCCGGCGCAGGAGGTACGCGATGCTCAGAGACGAAATCGAAGGCGGCTGCCGGCGTCTGGTGGGTAGAGTCCGCGAAGCCTGGGGCAGGATGACCGACGATGACGGCGCCATTGCCAGCGGCCGTCATGAGCGGCTGATTGGCAGGCTTCAGCAACGCTATGGCTACGCCAGAGCCCAGGCAGAAAAAGAGGTGACCCAGTGGGAAAAGCGTAACGATTACCGCTGGTAGCAGGGCGTGGGCGCGGTTTAGCGCCCGCGTTTTTTCACGGCGACGCTGTGATCGTGCTGGCAGATTTCGCGGTTGCGGCAGGCTTCCACTTCGGCGCAGGGCGCGCACAGACCGTGTGCTTCGATCACATTGTGGTGTAGAGCAAAGCCGTTACCGGCCGCCAGCTTGTGCATTATCTCCTCCACACCTTCCGCACTCTCCTCTTTCACCGAACCGCAGCGATCGCAGATAAACATGGCGGAAGTGTGCATAGGCTCATCAAAGTGATGGCACAGCACATAGCTGTTAGTGGACTCAACTTTGTGTACAAACCCCTGCTCCAGAAGAAAATCCAGCGCCCGGTATACGGTAGGGGGCTTGGCCTGGGGTTCGCTGGCCTTCAGCAGATCGAGCAGATCGTAGGCGCTAATGGAGCTATCCTGCAGCGTCATCAGACGCAGTACTTCAAGGCGCTGAGGCGTCAGGCGCACGTTGCGCTGCTGGCACAGTTTCTCTGCACGCGCCAGCACATCTTGCGGTGTCGTCATATCCATCAGTCTGCCTCGTTATCTCGGAATCTTGCCCAATTTTATCATGAACCCGCTAAAACGCCGATATCCTGAACGCAGTCGTCACCTGGAGTGTGATACGGCGCGGCAGTCAGGTGTTAAGGCGGGGGATTACGCACCTTAATAGAGAAGTGTTATTGCATGATGAAATGCATTTTTATCATATATATTTCTGTAAATAAGATCTGATTCCTGGCGATATATCGCATATTGTGATTTTGATAGCATTATTTACTGCTTGCTCTTTGACCGGAATCAGGCGGATGACTACCTTGATTAAGGGCATTTTTTATTCACCCGTCATGATTCTTATAAAGAGGGAAGTAAGAATGTTACATAAGCATGAGTCCGTCCTGCATCTCACCTGCCTGAGTCAGGTTTCCGTCGCCCAACTGGCACCCACATTCGCCACGCTGCCTGCCACGGCTCACGCCGATGGTCAGTACCGGCTGCGACGCTATTCCGTTGTTCGATTCCGCCACGGAGAGGTGGAAGAAGTTGATAAGCATGATTTTGTTCAGTCCAGCGATATTAACCGCTTTCAGGGCAATGTGGTGCGCCGCTTTGAACCGCTGGAGTCCACCACGCTGAAAAGCGACGGTCTGCGTGAGGTTTGCCGACTGTTTGTGGAAAGTAACGGGTTGCCAGACGGACAGGAGATTGAGATCCACCAGATGCGTGTTACCGCGATCTACGATGAAACCCAGGTGGCGCCGGAAGGGATCCATCAGGACGGGTTTGATCATATCGCGCTGGTGGCGATCGATCGTGAAAATATCGTCGGCGGTGACGTCATGCTGTACAGCAACAACCATGAGGCGCCATTCTTCCGCAAGGTGCTGGAAAATGGTGAAGTAGCCATGCTGGCCGACCATACGTTATGGCATAACGCCAGCCCAATCCGGGCCGTCAGGCAGGGTGAGGAGGGGCATATGGATGTTTTCGTACTCACGGCCAGGGAGCAGCCCAATGAACTTCACGCCTGAAGCGGTACGCGTGCAGTTTGGCGCACTTTCCGCCCCGGAAGTATCGCCGCCGCCGGTATTTCTTGATGGCCCCGGCGGCACTCAGGTGCCGGTATCGGTGCTGGAGGCGATGGCGGGTTACCTGGGGCGCAACAATGCCAACCTGGGGGGGCACTATTTCTCCAGCCGCAAAACGGAAGCCCTGGTACGCCGCGCCCGGGAATCGGTACAGACGCTGCTGAATGCTTACGCGCCGGACAACATCGTGTTTGGCGCCAGCATGACGGCGCTGACCTTCCATCTTAGCCGTATTATCAGCCGTGAGTGGCAACCTGGCGATGAGATTATCGTCACCGCGCTGGATCACTATGCCAATGTTTCCAGTTGGCAGCAGGCGGCGGACGATCGTCAGGTGGTTGTTCGCCAGGTGCCGGTTAACGAACCAGAATGCACGCTGGATGTGGAGCGTATCTGCGAGCAGATTGTTCCCGCCACCCGACTGGTGGCGGTATGCCTTGCTTCCAATACCACTGGCAGTATTGTCGATGTGCGGCGCATCGTAGAGGCAGCGCATAAGGTCGGGGCCATGGTTTACGTGGATGCCGTGCATTATACGCCCCATCACCTGCCGGATGTGCAGGCGTTGGGCTGTGATTTTCTGGTCTGCTCCGCCTATAAATTTTGTGGCCCGCACGTTGGCATGGCGTATATTGCGCCGCGCTGGTTACAGGCACTGCGGCCTTATAAGGTGGCGCCAGCGACCGATATTGGTCCCGGGCGTTTTGAAACCGGCACTCTGAGCTTTGAAGGGCTGGCAGGCGTGGTGGCCGCTATTGAGTACCTGGCCCAGTGGGGAACGGAAGAAGCACCGTTGCGCCAGCGTTTGCAGGAGAGCTATGCCTGCTATCAGCATCATGAACAGGCGCTGAGCGAATATTTTCTGGCGCGTCTGCAGGCAGTAAACGGCGTACGTCTGTACGGCATTAACAGTGGTGATGCCCGACTCAGAACGCCTACTTTCGCGCTGACCTTTGAAGGATGGTCGCCAGAGCGGATCGCCAGAGGCTTGGGGGATGAAAATATCTGCGTGGGGAACGGTCACTTCTATGCTCAGGGGCTTATCCGGCAACTGGAGCTCGCAGAGCGCGGCGGCGTAGTGCGTATTGGGTTGATGCACTACAACACCCGCAGCGATATCGACAGCCTGTTTGAAGCGCTGCGACGGGTGGTGAGGTAATCGTCCATTTAGTATACAGGCTGCTATTTTATGGGCCTGTATTTTTGGGCCATGAAGAAACCAGTCCATCGATATGCTCATGTAGATCGGGATTGATATGATTCCACATAGGATCAAGCACAAAATCGATACCCTCACGCCGGGCCTGTTTCGCTGCGGGGACAAAATCACTGTCGCCAGCGACTAAAATGATTTGCTCAACGTTTTTATGGTGGGACAGTGATGAGATATCCAGACTGATTTTCATATCAACGCCCTTCTGCCGGGCTTCATACCTGACATCCTTCTCTGTAAGTTCATCGACGGTAATCCGGCCATTAAGTAACGCTTTCGTTTTCTCTGGTGTAATCACCCACTAACCTTCATCGGTAATACGCCCCAGCCGTAAAGCAACTTTCCTGAATTTTTTTAACTCGTTATGGAATTCTTTTCTGAATCTGGCTTCAGGAGTGTCAGAAAAGCTAAATCCTTTTCGGGAGACAGGATTCTGTGCTCGTTTTTCGAGCGGTGGCAATCGTAGAAAAGAATACGATACAGATCGGGACAGGGCTTCCCTTTATTGGCTTTGCGCAGATCCCGTAATAGCCCGGCGTAGAGGTCACGAGCGATCTGCCTGGTGCTTTTTTCTCGCCAGTCATGATACAGGGTACGGTAGCGTTTAATAAAAAACTACCGTCCACCAGGATTGCAGTTTTCATAAACATCCTTGTTTAGTCGTTGAAAAATAAAAAAACCCACATTTCGGAAGGCTCACTATGTGGCAAGCTCGTACTCTGTGGGGTGCTATTGTCAGCCAGTATAAAAAATGATCAATTAAAGATCAAGACCGTTGGCTGGTATCTGCTTTGCACCTTCTTTCTGTAGTATAATCCGCCATCGCCGTTTCCATTCGTACACTCCTCAGGAGACATACGGGAGACAGATAAGTCCAAAATACGCCAACAAGTGTAAACATGCACCAGAACCCAGAATCGCAAAACGCATTGCAAAACGGCGCTGCCGTAACTTCCTTTCTCCCCCATCGTTTTTCCGTTGCGCCAATGCTCGACTGGACGGACAGACACTGCCGTTATTTTCTGCGCCAGTTATCGCGCCATGCGTTGCTCTATACCGAAATGGTAACCACCGGCGCCATTATTCACGGTAAAGGGGACTACCTGGCTTACAGCGAAGAGGAACATCCGGTCGCGCTGCAATTGGGTGGTAGCGATCCCCAGCAGTTGGCGCACTGCGCCCGTCTGGCGGAAGAGCGCGGCTATGATGAGGTTAACCTGAACGTGGGTTGCCCGTCGGATCGCGTACAGAATGGGCGCTTCGGCGCTTGCCTGATGGGCGAAGCGCAGCTGGTGGCGGACTGCGTTAAAGCCATGCGCGACGTGGTTTCCATTCCGGTAACGGTAAAGACCCGTATCGGCATTGACGACCAGGACAGCTACGCATTCCTGTGCGATTTCGTCGGTACAGTGGCGGAGCAGGGCGGCTGTGAAACCTTTATTATCCATGCCCGCAAAGCCTGGCTTTCCGGCCTGAGCCCGAAAGAGAATCGCGAGGTTCCGCCGCTGGACTATCCGCGGGTTTATCAGCTTAAGCGCGATTTCCCGCAGTTGACGATGTCGATTAACGGCGGCATTAAGTCCCTGGAGGAGGCGCAGGCCCACTTACAGCACATGGATGGCGTGATGGTAGGGCGTGAGGCGTACCAGAATCCGGGCATTATGGCAGCGGTGGATCGGGTGATTTTTGGCACCACCGGGCCGGATGCCGACCCGGCGGCGACGGTGCGGGCCATGTATCCCTATATTGAGCAGGAACTGAGCCGCGGAACTTATCTGGGCCATATTACTCGCCATATGCTGGGCCTGTTCCAGGGCGTGCCGGGCGCTCGCCAGTGGCGACGTCATTTGAGCGAAAACGCCCACAAGCCTGGCGCAGGTATCCAGGTGGTGGAGCAGGCGCTGGCGAAAGTCGTCAGGGATCGTTAATTTCTGCGCCACTTAATGGTGAATTTCACTACGCCCGGGGCAACGCTCCGGGCGTTTTTGTTATTTTTCAACAAATTATTTCTGGCACGATTCTTGTAATACTTCGGGGGTCTGTAATAAGGAGCAAACCATGCTGGAACTGATTTTTGTCCTGGGATTCTTTTTTATGCTGCTGCTGACGGGAATCTCCCTGCTGGGGATCGTCTGCGCGCTGTTTGTCGCTACCCTGCTGATGTTTGCCGGCGGCCTGTTCGCCCTGATGATTAAAGTGCTGCCCTGGCTGCTGCTGGCCGTGGCGGTGGTCTGGATTATCCGCGCTTTTAAAGAGAAAAAATCACACAATCGCGATGAGATTATCTTTGGTCAGCCGCGCCCGTATCGACGCACCCGCCGCCGTTACACCCGGTAATGCGGTGTCGATCACAGACCGGCAGATTTCTGTCAGCTTTGTGAAGCTGTCCCAGGATTTGGTTCAGAGATCTGTTATTCTGTGCCCCGAATTCATCGCTTGTACCCTACATCCAGGCGAACGATAAAAAAGAATGGGCTTCCTTCGGGAAGCCCAAATTCTTTCTAGGGTATCAACAGGCTGGAGCCCTGGGTGGTTCGGCTTTCCAGCACCTTATGAGCCCGGGCGGCGTCGCTCAGAGAAAAAATCTGTTGTGGCCGTACGTCGACTTTAATCACGCCGCTGGCGATCAGCGAGAACAGTTCGCTGCTGGCCTCATCCAGCTCGGCCTGAGTGGTGACATAGCCGAACAGGGAAGGGCGGGTGACATAGAGCGAGCCCTTCTGATTCAGAATGCCCAGATTCACGCCAGTGACCGGCCCGGAAGAGTTACCAAAGCTGACCATGAGTCCACGCCGCTGCAGGCAGTCCAGTGAGGCTTCCCAGGTCGATTTGCCCACCGAGTCGTATACCACCGCCACTTTATTGCCATTGGTGAGTTCACGCACCCGCTCTGCGATATCCTCTTCCCGATAGTTAATGGTGCGCCAGGCGCCGGCCTGTTGCGCTTTTTCCGCCTTTTCCGCCGAGCCGACGGTGCCGATAAGGCGGGCGCCCAGCGCCTTAGCCCACTGACAGGCGATAGTGCCTACGCCGCCAGCCGCAGCGTGGAACAGGAAGGGTTCATCCGGTTTCACCTCATAGGTTTTGCGCAGCAGATAAAAGACGGTCAGCCCTTTCAGGAAAGAGGCTGCTGCCTGTTCAAAGCTAATGGCATCGGGCAGGCGCGCCACTTTATCGGCAACCACGTTATGCACCGAACTGTAGGCACCCAGGGCCGACTGGGCATAAACCACCCGATCGCCCTCTTTCAGGTGGCTGACGGCGGAGCCGACTTTGCTTACGATGCCTGCGGCTTCGGTCCCCAAACCGCTGGGTAACGTTGGTGGTGGGTAGAGCCCGCTACGCACGTAGGTGTCGATATAGTTGATGCCAACGGCTTTGTTTTCGACCTGAACTTCGTTATCGGTCGGATCTTTGGGGGTAAAGTCGACCGCTTTCAGTACCTCCGGTCCGCCGTGTTCAGTGAATTCAATTCGCGTTGCCATGTGATCTCCTTTTGGGTCGAGGCAAGATTAAAGGGTATACTTCCCGGTCTCTCTCTACAGATACCTGAGCATTTAATTCACTATGGCAGGAAAAACCCCCTTCAACAAACCCTCCGAAAGCCGCGAGCCGCGCGATCGGGAGGTCGATGCGCTGAAAGTGCCGCCCCATTCGTCGGAAGCTGAGCAGTCGGTGTTGGGTGGATTGATGCTGGATAACGAACGCTGGGACGATGTGGCCGAGCGTGTGGTGAGTGAAGACTTCTATACCCGTCAGCATCGCCTGATCTTCACCGAAATGCACCGCCTGCAGGAGCAGGGGCAGCCCATCGATCTGATTACCCTTTCCGAATCTCTGGAGCGCCAGGGCCAGCTGGAAAGCGTGGGGGGATTTGCCTATCTGGCGGAGCTGTCGAAGAACACTCCGAGTGCGGCCAATATCAGCGCCTACGCCGATATCGTGCGCGAGCGGGCAGTGGTGCGCGAGATGATCTCCGTCGCCAACGAGATTGCCGATGCTGGTTACGATCCCCAGGGACGTACCAGCGAAGATCTGCTCGATCTGGCAGAATCGCGGGTTTTCCAGATAGCCGAAAACCGCGCTAATAAAGATGAAGGTCCGAAGGGGATCGATAAGATTCTGGAGGCCACCGTCTCCCGTATCGAAACTCTGTATCAACAGCCCCACGATGGGGTCACGGGTATCGATACCGGTTATCAGGACCTGAATAAAAAGACTGCCGGTCTGCAGCGTTCGGATCTGATTATTGTGGCGGCGCGTCCCTCCATGGGGAAAACCACCTTCGCCATGAACCTGTGCGAAAATGCCGCCATGCTGCAGGATCAGCCGGTGCTGATCTTCTCGCTGGAGATGCCCGCCGAACAGATTATGATGCGTATGCTGGCTTCACTTTCCCGGGTGGATCAGACCCGCATTCGTACCGGCCAGCTCGATGACGAAGACTGGGCGCGTATTTCAGGCACCATGGGCATTCTGCTCGAAAAGAAAAACATGTATATCGATGACTCGTCAGGCCTGACGCCGACCGAAGTGCGTTCCCGCGCGCGCCGCATCTACCGCGAGCACGGCGGGCTCAGTCTGATTATGGTCGACTACCTGCAGCTGATGCGCGTGCCGTCGCTTTCCGATAACCGTACCCTGGAGATCGCCGAAATCTCCCGCTCCCTGAAGGCGCTGGCCAAGGAGCTTCAGGTGCCGGTGGTGGCGCTCTCCCAGCTTAACCGCTCTCTGGAGCAGCGAGCCGATAAGCGCCCGGTAAACTCCGACCTGCGTGAATCTGGCTCTATCGAACAGGATGCCGACCTCATCATGTTTATCTACCGTGATGAGGTCTATCACGAAAACAGCGACCTCAAAGGCATTGCGGAGATCATCCTCGGTAAACAGCGTAACGGTCCTATCGGGACGGTGCGTCTGACCTTTAATGGTCAGTGGTCGCGGTTTGATAACTATGCCGGGCCGCAATACGACGACGAATAATTATTTGGCTATTTTATTTGCGATTTTGGGATTGGGCAGTGCTCGCCATCCTCACGTACTTCAGTACGCTCCGGTGGTTACGCGCTGGCCGCACCCAAACCCGCTGCACCAATAACGCCAAATGGCTAATCGAAAAGAATTAAGGAATGAACATGCAAGCGGCAACCGTGGTCATTAACCGCCGCGCCCTGCGACACAATCTGCAACGCCTGCGTGAGCGGGCACCGGACAGCCGCCTGGTGGCGGTGGTGAAGGCCAACGCCTACGGTCATGGTCTGCTGGAGACGGCCCGTGCGTTGAGCGATGCCGACGCTTTCGGCGTGGCAAGGCTGGAAGAGGCGCTGCGCCTGCGGGAAGGGGGCATTCGCCAGCCCATTCTGCTACTGGAGGGCTTCTTTTCCCCAAGCGACCTGTCGCTGCTGGCGCAGCATCAACTGATGACCTCGGTCCACAGCGAAGAACAACTGGTGGCACTGGAGCAGGCGCAGTTGAGCGAGCCGGTGACCGTCTGGATGAAGCTTGATACCGGAATGCATCGACTCGGTGTACGTCCGGAGCAGGCGGAAGCCTTCTGGCAGCGGCTGTCGCGCTGCCGCAACGTGCGTCAGCCGGTCAATATCATCAGCCACTTTGCTCGTGCCGATGAGCTGGAATCGGATGCCACACCGCGTCAGCTCGATATCTTTAATAGCTTCAGCGCCGGTAAACCGGGGCTGCGTTCGATTGCCGCTTCCGGTGGGCTGCTGTTCTGGCCCGATTCGCACCTCGATTGGGTACGCCCCGGCATTATTCTGTACGGGGTATCGCCGCTTGAAGAGCGTCCCTGGGGAGCGGAGCTGGGATTCGAGCCTGCGATGTCGCTGATGTCGTCTCTGATCGCGGTTCGCGACCATAAGGCAGGGGAGCCGGTGGGCTATGGCGGTAGCTGGGTCAGCGAGCGTGATACGCGGCTGGGCGTGGTGGCCATGGGTTATGGCGATGGTTACCCACGCTGTGCCCCCTCCGGCACGCCGGTGCTGGTAAATGGCGAAGAGCGGCCCATTGTCGGCCGGGTGGCGATGGATATGATTTGCGTTGACCTTGGGCCTGAAACCCGGGCACGTGCTGGAGATTCGGTGGTGCTATGGGGCGAAGGGCTGCCCGTCGAGCGTATCGCGGAGATAACAAAAGTTAGTGCTTACGAACTTATCACGCGCCTGACGCCGCGGCTGATGCTGAAATACATCGACTGACTCATCGACAGGTTGCCGGTATGCTGTCCGGCGCCTGTTTCCCCTGGCGGGCGTTTTAACGAATCCATAACCTGCCCCTCGATCTCCCTGCACTTCCGGTTTATTGTGTTACTGATGCCTCGCCGTGTCGCCACGGGCGGAGGCTGCCTCACAACAGCCAATAACAATCAGGAGAATCCGGCGTGTTTCAGAATGTTGACGCCTATGCAGGCGATCCCATCCTCTCGCTCGTGGAACGTTTTCGGGAAGATCCCCGCAGCGATAAAGTTAACCTCAGTATCGGCTTTTACTATAACGAAGAGGGGATCGTTCCCCAGTTTCCTGCCGTAGCTGAGGCCGAAGCGCGCCTGAGCGCCACACCCCACGGCGCTTCGCTCTATCTGCCGATGGAAGGGCTGGGCGATTATCGCAGCGCCATCGGGCCGCTGCTGTTCGGCGCCGACAGCCCGCTGCTGAAAGCGGGAAACATCGCTACCATCCAGACTCTGGGAGGCTCGGGCGCTCTGAAGGTGGGAGCCGACTTCCTGAAACGCTACTTCCCTGATTCCGGCGTTTGGGTCAGCGACCCGACCTGGGAAAACCACGTAGCAATATTCGAGGGGGCTGGATTCGAAGTAAACACTTACCCATGGTTTGATGATGAAACCAAAGGCGTGCGCTATGAAGCGTTGCTTGAAGCGCTGAACAACCTGCCAGCGCGCAGCATTGTGCTGCTGCATCCCTGTTGCCATAACCCCACCGGCTCCGATCTGACCGATGCCCAGTGGGACGGCGTGGTCGAAGTGCTGAAGGCGCGCGATCTGATTCCATTCCTTGATATCGCCTATCAGGGTTTTGGCGGCGGTATGGAGCAGGACGCTTACGCGATTCGCGCTATTGCCGGTGCCGGGCTGCCTGCGCTGGTCAGTAACTCCTTCTCTAAAACCTTTTCGCTCTACGGTGAGCGGGTGGGAGGGCTGTCAGTGGTCTGTGAAGATAGCGATGCTGCCTCCCGGGTCTTTGGTCAGTTGAAAGCGACGGTGCGCCGTATCTATTCCAGCCCGCCAGAGCACGGCGCGCGTCTTGTTGCCACGGTGTTGAACGATCCCGAACTGAAGGCGAGCTGGCTGGCGGATGTTGAAGCGATGCGTAAGCGTATTATCGCTATGCGTCAGGCGCTGGTAGAGGTGCTGGACCAGGCGCTGCCGGGCCGTGATTTTGGTTATCTGCTGCGCCAGCGCGGCATGTTTAGCTATACCGGCCTCAGCCCGCAGCAGGTCGAGCGGCTGCGCGAAGAGTTTGGTGTCTACCTGATCGCCAGCGGCCGTATGTGCGTAGCGGGCCTTAATAGCCGAAACGTCACGCGTGTGGCACAGGCTTTTGCGGCTGTAATGTAAATACTCACTTACCTTTAAGGTGCTGTCACATCGGCAGTGTGCTGGCACCTTTCCCTGTCAGTCATGGCGCTGGCCCGGAAATTTTCAGCGCCGGGTTTTACCTTTTCCCGGTCTGATACACACTTAAAGAGATCCATTCGTTATACGGAGCCGTTTATGTGGTACCAACAAACTCTGATTCTGAGCGCAAAACCGCGCGGTTTTCACCTGGTTACCGACGAGTTACTGGGACAAATGCGCGAGTTGGCCGATATTCAGATTGGGTTACTGCATCTGCTGCTCCAGCATACCTCCGCTTCCCTGACGCTGAATGAGAACTGCGATCCTACCGTGCGCCAGGATATGGAGCAGCACTTTCTGCGGACAGTGCCGGAAAATGCCCGCTATCAGCATGACTATGAGGGGCCGGACGATATGCCAGCCCATATTAAATCGTCGCTGCTTGGCGCCTCGCTGACGCTACCGGTTCGTCTTGGCCGCGTGGAGCTGGGGCGCTGGCAGGGGATCTGGCTGGGGGAGCACCGGATTCACGGCGGTTCCCGGCGAATCGTCGCGACGCTACAGGGGAGTAAAACGATGACCAGTTCGGAGTTGTTGCAGTACTGCATGGCGAAGACCGGAGCGCAGCAAAGCGTCCACAGTGACTGGAAGGCAACCCAGATTAAGGTGGGGGATGTGTTGTTTGCCATGGTGCAGGAGGTGGATGGGCGACCGGCGGTATCGCTGAAGACCAGTACGCCCCTGGCGGATTTGCTGCGTCAGCGGCATCAGGATCTGTTTCCCACTCCGCATCTGAATCAGGATAAATGGAGCACGCTGTTTCTGGACGGATCGCTTCCGGCTTCGCAGATATACTCTCTGGTGAATGATTCATACCAGCAGGCGCTGGATCTGCTGTCGGAGGAGAAACGCAGGAAGCTGATGGGGGGATGAAGGGAATCGGCGCCTTTCCCCGCAGCGAGGAAAAGCGCCATCAGCGTTACTTCTGTTCCAGTAACGGCTTCAGGAAACGCGCGGTGTGAGAAGTTTCGCACTCCGCCACCGTTTCCGGCGTGCCGGAGACCAGAATCTCACCGCCGCCGCTGCCGCCTTCCGGACCCAGATCGACAATCCAGTCGGCTGTCTTAATCACATCCAGGTTATGTTCGATAACCACGATGCTATTGCCCTGATCGCGTAACTGATGCAGCACGTCCAGCAGTTGCTGAATATCGGCGAAGTGTAGACCGGTGGTCGGTTCGTCCAGAATATACAGGGTCTGGCCGGTACCGCGTTTCGACAGCTCGCGTGCCAGCTTCACGCGCTGGGCCTCGCCGCCGGAAAGCGTGGTGGCCGACTGGCCCAGCCGGATGTAAGAGAGACCAACATCCATCAGAGTCTGGAGCTTGCGCGCCAGGGCGGGCACGGCGTCGAAAAACTCCCGCGCCTCTTCAATAGTCATATCCAGTACTTCATTGATATTCTTGCCCTTGTACTTAATCTCCAGGGTTTCGCGGTTGTAACGCTTGCCCTTACACTGGTCGCAGGCCACGTAAACATCCGGCAGGAAGTGCATCTCAACTTTGATCACGCCGTCGCCCTGACAGGCTTCGCAGCGACCGCCGCGGACGTTAAAGCTGAAACGGCCTGGCGTATAGCCGCGTGAACGAGACTCCGGCACTCCGGCGAACAGTTCGCGCACCGGTGTAAACACGCCGGTATAGGTAGCCGGGTTGGAGCGCGGCGTACGGCCGATGGGGCTCTGGTCGATATCGATCACTTTATCGAAGTGCTCCAGTCCCTGAATATCGCGGTAGGGGGCCGGTTCGCCGCTGGTGGCGCCGTTCAACTGACGCTGAGCGATGGGGAACAGCGTATCGTTAATCAGCGTCGATTTCCCCGATCCGGATACCCCGGTGATGCAGGTAAACAGTCCAACTGGCAGGGTCAGGGTGACGTCCTTCAGGTTGTTGCCGCGAGCGCCGGTCAGCTTCAGCACTTTTTCCGGATCGGCGGGAACGCGTTTTTTCGGTATCGCTATCTGGCGCTTGCCGCTCATATACTGGCCGGTCAGGGATTCCGGCACCGCCATAATGGCGTCCAGCGAACCTTCCGCCACCACCTGACCGCCGTGAACACCGGCGCCGGGGCCGATATCGATAATGTGGTCGGCGGCGCGAATGGCGTCTTCATCATGTTCCACCACAATCACGGTGTTACCAAGATTGCGCAGATGGATCAAGGTACCCAGCAGGCGTTCGTTATCGCGCTGATGCAGGCCGATGGAAGGCTCGTCCAGCACGTACATGACCCCTACCAGACCGGCGCCAATCTGGCTTGCCAGACGGATACGCTGGGCTTCGCCGCCGGAGAGCGTCTCTGCGGAGCGGGAAAGCGTCAGGTAATTCAACCCCACGTTGACCAGGAACTTCAGGCGATCGCCAATCTCTTTCAGCACTTTTTCGGCGATTTTTGCCCGCTGTCCGGCAAGCTTCAGGTTGGCGAAGAACGCCATGGCGTGACCGATGCTCATATCGGAGATGGTCGGCAGCGTGGTGTTTTCCACAAACACGTGGCGCGCCTCACGCCGCAGACGGGTGCCGTTACAGCTGGTGCAGGGGCGGTTGCTGATATATTTGGCCAGCTCTTCGCGCACTGCGTTGGATTCGGTCTCTTTGTAGCGGCGTTCCATATTGTGCAGCACCCCTTCGAAGGGATGACGACGTACCGAGGTATCGCCGCGGTCATTCACGTACTTAAATTCGATAGACTCCTTACCGGAGCCATAGAGCACTACGTTGCGCACTTTATCGCTCAGGCTTTCCCAGGGGGCCTCAACGTCGAATTTATAATGCTCCGCCAGCGAACGCAGCATCTGGAAATAGTAGAAATTGCGCCGATCCCAGCCGCGAATGGCGCCGCCGGCCAGCGACAGCTCGCCATTCTGCACCACCCGATCGGGATCGAAATATTGCTGAACGCCCAGACCGTCACAGGTGGGGCAGGCACCGGCCGGGTTGTTGAAGGAGAACAGGCGTGGCTCCAGTTCGCGCATGCTGTAACCGCAGATGGGACAGGCGAAGTTGGCGGAAAACAGCAGCTCTTCGGCTTTGGGATCGTCCATATCGGCGACTACCGCGCTACCGCCAGAAAGCTCCAGCGCTGTCTCAAAAGATTCCGCCAGACGCTGCGTTAGATCTTCACGTACCTTAAAGCGATCCACCACCACTTCGATGGTGTGCTTTTTCTGAAGCTCCAGCTTTGGCGGATCCGACAGATCGCATACCTCGCCATCGATACGGGCGCGGATATAGCCCTGGCTTGCCAGGTTCTCCAGGGTTTTAACGTGCTCGCCCTTACGTTCTTTGATAATCGGTGCCAGTAGCATCAGCCGCTTACCTTCCGGCTGGCTCAGGACATTGTCCACCATCTGGCTAACCGTTTGAGCCGCCAGCGTCACGTCGTGATCCGGGCAGCGGGGTTCGCCCACGCGGGCAAACAGCAGTCGCAGGTAATCGTGGATTTCCGTAATGGTGCCCACGGTAGAGCGCGGGTTATGGGATGTCGACTTCTGCTCAATGGAGATGGCCGGGGAGAGCCCTTCGATATGGTCGACGTCCGGCTTTTCCATCAGCGACAGAAACTGACGCGCATAGGCGGAGAGGGACTCGACATAGCGGCGCTGACCTTCCGCATACAGGGTGTCAAACGCCAGTGATGATTTACCCGAACCCGACAGGCCGGTCACGACGATCAGCTTGTCTCGGGGAATTACCAGATTGATATTCTTGAGATTATGGGTGCGGACACCCCTGACTTCTATCTTGTCCATTTAGCTTTCCCGGATACTAACCCGCTGCCAGAAACGGCTAATTATGACACAATTAATCCTGAATGGATATCCAGTATTCCTCTGTAACAAATGAAGCATAGGTAACTTTAATGGAACGACGGGCACAGCTATAAACTCTAACAGTGGCGTGATAGAATCGCGGGTTTACACTATCAGGAAAACCTTCTCAGGAGACTCGAACATGGCCAGCAGAGGCGTAAACAAGGTGATTCTCGTCGGTAATCTGGGCCAGGACCCGGAAGTGCGCTATATGCCAAATGGCGGGGCCGTGGCTAACCTGCGGCTGGCGACTTCCGAATCCTGGCGCGACAAGCAGACCGGTGAGATGAAAGAAGTGACCGAATGGCACTCCGTAGTGCTGTTTGGCAAACTGGCGGAAGTGGCGGGTGAATACCTGCGTAAAGGTTCCCAGGTTTATATCGAAGGCCAGTTGCGTACCCGCAAATGGCAGGGGCAGGATGGCCAGGATCGTTACACCACCGAAGTCGTGGTTAACGTGGGCGGCTCCATGCAGATGCTGGGCGGCCGTCAGGGCGGCGGTGGCGGCATGGGCGGCGGCCAGCAGCAGGGCGGTGGCTGGGGTCAGCCTCAGCAGCCTCAGGGCGGCAACCAGTTCAGCGGCGGCGGTCAGCAGCAGGCTCAGTCTCGTCCTCAGCAGCAGAACAGTGCACCGGCACCTTCTAACGAACCGCCGATGGACTTCGACGACGATATTCCGTTCTGATAAACCTTTTCAGAAGATATATCGTATAAGGCCCCGTTATTACGGGGCTTTTTGTTATACAGACGTCGGCTCTGGTATCAGATGTTCACTTTCTTCATTACCGACTGCTCAACGCCAGCCGGGCGGCGAAAGCCATAAAAACGCCGCCTGTGGCGCGATCCATCCATTTCACTACCGACGGTCGGGTAAAGACTGCCGATGCATAACGGGTGGTTAAAATCAGTATGAGGGACCAGAGCGTACCGATTAGCACGTGGACGGTCACCAGCAGGAAGGTCCAGACAACCGGTGAGTGGCCCGTGGGAATAAACTGCGGCAAAAACGAGACATAAAAGACGCCCATCTTGGGATTTAACACATTGCCGAGCATTCCACGCAGGAACCAGTTACTGGATGATGGGATGCTTGTCTGACAGGGATTAAAGCTATGACGGGGTTTGAAGATAAGCTGTATCCCCAGCCAGCACAGCCAGGCGGCGCCACACCATTTTAGCAGGTTGTAGGCCAGTTCCGACGCAGCAAGCAACGCACCTAAACCAAAGGCGACCAGCGCTCCCCAAATAAAGCATCCGGTGTCGATGCCTATGGCGGCCTGGAAAGCTTTCTTCCCGCCTTCGACGGTGGCGGTTCGTAAGATCAGTGCGGTATCGAGTCCGGGGGTGAGCGTCAGGAGGAGTGCGGCAAAGGAAAAAGCAATCAGTGAATCAGCAACGGGCATTTTCTGTCTCCGAAAGCGTGAATGCTACTGTAAAGATTCACTTTTTACCACTGGAGTGTTCGACCCGTCTATCGTTAGTCTCGTCATTTTTAAAGGCCCTGTTTTCACAGGGCTTATTGTTCTCAGCGGCATTATTTAATCGCCACGCTCATTCCTCCGTCGGCCATGACCACGGAGCCCACCAGATAGCTGGCCTGCTCCGATGCCAGAAAGGCAATGACTTCTGCAATTTCTTCAGGCTGCGCGGCGCGGCCGATGGGGGAGCCTGCGCCGTGACCGGCCAGAAATGCCTGGCCGTCAGGGTGGATCCTGTTGGCGATATTGGTGATGACATCTCCGGAGCCAACGGCGTTTACGCGGATACCGTAAGGAATTGCTTCCAGCGCCAGAGTGCGGGTTAACTGCGCCAGCGCGCCTTTAGATGCGGCATAAGCTGCTATGGAGGGAAATGTCTGGTAGCAGGCGTAGGAGCCAACGTTAACGATAGCGCCTTTACCTGAACTCATCATCTGGCGCAGCGATTCACGCGCAAACAAAAAGGCGCCCGTCGCGTTGACGGCCAGAATTCGGTTCCACTCATCAAGCGTCATATCCACCACAGCCTTGTTTGTGATAATTCCCGCGTTATTCACCAGAATATCCAGGTGACCAAAATGACGCATTGCGGTTTCCACCGCCTGCGTCGCGCTGGCTTCGTCGGCCACGTCAGCAACCAGCGACACGATGCCGGGGCATTCCAGATCGCGAACTTCCTGCTCCAGACTGATGGCGACGATGTTGGCGCCCCGCTGATGCAGCAGTGCTGTGGTTGCCCTGCCAATTCCGCTGGCTGCACCGGTAACAATCGCGACCTGACCTGCGAAGGGTTGTGGATGTGAAGCGTGCGTTGCGTTGGACATGTCTCTTTACCTCTGTATGGATGTCCTGGCAGGCTACGTTGTCGTTGGAAAAGCCAAAAGACACAGGGCTATTGGATGATTGCCTGTTCCTATTTGTACTGTTTACTTTATCGGCTAACTATGGCGCTATGATTGCTCACTAATACCCGGTGGTCGAGGAACGATGGGAAGCAATCATCAGGCTGAGCAAATGGTTGACTTACTGGCGAAGCTGGCGCCTCATGAAGGTTACACGCGCTCGCAGTTGGATTCGGTTCGTTTTATGCGTGCCAATGGGCCGATAGGTCGCACGCCGGTATTGTATGAGCCGGGGATTGTGATTGTATGTCAGGGTTCCAAACGTGGTTATCTGGCAGACAAAGTGTATCGCTATGACAGCCAGCATTATCTGGTGCTTTCCGTGCCGCTGCCATTCTCAACAGAGACGGATGCCACTGCGCAGGAACCCCTTCTGGCGCTTTCCGTCGGTCTGGATATGACTGTACTGACTGAACTGATCGTTATGCTGGATGAAGAAGGATATCGTGCCGCATCACCGCCTCAGGGAATTATTTCAACACCGCTGGATAGCGCATTGTCCGATGTGACGCTGCGTTTGCTACGTGCGCTGGCGTCACCACTGGAGGGGCGGATTCTGGGGCCTTCGATTATTCGGGAACTCTATTACCGGATGTTGATTGGCGAGCAGGGCGGTGCTATTCGCGCAGCGCTTGCCAGTCAGGGCCATTTTGCGCGTATCTCCCGGGTTTTGGCGCATATTCATCGCTGTTACGATCAACCGGTAAGCGTCGGTGAGCTGGCAAAACGGGCCGGTCTTAGTATCCCGGCATTTCATGCTCACTTCCGGGCGATAACCAACACTTCACCGGTGCAGTACATTAAATCCGTACGGTTGCAGCAGGCGCGTTTACTCATGATTCGTGACAACCTGACGGCCGCATCGGCCGGACAGCGGGTCGGATATGAAAGCCCTTCACAATTTAACCGTGAATTTCGCCGTTTATTTGGCCGCCCTCCGGGGGAAGAAGCGCGGGTGATGAGGCACGCCTTTTCATTACTGCCTTCTGTACAGTTGGCAGCCGTGGTTGCCACACATTAAGAGAATTATCTGGCGAATGCGCTGGACTTTTTGAACACGAATAACATCGTTATTTTTATATACAAATAATTTAAAGAGACTTGATAAATAATAACATTCGGATAAAGCCTAATTTAGCCATGTAAAATGTGTGGGTAATGGGTTGTTTTTGTTTTGTCATTTAAAATCAATGTTATATGTATTTATTTTCGTCTGTAATGCAATAAATAAATTGCTATTTTCTTAATAAATGATAGATTCTTCTACGTAAAACTTTGTATCTATTAAATTATTTATCATTTATTTAACAGTCATGTAAAAATGCGGAAATAAATAAGCTCGTCGCCTGCTGTTATCCTCTTCTCAGTTGAAGTTTTAAATTGAGGATTTTCTTGAACATTCTTTTTTGACCGCGGTTAGCATTGACCGAATAGTATGTATCTCGTTGTTATTATTTCCCCTCTGGAGTAAAAACTGGTGGCAGATATCAATGCCGGACAGCTTAGTCGAAGCCCCAATCGGCGCTTTTTCGTTGAGTCAAAGCAGGTAGCGATCGCCGTAACGCTGATCGTTTTTATGCTGGCAGCTATTTTGTTTAGCTATATCTCTTACCGGCGTCAGATTTCGGTCGCGGAAACGGTGGCGAATGAATTCTCGCGGGTGATTGAAAGCGATCTGCACTATAACGAAAACTTTTCAGATGCGGTTTCGGTGCTCTATCTGCGGCTTAAAAGCAGTCGCTACCAGCTGGGCGATGTCGGGCAAGAGTATGATAAACAGCACCGTATTTACGGTATTAACCTGTTTGCGGATCAGACCAATAATGCTTTTATGGGCACGCTTCAATCAGACGAGTCCCTGACGAGAGACAAGCTGCTGCTGGCCAGAGCCGTGGATCTGGCCATGCGTATCGAAAGCCGTAATTCTCACTATAGTCATATCAGCCGACGCTACTTCCTGTCTAAACAGGACGATTTTATCTATATCACTACGAAGGTGCCGCTGAGCGAATATGTGTTTAAGGCCAGCAGGGGGCGGGGTTACGGGCTGTTCAGCCATATTGAAACCCGCGGCTATCTCTATCAGAAACTGCATGACGATCCTGGTGCCCGCTTCGGGGAGCTTTCCCCGGTATATCTCGACTCCCTGTCCGGTGATCCGGTGATTACCGTGCAGCACGTGGTGTTTGACCAGAGCCAGGGAATGAAGGACAAGGTGCTGGGCTCGCTTTGCTTTGACTACCAGCGTGAAGATCTGTTGGCGATTGCCCGTAGCCTGGAGATTAATCAGCAGGATAATTTCCTGAATATTTATCTGCTGGATAAAGAGAGTCGCACCGAATTAGGCGTGCTGGGCGTCGATAACTGGGGTAAGAAAGTACGTTCCGCCATTAACGATCGCTATGAGGTGATCGTTTCTATCGATCCGCTTCGTTACTATCTGGCGTCGACCGGGCGTAGCGATCTGCTTATTTTGGTGTTGCTGTCGCTCTGCTTCCTGGGACTGGGGCTGATCTACGATCGCATTCTGCGCGTTCAGCGCCGCAATTCGCTTATCGACCCTCTCACCGGGCTTTATAATCGGGCATGGCTGGAAAAATATGACACCCGGAGCGGGCTGCGGGCCCGGACGATCGTGATGCTCGACTGCAACGACTTCAAAACCATCAACGATACCTGGGGCCACCAGATGGGCGATATGGCGTTAAAGCATGTGGCAAAGTCGATTGTCCATCGCATTCAGCCGAATCGGGACTACGCGGTGCGTATGGGGGGCGATGAGTTTTTGATCACCTTCAGCCAGGGGGGCTCTGAAGCGGTGGAAGCCTGCATGCGGCGTATTGCGCATGATATCGGACTGTTTAGCGCCGAGGTGCCGTTTTCCGTGAGTTACGGTGTTTGCGAGCTGACGCCCGGAATGACGCTGAGCGAGGCGATGTCCCGGGCCGATAGCCGGATGTATCAGATAAAAAAACGAGCGAGAATCTAATAACCACCGTGCGTGGCGCCTGAGGCAGCGATGCACGGCACTCCCTCTGCATGACGATAATCAGCCATTTCCAGGCTGCGTTGCCGATCGTTTTCCGTCAGAATTGTCTTGAATGAGACGCGGATCACAATATTATGCGCCGTTTTATTCCAACGGTATGGTCGTGCGGTGTTTTCTTCCTGACATCAGCCTGTTACACCCCGAGCATCCCCCCCCCGATAGTGACTTTCTATGTTTAAGCGGTTTTTTTTGCTTGTGTTACGCTTAAGACAAAATAAAACAAGGGAGTTGAGATGGAACTCTTGAATCAACAGTGGAGGCCTGGCCAGTGAAGAAAAAGACGTTATTTACGTTGCTGCTGGTCGTGATTGTGATTGCACTGGCAGTACTTTTCAGGGCGCAGAACCAGGATTTATTGCTGCAGGGTGAGGTGGATGCGCCGGAGGTTATCGTTACATCGAAAGCGAAGGGGCGCGTGGTAGAGCGTCTGGTGGAAAGGGGCGACGATGTGAAGGCCGGGCAGCTGCTGATGAAGCTGGACGCGCCGGAAATTATTGCGCAACTGCGTGCGGCGGAAGCGGCGCGCGATCAGGCGAAAGCCCAGCTCGACCAGTCGATGAACGGCACCCGCGAAGAGAATATTCGCAACCTGAAAGCGACTCTGGACGAGGCCGAGGCTGACTACCGCAATGCGCAGGCGACCCTTAACCGTAACCAGAAGGTGGCGGCCCAGGGCTATATCTCTGCACAGGATCTGCAGGATTTGCGTAATGCCCGGGATACCGCGTGGCAGAAAGTTCAGGGGGCGAAAGCCAATCTGGACGAAGGCATTCACGGTGACCGTATCGAGCAGCGTGCCGCTTACGCCGCGCAGCTGCGCCAGGCGGAGCAGGAGCTGTTGGAAGTGAAAGTTCAGGCCGATGATCTGAATGTCACGGCGCCGGTCGATGGCGAAGTAGGACCGATTCCGTCTGAGGTGGGCGAACTACTGAACGCCTCCAGCCCGCTGTTGACCCTGGTGCGTCAGCCCCAGGCTTACTTTGTCTTTAACCTGCGCGAGGATATCCTGGCCCACGTTCGTAAGGGCGATAAGGTGAAGCTGCGGGTTCCGGCGCTCAATAACCAGATTATCGAGGCTGAAGTACATTACATCGCGCCGCTGGGGGATTACTCCACCAAACGCGCCACCCGTGCCACCGGCGACTTCGACCTGAAAACTTTCGAAGTGCGCCTGTGGCCGACTCAGCCGGTGCAGGGGCTGCGACAGGGGATGAGCACGCTATGGCAATGGAAGGTTTAAGGACCGGCTGGCGCTGCTTCAGTCTTGCCTTCCGCCGTGAGATTCGCGCCGCCTTTCGCAAACCGGTTTTCCACTGGCTGGGCTGGATCTTTCCGCTGCTGCTGTTCGGGCTGATCGGCAGCAACTTTTCGGAAGGGACGCTGCTGGATCTGCCTGTGTCGGTGGTGGACAACGATCACAGCAACCTGTCACGTCAGCTCATTCGCAAGCTCGACGCCGGTTCTCACGCCCGCATTACCCAACATGCAGGTGGACTGGAAGAAGCGCAGAGCCGTTTGCGCAATGCGCTGGACTACGGCATGGTCTATATCCCGCCAGACTTTGAGTCGGATGCGCTGGCGGGTCGCCAGCCCCAGGTGGTGTTCTACTATAACGCGCTGTTTTACGGGGCCGGGCTCTACTCTACTCAGGACTTTAGCGGGCTGATATCCGATCTCAACAGCAACTATCGTTCGATTATTGCGGCCAGCATCGGTAAAACGTTGCCGGCCCTGGCGCAGGTCTCACTCTCCTACGACAGTCTGTTTAACGCCAGCGGCAGCTACGTTTACTATCAGCAGTTTGCTGCCACGATCCACCTGATACAGTTGTTTGTTGTGACCTGCATGATCTACGTGCTGGCGCGCAGTAAGCCGCTGATTTATTCCAGCTCTTTCAGTATGTCGCTGCTGGGAAAACTGGCGCCATACACCCTGTGCTATACCACGTTACTGATGGCGGAACTGGCGTTGCTGGTGTGGATCTTCGACGCCCGGGTGGTGGGGAATCCCATCTATATGCTGCTTGTTGGCTTCTTCTACGTGATGGCGGCCCAGAGTCTGGGGATTCTGCTGTTCACCTTTACCGGCAGTGCGATAACCGCCTACACCATGATGGGGATTATGGTCAGTATCGCCTTGACCTTCTCCGGTACCGTGGTGCCGGAACTGTCAATGTCGTTGCCAGCGCAGATTATCTCTAATCTCGAGCCGCTGACTCACGCGCTCTACGCCATGTTTGATATTTTCCTGCGTCAGGTACCGGTACGCCCGGTATTCAGTGTCTGCGCGCTGCTACTCGTCTATCCGTTGGTGACCGGACTGCTGGTGTGTCGTCGTCTTCCGGCGCGCTTGCGTAAGCAGGAGGTGGTGCTGTGAAAGCGTACTGGGCCACCTTCAGTAAGGTGCTGATGGGGTTGCTGGAGCGGCCGATGTGGATGATGTTGCTGATCTCGCTGTGCGTAATGAGTACGGTATACGTTCATCGCACGGTCTGGGATCTACCGGTAGCGGTCATCGATCAGGACCACAGTTCAGCCAGCCGTCTGTTGATTCGCAACCTGGACGCCACCTCTAAAGTCAAAATGGTGGGTTACGACAGTCTGGATAAAGCGATTCACGATCTGGGCTGGCGTAAGCTGTTTGCCGTTATCATTATGCCGACCGATCTGGAACAGAAGATTCTGTCGGGTAAGGCGGTCACGGTGCCGGTGTATGGCGATGCGACCAACCGACTGGCTAACGGCCAGATTCAGCAGGATGTGCAGTCGGCGTATCAGGAGATGCTGAACCACTACGATCAGGCGTTGTTGCTGCGCAGTGGCTTTAGCGAACGCCAGGCGCAGATTGTCATGACGCCCATTATCGGCCAGGCCCGGGATCTGTTTAATCCGGGAATCAGCTTTGCGGCAATCGTCTTTCCCGGGCTGCTGGTGCTGTTACTTCAGCACTCGCTGATGATCGCCAGCGTGCGGGTCAGCATTGTGTTGAATGCCCAGGGCAAGCCGCCGCTGCCGGTCTATTTGGGCGGTCTATCGGCGCTGCTGCCTATCTGGCTGTTTCTCTCCATTGTGCTGTTCGTGCTGTGGCCCTGGGTGCTGGGTTATCGTCAGACTGCGGCGATACCAGAGCTACTGCTATTAACCTTCCCGTTCCTGCTGGCGGTATTGGGGTTGGGCAAGTTCCTGACCGAATGCCTGCGCAGCGTGGAGATGATCTACCTGACCCTGTCGTTTATCACCATGCCGGTGTTTTATCTGTCGGGAACCATTTGGCCGCTACAGGCTATGCCGGACTGGGTGCGGGGCATTGCCTTTATGATTCCTTCAACCTGGGCGGCCAAGGCGATAGCCGGAGTGAACCAGATGGGGCTATCCTGGCAAAGTGCGCTCAATGATGTGGCGATGCTGCTACTGCTGGGGGCGTTTTATGCGCTGCTGGGGGTGGTTATTGGGCTGTTGCGGGACAGAGTCAGGCTGCGCACTCTGCTTAAACGCTAAAAAGGCTCCCCAGAGGGAGCCTTCTGAATCAGGTCATAACGACCGGCCAGTCGGGCGGGGTGTGACTCATTACTTCCATCGTTACGTCTTTAACATTGGTCCAAATCGCCGCGAAATCGAGGCTCATGCCCAGCAGTCCGGTAGCGAACCAGCATGAAGCGGCAATGCCCAGTCCGGTGGAAAGTACTGCCAGTACAGGGGACTCGGAACGACGAAACTGAATGTTCAGCGTGCTGGCAAAAAACATCAACAGTGCGCTTAACAGCTGCCAGCGCATTAAAACCACACCCGTGGTGATCGTAGCCATGAAACCTCATCCTCGAAGCAAACCTATTACGCATAACGGCATGACGCAGAGCGCGCGATAAGGGTGACCCGGGGCCGTCAAAGGGAATAAGTCATAACAGAAAATGTAAATGGGTGTCCTGTTGCATAGGACATGTGAACTATATCACATTTGTTGATTAATTCACCAGAGGTTGAGGGATTTTTTAGCAACAAAAAAAACTATTCGGGCGGCAGTCGACGCCGCCCGTGGTCTTCAGGCGTGGTGACGATAGTCGGTAGGCGTGCGGTCAAACTCGCGGCGGAAAACCCGTGAGAAAGTTTGCTGTGAGACGTAGCCAAAATCCATGGCGATATCAAAAATAGGCCGTTGGGTGGTGCGTAGCGCTTCGGCCGCCATGGCCAGGCGCCGCTGGCGGATATATTCGCCCAGCGTCTGGTGCATGACCGAGCGGAACATCCGCTGAAGGTACCACTTCGAATAACCGGATTTTTGTGCGACGGCGTCAATGTTGAGCGGCTGGTCGATATGATCATCAATCCATTGCGTTAAGGTATGGATAATCTCCTGATGTGGCGACATAGGCATCCTCTCTTATCTTCTTATACCCCCGGTCGCCAGGCTCCTGGCGAGTTGGGTATCGTACTTTTTACTGGCGATGAGTATAATTCCTCAAGTTAACTTGAGGTAAAGCGGTTTTGGAAAAGAAATCATCCCGACTAAAAACCCTGCTGACGCCGGGTGAAGTGGCCAGGCGTAGTGGCGTTGCCGTTTCGGCGCTGCACTTTTATGAAAGCAAAGGACTGATTCACAGTCAGCGCAATGCCGGTAATCAGCGGCGTTATACCCGCGATGTGCTGCGTTATGTAGCAATCATCAAGATAGCCCAGCGTATCGGCATTCCGCTGGCAACCATTAGCGAAGCCTTTAGCGTGCTGCCCGAAGGCCATACGCTGAGCGCCAAAGAGTGGAAGGCGCTGTCATCGACGTGGCGCGAAGAGCTGGAGCGACGCATCAATACGCTGGTTGCCCTGCGTGATGAGCTGGATGGCTGTATCGGTTGCGGCTGCCTGTCGCGTAAGGATTGCCCGCTACGTAACCCGAATGACCGACTGGGCGCCGAAGGAGCCGGGGCACGACTGCTGGAAGAACCCGCCGATCGGGCGCCGCACAGATCCGGAACGGATGACGATTAACGGCGTAAGGTTGATCAAATGTTCGCGCGTCTGTTAACGGTTTGCGCAGCAACGACATCGTTTGCGCATCCTTTGGGTGAAAAACAGACAGTATTGGTTTTTTTTATCTAAAAGGGGCAAAGTTTGGTTGAAAACCCCCTAATGATGCCAGGATAATCGTTTGCCTTAAATTTCCGACCGTTTTTTACGCGCGGGGTTAAACGTTTGCATTGCCGGGGTACCCCCTTTTTAACGCCATGGCAATGCCCGGGACGAAAGACGTTTAGCCAGCATAGGGCTGTTCACTGCGCGTAACGGTAACTTCATAAAAAAGCATCAGGGGATATTTCAACTATGTCTACTCCTTCTCCGCGTGCCGGCGGCTCTCTGGACGCCTGGTTCAAGATATCCGCGCGCGGCAGTACGGTGCGCCGCGAGGTGGTGGCGGGTCTTACCACCTTCCTGGCCATGGTCTACTCGGTGATTGTGGTGCCGGGCATGCTCGGCAAGGCTGGCTTTCCGCCCGCCGCGGTGTTTGTGGCGACCTGCCTGGTGGCGGGCGTCGGCTCCATTGCCATGGGGCTGTGGGCAAATCTGCCGCTGGCGATCGGCTGTGCCCTGTCGCTGACGGCGTTTACCGCTTTCAGCCTGGTGCTGGGCCAGCAGATCAGCGTGCCGGTGGCGCTGGGCGCGGTCTTCCTGATGGGGGTACTGTTTACGGTAATCTCTGCGACCGGTATTCGCGGCTGGATTTTACGCAACCTACCCATGGGCGTCGCTCAGGGGACCGGCGTCGGGATTGGCCTGTTTTTGCTGCTCATTGCGGCTGATAGCGTCAAACTGGTGGTAAGAAATCCGCTGGAAGGGTTACCAGTCGCTTTTGGCGACTTCACCAGCTTTCCGGTGATGATGTCGTTGCTGGGGCTGGCGACCATTATTGGCCTGGAGCGGCGCAAGGTGCCGGGTGGCATTCTGCTGACCATTATTGCCATCTCAATTATCGGTATGATTTTCGATCCCGCGGTGCACTTTAGCGGCTCTCTGTTTGCCATGCCTTCCCTGAACGATGAAAACGGGAATTCGCTGATCGGCAGTCTGGACATTATGGGGGCGTTGAATCCGCTGGTGCTGCCCAGCGTGCTGGCGCTGGTGATGACGGCGGTTTTCGACGCCACCGGCACCATTCGCGCCGTGGCGGAACAGGGCAACCTGCTGGATAAAGACGGACAGATTATCGATGGAGGCAAGGCGCTGACCACCGACTCCGTGAGCAGCATCTTCTCCAGCCTGGTTGGGGCCTCGCCCGCCGCGGTTTACATCGAATCGGCCGCGGGAACCGCTGCTGGCGGTAAGACCGGCCTGACCGCCATTGTGGTCGGTGTGCTGTTCCTGCTGATTCTGTTCCTCTCGCCGCTCTCTTACCTGGTACCGGCCTACGCTACTGCGCCAGCGTTGATGTACGTGGGGCTGTTGATGCTGAGCAACGTGGCGAAGCTGAATTTCGAGGACTTTGTTGATGCCATGGCAGGGCTGATGACGGCGGTGATTATCGTCTTCACCTGCAACATCGTGACCGGCATTATGATTGGTTTCGCCAGCCTGGTGGTCGGGCGTATCTTCTCTGGCGAATGGCGCAAACTGAACCTGGGTACCATACTGATTGCCGTGGTGTTGGTGACGTTTTACGCAGGCGGTTGGGCGATTTAATCCTTCCTTATTTTTCAGACTCTTCCCCGGGCCGGATTCTCTGGCCCGCTTGATTTCTACGCTATTTAGGGCACATCCTGTATCATCATATGTAAAGATAGTGTTCTATGATGAGAACGCTTCTCTTCATTTCATGACAAACACATCGCAGTATAACTAAGGATAGTATGGAAATCTTTTTTACCATTTTGATTCTGACGCTGGTGGTTTCGCTGTCAGGGGTGGTGACGCGGATTCTGCCGTTCCAGATTCCGCTGCCGCTGATGCAGATCGCCATTGGCGCGCTACTGGCCTGGCCTAAATTTGGCCTGCACGTGGACTTTAATCCGGAGCTTTTCCTGGTGCTGTTTATCCCGCCGCTGCTGTTTGCGGATGGCTGGAAGACGCCGACCAGGGAGTTCATTAATCATGGTCGTGAGATTATCGGGCTGGCGCTGGTGCTGGTGCTGCTGACCGTGGTGGGGATCGGCTTCCTGATTTACTACATGGTGCCGGGCATTCCGTTGATACCCGCCCTTGCGCTGGCTGCCGTGCTGTCGCCGACCGATGCAGTGGCGCTTTCCGGCATCGTGGGGGAAGGCCGCATACCCAAGAAGATAATGGGGATCCTGCAGGGCGAGGCGCTGATGAATGACGCCTCCGGCCTGGTTTCGCTGAAATTCGCCGTGGCGGTGGCCATGGGCACCATGGTTTTTACTGTAGGTGGCGCCACCCTGGAGTTCCTGAAGGTAGCTATCGGCGGCTTGCTGGCGGGCTTTGTGGTGAGCTGGCTGTATGGCCGCTCGCTGCGTCTGATGAGCCGCTGGAGCGGTGACGAGCCGGCCACTCAGATCGTACTGCTGTTCCTGCTGCCGTTCGCCTCTTATCTGATTGCGGAACATATCGGCGTTTCCGGCATTCTGGCCGCGGTGGCGGCGGGGATGACCATCACCCGTTCCGGCGTGATGCGTACTGCGCCTCTGGCGATGCGCCTGCGCGCCAACAGCGTCTGGGCGATGCTGGAATTCGTGTTTAACGGCATGGTGTTCCTGATGTTGGGCCTGCAGCTACCGGGCATTCTGGAGAACTCGCTGGCGGCGGCGGAAGCCGATCCCAATGTAGAAGTCTGGATACTGTTCATGGATGTGGTGCTGATCTACTTCGCGTTGATTCTGGTACGCTTTATCTGGCTGTGGCTGATGAAGCGCTTTAGCCTGCGTTTCCTGAAAAAACGCCCGATGGAGTTTAGCTCTTACACTACCCGTGAGTTGCTGATCGCCTCGTTTGCCGGGGTACGCGGCGCTATTACCCTTGCCGGTGTGCTCTCTATCCCGCTGCTGCTACCGGGGGGCGATCCCTTTCCGGCGCGCTATGAGCTGATCTTCCTTTCGGCCGGCGTCATCCTGTTCTCGCTGTTTGTGGGGGTGATTATGCTACCGATCTTGCTGCGTCACGTGGAGCTTCCGGATAACGCACAGACCCGCAAAGAGGAGCGTCTGGCTAAGGCGGCCATTGCCGAAGTGGCTATTGTCTCTATCCAGAAAATGGAGGAGCGGCTGGCGGCGGACACCGAAGAGAATATCGACGATCAGTTGCTGCGCGAAGTCAGTTCACGGGTTATCGGTAACCTGAGGCGCCGGGCCGATGGTCGTAACGATGTAGAAAACTCGGAGCTGGAAGAGAACCTTGAACGTCGCTTCCGCCTGACGGCGCTGCGTTCCGAGCGGGCGGAACTGTACCATCTGCGCGCTACCCAGAAGATCAGCAACGAGACGTTGCAAAAGCTACTGCACGATCTCGACCTGCTGGAAGCGCTGTTGATAGAGAACAACTAAGCGATAGCGACGCTCATCCGAGCCCTCTCCCTGGAGAGGGCTTTTTTATGGCTCCACCGACCAGAACGCCTTACAGCAGTCGATCCAGGCTCGTGCGCTCTGGGAAAGATAGCCATCGCGGCGCCAGATCATGCCCAGTTGCCAGCGCAGCGGGCTGTGCAATGGCAGCCACACCAGGTTGGTTTTATCCAGCCGCTGACAGATAGGCTCCGGTAGAATGGCGATGCCGACATTGGCCTGCACCATGGCAGCCAGGAAATCCCACTGGCCACTGCGTACCGCGATGCGCGGTGAGATCTGGTGTTCGGCGAATAGCTGGGTCATCTGGCGGCTCAGGGAGAAATCTTCGTTATAGACCAGCAGCGGCCAGGCTTCGAGCTCTTCCAGGGCCACACCGCTGCGTGACAGCCAGGGCTCGCTGCGCGGCGCCAGTACGCACATGGGATGGCTGGAGAACGCCAGGGTTTCCAGATTTTCATCCGGATTTGAGGTCAGGGCGGTCATGGCCAGGTCGAGCTCACTGTTCATAACGGCCTGTTGTACCTTCAGACCGCCAAATTCGGCGATCTTAAGCTCAATACCTGGATACTGGCGGCGATATTCGGCGATCGGCCCTGCCATCATCATTCCTACCATGGGCGGAATCCCCAGTCTTAACACCCCTTTGTTCAGGTTGTTAATGTCTGCCAGTTCGTTTTTTAGCTGACGAAACTCACCCAGAATCGCCACGCCGCGCTCAAACACGGCGCGGCCGGTATCGGTCAGTACCAGGCGGCGCCCTTCGCGTAGTAATAGCGTACTGCCCAGCTCGTCTTCCAGGTTGCGCAACATTTTGCTGATGGTGGGTTGGGTGACAAACATCTTCTCCGCTGCCCGGGTGAAGCTCTGCTGACGAACCACCTCAACAAAGTAGCGCAGCGTTCTGATGTCCATAACTATTCCTGTTAACTATACCTGGGATGAGTTTAATTCATTACTTGCATTATCGAAGGCTTACTATACTGCACTCTCCGCTATTTTATCAGGGTCTGATGCTATGCCTGCGGCGCTACGCGCGATCAAGCCTGCTGTTTCCCGTTTAACCACGCCCTTCCAGGTGTTGCTGTACGCCGGTCTATTTCTGGTGGCGCAACAGATGGTCGGGCAGTTCCATCTTCCGTTGCCTGCTAATCTGGTAGGAATGTTGCTGCTATTTTCATTAATTATGCTGCGCGTTGTACCCGTTAACTGGGTACGTGATGGTGCCCGATGGCTGCTGGCAGAGATGCTGCTGTTCTTTGTTCCGGCGGTGGTGGCGGTGGTGAACTACACCCAGCTGCTGCTGGCCGATGGCTGGCGTATTCTGCTGGTGATTGCGCTCAGTACGCTGATGGTGTTGGGGGCTACCGGCTGGGTGGTGGAAAAGATCTACCGCTTCGAGGTGACGCGTGCGGCGCGCAAGGCAGCGGCCAGTGACTAATCTGCCGCTGAGTCTCTTTTGTCTGGGGTTGACCCTGGCGCTCTACTATCTCAACAAGCGATTGTGGCGCCGTTTTCGCAAACTGCCGCTGATGCCGCTGGTCTTTACGCCGCTGCTACTGGTGGCCGTGCTGGTCTTTGGGCATATTTCTTACCAGAACTATATCGCCCAGAGCCACTGGCTGATCTGGCTGCTGGGACCTGCGACCATCGCCTTTGCCGTGCCGGTGTATGAGAATCTGGCGCTGATTCGTCGCCACTGGATGTCGCTGTGCGCCGGAACGCTGACCGCCACGGTGGTCGCGGTGACCAGCTCGGTCTGGCTGGCGCGCTGGCTGATGTTGTCCGACGAGATCCAGCGTAGTCTGGCGGTACGCTCCATCACCACGCCTTTCGCCCTGGCGGCGGCAGCGCCCATGGGGGGACAGCCGGATCTGGTGGCGCTGTTCGTGGTCGTGACCGGGGTCTTTGGAATGGCGGTGGGGGATGTGCTGTTTCTGCGACTCGCGATTCGCGAAGGCGTGGCGAAAGGCGCCGCGCTGGGCGCCGCCTCTCACGGTGCAGGGACTGCCCGCTCCTGCGAAATGGGTCCGCAGGAGGGAATGGTGGCGAGCCTGGTGATGATGCTCTCCGGCGTTATTATGGTCCTGGCCGCCCCGCTGGTGGCCCGCCTGCTGTTCTAGCCTTTCAGACGGCGGAGTAGTTCAAACTCCTTAAACTGAACCGGACGCTGGAGTTGCAGGGAGCGGTTGCCTGCGATACCGGTTAGAATGGAAAGGGCGCCGGCCCGGTGATCGGCGGCGCGTTTCAGTGGGTCTTCGCCTGGTTCGCCGAACAGGTCCGCCAGCATCGCGTTGTCGCCACCACCGTGCCCCCCTTCGCCGACGGTAAATTCCGCTTTCCAGGGAGCGTCAAACATCGGGAATACCGTGATATCGCAGCTCTCCAGACTGCCTTCGTTATCCCGTTCGCCGCCGGCGTTAACGTAAGACATCTCCACCAGCTTCATCTCCAGCCGCCCCTTGCTGCCGTTAAACACAATGTTCAGCCCTTCCCAGGGCAGGTATGCGTTGAGCGAATAGGTCAGTTGCACCCGATTCTGGTACTTCACCAGCACCGAGAGCGTATCTTCAATGGTGATTCCATCGCTAAAGACGCTCTGATCGCGAAAGTAGTTATCTTCGTGTTCGGCATTCAGATAGAGCGCTTTAAGCTGAGGATTCTCGGCCATATTCAGGGCGAAGGGATCGTCTTTTGCCGCCGGATAGCCGTGGGCGCGGGGGTAAAACTGCGTAATACCGCGCCGCTCCGCGTTTTCACGCCCGTAGAAACGCAGATCGCCTTCGGCGTACACCCGCTCCGGATAGCTGTCGAGCCAGAAGTTCATCAGATCGAAATGGTGGGTGGATTTGTGTACCAGCAGTCCGCCGCTGTTGCGCTTTTCCCGGTGCCAGCGCCGGAAATAATCGGCGCCGTGTTCGGTATTGAGCAACCATTCGAAGTGCACCGAAAAGACTTCGCCGATGACGCCGTCGCGCAGTAGTTCTCGGACTTTACTGTGGTGCGGGGCGTAGCGATAGTTAAAGGCGACACGCACCTCACGCCCGGTCTGTTCAATGGCGTCGAGAATGCGCAGCGCGCGCTGTTCGTCGATAGTCATTGGCTTTTCGGTAATCACGTCGCAGCCCGCATGCAGGGCGCGCACGATATAGTCATCGTGGGTGCGATCCACCGTGGTGACGATCACCACATCGGGACGAGTTTCGCGAATCATCGCCTCGAAACTGTCCGCCTTCCAGGTGGGGACCGGTGCTGCCCCCGCCTTTTCCAGTAGCCGATTGGCGTAGTCCATGCGGGTCTGGTTGGTGTCGCAGAAGGCGACCATCCGTGCGTTGTGGCGGAAGGTACCACCGATAGCCTCAATATAGAGCCCGGCGCGACCGCCGGTGCCGATTAGTGCGTAACGTTTCACTTTTTCTCTCCTGACGCTAAGTCGTTAAAAATCCCCCTTTGACGCGCGGGTCATCCGGGGTAAAACAGTGCCTGACACACTTCCCGGTACGGAGAGCGGCATGGCGCGAATTCCTCATCAACTGCTGGAGCTGAACAGCCCTTTTATCTGGCACTGGCCCTGGCTGGAACAGGCAGTTACGGTGGCGAAGCGCTATGGCTTTACCGGCATCATCCTGCACCAGCAGGAGCTGCTGGCGTTGCTGGCGGAGCCTTCCCCGTTCGCTCCCCGGCTGGAGGCAGAGAATCTGCGCCATCAGCGGCGCCACGCGCTGCTCTATCTGCGGCGGGTAGCTGACTGGCTGGAACGGCACCATCTTGCCTTTTGGTTACAGGCCGAAGCGGCACCGCCGCAGGAGACGCTGCGCCAGAAATTTCCCGAACAGGCGCCGGACGGCGCTTCGTCATTTTGGGCCGATTTTTACCGCTCGACGCTGACGCCGCTGCTGGCGATACCGTCACTGCGCGGCCTGGTACTAAGCCTGACGACCCCCGCCTGGCAGCCCGAGCCCTGGCGGGCGGCGCTGCAGGATGTCTGGCGGGCGCTGCGAGCCGCGGGTAAGCAGTTGGTGTTACGCGACTTTATCGATGCCTCCTGGCCGCGCCAGCAGCTCCAGACGGTACTGGCATCGCTGCCCGGGGAAGTTCGCGCCTCGCTAAAGGCGACGGAGCTCGACTATCACCCCGGCTTCGCTAACCACCCACTGATTGCCACGCTGCCCCATCACAAGTGGATCGAATTCGATCTGTGGGGGATCGGCTACGGCTGGTCGGTACTGCCCTGTTATCTGGCCGATGAGATCCGCGGACGCCTGAGCTGGGCTCAGAGCGTGGCCCCCGGCGGTGTAGAGGCGGTCACTGCCCGCATCAACTGGCAGTGGCTGAGCGACAGCTCGCTTATCGGCTCCGTTAACGAGGTTAATCTCAGCGGCCTGCAGGCGGCGCGGCTTGGCGAACCCGCTGAACTGCTGCTGGAAACCTGGTTTGTGGAGCAGGGCATCAGCTTCCGCACCCGTCAGCAGGGGCAGCAACTGGCGGAGCTCTACGGCGCCAGTGCTGACTGGCTAACAAAAACCTGTAATCTGTTGGGCCGACCTCTTCATCGTCAGAGCCAGGTGCCGGAAAGCCTGGCTCAGGCCGAACAGCTGCTGCATATGGATACCCGCAGCGCCCGCTGGGCGCTGGCGTTCCAGCCGCTGCTTCCAGCCGACGACCCTCAACTGGGCCATGAGCAGCGCTCGCTAATCCAGCTGGAAAAATCCTCATCGTCGCATCTGTGCGCCACCGCCATGGCGCGCCTTCGGGAGATCCCATCTCAGAGCGATGCCTTTGCCGTTGTGCAGGCGGCTTGGCAGAGCGCCGGGCGCTACAGCCAGATGTTTAGTCTGGTGACAGAAGCGGTGGTTGCGGCGCTGTGGCGTGAACGCTACGGCGCGTAACCGGAGCCGCTCACGCCTCATGCTCAGGCGCTGGAGCGCTGCGCTGATGAGCTGGAACGCTGGTTCTCTACGCTACCCGCCACAGCGCCGCTGGTGATACCTCAGCTTTTCGCACCGGAACGGCTACGCTCCCTGGCGGCTTCGCTACTGGAATAAGAGTAAGGGGCAGTGATGGCGCTGTCAGCGTACGGAGGGAAGCAGACGGTAGCGTTGGCGAGCAGAGAGGGAAAGATGTGAGCTGAATAACAAACTGGCGCTATTTCATGCGATCTACATCGCATTTCTTTCCGGAAGAAGTGTGAAGGCGTTGGTTGAAGGGGCGCTAAAAAGTGATTGAGATCACTTATGGAGAATCCCGGCCCGCAGGCCGGGAGTAAAGCGGTTAGTGGGCGCTGCCCTGCTCAATGCCGATCCCGGTTTGGGAGCGGATAAACTGCGCACGGAACTGGGAGCGTTCCCGGGCACCTTCGGCGCTGTTATCGGTAATCGAAAACAACCAGATTCCGACAAAGGCCACCAGAATAGAGAACAGCGCCGGGTATTCATACGGGAAAACTGGCGCGCCATGACCTAAAATCTCCACCCAGATGGTGGGTCCCAGAATCATCAGGATAACTGCGGTCAATAGCCCCAGCCAACCGCCGATCATCGCGCCGCGGGTAGTCAGTTTCGACCAGTACATCGACAGCAGAATGATGGGGAAGTTACAGCTGGCGGCAATGGAAAAGGCCAGGCCTACCATAAAGGCGATATTCTGATTTTCGAACAGAATCCCCAGCAGGATCGCCACCACACCCAGCACCAGTACGGTGATTTTCGATACCCGCAGCTCATCGCGCTCGCTGGCGCCCTGGCGGAAGACGTTGGCGTACAGATCGTGGGAAACCGCAGAGGCGCCCGCCAGCGTTAGTCCGGCCACCACGGCAAGAATGGTGGCAAAGGCGACTGCGGAGATAAACCCAAGGAACAGGTTACCGCCCACTGCATTGGACAGATGCACCGCCGCCATATTGTTGCCGCCAATCAACGCGCCCGCCGCATCCTTAAAGGCGGGGTTAGCGCCCACCAGCATGATGGCGCCAAAGCCGATAATAAAGGTCAGGATGTAGAAGTAACCCATAAATCCGGTGGCATAGAATACGCTCTTACGGGCTTCCCGGGCGTCGCTAACGGTGAAGAAACGCATCAGGATATGGGGCAGCCCCGCTGTACCGAACATCAGCCCCAGGCCCAGCGACAGTGCAGAGATGGGGTCTTTGACCAGCCCGCCTGGGCGCATAATCTCCAGGCCATCAGGATGCACCCTGACCGCTTCGCTGAACAGATTACTGAAGCTGAAACCGACGTGGCGCATTACCATAAAGGCCATAAAGCTGGCGCCGAACAGCAGTAGTACCGCCTTAATAATCTGCACCCAGGTGGTGGCCAACATGCCGCCGAACAGCACATACATCACCATCAGAACTCCCACCAGCACGACCGCCACATGGTAGTTCAGGCCGAACAGCAGTTCGATAAGCTTACCGGCGCCTACCATCTGGGCAATGAGGTAAAGGGCGACCACTACCAGCGATCCACAGGCGGAAAGCGTGCGAATCGGGCGCTGCTTCAGACGATAAGAGGCGACGTCGGCGAAGGTATAGCGCCCCAGATTACGCAGACGCTCGGCGATCAGAAACAGAATAATGGGCCAGCCGACCAGGAAGCCGAGCGAGTAGATCAGGCCATCGTAGCCGGAGGTATAGACCAGCGCTGAAATGCCCAGGAAGGAGGCTGCGGACATAAAGTCCCCGGAGATCGCCAGCCCGTTCTGAAAGCCGGTGATATTGCCCCCGGCGGTGTAGTAGTCGCTGCGCGAGCGGGTGCGTTTTGAGGCCCACCAGGTAATGCCCAGGGTGAACATCACGAACACCACGAACATAATGATGGCCTGCCAGTTGGTGGGCTGGCGCTCCACCGCGCCGCTAATGGCATCGGCGGCCGTGACGGTGGGCGCCGCCAGCAGCAGGAAATAGAGTGCCTTCATGCATCCACCTCCTGACGTACGGCTTTATTCAGGCGATCGAACTCGCCGTTGGCCCGCCAGACGTAGATACCGGTCAGAATAAAAGAGATAACGATAACGCCGATACCAATAGGAATGCCCCGGGTCACGCTGGTCTGCCCGTGCAGCGGTGTACCCAGCCAGGCCGGGGCGAAGGCGATAAGAAAAATAAAGCCCACGTAAATCACCAGCATAATGGCGGATAGCGTCCAGGCGAATTTTTGACGTTTGGCTACCAGTTCCCTGAAATACGCACTCCCTTCTATCCGCTGACAAATGACATCATTCATCACAGAGTTCTCCAGAGGTCAGTTTCAATTGTTGTTTTTTTCAGGGGTAAGGGACCGCAGGGGAAACCCTCCGCATACCCGGTACCACCGGGATATTCCCGGCGAATTTATACCGATGGCGTCCGGCCTGAGCCGATACGCCATGCAGTGGACTACTGGCCATTCCGGCCCCCTGACTGGTGTGGGGTTCAGGAAGGCATCGTGATAGCTGATTTCTCTTCGAGCAGTTTTTCCACCACGCCAGGATCGGCGAGCGTGGAGGTATCTCCCAGGTTGCTGGTGTCGCCGGCGGCAATTTTGCGCAGAATGCGGCGCATAATCTTGCCGGAGCGGGTTTTCGGCAGGGAGTCGGTCCAGTGCAGCACGTCAGGCGTAGCCAGCGGGCCGATCTCTTTGCGCACCCAGTTGCGCACCTCAGTGTAGAGTTCCGGCGTGGGGTCTTCGCCGTGGTTAAGGGTGACGTAAGCGTAGATAGCCTGCCCCTTGATGTTATGTGGGATTCCCACCACCGCGGCTTCGGCGATTTTCGGATGCGAAACCAGCGCTGATTCGATTTCGGCGGTGCCCAGGCGGTGGCCTGAGACGTTCAGCACGTCATCCACGCGTCCGGTGATCCAGTAGTAGCCATCCTCGTCGCGACGGGCGCCGTCACCGCTGAAGTAGCGATTTTTAAAGGTGGAGAAGTAGGTCTGTTCAAAGCGTTCGTGATCGCCGAACAGGGTACGGGCCTGGCCCGGCCAGGAGTCGGTAATGGTCAGATTGCCTTCGGTGGCGCCAGGTAGCGCGTTGCCTTCGTTATCCACCAGTTCCGGCTGTACGCCGAAGAAGGGCAGGGTGGCGGAACCGGCCTTAAGCTCGGTGGCGCCTGGCATCGGGGCGATCATAAAGCCGCCGGTTTCGGTCTGCCACCAGGTGTCCATTACCGGGCAGTGTCTGTTGCCGATTTTATCCCAGAACCACTCCCAGGCTTCCGGGTTAATGGGTTCTCCCACTGAACCGAGAATACGCAGCGACGAACGATCGGTGCCTTCGATGGCTTTATCCCCTTCGGCCATCAGGGCGCGAATAGCGGTTGGGGCGGTGTAGAGGATATTAACCTTGTGTTTGTCCACCACCTGGGCCATACGGTTGGGCTGAGGCCAGTTCGGCACCCCTTCGAACATCAGGGTAGTTGCCCCACAGGCCAGCGGGCCGTAAAGCAGGTAGCTGTGGCCGGTCACCCAGCCGACGTCGGCTGTACACCAGTAAACTTCGCCGGGATGATAATCGAAGACATATTGAAAGGTGGCGGCGGCATAGACCAGATACCCGCCAGTGGTATGCAGCACTCCTTTAGGCTTACCGGTGGAGCCAGAGGTGTAGAGGATAAATAGCGGGTCTTCCGCATTCATTTCTACCGGCTGATTTTCCGCGCTGGCGTTGGCCATCAGGTCGCTCCACCACAGGTCGCGGCCTTCGTGCCAGGCTATATCGCCGCCAGTGCGTTTGAACACCACGACGTTGCCCACGCTCTTCACATTGTGATTCTTCAGCGCATCGTCAACGTTGCGCTTCAGCGGAATATTACGACCGGCGCGCACCCCTTCATCGGCGGTGATTACCAGTCGGGCATTACTGTCGATAATCCTGCCCGCGACGGCTTCTGGCGAGAAACCGCCAAAGATCACGGAATGAATGGCGCCGATACGGGCACAGGCCAGCATCGCAACGGCGGCTTCCGGCACCATCGGCATATAGATAGCGACCACGTCGCCTTTACTGATGCCCTGACTCAGAAGCACGTTGGCGAAACGGCAGACGTCGGCATGCAGTTCGCGATAAGTGATAGTCTTGCTCTGGCTGGCGTCGTCGCCTTCCCAGATAAGGGCGGGGCGGGAGCCATTCTTTTCCAGATGGCGATCCAGGCAGTTAGCCGCCAGGTTGAGGGTGCCGTCCTCATACCATTTGATAGCAATATTTCCCGGTGCAAAAGAGGTGTTTTTCACCTTAGTATAGGGTTTTATCCAGTCCAGAATCTTTCCCTGCTCGCCCCAGAAGGCGTCAGGCTCTTCTATGGACTGGCGGTATTTGGCCGCGTACTGTTCCGGGGTGATCAGGCAGTCTTCCGCAATATGGGCGGGAATCGGATGTTTGTGTATTTGGCTCATAGTTATTTTCTCCTTCCAGGATGTTAATAATATGTCAACCAAACGTTAATTGTAGGGGTATCGGCGTTTTTGTTTACTATTTGGGCGACAGATCACGCATTGGCGTAAATGTACATTAAATGAGCAAACGAAACCGAGAGAAGAAATAATAACCAGTAATGATTATTTGAAAACAAGCGATATAATCTTTTTTTATAACAGTGTGTTAGTTTTGTTTAGCGCTAAAAAATAATGCTTATATATGCATTTTGCGTGAATGGCTTTGAATTTCAAGGGTTGCGCGAACAGCCATTCAGATGGTACTGATTAAGGGCGTTAAAACTCCACACATCACCCGACGTTTGTCATACCCCTTTTTCAGTTTGTGGCATTCCCGCTCACAACGAGCCGGGAATGACACTTGGATTCAGGAAGTACAGTTGTTATGAAAAACAGAAAGTTCGGACTTGCCTGGCAGATTCTGCTGGCGTTAGTTCTGGGTATTATTCTTGGGAGTTTCCTCCATTATCAAAGTGACAGCCGTGAATGGTTGATCAACAATCTTCTGTCACCTGCGGGTGACATCTTTATCCACCTGATCAAAATGATCGTGGTGCCTATTGTTATCTCTACGCTGGTGGTGGGTATTGCCGGCGTTGGGGATGCCAAGCAGTTAGGCCGTATTGGCGTTAAAACCATTCTCTACTTTGAAGTGATCACAACGGTCGCCATTATCCTGGGTATCACCATGGCTAATGTCTTCCAGCCGGGCCATGGTATTGATATGTCTCAGCTGGCAGCAGTGGACATTTCAAAGTATGAAGCCACCACGAATGCCGTGGCGGACCACTCTCAGGGGCTGATGGGAACCATTCTGTCGTTGGTGCCTACCAATATCTTCGCCTCCATGGTGAAGGGTGACATGCTGCCGATTATCTTCTTCTCGGTACTGTTCGGCTTAGGGTTGTCATCGCTGCCAGCGAAAAACCGCGATCCGCTGGTGACCGTATTCCGCAGCGTTTCCGAAACCATGTTTAAAGTGACTCACATGGTGATGCGTTACGCTCCGGTGGGGGTCTTTGCGCTGATCTCGGTGACGGTAGCAAACTTCGGTTTCGCCTCGCTGTGGCCGCTGGCTAAGCTGGTTATCCTGGTTTACGTGGCGATTATCTTCTTCGCACTGGTGGTACTGGGGGCCGTGGCCCGCATCTGCGGTTTGCGGGTCTGGACGCTGATTCGTATTCTGAAGGATGAACTGATTCTGGCTTACTCCACCGCCAGCTCCGAAAGCGTACTGCCGCGTATCATCCAGAAGATGGAAGCCTATGGCGCGCCTTCATCGATTACCAGTTTCGTGGTGCCGACCGGTTATTCGTTTAACCTCGATGGCTCCACGCTGTACCAGAGTATTGCCGCTATCTTCATCGCGCAGCTCTACGGTATCGAGCTTTCCATCTGGCAGGAAATCACTCTGGTGCTGACCCTGATGGTGACCTCCAAAGGGATTGCCGGCGTTCCGGGCGTCTCCTTTGTGGTTCTGTTGGCGACGCTGGGCAGCGTTGGTATTCCGCTGGAAGGCCTTGCCTTTATTGCCGGGGTGGACCGAATCCTTGATATGGCGCGTACTGCGCTGAACGTTGTTGGTAACGCGCTGGCGGTACTGGTGATTGCCAAGTGGGAACACCGGTTCGATAAGAAGAAAGCGCTGGCCTATGAACGCGAAGTTCTGGGCAAGTTTGATACCACCGCACAGGGCTAACACAGCAGCAACACACAACGTCGGTTAAAGGCCCCCGCATCGTTATCGGTGCGGGGGGTTTTTATATTAGCCCGCCGCGCTTTCACGCAGCCTGGACTTCAGGTGCTGATACTCTTCCTGAACGTAACGCTCTGCCGCCTGCTGGTCGGCAATGGGCTCCAGACGGACCGCGCTGTATTTATATTCCGGCGTTTTGGTTAGCGGGCTCAGGTTTTCGCTCACCAGTTCATTACAGGCGCCAATCCACCACTGATAGGTCATATAGACCGCGCCGCGATTGGGGCGATCGCTGACCTGGGCACGAACAATCACCCGCCCTTTGCGCGACGTTACCCACAACAACGCTTCATCGTGAATGCCCAATCGTTCGGCATCGTCCGTATGGATCTGGGCGTAGCCTGGCTCGTCGGCCAACGCCGCCAGCGCCGCGCAGTTACCGGTCATCGAACGGCAGGAGTAGTGCCCCACTTCGCGCACCGTCGACAGCACCATAGGATAGTCTTCGCTAAGCTGATCCTGGGGCGGTAGCCAGTCGCAGGTGAAGAACTGCCCCAGACCGTTGGGTCGGTCGAAACGCCCTTCATAAAGCCAGGGGGTTCCCTGATCCTCGGGGGATTCGCTGCGGCATGGCCACTGAATGTAGCCCAGCTCGCCGATTTTTTCGTAAGTGGCGCCATAGAAAGAGGGGCACAGGTGGCGCATCTCATCCCAGATGGCCTGAGTGTTTTCATACTGCATCGGGTAGCCCATGCGGGTGGCGAGTTCGCTAATAATCTGCCAGTCGGTTTTCAGATCCCACTGGGGCTCGACTGCCTTAAAGAAGCGCTGGAAGCCGCGATCCGCCGCGGTATATACCCCTTCATGCTCGCCCCAGCTAGTGGCGGGTAGCACTACGTCTGCCACCGCGGCGGTTTTGGTCATAAAGATGTCCTGAACCACCAGTAGCTCCAGGCCGTCCATCGCTTCGCGTATCGCTGACAGTTCGGCGTCGGTCTGCATGGGGTCCTCCCCCATAATGTAAGCAGCACGGACTTCGCCGTGGGCCACGCGATGCGGTAGCTCACTGATGCGATAACCGGTTTTTTCCGGCAGAGAGGGCACGCCCCAGGCTTTGGCGAATTTGTCGCGGTTTTCCGCCACGCTTACCGACTGATAGCCCGGGAAAGTGTCCGGCAGCGCCCCCATATCGCAGGCGCCCTGAACGTTATTCTGGCCGCGTACCGGGTTAACGCCGGCATTGGGCTTGCCCAGGTTGCCCGTCAGCAGTGCCAGACTGGTCAGGGCGCGTACCGTCTCCACTCCCTGATAGAACTGAGTCACGCCCATGCCCCACAGAATGGTGGCGGTTTTGGCCGTGGCATAGAGCCTGGCGGCCCGGCGAATGTCGGCGGCGGTGACCCCTGTCACCTCTTCTACCGACTCCGGCGTATAGCGGGCGACGATCTCACGCCAGGCGTCGAACCCTTCTGTGCGTGATGCGATAAAGGCGCGATCCTCCAGTCCCTCTTCAATAATCACGTGGGCCATGGCGTTCAGCAGCGCGATATTGGAACCATTGCGTAACTGAAGGTGGAGATCGGCGATGCGGGCGCTCTCAATACGCCGCGGATCGCAGACAATAAGTTTCGCGCCTTTCTGTTTTGCCCGAATCACCCGGTTGGCGATAATCGGGTGTGAATCTGCCGGGTTATAGCCGAAGATCAGCAGTAAATCGGTATCCTCAATCTCGGTGACTGAGTTGCTCATAGCGCCATTGCCTACTGACTGGTGCAGACCTGCAACCGAGGGGCCGTGTCAGACGCGCGCGCAACAATCGACGTTATTGGTACCGATGACGGCCCGAGCGAATTTCTGCATCAGATAGTTGGCTTCGTTGCCGGGCCCCCGGGAAGATCCGGTGGTCATAATGGCGTCGGGGCCGTACTTTTCCCGTACCGCCAGAAATTTGTCGGCGACATAATCCAGCGCTTCCTGCCAGGAGACCGATTCCAGCTTGCCGCCACGGCTCTTGCGAATCATTGGATTTTTCAGACGGGGCGTCAGGATCTGGGTATCGTTAAGAAAGTCCCAGCCATAGTAGCCTTTCAGGCACAGCGTGCTCTGGTTGTTCCTGCCAGGAGCGGGTTCGGCGCCGACGACTTTGCCATCGTCGACCAGCAGATGCATTTTGCAGCCAGAGGCGCAGTAGGGGCAGACGGTCATAACCTTGTTCATGGTGAATCACTCCCTTGTAGCCTGTTCTGGCGGTCGTCAGCCGCCTTATGGTATGAAGTTCTCCTTGTCTGATGCATCTTCTGTGCCATGCATTTCAGACTGATATCGGGCATGATAGCGGAGAGAAAAGCAGCAATTCCCTGATTGAAAACATGAAATTGGATACCCCTAACCGTTAACGGCAAGGAGCATGGAGATGAAGGATGTGATAACGGCGCGGCCTGTCGCGCTCGATGGTGTATGTAACGTTCGGGATCTGGGAGGCTACCCGGTGCGCGAGGGAGTCATTCGCCCGGGCCGCCTTTTGCGGGGCGCAGATCTCAGCATGCTTACGCTGCCAGGTCAGCGGCAGATGGTTCAGCTGTCAGTGAACAGGATTATCGATCTGAGAACCGATGGTGAGGTTGCGGAAGCGCCCGATCGCTATCCCGAAAGCGCACGACTGGTGCGGCTGGATGTGCTCAAGGCGGTGATGGAAGGGCACAGCGCCGATCCGAAAGAGATGGTGGCCCGGCTGGGTCAACGCGACCCGACTCAGATACTGCTTGAGGTCTACCGCGCATTTATCACCGACGCCGCATGCCTGGAGGCCTGGCGCGGCTTCTTTAACACCCTGCTGGAGTCCGAAGATGGCGCAGTCTATTTCCACTGCACCGCCGGAAAGGATCGTACGGGATTTGCCGCGGCGCTGGTACTGCTGGCTCTGGGCGCGAAAACGGAACTGATTGTCGCCGATTACCTGCTTAGTAACCGCTATCGCAAAGAAGAGAATCAGCGGCTGCTGGCGAAGTTTATGGCGTTTGCGCCGGACAAGCGGCCAGAAGAGATCCTGACGCTACTGGAGGTGCAGGAAGCCTGGCTGCAAAATGCGCTGAATGCGATGGACGACGGTTACGGCAGCGCCGACGCCTTTCTGCGCGATGCGCTGGGCATCGGCGCGCAGGAACGCCGGCGGCTGACCGAACTGCTGGTGGTGGCCGGTTAAAAACAGAGCCAGATAAACCGGCTCTCCAGGCCTGAGGCCAGGCCATCGAACGCCGGTAGCGCCATTATGCCCAGTAGCCCCAGGGCGCACAGCAGGCGGAGCGATAGCGACGCCATCATCCCTCCTCGCGCTCATGCTCCTGCTGCACTTTACGCAACAGCAGCCACATGCGTACCGTTCTTACCGCCACCTTCCGTGCCGCCGTCGGCTCGGGAGCAGGATCCGGGGCAATGTTTTCCGTCGCGTGGCGGGCAGTACGGTCGGCGCCGTTAAGCACCAGGTTCGCTACAATGGCGGTGACGGTGCCGATGGTAATACCGCTGTGCAGAAACAGCTGTGCCATTTCCGGCAGTTGGCTGAACAGTCCGGGTACCAGTACCGGCATCAGGCCCAGTCCGAGCGTCAGGGCAACCACCATTCCGTTGTTATTGTTGCGATAGTTTACTTTACCCAGGGTGCGGATGCCGGATACTGCCACCATACCGAACATCACCACGCCCGCGCCGCCGAGTATTGGTTTCGGAATCATCACCACCAGCGCGGCCATTTTGGCGAACATTCCCATCAAAATGAGAATGCAGCCCGATACTGCCACCACAAATCGGCTACGCACGCCAGTCAGACCGATAAGTCCGACGTTCTGGGCAAAGGCGGAGTAGGGAAAAAGATTAAACATGCCGCCAATGGTGGTTGCCAGCCCGCAGGCGGTCAGCCCCCGACGCAGCATCGCCTGGTCGGCTTTCCTGCCGACGATTTCTCCGGTCGCCATCATAGAGGACATGGTTTCCACCATCACTACCACCATCACCATTGAGAGCAGCACGATAGGCAGCAGATGAAATTCAGGGGTTGCAAAGCGCATCAGGCGCGGAAAGTTAAGCCAGGACGTTTGAGAAACCACCTGGAAATCGAGAGGATTAAAAAAGCCCCACAGGATAGTGCCGATAATCAGGCCGATCAGCACGGCGATATTTTTAATCAGACCTGATGCGAAGGTGTAGATATTGAGGATAATCACCAGAGTAATAAAGGCCATAATCAGCGATGTCATATTGCCGAAACTTTCCATATCGCTGCTGCCGCCGCCAATCCAGCCGCCAGCGACGGGCAAAATCGACAGTCCGATAAGCGTGACGATGGCCCCCATGACGACTTTGGGAAACAGATGTACCATTCGGCAGATCCAGGGGGCGCAGAGTAGCGTGAAAATGCCAGCGACGATCACCGCACCTGAAATGCCGCCGATACCGTACTCCTTACCGATGAGCACCATGGGCACCAGTGCCGCGAAGGTACAGCCTTGCACTACCGGCAGGCGGCAACCTATCCACTTTCCGATCCCCAGCGCCTGAATAATGGTGGCTGCGCCGCAGATAAATAGATCGGTGCTGATCAGCATGATCACCTGTTCGGCGGATAGCCCCACGGCGGTGCCGACAACCAGGGGGACTGCGACGGCGCCAGCGTACATCACCAGCACATGTTGCAGCCCATAAAGAATCATCTGGCCCGGAGGCAGAATTTCATCAACCGGGCCTGGTGATATCAGGGATTTCGTAGGGTTCAGGGTGGATTCTTTCATCGAATATTTTTCTCCTGTACGGCCCAGATAACAGCTATGTGGGCTACGATTCGAAGGCGTGCTGCCTCCCTTAGGTACGTCGTTATCCGGAACGCGTAAATACGGAAAACGCAGGAAACAGAATGCGTAAGCGGTGCCAGATTGCTGTCTGTGGCGGCATTTGATGGATGAACTGTGAAAATCGTCACGCAAATAGCCATAGACTGGCGAAAACAGGAGGAGGAATGTGGATAGCGCGGGAGAGGATTTTTCACTGGCGGCTATCACAATGAGAATGAATAAATCGTATTGATGGGGAGTCATACCGGAATAAAAAACAGCGGCGGGACAGAGTCCCGCCGCCTGGGAGCCTGGCTGAGATCAGAGTTCCGCCATGCGTTGCCACATTTTTTCTGCCACCGGGCGCGCCTCTTCGTATAGTCGGGCGGCGTCAAAGGAGAACTGGCGATCCTCGTAGATCATGCTGCCCGCCACCATCACGCTGTGAACGGACGCACTGCTCAGGCCAAAGGCAAAATGGCCTGCCAGGTTTTCCGGATACAGCGGTGTGGGGGCCGGGTAATCGCAGATGGTGAGATCGGCGGTATAGCCCTTTGCCAGACGCCCGAAAGGCTGGTGGAAATTGCGTTCCAGCAGTTGATTGCCGCTGTGAAGCATATTCAGGAAATCGGTTGGCCATAGGGGGCCACCTGCATCGCGATGCTTAAAGTAAGCGAACTTCAGCTCTTCAAACATATCTGAGCCGATACCATCGGTACCCAGCGCGACGTGCCTGAGCATCGACAGATGCGGGTTATAGCCGACGTTGTTATTCATATTTGAGCGGGGGTTATGCGCCAGGAACGCGTGGCGTTCATTAAGCAGCAGCACATCGTCGGGTGAAAGCCACAGGCCGTGAGCAATCAGGCTTTTTTCCCCCAACAGACCATATTGATCCAGGCGGGCTAGCGGCTCCATTCCGTACTTATCACGGCTCCAGGAAACGTCGTAACGATCTTCCGCAACGTGAATATGCAGCCCGCGGCCGGTAACTTCGCAGGCTTCATGCAGCAGTTTCAGTCCGGCATCGGGTACCGTAAAGGGAGCATGGGCACCGATATGCGCCTCAACCAGATAATCATCTGGGGCTTTTTCTTTATCGCTATCAATCAGTTGAGCGAAGCGAATGTTCTCTTCCACGCCCGCTTCCAGCTCCTTCAAGCCGCCGTTGCGATCGGTGGTTTCAAAGCAGGTCATACCGCGCAGGCCAACGGTGATAAAGGCTTCGCGCAGCAGCGCCAGCGAACCGTGGATAAACTGCGGCGAGGCATGGTGGTCGATAACGGCAGTACAGCCGCTGCGCACTGCTTCCAGCGCGCAGATCACGCCACTGTAGTAGAGCGACTCTTCATCCAGCGCGCGATCCAACCGCCACCACAGGTTTTTCAGGGTGGAGATAAAATCGGGGCACGGGGCGATGGGGGCGAGAATGCCCCGCGACAGACCGGAATAAAAGTGATTATGGGCGCATACCAACCCCGGCATCACCAGCTTGCCGGACATCTCCTTCACGGGGGCATCGGGATAGCGGGTTGCCAGGCCAGGGCCGACATCAATGATGCGCGATCCCTGAATCAAAATGTCGATGCCGGGCGTCACCTGGGCCGGAGAAAACTCAACGGCGGTACAGTTTTTTAGCAGTAGCATAAGGGTTATTCCTCCACGGCGCCCAGCAGATAGCCATGATGTTGCCGGGTGTAGTTGATAATCCGGTCCATCTGCGCCAGCGTGTCTGGCAGACCGACAGGTTTTCCGTTTTCATCAAGCGCAAACTGCCAGGTGCGTCCATCCTGACGAATATGTATTTGCTTTCCGTCCAGCAGGAAACCCGGGTTATCGCTTTGCTCAAAATCTTTTGCAAGGCTAAAGACCGTAACCTTGTCCTTGTAGGGTTTGCCTTGCCACGGACAGAACTGGGCGCAGTTACCGCATTCGTTGCACAGCGCGTCCAGGTGAAGGATCTGCTGGCGACTGTGGAAGCCTGGTACCGGAATGGCGATATTGGCGCGGTTGGGGCAGACATCCACGCACTTACTGCACACGTAGTTGCAGGAAAGACAGCGCGACGCTTCCTGGCGGGCGAACGCATCCGGCGCGTCGGGCGCTATTTGGCGCACGGCGATGGCGCCTTTACGGCTGTAGATCTCCAGGGGATCGGTATTCATGGCGTCGCGACGGGTATGGGTCACGGTAATATTTTCACGTTTAAGGATGGTGTCACAGGCCTTACGTGCACCGCCGATGGCGCCCACGATAGAGGCCGGGCCGCTCTGTACATCGCCAATCAGAAAGACGTTCGGTAGCGCGGTTTCCAGCGTTTGAGGATCGACCGACGGGGCGTCGCCATTATTGCTCTCCAGCCCCATGGCTCGCAGTGCCTGCCAGTCCGGAGATTCGCCGGTCGCGGTAATGAGCGCATCGAAGTGCAGGGTGCGCTGCTCATCGGTGGGCAGCGGGCGGCGGCGCCCGCCTGCGTCGGGCTCGCCCAGGCGCATTACCCGCAGATGCAACTGACCATCGGCATCGTAGCGTTCCGGGTTCACCAGCGTCACGAAGCGCACACCGTCCCGTTCGGCTTCTTCAATCTCTTCAGGCCAGGCGGGCATGGCGTCCCGATCCCGGCGGTAAACGATGGTGGCGCCGGTGACTTCCGGTAGCCGCAGCGCTGCACGGGCGCAGTCCATAGCGGTATTACCGGCGCCGACAATGGCGATTTCGCCACGCAGGGGCGGTGGGACATCGCTGTTAAAGGTGCGCAGGAAGTCGAAGGATCGCCAGATGTTAGGGTTGTCGCCTGCGAGTTGCAGCACATTGCTCTGGCCTGCGCCAGTACCGATGCAGATATAGTGGAATCCCTGCTGGCGTAGCGTGTCTATGGTCAGGTGCGGGTCGCTGTTGTAGACGAATTTCACCCCGTGATCGGCAATAAAGTCGATATCCTGCTGTACCAGTTCCGCTGGAATACGGAAACGTGGCACGATGTTTCTGACAATACCGCCAGCGTTGGCCTCGCGTTCGAACAGGGTTACCGGATGTCCGGCCCGTGCCAGGAAGTAACCGGCCGCCAGACCTGCTGGACCGGCGCCTATCACCGCCACCGGATGGCGATTGCCGGTACCTGCTGGCTTATGCCAGCGGCGACGATATTCCTCCCAGCCTTTTTCCCGGGCAATCTTTTTAATGGCCCGGATATTCAGGGCGTTCTCGTAGTCCATACGGGTACAGTTAAACTGGCACTGGTGATCGCAGATATGGCCGGTAATGGACGGCAGGGCGTTGCGTTCATAAATCAGCGACAGGGCATCGGCATAGCGCCCCTGGCCTGCCAGCCGCAGATATTCCGGGATATCCTGCTTAATGGCGCAGGCGGTGACACAGGGAGCGACGTAACAGTCTACCAGCGGTAGCGCCTCGCCAGTGTCGATCTCCTCTTTGCCTTTCCAGGCTTTCTGGGCCCAGTCGGCGCTCAGTGCTTTATCCGCCAGGCGGTTTAGCGCGGCAACGTTGATCCCGTCGTGTTGCCAGTCCTCAAGCTGTGACAGCAGACGGGCACATTCGGCCATGCGCAGATAGCCGCCGGGTTTCAGCAGATCCGTTGCCATGGTGATGGGGTGGATACCGGCGCTGAAGATATCGACGATGTTGAACTGGCTGGCGCCGCCGGAATAGGAGATGGGCAGGCGGCCATCAAAATGGCGCGACAGCATGGCCGCCACGTTAATGGAGAGCGGGAACAGCGCTCGTCCGGACATATACATCTCATCACCGGGCAGTACGCCTTTATGGTTGCGGGCGCCCAGAGTGTTGGTCAGCTTCACGCCAAAAGAAAGCTTTTTCTCGGCGCCCAGCGCTATCAGGCGTGTCAGCATCTCCAGCGCCTGTTCTGCCTGGAGGTCGTGACTGAACGACTCCTCGCTGAGGGAGATATAGTCGAAGCCGTTACCGTCGAGGATGGCCCGGACCCGGGCGTAACCCAACAGGGTGGGGTTGAGCTTCACGTAGGTGTGGAGGTTCTTTTCCGTCAGCATATAGCGGCAGATGGACTCAATTTCATCCGGTGGGCAGCCATGCATGGTGGAAAGCGTTACGCTGCGTACCATGCGCGGTGAGATATTTTCCGGCAGCTCGCGCAGCGCCCGGGCATCGCCTTTGGCCAGCAATTTCCAGCCGCCCCGGGCGATAAACTGCGCCAGTTCCTGACGGTAGCGGCCAAATTTGCTGTTTTTTCCAGCATCCATCATCTCGTCGATAAATTTCTGCATCGGCGGTTGGGTGATGCCCTTAAGGTCGTAACCGACGCTCATATTGAAGATAAATGAGCGCCCCTGCAGCGGCCCACGTGGGGAGAGCAGCGTTTCCAGCAGCCAGAGCGCCATCCAAGCCTTCATATACTCGTCCCAGGCTTTCTCCAGCGTGTACTCGGTGGACCATTCGGTGTTAAAGGCCTCATCGCTGGCGTCGATACAGGGTTTTTCCAGCTCCAGACGGTCAAGGATCTGCACCGTTTTCAGTTCGATAAAACTGCCGCCGGTCAGCCAGGCGACGATGATATTAGGGGCCAGTTGGGTGTGTGGGCCCGCTGCCGGGCCTACGGGGGTGTCGCAGGTTTCACCGAACAGCGAAATCTGGCGCGAGGGATCGCGGGTATAAAATTCGGTTTCGGGAATGCCAAAGATGGCACCCGTCTCTTCATATTCAGCGCAGATGCGCGTTAAAAGCTCACTAAAAGGAATGGGACGCATGATGTCAGCCATACATTGCTCCTTGCTCTGTTGTTCTTTTGTGCCCGGCGCGGTGCCGGTGCCGGAGGATCGCAGCTACCGGGAAGCAACATCTGAGCCAGTGGTGCATCTGTGGCGGATTTCGCGCCGGTATCGTGACTGGATTCGCACTCTGCACGGCAAAAGCGGGTATGGGGCAGGGGAGCCTGGAGCGACTCTCGCAGGGTGAGACATTCTGGCCGCCGGGCCGTATCAAAATGATAAAATTCGGGGCGGATAGCCCGAAAATCGGGGGCGGCACAAGAGTTGCTTCTTTTTGGAATCTATTCCGGAATGACGAGGGCTCGTGTGATGACTATTTTTTCTACCCTGTCCCGCCTGGAGGCGGAAAACCGAAGCTTTGCCCTGTTGCAGATTGTGGAAAGCCGGGGCTCAACGCCGCGCCATTCCGCCTGCATGGTGGTGACAGAAGGCGGTGAGGTACATGGCACCATTGGCGGCGGCATGCTGGAACGGCTCGCTATTGAGCGTGCCAGAGCGGCGGTAGTGGAAGGTGCCTCCTGCCTGTTTCACGGTCGGCTGGCGCGTCAGGGAGAGAACGCGGTCGGTTCCGACTGTGGCGGCGCGGTGACGGTGCATATCGCCGTTTATCCCCGGCGCCCTGAGCTGTTTCTGTTGGGGGCCGGTCATGTGAATAGGGAGGTGGCCAGGGCGGCGCAGGCGCTGGATTTCCAGGTAACCGTGGCTGATACCTGGCAGGCCAACCTGGAGCATCCGGAACTACCGACAGCCTGTCGACGGGTGAGTGGTAAGGATTATGCCGCGATTGTTCCCCAACTGGGGCTGGATGAACAAAGCTATGTGGTGATCGCCACCAATCATGAAGACAGGGAAGCGCTGACCGGGGTCATCGGGCTGCCGGTACGCTATCTGGGCCTGCTGGCCAGTCGACGTAAGGCCCACCACTTCCGCAATGTTCTGCGTAAAGAGCTGGGGATGGCGGAACAGGAGATTGCGCGTCTGCATGCGCCGCTCGGTCTGGATATTCACGCCGAAACGCCCGCAGAGATTGCAATCAGCATTCTGGGCGAGCTCGTCAGTCTGTATCGCGGCCATCGGGTAACGCCGCAAGTGACACCGACAGACGGCGAAGCACAAGCCGCCGCCTGTCAGCAGGAGATTGCCGTTACTGGCTGATGATGGTGCCGGTTCGCCCGGCAATGCCGTCGCTGGCACGCGCCAGCAGGGTAATCAGCGCTTGACGGCCCGGGCGCGACTCCGCAAAGGCCAGTGCCGCTTCCACCTTTGGCAGCATCGATCCTGGTGCGAACTCGCCGGCGCGGATATAGGCGTGAGCCTGCTGGGGCGTCATGCTATCCAGCCACTGCTGCTGTGGAGTATTAAAGTGTACTGCCACTTTCTCCACCGCGGTCAGGATGATCAGCATATCCGCGTCTATGGCCTGGGCCAGTAACGCACTGGCACGATCTTTATCGATCACGGCGCTGGCGCCGCGCAGATGAGGCCCCTCCGCCACCACAGGGATTCCGCCGCCGCCGATGGCGATGGGTACCTGACCGGCGGCCAGCATCGCCTTAATGGCATCCAGCTCGATGATTTCGACTGGTTCGGGGGAGGCCACCACGCGACGCCAGCCGCGCCCCGGTTCTTCCCGAACCCGCACGCCTTGCCGTGCCAGCAGTTGGGCGTTCTCCTCGCTCAGAAAGGAGCCGATGGGTTTGTCGGGCTGGTGAAACGCTGGGTCGCGCTCATCGACCCGAACCTGGGTAATCAGCGCCGCCACGCCCTTATTGATACCGCGTTTGCGCAGCTCTTCACGCAGCGCATTTTGCAGATCGTAACCAATGTAGCCCTGGCTGAGCGCCACGCAGACCGACATCGGCAGTACCGGTGAATGGGCCGGAGTGTGGGCCGCAGACTCAAAAGCCTGATGGATCATGCCGACCTGGGGCCCATTACCGTGAGTAATTACCAGCTCGTGCCCTTCTTCAATCAGGCCAGCCAGCGCCTGTGCGGTGCCTTGTACTGCCTGCATTTGTTCTGCCAGATCTTTGCCCAGCGCGTTACCGCCCAGTGCAAGTACGATTCTTTTCTTCATGGATCTACCCCCGATTAACGGAAAAAGGTTGCCGGTGCAGGAAACGTCCGTGCCCTGCCCGACCAGTAAAGCGTCCGCGTTCGCAGACCACTTCGCCGCGGGAAAGGGTCATGACCGGCCAGCCGTGGCAGGTGAATCCCTCCCAGGGGGAGTAGTCGACGTTATCATGCAGTTCGCTGTGGTGAATGGTGGTACGACAGTGGGGATCAAACAGCACCAGGTCGGCATCACTGCCGGGCATCAGATTGCCTTTACGCGGCCATAAGCCAAAAAGCTGCGCCGGCGTGGCGCTGGTCAGTGCCACGAAGCGTGAAGGGCTGATGCGCCCGGTCGCGACCCCTTCGGAAAACAGCAACGCCATCCGGTTTTCAACTCCGGGCAGACCGTTCGGGCAGCGGGTGAAATCGTCAGCGGCCATCCTCTGGCGCAAGGAGAGCGGGAAGGTGCAGTGATCGGTGGCGACGGTGTTGATACTGCCGTCGGTAATGCCGACCCATAGTTTGTCCTGTTCGCCGTGAGGACGCAGAGGAGGCGTTAATATATATTTCAGGGCATCTGGCCGCTGATAGAGATTGATATCCAGCAGCAGATACTGTGGACAGGTTTCTACCCACACTGGCTGGCACTGCGCTTGTGCTAGTTTGACATATTCCAGCCCCAGTCCATTTGACAGGTGGACGATATAGAGTGGGGCATCACCTGCCAAACGTGCCAGATTGATGGTTCGGGCAATCGCTTCCGCTTCGCAGGCGACTGGGCGACTGCGCGCATGCCAGATGGGGGCAGTTTTCCCCTCTTTGATAAAGCGCTCGCGGTTGTCATTCACTACTGCATTATTTTCCGGATGCACCGTTGCCAGAGCGCCAACTTCTTTCAGACGACGTAATAAATGAAGCGTGTCGGCATCCTGCAGGTTGTACTTATAAGTGAGGTAGAATTTAAAGCTGCTAATCCCTTCCTCGTGAACCATTGATGTCAGTTCATCCAGAATTGCGTCATTGATATGCTGGATTACGCCATGGAAGCTGTAATCAATGACGGCTTTATCACGAGCATATTGATGATACAGTTCAAGTTGGTGATGCAGATTGCAGCCAGTAGGGCCGAATCCCATATGATCGATAATGGTGGTCGTGCCGCCGCAGGCGGCGGCGCGGGTACCGGTAAAGAAGTCGTCACAACTGCGCGCAATTCCAACGTCAATATTAAAATGGGTATGGACATCCACACCGCCAGGCATCACCAGCAGGCCGCTGGCGTCAATCACCTGGTCGACCTGTTTATCAGGGATATCGGCAGAGGTTTGGGCGATTTTTCCATTCTCAATCAGCAGGTCGCGGCGATATTCTCTGTTGGCATCCACCAGGGTACCGCCCTTAATTAATACTTTCATGGCTCTGCTCCCGGGGCGCTTGCACAGGGCGCCTCAGACTGAATACATCCTCTCCCGAGGAGGGAGAGGGGGCACATGTCGCGGCTTATAGCCTCAGACTGGATCTCCCTCTCCCTGATGAGAGAGGGGCCGGGTAAGGGTGTCTCAGGACTGCTGCAGCCAGGTTAACGGAATCGCTGCATACATTGCCGCACAGGTCACCAGATGTGATTTCCAGGTCTTCTCGTTGGGTGCGTGGGCCTCTGGCTCTTTACCGGGGCCGAAGCCAATGACCGGAATACCGTGGCGACCCATAATAGAAACTCCATTGGTTGAGAAGGTCCATTTGTCGACCACCGGATCCTTGTTAAACAGCCCCTGATAAGCCGCGCACAGGCTACGCACCGTAAAGTGATCTTCTTCCACTTTCCAGGTGGGGAAGTAGCATTCGGTGGGGTAGACCAGGCCGGTCCAGGAAGGACGATCGTACTGATAGAGTAACACCCGGGCTTTGGCGGCCTTGACGGCGGGCAGTGCGCGGATCTCTTCCAGCGCCCCTTCCCAGGTTTCGCCCCAGGTCAGGCGGCGGTCGATAGAGACAGCGCAGCTGTCCGCTACCGCACAGCGGCTGGGGGAGGTAAAGAAGATCTCTGAAACGGTCAGGGTACCTTTGCCAAGGAAGTCGTCGTTGCCCAGATGACCAGCCAGAGACTGCAACTCCGTCAGGATCGGCGCCATTTTAAAGATCGCGTTATCGCCGCGCTCCGGCGCAGAGCCGTGGCAGCTGATGCCGTCCACCTCGACCCGGATCTCCATACGTCCACGCTGGCCGCGGTAAATCTGACAGTCTGTGGGTTCGGTACTGACCACAAATTCCGGGCGAATGCCGGACTGTTCGATGATGTACTGCCAGCACAGGCCGTCGCAGTCCTCTTCCTGTACAGTGCCGGTCACTAGCAGGGTATAGTCATCTTCCAGTCCTAACTCTTTGATAATTTTACCGGCATAGACCATTGACGCCATACCGCCTTCCTGGTCCGAAGTGCCGCGTCCTCCGATAATTTCATCGTCTTCCATGCCCTCGTAAGGGTCGAATTTCCAGTTATTGATGTTGCCGACACCGACGGTATCGATATGAGCGTCCATCGCCAGCAGACGCGGACCGTGACCGATATAGCCCAGAATGTTGCCCATGGGGTCGATCTCGATTTTGTCGAAGCCGACCTTTTCCATCTCTTCCTTAATGCGCTGGACAACGCGCTTTTCGTCGCAACTTTCGCTGGGGATCGCGATCATATCGCGCAGAAAGCGCGTCATTTCCGGCTGATAGCGCTGAGCCAGTTTCAGAATGTCGTTGAAGGGTACAGATTTAGCCATAACAGATTTCCTCACTTATTCTTAATTGCTTAAATTGCGTCTTTCCCTTCCCATACCACTTCGCGATAGTGTTGCGGATCGGTATCGCCTTCGGTGCTGATGGCGAGAATGCGTGATTCCGGGGTGAGATTTAATTGCTTCATCAGTGCCGCACGCTTGGGGTGATGCATGACGGCGGCCAGCAGGCCGACGGTGACGGCGCCCGATTCGCCGGAAACGATCTGTGGATCGCCCTCCAGTGGATTGCCCAGCACGCGCATGCCCAGTGCCGCGACCCGATCCTCGCAGGAGATAAATTGCCTGACGTTATCGCGCAGCAGCGGCCAGCCGAGGGGATTAGGTTCACCGCAGGCCAGGCCCGCCATAATGGTGTTCATATCGCCGGAGACATTGACGATGTCACCCTGAAGGGCGGAGCGGTACAGGCAGTCGGCCCGATCGGGTTCCACTACAATGGTGTGTAGCCGGTCAGCGCCGTAGCGATCGGCGAAGTAGCCAAGGACGCCACCCGCCATAGCGCCGACTCCGGCCTGGAGCAAAAGGTGGGTCGGCGGTGCGTTCAGCATGGACTCCATCTGTTCCGCCGCCTCGTCGGCAAGCGTCGCATAGCCCTGCATAATCCATGTCGGCACGTCGGTATAGCCTTCCCAGGCCGTATCCTGGACCACCTCCCATCCGCGTTCGGCGGCCATACGCATAGTCAGGCGTACGGTATCGTCGTAGTTCATATCAGTGACAATGCACTCCGCACCCAGATCGGTAATGTGTTTCACCCGGAACGGCGAAGAGCCTTTTGGCATATAGATAACCGCATGTTGCCCCAGCTCCCGTGCGGCCCAGGCGACGCCGCGGCCGTGGTTGCCATCGGTAGTGGTGGCAAAGGTCATGGGAGGGATGCCCTGCCGACGAAACTTTTCGAAGGAGAATCGTTGAATATCGAGATTCAGCTTCTGGCACAGCAAGCGGGCAATGGCCCAGGTTCCCCCCAGCATTTTGAAGGCGTTAAGGCAGAAGCGCTGCGATTCATCCTTCACCAGCACCTGACTGACGCCAAGGGCCTGGGCGAAGTGGTTCATGGCATACAGCGGCGTGGGGCGATAGCCATTCAGGGTGTGGTGGAAGTGGCGCGCTTCCCGGGCGGTCTGCTGACCGAAGCGCGGATCCGTTTTGGGATGAAAACGCCCGTTGTCGGCGATCGCTATTTTCAGTTCAAACTGTGACATACGAGAATTCCTCAAACATCCCGGACGCCCGCGTATGGCGGCGCCCGGAGAGGTCGTTAGCCGTAAATACGGGGAGTGGCGGCTTCCAGACGTTGCGCCAGCACATCGCCAGGTCTGGCGAACTTGCGGGCGAGGATCATGGCGGCGATGATCCAGGGTTTCCAACTGGCCTCTTTATAGGTGGCGATGCGGTAGCGTTCGAACACGCTGGCTTCCACTTCGCCGCGTTCACAGGAGATGCCAGTAATATCCGCAGGCAGGCAGTGCATATAGAGCGCGCTGCCGTTGCGGGTACGGGCCATCATCTCTTCGGTACAGTGCCAGTGGGTATGGCGGGCGTTTTCCGCCAGGCAGGTTTGTTCCAGCGCCTTCAGCCCCTGGCTGTCGTTCTGGCGCAGTAGCTCGGTACGCTGCTGCATGATTTGCCATGGCGCCCAGGATTTGGGATAGACGATATCGGCGCCCTGGAAGGCCTCTTCCATACTGCTGACCTGACGGAAGCTACCGCCGGAATCCCGGGCGTTATTCTTCGCCACGTTAATGACATCGGGAATCAGGTCGTAGCCCTGGGGATGGGCCAGAGTGACGTCCATTCCAAAGCGCGTCATCAGGCCGATAATGCCCTGAGGAACCGACAGCGGTTTGCCGTAGCTGGGGGAATAGGCCCAGGTCATGGCGATTTTCTTGCCGCGCAGGTTTTCCAGGCTGCCGAAATGCTCTTTAAGCCAGGCGAGATCGGCCATGGCTTGAGTCGGATGGTCGATATCGCACTGCAGATTGACGATGGCGGGGCGCTGCGGCAGCACGCCTTCGGCGAACCCCTCATCCAGCGCCTGTCCTACTTCGCGCATATAGGCGTTACCGGCTCCCAGATACATATCGTCGCGGATACCGATGGCTTCGGCGCAGAAGGCGATCATATTGGCGGTTTCACGCACCGTTTCGCCGTGGGCGATTTGCGACTTGCCTTCATCCAGATCCTGCTGAGTCAGACCGATCAGGTTAAGCGCAGAGGCATAGGAAAAGCGGGTTCGGGTGGAGTTATCGCGAAACAGTGAGATACCCAGGCCATTATTGAATACGCGGGTGTCAATATTACTGGCGCGCAGGGATTTCAGGGCTTCGGCCAGGTAAAGAATCTGTTCCAGCTCGTCACGGCTCTGTTCCCATGTCAGTAAAAAATCCTTTTTATGTAGCTCGGACGGCTTATCGTTGATGATATTAATCAGATGTTTTATCTCTTTCATTTATGAGATCCCTTACGAACACTAATTGACAAGTTCGGGTATATGAGAGGAAGCGACTTCGTTTTCCTGAAGGCGCGCAGCAACTAACAAACAAGTTTTGTGCCAGGTTGTGAGACAGTGCTAAATGTTTGGCATCAGTCATGTTTTTTCATCCCCCCCAGGGAGTAATCTCGAACAACGCCGTTTTTTGAATCAAAGTGTGCGGATTAAGGGGGATCAAAATGAGAAAAGGAAACTCAGTTATCAAAATGAGAGAGCAGGAGGCGGATAACATCTGTGAAAATATCAAAAAAGCCTGTGTCACCATAAATAGTGCCCCTCCAGGCCATTCACTCCTGATGCCAATTCAAAAAACCATTCAGCATTTCGCCAGTCTGTTGGCGAATGTGCTGCATCTTGAAGTGGAAGTGGTGGATAACCAGCTGCTGCGCATTGCCGGTACCGGCCCGTACGGCCAGCGTTTCGGCCAGGTGCCGGCCAGTAATACGGTGTTACTGAAAGAGGTGATGGAAAAAAAGCAGGAAGTGGTGATCTTTGATTCCCGGCAGAACCTGCTGTGTCAGGACTGTACCCAGCGCGAAAGCTGTCGGGAGAGGGGGTTCATTGGCGTACCGATTATTCACCAGCAGCGCTGTCTGGGGGTAATAAGCCTGGTGGCGGTGAATATTACGCAACTGCGTCACCTGCGCGAACATACCAGCATGTTTATTGAATATATTCGTCATATTTCCACACTGCTGGCCGCCAATCTTGCCGTGCTGCACAGGAAGGAGCCGCGTCTTGATCCGCTGTTGCAACGTCTGGTTGCGGGCATCGATCGCGCCGTGATCCTCTGCGATCGTCAGCAAAACGTGGTACTGATTAACGACCGGGCCAGAGAGATGATCGGTCCGGGCGAAGATGCGCTGCTGTGGCAAAATGCCGTGCTGGAATCCTCCCCCAGGCAACAGACCTTCTTACTGCGCGCCGGGGAGAGGCGCTGGCGAATTACCGGCCAGTTTAGCGAAGCGGAAAACGGCGCGTTTTTGCTGCCCTCCGCCTGTCTGCCCGCCGAACGGGAAGGGGAAGCACCGGAACCCGCGGTACCCACCATTAAGAATCTGATCGGAGAATCGGTGGCCATTCGCAAACTCAGGCGCCTGGTCGGCCGCATTGCTGGTAGCCCGTCCAGCGTGATGATTCTGGGAGAAAGCGGCACCGGTAAAGAGGTGGTGGCGCGTGCCATTCATCGTCTTAGCCCGCGCCACGACAAAGCCTTTGTTGCCATCAACTGCGCGGCGATACCGGAAAATCTCCTGGAAAGCGAGCTGTTCGGCTATGCAAAAGGGGCCTTTACCGGTGCGTCGCCTGGTGGCAAGCCAGGTCTGCTCCAGGTGGCTAACGGCGGCACCCTGTTCCTGGATGAAATTGGCGATATGCCTCAAGGCCTGCAGGCGCGTTTGTTGCGTGCCATCGAGAGCCGGGAGGTGATGCCGGTTGGGTCCAGCGTACCGGTGCCGGTGGATATCCGGATTATCTCTGCCACTCATCAGAATCTGGAGGCGCATATTCGTGAAGGTCATTTCCGCGAAGATCTTTTTTACCGGCTCAATGTGATCCCGCTCTGGCTGCCGCCGCTGCGGGAACGGGAAGGCGATGTTGAGCTGCTGATTAACCACTTCATGGACTGGCACGCCCGACGTATTGGACGACGCTGGGCTGGCGTTAGTCCGGAAGTGATGAAGATGCTATGCGCCCACTCGTGGCCGGGCAATGTACGGGAATTAAGTAATCTGGTGGAGTATCTGATCAATATCGTGCCGGAAGGTGAGGTGATTGACAGTGCGCTACTGCCACCGGTCTTCCATTCCCACTATTTCCACGCACCTGCCCCGAAGGCGTCGGGAGAGGGCTGTGCTGGTGTCACCACAGTGGCGGACAGCGCCCAATCGAATCTTAAATCGGTAGAGAGAACGCTAATTGAAGAGGCATTACAGCGCACCCGTAATAAGAAACAGGTCGCCGATGAGCTGGGCATTGGCGTGGCCACCCTGTACCGCAAGATTAAAAAGTACGGCCTGGCGTAAGACGTTCATACGCTTTGCGATACTGCGATGGCGTATCCAGATCCTGATGGATGGCGTGGCTATCCACCAGCAGGGTTTTACGGCCCTGGCGTTCCATTAACTGCCGTAGAATTTCCTGGGGCCCGGCGTTGAGAATGTGCTCGCGCAGCACGGGGGGCAGCAGTACCGGATGGCCCCGTCCTCCGTTGCAGAAGGGTACCAGGCTCATGTTGCCGCGATGGCGCCACAGCGCGGCATAAATACCGGGATGGATGGCGGGCATATCGCCCGGCACCATAAAAAAGTGATGACCTGGCGTCAGCGCTTGGGCGCCGCGGCGCAGCGATGAGAACATGCCCCGCGCGTAATCGGGGTTATGGCACAGCACTACGCCGGGACGGGCGGCATAGCGCTGGCGCAGGGTTTCGCCCCGAAAGCCGGTGACCAGCACTACGCGCTCGCAGAAGGCGAGCGCGTTATCCAGCGCGCTGTCCAGTACGCAACCGCTGTCGCCCCAGGGCAGCAGCATCTTCCACTGCCCCATTCGCGACGACAGGCCCGCGGCCAGCATCAGACACTGTTTCATGATGATCAGGCCGGTTTCAGAACGGCTTTTATCGATTTGATAATTGGTGCATAGCCGGTGCAACGGCACAAATTGCCTTCCAGCGCGTCGTGGATCTGCGCATTGGTTGGCTGTGGTGTGCTATCCAGCAGTGCTTTGGCGCTCATTAACACGCCGGGCGTGCAGAAACCACACTGGACGCCGCCGTGGCGAACAAAAGCAGTCTGTAACCGCTGGCCGATCTTGTCGTGACGTAGCGCTTCGACGGTTACGACCTCTGCGCCGTCGCACTGGGCTGCCAGTAGCAGGCAGGAGCAGACCGCCTTGCCGTCAACGATAACTGTACAGGCGCCGCATTCGCCAATGGAGCACCCCTCTTTGGTTCCCGTCAGTCGCAGATCGTCGCGCAGAAAATCGATCAGCCGCTGGTTATCTCCGACGTCGTGATGAACGCTGATACCGTTTACTTTCAGTTCAATACGATGCATGTTTCCTCCTTATCTGCCTTTGTTCGCCAGAACTTCTTCTAGCAGCTGCGTAAACATTTCGATCCCCGTCGGCACTTTGTAGGGCGCGGACCAGCGCTTCCCGATGGCCTGTTCCAGCATTTGCTGCAGTAGCGTTGCACCTTCCTGAATCAGTGCCGCATTAAGCTGACGGCCCGTCAGGCATTTCTCCAGGGCGATCAGCCGCTGGGGGTGGCTGAACAGAGCGCCATCGACGATTCGGCAGAAGGTCAGCATGCCGGATTCGTTCACCACGAATTGCCCAGTGAAGCTCTGGCGTGTGATATTCAGCGCATTACGGCGGCCGAGCTGCAGATAGCGCTGCTGAAGCCCCGTATGCTGTTGCGGCGGCGGCAGGAGAATCGCGGTCAGCAATTCACCGGATCCAAGTTGGGTCTTATAGCCCCCGGTAATAAAGTCGCTCAGCGGCATCAGGCGGGGCTCCGCGTCGTGGCGCTGAAGCTCGACCTGGGCATCGTAGATAATAAGCGGCGGCACGGAATCGGCACAGGGCGCGGCGTTGACGATATTGCCACCCACGGTGGCGCGGTTACGTAATTGAAGTGAGCCTATGGTGTTGCAAGCGGTCACCAGCAGCGGATACCGGGAGGCAATACGTTCATGACGGGTAAGATCGCTAAAGCAGACACCCGCACCGATCCGCACGCTGCCATCCTTCTGGGTGGTAATAGTTTTCAGCGCCTTAATGCCGGAGATATCCACCAGCGGTACCGGTGCGGCGTTGAGACGGGCCTGAACCAGCACGTCGGTTCCACCTGCGATAACCCGTCGCTGTGGATCCTCCCTGAGCAGGAACAGTGCCTCTTCCAGAGTGCGGGCCCGGGTAAGAGCCAGGGTATTCAGCCGTAGCACCTGTTTCTTTTCCGCCGATTCGGCCATCAGTTCACTCTGGCGCACCGGTTTTTTCAGCGGATGGCCCAGTTTGACCTGCTCCAGAGTCAGAGGCAGGGCGTAATTACGCTTGCCCATCGCAAAGCTGACGGCGTTATTAAGCGCCGCAGCACCCAGTTCCAGTACGGGTTCGCCAATAACTTTCGCACCGAAGGGTCCCGCGTTATCGTGGTTTTCGACCGGAATAATGGTGATGGGTGGGATATCCTTGATGGTGGGCAGCAGGTAGGTGTCGAAGTTTTCAGACTTCACCTCGCCCTGTTCAATATTAAACTCTTCCAGCATGCCGTAGCCGACCATCCCCTGGGCGATGCCACCGCTAACCTGCCCCTCGAAGCCGACTTTGTTGATGACTTTACCGACATCGTGGACCGCAGTGGCGTGATTGATAGTGATTTTGCCGGTTCGGGTATCCACCACGATATCGGCAATCTGGCAGCCGTAAACCCATGTGAAGTAGGGGCTGCCGGTCCCTTTTTCTTCGTCCCAATGGATTGGCGGGGCAACGTGCCAGCCATAGGCGGAAAGGTTGGCACCGGTAGCGTGGGTGATATTGACGACGTCCCGGAATGCCAGACGATTGTAGGGGTGGCGGCGATTGAAGACTTTACCGTTTTCCCACACCAGATCGTCGGGGCTTTCCACCGACAGTTTTTCGGTAATCGCCGCTACCATGCGGCTTTTGAGCTTATTGGCCGCGTTCAGGATAGCCTGGCCGCCCATCAAAGTACCGCGGGAAGCCACCGTCGAACCGCCGTCGGCGATCATGGCGGTATCCGGTTCGCTGAACATCACCTGATCCAGCCCGATGCCGAACGCCTCGGCGGCGATCATCGACATGGTGGTCTGTAGCCCCTGGCCATTTTCGGAAACAGAAGTCGAGATATTCACGCTGCCGTCGGCGTTTATCTGGATCAACGCTGATGAGGCGTCAAGCCCTTCCGCACCCAGTGAACAGCCGCGGTGGCTAACCGCCAGCCCGATACCGTATTTGAGCGGTCCTCCCTGAGCGTTCAGTTCAGCGTAACGGCGGCGCTTCTCAATAAAATCGGTGCTTTCGATAGCCCTTTCCAGAACCTCCTGGGCGGAGACGGTGTGATCGGTAAACGCCTGACCCGCCATACTGATATCGTTCTGATGCAGTATGTTGCGCAGGCGTAATTCAATGGGGCACATACCCAGCGCATCGGCGACTTCATCCATCAGAGATTCGTTGGCGAAGATCACCTGAGGAGCGCCAAAGCCGCGGTAGGCTGAGGTGTAGTTATTGTTGGTATAGACCCCGGAGAGGTCGATACGTACGTTAGGGATGTTATAAGGTCCGGCTGCCTGGACGGAACTGCGCCAGGTAACGAAGGCGGTCTGCCCGGCGTAGGCACCGGCGTCGGCCAGAATATCGATCTTGATCGCCTGAATTTTAGCCTTATCATCCAGACCGATTTTATATTTCATAATATAGGGATGGCGCTTATAGCTTTCGCGCATCGACTGTTCACGGTTATAGCTCATCTTGACAGGGCGGGAAGTCAGCCAGGTCAGCAGTGCGGCGCGACAGGCCAGGTTATCGATAATATCGTCCTTACCGCCGAAAGAGCCGCCCAGAATTGAACGCCGGACATTCACCTTCGACTGAGCCAGTCCCAGGAATTTCGCCACGAAGCCGCGTACCCGGTGAGCGTTCTGAATTGAGCCATAAACGGTGATAATCTGCTCGTTGTCGTCGAAGCAGGTGGTGATCGATTCGGGCTCGATATAGGCGTGTTCCTGAAAGCCAACCCGGTATTCGCGTTCAAAGATATGGGTGGAATCGGCGAAGCCCGCCTCAATATCCCCCTTCACCGTATGGTGATAAACGATAATATTATTCTCGCGCTCGCCGTGGATGAGTCGTGCGCCGGGACGCAGCGCTTCTTCTACGGAGGTTATCGGCGTCCACGGTGTATAGGTGACTTTAATTTTTTCCGCCGCCAGGCAGGCCGCTTCATAGGTCTCCGCTGCAACGATGGCCACTACATCGCCGCGAAAGGCGATTTCACGCTCGACGATGGGCGGATAGTCGGGAACGACCACCCCAATCTGCTTTTCGCCCGGAATATCCTGCCAGGTGGCGATACGGACCACGCCGGGTACCTTTTCTGCCTCTGACAGATCCAGTGACTCGATGCGTCCGGCGGCGATATCGGCATAGCGGCAGACGCCGTAAAGCATATCCTTCATCACAATATCATCGCCGTATACCGCAAGCCCCTTCACTTTGGCCATGCCGTCGGTACGCGGCACTTCACTGCCCACAGTTGCTGTTTCCATTGAATCAAATCTCCCCTTAATGGATGGAGTCAGGTGCTGCTTATCCTTTGTTTGTCATCGATAAAGCAATGGCTGTGCCAGAGTGCCTGAGCGGGGTTATGGGGCGATGGAGTTGTGAAGTACCGCAATAAAAGCCGCCGCCAGGCGTAAGAGTGAGGCCGCTCGCCTGGGGGATGCGGTTTTCACTGTGAGGCGTTTATTCTCAAAGTGAGACGTTTTGTCTGAGGCATTGCGGTGCTCCGGTTGCGGGTCGGGGGCATTATTTTTGAAGCAGTTCACAAATCTGGCCGCGAAGCGGGCGCGGGCGGCGAACTGCCCCCGTTTTTGCATTTATCCCCGAAGAGCAATGCTGAAAAAAGAATAAGGGATAATGCATGAACAGATTCATTACCGTCGATGCCCGGGAGTGTATTGGTTGTCACGCCTGTGAAGTGGCTTGCGCGGTGGCGCATAATCAGCAAACCTGGCCAGATAAAACGGCGTTTTTCCCCCGCATTCGGGTGGTGTTCCGGGGGGCAGAGAGCGTGGCGGTGGCCTGTCGCCACTGTAACGACGCCCCCTGTGTCGATAGCTGCCCGGTGGCGGCGCTGACCCACCGCGAGCAGGAGATCCATCTGGATGAGGCGCTGTGCATCGGCTGTAAAAACTGCGTGCTGGCCTGCCCCTTCGGCGCTATTGAGATGGTCACGGCGGAGCAGCGTGGCATTGCGCAGAAGTGCGACCTTTGTGAATCGACGGCGCAAGGCCAGCCTGCCTGTGTGACCCACTGCCCCACTCAGGCGGTCACGCTGATGGACGGCGAGGCGCTAAGCACGCTGCGTCAGTATCGTCAGCGGGCAACGGCCAGCGGCGATTTTGGTGGGGTGCAGGCACCGTTGCGCAGCCAGGCGCTGCTGGTCAGACCCGAACGTAAAGGGGCTGCGAAGCTCCCCGCCGACCAGCGTAAAAACCATTTTAACGAGATCTATCTGGCGCTGGATGCTCGCCAGGCTACCCGCGAAAGCGAACGCTGTCTGTATTGCGCCGATAAGGCGTGGTGTAACTGGACCTGCCCGCTGCACAACGCGATTCCCGACTTCATCCGACTGGTCAACCGAGGAGAGATTCTGGCGGCGGCCGAACTCTGCCACCAGACCAGCTCGCTACCAGAATTGTGCGGGCGGGTTTGCCCCCAGGATAGGTTGTGTGAAGGGGCCTGCACCATGCAGCCGCGAGGCGGGGCGGTCAGCATTGGTAATCTGGAGCGTTATATCACCGACAGCGCGCTGGCTCAGGGGTGGCGCCCGGATCTGAGTGCGGTACAGCCGCGGCCAGAGCGGGTGGCGATTGTCGGCGCCGGGCCTGCTGGCCTGGGCTGTGCCGATCTGCTGGCCCGTAGCGGTATTCAGGCGACGGTTTTCGATCGCCATCCTGAAATTGGCGGCCTGCTGACCTTCGGTATTCCTCCCTTCAAGCTGGATAAGCAGTTGCTGCAAACCCGGCGTGAAATTTTCAGCGCGATGGGCATCCGCTTTCAGCTGAATTGTGAAATCGGGCGTGATATCGCGTTTAATACGCTGCTGGAAGAGTTCGACGCCGTCTTTCTGGGTGTGGGAACTTACGGACTGATGGCGGCAGGGCTGGAGCACGAAGACGCCCCCGGCGTGGTGCAGGCATTGCCGTTTCTGATCGCCAGTACCCGGCGAGTCATGGGGCTGGAAGAAGATCCTCAGACCCCCTTTATTGACGTCACCAGCAAGCGGGTAGTGGTGCTGGGGGGCGGCGATACCGCCATGGACTGCCTGCGCACCTCGGTCAGAAGTGGTGCCGCCAGCGTAACCTGCGCCTACCGGCGTGATGAGGCTAGTATGCCGGGGTCGAAGAAAGAGGTGATTAACGCCAGGGAAGAGGGGGCGGAATTCCTGTTTAACGTGCAGCCTCAGTATATCGCTCTCGACCGCCGGGGGCGGGTGAAGGGGGTGGGGATGATCAAAACCTGCATGGGGGAGCCGGGCCCCGATGGTCGCCGCCGTCCTCAGCCGATAGCCGGCTCGGAGTTTGTGTTACCGGCGCAGATTCTGATTATGGCTTTTGGCTTTCAGCCGCATCCCATGCCCTGGCTGACGCGTCACGGCGTGCGCTGCGATGACTGGGGGCTGATTGAGACCGACGGTTCTACCCGTACCAGTCATCCCAGGGTTTTTGCTGGTGGTGACGCGGTACACGGCGCCGATCTGGTGGTGACCGCCATGGCCGCGGGGCGTCAGGCGGCCCGGGATATCGTGGCGTTTCTGGATGACCAGCCGGGGCGGGAGGCGGGATGATGAGCGATTTTATTCAGGTTCAGGCAAATCTGTGTATTGGCTGTCGCACCTGTGAAATTGCCTGTGCTCAGGCCCATGATGGGGAAACGCGCCCGGGAGGTCCTTTTTACCCGCGCCTGAAGGTGGTGAAGCGGGAAGAGGTTAGTGCCCCAGTGATGTGCCATCAGTGCGAGAACGCGCCCTGCGTGGCGGTGTGCCCCACCGGCGCGCTAATTCAGGGGAAACAGAGCGTAGAGATAGAGGGTGCGTTATGCATTGGCTGTAGCGGCTGTGTCGTGGCCTGTCCTTTTGGTGTGATCGAGATTGTAGGCCACCCGGGGCCGGGGGGCATTCAACCGGTAAAGTGCGATCTATGCTGTGCCAGTGAATCGGGACCGGCCTGCGTTGCCGTGTGTCCGACGGCGGCGCTGGAAAAAGTCACTGCCGGTGAAGTGGCGCAAAAAGCCACGGCGCGCCGTCGCACGACGGCGTTCCCGAAACGTGGAGGCTGAATGTTTGCCGGTCCGGGGAATTATTCCCGGTCCGGCTATAAATGATAAATATTACCCAAAAGAGGTGTTTTATCATGATAGTAAATTGTTAAGCTCGTTATGAATAAAGTCGTCATTTGCATCTTATATAATGTGTTCTGAGCTTTTATTGCGCTTTCACCTCACTGTTTATTGCTCTCCGTTAAATATCCATTTATTGTCTGTCGTATTGCGAAATCACTCAGTAAATAATCAGTAGCCTGACATGTGGCGTGGCGCCTTGCGGTCATGGTGAGGGTGAAAATATGATGGTAGATAAATTTAAAAAAATGTTTTCAATGTTTATTTTGTTTATCGTGAGTGTCAGCTTTTCTGCCGCAGCGAATATTGGGAGTGGCCAGATCTCCTTTCGTGGATATATTGTTGATAATGCCGCAGCGGCGGTAAAAAAATGTCTTTCTGAAGCTATCCATCAGGGTATTAGCCAGCGCTGTAGCGGCGAGCAGGGGACCACGGTGCGCTCTACCGTAAATCACATTATGGTCGCGACCATCGATCGTCAGGGGGAGTCCCGGGAACAGGTTAAGGTAAGAAAAGTCTTGCTTAATTTTGACTGAGGGTAGTCGCGCTTAAGATTAGCGTACTTCCTCATAAAGACAATTTGGTTTCATCAATCATTAAACATGATGTTTCCTTCTGGGAATTTAGCGTAAGGCGAGTATTGTTATCGGCAGGCAAGGGAACGACATCAGATGACAACAAACTGACTTGCCGTAAATATCGAGCTTATTCTTAAGGAAACTATCATGAGAAACAATTCGGGCTACCTGGAACTGAAAGACGGCACTCAACTTTATTATAAAGACTGGGGTGAAGGCCAACCAGTCGTCTTCAGCCACGGCTGGCCGCTTTCTTCTGATGCTTTCGAAGATCAGATGCTGTTTCTGGCAAATTCGGGCTATCGGGTGATTGCCCACGACCGTCGCGGCCACGGGCGTTCCTCTCAGCCGTGGGACGGTCACAACATGGATCAGTACGCCGACGATCTGGCGCAACTGACCGAAGCGCTTAACCTGCGAAACGCCATTCACGTGGGTCACTCCACCGGTGGCGGTGAAGTCGCTCGCTATATTGGCCGTCACGGTACTGAGCGCGTTGCCAAAGCGGTCCTGATTGGCGCGGTTCCGCCGATGATGCTGAAAACCGGCTTTAACCCGGCGGGCCTGCCGCGCGATGTTTTTGACGGTATCCGCGAAGGCGTGCGCAACGACCGTTCTCAGTTCTTTAAAGATCTGTCCGAAGCCTTCTATGGATTCAACCGCCCGGGTGCCGCCGTTTCTCAGGGACTGCGCGATAGTTTCTGGATGCAGGGTATGATGGGGTCCATTAAAGCGCTGTACGACTGCGTTGAAGCCTTCTCGGAAACTGACCAGCGCGAAGACCTGCGTAAAATGACTATCCCGACGCTGGTGATTTACGGCGATGACGACCAGATAGTACCGCCGGTCTCTTCCAGCGAAGCGGCGCTGAAACTGCTGCCGGACGGTCGCGGTCTGTGCTACAAAGGCGCGTCACACGGCTTGTGCAGCACCCATAAAGACCGGATTAACCAGGATCTGCTCGACTTTATCCGCGGTTAATCACATCCCAAAGGCGCCGGGCTCCCTGGCGCTTTCTGTTTATCCCTCTTTGCCGCGAAATGTCCGCCGCCACTCGCTGGGGCTGACGCCATAGCGAGCCTTAAACCGCTGCCGGAACGTGACTGGTGACTGAAATCCCGTAGTGCTGGCGATAAAGTCTACCGAATGACTACTGCTTTCCAGAAGCTCCTGGCTGCGACTCAAACGCTCCGCCGTGAGCCATTCTCCTACGCTCATGCCGGTGGCACGCTGAAAGTGTCGGGTAAAGGTACGGCGACTCATGGCAACAAAGTGGGCCAGAGTGTCCAGACTGTGTTGGCTGTCCAGATTATTGCGCAGGTGATCCAACAGTGTGTTGATGTGGGTATCCCGGGTGGTTTCCGGTACCGGTCGTTCAATAAACTGCGCCTGGCCACCCTCCCTGTAGGGGGGAATTACCATGCGGCGGGCGATACGGTTGGCGATACGGCTGCCGCAATACTGACGCACGATATAGAGGCAGCAGTCCAGGCTGGCGGCGGTACCGGCAGAGGTAATCAGCCCGTCGTCATCGACATACAGCGCGTTGGTATCCAGATGAACCTGGGGAAAGTGGCGTACAAAATCCGCCTCTGATTCCCAGTGGGTGGCGGCGCGGCGACCATCCAGCAGACCGGCCCGGGCCAGAACCCAGGTGCCCAGACACAGCCCCACCACCCGGGCACCGCGCTGCCGGGCTTCACGTAGCGCCGCAATTAACGCGGGAGAGGGCGATGCTTCCAGATGCGGCCACCAGGGCACAATCACAATATCCGCCTGGGCTGCCGCAGACAGATCGCCGCTGGCTTCCACAAACATCCCCTGTTCCGAGGCCACCATACCGGGCCGCTCGGCGCAATATTGCAGATGAAACAGCGGTTGTTCCGGCAGTACAGGGCCGAAAATAATGGCGGGTGCCGATATGTGAAACGGACTGAATCCCGGCATAACAATCAGGGCGACCTTAAGCTGGTTCATAACTGATTCCACGAATGATGAAGAGGAAAAAGGTAACAGGCTACGGCACTGGCTATTCCGCCAGCGAAGGGGACAGGTTTTCCGCCAGCCAGTCGCGCAGGGCGCTCACTTTGGGTAGCCTGGCCCGGCTCTTTAGCCAGGCCAGGCTGATCGGCATGCCCGAGATGGAAAGCTCGGGCAGTACCCGCACCAGCGCGCCTTCGGCCAGCGGTCTGGCGAGCAGCCAGGTCGGTAACTGGACAATCCCCTGTCCCGCCACTGCCGCCATGACCAGCCCTTCGGTATCACCCAGTGCCAGTCCGCTGTGCTGAGACTTTAACGCGCCCTCCTGACCGGGAATACGCAGCGGAGACAGACTGCCGTCACCGCGGCAGTAAAGGATGCAGCGGTGCTGGCTGAGCGCCTGTTCGTCTTGCGGTACGTCCCATTGCTTAAGGTAGTGCGGCGAGGCGCAGAGGATCAGACGCTGGATGCCTAACTGATGATGCTCCACCGCACCAGGCCAGATACCGGAGCCGCCGCTGCGCACCAGTAGATCGATACCTTCCTCTACCGGATCGACGAAGCGATCGGAAAAGGTGATATTGGGCTCCAGCAACGGGTGCTGTTCCAGAAAGGAAAGAATGGCAGGCAGTACGTGCAGGCGCCCGTAGCTCACCGGCAGATCGATGCGGATCCGCCCCCGCAGCTCGTGGCTCTGGCGATGCAGTGCCAGCTCGGCCTCTTCCAGGTGGCTCAGCACGCCGGTACAGGCCCGGTAGAAGGATTCCCCCTCTTCGGTCAGCGCCAGATGGCGGGTGGTGCGCAGAAACAGCCGCACCTGGAGCCGCTTTTCGAGTCGCGCCACCGCTTTACTGACCGCCGAAGTGGTCAGATGCAGGCGCTCCGCCGCAGCGGTAAAGCTGCCCGCTTCGGCGACGCAGACAAACACATCAATGCCTTTCAGGCGTTCGGAAGAGAACATAGCGCCTCTGATTGTTGAATTAAATTCCAGGATGTATGGAATATTTACCCGGGATGGATAGTAAATTCCAGTATAGGATTGTCCCCTGCAATAATATTAATTCGGGAGCCCCCTTATGCTGTCCTTTGAAGATACCGTTCGCCTGCGCCATTCGCCGCGCGCCTTTTTATCTACCCCACTGACTGACGAACAAATCCATGAAGTCTTGCAGGATGCGCAGCTCGCGCCTTCCAACTGCAATACTCAGCCCTGGCATGTGCATATCGCTTCCGGCGATACAAAGCGCGCGCTGACCGAAGCAATGCTGCGCAATGATGAGCTGGGGCAAGTGACGCCTGATTTCAGCTTTGATTACGCCGATTTTTACGGCGACTACTTTGCCCGCAGCCAGGAGCAGGCAAAGCAGTACTACGATGTACTGGGGATTGCCCGGGAAGATAAAGACAGTCGCCATCAGGCGCTACTGCGCAACTACGCCTTTTTCGGTGCGCCTCATGTGGCGTTTCTGTTTATGCCGTCGTTTGGCGATAACGTGCGGGTTGCCGGGGATATCGGTATGTACGGGCAGAACTTCCTGCTGTCACTGACCGCCCGCGGCTATGCCGGTATTCCGCAAACTCTGCTGGGATTCCATGCCGACAGCGTGCGCGAAATCCTCGGCGTTTCCGACCAGTACCGTCTGCTGTTTGGCATCTCCTTCGGCTATGAAGATCCCGATGCCCGGGCCAACCAACTGCGAATGGACCGTATTCCGCTGGAACAGAGCGTGGTGTTCCATAAATAACCGCTTTGAGACTCCTCCGCTGTTGCGCCGACGGACCGTTGCGTAGGGTGAAAGCCGGTTAACGGCAGGGTGGTCTTCTATGAAAAGTTATAGTGCGCTGCTGCTGGTGGCGCTGGTTGGAATGAGTTCCGCCAGCGCCCGGGCGGACGATTTGGATAGTGTGGTCAACGACGCGATTAATTCGATTGCCGGGGCGCTGAACGGTAATCGCAACGATGGCGATTATAACGACGACGACGGGCGCTGGCGCGATGACGAGAATCGCCGCTATGACGACGGGCGACAGTATGACGACAGACGGCGCCAGATAGATGAACAGCGGCGCCAGCTTGATGAAGAGCAGCGGCGGCTGGACGAACGACGTCGCCAGTTAAGCGAAGAGGAGCGGCGGCTTAGCGAGGCGCGCTGGCGTTAGGACCGCACCTCCGCCGAATCCAGGCAAATTGTCTGTCCATCGAATCCGGCTTCGATGCCTTCCGGCAGCGGGTTCTCCATCATCCACAGATCGAAGTGGTGGCCGATATGGGTCAGCACCACTCGCGGCGCAGCTATCTGGCGCTTTAGCTCCACGACGGTATTGAGATCGTTGTGATTGCGTGGAGTTTCTGACCGGGGTTCATAAGCGCAGTCAATCACCATTACGTCCGGCCGGTTAGCGGCCAGAAACTTCATGCTTTTTTCCGGTAGCCCGGCGGTGTCGCACAGCCAGGCCAGGCTGCCGTGCGGGCTTTCCAGCAGATAGCCGTAAGTGAGTTTCGAATGATTCAGGGGTAGCGGTGTTACCCTCAGCCCCTGAAGCGTAAAGGCGACGAACGGGGTGAGCGTGTGGCTGAAGTCGAGAAGGCCGGGGTGCTTAAACAGATCGTCGCAGCCGACGGGGTCTGGCGGGCCGTAGACCGTAATGCGGGAGCCTACGCCCCAGCGCAGGGGAAACAGTCCCTGGACGTGGTCCATATGGTAGTGGGTCAGCAGTATCTGGCAGAAGCTGCCTGCGGGGTGGCGCTCCATTAAATCAGGGAAACCGGCGTCCAGTAGCGTCACGCTGTCGTTAAATTGCACGGTGCCGCTACAGGGGCCGCGCCGGAAAGCCGGGTCTCGGCGCGCCCGCTGGCAGGCGGCGCACTGGCAGCCGAAGGCCGGGACCTGGCGGGCATCGCCGGTGCCGCTAAGTACAATCTTCAGGCTCATGGCGCGGCACCTAAAGCGCTTTGGTAAAGCGAACGTGGGTCGGCTGGTACGCTTCGCGCTGGTAGAAGCGATGCGCGTCCTGGCGACCGGTGCTGGTGGAAAGTTCGATCATCTCAGCGCCTTCCTGGCGGGCTTCCTGTTCTGCCCAGGCCAGCAGCCGTTTGCCGATCCCCAGCCCCCGGCCCTGGGGCATCACCACCAGCTCCTGGATTTCGGCTATCCAGTTAACGTGATGCAGATGGAATTGCAGATGCAGCCCCACCATGGCGACGGGGTGCCCATTGTGTAGCGCTAACTGGTAGCGAAAGCGGGAGTCGAGCAGATTCGCGGCAAATCCGGCGCGGAAAGCGTCACGGTCGAACTCCCGCTGTTTCAGTTCACAGATTAATCCATAGACGCTCTGCCAGTCGTTCAAAGTGGCGCTACGCAGTTCAACAGACATTCCGTTTTTCCTCCGGTACGTGACGAATTAGCTGAATTAATGCCGTGGCCGACTGTTGCAGGGAGCCATCGTTGTTGAGTATGGCGCAGTGAGGCAGATGTGTCCCAAAATGGCTGGCGCGGCGCAGCCGCTGTTCGATGGCGTCCGGCGTCTCCCGGCCTCTGGCTTCCAGACGGCGACGCAGAACGTCGTTTGATACCTGAAGCATCACCGGCAGAAGCCTGGCGCCGTAGCGTTCCATAGCGTGGGGAAGATGCTGGCGGGAACCGTTGACGATCACGTTCATCCCCGCCGCCAGCCAGTGATCCAGTTCGATCCCTAAGCCATAACGATAGCCGTTGGCCTGCCAGGCCAGCGCGAACAGGCCGCAGGCCGCGCGCTGGCTGAATTCGGCATCGCTCAGGGCGATATGGTTTTCGCCACCGGCGTCCGTCGTGCGGGTGATATAGCGATGAGCCACCAGCAGTTCTGGTATCTGCTGATGGCGCAGGGCCGCCAGCAGGCTGTCTTTTCCGGCGCCGGAAGGGCCGATAAGCCAGATGAGTCGCGTCATCAGAATACCTGCCTCCCCTGGCGCCAGACGTTCCCGACTCGTATCTGGCCGTCAATGCGGTGGGCCAGCACCAGGTCGGCGCGCCTGCCTTCGGCCAGCTCGCCCCGGTCGGTCAGGTTAATGGCCCGGGCCGGATTACGGGTCACCAGACGGATGGCCTGGGGCAGTCGCCAGCCCGATTCGGGGTCGTCGGCGATGCGAAAGGCGGCATCCAGCAGGCTGGCGGGATAGTAGTCCGAAGAGAGAATATCCAGCAGCCCGGTTTGCGCCAGCCGGTGGGCCGCCACATTGCCGGAATGAGAACCGCCACGCACGATATTCGGGGCGCCCATCAATACCTGAAGGCCGTGGCGACGCGATGCCTGTGCGGCTTCCAGGGTGGTGGGGAATTCGGCAATCACGCTGCCCAGATCGTGGGATTCCTGCACGTGATCGGCGGTGGCGTCGTCGTGGCTGGCAAGCGTAATGCCGCGCGCGCGGCAATCGGCGGCAATGGCCTGGCGGTTGGGGTGCGACCAGCGCTCCGCGAGCCGTAACTGCTCTTCTTCATAGTGCGCCATCTGTTCGGCGCTGAGCTGATATTTGCCCTGATAGTATTCGCGATATTTTTCGATACTGGCGAACTGACGCTGGCCGGGCGAGTGGTCCATCAGCGAAACCAGCGATACGCCTGCCCGCCCGACCAGTTGCTGAAACAGGGGCAGGGTGGTGTGGTGCGGAAGCTCGCAGCGCAGGTGCAGACGGTGGTCGGCGCGATTAACTCCCAGCCGCTGGCTGTGTTCGATGGCGCCGATCATTTTGTCCAGATTCTCCAGCCGGTCGCCGCCGTCGCGCACATCGCCCAGCGCCACGGCGTCGAGTACCGTGGTGATGCCGCTCGCCACCATCAGCGCGTCGTGGCTGCTCATGGCCGAATGGGCGGGCCAGTCCACTTTAGGACGCGGGGTGAAGAATTTGTCCAGATTGTCGGTATGCAGTTCCACCAGGCCCGGCAGCAGCCAGCCGCCGTCGCCGTCCAGAGCGCCGGGCTGGCGGCTGGGGGTATCGGCGAAGCTGCGTATTTTGCCGTCCGCCACTTCCAGCGAGCCTGCCACCACCTCATCATCCAGAACCAGTTTTACATTATTGATAATCATACGGTTTCCCCGCTGCTGGTCATGGTATGAAGGCGATCGGCCACCCGCTGACGTACCGCGGCATCGTGGAAAATGCCAACGATGGCGGCGCCGCGCGCTCTGGCTTCGTCAATCAGGCCGACCACGGCGGCGCTGTTGGTGGCGTCCAGCGAGGCAGTCGGCTCATCCAGCAGCAGGATGGGGTAATCGACGATAAAACCGCGGGCGATGTTCACCCGCTGCTGTTCGCCGCCGGAAAAGGTGGACGGCGCCAGGTGCCACAGACGTTCCGGCACGTTCAGGCGCTTCAAAAGCGCGGCTGCGCGTGCTGAACACTGTTCACGGGGAACGCCCAGATCCAGCAGCGGCTGCATCACCACTTCCAGGGTGCTGATGCGCGGAATAACCCGCAGGAACTGGCTGACCCAGCCGATGGTGCGGCGGCGTACCGCCAGCACCTCCCGCGCCGGAGCACAGGCCAGATCCAGCCAGCCGCCTTCATGGCGGATCCAGATATGCCCGGTATCCGGCAGGTAGTTGGCATACAGCGAGCGCAACAGGGTGGATTTGCCGCTGCCGGAATGGCCGTGCAGCACCACGCACTCGCCGGAGTTCACTTCCAGCGAGGCATTGCGCAGCACCGGCAGGCGGACGCCGTTCTGGTGATGTAATACGAAGGTTTTACTCAGGTTTTCCACCCGTATCGAAGCTTTCATAGCGCCCTCTTAATTTTGCAGTACCGAAGAGACCAGCAGCTGGGTGTAGGCGTGATGAGGATCGTCCAGCACCCGATCGGTTAACCCACTTTCCACCACCTGGCCCTGTTTCATCACCAGCAGGCGATCTGCCAGCAGCCGCGCCACCCCCAGATCGTGGGTGACAATCACCACCGCCAGGTTCATCTCCACCACCAGGCCACGCAGCAGGTCGAGCAGGCGCGCCTGTACCGACACGTCCAGTCCGCCGGTGGGCTCATCCATAAACACCAGTTGCGGATGAGTCACCAGATTGCGGGCGATTTGCAGGCGCTGCTGCATACCGCCGGAAAAGGTGGTGGGCAGTTCGTCGATGCGGGCGGCGGGGATCTCTACCGATTCCAGCCAGCGCTGCGCGGTGGCGCGGATATCGCCGTAGTGGCGCACTCCGGTGGCCATCAGGCGCTCGCCGATGTTACCGCCTGCCGAAACGCCGGGGCGCAGTCCGTCCAGCGGATGCTGGTGCACCACGCCCCATTCGGTACGCAGCAGGCGGCGGCGTTCGGCTTCGCTCATGGCGTACAGTGACTCGCCCCGGAAGATGACTTCGCCGCGCTGAGGAGGCAGCCGTGCGGAAATGGCCTTCAGCAGAGTGGTTTTGCCGGAGCCGGATTCACCAACGATACCCAGCACTTCACCGGGCCACAGTTCGAAGGAGACATCGCTGAAGCCTTTACCCGGCGCGTAGAGATGGGTCAGATTATTGACGGAGAGCAGGGGTGTCATGAGCGCGTGGCCTCGCTATTCTGGCGGCAGAAATCGGTATCGGAACAGACGAACATGCGGTTGCCCTGGTCATCCAGCACCACTTCGTCCAGGTAGCTGTGGCGCGAACCGCAGATGGCGCAGGGTTCATCCCAGGTTTGTACCTGGAAGGGGTGATCGTCGAAATCCAGGCTTTCCACCCGGGTCCAGGGCGGTACTGCGTACAGGCGCTTTTCACGCCCGGCACCAAACAGTTGCAGCGCTGGCATCCTGTCCATCTTCGGGTTATCGAATTTGGGGATCGGCGAGGGATCCATCACGTAGCGAGCGTTCACCTTCACCGGATAGGCGTAAGTGGTGGCGATATGGCCGAAGCGGGCGATGTCCTCGTACAGCTTTACCTGCATCACGCCGTACTCTTCCAGCGCGTGCATGGTGCGGGTTTCGGTTTCGCGAGGTTCGATAAAGCGCAGCGGCTCGGGGATCGGCACCTGATAGACAAGGATCTGATCCTCTTGAAGCGGCACTTCCGGGATCCGGTGGCGGGTCTGGATAATCGTGGCGTCGGCGGTGGATTCAGTGGTTTCCACACCGGTCACGCGCTTAAAGAAGTTGCGGATCGAAACCGCGTTGGTGGTGTCGTCCGCTCCCTGATCGATGACCTTCAACACGTCCTGGGGGCCGATGACGCTGGCGGTTAGTTGGATCCCGCCGGTGCCCCAGCCGTAAGGCATGGGCATTTCGCGCCCGCCGAACGGCACCTGGTAGCCAGGGATCGCCACTGCTTTCAGCAGGGCGCGACGGAGCGTGCGTTTGGTCTGTTCATCGAGATAAGCAAAGTTGTAACCGGTCAGTGCGTCAGCCATTGTTCGCCTCCCTTGCGCTTTTCAGTCGTTTGAGTAGTTCCAGTTCGGCCTGGAAGTCGACGTAGTGGGGCAGTTTCAGGTGCGAGACAAAGCCCGCCGCTTCAACGTTGTCGGCGTGGGCCAGCACGAACTCCTCGTCCTGAGCCGGACCGGTGATCGGATCATGGTATTCCGGCGCCTGAAGCGCGCGATCCACCAGCGCCATCGCCATGGCTTTACGTTCACCCATGCCGAAGACCAGACCGTAGCCGCGGGTAAAGTGCGGCGGTTCCTGTTCTGGCGCCACAAAGCCGTTGACCATCTCGCATTCGGTCATCAGCAGTTCGCCAACGCAGACCGGAAAACCCAACTCTTCCGGGACGATCTCCACCGCCACGTAGCCGCTGCGGATCTCCCCGGCGAAGGGGTGATTGCGGCCATAGCCGCGCTGGGTGGAGTAGGCCAGCGCCAGCAGATAGCCTTCGTCACCGCGGGTAAGCTGTTGCAGGCGCGAAGAGCGCGAGCAGGGATAAACCGGCGGCTGGCGGGTCACGTCGTCGGGCTGTGCGCCGTTATCCACTTCCGGCTTTGCCAGCCCCTGGCCTGCCAGCAGGCTAAAGACGTGGGGCATGGGTTCGGGGCTGGCGTCGCCAGGCTCCGGGCTCGGCGTTTTGCCTTCTGCCAGCAGACTGAAATCCAGCAGCCGGTGGCTGTAGTCGTAAGTGGGGCCGAGCATCTGGCCGCCGGGAATATCTTTATAGATGGCAGAAATCCGGCGCTCCGGGCGCATCCGGGCCGTTTCCAGCGGCTGGCTGACGGCGATGCGCGGCAGGGTGGTGCGGTAGGCGCGTAGCAGGAAGATGGCTTCGACGCTGTCGCCGCTCGCCTGCTTCAGGGCCAGCGCCGCCAGTTCGCGGTCGGCGATGCCCCCTTCGGTCATCACCCGATCCACCGCCAGACCGAGCTGCTGCTCTATCTGTTCAACGCTAAGTTCGGGCTGGCTACTATCGCCACGCCGCCGCTCCTGCTGGAGTTTGTGTGCGGCGTCGATGGCCTTTTCGCCCCCTTTAACGGCAACGTACATCAGCACACCTCCACATGGGTTGTGCGCGGCAGGGCCAGCAGCCGCTCGCCGCAGGTGATAATCAGATCGATGCCCATCGGGAACGGCTGCGGGCGTTCAATCAGCTCCTGAAGTACCGGCTCCGGCAGAACGGGGGCGATCATTCGTTCATCGGCGATGCCGGGCCCGGTCAGGCGCAGCATCAGGCCGCCGCTCAGGGCCGGGAGTTGCAGCACCAGGGTGGCGCTGCTTTCTGGCCGGGCGGCACTGCCCTGGGACAACGCCCGTAGCTGCTCTACGCTCAGGCTGTCGTCGGCGATGGCAAACTGCGCCTGCTCCGGGGTGTCGCACAGCGGCGCATTGGTATGAAAGCGCAGATTCTGGCGCACCATGTCGTTGCCCAGCGCATCGCACAGCCATAGCGGCGTATCGTTATCCGCAAGGGTTAGCAGGGCGCTGGTGGTGGCGATGTCCAGCGGCGGCCAGCCGTGTTTGAGCGCCGTCAGATTGACCACAAGACCGGGTTCGCTCATGGCTTTCAGCAGGCGACGAAAGCAGTGCTGGGCATCCTGCACCGGCAGGGGAAAGGCGGTGGTTAACGTCATGCATTGTCTCCGCGTACCAGAGTAAAGAAGTCGACCCGGCTGGCGGCGACCTTGCGTTGACGCTCGCGCAGGCGGGCGTCGCGGCTGGCTTCCAGCGGGTTAATCAGGGTTTCCATCAATGTGGCGTGGTGGGCGCTCTCCTGGAGCAGGGCGTCTACCAGAGCGCAGCGTTCGGCGTGCTGGCAGTCGCGGCCCAGCACCCAGCTATAGCCGCAGAGGCCGCTGCCAAGGCGTACCGCAGCGCGGGTCAGGGTGGCATCACCGGCGAAGAAGGGATTGCCGCTGCCGCCTATCCTGCCCTGAATTTGCACCAGCCCGGTTTCGGCCTGGCGCAGAACTTCGTAATCCGGGGTGATATTCAGCGCGGCGAAGCGTTCGGCCAGTTCCCGTGGCTGGCTGTGGGCCAGTACCGCCATCCAGCGCTGGCGCAGGGGGGTAGCAGATTGCGGATTCATTCAGTGCTCCATGGTGAATTCGATCATGTCGGCGCGGGTCAGGCTGACGGAGTATTCCGCCACGCTGTGCGCGCCTTCACGATGGTTAAGGGTGCGCACGCAGAGCAGCGGCGCCTGATTAGGGATCTCCAGCATCCGGCTCTCTTTAGCTTGGGCCCGGCGGGCGCTAATCCGCGTCTGATGGCGGATCAGGCGGATGTCGAGACGCGCTTCCAGCCAGTCGTGCAGCGAACCGCTGGTGAATTCACGCAGGCTGGGCCACCAGGCGATATCGGAGAAGTAGTGATCGATCAGACACAGGGCGACGCCATTGACCCGGCGCAGAGTGCGCAGGTGGATAATGTCGCGCCCTTCCGCCACGCCCAGAGCATCAGCCACCGGACCGGAGGCCGGGCGCAACACGGAAAGCAGGCGTTCGCTGGTTGGATGGCTGCCCTGGTCGAGCAGATTCTGGCTAAAGCGCGCCCGGGCATTCAGGGGGTAGTCAAACGGGCGCATCAGCACCAGAATGCCAACCCCCTGACGGCGCTGTACCCAGCCGCGCTCCACCAGTTGGTCTACGGCGCGGCGCAGGGTGTGGCGATTCACCCCGAAGCGGGTTGCCAGTTGCTGTTCGGCGGGTAGCCAGTCGCCGCAGCGGTAGTGGCTTAACTCCTGCTCCAGCCGGGCGGCTATTTCCTGATAACGGGTGGGGTAAGTGGTCGGATGTCTGGATAGGTTCATCGCACAGGCTCCTTTCGGGTCAGATAAACTGCTTACGCAGCCGCTGCGACAGGAAGTCGAGCAGACTGACGGTGACGATAACGACAATCATCAGGGCGCAGGTCTGGGGGAACTGAAAGCCGCGAATGGCTTCCCACAGGGTGACGCCGATACCGCCCGCGCCCACCATGCCGACCACCGTGGCGGAACGGACGTTGGACTCAAAGCGATACAGGGAGTAGGAGATCAGCAGCGGCATGACCTGGGGCAGAACGCCGTAGAGAATCTCTTCCAGCTTATTGGCGCCGGTGGCGCGGATCCCTTCCACCGGGCCGGGGTCGATGGCCTCCACCGCTTCGGAAAGCAGCTTGGAGAGCACGCCGGTGGTGTGGATAAACAGCGCCAGCACCCCGGCGAACGGGCCAAGACCCACGGCGACGACAAACAGCATGGCGAACACCATTTCGTTAATGGCGCGGCAGGCGTCCATCAGGCGGCGTACCGGCTGGTAAATCCACCACGGGGCGATATTTTCGGCGCTCATCAGGCCGAAGGGGATGGAAAGCACCACCGCCAGTGCCGTGCCCCACACCGCGATTTGCAGCGTCACCAACATCTCTTCAAGGTAGAGCGGCCACTGGCTGAAATCAGGCGGGAAGAAGTCGGCGGCGAAGGTCGCCATATTGCCGCCGTCCTGTATCAGGGTCAGCGGCGCCATTTCGGCACCGTGCCAGGAGGCGGCCAGAACCGCCAGCACCAGGCCCCAGCCGATAAGCGAAAAAGCGCTGCGTTTGGGGGGATTCAGAGTCATGCTTTGGCTGTGCATCGTTATCTCCCGTTACTGAGCGCTTGCGGTTTCACGCGGAGCCTGACTTTCCAGCGCATCGAGCTGCTTCTGGAGCGTTTCCAGCTTGCTGGCGCGTTCGGATTCGCTGAGCCCCTTGTTGTTCTTCACGCTCTGTACCTCTTTAAACAGCGTGAGCTGGCGAATGGGCACCAGTTGCTGGTCACTGGATGCGCGGAACGGCGCCCAGCCCAGCCCTTTCAGCACCTGCTGCTGTTCCGGCGTTTTGCCGTAACCCAGAAAGAAGTCGCGTACCCTGGTTTTGGTGCCTTCGGGCAGGTTTTTGCGCCAGACGATGGGATCGCCTGGGATCAGCGGCGACTTCCAGATCGTCCGTAGCTGCTTATATTTTTCTGGTGCGGTGACCTTCAGACGATCGAGGTTTTCGGTGTTATTGGTCGCCACGTCTACCTGGCCGTTGGCGACCGCCAGCGCGTTGGTTTCATGGTTGGCATTCACCGTGCGCTTAAAGTCACTGGCCGCGGCATGGTGTTTAGCGAACACGTAGTAACCGGGGACCAGGAAGCCGGAGGTAGAGTTGGGATCGCCATTGCCGAAGGTCAGCGATTGACGCTGGGCCAGCAGTTGATCCAGGTTTTTGATCGGGCTCTTCTGGTTGACTATCAGCACGCTCCAGTAGCCCGGCGAACCATCGGCGGCCACCGTCTGGGCAAATACCTGACCGCCCGCGCGGTCTACCGCCTCCATGGCCGACAGGTTGCCGTACCAGGCGAGATCCACCTTGTTAAAGCGCATGCCCTGGATAATGCCCGCGTAATCCGGCGCGAAGAAGGCGTTCACCTTCACGCCCAGCTGCTTTTCCATATCTTTCAGAAAAGGCTGCCACTGCGATTTCAGGTTCTGCTGGGATTCGGTAGAGATAATGCCGAAGTTCAGCGCATCAGGTTCATTAGCCTGGACCGGCATCAGCAGACTGGTCACGCTGAACAGGCTGGTGAAGGCAAGGGCGGTGACCATTTTGTTATTCATAACTTTTCCTTCCCGTGGCAATCAGGCCGCAGCCGCATTGGCTTCAATGCGGTCAATGCTGCGGTAGAGATGATTGATATGTTCGTGGTTGAAGGTCTGGCTGGCGCCGTCGTAGAAAATGTGTCCCTGGCGCAGCGCGACGATGCGGCGACAGTAGCGCAGGGCGTACTCCACCTGGTGCAGCGTCACTACCACGGTGATCCCTTCCTTGCGATTAATGTCGTGTAGAATTTCCATGACGATGCGTGCCGATTCCGGATCCAGCGAGGCGATAGGCTCGTCGGCCAGGATCACCTGCGGCTTCTGCATCAGCGCCCGGGCGATGGCGACGCGCTGCTGTTGTCCGCCGGAAAGGGTGGAGACCCGCTGGTGGGCGAAGTGCGCCATGCCGACCCGGGTCAGGGCCTGGAGCGCCTGCTGCTTTTGTTCGGTACTGAACCAGCGGCAGCAGGTGCGCCAGAAGGGCGTAGAACCCAGGGCGCCGATCAGGACGTTGTCCATCACCGACAGGCGATTGACCAGGTTGAACTGCTGGAAGATGTAGCCGGTACCGGCGCGGCTGCGGCGGATGTCGCTGGCAAGGCGGCCCGAACGCTGTACCGTGCGCTTGTGGAGCTCAATATGCGAATGGCTCTGTTTATCGCCGGTAATCAGGCCGCTCAGGTGGCGTAGCAGGGTGGATTTACCGGAACCGGACGGCCCGAGCAGGGCGACCATTTCGCCCCGGTTAATAGTCAGGCAGACATCGTGCAGCGCCCGATTCTGATTGAAGGTTTTGCGTAGGTTTTCGACGCGGATAATCGTTTGCATATCCCGGCCTCCTTGAAGTTTGACTCATGGTGCCGGGAGAAAATGACGGTTTGGTTAACCCTGTGTGTCTGTATGATGAAGAATCGGAGACGGTTGGATGACGGAGGGGGGAAAGCCCGCGGTCAGGCGGGCTGCCAGGCGGAGCGAATTAGCGCTTACTCCGCCGGTTTAGCAATATTCACCATCCAGTGAATGCCGAAGCGATCGGTGACCATACCGAATCCGAAGGCCCAGAAGGTCTCCTGCCAGGGCATGGTGATATGACCGCCCACCGCCAGGTTTTGAAACCAGCGTTTACCCTCTTCCACATCGGTGGTCATCAGGTTCAGGGCATAGCCGTGGTGGGGAATATTATCCGCGGCGCCGTCGCTAATCATGATTTCACACCCGGCGATGCGCAGGCTGGCATGCAGAATATCGTCCGGCGCCATTTTTACGGTTGCGGCACAGCCTTCCTGCTGTTCGCCGCTTTCACGCGGCGGCATTTCGGCAAAGGTCATGCTGTAGAGAATCTCGGCGTCCAGCGCCTTCTGATAAAAGGTGATTGCTTCCCGGCAGGAGCCGGAAAAGGTGATATAGGGTATCAGTGCCATGGTGGACACCTCTGTGTGACGGAAACAGAGAAAGTTTGGCAGGTGGCGCAGCGCTAAGCCAGGCGGCAGACGCGCCTGGCGGATAGAAATTAGTTCTTCTTCACAAATTCGGATTTGAGCTTCATTGGGCCGAAACCATCAATTTTGCAGTCGATGTTGTGATCGCCTTCCACCAGGCGGATATTTTTCACTTTTGTACCTATCTTCAGCGGCGTGGAGCTGCCTTTTACTTTTAAATCTTTGATTACAGTGACGCTATCGCCATCGGTCAGCAGATTACCGTTTGCATCCTTTACAACCAGCTCATCACTTTCGCTAGCCGCCGGATCGTCGTTCCACTCCCAGGCACATTCCGGGCAGATGTACATACCGTTATCTTCATAGGTGTATTCAGAGTGGCACTTGGGGCAGTTTGGCAGTGACATGCTTTGTCCTCGCTATCAGCATGAAAAATGAGAAAAAATGGCAACTCAGCGTTAAAAACGGTGCAGAGGGCCAAAAGTGGCGAAAGTATAGCGCAATTACCTGGTGTTGTCGGGGTTTTTAGCGGGGCAGGAAAGAATGACATTTTCTGAGAGGCGTATGCGAACGATGGTTTTCCTGGTTTATATTTAAAATCAAAAAGGTGTCATGCCGCAGGTGATTATTATTCTGTTCATAGGTTTCAGCTATTGTTTTTGATTTTTTAATTTCTTCTGTTCCGTTTAATAACCATTTAAACTCGCGCGCCGGTCCAGGAATTTTCCCGACTTAACACAACGCTACGTTCCCGGTGAACGGGATGCCCTGAATCGCGCTTATACCCTGAATACGATAGTGATTTTTCATTTATTCCGCGTCCGGACGCGGCACAGTGCTGTGCCTGCGCGTCAGCGTGACCGTATTTTAACGTGCAAATGGCGGCAAGGCTATTTGTCATTCTAAAAAACAGAATGTTAATTTTTTTGGGATATTAATTAGCATTCAGGTAATAAAAGTTAATAATGTTGTCTGGTATAGCAAATTACTTTCCAGTTATTGAGTTCAGAAATAACAGCGTGTTATTAAAAATAAATAATGCCAATTTCAATATTGGCGCAACGCTGATTTTTTTCCTGATCTTTATGGTTCTGACGAATATATCGTGGCGCCACCAGAGCGATCTGGCCGATATTGCCGCACAGGCGATAGCGAAAGATATCGCGGAAGATTTTAACCGCAACGAGAACTTCTCGGATGCGGTTTCCGTGCTGCTGCTGCGTAGCGCCTTCCACGGTGCCCGGGGTGAGATGGCGTATGACGAACACGACGAGACCTCCGGGCTGTATGGCTTTAATCTGGATGGGAACTCCCCCAATAAGCACGGGCTGGAAGGCTCGCTACAGTCGCTAGGGCCGGTAACGAAGAAAGCCTGGCTGGTGGCGCGCTCTATTGATGAAGCGTATCGCCTGGAGCAGAGCGCGTCGTCCTATTCCAATAAATATCCCCGCTACTTTATCTCCGCCTTGGGCGATTACATCTATTTCCCCGGCCAGCAGAGCCTGGAAAAGTATCGTTTTCGCCAGGAGGTGGCGGAACGCTACGGCATGCTACACGCCGAACATTCCGGTGGTTTTCTGTTTCGCAAGTTACAAGACGCTTCACGGGCTATTACCGGCCATATCGATCGGGTGCATCAATATCTTAACGGCGAGCGCTCCATTATGAGCGTTCAACATGTGGTTTACGATCAATCTTCCCGGAAAACGGAAGACGATGTGATCGGCATTATGTGCTTTGACTACAGCCTGTCCGACGTCAGGGAGATGATTAACCGGGCGATGGGGGAGGGTCATGTAGAGCACTATCTGAATGTCAGTATTATCGACCACCATGGCGTCCTGATCCCGGTCAGCGGCGGCCTGGTACACGCGGATTACAGCGATGCCTCGATTAACGGCGAATACCGGGTGCGGGTTTCGGTTAATCATTGGCGCTACTTTTTTTCGCACGACGGCTCCGTAGATACCTCCATCGGGGTGATGCTGATCCTGGGCTTTATCGTGATGACGCTGCTGCATCACCGGCGGGTGAAGATAGAGGCTTCGGCCAGGTACAAAGATTCATTGACTGGCCTGTATAACCGGGCATACCTGAATGTGCAGAAACGGAAGCTAACGGGAAGTCATGTCCTGGTGGTGATGGACTGCAATGACTTTAAGCTGATTAACGATACCTGGGGACACCTGTGTGGCGACAGGGCGCTACAGCACGTAGGCCGCTGTATCAGTTGCAATATTCGCGCCCGGACCGACCATGCGGTACGGCTGGGAGGCGATGAGTTCGTGATTCTTTTTGCGACCGATAACCTTCACAGCGTTCGCGAGAAGATGGACAAAATCGCCCGGGATATCACGATGTTTGAACCCGACGTTGCGCTTTCCGCCAGTTATGGTCTGGCGGCGCTGCATTCGGAAACCACTTTCGAAGCGGCGCTGAATGAGGCCGATATGCAGATGTATTTATCCAAACGCCAGTTTCGGGGGAGTGAATGATGAGGCTTAAAGGCTATTCCGGCACTGTGCCGCGGCTACTGGCGTTGACGTTGATTAACATGCTGGCGATTTACCTTCTGCGCGCCATATCACCTACCGTCTCCGTGGACGGCTGGCAGATCTATATGCTGTATCTGCCTTACTCATGGGTGATTACTCAGATCATTCTGTTGGGGGAAACGGCGCTGTTGCCGCTGATGGTCGCTTACAGCGCCAGTAGCTGGATTCAGTATCAGGATGTGAAGCCCTTTGCCGCAATGCTGCTGTCGTTCTGTATTCTGCTGCCATCGGCAGTCGCCGTACTGCTACTGCACTGGCGGCTTGGCCGACGCTGGAATGCCGGTTTTCTACGCTTTAACACCATTAAGCGCGTGGTGCTGTTTTGTTTTATCTGCCCGCTACTGAGTCGGGGATTGATGTGTCTGAGCGGTATGATCTTCCCGATTCCGCCAGCGCTGGCGCCCTACTTCTACGTTAAGGGAGTCGCCTTTAACCTGGTTAGCTATCAGTATCTGGTGCTGGCCCTGGTGGTGATGAACCCCTTCTTCTATAACCTGCAGCGCTTTTTATTCAGCGACGGTCGTCGTTTCAGTGTGAAACGGTTATGGAATAGTGAAAATCACAATCAACGCGATATCCGTTGGGCCGCGCTCTGCCTGGCAAGCATCCTGCTGTTCTGGCAGGCGGAAGTGTCCGGGGCTTTTGTGGGCTATCTGATGCCCTTTGTGTTCCTGCTCTTTATTTATGGCGTTCTGCACCAGAATCCACGTCTGACCGAGATCCTATGGAGCATCGCGATTTATGTGATGATGGCGTCTAATCAGGTCTTCTTTTCGATGTATAGCGACGACAGCGTGCTGGCATGTCTGATGTCGATGATCATCGTGTTTGCTATCGCGCTTCACTATCTTGCCGTCAATCGCCGTAAGTATGAGCAGCAGATGAATCAAACACAGCTCTATTCCCGCATTGATCCCCTGACCCGGCTGCCGAATATGCGCGCTCTGGAAAACAGCGTGGCGGAAACCGGGGGCACCTGTATCTGCCGTATCGCCTTCTCCAATATTGCCGTCTTTGAGAAGTATTACGGTACTGCCGTAGTGACCTGGGTGAAGGGAATTCTATCGCAGAGCATTTATGAGGAGTTCGGCTGTGATATTCAGGTTTATGACATTACCGGCAACCAACTGATCTGCCTGGTGAACGGCGAGCATGAGCCGCGTATTCATGAGCTGTACAGTCTGCTCTCCAGTCTGAGCATTTTGTGGAAGGGCGATAAACTGGATATCGATTACCGGCTTTCCTGGGGGGATATTGACGGTCAGACGCCGCTGATTCCTTTTGTGGAGCGGCTTGCCTGGTTCTCTGAAGTGAACAAAGTGGTGAAGGCGCCCCACTGCATTAACAGCAGCATGCGCAATCTGGACGATGAAATGGCTCAGTCGATTCAGATGATTAAGAGCGTGAAGGCTGCCATTGAAAACCGGGATATTGAAATCTACGCTCAGCCGATTACCAGCCGGGAAAGAGTGGTGTATCACGAACTGCTATCGCGCCTGCGCATTGGCGGCCAGATTATCATGCCGGATGTGTTTTTGCCGGTGATTCGTGAATTCGACTACGCCTGCGAGTTTGACTCTGCGGTATTCGAAAAGAGCATGTCGATGCTGGACGACCACGTTGGCGATACGGTGTCGATTAATATCATGCCGGCCACGCTGTTCCATGAAGGTGTTGCCGGGCATTTTATCGATTTGATGGCGCGCTATGGTATTAGCGCCGAGCGGGTGATTCTGGAAATTACCGAAGAGCAGGGCATACTCTCTTCGGAAAACGCCATGAATAATATCAGCAGGCTGGTGGAGCACGGCGTGAAGATCGCCATTGATGATTTTGGCACCGGTCAGTCCAATTACGAACGAATGCGCAATATTACCGCTCAGATCCTCAAGATAGACGGCGTTTTCGTGAAGGATATCCTGATCAACAAGGTCGATCAGATGATTGTTGAATCTATCTGTAAAATCGCCCGGGCCAGGGAGATGACCGTGGTGGCGGAGTATGTGGAAAACGAAGAGCAGCAGCGGATGCTGTTCGAGATGGGAGTCGATCACTGCCAGGGGTTTTACATCGGCAAGCCCTATAACTACAGCAATTAAACCTTTCCCCTCACCCCAAAGGGGAGAGGGGGCTGAATGGCAGACCGGGATTATTCTCCCTCTCCCCTAGGGAGAGGGCCGGGGTGAGGGGGGAAGACAGCTCCGACGCGGCCAGATACCGGCCCCAGATATTCCTCTAACACAATAAATTCCTTGCCGTTTTTACGGTTATTTTCCCGGAGACTGGGTTTGCGGCGCTCTGGCAAAGTCGGTATATTTTTTTGCCATATGGCTGCGACCTGAGGGTGAGCGGCGTTGATCGAAGTGAAAGGAGAGAGTGTGTCATTACGCGTTATGCTGGCGTGGTGCTTACCCGCGATACTGCTACTGACAGCCGCAGCCGGGCAGGCAAAGCCGCAACTGAAGCCGCTGGGGCCCAATATTGCCGACACCGGCTCTGAGTGGTACCGCTTCCGTAGTGCTATCTTCGACTCCGTTGACGGTCAGCGCCATTACAAAGTGTGGGTGGGTATTCCCAAAGCGGCGGCGCCTGCTGGCGGTTATCCGGCGCTCTATATGCTTGACGGCAACGCCGCAATGGCGCGGCTTGATGATAAATTATTGCAGCGCATGAGTGCCGCGCATCCGCCGGTGCTGGTAGCAGTGGGATACCAGACGCCGCTGCCCTTTGACGTCTCCTCCAGAGCGTGGGATTACACGCCCGATCCCGGCAGCGAATCGGCGCCGCGTATACACGGTCATAAAGGCGGGCACAGCAAGGCGTTTCGTCAGTTGCTGATGTCGCAGATTATTCCCTGGGCGGAAAAGCAGGCCGCCGTTAGTCATCAACAGCGCAGTCTGTGGGGCCACTCCTTCGGCGGGTTGTTTGTGCTGGAAACGCTGTATCAGGCGCCGGAAAGCTTCCGCCATTACTATGCGGCCAGCCCGTCGCTGGGGTGGGGCGGCGACATGATGTTGCGTCAGGCGCAGCGACTTTCGGGAACAGCATTTGATGCCCGCACGCTAAAGCTGATGGAAGGAGATGGCAATAGCAATAGCGATCGCCCGGAGCTACGCGGTGAAGACGGGCAGGACAGAAATGCACGGCTGGCGCAGATTCTTTCCGGAAAAGGGGTAAAGGCAAGCTATAAATCGTATCCGGGGCTGACCCATGGCGCCATGTTTGGCACGTCGCTTATCGATACGCTGCTGAGCGTTTCCGGCGCGGAATAGAGGATAAGGCTGCCGCATGGCGCGGCAGCCTGAGTGTTACTGCGGCTGTGCGTCCTGCACTTTTTCTTCCGCTTTCCAGATGCGGAATTTCACCTGAGCGTCTTTCGGCGCGTAGATCACCAGCGGCAGCTTGCTGTTATAGCGCTGCAGGGCATTGTCGCCCAGATGTGCGGTGACAAAAGCCTGCTTTTTGGTGCCGTCCGGGCAGGCCATCATGGTGGAGACCGGGCCGGTCAGCTTGTCGATGACCAGATAGTTATAGCCCCAACCAGAGAGCGTTTTCGTCTCCAGCTTGCCGCCCAGACCCCGGGTGTTGCAGTCCACTTCCATGGTTTTACCAATCATCAGCTCGACTTTGTAGTCGTGCTCGTTTTCCTGCTTCGGCAGCCAAATCACTTGGCGGGTCATTCCTTTTTCCGCTTTCGGATACGGGGCCACTTTTTCCAGCGGTTGCTTGCTGGGGTCCTGCTGCTGCGCGTTATCCGCCGCCAGCGCGTTACCTGAAGCCAGCGCCATCAGGCCAGCGAGCAGTAAAGTCGCTTTTTTCATAATTCCCTCATTCAGTGTGGCAATAATTGCTAACAGACTATTTTATTATCCTGAATTTTTCCACAACAAAACATAAATGTTCTGTTGATTAAACTAATGTTGGAGCAATGTGTTAATGAAGCGAGTGTGGGGGAAGGGAATAACCGGCCACCGCAAGCGATGAAGGTGGCCGGTAAACATTCAAGGTCATCAATGAGAGTGGCTGATGCGCTCTTCAGTATCACGACCGGCAAGGAAGCCGTAAAAGATATAACCGATCATGGTGATGATGGTACCGCCGAATACTGCTTCGACGCCGCAGGCATAGACGCCATAGATACTGTAGACCACCGCCGCGGTGCCCATAGCGGAAGCGGCATAGTACTGCTTCTGGGTCACGTGGTTTTTACGCAGCATCACCTGCAGGCCGGTCATGGACAGGACATAAGGCACCATATTGATAAAGACCGCCAGGTTCAGCAGGATGTTGAACTGTTTAAGCAGGTTCGGGGAGATGGTCATGGTGGCCAGCAGTAGCTCCAGTACCAGCATAATCAGCATCCCGGCGACAGGCGCATCGTCTTTGCTGATTTTACTGAAGATAGCCGGGAACAGGTGGTCATCCGCCGCTGCTTTAGAAACCTGGGCATTGGTAAACTGCCAACCCAGCAGCGAACCGATACAGGCGGTAACAGCAAGAGCGGTGACAACCTGGCCCACAATCGGGTTAAACATCATGGAGAAGACCAGGCCGAAAGGTGCATCCGAAGTGGCCAGCACCTCGTTCGGGATAATACCCTGAATCACAGAGGTTGAGGCGATATAAACCACAGCGGCGAATCCGGTACCGAACAGGCAGGCCAGCGGTACATTTTTCTCCGGGTTTTCCACCGTGTCGGAGTTAGCACCGGCAGATTCCACACCCAGGAAGGCCCACAGGGTCAGAGAGATACCGGAAGAGATTGCGCTGCCGGTGGACATATGATGCGGGTTCCATGCGGCTTTAAAGATAGACGGATCGAACCAGAACCAGCCAAGTACCGACAGACCCGCTACCGGAATAATTATTCCCCAGACGGTGATCCCGGAAATGCGCCCGGTAATCTTCGGCCCTTTGAAGTTGGCTACCATGGTCACGACCAGAATCGCGACCACGGTGACAAAAGTGTGCATGGGCGAGGTTTTAATCCACGGGAAGAAGGGGGCCAGATAACCTGCCGCAGAAACGGCGATGGCCACGCAGCTAATCACCAGACAGACGTAGTAGGTATAAGAAGCGATAAAGAAAGATGATTTGCCGTGGGCTTCGGCGGCATAGGCCGACATACCGCCCGAACGCTTACAGTAGGCGCCGCACTTGGCGAAGGTGTAGGCGATACACATTGCTCCCAGCACGGTGATAACCCATGACAGTACGGAAATCGCGCCAGTTTCGGCCAGGCTGGCGGGCAACATAATTATTCCCGAACCCATCATATTGACGGCAACTAAAATGGTCAGGTCAACGACCCCCATTTTCTTCGAGTTTGTGGCCATATCTGTTCTCCTGCTTATTGTTTTCAGAAGGCGAGAGAAGTACCTCTGAATAAATTTAAATTCACTCGCGGGTAATAAATATTATTATCCGGGGTAAAGGGCTCCAGTTTGAAATACAGGTGGTCATTACTCATGGATTGAGTAATTATCTTTATTTCCTGGCTTAATATTCTGCGGCGCAAAACTTGTGTAGCTGCATAGTATTTAATTCGAGGGGAAAGTCAACTTTGATATTGTGTGGCGAGTGAGTTGATTGCCTGGCCGTAAACTCTTTTTAAAAACAAATGAATAGTACGTTTTCTTGATACCGATTGGGGAAGGTGTTGTGGAAATATATTCTTATAAATCAATATAATATGCTATTTGTGCTGTTTTTTTACCGTGATTTAAAGGCCGATTTTTTTTAGAATATTAATTTGCCTGTAGCCGTTTTATTACAGATAAAAATTCATGGTGCGATAATGGTTATCTTATCTGGTCATTTTCTGATTTTTTTGGTCTGGTAAACTCTTTTATTTTGCTTTATCTTCATTTTCCGAACAGAACGTTTTCTCATGATGGCTTGAATACAGCCTGGCGTTTATCCGACACAGGTCAGATAGATTGTATTAAGGCGTTCGCGCCAGGTGCCATAACAATGCGAAAAATAATAAACATAAGTTAGCCAAATATAGATATATAAAATCGTCACGAGGTCTTTATGTGTGATAAGAACTATTTAGTTGTTGCGGGGGGCGCCATTAGCCGCCATGCCAAACCGCTTACACCGCTCGAAGAAACCATCGATCAGATTGTTACGTCGCTGACCAATAAAGGCGAGCATGTAAAATTTACCCCAACCTATGAAGAAGCAGAGACCTATGTTACCTCTACCGCTTCTATCGACTGCATTATGGTGGAGTGGCTCCCTCAGCAGGAACAGAATGTCCTGTCTCTGCTGCGCCATCTGCGTATACGCCATGAAAAGGCACCGGTCTTTTTGCTGATCAACTCTCATCAGGATAACCGCTCCGTTACTGCGGAAGTGATGAGCGAAGTGACTGAAACCTTCCTGGTACTGGATGATACCACCGACTTTATTGTGGGTCGTTTGCAGGCAGCCGTCGCTCGCTATGAAAAAACTATTATGCCGCCGCTGATGGCCGCAATGATGGAGTATGCCAAAGAGAAAGAGTACTCCTGGTCAGCGCCGGGTCATCAGGGTGGTATCGGTTTCTGTAAAACGCCGGTAGGCCGTAAATTCTTCGACTTCTACGGAGAGAACATCTTCCGTACCGATATGGGCATTGAACGCGCCAGCCTGGGCTCAATGCTGGATCACACCGGCGCTTTCGGCGAAAGTGAAAAATATATCGCCCGGGTCTTCGGCGCCGATCGCTCCTATTCGCTGGTAGTCGGAACCTCCGGGGCCAACCGTACCATCATGCAGGCCTGCTGCTCCGATGAAGACATTGCGATCTGCGACCGTAACAGCCATAAGTCCATTGAACAGGGGCTGATGCTGACCGGGGTTCGTCCGGTATACATGACCCCGACCCGTAACGCCTACGGCATTATCGGGCCGATCCCGAAAAAACAGATGGCCCGCGAGGCTATCTCTCGCCAGATCGAAGAGAGCCGTTTCGCTCGCGAAGCGAAAAATCCGCGCCCGTCTTACAGCGTGGTGACCAACTGTACTTACGACGGTCTGATCTATAACGGTGATACCGTGCAGACGCTGCTGGGAGAGAGCTGCGACCGTATCCACTTCGATGAAGCCTGGTTCGGTTACTCACGCTTTAACCCAATCTATAAAGGGTTCCACGCCATGCGCGGCGATAAAGCCGAGCATACTGCAGATCAGCCTACGCTGTTTGCGACCCATTCGACCCATAAACTGCTGAATGCGCTGTCGCAGGCCTCTTATATCCATATCCGTGAAGGTCGCGGCAACATTAAACCGGCGCAGTTCAGCCAGGCATATATGATGCATGCCACCACCTCGCCGCTGTACTCCATTGCCGCTTCCAACGACGTGGCTGCCGCGATGATGGACGGTAGGCAGGGCGTTAACCTGACCACGGAAGTGATCGAAGAGGCCGTGGAGTTCCGTCAGGCGGTAGCGCGCGCTTATCACGAGGCAGAGAAGAATCATGACTGGTTCTTTAAACCCTGGAATGCGGAAGTGGTGACCGACCCCGCCACCGGCGAGCGCTATGACTTTGCCGATGCGCCGCTTTCCCTGCTGACTACTGAACAGGCCTGCTGGAAGCTGCGTCCGGAAGACCGCTGGCACGGCTTCAGCGATCTGGATGAAGACTGGGTGATGCTGGATCCGGTTAAGGTCAGCCTGCTGACCCCAGGCCTGAATGACGACGGTTCGCTCCAGGAGAATGGCGTGCCGGCTGCGCTGGTCACCGCGTATCTTTCAAGCCTGGGCATTGTGCCGACTCGTACCACTGACTTCCAGGTGATGTTCCTGTTCTCTATGGGGGTCACTAAAGGTAAGTGGGTCACGCTGATGAACAGCCTGATGGCCTTTAAACGTCATTATGATGCCGATGCGCTGCTGGAAGAGGTTCTGCCATCGCTGGTTGAGAGCGCGCCGGAGGTGTATCGCGGAATGACCATGCAGCAGCTGGGCGATCGCATGATGGACTTCCTGAAGCAGCACAACCCGAGTGAACAGCTGAATAAGGCCTACTCAATGCTGCCGCAGATCGATATGCTGCCGCGTGAAGCCTACACCCAATTGGTTAAGGATAACGTGGAGCTGGTATCCATCTTTGACCTGGCGGGTCGCACGGCAGCGAACTCCGTTATCCCTTATCCGCCGGGAATCCCGATGCTGATGTCCGGCGAGAACTTCGGTGACGAAGAGAGTCCACAGATCGCCTATCTGAAAGCGCTACAGGCGTGGGATGACACTTTTCCCGGCTTCGAGCATGAGACCGAAGGGGCGGAAAAAGAAGACGGCATCTACCACGTGATGTGCGTTAAATAACCCAAAATGGGGTTACGGCTACAGGCGGTAACCCCATTTTTTTGCTGTTGATACGGGTAACTATTGGGGAGTAATAGAGTAAAACCCCATAAGTATGACAAATGACAGCATATCTATTCGCTTGCATGGGGAAATTATTACCTTGTTATTGAAATATTTTTATTTCATACATAATTTTTTTTCATGAGTAAATAGCATCCAGAAACAAAATAACGGCCAGTTTCAGGGCTGTGAAGCGAATCGGATCAAGGATCTTCGCATTTCGTGCCGAAAAATGTATATGGGAGGTTAAATAAAATAGCGTTATTTGTTCCGTGATAAAAATTCGTCATTGGCAGTTTTAATTCCACGCTTGTCTGGTAATTATTACAGGGCATAATACCAGGATTAGTCTTAAACAACTTTCTAAGTATCTTAGCGAGGTTAGCGGAGTATGAGAGATAGAACAGATAAGCAGGAGCTGGAAAAAATATTTCGCCAGATGCTCAAGGAAGAAAGTTTTGGTTCTCAGTCCGAAATAGTTGAGTATCTTAAAAATAAAGGATTTATCCATATTAATCAGTCAAGGGTGTCACGCATGCTGGCGAATTTCGGCGCCGTGCGTACCCGCAATGCTAAAATGGAGATGGTGTATTGCCTGCCGGTGGAGCTGGGCGTGCCAACGACGGATGCCACCTTAAAGAGTTCTATTCTGGATATCGCCGCCAATGATACCGTGGTTGTCACTCATACCATGCCTGGCGCAGCACCACTTATTGCCCGGCTGCTGGACTCCTGCGGAAAGGCAAAGGGGATCCTGGGAACGGTAGCGGGCGACGATACTATCTTTATTGCACCCGTTGCCGGAACCACCCCCCAACAGCTTTATCATTCGGTTATCGATATCCTTAGCACTAAATGACATTGAGAGTATTTTTTTAAATACTGACGGTATTTAGAATCACTGGATTATATTTTCAGGGTCCTCTCACTCAACAAGAGGAATCGTATTCATGGATGTTAGGAATATCCTTAATAATAAGCTTGAGCAGGCATTTCAGGCATTGTTTTTGAATAGCTTTCAGAAAGTCTCTGTACGTCCTTCGGCTCGCCATAATTTTGGTGACTATCAGGTCAATAGTATTATGGGCGTGGCGAAGCAGAATGGTAAAACGCCTGTGGAAATGGCGGCTGAGCTGGCTAATTATATTGAAAGTCGGGCCAATGACGATGGCGTTATTGCGAAGCTGGAGGTTGTGGCCCCGGGGTTTATTAATATTTTTCTGAATCCCGACTGGCTGGCGAACCGCCTGAGTGCGGCACTGGCGGATCCGCGGCTGGGCGTGGAGCGCGTGGCGCCGCAGACCATTGTGGTGGACTACTCGTCGCCGAACGTGGCGAAAGAGATGCACGTCGGGCATTTGCGATCGACCATTATCGGCGACGCTTCGGTACGTACCCTGACCTTCCTGGGCCATAAGGTGATTCGCGCTAACCATCTCGGCGACTGGGGCACTCAGTTCGGGATGCTGATTGCCTTTCTGGAACAGGCTGAAAGCCGCGATGATATTTCGCTTTCCGACCTTGAAGGTTTCTACCGGGCGGCGAAAAAACGCTATGACGACGATGAAGCGTTCGCCCGCCGCGCTCGCCAGTATGTGGTTCGCCTGCAGCAGGGGGACGAATGGTGTCGCAAGATGTGGCGCAAGCTGGTCGAGATCTCGATGGCGCAGAACCAGCGCAACTACGATCGCCTGAATGTCACCCTGAAGCCGCAGCATATTATGGGGGAAAGCCTGTACAACGATATGCTGCCCGGAATTGTGGACGATCTGCTTAAGCGCGGTATCGCCAGCGAAAGCGACGGCGCCGTGGTGGTCTATCTGGACGACTTCCGTAATAAGGAAGGTGAACCTATGGGGGTGATCGTCCGTAAAAGCGATGGCGGCTACCTCTATACCACCACCGATATCGCCTGCGCGAAGTATCGTTACGAACATTTCCACGCCGATCGCATGATCTACTATATCGATGCCCGTCAGCACCAGCATCTGATGATGGCCTGGGAGATTGTCCGTAAGGCGGGCTATGTGCCGGAATCGGTCAGCCTGGAGCACCATATGTTCGGTATGATGCTGGATAAACAGGGCCGCCCGTTTAAGACCCGTGAAGGCGGTACCGTTAAGCTTTCCGAGCTGTTGGACGAGGCGGTGGTCCGTGCCCGCAAACTGGTGGCGGAAAAGTCGCCACAGTTGCCGGAAGCGGAGCTGGATTCGCTGGCAGAAATTATCGGCATTGGCGCCGTGAAGTATGCGGACCTTTCGAAGAATCGCACCACCGATTACATCTTCGACTGGGACAGCATGCTGTCGTTTGAGGGCAATACCGCGCCCTATATTCAGTACGCCTGCGCGCGCATCGCCTCTATCTTTAGGCGAGCGAATCTGACGGTGGAACAACTTGAAGGTGAGATTTCACTGAATACTGACAGAGAGAGGATGCTTGCGGTACGTCTGTTGCAGTTTGAAGAGACGCTACAGCTTGTGGCCCGGGAAGGGACGCCCCATGTGATGTGCGCGTACCTTTACGATCTGGCCGGGCTGTTTTCACGCTTCTATACCGACTGCCCGATACTGAACAGCGACTCGTCGGCGCTGCGCGTCAGCCGCCTGAAGCTGGTGGCGCTCACGGAGCGTACCCTTAAGCAGGGCCTGGAAACCCTGGGGATTCAGACCGTTGAACGGATGTAACTAAAATTCTCTGTGGCCAGAAGGCTCCCTGCTTGCGGTGGCGCCTTTTTAGTTATGGTCACCGGCCCCCAGACGTTGCAGGCAGGCGATAAGCTCCTGTTGACTGATATCGATATACTCCAGCACCCGTCCGTAGAGCATCGCGGTGGGCACCGAACGTCCACCCAGTTCGCGCTGGGTATTATGTAGCACCCACAGGATGGTGCGCTCGGTTTGCGTCAGGCCGTCGCGGACATCCGGGAGTGTGCGTGATGTTGTATTCATTACTCACAGCGTTGACGATCATGCCGGCAGCAAAGCACGCTGGTCATGGATTGAGAGTCCTGACGGACGGTAAATACAGGGGCCAGTCATACGAAATCGCCTCCGGTTTCATCTGAACCTGTACACCGGTTGATAATTCGAACTTGTTCCCTCAAGTCGGGGCGTCTGTTTTGGCAGACTCCCTGCTCTCGATTATGCAGAATAATTCCAGTCAATCAGATTGATGTCAATGCCCACACTCCCGGACGGTATATCTGTCGGTGTGTAATGACAACTCCTGCTCAAGCGTTTTACCCATGATACTCCCCCGCCCCAGCATGAACGGGAGAAGATGCAACAGTATCCCTGGTGTGGGATAAAAACGTTTTGAATTTTACGAACATGACTTCTCCTCATAAAAAACCAGTAAACGCCTGAATAAATCCTCAAAGAACGAATAACTCTTTTTGCGATTTTAAAAATAAAAACTGGACACAATAAAAAAGCCCCTTCATCTGAAGGGGCATGCTGCCAAATGATGATATAATGACGGCATGACTGGACCAGCCTCCCGGGTTATTCCCCGGCGCCAGCAGGGCCTGGCGCCGTTCGCTACACCACGGATTACCGATCATGACCTCCCCGGCCACGCCACATAATGGCAACTAACATGCAGTTGGCAAAACAATCAAAACTCGCATCTGACTTTATTAGGATCCTCGCCATAAGGAGGTGAGTAAATAACGAGTATTTTAACTGGTTCATCACTAATAGCGGTAAACACATGCATCACATCCGGTGGAAAATAACAACAGTCACCCGGTCCCAGTTCGGCCTCCTGCCCGTCAATCTCAGCCAGAGCTCTGCCCTCCAGGATATAACAGACCTGCTCCATACCTGGATGCGCATGAGGCTGCGCCCCTTTCCCTTTCTGAAGGGTTCCGTGGAGAACTTCCAGGTGCTGCGCACCAACCGTATCAGGGCCGATAAGACGGCGGTTAGTGGTGCCAGTATGGTTAACCGGATGATAACCAGGAACATCTTTAAGGCGGACAAAATAATTATGAGTGGCCATATTTCTTTCTCTTTTAAATGAAGTCCCCTTGTGTAACCCAATGAATTATCGGGTATATATTTTTCCAGATCCTTACTGAAGCAATTTTCGAGCAACTCACCTCCAGTGAAGGGTGGCAAATTATAGTGGAATATCCAAGAGACATAATCCAATATTAATAGCGTGGTTTTTAATATTAATAATGTCTCACTATGATTTCAGAACGTCAGTTATCTCAGTTCATTGCGGTCGCGGAAGAACTTCATTTTGGCCGTGCCGCACTCAGACTTAATATGGCCCAGCCTCCGCTCAGCCAGGCTATCAAACGGCTGGAGGCAGCCATTGGTGTGCCCCTGTTTATCAGGGATAAACACTCTGTAACCCTGACTCCTGCAGGTAAGGTCTTTCTTGATGAGGCCAGAGAATTACAATCCCGCAGCCGCATGGCTGTTGAGGCCGCCCGGCGTGCGGGTGACGGCTATACCGGGAAAATAGTCGTCGGATTCGTGGGATCAGTCAGTTATGAACTGGTACCCGGTATACTCAGCCGTTTCAGGAATAAATATCCTTCCATACATATTGATTTACGTGAACAGACCTCCGCAGAACAGCTTGAAAGTCTGCGTTCAGGATGTATTGACGTGGGCGTTCTGCGCTTACCATTGAGCAATACTTCTGATATCGATATCCAGACTGTTGCCACCGAAAAACTCATGATTGCCCTCCCTGAACATCATTCTCTTGCCGGTAAGCCCTCGGTGGCACTAAAAGATCTGTCCCAGGAAAAATTCATGAATTTTCCGGCGGATAAGGTACCCCACCTTCATTCAAAACTTATTATGGCCTGCGATGAGGCAGGTTTCAGTCCGAATGTAGTTACAGAGGCATGGCAGATTACCAGCATACTCAGTCTGGTCAGTTCGGGGATGGGTGTTGCATTATTGCCGGCCCAGGCGAGGAGTAGCCATTATCCGGGCGTAATCTTCCGTCAGATCGCGGTCCCGTCAATCCATCTTGAGCTAAAAATTGCCGTTGCCTGCCGCAAAGACGATGCTTCTGTCGGTGTGAGTGCTATGGTTTCCGTTATCAATGAGGCAGGTGAAGCTTTATCGCGTGCCACCTGAAGTATGAGCTCAACAGGAGTGCTCGTAATATTATATTAATATTACAGATCGTTTTTTTAATATTATATTTATTTCATAATAAAGATTAAATTTGAAGCTGTAATATTTAACCAGGTAAATTTTATGGCCACGAATAATCATTTAAAAAAACGAACCTTAGCCAGTGGAGAACTATTCCCTCTGAGCTGCTTGCTGGAAACACTTCACCTCGGATCTGATATCTGGGGTTCGGTCACTCTGGAAGGAGAAGATCCTGTTATTCAGTCTCCTCATTATCTGGGGGAGGCTTCTGCCAGTGCTCATCTTTCTATCGGTGTAGCAGGGGCAGCAATATGGAAGGAAAGAACAGGTAAAACCACGGACATTACAATAAATATTCTGGATGCACTAAATCATTTGCATCCCACCCACTTCGTTCAGCAGCAGGGAAAAATGATTAATGTCGGTGCTGAATTTGTACCCGTGAATGGTCTTTTCCGCTGCCGCGATGAAAGGCATATTATGCTGGAAGCCGGTCCTCCTTATACAAAGCTTCAAAAGGGCTATCAGAACTTCTTTGACTGTGGAGATAACAAAGTCTCTTATACGCGAGAAGTAGCACAGTGGGAGTCTTTTGCCCTGGAAGAAGCGCTGTCATGCGCCGGGCTACCCGCCTGTCGTACATTTACTCCCGAGGAATGGCGCAGTCATCCACAGGGAAAATTACTGGCAGAAACACCGGTTGTAGAAATAGTAAAAATTTCTGATGGTGATCCGGTACCTTTCATGCATACAGGCGAACTAACTGCGCCTCTGGCTGGAGTGAAAGTGTTGGATTTTACCCATGTACTGGCTGGACCGCGCAGCGCCAGAACGCTTGCGGAATATGGCGCAGATGTTCTGCACATTTCAACGCATCAACACCCGGATACATTTTCACAGCATCTGGGTGTGGATGTCGGCAAACGATGCGCTTACCTCGACATGAACTCTCCAGTCGACCGTGAAAAAATGGGCTGGCTCCTTGAGGATGCCGATGTTTTCACCACCACATATCGTACATCCGTTAATGATCGGTTTGGTCTTACACCAGAGCAGGCAGCCAATAAAAGCAGACGCGGCATAATTTATATGTCTGCCAATGCATATGGACACCGTGGCCCCTGGGCTTTCAGGCCGGGATTCGACCAGAACGCGCAGGTCGCCTCCGGATTTGCTTATACTGAGGGGGGTGGAAACAATCCATGTTTCTCACCGGTTTTTTATCTGGCCGATTTAATAACGGGCTATCTGGCGGCTGCCGGAATGATGGCAGCCCTACTCCGGCGCGCGCGTGAGGGCGGATCTTATCATGTCAGACTTTCCCTGGCCCGCAGCGTAATGTGGGTTCAGGAACTGGGATTACTTGATACCTGCATGCAAAGTCATCTACCGGCGAAAGATACATACCGGCCACGGCTTGTTAGTTATGACAGTGTGTATGGCACGATAACCAATCTGGCACCTCCGCTAACATTCAGCACCCTGAAACTACCACAGACAACCTGGATAGAGCCATACGGAGCCAGTGAAGCTTCCTGGTCCTCATTCCTGCGTTAAACTTATGCGGGCAGTTTATCCAGTACCCGAGCGGCAGTCGCCTGATAACGCCGGGGCCAGGTCGCGCTGTTTCAGGACCACATCGATCTTTCTGTATGCTTATGCTCTGGCGTAGGTGGAAGAAGAGCCTGATCAGGAGGCGTTGGCAGATATCACTGTTCGCATAGGTAGTTTACGTGACGTCTTTGTTCAATGTCGGATATTCTGGCCATGTTCGCAAGCGCTGGAAAGTCGCTAAAGCGATAGAAACTGTTCGGTGCCGGGAGCTGCTTCATGGATTTGCCGGGCCACAGGCGTAGCTCGCCGAGGTGCGCCAGTGATATGCCATCCAGCGCTTCGGGCAGAGTTAGTGGCTGTGGACGCGCACTTTCCCCCAGTGGTAGCGTCGGCCAGCGCAGATCCCCCGTGTTATAATCCCGTCTTAGTACCAGGAATTTTTGCGGCACCCGGCAGCGGCTGTTCCACCACAGGCCATCAATACGATCGAAACGCTCCCGCGTTTTTGTGGCTGGTTGCGCATCAAGCTGAAGGAGTGCATCCGTCAGCGCCGTATCCATCGCAACGTCATATTCCTCGACCGAAGCGGCATGGCCGGTCAGAATCAGGTTGGTCGCAATACGCGCGCCGAGCAGGTTAGAGTAGAGATCTTCTGGTGAAAAGGCGGAAACGGTTTCTGAAAAACCGCAAACTGATTCATAACCATACCACTGCGCCACTTCATGCCAGGCCGCAACCTGGTACGCCAGACGTGCGGCCAGCCAGGCGGCGATCGTGTAACGTCTGGAGGGCTGAGAGGGGGGGAGAAGGTGAAAAGTTGGATCTCGCGTCGGGCCAGCTCTTCACCCAATGTCAGTGTAACATTCTGCCCCAGTCGTGGCTGGATTTGGCTAAACAGCCAGATCGTCATATCCGCAGTGTCGCGAACGTGCGCGATATCGATAAAACCGCCGCGCCGGGTATAAAGGATGCCATTATTTTCGCTGCCCAGCCCCGACAGATTCAGCAGTGCGGCGAAGGCGCTGTCGTTATAGCGATGCCGACCGGTGTCATCGGCTTCGACCACATTGTTAATTTTATAGAATGGTACCGGAATGCCGAACGCGATGGCTTTCAGGTTGTATCCAAAGGCACAGCAGGGGCGTAGTCCGTCGGGTTGTGCAAGCGGCTCTGTAGTTGGCCATGCCCGGGTCGCCTGCTGATGTGGCGGATTACTGAAATCTGTTGGAATGGGAATGCTCGCGATGGCGGCTGTGCTGAACAGCGACGCGCACAGCGTAATAATTCGGACGATCAAAATGCTTCTCCCGCCTGGAAATAGAAGCCGCTACTGCCTTTACCTACCCCAAAGTCGAGCCTGACGTTCATACGTGGTTTGAACTCGAAGCGATAACCCACCCCGGCAGAGGGCAGCCAGCGCGATTTGCCTAACTGACTGAACCGGGGGGACATAGTGCCGCCGCCGATCCAGCCGACAATACCGTGACGCCAGCTGAGCTTATGACGTAGCTCTAGTTGGCTGCTGACGGCGTTGCGATCGCGATAACGACCTTCGTAATAGCCGCGCATGCGGTGGCTGCTGCCCAGTAGCGGCAGCATATTCCATGGAACGTCTCCCTGAGTGAAGTGTCCGTTCACCTCCCAGGCCAGGATGTCGCGCTGGTCCAGGGCGTGGTACAGACTGTAGCGACTCTCATATTCGTTAAAGCGGGTGTTGCTGCCCAGATCTGGCGCGTAGCGGGTATAACGCATAAACAGGGTTTGGCCTTTACGCGGATTAGGTACGAAGTCGCGAGAATCATAGTTCAGGCTGATGCTAAATCCGGAACTGGTGACCGAAGCACCATCTGGTTCTTTCAGCAGTGGCCCGGTGTGGGCATCGTCAATCTGTCCGGCATGAAGTGTGGAAAACGACCAACCAATCCCCATCCAGGTATTCGGTGCGATGCGCCGATAAAGGTCCGGGCGGATGCTGAATGCTTGTGCCGTGTATTTTTGTTTGTGGCTGTCGCGTGCCCCGGCGCGGAAACCACGACCCCAGTAATAGGTCGGAGTGTTGTCCAGCGCACCGTCAAGGAAGATCCGCCAGCGATCGTCAGCGAAAAAAGCGTAGTTCTTCATGCTCAGCCCCAATGCACCAGTAGAGCTAACATAGCCACTCAGCGAGAGCGTTGAATTTTGCGTGTCGGGACCGCTGGTGTCGGGTCGGTACATGCCGACCACCGCCGCACCAACACCCAACCCCAGCTCCGGAGTATAAAAAGGACCGGGCATCACGCCCCAGTCGATGCCTTTACTGGCATCGAATTTCCCGTCCGCCCCCAGCTTGTTAAGCCAGGTGTCTATGCGCTCCCGGGAAGGCAACAAGCTGTCGGCATGCGCGGTCTGATGGAAAGTCAGGCAGCAGAATACGACCGCCAGGTAACGCCAATACATCAGAAGCGAAACTCTCCGGACATAAAGAAGCTGTTACGTTCAGCGAAACCAACTTCGGTGGTGATATTAAAGTTACGGGTGAGTTCATAGCTGGCGCCGACCAGCACGTTCCAGGGCGATTCAAGATGCTGCTTAACGTCAAAGCGTCCGCTGCCTTTCTGGTTCGCCATCTGCATCAGAGATTGCAGGTTACCGGGCATATGGAGATCGCTCAGCTTGCCTTTAAACTCCTGCTGGACGTTCTGGTACATGCTGCCGACCCAGAGGTTAAGATGGCTTTCGCCCAGATGCAGAGTCTGAACCGGCGGCAACGTAAAGCGATAGCCGATGCGCGGCGAAAGGGTGAATGCGTCGATACTCCCGTCCAGAATATCAAAGCGGGTCTGGGTATAGTTCATATCCAGCAGGCCGAACCAGTTATCGTATCCACCGGCGAATACGGTTCCCACGCCGAAAGTATCACCTTTAAAATTCAGCTTAAAATCTAAATTTCGCAGGTCGCCTGATTTATTCATGCCGTGAATGACACCAGCGATCATCTTGTTAATTAGGCCGCTCTGGGAAGCTGAATCAGAATCAACGGATACTTTTGATAATGAACTGCCACGGGTTTTACCGATAATGCCATAAATATTCATAAATGGCAGTATCCAGGCATCCAGCTTAATAGTACGAGTAGTACTGCGCTGGCGCGTTTTCGCCACATTAATGTCGAATAAGTTGGATGGCAGGTTGATGTTGCCGATCCCCAGTCCGGAAAAGTGAATGCTGTCTACGTCGATATTTTGGCGAATATTCATGTAGTTAATGTTAATACCAAACGGCTCGGGTAGATCGTATCCCCGCGCCCGGGCTTCGTCCCCTAACAGAGGAAGAAAAGAGCCAGAAGAAACGGCAGCGCTATTCTGGTCGGTATGTACTGCGGTGGGGGCCGTTTCTGCGTGAGCCAAAGAACAAAATGCTGCAGTATAAAGCAGCGAAAGAAGCGTGCGCTTTTTCATTATTGTCGTGAATATTTATAGGGAGACAAGAGTTCTAGGATATATAAAAAATCAAAATATAGATATTATCTAAAGATGCGTTTTAGGACTTTTCTTGCTATATTTGACGGGGTAAGGGCAACGTGCCGTAGGGAAAATATAAAAGAAACGTTGAATTTTTATATTTGATCAAATAAATAATAATTTATTTATGTTAGACGCTGAGGCAGCGAAAAAATCTGAATTCGGAATGCAAAAACCCAGCCGTAAGGCTGGGTTCTGATAATTCGTGGTGCCCGGACCCGGAATCGAACCAGGGACACGCGGATTTTCAATCCGCTGCTCTACCGACTGAGCTATCCGGGCAACGGGGCGCATTAAACCTTAAAGGGTGACCATCGTCAACGGCTTTTCGGGAAAAAACGGCGTTAACAGTGTTGATTGCCTGCTTTTCAGGCAATCAACGGCAAATATCAGGTCAGGGCGCCCGCGGTGCGGCATTGGGCCAGACGCAGGATATCTTCCGCCAGTCGGCGGGCGGTATCCACGTCCTGCTGGCTGCGGTGAACCAGCAGTCGGCTGAGGCAGCCTTCCAGCACCAGCTCCATCTGTTTTGCCACCATATCCGGATCGTCCACTTCCAGCATCGTCAGTAACTCGTGGGTGTAATTCCACGCCGCCTGTTTCTGTTCGATGGCCAGTTGGTGGATGGGGTGGTTGGCGTCCGGAAACACGTTACAGGCGGCAATAAACAGACAGCCGGGATAGCGCTGGTTGCCAACGAATTCGGTGAGCGCATCGTAGCGGCCCAATAGCTTCTGCTGCGGACTTTGGGTTTCATCGTGAATTAACTGGCGGCGCCAGGCTTCAATCTGCTGACTGTGGTAGCGCAGGGCATCATAGAGCAGTGCCTCCCGATCGGGCCAGAAATGGCGGAGCTCGTCGGGTGAGTAGCTGACCTCTGCGGCCACCATTTCCAGTGTGGTGCTGGCAAGTCCCTCCCGCTCCAGCAGATGCAGGGCCTGCTCTAACACTTCTTCGCGTTGCACGGTTGTCTCCTCATTGTTCCCTTGTCAGGCTGTGCGCGAATAAATCGCAACGGGGCACAGCCTGAGTGTTGTTTACTTAAGGCTATTCTGCAAATGGTTGTGGAAGCGTTCGGCATCCATAAATCCGGTTACACGCGTCTGAGGTTGTTCCTCTCCTTCCTTATTAAAGAACAGGATCGTCGGTAACCCCAACACCTTAAGTCGTTTTAGCAGGGCCACATCACGCGGGCCGTTGGCGGTGACATCCGCCTGTAATAGCACGCTGTTCTCCAGCGCCTGCTGAACCTGAGGGTCGCTGAAGGTGTACTTTTCGAACTCTTTACAGGCCACGCACCAGTCGGCGTAGAGATCCAGCATCACCGGTTTTCCTCTGGCCTGGGCCAGCGCCTGGTCGAGATCCTCTACGCTTGAGATACGGGTAAAGTTCAGGTGCGACTGCTGCGTGCTTTGAACCGTGCCGAAGGCCCAGTCCTGGAGCGGTCGGGCGCCAATGAGCGCAGCCCCCAGTAGCAGAATTTGCAACAGCGGCAGCCAGCGCATTTTTGCCTTCAGGCTGGCAATAAAGGCCCAACCGAAGAAGGCGACGCCCAGGGCGCTCCACATCCGGATGCCCCAGGGCTCGCCCACAATTCGCTCCAGCAGAAAGACCGGCAGTGCCAGAATCACGAAGCCGAAGGCCACCTTAACATTTTCCATCCACGGGCCGCTTTTGGGCAGCAGACGGTTGCCGAACACCGCCACCAGAATCAGCGGCAGCCCCATCCCCAGGGCGTAGAGCCAGAGGGTGACGCCGCCCAGTAGCATATCGCCGCTTTGGGCGATATAGAGCAGAATGGCGCTCAGCGGCGCGGTGGTACAGGGGGAGCAGATAAGCCCGGCGATGGCGCCCATCACAAAGACTCCAGCCAGCGAGCCTCCCTGCTGACGATTGCTCATCAGCGTCAGTCGGGTCTGGAGCGATGAGGGCAGTTGCAGCGAAAATACCCCGAACATCGACAGCGCCAGCAGCCCGAAGATGGCGGAAAGGCCAATCAGCACGTAAGGATGCTGAAGCGCCGCCTGGAACTGCAGACCGGCGGCGGCCACCACCAGACCCAGTGCGGTATAGGTCAGCGCCATGCCCTGTACGTAAATAAAGGCCAACAGCAGCGCCCGGCCAGTGGAAAGGCGCTGACGCTCGCCCAGCACAATGCCTGAAATCAGCGGATACATCGGCAGTACGCAGGGGGTGAAGGCCACACCAATACCAATCAGCAGCGCCCAGAGCGTGGAGAAAGGCAGGGCGGGCGCGGGGGCTGGGTCGGCAGTCGGGGCTGTCTGAATCGCCTGTTTGCTCTCGCCTCCGCTTGATGCCGCAACGGCGCTTAACGGCACGGTTTTCGTTTCTGGCGGATAGCAGAAGCCCGCCTCGGCGCAGCCCTGGTAGGTTACGCGTAAACTGGCTCCAGGACCGGCCTGTTTTATCGACAGCGCCAGACTCAGATTATCCGGGAAGATTTGGCTCTTGCCGTAAAATTCATCCTCGTGCCATTTGCCCTGCGGCAGGGTAAAGGTTGCCAGTTCGGCGCCTTCCGGCACCAGTTTGATCTGCTGGCGATAGAGGTAATAACCCGGCTTCACCTGCCACTGCAGCGCCAGAGAGCGGCCGTTCTGCTGAAAATCGAAGGCGAACGCGCGATCCACCGGCACAAACTGGCTCTGTCCCTGGTGGTTAAATAACCCGGCAAAGGCTGAACTGGTGAAGAGTAAAACGATTAACGTAAAGAGGCGTAGAGCCATGACAGGTACTCACTATCTCCTTGTATGACGGGCAAAACCAGTAGTTCCGGCGTGTCATAGGGGTGGTTGCGTTTCAGACTGATAAGGAGTTCATCCACGTGGGCTTTGTCGCTTTTAATCAGCATTTGCACCTCGTATTCCTGCTCCAGCTTTCCCTGCCAGTGATATAGCGAGGTTGCGCCGGGCAGTAGCGTCACACAGGCGGCGAGCTTTTCTCCCAGTATGTAAGAGGCCAGCTCCTGCGCGGCGGATTCATCGGGGGCGGTGCAAAGGATAACAACGGCATCGGGCGTGGTCATGGCAAACCTCCGTATCAGCAAGTCGTCAGCAGACTATATCACGGCGGTTGGGTTACAAAGTGAGTAAATCGCCCCCTTAAACAGGAAGGGGGCGTGGAGCCTCAGAGGACCAGACCACCGACAAGGAAGCCCAGAATTACGCACAGCGCGATGGCGATAACTCCGGGGAGCAGGAAAGAGTGGTTAAAGACATATTTGCCGATGCGGGTAGAACCGGTATCGTCCATTTCTACCGCCGCCAGCAGAGTGGGGTAGGTAGGCAGAACAAACAGTGCGGAAACGGCGGCAAAAGAGGCGATAGCCGTCAGCGGGGTGACGCCCAGCATCAGCGCGGCAGGCATCAGTGCCTTGGTGGTGGCGGCCTGGGAGTAGAGCAGGGTCGCAGCGAAGAACAGGACCACCGCCAGCAGCCACGGGTAGTTATGCAACAGTTCGCCGGCAACTTCCTGAATATCGCCGATATGGTGCTTTACAAAGGTGTCGCCCAGCCAGGCCACGCCCAGCACGCAGACGCAAGCGCTCATCCCGGATTTAAAGGTCGCGGCATTGAGGATTTCGCCGGTATCTACTTTACAAGTGATGCAGATCAGGGTGGCGATGGTCAGCATAAAGACCACGATGGCCTCGTTACGCGGCAGAACCGGGTTGCTGATAAGCCCCACCGTGTCGCTGATGGCGGTGGCGTAGAACATCACCGCGACAATGCCTACCAGGAACAGTAGCACCGAACGGCGGGCGTGGGGCTTCAGTTCAAACACCTTGCTGCCGCGCAGGGTGACTTCGCCTTTGGCCAGTCGTTCCTGATAGACCGGATCGTCTTTCAGCTCGCAGCCCAGGAAGTTACAGACCACGGCAGTCAGCATCACGGCCACCAGGGTGACCGGAATGCAGATACCGAGCAGGGTCAGGTAGCTGACGCCCAGCGGCTCCAGGATTCCGGCAAAGAACACCACGGCGGCGGAGATTGGCGATGCGGTAATCGCAATCTGTGAGGCGACCACGGCGATGGAAAGCGGGCGAGAGGGGCGGATGCCCTGCTCCTTCGCCACTTCGGTAATTACCGGCATGGTGGAAAACGCGGTATGGCCGGTGCCGGCCAGGATGGTCATAAACCAGGTCACCAGCGGGGCGATAAAGGTAATGTACTTCGGATGACGGCGTAGCAGACGTTCGGCAAGGCTCACCAGATAGTCCATACCGCCGGCCACCTGCATGGCGGCGATAGCGGCGATGACCGCCATAATAATCTCAATAACGTCAAAGGGAATGGCTCCCGGGTCGACCTGAAAGAGTAACGTTAACACCAGCACTCCCAGACCACCGGCAAAGCCGATCCCGATACCGCCGAGTCTGGCTCCCAGATAGATAGCCAGCAAAACGATGACAAGTTCAGCACCAAACATGATGGTTTCCTTACAAGATTGCTAAGTTGAAAATAAATTGTTGTGTATTCGTAGAAGCATAAAAGAAAAAAGGCACGTCGCGATGGACGTGCCTTTAGTTGCTAACCCGGTTTAGTTTTATTGCTCGCTTTCATCGGTATAGCGTTTAGCTTTATAAGCGGGGTGCATCAGGTTATGCACCGAGAAGATATCGTCCAGCTCCGCCTCGCTCAGCAGACCGCGCTCCAGTACCACTTCACGCACGCTCTTACCGGTTTCAGCACAGATTTTCCCGACAATATCGCCATTGTGATGGCCAATATACGGATTCAGATAGGTGACGATGCCGATAGAGTTATAGACATAGCTCTCGCACACCTCTTTATTCGCCGTAATGCCATTCACGGTTTTTTCCAGCAGATTGTAGCAGGCATTAGTCAGAATATGGATGGATTCGAACAGCGCCTGACCAATCACCGGTTCCATGACGTTCAGCTGCAGTTGACCGGCTTCCGACGCCATAGTGACAGTGGTGTCGTTGCCGATGACCTTAAAGCAGACCTGGTTGACCACTTCCGGCACCACCGGGTTGACCTTGGCCGGCATAATGGAGGAGCCCGCCTGCAGTTCCGGTAGATTGATTTCGTTCAGGCCCGCACGCGGTCCGGAAGAGAGCAGGCGCAGGTCGTTACAGATCTTGGAAAGCTTCACCGCCAGACGCTTCAGGGAGCTGTGCACCATAACGTAGGCGCCGCAGTCGGAGGTGGCCTCGATCAGGTCTTCGGCCGGTACCACCGGCAGATTGCTGACTTCGGCCAGCCTTTGCACCGCCAGTTGCTGATAGCCGTCCGGGGTGTTGAGGCGGGTACCGATAGCGGTAGCGCCCAGGTTTACCTCGAGCAGTAGCTCTGCGGTACGCAGCAGGTTTTTGGTCTCTTCATTCAGCAGAACCCGGAAGGCGTGGAACTCCTGCCCCAGGGTCATGGGAACAGCGTCCTGCAACTGGGTGCGGCCCATTTTCAGCACGCCTTCGAATTCAACGCCTTTACGCTGGAAGCCTTCGCCCAGTTGGTTGATGGCATCGACCAGTTTCACGATGGAGGTATAGACTGCGATACGGAAGCCGGTGGGATAGGCGTCGTTGGTAGACTGGCATTTGTTCACATGGTCGTTGGGGTTGAGGTACTGATACTCCCCCTTCTGATGTCCCATCAGCTCCAGGCCGATGTTGGCTAACACTTCATTGGTGTTCATGTTTACGGAAGTACCGGCGCCGCCCTGATAGACATCCACCGGGAACTGATCCATGCACTTACCGTTGTTCAGCACTTCATCGCAGGCGGCAATAATGCTATCGGCGACGCTGCGCGGAATGGTCTGCAACTCTTTGTTCGCCAGCGCGGCGGCCTTTTTGACCATGACCATACCGCGCACAAACTCAGGGATATCACTGATTTTGTTGTTACTGATATAGAAGTTTTCAATCGCTCTCAGAGTATGGATACCGTAGTAGGCCTCTGCCGGAACTTCCCTGGTACCCAACAAATCTTCTTCGATACGAATGTTGTTTAACATGTGAACCTTCTTATGCAAGCTGCAGGATGAATTGTTAAGAACTCATACAGGATCTGTGGTTATAGAGCTATTTGGCCGATGATTATTTCCATATATGACCAGGTTGCCATGATCATATGCTGCTTCGGCCAAAAAGCCGTAAGCTGGATCACTTATTATGGGTGCCGCTTCATCAGATTTCCTGATATGTGAGTCATATCACTGCCTGAAAATTTAGCGTAAAAATCGACGGACGGAGGATTGATTTTTGACTAAGGCGTCGCCATCTCTTGCTAGTGCCCTCAGGGCCCATTTTTTCTGCGGTCGCGCTATTGCGGCCGCCGCCACTTACAGGAGCTGCGGGTGCGCTGGATACCTTTAATCGCCATCTTCCTCTACGTCTACATAGAGATGTCCATCTTTATTCAGGTCGCCCATGTGATAGGGGTGCTGTTAACCCTGGTGCTGGTGATCTTCACATCGGTGATCGGCATGTCGCTGGTGCGTAATCAGGGATTTAAAAACTTTATTCTGATGCAGCAGAAAATGTCGGAAGGAGAGAATCCGGCAGCAGAAATGATTAAGAGCGTATCGCTGATTATCGCCGGTATCTTGCTGCTGCTGCCTGGCTTCTTTACCGATTTTCTGGGATTACTGTTGCTGCTGCCGCCAGTGCAGAAACTGTTGACGGTGCGGCTGCTTCCCCATCTGCGTTTTACCCGTATGCCTGGCGGCGGTTTCGGTCAGGGACCAGGGGCTGGCGGGGGCCAGACCTTCGACGGGGAGTTCCAGCGCAAAGATGAATCGCCGAAGTCGCTGGAAGAGCGCGATCGCGACGAGCGATAAAAAAACAAAAAAATTTTCATTTTCCCCCTTGAAGGGGAATTGGGAGATCCCCATCTCTCTCGTCACAAGCCAGGGACGATAACGGCTCTGGCGTAACCCTAAACTGATACGGACTTTCTCATAGGAGAGCTATCAATGAAAATTCGTCCATTGCATGATCGTGTGATCGTCAAGCGTAAAGAAGTCGAATCCAAATCTGCTGGCGGCATCGTTCTTACCGGTTCTGCGGCGGGTAAATCCACCCGCGGCGAAGTGCTGGCTGTAGGCAATGGCCGCATCCTTGAAAATGGCGAAGTGAAGCCGCTGGACGTGAAAGTCGGCGACATCGTGATTTTCAACGATGGCTACGGTGTTAAAGCTGAAAAGATCGACAACGAAGAAGTTCTGATCATGTCCGAAAGCGACATTCTGGCGATTGTTGAAGCTTAATCTCACACGTGAAGTAACTAAGAACGTACGAATTTAAGGGAAAGAACATATGGCAGCTAAAGACGTAAAATTCGGTAATGACGCCCGCACCAAAATGCTGCGCGGCGTTAACGTACTGGCAGACGCAGTAAAAGTCACTCTGGGCCCGAAAGGCCGTAACGTCGTGCTGGACAAGTCCTTCGGTGCGCCGACCATCACCAAAGATGGCGTTTCTGTTGCGCGTGAGATCGAACTGGAAGACAAGTTCGAAAACATGGGCGCGCAGATGGTGAAAGAAGTGGCCTCTAAAGCGAACGACGCTGCAGGTGACGGCACCACCACCGCGACCGTACTGGCGCAGTCTATCGTTAGCGAAGGCCTGAAAGCCGTTGCTGCGGGCATGAACCCGATGGATCTGAAGCGCGGTATCGATAAAGCCGTTATCGCCGCGGTTGAAGAGCTGAAAGCGCTGTCCGTACCTTGCTCTGACTCCAAAGCCATTGCCCAGGTAGGCACCATCTCCGCTAACTCCGACGAGACTGTCGGCAAGCTGATTGCCGAAGCGATGGAAAAAGTGGGCAAAGAAGGTGTTATCACCGTTGAAGAAGGCACCGGTCTGCAGGACGAACTGGACGTGGTTGAAGGTATGCAGTTCGACCGTGGCTACCTGTCTCCGTACTTCATCAACAAGCCGGAAACCGGTACCGTTGAACTGGAAAACCCGTTCATCCTGCTGGCTGACAAGAAAATCTCCAACATTCGCGAACTGCTGCCGCTGCTGGAAGCCGTTGCTAAAGCTGGCAAGCCGCTGCTGATCGTTGCTGAAGATGTTGAAGGCGAAGCGCTGGCGACCCTGGTGGTTAACACCATGCGCGGCATTGTGAAAGTGGCTGCCGTTAAGGCGCCGGGCTTCGGCGATCGCCGTAAAGCCATGCTGCAGGATATCGCTGTTCTGACCGGCGGTACCGTAATCTCTGAAGAGATCGGTATGGAGCTGGAAAAAGCGACCCTGGAAGATCTGGGTCAGGCAAAACGCGTTGCTATCAACAAAGACACCACCACCATCATCGACGGTACTGGTGAAGAAGCGGCGATTCAGGGTCGTGTTACCCAGATTCGTCAGCAGATCGAAGAAGCCACCTCTGACTACGATCGTGAAAAACTGCAGGAGCGGGTGGCTAAACTGGCTGGCGGTGTAGCCGTTATCAAAGTTGGCGCAGCGACTGAAGTTGAAATGAAAGAGAAGAAAGCCCGCGTTGAAGATGCCCTGCACGCAACCCGCGCAGCGGTAGAAGAAGGCGTGGTTGCTGGCGGCGGCGTGGCGCTGGTGCGCGTAGCTGCGAAGCTTGCTGGCCTGACGGGTCAGAACGAAGAGCAGAACGTGGGTATCAAAGTCGCTCTGCGCGCAATGGAAGCTCCGCTGCGTCAGATCGTTTCCAACGCTGGCGAAGAGCCGTCTGTGGTTGCTAACAACGTGAAAGCGGGCGACGGTAACTACGGTTACAACGCGGCGACCGAAGAGTACGGCAACATGATCGACTTCGGTATCCTGGATCCGACTAAAGTGACCCGTTCTGCGCTGCAGTACGCTTCCTCTGTTGCTGGTCTGATGATCACCACCGAGTGCATGGTGACCGACCTGCCGAAAGAAGACAAAGCTGACTTAGGCGCAGCTGGCGGCATGGGTGGCATGGGCGGTATGGGCGGCATGATGTAAGCCGCGCTTATTGCGCAAAATCCGTGTGTGATAAAAACCCCTGGCCCTGGCCGGGGGTTTTTTTATGGGCGCCGTCACTGTAACCACCACCGCCCGGGGCGCTGTGTATAATTTTGTAACAGAGCGTGGTATAAGGACATACCGACAGCCAGTGTCTGATTATTGAATAATGAGGAAAAACATGCGCGTAAAACTTTCAGCAGGAATGGTTGTGGCGGCACTGCTGCTGGCAGGCTGTAGCAGCAGCAAGTCGCTGTCCACGGCTGGTGAGAGCGTCCGCTTTGTTCAGGAGCAGCCGGGCAGCGAGTGTCAGCTGCTGGGTACCGCAACGGGTGAGCAGAGCAACTGGCTATCCGGCCCCGGAGGCGGCGAGGGCGGCTCTATGCGCAGCGCGGCTAACGACCTGCGCAATCAGGCCGCGGTTATGGGGGGGAACGTACTCTATGGCGTCAGCAGCCCGGATCAAAACCTGCTTTCCAGCTTTGTGCCCACCGCCAGCACGATGGCCGGCCAGGTCTATAAGTGCCCGAACTGATTTTTGGATGATGCTGACCAACAAAGAGGCCATGCAATGCATGGCCTTAGATTTTTTTGGCGTCACTCCAGAGATCAGCAGTCGTCAATAATCAGATAAGCCGCGTTAACCGGGCCGTGAACGCCCACCACCTTAATCAGCTCAATATCCGCCGTAGAGCTGGGGCCGCTAATCAGATTGATGCAGGAGGGCATCCGCTCGCCCTGTATCGCCCGCTGATGCAGCGTTTCCGCCAACTGCGCCACCCTTGGCAGAATGGTGCTCTTGCGCAGAATAAAGACAGAGGATTCCGGCAGCAGGCTGATGGAGCGCCCACGTTCCGGCGCGGAAAACAGTACCACGCCGCCGGATTCGGTGAGTCCGTATTCGGCATAGACCACGCCGACCTTCGCCTGCTCCGCCCGCTGGATATTCTGTTCGCCTACGGCGGGATCCCAGATATCGGCATGCAGCGCGTCAGTCAAACGTTGTGTGACACCCAGCGTTTTCAGGCGCTCATCCCCGCTGACCACCACCGGCGCGCCGCCGTACTCTTCGCACAGGCGCAGTGCCGCATCGGCCACTTCGTTTTCACTGGTCATTTCACAGCTGACCAGCATGGCCCCGGAGGCGAAGGCAATAAACGCATCGCAGCGTTGCCGGGCATCCAGCTCCGTCAGACGCGTGGTGGCATAGTCATTGACCGGTTCAGGGGGCGCTTCCGGCGTGGTGCGAACTTCGCGCCCGAGCTGGCGGGCGATATTCGCCAGAAAAGCATCGCGATTTTCCATTATTTATTCCCCTGTTTTTTGTGTTTCTTAAACCAACTGCGGAAGCTTTCGCCGTCTGCTTCCGGAAGGTCCCTCGCCTCGGTCCAGTCGCCGATAACGCCGGAATTAATCGGCGCTTTGCCGCCCTTAATAAACCAGCTCGCCGCTTTGGCGCCGGCCACCATCCCTACTTTCCACAGGCCGGGGTGGCTGTTGGCCATGGTGAACATCCGGGTGGCGCGCTGTTCGGCTTTTGGCGTCATACCGCCTTCTGCCATCACGCGGCGGTGGCGCAGGATCAGCTTAGAGAGCGGGATTTTCACCGGGCAGACGCTGTCGCAGGCGGTACACAGCGAGCAGGCGTAGGGGAGATCCTTAAAGTCCTCGTAGCCGCCCAGCAGCGGTGAAATAACCGCACCGACCGGGCCGGGATAGATGGAACCGTAGCCGTGGCCGCCAATATGGCGATAGGCAGGGCAGGTATTCATACAGGCGCCGCAGCGAATGCAGCGCAGAATGTCCTGGAACTGGGTACCCAACGCCTTAGAACGACCATTATCGACGATCACCAGGTGGAAGTTTTCCGGGCCGTCGACGTGGCCTGCTTCCCGGGGGCCGGTCAGCCAGGTGTTGTAGCCCGTCAGACGGGCGCCGACCGCGCTGCGCGCCAGCATGGCGATCAGCACATCCACCTCTTTGAAGGTGGGGGCGATACGCTCCATCCCCATCACCGCGATATGGGTCTTCGGCAGGGTGGTGGACATGCGCGCGTTGCCTTCATTGGTGACCAGGCAGATCGAGCCGGTTTCGGCCACGGCAAAGTTACAGCCGGTGATGCCGATATCGGCGCTCAGAAAATCTTCGCGGATCTTGTGGCGGATAAACAGCGTCATCGCTTCCGGCGTGTCCGGGCCGTCATAGCCCAGCTTTTCATGCAGTACGCGGCGGATCTGCTGGCGATCTTTATGAATGGCGGGCACCACGATGTGCGATGGCGCATCCTTGTCCAGTTGCAGGATATATTCCGCCAGATCGGTTTCCAGTACGTCGACGCCCGCCTCGTTCAGCGCATGGTTCATGCCGATCTCTTCGGTGACCATCGATTTCGCCTTCACCACCTTGCGCGCGTTCTGCGCCCGGGCGACCTTAACGATATAGTCGGTCGCTTCTTCTTTGGTGCTGGCGAAAAACACCTGGCCGCCGTTGGCGGTGACTTTTTCGGAAAGCTGATACAGGTAAGCGTCCAGGTTTTCCAGCACGTGATTGCGAATCTGCTCTGCCCGTTCGCGCCATTCCTCCCAATGCCCGAGTTCGTCCACCATCTTCTGGCGATTGGCGCCGATGGTCTCCTGAGCCCTGGCCACTGCGTGACGCATGATGGGATCGTTAATCTCTTCGCGGATGCGATCTTTAAAGTTGAGATCGCTGGTTTTCAGGTACATAGCGTCTCCTTAACGGCTCATCAGAACTTCAGCAATGTGCATCACTTTAACCGGCTGGCCTTCACGCTGCATACGACCGCCGATGTTGATCAGACAGCTGACGTCAGCGCCGATCAGGTAATCGGGTTGTACTTCCATCATGTGGGAGACCTTCTCTTTAACCATTTCGCCGGAGATCGCCGCCATCTTGACTGAGAAGGTACCGCCAAAGCCGCAGCAGGTTTCCTGGGCGTCAAACGGCAGCAGTTCCAGTCCCTCAACGTGATTCAGCAGGGTCAGGGGCTCATCTTTCACGCCCATTTTACGAAACAGGCTGCAGGAGGGGTGATAGACCGCTTTACCGGGCAGTCGGGCGCCCACACTGGTGACGCCCAGCTCCTTGACGATAAAGGTGGTCAGATCGAACATACGATCGGCGACGCGCTGCGCGCGCTTGGCCCACTCCGGCTCGCCAGCCAGCCATTCGGCGTAGCTTTTAATGGCATAGGTACAGGAGCCGGCGGGGGAGATAATGGGATCGTCGTTCTCTTCCAGTGCGGCAATCAGCGTTTTCATGCCTGGGATGGCATCTTCAATGTAACCGCCGTTGATGGCTGGCTGCCCGCAGCAGCCCTGCTTTTCCGGGAAGTTGACGTTGCAGCCCAACTGCTCCAGCAGCAGGACCGAGTCGCGCGCCATGCGCGACTTCAGGGCGTCACCGATACAGGTGACAAAAAAGTTAACATTCACGACATTTCTCCCATTGCTAACGCAATTTTCTCTTATTTTTTAGTAGATTCAGGCCATAACCAGATACCAGCCCAGACCTACTATAAGGCCCAGACCGACGATATAGGCACAGCAGTACTTAAGGGTGCCGGACATAATCTTGTCGCCCTGACCCTCCATACGGGTGGCGGAGACGGCAATAGCGATGCTCTGTGGGGAAATCATCTTTCCGCCCGTGGCGCCCGCGGTATTGGCCGCCGCCAGCCAGTTGGGATCGACATGCAGTTTGTCGGCGGCCATAACCTGAAGCTTGCCGAACAGCACGTTGGCATTGGTGTCGCTGCCGGTCACAAAGGTACCGACTGCCCCGATCACGGGGGCGATAAACAGGTAAGCGCCGCCGGTAACATCCACCATAGTATGCGCCATCGAAGCGATAAGGCCGCTGATGTCCATCACAGTTGCCATCGCCACGATGGCAGTAATGGCGATAATGGAGTTTTTAAGCTGCTTCACGGTACTGAAGAAGACGCTAAACAGGGTTGGCACAGAGGCACCCTGAATAATGCCGCCCAGCAGCGAGGCGATAATAATCAGCACGCCTGGCGTGGCAATCCATTCGATTTTCAGCGGTAGAGAACTGCCATGCGCCAGCGGGAAGTGGAAGGTGCTGGCCAGTTGCGACACGCTGGCTTTAAGCCCCGGGAACAGCGGCGAGCACAGCATAATAAAGACAAAGATCAGGATGTAGATGGTACAGGCCCGCAAAATCTGGGGGCCGGAGTAGTGCAGCCCCTGAGACTCGCCAGCAGTTTCAATACGCCAGGCGGGTTCGGTGGGGGCTTTACGGCTCTTCGCCATAATGACTACCACGATCAGGCTTACCAGGCTACCGGCGAAAGCGGGCAGTTCGGCACCCAGGTTGATCGCCACAATATACTGAGGAATCAGGGTGGTGATGCCGCATAACAGGGTAATCAGAAACACGCCGCGAATGGCCTTAATGCCGCCGCCGATAATGGCGACAATCACAAAGGGCAGCAGAATATTGAACAGCGCCAGCTGGACGATCACCACGCCGCTCAGGGTAGTGACCGGCAGATTGGCCTGTTCCGCCAGAATCGACACCGGAATGCCCACAGCGCCAAACGCGGTGGGCACGGTGTTGGCGACCAGTGAAGCGACAGCCGCTTTCAGCGGATTAAAACCGAGGGCGATCAGAATACCGATGGGGATTGCCACCGCGGTGCCGTAACCGGCGGCCGCTTCCAGGAATCCGCCAAAACACCAGGAAATCAGCAACACCTGAATGCGTTTGTCGTCGCTGATACTGGCGAGGACGTCTTTCAGAACCGCCATGCCGCCGGTTTTTATCATCAGGTTATAGCTGTAAATCGCGCCCAAAATCACGATGACAATCGGCCACAGCCCTTTACCGATACCATAGCCTACAGCGGAGCCCAGAGTTTGGAGCGGGGTATCCCAGAACAGCCAGGCAAAGGCCAGAGTGATGGCCAGGGTGATTAGCACAGCGTAGTGGATGGGGGTTTTTACTTTCAGAATCAGGACGATCATCACCAGCAACGGGAAGACGCCCAGCAGGAACAGCAGGTAGTCGTTCATTGTTATTCTTCCTTTGGGTACAGAAGTTTTCCTTAACCACGGACGGTTATATGCTCTATTTGTATAACTTTTTGTTAATGCATTTTTACAGATGCAGATCAAATTAGCGACAATTGTCTAAAATATCGCATCAAAAGTTAAAATTTTGTTGGTATCAAATTGGAGGGGGAAATATCCCGGCCGCTGGCCGGGAAAGGTGTCAGGGAAGGTGCAGATCGAGCGGGGTTTTACTGGGTTCTCCGCCGATCTCCCGGGTGAGTCGGGGAACCAGATAACCGGAAACCAGGGTCAGGAGTTCACGTACAATGCGTCGTGCAGTTTCGTCATCCACCATAAAGTGGGCTGCGCCCTGAACCCTGTCGAGTACATGAAGGTAGTAAGGCATCACACCGGCGTCGAACAGCGCATTGCTCAGCTCTGCCAGGGCTGGCGCGCTGTCGTTGACGCCGCGTAGCAGAACGCTCTGGTTCAGTAGCGTGACGCCGACTCGCTTCAGGCGTGCCATCGCGACGCGAAAATCGTCATCGATCTCTCTGGCGTGATTGATATGGTTGACCAGCAGGACCTGCAGGCGAGTGCCGCCCAGCAGTTCAGTCAGCATGTCGGTAATGCGCGCCGGAATTACAATCGGCAGGCGGCTGTGGATACGCAGTCGCTTAAGATGCGGGATCGCCGCCAGCCGTTCGATAAGCCAGGCCAGCTCCGCGTCGCGCGCCATCAGCGGATCGCCGCCGGAAAAGATAATCTCATCCAGTTCCGGGCGTTGGGCGATATAATCGACAGCCGCCTGCCAACTGCGTTTATTCCCCGGATTTTCAGCATAGGGAAAATGACGGCGGAAGCAGTAGCGGCAGTTGACGGCGCAGCCCCCCTTCACCATCAGCAGGGCGCGATTGCGATATTTATGCAGTAGCCCCGGTACCACGCTGTGCTGCTCTTCCAGCGGATCGGTGCTAAAGCCCGGGGCTTCGATAAACTCTTCGCGGGCGGTCAGGACCTGGCGCAGCAGCGGATCGTGCGGATTGCCTTTCTCCATGCGGGCGGCAAACGCGCGCGGAACGCGCAGGGCGAACAGACGCCGGGCGTCATATCCTGCCCGCAGGACCTCATCCGGGTCTACATTTAAAAGATGCAGAAGTTCCTCCGGATCGGTGATTACATCGGCAAGTTGTAATAACCAATCTTCTCGGGAGGGGGTGTTTGGGGTTACAATGTGTGCCATTTTTTTGGCTAGCTACCAGTTAACATATTTCAGAGGGCCTTTATGGCAACGTACTATAGCAACGATTTTCGCGGCGGTCTTAAAATCATGTTGGACGGAGAGCCGTACGCGGTTGAGTCCAGTGAGTTCGTTAAACCGGGTAAGGGCCAGGCCTTTGCTCGCGTGAAGCTGCGCCGCCTGCTGACCGGCACCCGCGTTGAGAAAACCTTTAAATCCACTGACTCCGCAGAAGGTGCAGATGTCATGGATATGACCCTGACTTACCTCTACAACGACGGTGAGTTCTGGCACTTCATGAACAATGACACCTTCGAGCAGCTGGCTGCCGATGCCAAAGCCGTGGGCGATAACGCGAAATGGCTGCTGGACCAGGCTGAATGTATTGTGACGCTGTGGAACGGTCAGCCGATCTCCGTCACCCCGCCGAACTTCGTTGAGCTGGAAATCGTGGATACCGATCCCGGCCTGAAGGGCGACACCGCAGGTACCGGCGGTAAACCGGCTACCCTTAGCACCGGCGCTGTGGTAAAAGTACCGCTGTTCGTACAGATTGGCGAAGTGGTCAAAGTTGACACCCGCACCGGTGAGTACGTTTCTCGCGTGAAGTAATTATTACGCAGATTCGTTGCGGCGTGGTGTGCACATCACGCCGCCGCTTGCAAAAGGCATGGATGATGAACCGTCTGACTCGATTTCTGCTCCCTCTTCTTGTCGCCAGCGCCCTGCTGAGCGGCTGCAATACGTTCCGCGGCTTTGGCGAGGACGTCCAGCATCTGGGTGGCGCCATTCAACGCGCAACAAACTGATTTTCCCCACACTTTTTTATACCGCTCCAGCAGCGGATTTTTGGCTATTCTGTTAGTAGCGGTACACCCACGATACTGGCAATAGAAGGAACCTTATTATGGTCAAAAAAGTTGTTGCGGCACTCTTTTCTCTGGTGGTGCTCTCTTCGCTGCTGGCCGGTTGTAATACTACCCGGGGCATTGGCGAGGATGTGCAGCGAGGGGGTTCTGCTATCAGTAATGCGGCAGATCGGGCGCAGAACTGATCGGCGGCGGATAAGCGTGCGATACGGTTATGCTGCCGTATCGCATCCTGTGCAATAAACGAGCTTGAAAACCTCCCCCGGTGTGACACTATAGGTTCGACTCTATCCAATAGCCCTGTGGGACGATCCGCAGGCGCGTCTGAATTGAAAGGGGACGGCCCCGGATCCTGATGGGAGTCCGTTATGTCCTGGATTATTCTTTTTATTGCCGGTTTACTCGAAATTATCCGGGCTGTTGGTCTGAAGTTGAGTTCGTGATTGCGAAAACCGGGTGAACGATAGCGTAATATGAAGATGGGCCAGCAGAGCTGCTGGCCCTTAATATTTTAGATCGAGATAACGCCAATCAGCGTCACAATGGTGAGAATTGTTGCCAGACCGTAGAATACCCACTTACCGGAAGGCACGTGAATTTTCAGATCGTGCATGCCGTGGTGAATACGGTGCAGGCCGCACCACAGCGGCAGTACAATCATCAGGAAGATAAAAATACGGCCGATCCAACTCTGGGAAAAGGCCAGAACCCGCTCAAAGCCCAGCGCATCGCCGGGGAACAGCCCCAGCGGCAGCAGAATGCCCACCAGCAGAATGATGACCGGCGCCACAATGGCGCTCCACATGCCGCCAGCGCCAAACAGGCCCCAGAAGACCGGCTCGTCGGAACGTTTAGGATTAGGATTGATCACGGTTTTCTCCTTACCAGAATAGAGCGACCAGCAGAATCACCACGCTGACGACGGCGGTTACCACCCAGAGTCCCTTAATTACCGGCTCTGGCCCCATTTTTTCATCCTTCACAATGATATTGGCAGCTTTAGGCGCCAGCCCGAACCAGGTTTTGGTATGCAAAGCCGCGGCGGCCAGAGCGATCAGGTTCAGGATCACAACGACCGGATTACGCAGAAAGCCAACAAAGCTTTCCCAGGATTCCGGACCGCCTTTTAGCGAAAACAGACCAATCAGTAGTACAATACTGAACCAGACGGCGGGTACCGAGGTGCCCTCACGCAGCATATAGAAGCGGTAAAAGCCCAGCTTTTTCCACCAGTTGGACGGCATGGGCCGTACATAAGGTTTACGTTTCGTGGTCATGCTGCACTCCTTAGCGTGGTTTCAGGGTAGCGATAAGGAAGTCTTTCGAACTTTCCACCTTGCCCTGCTGAATGGCCGCAGCCGGGTCGACGTGTTTGGGGCAGACTTCGGAGCAAAAGCCCACAAAGGTGCAGCTCCAGACGCCGTTCTGGCCGTTGAGCTGGGGCATACGCTCCTTCCGCCCGTTATCTCGGCTGTCCAGGTTATAGCGGTGGGCGAGGGTAATCGCCGCCGGGCCGATAAACTCAGGGTTCAGACCAAACTGCGGGCAGGCGGCATAGCACAGGCCGCAGTTAATACAGCCGGAAAACTGGTGATACTTCGCCATTTGCGCCGGAGTCTGGCGATTGGGGCCCTGATCCGGCGTGCGCGCGTTGCCGATAATGTAAGGCTTAATCGCCTCCAGGCTTTCGATAAAGTGAGTCATATCCACCACCAGATCGCGCTCGATGGGGAAGTTCGCCAGCGCTTCTACCTTCATGCCGCCGGTATATTCACGCATGAAGGTCTTACAGGCGAGTTTTGGCACGCCGTTGACCATCATGCCGCAGGAGCCGCAGATAGCCATACGGCAGGACCAGCGGTAGCTCAGGTCCGGCGCAAGGTTGTCTTTGATATAGCCCAGAGCGTCCAGCAGGGAGGTTTGCTCATCCCAGGGAATTTCATACCAGGCGCTGTGCGGTGTGTCATCCGTTTCCGGGTTATAGCGCACCACCTCGATTTTCATCTGCTTCATCTCAGCCATTGGTCGTCTCCTTCTTCTCGGCGGCTTCCGCTTCGGCACCGTAGACGCGCTTCGCGGGCGGGAGCGTGGTGATTTTCACATCGCTGTACGCCAGACGGGTGGTGCCATCCGCCTCGCGGAAGGCGAGGGTGTGCTTCAGGAAGTTGACGTCGTCGCGCTCGGTACAGCCTTCATCCAGGCGCTGGTGGGCGCCGCGTGACTCTTTACGTGCCATGGCGGAATGCGCCATACATTCGGCGACGTTTAGCCCGTGTCCCAGTTCGATGGTGTAGAGCAGGTCGGTATTAAAGACGCTGGAATTATCGGTAATGGTGACGCGCTTAAAACGCTCCTGCAGTTCAGCCAGCTTGTCGATGGTTTTCTGCATCAGCTCCGGGGTGCGATAGATGCCGCAGCCTTCTTCCATGCTCAGCCCCATTTCGTCACGGATCTTCGACCAGTTTTCTCCACCCTGCTGGTTCACCAGATCCTTCAGCCGACGTTCGACATCGGCGACCTGAGCCTCCAGCGCGGCGTCGTTGGCGGGCGTGGCCTGACGAGCGCGCTCAATGGCCTGTTCACCCGCCATACGGCCAAACACCACCAGTTCAGCCAGCGAGTTGGAGCCGAGACGGTTAGCGCCGTGCAGACCAACGGAGGAACATTCGCCCACGGCAAACAGCCCCTGGATTTGGGTTTCGCAGTGGCTGTTGGTTTCGATACCGCCCATGGTGTAGTGCGCGGTGGGGCGAACCGGAATCGGCTCTTTGACCGGATCCACACCGACGTAGGCTTTGGCCAGCTCGCAGATAAACGGCAGGCGTTCCAGCAGTTTCTTTTCGCCCAGGTGACGTAGATCCAGCCAGACCACATCGCCGCGCGGCGTAGCGATGGTGTTGCCTTTGCGCCACTCGTGCCAGAAGGCCTGGGAGACTTTGTCGCGCGGGCCCAGCTCCATATATTTGTTCTTTGGCTCGCCCAGCGGCGTTTCCGGGCCCATACCGTAGTCCTGGAGGTAGCGATAGCCATCCTTGTTGACCAGGATGCCCCCTTCGCCGCGACAGCCTTCGGTCATCAGGATGCCGGAGCCGGGCAGACCGGTGGGGTGATACTGCACGAACTCCATATCGCGCAGCGCCACGCCGTGGCTCAACGCCATGCCCATCCCGTCGCCGGTGACGATACCGCCGTTGGTGTTGTATCGATAGACGCGCCCGGCGCCGCCGGTCGCCATTACCACCGCGTTGGCGCGGATCTGCACCAGGCTACCTTCCATCATATTCATGGCCACCAGACCGCGTGCGTGGCCGTCATCCACCAGGATGTCGAGAACGAAATGTTCGTCAAAGCGCTGAATCTGGGGGAACTGAAGTGAGGTCTGGAACAGGGTGTGCAGCATATGGAAGCCGGTTTTATCGGCGGCAAACCAGGTGCGCTCAATCTTCATGCCGCCAAAGCGGCGGACGTTGACGGAACCATCCGGGCGACGGCTCCAGGGGCATCCCCACTGTTCGAGCTGGGTCATCTCGGTGGGGCAGTGATGAACGAAGTAATCGACAACATCCTGTTCGCACAGCCAGTCACCACCGGCGACGGTATCGTGAAAGTGATATTCAAAACTGTCGTGATCCTGAGCCACCGCGGCGGAACCGCCTTCGGCTGCCACGGTGTGGCTACGCATGGGATAGACTTTAGATATCAGCGCAATTTTGGCGTCGGGGTTCGCTTGAGCTGCCGCAATGGCAGTTCGCAATCCCGCTCCGCCAGCGCCAATAATGGCGATATCGGCTTGAAAAGTTTGCACGACATTCCTCCGTAATTTTTATCGTTCGTAAGGCTATTGCTGACCAAAGGTATAGACCACACTGTGGCGGGGAGCCATGAGTCGCAGCATATTCACCTGCCCCTTTGTGGGTAGCGTAGTATAACCGGGGTGTTAATAAGGAAATTTGATGTGTTCGATTTTTTTGCGGTTATCGCGGGTGATTTATCACTGGATTTGATGATGCAGATCCCAAAAACCCCCCCGGGGTAAAAAGCGCGAAAACAGCTGGCCAAAGTTTGTTTCGCCCATGAGATGCGAGTAGACTTCCGGGCTGGTTTATTTTTGGAGACGTTCCCATGAGCGAGACGGCCACCTGGCAGCCTGGCGCCCCGATTCCTAATCTGTTGAAACGCGCGAAACTGGTGTCAGACATCCGACGCTTTTTTACCGATCGCGGCGTTGTGGAGGTGGAGACGCCCTGCATGAGTCAGGCCACGGTGACAGATGTCCATCTGTTCCCGTTTGAAACCCGTCTTATTGGCCCCGGCCATTCTGCGGGGACGCCCCTCTGGCTGATGACCAGCCCGGAATACCATATGAAGCGCCTGCTGGCGGCAGGCTGTGGGCCGGTTTATCAGATCTGCCGTAGCTTCCGTAATGAAGAGATGGGTCGCTATCACAACCCGGAATTCACCATGCTGGAGTGGTACCGCCCCTGTTATGACATGTACCGGTTGATGAACGAAGTCGACGACCTGCTGCAACAGATTCTGGAATGCGAAGCCGCCGAAACGATCTCCTACCAGCAGGCGTTTCAGCGCTATCTGGAAGTGGATCCGCTGTCGGCGGATAAGACACAACTGCGTGAAGTGGCGGCGCGGCTCGATGTGAGCAATGTGGCCGATACAGAAGAGGATCGCGATACCCTGCTGCAGCTACTGTTTGTCACCGGGGTGGAACCGAATATCGGCAAAGAGCGACCGACCTTTATTTACCATTTCCCCGCCAGCCAGGCGGCGCTGGCCCAGATCAGCTCTGAAGATCACCGGGTGGCGGAGCGCTTTGAGGTTTATTTTAAAGGCGTGGAGCTGGCGAATGGCTTCCACGAGTTGACCGATGCGAAGGAGCAGCATCAGCGCTTTCTGCAGGATAATCGCAAGCGCGCCGCAATGGGTCTACCGCAGCAGCCGATAGATAACAACCTGCTGGCGGCCCTGGAGGCGGGGATGCCCGACTGTTCCGGCGTAGCGCTGGGGGTCGATCGTCTGATTATGCTGGCGCTGGGGGCAGAAAGTCTGAGCGAGGTGATTGCCTTTACGGTCGATCGCGCCTGATTCGCGATACTATTATTACCATTATTAATGGCGCCATGGTTTAATATATGAAACTGCGGCGCTATTTTATTTCCGGAACTAAATGCATTATTTTATATGAAAATGCGTTATACATTTTTGTCGCTAGCTTATACGTTATTCTTCGATTATCCCTGTTAAAAATAGTCCTTTGCTGACATAGGGTTATATTTTAATGGCTATTTTTAGCCTAATGAACGTTGTGCAGGTCACAATTATTGAATCATATTCTGTATCGGCTTTATTTGTTTTAGGGTTCACGGTACTTTCTTTTCTTAGTATTTTCTGAGAACCATATTTTATTCCTTTGCTGGTTAACGGAGAACTGACGCTTTTGCGCCGGATAATCTGTGGTGCCGCCATAAATAAAAGGGACGCTCGCTATGAATATTTCGACCCTGCGTCAGCACCAGATTCCTGTTCGGACGGTGCCGCGCGCCGCCGTTCCTTTTCATCTGCTGATTAAGCCCGTTGGTCCCTCCTGTAATCTGGCCTGTCGCTATTGCTACTATCCGCAGCGCGATACGCCGCCGGGAAAAATAGATGATGAGGTGCTGGAAACCTTTATTCGTCAATATATTGCGGCTCAGCCTCCGGGCGTAAAGGAGATTAACTTCGTCTGGCAGGGGGGAGAGCCGTTGATGGCCGGAATTGGTTTTTACAAGCGGGCGCTGGCGTTACAGCAGCGGCATACCCCGCCGGGCGTTACGGTCAGCAACAGCCTGCAAACCAACGCTACCCTGGTGACGGAAGCCTGGTGCCAGCTGTTTCGCCAGTATGGCTTCATTATTGGCGTCAGTCTGGATGGCGACGCAACGTTACAGAATAGCCATCGCCCCGATAAGCGTGGCAACGGCAGCTATCAGGATGCGCTGCGCGGTGTGCGCCTGCTGCAACAGCATGGTGTGGAGTTCAATGTGCTGGTGGTGGTGCATAACGGCGTGGTGGAGCGGGCAAGAGAGATCTACGACCACCTGGTGGGACTGGGCGCGCGTTTGCTTCAGTTTCAGCCGCTGATGGCGGAAGGCGATGCCGTAGACCAGGGTTACCAGCTAAGTGCCGAGGGGTGGGGACGCTTTATGGTGACCATTCTGCGGCGCTGGAAGAAGCGGCGTGATATCGGCCGGGTTTTCGTGATGAATATCGAACACGCCCTGGCGCAGTATTTCACCGGCGTCAGTCCGGTATGCGTCCATTCGGCGCGCTGCGGCACCAACCTGGTACTGGAACAGGATGGGCAGATCTACGCCTGCGACCACCTGATTGATGATAAGCACCGCCTGGGGAGCCTGAACGGCGATACCCCCCTGGCCGACATGGTGGAGGCCTCCACCCGGCTGCCTTTCGGGCGTCGTAAGAGCTCGCGGCCGGAGTGTCAGCGATGCAGCGTGCGTATCCTGTGCCAGGGAGGATGTCCCGCTCATCTTGACGCTCGCGGTCAGAACGCGCTCTGTGCCGGGTATTTCCGTTTCTTCAACGAGTTAGTCACTCCGCTGCGGCGCTGGCCGCGTGATATGGCGGGGTTCAATGCCTGGCGGGCCACGCTGTAAGCGCCGGTCAGTTCCATCCTGACAGTGACATGGGAGAAATCAGTGAGAAAGACAGCAGTCGCACTGGCGCTTGGCGGCCTGATGGTTGGCAGCGCCCAGGGAGCCGCTCCGGCACGCCCTAACGTGTTGTTGATTGTCGCCGATGATATGGGGTATTCCGATATCAGCCCCTTCGGCGGAGAGATCCCTACCCCTAATCTGCAGCACCTGGCCGAACAGGGGCTGCGGATGAGTCAGTACTACACCTCGCCGATGTCGGCCCCGGCCCGCTCGATGCTGATGACCGGAAACACCAATCAGCAGGCGGGTATGGGGGGAATGTGGTGGTACCAAAATACCATGGGGAAAGATGGCTATGAGCTACACCTGACCCCACGGGTGACCACTATGGCGGAACGTTTTCAGGATGCCGGTTACGCCACGTTGATGACGGGTAAGTGGCATCTTGGACACCTGCCGGGCACTATGCCGACCGATCGCGGCTTCGACCACGCTTTTGCACTAATGGGCGGTGGCGCCAGCCACTATAGCGACGCTATGCCGCTAGGCACTGGTGAAGAGTTCCATACCTGGTATACCCTGGATGGCAAGCGTATCGCGCTGGCGTCGGACTTCTATTCGAGTGAATCCTATGCGCGGCAGATGAGCCGCTGGATTAAAGAGACGCCGCGCGACCAGCCTTTCTTCGGTTATCTGGCCTTTACTGCGCCCCACGACCCCCTACAGGCGCCGGATGAGTGGATCGCGAAGTTTAAGGGCCAGTATGAAGAGGGCTATGCGCCGGTATACCGTCAGCGTCTCGCCCGCCTGAAACAGCTTGGCATAATTAACGACCAGACGCCGCTACCGGATCTTGAGCTCGACAAAGAATGGGACAGCCTGACCAAAGAACAGCAGCGCTATACCGCGAAGGTGATGCAGGTTTATGCGGCGATGATCGCCAATATGGATGCCCAGATTGGTAAGGTGATGGAGACGTTAAAGCAAACCGGGCGCGACAAAAACACCATTGTGGTGTTCCTGACCGATAACGGCGCTAATGCGGCGCCCGGCTTCCACTACGGCTCTAAACCGGAATACTGGAAGCAGTTCGACAACAGCTATGACAATATCGGGCGCAGAGGCTCTTTTGTCTCTTATGGCCCACACTGGGCGAACGTCAGTAATGCGCCTTATGCCCGCTTCCATAAGACCAGCAGCGGTCAGGGCGGTATCAATACCGATTTTATTATCGCCGCACCGCAGATCGCCAGGCAGGGGAGCGTCAGCCATACCCCGATGGCGGTTTATGATGTTGCGCCCACGCTTTATGACCTGACGGGTATCGATCCCCGGCGTCAGATTAAGGATAAGGCTACGCTGCCGATGGTCGGCGTCAGTTTTAAATCTTATCTGACAGGGAAAGCGGAGCAGGGGCCACGCAGGCAGATTGGCGTGGAGCTCCATAATCAGGTGGCCTGGATAGACGGCGACTGGAAGCTAAGGCGCCTGGTGAAGCGCGGACCGGAGGCTGGGGATGCCCCATGGGGGCTGTTCAACCTGCGCCAGGATCCGCTGGAAACCCATGATGTTGCCGCCAGCCATCCTGATGAAGTCCGCAAGCTGAGCGAAGCCTGGCGTAAGTTTGCTGATGACACCATGGTGATCAAAGCCCGTGGAGAAGCGATCGAGTATGCCGGCGTGGATCGGAAAACCGGCCACTGGATAACGCTCGATCCCAAAACCATGGATCCGGTGGTGAGCGATATTCCGGCGAAGTAGGGTAAATCAGGGAGCCTTACAGGCTCCCTGCGCTGCGTCGTCCGGCTGAGGAGATGGTTCGCTGACCGCCGCCCAGGGTTTCCAGACGCGTCTGGAACGGCGGGAAAGGAAGATCGATACCGTGTTCGCGGAAGCCCTGAAGGATCAACTGATGAATTTCGTGGCGCAGCGGCATACGGTGGCCCATTTCGGCGGCATAGATACGCAGTTCGAAAATCTGTAAACCCTGCTGCAAATCGACCAGATAAACCTCCGGCGGCGGGTTCTCCAGCACCAGCGAACAGCGGTTTGCGGCGGTGGTCAGCAGTTCGGTGACCTCTTCGCTATTGGCCTCCGTGGGGGCCGGGATCGTCAGCACCACACGGGTGATGGCGTCAGAGAGCGACCAGTTAACGAACTGTTCGGTAATAAACGCCTGGTTAGGGACGATGATCTCTTTGCGATCCCAGTCGCTGATGGTGGTGGCGCGGATATTGATCCTGGTGATGCTGCCGGTCAGCTCGCGGATCGTTACGGTATCGCCAATGCGGATCGGCTTCTCAAACAGGATGATCAGACCTGAGACCAGGTTGGCGAAGATCTGCTGCAAACCGAAGCCAAGACCGACACCGAGCGCGGCCACCAGCCACTGGAGCTTCGACCACTCAATGCCGATCATCGAGAAGCCCACCAGGCCGCCGATCAACACCAGAAGATATTTGGTGATCGTGGTGATGGCGTAGCCTGTGCCCGGCGTCAGGCTCAGATGCTGCAACAGTGCCAGCTCCAGCAGTGCCGGAAGATTACGCACCAGCTGGGCGGTGATAATCAGAATCAGAATGGCGATCAGCACCGCGCCAAGGGTGATGGGCTCGACGCTCTCGACCCCCTGTATCGTGGTGGTTACGTCCCATAGCGAGATATTCTCCAGGAAACCGAAGGCGGAGTGGATCTCGGACCACAGCAGGATCACCGACACCAGCGCAATCAGCATCAGCACGGAGCGTACCAGCCGCAGCGACTGGGCGCTGATGGTATCCAGATCCACCACCGGCTCTTCAATCTCCTGGTTGCCTTCGGTGCTGTGCGGGTGAGTGGCTTCCTCCTCGCCCCGGGCGCGCTGGGCCAGCATCTCGGCGCGGCGCTGTTTGGCGCGGTCAAAGGCCAGACGCCGACGCTGAATCAGCATCCAGCGCCGGATAATGTGGTAGATCACCAGCAGGAAGAACCAGATAGCCACCGAGGTTTCCAGGCGCGCCAGCAGCGCCTTAGCCGTGGCCAGATAACCGATGCTGGCCGCCATCATCGCCAGCAGCGGGGCGCAGATGAGCATGCCCCACAGCACGCGGTTGACCAGATTGTTGCCGCTGCCTTCTTTATCCAGATAGAGCGGCAGACCGGCATGTTTCAGGCTCAGGGTGACAATCGCCAGCGCGCCGCAGATCAGCAGGAAGCACAGACGCCCCAGAGAGGCGGAAAATTCGCGGTCGTTGAGCTTATCGAACATGATCAGCGCCATAATCAGCGGCACGATAAAGCCGACGCTCATCAGGTAGTAACGCATGGCGCGCCCTACCTGGAGCCGCGGCCAGCCGAAATGCACCACGAACAGCCCGTTGGGACGTGCGAAGGTGGCGCAGATCATCACCACCCAGAGCAGGGGAACGGTGGCGGTCACCCCTTCACCGATGGCGACCGCCAGCGGATAAGGCCAGGCTTCGCGCAGTCCATAGCCGAGCGTGGCCCACAGTACCGGTAGCGGCGAGGCGACCAGAATCGACCAGAACACCGTGCGCATGGTCAGCCAGAAGTGATCCTGGGTGACTTTGCCTACCCGGGCGCTGGATCGTTCCAGAAACGCGGTAAAGTGGCGGCGGGAGCCGATGCTGAAGGCGACCAGTACCAGCGCGAAGAACAACGGCGGCAGGGTAGCGCGGCTGGTTAGCATCATGGCGCTGGCTTTGCCCAGTTGACTCAGGGTATCCAGAGAGATCAGGCGCCGCAGATCCTGCACCACGCTGATAGGCCAGGAGAGCCCCATCGGGCTGACATCGGCGGTCCAGAACAGATAGCGATGGGTGGCTTCGTTCATCTCCTTCAGCGCTTCTTCCAGCTGGCTATTGGCGACCTTGAGCCTGGTGAGATCCAGAATCAGGCTGTCGCTGCCCTGGAGCAGAGAGCTCAGCAGTTCGCGCTGGGTTTTTAACTGGGCATTCAGAATACGTTGCTGTTCGGCGGTGAGCGGCTTGCCATCCGCCTGTTGAATCTGACGCAGTTGGCCCTGTTTATTGAGCCTGTCTTCGTAGCGCAACCGCTGTACCCGCTGCTGCGCCATTTCGGTATCCATCTGCTGGGGTTTGGGCATCTCCGGCAGCCGCGCCACCTGGGCGCGCAGCGCTTCACCTAGCACGTTAGAGGCGCCGAGCCACTGGGACTGCTCGCGCAGCGTATCCAGCGCCTGACGCACCTGTAGAGTCTGGTGCGCTGCCTGGCGCTGCTGGGAGGCGACCAGATCCATACGCTGTGCCTGCTGATTCAGGGCCTGGGAGAGTTCGCGGTTAATGCGGAACTGCGCCACGATATCCGGCGGCAGGTTATCGCTGTTTTCCGCCAGCAGTTCGGTGCTTTCCAGCGCTTTTTCCGCTTCGCGCTGGCGCTGGGCATTCAGGTGATTACGCAGCGCCTGGAGTCGGGAATCCAGCTGGCCCGCCTGTTTCTGAGCCAGTTCGGCGCGCAGCCGTGCCAGCTCCTGGCGATTACTGGCGGAAAGCTGGGCCAACTCCAGTTCATCCACCCGGGCTTTAAGGCGTGCGGCATCTGCCTGACTGGCCAGCTGTTGCGCCTGGCCCAGCGCCGTGGTGGCCGTGGTTTGATTATTCAGCCGTCGCTCCAGTTCACTGAGTTGACGGCGGGTCTCGGTCTGCTGGTGAGGGAGCTGACCCAGAGAATCGGCGATTTCGCGATTGCGCTCCTGTTCGAGCCTGGCCTGGCGGCTCTTTTCCAGCAACTGGCTGCTGACCTGGAGAATCTCCTGATTCAGCGCATCGGTGGAGATGTTCTCGCTGATAACGGGCGTTTCATCGGTCAGGTTGGTGAGTTGCTGGCGCAGGGTTCGGGTCAGCGTGGGGAGGTTGTCGATAACCTGCTGATACTGGCGGGTGCGCTCAAGGGACTCTTTACGCTCCTCCAGCGAATTTAACGCCGACTGGAGCGCATCGACGGTTTCCGTCTGCCCTGGCTGGTTTTTGGCCGCTTTGGCCTGCTCCAACTCCTGGGCAACCTGCTTTTCGTCAGGAACAGCGGTGGCGGCGTGCGCCCCCATGCTCAGGCCAAAGGCCAGCAGAAAGATCATCGACAGGCGCACGTCGCTTTACCTTTATCCCTGATGAACCTTAACGTTCGGTTTTATCGCTGGCGGAGGCGTTCGGCTGCTCATCTTGAGCGCTGGCCGGTGCCTGTGCCGGTGCCGAAGAGCGGCCCGCGGTGGGGTTGTTCTCTTCGGTGGCCTTTGCCTCAGCGGCAGCTTTGGCTTCTTCAGCGGCCTTAGCGTCGGCAGCGGCTTTAGCCTCTTCGGCGGCCTTAGCGTCGGCAGCGGCTTTGGCCTCTTCGGCAGCCTTAGCGTCGGCAGCGGCTTTGGCCTCTTCGGCAGCCTTAGCGTCGGCAGCGGCTTTGGCCTCTTCGGCAGCCTTAGCGTCAGCAGCGGCTTTGGCCTCTTCGGCGGCCTTCGCGTCGGCAGCGGCTTTAGCCGCTTCAGCCGACAGCGCCAGAGGCTGGCCGATACGCGTGGCGGACAGGCTGCGCAACGAGCCCAGTAGTTCGACCTTGCCCGGGGCAAACAGGTTAATGACCGTTGAGCCCAGCTTAAAGCGGCCCATTTCCTGACCCTTCAGCAACGCCACGCTGCCTTCGCTTTCGCCTTCCGGCCAGCTCCAGCGCTTAATAATCCCCTCGCGCGGCGGCGTGATGGTGCCAGCCCAGACGGTTTCAATACTGCCGACGATGGTTGCACCCACCAGAATCTGAGCCATCGGACCGAATTCGGTATCGAACAGGCAGATTACGCGTTCGTTACGGGCGAACAGATTAGGGACGTTTTGCGCGGTCAGATGGTTTACCGAGAACAGATCGCCCGGTACGTAGATCATCTCCCGCAGAATGCCGTTACAGGGCATATGCACGCGATGGTAGTCACGCGGTGACAGGTAGGTTGTTACAAAGCTGCCGTCGCGGAACAGGTCCGCCATCTGGGTGTTACCTGCCAGCAGGGCATCCAGCGTGTAGTGGTGGCCTTTAGCCTGTAGCAGCTTGTTCTGTTCAATGGCGCCCAACTGGCTGATAGCGCCATCGGCGGGCATCACCAGCACGCCCGGGTCGGTATCGAGCGGACGTACCTCTTCCCGAAGCGGGCGGACGAAGAAGTCATTAAAGGTGCGGTAGCTGGCGGTATCCGGCTTCAGCGCCTCTTTCATATCCACTTTGTAATATTTAACGAACAGATCGATGACCAGTTTGGTTAGCCAGCCAGCGCGTTTACTTGCGCCCCAGCCAGCCAGACGCGTAAGCCACTGTTTGGGCAGAATATATTGAAGCGAAAGCTTGATGTCGTTCAGCAAAGTAGCCTCCAGGCCTCTGATTTGTCAGTCCTTCCCCGCCCTCCTGGACGAAGGACGGGCAGTGCAGAAAAGGGGGCGAATTGTAGCGGCGCCCGGTTTAAAAGTCAGTCACCGGTTGAGGAAAAGCTTTTGCGGGTTTTGACTTGCGCCATGCTTTCCAGGATTCGGTGGTAATTCTCGAAGCGGGTTTCCGCAATCTCTCCCCGCTCCACGGCGGCACGAATCGCACAGCCAGGGTCGGTATCGTGTTTACAGTCGCGATATTTGCAACTGCCTAAATATGCATGAAATTCGACAAAACCGTGGGTAATTTGTTCCGACTCCAGATGCCAGAGGCCAAATTCACGTACCCCCGGGGAGTCGATCACATCGCCGCCATGGGGGAAATGATACAACCGGGCGGCGGTCGTCGTATGCTGTCCTAGCCCTGATACGTCGGAAACGTCATTGGTCAGGATCTGCTCTTTCAGGCCCAACAGTGCATTAAGCAGGCTGGATTTCCCCACGCCGGACTGCCCGGCGAAAATGCTGACGCGCCCGGTCAGCGCGGCTTCCAGTTCTTGCAGACCCTCTTCACGCAGGCCGGAGACCATCAGCACCTGATAGCCAATATCACGGTAAATCGTCATCTGCTCTTCAACGAAGGCCATTCCTTCATCGTCCAGCAGGTCGGTTTTGTTGAGCACGATCAGCGGTTCAACGTTCAGCGTTTCGCAGGCCACCAGATAGCGGTCGATAATATTCAGCGACAGCTCAGGAAGAATAGCCGAGACGATGACAATCTGATCGATATTCGCTGCAATGGGCTTTACGCCGTCGTAAAAATCCGGGCGGGTCAGCACTGAAGTGCGATCGTGTACGGCCTCGACAATACCATTAACGCTGGTGCCGAGCCCTTCTTCTTTGCCGGGACGCCAGACTACGCGATCTCCGGTAACCAGCGAGCGGATCGTTCGACGTATATTACAGCGGTGTACCGTACCGTCACTGGCTTCTACGTCGGCGTGCATACCAAAACGGCTAATGACCCGGCCTTCGCCCGATTCGCCAAACAGGCTGTCGTCATAATCGACGCTTTCCGTTTTTTTAAGGCGGCGCTGATGGTTTGCTTTTACGCGGCGCTGCTGGCCTTTGGAGAGCTTGTTTTTACTCAATCGTCGGGCTCCTGGTCGCTCCAGATGAACAAAACCTCTATGATACACGCTATTTTATACGAAATAACCCATCCCATGGGGTGGGGCTATCGTGAAACAGGTGGAAAAGAGCATGAGTGGAAATGAAAACAATCTGATCTGGATTGACCTGGAGATGACGGGGCTTGATCCGGAGCAGGATCGCATCATTGAGATTGCCACGCTGGTGACCGATGCTAATTTGAATATTCTTGCCGAAGGGCCGGTGATTGCGGTCCATCAGTCCGATGCGCAGCTGGCGCTGATGGACGAGTGGAACGTGCGTACCCATACCGGCAGTGGACTGGTGGAGCGGGTTAAGGCGAGCCGCTATGACGATCGTGCCGCCGAACAGGCCACTATTGAATTCCTGAAAGAGTGGGTGCCCCAGGGCACATCGCCGATTTGTGGCAATAGCGTGGGCCAGGACCGTCGCTTTCTGTTTAAGTACATGCCGGAACTGGAAGCGTACTTCCACTACCGCTATCTGGATGTCAGCACCCTGAAAGAGCTGGCGCGGCGCTGGAAGCCTGAGATTCTGGCAGGCTTTAAAAAGCAGAATACCCATCAGGCGCTGGATGATATCCGTGAATCCGTGGCTGAGCTGGCGTACTATCGTGAGCACTTTATTCAGCTATAAATCGCCAGAATCCTGGAAATGTGCCGCGAAAATCGCCAAATCGTCGAAGAAAGCGGCACTCAAACAAAAAACGAGAAATTTTTTGTTCCAGGGCTTGCGACGTTGCGGATTTCTCGTATAATGCGCCTCCCGTAACGACGCAGAAATGCGTAGCTACGCAGAGCGGGAATAGCTCAGTTGGTAGAGCACAACCTTGCCAAGGTTGGGGTCGCGAGTTCGAGTCTCGTTTCCCGCTCCAAATTTTAGCCCTTTGGGCAGCACATCTCTAAATGCGGGAATAGCTCAGTTGGTAGAGCACAACCTTGCCAAGGTTGGGGTCGCGAGTTCGAGTCTCGTTTCCCGCTCCAGATTTTCTTATCGTCCCTCGTTCTTCCAAACTCATCTCGTACCAGACTATGCTGTTCCAGCATCCCGTTTTTTTATCATCATGATTACCCCTGACAGGATCTGCAGACAGTCTGTCACCGCCATTTATTCTGTATGCGGTATCCGGCGGTGACTCTGTGCAAGAGGATTAGCGACCGGTTATTAAGGTCTGTATCCGCGCATAAGCCTGCATCATCGTTTTGCCATGGCTATTCAGATCCTGCAGATGTTCGTTTAGCTCTGCCTGTACTTTCGGATCCTGAACTCTCGCCATTGAGCCGCTGATTTCGATTTGGGCTTTGTGGGCGCTGATGTAATCAGCGACTTTCAGGCTGCTGTTCAGCGCGTTGGTGATTTGCGGCAGTATCTCAATCAGGGTGTTGGCGGGAATGCTGACGGTCCTGTCATAGGCTTTGTCGTAGACCGCTTTTAAATCTTCCGGTTGTTTGAGCTGTTGATGGGCGCTATCGGCTTTAGCCTGTATTTGTTTAACCTGTTCGCTCATTTCACTGATGTTTTGTTGTGCAGCCTGGATGTCGTCGCGGCGTGATATCAGATCGTTCAGTGAGCGTATCGCTCCCTTCTGAAGCAGTGTATCAATAGATTTCATGCTGGAATCTAACGCGCTGTTGAAGTCAGTGATGACCGCGTAATGGTCTGCATATTCACCAAATGATTTCGACTCTTCCGGGGTTAATTTGGGGATGTGGAGACCTGGTTTGTCAATGATACGGGTTTGCAGGAACTGGGTGAACGCGGCGCGTTGTTCAGGTTCATCATTACCGCAGGCGATGAGAAGGAATGACAGCACGCACAGGAGCAGCCAGTGTGGGCGAAACGAAAATTTCATATTTTGTCGGTCTCCAGAAATAGACGAGTAAGTCCGTAGCAAACTTAGCGTTTACGGTAGAACAAACCTCTTTTTTGTTACATGTTAACAGCTTGATATTAAATTATAATTAACAGTGTAGTGGCGTTATCCCGTTTCATTCAGAAATTTGTATAAGGAAAGGGAAAACGGTCCGTATCAGTTGGCAATATGAACGTTTTACTTGTATGCATCCTGATAACTTCGTTTTAAATTCTGCCTGCTTACTTTTCCTTCACCGGACTTGTGTCATATTAAGGCGTTTTTTAAGGTGAGCTCTATGGCTTTGGACTGTTAGTGGTCGTTATCCACTTACGGGTAGTGCTCGTCACGGGGGATATAACCTGTATGCTATCTTTCTGAATGCGTTTTCGGTTTTCATCATTCTTTTTATTCAGCAATTTTCAGATTTTCGTCTACGCTTTTTTCTGCGCGACTGGCGGGTTCTGTTTCTGCGTTTTGTGGGCGCGGGCCAGCGTGACTATCAGGCTGCGGACCCCGTCATTCGGGGAGAATCGCGCTTTCAGGCCTTATCGGAAAGCGGTGATGATTTTTTTAAACACAAGGCTTGACTCTGAACCCAAACGGCGCCAAAATTGCGTCCACGCCTTGAGGGTAAGGCCAGGAAAGATGTTAATAATCAGTAAGTTAGATTTTTAGAATCTTCCGCCATCGCAAATCGCAGTCATGAGACTGCAGCCAGTTCAGATTCAATGTGTTTTGAGTTGTACTCAAAAGCATATGCGGGAATAGCTCAGTTGGTAGAGCACAACCTTGCCAAGGTTGGGGTCGCGAGTTCGAGTCTCGTTTCCCGCTCCAGACTTTACAGCACTTTTGTTTGTTCAGGCGCTCCTGAAAAGAGCTCCTGTTTTCCGTGTTTCACACTTTTGTGAACAGAGTTATCCACAACCCCTCTTATCCGGCTTGTTTTCAGCGCTGGAGAATTTCTTTTACATAATTTCTGTAATCACTTCTTTTTTAACGCATTTTTTTCATTTCGAACTGTTAACCAGATCACTTGACCATTTTTTCTTCATTGAATGGCAACGGGTTTTATTTTTTATGCACAGTTCAGGGAAGGGGATCAGGCGTCGCGCGGCAGCCCTTTTTCAATGGCTCTGACCAGGCGCTGCTGCTGTTTGGCGGACCGTACTTCTACCGCATCGGCGCTGCGTTTCTCAAGCTGGCGGGCAATGGCCCAGTCGATATGCTCATCCAGTAGCGGATGTTCCCCCTGGCGTTGCTGCAACGCCGCCAGACAGTCCGGATCCCAGGGCGCATTTCCTAACGCCACGGCGATATTGCGCAGCCAGCGCAGATGACCAATGCGTCGAATAGCGGAACCTTCGGTTACCTTCAGGAACTTCTCTTCGCTCCAGGCGAAGAGTTCAACGAGCTGTGGGGCGTGCAGCGCCTGGCGGGGGCTAAAGTCCGCTTCGTCAGTCAGGTGCGAAAAACGGTTCCAGGGGCAGATTAACTGGCAGTCATCGCAGCCATAAATGCGGTTGCCCATGAGCGGACGAAACTCTTCAGGGATAGCGCCTTCCAGTTCGATGGTCAGGTAAGAGATACAGCGACGGGCATCCACCACGTATGGCTCCACGATGGCGCCGGTGGGGCAGGTAGTGATACAGGCCACGCAGCGCCCGCACTCTTCCTTTACCGGCCGATCGATGGGCAAGGGAAGATCGATCAGTAGTTCACCCAGAAAGAAGAAGGAGCCGGCATCGCGGCTGAGGATAAGTGAGTGCTTACCTGTCCAGCCAAGCCCGGCTTTTTCGGCCAGCGGTCGCTCCAGCAGCGGCGCTGAGTCAACAAAGGGTCTAAAATTCAGGGAGGTGCAGTGGCCGCGAATTGTCTCGCCCAGCTTTTTAAGTCGGTTGCGCAATAATTTATGATAATCGCGTCCCAGCGCGTAACGGCTGACGTAGCCCAGGCTGGGATTCTTCAGCGTGCTGGCGAAACCTGCTTTGGCAGGCAGATAGTTCATACGGACGCTGATAACCCGCAGGGTGCCGGGCAGCAGTTCGTGGGGGCGTGCGCGCATCATGCCATGGCGGGCCATCCATTCCATCTCGCCGTGGTACTGCTTATCCAGCCACGCCTGGAGCGCCGGTTCACTGGCGGAAAGATCGGTGTCGGTAATACCGACATGCTGGAAGCCGAGCGCTTTGCCCCACTGTTTGATATCTTGCGCTAACTGATTGAGATCGAGGGGCTGTGACATGATGGACCATAACCTGAAGAACAACGACGTCAGTATCATACCACATGAGGTCTGGCCTGCAGACTGGCTGCGCGGAGCGGAAAAAGAGGCGGCAGATGCGCTGGGGCTGACGCTGTACGAATTAATGCAGCGCGCCGGCGAGGCCGCATTTCGTATTGCGAGTACTCACTATTCTGACAGCAGCCACTGGCTGGTGCTTTGCGGTCATGGCAATAATGGCGGCGATGGCTATGTGGTGGCGCGTCTGGCTCAGGGCGCGGGTATTAGCGTAACGTTGCTGGCCCTGGAGAGCGACAAGCCGCTGCCGGAAGAGGCAGAGAGTGCCCGGGCCGCCTGGCTCGATGCCGGTGGAACCATTCATAGCGCCGGAGCGCCCTGGCCGCAGGGCGTCGATCTGATTATTGATGGTCTGCTGGGAACCGGGCTGAATGCCGCGCCCCGGGCACCGGTGGCCCGGCTGATTGACCATATCAACCAGCATCCGGCACCGGTGGTGGCGCTGGATGTGCCTTCGGGCCTGAGTGCGCAAACCGGCGCGGCCCCAGGGGCTGTCGTTTCTGCCGACCATACCGTCACCTTTATTGCCCTGAAGCCCGGCCTGCTTACCGGTCGCGGCCGCGATTTCACCGGCCAGATTCACCACCATGCGCTGGGACTGGAACCCTGGCTTAACGCCCGGCGCGCGCCCATCATGCGCTACGATGCCTCCCAACTGGCCCAGTGGCTGAAGCCGCGCCGCGCAACCGCCCATAAGGGGGATAACGGGCGCCTGGTGGTGATTGGCGGCGATCGGGGGACTGCCGGTGCCATTCGTATGACCGGCGAGGCCGCGCTGCGGGCTGGCGCGGGCCTTGTGCGAGTGCTTACTCACAAAGAGAATATCGCGCCGCTGCTTAGCGCCCGTCCGGAGCTCATGGTGCATGAACTGACACAGGAAAGCCTGAGTCAGAGCCTGGAGTGGGCCGATGTGGTGGCGATAGGCCCGGGGCTGGGGCAGGGTAACTGGGGGAAACAGGCGCTGCAAAAGGTGGAAAACTTCCGGGGACCGATGGTCTGGGACGCGGATGCGCTTAACCTGCTGGCAATCAATCCCGATAAACGTCAGAATCGCATTATAACACCGCACCCCGGCGAAGCCGCGCGCCTGCTCAACAGTAGCGTGACACAAGTTGAAAGCGATCGCTTACTTGCCGCGCAAGCTCTGGTAAAAAGGTATGGCGGCGGCGTAGTGCTGAAGGGGGCCGGTAGTGTGGTGGCGGATGAACAGGGGCTGGCTGGCATTATCGATGCCGGGAATCCCGGCATGGCAAGCGGCGGTATGGGAGATGTCCTGACCGGCATTATCGCCGCCCTGCTGGCTCAAAAGCTCCCGTTCTGGCAGGCGCTGTGTGCCGGTTGCGTCGCGCACGGTGCGGCGGCCGATGAACTGGCCCTCCGCTATGGCCAGCGCGGTATGCTGGCCAGCGATCTGTTTACTGTGCTTTATCGTTTTGTTAACCCGGATGTGAAGTAACTGAATCATGACGAACCTTGTAACGCCTTTACCCGACGAACCCGCCACGCTGGCGCTGGGGCAACGTATTGCCCTGGCCACTCAGGGAATGACCACCCTCTGGCTGTATGGCGATTTGGGCGCCGGGAAAACGACTTTCAGCCGTGGTTTCCTTCAGGGGCTGGGCCATCAGGGCAACGTGAAAAGCCCGACCTATACCCTGGTTGAACCTTATGAGCTGGGGGATAAGCGAATTTATCACTTTGATTTGTATCGTCTTGCGGATCCTGAAGAGCTGGAGTTCATGGGGATTCGCGACTATTTCACCCGGGACGCTATCTGCCTGGTGGAGTGGCCGCAGCAGGGAGCAGGCGTGCTGCCTGAACCGGATTTAGAAATTTATCTGAGCTACCAGGCGCAGGGGCGGGAAGCGGAAATCCGTGCCGTATCACCCGCGGGAGAGGCGCTGTTGGCTCGTCTGGCTTAACAGGGATTAACTATGTGGCGCGTTAAAGGTTGGCTGTTAGCTGCACTGGTGGTGCTGTGCGCACCGCTTCAGGCGGCGAGTCTGTCTGATATTCAGGTCTCCAACAAGGATGACCAGGCTCGTATTACCTTTAGCTTCATGGGGGACCCCGAGTATACCTGGTCCCGCCAGGGGAGCCGCACGCTGGTGCTGGATATCCGCCAGACCGGCATTATTCAGGGGTTACCGCTCAATTTTAGCGGGCAGAACCTGGTGCAGCGTATTCGATCCGGTACACCGGAAAACAGCCAGATGCTGCGTCTGCTGGTGGATCTCACCCGCGATGGCAAGCCGCGGGTTGAAAAGCATAACAGCGGTGCCAGCTATACCCTGGTCTTTACCATTGACGCGGATAAGCCGAAGCCTGCTCCGGCCCCGGTTGTGGCCCAGCGCCAGCCTGCCCCGGCACCAGCGCCCACGCCGGTAGCGCCGCAGGCACCTACTCAGCCTGCGAAAAATCCCTTCCGGGCAGATAGCAACAGCGCTACGGCCGTCGTGAGTGATAACCGACCGCTCCGCCCGGCGAAGGCGCGCAACACCGGTGCGACCAGCGGGCCGATTATTATCGCCATCGATGCCGGTCACGGCGGTCAGGATCCGGGAGCCATCGGTCAGAGCGGCACCCGGGAGAAAAACGTCACTATTGCTATCGCCCGTAAGCTGAAAAGCCTGCTGAACAGCGATCCGCAGTTTAAAGGGGTTCTGACCCGCGACGGTGACTACTTTATTTCGGTGATGGGGCGTTCCGATGTGGCGCGTCGCCATAACGCTAATCTGCTGGTTTCCATTCACGCCGATGCCGCGCCAAATCGCCAGGCCAGGGGCGCTTCGATATGGGTGCTCTCTAACCGCCGCGCTAACAGCGAAATGGCTAGCTGGCTGGAGCAGCACGAGAAACAGTCCGAGCTGCTGGGCGGTGCGGGCGATGTACTGGCAAACAGCCAGGCGGATCCTTATCTCAGCCAGGCGGTGCTCGACTTGCAGTTCGGCCATTCGCAGCGCGTTGGCTATGATGTGGCGCGCAGCGTTCTGTCACGACTGGATGGCGTGGGGCAGATCCATAAGCTTCGCCCCCAGCATGCCAGTCTGGGCGTGCTAAGGGCGCCGGATATCCCTTCGTTGCTGGTTGAAACCGGTTTTATCAGCAACAGCAGCGAAGAGCGTTTGTTAGGAAGCCACAGCTACCAGCAGCAGATCGCTAACGCCATCTATCAGGGGCTGCGCGATTACTTCCAGGCGCATCCGTTGCAAAACGCACCGGACCCGGCCCAGCCGCAGCTGGCCAATGCGGAAGGGGCGGGAGAACGTACCACCGCGACTAACTAAGGAGAGAGTATGCCGATTCAGATCTTACCCCCGCAGCTGGCGAACCAGATCGCCGCAGGGGAGGTAGTGGAACGGCCGGCGTCGGTGGTTAAGGAGCTGGTGGAAAATAGCCTCGATGCCGGCGCGACCCGTATCGATATCGATATCGAGCGCGGCGGCGCCAAACTTATTCGCATCCGCGATAACGGCTGCGGCATCAATAAAGAAGAGTTGTCGCTGGCTCTGGCGCGTCATGCCACCAGTAAGATTGCCACGCTCGACGACCTGGAGGCGATCATCAGCCTTGGCTTTCGCGGCGAGGCGCTGGCCAGTATCAGTTCGGTCTCCCGGCTGACGCTCACCTCCCGCACCGAAGCCCAGCAGGAAGCGTGGCAGGCCTATGCCGAAGGGCGCGAGATGGCGGTGACGGTAAAACCGGCGGCCCACCCCACGGGAACCACGCTGGAAGTGCTGGATCTGTTCTACAACACTCCGGCGCGCCGCAAATTTCTGCGTACCGAAAAGACCGAATTCGGTCATATCGACGAAGTGGTGCGGCGCATTGCGCTGGCACGCTTCGATGTCGCCATCAACCTGACCCATAACGGCAAGCTGGTGCGCCAGTATCGTGCGGTGCCGGAAGGCGGCCAGCGCGAGCGGCGGCTGGGGGCGATTTGCGGCACTGCCTTTATGGAACACGCGCTGGCTATTGAGTGGCAGCATGGTGATTTGGCGCTGCGCGGTTGGGTGGCGGAACCCCGCGGCTCTGACGCTTCTTTCGCTGAAATTCAGTACTGCTATGTTAACGGGCGCATGATGCGCGATCGCCTGATTAACCATGCCATTCGCCAGGCCTGTGAAGAGGGGCGCGGTGACGCCGGGCAGCCCGCTTACGTGCTCTATCTGGAGGTGGATCCCCACCAGGTGGACGTTAACGTCCATCCCGCCAAGCATGAGGTGCGGTTCCATCAGTCGCGACTGGTGCACGATTTTATCTACCAGGGCGTGCTGAGCGTCCTGCATCAGCAAACGGAAAGCGCGCTGCCGCTGGAAGAGAACGGCGAGGCGACATCGCCGCGCTGGCAGCCGGAAAACCGGGCTGCTGCCGGTGAAAACCATTTTTCACGTCCGGCCCGGGAGCCGGAGCCGCGCTATAGCGCATCGACCACTTCTTCGATATCTGAAACGCGGCGCGGCGGCGGTGCTGGCGGTGGTTCGGCGGGTGGGCGCGGCCAGGGCGCGGGCGACTGGCCCCATGCCGCGCCGGGCTATCAGAAACGGCAGGGGGCGCTGTATCGCCAACTACTGGATACGCCTCAGGAAGAAGAGGCGGCGTCCGCGCCTGCTCCGGCATCGGGTGAGGCTGCGTTATCGGCCCACAGCCAGAGTTTTGGCCGGGTGCTGGCCGTGATGCAGAACGAGCTGGCGCTACTGGAGCGCGACGGGGCGCTGACATTACTGGCGTTGCCGGTAGCGGAACGCTGGCTGCGTCAGGCACAGCTGTCACCTGGCAGCGAAAGACTACGCCCGCAGCCGCTGCTGATTCCGGTACGCCTGCAGCTTCAGGCCCCAGAGCGTGATACTCTGAGCCGGTACCAGGCGCTGCTGGCGGAAACAGGCGTAGAATTCGCCATCGATGCGCGGCATGTGACGCTCCGCGCGGTGCCTTTACCCTTACGACAACAAAATTTACAAATCTTGATTCCTGAACTGATAGGCTACCTGGCGCAGCAGACAGAGTGCGAGGCTTCCCATATAGCCCACTGGCTGGCCCGCCATTTAGCGAGCGAGCAAGTCGAGTGGAGCCAGGCGCAGGCGATAACGCTGCTGGCCTCTCTGGAACGCCTCTGTCCGCAACTGGTGAAATCACCGCCTGGTGGCCTGTTGCAACCCGTAGATCTACATCCGGCGATGAATGCCCTGAAGCATGAGTAACGAAAGTAAGGCTGGCCTGCCGAAGGCGATTTTTTTGATGGGACCCACCGCCTCTGGCAAGACGGCGCTGGCGATTAAGCTGCGCACTCTGCTACCGGTAGAGTTGATTAGCGTGGATTCCGCTCTGATTTACCGGGGTATGGATGTGGGGACTGCGAAGCCGGGGGCCGACGAACTGGCCCAGGCGCCGCACCGCCTGCTGGATATTCTGGATCCTGCCGAAAGCTGGTCGGCGGCGGATTTTCGCCGAAGCGCGCTGGAACAGATGGCAGAAATTACGGCATCTGGCCGTATTCCGCTACTGGTTGGCGGTACCATGCTCTATTTCAAGGCATTACTCGAAGGACTTTCGCCACTGCCTTCCGCGGATCCCGTGGTGCGTGCGCGAATCGAACAACAGGCGGCAGAGCAGGGATGGGGCGCACTACACCGGGAGCTTGAAGCTATTGATCCGGTGGCGGCGCAGCGAATCCATCCGAATGATCCGCAAAGACTTTCCCGGGCACTGGAAGTTTTTTTCATTTCGGGTAAAACTTTAACGGAGTTGACGCAAACTTCCGGAGACGCTCTACCGTATCAGGTGCATCAGTTCGCTATCGCCCCGGCGAGCCGTGAACTGCTCCATCAGCGAATCGAGCAGCGTTTTCATCAGATGTTGGCTTCAGGTTTTGAAGCAGAAGTTCGGGCACTTTTTGCCCGCGGAGACTTGCATACGGATATGCCTTCCGTTCGTTGTGTGGGATACCGCCAGATGTGGTCATATTTGACCGGCGAGATCGCTTACGATGAGATGGTTTATCGCGGTGTTTGCGCCACGAGGCAGCTGGCTAAACGTCAGATGACCTGGCTGAGGGGTTGGGAAGGGGTGGAATGGCTGGATAGCGACCATCCCCGGCAATCTCTGCAGCGAGTGTTGCAGGTAGTTGGTGCGTGAGCGTATTGAACGTGTACAATTATGGCGACTCGTGTGTGTGCAAATTTTTTAGACAGTTTTTTCAGAGCCCAAGGGTTCATGAGTACAAACAACAAGCTATAAGGAAAAGATAGAATGGCTAAGGGGCAATCTTTGCAAGACCCGTTTCTGAACGCGCTGCGTCGGGAACGTGTTCCGGTTTCTATTTATTTGGTGAATGGTATTAAGCTGCAAGGTCAGATTGAGTCTTTTGATCAGTTTGTGATCCTGTTGAAAAACACGGTCAGCCAGATGGTCTATAAGCACGCGATTTCTACTGTTGTTCCGTCACGTCCGGTATCTCATCACAGCAACAATGCCGGCGGCGGTTCCAGCAACTATCACCATGGCAACAGCAATAACGCGCAGGCGGGTTCCGCCGGGCAGCAGGACAGCGACGCAACTGAATAAGGTGGCGGGCTGTAATCCCATGCCGGGGAACCAGGTTATCTGCGTTCCCCGCTGGTCTTTTTGAGAGGTTATACGCTTGTTTGACCGTTATGATGCCGGTGAGCAGGCGGTACTGGTACACATCTATTTTTCGCAAGACAAAGACATGGAGGATCTCCAGGAGTTTGAAGCCCTGGTTTCTTCCGCCGGTGTCGAGGCTTTGCAGGTGGTGACCGGTACCCGAAAGGCGCCGCACCCGAAGTATTTTGTTGGTGAGGGCAAGGCAACTGAAATTGCCGACGCAGTTAAAGCCACTGGGGCATCAGTCGTGCTCTTTGACCATGCGTTAACCCCCGCTCAGGAACGTAATCTTGAGCGCCTGTGCGAATGTCGGGTTATTGACCGCACCGGACTGATTCTGGATATTTTTGCCCAGCGTGCCCGTACACATGAGGGTAAGCTGCAGGTTGAACTGGCGCAGCTGCGCCACCTGGCGACGCGACTGGTTCGGGGTTGGACCCACCTTGAGCGCCAGAAAGGGGGGATTGGTCTGCGTGGACCGGGGGAGACCCAGCTTGAGACGGACCGCCGTCTGCTGCGCAACCGCATTAGCCAGATCCTCTCGCGGCTGGAAAAAGTTGAGAAGCAGCGTGAGCAGGGCCGACGCGCCCGTACCCGTGCCGATGTGCCTACCGTTTCTTTGGTCGGCTATACCAACGCAGGTAAATCCACGCTGTTTAACCGGGTCACCGAGTCCGGCGTCTATGCAGCAGATCAGCTGTTTGCCACGCTGGACCCCACGTTGCGTCGTATCGACGTGGCGGACGTAGGTGAAACGGTGCTGGCGGACACCGTAGGTTTTATCCGCCACCTGCCCCACGACCTGGTCGCCGCGTTTAAGGCGACGCTGCAGGAGACCCGTCAGGCAACGCTGCTGCTGCACGTTATTGACGCTGCGGATCACCGGGTGCAGGAGAACATTGAAGCCGTAGAGTCGGTTCTTGAGGAAATTGATGCCAGGGAACTGCCGACGCTACTGGTGATGAACAAGATCGATATGCTGGATGGTTTTGAGCCGCGTATCGATCGCGATGAAGAGAATGTACCGGTACGGGTCTGGCTTTCAGCGCAGACTGGTGACGGTTTACCACTGCTTTTCCAGGCTCTGACGGAGCGGCTTTCCGGGGAGATCGCGCAGCATACCCTGCGGCTTCCTCCGCGCGAGGGGCGTCTGCGAAGCCGGTTTTATCAGCTTCAGGCGATAGAAAAAGAGTGGATGGAGGAGGACGGCAGCGTCGGGCTGGAGATTCGTTTGCCCGTGGTGGAATGGCGTCGCCTCTGTAAGCAGGAACCGGCACTGGTGGATTATCTGGTTTAATCGTCGAGCTGGCCTGAAGACTTTCCCCTGAGGGGGAATACCCGGAATGTTGAATGAAGGGTATATCACCGCACAACAAATATGGAGCACATACATGGCGTGGAATCAGCCCGGTAATAACGGACAGGACCGCGACCCGTGGGGAAGCAGCAAACCTGGCGGCGACTCTGGGGGAAATTCTGGGGGAAATAAAGGGGGCCGCGATCAGGGGCCTCCCGATCTGGATGATATCTTCCGCAAGCTGAGCAAAAAGCTTGGCGGCTTTGGCGGCGGCAACAAAGGCGGCGGTACCGGACAAGGTCCGCGCGGTCATATGGGCGGTAAGGTAGTCGGCATTGTCGCGGTAGCGGCGGTGATTATCTGGGCGGCCAGCGGTTTCTATACCATCAAAGAAGCGGAGCGCGGCGTCGTGACGCGTTTCGGCAAGTTCAGTCATTTGGTTGAGCCGGGTCTGAACTGGAAACCTACCTTTATTGATAACGTCAGAGCGGTAAACGTGGAATCGGTGCGGGAACTGGCCGCGTCCGGCGTGATGCTGACCTCTGATGAAAACGTGGTGCGCGTGGAAATGAACGTGCAGTACCGCGTGACCGATCCCGAACAATATCTGTACGCTGTGACCAGCGCCGACGACAGTCTGCGCCAGGCAACCGATAGCGCGCTGCGCGGCGTCATCGGTAAGTACACCATGGATCGCATCCTCACCGAAGGGCGTACCGTTATCCGTAGCGATACCCAGCGCGAGCTGGAAGAGACTATTAAGCCCTACAATATGGGGATTACGCTGCTGGACGTGAACTTCCAGGCCGCACGTCCGCCGGAAGAGGTGAAGTCCGCGTTTGACGACGCCATTGCCGCCCGTGAAAACGAGCAGCAGTACATCCGTGAAGCAGAAGCTTACGCTAACGAAGTTCAGCCCCGTGCTAACGGTCGCGCTCAGCGTATTCTGGAAGAGGCCCGGGCCTATAAGACCCAGACCGTTCTGGAAGCCCAGGGTGAGGTCTCTCGCTTTGCTAAAATTCTGCCGGAATACAAAGCCGCGCCGGAAATCACACGTGAGCGTCTCTACATTGAAACCATGGAGAAAGTGCTCAGCCATACCCGGAAAGTGCTGGTCAACGATAAGGGAGGCAACCTGATGGTGCTGCCGCTCGACCAGATGCTGAAGGGCGGCGCTAAAGCACCGGCCAAAAATTCGGATAGCAGCGATCTGCTGCGTCTGCCGCCTGCGCCGGAGTCCAGCAGTAGCGCCAGCCAGTCATCGTCATCCAGCAGTGGCGACATCATGGACCAGCGCCGTGCTAACGCGCAGCGCAACGATACTCAGCGCCGGGGGGGGGAATAACGATGCGGAAGTCATTAATTGCAATCATCGTGATTGTACTGGTCGTGCTCTACGCCTCCATCTTTGTGGTAAAAGAGGGCGAGCGCGGTATTACGCTGCGCTTTGGTAAAGTGGTGCGCGACGACGAGAATAAGCCGCTGGTTTATGCGCCGGGTCTGCACTTTAAGGTGCCGTTTATCGAGTCTGTAAAGACCCTGGACGCCCGTATCCAGACCATGGATAACCAGGCGGATCGCTTCGTGACCAAAGAGAAGAAAGATCTGATCGTCGACTCTTACATCAAGTGGCGTATCAGCGACTTCAGCCGTTACTACCTGGCGACGGGCGGCGGCGATATCTCTCAGGCCGAAGTGCTGCTGAAGCGTAAATTCAGTGACCGTCTGCGTTCTGAAATTGGTCGTCTGGATGTGAAGGATATCGTTACCGATTCCCGAGGCCGTCTGACCATTGAAGTGCGTGAAGCCCTGAACTCTGGCTCTGCCGGTACTGAAGATGAAGTTGAAACGCCAGCCGCTGACGACGCTATTGCCAAAGCGGCGGAGCGCGTAGCGAAAGAGACCGACGGTAAGGTGCCGGTTATTAACCCGAACAGTATGGCGGCGCTGGGTATCGAAGTGGTGGATGTGCGTATCAAGCAGATCAACCTGCCGACTGAAGTGTCCGAGGCGATTTACAACCGTATGCGCGCCGAGCGTGCCGCCGTTGCCCGTCGTCACCGCTCCCAGGGTCAGGAAGAGGCCGAGAAGCTGCGCGCTGCCGCGGACTACCAGGTCACCCGCACGCTGGCGGAAGCGGAGCGTCAGGCGCGTATGACGCGCGGTGAAGGCGACGCCGAAGCGGCGAAGCTGTTTGCCGACGCCTTTAGTCAGGATCCGGATTTCTATGCCTTTATCCGTAGCCTGCGCGCTTACGAGTCCAGCTTTAACTCTAACCAGGATGTGATGGTGCTGAGCCCGGAAAACGACTTCTTCCGCTATATGAAGACGCCGACCCATAGCTCACGTTAATCCAGCATCTCGCTGAGTGTGATATAAAGAGCCGGAATTTCTCCGGCTCTTTTTTTATGTGATGGAAAGCGAATGAACGCAACAATTCTGACCGCACTGGCGCTGGTACTGGTGCTGGAAGGCCTTGGCCCGATGCTGTTTCCCGGTCTGTGGCGTCGAATGATCGGCAGCATAACCCAGTTGCCAGATGGAATATTAAGACGTTATGGCGGCGCTCTTGTGGTTGCCGGCATCGTCATCTACTACATGTTGAGGAAAACGATTGTCTGATGAAAAAACTGGCATAACATGCGCGTTTTTATAGCCAAAAGGAGCTGAACATCTGCAAAACCGATGGTAGAATCCATTTTTAAGCAAACGGTGATATTGAAAAATGGGTAACAACGTCGTCGTACTGGGCACCCAATGGGGTGACGAAGGTAAAGGCAAAATTGTTGATCTTCTGACTGAACGGGCCAAATATGTTGTGCGCTATCAGGGCGGTCACAACGCAGGTCATACGCTGGTCATTAACGGTGAAAAAACCGTCCTCCATCTTATTCCATCAGGTATTCTTCGTGAGAACGTCATCAGCATCATCGGTAACGGTGTGGTGCTTTCTCCTGAAGCATTGCTGAAAGAGATGAAAGAGCTGGAAGATCGCGGTGTTCCGGTTCGCGAACGTCTGCTGTTATCCGAAGCTTGCCCGTTGATCCTGGACTACCACATTGCGCTGGACGTGGCTCGTGAAAAAGCGCGCGGCGCCAAAGCTATTGGCACCACCGGTCGTGGTATCGGTCCGGCCTATGAAGATAAAGTGGCCCGTCGCGGTCTGCGCGTTGGCGATCTGTTCGATAAAGAGACCTTCGCCAGCAAGCTGAAAGAGGTGATGGAATATCACAACTTCCAACTGGAGCACTTCTACAAAGCCTCTCCGGTGGACTACCAGAAAGTGCTGGACGATGCGATGGCGGTGGCCGATCTGCTGACCAGCATGGTGGTGGACGTTTCCGACCTGCTGGATCAGGCGCGTCTGCGTGGCGACTTCATTATGTTTGAAGGCGCGCAGGGCACGCTGCTGGATATCGACCACGGTACCTATCCCTACGTGACCTCTTCCAACACCACCGCTGGCGGCGTTTCCACCGGCTCTGGTCTGGGGCCGCGTTACGTTGACTACGTGCTGGGTATCCTGAAGGCATACTCCACCCGCGTGGGCGCCGGTCCGTTCCCGACCGAGCTGTTTGACGATGTGGGTGAGTACCTGTGTAAGCAGGGTAACGAATTTGGCGCCACCACTGGTCGTCGCCGCCGTACTGGCTGGCTGGATGCCGTGGCGGTAAAACGTGCCGTACAGATCAACTCGCTGTCCGGTTTCTGCCTGACCAAGCTGGACGTTCTGGACGGTCTGGAAGAGGTGAAGATTTGCGTGGCTTACCGTATGCCGGACGGCCGTGAAGTCTCCACCACGCCGATGGCGGCTGAAAACTGGGATGGTATTGAGCCGATCTACGAAAGCATGCCGGGCTGGTCCGAGAGCACCTTCGGTGTGAAGGATCGTAACCAGCTGCCTCAGGCTGCGCTGAACTACATTGAGCGCATCGAAGCGCTGACCGGGGTTCCTGTGGATATTATCTCTACCGGCCCGGACCGTAGCGAGACCATGATTCTGCGCGACCCGTACGACGCATAATCAAAGATCGGGCGCGGTCACGCGCCCGACATGGTCTGCCCATTCCTCATATTCCCGTCCACCATATAACCCACTTTCAGCCAGGTACGCCCAAATTAATTAGCGGCCAGGCCGTCGGCTGGTTTATCATCATTGTAAATAAAGAGCGTTTTCCCTCCCTTTACCCGAGGTTTATGTGCAGTTAACGAGTTTTACGGATTACGGCCTGCGAGCTTTAATTTATATGGCGGCTTTGCCGGAGGGGCGTATGACCAGCATTTCAGAAGTGACTGAGGTGTATGGTGTCTCCCGTAATCATATGGTGAAGATCATCAATCAGCTTAGCCGCGCCGGCTATGTTACCGCCGTGCGCGGTAAGAACGGCGGTATCCGGTTAGGCAAAGCGGCGCATGAGATCCGCGTGGGCGATGTCGTTCGCGATCTCGAGCCGTTGACTCTGGTTAACTGCAGTAGCGAGTTTTGTCATATCACACCGGCCTGTCGTCTGAAACAGGCGCTCTCACGGGCGGTGCAAAGCTTCCTTCAGGAACTGGATAACTACACGCTGGCCGATTTAGTGGAAGAAAACCAGCCGTTATACAAATTATTGCTGGTGGAATGACGAAAATTCCGCCAGCGGATGACAACGGAGGAACCGCAATGTCACAAGATCCATTTCAGGAACGAGAAGCCGAGAAATACACCAACCCAATTCCCAGCCGTGAATTCATTCTCGATCTCCTGTCTAAACGCGAAAAACCGGCCAGCCGCGATGAGCTGGCCCGTGAAATGAATATTGAAGGCGAAGAGCAGGAAGAGGCGCTGCGTCGCCGTCTGCGCGCTATGGAGCGCGACGGACAACTGGTCTTTACCCGTCGTCAGTGCTATGCGCTACCGGAGCGCCTTGACCTGGTGAAGGGCAGGGTTATCGGCCATCGTGACGGCTATGGCTTCCTGAGAGCCGAAGGAAGCAAAGACGACTTCTATCTTTCATCCGAAGAGATGAAGCGCTGTATTCACGGCGATGAAGTGCTGGCCCAGCCACTGGGCGCAGATCGTAAAGGGCGCCGCGAAGCGCGTATCGTGCGAGTGCTGGAGCCGCGTACCGGCCAGATCGTCGGACGTTACTTTACCGAAGCCGGGGTCGGCTTTGTGGTACCGGACGACAGCCGCCTGAGCTTTGACATCCTGATTCCACCTGAAGAGATTCAGGGCGCGCGCATGGGCTTTGTGGTAGTGGTCGAACTGACCCAGCGCCCGACGCGGCGTACCAAGGCCGTGGGTAAGATAGTCGAAGTCCTGGGCGACAATATGGGGACCGGCATGGCGGTGGATATCGCCCTGCGCAACCATGATATTCCTTACGTATGGCCTAAAGAGGTAGAAGCGCAGGTCGCGGGCCTGAGCGAGCAGGTACCGGAATCGGCCAAGCAGGGTCGAGTGGATCTGCGCGATCTGCCGTTGGTCACCATCGACGGTGAAGACGCCCGCGATTTTGACGACGCCGTTTACTGTGAGAAAAAACGCGGCGGCGGTTGGCGCCTGTGGGTCGCCATCGCCGATGTAAGCTACTACGTGCGTCCGCGCACGGCGCTGGATAAAGAGGCGCGTAGCCGCGGTACGTCGGTTTACTTCCCCTCTCAGGTGGTGCCGATGCTGCCGGAGGTGCTCTCTAACGGTCTCTGCTCGCTGAACCCGCAGGTGGACCGCCTGTGTATGGTATGCGAGATGACCATCTCCGCGCGCGGCAATCTCTCGTCGTATAAATTCTATGAAGCGGTGATGAGCTCCCACGCCCGTCTGACCTATACCAAGGTGTGGCACATCCTGCAGGGCGATGGCGAACTGCGTGAACAGTATCAGCCGCTGGTGAAGCCTATTGAAGAGCTGCATCACCTGTACAAGACGCTGGAACAGGCTCGCGGCGAGCGCGGCGGCATTTCGTTCGAGAGCGAAGAGGCGAAGTTTATCTTTAACGCCGAGCGTCGCATCGAGCGTATTGAGCAAACCCAGCGCAACGACGCCCATAAGCTGATCGAAGAGTGCATGATCCTCGCTAACGTTTCGGCGGCGCGTTTTGTGGAAAAACATAAAGAGCCCGCGCTGTTCAGGGTGCACGATCGTCCGACGACTGAAGCGATTACGGCGTTCCGTTCGGTACTGTCGGAACTGGGTCTGGAGCTTCCGGGTGGCAATAAGCCGCAGCCGGGCGACTATGCGGCGCTGCTGGACTCCATTGCCGATCGACCCGATCACGAAATGCTGCAGATTATGCTGCTGCGTTCTATGAAACAGGCGATCTACGATCCGGAAAACCGTGGTCACTTTGGGCTGGCGCTCTCTTCTTACGGTCACTTTACCTCGCCGATTCGCCGCTATCCCGACCTGCTGCTGCATCGCACCATTAAGTACCTGCTGGAAAAGCAGCGTAATGAACAGACCCATGCGGGGCAGACCGGTAGCTGGCACTACAGCATGGAAGAGATGCTGCAACTGGGCGATCACTGCTCGCTGACCGAGCGTCGGGCTGACGAAGCCACCCGCGAAGTGGCGGACTGGCTGAAGTGTGACTTTATGCTGGACCAGGTGGGCAATGTCTTTAACGGCGTGATCTCCAGCGTGACCGGCTTCGGTTTCTTCGTACGGCTGGATGAGCTGTTTATCGACGGTCTGGTACATGTCTCCTCGCTTGATAATGACTACTACCGCTTTGACCAGGTGGGTCAGCGTCTGATCGGTGAATCCGGCGGTCAGACCTACCGGCTGGGCGATCGGGTGGAAGTGAAGGTTGAAGCGGTCAATATGGACGAACGTAAGATCGACTTCTCGCTGATCTCCAGCCAGCGCGTCGTGCGCGGCGCGGGCAAGACCGCGCGCGATAAGGCGAAGAAGAATACCGGCAAAGGGAGAAGCGGCGGACGTCGTGATGCCAGTCGTCGGGTGAACTTCGAGCCGGACAGTGCTTTCCGTGACGGGAAAAAGGCGGAAAGCCAGCCCGGGAAGAAGTCGGATAAAGGGAAGAAAGGCAAAAAGCCGTCCGCGAAAACCCGTAAGATAGCCGCCGCCGCGAAAGAGAAACGTGCGAAGAAGAAGGCGGACTGAGCCCCCCACTGAGGCATCGTCCTCTGAGCCCCTCTCCCCTGTGGGGAGAGGGGTAGTTCATTAAACAGAATGTAAACGAGTAGTCTTCATGAGTGAAACCATCTATGGCATCCACGCCGTTCAGGCCCTGCTGGAACGCGCGCCGGAACGCTTGCTGCAGGTCTTTGTCCTGAAAGGGCGCGACGACAAGCGTCTGCACCCGCTGATCCAGGCGCTCGAAGCGCAGGGAGTGGTGATTCAGATGGCCAACCGTCAGTGGCTGGACGAGAAGTCCGATGGCGCGGTGCATCAGGGGATCATTGCGCTGGTTCGCCCCGGGCGCCAGTATCAGGAAAACGATCTGCCGGATCTGATCGCCGCCGTACCACAGCCTTTTCTGCTGATCCTGGACGGCGTTACCGATCCGCACAACCTGGGCGCCTGTCTGCGCAGCGCCGATGCGGCTGGTGTGCATGCGGTTATCGTTCCCAAAGATCGTTCCGCCCAGTTGAATGCTACGGCGAAAAAGGTCGCCTGTGGCGCGGCAGAAACTGTTCCGCTGATCCGCGTGACCAATCTGGCCCGCACCATGCGTATGCTCCAGCAGGAGAATATCTGGATTGTGGGAGCCGCAGGTGAAGCCTCCCATACGCTCTACCAGAGTAAGCTGGCGGGGCCGCTGGCGCTGGTCATGGGCGCGGAAGGCGAAGGCATGCGCCGCCTGACCCGTGAACACTGCGATGAGCTGATCAGCATCCCTATGGCGGGCAGCGTCTCGTCGCTTAACGTATCGGTCGCGACCGGTGTCTGTCTGTTCGAAGCCGTCAGACAGCGCGGCTGATAGCGACTGGCACCCTCACGACTTAAGGTGAGGGTGCTTTTCTCCCCCCTCCCTGACCTGCTGTATCGCCCGGGTCAGTTGCCCGACGTTCCGCAATTTTCCTGACTCCGCTCGCGCGAAGCCCGCTGTACCGTCCATACTTAAGCCATAGCCACATTTATGGAGGGATTCCTGTGATGCAATGGCACACTCACACCGTGTTTAATCAACCCACTCCGTTACACAACAGCAACCTCTTTCTGTCTGACTGCCCGTTGCTCGATGCGGTTAATCGTGAGGGGGGCGGTTGGGATGTCGACGTGCTCGCCAGTATCGGCCAGCAGTTGGGCACTGCTGAATCGCTGGAGCTTGGCAGGCTGGCGAATGCTAATCCCCCCGAGTTGCTGCGCTACGATCCCAGTGGGCAGCGTCTGGATGACGTGCGCTTTCATCCGGCCTGGCATCTGCTGATGCAGGGGCTGTGCGCTAACCGGGTGCACAACCTGCCGTGGCAGGAAGATGTCCGTAAAGGCGCCTTCGTGGCCCGGGCGGCACGCTTTATGCTGCATGCCCAGGTGGAGGCGGGAACGCTCTGCCCTGTGACCATGACCATGGCCGCCACACCGTTACTGATGCGCCACCTGCCAGCGGTCTTTGCCGACTGGCGCAAACCGTTAATGAGCGATCGCTACGATGCTCATCTGCTGCCCGGTGGCCAGAAACGCGGATTACTGATTGGGATGGGAATGACCGAAAAACAGGGTGGCTCTGATGTGTTGAGCAACACCACCCAGGCCACCCCTTTTGAACAGCGCGGCCCTGGAGAGGCCTACCGGTTGGTGGGCCATAAATGGTTCTTTTCAGTGCCGCAGAGCGATGCCCATCTGGTCCTGGCCCGGACAGAAGGGGGCATTTCCTGCTTCTTCGTGCCGCGCTTCCTGCCGGACGGTCAACGTAACGCCATTCGTATGGAACGACTGAAAGACAAGCTGGGTAACCGTTCTAATGCCAGCGCTGAAGTCGAATTTCAGGATGCCGCAGGCTGGCTTATCGGTGAAGAGGGGGAAGGGGTTCGACGGATTCTGGAGATGGGCGGCATGACGCGTTTCGACTGCGCGTTGGGCAGCCATGGCCTGATGCGCCGGGCGTTCTCCATTGCGCTGTATCATACCCATCAGCGTCAGGCCTTCGGAAAGAACCTGATTGACCAGCCGTTGATGCGCCAGACGCTGGGGCGCATGGCGCTGATTCTGGAAGGGCAAACCGCCTTCCTGTTCCGGCTGGCCCGGGCGTGGGAAGGGGGAAATGACGAGCGGGAGCGTGCCTGGCGGCGGCTGTTTACCCCGGCGGCCAAGTTTACCCTCTGTAAAGATGGCATCCCCTTCGTGGCCGAGGCGATGGAAGCGCTGGGGGGCATCGGCTACTGTGAAGAGAGCGAACTGCCGCGTCTCTACCGTGAAATGCCGGTCAACAGTATCTGGGAAGGCTCTGGAAATATCATGTGCCTTGACGTGCTGCGGGCGCTCGCCACCCAGAGCGGTATGATAGAGATGTTAAAAGTGGAGTTTGATGAGGTCAAAGGGCAGAGTCGCCATTTCGATCGCGCCTGGCGTCAGCTCCAGCGGCGTCTCACCAATCCGCGCGAAGAGTATGGCCGGACGATAACCCGACAGCTGGCGCTACTGGCAAGCGGTGCCCAGTTGCTGCGCCACCTTTCGCCGCCGCTGGCCGAAGCCTGGTGCAGAATACGGCTCGATCCGCGTGGCGATACGCTGCTGCCAGAGCGCCAGCTTGGCAATTTACTGCTGCGGGCATCGGGAGGTGTGTGCTAACAGAGGGGAACGAACGGCCCGGTCAGATGAGTGAACGGGGCCGTTGTCAGGGAGTCGACGGTTCAGGCATAGAGTATCGCCTGCACGCGCCAGTTGTCCGGGATCTGATTTTCCTGCACCCGAACAATACGATAGTAAGAGGCGCCCCGTTCATCCGCCTTCTGCGCCACAATATGTTCCATATCCTGCATATCTTCACTGAGTGCGTTCACCCAGATGGTGCCTATCTCATTCAGGCCGGTCACCCGGTCGGCGCGCGCTTCTTCAGCGGAGCGCGCAAAGGGGGTGATCAGCCCGACAGACGACAGTACGGCGGGTAGTGCCAGCGTTCGTGTCATAAGCAGCTCCTTTTCATATACCCCGGTCTTAGGATCTTCCTTGATTCACTTCGTCCTTTGTTGCCGCAGGTCTGGCTTCCATTGTGCACACGAAACGGATAAGTGCGTGCAAAGACGTGTAAGACTAAGCAAAGGGCACGTGTCCTGGATCACGGTACAGAGTCGCCTGTACGTGCCACTGTCCTGGCACCACCGTTTCATCATTCATGACGATAACGTAGAAATCGGCGCCAGCGGCCACGGCCTTGTTATAGATGGCAGCTTCGCCGTCCGAGGGGGCTCCCCGAACGATAACGCTCGCCGAACCGATTCTTTGCAACCCCTGAGTCTGATAGCGCTGAATTTGTTGGGGGTGATCGCTTACCGGCGGCGGTGGCTGCGGCGTTCCCTGAAGCACGGAACAGGCTGTCAGAGAGAGTGCCAGTAGCACGGATGCAGACCATCGTATAAACATCGTTCATTTCCTTTTAGGAATTATTGTAGCCAGTAGATGCGGTATCACCAGGGACAGGATCGCAATTCTGTTAACCTGAGCGGCTTCGGATTACTATTTGGCAACAATTGATCACCCACTACGTAACACATCTTGCCAGTCGTTGGGCATTGCGCGAAAGTCAGTGTCAGAGCGCTGAGACAACGGGATGCCAAAATGATTGAGATTGAAACCGACCGCCTGGCGGACATAAGCGTGCTGCGCGCGGCACCTGCCGGGCAAGCAAACCGGCCGCTGCCCACCCTGATTTTTTATCATGGGTTTACCTCATCGAAACTGGTTTATAGCTATTTCGCCGTAGCGCTGGCTCAGGCGGGATTTCGGGTCGTCATGCCCGACGCTTTCGATCACGGTGAACGGTTTTCCGGGGATGCGGAAGGGCGGCTGGGTCGTTTCTGGCAGATATTGTTGCGTAACTTTGAGGAGTTTCCGGCGCTGGCCGCCGAGCTGGAAGACCGGGGGCTGGTGGCTGAAGGGCGTCTGGGCGTTGGCGGTGCCTCTATGGGAGGCATGACCGCGTTGGGCCTGCTGGCCCGTCATCCACAACTGCGCTGCGGCGCCAGCCTGATGGGTTCGGGTTACTATATGACGCTGGCGCATACGCTGTTTCCGCCCGTCGGCAACGTTGAGCGCGCCATCGCCGCGCTGGCGGCCTATGACGTGGGGCATCAACTGGCGAGCCTGGCAACGCGCCCGTTACTGCTCTGGCATGGAGAAGAGGATGACGTGGTGCCCGCCGTAGAGACGCTAAGGCTCCAGCAGGCGCTGATACAGCAAGGGCTGGACGGTAACTTGCGCTGCGAATGGCAGCAGGGCGTGCGACACCGCATCACGCCAGAAGCGCTGGCGTGCACGGTGGATTTTTTCGGGCAGCATCTGTAGGGGCTCACAGCATTTCAGCGGGTGAGACGACTTCAGGCGGTTCCTGTTCTTCGGGCGCTTCACTGGCGCTATGACGATTAATGTAGATCACCCCAAGGCTCTGGACGTCATCCATATCGCGTGCCAGCGCCTGAGGCGACTGGGCGCTGATGGCGCCGGTAACGGGCGCGGACACAATAAGCATCAGCGTGACGATAATAAAAAATAATGTTTTCATGATGATGCGCTCCACTACTGCGTGAGCAGGCTCCTTTTCCACGGCGCCTTGCTCGCTGTGAACCGACGATCGTTTTGTCCCTGGTTACCCGATAACGCAACGGTATAATCACTATTGTTATTAATTGTAGATTTCTCCAGGAGCGGCAGTGTGGCGATGCGTGCCTTTATTTCACCTTTTTATTGCTGCGCGGCGTTGAGTTTGTAGCCGGTTACCAGTAGAATGGCGCGTCAATTTTTCAGCCGATCTAAACACGTTCCTTGCCTCCCCGGGCCCCGGCTGACCCAGACAGGAGGCTGAATAATCCGTAAGGAGCAAAATCGATGCGTCATTACGAAATCGTTTTTATGGTCCATCCTGACCAGAGCGAACAGGTTCCGGGCATGATCGAGCGTTACACCGGTGTTATCACTGGTGCTGAAGGCCAGATCCATCGTCTGGAAGACTGGGGCCGTCGTCAGCTGGCTTATCCGATCAACAAACTGCACAAAGCACACTACGTTCTGCTGAACGTGGAAGCTCCGCAGGAAGCGATCGATGAGCTGGAAACCAGCTTCCGCTTCAACGATGCCGTTATCCGCAGCATGGTCATGCGTACCAAGCAGGCTGTGACTGAAGCTTCCCCGATGGTTAAAGCGAAAGATGAGCGTCGCGAACAGCGTCGTGAAGAGAGCGCTTCTACCAGCGACAACGCTGAAGCCTCTAATGCTGGGGATTCTGAAGAGTAATTACTGATGGCCAACCGTCTGGCGCTATCCGGTACCGTGTGTCGGGAGCCCCTTCGAAAGGTCAGTCCGTCAGGAATTCCTCACTGCCAGTTCGTGCTTGAGCATCGTTCCGTGCAGGAGGAAGCCGGTTTTCACCGGCAGGCGTGGTGCAGAATGCCGGTTATTGTTAGCGGGCAGGACAACCAGGCCATTACTCACAGTATAACGGTCGGCACGCATATTATTGTTCATGGCTTTCTCAGCTGCCATCAGGCGCGAAATGGCCTCAATAAACTGGTACTGCATGCCGAGCAGATTGAATTGATAGATTCTGGAGACTAGCCAAATGGCACGTTATTTCCGTCGTCGCAAGTTCTGCCGTTTCACCGCGGAAGGCGTTCAAGAGATCGACTATAAAGATATCGCAACGCTGAAAAACTACATCACCGAAAGCGGTAAGATTGTCCCGAGCCGTATCACCGGTACCCGTGCAAAATACCAGCGTCAGCTGGCTCGTGCTATCAAGCGCGCGCGCTACCTGTCTCTGCTGCCGTACACTGATCGTCATCAGTAATCGGCCACGGTCCATTAATACGACTTTGAGAGGATAAGGTAATGCAAGTTATTCTGCTTGATAAAGTAGCAAACCTGGGTAGCCTGGGCGATCAGGTAAATGTTAAAGCGGGTTACGCACGTAACTTCCTGGTTCCTCAGGGCAAAGCTGTCCTGGCAACCAAAAAGAACATCGAGTTCTTTGAAGCGCGTCGCGCTGAACTGGAAGCCAAACTGGCTGACGTTCTGGCGGCCGCTGAAGCTCGCGCAGAGAAAATCAATGCGCTGGGCTCTGTGACCATCGCGTCCAAAGCGGGCGACGAAGGCAAACTGTTCGGTTCTATCGGTACTCGCGACATCGCTGATGCTGTTACCGCAGCTGGCGTTGAAGTGGCCAAGAGCGAAGTTCGTCTGCCGGAAGGCGTTCTGCGCGTTACCGGTGAGCACGAAGTTAGCTTCCAGGTACACAGCGAAGTATTCGCTAAGCTGAACGTGAACGTGGTTGCTGAATAAGCGACGCGTTTCGTTTAAGTAAAAAAGCCGACCTCAGGGTCGGCTTTTTCATTTCAGATTCGAGGTTAGCGTACCCGCAGGAAGCTGCCATCCGGCTGGCGGGTAAACAGCACCTGCTGTTCGCTGCCCTCGACCGTCAGACCGGTCACCACGCCACCTGCATTCTGGCGAATCTTCACCACCTGGCCCTGTTGCAGGCTGCTTAGCGGTTTGCCTTGCCCTTCAACCTTCGCCATAGCGTAAACGTCGGCTGGCGGCAGTCCGTGGTCACGGAAAACCTGGGCCAGAGTTTTGCCTGACTCCACGCGATAGCTGCGCCACTGCTGCTCGATATCGTTATTCTGATAAGGAATGGGGGCCTGGCTTTCATCCTGCTCCTGAACCCGGGCGGACTCCGTCGGCAGCGTAGCGGGCTGGCTGGGCTGTGCGGATCCGCTGCCGCGGTTATTTACCACGGAAGGCATGGGGGCAGGGGCATCATTATTCATATGCAACTGCGCTTCGCGGGAGTCGCGATCGGCTTCAGGGGCCGGTTTGGAACCCGGCAGCAGAATGCCAATAACGATCAGTAGCGCGCCAATAATAATACCGCGGCGATGCATGGGCGGTAGGGGATCCATCAGGCGTACCTGGTCCGGGGCGTGCCAAATCCGCGCCAGAATGGGGTTGTTTACGACTCGCTTTGGCATGCGACCTCCTGCTCCGTGAAAAATGTCTGCACCATGCCGTTTCCCGATGTCTGCGTGGCATAGCCTGATGGCGCCACGTCTGTCCTTTAGTATAGCCTGCTAACTGCTTGATGCAGGTAGCAATGTAAGGTTCCGTGACCGTATTCCCGCTATTGTTTCTCTTTCGCGCTGATTTGTCATCACCGATGAGCATTTTACCCGACGCGGCCTGGCTGATATGCTGCCCGCTAATTTTCATAAACCGCAATAAAAAAGGAAAAGCCATGACGACCCCTTCTTTTGAAAGCGTAGAGGCGCAAGCAAGTTACGGTATTGGTTTACAGGTGGGCCAGCAGCTGCGCGAGTCCGGTTTGCAGGGTCTGCTGCCGGAAGCTCTGCTGGCTGGCCTGCGCGATGCGCTGGAAGGGAACGCACCGGCAGTACCGGTAGACGTGGTTCATCGCGCCCTGCGCGAAGTTCACGAGCGTGCGGACGGCGTACGTCGCGAGCGCCAGCAGGCCATGGCGGAGGAAGGCCAGAAATTCCTGGAAGAGAACCAGAAGAAAGAAGGCGTCAGCACCACCGAGTCTGGCCTTCAGTTCCGGGTTATCACTCAGGGCGAAGGATCTATCCCTTCCCGTCAGGATCACGTGCGCGTTCACTACACCGGTAAGCTGATTGACGGTACCGTGTTCGACAGCTCCGTCGCCCGTGGCGAACCGGCTGAATTCCCGGTAAGCGGCGTGATCGCAGGTTGGATTGAAGCGCTGACCCTGATGCCGGTCGGCTCCAAATGGGAACTGGCGATTCCTTACGAACTGGCCTACGGCGAGCGTGGCGCGGGCGCGGCTATCCCGCCGTTCAGCACCCTGGTGTTTGAAGTCGAGCTGCTGGATATCCTGTAACAGTACAGCGCGATACAAAAGAGGCGGGCCACTGGTCCGCCTCTTTTTGTTTGTGACCGCCACCCCGATCTTTATTTTCCGTGATTGCATTAATCGCTATATATATTGATATATATCGACTCTATCTCTTCCGGAGGTCAGGATGACCCATTTCTTTTTACGCTTTCTGTTACTGGCTTTGCTGGTCTCGCCGCTTTATGGCGCCGAACTCCATCTTTATGCGGGAGCCGGATTACGAAAACCGGTGGAGGCGGTGGTAAGCCGTTTTGAACAGGAAACCGGGAACCGGGTGCTTGTCGAATATGGCGGATCTGGCCAGATCCTGGCCCGGTATCGACTCACGGGGAAGGGCGATCTTTTCCTGGCTGGCTCGGCGGCTTATATCAATGAGCTGCGTGGCAATGCGATCGCCTCTTTCCCCGTTGCGCGCCATATCCCGGTGGTGGCGGTACGTAAAGACAGAGCTGAGGGAATTCATTCGCTTCAGGATCTGGCTGCCAGCTCATTGACTCTGGGAATGGGCGACGCCAGTGCGATTGCCCTGGGGAAGAGCGGCGAACAGTTGCTTGACGCCTCCGGCACAGGAGACGCGCTGCGTAGCCGGGTGGTGGTGCGCACGGCCACCATTAAACAACTGGTGATCTACCTGCTGAACGGTGATGTGGACGCGGCCATTCTGGGGCGCTCCGATGCACTAAAACATCGTGACCGTCTGGTGATTCTGCCTTCTCCATCCGGTGGGCCGGAAGAGGTAGCTACGCTGACTCTGCTCTCTTCCAGCGCCGATCCCCGACTGGCCCGCCAGCTCGCCGAACGCTTTGTGTCGCCCCAGGGACGTCAGGCGTTTCTTGATGCGGGTTTTCTGGCGCCAGCGCAGTAAGGGGGTCTTCTGGCAAAGCTGGCGCTGTTTCCTTTAGGAGTGATGCTGCTGCTGGTGGCAGGGTCGCTCTGTTCACTGATTTTCCAACTGGAGCCGGGCATACTCCGGAGTATGTCCGGCGATCCCGAACTGCGCTTTGCGCTGCTGCTTTCACTGGCAACGTCCAGCTGCTCACTGCTGCTGGCGCTGATTATCGCCGTTCCGGCGGCCTGGGCGCTGACGCGGCTCGACTTCCCAGGTCGCGGCCTCGTTAATGTGCTGCTTGACCTGCCGCTGGTTACGCCACCGCTGGTCGTCGGGTTGGGGCTACTGTTATTGTTGGGGCAGCAGGGGCCGTTCTCTCCCGTACTGTCTGGTCTGCTCTTTTCGCCAGCAGGCGTCATCATCGCCCAGACCTACGTAGCCAGCGCGATCCTTCTGCGTGCGGCCAGCGGCGCTTTCAGCGCGATTGAGAGCGGCTATCTGCTGACGGCGCAGAACCTGGGGCTGACGCCGCTGAAGACACTGATACTGGTAGAAATTCCCCTGTGCTGGCCGTCGCTGCTTAGCGGCTGCGTACTGGCGTTTTCCCGGGCCTGCGGCGAGTTTGGCGCCACGCTGATGCTGGCTGGCGCCGTCAGACTGAAAACCGAAACGCTGCCGGTCGCGGTTTATCTGAATATCGCGACCGGGGACTTCTCGCGGGCCATTGGCTGCGCGCTGGCGCTGATACTGCTGGCGGGTGTGCTACTGCTGGTGTTGCGCGGCCTGCAATATCTGGGGGAAAGCCGCAGTGCTGCGCGTGGATAATCTGTCCGCAGGTGTGCTGAAGCCGATCAGTTTGCGGGTGCCCGCAGGTTCGGTTGCGGCGATTTGTGGTCCTTCGGGAAGCGGCAAGACGACGTTGCTGAAGGCGATTGCCGGTATGATCTCCAGCCGTGGAGCGGTGGAGATTGATGGCCGTAGCGTAGCGCGGCTACCGCCCTGGCGCCGCCCCTGTCGCTATCTGGATCAACAGCTCTGGCTCTTCCCCTGGCTGACGCTGGACGGTCATCTCAGACTGGCGCAGTATGCCGCGGGCCAGCCTTTATGTCCCCTGGCCAGGCGGCAGGTGCTGGTGCAGATGGAGATTGAGCATCTGAGAGATCGCTACCCCGGACAGATCTCCGGCGGCGAGCGGCAGCGGGCAGCGCTGGCCCGGGCGCTGATCTCCCGCCCGCCGCTACTACTGCTGGATGAACCTTTTGCCAGCCTCGACTGGGCGACCCGGACCCGGCTCTGGCGCGTGATTCGCGAACTGCGTGGCGGCGCCACCGCTTTGGTGCTGGTCACCCATGAACCCCGTGATGCCTGGGCACTGGCGGAACAGTGCTGGCATTTGCATCAGGGGCGACTGCTGCCGGACTGCCGCCAGACGCGTCATTATTGATTGCCCCGTCTTACGGCGCGCTGTCCATGGCGCGCCGGACAATATCCCTGCCAAATCCGAAGTTTCGTTTCAATTTTTCTGCGAAAAGATAATTTTATTTTGCAAATGCCCCCGTCAGGGGTATTTTTGTGAGTCATTTCGCGAAATGAGAATAACTTGATACTGAATATCAACAAAATATTAACATCTTGTTGAAGATGGAGTAAGAAAGGCTTTACGACTTGCGCACCCGGGGAGCGACCCGGTGTCAGATCTCAGGACAGATAAGGGCCATCAGAGCCTGGCAAAACACAACACAAGTACAGGAAAATAACATGGTAGATGAGGTAAAGAACGTGGATGGACAGGTGTCTGACGATCCCGCCGAACGTTCGCTACGGCGTAATCTAAGCAACCGCCATATTCAGCTGATTGCGATCGGTGGCGCCATTGGCACCGGTCTGTTTATGGGATCGGGAAAAACTATCAGTCTTGCCGGGCCGTCGATCATTTTTGTCTACATGATTATCGGCTTTATGCTGTTCTTCGTGATGCGGGCCATGGGGGAGCTGCTGCTCTCTAATCTGCAATACAAATCCTTTAGCGACTTCGCTGCCGATCTGCTCGGCCCCTGGGCTGGCTACTTCACTGGCTGGACCTACTGGTTCTGTTGGGTGGTGACAGGAATGGCCGATGTAGTGGCGATTACCTCCTATGCCCAGTTCTGGTTCCCCGGGCTGTCGGACTGGGTCTCTTCGCTGGCCGTGGTGCTGGTGCTGTTGGGGCTGAACCTGGCGACCGTAAAGATGTTTGGTGAAATGGAGTTCTGGTTCGCCATGATCAAAATTGTCGCTATCGTGGCGCTGATTGTGGTGGGGCTGGTGATGGTGCTGATGCACTTCCAGGCGCCTTCTGGCGTTCAGGCGTCGTTCTCCCATCTGTGGAATGACGGCGGCTGGTTCCCGAAAGGCATCAGCGGCTTCTTTGCCGGATTCCAGATAGCGGTATTCGCCTTTGTGGGGATCGAACTGGTGGGGACCACCGCCGCAGAAACCAAAGATCCGGAGAAGACGCTGCCGCGGGCGATCAACTCCATTCCGCTGCGTATCATCATGTTCTACGTCTGCTCACTGATCATTATTATGTCGGTCACCCCCTGGGGCTCAGTGGTGCCGAACAAGAGCCCGTTTGTGGAGCTGTTTGTACTGGTGGGACTTCCGGCCGCAGCCAGTATCATTAACTTCGTGGTACTGACCTCTGCCGCCTCTTCGGCCAACAGCGGGGTCTTTTCCACCAGCCGTATGCTCTACGGTCTGGCCCAGGATGGCGTGGCGCCTCAGCGTTTTGCCCGTCTGTCGCGTCGTGCGGTACCGGCATCCGGCCTGACCTTCTCCTGCGTCTGTCTGCTGGGCGGTGTGGTGTTGATCTACCTGATTCCGGATGTGATGAAGGTCTTCACTATGGTCACCACCGTTTCCGCTATCCTGTTTATGTTTGTCTGGACCATTATTCTCTGCTCTTACCTGGTCTACCGTAAGCGCAGTCCGGAGCTGCACCAGAAGTCGGTGTATAAGATGCCGATGGGGAAACTGATGTGCTGGGTCTGCATGGCGTTCTTCGCCTGCGTGATCGTACTGCTCACGCTGGAACAGGATACCCGCCAGGCGCTGATGGTTACGCCACTCTGGTTCGTGGTGCTGGGTCTGGGCTGGCTGATGCTGCGCCGTAAGGCCGCACGCGCTAACGGATAAAAAATGGCCCCGTAATGGGGCCGAATGGGAGACAACGCAGGCGCCTTAAGGGCGCCTTTTTGTTATTTATCTCCTGCGAGGGCGCGCGGAAAAAGAACGTTGTTTTCCAGACTGATGTGGTTCATCAGATCGTCAATGGTTTCATTAATACCGTTATACAGGGCGCGCCAGGTGGTGCAGGCTTCCGGCGGCGGCGTGACGTTATTCGTGGTGTGCTTAATCACCTCCAGCAGTTCACCCGCTTCATCGTGCTCGCTCTCCATCACATTGATGGGGCCAGCGCACTGGGTGCCCATACCCTGTTTGATCATTGGGAACAGAATCTGCTCCTCTTTCATCATGTGGCTGCTCAGCTCTTCATGCAGCATGGTCAGGTATTTTGCCAGGCCGCGCGGCACACCCGGTTTATCGGCATGAACGCGCTCGACTTTAGTCGCCTGCATAATAAGCTCAGGAAGCTGCTCGCGGTGCCGGTCATGGTAACGGACAAGGATATGGTCGATGATTTCGCTTAGTGGTGCGCTGCGCCACTCTTTTTCGGGTTGTTCGGTGGCAAGCTGAGCCAGTTCGGCTTCAATGGCCTCCAGGTTCAGCTCGCGGCGGGCTGCGGCGCGCGCCAGAGTTTGCTTACCGCCGCAGCAGAAGTCGAGATCGTATTTACGGAACAGCGCTGACGCACGCGGAATCGTTAACGCCAGTTCCCCTAAAGCCTGGTCACGGAAAGCCATAGCCAAAATCCTCATCAGTAAATTATAAATTGCATTTTAAATGCATCTTTAAGGGAAAGCTATCACTCTTTTACATTGGCGCTGACAACGGTCGGTGCCGGTCTGGCGCGTACCGCCATTACAACACCAACAATCAGGGCTGCAATGCCGAACAGCGTCGCCAGTGGCGGCCAGCTATGACGCAGCACAAACGCGTAGAGCAGCCCTGCCAGATTTTCGAAGACGATGAGCGGGCCGAGGATCACGGTGGGAAGTCGCTGACTGGCTTCATTCCAGCACAGGGCGCCAATCCAGGAGCAGAGAATGGCAATAACGAACATCAGGGCGATAAACTGACCCGGCTGCGGACCAAAGGGCAGCGGGAAGTCGGGCTCCTGCCAGGCGAGCCAGAGACAACCCCCCAGATAACCGATAAGCGACAGCGGCAGAATCGCCAGCCCCTGTGCCGTGGCCCACATCATCGGACTTTTATCGGGGTTTTCTCGCAGCCAGCGGGCATTTTGCAGGGCATAGACGGCCCAGCAGATCATCGCCAGTAGCGCCATGCCCAGACCCGCGCCGTAGCGCAGCGGGCTGAAATTGGGCAGTCCGTGGCGGAGTTCGGCGATATTCACCAGCACCAGCCCTACGGCGACGATCGTCAGCGACAGCAGCAGTCGGCGCCAGGGCAAATGGCCGTCGCGCTGGCTGTAGAGCAGATTGGCGCAGATGGGCAGCACCACCGGCAGGGCGCCGACGATCATGGTGGATACCGGCGAACCTGTCCGTTGAATGGCGGCGGCAAGGAACAGGTAATAGACCAGATTACCGATGGTGGAGATGCGCAGTGCGGTCAGCCAGTCCCGGCGGTTGAGCTGGCGCAGGCGTCGACGTCCGAGCCAGGCCAGTGGCAGCGCAATCACCCCCAGCGCCAGATAGCGCCCCGTAGACAGCAGCACCGCCGGATAGTCTGGCGCCAGCATCGGCCCCACAAAGATCAAACCCCACATCAGCCCCGCCATCAGGGCCCAGATAATACCGCTCAGCATCTTTTCATCCTTCTTAACTGTCTGGCGGCGAGTGTAGGGAGATGGGAGGTGGAAATATTGTCGCAGCTTGCGGTATTAGCCGCGTACCTGCTTCTGATAGCGTGCAGGAGTAATGCCATAGCGCCACGAGAAGGCGCGGGTCAGATGGGCCTGATCGCTCAGGCCAGTTGCGGCGGCAACGGCGGCGGGGGCCATGCCGTTGGTCAGCAACTGTTTAGCGCGCCACAGGCGAATCGCCATCAGCATCTGGTGCGGCGTGACGTGGAAGTGGGCTTTGAACTGGCGCTGGAAGTGCCAGGGGCTCAGGGCGGCGATGGCGGCCAGCTCATCCAGAGTCACAGGGCGCATGTAGTTATCATGCAGATATTCCCGCACCCGCGAGAAGCGCCGGGTAGCCTCACGCGGCGCGGGGGGCGCTGAGGCAATCGGGCGTAACAGTTCCACCAGCTGCAACAGAATTCCCTGACGGGCCAGCGGATCGTCGTGCTGCCAGATAGCCTGAATCAGCGCCAGCGTCGCACTGGCACGGGCGGGATCCTGGCGGACCGCATCGTGAAACCACCATACCGGCTCGCCGCTGATCTCACTCAGGGTGTGAGGATCCAGATAGATCATCTGGTAGCGCCAGCCGTCCTGACTTTCAGCCTGGCCGGTATGCAGCTCGTCGGGATTCATGGTGACCAGCGAACCGGCTCCGGCGACATGCCAGGCGCCGCGGTAACGAAAGCGCTCGGCCCCTTGCTCGATGGCGCCAATGCCGAACCCCTCGTGGGTATGGGGTTCAAAGGCGTAGCGTGCGATATGGGCGCGATAAAGCTCCACGCCAGGCAGACCCGGCAGGTGCCGGAAGCTGGCGCGGTCGCGAATATCGTTGAACTCGTCAGGAACGCCCTGCATACCGCTCTCCCGTTAGCATCCCCCCATTATAGGGGGATGGCGGGATTATGACAGCGCTGCGCTCAGGCTCTGGGGTAGCGGGATAGTGGGGCGCCCCAGCAACTGGCTGAGTTGATGGCTGTCGTCATAGAGCCCTCCCTGGGCGGCGGCGCTGTCGGAATTCGCCAGCATGGCGGCCAGTCCTTCCGGCAGCCCGGCTCCGAGCAGCGCTGCCTGATAGTCAGCCTCGCTCAGATTGCGGTAGACCAGCGGCTTTCCGCTGATACGCGCAGCTTCCTCTGCCAGCTGGCTCAGCGTCCAGCCTTCGTCCGCGGCCAGTTCCCAGACGTTACCGGCCGGGTTGTCCTGAGTCATGACGCTGGCGGCCGCAGCGGCATAGTCGGCACGCGGCGCGGCGGCGATTTTGCCGTTACCTGCACAGCCAATAAAGACGCCATGTTCAAGGGCTGGACCCAGGCTTGCCAGATAGTTTTCTACGTACCAGCCGTTGCGCAGCAGTGCATAAGGAATGCCGCTTTCGGCCAGCATGGCTTCCGTTTCCACGTGTTCCGCCGCCAGCCCCAGTGGTGAACGATCGGCGTGCAGCAGGCTGGTATAGGCGATAAATTTTACGCCTGCGCTAAGTGCTGCGTTGATTACATGGCGATGCTGAGCGCTACGCTGGCCCACCTCGCTGGACGAGATAAACAGGAGTCGTTCTGCGCCATTGAGTGCATTGCTGAGCGCGGTTTCATCGCTATAGTCAGCCTGTCTGACGCTGATGCCCGCTTCCGCAAGGCAGCTGACCTTCGCCGGATTGCGCACGATGGCGATAAGCTGGCTGGCGGGAATGCTTTTTAACAGCTCGCGAATGGCAAGACGGCCCAGTTGGCCGGATGCACCAGTGACAGCAATCATTTTTCTGCTCCTTATGGTGGGTTTGCTGTGGCACAATATCACCCTAACTAACTTTTAGTAAGTACGTACCAGAAGGTAACTATGAAACAGAACGAGTCGGCCAATTCCCTGAGTGAAAAACTGCGGACCGGGAATCTGTTTGCCGAAAAATGTCCGTCACGCGAAGTCCTGAAGCACCTTACCAGTCGCTGGGGCGTACTGATTATGGTGGCGCTGCGCGATGGCACTCATCGCTTCAGCGAGTTGCGCCGTAAGATGGGGGGGGTAAGTGAGAAGATGCTGGCCCAAAGCCTGCAATGGCTGGAAGCCGATGGTTTTGTACTCAGACGCGCCCGCCCGGTGGTGCCGCCTCATGTGGAGTATAGCCTGACACCGCTGGGCTGGGAGGTGAGCGAGAAGGTTGCCGCGCTGGCCGACTGGATAGAGGACAATCTGCCACGGGTGCAGGAAGTCAGCCGGGCCGAAGAGCGCGGCACCGGCGAGGCGAAACAGCCCGTTACGGCTGTTGCAGATTCAACTGCCAGATAGCGAAACCGATATCATCGCTGCCTACCCGGGTCATTGGATACCGGGCGTTGGCTCGAATGAAGGCGCTGGCTTTTTCTGTCGGCGAGGTTTCGAAGCGAATATCCAGCGGCGTTTTGCTGTTGATGGGGGCCAGCCGCCAGTTGTTGTCCGCCGCCGGGCGGATTTCGCCGTCGCTGCGCGTGCGTCCGGCAATCCAGGTGGCCAGCACCGCGCGGTTCTCATCCGGCGAAGCAAAGGCGATGTGCTCCTCGCCGGTACCTGCGAATTTACCGCCCCAGGCGCGATAGTTATTGGTCGCCACCAGGAAAGTGGCCGTAGGATCGACAGGCTTACCGTTAAAGGTCAGCGCTTTAATACGATGGGCCTGCGGATTAATCAACTGGCATTCACCGTCGTAGCGTGCGGGCTGGGTAACATCGATTTGATAATTTACCCCATCGATAATATCGAAGTTATAGGTGCGGAAGCCTTCCCAGTTCAAAAGCCGCTGAGGTTTACTGCTGTTAATGTCTATCTGGTTAAACTGGGCGGCGGAACACTCCAGCCACTCCCGAACCTCGAGGCCGCTGGCTTTCACCACCACCAGGGTATTGGGGTAGAGATAGAGATCGGCGGCATTGCGGAAGGTGAGTGCGCCTTTTTCCACCTCCACGAAGCTGGCCGGATCGTTTTTACGTCCGCCGACCTTAAACGGAGCGGCGGCGGAAAGCACCGGCAGGTTTTCCAGATTGGGATCGCCCTGAATATAGCGTTTGACGTAGTCGCGTTGGGCGTTGTTCACCACCTGCACCGTGGGATCGTCCTGCACCAGCGCCAGATAACTGTACATATTGTCCGCCGAGCGGCCAATGGGCTGGCTGACAAAGTCTCGGGTGGCGTTATGGGCGTCGTTCAGAATGTTTTGTAGCTTTTTATCTACCGGGGCCAGCGATTTTTTGGCGACGTTATCGTAAATGGGGCGTGCTTCAGCACGGCCCTGCACCACCTTCCAGCTGCCGTCGTCGTTACTGAGCGCCAGATCTACAATACCGAGGTGATCGCCCCACATCCCTGGCATCACGGCGGGAATGCCGTTAAGGGTGCCTTTTTCGATATCGGCGCCGGGAATGCTGGCGAAATCCTTACCCGGGAAAACGGCGTGAGCATGGCCGAAGAGAATGGCATCAATACCCGGCACCTGGCTCAGGTAGCCCGCTGAGTTTTCGGCCATGGCCTGCCAGGGATCGCTGGAAAGACCGGAGTGGGCCACCGCTACCACAATATCCGCGCCCTCTTTACGCATCTGCGGCACGTAGCGGCGGGCGGTTTCAGTGATGTCATCCACGGTCACCCGGCCTTTCAGATTCGCCCGATCCCAGACCATAATCTGCGGCGGCACAAAGCCGATGTAGCCGATGTTCAGCGTATGGGACTGCCCGTCGCGATCTTTTACCCGGGTTTTCTTTATCAGGTATGGGGTAAACAGCGGCTCGCCAGTTTTTACACTGCGGATATTCGCGTTAACGTAGGGAAAGCGAGCCCCCGCCAGCGCCTGGTGCAGATAGTCCAGCCCGTAATTAAATTCGTGATTTCCCAGGTTGCCGACGGCGTAATCCAGGGTATTCATCGCCTTATAGACCGGGTGCACTTCACCTTTACTCAGTCCCTTATGCGCCATGTAGTCGCCGAGCGGACTGCCCTGAATCAGATCGCCATTATCCACCAGTACGCTGTTGGTTGCCTCTGCCCGGGCGATTCCGATCAGGCTGGCGGTACGTACCAGGCCAAATTTGTCACTCGGCGTATCCTTGTAGTAATCGAAGGCCAGCATATTGCTGTGCAGATCCGTGGTTTCCATAATCCGCAGATCGAGCGTCACAGCGTGAGCGCCGACCGCGACCAGCATGGCAATAAGCGTTGCGCTAAACTTAATCATCATTAACGTCCTTTTTTCCGAACTGTTTCGCAAAACGTCGCGCAGGAAAGAGTAAATTGCGGTTAAAAGCGTGAATCCTGCCAGAAAACGAAGCGGGGAAACCGGAATTCCTTCACAGATAGCGCAGTCTGGCATAATGAGATATAAAAACTCATATGTTAAAACAACAGGTTAATCGCCAGAAGGTGGTTAACAGGCAACACAACACGAGGTGAACGATGTTAGAGAATATTTGCCAGCTCGCGCGGGAGGCCGGCGATGCCATTATGCGGGTCTACAACGGGGAGCAGCCGCTGGAAGCCAGCAGTAAATCAGACGATTCACCGGTGACGGCGGCGGATATCGCCGCGCACGAAATCATTATGGCAGGGCTGCAAAAGCTGACGCCGGAGATCCCGGTGCTGTCAGAAGAGGCGCCCCAGAGCTGGGACGAACGTCAGAGCTGGCAGCGCTACTGGCTGGTGGATCCGCTGGATGGCACCAAAGAGTTTTTGAAGCGCAACGGCGAGTTTACCGTGAATATTGCCCTTATCGAGAACGGCAAAGCGGTAATGGGGGTGGTCTATGCTCCGGTGCTGAAAGAGATGTACAGCGCGGCGGAAGGGAAGGCCTGGAAGGAAGAGGGCGGGGTGAATAACCCCATCCATATTCGCGACGGCAAGCCGCCGCTGGTGGTGATTAGCCGCTCCCATGGCAACGATCCTGAACTGAATGAGTACCTCCAGCAACTGGGCGAACATCAGACCACTTCGATTGGCTCGTCGCTGAAGTTTTGCCTGGTGGCGGAAGGTAAGGCGCAACTCTACCCGCGCTTCGGGCCGACCAATATCTGGGATACCGCTGCGGGCCATGCGGTGGCGGTGGCCGCCGGAGCACATGTTAACGACTGGCAGGGGCGGCCCCTGGACTACACACCGCGTGAATCCTTCCTGAATCCGGGTTTCCGGGTCTCTATTTTTTAACCAGCTGATGCAGCAGGGCGACCACCTGCTGCACTTCCTGAGCGCTCAGGGCGCCATCTTTGACATAGCGCACCCGCCCGTCGCTATCCAGCACCACAATAGCTGAACCGCCGGACTCCAGTTTCCAGGTCTGCTGTACCCGTCCCTGGTCATCTACCACGAACTGCGACCAGGGGTACTGCTTTTTATTACCCTCAATGCTGCTGCGCACAAACATACCGGTGCCGGGAATGGCGTCGTCGGTGTTGACGATGGTGGTGGTCTGGTAGCGCTCCTTCGGCAGTCTGGCCTGTTTGATGGCTTCAATCAGTGAGGCATTCATCTCTTTTGCCGAAGCGCGTCCGGCAATATGTTGCACCACTCGCACTTTTCCAATTAGCTGGCTACTGTTCCAGTTTTTGTAGCTAAACTTATCCTGGTTGAGCACCAGTTCCCCACGGTCCGTTATACCCACCGGAGCCACACGTTGGCCGTTTTCCAGATTATGGGCGCCAGCGATAACCGGCAGCAGCAGACAGAACAGGGGTAGAACGGTACGTAGCGACATAGCGGTTCCTCTTTTTTCAGCGCGTCACTAAAGCATATGCCCGCTTTCAACCCCTTTCACGCAAGGTTAATGCCAGTTTGGGGGGCGGCGCACACATTCTGAAATATTTGGATCGTTATTCTGAGTTCTGTGGGGAACTGAAAAGAAAGCTCTGAAAAAGTGTAATAAAACGGTAAATAACATCAGGCAGACTGGGTGCCCTGTGATTTATGGTCTATAGTCTTCGGGCACTAAAATTTACGTCTCACTATGTCGGTTAGCCAGGTCTGGCACCGCGAGGCGTAGACCCAAAAGCAGGAGAGAATTGAGAATGAAAATTTTCCAACGTTACAACCCGCTTCAGGTGGCGAAGTACGTGAAGATCCTGTTCCGTGGACGGTTGTATATCAAGGATGTTGGCGCTTTCGAGTTTGATAAAGGTAAGATCCTGATCCCGAAAGTGAAAGATAAGCTTCACTTATCTGTCATGTCCGAAGTCAACCGTCAGGTTATGCGTCTACAGACAGAGATGGCATAACCGTTCGGAGCATGAATGGAGTGAAGTAAAACGGCCCCGCTGGGGCCGTTGATGTTTCTGGCGTCAGGAGACACTCTGTTCGTCAGGCAGTCTGGGCAGTAGCGGCGTGGCTCGCTTGTCCAGGCGCGTCACCAGCAACTGGTCGATGCGGAAGTTGTCGATATCCACCACCTCGAACTTGTAACCGGCATACTTCACCGAATCGGTACGCTTGGGGATCTTACGCAGCGTATACATCATAAAGCCGCCGATGGTTTCGTAGTTGTCAGAGTGTGGAAACTCATCGATATCCAGCGCGCGCATCACGTCGTCGATGGGCGTTCCGCCTTCCACCAGCCAGGAGTTTTCGTCGCGGGCCACAATCTGCTCTTCCAGGCCCTGACCTACCAGATCTCCCATCAGGGTCGTCATTACGTCATTCAGGGTAATGATCCCCATCACCAGCGCATACTCGTTCATGATGATGGCGAAGTCCTCACCGGCACTTTTGAAACTTTCCAGCGCTTCGGAAAGCGTCAGGGTATCCGGCACGATCAGCGTATTACGAATCTGTACGCCGCTGGTCAGCGCCAGGCTCTGGTTGCCCAGCACGCGGTTCAGCAGATCTTTCGAATCGACATAGCCGATGATGTGGTCGATATCCTCGTTACACACCAGGAATTTGGAGTGCGGATGTTCGGCGATTTTGGTCTTCAGGCTCTGTTCGTCTTCGTGCAGATCGAACCAGATGATGTTCTCGCGGGAAGTCATGGACGAAGGCACGGTGCGTGATTCCAGCTCGAAGACGTTTTCGATCAGCTCATGTTCTGATTTTCGCAGCACACCGGCCAGCGCCCCGGCTTCCACCACGGCGTAAATGTCATCCGGCGTGATGTCGTCTTTGCGCGCCATAGGCAGCTTAAACAGGCGAAAGATGGAGTTAGCCAGGCCGTTGAAGAACCACACCAGCGGGCTAAAGACCACCAGGCAGAAGCGCATCGGGTTGATGATCCGTAACGCGATAGTTTCCGGCGCGATCATACCGATGCGTTTCGGGGTCAGGTCGGCGAACAGAATAAACATGCCGGTGACCAGCGAGAACGAGAGGATAAAGCTGATTTGCTCAGAGAGTTCAGGGGAGACGAAGTTGTCGAGCACCTCGCGAAAGACCGGGGAGAACGCGGCATCGCCGATGATACCGCCCAGAATGGCGACGGCGTTCAGGCCAATTTGCACCACGGTAAAGAAGGTGCCGGGGTTCTCCTGCATCGCCAGCACTTTCTGGGCGTTAACATTGCCTTCGTCTGCCAGCAGTTTCAGCTTAATCTTACGGGAAGCGGCCAGCGAGATCTCGGACATCGAGAAGAACGCACTGACAGCGATCAGGAAAAGTATCAGTAAAATACTGTTTAACATATCTTATCCGGCCGTCTGGCCAGATCCTCGGAAGGGAAGTTGATAATCCGTGTGAGTTTTACCCTAAATCATTCAGGTTGCAGGAAGGCGGCAAGCTTGTGAATCCCCGGGAGCATAGCCGTACTATGTGACTGGGGTGAGCAAGCGCAGCCAACGCATCGGCAGCCTGAAGTATGACGGGTAAACACGTAAAAACCGGCCGAAGGAGACTATAGCCGGTTAATGCTCCCCCGCGATGTCACATCAACAAAGCCATCGATATCGCGGGGTAACGCCCTGCATTATAGCAGGGGCTCCCCTCTGGCCGCCAGTGGCTCAACTGGCAGGAGGCAGACAGACGCCGATACCGCCAATGCCACAGTATCCATATGGATTTTTGTGCAGGTACTGCTGATGCTCCTCTTCGGCATAGTAGAATGGCGTGGCGTGGGCGATTTCGGTGGTGACGGTACGCTGGTCGCCGGATTGAATCATCGCCTGCTGGTAGCGTTCCAGGCTGGCCTGGGCCGCGCTTTCCTGCTCCGGCGTTAAAGGGTAGATCGCGGAACGATACTGGGTTCCGTTATCGTTGCCCTGACGCATGCCCTGAGCCGGATCGTGATTTTCCCAGAAAATTTGCAGCAGTTGGTCATAGCTGATGATTTTGGGATCGTAAACCACCCGCACCGCTTCGGCATGGCCGGTCTGGCCGCTGCACACTTCGCGGTAGGTGGGGTTAGGCGTATAGCCGCCGGTGTAGCCCGCCGCCGTGCTGTAAACGCCTTCCTGTTGCCAGAACAGGCGCTCCACGCCCCAGAAGCAGCCCATCGCGAACAGCGCGACCTCCATGCCTTCCGGTACGTTAGTCATCGAGTGGCCGGTGACGGTATTCAGCGTTGGAACCGGCATAGGTGTACTACGGCCTGGTAGCGCTTCCGACGGTGCCACAAGGTGGGTTTTATCAAAGAGAGTCACGGTGTTGCCCCCGAAGAGAGTAAGAAAATGAACAGACTGGCGTTGTAAGGTTGTAACCCGGCGCCCATTTGCGGACAATAAACGCTTCAATCGGGTTATCCTTAAACTATAAGAATTATTTGGGGCATCGATAATTTTTCAACCCCCTGGCTTTGGGGTTTTGCGACGCCGTGGAGTGGCGAGACGCTTTTTCATGGAGTGGAGACAAGGGATATCAGGAGAATACGTGCCACGAATTCGAATTATTTGTCTGGCCAGCCTGTGGCTGATCAGCGGCCTGGCGAACGCCGCCAGCGTGAGGCTAAAGGTTGAGGGACTTAGCGGAGAGCTGGAAAAAAACGTCCGGGCGCAGCTATCTACCATCCAGAGCGATGAGGTCACGCCTGACAGACGTTTCCAGGCGCGCGTGGATGACGCCATCCGTGAGGGGCTGAAGGCGCTGGGCTACTATGAGCCGACAATCGATTTCAATCTGCAGCCACCCCCTGCGAATGGGGGCCGTCAGGTGCTGCAGGTTCATGTCAACGCCGGTGAGCCGATTCGCATTGGTGGGACCAATGTGATTCTGCGCGGCGGCGCCCGCACGGATGAAGCCTACCTGGCTCATCTGAAAAAGCGCCCGAAAGAGGGCACGGTGCTGAATCACGGCGACTACGACAGTTTTAAAAAAGGTTTTACCAGCATTGCGTTGCGCCGTGGCTACTTCGACAGCGAATTTAAAAAGAGCCAGTTGGGGGTTTCTCTCGACCGGCATCAGGCTTTCTGGGATTTCGACTACGACAGTGGTCAACGTTATCGCTTTGGCAAAGTCAATTTCCAGGGCTCACAGATTCGTACCGAATATCTCGATAAGCTGGTGCCCTTCAAAGAAGGGGACTACTACAGCTCCAGCGATTTGGCGGAACTGAACCGGCGACTGGCCGCCACCGGCTGGTTTAACTCGGTGGTGGTGGCGCCGGATTTCGAAAAATCGCGTAAAACCAAAATCCTGCCCCTGAATGGCGTGATGACGCCGCGCAGCAGCAACACCATCGAAACCGGGATCGGCTACTCCACGGACGTGGGGCCGCGGGTGAAAGCCACCTGGAAAAAACCGTGGGTCAACTCCAGAGGCCACAGCTTTACCACCAGCGCCAGCGTCTCCTCGCCGGAGCAGATCCTCGATTTTAGCTATAAGATCCCGCTGCTGAAAAGCCCGCTGGAGCAGTACTACACGGTGCAGGGCGGCTTTAAGCGTACCGATCTGAACGATACCGAAGCGGACTCCACCACGCTTGCGGTGTCGCGCAACTGGGATAACGAGAGCGGCTGGAACAAGGCGCTGAACCTGCGCTGGAGTCTCGACCACTTTACCCAGGGGCAAATCACCAACACCACCATGCTGCTTTACCCTGGCGCCAGCATCAGCCGTACCCGTTCGCGCGGTGGTCTGATGCCCACCTGGGGCGATTCCCAGCGCTATTCCGTTGACTACTCCAACACCATGTGGGGCTCTGACGTCGACTTTATCGTGATGCAGGCCCAGAACGTCTGGATCCGCACGCTGTACGATCGTCACCGCTTTGTCTTCCGCGGCAACCTGGGATGGATCGAAACCAATGACTTCAATATGGTGCCGCCGGACCTGCGTTTCTTTGCCGGGGGCGATCGCAGTATTCGCGGCTATGACTACAAATCGATCTCGCCTAAAGACAGCGAAGGCAAGCTGACCGGTGCTTCCAAACTGGCCACCGGCTCGGTGGAATACCAGTACAACGTGACCGGCAAATGGTGGGGCGCCGTCTTCGTCGATGGCGGCGAGGCGGTGAATGATATCAAACGTAGTAACTTCAAGACCGGCGCCGGTGTCGGGGTGCGCTGGCAGTCGCCGGTTGGCCCCATCAAGCTGGACTTCGCGGTGCCGGTTGGGGATGACGAGGAGCATGGTTTGCAGTTCTACATCGGTCTGGGGCCTGAATTATGAGTCGATGGAAGAAGATAAGCCTCGCGGTGCTGGTGGTTCTGCTGGTGATTTTCGGCAGCGTGGCCTTTCTGGTCGGGACCACTACGGGTCTGCATCTGATCTTTAAGGCTGCCAATCGCTGGGTGCCGGGGCTGGAGATAGCTCAGGTCACCGGCGGCTGGCGCGATCTGTCAGTAAAGGGGCTGAGCTATCAACAGCCTGGCGTGGCGGTACGCGCCGGTGAGTTTCATTTTGCGCTGAAGCCCGCCTGCCTGTGGAACTCCAGCCTGTGCGTTAACGATATCTCCCTGCGCGATGTCAATGTGGTGGTGGATACCAAAAAGATGCCGCCTTCTGCCTCGCCGCCGGAGCCGGAAGAGAGCGGGCCGCTCAATCTCAGCACCCCTTACCCCATAACCCTCAGCCGCCTGGCGTTGAATAACGTCAATATTAAAATTGACGACACCACAGTATCGGTGATGGATTTCTCGTCGGGCATGGCGTGGGAGCAGCGTAACCTGACGCTGACCCCTACCTCGCTGAAAGGGCTGCTGATAGCACTCCCGAAAGCCGCCGATGTGGCGCAGGAACAGGTGGTGGAACCGGTAGAAAAACCGGATCCCAATGCGCCGCCGTTGGGCGAGACGCTACGCCAGATGTTCGCCAAACCGCTGCTGCCGGAAATGACCGATGTGCATCTGCCGGTCAACCTGAATATCCAGTCGTTCAAGGGCGAACAACTGCGCATGACTGGCGATACCGATCTGATGGTGCATAACCTGCTGCTGAAGGTAAGCAGCAGTGACGGGCATATGAAGATCGACACTCTGGATATCGATTCCGATCAGGGCAAGGTGACCGCCAGCGGCGGCGCCGAGCTGCGCGGCAACTGGCCGGTGGATATCACCCTGGATAGTGCGCTGAACGTGGAGCCGCTTAAGGGTGAGAAGATCAAGCTGAAAGTGGGCGGCGCGCTACGCGACACCCTGAATTTGGGGCTTAATTTGAGCGGGCCGGTGGCGGTCGCGCTGAAGGCCGATGCCAGGCTGGCGGAGGCGGGGCTGCCGCTCAACGTCGAAATTAACAGTCCGCAGCTCTACTGGCCTCTGAGCGGGGCGAAGCAGTACCAGGCGGACGACCTCCATCTGAAGCTTAGCGGCAAGGCGACCGACTATCTGCTGTCGTTCCGTACCGCAGTGAAGGGCGATCAGGTGCCGCCCGCCACCATCACCCTGAATGCGAAAGGCAACGAGCGCCAGATCAATCTGGATAAGCTGCGAGTGGCGGCGCTACAGGGCAATATCGATCTTAAAGCGGTGCTGGACTGGGAGCAGGCCATCAGCTGGCGCAGCGAGCTGAATCTGGACGGCATCAACACGGCGAAGCAGTATCCGGACTGGCCGGCCAGGCTGAATGGCCTGGTGAAAACCCGCGGCAGTCTGTACGGCGGAACCTGGCAGATGGAAGTGCCGACGCTGAAGCTGAGCGGCAACGTGAAGCAGAACCCGGTTAACGTTGAAGGTCAGCTCAAAGGCAACAGCTATATGCAGTGGGATATTCCGGGCCTGCATGTGGCGCTGGGCCATAACCGCGCCGACGTGAAGGGGCAGGTGAGCGATAAAGCCATGGCGCTGGACGCCAGCATCGATGCTCCTAATCTGGATAACGCGCTGCCCGGCCTGGGCGGTACGGCCAAAGGGATGATTCAGCTACGCGGTAATCTGCAGGCGCCGAAGGTGCTGGCGGATCTCACCGCTAACGGCCTGCGCTGGCAGGAGCTTTCCATCAATCGCGTACGGCTGTTGGGGGATGTCACCTCCAGCGACCAGATTGCCGGGAACCTCTCGCTTCAGGTAGATAGCGTGAAACAGCCGGGCCTGGATATCAGCCAGGTAACCATGGATGCAAAGGGGAATGAGAAACAGCACCAGCTACAGCTCAGAATCCAGGGAGAACCGGTCTCCGGCCAGCTGCGCCTGAGCGGTAGCTTTGACCGTAAAGCCGAACGCTGGCAGGGGCAACTTAGCGATACACGCTTTGATACGCCGGTCGGCCCCTGGTCGCTGTCGCGCGCTATTGCGCTCGATTACCGCAACCAGCAGCAGAAGGTCAGCGTCGGGCCTCACTGCTGGAATAACCCGAATGCTGAGCTTTGCGTACCTCAGACTATTGAGGCCGGAGCCAGCGGCCACGCGGTGGTGAATCTTAACCGCTTTGACCTGGCGATGCTCAAGCCATTTATGCCGGAGACCACCCAGGCCAGCGGGGTATTCAGCGGTAACGCTGACGTGACCTGGAATAGCGAAGGCGGTCTGCCTCAGGGCAAAGTGACCTTACAGGGGCGTGGCGTCAAGGTCGTGCAGGAGGTGAATAACAACCCGCTGCCGGTGGCGTTCGATACCCTGAATCTGGATGCCGAGCTGCGCAATAATCGCGCCCAGATGGGCTGGACTCTCCGCATCGCCAACAATGGCCTGTTCGACGGTCAGGTGCAGGTCAGCGACCCCATGGGTCAGCGAAACCTGGCCGGTAACATTAATATTCGCGACTTTTCGCTGGCAATGGCGAATGCTATTTTCTCGCGCGGCGAAAAAGCGGCAGGCAATCTGAACGCTAATCTGCGGCTGGGGGGCAATGCCCAGAGTCCGCAAATGTTTGGCGATCTGCGCTTGCGTAATCTGGATATCGACGGCAACTTTATGCCTTTCGATATGGAGCCCAGCGAGCTGTCACTGGCCTTTAACGGCATGAGTTCCACCCTGCAGGGCGTGGTGCGTACCGGTCGTGGCCAGATCAATCTGAGCGGCGACGCCGACTGGAGCCAGCTTGATAACTGGCGTGCCAGGGTGGCGGCGAAGGGCAACCGGGTGCGGGTCACCGTGCCGCCGATGGTGCGGCTGGACGTGTCGCCGGATGTGGTGTTTGAAGCCAACCCCAGCCTGTTCACGCTAAATGGTAACGTGGATGTGCCCTGGGCGCGGATCACGGTACAGGAGCTGCCGGAAAGCGCGGTAGGGGTCTCCAGCGACGAAGTGATGCTGGATAAAGATCTCAAACCCAAAGAGGCGGTCAGCGCCGGGATCCCGATCAACAGCAACCTGAATATCCACGTAGGTGATAACGTGCGGCTGGATGCTTTCGGGCTGAAAGCGAAACTTAACGGCGATCTGAAAGTGGCTCAGGATAAACAGGGGTTGGGTCTGAATGGCCAGATCAATATTCCGGAAGGCCGTTTCCACGCCTATGGCCAGGATCTGCTGGTGCGTAAAGGGGAGCTGCTGTTCTCCGGACCGCCGGATCAGCCGCTGCTGAATATCGAGGCAATCCGAAATCCGGATGCCACCGAAGACGATGTGACCGCCGGGGTGCGGGTTACCGGCTCTGCGGATGAACCCAAGGTGGAGGTCTTCTCCGACCCGGTTCTCTCCCAGCAGGAGGCGCTCTCTTACCTGCTGCGTGGCCAGGGTCTGGATTCTTCCGGTACCGACAGTCAGGCCATGACTTCAATGCTAATTGGCCTGGGGGTTGCACAGAGTGGTCAGGTTGTGGGTAAAATCGGCGAAACCTTTGGCGTGAGTAATCTGGCGCTGGATACCGAAGGGGTGGGTGACTCGTCCCAGGTGGTGGTCAGTGGCTATGTGTTACCGGGCCTGCAGGTGAAATATGGTATGGGCATTTTTGATTCGCTGGCGACGCTGACGCTACGTTACCGTCTGATGCCTAAACTGTATCTGGAAGCGGTGTCTGGACTGGATCAGGCACTGGATCTGCTCTATCAGTTTGAGTTTTAGCAATGCGAATATTTGTCTACGGCAGTTTACGGCACAAACAGGGCAACAGCCACTGGATGACCAACGCACAGCTACTGGGCAGCTTTAGTCTTGAGGGTTACCAACTGTACAGCCTGGGGCACTATCCTGGGGCGGTACCGGGTGATGGTTCAGTCTATGGCGAAGTCTACCGGGTGGATGCCTCTACGCTGGCCGAGCTTGACGATTTACGTACCCAGGGGGGCGAATATCAGCGAAAGCTGATTCAGACGCCTTACGGTAGCGCGTGGATGTATGTCTACCAGCGCCCGGTAGGGGGTCTGACGCTCATTGAAAGTGGAGACTGGATCGATCGCGATAAGTATAAATGAGCAGTCAGTCTCTGCGGATAATCCAGAGCGACCGTGCTTAGGCACGGTCGCTTTTTTCTTGTCTGCGCCGCGGCTCGTCAGGCGTTCAATGATATACTGCACCTCCTTTGGTGCCCGGTAACTCTCTGGTTATGAAAGCGTCTGATAATAAATCTCCGACCATTACAGATATCGCCCGCCTTGCAGGCGTGAGCAGCATTACCGTTTCGCGCACCTTTACCGCCCCGGAAAAGGTGAAGCCGCAGACTCGCGAGCGGATTTTGCAGATAGCGGGTCAGATGAACTACGTGCCCAACGTGTTCGCCCAAAACATCAAGAACGCCCAGAGTCCGGTTATTGGCATCGTCACCGATGACACCTTTAACCAAAGCTATAGCTGGGTGATTCAGGAGCTGTGCCGCCACGCCGAAGAGCGCGACTATTCGGTAATGATTTTTACCACGCGCGGCAGCCGGGAATCCGAAGCCAGGGCCGTGAATACTCTGGTCAGCTACAAGGCGGCCGGGGTGGTGCTTTCCGCCATCAGCGATGCGCCGGATTACGACAGTAGCCACCTGGATATTCTGAAAAACTCCGCGACCCAGCTTATTCAGTTGGATCGCCAGTTTGATACCTCGCTACCGGCGGTGTGTGTGAACGACCAGCGTGCGGGCGAGCTGATAGCTTCGGTTATTCGTGAAAAGGGTTATCGCAATATCCTGATTGTTGGCGGCGGCGAACAGTCGCGCATTACCCGGGAACGAGTAACCAGCATTTGCGATAATATCCCGGGCGACATTCGCGTAACCCGACTCTACGCCGACTATCGTTACGATGCGGCGAAGGAGATCATCGCCAACCACTTCTCTTGCGGGTCTATCGACTACGACGCTATCGTCGGCATTAACGGCGCTATTTCGCTGGCGGCCAGCAACGTGGCCGTGCGCTGGTCTCTGTCTCCAAAGGTTGATTTCCTGTCGATTGATGAAATCCCCAATGCCGAAGACTTCGGACTGTTTTATACCTGCGTGGTGCACGACTACGAGCAGTGGGCCACCGTGGTTGCTGAAAACCTGATCTCGGCAATTGAAGGGCGGCCCTGGCAGCGGCGCACGGTGATTAACGGCTTTCTTAAAAATCACCGCTGAGTGACTCTCCTGATCTGCGCGACTCGCTCAAGTTGACGGCCAATAAACAGCGTTAGCACGGCGCCGCCCAGGTAGAGCGCGCTGTAGATATAGACCACTCCCTGAACGCCCAGCCCCGGCAGTGCCAGAGTGGCAATGGCTGGCCCCACAAAGTTGCTCAGTCCGGCGGCCAGATTATAGACCGAAATTGCCGCCCCTTTGTGATGCGGCTCCAGCGCGGGGAATAGCGCGGTCATGGGGACAAAAGCCGACATAAAAAAGCCCAACGCCAGCGCGCAACCCACAGCAGCCAGCATATTCGGCCCCATGGCCAGTGGAACGTGGTAGAACGCCAGGCAGGCTACGGCGCAACCCACACAGCCGAACCAGCGGATAATACGCAACAACCCCAGCCGTTCCGCCAGCACGCCCCAGAAGATGTTGAAGACGATAGTGCTGGCAAAGAAAACGGCCCAGGTCTGCAACCACTGCGACAGCGTAAAACCCACCCGTACAAACTGGAACGGCATCACCACCGAAAACCCGAACACCGCCAGTTGATTAATGATGCGTACCACAAATGACAGGGCGATATTCCGGTTACGGCTCAGCAGGGTCAGCGCCATAGGCAACTCCCTTAACCGTTCTTTATGACTGCGCCCGGCAAGAGATTCAGGGGTGGTGACGTTGCGCAACGTCACCAGCGCCACGCCGCCTCCCAGAGCCACGAACAGCAGCGATACCCACAGCATCTTAAATTCGCCAATCCACGGAATCATCAGCCCCGGCAGTGCGCTGCCAATCACGCCAATGCCCAGCGAATAGGCGGCCCAGAACCAGCCGCTGGCCGCTGCGACCTGCTCCTTTTTCACCTGATGGATAATCATCATCAGAAAGCCGTAGCAGAACAGCGGATAGGCGATGCCGCGTATGGCGTAACAGAAGATCATCAGCGGATAGTTGGCCTGGTGTAGCCCGAGCCAGAGGAACAGCACGTGAAAGATAAGCCACAGCCCAAGGCCTATCTTCATGGTTTTCTGCGGGGTAAGGATTTCGGCCACCACGCCGGTTCCCCAGGCGGCCAGTGCCGCCACCAGGCCGTAAACGGCGATAACCAGAGAGGCACTGGCGGGTGAAAAGCCAAGAGAAACAATATACTTAGAAAGGAACGCCAGCTCAAAACCGTCCCCGGCCATAAACAAAAACAGTGCGATATAGCCGCCTGTCAGGCGCAGGGGCATGCCCAGCCATTGTGCATCGTTGCCTGTCGGTAATCTGCTCATAAATCACCCGGTTGTTATTGGTATGTGAATAAACAGTCCGGGGATTACTCTAGTGTACAAAATGTTTACGTAAACATTTTTGACTGTTTTTTATGATGTCGATCCAGGATTTTGTGATGTTTTTTTGAACTGGCTGGTGGCTTCTTGTGTTTATTTTATTGATATAAAAAGTATTTATTTTGATTTGTTATTTCGATCACATAAGGGTGAGTAATGCATGGAAATGTTTACGAAAACATTTTAGCGTAGATGACATGATAACCTCACTGTGTGGAGCAGCATTTATGACGACTTTACCCACAACCATTAAGCGGCTGGTGAATCATGGCCCTGAAGACTATCGACTGGAAACGGCTGCTCTCCCGCAGCCGGGTGAGCGCGAGCTGCTGGTGAAGATTGGCGCCTGCGGCATCTGCGCATCGGACTTCCACTGCTATCACGGCGCGCCGATGTTTTGGGGTAACGAGACCTTTCCCCGCTATGTGAAAACGCCGGTGGTGGCGGGCCATGAGTTTTACGGGGAAGTGGTGGCGGCGGGACCGGGCGCTGAAGAGCATTTTGGTGTCGCGCCAGGAGACAGGGCCATTGCTGAACAGATTGTTCCCTGCGACAAGTGTCGCTTCTGCCGCTCCGGGCAGTACTGGATGTGCGAAAAGCACGATATCTATGGCTTTCAGGCTCAGGATGCCGATGGCGGCATGGCGGATTACATGCTGTTTAAGCCCACCAGTCGGGTTCATAAGATTCCCCAAAGCCTGAGTCTGGAAGAGTGCGCGCTGATCGAGCCCTTTGCCTGTTCGGTGCATGCCGTTAACCGCGCCAGCATTGAATTTAATGATGTAGTGGTGCTGGCGGGGGCGGGAACCCTGGGGCTGGGAATGGTGCAGGCCATTCGGCTGAAAACCCCGAAAAAGCTGATCGTCATTGATACCATGCCCCATCGCCTGGCGCTGGCAAAACAGTTGGGTGCCGACGAAGTGCTCAACGCGCTGGATGAAGATGTGGTCGCCCGGGTGAAGGCGATGACCGAAGGTTACGGCTGCGATGTCTATATTGAGGCGACCGGTAATCCTGCCGCCGTGAACCAGGGGCTACAGATGGTTCGTAAGCTGGGGCGCTTTGTGGAGTTCAGCGTATTCAGCCGGGAAACGTCGGTAGACTGGTCCATCATTGGCGATCGCAAGGAGCTGGATATTCGCGGCGCCCACCTTGGCCCGGGCTGCTACGAGACGGTTATCGATCTGTTTCACCGCGGGTTGATGACCGCCGAAGGGATTGTCACCCATAAATTCAGTCTGGATAACTGGCAGGAAGCGTTTAAGACCTTTGGGACACCGGAGGCGGTGAAGGTGCTGCTGGTGCCGGAGGCGGAGTAGTGGGGTAGAACAAAGCCCCACCAGACGGTGGGGCCAGAGAGTCAGGCGCGTGTAACCGCTACTGCGCCTTTTTATCGCCCTGATCGACAAAGTATTTCATCTCGTTCATGGCTTCGTAGACGTAGCTGTAATCCGGCTGGCCGCTCACCTGGCGGTTATGGCTGTCCAGATAGTGGCTCATCCCCACGCCGTTGACGGTATAGATATTTTCCGGCGTGCGTATGGCATAAGCGCTGTAGCTGGACATCAGCAGCCACTTACGATCCGGCATCTGGCTGAACAGATCGTAGCCGGTGGCATAGTCGCGGGTATCGTTGTCGACATGCAGATAGTGCTTCATCAGCGACGGCACCACATCTTCGTGGCTGGTGAGCTTACCGGCGTTTTCCCGCAGCCAGCGGTCATTTTTCGCGCCGACGATAATAAAGGGCACTTTGGTCTGGGCATCGGTAAAGTTGCCGTTATGACCCCAGAACCCCATTTTATTGTCGTTCATCTCCTGGGCGTGATCGCCGGTCAGGATAATCAGCGTATCGTCCAGATCGCCAGAGGCGGCAAGCTGGTCGTAGACTTGTTGTAATAGCCTGTCGATGTAATACACGCTCTGCTTGTAGCGGTTGAACAGCGGCGTTGGGTCGGTATCGTTCTTCAGCGTCATATAGTTCAGGTCGCTAACCGGGCCGAACTTCAGCGGCTCATCCTTCGGGAAATCATAGGCGTGCGCCGAATCATAAAACAGGAATGAAAAGGTCGGACGGCTGGCGTCGCGTTTCTGGTACCATTCGCGCCAGTCTTCGGTCAGGCGGGCGTCGCGCTCTGGCGTGCTCTTGCCTTCGCTATTGATTCGCAGGTTTTTAATAGTGGCGAAAGCCGTGCGGTCGAATTCCGGGAAGGTCACTTTGGCGGAGGTGAATATCCCGATGTTGTAATCCTCTTTCTGCATGGTCGTGACAAATAGCGACGGAATGCTGTTATTCAGAAAGGGTTGCCACCAGGTGCCGGGGATGCCGTAAAACAGACCAAAGATACCGGTTCGGGTGGCGTTACCGGTGGAGTAATGATTATTAAAAGCGACGCCGTTATGCTGCTTAACAAAGTTCCAGGTATTCGGAGAGACTGCTTCATTAAAGGTATCGAAACGCCAGGAGTCGACCACAATAAACATAATGTTAGCCGGTTTTTTATTTTGCGGGTTAATCACCAGCTCCCGTAAAGGATAACGAATATGCTGCCGATCGTTATGATTAGCCAGCAGATTGCGGCGCTGCCCGTTTTTATCAAAGAAACCCATGATTTTCTTTGACGTCAAAGGGTAATAAAGCGGCAGATACTCTTTCACTACCATCACGGGGGACCAGGCGTAGTAGAATGCGATCATATAGCCGATATTACTGACCAGCAGTGCGCCCACCAGGAATAGCGATGTGGTTAACAGCGTGCGGGATTTTGCGGCACCCTGCCGTATCCGTTGCGTCGGTTTGCGGTCAATTTTCCACGCAGCCAGGTATTCGGCCGCGAATACCCCGATAATAATCGCGCCCATTAGCAGGTATGTGGCAAACGAGAAATCCACCACCTGGCCAAACAGCACCATCATCAGCACCGATTCATTGATATGGAAACGGTACTGTTCGAAGACGATGGTATCGACATAAAGCGCGATTTGCGCAAAGCCGAACAGGATGGCCAGCAACGAGTATCTGACATATTTATTCACCCACAGTAGCGGTGTACAGATTAAAAACAGAATCAGATACAGCGAGAAGAAGTGGGCCGGTACAGCCAAAAAGGAGAAGGCGCTGCCGTAAAGGGTAACAGACGCGCCAGGTACCATAAAATATCTGACGGCAATAAGGGCTGAAAGCAAAACATTAAGTAATGTAAAAAGAAAAAGCTTTCTCATGAAGATACCTGGTTTTTATAGATGTATTAGCCGGTGGTTACATTTCCTTTACTGCATGAATAACATGCACGACGGGAAGAACGGCAGATCATTATAATGAGCGCATCTGACTGAAACCAGAGTTATTATTTATACGAATGCATCGAAGAATGGCCTGGTACTCAGTTTTATTCGGGTAGTAAAGTTATTTTTAAATCCCGTTTACGATTTGTTTATTATTTATAAAGGGAAATGCGATCCGGATAAAAAAACGCCGCCCGGATGGGCGGCGTTTCTCATAACGAATATCATCGCACGCGAATTATTTCTTCGCGGCGCGCTCGAAAGAAGAGACGATCTCGGCTTTCGCGGCTTCGACGTTGTCCCAACCGTCTACTTTCACCCACTTGCCTTTTTCCAGATCTTTGTAGTGCTCGAAGAAGTGGGTGATCTGCGCTTTCAGCAGTTCCGGAAGGTCGTTCACATCTTTGATGTGATCGTACTCTTTGCTCAGTTTGGTGTGCGGTACGGCAACCAGTTTGGCATCTTCACCGGATTCGTCGGTCATTTTCAGAACGCCAACCGGACGGCAGCGGATCACGGAGCCCGGCTGCAGCGGATACGGCGTCGGGACCAGCACGTCTACCGGGTCGCCATCCAGAGAAAGCGTGTGGTTGATGTAGCCGTAGTTGCACGGATAGAACATTGCGGTGGACATGAAACGGTCCACAAACAGGGCGCCGCTCTCTTTATCCACTTCGTATTTAATGGGGTCGGCGTTGGCCGGAATTTCGATGATGACGTAGATGTCTTCCGGCAGATCTTTGCCCGCGGGAACGTTGTTTAAGCTCATGTCTGTTTCCTTTGAAATGTGTAGCAAACACGTGGCGGGTATTATAGCTAACTGGTGCTGAAAGTCTTTGCCTGTTTTGGTTTCCGGCCTCCTGATGACCCGTTTTCAGACCGTTTCCATAACCCAAAAGTCCATAAACTCAGTCAGTTTTTTTCCTGACAAAGTGAAAGCGCTTACAGATTTTTATTTAACTATTTATTCACATTGCTGAAATGTGAAGTGGCGCAATAAGCCACTTCCCCTATTGGCTATAGTTTGTCCGCACGGAATTTTAACTAATAATTAACAACTGACGGGGGTGCTCATATGTGGAAGCGTTTACTTCTTGTGACGGCCGTTTCAGCAGCCATGTCGTCTATGGCGTTAGCCTCTTCTTTAACCGTAGGATTCTCGCAGGTCGGGTCGGAATCCGGCTGGCGAGCGGCAGAAACCAACGTGGCGAAAACTGAAGCGCAGAAGCGCGGTATTACCCTGAAAATCGCCGATGGTCAGCAAAAGCAGGAAAACCAGATCAAGGCCGTACGTTCGTTCATTGCGCAGGGGGTGGATGCTATCTTTATCGCGCCTGTCGTCGCAACTGGCTGGGAACCGGTATTAAAAGAGGCGAAAGACGCGGAAATACCGGTCATTCTGCTCGACCGTTCCATCGATGTGAAAGACCCCTCGCTCTATATGACCACGGTGACGGCGGACAACGTTCTGGAAGGCCGAATGATTGGCGACTGGCTGGTAAAACAGGTCAACGGCAAGCCGTGTAACGTTGTTGAATTACAGGGCACCGTCGGGGCCAGCGTAGCTATCGACCGTAAGAAGGGCTTCGCAGAGGCTATCGGCCAGGCTCCCGGTATCAAAATCGTTCGCTCCCAGTCCGGCGACTTTACCCGCACCAAAGGTAAAGAGGTGATGGAAAGCTTTATCAAAGCGGAAAACAACGGCAAAGACATCTGCATGGTATATGCCCATAACGATGATATGGCGATCGGCGCCATCCAGGCCATCAAAGAGGCGGGTCTGAAGCCGGGCAAAGATATTCTGATTGGCTCGGTCGACGGCGTACCGGATATCTATAAAGCGATGATCGACGGCGAAGCAAACGCCAGCGTGGAGTTGACGCCAGACATGGCAGGCCCGGCGTTCGATGCGCTGGAGAAGTTCAAAAAAGATGGCACCCTGCCAGAAAAGATGACCATGACAAAGTCTACCCTCTACCTGCCGGATACCGCGAAAGAGGAGTTAGAGAAGAAGAAAAATATGGGTTACTAAAGCCTTTCCCCTCTCCCCGTCGGGGAGAGGGCCAGGGTGAGGGGAAAATATGACTCAACCACACCAGGCACTCCTTCGTACCGAAGGCCTTAGCAAATCCTTTCCCGGCGTAAAGGCACTGGATAACGTCGATTTTTCCCTGAATCGCGGCGAGATTATGGCGCTGCTGGGAGAAAACGGCGCCGGGAAGTCGACGCTAATCAAAGCGCTAACCGGCGTGTATCAACCCGATCGCGGTACCATCTGGCTGGATGATGTCGCGATTTCACCGAAAAACACCGCCCACGCGCAGAAATTAGGGATCGGCACGGTGTATCAGGAAGTGAATCTGCTACCGAATATGTCGGTGGCGGATAATCTGTTTATTGGCCGCGAGCCCCGCCGCTTTGGTCTGCTCAGGCGCAAAGAAATGGAGACGCGCGCCACCGAGCTTATGGCCTCTTATGGCTTTTCACTCGATGTCCGCGAGCCGCTGCACCGGTTTTCTGTCGCGATGCAGCAGATAGTCGCCATTTGTCGTGCGGTCTCCCTTTCCGCCAGCGTGCTGATCCTGGATGAACCTACGGCGAGTCTGGATGCGCAAGAAGTGGAACGGCTGTTTACGCTGATGCGCCAGCTGCGCGATCGCGGCATTAGCCTGATCTTCGTGACGCACTTCCTGGACCAGGTTTACGCAGTCAGCGATCGCATTACCGTGTTGCGCAACGGTGGCTTTGTGGGCTGTCGCGAAACCCGCTCTCTCCCGAAAATCGAGCTGGTAAAAATGATGCTGGGGCGCGATCTGATGGACAACGCCTTACGGCGTGCGGGCCGCACCCAACTGAGCGATAAACCCGTTGCGGTGTTTAAAAATTATGGCCGGAAAGGGACGGTCGCTCCCTTCGATCTGGCGGTTCGTCCCGGTGAGATTGTCGGCCTGGCGGGACTTTTGGGCTCCGGGCGAACCGAAACGGCAGAAGTGATCTTCGGCATTAAGCCTGCGGACAGCGGCAGCGTGCAGATCAAAGGCAAGCCGCAGGTACTGCGGTCGCCCTGGCAGGCCTCCTGCCAGGGGATCGGCTTTTGCCCGGAAGACAGAAAAACCGACGGCATTATCGCCGCTGCGTCGGTGCGCGAGAATATTATGCTGGCGCTCCAGGCCCAGCGTGGCTGGCTGAGGCCTATCTCCCGCAAAGAACAGAATGCGATTGCGCAGCGTTTTATACGCCAGCTTGGCATTCGCACGCCAAACGCCGAACAGCCGGTGGAGTTTCTGTCGGGGGGCAATCAGCAGAAGGTGTTGCTGTCGCGCTGGCTGCTGACCAAACCTCGCTTCCTGATACTCGACGAGCCAACCCGCGGCATTGATGTTGGCGCTCATGCGGAAATTATCCGGCTGGTGGAGTCGCTCTGTGCCGACGGCCTGGCGCTGCTGGTGATCTCTTCCGAGCTGGAAGAGCTGGTCGGTTATGCCGATCGCGTCATCATTATGCGTGACAGGCAACAGGTGGCAGAAATTCCGCTGCATGAGCTGTCGGTTCCCGCCATCATGACGGCCATTGCGGCATAAGGAGTAACGCGTGATGGGTTCGACGATACCTCAAACCGGGCAGCGGAAGCGGCGCTTCAACTGGCCCACAGGCACGCCGCAAATTCTGGCGCTATTGCTGATTCTGGCGGTGGATAGCCTTGTGGCGCCGCACTTTTTCCAGATTGTCTTACAGGATGGCCGCCTGTTTGGCAGCCCGATAGATATCCTTAACCGTGCGGCGCCGGTGGCGCTGCTGGCTATTGGAATGACGCTGGTGATCGCCACGGGCGGTATCGATCTTTCCGTTGGCGCGGTGATGGCCATTGCTGGCGCCACGGCGGCCTCAATGACGGTGGCCGGATATCCCCTTTCCGTGGTGTTACTGGCGGCGCTGGGCTCTGGCGTACTGGCGGGCTTGTGGAACGGCATTCTGGTGGCGGTCCTTAAAATCCAACCGTTCGTTGCGACGCTTATCTTAATGGTCGCCGGGCGCGGGGTGGCGCAGTTGATCACCTCCGGCCAGATCGTCACCTTCAACGATCCCAGCCTGGCGTGGCTGGGTAGCGGCTCGCTGCTGCTATTCCCTGTGCCGGTCATTATCACGCTGGTCACGCTACTGCTGTTCTGGCTGCTTACGCGTAAAACGGCGCTGGGGATGTTTATTGAAGCGGTGGGGATTAATATCCGGGCGGCCAAAAATGCCGGGGTGAAAACCCGAACTATGGTGATTCTGGCCTATGTTCTGAGCGGTCTCTGTGCGGCGATCGCGGGTGTTATCGTAGCGGCGGATATTCGCGGCGCGGATGCCAATAATGCCGGATTATGGCTGGAAATGGACGCGATTCTGGCGGTGGTTATCGGCGGTGGTTCGCTGATGGGCGGGCGCTTTAATATGGCGCTATCGGTGGTTGGGGCGCTGATTATTCAGAGTATGAATACCGGTATCCTGCTGTCCGGTTTTCCACCGGAACTTAACCTGGTCGTGAAAGCCGTGGTAGTACTTTGCGTGCTGATTGTTCAGTCGCCGCGCTTTATCAATCTGATTAAGAAGGGGCGCGCTAATGATAAAACGTAATTTGCCGTTAACGATAACCCTGGGCGTGTTTGTTCTGGGCTATCTCTACTGCCTGACGCAATTTCCAGGCTTTGCCACGACGCGGGTTATCTGCAATATACTGACGGATAACGCTTTTCTTGGAATTATCGCTGTCGGAATGACCTTTGTGATTCTGTCCGGCGGTATCGATCTCTCTGTGGGATCGGTGATCGCTTTTACCGGCGTCTTTCTGGCTAAGGTGATTGGTACCTGGGGGTTATCGCCATGGTTGGCTTTTTCACTGGTGCTGATCATGGGCTGCGCCTTCGGGGCCTTTATGGGGCTGTTGATCGATGCGCTGAAGATCCCGGCATTTATCATCACCCTGGCCGGCATGTTCTTCCTGCGCGGCGTCAGCTATCTGGTTTCTGAAGCCTCGACCCCCATTAATCATCCCGTCTACGATATGCTCTCCAGTCTGGCATGGAAGATTCCCGGCGGCGGGAGACTCAGCGCCATGGGGCTGCTGATGCTGGCCGTGGTGGTTATCGGTATTTTTCTTGCCCACCGTACCCGCTTTGGTAACCAGGTCTACGCGATCGGCGGAAATGCAACCTCGGCAAATCTGATGGGGATCTCAACGCGTGCCACCACCATCCGCATCTATATGCTTTCTACCGGACTGGCGACGCTGGCGGGGATTGTCTTTTCCATTTATACCCAGGCCGGTTATGCGCTGGCGGGCGTCGGGGTAGAGCTGGATGCCATCGCGTCGGTGGTGATTGGCGGTACGCTACTGAGCGGTGGGGTTGGCACCGTGCTGGGCACGTTATTCGGGGTGGCGATTCTGGGGCTGATTCAAACCTATATTAACTTCGACGGCACGCTCAGCTCCTGGTGGACGAAAATCGCCATCGGCATTCTACTGTTTGTGTTTATCGCTCTTCAGCGCGGGTTGACCGTACTGTGGGAAAACCGTCAGAGTTCGCCGGTGACGCGAACCACGGCGGAGTGATTTGAAGATAGCCCCTCTCACGAGAGAGGGGCTTTACACCCGGGAAAATTAATCGTCGGGGAATTCGCGAATAAAACGCTCGACGTCATCCACCATATGGGTGTTGCCGACAAAGAACGGGCGACGCTGATGCAGGCTATCCGGAATAATATCCAGGATGCGCTCTTTGCCATCGCTGGCCTTACCGCCCGCCTGCTCGGCCAGGAAGGCCATTGGGTTGCACTCATACAGCAGGCGCAGCTTGCCCTGAGGGTGGCTGGCGGTGCTGGGGTAGAGATAAATACCGCCTTTCAGCAGGTTACGGTGGAAGTCGGCTACCAGCGAACCGATATAGCGCGAGGTGTAAGGGCGCTGGGTCGCTTTATCTTCTTCCTGGCAGAACTTGATGTACTTCTTCACCCCCATCGGGAATTTAATGTAGTTCCCTTCGTTGATGGAGTATGTGTTGCCTTTTTCCGGGAAGCGCATGCGCTCCTGGCTGACGCAGAAGACGCCAAGGGAGGGATCGTAGGTGAAGGCGTGGACGCCGCAGCCGGTGGTATAGACCAGCATGGTGGATGAGCCGTAAACCACATAGCCCGCTGCGACCTGGCGGCTGCCCGGCTGCAGGAAGTCCTCTTCGGTAACCGGCGTGCCGACCGGCGTTACGCGGCTGTAGATAGAGAAGATGGTGCCGACGGAGACGTTAACATCGATATTGGAAGAGCCGTCCAGCGGATCCATCAATACCACGTATTTCGCGTGCTCGCAACCTTCGAACACCACGATTTCGTCCTCTTCTTCAGAGGCGATACCCGCCACGATGTCGCGGGCCTTCAGCGCGGCCTTCAGTTTTTCATTGGCGAACAGGTCGAGCTTCTGCTGCACTTCGCCCTGAACGTTTTCGGCGCCGCTGGCTCCCAGAATATCAACCAGTCCGGCTTTGTTGATATCGCGATGGATAATTTTAGCGCCGAGTTTTATCGCTGAGATCAGCGCGGTCAGCTCACCGGTTGCATGAGGAAACTCATGCTGCTTCTCAACAATAAATTCACCTAACGTCTTCATAACACGATCCCTGCATCAGTCGGTTAAAAAAAAGTGGAGGTTAGCTTAACAAACATTGAACACTCTGCGCTCAGGTGAATCGCATCAGCAGACACCAGAAAAACCTGAAATCAGGTGCCACTGCGCAGACATATGGGTAGAATGTGCGCCGAACCAAACAAAGGTAGTGATTATGCGCATTCATATTCTGGGGATTTGCGGCACCTTCATGGGCGGGCTGGCGATGCTGGCACGCTCGCTGGGCCATGAGGTCACCGGCTCGGACGACAATGTCTATCCGCCGATGAGCACACTGCTGGAACAGCAGGGAATTGAGTTAACCGAGGGCTATGACCCCGCGCAGCTGGAGCCGCGCCCGGACATGGTGATTATCGGTAACGCGATGACACGCGGTAACCCCTGCGTGGAAGCGGTACTGGAACAGGGCATTCCCTATATGTCCGGCCCCCAGTGGCTGCACGACTTCGTGCTGCGCGACCGCTGGGTTGTGGCAGTGGCCGGTACTCACGGCAAGACCACCACGGCGGGCATGGTCACCTGGATTCTGGAATCCTGCGGCTATCAGCCAGGCTTTGTCATCGGCGGCGTTCCCGGCAACTTCGATGTGTCGGCGCGGCTGGGCGGCAGCCCGTTCTTTGTGATTGAAGCGGATGAATATGACTGCGCATTCTTCGACAAGCGTTCCAAGTTTGTCCACTACTGTCCGCGCACGCTGATTCTTAATAACCTTGAGTTCGATCACGCCGATATCTTCGACGATCTGCGGGCCATCCAGAAGCAGTTCCATCATCTGGTGCGTATTGTACCGGGACAGGGGCGGATTATCTGGCCGGAAAGCGACGCCAACCTGAAACAGGTACTGGGTATGGGCTGCTGGAGCGAACAGGAGCAGGTGGGTGAACAGGGCCACTGGCAGGCGAAGAAGGTGAGCCAGGATGCTTCCCACTGGGAAGTGTGGCTGGACGGCGAGCGCGTCGGCGAAGTGAACTGGCAGCTGGTGGGCGAGCATAATATGCATAACGGCCTGATGGCGATTGCCGCGGCGCGTCACGTGGGCGTCGCGCCGGATGAAGCCGGCCGCGCCCTGGGCAGCTTTATTAACGCCCGTCGTCGCCTGGAAGTACGCGGTGAAGCGAATGGCGTCACGGTTTATGACGACTTCGCCCATCATCCGACGGCCATTCTGGCTACTCTGGCGGCGCTGCGTGGCAAGGTGGGCGGTACCGCACGCATCCTGGCGGTGCTGGAGCCGCGATCCAATACCATGAAGATGGGCGTGAGCAAGGACGATCTGGCCCCTTCACTGGGCCGTGCCGACGAAGTCTTTCTGTATCAGCCGCACCACATCCCGTGGCAGGTTTCCGAAGTGGCGGATGCCTGCATCCAGCCTGCGCACTGGAGCGCTGACGTTGATGCGTTGGTGGAGATGGTGGTGAAAAGCGCCCAGCCGGGCGATTACATTCTGGTGATGAGCAACGGCGGTTTTGGCGGCATCCATCAGAAGCTGCTGGATGCCCTGGACGCCAAAGCGCAGCAGGCGTAATTCTGCATTGATCCCCTCTCCCTTTGGGAGAGGGCCGGGGTGAGGGGAGCAGGCAATGACTATTCCTCTGCCAGTTCCCGCAGATACTGGAAAATCTGGCGAGACGCCTTCGGCGGCTTGTTGGCCGCTTTCTCTTTCTTCGCGTTGCGGATAAGCGTACGCAACTGTTGACGGTCCGCATGGGGCCACAGATTCAGCACCTCGGTCATGGCCTCGTCGCCTTCATCCACCAGCCTGTCGCGCAACGCTTCCAGCTTGTGGAACAGCGCCACCTGCTGGTTATGGCGGTTTTTCAGTTTATCCAGCGCCTGACGGATGGGGTCCACATCGCGGCTGCGCAGCATCTTACCTATCAGCTGTAGCTGGCGGCGGCGGCCCTCTTTCTTAATCCGCTGGGCCAGTTCAATGGCGTCGCGCAACTCATCGTCCAGTGGGATCTTATCCAGGGCGTTTTTCCCCAGGTCGACCATCTCGGCGCCCAGACGTTTCAGCTCTTCGGCGTCGCGCTTAATTTCGCTTTTGCTGACCCAGATTATCTCGTCGTCATCGTCATTCTCGTCGCCGGGCACATCGTCGAGCCACTCTTCTTCATGCTGTTTCGTCATCTCAGGCTCCTCAAAAAAAGAGGCTAATACTAGCAAAGAGTTCTCTGTTAGACTCAAAAAAGACGTCTTTAATTTTCCTGTGGTTAGGCACGCCGTCGGCGTGACTCTGACCCACACCTTACATTATGGCATTGGCGATGAAAGTAATCACTCAGGTAGCGCAACAACGTAAAGCACTGGAACAGGCCGTGACGCAGGCGCTGGAGCTGGCGGCACAGCGTACGGACGGCGCGGAAGTGGCAGTGACCAAAACCACTGGTATTAGCGTCAGCACCCGCTACGGTGAGGTGGAGAACGTTGAGTTCAACAGCGATGGCGCGCTGGGCATTACCGTCTATCACCAGAACCGTAAAGGCAGCGCTTCGTCCACGGATCTGAGCCCGGAGGCTATCGACAGGACCGTGCAGGCGGCTATCGATATCGCCCGCTATACCTCGCCGGACCCCTGTGCGGGCGTGGCGGAAAAGGATCTGCTGGCCTTTGAAGCGCCGGATCTTGACCTGTTCCACCCGGCAGAGATCGACCCCGAGCAGGCTATCGAGCTGGCGGCGCGCGCCGAGAATTCGGCCCTGAAAGTGGATAAACGTATTACCAATACTGAAGGCGGCAGCTTTAACAGCCACTACGGCATTAAGGTGTTCGGCAACAGCCACGGCATGTTGCAGAGCTACTGCTCGTCGCGCCATTCGCTGTCCAGTTGCGTGATTGGCGAAGAGAATGGCAGCATGGAACGCGATTACGCGTATTCCATCTCCCGCGAGCTGGATGCCCTGAAGAGCCCGGAGTGGGTGGGTGAAGAGTGCGCACGTCGTACCCTGGCGCGCCTGGCGCCGCGTAAACTCTCTACTATGAAAGCGCCGGTGATCTTTGCGCCGGAAGTGGCGACGGGTCTGTTCGGTCACCTGGTCGGGGCCATTAGCGGCGGCGCGGTTTACCGTAAATCAACCTTCCTGCTGGATGTGCTGGGCCAGCAAATTCTGCCGGACTGGCTCACCATTGAAGAGCATCCCCATCTGCTTAAGGGGCTGGCTTCCACACCTTTCGATAGCGAAGGAGTGGCGACCAGACAGCGCGATATCGTGAAAGACGGCGTGTTGCAGCAGTGGCTGCTGACCAGTTACTCCGCCCGTAAGCTGGGGCTGCACAGCACCGGCCACGCCGGGGGGATCCATAACTGGCACATTGCGGGCCACGGCCTGGATTTTGACGGTATGCTCAAAGAGATGGGCACCGGGCTGGTGGTGACCGAACTGATGGGCCAGGGCGTGAGCGCCATTACCGGCGACTATTCCCGCGGCGCCGCCGGTTTCTGGGTGGAAAACGGTGAAATTCAGTATCCGGTGAGTGAAATCACCATTGCCGGTAACCTGAAGGATATGTGGCGCAATATCGTCACCACCGGCGACGATATCGAAACCCGTAGCAATATTCAGTGTGGTTCGGTGCTGCTGCCGGAGATGAAAATCGCCGGGCAGTAAGCTCCCACTCCCTAAAGGCCGCCTGTGCGGCCTTTTTTATAAATAAAAAAACCGAAGAGGAAGCAAGCAATGCGAAAACCTGTCATCGCTCTGTTGACCGCCAGCGTACTGCTGGCCACCAGCGCCAGCGTACTGGCGCGGGATCTGGAAGAGGATATGGATATCCTGAACGACAGCTATAAAGCGGTGCTGAAAACCGACTCCCTTAGCGAGATGAAAACCGAGCTGACCACCATGCGTGCAGCGGCGATGGATGCCATGAAAGCCACGCCGCCGAAGCTGGAAGGCAAAGCGCCGGATAGCCCGGAAATCCAGGAATATCATAAGGGACTGACGCTGCTGGTCGGCCAGATAGACGGCGCCCTGAAGTTGGCGGACGCAGGCAAACTGCCGGAAGCTCGGGCGGCGGCTGAAGAGTTTAAGCAGACCCGTAATACTTATCACAAGAAGTTTCGCTGATCTGCCAGACTCGAATAATCCAGGAGGAGAATGTGGGTAATTTCAGGGGATTGACTCAGGGTGGTCTGAACTTTCTGCAACAGCTCAGCCACAACAATAATAAGGAATGGTTTAGCGAAAACCGTGAGGTCTATGACCGGCAGATTATTGCTCCGCTGCGCGATCTGGTGGACGACCTGGCCGCCGATATGCTGGCTATTGACGATCAATTCGAAGTGCGCCCTTCGGTGACCAAAACCATTTCGCGCATCCATCGCGATACCCGCTTCTCGCTGGATAAATCCCCTTATCGCAGCAACGTCTGGATTGTCTTCAAACGCCCGCGCAAGGTGTGGACCGATTCGCCGGTTTTCTTTTTCGAATTCGCCAGCGACAACTGGCGTTTCGGCATGGGCTATTACAGCGCCTCGCGCGAAACCATGAATCGCCTGCGCGAGCATATCGCCGACAACCCGCGCAGTTTCCTGCAAATGGCCGGCAAGATCCGCAAACATTTCGATTTGGAAGGGGAATCCTACAAGCGGCCGCTGGTAAAAAATCAGGCTCCGGAGCTGGCGGAATGGGCCAACCGTAAAACCTTTGCGCTAATAGACCAGCGTTACGATATGGCGCCGCTGTTTTCCGACCGGTTGCCAGGACTGCTTCGCGATGGCTTCCGGCGCCTGGAGCCGCTGTATCAGCTGTTGGTGCAACTGGAGTCGCGCTAACCCTACAACCCCAACTCGCTCAGCCCCGGATGATCGTCCGGCCGACGCCCCAGAGGCCAGCGGAACAGCCGTTCGGCCTCGTTAATCGCCAGATCGTTGATGCTGGCATGGCGCTGGCGCATCAGGCCGTTTTCATCGAACGCCCAGTTCTCATTGCCGTAGGAACGAAACCAGTTGCCGTGCTCGTCATGCCATTCATAGGCAAAGCGAACCGCGATACGCTCTTCCCCAAAGGCCCATAGTTCTTTAATCAGACGGTATTCCCGCTCTTTCTGCCACTTACGGGTCAGAAAATCTATCACCTGCTGGCGACCATCGATAAATTCATTACGGTTGCGCCAGACGGTATCTGTCGTATAGGCCAGCGCGACCCGGCCAGGATCCCGGGTATTCCAGGCATCTTCGGCCAGTCGAACTTTAGTGATGGCGGTTTCAGAGGTAAAAGGGGGCAGGGGAGGTCGCTGTGGATCGGTCATATTGTGGCTACCTTTGGTTGGGGGTTTTGCTATCAAAGGTAGCCGGAATGGCGCGTAAGAGAAAGCGCGGAGGGTCAGAACAAATAGCGCGCGCCCAGCACCACTTCGCTGGAAACCAGCCGCGCCTTCATCTGTTCGTCCTTCAGGCCGCGGGCGTTGGTGAATCGGTTATAGCCGCTTTCCACCTTACCCATATCGATATAGCGGTAGCCCAGATCCAGGGTCAGACGCTCAATGGGGCTGTAGCTGACGCCTGCGCCCAGCGACCAGGCGAAATTATCCTGGGTCGAATCCGCGTAGTCGCGCGAAGGGTTACCCTGCCAGCCGTCGACCTTTACCCGGGCGATCCCGATACCCGCGGTGCCGTACAGCGCAAAACCGTAACCGAGCTGATAGTCGCGATATACGTTCAGCATCAGGCGGCTGACGTCGGTCTTCATGTGGTTAAAGCTGTCCGGAAAGGCGGTGGAGCCGCTGGTGTACTCTGACTCCTTACGCAGTACATATTCCCCTTCGGTACGCCATCCGTTGCCGAACTGATACCCTACGGCGAAGGCGCCATTGTAGAACCGTTCTCTCTCATGGCCGCTGACGAACTGGCCAACGCCGGGGCGGCTGCTGGAATCCATCTCGCGGGCCGATTGATCGGCATGAAACAGCCGGGCCGCGCCGTAATAGCCTTCGCTGGCAAAAACGCTAAGCGGCAGGGCTGTCAGCAACAGAACAGAAGCAAACGCATTGATTTTCATCAGAGTTCCCTGTTCCGTGGGGATTAACCCGCATTAATCTGCTTCTGAACCGCGTCCAGCGCCTGCTGGGCGCACTGCTCGTCCAGATGACCGCCGGGTGCGCCAGCCACGCCGATGGCGCCAATCGTCTGCTGGCCCACTTTCACCGGCAGGCCGCCGCCCAGCAGCAGGAAGCCGGGAATATCTTTCAGATTGGCGGCGCCCGCGTTTTGCTGGGCGTTTTTCATTACCGCGCTGGTGGCATTACGGGTGGTCAGGGCGGTAAAGGCCTTCATCCTGCTGCCGTCGATGGTGTGGGGCCCGGCATTATCCATCCGTTTAACGGTTCTGATAACGCCCGCGTTATCCACTACGGTGACCGCCACGTTATAGTTCTGCGCGCTGCAGGACTGAATGGCCGCAGCGGCCAGTTGGTCGGCCAGTTCAAGGGAGAGATTCTTTTCGCTCAGCACGTTAGCGGCAAAAGCGGGGGCAGCGGCAAGGCTTGCGACCAGCGCGCCGGTGAACACCAGAGATTTCATCACGATCCTGACTCCTTGTTGATCTGTTGTCGTCAGGAACAGCCTAAACGGGGGCGCGAGTCAGCACTATTCGGTTGAATACCAGGGAGACTGGGTAATTTTACCTGGTGCCGCCCTCTTCGGGCGGGGTCAGCCCGCCATACAGGCGAATCAGCTTCGCCAGCGAATTGACCCCCAGCCGGGCAAAGGCGTTGGCCCGGTGGGCCTCCACGGTGCGGGGAGAAAGTTCCAGCTCCCGGGCGATCTCCTTATTCGCTTTGCCTTCCACAATCAGGGCGATGACCTCCTGTTCCCGGGCCGATAGCGTGGCGAGCCGGGTTTGCAGTTCGGCGGTTTTTTGCTGCTGTTGCAGGCTCTGGCGGCGCTGCTCCATGGCCGCCCCTACGGTGTCGAACAGCGTGTCGGCATCGATAGGCTTGGTCAGAAATTCAAAGGCGCCGTTCTTAAAGGCCCGGCGGCACAGGTCGATATTGCCGTGGCCGGTCATGATGATCACCGGAATGGTCAGCCCCTGGCCACGCCACTCCTCAAGCAGCGTCATACCGGTTTTGCCCGGCATGCGGATATCCAGCAGCAGACAGCCGGAAAGCGCGGGCAGATCCGTGACTGCGGCCTGAAACTGCTGCACGCTGGCGAAGGTTTCGGTCTGCCAGCCCACCGTTGCCAGCAGTGCGCTCAGGGAGCAGCGAATCGCCTCATCATCATCAATCAGATATATACGCTGTTGCATCAGGCCTCCGTGGTTTTAAGGGGCAGCCATACCGTAAAGCAGGCGCCCTGGCCGGTGATATTGCGCACGCTAATAGTGCCGTTCAACCGCTGTACCAGGGTTTCGGTTAACGCCATACCCAGACCGAGCCCCTGCTCGCGGGTGGTGAAAAAGGGCATAAACACCTGCTCCAGCGCCTGTTCCGACAGCCCCGGCCCGCCATCGCTCACCTCAATGGCGACGCCATCGCGTTCCTGCCGGGCGGCAATGGCTACCCAGGCCTCGCCCGTGGTCATTCCCTGCTGGGCCTGAATGGCGTTACTGAGCAGATTATGCAGGATCTGCTCGATATACAGCGGAACGGCGACGACAGCCGGCAAATCATCTGGGATCCGGGCGATCGGTTTAACCCTGCCTTGACGCAGTTCGGTTTCCAGTAGCTGAGCGGTATGGCGCCAGATGCGGGCCAGATTTACCGGCTGCGGCGGTACCTGCTCGCTGCCCAGGCGCTGGCGGAAAACCTGGATCAGTTCGGCTACCCGTTTAATTTGTACCACGGCGGCGTCCAGGAGCGGGGCGGCGTTTTGCGGCTGCTGCTGGTTAATCAGGCGCAGTGCCGCCTGGTTATAGCTCAGAGTCGCAGTCAGCGGTTGGTTCAGCTCGTGGGCCAGTCCGGCGGCGATCTCGCCCAGCGCGTTCAGGCGCGTCAGCTCCGAAAAACGGGCGCGCAGATCTGCCAGCTCGCGCTGGCGCTTCTGGCGCCGGTACTGACTGCTAAAGTAAATCGCCGCCGCCCAGAACAGCAGAGTCGCCAGCATCACCAGCCACGGCATACTGCGCCAGTCGGGATCGTTACCAGCGGACAGTACAAAAGGCTGTGAAGGGCTGGCCAGTTTTTTATCCCAGCGCCAGTGGAACTGCGCCCCGGCATCGCCACGGGTAATCAGCGCCTGCTGCTGCCAGTTGATGCTGAAGGCCTGAAAGCGGTGGCGATGAAGTAGGGTATCCAGTAGCGGGTTCAGGTCGATAAGCAGGGAGTAGTGCTGGCCGCTGAGCCAGTACTGGCCATTGCCCGCGCTTACCAGCGAACCGGCGGGGCGAACCGTCGGGCGGGGTTCCCAGCGTATGACCTGAGGGAAACGCTGCTGAACCAGCTCAAAGGCGCCATGGGCCGAAAGCAGCGACAGGATCACGTCATTCTGGGCCAGCTTAACCGACACATCGCGATACAAAATACGGAACTGCTCGCTCTGCTTTTCATACTGCTGCTGTAGCGCGTAGTTAACCAGCCCGCCGCAGGAGATCAGCGACAATAGCAGCCAGATTATCGCCCTGACCATCGTCTTCCCTTTAAACATGGCCCGCCTCCGTGGTGAAAAAAGAGGCTTATTAAAGCGGCTATTGACTACAGTGTCTATTCACACTTATCGCACCGTTCACCCAGGCTGAACGATCTCTTCCTGCGATCGGGATCGCAAAAATCAATCGCCATTATTACTATCAGGCTAATGGTTAGCCGCCATGGTTAATTGATGGATCGGGTCGCACGGCGCACACTTTAACCAACGTTAAGCAAATCATAAAGATTCGCTGAATCAGGAGGTTAACAATGTTGTCAGGGCAAACCCCAGCGCGGGTCTGGAACACGCGCCGCACAGAGAAACAGCGGCGTATGGCGTCCGTCCCGGTGCAGGGCAAGGTGCTCCCCACCGAACACCTCGCCGATATTCTGGAAAAACTGATTGCGCCCGGTGACCGGGTGGTACTGGAAGGTAACAACCAGAAGCAGGCCGATTTCCTCTCCCGCACGCTTGCACAAGTCAATCCGCAGAAAGTGCACGATCTGCATATGATCATGCCGAGCGTCGGCCGCAGCGAGCATCTGGACCTGTTTGAGAAAGGCATTGCCCGCAAGCTCGACTTCGCGTTTTCCGGCACTCAGAGCCTGCGTATTTCCCAGTTGCTGGAAGATGGCGCGATGGAAATCGGCGCCATCCACACCTATATCGAACTCTATTCCCGTCTTTATGTAGACCTGGCGCCGAATATCGCGCTGGTGGCCGGTTATAAGGCCGACCGCAAAGGTAATCTCTACACCGGGCCGAGCACCGAAGATACTCCGGCGCTGATTGAAGCCGCCTCGTTCCATGACGGCATCGTTATCGCCCAGGTTAACGAGCTGGTGGATGATGAGACCGACCTGCCGCGCGTGGATATTCCGGGCTCCTGGATTGACTACGTGGTGGTGGCGGATAAGCCGTTCTTTATTGAACCGCTGTTCACCCGCGACCCGCGCCTGATTAAGCAGGAACATATCCTGATGGCGATGATGGCCATCAAAGGGATCTACGCTGAACACCAGGTGCAGTCCCTGAACCACGGCATCGGCTTTAACACCGCTGCCATCGAACTGCTGCTGCCGACTTACGGCGAACAGTTAGGCCTGAAAGGCAAAATCTGTAAGCACTGGACCCTGAACCCGCATCCAACGCTGATCCCCGCCATTGAAAGCGGTTGGGTGGAAAGCGTGCACTGCTTCGGCGGCGAACTGGGGATGGAAGAGTATATCCGGGCGCGCCCCGATGTCTTCTTCACCGGCGCCGACGGATCTATGCGCTCTAACCGCGCCTTCTGCCAGATGGCCGGTCAGTACGCGGTAGATATGTTCATTGGCTCCACTCTGCAGGTGGATGGTCTGGCGAACTCCTCAACCGTGACCCGCGGTCGTCTTTCCGGCTTCGGCGGCGCGCCGAACATGGGCCATGACCCTCACGGTCGCCGTCACGCCACCCCGGCATGGCTCAACATGATTACCGAGCCGGACCCAATGCAGCGCGGGCGCAAGCTGGTGGTGCAGATGGTGGAAACCTTCCAGGCTGGCGTGAAACCCACCTTCGTGGAAAAACTCGATGCCGTCGATGTGGCGAAAGCCTCCGGTATGCCGCTGGCGCCGGTCATGATTTATGGCGATGACGTCACTCACGTGCTGACCGAAGAGGGTATCGCCTACCTCTACCGGGCGGAAAGTCTGGAAGAGCGCCGCGCCATGGTGGCGGCGGTGGCGGGTATCACCGATATCGGCCTTGGCGCAGACGCCAAACGCGTGGCCGAACTGCGCCGCAGCGGCAAAGTGGTCTACCCGGAAGATATGGGGATTCGTCGCACCGATGCCAGCCGCTCACTGCTGGCCGCAGGCAGCGTCGCTGACCTGGTGGAATGGTCCGACGGCCTCTATAACCCACCGGCGAAATTCCGGAGCTGGTAATGAAACTCTACCCACAGACAGGCAGTGAGGAGCGCGCCCGCCAGCTGGCCTGGTTTGCCACGCAAAGTCTTATCGACGAAGCGCGCCTGAGCCCGAAGCCCGGTCTGGTGGATAGCCGGGGCAACGGGGCCCATCACGACCTGACGCTCGCTTTGATGGAGCGTTCGGCTCACAGCCTGACACCGACCTTCCAGGCGCTGGCGCTCCAGTGCTGGCAGCGGCCTGCGGATATCGCGCTACGCCAGACCGTCGGGCGGCTGGGGCGTGAAGGCGAAAGCCAGATGATGGCGGCAACCGATGGGGTGAATACCCACCGCGGCGCCATCTGGGCGCTGGGCCTGATAGTGAGCGCCGCTGCGATGCTGGGCGGCAGTGGCTCGCCCCGGGACATTACCGAAACGGCGGCGGCCATCGCCAGGTTACCGGACCATGCCGCGCCGAAAGTGTTTAGTAAAGGGCTGCGCGCCACCCGCCGCTACCGGGTTCCCGGAGCGCGGGAAGAGGCGCAGCAGGGTTTCCCCCACGTCATGAAACTGGCTCTGCCGCAGCTTCTGCGCAGCCGCCGTCAGGGCGCATCGCAAAGCGAAGCGCAGCTTGACGCGCTGATGGCCATTATGACCTCACTCAGCGACACCTGCGTACTTTCCCGCGCCGGACTACCGGGGCTGGAAGCGATGCAGAACGGCGCCAGAGCGGTGCTACTGGCGGGGGGATGCGGGGGCGAACAGGGCAGGGCGGCCCTTGCCAGGCTGGATAGCCAGATGCTGGCGCTTAACGCCTCGCCGGGCGGTGCCGCCGACCTGCTGGCCGCCACGTTACTACTTGATCGAATTGCGCAGCCAGATTAACTCCCCAAGGGGAATACCGAATTAAGAGGGTGTTATGGAACAGATTACATTGTCATTTCCGGCAACCCGCACCGCCAGCGGCAAAGCGCTGGCTGGCGTGGTGGGCTCCGGCGATATGGAAGTGCTGTATACCGCAGGCGCGGGCAATCAGCTTCAGGTTGATATCACCACCTCCGTCGATAACAGCCAGGCGCGCTGGCAGGCGCTGTTTGACCGCCTGGCGCAGGTCAGCAGCCTGCCTGCGGGCCAGATGGTGATTCACGATTTCGGCGCGACGCCGGGCGTGGCGCGTATCCGTATCGAACAGGTTTTTGAGGGGGTGAGCCATGCGTAATGACCGCAGCTTTATCGAACTGAGAGCGCGCGAACGCGCCCGCAATCTGCTGGATGACGGCAGCTATCGCGAACTCCTCGATCCCTTCGACGGCATTATTTCGCCGTGGCTGGGGCCCCAGGGCATCGTTCCCCAGGCCGATGACGGCATGGTGGTGGCCAAAGGCACCATTAATGGCAAACCCAGCGTAGTGGTGGCGATTGAAGGGGCTTTCCAGGGCGGCAGTATGGGGGAAGTGTCCGGCGCCAAAATGGCGGCGGCGCTGGAACTGGCCGCTGAGGATAACCGTAACGGCATCCCGACTCAGGCGGTACTGAGCCTGGAAACCGGCGGCGTGCGCCTGCAGGAGGCGAACCTGGGCCTGGCGGCTATCGCTGATATCCACGCGGCCATTGTTGACCTGCGTCGCTACGTGCCGGTGATCGGTATCGTGACCGGCACCGTGGGCTGCTTCGGCGGGATGTCCATTGCCGCGGCCCTGTGCAGCCACCTGATTGTGACCCGCGAAGCGCGTCTGGGGCTGAACGGCCCTCAGGTGATTGAACAGGAAGCGGGCATTGAAGAGTACGACTCCCGGGATCGCCCCTTTATCTGGAGCATGACCGGCGGTGAAGTGCGTTACCACAGCGGGCTGGTGGATGCGCTGGTGCCGGACGGTATTAACGCCGTGAAGCAGGCGGTGCAGGCAGCCATCGATAAAGGCGTGCCGGAAAAAGTACGCACCGACAACTATCAGTGGTATCTCGACCGTCTGACCGCCTTTGATACGCGTCAGCAGGCCGACAGCGACCAAATTAAACAGCTTTTTGGGGAGGTGAAATCATGAGCCAGACACAGAGCCGCGGCGCCCTATGGCTGAATAAACTGGCGCCGGATGCAACAGCGGTCGCCGGTCTGTGCCCGTCGGTACAGGCGGTGGATGGCACCCTGGCAGGCGAAGCCGCACGGTTTATCGCCGTGGTGCCGGATGCCGGTAACCATTTTCCGCGCGCCGCACGCGGCGAGGTGGGCCTGCTGGAAGGCTGGACCCTGGCGAAAGTGATTAGCGAAACCATTGCGCAAGATGCCAGCAAAGCCATCAAACGTCCCATCATTGCGGTTATCGATGTGCCCAGCCAGGCCTATGGTCGTCGCGAAGAGGCTTTCGGTATTCACCAGGCGCTGGCCGGTGCCGCAGCGGCGTACGCCAATGCGCGACTGGCGGGGCATCCGGTGATTGGGCTTATCGTCGGTAAAGCGATGTCCGGCGCCTTCCTGGCGCACGGCTACCAGGCTAACCGTCTGATAGCTTTTAACGATGCCGGGGTGATGATTCACGCCATGGGGAAAGAGTCTGCGGCACGTATCACGCTGCGTAGCGTGGCCGACCTGGAAAAACTGGCCTCGACCATTCCGCCGATGGCCTACGACATCGAAAACTACAAAACCCTGGGCCTGCTTTCCTCCCTGTTGGATATCAGCAACCCGGACGCGCCGCAGGCCGACGATCTGACCCTGGTCAATCGCGCGCTGGAAAAGGCCGTTGAAGAGGCTCGTCAGGATCCCACCCTGAAAAGCCGCCTGGGCGCGGAGAACCGTCGTAGCTCAGCGCTGGTTCGCGAACGGATGCGCGCAAACTGGTAAGCCGACAATAAAACCTGCCGGTCAGGGTCAGTGAGGGCGATTCCGCCCACTGGCCCTGTGCTTGAAAAAATAATAACCATCGCGCTGGTGCTGCTCCGATTTTCTCTTTTTTAAGGTGACTACTATGACATACGTGATTGTCCACGCGCTCGCGCCCATCTTTGTGATCATGCTGCTCGGCTTCTGGGCCGGTAAGGCAAAGATGGTCGATAACCAGAACGTTTCCCTGCTCAATATTTTCGTCATGGATTTTGCCCTGCCCGCCGCGCTGTTTAGCGCGACGGTGCAGACCCCCTGGTCCGGTATCGTTCAGCAGTCACCACTGGTGGTGGTACTGACGCTGGCAATGTGGATAACCTGGGCGGTGATCTACTTCCTGGCGGTGAAAGTCTTCAAAAAATCGCCCCAGGATGCGGCGGTACTGACCCTGACCGTGGCGCTGCCTAACTATGCGGCTCTTGGCCTGCCGATTCTTGGCAGCGTACTGGGGGAAGGCCCGTCCACTTCGCTGTCCGTCGCGGTCTCTATTGCCTGCGGTTCGGTACTGATGACGCCGTTCTGCCTGCTGGTGCTGGAGCGTGAAAAAGCCCGCGCGGCTGGCGGTAACAGCGGCTCTACCCTGACTATGCTGCCGGTGCTGATGTGGCGCTCTATCAAAAAACCGATCGTCATGGGCCCGCTGCTGGGGGTGATTCTTTCCGCTATCGGTATCAAAATGCCGGATCTTCTGCTGGCGGCGATTAAACCGTTGGGACTTGCGGCCACCGCTGCCGCGCTGTTCCTGACCGGGGTGATTCTGTCGGCCCGCCGTCTGAAAATTAATGCTTCCGTTATCATTGGCAGCGTAATGACCATGCTGATTCAGCCGATGATCGCCTGGGGCGTGGTGCTGGTACTGGGGCTGCATGGCCAGGTCGCCATTACCGCTGTCCTGATGGTGGCGCTTTCCGCGGGCTTCTTCGGCGTGGTGTTCGGTAACCGCTTTGGCGTACAGTCGCCGGATGCGGAAGCGGTGCTGCTGATTAGCTCGGTACTCTGTATCCTGACGCTACCGCTGTTTATCTCACTGACTTCAGGAATGTAACTCATGATGCACCCCCGTCCCCATGACCTGCTCTGGCTTGATGATGTCGATGCGCTACAGGGTGTTGATGCCCCCTGGGCTACCCGCCAGTGGCGCCCGGCGCTGCCGGTGGTGGTGCGCCGCGACAGTCACCCACAGGGGCTGATTCCGGTAGGGGTTCGGGGGTTACGGCGCGAACAGCGCGCCGCCGGATGGGTGGCGCTGCCGCGCGTTGTCCGCACTCTGTCACCCGAGGATCTGGTGGATATTCATGCGCTGTTGTACTCGCCTTTTGTTTCCCAGCCGCCGGTTCAGGCGGCTGTTGCTGTGGCACAGCAGGCGTGGCCGTGGGTCTGGGGGATTGGCGGCAGCGTTGGCTATGCCCTGGCGACCGGGATCCCGACCCTGCATGCCGACAGCGATCTCGATCTGCTGATTCGCGCGCCCGATCCCCTCGATCGTCAGGCGCTAAATACCTGGCAGGATCGGGTTTCCCGCCTGCCGTGCCGGGCGGATACCCAGGTGGAGACCCCGTTTGGGGGCTTTGCGCTGGCGGAGTGGCTGCGCGATGGACGCGCGCTACTGAAGACTGAAACCGGGCCGCGGATAGTCAGCGACCCGTGGCAACAGGAGCGGTGATGAAAATACTCTTTACCTTTCCCGGCCAGGGAACCCAGCATCCCGGTATGCTGCATGAACTCCCGGCCGGAGATACCACGCTGGAGCAAGCCCGTGCGGTGCTCGGCGATGAGGTCGACACCCTGGACAGCCCCCAGGCGCTGCGCCATACCCGGGCGGTTCAGCTCTGTTTGTTGATTGCAGGCACGGCCTGGGCCCGGGAGCTGATACGGCGCGACGTGACGCCGGACATGGTCAGCGGCCTGTCCATTGGCGCCTTTCCGGCGGCGGTGATGGCCGGAGTTTTGCCGTTCGCCGACGCGCTCCGACTGGTGGCGCTGCGTGGAGATCTGATGGAACAGGCGTATCCGCAGGGCTATGGGCTGACCGCGATTATGGGGCTGACTCTGCCACAGGTCGAGGCGCTGGTGGCCGACAGCGACGTCTATATCGCTAACCTGAACGCCGAAACCCAGATTGTGATTGCCGGGCGCGACGACAGCATGGCGCAGGTGGCTCAACGGGCGCTGAAAAAAGGCGCCAGCCGCGCTAAACGGCTGGCGGTCAGTGTACCTTCCCACTGTGCACTGCTGGATGAACCGGCCCGCCAGCTCCAGGCGGCCTTTGCCGGTGTCACTCTGACGCGGCCGCGCTGCGCCTACTTAAGCGGCAGCACCGCCCGGGTGCTGTGGCAGCCGGAGCGAATCGCGGAGGATCTGGCCCTGAATATGGCGCGCACCGTGCGCTGGCAGGAGGCGATGATCGCGGCAGAAGAACGGGAGGTTGGCCTGGCGATCGAAATGCCCCCCGGCGGCATTCTGACCTGCCTGACCCGCCAGGCGGTGACCCGGGAAGAGGCTATCTCGCTGGAACGCAGCGGCTGCGAGGTCGCAGCCCATATGACGAAGCTGGCCAGGGCCAGAGAGTATTAACCGACAGGCTATACTGAGGGCGAGTTATTCTGCCGGAGGAAAGCGTGTCAGAACTCCACGTTACAGCCAGCGCCAGCGCTGAGGCGATTCTGGCGCTGTTGATTCAACAGCGCCAGATATCAGGTCAGGTCGCAACGCCGGATGATGATCTCAGTATTGGTCCACTGGACGACTTGCCCGGGCGGGCGCCATTCTGGGCGGGTTATTACGATCGGGCGGGGGAGCCCTGGTCGGTATCGGCGGCGCACGCCTGTTGGCAACGATTTCTGCAATCGCTCCACGCTCATCATTCGTCGCGCCTGCTGGTTTGGGGGGCCGATAATACGTGCGATGCCGTTTTTTTACGCCTGGTGTGCCATCAGCTTAGCCGTGCAGGGCATGATATACCGCTGTTTGCTATTGATGTTCCCGGCCATCGCGCTGTAGCGAGCTGTCCGCCGCCGCAGCTGGCGGCTTATATTGACGAGGCGCGTACGATCTCCACGGAAATGCGCGATAGCCTGGCGGATGAGTTTGACAGACTTGCCGCACATCGCGCGTTGTTAAGGCGATATCGCCCGCGCTGCCAGCCGGCGTTTGAGTTTCCCGGGCCCGATATCTTCGATGCTCTTTTGCTTAAGCGAAGCGCGCCGGAGTGGCGTCCCGCCCTGCGTATCATTGGCGATGTGCAGGGCGCATGGCCTGAACCAGTGAATAGCGAATTTCTCTATTCGCGGCTGCGCTGGCTGGTGGCTCAGGGGCAGCTACAGGGGCGGGGGATAGATAATGCCATGCGGGCCTGTTATATCGCCCTGCCCGCAGCTTCAGGATAACACCACGCGCTCGTCGGCGGCGGGCGGGTGCCCCAGCGCGTACATGCGCCCTTCGGCGGCCAGCGCCAGCAGGTTGGGGTCATGTTCGCGGTTGCGGGCAAAGACCAGCGCAATCAACTGGCGCATCTGGTAAGGCTCCGCCAGTTTTAGCAACTGCACGTCCTGTTCATACACCTTCTTCATTCTGCCCGGCATCAGGGTAAATCCCACCCCGGCCTGCACCAGGCTTAGCATCGAAAAGATATCGTTCACCCGCATGACGATCTCCGGCTCGAAACCGGCCACGTGGAAGGCCTCCTGAAAACCAGCATAGGTGGCGAACCCTTCCGCCAGCGAGACGAACTTCTCTTCCCGGTAGTCACGCAGATCCGCCGGACCTTCCTGGCTGAGTTCGGCGCTGGCCGGGGCGGCCAGGCAGATATCGTCCTCAAACAGCGGCAGCACCTCCAGCCGGGTACGGTCGATCTCGCTTTCGGAAATCGAGATCAGGATGGCGTCCAGCGAGCCGTCGTTCAGCATGCCGAGCAGGGTGGCATTCGATCCCATGGTGAGATCCAGCTCCAACTGGGGGCGGCGCAGCTTCATGCCCATAATCAGTCGCGGCACGGTTTCCAGAGTCAGCGAATAGAGAGTGCCGATACGCAGTCGCCCCTGGCCTATCCCCGCCGCTCGCCGGGCCTCTTCCAGACCGCGATCCACCGCCGTGACCGCCTGCTGACAGTACTGCTGCAGCACCAGGGCCGCGGGCTGGGGCACCAGATTACGCCCCTGATGGGCGAACAGCGGGCAGCGTACCTCCTCTTCCAGCGAATGCAGCGCCCGGTGCACGCTGACGCTGCTTAACCCCAGGGCCTCTGCGGTGCGAGCGATATTGCCTTTCTCCATAAAGGTCAGAAAGACCAGCAGCTTGCGGAAGGTGATTTCGTTATCAATTTGCATCGCGATAAGTTTTTTAAATATCAGAAGGAAATAGTGCGCCACATCTCAAAACAGATCATCAGGTTTGCGTGCCGCTTTTACCGAAACAGGGTTGTTAAGTGTGATGTCTGTCACACAAAAAGTCGGATTAGTCCTGATGTCGTGGAAATATGTGGAACCGATCACTCATGGCTGTGCCATTTCCACTTTGAAGTGGAAAACAACTCGCTACAAACCCTGCGCCCCTGCCTATAGGTTAAAGCCATCCCAATTAATAAGGTATCTAGCGTGGAAAACGGAGCGGTAATGGTTAATGAAACCAGCAGCCAGAATGAGCAGGTCGCCCGCCTTGGGGAAGAGATGCTGGCCTGGATTAAGGCGCTGCTGAAGACGCAGGAGATAGTCCCGAACGCCGTGCAGGAGCAGATGCTCGACTCGCACGTCAGGGCAATGGCATTCCGGTCCGTGACCGGTGAGCCGCTGCCGGAAGTGGATGCCAGCCTGTTTGAAGAGATTTCACAGGACTCTATGCGGCTTGCGGAACAAGCGGTTGCGAAGTTCGGCAATCTGCCGGTCGAAGAGGCCTGGCTGCTGTCGGTGCATTTCGAAGTAGCAAAAGATAACGATTAACGGATCAGGAGTAACAACATGGCACAGATTACGGTAGTGATTGGCGATCGTCTGGGTAAAGGTCAGAAAGTGGCTGAAGGCGTAGAAAAAGCCGGTGGTCGCGCGGTAGTGGTTCCGGGCGTGGCGGCGGATATGAAGCTGGGCGACGTGATGAAAGCGGAAGAGGCCACCTTTGGTATCTCTTTCTGCGGCAGCGGCGGCGCGGGCGCGATTACCGCTCAGAACAAGTACGGCTATAAAGCGAAATATGGCATGCGTTCTATCGACGAAGGCGTGACGGCCATTAACGAAGGCTGCAACGTGCTGGGCTTCGGCTTTATGGATAAAGAAGAGCTGGGCGAACGCCTGGTGCAGGCCTGGCAGAAGAAATACGGCGCCTGATTATGAAAGAGCACTTCACCACCACGGTGAGAGTCACCGGCAAAGGCGACGCGAAAGCGAAGGCCTTTGCCGACGCCCTGAGCAAGGTTCAGGGCGCAGTGATGAAATCGACTCCCCAGGTTTTACTGCGTATTGAACCCCAGGATATTGAGGTGATTCAGGCGCAGGTCGCGGTACGCAAAGAGGCGTTTTTATTTATCTTTCTGCGCCGGGAGAGACGGACTTTCAGCGTTGAACTGGATGTCACTGTGACGGTGACGGCAATCAATCTCGACAAAGTGGATTTTGTCGCGAACACCTAAGTAATCACAAGAAAAGGGCAGAGTGATGTTCTTAATTATATTAATAAAATCGCTCATCATCGGCGCGCTGGTCGGCGTGGGTGTGGGCGCCGGAGCGGCACGAATGTTTCATGCGCCCACCACCCAGGGGATGGGGGCGTTTCGTACGTTGGGGGAGCTTAACTCCTGTGAGGGAGACCCGGCTTCTCACTTCTCATTTGGCCTGGGCTTCTTCTTTAACGCCTGGGCATCGTCAGTGGCTGCGGGCGCCTTCACCCAGGACGTTGACCACCGCATTATCCCTAACTGGGCGGCGGCGGTGCTGATGATCAAAAACCGCAACGTCGCGGAAACACTGCACGATCCGAAGAAGATGGCCATTGCTGGCGGCATCATCGGCATGGTGGTTGTGACCTTCCTGAACCTGACGGCATCGTCGGTACCGGAAGCGCTTCAGGTCACGGCTGTGAAGGTGTTGGTACCGGCGGCTAACCTGCTGGTTAACATCGTGATGCCGGTGATCTTCTGGCTGGCGGCCATCGATGCCGGTAAGCGCTCGGGGTTCTGGGCCACCATTTTTGGCGGTCTGGCGCAGTTGATTATGGGTAACGCCGTACCGGGTCTGGTGCTGGGTATTCTGATCGGTAAAGGCGTGGAAGAGAGCGGCTGGAACCGCGTTACCAAAGTGATGATGAGCGCCATTATCGTGCTGTTCGTGATGAGTGCCTTCTTCCGCGGCTTCGATATGAAACTGCTGGAATCCTTCCACCTGGGCGTGCCGAACTGGCTCGAACTGATCCATAACTCGATGAGCGGCAAATAAGGAGCGCGCAAATGGAACAGAATAAAGGTTTCTGGTATGCCGACTGGTCGTTCCCGATCTTCGTTGGCCTGCTGTCCTCCGGCGTCTTCGCCGGGACCCATATGTACTACCTGCACGGCATTGGCGCCTTTAACGAAGTGGCCTTCGTGGCCATGCTGAAGGCAGGTATGGATACCGGCGTCTACGGCGCGGTAGCGGCCTTTGGCGCCAGCTTCCTGTTCGCCCGTATTATCGAAGGCTCTCTGGTTGGGATTCTGGATATCGGCGGAGCGATTCAGACCGGCATTGGGCTGGGCGTTCCGGCACTGCTGCTGGGTTCAGGTTTCATCTTTCCGGTAGCGAACTTCGCCGCCTCGCTGGCGACTGGCCTGGTGCTTGGTCTGGCGGTGGGTTATGTGATTATCCTGGCGCGTAAGTTTACCGTGAATCAGGGCAACACCACCTACGGTGCCGACGTTATGATGGGCGCGGGTAACGCCTCCGGCCGCTTCCTGGGACCCCTGATTATCCTGAGCGCAATGGGCGCTTCCATTCCGATTGGCGTGGGTTCGCTGCTCGGCGCGCTGGGATTCTATATCTGGCAGAAGCCGATCACCGGCGGTGCCATCCTGGGCGCCATGCTGTTCGGCTACTTCTTCCCGGTCGCCATCTAACGTTTTACGGGCGCTTAAGCGCCCGGTTTTATTGAGGAGAGACCCATGTTTGATTTGATCCTGCGTCAGGCTCGTCTGGCGGATGAGCGTATCGTCGATATCGCCATCCAGGACGGGAAGATCGCCGCTCTGGGGGACGTATCCGGCCCGGCGCGTGAAGAGTTCAACCTGGACGGCAAGGGCTACGTCAGCGCGGGCTGGATTGACTCCCACGTTCACTGCTACCCCAAATCCCCGATTTATCACGACGAGCCGGACAGCGTCGGGATCGCCACCGGTGTCACCACGGTGGTGGATGCCGGTAGCACCGGGGCCGACGACGTGGATGATTTCTACCAACTCACCCGGGCGGCTACCACGGAAGTGTATGCGCTGCTGAATATCTCCCGGGTTGGGCTTATCGCTCAGAACGAACTGGCGCGCATGGAGAACATCGACGCCGATGTGGCAGGTGCAGCGATTCGCCGCCACCCCGACTTTATTGTCGGCATTAAAGCGCGCATGAGCAGCAGCGTCGTGGGCGAAAACGGCATTAAGCCGCTGGTGCGCGCTAAAGAGATTCAGAAGGCCAACGGCGGTCTGCCGCTGATGGTCCACGTCGGCAACAATCCGCCGGACCTGGATGAAATTGCCGAACTGCTGGGCAGCGGCGATATCATCACCCACTGCTATAACGGCAAACCGAACCGCATCCTGACGCCGGAAGGCGAGTTACGCGCCGCCGTGAGCCGCGCCATTGATCGCGGCGTGCGGATGGATGTGGGCCACGGTACCGCAAGCTTCAGCTTCGCGGTGGCCCAGCAGGCGATCTCGCTGGGGATCCTGCCGCACACTATCAGTTCCGATATCTACTGTAAAAACCGCATCAGCGGCCCGGTACACAGCCTGGCGTCGGTGATGTCGAAATTCCTCGCCATTGGCATGACGCTTCCCGAAGTGATCGACTGCGTCACCGTGAAGGCCGCCGAAGGGCTGCGCCTGAGCCGGAAAGGGCGACTGACGCCGGGTGCCGACGCTGACCTGACCCTCTTCGCGCTGCGCCGTCAGTCGACGCTGTTTGTCGATGCCGAAAACGACAGCCTGCAGGCGGAACAGCAGATTGTCCCGCTGGCCGCCCTGCGCGCCGGTCAGTGGTTCACCACCGAACAAGGAAAAGCAGAACATGTCTTCGATTTATGAGAAGTACCACCTGAAGCAGGTGATTAACGCCTCCGGGCGGATGACCATCCTTGGCGTTTCCACGCCGCGTCCGGAAGTGGTCGAGGCGGTGAATACCGGCATGAACCACTACTTCGAAATGAAGGATCTGGTGAATAAAACCGGCGAGTACATCGCCCGGCTGCTGGATGTGGAAGCGGCGACCGTGGTCTCCTGCGCTTCGGCGGGGATCGCCCAGTCGGTGGCGGCGGTGCTGGTGAAAGACAGCGACTGGCTGCTGGAAAATCTGCACGTCACGCCGGTGGAAAATAACGAAATCGTTCTACCGAAAGGCCACAACGTAAACTTCGGCGCGCCGGTAGGCACCATGGTGGCGCTGGGCGGCGGCAGGATGGTGGAAGCAGGCTACGCCAACGAATGCTCCGCGGCGCAACTGGCGGCGGCGATCACGCCGCGTACCGCCGCGATCCTCTACATTAAGTCTCACCACTGCGTACAGAAGAGTATGCTGAACGTGGCTCAGGCCGCGGAAGTCGCGCGCGCGCATAACCTGCCGCTGATTGTCGATGCCGCAGCGGAAGAGGATCTGCAGCGTTACTATCAGGCTGGGGCCGATCTGGTGATCTACAGCGGCGCCAAAGCTATCGAAGGGCCGACCAGCGGGCTGGTTATTGGTCGTCACAAGTACGTGGAGTGGGTGAAGCGCCAGGCGGGCGGTATTGGTCGCGCCATGAAGGTAGGCAAAGAGGGGATCCTCGGCCTGACCTGCGCCATTGAACACTACCTGACAGCCGCCAAAGAGAGCGGGGCCGAAATGGTCGCGAAGATGACTCCCTTTATCGATGCCCTGAACACCCTGAATGGCGTGAGCGCAAGGGTGGTCTGGGATGCTGCGGGGCGCGATATCGCCCGTGCCGAAATTAAGTTTGATGAAGCGACCACCGGTATCGCCACCGGCGACCTGGTGCAGGCGCTGAAGCAGGGCGAATACGCCATTTATTTCCGCGGCTACAAGGCCAATGAAGGCATTATCGAAGCCGACGTGCGCAGCGTGACCGCACAGCAACTGGATATTATTTATCGCCGCATCAGCGAGCTACTGAAGGAGAAACAGGCATGAAACTGACCCCCAACTTTTACCGCGACCGCGTCTGTCTGAACGTTCTGGCGGGATCCAAAGCCAATGCTCAGGCGATCTACGAAGCGGCGGAAGGCCATGTGCTGGTGGGCGTGCTGTCCAAAAACTATCCGGACGTGGCGAGCGCGGTGGCGGATATGCGTGAGTATGCGAAACTGATTGATAATGCGCTGTCCGTCGGTCTGGGTGCGGGCGATCCGAATCAGTCGGCGATGGTGAGCGCTATCTCGCGTGAAGTGCAGCCGCAGCACGTGAACCAGGTCTTTACCGGCGTGGGTCCGAGTCGGGCGCTGCTGGGGCAGAACGACACTGTGGTCAACGGCCTGGTGTCGCCCACCGGAACTGTGGGCATGGTGAAGATCTCCACCGGGCCGCTGAGCGCCGGGGCGCCGGACGGCATTGTGCCGGTCGAAACGGCGATTGCGCTGCTTAAGGATATGGGCGGCAGCTCCATTAAGTACTTCCCGATGGGCGGGCTGAAGTGCCGCGATGAGTTCACGGCGGTGGCCAAAGCCTGCGCGCAGCACGACTTCTGGCTGGAGCCGACCGGCGGTATCGATCTGGAAAACTTTGAAGAGATCCTGCAGATCGCGCTGGATGCCGGGGTGAGTAAGATTATCCCCCACGTTTACAGCTCGATTATCGATAAGGCGAGCGGCGACACCCGTCCGGAAGACGTGCGTCAACTGCTGGCGATGACGAAAAAACTGGTTGGTTAAGTTGTCCCTGCCCTCTTCGCAAGGAGAGGGCAATTAGATATCGCTTAATTTAAGGAGAAACCAGGGCCTTCCGGTACCCAATAAGGTGGTAAACCGGTAACCTTCCCGGCCATAGAGAGCGCGTTATACCCCGGCAACTGGCCGGTAAGCAGTAACCCGGGCCAGGGCGCCTGGACAACGAGTGAGGAAACTGAAGTGCGATTCCCGAATCCCCGTCTGGCTCAACTTTTTGAAATGTTGCAAAACGAAACCCTGCCACAGGATGAGCTGGCGCGGCGCCTTTCGGTTTCCACCCGTACCGTTCGCGCCGATATCACGGCGCTGAATGCGCTGTTGCAGAGTCACGGCGCGCAATTTGTTCTGAACCGCGGCGCCGGTTATCAACTGAAAGTGGACGATCCCCAGCGCTATGCCCGGCTGTGCGAGGCCCCCGCGCGCCAGTTACGCATTCCCCGTAGCGGTCAGGAGCGGGTTCACTATCTGCTGGTTCGCTTTCTGAATTCGGCCTTCTCGCTAAAGCTTGAAGATCTGGCGGAAGAGTGGTTCGTTAGTCGCGCCACCCTGCAAAGCGACATGGCTGAAGTGCGGGAGTGGTTTAGCCGCTACAACCTGACGATAGAGACCCGGCCGCGCCACGGTATGAAGCTGTTCGGCAACGAGATGGCGATGCGCGCCTGTCTGACCGATCTGCTATGGAAAATCTGGCAGGAAGATAACGACAACCCGCTGCTGACCGAAGAGTCCCTGACCGCTGGCGCGCTGGCGCAGATGGCGCCTCTGGTGCAGGAAAGCTTCAGTCAGTGTGGGATACGGATGACCGACGAAGGCCAGCAGTTTATCTGCCTTTACTGCGCGGTAGCGATGCGCCGTATCGGCGAAGGCTATCCGCTTTCCGGATTTACGGCAGAGGATGTGGACGACAACGTTTGTCAGGCCGCACACCATATCGCCATGGCGTTACAGAAGCTCACCGACAAGCCCCTCTCTTCCTCGGAAGAGGCCTGGCTGCGGGTGCATATCGCCGCGCGACAGGTCCAGGATGTGGCGCCCAGCGCCATCAGCGCCGACGATGCCGAAACCCTGGTCAGCTACATCCTGCGCTATATCAACAGCCACTTTAACTACAACCTGCTGACCGACGAGCAGCTGCGCGCCGACCTGCTGACCCATATCAAAACCATGATCACTCGGGTGCGCTACCAGATTAACCTGCCCAACCCGCTGCTTAACAATATTAAGCAGCACTATCCGCTGGCCTGGGATATGACCCTGGCGGCGGTCTCCAGTTGGGGCAAGCATACGCCTTACACCATCAGCGAAAACGAGGTGGGATTTCTGGTACTGCATATCGGGGTAGGGCTGGAGCGTCACTACAATATCGGCTATCAGCGTCAGCCCCGGGTGCTGCTGGTGTGTGATACCGGCAACTCTACGGTGCGGATGATTCAGGCGATGCTGCTGCGCAAATATCCGCAGATGGAGGTCGCTCGCATTATTTCGCTGCGGGAATACGAGCAGCAGGCCAGCATTGGCGAGGATTTTGTAATCTCCACGGCGCGGATTAGCGAAAAGGATAAGCCGGTAGTGGTGATGTCGCCGTTCCCTACCGACTATCAACTGGATCAGATCGGCAAACTGGTGCTGGTGGACAGGACCCGCCCCTGGCTGCTGGAGAAATATTTTGACCCTCAGCACTTCCGGATTATCGACCAGCCGATGAGCCAGCAGGCGTTGTTCGACGAGCTGTGCGCCCAACTGGAACAGGAGGGCTATGTGGAGCACGACTTCCTGCCGTCGGTGGTGGAGCGGGAAGCCATCGTCAGCACTATGTTGGGAGAGGGCATTGCGCTTCCTCACTCGCTGGGACTACTGGCGAAGCGCACGGTGGTTTATACCGTGCTGGCGCCTCAGGGGATTCAGTGGGGCGATGAAGTGGCCAGCGTCATCTTCCTGCTGGCCATCAGTAAAAGCGAATATGAAGAGGCGATGGCTATTTACGATCTGTTCGTCACCTTTCTGCGCGAGCGCGCCACGCCCCGGCTCTGTGAAAGCCGGGACTTCGCCGAATTTAAGGCGCTGGCTATGGACTCGCTGAGTCGCTTTTAACGCCCCATCAGTTCGTTATAAGCCTGCATAGCCAGAGAGTAGGAGTGCAGGCGCGCCTGGTTGTCGAAGATCTGGCCGTTAACCATGATCTCGTCCGCCTGGGTTTCCCGCAGTACCGTTTCCAGCCCGTGGCGCACCTTCGCTTTATCCCCCACCAGCGACACGCTTAGCGCCTGTTCCACGCCGTACTGCTCCGCCGGGCTCCAGAAGCTGTCCATATTGTCGATAGGCGGCGGCAGCTGGCCGGGATTACCGCGGCGCAGTGTCACGAACGACTGCTGCATGGAGGTAAACAGATATTCGGCGTCGCGGTTGCTATCGGCGGCGATGATATTGATACAGACCATCGCATAGGGTTTTTCCAGCCGCGCCGAGGGGCGGAACTGCTCGCGGTACAGCTGCAGCGCCTGGGGCATCATCGCTGGCGCGAAGTGCGAGGCAAACGCAAAGGGCAGGCCCATCTGCGCCGCCAGCTGGGCGCTGTACAGGCTGGAGCCCAGCAGCCACACCGGAATACCCGCGCCGTAGCCGGGAACCGGGCGTACCGGCGGTTCGGGCGCGCTTTCGTCGGCATCGAACCAGGCGACCAGCTCCGCCACATCGCGCGGGAAGTTATCCACGTCCTGATGGCTCATATGACGGCGCAGGGCCATCATGGTGCGCTGATCGCTGCCCGGCGCGCGCCCCAGCCCCAGATCGATACGACCGGGGAACAGCGCCTCCAGAGTGCCGAACTGCTCGGCAATCACCAGCGGTGCGTGGTTCGGCAGCATCACGCCGCCGGATCCCAGGTGCAGCGTTTGGGTATTCGCCGCCAGCCAGCCAATCAGCACTGACGTCGCGGCGCTGGCGATACCGCTCATATTGTGGTGCTCCGCCAGCCAGTAGCGGTGATAGCCCTGCTTTTCAGTCAGCTGAGCCAGCTCCAGCGAGCGCTGGAATGCCTCGCGAGCGTTGGCATCCTGGGGAATGGGGGCGAGATCGAGTACTGACAGGGGGACGTATTTTAATTTAGACATAGTGGCTCACATCAGATTGAAGGTCCGGAGTCTCATTTTATTCTGGCTGATTTACCAGAATCTGACCCGTGATGGTGCCATGAAAATGTTTGTCATTGGATTGGCAATGCGAGCGGTTGAAGATGCCGGTTTGCGTTTTTGCTCGCAATGCTCTGGTTGATTTTTGTTCTTTTTGGCGCATAATTCTGCGCATACCTATGCACAGAGGAGGGCGGTTATGAGTTCGATTATTCCACTTCGTCGTAGCCATAAGCGGAGCACCAACGTTTATCTGACGGCATCACTTGTCGAGAAGGCTCGCAGTCTGGATATCAATTTGTCTGCCACCCTTGACCAGTTGCTGGCTCAGGCGATAGAAGAGAAACAGCGGCAGATGGGCAAAGAGAAGCAGGATATCCAGGCGATGAATGCCTTTATGGCAAAAGCGGGAACGCCTGGCGACGACGACTTTTTTGGCGGTATTTAATGGCGTAAAGGAGCGACACCATGGCCAGACAGTTTGATGTTTATCGTAATCCGTCAATGCGATCCAACGAATTCTGGCCTTATTATCTGATCCTGCAAAATGACTATTTCGATACCCTGGCGACCCGGGTTATTGTCCCGCTGGTGGCGGCAGATGCGCTGACCCTGACACAGCGGCGGGTCACGCCTGGGGTCATGGTGAACGGCACTGAGCATTACGTTTTTATGCCCGCCATGACCTTTCTGGAGGCCAGAAAGATCGAGCAACGCGATTTTGTGGTTAATCTGGCTGATTCCAGAAGCGAAATTCTGGCAGCGATTGACGCTATTGTGACCAATGCATAATAAAGCGGTCATAGAGACCGCCTGAGATTGAGGCTGTAAACCAGTGACGTTCAGCCAGGGTGAGGAGCTTAATCCAGCACCAGCTCCAGCCCGGATACCCGGCGCCAGTAGCCGTTGCAGTCGCCGTTGGGCGCCAGCCTGAGCGGCGCTTTCCCCGCTTCGTTATCCCGGAAGCGGTTTAGCATCTCCAGCGTGGACTCGTCTTCCGGCGACAGGCGAACGATATCCACCATCCCCTTCATCGACGCCAGCTCGTTACCAAGGTTATAGACATAGCCGCTCATGGTCTGAATACCGTTCAGGGTAAAGACCTTCTGCTGCTCCTGAGACAGCATATCGCGACCGTTCGGGTAGTTAATACAGCAGGTCTCGCATTCGTCTTTGGGCCGGTCTTCCGAACGGGCGGTAAAGCAGCGGGCGGAATAAGCCAGCGGCAGATGGCCGTAGCTCAGTACTTCAACTTCAAAGCGGTTGCGGATCCCAAGGTCTTCACACTGGTTCAGCAGGTTTTCCAGCCAGTCCCGGGAAAGCTCGACCGGCATGCACCAGCGCACCATGCCCTGCATCTGTAGCAGGCGCAGGGTCACGGCGTTGTAGCAGTTCAGGGCGTGACCGGCTACGAAAGGCAGGCGGCGCTCGGCGGCCATGTTCACGGCGGCCAGATCGCTGGCTTCGATCATAAAGTCGCCGTTTTCCACATAGCGCTTCAGTTCGTTGAGCTCGGAAGGCGCCTGCACCAGCGCCATGGTGGAGAGCACCACCTGTTTACCCGCGGCGGCCAGGCTTTTCGCCATCGCCAGCCATTCACCGGCTTTGGTGGCGCGTCGTTTGCTGCAAACGCTTTCACCCAGGTAAACAATGTCGGCACTGCTGTTCGCGGCAGAGGTATAAAAGCTTTCCAGCCGCGCAGTTGGCCAGTACCAGAGTACCGGTCCAAGGGAGTATTTCATCTCATCTCCTGTCGCCACTTGCGGTGGCGTATCGAATCTTGTCTTACTGCCACTTGCGGTGGTAAGCCCCAAGGGTGGTCTGGGTGCCTTCGGCCATGGCGCCCAGCGCCTCCATCCATTCCGGCTGAGCCGTGAAGCCTTCGGGGTTCGCCATGCAGCGATCGATAGCCTGGCGCCATACTTTCGCCACCTGACTGACGTAGGCCGGGCTACGCTGGCGCCCCTCGATTTTCACCGAGGCGATACCGGCTGCAAGCAGCGTCGGCAGCAGTTCCAGCGTATTGAGGCTGGTGGGCTCTTCCAGCGCGTGGTAGCGCTGACCGTCCACCAGGTAGCGACCCTTACACAGCGTGGGATACCCGGCATTCTCGCCATCCTGGTAGCGGTCGATCAGCACCTCGTTCAGGCGCGATTCCAGACCCTGGCTGGTCTGCTGCCAGCGCACGAAACGGGCGGGAGAGCAGGCGCCAACGGTATTGGGCGATTCGCCGGTCAGGTAAGAAGAGAGATAGCAGCGTCCTTCGGCCATAATGCACAGGCTACCGAAGGCGAAGACCTCCAGCGGCACCGGCGTTACGCGCGCCAGCTGCTTCACCTGGTGGATGGAGAGCACCCGCGGTAGTACCACGCGGGAGACATCGAAATGGTTTTTATAGAAGCGGATCGCCTCTTCATTGGTGGCGGATGCCTGCACCGAGACGTGGCGTTCCACGTTGGGATAGTGCTTTGCGGCATATTCCAGCATGGCAAGATCCGCCAGAATCAGGGCATCGGCCCCCAGCTGCGCCGCCATATCCACGGCGCGCTCCCAGCGGGAAAAACCATCCGGATGGGCGAAGGTATTAATGGCGATATGCAGCTTACGCCCTTTTTGATGGACGAAATTGGCCGCTTCCTGCAACCGTTTTTCGGTAAAGTTGAGGCCGGCAAAGTGGCGGGCATTGGTGTCGTCTTTCAGGCCGATGTAAACCGCATCGGCGCCGTTTTCGATAGCCGCCTTCAGCGCCGGAAGGTTCCCGGCCGGGCAAAGCAATTCCATAGCGTATCCTGAATAGTGGGTAGGTAGCTCACGCCGTGGCCTGACGGGCGTGGTTAACGAACAGCGATTTTAGTTAACCTGTCTGTATCACTTTTTGATTTGAGGCAGCTAATCGCGTAATGATGGGGTAGCGCGCTGTGCCGTCAGCCGTAGAATTGTTGATTTGGGCCGCTATCCGCGTGCGCCAGTGTGGCACAATAGCGGCTCACTATTTCGCAAGGAGTAAAGCCCGTGTTGGAGAAACTGCGTTCCCGTCTGGTACAGCTTGGCCCGTCTCTGGTCAGGACCCCGATTGTGCTGACCCCCTTTGCGCTCAAGCGCCAGCTGCTGGAACAGCTGCTGGGCTGGCAGTTCCGTCAGGCGCTGGAAGAGGGCGAACTTGATTTCCTCGAGGAGCGCTGGTTGAGTATCAACGTACGCGATATCGGCCTGCGCTGGCTCACTTCGGTTCAGGACGGTAAGCTGGTGGTGCGCGAGCAGGGGCAGGCGGACGTCAGCTTTAGCGCCGACGCTAACGATCTTCTGCTGATCGCCGCCCGTAAGCAGGATCCGGATACGCTCTTTTTCCAGCGTCGCCTGGTGATCGAAGGGGACACGGAGCTGGGGCTGTATGTTAAAAACCTGATGGATGCCATCGAGCTGGACGCCATGCCGAAAACGCTGCGCGTTCTGTTGACACAGCTGGCTGACTTTGTAGAGGCGGGGCTGAAAACGGCGCCGCCTGCGAAAGAAACTTCGGTAGGTGAAGCATGCTGATTCGAGTCGAGATCCCTATTGATGCGCCGGGTATTGATGCCCTGCTGCGCCGTAACTTTGACGGCGGCGGCGAGGCGAGTCTGGTGCACGCGCTGCGCGAGGACGGGCAACTGACCCTGGGCCTGGTGGCAACGGATGACGATGGACAAGTGATGGGCTATGTGGCCTTCAGCCCGGTGAGCGTCGAGGGCGAAGAGCTACAGTGGGTCGGTCTGGCGCCGCTGGCGGTAGATGAAGCCTGGCGCGGCCAGGGGATCGCCCGCCAGCTGATCTTTGAGGGGCTGGATTCACTCAATGAGTTTGGTTATGCCGCCGTAGTGGCGCTTGGCGAACCGGCATTCTACGGGCATCTGGGCTTTGAAACCGCCGCGAATTATGGTCTGCGCTGCCGCTGGCCGGACACCGAAAAGGCGTTCCAGGTGCATCGCCTGGCGGATGATGCGCTGGAAGGCGTTGGTGGTCAGGTGGAGTATTCCGACCACTTCAATCGCTTTTAAGCGCGGCCAGCAGCGACTCGAAATCGCTGCTGTTGCCGATAAGCTTCTCTTTTTGCGCCCGGGAAAGTTGCTTGATGCGGTATTCCATACGCAGCGCCAGCGAACGATCTCCCAACTGACGGCTGAAAACCAGCCGCAGCTCCCCTTTGCCGCGTAGCGCCTTTGCCCCCTTCCCGGTCTGATGCTGGTGCAGGCGGCGCGTCACATCGGTAGTAATACCGGTATAGAGGTGATTATGGGCGGTTCGGATGATATAGAGTGACCAGTCAGACATCATTTTTACGTATTTCGGGCGGTTAACGCACCTTAGCACGTCTGTGTACTGGCGACACGGCGCGGTTATCAGCTACCCTCAAAAAAAGATTTGGAGTTTGCCATGGATGCCCTGACAACCATCAGCCGCTGGCTGAAAAAACAGCATGTCGTGACGTATTGCCTCACCCGGGAAGAAGATATCTGGTGCGCTAATGCTTTTTATGTGTTCGATGCCGGGCGCGTCGCCTTCTATCTGCTGAGCGATACTGATACCCGACATGGGCAGATGGCCAACGGGCTGGCCAGGGTGGCGGGAACGGTTAACGGCCAGCCGAAGACCGTGGCGCTGATTCGCGGCGTGCAGTATCGCGGCGAGCTACGTTTACTGGAAGGCGATGAGGCGGAAGAAAGGCGCGCACTCTACTGCCGCCGCTTTCCGGTGGCGCGGGCGATGTCGGCGCCGGTCTGGGAGATCCGTCTGGATGAACTAAAGTTTACCGACAATACGCTCGGCTTCGGTAAAAAGCTGAGCTGGCTGCGTCATCCCGACTGATCCGTCAGGCGGGGATCGGGTTAAGGAGGCAACAGATGAGCCGGGTTATGATCGTCGGAGCCACCGGGCTGGTGGGCCGGGAACTGCTGCAATTACTGATTGAGGATGAGCGGGTGGAACATATCGCGGCGCCGACCCGCCGTCCGCTGCCCGAATCGCCGAAGGTGTTTAACCCCTGTGATCCTCAGCTTAGTGATGCTATGGCTGCATTGAGCGATCCCGTGGACACTGTTTTCTGCTGCCTGGGAACCACCCGTAGCGAAGCTGGCAGTAAAAACGCCTTTGTGCTGGCGGATTACACCCTGGTGGTGGACAGCGCGCTGGTGGGGCGCAGGCTGGGAGCGACTCAGATGCTGGTGGTGAGCAGTATGGGCGCCAGCGCGCACTCGCTTTTCTTCTATAACCGGGTGAAAGGGGAGATGGAGCAGGCATTGATTGCCCAGGACTGGCCGCGGTTGACCATCGCTCGTCCTTCTATGCTGCTGGGTCATCGGGAAAAACGGCGCCTGAATGAGTCGCTGTTCGCGCCGCTTTTTCGCCTGCTGCCTGGCCGCTGGCATGCTATTAAGGCGCGTGATGTGGCAACGGCGCTGCGCGACACCGCCTTTAGCTCTTATCAGGGCGTCCAGGTTCTGCATTCCGGGAAGCTGCGGGCCATTTCTCGCACGCACGAATCGGAATAATCTTTAGTTTCTTAACCGCAGTTCAATATCCTGCCTGAATGTGTTGAGGTGCCCGGCACAACCTTTATAATCGGCGGGCGCTTTCGGTATATCCTGAGGCAAAGGGTTTACGTCAGGATGTCATTTTATGGACGAAGATGTTCTGAACTCAGATTGATAACGGGATGTTAATGTCTGCCGGGAGTTAATAATTAATTAAGGATATCGTGGTCTCACCTTTTTTAAGTAGTGGTTATTATGAAAGCAATTAAAATTGCGGCGCTGTCTGCCCTGTTAGTTTCCGGCTCTACCTTCGCAATGGGCGTAAGCTTTGAAGGCGGTAAAAACTGGACCAACCTGGAAGCCGAAATGGGCAAAAGTTCCAGCGGCCTCTACCTGCAGGGTAACTGGCTGAAAAACGTTGACGACGGCACCCAGGTCGGCGGCGCGGGCATTGGCTATAACCTGGGCCTGGGTCCGGTCATGGCGAACGTGGGGGCGAAAGCGCTCTACATCGGGCCGAAGAAAGGCGACAACGGCGTGGCCTTCCCGATCGGCGGCGGCCTTAGCGTAAACCTGACCGACAGCATCGCGCTGTTCGGCGAAGGCTACGTGGCGCCGGAAGGGCTGAATAACAGCGTGAAAAACTACACCGAAGCTAATGCAGGCGTAAGCTGGAGTCCCATCTCTCTGGTGACTCTGAAGGCCGGTTACCGCTACGCGGGCGTCGACGGCAAGCATGGCCGCCCGAGCCACACCCTGTATGACGGTCTGTACGCTTCTGCTGGCGTGACCTTCTAATATGATTACCCCGCCGCCTGGCGGGGTAATATCTTTTTTGTTACATCATCCGCATCCGAAAATAATGATTTACCGTTTGTCGCGGTTTTTAAAGGCTGTCCGGAAAAACAAATAAGTTTACGATGGCAGGCAGGAAATAGCGTCTTTATCCTGGTTATTTGATTGGCGGTGAAAAAAATAATGGCGGCCAGCCAGTGCTGTCCGCCATTATTTTAGCGCTATGTTCCGGCGCTATTTAATGTAGTTAAAAGCGGTAGTGACGTGCTTCACGCCGCTGACCCGGCTGGCGATATCTGCCGCGGCCTTACCTTCAGCTTCGGTGACGACGCCCAGCAGGAAGACTTCGCCGTTTTCGGTGGTGACCTTAACGTTAGAAGACTTCACCTGGTCGCTGGTCAGCAACTGGGAACGGACTTTGGTGGTGATCCAGGTATCCGAAGAGGCGGTACCCATGGTAACCGGCTGGCCCTGACGGATTTCGTTGTACACTTCGCTGGCGCCATCAACGCCCAGCGCAATCTGCTTAGCCTGTGCGGCCAGTTCGGTGCTGGGGGCCTGGCCGGTCAGCAGCACGCGGCTCTGATAAGCGGTGACGCTGATGCGCGCCTCTTTCTTCAACTGCTCATCTTTCGAGAGCGCATTATTCACGCGCAGCTCCAGGGTGCTGTCATCCACCTGGGTACCCATAGTACGTGGGTCGGTGGCGGTCTTGGTGGCAACGGCGGCGCTACCGGCCACAACGGCGCCGACACAGCCTTGCAATAACAGGGCAGCCATCAAAACTGCCAGGGGCGTTAATACCTTCATGAGTGCTCCTTTCATCATCCCGGTAAGGGAAATAAGGTGTTATCTATCAGATCGCACAGGCAGTTAACCGTCAGCATATGCATCTCCTGAATGCGTGCGCTGCGCTGGGAGGGAATGCGGATTTCCACATCCTGAGGCCCCAGCAGACCGGCCAGTTCACCGCCATCGTATCCGGTGAGTGCGACAATGGTCATATCCCTCGTCACTGCCGCCTCGACGGCTTTAACAATATCCCGGCTGTTGCCGCGCGTCGAGATCGCCAGCAGTACGTCTCCCGCCTGACCCAGCGCCCGAACCTGCTTGGCGTAAATCTCTTCCTGCAGGCGATCGTTGCTGATGGCCGTTAGCACCACGTTGTCGGCATTGAGCGCAATGGCGGGCAGGCTGGGGCGTTCGGTTTCGAAACGGTTGATCATACTGGCGGCGAAGTGCTGGGCGTTGGCGGCGGAGGCGCCGTTACCACAGCACAGGATCTTATTGCCGTTAAGCAGAGACTGAACCAGCGTCATCGCCGCACGAGAAATGGCATCCGGAAGCGCTTCTGCCGCAGCTATCTGGGTTTGAATGCTTTCCGTAAAGCAGACTTTGATTCTTTCTAGCACGATAATCCTTTGAAATAAAATACAAATTATCTGTTAAGGGTAAAAGCGTCGACGATCCACTCAGCCTCATCGCCGGTGAAGGCTAACACATCGAAACGGCAATCCACAGTGTCAAAACTCCCATTGTGGCGGGCAAGCCACGAACGGGCGGCACGCAGCAGTTTTTGCTGCTTGGCGTGCGTAACGCTGGCGACTGCGCCGCCGTAAAGAGAATTGCGCCGGTAGCGAACTTCCACAAAGACGATGGTGTGGCCCTGAGTCATGATCAGATCGATTTCACCGCCGGGGAGATGCGCGTTAGCGGCAAGGAAGCGCAGTCCCTTGCGCTCCAGCCAGCGGCGGGCGCGGGCCTCATAGCTCGCGCCCAACCGCTGGCGGTTTAGTAGCCCGCCGGAACGATGCGGCCTTGCTGGTACCTGAGCCATACCATTTTCCGGCCAATCACGCAGTCCGGCGTGGCCGACAGGGTACCGGTATTCCCGTTGACCTGGTAGCCGGGCTGCTGGCGCATCTGCGAGAAGTTATTGGCGATGGTCCAGGCGTCCACGCCCATAGCGTACAGGCGCGCCAGCGAGTAGTCGCCGTTGGAAGCGCTTAACGCCTGCTGCATCAGGCCGGGGTTATCGCCAGCCAGCATGGAGATTTCGCTGAACTGCAGTCCTTCCATTTCCAGACGGAAGTCGGCCCCGGAACCGGCCTGGGCGCTACGCGAGCTGGCATAGAGCTGGACGCCGCTGTGGCTGCCGGTACGCATTGCGATAAGCGGCTTAATCAGTGAAATCTCGTTACGGCTGGCCATAATCCAGGCGGAATCCACGCCGCCGCTGTTCTGACCGGCTGCGCTATCCGTTACCGGCGACGGCGTGCTGGTGACGCTGTCTGCCGGTTGGCTACCGTTTACCGGAGTACCGGTCAGCGCAATGCCGGAGCCGCCGTTGATTTTCTGGCGCAGCTCACCGACCGAGCCGAATTTCTGCTGCAGGACGGTACCGCCGCCCAGGCTCTGCCACTGATCGACGAAGGCTTTAGAGACCCGATCGCCCAGGGCGCTGTAGGGCACCAGCAGCAGCGGAGCGCGCTTGCCCTGCTGCCAGATGTGATTGGCGGCATCGCGCGCTTCATCTTCTGGCGACAGCGCAAAGTAGCAGATGTTCGCTGTGGGGGTGACGTTTTCCGGCTGGTTCAGCGCCAGAATATTGAGCGGACTGTTGCTGGACGCCAGTTTATTGACGTTGTTTTTCAGCAGCGGTCCCACCACCAGCGAGGCGCCATCGCGCTGGGCCTGGGCCAGGATCTGCTCAATAGGCTGGCTGGAGGTGTCGTACACCTGAATATTGGCCTGCGGGCGCGCCGGGGCGGTGGTTGCCTGCGGCGGCGTAGCTGCGGCCGCGTCGGTCTGCTGTTGCGGCGCCTGCGGGGCCTGTTCCTCCGTCTGCTGCGCGGAATCCAGCTGCGGCTGCGGGGTTTGCGAGCGTTCGCCGGTCAGATCGTCCACCGGGGCCGAGGAGGGGCTGGCAACGTCGTTGTTACTGGCTGCTTCCTGCTGGCTGTCGGCATCCGAAGCCTGCGCTGGCTGGTCCGCATTGGGGGCGGCGTCAGGAGCGTCCTGAGGCGCTGGCTGGGACTGGGGCGGCAGCGCCGGGCTGACGCCCGCGTTTTTCGCCGCCTCAAAGCCCTGCTGAATCGCGCGGCCAAAGACCGCCGCCTGGCCGTTTAACGGCAGCAGTAGCGCAATCTTATCGGTGGAAGCCGGTTTGTAGTTCTGGGCGTTGCTCAGCGCCGTCGGCAACTGGGTTGCAGCCGGGTTCTGCGGGTAACGGGTCTGCCAGTCTTTGATAGCCGACTGCATCATCTTCGGATCGCGGCGATTGGTGAACCAGACTTGCTGCAGATCCAGCCAGCCCTGTAAGGTGTTCTCATCGGCGTTGATCACCAGCGCTCTGGCCTGCTCCTGGGTCATGGCGGAAAGGGCCTGCCAGGTGGCGTCGATGTTCTTCTGCTTTGCGTCGCCCTTCAGCAGGGGCTCCTGGGCTACCAGTGCGCGCAGCAGATCGAGGGACGGCCGCCCCTGGCTTGCGTCGATACGGGCCTGCCAGTACCGCGCCTGCTGGGAAGCGGGAAGCTGCTCAACATCGAGCTGGTCCAGCGCGGAGGTCGCACCCTTGTAGTCCTTAGCGGCAATCTTCACCTGAGCGCTCAGCAACGTATATTCCTGACGCTGTGCGTCGGTCAGCTCAGTGGGTACCTGCTTCCATAGCTCGGTGGCCTGGCTGGTTTTCCCTTCTTGCAGCAGTGCACGAACGGCGAGTAATTGCCATGTCGTCTTGTTATTATCTGCATTCTGCTGCATTTGTTGCAGGTAGAACGCAGAGTTGGCCTTAGCGTCGCCCTGAAGCAGGGCGGTGTTTTTTTCCGGTGCCTGGGTGCCGCAGCCGGCAAAAAACAGGGCTGCCAGCACGACCGGCAGACAGCGCCCGGCCTTCGAACGAACTAATTTAGACGGTACCATACTGTATCCAGTGCTTTTCTACTCAGTGCACAAATATTAATTCGGCAATAGAGATGAAACAATGAAACAACACGATTCAACGGCGATTTCTGGCGGTACGCTTTATATTGTGCCTACGCCCATCGGCAATCTGGGCGACATCACGCAGCGTGCGCTGGAGGTGTTGCAGGCCGTTGATCTCATTGCCGCGGAGGATACCCGCCATACCGGGCTGTTGCTACAGCATTTTGCGATTAATGCGCGTCTGTTCGCGCTACATGACCACAATGAGCAGCAAAAAGCGGAAATTTTGCGTAGCAGATTGCAGGAAGGGCAAAGCATTGCCCTGGTTTCCGATGCCGGCACGCCGCTGATTAACGATCCTGGCTATCATCTGGTGCGTGCCTGTCGGGAAGCGGGGATTAAAGTGGTGCCGCTGCCGGGCCCCTGCGCGGCCATTACCGCCCTGAGCGCCGCCGGTCTGCCTTCCGATCGCTTCTGTTACGAGGGATTTCTGCCTGCGAAATCGAAAGGGCGCCGCGATGCGCTTCAGGCGCTGGAAAACGAGCCGCGCACTCTGATCTTCTACGAATCCACCCATCGACTGCTGGAAAGCCTGGAAGATATCCGCAGCGTATTGGGCGATACGCGCTATGTGGTGCTGGCGCGCGAACTGACCAAAACCTGGGAGACCATTCACGGCGCGCCGGCGGCAGAGCTGCTGGCGTGGGTGAAAGAGGATGAAAATCGCCGCAAGGGCGAGATGGTGCTGATCGTCGAGGGCCATAAGGCGCAGGAAGAGGCGCTGCCCGCCGATGCCCTGCGCACCCTGGCGCTGTTGCAGGCCGAACTGCCGCTGAAAAAGGCGGCCCAGCTAACGGCCGAAATCCACGGCGTGAAGAAAAACGCGCTGTATAAATACGCGCTGGAGCAGCAGGGAGAATAACCATTGAGCCGCTATCAGCCGCCTTTAACCATTACGCCATCAGTCCTCAATCTGGTTGTTGAGATAGGTGAACTGCTAGGTTTTTGGGCGGCTCAGGCGGGAAGAGCGTCGCCGTTACTGCGTAAAGAGAACCGAATCCGTACTATTCAGGCATCGCTGGCCATTGAGCATAACTCGTTAACCACCGGGCAGGTGACTGCGATTATGGACGGGAAGCGTGTGCTGGCGCCTGAAAAAGAGATTCAGGAGGTACGGAATGCCATTCTGGCTTATGACAAAATGCCCGCCTGGAAGGCCTGGCGCCTTCAGGATCTTCTTAGCGCACATCGCCTGCTGATGACCGGCCTGGTGGATTCCCCCGGGCAAGTCAGGCAGGGCGATGTAGGTATATATCGTGGCAGCCAACTGGTACATATGGCTCCTCCTGCATCTCAGCTTTCGCGTCTGCTGGACGATCTTCTTTCCTGGCTTCGGAGTACGGAGCTGCACCCGCTGATTGCCAGTTCTGTATTTCATTATGAATTTGAATTTATTCACCCTTTCCTGGATGGTAACGGGCGCATGGGGCGGCTGTGGCAAACGCTGATCCTGAGCCAATGGCGTATTGAACTATCCTGGTTGCCAGTGGAAACCCTGATCCATCATCAACAGCAGCGCTATTACCAGATACTGAGAGAATGTGATAAAGCCAGTGACTGCTCTGCATTTGTTGAGTTTATGCTGATGAATATCCGCTCGGCACTGCAGGAAGGGATAGCGCAAAAGGCGAATGTGTCGGAACAAATGTCGGAACAAATGTCGGAACAAAAAACGTATTTTCCGACGTCGATGGAAGTCCGCATTCTCCAGCAGTTGAAACAGGAACCGCGCTTAACGGCTGCTAATCTGGCGGCAGTGCTAGGGGTCAGTGCCAGAACAGTGGAGCGTCATTTGCAAAAACTGCAGCACGAAGGGAAGTTACAGCGCGCAGGTGCGAGAAAAGGCGGATTTTGGCGCATTCTGTAAGCCACGGCAGCCCGCAGAAACGGGCTGCCGCCGTCGATATCAGGTCACCGGCGCCGGGTTGAACACCGCCAGCTGGTTGTGCAGCCCCCACTGGTCGGAAAAGGTCTTTTTACGGCCGCTCGCCACGTCAAGAATCAGGTGAAACAGGCGCCAGCCTACCTCTTCGATGCTCTCCTCGCCGGTGGCGATGGTACCGGCATTGATATCCATTAAGTCATACCAGCGTCTGGCCAGCTCGCTGCGGGTCGCCATCTTGATGACCGGTACTGCCACCAGACCGTAGGGAGTGCCGCGTCCGGTGGTGAAGACCTGTAAGGTAATGCCGGATGCCACCTGCTGGGTGCCGCAGACGAAGTCGCTGGCCGGGGTGGCGGCGTAGATCAGGCCACGGCGGGTAGGGCGCTGGCCGGGTGACAGCACTTCGGCGATGGCGCTCTGGCCCGATTTAGCGATGGAGCCCAGCGCCTTTTCCACCACGTTCGCCAGCCCCCCTTTCTTGTTGCCCGGTGACGGGTTGGCGCTGCGGTCGGTGCGTCCGGCATTCAGGTAGTCGTCGTACCAGGCCATCTCTTCCAGCAGCCTTTTCCCTACCTCCACATCGGCGGCGCGCGGGGTGAGCAGATGGATGGCGTCGCGTACCTCGGTGACTTCGGAAAACATCACCGTAGCGCCGCAGCGCACCAGCAGGTCCGAGGCAAAACCCACTGCCGGGTTCGCGGTGACGCCAGAAAACGCATCGCTGCCGCCGCACTGCATTCCCACCACCAGTTCAGATGCCGGGCAAGTTTCGCGGGTCCGCTGATTCAGTTTTTCCAGATGGCGGCGGGCTACCGCCAGGATATCGTCCACCATCGAGCGGAAACCCTGGTGATGTTCATCCTGCAGCCGCACCACGCTTGCGGCGTCTACGGCAATGGGCGTGACATCTTCGGTTCCCTGCAGCAGCCGTTCCGGCTGGAGCTTTTCGCAACCCAGCCCCACCACCATCACTTCGCCGCCGAAGTTCGGGTTCAGGGCCAGATTATGGATGGTACGGATGGGGATGACGGCAGCCGGCGCGTTAATCGCCACGCCGCAGCCGTAGAGGTGATTAAGCCCCACCACGCCATCGACGTTGGGATATTCAGGCAGCAGATCGCGCTCGATAATCTTCACCACATAGTCCACCACGCCGGAAACGCACTGGACGCTGGTGGTAATGCCCAGCAGATTTTTGGTGCCTACGCTGCCGTCGGCATTGCGGTAGCCTTCGAAAGTGTAGCCATCCAGGGGCGGCAGCGGTTCCGGTACCCGGTTTGCCAGGGGCAGGCTTTCCAGCGGCGGCGCTTCGGGCAGGGCGACCAGCGATTCGTCGATCCAGCTTCCCTGGGGAATGGCGCGCAGCGCATAGCCGATGATCTCGCCATAGCGCACGATGGCGCCGCCGTCGGCGATATCCGTCAGGGCGACCTTATGACCCTGAGGAATGTGTTCGGTTAGCGTCAGACCGTCCGGAAAATGGGTTCCGGCCTTCAGGCCGCCGTCGTTGACGATGATGGCGACGTTATCCTGGGGGTTAACCCGGATGTAAAACGGCAGCGATACGGGTTGTGCGATTTCCGGATTGCTCATTGTTCACCTGTCTCCAGCGCTCTGTTTACGCGTGTTATTCGTTATTTCACAGATATCAGGCAGCCCAATTTCACAGCGCTGCCCCGGGGATGTGGTTAAAAAGGATGCGGTAATGCCAGACGGGAAAATGTGATTTAACTCACTCTGAGCGGCAAAGCCCCGGGGGACAGGGGCTGCAAAATCTAAATCTGTGGGTAATCCCCCACAGAGTCAGTCAGATGACCATAAAAAAACGTAACGCCAAATCATCTCCTGGGCATACGCCCAATGTCGCCCGGAGGAGAGCGGCTTATACTGGATGACAGTTCAGTCTCCGTAAATGGGCCGCCCGGCGCGCCAGAACTCACCTCTCAGACAAGGGTTAACCCAATGAATAAAAATATCTTTCCTAACCCCTTTAAGGCTGCCCTGGCAGCACAGCAGATTCAGATTGGCTGCTGGAGCGCGCTGGCGAACCCCATCAGCACCGAGGTGCTGGGCCTGGCGGGTTTCGACTGGATCGTGCTGGACGGCGAACATGCTCCAAACGATATCACCACCTTTATTCCCCAACTGATGGCCTTGCAGGGTAGCGGTAGCGCGCCGGTTGTACGGGCGCCGACCAACGATCCGGTGGTTATCAAGCGGCTGTTGGACATCGGTTTTTATAACTTCCTGATCCCTTTTGTCGAAACCGCGGAAGAGGCGCGACAGGCGGTGGCGTCCACCCGCTATCCGCCTCAGGGGATTCGCGGCGTGTCGGTTTCGCATCGTAGTAACTGCTACGGCACGGCGCCGGACTACTTCCGCCAGATCAACGACAACATCAGCGTGCTGGTGCAGATAGAAAGCCAGTTGGGGGTCGATAACCTGGATGCCATTGCTGACACCGACGGCGTGGACGGTATTTTCGTGGGGCCCGGCGATCTTTCGGCCGCGCTGGGGTATTTGGGCGAGCCGGGGCATCCGGAGGTTCAGCGGGTCATTACCCATATCTTTGAGCGCGCCAGGGCGCACGGCAAGCCTTCCGGCATTCTGGCGCCGGTAGAGGCGGACGCCCGACGCTACCTGGAGTGGGGCGCCACCTTTGTGGCGGTGGGCAGCGATCTTGGGGTCTTCCGCGCCGCCACCCAGAATCTGGCGGACCGCTTTAAAAAGTAATCACATAACGAATTATCAGGAGAACAACGTCATGACAGTAAAAGTGGGTTTCATTGGCCTGGGGATCATGGGCAAACCGATGAGCAAAAACCTGATCAAAGCGGGTTATTCGCTGGTGGTGCTGGATCATAACCGGGAGGCTACGGCGGAACTGGTTGAAATCGGTGCAGGTAGCGCGGCGACCCCTAAAGAGGTGGCGGCTCAGTGTGACGTGGTGATTACCATGCTGCCGAACTCGCCTCAGGTCACCGAGGTGGCATTAGGAGAAAACGGTCTGATCGAAGGGGCGCATCCGGGGCTGACTCTTATTGATATGAGCTCCATTGCGCCGCTGGCGAGCCGCGATATCAGCGCTGCGCTGCAGGCCAAAGGCGTTAGCATGCTGGATGCGCCGGTAAGCGGCGGCGAGCCGAAAGCGATTGATGGCACCCTCTCAGTGATGGTGGGCGGCGATAAAGCGGTATTCGATCAATATTACGATCTGATGAAAGCGATGGCCGGTTCGGTGGTGCATACCGGGGAGATTGGCGCCGGTAACGTGACCAAACTGGCTAATCAGGTGATTGTGGCGCTGAATATCGCCGCCATGTCCGAAGCGCTGGTATTGGCTACCAAGGCCGGGGTCAATCCCGAACTGGTCTATCAGGCGATTCGCGGCGGGCTGGCGGGCAGTACGGTACTGGATGCTAAAGCGCCGATGGTGCTGGAGCGTAACTTCAAGCCGGGTTTCCGTATCGATCTGCATATCAAAGATCTGGCGAACGCACTGGATACTTCCCACGGCGTGGGGGCTCAGTTGCCGCTGACCGCGGCGGTAATGGAAATGATGCAGGCGCTGCGTGCCGATGGTCATGGTACCTCCGACCACAGCGCGCTGGCTCGCTACTATGAGAACCTGGCAAAGGTTGAAGTCAGTAAGTAATGGCTGAATGAGAAGGGCGCGCCCGGCGCCCTGCTTTTCTCGCCCGCGTGGCGCTGTCATGGACTGTTTATGAAAATCGTAATCGCACCCGACTCGTATAAAGAGAGCCTTCCCGCAGCCCAGGTGGCGCAGGCCATTGAAAAGGGATTTCGGGAGATCTTTCCCGAGGCGGAGTATGTCTGCGTGCCGGTCGCCGACGGCGGCGAGGGAACGGTGGAGGCCATGATTGCCGCGACGCAAGGGCGCTGGATGCAGGAACGGGTGACCGGACCGCTGAGCGAGCCGGTCACCGCTAGCTGGGGACTTTCCGGTGACGGCCATACCGCCTTTATTGAGATGGCGGAGGCCAGCGGTCTGGCGCTGGTGCCGCAGGCGGCGCGCGATCCGCGGCTGACGACTTCACGCGGTACCGGCGAGCTGATTCTGGCGGCGCTGGAAAGCGGCGCCCGGCGGATTATTATCGGCATCGGCGGCAGCGCCACTAACGACGGCGGGGCCGGTATGGTTCAGGCGCTGGGAGCCCGGCTGCTGGATGGCAACGGCCGCGAGATTGGTCCGGGCGGCGGCGCGCTGGCGTCGTTGAATCGCATCGATCTAACTCGCCTGGACTCGCGGCTGAAGCGCTGCGAGATCCTGGTGGCCTGCGACGTTACCAATCCGCTGACCGGCGAGAATGGCGCATCCTGTATCTTTGGGCCCCAGAAGGGCGCCGATGCGCAGATGATTCTCCTGCTCGACGAAAACCTGGCGCACTACGCGATGGTGATTGAGCAGACCCTGAATATTGATGTGACCCGGGCGCCAGGCGCGGGCGCCGCTGGCGGTATGGGCGCGGCGCTGCTGGCGTTCCTGGGTGCGGAGCTGAAAAGCGGGGTGGAGATTGTCACCGGCGCGCTGAATCTTGAAGAGCACATCCATAACTGCACCCTGGTGGTGACCGGCGAAGGGCGCATGGACAGCCAGAGCGTGCAGGGCAAGGTGCCGGTCGGTGTGGCCAATGTGGCCGCGAAATACCATAAGCCGGTAATCGGCATTGCCGGTAGCCTGGCGTCGGATGTTGCGGTAGTGCATCGGCACGGTATCGATGCGGTCTTTAGCGTACTGAATGGCATTGTGACGCTGGAAGAGGCGCTGGATAACGCCTTCGACAATATTTACCGTACCGCGCGTAACGTGGCGGCTACGGTTCGGGCCGGAATGTCCGGCGCGGCGTGACAGCGCCCGGGAAAACCTCTATACTTTAGCCCGAAGCTAACCAGACAATCGCCGCTTCGTCGTCGTCCTTTCGGGGAGACGGGCGGAGGGGAGGAAAGTCCGGGCTCCATAGGGCAGGGTGCCAGGTAACGCCTGGGGGGCGCAAGCCTACGACCAGTGCAACAGAGAGCAAACCGCCGATGGCCCGCGCAAGCGGGATCAGGTAAGGGTGAAAGGGTGCGGTAAGAGCGCACCGCGCGGCTGGCAACAGTTCGTGGCACGGTAAACTCCACCCGGAGCAAGGCCAAATAGGGGTTCACATGGTACGGCCCGTACTGAACCCGGGTAGGCTGCTTGAGCCAGTGAGCGATTGCTGGCCTAGAGGAATGATTGTCCACGACAGAACCCGGCTTATCGGTTAGCTTCACTCATTATTAAACCCCGCTGCCTGCAGCGGGGTTTTTGCTTTGCGCCGCATGTATCCCTTCCCCTGTCTTTCAGAAGTTACTTTATTCTGCATCTCCCTGAAATCGACTAACATGAAGCAGTACGGGGCCGGACTGGCCGCGACTCCGCTAACACATTGAGGATCGTTGAATGAAATGGAATGTTTTTCTGAAGGGGGCGCTCGTGGCTTCACTGGTTATCGCCGCTGCGGGTTGCGATAACGCCAGCAAACAGAGCAAAGGCGCGGCCTGGGTCGATGTCTCTCAGGCGATTAGCGACTCGCCGCTGGCGGAGCAGGAGAAAACGCGCCTTGAGACCGTGAAAAATCTGCTGCTGAAGGCGGAGCAGGAGGCGAATAAAAGCTACGAAGGGATGGATAAAGCCAAAGCCGATCAGGCCAGAAGCTCGGATGCCGTCACCATTAACCGGCAGTGGAACCTGGAGCAGCGAGCGGCGCGCGTGGCGCTGCTGAAGGAGGTACGTACGGCGGTTGAAGAGGTGCGCAAAAAGAACAACTACACCGTGATCGTTGACGGTGGCGCGGTACTGGCGGCCGACCCTGCCAGCGATGTCACCAAACAGGTAGTTGAGTCGTTGAAATCGGCAAAGGTCGACTTTGGCGAGCTGCCGGCCGTGACCATCAAGAACGAGCCGGACAGCAAGTAATTTCCTTCCGGCCTACACTGGCAGGTCAATCAACAGACCGCGCAGCCGGGTATCGGCGACCAGAGTAAGCTGAGATTCATCGCGAATAAAGGCGCCATCGCCGCAGGTGAGCGCCTTTTTTTCTTCCTGGGGCGTGACGGCATGCAGCGTGCCGTGAATCGATTGCAGATAAGCTCGCGGACCGTGTAGCTGAAAGGCCTGGCTTTCGCCCTGCTCCAGTTCCACATGGTGCAACCACACCTGCTGGCGCAGCATCAGGCTACCGTTCTGGCCGTCTGGCGATGCCAGCAGCTGGCTGCGCTGACCGTTGAGCGACACCTTCTGCCACAGGGGATTTTCCCGCTCGGGGCAGGCGTCCAGCCATAGCTGCATGCGCGTCAGGGAGTGGCTTTTGCTCAGGTTGTGTTCGCTGTAGCTGATACCCTGCTGGGTAGAGATAAGCAGGGCTTCGCCCGCGCTCACCTGAACGTGATTGCCCTCGCTGTCGCGATACTCCGCCTCGCCGTCGAGCACCAGATTCAGGATATCCACCCTGGGATAGGTACGCGGCTGAAAAGCGGCATCGGGGGCAAGCACTTCCTGGTTTAGCACCCGCAGTGATGCATAGCCCAGCAGCTCGGGATCGAAATAGTGACCGAACGAAAATGTGTAGCGGGCCTGTAACCATCCATAGTCAGCTTTACCGCACTGTCCGGCTGTTCTTGGGGTAATCATAGACTTCTTGACCTCTTTTTACACTAAACCCATGGTAAGGATCTGGACGCTTCATTGTTAGCCAGTTAATCTGCTCGGTATGTTCAAATTTCCTGAATGAGACCGGAAATGGCCAAAGATAGGGCGCTTACGCTGGAAGCGTTGCGGGTAATGGACGCGATCGACAGACGCGGCAGCTTTGCCGCGGCGGCGGATGAACTGGGGCGGGTTCCTTCAGCCCTGAGTTACACCATGCAGAAGCTGGAAGAAGAGCTGGATGTGGTGCTGTTCGATCGTTCCGGCCACCGGACTAAATTCACCAATGTGGGACGCATGCTGCTGGAGCGCGGGCGCATGTTGCTGGAAGCGGCGGACAAGCTCACCACCGATGCCGAAGCGCTGGCCCGGGGCTGGGAAACTCACCTGACCATTGTGACCGAGGCCCTGGTGCCCACCGCCACCTTTTTCCCGCTGGTGGAGCGGCTGGCGGCAAAGGCCGATACCCAACTGTCGATCCTGACCGAAGTCCTGGCTGGCGCCTGGGAGCGGCTGGAGCAGGGGCGCGCCGATATTGTGGTTGCGCCGGATATGCACTTCCGTTCGTCGTCCGAGATCAATTCGCGCAAGCTCTATTCCCTGAAAAGCGTCTATGTGGCGGCGCCGGATCATCCCATCCATCAGGAGCCGGAGCCGCTCTCTGAAGTGACCCGGGTGAAATATCGCGGCGTGGCGGTGGCGGATACCGCCCGTGAACGTCCGGTATTAACCGTACAGCTATTGGATAAACAGCCGCGTCTGACCATCAGCTCTATGGAAAATAAACGCCAGGCGCTGCTGGCCGGGTTAGGGGTGGCGACCATGCCCTGGCCGCTGGTGGCGCAGGACATTGCCGAAGGGCGACTGCGGGTGGTTAGCCCGGAATCCACCGCTGAGGTCGATATTATTATGGCCTGGCGGCGCGACAGCATGGGGGAAGCCAAGTCCTGGTGTCTGCGGGAAATTCCCAAGCTGTTCAGCGCGAAATAACAACGGCGGCACTGTGCCGCCGTTTTTGATGCAAGACTAGCGTGAAACGATGGAAGAGGGCGGTTCCGACCCTTCGCCTTCCAGCGGATCGGGACCGAAGCGATTAGCGCCCGGCATACCGCGCAGGCAGCAGAAGACCAGCAGCACCAGCGTGCCGATAATCGGAATCAGGCCCAGAAGAATCCACCAGCCGGAGCGGTCGGTATCGTGCAGGCGGCGGCACAGTACCGCCAGGCTCGGTAACAGAACGAACAGCGAGTAGAGGGAAGCCAGTACCCCGCTCTCTTTATTTTCACCAAACTCCCATCCCAGCATTCTGTCCAGAATACTGAGTGCGATGGCAATAACGATATTAATCAGCACGAACATCCAGTATTCCTTGCGCCGCGCCCTGCCTTTAAATCCGACGTAATTCCTTAATACTTTCAGATACCATTCCATGTTTTTATTCCTTATCAGGGAAAAATAGAGAAATGATTATAGCAACGGAACGGGTGCTGATAATAATACGGCGGCACAGTGCCGCCGGGGGAAGTATCAACGAAAGCGCTGGTCGCGCCCGTGAGGTTCATTCAGATCCTGCTGTGGCCCGATGGAAATAATACCGGTGGGGTTAATGGTTTTATGGCTGCAGAAGTAGTGGTGGCGGATATGGTCCAGATTGACCGTTTCTGCGACGCCGGGCAACTGATAGATATCGCGCAGGAAGCCGTACAGATTCAGGTAGTCGCTAATCCGCTGGCGATCGCACTTAAAGTGGGTGACATACACTGGATCAAATCGCACCAGGGTAGTCCACAGGCGGATATCGGCTTCGGTAAGCTGATTGCCGGTCAGATAGCGGTGCTGGCCAAGAATCTGCTCCAGCCGCGCCAGTGAGGTAAACAGCTGGCCGACCGCTTCGTCATAAGCCTGTTGAGAAGTGGCGAAGCCCGCTTTATACACGCCGTTGTTCACGCTGTTATAGATCCAGTCGTTCAGTTCATCGATCTGGCCGTGTAGCGCTTTGGGGTAATAGTCACCGGCCCGGGCGCCCAGGGCGTCGAAGGCGCTATTGAACATGCGGATAATTTCCGATGACTCATTGCTGACGATAGTCTGCTGCTTTTTATCCCACAGCACCGGTACCGTGACTCGTCCGCTGTAATGAGGGTCGGCCTGCAGATAGAGCTGATACAGGAAATCGTGGCCGTTAAGCGTATCGCCGGTAGCGTCGGGGAAGTCATTCCCGAAGGTCCAGCCGTTTTCCAGCATCAGCGGATGCACCACCGACACCTTGATAAACGGCTCCAGCCCTTTCAATTTACGCATAACCAGAGCGCGGTGCGCCCAGGGGCAGGCCAGCGAAACATAGAGATGGTAGCGCTCTTTTTCGGCTGCGAAACCGCCCCTGCCGGAAGGGCCGGGCGCGCCGTCTGGCGTGACCCAGTTGCGAAATGCGGCGGCGGAGCGCTGAAAGCGTCCACCGGTGGATTTGGTGTCATACCATGCGTCCTGCCAGACGCCGTCAACGAGCAGTCCCATTATTCCTCCTAAAGCGCGAAACGTCCGGCGCAATAAACTGTCGCCGGACGTCATTCAGTATAGAAAACTTACCAGTTTTTATTCAGTGCCCGGTCCAGGCTGATTGCGCCAGGGCCGAAGGTCGCCAGCAACAGATAGCCGCCCGCGATAGTAAAGTTCTTCATAAACATGAGCGAGTTAACGCCATCGGCAAAGTTGCTGTGAAACAGGAAAGCGGTCATCAGCGTAAACAGAGCGGTAATCAACGCCGTGGTGCGAGTCAGGAAGCCGAACAGAATCGCCAGGCCGCCGCCAAATTCAAGCAGGATGGTGAGCGGCAGCAGGAATCCGGGAACGCCCATCGCCTCCATATACTGCTGAGTGCCGGAATAAGCAGTGATTTTGCCCCAACCGGCCACGATAAACAGAATCGGCATCAGAATACGTGCGATCAGAACGGCAACATCTTCGAATTTTTTCATTTTGTTCACCTGAGAAATACAAAAAAATGATTTTGCTAATTTGTTGATTATTTAAGGTTAATTACGATTGTTATCGGTAACCTCCCTCGATGAACAGGATAATACGCCGGGCTATTCCCGATTGTTAGCAAGGAAAACTGTCAAAAAAATTCAAATTTTCTGAACGTGTATCGAATGAGGCTGGGATAACCGCCGGTGGATAAGAAAATATTGATTAACATGCTGATAAATAAAATAAAAAATATTGTTGCGCTGAAGGTTATCGCAATCCCTTAAATGAACATTTAAAATTAATATGAACTTATGCTCATGTCACATTTCGCGATGAAATAAAAATACCTGCCTTTTTATGTGAGTTTAATCACTAATTATCGAATATGAATCCATTATTTTTTCGCTCATATGATTTGATTGTGTTCATCTGATCATTTTGATCTATGAGCGGGTCTGAGATTAACCATTAAGAGGTCCAGGATGACTATAGAGAAAAAGCCTGTCGTCGCCGTCACCGCTGGCGATCCTGCCGGCGTTGGCCCGGAGATTACCGTTGCCACCCTGATGGACAAAGACGTCTACGCAGAATGTCGTCCGTTTCTGATTGGCTCGCTGCCGATTATTCAGCGGGCCATGAATATTCAGGGCTGCGATTTTCCCATTAATAAAATTACCCACCCGCAGCAGGCGGCATTTCGCTGGGGAACCCTGGACGTACTGGAAACCGGGGATTACGACTGCGACAGCATCGAATGGGGAAGGGTGCAGAAGCTGGCCGGACAGATGTCGCTGGACTACGTCATGAAGTCTATTGAACTGGGAATGGCCGGGCTTATCGACGTGGCCTCTACCGCCCCGATCCATAAAGAGGCCATCAAACTGGCGGGCTGTAAGCTACCGGGGCATACCGAAATCTATCAGGCCGAAACAGATTCCGATTACGGCCTGACCATGTTCCACGTCCACAATTTGCGAGTGTTCTTCGTCAGCCGCCATATGGCGCTGAAAGCGGCCTGCGACTATGCCACCAAAGAGCGGGTGCTGGCCTGCGTACAGCAAATTCATCATGAATTCGGCGCCCTGAACATTCCGAACCCGCGTATCGCCGTCGCGGCGCTGAATCCCCACGGCTCTGATAACGGCCTGTTCGGGCACGAGGAGGCCGATAACCTGATTCCGGCGGTCATGGCCGCCCGGGATCTTGGCATCAACGCCATCGGGCCGGTTCCGGCAGATTCGGTGTTCCACCTGGGCAAGCTGGGGCATTACGACGCAATTTTGTCGCTCTACCACGACCAGGGCCATATCGCCTGTAAGACCCTCGATTTTGAACGCTCAATCACCATCACCTTTGGCCTGCCGTTTATACGCAGCTCGGTCGACCACGGAACAGCGTTTGATATTGCCGGAACCGGTAAGGCGGGCACCGTCAGCATGCGCGAGTCCACCGTGGTCGCCGCACGCTACTGGAAGATGAAACATCAATAAGCCCGTTGGCAGGCTAAGGGAATTCGCAATGGAAAAGCATTCGTTAATGGGTAAAGGTAGCAAGGAAGAGAGTGATATTTTCGCCATTCATACCGCGTCCCCTTTCGGCAGGGGAGAAAAATTGGGGATCGTGGCCGACGATCTGACCGGGGCGACCACTGTGGGTGTCCTGCTGGCGCACAGCGGGATGAAAACCGCCGCCTTTTTTGACACAGACTGCTTTGCCCGCAATACCGTCGATTATCCGGCGATGGTGGTCAGTAGCGAAAGCCGGGCGTTACCAAAAGCGCAGGCGCAGCAGCGCGTTGCTACCGCGGTCCGACAGCTCCAGCAGCGGGGCGCCCGCTACTTCACCAAGCGCATCGATACCACGCTGCGCGGCGGCATTGGCTATGAAATCGATGCGATGCTGGAATTGTTAGCGCACGACGCGGTGGCGGTGGTGGTACCGGCGATGCCGCAGTCGCGGCGCATCGTGGTGGGGGGGTATTCGATAATCGACTCGGTGGCGCTTTCCTGTACCGATGTTGCCCGCGATGTGCGTACGCCGGTGACCGAATCCTGGGTTCCGGGCCTGCTGGCAGAGCAGACCCGGCATCAGGTCGGCCACGTCGCGCTGACCCAGGTGATGAAGCGCGGCGCATGGCTCCGGCAGGCGCTGCTGGACTGTTATCAGGCCGGTTTGCGGGTGATTGTGGTCGATGCCATCACCCTGGATGACGTGGATGCCATCGCCCACGCCGTGGTGGCGCTGAACTGGAATGTGCTGGCGGTCGATCCCGGGCCGTTTACCGAACGTCTGGCGGCCTGTCGGCATCTGATGGATGAAACCCCATATCATCAGCCCCAGCCGCTGCCCCGCGATACTCAGCGCGGATCGGTAATGGTGGTGGCCGGAAGCGCCACGCCAGTGACTCAAAAACAGCTCCAGCATTTGATCGCGCACGACAGCCGGGTTTGCCATATTCCGGTGGATGCCGGGCTGCTGGTCGAAGGTCAGGATGCGGCGCAAAGTGAAATCGACCGGGTGGTTGAACAGGCCCGGCACTGTGTGGCCCAACGCCAGGATGCGCTGTTGGTTTTTGAGTCGGCGCTGACAGGCAGGCTGCTGGACCTGTGTGAGCAGGAGCAGCGTTTGCACCTGGCGCCGGGTCAGGCAGCCGGAAATATCAATCAGGGGATGGGGCGCATCGTCAAACAGATGCTGGACTGCGCGGGCAGCGGGATACAAGGCCTGTATATGACCGGCGGCGATACCATGGTCAGCATCTTAAAAGCGCTGGGCGCCAGCGGTATTGAAATGATCGACTACGTGATCCCCCAGACCGATATGGTGCGTATCGTCGGCGGCGAATATGCCGGGCTAATCTGCGTTGGCAAAGGAGGGCTGACCGGGCCGGAAGAGATTATCAGCACCATTATCGGGCGCATTTCCCAGCAGGTTAATCATCACTAAATACAGGCGACGAGAAACAGGTTTCGCGCGGTACGTCGTGAATCATTCATATTATTTGATATGTGAGTTGCCCTATGAATATAAAAATCTTCGATAAGATGAATAAGGTGCCCGGCGGGCTGATTATTATTCCGCTGCTTGCTGCTATTCTGATTAATACTTTTGCTCCCCAGATTTTAACTATTGGCGGCCCGACTACCGCATTATTTAAAGTGGGGTCCAGCGCTATGATGGGGATATTTCTGCTGGTTTGCGGTACCTCAATTAATATTCGCCAGGCCGGGTTGCCCTTATATAAAGGAGCGGTGCTGTTGCTGTTGAAGTGCATTGCCGGGGCGCTGGCGGTATGGGTGGCTGGTTCACTGTTTGGCCCGCCGGGGTTCCTGGGCATTTCGATGCTGGCTCTGGTCGCCTGCCTGACCAGCTCCAACAGCTCGCTGTATATCGCCTTGTGTAGCACCTATGGCGATGCCAGCGACGCCGGGGCCATCTCGGTGTTCTGTATCAAAGACGGCCCCTTCGTCACCATGGTGGTGCTGGGGGTGAGCGGCCTGGCGAATATTCCTTTTGCCGCTCTGCTGTCGATGCTGATCCCGCTACTGATCGGCATGCTGTGGGGCAACTGCGACGAACGCTTCAAACAGTTGTGCACGTCGGCGCAGCCGCTGATTATTATCATCATGTCATTTGCTATCGGCGCGAACTCCAGTATCGGCACCGTATTCAGCGCCGGTCTGTCGGGCATCCTGCTGGGGGTTATCTCTGCCGTCACCGGCATCATTTTTTACTTTCTTTATAACCTGTTCTTAAGAAACAAAACCGCCCTCGGCGCTGCGTTGGGCACCACCGCGGCCAGCTCTGCGCTGACACCGGCGATGGTCGCCCAGGCGGATCCTTCGCTGGCCATATACGTGGATGCCGCCACGGCCCAGTTGGCCACCGCCAGTATTATCACGATGCTGACGGCGCCGGTGCTGATCGCCTGGTTCGATAAGCGGCTCAGGGCCAGAGCGCCGGTTACGCAAATGGCGCCGTCGGCTGACGTTAAGAAATGATCCGGCGTCAGGGGATTGATATTTATTCCCGCTAATTTGAGAGAGGCGACAGGGCAGGCATTGCGCTAAACGTGAAACCTGTTAGATGACGGTAAGAGTGGAGCTTAAGGAGAGAATGATGAACCAGCTGGAAGCATTAAAAACGATGACGGTAGTGGTGGCGGATACTGGTGATATCGAGTCGATAAAAAAATTCGCCCCTCAGGATGCCACCACTAATCCGTCGCTGATATTGAAGGCGGCGCAGCACCCGCAATACCAGGCCCTGATTGCCGGTGCATTGGACAAAGCGCGACGCCAGGGCGGCAATGAAGAAACCCGGTTGATCAACGCCTGTGATCAGGTGGCGGTGGATATCGGCACCGAGGTGTTGCGCTACGTTCCCGGGCGTATCTCGACCGAAGTGGACGCCCGCTTTGCGTGGGATCGCGGGATGTGCGTTTCCCGGGCTCGCAAGCTGATTCGCCTGTATGAGCAAAACGGTATCGACGCCTCGCGTATCCTGATTAAGCTGGCGGCGACATGGGAAGGAATACGGGCCGCCGAAGAGCTGGAGCGCAGCGGAATCCACTGTAATCTGACGCTGATTTTCTCCTTCGCGCAGGCGCGGGCCTGTGCCGAGGCGGGGGTATTTCTGATTTCGCCCTTTGTCGGGCGCATCTTCGACTGGTATCAGAGCCATCACCCTGATGTCCCCTACGATGCGGAAAACGATCCCGGCGTGCAGTCGGTGCGCGAGATTTACCGCTATTACAAAGCGCACGGTTACCCCACAGTGGTAATGGGGGCGAGCTTCCGCCGCATTGAACAGATTCAGGCGCTGGCGGGTTGCGATCGCCTGACCATTGCCCCGCCTCTGCTGGCGGCGCTGGCAGAGTGCGATGCGCCGCTGGCGCAGCGGCTGACGGTGGGGGGCACCAGCGAACTACGCCCTTCGCCCATGACCCAGGCCGGATTCCTGTGGCAGCATCATCAGGACCCGATGGCGGTGGAAAAGCTGGCGGAAGGCATCCGGCTGTTTGCGCTCGACCAGTGCAAGCTGGAGGAGAGGATCGGTCAGATGCTCTGACAGGCGGGGCGATTAGCCCCCCTGCCGGAGGGCCGTGGATGGCGGTTAGCGCTTACGACCGCCGAGCAGGCTGCCCAGTACGCCGCGCACTATCTGGCGGGTAATCTGGCGCGCCGCGCTTTTCGCCGCGGTCTGCACCATGCCATCTTTCTTGCCGCCGCGCGGGCCGGTGCTGCCAAACAGAATTTCCTTTAGTCCGCCCAGAATGCCTTCATCCACATCGGCCTGTTTGCCTTTGGCGGGCGGCGCCTGCTCTTTATCGGTGGCGGCCTGCACGCCTTTTTGCAGCATCTCGTACGCCGATTCGCGATCCTGGGCTTCGTCGTACTTGCCGTACAGCGGGGAGTTGTTAATCAGAGCGTTACGCTCGCCTGCGTTGACCGGCCCCATTCGTGAAGCAGGGGCGATGACCATGGCGCGCTCCACCATCGTCGGGCTGCCTTTCTCATCCAGGAATGAGATCAGCGCTTCGCCGGTGCCCAGCGCCTGGATCGCCTCTTCGGTATTAAAGTCCGGGTTGGCGCGCATGGTCTGGGCCGCGGTTTTCACCGCCTTCTGATCTTTCGGGGTAAAGGCGCGCAGCGCGTGCTGAATGCGGTTGCCGAGCTGGCCCAGTACGCTGTCCGGAATATCGGAAGGATTCTGGGACACGAAGAAGATCCCCACGCCCTTGGAGCGGATCAGGCGTACCACCTGCTCGATCTTATCCAGCAGCACCTGGGGGGCGTCGTCGAACAGCAGATGCGCTTCATCGAAGAAGAACACCAGTTTGGGTTTTTCCAGATCGCCCGCTTCCGGCAGACGCTCATAAAGTTCAGAGAGCATCCACAGCAGGCTGGCGGCATAGAGCTTCGGCATCTGGTACAGCTTATCCGCCGCCAGAATATTGATGATCCCTTTGCCGTTTTCATCGGTACGCATCCAGTCCTGGATATCGAGCATGGGTTCGCCGAAGAAGAAAGGGGCGCCTTCCTGCTCCAGCGCCAGCAGTCCGCGCTGAATCGCCCCGACCGAGGCGCTGCTAATATTGCCGTACTGGTTCTGGAATGATTTGGCGTTATCGCCGATGTACTGGGTAATGGCGCGCAGGTCTTTAAAGTCGAGCAGCAGCAGCCCCTGGTCGTCCGCCACCCGGAAGATAATCTGCAGTACCCCGCTCTGCACCTCGTTCAGGTTGAGCAGGCGGGCCAGCAGCAGCGGCCCCAGATCGGAGACGGTGGCCCGCACCGGGTGTCCCTTCTCGCCAAAGATATCCCACAGCACCGTGGGGTTTCCGTGAGGCTGCCAGTCGGTCACGCCAATGCTGTTCAGGCGCGTCTGCAATTTTTCCGACGCTTCGCCCGGCATGGCGATACCGGTCAGATCGCCCTTCACATCGGCCATAAAGACCGGTACGCCGATTTCCGAAAAGGATTCGGCCAGTTTTTGCAGGGTAACGGTCTTACCGGTACCGGTCGCGCCGGTAATCAGCCCATGGCGGTTAGCCATGCCGGGCAGCAGGCACAGGGTTTTCTCGGTGGTTCTGGCTATAGTCAGTGGCGCGCTCATTTATCACATCCCTCAATGAATATTTTCTTAAATCATAGTAATTATCAGAGACTCAGTATATTCCTGAGGGTATCCAATACAACGTATCAGCAGCTATGCTTGTGCTATGGCTAGCCGATTGATGGAACATCATGTCCGGATTTTTCTTTGATCAACGTGAACAACTGGTGGATGACGCCATTGAGGGCGTCATCCTCTCTTCTCCCCACCGTAATCTGACGCGCCTGGATATTGAGCCGGGCATACGGGTGGTGATGCGCAACGACTGGAACAAAAGCCGGGTAGCGGTGATCTCCGGTGGCGGCGCCGGTCATGAACCGGCAGACGTGGGTTTTGTGGGGCGCGGTATGCTTACCGCGGCGGTCTGCGGCGACCTGTTCGCCTCGCCGGGGGTGGATGCGATACTGAACGCCATTGTGGCGGTGACCGGCGATCGCGGCTGCCTGCTGATTGTTAAAAATTACACCGGGGACCGTCTGAACTTCGGGCTGGCGGCGGAAAAAGCCAAGCGCTATGGCCTGAAGGTAGAGATGGTGGTGGTGGGCGACGATATCGCCCTGCCGGGCAACCAGCCGCGCGGTATCGCCGGAACCTCGCTGGTGCACAAGATTGCCGGTTATGCCGCCGAGCAGGGACGTTCGCTGGGGGAGGTGAAGGAGGCTGCCCGGCAGGCCAGCGAAAACGTATTTAGTCTGGGGGTGGCGTTGCGCAGCTGTAGCCTGCCGGATGGCGTGGAGGATGAATGGCGCATCCTGCCGGGGCAGGTCGAAATCGGGCTTGGCCTGCACGGCGAGCCGGGGGCCCGGACCCTGAACACCCGCAACAGCCGCGCGCTGGTGGATCTGATGGTGGAGCAGCTCTGGCAGCACGCCGGGGGCGACGTGCGTCTGGCGCTGCTGGTCAACAACCTAGGGGGCACGTCGGAGATGGAAATGGCGCTGATTGTTAAGGCGCTGGCCCACTCCCGTCTGCGTGACCAGGTGGAGTTTATGATTGGCCCGGCGCCGCTGATGAGCGCGCTGGATATGAAGGGGTTTTCGCTGTCGGTGTTGCGCCTGAGCGATGCCTTTATCGATGCGCTCCAGGGACCCTGTGAAACCCTGGGCTGGCGCCCGCTGGTGCCTTTTACGCCGGTGAAAATGCAGCCCCAGCGCCCCACCCATGACCGGGTGGATGCGCTGCCTTCCCATAATGAAGCGGTAGCGATGCGGGTGGCGGCGCTGACGCTCTCCCTAATTGAGATAGAAGCGGATCTGAACGCGCTGGACGCCAGAGTGGGCGACGGCAATACCGGCACCGCCTTTGCGCAGGGAGCCCGGGATATCGCCCGCTTGCTGGGGCTGGGGGCGCTGCCGCTTAACGATCAGGCGGCGCTGCTGGCCTTTATTGGCGAACGTCTGGCGACGGTAATGGGCGGCACCAGCGGCGGCCTGATGTCGATCTTCTTTACCGCAGCGGGCCGGGCCCGGTTGCAGGGGCAACCCCTGGCGCAGGCGCTGATGGTGGGACTACAGCAGATCAAACTCTACGGCGGCGCAGAGCCGGGCGATCGCACCCTGATCGATGCGCTCCAGCCAGCGCTGGAAGCCCTGACGGAAGAGGGCGTGATCGCGGCAGCGGCCGCAGCCTGTCAGGGCGCCGAGGACACCGCCGCAATGAGCAAGGCTAACGCCGGGCGTTCTGCCTATATCGCCAGCGAGCGCCTGCTGGGCGTGAAAGATCCGGGCGCTGCCGCGGTCGCCACGGCATTCAGCGCGCTGGCGGAAGTGGAACAGAAAATCGCCCGCTAATGCAAAAGATGAGAGAGGCAGACGCCGACAAAGGGTGTTGCTGTGTACACGGTGGCAAGGCGCTGAGCGAAAAGTCATCCCGGCCCTGAGACAGCCGACCTTTTCAGGTCGGCTGTTGCGTAGTTAAACAACGGAAATCAGAAATCCGCCTTCAGCACCACGCGGTAGCGGGCCTTGCCGTCGCGCACGTGTTGCAGCGCTTCGTTCACCTTCGACATCGGGAACTCTTCGGTCTGCGGCGCCACCCGGGCGCGGGTGGCCAGCTTCATCAGGGTGCGCAGCTCGGCCGGGTTACCGGTGGCGGAACCGCTGATGCCGTGGTCGCCGCTAATCAGCGAGAACGCGGGAACTTCGAACGGCTTCATCACGGCGCCCACGGTGTGGAAGTTGCCGCCGGGGGCCAGCGCGGTGAAATAGGGCATCCAGTCCAGGCTGACGTTAACGGTATTGATAATCAGATCGAACTGCCCGGCCAGCGCGCTCAGCTCCTGCGGATCGCGGCTGTTAACTACCCGATCGGCGCCCATATCCAGAATCTCCTGGGTCTTGGACGGATTAGAGCTAAAAGCGGTGACCTCGGCGCCCATGGCGCGCAGCAGTTTGATAGCGATATGGCCCAGACCACCGATACCGATGACCCCCACCCGGCTCATGGCGGTGATATGGTGGGTCAGCAGCGGTTTAAAGACGGTGATGCCGCCGCACAGCAGCGGACCGGCGGTGGCGAAATCCATCTCTTCCGGCAGCGGAATGGCCCACTGCCAGTCGGCGCGGATCTTATCCGCAAAGCCGCCGCGGTTCATAATGGTCGGTACGCTGCCTTCCCGGCAGTTGATCTGGTTGCCGCTAATGCAGGCGTCGCAGTGCTGACAGCTGCGGGCGGTCCAGCCAATGCCCACGCGCTGGCCAATTTTAAGCCCCTTATCCTGGGCGGCGCTGCCCAGCGCGCTGACCCGACCGATGACTTCATGACCCGGCACCAGTGGATACTGCGAAAAGCCCCACTCGTTGTCGATCATCGACAAATCGGAGTGGCAGACGCCGCAGTATTCGACGGTCACCTCAACATCCTCCGGCGCCAGCTGACCGGCGTCGTACTCATACAGCTCCAGTTCAGCCCCGGCCTGTTGCGCCGCATAGCTCTTTATCATGGTCATGATGAATACCTTATTGGTTGTGACTTCTGAAATCACAGTGTACTTCAAATACCTGACGGGCGGGTTTGCCGGATGTTTCATTATTTATGTGATTTTTATCACGTATTAATGCGCGGCCAGGGCGGCTTCCATGGCGCGTAGTGAGGCGGTCAGAGTATCCAGATGGCGGTATTCAGCTTTCCCGCCGCAGCAATGCATTCAACCAGCGTTCGCTGCGTTCCGGGCGCAGATCCCGGGTTTGCCAGCATTCCAGCAGGGTGAGCTGGGGCAGGGGGGCGAGCAGGGCGTTCAGGCCAGACTCGTCGAGATCGGTAAAGCATCGCCCGGCCTGGCGGCGTTCTTCGTTGCCGTACTTAAAGGAGAGATACCACACCCCGCCGGGCTTTAGCGCCCTGGCCAGCCGCGCCATGACTGACGGCAGCTCTGCCCGGGCCACGTGCAGCAGCGAAGCACAACACCAGATACCTTCATAGCATGCTTGCGCCTCCAGATCCTGGAAGCGCATCTCGCGCACTGGCAGGCCGCTATGGGCGCGGGCCAGTGCGGCCAGATTCGGGGAGGCGTCGAAGGCATCGACCCGATAACCCATCCCCCGGAAGGCCAGAGCATCGCGCCCGGAACCGCATCCGGCGTCCAGCACCCGGGCGCCGGGTGGAAGCCGGGTGGTAAAAGGGCGGTATAGCGATTCCATATCTACCGCGACGGTATCGTTGAAAAAGCGCTGAGCGTTGTGCTGGTAGTACTCCTGAGTCATTACAGCGTTTCCTCTCCCCGGGGCGCTGGCCGCTGCCAGATATGGATCAGCGTTTCGATGGCGGTATTCCACGCCCGCTGCAGAAAATGCAGCCGGGCGCTGGCCGTGGCGCCGGTTTGCCTGGACAGGGTTTCGTGCAGCGGCAAATGGCTGTCGATAATATAGTCGTTGCGCTGGCGTAGCCTTTCCATCGCCCACTTCGGCGGCGCCAGCGCGAGCTTACCAGCGCTGCCGCGATTGCAGTTGCGACAGGCCAGCACCAGATTCCAGACCCCGTCGATATTGGGCACCTTATCGCGTATGGCCCAGGGGATAACGTGATCGACATCGGCAAGATTCTGGTCGCCGCTGCGCAGGGAAACAGGCGTGTCGCAGTAGAAGCAGCGCCCCTTCTGATAGCCGTTCAGGGCATCGCGACAGCTGGTGATATTCACCCGCCGGGCGTTAAGCTGACTGAACAGCATACGGGTCTGTTCATCGTATTCCACGCCGATAAGCTGCCGTGAAATGCCCTGGGCCCAGGCCTGCTCCACCAGTCGCCAGCGCGCCTCGGTTTCCAGGGCCAGACTGTGGTACTGGGGCCGCTCCCCCAACTGATAAAAGTTTTCCGTAAGCCGGATAGAGCCATGGCTTTTGCGCTCGTCCACAAAAAAGCGGGTAGCGATCTCCGCACGGTTGACGATATGAAAGGCGTCGAGCACATTGGCGAACCCCAGCCGCACGGTCAGTTCGGTGAGCCGATCCTGCCCGATCTCCCCCCGATTAAACTGCTGGCAGGCATCCAGAAAGCGGCTGCGACCGGCGGTGCCCTGCTTTGGCGCCTGCTGCAGATGGCGACAGAGATGCTGACTAAAGGGCTGCGCCAGATCCGCCAGCAGAATTAGATCGCTGCCCGGTTTCTGTTGCTGGATATCGTACAGCGCCTGAGCCAGCGCAAACTTATAGGTGGCCGCGTTGCGCCCGAACAGAATCACCCCGCGCCAGTAGTTTTCCAGCGTTGGTTCAACCTGATAAAAGCGCATAGCGTGATCCTGTTCCGGGAGAGAGAAGCGGTTCAGATTAGTAAAACCGCTAACAGGATCAGATAACAAAGCGGGGCAAATGTAAACCGTTGCAGCGTGCCGGAATCGGGATCGGATTCTGAAAAGAGGGGGCAACCGACAGGCTACAGAAGGGAAATAGCGTATAAGCCGCTGTTTTTTTCGGCAATCGACGACGCCAGGCGATCACCTCGCTTGCATGGCGATCCCCGGCGGGTATAATGGCAGACGCTTACCGCAACCCTTCTACAGTGCCGAAGTGGCGAAATCGGTAGACGCAGTTGATTCAAAATCAACCGTAGAAATACGTGCCGGTTCGAGTCCGGCCTTCGGCACCATCGGAACATCAATAGACGTCAACGGACGTCTTTTTTTGTGCCTGAAATCCAGTATCCGCAAGGCTTTCCTCGCTTTTTCACTCAACCTAAGTCAACCTGATTCAATCTACATCAACTTACTGATGCGGGTACAACTGCGGGTATATCCCGGTTCGATAATGTTTGTACCCACACAGAACCCTTGAAAGGATACTCATCATGGCTCTGAGTGATGTGAAGGTTCGTTCGGCTAAGCCGGAAGCAAAAGCCTATAAACTTACTGACGGTGAAGGCATGGTTTTGTTGGTTCACCCTAATGGCTCCAAATACTGGCGGCTTCGTTATCGCTTCGGCGGCAAAGAGAAAATGCTGGCATTGGGAAAATATCCTGAAGTTTCGCTGGCGGATGCCAGGGCACGCCGGGATGAAGCCCGTAAGCTGTTAGCAAACAGCATCGATCCCAGTGAGAACAAGAAAGCCGTTAAGGTAGAGCTGGAGCAAGAGGCGATAACGTTTGAAGTGGTAGCCAGAGACTGGCATGCCAGTAATCAGAAGTGGTCGGCATCGCATAGTGCTCGTGTATTGAAAAGCCTGGAAGATAATCTCTTTGCTGCTATTGGTAAGCGGAACATTGCTGAATTGAAGACGCGAGATCTGCTCGTACCTATCAAAGCAGTTGAGTCATCCGGGCGGCTTGAAGTCGCAGCCCGTTTACAACAGCGAACGACCGCGATTATGCGGTTTGCCGTTCAGAGCGGCTTAATCGATTACAACCCAGCACAAGAGATTGCCGGTGCAGTTGCTACGGCGAAAAGACAGCACCGTGCTGCTCTGGAGCTTAACCGTATACCTGAATTACTTCATCGCATTGACCATTACTCCGGCAGGCCTTTAACTCGATTAGCTGTCGAGCTCACTTTGTTAGTGTTTATCCGCTCAAGTGAACTACGTTTTGCACGCTGGTCTGAAGTAGATTTTGATACGGCTATGTGGACGATTCCGGGTGAGCGTGAACCTTTAGAAGGTGTTAAGCATTCTCAGCGTGGTTCGAAAATGCGCACGCCTCATCTTGTTCCCTTGTCGCGGCAAGCTCTCGCTATTTTGGAAAAGATCAAAAGCATGAATGGAAATCGAGAACTGATTTTCGTTGGGGATCACGATCCTCGTAAACCCATGAGTGAAAATACGGTGAACAAGGCTTTGCGAGTGATGGGCTATGACACGAAAACGGAAGTCTGTGGGCATGGTTTCAGGACAATGGCCTGTAGCTCATTGATTGAATCGGGTCTATGGTCGAGGGATGCCGTAGAGCGGCAGATGAGCCATCAGGAGCGTAGCTCTGTTAGGGCTGCCTACATCCATAAAGCGGAACATCTGGGGGAGCGCAGATTGATGCTGCAGTGGTGGGCGGATTATCTGGATGCGAACCGGGAGATAGGGGTAAGTCCGTTTGATTTTGGAAAGTAACACCAAAATATTTTTCTATCATGAATTCGCAAGATAAATAAGAATAATCATGAGGTTAGTGAGCCCATGATGCATAGCGACAATGACATCGTGAAAAAGTAGTACGACGCTACTGTTGCATAAATTCTCTGTAACCTGTTATAGTCTTCTCACTGACCTAGTACGACGCTACTACCTAGGGAAGGGAGGGAGTAAATAGCAGCGGCAACTGCTATTTACCCGAAACATTCTGGCCAAAACCGCTATGAGAGGCTTTAACAAAATGAACGAAAAAAAATATCAATCCCTGCGTAAAAAGTCAATAAGTAAGGGGGGGAATATGGCTTGTATTGTTATGCTGGTACACGCGCTCTCCTTTTCCTCATTGCAGATGGATTTAGATGTACGTGTGGGGGATGTGAATTGGAAACACTCGATTGTGCTTAAAACTACTGGAGGAAAGGGAGAGTAATCTCCCTAACTTACTTATGCATAAAATTGTTACATTAGAGAGTGTTGCTGAGATCCGTTTAGGGATGCCCTTTAAATCGGCAATACAAGATGCTGGTGAGCAAGGCTCCTGTTATCTCATCCAGACGAAAGATATTGGGCTGGACGGCAGTTTAGATCTAGATGCTTTAACTTCTGTTATCCCAGAAGGTAATCCTGAGAAGCATTATCTTTTCCCTAATGATATTTTATTACGTCTGCGGGGACCTGTGTTTTCAGCTGGGATTATCGAAGGGAATCTAGGCAAACCAATCATTACGTCCAATCAGTTAGCAGTAATTAGATGTAATGAAAATTTAATACTACCACATTATTTACATTGGTATATTAACTCTACTTCTGGAAGTAAATATTTTCGCAGTTTGAGTGAAGGTACTAGTATTAGTAAAGTTAATTCAAAAACGGTTTCTAAAATGACTGTTAAACTCCCAAATTTGGGGGTTCAAGAAAAGATTGGTTCTATTAATAGAAACTGGAATAAACAAAAAATAGTCTATAATTCACTAATACAAAATGGCGATGTGCTCTTTGATGGTATATGTGAAAGTATCATTAATAGCGAGGGGTTAGAAAATGAGTGAAATGAAGATGCTTCATAAATCACTTTTACTTGCTTGTGATTTGTTTAGAGGGAAAGTTGACTCATCTTCTTATAAAGATTATATATTTTCAATTTTATTGCTGAAATATATTTCTGATGTTAAGTCTGATTATGAGTGCGATTTAATCAATGGAGAATATTCTGAGTTGTTAGAAATTGTTTCTCGAGTACCAGAGGATGCTAGTTTTTATAAAATATATCATGATGCTAAGAATCATGGTGATTATATCGGAGAGAGGATTGATGATTCGCTGAGATTAATTGATCAGGCTATTGATTCTGTCTGCCAAAGTAGAGGTGGTTATTTATTCGAGTCAATAAAATTTGCGACGGTTAATTTTGGTGCAAAATCAGAAAGGGACCGGATGCTTAATGAATTACTCGATATTTTTGCAAGTCCTGAAATGAAATTTGATTATACCCAGGATGGTAATAAAAAGATAAAAGTAGCATGTAGATATCTTTTTGAAAAAATTGCATCTGACTCGGCTATGAGGGGGGCAGAATTTTATACTCCAGACGGTGTTTCACTACTATTTGCAGAGTTATTGCAGCCTAGGGATGGAGATAGTATTTGTGATCCTACTTGTGGGTCTGGTTCTCTTTTAATTACCCTAGGGGAAAAAATAAAAAAATCCTTTAGAAGCGATAATTATACTTTGTTTGGTCAAGAAGTTAATAGATCCATTTGGGCCTTGGCTAAAATGAATATGATTATGCATAACGAAATTAATAGTCGGATAGAATGGGGGGATGTAATATCTAACCCTCAGCTTCTGGATACAGATAATAGATTGATGCAGTTTGATGTAGTTGCTTCTAACCCTCCGTTAAATATTATCGGTTGGAATCATGATGATTTAGTACGTAATGATTATGGTCGCTTTAATTTAGGTTTCCCACCTCAGTCTAAGGGTGATTATGCCTTTATTTTGCACATGGTTTCAACACTTAAAAGTGCAACTGGTAGAATGGCCATACTGGTATCTCACGGCGTATTGTTCCGTGGAGGTCAAGAGGAGAGTATAAGGAAAAATTTAATCAGTGAAGGGTTGTTAGATGCGGTAATAGGTCTACCAGATAGATTGCTTCCTGGGACAGCGATACCAACTGCCATTTTGATATTCAGGAGAGATAGAAACAATTCTAATGTCGTGTTTATTGACGCATCTGATTTGGCTAAACCCGTAAAAGGGCGCAATTTGATAACAAATGAAATCATTGAAAAAATATCAAAATGCTACTTTGAAAGGAGTAGTGTCGATGATTTTTCACATGTGGCTTCTTATGATGAAATACAATTAAATGATTTTAATTTAAATATATCTCGGTATGTTAAGAAGCATGAGGAGCAGGTTTTTGTTGATCTTGAGAGATTACGTCAACAGCGTGAAGAACTACTATCAACATTGCACGGATTAGAAAGAGAAATGAAAAAATATATTGATAATTGATGGAGATGGTTGATGCAATAGTATCAACCATTTTCTGATTAAATTTCAATATCCCCAGTGATTATAAGCCAAGGGCATTTTATTCAACTTAGCTCTGTGTTCACGCCAGTTTGGCAAGTGAATACTCATCAGACCGATAAAACGCTCATTGTGCTTGCGTTCGTGTAGATGAACTAGCTCGTGAACCACAATGAATTCAAGGCATTCAGGTGGTTTTTTTACCAGTTCGAGATTGATCCAGATACGTGCGGTCTGTGGGTTACAGCTTCCCCATTTGGTCTTCATTCGCTTGATACCAACAAAACTGGCTTCAGCTTTTATCTCTTGCTGCCATTTTGCCATTAACTTAGGCAGTCTTTGTTTTAAAATACCTCGATACCACTGGTTGAGAACTGCTTCCCGCTGAGCCGTATCATAATGTGGAGGTACTTTCATTCGTATCCAGCCACCCTGAAGTTTCACTTCAGCGGGCTTATCTACTAAAACTACATCCAGCCGATATCCCCTTCCCCAAAGGTAGTGTGTTTCGCCGCTACACATTTCTCGTTCACTCTGGCGCGGCTGAGACTGAAATTGTGCTTGCTGCTGTCGAATCCATACCAGCCTTCTGACAACAGCCATCCTGATAGCTGTGTCTGACAGTGAGACGGGAGCCGATACTCTTACTCGGCCATCCGGAGGAAGTACGCTGATATGCAAGTTTTTGATTGGCTTACGCTGCAGATCGAGAGTGAGTTCACCAAATGTAACCAACGGCATCAGCGGTACTCCTTCTGTGCCTTCACCAGAGCCATAACATCCGCGACCGTCACTGAATAACCTTTAATTTCTTCCGCGATAGCAAAGCTGATCTCGCGCTCTTTAAAACGATCCCCATACCAGTCGGCCTTTTTAGTGTGACGTACTGCAGTATCTATCTTTATAACTAACACTTCATCCTGCCCGAGGTTGTCATACAACGCTTTCTTGGCAAGGGTATCAATGCTTGCTGGATAAGTACTTTTACTTCCGGATTGCGGATGTTTAACCTGCTTCGCTAGTTCACGTACGCGCTCCAGATAATCTTGATAGGAGATAGCCTGTTGACGACGAAGTGCGATCAGTTCATCAAGCAACACCGACATTTTTTCGTAGTATTTCGGGTTGACTGGGTTTTCATCAACAATGGTTCTGCGAACGTTATTTTCAATCGCTTCAGCCATCGCCTCTTGGTTGCCACGCATGTCGGCTGGAAGTCCATCCAGTGCTTCTTCTCCGCGTTCAATAATCAACTCAAGCAGCCCTAGTTCCTCAAAATCCATAAGAGTTTCACTAGGATCGGCATCCACCCAAAGATCCAGCATCTGCCGCATACCTGGCTCGAACTGCTTCATGTCCACGAAATCTCCACTGGATATTTTTATTTCGTCGCGGACTTTTGTATAAAACTCAACATCAATGCGGATTTGATTTGCCTGCGGCTCGCTATAACCAGCATCTGTTAGCTCACCTGCCAGATTGGTAAAAGCACGGATAAGCTTTGCCACGGATTGATACAATGTCAGACGTAAAGCTTCTTTCTCAGATAACTGCTCTATCGACGCCCCTGATTCTCCACAAAAATAATGCTGATAATCAAGTTGATTGCGTGGCATTTTTACTGGTTCGCAGAGGGTGCGAACGGCATCCAGAGCACCATCAAGATCGATTTTCGCCTGTTGCAATCGATCCTTCAATAAACCGGCTACATCTTCTTTGTCGTAGCCATCAAAGGCTTCTGCGGTGTAGTCCTGAACTGTTTTTTCCAATGAGCGGAAAAGGTCTTTATAGTCGACAATATAGCCGTATTCTTTATCTTCACCATCCAACCGGTTAACGCGACATATCGCCTGGAAAAGGTTGTGATCAGCCATTTTCTTGTCGATATAGAGGTAAGTTGCTGAAGGAGCATCAAAGCCAGTTAATAACTTATCAACGACTATCAGAAGGCGCATCTGGCCCGGTTCTTTAATGAAGCGTTGTTTGACCTCTTTTTCAAAATCACTTACACGTTTGGCTGCTTCAGCCTCAGGCTGTTCAAAATACTCCGCAAGCATTTTGCGATAGATGTTGTACTTGGCCAGTTTCTCAGTCAGTCCTTCACCGCTCTCCTCGCCTTTAATCTCACTGGCATTTGGCTGGTAGCTCGTCACAATCGCACATTTACCGGCAAAACCAGCTTCACTAAACATCTCATAGCATTTGCAGGCCTGATAGACGCTGGAACAAACCAGCATAGCGTTACCGCGGCCGTCGGCGAGTCGTGGCTTTTGTTCAAAATCGAGAAGGATGTCAGCCACAATCTGTTCCAGCCGCGAGCGGCTCGACAACAGCTTCTGCATCGAAGCCCATTTCTGCTTGAGTTGCTGTTGGCCAAGGCGAGAAAGTTTAGATGTCTTAGCATCAAACCACTGGTCGACTTTTTTCTGAGATTTGACCCGCTGATCGATGTCACGAGCTTCGTAGCGCAGGTCCAGTACAACCCCATCATTGACTGCTTCATCAAATTTATAAGTGTGGATATAAGGCCCGAAGACCTCCACTGACTTCTTCTTATCTTTCTTCATCAGCGGGGTACCGGTGAAACCGATAAATTGTGCATCTGGCAAAATGCTTGTCATTGCCGAATGCAATTTGCCGGATTGGGTTCGGTGGCACTCATCCACAAACACGAATAATTTTCCCTTCGGGCTAAAATCGGCAGGGATATTTCGTTTCATTTGATCGATAAAATCGTCCGTGTCAGCGTCTTTGTCATCCTTTTCCTGACGACCAAATTTATGCACGAGTGAGCATATAAGCCAGGGTTTGGTTTGATTCAGGCGAGTCACCAGATCCGCACCGCTCCGAGTGCGAAGGATCTCTTCTTCCACACCGTTAAACACTTTCTCGATCTGTTCATCAAGTTCTGTACGGTCGGTAATGATTAAAACTCGGCTATCGGTAATATTTTCTCTGATCCACTTTGCCAGCCAAACCATTGTCAGACTTTTACCACTGCCCTGGGTATGCCATATAATCCCGCCTTCATTGCGTTGAATAAACGGTTTTGTTGCAGTGACGCCAAAATATTGGTTATGACGGCAGGTTTTTTTCACTCCAGCATCGAAAACGATAAAGTCGTGGATCAATTCCAGCAGGCGCTGTTTATTGCATATCTGAGCCAGGTGACGATCAAGCATGTAGGCGTGAGGTGATTCCGCGGCTTCTTTCCATTGAAGGTAATATTTCTCCGGCGTTTCGATTACACCATAGCGAAGCCCTTCTAAATCATTACCGGCCATCACCAATTGGATGGTAGTGAAGAAGTTGCGGATGAAGGCTTTTTGCTGATTATCGAGGTTTTGGCGGATGCCCTCTGAAACTGAAACTGTAGAACGTTTTAGCTCAATGACACCAAGCGCAATACCGTTAACATACAGCACCAAATCCGGGCGCTTTTTATTTTCACCGTTGTAGGTCACTTCTTCAGCTATAGCAAAATCATTGGCTTCTGGATTTTTCCAGTCCACCAACCACACGGTTTGATTCTGCTCACCAGCACCTTCTTTATCCTTCACGCCGTAGCGTAGCAGGCGATAGACCTCTTTGTTTGCATCATAGAGGATACGGCCTTCACCGAGGCTTGCGGCTCGATCTAGTTGACGTAATGCTCTGGCGATTAGGACTTCTGAAACGCCGCATTTCGTTAACCAGGCAGAAACTAAGCCTGGTTCGATGTTCCGGTTGTCTTCTCTTTTGTGCCAGTTACCAAGATAGTGATAACCGAGATGATCGGTGAATAACTGGATAACACGTTTTTGTGTCATGCGTTCACGTTGACCAACACTGTTCATAACACCTCCCTAAATACGCTATCACTACCACTGGTTAACACTGCCAGCATTTCCGCTTCGTGAGTGGCGATTTCTTCTTCCCCCCACTGATTGTTCTTCTTCATCAGCTCCATCATGGCGAGCAGTTTCAGACTATCAATTTCATTACGCTCAAGGCTCGCTTCGAAGTACTCTTGCTTTTGTTTTGGCTGGAAATTACTAAGTCGCGAATTCTTGCTGTGGCTAATCAGACTGAGGTTGCCGAAGGTATGCAACGATGTATCTGCTAATGTCCTATAGCCATCCATGGGGTGCTGGGGATAGAAATGCTCTACTGAGCTTCGGAAGGTAAATTCGAAACGTTTGACTACTTCAGCTTTATGTCTGTCACGGCACCAGAGTAAGTAGTCCAGGTAATTGAATACCAGGTTGTTTGCTATCATCCCAAAGCGCATCTTCTTCTTAATCTTGTCCGACAGTACCACAGGTTGGAGATGTAGCTCTTTACCGTAGATAATCTCAAAATATGATTTTGGTTCTTGTTCTGCCAGGAAGTTTTGAAAGACAAACGAGGAGGCGAGATGCTCCAGATACCCGAGGTACTTCCTTGCATCTATCTGGTTTTCAGTGGAATGGGCATTAAACAGATAGTACAAAGCTCCATTCAACCAGTGTTTATAAACCAGAGTAGGGGTTGAAACATGGAATGCGGAAAGTAGCATCAGAATCTGTCGGTTGATGTCTACATAGCTACCATCATCTTCATTAAACGTATTGGTATAACTGGTGCTCTTTTCCGAATACCAACGCAGGCGTTTCAAACTCCAGCTATCGCTACCTTTCGCGAACTCTCGTTTTATCACGAACTGATCAAAAAGGTATTTGCATTTGAGAAGTGCAAAGACGAAATCCTGTACCGCTTTAACCGGGTTATTCTGCTTTAACAGTCGAAGTTCGAACTGTTCGATTAATTGTTTGTCGTCAAGCGGAACATCTACTCTGTTCTTACCTGTGTTGCTGCAGACACGCAACACATGGAGTAGGAAGTTGGAGAAGTTGATAACACTATTAAAACGCTCTGAGCTACCTTCATCTTCTTCACTTCTATCACCACTTACGATTGAAGATGACTTGATAATGTCAGCCAGTGTGCGGTTTGTTTGGTTCTCTGTTGTGCCAAGCTCCGAAGTCGACGGGATAAGCATGTCAGCTAGAGAATTAAAATCAGCAGGCACGAATTGCCCCCAATTTTCCTGCCCAAATAATTGATGACGTTCGGCTGGTATAAAACCGTACTGGACATAACGTTCCATGTTGGAGCAAGCATCCCAAACTCGTGAGAGGGTGTTCAGGTTGCTCTGTCGATCTTGCAGGTCCGTTATCTCGTTGAGTACCCCCATTAGTCGTGCTTTCACCACCTCATGCTTTTCGAGTTGCTCACCTCGATTGTTCATCACCTCAAAAAAATGATTGAGGTCGGTATCGGCAGGCACTTCTATTCGGGCTATTTGTACATGGTCGAACATATAGGTACAAAAATGGTTTAATGACTCACCAACTAATTTCAAGTCGCGTAGTACCATGCCAATAAGTTCATAGCCATTGATCAGCCCTTCATTAAATTCCTTGCTCCGCAGTTTATGCGGTTCCACACCTTGCCAGAGCCGAGCAAAGGTTTCGCCAGACTTGGGTCTGCTCTCAAACCCTAAGTTAATCCCTTGGTACCAGCTCATATCCAGCGTGGATCCCGCTTGTTTTTTTAACCAGGTAGCAAGAAGGGATAGGGTAGTGAAACGCTGCTGTCCGTCGATTATCTCTGACTGCCCATCAGGGCGAGTGAACACGACCAACGTACCGATGTCGTAAGTTTGAGGGAGTGGGCTATGAAGGCTTTTTCGCTGGTAGTCGAGTATGTCCTGCACAAGTTGAACGATCTCACCTTCTCCCCAGGCATAGTTACGCTGGTACATGGGGATAAGATAATGAGATGCATCACCCAGTAATGATCTGACAGTAAAGGATGTTACCTTTGCATCACTCATAGTAGTTCATCTCCTTGAACAGCCTCACCAGTTCATCTTGTTCATAGTTACCTTTTAGGCGGTTATTGTGATTTTCTGATGCCCTAACTGTGAGTAATGGCATAGATAGCACATCACCAGGTACTCTGGCTTCTTTGATTACCCGGAACAGATTATTTTCCAGCACATACTTATCCATAGTAGCTAGCTGTACCACCTGCTGTCGGATTCGGCATCTATAGGCCCAGATAAAGCTTTTTTCAATCGCTGCAGATAAGGACTGCCCACCAAATTTATCGATATAAAAGATCAGAGCACAATCAAACATAGTGCGTATATATTGATCTCCTGTCCGATAGCGATTGTGATAGCTATTTAACGTTCTTAGTATCTGAGTCGCCATTTCACCAAGGGCTGCGCCTTGAATCATTAACGGTTTTTGAGTATGAGTGCTGGCATGCTCACTGGAGATAATTGCCGATACCTGTTGCTGGTAGTGTTCCGCCATCTCGAAAAAGCGTCTTCCATTGATAATCATCTGATCGAGATGGAAAGGGAAACGCATTTTCTGGCCATCAATCTTGCGCTGGTACTGATTGTTATAGTCATCTACAAAATGGTGCGCTATGCGCAAAGATTCCACATAAGGGAACTGACCAATCTGATCAAGGTTGATCCCTTTGAATAGGCCGACTTCATCCTTACCAAAGAAACGAGCTGAATTCCCCTGTGACCACTGACGTACCCTGTAGAGATAGGATGCGAAAAGATTAGCCAGGTCATCGCTGGGTAATCCTTCCCAATGGGCAACGGAAGCAGCTTTTAGTTCTACCTCATGGCTGGCGAATTCACGTAGATGGAAGGCTTTAAGCAGGTCGTGTGGATCCAGATCTCGCCCACGGGCATTTTGTGAGTCGAAGAACTGAAAGGCTTCAGAAAGGTCAGTCAGCACAAAAACCACCACTTGGCAGTGGTTGAGAAGAAAATCAATATGTTGCTCACTGAATTCTCGGTGGCTAACCCTACGTTTTAGCTCCTGATAATTCTGGTACAGATTGTATTCCGATATCTGACTGGCAAAGCGTTGCCGTCCCATAAAACCTTCAACGGAGGGCTTTAGCTGGGTTAGCGCTTCCTGCAAATCCTGACGTTCCAATTCAGCAAGTCGGGTTTCGATAATGGCCCATACTGCCAGCATTAATGTTAAAGTTCGTTGCTGACCATCGACGATATCCAGTCTATGTTCTTCATTGCTCTCAGGCTGATGAAACACTACTGAGCCCAAGCGGTAGGCCGATTTATCGAGATGACTGTTTATGTCCGCAAACAGATCGCTGATATTTTTTACCGTCCATTTATAAGGACGCTGATAGGCCGGAATGGTTACGTCAGTCAGGCTCAGTAGACCCTTGACCGACAGAATTGTCTTATCAAGGGCATGTTTCATGGCTGGTTATCCAGTGGTAAACGGATACGCCCGGTCAGCAGTTGTTGCATCATCCCTTGTTTTATATTCCGGATCTTGGAGAGTTTTTTCTCTAGCACCGTGAGTTCAGCATCCATATCTGAAAGGATGGTGGCGATGGCAGTTTGCTCTTTTAATGACGAAGGAATAGCCACTTTAAAACTATGGGCATCGTTTCTATTTAAGGTTGGTACCCCTGAACCACTTGCGAAGCGTTCAAAACCGATATATTTAAAAATATAGTAGACAAACTTTGAATCTGAGTTAATGAATTTTGTAACCCAAAGCGATGTATTATGAGGCCAAAAATCACACGCAATGTGGTGAACTTTTCCCAATGTCCCAGATCTACCTGTAACCACACCTGGACCTTTAACTTGGAAATGATTATGAGTGTTAACTATGCCGTTTGAATATACTACTGGATATAATCCTTCACTTCTTTTACTGGCAGGTAAATCAAAACCTCTTTGCAATGGGGCGAACTTGCCTATTTCGCGCTCTTCCCAATCCTCTGGAATATGCCCTAGCTCGCCGGATTTATATCCTTTGATAGTCCCATCGGGATGTTTAGCAAATTGAGGTAGGCGAGTACGACCAGTTAGCAGTTGCTGCATGGTGGCAGTTTTGATGGATTGTTTTTTGGCGATCAAATGCTCTAGGATTGCAATCAACTCATCGGTGTCAGAAAGTGCATTGGCAATAGCGATTTGTTCATTTTTATTTTCTGGAAGTACGATCTGTAGCTCTCTCAAGGTACCTTGATTGAGGTTTATCATCGTAGTTCCCACAGAGGTATTTTCAATTGCAGAAATAACTGAAGCGCTTGATAGAATTCTTTGAAGGAATGCTGCATCACATGACGGCTTAACGCGAATAATCATTGAGCCAGTACCACAAAGCCATCCATTTTCTTTTTCAGTAATCACAGCGCATCTGCCCATATCGCCTCTACGCCCAATAACAACGTCACCAACCGAAAGTCGAAACTCTACTAATTTTTTGGCTGCATCACCAGAAATCGCCATTGAAAAAGTTGGTACCACTTTTCCATCAACAATTTGCATTGGGTTGACGACTGGAATACCACCATCGACGTAGTCTGATTTATGCAACGCACTTCCAAATGGTCCCGTTCGAAATGATGCATGTAAGCCTAGTTTTTGTAATAACCAATCTTCTGGAATCACTCCCACTTCCGTCAGCTTGTAACCCGGTGGAATAACTTTCCTAGACATTACTTTGTTTTGATTCTCCATCATACCGACTCCAGCCCCATCATCTTAAGATGACTCAGAACCTTGCCTTCCAGTTCAGCCAAGTTTTGAATAATATCTGACAGAGTAGCGTTATAACGTTCTTCCAGTTCTTTTATACGATTTGTCAACCGCTGCGTAACATGTTCAATCTCTGCTTCCAGGGTACCAACTAGGCTAGCTTTCCATTTATCCTGTACTAACAGAATTCTAATGTCGCTGTCAGTGAGCTTTGGGTAATGAACAAATACAGCAAAGTCCAGTTTATCCTGGGCTTCTTTATGCGTTTTTTTGGCTTTGGTTTCAGAATCAAACAACGCCTGGGCAGTTTTCAGTGCTGCCTTTTCTTCTTTATCAGTGGCAACTTTAAGACGAGCCTTCACGCTGGCAGCGGTCACTTTTTCTTTGTCATTCATCGCATCGGCAAGTAGTCCATCTTCACCGCTGTTTTCTTCAAGGAAGCTTTCCAGCGCTTGAACTGCTTCATCATAAGCGATTTGTAGTTGATCGAGCTCCTGCTGCTCGGGAGTGAAATAGCGAGCCACTATAAGGGCTGGCGGTAATAGTTCAGCCTTATACTTCTTCTTACCAATTACCAGATCGGGCGTTTCTTTGAGTTTTTCGCCTTTTTCCACAACCAGCTCACGTAGCACTTTACCTGCTTGCCAACCATCCTGGCTCAGGACATAAACGTCGTCCTGCATCACTTCCATCCAGTAATCCATTAGCAACTGATAGATAGCGTAGTTCTCTAGCAGCGGTACATCAGCGGTGGTTTCAGAAGCATAGGCAGCGAGGAGACGCTCACCAATTTCTTCAATCAGTTGTTTCGGTGAGTCGCCGCGAGCAATTTCTTCAAGCTGACAACTTGTAAACCATTCTTCAAATGGTATCAGTGCTCCTGCTTTGAAAGCGGCAAATTCCGGGTGTGCCAGAATTGTACTCTTCACTTTATCTGCTTCAACTCGAGCATTGCTGTAGCCTGGGCGGGCAGGTTCGAATAGATCCTGACGTAAAGTAGGGAAAACCTGCCAGTAAGCGCTAAGGGCATCGATATCGCGATCGGGAATGCCACCAGCCAAATGACCAGAAAGGTCGTGCAGATCCTCCGGATCGCTGCTGTCTATATAGCGAGGGATATTGAGGTTGTAGTCGTTGGCAGCAATTTCAGACAGCGGCACCAGGCGGCTGAAGCGGGGAATTTCCTGCTCCCGATTAAATGCATCGACAATTTTATGGATATCTTGGGCACGTAGGCGGTTTTTATTGCCGTCTTTAATAAAGCCCTTACTAGCATCGATCATAAAGATGCCTTGTTGACTATCGCCATTAGCGTTGAACGCTCTGGCTTGCGCGCCTTCTTTATCGATGACAATGATGCATGCAGGAATGCCCGTGCCGTAGAACAAGTTAGCAGGCAGGCCAATAATGCCTTTTATGTAGCCCTGTTTGAGCAGATTCTCACGAATACGTGCTTCCGCATTGCCACGGAACAGAACGCCGTGAGGTAAGATCACAGCACCTTTGCCGGTACTTTTCAGGCTTTTGATGATGTGCAACAGGAAAGCATAGTCACCGTTCTTTTCAGGCGGAGTCCCCCAGATAAAACGGTCATAAGTATCGTTTGCAGCATCCAGCCCACTGGTCCAGTTTTTGTTGGAGAAAGGGGGGTTGGCTACAGCAAAGTCGAAGGTTTTCAGATTATCGTTGCCATCTTTCCAGTGTGGATCGGCCAGGGTGTTACCTTTCCAGATTTTAGCAGTTGTGTTGTCATGCAGGATCATGTTCATACGCGCCAGTGCGCTGGTCGCATAATCCATCTCTTGGCCATAAATGGTCAGTCCTTTCGGACCGGCTTCGTCACTGGCTTTCAACAGCAGTGAGCCTGAACCACAGGTAGGGTCATAAACGGTAGCATCTTGTGGTGTCTGTTTACTGATGCCAATCACTTTCGCCAAAATGCGTGACACCTCTGCCGGGGTGTAAAACTGCCCCTTGGATTTACCTGATTCTGTAGCAAAGTGACGCATTAAATATTCGTAGGCATCACCCAGCAGATCGTCTCCATCAACGCGGTTGGCTGAGAGATCCAACCCTTCGAAGATTGCCACCAGCTTGGAAAGGCGGTCGATCATTTCCTTGCCTTTACCAAGCTTATCTTCATCATTGAAGTCAGCAATGTCGATAACACCTTTCAGGTCATTAGCTTCAGCCAGTAATCTGATGGTTTTGTTAATTTTTTCGCCAATTTCTTTGTTGCCCTTGAGAGCAACCATATCGTCGAAACTTGCACCTTCCGGCACTTCAATCATCGCGTAAGGGTTGCCCTTAGCTTTGTCAGAGACGTACTTCATAAACAGTAGGGTCAACACATAGTCTTTGTACTGTGAAGCATCCATTCCGCCACGCAACTCATCGCAGCTCGCCCAAAGGGAGGAGTAAAGTTCGTTCTTCTTGATAGCCATATGGTGTCCGGTGAAAACAATACTGAGAACGCGACAGGGTGAGTAACAAGCACCAGTGCTGAAATGCTGCCTGTCGCGTGAGAAATTGGGTAAGAGTTTACCAAGTTGGAAGCGTTGAGACCATGCCGGTGGTTTGATAGGTAAAGTAACAACCCTGAAGCAGGGAATTACGAGTGGAAGCTTATGCTTGATAGTAATTTTAGAACAGCTTGCTTACCAATTTGATAAAGAAAAAAACATCGCTAAAACTGTTGAGGCCTCGGAATAAACTGCCGAGTGTGATGTTTGCCTCAAAGCTATACTTCACACTCGATTTATCCCGGACGCGATTGCGATACAACCCCAAAAAATGACGTGCCTCTACCAGCGCATGCAGGTACAAAAATACCTTTATTTTTTTGTTTTGTACTTCTTCCGCTACCTGGATGATTTCCGCGATCACTTCAACATAGCTTATAGCACGAACATCGTAGTAATCCGGCCGATGCGTGATAGAGGCCTTATTGTTGATATAGATATAGCCCTTAATATCCAATGTGCAGAATCGACCATTGCTCGCCGCAAGATGAACCGTCCAGAGAATGTCTTTATGGCTTCTGCCGGGCTGGAAGTGTAGTGAATGCTGTTTGATATAGGATGATCTGACCGTTTGCAGCCACAGGTAATGCGGCCATTCGCGGTGTGTAACACAGTGTCTGATCCACTCATGACCTGACAGAGTCACCCCATAGGGTTGCTTTCTGTGAACCGCTCTTCGATGTTGGTCAGCACCGGAATGCCAGCCATTAAAGATCACGACGTCGGCTTGCGACTCAATAGCTGCTTGCCATCGTTTTTCAATAAACCCGTCGGTAATATCATCGTCAGCATCGAGGAAAACAATCCACTCCCCGTGATGCAAGGCTAGCGCAGCATTACGGGCGGCGTAGACCCCCTGATTGGCCTGCTCAATAAGAGCGAGCCGCTCATCTTTGATTTGGTGTATAACGTTCGCGGTACCATCGGTAGAACCGTCATCCACAACGATAAGCTCAATAGCCACGCGGGTTTCACTGAGGATTTTATTGATCAGACAACCAATAGTCGTTGCGGCGTTGTAAGCAGGGATGATGACGCTGACATCGATTTTATTCTTCATATCGAGTTACGACTTCTCTTCGTTGCTATCTTTGAGGTGTCTGATTGGGATAATCCGCCTTTCCCTGATTTCTTGGGCGATATCAAATAAGCACTCGTCGCAGAATTCTTTATCGAGTGAGAGCCATCGCTCAAGGACACTTCTTTTTTTGTTGCAACGTGCGCATCTCTTCATCGTTCCGCGTCTTTGCGACCTCGTATTTTGGGGTACATGGAAAATGGGCGTAACAAGCCTTGGCTAGATAACTAACCGTAATCAAAGACTTTTCTGCGAGTAAGTTAAGACAAGGATAACCAGGCAGGGCGCATGAAAGATAATCGTTTTGATAGATCAGTTTTTCGATATTGATCGTTGGTGCCGATCGATAAAAGGTGTAGTTATGCGACACTGTGCGATTACAGTACTGTAAAGCTGAGTTCTGCCAGTCGTGGATAATGCGCCATCGCCTGTTGTAGAAATGCCCGTATGTCAGGCTTTCTCTCTGCATAACCTACGGCGAGAACACCCCCCTTATTTCGCAAATTTAACTGGTATCGTCAGGGTATCCAGGTCTTTCATTTCCGTGCTGTAGATATGCTGCCCGCACGCCGGGCAGCAGCGGATACCATAATATTCACGCTGGCAGAGTATGCAGAAGTAATCTCTGTCTGAAGGTGCTGTTATTGACACATCATCACGTTCCATCAGTGCATTCACGGCCTGGTCAAAAGCGGATACCGGTTTATCCCGGGCAATGATCCGGTACGCACAATGCCTTAACCAGCGTTCGTCAGCGTCTTCCAGGTCATGTTCGAAATAACCGCCGCTGTCATGCGTCCAGTGCAGACGCAGGGGATTGTTGCAGGAACGGCAGAACCAGAGCCCCCTTGAACGCGGAGTCAGGTCCCGGATGTAAGTCACTTCGCCCTCGTGGTCAAGGGCGGTACGAATGGTTCGAAATTGCATGGTGTAAATCCTGTCATGGGATCCTGATAGCAAGTGGTAGATAACGCAGGCTCATTCTGCGCAACGTTCGGTACTGTGGTCACCGGTACGGCAGGTCAGACAATAGCGCTCGCCGTGATAATCGCTGTCACACTCCGAACAGTGCCAGTCGGCCTTGCGCACCAGCGGTAAGACATCCGGCACATAGCGACGCAGCATGCGCCCCCGCCAGGCTTCCTTAGGCTCAGGGCGTACATACGGACAATGGTGGCGTCCGTTCTCGGTCAGGTTTTCCCGGATATGCTCGAACCACGGGCGGTTAGTACCCCATTCAGGGGGGAATACCAGAGCGCTGCCGCAGAGGTGGCAGGTGTAGCGGTCGTAAGTGCTAAGCTGTGCAGTGACCGCGTCCGTGAGGCGCTGATTACCGTCAAGCGCGATAAATGATTTGGCATAAATCGTCATAGTATTGGTCCTTTGCCATACGACGCGCAGGGCTAAGCCGTCCCGGGGAGGGCAGCAGCGGAGGTCATATGACAGGTGGCGTTAAATCAGATGGAGAATTTGGTTGCGTTCGATAGATTACGGACGAGATTGTGCTATGCGTTGCTGTAGCCAGGCTTCCACTTCGCTTTCAAGCCAGCGGGAGTTTCTGCCCAGCTTAATTGGCTTTGGGAATTCACCGTCTTTAATGAGCTTGTAGAACCATTTGTCCGTTAAACCGGTGAGCTGGGTGATAAACGCCATCGTTACCAGTTGGTCTTTAAGAACGCTGTAATCTGTGGTCATCGTTTTTCTCCGTTGGTGGTAAGGGAGAAGAAGTCAGGCATGTGAATGGTGCAGACTTCTTCAAACGATGAGGGAATGGAGTAATTTTTTATTCGCTGATGACACACCTGCGACGTCTGCCACCTACCGCAGGAGCGGGAATGTCACTCAGCTGGCAAACCACTTTCTCGCCCTTCTGGTCCTGCTTGCTCAGGTAGCTCAGAATGTACAGCATGCCCTTACGGCCTTTCATATCACTATGTGACGTCACCCGCTCGCCCTGCACTTTGTAATACTTCTGAGGCGTACAGCGGTAAGCACAGCCTTCCTCTCTTGTTATCTCACTCCAGAGGGTTTGCAGGGTTTTAAAGGTCGGCCATATCTTCCGATGCTTCTGACCGTTGAGATAAAACGCAGCATGGATGTGATAGCCATGCTGTTCGGTATATTCAAGTACCCAGGTAAACCCGACAATCCCTGTCATCGTGTTACACCGCTGTAGTAACAGAATCATATCCGCCGTCGTGGAATATTTATCAGCGTGGCACCAGGCATTGCTGTCTACCCGGTAGTAGAAATCAACCCGTAACATGAGCAATTTGGAATAGCGTGCAAATAATTCGGAGAGATGATGACGCTGGTAACGTTGTAGCGTGCGGTGCTGGACGTAGTTAAGATTGGTATCGGTAATGTTGTGGTAAGCCATATGTCGTTTCCCTGAGAATATTTGTCATGGGAATGGACGCAGACTTCAGATTTGACAGATGTATATATCACGAGGTTCAGTAGCGATATCGGTGTCGATCTGATGGAAGGCCATTGCTTGATAGCATCAGTTATCAGCATTGGGGTAATGTGATGAGAGAGTGTGGGAAGGAAGATTAATTGAAAATATCTCTTCTTTAGAAACAGTATTATTTACCTTAATTACAGCGTATGCCTGACCAACAACACGGCACCAAAGTCTCTGATTTATCGTAAGGAAACACCGTTTATGCGCCATTTTTTCACAACATACCGGGACTCGATCCTCGCATCTGCGGGCATCATCATTGCCATTATCTCGCTTGCATTCGCTATCTGGCAGGGCAGAGAAGAAATCAGGCACAACCATATTTCTGTAGAGCCAAGGATAAATGCCTATTTCTCTAACGATGGTCGCAAAAATCAGTGGGGAATTTACATCATCAATAACGGTATGGGAACGGCCTTTGTTAACGGGCTAACCGTTACGGTCAATGGCAAACCCGTGGATGCCATTGATAACAATATCTTCGTGGGGGCCATTCAGGCACTGGGCCTTCACGCTGAATGTTTTGTGATTGGTGGCCCGCGTCCGAATGATTCCTTCAAGGTTGGAGAAGAAATATTTCTGGTTGAGGCAAGAGGGTTAGATAAAAACTGTGCTGAAGACCGACTACGACTGAAGTGGGCTTCACAAGATCCACACCAGCTGGACTTTGTGCTGGATACGGAATCCATCTACGGTGATAAATTTCGTTATACCTATTCTCAGAACCGTCAGGTAAAACTGGATTAACGGCTGGGAAAACATGAGTGCGGTCTGCCACTCACCGCCGGTGCCGGAACTGAGCTGACGCTGTAAATCCGGCGTTCTGTCCGCTGCGATGGCTTATCCACAAAGCTCAGAATTCATTGCATGCCCTCCCGCCCTCTGTTGTCGGAAAAGTTCACTAGTTGTTCGCTTCTTACACGGTCGTGTCCTTTAGGCTCTCATACTCTTCTCCGTCCGCGATGCCATTCCACAGGGGCTGTATGGACTCTCAGAAGCATCAGACCTTCCTGTATGACCATTGAGATAAAACACTGCATGGATGTGGTAACGATGATCTTCCCCGCATTCCAGCTCCCAGACGTAACCCACCAGCCCCGATACTGTCGTACATCGTTCCGTCAGTCAGGTCATATCGGCAACCTGTTGATTCAGGTCACCTGATTAACATTACCGCGCATTCCCCAAAGCTGCCGTACAGGTGTTATGTGACGCAGAACTTACCATTACATACAATAAATTCATGATTAATGCATATGGAAATAACAAGTGTAAATGTATAATTCATTGTTTTATAAATAATATTTCTAACTATAGATTGCGTGATATCCGCATTGAATCACTCAAAAAGAATTATGAAAGACATATGTAAGCAAGCACAAAATTTCTTTAAAAACATGCTAAATCGGCAATGTATTAGTAAATTAAAAACATTAAAAATTGCGTATTAAATCGCTTTTTTCATAGTAAATTCCTTGTATGCTTGCTGTTGTAAATCATACATTTGTTATCTGAGGAAGCAGGATGAACAGGCATGTTGAAGTAAGGTCTATCAGAGAGGGCGTCTATATTTTGTGGTATCTCGGCTATACTGATTTAGCCAGCTTGTATGCATCAGGGAGTGAGAGAGAACTTCTCCGTTTCAATGGAGCCATTAACAGACTTATTGAGCAAATATTAACAGAAAATGATAAATCAGAGATCATTCGGAATTTTCTAGAAAACCAGGGGATGTATAGAAAGTACTGTGTAGATGAAACAATTGCATCCTGGTTCTCTCATGATGAAAAATCCAGTGTCTTTTTCTGGCTTTATCTTTTAAAAAAATTCAGAGATCAACAGCTTGGTGATGAGATCTTATCTCTTGCTGGCAACAGTTATCATGACAAAAAAATAGTATGTGATAAAAATAACTCAAAAATTACCGTTAATGAACTTCCAATCCGAACGCCAGATAATCCAAAGAAGTGTTTTATGGCTGGATTATATATTCTTGACCTGCTCAGCTTTTCACCTGACAAGTTGCAACGTACACTCGACGAAATAAAAATCGATTACTCGCATATAAGAGACCTCCGCCGAAAAGATTTCGCCTGGTTTACAGATGCTGGGCCGGAAGATGTCAAATGGGTCTGGAAACAGTTTAATGGTCACCCGAACTTATTAAATAACATAAACAAGTGGGATCTTAGTGAGTCTCTTCTGTCTCAGACTATACCATTACTTTACTACTTATGGGATGGGCGAGAAGACACAAAAGCTCTATACCTTAATACATTGCGTAAGCGTTACGCAAATATGAAACATCGTAAGAAAGTTGCCGATAAGGCACCGGTTAATATTCGTATTTCTCCAGGTGCTAAAAATACGCTGGTCAAACTGGAGAAGCGTTTTAACCGTAACAGGGCTGATGTCATTGAATATTTGATAGAAAAAACCTGGGCTGAGCTGAATCAGAAAAACTAAAAAAAATCTCAGTTATATATCACCTTACTGAATTCCCTCCCGTTTATATCTAACAGGCCATCCCCTCCGGATGGCCTTTTTTCATTCAGAGGCCGATATGAAACATCCCTCAGGCTATGCCCTTATCCGCCGCCATCTGCGGCGTTATCCGCACGCGCTGCGCCAGCATCTAATCCAGGAACTAGCACTCATTCCCGCCAGTGGGGAGAATGGATGCGTCATCGTAATTTCTCAACATATGTTGGTGATGTACCTGGTATAATTCCTGAAGAACTGCACTATCCGCAATATCTCCGCGTATGGTATGCCGTGACACAACTAAATTCTGCTTCTGCGACAAATATTGTTAAGTGGATCCGTAACAGCAACGCCCCCCTGAAAGAGACCGAGATTCGTATTCAACTGGATGCATTAACCGTCAATAGTAACTCCCGGTATCGATATCTTGGTAGTCGAAAAAGCGCCCAGACTGACCTGGGTAGCCCATACGACTTGTTGTTTCGTAGCGGAAACCTACGAAGTACACGGTATGAACAGTATGTGCAGGAGCTGCACGGCATATGGGACATTGGAGATGATGGTAGGACGCCAATTCAGATTGCCGCCCCAAGGCCATGCGATCGGATGGTAGTTGAAGCGAGAGATGAATTATTCAATGAATTGCCTGAAAATGAAGGTGACTTTCGCCTCAAAGCACTACGTGAGGTCATTATACGAGAAGGGCAACCAGTATTTAGACGAAAGCTCATTGAAGCTTATGAGGGTAAATGCGCAGTAACGGGCTGTTCAATCCAGGTGTTGCTTGAAGCTGCACATATCACCCCCTACGCAGGAGCTTGGCATACCCGTGCTCAGCATGGGCTGTTACTGAAAACAGATATCCATACTCTATTTGACCGTGGTTTGCTCTGGATTGATACCGAGTTGAAAATAAGGATATCAGAACAGTTGGCCGGGACAGAATATGCAGAGTTAGATGGCCGATATCTCAGATTACCTAAAGATAAGCAAAACTGGCCGTTAATAACTCATCTGATAAATCATCGGCAATATTGGATTGAAAATCGTAATGACGTTGAAAGTGCTTAACGCTACTACTGTCTGCATCTCGCTCATAGCTGACAACAAGCGCTTAGGTTCTGCCCACCTTGTACCAGAAGCTGTGAATGCTAGAATTGCGATGTATCGATCAACGAGTGAAGATCAGGATATATGATGGTAACTAGGGAAAGCATGAAAAAATGGATCATCGAGTGTCTTCAGGAACGGGGTGGTAGTGCCTGGCCACGTGAAGTCTCAAAGTATGTATGGGACAGCTACGAGGCTGAGCTTAGAGATTCGGGCGATATGTTGTATACGTGGCAATATGACATTCGTTGGGCCGCTCAACAGTTGAGAAACGAGGGTACTCTGAAACCAGTAAATAGACGCAGAGATTTGCCATGGGAACTGGCATAGCAAAGTAAGGTTAATGTTAACGTTCTTATCTCGGCTACATCTGACTTTGTTCTGAGTGGATAGGAATTGATACCTCTGAAGAAAACTTTCCTACCTGCCTGAATCTTGCTTTGACTGCCATATCGGTGTTCTACTGATATGGCTTTATACCCACTCGCGATGTCTATTTTTTATACGGATCTTAACTTGTGGGTACAAGTGCGGGTATAACTATTTATTCCTATTTACAAAAAACATTGATATCAGTCTATTAGGTGTAAAATTCGAGACCAGCCTTCAAATGAAGGCAGTCTATTTTGCCTGTAAGAAATGCTCTGTTATGTCCTTTGAAAAAGTTGCTGCGGTTGATAGTAGTATTGGGTGTCAGCTCATAGCGGTGTGTAGTGCCAGGTGTCAAACACGTACTGACTCAACTCGAAAGCTATGATGTAGCCACTGTCTCTCAGCAATTTTTCAAAATATGAATAGCCATTTATTTCTGGCTGGATACAGACCATGTTGGTAAAGTTAACCTTAATTACACCAGTAGGCGAGGGGGTTACGGATGGACACCACAGAAGAGCTTAATGGAACATATTTTTATCACGGCCATACTAACGTAACGAAGCAAGAGTTATTCTGGCTCATCTTTTTAGAAGGCTTCGCGAATCACATCGGTTGGGAAATAGAAACAGCAGCAATGATTTTAGCGGGGCAGCCCATCTTACCTAAACGAGTGGTCCTGGGGTCAAAGGTAAAGCGTACAAGCATAGCCTCAAAGTTAGCTCGTAGAATCCTTAAGGATACTCGCCTTCCGGGAGGAATGAAGATGGAGACCAGCGTATTAGGCCAGACACGAGCCACAAATAAGTTGGGGGCGATAGTCGGCAGGGCTGTTCCTTATATTGGGTATGCTCAGGCAGTCATTATATTTTCTCAGGTCGCCAGAGAGACAAGGAATAAATACAACCTGATAGCCCGACCTAAAGATCGGATTGAGTGGGCATATTTCTGATGCTGCTACCTGATGAACAAGAGTTTTTAGATTATGTCACCGATAAGTATGGTGATCGAAATAACCCAGCGCAAAAGGAATGGACGTTTGCAAAGCATTTCAACTTTATCCAAGAAGATCTGGAAGAAATGTTATTCGACCTGTTTACACGATACGGCATCGAGCATAGCAACTTTAATTTAGATAATTACTTTATGCCAGAGTTCTATTGGTGGCAGTTCAGATTAAAAAGAGAGTGGCGTGATCGTAAGTTTAAAACGCTAACGCTGGAAATGATAATCGAATCCGCTAAAGCTGGCCGATGGTTATATGATTAAGGGGCTTTTTCCCCTTATCTTTATGCTGTTGTTCTGTCATTCCATGAGTCAGAGTAAATTATATTTCCGTCGCAGTGCTTCCACGTTATTTTTTCATAACGCATTTCAACTGTCTCCATATGGTTTTCATTCGGGTTATCGGGTGAAGCCATCGCTGGAGAAATAGAGACGATACGAACGCCTTCGAGCAGCATATTAAAATATTCTTCTTCCTGACCCGCGTGGTTGATTTTGTACCATTTTATTTCGGCTGATTGCAGGTTTTGCCCGGTGGCTACCGCCTTATACAGATACGGGCTGGAGTAATCGAACTCTTTGACTACCAACATAGGGGAGTGCATACGGGTTCCTGTAACCTTTCCGGTAGCGTTATCAGTGGGGATCATCAGATTATGATGAAAGCCCCGAATCTCTATACTGAATTCTCTATCCTGTACATCCACGCCGCCTTTAATCAAAGCCCCGCCGTCATCCTTGAGCCACATATACGCAGGAATAGCCATTTTCAATCCTCATGTTGTTATTATTTCCAATGGTGATTGTATGGCTATTTTGCTGGTTGGTAAATATACAGAAATCTGATTGTTGCTCATTTCTGGGGAGCAGCAGCTGTAAGCATCCCTGCAAAATGAACCATTCACTTTTAGAGATCTTCCGGTATCTCTATTACATTCTTACTGCATTCCCAACCCCATAGGAGTCTTATGCAACGCTTTTATCATCTTGAACAGCTCATCCAAGGTTACTTTAACCAAGATTACGACATAATCAATGATGGCGAAGATACCATCGAGGGTGTTATTGCGCTGTTTTTGAAATCGGCGCCTGACTGGATGCGCAAGGAACTGGCCGAAGAGGTAGATAATTTTATCAGCACCTACGGTGATAGACTGGAACAGGAATTCAGGCAGCGCTATGGTTTTGATTTTGCGCCTGAACTGTGGGAAACCACCGCCTGTGATTTTCTGATGACGGTACGCAGAATGGCAACAGGTCAGTCTTAAGTAAGCTGTTATTAGTAAAACTATGAACGACAGTGAAAGGGACCTTTTAACTGACCTGGCGGGCGGCGTGATACGCCAGGTGGGATTAGCCTTCCATATCACGTTTGCGACATGCCCTCACCAGCGCTTGATGCAGCTGCCCCACGGTCAGGTCGGTGATAACCGGCCGGGGAATGCCGCGTAGCCAGTCGATAAACCGGCAGATGCTAATCCTTCAGCGGTAAACAGATACTCGTTCTCTTTTAGCCCGAACGCGTTTCCCTCTTCATCAAAGAGCGACACTCCGAACCGGAGCTCTGCTTCTTCGATCGGCTCTGAACCATCGTCACCCGTAATTCCCAGATCCTTTTCCAGCCTGGTGTGTTCATCAATAGCCGTTTTACGGTCCCCTGAACTATCACGTACACATTGAATAACCTCTTCCAGAGATGGCTCAGGCCGTAAGTCATGGCGGTCGTTCATTGGCGCTTTCTCTTTATGTCGCGGTCTGTATGATGTTGATATTCTCCGCCGATGTCATGGAAGACAAGAAAAAGCGTGAGGGAAATCGTGGGTTTTATTTTTTGGCTGTCTGCCCTGAGTGGAACAATGGTCAGTAGCTCGGGTTTGCCATTGATAAAAAAAACCGGTTAAAAAAACGTCAATAAGGATTCTACATGCATTCCCCTGTCCGAAAACCCCTGATTAGTGCTCTGGCGGTGCTGATTATCGCTATGTTGGCGATAGCCATCCCGGGTCCTGCTACGGGCTACTGGGGCTGGTGCGGGCTGCTGCTTCAGGAGGGGCTGCTTATGGTGATGGGGATCGCCGCGCTCTGGGGAGGGTATCGTGTGCCAGGGATGGGGCGCTGGCGTAAAGCGGGTATGCTGCTGGCGGCCGTCGGTCTTTTGTTTGCCGGTTTGCTGCTGTCGATCGACACCCTGCGCGATATCCCTCATCTTCGCCATCCGGAATCCATTTTGCTGCGGGTGGAGCAGCTCAATACCGAACATCATCGCCGTGGGCCGGATGAGCGGGTGCTATTGGCAACCGGCATCGCGAACGATCGGCCGTATCAGTTTACGGTGGGGCGCTTTATCTTTATTGATGATGAACTGGCTCAACTACAGCCGGGTCAGGCTATCCGTATTCACTATTTGCCTTATTCCCGGGTCGTGATGAGCTACCAGATTCCGGATTACTCGGTAAGTGATTTATCTCAGTGAAATATCTTTTTTATAGCTGTTTGCACTCTCTGTTTTATAGCGTGACATTCGCATGGCCAGCTGAAAGATAATCTGAAAATAGAAAGATTTGGAAATATTGACTTAATGCCAGTGAAATATTGTGGAATTAATAGTCCTCGCAAATGATTTTCCTCAGTTTATTTCTCAGGTAAGGCTAATGAAAATATCTCTTCTTTTATGTTTCCTGCTGGTGTTTTCCGCAAACGCTGCGACCAAAACGGATGCAAAAACGCTGTTGATTGAGATTGAGTGGATGGGTGTCCAGTCAGTAATTGCCCGTCTGAATGAAAATCAGGGCAGTGAATGGCAATACGTGATGGAACAGGTAGGCAACGGTGATAGTCGCTGGCTTGACGTGGCCTCACGGCTGGCTCCCGGTACTAGTGGTAAGTTATCGGCGTCGCTCAGTTCTGCGGTGGCACTGGCTATTCCTCGTAATGCCATGGTCGTTCTGGAGATTATGACCAGCAAGTATGCGGCACTTAGCGAAGAGCAAATTTGTTCACTACCGTTTAATACCATGACGGAGCCGCAACTTAATCAGTATGTGGTTGACGCCATTCGTGCACTCTATAAAGCGCCATCGGGAAAGGCCTGTCTGGATACCATCGTCAATACTGTCGGCCAGTCAAACAGTTTTCACAAAAGTCATTAAGCCATTAGCCCATGTATATTTAATGCATGTCAGTCCCGGACATTTCTTTTTCTGAGCGATGGGGCTGGCATGTAATGAACATTTGAACTCCTGCCAAAACTTCGCCATTCATACATTTGCACAAAAACCGATTCCGCAACTTTTTTCACCGCGGGTTTGCCGGTTAATTGTGACCCATCTCTCTTTTAAACATGGTGAAATTTGATTTTGTGATAGCTCAGATGAACATTTAATAAACATTTGATCGTTGGTTCACGCGTTTCCGCCGGAAGTGTGCAGGCGACGGATTCTCGCTCAATACAAGGTGGGGTTGCGTTTCATGAATCGGATTAATAATCAGGGCACTAAGGTACTGGCGCTGTTCTGCGCGCTTTCGTTTCTGATGTATGTGGATCGGGTGAATCTTTCGGCGTCGGCGGCGCTAATCAAGCAGGAGATCGGGCTGGATAATACCGAACTGGGGATTATCTTCTCGGCATTTGCCTATACCTATCTGGTGTTTCAAATTATCGGCGGCTGGTTTTGCGATCGCTTCGGCGCTAAACGCACCATTATTATCTGCGGCAGTATCTGGGTGGTGGCCACCATCTGTACCGGGCTGGTCGGTGGGTTTATGTCGCTGTTTCTCAGCCGCCTGCTGCTGGGCATTGGCGAAGGGGCGGCGCTGCCTTCCCAGGCCCGGGCGATTACCTTCTGGTTTAAGCGCGAAAAGCGCGGCTTTGTGCAGGGGCTGACCCATTCGTTTTCGCGGTTCGGTAACGCCGTTACGCCGTCGCTGGTGGCGCTGCTGGTGCTGGCTCATTCGTGGCGCTTCTCGTTTATCGCGCTCGGGGTGCTGACCGCCGTCTGGCTGCTGATGTGGGTGACCATCTTCCGCGACTCTCCCCACCAGTTCCCTGATATGAGTAAAGAGGAGCTGGCGCGCTATCCGCAGCCGGACCCGCAGGTGGAAGAGAAAGTGAAGGCGCCCACTCCCTGGAAGGCGCTGCTTAAGCGCATGGGGCCGACCATGGGGGTTTACTTCTGCTACGGCTGGACCGGCTGGCTGTTCTTCACCTGGCTACCGACCTTCTTTATGAACGGCCGCGGTATGGATATTAAGGCGTCGGCGCTGTTTACCTCCGGCGTCTTCCTGTCCGGCGTGGTGGGCAACACCGTGGGCGGTATGCTGAGCGATGCTATCTACCGGCGCACCGGCAATGTGGTGGCCGCCCGGCGCAATGTGATCATTTTCAGCTTCTTTAGCGCGCTGCTGCTGCTGATACCGGTGATCTTTGCATCATCGGCCACCGTCATTACCGCCTGCCTGGCCGTGGCCTTCTTCTGCCTGGAACTGACCATTGGCCCCATCTGGGCCGTTCCCATGGATATCACCCCCAAACACGTGGGGATCGCCAGCGGCCTGATGAATGCCGGATCTGCGGTCGCGGGAATCATCTCGCCGATCCTGTTTGGCGTGATTATCGATCAAACCGGCAACTGGAGTCTGCCGTTCTACGGTTCGGTGGCGCTGCTGATGCTGGGCATTGCGCTCACCTTCTTTATGCGGCCGGATATCCCTCTGCAGGAGGTGCCAGCCCGCCATACCGCGCCGGAAAGCGATAAGCCTTCCGTCACCTCTTCACTACCCTAAGGAGTGATTATGTCGTTACCCGTTATTGCCATGGTGCTGGGCGACCCGGCAGGCGTAGGGCCGGAGCTGGTCGCTAAGGTGCTGGCCCGCGACGAACTGCGCCGTCAGGCTCATTTTATCTTAATTGCCGATCGCGACGAGCTGGAAAAGGGGATGACCATTGCCGGTCAGCGTTTCCCGTACCGCGAAACTCAGGCGCCGGAAAGCGAAACGATGCAGCCAGGGGAAGCGCTGCTGGTGCATCATCGCGGTAGCCATCCGGCGCCGTTCGAGTATGGCGTCGCCACCGAACAGAGCGGCGTCTATATTCTGGAAACCCTGCAACAGGCGCTGGCGCTGACCCAGGCGGGCATCGCTCAGGCTATCTGCTTTGCGCCGCTGAATAAGCAGGCGATGCATCTGGGGGGGCTACCGTTTAACGATGAGCTGCACTGGTTCGCGCATCAGCTTAACTGGCCGCATTTTTGCTGCGAGGTGAACGTGGTCGACGATGTCTGGGCCGGGCGGGCGACTTCCCATATTCCGTTCCGGGATATCGTCAGCAATCTGTCGGTCCAGGGGGTGCTGGATACCATTGCGCTGATGCACAACACCCTGCGTCAGGCGGGCTTTGCAGAGCCGCGTATTGCGGTACAGGCCCTGAATCCCCACGGCGGCGAAAACGGTCTGTTTGGCGATGAGGAGCAGACCATTATCCGCCCTGCCATGGCGCAGGCGCGTGAAAAGGGGATTGCGGTATTCGGGCCCTATCCCGGCGATACCACCTGGAAAGCCATGGAGGCGCAGAAGTTAAATGCGGTGGTGTCGATGTATCACGACCAGTTCGCCACTGCGTTGAAAATGCTGGGTTTTGAGCGCGGCGTCACGGTTCAGGGCGGTTTGCCTGTGCCAATTACCACCGCCAACCACGGTACCGCCTACAATATTTACGGTCAGAATCTGGCGACGCCATCGGCCTTTGAACAGGCCGTGCTGCTGGCGATTCGTATGGCGCAGGGAAGCGGCTCACAACCGCAGGGGGCATCGGCCGCTATTGCGGAACAACAATAATCACTATGTTTGAGGGACAGATGAAAACAGGAACAAGGTCGCTGTTATTTTCCGCCGTTATCGCCGCCTGTGCATTTCAGGCATCGGCCCAGGTCGGGTCGGAAGACTGGGTCGCGGCGGCGGCAGAAGGCGTCGCGCCACAGGTGATCGACTGGCGTCACCATATCCATCAGCATCCGGAGCTGGGCAATCAGGAGGTGGAAACCGCGAAGCTGGTGGCCGGGCAGTTGCGCGCTTTCGGTATCGATGTGCGTACTGGGGTGGCGAAAACCGGCGTGGTGGGGGTGCTGAAGGGCGGTAAGCCCGGTCCGGTAATGGCGCTGCGCGCCGATATGGACGCGCTGCCGGTGAAGGAGCAGACCGGCCTGCCGTTCGCAAGTCACGCCACCGCCACCTGGCAGGGGAAAAAGGTGGATGTCATGCACGCCTGCGGTCACGATGCCCATACCGCCATGCTGCTTGGTGCGGCTAAGGTGCTGGCCGAAAGCCGCGATAAGATCGCCGGTACCGTGGTGTTCCTGTTCCAGCCTGCCGAAGAGGGCCAGAGCGATGTCGATCCTTACACCAGCGATAAGCCGCTCTCCTACGGCGCGAAGGGGATGATCGAAGAAGGAGCGCTGGATAATCCCAAAGTGGACGTGGTGTTCGGGCTGCATGTGATGTCCGGCTCGCCCACCGGCCAGCTTTCCTGGAAATCCGACGCCATCCTGAATAGCGCCGACAGCTACCGCATTACCGTAACCGGCAGACAGAGCCATGGCTCCATGCCCTGGGCCGGGGTGGACCCCATTACCACCGCCGCGCAGATAATCAACGGCATGCAGACTCTGGTCAGCCGCCGGGCGGATCTCACTCAGGGCATTGGCGTGGTCAGCGTCGGCAATATTCACGGCGGTACCGCGGGCAATATCATCCCCAATGAGGTGACGATGGAAGGCACCATCCGCTCCAACGCGCCGGGCATTCGCGATACCCTGTTACAGTCGCTGCCGCCCCTGGCGGAAAATATCGCCAAAGCCAATCAGGCGCAGGCGAAGGTGACCATTGCCGACGGCGTACCGGTCACCATGAATGACGATGCGCTGACCCGGGCCATGGAGCCCAGCCTGAAAAAGGCCGCCAATAATAAGGTGGTGGTACTGAAGAGCAACGCCTCCCCCAGTGAGGATTTCTCGTACTACGCCGAAAAGGTGCCGGGGCTGTTCGTCTTCCTGGGGGCCACGCCGCCGGATCAGGATATGAGCAAGGCGGCCAGTAACCACAGTCCGCAGTTTATCGTGGACGATAACACCCTGGTGACCGGCGTGCGCACTCATCTGCGTTTCGTCATGGACTACCCGCAAACCCGTAGCAGCGCCGCGCCGGGCGCGTAAACGTTAAGCGGCCGGGTAGGGCCGGCCGCCGCTCTTCCCTTTTGCTACCGTCCCGCCGTCAGAGTGCTATGATATCCCTCTCTTCTTTATGGTTTGCCTGAGCGGTAAACAAAGGACCTTCCAGCGGCCCGCCCAGGTTCATGTTTTTAAGGTCACTCAGATGAGCACAGGAACAAAAGAAAGCGATGCCCCCTTTGGCACGCTGCTGGGCTATGCCCCTGGCGGCGTGGCGATTTACTCTTCTAATTACAGCAACCTGACGCCGGAGCAGCGCCGCGATAAGACGGCGTTTCACAGCTATATCGGCAACGAATATATGGGCCACAAGTGGCAGTGCGTGGAGTTCGCGCGTCGCTTCCTGTTTCTGACCTGGGGCGCGGTGTTTACCGATGTCGGCATGGCCTGGGAGATCTTCTCGCTGCGCTTTTTGCGCGAGGTGGTTAACGACAATATTCTGCCGCTTCAGGCATTCGCCAACGGCGCCCGCCGTCCGCCAGAGGCCGGTTCGCTGCTGATCTGGGCGCCGGGTGGCGAGTTCGATGAGACTGGCCATGTAGCGGTGATCACCCAACTGGTGGGCAATAAGGTGCGCATTGCCGAGCAGAATGTGATTCATCACCCGCTGCCCCCCGGCCAGCAGTGGACCCGCGAGCTCACGCTGGAGGTGGAAGAGGGCCATTACCGCATCCGCGATACCTTCGACGACACCACCATTCTTGGCTGGATGATTCAGACCGACGATACCCGCTACAGCCTGCCTCAGCCGACGCTGGCGGCGCCGGAAATGGCGATTCACGGCGCGCGCCTGGAAAATCGCGGCCAGTTCGACGGCCCCTGGCTCAACCAGCAGGATCCGCTGCAGCGCGCTTACGTTTACGCCAACGGCCAGACCATCAATCAGGATCCGTACCACTACTACCAGATTTCCGAAAGCGCGGAGCAGGAGCTGATTAAGGCCACCAACGAAACGCACCTGATGTACCTGCACGCCACCGATAAGGTGCTGAAGGACGACAACCTGCTGGCGCTGTTCGATATTCCCAAAATCCTCTGGCCGCGTCTGCGGCTGTCGTGGCAGCGGCGGCGCCACCATATGATTACCGGTCGTCTGGATTTCTGTATGGACGAGCGCGGTCTGAAGGTTTACGAATACAACGCCGATTCCGCCTCCTGCCATACCGAAGCCGGGCTGATTCTGGAGCAGTGGGCCAAAGCGGGCGGCTGCGCCACGGGCTTTAACCCGGCTCAGGGGCTGCTGGGCCAACTGGCGGACGCCTGGCAGCACAGCCGGGCGCGCCCCTTTGTCCACATCATGCAGGACAAAGATCCGGAAGAGGATTATCACGCCCAGTTTATGCAGCGGGCGCTGGCGCAGGCCGGGTTCGAAAGCAAGATTCTGTATGGTCTGGACGAACTGGGTTGGGACGCCACCGGCCAGCTTATCGACGGCGACGGGCGGCTGGTGAACTGCGTCTGGAAGACCTGGGCCTGGGAAACGGCGCTGGAGCAGGTGCGTGAAGTCAGCGAACAGGAGTATGCCGCGGTGCCGATTCGCACCGGCCATCCGCGCAACGAGGTACGGCTGATCGACGTCCTGCTGCGCCCGGAGGTGCTGGTGTTCGAACCGCTGTGGACGGTGATTCCGGGCAACAAGGCGATTCTGCCGGTGCTCTGGTCGCTGTTCCCCCATCACCGCTACCTGCTGGATACCGACTTCGAAGTGAACAGCGAGCTGGCGAAGACCGGTTATGCGGTGAAGCCCATCTCCGGGCGCTGCGGCAGCAATATCGACCTGGTCAGCCGCCACGAGGAGCTACTGGATAAAACCAGCGGTAAGTTTAGCGACCGCAAAAATATCTATCAGCAGCTCTGGTGCCTGCCGAAGGTGGACGGCAAATATATTCAGGTCTGTACCTTCACCGTGGGCGGCAGCTATGGCGGCGCCTGCCTGCGCGGCGATACCTCGATGGTTATCAAGAAAGAGAGCGATATCGAGCCGCTGGTGGTGGTGAAGGATAGGGCGTTTCTTAGGGATTAACCGTATTATTTTCTGATGGATTATCAGCCGTTACCTGTTTGGGGTAGCGGCTTTTTTATGGTTTATCGGGGGTTAGCGTGAAGATGAAGTTAACGGTGGTTAACCAATCTGCAGCGCAGGAGAAGGTTCCGTTCACCGGCTGTGAATCAGCAGAGAAGCAGTGACTCAAAGTGAACGGAACAGCCCACCGCCTCATTATATTCTGCCGGTTTTTAGCTTCCGTTTTCGAACACTCCACGCTAATCCGCGATGAACCTTTTTTATGTGCTGACTTCTGCTGATTCAGTTGCCCGGCATCATGAGGTTTTATCCGCTACAGCCTCCATTCGCGCCGCCCGGCAGTACAGGCTGAATAACAACCCATCCATAAAACGCCGGGAGCGCATAATAACAAAGCAGCCGCCGACTAATGCACAGGCGAGCAGTGCAGTGATTATCCCGGAAGCTGAGTGGGGAAGGCCGAACCACTGTCCTGAAAGGGATTTGACCAATGAAAGTACGCTGACCAGCAGAGATAGCGTCATCAGCTTACGTACTATGTTAACGGCGCTGATAAAGCCTTTACTGATGAACCAGGTGGTTAGAACATTAGTGCCGGCAAATAGCATAGTGGCAGCTACCGCCATCACTAACGTGATGTGGGAAGGGAGTATCAACCACTGCGCGATGGTCTCGACGACGGGCAATAGTGCCAGAGAGAAGCTCACAATAAGCATCAGCATGCAGATAATCATGGGCAGGGCGAAGCTGAACAGGCCAACATTTAGCTGAATCTCCGCATTAATTTTCTCACTCACGGCCTGGCGTTGTTTGGCGCAAGCGTGTTTGATCTGGTGCTCCAGCTCCCGGCAGTGACGTAGCCGCGCTTTTAGTGACGAGTCGGGCATGATGTTTTTGAGGATGATGGGAAAGGCTTAAGTGTACCAACAAAAAAGCCAGGCTTTCGCCTGGCAAAACTTAGCAATGGTGCAAATCAAACTGCCAGTGCAAGGGTGAGTCTGAATAGCCGCCGTGGTTAGCGCTGCGCGCAGCCTGCGCACTGGCCGTTACGGATCTGCTGGAAGAAATCATTCCCTTTGTCATCCACCAGAATAAAGGCCGGAAAATCCTCCACTTCAATCTTCCAGATGGCCTCCATCCCCAGTTCCGGATACGCCACGCACTCCAGACTGCGGATGCTCTGCTGCGCCAGCACCGCCGCCGGACCGCCGATGCTGCCCAGGTAGAAGCCGCCGTGCTGGTGGCAGGCGTCGGTCACCTGCTGGCTGCGGTTGCCTTTGGCCAGCATCACCAGGCTGGCGCCGTGGGATTGCAGCAGGTCGACGTAGGCATCCATCCTGCCAGCGGTGGTGGGCCCCAGCGAGCCAGAAGCGTAGCCTTCCGGCGTTTTGGCGGGACCGGCGTAATAGATGGGGTGATCCTTCACGTACTGCGGCAGCGGTTCGCCGTTATCCAGCAGCGCTTTCAGCTTCGCATGGGCGATATCGCGAGCCACGATAATGGTGCCGTTCAGCGACAGACGGGTGGAAACCGGATACTGGCTTAGCTGGCGGCGGATGTCGTCCATCGGCTGGTTCAGGTCGATGCGCACCGCTTCTCCTTCGCCCTGCTGACGCAGGTGTGCCGGGATATACTGCCCCGGGTGTTGCTCCAGTTTTTCGATCCAGATTCCGTCGCGATTAATTTTGGCCTTAATATTACGGTCCGCCGAGCAGGAGACTCCCATACCGATGGGGCAGGAGGCGCCGTGACGCGGCAGGCGAATCACCCGGATATCGTGGGCGAAGTATTTACCGCCGAACTGGGCGCCGAGCCCCAGCTTTTGGGCTTCGAGCAGCAGTGCCTGCTCCAGCGCCCGATCGCGGAAGGCCTGGCCGTGTTCGTTACCCTCGTCAGGCAGCGCATCGTAGTATTTGGCCGAGGCCAGCTTCACGGTCTTGAGGGTGGATTCGGCCGAGGTGCCGCCAATCACAAAGGCGATGTGATAGGGCGGGCAGGCGGCAGTGCCCAGGGTTTTCATCTTCCCGACCAGGAAAGCCTTGAGTTTTTCCGGCGTCAGCAGCGCTTTGGTCTCCTGGTACAGGTACGTTTTGTTGGCCGAGCCGCCGCCCTTGGCGATGCACAGGAACTTGTACTCGTCGCCGTCCACGCTGTAGAGATCGATCTGCGCGGGAAGGTTGGTGCCGGTATTCACCTCGTTATACATATCCAGCGCCGCATTCTGGGAATAGCGCAGGTTATCTTCGGTATAGGTGTCGTACACCCCGCGGGTCAGCGCCTGCTCATCGCCGCCGCCGGTCCAGACCTGCTGGCCTTTCTTACCGACGATAATGGCGGTGCCGGTATCCTGGCAGGTGGGCAGTACCCCTTTGGCGGCGATCTCCGAATTACGCAGAAACTGCAGCGCCACGTATTTATCGTTTTCGCTGGCTTCGGGATCGTTCAGGATGGCGGCCACCTGCTGTTGATGGGCCGGACGCAGCATAAAGGCGGCGTCGTGGAAGGCCTGGCGGGCCAGCAGGGTCAGCGCCTGGGGGGCCACTTTCAGCACCGGCTTACCGTCAAATTCCGCCACGCTCACGTGGTCGCGGGTCAGCAGATAGTATTCGGTATCGTCCTTGCCTGGCGGGAAGGGGGGCTGATAGAAAAACGGTTTATTCGACATAGCTCTCTCACTGATATGGGCCGCCGTAAACGGGCGGCCTTAAAAGTACAAATCAGAACATCATGGACATCCACGGATAGCCGATGAACAGCAGTGCCGCCAGGAAGATGGCGCCGAAAATGGTGCCCATCCGCCAGTAATCTTTGGCGGGCAGATAGCCGCTGCCGTAGTAGATAGGGCTGGGGCCGGTGCCGTAAGGGGTGATAATCCCCATTACCCCCAGCGAGGTGACCATCAGCAGGCAGAACACCTGCATATTGATGCCGGGAATGGTGGCGGCGATGGTCAGCATGGCTGGCAGTAGCGCCGTGGTGTGCGCCGTGGTGCTGGCGAACAGATAGTGCAGCAGATAGAAAGCCAGCAGCAGCACTATGGTGGCGGTGCCGGGCGAGATACCGCCCATCAGGGCACCGCCCTCTTTGCCCAGCCAGCCGATAAAGCCGGTGCTGGAAAGGCCATCGGCCAGCGCCACCAGGGTGGCGAACCAGACGAAAGTATTCCAGGCCGCCTTATTGCCAGTGATATCACCCCACTGCAGGACCCCGGTCCACAGCATCAGACCGATGATCAGCAGGGCCGCCATGGCCGGTTCAATCCAACTGGTGGCGAAGATCCACATCGCCAGCGCGCAGCAGACAAACGCCAGCAGCAGGATCTCATTGCGCGACAGTTTGCCCAGCTTTTCCAGCTCGCGGGCGGCCCACAGCGGCACTTCGTTATTGACCTTAACTTCCGGCGGGTAGAACCAGTAAGCCAGCAGCGGCATGGTCAGTATCAGCAGTACCCCCAGCGGCAGAAAGGCCAGGAACCAGGTGCCCCAGGCGATATCGATACCGACAATGCTTTTCACCAGCGCCAGCGCCAGCAGGTTAGGGGCCAGCGCGGAAAGGAACATCGAGCTGGTGATACAGGCGGCGGTAATCGCCACCCACATCAGATAAGAGCCGATACGGCGGGCGCTGGGGTCGTTGGGTTTAGAGCCGTACAGCGGCGGCAGGTTGGCGATAATCGGGTAGATGGTTCCGCCGCTGCGTGCCGTGTTGGAAGGGGTAAACGGCGCCAGCAGCAGGTCGGCCAGGGTAATGGCGTAACCCAGAGTCAGGCTGCGGCGCCCCAGATATTTCACCAGGATTAACGCCAGGCGGCGGCCGAAGTTGGTTTTGTCGTAGCCCGCGGCAAACATAAAGGCGCCGAAGATCAGCCAGACGGTGGAGTTGCCGAAGCCGCTGACCGCCCACTTAAAGGAGCTGGCGGCCATTTTAAAGCCCGGCGCCGCCACCTGTTCGGGGCTGAACAGCAGCCACTGGCTGCCAAGGGCGATGATCACCACGCCGGTCAGGCCGATAACGGCCCCGGGCAGCGGTTCGAAAATAAGACCGACAATCACGCCGACGAAGATGGCGAAGTAGTGCCAGGCATGGGGAGGAAGCCCTTCCGGCACCGGGATGAAGAACAGCAGTAGCCCGACGATAAAGGGCAGTGCCATCATCACCAGGCGTTTGCCGTTGCCGCTGGTGATATTTCCCGCAGCGGCAGGCGGTATCGATGTTTTTGCGTTCATATGAAAGGTCTGTAAGTGGTTAAAAATTCGGTTATGCGACCAGATGCTATTGGGTTTTTTTAGTTATTTAACTTTCTTTAGTTTCTAAATGACAATAAATAAGAATCTGGCCCACGCTAATTCAGCGCCAAAAGCGCAGCGTTGAATTTAAATATTTGATATCTCCATCATGCATTTTTCAATGCGCGGTCTGTTGATCGCCATCAATAAAATACAACCAATAGCGCGCAAGGTAAAATAAAAATAACCCTATAGGATTATGGTTTTTTCTGGTGTATCTATCAGAATAAGCGGCTGCTAATTAGCGGCGTATGAGGGCTTGTGGTTTTATCTTATTGTTTTTATTGTGATTGTTGTTTTTGGTGATAAAGCGACCAGGTAATTAAAAAGTTTACATATTTAATAGATTGTAAACACTTTATATTAAAAATATAATGCTTTTGAGGTAGTTGTGTTATTGCCATTATTCAATAGTTTTTTAACTAATGTAATTGCTTTAGTAACTAAAAATACAATTATATTAATGGCGTTAAATGCGGCAAAAAAACATAACCAGAATAGCGTCGCTCATGAATTATCAGGTTTAAATTTTAAAAGTTTGGAGTTTTCTTTATGAACAGTCATCGGGAGATATTCAGCCCTTTTACGTTACCTAACGGAACTGAGCTGAAAAACCGCCTGGTCATGGCCCCTATGACCACCTGTACCGGTTATTACGACGGCACGGTGACCAGCGAACTGGTGGAATATTACCGGGCGCGGGCTGGCACCCTCGGAACCCTTATTGTGGAGTGCTGTTTCGTCGACTCTCTGGGGCCGGCCTTCCCGGGCGCACTGGGGATCGACAGCGACGATAAGATCCCGGGTCTGGCGCGGATCGTCGATGCCATTCACGGCCGCGGCTCCCGGGCGATTTTGCAGATCTACCACGGCGGTCGCATGGTGGATCCGATGCTGATTGGTGGCCGTACGCCGGTAGCGCCGAGCGCCCTGGCCGCACCGCGCGACGGCGCCGTGATCCCGGCCGCCCTGACCGGCGATGACGTCGTCGCGATGGTCGGTAAATTTGGCGATGGGGTACGGCGTGCCATTCAGGCGGGCTTTGACGGTGTTGAGCTGCACGGCGCCAATACCTATCTGATTCAGCAATTTTACTCCCCGAACTCTAACCAGCGCGATGATGAATGGGGCGGTAGCCGCGATAACCGCGCCCGCTTCCCGCTGGCGGTGCTGGATATCACCCATAAGATGGTGAACCAGTACGCCGACGACGCTTTTATCATCGGTTATCGCTTCTCGCCGGAAGAGCTGGAAGTCCCCGGCATTCGCTTCGACGATACGCTGTATCTGATGGAAAAGCTGGCCGAACGCGGGCTGGACTATCTGCACTTCTCCATGGGCTACACCCTGCGTGGATCTATCGTCGATACCGCAGATCCCACGCCGCTTATTGAGAAATTCGTGGCGCAGCGTTCCGCCAGCCTGGCGCAACTGCCGGTGATTGGGGTGGGGAATGTGGTCACTGAATCCGACGCTCAGATGGCGCTGGATCGCGGCTACGATATGGTGGCGGTGGGGCGTGCCTGCATCGCTTATCCAGACTGGGCCGATCGCATTGCCCGCGGCGAGGCGCCGGAACTGTTTATCGACAGCACCCAGCGGGCGGCGCTCAATATCCCTGAGCCGCTGTGGCGCTTCTCGCTGGTCGAGGCCATGATTCGCGACATGAGCATGGGCGAATCGAAGTTTAAGCCCGGCCTGTACAGCGAAACGGTTCAGGATGAGGCTAAATCGCTGGTGATCGACGTGACTCTGGAAACCGATCGCATCGCCGATATCGCTCTGGCCTCCGGTCCGGATCGGGATGTGGCCTTTACCTCCAGCTTTGAAGAGATCCGCGAACGGATTCTGGATGCCAACACTCCGCACGTCGATGCTATTTCCGGCGCCACCAGCCAGAGCGAAGCGGTGAAAAAGGCGGTATCGAAAGCGATGATTCAGTCCGGTAAGGCGCTGGCGGCAGAGCAGGGCGGCGATCCGCAGCCCCAGAGCTACGATGTGGTGGTCGTGGGCAGCGGCGGCGCGGGGCTGGCGGCGGCCATTCAGGCTCACGACGAGGGGAGTCGCGTACTTATCGTCGAAAAAATGCCGACGATTGGCGGTAACACCATTAAGGCGTCGGTGGGGATGAACGCCGCCGAGACCCGCTTCCAGCGGGTGAAAGGGATTCACGACAGCAAAGCGCTGTTCTATCAGGAGACCCTGAAAGGCGGCCAGAACAAGAACAACCCCGAACTGCTGCGCCGTTTTGTGGAAAACGCTCCCCAGGCCATTGAGTGGCTGGCGCAACGCGGCATTATGTTGAATGACATCACCATTACTGGTGGAATGAGCATTGACCGCACCCACCGTCCGCGCGACCGTTCCGCGGTAGGCGGCTACCTGATTAGCGGCCTGGTACGCAATATCAATAAACGCGGTATCGCGGTGATGCTGGATACCTCGGTGACTGAAATCCTGATGGATAACGGTCGGGTCAGCGGTCTGGCCCTGAAGAATGAGGAGGGTGAGACGCTCACCGTTGAAGCCCGCAGCGTGATTGTCGCCACCGGCGGCTTTAGCGCCAACAGCCAGATGGTGGTGAAATACCGCCCGGATCTGGCAGGCTTTGTCACCACCAACCACAAAGGGGCCACCGGTAGCGGTATTGCGCTGCTGGAACAGATTGGCGCCGGTACCGTGGATATGGGCGAGATTCAGATCCACCCCACCGTTGAGCAGTCCACCTCTTATCTGATTTCCGAAGCGATTCGCGGTGGCGGCGCCATCCTGGTCAATCAGCAGGGCAGTCGTTTCTATAATGAAATGGAGACCCGCGATAAGGTCTCGGCGCAGATTATCGCGCTGCCGGAAAAATATGCTTATGTGGTGTTCGACGAACACGTGCGCGCCAGTAACAAAGCCGCCGATGAATATATCGCCCGGGGGCTTGTGACCAGCGCCAGTACGGCCGTGGAACTGGCGGAAAAAACCGGGATGGATCCGCAGCGCCTGGTGGCGACCCTGGAACGCTACAACGGCTTTGTCGAGCGCCAGGAGGACGAGGAGTTCGGGCGTAAGACCGCGCTGCGTAGTCCCCTGAACGCCGGGCCGTTCCATGCCATTCGTATTGCGCCTGGGGTGCACCACACCATGGGCGGCGTGACTATCGATACCGATACCGCGGTGCTGGATACATCCCGGCGGGCTATTCCAGGCGCTTTTGCCGCAGGGGAAGTGGTAGGGGGCATTCACGGCGGCAACCGCATTGGCGGTAACGCGGTAGCGGATATTATTATCTTCGGTACGCTGGCCGGGCATCAGGCCGCTGCGCATGCGAAGGCCGGGGACTGATCCCTCACCCCGGCCCTCTCCCAAAGGGAGAGGGGGAAAACCGCACGCCTGGCTCCCTCCTTCAAAGGGAGAGGGGAAAACCGCACGCCTGACTCTCTCCTTCAAAGGGAGAGGGGGAAAACCGCACGCCTGACTCTCTCCTTCAAAGGGGGAGGGGGAAAACCGCACGCCTGACTCTCTCCTTCAAAGGGGGAGGGGGAAAACCGCACCATCTAACTCCCTCTCCCCTGGGGGGAGAGGGTTGGGGTGAGGGGCAAATACGGGGAGAGGCTTGGGTGAGGGGCAAAGGCAAACAACAGGGAGCTCGCTATGCCACACAACGACGGTCACTGGCACTACGCGGCGGTACTGATGGGCTCGCCGGTCCGCCTCACCCTGGCGAAACCCCGGGAAGCGCTGGCGGCCAGCGTTTTCCGGCTGATTAAACAGTACGAAGATCTGCTGACCGTGAATCGCGCCGACTCCCAGGTGATGGCGATAAACCACGCAGCCGGACATCATCCGGTGGCGGTCAGCCGCCCGGTGTTTGAGCTAATTCGCCGTGCCCGGGCCGCCAGTCTGCTGCCGGACAGCGCCTTTAATCTCGCCATTGGCCCGTTGGTAAAACGCTGGCGTATCGGCTTTCGGGGCGATAGCGTGCCCCCCGCTCACGAACTGAGCGCACTGCTGCCGCTGACCCGGCCCGACGCCGTGCTTCTTGATGAGGCCGCGGGTAGCGTGATGCTGGCCCGGCCCGGTATGGAGATCGACCTTGGGGCTATCGCCAAAGGCTATATCGCCGATCGGGTTCGCGATTTTCTGCGTCGGGAAGGGGTGGTTCGGGGGGTGATTAATCTGGGCGGCAATGTTCAGACCCTGGGGAGCGGTTGGTCCATCGGGCTGAAACGGCCGTTTGCCGGGGGCGATGCGCTGGTGGGCGCGCTGGAGGTCGGGGATCGTTCGGTGGTGACTTCCGGCACCTATGAGCGCTACTTTGAGCAGGACGGTCAGCGCTACCACCATATCCTTGACCCGCGTACCGGCTATCCCCTTGATAACGAGCTGGATAGCGTCACCATTATTTCCGCCGACTCTATCGATGGCGATATCTGGACCACCCTGATCTACGGTATGGGGGTGAGCCAGGGCTGTGCCGCCCTGCGGGAGCGACCGGATATCGAAGCTATTTTCGTCACCCGGGATCGCCGGGTGATTCTCTCCTCTTCCCGCCAGTTCCGTTTTCGGCTACTTGACGACGACTACCGCCTTACTGACAGTACTGCTTAAGCAGCCCGATATGCTGGGGCTGGACCTGGTAGCGGTAGAGCGGTCGGCCGGTGGCGCCGTAGTGGATGCTGGTATCCAGAATATTAATCTGCGCCAGCCAGATCAGATATTTACGACAGGAAACCCGGGAAATGCCCACCGCGTTAGCCAGTTCGTCGGTGGAAAATTCGCTCTGGGGGTGGGCATCAATCCACTGACACAGAGTGCGTAGGGTCTGAGCCGTCAGCCCTTTTGGCAGCCGTCGGCTGTCTGCGACCTCTGGCGCGCCGCCGTGCAGCAGGCGATCGACATCCGCCTGCTCGTAGTAGTCGTGGCTGTCCATCTGGTTTTTGCGATCCCGCCAGGCGGTGAGCGCCTCTTCAAAGCGCGGAAACTGGAAGGGTTTGATCAGGTAGTCCACCACGCCGTAGTGCAGCGAAGTCTGAACGGTGGCGCTGTCGGAAGCCGATGAAATCATGATCACATCGACAGGGCGGCCGGTGGCGCGAATATCCGGCAGCAGGTCCAGCCCGCTGTCCTGCTGCATATAAACGTCCAGCAGCACCAGATCGACCGCCAGGGCGGGATCGTTCAGCATCTCCCGCGCCTGATCGAGGTTGGAGGCGACCCCGCAGCAGTGAAATCCCTGGACTCTGGCGACATAGCAGCGGTTCAGTTCCGCCACCATGGCGTCATCATCAACGATTAAAACATTTATCACGTACTGCTCCTCTCACTGTTCCAGGGAATTTGGGCAAAAAATTGGGTAAAGACGCCGGGTTCGGATTCCACGCTCAGGGTTCCGCCCAGATTTTCTAACTGCTGGCGGGCCAGAAACAGCCCCACGCCGCGATTATGGCCTTTGGTCGAGTAGCCTTTATTGAAAATGGAATCAATGTGCCCGGACCCGATACCGGGACCGTCATCGCTGACTTCGCAGTTCAGCCAGCCGTTCTGATAATGCAGCAGCAGACCGATTTCGCCTTCCGTCTGGTCAGCCATGGCATCCAGCGCATTTTCGATCAAATTACCGAGCACGGTAACCAGCGTGGCCACCTGCTGTTCGTTGGGGTTATCCGGCACCCGGCTCTCTTCCGCCAGCGTCAGGCTGTGCCCGGCGTCGCGGGCGCGGCCAATCTTACCCAGCAGAAAACCGGCCACCACCGGCGAGCGGATCTGACGCTGAATGGCGCCGATATCGGTCTGGTAGTGGCTGGCGGTCTGAATAACGTACTGCTCCAGCTTGTCGTAGCGCTTCATATGCAGCAGACCCAGAATGACATGCAGCTTATTCATAAACTCGTGGGAGTGGGCGTGCAGCGCGTCGACGTAGTTGACCATGCCGTCCAGCCGCTGGGTCAGCCGGTCGATTTCGGTTTTATCGCGGAAGGTACAGATGGCGCCGATAATCCGGTTATTGCTGCGCACGGGCACGGTATTGCTAAGCAGCAGGCGGCCATAATCGTTGACCTCGCGATCCTGCTGGGCCTGACCACTTTTCAGCACCTCGTTCAGGCCATCCAGTAACGGGGCATGGGCGTCATTGGCGCTGGTAGACAGCAGCATCTGACGAGCGGCATGGTTGATGAGCGAGACACGACCCCGGGCATCCACGGCGATAACCCCCTCTTTCAGGGAGTGCAGCATCGCCTGGCGCTGCTCAAACAGGCGGGAGATCTCGTAAGGCTCCAGGCCGAACAGAATGCGTTTCAGCACCCGCACCAGCGCCCAGATGCCCAGCGCCCCTACCAGAATACTGAACAGCAGCGCCCACAGGATATTCCAGCGGCTGTGGTTGATCTGTTCGGCTACGCCGCTCAGGGAAAGGCCGACAATCACCACGCCGACCTGACGATGCTGTTCATCATAGACCGGGGTAAAAGCGCGTAGCGCCTGGGCCAGCACGCCGCTATTTACGGCGATATTCTCTTTACCCTGCAGCGCTGGCGTCAGATCGTCGCCGATAAAGCGTTTGCCGATAAGCTCAGGATTAGGATGGGTGTAACGAATGCCGCGCATATCGGTGACCACCGCATAGAGCAGGCCATTGCGTTGCTCCACCCGGTGCGCCAGGGGCGGGATAATGTTGCTCTGCGGGGAGTGGCTCAGACCGCGTCTGACCTCTGGCGCGTTGGCCAGAGTACGGGCGACGGCAAGGGCGGTCTCCTTCACGCCATCGTGGGTGGCGCGGCCAATCTGAATAAAGTAGAGGGTGAACACCACCAGCAGAACCGAGATCACCACGCTACAGACCATCAGCGTAACTGCCGTGCTTAGCTTCATTGGGCGCTGTTCCTGGAGTTGCTGCAAATCGCTCATCGACGCCCCGGTGGACAGTATAAAAAGCTAATTATACCGGCAGTGGGGCGTTCTGAAAGTCGAACCGGAAATGGCTGATTGCGATTCAGCCTGTGCGTCAGCCCGCAAATAGCGCAGAAAGGGCTGAGTATTCGTGACCGCATTCGCATGTCGGTATAAGGAAATTCTTTATAGTGAGGGGCAGTCACGACAAAGGAGGTGGTTATGAGCAACAGGCTGAACGATAAGATTACGGAAAGACGCAATGCCAGGACGGCGGAGATCGACAGGCTGTCCACCGGGGATATGTTAGCGGTTATCCATCAGGAAGATATGCAGATCGCCAGCGCTATCGCTCCCTGCCTCCCTGATATTGCGCGGTTAGTGGATAGCGCCGCCGCGGCCGTGAGTCGGGGCGGGCGTCTGGTACTGGTGGGGGCCGGAGCTTCAGGCCGCCAGGGCATGCTGGCGGCAGCCGAGTATGCTCCCGGGGCCGGTGGTCCGGTGGTGGCGCTGCTGGCTGGCGGGCCAGAAGCCATGCTGAATACTTCGATGGAAGCGGCCATGGATTATGAGCGCGGCGCGCGGGATCTGGAAGCTATCGGTTTTAACCCGCACGATATGCTGGTGGGGCTGACCGTGAGCGGCAGAACTCCCTGGGTCTGGGGCGCACTGCGTCACGCCTGGGCCATGAGCGCGCCGGCGGCGGTCATTAGCGCAACGCACCAGAGCGAAGCCGCCCAACTGGCGGATATCGTGGTGGTGCCCGAAGCCGGGCCGGAAGTGGTGGCGGGCTTTGGCAATCCGAAAGCGCTCATTGCCCAGAAGCTGGTGCTGAATATGGTGACCACCGGGCTGGCGGTGCGCAGCGGTCGGGTATACGGCAACCTGCGGGTGGATCTGGAGCCCGCTGGCGATCGCTGTAGCGAGCGTCAGATTGCGATAGTGATGGAAGCCGCGGACTGTTCGCGTGCGGCGGCCAAAACGGCGCTGGCCGCCTGTAACAACCACTGCAAGACGGCCATTCTGATGGTGCTGACCGGACTGGATGCCTGGCGGGCGCACGATCTGCTGAATCGCAATCACGGTTATCTGCGCCTGGCGGCGGGAGATGTACCGCTGGCGGGGTAAGCTGCTCACGAGGAAAGGGCGAGGAGAAGCGACTTGTTTACAAATTTCGCCTTGCCCGCGCTTATGGCTTATTCCTATGCTTAGCGCCATGACGACCCTCAATCCTTCATCTTTTCAGCAACGACGCCAGCTTAAAGCGCTGGCGTTTCTGGTACTGACCGGCATTGCGATGATGATTTGCCTGACCCAGCGCGCTGGCGTGCTGCGCGATCTGCAAATCACTGCGGCGGGGGTTATCCATGCCGCCCAAATTCCTGAGGATAAACAGCCGCTGCCTGCGGCGCTCTCGCCCTGCCAGCTTAGCGCTCACTCGTTGTTTTCGGCATTGCCCCTGCTCTTTGACGCCATTGTGCTGCTGCCCGGCCTGCTGGCACTGCTGCTTCCTGTATTGATGGCGCGCCGGGCGCCGTTTCCCCACGGCCACGAACCCCCCTGGCCGCGACGGCGAATACATCTGACAAACTGCGTGTTCAGGGAATAGCTGACGCTGAAGTCACACGATCAACGATTTCCCTATCTGCGTGAGTTCCGTTAAGGAGTAGCAATGAACAAATTTTTCGTCGCGGTGGGCGCGATGCTGATGGGCGTGAATGCCCTGGCCGCCACCCAGCCGCTGCCCGAACCGGTGCAGCAGTTTGAAAAGCAGGGTATCCAGATTATTAAGCCCTTTACCGCCCCCGGCGGCGTGCAAGGCTGGCTGGGAAAATACCAGGATACCGGCGTGACCATTTTTCTGACCCCGGATAATAAGCATGCCATTTCCGGCTACATCTATGATGCTAAGGGCAACAACCTGAGTGAAAAGATCATTAATGATGAGATATACATTCCGGCAGGACGCGAGATGTGGAAGAGGCTCCAGGCCGCCCCTGGTCTGGAGGAGGGCAGTCAATCTGCGGCCTGTCAGGTGGTGGTGTTCGCCGATCCTTTCTGCCCGTACTGCAACCAGTTCTGGCATCAGGCTCAGCCCTGGGTTAAGCAGCAGAAAATCAGTATTAAGACCCAACTGGTGGGGGTGATCCGTCAGGACAGCGCCCTGCATGCGGCAGCGATTCTGGGAGCGAAGGACCCGAACAAGGCCTGGCGCGATTTCGAAAATTCGAACGGTAAGGTGAAGCCACCCAGGCTGGAACAGACGCCGCGCCCCATCTTTAACCAGATCCAGAATAACCAGCGATTGATGGAGGAGTTAGGTGCCAATGGGACACCGGCCATCTACTATCTGAATAAGGATCGCGTGTTGCAACAGATTGTGGGTATGCCGGATGAACAGCAGATGAAAAATCTGGTGGCCTGCCAGTAGCCTGAGTTGGCCGCGCCTGCGGGGCGGCCAAAAAAAGCCAGGCATAGGCCTGGCAAAGGTAGCAACAAGCAACACAGTAAAATATCGGGTCACTCTATAAAGCGTTTGCGCACTCGCTCCAGTGGTGCAATCAACATATTGATCAGCGGTTTACGGTCTATCACGATATCCGCGTTAATGGTCATGCCGCCGCGTAGCATGCGCTTATGATGTTCCGGGTCAGTAAACCAGGAGGGCATCTGTACTTTGGCCAGATAGTAGTTTTGCCCCTCCTGAAGCGGAATCAGCGCCGATTTCGGGTCGATATTCACCTCATAGAAGTCCGACAGCGTTGATTCCACCGAACCATACTTATCCACTGGCCAGGAGTCGAAGCGCACTTTCACTCTATCCCCTTTGTTAACGCGCCCCACGCCCAGGGCGGGAATATAGAGGTAGCCTTCCATAGTGGCTGCTTCATTTTTGCGGATCACCACCACCACTTCGTTATTCTGTGTGATTGCCCGACCTGGAGGGAAGTTAATTGCCACCACATAGCCGCTGGCTGGGGCCAGCATAGAGATGGTTGAACTACCGCGGCTCGACAGGTTACGGGCGATTTCGCTGATACGGTTTTTAACGTACAGCTGCTCTTCGCTCAACGAGTCTATCTGCGCCTGGGTGCTGTCGGTCAGGCTGTTTTTGCGCGCCTCCAGCTCCAGGATAGTGCTCTCTTCCTGAGTCAGGTTAACCTGAGCGTTCAGCATCTCATTATGGCTCTGGTCGAGATCTGCTTTCGAGACATAACCCTTCTGCGCCATCTTTTTCCAGGCGACATAGGTTTCCTGATTATTTTTCAACAGAGCGCGCAGCTTTTCTACCTTTTGACGCGAAACCGCGATCTGTTGGTTGGTAATTTTCAGCTGCCGCACCAGGTTATCACTATAGGCCTTGATGGAGGTCTCGATAGCCTTAACCCGCATTTCACTGCGTGCTTTCTCTTCCTCCATTTGCTGGCGATCGAAGGTAACCACCGATCCCTGCTTGCCGCCGTAGTCCTGAGAGACGGTAAACAGTTTGTCGTTCTCTTTGACGTAGTCACCGGGGCGCACCATAAAGTCGACGATGGTGCCCGATTCTCTGGCACGGACCTCCACGTCTCCCTGACCGGGGATAAGCACTCCGCGCGCCAGGGTGGTTTCTGAAAAATCGAACATCACAGCGAACAGTAGCAGGCACAGAAAAAAAGAGGAAAAGAGTGCCAGCACCGTTTTCAGACGCGGCGCATTAATCTTATAGCTCTGGGAGAAGTGCCGGGGAATCAGCGGTCGATTCCGTCGACTGCGTTGTTTTAGCTGCACGTCATATCATCCATGGTAAAGAACAGAAAGGGAGTCCCAGGCGCTCCACAGCGCGGGCGTGTTACGCACGGCCCCCAGGGTTTCCGTTGCCGCCAGGCGGTAGTCGGAGGCCGGATAGCGGTGGCTGTGCAGGCCAAAGTCCGGATCGTGCAGGGAGCGTTCCGGCACCAGGGTGCGTATATCATAGCCGTGGCGAGCCAGCGCCGCGGTGGGAACATCGGTCAGCCACAGGCGATGTTTATCTACCTGGGCAGGAAACAGCGGAGCTTCAGGCAGGCGTTCATCCACCAGTAGCACGGTAATCTGGCTGGCGTCGGCAGCGAACGGACTGGCGGCGCGACGATCGGGGAAAGCGTCCCGCAGTTTGAGCAACACCGGATGGCGGGTGATAAAACGGAAGCGAATTCCGGGAGGTGCCACGGCCATCAGGGCTTCCAACATCACCCCCAGCCCCGACCACTGCAGAGTCAGTAGTAGGGTGCGGCGCTGGCTGAATAACGCGCTCTGTTCGCAGAAGGCGGCCACCCTTTGACGCAAATCGCCGCGCAGAGTTTTGGGCCAGGCGGTCGGTGGCATAATCTGCTCGATAAAGCCGAAGCCGCTCTGCTCATAAATCGTCTGACGCAGAAAGTCCTGCGGCATCCGATCGGGCGTGCAGTCCATAAAGTGGCAGTAGTTCTGTCCGATCCGTTCGCCGGTCAGGGTGCGTTCGGCCCGCCGGGCGCAGAGCCGGGCGTAGAAGCGGGGCAGCAGCATCACGATGGTGTTCCCTCCATGTCGCGCAGGCGGCCGCGCTCCATTACATAGCAGCGTCCGCGACTGTCGATCACTTCCGGAGAGTGGGTGACGAAGACCAGACCGATCCCCAGCGAGCGCAGGTTAGCCAGTACCCGCTGTGCGGTGGTTTTATCCAGGTTGGCAGTAACCTCGTCGCACAGCAGTAGCTTAGGCTGGCCATACAGGGCGCGGGCCAGTACCAGACGCTGGGTTTCTCCGGCAGAAAAGAAGGAGTTACCAGGCACCAGCGCGGTGTCATAGCCATGCTGAAGCCGCTCGATCACGTGGTGAACTTCCGCCATCCGACAGGCTTCGATCACCCGTTCCCGATCGGGATTACTGTCGAAGCAGGCGATGTTTTCCAGAATGGAGCCGGTAAACAGAATGTCGTCGGCGTGGACGATGCGCACATGCTGGCGCAGCGAGCTGAGATCGCATTCGTTGATCGGCGTCTTATTAATGTTCAGCTCCCCGTCAGTGGGTTGCAGCATGCCAGAGATCAGGCGCAGCAGGGTGGTTTTACCGGAGCCGCTCTGGCCGATAATAGTCAGCTCCTCGCCGGCGTTAATAGTCATCGTGATGTTATGCAGCAGATTGTCGTGGCCTGGCCAGGCGAACGAGACGTTGTCGAAATGGATACTGACCGGCGAAGTGACCAGCGTTTTGCCGAATTGACTGGCTTCGGTGGGGGAAAAGAGCAGATCGCCCACGCGATCCAGCGGCCCTTTCAGAGCATTTTTATCCAGCAGTTTTTGAGCGACCTGCACCATGGCATCGGAAAAGTAGCGCTTGTAGCTGATATAGGCATAGAGCATACCGATGCTCATCTGGCCTTCAAGAATCAGCCAGGCGCCCAGGCAGACCACCAGCAACTGCTCGGCGTTAATCACCAGCAGTGAGGCGACATCGAAGCGGGCCAGCAGACGCTCTTTGCGCATCAGGGCCGCGATATGCTCGCGCATCGACTTATCCATCACGGCGTCGCGGGCGCGTTCCATATTATTGGCTTTAAGGGTGATGATCCCTTTTTGGGTTTCTACCAGCAGGGATTCATATTGGGCTGTACGCTCGATGGAGTCGTCCACCGCCCGCTGGTAAGGACCGATAAGCGAGAAGCGGATGATAAAGAACACACCCATCATCAGCAGCGTCAGCAGGGCGATCTCTACGTTGTAGAACAGCATAAAGATCAGACTGGTCAGGGCGATCAGCCCGGAGTAGATCAGCTGAACATAGCCGTTGCTGATAAAGTCGGCGCAGGCGTGCAGCGATTTTTCTATCGCCAGCACAATGCCCGGCGGGCGGGACTGAAACCAGTGGGCCTGGGTGCGTAGCATATAGCCGCGAATTGACTGGCTGAGATCGTCATAGGCGATGTTACGCATAAAGATCTCCAGCAGTTGCTTCAGGAACCGGCCGATGACCTCAAAGATAAAGACGATGGCGAAGATCGCTGTCAGCAGAATCACCAGATCGCTGTCGCTGCGTGAGATGGCCTCGTCCATAATAAGCTGAACGTAAGAGGGACTCGCCAGCATGGTAATCAGGGTAAAGATCGACAGTGCGAACAGCAGCGCCTGGCGCTGGAACAGCCCCGCGGTTTTGTGCGCAAGATGGCCCAGGGTTAGCCGATCGTCAGGATTTTTCTTTTTAAATTCGGGCCTGGGTTTTAGTTCCAGCACAAAGCCGGAAAACAGCTTCGCCGCTTCGCGGTAGCTGTAGCGTCGCACGCCGCAGGCAGGATCGTGTACGGTAATCGCGCGACTGTCGGCTTTGACAATCACCACAAAATGGTTGCCGCGCCAGAAGGCGATCAGGGGCAGTTGCACGTTTTGCAGCTCTTTGACATCGCCCTGCAACACTCGTCCGTCCATGCCTTTGCCTTCGGCTAATTGCAGCAGCTCGGCCATGGAGGTACCTGCCTCGGCGGAGACGCTGAGTTCCCGGCGTAGCTGACTGATGGAGACGTGGTGTTCATAGTGGCCCATGACCATGGCGACGCAGGCCAGGCCGCATTCGGTAAATTCGTGTTGGCGAATCAGGGGCGTTTTACCCGGTTTCCTGTGCTGAAAAAGCGAAAACATACTGCTCCGTGACATTGAAAATAAAATGTGGCCCTAAGGCGGGCCACATTGTTATCAGGTAAACCTCATTAAGCGCTCAGGAAGCCGCCGATGAAGCCGCCGACCAGGCCGAATACGCCGCCGATGGTGCCACCCAGCGGCCCCAGCAGCTGGCTGCCAGCGGCATAACCGGCGCTGGCGCCCTGCATAGCAGCGGCAAACGGATCCCAACCACCGATAATTTCTTTCGCTTTTTTAATACTAATAACGTTCATTGTTTATTATTCCTTATTGTCCAGAGAGTGAATTAAGCCGGATCGTAACTGCCGACCAGGCCGCCGAGGAAACCCATCGCGCCGCCCAGGATACCGCCGACAACGCCGCCGACCATGCCCATAATGCCGGCACCAGTTTCATAGCCCAGCTGGGCGCCTTTCACCAGAGCGTAGAACGGGTTAGCCGCGCCGCCGATGATTTCCTTAGCTTCAACGAATGAAATAGCTTTCATTTTTATTTCTCCTGATTGAGTGAATTCTTTAGAAATGCTAATGCATACTAAAGATTAATTTCCTTATATAAAGGAAAGCGGTATTACGGACAGGTCGTTAGCGATATGATCTTCTTACCATATACGATCATTCTTCTGGCGACCTGATCCTTATTATCTATACTTAAGCTTTCTCCCGGAGGGATGTATTTTGAATCATTATATTTATTACTACATCCCCGAGAGGAAACATATTTAAAATAGGTGTTTCCAGTATTGCTTATCACGCCGTTGGTAAATTTATATCGAAAGTATCGCTTCCAGGGGCGGACGATTAATATCGCTTCCAGCGACACGGTAATGTCGGTCTGGATGCGCCTCCCCTTCGAGATCACCGGGTGGGCCTGGAGCGGTGTCTCAATAAATTTAACCCGGTAGTAACGCTCTTTGTCATCCTGTGGGCCGGTGTAGTAGAACTTAAAGCCTGCGCTTTCTCCCGGCCCCAGGGTTAACTGTTTCGGGGAGTAGAGCAGCTCCCCTGATTCGATTTCGGTTTCATGACCCTTTTCTCTTGGGACATCGACCTGCACCATCGATAGCGTATAATTCTTACGTTGTTCGCTATTGTTTTTTATTAACTGAAAATGAACTTTTCTTTCTGCCGAAAAATCGATGTTCAGCGAGTCAATAATTAAAGCATTTGCGGCAGAAGAAATGAAGAAATTTATTGCGATAAATGCCAGGATTTTTTTCATCTTCATGAATTATTCCCAGGATGCGCTTACGTCAATTCTTCCCTGAGCAGTGACTTCACCAAACCAGCTATTTCCTTCATAGGTTAATTGGGAAACCGGATTATCCATAACGAACTGTAAAACCAGCGGTGTTTTCCATAGCCAGATATCGGTTACCCCGGAGTTAACCTTATCCCACTCTTCGCCGTGGGTGGCTGGAGCCGGAATGGCGATCTCTTCCCCTTTACAGTTATGGGCCATCAGCGTCCGGCTCTTGCCGACCAGCATGTTGCCGGGAATCGGCACGGTAAAGCCATTTCCGCTAAAGGCGCAGTAGTCGGTGCCGTCCAGACTGCGGGTGGGGCCGGTGACTTTGACGTTTACCGCCACCGCGACATCGCTCTGGGCGCCGCTATAGGTAATAGTGTAAGGGATCTCAATCGGACCTTCGCCGATAACGCCGCTGCCTGAACCGCCGAAACCATTGGGATCCAGCGCGTAGTCCGGGTTATCAGGGCGGATCTCAAGCCCTGGCTCGATAGGCTGGATGCTCATCTTGCCCCCAGGCTGGAAACAGAAGTCGGCGGCGACGGTACTCTGGGCCGGGTTAAGGCACAGGCTAACGATATTACCAATATTTTCGCCGTCCCCCTTCTGGGCGATGCTCAGGATCAGATCCCGCGGTAGAAAGATCTTCAGATAAGCCTTGCCGCCGCTGGATAGCGGCGCAGTTAAGAAACTCTTCGCAAAATCATTGGCGCCGTTCAGGCTTCCCCCGGAAAGACCGAACCAGAGTTTCTCATCAAAGGTCATCTCGGCTGCCAGCCCGGTATTACCGGCCATATGCGATTCCAGTATCGGGTTGATATTGGCGTTGACCAGCGACAGGCCGGGGGTATAACCGCTGATATCTTCGCCGTCCCAGGTGTACTCCATCAGTTTGCACAGCACCCCGGAAACCGTATTACGGGTATATTTGGTACAGGATTCGCCTGTGGCGCTATCCACAATGGTGATTTCGCCGCTGATGGGGTCGATGCCCAAATTCAGCTCGCGGTTGTTGGTCAGGGAAATATTCCCCAGTTTGTGCAACGTGTTGGTGGTGGTTTTGTTACCGGTGACGCTATTGGCCTGTGGGGTGGAGGAGATAATCACCTCGTTGCCCGGTGCGGCGTCCTGCAGATAGTTAAAGAAGCCGTCGCCCAGCACCCAGCGTCCGTATGCAGCAGCAGGTTCCAGGATCGGTGGCTGCACCACCATGGAGGTGTCAGAATATTTGTTCAGTGCCGTGACGCCGGAACCTTTACAGGTGGTGCAGGCCGTTCCTTTAAAGAACGGGCTGGCGCTGGAGCCGCTGACTGAGAAATTAATGGTTAGCGGGCTGCCCGCCGGGCCAGAAAACAGGTTATCCGGAATATAGGTGATAATGCCGTTATTAACCTTGTTACTGAGCGTCGGCCATTCAAAGGAGCCATGCAAAAAGGCCGCCGAGGTGCTGTCCAGGTTAAACAGCGCCGCAGTGTTACTACTGCCGGTATGGTCCGGGTTTTTTATGGCGATATAGTTGAGCTGTATGTCCGCCTGAGCAGTGGCGGCCAGCAGCAGCAAATTAAGAGCGAATAGCTTTTTCATTGTCGCGTTCCATCATCCCGTTAGTTTCCTGCCATACGTAGTTGCCTTTGTCGCAGGTAATATCCCCAAGCCACAGCGCACCGCGGTTGGACTCAATATCAAGCCGGAGTTCGCACAGGCTGTCGTCCGGCGTGGCGATGCTCAGAATCGGGTTGTTCTTGTCGACGTCGATCACGAAGCGCCCATCCTGTTCGGTGCGGGTAATACCGACGTGGTTTTTGATCTGAGTGGCACCGATCGGCTGGCCATGTTCGTCCACCAGGCGGCCGAACAGTGTGACGATCTTTTTCACGCTCGGCTTCATCACCACGGTGTTGCCTGGATAAACCGTAATATGGCGCCGGGCGTTGCTGCCGATATCGTAGCTTTCGGTACCGGTTTCGCTGTTCATGACTTCCAGGTCGTAGTTCTGATAGGCCGGCAGTGATACCCAGGTTTTACCGCCTTTCAGTTTTTCTTTGCGCCCGTTAAGTTTTAGCGTCAGTGCGTCGTCGCCCTGCAGGCCAGTGTCGACGATCACGCCAGCGCTTTCAGTGCCGCGGCCAGCGGCGAAGGCCTCTTTCGACCAGCCGAGGCTGCCACTGCTGGTCAGGGTGGCGTTCCAGCCTTTACTGGTGCCGCTCTGTACGCTGAGAATGTTGCTGTTCCATGGGGTGTCGAAGTTGACGCTGCCGCCACCGCTGATATCACGCTGTCCTTCATTACTGCTGAACGCTTTGGCGATGTTGGCAGAGGCCGACTTCAGGTAGTCACCATCGAACTGACGGCTGGCGTTAACGTTCAGGGCGGTGCCGCTGTCGCGGTTATGGGTCACGCCCACCGAGACGGTATTGCCGATAGGGATTGAGAAATCCAGCATCACATAGCGATCTTTCTCTTCGTCGTTCAGATACTCATAGCGGGAAAGGCCGAGCCGTAGACGTGCCGAGCCGTAGCGTCCGGCATAGATCCCCTGCGAGAAGTCCACCTGGTAGCGTTTGTAGTGGTAGGCCTTATCTTCCTGGCGCGTCAGGCTCAGGTTGCCCGCTGACGGCAGACCGAAAGAGGGTAGGTTAAAGGTAGCGCCCCAGGTATTGCCGTTGTTTTCATAGAGATCCAGGAAGCGGCCGCTGGAGAGCTTTTCGTGGGTGTACCAGACCGAACCGATATTCCACGGCAGGCGCATGTTAGCGCCGTAGTTGGCGCGCCAGGTGCCGTCCGATGCCGCCATGCTTTGAGAGTTCAGCGACATATAGCTGCTGAGGTTTAGCGATCCCCAGAATTCGCCGACCATCTGCTCGCGCATCATGTAGGTCGATGCGCTCCAGTCCAGCATGCCGCTGCGTTTACCGAACGAGGCGCCCACCAGCGACATGGTGTCCTTGTGGTGGGTGTCATAATCATAGTAGTAGGTGTTATCGTCGCTTTTTTTGTGCTTACGGTATTTTTCTACGTTGATGATCGCTTTATCGCGGTTATAGACCCCGCCCCATAGCTGCCAGCGCAGGCTCTGGGAAATATTGTTAGAAAAGGGCTTATTGACCGTATAAATATTGCGGGACACGGTTCGGCCGCCGTTGACCACCTCGATCTCAACGGTGTAGATTCCGTAGGGAAGCTGGCTGGTGTCGAGTTCGTGGTTACCTACATCGAAGCGCTGAATGCCAATGAGCTGCCCGTCGCGGCGAATGCGCGCTTCGCCTGAACTTGGGAAGTAGAGCACGATGGGGGTCAGCGACAGAGTGTTATCGCGCTTGCGCGAGTTGGCCTGGTTGCCGACGGAAACGCCGTAAACTTCGCCACCAGAAATGCCGCTGACGCTGGCGACCGACTGCATCGCCCAGCCGCTGAGCAAACCGGCCGCGTAGCGCATGCCCTGGTAATCCCGCTCCAGCATGATGGCGTTCATTTGGGTCTCGTGGCTGTCTTTATTCACATAGCCGGAACCGTCGATCAACAGGTGGCTGGCGCCCATAGATGTCCAACTACGGGCATTAAGGTAGCCGGAAGTCCAGTTGCTGCCGTAGCCGCTGCGGGTGTGGTAGGCGCCAAGGTTGTAGGTAAAGGTGCCGCTCAGATCGTCGGATTCCGGTGCGTCGATATCCACTTCTCGCGGACGCAACTGAACCCCGTAGTCGTCCTGGGAGAGCGTCAGCAGCAGGCGCATCTTTTTCTGATCCAACTGAAATGCGGTACCTGGCTTCACCGGGATTTGCATCTGGTCGTTAAATTTCTTGTTATCAATGCCCTGGAGCAGGGTGCTCATTTCTTTAGAGAGCCGGATACCGTTGCCGGACTCCTGAACTTCCACTTCTCGCAGGCCGAGTTTGTTGCCATCGACAAAAAGTGTGACGGTGCCAATGCGCACATAGCGGTTGCCAGCAGCCTTCTCTTTTTCGCTTACCGTACCGTTATTAATCAGGTAAACGGGGATTTTGATCCCTTCTTCCATCAGGCTATAGAGCGTATCCGGAAAGCGATAATTGCCAATGACCTTTGAACCGTAAGAGGGCTGTGCCGATGCGGATAATGGCCCCAGCGAGCAGGCGATTATCACAGGCAACACGAATTTGTTATTCACCATGTATCCTTACTTATTCGCGATTGAAAGCGAAGCCCGTCCGGGCCCAGGTCCCTGCCCGCTGCCTGCGCGGGGCAGGTGGTGTTCTGAGGCTGGCGGTACCTACGATGGCCGGTGGTGGCGGTTATTCCTATTTCACCGGAATAAAATGTTTTAAATCCCAGAGGCCCAGGTGGAAATCTTTATCGTTTACGTCAATAAGTTTGATATCGCGGGACGTTTCCGGCATGACATAAAAGTTCTGCGCGCACTGGTTCTTTGGGTTTTCCGGGGTACGCTTCAGGCACTTTCCGGTGGCGTTAACGCGTAAGGCGGCGTTGCCTTTATTAAAAATTTTTCCGTCGCGATAATCGAAGTCGATATTCTTGTTGCGCGGCTGAGCGACCAGAATGGTGCTGACCACGGCGCGGGTCATGCCCTGTCCGCTTTTGTCGGCATCGGCATTTTGATCTTCGGTAATTCCTTCATCGACAAAAGTGACGCGGTAGTAGCGCTCCAGGCCATCTTTCTTTCCGTGATAATAAAACTTCACAATATTGCTGGCGTTGGCGGGCATGATCATTCTGGTTGGTGTTAACAGAATTTCGTCCGGCGATTCGGGTTGGATAACCACACCTTCGTCCATTGGGCTGCTGATGCGCTGCACGCTAATGGAGATAACTCGTGCGGCGTCGGACTCATTTTTAATCTCTTTACTAATGGATTCGGCATTATCGGGAATAATAGTGGTCACTGAACCCACGTTAACGGCCAGCGCGGAAGCAGTGACCAGGCATAATGAAGCGGCGATCGTTTTCAGGATAAACATGATATTTCCCTAAACAGGGGTTTGCACCCCTGTACATGTTTTAGGTCTTAGCTCCAGGTGGCGCGGAAGTCGACAGAGACTTTGCCTTCCCACAGGCTGTTGGTCAGGTCTTTGAAGTCCACTGCAGTGCCAGCGTTGTCTTCAGCAGAATCAACGAAGAAGTCAAAGCTGCTCTGAGCGGTAACTTCAGTACCCGCTGCTGCGCCTGCGCTGGAGGCCAGGGAAGCCAGAGGGCCGGAGAGTTTGGCGGAGTCAACCAGCGTGGTCCAGGCGGTTGAACCATTGCTGATAGAGCCGGTTTTGGAACCCAGATCGTTACCGCCCCAACGCGCGCCCACTTTCAGTTTGGTGGGAGTACCACCAACGCTGAACAGCGTGTTGTCAGTGTCGTCAACCATCGCTTCCAGCTTGAAGCTGGTGGCAGTGGAGTGATCGCCACGAATCACAACATCAAACAGGCCGGTGTCGGTGTTAAAAGACTGAGTGTTAGCGCTGTAGACGAACTTCAGGGCGCGAGTCGGGGTTACGACCAGCTCAGAATCACTATCTTTAGTTGCTGACGCCTGCCAGGTGGCGGTTGCAGTTGCTTCGGCAGCATTTGCAACGCTAATGGCGGAAACAGACAGCAGAGATCCCAGAACGATAGCGTTCAATTTTTTCATTTAATTAGTCCTTAAAAAATGAGTCCAGTTGTTGAGAAAAAGGCACTGCCCTTTTCCGGGCGGAGTATAGGCAGCCAGAAACAATCAAGGCAATGAGGAAAATTTCATCCCATTATTATTACGAAAGTAAAAATCTGAGTATATACTTGAGTTAGGTGAGTTTTGTTTTGATTTAATTAGAGGTTTTTATTTTGTTTATTAATTAGTGCGAAAAAGTTAGTCCCGGAATGCCAGAAAGATATTTCTGGGTTTTCCGGGGGGAAAGGATTACAGATGAGCTGATTACGTACCGGATGGTAAAGAATAAAAATCTTAATTGTGGAGTGAGGATTTTATAAGTGAATTGCTACGCTGTGATACCGCAAGAAAAGACCAGTTATTCGCTTTCGATGTCCACACACATCATTACTGGCAGTACAAAGCCCTGAATCAGTAACGAGTTCTTCTTTATCCGGGACATATAAAAGTAGTTTACGCTGTCAAGCATCATCTCGCTAACGATATTGGGCGGTGCGGTATCATCCATAGTCTTGGTCATCTTTTTATCGACAATATAGTAGATATTGCTGCCTTTTAGCTTATCAACCTTGACCTGGAGGTTTCGGTCGATGATCCAAACGCGATCGCCACTTTTAAGTATTCCCTTATGGATAACCGTAATCAGATGAGGGTTATTGAATAAAAAAAAGGTGGATACCTTGAGTTCATTGATATCGCCGCTCGAGTGGATTTTACGGATACTGACATCGGACTGACAGCGGAAATCCTGACGCTGTTCGCTACGCGTATAGAGCGTAATTATCCCGGCGATCAGAACGATAAATGTCATGATCATGCTGATAATAATGTATTTTTTTAACATAGCTTAACTCCCTGTTAGCGTCTTAAGGGAAAGACAGTTGCTGTATTGCTCCGTATCCTGCGGAGTGTAGCAGACGCCGATAAAATAATTCTGGTACTGCGATTTGTTAAATTGTGAAAAGTAGATATCTGCTGGCTGGCTGTCGCAGTCGACGCTCCAGTTATGCAGTTCCTGCTTGATCCGCTTCAGATAAAACGAGGCGGGTTCGTACATATTCTTATCAACCAGGTAGATTGTACACTGACGCTCTTTGCCCACCATGTGAATATCGGAGATATCTAGTCGATCAAATGCCTGAACTCTCTTATCGATTAACAGAAATGCACAAGCGGCGGCGATAAGAATTACCAGTAACATTACGGGTAACAAGACGATGCCTTTTTCTTGATTAGGATAAATCTTGTCGCCTGTTTCCGGAAGAAGCGGTTCTGGCGATTCTTCTGGTGGCTGGGAAACCGGGGGCCGGATAGTATGATGCTCAATATGCGCGGCAAGGATGAATCCCTTGCCGCGCACGGTCTTTATGAGACCGGGATCGCGGCCAAGATTACGGAATGCCTTACGAATTTCGCTTATTGCAACATTAAGACTCACAGAAGAGCCTGAGAAGCCATGATCCTCCCAAACTTTTTTGATTAAGTCGTCGCGTTCCAGGATACGGCCATTATTAATGATAAGTTCATACAGCAGGCGCGATGCCTGATTAGATAAACGTAATGAAGATTCCTCTTCACCATGGATCATGATAATACCGGTGTCAACTTCATAAAGCATTTTTAGATCAATGAGATACTTCATAGTTTCCATCTTAACTTTATAAGAATCCACATTAAGAGTGGGCAGTATCGATTCTATATAATCGCGGGTCAAGAGGAGTAAAGTTATTCAATTTGTTGCAATAGAAAATTCCATTGCAAATAATTTATTCAAACATTAAACATGCTGTATACAAAATCAACAGAAAGATTAAATTTCTTATAAGTGCATTAATTAAAGATTATAGTCTTTAAATTTAATTCAAAACAGAATAATGTTTTGTTTTGTGTTTTTTTACGGCATTATGGTGTCGTTGACTAGTGAATCTTCTGAGGGATTTGTCTGGGTTATTGGTTAAAGCTCTTCGTTAGAGCTGCATGCTGAATGTGAAGCATATGTAATTGGTTAGTTATTTCGACCTTTGAGTAATGCGCACTTCACACATTGTGGCACAAAAGGAGACACAATCGCGGTTAACAGAAAGCCATTAGTTAAACGTAGTAAAGCTATTAAGCCTTTTATTCTGTAGGTCTGAGGGAACAGCCGTAATGTTAATGGCATCCTTCAGGGAAAATATGTCATTTATTATATATAGTTAATGGAGTTTGTCATGGTGAAACAATTCGCCTCTCTTACTGTACTGGCCGCTGTACTGGTTTCAGGTAATGCGCTGGCCGCCGATAATGCTGCGGGTGGCGTTATTAATTTTAGCGGTGCGATTACCGATACGACCTGTACGATTAACGGTGGTAAAAGCGCAGACTTTACCGTTGCGCTGTCCCCGATTTCCGTGACGGATGCCGGAACGACAGTAGGCCCTATCACCAAAAATAAAAAATCCTTTTCGATGACGTTTTCTGGATGCTCTCCGGCAGCAGCAACGGAAGGCCAGAAACTGAAGATCTATTTCTCGTCTGCCAATAATATTTCCACCGACGGAAAATATCTGCTAAATAATTCCGTTAATGAAAGCGATACCAGCGTGGCGCGTAATGTCGGATTCTCGTTGGCGAAGCCGGGATCGTCCACGCCGATTCAGCTGGACCAGCCGTTTGTTACCGATATTTTGGGTAATAAAGCAGCACCAGATTCAGAAACCCTGATGCTGGATGTTTATTACTATAAAACCAACGCTGAAGCCGCCAAAGTGGGCGAATTAAGCTCTAACGTTACCTACACTATTTCCTATCTGTAATAGATAGCCGGGTCCGGCCACGGATCCGGCTACAGGATTGTGCCATGAAAAAAATCGTTTATCTGTTCGCATTATTACTGGCGACGGGATCGTCGTGGGCAAATATCGTGATTAACGGCACCCGGGTTATTTATCCGGAAAAAAGTAAGGAAGTGATCGTTCAACTTGTGAATAACGGTGACGATCCTTCTCTGGTTCAGTCATGGATCGACGACGGAGATATTAACTCTACACCGGAGACCGCGCGAGTGCCTTTTTTACTTTCACCGCCGGTGGTGAAAGTGTCCGGCCATAATGGCCAGCAGCTGCGTATTAAAAAGCTGCCAGCATTGCTACCAGGCGATCGCGAATCGGTTTTTTACCTGAATGTTCTGGATATTCCTCCGGTACCGGAAAACCTGAAAAATCAGAATACCGTACAGCTGGCGATTAAGTCGCGCATCAAGCTGTTTTACCGTCCATTGTCGCTAAGAGGTTCACTGGATGATGCGCTGACGAAAATGGAGATCCAGGCCGAAAGCCGGGAAATCCGGTTGGTGAATAACAGCCCGTTCCATATTACCGTCGCCAATATTGCTATTTCAGGGAAAGAGCTGCTCCTGAATGATGCCGTGATGGTTAATCCCTTCAGCCAGGCCAGCGCCAGCGCGAAGCGCCCGATCGCGAAAGGGCAGACCATACAGGTGAAGTACGTCGATGACTTAGGTGCATATAAATCCAAATCTTTTGTGGTCCGCTGACTGGAATAGCTCGTCATGGAATGGAAACACAACAGACTTTGCCTGCTGGCCGTTTGTTCGCTGCTGCTTTCGCAGAAATCTGGCGCGGTAACCTTCGATACCAGTCTGCTGGCGGGCATGTCGGGGGAATCCGATCTGTCGCGCTTTTATGAGAATAACGATATGCCCGCCGGTACCCAGGAGATGGATATCTACGTCAACAGCAACTGGAAGGGGCGTTATGCCGTGATTTTCGGTGAAAAGCGCGATGATATCCGGCTGGCCTGGAAAGATGCTTCGCTGTTGGGGATTGATACCGCAAAGCTTGCCGATGCCAAAAATCCGCAACGGCAGATTACGCTGCACGATCTGGTACAGGGCGGCAAAGTGGATGTAGAAGCCAGTACCCTGAGTATTCGCCTGACCGTGCCCCAGGCGTACGTTTCGCACATGGAAGCGGGCTATGTGGCGCCACAGTTCTGGGATGAAGGGCTGCCAGCGCTCATGCTCTCTTATAACCTGACTTACTACAACACCCGGGCCAAAACCGGAAATAAAGAGAGCGATGATGACTTTTATGCGGGGCTGGAATCCGGCGCTAATCTGTTTGGCTGGCAGTTTCGCGACAGCAGTTCGTGGCGAAAAACCTCGGGGCAGGATGGTGAATGGCAGAATAACACCCGCTACCTGCGCCGCCCTGTCGCCGCGATTAAATCCAATCTGACCATTGGCGATTTCTATACCCCGGGGGATCTGTTCGACTCGCTGCGCATACGCGGCGTGGCGCTCTCTACCGAAATGAAGATGCGTCCTGACTCCCAGCAGGGCTTTTCGCCGATCGTACGCGGTGTTGCCCGTACTAACGCCCTGGTAAAGGTGATCCAGAACGGCAATACCATTTATCAGGAAAACGTGCCTCCCGGACAGTTCACGCTGGACAATATTCAGCCTACCGGATCGGCGGGGGACCTGCTGGTGGTGGTCCGTGAAGCAGATGGTTCCGAGCAGTCCTTTACCGTTCCATTCTCAGCGGTGCCCGGCATGCTGAAAGAGGGGGTGAGCGAATATAGCATAATGGCCGGTAAGGTACATCAAACCACCATCGGCGGCGATCCCGCCTTTGTTCAGGGTACTCTGCGCTATGGCTTTAATAACCAGGTGACCGGTTACGCGGGTACCATCGTTAGCGATAACTACCAGGCCGGGCTGCTGGGAGCGGGCTGGAACCTGCCCGTTGGTGCGATTTCTGTGGATGTGACTCACGCCCGCACTCAGCTTCAGGACCACAGTGACAGCGGTCAGAGTTTCCGCATTGCTTACAGTAAATTCGTGGATACCACGTCCACTAACTTTACGCTGGCGGCCTGGCGCTATTCCACTAAAGGCTACTATACCTTCAGCGATGCGCTCTACTCGCGGGAAGGCTACCAGCGTTTGCGTAAACAGTACGACGATTATCGCGATCGGTTTGGCGAAGCGCCTGCGTTGGATCTTAACGCCTGGGATGCGCTGCGCGCTGCGCGCCCGAAGAACACCTTTACGCTTAACCTGAACCAACGTCTGACCGACGGCTGGGGAACCGTCTTCTTTTCCGGTACCCAGCGTGATTACTGGACTTCCAGCCAGAGCAGCCGCGAATATCAACTGGGCTACTCCAACGGGCTGGGGCGCGCCAGCTATACCCTATCTGCAAGCCGCGTCAGAAACAGCGATCGCGACGAAGAGACGCGTTTTTATGTTTCGCTCAACCTGCCGTTTTCGATGTTCGACAACAACGCCTGGCTGACGACCAGCCTGACGGCCACCGATTCGCACTACGAACAGAGTAATATCACGCTGAGCGGTAACGCTTTGGCCTCTAACCGCCTGAGCTATTCGCTTTCCGGCAGTAATCAGCGCGGCGGCGGCAATATGGCGAGTGTCAATACCGCATACCGCGCCAGCTTCTCCACGCTGGGGGCCTCTTACAGCGAGTCTTCCGATTATCGCCAGAGCGGCCTGAGCAGCCGCGGCAGCCTGGTGGCAATTCCCTGGCATCTGCTGACGTCGAATGAAATCGGCAGCACCATGACGGTCGTCGAAGCGCCGAAGGCCCGCGGTCTGATGGTTAACGGTGATGAAAGCATCGTGACCAATAGCGACGGTCTGGCGCTGGTGCCTTACGCCACGCCATACCGTAAGAATTCGGTGACATTGACCAAAACCGATAACAGCAGCGGTGCGGAGATTCTGGGCAATATGGCCAACAGCGTGCCTTACGACGGCGCGGTGAACTATCTGCGCTTTGAGACGGATAGCCGCAGCGCCTGGGAATTGCGCGCCACCGCACCGGATGGCAAGCCTCTGCCGTTTGGCAGCGAGGTCTTTAACGAACGCGGCGATTCCGTGGGATTTGTGGGCCAGGCCAGCATGCTCTATATCCGGGCGAACGCACAACCGATCCGGCTTAAAATCCGGCTACGCAACGGCGGCTGCGTGATTAATCATCCGCAGTACGGGCTGAGCAACGCCGCTTCTTACTGCCAGTAAAAACGGGATAGCATCATGATAAGACTATTGATTTTAGTGGTGCTGGCGGGCTTTAGCGCATCCAGCTACGCCACCTGCGCCAGTGGGAGTATCCAGTACGCCGCGCCGATTAATGTCGATCTTTCCGATAAGTTGAGTCCGGCGACGCCGGAGTGGACGGGAACCTTCAGCACGCAATATTCCGGAAGCTTTAACTGTTCAACCGGCAACAGCGTATTCGCCTATACGCCGATTCTCTCGACGGACAGTAGCTACGCCACCGTGTTGGGATTCAGCAATAATAAATATAATGTTCGCGCCGAAATTACCGATGAACACCCCAATGCCACCCTATCTAAGGGGGGCAGCCATAGCGCTTCGGAACTGAACACCAGTTTTACCGTACGTTTCACTCTGGTGAGTAAGGCGGGGACGGCTCTGACCGGAGATACCGCAACCCTGAACGATGTTATGTTCGTCAGCGATATGAGCGGATTGTCACTCTGGGAAATCATCATGTGGCCGATTAACCAGATTGGTAAGATCCTCCAGTGGCTGTTTAACGGTTTTAACTGGCCCTATGACAACCGTGATATGTTCGGCCAGCCGATGATCGTGAAGTATGCGCCGAAGCTGACCACCTGCGCGTTCGATAACGCCGGGCTTACCGTGACGCTGCCGACCCTGGGCATCAGTCAGGTGACCGCTTCCAGTCAGCCGGGACTGACGCCTTTTACCCTGAATATGCGCTGTGAGTCGCTGGCGCAGAATAATACCTCTGACCGGGCTATCGAGATGTTTCTGTCGAGCAATAATCTGCTGTCCGGCGACAGTTCCGTGTTGGTGGATAACAGCAGCGATGCAGCCAAAGGCGTAGGGCTGCGGGTGGTGAAACGCGAAGCGGGGGAGATACCGGTGACTTTCTCGACCTCCACCACCAGCCGCGGTAGCGCTACGGCCATCTTTAGCGTCGCGGCGGGCGGTGCGTTGAGCGAAAACTTTACCATTCCTATGGCTGTCTACTACTATCCCTATGCGCCGCAAAGCGTGACTCAGGGGAAAATTAACACTTCCGCTACCCTCAATATTATCTATCCGTAATGGGGCCGGGCAGGGAGCCTGCCCCGTCTCTATTTGGCGTTTTCCATCAGCAACAGATATTTCATCAACTCGCTATTGCTGGTAACCCCCAATTTTTTCATCGCGTTATGTTTTTGCGTGGCGATTGTGCTGGTCGCCCGGTGTTTGATTTGGGCGATTTCATTCAGCGTATAGCCCTGGGCCATCATATGCAGAACTTCCCGTTCACCTGGCGAAAGCGGAAAGCGCTGCTTGCCGGCGCTGCGCATACGTGCCTTCAGATAAGCGGAAACAAAAGGCATGCTGGGGTCGGGTTGCTGAAGATACGCAATCGCTTTATACAGCTCGGCGCTGCTGTCATACAGGCTTAAGGTGACGCTAAACTGTATATCGATAATATATTGAATTAGCCATGGGTTGGCGTTGGGAACAATAATGACGCGCCGCACATTGCAGGCCTTGCAGCTGCGATCAATATCGCCGTTTATGAATCGGTTAAAGGACTTATGCCCAAACAGAAAACTAAACTCGCTAATAAGGATATCTGGCGGATTATTCGAAAGTGTTGCGAATAGTGCATCAACATTGTCACTAAAAAGAATAGACTCCTGGGGGTAATGGAAACCGTCTTCAAAGAACCGATAAATCATCTTCCTGAAAATATTATCCCGATAAAATACGGCTATCCTGGTATTGCCTGGGAATTTGTCCATTTTGTTTTATTACATCGTCATTGAATGGGTGAATGATATGAGAATTACTCTGGTACCTCAAGTTGTGACTCAGTCTTATTCCCCAGGATAAACGCGTTGCCGTAGTAAAAATCCTGGCTATTTTGGCAGGAGACACTTAGAAACATCGCAAATGCACATCTTTTATTGCGAATAAATAACGCTTTTTTTACATAAAATGTGATGATATTTATCATTTTGTGATATTAAAAACCTTACATTCATTATAAATCAGGATGAAATTCTGTTTTATGTGTTAATAATGGATTAGTTTTATTAATTAAAATATTAGCTCGATATTTTTATTTTATATTTGATGATTGTGGCGGTGTCTATTTACTTGCAAGTGCCAGGAGTCTATCTTTTGTTAGGAGTTTATCTCATTGGAAATTCCTAAATTTGGGAAAGCTAACTCCTTCGACAGGAGTGGTAGAGGTTACTATTTAGCGGCAAGGAAAACTGTCCATACTCGGGCAGCATATTACCCATCTCTATCTGCATGATGCAGGATGGTCGATATAAGGAGGTTTGTCATGGGAACCAAAAAGGAAATTAATATTGCCGTTGTCGATGCTTGTGAATTTACACTGATCGGCCTTGAGCAACTGGTCCGAAGAGATCCAGTGGAGTCTATGAATATTCGCTTCCACGGATTTATGGATATCGAGGACTTATGTTGCAGTGGCATTGATTACGATGCGGTTATTTATGATCCGCTTAACACCCGTAACTTTATGGTCAATGTGGAGCAGGATATTCAGGCGATTAAAAAACGCTACCATCGGGCTCGGGTTTATATTTATTCGTCCTCGGTTGGATTTCTGAAGGTGTCCAGCGTGGATGGGATGTTTAATAAGAGCATTTCTCTGGGAGATCTGGAAGTACTGTGGCGTATCATTACCAGCAGAATCTCCAGTGCGGGCACCAATTATCATCTGAATATCTCCGTTGATGCCGGGAAAAACGCCTGCCTGACCAGCGAAGAAGCCAGCGTGCTGCGGGGCTATGCCTGGAACCTGAAAACCAAACAGATCGCCCGACTATTGGGCTGTAATGTCAGACAGGTCTACTTCTATAAAAGCAATGCCATGAATAAGTTAAATGTGATGCGTGGCCCGGCTTTCCATCAGCAAATCCGCTGTATTCTTAACTGATTGAGCATGAGGGGCAGGGCTTAAAGCCCTGCCCTGCAGGTTATTGAATAGCGCTTGCCGGAATATCCGGGAAAGCCCGGGTGGTGATATTGGCGTAGCCGCCTGCACCACCTTCATAAAGCATCGTCAGCTTGCCTTTATCCTCCAGGCGCCCTTTGGCGATGAAACGCCGTGAGCTGCGCCCCTTCACCAGGCGCCCGCACAGGTAAACATATCCCTGGGAGTCGAACGTCATGCCGGTAAACTGCATTTCGTGGCCGCTGGCAATTTGTTCAAAACGGAACAGAAAGCGGGACTGCCAGCCAGCGGTGGAGGAGGTATCGTCAATCACCCACAAATTGCCCTGGAAACCAATCAGGTAAGCGCGGTTTTGGGCATCAAAGGCGATATCCGTCACCAGCTTATCGTTAGTTTTCCCAAACGGCACCACCGTTTCGCCCGGCGCCGGGCTGACTCGCAGGCTGTTGCTGTCGCTGCGTTTCATGGTGGCGGTGGAATTGGGATCGTGCTGGTAATAGAAAACCTTATTTTCTGAGTCTGTAAACATAAAGCCGGTGTTGTCTTTACGGAACGCCATACCGTCGATCTTTCTGCCGGAAAGCCCTTTAATCTGTTCGCGCTTGCCGTCCTTTTCCCGATACGCCTGACGCTGATTAGACCAGAAGTAGTAGGACCAGCCGTCGGTGGTCAGGGCGTTGCTCTGGCCCACGTTGCGGTTATTATCCACCACCTTTTTAATCACTTCGCCCGTCTGGGGATCGTGACTAAAGATATCCGCGCCGTCATTGGCGCCGCCATCAATGGCGATGGCGAACAGTTCGTCGGCCTCGGTATATTTGGGCGGTTTTGGCTCAGGCTTTGACTCAGGTTTTGGTTCAGGTTTTGACTCAGGCTTTGGTTCAGGCTTTGGCTCAGGTTTTGGTTCTGGGGGCGGAGCGGGCCGGGATTCCTGGCACTGACAGCCGGTATGGACGGGGCCACAGTTTTCCAGCAGCTTCTTTAAGGTGTTGGCCAGCATATTGACCGTGTTGATGATTTCCGGCGCCCGGGCACAGATGTCCTCCTCGCCATGAATCAGATCCCCGGCCAGCGGCGGCGGGTTCTGTTGTGAATTTTGCTCGTCGGCGGGCTGTTCGCTGCTTTCCTGGCAGCCCGGATAAACCTGGGCCTGAAAACTGCCGCTGTTATCACCATAAAATTTGGCGCCATCCTGAACAAAAAGGATCAGTTCGCCTTCAGCAGGGGCCGGAAAATTGACGATACCGTTACCCACATCGAAGATAACATCGCCAATCTTGCCTCTAAGCGCGACCTTATCGTCGTTTTTCCCCGCCACACCTTGCGGGCCTGCCAGCGTGTGAGCTTCTTTGCCGCGCTTAATCCAGCCGCTGGCGGTGATGGTGACGGGTTCTCCCTTCTTCAGGATAATGCCCGTGCTGCTGCCTGCGGGATTTTTGGCTGCGATATCGCCGGACCAGACGGGGGATGCTGTCATTTATGCCTCCTTAATATCACCATTGGCGGTTGTGAAAAAGAGTGAGAACCGCCGGGGACGTTGAGTATTTTAATGTTCATGAACGTTTATCTTTTGGTGCTTTTGTTGAGTCCTTTAAAATTATCACCCATAATTACAAAGGTTAATGTTAATACCATTTTTATAAGAAAAAAAAGTGATAGCGGCGTGTAAGTAATAATGATGCAGGACTGCAAGAAGCATAGATTATCTCCGGGTGTTCGGTGTTTTATTGTCATTATGAATATTGTATTTATTTTGTATCTTATTGTTATTGGATGGTTTTTGTGATTTTGATTAGGAATTTCTTTATGTTGGTTTATGATTTATTAAATTAAATAACATTAATGAAGTGGTTATTTTCCCAGAACGATGTTTACTCCTTTTTGTGACGACTGTGGCGATTTTTTTCTTGCCTGCCATCGTGCGTTCTGTCTATGTTTTTTATTAATAATATTTATATTTTTTTGAGCGTCCTGTTCTGATATTCCTGCATGGAGAAACCACAACGATGAGCACATCCAGTACCGCGACCCAGCCCGTTGATTTAGTGATAGTGATCGATACCAGCCTGTCGATGTCGGATGAAGCCGAAGCATTAAGCCAGGCGCTGAATGCTGCCGTGGAAGAGGCTAAAAGCGCGTGCCCTTCCGACCTGCGAGTGAAATTCCTCGGTATTGAGGGCACCTTTGACAATAGCGATTTTAATGAGACGGTGCGCCAGTATCTGACCGGTATCGGCGTGGATGGCGGCGCTCTGAAGGGGAGAGTCCGGGATACGGTCGATCGTGCCGGCGCCCAGGAAGACGTGGCTCGTGCGGTAGAGGACGTCAGTCGCTACTACGACTGGCGCCCGGGAGCCGAACGTAACCTGTTTGTGCTGGGCGACGAGAGTATGGAAGGGGGCGACATGGTGCTGAATCCTGAGCGCATCCAGGCCTGTACCAGCGCTATTGCCACCGCAGTGCAGAACAAAGTGAAGGTACATACCTATCTGGGAACGCCCTATGCCAGCGATCCCTATCCCACTCCGGCTGATGAAGAAGCGATGATTAAGGAGTACCGGCGCCTGGCGCTGCGTACCGGTGGAGAAGACTATATCTACACCCGCGGCGTGGCGGACTTTACCCAGGTGCTGAAGCAGACCATCTGTGCCAGCCGGGTGCCGCAGGAGCAGAGCATCGCCGATAAGCAGAAAGAAGCGGATAAGCTGGAAGGGATAGATTCCGGCAGCGATATCTGCGATCACGCCGGAGAAATTATCAAGGCAGTGAATACCCTGGCAGGCGTGCTGGATAAGCTGGTGGATATCTGCGGACCGGGTGGCGGTAAGGGCGGTTGTCGCTGCCATGAGCATGAAAAAGAGGAAACCGAAAAAGGAGAGTGTTGATTACCGCAGTTACGGCGGCCACAGTGGTCGTCGTTTCCTTTCCAACAATTCTTTACAGCACAACCATTGCGAAATAGCCCCGTCTGGCTAAGATAAGCCTCATTAATAACTGGGGGTGTCATGGTCAAACGGCAGCGAATGGCTGGCTGGTTTCTGGGTCTGGCATGCGTCGTGATGCTGGTATGCATCGCGCAGCGCGTGGCGGGCCTGCATGCGCTGGCGCTGATCGCACAGCCTGCGGCCGTCACCTATGCCGGTGACGCTAACCCGTCCGATGAAGCGCCGGTCTCCCCCTGCGAACTTAGCGCGAAATCCCTGCTGGCGGCGCCGCCGGTACTGTTTGACGGCGTGGTACTGGCGCTGGCTTTGCTACTGGTTCTGCTGGCGCCGCGCCCGTTACGGCGTTTACGCCTTGCACCGCCGCCTGCGGCTTCCCCTCCTTCCCTCAGGGTCCATCTGCGATTATGCGTATTCCGTGAATGAGTCAGCGCCTGTCCTTTTTTTCAGGTTAATGACTTAGTTACGGAGAAAATCTATGTCTGTTTTATTCAGGCGAGCGCTGCTCTGCCTGTTATGGCTGTGGCTGCCTGCAAGCTGGGCGGCGGACAGCGGTTGGCTGCGCGCGCCGGACAACCAACATGCCAGCGTACGACTACGCACCGGGGCCCCGCAGGGGGAAAATCGTGTCAATCTGCTGCTTGATATCAAGCTGGAGAAGGGCTGGAAAACCTACTGGCGATCGCCAGGGGAAGGGGGGGTAGCGCCCTCGATCCGCTGGAACAGCGACGGTATTAACGCGCGCTGGCAGTGGCCGACGCCGCATCGTTTTGATGTGGCCGGTATTACCACCCAGGGGTATAAAGGCGACGTCACGCTTCCCATCGAACTACAGGGCCGCCTGCCGGGCAGGCTTTCCGGCGTACTGACGCTCTCTACCTGTAGCAATGTCTGCATTCTTACCGACTACCCGTTCCAGTTGGATCTCGCCAGCCCGACCGGGCCGCAGTTTGCCCATGACTATGCCCGGGCGCTGGGGCAGGTTCCGCCGGATCAGGGACTGACCCGGACCCTGAGCGCCGGATATCGTTCGGGAGAACTGGTGGTAACGGCAACCCGCGACGGCGGCTGGCATCAGCCCGAACTGTTTCTTGATAACCCGGACGATGCCTCATTTGGCGAGCCGGATTATCGGGTCGAGGGCTCACGGTTAACGGCGACGGTGCCGGTCAGCGATAGCTGGGGTGATGAGGCGCCGGATCTGCGGGGTCAGCATCTTTCGCTGGTGCTGGCCGATGGTGATATGGCTCAGCAGAGCCAGTTAACGGTGGGCGAAGCAGGTCAGACGGCGTCTGGTTCGGGCGTTGGACTATGGCAGGGGATTCTGGCGGCGCTGGTGGGGGGCTTTATTCTCAATCTGATGCCCTGCGTGCTACCGGTGCTGGGGATGAAGCTTGGTAGCGTACTGCAGGTCCAGGGTCAGAGCCAACGCCAGGTGCGGTGTCAGTTTATCGCTTCTGCCGCCGGGATCGTGGTCTCTTTCTTGGCGCTGGCCCTGATGATGACGCTGCTGCGGCTGGGCAATCAGGCGCTGGGCTGGGGCGTCCAGTTCCAGAACCCGTGGTTTATTGGCGGCATGGCGCTGGTGATGGCGCTGTTCAGCGCCAGTCTGTTTGGGTTGTTTGAGCTACGTCTCTCTTCGGGAGCCACCACCCGGCTTGCCACCTGGGGCGGAAACGGCACGGCGGGTCACTTCTGGCAGGGGGTCTTCGCCACGCTGTTGGCCACCCCCTGTACCGCGCCGTTTCTGGGAACTGCGCTGGCCCTGGCGCTGGCGGCGCCGCTGCCGGTGCTGTGGGGCATCTTCCTGGCGCTGGGCATAGGTATGAGCCTGCCGTGGCTGTTGATTGCCGTCTGGCCAACGCTGGCGCTGCGGCTGCCGCGTCCCGGACGCTGGATGAACGTGCTGCGTACCGTGCTGGGGCTGATGATGCTGGGCTCGGCCCTGTGGTTGCTGAGCTTGCTGGCTCTGCACATTGGGCGAGGTGCCGCGTTTGGCCTGGGTATTACCCTGTTGGTGCTTCTGCTGGCGGCGATAGCCCGGCGTTACGGCTGGCGTACTGCCGGTATCAGCGCCAGCATAGCGGTACTTCTGGTGGGGGGCGTGCTGTTCGGTGCTTCCCTGACCAGCGAAAAGCGTCCGCTGCGCGATGAAGTGAACTGGCAGCCGCTTAGCGAACAGGCCATCCGTCAGGCGCTGGCCGACAATAAGCGGGTGTTTGTGGATGTCACCGCCGACTGGTGCGTGACCTGTAAAGCCAATAAATACAATGTGCTGCTGCGCGACGAGACCCAGAAAGCTCTGAAGGCGCCGGATGTCGTGGCTCTGCGCGGCGACTGGAGTCGTCCGTCCGCCGAGATTACCGCCTTCCTTAACCGCCGCGGCAGCGTTGCGGTTCCCTTTAACCAGGTTTACGGCCCGGGCCTGCCGCAGGGAAAAATCCTGCCTGCATTGCTGAGCCGTGAAGATGTTCTCAATGCCCTGTCTGAATCCAAAGGAAAACAACCATGAGAGTGCTTAGCTTTATTCTGCTTTTTTGTCTGGCGCCGCTGAGTGTGGCCGCCCCGTTTACGCCCGAGCAGGAAGCGCGCATTAAAGCGCTGGTGCGTGAAACCATGGTGTCCGAGCCGGATATTCTGGGCCAGTCGCTGGATGCCTGGCAGCAGAAAGGCAGCCAGGATCGCATTCAGTCAGTGCTCTCATCCCAAAAGGAGGCGCTCTACCACGATGACGCCAGCCCATCGATGGGAGCAGAAAAGCCGCTGCTGACCCTGGTAACCTTTACCGACTATAACTGCCCGTATTGCAAACGCTTCGATCCGGAACTGGATCGCATTGTGAAAAATAATCCGCAAGTCCGGCTGATTATTAAGCTGATTCCGTTCCGGGGGGAAAGCTCAATCACCTCGGCCCGGGAAGCGCTGACGGTATGGCGTAAGGATCCTCAGCACTTCTGGGCGCTGCATCAGAAGCTGATGGCGAAAAAGGGCTACCATGATGATGCCAGTATTCGTACCGCTTTCCAGAAGTCCGGCGCCATGGCGGTTGAACCGGATAAGCAGAGTGAAGATACGCTGCGCACTAACCTGAAACTGGCCGAAGCGCTGGGGGTACAGGGTACGCCGGCAACCCTGGTCGGGGATACCATGCTTTCCGGGGCCGTTCCCCGGGAAGATCTGGAGGCGCTGGTGAAGGAGCAACTGGCGAAAGCTCGTGGCGGCTAAATGGCGCCGCCGCCTGCGGGAACTGCTGGTGATGCTGGCGTTAACGGTTGCGGTAGTGCTGGTAGTGGATACCCTGCGTTCACCGACGGTTTCCGGCCAGCAGTTGAGCCAGCCGTTGCATACCCTGGATGGAAAGGGGGTGGATCTGGCGGCGCTTAGTCAGGACAAACCGCTGCTGGTCTATATCTGGGCCACCTGGTGCAGTATCTGTCGTCATACTACGCCGGGCATCGAACAGCGGGTTAAGGACGGGGATAACGTGCTCACCATCGCACTGCGCTCCGGCGATGATGCCAGCCTGGAACGTTGGCTGGCGCGCCGCCGTCTGTCCATGCCGGTGGTTAACGACAGCGCCGGACGGCTGGCCGCCGCCTGGCAGGTGGGGGTGACGCCCACTCTGCTGGTTGTCTCCAAAGGGAAGGTGGTATCCAGCACCACCGGCTGGACCAGCGGCCCGGGCATTCAACTGCGGCTATGGTGGGCCCGGTTGATGCAGTAATGAAAAGGCCGGAGCATCTGCTCCGGCCTTTTTGCGTAACGTTATTGCAAATTTACGATCTGGGTACCTTGCAGCTGACGTCGGGATCCTTTATCGAAGAGGGCCAGGAACTGGCGCATCGGTTACCACAATACAAGGAGGAATTTATGACAATTGCACAGAAGTTGGAGCAAATAGGGCGGTAAACAGGGCCGTCTGTCGGGAGGAACAGGAAGCGACAGGGAAATCGCTCACACCATGCTACAGAATAATATGGATGACGTGACCGTCATGAAAATTACCGGTATCTCAGAAGATGAGCTAAACCAGAATCGCCGCTTTGCACCTTAATGGTGCAAAAAAAGATTTGCGCGCACCATTCTGGTGCTTATTGCTTTGTTTACAGGCTATAAATGTGCAATCTGCACACTTATAGCTATCCTCTGCGCCCTGTTTTCACTGGCACATTTCTTGCTAATAACAGTCCGTTTATTATGGGTTAATTGCAGAGGAATCGCCTTATGTCAGCCAGTAACGAATTTCCCCTGAGCGAGGCGCCGGACAGTGGGCGTCGAGGGCTGTTTTCCATCTCAATGGTGCTGTTCAGCTTTACCTTTTTCACCGGCACGATGTTTGCTGGCGGCAAGTTGGGAGTGGCATTCCCCATCGTCGAGATGCTGTGGATTGCGACGATCGGCAATTCGCTGCTGGCGATCTATGCGGCGGCGCTGGGCTGGATTGCCGCACGCAGCGGCCTGAATACGGTGCTGATGGGGCGTTTTTGCTTTGGCGAGGCAGGCAGTCGACTTTCTGATTTTCTGCTCGGGTTTGCAGAGCTGGGCTGGTATGCGTGGGGTACCGCCACGGTAGCGATTTCGCTGGTTCGCCTGCTGGCGCTGCCGGAATGGTTGACGATTCCGTTGATGGTGCTGTTTGGTCTGGGCTTCTGCATCACGGCACTGGTGGGCTTTAAAGGCCTGGATATGCTGTCCCGGGTGTCGGTTCCCCTGATGTTTGTGCTGCTGGTGGTGTCGATGTGGATCGCCACCCGTCACGCCGGCGGCTGGCAGGGGATGACCACCATTGCACCGAGCCAGAGCATGGGCTGGTCTGCGGCCATCACCATGGTGTTTGGCACTTTTGCCAGCGGAGCCACCCAGGCTACCAACTGGACCCGCATGGCGCGCGGCAGCGGCCCGGCCATTGGCGCCAGTCTGATCAGTTTCTTGATCGGCAATGGTCTGATGGTGGTGGCGGGCGCCTGGTGCGCCGTGGTGTATCAGCAGTCGGATATCGTTGCCGTGATGATGCTACAGGGGCTCTCCGTTGCCGCCGTGATTATGCTGTGCCTGAACCTGTGGACCATCCAGGGGCCGACGATTTATAACGTCTCTGCCGCCGCCTGCCATCTGTTGCGCAGCGAGCGTCGTCGTACCCTGACGCTGCTCAGTGCCGGTATCGGTATTATTCTGGCCATCGGCGGCATGTATGAGATGCTGATTCCTTTCCTGGTACTACTCGGCAGTATTATTCCTCCGGTGGGCGGCGTGATTATCGCTGACTACTGGTTCCATCGTCGTGGTCGTTATCCATCTGTGCAGAGTGCACAGCTGCCGCGTTACAACTGGGCCGGGCTGACCGCCTACGGTCTGGGGGCGCTGTGCGCCTGCTTTTCGCCCTGGGTTGCTCCACTGGTGGGCATTGGCGTGGCGGCGCTGAGCTATATCCTGTTGACCGGGCTGGCGCGCCGTTCGGTTGCCGCGACCCAGAGGCAGTAAGATGAGCATGACGATTGGCGATATCCTGGCGCTGGAAGGGCTGGGGGCGATGCGTCCCAGGGCAGGGGAGCACTCGCTGCATGCGCCGGTACGCTGGTACTACGTGGCGGAAAACGAAGGCATTGCCGATTGGGTGATGGGGGGCGAACTGGTCTTTGTCACCGGCATTAACCATCCGCGGGATGAGACCAATCTGCTGCAGCTGCTACGCGAAGGGCGAGAGCGTGGCATTGCCGGTATGGTGGTGCTGACCGGGCCGGATTTTATTCGTGCGATTCCTCCGGCGGCCATTGCGCTGGCGAATACCCTGAATATTGCGCTGATCGAGCAGCCCTATCAGCTAAAAATGGTGATTGTCACTGAGCTTATCGCCACCGCCCTGGTACGGCGCGATCAGCTGGAACGTTCGCGCCGCGATATGCTGTTGCAGCTGCTGACCGGGGACTATCCGGACGTGGAGATTATTCGCCAGCGCGCTCGCAGCCAGAATCTTGACCTGTCGCTGCCGTTGCGGGTGGTGGCTTTCCGGCTGACCGGCGCCGTCGCGCTGTTTCGCGATCTGCCCGGCGAAGCGGCAGAGGCGCATCTGCAACAGGCGCGTCAGCTCGCCAGCCAGCGGTTACAGGTGCTGTTGGGCCAACTGGACAACCCTTTTCCGCTGCTGGTTACCGGACAGATGTTTATTATGCTGCTCCCGGAGCCGGGGCTGTCGCGCCATAAGCAGCGGCTACAGCAATGGTTGCAGGAAGGCGCGGAAGACTCGCGCGAGCCGCTGGCGCTGTTGTGCGGCGCGTCGTCTGCAGTCTCTGACCTGAGCCACTGGTCGAATGCGCTGGCGGAAGCCCGAAGGGCGCTGGATGTGGCGGCCGGTCTGGCACCGCGTCAGCGCCTGTGCGATTACGATCAGTTGGGGGTGATCAAACTGCTCAGCGCCGTGGGCGATCGCGCTTTGCTGGCTGATTTTGCCCGCGATACACTGGGGCGGCTCATCGAACCCGCACGCCGTTCCCCTTACCTTCTGGTGGAAACTCTGGAGGCGCTGATTCAGGAAAACGGCAACGCGCTGCGCGCCGCTGAACGACTTTCCATCCACCGCAACACGCTGCACCAGCGCTTGCAGCGTATTGAACAACAATCCGGCCATACGCTGGACGATCCGCAGTTTCGGCTGGATGCCGCCGTGGCGCTGCTGATCTGGCGTATGTCCCAGACCAATCTACAGGAGTCCTGATGAAGATTATCAACGCCCGCTTACGCCGTCGTGAAGGCTGGTACAGCATCGTTCTGGATGGCGATCTCATCGCCAGCGTTACCCCACAGTCTGAACCGTGCGCACCGCAGAATGGGGAACTGGATGCCGAAGGCGGGCTGGTGATCCCGCCGCTGGTGGAGCCCCATATCCATCTGGACGCCACCCTGACCGCCGGGGAGCCGGAATGGAATATGAGCGGCACCCTGTTTGAAGGCATCGAGCGCTGGGGCCAGCGCAAGGCGACCATTACCCATGACGACACCAAAAGCCGGGCCCATTCCACTATCGGCTGGCTGCGCGATCACGGCATTCAGCACGTGCGCACCCATGTGGATGTCACCGACCCGAGCCTTGCCGCGTTGAAAGCGATGCTGGAAGTCAAAGAAGAGGCGCGGGATCTTATCGATCTGCAGATCGTCGCTTTTCCTCAGGAAGGGATCGAATCCTTCCCCAATGGCCGGGCGCTGATGGAGCAGGCGGTAGAGATGGGGGCCGACGTAGTTGGCGGGATCCCGCATTTTGAGAATACCCGCGATCAGGGCGTCAGCTCCGTGAAGTTCCTGATGGATCTGGCCGAACGGACCGGCTGCCTGGTGGATGTACACTGCGACGAAACTGACGATCCGCAGTCGCGTTTTCTGGAAGTGCTGGCCGAAGAGGCGCGGGTACGCGATATGGGGGCGCGAGTGACCGCCAGCCATACCGTCGCGATGGGGTCTTATGATAACGCCTACTGCTCCAAACTGTTCCGCCTGCTGAAACGCTCCGGGATTAGCTTTGTCTCCTGTCCGACCGAAAGCATCCATTTACAGGGTCGTTTCGATACCTGGCCGAAACGCCGCGGCGTTACCCGGGTGGCGGAGCTGGACAGAGCCGGAATGAACGTCTGCTTTGGTCAGGATTCCATTAAGGATCCCTGGTATCCGCTGGGCAATGGCAACATCCTGCGGGTGCTGGACGCGGGTATGCACATCTGTCAGATGATGGGCTATGAGGATCTTCAGCGCAGCCTGGACTTCGTGACCGACAACAGCGCCAGGGCGATGAACCTGGGGGAGCGCTACGGCATTGAACCCGGCCGCCCGGCTAATCTGGTGATTCTGGATGCGGAAAACGATTATGAAGTGCTGCGCCGTCAGGCGAAAGCCAGAATCTCCGTACGCAATGGTAAGGTTATTCTGCGCCGTCACCCGGAACGCCTGGAGTATCCGCACTAATTCCCTGCCGCCGGTACCCCTGGGTACCGGCATTTAATTCAAATCCAGCCCTTCGGGGCTGGCGCAGTAAAATCAGTCGCGGGTCTGTACCCAGAAGGCGTGAATCAGGCCCGGAATATAGCCCAGCAGGGTGAGGACGATATTAAGCAGAAAAGCCCAGCCGAGACCTTTGCCCAGCAGTACGCCCAGCGGCGGAAGGATGATGGTAAAAACAATTCTCCAGAAACCCATAGTACCTCCTGTATAGATACAACTCTCTGTTTTAAACCATGATTTCTTATTTTAGCCTGGTAGTGACAGAGTGCCAGCGCTGCGTTAGTCATTTTGACCAGGCCGAGTCTGAATTATGCCGGAATCGCCGTTTCCTGCAGGAAGCGCCAGTACGGCTGTTGGTCAATCACTTCAATCATCGCCACCGACCAGCGCGCCTGAACGCTATCGCCATCATGGTGGGTTTCCCGGTAGCGGCAGACGACCTGACTCTTTTCCTGCGCCAGAGTTTCGCAGGCGTCAATTTCAATGTTTAGCGCCGGGCGCGCTCCGGCCAGGCGCTGAAACAGCGCTTCTACCTCAGGTAACCCTACGGTCTGGCCACCGGTGGTGACCATAATGAAATCACGGTGAAAACTGCCCATCAGCCGCTCCCGCACGGCGACGCTATCGGGGGCTCCGCGAAATACCGCTTCGATCCACTGATGTAATTCCACCACGCTACGGTGGGCGATCAGCGCGTTTTCTGTTGGCATAAGGACTCCTGTGTTTGGCCAGAGCAGGAATTATCCGTAGTCGCGGCATCATCGGCAAGGGCCGGGAATGCCCGGTGATAGCTGCGGGGGTGAAAGCGCAGGTTAAGCAGCATCAGCCCGCAGATAATCGCCAGGTGTAGCGCCCACGCGCTATGCAGGGATCCGGTCAGGGCACGCAACTGACCGGCAATAAACGGCATAATACCCGCGATAATGAAGCCTACGCCCTGGACGAAAGCTACCAGACGTGCTGCGTGAACCGGACGCGCCAGATGGTCCAGCGCCAGTACCAGCGCCAGCGGAAAGGCGCCCCCCAGCCCTACACCGGCGGCGATCGCCCACAGCCAGGGGGCGGTCAGCGGCAGGAACAGGAAACCGCTCAGCCCCACGCCCTGAAGCACCAGGCACATCAGAATCAGCCCGCGTCTGTCCTGACCGCGGCCCAGTAGCGGCAGAATAAGGGCGCCGCAGACCTGAGCGCCAATCATCAGCGCCAGTAGCGCGCCGCTGGCCTGGGCAGGCCAGCCATAACGCATAAAGCTGTCCGGTAGCCAGGCAATCAGAGAAGCGTAGGTACCATTAACCAGCCCAAAACTGAGCGCCAGCGACCAGGCGCGAGGAAAACGGTGTAGCGCGGTACGCATTCGGGGCTGCTGTGATTCTGTACGAGCGGGCTCCATCAGCCGTACCGCCAGCCACAGCAACAGCGCCAGTAGCACCAGCGCGCTCCAGCCGGAAAGGGCGAGGGAGGTATTTAACCGTTCCGCTAACCAGGGGGTTAGCGCCGCCCCCAGACCGCCGCCGCCCATCAGCGCGCCAGACCACAGGCCGGTCACCGCGGCGCTGCGGGAAGGAAAGCGCTGGCGGATAGCGCCAGGCATCGCCATCTGGACCAGCCCAATCCCAAGACCACCCAGCGCGGCGGTGAGCAGCAGCGTGGTTCCGGAGCCCACCCATTGACGCAGCGCGGTGCCTGTCAGCAGCAGGGCCAGGCCGGCGATCAGTATCCTGCGGGTGGAGTGGCGTTGCAGCAGGCCTCCGGCAAGGCAGGCGATGGCGCCCATCATCACCATTGGCGCCGCCGCCAGCAGCGACGCCGTGGCGTTACCAACGCCCATAGAACTCTGCAGACGCGGTAGCAGGGTGCTGACGGAGGTAAGCAGCGGACGCATGGTCAGGCCCGCTGTTACCAGCGCCAGCAGCGTTAACAGCGTGGATTCTCTCTTCACTAAAACTCCGCAAAACTCAGGTATTCCGACAGGCGTGCCACTATGCGCCTGGCGTTGGCTATCTGGAAATTAAATCTCAGCATGGTGAGTAGTGGGAAAATGGATAGTGACCGGTACTGAGTGTGCTGGGAGACAGACAGGTTTTTTGGGAAGGAAAGCATCCATGCTTGTCAGTCGGCTGAATAAATATGTATTAAAATTTATTTTTGGGCATCGCAAATAAATAAAGCAGTGAGAAACATAATGACCCCCAGTAGACTGAATCATATCGATATGGATCAAAGTCTATATGTAAAAAACCTTTTACAAAATCGTATCCATTGGCAAAAATATTGATTTGAATTGCTGCTATGGCAATAACGAAAAGAGTGTAAAAAATAAATAATGGATATTTGTGGGCTTTGTTTACTCTGGCCTTTCCAAAGCATAGCAATATGAAAATCACGATAGATATAGCGAAGTAAAGCACTGCGGGCCAGAGAGGAGGACACTGAAAAACATCAAAGCCTTGTTTCATAATTGGTTCTCTTTAGACAGTTTATTCTTTTTTGCTAATTGGTACATTTGCCATCCGGTCATACTACTACTGGTGAAATATAATGCCAGAGATGTTTTAGATGCCTCCTGCCAACCACGGATGTAGTCGGTTCTGATATTTTGAAACAGACTCCATGATTTTTCTCTTGGTGTGAGTATTTTTCTCGTCGCTCCATATCCAGACAGCAAAATATCAACACCTCATATACAAAGTCTGCTGAATTATTATTATATCCCAGTTTTTTTGCTGCATAGTGGTAAGCTTCTCTGACTGTTCCTGTCTTCTCTTCGCGGTAAAGCAGATAGTAACCATTTTCATACAGGCTGTTGGTTCCGTGCAAAATCATCGGAGCCCCATAGGCTGCACATGCAAGGCCCAAAGAGCCAACACACAGTCTGGCTCCGGCAAAAGATTGGGCTCCGCCTGCAACAAATCCAATTTGTTTTAAGGCAATAGTGGTTGTTGATGTTCTGTCAGCGGCTGATTGCCTTTTTTTTCAACAACGATGTAAATTTTTGCTTTTTCGAAGGTAAGTAGTACATCTTGTTCATGAAGATGGTCTATCTGCTCGATGATGAGCTCAATCCCTCCATGGTAAGTCAGACAGTTCGATTCGATATCGCGTTTTATTCGTGCGATAAATCACTGGGCTTCAAAATAGAGATCAGATGCGCCGTACAGGATATGTTTTGCTGAAAGTACCTGTGATAGCTTATCCAGTTCTCTGGCCTTATCTTCGAATTGGTCTTTATCCCTGTTATGAGAATACATCTGACAGCCCTTACTTCCTTAGATTAGACCGCTTATGTTACTTAATTTATCCTGTATGTTGCAAAATCGTGTTCTGATGGTTTGTAAATATGCTGCAATGGAGACAGGTAGCGAGTGAACGACATGTAATAACCTAAGCCAGGTTTAGTTGTTTGCGCAGCAGGCAGTTGCCGTGCGAACAGTAAGATAAGCCTTTCAGGACAAAACCCGAAAAGATTGCCCCTTTCCCCCATCGGTTACTATCATAAAACCCAATTTCAACATCCCCGGTAGTGGAAAAATGAATCGTTACCCGATGTTTAACGCACAACAACTGGTGAGCTTTGTGGCGGTGTGCGAAACCGCCAGCTTTACCCGCGCCGCCGAGCGGGTCTGTCTGTCGCAGTCAACGGTCAGCCAGCAGGTGCGGCGGCTTGAAGCCTCTCTGGGTAAGGCGTTGCTGTTGCGATCCTCCCATGAAGTGCGGCTGACGGAAGAAGGGGAAAAGCTGCTGGGTTACGCGCGGCGGATTATCGCTCTGAATGGCGAAGCCCATGACATTCTGAGCGAACAGTGGCGCGATGGCGTGGTGCGCCTGGGCGTGCCGGAGGATTATGCGGCGCCCACTACGCCGCTGCTGGCGGAGTTCAGCCGTCAGCATCCTCATTTGCGGCTCGATATTATCAGTGGGATGAATGTGGAACTGCGCCGTGCCTGGCAGCGCGAAGAGCTGGATATCATGTTGATCAAGCAGCCCAGGGGGGAAAAGCCGCTGGCGGCGCGTCCGGAACCGCTGCTGTGGCTCGACAGTCTGCAACGTCCGGCATTTGAGCTTACGCCGGTGCCGCTGGTGGTTTTTCCGCAGGAAGGGCTGTATCGCGAAGAGCTCTGCCAGGCCCTGGATGAACTGGGGCTGAGCTGGCGCATCAGTTACTGCAGCGCCAGCCTGCAGGCGCTGATTGCCGCCAGTGCCGCGGGTTTAGGCGTCACTTTGCTGCCCGCCACTTGTCGTCAGGCACAGCACCGGATGCTGGGAGCCACTGAAGGGTTGCCGACCATCGATAATTTTGAACTGGCCCTGTTCTGCCGGGAAGGGGCATCGCCGCTACAGCAGGCGCTGGCCAGGGCGTTAATCACGTTTTGTGGCCTGAGCTAAACCACTATTCGGTTTGCCACTGGCCAGCAGTGGTAAATATCGCTGCGCGGCCAGTTCTTGTCGGCCAGGATAGGGAAAATCACCGACAGGAGACCTCTGATGACCTCTTCCATTTGCGGCAGTCGCCGCGACTTTCTTTGTACCGGGGCAAAGCTTACGGCCGCGGGAACGCTACTGGCAGCAGGAATGAGCGGTGCGGCCTCTGGTGCCCAGCCGCAGCAAGGCGAAGCGGCGAAGTCGCCATTACCTGCCCGTTACCGCCTGCATAATGTGCGGCTGGAAGAGGGGTTTGATAAAGAGGGAGAGGTTGTCGTGGCCACCCAAACCGGGTTGTACGACATTGATATCGACGGCGGTAAAATTGTCGCGCTACATCCCGCAGGCGCCAGCCCGGGAGCGACAGGGCCGGATGCCCGCGGTGCGCTGATGTTGCCCGCCACCCGGGATATGCATATTCATCTGGATAAAACCTTTTATGGCGATCCCTGGCAGGCGCCGCGCCCGCGTAAAAGCGTGCTGGAGATGATCGAGCGCGAGCAGCGTTTGATCCCGCAGTTGTTACCGCGATCCGTCGAGCGGGCGGAAAAGCTGATTGCGCTGTTGCAGTCGAAGGGCAGCACTTTTGCCCGTAGCCACTGTAATATCGATCCGGTCAGTGGCCTGAAGAGTCTGGAGCATTTGCAGACCGCGCTACGGAAACATCAGGCGGATTTTGAGTGCGAGATTGTGGCCTTTCCACAGCACGGTCTGTTGCATTCGCATTCTGAAAAACTGATGCGTGAAGCGATGCAGATGGGGGCACATTATGTGGGCGGACTGGATCCGACCGTGGTCGACGGCGCCATGGAAAAGTCGCTGGATACCATGTTTGCCATCGCTCTGGACTATCAGGCCGGGGTCGATATCCATTTGCATGAAACAGCCCCCTCCGGCGTGGCGGCTATTCGCTATATGTTGCGCACCGTGCGTGAGAATCCGGCTCTGAAGGGGAAGGTGACTCTGAGTCATGCTTTTGCGCTGGGCACACTACAGGGCGAAGAACTTCATGAAATGGCGGCGGAGCTTGCGACGCAGGGGTTTAGCGTCGCCAGTACCGTGCCCATTGGCCGTCTGATTATGCCGCTGCCGGAGCTTAAAGCGGCGGGGGTGAGGGTGATGAGCGGTACCGACAGCGTGACCGATCACTGGCAGCCTTACGGCACCGGCAGCATGCTGGAGAAGGCTAACCTTTATGCCCAGATTTATGGCGGACCGGATGAGTTTTCCCTGAGCCGGGCGCTGGCGCTGGGGACTGGCGATACGCTGCCGCTCAGTGACGGCGGTAAGCGTCAGTGGCCTGTGCTTCAGCAGAATGCGGATTTTATGCTGGTGGATGCCAGTTGCTCCGCCGAAGCGGTGGCGCGTATCTCGCCGGTCACCGCCACTTTCCATCGAGGTCGTCAGGTTTACGGCAGGCTATAGACGGCAAAAACCGGCACAAAAAAACCGCCAGTTAAAGGCGGTTTTTTTGTGCCGGTCAGGTAAGCGGCCTTTCCAGCAGGGCGTTGATAACCAACGTAATGCAGGCACAACCCAGTGCGCATATTTTGTACAAATAGATGGAATGAGTCAAGAGGCTGTATAAAAATGTCGGCGGGCCTTTTCGCCGCCCTAAGCAAGCGGGCACCGGATTTCAGAAAAGGATGTCCAATGGCCGTCAATGCAGGCACAACCCAGTGCTTGTATTCACGGTAATATCTCCGGTGGTCGTGCCGTGAAGCGGTTTTGTGCAAGGACCGCACAATGAAACGGTACTTCTGTATTGTTCTCGTTGTATCTGGAGCGCTGCTGTCATCCGGAAATGGGGGTTGGAATATTTCTAACAACTCACTTTCGGTGATTATCAACACTTCAGGCAAGTAAGCCCGGTAGCCGCTCCCAGTGGGGCGGCTTCCTTACTTTTTGGTCATAGCCTTTTCTTATCTGAACCTGATAGCAGCAGCCCGACGACCGGTTTTTCTTTATGCTGGAAGCCGGTGGCAAAATCTCCATTTCGCGATCCCGAACGCTTTGTTCGGGCGCGGCCGCTGATTACACTATCTTAAAACACGCCTGAGGGACCGGGTGACACATAACACCTGCATTAAGGAGCCCCAATGGCGAACTATACCCTGCGCCAGTTGAAATATTTTGTCGCCACCGTGGAAAGCGGCAGCGTGGCAGAAGCATCGCGAAAACTCTATATCGCTCAGCCTTCGATCTCGACGGCGATTAAAAACCTGGAAGATAGCTTCGGCGTGCAGCTGTTCATTCGCCATCACGCCCAGGGCGTTTCCCTGACGCCTTCCGGAGCGCGCTTCCACCATAAGGCCCAGCGGCTACTCAGAATGGCGCATGAATTCGAACAGGATGCGCTGGCGGATAACGATATGATCTCCGGCAAGATCGATATCGGCTGCTTTGAAACCGTTGCACCGCTGATTCTGCCGAAGCTGCTGCGCGGCTTTAAGGCGCGTTATCCGGGAGTGGAGATCGTGATCCGCGACGGCGAGCAGCACGAACTGGTGCAGGGGCTGACCGCCGGCAGTTTCGATCTGGCGCTGCTGTTTAATCACGATCTGGATGACAGCATCAGCGTTGATCCGCTGGTGGCGCCGAGCCGCCCTTACATCCTGCTGCCCGCCAGTCATCGTTTCGCCAGTCAACCCTGTATCTCGCTGGCGGATCTGGCGGATGAGCCGATGATCCTGTTGGACGTGCAGCCCAGCCGTAACTACTTCGTTAACCTGTTTACCCGGGCCGGGATCGCTCCCAACATTGTTTTTAGCTCACCTTCTATTGAGATGGTGCGCGGCATGGTAGGGCAGGGATTCGGGTTTGCCGTACTGGTGACTCGCCCGCACGGCGAACGCAGCTACGACGGTCAGGCGCTGGCGGCGGTGGAGCTGGCGGATGAGGTGGAAGGGTCCGGCCTGGCGGCGGCCTGGCTGCGCCGCAGCCGGTTAACCCGACCGGCGCAGCTGTTCGTGGAGTTCTGCAAAGCGGAGCTGGCAGAGGCGGTTTAAGCCGCCATCCAGCCTTTCAGGCTTGCCAGCATCGCCATACAGCGATCGAGTTGTTCAATCTCGACAAACTCATCGGCTTTGTGGCCCTGGTCCATGCTGCCTGGCCCGCAGACCAGGGTGGCGACGCCCGCTTCATCAAACAACCCGCCTTCGGTCCCGAAAGCGACTGTGTCAAAGCTGTCGCTGCCGCACCAGCCAGCCAGCAGTCGGGCGAATTCCGATTGTGGATCGGTCAGCAGCCCCGGATAGCGACTCAGCGGCTGAAAGCGAATATCGCAGGCGCTGTCGATACGGCGCATGGCAGGCAGCAGTTCACTTTCTGCATAGCGGCGTAGCGCGTCGATGGTCGTTTCCGGCGCGTGATCCGGCAGATGGCGAATCTCGAGGTCGAAGCTACAGTGCTCCGGCACGATATTCAGGGCGCTGCCGCCGCTGATGGTACCCACCTGCAGGGTGCTGTACGGGGGATCGAAGCGCGAGTCCCGATGCTGGCTGAGACAGTCGCCGAGATCCTGGAGTTTACCGATAAGCTTCGAGGCGTAAGCGATAGCGTTGACTCCCTGGGGCGTATAGGCCGAATGGCAGGGGTGCCCCTGTACCTGGCAGCGCATCGCCAGTTTGCCCTTATGGCCGAATACTGGCTGCATTCGGGTGGGTTCGCCGATGATGCACAGCGCGGGTTTGTTGCTGCTTGCCTGAATATGGGCCACCAGGCTGCGTACCCCCAGGCAGCCCACCTCTTCGTCGTAGGAAAAGGCCAGGTGCAGCGGCAGGCGCAGCGGTTGAGCGACAAAATCCGGAACTGCTGCCAGCACGCAGGCAAGAAAACCCTTCATATCGGCGCTGCCCCGGCCGTAGTAGCGACCATCCCGCTGGGTCAGGGCGAAGGGGGGAAGGCTCCACTGCTGGCCATCCACCGGTACCACATCGGTATGGCCGGAGAGGATCACCCCACCGCCGCCCGGCGGACCCAGGGTGGCGTACAGGTTAGCCTTGCTGCCGTCGTCGTTGTGGAACAGTTCGCTGTCCACGCCGTGCTCCGCCAGATAGTCGCGGATAGCGTGGATCAGCGCCAGGTTCGATTCGCGGCTGGTGGTGTCGAAACTCAGCAGGCGCGCCAGTATCTCCCGCACCCTGTCATTCATCGCCCGGCACTCCGTAGCCTGGGGCCTGTCGGGGATCGATGGCGCGGGTAATATAGTCCTGCATCTGGGGGGCGTACGCGTCCCATAGCCCGGCCAGTTGTCCGATAGGATCGCTGTCGGCCCAGTCTACCCGCAGATCGACGATGGGCCAGCCGTAGCCGCCGCCCACCACCTTCAGGGCTGCAGAGTGTACCGGGCCAGCCTCGCCGCCTTTGTCCAGTGCGGCCTGGAGCGCTGCCACCAGTCGGCCAGCAAGCGGGCCGCGACTCTGCCCGAAGGCGCTTACCAGGGTATCGATCACCGCCGTATCGGCCAGCATATTCCCTGCCGCCACGCAGCCGCGCCCCTGGGCTTCATGCCAGGTGCCGAGCGAGCGGGCGCCGCTAAAGACTGCCGTTTCGCCGCGGCTGTCGATAACCGTAATTTGCCGGTATTCGCTGAAGTCCCGCCCCGCCAGCGCCTGCTTCAGGGCCTGCTGGGGCGTTGCTCCCTGAGCCAGAGCATCAAGAATGTCCGGGCCGAGTTGGGGCAGGGTGATGTTCTGGCTCGAAACGGCTCCTACGCCGGACCGCGCCCAGGGGCAACGTGCGCCAACGGCGATGCTGGATGAGCTGACGGCGATGCCCAGTTGCCCGGTTTCCGGGCAGCGTGCCGCAATCGAAAATGTCATAGAGCCTCCTGTTACTGGTTATCCGGGATCACGGCGATAACGTCTATCTCCATCAGCCATTCGGGCTGAGCGAGACCGGCGACCACCAGACCTGTGGAGATGGGGAACACCCCTTTCAGCCATTTGCCCACTTCGCGGTAGACCGGCTCGCGAAAGCGCGGATCGGTAATATAGGTGGTGGTCTTCACAATGTGTGAAAGCTCGCTGCCCGCCTCTTCCAGCAGTTGTTTCACGTTTTTCATCGCCTGCTCCGCCTGGGCCTGAGGGTCGCCCAGCCCCACCAGATTGCCTTCGAAATCGGTGCCGACCTGGCCGCGCACGTAGACGGTATTACCGGCACGTACCGCCTGACACAGATCGTTGTCCAGGGTCTGGTTGGGGTAGGTGCTTTTGGTATTAAACATGCGGATACGGGTATGGGTAGGTGAGCTCATGTTTGACTCCTCTGTGCTTGTTTCCTGTGCGGCGCCCGTTCAGGCGCCGGGGTTTGTTCAGCTTATGGGATGTTGCAGGCCGCTCTGACGGCGGCGATACGCAGTGTCACGGGTGGCCAGCCAGTAATAGAGCGGCGAGGTCACCAGCAGACCAATCAGCCATGAAAGATCGGCGCCGTTGATGTAACGCGAGATGGGGCCGACGTAGAGCGGCGTATTCATAAAGGGGATCTGCACCAGAATCCCAATGGCGTAGGCCAGCAGCGCCTGAGGGTTATAGCGACCGTAGATGCCGCCATCGACCCGGAAGATCGACTGAATATCGTAGTTGCCCTTGTGGATAGCATAGAAGTCGATCAGGTTAATGGCGGTCCAGGGAACCAGTACTACCAGCAGCGCCAGCACCAGATCGACAAAGTGGCTGATAAAGTCGGCGGAGGCGCCGATCGCGGCAATACAGCAGCCGAGCAACACGATGATGGAGATCCAGGTACGACTGCGGTGTCCGGGGATCCAGCGCCAGACGAAGGTCTGCACCAGGGTGATGATAGAGAGCACCGCGCCATACAGGTTAAGGGCGTTATGGCTGATAACGCTCAGCAGGAACAGGATCAGCATCAGCGGGCCAATCGCGCCGGTGGCAAGTTTCACCGCTTCCATGGTTTCCAGCCCCGGCGGCGTCGCCAGTACCGCCATGGCGCCGAAAATAAACGCCAGGCTGGAGCCCAGGGTCGATCCCAGCCAGGTAGCCCAAAAAGTAGAGGAAACCGAGACCTTTTCCGGCAGATAGCGGGAGTAGTCGGAAACATAAGGGGCGAAGGCAATTTGCCACAGTGCCGCCAGTGAAACCGTCGCCAGCCAGCCGGAGAGGTTAAAACTGCCGCGGGTCAGGAAGTCCCCGGTGTGGATATGGGTGAGGATATAGCCGAAGCCGACAAGGATCCCAATCCCCAACACCCAGGTGCCGATACGGTTGAGAACGTGGATAAAACGGTAACCGATAATGCCGATCGCGCCAGAGCCTACGGCGCCGAGTACAATGCCGACCGGAAGGGGGACGCTGTCGGCGATCCCGTGCAGCGACTGGCCCGCCAGCACGATGTTGGAGGCGAAGAAGCCGATGTACATGATCCCGGCGATAACCACGACCAGTAGCGATCCCAGCGATCCGAACTGGGCGCGGCTCTGAATCATCTGCGGGATCCCCATCTGGGGCCCCTGTGCGGAATGGAGCGCCATCAGTACGCCGCCGATCAACTGGCCGACCAGGATAGCAACGATGCCCCATAGCAGATTCAGATGAAATAGCTGGATACCGAGGGCGCCGGTCACGATAGGCAGCGGCGCGATATTGCCGCCGAACCAGAGCGTAAACAGATCCCTGACTTTTCCGTGGCGATCTTCCGGTGGAATATAGCCGATAGTGTGTTTTTCAACGAGCGGTGGCGATGTTTGTGTGTCGGACATAGCAAACTCCAAAGCGACAAAGAAACAGGTGAAGTCGTGCTGGTGCCGCATCATGATGGCGGCTTTTTGTTATCGAATTGATAATGCGCACTGTTGTGGCGGTGGGTAAATTAGTAAGTTTGTTCTCAGGGGTTAGAAAAAAACTATATCTGCTTATTCCTCTGAGAACACAGGTTAAGTTGCTGTCAGCAATATAAATTTGTGATGGAAAAGCCGGGAGTCAGCGCGTTGGGTTATTGCTGTTCGCTGATGGGAGAATGCCCACTCAAAGGGTGTTGGTAACGTGAGTGTGTCTGAATTGTTAATTTATGGTCAGTGACCAGCTTAATACTATTTTACCGTCCCACGGCGGCTCCATAGTCTTGGATCATTCCCCATGACTCAGGACACAGAGATGACGCCAGAAACAATCAAAATCGACACATTAGTGGTGGGCGCGGGGCAGGCCGGTGTGGCGATGAGCGAGCACCTGACCCGCCTGGACATACCGCACCTGGTGCTGGAAAAAAACCGTATTGCCGAAGCGTGGCGCAGCGCGCGCTGGGACTCGATGGTGGCGAACGGGCCCGCCTGGCACGATCGCTTTCCCGGTATGGAATTTGCCGGCGATCCCGATGGTTTTGTGGCCAAAGAGCAGGTAGCTGATTATTTCGTTGCTTATGCGCAGCAGTTTAATGCGCCGATCCGCACTGGTGTGGAGGTAAAACGGCTACGCCGCAACCAGGGGCGCCCGGGTTTTACCGTTGAAACTACGCAAGGGACGATAGAAGCACTGCACGTGGTGGCCGCTACTGGTCCGTTCCAGCGCCCGGTGATTCCGGCGATTGCTCCCCGTGAGCCGGAACTGCATCAGATCCATTCGGCGCACTATCGTAACCCGCAGCAGCTTCCGGAAGGGGCGGTACTGGTGGTGGGAGCTGGTTCTTCCGGCGTCCAGATCGCCGACGAACTGCGGCGCGCCGGGCGTGAGGTGTATCTGTCGGTCGGCCCTCACGATCGGCCGCCGCGCTCTTACCGTAATCGTGATTTCTGCTGGTGGCTGGGGGTTCTGGGGCTTTGGGATCTCTCTTCCAGCGAACCGGGCAAAGAGCACGTGACCATAGCCGTGAGCGGCGCCAGAGGTGGTCGCACCGTCGATTTCCGGCGGCTGGCGAATGAAGGGATTACGCTTGTGGGCAGAACCCAGAGCTTTGAGCAGGGCGTTGCGACATTCAGCGCCGATCTGGCGGAAAATATCGCCCGCGGCGATGAAAACTATCTGGGGCTGCTGGATGTCGCGGATGCCTGGGTGGAACGTAACGGCGCCTCCCTGCCGGAAGAGCCCGAAGCGCGGGAAATGTTGCCGGATCCCGAATGCGTTACGGATCCGATTCTGAGCCTGGACCTGGCCCGCTCAGGCGTGACTTCGATTATCTGGGCCACCGGTTACGCTACCGATCACAACTGGATGGAAGTTGATGCCTTTGATGAACAGGGCAAACCGCGCCATCAGCGCGGCGTTTCCAGCGAGTCAGGCATTTATTTCCTTGGACTCCCCTGGCTGTCGCGCCGCGGCTCCACCTTTATCTGGGGCGTCTGGCACGATGCGAAGCATATCGCTGACCATATCGCCACCCGACGTAATTACGAGCATTACCTGCCGTCGGGAGAGTGAGAGCCTTTCGGATAAAGTATAAAAAACCCGGCGCATGGTGGCGCCGGGTTTTTTTAATCCCCAAACCCTCATTTATTGCTAAGCCGAACCTTAGTCCCCTGATGATATAGTGAGCGCTGAATTTCAGGAGGGACAGACGTGGAAAGAGTGCGGGCGGCTATCGAACGACAGGTACTGGGACTCACTGGCATTGCCCTGAAGGAGATCGACTATGAACACCCGGCCGGAGAGCCCGGGCTGTTCGGGCCGCGTTCGGTCATCTGGCAGGTGCACGGTGATTTTACCTCGATGATGTGCGGCGGTATTAGCGCACTGCTGCTGCAAATGCTGCATCCTCTGGCGCTGGCCGGAGTGTGGGATCATTCCAACTTTCGCGAAGATATGCTTGGCCGCCTGCGCCGTACCAGCCAGTTTATTTCCGCCACCACTTTTGGCACCACCCGGGACGCCGAGCGGCTGATCGAGCGGGTGAAGCATATTCATTTACAGGTATCGGGGCGGGCCTGCGATGGCACGCCCTATGAGGCCAGCGATCCTCAACTGCTGACCTGGGTTCACGTGGCGGAGTGCAGCAGCTTCATGGCGGCGCATCTGCGTTACCGGCGCCCCGGACTGGCAGTCAGCGAACAGGATCGCTACTACCGGGAGGCGGCGCGCATCGCCGAAGCGCTGGGTGCCAGGGATGTTCCTACCTCGAGTGCGGCGATCGCCGATTATTTGCAGGCCCAGCGCCCGCAATTGTGTAGCGACGGGCGTACTCGCGAGGTGGCGAATCTGCTGCTGAACGCACCGGCTCCCAGCCGTCTGGCTCGTCTGCCAGGGGCGTTGATGATGCGGGCGGGTATTGATCTGCTGCCCGACTGGGCGGCGCAGATGCTGGGGTTGCATCTGTCCACATTACAGCGGCACATTGTGCGCCCTGGCGTTCATGGCATCGCCAGGGTGCTGCGAGCTTCGGTGCGTAACGCGGCGTATCACTGCGCCATGCGGCGCATGGGGGAAAACCCGGTACTCTAGCCCCGTTTTTATTAGGTTCATCGCGAATTGGCGTGGAGTGTTCGAAAACGGAAGCTAAAAACCGGCAGAATATAATGAGGCGGTGGGCTGTTCCGTTCACTTTGAGTCACTGCTTCTCTGCTGATTCACAGCCGGTGAACGGAACCTTCTCCTGCGCTGCATATTCATCAAGACAAATGGGTTAACCACGATTAACTTCAGTTTCACGCTAACCTGCGATGAACCTTTATATTATGCCGGCTGCCGCCGCGCTTCTGCCCGGAGCCGCACCTTCTCACGGGTGAGAGGAATAAGCGCCTGGCCGTAATCGCGGGCGTCATTAACGGGGTCGAAGCCGCGAATCAGGAAGTTACTGACGCCAAGACTGTAATAGTCGAGCAGGGCATCGGACACCTGTTCGGGCGTGCCAACCAGCGCCGTGGAGTTATGGCCACCGCCGACCAGCCTGGCGATACCGGTCCACAGTCGCTTATCCACGACATCCCCTTTGGCCGCCGTTTCGCGCAGCCGCTGAGCCCCCACGCTTTCTGGCTTGGGGGAAAATGTATAGCCAGAGGCCAGCTCCCTGGCCTGTTCCAGAATCTCATTCGCTTTAGCCCAGGCCGCCTCTTCGGTGTCGGCGATAATGGGGCGGAACGAGACGCTGAAACGCGGCTGGCGTCCCTGTTTTGCCGCTTCCTCCCGAACCCGCTGGATGGTGTCCCGGGTCTGATCCAGAGATTCCCCCCACAGCGCGAAGACGTCGGCGTGACGGCCCGCTACCCGTAACGCAGCGTCGGAAGCGCCGCCGAACCAGATGGGAATATGGGGCTGCTGTTGCGGATGTATGGCAGACCTGGCCTGCTCAGCGCGATAGAAATCGTTAGCGATATCGAAGGGCTCCTCGCTGGTCCAGGTACGGCGCACCACCTCCAGAAAAGCGTCGCTGCGGGCGTAGCGTTCGTCGTGATCCAGCCAGTCGCCGTCCCGGCGCTGCTCGCTGTTACTGCCGCCGCTGATAATATGCACCGCCAGTCGGCCTTCCAGCAGATGCTCCAGCGTTGCGAATTTGCGCGCCGCCAGGGTAGGGGAGACAAAGCCGGGGCGATGGGCCAGCAGAAAGCGGATGCGCTTTGTGGAAAGCCCCGCCAGCGCCGTCACCAGAAAGCCGTCCGGTCTGTCGGACCAGTGGCCCACCAGAATGCGATCGAACCCTGCCGCTTCGTGGGTTTGGGCAAAGCGGACAATATGGTCGCGATCGAAAATCGGGCCGGTCGGGGGCAGGATTTCGGACGATAGCTGGTGGCCGATCATGCCGGTAAATTCAATGCTCATCATAACCTCCGAAGGGTGTGGGCGTCAGTCGCCTCAACAGGGGGAATTAAACCGTTCCCGGGAATGGAAAGTGGCGCGATCGTCCGGAACCCGTGGGTGCCATCGCGTGCCAGTTGCGCCACCAGTCCGTACTCCCATTCCAGATAGCCGTTCATCGCCTCAGAGGGGTTATCGGTGCCCTCATAGGGGCGCTGGTAGCGATCGTTACGGGGCGACAGCAGCCGGGTCTCTCCCTGTTCCAGCGGTAATCCAGCCTCTATCCAGGCAGCGGTGCCACCGCGCAGTACCGCCACCGGGCGACCGGTTAGCGCCGCCACTTCCGGTGCGGCAAAGCGGGCCAGCAGGCTGGTGCCACAGGTCACGACGATGCTTTGTGCCTCAGGCAGTTGTGTCAGCACCTGTGCCAGTTGTTCCCGCTGGAGCCAGAAGGCACCGGGAATATGGCGCGCTACGTAGCTAGCGCTGGCGGAGAAGTCCAGCACGATGGCCTGGCGGCGGATCAGGCGCGCTTGCAGAGCGTTCGCGTCAATTTCCTCGACCTGCGGCAAAGGGGGATGTTCGGGAGGCGTCGGTCCGGACTGACTGAAGGCCCGGCTGTCCGCCAGCGGCAGCAGCGCGACTTCCCAGCCCATCTGGGCCAGCCAGCTGGCGGTCATTGGCGCCCGGATGCCGTCGTCATCGGTTAGCACAATACGGGCGCCGCGCACGCTGGCGTGGTGGTCGGTCTCCTGAACCAGTTGTCCGCCTGGTACGTGCAGGCTGCCGGGAAAGTGCCCGGCCAGATATTCGCTTTCGCTGCGTACATCGAACAGATAAGTGGTACGGGTGGTATCGCCCTGCCAGCGCGCCAGGGTGGCACTGTTAATGGCCTGCACGCCTGCTCTTAGCGCCTGTTCCCAGGCGCGGGCTTTCAGGTGCGGCGCCGGGGGCACCTGCGGATAACTGCGGCTCTGTCCATGTTCCAGCTCGTAACCCGCCAGGGTCCAGCCGATAGTGCCGTTGCGCAGCGCCGTTACCGGATTAGGCAGCCCGATATTGATCAGAGACTGGGTGCCGATAATGCTGCGGGTGCGGCCAGCGCAGTTGACGACGATACGGGTACGGGGATCCGGTGCCAGCGCCGCGATGCGTCGGACCAGTTCGGCACCGGGCACGCTGGTGGCGCCCGGTATGCTCATGGTGTGGTATTCGTCCGGCCGCCGGGCATCGACAATGACCAGCGGCTCTCCGGATGTCTGTAGCGCTCTGACCTGCTGTGGCGTCAGGGAAGGCGTATCCAGTTGCTGCTCCACCAGTTCGCCAAAGGCTTTTGAGGGAACGTTAACGTCGCGAAACAGTTCGCCGCCGGATGCGTGCCAGCCTGCCAGCCCATCGCGGAGCAGGGCGACATTCCGGTATCCCAGGGAGATGAGCCGCTGTCGGGCACGCTCCGCCAGCCCTTCACCGTCGTCATACAGGGTGATTGCCGTATCGTGGCGCGGGATACGTCGCCAGGCATCCAGCTCCAGGCGGCCGAGGGGAATATTGACGGCAAACAGCGGATGCTGCCGGGCGTATTCCGCTTCCGGCCGGACATCGACCAGCGCCAGTTCGCTGCCTGTTAACAGCGCCTGACGAATCGCAAACGCATCGCGGTATTCCGGGGGGGTCATCAGTGAATCTCCTGTTGGGCGGAGTAGCCGGAAACAAAGGGCTGGCGGGTACCATCTTCCAGCCAGAGATGGCGTTCTGTGGCACCGATATCGCCGCCATAAACGTGAATGCTGACAGAGGTTGCGTTATCCAGCGCATTACTGACCTGATGGATATCGCCCTGCTCGGGGAGAAAACTCACCACATCGCCGCGGTTCAGTCGCTGCGGTGCGCCATGGGGCCGGGGCGTGCCGTTATTATCAAGCCGGTAAGGCTGGTTGAGTTCTGCGCCGCGCAGCATACCGATCACCCCCCAGACCTGGTGGTCATGTACCGGCGTACGCTGCCCGGGTCCCCAGACAAAGCTGACGAGGCTGAAACTGCCCATCGGATCGGCATACAGCAGATACTGCTGATAGCGTTGGGGATCCGGTCGGGCGAGCGTCGGCGATAGCCAGTCATCATGGGCGAGCAGCGCCTGTAGCCGCGGTTTAATTTGATGGATCAGCCGTTGACCGCGGGTTTCCTGATGACAGATCCCGGTCAGTTCGCAAACAAACTGGTGCAGGCGGTTGAGGTTAGGTGGTGTCTCCATCGTCGACTCCCGTTGGACAGTGGTTGCGGAAGTGACAGTAGCAAAGGCGTTTTTATTCCCGAAATGCAATATATCGCTAAGCTAATATGCAATCTGGTTATTGGTTGCGGGGAGCCGAATCGCACAGGAATAGATGCCAGTATGGGAAAGGATATGCGAAATCGGCATTTAGCCCGTCGCAGCGACTGCATTAGCGTTTCGGTCTGACACTGAATACCACCAGGAGGATTACTATGATGCGACGCCGGGTTCCGGGCTCTTTGATTATTGGACTGACTCTGGTCGCAACCTCATCTTCGCTATGGGCGGCGGCTGATGTCACGCTGCGGATTGCCGATCAGAAAGGGGGGATGCGGGCCGTGCTGGAGGCGGCGAATCAGCTACAGGGGCTGGACTATCAGATCAAATGGCATGAGTTTCCGGCGGCGGCACCGCTGGCCGAAGCGCTCAATGCTGGTGCCGTGGATGCCGGTATTATCGGCGATGCGCCGCTGCTGTTTGTGCTGGCCCAGGGGGCGCCGGTAAAAGCTATCGCCGTCGATAAGTACGATCCCTACGGTACGGCGCTGCTGGTCAGGCCCGATTCGCCGCTGACCGGGGCTGCGAGTCTGAAAGGCAAAACCATCGCTACCGGCAGGGGATCTATCGGCCATTTCATTGCGTTGCGCGCCCTGGAGCAGGCTGGCGTTGCCCCCACTGAGGTTAAGTGGCGCTTTCTGGCGCCGGCGGATGCGCGTATTGCGCTACTGAATAAGGATGTTGATGTCTGGGCCACCTGGGAGCCCTATACCACCGGGCTTACTGGCACCGGGCAGGGAAAGGTGCTGGTCAATGGCCGGGGGCATATCCAGGGCAACACCTTCCTGGCGGCAACGGAGGATGTGCTGGCCGACCCGCGCCGTCGTGCGGCGCTTCAGGACTACCTGGCGCGTCTGGCCAAAGCCGAAAACTGGGCGCGGGACCATACCCGGGCTTATGGCGTCACCCTCAGTAGACTAATCGGCCTGCCGCCAGCAATTGCCACTGCGCAGTATGAGAGCCGTAATGCCCGCTGGCAGCGGATAGATGCGGCGACGATAACCCAGCAGCAGCAGACGGCTGACTACTGGCTGAAACAGGGAATGATCCTGAAACCGCTGGATGTAAAACCCACCTTTGACGCCCGATTTACGCTGTCTGCTCCCTGACTCAGGCGATTACCGGCGAGGTGCCGGGACAAGGCTTCCCGCCGGTAGTCGAGCTTCAGAGTATTCTCATTCATATTCTTATTTATAGATATTGTCAATGTCGGGTCCGTAGACTGTAATGTTTTTAATTTGCTGATAAATATATAAAAATAGATTTCTATTTTTGTTTGAGACAAATCGTATCAGTAATTGTTGTCCATCAGGAATATTTCATGGAAAAATCCTGGTGTGAAAAGCCGTTAACAAGGAGGTGACAGAATTATTGTGAATCTATTATGTAGTTTTTATCTCTATGTGGGAGCTTGCTGCGAGCACATGGCGAGATATTAATCTCGTTTGAAATGAATTGGTGGTTTTATCGTCTAATTTGGCCGTCAGGATCTGGATTGTTTTGAATATATCGCAAGCACAGATAAATTAACTCGACTAAAACAAGAGGAGAAAATTCTTGGTCCAAACGCAGGGAGAGGCTACCGATCCCCGAGTTGCGATTATTGGGGAAGACAGCTATGCCAGGGCGGGAATTGTCACACTAATTCGAGAAATAAATCCCAGAGTCGCCGTTAAGGCATCATTAAATAATTATCGGGCGCTGGAAATTCTTCTTGGGCAATATCCCGTGGATATCATTATTCTGGTGTCCGGTTATGAGTGTGATATTGGCTTAAGCTGCCTGAGAGTTATGCATCAGATAGCATATGACTACCCGTCGATACAGCTTTTAGTGTACTCCAGGCGGGCAACAAGTTTTCTGCTACGTGCCCAAAGTACAGGATGGTTACAGTGTATTGGTGAGCCCTTTCCCGCCTGGCGGAAGCATTTCAAGGTATTCTTAATGCCAGATGGCTCTACGAAAAAGGAGGTAGTTAGCGCAAGAAAAGGTAATTTTATTTTAAATCGTGATGAGTGGCTGGTGATTAATGATCTTTTCGCCGGGGAGTCACTGAATTCAATTTCCCGTCGTCGGGAAATTAATTACAGAAGAGTTAGCGCGCTGAAAATGTCTGCGGTGCGTAAACTGGGTCTGCGGACGAAAAATGATTTATTGGTTTTTCTGGCCAATTAAATATGGAAAGTCAGCGGATGAAATCATCATAAAAGGAAAGGAATAGCATGAAAAAGCAATATAACAAATCAAAACATTACCGTGCTGCATTACCATTGGTTGCATTATTTATGCTGCCAGGTGCTTCTTATGCAGAGGATCCCGCTCCGGTAACCGTAGATGGTGGCACGATTAACTTTGAAGGAAGCGTGGTTACAGCTGCCTGTGCGCTCTCTTCCAACAGTGCCAATATGACAGTAGATATGGGGCAGGTTCGTACCACGGTATTATCTGCTGTGGGTAGCGTCGCATCAACCGGAAAGGATTTCAGCATTCTGCTGGATGACTGCGATGTCACGACTTATACCGGTGTTTCCATTACGTTTAACGGTAGCGGTGATAGTACTGACCCGACTGCTCTGGCAACTGGCGTTAACGGCAGTTCGTCTTCAGCACAGAATGTGGCTATCCGGTTTTACGATGAGGCGGGTACTGCCGTCAAACTGAATGAGGCTTCTTCAGTCACTTCCCTGCGTGCTGGCAGTAACCAGATTAATTTTAGCGCGAAGTATGCCTCGCCGCATGGCGGTGCCACTGCGGGTGATGCCAGCGCTGTGGCAACCTATACCCTGACTTATTCGTAATGCCACCCGGCGCCCGTAGGGATAAAGCGGGCGCCATTTCCCCCGGAGGGAAACGCTATGCGTAAATGGTTTTGCCTGTTACTGGGCTCTGTTGTACTGATGTCTGAGGCCCTGGCTGGTGGTGTGGGCCTGGGGGCAACCCGGCTTATTTATCCGGACGACGCGCGCCAGGTGACGCTGAATATTCGTAATACTGACGGCCAGGCGCCGTTTCTGATTCAGTCATGGATTGACGATGCCCGGGGCAATAAAAGTTCAGATTTTGTGATTACGCCGCCACTGTTTGTCCTGAAGCCGGAAAGTGAAAATACCTTGCGGGTGATGTTCACTGCCAGCGGGCTGCCGCAGGATCGGGAAACGCTTTACTGGCTGACGGCAAAGGCGATTCCGCATACGCCAGTCCACAGTAAAAATACATTACAGCTTGCCTCCGCGAATCGCATCAAACTCTTCTATCGCCCTTCGGACTTACCTATTTCATCGGATCAGGCCTGGGAGCGGCTATCGGGCCGTATCCATGGCGATCGCATCACGCTTAATAACCCCACGCCTTATCACATTTCGCTGATCTCACTGCAGGTGCAGGGCAAGGAAATTCGGGGAGTGATGGTGCCGCCGAAGCAGACCCTGACGCTGCCAGGACATTATCCTGGGGCTCGTAGCTTTAGCTATCGAGTGATTAATGACTTTGGTGGATGGAGCAAAGTGTATACCGCGACGTTGCAGTGAGCGCTGATTTTGGGCGCATACAGGGATGAGCTTTGACATATGAAGATCGTAAAACGGCTTTTCGTGATCCCGATGCTGTTATTAAGCGGTATGGCCTGGGCCGAAGCTGATTACCAGTTTAACCCTCAGTTTCTGGGAGGAGGGCAAGCCATGTCTGCTGACTTATCCTGGGTAAATGACGGTGGAGAGCTGCCTCCGGGGCAATATGATGTCAATATTTATGTGAATACGGTTTACGTAACCAGCCATTCTGTATCGTTCCAGATGGTAGAGCGTGGCCTGAGTCCCTGTCTGACGCCGGATGTGTTGGAGAAGTTGGGGATTGATCTTCATCGCCTGGTCAGTCAGGCAACGGCGACGCAGAGGTGCTATTCGCCCGATATGGATGCCAGCGATATCCGGGTTTCCCTGGATGTCGCGACCATGAACCTGCAATTCACCGTGCCGCAGGGCATGATGATCAATCGTCCCCGGGGGTATATCAGCCCCAGTAGTTGGGAATACGGCATTCATGCTGGATTCCTGAGTTACATGATTAATGGTTCCTATAGAGAACAGATAAACGGTGAACGCGTCCGCAGTCGTCCGCTGTTTGCGGGCCTGAATAGCGGATTGAATTTAGGCGCGTGGCGGCTGCGTGACTACTCGACCTGGAACCGCAGCGAGGGGGGCGCCAAATTTAACCGGGTACGCACCTGGTTACAGCGCGACCTGGCGGCCTTACGCGGCCAGCTTTATTTGGGGGAAAGCTATACCTCCGCATCGCTGTTTGATGCCGTAGGGGTACGCGGCGTGCAGCTCAACAGCGACGACAATATGTTGCCAGCCAGCCAGCGTGGCTATGCGCCAGTCATTCGCGGCATTGCCCGTAGTCAGGCGACGGTCACGCTAAGTCAGAGTGGCAACGTTATCTATCAGACGACGGTGCCGCCCGGCGAGTTTACGATAGGCGATCTCTACCCCACCGCTTCCGGCGGTGATATTGAAGTGACTCAGGAAGAAGAGGGTGGCAGCGTGCGACGCTGGGTGGTGCCGTTTGCCAGCGTGCCGAATCTGGTGCGTGAAGGGCAGGCGAAGTACGCCGTGAGTCTGGGGCGCTATCGTCCTCAGTACCAGCAAACTGACCCGCTGTTTGTTCAGGGGGAGCTATTTTACGGTATGAGTCACGGCCTGACGTTGTATAGCGGAACCCAGCTGGCGGATAACTATCAGGCGCTGGCATTCGGTGTTGGCCAGAATATGGGGCGTTTTGGCGCGCTTTCTCTTGATCTGACTCACGCGCATAGCCGCCTGGCCGATCGCCAGCGCTACGATGGAGACTCCATTCGCCTGCGTTACAGCAAGGTACTGAGCAGTACAGGCACCCGGCTGAATTTTTACTCCTGGCGCTTTTCCACTCAGGGATTCTACAACCTGAGTGATACCACCAGGAAGCGGATGAACGGTGGCAGCCAGGTGGAGAGCGTGGATGAAAATGGCACAACGGTGACCGAATACCATGATTTCTACAACCTGCGTTATGCCCGTAAGGATCGGCATCAGGTGTTACTGGCCCAGACGCTGTCTGACTGGGGGTCGGTGTCTCTTTCATGGGAGCGCCAGGGCTACTGGAACAGCGATCGCGCGTCTGAAAGTCTACAACTTTCCTGGAGTAGCAGTATTGGCAAGGTTTCCTGGGGGGCGGCTTGGCAGCAGACCCGCACCCTATGGTCGAACCAAAAAGACAATATCTTTTCGCTGAATGCATCCATTCCGTTGGGTGAGGTACGCAACGCGACCCGGGTGAGTTATGGCGTCACCAGTAGCGAGACGCGGGACACTTCCCATCGGGTTGGCGTGAGTGGTTATCTGCCGGGCATGGATAATCTGAATTATAGCTTCAGCCAGCGCTATGCCCGGGACAATGGTTATGGTGCGGATCTGTCTATGCAGTATCTGGGCAGTAAAGGCAACGTCAGCCTGGGATACAGCTACACCGATAACAGCCGGACATTAAGTTATGGTCTGAGTGGTGGCGCGGTGCTGCATGAGGATGGTGTCACCTTAGGGCAAGCGCTGGGTAATACCAATATTCTGGTGAAGGCTCCTGGTGCGTATGGTGTCGCGGTGGAAGGGCGTAGGGGGGTAAGGACCGACAGTCGTGGTTACGCGGTGGTTCCCTGGGCCACGCCTTACCGTCTTAATCGCGTGGCGCTGGATATTCGCGATATGCCGGATACCGCCGAACTGGATAGTTCGGTGGTCAGTCGAATTCCTGTGGATGGCGCTATGTCCCGCGCCGATTTTGCCATCCGTAGTGGCTTTAAAGCGATGTTTTCGCTGAGTTATCGCGATAATGTGCTGCCGTTTGGCACGCTCATCACTCAGGAGGGAAGCGAAAGCGGCTCGGGTATTGTTGGCGATAACGGGGCGGTCTATCTTTCAGGCCTGGCGCCGACGGGGACACTGATTGCCCGTTGGGACAAGGGAGAGAGTCACCAGTGTCGTATTGACTATCACCTGGATGATACACGGTTGAACGCCCGTACCGGGCTGTATATTCAGGAGGGAGTATGCCGGTAGCTGCATGGATGCGCAGCAGCGTAGCGACATTGCTGTTTTTTTCGGGGTATGTATCGGCCTATGACGTGCTGGTTTCAGTAACGGGGGCGATTATTGGCAATACCTGTACCGTCGCCGGGAACTCAGAAAATATTTCAGTAGATCTGGGGGTGGTGGCCACGAATCAGTTCCGGGGAATAGGGGATGTGGGAAATCACCTTAGCCCTTTCACCATATATCTGGAGGACTGCGGCCCGACCTTTAACGGCGTACGGGTCTCTTTTAGTGCCCCTCCGGATGATAACAATAGCGATGTGGTGAAGAGCAGCGCCGGTGACGCCAGCGGTGTCGGGATTCAGTTGCTGGATCACCAGAAAAATCCACTGGCGCTTAATGCGTTCAGCCCGATTTATGGCGCGGGTCAGGATAGTCGCGTGGAGATGCATTTTTATGCCCGCCTCATCGCGACTCAACAGAGCGTGACGGTGGGAACCCTCTCTGCGACAGCAACCTATACCCTGGAGTATCAATAATGAACAGGTTTATACGGAAGTGGCTGTTGGCGTTATGGATGGCACTCCTGAGTGTCGGCGTCAGCGCCGTAGAAAAAAAGAGCGATGTGGAGTTGATGCCAAACTCAATTTCCTACTTTGGTCCGTCATCGTCGGTGGGGAGCCTGATTGGCGGAGCGTGGTCAACATCCGTGACGGTGGACCCCGTTTTTAACTGCGGGATCCTTCCTTCTTATGATTGTTACCAGGCGACGATTGTCCCCGATCCGTCGTTGATTTCGGCGGGAATATCAGTGGAAATCGACGGTGTTAGCTACACGGTATATGAAACGGGAACGCCGGGGCTTGGTTTTGTCATGAGTATGAAGGATGCGAAAGCCAGCAACTGGATCCCGTTGTCGGCCGATACCGTGAATACCTATCCCGCGGCTGGTACCAACAGTCCGGCGACAAGTGTAGGCCTGATGGTACGAATCAGCTATGTCACGACCGGAAAAAATTTGCAGGTAGGCAGCTTTGATGTACCGGCTATCCGGGCCGCCGTTTTCAATGCCTATGCTTATTCGGGGGGAGTGGCCGAGAGCGCCGACATCACGATTGCTGCTACAAGTTTCTCGGCAATGGCCTACGGATGCGCGGTGGATACGAAGGACGTATCGGTCGAGCTGGGGAGTGTGGATGTCAGAACGCTGGATGCCGTTGGGGCAATGTCGGAGCGGAAGTCATTTTCAGTGACGCTATCCTGTGCGATGAATATCGCGCTGTATGCCTCCATCAGCGATATGTCACACCCGGGTAATTTCTCTGATGCGGTGTCGCTGACCCCGGACTCTTCAGCACAGGGGGTCGGCGTGGCTTTTTTCTATAATGGGCAGGGACCTCTGTGGTTAGGACAGGACAGTGCGGATGCGGGAATAATGAACCAGTTTTTTATTCAGGATAGTGGTCTCAGTGAGACGCTCACTTTGCCATTTCAGGTCAGTTATTATCGCAAGGGCGATATTGTACCTGGTAGCGCGAATGCACTGGCGGGGATCACCTTTTCGTATCAGTAGCGGCATAACGTTCAGAAAAAAGGCCCCGATGAGCGGGGCCTGATGGGGAGCATTGTGGCGTTTAACCCTCGTCTTTCACTACTTTGATATCGACCATCCCGATACCCAGTTTACGCGGCGCGTGGCCGAGGATATTCCCTTCGTTGGAGTCCTGTGGCTCCGGCGGCGTAATGGTCAGCACCTTGCTGTGACCCGGGTTGGTGAAGTGCAGCGTGGTCGTGCTGACTTCTTTATTCAGGGTCAACGTCTGTTCGCTGTCGCCCACCCTTATCGGAATCGGCTTATTGGCGTTAGGGCCAAAGGCCTTAGCGGTAATGACCAGCGAGAATTTCTCTGGCAGCGGCTGGTGGTATTCGATTTTCACTTCCGGTGCCAGATTGGCGTTGGACCAACGGCCCCAGGATTCGGGGCGAGAAATACCGCTGAACTGTTTTACCGCTTCCGGCGCGCCGGGCACGTTAAAGACAAAGCTGTCAGACTGATAGCGGATGTCGTTATCATTGGCCTTCAGCAGATCGACGGTGTGCTGGTAGCGATCGCTATCAATCACGCTCTGCTTAATGGCCACCTTACCCTGCCATTTGTCCTGCTCTACTCGGGTAATCTGCGGCTCACCGCCCAACTGGCCCTGAGCCATACACAGATCGGTGGAGAGGCTGAGTTGCGGATCCCACAGACGGCCCATCTTGTAGCAGGTATCGAACCAGACGAAGTCATCGTTCGGTGCGAAATTTGCCAGCTGAATGCGCAGAGGATCGGAAAATTCGTTTTCGAGCTTCGGCTCAACGCGCTTGTCACCCACTTTCAGCAGCAGCGGCAGCCGGAAGGTGGAACCTGAGAAGCTAACGTTATTCTGAGTACGATCGAGGGTAAAGCGGTCGATCTTACGCGGGAAGTTCCACAGGTGTACCACGGAGGGTTTCCAGGCCAGGATCTTCTCTTTGGTGTTCAGGAACACCTGCGACATCGACTGCCCGGAAAGGCTACTACGCCCCAGCCCCAGGTAGTTGCCACCGCCCAGCATATCCAGCACCGTGGCGCCGTTATCCATGGAGTTGCGTTTGGTCGCAATCTGCCTCTGCTCCGGCTGGTCACCGCGAATCACAAAGAACAGGTTATTGCGTTGCTGTTCGTTCAGGTATTTCCAGGCGCCATTGTTCATGGCCAGATGGTCGGAAGAGACCACGATCACCGTATTTTTAAACCACGGTGAAGCTTTGATCTTCTCGATCAACTGCGCCACATGTTCCTGACTACAGGCGACCGCGCTCAGGGTCTTATTGGGCTTGCCGTCGTGATCGTAGTTTTTGCGCTTACAGGATCGGGAAACAAAGCCGTCCGGATGGTGGGTATCCACCGTCAGGGTAAACAGTGAGAAGCGTTTGCCCTGCTTCGACAGCTCTTCATATTTCTGCCACACCTCATCCAGCACGGTGTCGTCGTAGAATCCCCAGTCGTTGCGGTATTCGGGGTCATCCACCATGGTTTTCAGCTCTTCGGAGCCGTAAAGGTGATCGAAACCGTGGGATTTCAGGAACACATCTTTACCGGCAAAGCGCAGGTTGGCGCCCTGAATAAAGTAGTTCTGGTAGCCGGAGTTCTTCAGGATATCGCCCAGGCAGGTATTCTGCGGGAAGAAGGTCGACATGGAAGAGGCCGAGTTGCCATCGAACGGAGCAAACAGTGGAATACCGCACTGAGAAGCGACCATACCGGCGATGGTGTAGTCGGTGCCGGGAAGCTGTTCGGTATGGCTAAAGTCCAGCCCCTGTTTCTTCAGGGCGCTCAGCTCTGGCGCCAGATTCGGGAACGCCTGTTCATTAAAGTAGGTGCGTTCCAGGCTTTCACCATAGATATAGACCAGGTTGAGCTTCGGATTGGCTATCTCTTTCGGCGGCTCTTTATAGTAGATCTTAAAGTCGGGATCGCCTTCGCTGGTCTGGGATTTCACCAGGGCGGCAATCTGGTGGAATGCCGGGCTGGCATCTACGGAGCCCAGCGCCAGCACCATGGCCAGCAGGCTGTAGCCAAAGTGGTGGGGGCGGTGCCAGCGGCGGCGCAGCAGCCAGGCCAGCAGACCAAACATCCCCACCAGGGTCGCAATAATACCGATGCCGGGCAGAATATATTTACTGACGCCTGCGCCGGTCAGGCTGTTGGTCAGGGTATAGAGCACGGCATCGTTGATCCCGTCGCCGGTGAAGTAGTTACTGGCGTAAAGGGTCAAATTCAGAATGACGAACACGCCCAGCACCACCAGAATGGCGGCGAACCACAGGGTATTGCGCCCCGCTTTAAGCGTATAGATAGCAATGGACGCAACAAAGAGTCCTAATGAAAGCACTTCTGGCAAAGGAACATCCTCTTAAGATAACCAGGATTGAGTTGGACAAGTTCAGACGCGCAACAATGTACCGTCGTTGTCACATAGCTGCAATTCTACTGTCAAAATAGTGTGTAGGTCTTCAGAATTGGTTGATTCATCGCCAGCCTCGATCGGGATCACATCCGATGCCCGGAGCAGGAAAACAGGGATAAACCCTGAGTTGAGAACAAACAGCGATGTTTTGTGCCATTTCCGAAAGTTTTATCTCTGTCATCAGGTTATCTAAGGTATTTTTAAGACAATGCCGATGTGAGCAAGGTCATATTTAAGGAAAATCTCACGATAAAGAGTGTGTGAATCATGACAGCTCTGGTTTTACCCTGACTTGCCCCATTTTAGGTGGATATAACAGTATGATGCTTTCAATCGTCAGTCTTATTGCGCTACTGGCGTTTGCGCTTTTTTGTTTCGTGAAGCATTTTCGGGAAGTGAATAAGCGCAGGCTCTCAGGCCCAAAGGGCCGTAACCGGTTCCGTAAAAAATAACGCCGGGCGTAGAAAATAATTAAGTTTTGTTTAAGTTTGGTTTAACTAAAAGCGGCGGCCCGGGTGGCCGCCGCTTTTGCTGGCTAAAAAATCAGGAAAGGAACTGCTTACCCTGCTTCAGCACCAGATCGCAGGCTTTGGTTTTTACTTTTTCCGCCAGTTGGGAATTCCCCAGGCTTTCCAGATTGAGCTGCTGGCCGTTACCGGTATTCAACAGACCCTGCAGGCCCTGCTGATAGTCCTGCTGCTGATTCTGTTTCTGGGTATCCTCAAGGCCCAGTTTATTCATCAACTGGCTCTTAATGTTGTCCGTACTGGTTACGGAAGCCAGCTTCTGCTTCGCGCAGTACTGCATGACGCCCGCGGCGTTGGTCATGCTGTTGGAGCTCAGCGCCTGGTTGCCGCCGTTAAGCAGACCGGTGAGTTGGGAGAGGGAAGCACCGCCCTGGGAGCCGCTCTGGCTGGAGAGTTCGTTTGCCGCGCTGGACAGTTGATCCTGCCAGTTGGCGGCGCTGGCGCTGCCTGCAACCAGCATCGTGGCCATCGCTGCGCCATAGACCGCCTGTTTTGCCATAAACTTCATTTCGTTCTCCTTATTATTCCTCGTTGCCGGGCACAGTATAGCGTCTGTGCCTTATGGCGAAATCCGATTCTGAATCTTCCGGAAAAGGTCAGTACTCTTTACCGGTGACCCGGCTACGGTAGCTATCCCAGTTAAAGATCACCCACAGGCTGTTACCGAGACGCATCCTGTCCATCACCCGCTCGCCGAGCAGCGTGTTCATTTCATTAATATTCAGGTTAGTTAGCATGCCGGTAGGGCGGCGGGAAGAGGAGCGGCGATCGACGATCTGGTTAATGATCACCTTCTCATAGCGTGATTCGGTCTGCATACCGATCTCGTCGATCACCAGCAGATCGACGTTGCTCAGATCGTTGATCAGACGCTCTTCGGTGGTATCGCCGCCGCCGAAAGTGCCCTTGATGGCCGACATAATATCGGCCACGGTGATAATCAGCACTGTCTTGCCGTGCAGCAGTAGATCGTTGCAGATGGCGGCCGCCAGGTGATTTTTGCCGGTGCCGGGGCGTCCGGAAAAGACGAAGCTGGCGATATTGCCGTCGAATTCGGCGGCGTATTTACGCGCCCGCTCCAGCGCTTTCATCTGTCCTTCACATTCGACCCGGTAGTTGTCGAACGAGCAATTCATATGCAGTTCGCGAATGCCGGAGCGGTTAAAGGTGCGCTGCATTTTCATCGCCTGGTTTTCCCGGGCGATGGCGGCAGAGCGGATGCGACCCTGCTCCTGTTGCCAGGCGAGTAGCTCTTCGCCGCTGGTGAAGGCGGGTTTTACGTTGGCCGGCATCATCTTTTTCAGCCGGGCCATCAGTGCGGCGGTATTTTTCATAGTCAGCCCCGGAATCCGTCAGGAATATTGTCGTCAGGCTGCGATACGGCATTCACATCGCGCCTGGGCGATCCGCCGTTTGCGGCCCGGGAGATCTGAACGCTGCGCGCCAGTTTCTGCTGCCACTGCACGTGGTGAAAGACTTTGCCTTCCGCCTGCCAGTATGCCACGAAGGAGGCCAGCTCCTGGGGGGTCACCGGCTCCCGTAGCATAATGCCCCACAGCGCCGCCAGGCGCTGGAATTCGGGATCCGGCTGCCAGTCCGGATAGATGGCGAATTTGCCCATGGGCGGCGCAATAGGGGCCGCTACGGGCGTTTCCTCGAACAGCGTCTCTTCCAGCGCCACATCGGACACCGGGCGCTTCAGTCGCGCCTCCAGCGCCAGCAGCTCCGCCAGCCGTCCGGCAGTCAGAGCATAAAAGGCAGGCGCGTTATTGTTGAAGACCGCAACGGCACCCTGTCCGGATGTGGCCAGCGCCGCTTCAGGATCCTGGCGGAACGCGTCAATACCGATGACATCGGAAGTCAGGATTTTGGCAGACATAACACCATCTCAGAAAGCATGAAGGACTGCCCAACGGGGCAGAGGAACGGTGGCGTATCATAACATAAATCCATTGCGACAAGGCTCGCAAAAGCGCCGTCCGTTACGGACAGATATAGCGCAGAACCACCCGCACCGCCATCGCACGGTAGTGGGCGCGCATTGCGGCGGCGTCGCTGCCTTCCTCAAACAGCAGTGCAAAGGTGTAGCTGTTAGCTGCGTAGTGGAAGCTAAAGCTGCTGACCAGGCGGTGAACGTCCCGGGCGGTGACGGCGGTGCTGAACAGCTGTTTCGCCTGGCCGCGCTGCAGAATATCGTCCAGTAGCGTCAGGGCGCTGCGATTCACCTCTTTCAGCCGGGCAGAGTCCCGGGCATATCGGCCGCGCTGCATATTCTCCATGCTGATAATCCGTATGAAATCGGGATTATCGGCATGGTAATCGAAGGTGGTTTCCACCAGCAGCACCATCGCTTCGACCGGCGGCAGCTGCGCCAGATTAAGCTGGTGCTCGGCGCCGCGAATCCGGGTATAGACATACTCCAGCACCTGCATATAGAGATGCTCTTTATTTTGAAAATGGTAAACCACCATTCGCTTGGTGGTACCGGCTTTTTCCGCAATTTGCTCCATACGCGCGCCGTTAAGGCCATATTCGGCGAACAGGGCGATGGCGCTGAAAAAAATCTTCTCTTTTAGCGTAGCGGTGGCCTCATCAAAGGGCCCGGGCAGATAGATATCCCGATGTTCCACGGTGTCTCCTTGTACTTTCGGTCATGCCCTGAGCATGGCCTGGGCTTCATAGAGCAGATCGAAGCGATCGCGACACATCGCCTCGACGGTGGGGTGGTGCGCGACTGGCGGCAGGTCAGGCTCAGGGTGCTCCAGAACCTGCCCTGGCGGTCGAGCAGTGGGACCGCCGCCACCCCAGCATACCCGGTTCAAACGCTTTACTGTTAGTGGCATAGCCCTGCTCGCGGATGGCGGCGGTGACCGACATCAACCGGGAATATCGGTCAGCGTATAGGGCGTGATGGGCTGAGGCCGCACCCGGCGCAAAAAGGTCTCTCATTCGTCCGGGCCCAGCGAAATCAGCCACAGTCGACCGCCTGCGGGACAGTGAGTCCGGGCGTCTCTTTGGAAAATAGATGAATCAGCGCCAGCCCTTTCTGTTGGTCAACTATCAGGTCGCGCTGATGCGCCGGGATTTGCTTCATTCGTCACATTTCTGCCATTCATGCCGTCAGATAGCGCGATTATCGCAGCGTCGATGCGATAAACAAGTGAAAGCGGCAAATTCGACGTTGTCGCCTATTACAACCGTTGAAATACCTTTACATATCATTTTATTAACAATGAGGCGGGCAGTGGTCACCGGTTTCCCGGGGGGGTTGGAAAGCGGCGTCTGTCTGATTGGCGATAGTCGCTTACGGTATGGGGTATGCAAAGCCGTTTCCTTTTCCGGTTGTAAACAGCAGACGCGAAGGCTATTTGCTGCGTGGAGAGATGCTGGAGACGCTGGTGCAGCAGTGCGGTATTGATCCGCTGGGGCTGCGGGAAACCGTCAACGCGTTTAATCATCGTGTCAGCAGTGGAAACGACCCGTTCTTTGGGGTCGTTCACCGCTCTGGAGACCGATGACGGGGCGCGGGTACTCGATGGGCAGCAGCGCTCTATCGTGGATCTGTTTGCGGCCGGAAATGATATGTCCAACGTGATGCAGGCCCACTACCCGAGCGGCGGTATTACATTGGGATCCGCCATGACCTTTGGCTGGCTGGCAGACGCCTGGGGGAGGCGCTGTCAGAGCCGAAAAACAATAAAAATAAGAACATTAGTTCTTTAAAAACAGATTATTAACGTTTTTTATTATCCTTAGTTTAAGGTGTTTAGATTGTTACTGATAAAAATAAGTTGAATGTATAAGCCCATTATCCTGCCAGAGAAAGAGAGCTCAAAGACGATAAATCATCTGTAAAACAGGAGGTATCCATGGATTCCCGAGCGCTCCCTCTTGCCGCGCCGTCACTGCTGGATGTGGCGCCACCCCATCCGGTCAGGGCTGCGGCCCAGGCGGGATTTAGCCACGTGAGGCTTCGGCTGTTTCCGGCGACTGACAGTGGACCTCACTATCGATACCCCGCTGGCTCGAGAAACACAGGCGGCACTGACGGATAGCGGGCTGGAGGTATAGGATATTGAGATTCTGCGGCTGACGCTGGCGGCGCCGGGCAATATTCCGGCTTCAGGGCTGAATTATTGTCAGAGCTGTGATGCGTCGGCCCGGAAGCCCAGGGATAAAGCTGAATTAGCCCACCTGGCGCGGGCGACCAGCGCCTGCTGGATGCACGGTGTTGGCCGAACTGGCTCGATCGTCAGCGCTTTTGCTGGCGCATGGATGATTTCCCAGGATTGGTCATTCCGTACGATGTTTCTGGTGTTATTTATTCCGGTGGTGCTGGTGTCTGCGGGAATTTTGGGGATTCGGCATGGGCGCCGTTGTCTGACCACAGACAGACCGGAAACCGTGAAGATATCGTTAGGCCGTCAGGGATAACGCCTTTTTCTGTAGCCAGTAAGGTATTTCCAGGTAATCAGGAGAATCTGGTTCCGGCTACTGGCTACAGCTTTTCGATATGAGACGTAGAAATTTCATGGACATCTCCGAATGCAGGGGCATCAATCGCGTCTGGCTTATGTTTAGTGCTGGTTGTCTCACAGGTAACTGCGTTTTGACAGAGCTTTTGGCCAAATTATCATTCTTTCTCGGTAAGTTATGGTACCTGATTCTTATAGTCTCAAAATGCTTATCAGAATGAGGTCAACAAAGAGAGAATATTCCAGGAGTTTATCTCAGAAAAGGTCTGTGATGGGTATATTATCGATATGAAACATATGGTTTTTTGATGTTTTCTTGCCTGGGTTTGGTTACTTTTATGTTAAATCTCATTTTCTTATATTATTAATCAATTTGATGTTTTATAAAAATAATGATTTCTACGTTTCTTTATTTTTTTTAAGAAACAAAATAAACCTTTTTAAGATTCCGGTGGGATTGACAGATAAACCGTAACAGTATTATTTTATCAGTAATCGGTATTCCTTTGCTGTCGTTTGGAATATTGAGAATTTTCTACTCATTAAGATAAATGCGGTCTGGGTACTAAGAATTTTCTTCGTGTTGTGTAGGACCGAACGTTACCTTTTTACTGTTGAAAATAAAACGCTTTTGTTACTCACTGCAGAAAAACAAAAGGAGCAGTTATTAGTAGTTTCAGCAAAATAAATTACGGGAGGAGTTAACGATGTCACAGGGACGTCATCAGAATGCGATTATTTTTAGCCGCTACCCCGCGATGGCGGCGGGTCTGGAACAGGGGCTCCAGGGGCTCGATCCGCAGACGGCTATACATACCGTTGAAAGCCACGAAGCCGTGACGCCTCAGTTATTGAGGAAGGCGACGTTGGCGGTCATTGACCTGACCGGCGATGCCGTTGAAGTTGAACAGGATTTTCAGCAACTGAGAACTTTGTATCAGATGGGTCATCATATCTCCTGGGTCTTTTTGATACCTCATTTCGCCCGCTTTACCGCGATGCAACAGCTGCTGTGGCCGGGTAGCCTGCTGCTGCCAAATACCTTTACTTTGGCAGAGATTCAGAATTTTATTCGCAATGGTGAAGGTGGGAACTACCTGGGTGAAATTGATGGCGCTGCTCAGGAGGGGCGACAGCCGTTAACGCTTTCGGAGCGCCAGGTTTTACGACTGATGGCAAAAGGATGGAGTATCAATCAGATTTCCGGTCTGCTTAAAAAGAGTAATAAGACCGTTAGCGCTCAGAAAAATAGCGCTATGCGTCGTCTGGCTTTGCGCAGTAACGCCGAGATGTATGCCTGGATCAACAGCCCCCGCGGTATGCGTGAGCTGAACGTTCAGCCGCTGGAATCCCTGGGAAAGTAGACCATTGCCGACCGTACCGGCAGGCGCCGGTTGTGGTTGCAGAGCAATGGCTGTTGTAAGCCCCTTGCCCCGTTTACCTGTTAAATGGGGCTTTTTTATGGTTCATCGCGGATTAGCGTGAAACTGGAGTTATGGTGGTTAGCCCATTTGTCTTGATGAATATGCAATGGTGGAGAAGGTTCCGTTCACCTTAAGGTGATTTTGCCTATGCCAGTTCCGGAACCGGTGAATCAACAGAGCAGCAGTCACGAAAAGTGAACGGAACAGCCACCGCATCATCATATTCTGCCGGTTTTTAGCTTCCGCTTTCGAATACTCCACGCTAATCCGCGATGAACCTTTTTTATGGGCGGGGAATAATAAATTGTAAATGAAATATTTAGCTTGCTATTATTACAAGTGGAAACCATTTTGCGGGTTATTTCAGCATGCGGCTCTGATATAAACAAATAATTAACATATGGAAAACATGTGTTAACTGGGCTGGCGTTGCCTCCGCGACAGGGACTGCCCCGATCTCTCCTTGCCTGACTCAAACGCGAGCCATTCTTTTACCGCAATGTCGGTGTTTGCAAGACAGGACATACCCTATGTTTACTCCCCTTACCTGGACGTCAACGCAACGTCATGTCGCGATGGCCAGCTTTTCCGCGTGGATGCTGGATGCCTTCGATTTCTTCATACTGGTTTTTGTGCTGAGTGATTTAGCCAGCTATTTCCACTCTTCGGTGGCGGATGTTTCGCTGGCGATTATGCTGACCCTTGCGGTGCGACCTATCGGCGCGCTGATCTTTGGTCGGCTGGCCGAAAAGTTCGGGCGGCGGCCGGTTATGATGTTTAACGTTGCCTGCTTTTCGGTATTCGAGCTGCTCTCGGCCTGGTCGCCCACCTTTTCCGCTTTTCTGCTGTTCCGGGTGATCTACGGCGTTGCCATGGGCGGTATTTGGGGCGTTGCCTCCTCGCTGGCGATGGAAACCATTCCCGACCGCTCGCGCGGCTTGATGTCAGGCCTGTTTCAGGCCGGGTATCCCTGCGGCTATCTGCTGGCTTCGGTGATTTTTGGGCTGTTCTATTCACTGGTGGGCTGGCGCGGGATGTTCCTGATTGGCGCATTGCCCATTGTCCTGCTGCCCTATATCTGGTTTAAGGTACCGGAATCGCCGGTCTGGCTGGCGGCGCGCGAGCGTAAAGAGAGCGCGGCGCTGCTGCCAACGCTACGCAGTCACTGGAAGCTCTGCCTGTATCTGGTGCTGGTCATGGCCTGCTTCAACTTCTTCAGTCACGGTACTCAGGATCTCTATCCCACCTTCCTGAAAGTGCAGCACGGTTTCGATCCCCATACCGTCAGTACCATTGCCATTTTCTACAATATCGCCGCCATGCTGGGCGGTATTCTGTTTGGCTCGGTGTCTGAGCGCATGGGCCGCAAGAAGGCTATGATGGTGGCCGCATTCCTGGCGCTGCCGGTACTGCCGCTCTGGGCCTTTTCCAGCGGCTCTTTTACCATCGGGCTGGGGGCTTTTCTGATGCAGTTTATGGTCCAGGGCGCCTGGGGCGTGGTACCGACCTGGCTGAATGAGCTGGTACCAGCTAATGCTCGTGCCGTACTGCCTGGCTTCGTTTACCAGTTGGGTAACCTGATTGCTTCGGTGAATGCGACGCTACAGGCGACCATCGCCGAACGCCACGGTGGCGATTATGGTCTGGCGATGGCCATTGTGGCCGGGACGGTGGCGATTCTTATCTGCCTGCTGGTGGCCTTTGGCCGGGAAACCCGGGGGATGGTGATTTCTGGCCAGCAGGGCGTAACCCCGGCGTCACGGCAACACAGTCATTGACAGAGATCGGCCCATGTGGCTTCTGTGAGCTCCGCAAGCCGGGAAGGCGATATACGTACGGCGCTATGGATGGCGCCCGCGGCGGGGAGAACTTCAGCAAATTGTTGCAGGGAAACATCGCAGTAAATCGGTAGCGGATTCTCCAGCCCAAACGGGCAGACGCCCCCCACCGGATGGCCGGTCCAGGTCACCACTTCATCGCTGCTCAGCATCCGGGCCCTGGCGCCAAAAAAGGACTTTAGCTTCTTATTGTCGAGGCGAGCGTCTCCTTTCGCGACGACCAGTACCACATTGTCTTTTACTTTGAGTGAGAGTGTTTTGGCGATCTGCCCGGGCGTTACACCATGAGCGACGGCGGCCAGTGCGACAGTAGCGGTACTCTGATTCAGTTCAATGATTTCAATATCGGGGGCATTGTCGGCAAAAAACTGCCTAACGGATTGCAGGCTCATTAATCTTCTCCTGATAAATGCGCCTGATAATCTGTCACAGGGAGAGCGGGCTGTAAACCGCCAGGACCGCTATAGCGACCGGGAATTCAGAGCTTTCTGTATGTAGGGGATTATTTCAGGGTGCAGTCGCCGCACTGCTGGACACCGGGCAGTCGGTTGCGCTGGCAGCAGGTGCGGCGTACCAGCAGGCCGTCGCGCGGAACGACGGTGCGAAACAGCGGGTTATCGCGACCGCAGCTTAACTGTTTGCTGAAGAAGCAGCGCTGGCGCAGGGCATGATACTGTTCATCGCCCAGCAGGGAACGGATTTCGCCCAGGAACCAGTTCACCAGATAGCCGGTGTTGCTCCAGATTAGCTTGCCGCTAACGCCGCCGCTGTTTTCCAGGGCGCTGACGACCGGCAGAATGCCATCCATCCACAGTGATTCCAGGCGCTGCTCAAACGAGAGTGTCGTGAGCTGGCGATTTTCGCGAACGTGCAGATGGAAGTGGGCGACGCGGCCGGTTTCATGGAAGACGGCGTGTACGGCGTCAGGGGCGACTGACAGCGCTTTACCAGAATGGAACAGCGCCAGCATTAGTGGGGGCACCAGCAGACCGATGTACCACTGCGCCCAGAGAGAGGCCAGTGGCTTATTCTGGCGCTGCGCATCCGGGTCGTTACGATAGATATGTTGCGCGTAGCTTGCCATCAGGGCTTCGAGGGTGGCGGGGCGGGACCATTCGCTCAGCGTCATTCCCTCTGCCGGAAGCTGGTCCGACAGAGTTATGGTCTCATTAAACCACGGGCGCTGTTCACTAAAGGCGGCACGAAGCGTTTCGGCCAGCGGCTGCATCCTGCCTGTCTGTTCCGGCAGCCAGATCCCCGGCTGCGCAATGTGCGTGCTCTGTAGTGACATGGGCGAATTGCCAATCTAAATGATAATGATTGCCAATCTTAATCATCGCTATAACCGATGGCAAGGGATTTCCTGGAAGGCATGCGTAGCATCAAAAAATGGTGATAGCAGAAGAAAAAAGTGGGCTGACAAATGAGAAGTACTACCATATGATACTGGTTATCATTATCAATTGTTGGAATGGTCGATATGTTGCAACGGGGTCTGGAAAGCGGTTGGGCTGGCCTGTTTTCTGGCGTTCTGGTGGCGTCGGGGCTGATATTGGGCGATCTCTCGTTTGGCACCTGGCGGTTACTGATGGCGCTGGCGATGGTGGCGACCGTCGCGATGCTGTTCCACCGGCGGCTGCGCCACTATCTGCTGTTGCCATCCTGCATTGTCGTCGCGATGGGAATGGTGCCTGTGCTGATGCATAGCGCAGCGTTTTCCGGCCATTAGCGGGAAGGGCATGAAAAAGCGTTTGGATTTTGGGGAAATAAGAGAAAAATCAGGAAGAGACTGGTGCGAGGGGAGGGACTTGAACCCTCACGTCCGAAAGGACACTAACACCTGAAGCTAGCGCGTCTACCAATTCCGCCACCTTCGCACAGTTTGTCTGATGTGATATCGCCCGCGCAGTGGTGCGAGGGGAGGGACTTGAACCCTCACGTCCGTAAGGACACTAACACCTGAAGCTAGCGCGTCTACCAATTCCGCCACCTTCGCAGGTACTGCTAACGATATCTTGTGGTTGTTGGTGCGAGGGGAGGGACTTGAACCCTCACGTCCGTAAGGACACTAACACCTGAAGCTAGCGCGTCTACCAATTCCGCCACCTTCGCATCACAGCGCGAGAAATCTCGCAACCACGGAGGCGCATTCTAGATGTTTTATCGCCGTCGTCAACAGTTAATTATGTGCCGTCATGCTGAATGGTGCAAAAAGCGGCACATTGGGCAAAAAACGTTAACGGCGGGCGCCGCGGCCATATATGGCGCGATATACCTTAAAGCGTCCGTTCTGGGCCAGCACCTCGTGACTGCCGAAAACTTCGTCCAGCACATTCGGATATGGCAGGAAGGCGTTGGCGACAATTCTGAGCTCGCCGCCGCTGTTCAGGTGGCGTACGGAGTGACGGATGAGCTGACGAGCTGCTTCCAGGCTGGTTTCGCGCCCTTCGTGGAACGGCGGGTTGGAGAGGATGATATCGAAACGCCCCTGTACGTCGGACAACACATTACTGGCCAGTACGTTGCCTTCCAGACCGTTTGCAGCAAGCGTCGCGCGGCTGGCGGCCAGAGCCGGGGCCGAAACGTCACACAGGGTCAGACGCACCTTGGGGGAATGACGCGCCAGCGCAACGGCGAGTACCCCGGCGCCGCAGCCTACATCCAGCACTTTACCTTTGGTATGGGGCATAAAGGTGGAGAGCAGCAGTTGGCTGCCGCTGTCGAGCCCGTCGCGGCTGAAGACTCCGGGCAGGGTTTTGATGGTCATGCCGTCGTGGTGATACTCGCCCCACCAGGCTTCAGGGTCGAAAGCCGGGCGCGTTTCGAGCTGGCCATAGTAGAAGCCGCAGCGTCGGGCGCTGTCCACTTTATTCAAAGTCGCATAGTCCGCCAGCATCTGTTCGGCGCTGCGCACGCCGCTGCGGTTTTCCCCGACGATGAAAATATCGCATCCTTCCGGCAGCAGCGACAGCAGGTTCATTAGCTGATACTGGGCTTCGGGCTTGTTTTTGGGCCAGTAGTAGACCAGCGTATCGCTGTCGCCGATGGCATCGGCATCGGCCTGCAGGCCAAAACGGGCGCGATCATCCATCTGCGCGCTCAGTAGCTGCCAGTGGTGGTACTGCCAGGTGTACACCCGGCTCCGGGCCGTTTCGAGCTGTGCTGGCAGGGTATCCTGGAGATCGCCTGCGAACAGCACGCGGCGGTGGGTAAAATCATCACTGTGGCGCAGCACGACTTCGCTTGCGGGGCACCAGGCGGACATAAAACGACTCCTTCTCATAGTTGGCCGGGGATTATAACCCCAACGCGCTGGAAGCGGCATCTGTTGGCGGGGATTCGATGAATTTGCTATATTTGCGGCCTTCTGGTGACTGGAGCAGATTTCGTGATGACATCCCGACGTGACAGGCAGCTCACGCAACTGGGGATCACCCAGTGGCGGCTTCGACGCCCCGCGGTGTTGCAGGGCGAAATCGCGCTCAGAATCCCCGAACATATCCGCCTGGTGATGGTGGCTGATAAGCCGCCCGCATTAACCGATCCCCTGATTCAGGACGTGCTGCGCGCGCTGATGCTAACGGAGGCCAGTGTGCTGCCGCTTACGCCAGAGCGTGCGGCGTTGCTGCCTGAGGGGAGCCGCTGCAATAGCTGGCGGTTGGGCGTGGAAGCGCCGCTGACGCTGCCTGGCGTCCAGCTCTCTTCACCGGGTTTCGACGAGCTTCTTCATAACGCTGCGGCGCGTATCGCGCTCTGGCGTCAGATTTGTGAACATGAACAGGATCTCTTCCCTTAATCCGGAGGATTTGGCGCAGGCCTGGGCCATTGAACAGCGCAGCCACGCCTTCCCATGGAGCGAAAAAACTTTCGCAAGCAATCAGGGTGAACGTTATCTCAACGTCCGGCTCGATGTGGATGACGAGATGGCGGCTTTCGCCATTACCCAGGTGGTACTGGACGAAGCCACGCTGTTTAATATCGCGGTCGATCCCGCCTGGCAGCGGCGCGGGCTTGGCCGTCAGTTACTGACGCATTTGATCGGTGAACTGGAACAACGCGATGTCCTTACGCTGTGGCTGGAGGTGCGCGCGTCTAACGTCGCCGCCATCGCACTCTATGAAAGCCTCGGCTTTAATGAGGTGACGGTACGCCGCAACTACTATCCCACCACAGACGGACGTGAGGACGCCATTATTATGGCCCTGCCGCTGGGCTAAATAACAACAAAGGTGATGTAAATGAAGTGGGACTGGATACTCTTTGACGCTGATGAAACGCTGTTCAGCTTCGACTCCTTTGGCGGGCTGCAGCGCATGTTTCTTGACTACAGCGTGACCTTTACCCCAGAGGACTACCAGGATTACCAGGCCGTTAATAAACCGCTTTGGGTTGATTACCAGAACGGTAACATCACCGCTTTACAGTTGCAGCATCAGCGCTTCCAGGGGTGGGCCGATCGCCTGAGGGTACCGGCCAGTGATTTGAATGACGCCTTTCTGAACGCGATGGCCGAGATTTGTACGCCGCTACCTGGGGCTGTCTCACTGCTTAACGCCCTGAAAGGTCAGTCGAAGATGGGCATTATCACCAACGGGTTTAGCGCGCTGCAAAATCGTCGTCTGTCCCGAACTGGCCTGAAGGACTATTTCGATCTGCTGGTGATTTCCGAAGAGGTGGGCGTTGCCAAACCGGATCGCAAAATTTTTGACCATGCGCTGGCGCGTATGGGCGAACCTTCCCGGGAGCGGGTGCTGATGGTCGGCGATACCGCCGAATCAGACATTCTGGGCGGTATGAATGCCGGGCTTTCCACCGTTTGGCTGAATGCCCACCGCCGCCCCTTGCCGGAAGGCATTCGTCCCGACTGGCAGGTTGCTTCGCTGCCGGAGCTGGAAGCGCTGCTGTGCCATGAAGAATAGTGTAATGAATAATTGTCTAACCCGCGGTGATGAGTAAAATTGCCCCACTTTCTTGAATACCCTGCGCGCGAACAGAAACCGCGCGCCGCAACCTGAAGACTGAACTATGACCTTGTCTCCTTATTTGCAAGAGGTGGCGAAGCGCCGCACTTTTGCCATCATCTCTCACCCGGACGCCGGTAAAACCACCATTACGGAAAAGGTACTGCTGTTCGGACAGGCGATTCAGACCGCGGGTACGGTTAAAGGTCGCGGCGCCAGTCAGCACGCTAAATCGGACTGGATGGAGATGGAAAAGCAGCGTGGTATCTCTATCACCACGTCGGTAATGCAGTTTCCCTATCATGACTCGCTGGTCAACCTGCTTGATACCCCCGGGCACGAAGACTTCTCGGAAGATACCTACCGTACCCTGACGGCGGTGGACTGCTGTCTGATGGTGATTGATGCCGCGAAAGGGGTTGAGGATCGTACCCGTAAGCTGATGGAAGTTACCCGTCTGCGCGATACGCCGATCATCACCTTTATGAACAAACTGGACCGTGATATCCGCGATCCGATGGAACTGCTGGATGAAGTGGAAAGCGAGCTGAAAATTGCCTGCGCCCCCATTACCTGGCCAATCGGCTGCGGCAAGCTGTTTAAAGGGGTTTATCACCTGTATAAGGATGAGACTTATCTCTACCAGAGCGGCCAGGGGCACACCATCCAGGAAGTGCGTATCGTTAAGGGGCTGAATAATCCCGAGCTGGACGCCGCCGTGGGCGAAGATCTGGCGCAGCAGCTGCGCGATGAGCTGGAACTGGTGCAGGGAGCTTCCAACGAATTCGATAAAGAGTTGTTCCTGAGCGGCGACATTACGCCGGTATTCTTCGGTACCGCGCTGGGTAACTTCGGCGTTGATCATATGCTCGATGGTCTGGTGGAGTGGGCGCCAGCGCCGATGCCGCGTGTGACCGATACCCGTACGGTCGAGGCCAGTGAAGAGAAGTTCTCCGGCTTTGTCTTTAAAATTCAGGCCAATATGGACCCCAAACACCGCGATCGCGTGGCTTTTATGCGCGTGGTTTCCGGCCGCTATGAGAAGGGCATGAAGCTGCGCCAGGTGCGTACCGGTAAGGATGTGGTGATTTCCGATGCCCTGACCTTTATGGCGGGAGATCGCGCCCACGTGGAAGAGGCGTATCCCGGCGATATTATCGGCCTGCATAACCATGGCACTATCCAGATTGGCGACACCTTTACTCAGGGTGAGGCGATGAAGTTCACCGGCATTCCTAACTTTGCGCCTGAACTGTTCCGCCGTATTCGCCTGCGCGATCCGCTGAAGCAGAAGCAGTTACTCAAAGGGCTGGTGCAGCTTTCGGAAGAAGGCGCGGTGCAGGTGTTCCGTCCCGTTGCCAATAACGATCTGATCGTGGGCGCCGTAGGGGTGCTGCAGTTTGATGTGGTGGTGGCGCGTCTTAAGAGCGAGTACAACGTTGAGGCACTCTATGAGTCGATAAACGTCGCCACCGCCCGCTGGGTCGAGTGTGATAATGCGAAGAAATTCGACGAGTTCCAGCGCAAGAACGAGCAGCAGCTGGCACTGGACGGCGGCGATAACCTGACCTATATCGCCCCGACCATGGTTAACCTGAATCTGACCCAGGAACGCTATCCTGACGTCACTTTCCGCAAGACCCGCGAACACTAAGCCCGCCTGACTGGAGCGCGGCATTTTGGCTGCGCTCCATAATTCTTCTGAAATATTAATTGGTTAAAGAATACTCCTAATTCCCTGGTGATACTGCCGTTTTCAGGTTTATCTCCATGCGCTTTTATTCTGCTCGTCTATATTTAATAAAGTTAGATTCTGATGGATAAGCAAAAACAGGAGTGAACCGATGAATAATCCGATGATTTCTAAAACGCTACTGGCCGTGGTACTGGGTACCGTTCTGGCGAGCGGCTCTGCCATGGCGCAGAGCGATGCGGCGAACAAGGTCCAGTCTGGCACCGAGAGTGCAGGGCAGAAAATCGATAGTTCGATGAAAAAAGTCGGTAACTTCATGGATGACAGCGCTATCACCGCAAAGGTGAAGGCGGCGCTGGTAGACGATGAAGCGATCAAAAGCAGCGATATTTCGGTGAAAACCGACGATAAAGTGGTGACGCTAAGCGGTTTTGTGACCAGCCAGGCGGAAGCTGAAAAAGCGGTGCAACTGGCGAAAGGGATTGAGGGCGTGACCTCGGTGAGCGATAAGCTGCATGTGAAAGACAGCAAGGCCCAGAGCCTGAAAGGCTATGCGGGCGATACCGCCACCACCAGCGAAATTAAAGCCAAAATGCTGGCGGATGATGGGTTGCCTTCACGCAATGTGAAAGTCAAAACCACCGACGGTGTAGTGCAACTGACCGGTAACGTAGAAACCCAGGCTCAGGCCGATAGGGCCGAGAGTATTGCAAAGGCCGTTGAAGGCGTGAAAAGCGTGAAAAACGACCTGAAAGTTCAGCCGTAATACCCTGATTCAGGGCGGCATGAAAAGCGTCAGTAACGGGAGTCTTCCCACTCGAGAGCGATTTGTCACCACTTAGATATCCAACTAAAAGGAGCTGTGTATGTTTCGATGGGGCATTATTTTTCTGATTATTGCACTGATTGCGGCAGCTCTGGGCTTTGGTGGCCTGGCGGGTGCGGCGGCAAGCGCCGCAAAAATTGTTTTCGTGGTCGGTGTTATCCTGTTCCTGGTTAGCCTTTTTATGGGGCGCAGGCGCCCTTAGCCCGGGCCAGGTATTTGTAACAAAATAGCCAGCCTTCGGGCTGGCTATTTTGTTCTGAATGCAGAATGATCGTCCATAACGATAATATCTTCAGGAAAGCAGCGGTGGGGCAGAGAATACCTGTAACGCTCGGCAATATTGCGCCGCTGGCGTTAAAACCCTTTCATCCCGGTAAACTGGCGCTGGTCTGTGAAGGCGGCGGTCAGCGCGGTATCTTTACCGCAGGCGTGCTGGACGAATTCCAGGACGCTAATTTCGACCCGTTCGATCTTTATTTCGGGACATCGGCCGGTGCTCAGAATTTGTCGGCCTTTGTCTGCCGCCAGCCCGGCTATGCCCGGCGAGTCATTACCCGCTACACGACGCGCAGCGAATTCTTTAATCCGCTGCGTTTTGTGCGCGGTGGTAATCTGATCGATCTCGACTGGCTGGTGGATGCCACCTCCCGGAAGATGCCGCTGGCTATGGATAATGCCGCACGGCTGTTCGACGCCGGTCGTGAGTTCTATATGTGCGCCTGCCGCAGTGATAACGACTACACGCCGGATTACTTCGCGCCTGACAGCGGTAACTGGCTCGATGTGATTCGCGCTTCCAGCGCGATTCCCGGCTTCTACCGCACCGGCGTCCAGCTCGGTGACTTCAGCTATCAGGATGGCGGAATCAGCGATGCGATTCCGGTTCGCCAGGCGGCGCAGCGCGGCGCACAAACGCTGGTAGTGATCCGCACCGTCCCTTCCCAGATGTACTATACGCCCCAGTGGTTTCGGCGCATGGAGCGCTGGTTGGGAGAGGGAAGCCTGAAGCCGTTGATCAACCTGGTGCAGCATCATGAAACCAGCTATGCGGCCATCCAGAAGTTCATCGATAAACCGCCTGGTGACCTGCGCATTTTCGAAATTTACCCGCCCGGGCCATTGAAGAGCATTGCCTTAGGCAGCCGCCAGGCAGCGTTACGCAGCGACTATAAGCTGGGCCGCCAGTGCGGGCGCTACTTCCTGGCGACAGTCGGGCGCATGCTGGCCCGTAAACCGCCGCTGCGTCGCTTTAGCGCGCCGGTGGTGTCTGCGCCAGCGGCGCTGCCGGAAGCGGTATCCCTGATGACGCCCGCAGCCAATGATATCGCGGTGCCGCAGGCCAATGATGCCGCGTTTAACAACGAGGATCTGGCGTGAGCTGGCGCTTTATCGACACTCACTGCCATTTCGATTTTCCCCCTTTCGAGGGGGATGAAACGGAAAGCCTGGCCCGGGCCGCCAGGGCTGGCGTTGAGCGCGTCATTGTTCCGGCGGTGTGCGCTTCGCGCTTCGATGATGTGCTTTCGCTTGCCTGTCAGCATCCGGCGATTTATGCCGCGCTGGGGCTGCATCCGGTGTGGGTAGCGCAACACGATGATGCGGCACTGGCATCGCTGGAGCAGCATCTGAGCCAGCGCCCTTCCGGGCTGGTGGCGATTGGCGAAATTGGTCTCGATCGCTATATTCCCGAGCCGCAGTTTGACAGGCAGATGGCGCTGCTGGAAGCCCAGCTTCGGCTGGCAAAACATTATGATCTACCGGTGATTTTGCATTCGCGCCGAACCCACGACCCGCTGGCGGCCCTGCTGCGTCGCATGGCGCTACCGCGGGCGGGCGTTGTACACGGTTTTTCCGGCAGTCTGCAACAGGCGCAGCATTTTGTATCGCTGGGCTACCGCATCGGCGTAGGGGGCACCATTACTTATCCCCGGGCCAGTAAGACCCGCGCGGTGATGGCGAAGCTGTCGCTCGATGCGCTGCTGCTGGAGACTGATGCACCCGATATGCCGCTCAACGGCTGGCAGGGGCAGCCCAACCGACCGGAACGGGTCACGGAGGTCTTTCGGGCGCTCTGTGAGCTGCGCAGCGAATCTCCCCGACAAATTGCCGATGCGTTATTCGAAAACGCCAGTCGGTTGTTTGCGCTATCCTGACGATAAAGTGTGATATTCGTCACTTTATAAAATCTTGCTATGTAAATTGCTGCACTATTCCGTGATGTGTGTAGATCTTTAATTATTCCCCACCGTTATAATTCGCCCCGTCTGTCATGGCTTCTCTTTTTTAATTTTTTGGGCAGGGAATCTGTATGCAAATCCTTATGGGAATAATCGGCATGGTGGCGCTGCTGCTGATCGCCGTTCTGTTGTCCAGCAATCGCCGGGCGATCAATCTGCGCACTGTCCTGGGGGCCTGGCTTATTCAGGTGGGGATTGGGGCGCTGATTCTTTATGTCCCTGCCGGGCGCCGGGTGCTGCTGGCGATGTCGGAAGGGGTTTCTAAAGTTATCTCCTACGGTAACGACGGCATCAGTTTTGTGTTTGGCGGGCTGGTGTCCGACAAAATGTTTGAACTGTTCGGCGGCGGCGGTTTTGTGTTTGCGCTGCGCGTTCTGCCGATCATCGTCTTTTTCTCGTCGCTGATTGCCGTGCTTTATTACCTGGGCATTATGCAACTGGTGATTCGGATCCTCGGTGGCGGTCTGCGTATGGTGCTTAAGACGTCGCGTACCGAGTCGCTTTCTGCCACGGCTAATATCTTTGTGGGGCAGACCGAAGCGCCGCTGGTGGTGCGCCCCTACATCGCCACCATGACGCGCTCTGAGCTGTTCGCCGTGATGTGTGGCGGTCTGGCTTCCGTGGCCGGGTCGGTACTGGCGGGTTATGCCCAGATGGGGGTACCGCTGGAATATCTGATCGCCGCCTCTTTTATGGCGGCGCCGGGTGGGCTGCTGTTTGCCAAGCTGATGATCCCGGAAACCGAAAAGCCGCATGATGCGCCGGATCCTGAGACGCTGAAAAACGATCCCGATCGTCCGACCAATGTGCTGGATGCGGCGGCGGCCGGGGCGGCATCGGGTATGCAGCTGGCGCTGAACGTCGGCGCTATGCTGCTGGCTTTCGTTGCCCTGATTGCGCTGCTTAACGGTATGCTGTCAGGGATTGGAGGCTGGTTTAACCATCCGGAGCTGTCGCTACAGCTGATTCTGGGCTGGGTATTCGCGCCGCTGGCCTGGCTTATCGGCGTGCCCTGGAGCGAAGCCACCGTGGCGGGCTCCTTTATCGGACAGAAGCTGATTATCAACGAATTCGTGGCCTATCTGAATTTTGGTGAATATCTGAAGGATGACGCCACGGTAGCGGCGGCAGGGCTACAGGTACTTTCCGATCACACCAAGGCGATTATCTCTTTCGCGCTCTGTGGTTTTGCTAATCTTTCTTCTATCGCTATTTTGATCGGCGGTCTGGGCAGCATGGCTCCGACCCGGCGTCATGAAGTGGCTCAACTGGGGCTTAAAGCGGTGGCGGCGGGAACGCTGTCGAACCTGATGAGCGCCACCATTGCCGGGATCTTCCTGGCGCTGTAATCCACTCAGAATGTTATAATTATAACATTCTTACCGCAGGCGGCCGGGCGATAAACCCGGCCGCCTGTGCGTTTTCCGGCGCGTGATGGGGATTGTTTTGTAGAGTTAATCACATATACTTCCCAATATGCTGCAATATCATCTTTGGCTTTTGTGAAATAAAACACAAAACAGCAGGTAGCGGAATGTTAGCATTTTAACATTGCCGGCGGTGAGCTCACTTCAGAACCCGACCGCGCCTGTGGTGTTGCGTTTCCGGCCCGGGATGCCGTCAATTTTTACTGGAGAAAACCATGACCGATTTAACCGCCAGCAGCCTGCGCGCGCTGAAGCTGATGGATCTGACTACCCTTAACGACGATGACACCGATGAAAAGGTCATCGCCCTGTGCCGCCAGGCGAAAACGCCGGTGGGCAACACTGCGGCTATCTGCATTTATCCGCGTTTTATCCCCATTGCCCGGAAAACCCTGAAGGCTCAGGGAACGCCGGATGTTCGCATCGCGACTGTGACCAACTTCCCCCACGGCAATGATGACGTTGAGATTGCGCTGGCAGAGACTTGCGCCGCAATCGCCTATGGCGCCGATGAGGTGGACGTCGTTTTCCCGTATCGTGCCCTGATGGCCGGCGATGAGCAGACCGGATTCGATATGGTGAAACGCTGTAAAGCAGCCTGTGCTGAGGCTGGAGTGCTGCTGAAAGTGATTATTGAAACCGGTGAGCTGAAAGAAGAGAGCCTGATTCGCAAGGCCTCTGAAATTGCGATTCGCGCCGGTGCCGACTTTATTAAGACCTCTACCGGTAAAGTGCCGGTCAATGCCACGCCGGAAAGCGCGCGCATTATGATGGAGGTGATTCGCGATATGGGGGTGGCGAAGAGCGTGGGCTTTAAGCCGGCCGGCGGCGTACGTAGCGCTGAAGATGCCGCTTTCTATCTGGGCATTGCTGATGAACTGTTTGGTGCCGACTGGGCCGATAGCCGCCACTTCCGCTTCGGCGCCTCCAGCCTGCTCGCCAGCCTGCTTAACGCGCTGGGCCATGGCGACGGTAAGAGTGTGAGCGGCTACTAATCCGCAAATCAGGCGGTTTCCCGACCGCCGATCATTGTCTTAACGCTGCAAGGAGTGACCGTGTTCCTCGCTCAAGAAATTATTCGTAAGAAACGTGACGGCCAGCCGCTTAGCGACGAAGAGATCCGCTTCTTCGTTAATGGTATCCGTGACAACACCATTACCGAAGGGCAGATTGCAGCTCTGGCGATGACTGTCTTCTTCCAGGATATGGAGATGACCGAACGGGTCTCTCTGACGCTGGCGATGCGCGATTCCGGCGCGGTGCTTGACTGGCAGGGGCTAAACGGCCCGGTGGTGGATAAACACTCCACCGGCGGCGTGGGGGATGTGACCTCGCTGATGCTGGGGCCGATGGTGGCCGCCTGTGGCGGCTACGTTCCGATGATCTCCGGGCGGGGCCTGGGGCATACCGGCGGTACTCTGGATAAGCTGGAGGCGATTCCGGGTTTTGATATCTTCCCTGATGACGAGCGATTCCGGGAGATTATTCATTCAGTGGGAGTGGCGATTATCGGCCAGACCCGCTCGCTGGCCCCGGCGGACAAGCGTTTTTACGCCACCCGGGATATTACCGCCACCGTGGATTCCATTCCGCTGATTACCGCCTCGATTCTGGCTAAAAAGCTGGCGGAAGGGCTGGATGCGTTGGTGATGGATGTGAAGGTGGGCAGCGGCGCTTTTATGGAGACGTTTGAGCGTTCGCAACTGCTGGCTGAAGCTATTGTCGGCGTCGCCAACGGCGCAGGCGTGCGGACCACCGCTTTGCTGACCGATATGAACCAGGTGCTGGCCTCCAGCGCCGGTAATGCCCTGGAAGTGCGGGAAGCGGTACGCTTCCTGACCGGCGAGTATCGCAACCCGCGCCTGCTGGAGGTGACGATGGCGCTGTGCGCCGAGATGCTAATCTCCGGCCAGCTGGCGCAGGATGAGCAGGAGGCCCGCTCGAAGCTGCAGGCTGTGCTGGATAATGGCCAGGCGGCGGAGCGCTTCGCACAGATGGTGGCGGCGCAAAAGGGCCCCACTGACTTTATTACCCACTACGACCGCTACCTGCCGTCGGCCACTCTCAGCAAGGCGGTTTACGCCGAACGTGAAGGCGTGGTTAGCGCCATGGATACCCGGGCGCTGGGGATGGTGGTGGTCGGTATGGGCGGCGGACGGCGTCGGGCTCAGGATCCCATCGATTACAGCGTGGGGCTGGACCAGATGGTTACCCTGGGCGAGCGGGTGGACAACCAGCGCCCGCTGGCCGTGATACATGCCGCCAGCGAGGACGACTGGCAGGCGGCCGCCGACAGCGTGAAAGCCGCTATTAGCATCACGGAACAGGCATATCAGCCGACGCCGGTGATTTATCGCAGGATTGGTCGCTAAGGTGGGGTATACTGATCCGATCGCTTTTTTGTCGTAAGCCAGTACCCGTCATACTTCAGGCTACAGATGCGTTGGCTGCGTTCTCTCGCCCCGGTCACATAGTCTTCTATGCTCCCGGGAGCTCGTTCACTTGCCGCCTTCCTGTAGCTGGAATTATTTAGGGTAATGCGCGCGTTAACGCAGGAGATAACTATGAAACGTGCATTTATTATGGTGCTGGATTCATTTGGCATTGGCGCCACTGAGGATGCCGACAGCTTTGGTGACGCAGGTTCGGATACGCTGGGCCACATCGCGCAGGCCTGCGCTGAAGGTAAGGCCGACAACGGCCGTCAGGGGCCGCTGCATCTCCCGAATCTGACCCGTCTGGGGCTGGCGAAGGCCGGCGAAGGCGTTACCGGGAAAATCCCGGCCGGTATGGATGGCGATGCCGAGATTATCGGCGGTTACGCCTGGGCTCATGAGCTCTCTTCCGGTAAAGATACGCCGTCCGGTCACTGGGAGATCGCCGGTGTGCCGGTGCTCTTCGACTGGGGCTACTTTAAAGACGAAGAGAACAGCTTCCCCCAGGCACTGCTGGACAGGCTGGTCGAACGCGCGAATCTGCCGGGTTACCTTGGTAACTGCCACTCCTCCGGCACCGTGATTCTGGATAAACTGGGCGAAGAGCACATGAAGACCGGCAAGCCTATCTTCTACACCTCTGCCGATTCGGTCTTCCAGATTGCCTGCCATGAAGAGACCTTTGGTCTCGACAGACTCTATGAACTGTGCGAAATCGCCCGCGAAGAGTTGACTGAAGGGGGCTATAACATTGGCCGCGTCATTGCGCGCCCCTTCACTGGCGATAAGGTCGGTCACTTCGAGCGTACCGGTAATCGCCACGACCTGGCGGTAGAGCCGCCGTCGCCCACGGTGCTGAAAAAGCTGGTGGATGAAAAGCAGGGCCAGGTAGTGTCTGTCGGGAAAATCGCCGATATCTATGCCAACGTGGGGATCACTAAAAAGGTGAAGGCTACCGGTCTGGATGCGCTGTTCGACGCTACGCTGACAGAGATGAAACAGGCCGGGGACAACACCATTGTCTTTACCAACTTCGTTGATTTCGACTCTTCCTGGGGCCACCGCCGCGATGTGGCAGGCTATGCCGCAGGTCTTGAACTGTTCGACCGCCGCCTGCCGGAGCTGATGGCGCTGGTGGAAGAGGGCGATATCCTGATTCTGACTGCCGACCACGGCTGCGATCCCACCTGGAAGGGCACCGACCATACCCGCGAACATATTCCGGTACTGGTCTACGGCCCCCAGGTTAAACCCGGCTCTTATGGCCATCGCGACACCTTTGCTGACATCGGGCAAACCCTTGCCGGGTACTTTGGCGTGTCGAAGATGGAATACGGTAAGGCTCTGTTTTAATTCATTTTGAATCGTTGATAAGGATAATTTTCTATGGCCACGCCACACATTAATGCGGAAATGGGCGACTTCGCTGACGTTGTTTTAATGCCAGGCGATCCGCTGCGTGCGAAGCATATTGCCGAAACCTTTCTGGACGATATCCGTGAAGTGAATAACGTTCGCGGGATGCTGGGTTACACCGGTACTTATAAAGGCCGTCCGATTTCGGTGATGGGGCACGGAATGGGCATTCCTTCCTGCTCTATCTACACCAAAGAGCTTATCACCGACTTCGGGGTGAAGAAGATCATCCGCGTCGGCTCCTGCGGCGCGGTACGCCCGGATGTGAAGCTGCGCGATGTGGTGATTGGCATGGGCGCCTGTACCGACTCTAAGGTGAACCGCCTGCGCTTTAAGGATCACGACTTCGCCGCCATCGCCGATTTCGACATGGTGCGTGACGCCGTTGATGCTGCAAAAGCGCTGGGCATCGATACCCGGGTTGGCAACATCTTCTCTGCCGATCTGTTCTATACCCCGGATCCGCAAATGTTCGACGTGATGGAAAAATACGGCATCCTGGGCATTGAGATGGAAGCCGCCGGGATCTACGGGGTGGCCGCGGAATTTGGCGCGAAAGCGCTGACTATTTGCACCGTCTCCGACCATCTTCGTACTCACGAGCAGGTTTCTTCCGCCGATCGTCAGACGACCTTTAACGATATGATTAAGATAGCGCTGGAATCGGTACTGCTGGGCGATAAAGACGCCTGATCCCTGCGCTTTACCTGATATACGCAGCGCCCTGAGCGGTTCAGGGCGCTGTTTGCGATTTTGAAGACCTCTCGCAGCTTTCATTTCTCTCGCTGTGCCTCCACGCTCCCCGTAGCCTGTTGCAAATTCTTTGACAACAGACGGGCGTCGGCGTCTTTCAGCTTACCGCCTGGGCTATCCACGCACCCAGTTCGCGTAGCTGGGAGGCCTGGTCCGGAAACTCTTCTACCAGCGCGTCGCACTGGACTTTCAGCACTTCACTGCGGTAGGCACTGCCTTCCAGCCGTTTCGCAAGCCACTCCAGCGGCGTGGGCTCCAGGCTATCGGTAAACATCTGGCAGCGGGTGATGTGCCCCTTTTCGACATCGAAGTGCAGCTCCACGCCGCCCCAGACAAAGCGTTCGTCCAGCAGATGGCTGAAGGCCGGGGCCTGGCCGAAGTTCCACTCCCAACTGCTCTGGCGGGCAAAGGTTTCTGCGAATCCCGGCAGATCGGGGGCGGCATCCGGGGAAATATACTCCGGCGCGACGCGCTCGCCATAGTGGTCGAAAAAGGCTGCTTCGACGGCGTCGCACACTTGCTGATGACTAATCTGCTCCACGAAATCGCTCAGGTTGGCGACCCGCCCGCGCACCGAGGTAATCCCTTTAGCCTGAAGCTTTTTCCGATCCGGATTCAGGTAGTTCGCCAGCCGGCTGAGATCGGCATTCAACAGTAGCGTGCCATGGTGGAAACCGCGATCCCGGGTTTCACGGTAGGCGGAGCCAGAGATTTTGCGTGGCCCCTCAGCGGTTTCCATCACCAGATCATTACGTCCGGATGCACTGGCGCTAACGCCCAGGCGGCGTAAGGCGTCGATAACAATGGCCGTAGAGACGCTTTTATCATATTCCGGTTTGGCAGCCATAAAGGTAAAACAGGTATTGCCCAGATCGTGAAATACCGCGCCGCCGCCGCTGCTGCGTCGGGCCAGCTTCACGTTGTCCTGTTCCATTCGCCGGGTGTTGCACTCTTTCCAGGGGTTCTGGGCACGGCCAATAACCACGGTATCGGCGTTGCGCCACAGGAACAGCACGCGCTGGGTGGCGGGCATCTGGCGGAAGATGCACTCTTCCACTGCCAGGTTAAACCAGGGATCGTGAGAGTGGGAAATCAGTAATCGCAGAGCAGACATAGCGGGATCCTTTCCTGAAGCAGAGCCTGATTTTATCATGATGCGCCAGGCGGGGCGTGGCGCTCAGAGCGCTTCAGGGCTTTTTCTGGTCCTGAGGCGTTTCGTTATCGTCATCGGGCAGATCCTGACTGGCGGTCAACAGAAAAGGGGACTGCTGCCAGCGCGTACGCTTACCTTCCAGCAGCGTACGGGTTAACACGATGCCGATAGCCAGCGCCAGCAGCAACATCAGGCGCAGGATATTGGAGGTGTTATCTACCTGCTGCGACTCGGTCGCCAGGGTGTGGGTATCCAGCGTCAGCCGCAGATTACCTAATAGGTTCCCTTTCTTCTCAATGGGTTGTACGATTTGACGATTGAAATAGCTGCCCGCTTTTTTACCATCGATGGCCAGCCTGTCGCGTAGCGCCACGCTTTCGCCAGCCCGCGCCACCCGGGCGCCGCTTTCATCGTAGACAGCGGCGTCGAGTATTCGGCTATCGTGGGTTAGCTGATTCAGAATTTGCAGGATGCCTTTTTCGTCCGGCGATTCGCCCCCCATCAGGGGGACCAGGCTGTAACTGACCTGGCGCGCCAGGGTACGGGCCATCTCTTCCATTTGCAGATTACGCGCGTGCTGATGGCTTTGGCTGAACCATGAGGCTCCCTGCATCAGCGCCACCAGAAGCGCCAGACAGATCAGTACAATAACCGCACGATGCAGGCGGAATTTAAGTTTTGCGCTGGTCATATCTCTCCCGTTGAAAATTTGCTGGCAGCATGTTGCCAGAAGCGCCCGCTACAGGGTAGCCTCATGCGTTGTTTTGTTCCGGCCATTAACTGAATACAGGAGCTGTACGCTAATGCCAAATAGTCTGACCTGGTGTGATTTGCCAAATGATGTCTCTCTTTGGCCCGGGTTGCCCCTCTCCCTGAGCGGTGACGAGGTTATGCCGCTCGACTATCGTGCGGGGCGTAGCGGCTGGCTTCTGTATGGTCGGAATCTGGATAAAGAGCGGCTGACTCAATACCAGCGTAAGCTGGGGGCGGCCATGGTTATCGTCAGCGCCTGGTGTGTAGAAGAGTATCAGGTTATCCGGCTGGCGGGATCGTTGACGACTCGCGCCACCCGCCTGGCGCACGATGCGGGGCTGGATGTGGCGCCGCTGGGCAAGATCCCTCATCTGCGTACGCCGGGGCTTCTGGTCATGGATATGGATTCGACGGCGATTCAGATCGAGTGCATTGACGAGATCGCGAAGCTGGCCGGAACCGGTGATGAAGTGGCCGAGGTCACTGAACGGGCGATGCGCGGCGAGCTGGATTTTACCGCCAGCCTGCGCCAGCGGGTGGCGACCCTGAAGGGGGCCGATGTTCGTATCCTCGGCCAGGTGCTGGAGCAGCTGCCGCTGATGCCGGGACTGGTGTCTCTGGTGTTGAAACTGGAGGCGCTGGGCTGGAAGGTGGCAATCGCCTCCGGCGGTTTTACCTTCTTTGCCGATCACCTGCGCGAACGCCTGCATCTGTGCGAAGCGGTGGCTAATCAACTGGAGATCGTCGACGGCAAACTGACCGGTGAGGTGATCGGTACGGTGGTGGATGCGAAGTTTAAAGCCAGTACCCTGACTCGCCTTGCGAAGCAGTACAATATCGCCCCGGAGCAGACGGTGGCGATTGGCGATGGTGCCAACGATCTGCCCATGCTGAAGCGGGCGGCGCTCGGAGTGGCTTATCATGCCAAACCCAAAGTGAATGAGAAGGCGGGGGTGACCATTCGTCACGCCAGCCTGATGGGCGTCTTTTGCATCCTGTCAGGCAGCCTGAAGCAGGAAGAGTAAGCATTTCTCCTCGCCGCAGAGCGGGGTTAAAACGGTAACAGAGCGAGGTAACAGCGGTGGCGAAAGCGGCAAAACGCGCGTTTGTCTGTAATGAGTGTGGTGCGGACTTTCCGCGCTGGCAGGGGCAGTGCAGCGCCTGCCATGCCTGGAATACCATTACCGAGGTGCGCATCGCCGCCTCGCCCCAGGCGGCGCGTAACGAGCGACTGAGCGGCTATGCGGGCAGTGCGGGCGTTAGCAAGGTGCAGAAACTTTCGGAGATTAGCCTGGAGTCGTTGCCGCGTTTTTCCACCGGCTTTAAAGAGTTTGATCGGGTGCTGGGCGGCGGCGTGGTGCCGGGCAGTGCGATTCTGATCGGCGGAAGTCCTGGGGCCGGTAAGTCGACGCTGTTGTTGCAGACCATGTGCCAGCTTGCCGATCAGATGAAGACCCTGTATGTCACCGGCGAGGAGTCGCTACAGCAGGTGGCGATGCGCGCCCACCGTCTGGGGTTGCCGACCGATAACCTGAATATGCTGTCGGAAACCAGCATCGAGCAGATCTGCGAAATTGCCTCGCAGGAGGAGCCGAAGCTGATGGTGATCGACTCCATTCAGGTGATGCATATGGCGGATATTCAGTCTTCTCCCGGCAGCGTGGCTCAGGTGCGGGAAACTGCGGCTTATCTGACGCGCTTCGCCAAGACCCGCGGCGTTGCCATTATTATGGTCGGCCACGTGACTAAAGACGGCTCACTGGCCGGGCCGAAGGTTCTGGAGCACTGTATCGACTGCTCGGTGTTACTGGATGGTGACGCCGATTCCCGCTTCCGTACCCTGCGCAGTCACAAGAACCGCTTTGGCGCGGTGAACGAGCTGGGCGTCTTTGCGATGACTGAACAGGGGATGCGGGAAGTGAGCAACCCCTCTGCTATCTTCCTGAGCCGCGGCGACGAGGTCACGTCGGGCAGTTCGGTGATGGTGGTCTGGGAAGGAACCCGGCCGCTGCTGGTGGAGATCCAGGCGCTGGTGGATCAGTCGATGATGTCGAATCCCCGGCGTGTGGCGGTGGGGCTGGAGCAGAACCGCCTGGCGATTCTGCTGGCGGTGCTGCATCGTCACGGCGGCCTGCAGATGGCGGATCAGGACGTGTTCGTCAACGTGGTGGGCGGGGTCAAAGTGATGGAAACCAGCGCCGACCTGGCGCTGCTGTTGTCCATGGTTTCCAGCCTGCGGGATCGCCCATTACCGAAAGATCTGGTGGTATTCGGCGAGGTGGGACTGGCCGGTGAGATTCGCCCGGTGCCGAGCGGCCAGGAGCGTATCTTCGAAGCGGCCCGCCACGGTTTTCGCCGCGCCATTGTGCCTCAGGCCAACGTGCCGAAGAAGCCGCCGGAAGGGATGCAGGTGTTCGGCGTGAAGAAGCTGTCGGACGCGCTGACCGTCTTTGACGACCTGTAATTCTGGAGCCCATATTATGTCGTCATTCGACTACCTGAAGACCGCGATCCGCCAGAAGGGCTGCACCCTGCAGCAGGTGGCGGAAGCCAGCGGCATGACCAAGGGCTACCTCAGCCAGTTGCTGAATGCCAAAATCAAGAGCCCCAGCGCCCGTAAGCTGGAGGCGCTGCATCGCTTTCTGGGGCTGGAATATCCCCTTAAGCCTAAGCGTGTAGGGGTGGTGTTCGGTAAGTTTTACCCGTTGCACACCGGCCATATTTATCTGATTCAGCGGGCCTGTAGCCAGGTGGATGAGCTGCATATCATTATGGGCTATGACGAACCCCGCGACTGGGCGCTGTTCGAAGCCAGCGCCATGTCTCAGCAGCCTACCATCAGCGACCGGCTGCGCTGGTTGCTCCAGACCTTTAAATATCAAAAGAACATCCACATTCATCCTTTTAATGAAGAGGGGATGGAGCCCTATCCCCACGGCTGGGATGTCTGGAGCCACGGCATTAAACAGTTTATGGCCGAAAAAGGGATTCAGCCGGACCGGATCTATACCTCGGAAGAGACTGACGCGCCGCAGTATCTGGAGCATCTGGGAATTGAGACCGTGCTGGTGGACCCTGAACGTACCTTTATGAATATCAGCGGCGCCCGGATCCGTGAAAATCCGTTCCGCTACTGGGAGTATATCCCTACTGAGGTGAAGCCCTTCTTTGTGCGCACCGTGGCGATACTGGGCGGAGAGTCGAGCGGTAAGTCGACGCTGGTGAATAAGCTTTCCAATATTTTCAATACCACCAGCGCCTGGGAGTACGGGCGGGAGTATGTGTTCTCTCATCTGGGGGGCGATGAGATGGCGCTACAGTATTCCGACTACGATAAGATCGCCCTTGGCCACGCCCAGTACATCGACTTTGCGGTGAAGTACGCCAATAAGGTGGCCTTTATCGATACCGATTTTGTCTCAACCCAGGCCTTCTGCGTGCGCTATGAAGGGCGTAAACATCCTTTCGTGCAGGCGCTGATTGATGAATATCGCTTCGATCTGGTGATTCTGCTGGAAAATAACACCCCCTGGGTCGCCGATGGCTTACGCAGTCTGGGCAGTCCGGCAGATCGGGCGGCGTTTCAGGCGCTGCTGGTGTCGATGCTGAAAGAGAACGATATTGAGTATGTGCTGGTGGCGGAGTCGGACTACGACGCGCGCTTCCTGCGCTGCGTGGAGCTGGTGAAGCAGCTGATGGGGGAAGCGGTAGAATAAATATCCTCCGGCATAGCCGGAGGATATTTATTTATTAGCGGGCGGTGATCCGCTTGTACTTGATGCGCTTCGGCTCCAGCGCTTCGGCGCCAAGGGTACGCTTCTTGTACTCTTCGTATTCGGTGAAGTTACCTTCGAAGAACTCCACTTTCCCTTCGTCCTGATAGTCCAGAATGTGGGTGGCGATACGGTCAAGGAACCAGCGGTCATGCGAGATGACCATGGCGCAGCCGGGGAATTCCAGCAGGGCGTTTTCCAGGGCGCGCAGGGTTTCTACATCCAGATCGTTGGTTGGTTCGTCGAGCAGCAGCATGTTGCCGCCAACCTGCAGCAGCTTGGCCAGATGCAGACGTCCGCGCTCACCGCCGGAAAGTTCGCCGACACGCTTGCCCTGATCGGTCCCTTTAAAGTTAAAGCGGCCGACATAGGCGCGGCTCGGCAGCTCGAAGTTGCCGATCTTCATGATGTCCAGACCGCCAGAGACCTCTTCCCAGACCGTTTTCTTGTCATCCATCGCGTCGCGGAACTGCTCTACGGCTGCGATCTTCACGGTATCGCCCAGGACGATATCGCCGGAATCAGGCTGTTCGGCTCCGGTGATCATCCGGAACAGGGTGGACTTACCGGCGCCGTTCGGGCCGATGATCCCCACGATCGCGCCTTTGGGGATCGAGAACGACAGGTCGTCGATCAGAACGCGATCGCCGTAGGACTTGGTGAGATTGGCCACTTCCAGCACTTTGTCGCCCAGACGCGCTCCGGGTGGAATAAAGAGTTCGCTGGTTTCGTTACGCTTCTGGTATTCGGCGCTGTTAAGCTCCTCGAAGCGTGCCAGACGGGCCTTGCCTTTGGACTGGCGGCCTTTGGTGCCCTGACGTACCCACTCCAGCTCTTTCTCAATGGATTTGCGACGGGCGGCTTCCTGAGAGGCTTCCTGAGCCAGACGCTGATCTTTCTGCTCCAGCCAGGAGGAGTAGTTGCCTTCCCACGGAATCCCTTCGCCACGGTCCAGCTCCAGGATCCAGCCAGCGACGTTGTCGAGGAAGTAACGGTCGTGGGTAATCGCGACCACGGTGCCTTCGAAGTCGTGCAGGAAGCGTTCCAGCCAGGCGACGGATTCGGCATCCAGGTGGTTGGTCGGTTCATCCAGCAGCAGCATGTCCGGTTTTTCAAGCAGCAGGCGGCACAGCGCCACGCGGCGGCGTTCACCACCGGAAAGGTTAGCGATTTTGGCATCCCATTCCGGCAAGCGCAGCGCATCGGCGGCGCGTTCCAGTTGGATATTCAGGTTATGACCGTCGTGGGCCTGGATAATCGCTTCCAGCTCGCCCTGTTCCTTCGCCAGCTTGTCGAAGTCGGCGTCCGGATCGGCATAGGCGGCGTAAACCTCATCCAGGCGGGTCAGGGCGTTTTTCACGTCGGCGACCGCTTCTTCAACGGCCTCGCGCACCGTCTGCTCTGGATTAAGCTGCGGCTCCTGAGGCAGGTAGCCAATCTTAAGACCGGGCTGCGGGCGGGCTTCGCCTTCAATATCGGTATCGATACCCGCCATAATGCGCAGCAGGGTGGATTTACCGGCGCCGTTCAGGCCCAGCACGCCGATCTTGGCCCCAGGGAAAAAGCTCAGGGAGATGTTCTTCAGAATATGGCGTTTCGGCGGCACCACTTTGCCGACACGATGCATGGTATAAACGAATTGAGCCACGTTGCGACTTCGCCTCTTTTATCGTAGTAAATGGTTAGTCTTAGTGGCGAAGTGTAGCCTTTTTCACGCCTTAATCCCAGATGTGGGGTGAATGGGGAAGGCATTCTGAATGCGTTTATCATGCGATGGGAAATTAAGATGAATAGTGCAGGGATGGAGCGTCAGTTAAACCGCGGTGGATTCACCGTGAAGGAGATTAGGGCGTTACGCCAGTATCTGGGCGAAAGTGGCGTAACCTACCCGGTGCTTCTGGGGCAGCTTCGCGTACGTTTCATTGTGTCAGTGGGTATGTTGGCGCTGGTGGCTGTCGGTTTCGTCTGGACGTTGATGTATGAAGATTTTAAGGCTGCCATCGCTGCAACGATCTCTCTGGCCATTATATTTCCTGTTTTTTATGCCTTTACACCGTTAAAACTCGGTTTTAAAGCCCGGCGTTTTATGCGTTGCTGGTAAGGCGGCGGAAGCATATTGTGGTTATAAATTTGTTATAAATGAGTTATTATGCGATAAAGGCCAGATAAAATGTTGGGGACAAAATGAATAGCGCTGAAATGGAGAAAGTTCTTTATAATCATGGATTTTCACCTAAAGATATCGCTGCGCTACGTCAACATGTCAACAAAAGGCACATATCCTATCTGGTTTTATTGGAAGAGCTACAAAAACGTTTTATAGGCTGCTGTGTTCTTATCCTCATCCTGGTTGGATTCTGGATTAAGGTATGGATTACTGGCAGCCAGGAAGATATTGAGGCTTACTCTTTTGCGGCTTTTTTAGGGATTGTTATTCTCTATTTCCTGGCACCAATGAAGCTTGCTGTTAAGGCGTTTTTATTCCTGAAGAGAAACCGTCATTTATTGTAGCTGTCGTATATTGATTTGATTGCCATACCATCACTGTAGACTTCAAAAGCAAGTTCCGTTTTGCTCATCAGAGTGATTCCCCGAACATAATCTGCGTTCATGTGGTGGAATAGACGCCAGGATTCAGGCTTCAGTATGAATCGTGTCATGCCGTAGGCGGATAGAACAAGATCGATGGAACTATAGGCTAACTCTCCTGTCTTTCGCTCAAACCCAAGAAGTTCTGCTGTGGAAATGTAGGTACCTTTAAGAAAACCTGTTGAGTCATTTCTCCCAAATCTGAGGTTTTTATAGCTTTCTTCTATTCCATTTATCCCGTGCAGGAACAACATAGCACCAAATCCAGCGCCAACTATATTACCTGTCGCGATGGAGCCAAACATCACCCCAACGCCTGCAATAGTTTGTAATGAACTTAGAACTATACCGACGCCGTTGATGATATATCCCCAGTTTTCATCTTTCCTGACAAACTGAACTGCCGCCTGAAGTTTGGCTTCACCTGTACGTAGAAGCCGATCCTGAAAGGAAAGGTGCTCTCTTTCTTGTTTTAGGTTCTGTATACATGTCTGGCATTCAGTGTCTGTGGTGGCCGCGCGGATCGTGCTGAGTTGAGCATCAATAAAAGAGCGAATCTCTTTTTGAAACTGGATTCTGACCAGGCTGTCTTTCAGGTGAAAGACAGAAACTGACTGGGCAAGATTGTGTAACTGCCGGGCCTCGAGGTTTGCGCCATGGTGAAGAAGTAATCAGAAAAACGGTTCTTATTCAGCCAGATATCCATGTAAGCCTTTTTTAAAACAAGTTGATAACGTATTATAAACAAAAACTGGTTAATCAGACCAGAAGCTAAGCCTGCGGGTAAGTTAATACCCGCAGGCAAACTATCAACCCTTCTGAGTCAGCCGGTCATAGCTGGTCATCAGGTTGCGGTAGTCGGGAATATGGTTAGAGAACAGGGCGGCCAGACCTTCGATATCGTTGCGCCAGTCGCGGTGCAGTTCGCAGGCCACGCCGAACCAGGTCATCAGCTGTACGCCTGCCTGCTCCATGCGCCGCCAGGCGGCGTCACGGGTGATGGGATCAAAGGTACCGGAAGCATCGGCCACCACAAAGACCTCGAATCCTTCTTCAATGGCTGAAAGGGCAGGGAAGGCGACGCAAACCTCGGTCACGACGCCCGCGATAATCAGCTGTTTCTTGCCGGTGGCTTTTACCGCATTAACAAAGTCTTCATTATCCCAGGCGTTAATATTCCCCGGGCGGGCAATATAGGGGGCATCAGGAAACTGCTCCTTGAGTTCAGGTATCAGCGGACCATTTGGACCGGTTTCGAAGCTGGTGGTCAGAATGGTGGGCAGATGGAAGTATTTGGCCAGGTCGCTAAGCGCCAGCACGTTATTCTTGAATTTATCCGGTTCAATATCACGAACCAGAGAGAGCAACCCGGTCTGATGATCGACCAGTAGCACGGCTGCGTCTTGTTTATCCAGGCGAACATAAGGCTTACTCATTGTTTTCTCCTGCAATCCTTATCATTAAGGGGTGCCGTTAAACGGCACGGTTGTACTCTATAAATTGAAGCAGAAGCGGCTAAAAATGCCGCTTTTTCATTAGGGGAATTATGCTGAATCTAAGTAAAAAAACGTCCGTAACGTGGCGCAACCTTGTTCGCCTGGTTAGCATGAACACAGGTGAAAAATTTTAAGGCGGCATGAAGCTGCGGTTAATAACGTTGATTACGTGAGGAATTCTTGTGGGAAAAGCTAAACAGGCAGTCTGGTCACTGCTGGCTGCGGGGATGTGTCTGGTGACCCTGAGCCAGGCGGCGCGGGCGGGTTCGTTGGATGAGCAGCGCAGTCGTTATTCGCAGATTAAGCAGGCGTGGGACAACCGGCAGATGGATGTGGTCGCGCAACTGATGCCCGGCCTGCGCGATTACCCGCTCTACCCCTACCTGGAATACCGCCAGATTACCGACTCCCTGAAAACCGAACCGGCGGTCACCGTTAAGCAGTTTGTTCAGAAATATCCAACGCTGCCAGTGGCGAGGAGCCTGACATCGCGCTACGTCAATGAACTGGCGCGTCGCGAAGACTGGCGCGGCCTGCTGGCGTTCAGCCCTGAGGAGCCGCGCGGTATTGAAGCCCGGTGCAATTACTACTACGCGAAGTGGAATACCGGACAGGCTCAGCAGGCCTGGCAGGGGGCGAAAACGCTGTGGCTGACCGGAAAGAGTCGACCCAATGCCTGCGACAAACTGTTTTCCGCATGGCGTTCATCAGGTCAGCAGAGCCCGGAAGCTTACCTGGAGCGGATTCGCCTGGCGATGAAGGCAGGGGATACCGGATTGGTGACTTATCTTGCTCGCGAGATGCCCTCCGACTATCAAACTATCTCCAGCGCGATTATCGACCTGGCGAATAACCCGAATAATGTACTGACCTTTGCCCGTAGTGTTTCGCCAACCAACTTTACCCGTCAGATGGCGGCGGCGGCTTTTGATCGCGTGGCGCGTCAGGATGCGGAAAATGCCCGTTTAATGATTCCTTCGCTGGCGCAGGCCCAGAAGCTGGATGCTGCTCAGCAGCAGGAGCTGAAAGAGAGTGTAGCCTGGCGCATGATGGGCAATGACGTGACCGACGAGCAGAGCCGCTGGCGCGATAGCGTGATCATGAGTTCCGATTCCACCTCATTGCTGGAGCGCCGGGTGCGTATGGCGTTAGGCACCGGCGATCGCCGCGGTCTGAATACCTGGCTGGCGCGCCTGCCTATGGATGCCAAAGCGAAAGATGAATGGCGCTACTGGCAGGCCGATCTGCTGCTGGATCGCGGGCGTGATGAGGAAGCCAAAGAGATTCTGCATTCTCTGATGAAAGAACGCGGATTCTATCCGATGGTGGCGGCTCAGCGTCTGGGCGAAGACTACAAGCTGCGTATCGATAAAGCACCGTCAGTGAACAGCGCCCTGGTTCAGGGGGCCGAGATGGCCCGGGTTCGCGAACTGATGTACTGGGGGCTGGATAACACCGCACGCGGCGAGTGGGCCAATCTGGTGAGCAGTCGTACGGCATCGGAGCAGGCGGGTCTTGCGCACTATGCGCTGGAGCGCGGCTGGTGGGATCTGAGCGTGCAGGCCACCATTGCCGGTAAGCTGTGGAACCATCTGGAAGAACGCTTCCCATTGGCCTGGCAGTCTACTTTTGAGCGCTATACCCGCGGTAAAGGTATCACTAATAGTTATGCGATGGCGATTGCCCGCCAGGAGAGCGCCTGGAATCCGAAGGTGCGTTCGCCGGTGGGGGCCACGGGTCTGATGCAGCTGATGCCAGCCACTGCCAGCCATACGGTGAAGATGAACGGGATACCTGGCTATAGCGGCAGTAACCAACTGCTCGATCCAGAAACCAATATCCAGATTGGGACCAGCTATCTCGAATACGTCTATCAGCAGTTCGGCAATAACCGCATCTTCTCTTCGGCGGCCTATAACGCCGGTCCGGGGCGGGTGAAAACCTGGCGCGGCAACAGCGGCGGCCGCATTAATGCAGTGGCCTTCGTTGAGAGTATTCCGTTCTCGGAAACCCGCGGCTATGTGAAGAACGTGCTGGCCTACGACGCTTATTATCGTCACTTTATGGGGGATAGCGCAGCGCAGTTGATGACCGATGCCGAGTGGCAGGGCCGTTACTGATTTGCGATATTATGTGGTATGCTGCTGTACTAGTGAATGAGTATGGCGGCATATCATGACCCAGCAATCTCCCTTTTCCCCGGATCCGAACCTTCAGCGTGACCAGGAGTGGCTACGCTTTGTCGAACTGCTGAAGCACTCCTTTGATGACGGCCTGCATCTGCCGTTACTGACGTTGCTGCTGACCCCGGATGAGCGCGATGCGTTGGGTACCCGGGTGCGGATTATCGAAGAGCTGCTGCGTGGTGAAATGAGCCAGCGCGAGCTGAAAAATGAGCTCGGCGCCGGCATTGCCACTATTACCCGCGGCTCGAACAGTCTGAAGTCCGCCCCACCTGACCTGCTCGCCTGGCTGGAGCGGGCACTTCCCGAGACCTTGCCTCAGCGGTAGATCGCGTTATGAAAGGGGCTCAGAGCCAGCACCACGGCCTGGTGGTAAACGCTGGCGCGCGTTAGCTGGCCGGCGGTAAAGATGCCGATGGCCCCCTCTTTGCGTCCCACCTCGCTAATTCCGCTCCAGTCTGACATGACTGGCCCCAGCGCCTCCCCGGCGCGTATCCGTGTCATGATGGCTTCGGGCAACGGTAGCGTTGCTGAACGCGCTTCGCCACGCCGATCCGGACTTTCGATCACCACCCAGCTAAAGGTGCTGTCGTCGTCAATTCCTGCCTCAATGGCGACCCAGTAGTCTGCTTTGGGTTGAAGACGACGGGCGTTATCCACCCGCTGACGTGCGCCACGTCTTGTTTCCTCACTTCCGAGGGGCTGTTCTGGTACGCCGCTCTCGACGTCAACGGCGTCGATGTGGCAGGATCCGTTACCGAAAATCTGTTCAAAAGCGCCCAGAATCGCCTGAATTTTGGCGGGGTTCCGGGTCGCGCAGATGACATGAAACATATTCTGTGGAACCCTGTTTAAAAATTGTGAAAGCAGTATAACGGATCATAAGCATGTTACAGGTATACCTTGTTCGCCATGGCGAAACGCAGTGGAATGCCGAGCGCCGCATTCAGGGGCAGTCGGACAGCCCGCTTACCGAAAAAGGTGAGCAGCAGGCGCATCAGGTCGCGCAACGGGTGAGAAATATGGGAATCACGCATGTGATTGCCAGCGATTTGGGGCGCACAAAGCGCACGGCAGAGATCATTGCCGACGCCTGTGGCTGCGAGGTGACGCTGGATCCGCGACTGCGTGAGTTACATATGGGGGTGCTGGAGCGCCGTCAGCTTGATTCTCTGACCGAGGAAGAAGAAGGCTGGCGTCAGCGCCTGGTGAATGGCACCCCGGACGGACGTATTCCGGAAGGGGAGTCGATGACTGACGTCAGCGAGCGTATGCACGCGGCGTTGAACGCCTGCCTTGACCTGCCGGAAGGGAGTCGCCCGCTGCTGGTTAGCCATGGTATGGCGCTGGGCAGTCTGGTCAGCACCATTCTGGGACTGCCGTCCTGGGCCGAGCGTCGTCTGCGTCTGCGAAACTGTTCGATTTCCCGGGTGGATCATCAGCACAGCCCGTGGCTGGCGTCCGGCTGGGTGGTGGAAACGGCGGGAGACGTCTCGCATCTGGACGCCCCCGCGTTGGATGAACTGCAGCGTTAACTAACGGCGTACCGGAATCAGATATTCGCAGCGTAGCTTCTGCGGGTTCGCTTCTACTTTATCCTTATGGGATGGGTAGAAGCGTTCGATATCCTGCCCATGCCGCCGGGTCAGGTTCAGCGTGGGCATGCAGGTGCCGTAAATCATCAGAATAAAGCCCTGAATGCCGCTGGTCGGCCCTTCGTAATTAAACTGAACGTACTCGCCTCCCTCCAGCGTGACCGGATGCGCCTCATGTGGGCAACCACTGGCCTGCTCTGGCAGAACCGCCGTTGTATAGAAGACCTCCTGCTCGTCATCTTTTTCCTGATTGGGGCGCGGTTCATGCAGCCCGTAGAGCACCGGTGGAATGCTCGGCGCATTGCTCAGGAACTGACGCCAGAACTGCATCCGCATCTCGTTCCGATACTCGCTCACCTGCTCCAGCGTGCAGCTGTAGCTTTGGGTTATGCCCATCAGATGAGTTTCCGGCAGCGTCACAAAATGGGGCTGAGGTAGCGTAAACTCACCAAGCCGGATTGGCGGACGCATCCCAAAGGCGCTCCATTCGGGGGAGCGGCGATAGAGGGCTGGCGTTTGCGCAAACTGCTTTTTAAAGGCGCGGGTGAAGGTCTGCTGTGAATCGAAGCGGTACTGCAGGGCGATATCCAGAATCGGACGTGCGGTCAGGCGTAGCGCGACGGCGGCCTTGGACAGACGGCGAGCCCGGATATAGGCACCGATAGCGTGCCCGGTCACATCCTTGAACATTCGTTGCAGGTGCCACTTGGAGTAGCCAGCCCTGGCGGCGACGTGATCCAGAGACAGGGGTTGATCGAGATGGCTTTCCAGCCAGGTTAGTAGATCGCGAATGATCCCAGCCTGATCCATATAATATCCTCAATCCTGACGAGCGAGTGCCTGATTTCTGCCGCGAATGATATCATTTTTCAATGATGACGCATTCAGTGTTTTTTTTAGCAACACGTGCTTAAAAAACACGCACATCTCTCTGGAAATTTTAATAACGTGATATTAAACGTTTTTTTTATCAGATGTCTAATAGTCACTGAACGTAATGTTAAAAATTGGTAACAATATGAAATATAAGGTGTTGGCAGCTGCGCTGCTGTTAGCGTTTACGGCCCGCGGCGTACAGGCGGAGCAGGTAGGCTCGGTAGATACGGTATTTAAAATCTTTGGCCCGGATCACAAAATCGTCGTAGAAGCTTTTGACGATCCCGATGTGAAGAACGTGACCTGCTACCTGAGCCGGGCGAAAACCGGTGGCATCAAGGGCGGACTGGGGCTGGCGGAGGATACCGCAGACGCGGCTATTTCCTGTCAGCAGGTTGGGCCGATTACGTTGAGCGACAAGATCAAGGCGGGGAAAGCGGAAGGAGAGGTGGTGTTTCGCAAACGGACATCGCTGGTGTTTAAGAAGCTTCAGGTGGTTCGCTTCTATGATAAACGTCGCAATGCACTGATTTACCTTAGCTATTCCGACAAAGTCGTGGAAGGTTCGCCGAAGAATGCGTTGAGTGCGGTGCCCATTATGCCGTGGAAATAACGGCTCAACACAAAAAGGCCGCATAAGCGGCCTTTTTGTGGCTCCGGGAGTGGCTTACTCCTGGAGATCGCCGCAGAAGCGGTAACCTTCACCGTGAATCGTGGCGATGATCTCCGGCGTATCCGGTACCGATTCAAAGTGTTTGCGGATGCGGCGGATAGTGACATCCACAGTACGGTCGTGCGGCTTCAGCTCGCGGCCCGTCATTTTCTTCAGCAGTTCGGCACGGGACTGGATTTTTCCCGGGTTTTCGCAGAAGTGCAGCATGGCGCGGAATTCGCTACGCGGCAGTTTATACTGCTCGCCGGTAGGGCTGACCAGCGAACGGCTGTTGATGTCCAGCTCCCAGCCGTTGAATTTGTAGCTTTCAACGGAGCGGCGCTCTTCGCTAACGGCGCCCAGATTCATGGTACGCTGCAGCAGATTACGGGCTCGGATGGTCAGTTCTCGTGGGTTGAACGGTTTGGTGATGTAATCATCCGCACCGATTTCAAGACCCAGGATCTTGTCCACTTCGTTGTCCCTGCCAGTCAGGAACATCAGTGCCACATTTGCCTGTTCGCGTAGCTCACGGGCCAGCAGCAGGCCATTTTTACCCGGCAGGTTGATATCCATGATCACGAGGTTAACGTCATTATCAGAAAGGATCTGATGCATTTCGGCGCCATCGGTCGCTTCAAAGACATCGTAACCTTCTGCCTCGAAAATGCTTTTCAACGTGTTGCGTGTTACCAACTCGTCTTCAACGATAAGAATGTGAGGGGTCTGCATGTTTGCTACCTAAAATTGCCAACTAAAATCGAAACAGGAGTACAGAAGTCCCTGACCTGCCTGGTACATGTCGCAAATTAACATGACCGGCCATACATGACTAAAGTACGTAATTGCGTTCTTGATGCTCAATCCATCAACGTCAACAACATCATTAGCTTGGTCGTGGGCTCTATATCCCTCAAGACCCGACGGTGTTAAAAACGGCTGTAATCCTAACCATTTTAACAGCAACATAACAGGGCATGAGGTTTCCGACACCCAATAAAACTACGCTTCGTTGACATATATCAATTTCAATTGTAGCACGTTAACAGAGTGATGAAATCTTCGTAGCGTACTGGTTCTGTTCGTCACATTTTTTTAATAATCACACCGGCTTCCCTGATGAATCGATAAATGGAATCAATGGAAAAAGCCCGGGACAGCACCAGGATATTTCTGACTGACGAACAACAAGATAACGGATGTGGTATCGCAAGTTCCGTTTGTCTGTCAGTACGCAAATTTATAAGTTTTTATTATAAATTACCCTACGCAAAAAGGGGAGAAAATTGTTGCAATAAAGTAAATTGTTGGCGCGAATTTTTCCTGATTGCGCGCTGTTTTGTTTCCTGATGGTGTTTACTGGTTTTTGTATAAAGAGGGATTATGCGTTTAGTTATGATTCTGGTCGGGCCGGCCAGAGCTGAAAATATTGGTGCTGCCGCGCGGGCCATGAAGACCATGGGCTTTAGCGAAATGCGGATCGTGGATAGCGAAGCTCATCGTCAACCTGCCGCCCGCTATGTGGCCCATGGTTCGACTGATGTCATTGATAATATTGAAGAATATCCCACCCTTGAATCCGCGTTGCACGATGTCGATTTCACTGTCGCCACCACCGCGCGTACCCGGGCTCAGTATCATTACTACGCTACGCCTCAACAGCTACTGCCGCTGCTGGAGGAAAAAGGGCGCTGGCTGCCCACGCTGGCGCTGGTGTTTGGCCGGGAAGATTCAGGGCTGACCAATGAAGAGCTGGCGCTGGCTGATATTCTGACCGGTGTGCCCATGGCTGCAGATTACCCGTCGCTTAATCTTGGGCAGGCGGTGATGGTTTACTGCTATCAGCTTTCCGGGTTGCTGCAGATTGGACCGCGCCCGGAAGCCGTTGCCGACGCTGGGCAACTGCGTGCGCTGCGCCAGAGAATCGCCAGACTACTGACCCGGCTGGTGGTGGCAGACGATCTCAAATTGTCTGCCTGGCTGGAACAGCGAATCGGTCTGTTAGCCCAAAGAGACACCGCAATGTTGCACCAACTGCTGCATGATATCGAAAAAAGGCTGCCGGATGATAATGCCGTAAATGTATAGTTTATCGATATAAAAAACCAGTTTTGTGCGTTATGGCTGGCGGATATGAGAAGTCTGTTGGCTGTCCGCAGGCAGGGCGTGAAAAGCTAATTACCGTGAGCAACTTAAAAATTCATTGACTTAGCCCGGCAGATACTTTAACCAATATATAACGCAAGACGGACAGAATAATTTAGAGCACACAAACATCATGATTCGCATCGGCCTGACCACCATGACCATTACCACCACCATTACCACAGGTAACGGGGCGGGCTGACGCGTACAGGAAAAAATGAAAAAAGCCCGCACCCTGAAGGATGCGGGCTTTTTTTTGAGCTTAAAAAACCAGGGGGTATCTGGAAATGCGAGTGTTGAAATTCGGCGGTACATCAGTGGCGAATGCCCAGCGATTTTTACGGGTCGCCGACATTCTGGAAAGTAATGCCGGACAGGGGCAGGTGGCGACCGTGCTTTCTGCCCCGGCCAAAATCACCAATCACCTGGTGGCAATGATTGAGAAAACCATCGCAGGCCAGGATCCTCTGCCGAATATCAGCGATGCCGAACAGATCTTCGATGCCCTGCTTCAGGGGCTGGCGGAGGCGCAACCCGGTTTTCCCCTGGAGCGTATGAAGGAGCGGGTGGGTCAGGAGTTCGCGCGAATCAAGCATGTTCTGCACGGCATCAGCCTGCTGGGGCAGTGTCCGGACGCCATCAATGCATCGCTGATTTGCCGTGGCGAGAAGCTCTCCATCGCCATTATGGAGGCGCTGCTCCAGGCGCGGGGTCATCAGGTCACTGTGCTGGACCCGGTTGAGAAGCTGCTGGCGGTGGGGCATTACCTTGAATCGACGGTGGACATTGCCGAATCTACCCGCCGTATCGCCGCCAGCCGCATCCCTACCGACCATATGATCCTGATGGCCGGTTTCACCGCCGGTAACGATAAGGGAGAGCTGGTGGTGCTGGGGCGTAATGGCTCTGACTATTCCGCTGCGGTACTGGCGGCCTGCCTGCGTGCCGACTGCTGTGAGATCTGGACCGATGTCGATGGGGTTTATACTTGCGATCCGCGCCAGGTGCCGGACGCCAGACTACTGAAGTCGATGTCCTACCAGGAAGCTATGGAGCTTTCCTACTTCGGCGCCAAAGTCCTTCACCCCCGTACGCTTTCCCCCATCGCCCAGTTCCAGATCCCCTGTCTGATTAAAAATACCGGCAATCCTCAGGCGCCGGGTACGCTGATTGGTCTGGATAGCGATGCAGCCGAAAACCTGCCGGTTAAAGGCATCTCTAACCTGAATAATATGGCGATGTTCAGCGTTTCCGGGCCGGGAATGAAAGGCATGGTTGGCATGGCGGCCCGGGTGTTCGCCACTATGTCGCGTAGCGGCATCTCGGTGGTGCTTATCACTCAGTCCTCGTCAGAGTACAGCATCAGCTTCTGCGTGCCCCAGAGCGATGCACTACGCGCCAGACGCGCCCTGGAAGAGGAATTCCATCTGGAGCTGAAAGAGGGGCTGCTGGAGCCGCTTTCCATCACCGAACGTCTGGCGATTATCTCGGTAGTGGGCGACGGTATGCGTACCCTACGCGGCATCTCGGCCAGGTTCTTCGCGGCGCTGGCCCGGGCCAACATCAATATCATAGCTATCGCTCAGGGCTCTTCCGAGCGGTCCATCTCGGTGGTAGTGAACAACGATGACGTCACCACAGGCGTGCGTGTGGTGCATCAGATGCTGTTCAACACCGAGCAGGTGCTGGAAGTATTCCTGATCGGCGTTGGCGGCGTTGGCGGCGCGCTGCTTGAGCAGATCAAGCGCCAGCAGACCTGGCTTAAGAAAAAGAATATCGATCTGCGGGTGTGCGGCGTAGCCAACTCAAGGGCCATGATCACCAATGTTCACGGTCTGGATCTCGAGGCCTGGCGCCCGGCGCTGGAAGAGGCCTCGGAGCCTTTCAACCTCGGGCGTTTGATTCGCCTGGTGAAGGATTATCACCTGTTGAACCCGGTGATCGTCGACTGCACCTCCAGCCAGGCGGTAGGCGACCAGTATGCCGACTTCCTGAGCGAAGGCTTCCACGTCGTCACGCCGAACAAGAAAGCCAATACCTCATCTATGGCTTACTACCACCAGTTGCGGACCGCAGCGGGCCGCTCGCGCCGTAAGTTCCTGTATGACACCAACGTTGGGGCGGGCCTGCCGGTTATTGAAAACCTTCAGAACCTGTTGAATGCCGGCGATGAGCTACAGCGTTTCACCGGGATTCTTTCCGGTTCGCTTTCCTTTATTTTTGGTAAGCTGGATGAGGGCATGAGCCTGTCGGAGGCGACCGGTACGGCGCGTGAGATGGGCTATACCGAGCCGGACCCGCGTGATGACCTTTCCGGTATGGACGTGGCCCGTAAGCTGCTAATCCTCGCTCGTGAAAGCGGCTACAGCCTTGAGCTGGAGGATATCGTTATCGAACCGGTACTGCCGGAAAGCTTCGATGCCAGCGGCCCGGTAGAGGAATTTATGGCGCGCCTGCCGCAGCTTGACGATCTTTTCTCTTCACGGGTGGCGCAGGCTCGGGATGAAGGTAAGGTGCTGCGCTACGTCGGGATGATTGACGAGCAGGGCGGCTGCCGGGTGCAGATCGCGGCAGTGGACGGTAACGATCCGCTTTATAAGGTGAAAAACGGCGAGAACGCACTGGCGTTCTACAGCCACTATTATCAGCCTCTGCCGTTGGTCCTGCGCGGCTACGGCGCCGGCAATGACGTGACGGCGGCCGGTGTCTTCGCCGATCTGCTGCGCACCCTGTCCTGGAATTCGGGAGTTTAATAATGGTCAAAGTTTATGCCCCTGCCTCAATTGGCAACGTCAGCGTCGGCTTCGACGTGCTGGGGGCGGCGGTATCGCCGGCCGACGGTTCACTGCTTGGCGACTGCGTTAGCGTGGAACGGGCCAGCCAGTTCAGCCTGGATAATGCCGGAAGTTTCGTTAGCAAGCTCCCTGCCAGGGCGCAGGACAACATTGTGTACCAGTGCTGGGAGCGTTTCTGCGAGGAGCTAGGCGAGCAGATTCCGGTGGCGATGACCCTGGAAAAGAATATGCCGATTGGATCCGGATTGGGATCCAGCGCCTGTTCAGTCGTTGCGGCGCTGGTCGCGCTCAATGAATTTTGCGATCGGCCTCTGGATCAAACCCGTCTGCTGGCGCTGATGGGGGAGCTGGAAGGGCGGATCTCCGGTAGCGTCCACTACGATAACGTGGCGCCCTGCTATCTGGGCGGTATGCAACTGATGATAGAAGAGCAGGGGATTATCAGCCAGTCGGTGCCTTGCTTTGAAGAGTGGTTCTGGGTGATGGCTTACCCGGGAATTAAAGTTTCCACCGCTGAAGCCCGGGCGATTCTGCCAGCGCAGTATCGTCGTCAGGACTGTATCAGCCACGGGCGCGGTCTGGCAGGCTTTATTCACGCCTGCCACAGTGGCCAGCCGACGCTTGCGGCAGCGCTGATGCGTGATGTCATCGCCGAGCCCTACCGGGCGAAGCTGCTGCCGGGCTTTGCCGAAGCCCGACGCGCCGTTGGTGAGATCGGCGCGCTGGCCTGTGGTATTTCCGGCTCTGGCCCGACCCTGTTTGCGGTATGCGATAAGCAGGAAACGGCGCAGCGCGCGGCGGACTGGCTCAGCCAGCACTATTTACAGAATGATGAAGGCTTCGTTCATATTTGCCGTCTGGATACGGCGGGCGCACGAGTACTGGGATAACGCATGAAACTCTATAATCTGAAAGATCATAACGAGCAGGTCAGCTTTGCGCAGGCCGTGACACAGGGACTGGGGAAAAATCAGGGGCTGTTTTTTCCGCACGGGCTGCCGGAATTTAGCCTGACGGAGATCGACGAACTGCTGGAGATGGACTTTGTTCCGCGCAGTAGTCGCATTCTCTCGGCCTTTATCGGCGACGAAATTACGCCGGAAATTCTGGAGGAGCGGGTACGCGCCGCCTTCACCTTCCCGGCGCCGGTGGTGAAAGTCAGTGACGATGTGGCCTGTCTGGAGCTGTTCCACGGCCCGACTCTGGCGTTCAAGGATTTTGGCGGTCGCTTTATGGCCCAGATGCTGACGCATATCAGCGGCGATAAGCCGGTGACCATCCTGACCGCCACCTCTGGCGATACCGGCGCCGCGGTCGCCCACGCCTTCTACGGCCTGAAAAATGTGCGGGTGGTAATTCTCTATCCGCGCGGCAAGATAAGCCCGCTGCAGGAGAAGCTGTTCTGTACGCTTGGTGGCAATATTGAAACTGTCGCGGTGGAAGGCGATTTCGATGACTGCCAGGCGCTGGTGAAACAGGCCTTCGACGATGAGCCTCTGAAGCAGCAACTGGGGCTGAATTCCGCGAACTCCATCAACATCAGCCGCCTGCTGGCGCAGATTTGCTACTACTTTGAAGCCGTGGCGCAGCTGCCTCAGGAAGCGCGTAATCAGTTAGTGGTTTCGGTGCCGAGCGGTAACTTCGGCGATCTGACCGCCGGGCTGCTGGCGAAAGCGCTGGGGCTGCCAGTGAAGCGTTTTATCGCTGCGACTAACGTTAACGACACCGTTCCGCGCTATCTGGAAAGCGGCGAGTGGTCGCCCCATTCGACCCGCGCGACGCTTTCCAATGCGATGGATGTCAGCCAGCCTAACAACTGGCCGCGGGTTGAAGAGCTGTTCCGCCGTAAGACCTGGCGCCTGAGCGATCTTGGCTACGCCGCCGTGGATGATGAAACCACCAAAGAGACCGTGCGCGAACTGAAAGGGCTGGGGTATCTTTCCGAGCCCCATGCCGCAGTGGCCTGGCGTGCGTTGCGCGATAATCTACAGCCTGGTGAGTTTGGTCTGTTTTTGGGTACGGCGCATCCGGCGAAGTTTAAGGAGAGCGTCGAGGAGATCCTTGGCGAATCGCTGGAACTGCCCGAAGCGCTGGCTGAACGAGCCGATCTTCCTCTGCTATCTAGCATAATACCGGCAGATTTCACTGTTTTGAATCAGCTTCTTCTGAAGAGTAAATAAGAGATTTCTTCTGTAAAAAACCGCCTTGATTGGCGGTTTTTTATTTATATCCGTAATTGTGGAGAGAATGTGCAGAAAAATGGCAGTAAATAAGCATAAATTATCTATGCGTGCTGCCAGGAGAGAATTAGGACTTCACAGGATAAAAAACTAATTCGGGCTCTTATAGGATGAATGCGTAGTCCCAAAGGGGCGAGAATAAGGAGAAGACGATGTTAAGAGCCTTCACACTGGCACTCATAATGATGATAGCGGCGCCCTTTGCGGCACAGGCCCACGATCACCGGCCGCCGCCGCCGCGCCACCACCATTTCGACCACGAACGTCATCACTGGCATCGTCCGCCGCCGCCACCGCCGCGTTACCACCATCACGGGCATCGGCCGCCGCCGCCGCACTATCATCACCATCACCACCGCTATTAATCAAAACGCCAGCCTTCGGGCTGGCGTTTTGACGTTAACGTTCGTGGCGTTTAAAGACCAGTTCACCGGAGTCTGAGGCGCTGGCATCAAAGAAGTAGCCGTCGCTATCAAACGCCGTGAGCTGTTCTGGTCGGGTCAGTCGATTTTCGATGATATAGCGACTCATCAGGCCGCGCGCTTTCTTGGCGTAGAAGCTAATCACCTTGAACTTGCCATTTTTCTCATCCAGAAAGACCGGCTTAATCAGCGTCGCTTTCAATTTTTGCGGCCGTACCGATTTAAAGTATTCATCCGAAGCCAGGTTGATCACCACGTCGTCATTCTGCTCTGCCAGGGTGGCATTCAGGGTATCGGTAATGATGTCGCCCCAGAAGCTATAGAGATCCTTACCTTGTGGGTTCGCCAGTTTGATGCCCATCTCCAGACGATAGGGCTGCATCAGATCCAGGGGGCGCAACACGCCGTACAGGCCGGAGAGCATGCGCAAATGGCGCTGAGCGAAGTCGAAATCCTCTTCGCTTAAGGTTTCTGCCTGCAGACCGGTGTAGACATCGCCTTTAAAGGCAAGGATAGCCTGACGGGCGTTTTGCGGCGTGAAGTCCGGGTGCCAGTCATGGAAGCGCGTTGCATTGAGCGATGCCAGCCTATCGCTAATGCCCATTAGCGAAGCAATTTGTGGTTCGGAAAGCTTACGGGCCTCACGGATCAACTGCTGCGAATACTCCAGCAGCGCAGGCTGGGTATAGCGCTGTGTGGCAAGGGGGCTCTGGTAATCCAGAGTTTTGGCAGGTGAAATCAGAATAAGCATCTCTTTTCCTTGCGAGGTTGATTCAGGTTCTGGCGGACCATACGGAATTCAGCCCAGACTACTGTAGCAAATCTGGCGGATGTTATGGCCGATGGTTGTAATTGGAAGCCGATGGCGTACTGCGCTTCGCATTATCCCAGACGCCGGGCTCCAGCTGGCTATGAATTTCCGGAAAGCGTTCAGGATTAAAGACCGGCATCTTACCCAGCGCTCGCTGGCGTCGCCAGTCCCCGATCAACTCCCGGACCACCGGCGACAATAGCAGAATGGCAATCAGGTTAACGATCGCCATCAGAGCCGTCATTATCGTTGCCAGTTGCCAGACCCCCGGCATATAAAACAGGCAGCCGGCAATAACGGTGAGCAGTATGCTCAGCCGAAAGAGCAGGCGCCGGCTGGCCGTTGGGCGCAGCATAAAGTTCAGGTTATTCTCGGCATAAACGACGTTGGCGATAATTGTGGTGAAGGCAAACAGCACAACAATCAGAGTGACCAGCGTGCTACCCCACTGTCCCACCAATGAGGCCATCGCCAGGCGTAGAATCGAGAGGCCGTTGCTTTGTAGCTCGGGGATGTCGAGCACGCCGGAAAGCAGGATGACCATGGCTGTGATACTGCACAACACCAGCGTATCGAAGGCCACGCCAACCATCTGTACCAGCCCCTGGGCCGCCGGATGAGGAGGCCAGGAAACCGCCGCCGCCGCGACATTGGGCGTTGAACCCACCCCCGCTTCGTTAGAGAACATCCCGTGCTGGAATCCCTGGCTTAATGCCTGGCTCAGGGTATAGCCGAGTGTACCGGCGGCAACTTCGTGCCAGCCGAAGGCGCCGCGCAGCACCAGTCCAAGGACCGAAGGTATCTGGTCGATATGCCATAGCATTAGCCCCAGGCCCGGCAGTAGCCAGCACAGGCTCATTATCGGCACCAGCCAGAGCGCAATGGTGGCGACGCCCTGAATGCCGCGGCGAATGGCCAGCGCGCACAGGACGAATAGCGTGATGCTAATCGCCAGCGGGGAAATATTAAAGGTTTGATGCAGCGCCCGGGAAATGGCGGAAGCCTGAAGATAGTTAGCGATAAAGCCAAAGGCGACAATCAGCATGACGGCGAACAGGCTGCCCATCCAGCGCATACCCAGGCCCCGGGTCATGTACCAGGCGGGGCCGCCCTGAAACTGTCCGCGGTCGTTACGGGTTTTATAAAGCTGCGCCAGAGTACATTCGGCAAAGGAGATCCCCATACCGATAATGCCGGTGACCCACATCCAGAAGATGGCGCCGGGCCCGCCAGCGGCCAGCGCTATTGCTACGCCGGACAGACTGCCGACGCCGACCCGCGCCGCAAGGCTGATAAGCAGCGCCTGAAGTGCGCTAAGACCGTCTCGCGGCGGCGTGATACTTCGTCTGAGCAGGGGGCAAAACATGCGCAAATGACGAAACTGGATATAACCGGTGTGCCAGGTAAACCAGATGCCCGCGCCAGCCAGCAGATAGATAAGAATTGAGCCCCATATCAGGTCGCTCATGAATAACAGAAAATCGTGCATTGATATCCTTTAATGCCGCGCCCTGGCCGTTCCGTGCCGCGCGCTGATTCGGCCGTCCGTCATGTCGTGGTGATAAGTCTTAGAGTTTATCACATAGGGTAACTCCTGGGTGACTCAGGTTGCACCGAAAGAGGGGCGTGATATTATCGAGTGAGACCGGTTACATCTCACTAACAAGTAGTTTTAACGAGAAATCTATCATGACGGATAAATTGACCTCCCTGCGTCAGTACACCACAGTCGTGGCTGACACCGGAGACATCGCGGCGATGAAGCTGTATCAGCCGCAGGATGCCACAACCAACCCTTCACTGATTCTCAATGCCGCTCAGATTCCTGAATACCGTAAGCTTATCGACGATGCCGTTGAATGGGCGCGCGGCCAGAGCAGCGATCGTGCGCAGCAGGTGGTGGATGCTACCGACAAGCTGGCGGTAAACATCGGCCTTGAGATCCTGAAACTGATCCCCGGTCGTATTTCTACCGAGGTTGATGCGCGTCTCTCTTACGATACCGAAGCGAGCATCGCCAAGGCGAAGCGCCTGATCAAGATGTACAATGATGCCGGTATCGGCAACGACCGCATCCTTATCAAACTGGCCTCTACCTGGCAGGGGATTCGCGCAGCTGAACAGCTGGAAAAAGAGGGCATCAACTGTAACCTGACCCTGCTGTTCTCCTTCGCTCAGGCGCGTGCCTGCGCCGAAGCGGGCGTTTACCTGATCTCGCCGTTCGTTGGCCGTATTCTCGACTGGTACAAAGCTAATACCGACAAGAAAGAGTATGCGCCTGCGGAAGATCCAGGCGTGGTATCGGTGAGTGAAATCTACCAGTATTACAAAGAGCACGGTTATGAAACCGTGGTGATGGGCGCCAGCTTCCGTAACGTTGGCGAGATCCTGGAACTGGCGGGCTGCGACCGTCTGACCATTGCACCGGCTCTGCTCAAAGAACTGGCCGATAGCGAAGGCGCCATCGAACGCAAACTGGCCTGGGCGGGCGACGTGAAGGCGCGTCCGGAGCGCATGACCGAGTCTGCATTCCTGTGGAGCCATAACCAGGATCCGATGGCGGTCGACAAACTGGCGGAAGGTATCCGCAAGTTCGCCATTGACCAGGAAAAACTGGAAAAAATGGTCAGCGACCTGCTGTAATTCCCCCGTGGCCGGGTAACCGGCCACGTTCTCACTTCCCCCGAGCTTTCACCTCCTTCTGTCTGCAATTCCCTTCACAGTGTATGATTCGGGTATGAACCACTGATTTACGGACTTGCTATGAACACCTTACGTATTGGCTTAGTTTCTATTTCCGATCGGGCCTCCAGCGGCGTCTACCAGGATAAGGGCATTCCGGCTCTGGAAAGCTGGCTGGAGCAGGCGCTTGCCACCCCGTACCAGCTGGAACGACGCCTGATCCCTGATGAACGTCAGCTTATTGAACAAACCCTGTGTGAACTGGTCGACGAGATGGGCTGCCATCTGGTATTGACCACTGGCGGTACCGGACCTGCCCGACGAGACGTCACGCCGGATGCAACCCTGGCGGTGGCCGACCGGGAAATGCCGGGGTTCGGTGAGCAGATGCGTCAGGTGAGTCTGCGTTTTGTCCCTACGGCCATTCTGTCGCGCCAGGTGGGTGTGATTCGTAAACAGGCGCTGATCCTCAACCTGCCCGGTCAGCCGAAAGCGATTCAGGAAACCCTGGAAGGGGTGAGGGACGATGCGGGTAACGTGCTGGTACAGGGTATCTTCGCCAGCGTGCCGTACTGCATCCAGTTGCTGGAAGGCCCTTATGTTGAAACTCACGCCCAGGTGGTTGCCGCCTTTCGTCCGAAAAGCGCCAGGCGTGAAAATGTCGGCTGAGTTCGCTTTTTTACATCATCGATAGTCGTATATCTCTGGCACAGCGCGATTTTATCGTTATAGTAACTACATGTTTACAATGAAATGGAAACTATTCGATACACTCAAGAGGTGACGGTTTATCTATGGCTCAGGACACGCGACCACTCAACCGCCAGGACTATAAAACGCTGGCGCTGGCTGCCCTTGGCGGGGCGCTGGAGTTCTACGATTTCATCATATTCGTTTTTTTCGCAGCGGTGGTGGGGGCGCTGTTCTTCCCGCCGGACGTTCCCGAATGGCTGCGCCAGGTTCAGACCTTCGGCATTTTTGCCGCCGGTTATCTGATTCGCCCACTCGGCGGTATTGTGATGGCGCACTTTGGCGATCGTAGCGGCCGTAAACGCATGTTTACCCTGAGTATCCTGATGATGGCGTTGCCGACCCTGGCGATTGGCCTGCTGCCGACCTGGGATACGCTCGGCGTCGCAGCGCCGCTGCTGTTGCTGGTCATGCGGTTACTACAGGGGGCGGCTATCGGCGGCGAAGTGCCGGGCGCCTGGGTTTTTGTGGCTGAGCATGTGCCGGAGCGGCGTACCGGGCTGGCCTGTGGCATTCTGACCGCAGGGCTGACGCTGGGGATTTTGCTGGGCTCACTGGTGGCGACCCTGGTGAATTCGCTGTTAACGCCCGATGCGGTACAAGGCTGGGGCTGGCGAATTCCGTTTTTGCTCGGTGGCATCTTCGGGCTAATGGCGATGTATCTGCGGCGCTGGTTACAGGAGACGCCGGTCTTTGTGGAGCTGCAACAGCGTAAAATGCTGGCGCGCGAACTGCCGGTGAGAGCGGTCGTCACCCGTCATCGTAAAGCCGTGATGGTCTCTATGCTGCTTACCTGGCTGCTGTCGGCCGGTATTGTGGTGGTGATCCTGATGGCGCCGACCTGGCTTCAGCAGCAGGCCGCTATCGCACCAGCCCGGGCGCTGCAGGCTAACAGCGTGGCGACCATTATGCTGTGTTGCGGCTGTCTGCTGGCGGGGCTGGCTGCCGATCGCTTCGGCGCCGGTAAGACCTTCATGGTGGGAAGCCTGGTGCTGGCGCTGTGCAGCGCGCTGTTTTATCACCTGATGCTGAGTCATCCTGAGTCGCTGTTTCTGCTCTATGGACTGGTGGGCCTCAGCGTCGGTGTAGTGGGCGCCGTACCTTTTGTCATGGTGCGGGCCTTTCCGCCGGAGGTGCGCTTTTCCGGGCTCTCTTTTTCTTACAACATGTCCTACGCCGTATTTGGCGGGCTGTCGCCGATTGCGGTAACGCTAATGATGGGGATCTCCCCGCTGGCGCCGGCCTGGTATGTACTGGCTCTGGCATTGATGGGGCTGGTTATCGGTTTCTGGCTCTGGCGTTCGCCGCAGGTGACCGGTGACTTGCAGACCCAGCGGGTGATGTGAGGGTAGGGCCCTCGCCGTCAGGCGAGGGCCAGGAACGTTAGTGACGTTCGCCAATCGGCAGCAGGGTACGGCCTGCTTTTTCATTAAGCACTTCCGCCATCGCCGTCCAGAAGGCGCTGGCGCCGCAGGTAATGCCGACCCAACCGGCGATGCGTACCGTCTGCGCGCTGTCGGCCAGATGGCCGATGGCGAGCAGGGCGAAGAGCACGGTCAGGCTCAGGAAGACGAACTGCAGGGCGCGGTTGCCTCCCAGGGTGCCGAAGAACATAAACAGCGTGAAAATACCCCACAGGCCGAGCCAGGCCCCCATAAACTGGCTATTTGCCGCTTCAGCCAGCCCCATTTTCGGCATCAGCAGAATAGCGACCAGCGTCATCCAGAAGCAGCCGTAAGAGGTGAACGCCGTCAGACCGAAGGTATTTCCTTTTTTATATTCCAGCACTCCGGCAATAATTTGCGCGAGACCGCCATAAAAGAGCCCCATCGCCAGAATAATGCCGTCGAGAGGGAACAGATTAATATTATGCAGATTGAGCAGGATGGTGGTCATGCCAAAGCCCATCAGGCCCAGCGGAGCCGGGTTAGCCAGTTTTACAGTTTCCATAAAGCCTCAGTATCATCATTAACAAAACAGCCACTCTCCGGCGGCTGGCGGCGCATCATATAGGGGCTCTGTTTGCTGCGTCTTTGATCGAAAGGGGTAAGAATGAAATTTTTTTTGTCTTCCCCCTTGATGGCGAGCGGGACGACCCCATCTTGTAGACAACCAACGAAGAGTGAATCTGAAAAAAAAGCGAATCCGGGCGGTTGAAAGAGACAATTTTGCCCTTATTACAGGTTCACGATCATCAAAGATGACGAATTTTTAGTGGAGACGTTTAGATGGGTAAAATTATTGGTATCGACCTGGGTACTACCAACTCTTGTGTAGCTATTATGGATGGCACTCAGGCACGTGTGCTCGAGAACGCAGAAGGTGAACGCACCACGCCTTCTATCATTGCATATACTCAGGATGGTGAAACTCTGGTGGGTCAGCCGGCTAAACGTCAGGCGGTGACGAACCCGCAGAACACCCTGTTTGCAATCAAGCGTCTGATCGGCCGTCGCTTCCAGGACGAAGAAGTCCAGCGTGATGTGTCCATCATGCCGTACAAAATTGTGGGCGCTGATAACGGCGACGCATGGATTGAAGTTAAAGATCAGAAAATGGCACCGCCGCAGATTTCTGCTGAAGTGCTGAAGAAAATGAAAAAGACCGCCGAGGACTACCTGGGCGAGCCGGTGACCGAAGCTGTTATCACCGTACCGGCCTACTTTAACGATGCGCAGCGTCAGGCAACCAAAGACGCCGGTCGTATCGCGGGCCTGGAAGTGAAACGTATCATCAACGAACCGACCGCTGCTGCGCTGGCTTACGGTCTGGACAAGCAGACCGGTAACCGCACTATCGCGGTATACGACCTGGGTGGTGGTACCTTCGATATCTCCATCATCGAAATCGATGACGTTGACGGCGAAAAAACCTTTGAAGTTCTGGCAACCAACGGTGATACCCACCTGGGTGGTGAAGACTTCGATACCCGTCTGATCAACTACCTGGTTGACGAGTTTAAGAAAGATCAGGGCATTGACCTGCGTAATGACCCGCTGGCGATGCAGCGCCTGAAAGAAGCGGCAGAAAAAGCGAAAATCGAACTTTCTTCCGCCCAGCAGACCGACGTGAACCTGCCGTACATCACCGCAGACGCCACCGGTCCGAAACACATGAACATCAAGGTGACCCGTGCCAAACTGGAATCCCTGGTGGAAGATCTGGTTAACCGCTCTATCGAGCCGCTGAAAGTCGCGCTGCAGGACGCTGGGCTGTCGGTTTCCGATATCCATGACGTTATCCTGGTTGGCGGTCAGACCCGCATGCCGATGGTGCAGAAGAAAGTTGCCGAATTCTTCGGTAAAGATCCGCGTAAAGACGTAAACCCGGACGAAGCTGTGGCTATTGGCGCTGCGGTACAGGGCGGCGTACTGACCGGTGAAGTGAAAGATGTTCTGCTGCTGGACGTCACTCCGCTCTCCCTTGGGATTGAAACCATGGGCGGCGTGATGACTGCGCTTATCAACAAGAACACCACTATCCCGACCAAGCACAGCCAGGTCTTCTCTACCGCAGAGGACAACCAGGCCGCCGTGACCATTCACGTGCTGCAGGGTGAGCGTAAGCGTGCGGGCGATAACAAGTCTCTGGGTCAGTTCAACCTGGATGGCATTAACCCGGCACCGCGCGGTATGCCGCAGATCGAAGTCACCTTCGACATCGACGCCGACGGTATTCTGCACGTTTCCGCGAAAGATAAAAACAGCGGCAAAGAGCAGAAGATTACCATTAAGGCCTCTTCCGGTCTGAACGAGGAAGAGATCAACAAGATGGTGCAGGAAGCTGAAGCTAACGCTGAATCTGACCGTAAGTTTGAGGAACTGGTACAGACCCGCAATCAGGCGGATCACCTGGTACACAGCACCCGCAAACAGGTTGAAGAAGCGGGCGACAAGCTGCCGGCGGAAGACAAAACCGCTATCGAATCTGCGCTGAGCGCGCTGGAAACTTCCCTGAAAGGTGAAGATAAAGCCGATATCGAAGCGAAGATGCAGGAGCTGGCGCAGGCTTCAGCCAAACTGGTTGAAATCGCTCAGCAGAATGCACAGCAGCAGGCACAGCCTGGTGCAGAAGCCGGTGCTGACAAGAACGACGACGTGGTAGACGCGGAGTTCGAAGAAGTTAAAGAAAACAAAAAATAATCGCCCTTTGAGTGGGTTAAGATTGTTCGCACGGGCGTAGAGGTTTTTCCTCCACGCCCGTTTATTCATCTATTCCCGGGAGGTTTTCTGAATCTATTCGGGGATAAGGGCAGATAAAAAGATGGCGAAGAAAGACTACTACGAGATTTTAGGCGTCGCGAAAGATGCGGAAGAGCGCGACATCAAAAAAGCCTATAAACGCCTGGCCATGAAGTTCCACCCGGACCGCAATCCCGGGAATAAAGAGGCCGAAGATAAGTTTAAAGAGATCAAAGAAGCCTACGAAATTCTGACCGATGCCCAGAAGCGTGCGGCCTACGATCAGTATGGTCATGCCGCCTTTGAGCAGGGGGGAATGGGCGGTGGCGGTTTCGGTGGCGGCTTTGGCGGCGGTGGAGCCGACTTCAGCGATATCTTTGGCGACGTATTTGGCGATATCTTTGGCGGCGGTCGCAGAACCCGTGCCGCTCGCGGCGCCGATTTACGCTACAACATGGAGCTGTCGCTGGAAGAAGCGGTACGCGGCGTGACCAAAGAGATCCGTATCCCGACTCTGGAAGAGTGCGACCTGTGCCACGGCAGCGGCGCGAAGGCGGGATCCAAGCCGCAGACCTGTCCCACCTGTCACGGTGCCGGCCAGGTGCAGATGCGTCAGGGCTTCTTTACCGTACAGCAGACCTGTCCACACTGTCAGGGCCGCGGTACGCTGATTACCGACCCTTGCACCAAATGTCACGGCCATGGCCGCGTTGAAAAGAGCAAAACCCTGTCGGTGAAAATTCCGTCCGGGGTGGACACTGGCGATCGCATCCGCCTGGCGGGCGAGGGTGAAGCGGGTGAGCATGGCGCACCGGCAGGAGATCTCTACGTTCAGGTGCAGGTTAAACCGCATCCGATCTTTGAACGTGAAGGGAATAACCTGTACTGCGAAGTGCCGATCAACTTTACGATGGCGGCGCTGGGCGGCGAGATTGAAGTTCCGACCCTGGATGGCCGTGTGAATCTGAAGGTGCCGGGTGAAACTCAGACCGGTAAGCTGTTCCGCATGCGCGGTAAAGGCGTGAAATCGGTACGCGGCGGCGCGCAGGGCGACTTGCTGTGCCGGGTAGTGGTTGAAACCCCGGTCAACCTGAACGAGAGGCAGAAGCAGTTGCTTAATGAGCTGCAGGAAAGCTTTGGCGGTCCGACCGGCGAGAAAAACAGCCCGCGCTCCAAAAGTTTCTTCGACGGCGTGAAAAAGTTCTTTGACGATCTGACCCGCTAACGTCGGGGCATTCGCCAGACAGAACCTTAAGGGACTGCCGGTCCCTTAAGGTTTTTTTACACCTGCCTTGCGTTACAGCTCTGAATAACAGGTTTTTCCGTGTGGTTATTATTTTGCGGATTTCTCACCGGTATCGCATCATGACCCCAGTAAAAAGGCCATTGTCCGTTCTTCTTGCATTATACTTATCGTTAAAACCGAGTTTTACGGCAGTAATAACCTGCTTTTAGCGAATATTTATTCTGTCCTATGATAGTTGTCACTTCGGTTTTACTTGATGAGACAGCGAATAATGAAACAATTACAACGCTTCTTCAGCAACGACGCTTCAGGTGGCGTGTTGCTGATTATCACCGCTGCGCTGGCAATGCTTCTGGCCAATATGTCCACCACTCAGGCGGAGTATTTCTCCTTCCTGAATATGCCGGTTGAGCTAAAGGTGGGCAGCCTGGAGATCCACAAAAACATGCTGCTGTGGATCAACGACGCCCTGATGGCCTGCTTCTTCCTGATGATTGGCCTGGAAGTTAAACGCGAACTGGTGTCCGGCTCGCTGGCCAGCCGCCGTCAGGCTGTTTTCCCCATCATTGCGGCGGCTGGCGGTATGGTAGTGCCGGCCGTAATCTATCTGTTGTTCAATATGCAGGATCCCGTTACCCGCCAGGGTTGGGCAATTCCGGCTGCGACCGATATCGCTTTTGCGTTGGGGATTCTGGCGCTGTTGGGCAACCGGGTTCCGGCATCGCTGAAGATCTTCCTGATGGCGCTGGCGATTATCGACGACCTGGGCGCGATAGTGATCATCGCGCTGTTCTATACCAGTGACCTGTCGGTACTGTCGCTGGGCGTGGCTGCCGCCGCCATTGTGGCGTTGGTGATGCTGAATCTGTTTAACGTGAGACGGATTGGAATCTACCTGCTGGTGGGGGTGGTGCTGTGGACCGCGGTGCTAAAATCGGGCGTTCACGCAACGCTTGCCGGGGTGATTATCGGCTTCCTGATCCCGCTTAAGCCGGAGAAAGGGCATTCACCGGCCCGGGAACTGGAGCATATTCTACACCCCTGGGTTTCGTTCCTGATTCTGCCGCTGTTCGCCTTCGCGAATGCCGGGGTTCCGCTGCAGGGCGTTACCCTGGGCGGGCTGACTTCTCTGCTACCGCTGGGCATTATCGCTGGTCTGCTGGTAGGCAAGCCGCTTGGTATCAGCCTCTTCTGCTGGGTGGCCCTGAAGCTGAAGCTGGCTTCATTGCCGGAAGGGACAACCTGTCGGGATATCGTTGCGGTGGGTGTGCTGTGCGGTATTGGCTTCACCATGTCGATCTTTATCGCGACCCTGGCGTTCGGCGATATCGATCCTGAGCTTATCACCTGGGCGAAGCTGGGGATTCTGGTGGGGTCGATGCTCTCCGCAGTACTGGGATATATCATGTTGAGAATGCGGCTCTCAGGGCGTGAGGCACAGCATACGCACTAACATAAGGCGGCCCCGTAACGGGGCCGCAGGGATTTCCATCACGGAGTGACGCTTATGCCCCATATAAACTACAACCATCTGTACTATTTCTGGCACGTCTGCAAAGAGGGATCGGTTGTGGGGGCCGCCGAGGTGCTCTATCTGACGCCTCAAACCATTACCGGGCAGATTAAACTGCTGGAAGAGCGTCTGCAGGGCAAGCTGTTCAAGCGCAAGGGGCGAGGTCTGGAGCCTTCTGAACTGGGTCAGCTGGTGTTCCGCTATGCGGACCGGATGTTCACCCTGAGCCAGGAGATGCTGGATATCGTCAACTACCGCAAAGAGTCTCATTTGCTGTTTGACGTTGGGGTCGCGGATGCGCTTTCCAAACGGCTGGTCAGCGGCGTACTGGATGCGGCGGTGGAAGAGGACAGCCAGATTCGGTTGCGCTGTTTCGAGTCTACCCACGAATTGCTGCTGGAGCAGCTCAGCCAGCATAAGCTGGACATGATCCTTTCTGACTGTCCTGTCGATTCATCCCAGCAGGAGGGGCTGTTTTCGGTGAAGATTGGTGAATGTGGCGTGAGCTTCTGGAGCCAGGCGCCGCTGCCGGGGAAACCGTTTCCCGCCTGTCTGGAGGAACGCAGTTTGTTGATTCCCGGGCGCCGTTCCATGCTGGGGCGTAAGCTACTGAACTGGATCAACGCGCAGGATTTAAAGGTACAGATCCTTGGTGAGTTTGACGATGCGGCGCTGATGAAAGCCTTTGGCGCTGCGCATAATGCGATCTTTGTGGCGCCGACCCTTTACGCTTACGACTTCTACCGCGATGAAGAGATTGTGGAGATAGGGCGGATGGATAACGTGATGGAGGAGTACCACGTGATTTTCGCCGAGCGTATGATTCAACATCCGGCGGTACAGCGTATCTGCAACCGGGATTATTCGGCGCTGTTCGCCAACCCTATACGCTGATTCAGGACATAAAAAAACCCGCATCGGCGGGTTTTTTTATCAAGCAACAGCGAAGAAGGCGATTAGGCCATCTTGCTGATCTGCGCGACCAGGTTAGACTTATGACGCGCTGCTTTGTTTTTGTGGATCAGACCCTTACCGGCCTGACGATCCACGATCGGTTGCATTTCGTTAAATGCTTTCTGAGCAGCTTCTTTGTCGCCTGCTGCAATCGCCGCGTATACCTTCTTGATGTAGGTACGCATCATGGAGCGACGGCTAGCGTTGTGCTTGCGGCGCTTCTCAGACTGTACGGCGCGTTTCTTAGCTGATTTGATATTAGCCAAGGTCCAACTCCCAAATAATCATATGTGGACAATTCAAAGGCCGAGGAATATGCCCGTTTAGCCTTCTTTTGTCAATGGATTTGTGCAAATAAGCGCCGTTAAAGCAAGCGGCACCGGTTACGTAATGATGGCGCAAGATTCTACCAGCTTGCCGCGCGTGAATACAGTCTTTCAGCGACAAAATTGACGCGTCTCGCGGCAAGCTGGTGCGGGGGGCCGTCAACAGAGGAAAAATCATTGCCGCTTTATGCTATAACGAACCATTCGCCGGTTAATTTTAACGGCTGTACAAGGTATAATCCGCCGATTTCCACTGTTTTGAGCCTGTCATGAAGCTGATACGCGGCATACATAATATCAACGCCAGCCATCACGGTTGCGTGTTGACCATTGGTAATTTTGACGGCGTGCATCGTGGTCATCAGTCCCTGCTACAGGGGCTGGTCGAAGAGGGGCGTCGTCGCCAGTTGCCGGTGATTGTGATGATCTTTGAGCCCCAGCCCCTTGAGCTGTTTGCAGGCAATGAAGCTCCTGCGCGCCTGACGCGTCTGCGGGAAAAAGTGCGTTACCTTGCTGAATGCGGCGTGGACTACGTTCTCTGCGTGCGTTTCGATCGTCGATTCGCGGCGCTGACTGCCGAAAGCTTCGTGAAAGAGCTGTTGGTCGGTAGTCTGGGGGTTCGCTACCTGGCAGTGGGGGATGATTTCCGCTTTGGCGCTGGTCGCAAGGGCGATTTCTTATTATTACAGAAAGCCGGACAAGAGTACGGTTTTAACGTCGTCAGCACCCATACCTTCTGCGAAGGCGGCGTGCGTATCAGCAGTACCGCGGTGCGTCAGGCGCTGGCGAATGATGATTTAACGCTGGTGGAAAGCCTGTTGGGACGCCCATTTTCTATTTCCGGGCGCGTGGTGCACGGCGATGAGCTGGGGCGCACTATCGGTTTTCCTACGGCGAACCTGCCGCTGCGTCGCCAGGTGTCGCCGGTCAAAGGCGTTTATGCCGTCGAGGTACTGGGCGCCGCAGAAACGCCGCTATTCGGCGTTGCCAATATCGGCACCCGCCCTACGGTAGAAGGGACACGCCAGCAGCTGGAGGTCCATCTGCTGGACGTTACACTGGATCTGTACGGGCGACATATTGAAGTGATTATGCGTAGCAAAATCCGCAACGAGCAGCGTTTTGCTTCGCTGGATGCGTTGAAAGCGCAGATCGCCAGAGACGAGATGACGGCCCGGGAATTCTTCGGGCTGGCGCTGCCGCAATAGTTGCCGCGCCTGGCGTCTGATAAAGCATTAACCAAACCGAAATACGGAACCGAGAATCTGATGAGTGACTTTAAATCCACCCTGAATTTGCCGGAAACAGGGTTCCCGATGCGCGGCGATCTCGCTAAGCGTGAACCGGGCATGCTGGCGCGTTGGACCGATGACGATCTGTACGGCATCATCCGCAAAGCGAAAAAAGGCAAAAAAACTTTCATTCTTCATGATGGCCCTCCCTACGCGAACGGCAACATTCATATTGGTCACTCGGTTAATAAGATTCTGAAAGACATTATCGTGAAGTCCAAAGGGCTTTCCGGTTACGACTCCCCGTATGTTCCGGGTTGGGACTGCCACGGCTTGCCTATCGAACTGAAGGTTGAACAGCTGATCGGCAAACCAGGTGAGAAAGTGTCTGCCGCTGAGTTCCGTGCCGCCTGCCGCAAGTATGCCGCCGAACAGGTGGAAGGCCAGCGTAAGGACTTTATCCGCCTGGGGGTTCTGGGCGACTGGAGTCACCCCTATCTGACCATGGACTTCAAAACCGAAGCCAACATCATTCGCGCGCTGGGTAAGATCATCGGTAACGGCCATCTGCACAAAGGGGCCAAGCCGGTACACTGGTGTGTGGACTGCCGTTCGGCGCTGGCCGAAGCCGAGGTGGAGTACTACGACAAAACCTCGCCGTCTATCTACGTGGCCTTCCAGGCGACCGATGCCGCTGCGGTTACCGCGAAATTTGGCGTGAGCGAGGTAAAGGGGCCGGTTTCTCTGGTGATCTGGACCACCACGCCCTGGACGCTGCCCGCCGACCGCGCAATCTCCCTGCACCCGGAGTTTGAATATGCGCTGGTCCAGGCGGAAGGTCAGGCGATGATTCTGGCGAAAGATCTGGTAGAAAGCGTGATGCAGAGCGCTGGCATTGAAGGCTGGCAGATCCTGGGCACTGCAAAAGGTGCCGATCTGGAACTGATGCGCTTTAAGCACCCGTTCCTGGACTTCGACGTTCCGGCCATTATGGGCGACCACGTGACGCTGGATGCCGGTACTGGTGCGGTGCACACCGCAGGCGGCCACGGCCCGGACGACTACACCATCAGTCAGAAATACGGTCTGGAAATCGCCAATCCGGTTGGTCCGGACGGCTGCTTCCTGCCGGGTACTTACCCGACGCTGGATGGGCTGCAGGTCTTTAAAGCCAACGACACCATCGTTGAGCTGCTGCGCGAAAAGGGCGCGCTGCTGCACGTGGAAAAACTGCTGCACAGCTATCCGCACTGCTGGCGTCATAAAACGCCGATCATCTTCCGCGCCACGCCGCAGTGGTTTGTCAGCATGGATCAGAACGGGCTGCGCAAAAAATCCCTGGAAGAGATCAAGGGCGTTCAGTGGATCCCGGACTGGGGTCAGGCACGTATCGAATCTATGGTCGCTAACCGCCCGGACTGGTGTATCTCCCGCCAGCGTACCTGGGGCGTACCGATGTCGCTGTTCGTGCATAAAGAGACCGAAGAGCTACATCCGCGCACTCAGGAGCTGATGGAAGAGGTGGCGAAGCGCGTAGAAGTGGACGGCATTCAGGCCTGGTGGGATCTCGATCCCCGCGACATCATGGGCGATGACGCTGATAACTACGTGAAAGTGCCGGATACCCTGGACGTCTGGTTTGACTCCGGATCCACCCACGCTTCCGTGGTGGATGTGCGTCCGGAATTCGCCGGTCACGCTGCCGATATGTATCTGGAAGGCTCCGACCAGCACCGCGGTTGGTTCATGTCTTCGCTGATGATCTCGACCGCGATGAAGGGCAAAGCGCCTTATCGTCAGGTACTGACGCACGGCTTCACCGTAGATGGGCAGGGGCGCAAGATGTCCAAGTCTATCGGCAACACTGTCAGCCCGCAGGATGTGATGAACAAACTGGGCGCCGATATTCTGCGCCTGTGGGTGGCTTCCACCGATTACACCGGCGAAATGGCGGTTTCCGACGAAATTCTGAAGCGCGCAGCCGACAGCTATCGTCGTATCCGTAACACCGCTCGCTTCCTGCTGGCCAACCTGAACGGTTTCGATCCCGCGAAGGATATGGTGAAACCGGAAGAGATGGTGGTGCTGGATCGCTGGGCGGTGGGTTGTGCCCGCGCGGCTCAGGCCGATATCCTCAAAGCTTATGAAGCGTACGACTTCCATGAAGTGGTACAGCGCCTGATGCGTTTCTGTTCTATCGAGATGGGCTCTTTCTATCTGGATATCATTAAGGATCGCCAGTACACCGCGAAGGCGGACAGTGTCGCGCGTCGCAGCTGCCAGACGGCGCTTTATCATATCGTTGAAGCGCTGGTGCGCTGGATGGCGCCGATCCTTTCCTTCACGGCTGATGAGCTGTGGGGCCATCTGCCGGGAGCCCGCGATAAGTACGTGTTCACCGGTGAATGGTACGAAGGGCTGTTTACGCTTTCGGAAAACGAGCCGATGAACGACGCCTTCTGGGCCGACCTGCTGCAGGTGCGCGGCGAGGTGAACAAGGTCATTGAGCAGGCCCGTGCCGACAAGCGCGTGGGCGGTTCGCTGGAAGCGGCGGTCACGCTGTATGCTGAACCGGAACTGGCGACGAAGCTGCGTTCCCTTGGCGAAGAACTGCGATTTGTCCTGTTGACCTCCGGCGCTGAAGTCGCGGATTATGCCGCAGCGGGCGAAGAAGCCACGCAGAGCGAACTAATTAAGGGCCTGAAAGTGGGTCTGAGTAAAGCCATCGGCGAGAAGTGCCCGCGTTGCTGGCACTACACGACCGATATTGGCAAGGTGGCGGACCACGCAGAGATCTGCGGACGCTGTGTCAGCAACGTCGCCGGCGACGGTGAACAACGTAAGTTTGCCTGATGAGTAAACCATTACTTTCAACGGGACTGCGCTGGCTGTGGCTGGCGCTCCTGGTTCTGGTCGTGGATCTGGGCGTCAAACAGTGGGTAATGGATAATTTCCAGCTGTTTGAAACCCGGCCGCTGATTCCGTTTCTGAACCTGCACTACGCCCACAACCCGGGCGCGGCATTCAGCTTCCTGGCGGATAAAGGGGGCTGGCAGCGCTGGTTCTTTGCCGGCATTGCTATTGGTATTGCCGTGGTGCTGCTGGCGCTGATGTACCGCTCTGCAGCCAGCCAGAAGCTCAACAATATCGCCTATGCTTTAATTATTGGCGGGGCGTTGGGCAACCTGTTTGACCGCATGGTGCATGGCTTTGTGGTCGATATGATCGACTTCTATGTCGGCGACTGGCATTTTGCCACCTTTAATATTGCCGATATGGCGATCTGCATCGGCGCCGCACTCATCGTGCTGGAAAGTTTTATTGCTCCTTCCGATAAGAAGAAGGCGGCCAACAACAAGGGGAGCTAATGGCGGACTCTGTACAAAGCGACAGCGCAGTGCTGGTGCACTTTACGCTGAAGCTGGATGATGGCTCTACGGCGGAGTCGACCCAGGCGAACGGTAAACCGGCGCTGTTTCAGATGGGCGATGGTTCCCTTTCCGAAGGGCTGGAGCGTCATCTTCTGGGCCTGAAACCAGGGGCTAGACATGCGTTTTCGCTGCAACCGGAAGAGGCGTTTGGCGTCCCCAGTCCGGATCTGATTCAGTACTTTTCCCGGCGCGAGTTTATCGATGCCGGGGAGCCGGAAACCGGCACCATTATGCTCTTTACCGCAATGGACGGCAGCGAGATGCCTGGCGTGATTCAGGAGGTGAGCGGAGACTCCATTACCGTGGACTTCAACCACCCTCTTGCCGGGCGCACCATCCATTTTGATATCGAGGTGCTGGAAATCGATCCGGCGCTGGAGGGGCAACATGCGGATTCTGCTGGCTAATCCCCGGGGCTTCTGTGCCGGAGTCGACAGGGCTATCAGCATCGTAGAGAACGCGCTGGCGATTTACGGCGCGCCGGTGTACGTGCGTCACGAAGTGGTGCATAACCGCTACGTGGTGGATGACCTGCGCGAGCGCGGCGCTATCTTTATTGAAGAGATTAGCGAAGTGCCGGACGGCGCTATCCTTATCTTTTCGGCCCATGGCGTTTCCCAGGCGGTACGCAACGAAGCGAAGAGCCGCGATCTGACCATCTTTGATGCCACCTGCCCGCTGGTGACCAAGGTCCATATGGAAGTGGCGCGCGCCAGCCGTCGCGGTGAAGAGTCGATTTTGATCGGCCACGCCGGTCATCCGGAAGTGGAAGGCACCATGGGGCAGTACAGTAACCCGAAAGGGGGTATGTACCTGGTGGAATCACCGGATGATGTCTGGACGCTTGAGATCAAAGACGAAGGCAAGCTGTCGTTTATGACCCAGACCACGCTGTCGGTGGATGACACTTCCGAAGTGATCGATGCGCTGCGTGAGCGATTCCCGAAGATCGTCGGACCGCGTAAGGACGATATCTGCTACGCCACCACCAACCGTCAGCAGGCGGTGCGCGAACTGGCGAGTCAGGCCGATGCCGTGTTAGTGGTGGGATCGAAGAACTCCTCTAACTCTAATCGCCTGGCGGAACTGGCCAGACGCATGGGGAAACCGGCGTGGCTGATCGACGATGCCGACGACATTCAGGACGCCTGGCTGGCCGGTATTGAGTGCGTGGGCGTTACCGCTGGCGCTTCAGCGCCGGATGTGCTGGTACAGAATGTGCTGGCGCGCCTGAAAGCGCTGGGCGGCGGCGATGTGCTTGAGCTGACCGGCCGGGAAGAGAACATCTTCTTCGAAGTGCCGCGCGAGCTGCGGCTGGATGTGCACGAAGCATAATTCAGTGCTGTGATCGGGGCCGCAATCCCGGTTCATGCGCTTCATCCTCAGTATGCGAGAATGCCAGATGGATAAACCGTCTGGCATTTTTTTATGGAGAAGCCGATGAAACGCATCCCGATAATTCTCGATACCGATCCCGGCATCGATGACGCTGTCGCGCTTGCCGCCGCGCTCTTTGAGCCTCAACTGGATCTGCAACTGATCACCACCGTGTCAGGTAATGTCGGGGTGGATAAAACCACCCGTAATGCGCTGCAGTTGACCCATTTCTGGCAGGCGGATGTACCGGTGGCTCGCGGAGCGGCAACGCCGCTGGCGCGCCCGGCGCGTGATGCCGCCGGGGTACATGGCGTATCGGGTATGGAGGGCTACGACTTTGTGGCGCACGATCGCACGCCGCTGGCTGTACCGGCCTTTCAGGCCATCCATGACTGCCTGATGGCAAGCCCGCAGCCGATGACGCTGGTGGCCATCGGGCCGCTGACCAATATCGCGCTGCTGCTGACCCAGTATCCGGACATCCTGACCAAAATTCACCGTCTGGTCATCATGGGCGGTTCTGCGGGTCGCGGTAACTTTACGCCCAACGCTGAATTTAACATTGCCGTCGATCCCGAAGCGGCCGCCAGGGTCTTTGCCAGCGGTCTGGATATTGTGATGTGCGGACTGGATGTCACCAACCAGGCGATACTGGCGCCGGATTTTCTGGCTCAGCTACCGACAATGAATCGTACCGGCGCCATGCTGCATGCCATCTTTAGCCACTACCGTAGCGGCAGTATGTCCACCGGATTACGCATGCACGATCTGTGTGCCATCGCCGCGCTGGTACAACCGCAGTTGTTTGACCTGCGTGATTGCTTTGTGGCGGTGGAGACTCGTGGCGAATGGACTGCGGGTACCACGGTAGTGGATATTGAAGGGCGACTGGGACAATCCGCTAATGCCCGGGTGGTGCTGGGGCTGGATGTAGACGGTTTTCGGAAGTGGGTGGCGGAGCTACTGGCGCGGGCGCCATGACTCGAGGAGGAAGCTATGACAGAATTTAACGGTAAAATTGCGGTAGTCACCGGCGGCGCAGCCGGTATCGGTAAAACCCTGGTGCAGGCCTTTGAACAGGCGGGCGCCACGGTATGCAGTATCGACAGGCAGCCGGGATGCACCTTTACCGGCGATCTGGCCAGTGAGTCCGATCTGAACCACTTCGCCGATGAGGTGATCGCCCGTCATGGCGCGGTGGATTTCCTGATTAATAACGCCATGTTTATGAATGGCGGTATCGAAAACCTGAGCTGGCAGCAGTTTAACGAGGCGTTGAAGGTGGGAGTCAGCTCCCCTTTCTGGCTTAGCAAACGCTTTGCGCCCTGTTTTCGGCCGGGTGCTGCCATTATCAATATCTCCTCGTCCCGCGACAGAATGAGCCAGGCCAACACGGAAAGCTATACCGCTGCTAAAGGGGGGATATCGGCGCTGACTCACGCGCTGGCGGTAAGTCTGGCGGGTAAGGTACGGGTGAATGCCATTTCGCCGGGCTGGATCGATACCGATTTTACCGACTATCAGGGGCCGGATGCCGCTCAGCATCCGGCAGGCCGGGTCGGTAACCCGCTGGATATCGCCCATATGGTTCTGTTTCTGTGTAGCGATAAGGCCGGATTTATCACCGGCGAAAATATCTGTATCGATGGCGGTATGACGCGCCAGATGATCTACCACGGTGAGGGCGGCTGGCAGTTTATGCCTCAGCCGTAATCAGGGATCTTCGCGTTAAGGGGTACCCACGTTAACCATCCTGGAGAGGTTGGATGTGTGCGAATGACAGGCGTTAAACTAAAGAAAGGACAACTGGTTGTTAGCTATGAACTCTCATTGTAGCGGTAATGCCTTTTACTGATACTGACACCGTTTTGTCATAAATTTCTAATTATCGAGGTTTTCGGCTGGCGGCCCGGGCGTGGGCTGGCTAATCTGAGAGCGTTTTATTCGACAGTCCATTATTAAGAGTACAAGACAGATATGCATGATGCACAGGTTCGCGTCGCAATAGCCGGCGCCGGGGGACGAATGGGCCGCCAGTTGATTCAGGCGGCGATGCAGGCAGAAGGGGTTACGCTTGGGGCGGCGCTGGAGCGTTCTGGCTCAACGCTTGCAGGAAGCGATGCCGGTGAGCTGGCGGGAGTAGGGCGCTGTGGAGTGACCGTTGCCACCGCTCTGGATGATGTGGTCAATGACTTCGATGTGCTGATCGATTTTACCCGCCCGGAAGGAACGCTGAACCATCTGGCCTTTTGCCGCCAGCACGCTAAAGGCATCGTGATTGGCACGACCGGCTTTGATGATGCCGGAAAGCAGGCCATCCAGGAAGCGGCCAGCACGATACCGGTGGTTTTCGCCGCTAACTTTAGCGTGGGGGTGAATGTGTTGCTGAAGCTGCTGGAAAAAGCCGCAAAGGTGATGGGGAATCACACCGACATTGAAATTATCGAAGCCCACCACCGCCATAAAGTGGATGCTCCGTCTGGTACCGCGCTGGCGATGGGGGAAACTATTGCCGAAGCGCTGGGTAAGGATCTGAAGCAGTGCGCGGTCTGGTCTCGCGAAGGCCATACCGGCGAGCGGGAACCTGGCACTATCGGTTTCGCCACGGTTCGCGCAGGCGATATTGTTGGTGAGCATACGGCGATGTTTGCGGATATTGGTGAGCGTATTGAGATAACTCACAAGGCTTCCAGCCGTATGACATTCGCAAATGGCGCTGTTCGTTCTGCTTTATGGTTAATGACGAAAAAAACTGGCCTTTACGATATGCGTGATGTGCTGGATCTCAATGAGTTGTAATCCGTGTGATGTGGTAATTGCAATCATAACGTGTTGATTGTCAGGGTGATATATTGTCACCCTTTTTATTTATTGAGTTTGGTGTGTTTTTTATCTTAGATGATTAAAAATAATGTCTTTATGCGCTAGTATCTCCTCTGTAAGTAAATTTTGACCATTTGGTCCACTTCGTTTAGCTGTGATAGAATGCTTCTTTACTTTTCTTCGCCTTAAAGGCCCGTTTTTGGCCTGGTTTTTTGCTTTTTTTGGTTGTTACTCTCCAATTTTCTCATCAGTGACTCAAAATAATAATAAAAGATGGCCTTAAGGCTGGACTTTCCCCCTGCCTCTCTCTAGAATGCCGCCGTTTGTCAAAAATTCGCCGTGTCGTGCGGTAATTGCATTGATTCTCCCCCTGGGGATGAATTACTATGCAATAAAAGTGACTGTTTATTCCCTGGAGGACGTTTTGATTAAGTCAGCGCTGTTGGTTCTGGAAGACGGAACCCAATTCCACGGTCGGGCCATTGGGGCATTGGGATCGGCCGTGGGAGAGGTCGTTTTCAATACTTCAATGACCGGTTATCAAGAAATCCTCACCGATCCTTCCTATTCTCGCCAGATTGTCACTCTTACTTATCCCCATATCGGTAATGTCGGTACCAACCTGGCCGATGAAGAGTCTTCCCGGGTGCATGCTCAGGGGCTGGTTATTCGCGATCTGCCGATTATCGCCAGCAACTTCCGCAGCCAGGAAGATCTCTCCAGCTATCTGAAGCGCCACAACATTGTGGCCATTGCCGATATCGATACCCGTAAGCTGACGCGGCTGCTAAGCGAGAAGGGCGCCCAGAACGGTTGTATTATTGCCGGTGATAATCCCGATGCCGCCAGCGCGCTGGCGCAGGCACGGGCTTTCCCGGGTCTTAAGGGAATGGACCTGGCGAAAGAAGTCACCTGCGATGCCATCAGCCACTGGCGCCAGGGTAGCTGGACGCTACAGGGCGACCTGCCTGAAGAGCAAAATGAAGAGGCGCTGCCTTACCACGTGGTGGCCTATGACTACGGCGCCAAGCGCAACATCTTGCGCATGCTGGTGGACCGCGGTTGCCGACTGACAGTCGTGCCTGCTCAGACGTCGGCGGAAGAGGTGCTGAAGATGAACCCGGACGGCATCTTCCTTTCCAACGGCCCTGGCGATCCGGAGCCCTGCGACTACGCTATCGACGCCATTACCCGTTTCCTGGAAACCGATATTCCGGTGTTCGGCATCTGTCTGGGTCACCAGTTGCTGGCCCTGGCCAGCGGCGCCCGCACCCTGAAGATGAAATTTGGTCACCACGGTGGTAACCACCCGGTGAAGGACCTGGACAGGGATTGCGTCATGATCACCGCACAGAACCACGGTTTCGCGGTTGATGAAAGCACCCTGCCTGCTCATCTTCGCGCGACTCACCGTTCGCTGTTTGACGGCACCCTGCAGGGCATTCACCGCACCGACAAGCCCGCGTTCAGCTTCCAGGGACACCCTGAAGCGAGCCCCGGCCCGCACGATGCCGCCCCGCTGTTCGACCACTTTATTGAGCTTATTGAGCAACATCGCCACAGCGCGAAATAATCAGGAGCAAGAAAAGCCATGCCAAAACGTACCGATATTAAAAGCATCCTGATTCTTGGCGCCGGCCCGATTGTTATCGGCCAGGCGTGTGAATTCGACTACTCCGGCGCTCAGGCCTGTAAGGCGCTGCGTGAAGAGGGCTACCGGGTCATTCTGGTGAACTCCAACCCGGCCACCATCATGACCGACCCGGATATGGCGGATGCCACCTACATCGAGCCGATCCATTGGGAAGTGGTGCGCAAAATCATCGAAAAAGAGCGTCCGGATGCGGTTCTGCCCACTATGGGCGGTCAGACCGCCCTTAACTGCGCGCTGGAACTGGAGCGCCAGGGGGTGCTGGAAGAGTTCGGTGTCGCGATGATCGGCGCCACTGCGGATGCCATCGATAAGGCGGAAGATCGTCGCCGCTTTGATGTCGCGATGAAGAAAATCGGCCTTGAAACTGCCCGCTCCGGCATTGCGCATACCATGGAAGAAGCGCTGACCGTCGCTGACGATGTCGGATTCCCCTGTATTATCCGCCCCTCCTTTACCATGGGCGGTACCGGTGGCGGTATCGCATATAACCGCGAAGAGTTTGAAGAGATTTGCGAGCGCGGTCTGGATCTCTCCCCGACCAATGAGCTGCTGATTGACGAGTCGCTGATTGGCTGGAAAGAGTATGAGATGGAGGTGGTGCGAGACCGCAACGACAACTGCATCATCGTCTGCTCAATTGAAAACTTCGATGCGATGGGGATTCACACCGGTGACTCCATCACCGTGGCTCCGGCTCAGACGCTGACCGACAAAGAGTACCAGATCATGCGTAACGCCTCGATGGCGGTACTGCGTGAGATCGGCGTGGAAACCGGCGGCTCCAACGTTCAGTTTGCGGTGAACCCGAAAACGGGTCGCCTGATCGTGATTGAAATGAACCCGCGCGTATCGCGCTCGTCGGCGCTGGCTTCGAAAGCTACCGGCTTCCCGATTGCTAAAGTGGCGGCCAAGCTGGCGGTGGGTTACACCCTGGATGAACTGATGAACGACATTACCGGCGGTCGTACCCCGGCGTCGTTCGAGCCTTCCATCGACTATGTCGTCACCAAGATCCCGCGCTTCAACTTCGAGAAATTTGCGGGTTCCAACGACCGCCTGACCACTCAGATGAAGTCAGTGGGTGAAGTGATGGCGATTGGTCGCACTCAGCAGGAGTCGCTGCAGAAAGCGCTGCGCGGTCTGGAAGTGGGCGCCACCGGCTTTGACCCGAAAGTCAGCCTGGACGACCCGGAAGCGCTGACCAAAATCCGCCGCGAACTGAAGGATGCCGGTGCCGAGCGTATCTGGTACATCGCCGATGCTTTCCGCGCCGGACTCTCTGTGGATGGCGTCTTCAACCTGACCAACATCGACCGCTGGTTCCTGGTGCAGATTGAAGAGCTGGTGCGCCTGGAAGAGCAGGTGGCGGAAGTCGGCATTACCGGTCTGAACCCCACCTTCCTGCGCCAGTTGAAGCGCAAGGGCTTCTCCGATGCGCGACTGGCTGCGCTTTCTGGCGTGCGTGAGGGAGAAATCCGTAAACTGCGCGAGAAGTCGGGCCTGCATCCTGTCTATAAGCGCGTGGATACCTGCGCCGCCGAGTTCGCGACCGATACTGCCTACATGTACTCCACCTGGGAAGAGGAGTGTGAATCGCGCCCCAACCCGCAGCGTGACAAGATTATGGTGCTGGGCGGTGGTCCGAACCGCATCGGTCAGGGTATCGAATTTGACTACTGCTGCGTGCACGCCGCGCTGGCGCTGCGCGAAGATGGTTATGAAACCATTATGGTGAACTGTAACCCGGAGACGGTTTCCACCGACTATGACACTTCTGACCGCCTCTACTTCGAGCCGGTAACGCTGGAAGACGTACTGGAAATCGTCCGCATCGAGCAGCCGAAAGGGGTTATCGTGCAGTATGGCGGCCAGACGCCGCTGAAACTGGCCCGCGATCTGGAAGCCGCCGGCGTTCCGATTATCGGCACCAGCCCGGACGCCATCGACCGTGCGGAAGACCGTGAGCGCTTCCAGCAGGCGGTGGAGAGGCTGAAGCTGAAGCAGCCGGCTAACGCTACCGTAACCACCATCGAACAGGCGGTCGAGAAGGCGAAAGAGATTGGCTACCCGCTGGTGGTCCGCCCCTCTTACGTGCTGGGCGGCCGTGCCATGGAAATCGTCTACGACGAAACCGACCTCAAGCGCTACTTTAAAACGGCGGTCAGCGTTTCCAACGATGCGCCGGTCTTGCTGGACCGCTTCCTGGACGACGCGGTTGAAGTAGACGTCGATGCCATCTGCGACGGCGACACGGTGCTGATTGGCGGCATTATGGAGCATATCGAACAGGCTGGCGTGCATTCCGGCGACTCCGCCTGCTCGCTTCCGGCCTACACCCTGAGTCAGGAGATTCAGGATGTGATGCGCGACCAGGTGCGTAAACTGGCCTTCGAACTGCAGGTGCGCGGTCTGATGAACGTCCAGTTTGCAGTGAAGGACAACGAAGTTTATCTGATTGAGGTGAACCCGCGTGCGGCGCGTACCGTGCCTTTCGTCTCCAAGGCAACCGGTGTTCAGTTGGCCAAGGTGGCAGCGCGCGTCATGGCTGGCCAGAGTCTGGTAAGCCAGGGCCACACCGAAGAGGTGATCCCGCCGTACTACTCGGTGAAAGAGGTGGTGCTGCCGTTCAACAAATTCCCGGGCGTCGACCCGCTGCTGGGGCCGGAAATGCGCTCTACCGGTGAGGTCATGGGGGTTGGCCGCTCTTTTGCCGAAGCGTTCGCTAAAGCGATGCTGGGCAGCCAGAGCAAGATGCAGAAAGGGGGCCGCGCCCTGCTTTCGGTACGCGAAGGCGATAAAGAGCGGGTGGTGGATCTGGCGGCCAGACTGATTAAGCACGGCTTTGAGCTGGATGCCACTCACGGCACCGCCATTGTGCTGGGCGAAGCGGGTATCAACCCGCGCCTGGTTAACAAGGTGCACGAAGGTCGCCCGCATATCCAGGACCGCATCAAGAACGGCGAGTACAGCTACATCATCAACACCACGGCGGGACGCCAGGCGATTGAAGATTCCCGGGTCATTCGCCGCAGCGCATTGCAGTACAAGGTGCATTACGACACCACCCTGAACGGCGGTTTCGCTACCTCGATGTCGCTGAATGCTGATGCCACCGAGCAGGTTATTTCGGTGCAGGAGATGCACGCGCAGATCGCGAAATAATCGCGCCGCAACAGGTTATCATCCTGACGGCCTCCGCCCTGGCGGGGGCCGTTTTTTATTGATTTACCGGGGAAACTTTTCTTAAGAGTCCTCTGCTTTTCGCGCCCGGCCCCTGTCGGAAGATGATGATTTGGCTATAGTGTAAGGACGGAAGAGAAAAACGATCACATTGTCAGGAGAAAACTATGCGTACCAAACTCCTTGTTACCTCTACGCTTGCTGCAGTGGCCCTGCTCTTTGTAAGCGGATGCTCGTCGAATCAGTCCATCAAGACGACCGACGGTAAAACCATCGTCACCGACGGCAAGCCGCAGGTGGATGATGATACCGGTCTGGTTTCTTACAAAAATGCCGAAAGCGGCAGAACCGAACAGATTAATCGCGACCAGGTTCAGTCTATGAACGAACTGGACAACTAAGACCTTCACGGTCCGGGGTGGCGGCTCTGAACGCGCTTCAGAGTTACGGGTACAGCGAGCGCGGGGCTCCTGTACCCGATCTTCTTCTTTCTCTGGTTTCCTTCTTTCCCCATACCGACTCCGATTTTTCAGGATTTTCTCGCTTCCCTCTGTCAGGCTAAGAATTAACTGACTACACTCACTGTGGATGTTTCCCGCCAGGGATCCTCTGGCTGCAAACGGACGGCGACACGCTTCCTCATTCCATTCTTACGCAGCCTCCCTGTGCGCTAAACGAATAAGACAATAACAAGGCAGTGGATGTTTATGATTCTGATTATTTATGCACATCCTTATCCTGAGCACTCCCATGCTAATCGCAGCATGCTGGAGCAGGTACGGGATTTAGCAGGGGTGGAAATTCGCACGCTTTATCATCTATACCCCGACTTTAATATCGATATCGGGGCCGAGCAGGCGGCGCTGGCGAAGGCTGATTTAATTATCTGGCAGCACCCCATGCAGTGGTACAGCATCCCGCCATTGATGAAGCTGTGGATCGACAAAGTGCTGTCTCACGGCTGGGCCTATGGGGAAGGGGGTAAGGCGCTCCATGGCAAGAGCCTGATGTGGGCAGTGACCACCGGGGGGAGCGAGCACCACTTTGGCCTGGGCGACCATCCCGGTTTTGACGTTCTGGCGCAGCCGCTACAGGCGACCGCGCTCTATTGTGGCCTGAACTGGTTACGACCGTTTTCACTGCACGACGCCTTTATTTGTGAAGACGAGATCATGAAGATGCACGCTTCGCGCTATCGACAGCGCCTTCTGGACTGGCAGGAGGTGGATAATGGATAGCCATAGCATGATACAGGCGCTGATCTATCTTGGCTCCGCCGCACTGATTGTGCCCGTTGCGGTGCGTCTGGGATTAGGCTCCGTGCTCGGCTACCTGATTGCCGGTTGTATTATCGGGCCCTGGGGGCTACGGCTGGTGACCGATGCCGAAACCATCCTGCACTTTGCCGAGATTGGCGTGGTGTTGATGCTGTTCGTCATCGGTCTGGAGCTGGATCCGCAGCGTCTGTGGCGACTACGCGCCTCGGTGTTTGGCGGCGGATTCCTGCAAATGGCGGCCTGCGGCCTGGCGTTAGGCGGATTCTGCGTGGCGCTGGGGCTGCGCTGGCAGGTGGCGGCACTGGTTGGCCTGACCCTGGCGCTCTCTTCCACCGCTATTGCTATGCAGGCGATGAATGAACGTAACCTGACGGTGAGTCCGATGGGGCGTAGCGCCTTCGCGCTGCTGCTGTTCCAGGATATTGCAGCGATTCCGCTGGTGGCGATGATTCCGCTGCTGGCCAGCAGCGGCGCTGCCACTACGCTTGGGGCTTTTACCCTGTCGGCGCTGAAGGTGGTGGGGGCGCTGGCGCTGGTGATACTGCTGGGCCGCTACGTCACCCGCCCGCTGCTGCGCTTTGTGGCGCGATCCGGTCTGCGCGAAGTGTTCAGCGCCGTGGCGCTGTTTCTGGTTTTCGGCTTCGGCCTGCTACTGGAAGAGGCGGGGCTGTCAATGGCGATGGGGGCTTTCCTGGCCGGGGTACTGCTGGCCAGCTCTGAATACCGCCATGCGCTGGAAAGCGATATTGAACCCTTTAAGGGACTACTACTGGGGCTGTTTTTTATCGGCGTCGGCATGTCCATCGACTTTGGTACCTTGATCGATAACCCCCTGCGGGTGGTAGTGCTGCTGGTGGGCTTTCAGGTGATTAAGGGGTTGGTGCTCTGGGTTATCGGTTGGCCGCTGAAGGTGCCGCGTCGTCAGTGGCGCACCTTTGCGGCGCTGTTGGGGCAGGGGAGTGAGTTCGCCTTCGTGGTCTTTGGCGCGGCGCATATGGCGCAGGTGCTGGACGACGGCTGGGCGAAATCCCTGACCCTGGCGGTAGCGCTGTCGATGGCGATTACGCCACTGCTGCTGGTGCTACTGGCGAAGCTGGAGAAGAGCGGCGCTCAACAGCAGGGGGAAGCCGATGATATCGACGAAGAGCAGCCCCGGGTGATCATCGCCGGATTTGGCCGTTTTGGTCAGATAGCCGGGCGTTTGCTGTTTACCAGCGGCGTGAAGATGGTGGTGCTGGATCACGATCCGGATCATATCGAAACCCTGCGTAAGTTTGGGATGAAGGTCTTTTACGGCGATGCCACGCGTCTTGATTTGCTGGAGTCTGCCGGTGCCGAAAAAGCCGAGGTGTTGATTAACGCCATTGACGATCCTCAGGTCAATATGCAGCTGACGGAGCTTGCCAGGGAGCACTTTCCTCAGCTGAAAATTGTCGCCAGGGCGCGCGATGTGGACCACTACATTCGTCTGCGTCAGGTCGGTATTGACCAGCCGGAACGTGAAACCTTTGAAGGGGCGCTGCGGGCTGGCCGTATGGCGCTGGAGCAACTGGGCCTTGGCGGCTATGAGGCCAGGGAGAGGGCGGACCACTTTCGGCGCTTTAATCTGCGGATGGTGGAAGAACTGGTCAACGGTGAGAGCGATACCGCTAGCCGTGCCGCGGTTTACAAGCGTTCAAGTGCGATGCTGACCGACATCATCAATCAGGATCGCAGCCATCTTAATACCGGGCAGCGCCTGGGCTGGCAGGGAACGGAAGAGGGCGTCCACAGCGGCTCGCTGGCGGATGAACCCGCAGTGAAGCCCGAAGCATAGCGCGTGTCCCTCTTCTTCAAAGGAGAGGGACATTAACTTAAGGCGACTTTAATGCCCAGAGCCAGCAGTACGCCACCCAGCAGTCGGTCGACAATCTTTTGCGCCCTGGCCAGCCCCTTACGCACGGGTTCGCTCTGAATCAGCAATACCAGCAGCGGCCACCAGATAACCGATAGCCCGACGATGACCCCGGCATACCACAGCTTCTCCCCGAGACCGGAATTCACGCTCAACACCTGGGTGAACATCGCAAGGAAAAAGAGCGTGGCCTTAGGGTTAAGCAGATTGCATAAATAGCCCTGGAGAAACGCCTTTTTCAGCGTGGTCTGCCGGGCGCCATACTGGCTGACGTCCATCTTACTGCCGCCCCGGGAGAAGAGGGCATGCAGACCCACCCAGACCAGATAAGCCGCTCCGGCGTATTTCAGCAGGCCGAACAGCCAGGGCGTAGTGGTTATTACCACTGCCAGCCCGGCGACACAGTAGCTCATATGGGTTGCCACGCCGCAGATCACACCGGCGCAGGTCATCAGCGCTGCCGGGCGCGTATAGCGGGCCGCGTTTTTAATCACCAGGAAGAAGTCCGGCCCGGGAGAGAGCATTCCCAGGGTAGCGATGGTGGCAATAAGCAGGGTAGTTTCCAGCATGTTCTGACTCTTTCAGGGACCCAAATCCTGCACTATACCCTGCCCTTTACGCATGTGCAGGCAGATTTACACCGATGACGACGGGTTTTATCAACGGTGTGCAGCGACAGCCAGCGCGGGTTTGCCAGAATGCATGGCTGGCCGGGTGTGATGCAACAGAGATTTTCTACAGCAGCGGGTGCTGCATCCGTCGACGAAACCCGCCGCTTTCCGTATAGTGGCGACAATTTTTTGACCCGGGGATTTTAACAATGATCAGTCTGATTGCCGCTCTGGCGGCCGACCGCGTAATTGGTATGGAAAACGCCATGCCGTGGAGTTTGCCGGCCGACCTGGCCTGGTTTAAGCGTAATACGCTGGATAAGCCCGTGGTAATGGGGCGCAGGACGTGGGAATCTATTGGTCGCCCGCTGCCAGGACGCCTGAATATTGTGATTAGCCGTAACCCCGGAGATGACGCTCGCGTCACCTGGGTGAGCACGCCGGAAGAGGCGATTGCCGCCTGCGGTGAGGCGCCGGAAATCATGGTGATCGGCGGCGGTAAGATCTACCAGCACTTTCTGCCTCAGGCTCAGCGCCTCTACCTGACCCATATCGATGCCGAAGTGGAAGGGGATACCCATTTTCCGGAATACGAGCCGGACGAGTGGCAGTCGGTATTCAGTGAGTTTCACGATGCTGATGAGAGCAATTCTCACAGCTACTGCTTTGAGGTGCTGGAACGCCGTTAAGGCGTTCCATTCAGGAAGCGGCGGCGGCCTCGCCGCTGTCGTTATCGCTCTGGCGGTGAGAAGGCTGGATAAACCAGGTCTTATCTTCCCAGCGCAGACAGGTCATAACGCCGCCCCAGCAGCAGCCGGTATCCAGCGCGTAAACGCCTTCCGGCGTGCCTTTGCCTTCCAGCGATGCCCAGTGGCCGAAAGCGATACTGTACGACTGTGCCACGGGGCCGGGGATCGCAAACCAGGGTTTCAGCGGCGCCGGGGCGTTGTCCGGCGTATCTTTGCAGTACATCTCCAACTGGCCGTTAGGGAAGCAGTAGCGCATGCGGGTCAAGGCGTTAGTGATAAAACGCAGCCGCGCCAGCCCTTTCAGGTCAGTGCTCCAGTTATTGGGCATATCGCCGTACATGGCATCGAGGAACAGCGGATAGCTATCGCTGGACAGCACCGCTTCCACATCCCGGGCGCAGGCCATGGCGGTTGGCAGATCCCACTGTGGCGTAATGCCGGCGTGGGCCATCACCAGTTTTTTCTCTTCATCCACCTGCAACAGAGGCTGACGGCGCAACCAGTTGATGAGTTCGTCGGCGTCCGGTGCTTCCAGCAGTTGGGTCACGCGATCTTTGGGCTTGTTGCGGCTGATCCCGGCGAAAACCGCCAGCAGATGCAGATCGTGGTTACCCAGCACGATGCGGGCGGCATCACCCAACGAACGCACATAGCGTAGCACTTCCAGTGAACCGGGGCCGCGGGCTACCAGGTCACCGGTCAGCCACAGCGTATCCTGAGCGGGATTGAATGAAACCTGTCTGAGCAGGGCAATCAGCTCATCATAGCAGCCGTGAACATCGCCAATCAGATATGTCGACATGGTGTTTTCAGTGTATGAAGGATGGAATTGCCAGCCGGAAAACCGGGATGGCGAGGCGGAAGGTGGTGCCTGCGGCGTCGATCATTTCATAATGTCCCTGCATGGTGCCAAAGGGCGTTTCAATGACGGCGCCGCTGGTGTACTGGTATTCACCCCCCGGTGCGATATGCGGTTGCTGACCGACTACGCCTTCACCCTGGACTTCGGTCTCGCGACCATTACCGTTAGTGATTAGCCAGTAGCGGCTCAGCAGTTGCACGGGCACGCGCCCCAGGTTGCGGATAGTGACGGTATAGGCGAAGACAAAGCGCTCTTCCTCGGGCGTGGACTGGGACTCAATGTAAACGCTCTGTACCTGGACGCAAACGCGGGGTGAATCAGACATGGGTCAGCTCTCCTTCGACGGCGAATTCTCTGCTAAGTAGTTAGCCATCTGGCAGTAAGCGGCAACGGAAATATTCTCCGCGCGCATCGCCGGATCGATACCTAACTCGGTCAGCGCCTCTACGGTGAACAGATTGCCGAGGCTGTTGCGAATCGTTTTGCGGCGCTGATTAAAGGCTGCGCTGGTGATACGCTCCAGCAGCCGTAAATCTTTTACGGGATGCGGCAATGTGGCGTGCGGCACCAGGCGTACCACGGCGGAATCGACTTTTGGCGGCGGCGTGAAGGCCGTGGGCGGCACTTCCAGCACCGGGATCACCTGACAGTAATATTGCGCCATGACGCTTAAACGACCATACGCTTTCGTATCCGGGCCTGCAACCAGACGCTTAACCACCTCCTTCTGCAGCATAAAGTGCATATCCTTTATGGCGTCAGTATAGCTAAAGAGGTGGAACATCAGCGGCGTGGAGATGTTGTACGGCAGGTTGCCGAAAACGCGCAGCGACTGGCCCTGTTCTTTGGCCAGAGCTGCAAAATCCATGGTCATGGCGTCCTGCTGGTAGATGGTCAGCTTAGGGCCAAGGAACGGATGGGTCTTCAAACGCGCAGCCAGATCGCGGTCCAGTTCGATGACCGTCAGCTTGTCGAGCCTGTCGCCAACGGGTTCGGTTAGCGCGCCGAGGCCGGGACCGATCTCGACCAGCGCTTCATCCTTCTGGGGATGAATGGCGCTGACGATGCTGTCGATAATGAACGGGTCATTTAAAAAGTTTTGCCCGAAGCGTTTACGGGCGAAATGGCCCTGATGGACTCGATTATTCATTGACTATTAACAATCATTTTAATGGCGAGATTAAGCGCCGTGGTAAAACTACCGACATCGGCCTTCCCCATACCCGCCAGCTCAAGGGCGGTACCGTGGTCGACCGAAGTACGAATGAAGGGCAGACCCAGCGTGATATTCACTGCTCGCCCGAATCCCTGATATTTTAACACGGGCAGCCCCTGATCGTGGTACATCGCAAGGACAGCATCGGCGTGGTCCAGATATTTGGGCTGAAACAGGGTATCGGCGGGAAGAGGGCCGGTCAGCCGCATGCCGCTGGCGCGCATTTCTTCCAGGACCGGAATCAGGGTGTCAATCTCTTCTGTACCCATATGGCCCCCTTCACCGGCGTGCGGATTCAGGCCGCAGACCAGAATATGGGGCTGGCCGATGCCGAACTTGCGCCGCAGATCCTGATGCAGAATGGTCAGCACCTGGCGCAGCAGTGGGGCGGTAATGGCGTCTGCCACTGCCCGCAGCGGCAGATGCGTGGTGGCCAGCGCGACCCGTAACTCTTCGGTCGCCAGCATCATCACGACTTTTTCGCTACCGGCGCGCTGTTCCAGAAATTCGGTATGTCCGGTAAAGGGAATACCGGCATCGTTAATGATCCCCTTATGCACCGGCCCCGTCACCACTGCGGCAAATTCACCGCTCAGGCAGCCGTCACAGGCGCGGGCCAGGGTGTCGGTCACGTACTGGCCGTTGGCGACGTCAAGCTGGCCTGGCGTCACCGGCGCATGCAGCGGAATCTCACAGACCGTGAGCGTACCCGCTTTCTGAGGGCGCGGTGCAGAATCAGGCTGGTAAGGAAGAAGCTGAAGAGGGTGGTTGAGTAAAGCCGCGCGTTCGCGCAGTAGATCCGGCGAAGCGCAGACAACCAGCTCCACCGGCCAGTCGCGCTGCGAGAGCGCGACGACCAGGTCGGGACCAATCCCGGCGGGTTCGCCGGGAGTGATCGCCACACGATCGGTGTTTATCATTTATTGAATCTTCACGTAGGCGCTGGCGCGCTGCTCCTGCATCCAGGTCTGCGCCTCTTCAGCGAACTTACGGTTAAACAGCATGCGATAAGCGCGATCCTTCTGGGCTGCGTCGGTTTTATCGACCTTGCGGCTGTCCAGCAGTTCGATCAGGTGCCAGCCGAAGGAGGAGTGTACCGGGGCACTGAGCTGACCGCGCTGCAGGCGCATAAGTGCGTCGCGGAAGGCCGGATCGTAGATATCCGGCGTGGCCCAGCCAAGATCGCCGCCCTGGTTGGCAGAACCGGGATCTTCAGAGAACTCCTTCGCCGCCTGGGAGAAGGTGGTTTTGCCACTGCGGATGTCAGCGGCTACCTGCTCCAGCTTCTGGCGCGCCTGCTGATCGTTCATGATCGGCGACGGCTTCAGCAGAATGTGACGTGCGTGAACCTCTGTGACAGAGATATTCTGGGTCTGGCCGCGCAGATCGTTCACTTTCAGGATGTGGAAGCCCACGCCGGAACGGATTGGCCCGATAATATCGCCCTTCTTTGCCGTGGTCAGCGCCTGGGCGAAGATGGAAGGCAGCTCCTGAATACGTCCCCAACCCATCTGGCCGCCCTTCAGGGCAGAAGCATCGGCGGAGTAAGTGATAGCCAGCTTGCCGAAATCGGCGCCATTACGCGCTTGTTCAGCAATAGAAGTGGCCTGCTGTCCGGCTTCGTTAACCTGGGCGGAGCTGGGGTTTTCCGGCAGCGGCAGCAGGATGTGGCTCAGATTCAGCTCGGTGCTGGCATCGTTCTGATCCGCCACCTGTTTGGACAGCTGTTCCACTTCCTGGGGCAGAATGGTGATACGGCGGCGGACTTCGTTGTTGCGCACTTCGGCGATGAGCATCTCCTTACGGATCTGACTGCGATAAGTGGCGTAGTTCAGACCATCATAGGCCAGACGGCTACGCAGCTGATCCACGGACATCTGGTTCTGAGCCGCGATATTGGCGATAGCCTGATCGAGCTGCTGGTCGCTAATTTGAACTCCCGCTTTCTGGCCCATCTGCAGGATGATCTGATCCATGATCAGACGCTCCATAATCTGATGGCGCAGCGTGTTGTCGTCCGGGAGCTGCTGGCCTGCCTGTCGTGCATTAAGCTTGACCGACTGCATCAGGCCATTGACGTCGCTTTCCAGCACCACCCCGTTATTAACAACGGCGGCGACTTTGTCGACGACCTGCGGGGCGGCGAAGGCGGTATTCGCCGCCAGGGCGATACCAATAAGCAGCGTTCTCCAGTTCTTCATACTTTTTCCATTTCCGAATTTACCGCGGAGCGGATTTGTTTTAAACATCAGTTACAGCGAACTCTGATACGGCAGAATGTTCGAGCGCAGCATCTGCTGGGTGCCAAGGCCGTAGTTGGAGCTCAGGCCACGCAGCTCGATATTGAAGCCGATCTTCTCGTCGTACGCGCTCTTGTTATGTTCCCAACCGTTGAGCTTACGTTCGTAACCGACACGGATCGCGTAGCAGCAGGAGTTATACTGCACGCCCAGCATCTGATCGGCGGGCTGGTGGGTGTTGGTGTCGTAATAGTAAGCACCCACCACAGACCAGCGATCTACGATCGGCCAACTGGCGGTCACGCCGACCTGGTTGATACCGTCTTTATAGCGATCTGAGCTGGCGAAGTTCGGCAGCGAGGCGCGAATATATTCCGGGCTGGCATAGCGGTAGTTCAACTGAACCAGGCGATCGGCATCTTTGCGGTACTCCAGAGCGCCGCTGCCGGTGGAAATATTGTTCAGGCGCGCATCGTACTGCAGCCCGCCGCGCAGGCCCCAACGGTCGCTAATGCGCCAGTAGGTGTCGCCGGCCCACACCATCGAACCGGTCTTCTTGTCTTTTTCCCAGTTAATATCGTCACTACCGGTACGAGATTCGGTGAAGTAGTAGATTTGACCCAGCGAAACGTTAAAACGTTCCACGGCGCTGTCATCATAAATACGCGAGGTCAGACCGGTGGTCACCTGGTTGGCGGAGTCGATACGATCGAGGCCGCCGTAAGTCCGGTCGCGGAACAGACCGCTGTAGTCAGACTGCAGGAAGGTGGAGTCGTAGCTATAGATATTGCTCTGGTCGCGATAGGGGCGATACAGGTACTGGGCGCGCGGCTCCAGGGTCTGGGTGTAGCCCTCGGCCCAGTTCATATCGCGCTCGAATACCAGTTTGCCGTCCACTTTAAACTGCGGCATTACGCGGTTAACGGAATCATCCAGATAACTGTAACGATCAATATTATCCTGCTGGTAGTGGGTCGCCAGCATCTTCACTTCGGTATTCAGACTGCCCCAGCCGTTAGAGAGCGGCAGGTTAAGCGAGGGTTCGACGTGCAGACGGGTTGCTTCCGGCAGATTGTCGTTAACGTTGGTGAATTTTACGGCCTGGGCGTAGATGTGGGCATCGAACGGGCCCAGGTCATTCATATAGTAGTTAACGTCGAGCTGCGGTTCGGCACGATAGGAATTTCGGGAAGCCTGATCGGCGAACACCTGGAACTGCTTGCTCGACAGCGTCGCGTCAAAGTTTTCGTTGGCGTAACCGACGCTAAATTTCTGGGTGGCATAACCGTCGGTGCTGTCGCCGTATTCGGAATCGAAGTCGTTAAAATAGTACTGGTCGCTAACTTTGGTGTAGTTAACGTTAAAGCGCCAGACCTTATCCACGACTCCGCTATGCTGCCAGTAGAACAGCCAGCGACGGTTGCGGTCTTCGCTCGGGTGATCTTCGCGGTACTGGCTGTCAGAGGGCAGGTAGTCGAATTCAACAATACCGGAGCCGAAATGAGTCAGGTAGCGGAATTCATTCTGCCACTGGACGTTGCCGCGATCCTGATAGTAGTGCGGCGTAATAGTGGCGTCGAAGTTCGGCGCAATGTTCCAGTAGTACGGGAGCGTGAACTCAATACCGCTGTTAGAGCTGTATTTAGCATTGGGGATCAGGAAGCCTGAACGACGCTTGTCACCCACCGGCAGTTGCAGGTAAGGGCTGTAGAATACCGGCACCGGGCCGATTTTAAAGCGGGCGTTCCAAATTTCTGCGACCTGCTCTTCGCGGTCGTGGATCACTTCGCTACCTACTACGCTCCAGGTGTTGGAGCCGGGCAGACAGGAGGTAAAGGTCCCGTTTTCCAGGATGGTGTAGCGGTTTTCGCCGCGCTGTTTCATCAGATCGGCAGTACCACGCCCCTGACGGCCCACCATCTGGTAGTCACCTTCCCAGACGTTGGTGTCTTTGGAGTTCAGGTTTGACCAGGCTTTCGGACCTTTCAGGATGACCTGGTTATCGTCGTAGTGCACATTGCCCAGGGCATCAACGGTACGCACCGGATCCGGCTGGCCATCGACCTGTTTTTGATGAAGCTGAACTTCATCGCTTTGCAGACGACTGTTACCCTGCTGGATATCCACATTACCGGTAAATACCGCATTATCGGGATAATTCCCTTTTGCGCGATCGGCGTTAATGGTGACCGGCAACTTGTTGGTGTCACCTTTCACCAGAGGGCGATTATAGCCAGGCACGCCGAGCATACACTGCGAGGCGAGATCCGCAGCCATCCCTGACTGGCTATAGAGCGCTGAACCAATCAGGGTGGCCAGCAAAGTGGGAATACGTTTTTTCATACGTTTTTTTCGTTGTTCCGTCATCAGTGGCTTCGCGTCGGCAAACGCTCAGAGACTAACTTACCAGGCGGCAACGCGCCAGTCTTATCCTGTCCGTTTTTGAGCTCGCCCGTTAGGCAGCGCTCCGAATGACAGGTATGATAATGCAATTTCCGTCGCACGGCATGACGATTTGGGGAGTATATGCAGTATTTGGGTAAAGTGGTGGGCGCCGCCATGGGATTGTTGATGGGCGGCGGCTTCTGGGGCGTGGTGGCAGGGCTGCTGATTGGACATCTGTTTGACCGGGTACGCAGCCGCCGCAGCGTGCTGTTTGCCAGCCAGCAGCAGCGTCAGGCGCTGTTTTTTGCCACGACCTTTGAAGTGATGGGGCATCTGACCAAATCTAAAGGGCGTGTGACTCAGGCCGATATTGACGTCGCCTCACAGCTGATGGACCAGATGCAGCTGCACGGTGAGTCGCGAACCGCCGCCCAGCATGCCTTTCGGGTCGGGAAGCAGGGCGCTTATCCGTTACGCGAGAAGCTGCGTCAACTGCGCAGCGCCTGCTTTGGACGTTTTGATTTAATTCGGATGTTTCTCGAAATTCAGACCCGTGCGGCGCTGGCCGACGGCTCTCTGCATCCCAACGAGCGGGACGTACTGTACGTGATCGGTGAAGAGCTGGGGATCTCCCGTGTCCAGTTCGACCAGTTTCTGCGCATGATGCAGGGCGGAGCCAGCTTTGGCGGCGGTGGTTTTCACTATCAGCAGCAGACTGGTGGCACTGGCCCTCGTCAGGCCCAAAGGGGGCCAACCCTCGAAGATGCCTGTAGCGTGCTGGGCGTCAGCCCTAATGACGATCCTGCGACCATCAAGCGGGCATATCGCAAGCTGATGAGCGAACATCATCCGGACAAGCTGGTGGCGAAAGGGCTGCCGTCGGAGATGATGGAGATGGCCCGGCAGAAAGCCCAGGAGATTCAGAAGGCCTGGGAGCTGGTGAAGACGGCGAAAAATATTAAGTAACCGACAAACAACGGGATCCCACCTGACAGGCGCGATCCCGTTTGCTTTTATTTCTGCTTCAGCTGTGCGAACTCCGCTTTCGCTTTCTGCAACTGCTGCTGGAACGCCGGGTTGGTATGCAGCGTTGCCACCACTGCGGCTGCCACAACGCGGGCGGCGTCAATGTCGCTCTGCCAGTGATAGCCGCAGATCACCCGGCTCTGGCCCAGTTCATAGCCGCGCTTAAGGATGCTGTCCTGCGCTTCGGGGTTAATTTCCGCCAGTATCAGCGCTGAGGCCCAGCCGATAGAGGTGTGTCCTGAAGGGTAGGAGCCGTTGGTGGACAGCTTATCCTGCTCTTTCGTGTTACAGGTTGGCACGCCGTAGAAGGCGAAGGGCCGGATGCGCATATATTTCTCTTTTGCCCCCCGGGTCGCCAGATCGCCGGCGTCCTCAATCATATTGGTGAGCAGCTTATAGATTTCAGGCGCCTCTTTGGCGGTAATCGGATGTCCAAAGGCGTCGGAAAAGGCCGTAGCGATTCCGCCCGCCGCCAGGTTGGCGTCTTCAACCGCCTGTTTTCCTCGTGGGGTATTACGCAGCAAACGCCCCTTTTCATACATCGCCTGATCGTTAGCAAACAGAATACTACCGGGCTCAGGCGGAGGCGGCAGCAGCGCAAGGCTATCGGGAGCCTGGCTATTTTTCAGGTAATAAAGATCGGGTTTAGTCGTGACATCGTTACCTGGTGGGGTTGCCGCGAACAGGTTGAATGACAATAAAGAAAGACACAAAGGGAGTACCACTTTTTTCATCTTCTCATCCTTTATTTTAATGGTGCGGACTCAGAAACAGGGAGAGTCCTGTTTTTATTATGTAGGGGATGCCGGTCGGGTTTCTGTGCGTAGTACATCATTATCAGAGAGATAAAAAATGGGCGCGATATTATCGCGCCCATTTAGCGGTCAGAAATCCGGTGGAGCCCGGAAGGTCATGCTGTTACCGAATGCGGGATGCGTAATGGTCAGCGTCCAGGCATGCAGTAACAGACGATCTGCCTGCGCCAGCGCTTCTGGCGTGGCATAGAACTTATCGCCGAGGATCGGGTGCCCCAGCGCCTGCATATGAACGCGAAGCTGGTGCGAACGCCCGGTAATCGGCTTTAGCAGCAGCCGTGCCGTATTGTCTGCACCGTACTCCAGCACTTCATACAGGGTCTGGGCCGGTTTACCCGTCTCGTAGCACACCTTCTGCTTAGGTCGGTTCGGCCAGTCGCAGATGAGCGGCAGATCCACCATCCCTTCTTCCTGCGCCGGATGGCCCCACACCCGCGCCAGATACTGCTTTTGCGGCTCCCGCTCGCGGAACTGGCGTTTAAGCTCGCGCTCGGCGGCCTTGGTTAGCGCCACCGCAATAACGCCGCTGGTGGCCATATCCAGGCGATGCACCGACTCGGCCTGCGGAAAGTCGCGCTGAATACGCGTCATCACGCTGTCTTTGTGCTCTTCGAGCCGTCCAGGCACCGAGAGCAGACCGCTCGGCTTATTGACCACCATGATGTGTTCATCCTGGTAGAGGATGACCAGCCAGGGATCCGTCGATGGGTTGTAGGGTTCCAGCATTTTTGGCTCCGGTTACTGGTGCGTGACCACGATAGGACGCAGCGCATCCAGACGCCAGCTGGCCTGATCCAGCGCCTCCAGCACCTGCTGACGGTTGTACTCAATGGCTTCCAGCTCGTCATCGCGGATGTTGGGGTTTACCGCCTTCAGCGCTTCCAGGCGCGCATATTCGGCGCTGAGCTTTTCGTCGGCTTCGGCGCGCGCGGCGTCGATAAGCTGGCGGGCGGCTTCGTTCATCTGCGGCTCAGCCAGCTGCAGGATAGCGTGAGCGTCCTGCTGCATGGCGTTGACCAGTTTGCTACCGGTATGACGATTCACGGCGCTCAGCTGGCGGTTAAAGCTTTCGAACTCCACCTGGCCGGCAAGGTTGGCACCGTTTTTATCCAGCAGCATACGTACCGGCGTCGCTGGCAGGAAGCGATGCAGCTGCAGCTGTTTCGGGGCCTGAGCCTCGACCACGTAGACCAGTTCCAGCAGCAGTGTACCGACCGGCAGCGCTTTGTTTTTCAGCAGTGAAATGGCGTTGCTGCCGGTGTCGCCGGAAAGAATCAGATCCAGGCCGTTGCGGATAATCGGATGCTCCCAGGTAACGAACTGAGCATCTTCGCGGGACAGCGCCACATCGCGATCGAAGGTGATCGTGCAGCCATCCTCCGGCAGACCCGGGAAGTCTGGCACCAGCATGTGATCGGAAGGGGTCAGCACGATCATATTGTCGCCGCGATCGTCCTGGTTGATGCCGATGATATCGAACAGGTTCATGGCGAAGTTGACCAACTGGATATCGTTATCCTGGGCGGCGATCTCTTCCGCCAGTTGCTGGGCCTGCTCGCCACCGTTGGAGTGCAGCTCCAGCAGGCGGTCGCGTCCCTGTTCCAGTTGAGTCTTGAGCGCTTCATGTTGCTCGCGACACTGGGCGATAAGCGGGTCGAAGCCGTCCATATTGTCCGGATTCGCCAGGTAGCCGATAAGCTGCGGATAGACGCTATCGTAGATAGCGCGACCGGTGGGGCAGGTGTGCTCGAAGGCGTCCAGCCCTTCGTGATACCAGCGAACCAGCACCGACTGGGCGGTTTTTTCCAGATACGGAATATGGATCTGAATATCGTGGGCCTGACCGATGCGGTCCAGGCGGCCGATGCGCTGCTCCAGCAGATCCGGGTTAAAGGGGAGATCGAACATCACCAGGTGGCTGGCGAACTGGAAGTTGCGGCCTTCGGAACCTATCTCAGAGCACAGCAGCACCTGAGCGCCGGTATCTTCTTCAGCGAACCAGGCGGCGGCACGGTCACGCTCGATAATCGACATCCCTTCATGGAATACCGCAGCGCGGATGCCTTCGCGTTCACGCAGTACTTGCTCAAGCTGAAGCGCGGTGTCGGCGCGGGAGCAGATCACCAACACCTTCTGTGAGCGGTGACTGGTCAGCCAGCCCATCAGCCATTCCACCCGCGGGTCGAAATTCCACCAGGTACCGCTGTCGCCTTCGAAGGTCTGGTAGATTTGTTCGGGATAGAGCATATCCCGTGCCCGCTCTTCCTGCGACTGGCGCGAACTCATAATGCCGGAGACTTTAATGGCGGTCTGGTATTGCGTTGGCAGCGGCAGGCGTATGGTGTGCAGCTCTCGCTGGGGAAAGCCTTTCACGCCGCCGCGGGTGTTACGGAACAGCACCCGGCTGGTGCCGTGCCTGTCCATCAGCATGTTAATCAGTTCGCGGCGTGCTGCGTCACTGCCATCATGCTCGCTGTTGGCAGTCTGCAGCAGAGGTTCGACATCCTGCTCGCCCAACAGGTCGCTGATGGCGTTCAGCGATTCGTCGCTCAGCCGTTCGCCTTTTAGCAACAGGGCTACAGCGTCCGCCACCGGGCGGAAGTGCTGCTGCTCTTCCACAAAGAGGTCGAAATCGTGGAAGCGATCGGGATCCAGCAGGCGCAAGCGGGCAAAGTGGCTCTCCATCCCCAACTGTTCTGGGGTGGCGGTCAGTAGCAGTACGCCGGGGGTCTGGCTGGCGATTTGCTCAATGGCCTGGTATTCACGGCTGGGTGCATCGGTGCTCCAGACCAGGTGATGAGCCTCATCGACTACCAGCAGATCCCACATAGCTTCGCTCAACTGCTCCAGACGCTGCTTATTGCGGCGCACGAAGTCGAGGGAGCAAATCACCAGTTGCTCGGTTTCGAAGGGGTTGTCGGATTCGTGCTGGGCTTCGGTGTAGCGATCGTCATCGAACAGGGCGAAACGCAGGTTAAAGCGGCGCAGCATCTCTACCAGCCACTGGTGCTGGAGTGTTTCCGGCACCACAATCAGCACCCGGCTGGCGGCGCCGGATAGTAACTGCTGGTGAATGATCATCCCGGCTTCGATGGTTTTACCCAGGCCAACTTCATCCGCCAGCAGTACGCGCGGGGCGTGACGGGTACCCACATCGCGGGCGATGTGTAACTGATGGGGAATCAGGTTAGTGCGCATACCGCGCAGGCCGCTCCAGGACTGGCGATACTGTTGACTCTGATACTGACGGGCACGATAGCGCAGCGCAAACCGATCCATGCGGTCGAGCTGACCGGCGAACAGCCGATCCTGTGGTTTGCTGAACACCAGTTTGCTGTCGAGCATCACTTCGCGCAGCGTAACGTCGGTTTCGCCGGTGTCGAGCCGGGTTCCCGTATAGCTTAGCAGTCCCTTTTCTTCGCTGACGCTATCTACCTTTAACTGCCAGCCCTCATGGCTGGTGATGGTATCGCCCGGGTTAAACATGACGCGGGTGACGGGGGAGTCGTTTCTGGCATAGAGGCGGTTTTCGCCGGTGGCGGGAAAGAGCAGGGTCACCGTACGCGCATCAAGCGCAACCACGGTACCCAGTCCCAGTTCACTTTCCGTATCGCTAATCCAGCGTTGACCAGGGGTAAAAGGCATATTTGTTTAACTCTGTTTCTCTGTATTTTCAGGCAAAATGCCCCCGGGAATTCGGGCAACAGATGTCGGGACCAGTGCGTTGCACCCTTTGGCTCTGCTGCGCGAATTCTATAGGGGAATATGACCTCCCGCGCATCGTCGCCGGAGGCCGGAATCAGATTCAGTCAAAATGGAAGGGCGCTATGGTACTGGATGGCAGGCCGTTCGTCACCTGTCAAAAAAGCCCCAGTTGCCCTGTAGCCAGTGTAGCAAAATCTTCGCCAATGAAGGGCAGTATCCCTTCGGCCACGGGCTGAAGCTGGCGCTCCAGGTAGTGCTGGTAATCTGGCGGCGAACGCAGATACTCCAGCGGTTCGGGCCCCTGAGTGGTCCAGACATACTTGATGGCGCCGCGATTCTGATAGCGGGCGGGGCGCTCCAGCCGGGCGTTCTCTTCGTCCGCCAGTCGGGCGGCGCGTACGTGGGGCGGGATGTTGCGCTGATATTCACCCAGCGGGCGCCGTAACTGTTTACGATAGACCAACTGATCGTCCAGTTCACCAGCCATCAGGCTGGCGATAGTGGCGCGGACGTATTCCTGCCAGGGCTGGTTATGGAAGATGCGCGAATAGAGTTCGCGCTGGAAAGTTTGAGCCAGCGGCGTCCAGTCGGTGCGTATGGCCTCCAGTCCTTTAAAGACCAGATGTTGATCTTCCCCGCTGCCGGTCAGCCCGGCATAGCGTTTCTTGCTGCCTGCATCAGTGCCGCGAATGGTGGGCATCAGAAAGCGGGTGAAGTGGGTTTCAAACTCCAGCTCCAGCGCGCTCTCAAGCCGCTGGTTTTCCCCCAGTTGCTGGCGCCACCACTGGTTAACACCATCGGCCAGGCGCTGCCCGATGGCCCGGGCTTCGTCATCGCTGTACGCCCGCTTTAGCCAGACAAAGGTGGAGTCGGTATCGCCGTAGATCACATCAAAGCCCTGTGCTTCGATCCACTCCCGGGTCAGGCGCATGATCTCATGGCCGCGCATGGTGATCGAAGAGGCAAGACGGGGATCAAAGAAGCGGCAGGCGCTGGTGCCCAGCACGCCGTAGAAGGCATTCATAATGATCTTCAGCGCCTGAGAGAGCGGGCGGTTGCCCTGGCGTTTGGCCGCTTCGCGTCCTTGCCAGATTTGAGTCACGATCGCGGGCAGGCAGTGCTGGCTGCGGGAAAACCAGGCCCCCAGGAAACCTTCCACGCTGTGTTCGGGTTCCGGATGCGCCATCCCTTCCACCAGTCCCACCGGATCGATCAGAAAGGTGTGGATGATCGAGGGGTAGAGGCTTTTGTAATCCAGTACCAGTACCGAATCATAGAGCCCCGGGCGCGAGTCCATCACATAGCCGCCGGGACTGGCCTGGGGCGGTACCTCGCCGAGATTAGGGGCCACATAACCGATGCGGTGCATACGGGGGAAATAGAGATGGCAGAAGGCGGCCACCGATCCGCCGTGGCGATCGGCCGGCAGGCCGTTTACGGTGGCGCGCTCCAGCAGAAACGGCATCAGTTCCGTTTTATGGAAGATGCGGGTCACCAGCTCGCAATCTTTCAGGTTGTAGGTGGCGAGGGCCGGTTTGTCCTCATTGAAGCGGCGTTCTATTTCGCCCATTCGATGCCAGGGATCGTCAATGGCTTTGCCTTCCCCCAGCAGCTCACGGGCAACGGTCTCCAGCGAGAACGAGCTGAAGTTCCAGAAGGCGGATTTCAGCGCTTCGATACCGTCTATAATCAGCCGTCCTTCGGCCTGAGCGAACCAGACGCCGGGTTTAAAGCCGTGCTCGCGCCATTCCAGTGCCGTGCCCGCTCTCCCCAGTCTCAGGGGAATGCCGTAGCGCTCCGCATGCTTCTGAAGCACTCGCAAATCAAACTGTACCAGGTTCCAGCCGATCAGTACGTCGGGATCCTGGCGTTCGAACCAGTCGTTAAGCTTTTCCAGCAGACGCGGGCGGCTGGAGACGTATTCCAGTTCGAAATCTACGGCTTGCGGGTCGCCGTTTTCCGGCCCCAGCATATAGACGGTTCGCTGGCCGCACCCCTCCAGGCCGATGCAGTACAGTTCGCCATGGCGGCTGGTTTCGATATCCAGGGAGACCCATTTAAGCGGCGGGCGGTAGTCAGGCTCCGGGGCCATACGGGCATTGACCAGCGCGTTGCCCTGCCATTCGCCGCTGACCCGGACCGGGGCGTTGATAAAGCGTTCCATCAGATAGCGCTCGGGTGGGCGAATATCGGCTTCGCAGAGGTGTACGCCGCCTTCGCGCAGCCGTTTTTCCAGGCGCATCATCTGGCGATGCTGACGGGTGTATAGCCCACAGACCGGGCGGCGCTGGAAGTCGCGCAAGGTAAGATCCGCCAGTCGCCAGTGGTTTTCACCGGCCAGCAGGCGGCTGGCCAGTTCGCGTTGAGCGTCGGGGATAAAGCAGACCGACTCCTGGGGAGGGAGCACTACGCGCAGTGGGCCCTTGTCCGTCGCCAACCAGAAGCTGACTTCGGTGCCCCGGGGAGTATCCCGCCAGTGGCGGGTGAGCAAAAAGCCCTGTCGCGTCTCGGCCACGCTTTGTTCCTTCATCAAAGTTCAGGCGTTATTATAGCCTGAATAGCGTGGTTGGGTCTGTGAATTTATACAGTAATTTTTTTGATGCTATGGCGCGTTTTCCGCCAGGTAAGGGATGACAAATGCCACATAAGGAAGAGGGATGATGCGTTATCTGATCATGGCCTGCGGCGGCGTTGGCGGTCTGGCGTTTATTTTGCTGTGGGGGCTCACTTTTTTGCGCCCGGATTTTGTGGTGGAAACGTCGCGCTATGTGATTAGCACGGCACTGTATGATGAGATCGACAGGCGGGTGGATACACTGCCAGCCTTTCTCGCCAAACGCATTGCCAGTACGGAAGAGCAGCGTGAGCGTTTAAAGGCGCATTTGCAGGGGGCCGTGGCGGAAAGGCTGGATAATGTGGTGGCGCATCGGAGCGTGCCGGAACCTACAGGTCTGATGGGGGCTGTTCATCGAAAGATCGCTCATGCGCTACGGCAGAAGTATCGTGAAGTGGTGGGGCAGCTTACCCACGACTTTCGTCTGTTTACCGGGCTAAGCGGCGGGCTATTTCTGGCTGTCACGCTGACAGCATTCTTGTGCCGGGATCGTATTCGACCGTTGTTGGTGCCGACGGGGCTATTGTTGCTGGCGACGGGGTTCATGTCTTACAGCTATATTTTTATGCAGGACTGGCTATATACCATTATTTTTAATGACTATATGGGATGGTATTACCTGGTCTACGTCGGACTGGTTTTCGCTTTGCTGTGTGATATTACCCTGAACCGGGCCTGTGTATTACGCGCATTGATAGACGGCATCACGAGCCTGGGAAATTGAAGCGTTCATCGCTAATGAGTGTGGTTTGTGTCCCGGCTTAAAAAACGCCGGAGCGTTCACGCAGGGCCGGAGGAGCGACAGGGATGTCGCGACAGGGCGAGGCCGCCAGGGATGGCGGCTCTCGCCCGGTCCGAAAAGCCCGGAGTGATAAGCGAAGGGGCCCCGAAGGGCGTTTTTTACTGCCGGAAAGCCCGGGTTGCCAGGGGGGTGGCGACTGAGCCACCCTGGCCCGTTCACCGGCTGTAAATCAACAGATAAGCAGTGACTCAAAGTGAACGGAACAGCCCACCGCATCATTATGTTCTGCCGGTTTTTAGCTTCCGCTTTCGAACAAACCACCGTTTAAGGGGGAGTCATACCCCCCTGCTATTACTGGCCGTAGTAAGCGTTAGCGCCGTGTTTACGTAGATAGTGCTTATCCAGCAGCGTCTGCTGCATGGGCGGCAGCTCCGGCGCCAGTTGGCGGCAGAAGATGCCCATATAGGCGACTTCTTCCAGCACTATGGCGTTATGTACCGCATCCTGTGCGTCTTTCCCCCATGCGAAGGGGCCGTGGGAGTGCACCAGCACACCGGGCATCTGAGCTGCTGAAATGCCCCGCTCGCGGAAGGTTTCCACAATCACCGAACCGGTATCCCACTCGTACTCGCCGTTAATTTCGGCGTCGGTCATTTTGCGGGTGCAGGGAATGTCGCCGTAAAAGTAGTCGGCGTGGGTGGTGCCGGTGGCAGGGATCGCCTGACCCGCCTGAGCCCAGATGGTGGCGTGGCGAGAGTGGGTGTGTACGATACCGCCGATCTCCGGGAAGCTCTGGTAGAGCAGGCGGTGGGTGGGGGTATCGGACGAAGGTTTTTTGTCACCTTCGACCACTTCGCCGCTTTCCAGCGAAACCACCACCATATCCTGGGCGCGCATAGCGTCATATTCCACCCCGGAAGGCTTAATCACCAGTACGCCGCGTTCGCGATCGACGGCGCTGACGTTGCCCCAGGTCAGGGTCACCAGATTGTGGCGTGGTAGTGCAAGGTTCGCTTCCAGGACCTGACGTTTTAACTCTTCCAGCATCGGTCGTTTCCTCCGAAAAAGGGCGGGCCAGCGCACCGGCCCGCATCAGGTCTTAGCGCTTAAAGTGGTAGTAAACTTCGTTCCAACGCAGCGCGTCTTTAAAGGCGGGCAGGCGGGTGTCGTTATCAATCGTGGTCAGTTCGATGTCGTGCATCTCGGTGAACAGGCGCATATCGTCCAGAGTCAGGGACTGGCTGAATACGGTGTGGTGCGCGCCGCCGCCCAGTACCCAGGCCTCGACGGCGGTGGGCAGATCCGGCTGTGCTTTCCACAGGGCGTTAGCGACCGGCAGTTTCGGCAGCGCGTGGGGCGCTTCAACCGCATCGACGCAGTTCACCAGCAGTCGGAAACGATCGCCCAGATCGATCAGGCTGGCGTTGATGGCAGGGCCGGTGGTGGTAGAGAAGATCAGACGCGCCGGATCGTCCTTGCCGCCAATACCTAACGGCTGAACGTCGAGAATCGGTTTGGTCGGTGTGGCGATAGAGGGGCAAACCTCCAGCATATGGGAGCCGAGCACCATGTCGTTGCCGGACTCGAAGTTATAGGTGTAGTCCTCCATAAAGGAGGTGCCGCCTGAAAGCCCCGTAGACATCACTTTCATAATGCGAAGCAGGGCGGCAGTTTTCCAGTCGCCTTCACCGGCGAAGCCGTAACCCTGCTGCATCAGGCGCTGTACCGCCAGACCCGGTAGCTGCTTCAGGCCGTGAAGATCTTCAAAGGTGGTGGTAAAGGCGTGGAAACCGCCCTCTTCCAGGAAGCGTTTCATCCCCAGTTCAATACGCGCAGCATCGATCACATTCTGGCGTTTAGCACCGTTAACCTGAGCGGCGGGCGTCAGGGTGTAGCTGCTTTCGTATTCGTCGATCAGGGCGTTGATATCGCCGGTGCTGATGTCGTTGACCACGGCCACCAGATCGCCCACCGCCCAGGTATTAACCGAAAAGCCGAACTTAATCTGCGCAGCGACTTTGTCGCCATCGGTCACCGCCACTTCGCGCATGTTGTCGCCGAAGCGCGCGACTTTAAGGTGACGGGTATCCTGTTTTGATACCGCCTGACGCATCCAGCCGCCGATACGCTCCTGAGCGCGTTTATCCTGCCAGTGACCGCTGACCACGCTGTGTTGCTGGCGCATACGGGCACCGATAAAACCGAACTCGCGGCCGCCGTGGGCGGTCTGGTTCAGGTTCATAAAGTCCATATCGATGCTGTCCCAGGGGATCTGCGCATTGAACTGGGTGTGGAACTGCAGCAGCGGTTTGTTCAGGATGCTCAGGCCGTTAATCCACATTTTGGACGGCGAGAAGGTGTGCAGCCATACCACCAGACCGGCGCAGCGGTCCTGATAGTTGGCGTCGCGGCAGATGTCGGTAATTTCATCCGGACGGGTGCCCAGCGGCTTAAGTACCAGTTTGCACGGCAGTTTGGCATCGTGGTTCAGGGCGTTGACTACCTGTTCCGCCTGGTTGTTGACCTGACGCAGCGTCTCCTCGCCATACAGGTGCTGGCTGCCAATGACGAACCAAATTTCATACTGATCGAAAATAGTCATGCTCGTGTCCTTTAGTGTGTCAGTGCCGCCTGGCTCGTAGAAGCGCAGGCCTGAGGGGCACCCGAAGGGAGGTAATGTTGTTCAGCACTCTGGCACCACTGCTGATAGCGCTGATAGAGCTGTTCAAAGCGTGCGGCGCGTTCCGGTATCGGCTGGAGCGTGCGTTCAATCCGGCTGGCCATAATTTTCTGGGCGGCGGGGATATCGTCGTAAACCCCGGAGGCCACCGCGGCGAATATAGCGGCGCCGAGGGCGCAGCACTGATCGGAGGCCACCACTTGCAGCGGGCGGTTCAGCACGTCGCTGCATGCCTGCATGATGGTTGGGTTCTTACGGGCGATACCGCCCAGCGCCATCACGTGGTTCACCGCAATGCCCTGATCGGTAAAGCACTCCATAATGGCGCGGGCGCCGAAGGCGGTGGCGGCAATCAGCCCGCCGAACAGCAGTGGGGCGTCGGTCGCCAGATTGAGATCGGTAATCACCCCTTTCAGACGCTGATTGGCGAAGGGGGTGCGGCGGCCGTTAAACCAGTCGAGCACCACCGGCAGATGTTCCAGCGACGGGGATTCGGCCCAGGCTTCGCTCAGCGCCGGAATGAGTTTTTTCCGGCTCTCTGTTATCTGTTCACCCAGCTCCGGATGCTGCTGCGCCAGTTGCTCCAGCGGCCAGCTCAGGATGCGTTCAAACCAGGCGTAGATATCGCCGAAGGCGGATTGCCCGGCTTCCATCCCAATGACGCCCGGGGTAACGCTACCGTCCACCTGACCGCAGATCCCTTTCACGGTGCGATCGCCCACGGCGGTTTTCCCGGCGGTAAGGATGTCGCAGGTCGAAGTGCCAATGACCTTCACCAGGGTGTGCGTACCGGCACCGGCGCCCACCGCGCCCATATGGCAGTCGAAGGCGCCGCCGGAAATGACCACCTGTTCAGACAGTCCCAGACGCCCGGCCCACTCGGCGGTCAGATGACCCACAGGTAGATCGGCGGTCCAGGTGTCGCGGAACATGGGATAGTCCAGGTTCTGATTGATAATCGGGTCCAGTTCGTCGAAGAAGCTGGCCGGGGGCAGACCGTCCCAGCTTTCGTGCCACAGCGATTTATGGCCGGCGGCGCAGCGACCGCGGCGAATATTTTCCGGGCGGGTGGTACCGGAAAGCAGCGCCGGCACCCAGTCGCACAGTTCAATCCAGGAGGCGGCGGCGTTGGCGACGGCGCTATCCTGGCGGGTCACATGCAGGATCTTGGCCCAGAACCACTCGCTGGAGTAGATACCGCCGATGTAGCGCGAGTAGTCCTCTTTACCCGGCTGATGACACAAGCGGGTGATCTCTTCAGCCTCTTCCACGGAGGTATGATCTTTCCACAGCACGAACATGGCGTTCGGGTTATCGGCAAATTCAGGATTCAGCGCCAGCACGTTACCGCTGGCGTCAATGGGGGCCGGGGTGGAGCCGGTACTGTCCACGCCGATACCAATGACCCGGGCGCGCTGATCGTCATTCAGCGCCGCCAGCGTACTTTTAATGGCACGCTCCATGGATTCAATGTAATCCCGCGGATGGTGGCGGAACTGGTTGTGGGCGGCATCGCAGTAACGCCCTTCTTTCCAGCGCGGATACCACTCCACGCCGCTTGCCAGCTCGGCGCCGGTGTCGCAATCCACCGCCAGCGCCCGAACGGAATCACTGCCAAAATCGAGGCCCAGTGCAATAGCCATCTCGTTACTCCATGGGTCAAACAGAACATGGATGAACCATAGAGGGCAGAGGCGATAAGGGGTCAGGCCAATCTGGCTTATCTTATGGATAAAATTGCTGTCAGAGAGAAATATGTGACGCCACGCAAATATTCGATGTGGACATTTCTGCCACTCTTATAGACACTCTTGTTGTCCCTTTTGAAAGCGAAGTACCCCGATGTTTGTCACATTTTTCCGTCGTGGCGCGGTTTCGCAGTCATTGGTATCCTCAGGATAAGCAACCCGGAACAGGGCCGGATGTGGCGGTGACAGGATATGGACAAATGGTTTCTTTTATGACCCCGTGGAGGGATGAGCCTGATGACAGAGACGCAAAATGATCCCCTGCTGCCCGGTTATTCGTTTAACGCCCATCTGGTGGCGGGATTAACGCCCATCGAGGCCAGCGGTCCGCTGGATTTCTTTATCGATCGTCCGCTGGGCATGAAGGGGTTTATCCTCAACCGTACCGTGCGCGGGGAGGGCATTATTAATAACCAGGGCCAGCAATTTATCTGCCGCACCGGCGATATGCTGTTGTTCCCGCCGGGGGAGGTTCACCACTACGGTCGCCATCCCGACAGCCCGGAATGGTATCACCAGTGGGTCTATTTCCGGCCTCGCGCCTACTGGCACGAGTGGCTGAACTGGCCCGCTATCTTCGCGAAAACCGGCTTTTTTCGTCCGGCCGAAGAGCACCAGCGCCACTTTTCACGACTGTTTCAACTGATTATCGATGCCGGTCATGGGGAGGGGCGCTACGCAGAGCTGCTGGCGATCAATCTGCTGGAGCAGCTGTTGCTGCGTCGTATGGATGCCCTGAGCGAATCCCAGAAGGCGCCGCTGGATAACCGGGTGCGCGATGCCTGTCAGTACATCACCGACCATCTGGCGGACAGCCGCTTTGATATCGCAAGCGTCGCGCAGCACGTCTGCCTGTCGCCGTCGCGCCTTTCTCATCTGTTTCGCCAGCAACTGGGGGTCAGCGTGCTGGGCTGGCGCGAGGATCAGCGCATCAGCCAGGCCAGGCTGTTGCTAAGCACCACGCGACTGCCGATTGCCAGCGTGGGTCGAAACGTCGGCTTTGAGGATCAGCTCTATTTTTCCCGGGTCTTTAAGAAGTGCACCGGGGCCAGTCCCAGCGAGTTTCGGGCCGGTTGCGAGCAGCTTAATCGCGATGAGTCGTTAAACCATGTTTGAACCGGTTACGTCGGGCAGCTTGACGCCCGACGGCCTCATCAGGAGAATCGAGCGACTGCGCCTTCAACCGGACACGCTATGGAAGATTTTCTGCAACACTTCGTTACCCACTACTCCCTGATCGCCGTCTGGTTGGTCGCTTTTCTTGAATCACTGGCGCTGGTGGGGCTGATTATGCCCGGCACTGTGGTAATGGCCGCGCTGGGGGCGCTGATCGGTAGTGGGCAGGTGAATTTCTACTCCGCATGGCTGGTGGGAACCGTTGGCTGCCTGCTGGCGGACTGGATCTCGTACTGGCTGGGCTGGCGCTTCCGGGGGCCGTTGCACCGCTGGTCATTTCTGAAAAAGCAGAAGTCATGGCTGGATAAAACTGAGCACGCCCTGCACCAGCACAGCATGTTCACCATTCTGCTGGGGCGTTTTATTGGGCCGACGCGGCCGCTGGTGCCAATGGTGGCCGGTATGCTGGAGCTGCCGGTACGCAAGTTTATCAGCCCCAATATCATTGGCTGCGTGCTCTGGCCGCCATTCTACTTCCTGCCCGGCATTCTGGCCGGCGCGGCCATTGATATCCCCGCCGGAATGGAAAGCGGCGCCTTTAAATGGTGGCTGCTGGCGGCGGCGCTGCTGCTGTGGCTGGCGGGGTGGCTGTGCTGGCGCTTGTGGCGTAGCGGTAAGGCGGCGAAGGATAAGCTAACGGCGTATCTGCCGCGTGGCCGACTGTTGTGGCTGGCGCCGCTTTGCGCGGCAGCGGCGATCGCCGTGACGTTGCGGGTGGCGCTCCACCCGCTGATGCCGGTTTATCTCAGGATCCTGGGTAAGGTGTTGGGGCTCTGATGCCAAGCGTGCGCGAGGCGCTGGCCTCGCCGCTTAATAACTGCGCCGTATCGCCGTCCCAGTAGATGCGGCCATCCACCACCACCAGGCTGCGAGGCGCTATCTGCGCGGCATCTTCCAGACTGTGCGATACCATCAGCAGGGTGAGCTGTCGGCTGCGGCAGATTTCATCCAGCAGGGCGAGCATCTCCTGGCGCAGAGCCGGATCGAGGGCGGAAAACGGCTCATCCAGCAGCAACAGAGGCTGCTGTCGGATAAGACAGCGCGCCAGGGCCGCCCGCTGGCGCTGGCCGCCGGAAAGCTCGCCAGGGCGCCTTTCCAGTAGCTCACCTATCGCCATCTGAGCGGCGATGCTCTCCACCTCTTTGCGCTGCTGCGCATTCAGCCGCAGGCCGGGATTCAGTCCCAGGCCGATGTTCTGGCGTACGCTGAGGTGCGGGAACAGATTGTGCTCCTGAAACAGCATCGAGACTGGTCGCTGGTCGGGCGCCGTATGGGTATGATCGGCGCCGTCAAGAACAATGCGGCCGCTGCCCGGCGTCAGAAAACCGGCAATCAGATTCAGAAGCGTGCTTTTTCCTGCGCCGCTGGGGCCGAGTATCGCCAGGCGCTCGCCGCGGGCGACCTGCAGGCTAAAGCGCATGGGCAGGTGATGATACAGCCAGGTTACATCAGTCAGTGTCAGCATGGCGCCCCGGTAATTTTTCCATCAGAGTGAACAGCGTCAGACAGAGCAGCAGGAGCAGTAGCGCGGTGACTGCGCCATCATCGCTACGGTAAGCGCCGATCTGCTGGTAGAGATAAAAAGGCAGTGTGCGGAAATCCTCATTGCCGAACAGCGCCACTACGCCAAAATCGCCAATCGACAGAACGCAGGCGAAGGCCAGCGCCTGGCCAAGAGGGCGCTTCAGGGCCCGTAGCTCGATAATCCTCAGACGGTGAATACCGCGGATGCCCAGCCCCTGACACAGCGGACCGTAGCGCTCAGCCAGATCGCGCATGGGATTTTCCAGCACTTTGAGGGCGTAAGGAATGGCCATCAGCGCATTGGTGAAGATAACGATAGCATCCGCTGATTCCGGCAGACCAACGGTGGCGTTAAGCAGCAGGAAGAAGCCGGTTGCCAGCACGATGCCTGGTATAGCGAGGATCAGCATGCCGCTCAGCTCCAGCGCCTGGCCCGCCAGCGGCTGCTTACGTAGCCTTAGCTCGCGGGAGCTCCAGAGCAGCATCAGGGTCAGTACGACACAAAGAAGACCAGCGGCGATGGCTATTCGCAGTGAAGTCCAGACTGCCTGCCATAGCGCGCTCTGCTGGAGCAGACGCGGCAGGTCGCCGCGCAGGCCATCCACCACAATCGCCAGCAGAGGCGGCAGCATCAACAGCAGGAGGAGTACGATCAGCAGCGAATCCAGCCCGCGAGAGAGCAGGGTGCTGTCGGGGGGGCGCCAGCCCGTCGCCATGGTGGCTCCACTGGGAATCGCTTTGCTAAAACGCTGGGCCAGCAGCATGAGCGCCAGGCAGCAGAATAGCTGAATAAGCGCCAGTAATGCCGCCCGGGCGGGATCGTAGTCATAGCTAAGGGCCTGGTAGATGGCCAGTTCGATGGTAGTGGCTTTTGGGCCGCCGCCCAGCGCCAGCACGGTGGCGAAGCTTGCGAAGCACAGCATAAAAATCAGGGCGGCGGTGGGGAAAATTTGACGTCGCAGCCAGGGCCATTCCACCAGACGGAACAGCGACCAGCCGCGTATCCCTAACTGAGCGGCAAGCCTGCGCTGTTCGCCGGGAATACTCTCCAGCGACTGGAGCAGCAGGCGGGTAGCCATCGGCAAATTAAAAAAGAGGTGCGCCAGCAGGATCCCCTGCAGGCCATAGGGCGAAAACGTCCAGTCGATGCCCAGCCACTGGCAGAGTTCGGCCAGCCAGCCCTGGCGGCCATAAACGGAAAGCAGGCCGAAAACCGCGACCAGCACCGGCAGCACCAGGGTCATGGCACAAAGCCGCAGCAGGAGCTGGCGCCCGGGAAAGCGGCGGCGCCACAGCGCCCGGGCCAGGGGAATGGCCGGGAGCACCGAGAACAATGCGGAAAGGAACGCCTGCCAGAAGGAAAAGCGCACCACGTGCCACAGATAGCTGTCCTGGAGCAGGGTACGGGGCGCGATGCCCGGTGCGCTGAACCACAGGGCGCCAAAGGCGGCCAGCGCCACGCCGAGCATCAATCCAGCGGCGAGCAGGCCAGGCCACAGCCAGCCGGGAATTAGCGGCTGAGGGCGCGCTGCCATTCACCGATCCAGGCGGCGCGCTGCTGGGCGACCTGTTGGGGGGTAAACTGTAACGTCTTTTGAGGTCGGGTCAGGCTGTTAAAGCCTTCAGGCAGAGCGACCTGGCTTACCGGATACATCCAGTTGCCGGTGGGAATGGTCTGCTGGAATTCCTTTGATACTACAAACTGCATAAACTTTTGGGCCAGCTCCGGCTGTTTGCTGCTTTTCAAACGGGCTGCGACCTCTACCTGCATATAGTGGCCTTCGCTAAAGTCGGCGGCGGCGTAGTTATCTTTGTGCTCTTCAATAAGTGAATAGGCCGGAGAGGTGGTGTAGCTGAGTACCAGATCCCCTTCACCTTTCAGAAACAGCCCCCAGGATTCGCTCCATCCCCGGGTCACGGTCACTGTCTTACTGGCCAGCTTCTGCCAGGCTTCGGGGGCCTGGTCGCCATAGACCTGCTTCATCCACAGCAGCATGCCCAGTCCGGGGGTACTGGTTCGGGGATCCTGATAGATAACGCGCCATTTCCTGTCGTTTTCCACCAGTTCTTTCAGGCTCTTAGGGGGATTCTTCAGGCGGTTTTTATCGTATACGAAAGCGAACCAGCCGTAGTCATAAGGGACGAAGGTCTCGTTTTGCCAGCCGCCCGGCAGAGTCAGGTGACGGGTATCCACGTCGCTTTTGGCGAACAGGCCACTTTGGGTTGCCGCCTCCAGCAGGTTGTTATCCAGCCCCAGCACCACATCCGCTTTGCTGTTTTTCCCTTCCATTCGCAGGCGGTTTAGCAGGGCGACGCCGTCTTCCAGCGCGACAAATTTAAGCTGGCAGTCGCAGTCGGCCTCGAAGGCCTTTTTAATGGCAGGGCCCGGGCCCCAGTCGGCGGCGAAAGAGTCATAGGTATAGACGGTGAGCTGCGGACCCGCGAAGGCGGGCAGGGCGACCAGCGTCAGCAGCACAGGCAGTTTGTTCAGCACTTTGCACTCCAGTATTGGGTGGCAAAGGATTTTGGGCGTGGCCTCAAATCCCTCCGCCGGTGTTATCCGGATCAGGTTCGACGGGTATCTCTCAGCTCGTGGCACCCCGTTGAGAATGGCCCACATTGTAATGAGTTAACGGGAGTAGCGAAAGGCGCGTGGGGGATTAAGGAAACCGCCCCTTACGGGGCGGCTACCGGGCTTACCTGCCTGGTACGACAATCGTCACTGAAAATGCGTTATGGGAGATATTCCATCCCCCATTTCCGGATGACAGCAGTGCACCAGAAACAACGATGACAATACAAAAGTACCGTTTCATTGTGCGGTCCTGACTATAGACCGCTTCACGACGTCACCGCCGGAAATATCGCCGTGAGTGCAAGCACCTTGGGTGTGCTTGCGTATACGGCCATTGGACATCCTTTTCCAGGTCCGGCGCCCGCTTGCTTAAGACGGTGAAAAGGCCCGACTGAATGGTACATCTCAAAGCCTCGAACAGATACTTGACTTTAGCGAAAAAGCGGCACAGTATGCAAAAACTTGGGTGTGCTTGCGTAACACTGGACACACAACCCTGTTGGAAGGGCCGCTTACCTGACCAGCACAAAAAAACCGCCGCCATGGCGGTTTTTTTGTGCCCGAAAACTTAAGCATCCGGCGGCGCGAACCAGGCGGATTTAAAGTCGAACCAGCCCAGGGTGTTCATCCGCAGACCACGCATACTGCGCTGGCCCTGGAGCATCAGCCAGTGGTGAATAAGCGGCTGGATCTCAAGGCTGGCAAGGCGCTGGCGGCACCATTCGGCCAGATCCAGTTCGCCAGCCCGCCAGCGGCGCGCATCTTCATGCCAGTCGCCGGGAATGCAGCGCTGGAGCAGCGGTACTTCGTACAGATGGGCAAACAGTGAAAACTCCAGCGGCAGGGTAAAATTGGCGCTGTTCAGCCAGATATCGCTGATATCGTCTCCTTTATGCCACTGGTCGTAGTCCACCTCTTTAACGATCAAACTCACTCCGCATTCGGCCAGCAACTGGTGAATAATACCGCCCAGAATCTGATGTTCGGCATGGTCGCGGTAGAAGGTCAGGGTGAGAGTATCAAGGTCAGCCGGTTTCTCGACGACCTCTGGCGGTTGGGCGTGGTGCCAGCGTGGTAGCAGCCCCCAGGCCGGGAACCAGTAACGCTGATATTGTTCACCGGCCCGGTAAATGAGACTGACAGGCGAGAGAATATGGTTCAGCCAGAGTTTAATGTCATCGCGACAACCGAGTGCCGAGCGGGCGTCGAACAAAATATAGTAGCACCCCTCTTCCAGTCGGCTCTCCACTGCTTTTTCGCTGTCGCCGCTGCCTTCCAGCTGTACTCCGCAGCTGAGATCCTCGCTAATTTCCGGCAATACCCAGAAATTCACTTCGTCGATGAGCGCCCGGTAACCGAAATAGTCATCGAAGGCATGGATTTTCAGCTGGTTATTGGTATTGCGCTCTACCGCATAGGGGCCGCTTCCCACCGGCTGGCGGGCGAAGTCTGGCATCTTGCGCCATTCCCTGGGCAGTACCATGGCGGCGGAATTGCCCATCAGCCAGGGGAGCCAGCGATCGGGCTGGTTAAGGTGGATATCGAGCGTCCAGGCGGTAGGGGAGTCGATACCCACAATATGAGCGTAAAGCGGTGTGGGATTGATGCGTTGCAGCGTGTCGATAACGTCCTGCATATCCAGTTCGCGGCCGTGATGAAAATGAATGCCGGGACGCAGGTAGAAACGCCAGTGCAGCGGCGAAAGTTGTTGCCAGTGGTGGGCGATATCCGCTTCGGCTTCCCCGTTTTCCTCATTTATGCGCGTCAGGCCGCTAAAAATTTGCCGCACCACGTGGCTTTCTGAACGGCGCAGTGCGGTTCCGGGCAGAAGATTTAACAGCGGGCGATAGTAGAGCACCCGTAAAATATGGCGCCCCTGGCGGAAACTGCGGCCCAGATGGGAGACGATCATCTGGCGTACCGTCTGACGATCGCCCACCAGTTGAAGCAGTTGTTCGATGCGATCCTGTTCCAGTAGATCTTCGGCCCGCTGCTGCTGGAGCGTCAGCCCGGTGTAGATAAAGGTGAGTCGGGAGCGCCTTCCCCGGCCGGCTTCCGCCTGCCAGGTGAGCCACCCTTTCTCTTGCATGGCGTTAAGCAGGGTGCGCATATGGCGGCGTGAACAGCTCAGCATCCGGGCAAGATCGTTGAGCGTGGTCTCCTGGGATTTGCCGTCGCAGCACTGCCACAGGCGGATAAACTGTTGTTGCAGGCGAGAGGAAGGCATAAAAGGGGAACTCCATGACAGAAAGTCATCAATTTTAGTTTCCCTATATTAGGCGAATAATGGTGTCAGATGAAAGCGAGGCGCGTTGACGAATTTGCAGACGATGCGGCGTAGCAGACATCATGTGTGACTGAGTATTGGTGCGAATATCACCGGCCGACGGTTTGTTACCGTCGGCTTTTTTATGGGCGGAATTCGCAAATAAAAACCCCTCCGGGCGGAGGGGCTGTCGATTAACGGGCGAAGGCGGGCTGCCTCTGTTCCCAGGTCGAGATAGCCTCTTCGTGCTGCAGCGTCAGGCCAATGCTGTCCAGGCCATTCATCATGCAGTGGCGGCGGAAGGTGTCGATAGTGAAGGGATACTCTTTATCACCGGCGATAACCTTTTCACCTTCCAGATCTACCGTGAACTTAATGCCCGGCTGGCTTTGAACCAGTTGGAACAGTTCATCTACCTGCTGTTCATTCAGGGTGACCGGCAGCAGTTGGTTATTAAAGCTGTTGCCGTAAAAAATGTCGGCGAAGCTCGGTGCAATTACCACCTTAAAGCCGTAGTCGGTCAGGGCCCAGGGAGCATGTTCACGGGATGATCCGCAGCCAAAGTTTTCACGTGCCAGCAGGATTGAAGCCCCCTGATACTGCGGATAGTTCAGCACAAATTCCGGATTGGGCTGCTCGCCTTTATCGTCCAGAAAACGCCAGTCGTTAAACAGATGGGCGCCAAAGCCGGTACGGGTCACCTTCTGCAGAAACTGCTTCGGGATGATCGCATCGGTATCGACGTTTGCGGCGTCCAGTGGGGCGACCAGGCCGGTATGTTGGATAAATTTCTCTGCCATGGTGTGCCTCCTTTATTTAATGTCGCGAATATCGGCGAAACGGCCGGTGATAGCGGCAGCGGCAGCCATCGCCGGGCTCACCAGATGGGTGCGTCCGCCGCGTCCCTGACGCCCTTCGAAGTTACGGTTGCTGGTGGATGCGCAACGTTCACCAGGATTCAGACGATCGTTGTTCATTGCAAGGCACATGGAACAGCCTGGCAGGCGCCATTCAAAACCGGCCTCGAGGAAGATCTTATCCAGTCCTTCTTCTTCGGCCTGAGCCTTAACCGGGCCGGAGCCAGGAACCACCATCGCCAGCACGCCTGGTGCGACCTTGCGCCCTTTAGCGATGGCGGCGGCGGCACGCAGATCCTCGATACGTGAGTTGGTGCAGGAGCCGATAAAGACCTTGTCGATAGCGACATCGGTCAGCGGAACACCCGGCTGCAGCCCCATATAGGCCAGCGCTTTCTCGGCGGAGGCGCGCTCTACCGGATCGGCGAACGAGGCCGGATTCGGCACCGCATCGGTGACGGAAATCACCTGACCCGGGTTAGTTCCCCAGGTGACCTGCGGGGCAATCTCTTCGGCGTTCAGTGTGACGACGGTATCGAAGACCGCGCCTTCATCGCTCTTCAGGGTCTTCCAGTATGCGACGGCTTCGTCCCATTCTGAGTCTTTCGGCGCGTGGCGGCGGCCTTTCACATAGTTAAAGGTCGTTTCATCCGGCGCGACCAGACCTGCTTTGGCGCCCATTTCGATCGCCATGTTGCACAGGGTCATTCGCCCTTCCATGCTCAGTGCTTCAATGGCTGGACCGCAGAATTCAACCACGTGGCCGGTGCCGCCCGCACTACCGGTCTTGCCGATAATGGCCAGTACAATATCTTTCGCGGTGATACCAGGCGCGGCCTTGCCGGTGACTTCGATCTTCATGGTTTTGGCCCGACCCTGCTTCAGGGTTTGGGTCGCCAGCACGTGCTCGACTTCCGAGGTACCGATACCGAAAGCCAGGGCGCCGAAAGCGCCATGGGTGGCGGTGTGGGAGTCGCCGCAGACAATGGTCATGCCGGGCAGGGTGATGCCCTGCTCGGGCCCCATAACGTGAACGATCCCCTGCCAGGGATGGTTCAGATCGTACAGCTCTACGCTGAATTCATCGCAGTTCTTAATCAGCGCCTGCATCTGAATACGCGCCATCTCGCCCGAAGCGTTGATGTCTTTAGTCTCGGTAGAGACGTTGTGATCCATAGTGGCGAAGGTTTTTTCAGGCCTACGCACTTTGCGGTTGTGGGCCCGCAGGCCGTCGAAGGCCTGGGGAGAGGTAACCTCATGCACCAGATGACGATCGATATAGATCAGCGGCGTTTCGTTCGGCGCTTCGCGCACGACGTGGGCGTCAAACAGCTTCTGATATAAGGTTTTGGCCATGATTTATACCCCTTCTGCCACATAGCGGGCGATGATATCGCCCATCTCATCGGTACTGACTGCCTGACCGCCCTGGGCCAGATCGCTGGTGCGGATACCTTCTTCCAGTGCGCGATTGGCGGCGCGTTCGATAGCCTCAGCGGCTTCACCGGCATCCAGGCTGTAGCGCAGCAGTAGCGCCAGCGACAGGATCTGGGCGATGGGATTGGCGATATTTTTGCCTGCGATGTCCGGCGCAGAGCCGCCCGCGGGCTCATAAAGACCAAAGCCCTGCTCGTTCAGGCTGGCGGAGGGCAGCATGCCCATCGAGCCGGTGATCATGGCGCATTCGTCGGAAAGAATGTCGCCAAACAGGTTTGAGCACAGCACCACGTCGAACTGAGACGGATCCTTAATCATCTGCATGGTGGCGTTGTCGATGTACATATGGCTCAGCTCGACATCGGGATACTGTTTGCCGATTTCGCTAACGATTTCACGCCACATCACCGAGCTTTGCAGCACATTGGCTTTATCAATGGAGGTCACCTTGTGGCGACGCTTGCGTGCCGATTCAAAGGCGATGCGGGCGATGCGTTCGATCTCGAAGCGGTGATACACCTCGGTGTCGAACGCTTTTTCATACATGCCGCTGCCTTCACGCCCTTTCGGCTGACCAAAGTAGATACCGCCGGTCAGTTCACGGACGCACAGAATGTCAAAGCCGCGTTCTGCAATGTCGGCCCGCAGCGGACAGAAACTTTCCAACCCCTGCCACAGGCGGGCCGGGCGCAGGTTGCTGAACAGCTTAAAGTGTTTACGCAGCGGCAGCAGCGCGCCGCGCTCAGGCTGTTCGTTCGGGGGCAGGTGTTCCCATTTAGGGCCGCCGACCGACCCGAACAGTACGGCATCCGCCTGTTCACAGCCTTCCACGGTAGCGGTCGGCAGCGGGGTTCCGTGACGATCGATGGCGATACCACCCACGTCGTATTCACTGGTGGTAATACGCATATCGAAGCGCTTGCGTACCGCATCCAGTACTTTCAGCGCCTGGGCCATCACTTCCGGGCCGATCCCATCGCCCGGTAATACTGCAATATGGGTGTTTCTGGACATGTTCACACGGTTTCCTGATTCTGTTTTTTAGTCTGAGCTTTGCGTTGTAATTCTTTTTCCACTTCGGCAGCGCGCCAGATATTGTTCAGCACGTTAACCATGGCCTGAGCGGAAGATTCTACGATGTCGGTTGCCAGCCCTACGCCGTGGAAGCGACGGCCGTTATAACGGGCGACCACATTAACCTGGCCCAGCGCGTTTTCGCCGTGGCCTTTGGCGCTGAGCTGATAATTCACCAGCTCAATGGCGTAACCGGTAATGCGGTTAATGGCCTGGTAGACGGCATCGACCGGACCATTCCCGGTGGCGGCTTCCGATTTAATGTCGTCGCCGCAGGCTAATTTCACTGAAGCGGTTGGCATGGTGTTAGAGCCGGACTGAACGGTGAAGTAGTCCAGACGATAATGCTCCGGCTCTTCCTGCTGTTTATTAATAAAAGCGAGGGCTTCCAGGTCGTAGTCGAACACCTGGCCCTTTTTATCGGCCAGCTTCAGGAAGGCGTCGTACAGCTCGTCCATGTTGTAATCGCTTTCCTGGTAGCCCATTTCGTCCATACGATGCTTCACTGCGGCGCGGCCGGAGCGTGAGGTCAGGTTCAGCTGCACCTGGTTCAGACCGATGGATTCCGGGGTCATGATTTCGTAGTTTTCGCGATTCTTCAGTACGCCATCCTGGTGGATGCCGGAAGAGTGGGCAAAGGCGTTGGTTCCCACTACCGCTTTGTTGGCCGGAATCGGCATATTGCAGATCTGACTGACGGTCTGGCTGGTACGCCAGATTTCATGGTGGTTGATATTGGTGCGCAGGTTCATCATTTTGCTGCGCACCTTGATGGCCATGATCACCTCTTCCAGCGCGCAGTTTCCGGCTCGCTCGCCCAGACCGTTCATAGCGCCTTCGACCTGACGGGCGCCGGCTTCAACGGCGGCGATGGCGTTACCGACCGCCATGCCCAGGTCGTCATGGGTATGGACTGAGATAATCGCTTTATCGATGTTTGGCACGCTGTTACGCACTGATGCGATGATGTTGCTGTATTCGGCTGGCGTGGTGTAACCCACGGTATCCGGCAGGTTGACGGTGGTGGCGCCGGCATTGATAACGGCTTCCAGCACCCGGGCCAGATCCGCCACCGGCGTACGACCGGCATCTTCGCAGGAGAATTCGACATCGTCGGTATAGTTACGGGCGCGCTTCACCATATACACGGCGCGTTCAATGACTTCATCCAGCGTACTACGCAGTTTGGTGGCGATATGCATGGGTGAAGTGGCGATAAAGGTGTGAATCCGGAAGGCTTCGGCAACGCGCAGCGACTCGGCGGCGACGTCGATGTCTTTTTCCACGCAGCGGGCCAGGGCGCAGACGCGGCTGTTTTTGACCTGACGGGCAATGGTCTGTACCGACTCGAAGTCGCCAGGGGAAGAGACCGGGAACCCCACTTCCATCACGTCGATACCCATACGCTCCAGCGCCAGGGCGATTTGCAGCTTCTCTTTCACACTCAGGCTTGCCTGCAACGCCTGTTCACCATCGCGTAAAGTAGTATCAAAAATAATGACTTGTTGGCTCATGGGTTCGGTCCTTTGTTTTATCAGGCGCCCTGCTTCGAGCATAAAAAAACCCGCGCAGTGGCGCGGGTTTTTGTTTGTCTGGTGAGTCGGATTAATGTTTACCGCTACCCGCCAGCCTACCGCGCACAGTGAAGGCGTTTAGTAGTAGAGCCAGAGAGTGGTGAGCGATAAAAATCATTAAGTCCGCCTCATCAAAATTAAGTATGTATTAGTGGTACGTTATCTGGCTTGCGGAGTCAACCCCTCGAAATGATTCATATTGCAGGACCAGCCAATGACTGTATTGGTAAAACCAGGTGGATAAACTGCTTATCCAATAAGAGATGGAATGAATGACTGCTTAATAGCGATATTTCTGCTGGTTTTTTTGGTAAATGAGGCCACTGAAAGTTTGCATTAATTTCACGAACAGGCGAAATTTTTTCGGGGCGCGGCGGTGCGAAGCTGTGTTCATCTGACTGAATGCCCCATTGAAAGGGGCCTGCCTGAGGGGCGTGTCAGTGAGCCGGTAGCCACTCGTCCGTAGTGCTTTGAATTAGATTTTATTCTGATAAATTCCTCTTTATATGGTTTTTTATTTGTATGTATCACGTTGAAGTGGTTATTTTGGCTGTATGTTGCAGTTGATTTAGTGAATGGCAAAAAAAAGGCGGCGGGAGATGAGCCGTTAACGCATTGCCTGCCCGATTTTCAGAGGTTATGTTAGAAAAATGCTTTCCTTAATATCCTAAAAACGGGCGAGGGTACTCACCCGCGCCGTGACTGTATGGAAATGAGTTCCGTAGTCAGTCGCTAAACAAAAAAGCCTGGAGGCAAACCATGGAGATGTTGTCAGGAGCCGAGATGGTTGTCCGATCGTTGATCGATCAGGGCGTTAAACAGGTATTCGGCTATCCCGGAGGCGCGGTGCTCGATATCTACGATGCGCTGCACACCGTTGGGGGAATCGATCACGTGCTGGTTCGTCACGAGCAGGCGGCTGTCCATATGGCAGACGGTCTGGCTCGTGCTACCGGCGAAGTGGGTGTGGTGCTGGTCACGTCCGGTCCCGGTGCGACCAATGCCATCACCGGCATTGCGACCGCCTATATGGATTCCATTCCCATGGTAGTGCTTTCCGGGCAGGTGGCAACGTCGCTCATCGGCTACGATGCATTCCAGGAGTGCGATATGGTGGGTATCTCCCGCCCGGTGGTGAAGCATAGTTTTCTGGTGAAACAGACCGAAGATATTCCCGGCGTGCTGAAGAAGGCGTTCTGGCTGGCGGCCAGCGGCCGTCCCGGACCTGTTGTGGTCGACCTGCCGAAAGATATCCTGAATCCCGCCAATAAGCTGCCCTATGTCTGGCCGGAGACGGTCAGCATGCGTTCCTATAACCCGACGACTCAGGGACATCGGGGGCAAATTAAGCGGGCCCTGAATACCCTGACGGCGGCAAAACGCCCGGTGTTTTACGTGGGTGGCGGCGCGATTAATTCCGGCTGTGATAAAGAGTTATTGCAGCTGGCGGAAGCGCTGAATGCACCGGTCGTCTCTTCGCTGATGGGGCTGGGAGCTTTCCCGGGTACCCATCCTCAGGCGTTGGGCATGCTGGGTATGCATGGCACCTATGAAGCCAATATGGCGATGCATAATGCTTCGCTGATCTTCGCGGTTGGCGTGCGTTTCGACGATCGTACCACCAATAATCTGGCCAAATATTGCCCGAATGCCGCGGTGCTGCACATTGACGTTGATCCCACGTCGATCTCCAAAACGGTGGAGGCAGATGTGCCGATCGTCGGCGATGCCCGCCAGGTCCTCCGACAGATGCTGGAACTGCTGGATCAGGAAGCGCCGGCGGAACGACCGCTGGATGAGATCCGTGACTGGTGGCAGCAGATCGAGCAGTGGCGTGCCCGTAAGTGCCTTAGCTATCAGCAGGATAGTGAAACGATCAAACCGCAGGCAGCCATCGAGACAATCTATCGCCTGACGGAAGGAAATGCCATCGTGACCTCGGACGTCGGTCAGCACCAGATGTTCGCCGCGCTTTATTACACCTTTGATAAGCCGCGTCGTTGGATTAATTCCGGCGGTCTGGGCACCATGGGCTTCGGCCTGCCAGCAGCGCTGGGCGTTAAACTGGCGCTTCCGGAAGAGACGGTGGTCTGCGTTACCGGCGACGGCAGCATTCAGATGAACATTCAGGAGCTCTCGACGGCATTACAGTACAATCTGCCGGTGCTGGTGCTGAATCTGAATAACCGCTTCCTCGGCATGGTGAAGCAGTGGCAGGATATGATCTATTCAGGTCGTCATTCCCAGTCCTATATGGAATCGTTGCCGGATTTCGCTCGTCTGGCAGAGGCATATGGCCATGTGGGGATACGTATCACCCAGCCTCAGGAGCTGGAAAGTAAGCTGAGCGAGGCGCTGGCACAAGTGAAAAGCGGTCGTCTGGTGTTCGTGGATGTCACCGTGGACGGTAGTGAACACGTCTACCCGATGCAGATCCGCGGTGGGGGAATGGATGAAATGTGGCTGAGCAAAACGGAGAGAACCTGATTATGCGCCGGATATTATCTGTATTACTGGAAAACGAATCGGGTGCGTTGTCGCGCGTTGTTGGGCTGTTTTCTCAGCGAGGCTACAACATTGAAAGCCTGACGGTGGCACCCACCGACGATCCCACCCTGTCGCGCATGACGATCCAGACCGTGGGCGACGAGAAGATTATCGAGCAGATCGAAAAGCAACTGCACAAGCTGGTAGATGTTCTCCGGGTCAGTGAACTGGGACAGGGTTCCCACGTTGAGCGCGAGATGATGCTGGTGAAGGTGCAGGCCAGCGGATACGGCCGTGAAGAGGTCAAACGCAGCGCGGAGATCTTCCGTGGTCAGATTATCGATGTCACGCCGTCGCTCTATACTGTGCAACTGGCGGGAACCAGCGATAAGCTGGATGCCTTCCTGGCCGCCATTCGCGATGTCGCTAACATTGTGGAAATTGCCCGCTCCGGCGTGGTGGGGCTGTCACGCGGCGACAAGATTATGCGCCAGTGAGGAGACGCGGCTCACAAGCCCGGCATTCATGCCGGGTTTTTTTTGGCAAAATCGGAGTCGGGCTGATTTAAAAGCGGTTGCTCCGGTTATTATTCTGCGCTTAGATGTTAAAAGATGTAACCTCGGGGTCTTCGCGCCAGTGGTGCGAAAGTGGGCTGCAGGGCTGAGGCTACGGCTTAACGATTATAAGGGGCAATAGTGAAACTGGATGAAATTGCGCGTCTGGCGGGGGTTTCCCGCACCACGGCGAGCTACGTCATTAATGGCAAGGCAAAGCAGTATCGTGTCAGCGATAAGACCGTAGAAAAAGTGATGGCGGTGGTGCGCGAACATAACTATCATCCCAACGCCGTTGCCGCAGGGCTGCGGGCTGGCAGAACGCGCTCCATTGGTCTGGTGATTCCCGATCTGGAAAACACCAGCTATACCCGCATCGCCAACTATCTGGAGCGCCAGGCGCGCCAGCGCGGTTATCAGCTGCTTATCGCCTGTTCCGAGGATCAGCCGGATAATGAAATGCGCTGCGTGGAGCATCTGCTACAGCGTCAGGTCGATGCCATTATCGTTTCCACCTCTCTACCGCCGGAGCATCCTTTCTACCAACGCTGGGCCAGCGGTAAGTTTCCCATCATTGCCCTGGACCGTGCGCTGGATCCCGAACACTTCACCAGCGTCGTGGGGGCGGATGAAGAAGATGCCGGCATGCTGGCGGCGGAGCTGCGCCAGTTTTCGGCCGAAAACGTGCTTTATCTGGGGGCATTGCCTGAACTGTCGGTCAGCTTCCTGCGTGAAAAAGGCTTTCGCGATGCCTGGCGGGACGATCCACGTGAAGTGCAGTTTCTGTACGCCGACAGCTATGAACGCGAGGCGGCAGCGCGCAGCTTTGGCCTGTGGCTGGATAACAATCCCATGCCTCAGGCGCTGTTCACCACCTCGTTTGCCCTGTTGCAGGGGGTAATGGACGTCACGCTGCGTCGTGAAGGGCGGCTGCCGTCTGAACTGGCTATCGCGACTTTTGGCGACAATGAGCTGCTGGACTTCCTGCAGTGTCCGGTACTTGCTGTGGCCCAGCGCCACCGTGAAGTGGCCGAGCAGGTACTGGAACTGGTGCTGGCAAGTCTTGATGAACCGCGTAAGCCACAGGCCGGTTTAACCCGAATACGTCGAAATCTTTGGCGCCGGGGTAACTTGAGTCGCGCTTAATTGAAACGGCAGCTTCGGCTGCCTGATAATTGAGACTATTCTCGTCATATGGTGTTAAAAATCGACAGAGTTTTCTTACTGAGTTTTTTAGTTAAGACTTTTTTCCTTCCCCCCGGTGTCAATTTTTTAATAGGCCGGAATGATTTTGTTACATTCACCTTCCGGAACGGAGCGAAAAAACAGCAAATATTCTGATTGTTTTTCTTCCTCTTGCCTGCCGCCAGCGTACAGACGCCATCTGGCGCTGTTCTTGCCAGGTGAATTGCCTTAAAATGCCGCCCGCGTCGCAAACTTAGCACGTAATATTTTTTTCAGGATGTCTTCAGCCGTTTTTACGATTTGCATGTCTGTTAGTCATTTTTCTACAAATATTCAGCGCGTTAATTTTGTCTCGCCCGAATCGCGGTTTTCTCTCAGGCTGTTAATCCCCTGTCAGTGACCTTTTTTTACTTTCTTATTATATGGGTGTTGGCTTGACAAGCTTTTCCTCCGCTCCGTAAACTTCTTCATGTGGGAATTTGTGGGATAAAGTGGTGAAAAGGGTGAGGAGAGGGTGAGACTGGCATGTTCCGTGGGGCAACGTTAGTCAATCTCGACAGCAAGGGGCGGCTTTCCGTTCCTACCCGTTACCGGGAAAAGCTGATCGAAACCGCGATGGGTCAAATGGTTTGCACCATTGATATCCATCACCCCTGCCTGCTGCTTTATCCACTTCCCGAGTGGGAGATTATTGAACAAAAGTTGTCGCGTTTATCGAGCATGAACCCCGCGGAACGCCGCGTACAGCGACTGCTGTTGGGGCATGCCAGCGAGTGTCAGATGGACAGTGCGGGGCGCCTGTTGATCGCGCCAGTGCTCAGACAGCACGCCGGACTTTCCAAAGAAGTGATGCTGGTCGGACAGTTTAATAAGTTTGAGCTGTGGGACGAGGCGACCTGGCATCAACAGGTCACGGAAGATATTGACGCTGAGCAATCCTCCGTGAGCGATTTGTCGGAGCGGCTGCAGGACTTGTCATTATAAAAAATGATGGAAAATTATAAACATACCACGGTACTGCTCGACGAAGCCGTAGAGGGTCTTAACCCGCGTCGTGACGGTATCTACATTGATGGCACTTTTGGTCGCGGTGGTCATTCCCGTCTTATCCTGTCCCGTCTGGGGCCGGAAGGACGTCTGTTGGCTATCGATCGCGATCCTCAGGCAATTGCCGCCGCGCAGGCCATCGACGATCCGCGTTTTTCCATCATTCATGGGCCTTTTTCTGCGCTTGGCGATTATATGCGCGAGCGCTCGCTAGCCGGTCGTATCGACGGCATTCTGCTTGACCTTGGGGTCTCTTCCCCCCAGCTCGACGATCCTGAACGTGGATTCTCGTTCATGCGCGATGGCCCGCTGGATATGCGAATGGATCCCAGCCGTGGCCGTTCGGCCGCCGAATGGCTGATGGATGCCGAAGAGGATGAAATCGCCCGGGTATTGAAAACCTGGGGCGAGGAGCGTTTCGCAAAACGCATCGCCCGCGCCATCGTGGAGCGTAACCGGGAGCAGCCGATGACCCGGACCCGCGAGCTGGCGGAAGTGGTGGCGGCAGCTACCCCGGTCAAAGACAAGCATAAACACCCCGCGACCCGTACCTTCCAGGCGGTGCGCATCTGGGTAAACAGTGAACTGGAGGAGGTAGAGCTGGCGCTAAAAGGCTCGCTGGACGTACTTGCCCCGGGAGGGCGGCTTTCCATTATCAGTTTCCACTCGCTGGAAGATCGGCTGGTGAAGCGCTTTATGCGTGAATACAGTCGTGGGCCTCAGGTGCCGGCGGGGATCCCGATGACGGAAGCGCAGCTTAACCAATTGGGCGGTCGCCAGCTGAAAATAATAGGAAAAATGATGCCGGGTGCAGAAGAAGTGGCGGACAACCCTCGAGCCCGGAGTTCAGTTCTGCGTATTGCAGAGAGGACGAACGCATGATTAGCAGAGTGACAGAGGCCCTGAGCAAAGTAACCGGGTCGATCGGAAGCAACGAGCGTCATGCTTTGCCTGGCGTAATCGGAAGCGACCTGTTGCGATACGGGAAGCTGCCACTCTGTCTTTTCATTGCCATTATCGTCACTGCCATTTTTGTGGTCACCACCGCGCACCATACCCGCCTGCTTACCGCCCAGCGCGAGCAACTGGTACTGGAGCGCGACGCGCTGGATATCGAATGGCGCAACCTGATTCTGGAAGAGAATGCCCTTGGCGATCACAGCCGGGTGGAGCGTACGGCCACGGAGAAACTGCATATGCAGCATGTGGATCCGGCGCAGGAAAATATCGTGGTGCAGAAGTAGATGTTTTTGATGAAGTCTAAGGAACCTGGTAACCAATGAGAGCCGCGACGAGATCGCAAAAACCGAAGCGTCAGGACGATCAGGCCAACTTTATCAGTTGGCGTTTTGCGTTGCTGTGCGGCTGCATTCTGTTAGCACTGGCGTTTCTGTTGGGACGCGTGGCCTGGTTACAGATAATTAATCCCGACATGCTGGTTCGTCAGGGGGATATGCGTTCACTGCGCGTTCAGGAGGTTTCCACCTCACGCGGCATGATTACCGACCGTGGCGGACGTCCGTTGGCGGTCTCGGTACCGGTGAGCGCCGTCTGGGCTGACCCGAAAGAGCTGCATGCCGCTGGGGGGATTACCCTGGACAACCGCTGGCAGGCGCTGGCGGATGCGCTGAAGATGCCGCTGGATCAGGTAGCGAAGCGAGTAAACGCTAACCCTAAGGGGCGCTTTATCTATCTGGCGCGTCAGGTGAATCCGGATATCAGCGATTACATCAAAAAACTCAAGCTGCCGGGCATTCATCTGCGTAAAGAATCCCGTCGCTACTATCCCGCCGGGGCGGTAACGGCCCAGATAATCGGTTTTACCAACGTCGACAGTGAAGGGATCGAAGGCGTTGAGAAGAGTTTTGATAAGTGGCTGACGGGGCAACCCGGTGAGCGCATCGTGCGTAAGGATCGCTATGGACGGGTGATCGAGGATATCTCCTCTACCGACAGTCAGGCGGCCCATAACCTGGCGCTGAGTATCGATGAACGCCTGCAGGCTCTGGTGTATCGCGAACTGAACAACGCCGTAGCGTTCAACAAAGCGGAATCGGGCAGTGCGGTGTTAGTGGATGTTCACACCGGTGAGATTCTGGCGATGGCGAACAGTCCGTCGTACAACCCGAATAATCTGGCGGGAACACCGAAGGATGTGATGCGTAACCGCACCATCACAGACGTGTTTGAACCGGGCTCCACGGTGAAGCCCATGGTGGTAATGACTGCGCTACAGCGCGGTGTGGTACGGGAAAACAGCGTGTTAAACACCGTTCCCTACCGGATTAGCGGACATGAAATTCGGGACGTGGCGCGCTACAGCGAGCTGACCGTCACCGGAATTCTGCAGAAGTCGAGTAACGTCGGCGTTTCCAAGCTGGCGTTAGCGATGCCGTCCTCGGCGTTAGTAGATACTTACTCACGCTTCGGACTGGGAAAGGCGACCAATTTGGGGTTGGTCGGAGAACGCAGTGGCTTATATCCAAAAAAACAACGGTGGTCTGACTTAGAGAGGGCCACCTTCTCTTTCGGCTACGGGCTGATGGTAACGCCGTTACAGTTAGCGCGAGTCTACGCAACAATCGGTAGCTACGGGGTGTATCGTCCCCTGTCTATCACTAAGGTCGATCCGCCGGTTCCCGGCGAGCGCGTTTTTCCGGAATCCATCGTACGTACGGTGGTTCATATGATGGAGAGCGTGGCGCTGCCTGGCGGCGGCGGGGTGAAGGCGGCAATTAAGGGGTACCGAATCGCCATCAAGACCGGTACCGCCAAGAAGGTGGGTCCTGATGGACGCTATATCAACAAATATATTGCTTACACCGCGGGCGTAGCCCCTGCCAGCAACCCACGTTTTGCGCTGGTGGTGGTCATTAACGATCCGCAGGCGGGTAAATATTACGGTGGCGCCGTTTCGGCTCCGGTATTTGGCGCCATCATGGGCGGTGTATTGCGTACCATGAACGTCGAGCCGGATGCGCTGCCGACGGGCGATAAAAACGAATTTGTGATTAATGAAGGTGGGAAAACGGGTGGCAGATCGTAATTTGCATGACCTGGTGGCTCCCTGGGCGCCGCAGGCGCCGGAGCGAACGCTTCGGGAGATGACGCTCGATAGCCGCGTGGCGGCGTCGGGGGATCTCTTTGTCGCGGTAAAAGGTCATCAGGCTGACGGACGTCGTTTCATTCCGCAGGCGATAGCGCAGGGCGTTGCCGCTGTCGTGGCGGAAGCGGAAGGCGAAGCCGCCGACGGTGAGGTGCGAGAAGTTCACGGCGTACCCGTTATCTGGCTGAGCCAGCTTAATCAGCGCCTGTCCGCGCTGGCGGATCGCTTTTATGGCTCCCCGTCGCACCATTTACGTCTGGTCGGAGTCACCGGAACCAACGGTAAAACCACCACCACGCAGCTGTTGGCTCAGTGGGCGCAGTTGATGGGGGAAACCAGCGCGGTAATGGGGACGGTAGGTAACGGGCTGCTCGGCCACGTGGCGCCGACCGAAAATACCACCGGTTCAGCGGTAGATGTGCAGCAGGTACTGGCTGGTCTGAAAAGTCAGGGCGCGACCCTGGCTGCGATGGAAGTGTCTTCTCACGGCCTGGTACAGCATCGCGTTGCCGCGTTGCATTTTGCGGCCGCTGTCTTCACCAACCTGAGCCGCGATCACCTCGACTATCACGGTGATATGGCGCATTACGAAGAGGCCAAATGGCAGCTCTTCTCCAACCATCACTACGGTCAGGCGATTATCAACGCCGATGATGAAACCGGTCAGCGCTGGCTGGAACAACTGCCGGACGCGGTAGCGGTTTCGATGGAAGACCGGGTTAACCCGAACGGTCATGGCCGCTGGTTGAAAGCAACCGGCGTCGATTACCACGATAGCGGCGCCACCATCCGCTTCAGTTCGAGCTGGGGCGAGGGCGAAATCGAAAGTCGTCTGATGGGGGCTTTTAACGTCAGCAACCTGTTGCTGGCACTGGCGACGCTACTGGCGCTGGGCTATCCGCTGGAGAAACTGACGGAGAGCTCCGCACGACTGCAACCGGTGTGTGGTCGCATGGAAGTTTTCGCGGCGCCCGGTAAACCGACCGTGGTGGTGGACTATGCGCACACGCCGGATGCGCTGGAAAAAGCGCTGGAAGCGGCGCGTCTGCACTGTAAAGGCCAGCTATGGTGCGTCTTTGGCTGCGGTGGCGATCGCGACAAAGGTAAACGTCCTTTGATGGGCGCCGTGGCTGAAGAGTTCGCAGACCGGGTGGTGGTAACAGATGATAACCCGCGTACCGAAGAGCCGCGGGCCATCGTAGAGGATATCCTGGCCGGTATGACCGATGCCGGGCTTGCCCGAGTGGTGGCGGGGCGTGCCGAAGCGGTGACTAACGCCATTATGCAGGCAGGAGCCGACGATGTGGTGTTGGTGGCCGGGAAAGGACACGAAGACTATCAGGTAGTTGGCAATCGCCGTCTGGACTATTCGGATCGCGTCACCGTCGCGCGACTGCTGGGGGGGGGGGCATGATTAGCCTGTCACTGAGCCAGCTGGCGCAGGCGGTTAATGGTCGTCTGGTCGGCGCCGATGGTGTCATCGAGGCGGTGACTACCGACACGCGTAAAGTCACGCCGGGCTGTCTGTTTGTCGCGCTGAAGGGCGAGCGTTTCGACGCCCACGATTTTGTCGACCGGGCGCTGGAAAGCGGCGCGGGTGCGCTACTGGTGAGCCGCGAGCTTGCCGTTAAGGCGCCGCAGGTGGTGGTTGAAGATAGCCGCCACGCCTTCGGGCTGCTGGCCGCCTGGGTGCGCCAGCAGGTACCGACCCGGATTGTGGCCCTGACCGGCTCTTCCGGTAAAACCTCGGTAAAAGAGATGACCGCGGCGATTCTGCGCCAGTGTGGCAACACTCTCTATACCGAGGGCAATCTGAACAATGATATCGGCGTGCCGATGACGCTGCTGCGTCTGGCGCCGGAACATCAATACGCGGTGATTGAGCTGGGGGCGAACCATCAGGGTGAAATCGCCTGGACCACCAGCCTGACGCGGCCGGAAGCGGCGCTGGTCAATAACCTGGCGGCGGCGCATCTGGAGGGTTTCGGCTCGCTGGCTGGTGTCGCGAAGGCGAAGGGGGAGATCTTTGAAGGTCTGTCTTCCGAAGGGACGGCGATTATCAACGCTGACAGCAACGATCTGGAAAACTGGCGCGGGATCATCGGCAATCGCCGCACCTGGCGCTTTTCTCCCGACGCGGCGGGCTGTGATTTTAGCGCCAGCGACGTGCGGATTCGCGCTGATGGCACTCACTTTATGCTGAATACCCCCGATGGAACCTTTGAGGTGACGCTGCCGCTGCCGGGTCGCCATAACATTGCTAACGCGCTGGCAGCGACGGCGCTGGCGATGGCGGTTGGCGCCGCACCCCAGGCCGTGCAGCAGGGGCTGGCGCAGTTGAAAGCGGTTCCCGGGCGCCTGTTCCCGATTGTTCTTTCAGAAAATCAACTGCTGCTGGACGATAGCTATAACGCCAATGTGGGCTCAATGACTGCTGCGGTGCAGGTTCTGGCGGAAATGCCGGGCCAGCGCGTACTGGTGGTGGGCGATATGGGCGAGTTAGGAAGCGAAGCACAGGCGTGCCACCGTCAGGTGGGCGATGCGGCTCGTGCTGCGGGAATCGATAAGGTGTTGAGCGTAGGCGTTCTGAGTCAGGCGCTGAGCCATGCGAGCGGCGTGGGCGAACATTTTAATGATAAACAGGCTCTGGTAGCGCGTCTGAAAACGCTGCTGGCCGGAAATGCCGCGGTAACAATTTTAGTGAAAGGTTCACGTAGCGCTGCCATGGAACAGGTGGTGCAAGCAATACAGGAGAAGGGGACATGTTAGTCTGGCTGGCCGAACATCTGGTCCAATTTTATTCTGGCTTCAACGTCTTTTCATACCTGACGTTCAGGGCCATCCTCAGCCTGCTGACAGCGCTGTTTATCTCTCTGTGGATGGGGCCGCGACTGATCGCCCGCCTGCAGGAGCTCTCTTTCGGTCAGGTGGTCCGTAACGACGGTCCGGAGTCCCACTTCAGCAAACGCGGGACCCCGACCATGGGCGGGCTTATGATCCTGACGTCGATTGTGATCTCCGTACTGATGTGGGCCTATCCTTCCAACCCCTACGTCTGGTGCGTGCTGTTCGTGCTGGTGGGGTATGGCATTGTGGGCTTCGTGGATGATTACCGCAAAGTCGTGCGTAAAGACACCAAAGGGCTGGTGGCCCGCTGGAAATATTTCTGGATGTCCGCCATTGCGCTGGTGGTGGCTTTCGTTCTCTATATTACCGGCAAAGGAACCCCTGCCACCGAACTGGTGGTGCCGTTCTTTAAAGATGTGATGCCCCAGTTGGGGATTTTCTACATTCTGCTGGCCTACTTTGTGATTGTCGGTACCGGGAATGCGGTAAACCTGACGGACGGTCTGGATGGTTTGGCGATAATGCCGACGGTACTGGTTGCCGCAGGCTTTGCGCTGGTGGCCTGGGCCACCGGGAACATGAACTTCGCCGGTTATCTGCACATTCCCTATCTGCGTCACGCGGGGGAACTGGTGATTGTCTGTACGGCCATTGTTGGCGCGGGGCTGGGTTTCTTGTGGTTTAACACCTATCCGGCGCAGGTCTTTATGGGCGATGTGGGCTCGCTGGCACTGGGCGGTGCGCTGGGCGTGATTGCGGTGCTGCTGCGTCAGGAATTTCTGCTGGTCATTATGGGTGGAGTCTTCGTGGTGGAGACGCTGTCGGTCATTCTGCAGGTAGGCTCCTTTAAGCTACGCGGTCAGCGCATTTTCCGGATGGCGCCTATCCATCACCACTATGAGCTGAAAGGCTGGCCGGAGCCGCGAGTTATCGTGCGGTTCTGGATTATTTCACTGATGCTGGTCCTGATTGGGCTGGCGACGCTGAAGGTACGTTAACGATGGCGGATTACCAGGGGAAAAAGGTAGTCATTATCGGCCTGGGCCTGACCGGGCTCTCCTGCGTGGACTTTTTCCGGGCGCGCGGCGTTACGCCGCGCGTTATGGATACCCGTACTTCGCCCGGCGGACTGGACAAGCTGGCGCCGGAAATCGAACGTCACCTGGGTGGTCTGAATGAAGTCTGGTTACTGGAAGCGGATCTGATTGTTGCCAGCCCGGGTATTGCGTTGGCAACGCCAGCACTGGTTGCCGCTGCCGATGCCGGTGTCGAGATCGTCGGCGATATCGAACTGTTCTGCCGTGAGGCGCAGGCCCCTATTGTCGCTATCACCGGCTCTAACGGTAAAAGTACCGTCACCCGCATGGTGGGTGAAATGGCGGAAGCCGCCGGCGTTAACGTCGGCGTGGGCGGCAATATCGGTTTACCGGCGCTGATGCTGCTGGATGCCGAGCGCGAGCTCTACGTGCTGGAGCTATCCAGCTTCCAGCTGGAGACCACATCCAGCCTGAAAGCGGCGGCGGCCACGGTACTGAATGTGACCGAAGATCATATGGACAGATATCCGCTTGGTTTGCAGCAGTATCGTGGCGCCAAGCTGCGTATCTATGAAAACGCGGACGTCTGCGTCGTTAACGCTGACGATGCCCTGACCATGCCGGTGCGCGGCGCCGATGAGCGCTGCATCAGCTTTGGGGTGGACGTGGGGGATTATCACCTTAATCACCAGCAGGGCGACACCTGGCTGCGGGCGCGTGGCGAAAAAGTGTTGAACGTCAATGAGATGCAGCTTGTCGGGCAGCATAACTATACCAACGCGCTGGCGGCGCTGGCGCTGGCGGATGCGGTAGCGTTGCCCCGGTCCAGCAGCTTGCTGGCGCTGACGACCTTCGGGGGGCTGCCGCACCGCTTCCAACTGGTGCTCAATCATAACGATGTGTGCTGGATTAATGATTCGAAGGCGACCAATGTGGGCAGTACTGAGGCGGCCCTGAGCGGCCTGCGGGTAACCGGCACCTTGCATCTACTGGTGGGCGGAGACGGAAAATCGGCGGATTTCGCGCCGCTGAACCGTTTTCTGCAGGGCGACCGTATCCGTCTCTACTGCTTTGGCCGCGATGGCGGCGAGCTGGCGGCGCTGCGCCCGGAGATTGCGGAGCAGACCGAAACCATGGAGCAGGCAATGCGCCTGATCGCTCCAAGGGTTCGCCCCGGCGATACAGTGCTGCTGTCACCAGCCTGCGCCAGTCTCGATCAGTTTAAAAATTTTGAACAGCGTGGAGACTGCTTCACGCAACTGGCGAAGGAGTTAGGCTGATGCGACTCTCTCTCCCGCGCCTGAGAATGCCGCGTATGCCACATATACCGGGCGGCGGCGCTATTGGCGCGTTGCTGGCATGGCTCTTTACCGCGCTCAGGGGCTGGGTGATGGGCTCCCGCGAAGCGGACGACAACAGCATGGTGCTCTACGATCGCGTGCTGCTGTGGTTGACCTTCGGTCTGGCGGCTATCGGCTTCATTATGGTGACTTCGGCCTCAATGCCCGTGGGACAGCGTCTGGCGGACGATCCTTTCCTGTTCGCCAAGCGTGATGCTATCTACCTGCTGCTGGCTTTTCTGCTGGCGATGGTGACGCTGCGTCTGCCAATGGCGTTCTGGCAGCGCTACAGCGCCGTGATGCTTCTGGCCTCGATCGCGATGTTGTTGATCGTGCTGGTGGTGGGGAGCTCGGTTAACGGGGCCTCGCGCTGGATCTCGCTGGGGCCGCTGCGTATTCAGCCCGCGGAGTTTACCAAGCTGTCTCTGTTCTGTTACCTGGCGAACTACCTGGTGCGTAAGGTTGACGAGGTGCGTAACAACCTGCGCGGCTTCCTGAAGCCGATGGGCGTGATTCTGGTGATGGCGGTGCTGCTGCTGGCACAGCCGGACCTCGGTACCGTGGTGGTGCTGTTTGTGACCACGCTGGCCATGCTGTTTCTGGCAGGCGCCAAGCTGTGGCAGTTCCTGGCCATTATCGGTATGGGGATTGCGGCGGTGGTCCTGCTGATCCTGGCGGAACCCTACCGTATGCGGCGTGTGACCTCCTTCTGGAACCCCTGGGAAGATCCCTTCGGCAGCGGTTACCAGCTGACCCAGTCGCTGATGGCTTTCGGGCGCGGCGAATTCTGGGGACAGGGGCTGGGGAACTCGGTTCAGAAACTGGAGTATCTGCCCGAAGCGCACACCGACTTTATCTTCTCCATCATCGGTGAGGAGCTGGGATATATCGGTGTGGTGCTGGCGCTTTTGATGGTATTCTTCGTGGCCTTTCGCGCTATGTCGATAGGGCGCAAAGCGCTGGATATGAACCAGCGTTTCGCTGGCTTCCTGGCCTGCTCTATCGGCATCTGGTTTAGCTTCCAGGCGCTGGTCAACGTGGGTGCCGCGGCCGGTATGCTACCGACCAAAGGGTTGACCCTGCCGCTGATCAGTTACGGTGGTTCGAGTCTGCTGATCATGTCGACGGCCATTATGATGCTGCTGCGAATTGATTATGAAACCCGGCTGGCCAAAGGCCAGGCGGTGACAAGAGGTGCTACGCGATGACGAAGCGGTTAATGGTGATGGCGGGTGGTACTGGCGGGCACGTATTTCCGGGCCTGGCAGTCGCGCACCATTTACATTCCCAGGGCTGGGAGATTCGCTGGCTGGGCACCGCGGACCGAATGGAGGCGGACCTGGTACCGAAACACGGTATTGAGATCGATTTTATCCGTATTTCCGGGCTGCGCGGCAAAGGGCTGAAGGCTCAACTGCTGGCGCCGCTGCGTATTTTTAACGCCTGGCGTCAGGCGCGGGCCATTATGAAGCACTTTAAGCCGGATGTGGTGCTGGGTATGGGCGGTTATGTTTCTGGCCCTGGCGGTCTGGCTGCCTGGTCGCTGGGCATTCCGGTGGTGCTGCATGAACAGAACGGCATTGCCGGCCTTACCAACAAGTGGTTGGCGAAGATTGCCCGTACGGTGATGCAGGCATTTCCGGGCGCTTTTCCCAATGCGGAAGTGGTTGGTAACCCGGTACGCAGCGATGTATTAGCGCTGCCTGCCCCCGAAGTACGCTTCGCGGATCGCGAAGGTCCGGTACGGATTCTGGTGATTGGCGGCTCTCAGGGGGCGCGCATTCTGAACCAGACAATGCCGCAGGTGGCGGCACGGCTGGGCGAGAGCGTGACTATCTGGCATCAGACCGGTAAGGGCGCGCAGCAGGAAGTGGAGCGGGCCTATGCTGAGGCGGGTCAGCCCCAACACCGGATTGCGGAGTTTATTGACGATATGGCTCAGGCCTGGGGATGGGCCGATGTGGTGGTCTGCCGCTCTGGCGCCTTGACGGTCAGTGAGATCGCGGCCGCTGGCGTACCGGCGCTGTTTGTCCCCTTCCAGCACAAAGATCGCCAGCAGTACTGGAATGCGCTGCCGCTTGAAAAAGCGGGAGCGGCGAAGATCCTGGAACAGCCGCAGTTCACGGTAGATGCGGTAGCGGAAACCCTGGCAGGTTGGGACCGCGCAACCTTATTGACTATGGCCGGACGTGCGCGTGCGGCCGCGATTCCGGATGCTACGGAGCGCGTGGCGAAGGAGGTTAGCGCTGCGGCGCTGGCCTGATGATTCGGGCGCGATTTTGTGCCCCGGAGTGATATTTAAGAGGTAAGGCGCTGATTGCGCCGTGGGTATTAAAGAATGAATACACAACAACTGGCGAAACTGCGTTCAATCGTGCCCGAGATGCGTCGCGTCCGGCACATACACTTCGTTGGCATCGGCGGGGCCGGCATGGGCGGCATCGCGGAAGTGCTGGCGAATGAAGGCTACCAGATCAGCGGTTCCGATCTGGCGCCGAACCCGGTTACCCGGCAGTTGTCTGAGCTCGGCGCAACGATCTATTTCCATCACCGCCCGGAAAACGTGCGGGATGCGAGCGTGGTAGTGGTGTCATCTGCCATCACTCAGGATAACCCTGAGATCGTTGCGGCCCATGAGCTGCGCATCCCGGTGATTCGCCGGGCCGAGATGCTGGCGGAACTGATGCGTTTTCGCCACGGTATCGCGATTGCCGGTACCCATGGAAAAACCACCACCACGGCTATGGTGGCAAGTATTTATGCGGAGGCGGGACTGGACCCCACCTTTGTTAATGGTGGTCTGGTGAAGTCGGCCGGTACCCATGCGCGACTGGGTTGCAGCCGTTACCTGATTGCGGAAGCGGATGAGAGCGATGCCTCCTTCCTGCATCTGCAGCCGATGGTGGCGGTGGTCACCAATATCGAAGCCGACCATATGGATACCTATCAGGGCGACTTCGAGAATCTGAAGCAGACGTTTATTAACTTTCTGCATAACCTGCCGTTTTACGGTCGTGCGGTGATGTGTGTTGACGATGCGGTCATTCGCGAGTTGCTGCCGCGAGTAGGGCGTCATGTGACCACCTACGGCTTTAGCGATGATGCGGACGTGCGGATTGAAGATTACCGGCAGAACGGCGCCTGTGGTCTGTTTACCCTGGTGCGCCAGGATAAACCCGCCATTGCAGTACAGCTTAACGCACCCGGGCGCCATAACGCGCTGAACGCGGCGGCGGCGGTGGCGGTGGCGACCGAGGAAGGCATCGACGATGAGGCCATTCTGCGGGCTCTGGAGAGCTTCCAGGGCACCGGGCGGCGTTTCGACTTCCTGGGCGAGTATCCGCTGGCGCCGGTGAACGGCAAAACGGGCAGCGCCATGCTGGTGGATGACTATGGCCACCATCCGACGGAGGTGGATGCCACCATTAAGGCCGCGCGCGCTGGCTGGCCGGATAAAAATCTGGTGATGGTCTTCCAGCCGCACCGTTATACCCGTACCCGGGATCTCTATGATGACTTCGCCGGGGTGCTGTCGCAGGTGGACGCATTACTGATGCTGGAGGTGTATTCGGCCGGTGAAGCGCCGATTCCGGGCGCCGATAGCCGCTCGCTATGTCGCACCATTCGCGGTCGCGGCATGGTGGATCCGATCCTGGTGCCGGACGCAGAACAGGTAGCCTCGATCCTGGCGCCAGTTCTGACGGGAAATGACTTGATCCTGGTGCAAGGTGCCGGGAACGTCGGGAAAATTGCGAAAAAACTGGCTGAAATCAAATTGCAACCCCAAACTCAGGAGGAGGATCAACATGGTTGAAAAAGTTGCCGTCCTGCTGGGGGGAAGTTCGGCAGAGCGTGAAGTTTCACTGCAGTCCGGAAGCGCGGTACTGGCTGGCCTGCGCGAGGCGGGTATCGACGCCTATGCCGTGGATCCGCGGGATATCCCCGTTACCTCGCTGAAAGAAGAGGGTTACGACAGGGTCTTTATCGCGCTACACGGGCGCGGTGGTGAAGATGGCACGCTGCAGGGCATGCTGGATTTGATGGGGATGCCCTATACCGGTAGCGGTGTGATGGCCTCTGCCATCACTATGGATAAACAGCGCACCAAGCTGTTATGGCAGGGTGCCGGATTGCCGGTAGCGCCTTCGGTGACGCTGAACGCGCATGACGGTTTTACGGCGAGCCTGGCAATCCAGGTCGCCGCGTTGGGAATGCCGGTGATTATTAAGCCCAGCCGCGAAGGATCGAGCGTTGGTATGTCGAAAGTGACTACCGCCGATGAACTGGCGGATGCGCTGGAGTTGGCGTTTAAATACGACGACGAAGTGCTGGTCGAAAAATGGCTGAGTGGCCCGGAGTATACCGTGGCGGTGCTGGGGGAAGAGACGCTGCCTTCTATCCGTATTCAGCCGGCAGGCATCTTTTATGATTATGAAGCCAAATATCTGTCGGACGATACCCGGTACTTTTGCCCGGCGGGACTGAGCGATGAGCGTGAGGCGGAACTGCAGGATCTGGCTATCCGAGCCTGGCAGGTTCTGGGTTGCAGCGGCTGGGGGCGCGTGGACGTGATGGAAGACAGCGACGGCAGTTTCCGTTTGCTGGAAGTCAACACCGCGCCCGGTATGACCAGCCACAGCCTGGTGCCGATGGCGGCGCGCCAGGCGGGGATGAGCTTCCCGCAGCTGGTGGCGCGTATTCTGGAACTGGCGGACTGATATGTCTCAGGCTGCTCTGAATACTCGCCCCCGGGAGGAAGAAGAAAAATCCTCCGGCCGCAACAACGGTACGCACCTGGCGGGCATTATTTTTTTGCTGGCGGTGGTGATGTCGGTCGTGATTGGCGGCTGGATGGTCATCGGATGGATGGAAGACGCTCAGCGTTTGCCGCTGTCGAAGCTGGTGGTCACCGGGGAGCGCCACTACACGCGCAACGATGATATTCGCCAGTCGATAATGTCGCTGGGGGCGCCTGGTACCTTTATGACGCAGGATGTGAACATCATCCAGCAACAGATTGAGCGCCTGCCGTGGATTAAGCAGGCGAGCGTCAGAAAGCAATGGCCGGACGAATTGAAGATTCATCTGGTTGAATATGTGCCCATGGCGCGGTGGAATGACCAGCATATGGTTGACGCTGCGGGAAACTCCTTCAGCGTGCCCGCGTCCCGCACCCGTAACCAGACGTTGCCGAAGCTTTTCGGCCCGGAAGGTAGCGAAAAAGAGGTGCTTACGGGCTACCGCGATATGAGTGAAGTGCTGGCGAAAGCCAGATTTACGTTGAAAGAGGCGGCAATGACCGCCCGTCGTTCCTGGGTCTTAACGCTTAATAACGATATTAAGCTCAATCTGGGTCGGGGCGATACGATGAAACGTCTGAATCGCTTTGTGGAACTCTACCCGGTTCTGCAACAGCAGGCACAGACCGACGGCAAGATTATCAGCACCGTCGATCTGCGCTATGACTCAGGCGCAGCGGTCGGTTGGGCGCCGGCCCCTGTCGAGGAACTTAATCAACAACAGAATCAGGCACAGGCAGAGCAACGATGATTAAATCGACGGACAGAAAACTGGTAGTAGGACTGGAGATTGGCACTGCGAAGGTGGCCGCTTTAGTAGGGGAAGTTCTGCCCGACGGTATTGTGAATATCATTGGCGTGGGCAGTTGCCCGTCGCGGGGTATGGATAAAGGCGGTGTTAACGATCTGGAATCGGTGGTGAAGTGCGTACAGCGCGCCATCGATCAGGCCGAACTGATGGCTGATTGCCAGATCTCCTCGGTCTATCTGGCGCTTTCGGGTAAGCATATCAGCTGCCAGAACGAGATTGGTATGGTGCCGATCTCTGAAGAAGAGGTGACTCAGGAGGACGTGGAAAACGTCGTCCACACCGCAAAATCGGTACGCGTACGCGATGAACACCGGGTTCTTCACGTTATTCCTCAGGAATATGCTATCGATTACCAGGAAGGAATTAAGAATCCGGTAGGACTTTCCGGGGTCAGGATGCAGGCAAAGGTGCACCTGATTACCTGCCATAACGATATGGCGAAAAACATTGTTAAAGCCGTGGAACGTTGCGGCCTGAAAGTTGACCAACTTATTTTCGCGGGTCTGGCGGCGAGTTATTCGGTCCTGACCGAGGATGAACGTGAGCTGGGTGTCTGCGTCGTTGATATCGGCGGTGGTACAATGGATATGGCCGTCTATACTGGCGGCGCGCTGCGTCACACTAAGGTTATTCCCTACGCCGGGAATGTGGTGACCAGCGATATCGCATATGCCTTCGGCACGCCGCCGAGCGACGCGGAGGCGATTAAAGTGCGCCATGGCTGTGCGCTGGGTTCGCTGGTTGGCAAAGACGAGAGCGTGGAGGTCCCAAGCGTTGGGGGCCGACCGCCGCGTAGCTTGCAGCGGCAGACGCTGGCTGAAGTGATTGAGCCGCGTTATACCGAGCTGCTTAATTTAGTGAATGAAGAGATTCTGCAACTGCAGGAGCAACTGCGCCAGCAGGGTGTGAAACATCATCTGGCGGCGGGTATCGTTCTGACCGGCGGTGCTGCACAAATTGAAGGACTGGCCGCCTGCGCGCAGCGTGTCTTCCATACGCAGGTGCGTATCGGGCAGCCGCTCAATATTACCGGGCTGACGGATTATGCCCAGGAGCCTTACTATTCAACGGCTGTCGGACTGCTGCATTACGGGAAAGAGTCCCATCTGAGCGGTGAGGCGGAAGTAGAGAAACGAGCATCAGTCGGTTCATGGATTAAGCGAATCAACACCTGGCTGAGAAAAGAGTTTTAATTTTTTTAAGAGACCGTAGAAAATTAGCGGTCTCAGGCGACAGGCACAAAACGGAGAGAAACTATGTTTGAACCTATGGAACTAACCAACGACGCGGTGATTAAAGTCATCGGCGTCGGTGGCGGCGGCGGCAACGCCGTAGAGCACATGGTGCGCGAGCGCATCGAAGGCGTAGAGTTCTTCGCAGTCAATACCGATGCTCAGGCATTGCGTAAGACGGCGGTAGGGCAGACCATCCAGATTGGTAACGGCATTACCAAAGGTCTGGGCGCAGGGGCGAACCCGGAAGTGGGACGCAACGCGGCCGATGAAGACCGCGAGGCGCTGCGCGCCGCGCTGGAAGGTGCGGACATGGTGTTTATCGCAGCGGGCATGGGTGGCGGTACCGGTACGGGTGCAGCACCGGTCGTGGCTGAAGTAGCCAAAGACCTGGGGATCCTGACCGTGGCCGTTGTGACCAAGCCGTTCAATTTTGAAGGCAAGAAGCGTATGGCTTTCGCGGAGCAGGGGATTACCGAACTGTCCAAGCACGTGGACTCGTTGATCACTATTCCGAACGATAAGCTGCTCAAAGTACTGGGCCGCGGCATCTCTCTGCTGGACGCCTTCGGCGCCGCTAACGACGTGCTGAAAGGCGCAGTGCAGGGTATTGCCGAACTGATTACCCGTCCGGGTCTGATGAACGTCGACTTTGCGGACGTTCGTACCGTGATGTCCGAAATGGGCTATGCGATGATGGGCTCCGGCGTTGCCAATGGCGAAGACCGTGCCGAAGAAGCGGCCGAAATGGCGATCTCCAGCCCGCTGCTGGAAGATATCGACCTGTCCGGCGCGCGTGGCGTTCTGGTCAACATCACCGCTGGCTTCGACCTGCGTCTGGATGAGTTTGAAACCGTGGGTAACACCATCCGCGCGTTTGCCTCCGACAACGCCACCGTGGTTATTGGTACCTCACTGGATCCGGATATGAATGACGAACTGCGTGTTACCGTCGTCGCGACCGGTATCGGTATGGACAAGCGTCCGGAAATTACCCTGGTGACCAAACAGCAGCAGCAGGTACAGCAGCCGGTGATGGATCGTTACCAGCAGCACGGTATGTCTCCGCTGACTCAGGAGCAGAAAACCGTCGCTAAAGTGGTCAACGACAACAGCGGTCAGGCGGCAAAAGAACCGGATTATCTTGATATCCCGGCGTTTCTGCGTAAGCAGGCGGATTAAGAATTAACCGGAAGTTTGGGTTTTATAGCCCGATGTGCTACAATGCCCCACCGATTGTGATGTACACTTTCGGTTGGATGAGTAATTTGGCGAGATAAAACGATGATCAAACAACGGACATTAAAACGTATCGTTCAGGCGACAGGTGTCGGTTTACATACCGGCAAGAAAGTCACGCTGACGTTGCGCCCTGCGCCGGCCAATACCGGGGTCATCTATCGTCGCACAGACTTGAATCCACCGGTTGATTTTCCGGCAGATGCCAAATCCGTGCGGGATACCATGCTCTGCACTTGCCTGGTGAACGAGCATGACGTGCGGATTTCCACCGTCGAGCACCTGAATGCCGCTCTGGCCGGTCTGGGCATTGACAACATTATTGTTGAAGTCAATGCGCCGGAAATTCCGATTATGGATGGCAGCGCCGCGCCCTTTGTTTATCTGCTGCTGGATGCTGGCATTGATGAACTGAATGTGGCTAAGAAATTCGTCCGCATTAAAGAGACCGTCCGGGTTGAGGATGGTGACAAATGGGCTGAATTCAAACCGTACAATGGTTTTTCGCTGGACTTTACCATCGACTTTAACCATCCGGCGATTGATTCCAGCAACCAGCGTTACCGCATGGATTTCTCGGCCGACGCCTTTACGCGGCAGATCAGCCGCGCGCGTACCTTCGGCTTTATGCGCGATATCGAATATCTGCAGTCCCGCGGCCTGTGCCTGGGCGGCAGCTTTGATTGCGCTATCGTCGTCGACGATTACCGCGTGCTGAATGAAGATGGCCTGCGTTTTGAAGACGAATTCGTGCGTCATAAAATGCTGGATGCCATTGGCGATCTGTTCATGTGCGGTCACAACATTATTGGTGCGTTCACTGCGTATAAGTCTGGGCATGCACTGAATAACAAACTTCTGCAGGCCGTTCTGGCAAAACAGGAAGCCTGGGAGTATGTGACCTTCGAGGACGAAGCCGAACTTCCGGTAGCATTCAAAGCACCGTCGCTGGTCCTGGCGTAACACAACGCGCCTGACTTAAAAAGACGGCTGGTTTACCTGGCACTCTCTCCGGCCAGGGGAACCAGTCGTTTTTGTCTTGCCTGTCTCCCCATTTCCTCTCAACGCTATTTTCTTTGGCTGACGACGCAACTGCTTTTTTATTACGCGATCCGCGTCGGGCACCCGATGATTACAGATGCCGCCAGGCGGGATTGATGGTACTATCTGGCACAAATTTTCACGTTCTGAAATGCGGGCTGCGCCCATCTGTCTATTAAACTTCTGGTGACTTGAGTGATTGGCATCCTTGTTCGATGGCGACAATTCGGCAGGCGATATTTCTGGCCGCATCTCCTTTTGGGGATGGTCGCGGCCAGTCTTGGCCTGCCCGCGCCGAACAATGACGCAGGTACAGGACCTCAGGCAGAAGCCGCAGCCAGTAATCCGGAACGTCGTCCGACGCTGGATTTTTCCAGTCTGGTTTTGCTACAGGATGCTAATCGCCGCACCTCTTTCAGCGTCGACTACTGGCATCAGCACGCCCTTCGTACGGTTATTCGCCATCTCTCTTTCGCGATGGCGCCTCAGGCGCTGCCGACGACAGAGGCACCGCTTCCCCTGAAGGCACAGCAATTCGCGCTACTGGATACGTTAAGCGCGTTGCTTACCCTACAGGGCAAACCTCCGGCTGTCCGCAGCACGCGACTGTCCGCCTTTCCTCCCGCGCATCGCTTTAGCGTGAAAAACTGGCTGAGCCAGGTTCGCGGTATTCGCGCCGGACCTCAGCGCCTCGTTTAATCGGGTTATCTGTTTTTTTTCATTCTATTACCCCGCCGTAATGAGGCGTCTGAGATTTTATTATCATGCTAATTAAGTTATTAACGAAAGTATTTGGTAGTCGCAACGATCGTACCCTGCGCCGCATGCGCAAGCAGGTGGCGAAGATTAACAGCCTTGAGCCGGAGCTGGAAAAACTCTCCGACGAAGAGCTGAAAGGCAAGACGGCGGAATTCCGCGCGCGCCTGGAAAAGGATGAGTCCCTGGAATCTCTGCTACCGGAAGCCTTTGCGGTGGTCCGCGAAGCCAGTAAGCGGGTATTCGGCATGCGTCACTTTGATGTCCAGATGCTGGGCGGTATGGTGCTGAACGAACGCTGCATCGCGGAGATGCGTACCGGTGAAGGTAAAACTCTGACCGCGACGCTGCCCGCCTACCTGAATGCCCTGACCGGCAAAGGCGTGCACGTGGTGACCGTCAACGACTATCTGGCCCAGCGTGACGCCGAAAACAACCGCCCGCTGTTCGAATTCCTGGGGCTTTCCGTCGGCATCAACCTGCCGGGAATGCCGGCGCCGGCCAAGCGTGAGGCCTATGCTGCCGATATCACCTACGGCACCAACAACGAATACGGTTTTGACTACCTGCGTGACAACATGGCGTTCAGCCCGGAAGAGCGCGTTCAGCGCAAGCTTCACTACGCGCTGGTGGACGAAGTTGACTCCATTCTGATCGACGAAGCCCGTACTCCGCTTATTATTTCCGGCCCGGCGGAAGATAGCTCCGACCTCTATCGCCGTGTGGATAAAATCATCCCGAACCTGATTCGTCAGGAAAAAGAGGACTCCGACACTTTCCAGGGTGAAGGCCACTTCTCCGTTGATGAAAAATCTCGTCAGGTGAACCTGACTGAGCGCGGTCTGGTGCTGGTAGAAGAGCTGCTGGTGAACGAGGGCATTATGGAAGAGGGCGAGTCACTTTACTCGCCGACTAACATTATGCTGATGCACCACGTGACGGCAGCGCTGCGCGCCCATGCGCTGTTCACTCGCGATGTGGACTACATCGTGAAGGATGGCGAAGTTATTATCGTCGACGAACACACCGGTCGTACCATGCAGGGTCGTCGCTGGTCAGACGGTCTGCACCAGGCGGTGGAAGCGAAAGAAGGGGTGGATATTCAGAACGAGAACCAGACCCTGGCGTCGATCACCTTCCAGAACTATTTCCGTTTGTACCAGAAACTGGCGGGGATGACCGGTACTGCAGACACTGAAGCGTTTGAATTCAGCTCTATCTACAAGCTGGACACTATCGTGGTGCCGACCAACCGCCCGATGATTCGTAAGGATCTGCCGGATCTGGTCTACATGAGTGAAGCTGACAAGATCGTCGCGATTACCGAAGATATTAAAGAGCGTACCGCCAATGGCCAGCCGGTGCTGGTGGGGACTATCTCTATCGAAAAATCGGAAGTGGTTTCCCGAGAGCTGACCAAAGCGGGTATCAAGCACAACGTGCTGAATGCGAAATTCCACGCCCACGAAGCGGAAATCGTCGCTCAGGCCGGCTATCCTGGTACCGTCACCATTGCCACCAACATGGCGGGCCGTGGTACCGATATCGTGCTGGGTGGTAGCTGGCAGAGCGAAGTGGCGCAGCTGGAAAACCCGGATGAAGCCCAGATTGAAGCTATTAAGGCCGAGTGGCAGAAGCGCCACGAAGCGGTGCTGGCATCAGGTGGTCTGCATATTATTGGTACCGAGCGCCACGAATCGCGCCGTATCGATAACCAGCTGCGCGGGCGTTCCGGTCGTCAGGGGGATGCGGGTTCTTCCCGTTTCTACCTGTCCATGGAAGATGCCCTGATGCGTATTTTTGCGTCCGATCGCGTCTCTGGCATGATGCGAAAACTGGGCATGAAGCCGGGCGAGGCCATCGAGCACCCGTGGGTCACCAAGGCTATTGCTAACGCCCAGCGTAAGGTGGAAAGCCGCAACTTCGATATCCGTAAGCAACTGCTGGAATATGACGATGTGGCTAACGATCAGCGTCGCGCGATTTACACCCAGCGTAACGAACTGCTGGACGTGGCCGATATCAGCGAAACCATCGGCAGCATTCGCGAAGACGTCTTTAAAGCGACCATTGACGCGCATATTCCGCCTCAGTCGCTGGAAGAGATGTGGGACGTGACCGGTCTGCAGGAACGTCTGAAAAACGACTTCGATCTGGATATGCCGATCGCCGAGTGGCTGGATAAAGAGCCGGAGCTGCACGAAGAGACCCTGCGCGAGCGCATTCTGCAGAACGCCATCGATAGCTATAAGGCGAAAGAAGAGGTGGTAGGCGAAGAGATGATGCGCCACTTCGAGAAAGGCGTGATGCTGCAAACGCTCGATTCCCTGTGGAAAGAGCACCTTGCCGCCATGGACTATCTGCGCCAGGGCATCCATCTGCGTGGTTACGCGCAGAAAGATCCCAAGCAGGAGTACAAGCGTGAATCCTTCTCCATGTTCGCAGCAATGCTGGAATCTCTGAAGTATGAAGTTATCAGCACCCTGAGCAAGGTTCAGGTACGGATGCCGGAAGAGGTGGAAGAGATGGAGCAGCAGCGTCGCGAAGAGGCCGAGCGCCTGGCGCAGATGCAGCAGCTTAGCCATCAGGACGACCAGCAGGCCGCTGCCGAGGCTATCGCATCCCAGACCGGGGAGCGTAAAGTCGGGCGTAACGATCCCTGCCCGTGCGGTTCCGGAAAGAAATATAAGCAGTGCCATGGCCGCTTAAGCTAATTCTCCCTTAGCCGAAGGGAAAGGATACGATGGGCGCAGCTTGCTGCGTCCTCAGGTTGATGACAAAGAGGGAAAAAACGTGGTTTTTCCCTCTTTGTGGTTATCAGCCGAAAATCAATGAATTGATTTTCCGTGTTTATTTTTCTGGTGATTCTGGCCGAACCTGTTCGGCCCAGGTTTGCCATCAGTTTCAGGGCGCAGCTTGCTGCGCCCTTTTTTACAGGAAAAATTGATGAAACAGCTGAATATCGCCGTCGGCATCATCCGCAATACCGAGCGGCAGATTTTTATTACCCGTCGGGCCTCCGATGCCCATATGGGTGATAAGTGGGAGTTTCCTGGCGGTAAGATTGAACAGGGAGAGAGCCCGGAACAGGCGCTGGTCCGTGAACTGAGTGAAGAGGTGGGCATTGAGGCCAGCCGCTACGCGCTCTACCGCAAACTGGAGCACAGCTTTCCCGATCGCCATGTGACGCTGTGGTTCTATCTGGTGGATGCGTGGCAGGGAGAACCCTGGGGAAAGGAGGGGCAGCCTGGAGAATGGATCCCGCAGCATGCCCTGAAAATTGACGCCTTTCCGCCAGCCAATGTCCAGGTTATTGAACAGCTACTGGCGGAGTAAAGCGGGCTTCAGGCGCTATTCGAAGCGTTCGTTTTCGCTCCAGTCATCGCTGTCGGTGAGATCGCCCTGGCTGGGAATTCGCTTTTCTTCCGCAGCCCACTCGCCCAGGTCGATCAGCTGACAGCGCTTGCTGCAAAAGGGGCGAAACGGACTCTGTTCGCCCCAGATAACCGATTTGCCGCAGGTGGGGCAGTTTACGGTGGTATCAGACATCGTTATATCTCCTTCTTAACAGCAGGCCAACTCGAAGTCGAGACGGTCTGGTACTGTTCCGCGCTCGCTGTCCAGCGGCACAAAGCGAATGGCGAAGCGGCTCTTGTGACCGGAAATCTGCGGATACAGACCGCTGTCGGCAGCAAGCTGCAGCCGTAGCAGATTCGCATCTTCGCCGTTATCCTGATAAAAGCCGTTCAGGCTGGTCTGCTTGCGCAGCGGTGTGCCGTTGCGGGTGAGCTCCAGCGCCATATCCAGCGGCTGACGCAGCGGCGTCAGTGAGGCAAGCCAGCCATTTACCAACGTATCACGCATCTCCTGAGGCTGAGCCAGCCAGACATGCAGCGTCGGCAGGTCGAAGCTACAGCAGCCACCGGGGATACTCAGGCGCTGGCGTACCAGCGCTATCAGGCGATCTTCCCGCAGCGCCTGACCGGGGCGAGGGGCGGACATCAGCGTGCTGCCCAGGGTCTGTAATTGCGCACGCAGCTCGTTAATGCGTTGGGGATCGACGCCGGGAACCGCTGCCCACTCCTGCAATTTACGCTGCTGGCGTTCCAGCTCCTTAAGAATATCCGTGCGCACTTCACCACGCTCCAGAACGTCCAGTAGATCGCCAAGGTTACGGAACAGATGGAGCGCACTGGCGTGATCCTGAACCGGCAGCAGGGCATCCATCTGCTTGAGCAGAAACTCCATACGCAGCCAGGTACGCATTTTTTCATTCAGTGGGTGTTCAAAAAGGAGTTGAGAGAGCATCAATCATTTTCCTGTGCTGCTGCCTGCCTGGCCAGAGCCAGATAGTGTTGATGCAGGCGGGTGACTTCCGCAACCGCGTTCTGCGGGTCGCCGTCATTATTTATTACGTCATCCGCCACAGAGAGCCGGGTTTCCCGGGATGCCTGGGCGGCAAGAATCTGTTGCGCGTGATGGCGGGTAACGCCGTCACGCTTCATGGTTCGGGCTATTTGTGTTTCTGGCGCAACATCGACGACCAGAACCCGATCGGCCCGGCTCTGAAGCTGATTTTCCACCAGCAGCGGCACCACCCAGAGTACATAGGGGGAGCCAGCCCTGGCAATGGCTTCGCGGGTACGGTTTTGTATCAGCGGATGTAACAGTGCATTCAGCCAGGCTTTTTCCTGCGGCTCGGCAAAGACGATTTCACGCAGTTTTCGGCGATTGAGCGCGCCATCCGCAGTTATAACATCGGGGCCAAAATGTGCCTGGATGTCTCTCAGAGCCGGTTCGCCGGGTTCCACAACCTCGCGAGCGATCATGTCGGCATCGACAATGACAATTCCCAGTGCGGCAAAGGCATCGGCGACGGTACTTTTTCCGCTGCCGATTCCCCCCGTTAAGGCGACGATATAGCTCATAAAGGTGATACCTGGAAGTTACGCATTATCAAAAGGATAGATGAAATTTTTCCTGCCGATGATGACAGGAGGGTACAGGAATACGTGCACCTGACCGTTTTTAAGGTAAATTTCCGGGATTGTAGCGTAAAAAAGGAGAATTTCGCAGTCTTGCGGCGTCATTATTAGTGCGTATGATAGCGTCACTGGACCAGGTCGTTGTACCGCCGAAGTCATCACAGCGAACATCACCATTAACCCAGGAAAATCCGCTCATGCGTATTGAAGAAGATCTGAAATTAGGTTTTAAAGACGTTCTTATCCGCCCTAAACGTTCTACCCTGAAAAGCCGCTCCGAAGTCGAGCTGGAGCGCGAGTTCACCTTTAAGCATGCGGGTATTAAGTGGTCTGGCGTACCCATTATTGCCGCCAACATGGATACCGTCGGCACCTTCGAAATGGCACGTCAGCTTGCCAAATTTGATATTCTGACCGCAGTGCACAAGCACTATGATGTTGCGGCATGGAGCCAGTTTGTCGATTCGGCCTCCGCCGATGTGCTGAAGCACGTGATGGTCTCTACCGGAACTTCAGATACCGATTTCCAGAAAACCAAAGATATTCTGGCGCTTTCCCCGGCACTGAATTTCATCTGTATCGATGTGGCTAACGGATACTCTGAGCATTTCGTTCATTTCGTCAGCAAAGCGCGTGCAGCCTGGCCGGATAAAGTGATCTGTGCCGGTAACGTGGTCACCGGTGAAATGTGTGAGGAGCTGATTCTCTCCGGCGCCGACATTGTGAAGGTCGGCATCGGTCCTGGTTCGGTGTGTACCACCCGGGTTAAAACGGGGGTGGGCTATCCGCAGCTTTCCGCCGTGATTGAATGTGCGGATGCCGCGCATGGCCTGGGTGGCCAGATCGTCAGTGATGGCGGTTGCACCATGCCGGGCGATGTGGCCAAAGCCTTTGGCGGCGGCGCTGACTTTGTGATGCTGGGCGGCATGCTGGCCGGTCACGAAGAGAGCGGCGGCAGTATTGTTGAAGAGAACGGCGAGAAATTTATGCTGTTCTACGGCATGAGCTCCGCCTCGGCCATGAACCGCCACGTCGGCGGCGTGGCGCAATACCGCGCGGCGGAAGGGAAAACCGTGAAGCTGCCGCTACGTGGCCCGGTGGAAAATACGGCCCGCGATATTCTTGGCGGTCTGCGTTCTGCCTGCACCTATGTAGGGGCTGAACGTCTGAAAGAGCTGACCAAGCGCACGACTTTTATCCGGGTTCAGGAACAGGAAAACCGGATCTTTAACAGTCTGTAATCTGTGTAAAGGGTGCCTTCAGGCGCCCTTTCAGGTCGATGACAAAGAGGAAAAAAACGTGGTTTTTCCCTCTTCGTGGTTATCAGCCGAAAATCAATGAATTGATTTTCCTTATTTATTTTTCTGACGATTACCCCATTCCAAATGCCTCCCCCAGCCGAAAGACCGGCAGGTACATGGCGATCACCAGAGTACCGATCAGTACCCCCATAATAACCATCACAATGGGCTCCAGGGCACTGCTCAACCCTTCGGCCAGTTCGCGCGTTTTTTCGGTATGCCACTGCGCCAGCTTTTCCAGCATCAGGTCCAGGGTTCCGCTCTCCTCGCCGGTGCGGACAAGCTGCACGCATAGCGGCGTGAAAATTGGTTCCTGCGCCAGCGCCTGAGAAAAGGGAGAACCGTCGGTCACACGCTGGCGAACACGCTGTAGCTGCGACTGCCACCAGTGCGAGGTGAGCGCTAACCCGGCGGCCTCCAGCCCCTGCATCAGAGGGAGACCAGAACGTTGGGTTAATGCCAGCGTGGTATGGATCTGGCTCAGGCGCTGCCCACGAAGCAGTGGCGCAATCAGCGGCAGGCGCATCAGCATACGCTGCTCTTTGTCCTGCCAGCGTTCATAGCGGCGTAGCCATCGCCAGCACAGTAAAAGGGCGGCGATGGCGACGACCAGTATCGGACCATACCGGACCAGCCATGCCGAGAGGTTAATGACTCCCTGCGTCAGAGCCGGAAGCGGGGCAGAGAAGCTCTGGTAGATGGCGGCAAATTCCGGCAGTACGAATCCCACCAGGCCTGCGCATACCAGCAATGCGACCGCCAGTGTAAATAGCGGATAACGCAGCGCCCTGAGCGTTTTTTGGCGTAATTGATAGAGTTGTGCCTGTTGATCGGCCAGGCGTTCGCAGCATTCCGCCAGTTGTCCCGTCTGTTCACCGGTGCGTAATAGCGCGATGAACAGGGGTGGGAAAAGTCCGGACCAGTGGGCCAGGATATCGCTGAGTGTTTTGCCTGCGGCTAATTGTTCTGCAATCTGCGTCAATAGAGCCCGCCAGCCGTCCAGTTCATGAAGTTGCGCTATCAGCCGACATCCCTGCTCCAGTGCTATCCCTGCCTGTAATAGCGCCGCGAGCTGGCGTAGAAAGTGAATTTTCTGCTGCGGATGCCAGCAGCGTCGCCCCGGAGAAGCAACGCTGCGCAACTGTATGGGGCAGAGCAATCGTTCATTCAGATGCGCCAGCGCTTCGCGGCGATGGCGGGCGATCATCACGCCATAATATAGCTGGCCGTCGTCATCCAGCGCTTGCCAGCGCCACAGACGCATAGCGTTCACGGGGCCACTCCTAACACCCGCCACAGTTCCTGAACCGTGGTTAACCCCTGCTCAACGGCATGAAAACCACACTCATGGAGGCCCGGCAGCCCCAGGCCGTTCGCCATTTGGGTAAGCTCTGCCTGCGAGACGCCATTGGCAATCGCCTGGCGAAGGGTTTCGTCTACTGGCAGTAGTTCAAACAATGCGTGGCGTTCATAGAATCCACCATAACACTGCTCACAACCCTGTGGCTGCCAGTCCGGTAACGGTCGCGGCCAGAGATGTGACGGCAGCACGATGTCGGTGTCGCCCCGGATGCGGCAGTGGGAACAGAGGCGGCGCACCAGGCGCTGGGCGATAATTAGCCGCAGGGCAGAGGCAATCTGCCAGCGGGCCACGCCCATTTGTTCCATGCGAGTCAGTGTTTGAACCGCCGAGTGAGTATGCAGCGTGGAGAGTACCAGATGACCGGTCTGGGCCGCTTTAATGGCTATCTCTGCGGTTTCGCCATCGCGGATTTCCCCGACCATGATGACATCCGGATCCTGACGAAGCAGGGATCTGAGTACTGCCTGAAAGGTGAGTCCTGCTCGGGGATGAATCTGCGTTTGGGTTATGCCTTCCAGCGGAATTTCCACGGGGTCCTCTACGCTTGAGATATTCACGCCCGGTTGATTCAGCTCGTTCAGGCCGCTGTAGAGCGTTAGCGTTTTGCCGCTGCCGGTAGGGCCGGTGACCAGCAACAGCCCCTGAGGGCTGTGCAACGCCTGGCGAAAGCAGTTCAGGGCGTCTGGCGTCATACCCAGCGCATCCGGCGTTAGCGGATGGCTGTTGTTGCGCATCAGTCTTAGTACCACCTTTTCACCGTGCTGGCAGGGCAGGGTGGAGATTCTTAATGACAGCGCTTCGCTTTCTACCGTCAGCGTGAACTGGCCATCCTGGGGCAGGCGCCGTTCGGCGACGTCCAGATTGCTGAGTACCTTCAGACGGGTCACCAACGCCCCAGCCATCTCTATCGGGAAAGTGGTTAGCGAATGGAGTACGCCGTCGATGCGCAGGCGGATGCGGCCCTGGGTTGCGCCCGGTTCGATATGAATATCCGAGGCCCGGCGGGTTACCGCTTTGGCCAGCATGTGGCTGACCAGCTCCACGGCACTGTTTGGTACGGTGCTGAACGGCGTGCTGCTCTCCCGGGCGTGCTGATATGTTTCCAGTCGCTCCCGGCTCCAGTACTCCAGTTCCACGCTGCGATTATCTGCGAAGTTGAGGGTTTCCAGCAGTCCGGAAGGGACCTGGTCAGGTACTGCGACCCGAATTCGGCTTTCGTTCATTTCCAGCAGTACGGTCTGATGCTGGCGGCACAGTTGGGCGAGCTCGTCAGGGGACATGATGATTACTCCGTCGCAAAGCGGAAAATTTCTTCGCAGGCGCCCTGCAGGGCATTGGCCTGCGCCACCTTACAGCCGCGCTTCCATCCCGTTATGCCTTCAGCGTTATTCCAGAGTGGCGTGAGGGTAACGGTCAGGCCGGTCAGGCTCTCTTTACCGGTCAGTGTGATAACGCCCTGAGCCACGCTCATTTTCTCTACATAACGGCTGGTAGCTGGTGCAGGGATCCCATTGGTGCCGGCGCTGCAGGGGGATAGTCCACCGCGCTCAAGGGCACAGATTTCAACTGCGGTACGAAAGGGAAGGAAGGTTTGCAACATGTCGGTCAGTGCAGCCTTGCGCAGGTAGTTCTGATAAGCCGGAATGCCGACTGCGCTAAGAATGGCGACGATCCCGATAACGACCATCAGTTCAATCAGGGTAAAGCCTTTCTGGTTGTGCATATGAAGCTCCGTGGTGAGTCGGGTAATGGGCTCACTGTGCAGGAGTCATGGCGGGGTTAGCGAATGGCAAAAACGGGAACGGGAAGCGTGCTTCAGCACAACTTAGCGGCGTTACACGGGTTACATAGGGGGAAGGAATCGCGCCCGCATAACCGGGCGCGTTTGCTATCAGGGAGTGATAAAGCGCATGGAGAGATCGAGCGCACGAATGTGTTTGGTCAGGGCACCGACGGAGATGTAATCAACGCCGGTCAGGGCATATTCCCGCAGGGTCTCTTTGGTGACGTTACCGGACACTTCCAGTTGGGCCTTATTATGGGCGCGGCTCACGGCTTCGCGCATATCTTCTACCGAGAAGTTATCCAGCATAATGATATCGGCACCGGCTTTTAGCGCCTGATCCAGCTCGTCCAGCGATTCCACTTCCACCTCTACGGGTACATCGGGGTGCAGCCAGAACGCTTTTTCAACCGCCTGGCGAATGGAGCCAGAAGCGATGATGTGATTTTCTTTAATCAGAAACGCGTCGGACAGGCCCAGACGGTGGTTGGCGCCGCCGCCGCACTGTACGGCGTATTTCAGGGCGGAACGCAGGCCAGGAACGGTTTTACGGGTATCAAGCAGCTGGGTATGAGTGCCGTTAAGCAGATCCACATAGGATCGTACTTCGCTGGCGACGCCAGAAAGGGTCTGCACAAAGTTGAGCGCGCTGCGTTCACCCGTCAGCAGAACCCGGGAAGGCCCTTTCAGTTCGAACAGTGGCTGATTTTCCTGAACGGTATCGCCATCCTCGACTTTCCAGGTGACTTCCACATCGCCACCCAACTGAATAAACACCTCTTCCACCCAGCGGCGTCCGCAGAATACGCCATTTTCCCGGGTAATCACTACCGCGTGCGAGCGGCTGTCGGCGGGCAAGAGTTGAGCCGTAATATCCTGGTCAGGGTCGACTTCGCCGCCCAGATCCTCACGCAGGGCCTGGGAGACAAGTAAAGGAATATCCAGACTGATACGTTCCAGTAGTGCTTCACGTCGACGGTCGGGGTTATAACGACGGGTCGGCATAGTAAACTCCGAAATGGCTGATTAGCATGACAGAGAAACATGCTACTCTGAACCTCAGCCTGGTTCCACAGAAAGGAGAAGGACGGATGCAGCTGAAAGAGGGCTGGCTGGTCGATGCGCGCAGGGCGCATTCCCCTCATTTTGATGAAAGGCCGGAGGGAGAAATTCCCTCGCTGTTGGTGGTGCACAATATCAGTCTGCCGCCCGGAGAGTTTGGCGGTCCATGGATCGATGCGCTGTTTGCCGGTACCCTGGATCCCGCTGCTAACCCTTATTTTGCCGATATTGCCGGGCTGCGGGTCTCGGCGCACTGTTTGATCCGCCGTGATGGCGAAATCGTACAGTATGTGCCTTTCGATAAGCGGGCCTGGCATGCCGGTGTTTCCTGCTATCAGGGGCGTGAACGCTGCAATGACTTTTCCATCGGTATCGAGCTGGAAGGCACGGATACTGAGCCCTATACCGACGCTCAGTACCGTCAACTGGTGGCGCTGGCTTGCACGCTGATTCAGCGCTATCCGGAGATAGCTGAACATTTGACGGGCCATTGCGATATTGCACCGGAACGTAAAACCGATCCCGGTCCGGCATTCGACTGGCAGCGCTTTCGCAGCGCGCTCACGGCATCTTTGGCGCAGGAGGTTCCATGACGCTGTTTACCCTGTTACTGGTTTTCATTTGTGAGCGTCTGTTTAAGCTCGGTCAGCACTGGCAACTGGATCATCGGCTGGAGGCGCTGTTCCGTCGGGTGAAGCACTTTTCGCTGTGGCATACGCTGCTGATGACGGTGGTGGCGATGCTGGTGGTGGGGCTCTGCCTGCGCGGCTTGTACGGTCTGTTCTTCAACGTGCCGCTACTGGTTTTCTGGATCCTGCTGGGCGTGCTCTGTATCGGCGCAGGGCAGGTACGTTTGCACTATCACGCTTATTTGCAGGCCGCCAGCCGCGACGACAGCAGCGCCCGGGAAGCGATGGCCAGCGAGCTAACGCTGATCCACGGCGTTCCACACGACTGTAACGAAACCGAATTCCTGCGCGAGCTGCAAAATGCGCTGCTGTGGATTAATTTTCGCTTCTATCTGGCGCCGCTGTTCTGGTTTGTGGTCGGCGGCAGCTGGGGGCCGGTAACGCTGGTGGGCTACGCCTTCCTGCGTGCCTGGCAGAGCTGGCTGGCCCGCCATCATACGCCGCATCAGCGTCAGCTATCGGGGATTGATGCGGTGCTGCACGTGCTGGACTGGGTGCCGGTCAGGCTGGCGGGAGTGGCCTATGCGCTGCTGGGGCACGGTGAGAAAGCGTTGCCGGCGTGGTTCTCTTCGCTGACTGATGGCCACACCTCGCAGTATCAGGTATTGACGAATCTGGCGCAGTTCTCGCTGGCGCGGGATCCGCATACCGATAAGATTCAGACACCGAAAGCCGCGGTATCTATGGCGAAGAAGTGCAGCTTCGCCATTGTGGTTGTGGTGGCGCTGCTGACCATATATGGGACGCTGGTGTAGTTAGAATCACCGCCCCATAAGGGGCGGTGACGAGCTTACTTGCTTGCTACGTTGATTACCACTGAGAGCGAGTTGTTGGTGATATTCCATCCCCCATTCCCGGGTGATAACAACGCACCAGAGACAACGAGCACAATACAAAAGTATCGTTCCATTGCGCGGTCCCTGCACAGACCGCTTCGCTTTGACATCACCGGTGATCTCGCAACGAATGCAAGCACGGGGTCGTGCCTGTTTTTACGGTCGTTGGATAGGCTTTCCTTAAACCGGTGCCCGCTTGCTTAAGGCGGCGGAAAGAACCGTTGGGGTTGTATGATATTTGATCACTTGACAGTAAGTTATTTGCAGATAAGAATAACCGTTACGGGGTCGTGCCTGCATTTTGTTGGTAACGAAACTCTGCCGGAAGGGCCGCTTACCCGACCAGCACAAAAAAACCGCCTTAACGGCGGTTTTTTTGTGTCTCTGCACAGCGTCAGTCATGCTCTGGCTGCGGCGTACCAAACTGCGGCATGCCTTGTTTATCCCATTCAAACAGCTGTACCCGGGTATGGCGATTCGGATCGTAGAGCGGATCGCCTTCAATTTCGGTGTAATTGCGGGCGTGAAAGACCAGGACATCTCGTCCGTCCCGTGTGGTGGTAAAGCTGTTGTGGCCGGGCCCGAACTGGCGGTTTTCCCAATTGGTGGTAAAGACTGGCTGCGGTGACTTATGCCAGTTGGCCGGATTCAGCGGACAGGCTTCCATATCTATCCACAGTAGCCCCATACAGTAGTTTTCGTCGGTAGCACTGGCGGAATAGCTGATGAACAATCGGTTACCGTGGGTGACCACTGCCGGTCCCTCGTTAACCAGAAAACCGCGGCACTCCCATTCGAATTCCGGCCTGCTGAGCATGACGGGGTCGCCTTTAAGGGTCCATGGATTTTCCAGCTCCGCCAGGTAGATATTGGAGTTACCCGGAATATCCGGCGCCTTTTGCGCCCACAGATACCACTGCCTGCCCTGATGATGGAATGTGGTGGCGTCCAGAGCGAAAGTATCCCAGGGGGTGACCACCTGACCCTTTTCGATCCAGTGGCCGGTCAGGGGATCGGCATCGGCGCACTCCAGCGCAAACATCCGGTGCTGGAACATATTTAAGGCATCCAGCGTCTTAGTGGCGGCGGCGGCAAAATAGATATACCAGCGGCCGTCAATATGGTGCAGTTCCGGTGCCCAGATAAGCTGGCTCATCGGCCCGCTTTGCGGCTTACGCCATACCACTACCGGCTGCGCTGCCGGTAGTTTTTCAATGTCGGTAGCGTAGCGGATCTCCAGCCGGTCATACTCCGGCACCGAGGCGATAAAATAGTAGCCGTCGCCGTGGCGCAGAATAAAGGGGTCGGCGCGCTGTTCAATCAGCGGATTGGGCCAGGGAGAAGGAGTCATAGCGCTTTCCTTACGATATCAGTTGCGGGTTTCTGTTCTTGCCAGTCGCTCAGTTCCTGATAGCTGGCGCGGCGCTTTTCGAGATCGGCCTGGATGCGCTGCATCAGCGTGCGATCCACCTTCAGCATGCGTACCACGATGGCGGTAATAAAGTAGCCAATGCCGGGAATTACGGTGAATAGCAGCACGATGCCGTTCAGGGCAGGTGCGCTCTGCTGTTTCAAAGAGGCGTCGTAACCAAACCAGGAGAGCAGGAAGCCGACCATGGCACCCGCGACGGCCAGCCCTACCTTAAGGAAGAACAGGTTGCCGGAAAAGCTGATGCCGGTAATACGTTTGCCGGTCTTCCACTCGCCGTAGTCGTCCACGTCGGCCATCAGTGACCAGTGCAGCGGCGAAGGAATCTGATGCAGGATGTTAAGCAGGAAATACATCACCATGATAAGCGTGACGGCGTGAGGATTCAGGAAATAAAAACCACAGGAGAAGAGGGCCAGCGCGATATTGGTCCAGAAGAACACTTTGAGTTTGCACCAGCGGTCGGTCAGCGGTTTTGCCAGGGCGCTGCCGATCATCATACCGACCACCCCCAGGCTGATAAACAGGGTGGCGAAGCTGGTGCTCTGTTGCATAACCCAGGTGACGTAGTACATGGTGGCCGCCATACGGATAAACCCCGGGCAGACGTTGCACAGCGTCAGTAGCAGGATGCGTACCCACTGATCGTTTTTCCAGACGTCTTTCAGGTCCGCTTTCATGGCGTCACGGGCCGGCACTGCCGGGCGAATTCGTTCGCGTACCGTGGTAAAGCAGAACAGGAACATGCACATACCCAACAGCGCCAGCACCGTCATCGCCAGCTGGTAGCCTTTGGCTTTATCGCCGCCGCCGAACCACTCCACCAGCGGCAGCAATGACAGAGAAAGAATCAGCGTGGCGATGCCCACCAGAATAAAACGGTAGGACTGGCAGGCGACTCGCTCGCCGGGATCGCTGGTGATGACACTGCCCAGCGAGCAGTAGGGGATGTTGATGGCGGTATAGGTGATCGACAGCAGGAAATAGGTGACAAAGGCATAGATAACCTTGCTGTTATAGCCCCAGTCCGGTGTGGTGAACATCAGGATACTGAATAGGGCAAACGGCAAAGACATCCACAGCAACCATGGACGAAAACGCCCCCAGCGACTGTGGGTTCGATCGGCAATTGCGCCCATAATGGGGTCGGTGATGGCATCGATAATACGGGTTGAGAGCAGTAGTACCCCCACCAGCGCCGGAGCCAGGCCAAAGACGTCAGTATAAAAATAGTTAACAAACAGCATGATGGCGCCGAAAATAATGTTGCATCCGGCGTCACCCATTCCATAGCCAATCTTTTCTTTTACGGATAATTTGCCGCTTTCCATCTTACGCATCTCCGATACAGGGTATGGACAGGATTATTGGCTGTTACGGTGCCTGGTGCGCAGAAGGATAGCGTCACAGAGATGGACGATCGTGTTGTGAATAACAAAGTGTGAAGAAGATAACAGAGCGCCCGGTCCATTTCTGGCGCCGGGCGTGGAAAAAGAGGGTTACTGTGTCTTCAGCGCTTTCTGGCCACGCTGCTTCAGAAAGTAGCCGATAGCGAGGAATACCAGCCAGAAGGGGATCATGATGACCGACTCGCGCATACCGGCGTGGATACTCATAATCACCAGGATTCCTGCCAGGAAGACCAGGCACAGCCAGTTGCCGAAGGGGTACCACATGGCCTTAAAGCGGGTCTCAACGCCCTGTTGCGCCTTGCTGCAGCGGAACTTAAGGTGCGAGATACTGATCATTGCCCAGTTGATGACCAGCGCGGCCACCACCAGGGTCATCAGGAAGCCGAAGGCTTTGCCTGGCATCAGATAGTTGATCAGCACGCAGAGCGCGGTGGCCGCTGCGGAAACGCCCAGAGCGATATAGGGCACGCCGCGGCGATCCACTTTCAGCAGCGATTTGGGGCCGTTCCCCTGTTTTGCCAGACCGAATAGCATACGGCTGTTGCAGTAAACGCAACTGTTGTACACCGACAGGGCCGCCGTCAGTACCACCACGTTCAGGACGTTGGCGATCAGGTTGCTGTTCAGGTCATGGAAGATCATCACGAACGGGCTGCTACCTTCCACCACTTTGCCCCAGGGATACAGGGAGAGCAGAACGGTCAGGGAGCCAATATAGAAAATCAGTACGCGCCAGATAACCTGGTTGGTCGCCTGGGGAATGGTTTTCTCCGGGTTATCCGCTTCGGCGGCGGTGATCCCTACCAGCTCAAGTCCGCCGAATGAGAACATAATCACCGCCATCGCCATCACCAGTCCGGTAATGCCATAGGGGAAGAAGCCGCCTTCGTTCCAGAGATTGGTTACGCTGGCCTGGGGGCCGCCGTTACCGCTCAACAGCAGGTATGCGCCGAAGGCGATCATGCCGATAATCGCCACCACTTTGATAATGGCGAACCAGAATTCCATCTCGCCGTAGATTTTGACGTTAGACAGGTTGATGAGGTTAATCACCACAAAGAAGCCCAGCGCCGATATCCAGGTGGGGATCTCTGGCCACCAGTACTGGATGTATTTGCCCACGGCGGTGAGCTCCGCCATCGCGACCAGCACGTAGAGCACCCAGTAGTTCCAGCCAGAGGCGAAACCGGCGAAATCGCCCCAGTATTTATAGGCGAAGTGGCTGAATGAACCAGCGACCGGCTCTTCCACCACCATTTCCCCTAACTGACGCATAATCAGGAAAGCGATGAAGCCGCCGATCGCATAGCCCAGGATAACCGACGGGCCGGCCATTTTGATGGTGTCAGCTATCCCCAGGAACAGACCGGTACCGATGGCACCGCCCAGCGCGATAAGCTGAATATGGCGATTTTTCAGGCCGCGCTTAAGCGAGTCGCCGTGCTGTTGACCTTCCATTATGAAACCTCGTATGTGGTAAAACGCCGATTTTCAGCGTTAATGTAACCCTGCTTTTTGTAGGCTGTATTCATTTGTTTACGGATCCGGTTTCGTTATTTATCGGCTTCCGGTTCCGTTCGGCAAAGAATAGTGATAAGCGGCGCCAAATGCACCTGGTTTCTGAGTGGGGAGCGGCGGTGTGTCTAAAAAGAGAGCGTTTGACGCTATCAGGTGAGCTATGTTCCAGAATGCTCGCCAGGTGTTAAAGCGTTTTTAATGAATAATTATTCGTATTTTTCTTTGTTGAATCGGTTCAGATTGCCCTGGTTTTGCGTCTTTATTGTTAAGATTTGTCAGGTTATTCGTAATGCCGTTATTTTTATGTGGTTATGGGGGTGAAATGCATAATCTGTAATCTTGTTAAAAAGTGTCGGCTTTCCTGATTTCAATCAAACCAGGATAGACAGAAGGTGAATACTTTGTTACTTTAGCGTCACGAACATGAAATTGGTATGACCAATTGACTCCGCGGTTATGGCAAAGAATAGGGAACTATGGCCTACAGCAAAATCCGCCAACCAAAATTATCAGATGTGATTGAGCAGCAGCTGGAGTTTCTGATTCTTGAGGGGACGTTGCGCCCCGGTGAAAAACTTCCTCCTGAGCGTGAGCTGGCTCGCCAGTTTGACGTTTCCCGCCCTTCACTGCGCGAGGCTATTCAGCGCCTTGAGGCAAAAGGGCTGCTGCTGCGCCGCCAGGGCGGCGGTACCTTTGTACAAAGTAGTCTGTGGCAGAGCTTCAGCGATCCGCTGGTGGAGTTGCTGACCGACCATCCCGAATCTCAGTTTGATCTCCTGGAGACCCGTCACGCGCTGGAAGGCATTGCGGCTTACTACGCGGCACTGCGCGCCAACGAAGAGGATCGGGCACGCATTCGCGTCTGCCACGAAGAGATCGAACGAGCCCAGAAGGCCGGGGATCTGGATGTTGAATCCAGCGCCGTCGTTAAATATCAAATCGCCGTGACGGAAGCGGCACACAACGTAGTACTGCTTCATTTGCTACGCTGCATGGAGCCGATGCTGGCGCAGAATGTTCGACAGAATTTTGAATTGCTCTATGCGAGGCGCGAGATGCTGCCTCTCGTGAGCAGCCATCGCGCCCGAATTTTCGAGGCGATTATGGCGGGGGAGCCGGAGCAGGCGCGTGAAGCCTCGCACCGCCACCTCTCCTTTATTGAGGAAATCTTGCTGGATCGCAGCCGTGAGCAAAGCCGACGCGAACGCTCAATGCGCCGCCTGCAGCAACGTAAGGATTAGAGTTTGTGCGAGGGCCGTGGCCCGTGCTTCGGCGGTCGTCGGGCGCAGGAACAGGGGGCTCGCTGTAAGCTCAAAAAAGCGCCCATTTTTAGAGCGCGGCAACTAAACGCAGAACCTGTCTTATTGTGCTTTGGTAAGTCAGAGTGCAATGGGACAGGTTCCAGCATAATCAACGTATTAGATAGATAAGGAATACCCCATGTCAGAACGTTTACAGAATGACGTGGATCCGATCGAAACTCGCGACTGGCTACAGGCGATCGAATCGGTCATCCGTGAAGAAGGCGTTGAGCGCGCCCAGTTCCTGATTGACAACCTGCTGAACGAAGCCCGTAAAGGCGGCGTTAGCGTTGCCGCAGGCGCTGGGTCTACAGGTTATATCAACAGCATTAATGTTGATGATGAACCGGAATATCCGGGTAACCTGGACCTGGAACGTCGCATCCGTTCTGCGATTCGCTGGAACGCTATCATGACCGTGCTGCGTGCCTCCAAGAAAGATCTGGAGCTGGGTGGCCACATGGCATCCTATCAGTCCTCTGCCACCGTTTATGAAGTGTGCTTTAACCACTTCTTCCGCGCTCGCAATGAAAAAGACGGCGGCGACCTGGTTTACTTCCAGGGCCATATCTCCCCGGGCGTTTACGCGCGTGCTTTCCTGGAAGGTCGCCTGACCGAAGAACAGATGAACAACTTCCGTCAGGAAGTTCACGGTAACGGCCTGTCTTCCTACCCGCACCCGAAACTGATGCCGGAATTCTGGCAGTTCCCGACCGTCTCTATGGGTCTGGGTCCGATCGGCGCCATCTATCAGGCGAAATTCCTGAAGTACCTTGAGCACCGCGGCCTGAAAGACACCTCCGCTCAGACCGTTTACGCCTTCCTGGGCGACGGCGAGATGGACGAGCCGGAATCTAAGGGCGCAATCACCATCGCAACCCGTGAAAAGCTGGACAACCTGGTCTTCATCATCAACTGTAACCTGCAGCGTCTGGATGGACCGGTCACCGGTAACGGCAAGATCATCAACGAACTGGAAGGCATCTTCGGCGGCGCCGGTTGGGAAGTGATCAAGGTTATCTGGGGCGGACGCTGGGACGAGCTGCTGCGTAAAGATACCAGCGGTAAGTTGATGCAGCTGATGGGCGAAACCGTCGACGGTGACTATCAGACCTTTAAATCGAAAGATGGCGCTTACGTGCGTGAGCACTTCTTTAACAAGTATCCGGAAACCGCCGCACTGGTGAAAGACTGGTCCGACGATGAAATCTGGGCGCTGAACCGCGGCGGTCACGATCCGAAGAAAATCTATGCGGCACTGAAGAAAGCGCAGGACACCAAAGGCAAACCGATCGTCATCCTGGCCCACACCATCAAGGGCTACGGCATGGGCGACACCGCCGAAGGCAAGAACATCGCTCACCAGGTGAAGAAAATGAACATGGACGGCGTTCGCTATGTGCGCGACCGTTTCAATGTGCCGGTGGCCGATGCCGATATCGAAAAACTGCCGTACGTCACCTTCCCGGAAGAGTCCGAGGAGATGAAGTACCTGCGCGCCCAGCGTGAGAAGCTGAATGGCTACCTGCCGACCCGCAGCACCCACTTCAGCGAAAAACTGGATCTGCCGACTCTGGAAGATTTCACTGCGCTGCTGGAAGAGCAGAACAAAGAGATCTCCACCACTATCGCCTTTGTGCGTGCCCTGAACGTGATGCTGAAGAACAAGTCGATCAAAGACAGGCTGGTGCCGATCATCGCCGATGAAGCGCGTACTTTCGGTATGGAAGGTCTGTTCCGTCAGATTGGTATCTACAGCCCGAACGGCCAGCAGTACACTCCGCAGGACCGTGAGCAGGTGGCTTACTACAAAGAAGACGAGAAAGGTCAGATTCTGCAGGAAGGCATTAACGAGCTGGGTGCTGGCGCATCCTGGCTGGCGGCTGCCACCTCATACAGCACCAACGACCTGCCGATGATCCCGTTCTACATCTACTACTCGATGTTCGGGTTCCAGCGTATCGGCGATCTGTGCTGGGCAGCAGGCGATCAGCAGGCTCGCGGCTTCCTGATTGGCGGTACTTCCGGTCGTACTACGCTTAACGGCGAAGGTCTGCAGCACGAAGATGGCCACAGCCACATTCAGTCGCTGACCATCCCGAACTGTATCTCTTACGATCCGGCTTACGCCTACGAAGTGGCGATCATCATGCATGATGGTCTGCACCGCATGTATGGCGAACAGCAGGAGAACGTTTACTACTACATCACTACGCTGAACGAAAACTACCACATGCCGGCGATGCCGGAGGGTGCCGAAGAGGGTATCCGTAAGGGTATCTACAAGCTGGAAACCCTGGAAGGTAGCAAAGGTAAGGTTCAGCTGATGGGCTCTGGCTCCATCCTGCGTCACGTGCGTGAAGCCGCGCAGATTCTGGCCAAAGACTACGGCGTGGGTTCTGACGTGTATAGCGTCACCTCCTTCACTGAGCTTGCCCGCGACGGTCAGGACTGTGAGCGCTGGAACATGCTGCACCCGCTGGAAACCCCGCGCGTGCCGTATATCGCTCAGGTGATGAACGATGCTCCGGCAGTCGCTTCTACTGACTATATGAAACTGTTCGCCGAGCAGGTTCGTACCTACGTACCGGCCGATGACTATCGCGTGCTGGGTACCGACGGGTTCGGCCGCTCCGACAGCCGTGAGAACCTGCGTCACCACTTCGAGGTTGATGCCTCCTACGTGGTGGTAGCGGCTCTGGGCGAACTGGCTAAACGTGGTGAGATCGATGCGAAAGTGGTGGCTGAAGCCATCAAGAAATTCGACATCGATGCAGATAAAGTCAACCCGCGTCTGGCATAAGAGGTAAACAGATAATGGCAATCGAAATCAACGTACCGGATATTGGCGCCGACGAGGTCGAGGTCACGGAGATCCTGGTGAAAGTGGGTGACAAAGTTGAAGTTGAACAGTCACTCATCACCGTAGAGGGCGACAAAGCCTCTATGGAAGTCCCCTCGCCGCAGGCGGGGGTGATCAAGGAGATCAAAGTGGCCGTGGGTGACAAAGTCGCCACTGGATCCCTGATTATGGTTTTCGATTCCGCCGATGGCGCAGCTGCTGCTGCGCCCGCGCAGGAAGAGAAGAAAGAAGCCGCAGCACCGGCCGCCGCCAGTGCTGCTAAAGAAGTCATGGTACCGGATATCGGCGACGACGAAGTCGAAGTCACCGAAGTCATGGTCAAGCCTGGCGATAAAGTTGAAGCAGAGCAGTCGCTGATCGTCGTAGAAGGCGATAAAGCCTCTATGGAAGTGCCGGCACCGTTCGCGGGCGTGGTGAAAGAGCTGAAGATAGCCGTGGGCGACAAGGTGAAAACCGGTTCGCTTATCATGGTCTTCGAAGTGGCGGGCGAGGGCGCTGCTGCGCCAGCACCGGCTGCTGAAGCCGCTCCGGCGGCCGCACCTGCCGCTTCTGCTGCCAAAGAGGTTAACGTACCGGATATCGGCGGTGATGAAGTCGAAGTGACCGAAGTGATGGTCAAGCCTGGCGATAAAGTTGAAGCCGAGCAGTCGCTGATTGTCGTAGAAGGCGATAAAGCCTCTATGGAAGTACCGGCACCGTTCGCGGGCGTGGTGAAAGAGCTGAAGATAGCCGTGGGCGACAAGGTGAAAACCGGTTCGCTTATCATGGTCTTCGAAGTCGCAGGCGCCGCACCGGCACCGGCACCGGCTGCAGCCCCTGCGAAGCAGGAAGCCGCGCCAGCCGCTGCTCCGGCATCTAAGCCTGCCGCAGCCCCTGCCGCTGCCGGTAAGTCCGAGTTCGCCGAGAACGACGCCTACGTACACGCCACTCCGCTGATCCGCCGCCTGGCGCGCGAATTCGGCGTGAACCTGGCGAAAGTGAAAGGCACTGGCCGTAAAGGACGTATCCTGCGTGAAGACGTTCAGGCTTACGTGAAAGACGCTATCAAGCGCGCTGAGTCTGCACCGGCAGCCAGCGGCGGCGGCCTGCCGGGCATGCTGCCGTGGCCGAAAGTGGACTTCAGCAAGTTTGGTGAAATCGAAGAAGTGGAGCTGGGCCGTATCCAGAAGATCTCTGGTGCTAACCTGAGCCGTAACTGGGTGATGATCCCGCACGTAACCCACTTCGACAAAACCGATATCACCGATCTGGAAGCTTTCCGTAAGCAGCAGAACGCCGAAGCTCAGAAGAAGAAACTGGACGTGAAGATCACGCCGGTCGTCTTCATCATGAAGGCCGTAGCTGCCGCGCTGGAGCAGATGCCGCGCTTTAACAGTTCGTTGTCTGAAGACGGTCAGAAGCTGACGCTGAAGAAATACATCAACATCGGCGTAGCGGTGGATACCCCGAATGGCCTGGTGGTTCCGGTATTCAAGGATGTTAACAAGAAAGGCATCATTGAACTGTCCCACGAACTGATGGCGACCTCTAAGAAGGCACGCGACGGCAAGCTGACGGCCGGCGATATGCAGGGCGGCTGCTTCACCATCTCGAGCCTTGGCGGTCTGGGGACCACCCACTTCGCGCCTATTGTTAATGCGCCGGAAGTGGCCATCCTTGGCGTTTCCCGCTCCTCTATGGAGCCGGTATGGAACGGTCAGGAGTTCAAACCGCGTCTGATGATGCCTATCTCGCTCTCTTTCGATCACCGGGTGATTGATGGCGCAGACGGGGCGCGTTTCATCACTATCATCAATAACCTGCTGTCTGACATTCGCCGTCTGGTGATGTAACAGCGAGCTAAAAAGCCGGCCCTTACTGGCCGGCTTTTTTCTGGTAATCTCAGACTGTCATCGGAGGTTGCCAGAGCCGAAAGCACAATTCGTTTGCCGCTTGTTGTTTCAAAAATGTTAACAATTTTGTAAACTATTGCGGCAAGATACGTCCCGGTGGAAGAGGGCGTTGATAAAAAATGTACCCCCAGGGGGTACGACAGACGTCAGACCCGCCGGATATAAATTTAAGAGGTCATGATGAGTACTGAAATCAAAACTCAGGTCGTGGTACTTGGGGCAGGCCCGGCAGGTTATTCCGCCGCCTTTCGTTGCGCTGACTTAGGGCTGGAAACTGTACTGGTAGAACGCTACAACACCCTGGGCGGGGTGTGTCTGAACGTTGGCTGTATCCCTTCTAAAGCGCTGCTGCATGTAGCGAAAGTGATCGAAGAAGCGAAAGCGCTGGCCGACCACGGCATCGTTTTCGGCGAACCGAAGACCGACATCAACAAAATCCGTACCTGGAAAGAGAAGGTCATCACCCAGCTGACCGGCGGCCTGGCAGGCATGGCTAAAGGTCGTAAAGTGAAGGTGGTTAACGGCCTGGGCCAGTTCACCGGCGCCAACACCCTGGAAGTCGATGGCGAAGGCGGCAAGACCGTGATTAACTTCGACAACGCCATTATCGCCGCGGGCTCCCGCCCGATCGAACTGCCGTTTATCCCGCATGATGACCCGCGCGTATGGGACTCCACCGATGCGCTGGAGCTGAAAGAAGTGCCTGAGCGCCTGCTGATCATGGGCGGCGGTATCATCGGCCTGGAAATGGGCACCGTCTACCACGCGCTGGGCTCTCAGATTGACGTGGTTGAGATGTTCGACCAGGTGATTCCGGCTGCCGATAAAGACGTGGTGAAAGTGTTCACCAAGCGTATCAGCAAGCAGTTCAACCTGATGCTGGAAACCAAAGTGACCGCCGTTGAAGCGAAGAAAGACGGTATCTACGTCACGATGGAAGGTAAAAAAGCACCTGCTGAGCCGCAGCGTTACGACGCCGTACTGGTCGCTATCGGCCGTACCCCGAACGGTAAGCTGATTGATGCCGGTAAAGCAGGCGTGGAAGTGGACGATCGCGGCTTTATCCGCGTCGACAAGCAGATGCGTACCAATGTGCCGCACATCTACGCTATCGGCGATATCGTCGGTCAGCCGATGCTGGCGCACAAAGGGGTGCATGAAGGCCACGTGGCTGCGGAAGTTATCTCCGGCAAGAAACACTACTTCGACCCGAAAGTGATTCCGTCCATCGCTTACACCGAGCCGGAAGTGGCATGGGTGGGTCTGACCGAGAAAGAAGCCAAAGAGAAAGGCATCAGCTATGAGACCGCCACCTTCCCGTGGGCGGCATCTGGCCGTGCTATCGCTTCTGACTGTGCAGACGGTATGACCAAGCTTATCTTCGATAAAGAGAGCCATCGCGTGATCGGCGGCGCCATTGTGGGCACCAACGGCGGCGAACTGCTGGGCGAAATCGGCCTGGCTATCGAGATGGGCTGCGATGCGGAAGATATCGCGCTGACCATCCACGCGCACCCGACGCTGCATGAATCCGTGGGTCTGGCCTCCGAAATCTTCGAAGGCAGCATCACCGACCTGCCGAACCCGAAAGCGAAGAAGAAGTAGTTCTCCTTCAATATCAGGTTCTGAAACCGGGCGCCGCAAGGCCCCGGTTTTTTCTTCCTTTACCATAATCTCCCGCGTACCTCCCTGCTTTGAAAAGCTTTTTTATCGTCTGACGCCATATTTTTACTCATTTTCCCTGTCGGATCGGCGTAGTAGCATGCATCGAATTCCTTACATTATCTAAACAAAAATTTTACAAGCTTGTTGGTTAATAGAGGGGTATGGCATGTGGACGTTGAGTGAGTGGAAGAAACGCGCAGCACAGCAGCGTTTCATCTGTCAGGCACAGATAGAGGGTAAAGCCTGCGACGCGAAGTCGGGACAGACTTTCGCGGTGATCAACCCGGCCACGGATCAGATTCTGGCGCAGGTCGCCGAGTGCGGTGACGATGAAGTGGAACGGGCGGTGCGTGCGGCTCGCCGCGCATATCAGCGCGGCATCTGGGCCAGGCAGTCGCCGACGGCGCGTAAAGCGGTGCTGTTGCGCCTTAGCGAGCTGATTATGCAGCATCGTGATGAACTGGCGCTGCTGGATTCGCTCAGCATGGGCAAACCGGTGGTGGAAGCCTGGCAGCTCGATATTCCCGGCACCGCCCACTTCTTTAGCTGGTATGCCGAAAGTCTGGATAAAATCTACGGTCAGGTAGCGCCCACCGCGGCGGATGCCGTCGCCACGGTCACCCGCAGTCCGCTTGGCGTGGTGGCGGCCATTGTGCCCTGGAACTTCCCGCTGGAGATGGCCGCGTGGAAGGTGGCGCCTGCGCTGGCGGCAGGGAACAGCGTGTTGCTTAAGCCTGCGGAGCAGTCGCCGTTTTCGGCCCTGCGTCTGGCGGAACTGGCGCTGGAGGCTGGAATACCTGAAGGGGTCTTTAACGTGCTGCCTGGTACCGGCGCGGTCACCGGTCAGGCGCTGGGGCGGCATCCGGATATCGACTGTCTGGTATTTACCGGCTCGACCCGGACCGGTAAACGGCTGATGGAATATGCCGGGCAGTCCAACCTTAAGCAGGTATGGCTGGAGTGCGGCGGTAAGAGCCCCAATCTTATTTTCGCCGACTGCCACGACCTGGGTCTGGCGGCGGAAAATGCCGCCCGCGCCATCTTCTATAACCAGGGGGAAGTCTGTTCGGCCAACTCGCGGCTGCTGGTTGAGCGCCCGGTTTACGAGGCCGTTGTCGAACGTCTGATCGCTCTGGCCGCCGAATGGACGCCCGGCGATCCGCTGGACCCGAACAGCCGCGCCGGTGCCATGGTGGATGCCCGCCAGACGGCGAAAGTGATGGATTCTATCGCAGAGGCCCGGCGTCAGGGGGCACGCCTGGTCTGCGGTGGCGAGCGTCTTACCATTAACGGCGTGACGAATTATATCCAGCCGACGATTTTTACCGATGTCGCGCCAGATTCATTACTGGCCCGCGAAGAGATCTTCGGCCCGGTGCTGGCCGTACAGCCCTTCGATAGCGAACAGCAGGCGATTGCCATGGCCAATGACTCCCACTACGGCCTGGCGGCGTCGGTGTGGAGCGGCTCTTTGAACCGCGCCCATCGGGTGGCTCAGGCGCTGGAGGTTGGTACGGTGTCGGTCAACACCGTCGATGCGCTTGATATCTGCGTACCCTTTGGCGGCGGTAAACAGTCGGGCTTCGGGCGCGATCTGTCGCTGCACTCTTTCGATAAATACACTCAGCTAAAAACCACCTGGATTCAGTTGCACCAGTCTGCTGCGCCGGGAGGTGATTATGAAGCGGGATAACGCCAGTAAGCTGGGTTTTTTCTCTCTGTTGTCGGTGTCCGTAGGGCTGGTGGTTTCCCAGGGCGTGATGGTGATGATGCTGCACGGCGTGGGCATGGCGGGCCTCAGCTTTGTGCTGCCGCTGGCACTCGCCTGGCTACTGGCGCTGACCTACGCCTGTTCGTTTTCGGAACTGGCGCTGATGATCCCCCGGGCCGGTAGTCTGTGCAGTTATACCGAGGTGGCGCTGGGCCACTTCCCGGCGATTGTCGCCACTTTCTCCGGCTATATCGTGGTGGCGATGTTCGCGCTTTCCGCCGAGCTGCTGCTGCTCAATCTGGTGATTAGCAGTCTGTTCCCGGCGCTGGTGTTGCCGCCGATGGCGCTGGCCATGGGAATTCTGGTGCTGTTTACCCTGTTGAATCTGCTTAATATCGATATCTTCGCCCGTCTGCAGTCGGCGCTGGCGGTAGTGATGATTGTCACCCTGGTGCTGCTTGGGGTGTGCGCGATTGGCAGCGATCAGGCCACGCCCGTTAGCGCGCTGATGACGCAGCAGAGCGCCGCGCCTATGGGATGGGGCGTCATTGTGCTGGTGGCCGCGGCTATTTGGGGTTTTGTCGGCGCCGAATTTGTCTGCCCGCTGGTAGAGCAGACCCGGCAACCGCAGCGCAATATTCCCCGCTCGATGATGGTTGGTCTGACAGTGATCTTCCTGACTGTGCTGCTGTACGGTCTGGGTGCCCTGATGGTGCTGCCGCGGGAACAACTGGTGAATAACAACCTGCCTCACTATCTGTTCGCTATCCACGTATTCGGCCATACCGGCAAGGTGCTGCTGCTGGCGGCAGCGGTGACGGCCACCTGTAGCACCCTCAACTCTTCGCTGGCGACCATCTCGCGCATGCTGAGCGGTATGGCGGAAAACGGCCAGGCCTTTACCTGCTTTAAAGCGCACAGCGCTCGCACCGGCGCCCCCTGGGTCGCGGTGCTGTTTGTGGCGCTGATTACCGGCCTGCCGATGCTGCTGATGAACGGCGATGCGGTGGAGATTCTGCTGCTGGCCGCCGCGCTGTGCTGGCTGCTGGCCTATATCGTCGCCCACGTGAATGTCATGGTGCTGCGCCGCCGCTATCCCGACCTGAAGCGTCCGTTTCGCACGCCGCTCTATCCGCTGCCGCAACTGCTTGGCATCGCCGGCATGCTGTACGCCATGTGGAATGCATCGCCTTCACCGGAGATGACCGCTGAAATCTTCGGCTATGCCGGTGGCGTACTGGCGCTGGTGGCCGTTATCGCCGCGCTGTGGATTGTGTTTGTAATGCGTAAACCGCTGTTCACGCCCGAGCCGCTGGAGCAGGCACTGCATCCGTCCCGTACGGAAGTCGCCAACGCCGCCAGGCCGGTACTGAACCGGGCGGAAACCGAGAACAATGCCTGATAACCAATGGAGAATCAGATGAAAATGCAGAGTAACGACAGCTACAGCACCGAAGTCTGGCAGACCATGGATGCCGCACACCATATCCACGCCTTTGTCGACCAGAAGAAGCTCAACGCCGAAGGGCCGCGGGTGATCGTCAAAGGCGAGGGGATGTATCTGTGGGACAGCGAAGGTAAGCGCTATCTCGATGGCATGTCCGGGCTGTGGTGCACTCAACTGGGCTACGGGCGTCGGGATCTTATTGAGGCGGCCAGCCGCCAGATGGAGCAGCTCTCCTACTACAACATGTTCTTCCACACCACGCACCCGGCGGTGGTAGAGCTTTCCGAACTGCTGTTCAGCCTGCTGCCCGGGCGTTACAGCCACGTGGTTTATACCAATTCCGGCTCTGAATCCAACGAAGTGCTGATCCGCACCGTGCGTCGTTTCTGGCAGGTGGTTGGTAAACCCAGCAAACGCATTATGATTGGCCGCTGGAACGGCTATCACGGCTCTACGCTGGCCGCTACCGCCATGGGCGGCATGAAGTTTATGCATGAGATGGGCGGTATGCTGCCCGATATCGCCCATATCGATGAACCGTACTGGTACGCTCACGGTGGCGATATGACACCCGAAGAGTTTGGCCTGCGCTGTGCCCGCCAGTTGGAAGAGAAAATTCTGGAGCTGGGCAGCGACAACGTGGCAGGTTTTGTCGCCGAACCCTTCCAGGGGGCGGGGGGGATGATCTTCCCGCCGGAAAGCTACTGGCCGGAGATCCAGCGCATCTGCCGTAAGTATGATGTGCTGCTGTGCGCCGATGAAGTTATCGGCGGCTTTGGGCGCTGCGGCGAGTGGTTCGCCCATCAGCACTTCGGCTTCGAGCCGGATACCGTCTCCATCGCCAAGGGGCTGACCTCTGGCTATGTGCCGATGGGCGGGCTGGTGCTCTCCCGGCGGATGGCAGAAGCGCTGGTGGAGCAGGGCGGCGTGTTCGCGCACGGCCTGACCTATTCCGGTCACCCGGTAGCGGCCGCAGTGGCTATCGCTAACCTGAAAGCGCTGCGCGACGAGCAGATCGTCGAGCGGGTTAAGACGGATACCGGCCCTTATCTGCAGCGCTGCCTGCGGGAACTGTTTAGCGATCACCCGCTGGTGGGCGAGATTCAGGGGACGGGTATGGTGGCCGCGCTGCAACTGGCGGACGATAAAGCCACCCGCAAGCGGTTTGAAAAAGAGGATGAGATTAGCTGGCGTTGCCGGACCCTGGGATTCGAGGAAGGTGTGATCATCCGCTCTACCCTGGGGCGCATGATTATGGCGCCGGCGCTGGTAGCAAGCCATGCCGAAATCGACGAGCTGCTGGATAAGACCCGGCGGGCTATGGATCGCACTGCGCAATCCTTAGGTCGGGGATAATCTTCGGGCGCCGGATCCCGGATTCGGCGCCTTCCGTGAATTAAATTCCGGTTATGCTTTATTAAAGAATGATAACCTGCGCTCAGGGATAGCAGTGCCCCTGCAAAGGCCAAAAGCGGCGCGAAGGCCGGAGCTACGGGGATAACAGGCCGTGACGGTAGTGGAAAATCTTTGTTGCTTTTTTGTAAACAGATTAACATGCTGGTCAAATCCTGATATGCTGCCCGATGCGGTACCGGGCCTTTTACCCTACGAAACTTCTGCACCACAGGAGAGTGAAGAGAATTGCCTGGCACCGTTCTGACAATGAGAGCGAGGAGAACCGTCGTGCTAGAAGAATACCGTAAGCACGTTGCAGAGCGTGCCGCTGAGGGGATTGTTCCAAAACCCCTCGATGCAACCCAAATGGCCGCGCTTGTCGAGCTGCTGAAAAATCCGCCAGCTGGCGAAGAGGCTTTTTTGCTGGACCTGCTGACCAACCGTGTACCGCCGGGCGTTGATGAAGCCGCCTATGTAAAAGCAGGATTCCTGGCCGCTGTGGCCAAAGGTGAAGCGACCTCCCCGCTGGTTACCCCTGAAAAAGCCGTTGAGCTGCTGGGCACCATGCAGGGCGGTTACAATATCCATCCCCTGGTTGAAGCGCTGGACAACGACAAGCTGGCGCCCATCGCCGCGAAAGCGCTGTCCCATACTCTGCTGATGTTTGATGGCTTCTACGATGTAGAAGAGAAAGCTAAAGCGGGTAACGCTTACGCGCAACAGATTATGAAATCCTGGGCTGATGCCGAGTGGTTCCTTGCCCGCCCTGAGCTTGCGGAAAAGATCACCGTGACCGTTTTCAAGGTGACCGGCGAAACCAATACTGACGATCTCTCTCCGGCACCGGATGCCTGGTCGCGTCCGGATATTCCGCTGCACGCACTGGCGATGCTGAAGAACGAGCGTGAAGGCATTGAGCCGGATCAGCCGGGTGCCGTTGGCCCCATCAAGCAGATCGAGCAGCTTTCGAAGAAAGGTTTCCCGCTGGCCTATGTAGGCGACGTGGTGGGGACCGGCTCTTCCCGTAAATCGGCCACCAACTCGGTGCTGTGGTTTATGGGCGACGACATCCCGAACGTGCCGAACAAGCGCGGCGGCGGTGTGGTACTGGGCGGCAAGATTGCGCCGATCTTCTTCAACACCATGGAAGATGCCGGTGCGTTGCCGATCGAAGTCGACGTCAGCTCTCTGAATATGGGCGATGTGATCGACATTTTCCCGTACAGAGGTGAAGTGCGTAATCACGAAACCGGCGAAGTGCTGGCGACCTTTGAACTGAAGACCGAAGTGCTGCTGGACGAAGTTCGCGCTGGCGGCCGTATTCCGCTGATCGTAGGTCGTGGCCTGACCACTAAAGCGCGTGAATCTCTGGGTCTGCCGCAGAGCGATGTCTTCCGTCGCGCTAAAGACGTGGCCGAAAGCACCCGTGGTTTCTCGCTGGCTCAGAAGATGGTGGGTCGTGCCTGCGGCGTGGACGGTATCCGTCCGGGTCAGTACTGCGAGCCGAAGATGACCTCTGTGGGTTCCCAGGATACCACCGGGCCGATGACCCGCGACGAGCTGAAAGATCTGGCCTGTCTGGGCTTCTCCGCCGACCTGGTAATGCAGTCCTTCTGCCACACTGCGGCTTATCCGAAGCCGGTGGATGTACAGACTCACCACACCCTGCCGGACTTTATTATGAACCGCGGCGGCGTATCGCTGCGCCCGGGCGACGGTATCATCCACTCCTGGCTGAACCGTATGCTGCTGCCGGATACCGTAGGTACTGGCGGTGACTCCCATACCCGTTTCCCGATCGGTATCTCTTTCCCGGCGGGCTCCGGCCTGGTCGCGTTCGCTGCCGCGACCGGCGTGATGCCGCTGGATATGCCGGAATCGGTTCTGGTGCGCTTTAAGGGGAAACGCCAGCCGGGTATCACCCTGCGTGACCTGGTGCATGCCATCCCTTACTATGCGATTCAGCAGGGTCTGCTGACCGTCGAGAAGAAGGGCAAGAAGAACATCTTCTCTGGCCGTATTCTGGAGATCGAAGGGCTGCCGGACCTGAAGGTTGAGCAGGCGTTCGAGCTGTCTGATGCTTCCGCCGAGCGCTCTGCTGCCGGTTGTACCATCAAGCTGGATCAAGAGCCGATCATTGAGTACCTGAATTCCAACATCGTGCTGCTGAAGTGGATGATTGCCGAAGGCTACGGCGATCGCCGTACTCTGGAGCGTCGTATCCAGAGTATGGAGAAGTGGCTGGCGGCGCCTGAGCTGATGGAAGCCGATGCCGACGCGGAATACGCTGCGGTGATCGAGATCGATCTGGAGCAGATCAAAGAGCCGATTCTGTGCGCGCCGAACGATCCGGACGATGCCCGTCTGCTGTCTGAGGTTCAGGGTAGCACCATCGACGAGGTGTTCATTGGTTCCTGCATGACCAATATCGGTCACTTCCGCGCTGCCGGTAAACTGCTGGACAGCCATAAAGGCCAGTTGCCGACCCGCCTGTGGGTAGCGCCGCCGACCCGTATGGACGCCACCCAGTTGACTGAAGAGGGCTACTACAGCGTCTTTGGTAAGAGCGGTGCCCGTATCGAGATCCCGGGCTGCTCCCTGTGTATGGGTAACCAGGCGCGGGTGAACGACGGAGCGACCGTGGTTTCCACCTCGACCCGTAACTTCCCGAACCGTCTGGGTAACGGCGCCAACGTTTACCTGGCGTCTGCCGAGCTTGCCGCAGTGGCATCGCTGCTGGGCAAGCTGCCGACGCCGGAAGAGTATCAGACCTTTATGGATCAGGTTGATAAGACGGCGGATGACACCTACCGCTATCTGAACTTCGACCGCCTGGAGGACTATACCGAAAAGGCTGACGGTGTGATCTTCCAGACCGCAGTCTGATTTTCACTCTGTCTGCTGAAAAAGGCCGCTGATGCGGCCTTTTTTATTGCTCCAGAGCCAGCCACAGCGCTGATTTTCTCTCTGACGACTGCGATAATAAGGATAAAGACGCAACCCGGCAGCGGCCAGGACGCAATGAGAGGATACGGGTATGGATTACGAATTTCTGCGTGATATCACCGGCACGGTAAAAGTGCGGATGTCGATGGGCCATGAGGCGGTCGGCCACTGGTTCAATGAAGAGGTGAAAGAGGATTTGGCGCTGCTGGACGAGGTGGAGCAGGCTCTGCTTGCGGTCAAAGGCAGCGAACGTCAATGGCAGCGCAACGGCCACGAGTACACCCTGTGGCTGGACGGTGAAGAGGTAATGGTGCGGGCCAATCAGCTCGACTTTTCTGGCGACGAGATCGAAGAAGGAATGAGCTACTACGATGAAGAGAGTCTGACCCTGTGCGGGGTCGAGGATTTTCTTCAGGTGTTGCGCGCTTACCGACAGTTTGTGATGGGGCGTTAGTCCCGTATCTGCCGTTGGGCGCTGCGCATTTGTGCGATAAAGGCGTTAACCAGGTCAGGCATCTCCGCCTGACTGACGATGCCCCCGGCGTAGGATGCCGGCAGATTTTCCATAATCTGGCAGAGCCTCCAGCTTTGCTGCATGCGTAACAGGTTCCAGCTATTTTTCAGGCGGTGCGCTGTTTGGGAGAGGAGCTGTAGGTCGGTGTACTGTTCCTGAAGACGCCGCAGATCCTCATCGATAGCCTGGTCTATTTGTGACAGCATCAGTGTCACCAGTGATGAATCTTCCCCTGCCAGCGCGCGTAGCTCCTCAAGATTCGGGCTGTTTCCTTCTGTCTCTGGCAGCGTATCCAGTGCCTGACGCAGTCCGGCTTCACTGAGTGGCTTGCGCAGCAACCGATCCATACCGGCATGCCTTGCCTCCTCCTCTTCACGAGGCAGCGCGCTGGCGGTACATCCCAGTATCATCGCGGGCAACGTAACGCGTCCCAGCAGGTTGTGTAGCACCACGGAGGCGCACAACTGGTAGCCGCTCATTCCCGGCATCTGGCAGTCGGTGATCAAAACATCGAAACTTTCGTGCTCCAACCGGGCCAGCGCCTCCTGTCCGCTCAGACAACTCTCGACCTGGTGACCGGCGCGTTCCAGTTGTCGCGTCATCACCGTCAGGTTAGCCGGAAAATCATCCGCCAGAAGAATGCGCCGCGGCGCCAGTATGGCGTCAGACGCCAGGGATAGGGGCTCTTTCTCTGGTATCTGGCAGGGGACGACGGGTAGTGTAACGCTGACCGTTGTCCCCTTACCTTCGGTGCTCTCTATCGTGATTTCCCCGTTCATCAGGGCAATGATTTGATGGCAGATAGCCAGACCCAGACCGCTGCTTTGGGGAACGGAGCTATCCAGTTGGAACCAGGGCTGGAACAGTATCGGCAGCTGTGCTTCAGGGATGCCGATACCGGTGTCGGTAACCTCTATTTTAAGGATGGATTCCTGGTAACGACAGATCAGGGAGACTTCACCCTCATGGGTATATTTGATCGCGTTGCCTGCCAGATTGACAATAATCTGGTTGAGTCGGGAACGGTCGCACAGACACCAGAGTTCGTCGGGAATGGCATTATCGTGGTGCCAGGTCAGTCCCTTTTCCTGGGCGCTACGGGCAAAGATAGCTGCGGTTGTCTCCATGATTTCGTGCAGATTATGCGGGGCAGGGGCGAGGTGTAGCTCGCCAGCTTCGATACGCGATAAATCCAGAATATCCCCGACCAGATCGCGTAGCGTTAGCGCTGCCTGCCAGGCGACCTCCAGAGAAGGATGGGGCTTACGCTCTATCTCCAGCATGCCCAGTATCGCGTTAAGCGGGGTACGGATATCGTGACTCATACGAGCAAGGAAAGCCGACTTCTCTTCGCTGGCTTTTTCCGCCTGGCGTAGTGACTGGCTTAGCGCCTCTTCGAGCGCCGCTTTTTCACTGATATCGAGCCAGCCTCCGACCATCCCCTGGGCGATCCCCTGGGAATTGCTATAGCCTGCAATCCAGCACAGGAGCGTGTTTTGGCCCAGGGTGACCTCCCGTAATATTGGCCGGGTGTCGTAGAGCAATGTCTGGCGCGTGGACGGATCCAGCCAGTGAAAGGGTCCCTGTTCAATCTCTCCGAGCAACTCCCCGGATTCAAATCCGTCAGGGATAAATGGCGAATCATGGAAGGCCTGGTTCATGCTGCGTATCCGACCAATGGGATCGCAGAAAAACAGGGGGATAGGCGCGCTGTTGAGCAGCGTTTGCCAGAGGTTAAGCGTATCACTGAGCTGATTATACTGTTGGATTCGGATTTTATTTTTACTTCTTTCGCGTGCGATAAACAGCACAGATCCTGACGCTGCCAGCAGCGCTAACATAGCTAACAGGCTGGTCCACAGGTGGTGCTGGTCAGCAGTGATGGGGGGGACTTCGATCGTCCATCGGGTTTTACTGACCTGGATATCGGTATCGGTCATGGCGCTAAGCCGGTTACGTACCTGCTGTATCTTCGGGCTGTCGTCCGCAGTGGTAACAAACCAGAGTGGTACCTGAGGTAAGTCGATAGCGCTCAGGCTCAGGTGCCGGTTATTGGCGCGGCGTAGCAGGTAGTCCAGGCTCCATGCGTCGCCGATCAGCCCATCTGCACCGCCAGCTTCAACCAGGCTGATCCCCTGTCGGAGAGTATTGACCTTCACAATATCCGGATGCTGAGCAACGATCGCGGGGAGGGTGGCCAGCGGTGAACCTCTGATGATGGCCAGTCTTTTGCCCTGCAATGATGTCAGTGAGCCATTCAGCGGATGGCGTGCGTGACTGACAATCCCCCAGGAGAGAGTATCAAAGCGCACTGCCTGATCCGTGGGAAGCGGCGTCGTTTCGCCCATTAGCAGGTCCACTTTCCCCAGGTTCAGCAGTTGTCTGGCCTGCTTTTTGTCACTGACTGGCGTGACGGTCAGCCGGTAAAAAGGAGGGGGAAACTGCGAGTTGAGCAGATCCCGCCACATGCCGCGGATAGCGTTGCCGTGGATAATCCGCGGTTCAGGCGCGTAAAGTAGCGCAACTCTTAACGATACGGGCTCCTTTCCGGGGGGAGGATTACGCTGACTAATCACGCTGTTGGCCGGAAGCTGCCATTTATGTTCCAGCCAGCGTGCGTCCTGTTGGCGCAGGTTATCGATACGCTGGTTTAATGCCGCCAGCCGATCCGCATGGTTCGCCGCCACCCAGAGAGAGTAGCGAAGGGGGGGATGGGCGCTTAACTCCCGCCAGGGAAGGGTTGATTGCGGCACCTGCTGGCGGAATTGCGCAATGGCGAATTCGGGGGCGATCAGGCCGCTGGCCTCTCCACGAATGATGCGCCGCACGCTATCGTAGATCGTCGTCCCGGCCGGTATCACGTTGAGTGGTTTGCCCTGCGATGACGTTTGTCGTTGCGTCAATATCTCTGGAGATGCCAGTAGGGTGCTCCCGGGGCGATAATTTCCCAGTACTGCAAGGGGAAATACCAGTATCGGCTGGCTGGAAAGTAGCCCCTGACGGCTGAAGTCCTGCGCGGATATCACCAGATCGAGTTTGCCAGCATTCAGCGCCGCCAGCGCCTCTTCACTGTGGGTATAGTTTGTTATCTGAGGAGGATTCTTCTCCTGTTGCCACAGTAGTGTGATTTCATCCCTGAGTACGCTTTGTTGTTGCTCATTATCGCTAAATGGTGGGGAGTAGCTCAGAATGCCCACGCGCTCTACGGCATCGGCGAACGCGGAAAACAAAAAACAGAACAGCAGTGCCCGCACCACCGTGCCTGTGCGCATCGTCAACTATCCAACCCGATTTTTTGCGCGTACTGATACAGCTCGAATTCTGATGTGGCGCCAAGCTTACGCATAGCACTGTTTTTTTGTGTGCTGATAGTCTGTTTGGAACGATTTACCAGACTACTGATTTCATTGACCGTCATTCCACGCAGGAGCAGGCGTACAACCTCGCTCTCTTTGGGCGAGAGGGCCTCTTTAACCGAAGGCGCCGTTTTCCCCGCTCTGGTGCGTGTTGGCATTTCACTGGTTTTCAGCGCAGCGATCAGTTCCGTCGACAGGCTGTTTTTGCTCAGTACCGCGTGGACGCCCAGGCGTGCCAGAGAGGCCAGCAGTGCCGGATTGGTTATCATGGTAACCACTATCACCGTACTGTCTGGCCACTGGCGTCGCAGATGTTGAATAAGCGCCCTGCCGTCAGGGTAGCGCTCTCCGGGCATACTGAAATCGGTAATAATAATATCCGCCGGTTGCTGTTGCAGTTTGTCGATCAACTGGTCAGTGGTGCTGGCTTCGTGCAGTACCTCATAACGCTCAGAGTGGGCCTGCAATAGCGTGCGTAACCCCAATAAATAGACGGGATGATCGTCGGCGATCAATACCGTTTTACGCATGTTGGCCTGTCTCCTGACGTCTGTATTCGATTGAACACAAAGTATAGCCAGGGAGCTCAGTCGGAGCGGGTCGGGCGGCTGTTATTGCTGAAAAATTAGCGCATTTTGTTCAGAATCTCTTTTTTACCCTGTCGTAAGTAGTTGGCGACAGCGGCAATGTGAATAACCAGGAGTACGCCCAGCGCCATACAGCTGATACGGTGTACCTTAAAAAAGAACTGATTAACTTCCGGTGATGAGAGAGGCTGTGGTACAGGGATAAGCCAAAACAGATGATAGCCTTTCTCCAGCATCAGAAAACCGCTGATTAAGACAATAAATATCGTCAGATAAAAGATCTCATGAATAAATGTCACCAGCTGTTTTTTGCGCGTCGAGATATACGATGGCCAGCCGACGGCGGGTCTGAAGAAACGCCATACGAAGCGGATAACCATAACGGGAGTGGCTATAGTGGCAAGTGACATATTTAGTTCAGAGAAAAAATCAAACCAGCGGCTTCCATCTAAACTATGAAGAATATATCCCATGATGGTTACGTAAATAATAATAGCAGCAACGCCCCAATGCAATAAGCGTGATAAAAAATCATAACGACAGGAAACGGCAGAAGTCATTTTTATTTAAAAGCCTCGAAGGATGACGGTAATCATATTTATTGCAGGTGACTCTCTGGCACCTGCGTAATATCAAATAGCAATATCAAACATTTGAGTTTGAGACAGCAGAAAAAAGAGATGACAGTCTGATGCTACTCCCAGCTTTTCCATAGCGCGTAGTTTATGGGCGCTGACGGTTTTGTTGCTCAGGTTGAGCTTTCCGGAGATCGCCGCAGGTGATAAGCCTTTACACAGCAGACGCAAGACGTCGATCTCTCGCGAGCTGAGCTCCCGTTCGCCCCGGGTAGCAGGCTGAAGCAGAGAGTTCAGTAAACTTTTTTCGATATAGGTCTCGTTATTCATCATGGCGGTGATAGTTCGCTCCAGCACCTTTTCACAGGTGTTATGGTTAATATAGCCAGAAGCGCCAGAATCCAGCGCGCTTCGGATGATGTTGGCGTTGTTATAAGGTGACAGCACCACTATTTTTAGCTGTGGGTATTGATTTCTGAGCCATTTTATTAGCGTAATACCATCTAGTTCGCTTAACGGCGTCTGGCTTTTATAAGTATTAAGGCTAAAACCCAATAGCAGGATATCTACGGGGTTATTGGCCAGCAGGTTTAACAATTCGGGGGGAGAGGCGGCATCACCCACAATATTAATGGTATGATGGTTGAAGTTCGGATTGATTTCCGGAAGGTTTTTCACCATCAATACTACACCGCGACGAATAATAGTATGCTCATCAGCAACGACGATATGGGTTGTCATGTACTTTCCTCAGATCGGGCCAGTAAAAATTACGATTGCTTCTGTGATGGGGGAGAAGATACCTGTGCTGATAAGACCTTTCTATCGTACCAGTAAGAAAAATCGCGAGGTGGTAGGTTGGTATACTGGTTTGAAGAAATGTCGGCCCGCATGTGACCGACATTGTAGGCGTTAAAACATTACGTTAGGCCAGTGAGGACCATAGAATATCTTTGATCTCAGGAACATCAGGAGCCCAGGTTTCGGTATAGGAGGGATGATCCTGAACGCATTTCCAGAGTTTACCTTTGTAGGTGACGATGTCCCCCTTCTTATAGGCCTCGTTGAGTTTCCAGGTCGGATAGTTGCCGCCGCTATCCTGACTCTTTGTTTGTATCGTTAGCACATTGCTGGGCACTGAGAGGCGGTTATGGCTATCCAGTGCGGCAACAAAATAGCGATACCGGGTATCGGGCGTCAGCCCTGTATCATTCCAGGTCTGGCTACTACCGGAAACCCGCTGTACCTCTTTACCTTCTCTGTAGATGATGTAACTGGCGATCGCCGCTTCCGGTAGCGAGGCGCCCCACATAAGACTGACGCTGGTGGCGGTTTCCCCCATACTGTGCAGATTACCCGGTGCCGTTGGCGGCGTATCCTCGCCCCCTAGGGTGGTCACCATAATGGTATTACCCGGTGCGGATTCGGCGCCATTTTCATCAATGGCGCTGACAAAATAGGTATAGCGGGTGTTTGGCTCCACGCTCTCATCCGTCCAGGTCAGCAGTGATGCTGCAACGTCGATGGTGGTAATACCGTTACGTGTAATGCGATAGGTGGTAATGGGGGAAGCGCCCGATGAGGCATTCCAGGCAAGCTTCACGCTCTTACCGGTTACCGTTTCTGTCCGTAGATTACCGGGAGGGGTGGGCAAATGATCCGGAATGTCTGATTTGACGAAATCGAGATCGATAACCTGATAAAAAGCATTACCGGTATCGGCAACTTCCCAGACGCCAAGCAGTACATGATATCCGCTGCGTTCCGGTAGCCTGATACTGTGTTTCGTTGGGTTAGCGGGTTTCAGGGCCGCGTTATGCTGCCAGAAGGGATCCAGCGTTGACTCCACCTGGGTAAAGGGCTTCGCTTCAAACTGATCGCGGGACAGAGGACGCGTCGAATCCCAGCCGGGTTTGGTAATAAAGTAGTTCCAGCGCCGGGTAAGGTGCGCAGCCGTAAAAAACCAGGAGATATCGATAGCATCGCCGCTGGCGACCTGTTTGCGCGGCCAGTTTTTCGTCGGGTCATCCAGAACCCGTCCGGCTTCCTGCCCGGCACTGGCGATTTTTCCGTCAGCCGGTGGAACGGCATTGGGAACATCATTAGGGGCGACTTTATCCGACAGACCGCCCTGGGTCTCCGGGAAGAATTTCCCCCCTTCACACTGATTGAGCGCACCTTCATCAATAAGGCCCATCTGGCGGGCGTTCCAGGCGCGTGAACCCGGATCGTAAACGTGTCCATGGTAGGGCGTTGGGCTTAATTGATCGTCAAAGTCTGATTGATACTGTGCCATATGTCTCTCCAGAAACGGTTTATGATGGGTTGTTCTCGTTATTACTGACGCTTCCACAGTGAGGTCGCTTTATCCGGACTCCAGAAGGCATTAGAGGTGTGCTGCATCACGCACAGCCAGGTGACGCCCTGCCAGCTTACTTTGCTGTTATCCGGGTACCATATATTGCCGTCCTGCCATGGGCTGTCTGGCTCGGTCGAGCCGCTGGTGCGAGCGGTCACCGCCGCGCTCAGCCCGGAGCTGACGCCCTGCATATTGGTGGCTTTTATCTGGTAGTTATAGGTCTGGTTCGGACTCAGTCCGGTATCGGTAAAGGGGGGCGCGGTTACGCTCTTAATGGCGGAGCCATCCCGGTATAGCGTGTAGTCGCGAACCTGGGTACGGGAAGGGGTCCAGTCCAGGGTGACGGAGTGGCTGGTAAAGCTGGTGACCCTGAGTCCGGTGGGAATAGCGGGCGGGGTTGGCTCTGGATCTGGCCCGGGTCCTGGAATCTCTCCTTCAGAGATCCAGCCATAACGCTTAATAAACTCCCAGTTATAGGGTTCACGATTGATATCGCTACCGGTATCCCAGTTGATGGACCAGGTCATCACGCCTTTAATGCCCAGACCCTGGCTATCGAGCCGCTGTAGCGCATTTTTCACGTGATCCGGATTAATGACATAACCGGTGCGTGCGGCATCATTGTTGGCGGGCAGGCCGATAGCGAATTTTTGGTGGGGAATCTTAATAAAGCCGCGGGTGCCGGTCACGATGCTCTCAGTCAGGTAGTAGAGAAACTCTTCCTTCAGTTCATCATCATCCTGTTTCAGATACCCGACACCATCGATCCAGAGCCCATCTCCTCCCTGATTGTAATACTGCGGGGCAATAAAGTTGTAGTCACCCTCGAGTCTCTGGATATAGGGTTCATAGTTTTGCCCGGTACGCAGATAGGGAAACTCTGGTGCCATACTGATAATGAAGTTTTTCCCTTTCTGGCGGTAAAAGTCCTTCACCTCTTTTAATGCCTGGGGAATCACTGTGGCATTATCTTTAGCGCTGATAGCATTTTGTTCCAGATCGATATCCAGCCCATCGAAGCCATAGGTTTCCGTAAGCTGGATAATGCGATCTTTTAACGCCGCTTTATCGCTATTTTGTAGCTCAATATGCGCATCGGCACCGCCCAGTGAGATCAGCACGGCGCGTCCCTGGGTGTGAAGCGTCTCTATCTGGCGGCGGAATTCCTCTGCTGTTCCCTTATAAGGTGCAAAATCAGGGATATGATCGCTCTGAGAGGCTTTCATAAAGGCGATGGCAATAACATTGTAAGCCGTCGGGATCTCGGTGAGTTCCAGATTTTTAAAGTACCCACCCCGGTAACCGCTGCCACCGTGAGTTTCCTGCGGCCAGTTATGCCAGAAGCCCATCACAATTTTCTTCTGGCTGATATCCGGGAACTGGCCGTTGTTATCAGACTGATCGGCACTGATTCTGACGGTAACCCGGTTACTGGCGGGTGACTGGTTACCTTTATTATCAGACGCAATCACCGTGTACTGATATTCCGTTCCGGTAGAGACGGCGCTATCGATATAGCTGTTATTCACCGTATTGGTAAGAATTGCCTGTTGGTTGCGATACAGGGTAAAAGTAAGACCCGAGCTGCGGCTGTTAACGGACCAGGTTAATTCTACCCGATGGGCTGGGGCCCCTGTCTGGGTAGCTGAGAGGTGTGGGGCGGGCAGCTCAACCGGTGGCTGTGATTGCTCCATCACTGAAAAGGCCACCAGAGGGGAGGTATGCGTTTTGCCCTGACGGTCAGTGGCGATAGCGGCAAGTGTATGCTGGCCGGTATTAAGTTGTGATATTTCTCCGTCATAATAGACTTCATCCTGAGTATTGCGTTTGGTTTTTGAGGCCGTTGCCGGATACTGTTGATTACCAACTTTGAAATAAACTGACGTAGGTGATTCCTGGGCTCGAACCGCTGCCCGAACCTTGATCGGAATTGAGGGGGGGAAGGCTTCGCCATCGCCCGGGGCAATGATGTTCAGACTGATGGGCTTGTCGATAATATCAGGAGAATCGTAAGAGAAAACCTGATCGATTTTATCCGCCAGTATTGAGGTGGCATCGTGGCACTCGACCAGCTTGCCGCCATGTACGGTGGTATTGGTGGTCAGGTTTTGCAGATCGCCGTAGGCAGTCCAGATAATCACGCCCGCCAGATTATTATCGACGACATATTTCGCTTTTTCGCCGACTGACCTTTCATTATCATAGCTCAGGAAATATTTCCCTTTGGTCAGATACGGGACTTTGGCGTTTTCATCCCAGTGATATTGCCAGCCGTCATACTCCCCCTCGCGGGTTTTTTGAACAATCATGGCGTAATTAGGGGTGCCATCCCATACGTTTAATGGCCAGTTGTCAAAGTCACCACAGGTGGAAATAGAACCATCGGGAGGAACGTTCTGTACCGACTTCACCGTTTTTTGATTTAATGCCGCGGTGCCGTCGGTAATAACCCCACGGCCATAAAAAGCGACGCCGGCATTAATTTTGCTTTCTTTTACCCCCCACTTTTTTAGCGCTCGAATCGTTTTGTCTAATGACGAGGCTTCATCGCCACCTTCCTGACCAGGATAGTTATATAATGGAGAGTTATGTCCGGCAATATTTGACCATCCACCATTAATATCATAAGTCATGATATTAAAGTAATCCATCGATTCATTGAGACGATGCCATTCAAATCCTTCGAGTAGTTTAATGGCGGTTGAGGTGGCAGCCGTAATGAGATGATCATTGCCAATTTCTTTTCGGATATCATCGACCAGAGTTGTGAAGTATTTAAAATCATCCGGGCTATGCTCGATAATATTCATGCCCAGACCATTTGGAAACTCCCAGTCCAGGTCGATCCCGTCAAAACCCATATTGATAAGTCTGCGACACTCAGCGACAAGTTTTTTTCGTTTTACAGGGTCTTTAGCCACGGACGGGAAGTGTTTGGACATACTCCAACCGCCCAGGGAGGCCATGACCTTAACGCCATACTGTTTTGCTTTTCTGAGCAGGCCTGGCGGGCCGTCAGGGTCTTCTATGGCCAGCGGAAAGTCGCCCGATTCGCCGGTGTTAGTATTTATCCAACCGCCAGAGTCGGCTGCACGATAACCCTGGTTCCAGGCATGGCTGCCTTCCGAGATATACCACAGAATTTGTTGGGCCCCAAATAAGATATAGCGGTCCCAGCTGCTATAAATATCGTCATGAATCAGGGGCGCTGGTTCCTGAATCTGATCGGGCAGGTGTATTTGCTTGTTGCGGTAATCAGCGCTGTGTAATGAACCGTCATGTGCTAACCCAAAAAATGAAAAATTCAGGATAGTGTATTTGGAGAAATCAATATTAAGTTGGTTATATCCCCCCTTAGGAACCAGGTTGGGTATTTCCTTCCATGCATCGTATTGTGTGACGTATCCGATTACTTGCTTCTGATGTTTCCGAAGAGAGCCTGTTGCTTTATTCATACATAGGACTCCTAGTTTTTATATGGATATTAGTTGCTGGTTTATTGTTACTGCTCCTGTGGTTTTAGCGATGGTGATGAATCCCTGCCTGTTAAGTAATAGATTAAAAATATTATTTTGCAATGCGGTTTTAATATGTCGTTGGTATGTAACGAGTAATAGATGTAATCAGTGAAGAGATGTTGTTTATTGTCTGGTGTGTTACGGATAATCTGAGTTTTTATATTTTACTGGAGGTGTTGTTGTTGTTTGATGTATAGTGTAGAGCTATGGGGGCTTTATGCTGGTATTTATATTTAATGTTCCGGTTAGTATAGGGGTATTGAAATATTTATGAGTGTCGGATCATGATATCACTTTCAGCTGATGATTTATTTAGATATTCATCAGATTTTCTATATGGCTGGGGACGAGTTGCCAGGCCAGGATAGATGCATCCGGTTAACCTGGATAATAAGTATCGACAGTTATTGCAGCAAAATCATATCTATGCTGTTTTAGTGGGCGCTTAGCCCACTTTTTTTATATGGAATATCCCTGTCGTCGTGAGCTATGGGCTCTTAGCTGGGGACGAAGCGCATTCGTGTCTATAGTTTGGGTTATGTGCCTTAAAGAGTCGGTTACCGGGAATGTATTTTACCTTACGCTGGATGCTGTTTTGCCTGCTATGGGGCGGGATGGCATTGCTGAGCCTGTCGAACCGTGACCCATGGAGTTTTTCTACGACGACGTGGCTTCCCGGCGGATTGCTGCTGGCAGTTCTGATGATGAGTCGCCTGAGCCTGTGGCCTGTCTGGCTCGTGACAACGTTGCTGTTACACACATTATGCGGTCTGTATTCTGGACGTCCCCTGATACTGGCTGCTCTGTTTGCTCTTTTTGATGCCTTCACGCTTCCTCTGTGCGCGCTGGCACTGCGCTATATTACCCGATGTGAGCGTTCAGGGGGGGTGAGGGAACCCCTGCTGGCATTAACGTCGCTCATCGCGATTGTTTTTGGCTCCGGTTTGTTATTGATGCTGTGCCTGAAGGTGCTGGGCGATGATATCTCACTTTTCCATTTAGTCTCCTGGTCGCTGGCGCTGCTGACGAGTATCCTGGCCTTCTGGCCACTTACTGACGCGTTGAATAGAGAGGGGAAGGCGTTGGTGGCTGGGGGAAGACGAAATATCCTGGCGACTGTGGGGATGCTGATGTTGTTGTTGATGCTGTTTTTACCTTCCTGGCGTCACCTGTCACCGATGCTTTATGGATTTAATCCGATTTGGTTAATATTCACAGGGGTATTGCTGCTGGCACTGGTTCTGGAGCCCCGGGTTTTGGGGGCGGTACTGCTGTTACAGTATCTGCTCGTGATCGGTACGACCTTGTATGAACGGGGTCTCTTCGTGGGCGGTGATGAACGCCCGCTGTCGGCCATCTGGAACGCGCAGTGGTATCTTCTGTTTTGCTCGTGGCTTGGTTTTACTACCAACCGCTTTGCCCGACATACGCGAAGGCTGAAGAATCAACTACAGCAGCGGGCTCGTATAGATAACGCCCTTGCGCCAGCGGCGGCGACAGCGCTATTTCGTCTTTACCTGACGGACCGACGATTAATCTGGCAGACGCCGCCGGATGCTTTCTTCGGTGATGAATATTCGGTGACGACGCTTTCGTTACTGGAGGCGCGCAGTGTCTCTCCCTTTGATGCAGACCTTGAGCTGTGGATTGCCGGAGGAAGAGAAGAGCCTTTCAGAACCAGGATCGCATTATTATTAGATGGCGCTATCGTACGCTGTCGAATGGTGCTGCTGGGGGGGGATAGTCGGGATGAGATACTGGGGGGGCTGGCCGTAGAGGTGGCGCATCCCCGGGGTGGTGAATAAGAAATTTCTTGTTGGGAGAGAGAATACTTCCCTTCCTGCCTGGAAAGACAGCCCGGATCGTCGAGGCCTCTTTTTATTTAGAATAAAATACGTATCCTTCCGTTTACTTCTTGACCACATCTAAGAAACCAAATAGATCCCACTTCATGGAGTTTATTTCCTGAACTCATGAATGTTGCATTTTTTCTGGAGGTGGCGAAGTGAGGCAGCATTTTCAATCATCGAACTTTTATTTCTGATGCGATACCTGATGATCTGATGCTTTTTTTCCTGATGGCATTATGATTTTACTCTGAAATGACTGTGGTGATAAGAAATGCATAATGAAAAGTGGCAGTATCATCATGAAATCATCAGGCATTGGTCCTGCGGTTATTGTTTCTAACATACTGCACTTTAGTTAATATCAATATTTAGATGTCCTTGTGCGTCATATATTGATTGTTATGAGTTAGGGTTTTTTATGACAACCAAAATCATTCCCTTGTCATCTCGGGTAACATTTCATTCAGAATGTTCCTGCCTGAAAGTTGAAAATGCACAGGATGTTTATTTGACGCCAGGTGAACGTAAGCTGTTGGAGCTGGTTCTCGAAGGAAAAGGAAGTAAAGAAAATGTTTTTGAGCAAATCTGGCTCAGTCGGGGAATCATTGTTGGCGAGTCGAGTTATCATCAGCTGATTAAGACTCTGCGCCGTAAGTTGCAAAGTGCGGGGTTACCCGCCACGGTAATTAAAACGCTACCGCGCTTTGGTCTCATCTATGTCCGACCTGATGATGGTGCGCCATATGTGGAAGCAGATGTGGAGAAAATAGATGAGGAAAGTATGCCGTCCGGTATTGCGCAATCATCAATGGAGGCATCAGTGGATATGGATGACCGCAGCCAGGTAGCATTTCCGTCTGAAGTTTCTGTTACCCCGATAACGGATAAGCACGAAGGAATGGGACGTCATGTGTGTCTTCCCAGATGGCTGATCGTCGCCTCCTGTACGCTGGCAGTTCTGTTACCGTTGTTGGTGCAGTATCTCTGGATATCCGGAGAAAGCAATTTCGCAGATACGTTGCAGGCCAGGGGAATCACTTATCATGCGACCAGTGAGCAATTACTTATTCCCAAAACGCTGGAAGATATCGTTGGAAAACCAGTAAGCGGAGTGCGGCATATTTACCTTGCAGCTAATGGGCCAAAGGTCTGGATTGCTCAGTGTCATAAAGAGATAAATCAGGAAAAAAACCAATGTCATTACAAAAACATATCTATTTATTGATTCTGAGCTTACTTTTAGGTGCGCTGTTGGCCGTTATTGTTTATTTTTGCAGGTTCAATCCGGAGGTGCCGCAGACACCTTGTAGTAGCACGATGAATAATGGTTTGTTTATGGATGATGATAATCGGCGTTATTCATTTAGCGGTGGTGTGACCTGGTGGCCGAAAGAGAAAAAAATAAGTTTTTTTGGAGTGAAAAAAGTAAATGAAAACCTGATAACCGTGAAGCGAGTCCTGTCACTGGATCAGGTTCAGCAATCCCACAATGTTATTAGCGCACGAGTAGCGCAAGTGAGTATTGCTCCAGGGGATTCTCTGGGGAAAAATGCAGTGATGTTTAGCGGTAAAGGCGATTCCATCATGATGATGTTTAAACGTTTAAATCATAATTCATGGTTGTTGATGTTAAATGACAACTGGATTTTGATGTGTGCAAATAAATAAATGTCCCTGACAGGGAGAGGTGTCTATTTATAACCACTCCTGTCCCTTTCCTGACAGGAAGGCGCCTCTTTACGTTTTGATTTTATTGTTTTCATTTATTTTTTATTAGGTTATTCGGAATAATCAAATGACTCATGATGCCCTGGTGATACGTCAGCGTATATTCGGCTGGATAACGCTGTTGCACTATCTCTTCTCTCTGATTTTGTTCTCTATACCCGTTACCAGTCGCGCTAATACCCCTCAGCATAAGCTGATGGGCGATAATGCCCATCGGTACGTGCTTTATCATAAGGCAAACGACAAAAGCTGGCAGGCGGTACAGCGTGAGCTGGCACCCCAGATTACCGATTTGTCCGGCTGGCAGAAAAATCTGGCGCAGACCTACGGCCTGGTGCTGGGTGAGTGGCTGTTGTTACCCGATGAAAATGCCGCGACCCGCCGTTATCCGGCGGTGACGCTGCAATTTATCGGTGAGAACGAAGATCCGGGCGATATCGCCTTTAAACATCGTCTTTCTGTTGAACAGTTGCGTAACCTGAATCGTGATGTGAAGGCGCCTGCCAGGCTGGCGGAGCTTCGCGGTCAGTGGGTGATTGTGCCCGCTGATCGCCAGATTGCCGGCACGACATCACCGCTAGCTGCCGACGATAATGCGCTGCGTGACAAAATGGCGGCATTATGGGGTAGCGCCCAGCATAGCGGTGCCGGAAACGCATTGCGTGATGCGGCAAGCAGCAGCGTGGATGCCGCGCTAACCCAGGAAGTGGAAGACTGGCTTAACCGTACCGGTGGTAAAGCGCGGGTGACGGCCAGTGCAGGTCTGGGAAAAAATGCCTCGCGTGACTTTGGCATGGATTACCTCTGGCCTATCGCCGTATGGCAGGACGATATCCTGTTTACCCAGATGAGCGCCCACCGCTGGAATGAGCGCAATATCCTGAATGCCGGGATTGGCTGGCGCCACACTTTTAATTCCCATTTGATAGTGGGGAGTAACCTGTTTTTTGACCAGGATATTACCCGCCATCATAGCCGGATGGGCCTTGGCGGAGAGGTCTGGAGCGATCGCATTCGTGGCTCAGTCAACTACTATCTGCCGGTTAGTGACTGGCGCCATTCGAAGGACAGTACCTTTAATGACTCCCCGGTTCGTTATGAACTCTATGAGCGCGCCGCCCGCGGCTGGGATATGAACGTCGAGATGGCGGTATCGCAGCATCTTTCTGCGAAGGCCGGATGGTTTCAGTGGTATGGCGATAAGGTGGATGTCACGGGCAGCCGCAGCGAAGCGAGTCGCAACCCTTATGGCATGACGCTGGGCATGAACTGGCAGCCGGTTCCTCTGGTGGGTATTAATGCGGAGCATCGCATGATTAGCGGCCAGCGCGATGATTCCAGGGTGGGACTGAATTTTAAATGGGAATTCGGCCGTACCCTTTCCCAGATGCTCGATGCCTCCAGCGCCTCGGCGATGCCGTCGCTGATGCAGTCGCGTACCGAATTTGTCATACGTAACAACAATATTGTGCTGGCCTATAAGCAGAAAGAGAAAGATCTGCGCCTTTATTTTGATCCGACGGAAAAAAGTGCGAAGGCTGGCGTGCCTTTTAGCCATCAGGTAAAAGGGGGCCGGGGTGGTCATGTGGTCTATAGCAGCTCCGACGTCGCTTATGCCAGTGTGGACGCCAGCGGCCAGGTGACGCCGCTGCGCCGTGGCGAAGTGACCATTACTGCCACGGAATATGCCGGTATTCAATCCGGTACGGTACAGGGTAGTGCCCGCTATCGTCTGACGATCCAGCCTGGCGATTTCGCGCCTTCGGTCAGCGATGTGGTGATTAACGGCAGCGCGCAACTCAATAGTGAGCTGACCGGCAGCTATACCTATATCAATAACGAAGGTGAAGACGAGGAAAAGGCAAAGACGCAACTGCGCTGGTACCACAAAGAGAGCGGTGAGGTCGTACAGGAAGGCTCAATGACCTATCGGGTTCGCCCGACCGATATGAACAAGACGCTGGTATTTAAGGTTACCCCGGTGAATAAGCACGGCGTTGCCGGTAAACCGGGAATGGGGGAGATAGCCGGGCCTCAGGCGATACTCTCTGATATCTATATTGATCACCTACTGGCCCAGGGGGAAATTCGCCCTGATGGCAGTATTAAGTTCCACAATGGCGTTAAGGGGGGCATGTTGCTGGCCGCCAGAGTGGTAGACGAAGAGGGTAAGCCACTGGCGGACCAGCAGGTTTACTGGCAAAGCCGTAACACGCTGGGTGCGCTGGAAAACAATAGCGTGCGTAGCGACGCCAACGGCGTAGCGCTGGTAAAAATCTCCGGGATTGTGGCAGATGGTCAGGATGAAGCTATCGCCTCCCTGGCGCCGATGGCGAGCACCGGAAGTACGATGCAGGCGAATGTGGCATCGCAGAAACTCGATCTGCGGGTACTGTTTGCTCACCCGGAAAAGCTGACGGTTACGGCCCAGCCTGTGGGTGATGTGGTGGTGGCCAGCCGCAACAAATTTACCGTACGGGCCAGCGATCAGGACGGGGCGCCGCTTACCGGTAGTCCGCTGGTGTGGAAGAGCAACGGCGTGGTGGTTGAAAACGCCACTACGGATGAGAAAGGGGAATCGACGGCTGAGTTGGAGGCGCCAACAAGCACTGCAACGGAGTGGAAAGTCTCGGCTGAATTACAGGGAAGCCGTGTAGATGCTCAACCGCTGCGTCTGATGGCCGGTGAAGTGAGCGGAGTGCAACTTGAGGTGCCGCAAAGTGCGGTTGCAGGTAGCGGTAGCGCGGAGGTCAGCGCTGTTCTGAAAGATCAATACGACAATCCGGTTGCCAGCCGTAATAAGGCGATCGTCTGGAAAATTAGCAACGGACACTTTGTTGAGGGCAGTGACAGCGGTAACAGCGATGCGCAAGGGCGGGTTAGCGCTCAGGTCGCGATTCCTGACAGTGCGCCACAGACCATTACGGTGGGAGTAGGGGAGCAGTCGAAGCCGTTGCAGATTGTTGTGGGTGACGTGCATAGCGTGACGCTGGAAACCGACAGTAAGAACGTTGATGCCGACGGTGAAACGCCGGTAACACTCACGGCCATTGCCCTGGATAAGAGCGGTAACCCCGTTGCGAATCAGGCCATTGAATGGGACGTTAGCGATTCGGCACTGGTGACGGAGCAGCATGATGCAACCACCAATGCCAGTGGTAAGGCGCAACTGACGCTGAAAGCGAAGACCGGGCTGGTCACCGCGAAGACGTTGAAGGTGACGGCAACGGTAAATGGTCATGGCGACGAGCAGAGCATCAACCTGGTGCCGCTGCCGGTTAGCCTGGTGGTACTGAAAGCGGATAAAGAGAGCGTGGCGGCGGATGCCAGCGAAGCAGTGACCTTTACCGTTACGGCGCAGGATAAAAACGGACTGGCGACGCCGGGCCAGACGGTGGGCTGGACGGTCAGTGAGCCGGGGCTGGTCACTGAAACGGCACGGATTGAGACGACCGGCGCAGACGGTAAGGCACAGCTGACGCTGAAAGCGAAGACCGGGCTGGTCACCGCGAAGACGTTGAAGGTGACGGCAACGGTAAATGGTCATGGCGATGAGCGGAGCATCAACCTGGCGCCGCTGCCGACAAGCCAGGTGGCACTGAAAGCGAATAAAGAGAGCGTGGCGGCGGATGCCAGTGAAGCGGTGACCTTTACCGTCACGGCGCAGGATAAAAACGGACTGGCGACGCCGGGCCAGACGGTAAGCTGGACGGTCAGCGAGCCGGAGCTGGTCACTGAAACGGCGCGGGTTGAGACGACCGGCGCAGACGGTAAGGCGCAACTGACGCTGAAAGCGAAGACCGGGCTGGTCACCGCGAAAACGTTGAAGGTAACAGCCACGGTAAATGGTCATGGCGATGAGCAGAGCATCAACCTGGCGCCGCTGCCGGTTAGCCTGGTGGCACTGAAAGCGGATAAAGAGAGCGTTGCGGCGGATGCCAGCGAAGCAGTGACCTTTACCGTTACGGCGCAGGATAAAAACGGACTGGCGACGCCGGGCCAGACGGTGGGCTGGACGGTCAGCGAGCCGGGGCTGGTCACTGAAATGGCGCGGGTTGAGACGACCGGCGCAGAGGGTAAGGCGCAACTGACGCTGAAAGCGAAGACCGGGCTGGTCACCGCGAAGACGTTGAAGGTGACGGCCACGGTAAATGGTCATGGCGACGAGCAGAGCATCAACCTGGCGCCGCTGCCGGTCAGCCAGCTGAATCTGGAAGCGGATAAGCATAACGTGGTGGCAGATGCCAGCGAAGTGGTCACTTTTACCGCGACGGCACAGGATACGAACGGGCTGGCTGTACCGGGCCTGGCCGTAAACTGGGTTATCGAAGAACCCGATCGGGTGACCGAAGTGGCGCGGATTGAGACCACGGATAACAGCGGTAAGGCACAACTTAAACTGAAGGCCAAAACCGGACTGGTTTCCGTGCATGAGCTGAAAGTCTCGGTGTCTGCTGGGGAATTCCATCAGGAAGAAACCATTATCGAACAGCCACTGCCAGTGGATTCGGTACAGGTTACGACGGAAAGCGGAACCACCATCGCCGATGGCGAAAAGCAGGTTGTCTTTACCATGACGGCTAAGGACAAAAACGGGCTCGGGCTGTCTGGTGTGAATATTGGCTGGACGGTTGAGACTCCTGAACTGGCCAGCGAAGTGACGAAGGATTCTCATACCGATGGAGAGGGCACCGGTCAGCTAACGCTACAGGTGAAGCAAATCGGCGGTACGCTGAAAGTGAAGGCCACGGCGAACAATAAATCGGGAAGCGGTCAGTTACTGCTTAGTGGGATTCCGGTTATCGGGTCGGTGACCATTCCAGAAAGAAACAGCGTTGGCAGCCAGTTGAAGCCGGAAATTAAGGCTCAGGATAACGGCAGTGGCCCGCTGACCTACACCTATCAGTGGATGCACAAGGATGAGTGGATCACGGGGGCAAACGGGGAGACCTATACCCTGCAGTCCAGTGATATCGGCAAGCAGGTGTTCGTTCAGGTTGGTGTTAAAAATATCAATGAAACCTGGGGGCAGTACGTATCCAGTAATAAAACGGCTCCGGTTACCGGAGATATAAATAGCGCGCGTCTGGAGCCTATCACCGTGGATAAAGCCAACCCGAACATCGGTGAGAGCGTGGCGTTAACCACGAAGGTGAAAGATAGCTACGGGAATGTGCTGTCAGGTGTGGTGGTGAGCTTCTCAAGTAACTATCCGGCCTGGATGACAATCACCCCCGAAAATGGCGGAAAGACGGATGCTCAGGGTATCGCGAAAGCCAGCGCAAAGATTACCGCAGGTAAGGAATATAACGCGATGGGCAACTATACCCTGACGGCGACACTGGCGAATGGTCAGCACGCTGAAATGGGGGTGATCTATAAGGCTGATACAGCCAGTGCGCGTCTGGATCCCATTACCGTGGATAAAACCAATCCACACATTGGTGAAAGCGTGACGTTAACCACGAAGGTAAAAGATAGCTACGGGAATCCGCTGTCAGGCGTGGCGGTGAGCTTCTCAAGTGACTATCCGGCCTGGATGACAATCACCCCCGAAAATGACGGAAAGACGGATACTCAGGGAATTGCTAAAGCCAGCGCAAAGATTACCGCAGGTAAGGAATATAACGCGATGGGTAACTATACCCTGACGGCGACACTGGCGAATGGTCAGCACGCTGAAATGGGGGTGATCTATAAGGCTGATACAGCCAGTGCGCGTCTGGGGCCCATTACGCCGAATAAGGATAATCTTTATATCGGCGAAGTTGTAACGTTCACGACGACGGTAACGGATGCTTATAAGAATCCGTTGTCGGGAGTGACGGTGGATTTTTCCAGTGGCTCTCCGGTATTGATGGTTGTAACGTCCGATAATAGTGGTAAGACGGATACCCAGGGTATCGCCAAAGCCAGCGCACGGATTATCAGGGGAAAAGAAAAAGGAGCGATGGGTAACTATACCCTGATAGCGCAGCTGGAGAATGATCAGCGTATCGAAAAAGAGGTGATTTATAAGGTTGACGCCAGCTCGGCGACCATACAGTCGCTAACGCCAGATAAGCCTAAACCCCAGGTAGGGGAGACAGTATCTCTGGAGGCGTTGGTGACAGATAAGTACGGGAATCCTCTGTCAGGAATACCGGTAACCTTCAGCAGTAATTATCTGACCTGGCTGAACATGTCGCTGTCCGGGACAACAAATGAAAAGGGTATTGCGTCATCAACGGCGAAAATTAAACCGGGCCTGGAGGCAGGTGGTCAAGGGAGTTACCGTTTTACGGCACAGCTGAACAATAGTGATGCAGGCAAAAATACCACCGTGGACTATGAAAAGTGGGTGCATATTGCACAATATAAGGTGTACAACACCAGCTTTTTTATGACTGCTGAGTTTCAGGCTTATGTGGTGGATGGTCTGGGGAAAGCGGTTCCTGGTATTGAAGTGTGTTTTAAAAGTAAAAAACTGGGAGGCGGGCAGAACTCGGATGTTAATACATTGGTGTTCAAGAGAACAACTGATTCGGAGGGAGTGACCCCAATGGTTAAAGAATCATTATCTTCTGTAACTATGTATATCTGCGGTAATCCATATAGTGAGTCGTCTGTAACGGTAGGTGATGACAATACTGATTGGAGAGCCGCTCCCTCTGACTGGCTGAGTCGGTGGACAAAATTATAAAGCCGTAAGAAACACGTGGAATATGTGTGTCATTAAGCCAGAGGCCAACGCCTCTGGCTTTTTTGTATATAGAAACCCCCCAGCCAGGCTGGGGGTTCCGTGAAGCTTTCAGTTATATAAACCCCTTTTGATTGGTTAAAACACCTTGCGGTCTGGCAACTGCAAGGGTTAAACAAGAAATCAAAAGGGTGCGGGCCAATCAGCTCGACTTTTCTGGCGACGAGATCGAAGAAGGGATGAGCGACTACGATGAAGAGAGTCTGACCCTGTGCGGGGTCGAGGACCCTGTAAATAATTCTGTGGTGCGACACGAGGCTGTTCCTGTGATTGTTTCAGCCAGTATGTAGTAATAAGTGTGAAGAAACCTGCTGTCTCACCAGCAGTTCCCTACCCGGCTGTGCGTTGAGAGTAATTTCAGGGTTCAAAGCGTCGGGGACCACGTAGCCACGGATTATCCGTAAGAGCGAGCCGTGAGGCTCAATCCGAAACTGCCAGCCGCAGGCGGTGAAGGCGCAAGGGATGAGGGCATGGTCAGCATAAGCAAACCCCGATAAGCATCGTAATACTTAAGGAGCCAAAGCGGCTGTCAGGCTTCAGCCAAAAGGCACGCGAGCAGGTATGCCCTCTCACAGATGGGGTATCGTGAGTGTTGTATCGCCGGTGTTAGCGGGGGACCTGTCCCCTCGAGTCACAGGAACGGAACGTGGTAACCCCGTACAACTCCGCAAGGTAGTGAGTTCGTGAGGACAAACAATGGTTGTGCGGGAACGGGACGCCGGAAGAAGCGAATGATCGGTTGTAATGACCGATATACGGTTTTTTTTTTTTTTACCGACCTGAAAAGGGGCTGACGTCCGGTGGGTCTTCTCTGGCGAGAAAGTCTGGAAAATCGACATTATGAGGGAATGCAAATGACGCAACAGGCCAGAAGCCAGTGCGGTGCACCTTCAGCATCATCTCTGTGGTCATCAATTGACTGGCAACAGGCTGAGGATGATGTATTTCGCTTTCAGATGCGTATCGCTAAGGCAACCAAAGCACAGCGCTGGACTAAAGTGCGTGTGCTCCAGCGGCTTCTCACCCGATCCCATCAGGCGAAACTGCTGGCTGTAAGGCGCGTGACATCGAACCGGGGACGTAACACGCCGGGTATAGACGGAACGCGATGGATAAATCCGCAGCAAAAGTGGCATGCGGCTATGGAGTTGTCCTGCCGGGGCTATCGGGCACGACCTTTACGACGTATACATATTCCCAAAAAGAACGGTAAAACAAGGCCGTTGGGGATCCCCACTATGCATGATCGCGCCATGCAGGCACTCTTTCTGTTAGCAACAGAACCCGTGGCTGAAAACACAGCCGATCACCATTCGTATGGTTTTCGACCAAAACGCTCAGCCGCAGACGCGATAGAACGGTGTTTTGTGGTGCTGGCGCAAAGGTCATCAGCACAGTGGATCCTCGAAGGGGATATTAAGGGCTGCTTTGATAACATCAGCCACGACTGGATGTTAAGGCATCTCCGCATCGAGCGTAAGATACTTGCACAATGGCTGAAAGCAGGCTTTGTTGAGAAAGGACAGCTTTTCTCCACTGTAGCAGGAACGCCGCAGGGCGGCATTATCTCCCCCTGTCTGGCTAACGGTGTTCTGGACGGTATGGAATCAATGCTGAAAAGCATGACGAGACCTGCCGACAAGGTTCACATGGTCAGGTACGCCGATGATTTTGTGATAACCGGAAGTTCGAAAGAGCTACTGGAAAACAGGATCAAACCGGCGGTAAAGACATTCTTGCGGGAAAGAGGGCTGACACTGTCTGAAGAAAAAACCGCGATCGTTTCGATATCACAGGGATTTGATTTTCTTGGTTTTAATATTCGTAAATACGGCAGGAAACTGCTGATAAAACCAGCGAAAAGCAGTATCAAATCTTTCCTGAACGTTATTCGAAAAGAGATTAAGGTCAGTATAGCTCTGCCCACAGTAGCACTAATAGGTCTGCTCAATCGTAGAATAATGGGTTGGGTAAACTATTATCGGCATGTTGTGGCAAAAGCGGTCTTCAGTAAAATCGACACTGCCATTTTCTGGGCTCTTTATCGCATGATAAGGCGGAAACACGGCAAGAAATCAAAGCGTTGGCTTTACCGAAAGTATTTTGGTAGCAGAGGGCTGCGTCGCTGGATCTTTCACTCGGTCTGGCGCACGAAAAACGGCGAAGTCAGGGGTATCAACCTGAAACAGGCTTCTGCGACACCCATCAGGCGTCACAGACAAATCCGTTCAGCCGCCAATCCTTACGATGTGGAATACGTCGATTACTTTAAAGAGAGAATGCGGAAATATCCTCCACAAGAGGAAGTTGCCGGGTCAGGAATTTATCTGGCTTTGTGAAGGCCTGAGCCGTGTGCGGGGAAACCTGCACGCACGGTTCTGAGGAGAGGGAGTCGCAGAAATGTGGCTCTCTTATCCGACTAACTGCCATCGTGTTAAAGGTGATCGCTCAGGCGGTCACCGAACTCAATAATAAAACGGCTCATCGCCAGCCGCCAGTTCTGGATCGGCATGCTCCATTTTTTCGATGCCGACTGGATTGCCAGATACACCACCTTCCGCACCGAGTCATCCGTCGGGAACACCTTGCGTTTCTTTATGGCGGCACGGATAACGCTGTTCAGCGATTCGATGGCATTCGTCGTGTAGATAGCTTTTCGGATGTCAGCCGGATAGCCGAAGAACGTATTGAGGTTTTCCCAGTGCGCACGCCAGCTTTTGCTGATTTGCGGATATTTGTCATCCCATTCTTCTGCGAACGCATCCAGTGCCATCAGCGCGGCAGCTTCTGTGGGGGACTGATAAACGGCTTTCAGCCCGCCCGTGACCGCTTTGTAGTCTTTCCACGCCACGTATTTCAGGCTGTTACGCACCATGTGGATGATGCACAGCTGGATGTGAGTCTGCGGATAGACGCTGTTTATCGCATCCGGGAAGCCCTTCAGGCCATCCACGCAGGCAATCAGGATGTCCTGAAGGCCGCGATTTTTAAGTTCCGTCAGCACGTTCAGCCAGAACTTTGCACCTTCATTTTCAGCCAGCCACATCCCCAGAAGCTCTTTCCGGCCTTCGGTATTGATGCCCAGCGCCAGGAACACCGCTTTGTTAATCACGCTGCCGTTCTGGCGAACCTTAACAACAATACAGTCCATATAAACAATGGGATAGAGTCCATCCAGCTGGCGATTCTGCCATTCGGCGACCTGCTCTTTAACTGCATCCGTGACTTTTGAAATCAGGGCAGGTGACACATCAGCATCGTACATCTCTTTGAACGTATCGACGATTTCCCGTGTGGTCATCCCCTTGGCGTACAGGGACAAAATCTGGCTGTCCATCTGCGTGATACGCGTCTGATTCTTCTTAATCAGCTGAGGCTCAAAGGTATTTTCCCGGTCGCGCGGCGTGTTCATCTCGATTTCACCGTCGTCGCACAGCAGCGTTTTTGAAGAATAGCCGTTGCGGGTGTTGGTGCCGGTTTTAGGGGCGTTTTTCTCGTGCCCGAGGTGGTCAGTCAGCTCTGCATTGAGTGCCGTTTCAACGGTCAGCTTCGTGAGCATGCGGGAAAACTGATTGAGGTCGGCCTCAGTTTTGAGGCCTTTGGCCAGCTCAGCTGCGAGGGCTTTAAGTTTCTTCTCGTCCATAATTTGCCTGTCTCCGTTGTTGGAGTGAACATATCAAAAACAGGCAATTACACAATTTTAATTACAGTCTCGGGTCGAGGACTTTCTTCAGGTGCTGTGCGCTTACCGACAGTTTGTGATGGGGCGTTAGTCCCGCTTTTTTCACCTCTGTCAGGCCGGGGGCGTACTCCCCGGCTCTTCCCGCTGCTGTCCTGACGTTTAATGATCGGAAATGATTAACTGGCTGGGCATCTGAGCCAGTTGTTCACGGATGCTCTCTTCCAGTTGCGCATCCGTCACGATATCGGTCAGAGAATTCAGATGGGCGACATTAAACAGCGACCATGCGCCATATTTTGAGCTGTCTGCCAGTAGCACCCGGCGTCTGGCATTGGCTATCAGATCGCGTTTTAACCCCGCCTTTTCTTCCGTGGGCGCCGTAATCCCTTTTTCGATGTCCCAGCCGTTACAGCTTAAAAATGCAATATCCGGCCAGATATTCTGTAGCAGCTTACGACCATGCTCGCCAATACAGGACTGGCTGCTCTCATCGATACGCCCACCAATAATCGTCACTTCTATCTGCTTAAATTCCGAGAGAAACAGCGCGATGCGCAGATCGCTGGTAATGACCCGCAGCGTCAGATGTGTCAACTGGCGGGCCAGTTCCATCATGGTGGTGCCGGCATCCAGCACGATGGTATCTCCGGCCTTAACCAGACCCGCCGCCGCCCTGGCGATGGCGCGTTTTTCCACGATATTACGCTGCATTTTTTCATGCGTGGTCGGCTGAGAAGGGATAAACCGGTTAAGCGTCACGCCGCCATGGGTACGGCTGATAACGCCTTCTTGATCGAGCTTAATCAGGTCCCGGCGAATGGTTGCCGGGGAAGCCTGAGTGACCGCCACTAATTGCTCTACTGTGACCAGATTTTGCCCTTTCAGGTAATCCATGATCTGTTCTAACCGGTTATATCCTTTCATTTTTAATCCCGCGTAATTTGCATCGCTAACTGGATAGACACGGCCATGCTTTCAGACCTGGCCTTGCCTGTCCAGGCAATATCAAATGCCGTACCGTGATCCGCTGAGGTGCGGATAAAGGGTAATCCGGCAGTGATATTCACTCCGTCATAAAATCCCAGTAATTTTAGCGGAATATGGCCCTGATCGTGATACATCGCGACCACCATATCGTACATCCCTTCATGGCACTGCATGAACACCGTATCGGGTGGGCACGGACCGGCGACATTCAGCCCTTTAGCCCGCATGGCTTCTACGGCAGGCCCGACAATCTTGATCTCTTCATCACCGAACAGGCCGTTTTCCCCGGCATGGGGATTGACCCCTGCGACCGCAATACGCGGATCCTGATAACCGACGCGCCGCAGGAAGCTGTCGGCTATCTGAATTACGGTTTTTACCCGCTCTTCGCTTAGCGTATCAAGGAATTTGCGCAAAGCGATGTGGGTGGTGACGTGGATGACTTTCAGTTTATCGGTGTACAGAACCATGGCGTAGTCTTTGCTGTCGGTCAGATGGGCCAGCAGCTCGGTATGTCCGGGATAGTGATGCCCGGCCAGGTGTAACGCCTCTTTATTGAGCGGCGCGGTGGCGATCGCGCTGACTTTCCCTGCCAGGGCCAGCGCCGTGGCGCGTTTAATACAGCGATACGCCAGATCGCCAGCCTGCGCCTGTACCACGCCGGGCTTTAACGACCCGGGGTCGGCCAGCGCTTCGTCTATCACGTGGATGACGCCTGGGGAGAATTGGGCCTGGGCGACATCATCGATAATCCGTAACTCTACCTGTGGCGTGATGTTCAGCGCCAGCAACCGCCGTAGCGTTTGCGCGCATCCGACCACCACCACCGGCGAGCCAGAAAGCTCGCCTTCCGCCAGCGATTTGATAATGATTTCCGGGCCGATGCCGGCAGGGTCACCCATAGTAACAGCAATGATATTATTCACTCATCTCTCCTCAATAAAATTCAGTACCTGAAGTAAGGTGGCCTCGTCGCCAAATCCTCCCGCTTTCGTCATCACCGGACGCTGCCAGAGGCCGCCAGCAAAGCGACCGTACGGCACGCACTGTGCGACGCAGCCGGTGATCCTGAATCCCCTGGCCCCCAGTGCTCCGGCAACTGCAGAGGCGACATCTCCCCCTGACAGATACAGCGCGTCGGGTGTGACAGCCTCAAGGACCTGGCGCGTCAGGGTTCCCAAAAAATGGCAAACTTTTTCGCCAAGCTGGGGGCGAGTCAGCTGCCAGCGTGCGCAAAGCCCGGGGATCCGATGGCGTGCTTCACGATCCGGACAGGTATGGACAATACAGTGCCGACCGGATGACAGAATGTTTATAATCTGCTGCAGGTAATGCGTCGGCGAACCGCAAAGGACATTTTCAATATCAATGACCAGGCTCTCCGCTCTGGCGTTTCGGCAGACGGTGGCGATTTGTCGTTGCGCGACTTCGCTCATTGAACCCACCATCGCCAGTAAACAACGTGGCGAAGTATTTACGTGCTGCCGCGCCAGCGCCTGGCAAATTCCCGCAGAGCCCACCAGTAACGGGCGCTCCTTTTGCGCCAGAGCCTGGGTGGCGATGGTATCCAGGCAGCCATCGGTCTGCGCATCCACCACCCAAATTTCCGGGCCATCCGACGCATACTGGTTCAGCCTGTGGCTAAACTGGCTCAGCGACATCGACTGGCAGGGAATCGTCGTTTGCGCCTGCAATAGCAGGCCGATATCGGCGCTGGCGACCGGGGTTTTCGGGTCGCTGGCAAATTCGGTTTCCGTGACGGGAACGCCGTTTATCAGGCATTGCCCCTGTACTGTTGTGCGTCCTGCATCAGGAAAGGCCGGGGCGACAATCGCCAGCTGTTTTCCGGTCGATAGCATCATTGCTTCCAGCTCTGCGCCTGGATTGCCACGCAGCGTGGAATCTATCTTCTTCAGCAGTAGCTGATGTGGATTGCTGTAGCAATCATGAACCAGCGCCTCAATGCGTGAAGCGGCGTGCCGTGCGGCAAGCGCCCGGCTATCGCTGTTCACCACCAGCACATCGGCATTGCCGTGATAGGGCAGTTCAAAAGCGACATCGACCCGCAAACCGGTGCACGCCAGGCTGACGCCCGCATCATTACCACCGGTAAAGTCATCGGCAATCACTACGATTTGAGGCGTTGTGAGTTTTGTGTCCATCCCAGCTCCGGATCATCATATTTCAGATTTGATTATATTCAATCACATTTGATTAAATGTGAGCAAGTTCAATTTATTCGGTCAAGAGATAAACTATAAAGTTACGCCATGATGCGATTGTGATGAACTTGTTATGAGCGAGTTCAATCAAACAGACAGGAGAATATTGTGGCAACGATTAACAGCACCGTGATAGCCGGCCCGGCATCCGTTTTTGCGCTCGAACCGCTGGTGGCCGGCAGGCGCCAGATTTTGCTGGTGACTGACGCAAACATGATAAAGCTGCCGCTGGTTGCGCAGATCAGGGAATTACTGGCAGCCGACGGTCGTGATATCACGGTGGTCGATACTGTGCCTGCGGAGCCGAGCCATCGTGATGTTAACGGCATCATCAACGGCCTGGGCGATGCCGACGTCGATATGGTGGTTGGCATCGGCGGGGGAAGCGTACTGGATGTGGCAAAACTGTTTTCCGTGCTCTGCCATCCGACCACCCCCAGGCTGGAAGCCATGCTGGCCGGTGAAAAACCTCAGCAGCGCGTGGCGTCATTACTGATTCCGACCACGGCAGGTACCGGCTCGGAAGCCACGCCTAACGCCATTCTGGCGATCCCTGAACAAAATACCAAGGTGGGCATTATTTCTCCGGTGCTGCTGCCGGACTATGTGGCCCTGTTGCCCGAACTTACCGCCAGCATGCCCTCACATATCGCTTCGTCTACCGGGATTGATGCGCTGTGTCACCTGATTGAGTGTTTTACAGCCACTGTCGCGAATCCGGTGAGTGATAATGCGGCGCTTATCGGGCTGAAGAAGCTGCTGACTCATATCGAAACTTCGGTGAATGAGCCGGAAAACCGGCTGGCCAGACTCGAGATGCTCTGGGCGTCCTGGTACGGCGGGGTCGCCATCAATCATGCCGGTACCCATCTGGTGCATGCTCTGTCTTATCCGCTGGGCGGTAAATATCATCTGCCCCATGGCGTCGCCAATGCCATTCTGCTGGCCCCCTGCATGAAAGTGATACGTCCCTGGGCTGTCGATAAATTTGCTCAGGTCTGGGATCTGCTGCCTGATGCTGACCACACTCTCTCTGTTGCAGATAAATCCATCGCGCTGGTGGACTATTTTTCCGGGCTGGTCAAACGCCTCGACCTGCCGGATAACCTTGCGACGCTGGGCGTCCCCGTCACGGATATTCCGGAACTCGCCGAAGCCGCACTCAATGTGAAGCGTTTGATGAACAATGCCCCTTGCCAGGTGAATCACCACGATGTCCAGGCCATCTATCAAACGCTTTTCCCCACCCGCGAATACACAGGGAGTGAAAATGAGTAACAAAATCGACGGTGTACTGACCGCTATTGTGACCCCGTTTGACAGCGAAGGTGCGCTGAATCTGAAAGCGCTAAAGGAGCAGATTACCCGACAGCGGCAGGCAGGAAACAGTATCTTTTGCGGTGGTACTAACGGTGAATTTTTTGTGCTTAATGAAAAGGAGAAAGTGACCGTGACTCAAACCTGCGTCGATGAAGTCGCAGGGCAGGCTCATGTGGTGGCTCACATTGGTGAGATATCCACGCGCGAGACCATCCGTCTGGGAAAGCAGATTGAAAAACTGGGCGTGGACGCGGTATCGGTGATTACGCCTTATTTCGTTCCACTGCAGCAACAGGAGTTAATCGCCCATTATACGTCCATTGCCGATGCGCTGACCGTGCCCCTGTTTCTTTATAACATCCCGGCGCGCACTGGAAATACGATTGAGCCAGAGACGGCGAGAATATTGGCGGCACACCCGAATATCATCGGTATTAAAGATAGCGCCGGAAGCTATCAAAGCCTGAGCGGTTTTCTTAATGCGGTAAAGGATATCGACGATTTTGATGTGTTAAATGGCCCGGATTCGCTTATTCATCAGGGATTTGTAGAGGGCTGCTCCGCCTGTATTTCCGGGCTGGCAAATGTAGCGCCGAAGGCGATAAATTCCATCTGGTCGCGCTATAAAGCGGGGGATATTGATGGCTCCCGTCAGGCGCAGGAGAGCGTGACGCAGCTACGTAGTGAGCTTTACCAGGTGGCGTTCTCTCCTGCGGCAGTCAAAAAAGCATTACAGCTTATGGGTTATGCCGTTGGCGAAAGTCGTTACGCCGTTGAATTTAGCCCGCAACAGGAAAGCGTTATTCGCCAGCTCATTGCGAATATTGCCCACGAATAAGGTTGTTAAATCATCACAAGCATTCTGCGTGCCCCTTCCGGCGCGTAGGATCGGTACGCCTTGATAAGAGAGGTAAAGATGAACACATTTACCGCTGAAGATACCCTGATTATTGTCGGAATCGTTATTGCCTATATTATTTTTACCACATGGCTGACTTTCCGTATCCGAAGTAAAAACTCGGGTGATTTTATGGAAGGGTCTCGCGCCATGCCGGCTTTTATTGTCGGTATCCTTTTAATGTCTGAATATATCGGCGCCAAATCCACCATCGGTACGGCTCAGGCCGCTTTCGAAAGTGGTATTGCTGCTTCCTGGTCGGTGCTTGGCGCCGCCATTGGCTTCCCGTTATTCGGGTTGATACTGGTTAAGCGGGTTTACAGCACCGGTAAAATTACGATTTCCGGGGCGATTGCAGAGAAATATGGCAACAGCACCAAAAATATTATCTCGGTCATTATGATTTATGCCCTGTTGCTGGTTAACGTCGGTAACTACGTGAGCGGGGCCGCGGCGATATCAACGGTATTACAGGTGAATTTACCGGTCGCTGCCTTTATCACCGCCATTGTCAGTACCTTCTATTTTGCCTTTGGTGGGATGAAAGGGGTGGCATGGGTGACGATGCTGCATAGCGCCCTGAAATATATTGGATTGTTGGTTATCCTGGGATTTGCCTTGTCGAAAACCGGTGGCTTTAGTCCGATGATCGAAAAAATGCCGGAGTTCTACTGGACCTGGGACGGCAATATCGGCATCAGTACTATTATTGCCTGGCTTATCGGGACGATTGGCTCCATTTTCTGCACCCAGTTTGTTATTCAGGCTATCTCATCTACCCGGGATGTAAAATCGGCAAAGCGTTCAACCTGGGTCGCCTTTTTCTTCTGTCTGCCGATAGCCTTTGCTATCGCCATTATTGGCGTGGCGGCGAAATACCTGCACCCGGAAATTAATAGCCTGTATGCCATGCCGGTTTTCCTGCAGGATATGAACCCGTGGATGGCCGGTCTGGTCACGACATCGCTGGTGGCCTCTATCTTTGTCAGCGTCAGTACGGTGGCGCTGGCGATTGCGTCATTGGTGGTGAAGGACTTCTATGTACCGATGCGCAACCCCACGCCGGAACAGGAATTTAAAGCCACCCGCTGGATATCGCTGTTCATCGGCTTCCTGCCGTTAATCTTTGTGCTGCTGGTGCCGGAGGTGCTTAAACTTTCCTTCTTTACCCGCGCTATCCGCCTGTCGATTACCGTGGTCGCCATTATCGCTTTCTATGCCCCTTTCTTTAAGAGCGCTCGTGGCGCCAACTGCGCACTGCTCGGCGCCTGTGTGGTGACCTCTGTCTGGTATCTGCTGGGCGATCCCTTTGGTATTAATAATATGTATATCGCGCTGCTCACCCCGGCATTAATTATGGGTATCGATCGTTTGATCCCCAATAAAGCGGAATATAAAGCCCCGGGTCACGTTAAAAATATTGGAGTTTAAAATGACTGTAACCGTAAATCGCGATGGCGTTCTTCATTCACAGGGACAGGATAACGCGGTGATGACTGCGATGTTACCCTCGGAATGTCCACAGAATCATGCGGCCAATATTCTGCCGCTGCCGGACGGCTCTCTGATGTGCGTCTGGTTTGGCGGCACCCAGGAAGGCATTGCCGACATCTCGGTCTGGGGTTCGCGGCTGGGGGTTGGCGGCGATCGCTGGAGTGATGCCGTAAAACTTTCCTGTGACCCGGAACGTTCGGAGCAGAATCCGGTATTGTTTCTCGCGCCTGATAATGTCCTGTGGCTGATGTGGACTGCGCAAATCTCCGGTAATCAGGATACCGCTATTGTGCGCTATCGTCAGTCGCAGGATATGGGCAAAACCTGGGGGGATATTGCGACACTGCTCGATAAACCAGGCACTTTTATTCGCCAGCCGGTGACTGTGTTGAACAATGGTAACTGGTTACTGCCCGTTTTCTATTGTCGTACTCAGCCGGGTGAAAAATGGGTCGGTAATGATGATATTAGCGCAGTCAAAATTTCTGCTGATAACGGAAAAAGCTGGCGGGATGTGGAAGTTCCTGAAAGCCTGGGCTGTGTTCATATGAATATTACGCCGCTGGCGGACGGTACTCTGGTTGCACTGTTCCGCAGCCGCTGGGCCGATAATATTTACCTGAGCCGTTCTGATGATAGCGGTGAAAGCTGGTCTGTGCCTGAGCCGACCTCATTGCCCAATAATAACTCTTCCATTCAGGTCACGACGCTACAGGATGGCAAGCTGGCACTGGTTTTCAATCATATGAGTGCAGCAGGGGCGCCGGAGCGCCGTGCATCGCTGTATGATGAAATTGATGATGGCGATGACAGCCGTAAGGAGCCGACGGTAACCGATGGGCGCACGGCATTTTGGGGAGCCCCCCGGGCGCCGATGACCGTCGCGCTTTCCCCCGATGGCGGTAAAACCTGGCCCTGGCAGCGCAATCTTGATGAGGGTGATGGTTACTGCATGACCAATAACTCTCAGGATAAGCTCAACCGTGAATTTTCCTATCCCAGCATTAAACAGGGGGAGGACGGCCAGCTGCATATCGCCTATACGTATTTCAGGCAGGCGATTAAGTATGTGCGCATCTCTCCCGAATGGATTCAGGGGGCGGAGTGATGATTATTGGTCAGCTAAAAGCGCTTCCCGTCGCAGGCTTATCGGCGTATTTACGGGAGATTCTTGGCGACCCTCGCTGTCATTTCGAGGCGTTGCGGGCGCGGGAAGATGGCCGCTGGCAGCCCGAAGGCGCTGACTGGTATTGCACCATTGGTCCGGCAACCACACAACCGGTCTCTTTGCGTCATACCGAATATCATCGTCAGTGGGCCGACATTCAGGTCATGCTGGAAGGTGCCGAAATCATTCATGTCGGTACGTTACCGGTCCCGGACCCGGCCGATGAAGAGCGTAAACCGGATCTGTTTATTACCGCTAATGCGCGGCATAACGTGTGCATCACCTTAGATCCGGGAGATTTTGCGGTTTTCTTCCCCGGCGAGCCTCACCAGGCGCTCTGTGCCGTTGGCGAGCCGCAAACGGTCCGCAAAGCCGTATTTAAAGTACCGCTAAGCAAACTGGGGGGATAAATGCGTCATGCGATTGTGACCGGTGCCAGCTCCGGGATTGGAGAGGCGGTTGTCAACCGCCTGCTGGCCGACGGTTGGCGGGTTACCGGCCTGAGCCGTACCCCGGTTGTTCGGGATGAGACGTTATTTGACAGCATCAGTGTTGACCTTAGCGATAGTGTGCGACTCCAGGCGCTATTACCCGAACTTCCGGTGCCAGATGCGCTTATCCACGCGGCTGGAATGATGGCGGCCGCGCCGCTGGGGGAACTGGATCCGGTGGTAAGCCAGCGTCTGTGGCAGTTGCATGTCGGGGGAGCGGAAATGCTGGTCAACTTTTTTGCCCCCCGTATGTCGGCTGGCGGGCGCATCGTAATTGTTGGTAGCCGAACCTCAAGAGGGGCGGCTGGTCGCTCACAATATGTTGCGACCAAAGCTGCGCTGGTGGGGATGGTCAGAAGCTGGGCAGCGGAACTGGCTCAGAAGGGGATTACGGTGAATGTGGTTGCGCCTGGCGCCACGCAAACGCCAATGCTGCACGCCCCTGGCCGGGAAAGCGCATCGGTACGGGTGCCGCCCATCGGCAGACTGATTAAGCCGCAGGAGGTGGCATCCTTAACGGCCTGGCTACTGGGAGAGGACGCGGCGCCGGTTACTGGCCAGGAGATGGTGATATGTGGCGGTGCATCGCTATCCTGATGGCATAAAAAATGCCGGTAATTTACCGGCATTGATTCAACGAGATGGCTTCAGACCGACGGAATATTGCGTCCGTAGTAGATCTCGCGCATCTCTTTCCATAGCAGATCGGTAATGGTCTGACGCTCTTCCTCAGTTAAATCTTCCGGTTTGGTGTGGAACATATAGTGCTTCAGGTCGAACTCCTTCAGCAGCATTTTGGTGTGGAAGATGTTTTCCTGGTAGACGTTGACATCAACCATGTCATACAGCGCTTTCATGTCGTCGGACATAAAGTTCTGAATCGAATTGATCTCGTGGTCAATAAAGTGCTTCATGCCATTCACGTCGCGGGTAAATCCCCTTACCCGGTAGTCGACGGTGACGATATCGGATTCCAGTTGGTGAATCAGATAGTTCAACGCGCTAAGCGGGGAAATCACGCCGCAGGTTGAAACTTCGATATCGGCACGGAAGGTGCAGAGCCCGCCTTCCGGATGGCTTTCCGGATAGGTGTGCACGCAAATATGGCTCTTATCGAGGTGGGCCACGACGGCGTCCGGCAGCGGGCCGGGACGTTCGCTCGGGTCAATCAGTTTGGGGTCTACGGGCTCTTCGCTCACCAGAATAGTGACGCTGGCCCCCTGCGGCTCATAATCCTGACGCGCGATATTCAGAATATTGGCGCCGATGATGGAGCAGGTTTCGGTCAGTATTTCGGTAAGACGGTTAGCGTTATACAGCTCATCGATATAGGCGATATAGCCGTCACGCTCCTCTGCCGTCTTAGCGTAACAGATGTCGTAAATGCAAAAACTCAGGCTTTTGGTCAGGTTGTTAAAGCCATGCAGTTTGAGTTTTTTCAATTTGGTCCACCCCCTTAGGATGCCTGTCCGGACAGGGCATCTTGTAGATACTGCGGCAGAGCGAAAGCTGCCGAATGGATCGCCGGATTGTAATAGCGGCAGCGGATACCGGCGCTGTGGAACCGTGCCTGAATGGTGTCGGGACGCAGATGACGCAGCGCTTCGTTGTCGGTCGCCCAGGCAAAGGTCATGATGCCGCCGTAGTAGGTCGGAATCGCCGCCTGGTAGAAACTCACATCCTTAAAGTAGTGGCTCAGTTTGCGATGACTGTCGAGGACTTCGTCCTGCTGCAGGAAGCAGACGCCGTTCTGGGCCACAAAAATACCACCCGGGTTCAGGCAGCGTTTGCACCCTTCATAGAAGGCCGAAGTGAACAGGCTCTCGCCCGGACCGATGGGATCGGTACAGTCAGAGATAATCACATCGAAGGTCTGCGTCGTGCTGTTGACAAAGTTAACGCCGTCATCAATGACCAGATTAAAGCGCGGATCGTCGTAGCTGCCTGCGCTGTGTTTGGGCAGGTACTGACGGCAGAAAGAGACCACGCCGGCGTCGATTTCCACCATGGTGATGCTTTCCAGACTGCTATGACGGCAGACTTCGCGCAGCATACCGCCGTCGCCGCCGCCGATAATCAGCACCCGTTTCGCGTGGCCATGGGCCAGCAGCGGAACGTGAGTCAGCATTTCATGATAGATAAATTCGTCGCGCTCGGTGGTCTGCACCACGCCGTCCAGCGCCATTACCCGGCCAAAGGCCGCGTTTTCGAAAATGACCAGATCCTGATGTTCGGTCTTCTCATGGTAAAGCACGTTATCGACGCTAAAGTACTGACCAAAATGGTCATGCAGCGTTTCATGCCACAGCTTGTTATCGCTCACTGGCGGAAACCTCCTTCGTTAACTTCCCCAAAAAACGGGCGCAACATAATAGCTAACAATGGAGGGGGATGCACATTATTTCAGCGTAGGAGAGCGGAGGGTTACTTCGCCCAGGCGAGCAGGCTGAGGGAGTCACGGGCCAGCGCTTTACACTTCTTCTGGGTGGGTACGGCAATGCCGCTCAGATCGCGATAGCTCTCTTCACCCAGCCGCTTCATATCGTAATTTTCGTAATTGCTCAGATCCCACTGATTCTGTCGTGCGAAGAAAACCAGCGCGCGACGGATCTGGTCATTAGGCAGGTGATCGTAACCGCAGTCATTCTTAAGAAAGACAAAAACTGCCGTGAGATCGGCCATATCTTCCGCTTCTGATTCGTTAAGCGCCTGGCTGGCGGTGGAAAACCCCAGCAGGCCGCCCAACAGCATTGCCCTGACAAACTTCTTCATTACGACTACCGCTTCTGGATGGATACCAGACGTTAGCATATTTTGCCAAAGCGCTACGAGCGGTTATTACCAGGAAATAACCGAGATCAATGGCAACAGGGGATGGTGAGCGGTTTACTTAATCACGGATTAAGTTCTGATTATCAGATAAGGCTGATATAACGTTCGCCAGCGCCCGGGCGGTTACCCACTCTCTCCGTCATCGCCACCCTGTCCGGAGTGCGTTCTCGCTGTTTCTGTTGAGCTGCCTGTTATTTCATTCACCTGCTTCAGGCGGGTTCGCTGCTATGCCTTTTATGGAGAAACCATGACCCTGGATTATGTTGCTCTGGGAATATTCATCGCCGTGGCGTTGATTATTTTCTACGGCATTATCGTGATACACGATATTCCCTATGAAATTGCTAAAAAGCGCAATCATCCGCATCAGGATGCCATCCATTATGCCGGATGGGTCAGTCTGTTCACGCTGCACGTCCTGTGGCCGCTACTGTGGATCTGGGCCACGCTGTGGCGTGAAGACCGGGGCTGGGGCATTCAGCAAATTGCCCAGGAACAGCATGATATTCAGCACCATATGGCGCAATTGAATAACCAGATTGATGAATTACGTCAGGAAATCGCTGTGTTGAAAACCGCCAATAACCCGCATTCGCAGCAGGAGGAACAATAATGGAAACGTTAATGTTACTGACCTACGCGGCGCTGTGTATTGTTATCTTTAAGTTATTTAAAATCCCGCTGAATAAATGGACCGTACCGACTGCGGTACTGGGGGGCATTATTATGATTGGCGCCCTGGTATTAGTAATGAATTACAACACGCCCTATACCCGAATGGGCAGCCAGGTTTTTCGTTCGGTGCCGATTGTTCCCCAGGTGCGAGGTCGGGTGATTGAGGTGCCGGTGAAACCGAATCAGCCGCTCAGGCAGGGCGATGTTCTGTTCCGTATCGATCCCACGCCATTTCAGGCCGAGGTAGATAATCTGAAGGCTCAGGTGAAAGAGGCCAGCCAGGGGGCGCTATCGCTGGATGCCAGCCTTTCAGGCGCCCGGGCGGAACTTCAGCGAGCGGTGGCACAGCGTGATAAAGACCAGCGTGAGTACGCCCGTTTCCAGGCCGGATATGCCAAAGGGGCATTTTCCGACCAGATGATCGACAGCCGTCGGCAAAACTATAAAGCATCTCAGGCGGCCGTAGAGGCGGCACAGGCGAAGGTGCGCGAAGCGAAGCTGGCGCTGGATTCGGAAATCAACGGCGATAATACCGCCGTGGCGGCGCTGATGGCGGAATTGCGTAAGGCGCAGTTTAAGCTGGACCATACCGTAGTGCGCGCGCCTTCTGATGGCTATGTCACTCAGGTGGGGCTGCGTCCGGGCGTGATGGCAACGGCGCTGGGGCTGGCGCCGGTGATGACCTTTATTCCGACCGATACTCACCAGTCTGCGAGCTACGTCGCCGCGTTTCGCCAGAATTCGCTCCAGCGCCTGAAGCCGGGTTACAAGGCGGAGTTTATCTTCCCGGCCATTCCCGGCAAGGTGTTTGCAGGCGAAGTGGTGCAGGTGCTGCCCGCTATTGGCGAAAGTCAGCTTCAGGCCCAGGGAAAACTGCTGACCACCTCGGCGCTACAGACCGACGGCCGCGCGCTGGTCATGCTGAATGTCACCGATAAACGGCTGGCCGCCTATCCTCTGCCGCAGGGAACTTCGGTGGAAGTGGCGGTCTATTCGGACCATTTTCACCACCTGGCGATGATTCGTAAAATCCTGATTCGTATGAAAAGCTGGCAGAATTTCCTCTACCTGGATCACTAAATTCATCCGACGATAGAAAAGTTGTGCAAATAACCGACAGAGGCTTGACCCTCCCCCAGGAAGAAGGTCTATGCTCCCATGTCCGATACCGGTTAATAAGGAACAATGGATCATGCAACGCCGCGATTTTCTGAAGTATTCTGCCGCGCTGGGCGTACTCAGTAGTTTCCCTTTGCTTAGCGGTCGTCTTTATGCCGCAGAGCGCCCGCGGTTACCGATTCCCACACTGCTGGAACCCGACGCTCAGAGCTCGATTCGCCTGACGGCCCAGGTCGGGAAAAGCATGCTGGCGGGCCATCAGGCAACCACCTGGGGTTATAACGGCTCTCTGCTGGGGCCGGCGCTGCGCCTTGAGCAGGGTAAAAAGGTCAACGTTGAAATTCATAACCGGCTGTCGGAAAGCACCACGGTACACTGGCACGGCCTGGAAATCCCCGGTGAAGTGGACGGTGGCCCTCAGGGCGTAATTGCCTCAGGCGCGAGTCGCCGGGTTTCGTTCACGCCGCAGCAGCGCGCCGCCACCTGCTGGTTCCACCCGCATCAGCACGGTAAAACCGGCCATCAGGTCGCGATGGGCCTGGCCGGACTGGTTCTGATTGATGACCTGGAAAGCCGCCAGTTGATGCTGCCGAAGCAGTGGGGAATCGATGATATTCCGCTGATTATTCAGGATAAACGCTTCGATGCCGATGGCCAGATCGACTATCAACTGGACGTCATGAGCGCCGCGGTAGGCTGGTTTGGCGATACACTGTTATGCAACGGCGTTAATTACCCTCAATTCGGCGCGCTGCGCGGCTGGCTGCGACTGCGCCTGTTGAACGGCTGTAACGCCCGCTCGCTGGAGCTGGCGACCAGCGACGGTCGCCCGATGTATGTGGTAGGCAGCGACGGCGGTCTGCTGGCGGAGCCGGTGAAGGTCGAAAGCCTGCCTGTGCTGATGGGGGAACGCTTTGAGGTGTTGGTGGAAGTGAAGGATGCCAAACCCTTCGAGATTATGGCGCTACCGGTGACACAGATGGGGATGCAGGTTGCACCCTTTGATAAACCTCAGCCGGTGGTGCGTATCCAGCCAGTACCGGTTCACGGCTCCGGCGAGCTGCCGGATACCCTGGCGAAGGTGCCTGAACTCCCGAAGCTTGAAGGGCTTAATACCCGCTGGCTGCAACTGATGATGGATCCCCGCCTGGATCAGATGGGCATGCAGGCACTGATGGCAAAATATGGTCAGGAGGCTATGGCCGGGATGGATCACGGTGCTATGGGCCATGGCGATATGGAACAGATGAAAGGGGGAATGGGCCATAGCGCGATGGATCATGGTGCTATGGGCAGGATGGCGAACGGCGATCGGAAGCTGGATATCTATAACGCCAATAAGATTAACGGCAAGGCCTTCGACATGAACACCCCGTCATTTAACGTGCCGCGCGGGCAGTACGAGCGCTGGATCATCTCCGGTGAAGGCGACATGATGCTGCATCCGTTCCACATCCACGGTACCCAGTTCCGTATTTTGTCGGAAGACGGCAAGCCGCCAGCGGTGCATCGCCGCGGCTGGAAAGATACGGTGCGGGTGGAAGGCAAGCGCAGCGAAGTGCTGGTACGTTTCGATCATACCGCCCCTGCGCAACACAGCTATATGGCCCACTGCCATCTGCTGGAACATGAAGATACCGGGATGATGTTGGGTTTTACCGTGGGTTGAGCCTGGGGCGCTGCGGCGGGCGAAGACCGCCGTCTGCGTAAGCTCCCGTGTAGCCATATTTTGTCAATCGAAAAAGCCCATTACCGGTATGTTTCTTGATGAGAAACGCTGATTTCAGGAAGTTGGGAGCATTTAATCTGAATGCTATTCTGAATAATAGGTTCCCGAAGTTCGCTTTTCCGGAAACAGAGGAAGCCACCGAACGACTTGCTGGCTACAGGCTATATATTAAAAACGGATTTTTAATTTCCCTCACAGTCTATTTAATTGCGTTGTGTTCTGAGCTAACAATAAGAAAAATAATGAATTTTTAAAAGCATGATCTGACAAAGTTGATATCGGATTTTTTTGGGAGGGGTGGTTTTTATTTAAAGGACGTATATCATACATTTTGTTTCCCGGCGATTTCTGGTTTAGGCGTGGTTTTACATAAACTGTCTGCTGTTGTGTAAACTAAGGCAACTTATTTTTCCGGGGATTATGAAAGCGCCCGTAAAGGCAAGTTAATACAATTAATAATAGGGATATTCACCATGAGAAATATTACTGACTCTGAGCTTAATGTCGTTTCTGGGGGTTATTATGGCGGTTGCTGTCGTCCTCCGGTTGTCGTTACTCCGCCGTGTAGTCCGCGCCCGCCTGCTTGCGGTAACTGGCTGAATTCACTTCTTCATGCTATTTTTCGCTGCTGATTAAAATAAATCTCTTTCCTCTTCTCTGATAACGAATAAGTTATCTTATCGCAGCTTTTGTAATAACTATGGTAACGGAATCATTTCCGTTACCATAGCTCGTTTGTCATATACGCTTATTCTGCTTCATCCGGCAGCGCATACGCGACAATATAATCACCCATCTTCGTACCGAAAGAGCCGTGCCCCCCGGCGGAGATCACCACATACTGCTTACCGTTAACCTCATAGGTCATAGGCGTGGCCTGACCGCCTGCGGGCAGGCGTGCCTGCCACAGCTTCTTGCCGTTGGTCATGTCATAGGCGCGCAGATAGTTGTCCGCGGTGGCGGCAATAAACAGCACGTTACCGGCGGTAGAGATCGGCCCGCCAAGCATCGGCATTCCCATATTAAAGGGAAGCGAGAACGGGAGCGGGAACGGCAGGCTGTCGCGCGGAGTACCTATGCGTTTCTTCCAGGCGATGGTGTTGGTCTTGAGATCGATACCTGAAATATAACCCCAGCCCGGCTGCTTACACGGCAGGCCGAGCGGCGACAGGAACGGATTCAGGGTAACGCCAAAAGGTACGCCGTACTGCGGCTGAATACCGGATTCGGTGCCGGAGCCTTTGGCATCCTTCGGCGGCTCCATCGGATTACCCGGCCCGCGCGGGATAAGTTTCGAAACGAACGGCAGCGCCATCGGGTTGGCAATGGCTACCTGGCGGTTGGGATCGACCGAGATACCGCCCCATTCAAACATCCCCAGGTTACCCGGGAAGACCAGGGTGCCCTGTTCGGAAGGCGGGGTAAAGGTGCCTTCATAGCGCAGACCGTGGAAGATCACCCGGCACACCAGCTGATCGTACATGGTAGCGCCCCACATATCGGCGCCGGTCAGTTTTTTCTCCGGACGGAACGTCAGTTCAGAGAACGGTTGAGTAGGCGACAGACGATCGCCTTTTGCAGGGCCCTGCGGAACCGGACGCTCTGGGGCAGGTACCACGGTTTTACCGGTGCGTCTGTCCAGCACGAACAGGTTGCCGGTTTTGGCCGGCGCGTAGATAACCGGAACGGTGTTGCCGTCTTTATCGGTAATATCCGCCAACGTCGGCTGGGAAGGCATATCCATATCCCACAGATCGTGATGCACGGTCTGATAGGACCACTCCAGTTTACCGGTGGTGGCGTTAAGCGCCAGAATCGAGCTGGCATAGCGCTCCTGCTCCGGCGTACGATTGCCGCCCCAGATATCCGGCGTGGTCACCCCGGTCGGGATGTAGACCAGATCCAGCTTCGCATCGTAAACCGACGGCGCCCAGGAGTTCGGCGAGTTCAGGGTAAAGTGATGCTCGTCGGCCGGAATAGCATTCGGGTCTTTGGCGCCGGGGTCGAAGACCCACAGCAGCTTACCGGTATTCACGTCGAATCCGCGAATCACGCCGGAAGGCTCGCGGGTCGAGAAGTTATCGGTGACCGCTCCGGCAATCACAATGACCTTGTCGGTAATGATCGGCGGCGAGGTGGGTTCGTACATGCCCGGCGTAGTGACCGGCATATTGCTCTGCAGATTCAGTTCGCCGTTATCGGCAAAGCTGGCGCAGCGTTTGCCGTTATCGGCGTTAATGGCAAACAGGCGGCCATCGTTAACTGGCAGAATGATACGGCGCGGGCAGTCTGCCACCACATCCGGCGCAGCATTGTCGGGGGTAGCCTCATGATAAGAGACGCCGCGGCAGGTCACGTGCTGGAATGAAGGGTCGGTCTTCAGTTCAGGATCAAAATGCCATTTTTCTTGCCCGGTGGCGGCATCCAGGGCGAACAGGCGCTGGTGCGCGGTGCACAGGAACAGGCTATTGCCCACTTTGATCGGCGTGACCTCGTTAGTGATCTCGACCGGATCGTTATCCTGCTTCAGATCGCCGGTACGAAACACCCAGGCTTCTTTTAGCTGGTGCACGTTGTCAGCGTTGATCTGCTTAAGGGGCGAGTAACGCTGGCCTTCCTGGGTGCGTCCATAGGCTGGCCAGTCGCCGTCAGGAATATCGGAACTCTGCGCCGCTGCCGTGGCGTCGGTCGGCAGGGTACCGTGGATCTCCTGAGGGTCGTTAAATCCAGCCCAGGTCAGGATCCCGGCGCTGATAAGCAAGGTGACGACCAGTGCAGGAATAGCCAGACTGACATGAACGAGGTTGCGCCAGATAAAGGGCAACAGTAGCCAGATACCGAAGAATACCAGCACGTCACAACGCGGTGTCAGGGCCCAGAAGTCGAAGCCGACCTCCCAAACGCCCCATAGCATGGTGCCGAGTAGCAGAAGGGCATACAGCCATAATGCAGCGGCGCTGCGGCGCCACAGCAACCAGGCAACCACCAGCATGACGATGCCGGCTATCGGGTAGTACCAGGAGCCGCCGATCGCGACCAGCCAGACACCACCTCCCAACAGCCAGAGTCCTGTTAACAACGCAAACAGAGCGGATAACGTCACGACCATACGTGGCCGGGGTTGTTGTTTTTCCATAGCGAAGAGTTCCATTAATTTTTGATAGCAATTAATTATAGTTATTTACATGTGTGATAACGATCACAAAAAAGGCTTTTGATGCAAAGAAGCGAAGGTGGGGGGTTTGCTGTTATACTCTGCGATCTTTCGATTCACGCGGGCACTTTCTCTGAATGAAGGGCCGCGGAGCAGAGCCTTATCAGCAAATTATTTGGTTATACAGATGAAACATAAAGTAGAAGTGATGATCCCGGAAGCGGAGATCGCGGCGCGTGTCGCAGAGCTCGGGCAGCAGATTAATGAACGCTATCGCGACAGCGGCAGCGAAATGGTGCTGGTGGGGCTGCTGCGCGGCTCCTTTATCTTTATGGCGGATCTGTGCCGGGCGGTTGAAGTGCCTCATGAAGTCGACTTCATGACCGCTTCCAGCTACGGGAGCGGGATGTCCAGCACCCGTGACGTGAAAATCATCAAGGATCTGGATGAGGATATTCGCGGTAAGGATGTGCTGATCGTGGAAGATATTATCGACTCCGGCAACACCCTGAGCCGGGTGAGTGAGATTTTGCGCCTGCGTGAGCCGAAATCACTGGCTATCTGTACCCTGCTGGATAAACCCTCGCGCCGTGAGGTGGACGTTAAGGTTGAATATATCGGCTTCTCCATTCCCGACGAATTTGTGGTGGGTTACGGCATTGATTACGCTCAGCACTATCGCCATCTGCCCTACGTCGGCAAAGTCGTTCTGCTGGACGAGTAACAAAAAGGGCCGCGATGCGGCCCTTAACATTATTTATGGTTTTGATGCTGCTGACGCAGGTTGCAGATGCCCTTACGGTAGTTCTGCTCCAGCGACTCGCGGCTGGTGGCGGTTACGTCCAGATCGCGCAGCAGGCCGTCGTGAATGCCGTAGGCCCAGCCGTGGATGGTGACCTTCTGGTTACGTTTCCACGCTGACTGCATAATGGTGGAGTGGCCCAGGTTATAGACCTGCTCCATCACGTTCAGCTCGCAAAGCGTATCCATGCGCTGACTTTCCGGCAGTTCGCCCAGCAGGGAGCTGTGCTTAAACCAGATATCACGAATGTGCAGCAGCCAGTTGTTGATCAACCCCAGTTCGGGATTTTCCACCGCCGCCTGCACGCCACCACAACCGTAGTGACCGCAAATAATGATATGCTCGACCTCCAGCACATCGACGGCGTACTGAACCACGGAAAGACAGTTCAGGTCGGTATGGATAACCAGGTTAGCCACGTTACGGTGAACGAATATCTCGCCCGGCTCCAGGCCGGTGAGGCGCTCAGCGGGAACGCGGCTGTCGGAACATCCGATCCATAGAAAACGGGGCTTCTGAGCTTGAGCAAGCTGCGTAAAGAAGCCGGGATCCTCTTCCACCAGCATTTTGGACCAGAGACGGTTATTGCTGATGAGACTGTCGATATCTTTCATAGAGGTTAACAACCTGTAACCAGATTAGTGCGTTGGGGTAATATAGGGCAACTCAACTTTTTTTTAAACCATATAACTCGTGTAAGAAAAACAAGGCAAGCTGAATCTATGGCATATGCACTGGAACTTGAGCAACTGACGAAAACCTATCCCGGCGGCGTTCAGGCGTTGCGAGGCATCGATCTGCGCGTAGAAGCCGGTGATTTTTACGCACTATTGGGGCCTAACGGCGCAGGAAAATCCACCACCATCGGTATTATCAGCTCGCTGGTCAATAAAAGCGCAGGCCAGGTCAAGGTCTTCGGCTATGACCTGGCGCGTGATGTGGTGAATGCCAAGCGCCAGCTTGGGCTGGTGCCGCAGGAATTTAACTTTAACCCCTTCGAGACGGTACAGCAGATCGTCGTGAATCAGGCGGGTTACTACGGCGTACCGCGCCGCGAGGCGATAGCGCGTAGCGAAAAATACCTGACGCAGCTCGATCTGTGGGGAAAACGCAACGAACGTGCGCGCATGCTCTCTGGCGGTATGAAGCGTCGCCTGATGATCGCCAGGGCGCTGATGCATGAGCCGCGGTTGCTGATTCTGGATGAGCCCACAGCCGGAGTGGATATTGAACTGCGCCGCTCAATGTGGACCTTCCTGAAGGATCTGAACGACCAGGGCACCACCATTATCCTGACCACCCACTATCTGGAAGAGGCGGAGATGCTGTGCCGCAATATCGGTATTATCCAGAGCGGGGAGCTGGTGGAGAACACCTCCATGAAAGATCTGCTCTCCAAGCTGAAGTCGGAAACCTTTATCCTCGATCTGGCGCCGAAAAGCCCGATTCCTAAGCTGGACGGCTATCAGTACCGGTTGGTGGATACCTCGACGCTGGAGGTGGAAGTGCTGCGCGAGCAGGGGGTCAATAGCGTCTTCGCTCAGCTGAGCGCACAGGGTATTCAGGTATTAAGTATGCGTAACAAAGCTAACCGACTGGAAGAGCTGTTTGTCACGTTGGTCCATGAGAAGAAAGGAGAGCCGGCATGATGCAGCTTTACTGGGTCGCCCTGAAGAGCATCTGGGCGAAAGAGATTCACCGTTTTATGCGCATCTGGATCCAGACTCTGGTGCCGCCGGTGATCACCATGACCCTGTACTTTATTATCTTCGGTAATCTGATTGGTTCGCGCATTGGCGAGATGCACGGCTTTAGCTATATGCAGTTTATCGTTCCGGGTCTGATCATGATGGCGGTGATCACCAACGCTTACGCCAACGTGGCTTCCTCTTTCTTTGGATCTAAATTCCAGCGCAATATCGAGGAGCTGCTGGTGGCGCCGGTGCCGACCCACGTGATTATTGCGGGTTATGTCGGCGGCGGCGTGGCCCGCGGCCTGTGCGTGGGGATTCTGGTCACGGCGATTTCGCTGTTCTTTGTACCGTTCCACGTGCATTCGTGGCTGTTTGTGGCCCTGACCCTGCTGCTGACCGCGATCCTGTTCTCGCTGGCGGGGCTGCTGAACGCGATATTCGCCACCACCTTTGACGATATCAGCCTGATACCGACCTTTGTACTGACGCCGCTGACCTATCTGGGCGGGGTATTCTATTCGCTGACGCTGCTGCCGCCTTTCTGGCAGGCACTCTCCAAGCTGAACCCCATCGTCTATATGATTAGCGGGTTCCGCTACGGCTTCCTGGGGGTGAGTGACGTTCAACTGCCGCTGACCGTTGGCGTACTGCTTATCTTTATTGCTGCGTTCTATCTGCTGTGCTGGCGACTGATCCAGCGCGGGCGTGGGCTGCGTAGCTAATTCTCCTCGTAAAAAAACCGGAACGCCATCTGACGTTCCGGTTTTTTTATACGCTGACGAAGGGGCTATCAGGCGACCTGCACCGGCACAGCCTTCGCAATACGCTTCATTTCGTTATCACCGTCGAAGTAGGCGACTTTCGGCTGCCAGCTACGGGCTTCTTCATCTGGCATGGTGACATAGCTTGCGATAATCATGATATCGCCAACGCTGGCGCAGTGGGCCGCGGCGCCATTCACCGAGATAATGCGCGAACCGCGTTCGGCGGCGATGGCATAGGTCGAAAAGCGCTTACCGTTGGTGACGTTGTAGATATCGATGGCTTCATATTCCAGAATACCTGCCGCGTCGAGGAAATCCTGGTCAATGGCGCAGGAGCCTTCATAGTGCAAATCGGCCTGCGTTACTTTGACGCGGTGAAGTTTGCCCTGCAGCATAGTACGAATCATAGCGTTAAACCCTGGTCATTAAGTCATACGGAACAAGGGCCAGGCGGGCCTGGCCCTGGGAAAGTGGGGCAGTATTACCCCATCAGGCGTCTGCTGTCTACTCTGTAAGCGTGACCTGCATATTATCAATCAGGCGCGCTTCACCGAGCCAGGCGGCCATCAGAATTACCGCGCGCTGGCTTTCCGGCGTCAGAGCCAGCAGGCTATCGGCATCGCGGATTTGCAGATCGTCGGCGCGGAAGCCTTTTTCGTTCAGCGCCTGGGCGGCAATGGCGAGAATCTCTTCGCAGTCGCGTTCACCTGCGCTAAGTTTGGCGGCAATCTCCTTCATGACCTGATGCAGGCCCGGGGCGATTTTACGCTGACCGGAGGTGAGATAGCCATTGCGGGAACTCAGCGCCAGGCCATCCTTCGCGCGTACCGTAGGGACGCCGACGATGTCGATATCGTAGCCCATATCCGCCACCATCTTGCGGATCAGCGCCAGTTGCTGAAAATCTTTCTCGCCGAAGCAGGCGACGTCCGGCTGCACCAGGTTGAACAGCTTGCTGACCACGGTAGAGACGCCGCGGAAGTGGCCAGGGCGGCTGGCACCTTCCAGGATAGTGGAGAGTTCCGGCACCTCGACGAAGGTCTGTCCTTCCATGCCTTTGGGGTAAACCTCCTGCGGCGTAGGAGCGAATACCACGTCCACACGACGCTTGTTAAGTTTTTCGCTATCCTGCTGCAGCGTGCGGGGATAGCGCGCCAGATCGTCAGGCCTGTCGAACTGCATCGGATTCACGAAAATACTGACTACCACCACATCGGCGCGTTCGCGGGCTTCGTCGACCAGTTTCATATGGCCATCGTGCAGGTTGCCCATGGTTGGAACCAGCGCAATCCGTTTCCCCTCCTTCCGCCAGCGGCGAATTTGCTGACGCAGCAGCGGTAAGGTTTCAACGATCAACACAGCGATTACTCCTGTTATTCAAAACTATGTTCGTCACCCGGGTAAGCCCCGGACTCGACTTCGGCGACATACTGGCGCACGGCTGCGCGGATATCACCGGTTTGGGCAAGAAAGTTTTTAGCAAATTTGGGGATGTGGCCGCCCGTGATGCCGAAGGCATCGTGCATCACCAGAATCTGACCGTCGGTGCCGTTGCCGGCGCCGATGCCGATCACCGGAATAGAGAGGGCGTCGGTAATGCGCTGAGCCAGCGCTTTAGGCACGCATTCCAGCACCAGCAGCTGCGCACCGGCGGCTTCCAGCGCCTGAGCGTCTTCCATCAGCGTCTGAGCGGCCGCATCGCCGCGCCCCTGAACCTTATAGCCGCCGAAGATGTTAACCGACTGCGGCGTCAGCCCCAGATGGCCACAGACCGGCACGGCGCGTTCAGTCAGCAGGCGTACGGTGTCCGCCAGCCACTGGCCGCCTTCAATTTTCACCATATTGGCGCCGGCGCGCATGACCTGAGCGGCATTATCAAATGCCTGTTCGGGAGTGGCATAGGCCATAAAAGGCAGGTCGGCAAGCAGCAGGCAGCCTGGCGCGCCCCGGCGTACGGCGCGGGTGCACCAGGCGATATCGTCAACGGTAACGGGCAGTGTGGAGTCATAACCCTGGACGGTCATACCCAGAGAATCGCCCACCAGCATCACGCTGATGCCTTCGTCGGCGAAGAGTCTGGCAAAGCTGTAGTCGTAGGCGGTAATACTGGCGAATTTCTTGTTCTGCTCTTTGAGCTGGCGTAGGTGGGTGATGGTTGTCGCTTTCATAATATCCCCCGTAACAAAACGATAGCGCATTCTGAAAGATCCCGGGGAAGAATGCCAGTGCTATAAAGTGAGGGGAGATTCTGTTGCCACAATATGAATAACGGGTGGCCGGTTACCATACCACCGGCGTTGGGTCAGTCAGACGCGCCAGGCAGTCGCGCAGGCTCTGGCCATCGGGGAATACCAGATCGGGCGCGATTTCGAACAGCGGCCACAGCATAAACATGCGGTTTTTCATGTCGTAGTGGGGGACCGTCAGGCGCGGCGTGGCGAGAGTCAGATCGCCAAACAGCATGATGTCGAGATCCAGAGTGCGGGGTCCCCAGCGTTCGGCCTTACGGGTGCGGCCCTGCTCCAGCTCAATGCGCTGGGTACTCTCGAGCAGCGTTTCGGGCTCGAGCGCGGTTTCCAGCGCTACGGCGGCGTTGAGGTAGTCGGGCTGGTCCTGGGGGCCGAGCGGTGGCGTGCGATAAAACGCAGAGAGCGCGACGCGTCGGGTCTGAGGAAGGCCATCCAGGGCCTCTACGGCGGCGCGAGCCTGCGCCAGCGGAGAGGCCAGATTACTGCCGATGGCGATGTAGCACAGGGCCACTATTTCTCCTCGCGTCGGGGAGCGCGACGGCGCGGACGACGGTGACGCTTGCGGCCGCTGGGCTCATCGCCAAGCTGGCTGACCATATTTTTCTGCTGCGGCGGTGGGGCCACCTGGAATTCGCCCCACCACTGGGTCAGACGCTGCAGTTCGCCGTTGTTCTCGGCCACGGCGCGCTGTTCCAGCAGATCGTAGGCGGCGCGGAATTTGGGGTGTTCCATCAGGCGCCAGGCGCGTTTGCCCTGACGGCGGGAAAGCCGCAGCTGCAGCTGCCAGATATCGCGAATCAGCGAGGTAATACGCTTTGGAATGGCAATAGAGCGGCAGGCTTCGTCCAGCACTTCATTCATGGCCAGGGCAAAGGCGTCGTAGTAAGCAAGCCCGCTCTCCTGGGTCAGCTTCTGCGCCATTTCCAACTGCGGGTACCACAGCATGGCGGCGAACAGGAAGGCCGGGTTAACACGCTTGCCGTTCAGAATACGGTTATCGGTGTTCTTCAGCACCTGCTCAATGATGCGTTCCATGGGGCTGTCGCCGCTTTCGGTGAAGTAGCGGGTGATGCTGGGGAACAGCGGCTGAAACAGTTGATATTCGCGCAGCAGCCGATAAGTTTCGTAGCCGTAACCGGCTTGCAGCAGCTTTAGCGACTCCTCGAACAGACGGGCTGCGGGCACGTCGTTGAGCAGATTGGCCAGACGGGGAATAGGATCGCCGGTTTCCGGGCTGATGGTCATGCCGAGTTTGGCGGCGAAGCGCACCGCGCGCAGCATCCGCACCGGATCTTCGCGATAGCGGGTTTCGGGGGAGCCAATCAGGCGAATGCGTTTTTCCTGCAGGTCGCGCAGCCCGCCGACATAGTCGCGTACCGTAAAGTCGGCGGCGCTGTAGTAGAGGCTGTTGATGGTGAAGTCGCGGCGCTGGGCATCTTCTTCGATGGAGCCGAAGATGTTGTCGCGCAACAGCATCCCGTTTTGCCCGCGCTGGGAAAGCTGGCGGTCGGTTTGCGCTTCATGATGGCCGCGGAAGGTGGCGACTTCGATAATTTCCGGCCCGAACATCACATGGGCAAGGCGGAAGCGGCGCCCCACCAGACGGCAATTGCGGAACAGCTTACGGACCTGCTCCGGCGTGGCGTTGGTGGTGACGTCAAAATCTTTTGGCTTCTGCCCCAGCAGCAGATCGCGGACGCCGCCGCCAACCAGCCAGGCTTCATATCCCGCTTTGTTGAGACGATAGAGTACCTTGAGGGCATTTTCACTGATGTCTTTGCGGGAAATGGTGTGCCGATCGCGCGGGATCACCGTCATGACAGGCTGTGCGGAGTGCGCCTGCTGGGCGCCGTCTTCGCGGTTCAGCACTTTACGGCAAAAATTAGCGACTCGAGTAAAAATGGTACACCTCGGTTGTGTCAATCATCAGGGGACAAAAAAAACAGCGGCTAATCATAGCTCAGTGTGACGCGTTTGAGAATGGCGGATTCGTGGTGTTTCTGGCAATACCGTCGCCAGCGACCAGTTGTCCGCGGCGTAAGCCAGCAGCGCATCCAGCGGCATATCGCGCCAGTCGGGGGGCGGCGTCTGGTTGAGAAACTCCAGCGCTCTCATCAGAACTGGCCGTGGATCGCCTTTGGGCAGGGCCGGGGCGTGGTTCTGTTTTGATAGCTTATCGCCGTGTTCGTTAAGGGCCAGCGGCAAGTGGATATAGTCCGGCACCGGCCAGCCAAAGGTCTGGTACAGGGATATCTGACGCACGGTGGGGGCTACCAGATCGGCACCGCGCACGATTTCGGTAACGCCCTGAAAGTGGTCGTCCACTACCACCGCCAGGTTATAGGCGAACAGACCGTCGCGGCGATGGATAATAAAATCTTCGCGCGCCAGCGCCTGGTCGGCGTCCAGGTGGCCGCGCAGGCGGTCGGTAAAGCTAAAAACCGGGTGGCGCTGCCACAGGCGTAGCGCTGCGTTTTCCGGCCCTAATCCCAGGGAACGGCAGTGGCCGTCGTAAACGCCGCCGGTCTCGTGGATGCGGCGTCGGGTGCAGATACAGTAGTAGCTGAGTCGTTGCTCATGCAGCCAGGCGAGCGCGGCGCGATAGGCATCACTGCGCTGTGACTGCCACAGCACTTCGCCATCCCAGACCAGCCCGTAGTGTTCGAGCTGGCGCAGAATGGTGCTGGCAGCGCCGGGTACCTCCCGGGGAGGATCGATATCTTCGATGCGCACCAGCCACTGACCCTGCATAGCGCGGGCCTGAAGCCAGCTGCCGAGGGCGGCAATCAGCGAACCGAAATGCAACTCACCGGAAGGAGAGGGGGCGAAGCGCCCAATATAGTTTTGCACAGACATGGGGTATTAAGGCGGGGGATAGCCCCCGCCCCGGGAAAGTTTGATGTCGACTGTTAGCCAGCCATCTGTTTTTCGCGGATTTCGGCCAGCGTCTTACAGTCGATGCACAGATCGGCGGTCGGACGCGCTTCCAGACGACGAATTCCGATTTCAACACCGCAGGATTCGCAGTAGCCGAAGTCTTCGTCTTCCACTTTCTTGAGCGTTTTTTCGATCTTTTTGATCAGCTTACGCTCGCGGTCACGGTTACGCAGTTCAAGGCTGAACTCTTCTTCCTGAGCGGCACGGTCCACCGGATCGGGAAAGTTGGCAGCTTCGTCCTGCATGTGAGTTACGGTACGATCGACTTCATCCCTGAGCTGATTGCGCCATGCTTCCAGAATCCGCTTGAAGTGCGCCAGCTGGGCGTCGTTCATATACTCTTCGCCCGGCTTCTCCTGATATGGCTCCACCCCAGCGATGGCGAGAATACTCAGGGACGATGTCTTACGGTTTTGCCCTTGTTGCATGTTGCTTCTCCTTAACACGCACTATCGGTCCCCATATCGGGGGAAAATCAGGCCGCTATAAATAACAGAAGCGTTTCCGGATGGCAATTGTATTAAATCCGCCTCTTGACAACCTTGTGAAGGAAAGCGTATTTAGCACGCGGCCCGATCGTAAAATCAGACAGCCCTAAGGAATGAAAGGAACCGGCGCGCTAAGCTGCAGCGCGCTTCGGGTCAGACTGGCTTTCCAGGCCAGTACCTCCACCCCCCGGGCGACGGCTTCATCAAGAAGCTGTCCGTATTTCGCATCGTATTGCCGTGCCGGTGAGACGCTGTCGATGGCTGAATGCATTACCGCAAACAGCAATACGGCTCGTTCACCCCCCTGTACCACGCTTATCAACTCCCGCAGATGTTTCTGCCCGCGTTCGGTGACAGCATCGGGAAACCAGCCGCGGTTCGCATCGGCTAACGTGACTGATTTGACTTCAATATAGCAGTTAACCCGGTCATCCGCCTGCAGCATAAAATCGATGCGGCTACGTTCGGCGCCGTATTTTACCTCGCTGTGAAGCTGGGTATACCCCTCCAGTCCGGAAATCAGATGATGACTCAGCGCTTCCTTTACCACCGCGTTGGCGCGTAGCGTGTTGACGCAGAGGATTGCGCCCTGAGCGGTTTCGGTCAGTTCCCAGGTATGGGGATACTTGCGGGCCGCATTGCTGGAGGTGGAATACCAGACCGTATCGCCCGGCGTAGCGCAGCCGGTCATGGCGCCAGTATTGGGGCAGTGCAGCGTCAGTTCTTCTCCCGATGGGGTAATCACATCAGCCAGAAAGCGTTTGTAGCGGCGCACCAGGGTGGCGGGCTGTAGCGGCGGAGTAAATTCCATGATCTTCCTTATTGGGTTAACGGCCAGCGCTCAAGCGCCCGGTAACGGGTGCGGCCCTGCTCGAACAGCGACTCATAGAGGGCGAAATTTTCCACCTCCCAGCGCCAGCTAAATCCCGGTGCCGGGAGTTTGACCAGCGACTGTGCATGGCGCCAGAGCGTCACATGGGGGTGAAAAGGGCGGGTTCCCTGGGGGCAGCCGCTGCGTTCGGCCTGAGCGCGCAGCAGAGAGGCGAGCTGCAGCAGACCGCGAGGCGCGCGTCGCGTGCCCAGCCACACCACCCGGGAGCGCGGCCAGTGACCGGCATCGTCCAGCGTGAGGGCGAAGCCGGGCTGGCGGATGCGCCCGGCCAGGGTGGTCAGCGCCTGCTGTTTTTTGCTTCCCACCTCGCCCAGAAAGGCCAGCGTCATATGCAGGTTGGCTGCCGCTACCGGGCGTCCGGTCTCCTGGGGGAACTGTTGCGCGCGCCAGTGCAGGATCTGCTGCTGAATGGCGGCGGGAATCTCCAGAGCAAAAAACAGGCGACGTGTGGCGGACATGGCTCTCTCGGGGTCAAAGGTTTGCCGGGATGCTACAATGCCGCCACGCGATTGTTAACCCCGGGAAACGCATTGTGTCCACATTACCCGTTGCGGCGGTCCTGCCGGAACTGCTCACCGCGCTGCGGAACAAGCCTCAAACGCTGTTGATTGCCCCTACCGGCGCCGGTAAATCCACCTGGCTGCCGCTCTTGCTGCTGCGCGAGATGCCCGCCGGGCGCATTCTTCTGCTGGAGCCGCGACGGCTGGCAGCCCGCAATGTGGCCCAGCGCCTGGCGGAACAGTTAGGCGAACAGCCGGGCGAAACCGTGGGTTACCGCATGCGTGCGGAAACCTGCGTGGGGCCGAACACCCGGCTGGAGGTGGTGACCGAAGGGATCCTGACCCGCATGATCCAGCGCGATCCGGAACTGAGCGGTATTTCCCTGGTGCTGCTGGACGAATTCCACGAACGCAGCCTGCAGGCCGATCTGGCGCTGGCGCTACTGCTGGAGATACAGCAGGGGCTGCGTGACGATTTAAAGCTGCTGATTATGTCGGCAACCCTGGACGACCGGCGCCTGAGCCAGCTATTGCCGGAGGCGCCGGTGGTGGTTTCCGAAGGACGAAGCTGGCCGGTGGAACGCCGTTATCAGGGGCTGCCAGTCCACCAGCGTTTCGACGAAGCGGTAGCCATCGCCACTGCGCAATTACTGCGTGAAGAGTCGGGATCGCTGTTGCTGTTCCTGCCGGGCGTAGGCGAGATCCTGCGCGTGCAGGAGCAACTGCGCGAACGAGTGCCCCGGGATGTGATGCTCTGCCCGCTGTATGGCGCGCTGCCGTTGAGTGAGCAGCGGCGCGCGATTTTGCCCGCGCCGCCTGGCCAGCGCAAAGTGGTGCTGGCGACCAATATCGCCGAAACCAGTCTGACCATTGAAGGGATCCGTCTGGTGGTGGATAGCGCTCAGGAGCGCACCGCGAAATTTGATCCGCGCAGCGGGCTGACCCGGCTTATCACCCAGCGCATTAGTCAGGCCTCGATGACTCAGCGCGCCGGTCGTGCCGGGCGCCTGGAACCGGGGATCTGCCTGCATCTGGTGGCGGCAGATCAGGCAGAGCGCGCTGCCGCTCAGGGGCAACCGGAAATGATGCAGAGCGATCTTTCCGGTTTATTGCTGGAGCTCTGCCTGTGGGGCTGTACCGATGTGGCGCAGATGAGCTGGCTGGACAAGCCGCCGGAACCCAATCTGGCGGCGGCGCGGCGTCTGTTGCAGCAACTGGGGGCTCTGGATGAACAGGAGCGCCTGACGGTACAGGGGCGACGTATGGCGCAACTGGGGCTGGATCCCCGGCTGGCGGCAATGCTTGTGGCAGCGGCCACGCCGGATGAACGCAGCACCGCAGCACAACTTGCGGCGATCCTCGAAGAACCGCCCCGCGGCGACGGCGCTTTGAACGATGCCCTGACGAAACCCCAGGGCAACTGGCGGGCGCGGGCTCGGCAGTTGCTTAAACGTATTCAGGGCGAAGCGGGGAGCTGCGATCCTGAACTGGCTCCGGGTCTGCTGGCCCGTGGTTTTGCCGATCGTATCGCGCTGCGGCGCGGCCAACAGGGGCGCTACCTGCTGGCTAACGGCATGGGGGCGACACTGGAGCCGGATTCTCCGCTGACTCGCCACGAATGGCTGCTGGCGCCGCTACTGCTTCAGGGGGCCAGCTCGCCGGATGCCCGCATTCTGCAAGCGCTGCCGGTGGATCCAGAACGGCTGGCGGCGGAGGTACCTGGGCTGCTGAGTCAGAGCGACAGCGTGGAGTGGGACGAAGGTCCTGGTACCCTGAAGGCCTGGCGCCGCTGGCGCATTGGCGACCTGACCGTCAGGCGTCAGCCGCTGAATCGCCCCGATGAAAATCAGCTTCACCAGGCGATACTGAACGGCATTCGCGATAAGGGACTGTCCCTGCTTAACTGGAGCGAAGCGGCGCAGCAGCTGCGGTTGCGTATAAGCTGCGCCGCCCGCTGGCTACCGGAGCATCCGTGGCCGAAGGTTGATGACGAAACGCTACTGGCGACGCTGGAGCAGTGGCTGCTGCCGCAGATGGGCGGGGTAAAATCGCTCCAGGCCCTGAAAAATCTGGATCTCTGCCAGGGACTTTACAGCCTGCTTGACTGGTCACTGCGTCAGCGGCTGGATAGTGCGCTGCCAACTCATTACACTGTGCCGACCGGGAGTCGTATCGCCATCCGTTATGATGCGGATAATCCTCCTGCGCTGGCGGTACGAATGCAGGAGATGTTCGGCGAAGCGACGACACCTTCGATTGCCGAAGGACGGGTTGCGATGGTACTGGAGCTGTTGTCTCCGGCCCATCGTCCGCTACAGATCACCCGCGATCTGGCTGCCTTCTGGGGCGGTGCGTATCGCGAGGTGCAAAAAGAGATGAAGGGTCGCTATCCCAAACACGTCTGGCCGGACTCCCCGGCGACGGCGCAGCCCACCCGACGCACTAAACGTCACCAGTGACGGCGCGGGATTGACCAGATTTTGAGAGCTTTCTTCTTTCGCCAACGGCGGAAGACAGGAGAATCGGGCCCTTGCGCCTGCACTTTTGTGGAGAAAGAGAATGGCGGGGAATGACCGCGAACCTATCGGACGCAAAGGTAAACCTAAGCGTCCGCCTAAAGAGAAGGTGAGCCGTCGTCGCCTGCGCGATGAGCGGTATGACGATGATGATAATGACGACGATTTTGATGAGGCGCCCATGTCGCGCAAGGTAAAGAAGGGGCGTCCGCCACGCCGTAAACGCAGTTGGATCTGGTTTTTCGTTAAGCTGATGATCGTACTGCTGGTGCTGTTTGTCGCCTATGGCGTCTGGCTGGACCAGAAGATCCGCAGTCGTATTGACGGTAAAGTCTGGCAACTGCCAGCGGCGGTCTATGGGCGCATGGTGAACCTTGAGCCCGATATGGCCTTCAGCGAAAAAGAGATGGTGAAGCTACTGGAAGGGACGCAGTACCGTCAGGTGACGCGTATTACCCGCCCTGGCGAGTTCACCGTGAAGGGCAACAGCATCGAGATGCTGCGTCGCCCGTTCGATTTTCCTGACAGCAAAGAAGGGCAGATTCGCGCGCGCCTCACCTTTGATGGCGATCGTCTGGAATCCATCAAGAATATGGAAACCGGTCGCGATTTTGGCTTCTTCCGCCTGGATCCGCGGCTGATTACCATGCTCTCTTCGCCCAACGGCGAGCAGCGCCTGTTCGTGCCGCGCAGCGGCTTCCCGGAGCTGCTGGTCGATACCCTGGTGGCCACCGAAGACCGCCACTTCTACGAGCATGACGGCATCAGCCTCTACTCCATTGGCCGCGCTTTTCTCGCCAATATAACCGCGGGTAAAGCGGTGCAGGGGGGAAGTACTCTGACCCAGCAGTTGGTGAAGAACCTGTTCCTGACCAACCAGCGCACCCTGTGGCGTAAGGCTAACGAAGCCTATATGGCGCTGATCATGGATGCCCGTTACAGCAAGGATCGCATCCTGGAGCTGTACCTGAACGAGGTGTATCTCGGCCAGAGCGGTAACGACCAGATCCGCGGTTTCCCGCTGGCCAGCCTTTATTACTTCGGCCGTCCGGTAGAGGAGCTGAGCCTCGATCAGCAGGCGCTGCTGGTGGGGATGGTGAAAGGGGCTTCGCTGTATAACCCGTGGCGTAATCCGAAGCTGGCGCTGGAGCGCCGTAACCTGGTGCTGCGACTGCTGCAACAGCAGAAGATTATCGACCAGGAGCTGTATGATATGCTCAGCGCCCGTCCGCTGGGCGTTCAGCCGCGCGGCGGCGTGATTTCGCCGCAGCCTGCCTTTATGCAGATGGTACGTCAGCAGCTGCACGACAAGCTGGGGGACAAGGTTAAGGATCTCTCCGGCGTGAAGATCTTCACCACCTTTGACTCGGTGTCTCAGGATGCCGCAGAAAAAGCGGTGACCGACGGTATTCCGGCGCTCAAGAAGCAGCGTAAGTTGGACGATCTGGAAACCGCGATGGTGGTGGTCGACCGCTTTAGCGGTGAAGTCCGCGCTATGGTTGGTGGTTCCGATCCTAACTTTGCCGGTTATAACCGCGCCATGCAGGCGCGTCGTTCTATCGGCTCGCTGGCAAAACCGGCTACCTATCTGACGGCCCTGAGTCAGCCGAACAAGTACCGGCTCAACACCTGGATTGCCGATGCGCCGATCTCGCTACCGCAGCCGGGTGGCAAGACCTGGTCGCCGCAAAACGACAACCGTCGCTTTAGCGGCCAGGTGATGTTGGTGGATGCGCTGACCCGTTCGATGAACGTGCCGACGGTGAATCTGGGCCTGTCGCTGGGTCTGCCCGCGGTCACTGAAACCTGGACCAAACTGGGGGTGCCGAAAGATCAGTTGCATCCGGTTCCGGCTATGCTGCTGGGCGCCCTGAACCTGACGCCGGTAGAAGTGGCCCAGGCGTTCCAGACTATCGCCAGCGGCGGTAACCGGGCGGAACTGTCGGTACTGCGTTCGGTGATTGCCGAAGACGGTACCGCGCTGTATCAGAGCTATCCGCAGGCAGAGCGCGCCGTACCGGCTCAGGGGGCCTATCTGACGCTCTACACCATGCAGCAGGTGATGAAACGCGGCACCGGCCATGCGCTGGGGGCGAAGTTTCCGGGTCTGAACCTGGCGGGTAAAACCGGTACCACCAACAATCAGGTCGATACCTGGTTTGCCGGTATCGACGGTAAAGAGGTAGTGATCACCTGGGTGGGACGCGACAACAACCAGCCGACCCATCTGTACGGCTCCAGCGGTGCAATGTCGCTCTACCAGCGCTATCTGAGCGATCAGTCGCCGATTCCGCTGACCCTGACGCCGCCGGAAGATATCGTCGATATGGGCGTGGATGATATGGGCAACTTCCAGTGCTCGGGCGGTTACCGAACGCTTCCGGTCTGGACCACCAATCCGGATGGCCTCTGCCAGCAGAGCCAGCAGGAGATGGATTCCCGCAACCCGTTCAATAACGCTGAGACTGCGCCGCAGCAGCAACAGGAGCAGCAGCAGGAAGAGAAGAAGAGCGACGGCGTTGCCGGCTGGATTAAAGATATGTTCGGCGGCGACTAACCGAACAATACTGGCAAAAAGCGAAATCCCCCGACCAGTCGGGGGATTTTTTTTGCTAACACCAGGCGCATTTCGATAACGTCATACTGAACATCAGTGCAACATTTCACAATGTACAAAATGACCGCGTGCTTTGCCTGGTTATTTCCCGACCTGACAAGGGCCCCAGGACGGAGCGGCGCTTGATATACGCGCAATCTTTCGCATATTATCCGCAGTCATAATAATAATTCTCGTTTTCGTTCAACCTGGCACCTCTCACTAAGAGAATTTACCATGACGCGTTGTTTCACCGTTCGGGCAGCTCAGCTTCCCGTTTGTCGACTGGCCATACTGATAGCCGCGGCGCTGGGCGGCGTGACTGCCCCGGCATTCGCCGCCGATGAGGCTAAACCCGAAGATACCATCACTGTTTCCGCCGACGCGGCGAACGTCGCTCAGGAGAGCGCCTGGGGCCCGGCGCCGACCATCGCGGCTAAACAGAGCGCCACCGGTACCAAAACCGATACCCCAATAGAGAAGGTGCCGCAGTCGATCTCCGTGGTGACCCGCGAAGAGATGGATATGCGCCAGCCCCAGACCGTGAAAGAGGCGTTAAGCTATACGCCGGGCGTATTTGCGACCCGCGGCAGCTCCAGTACCTATGACGTGGTGTCGATTCGCGGCTTTACCTCGCCTTCTACGGTGAACACCAACCAGTATCTGGATGGCCTGCGCCTGCAGGGAAACAATTACTCCGAAGTCTCGATGGATCCCTATTTCCTGGAGCGCGCGGAGCTGATTCGCGGCCCGGTATCGGTACTGTACGGTAACAGCAACCCCGGCGGGGTGATATCGATGGTCAGTAAGCGTCCGACCACTGAACCGCTGCGCGAAGTTCAGTTTAAGGCCGGTTCACGTAACCTGTGGCAGACCGGCTTTGACTTTAGCGATGCCCTGGACGATGACGGCGTCTTTTCATACCGCTTAACCGGTCTGGCTTTCAGCCAGGATGCCCAGCAGGATCGCGTTAAATCTAACCGTTACGCCATTGCGCCCTCTTTTAGCTGGCGCCCGGACGATAAAACCGACTTCACCTTCCTGAGCAACTTCCAGAGCGATCCGCACGCCGGTTACTACGGCTGGCTGCCGCGCACCGGCACCGTGGTGCCCTATGTGGATGCCGATGGTCATTCGCACAAGCTGCCGACCGACTACAACGAAGGCGATCCGGATAACAAAATGCAGCGCCGCCAGCAGATGGTGGGCTACAGCTTTGCGCACGCCTTTAACGACACCTTTACCGTACGCCAGAACCTGCGCTATTCGCGGGTACATACCCTGTATCGTTCAGTCTATGGCTTTGGTATGACGGGGCAGGGCAATATGCTGAAGCGTAGCTATGTGCGTTCAGATGAAGACCTGACCAATTTCGGCGTCGATACCCAACTGGAAAGTAAATTCCATACCGGCCCGGTGGCCCACACGCTGCTGACCGGGGTGGATTATCTGCGCAGCCGTAACGATGTAGACGCCCAGTACGGCGATGCCGATCCGCTCGATCTCGGTAGCCGCGGCGTAACGCCGTCCAATATTTATCCGTATGCGGATAAATATCAGGTGGTTAACCGCCTGGAACAGACCGGTCTGTATGTGCAGGACCAGGCTGAATGGGATAAATGGGTGCTGACCCTGGGTGGGCGCTATGATTTTGCTAAATCCAGCGTACATACCCGTAAAACCAGCTATGCCAGCGCTTCCAATGATATTAACCGCGATGAAGCCTTCACCTGGCGTGGCGGTCTGAACTACCTGTTTGATAACGGCGTTTCCCCGTACTTCAGCTACAGCGAATCGTTTGAACCGAATTCCGGGCGTTCATATGACGGTAAAGCATTCGATCCGTCACGCGGCAAGCAGTATGAAGCCGGGGTGAAATATATTCCTAAAGATAAGCCAGTTAGTGTGACTGCCTCGGTGTTCCAGATCACCAAGGACAAAAACCTGACGGTGGATCCGCGCAATGAACTCTATAGCACCATGGGCGGCGAGATTCGCTCACGTGGCTTCGAGCTGGAAGCGAAAGCGGCGCTGACGGCCAATATCAATATGACGGCGGCCTACAGCTATACCGACGCCGAATATACGGAAGACACTCTGTATAACCATCAGCGCCCGGTCGAAGTGCCGCGCAATATGGCATCGCTGTGGATGGATTACACCTTCTATGAAACGGCGTTGAGTGGTCTGACGCTGGGGGCGGGGGTTCGCTATGTGGGCTCCAGCTCCAGCTTCTACTCCAACACCTATTACGACGAGAGCAAAAGGAACAAGTCCTTTAACGTGCCGAGCTATACCGTTGCCGATGCCACCGTGAAATACGATCTGGCCCGCGTTGGTATGCCGGGGTCGTCCGTGGGCGTTAACGTCAGCAACCTGTTTAATCGTGGTTATGTCTCCAGCTGCTACCGCGACTACGCCTGCTATTGGGGCGCAGAGCGTCAGGTGACCGCTACCGCGACTTTCCGCTTCTGATATTTACCCGGGCGCGGTGATGCCGTGCCCACCAACCAATTGGCGAGTTATGCAGGATAAACCGAGTGGCCACGGGGCTACGTTCAGCCTCTCCGATGTCTCTTTTCGCGTGCCGGGGCGCACGCTGCTTCACCCTCTCTCACTCACTTTCCCTGCCGGGAAAGTGACTGGCCTTATCGGCCACAACGGCTCAGGGAAATCGACGCTGCTCAAAATGCTGGGACGCCATCAGAAGGCTTCCGACGGTGAGATCATGCTCGACGGACAGCCGCTGGAGAGCTGGGGCAGCAAGGCATTTGCCCGCATGGTGGCCTATCTGCCCCAGCAGTTGCCCCTTGCTGAAGGGATGACGGTGCGCGAACTGGTGGCTATCGGCCGTTATCCGTGGCACGGCGCGCTGGGGCGATTTGGCGTGGCTGACCGTGAAAAAGTGGATGAGGCCATTGCGCTGGTAGGGCTGAAGTCACTGGCCCATCGCCTGGTGGACAGCCTTTCCGGCGGCGAGCGGCAGCGCGCCTGGATCGCCATGCTGGTGGCCCAGGATAGCCAGTGCCTGCTGCTGGATGAACCCACCTCGGCGCTGGATATCGCCCATCAGGTAGAGGTACTGGCCCTGATTCACCGTTTGAGCCAGAAGCAGGGACTGACGGTGATCGCCGTACTGCATGATATCAATATGGCCGCCCGCTACTGCGACCATCTGGTGGCGCTGCGCGGCGGTGAGATGATCGCCGAAGGTTCGCCGGAAATGTTGATGAATGGCGAAACGCTGGAGCGGATCTACGGTATTCCGATGGGCATTCTTTCGCATCCGGCGGGCGCCTCGCCGGTAAGTTTTGTCTGGTGATGGATAATCTGTTTGCAACGGACATCAGCCGCCGTCGGCTGGTGACGGCGCTTGCGCTGGCGCCGCTGCTGTGGCACACCCGCGGCGTTCGGGCTGCAACGGCCGATCCCCGACGGGTGGTGGCGCTGGAGTGGCTGCCGGTGGAGCTGCTGGTCGCACTGGGCGTCACCCCGATGGCGGTGGCGGATATCACCAACTATCGCCTGTGGGTTGGCGAGCCGCCGCTGCCGGAAGGCGTTATCGAGGTGGGATTGCGCACTGAACCCAATCTGGAGCTGCTGACCCAATTGCAGCCCTCGCTGATTGTCTACTCTGCGGGCTACGGGCCGGGAGAGGATAAAATTAAGCGTATTGCGCCGGGGCTGGGGGTCAACTTCAGCGACGGGCGCCAGCCGCTGACCAGCTCCCGCCAGTCATTGATCGAACTGGGTGAAACCCTGGGGCTGGCGTCTCAGGCCCGGGCTCATCTGAATGAATTCGATGCCTTTATTGAACAGATGAAGCCGCGCTTCGCCGCTCGCGGCGATCGTCCGCTGCTGCTGATGTCGCTGCTCGATGAACGTCATGCGCTGGTGATTGGGCCTAACAGCCTGTTCCAACAGGTGATGGATATGCTGGGGCTGAAGAATGGCTGGCAGGGTGAAGTGAACTTCTGGGGCAGCGCGGTGATTGGCCTTGAGCGCCTGGCCACCATCGAAGCCAGCGACGTGCTGTGCTTTGCCCATGGCGATGATGCCGTGATGGAGCGGATTGCCGCCACGCCGCTGTGGCAGGCGATGCCGTTCGTGCGCGCCGGGCGCTTTCAGCGCCTGCCGCCGGTCTGGTTCTATGGTGCGACCCTGTCGGCCATGCACTTCTGTCGCCTGCTGGATAAGGCGCTGGGAGGCCGTCCATGAGACATCGTCACCTGATTCTGCCGGGGATTCTGCTGAGCGTGCTGTTTATCGCCGCGCTGCTGCTGACCGGCTTTAACTTTAGCGCTCAGCTGCCGCTGACGGAGTGGGGGCGCGCCCTGCGTCATCCTGATATCGACAGTATCCCGCAGATGCTGTTCCACTACAGTACGCTGCCGCGACTGACGGTCTCGCTGCTGGTGGGGGCGGGCCTGGGGCTGGTTGGGGTATTGTTCCAGCAGGTGCTGCGTAACCCGCTGGCCGAGCCGACCACGCTTGGCGTCGCCACCGGCGCGCAACTGGGGGTCACCGTCGCCACGCTGTGGGCGCTGCCGGGCGGCCTGCTGACCCAGCAGTTTGCCGCGCTGGCCGGGGCGGGCATTATCGGCCTGCTGGTATTTGGCGTCGCCTGGGGGAAGCGGCTGTCGCCGGTCACCCTGATTCTGGCGGGGCTGGTGGTGAGTCTCTACTGCGGGGCCATCAATCAACTGCTGGCGATTTTCCACCATGACCAGCTCCAGAATATGTTCCTGTGGAGCACCGGCGCTCTGAACCAGACCGACTGGCGCATTGTTGATAGCCTGTGGCCGCAGCTATTGGGCGGCGTGGTGCTGACCCTGCTGCTGCTGCGTCCGCTGACGCTGATTGGGCTGGACGACGGCGTGGCGCGCAACCTGGGACTGGCGCTCTCTCTGGTACGGCTGGTGACCCTGGCGTTGGCTATCGCCATTAGCGCACTGCTGGTCAATGCCGTGGGGATCGTTGGCTTTATCGGCCTGTTTGCGCCGCTGCTGGCGCGGATGCTGGGGGCCAGGCGCTTGCTGGCTCGTCTGGTACTGGCGGCGCTGATTGGCGCTCTGATCCTGTGGCTTTCCGATCAGGTCATCATCTGGCTGACCCGGGTCTGGCGGGAGTTTTCCACCGGTACGGTGACCGCGCTGATTGGCGCGCCGCTGCTGCTGTGGCTGCTGCCGCGCCTGCGTACCATGAGCGCCCCTTCGATGAACGAGGGCAACAGCGTCAGCGCTGAACGCCATCATGTGGTCTGGTATGCGCTACTGGGCATCGGCCTGTTGCTGGTATTACTGGCCCTGGCGCTGATGCTGGGACGTGACGCGGTTGGCTGGCGTTGGGCATCCGGTGAACTGCTGAGTCAGCTCTGGCCCTGGCGCTGGCCACGGGTGCTGGCGGCTCTGAGCGCCGGTATGATGCTGGCGGTGGCGGGCTGTATTATCCAGCGCCTGACCGGCAACGGTATGGCCAGCCCGGAAGTGCTGGGGATTAGCTCCGGCGCGGCCTTTGGCGTGGTGGTGATGCTGTTTATGGTGCCGGGCGATGCCTTCGGCTGGCTGCTACCGGCCGGTAGCCTGGGGGCGGCGCTGACTCTGGTGGTGATAATGATCGCCGCCGGACGCGGCGGTTTTTCGCCCCAGCGTATGCTGCTGGCGGGGATGGCGATCAGCACCGCCTTCACCATGCTGCTGATGATGCTGCTGGCGAGCGGCGATCCGCGCATGGCTTCGCTGCTGACCTGGCTTTCCGGCTCTACTTATAACGTGACCGGCGCCGCTGCGGGTCGTACCGCGCTGGTGATGGCGGTGCTGCTGGCGTTGACGCCGCTGTGTCACCGCTGGCTGCAGGTACTGCCGCTGGGTGGTCCCACCGCCCGGGCCGTGGGAATGGCGCTGACGCCGACCCGGATCGTGCTGCTGCTGTTGGCTTCCTGCCTGACGGCCGCGGCGACCCTGACCATCGGCCCCCTGAGCTTTGTCGGGCTGATGGCGCCCCATATCGCCCGAATGATGGGTTTTCGTCGCGCTATGCCGCAGTTGATCATCGCGGCGCTGCTCGGCGGGGCGTTGATGGTGCTGGCCGACTGGTGTGGGCGAATGCTGCTGTTCCCGGATCAGATCCCGGCGGGCCTGCTGGCCACCTTTATCGGCGCCCCTTACTTCGTGCTGCTGCTGCGCAGGCAGGGGCGTTAGGCAGACGCTGGCTTCCCGAGCGAAGCCACGATTTGCTCTCTTAACCAGCGGTGCGCCGGGTCCCGGTGCATCCGCTCGGGCCACAGCATCAGCATCTCAAAGCCAGGGAGCGCGATGGGCGGCTCCCACATTCGCAGCCCCGGCTGACCGCGCACCAGACGTTCCGGCAGCACCGCCACCTTATCGCTCTGTGCCACAATCGCGGCCGCAAAGCTAAAGCGGGGCACCGAAAGCGCCACCCGACGCCGGATGCCCTGTGCCGCCAGCGCTTTATCGGTCATTCCCACAAAGCCGCCCCCCTCCGGTGAGACCACGATATGTTCCAGCTTACAGAAGGTCTCCAGCGTGGGCAGCGTCATCAGTTGCGGATGGTCGTGGCGGCAGGTCAGAACGTAGCGCTCTTCAAACAGCACCCGACTGCGCAACCCCGGGGGCGCTTCCTCGCGGGTGTTAAAGGCCAGATCGATACCGCTGCGCTCACTCATTTCTGCAAGACGCGACGGCGCCTGGCTGATGATAGCCAGCCGACAGTCGGGCGCTTGCGCACTCAGGCGGTTAAGCGCCGGTAGCAGCACTGTCTGCTCGCTGAAATCCGAAGCGATCACGCGCCAGGTGAGGCTGGCCTGTTTCGGAACGAAGCTGGCGGGGGGCGCGACGGCCGCTTTCAGCGCGCTGAGCGCTAGGTGCAGCGGTTCCCGCAGCGCTTCAGCCCTGGCGGTTGGGCGCATTCCCCGGGGGCCGGGGATCAGGAGCGGATCGTTCAGTTGCTCGCGCAACTTCGCCAGCTGGATACTGACTGAAGGCTGAGACAGATTCAGCCGGGATGCGGCCCGGGTGACGCTTTGCTCGCGCAGCAGGGTATCCAGGGTCACCAGCAAATTCAGGTCCAGTCCGTCAAAATTGTTCATGGCTATACCGGTTATTAAGGTAATTCATTTTAACTATACCTGAGGGCGCACTAGTCTGCTCATAACATCAACCCCATAAGGAGTGACTGAGATGAGCCATGTTCTGCTGGTTTATGCCCACCCGGAGCCCCGCTCCCTGAATGGCGCGCTTAAGCGCTTTATGATGGAGCGGCTGGAGGCGGCCGGTCATCAGGTGCTGCTTTCCGATCTCTATGCCATGAACTGGAAGTCGGCGCTGGATGCCAGGGACTATCCAGCCCGGGATCCGGAGCAGCCTTTTAATCCCTCCCTGGATTCGCTCCAGGCGTTTAACGAGGGAACCCAGAGCGCGGATATCGCCCGGGAGCAGGAAAAGCTGCGTCAGGCGGATGCGGTGATTTTTCAGTTCCCGCTGTGGTGGATGTCGATGCCGGCGATCATGAAAGGCTGGGTGGAGCGGGTTTACGCCGCCGGGCTCGCCTATGGCGTAGGGGAACATTCAGACCGCCACTGGGGCGATCGCTACGGAGAAGGGAGTATGGTCGGTAAGCGCGCCATGCTGGTGGTCACGATTGGCGGCTGGGAGTCCCATTATGGTCCCCGGGGCGTTAACGGCCCGATCGACGATATCCTGTTCCCGATTCATCACGGCATGCTGTGGTATCCCGGCTTTGAGGTGATCGCGCCTCATCTGGTCTGGCGTACCGGAAAAGTGGATGAGCAGCGTTTTGCACAGGAGTGCGCCGCACTGGGGGAACGGCTGGATACCCTATGGCAGCAGCCGACGATGCGCTGGCGTTGCCAGAATGGCGGCGATTACACCATTCCCGATCTGACGCTGCGTGAAGACATTGCGCCGGGGCAGAGCGGCTTCGGGATTCATTTACGGTCGTAGGAAAGCGCCGCCGACGGAGGTCGGCGGCGGATGGGGTTACAGCTTCGCGAATGCCTTGCGGGCGGCGTCGATGGTGCGGTTGATGTCGTCGACGCTGTGGGCGATGGACATAAAGCCCGCTTCGAAGGCGGAAGGCGCCAGGTAGACGCCTTCGTCCAGCATCAGATGGAAGAAGCGTTTGAAGCGTTCCACATCGCAGGCCACCACGTCCTGATAGCAGGTGACGGTCGGCGCATCGGTAAAGAACAGGCCGAACATGCCGCCCACGTGGTTCACCACCAGCGGAATTCCCGCTTCCTGTGCCGCTTCACGCAGCCCTTCCGCCAGTTGGGTGGTCAGATCGTCCAGGGTTTCATGCACGCCGGGCTGGGCCACTTCGCTCAGGCAGGCATAGCCTGCCGCCATGGCGATGGGGTTACCGGAAAGCGTACCCGCCTGGTAGACCGGGCCGGTGGGGGCCAGAGCATCCATCACGTCTCGGCGGCCGCCGAAGGCGCCGACCGGCATCCCGCCGCCGATGATTTTGCCCAGGCAGGTGAGATCCGGCACCACATTGTAATAAGACTGGGCGCCCGCCAGCGCGACGCGGAAGCCGGTCATCACTTCGTCGATAATCAGCAGCGCGCCGAATTCGTCGCACAGCGCCCGCAGGCCGGGCAGGAATTCAGGCAGCGGCGGCACGCAGTTCATATTGCCCGCTACCGGTTCGACGATGATACAGGCTATCTGTTCCGGGTACTGTTCGAAGGCGGCGCGCACCGAATCGAGATCGTTGTAGGTGCAGGTCAGGGTGTGCTTCGCAAAGTCAGCGGGCACCCCCGGCGAGTTGGGCTGGCCCAGGGTCAGGGCCCCGGAGCCGGCTTTCACCAGCAGGCAGTCGGCGTGGCCGTGGTAGCAGCCCTCGAATTTGATGATTTTGTCACGGCCGGTGAAGCCGCGCGCCAGGCGGATGGCGCTCATGGTGGCCTCGGTCCCGGAGTTCACCATACGCACCATATCCATGGTCGGCACCAGCTCGGTCACCAGCTGCGCCATTTTGACTTCCATCTCGGTCGGCGCGCCGAAGCTCAGGCCGCGCTCTGCCGCCTCGATAACCGCGCTGCGAATGCCGGGGTGGTTATGGCCCAGCACCATCGGACCCCAGGAGCCAACGTAGTCGACGTAGGCTTTGCCGTCGACATCATAGAGGTATGCGCCGTCGGCTCGCTCAATAAACAGCGGCACGCCGCCTACGCCGGTAAAGGCGCGCACCGGCGAGTTAACGCCCCCGGGGATGAGCTGGCGAGCGGTAGCGTAGAGGTTTTCAGACTGGCTCATGAATCGACTCCTGATTCGTATGATGATGTGTAGCTGGCTATTCTACGGGATTATGCAACCTTTATAAAAGATTTGCCCGATTGAACCAAGACCCTTTGTAAGGTTTTTTCTGATGACGTAAGCCAGTAAGGTGATAGAATGTGCGGCGGCTTTTTGTCATACCAATTTATGATGACCTATGAATCCTGAATCTCCCACTTTCGAGTCACGCCAGGTGTTACGCCTGCGGCGCGGCGATATCGTGCGCCGTCTGATCCATCGCGATAAAACCCCGCTGGCCATTCTGCTGCTGGCCGCCATTGTCGGTACTCTGGCCGGGCTGGTCGGCGTGGCCTTTGAGAAGGCTGTAAACTGGGTACAGAACAACCGTATTGGGCTGCTGGCTGAAACGGCGCATCACTGGTGGCTGGTATGGCCGCTGGCGTTTATTGCCTCGGCGGGACTGGCGATGGTGGGGTACTGGCTGGTGCGGCGCTTTGCGCCAGAAGCAGGCGGTTCGGGGATTCCGGAGATCGAAGGGGCGCTGGAAGAGCTGCGCCCGGTGCGCTGGTGGCGGGTGCTGCCGGTCAAATTTATCGGCGGTATGGGGACGCTGGGCGGCGGCATGGTACTGGGGCGCGAAGGGCCGACGGTGCAGATTGGCGGCAATATCGGGCGTATGGTGCTGGATATTTTCCGGGTACGCGGCGCCGAGGCGCGTCATACGCTACTGGCGACCGGCGCAGCGGCGGGGCTTTCCGCGGCCTTTAACGCGCCGCTGGCCGGGATTCTGTTTATCCTGGAAGAAATGCGCCCGCAGTTCCGCTATAACCTGATCTCCATTAAGGCCGTGTTTACCGGCGTAATTATGTCGAGCGTGGTGTTCCGCATCTTTAACGGGGAAGGGGCGGTCATCGAAGTTGGCAAACTGATTAATGCACCGGTAGAGACGCTCTGGCTCTACCTGGTGCTGGGGATGATCTTTGGGGTGCTGGGACCGCTATTTAACGGCATGGTCTTCCGCACCCAGGATATGTTCCAGCGCTTGCACGGCGGCAATATTAAGAAATGGGTACTGATTGGCGGACTGCTGGGGGGCATGTGCGGCATTTTAGGGCTGATTGAACCCACGGCTGCCGGAGGCGGCTTCACGCTGATCCCCATTGCCGCCGTCGGTAATTATACCGTGACGACGCTTCTGTTTATTTTCGTCGCCCGGGTGGTGACGACGTTGCTGTGCTTCTCTTCCGGCGCCCCTGGCGGTATTTTTGCGCCTATGCTGGCGCTGGGCACGCTGTTCGGTACCGCCTTCGGTATGGCCTGCATGGCCTGGTTTCCCGGCTATAATCTGGAAGCGGGCACCTTTGCCATTGCCGGTATGGGGGCGCTGTTCGCCGCCTCGGTGCGGGCGCCGCTGACCGGTATCGTACTGGTGCTGGAGATGACCGATAATTACCAGCTCATTTTGCCGATGATTATCACCTGCCTGGGCGCTACCCTGTTAGCCCAGTTCCTGGGAGGTAAACCGCTCTATTCGTCGATCCTTGCTCGCACCCTGGCGAAACAGGAGGCGGATAAGCAACTGGGGCAGCAGAAGGCGCCAGCGCAGGAGAATACTTGAACGATTTACCAGGGTATTGGATAATGGCATCAAAAATCGGGTTAATTTTTACCCGGCGAAGTCCTTAGTTGGGAGCAAAAAATGAGTGATGACGTAGCGCTGCCCCTGCAGTTTACCGATGCGGCAGCCAGTAAAGTAAAACACCTGATCGCAGATGAGGAAAACCCGAATCTGAAGCTGCGCGTGTACATCACCGGTGGTGGTTGCAGCGGCTTCCAGTATGGCTTTACGTTTGATGACCAGGTTAACGAAGGCGATATGACCATTGAGAAACAGGGCGTGTCGCTGGTGGTGGATCCCATGAGCCTGCAATATCTGGTCGGCGGAGCCGTCGATTATACCGAAGGGCTGGAAGGTTCCCGCTTTGTGGTGAATAACCCGAACGCGACCAGCACCTGCGGGTGCGGCTCTTCGTTCAGCGTCTGATTTTCCCCTTCGGGTAGAACAGGGCCGCGCATGATGCGCGGCCTTTTTGTTTTTATTGCCTGTCCTCAAGCGCAAAGGTGGGCAGCTTCAGGCGCCAGCGAATGGCGGCCAGCCGAATACTCAGGGTCACGGCCATGCCTATCATACTGGCTTGCTCCAGCGGAACCTGGAAGGTATCCCAGGCGGTGGCGTGGACAATACCGCCGACAATGCAGGCAGTGGCATAGATTTCGGTACGCAGTATCATCGGCACTTCACGGGCCAGGACATCGCGGATAATGCCGCCACCGACACCGGTCAGCACGCCCATGCAAACGGCGATCAGCGGGCCGGTTCCGGCCATAAAGGCTTTATTCACCCCGATGCCGACAAACACCGCCAGGCCTACGGCATCCAGCACCGGCAGTATCCATTTCGGCAGGCGTCTGGGCTGGCGCACCAGAATAATGGTCATCATGCTGGTGACCATCGCCACCACCAGATCGGTGGGATCCTTAACCCAGAATACTGGGCCATTCGCCAGCGCCATATCGCGGATGGTACCGCCGCCCACGGCGGTCACCACGCCGAGAACCAGCACCCCGAAGGGGTCCATACGTAGTTTTCCCGCCAGCAGAACGCCGGAGATCGCAAAGACGGCTGTGCCAATAATATCCAGCCAGTAGACCAGCATGCAGAGTGCCTCAACTCGGTGATTTCAGGTGCGACAGCGCCCCGCAAAGCTGCCGGGCGGCGAGGATAATACGCGGCCCCGCCCGTTCAAACCAGTCCTCTTTAAGGCCAATCACCGGAACCGGCAGCGTTGCTCCCCAGAAGCGTCGAACGGCAGCGGCTTTCTGCTCACCGCCTGGCGTAATAATAGCCTGAGGCTGGCGCGCCAGCACCTGTTCCCGACTAACCTGGGGCCAGGGCACCTTACTTTCAGCAAAGATATTGTCGCCGCCGCAGGTTTTCAGTAGCTGGTTCTGAAGCGAACGGGCGCTGCTGGTGAACAGTGGCCGGTCACCGAACTGCAAAAATACCGGTCGTTTTGGCCTGCCGCTGTACTGTTGCTGTAGCACTCGCCACTGGTCGCGTAACCGAGCCGCTGCCTGGCGCGCCTTGTCCGGCGCTGGGCTCCAGTCAGCCAGTTGCTGGAGCGCGTTCGCCACCTCTTCGACCCGGGTGGGATCGAGCCATAGCACCTTAATACCAAATCGGGACAGTTGTTCGACCGGGCGACTGGGGTTGCCGCCGCGCCAGGCCAGTACCAGATCGGGCTTTAGCGCCAGGATGCGCTCGACCTTAATGCCCTGCCAGTCTGCTACCTGCTCAATACTTTTCGCCTGTTCGGGATAGTCTGACCAGGCGCTGACCGCTACGGGGGTAATACCGGCGGCGAAGGCCAGTTCGGTATTGGCAGGGGAGAGTGAAATGACGCGCGGCGCGGCAAACAGCCACGCCGGCAGTAGCATCAGCAGAGCGCAGAGCGTGGCTCTGCCGGGCCTGTTAGCCATGGGCCAGTTTTTGTACCAGTGATTCGACCATCAGGCTGGACTGACGGGCCGCGACAGCCAGGAACTCTTCGAAGCTCAGGTGGGATTCCTGGTCGGCCACGTCGGAAATGGCGCGAACCACCACGAACGGCGTGCCAAAGTTATGGCAGACGTGGCCAATGGCGGTGGCCTCCATTTCTACGGCGATCGCCTGCGGGAAGCGGCGGCGAATATTAGCCAGATTTTCCGCGCCGTTGATGAAGGCGTCGCCGCTGACTACCAGACCGCGCACGGCGTGCAGGTTTAGGGCTTCAATGCACTGTTCGGCGGCATTAATCAGCTTTTCGTCGGCCACAAAAGCCGCCGGGCAGCCTGCCATCTGGCCGTATTCATAGCCGAACGCGGTGACGTCGGCATCGTGATAGCGCACTTCGTCAGAGACCACGATATCACCCACTTTTAGCGACGGCGCCAGGCCACCTGCCGATCCGGTATTGATCACCACATCCGGTTTACAGTGGTCCAGTAGCAGCGCGGCGCCCATGGAGGCGGCCACTTTACCGATGCCGGATTTCAGCAGAGCCACATCAACCCCGTTCAGCGTACCGGTATAGATTTCGCTACCGCCAAGCTTCAGCGTCTGGCGGTTTTCAATTTTGTCGCGCAGCAGCGTGACTTCTTCTTCCATTGCACCAATGATGCCAACTTTCATTCGGGTACTCTCCAGGGCTAATTTGGCTGTATAGTCTATCATGGCTGGAAAAACGGGAGGGAGCATGAACGGTATTGATTTTCGCAGGAAAATAAACTGGCACCGCCGGTTTCGTTCACCGCAGGGAGAAAAGACGGAACATGAAATTCTGCGGATTTTCGAAAGCGACCGCGGCAGGATCATCAATTCGCCGGCTATTCGCCGCCTGCAGCAGAAGACTCAGGTCTTCCCGCTGGAGCGCAATGCGGCGGTGCGCACCCGGCTGACCCACTCTATGGAGGTTCAGCAGGTGGGGCGCTACATCGCGCGCGAGGTGCTGAGTCGTCTGAAAGAGCAGAAGCTGCTGGAAATCTACGGGCTGGATGAGCTGACCGGGCCTTTTGAGAGCATCGTCGAGATGGCCTGTCTGATGCACGATATCGGTAACCCCCCTTTTGGCCACTTTGGCGAAGCGGCCATTAATGACTGGTTTCGTCAACGTCTGTTTCCGGAAGATACCCGCTGTGACGCCGCGCAGGATACGCGCTGCGAGATAACCTGTCTGCGGCTTCGGGAAGGGGAGTCGGAACGTAATACCTTGCGTCGCCGGGTGCGTCAGGATCTCTGCCATTTTGAGGGTAATGCCCAGGGTATTCGTCTGGTGCATTCGCTGTTGCGAATGAACTTAACCTGGGCTCAGGTGGGCTGTATTTTGAAATACACCCGTCCGGCCTGGGATGCCGACCAGCCGCCTGAGGCATTTCGCTACCTGATGAAAAAGCCCGGCTACTACCTTTCTGAAGAAGCCTATATCGCCCGACTGCGGCGCGAATTAGAAATGGATGAATATTGCCGTTTCCCCCTGACATGGATTATGGAAGCCGCGGATGATATCTCTTATTGCGTGGCGGATCTGGAAGATGCGGTAGAAAAAAATATTTTCACGGTAGAGCAGCTGTATCAGCACCTGAAAAACCGTTGGGGAGAGCCTGAGTCTGGCGATCTGTTCTCTGTGGTCATCAATGACGCCTGGGAGAAGTCGGGCACCAATACCATGCGCCGCAGTACGGAAGATCAGTTCTTTATGTATCTGCGGGTCAATACCCTGAATAAGCTGGTACCCTACGCCGCACAGCGTTTTATCGATAATATCGGGCAGATATACGCGGGCTCCTTTAATCACGCGCTGCTGGAAGATGACAGCCCGTTCAGTCGTCTGCTGGAGCTGTATAAACAGGTGGCGAAGCGTCATGTTTTTTGCCATCCGGAGGTCGAGCAGTTGGAGCTTCAGGGCTACCGCGTCATTAGCGGGCTGCTGGATATTTACCGCCCGCTGTTGATGATGTCGTTTGCGGATTTCCAGCAAATGGTGGCGAACAATAGCGTGGGCCATTTGCCGATCGAAACCCGGCTATACCACAAATTATCCACCAAACACTGCCTGTCTTATATTGAGGCGATTAAGAATTTGCCAGAGAATTCGCCCGACATGGAGGAGATGGAGTTTTATTATCGCTGTCGCCTGATTCAGGACTATATCAGCGGAATGACCGATCTCTATGCCTGGGACGAATACCGGCGGCTGATGGCGGTGACCTGAGTCACCGCTTTGTAAAGATGAACAATAAATTTTTACCTTTTCCATAACCTGTTTAAGGGAACTTCACGCTATAAATTCACTCTGATAATTGCCATAAACAATAGCCATTCTGGCTCGCTCAGTATTTAAAGAAATTTGAGATAGAAACTGATGAAAAAAACCACGTTAGCAATGAGTGCGCTGGCTCTGAGTCTGGGCCTGGCGCTGGCCCCTGTGTCATTCGCCTCCGCCGCTGAGACTGCCTCTTCTTCCGTCGCGTCGCAACAGATGCCGAGTCTGGCGCCGATGCTGGAAAAAGTGATGCCATCGGTGGTGAGTATTAACGTAGAAGGGAGTACTACGGTTAATACGCCGCGCATGCCGCGCAACTTCCAGCAGTTCTTCGGCGACAACTCACCGTTCTGCCAGGACGGTTCGCCTTTCCAGAGTTCTCCCTTCTGCCAGCAGGGGGGCGCGGATGGCGGCCAGCAGCAGAAATTTATGGCGCTGGGCTCCGGGGTCATTATTAATGCCGAAAAAGGCTATGTGGTGACCAACAACCACGTTGTGGATAAGGCGACCAGCATTAAGGTTCAACTGAGCGACGGGCGTAAGTTCGACGCTAAGGTAGTCGGTAAGGACCCGCGTTCTGATATCGCGCTGATCGAGCTGAAAGATCCGAAAAACCTGAGTGCGATTAAACTGGCGGATTCCGATGCCCTGCGGGTGGGCGACTACACTGTCGCTATCGGTAACCCGTATGGTCTGGGTGAAACCGTGACCTCCGGTATCGTCTCTGCCCTGGGGCGCAGTGGGCTGAATGTGGAAAACTATGAAAACTTCATTCAGACCGATGCCGCCATTAACCGCGGTAACTCCGGCGGCGCGCTGGTTAACCTGAACGGCGAGCTGATTGGTATTAACACCGCGATTCTGGCGCCGGATGGCGGCAATATCGGTATCGGTTTTGCCATTCCCAGCAATATGGTGAAGAACCTGACCGAGCAGATGGTTAAATATGGCCAGGTTAAGCGCGGTGAGCTGGGCATCATGGGGACCGAGCTGAACTCCGACCTGGCGAAAGCCATGAAGGTCGATGCCCAGCGCGGCGCTTTCGTAAGCCAGGTGATGCCGAACTCCTCTGCGGCGAAAGCGGGCGTGAAAGCGGGCGATGTTATCGTCTCTATGAACGGTAAGCCGATCAGCAGCTTTGCCGCGCTGCGTGCCCAGGTGGGCAGTATGCCGGTAGGCAGTAAGGTTAAACTGGGTCTGCTGCGTGAAGGCAAGCAGGTTAGCGTTGACCTGGAGCTGCAGCAGAGCAACCAGAATCAGGTGGACTCTTCCAGCGTCTTTAACGGTATTGAAGGGGCCGAACTGAGCAACCGCACCGGCAAAGATAAAGGCGTTATCGTCAATAGCGTGAAGGCGAATACGCCTGCAGCGCGCATCGGTCTGAAGAAGGGCGATGTGATTGTTGGCGCGAATCAGCAGCCGGTAAACAACATTGCCGAACTGCGTAAGATTCTGGACAGCAAGCCGTCGGTGTTGGCGCTGAACGTTCAGCGCGGCGACACCTCTATCTATCTGCTGATGCAGTAATCCTCTCTTCACTCCTTCTCAGGCCGCGTATGCGGCCTTTTTTTGTGATGTTTTACATATCTTCATATCCCTCTGTTGCGCTTTGGGCATTTGCACAATGTTATTGCCTTCTCTCTGGCCTATGCTAGAACGTCGATTAGCGGGAGGAGGGGATTATGGCAGACTGGCACCTGAATGACCTGATGGCGCAGGAGATCGTCGACAGGACGATGCGTATCATCGATACCAATATCAACGTCATGGACGCACGCGGCAGAATTATTGGCAGCGGAGATCAGGAGCGAGTTGGCGAATTGCATGAAGGTGCGCTGCTGGTGCTCTCACAGGGGCGGGTTGTGGATATCGACGACGCGGTGGCGCGCCATCTGCACGGGGTACGTCAGGGGATTAATCTGCCGCTACGTCTGGAAGGGGACATTGTCGGCGTAATCGGGTTGACCGGCGCACCGGAAACGCTGCGTCAGTACGGCGAACTGGTCTGTATGACGGCGGAGATGATGCTGGAGCAGTCAAGGCTGATGCATCTGTTGGCCCAGGATCGGCGGTTGCGTGAAGAGCTGGTGATGAACCTGATTCAGGCGGAAGAGCACACGCCTGCGCTGGTGGAGTGGGCCCAGCGGCTGGGAATTGACCTGAATCAGCCACGGGTAGTGGCCGTGGTTGAGGTAGACAGCGGGCAGTTGGGGGTCGACAGCGCCATGGAGGAGTTGCAGCGTCTGCAAAACGCCCTGACCACGCCGGAGCGAAATAACCTGATCGCTATTGTTTCGCTGACGGAAATGGTGGTGCTGAAACCGGCGCTAAACGCCTTTGGGCGCTGGGATGCAGACGATCACCGACGTCGGGTGGAGCAACTGCTGTCCCGCATGGAAGAGAGCGGTCATCCACGTTTTCGTATCGCGCTGGGTAACTACTTTACCGGCCAGGGAGCGATAGCCCGTTCCTGGCGAACGGCCCGCACTACTATGATGGTGGGTAAGCAGAGGATGCCGGAACAGCGCTGTTATTTTTATCAGGATCTGATGCTGCCGGTGTTGCTCGATGGCCTGCGTGGCGGCTGGCAGGCTAATGAGCTGGCCCGGCCGTTGGCCAGGCTGAAATCGATGGACAACAACGGGCTGCTGCGCCGTACCCTGAACGCCTGGTTCCGTCACAATGTACAGCCGCTGGCGACCTCACGGGCGCTGTTTATTCACCGTAATACGCTGGAATACCGGTTGAATCGGGTGGCGGAACTGACGGGGCTTAATCTGAGTCACTTCGACGATCGGCTACTACTGTATATCGCCCTGCAACTGGATGAGCAGCAGGGCGTGGGCGGCGTCAGCTAAAATTATTTGCGGGTCAGCTTTTCGAGATCGGCTTCGATCTCGGTAATTTTGTTGGCTACCACGCTTTCCAGATGGCGCAGATCGTCAAGAATCTTGCGCTTCAGATCGACATCGCTACGCTCGCGCTGGCAGATTTGATCGAGTTCATCGATCACGTAGCGCAGATTGGGGCTGCTCTCCTGGACTTCCCGATATCCCTGTCCGGTACCGCCTGCGGCGACCGTCTTGCGCTGGCGCGGATATTTAAACTTCACGCTTTTGGCGAAGAACTCGCCTTTATCCTTGTGAAAGTAGATCTTCAGGATGTCGTTATTCGCCTCCTGGCGCAGGCTGTAACGGTCAATCTCTTGCGGATTAGTGATGCCGAGGCTTTTCAGATTATCGTACATAGTGGCGTTTTCCCCTTTAAGCGAGACGAGAGCATCCAGTAGATAGTTAACGGAAAGCGGTTTTTTTGCCAGTTCTGATATCAAAAATTCGACATTACGGGAGAGGAAACAGAAAAGCCGACCGCAGGGGTCGGCTTTACACCATCGGGTAACCCGCAAGACTTACTTGTCTACCGGGCCACAGCCACCAATAATTTTAGAGATAGAAATTGCCGGATGCAGAAGGTAATCGTAGTCGCAGTTCTTCTCTTTATTGTAAATGCTACCGGTACAGCCTGTCAGAGTAGCTAACAGAGCAGCAACAACCGTGAGCTGTGCGATTTTTTTCATTGTATCAATCCTGTTTGAAATAATTCCATTGAGAGTGCGCTATCAATTAGCGTCGTGCTAAATATAATCTTACAAACAATAATGATGCCAAGCATAATGTAAATAAAATGACATAACTGGCAAGCGGCGTTATTTGTTGCGTGAGCACACGAAGAATATTCCTAATAAGATAATGGGGGTATTGTTTCCGGTTTTTTCCTGAAAGCGTCTTAAAAAAGCGGTGGGGTAGATGTGGCAGGGGATAGCTCTGTGCCAGAGCAGACTCTGTAATTATCGCTGTTTTTATTGCTCTGGACTGGATACAAGCGTGACAGATAAAATAATGTTTTTATTTTATGGCTATTTTCCTGTTTTTATATTGATGATGTTTTAGGATTTTATTCTGGTTACGGAGAATACTTGCTGGATTAGTTACTGGAAATCAATATGGTAAATAATTAAGACAATCGACTGTGTTGGGAGAATATTCCTGGTGCTGGGGCGCATGTTATTATATCCGGCGAGGGACTGGCTGCTGAATAAAAAAGGCGGCGCCGGAATCCGGGCCGCCCTGATAATGGATAACTGTCGCTTAGTCGATCGAGCGCAGCAGTTCGTTGATACCTACCTTGCCACGGGTTTTGGCGTCAACCTTCTTGACGATGACTGCGCAATAGAGGCTATATTTGCCATCTTTAGAAGGCAGGTTGCCGGAAACCACTACCGAGCCAGCCGGAACGCGACCGTAGTGGACTTCGCCGGTTTCGCGGTCATAGATTTTGGTGCTCTGGCCGATGTATACGCCCATAGAGATAACGGCGCCTTCTTCAACGATAACCCCTTCGACGATCTCGGAGCGCGCACCGATAAAGCAGTTGTCTTCGATGATGGTCGGGTTAGCCTGCAGCGGCTCCAGTACCCCACCGATACCCACGCCGCCGGACAGGTGTACGTTTTTGCCGATCTGGGCGCAGGAGCCCACGGTTGCCCAGGTATCCACCATGGTGCCTTCATCGACGTAAGCGCCGATGTTAACGTAAGAAGGCATCAGTACGCTGTTGCGGGCGATAAAGGCGCCCTGACGCACTGCCGCTGGCGGTACCACGCGGAATCCTTCCTTCTGGAAGCGCGTTTCGTCGTAGCCGGCGAATTTCATTGGCACCTTGTCGAAATAGCGGCTTTCTGCCCCTTCCATCACCTGATTATCATTAATGCGGAAGGAGAGCAGGACCGCCATTTTCAGCCACTGATGGGTCACCCACTGACCGTCAACTTTCTCGGCTACGCGCAGCTCACCGCTGTCGAGCAGAGCGATAACCTGATTAACGGCATCGCGGGTTTCGGAATCAACGTTGGCCGGTGTAATGTCGGCACGGCGCTCGAAAGCGGACTCAATCACTTTTTGAAGCTGCTGCATTGTTTTGCTCTTTCCTGATGGCTAATTGTCACTTAAAAGAAGTTACCCTTTATCGTTTGGATTAAGGGCCTCTGTCAACCGTTGCTGTACTTCGCGCTGCAGATCCTCCCCCAGCGCGCGCCCTTCTGCGTTGGCGAGAATAAACAGATCCTCCACCCGTTCGCCGATGGTGGAGATGCGTGCGCCGTGCAGGGAGATATCCAGATCGGCAAAGATCTGCCCGACGATAGCCAGCAGACCTGGCTGATCGAGGGCGATCAGCTCCATAAAGGAGCGGCGCTCGGTATGGGTTGGCAGAAAAGCGATTTCGGTCGGTACATTGAAGTGGCGCAGCCTGGCCGACTGGCGGCGCGGGCGCGGCGGCTGCCAGGAGCGCTGGGTGATGGTCTGTTCCAGCCCCTGAATGATGGCCTCGTGGCGATCGGCGGAAAGTGGCGTGCCGTCCGGCTCCAGTACGATAAAGGTATCCATCGCCATACCGTCGCGGGTGGTGAAAACCTGGGCATCGTGGACGCTCAGATTACGACGGTCCAGCTCGCCGCAGACGGCAGCGAACAGATAAGGGCGGTCCGGACTCCAGATAAAGATTTCGGTACCGCCGCGGGTGGCTTGGGGGCTGAGCAGGATCAACGGCTGCTCCAGATCGTGGCGCAGCAGATGCCGGGCATGCCAGGCCAACTGGTTGGGGCTGTGGCGTACAAAGTAGCTGGCGCGGCAGCGACGCCAGATCCGGTGCAGCGCCTCTTCGTCGATGCTTTCCATTCGTAGCAAGGCCAGCGCCTGGCTCTGATGATGACGCACCCGCTCGCGCATATCGGGCGTGTTGTGCATGCCGCGCCTGAGCTGCTTTTCGGTGGCGAAGTAGAGTTCGCGCAACAGACTCTGCTTCCAGCTATTCCACAGGGTTTCGTTGGTGGCGCAGATATCCGCTACCGTCAGACATACCAGATAGCGCAGACGATTTTCGCTCTGCACCTCTTTGGCGAACTGTTTGATCACTTCCGGATCCTGAATGTCGCGGCGCTGGGCGGTGACCGACATCAACAGATGCTGGCGCACCAGCCAGGCGACCAGCAGGCTTTCGCGGGAGTTCAGGCCGTGCAGTTCGGCAAAGGCCCGAACGTCCTGAGCGCCCAGCACCGAGTGGTCACCGCCGCGACCTTTGGCAATGTCGTGGAACAGCGCGGCGATAAAAATCAGTTCGGGGTGGCTCAGCCGCGGCCAGAGATTGGCGCACAGCGGATGGCGCAGGCGGGTTTCTTCATCGCCAAAGCTTTCCAGTTTCAGTAAGACCCGGACGGTGTGCTCATCCACGGTATAGGCGTGAAACAGGTCAAACTGCATCTGGCCGACGATATGGCCCCACTGCGGCATATAGGCCCAAAGTACGCTGTAGCGGTGCATTGGCAGTAGGCCATGGCGTACCATTCCCGGGTGGCGTAGCATTGCCAGAAACAGCTCACGGGCTTCCGGAATATAGCACAGCGGTTGTTTCAGATTACGGCGGGCGTGGCGCAGCTGGCGCAGAGTGGTGGAGTAGATACCGCTAATCTCGCGATTGCGCACCATAGTGTAGAACATGCGCAGAATCGCCTGAGGTTCGCGCATAAACAGGGTTTCATCACGTAAGTCGATAAGCGAGCCGCGCAGCTGGAAATCGTCGTCGATAGGGCGGGGCTTTTCATCGGCGGGTAGCGCCAGAATCGCTTCGTCGAACAGCTGCAACAGCACCTGATTCAGCTCGCTGACCCGATGCATCACGCGATAGAAGTTCTTCATCATCTGTTCGACCGGCGCATTGCCATCGCCGCTATAGTTCAGACGCCGGGCGACGCTCAGCTGGCGGTCGAACAGCAGGCGGTTGTCGTAGCGGTTGAGCTCCAGATGCAGCGCGAAGCGGATGCGCCACAGTTGAATCTGACACTCATTCAGTTCGGCGCGTTCGGCGTCGGTCAGAAAGCCGAAACCGACCATCTCATTCAATGACGTGGCGCCAAAGTGGCGTCGGGCCACCCATTGCAGGGTATGAATATCGCGCAGGCCGCCGGGGCTGTTTTTAATGTCCGGCTCCAGGCTATAGCTGGTGCCGTGATAGCGCTGGTGGCGCTCCTCCTGCTCCGTCACTTTGGCAGCGAAAAATTGCTCCGACGGCCAGAAACCGTCGCTGAACACCTGCTTCTGCATCTCAAGGAACAGCGTGACGTCGCCGGTAAGCAGACGAGACTCGATCAGATTGGTAGCGATGGTCAGGTCGTTAAGTCCTTCCTGCAGGCATTCATCCAGGGTGCGGACGCTGTGGCCGGGCTCCAGACGCAGATCCCAAAGCGTGGTAATCAGGGCACCGACTTTCTGCGCCAGAGATTCCGGCAGCGGTTCGCGACTCAGAATAAGCAGATCGATATCCGACAGTGGATGCAGTTCGCCGCGACCATAGCCGCCTACGGCAATCAGCGCCAGGCCGGGCACATCACCAAAGCCGTCGTGGCGCCACAGGCGTTGCAGGAGCTGATCGATAAATTCGGTTCGGGCGCTGATGAGCTTGTCTACCGCTACGCCGTCGTCAAAGGCGCGACCCAGCCACTGATGGAAGTCATCCAGGTGGGGGCGTAGTGTATCGAGGTCGAAACACGCTTCTTGCCAGGTATTGGGGTTTTCCGGCTGACCGGGGAGGGTGGCCCGGGTCATATTCAGATGAGGGGAACTGTTATCCATGCGGGGGCCCATAAAAAAGCCGGCGTGCGCCGGCTTCAGATGTTATTCATCATGCGATATCACGCGCGGGATGGTGTCATCTTTGCGCAGGGTCAGGATCTCGCAGCCGTTCTCGGTGACCACAATAGTATGCTCATACTGTGCAGACAAGCTGCGATCCTTGGTTTTCACCGTCCAGCCATCTTTCATGGTACGGATGCGGTAGTCGCCGGCGTTGACCATCGGCTCGATGGTAAAGGTCATACCGGTTTTCAGCACCACGCCGCCGTCATCGGCATCGTAATGCAGCACCTGCGGCTCTTCATGGAAGCCTTCGCCGATGCCGTGGCCACAGTATTCGCGCACCACAGAGAAACCTTCTGCTTCAACAAATTTCTGAATCGCGGCGCCCAGCGAACGCAGGCGGATACCCGGCTTCACCATACGCAGCGCCAGGTAGAGGCTCTCCTGGGTGATGCGGCACAGACGCTCGCCAAGAATTGTTGGCTTACCAACGATAAACATTTTGGATGAATCGCCATGGAAGCCATCTTTAATGACGGTCACGTCGATATTAACGATGTCGCCCTCTTTCAGATGCTTATCGTCGCTGGGGATACCGTGGCACACCACTTCGTTGATCGAGATGCAGACCGATTTCGGAAAGCCATGATAGCCCAGGCAGGCGGAAACCGCGTGCTGTTCGTTGACGATATAGTCGTTGCAGATGCTGTCCAGCTCGCCGGTGGTGACGCCGGGCACCACGTGGGCTTCGATCATCTCCAGAACTTCGGCGGCCAGACGACCGGCAACGCGCATTTTTTCGATATCTTCAGGGGTTTTGATTGAGATTGCCATGCAATGAGATCCGCTGTGTCGGGGTTTCGACAATAATTAATGATAGCGGTAATGGTATCAGGGCAGATCCAGGTAGCCAAATTGCTAATGATGCTATCCGCGACCAGGCAACAACTATTGGAGTCCGGCGCTGGTTTGTGGTATAAAGCGCGCCGGAATTCTATTTCGTATAGTACATACCATACGGAACGGAACAGACGAAAACTCACTTTGTGTATAACACACACGTATCGACACATATTCCGGGGTGCTCTTCGGAGTCGGTAATATGGGATACGTGGAGGCATAACCCCACTTAATCTATAGAGGTTTAAACATGGCAACTGTTTCCATGCGCGATATGCTCAAGGCTGGTGTTCACTTTGGTCACCAGACCCGTTACTGGAACCCGAAAATGAAACCGTTCATCTTCGGCGCGCGTAACAAAGTTCACATCATCAACCTTGAGAAAACTGTACCGATGTTCAACGAAGCTCTGGCTGAGCTGAGCAAAATCTCTTCCCGTAAAGGTAAGATTCTGTTCGTTGGTACTAAGCGCGCTGCAAGCGAAGCGGTAAAAGAAGCTGCAACCAACTGCGATCAGTTCTTCGTGAACCATCGCTGGCTGGGCGGCATGCTGACCAACTGGAAAACCGTTCGTCAGTCCATCAAGCGTCTGAAAGACCTGGAAACTCAGTCTCAGGACGGCACTTTTGACAAGCTGACCAAAAAAGAAGCGCTGATGCGTACCCGTGAACTGGACAAGCTGGAAAACAGCCTGGGCGGTATCAAAGACATGGGCGGCCTGCCGGACGCACTGTTTGTGATCGACGCAGACCACGAGCACATCGCTATCAAAGAAGCCAACAACCTGGGTATCCCGGTATTCGCTATCGTTGATACCAACTCCGATCCGGACGGTGTTGACTTCGTTGTCCCGGGTAACGACGATGCAATTCGCGCTGTTAGCCTGTACCTGAACGCTGTTTCCGCGACTATCCGCGAAGGCCGTTCTCAGGACCTGGCAACTCAGGCTGAAGAAAGCTTCGTAGAAGCTGAATAATAAGGTTCGCTCTTTTAGAGCCCTTATTAACCAGGTATAAAAAGTTTGGTTAGGGGGCCTGTCTCAGGCCCCTTTTTTGTTTGAGTCCGGCTTGTCAGGCTATCCTTTGATGAGTCGCACTATACCGCTGTCTCCGCTGGGGGCAGGGGTGATCTCACCGCACGAGATAATCGAGGATTAAATAATGGCTGATATTACCGCTTCCCTGGTAAAAGAGCTGCGCGAGCGTACCGGCGCAGGCATGATGGATTGTAAAAAAGCGCTGGTCGAAGCTAACGGCGACATCGACCTGGCTATTGAGAACATGCGTAAATCGGGTGCTATCAAAGCGGCGAAAAAAGCAGGTAACGTGGCTGCTGACGGCGTCGTTAAAACCAAAATCGTCGGCAACTATGGCGTGATTCTGGAAATTAACTGCCAGACCGACTTCGTTGCTAAAGACGGTGGTTTCCAGGCATTTGCAGACAAAGTTCTGGATGCAGCCGCTGACGGCAAAGTCACTGACGTTGAAGTTCTGAAAGCCCAGTTCGAAGACGAGCGTGTGGCGCTGGTTGCTAAAATCGGTGAGAACATCAACATCCGCCGCGTTTCAATTCTGGAAGGCGCAGAGCTGGGTGACTACCTGCACGGCGCTCGCATCGGCGTTCTGGTTGCCGCTACCGGCGCTGACGAAGAGCTGCTGAAAGATCTGGCGATGCACGTTGCTGCCAGCAAGCCGGAATTCGTGAAGCCGGAAGATGTGTCTGCTGAAGTAGTAGAGAAAGAGTACCAGGTTCAGCTGGACATCGCGATGCAGTCCGGTAAGCCGAAAGAGATCGCAGAGAAAATGGTTGAAGGCCGTATGAAGAAATTCACCGGCGAAGTTTCTCTGACCGGCCAGGCTTTCGTTAAAGATCCGAGCAAAACCGTAGGTCAGTTGTTGAAAGAGAAAGGCGCTGACGTAACTGGTTTCATCCGCTTTGAAGTGGGTGAAGGCATCGAGAAAGTTGAAGCTGACTTCGCTGCCGAAGTCGCTGCAATGTCCAAGCAGTAATGCTGTTAAAGGAGCCGCCTGCGGGCGGCTCTTTTTTACGGACAACGCCTGAATTCCGGTCGCCGGGAATTTCCTCTGGTCCTGGCGGCAAACGGGCAACACGGTCAGAGGCCATTATCAGTCTGCTCTGATTCCGCTTTGATCGTAATGCGACAACACTCTGTCGCCAGACTTAACCATCCCATTCGTTGATTGTTCCAGGAAAGAAACATGGCTACCAATGCAAAACCCGTCTATAAACGCATTCTGCTTAAGCTGAGCGGCGAAGCGCTGCAAGGTGCAGAGGGCTTCGGTATCGATGCAAGCATACTGGACCGTATGGCTCAGGAAATTAAAGAGCTGGTTGAGTTAGGGATCCAGGTCGGGGTGGTTATTGGCGGCGGCAACCTGTTCCGCGGCGCGGGACTGGCCGAAGCCGGTATGAACCGCGTAGTCGGCGATCACATGGGCATGCTGGCTACCGTGATGAACGGCCTGGCCATGCGCGACGCGCTGCACCGCGCCTATGTGAACGCCCGTCTGATGTCTGCTATTCCGCTGAACGGCGTGTGTGACAACTACAGCTGGGCCGAGGCGATCAGCCTGCTGCGCAATGGCCGCGTGGTTATCTTATCCGCTGGCACCGGTAACCCCTTCTTCACCACCGATTCGGCCGCCTGCCTGCGTGGTATCGAGATCGAAGCCGATGTGGTGTTGAAAGCGACTAAGGTCGATGGCGTCTACTCGGCCGATCCGGTAAAAGATCCGAACGCGACCCTGTATGATCAGTTGCACTATCAGGACGTGCTGGAGAAAGAGCTGAAAGTAATGGATCTGGCCGCCTTTACGCTGGCCCGCGATCATAAATTGCCGATTCGCGTCTTCAACATGAATAAGCCAGGCGCGCTGCGTCGGGTGGTCATGGGTGAAAAAGAAGGCACTTTGATTACGGACTAATTTTCGTTTGCCTGGAATCAGGGTAAGATTCCGCCTTCGAAATCGATTTCTCACAGGTCGGCCCGGCAAAGAGCGCTATACTTAAGCACTCCGCTGCAGGCGGTGCGGGCAGCCTGACAACCAGTTTTCAAGGACTTATAACGTGATTAGCGATATCAGAAAAGACGCCGATGTACGCATGGACAAGTGCGTGGAAGCGTTTAAAAACCAGATCAGCAAAATCCGTACCGGTCGTGCTTCCCCAAGCCTGCTGGACGGCATTATGGTGGAATACTACGGCGCGCCCACGCCGCTGCGCCAGCTGGCCAGCGTCACCGTGGAAGACACCCGCACGCTGAAAGTCAACGTGTTTGATCGCTCTATCTCTGCTGCGGTCGAGAAAGCGATCATGACCTCCGATCTGGGCCTGAATCCGAGCTCAGCAGGGAGCGATATTCGTGTGCCGCTGCCGCCGCTGACTGAAGAGCGCCGTAAAGATCTGATCAAAGTGGTTCGCGGCGATGCTGAAGATGCACGCGTGTCGGTACGTAATGTTCGCCGTAACGCTAACGATAAAGTCAAAGCGCTGCTGAAAGATAAAGAGATCAGCGAAGACGACGAACGTCGTTCTCAGGATGAAGTTCAGAAGCTGACCGACGCGGCTATCAAAAAGATTGATGCGGCGCTGGCAGATAAAGAAAAAGAGCTGATGGAATTCTAATCACTCTTCGAAAGCAATACTCTAAATAATTCAAGTTGCATTGCGGCGGCAACTGAGTGAATCCCCGGGAGCATAGCCGTACTATGTGACCGGGGTGAGCGAAGGCAGCCAACAAAGAGGCGGCTTGAAGTATGACGAGTATATGAAAAAACGCCGTACAGGGAGGCCAGTCAAACGGTCTGAACTGACGGCGTTTTTTGCTTTTTAGGCTGTGCGGCTGAGCCGTGCGTTTGATACATACCTCCGGGTTTCAGAGCATTTCATGAAGCATTTGACCATTCTTGGCTCGACCGGCTCTATCGGTTGCAGCACCCTCGACGTGGTTCGCCACAATCCCGAACGGTTCGCCGTTTCCGCGCTGGTGGCAGGAAGCAACGTCTCCCGCATGCTTTCTCAGTGCCTTGAGTTCCAGCCGCGCTATGCGGTAATGAACGATGATGCCAGCGCCTGCGATCTTGGCAGGCGCCTGAAAGAGGCGGGAAGCCGTACCGAGGTGCTGTCCGGTAGGTCAGCCGCCTGCGATATGGCGGCGCTGGATGAGGTTGACCAGGTGATGGCGGCGATCGTCGGTGCTGCCGGTCTGCTGCCGACGCTTGCGGCGATCCGGGCCGGTAAACAGGTGCTACTGGCGAACAAAGAATCACTGGTGACCTGCGGCCGACTGTTCATGGATGCCGTAAAGCTGTCAGGCGCGCAACTTTTGCCCATCGACAGCGAACATAATGCCATTTTTCAGAGTATGCCCGAAACAATTCAGCAACAGCTGGGATACGCTGACCTGGAGGAAAATGGGGTCCGCTCAATTATCCTTACCGGGTCAGGTGGCCCGTTCAGGGAAATGCCGCTGGCGAGCTTCGGGACGATAACCCCGGAACAGGCCTGTCGGCATCCGAACTGGTCGATGGGACGTAAAATCTCTGTCGATTCTGCCACCATGATGAACAAAGGTCTCGAATACATAGAAGCCCGCTGGTTATTTAACGCCTCTGCCGAGCAGATGGAGGTGTTGATTCACCCGCAATCGGTGATTCATTCGATGGTGCGCTACCAGGACGGCAGCGTGCTGGCGCAACTGGGGGAGCCGGATATGCGTACGCCTATTGCGCATGCTATGGCTTACCCGGATCGGGTAAATTCCGGCGTTCAACCGCTGGATTTTTGCCGGATCGGTTCGCTCAGCTTCCAGGCTCCGGATATGCAGCGCTACCCCTGTCTGCAACTGGCCGTGACGGCATTTGGACAGGGGCAGGCAGCGACGACCGCGCTGAACGCGGCGAATGAAGTTGCCGTCGCTGCTTTCCTGGAGGGCGCCATTACGTTCACTGATATTGCGGCGCTAAACCGTGATGTGCTGGCGACTATCGCCGTACCGGAACCCCGCAGCGTGGAAGAAGTATTGGGGGTGGACAGCGAGGCGCGGGCACTGGCATCGGCAAAAGTTGCACGCTTTACGCATTGATAAAGCGGCACCGTTATACCCGAAGTATGCAGGGTATATTTGTGGGTCCAGGGCTGAGGTGATATAGTCTGCGCCACCCAATGGAAGCTCATTGGTGCTTATCAGGTAGTTAAGCCGTGGTTGACACGGCTTTTTTACGTGAAGGCTTCTGTATTCCTGAGAACCGCTTAATCCTTATCAGGGAAATTAAACGCGTTATGTTGTCTGCTAACCAACCATTAAGCGAAAATTCACCTGCGCATGGAGCACGCCATGTCGCCATTATTATGGATGGCAATGGCCGTTGGGCGAAAAGACAAGGGAAGATGAGGGTCTTTGGCCATAAGGCCGGTGCCAAATCGGTCCGGCGTGCGGTCTCTTTTGCTGCCAATAATGGCGTCAGCGCGCTGACGCTCTATGCGTTCAGCAGCGAAAACTGGAACCGTCCCGCGCAGGAGGTCAGCTCCCTGATGGATCTGTTCGCCTGGGCCCTGGATAGCGAGGTGAAGAACCTGCACCGGAACAACGTGCGGCTGCGTATCATCGGCGATACCTCGCGCTTTAACGCCCGACTGCAGGAACGTATCCGTAAAGCTGAAGCGCTGACGGCTCAAAACACCGGTCTGACGCTGAATATCGCTGCGAACTATGGCGGACGATGGGATATTATTCAGGGAGTGAAGCGCCTGGTCACCCAGGTTCAGGACGGTGTCCTGACGCCCGAGCAAATCGATGAAGAGATGCTAAACCAGCAGATCTGCATGAATGAGCTGGCTCCCGTAGATTTAGTGATTAGGACAGGGGGAGAGCACCGTATCAGCAACTTTCTGTTGTGGCAGATAGCCTATGCTGAACTCTACTTTACCGATGTTCTCTGGCCTGATTTCGATGAACAAGACTTTGAAGGTGCGTTGCATGCCTTTGCAAATCGCGAGCGACGTTTTGGCGGCACGACACCCGGTGGCAGCTATGCCTGATGGGGGGAGCTTTTGCTGAAGTATCGCCTGATTTCCGCTTTAATTCTGATTCCCGCGGTGATCGCCGCGCTATTGTGGCTACCGCCGGTTGGCTTCGCGATTACTCTGCTTGTGGTCTGTATGCTGGCCGCCTGGGAGTGGGGGCAACTGAGTGGGTTTAAAAGCCGTTCGCAGCGGGTCTGGCTGGCGGTACTCTGCGGCCTGATATTAGCCGCCATGCTCTATACCCTGCCTGAATATCATCACCATAGCGCGCAGCTGCCGCTGATTTCCGGTATCCTCTGGGCTTCACTGGCCTGGTGGATTGTGGCGCTGGTGCTGGTCCTGTTTTATCCCGCTTCTGCGGGAAGATGGCGCAATTCGCGCGTTCTGCGTCTGGTTTTCGGCGTAATGACCATCGTGCCCTTTTTCTGGGGGATGCTGGTACTGCGCAACTGGCACTACGATGTTAATCACTACACCGGAGCTATCTGGCTGCTGTATGTGATGCTGCTGGTATGGGGAGCCGATTCAGGCGCCTATGTCTTCGGTAAGATGTTCGGCCGCCATAAGCTGGCGCCGCGGGTGTCGCCGGGGAAGACCTGGCAGGGGTTTATCGGCGGACTGTTCACCTCTGCGGTCATTGCCTGGCTGTTCGGCTCCTGGGCCAACCTGGAAGTGGCGCCGACCACGCTGTTTGTCTGCTCTATTTTTGCTGCCCTGGCTTCGGTACTGGGCGATTTAACGGAAAGTATGTTTAAACGTGAAGCGGATATTAAGGATAGTGGTCACCTGATTCCCGGTCACGGTGGTATTCTGGATCGCATCGATAGCCTGACGGCGGCGGTGCCGGTTTTCGCCTGTCTGTTACTGCTGGTTTTCAGAACGGTTTAAAGGGACATTTCGCTATGCTGAGCATCCTATGGAATCTGGCGGCTTTTATCGTTGCGCTTGGTGTGTTGATCACCGTGCATGAGTTTGGCCATTTCTGGGTTGCCCGGCGCTGTGGCGTGCGCGTGGAACGCTTCTCTATCGGTTTCGGCAAAGCGCTGTGGCGCAGGGTCGATAAGCAGGGAACCGAATTTGTTATCGCCCTAATCCCTCTGGGCGGCTATGTCAAAATGCTGGATGAGCGCGTGGAGCCGGTGCTACCGGAGATGCGCCATCAGGCCTTCAATAATAAGCGGGTCTCGCAGCGGGCGGCGATTATCGCTGCCGGTCCCATCGCGAATTTCCTGTTTGCCATCATCGCCTACTGGTTGGTTTTCATCATCGGTATCCCCAGCGTTCGTCCGGTTGTTGGTGAAATAACCGCCAGTTCCGTGGCCGCACAGGCACAAATTGCGCCAGGTATGGAACTTAAGGCCGTTGACGGTATCGAAACGCCTGATTGGGATGCAGTTCGTCTCGCTTTTGTCGGCAAGATTGGCGATGCATCGGCCCGGGTAGCGGTGGCGCCCTTTGGCAGCGACCAGGTGAGTGAGAAAACGCTTAATCTGCGGGACTGGCACTTTGAACCAGACCGCCAGGATCCCATCTCCTCGCTGGGTATCATCCCCCGCGGTCCGACGGTTGAACCTGTGTTGGCTCAGGTTCAGGAGCAATCGGCAGCGACTAAAGCCGGTTTGCAAGCTGGCGACAGGATCGTTAAAGTCGATGGTCAGCCGCTGAAAGAGTGGATGACGTTTGTTAAGCTGGTGCGCGATAATCCGGGGCGCCAGCTAGAGATAGAAGTCGAAAGGCAAGGGAAGACCTTGTCTTTAACGCTGATACCGGATACAAAACCGGGTAAAGCGAAGGCGGAAGGTTTTGCAGGGGTCGTACCACAGGTCACCCCGCTGCCAGACGAGTACAAGACAGTGCGCCAGTATGGGCCGTTTACCGCTGTCGTCGAAGCCACGGACAAGACATGGCAGTTGATGAAGCTGACGGTTAACATGCTGGGGAAATTAATAACCGGTGACGTAAAACTGAACAACCTCAGTGGGCCAATCTCGATTGCCCAGGGGGCGGGGATGTCAGCGGACTACGGGTTGATCTACTTCCTGATGTTTCTGGCGCTGATTAGCGTCAATCTGGGAATTATTAACCTGTTCCCGCTGCCTGTTCTGGACGGTGGACATCTGCTGTTTCTGGCGATTGAGAAGCTGAAAGGCGGGCCGGTTTCCGAGCGAGTTCAAGACTTTAGTTATCGCATTGGCTCAATTTTGCTGGTGTTGTTAATGGGGCTTGCACTTTTCAATGATTTCTCTCGGTTATAAGAGAGATTTGGGTTAGGAAGAACGCATAACAACGATGGCGATGAAAAAGTTGCTCATAGCGTCGCTGCTCTTCAGCAGCGCCACCGTATACGGTGCAGACGGGTTCGTAGTGAGAGATATTCATTTCGAAGGCCTGCAGCGAGTCGCCGTTGGTGCGGCCCTCCTCAGCATGCCGGTGCGCGTTGGCGATACGGTAACGGACGATGATATCGGTAATACCATCCGCTCACTGTTTGCCACCGGTAACTTCGAAGATGTGCGGGTACTGCGCGACGGCGATACGCTGCTGGTTCAGGTGAAGGAGCGTCCAACCATCGCCAGCATTACTTTCTCCGGCAACAAGTCGGTGAAGGACGATATGCTGAAGCAGAACCTGGAAGCCTCAGGCGTGCGCGTGGGGGAATCTCTGGATCGCACCACCCTGTCCGATATCGAGAAAGGGCTGGAGGATTTCTACTACAGCGTGGGTAAATACAGCGCCAGCGTGAAAGCTGTTGTCACGCCGCTGCCGCGTAACCGCGTCGACCTGAAACTGGTGTTCCAGGAAGGGGTTTCGGCCAGGATCCAGCAGATCAACATTGTGGGTAACCACGCCTACAGCACCGAAGAGCTGATCTCGAATTTCCAACTGCGCGACGAGGTTCCCTGGTGGAACGTGGTCGGCGATCGTAAATACCAGAAGCAGAAGCTGGCGGGCGACCTCGAAACCCTGCGCAGTTTCTACCTCGATCGCGGCTATGCGCGCTTCAATATCGACTCTACTCAGGTCAGCCTGACGCCGGACAAAAAAGGCATCTACATTACCGTGAACATCACTGAAGGCCAGCAGTACAAGCTGTCGGGCGTTCAGGTCAACGGTAATCTGGCGGGCCACTCAGCGGAAATCGAAAAGCTGACCAAAATCGAGCCAGGCGAACTCTATAACGGCACTAAAGTGACCCGCATGGAGGACGACATTAAGAAACTGCTCGGTCGCTATGGTTATGCTTACCCGCGCGTTCAGACTCAACCAGAGATCAACGATGCCGACAAGACAGTTAAACTGCACGTCAGCGTCGATGCCGGCAACCGTTACTACGTGCGTAAGATTCGATTCGAAGGTAACGACACCTCCAAGGATTCCGTACTGCGTCGCGAAATGCGCCAGATGGAAGGGGCGTGGCTGGGTAGTAACCTGGTCGACCAGGGGAAAGAGCGTCTGAACCGTACCGGTTACTTCGAAACCGTGGATACCGAGACTCAGCGCGTGCCGGGTAGCCCGGACCAGGTAGACGTGGTCTACAAGGTGAAAGAGCGTAACACCGGTAGTCTGAACTTTGGTATCGGTTACGGTACTGAGAGTGGCGTGAGCTTCCAGGCGGGTGTTCAGCAGGATAACTGGCTGGGTACGGGCTATTCGGTCGGGATCAACGGTACCAAGAACGACTACCAGACTTACGCGGAACTCGCGGTCACCAACCCGTACTTTACGGTGGATGGGGTGAGTCTGGGTGGTCGTCTGTTCTACAACGACTTTAAAGCGGATGATGCGGATCTCTCCACGTACACCAACAAGAGCTACGGCCTTGACGGTACGCTGGGCTTCCCGATCAACGAATACAACACGCTGCGCGTCGGTCTGGGCTATGTCCACAACGACCTTTCCGATATGCAGCCTCAGGTTGCGATGTGGCGTTATCTGAATGCCCAGGGTGAACATCCGTCCAACTCAGGTAAGGATGATGACTTCTCGGCGGACGATTTCACCTTTAACTACGGCTGGACCTTCAACAACCTTGACCGTGGTTACTTCCCGACCAAAGGTTCACGCGTTAACCTGAATGGTAAAGTGACCATTCCGGGCTCCGACAACGAGTTCTATAAGGTAACGCTGGATACCGCGACCTACATGCCTATCGATCAGGATCGCAAGTGGGTGGTACTGGGTCGTACCCGTTGGGGCTACGGCGACGGTCTGGGCGGTAAAGAGCTGCCGTTCTACGAGAACTTCTACGCCGGTGGTTCCAGCACGGTGCGCGGCTTCCAGTCTAACAACATCGGTCCGAAGGCCGCTTACTATGGCCCGGATAACCGCTACTGTTCCGGATCGGCGGTCTGTGAATCTGACGATGCTATCGGCGGTAACGCCATGGGCGTGGCCAGCCTTGAGCTGATCACCCCGACGCCGTTCCTGAGCGAGAAGTACGCCAACTCGGTGCGTACCTCTTTCTTCGTGGATGCAGGTACGGTCTGGGATACCGAGTGGAATGATACCGCGCAAACCCGCGCAGCCGGTATTCCGGACTACAGCGATCCGAGCAACATTCGTATGTCTGCCGGTATCGCCGTACAGTGGATGTCGCCGCTGGGGCCGTTGGTCTTCTCTTACGCTCAGCCGTTCAAGAAGTACGATGGCGACAAAGCGGAGCAGTTCCAGTTTAATATCGGTAAAACCTGGTAACGTCGCCGAAAAAAAGGCGCACGTTTCAGTATAGCGAAGGCTCCGGGCGGGAATACCCCCTGCCGGAGTCCGCATAAAACGGGTACCTGCGGGTACGTATGGGATGGTAAGGAGTTTATAGTGAAAAAGTGGTTTATTGCTGCAGGTCTTGGTCTGGCTATGGCTGCATCTGCACAGGCTGCGGATACCATCGCTGTGGTTAACATGGCGAATCTGTTTCAGCAGGTAGCCCAGAGCACCGGGACCACCAAAACGCTGGAGAACGAATTCAAAGGCCGTGCGAGCGAACTGCAGACTATGGAAAGCAGCCTGCAATCCAAAATGCAGCGTCTGCAGAATTCCAAAGGCAAGAATAGCAGCCTGGAAAAAGAAGTCATGGCCGATCGCGAGAAGTTCTCTGCCAAAGCGCAGGCCTTCGAGCAGGATCGCGCTCGTCGCTCCAACGAAGAACGCGGCAAACTGGTGACTCGTATCCAGACTGCTGTGAAGAAAGTGGCTGACGATAAAGATATCGACGTGGTTCTGGATGCCAACAGCATCGCCTACCACGGTAGCGATGTTAAAGATATCACCGCTGATGTGCTGAAGCAGGTTAAATAATTCATGCCTTCAATTCGACTGGCTGACCTTGCACAGCAGCTGGATGCCGAATTGCACGGCGATGGCGATATCGCCATCGCCGGTGTGGCATCTATGCAGTCTGCGGTTGCGGGGCAGATTACATTTATGGTTAATCCCCGCTACCGTGAGCAGTTGGCGGATTGCCAGGCGTCTGCGATCGTTATGACGGAAGCCGACCTCCCTTATGCCCGGAGTGCGGCACTGATCGTTAAAAATCCCTACCTGACTTACGCGCGCATGGCGCAGATTCTGGACACCACGCCAAAACCCGCGCAGAATATCGCGCCTGCTGCTGTGATCGACCCGAGCGCGAAGCTTGGAAACAATGTGGCGGTCGGCGCCAACGCTGTGATTGAATCCGGTGTGGTGCTGGGCGACGACGCGATCGTCGGCCCGGGGTGCTTTGTGGGAAAAAATACCCGCATTGGCGCTGGCACGCGACTGTGGGCCAATGTCACCGTTTACCATGAAGTGGAAATCGGCGAACAGTGCCTGGTGCAGTCTGGTACCGTTATCGGGTCCGATGGCTTTGGCTATGCCAACGATCGCGGTAACTGGGTGAAGATCCCGCAGCTAGGCCGGGTGATCATCGGCGATCGGGTAGAGATTGGTGCCTGCACCACTATCGACCGCGGTGCGCTGGACGATACTCTGATTGGCAACGGCGTCATTATTGATAACCAGTGTCAGATTGCACATAACGTGGTGATTGGCGACAATACCGCGGTTGCAGGCGGCGTCATTATGGCGGGCAGCCTGAAAATTGGTCGCTACTGTATGATTGGCGGTGCCAGTGTGATCAATGGTCACATGGAGATCTGCGATAAGGTGACCGTAACGGGTATGGGCATGGTGATGCGCCCCATTACGGAACCCGGTGTTTATTCATCAGGTATTCCGCTGCAACCTAATAAAGTCTGGCGTAAAACCGCAGCGCTGGTGATGAATATCGATGAGATGAGCAAACGCCTCAAGGCGGTAGAGCGAAAAGTTAATCAGGACTAAGTCCACCGCACCGCTCACTCATTACACCTGAATACAGAGCCAGATTCGCGGCCTGCCAGCGATCTCCGGATCGCCGCGGGCCGTGTTATTATTGTCCCTTATGTAATGTACATTTGACAGGAAGAGTATTTTGAATACTGACACACATACTCTGCGCATTGAAGAGATTCTGGAGCTTCTGCCGCATCGTTTTCCGTTCTTGCTGGTTGACCGCGTACTGGATTTCGAAGAAGGCCGCTTTCTGCGCGCGGTGAAGAATGTTTCGGTTAATGAGCCGTTTTTCCAGGGGCATTTCCCTGGTAAACCGATTTTCCCTGGCGTGCTGATTCTTGAAGCAATGGCGCAGGCCACCGGTATTCTGGCGTTTAAAAGCGTTGGCAAACTGGAGCCGGGTGAACTGTACTACTTTGCCGGCATCGACGAGGCTCGCTTCAAGCGCCCTGTCTCTCCTGGCGATCAGATGATCATGGAAGTGACCTTTGAAAAGACTCGCCGCGGTTTGACGCGTTTTAAAGGCGTGGCGACAGTTGACGGTAAGGTTGTCTGTGAAGCGACCATGATGTGTGCCCGTAACCGGGAGGCCTAATTCGTGATTGATAAATCCGCCTTTATTCATCCCACCGCCATTGTGGAAGAGGGGGCCGTTATCGGCGCCGGAGTCCATATTGGCCCGTACTCGCTGGTTGGTCCGAACGTTGAGATCGGCGAAGGCACCGTGCTGAAATCGCACGTTGTCGTTAACGGCCATACCAAAATCGGCCGCGACAATCAGATCTTCCAGTTCGCCTCTATTGGTGAAGTGAATCAGGATCTGAAGTACGCGAACGAACCGACGCGTGTGGAGATTGGCGATCGCAACCGCATTCGCGAAAGCGTCACCATCCATCGCGGTACCGCGCAAGGGGGGGAATTGACGAAGGTGGGTAGCGATAACCTGCTGATGATCAATGCCCATGTGGCGCATGACTGTCAGGTAGGCGATCGCTGTATCCTCGCGAACAATGCGACGCTGGCCGGCCATGTCACCGTGGACGATTACGCCATCATTGGCGGCATGACCGCGGTACATCAGTTCTGCATCATCGGTGCCCATGTCATGGTCGGGGGCTGTTCCGGCGTAGCGCAGGACGTGCCGCCCTACGTGATTGCTCAGGGCAACCATGCGACGCCCTTCGGCGTTAATATCGAAGGGCTGAAGCGCCGCGGCTTCAGCAAAGAGGCGCTACATGCCATCCGCAACGCTTATAAGTTGCTGTACCGTAGTGGAAAAACCCTGGATGAAGCTCGCCCGGAAATTGAAGCTCTGGCGGCTAAGCACCCTGAAGTTCAGCCTTTTGTGGCGTTCTTTGAACGTTCCACTCGCGGTCTGATTCGCTAGGGTGTCGCCACGCCAATGAAAACGGGTCGTCCTCTTACTATCGCCCTGGTCGCCGGAGAAACCTCCGGCGATATTCTTGGTGCCGGTCTGATCCGCGCGCTGAAGGCTAAAGTACCGGATGCGCGCTTCGTTGGCGTGGTGGGGCCGCTGATGCAGGCGGAAGGCTGCGAAGCCTGGTATGAGATGGAAGAGCTGGCGGTGATGGGCATTGTCGAAGTGCTTGGCCGTCTGCGCCGTCTGCTTCAGATTCGCGCCGATCTGACCCGCCGCTTTAGCGAATTGCAGCCGGATGTCTTTGTCGGTATCGATGCGCCGGACTTCAACATCACTCTGGAAGGAAAACTTAAACAGCGCGGCATTAAGACTATTCACTACGTCAGCCCCTCCGTTTGGGCGTGGCGTCAGAAACGCGTTTTCAAAATAGGGCGAGCCACCGATCTGGTGCTGGCTTTTCTGCCTTTTGAAAAAGCGTTTTACGATCGATTCAACGTTCCCTGCCGCTTTATCGGTCACACCATGGCGGATGCCATGCCGCTGGATCCCGATAAAAACGGTGCCCGTGACGTGCTGGGTATTGCCCATGAGGCCCGCTGCCTGGCGCTGTTACCTGGTAGCCGCGGGGCGGAAGTTGAGATGCTTAGCGCCGACTTTCTGAAGACTGCTCAGCTGCTGCGCAGCCATTTTCCCGACCTTGAAGTACTGGTTCCGCTGGTGAACAGCAAACGCCGCGAGCAGTTTGAGCGTATCCTGGCCGAGGTGGCGCCAGAGCTGCCGGTGCGACTGCTGGACGGACAGGCCCGCGAGGCGATGATTGCCAGCGATGCCGCGCTGCTGGCATCCGGCACTGCCGCGCTGGAATGTATGCTGGCAAAATGTCCAATGGTGGTGGGTTATCGTATGAAGCCTTTCACCTTCTGGCTGGCGAAGCGGCTGGTGAAAACCGATTATGTGTCGCTGCCTAACCTGCTGGCCGGGCGTGAGCTGGTGAAAGAGCTGCTCCAGGAGGAGTGTGAGCCGCAATTACTGGCCCAGGCATTGACTCCGTTGCTTGAAGAGAGTGAAACGCGCCACGAAATGCATGATATCTTCCGCCAGTTGCATGAGCAGATCCGCTGTAACGCGGATGAGCAGGCGGCACAAGCGGTACTGGAGCTGGCGCAATGATGGAATTTGTCTATCCCCACACCCGGCTGGTGGCCGGGGTTGACGAAGTTGGGCGCGGCCCGCTGGTTGGCGCCGTGGTGACCGCTGCGGTGATCCTCGATCCCGAACGCCCCATTGCCGGGCTGGCGGATTCGAAAAAACTCTCCGAGAAGCGTCGTCAGGCGTTACATGATGAGATTTGCGAAAAGGCGTTGGCCTGGAGTCTGGGGCGCGCTGAACCCCATGAGATCGATCAGCTTAATATCCTGCATGCCACCATGCTCGCCATGCAGCGCGCCGTGGCCGGGTTGGCGATTGCGCCGGAGTATGTGCTGATCGACGGCAATCGCTGTCCAACTCTGCCAGTGCCCAGCATGGCGGTGATCAAAGGAGACGGCCTGGTGGCGGAAATCAGCGCCGCCTCGATTATCGCTAAAGTTTCCCGCGATCGCGAAATGGCGGAACTGGATCGCGCGTTCCCCGAATACGGCTTTGCGAAACATAAAGGCTATCCAACGGCCTTACACTTAGAGAAACTGGCGCAGTACGGCGCCACGGAACACCATCGCCGCAGCTTTGCGCCCGTCAAACGTGCCCTGGGCCTGAGCGCCTGACTGCGTTAACCGGAAAGAGATATGGCTGAACCACGTTTTGTCCACCTGCGGATACACAGTGACTACTCCATGATCGATGGCCTGGCGAAGGTGGGGCCGCTGGTGAAAAAAGCGGCTGCCCTTGGCATGCCATCGATGGCGATTACCGACTTCACCAACCTGTGTGGTCTGGTGAAGTTTTACGGCGGGGCTCACGGCGCCGGAATGAAGCCGCTGGTGGGCGCCGACTTCCATATGGTCAACGAGCTACTGGGTGATGAACCCGTCGAACTGACCGTGCTGGCGATGAATAACGTTGGCTATCAGAACCTGACCCTGCTTATTTCTCGCGCCTATCAGCGTGGCTATGGCGCCGCGGGTCCCTTAATTGACCGAGACTGGCTGGTAGAGCTGAATGAGGGGCTGATCGTGCTGTCCGGCGCCCGCCGGGGCGATGTGGGTATCAGCCTGCTGCGCGGTAACGATGCCCTGGTTGAACAGTGTCTGGCATTCTGGCAGGAGCACTTCCCCGAACGCTACTATCTGGAGCTGATTCGAACCGGGCGCGCGGATGAAGAAAGCTATCTGCACGCTGCCGTTCGCCTGGCGGAAGACCGTGGGATACCGGTGGTCGCGACTAACGACGTGCGCTTCCTGGTCGCCGACGATTTCGACGCCCATGAAATTCGCGTTGCCATTCACGATGGCTATACCCTGGACGATCCCAAGCGGCCGCGTAATTATTCCAGCCAGCAGTATCTGCGCAGTGAAGATGAGATGTGCGAGCTGTTTGCCGACATCCCCGAAGCGCTGGAAAACAGCGTGGAGATCGCCAAACGCTGCAACGTGACGGTACGACTGGGCGAGTACTTCCTGCCGCAGTTCCCCACCGGTGATATGACTACCGAAGATTTCCTGGTGGCGAAATCCCGTGAAGGCCTTGAGGAGCGCCTGGAATTTCTCTACCCGGATCCGGAAGAGCGGGCCCAGCGTCGCCCTCCCTATGATGAACGTCTGGAGATCGAACTCCAGGTAATCAACCAGATGGGGTTCCCCGGCTACTTCCTGATCGTGATGGAGTTTATCCAGTGGTCGAAGGATAACGGCGTGCCGGTAGGGCCTGGACGAGGATCCGGCGCCGGTTCGCTGGTGGCCTATGCGCTGAAAATCACCGATCTCGACCCGTTGGAGTTCGATCTGCTGTTCGAACGCTTCCTGAACCCGGAACGTGTCTCGATGCCCGACTTCGACGTCGACTTCTGTATGGAGAAGCGCGACCAGGTCATTGAGCACGTCGCGGACATGTACGGCCGCGACGCGGTATCGCAGATTATCACCTTCGGTACCATGGCCGCTAAAGCGGTTATCCGCGACGTAGGCCGGGTACTGGGCCATCCCTATGGCTTTGTCGACAGGATCTCCAAACTGGTGCCGCCAGACCCGGGCATGACCCTGGCAAAAGCCTTCGAGGCGGAGCCTCAACTGCCGGAGATCTACGAGGCGGACGAAGAGGTGAAGGCGCTTATCGACATGGCGCGTAAGCTGGAAGGGGTCACCCGTAACGCCGGTAAACACGCCGGTGGTGTGGTGATCGCGCCTACCAAAATCACCGACTTTGCGCCGCTCTACTGCGACGAAGAGGGGCGCCATCCGGTCACCCAGTTCGACAAGAACGACGTGGAATATGCCGGGCTGGTGAAGTTCGACTTCCTGGGGCTGCGTACCCTGACCATCATCAACTGGGCGCTGGAGATGATCAACGCCCGGCGTGAAAAGCAGGGCGAACCGCCGCTGGATATCGCCGCCATTCCGCTGGACGATAAAAAGAGCTTCGATATGCTGCAACGCTCGGAAACCACGGCGGTATTCCAGCTTGAATCGCGCGGCATGAAGGATCTGATCAAGCGCCTGCAGCCTGACTGCTTCGAAGATATGATAGCCCTGGTGGCCCTGTTCCGACCGGGGCCGCTGCAGTCCGGGATGGTGGATAACTTTATCGACCGTAAGCACGGGCGCGAGGAGATCTCTTACCCGGATATTCAGTGGCAGCACGATAGCCTGAAGCCGGTACTGGAGCCAACTTATGGCATCATCCTCTATCAGGAACAGGTGATGCAGATAGCCCAGGTGCTTTCGGGCTATACCCTGGGCGGCGCGGATATGCTGCGTCGCGCTATGGGTAAGAAAAAGCCGGAAGAGATGGCCAAGCAGCGTTCCAGTTTTGAAGACGGGGCGAAAAAGAACGGCATCGACGGCGAACTGGCGATGAAAATCTTCGACCTTGTGGAGAAGTTCGCTGGTTACGGCTTTAACAAATCGCACTCCGCCGCCTATGCGCTGGTGTCATATCAGACTCTGTGGCTTAAGGCACACTATCCCGCTGAATTTATGGCGGCGGTGATGACCGCCGATATGGATAACACCGATAAAGTGGTGGGACTGGTGGATGAGTGCTGGCGTATGGGACTGAAGATCCTGCCGCCGGACATCAATTCCGGGCTGTATCATTTCCACGTGAATGATGACGGTGAAATTGTCTACGGTATCGGCGCCATCAAAGGGGTGGGCGAAGGTCCTATCGAAGCGATTATTGAGGCGCGTAACAACGGCGGCTATTTCCGTGAGTTGTTCGATCTCTGCGCCCGTACCGATATCAAGAAGATCAACCGCCGGGTGATGGAAAAGCTCATCATGTCCGGCGCCTTCGATCGCCTTGGGCCGCATCGCGCTGCGCTGATGAATTCGCTGGGGGATGCCCTTAAAGCGGCGGATCAGCATGCTAAAGCCGAGGCCATTGGCCAGGCCGATATGTTTGGCGTGCTGGCGGAAGCGCCGGAGCAGGTGGAGCAGTCCTACTCGAACTGCCTGCCCTGGCCGGAACAGCAGCAGCTCGACGGTGAGCGCGAAACCCTGGGACTGTATCTGACGGGCCACCCCATCAATCAGTACCTGAAAGAGATCGAGCGATACGTCGGCGGTGTGCGTCTGAAAGACATGCACCCGACGGATCGTGGGAAGGTGACCACGGCGGCGGGACTGGTGCTCGCTGCCCGTATTATGATCACTAAGCGGGGAAACCGCATCGGCATCTGCACCCTTGATGACCGTTCCGGACGCCTGGAGGTCATGTTATTCTCTGAGGCGCTGGAAAAATACCAGCAACTGCTGGAAAAAGACCGTATCCTGATCGTCAGCGGACAGGTCAGCTTTGATGACTTCAGCGGTGGGCTTAAAATGATGGCCCGGGAAGTGATGGACATTGACGAGGCTCGCGAAAAGTATGCGCGCGGGCTTGCTATCTCGCTGACGGACAGGCAAATTGATGACCAGCTTTTAAACCGACTCCGTCAATCTCTGGAACCCCATCGTTCGGGGACCATTCCAGTGCATCTCTACTATCAGAGGGCGGATGCGCGTGCACGGCTGCGGTTTGGCGCTGCATGGCGCGTGTCGCCCAGCGATCGTTTACTTAACGATCTGCGCGGTCTGATAGGTTCGGAGCAGGTGGAACTGGAGTTTGACTAATACAGGAATACTATGAGTCTGAATTTCCTTGATTTTGAACAGCCGATTGCAGAACTGGAAGCGAAAATCGATTCCTTAACAGCGGTCGGCCGTCAGGACGAAAAACTGGATATTAATATCGACGAAGAGGTGCATCGTCTGCGCGAAAAGAGCGTAGAGCTGACCCGTAAAATCTTCGCCGATCTCGGCGCCTGGCAGATTGCCCAGCTGGCGCGTCATCCATTGCGTCCTTATACCCTGGACTATGTGCGTATGGCGTTCGACGACTTCGACGAACTGGCCGGCGATCGCGCATATGCAGATGACAAAGCCATCGTCGGCGGTATTGCCCGTCTGGATGGTCGTCCGGTAATGGTCATTGGCCACCAGAAAGGGCGTGAAACCAAAGAGAAGATTCGTCGCAACTTTGGTATGCCTGCGCCGGAAGGCTATCGCAAAGCGCTGCGCCTAATGGAGATGGCCGAGCGTTTTAATATGCCGATCGTTACCTTTATCGACACCCCGGGGGCTTATCCGGGCGTGGGAGCGGAAGAGCGCGGCCAGTCAGAAGCCATTGCCCGCAATCTGCGTGAAATGTCCGGGCTGACGGTGCCGGTTATCTGTACCGTTATCGGCGAAGGCGGCTCCGGCGGCGCTCTGGCGATTGGCGTGGGTGATAAGGTCAATATGCTGCAGTACAGCACCTATTCGGTAATCTCACCGGAAGGCTGTGCCTCCATTCTGTGGAAGAGCGCAGATAAAGCGCCGCTGGCGGCAGAAGCCATGGGCATTATCGCTGAGCGTCTGAAAGAGCTGAAGCTTATCGACACCGTGATTCCGGAGCCGCTGGGCGGTGCCCATCGTAATCCGGAAACGATGGCGGAATCGCTGAAGGCCCAGCTACTGGCCGATCTGGCTGACCTGGACGTACTGGGTAAAGACGATCTGCTTAATCGCCGCTATCAGCGCCTGATGAGTTACGGTTACGCCTGATTAACGTGTATGTCGATAAAAGAGCCGATTTATCCGGCCCTTCAGGTTGAGGACAAAGAGGGAAAAGGCATGGTTTTTCCCTCTTTGTGGTCATCGACCTGGTTTTGGCTTTGTCTGGATTTGCCCTATATATCCAGAGGTCTTTTCTCTCTTACGGTTGGGATAACTTCCTGCGTATATATTCCTGTGGTGAGCGATATCCCGGTGTACTGTGCGGGTGATATTCGCTGTACTGGCTGAACGTCACCGCCAGCTTCGCCACTGCCATCCGGTTTCGGCATCATGCTGATGTAATCCCGCTCTGACTCCCATCTCAGCAACGCCCACACGCGATACACCGGCAGACGTCGGTTATTCGTCGTCCCCGGGCAGCAAGGGCGCATGCGCAATCCATTTTTTGTTAACAGCTACTTAACTATATGCTTATTGCATATAATTAAGTTATTAAAAATAATTTGGAATATTCTTGAAGACATAGATATCTATAATTTTATTGCGTGATCAGTATCACATTTCTAAAGATGTAAAAATTAACTTCTATTTTGGTCGCTTGACCTAACAATCGGTCCATGATATTCATTTAACATCAGGGTATAAATGTATTTCTAATTTTATACTCATAAAACTAAATGGAGAATTGATATAGACGGTATTTAAATTAGGATGTTCTCAGCTACTGAGTAATAGTGCTGATTTTTTAATTAAGGAAATGATTATGAAAAAATATTTGGATTTGGTTCGTGTTGAAACCGCAAAAGTATTATCTATTGAAGAAAGAGCTATTCTTGATGATTCATCGCTCGTGAATGATCTTGGGGCAGACTCTTTAGATATAATGGACTTAACATACTCTCTGGCGCAAAAGTTTAAAGTCACCATGCCCACTGCCAGCCTCTATCAACATGCTGTTGATAATCTCACGGAGCAAGAACTCGCTGAACTTTTTGATGACAACACCCTTACCCCAAAGGGAAAATTGCTCTTCTCAGAAAGTTGCTATAAATATACCAAAGAACAGTTAAAAGACATTCAAACCCTCGGTGACATATACAGCGAGACTACTATTTCAAACTGGGCTGCATTATGCAAAGCTGTCGCGGAGTCTGAAGCAAAGAATGCTGATCTACTATTAATAGATAATATAAATGTTTTTTTCCAAAAATAATGTCTATACGTGTGCAATTAGCATATTGATCTAAGTAACTATCATATAGAGACACGATGAATAATGTAGCTATTACAGGATATGGCACTGTAGTGCGTAAACTATTAACGCCGGAAAGGCTATTTAATTTATTAGCCGAAGGTGAAACGCTATTGTGCGAAGATGAACGACTCAAAAATTTAGGGGTTTCCCAAGTACCAAGTGTAGCTCTGAATGATATTGAACGGAAAATTATTGTTGAAAAATTGCGCCGCCATGGCATTTTATTGCAGTATGATTCGATAGTTCAGGCGATGGCGTTAAGTGCCATTATCGATGCGCTGGAAATGAGTCAGCTATTAGTCAGTGATTTATCTTCATTAAATCAGGAGCTTTTCTTTGCAAATAATAAATTGCTCCCCTCAATTGAGAAGGTTTATTTGCATGCGGAAGATAAAAGTATAGATGTCCGGTCTGGCGACATTGATATCGAGGAACAGTGCGAAGTTCCACAGGCGACGGTATTTTTTAGAGAGATAGCAAATTATCTAAAATCACCATTCCCGCCGCGAATATATAGCGATGCCTGTACTGCAGGAATGTCAGCATTATATTCAGCTTTTCTCAGTATCCGCCATGGACTCTGTGATGTGGCTATAGTTTGTGCATCCGAAGAAGCGACCCATCCTTTGGTGCAATTGTTGTTCAAAAAAGTTGGAGCTCTTTACAATGGAAAATTTTCACAACCAGACGAAGCTTCACGAGCATTTGATAAAGCTCGAAATGGATGCGTTCTGGCCGATGCCTCAGCATGTCTAATTCTTGAAAGCCAGTCTCATGCACTTGCAAGAAAAGTGCGACCTCTGATTGAAATAAAAGGGATGTACAGGAATTCTGAAGCTCACAAAATGACTTCATCCGATGAAAATGGCGTTAATTATCTGGAGACTATGGCCAATGCTTTGCGCGATGCTGGCATGGCTCCGGAAGATATCCACCATATCAATGCACATGGCACTTCAACAGTCAGTAATGATCAAGCGGAAAGCAAGGCTATCGCTTCCCTTTTTACATCACACTGTCCACCTGTTATTTCCACAAAATCGGCGCTGGGACATTCTTTGGGAGTTAGTGGCCTGCTGGAATGCATTCTCTCATGTGAATCTATATTGCACGATACCATGTTGCCGAGCCTTAACTTCCATGAACAGAGCGCTAAAGACGGTAGGATATTGATTAACACTCAAACCCGCCGTAATGCCCGGGTGAATACAGTATTAAGTAATTCATTTGGATTTGGCGGCGAAAACTGTAGCGCGGTACTGGCGAGAGCAGGAATATATTCATGAAAGTTTATGTAAGCGAAGGGGCAACGCTGTTACCGCCATGTTTTTGTATTGAGGATATAGCCAACGAGTATCCCTTGATGCTGCAACGGAATGACGGCGGTATGTTTATTGAAAACAAAATATCTGACAGCGATTTTCAGTTAAGCAATGTCGACAAAACGGTCAAACGTATCAGCAATCACCAGTCGCGCTGGCTATTACACAGTGGAATTGAAACATGGAACAGCTCATCGATAGGTGAGCTTGTGTCTCCAGAACAGCGAGGGTTATTCCTTGGGCTAGGAACCTGTGACTCGGATGATAAGATTACACCTCTGGGTTTTTCTGAGAAAGATACAAAAAGTTATGTCGCCACAGCGCTAACCAATTTGCAGCCTACAATTGGTCTGACGCTACTCAATACCTCAAGTGCCAGCCAGCTTGCACAGCATCTTGATATCCAGGGTGATAATGCCTTCTTTTCACCGCATAGTGATGCGGGCGCTACCGCCTTAATTGAAGGTTTTCACAGTGTTTACCATCAGAAAAGTAAAGTTGCTCTGTGTGGGGGGGCGAGTCAGAAAATATCAGAATGGTTCTATCTGAGCTATGAAAAAGCACTACGAGAACGAAACTGTTTAAATTTGACTGAGGCCAGTGCATTTATTTTACTTCATAATAATGTAGAACAAGCATCAGCTCACTTGAGTCAAATACGGCGCTCTGTGATTCATGACCAAGCACAGTACCAACATTTTTTAAAACAGTATCATCATACGGCATGTAATTCTCTCACTCTCATTCATACCGGACCAGGTTGTGGCAATTACGATTTTCTGGATCCGAAAGGCAATGTTTTTTCTGACACCCCGGCAATTCAACTTGAGCAGCATTTGGGTTATAGCGGTGCGGCGTCGGTATTCCTTGCTATTAATTATGCCATCCATCGACATAATCGCTGCAAAGTAAGTGCTGGAGTCCGGCCTCCGGCTTTAGTCGATCAGGTTCTGATTATTAATCACGGACTATATGGAAATTGTGCGGCTATGATGCTGAATTTTAATTAGGCCGAGTAAATATAATGTCAAAAGTAAAAAATAGGGTGGTGATCTCCGGGATAGGAATCATAAGTGCTTGGGGACATTGCCATAACACGTTCTGGAGTAATTTATGCGCCGGCCGCTCGGCAATAAAACGCCTGTCGTTAACCGAAGAAACATCATTACCGGTGCGATATGGTGCCCCGGTCGACTTTGAGCATCTTACGGCGGCATTCCCACATCTGCTGCCGCCACCGGGGATCACCGATCGTCGAGGGGTCATGGGGTTAATCGCTGCCGACAAAGCTATTTCTGATGCAGGAATAAATGAACACGAAACCCAGGATATGAGGATGGGGGTTTTTGCTTGTAGTGGTGTAGTAGAAATGCAGGAGGTGGATCGCATTTTATGTAAAGGTAGTTCGTTTCCATTGCAAACCCTGCGCGATAAATATTCCAGTCTGTCACGTTTCTCTGGACTAACTTGCTCAAACGATGGAATGGTTGTAGAAATCGCAAGACGTTATCGCCTTACCGGTCCGATGAGTAATGTGAATGCGGCATGCTCGGGCGGTAGCCATGCAATTGGTCTGGCCTATCGTGCCATACAGCGTGGAGAAGCGGATATTATGCTTTCTGGTGGTGCAGACTCGGTATTAAGTCTGCGTACCTTGATAGGCCTGAAATTACTTGGTGCAACGGCAACGACTGAAAAATGGGGTGAAGCCCTGTGTCGGCCTTTTGATAAATCTCGCAGTGGGTTGGTTGCCGGTGAAGGCGCGGCATTTATGATCCTCGAAAGTGAGGAGCATGCGCTCCGTCGAGGAGCAAATATTTATGCGGAGCTGAAAGGGTATGGATCATCTCTGGATGCTTGGAAACTTACGGCACCTCATCCTGAAGGACGGGGAGCGGAGGCTGCAATTAGAGATGCTCTTTATGATAGCGGTCTTCATCCGGAACAAATTCAGTACATTAATGCTCACGGAACCTCCACGCAGCTAAACGATACCATTGAAACCGCCGTTATACGCAGAATTTTTGAAGGCACTAAAGCTCCTTTGATCTCTTCAACTAAATCAATGACCGGACACTGGATCGCAGCAGCGGGGGCGATTGAAGCGGTTATCACTGCGCTAACTCTGAAGCATAATTTCATTCCGCCGACGATAAACTTATCCACCCCCGATCCTGAATGCGATCTGGATTATGTGGCGAACCATGGGCGTGAGAATCTTGTATCTAATGCCATGAGTAATTCCTTCGGTTTTGGCGGTATTAATACTTGCTTGGTCATGGGAGATTATGAGTAGTGGAAAAAATTGTTGTTGTAGATCATGAGTTTATTATTGGTGATAATGCCGTGAATCCAGTAGAAAAAGAGACATCGCATATTGAACTGACATTAAAAAAGAATCGTCGCTTCTTTTCTATCGGAACCCTCAATGGGATTTTGAGTGCCAAAAAGATGTTTTCCCGTCTGACATTGACTGACGAGCAAATTACCCGTAGCACCGGCATTTATTGTACGCAGTTTGGTTATTTACATCCGGATTTTAACGATCTGTTGGCGAAGATTGATACTCGGGCTCTCGATGACCAGGGGACTCTGTTTAATACTATGTGGTACTCAAATAAAATTAATCCGTTTCTACTCACACGCTCGTTAAGCAATAATCTGCTGGGGCTGGTGTCACAGGAATTTGGAATAAAATCGGACTGTGCCGCTTTCCTTCGCGATAACACTGGGCTACTGGCCGCACTGCGGGAGGCGCAATTGTCATTATATTGTAATAAGGTTGATTATGCTCTGGTGATGGCCTCTGGAGTCGCTGATAAAACATCATCTGAGCAACAAAAAACAGAATTTGGCCTTAGCCTGATGCTAAAACGAGATGATGGAAAAGGAAAATGTCCTACCCTACCTGATTATGATGAATTGCTGAATTACTATCAGACACAAGGGCATTGCGGAAATAATCTTTCATTTGTTCGTAAATTGATTTCAGTCTGCCGACTATAGGAATAGCTATGGACAATTATATTACTCTTTGTAAACCAACGCTTTCAAAAGCGCTGTTATCGATTGGACTGGATAAAAAATATTTTAAAGCCAGCGGCAATTATCTTTATTACCGTAATTCTCAAGGAGAGGAAGTTGAAGTCCTTGATTTACTCGGTGGCTACGGCGCTACGCTGATCGGTCATTTTCATCCGCAGATTGGCTCCCGCTATAAAGACTATATTGAGCAGAAGGTGCCATTTCACAATCAATTTTCAATACGTGAGGGGGCTGGTGAGTTATCTACTCTTCTGAATAGCCGCCTGTGTCATGAGACCAACTATCGGGATGGCTTCCAGTTTTGTTACACCAGCACAGGTGCGGAAACGATGGAGATCGCACTTAAACATGCGGAATATGCCCGCAGTCTCGAGCTCAATGCTATGCAGCAACAGCTCAAAGCAGATTATGACTCTCTGAATCCTCAATACTCCTACCATCTATTACCACAGCAGGAAAGGCTACTCGGTGTTTCCCGGCTGGCATCATCTCATGTCATTAAGCAGGCACTGGTTCGCTACAACACAGAACAATTTAATAAACATCCGATTTTTATCGCCCTGGAAAACGCGTTCCACGGCAAGATGATGTTGACTGCCAACTGTACACATCATCCGATGTATCGGGCTTTTCTCCGGTGTTTGAATATTGAAACACGTTTTCTGTCGGCTCATGTGGTTAACGAGATCGTTCACAACATCGAGCATCACGGGCTGTGGGGTGAGGCGCTACAACCAGAGGTGATCGACGGAGTGATTCACCTGAAACCGTTAATCATACGCCGGGTTGTCGCGATTCTTGCCGAACCGGTGCAGGGGGAAGGTGGTGTATGGCCGTTAAACGCCACAGTGGCAGAAGATTTAAATAAATTGCGCGACTCGCTGCACTGTCCCCTTATTGCTGACGAAGTGCAGTCCGGTTCCGGCCGCTGCGGTATGTTGGTGGCTGCGTCTAATATTGGTTTGAATGCTGACTATTATGCACTGTCAAAAGCGCTGGGAGCGGGCTACGTCAAGATTGGTGTTGTTGCTATTAAAAAAAGTCACATTGCTTCAGGATTTGATCTCATTCAGAGCTCGACGTTTGGTGAAGACGATCTCTCCTGCAAAGTTGCCCGTGATTATCTGGAATTGCTTTTTAATGGCGATGATCCGTTAATTAAAAGAGTAGGTAAAATCAGTGAACAGCTTGGGAAAATCCTTGACCAGCTAAAGAATCGCTTTCCTGACGTAATCAAAGATGTTCGCTATCAGGGGCTATTGCTGGGTATAGAGTTTAACGATGTTGCAGAGTCATCCTCTTATTTAATGCAGAATATTGCCGCCCAACGGTCACTGGGCTATATCATTGCCGGTCATTTGCTGAATGCTTATAATATTCGCGTTGCGCCTTCGGGAAGTTCAGAAAATGTACTGCGCTTTGAACCTTCAGTGTATCTTGAACAGCGCCATATTTCGCTGTTACAGCGGGGTCTGGAAAGAATTTGTCTTGGGATCCGCTATGCGGATGTCGGTTTTCTTCTTCGACCGATCATTAATAAGGGTACCAGCTCAGCCATTCAGCCTAAAGATTATCGACTCACCGCTAGCGGAATCGATAAATCTGCTACACCAGCCGATTTTAGCGTCACCTTTGTTAACCACCTTATTTCCGCAGCAGGGTTACGGGATGTGGAACCCTCTTTTGAGGGATTCAGTGATAAAGAGCTCGAGGTTTTCCTGCTGAATACCAGCTTTAATTTATCAACGGTGCCTTTTCCCGCTAGCAGGATACGCAATAAGTATGGGAAAACTGTCGATTTTATTATTCATCCTATTCCAGTGACATCACAGATGATCGCCCATGCTCTGGAAAAAAATAATCTTACCCAACTAAGAGCGGAGATAAATCAACGAATTGATTTCGCCATGCAAAATGGCAGTCGAGTCGCAGGGCTGGGAATGTTTACCTCAATCATCACCAATAATGGAAAATCAGTAAAAAATAACAGTATCACGGTGACAACCGGCAATGCGTTAACTGTGGGCATGAGTATCGCAGCAGTGAAGAAGGCTTTCGGTCAGCGTGATTTAGCCTGTGCCAGTCTTAGCGTGATTGGCGCGGCGGGAAATATTGGTAGCGTTTATGCCGAAATATTAGGTGCGGAGTGTCGAACGCTTCGGCTGCTAGGCAGCAGTAAACAAGATTCTCTGCTGCGCCTCAAAGCGGTGATGTATAACATCTATGCTCACTACTACGATGATTTTAGCACTGGAAAAACATATCCGGTGGGCAGTTTGGCTGCGCGTCTGGCGGACGTCTTTAATACAATGCAGCCGGATATACACCAACAATGCCACACCCCATCAGTTGGACGTTGTATCAGCGATTATCTGGCGGAACATTATCCGGCAGAAATGTTTATCTCCATCTCACAGCAAATTGACGATGTTACTGATAGTGACATCATTATCTGCGCAACTAATGCAACCAATTCTATTTTGCCACTCGGTCAACTAAGGCAAAAGGCGGTGGTCTGCGATATTGCTGTTCCCCACAACGTGCTGCAGGACGATCTTATCGACAGGCCCGATATTCTGTTATTGCGTGGTGGTGTGGTAAAAACTCCGTATGACGATGGTTTGGATCCTCGGATCAGAGCTTATCTTGAGGGAAATCAGCTATATGCGTGTATGACCGAAACGATATTACTGGCGCTGGAAGAATGCACCGAACATTATTCTTACGGTAATATTACTCCGGAGCAGGTAGAGAATGTAATGCAACTTGCCGATAAACATGGATTTGTTCTGGAAGATGTGAAGAGGGAATCAAGTCTGTGAAAACAAAACAAGTGGAGAAAAAATATTCCTTAGTCACTGGTGGCAGTAAGGGGATCGGCAAAGCTATTGTCAATTATCTACTCGACAACCAATACCATGTCGCGTTCAGCTATCGTCATAGAAAAGATATGCAACAACTCATGGACGATGTTGGAGATAAGAAAAAATATCTTCTGCCTATTTTTGCCGATATGTCGATTCATGAAGAATGCGAAAATTTTGTCCTGGAGGCATACCTGCAATTTGGCCGTGTCGATCTGTTGGTTAACAATGTTGGTATCACCCGCGATTGCCTGCTCGCTTCAGCCAGTAATAAAGATATTTATAGAGTTCTTGATACTAATTTGCTCAGCTATATCCTCTGTTGCCGTGAAGTATTAAAGATTATGTTGCCTCAGCGATATGGAAATATTATTAACATCTCTTCGATATCCGCCATGCGCCCTAACAAAGGGCAGTCGGTTTATGCGGCGACAAAAGGTGCTATCGAATCTCTAACCAAAGCGTTGTCCGTTGAGATGGCACCAAAAAATATCCGTGTTAATGCTATCGCGCCTGGTATCATCAGAACTGAGATGGTTGAGAGTTTACTTGAATCCCATAAAAATATTGTTGAAGAACGCGTCCTGCTGAAAAGACTTGGTAGTGTTGAGAATATCATTGTCGGCATTGATTACTTGCTAAATAATGATTATGTCACCGGTGAGGTGATAAATATTAACGGCGGGTTATCTCTCACTTAACAGGAGGTAAAATGAAAAATTATGTGGTTTCTGGTGCTGCTAATGGAATCGGTAAGGCCATTGTATTGTCTCTGGTTCGCGAGGGACACCAGGTATTTGCCCTGGATATTGATGAGCAAAATCTAAACTTATTAAAATTGGAGGCGCCAAAGCAAATACATACTTATACTATTGATGTCACAGATTTCCGTGCTATTGAGAGAGCACTGTTACCGGTTGTTAAGGAGCAGACGCTGTTCGGTGTAATTTTATCTCACGGTATCGATAACGAACATACTATCAGTGAAAATAGTATTTGGGATAGGATTATCGCTACGAATCTTACCTCAACCCAGCGTCTGTTGTCGTTACTATGCCCAGCTATTAGTAACGGGGGAAGAGTAGTAATGATTTCTTCTATACTTGGTAAAGTTGGGCGAAAAAATAATAGTGCCTATTGTGCTTCCAAACATGCTCTGCTAGGAATAACCAAAGCACTGGCTCTGGAACTGGCCCCGCAGCGGATAACTGTTAATGCCGTATTACCTTCCTGGGTGGATACCAAAATGCTACGTGAGGGATTGGCACAGCAGGCACGCATGATGGGTAATACCGTTCCGCTGCTCCTAAAGCGCATAGGAAAAAGAATTCCTCTGGGGCGGCTTATTAGTGCCGAGGATGTCGCAGGTAGCGTTAACTTTTTGCTGTCCCCTGCAGCCGTTATGATCACGGCGCAGAGTCTGGTCATTGATGGGGGTGACGGGTGCGGGGTCTAATTTTCCTGTTTTTGTTTTATGGTGCAAATACGTACGCCAATTTTTTTATTGAGCCACGAATACAACTTAACGGTGCCAATCAATTATCGTCACTTTCTGGCACCGAGCGTAGTATTTATGTTGGCACCTATATGGACTGGGAAAATGATTATTTTTATATGCGCTTCAATGGTGAATATCGTTACGACGGGATTTTTAATAGTCACTACTCCTCTGCTAGTCGTGATAAATATCGTTCGGTTTTTTGGTTAGATGAATTCTATCTGGAAAGAAAATTCGATCTTTTTAATCTGTACCTCGGCTATCAGAAAGTGATTTGGGGGCAGGCCGACGAGCTGCGTGTGGTTGATGTTATCAACCCGCTGGATTATCGTCAGTTCATACTGATGGATCTGAATGATTATATGTATCCTTTGCCGATGTTACGGATAGTGAGCGATGCAGTGCCGGACTGGACGTTCGAGGCGATATGGATAATGAAATTTAAAGCCAATCAGTATCCACCACCCGGTAGTGAATTTAATCTGGCGATACCGAAGGATTTACCACATAGAAAAAATACTAAAGGAGAGTTTGCCTTTAGCGCTACAACTAACGTGGAAGGCTTTGATCTGGGCTGGTATGCATTTCGTGGCTATAGCGACGATCCTCTGTACCATATTGAAGACCATGCTGCATACATACAGTACTCCCAGGAAAGCATGCTGGGCGCTAGCGTCAGTACTGCATTACAGAACTGGGTAATACGTGCCGAAAGTGCTTGGTTTCCAGATAAGTATTATAATGACATTCACGGAAATCAGGAGCGACATGACACTGTTAAATACTTACTGGGTCTCGACTATCTGTATAAAGACTGGATGGTTACCGCACAGATAACCGATCATCACATTGTGGGCTGGCATCCGAAACTGGTCACATTATCGTCGGATCCTTACTACACCATGTCTATGGAAGGAAAAATGTTTTCCGATAATTTATCGTTGCGATTAAGTAATACTTGGTCTGCCAGTATCGGAGGAGGAAATCTTTTTCAAAGCAAAATAAAATATCAATATAATACAAATCTCTCTTTTAATATACATCTGGATATAATGGGGGGTGCATCTGGAAATATTATTGGTTCACAGTCAGATTCATCCCGCATTATGTATTCTGTTATTTATAAATTTTCAGGATGATTTTATGAAATATAAAATTTGCACTCTACTCTGCGTATTTTCCGTATCTGCACTGGCTACACCGCAGGCTGATCAGATATTAACTAAAGTACGTGATCGTTATGATGGAGATGATTATGTCTCTCAGGTTACACTCAGAAATCATAATAATGGAAAAATTCAGGATAAAAATATGTATATGCTGCAAAAAGATCTACCTGACAGGGAGATGGCCAGCATGTTTTTTTATTCACCTTCTGATGTGCGTAACGTGAGCTTCTTGATCGCCAACTACAATGAATCCATTGCTAGCGACGATGAACAATGGATGTACCTACCGGCTTTTCGTAAAGTGCGCCGAATCTCCGGGCAGGATAAGCGAGGAGCCTTTATGGGGAGCACCTACAGCTATTCCGATCTGGATAAACTACGGGTTAAAGACTATCACTCCACTCTGGAAGGTGAGGAGAAAGTGAATGGGCGGGATTCGTGGAAAATTGAGCGTATTCCAGTTTCTCAGGATGTTATAAATAAAAATGGTTATAATCGTACCTTGCTATGGATAGATAAAGAGCGCAATATTGTGTTAAAACAGGATTACTTTAATAGTAAGAATGTTAAATATAAATCATTGGAGACTACTGAAGTAAGATTGATTCAGAATATCTGGACCATTATGCACAGCAGAATGCGGAATTTTGAAAACAATAAAGAATCGGAAATGATATTTCACTCCATTAAGTACAATGCTGGTGTTGATGTCAATTATTTAACGCAAAGCATTCTGAAAACCAGTATTAAAGATAGTGAATTCAAAAAACTAATTAACCATTAAGAGAAATCATCATGGAAGGTTATATTCGATTTATTGAGAAATACTCTCGATGGGTGCTCTTTATCCTCTTGCTAATAACACTTCTGTTCGCGTGGAAAATCACTGACCTTACGGAAGACAGTAATCCTTATATGCTGTCGGAATCTCATCCGGCTCGAAAGGCGATCGCTGACATTCGTGAAGATTTTACCGGAACCTATGACTCAGTCCTGATTGCTATACATAACAAAGAGACCGTATTTAATCAGGAAACACTAAATGCAGTATTCACCCTGACAGAACAAGCCAGAAAACTCATTCTGGCCAATGATGAAGATGTGACCGAATTTCTAAGCATACTAAAAGATCTACCCGTGGATTCTTCCTGGAATGAGCAGATAGCGCAGATCCGCCAGCGGGGTTTTACACAGAGCGATGCAATGTTGGTAAAGTCCATTTATGACTCCAGAGACCAATTACGTCTTTCTAAGCGGCAGGCCTCATTTCTACGTTTTCTGGTTGAACGTATTAACCCAATAAAAGAGATGGCGGGCATGTCAGCGACGGAAAACGCGTTTTTGGTCGATGGTGATACCCTGAAGGCGGCAGTGACTGTGAATAATCTGGGGGTCAATCCGCGGATGGCGCAGAATGCTCTGATGAACAATGAACTCATGAATATGGGGGTGGTGAATCAAGATGGCACGGTGACAATGATTACCATTGAGCTTGGTATCCTTCCTGATGATTCGGTAGCGCAGATGCGCACATATCAAATCATAACAAACATGGTTGACAACTATAAACGCGAACACCCTGCCTTTGTTGATGACATATTTATTGCTGGTGTACCGGTGTTCTTTGCTGAGCAGACCAAAACCATAAATCACGATATGCAGTTGTTGTTTCCAATCACCATACTGGTGGTCTTTGGGCTGTTAGGTTATTTCCTGCGTAATCGTTATGGTGTACTGATCCCACTCTTAAATGTTGTGGGCTGTGTTATCTGGACGCTGGGCATGATGGCGATTGTTGGTACGCCTCTGGATTTGATTACTAGCGTGCTACCGGTATTCCTTGTGACGATTTGTTCGTCTGACGCAATTCATATTATGGTCGAATATAAGCATCAGGTTGCTCAAGGAAAAAATCTACGTGATGCCAATAAAGCTATGATGCGTTTGATGACACGGCCAGTAATTTTGACCACGCTGGCAACCTGCGTCACCTTTATTTTATCCACGAGTACTAACATCGTTAATCTGCGTAACTTCGGGATTTATATGACATTTGGCATGTTCGTCGCGCTAATCATTTCCTTGCTGATGATTCCGGCTATGCTGCACACATTCAAATACCAACGGGAAGATGAGAGTACCGAGCTACAACAAGAAACATCGACAAATATTCAGCGTTTTCTGTTCTCCACACTACGGATTATTGCCGCGCATCGACTTGTGATTATGATTTGCTTTGGTCTGCTGACTTTTTCCGCTTTGCTTATTGCCCGTAACGTCAAAGTAGATGATATGGGCAGTCGCTATTTTGCCAAAACAAATCAGTTTCGTGAATCTGACGAATTTATCAATTCACATATCGCTGGCACCAGTCCTGGATGGATTGAGATAGATACCCATAAGGAAAACGGTGCTATCGATCTTGATATGGTAAATTTTATTGATCGTATGGAGAGGTTTGTTCATCAGCAGAATAGTGTCACGTATAGTTATTCTATCGCGCGCTATATTCGCCGTATTAACTATACGCTGAATGACTATAATACCCAGTACAACAGGTTACCTTATGCTGAAGAAAAGATCATGGAACCGAATGATGACGGAACTATGCAGGTTATTCGTGTCAGAGGTAACGATATTATTCGCCAGTCAGTATTAATGTATGAAAATAGCGGAGGTACGGATCTGACTAATGTATTAAACGCTGATTTTTCTAAAACAACTTTATTGTACACTATGAACACCACGCTTGCCAGCGAGTATCAACAGTTTCTTGATAAGCTTGTCCCGTGGCTTGATGAAAATATTCCCCAAGGTGCAAGCTATATATTGGCTGGTTCTCCGGTGGTCTGGACATCGGTGTTAAGTGAGATGTGGCAGGGGCAGAAAATAGGGATATTCATATCCTTTATTTCTATCTTCGCCATTATGAGTCTGTGGTTTAGATCGGTGCGGTATGGTTTTTTTGGCACATTACCACTGATTTTGACGGTTATTTTTTACTTCGCTTTCATGAGCATTTTGAATATAGAATTAAATATAGGTACGGCAATTATTTCCTTCCTGGTATTGGGGGTGGTAGATTACTCTGTGCATTATATTATGCGCATGAAAACCCACTACGAAGAGGGAGCTGATGCCGAGCAAGCGCTCCACTATGCTATCAGTAGTGCTGGTAATGCGATCGTAATTAATATCATAGTATTTTTTGTAGGTTTCATCCCGTTGTTGTTTTCTGCATTTCGGCCAATATTTGATGTGGGTTTGTTGGTAGGTATGGCATTATTTATTAGTGGAGTATTGACCATATTTACACTTAGTCTTTTTTCACCCATTGTATTTCCGAAAAGAAAATCTGAAGTACAAAAAAACATGAGGTTTGAACAATGAAATATTGTATTATTTATGCCCATCCCAATCCATTAAGTTTCAGTCATGCAATTAAACAACGTGTCGTTGAGATTATCGAGAGCCGAGATTCCATATGTGAAATTATTGATCTGTACGAAGATAATTTCAATCCAGTATTGAATGTAGACGATTTTATTGCATTACAGAATGGCGAAGTATTACCGGAAGTTAAAAAATATCAGCAACAGGTAGCAAATGCCGATCATTTGATTTTTATTTATCCGATCTGGTGGTATGGCCAACCGGCTATATTGAAAGGCTGGATAGATCGCGTTTTCTCTTGGGGTTTTGCCTATCGCGATGATGAAAATGGATTTACGCCGCTACTAACAGATAAAAGGGCTACATTGCTGCTACCTTTGGGATCAACTAAGGCGATTCTGGAGCAATACGACATGTTGCGATTTATTGACAATATGATTGTCGGTACTCTTAATTTGGTCGGGATAAGCAGCGTAAATTACCAACCTTTCTATGGTTTACCGGCGTTAACTGACGAACAGCGGCGTGAATTACTGGAACAGATCGTGATTTAAATTTAAATATCTATTCGGGCGATACTGTGAGATAAGTCGCCCGAATATTTATTTATTACAGTAGGTTAATTATGAGTATTAAAACTATCGCAGCATTGGTAAGGAAAATCAGTTACACATCAATTAATGAATTCATTCATTACCGATAATGCTGTATCGATCCGTATTTCTCAGATGCCGGGGCAGAGACATTTACCAGTTAACCCGATAATTGAACTACTGGATAAAAAACATACTGTCGAAGTGGGTGGAATTAATTCCATTAGTATCGATGAATTCAAATCTCCGAGGGTAGGTGTTTACTATTCCTCACATCATGATAAAACAAAATCGTATATTGTTACTGGTTACTTAGTTAATCCTGGAGATCGACTTGGGGTGATCAGAGTAATGAATGTTAATACGGTAATATATGACAGTGGAAAGATGATTGCTTCTGATATTTTAATTAAAAATAGTCAGCCGGTAGAATATGTTCAAACACTATATGTAGTTAAGTATAGTTAGATGTTTGTTAATTTCTTAAGGCGTTTGAATAACTACAATACATGCTGATGTAAGTATATGGCAGAGAGTTACGTTATGTTTAGCCATCTGGACATCTATTTTTCTCACTGAGAAATCCGTCTGTTACGATACAGGGCACTATTCAGGCATCCCTACTATTATTCGATTAAATCCAGTATACTGTTCTGATAAAACTACTTGTAGAGGGCTGTATACAATGACTTTGGCAAAAAAAAAAAGTGGAAAAGCGGAAATTCTAACTACGGCAAAGATAATCCTTTCTGAGAAAGGAGCGCGGAATTTCAGTATGCGTGAGGTCGCTAGAGCGTGCGGAAAATCGCTCAGTAATGTTCAGTATTATTATCCCTCATTAGAGGAACTACTATCAGCATTATTTGAAGATGTTATTGATGATTCTATTCAGAAACTAAATGAAGTTATTGTTAATGATGGTGAAGAATTAAAGTGGTTAGTTGATCTTATTATTAGTAATTTTAATGATGTGACACTATGTAAGTTAATCTGGGAAGCTTGGGTTAATAGCGCTAATTGTACTAATTCAAGTTATGCACTGCATGATTTTTACATCAAATATATTGAGCAGGTTAAGCTGATTATTTTACGCAAAATACCGGATATGCGGGATGATCTAGCGAAGCAGAAAGCGGTGATGTGTGTAGCGTTATTTGAGGGGTTGTCGGTGTTATACACTGTAGGTAAAAATACATTTATTGATTTTGATGTTAATGATGCATTGTATACTGCCGCATATGGGATCATTAATGTAGAATAATCAGATGTTTTTTCGGAATGTCTGATGATTGATAAAAAGTCAGTGACTAGACTGGCTCCACAGCTCGCCAGACACTTCGCCTCTCTTAAAATAAGAGGTAGTCTTGGAGTCGGTGGTGGATTTTTGTTGTTGAACGTAGAAAAAATTAGGGTAGGATTAATATGGTAGAAATGTTTCGTGCCTTATATCATAATGTACGTTGGTGGTTAAAAAAATGTTTACTTTTGAGCGACACATTACTAACCTGGATTTTATTCGGCAGCAAAGCACAGGCTATGCAAATAGTCATTCCGGAATTAAAGTGTGTCTGGTTGCTTTTGATGAATTTTCTTATAGAGATACACTCTTTACTCAGTTGTCGCTCCCTTTTCCGGATGTGTTGAAATCGGCTGGGGCAAAGCGTCGTGCAGAATATCTTGCTGGGCGTTATGCCGCTAGACAGTTATTACAAGAGGTTGGATACAATGGCGTTGTGGCTACTGGTACAGATCGCGCTCCTGTTTGGCCCAGAGGTTGGCGGGGAAGTATTTCTCATACAGACACATCGGCCATTGCTATTCTGACACCAAATCATTTTGGTATAAGTCCGGGCGTTGATATTGAAATGTTTCGCCCTGACATAATGCAGGAAATTGCTACGAGTTTTACTACAGCCGATGAACGCGATGTATTATTGGCTGCAAACTGTCTCCCATTTGATACGGCACTGCTCATTGCTTTTTCTGCTAAAGAGAGTCTGTTCAAAGCACTCTATCCATTAGTACAGCAGACATTTGGTTTTGAGGTGGCGAAACTATACGAAATTGACCCAAATACTCACACTTTTACGCTGGAACTGACGAGAAAATTAGTGCCGATTTTTCGTGCTGGATATCGTGTTTCTGGTTATTATTCGATTGGGCCAGTTGGGGTTACTACTATGGTTTACGTGTCAATATAAATATTGCTTATTCTGAAGTAGAAACACCTGGCTGGGGAGAGAATTTATCGCCAGGCTTCTTGAACACTACCGGATGGTGATTAGCGTTTTGCTCTCGGGTAATTAGGTGTGAAAGATCATAAACCAGAATTTGATAGGCATGGATTCTTTGGAATTTATTGTCGATGGATGCGGTTGTAGAGCAGCCAGCAGAAATAAGTTTCCGTTTTTCCCCGTTAACGTCAGATAGATCAGGTTTGCCATGATATTCGTCCTGTGATTATCCAGAGATTTCGAACCTGGCACGGATTTAATCGGGGATGCTATTATAACTTGATGAAAAATAAGCATGTCTTGTCTAAAATAAAGGTATTTAGTAAAGGAAATAGTGCTTTTAGGGTTACGTGGTTTAAATTTTCGGAAATGTAGTAAAGCAGAATAATTGATTATCTTTGGTGTAAAGAGTGAGTGGAAACGGCTTGCGACAGGATTGCATGTCGTCTGAAAAATCCCTCGTTATCTTGCGCCCAGCCATGTGCCCCTTTATTGTCCCAGCATCAAAAAAGGAGAGATTATGCTGGGTTTACAACAGGTTCACCACATCGCCATCATTGCCACCAACTACGCTCAGAGCAAATCCTTTTACTGCGATATTCTTGGCTTTACCCTCACGTCCGAAGTCTACCGCGAAACCCGTGACTCCTGGAAAGGGGATCTGGCACTGAATGGGCAGTATGTTATCGAACTTTTCTCTTTTCCCTTCCCACCGCCGCGCCCGAGTCGCCCGGAGGCCTGTGGTTTACGCCATCTGGCCTTTAGCGTGGCGGACATTGACCAGGCCGTTGCCCATCTGGAATCGCATCATGTGCCTTGTGAAGCGATACGCGTCGATCCCCTGACGGGCAAGCGTTTTACCTTCTTTACTGACCCGGACGGGTTACCGCTTGAGCTCTACGAGGCGTAGCTCTGCGTCCCCAAAGGGAGGGTAGGGGCCGTGTTATGATGGACGCTTTCCCTTCCTGTTTAGGGGGGGTTATGCAACAGCCAGTGGTACGCGTAGGCGAATGGCTTGTTTCACCCGCAACCAACCAAATCAGCCGCTCTGGTCGCCAGATTACTCTGGCACCTCGCTTAATCGACCTGCTGGTATTCTTCGCCCGTCACAGGAGCTGGCACGCAGTATGCACTAACTGGTGGAACACCATAATCTGCCTGATCTGATGTTCCGTGCCTTCGAAGTCCTGCTGGAGATGGTGGTGACGCCGTATCACGCCTTCCATAAAGAGCTACAGGGTGAAGTGGAAGAGATTAACGTCAATGAGATGGTCGGGCGGGTTAGCGCCAATATGATCCTTCCATATCAGCCGGGCGTTCCGCTGGTTATGCCGGGCGAAATGATCACCGAAGCCAGCTTGCCGGTGCTGGAGTTCCTGCAAATGTTGTGTGAAATCGGGGCCCATTTCCCCGGGTTTGAAACCGACATTCATGGTGCGTATCACCAGCCGGATGGACGCTATACCGTTAATGTACTGAAAAACATATAATCATAGTAACGGGGAGGGCGCCTGTGCTCCCCCTTGCCTTTTTCTTCCCGCCTGACTTTCACCGGGACGCGGCGTTATCACTTGATCATCGTGGACTGAGTGGTTAACGTGCCGCTATACCTCCTTAAATCCTCCGGACAATGGATAACAACGGCGATATTTCACTCTCCCCCTCTCTGAATCACTGGTCGCGCTGGCTGGTGGCCTTTAGCGGTGGTCTTGACTCCACGGTGCTATTGCATCTGTTAGTGCAGCTACGCGAGCAAACAGGCGCCCGGTTACGGGCGATTCACGTCCACCACGGGCTTAGCCGTTACGCTGACGACTGGGCGGTACACTGCCAGCAAATTTGCGAACGCTGGAAGGTGCCGATGGAAGTGATTCGGGTTGAGCTACAGGAAAACGGGCAGGGCGTTGAGGCTCAGGCTCGTGAAGCGCGCTATGCCGCCCTGGCCGGGGCTCTACAGCCGCAAGAGGCGCTGATTACCGCACAGCATCTGGACGATCAGTGCGAAACGCTGCTGCTGGCCCTGAAACGCGGTAGCGGCCCGGCGGGGCTTGCCGCCATGCCTGAAACGCTGGCGTTCGCCGGTGGGACACTCGTACGTCCAATGTTGAAAAACCCGCGCTCGGCGCTGGAGAGCTATGCCGGAAAGCACGGGCTGGCGTGGATCGAAGATGAAAGTAATCAGGATGATCGCTTCGATCGTAACTATCTGCGCCTGCGGGTACTGCCCCAACTGACACAGCGCTGGCCTCATTTTGCCCGTACTGCGGCGCGTAGTGCGGCGCTGTGCGGCGAGCAGGAGAGCCTGATCGACGAACTGCTGGCGGATGAACTGGCGTCGCTGATTGGTCCCCAGGGCGAGCTACGCCTGACGCCGCTTGCTGCCATGAGTGATATCCGACGTGCCGCGCTGCTGCGGCGCTGGCTGACGCGAGGCGGCGGTCAGGCGCCGTCGCGTTCTATGCTGGCGCGTTTGTGGGATGAAGTGGCCTGCGCCAGGGCAGATGCCGCACCGCGTCTGCGTCTGGGCGGTGAAGAGGTACGTCGCTACCATGGCGCGCTGTGGCGGGTAAAATGTCGGGCGTCGCTGGATGATGTCGTGCTGAGCTGGGACGATCCCGCCCAGCCGCTGGAGCTACCGGAGGCGTTGGGCACTCTGAGTTGGGGTGAACCGGGTAGCGCGGTACGTCCACCGGCTGACGATGAGCAGGTTAGCGTCCGTTTCCGGGCCAGGGGGACGGTACATATTCTGGGGCGCGCCCACGGGCGGCCGATAAAAAAACTGTGGCAGGAGCTTGGTATCGCGCCCTGGCGGCGCTTCACCACGCCACTGCTTTATTACAATGAGTGCCTGATTGCCGCGCCAGGGATTTTCGTGACCCGGGAAGGCGCCCCGCAGGGGGCGTCATGCTGGCATATTTTATGGCAAAAGGAGCAAGAGTCATGATCAAACGAACGGGGCTGGCGGTGGCGCTGCTGCTGTGCGGCCTGCCCGCGCTGGCGAAGGGTGATGCCAAAGCCGGTGAAGAGAAAGCGGTGATGTGTGTCGCCTGTCATGGGGCTAAAGGGAAGATATCGGTACCGCTTTATCCTAACCTGGCGGGACAGAATGAGGCCTACCTGGCCCACGCGCTGCATGCTTATAAAAAAGGGGAGCGCAGCGGCGGCCAGGCGGAGGTGATGAAGGCTTACGTCAACGGTCTTTCTGATGAGGATATTGATAATCTGGCGGCGTACTATGCCAGCATGGAGCCCTGAGAGTGAAAGGGCAGCCAGGCGGCTGCCCTTAGAGAGTATTATTCGCGAATGTAGTTATCGCCTTTAAGTTCCGGATGACTGAACATATTAATTTCGTCCAGGCGCAGTTCGCGCTTGTCGCCACCATTTTCGACAATCAGATACTCGATGCCTTTGCGAATCACCAGGTCGTGGGCATTAGCCTGGAGTTTCTCTCCATTTTTTAACTCCAGCGTCAGAAGCCAGTGGTGCTGGCAGGCGAGCTCGAGATTCTCATAATCATCGCAGTTAATGGGTTGATAGGTATCATTCACTGACATAATCGCTCACCAGTAAGTTAGCGGCAGCATAAGCCGCCTTATCCCTGACTGAATCCGAAAGCGTCTCGTCGGAAGCCGTGTCATTCAGAAACTTTAATACGCAGCCCAGCGCATCCGGGATGTAGCCCAGTTCGCCGCTGGCGATCTCACTGTAGCGTCGGCGTATTAATTCACAATACCTTTCCATATGCCCTCCTTTCCGAGTCTGAAACCAGACTTTTACCAGGATACCTGCTAAGACTACGAAGATAAACACGCTTTCGCAAGGTGGCGCAATTTACGGCAGCAGGGGCACGAACGGGAAAAATTGGGAGTAACGGCAGAATGTCGAGGCGCTTTTCGCTACAATAATTGCCAGCAAATTTGGGGGCGCTATGGCTTTAAAAGCAACGATTTACAAAGCGGCAGTCAATGTCGCCGATCTCGACCGTAACCGGTTCATGGATACCAGCCTGACGCTTGCCTGCCACCCGTCAGAGACGCAACAGCGCATGATGCTGCGCCTGATGGCATGGATCATGTATGCCGATGAGCGGCTGACCTTTACCCGTGGACTCTGTGCTGACGATGAGCCAGAGCTGTGGTTGCGTAACGATTGCGGCGATATCGATGTATGGATCGAACTGGGCCTGCCGGATGAAAAGCGCCTGAAGAAGGCCTGTAGTCAGGGGGCGCAGGTGGTGCTGTTCGCCTACAATAGCCGTGCCGCCCAGGTGTGGTGGCAGCAGAATCAGACCCGGCTGGCCGGGTATCGCAATCTGACCATCTGGTATCTGGATGATGAACAGCTTGCGGCTCTGAGTAGCCTGGCGGCGCGCAATATGACGCTGCAGGCGACGCTCACGGAGGGAACTATCTGGCTTTCTGACGCTCAAAACCATCTGGAGCTGAAGCCAGTGTCGTGGCAGCAGCAATGATTGAGATATCCCGACGCGTTATCATTCCCGATGATGAGATTACGCTGAGCGCGATTCGCGCCCAGGGGGCGGGTGGTCAACATGTGAATAAAGCATCAACGGCAGTGCATCTGCGTTTTGATATTGGTGCTTCCAGCCTGCCAGAAGAGTATAAAGCGCGGATGATGGCGGCCAGCCATCATCTGATTACCTCAGAGGGTATCGTGGTGATTAAAGCGCAGGAGTATCGCAGTCAGGAGATGAACCGGGAGGCCGCTATCGCACGGCTGGTGGCGTTGATTCAGGAATTGAACGCGCCCCGTAAAACTCGCAGACCCACCCGGCCGACGCGTGCTTCAAAGCAGCGGCGGCTGGCGGCAAAGTCGCAGAAGTCGACGACTAAATCGTTGCGAGGCCGGGTTCGTCGTATGCCGGAGTAATGAAACGCTAAAGTGAATAACAGGATTGGCCGGTGAAAAAGATCATTTTTTCTGCAGTTGCAGTTGGTACGTTGTTGTCGCTATTTGGCTGTAACAACCCTTCCGATAGCGTTCGGATGGCGCCAGAAACCCAGGCCGCCGAACTGAAACCCATGCAGCAGAGCTTCCGTGGTGTGCTGCCCTGTGCCGACTGTGAGGGCATTGAAACCTCGCTGTTCCTGGAAAAGGATGGCACCTGGGTGATGAATGAGCGAGGCATAGGGGCGAAAATGCCTGATGTTTCTGCCTCCTGGGGTTCCTGGGCGCGTACTGCCGATAAACTGGTGCTGACCGATGCCCGGGGCAATAAGCGTTACTTCCGCCCGGACGGTGAGGGGCTGGAGATGCTGGATCAAGAGGGCAATCCCATTGAATCCGCGCTGAACTATCGTCTGGAGTCGGTGCAGACGCAACTGCCCAAAACGCCGATGGCGATGAAGGGCAAATATATGTATATGGCCGATGCAGCCACCTTTACCGACTGTGCGACCGGACGCACCTTCATCTTCGACAACAATATTCAGATGGAGCGGGCTTACAGTCAGGCGCGTGACCAGAGCATGCAGCCGGTGCTGGTGAAGCTGGAAGCGCACTTTACCCTGACGCCGAATCCGGACAGTGGAGAGATGCAGATGACGGTGGTTCCTGACAGCGACGGTCGTTTTGCGCCGGGCAAGGATTGTAACGACTGACGCGATGGGCAGGTGGCGATGTCAGCCACCTGCATCTGCTGTTTTAGTGCCACCGCCACGCCATTTTACGCGCTTTAAGGTAAACCCCCTGTTTCAGGTGACCAACGTAATCAAGCGGCCGTTCCGGTGTCATTGATGCGACGTCACCATCACGCATATGCATCAGATCGGCCGGACTCACCCAGCCAGCGGCCATGGTGGTGAGTGGGCGATCTGCGGCGGCATAGGCGGCTAATACAAATTCGGAACAGAAATAGCTATCCTGCGTGCGGCCATCGGGCGTACTGAGTTGAGCGCTGGCTAATCCCTGAACGCACTGCTGGCGAAATTCGCGGGAAAAGGGGTTCAGAGAACAGAGCTGTCTGGTGAGCATAAAGGGGACCATTTCGACGATCCCGCCGTAATTATAGCGGCTACCGTTTTTGTCGCGGGCAAAGCGGGCGATAGCCTCCGCCTGTGGCTGGGTCAGATCGGGCAGACGCAAAGCAAAAAGCTTATCGCTGTGTTTCAGCACTTCCTGAAGCGGCGCGATCTGTACGCCATCACCGACGGCCTCCGCGACCATGCCGTCGCCAATATAGATGGCGACATGGCTGACCGAAGAGGTACTGAACAGTCGAATCCCCAAAGAAGTCAGACCCAGACTGGAAGAGAACAGAACATCGCCAGCGCGCAGCTGTTCAGGTGTGATATCGCGCAAGCTGCTGCCAGGTGCAGAACTCTGGCGCTGTATTTTTATGGCCAGGCGCTGTTTTTCAGGTGAAGGGGAGATATCCAGGGTACAACCAGCAAGCAGCGATATGCATAACAGGGCGGGGATCTTTGGCGCCATCAGACACTCCATTGTCATTGCGAAGATAAAAAAACGCCCCGCGTCCTGCGGGGCGTCAGTGACTTATCCGGTGATTTTTTCCATCAGGAATTCGAGGATATCGTCGGTTTTAATCAACTCTTTCTCGCCAGCGCGACGGTACTTATATTCCACGTCATCGTTGTCCAGATTGCGATCGCCGATGACGACGGCATGCGGAATACCGATAAGTTCCATATCGGCGAACATCACGCCCGGACGCTCTTTACGGTCGTCCAGCAGCACGTCTACGCCACGCGCGCGTAGTTCGCTGTACAGGCGTTCGGCCAGATCCTTCACGCGGAATGACTTGTGCATATTCATCGGCAGAATGGCGACCTGGAACGGGGCGAGCGCTTCTGGCCAGACGATACCGCGCTCGTCATGGTTCTGTTCGATGGAAGCGGCTACCACGCGGGTTACGCCGATACCATAGCAGCCCATGGTCAGCACCTGGTTACGGCCGTCCTCACCCTGAACGTTCGCTTTCATTGCTTCGGAGTACTTGGTACCAAGCTGGAAGATATGGCCTACTTCAATACCGCGACGGATCTGCAGGGTACCTTTGCCGTCCGGGCTGGGGTCGCCTTCCACAACGTTGCGAATGTCAGCGACGTCCGGCAATGCGACGTCACGCTCCCAGTTGATGCCAAGATAGTGCTTACCGTCGATATTGGCGCCAGCAGCGAAGTCGCTCATGGCGGCCACGCTACGGTCAACCACTACCGGCAGCGGCATTTTAACCGGGCCCAGTGAACCGGGGCCTGCGTTAATGGCTTCGCGGATCTCTTCTTCCGTTGCGAAGGTCAGGGGCACGGCGACCTGCGGCAGCTTTTCTGCCTTCACTTCGTTCAGGGTGTGATCGCCACGCACCAGCAGGGCGATCAGCGGATAGGCTGAACCTTCTTCCGCTTTCACCAGCAGCGTCTTCACGGTTTTCTCGACGGGCAGATTGAACTGTTCGACCAGATCGGCAATGGTCCTGGTGTTCGGGGTATCGACCAGCTCCATTTCCTGAGTCGGTGCTGCGCGTTCTGCGGCCGGGGCAACGGCTTCGGCCAGTTCAATGTTAGCGGCGAACTCGGAATCGGTAGAAAAGACGATATCATCTTCGCCGCTCTGGGCCAGCACCTGGAACTCATGGGATGCGCTACCGCCAATCGAGCCGGTATCTGCCTGTACAGCGCGGAAATCCAGTCCCATGCGGGTAAAGATTTTGCTGTAGGCCGTGTACATCGCGTCATAGGTCTCCTGCAGGGAGGCCTGAGTCGTGTGGAAGGAGTAGGCATCCTTCATAATGAACTCACGCGAACGCATCACGCCAAAGCGCGGACGCACTTCGTCACGGAATTTAGTCTGGATCTGGAAGAAGTTGAGCGGCAGCTGCTTATAGGAGCTCAGCTCGTTACGGATCAGATCGGTAATCACTTCTTCATGCGTCGGGCCGAGCACGAACGGGCGATCGCCACGATCGACAAAACGCAGCAGCTCCGGACCATACTGCTCCCAACGGCCGCTTTCCTGCCACAGATCGGCTGGCTGGACCACTGGCATGGACACCTCAATGGCACCGGCGTTATTCATCTCTTCACGCACGATGTTTTCGACTTTTTTCAGGACGCGCAGGCCGGTCGGCAGCCAGGTATACAACCCGGAGGCCAGCTTGCGGATCATCCCGGCGCGCAGCATCAGCTGATGGCTGATGACTTCGGCGTCGGCGGGTGTCTCCTTCAGAGTGGAGAGCAGATATTGGCTAGTACGCATGTTTGTAAAGGTTCCATTTGAACGATCTAACGCAGGCCTGAAAAGGGCCCGTTGGAAAAAAGTGGCTTAGTGTACCAGTGTGGCAGAGTTGCCAAAAGAGAGAGAGTGGAAATTCGAATATTTACCGGCCCTATCTCCCTTTGCGCGGCATTTTCACTGCTATTCGGCGCTTTCTGGCCTGGGCTCCAGGGCAAAGACTTCGGCCCCCTGTTCGGTCACCCGCCAGCGGACGTTAAAGTCCAGTAGCCAGACGGCATACTCACGGCCTGTATCCTCGCTTTTGCGATAGGCCGGGCGAGGATCCTGGGCCAGAACTTCACTAATGAAACGGGCAAGCTGCGGATAGCGCCGAGCTGCTTGATCCGCCTGACGCTGTGCGTCTGGGGTGAAGCTGACGGGCATATCGGCTGGCGGCGCGTCGGCGGCATAGCCTGCCTGAGCCTGGGGAAGCGCCTCGGCAAAGGGCAGATAGGGTTTGATATCCACCACCGGCGTACCGTCGACCAGATCCAGACTGCCCAGCTTCAGTATCAGGCGATCGCGCTGGCTCTCAATGCCTTTTAGCTCAACCAGCGACATCCCGATGGGATTCGGGCGAAAGGTGGAGCGGGTGGCGAACACGCCCATACGCGTATTTCCACCCAGTCGCGGCGGCCGTACCGTCGGGCGCCAGCCGCCGTTCATGGTCTGGTGAAAAACGAACAGAATCCACAGGTGGCTAAACCCTTCCAGACCACGTACGGCCTCTGGCTGATGCCAGGGGGGAAGCAGATGAAGTTCGCCGCCGCCGCTTTTTACCAGGCCTGGCTGGCGAGGGACGGCAAACTTCTCTTTATAGGGGGAGCGGATAACGCCAATTTGTTCAAAACTGAACGATGTCATTTGGCATTAACTTTCAGCGCCGAACCGACGCAAACCGCCTGACGGTAACAACCCGGCGCACCGCTGGTGATTTCGCACTTGTGCAGCAGGACCGCGTTGGCCTTCATTTTAGAGGCGTTAATCTGCATGCGCTTACGGGCAGTGGGAATATTTGGCGGTGAGTCCTGATTGCTCATCTGGCAAGAGTCACCGCTGACTTCACCCAGATCCCTGAAGGGTTTACCGACCAGGTCTTCGGCATTGGTGTAAATCTTAACCGGTGCCGCCCGCGGGGTTCTCGGACGCGTAGGCTCCGTTTTCGGCGCTGTTGCTGTGCTTTGGGTGGGTTCGACAGGAGATCTGCTTAGTATGGAGCAGCCACTTAGCATGAGTGCTAATAAACAGATCGGTAAAGCACGCATAATTTTTCCTCAATAGATGAATCGAAACAGACTTTATTGAATCAAGCTCTTGTTAAAATAACAAGACGGGCCTGAGCCCGTCTTTTCATTTTTACCAAAAAAGTGGCAACCGAATATTACCAACCCTTCACGGCACCGCCATTGAAGATTTTATTTGCGGCTTCAGAAACTTCGTCAGATTGGAATGCCTCAACGAATTTCTTCACATTTTCAGCGTCTTTATTGTCTTCACGCGCCACGATCAGGTTCACGTACGGCGAGTCTTTATCTTCCACGAAGATGCCGTCTTTCGCCGGGGTCAGGCCAATCTGGCTGGCGTAGGTGGTGTTGATAATCGCCAGCGCGATACGGGCATCATCCAGCGAACGCGGCAGCTGCGGGGCTTCCAGCTCAAGTAGTTTCAGGTTTTTCGGATTTTCGGTCACGTCCAGCACGGTCGGCATCAGGCCAACGCCGTCTTTCAGTTTGATCAGACCCACTTTCTGCAGCAGCAGCAGGGAACGGCCAAGGTTGGTCGGATCGTTAGGCAGAGCGACCTGAGCGCCAGGCTGTAATTCATCCAGCGATTTAATTTTTTTGGAATAACCGGCGATGGGGTAAACAAAGGTTTTGCCGGCCGGAACCAGCTTATAGCCGCGATCTTTAATCTGCTGATCCAGATAGGGTTTATGCTGGAATGCGTTAACGTCGATATCGCCCTTGCTCAACGCTTCATTAGGCAGGACGTAGTCGTTGAAAGTCACCAGTTCAACGTCCAGACCATATTTCTCTTTCGCGACCTTCTGAGCGACTTCAGACACTTTCTGCTCAGCACCGACGATCACACCGACCTTAATATGGTTCGGATCTTTCTCTTCCTGGCCGCAACCTGCCAGAGCCAGGGCGCCGACCAGGGCGCCAATTGCTGCAACGGTCTTAAATTTGAGAGACATATCTCTTCCTTCCGTAAATGTGATTGTGCGTTATTTGCGTGTTACAGCGCGGACGATGCGATCGCCACCGAACTGGATCAAATAGACCAGAACGACCAGCAGAACCAGTACCGTATTCATGACGGTGGCATCATAACCAATATAGCCGTACTGGTAGCCAATCTGTCCCAGACCGCCGGCGCCCACGGCGCCGCCCATGGCGGAGTAGCCAACCAGGGTGATCAGTGTGATGGTGGCCGCGTTCACCAGGCCCGGCAGCGCTTCCGGCAGCAGAACCTTGCGAATAATTTGCATTGGTGTGGCGCCCATGGCGCGTGAAGCTTCAATCAGGCCCGACGGAATTTCCAGTAGCGCATTTTCCACCATACGGGCGATAAAGGGCGCGGCACCGACGGTGAGCGGCACGATCGCCGCCTGCAGGCCAATAGAGGTTCCGACAATCACGCGGGTAAAGGGAATCATCCACACCAGCAGAATAATAAAGGGGATGGAGCGGAAAATGTTCACCAGCGCCGAGACGACGCGGTACAGATTCGCGTTTTCCATAATCTGGCCCGGGCGGGTGACATAAAGCAGTACGCCGACCGGAAGACCAATCACAAAACCGAAGAAACCGGAGACAAAGGTCATCATCAGGGTTTCCCATACCCCGCGACCCAGAAGCCACATCATTGCTTCAGACATAACCCAGTACCTCCACCTTCACATGATGCTGCGTGAGCCAGTCAATGGCTGCCTCGGTATCTTTCTGTTCGCCGTGCATTTCAGTCAGCATAATGCCGAATTTCACGCCGCCGGCGTAATCCATCTGAGCGCTAATAATGTTGTTGTTAACATTAAAGCGGCGCGCCGTTTCGGAAAGCAGCGGAGCGTTAACCGACTGCCCGGTAAACTCCAGACGCAGCAGGGGAACGGTGTCTGCGCTCGCTTTGTCGCTCAGGCGCAGGGCATAGTCCTCGGGAATATCCAGATGCAGCGTGGACTGGATAAACTGCTGCGCCAGCGGGGTTTTGGGGTGAGAAAACACTTCGCCCACGGTATCCTGTTCGATTAACTCGCCATCGCTGATCACCGCCACACAGTCACAGATGCGTTTAACGACATCCATTTCATGGGTGATCAGCAGAATGGTCAGGCCCAGACGACGGTTGATGTCTTTCAACAGTTCCAGAATCGAGCGCGTGGTGGCTGGATCCAGGGCGCTGGTGGCTTCGTCACAAAGCAGAATTTTCGGGTTGCTCGCCAGCGCACGGGCAATAGCTACGCGCTGTTTCTGACCGCCTGACAGGTTGGCCGGGTAAGCATCTTGTTTTTCGCCCAGCCCAACCAGTTCAAGCAGCTCCGTTACGCGGCGTTTGATTTCATCGCGCGGAGTATTGTCCAGTTCCAGCGGCAGCGCCACGTTGCCGAACACGGTACGTGAAGAGAGCAGGTTAAAGTGCTGGAAGATCATGCCTATCTGACGGCGGGCCCGGGTCAGTTGGGTGGCGTTCATTGCCGTCAGGTCCTGGCCGTCGACCAGAACGGTTCCCTGGGTGGGGCGCTCCAGCAGGTTAACGCAGCGGATGAGCGTACTTTTACCTGCACCGGAAGAGCCTATCACCCCATAAATTTGTCCGGCAGGCACATGCAGGCTGACGTCTTTCAGCGCCTGGATGGTGCGATTCCCCTGCTGGAACACTTTGGTGATATTGGAAAGTTTAATCATCAGGTTAATTATTATCTTATATAAGTAAGCCGTGGCATTTTCTGCTGCCGTGTACGGGGATAACCGTATTGGAGATGGATGTTAAGGCATCCAGACGTCTAAATCAATCAATGTCTGATTCGCCATTAGCGTTCGGCAGGGATATGATGTGCGCCAGTTATTATCAGCGATCACAGGAGCATTCGGTGACCAAAAACGTCCCCGCCATTTTTCTCGATCGTGACGGCACTATCAATGTCGATCACGGTTATGTACATGAGATAGATCAGTTTCAATTTATCGAGGGCGTCATCGACGCGATGCGCGATCTGAAAGCTATGGGGTATGCGTTGGTGCTGGTCACTAACCAGTCGGGGATTGCGCGCGGTATTTTCAGCGAGGAGCAGTTTGAGCAGCTAACGGAGTGGATGGACTGGTCGCTGGCAGATCGCGGCGTCGATCTCGATGGCATCTATTACTGTCCGCATCATCCGGAAGGAAAAGTGGAGGCATTTCGCCTGCAGTGCGACTGCCGCAAACCGCAACCGGGGATGCTGATTTCAGCGCGTGACTTCCTGCATATCGATATGGCCTCTTCTTATATGGTCGGGGATAAGCTGGAAGATATGCAGGCAGCCGCCGCCGCAGGCGTGGGTAATAAGGTGCTGGTTCGTACCGGGAAGCCAGTAACATCGGATGCCGAAGCGGCTGCGGATTGGGTAATTGATTCTCTGGCTGCGCTGCCTGAATTGATCAAAAGAGGCTAAAATCACCTTTGTGCGCGAAAACTGAACGGTTGAAAACTTTTTCTGTTTTAGCGCTTGCTATCCCGCGGCGGGGCCCTATAATGCGCCTCCATCGACACGGCGCAGCGGCAACGCAGCGTGGTGATTCGAAGAGAGAAAATCCTGAGAATCAGGGTTGACTCTGGAAGAGGAAAGCGTAATATACGCCACCTCGCGACAGTGAGCTTAACGCCGCGTCGCAACTGCTCTTTAACAATTTATCAGACAATCTGTGTGGGCACTCGAAAGCACTGATATCCTGAACGTCGAAAGACGCTAAATGAATATCAAGTCTCAAGAGTGAACACGTAATTCATTACGAAGTTTAATTCTTTGAGCATCAAACTTTAATTGAAGAGTTTGATCATGGCTCAGATTGAACGCTGGCGGCAGGCCTAACACATGCAAGTCGAGCGGCAGCGGAAGGAAGCTTGCTTCCTTGCCGGCGAGCGGCGGACGGGTGAGTAATGTCTGGGGATCTGCCTGATGGAGGGGGATAACCACTGGAAACGGTGGCTAATACCGCATAATCTCGAAAGAGCAAAGTGGGGGACCTTCGGGCCTCACGCCATCAGATGAACCCAGATGGGATTAGCTAGCAGGTAGGGTAATGGCCTACCTGGGCGACGATCCCTAGCTGGTCTGAGAGGATGACCAGCCACACTGGAACTGAGACACGGTCCAGACTCCTACGGGAGGCAGCAGTGGGGAATATTGCACAATGGGCGCAAGCCTGATGCAGCCATGCCGCGTGTATGAAGAAGGCCTTCGGGTTGTAAAGTACTTTCAGTCAGGAGGAAGGGTGTGAGCTTAATACGCTCATACATTGACGTTACTGACAGAAGAAGCACCGGCTAACTCCGTGCCAGCAGCCGCGGTAATACGGAGGGTGCAAGCGTTAATCGGAATTACTGGGCGTAAAGCGCACGCAGGCGGTTGGTTAAGTCAGATGTGAAATCCCCGGGCTCAACCCGGGAACTGCATTTGAAACTGGCCAGCTGGAGTCTCGTAGAGGGAGGTAGAATTCCAGGTGTAGCGGTGAAATGCGTAGAGATCTGGAGGAATACCGGTGGCGAAGGCGGCCTCCTGGACGAAGACTGACGCTCAGGTGCGAAAGCGTGGGGAGCAAACAGGATTAGATACCCTGGTAGTCCACGCCGTAAACGATGTCGACTTGGAGGCTGTGAGCTTGACTCGTGGCTTCCGGAGCTAACGCGTTAAGTCGACCGCCTGGGGAGTACGGCCGCAAGGTTAAAACTCAAATGAATTGACGGGGGCCCGCACAAGCGGTGGAGCATGTGGTTTAATTCGATGCAACGCGAAGAACCTTACCTGGTCTTGACATCCACAGAAGGTCTCAGAGATGAGACTGTGCCTTCGGGAACTGTGAGACAGGTGCTGCATGGCTGTCGTCAGCTCGTGTTGTGAAATGTTGGGTTAAGTCCCGCAACGAGCGCAACCCTTATCCTTTGTTGCCAGCGATTCGGTCGGGAACTCAAAGGAGACTGCCGGTGATAAACCGGAGGAAGGTGGGGATGACGTCAAGTCATCATGGCCCTTACGACCAGGGCTACACACGTGCTACAATGGCGCATACAAAGAGAAGCGACCTCGCGAGAGCAAGCGGACCTCATAAAGTGCGTCGTAGTCCGGATTGGAGTCTGCAACTCGACTCCATGAAGTCGGAATCGCTAGTAATCGTGAATCAGAATGTCACGGTGAATACGTTCCCGGGCCTTGTACACACCGCCCGTCACACCATGGGAGTGGGTTGCAAAAGAAGTAGGTAGCTTAACCTTCGGGAGGGCGCTTACCACTTTGTGATTCATGACTGGGGTGAAGTCGTAACAAGGTAACCGTAGGGGAACCTGCGGTTGGATCACCTCCTTACCTTTGGATACAGGTTTCGCAGTGTCCACACAGATTGTCTGATGAAAGTAAAGAAGCAAGACGGCTACGAAGTCGTGACACTTTTCGTGTCCCCTTCGTCTAGCGGTTAGGACTCCGCCCTTTCACGGCGGCAACAGGGGTTCGAATCCCCTAGGGGACGCCACTTGCTCGGTGACAGGTGAAAGATGTTACCCCCGATATCTCAAAACTGGCTCAGTGAGTCACATTTGAGATATTTGCTCTTTAACAATCCGGAACAAGCTGAAAATTGATAATCCATAAACGGGAAAACCGTTTAATGGGTCTCTCAAGCTTACAACGCGAAGACATCTTCGGGTTGTGAGGTTAAGCGAATAAGCGTACACGGTGGATGCCCTGGCAGTCAGAGGCGATGAAGGACGTGCTAATCTGCGAAAAGCGTCGGTAAGCTGATATGAGGCGTTATAACCGACGATGTCCGAATGGGGAAACCCAGTGTGATTCGTCACACTATCATTAACTGAATCCATAGGTTAATGAGGCGAACCGGGAGAACTGAAACATCTAAGTACCCCGAGGAAAAGAAATCAACCGAGATTCCCTGAGTAGCGGCGAGCGAACGGGGAAGAGCCCAGAGTCTGAATCAGCGTGTGTATTAGTGGAACGGTCTGGAAAGTCCGGCGATACAGGGTGACAGCCCCGTACACGAAAATGCACATGCTGTGAGCTCGATGAGTAGGGCGGGACACGTGTTATCCTGTCTGAATATGGGGGGACCATCCTCCAAGGCTAAATACTCCTGACTGACCGATAGTGAACCAGTACCGTGAGGGAAAGGCGAAAAGAACCCCGGCGAGGGGAGTGAAACAGAACCTGAAACCGTGTACGTACAAGCAGTGGGAGCACCCTTTGGGGTGTGACTGCGTACCTTTTGTATAATGGGTCAGCGACTTATATTCTGTAGCAAGGTTAACCGTATAGGGGAGCCGAAGGGAAACCGAGTCTTAACCGGGCGTTAAGTTGCAGGGTATAGACCCGAAACCCGGTGATCTAGCCATGGGCAGGTTGAAGGTTGGGTAACACTAACTGGAGGACCGAACCGACTAATGTTGAAAAATTAGCGGATGACCTGTGGCTGGGGGTGAAAGGCCAATCAAACCGGGAGATAGCTGGTTCTCCCCGAAAGCTATTTAGGTAGCGCCTCGTGAATTCATCTCCGGGGGTAGAGCACTGTTTCGGCTAGGGGGCCATCCCGGCTTACCAACCCGATGCAAACTACGAATACCGGAGAATGTTATCACGGGAGACACACGGCGGGTGCTAACGTCCGTCGTGAAGAGGGAAACAACCCAGACCGCCAGCTAAGGTCCCAAAGTCATGGTTAAGTGGGAAACGATGTGGGAAGGCCCAGACAGCCAGGATGTTGGCTTAGAAGCAGCCATCATTTAAAGAAAGCGTAATAGCTCACTGGTCGAGTCGGCCTGCGCGGAAGATGTAACGGGGCTAAACCATGCACCGAAGCTGCGGCAGCGGACGTATCACTTAAGACGTCTTACAGAGGCTTAATGATTGACGGAGCGTTTTTTGCGACGTCAATGCGTTCATTAAAGTCGAGGCGGCTTAAGGATACGTCCGTTGGGTAGGGGAGCGTTCTGTAAGCCTGCGAAGGTGTGCTGTGAGGCATGCTGGAGGTATCAGAAGTGCGAATGCTGACATGAGTAACGATAAAGCGGGTGAAAAGCCCGCTCGCCGGAAGACCAAGGGTTCCTGTCCAACGTTAATCGGGGCAGGGTGAGTCGACCCCTAAGGCGAGGCCGAAAGGCGTAGTCGATGGGAAACGGGTTAATATTCCCGTACTCGGTGTTACTGCGATGGGGGAACGGAGAAGGCTATGTCATCCGGGCGACGGTCGTCCCGGTTTAAGCGTGTAGGCTGACTTTCCAGGCAAATCCGGAAAGTTAAGGCTGAGGCGTGATGACGAGGCACTACGGTGCTGAAGTGACAAATGCCCTGCTTCCAGGAAAAGCCTCTAAGCTTCAGGTAACAACGAATCGTACCCGAAACCGACACAGGTGGTCAGGTAGAGAATACCAAGGCGCTTGAGAGAACCCGGGTGAAGGAACTAGGCAAAATGGTGCCGTAACTTCGGGAGAAGGCACGCTGACATGTAGGTGAAGCCCCTGCGGGTGGAGCTGAAGTCAGTCGAAGATACCAGCTGGCTGCAACTGTTTATTAAAAACACAGCACTCTGCAAACACGAAAGTGGACGTATAGGGTGTGACGCCTGCCCGGTGCCGGAAGGTTAATTGATGGGGTTATGGGTAACCAGAAGCTCCTGATCGAAGCCCCGGTAAACGGCGGCCGTAACTATAACGGTCCTAAGGTAGCGAAATTCCTTGTCGGGTAAGTTCCGACCTGCACGAATGGCGTAATGATGGCCAGGCTGTCTCCACCCGGGACTCAGTGAAATTGAACTCGCTGTGAAGATGCAGTGTACCCGCGGCAAGACGGAAAGACCCCGTGAACCTTTACTATAGCTTGACACTGAACATTGAGCCTTGATGTGTAGGATAGGTGGGAGGCTTTGAAGCGTGGACGCAAGTCTGCGTGGAGCCAACCTTGAAATACCACCCTTTAATGTTTGATGTTCTAACCTGGCGCCATTATCTGGCGTGGGGACAGTGTCTGGTGGGTAGTTTGACTGGGGCGGTCTCCTCCCAAAGAGTAACGGAGGAGCACGAAGGTTGGCTAATCCTGGTCGGACATCAGGAGGTTAGTGCAATGGCATAAGCCAGCTTGACTGCGAGCGTGACGGCGCGAGCAGGTGCGAAAGCAGGTCATAGTGATCCGGTGGTTCTGAATGGAAGGGCCATCGCTCAACGGATAAAAGGTACTCCGGGGATAACAGGCTGATACCGCCCAAGAGTTCATATCGACGGCGGTGTTTGGCACCTCGATGTCGGCTCATCACATCCTGGGGCTGAAGTAGGTCCCAAGGGTATGGCTGTTCGCCATTTAAAGTGGTACGCGAGCTGGGTTTAGAACGTCGTGAGACAGTTCGGTCCCTATCTGCCGTGGGCGCTGGAAGACTGAGGGGGGCTGCTCCTAGTACGAGAGGACCGGAGTGGACGCACCACTGGTGTTCGGGTTGTGATGCCAATTGCATTGCCCGGTAGCTAAGTGCGGAAAAGATAAGTGCTGAAAGCATCTAAGCACGAAACTTGCCCCGAGATGAGTCTTCCCTGAGACCCTGAGTCTCCTGAAGGGACGTTGAAGACGACGACGTTGATAGGCCGGGTGTGTAAGCGCAGCGATGCGTTGAGCTAACCGGTACTAATGACCCGAGAGGCTTAACCTTACAACGCCAAAGATGTTTTGGTGTGATGTTGAGAGACAGAATCAAATCAGCTTGTGACGGATAAACGTTTATGGCCGTGTGTGGCGGTAAGCGGAACAGAATTTGCCTGGCGGCGAGAGCGCGGTGGTCCCACCTGACCCCATGCCGAACTCAGAAGTGAAACGCCGTAGCGCCGATGGTAGTGTGGGGTCTCCCCATGCGAGAGTAGGGAACTGCCAGGCATCAAATTAAGAAGTACCGGGTGATATCCGGTGGCAGTATGGCCCGCCCCATGCGGGACCAGGGAACTGCCAGGCATCAAATTAGAAAGTACCGGGGTAATGCCCGGTGGCAGTAGAAAGTAGAAAAATTCGGTGGAGCGGTAGTTCAGTTGGTTAGAATACCTGCCTGTCACGCAGGGGGTCGCGGGTTCGAGTCCCGTCCGTTCCGCCACTTATAGATAGGCCCTGAGCATTTGCTCAGGGCTTTTTCTTATGCGTAATCGCCACACTGTTCCAAAAAGCCGGGATCGCCAGGGCGATTTTGTCGTCATTTAGCGTGGCGTCGGCTGAGGCTGAGTCGTATGTTCGCTTAGAAAATCGATAAAGGCCCGGATACGGCTACTGACGGCTTGATCGCTGTAATAAACCGCGCTGAAGGGCATTTCGACCGGTAGCACGGCGTCCCGCAGTAGCTCTACCAGCTGTCCATCAGCTATCTCATTATCCACCATAAAGTCGGACAGGCAGGCGATACCATTGCCCTGCAGACATAGCTGTTTGATGGTTTCCCCACTGCTGGATAACAGGGTGGGCGTCACTTCATAGAGTTGTCCGTCATCCTGGGACAGCGGCCAGTGGTTTAACATGGCAGGACTGCTAAAGCCGATACAGACATGATCGGCCAGCTCCTGCACGCTCTGGGGCGTTCCGTGCTGCGCCAGATACTCCGGCGAAGCCAGAACCCGTCGGTAGCTGGTAAACAGTGGCCGGGCACGCAGGCTGGAGTCGCTCAGCACTCCGGCGCGTATGGCGACATCGACCTTGCGCTCAATCAGATTGATAAAAGTTTCCGACGACTCCAGACTCAGGGTGACTTCGGGATAACGTTCACGAAAGGGCTTCACCAGCGGCGCCAGCAGGTGCAGAACCACAGGGGTGGCGGCATCCACCCGCAGCAGCCCCCTGGGGCGCAGGCGCGATTCCAGAAGTTCGTTTTCGGCCGCCGCCATCTCCTGCAAAATATGCTGAGCGCGCCGGAAGTAGCGGCTTCCCTCTTCGGTCAGGCTGAGGTGACGCGTGGTGCGGTTCAGCAGACTCACACCCAGCTTGGCTTCCAGCTTTTTAACCGAGCGGCTGACGGCGGAGTTGGCCTGGCCTAATTGTTGTGCCGCGCGGCTGAAGCTACCGCTCTCCACCACGGAAACAAAAGTGCACAGCTCTTCAGAGGTCGTTTTCATTATCACTTTCCGGACAGGTGGTTACGGAGGAAAATACCAGTCACGGTATTTAATCACGGTGAATTCATACTGTCATCCCACGGGCTTTGTGTTTCGCTTTCGCCCTTAGAGCGATTGAAAGTGGCCGCTAAAACCCCTATAACAGAAGAAATACCCGTTGTTAAAGCGGGGTAAAGGTTACAGAGGTTATCAACATAACGTGCGAAGAAAAACCTACGCCATGCGCTATGTCGCCGGTCAGCCTGCGGAACGTATTCTGCCGCCGGGCTCCTTCGCGAGCATAGGTCAGGCGCTTCCTCCCGGCGAGCCGCTTCCCGGCGGCGAACGCTTTCGCGTGCTGGTATGGAATATCTACAAACAGCAGCGGGCCGACTGGCTCTCCGTGCTGCAGAACTTCGGTAAAGAGGCGCAACTGGTGTTGTTGCAGGAGGCCCAGACCACGCCTGAACTGGTGCGTTTCGCTACCAGCAACTATCTGGCCGCGGACCAGGTCCCCGCCTTTGTATTACCTCAGCATCCCTCTGGTGTGATGACGCTGTCAGCGGCTCACCCGGTCTACTGCTGTCCGCTGCGCGAGCGAGAGCCGATTCTGCGGCTGGCGAAATCGGCGCTGGTTACGGTCTATCCGCTACCTGATGGGCGTCTGCTGATGGTCGTCAATATTCATGCCGTTAACTTCAGCCTGGGGGTGGATGTCTACAGCAAACAGCTGGGACCCATTGGCGACCAGATTGCTCATCATCAGGGACCCGTGATTATGGGCGGCGATTTTAATGCCTGGAGTCGTCCACGCATGGCGGCCCTGTATCGCTTTGCTCGTGAAATGATGCTGCGAGAAGTACGTTTTACTGATGACCAGCGGCGCCGGGCTTTCGGACGCCCGCTCGACTTCGTCTTTTACCGCGGTCTGAATGTCCATGAAGCCTCTGTGCTGGTAACTCGCGCATCCGATCACAATCCGCTACTCGTCGAATTCACACCCGGCAAACCTGAAAAGCGTTAAGGTTGGTCAGGTCTGCCATGGGGGCAGACCAGTGCTGTCCCGTTTTTTACTTAACGATAAGGACAACAATATGACAACCGACACTCATCACGATCGTGTGGATCAGCAGTTTGGTTCACAGGCCAGCGCCTACCTGAACAGCAGCGTACATGCCAGCGGGGGAGATCTCGAACGGTTGGGGAACGTGCTGGCTCGCTTTTCTGATGCCCGCCTGCTGGATATGGGCTGTGGTGCTGGCCATGCCAGCTTCGTGGCTGCACAGCATGTCCGGGAGACGGTCGCTTATGACCTGTCGGCACAGATGCTGGAAGTGGTTGCCAGTGCGGCTAGCGAACGCCAACTGGATAGTCTGACCACATGCCAGGGATACGCTGAACGGCTCCCTTTCGATGATGCCAGCTTTGATATTGTGATTAGCCGCTATTCGGCGCATCACTGGCACGATGTGGGTCAGGCGTTAAGAGAGGTGCGCCGGGTTCTGAAACCGGGTGGCAGGGTGATTATTATGGATGTGGCAGCGCCGGGCCATCCGGTGCTGGATATCTGGCTGCAAACGGTTGAGGCGCTGCGAGATACTTCCCACGTGCGTGACTATCCTGCCGCTGAGTGGCTGGGCTTTGTCGGCGAAGCGGGGTTGAACGTCGTCAATCTGTCCGCTGATAAACTGGTGCTGGAGTTTTCCTCCTGGATTGCCCGTATGCGTACACCGGCCCCGCTGGCGGAGGCGATTCGGCTGTATCAGCGGAGTGCCTCTACTGATGTTCAGCGCTACTTCAGGTTGCAGGACGATGGCAGCTTTACCAGTGATATCATCTGGATAGAAGCATTGAAGGCCGAATAACAAGTATAAAAAAGCACCCTGAGACGGGTGCTTTTTTGTCTGGCCGGATATCAGGTATCCGGCGTATCGTCGTTCTTAACAAACAGCGTCAGTTGATCGCCGGGCCGCAGGTTATCGGTATCGTCATTCCAGCGCTCCAGATCTTTGATCTGCACGCCGTGACGCTTCGCGATACTGGAGAGGGAATCTCCTTTGCGTACGCGATAGGTAACACCACTGTTACTACTGCGGTTGCTGGCCAGCTGCGAAGCGTCGCTGGCGTCACCCAGGCTCAGTTTCTGACCCGGGCGAATCTGCGCACCGCGCAGGTTGTTCCAGCGCTGCAGATCGCGGGTGCTGACGTTCATCCGCGATGCGATGGTAGAAAGCGTATCGCCTTTACGCACCGTGTAGCTGTCGCCAGCGTTCCCTTGCGCGCCGCTGCTGCGATTTTCCGCCAGCAGACCAGACTGTACTGATTCGAAGTCACTGGCCGCCAGCGACGTTCTCAACTGGCCTGCATGCTTGCGCGGTACCATGACGTACTGCGGGCCACTGCTGCCCAGTCGGGCATTTTTATAGCCCGCGTTGTAAGTCTTCATCTGGCTAACGGAGATCCCGGCCATATCGGCCACTTTGCTCAGCGTCATCGGATTATTGACCTCAACGCGTGCCAGTGCGCGGCTTTCGTCTGCCGACGGCAAACTTACCCCGTACTGTTTGCTGTTTTTGAAAATTTCACTCAAAGCCAGCATTTTGGGGATATACAGCCTGGTTTCCTGCGGCAGTGGCAGTGACCAGAAGTCAGTCGGCTTACCGCGACGCTTGTTCGCCTTCATTGCATTCAGCACCCGACCTTCACCGCTGTTGTAGGCGGCGACGGTCAGCAGCCAGTCACCGTCAAACATGCGGTTCAGGCGCTGCATCATGTTCAGCGCGGCGGTGGTAGAGGCCACCACGTCACGACGACCGTCGTAGGCGCTGGTCTGCTTCAGACCGTAATTACGCCCCGTGCTCGGTATAATCTGCCAGAGGCCTGCGGCGCTTCGGGAAGACGTTGCATGGGGATCAAAAGCACTCTCCACTATGGGCAGTAGTACCAGCTCCATGGGCATATTTCGTTCTTTAATCTGCCCGGCTATCCAGTACATATAGGGCTCGGCCCTGAATGTTACATCGTGGAGATAGCTCTTATTTTTTAAGTATTTTTGTTTCTGCGCGCGAATCCGGCTGTTCTCCGGAATCCCCATCTTTAGCTCGTTACTTATAAAGGCCCACAGATCTTGATCCTGCGCGAGGAAAGACTGTTCGTCAGCCCATCGCGCGGAGGTCGCTCGACCTGTCAACTTCCCTGCTTCACCTTGACCAGCTGCAGAAAGGCTCTGAGCATGCTGTTGAACGTTGCCGTCGTGCTTTGTACCCTGGCAACCCACCAGCAGAACAGAGGCGAGTAGTATCGCTTTTGCCTTCATGTGTGTGTGTGTCAACTGTTGCTTAAAAGACGAGCAATCATACAGTCGATAGTAGGGTAGTGCAACCAGGAATAGTCAGAAGTTGTCTTTAGCAGCCCTTAACCATGCAAAAAGTTGCTTTGGTTGTTGCAAGTTTGTTTTATTTTTGATTTGTTTAATAAAATCAGAATCTTCTGTTCTAAGGAAAATATTAATTCTGCGCTCAGTTTTCAGAGTTGAGGGGAGTGTTTTTTGCTTTGTTACACGTAACTCTTTAACTTTTCTGTAATAGCTGTTCAAATCCACATCTTCAGGAAGGACACTCAACGCGAAGGCCAGATTGCTCTCAGTGTACTCGTGAGCGCAACAAATTAACGTTTGTTCTGGCAACTGATTAATGCGTTGAAAAGACAGGAACATCTGTTCGGGCGTGCCTTCAAAAAGGCGTCCGCAACCGCCGGAGAATAGGGTGTCGCCACAGAAAAGCCAGGGGGCTGCATACCAGCAGATGTGACCCAGAGTGTGGCCTGGTGTCGCGAAAACGGAAAATTCGAGGCCCAAAATAGCAACGCGATCGCCGTCGGCGACTATCCTGTTAGCCCCTTTATCCTGGGTTTCCTGTGGTCCCCAGACTGGCAGGTCCGGATAATTTTCCAGCAGTTTTTTTACGCCGCCAACGTGGTCCTGGTGGTGATGGGTCAGCAAAATCCCTTCGGGATGCCAGTCGTTTTCCTCGATCGCTTTCTGTACCGGCGCGGCATCACCGGGATCCACAATCAGACATTTTCCCGTTTCGTCGTGAAGAACCCAGATGTAGTTGTCCTGGAAAGCGGGAATACTGGTAAGATTCATAAAATACCTCTCACTGCGTTACGGAAGGTTGTGATGAAACCGGCAAGGATACCTGACACGATCGCTGCGCCTGACCGCTGGGCTGAGCTCCCCTGGGGGGAATATTATCGCGATGCACTGGAGCAGCGCCTTCAGCCATGGCTGGCGAAGATGTTTGGCTTTCATCTTATTAAGGTAGGCAATTTGAGCACTGAGATTGCCACCGATGCCTGCGCCATTTCACACCAGGTTAACCTGGCGTTACAAGGGGAAAACTTGCAGGTGGTGGCCGATCCGTTACATCTGCCGTTTGCGTCGGATTCGGTCGATGCCTGCCTGCTGGCCCATACCCTGTCGTGGTGCCAGGATCCGCACCGGCTGCTGCGGGAGGTGGATCGAATTCTGATCGATGACGGCTGGCTTATCCTTAGCAGCTTTAATCCCATCAGTCTGGTGGGGCTGCGTAAGCTGGTGCCCTTCCAGCGCCGCCGCGTGGCTCCCTGGAACAGCCGAATGTTTCCACTGGCGCGTCAGCTCGACTGGTTGTCGCTGTTAAACTTCGAGGTGTTGCACCAGGGCTGTTTTCAGGTTCTTCCCTGGTCGCGTCAGGGAGGGAAAATGCTCAGTACCCACCTGCCGGCCTTGGGTTGCTTGCAGCTGATCGTGGCGCGTAAGCGCACCATTCCACTGACGTTTAACCCCATGAAACAACGGCGGGAGAAGACCCAGCTCCGTCCGGCCGTTGGCGCCACCCGACAGTGCCGGGTAACGGTCAGCTCCCGGAACTCTCAGCAAGATAGCCGCCATCCTCGCTCGCGGGATTAGTGGCCGCGTTGCGTGCCAGTTCGTCGCAGCGTTCGTTTTCCGGATGCCCTGCATGGCCTTTTACCCACTCCCAGCGCACCTGATGCGGTTTGAGTGCCAGATCCAGCCGTTGCCAGAGATCGACATTTTTCACCGGCTGCTTACTGGCGGTCTTCCAGCCGCGCTTCTTCCAGTTGTGGATCCATGAAGTGATGCCCTGTCGTACGTACTGGCTGTCGGTGCTTAGCACCACTTCGCAGGGTTCACGCAGCGCCTCCAGTGCCACAATGGCCGCCATCAACTCCATACGGTTGTTGGTGGTCAGGTGATAACCCGCGCTAAAGGTTTTTTCATGCTGCTTATAGCGTAGAATGGCGCCATAACCGCCGGGGCCGGGGTTGCCCAGGCAGGAGCCGTCGGTGAAAATTTCTACCTGTTTACCCATCTCTGGTAGACTTCCTGTGTTGAAAACGCCAAGTCTGACATAAATGAGCGCCATGAGCACGAATACCGGTATAGCAAGACAGATCGTACTCGATACCGAAACCACGGGTATGAACCAGATCGGTGCCCATTATGAGGGGCACTGCATTATTGAGATCGGGGCCGTTGAGGTTATCAACCGCCGCCTGACGGGCAATAATTTCCACGTTTACATTAAGCCGGACCGGCTGGTGGATCCTGAAGCCTTTATGGTTCACGGTATCGCTGATGAGTTTCTGATGAGCCAGCCGACTTTTGCCGAGGTGGCGGACGACTTTATCGACTATATTCGTGGCGCCGAGCTTATCATCCATAACGCATCGTTTGATATCGGCTTTATGGACTACGAGTTTGGGAAGCTCAAGCGCGGAATCCCTAAAACCAATACCTTCTGCGAGGTGACCGACAGCCTGGCGCTGGCGCGTAAGATGTTTCCCGGCAAGCGTAATAGCCTGGATGCGCTCTGTTCCCGCTACGAAATAGATAACACCAAACGTACCCTGCACGGGGCATTGCTCGACTCCCAAATTCTGGCCGATGTCTGGCTGGCGATGACCGGTGGGCAAACGTCAATGACCTTCGCTATGGAAGGGGAGTCTCAACAGGAACAGGGGAGCGAAACTGTTCAGCGTGTTGTACGACGCGCTCAGGCTCTACGAGTGATTGCCGCCAGCGATGAGGAGCTGATGAACCACGAATCGCGTCTCGATCTGGTGGAAAAGAAGGGCGGAAGCTGCCTCTGGCGCGCCTGATTTTGCACGAAAAAAAGGCGCTCAGGCGATTTTTGCGCCAACCGATTCAAAAGTTGAAAAAAAGCCGTTGACGCCCCCAGCCGCAATCCGTAATATTCGCCTCGCTCCCCGGTGAGGGAGCAATGCGGAGCGGTAGTTCAGTTGGTTAGAATACCTGCCTGTCACGCAGGGGGTCGCGGGTTCGAGTCCCGTCCGTTCCGCCACGAATTCGAATGCCCTGAATCAGCAATGATTCAGGGTTTTTTCGTTTTGGCTATTCAGCCGGAAAATGGGCTGTGCCGTCTTTGCTGTAGCGGGAGGGGCAACCTCCCGCATAGCGATTCGCGCTAAATTGAAGCGCAGTCAGGAAATGGTCTGTTGTTCTGGCGCAGAGACTTTTTCTTTCAGTAGCCGGTTCGCCAGCACGCCAGAGATCATCGAACCATTCACGTTTAGCGCGGTTCTCGCCATATCGACCACGGGTTCAATTGCGATAAATACGCCCACCAGCGCCACGGGAAAATTCAGGGTCGACAGCACGATCAGCGCGGCAAAGGTACCACCACCTCCCACGCCTGCCACGCCGATTGAGCCCAGCGCAATCGCCGGGAGCAATGCAGCCAGAAAGTGCAAAGAGAGTGGGTCGATACCGATGGTAGGCGCGATCATGGCGACCATCACTGCCGGATAAATTCCCGCACAGCCGTTCTGTCCCATACTGGAGCCAAACGAGGCGCTGATATTCGCGATAGCGCCCGGTATGCCTAACTTTTCCTGAACGCTAATCGCCAGAGGAATAGAGGCAGCGCTACTACGGGATACAAAGGCAAACGTCAGGGCGGGCCAGACGGTTTTAAAATAGTGGACCGGATTATTGCCCGTCAAGGCTACAATCAACGCATGGATCACAAACATCATCAGCACGGCCAGATAACAGGCGCCGATAAATCCTAACAGACTGGTAAACTGCTCTATGCGGTAAGTCGAAAAGACTTTGGCCATTAGCGCCATCACGCCATAAGGCGTTAGCGCAATGACTATTCTGACCATTTTCATCACCCAGACCTGAAGCGCATTAATACCAGCGCTCAGTTTCACTCCTTCTTCCGGCGCTTCTTTTTTAACGGCTAATAGCGCAACTCCTGCCAGAAGCGTAAAAATAACGATCCCAATGACCGAAACATTTCTTGCGCCGCTAAGATCGAGAAACAGGTTAGTTGGAATCAGAGACGTGATAAGTTCGGGTAGTGAAATTGCAGTGGTTTTTGCCACATCGTTTTGGGTAAGTGAAGTCTGAATATCGTTAAAGGATTCGGCGTTAAGACCCAGAGTATGGGCGGTAAGCAGACCTGTTAAACCGGCGACCATCACCAAAAGCAGCATGCAGCCAACGATTGTTAACGAGATGCGCCCGAGCCCGATGCCGCTTTCCAGTTTATTAATTGCCGAGAGGACTGAAATGAAAATTAATGGAACAGCGACTAATTTTAACAGATTAATGTAGCCATTCCCGACCACCGAATACCATTCAATGACCGTTTTACTGGTATCTCCGGCGATAAAGTGAAGTGATAAACCGATAAGCGAGCCGAGAAATAGTGCGATAAAAACGCTTTTTGATAATGATGTGCTTTTTCTGTCTACTTTAAAAATAACAACGCAGAAAATAAAGAAAACAATTAAATAAAGGAATGCTAACATACTTAAAACCTCTTGCCTCATTCAGCACCTGAAATGCCGGAAAGAGTGTCTGTAAACAAAGCTATCCTGAAATATGCCGATAGCGCCGCGGCGATTATATACCTCAAATAAAAGACTGGCTAAGAGTGTGGTTGTTTTTTTCGTCTTCAGATAACGCGATATGATGTCGAATATCATATTCTGATAAAGCTGGCCATGCCGACGCCCGCCTGATCCATTAGTCCAACCGGAAATCATCGGCGTCCCGCCATGCCGGAAACGCCTCCCGGTAATTATCCAGCGCTTCCAGAGATAGTCGGGCTTCCAGGCAACAGGCCTGATGGGGGTCGGCGCTGGCCAGAAGTTCGCCCTGGGGGTCGATAATGCGGCTGTCGCCCCGGTAGTGCAGGCCGTTACCGTCGGTGCCGACCCGATTGCAGCCCGCCACATAGGCCTGGTTTTCAATAGCGCGGGCCGTCAGCAGCGCCTGCCAGTGGTGCGAGCGCGGCGCCGGCCAGTTAGCGACAAACAGCGCCAGATCATAATCATTGCGATTGCGCGACCAGACCGGGAAACGCAGGTCGTAGCAAATCTGAGGCAGAATTCTCCAACCGCGCCACTCGACAACCTTACGTTCGCTACCTGACTGATAGTGATGGTGCTCCTGCGCCATGCGAAACAGATGGCGCTTATCGTAACGGTGGACGATACCGTCAGGCTGCACCAGCAGAAAGCGGTTTACGGCGCCTGCCTCGCTGCGGATAGCGGCGCTGCCTGCGACCAGCGCGTTGCACTGGCGGGCTTTGTCTTGCAACCACGCAATAACCTCTTCTTCCGGCATCGATTGCTGCGCCGCTTCCATGGCGAACCCCGTGGTAAACATTTCGGGTAACAGGATCAAGTCACTGTCCGTTATCTGCTCCAGCAGTGGATCGAAATGGCGCAGATTGGCAGCACCATCCATCCAGGCCAGAGGCTGCTGTAACAGAGAAATTTTCAAAAAAGACACGGTCGGACTCTCCAGAAACGGTTTACGTTCACTGTAGCATGGGCGTAATAAAATAAGACAACATCATTATTGGGGTTACTGTGTTAGCGGCAGGGCACGGGAAATTTGCATTACCGCCCCCTCTGGACCACCATTAAACCCGCAGCGGCAGTGACGCCGCGTTCTGACAGGGGGAATAGCATTCCCGGGAGAAAAGCATGTTAAAGAAAACACTCGCAGTAGCACTCTTTCTGGCAACGGGTAGCGCCATGGCGGCTGAAAGCGACCTGACGGTGAGTCAACTTGCCACTTCTCAGAGCACCAAAGCCGAATTTTCAAAGATGGTGGAAGGGCATACGTTGCCGGCATGGGTCACGAAAGGGGGAACCAGTACCGGAACCAAAGAGGTTCAACTGGGGGATAATCGTTACCTGGTGCTGGAATCCTGTAAACCACACGACTGCGGCAGCGAGCGCATTGCCGTGCTCTATTCGCCAAAGCTTAAGCGTATGATGGGGCTCTATTCCAGCGTTGATGAGGCGAAGGCGAGCGAACAGCTGGCGTGGCTGAATGTGGGCGATGCTGAATCCATTGACGGTAAAACCGTGCTTTATGCCGCGCTGACCGGCAGTCTGGAAAATCACCCCGACGCTTTTAACTTTAAATAATCAAAAAAGCGGAGCCCGGCTCCGCTTTTTTGACCTGCGCCTTCTTCAGGCCGCTTCTGAACTACGGTCGCTCCCTTCCCGGGCGGGAGGCTGCGTTGCCAGCGCCTCTGGCTCAAATTCATCCACGTTAATAGTACGCAGACGGCAGGCTTCGGCATGACGTAGCGTGGTGGCCTCATCCTGATTGATCCAGCCCTGACTCAGCGCCTGTTCTGCCAGTTTATCCAGCGCGGTAAAAGAGAGATGCTTACCCTGAGTTTTGCATAACCGCTGGTGGATTGGCTCTGCGGCCATGACTGCCTGCAGGGCTTCTTCCAACTGGCCGGCAGGATGATGTTCGCTGGGGGTCAGGTACTGGCCGCGGCCAATGCGCGAGCGGGTGGCGGACGGCGTCTGGAGGATCTGCGCCAGTTTGCTATCCAACGCATCCGACGGCGCGTGACAGCGGCGGCCCAGCGGCAGGGTGAGCAGCCGCAGCGAGGCTCCCACCAGGCGCTGTGGGAAGTTGCGCAACAGGGAATCAATAGCCTGTTCGGCCTGGAACAGCGCATCCTGTACGCCCCAGTGTACCAGCGGCAGATCGGCCTGCTGGCGTCCTTCGTCGTCGTAGCGTTTCAGTATCGCGCTGGCAAAATAGAGCTGGCTTAGCACGTCGCCCAGGCGGGCGGAGATCCGCTCGCGCCGTTTCAGGCTGCCGCCCAGCAGCGCCATGGATACGTCCGACAGCAGCGCCAGTGCGGCGCTCAGTCGGTTGATCTGCTGGTAGTAGCGACGAGTGGCGTCCCGGGTTGGGGTGGCGCTGGTGCGGCCATTGGTCAACCCCAGCCAGAAGCTGCGCACCTTATTGCTGCCTACGTGGCCGATATGACGGAACAGCAGGCGATCGAAAGTATTTACATCATTACTTTCGGCCGCCGCCATCTCTTCCAGCAGGAAGGGGTGACAGCGGATAGCGCCCTGGCCGAAGATCATCATGCTGCGGGTCAGAATATTGGCGCCCTCGACGGTAATGGCGATGGGCGCTCCCTGATAGCCCCGGGCCACAAAGTTGCTCTCGCCCAGCATAATGCCCTTGCCGCCGGTGATATCCATGGCGTCAATAATGGCGCGCTGTCCGCGATGGGTGCAGTGATACTTGACGATGGCCGAGAGAACGGCGGGTTTTTCGCCCAGCATAATGCCGCAGGTCACCAGCGAGGCGGCGGCGTCCATTGCGTAAGCGTTACCGGCAATGCGCGCCAGCGGCTCCTCGATCCCCTCCATTTTGCCAATGGCAATTTTAAACTGGCGCCGGATATGGGCATAGGCGCCGGTGGCCAGCGCCACATTCTTCACACCACCGGTGGAGTTGGAAGGCAGGGTAATACCGCGTCCGACCGACAGACATTCCACCAGCATACGCCACCCCTGGCCCGCCATCTTAGGTCCGCCGATGATGTAGTCGATGGGCACAAAAATATCCTGGCCGCGGGTTGGACCGTTCTGGAACGGGACGTTCAGCGGAAAGTGACGCTTACCGATCTCCACGCCCGGCGTGCTGGTGGGGATCAGCGCGCAGGTGATCCCCAGTTCATCGCGATCGCCCAGCAGATGTTCGGGATCGTCAAGCTTAAAGGCCAGACCCAACACCGTGGCGATGGGCGCCAGGGTAATGTAGCGCTTATTCCAGGTCAGGCGCATCCCCAGCACCTGTTCACCCTGCCAGTCGCCCATACAGACTATGCCGCGATCCGGAATGGCGCCAGCGTCCGATCCCGCTTCCGGGCTGGTCAGGGCGAAGCAGGGGATCTCTTCACCCCGCGCCAGGCGTGGCAGATAGTGATCCTTCTGCTCATCGGTGCCATAGTGCTGTAACAGTTCTCCCGGCCCCAGGGAGTTGGGCACGCCGACGGTGATGGCCAGAATGCCGGAAACCCCGGCCAGTTTTTGCAGCACCCGGGACTGGGCGTAAGCGGAAAACGCCAGTCCGCCGTACTCCTTCTGAATGATCATCGCGAAAAAGCGATGCTTTTTCAGGTATGCCCACAGCTCTGGCGGCAGATCGGCCATTTCATGGGTGATCTGGAAGTCATTAGCCATACGACAGGCTTCCTCCACCGGGCCATCCAGAAATGCCTGTTCTTCTTCGGTCAGTCGCGGCTGCGGATAGTTATGTAGCCGGTTCCAGTCCGGGCGGCCGCGAAACAGTTCGCCTTCCCACCAGGTCGTTCCGGCATCGATAGCCTCTTTTTCGGTACGCGACATCGGAGGCATGACCTTGCGAAAGGCTCGCAGTACCGATGCTGAGATTAGCCTCTGGCGCATGGGCGCCAGATTAAAGGGCAGCAGAATAATCGCCAGCGGCACCAGCAGCCACGGCGTCCAGATGCCAACGGCGCCGAGCAAAGCCGTCCATGCCAGAAGTATGATGCTACTCAGCGCCAGATTAATGCGGTGATAAAAGAGTGCGCTGAGCAGTACGAGGGTTGCAACGATACTCAACATCATCATAGAAGAGGCTCCCGTCTTTTTAAGAGGTCAGACCAGTCATTACTATGGTTGTAGTCGAGGTGGTTGCTTTTATCAATTTATTCACAAAACAATTACAACGATGCTCACAGAATGACCGCACAGAACCACAAAACATTGGGCTGAACCTCGCGGTTACGCTTCTCGCTTCTGATGCTATCCGGTACACTTCACTATGTGATTAGATCAGGCTGAAGGATATCCTCATGTACCAGGACATGATTCGTAGTGAACTGAACGAGGCCGCGGAAACGCTGGCTAACTTCCTGAAAGATGATGCAAATATTCACGCTATCCAGCGGGCGGCGGTAATGCTGGCGGACAGCTTTAAAGCGGGCGGTAAGGTGCTGTCCTGCGGTAACGGTGGTTCCCACTGTGATGCCATGCACTTCGCTGAAGAACTGACCGGGCGCTACCGTGAAAACCGCCCGGGATATCCGGCCATTGCGATTTCGGACGTCAGCCATCTCTCCTGCGTCAGTAACGACTTTGGCTACGACTATGTTTTTTCCCGCTACGTTGAGGCTGTCGGTCGCGAAGGCGATGTGCTGCTGGGGCTGTCCACTTCCGGTAATTCGGCCAATATCATCAAGGCCATTGAAGCCGCGCGCGCTAAAGGAATGAAAGTGATCGCGCTGACCGGTAAAGACGGCGGTAAGATTGCAGGTACCGCGGATATTGAAATTCGCGTGCCGCATTTTGGCTATGCCGATCGTATTCAGGAGATCCATATTAAAGTGATCCATATCCTGATGATGTTGATCGAAAAAGAGATGGTGAAGGCGTAAGTCTGTGGCGCCCCCGACGGGAGCGCGGGGGCTGGCAGGGGAGGTTGTCATGTGTGAACTGCTCGGGATGAGCGCGAACGTACCGACCGATATCTGCTTTAGCTTTACCGGTCTGGTGCAGCGCGGTGGTGGTACCGGGCCTCATAAAGACGGCTGGGGTATCACCTTTTATGAAGGCAAAGGGTGTCGCACCTTTAAAGACCCGCAGCCTGGTTATAACTCGCCCGTCGCAAAGCTGGTGAAGGAATACCCGATCAAATCCTGCTCGGTGATAGCCCATATTCGTCAGGCCAACCGCGGCAAAGTAGCGCTGGAAAATACCCATCCCTTTACCCGTGAACTCTGGGGCCGTAACTGGACCTATGCCCATAATGGGCAGCTCAAGGGGTGGCGGGAACTGGAGACAGGGAATTTCCGCCCTGTGGGTGAAACCGACAGCGAGCACGCATTCTGCTGGCTGCTCAATCAGATGGCGCAGCGCTATCCACGAACGCCTGGCAACATGCCTGCAGTGTTCCGCTTCATTGCCGGACTGGCGGCTGAACTACGTGAGAAAGGGGTCTTCAATATGCTGCTCAGCGATGGGCGCTACGTGATGGCCTGGTGTTCCTCCAACCTGTTCTGGATCACCCGGCGCGCGCCGTTTGGCGTAGCGACGCTGTTGGATCAGGATGTGGAGATCGACTTTCAGCGGGAAACCACACCGGATGATGTGGTGACGGTGATTGCGACCCAGCCCCTGACCGGTAATGAAACCTGGAGCCGGATCGCACCGGGAGAGTGGATCCTATTTTGCCTCGGCGAGCGCGTTGTTTGAGGCAAACAGCGACTGAGAAGTCGTCGCGCTCGGCGGCTGCTCATTCACCACATACCGGCCGTTGTTGACGGAAACCACCGGTGGCATATGGTATTTATTGAAGTAGTCATAGCCCGGTTTTAGCTGTTTCCAGAAACCCGCGTAGTAGGAGTGCTTATGGCGCTCCATATTTGCGTCGGTCATGCGGAACGGATAGATACTGACCTGGACCCGCGACTGACCGAACAGCAGGGCGCCGGTCACAAACTGGAAGATCTCATCGATTCCGGTATCCGTCATGGCGTAACAGCCTACAGAAACACAGGCGCCATGGATCATCAGGTATTTCCCGTCATAGCCGTTCTGACGATCGAATTCATTGGGGAAGCCGATATTGATGGCCTTATAGAAGCGGCTGTCTGGCTTAAGCTGGCTGCGATCGACGCTGTAAAATCCCTCCGGGCTCTTAAAGTCGCCCATACGGCGCTTCGGCCCTAAACCGCCGGAGTAGTTGCAGATGTTATAACTGCTGAGAAGCTGGTACTTTTCCCCGTTTTTGACATAGAGCTCAAGGATGCGCTCCTGCTTGAAGATCTGAATATAGACCGGGGAGCCCATATATTGCTGTTTGCCGGGAAGAGGGGTGCTCCCCTGACCGCTGAGCAGGCCAGCGAATGACAGGCACGGCATTAAAAGTATCGCAATGAAGAGTGCGATTTTACGCATACTGCTGGTTCCTTGATAAACCTGATGAAGCAAACAGGCCCGGGAGGCCTTAAAGCGGTAATAAAGACGGAAAACCCGATTTTATGCGCTCACATTATCACCGCCGGGGAATTTAGCAAGCGCTTGCTTACCGCTTTTACAATTTCGCGATTCCCGGTACGCTAACGCAGATTAAACCGGTTTCTGAAAGTTTGCGTGTCTGTTCGCAAATACGACCCTATAACCTCAGTAGTTCTGCTGGTTGTAGAGTAATTAATGCTAAAATCGGCCGCGATGATGATGTGCGGAATAGAACGGACGCTTTTCCAGTGTTCATGCTCGGTGAACCTCTGTGGTCATGATGCCACCTTCCTTCTTTTCCGTATGGCGGACACGATTAATTTATTCGCTCGGGCGCCTCCCTGATTGCGGCGGCGCGATAACGATCAACCATACGTGATGACTTTATGATCAAAATTAAAAAAGGGCTTGATTTGCCAATCGCTGGCCAGCCGGAACAGCGAATTGACGAAGGGCCAATGCCTGACCGCGTGGCCGTGTTCGGAGAGGAATATGTGGGCATGCGTCCCTCTATGCTGATCCGCGAAGGGGATCGGGTACGTAAAGGGCAAGCGCTCTTTGAAGATAAAAAGAACCCTGGGGTTATGTTTACCGCGCCGGCCAGCGGTACCATTGAAGCCATTAACCGCGGTGAACGCCGGATATTGCAGTCGGTGGTGATTGCCGTTGAGGGCGATGAGCGGGTTACTTTTGATAAGTATGAACCGGCACAGCTGGCGTCGCTGTCCCGCGAAACCGTGACTCAGCAACTGCTGGTTTCCGGGCTATGGGCCGCGTTGCGTACCCGCCCGTTTAGCAAGTCACCGGTGCCGGGTAGCGTTCCGGCAGCTATTTTCGTGACCGCCATGGATACCAACCCGCTGGCCGCCGACCCTCAGCCGATTATCCAGGCGCAGCGCGCCATGTTTGACGCTGGCCTCAGCGTGCTGACAAGCCTGACGGACGGTAAAGTTCACGTCTGCCAGGCAGGCGGCGGCAAACTGGGGGGGCATCCTGCCGCGCAGGTCACCTTCAATGAATTTGCCGGTCCGCATCCCGCCGGGCTGCCGGGCACCCATATTCACTTCCTGGAGCCGGTGAGCCTGCAGAAATGCGTCTGGCACCTGAACTATCAGGACGCGATCGCCATCGGCAAGCTGTTCGTCGAAGGCGAACTGTGGACCGAGCGGGTGGTTGCACTGGGGGGGCCGCAGGTGGCGCGTCCGCGCCTGTTGCGCACTCAGCTCGGCGCGTCTCTGGAGCAGCTTACCGCGAATGAACTGCTGGAAGGGGAGAACCGGATTATCTCCGGCTCGGTGCTGAGTGGTCGTCAGGCCAGCGGTCCCCACGCTTTTTTGGGGCGTTTCCACCTGCAGGTAACGGCGCTGAAAGAAGGGCGTGAAAAAGAGTTGTTCGGCTGGGTTGCGCCGGGGAGCGACAAGTTTTCCATCACCCGCACCACAGTAGGCCATTTCCTTAAGCATAAATTGTTTAACTTCTCCACCGATACCAACGGCGGCGAGCGTTCCATGGTGCCCATCGGCAACTATGAACGGGTGATGCCGCTCGATATCCTGCCCACCATGTTGCTGCGCGATCTGCTGGCTGGGGATGGCGATAGCGCCCAGTCGCTGGGCTGTCTGGAGCTGGACGAAGAGGATCTGGCGCTCTGTACCTATGTCTGCCCGGGAAAATATGAGTACGGCCCGGTGCTGCGCGAGGTCTTAACCCGCATCGAGCAGGAAGGATAACGATGGGCTTAAAGCATCTGATTGAAAAACTGGAACCGCACTTTACCGGCAGCGGCAAACTGGTTAAGTATTATCCGCTCTACGAAGCGGCGGCCACCATCTTCTATACGCCAGGCACGGCGACGCGCGGGGCATCCCACGTGCGTGACGCTATCGACCTGAAGCGCATGATGATTCTGGTCTGGTTCTCGGTCTTCCCGGCTATGTTCTGGGGCATGTACAACGTTGGGCATCAGACCCTCCAGGCGCTGGGCAAGCTTCATGGGTCGGAGCAGCTACAGCAGGTTATCGCAGGAGACTGGCACTATCAGCTGGCGCATTTCCTGGGCGCCAGTTTTGCCCCGGATGCCGGCTGGATAAGCATGATGGTCATCGGCGCCGCCTTCTTCCTGCCCATCTACATGACGGTATTTGTGGTCGGGGGCTTCTGGGAGGTGCTGTTCTCTATCATCCGCAAGCATGAAATTAACGAAGGCTTCTTCGTTACCTCGATTCTGTTTGCGCTGATCGTTCCGCCGACGCTGCCGCTGTGGCAGGCGGCGCTGGGCATCTCCTTCGGTGTGGTGATTGGTAAAGAGATCTTCGGCGGCACCGGGCGTAACTTCCTGAACCCGGCGCTGGCGGGGCGCGCTTTCCTGTTCTTTGCCTATCCGGCGCAGATCTCCGGCGACCTGGTCTGGACCGCGGCGGATGGTTTTTCCGGCGCTACGCCGCTTTCCCAGTGGGCTAGCGGCGGCGGTGAGGCGCTGGTCAACGTTGCGACCGGTCAACCAGTTAGCTGGATGGACGCCTTCCTGGGCAACATTCCGGGCTCTATTGGCGAAGTCTCTACGCTGATGATTCTGATTGGCGGCGCGATCATTCTGTTCGCCCGTATCGCCTCCTGGCGTATCGTCGCTGGCGTGATGCTGGGGATGATCGCGACTGCCGCGCTGTTTAACGCGATTGGCTCCGACACCAACCCGCTGTTCGCCATGCCGTGGTACTGGCATCTGGTGTTGGGCGGTTTCGCCTTCGGCATGATGTTTATGGCGACAGACCCGGTCTCCGCCTCCTTTACCGATAGAGGCAAGTGGAGTTACGGCATTCTGATCGGCGTGATGTGCGTGCTGATTAGGGTGGTCAACCCGGCCTATCCTGAAGGAATGATGCTGGCGATTCTGTTCGCCAACCTGTTCGCGCCGCTGTTTGACTATCTGGTGGTGCAGGCCAACATCAAGCGGAGGAAGTCGCGTGGCTAATAAAGGAAACGATACCATTGGTAAAACCCTGCTGGTGGTGCTGGTTCTCTGCCTGGTCTGTTCGGTGGTGGTGGCTGGCTCCGCGGTAGGACTTAAGTCGCGTCAGCAGGAGCAGAAACAGCTCGATAAGCAGCGCAACATTCTGGACGTGGCGGGCTTAATGCAGCCGGGCATGACCGGCGATGATGTGAAAAGCGTCTATAGCGAGCGTATTTCTCCGCGCCTGCTCGATTTGGCCAGCGGTGAGCTGCTGGATAAAGACCCAACCAGCTTTGATCCCGCGAAGGCGCTGCGCGATCCGCAGCAGAGCATGACCCTGAGCGCCAGCCAGGATCCGGCAGGCATCAAGCGCCGTAGCAATATCGTCGAAATCTATCTGGTGCGCGACGAGCAGAAAAACGTGCAAGAGCTGGTGCTACCGATTTACGGCAACGGACTATGGTCGATGATGTACGCCTTTGTGGCGCTGGATACCGACGGCCGCACCGTGAAAGGCATTACTTACTACGATCAGGGGGAAACCCCGGGCCTGGGTGGGGAAGTGGAAAACCCGAGCTGGCGCAGTCAGTGGATTGGCAAAAAGGTGCTGGATGACCAGGGCAAGCCTGCGATTCGCGTGATGAAAGGCAGCGCTCGTCCGGGAGACGAGTACGCGGTGGACGGTCTGTCCGGCGCGACGCTGACCTCTAACGGCGTACAGCACAGTTTTGATTTCTGGATGGGGGAAAACGGCTTTGGTCCCTTCCTGAAACAGGTTCGTGAAGGAGTGCTCAACAATGGCTGAAATGGGCGATATGAAAGAGGTTAAGCGGGTTCTTGTCAGCCCGCTGGTGGAAAATAACCCCATCACCCTGCAGATTCTTGGGATCTGCTCGGCGCTGGCGGTAACCACCAAACTGGAGACCGCCTTCGTGATGGCGATTGCCGTGACCCTGGTCACGGCTTTCTCCAGTATGTTTATTTCGATGATCCGTAAGCAGATCCCCAGTAGCGTACGTATTATCGTGCAGATGGCGATCATCGCTTCGCTGGTTATCGTGGTGGATCAGATTCTGCGGGCCTTTGCGTATGAGATCTCCAAGCAGCTGTCGGTGTTCGTTGGCCTGATTATTACCAACTGCATCGTAATGGGCCGCGCCGAGGCTTATGCCATGAAGTCGCCGCCGCTGGCGAGCTTTATGGATGGTATCGGTAATGGCCTGGGTTACGGGGCGATTCTGCTGGTCGTCGGCTTTGTGCGTGAGCTGTTTGGCAGCGGTAAGCTGTTCGGCGTCACCGTGCTGGATACGGTACAGAACGGCGGCTGGTATCTGCCGAACGGCCTGTTCCTGCTGGCCCCCAGCGCCTTCTTCCTGATCGGTCTGCTGATCTGGGCGCTACGAACCCTGAAGCCGCAACAGCAGGAGAAGGAGTAAGTGATGGCTCACTATATTAGTCTGTTCGTACGTGCGGTGTTCGTCGAGAACATGGCGCTGGCCTTCTTCCTGGGGATGTGTACCTTCCTGGCGGTATCGAAGAAGGTCTCTACTGCCTTTGGTCTGGGCGTGGCGGTGACCGTGGTTCTGGCGATTTCGGTGCCGGTCAACAACCTGATCTATAACCTGGTGCTGCGCGACGGCGCGCTGGTGGAAGGGGTGGATCTCAGCTTCCTGAACTTCATCACCTTTATCGGCGTTATCGCAGCCCTGGTGCAGATTCTGGAGATGATCCTCGATCGCTTCTTCCCGTCGCTCTATAACGCGCTGGGGATCTTCCTGCCGTTGATTGCGGTGAACTGCGCCATCTTTGGCGGCGTCTCCTTTATGGTTCAGCGCGATTACAACTTCCCGGAATCCATCGTCTACGGTCTGGGCTCCGGCATTGGCTGGATGCTGGCTATCGTCGCGCTGGCGGGTATTCGCGAAAAGATGAAATACTCCAGCGTGCCGGCAGGGCTGCGCGGGCTTGGGATCACCTTTATTACCACCGGATTGATGGCGCTGGGCTTTATGTCATTCTCCGGTGTGCAGCTATAAGGGGCGTAACTGATGGAAATTATTCTTGGCGTAGTCATGTTTACGCTGATCGTACTGGCGCTGGCGCTGCTGATTATCTTTGCCCGCTCAAAGCTGGTGAACTCCGGCGACGTGCTGATTGAGATCAACAATGAAGCGGACAAGCAGTTCCATTCGCCGGCTGGCGGTAAGCTGCTTAACACGCTGGCCGATCAGGGGATCTTTATCTCCTCAGCCTGTGGCGGCGGCGGCTCCTGCGGTCAGTGCCGGGTCACAATCAAAGAAGGCGGTGGCGATATCCTGCCGACCGAGCTTTCGCATATCACTAAACGCGAAGCCAAAGAGGGCTGTCGTCTGGCCTGTCAGGTCGCGGTAAAACACGATATGAAGCTCGAACTGCCGGAAGAGATCTTCGGGGTGAAGAAGTGGGAGTGCGAAGTTATCTCTAACGATAACAAAGCTACCTTCATCAAAGAGCTGAAACTGAAGATCCCGGAAGGGGAAGTGGTGCCATTCCGTGCCGGAGGGTACATTCAGATCGAATGCCCGCCCCATAAAGTCGCCTATGCCGACTTCGATGTGCCGGATGAATATCGTGAAGACTGGGACAAGTTCAACCTGTTCCGCTACGTATCTGAAAGCAATGAGCAGGTGGTGCGTGCCTACTCCATGGCGAACTACCCGGAAGAGAAGGGCATTATTATGCTCAACGTGCGTATCGCCACGCCGCCGCCGCGCCTGCCTGATGTCACGCCGGGGATTATGTCTTCCTATATCTGGTCGCTGAAACCGGGCGATAAGGTGACGATTTCCGGGCCGTTTGGCGAATTCTTCGCGAAAGAGACCGAAGCCGAGATGGTCTTTATCGGCGGTGGCGCCGGTATGGCGCCAATGCGCTCCCATATCTTCGACCAGCTTAAGCGTCTGAGTAGCAAGCGTAAGATCAGCTTCTGGTACGGCGCCCGTTCGCTGCGCGAAATGTTTTATCAGGACGAGTTCGAACAGCTGGCGCGTGAAAATCCGAACTTCACCTTCCACGTTGCGCTCTCTGAGCCGCTGGAAGAGGATAACTGGACGGGTCATACCGGCTTCATCCACAATGTTCTGTATGAGAACTATCTGCGCGATCATCCGGCACCGGAAGATTGTGAGTTCTATATGTGTGGGCCGCCGGTAATGAACGCGGCGGTGATTAAGATGCTGAAGGATCTCGGCGTGGAGGATGAAAACATCATGCTCGACGACTTCGGCGGCTGATGGAGGCCGAAATGCTAACGGTATTTCTGGCGAGCTTCGCCATCTTCGCTCTGGTGATTCTGGGTATGTCGCTGGGCTACATCGTGAAACGCAAGTCGTTGCAGGGTAGCTGTGGCGGTATCGGTTCACTGGGCCTGGAAAAGGTGTGCGACTGTCCGGAGCCCTGTGATGCCCGTAAAGCGCGCACCGCAGCGGCGGAGCGACGGCAGAAGCTGGAGCAGGATCGGATTCTGTAACCCGATATCTGAAGGCCCGGAACATTTCCGGGCCTTGTTATTTTTTTGCCTTCTTCCTCCCTGTCACTCGATCTAATCTTCTGACTTTTTACCTCTTTTTCCCTCCATGCACTGGAGAAGGCGCATTTTTGCCACCGATAGTGGCGGGAAAGCGTTGCAGTCCGGCGTATCTTTTTCTATCCTGTATGCATATACAGTTGTGGTGGTGAACTATGCGCAAGATCATTCATGTCGATATGGACTGCTTTTTTGCGGCCGTCGAGATGCGGGATAACCCGGCGCTGCGTGATATTCCGCTGGCCATTGGCGGTAGCCGGGAGCGGCGCGGTGTTATCAGCACTGCCAACTATCCGGCGCGTAAATATGGTGTACGTAGCGCCATGCCCACCGCCATGGCGCTTAAGCTCTGCCCACACCTGACCCTGTTGCCGGGGCGTTTCGACGCTTATAAAGAGGCTTCTGCCCATATTCGGGAAATCTTTAGCCGTTATACCGCGCGTATTGAACCGCTGTCGCTGGATGAAGCCTATCTGGATGTCACTGACAGTACGCACTGCCACGGCTCCGCCACGTTAATGGCCCGGGAAATTCGCGCCACCATCGCCCGGGAGCTGAATCTGACCGCCTCGGCCGGTATTGCACCCATTAAGTTTCTTGCCAAAATCGCTTCCGATCTCAATAAGCCGGACGGCCAGTATGTGATTACGCCGGAATCGATGGGGGATTTTCTGGCGGACCTGAAACTTGCCAAAATTCCCGGGGTGGGAAAGGTCACGGCGGCGCGCCTGGAGGAGATGGGATTGCGCACCTGCGCCGACGTACAGCGCAGTGACCTTGCGCTATTGCTTAAGCGCTTTGGTAAATTTGGTCGGGTGCTGTGGGAGCGCAGCCACGGTATTGATCAACGCGAAGTGAATACTGACCGACTGCGTAAGTCGGTTGGCGTGGAGCGCACACTGGCTCAGGATATTCACGAATGGCACGAGTGTGTCGCGATCATTGAACGGCTCTACCCTGAACTGGAGCGGCGTCTGGCGAAGGTGAAACCCGATCTACTCATCGCTCGTCAGGGCATTAAGCTAAAATTCGACGACTTCCAGTTAACCACCCAGGAGCATGTCTGGCCGCGGCTGAATAAAGAGGATCTGCTGGCGACGGCGCGTAAAACCTGGGATGAACGGCGCGGCGGACGCGGTGTCCGGCTGGTGGGGCTGCACGTGACGCTTCTGGCTCCAGAACTGGAGCGCCAGTTGGTGCTGGGATTATAGGGAAGACCGGCTCCCGGGGGAGCCGGTTGGTAACGACTTACTTCGCTGGAATGGACTTCAACAGTTCAGTCAGCAACTGCCAGTACAGGCCCACGCTTTCGATGTGTACCTGCTCGTCCGGCGAGTGCGGACCGGTAATGGTCGGACCGATAGAAACCATATCCATCTCCGGATAAGGTTTCTTAAACAGACCACACTCCAGACCGGCGTGGATGACCATAATGTTCGGCGTCTTGTTAAACAGACGCTGATAGGTTTCACGCACCAGCTGCATGACTGGCGACTTGTCGTCCGGCTGCCAGCCAGGATAGCTGCCTTTCGCCTCAAGTGTGGCGCCCGCCAGGACATTGAGGGAAGAGAGCATGCTCACCACATACTCTTTACCGCTGTCGATCAGCGAACGGATCAGGCAGATAATCTGAGCCTGATCGCCTTCAGTGGTCACTACGCCCACGTTCAGAGAGGTTTCCACTACGCCTTTCACCACGTCGGAGTTACGAATTACGCCGTTCGGCGTGGCGTTTAGCAGATTCAGGAAAGCGTCGCGGCTGCGAGCGTCCAGCGGTTGACTCTCTGCCTGAACCGGTTCGAGCAGCAGGGTCAGGTTTTTCTCAACCTGAGAAAGCTCATTTTGCAGCACCGCCAGATAAGCCTCAACTCGCTGTTTCAGCTCGCCCGCCTGGGTTTTACTGACTGCCAGGGTGGCAAAGGCTTCACGCGGAATGGCGTTGCGCAGCGTACCGCCGGTGAAATCGATAAGACGCAAATCCAACTGCGGCGCCTGCTCGTTCAGGAAGCGGGCCAGCAGTTTATTGGCATTGCCCAGTCCCAGATGGATTTCGGCGCCGGAGTGGCCGCCTTTCAGCCCCTTCAGGGTCAGTTTAACGGTCTCGAAACCATCGGGCAGCGCTTCGCGGGTCAGGGGCAGGGTTGAGATGGCGTCGACGCCGCCTGCGCAACCCATGTAGATTTCGCCCTCTTCTTCGGAATCGGTATTGATCAAAATATCCGCCTGCAGCCAGTTGGGCTGTAGCGCAAAGGCGCCGTCCATACCCGCTTCTTCGGTCATGGTCAGCAGCACTTCCAGCGGACCGTGCTCAACGCGATCATCTGCCAGTACCGCCAGCGCGGACGCCATACCGATACCGTTATCAGCTCCCAGCGTCGTGCCGCGTGCTTTGACCCACTCGCCGTCGATGTACGGGCGGATGGGATCTTTAGCGAAGTCATGTTCGGTATCGTTATTTTTCTGGGGAACCATATCCAGGTGCGCCTGGAGCGCGACCGGCTTGCGGTTTTCCATGCCCGGCGTCGCCGCTTTGCGGATCAGGATATTGCCAGCCCGATCGCGTTCCGCGTGCAGGCTCTTCTCTTTCGCCCAGTCGAGAATATGCTGCGCCAGTTGCTCTTCGTGGTAAGAGGGGTGAGGAATGGAACAGATTTTGGCGAAAATATCCCACAGCGGCTGCGGGGAGAGTTGAGACAGTTCAGACACAATGCGTCTCCTTGACGTTGACCGGCGATAAAAGTAGTGCCAGGTCGCGGGGTTACCGGATAAAAATGTACCGCGGGCCTCATCCCGCGCGATTACCTGAGGATACCACTTTCTCTGGCTTTCCGGGGGAGTGAAAGCCTAAAAACCGCGCCGTTGCGCAACTGAGGCTGGTGTTTGGTGTCTCAGGTCACTATAATTTCGCGCAACCTGATTCCATTAGAATACTTTTTGAGCCGTTATTGATAGGCCGGGATACATCACATGAGCGAAAAATACGTCGTCACCTGGGACATGTTGCAGATTCACGCCCGCAAGCTGGCCAGCCGTCTGCTGCCAGCTGAGCAGTGGACAGGCATTATCGCGGTCAGCCGCGGTGGCCTGGTACCGGCTGCGCTGCTGGCGCGCGAACTGGGTATTCGCCATGTCGATACCGTATGTATCTCCAGCTACGACCACGATAACCAGCGCGAAATGAAAGTCCTGAAGCGTGCCGAAGGCGACGGTGAAGGCTTTATCGTTATCGACGATCTGGTGGATACCGGCGGTACCGCAGTCGCAATTCGTGAAATGTATCCGAAGGCGCATTTTGTCACCATCTTCGCTAAGCCAGCCGGTAAGCCGCTGGTGGATGATTACGAAATCGATATTCCGCAGAACACCTGGATTGAGCAGCCCTGGGATATGGGCGTTGCATTCGTGCCGCCGCTGGCTGGCCGTTAATCCCTAAAATAAATGTGCAACAGACGCCCGGCTTTACCGGGCGTCTGTTTTTTAACACGGCGACAGCGAGTACAATAGGCCTGCTTATCCGTTTTAGGGAGAAAGGGTCGCCATGTCGAAGCGCAACCTCAGCGAAGATCTCTTCAAACCCCGCTTTAAACACCCGGAAACCTCGACTCTGGTGCGACGCGCTCGCCATCACAAGAGAGAGGAGGTTCAGTCGCCGCTGGACGGCCGTACCGAACCCCACTGGTATCGCCTGATTAACCGCCTGCTTTGGATCTGGCGCGGCGTGGATCCGCTGGAGATCATGGACGTTCAGAGCCGCATTGCCACAAGCCAGGCCGAACATACCAATGACGACTATTACGATACCGTCGTTGGTTATCGCAGCGGCAACTGGATCTACGAGTGGTCGAAACAGGCCATGCTATGGCAGCAGCGCGCGGGTCAGCAGCAGGATCCCGAATTGTGCGGCAAGCAGTGGCTGATGGCCGCTAATCTCTACAGCATTGCCGCCTATCCCCACCTGAAAGGTGACGACCTGGCCGAGCAGGCCCAGGTGCTGGCCAACAACGCGTATGAAGAGGCGGCGCCACGTCTGTCCGGCGGGCTGCGGGAGCTGACCTTTTCGATGCCCGGCGGTAGCGATATCACGGGCTTCCTGCATATGCCGAAAGGGCAGGAGGGGCCGTTTCCGACCGTGCTGCTGTGCGGCGGTCTGGATGCTCTGCAGAGCGACTACTATCGCCTGTTTGAACACTATCTGGCGCCTGCGGGCATTGCCATGCTGACTATCGACATGCCCTCGGTGGGCTTCTCTTCCAAATGGAAACTGACTCAGGATTCCAGCCTGTTGCATCAGCAGGTGCTGCGTGCGCTACCGGAGGTGCCCTGGGTTGATCACACCCGGGTGGCGGCTTTCGGCTTCCGCTTTGGCGCCAACGTGGCGGTACGTCTGGGCTATCTGGAATCGCCACGCCTGCGTGCGGTGGCCTGTCTGGGGCCGGTGGTGCACTCTCTGCTAAGCGAATTTGAACGCCAGCAGCGGGTGCCGGAAATGTATATTGACGTACTGGCCAGCCGCCTGGGCATGATCGATGCTTCTGATGAAGCGCTACGGGTGGAGCTGAATCGCTACTCGCTGAAGACCCAGGGACTGCTGGGGCGCCGTTGCCCTACGCCGATGCTGTCCGGTTTCTGGGAGCGCGATCCCTTCAGCCCGGAACAGGATTCTCGGTTAATCGCTTCGTCCTCGGCCGACGGTAAGGTGCTTAACATTCCGTTCAGTCCACTTTTTCTGAATTTTGATAAAGCGCTGAGTGAGATTACCGACTGGCTGGCGAAGCGCCTGAAGTAGCGTTCTGGCGCGGTTTTTAGCGATTTTCATACTGGTTGTGTGGGGATTGGAAATGTGCCGAATTGTGGGTCCCGTTGTTGCGAAATTTCTTATGTTTGATAAAACTGGGGGTTCACAAAAGGAGATCGCAATGACGTTACCGAGTGGATACCCGAAGAGTCGACTGATCAAAAAATTCACCGCGCTTGGCCCCTATATCCGGGAGGAGAAGTGCGAAGATAACCGCTTTTTCTTCGACTGCCTTGCTGTCTGCGTTAACGTAAAACCCGCCCCCGAGCTGCGTGAATTCTGGGGATGGTGGATGGAGCTGACCGCTGTCGACAAACAGTTCCACTACACCTGGAAGTTTGGCCTGTTCGATAAAGAGGGAGTCTGGGTACCGGTCACCATCAAAGATAAAGAGGTCGAGCAGAAGGTCGCGCAGGCGTTGCGCAGTTTTCACGGGCGCCTGGAGGCGCTACTGACCGAGCTTTCATTCGAACTGGTTCCGGCGCAGGGCTTTATTGAAGAGCCGGTAAAGATCCGCGCCTGACCGCGTAAAACGCCAGCACTGACTGGCGTTTTTCATATCTTTCAATCTGATAGTTACAGGAGGCCTGTCATCTTATATTGCGACGTAAGCCGCTACTCCCGCGTATTCACTTCCTTTTCTCCCCCCGCCTGTTGGCAAGGTGCGCGACACCTGATAAAACAACATGCACAGCTCTTCCCTTTTTCCCTGATCAAAATGGCAAAACACTATGAGCGATAGCCAGACTCTGGTAGTTAAGCTTGGCACAAGCGTACTCACCGGCGGCTCACGCCGTCTGAATCGTGCCCATATTGTGGAGCTGGTGCGCCAGTGCGCCCATCTGCACGCAGCAGGACACCGCATCATTATCGTCACCTCCGGGGGCGTTGCCGCCGGCCGTGAGCACCTGGGATTCCCTGAGTTGCCACAGACTATCGCCTCCCGCCAGTTGCTGGCGGCGGTGGGTCAGATCCGCCTGATCCAGCTTTGGGAACAGTTCTTTTCCATCTACGGTATTCACGTTGGTCAGATGTTGTTGACCCGTGCCGATATGGACGATCGCGAACGCTTCCTGAACGCGCGCGATATGCTGCGCTCCCTGCTGGATAACAATATCGTCCCGATTATTAATGAAAACGACGCAGTGGCGACGGCAGAGAGCAAGGTAGGTGACAACGATAACCTTTCCGCGCTGGCAGCCATTCTGGGCGGCGCCGACCGATTGCTGTTGCTGACCGACCAGCAGGGGTTGTTCACTGCCGATCCGCGTACCGATCCCACCGCTGAACTGATTAAAGAGGTGCAGGGTGTGGATGACGCGCTGCGCGCTATTGCCGGAGACAGCGTTTCCGGGCTGGGTACCGGCGGTATGGGTACCAAACTGCAGGCGGCGGATGTGGCCTGCCGCGCCGGTATCGAGGTGGTTATTGCTTCCGGCAGCCTGCCGGACGTGATTGAGGACGTTGCGAAAGGCGTATCGGTCGGTACCCGCTTCCTGGCTGAGGAATCGCCGCTGGAAAGCCGCAAGCGCTGGCTGTTTGGCGCGCCAGCGGTGGGGGATATCACCATCGATGACGGCGCCCTGAACGCCATTCTTAGCCGCGGCAGTTCGCTACTGCCTTCCGGTATTCGCACCATCGACGGCGATTTTTCCCGCGGTGAGGTTATTCGTATTCTCAGTCTTGACGGACGCGATATCGCTCATGGCGTTACCCGCTATAACAGCGACGCTCTGCGCCGCATCGCCGGCCACCATTCCCAGGAGATCGACGCGATTCTGGGCTATGAATATGGCCCGGTTGCCATGCACCGGGACGATATGATCGTTATTTAAGGAGAGGCTAATGCTGGAACAAATGGGTAAAGCGGCAAAAGAGGCCTCTTATCAACTGGCTCAGCTATCGGGCCCGGAAAAAAATCGCGTGCTGGTGCGTATTGCTGACCAGCTGGAAGCCCAGGCCGATGAGATTCTGGCGGCTAATGAGCAGGATCTGGCTCTGGCGCGTGAGAACGGCCTGAGTGAGGCGATGCTCGATCGCCTGGCGTTAACGCCGCAGCGGCTGAAGGGGATAGCCGACGACGTGCGTAAGGTCTGCCAGTTGGCCGATCCGGTGGGGCAGCTTATCGACGGCGGTCCGCTGGACAGCGGCCTGCGTCTGGAACGGCGCCGGGTGCCGCTTGGCGTGGTGGGAGTTATCTACGAGGCGCGTCCTAACGTCACCATCGATGTCGCCTCTCTGTGCCTGAAGACCGGTAATGCCGTGATTCTGCGCGGCGGTAAAGAGACTTACCGCACCAATGCCGCCACTGTAAAAGTGATTCAGAGCGCGCTGGAAGCCTGTGGCCTGCCTGCCGGTGCGGTGCAGGCGATCGAAAGCCCGGATCGCGCGCTGGTGGCCGAAATGCTGAAGATGGACCGCTATATCGACATGCTGATCCCACGCGGCGGTGCCGGGCTGCACAAGCTGTGCCGCGAACAGTCCACTATCCCGGTGATTACCGGCGGTATTGGCGTCTGTCATATCTTTATGGATCGGAGCATGGAGTTTGAACCGGCGCTGGATATCATCACCAATGCCAAGACCCAGCGTCCGAGCACCTGCAACACTGTAGAGACCCTGCTGGTGCACCGCGCGATTGCCAAAGAATTTCTGCCAGCTTTAAGCCAGCGTATGGCGGAAAAGGGCGTGACCCTGCATGCCGACCGCGCAGCGCTGGCGGAACTGGAAGAGGGACCGGCGCAGGTGGTGCCCCAGAAACCGGAAGAACTGGATGACGAGTTCCTGTCTCTGGACCTTAATGTCTGCCTGGTGGATGACCTGGACGGCGCTATTGACCATATCCGTCTGCACGGTACCCAGCATTCGGATGCGATTCTGACCCGCGATATGCGCAGTGCTGAACGTTTCGTTAACGCGGTAGACTCTTCGGCGGTCTATGTGAACGCCTCTACCCGCTTTACCGACGGCGGCCAGTTTGGCCTGGGAGCGGAAGTCGCGGTCAGCACCCAGAAGCTGCACGCGCGTGGCCCCATGGGGTTGGAAGCGCTGACCACCTATAAGTGGATTGGCTACGGCGACGACACCATCCGCGGTTAATATCCCTGTTCAGTCAGGCACAGGCGTCCTTCGGGACGCCTTTTTTATCGCGGCGCGATATCCAGTAGCGTTGGAATCTGCGACAGCAGCCAGAGGATCAACCCAATGGCGCCCCCCACCAGGGTACCGTTTATGCGGATAAATTGCAGATCCTTACCGACATTCAGCTCGATCTGCTCGGACATTTCGCGGGCATCCCAACTGCGGACCGTATCACTAATGTGGCGGGTCAGGAAGGTCGCGAAGTCGGGGGCGACTTGAGCGGCGGCCTGCTCCAGATGCTCATTCAGTGAGGCACGCAGCGCGTTATCCTCGATCAGCGCTTCCCCGAACCACTGCCCGGCCCTGGCAATACGCTGACCGGTTACCGGGTCATCCGACTGCATATCCCGCTTTAGCCAGCCGCGCAGATCGCCCCACAGCTCGCCGATATAGCGGTTAAAGGCGGCGTCTTCTTTCAGCCAGGTCTTGATGTTATCGGCCCTGGTAGCCATTTCAGGGTCATGCTTCAGTTTATCGATAAGCTTTTGAGTGGCGCTGTCGAAGGCGTGGCGAATCTGATGCCCGCTGTCGTGGCTGATGTCGTCCAGCAGCGCATTGGCGATACTGGCTGCCAACTCGGCGCTGTGTTCCCCCAGCCATTCGGTGGGCAGCACCCGGGCCTTACGTGGGTGTTCGGTTTCCAGCCAGCGCACGATCTGGCGCGCCAGGAATTCCCGGGTGCCATCGCGATTCACCAGGTTAATTAACTGGCCTATCAGGGCATCGAGCAGCGCCTGATGGCGGTTATCCTTCGTCATACTTTCCAGCACCATCGCGCTGGATTGAGTCAGATCCACATTATCGATGGCGCGATGCACGGCGCGCCGCAGCAGGCGCTGAATACGGGCATCGTCGGCCAGATCGAGAAAGCCGCCCATCACCTGTAGCAGATGGCCGCCCAGCCGCCGTGCATTGGCCGGTCGGCTCAGCCAGCTACCAATGGCTCGTATCGGATCGTAGTGGCGAATCAGTTGCACCAGCGACCGGGTATCCAGAAACTTTTCGCGAATAAACTGTCCCAGATTATCGCCGATGCGATCCTTCTTGCGGGGGATAATAGCGGTATGGCGGGAGATAAAGGGAATCGGCACCCGGCGGAACAGCGCCACTACGGCAAACCAGTCGGCCAGCGCCCCTACCATGGCGGCTTCCGCCGTGGCCTTCACGGCGCTGACCCAGCGTGCCGGTGGCAAAAACAGCGTGGTGACAAACACGGCCACGGCAATCAACAGCAGGGCCAGCGCCAGGCGACGAGCCCGCTTCAGTTCAGTTAGCTTTTCCATACCCAAAGCATAACCCGATGCGCGGCGTAGCGGTAGCAGGGCAGGGGGAAAGCGCAAACTCAGAATTCAGCGGAGGATGCTGTAAAAAGCAGCAGCCGACACGGCTGACAGTTGACGCCTTCCTCGCTTTTCCTTACTCTTTAGCCCGTGCTCAGGTTCCTGCGCACGTTTCCCAGGCCGGTATAGCTCAGTTGGTAGAGCAGCGCATTCGTAATGCGAAGGTCGTAGGTTCGACTCCTATTACCGGCACCATCTCAACTTCCCCAAACGTCTGTATTTATCCATAAATACCCTGATTTATAACGATTTTACCGCTTTTTAGTCCATCATCGTCCGCAGCCATCCAGTAGAATCCGATAAGAAATGTGTATAGGATTGTGTATATGTTTCTGTTCGGTCCTGGATTCCTATACACATGCCTTTAAACGATATGCAGATTCGCCGCGCTAAGCCTGAAGATAAACCCTATACGCTTGGGGATGGGCAAGGCTTGTCATTGCTTATTGAACCTAATGGAAGCAAGAGCTGGCGGTTCCGCTATCGCTATGCTGGTAAACCCAAGATGATCTCGCTTGGTGTTTACCCAACGATAACCCTTGCCGATGCTCGTTCCCGTCGTGATGAAGCTCGAAAACTTGTGGCAGAAGGAAAGAATCCTAGTGAGGTTCGAAAAGAGCAAAAGCTGGCTCTGCAAACAGAGTCAGAGAACGCCTTCGAAAAGATAGCCAGAGAGTGGCATCAACTTAAGTCTGCTAAATGGTCGGCGGGATATGCATCAGACATCATGGAAGCGTTTAAGAACGACATTTTTCCTTATGTCGGAACAAGGCCAGTGGGAGAGATTAAACCGTTAGAGCTGCTGAACGTACTGCGTAAAATTGAGAAACGTGGTGCGTTGGAGAAAATGCGCAAAGTGCGGCAGCGATGTTCAGAGGTTTTTCGCTATGCAATTGCTACAGGAAGGGCTGAGTTTAACCCAGCAGCGGATCTCTCAAGCGCCCTCGAAGTACATCAATCCAATCACTTCCCGTTCCTAAAAGCTGATGAGATACCGGATTTTCTACGTGCCTTAGACAGTTACACAGGTAGTCGGCTTGTCCAGATTGCTACGAAATGACTCATGATTACGGGTGTTAGAACTATCGAACTACGTGCGGCCTTATGGTCAGAATTTGATCTGGATAACGCTATTTGGGAAATTCCCGCAGAAAGGATGAAAATGCGTAGGTCACATCTTGTGCCATTGTCTACTCAGGCGTTAGATTTACTCAATGAACTCAAGATCATGTCAGGGAATTATCGTTATGTTTTTCCGGGGCGGAATGATCCTAACAAGCCTATGAGTGAGGCGAGTATTAACCAAGTTATCAAGCGTATTGGTTATGGTGGAAAACTTACTGGCCATGGATTTCGACATTCCTTATCTACTATCCTCCACGAAAAAGGATATGATTCGGCTTGGATAGAAATACAGCTTGCTCATATAGATAAGAATAATATTAGAGGTACGTATAATCATGCTCAATATATTTATAAACGCCGTGATATGATGCAGTGGTATTCAGATTATATTTTGATTAAGGAGATTGTGAATGAGTAACGAATTTGATAGTAGTAAACTAGAAAATTGCTTTGAGCTTGCATTGGAAAATATTATAAAGCACGGCGATACAGATATCTTCCCTTACCCATTTGAAAGTCGGTTATTTGAAGATGATAAGGAGAAAGTAAAAACTGCATTAATGCAAACATTTAATGATTTTGAAAATAAAAGGATCGAGATTCCACCAAACATAATTAATAGCTTTTCAAGTATTGGTTATTATGGTTACAGGTGGGCAACCCAAATTGATCCATTCTGGAATGCTTTTTTCCTTGGATTAGTTTTAAAAATCGCTGATGATATTGAAAGGAATAGATCTACTAAAACGCAGGTTTATTCATATCGCTTTAAACCAAACCTTGCTGAGGGTTCTCTTTTTGATAAAGATATCTCTTGGAGAAAATATCAAGAAGACAGTATCTCTGAATGTTCTAACGATGAAATAAAGTATGTACTTACATGCGATATAGCAGATTTCTATCCGCGTATTTATCACCACCGTTTAGAAAATGCGTTAGATAGAGTAGACCCCAATAAAGATTACTCTGGAAAAATCAAGAAATTACTACAGACATTTAGTGAAACAAAATCATATGGAGTACCAGTTGGATGTCCTGCCTCTAGAATATTAGCAGAACTAGCTCTAGATTCTATTGATAAATTATTGTCTATGAATAGAATTAACTATAAGCGTTATGTCGACGACTTTGTTATTTTTTGTAACTCTAGAGAGGATGCTCATAAGATTTTAACTTTGCTCAGTAAAAAACTGATGGAAAATGAAGGGCTAACTTTACAGAAACAAAAAACCAATATTGTTACTAAAGAAGAGTTCCTTTCAGTAACTAAAGCTAAATTGCATGGTAATGATGAAGATGAAGAATCTCCTATGAAGGCTAAATTTATGAGTCTTCCTATAAGATTCGATCCTTACTCAGCAAATGCGATAGAGGAATATGAAGAGATAAAGGAATCTTTAAAAGATTTTGACTTGTTAGCTATGCTGAGTAGTGAGTTACAAAAATCAAAAATTAACCAATCTTTTAGCAAGCATTTGATAAAGGCATTCTCAGCAACATCAGATGAAATAATAAGTAGTGCTTTCAAAGTAATGTTTAATAACGTGCATGAGTTATATCCAATATTTACAACTATAATTCAAGTGGCTAACTCCAACTGGCAAAAATTAAGCGCAGAAACCAAAGATATTATTCTTGATAAAATAACTACACTAATTAAACGAGATTCATATATTTTGAGTACTGAGCTCAACTTAGCCTATGTAGCCCGAATGCTCTCAAAAGAAAATTCAGAAAAATCCACCCTAATCCTTAGTGAAATATACAATAACAATCCAGAAAGCATCTTAGTCAAGAACATAGTTACACAGTCAATGGCAAAAATTAATTCTTACGCATGGCTTTCTGATATCAAAAAAAATTTCTCTGCAATGCATCCGTTACAGAGAAGACTATTGATCGTTTCCAGTTACATCTTAGGTGATGAAGGACGGCACTGGAGAGAGCATAATAAGAAAACATTCAACTTTGTAGAGGTGATTTACAGGGATTGGGCAAGTAAAAGGCATACTGCAAGAAATCTTGAGGATGCGCTATGATATCTGAATTAACGTTTTCTCGAAAATTCACTTCATTTTGGAATCAATTGCTTCCAAATGCTAATAATTTCATACGCATCATTAACGGCAGTCTCATCGAGGACGTTTATCCTCCTCTAGATGACAGCGCTAATAGGTCAAATAACGTCTTTGTCAATGAGTGCGCATTTAATTTATATACGGCAATACAGAATGATTCGTTAGACAGAAATATTCTTTCAGCACATGATATCTTTCATCATGCTGATTTTCAGGCTGTTTTTGAAAAAACAAAAGAATATCTACAGCGGTTCGCTTACGGTTCTAACTTCAAGCTACCCTTAAGCATGATTGAGTACAATACCATAAGGGAAATAGCAAGAAACATTTTGTCTCGATATGGAATGGAAAACCAAATTGAAGTGTCTCCACAATTCGATGGATGCGGAGTAATAAATAATTCATATGGCGATATTTATTATTCAAATGTTCTTGTGGAAATAAAATCAGGAGATAGGAAGTTTAGTGTTTACGATCTTAGACAGGTGCTAATATATTTCACCTTAAACTTTTACTCAAAAAACAAAAGAAACATCAAGAGGTTTGAGCTTTTTAATCCTCGGATGGGTATCACTTATAGTGATACCATTGTCAACCTTTGCAAAGAGTTGGCGTTTATTCAACCTGAAGAATTGTACTTTGAGATAATGAATTCTATTACAGAGGAAAATTTCATAGTAACTGAAATGCAACGCTAGATATCATGCAGACCGCTACAATCCATTGTAGTGGTCTGTTTCTAAATGTTCCTTCTGACGAATAAAGCCAAAATACCAAATAGAATTAAAGAAAATTATAATATCAGCCTTAGCGCGCAATGCTCTCCCCGCCACGCCTGCCCGCTTAATGGGCCGCTTTTAATGCAGGTGCAAAGGTAGATTCAGGCCGCGCCACGACTGGCGCTGGTCTGGCATGCCGGAGCGAGAAAACGCATGCAAAACCATGCACCTTATGGATGCATGGCTTATTTCGTTAAAAATAGCGGGATTTACGGGGATTTTTTGACAGGCTACTGCGCGGCCAGTTCGGCGCGTCGACAGGTGTAAATCATGTTCTGTACAGGGGTGAATTTTTCACGATTATCATCCCGCGAAGGCGCGTCAGGCCTGTATCCGATGGCCGTTAAAATATCTTTATCCTGTGCAGAATAATTAATGTCATTTCCAGCGGTCAGCCAGACGGAAAGAGCTTCTCTCAGGAAAGAGACTGAACGGCCAAGCGCGCGATTTTTTATCATCGCGGGCTGGTTTTTAATCCCCATCAGCTCCGGTGCCAGTGCGGCGGTCAGCTCTGCGCCGTTCTGCTGCATAAAATCATGTAGTCGGTTACGGATGCTGATGCGCTGCACCTCCTCATGCGAGAAGATGTAGCGACCGGCGGCGTGATTGACCTCCCATTTTTTGACGTCAATCAGGTCAAGCAGCGTCTGTAATCTGCGGGAGCCTGATGCGTTGTCATCCAGCAATAATTCCTGATATTCCTGCTCTGCGGCGGCCAGTTCGGTTTTACGGTTCAGCCACGCGGTTTTGTTCGTCTGACAGGCTTCATAGGCCTGCTTTAAGGTCAGGGTGGTCACGGGTTGTCTCTCCTGATTAATGGCGGAACGGCGAGCTGTAGCAGCTTTTTACCCGACGGGGTGCCACGGGGGCTGTCGGCACCGGCGCGGGTTTCTCATCGACGACCGGCGAACGTATCACTTCAAAGATGGACTCATGCGTTTTAAATGTCGCCGAGCAGTGCACATTCTGGCACTGCAGGTAACTCTCTTTGACGCTGTCAGACATATAGCGGCTGGTGCGAACGTGGGCCGCAGTGCGGCAGAAAGGACAGCGCATCATGACAGTAACCCCCGTGCTTTCAGGTCAGCTTCACGTTCCCGCATTTTTTCCTGCCAGACTTTCCGCTGACCGGGCGTGGTCGCAACGTCATGTTCCATATGCGGCAGAGTGGAAGCCGACAGCCCTGTTTTAAACAGCACCGGTTCATCGGTCAGACGGATATTGCAGCCCTTTACGGCCTGTTCAAGCCACGCTTTCACCTGCTGCATTACAACTTTTTCCGGTTCGATATATCCCTGATGCCCGGTCGTATTAGCAAGCGGATTATTCAGAACCAGTATGTTGAGTTTCATTGCTCTGATGAGGGCACCGCAGCTTTCACGCAGGGCAGCATCGAGTTCATGCTCTGCATACTGACTGAGGACGCCGTGATGTGCCTGACGGTATGCTCTGGCCGTGCGGTCACAGGCTCCTTTGAGCCTGTCCAGCTCGAAAGACAGAACCTCAGCCATATTGTCACATTCCTGCGCCAGCTCCCGCCGTGCTACGCGCGCCAGATGGCGTTGTTTCAGCTCGTCGGTAATGACAGCACCACCGGCACGAAAGGCGGCGCGCCATGCGCCGGAACCATTGCCGTTTTCCTGCTCCAGTTCATTTTTTTGCGTTTGCACCTGGCTGATGGCCGTCGTGGTTTCATCCATACGGCTGGCATTGGCGAGATGCGCCGAGCGGGCAGTCTCAAGGCGTTCCATTGCAGGTTTAAGGTAGTCGGGAATAACAGCAGTCTGAGTCATGTCGGGTCTCCTCTTCGTTTCAATCTGAGGAGATTCTGCCGCGCCAGACACAACAACACGATTCATTGCCGTTGTGGCAAAAATGGCACAAACAGACCTTAAAACCCGGCTGGCCAGAGAAAGGTCTCAGGAAAACCTTACTCACTGTTTGTTTTTTTACTTATAACTATTCACTACTGTTCACTGAAAAGAAAAAGATAAGTAATACAGCAAGATAAAGGGTGAACAGTTGAGGGTCTGACTGTTCACCGTCTGTTCACCACTGTTCACCCTTCACCGTATATTCACCCTGTATCACCATGAAATTATTGATAAAAAACCAGAGGTGAACAGTGTGAACAGTAAAACCTAAAAAAACTTTTTTATCATCCTCTACAGCCTGCTCACTGTCATATAATTCTGTACCGTGTTCACGGTATTCTGTTGAAAGTAATTTTTAAAATATTAAGGGCGGTCAAATCGTCCGCATTCAATGAGGTTAACAATGGCGCAGGATGCTTGGATTGTGCAATTGCAGATGCTATTAGCTCATATACCTGTTAAGGATATTATGATTAATGCAGTCGGAAGTTTTGTTGGTGGTGTAGCACTCATTTGGCTTGCAATGAGTAAGCATGGCGTTCGTTTTTTAAGGGCAAAGTTAGCAAGACCTAATGTTCGTATCGAACGACGTAGAACACCTGAAAATATATTCACAGGTATAGAGCTTGGTGCTCCATCTCGCTGGGTTGAACAGCAATTAGGTGTTCCTAACCGCATAGGCGATAAATGGTGGGGATATAGGTTTTCAGACTCACTGGTTTCTCTGACATTCGACTCAAATGATTCTATCGAAACCATCGCAGTGGCATTGATTGACCATGATACAACTTTCGAATTTCCTTCTTGGCACCTTTGCTGCCCACCGTTGGGAAAATTAACCCTAAAAGATCTTATGGAAGAGGAACACTTAACTTTGGAGTATAGGGAATCCTTAAGGCATCAAGAACTTGTCGTTTCGGGAAGAGAAGGACCGCCAGGAGCATGGAGTTATGTTGCCTTTGGGGCATTGTCGCCTCATGCCCCTGGGCAGTTGTTACCGAGTGATTTCGAATGGGATAGTGATCGTGAAACTCTTCTGAGCAGCTCACAAGATGTAAAAATCAACTGGGCTGCAGTTTCAAGCACCTCATACATCAATGTTTTTCCATGGGATTTAGGTTTAACGCTTCGACCTTGATAGCATCGATTTGGCGTAACAGCTTATGTTGATAAGTGGGGTTGATCATTGTGGAAGTGAGTAGAACTCGTGTCCAGATTTTGGCCTGAAGAGGGTGTATGAAAAACGAACGCATTCGCCAATGTGTATAGGTGTGTGTATAGGTTTATTCTTCGATATTAATTTATTCAATAAAATCAATTTATTGATCTTGTTTGTCGGCTCCTGTTACCGCCCTATCTGGCACTCTCGATAGTATTCTGACGTCCACTGATATTTCCCAAAATACGCGCATGATTGGGGGAATATCCTGAAGTATCGCTTTCCGATGCCAGAGCAAGGCGGGACGAAGCTAAACGGGGTATCGCTGGGGGGAGCGACCCAGGTAAAGCGAAGCAGGAAGAAAAGCTGGCGCAGGAAGCTCAGGTAAAATTTCTTCGTTTATATCATGCTTTTTTCGTGTAACTGCATGTGTAAGTCGTTTTCGTCAACATATATCTACAATAGCGATATTACTCATATCCGTTTTTCAGTACGAAATGAAAGATTGATATGGTTCACTGAATCAAAAAAGCCAGCCCCGCAGCAAAGAGGATGGAAAGCAGTACCGATGCCAGGCCAGGCAGTAAGAAAGGATGGTCGATAATATGTCTGCCCAGTTTGGTTGACCCTGTATCATCCAGATCTACCGCCGCCAGTAGCGTCGGATAGTTTGGCAGAATAAAAAGAGAGGCCGTTGCCGGGAAGCAGGCGACTAAAACCCCGGGAGCAATACCCATACTCAGCGCGACAGGGAACAGAATTTTCGTTGAGGCCGCCTGGGAATACAGGAAGCACGAGACTGTCATAATGATGAGGGCTAACACAACGGGCGAATCCAGTAAGTGTGAAGAGACTGTACTTTGCAACCACTGATGATTGCTGTCCATAAACGTCGAGCCCAGCCAGGCTACGCCGAGAATACAAATACAGGATGTCATCCCGGTTTTAAATACCGAGCCGGATGGGATTTTTTGTACGTTAACCCGGCAGTACACCAGAATCAGCAGCGCAACGCCCATCATTACTCCTACTCGCGCCTGTCCGCTGCTCATGACCGGATTGGCTATCAGCCCTAATTTGGGACTGGTGACAATCGCATAGACCAGAACCATAACCAGCCCAACGATAAAGATCAGCACAGAACGACCGGCATAAGGCGGTATTGTCCGCTCACTCCTTGTCTTAACCTGAACAGGATTGTCATATAGCCGATCCTGCTGGCGGATTCTGTCCCAGAACAGGTAAAAAAGAGACGTGACCAGCAGCGCAAGGAAGGTGGATGGTATTGATACTGCGATTAGCTCAATATAACTCCAGCCATAATGACCTTTTTCCAGTATCCCCGAGAAAAAAATCACCGCCGCAGAAATGGGCGACGCAACAATACCAAGCAAAGATGCGCTAACGGAGAGAGCAAGAGCCCGGGTGGGTTTTATATTGTTCTCTTTCGCGACACCAACAATAACTGGCATACAGGCAAATGAGACTTGCCCAGTGCTGGCCATCATGGTTAATAGCCACGTGGAAAGCGGCGCGGTTATTACTAACAATCGCGGATAGCGACGCAGCAGGCGCTCTGTGAGATCAACAAGATACTCAATACCGCCGGCCTCCTGCATAGCAGCAATCGCCACGATCACGACCATGATAAACACTATAACCAGCATCGGCATATCACCCGGCGTGGCGCCGAGCACGCTGAGGACAATCACGCCAGCTCCGCCGGCAAACCCCACACCGATACCCCCAACCCGCATGCCGATGTACAGAAACAGCAGCACCACCAGAAACTGAACCAATACCATAAATCGCCTCCACGGCTCCCTGTCCGGTATTAACCCTATAAATGATTAACTGGCCTGCAAGTCCTGGCCGCCGGGCAAACGCGCTTTCACAATGTCTCTGGATATAAACAGCCTGTGAACGACAACTTATCGCGATACAGCGGCATCACTGTACACGGTGTTAATCAGGCATCCGATTTGCTCAATCTCGACTTCAACCCTATCCCCGGGGCGCATAAAAAGCGGCGGCGTACGTTTTTTCCCGATGCCACCGGGGGTGCCGGTCAGGATCACATCTCCCGGAGAGAGCGCGCTGAACGTGCTGATATACGCAATTAGCTCTGCAATTGAGTGCACCATACAGTTCGTATTATCCTGCTGCACCGTTTGGCCATTAAGCCGGGTGGTGATATTTAAATTTTGCGGATCGGGGATGTCATCCGCAGTCACCAGCCAGGGGCCGAAACCACCGGTTGCTGGCCAGTTTTTCCCGCCGGTAAAGCAGGCATGCTGCCAGTCGCGCACGGAGCCATCCATATAGCAGCTATAGCCGGCAACATACTGTAGCGCCTCCTGCTGAGGGATATTGCGTCCCCGACGGCCTATCACCAGAGCCATTTCGCCTTCATAGTCAAACTCATTGCTGCACTCCGGCTTGAGTAACGGCGCCAGATGCCCGGTCTGTGAATCAGCAAAACGGATGAATAGCACAGGATTAGAGGGCCTCTCATTACACGTAACGTCTTTATCGCGATAATTCACGCCAGCGCAGATTATTTTTTTCGGGTCAGTAATGACTGGCAGGAAAACTATCTCGTCGAAGGAATAATTCGCTTTTTTAGCAGACGGCGGCAGAGTATCAAGAAGATAAAGGTGCGGTATAAATTCAAGCAGGCTGTCATATTGAGGGAACAGCGTCTGCAGGTCAGTGACGCCGTCAGTGGTCACCAGTCCATATTTATTTTTATTATTAACGCGAAAGCTCAATAGTTTCATAAATCACCTTGGGAATATACAGAGGTGAAAGCCCCAGCGTTAAGATGAAGAGTATTAAAAGATACCGGGGCGAGGTATATATTATCCGCAATGCAGTAACACATATTTCTGTATTGCGGATTAACAGCAGAATCAGACTAAATTAACGGACACGACCCAGCTCAGCGGCGCGCATTGCGTCGTGGATCTCTTTCTCAGCCCCGTTTTCGAGCGGCAGAAGAGGAGAGCGAACGGTAGCATGTTCAAGGATCCCGCGCGCAACCAGGGCATGTTTAAGGGCAACGGTACCTTCCATGTGAGAACCGCGATGATACACGCTTCTGGTAACCGGCAGCAGACGATCGTGCAGCTGACGCGCTTTAACGTAGTCGCCCGCTTTACCCGCCTTAATCATTTCAATTAACGGTTCAGGCGCGATATTACCGTAGCCGACCAGGAAGCCATCAACATCAAAGGCGGTATGCAGTAGATATTCATCGTGGCAGCTTAAGATTTGCAGATCCGGACGCTCGCGACGAATAACCGGAATTTCAGTATCCCAGCGGCGCATATTACGCACGCCATTCTTCATGGCAAATACGCCCGGCTGCGCGGAGATATCCAGCAGCGTTTGCAGATTGTAGGTGGCTTTAGTGACATCCGGATACTGGAAAAGAATCAGCGGTAGGCCACTTTCTTCATAAACAACGCGGTAGCGATCCTGAGGAGCGCCATCCTGATAGCCAAAACGCAGCCAACCGTGTGAAGGATAGAGTAAACCGGCGGAGGCACCAGCGGCAACAGCACGCTTAGCCTCCAGCGCAGCGACTTCCGTCCCTTCACCGGTGATACCGGCGATAATAGGAAGCTTATCATCCACGGACTTCACAAATGCGCGGATCACATTCGCTTGCTCTTCCTGGGTAAGAAAAGTCCCTTCCCCTGCGTGTCCCAGAACCACCAGACCTTTCACACCGTCGATGCTGCCGAGCCAGTTGCCGAGGCGCTGAATGGCATCATAGTCTACGCGACCATCGAGAGTGAATGGTGTTACTGGAGCCGGAGTTAAACCTCTCAGATCGATGTTAATCATAGTTATCCCCTTGATGAGTAAGCATATATTTTGCAGTTGAACGATTTTTTGAAACGAAAATGAAATCGTTTCTGCAATCGTTTTCACGTCATATTGACATTGAACCTCAAAAATAAATCCGTCAACGCCACGTTGGTTAAAAATGCAACTCAGGTCACAAACTAAACAGCAATTTGCATCCGGGATGAGATCCGCCGTACAAAATTCACCCCCTCCCTGCTTTCCGGGAAAAGCCAGGGAGGGTCTCAGGCGGATTATTTACGCGGAGACGAGGTGGATTTACGGGGAATAAGGGAAGGCGTGGTAATCCGCATATTATTATTTATCTCAGGATTCAATAACATATCAACCGCATTGCTGGCGATATGCTCCAGCGGCGTTCTGACCGAAGTTAGCGCCACGGGCAGTCTGCTCACCAGGGGAATATCATTGTATCCCACCAGGGAGAGATCTTCGCCAATCACCAGCCCCTGCTGGTGCGCGGCTGCAAGGACGCCAATCGCCAGCTCGTCATTAACGGCAAACAGCGCGCTCGGGCGATGAGGCTGACTGAGCATTTTTATTCCCTGCTGCTCTCCCGATGCGATATTAAAATCAGAATGACAGCACCATTCCGCTTCGATCCTGAGCCCGGCTTCCTGCATCGCCCGCTCAAAGCCCTTACGCCGGTTACGCGCGTTGGAGGCAAAATCAGGACCGCCAATCAGGCCAATATCACGGTGGCCTAAATCAATCAGGTGTCGGGTTGCCAGATAGCCGCCAAGCTCATCGTCCCCGACCGATGAGGGGCTAAAACCGTCGGTACGCAGCGCCAGAACGTGGGGAACATCCCGTTCACGCAGGGTTTGCGGTAAAGGATCGTCCAGCCGACAGGTGGACATGATTAACCCATCCACGCGGCGATCCAGCAGCGATTCAACGGCGTTTTTCTCCTGCTCCTTGCTATCACCGCAGGTGGCTACAATCGCGAAATATCCTCTTCTGGCCGCAGCCCTGGCTATCTCTTCGAAAAGCATCGCCGTGACGGCATCGGTCAGTCTCGGCACCAGGACGCCAAGCGTTCCGGTATCGCCACGACGCAGGCTGGAAGCAACATAGTCCCGACGGTAGCCCAGCTCTCGGGCCACCTGGCGAATTTTATCCGCCGAGGCGCTGCGCGAGGTAGGTAATCTTTCGTCGAGTACCCGCGAAACGGTCGAGACGCTAACGCCCACCGCGCGAGCAACATCCCGCATTGTCGCCGGCTTTTTTTCCGGCAAATCGTTCTGTTCACTTTCTTGATCCATCTGCTGCTCCAACTCATCAATGCGGGTAAAAATCCGTGTTGCCCGTTCAACGGATACCATCGTGCAAACCGTGGGATTAAAAGATCTTACGTCAAACCTCGTCCGGACAAAAGGAATGGTGCTTTACTTTGCCCGGGAACGCTCGTCCGATCATTAATTCACTCTTTTTATTTACTTTACTCTGCGTTTACAGCTTAGCCTTTTTACTCGTTAGTTTTTTCAGATTGTGAACTGTTCGACATTTATACAACTGGCGTAATTGACTTAGCGGCGAATCCAGCAAAGGATTAACTGAAAATGAAATCGATTGCAATAACGTTATCACAAGCGAATTCAGACAGCATTCTATGCAGCACGTCTTTGGATAAGGGATCGTGCCCTGTGGTTATTCAGAAATTTACGTGTATGCCCCAGACAACGTTTAACAGGGTAATACTATGTCAACTCAGGTTATTGATTCAGATTACGTAGTTGCCAGCGGAACTGAGACAACCCCAGACGCGCTGCTGGCAAGGCTGGAACGTCTTCCTGTCACCCGACGGCTGAAGGCGATCCGCGTTATCGTCGGCTTATCGACTTTTTTCGATGCCTATACCATTATTGCTATCGCCTTTGCTCTCCCTCAGCTCACCCAGGAGTGGGGGCTTACGCCGACATTTGTCGGTCTTATTATTGCGGCCAGCTACGTGGGCCAACTGTGCGGCGCACTATTTTTTGGCTCGCTGGCGGAAAAAATAGGCCGTATCGGCGTATTACGTATCACCATCATCATGTTCGTTCTGATGGATGCAGCCTGCCTTTTTGCCTGGAACGGCTGGTCAATTCTTATCATTCGCTTTTTGCAGGGAGTGGGTATCGGTGCGGAGGTTCCCGTTGCCAGCGCCTATATCAATGAATTTGTCGGAGCCAAAAAGCGCGGGCGTTTCTTTTTGTTGTATGAAGTGATTTTCCCAATCGGAATGATGTTTGCCGGGTTGGTGGGATATTTTCTTGTGCCCATCTATGGATGGAAAGTTATGTTTTTAATTGGCTTAGTTCCCTCCGCACTGACCGTTCCTCTGCGATGGCTAATGCCAGAATCACCGCGCTGGCTGGCCTCAAAGGGGAGATTGAAGGAAGCGGAGAGCGTCGTATCAACGCTGGAATCGGAGGTCATCAGGCGTGGGATGACGTTACCCGAACCTGAAATTAAAGCCTCCACGGTTCAAAAAGCGGCACCTGAAGGGGTAAAAGCCCTCTTTAGCGGTATCTATAAATCCCGAACCTTTATGCTGTGGGGGCTGTGGCTGACGGTTTACAGCGTCAACAACGGAATGATCACCTGGTTTCCGACTCTCTACAAAACCTGGTTTAACCTCTCCCTCGATACCAGTCTGGCCTACGGCTGGATTACCTCCTCCTGTGGCGTCGTTGCGTCGGTGATCTGTGCCCTGATGATCGACCGGGTCGGGCGCAAGCGCTGGTACACATGGGCCTTTTTACTGGCCATCTTTCCTCTGATTACCCTTTCTGTTCTGGGGGCAAAATCTGCCGTTGAAATTCTGGTTCTTGGAAGCCTGACTTACGCCATTCTTCAGACCATCGCCTTCTCGCTTTATCTGTATGCGGCTGAGCTTTATCCCACCCGACTGCGCGCCATTGGCACCGCGTATTCCAGCGCATGGCTACGTGCGGGTTCATCCATTGGCCCACTGATGGTGGGTTTTATCGTAAGCGGCTTCGGGATTCGCTTTGTGTTTGTCACTTTTGCCGTCATTGCGCTGATTGGCGGCTTAATTACCTGGCTTGTTGCCATTGAAACCAAAGGAAAATCGTTAGAAGAGTTGTCGCCATAGACGGCTTATGGCTCCGGGAATCATGGAGCCATATCTGACAGGAGGTCGGCGTACCCGGCTGATTCAACTACATCTTACCGGGAATAATTCATAGACCTGGACCATAAACAGGCGGTGAAAAACATGAAAAAACTCATCAAAAGCGGCACGATGCTGCTGGTTTTACTACATCCTTTGCTGGCAATGGCCAACGATACGCTTTTTTCTCCAACAGCAAAAAATATGACCGGAGAGTGGGGAGGTGTACGTACGGATCTACGTCATCATGGCTATGATTTTACGCTGGAATATAACTTTATGACAGCTACGAATTTTTCCGGCGGTTACGATCGCGATAAAACCCTACGCTATAGCGACCAATATATTCTTGGCGTAGATATGGATCTGGAAAAGATTTTTGGCATTCATAACAGTGAATTTAAAGCGTCGGTGAATAATCGTAATGGCAGAGATTTGACCCAGGATCGTCTTCAGGACCCGCGCGCGCCGGTAATGGGCTCTGGTGTACAGAGTAACTACGGCCGGGGAGAAACATGGCATGCGACGCAGTTTTGGTTCAAAAAAAACTGGTGGGATAAAAAGCTGGATCTCAAGGTGGGCCTGATGCCACCAGGGGAAGATTTTGATAACAACGGCTGCTTTTTTCAAAACCTGTCGCTGTGTGGTTCTTTAGCCGGACACGGCAGCGGCGTCTGGTATAACACCCCCATAGGCCAGTGGGGCGGTCGCATTAAATACAGTCCAACCCCGATGCTTTATCTCCAGGCGGGTGCGTTTCAGTACAATCCTAACTACGCCACCCGCCATGGAAGCTTCGAGCTGGATGGAACCGGGCATCTGGGATACATGTACCTTTTTGAAGTGGGATACTTACCCGTTTTCGGCGCAGCAAAACTTCCTGGCGTATGGAAAATCGGGGGATGGTATAACACGGCAGATGCGAATGATGTCCTGGATGACGGCAATGGCGATCCCTATGTTCTTACTCACCAGGCCGCCCGACGACACGGAGGTCGCTACGGCGGTTATCTCTATGTCGTCCAGCAGATGACCCACTCGATCCGTCATCGACAAAATGGCCTGAGCCTTTTCGGGCATCTGGCAATGAATGATAAAGAGACGGCGACAATGGACTATCAAATACAGGTCGGTGCCATTTATAAAGGGCCTTTCGCCAGCCGTCCGCAGGACTTTATCAGCTTTGGCGTCAGTAAAATGCATGCCAACGACAGAGTTGCCCGTCGGGCGCAGCTCCTGAACCAGATGTGGGGAATCGATGATTATGATAATCCCCTGTATGTCCCGGTTCGCAAAGCCGAATATGTCGCAGAGTTGCATTATAGTTTTCGCCTTACTCCCTGGATGACTGTGCGCCCTAATCTTCAATTACTCGCTCATCCGGGAGGAAGTGAGGAGATTAAAGACGCGTGGGTTTTCGGAAATCAGGTGGTTGTCAAATTCTAATAAAGCAGGCCGCCACCGTCTGGCCGCCCGTATAGCGTCTAAAAAAACAGGGAGCCAGATGAGAAATCCTCTGACTTCTTTTTCTTTAAATGCAATTGGGGTCAGGTAAGAATTTGCTTTCCAGCTCTCTTCATCTTGCTGTCAGCGACTTCGGATAGTGCCGTGCGATGATGGCCTTCAGCTTATCGACTGGATCAGGCTGCCGGGAAGAGATATGAGCGGTTCCCTTCTGAAAGTATTTGAGCGTAAACATCGCGTCCTCGTAACGATTGCTGTACCGGTTGCTGAAGCAGGGCAGAACCGTTTACCACTGGCAGAGTCGGCGTGACGATCGGGCGATAACCTGGCGTATCCGGGAGATAGCGGAAACCCGGATACGCTACGGCTGTCTGCGTATTCATATTCAGCTATGACGGGAAGGTTGGCTAATTAACATACTCAAAACATTTTGGTACTATGCCGCCTTTATGGTGGTGATTGAAATGAATAATGAACCTGTTTAACACAATAAAAAGATCCTTCATGCTTTCTCTAAACTACAGTGAGCAAGATTCAAAGTGGGATTATTTTGTTCTGCTGGTCTTTCAAATTCTGTGGTTTGCCATCTATTTCTTCTGGCTGTCAGGGGATTCGTTTTCTTTTCTGCTGTTGATTTTTTTTATCCTGCCGATTGTTTCGGCCAGTCTGCGCTGTCTTAATTACCTGAACAGAACCAAAGCTATTGGGCTTTTGTGGCTGATATCCCCTTATTTGATGGTGATATTGCCTTTGCTGTTAACGAAGAAGCATCAGGAATAGCCTGGCCAGGCTATTCATTTCCCCACTGTCTCTTATTGCCATATTTAATTTTATCCTTGCCTGTCTCGCCACTATCCTGTCATGGGGCGTTATCATTAAGTTTGCGGGGAGGCGTAATGGTCACAAAACGGTTATCCATAGGATTAGGGGGGGTCATTGCGCTCTTTGCTTCAATGACCGCTATGGCTGAAGGTGGTGCGGCGGAGCGCCTGTTGTGGGAAGCGGCGCAGCAGGGGAGCGCCGCTCAGGTGCGCAAAGCGCTTGAGCATGGCGCCGATGTGGAAGCCAGGGATAATACCGGCGCCACGCCGCTGTTGATCGCCACCCGTCACAATCATGTGAATGCGGCGAAGGTACTGATCGACGCGGGGGCCGACGTGAATGCAAAGGACAGGATTCATGATAGCCCTTACCTCTATGCCGGGGCCCGGGGCTATAACGCGATCCTGCGAATGACGCTGGCACACGGCGCCGATCTGACCAGTACCAATCGCTATGGCGGCACGGCGTTGATTCCTGCCGCGGAGCGGGGTCATGTGGAAACCGTTAATCTGCTGATTGCGGCCGGTGTCGATGTTAACCACGTGAATAATCTGCACTGGACCGCGCTGCTTGAGGCCATTCTGTTAGGAAACGACGGCGTCAGTCACACTGCTATTGTTCGGGCATTGATTCAGGGAGGTGCGGATGTGAACCTGGCGGATGGCGATGGCGTTACGCCGCTTAGTCATGCCCGGCAGCGTGGCTATAAGGATATCGAGGCGCTACTGGTGCGCGCCGGTGCCCGGGAGTGAGTCGCGGTTACCTGATAAAGTGATAGCGCCAGATCCTGGCGCCATAATCGTTCACGCATTTTTGAACGTAGAGTTTTCTGGCTTTACGATCGATTTGGTCTTTCTCCGCGCACAGCTCTACATAGCGCTGAAGGTCACGATCGTAGTAGCCGATTCCGACGGGACAGTTTCCTGCTTTACCTTTGGATGGCCCAGGATAAAAGAGAGTGAATTCCACCCGGTCATTGATTTCCCGGCTCGCTGTCAGATATATCCAGACCTGGGGCACCGGCCATAGCGTCAGATTACACAGGAGAAAGGTCCAAAAAAAGGTTTTGAACAGCGCCATGCTGCTCTCTGTAAATCCCGGTCCTCGTAAGAAATGCAGCGAGGTGAGCCCCAGCGCCAGCAGGCTGGAGAACGTCAGGATATATAACCACAGCCATGAATTTTTCTTCAGGAAGACCTCATTGCTGATGCTGTTCGATGAGACGAACCATGCAGACCAGAAAGCAATAACAATAAAAAGTAGCAGGTTATATGTTTTATAGTGCTGGTATCGGTTGAATTTCATCCATTCTGCCAGAGAGTTATCTCATTTGTTACAGGTTATATCGAAGATAGCTTATGGTATCAATCCCGGGAAAGAGGCAGTGTTGAAGCCGTTTCGCTGCCCGGTTTTCCTTGCTGCGTCACGAACCGATAATGCAAAAATAATACTTTCCCCTTTCAACACTCTGTGGTAATTAAATGAATGTTGGTTTTTTCTTAATTATTGCCTGCCTGGTTTTTGAAAAGAATTACCTCTGTAAATAACAAAAATATTTCATTTTTAACCAAAAATTAAAATATCGGCAGGAAAATAATTATTTTACTGACATTTTTTTTCGGAACCGTTTCTGGTGCCGGTAGTATTTATTTCCCTTTGCTGAAGGGGCTTAATTGGTGAAGTTCAGACATGACAACCCAAATTGACGTTGCAACCCCCCCTGATACTCGCGCTTCGTGGACGTTAAAAGACGCTATCTGGATTCTTGGACTGTACGGCACCACGGTAGGCGCCGGTACGCTTTTTCTGCCGGTAGAGGTCGGCACCCGGGGGCCGCTGGTCCTTATTCTGATGCTGGTGCTGGGGTTACCACTGGCCCTGATTCCCCACGTGCTGTTGTGCCGGGTCTATATGCGTGAATCGCAGGTGGATAACGGCACCCTGCCGATCTTCGGTTCCTTCTTTAGTGGCCGCGGCGAACGGGCCATTATGCTGTTTTACTGCGTGACCTTTTTCCCGGTGACGCTGGTGTATGGTATTTCGCTGGTGAATGCCCTGAACGATTATTTCAGCACCCACTTGCACCTTGGCATGATGAATCGCGGCCTGCTGTCGTTTATTGTTATCGCCGGACTGTATGCGGTACTGAATAAAGGCCGCGACAGGGTCGTGGGTACCATGAGTGCGCTGGCGCTGCCCTTTGCTTGCGCGATTCTGTTTATCGCATTGATTCAGATTCCGTTATGGGACTTCAGCCATCTGACCCGCGCTTTTCATCGCAGCAATGATATGCCGCTGGCAGAGTCTTTTAAAAATATCTGGTTAACGTTGCCCTTAATCACCTTTTCGTTCTGCTGCGCGCCGCTGATCTCGCCGCTGGCGTCTTATTACCGGGAAAAGCAGAACGGCGGTGAACAGAAGGCCGTACGGATGATTCGCCTGGCCTATGTGGCGATCTTCTTCAGCATTATTTTCTTTGTACTGAGCTGCGTATTAAGCATCTCCCACGAAACCTTCGTCAGCGCTAAGGCGCACAACCTTAACGTGCTGTCGGTGATTGGCGGCGATGGCGGCTACCGGGCGGTTTACTTTGTCGCGCCCTTTATCGCCATTATCGGGATGATGAAATCTTTCCTGGGCGTCAGCCTTTCAGTGGCTGAAACCTTTACCCGGCTGCTGACCCCGCGCGCTGACACACCTGCGGCGAAGAAGCGCGGCAAACTGCTCGCCTTCCTGGTGATGTTCGGTATCACCTTCGGTGTGGTTTACGCCGACCTGGATGCGATCACTCTGATCGAGACCATCTGCGGGCCGCTGATTGCCATCTTACTGTTCCTGATCCCGACCTGGCTGATATACACCCGCCAGGAGTTGCGTGCGCTGCGTGGTTTTACCGCTGCGATCGTCGTCTTTAGCGGGCTGGCAACGCTCTCGGCGCTGTTTTACGCCATGGTTTAAGCGTGCCGCGCCACTGGACGCTATCTCTGGATGGCGCACGGGTGAGTATCGGCAACCACGTTTTTATCGCCCCTAATGTGGGTATCCACACCGCGGGCCATCCGCTGGACGCCGAACGGCGTAATGCCGGCCTGGAGTATGCGCTGCCGGTGACTATTGGTGATAACGTCTGGATTGGCGCCGGGGTTACGCTGGTTCCCGGTGTCTGCGTAGGAAATAACAGCGTGATTGGCGCTGGTAGCGTGGTCACCCGGGATATTCCTCCTGACGTGGTGGCGGCGGGGAATCCGTGCCGGGTGATAAGAGAGATTACGGTTGAGGATGCTGCCCGTACCCGGTTCTGAGTCTTTATAAAAAAAGCCCCTCAGCGGAGGGGCAAAAGCATCCGGAGGGACGGAGGCATAACGGCAGTGGCGACATAAAGTTTATCCGCTATGGTGTTTGCGATAACTTTCCGGCGTGGTGCCGGAAATTTTGTTAAACATCCAGATAAACGCCGAAGAGGTGCTGTAGCCCAGGGTCAGAGCGATATCCTGGATACTGGTATCGGTTTTCAACAGATTGACGGCGCGAATAAAGCGCAGGCGCATCCGCCAGTCGCGAAATGACATGCCCATCTCTTTCTGAAAACGGCGGGTCAGGGAGCGATCCGAAATATAGACGGTTTCGGCCCACTCCTTCAGCGTTCGGTTATCGCCGGGATTGTCCTGTAGCTCGTTGATGATCGGCAGCAGATATTTATCGCCGCTGGCGGGGATAAAATTATCCAGCGGGGGCTGACGGGACAGTAACTCTACCAACACCTCTGCCATTTTGTAGTCCAGTTCGCTCTCAAAACCTGACAGATTACGCTGAATAAAATCTTTGATGATGGCCTGAGCAACCTCGGTTAATTCGATAATGCAGGCGCGTTCCGGTAACTTGTGGGCTTCCTGTGCCGGAACGGCGATCGAGCAGTAGTTAATGGCGGGTTTGTTATAGCTGGCGTGGTGGACATGGGCCGGAAGCCAGATGGAATACTGCCACGGTGAAATCAGCTTATTCTGACGGTGAACTTCAATTTCCATCGTTTCGGCCTGATTCCCGGTAAGTTCGACTTCCATAACGCCTTTGTCGATGAAATTTAGCTGTCCCCAGGCGTGTTCATGAGGGGCGATTTCAGTATGGGCGTTAATCTTCTGACTCTGGAAATGCAATCGGCTGGGGGGCGTGGTCCAGTCGCTTAGCAGTGAGTCGCTATAGTGCTCAATTTTCTTCATGTTGCTACCTGATGTCCCGCTGCACTGAAAGTAAGATTCGCCAGGCGCTGAGCGCCACCGGGTAACTTTCAGGGCTGCTGTTTTTAATGCCCGCCATCGCGTGCAAATAGTGTATATGCTCGTTTGCGCTAATGGAGAAATCGCCACGTTTAATCATTCCGCTAAGCAGTACGGAAAGCGGTGCCAGGCCTGCCGACTGTTGCTGGTGGCGGCTGACGTGAAAACACAGCAGATAGAGCGACGCCAGGTTCATCAGCACCCGGAACTCACGCCCGTCGCTGTACAAGGTGCTGCTGCGCGCTTTGCTGGCCCGATCGTGAAATAACATCATTTTGCGCAGCATATTAGGATTTCCTTTACCAATCGTGGCATGGATGTCTTTTAGCATGGCGATCGTCAGCTCACGAAAGTGGTTACCGTGCTTTTCGGGCAGAACCAGACACAGCGTCAGACCCGCGATCAGAACCCCTGCGAGAGCGCCCAGTGAGTTATCCATAAATCGCGCATAAAGAAATTGTGGGCTGTTTTCCGGCGGCACCACAAAGTAGAAGGTGGTCAGTAAGGTAATACCACGCATTATCCGCACGGGCTTACTGAGCATCAGGCCGCCGTAAATCAGTAGCGGTAGCTGCGCCACGAAATAGAGCCATGACCAGAGCCCTGCGGCAGTGGAACTGAATATCAGACTGTCGTACAGATAGCCCAGCACAATGCCCTGGGTCGTGCCGTTTAGCGCCTCAATAGAAACCGGCAGCGGCGTAGGGATGGCGCTACACAGAATCAGGTAGACCACGCCTAACGTCAGCATGGTGGCGCCGCCCTGCCAGCCGCTGTAGTACCAGAACAGCAGCATGAGCGAGCAACCAGCCAGAGTGCGAATTCCGCGGCGTAGCGCCGGATAGAAAAAAGCGTGTTCCCGGAATCGCCAGGTACGCTGCGCGGTGGGGGCGGGGGCAGATAGCCCATGACGGCGAAAGAGCAGCAGTTCGTTGAACAGCGTTCGGTAATCGTGGGCGAAGCGGGACATATCCGACGTGACGAAGCGTGCGGCGTTAGCGTAGAAAGTCATCAGCAGCGTTTTCGCCAGGAAGCTGTCCAGCCGGTGCGCCTGAACGGCATTCAGCGCCGCTTCATCTTTGATGTAATTACGGTTGCTTATCAGCAGCGACAGGGCGTCGAACAGGCCTTTGATTTTACTGTCATCGACGCTAACAGCCTGTTCAAAATGGTGCATCAGGGTACGGGCGCGTTTATAAATCCGCCCCACCCGGTAATCGAGGTTCAGGGCTCCGTAATTCGGGTAGATGACTGACGAACTCACCAGCATGATCGCCAGACCCATAGTGACATTGGTCGCCCGATACAGCAGCGTGTGCCAGGCCTCGTCCGGCGCTTCGAGTATCGCGAAGCCGACGAACGCGAAGGTATAGCCCGCCAGTTGATAAAGGTACATCCGATCCGAATGGACCAGGCTTGCCAGCATGGTGGTTAGCACAAACCACAACAGGGTGCCTGTCAGAAAGGTATAGGGCGCTTCCGGGAACAGTACCGCCAGTACCAGACCGAAGGCGACGCCTGCGGCTGTGCCAAAAATACGGTTACGCGCTTTTAAATAGAGGCCGCCGATAAACGACTGTGAGACGACAATTGCGCTCATAATAGCGGTAGAGGCGCCGTCCATTTCGAACAGAAACGAAATATACTGAATCAGCAGAATGGTAATAGATAGCTGTACTACCCGGGCGATTCTTATTTTCCATTCATTATCCATAGCGACTTCCGAACGTTAATGCGGGTGACTGGGGTTATATCGAGAGGTCGATTGTGCATGTCATTCCTGACACCAGGACCACGCCATGCGTGGATGATTTATCCAGCCGGATCCTGACGGGTATTCGCATGGGCAGTCGCACCCATTCAAAGGTCGGATTCACGTTGTGTAGTTTGCCTTCACCACCGCTATTGCTGTAGTCGTTAATTCCCCTGGCGATACTTTCCACCTGGCCGCGAATGCTAATGTTGCTGTCCAGCAATTTAATCACAGCTCGATCGCCACTCTTAATATGGTTTATCTGATCTTCCTGAAAATAGCCGTAGACATAGAAACTGTCGCTATCGACCAGTGTCAGCACCGGATCGCCGGTTTTTATATAGTCGCCTTGCTGGATGGTCTGATTGGTGACATAACCGTCCACGGGCGATCGCACCTGGGTTCTGGCGAGTTGAATGCGCGCCATACGTAACTGTGAAGCGATACGTTCGTAGTCGGCCTGGGCCTGGCGATAGCTCTGGCGGCTGTTGCTGACCTCCTCGCCGCTAACCAGCGATGGGCCAAGGCGGGCGCGACGTTTCGCCATTTCGCTCATCTGATCCATTTTTGCCCCGGCCGAGCGCAGTGCGGCCTCCTTTTCCGCCACCGTTACCGCATAGTCGCTGGGGTCGATTTCAAACAGCAGATCGCCTTTGTGGACATACTGGTTATCTTTAACGTTAAGGTGCAACAGACGGCCATTGACCTCTCCCGAGAGCACCACCACATCGGCGCGGATCCGACCATCACGGGTCCATTTTTGTCCGGTTTCATGCTGCCACGCCAGAAAGATGACCAGCACGGCAAGGGCGCAAAAAATCAGCGTAAAGAGGATTTTCTTAAAGTTATTCATAATGTTATAGAGGTTATGCGATGATTATTTCCGCTGTCAGGTAAATAGCGGTGGTGACCAGACTATAAAGCGCGAAACAAAATAGAGGACGGTGCCATATTGCCTGCCAGAGTGGTGTTATCGCCAGCAGGCAAATAATTATTCGGTATGCGGTGTAACCGAAAATAATGACGAAAAAAATCAAAGGGAATGACATGCCAAACAGGATGTAATCACGCATTTTTACTGACCACAGGTAATAAGGTTCAGGTTTATTATCGCCAGGTAAAGCATCGTCTGACTGATGTGAAGCAGTATGCCACGGCCGTATCTGGCGATATAACGAAGTAGCGACAACCCATACCGAAAAGCAGACAAGATGTTCGTATGGATGAAAGCGCAGCGGTTTTTCCTCTGGCGTACTCTCAATCCTGACGCATGTTCTAAGCTTAATGGCGCTACGGCTGTTTTCCTGAAACCTGACACTGGAGGCTTATGTGTCTTCTGGGCGCCTGTATTTATCGCTGGCTATCTGGTGCGCGCTCTATTTTGCCACCGGCTATCTTTCCCTCTATCTGGATGACCCGATCAGTCGGGTGTCACTGGTCTGGTTCCCGGCTGGTATTGCGGTCAGCGCATTTTTAATCGTTGGGCGCCCATACTGGCTGGTGCTATTTGTCTTGTTATTTATTGTGCGCACACTGCTGGATGTGACGATGCGCCATACCCTGGAAACTTCACTTATCCACTCAGCCATTTCGCTGACCAACGATATCGCTATCGCCTGGTGCGTTCGGCGGCTGGCCCGGCCCAACGATCGACTGCATGCAGTGCTTATCTGGCTGCTGGCAACCCTGTTGGTCAGCGCCATCGCTGCGCTGCTGGGCTGTAGCTGGCTGGCGATGCGTCATGAGATCGACTTCCGTCAGACCGTATGGATTTGGTGGGCCGCCAATGTGGTTGGCACTATTTTGATCACCACTATTGTGATGGGGCTGTGCTGGAAGCCGGAACCTTTTACGCCGGGAAGGTGGCTGGTGGGCGGCCTGCTGTGGCTGCTGTTATGCGCCAGCGCCTGGTATGTCTTCCATCAGCCTATTGGCGGTCCGCGCGGTCAGGCTGAACTGTTTGGCCTGGCCTGCATTCCGGTGGTGCTGATGATTGCGATCCCTGTGTTGGGGGGAAACCGGATGGGAGCGTTTTCTCTACTCTGTTTTAGCGCCATCGTGATCTACTACTCCTGGCAATGGCTCGGGCCCTTTTTTATACCCGGACTGCGCCACGGAGAGCCGCTGCTACTGGCTCAGTGTTACCTTTCCGGTACCGCGTTGCTACTGAGCTTTGTCTATATACAGAAGCGTATAGTGGCGGACAGGCAGCAACAGCAACGACAGGGGCCAGGCCACGGACGGGCGGCTTACTATCTGGAGCCGGAAAGCGGGCACCTGGCCTGGGATGAAAATATTGATACGCCGCTCAGCCAGCAGCTTTCTGGGATCGATCGTGTGGATCAGTTGCTGGCGCTGCTCAGCGCGGAGGATCGTGAGGCAATACAGGCGCGCTGGCAGGCGGCCCGACACGGAGAACTACCCGACGATATCTTTCACTTCCATCTGACATTGACGCCGTCCCATCGGATACCGCTGCAGGAAAGTAAGCTGGTGGCGTTACGCGGACCAGAGGGAATGGCGCTGGTCGGCTACTGGGATGAAGTATCACACAGTAAGGTATCCATTCACCGACACCGGGAGGCCTGACGATGCTACAGCTTGCACTGTTACTGACCGGTGCCGGATTCGTCCGGCGCAATGCGCCGCTCCTGGGCATTCTGGGACTACTGTGGGGGGGATTGGGAGTCTCGATTTTCATTGATGGGTTACAGGGCGAGCGCCACTTTCCACTGCATATCTTTGGGATTCTGCTACTGCTGGAAAGCCTGGCGACGCTGATGCTGGCCCCGAGCGGCGTTGGGACTCAGAAGGCGGTTTTCTACTTTAAAGGCGGCATTTTCTGTTTTGTGGCGCTGCTTATTCTTTCCGGGCGCGAGAGTAGCAATGTGCTGCTGGCGATAGTCTTCGGCTTTGCCTTCTTTATTACCGGCCTGTTTGTGATGGCTTCCGCCTGGGTGGTGCGCTATCAGCACTGGCGGCAGGCTTTTTGCGGCGGCTTTGCCCAGTTACTGTTCGGGCTGTTTCTGTTCTTCCCTTATCCCACTCACCATCATGGCACCGTTTCACAGTTTATCGGGATGATTATGATCCTGGGCGGGATTCAGTGCCTGCGCCTGGCGCTACGGGCCTTTCGGCTGCGTGATGGGGTGTCGGTGTTTACGCTGCTGGCTCCCGGTGGGCTGCTGCCTGAACAGGAGGAAGCGGCACCTGAACCTGGAGAATCGACGCCTGCCAGCGATTCACTGATTGTGCATATCTGGACCCCGGCAGGATCGGCGGCCAGCCCGCCGGTGCCTCGTCCGGTGTTTAACCGCTATATTGCAGCGGTTGATGCCAGCGGGGTCATCTCCACCGGCCATGCCGCGCTGGAGATGCCGCCGGATCTCTATATCAGCCTCTATCCGGCGCAGGATATCGATCGCTCGCCGTCAGAATTCTTCAACACGCTGAAGGCGATTCAGGAAAATAATGTGGTTGGGCAGTTTCAGAAGAGTTACCCCAGCGAGGCGGCGGCGTGGTGCGAATCCGATCGCAAAATCATATTCCATGACTTTAACCCCGAAGCGCTGCGTCGTTATTGGGCGGGTTACCGCAAGGTGGAGATCTATAACCTGACCTGGCGTAACTGTTCGAGCAGCGTGGTGTACGGCCTGGAAGCCGCGCTGGATGGTGTACTGGCCCGGCGTTGCGGCTGGCTGGGCTTTCTGCGGTTGTTCCTGATCCCTGAACTGTGGATTGCCGCCCAGTTGCGCAAGCGAGCCATGACGATGGCATGGACCCCCGGGCTGGCGCTGGATTACGCTCGGGCGCTGCATGCTATTGTGCATCCGGTGCGGCTGTCGTGGTTTCGTCGCCGACGTCAGGATGAAACGCCCTGATGGCGCATAAAACAGGTTCTGAAGCCCCATGGCTGGTGGAGTATTCGCGCCTGGCAACGGTTCACTGGCTGGATAGCGACTGCTTTCAGGTCAGCGATATGCGTAACTTTCGCTATCGTGGGGTGGGGGATCCCCTGGCAGCCTGGGATGACCGCTGCTTTCGGCTTAGTGAGGTGACGCAGACCGATCTGGTGCTCTCCTACTGGGGTGGCAACGCCATCGCTCACGTTTTTCTGAGCTTTGGATTTAGCAACGGGGAGTGGCTGGCTGTCTCGATTGAAACCCGACGTCGACAGAATCAGCCATGGTCGGCCTTTGGCGGTTTTCTGCGTAACTATCCGGTCATTTATGTGGTGGCGGACGAGCGCGATCTGATCGGCGTGCGTAGCGATGTGCGCAGGGAGCGGGTCTGGCTCTATGGGCTGACGCTCACTCAAGAGCAGCGCCAGCGGTTACTGCGTGACTATCTGCTGCGTATTCAGCAAGTGAACGCTCATCCCGAGTGGTATAACACGCTGTTTAATAACTGCACCACTAATATTCTGCATCACGGCCGGGCGGTGTCACCGGCGGTGAAATATGACTGGCGGATACTGCTGAGCGGCTATGCCGATCGCTACTGCTACCGTATGGGGCTGCTGGATACCCGGCTACCCTTTGAGACACTTCGCCAGCGCAGTCGTCTGATTCGCCCGGAAGATGCCTGTATCGACGACGATTTCTCGCAGGATATCCGGCGTCAGCGGGCGTCATCTTTCTTACCTGAGATAAAGGAGTAAGCAATGCGAAAAATCACTGCCATGCTGTTGCCTGGTCTGATGCTGGTCTCCGTGTCGGGTGAGGGGGCTGACTTCTCTTTGGGGTTGCAGGGGGGCTCTTACGGTACGGCATATAAGACTCGTCATGCTGATTACTGGGTGCTGCCCTATATTGGTTATGACGGCGAAACCTGGTATATCGACGGCACTGAGGCGGGCTACAACATTGTTAAAAATGACAGCCATCTGCTGCGTGCCAAAGTCTATTACTACACCACCGAATACCGCTCCCGCGATGGCCGAAATCGGGCAATGAGAAGTTTGAGCAGTCGACACAGCACCATGATGGCAGGCCTTAGCTATCAGTACACCACGCCCTGGGGCGCTTTCTCGACGACGGTGGGGGGGGACACCCTGGATAACAGTAACGGTATGACGATCAATGCCGCCTGGATTGCGATGAAACAGTGGGGCGGTTTCACTCTGGTACCGGAGGTGGGAGTGGACTGGTCAAATGCGCAAAATACCCGTTACTACTACGGTATTTCCCACCAGGAATCGGCACGCAGTGGATTGAAGGCCTGGCGGCCCCATGACAGCTATGTTCCCTATCTTCAACTGGCGATGAACTATGCCTGGACACCACGCTGGAACACCTGGGGTGAGATAACCGGGCGCTTCTACCCATCCACTATCAGAAATAGTCCGATGGTGAATAAAAATGGCGTGGTGGAGCTGACGATTGGCGCAAGCTACACCTTTTAGATTGCCGCTTTCGGTACGGGCTTTCTTAACGAGAGCACGGCAAACAGCGCGCATAGCAGGGCGGTCATCCACGGCAGGCCGTGGGTGGTCGTTTCCATCGCCAGACCGCCCAGCAGCGGCCCCAGCAGGGCGCCAGCGCCCCATGCCACTGACATTGCGGCATAGATGCCCGCCAGTTGAGCACCGCGAAACTGTGAGCCTACCCAGGTGATCGCCACGGTATAGATGCCGACAAACACGCCACCCCAGATAAACAGCAGACAGTAGGCCAGCCAGGGTGTTGTTAACAGTAGCGGCCAGACCAGGGCCCCGAGGGTGGAGATCGCTGCCAGCACGGTTATCAGACGACGGCGATCCACTTTATCTGCCAGCCAGCCCAGCGGTAGCTGGAGTACGATGGCGCCGAACATCAGTACCGAGATCAGGAGCGTCGCCCGGGATTCGCTCCAGCCCAGATTCATGGCGTACAGCGACAGGAAGTTCATCCCCGCCACCTCGATGGCTGCGTTCAGGGCGGTGGCTACAATCGCCAGAAAGGCCAGTTGCAGGCTCTGGCGCAGGCCAGTGGGCGTCACGGCGTCGCCCGGCTGGCGGGTCATACCGGCCCGGGCGATACAGAGTACGGCGGCCAGAGCGATTAGCGCACCGACAACAAAGGGCCCCGCACTGTCGCTGCCCATTATCGTCAGAATCAGTGGACCGGAGGCAAAGCCCAGTGACAGCCCCGCCGTATATAGCGCCATGGTTTTGCCCCGGGCCTGCTCGACAGTGGAGTCACTCAGCCAGGTTTCGGTCAATACCATAATGATCTCGGTAAAGACGCCCAGTCCGAAGCGCAGTACGAACCAGACCGGTACTGGCGTCCAGGGGAACAGCAGAAACAGCAGGGCTATGGCCGACAGTGAGGTGCACATCAGCCCCAGCGGAGAGAAACGGCGGAACAGCCGCGGTAACAGGGGGGCAATCGCGAAAACCCCAAGGGCGTGCATGGCGGCATTTAGCCCGATACTGGTTTCGCCATAGGCCTTATCGGCCAGTTGTAGGGCGATAAGCGGGGCGCTAAGGCCGTAAGTCAGACTAAAGACTGATACGGAAAAGATCACGGCCAGAATATGTTTGTTCGCCTTGAGCATCAGTGCGTTGTCCTTTCTGCTGAGGGGCGAGTAAGGAAGTTACTGTAGTATAGAGCGCTTTTTAACGCGGCGCCGGGTAGAGCCCGACGCCACAGAGGGGGAGGGTATTACAGAGGGTAGGGGGTCAACCTTCCGACTTCATATTATTCATGGCATCCTGTTGCTTCATCTCTTCTTTCTTCATGTTATCCCCCTGCATCATCTGCTCTTTTTTCATCTCGCCTTTCTTCATCATGCCGTCATGATTCATCTCGGGCTTTTTCATGGCGTCGCTTTGGCGCATGTCTGACTTTTCCATTGGCTGTTTGGCCATATCATCGGCGGCCAGCGCGCTGGCGGCGCTCATCATCAGGGCGGTTACGGCGATGGGGACTATCAGCAGTTTTTTCATGGTTTAACTCCTGTGGTTGTCGTGGGGCCAGTATGGCGGGCGCGTGGTCGCCGAATCCTCACAGAGAGTTAAATAAAATGTGATAACTTGCGCTCCTGCCGCTGTGTAAACTGAAGGGGTAAGACAACCGGAGAGCTTCATGGACACCGCTAAAAAGATATTGATCGTGGAGGACGATGCCGATATCGCCCAACTTCTACAACTGCACCTGAAGACCGAAGGCTATCAGATTACCCATGCCGCCGACGGCACTCAGGGTATGGCGCTACTGGATGAAGGCGGCTGGGACGCGCTGATTCTGGATCTGATGCTGCCCGGCGCCGATGGACTGGATATCTGCCGCCATGCCCGTACTATGACGCGCTACACGCCGATTATTATTATCAGCGCCCGCTCCAGCGAGACCCACCGTGTCCTGGGGCTGGAGCTGGGGGCGGACGATTATCTGGCGAAGCCTTTCTCAATGCTGGAGCTGGTGGCGCGGGTTAAGGCGCTGTTCCGGCGCCAGCAGGCGATGGTGAACAACCTGCGTATGGATGCCGGGGTGTTGCACTTCGGCGGTCTGACTATTGATCCCCTTTCCCGGGAAGTGAGTCTGGCGGGAAGCCCGGTAGAGCTGACGCCGCGTGAATTTGATCTGCTCTATTTCTTTGCCCGCCATCCTAACCGGGTCTTTTCACGGCTGGATTTGTTGAATCAGGTATGGGGGTATCAGCATGAGGGCTACGAGCATACGGTGAATACCCATATCAATCGCCTGCGCATTAAGATTGAAGTGAATCCGGCTGAGCCGCTGCGGATCCTGACCGTCTGGGGTAAGGGGTATAAATTTCATGCGCCGGGGGCCTCATGAGTTTTCTGACCCGGCGCATGACGCTGATCGGGCGTCTGACCTGCGTCTTTACGCTGTTGCTGGTGTTGTTCGCTGCGGGGCTACTGGGGCTTCAGCGCTATTCAAACGAGCGCTATACCCGGGCAATGGTGCAGGAGCTGTCGGCGGGGCTGGCCGCCCATATTGCTGACAGCTACCCGCTGCTGAGCAGCCAGGGATTAAATCAGAATTCGGTGCGTTCTCTGTTTGACCATCTGATGGCGGTAAATCCGAGCGTAGAGGTGTACCTGCTGGATAAAACGGGGCGCATTATCGGCGATGCCGCGCCGCAGGGGCGTATTCAACGCAGACAGGTAGATATTGAACCCATTACCGAATTTCTGACCCGGCCCCACTATCCACTGTATGGCGACGATCCGCGCAGTCCGGGCGGTCATAAGGTGTTCAGCGTCGCACCGCTTCGTTATCAGGGACAGCTTCAGGGCTATCTGTATGTGATTTTATTAGGGGAAGACTACGCCCGATTGCGCAGCGGTGCTGAGCAGGGTTCGCTGCTGACACTGGCCAGTGGCGCGACCCTGCTGGCGGTTGTGCTATTAGGGGCGCTGGCGGTACTGGCCTTTAGCTGGGTGACCCGCCCGCTACGCCGTCTGTCCGCCCGGGTTCGTACCCTGGAAAACGGTGGACTGGCCGGTATGCAGTCCGTTGCCGCCCAGCGGCCGCCGGATGCGGGAAGCGCCGACGAGATTCAGCAACTGCAGCGCGGCGTTATCGCGATGGCGGAGCAGATTGCCGCCCAGTGGGAGAGTCTGGCGCGCCAGGAGCAGCAGCGGCGCGAATTTATCGCTAATGTCTCACACGATTTGCGCACGCCGCTGACCGCGCTGCATGGCTATCTGGAAACGCTGCTGGTAATGTCCGGCTCATTGAGCGAGCGGGAAAAACGCCATTATCTGGAAACTGCCCTGGCCCAGAGTCGTAAGGTTGGCGGGCTGGCTCAGTCACTATTCGAGCTGGCGCGTCTGGAATATGGGGTAGTGAAGCCTCTGAAGGAGCGTTTTTCACTGCCCGAACTGGTGCAGGATGTCTTTCAGAAGATGGAATTAATGGCCCGGGCGCGGGAGCAGCAGCTGGTGCTGGATATCGCCCCCGATTTGCCGATGATTGAGGCCGATCTTGGCATGATCGAGCGCGTTCTTACTAATCTTATCGATAATGCGCTGCGCCATACGCCGGAGCAGGGCGCCGTCAGCGTCCGGCTGTGGCAGGACGCGGGCAGGGTGATGGTTCGGGTAAGCGATACCGGGCCTGGCGTGCCGGAAGCGCTGAAGGCCACGCTGTTCCTGCGTCCGTCGCTGCTGAATCATCAGCGTCTGACTTCCGGAGGTTTGGGGCTGATGATTGTGCGTCAGATGCTGCAATTGCACGACAGCGATATCCGGCTCAGGGAAGGTCCTGGCGCCAGTTTTGAATTTGGTTTTCAGGTTTAAGTTTGTTCTTTGAACCCCTGATGCGGCGTTTTTTTTACGCTATTTTTTTCACCAGTATGTTGTTTTTTATACCTTTGACGGTGAGTTTATTGTATTGGCTGTGTAAATATTACGATATAGCTTGTGTTGCTTTGATATGTGTGCGTTAATGGCTGCGTCGGTTTGATACTCAGATAATATCTCAAGTCGTTTATAAAGCAGTCCTCATTTCTATAGAGTACCCATCAGGTATCCTTCTTTTTGAGTCCCTCTTTAAGCACTGAACCCTGTCTGTCATTCAGACCATTTATGCCGGAAGGCTCATTAATAAGGTAACAACATGTCTGATAAAATTACTGGTATCGTTAAATGGTTTAACCCGGACAAAGGGTTTGGTTTTATTACCCCGGATAACGGTAGCAAGGACGTATTCGTCCATTTCTCTGCTATTCAGAGCAACGAATTCCGTACTCTGAATGAAGGCCAGCAGGTTGAGTTCTCTATCGAGAACGGCCAGAAAGGCCCGGCCGCTGCTAACGTGGTGCCGCGTTGATTCTGACTTTACGCTGCCCGTGCTGTCACGGCTCTCAGTTCAGGACATCGCACTTCGACGTCTCTGAAAGAAACCCGTATGGTGCTAAGTGTATATTTTGTAAATCGGTCATGATCGCGGGTATCCGGAACGATTTTCGGAATAATCCAGCCACGGTATGCCACGGGCATACCCGGTAATTTAGCGGTTATCACCATGAAAAAGCCTTCATAATTTTTATGAGGGCTTTTTGTTATGTGTGTTAAAAGTTCACAAAGATGAAAAATAATCGCGTCGGATTGATAAAAAAAACGCGTTTTTATGCTGACGACACTATCCTGTAAAGGTCTTTTACAAAAGACAGTGAAAAATAGCAGAGTAATCTTATGGGGCGGACAAATAATGAAGAAAATGTGGATTCGTGCCGATATATTATTTTTCCGATAGCGAACTCTCATTAATAAAGGCAGTCTGAATAGCGATAAGGCAATTTACTGCATTGCCTCACCCGTACTGTCCTGCAGTCGCAGAAGGTAGCTTATGAATCAAACCCAGCGATTTACCATGGCGTATCTCCACCCACGTTACTGGCTAACGTGGTTCGGGCTGTTTTGCCTTTGGTCCCTGGTGCAACTTCCCTATCCCGTTCTGACCCGAATTGGGGCCTGGGCGGGTCGTAACTCACGCCGATTTTTACGCCGCCGTGAGGATATTGCCAGACAAAATATCGCGCTGTGCTTTCCCGGGCTCGCTGCCTGCGAGCGCGACAAGCTGATTGCCGATAACTTTATTTCCCTCGGCATGGCGCTGGTGGAAACCGGCATGGCGTGGTTCTGGTCGGATCGCCGACTGCGTCGCTGGTTCGACGTTGAAGGACTTCACAATCTGATGGCGGCACAGCGTGAGAATCGCGGCGTGCTGGTGGTTGGCGTACACTTTATGTCTCTGGAGCTGGGCGGCCGCATGATGGGGCTGTGTAAGCCGATGAGCGCGGTATACCGTCGCCATAATAACGGACTGTTGGAGTGGGCCCAGACTCGTGGCAGGATGCGTTCCAATAAAAAGATGATCGACCGACGCCATCTGAAAGAGATCGTCAACGCGCTGAAACACGGCGAAGCGGTCTGGTTTGCGCCGGACCAGGACTACGGCGCGAAAGGCAGCAGCTTTGTGCCGTTCTTTGGCGTGCCCCGGGTCGCCACCACTAACGGTCCCTTTGTGATCTCCCGCCTGTCGAACGCCGCTATGCTAACCATTACGCTTATTCGCAAACCGAAAGGCGCTGGCTACCGGCTGATTATCGAACCGGAGCTGGAAGGTTTCCCGAAAGAGGATGGCGTAGAAGCTGCCTCCTGGATGAACCGGGTGATCGAGCGGGAGATTATGCGGGCGCCCGAGCAGTATCTTTGGATACATCGCCGCTTTAAAACCCGTCCGCCCGGCGCCGCCTCGCTGTACGTTTAGCCCTGCTACTGCGCTGCCCGTGCATCGAATGTGATTCGGTCACGGCCGGCGCGTTTTGCTTTATAGAGCTGATGGTCAGCCGCTTCCAGAAGATCCTCCAGCGCCATTGTCGGCTGTGCGCGAGCGATGCCCACACTTAGCGTGACCCAGGGGGAAACCTCTGAGCCCGCATGAGGGATCTGCGCCTGCGCCAGGTTCTGGCGAATGCGTTGCGCAATGGCCTGCGCTTCTTCCCACTTTTCACATAGCGCCACTACAACAAACTCCTCACCCCCGTAGCGAAATGCGGCATCTTCCGCTTTGCGCAATGACGTCTCAATACAGCGGGCCACCTTCACCAGGCACTCATCCCCCGCAACGTGGCCGTAAGTGTCGTTGTACTGTTTGAAGAAATCGATATCCATCACCAGCAGGAACAGCTGTCTGTTCTGGTCACGGCGCCGCTCATTCACGTAGTCCGCCAGGCTGCGGCGGTTATAGAGGCCCGTCAGGGCATCGAAGTGCGCCTGCCGGGTCAGTTTCTTAATCAGCAGACTTTTTTCATACTCGCTGCGCTGGGTACGTTGATACCACTCCAGTAGAATATAGCGGGCCGAGTAGACGACCAGCAGAATGATTGCCATACCGAGGTTTTGCAGCAGGTCGAAGCGGTGATCGGACCGGTATTCACCATAGATCAGCGAAAGTACCACCGGTGTGCAGAACAGCAGCAGAAGAGGAGTGGATAAATAGAAGGTAATCACCGCAGGTAACAAAATGATCACCGACAGGGTCAGGGTTAGTAGCGGGGTGGCGTAGTGTAACAGCAGGTTAAAGAACACCAGCGCCCAGCCGGTGCCGAAAAGCATCACGACAGCGGGCAGAACTTTTGGGTAGAGATTATCGCTGATACGCGGGTGGATTTTTAACACGGCCACCAGGTTTAGGACGGCAAACAGGGCGATGAACAGCGTCAGGGCATTAACCTCTGCGGGCTGTGTCATGGGCGTATCCCGTTTGAGGTCATGCAACAGCAGCCAGACGCTAAACAGAATGTTTAGCGCCAGAAACCAGATATAGCCCCGGGTAGCTGTAATAAGAGGATTGTTATTGCCTTGCCAGCTTGCCATTTCGCGCCTCTGCGATCGTTCCCATCATTTCCAGATTTACTCATTGTAACCGCAGTGGTCCTAAGTGTGACTTATGACGTGTTATCGAAAAATCTTCCGTCCGGCAGGCGTTCCGGTCCTGAGATGGCGGTTTCTCATCGTCCATGACTTTACGCAAAGCTGTCTGAATAAAAAGTGAACATTCATCACAAAAATGAATACTTATTTCTTGTTTGTATGCGAATTTCAAAAATGTAGATATTTTGAAGATATGGCCACATAAGAACATCGCCATTGATTCACTACCCTACACGAGGAAGAAGCAAATGAACGCACTGACAGCCCTGAGCAACCATCAACCGGCTTCATCCCATACCGGCAGCGGATTTTCTCTGTTGCCGTCGGCGCAGTCGCCGCGTCTGCTGACGCTGAATTTTACCGACCAAACGACGCGTGATTTTCTGGCAAAGGTGGCGCAATGGCCGATTCAGGCGCTGGAGTATAAGTCGTTCCTGCGTTTTAAGGTGGCGGGCATCCTTAATGATCTCTGCGGTGGGGAACTCCAGCCGCTGCTGCTGAACTGCCTGCTTAACCGGGAGAAAGGCGCGCTGTTGATTGGCGCGCAGGGGCTGGATAACGTCAGCCAGGCCGATGAAATGGTGAAGTTAGCCACTGCCGTGGCCCACCTGGTTGGCCGTTCCAATTTTGACGCCATGAGCGGCCAGTACTATGCGCGCTTTGTGGTGAAAAACGATGACAACTCCGACAGCTATCTGCGCCAGCCCCACCGGGTGATGGAGCTGCATAATGACGGCACCTATGTGGATGAGGTCACCGACTATGTGCTGATGATGAAAATCGACGAGCAGAATATGCAGGGGGGAAATTCTCTGCTGCTGCATCTGGATGACTGGGAACATCTGGATCGCTTTTTTCGCCATCCGCTGGCGCGCCGTGCGATGCGTTGGGCTGCTCCCCCCAGTAAGAATGTAAAACGGGATGTCTGGCATCCGGTTTTTGATATCGATAGTCAGGGGCGGCCTGTGATGCGCTATATCGATCAGTTTGTGCAGCCGAAAGACTTTGAAGAGGGGAACTGGTTAAGCGATCTCTCTGAGGCTCTGGAAAACAGCCGTCATATTCTGTCGGTACCGGTTCCCACCGGCCAGTTTTTGCTTATCAACAACCTGTTCTGGCTGCATGGCCGTGACCGCTTTACGCCGCACCCGAATCTGCGTCGCGAACTGATGCGCCAGCGCGGCTATATCAGCTTTAGCGCCACGCACTATCAGTCCGGCCAGTAACCCGAGGAGCGCCTGGATGTATGATTTTGTCATTATCGGCGGTGGGATTCTGGGCATGTCCACCGCCATGCAACTGATTGCCCGCTATCCGCAGGCGCGGATAGCGCTGCTGGAAAAAGAGGCGGGCGTAGCACAGCACCAGACCGGCCATAACAGCGGCGTCATTCATGCCGGCGTCTATTACACCCCGGGCAGCATGAAAGCGCGTTTCTGTCTGGCCGGTAACCGGGCCACCAAAGCTTTTTGCGATCGCCATGCGATTCGCTATGACAGCTGTGGCAAGCTGCTGGTGGCGACATCGGAACTGGAGATGGAACGGATGCGGGCGCTGTGGGAACGTACCGCCGCCAACGGTCTGGAGCGTAGCTGGCTGAGTGCCGGTGAACTCCAGGAGAGGGAGCCAAATATCACCGGTTCTGGCGCTATTCTGGTGCCGTCAAGCGGCATCGTTGATTATCGGGAGGTGACCGCCGCCATGGCGCGTCAGTTCTGCGAAGCCGGTGGTGAAATTCGCTACCAGGCAGAGGTAACCCAGCTGGAAGAGCGCGACGCGAGCGTACGGATCACCACTCGTGAAGGCGAGACTCTTGAAGGGGCTGCTCTGGTCACCTGTTCGGGCCTGATGGCCGATCGCCTGGTGCGGATGCTGGGACGCGATCCCGGCTTTATCATCTGCCCGTTTCGCGGCGAATACTTCCGGTTGGCGCCGCAGCATAACCGGATCGTCAACCATCTGATCTATCCGATTCCCGATCCCTCCATGCCCTTTTTGGGTGTGCATCTGACCCGAATGATCGACGGTAGCGTTACCGTGGGGCCCAATGCGGTACTGGCGTTTAAACGTGAAGGCTACCGTAAATGGGATCTCTCGGTGGCGGATATGCTGGAGATGCTGGGCTCGTCCGGTATCCGGCGAGTGCTGCGCCAGCATCTGCGCCCCGGCATGCAGGAGATAAAAAACTCACTCTGTAAGGGCGGTTACCTGCAACAGGTACGCAAATACTGTCCGCGGCTGACCCGTCAGGATTTAACGCCTTATCCATCCGGGGTTCGCGCTCAGGCGGTATCCCCCGATGGCAAGCTTATCGATGATTTTCTGTTTGTCACGACGCGCCGCACGCTCCATGTCTGCAATGCTCCTTCGCCAGCGGCAACCTCCGCCATTCCCATCGGCCAGCATATCGTCGGCAAGATCGATGCGCTGGTGGCGGCATTGCCCGGAGCGGGTCGGGGCTGGACCAGAGCGGCGCATCCGGAAAGTGACGTTGGGGAGGCGATAAAGTAATCGAATAACGCGTGCCCTGATGCGGTAACTTCTGGGCGCACCCGAACAAATAATAACTGACTGAAAAGGGTGAAACATTATGGGGCAAACGAGGCAAAAACATGCGCTGGGGGGCGGTTTAACCACCCGCCATGTCACTATGCTATCCATCGCCGGCGTGATTGGCGCCAGCCTGTTTGTCGGCTCTGGCGTCGCCATAGCTCAGGCCGGTCCGGCGGTGCTGCTTTCTTATCTGTTCGCCGGTCTGCTGGTGGTCTTTATTATGCGAATGCTGGCGGAGATGGCGGTGGCTTCGCCGGATAGCGGATCTTTCTCTACCTATGCCGAGCAGGCCATCGGTAAGTGGGCGGGTTACACCATTGGCTGGCTTTACTGGTGGTTTTGGGTACTGGTGATTCCGCTAGAGGCCAATATCGCGGCAATTATCCTGAATACCTGGATCCCGACGGTGCCGATTTGGCTATTTTCGCTGGCGATCGCGCTCGCATTAACCGGCAGTAATTTGCTAAGCGTCAGGAACTATGGCGAGTTCGAGTTCTGGCTGGCGTTAAGCAAAGTCATTGCCATTCTGGCGTTTATTGTCATCGGCGCACTGGCCATTGCCGGGTTATTTCCCCATGTAGAGGTCAGCGGCGTATCGCGACTCTGGGATCACGGCGGCTTTATGCCGAATGGCTTTACCGCAGTGTTAAGTGCCATGCTGATCACCATGTTCTCTTTTATGGGGGCGGAGATCGTCACCATTGCCGCCGCGGAATCGGCGACGCCGGAAAAACACATTATGCGCGCTACCCGATCGGTGATCTGGCGGATCTCCATTTTCTATCTGTGTTCGATCTTCGTCGTGGTGGCGCTGATCCCCTGGGATACGCCAGGACTGAAGAGTGTGGGATCTTACCGGGCGGTACTGGAGCTGCTTCAGGTGCCTTATGCCAAAGCGATTATGGATTTTGTGATCCTGCTGTCGGTGACCAGCTGCCTCAATTCTGCGCTCTATACCGCTTCGCGTATGCTCTATTCTCTGAGCCATCGCGGAGATGCGCCGGCCATCATGGGCATCACTAACCGCAAACGCACGCCCTGGGTAGCGGTGTTGCTTTCGACCGGTGCCGCGTTTCTGACGGTGATCGTCAATATTTATGCTCCCGCCAGGGTCTTTAACTTCCTGATTGCCAGCTCCGGTGCCATTGCGCTACTGGTCTATCTGGTGATAGCCGTATCCCAGCTGCGGATGCGTAAACGGCTGGAGCTCAGGGAAGGGGGGCTACGGTTCAAAATGTGGTTGTACCCCTGGCTAACCTGTATAGTGATTGCGTTTATTTGCACCGTGCTGGTGGTGATGCTGTTCCGCCCGGCTCAGCGTGTGGAGGTGATCTCCACGGTGGTTCTGAGTCTGGGGATTATCTGCACCGTGCCCGTGATGTCGCGCTGGAAGCGGCTGGTGGCATGGCGAAAGGTCTGGTTGCAGACTTCCCGCCAGGTGCGGTGACCAGCGCGAGGTATTGGGCAGAAGGCAGTCGCGCGGAAGGAGTGTAATGAATGACGTCACAAGGGCAGCCGCCTGCGATGGATGGCTATCAGCGGCTTAAGAAGGACATTATTCGCGGCCAGTATCAGCCCGACGAGAAACTGCCGATGGGGATGCTGACCACCCGCTACGGCTTGGGGGTTGGGCCGCTGCGCGAAGCGCTGGCGCAACTGGTGGCCGAACGGCTGGTGACGGTGGTCAATCAGAAAGGCTACCGGGTGATGCCCATGTCGCAGTCGGAGCTGCTGGATATTTTTGATGCCCGCGCCAATATGGAGTCGATGTTGGTGCAGCTGGCGATAGCCCGCGGGGACGACGATTGGGAAGCGGAGATCCTGGCACGTGCGCATCTGCTCAATAAGATCGAAGCCAGTCAGGCCGGCGAGCAGGTGTTGGACGAGTGGGACAAACGTCATCAGGCGTTTCACAGCGCCATCGTTGCCGGCTGCGGCTCATGCTCTTTGCTGCTGATGCGCGGACACCTGTTCGATCTGGCGGCGCGTTACCGGTTTATCTGGCTGCGGAAAACGGTGCTTTCCGTCGATATGCTGGCAGAAAAGCAGGGCCAGCATCAGGCTCTGCTGGCGGCGATCCTTGAACGTGATGCCACCCGTGCCGGGGAGCTTATGCGTCAGCATTTGCTGTCGCCCATTCCCATTATTCAGAAAGCTATGGCGGAAAAGGCAGGGCCTGCATAACAGGCCCTGCTGTGCTGCTCTGAGAATCAGAAGGAGCGATGGAAGTTGGCAATCGGCAGTACCGGTACGGCAGCGTTGGTCGCCACGTTGATAATACCAATCTGCAGACCTTCCAGGTGTTTGGTGGCGTTGATCAGACCAAACTGGAAGCTGGTGGTATCGGCGTAGTTGATCACACCGATATCGCTGGTGCTGTCACCGGAAGAGACGTTAATCCCCCCCAGGTTCAGACCTTCAACGTTATGAGAAACGTTGATGCCGCCCAGGTTCAGGCCGGTAACATCGCCGCCGTTAAAGTTGACGGCACCCATGTTCATACCCTGAACGTTGTTCGCCACGTTGAAGCCACCCATGTTGAAGCCGACCATGTCATTGGTGCGGTTGATGGCGCCAAAGTTGAAACCGGTGGTATTTTCAGACCAGTTGATAGCGGTGATGTTGGCGCCAACGGTATCGCCAGACTTGTTGATCGGCGCAATGTTCAGGCCGGTCAGGTTACCAGAGACGTTAACTGCTGCCACGTTCATCCCGGTGATGTCGCCTTCGCTCCAGTTTGCGATGACGCCGGTGTTCAGGCCTTCTACGTTACCGGTGTGGTTAAAGACGCTGATATTGGTGCCGTAAGTGTCCTGTTCAGTCCAGTTGAAGGGGCTGACGTTCACGCCATAGACCGAGCCGGTGCTGTAGTTAGCGATACCGCCGATATTCACGCCGTTCACATCGCCGTTGGTGGTTACCGCGGCCAGGTTAACGCCGTTGACGGTCTGCGCGCCGCTATAGATGCCCAGGCTGGCGCCGGACAGGTAGCCCAACTGGTTAGCGATACCGATGTTCAGGCCGTTATCTTCACCGCCGTGCCAGTTGAACAGGCCAATAGCCGCGCCGTTCATTCCGTTACGGATGTGGGAACCCGCTGCTGCGCCAATCTGCAGACCGTTAAGCTTATCCATTTCGGTATAGCCCAGAATTGGCAGGTCGAAGCCGTTTACCGTACCGGTCTGGCCATAGAACAGCGCGCCATGAAAGCCGTTGACCTCAGTATCATCGGGGAGGTTATTGAAGGATGATAATTGTACCGGCGTGGCATAGCTCGCAGCGGAAAACATCGCGCATGACAGTAATAAACCTAATGTAGAACGTTTCATTTTTTATCCCGACTTGCTTCTGATTCAGTAAATTATCCGGTCGGCAGGTCTCGTGGAACGCCGGATAATATCGGTCCGGCACCCGTCATAAATTAGCAATTAATGCTGATTCATGGTCGGTCACAAAATAAGCCGAATCTTATGTTGGTGATTTGATGTTTATTAACTTACTGTTTTTCATGTGTTTATCTTTGCAAAAAATGCTTCTAAATAGAGGTTTACTGGAACGAATTTATTTTTTACATGTCGTTAAAATGCAATTTTTATATTTATTTAATTTAATCTTTTTATTTTTGTGTTATTTTATTAATGATTGTTATATTTTTATTGGTTATTCCGTGAGGCTGATTTTAATCACAGGTAAAGCATCTGGCGGTTATTATCTATTGACTGTAACTCCGGGTAGGAAATAGTCATTGTCTGTCCCAAAAAAATTCCTGTGCAAAAAAAGCAAGAAAACGACTGGCATAAATGCGCAGAGGAGAGAGACACATCGAGCTGTCTATCTATCCATCTGATTTATGGCAGGAAAGCTAAGCGTGATACGTCTTCCTATCATGCCGGAAAACGGCCATCGCATATTGTTCTGCAGGTGGCGTAAGCGTTTGGGGTTTGTTCTGATATATCAGTAGGCCGTGGTTGGAAAAAACAGAGAATAGTCTTAATTCAGATTGTTTGACGCCATTATCAGAGTGAACGCATTTACCTTTATGTTGATAACAAGGCGGTAAACAAAGTATCACGCTGACCCGATGCCGACATTCTGCGATCAAAAACGTCGGACCAGGATACTGAAGCGGGAAAATTATTCACCGGGATTTATACGGGCGCTCCAGCCGTAAATCAGAAGCGGCTGGAAAAAGGGCCGTTTTGCTGAAACCGGCATCTGTGGTAAGTCGGGCTGCCTGCTCCGGTGTTGGCAGTAACAGATGCCCGATGAGCCGGGCTTTGACTTCGGCGATGGTGCGTTTCTGCTGGCTGACCAACGCCTGCATGGCGGTCCTGACCGCCAGTCGGTTATCAAAATCAACAGTCTGGGCATCGGCGGTCATTCCGGCACAGACCCGCTGACCATTGGGGTTCAGTCGTACGGCGCTCTGCGAGTGAACGTCTGAATTTTTGCTGAAGGGAACCCCGCTTTTGGATTGCATGATTAATTTCGGGCAGTAAAAGAAAGTGGCTTTTTATCCCCCTGTCACTGCGCCTTTAATCCATTAGCACCTCTTTAGTGTTACCTGAACGTGCGTATTCGCCCCCTGAGTGGCGAAAAAAATTAACATTCCCGCCCCATTGATAGCACGAAAAAGGAATAATTTTGAAAATAAAAATCTACAATAGATTTACATTTCTTTGACTTGTAACATACCCGGTAAACAGGCGTCGGTATTCTGCCCGCCTGAGTTTGTTTCACACGATTTGGAGTTCCCGATGAGCGCAACAAGGCCATCTTCTCTTTTTTGGCTGCGACTTGCAGCAATAGCGAGTCTGATACTCGGCCTGGCTTCGGCCTTCGGCGGTATCTGGCTGCTGAGCCTGGGCGGCTCGGCTTACTTTTTAATTGCTGGCTTGATGGTTATTGCCACCGGCGTGCTGCTACTGAAAGGTAAGCGTAGCGCCCTGTGGCTGTATGCATTAATGCTGTTTGGCAGCACCCTGTGGGCGCTGTATGAAGTGCGTCTGGACTGGTGGCAGTTGCTGCCGCGTCTGGATATCTGGTTTGCTCTGGGTCTGCTGATTGCACTGCCTGTGGTGAGCCGTCATTTGGGGGCTGCCGACCAGCGCGGCGCTGGCGTGAAGACCCTGTGGGGATCGCTTGCTATTGCGCTGGCGGTTGGCGTTGCCAGCCTGTTCGTTGATCCTTACAGCATCAACGGCAACCTGGAACGTCAGGCCGCTCTGGCCGAAAACGCGGCACCGGCACAGCCTGACGGTGACTGGCAGCAGTGGGGCGGCGACCATTTTGGTCAGCGTTACTCCCCGCTGAAGCAGATTACTGCGGATAACGTTAGCAACCTGGAAGTGGCCTGGACTTATCGTACAGGCGATATGCCGACCGATATCGATCCGGCTGAGATTACCGACGAGAACACTCCACTGAAAGTGGGCAACATGCTTTATCTGTGCACTCCGCACAGCAAAGTTATCGCGGTGAATGCCACCACCGGTAAAGAGATCTGGAAGTTCGACCCGAAAATTAAGGGCGACAACGGTAGCTTTAAAGGCTGGGAGCACATGACCTGCCGCGGCGTCTCTTACTACAACCTGAACGATAACGCCGCCACCACGCAGAATGCCGACGCGCAGCCGAAGATGTGCCAGCGTCGCCTGTATCTGCCGACCGCTGATGGTCGTCTGATCGCGCTGAACGCCGACGACGGTAAAGTATGCCGCGATTTCGGTAATCAGGGTGAAGTGAACCTGCTGACTGCGAACCTGGGCGGCACTAACCCGCCGGGCGGTTACTACTCCACCTCTCCGGCCACTGTTGTTGACGGCCTGGTAATTATTGGTGGTCACGTCAGCGATAACGTTTCAGTTAACGAACCTTCTGGCGTAGTGCGTGCATTTGATGCCCGCGATGGCCATCTGGTCTGGAACTGGGATGCCGGTAACCCAACGGAAACCCGTCCGCTGCCGGAAGGCCAGCACTACACGCCGAACTCTCCTAACATGTGGTCGGTGATGAGTGTGGATCCCAAACTGGGTCTGATCTACCTGCCGCTGGGCAACCAGATGCCTGACCAGTGGGGCGGTAAGCGTTCTCCTGAGACTGAAAAATACAGTGCAGGCGTTGTTGCTCTGAATGTGAAGACCGGTCAGCCGGTGTGGAACTATCAGTTCACCCACCATGACCTGTGGGATATGGACGTGGGCGGCCAGCCGACCCTGACCGATATCAAAACTAAAGACGGTGTGAAACCGGCGCTGGTAGCTTCGACCAAGCAGGGCAGTATTTATGTCCTCGACCGTCGTAACGGCTCTCCGATCGTGCCGATTACCGAAGTACCGCGCCCGGCCAGTAATGTGGAAGGGGAGACGGCATCGCCGACTCAGCCGCTTTCGGCACTGAACTTTACGCCGGATCCGCTGAAAGAATCCTCGATGTGGGGGACCAACCCCTTCGATATGCTGTACTGCCGCATTAAGTTTAAGTCTCTGCGCTATGAAGGCACCTTTACGCCGCCGTCGACTCAGGGCTCCATCGTTTACCCGGGTAACTTCGGGGTATTTGACTGGGGTGGCGTTTCCGTCGATCCCGAGCGTCAGATTGCCTTTGTTAACCCGAGCTACATGGCTTTCTATGACACCCTGATTCCGGCCTCTGAAATCAACGCGGAAGACAAAGCGGAAAGCGAAACCTCAGGCGTTCACAAGAACACCGGCGCGCCTTATGGCGTAACCATGTCGCCGCTGCTGACTCCGTGGGGCATTCCCTGCCAGTCTCCGCCGTGGGGCTATGTGGCGGCTGTAGATCTGACTACCCATAAGGTTATCTGGAAGCATAAGAACGGTACCGTTCGCGACTCCGCGCCGCTGCCGATTCCGATGCCGCTGGGCGTGCCTTCTCTGGGCGGTCCGATTGTTACCGCCGGGGGCGTTGGTTTCCTGAGCGGAACCCTGGACTACTATATCCGCGCTTACGATATGCGTAACGGTAAAGAGCTGTGGAAAGCCCGTCTGCCGGCAGGCGGTCAGGCAACGCCGATGAGCTATAAAGGTGAAGATGGTCGTCAGTACATCGTGGTTGCCGCGGGCGGCCATGGTTCACTGGGCACTAAGCTGGGTGACTATGTCGTAGCCTATGCGCTGCCTGAGAAAAAATAAGATCTGACGATGCCGTAAGGCATTAACTAAAGGCCAGAATGGGTAACATCCAGGCTTTAGTCAGGTGAAGAAGGCTTTGGCCGGACGGCGTTTCACCCACGCTTAACGGCCAATAAAAAAACCGACGGCAACGTCGGTTTTTTTTATGTCCGAAACTTATACCCTTTAAGGCTGGTTGCGGGCGGCTTTGACCTTCTGTTCAATACGGTCGCCGATATTCTTATCGATATTGCGCCAGTATTCGAAGGCGCGCGACAGCACCGGCTCTTCCACGCCGTTCAACAGATGGCCGCTGACGTTGTTGACCAGGCGTTCGCGGGCGGCATCGTCCATGACCTTGTTAACCAGAATATTGGCCTGACCGAAGTCATCGTCATCCTTACGCAGCGTATAGGCCTGACGCACCATCTGTCCCTGGGATTCCCATACCGCAACTTCCGGATAGCGCTGGCCGTCTGCCGCCGGGCCCCCCTTCGAATTCGGCGCATAGACCGGGTCGGAAACCGGATTCATGCGCATGGGGCCATCTTTGCTGTAGCTGTTGACCGGCGCTTTCGGGGTGTTGACCGGAATCTGCTTATAGTTGACTCCCAGGCGGTGACGGTGCGCGTCGGCATAGGAGAAAACGCGACCCAGTAGCATCTTATCGGGACTCAGACCGATGCCCGGTACCAGGTTGTTAGGCTCAAAGGCCGCCTGCTCAATCTGGGAGTGGTTATCGGTGGGGTTTTTGTCCAGCACCAGTTTGCCGACCTTAATCAGCGGGTAATCGCCGTGGGGCCAGACTTTGGTCAGATCGAACGGGTTATAGCGGTAGGTTTCCGCCTCCTGGAACGGCATAATCTGCATATACAGCGTCCAGCTCGGGAAGTCGCCTTTCTTGATAGCGTCGTACAGATCCCGGGTATGGTAATCGCCATCCTGACCGGCCAGCAGATCGGCGTTATCCTGGGTCAGGAACTCCACCCCCTGATCGGTTTTGAAGTGGTATTTCACCCAGAACTTCTCGCCGCTGGCGTTCACCCACATATAGGTATGGCTGGAGTAGCCGTTCATATGGCGCCAGCTTTTCGGAATACCGCGATCTCCCATCAGCCAGGTGACCTGGTGGGCTGATTCCGGCGACAGGGTCCAGAAATCCCACTGCATATCGTGGTCGCGCAGGTTATTGTCGGCGCGGCGTTTTTGGGAGCGTATAAAGTGCTGAAACTTCATGGGATCGCGGATAAAGAACACCGGAGTGTTATTTCCGACCATGTCGTAATTGCCTTCGCTGGTGTAAAACTTAATGGCAAAACCGCGCGGATCGCGCCAGGTGTCCGGGCTACCGCGCTCGCCGGCAACGGTTGAGAAACGAATAACCAGGTCTGTTTTGGTACCTGGCTGGAACAGAGCCGCTTTGGTATAACGGCTAACGTCTTCGGTCACTTCAAAGTAGCCAAATGCGCCACTACCTTTAGCGTGGGGCTGGCGCTCCGGAATGCGTTCCCGGTTAAAGTTGGCCATCTGTTCAATCAGATAGTGATCGTGCAACAGCAGGGGGCCATCCGGGCCGACGGACAGCGAATGCTCGTCACTGGCGACGGGAATGCCAGCATCGGTCGTCGTGGGTTTGCGGTTATCATTGCTCATTGCATTCTTCTCCGACTTTTTTCTGATATGTGCAGGAAATAAGCGTAGCGTATAAATTCCTTATTGGTTGTGTGGCATGGGATAAATGGGCGAATCGATCAATCGCCTTATCGACAGGGGGGCAGGTTGCGACGAAGCGGATGGATCAAATGGGGCAGGCGCCTGCTGTTGCTCTGTCTGGGGCTGCTGGTGGGAGCCATTATCGGGCGCATCTACGATACCGAGCGTGGGCCTGCGCTACAGCCCTGGCACAGGCTGGTACCGCAGGAGATGACGGCCGATGATATTGACCGGGCCGACTGGCAGGAGTATGTGGCGACGGAAGAGCGGCTGTTCCGGGAGGTCAGTCGTCAGGTAAGCAAAAAGCTCACGGCGGAGAGCCGCACGATGCTCAATCGCTATTATCCGGGCAGTCTGGTCTGGCCGGAGCGTTTTTCCCACGACTGGAATCGTTCCTGGATAATGAAGCCGGAAGGGAAGGTGCGCGGTGCCGTAGTGCTGCTGCACGGCATGACGGACTCCCCCTACAGTCTGCGCCATATCGGGGAGCGCTATCAGGAACTAGGCTATGTGGCGGTAGGGATCCGACTTCCGGCCCACGGTACCGTGCCGGGGGCGTTAACCGATGTGAAGTGGCAGACGTGGATGGCTGCGGCGCGTCTTGCGGTACGTGAAGCCACGGCACAGAGCGGCCCCGGTCTGCCGCTGCATATCGTGGGCTATTCCAACGGTGGGGCGCTGGCCATGAAATATGCGCTGGATGCACTGCAGGACAAACGGCTGCGCATGCCTCAGCAGATCGTGCTGATTTCACCGATGATTGGCATTACCCGCTTTGCCCGCTTTTCCGGGCTGGCGGGCTGGCCCGCTATTTTCCCGGCCTTCGCCAAAACCGCCTGGCTCGATATCCTGCCGGAATATAACCCCTTCAAATACAACTCGTTTCCGGTTAACGGCGCCCGTCAGTCCTGGAATCTGACCCAGGCGCTACAGCAGGAACTGCAGCAGGCGGTGCACGACAACCGCTTGGCGGGGTTACCGCCGGTGCTGACCTTCCAGTCCGTGGTTGATTCCACAGTGCGTAGCCGCGCGGTGGTAAACGATCTCTACCGTTATTTACCGGCCAACGGCAGCGAGCTGGTATTCTTCGATCTCAATCAGTCGGCGCTGTTTCGCCCGTTACTGAACGAAGCCTCGGCTTCAGCGCTTTCCCGGCTGCTGCCTGCGGCGCCGCGCCGTTACGCCACCGCTATAGTAACCGGCGCCCGTGAAGGGGAGCGCCATGCAGGGCTGATTGAAGTGGCAGCCGGGAGTCGCCGTGAACAGCACTCGACGCTGGACGCCGTCTGGCCGTCCGACAGTTTTTCGCTGTCGCATATCGCTTTGCCATTTCCGGTTACGGATTCGCTCTACGGTAGCCATCCCGCGCCTGCCGATGAATATGGTATCAGTCTGGGAACCGTCAGCCTGCGCGGTGAAACCCAGGTGTTGATTGTTGATATGGGCGCGCTGATGCGGATTACCTCAAACCCGTTCTTTCCCTGGATGATGGAAAGAATCGAACGCCGCATTGCGCAGGGGCCGGATGGATAACATTGTCTTTCACCCAGGCGATTCGCTACTATCAAAGCTGTTCTGAGAACCGTGGCAATGGAACCGGAAATGGATATAAAGAAAAACCGTTTCGATACGGATATGGATGCAGACCATGAGCATCGCTTCCACCGTGAAGAGTATCCCTTCTTCTGGATTGTGAATGTTCACGCCCGCTATAGCCAGTTGCTGGAGATTGAGCTGAAAAAGGTGGGGCTGGATGTTTCGCGCTTTCGGGTGTTGACCCTGGCCTGGAAGTATCGCACCGCCACGGTCAGCCAACTGGCGGAGTATGCCGTGATAAAAATGCCAACGGTGACCAAAATTCTGGCGCGCCTGCGTCAGGATGGCCTGGTCATAACTCGCGCCAGCGAGGCGGATGGCCGGGTGACCGAAGTTCTGCCGACGCCGGAAGGCATTGCCAGAGCAGAGCAGGCCAATGAACTGGCCAGCAGGATTTTTAATCGTTCGTTTAAGGGGATACGCCCGGCACAGGTGAATAAAATGAACCAGGCGCTGGCGCTGATCCTGTCCAATCTCAGTGAATAACGTCACGCTCCCTCCCTTCCGGGTAACGCGATTCTTACCGATTTTATGCAAGAAAATCGCGATTTCTTATCCCTGAAATATTTATAAATACCGCTTTATTTGTCTGGTTTATATTTTTCAATGCATTGATTTATATGATTATTGTTGGCTATTATCGTGCAATTGTGACTTGCGCGGCATATTGAATTTATATGATACAAATCACTTGAATTTTCAATTAATGTGCTCAAAAATGAATCTGACTAAAAAGTGACGGCTATGACCGCACAAACAGGACAGACAATATGAGCAAACTCAATCGCATACCCTGTACACCACAGGGCTACATCGCTACCTGCGCTATCGGCGACGGCAGCCTCACCTTTGCGGTGAAGGATACGCTGGACGTCGCTGGCTACCCTACCCGGGCAGGCAGCCTGGCGCTGGAAAATGCGCCGCCCGCAGCTCGTCACGCCCGGGTTATTGCCCAACTGCTGGCAGCCGGTTGTCGGCTAACCGGCAAGACCACGCTGCATGAGCTGGCCTTTGGCGTTACCGGCATTAACCCCGGCGCGGGAACGCCTGTCAATTCCCTCTATCCCCACCTGATTCCAGGGGGCTCCTCCAGCGGCTCCGCCACTGTGGTCGCCAGCGGCAGCGTCGACTTCGCTATTGGCACCGATACCGGCGGCTCTGTGCGTATGCCTGCGGCCTGCTGCGGCGTGGTGGGGCTGAAGCCGGGCTTTGGCCGTGTCTCCCGCGCAGGCGTACTGCCCGCCGCCAGTTCGCTCGATTGCGTCGGTTTCTTTACCCGCGATCTTGCCACGTCTGGCGAAGTGCTGGCTCGTCTGGGACTGGATGATGCCGCGCCGCAAAATCCGGCGTTGACCCCAGCTTTTCTTAGCGGCCTGGCGCTACCGGAGATCGATTCTCTGCTGCTTAAACGGCTGGGAGACGACGTGGAAACGGCGGTGCTACCGGGACTGGAGGCGGCGCACGAAGCCGGACTGTATCTGATCGGCCATGAAAACTGGCAGGCGTTTTCCGGACTGTGCGATCACCCGGCGCTGTTGCCGGATGTGCGTCAGCGCATTGCCCGGGGTGCGGAAATAACGCCGCAAATGCTGGCACAGGCTGAAGCGGTGCGTGCGGATTTTAGCCGCGAGGTCGATACGCTACTGGAACGTCATGGCTTGCTGCTATTGCCTGCTCTGCCTGCGCTACCGCCGACTCTTGAAGAAGCCCGGGATCCGCTGGCCGCAGTGACGCTAACCCGGCTGTTGCGACCGTTCAACCTGAGCGGCCATCCGGCGCTGACTATTCCGGCGGGCGAGATCGACGGGCGCCCGGTAGCGCTGCAAATTGTTGCGGCTAAAGGTCAGGAAGCGGCGCTGGTACGCGCAGCCGGGCGGTGGTTCCACCACCGTTAATCACCGCTTTTCGTTAATCGATTGATTCGGGCAATAAGCCTGAAGGGGGATCCTATGCCCGAAATAGTTCCACAGCAGCTTCTGGACAGGCTGGCACGCCTTGAAGCGGAGCAGGCCGTACGCCGGACCATCAGTGAATATATGCACCTGTGCGATGCGCTGGACAGCCCGCAGACCGTAGCCTGTATCGCCGCACTGTTCAGCGAAGACGCGCTCTGGGAAGGCGTGGGGGATCCCTACGCCGAACGGCTGGGGCGCCACCAGGGGCGGGAGGCTATCGCCGCCATGATGGCCGGATACGTACGCCAGCCTGCGCACTTCACCACCAATGTTCACTTCCTCTGTTCAGAGCAGATCCTGGTTGACCAGGATGCACGCCGCGCCCAGGGACGCTGGAAGATGCTGCAAACCTCCACCTTTCATAGTGGCGCATCGCACCTGAACTGCGCCGAATTACTGATTCACTTTCGCCGTTGCGCGGACGATGAGTGGCGTATCTGCCACTTCACGACCCGCAATCTGTTTAGCCGACCGGTGGATTACTGGCATGCCGATCGGGCATTTCCCGTACCGCACTGTCCGCCGCCGTCCCTGTCAGGAGAAAACGATGGAAACGATACCCGTAAAGAATATTGAACCCGGCCTGAGTCACGAAGCGATCGCCGGGCTGGTGCGACCCGATCGGGTGCATACCTCGCTTTATACCTCTCCGACGCTGTTTGAACTGGAGATGCAACGCATCTTTTCCCGTACCTGGGTGTGGGTGGCCCATGAAAGCGAAGTTCCGGATCCCGGCAGTTTTAAGTCTTCATTCGTGGGAACTCAACCGGTGATTGTGGTGCGCGATCGCAAGCGCAATATCAACGTGCTGCTTAACCGCTGCCGTCACCGCGCCGCGACGGTCTGCGAACACCGTCACGGCAAGACCAACAACTTTGTCTGCCCCTATCACGGTTGGGGCTACGGGCTGGACGGCAGCCTGCGCGGCGTGCCGCATCCCGAAAGCTACGGTGACACACTGGATAAAGCTGAACTGGGTATGGTGCGACTGCGCACCGAAAGCTATGGCGGCATGATCTTCGCGACTTTTCAGGAGGATATTGTGCCGTTAAGCGAATTCCTGGGACCGGCGAAGAAGTGGATCGATCTGTTTATGAAGCAGGGGGCGGGTTATCCCATTCAGGCCACGGAAGCGCACCGTTTCCGCTTTCCCGGGAACTGGAAGATCCAACTGGAAAACACCACCGACGGCTATCACTTCCCCATCGTTCATAAGTCGTTCCTGAGCTCGGTGGATAAACAAACCGAAGAGATGCTCAATTTTGTAGACGGTAGTGGCTATGTCGAAGATCTCGGCAATGGTCACAGCGTGATGGTGATGATTCCGGATCTGGTGGATCTGGAAGAGAACCTGGAGGCCGATATTCCGGAACGCTTCCTGGAGCTGGCTCAGGCGCTGCGCGACGAAGGTTATGAAGAGATGCAGGTGCGGCGTATTGTTCGCGCCGTGGGCGGTAGCGGCTTTAACCTCAATCTGTTTCCTAATGCGGCCTGTTCGATGGCCTTCTTTCGGATACTCCAGCCCATCTCGGTACAGGAGACCGAAATCCACCATGTGGCTATCGAGATGAAAGGGGGACCGACCATCGCCAACCAGGCCCGACTGCGGCTGCATGAACACTTCCAGGGACCCATGGGTTTTGGCACTCCGGATGATGCCGAAGCCTGGGAACGGGTGCAGCGCGGCGGTGGAGCCGGTGAGGATCTGTGGATCATGCTCAACCGCGGCCTGCCCGGCGAACGCCCTGGCGCCGATGGCCCGCGCAGCGATGTCAGCGCCGAAACCGGCATGCGTGCCGCCTATCAACAGTGGAAAACTTACATGACCGAAGGAGGACAGGGCGTATGAGCTCGCAGCGTATTAACGAGGTGGTGAACTTCCTGAATCTGGAAGCCGACATGCTGGATCAGGGCGAGTTCGATAACTGGCTGACGCTCTGGCATCCCGATGGGCGCTACATCGTGCCGATCGACCCCCACACCGATGATTTCGAAAACACCCTGAACTTCGCCTTTGATGATGACGCTATGCGTTGCAGGCGGGTACAGCGTCTCTACAGCGGCGAGTCGATCTCCACCACGCCCAGGGCGCGCACCATCCGAATGCTGGCGCGCCATCGAATTCTGGTGGATACCCCATCGCGGCTGGAAGTGCGCTGCGCTCAGTCGCTCTGGGAGTACCGCAAGGGAAAGTCCCAACACTACGTGGCCGATCTCCACTATCGACTGTTGCCGCAGGCGACGGGATTTCTGATCGAAAGCAAAGTTGTGCGGATGCTGAACAGCGACGGCTACCTCAGCAGCATTGGCTACATCCTGTAAGGCGTGGAGGCAACCATGAGTGATGCGGTACTGGTAACCGGCGCGGCCGCGGGGCTGGGGCAGACGATTGCCGGACATCTACTGACCCAGGGATTCCGGGTGGTATTCGCCGACCTGAACGGCGAACAGGCTCAGGCGGCGCTGGAAGCGGCGGGTGGGCATCGGGATAACGCGCTGGCGCTGGCGCTGGATATCCGCGATCCCGAACGCTTTCAGCAGGCCATCGACCAGGCTCATCGTCATTTCGGTGCGCTGCACGGGCTGGTCAATAACGCCGCCCTGACCCTGACGACGCCTGTGATGGAGATTTCAGTCGATGAGTTCGATCAGGTGATGACCACCAATCTGCGCGGCACCTTTGTCGGCTGCCAGACAGCCGGTCGCTACTTCAGCGAGCAGGGCTACGGGCGAATCATCAATCTGGCTTCGCTGGCGGGCCAGAACGGCGGGACCGCCTCCGGGGCGCACTACGCCGCCTCCAAAGGGGGCATTCTGACGCTGACCCGGGTGTTCGCCCGAGCGCTGGGCGGTGCAGGTGTCACGGTCAACGCCATTGCGCCAGGCCCGATGGATCTGCCGTCGGTCCATGCGGCGGTGCCGCCAGAACGGATGACGGATCTGCTGGCGATGATTCCGGTGGGGCAGTTGGGAGAGCCGGGGTTTGTCGCCAGGGCGGTGGCGCTGCTGGCGTCGCGCGACGCCAGCTTTGTGACGGGCGCGACCTGGGACATCAACGGCGGCATCTATATGCGCTAACGGAGGATTTATGACGGATCTCATCACAGTACGGGTAACGGCACGGGAAGAACAGGGGGACGGTGTTGTGCTACTGACCCTGGCTTCAATGACCGGCGTTGAACTGCCTTCCTTTAGCGCCGGAGCACACCTCGATCTGCATCTGACTGACGGGCTGGTGCGCCAGTATTCGCTGTGCGGCGATCCGCAGGATCGTCAGTATTACCGGTTGGGGATCCTGCATTCGCCGGTATCGCGCGGCGGATCGACGGCGGCCTGTGCACTGAAACCCGGCGATAAGGTTCAGGTGAGCGCGCCGCGTAATCTGTTCCCGCTGGTAGAAGAAGGTGAAAACGCGCTGCTGGTGGGGGGCGGGATCGGTATTACGCCGCTACTGGCGATGGCTCACGCGTTGCACCTGGCCGATCGTCCGTTTGCGCTGCACTACTGCGGCCGCAGTCGCCAGAGCATGGCGTTTCTGGCGGAGCTGGCGGCGGTGCCCTGGGCTGGACGGGTGGTGTTGCATATCAGCGATGAGGGCAGTCGGCTCGATCCAAAGGCGTTATTCGACGGTGCGCCCGATGACAGACATCTCTACGCCTGCGGCCCGGAAGGGCTGATGCAGGCGCTGACCGATGCCGCTGAACGCGCGGGGCTGGCGGCGGATTGCCTCCACCAGGAAAGCTTTACTCCTGCGGCTCCCTGCGGCGGCGAGGCGTTTGAGGTATCGATACCGGCGCTGGATGTCACCGTTCAGGTGGGGGAATCCCAGAGCATCGTACAGGCGCTGGCGCAGGCTGGCGTGCGGGTCAAGGTCTCTTGCGAACAGGGTATTTGCGGCACCTGTCTGGCTAACGTGCTGGAAGGAACGCCGGACCATCGCGACCAGTATCTGACGGAAGAAGAAAAGGCGGACAACGACCAGGTCATTCTCTGCTGCTCGCGGGCCCGCAGCGCCAGGTTAGTTATCGAAGTCTTCGAAGTGGAATAGACGCTCGGGTGCGAGGAGCGCGCCATTTCAGTTGCTGTTTTCCAATTTTTGCGGGCAGGCGCCCGCGTCACGAATAAAGGGGCAGAACGATATGAAGACGCAAAATTTACCGCCGGGCGCTAATGCTGGCCCCGGTCAGATGCGCAGGCTGGTGATCAGTTCACTGTTGGGTAACTCGCTGGAATGGTATGACTTTTTCCTTTACGGCACGGCGGCGGCGCTGGTGTTTGGCGATCTGTTTTTTCCCGGTCAGGGGAGCGGCCTGGAAGGTGCAATGCTGGCGTTTTCCGGCTTTGCGGTGGGCTTTCTGGCCCGACCGTTGGGCGGCGTTATCTTTGGCCATATGGGGGACCGGTATGGTCGTAAACGGGCGCTGGTGATTACCCTGGCATTAATGGGGGGCAGTACCTTTATTATCGGATTGCTGCCGGGGTATCAGAGCATCGGGATACTGGCGCCGGTGGCCTTGATCTCGCTGCGTTTTTTACAGGGGATGGCGTCTGGCGGCGAGTGGGGCGGCGGGGTGCTGATGCTGAGTGAAAACGCGGACCCGGCGCGTAAAGGTTTCTATACCGCCTGGAGCCAGATGGGGGTTGCTGGCGGCTTCGTACTCTCTTCACTGGCCTACTGGCTGGCCCAAAAACTCCCGGAAGCGGTCTTTATGGACTGGGGATGGCGTCTGCCGTTTCTGGCCAGCGCGGTGCTGTTTCTGGTGGCGATGTACATCCGTAAGAATATCGAAGAGAGCAGCGCCTTCCTGGAAGAGCGCGACAGGATGCCACAGCATCAGGAGCAGCAGACACCCTTGAGCCAGGTGTGCCGGGAACACTGGCGGGAGCTGTTGCAGGCCATTGCGCTGCGGCTGCCGGAAAACGGAGCCGTCTATTTGTTTTTCACCTTTTCCATTGTCTACTGCAAGCACGTGGGGATTTCGACCGAACATATCATTGCCTGCATCACCCTGGCGATGATTGTGGAATTCTTCTCGATTCTGTTCTGGGGGGCGCTGGCCGATCGCATCGGTTTCCGGCGAGTTTATCTGACAGGCGTTCTGGGGGTGCTCCTGGTGGCCTTCCCTTTCTTCTGGCTTATCGAAAGCGCCAGCTTCGGCAATGTGCTGCTGGCGATGATGCTGGGGCTGCCGGTGTGTCATGGCGCGATGACGGGTTCACAGCCGCCGATGATGGCGGAACTGTTTCCGGCACGGGTGCGCTACACCGGACTATCGCTGGGCCATGAAATTGGCTCGATCCTGGCGGGCGGTATTGGGCCGATGCTGGCGGTGGCGCTACTTATGGTTTTCGATTCCGCCTGGCCGGTATCCCTGATGTTGGTGGCCTGGTCGCTCTGTGCGCTGGTGGCGCTATGGACGCTGGGGCGAGGTGGCGCACGCCGCGTGGCCGTGGCCTGAGGCTGATTATTTCACGAGGAAACGGCTATGAAACCACTGTTATCGCAGATATCCCCTGAATCCCTGCTGGCGGATATTCGCCGCCGTTCCGGGGAAGGCGAGTTCGACAGGTTACGTCATATCCCGCAGGAAATCGTAGAAGGATTTCGCCAGATGGGAATCTACCGCGCTCTGGTGCCGCGCCGCCTGGGGGGCGATGAGTGCAGCGCCGCCGAATTTTGTCGGCGTATCGAACAGATATCCCAGGCCGATGGCTCCGCAGGCTGGGTGGCCAGTTTTGGCATGGGCATTGTCTATCTGGCGGCGCTACCGCTGGAGACGCTCAGAACGCTTTACCGTTCCGGGCCGGATCTGATTTTTGCGGGTGGCATTTTCCCGCCTCAGCCTGCGCCAGTGGTGGAAGGAGGCATGCGGGTGAGCGGTCGCTGGAAGTTTTCCAGCGGCTGTCTGGGGGCGGATATTGTTGGCGTGGGGATAACGCCGGTGGAAGGCGACAGCCGCGGCCTGCCGCGGATGGCGGTAATGGCGCGCGAACGGGCGCGGATTGAAGAGACCTGGGACAGCGTTGGGCTGACTGGCACCGGTAGTCACGATCTGGTGGTGGACGATGTGGTGGTGCCAGAGGAGTGGACTTTTGTACGCGGCAGTGCCGCGAATCTCGATGAGCCAATCTTCCGCTATCCCTCGCTGGCCTTTGCCACTCAGGTACTGTCGGTGGTGGGGCTGGGGGTTGCCAGGCGGGTTCTGGATGATATTCGCGCCCAGGCGGAGCAGTCGCGATCGGTCACCGGTGCACCGCCGCTCGGCCAGCGTCCCGCGGCGCTGATGGAAATTGCCCGGGCGGAAGCGCAGCTACGCGCTGCCCGCGCCTTTTTCTATGACGCTATTGACGAAGCCTGGAGCACGCTACTGAGCGGCGATGAAGTGTCGCTCGCTCAGGGCAATATGCTGCGTCTTTCCTCTACTCATGCAGTGAGAGTTGCCGCCGATGTTTGCCGCCGAATCCAGCTCCTTTCCGGTATGGGCGGCATTATGCGCAACAGCCCGCTGGCGCGCTGTGTAAACGACGCCCAGGCCATTACGCAACATGCCTTTATGGGCGAACACACCTGGCAGAGCGCGGGAGCGCTGCTGTGCGGCCAGACGCCGCTACCGGGTTATCTGTAATCTGAATACGGGGAAAACCACCGATGAGTGATAAAAAACCTTTACGGGTGCTGTTCTGCATCGCCATTAATCAGAACTTTTTCGATGCGCCCGCAGCGGAAGCGAAAGCGGTATGGGCGGCATTTGGTGAAATGTGGCGCGGTATTGAAGCGCTGCCGGGCGTGCGGGTGCTGGGCAATATGGACGACGATCAGGCGATGGTCGGCGCATCGAACGGCTGGCCCTGGACCACCTATCTGCTGGCGGACGTGCCGGATCTGGAAAGGGTACACGCCGCCTGCAATCTGTTTCGCACCACGCCCGTGGGCGACGGCACGCATCGGCTGTGGCGCTACTGCCGGGTAGAAGCGCGTACCGGTCGGGAACTGATTATTCAGGCATAGGGTGACGAAATGAATAATGCAATCGACAAAGAGGCCTTTCGGGACGGAATGGCGATGCTGGGCGGCGCCGTTGCCATTATTACCAGCGCTGGCGCATCAGGAAGAGTAGGGATGACGGCCTCCGCCGTCTGTAGCGTCACCGATGCTCCGCCGACCCTGCTGGTCTGTATTAATCGCAACGCCTGGACCCACGGGCAGTTTGTGGATAACGGCGTGCTGTGCGTTAACGTGCTGGGCGCCGATCAGGCCGCGCTTTCCGGGCGTTTCGCCAACCGGGAAATAACCATGCCGCAGCGCTTTCTTTCCCACGGCTGGAGCGAACTGGCGACCGGTGCGCCAGCGTTGGACGGTGCGCTGGTGAATTTCGACTGCCGTATCGTGACCAGCCACGACGTGGGGAGCCATACGGTGTTTTACGGTGAAGTGCTGGCGATTCGCCATGGAGAAAAGCGCGGTGGACTGGTCTGGTTTAACCGCGACTATCATCAACTGGCGCCGGTTATCCCGCTACAACCATAACCACCGTGACCAGCGCCAGCAGCAGCGGATAGATACGGGCATGCACGGCGTCGGGCAGACGGCCGATAAAATGCGATGTCAGACTAATGCCCACCCATGCGCCAGCGGCCAGCAGAAGTGCGGCCCGCAGGTTGATGGCGCCAATAAACCCCGGGCCGCCGGTGCCGGGCAGGCGGTGTGCCATTCCCAGCCAGACCAGGGTGCCAATGGCCACCACGGGCAGTGATAGCGGGTTGGCCATGGCGCCAGCGCGCCTGCCAGCGCAGCCGGTCGTGATATTATGACTATTGCGCTGTATTTAGGATATGAAAGCCCCGCAGTTTTTTCGGTGATGTTTCGCCGTTGTATAGGAATGGCACTTTCTTTTTTCTGAATTATGAAAAAAAGAAAATTGATATTTAATAATTAGTGGATGTATCAATTGCCAGTGGAGTATTATTGACAGGATTCAGCGCTGAATTTAAATTGAAGCGACAATACTCCTCCCTTTATGTGGTCAGGCGGCGTAATGGGTTTTTAGGAATGAACTCGCTGTTATCTGATGTTTTTGCGGGTTTTTATACATGCTATTGAAACGCCTGGGTTTTGTTGTTTTGGTTTTTTTATCAGAAATTTCCACCGACGAATTAGGAATATTCAGTGGTTCGCCATGCGTGGGAAAGGAAACTCCGAAAGGAATAATAAAAATGATGCGTGTGGGAATAAGATTTCTTAGCGTAATAGCGTTTTCTATATTACTTAGCGGCTGCATGCTCTCATCTGCACCCCATCTTCCCACCGGTGGTAAAAAGCAGGTTGCGGTTGCCGATGCCGATTTTGATATTAATGCTATGGCAGAGATATACCCGATAACGCCTTCGGTAATTGCTTCGCTGCGTCAGCCGGAAACGGTGGCACGTAGCTCTCCGCAGCTGGATGAGGAGATCCGTGATTATGAATACCGAATTGGTGTGGGTGATGTTCTGATGGTGACGGTCTGGGATCATCCTGAACTGACGACGCCAGCGGGAACCTACCGCAGCGCCAGTGATACAGGAAACTGGGTCAATGCAGATGGTTCGATTTTTTACCCTTATATCGGCAAGGTGCAGGTGGCAGGGAAGACCATCAACCAGGTGCGCGATGAAATAATGCGGCGCCTGGCGCGCTATATCGAATCGCCTCAGGTGGACGTAAGCGTGGCGGCGTTTCGCTCCCAGAAAGTGTATGTCACAGGGGAGGTGGAGAAGTCCGGCAAGCAGCCGATTACTAACGTGCCGCTAACTCTGATGGACGCTATTAATCAGGCAGGTGGCCTGACGGCAACGGCGGACTGGCGTAACGTGATTTTAACCCGGGACGGTAAAGCGCTGCGCCTTTCATTGCAGGCGCTGATGCAGAAGGGCGATCTTACCCAGAACCGACTCCTGAGGGCCGGTGATATTCTGTACGTGCCGCGCAATGACAACCTGAAAGTATTTGTTATGGGCGAAGTTAACAAACAGAGCACGCTGGTCATGGATCGCAGTGGGATGACGCTGACGGAAGCGCTGGGAAGAGCGGAAGGGGTATCGTTGACTGATGCAAACGCCTCAGGAATCTTCGTGATTCGCTCTCATCATGCATCCGCCGCGCAGCAGAAGGACGGCGCTCCGGCGAATAAACTCGTCGATATCTATCAGCTCGATCTGTCCGATGCCACGGCGCTGGTGCTGGGTGCCAGCTTTTTCCTTGAACCCTATGATGTGGTGTATGTCACTACGGCGCCGATTTCCCGTTGGAATCGTGTGATCAATCAGCTGCTGCCTACGGTGGTCGGCATCAATAGTCTGACCGAAAGCGCGCACTGGGCCAGAACATGGGGGGAATAACTCTGCGCCATATTCTGGTGGTGTGCACCGGTAATATCTGTCGCTCCCCTGCGGCGGCCGGATTACTGGCCGCCCAGTTGGAAGGAAACGTGGCATCCGCGGGGATTCACGCCCTTAGCGGACACCGCGCAGATGCCCGGGCTATGCGCCTGGCTGAACGGCGCGGCGTCTCGCTCTACGGGCATCAGGCCCGGCAGTTAACCCGACAGATGTGTCGCCATAGCGATCTTATCCTGGCTATGGAAAGAGGCCATATTGGCTATATCGCCAATATGGCGCCGGAGGCGCTCGGTAAGACATTACTGCTGGGGCACTGGCTGGATAGCCCGGAAATCGCCGATCCCTGGCAGGAAAGCGATGCCCGTTTTGAACAGATTTTTAGCCATATTGAGCGCGCCGTTGGTCGGTGGGTTTCGGTACTCAATGCGTCATATCAACATCAGGGGCAGAGGTAAAAAAGCATCGTGGAAGAGATACGCGGGCAGGGTGTTAAAAGCGAAGAGGTGGATCTCATCCAGATTCTCTTTTCATTGCTGGATCATAAAGGAACGATCCTTGGGATCATGTTGGCCACCTTCCTGGTCGGTATGCTATGGGTCGTAGCGCAGGTGCCGGTGTGGCAGGCTGACGCGATGGTTCAGGTGGATAAAACCAGCAGCGTTAACCTGCTGGCGAGTTTCTCAGAGCTGATGCCCGATAGCGGGCCTCAGTCCAGTACTGAAGCGGAGATCATTCGTTCGCGTATGGTATTGGGTAAAACGGTGGCGGAGATGGGGCTGGATACGAGCGTGACGCCAAATACCTTTCCGCTGGTGGGCACCGTTGCCTCACGCCTGTTTCAGAGGCCGCCGGAGCGGCTGACGCTGACCTGGAAAGCCCCCGCTAATTTGCTGGAAGCGCGGGTTGCGACGCTGGAAGTGCTTGATGGCGAACGCTATCGTCTGACACCCCTGGAAGGCGCGCCTCTGGAAGGCGTGCGTGGAAAGCCGCTGCATTTTTCCGATATGCAGCTGACGGTTGACGCGATCGATGCGCCTGCTGGCGCAACCTTCACCCTGCAGAAACTGCCGCAGCAGACGGCGATTGAGCGAATTCTTCAGGATTTTAGCGTACAGGAGCAGGGCAAGGGTACAGGCGTATTGAAGTTGACTTATCGGGGGACCGACCCGGTTTATATCCGAAAGATTTTGAATAATCTGGTACATAACTATCAGAATCAGCATATCGCCTGGCGTTCAGAGGAGGTGGGGAGAAGCCTGCAATTTGTGGATGAACAGTTGCCAAAGGTTCAGGAAAAACTGAACCAGGCGGAAGAGAATCTGAATCACTTCCGTAGCCAGAATGATTCAGTGGATCTCTCTCTGGAAGCGAAAAGCATGCTGGACAGTATGGTTACTGTTGAAGCCGGGTTAAACGAACTGGCGTTTAAAGAGGCGGAGCTGTCCAAGCTATATACCCATGAACACCCGGCCTATCGGGCGCTGGTCGAGAAACGGCGGACGTTAATGGAAGAGCGCCGTAAGCTGAATCAGAAAGTCTCATCGATGCCGGGCACCCAGCAGGAAGTGCTGCGCCTGACCCGGGATATGGAGTCGGCACAGCTTATCTATACCCAGTTGCTCCATAAACAGCAGGAGCTGCGCATCAGTAAAGCCGGTATCGTGGGTTATGTGCGGATTATCGATCTGGCTGCGACGGAAAGCCGCCCGGTAGCGCCCAGAAAAGCGCTGATTTTAGCGCTGTTTCTGATTCTGGGGGGAGTGCTGGGCTGCGGCGTGGCGTTACTCAAAAGCGCGTTTCGTCGTGGAGTGCGTAGCGTGCGCGAGCTGGAGTCGATGGATCTGCTGGTCTACGCCAGTATTCCCTGGTGCGAAAAACTGGCCAGGCCCTTTAGTTTTCTGAGATGGAACCGGTACTTGCCCGCCGTCGCCGGGCCGCTGGTGCTAAGCCAGCCAAATGACCTGGCGGTGGAGTCTTTCCGGGGGCTGCGGACCAGCCTGCACTTCGCGCTGATGGAAGCGCGCAATAATGTCCTGATGGTGGTGGGACCGACGCCAGGGCTGGGAAAAACCTTTGTGAGCACCAATCTGGCCACGCTGTTTGCCCAAGGGGGAATGCGTGTTCTGCTGATCGATTGTGACCTGCGGCGCGGTGATGTGCATCAGATACTGGGATGCGGTAACGTGCCCGGTCTTGGGGAAGTATTACGGGGTGAGATGTCGATAAATCAGACTGTTGTGCAGAGTCTGATACCGGGGCTTTTCGTGTTGCCCAGCGGCAAAGGCGAAAGCGACGTGCAGGAATGGCTGATGAGCGAACGTCTTTCGACACTGCTGGCGGAAGCATCGGCGCAGTACGATCTGGTGATTCTGGATACGCCACCGATACTGGCCGTTTACGATGCGCTGATTATTGGTCGCCATGTAGGCAGTACGCTAATGGTGGCCAGATTTGAGACCACAACCCGGGAGGAGCTGGAAACCAGTCTGCGGCGCCTCAGGCAGAATAATATCGCGGTGAATGGCGCTATTCTGAACGCCACGCGGCGGCGCAGGGGCGAATTCTACGAGTATGGTTTGTACCATCACTACGCGTACGATAGCGACAGCAAGCCGTGACTGTTTCCCCCATGCCCGCCTGGGCATGGGGGAAAGCCTACAGTACCTTCTGTTCGGCCAGATCGAGGGCGAAGTAGCTCATGATCAGGTCGGCGCCGGCGCGCTTAATAGCGCCCAGGCTTTCCAGTACCACGTTACGTTCGTCGATGGCGCCCGCCTGAGCGGCGAATTTAATCATCGCATATTCGCCACTCACCTGATAAGCCGCCAGCGGCAGGTCGGTGCGCTCGCGGATATCACGCAAAATATCCAGGTAAGGGCCCGCCGGTTTCACCATCAGACAGTCTGCGCCCTGGGCTTCATCCAGCAGCGACTCGCGAATCGCCTCGCGGCGGTTCATCGGATTCATCTGATAGGTCTTACGATCGCCTTTCAGCGCTGAGCCAGCGGCTTCGCGGAACGGACCGTAGAACGATGAGGCGAACTTGGTGGAATAAGACATGATCGCCGTGTCGGTGAAACCTTCGGCATCCAGCGCGGCGCGGATCGCCTGCACCTGCCCATCCATGGCCGCCGAAGGAGCAATGAAATCGGCACCGGCCCGGGCGGCGGTGACCGCCTGACGGCCCAGGTTTGCCAGGGTCGTGTCGTTATCTACGCCGCGATCGCACAGCACGCCGCAGTGGCCGTGGGTAGTGTATTCGCAGAAGCAGGTATCGGACATCACGATCATTTCCGGGGCCGCGTCTTTGGCAATGCGTGACATGCGCGCCACCAGACCGTTTTCATTCCAGGTATCGCTACCGGTTTCGTCAGTATGGTGAGAGATACCGAAGGTCATGATGGAGCGAATGCCCGCTTTGGCAAAGCGTTCAACTTCAAACGCCAGGCGTTTTTCCGGAATACGTACCACGCCCGGCATCGCTTCGATGGGGGTGTAGTCATCGGCGCCTTCTTCGACGAAGATTGGCAGCACCAGGTCGTTCAGGGAAAGGGTTGTCTCTTCGAACAGCGCACGCATCGCCGGGGTCTGACGCAGGCGACGCGGACGATTGATTAATGAAAAACTGGACATAGCACCAACTCTGTTCTGGGTGAATTTATCTGGACATTGGTTCTATGTTACCCGATTTTTTTCACCAGGGTTTTGCGATTATCGCCCTTCAGATAAAACGGTTCAGCGATTTCCAACGCGTATTGCAAAATATCGTTTTGAGTCCTACTTTGTGGGTAGAGTATTTCACTGATAAAAGGAATCAAAATGAAAGCTGCCGTGGTAACCAAAGATCATAGCGTTGAGGTAGTGGACAAAACATTGCGCCCTCTTGAGCATGGTGAAGCGTTGCTGAAGATGGAATGCTGCGGTGTTTGTCATACCGACCTGCATGTTAAAAATGGTGATTTCGGTGATAAGACAGGGGTTATCCTGGGCCATGAAGGGGTTGGGGTTGTCGAGAAAGTCGGGCCAGGCGTCACTTCCCTGAAGCCTGGCGATCGGGCGAGCGTGGCCTGGTTTTACGAGGGCTGCGGTCACTGCGAATACTGTAACACCGGTAACGAAACCCTGTGTCGTTCAGTCAAAAACGCGGGCTACACCGTGGATGGCGGTATGGCCGAAGAGTGCATCGTGAAGGCCGACTATGCCGTGAAAGTGCCGGATGGTCTGGATCCCGCCGCGGCCAGCAGCATTACCTGTGCCGGGGTAACGACCTATAAAGCCGTGAAAATCTCCCATATTCATCCCGGCCAGTGGATTGCCATTTATGGTCTGGGAGGTCTGGGTAACCTGGCGCTGCAGTACGCTAAAAATGTCTTTAATGCGAAGGTGATTGCCATCGATGTGAATGACGCCCAGCTGGCTTTCGCTAAAGAGATGGGGGCGGATATCACCATCAACTCCCGCAATGAAGATGCGGCGAAGATCATTCAGGAAAAAGTGGGGGGCGCCCATGCAGCGGTAGTGACCGCGGTGGCCAGAGCGGCCTTCAACTCAGCGGTTGATGCAGTACGCGCTGGTGGCCGCGTAGTGGCCGTTGGCCTACCGCCGGAATCAATGGATCTGAACATTCCGCGTCTGGTACTGGATGGCATTCAGGTGGTAGGTTCGCTGGTCGGTACCCGTAAAGACCTGGAAGAGGCATTCCAGTTCGCTGCGGAAGGTAAGGTGGTACCGAAAGTCACTAAACGCCCGGTTGCGGATATTAACGCCATTTTTGAAGAAATGGAGCAGGGGAAAATCAAAGGCCGTATGGTAATTGATTTCGCTACGCACTAATCCCGTCCTCCGAACCATGCCGCTCCGAATCCGGGGCGGCCCGTTCATCTGGTCGTATAGCCCGGAACGGGCCGAAGCCCGTCTGCCGTGATCACTTATCAGTCATACAATTGATGGCAGGCCTTGCATAGCGCTTCGCCTTCCAGTCCATTAAACAAATGGTTTCTCCTGGCACGGCACTGGGACGGCGTACAGGTCAGCACATGCTTAAAGGTACGGGTATAGGACTGCTGCGAGCTGAAACTGTACTTTTCGGCAATTTCGATAATGCTGCAGTCGCCAAATTTCAGATCGCGAATGGAGCGGTGCAGCTTATCATGCCGAATATAGCTGGCTGCGGTGACCGACATCTGATCGTAGAACATTCTTTGCAAGTGCCACTTGGAATAGCCGGCAATGCGCGACAGATCCTCAAGCGTAATTTTTTCGTGAATATGATCATCAATCCAGTGAAGTATTTGATTGATGACGCCTGCAGAAAAATGATCTCTTCTCATCCCTGACATCCTCCTTGTTAAGACTTTTCCTATTATGCCCAACGCAGTTTATGAAAATGTGTGCATTTCGCAAATTTAGTTTTTTTTTTTCAAGTTTTGCAAAGAGGACAGCACTTTTTGATTATTTATTAATCATTCTGACGATCAGTTGGGAAAAAATTTCCTGTTGTTTTGGTGTTAATTTGTTTAGAAACTCCTCATCCACCATTGCGCCCTTCGGTTGGGACTGCTGAAGCAATTTTTCGCCTTCTTCCGTCAGCCAGATAAAACGGCGCCTTTTATCCCCTGGATCGCTTTCCCTGCGCACCAGGCCCCGGGCCTCCATACGGCTCAGCATCTCTGCCAGGGTTGCCTTTGTGCTGACGGCGACGTCAATCAACGCCACCTGTTCAATACCGGGATTTTCGGCAACGGAGCGCATAACGGCGTACTGTGGCTTGGTGATTTCCGGAAGCACCTGCTGCCAGCGTGCGGTATGACGCTGGAAAAGCTGGCGCAAAAGGTGGAAGGCTTCGTCTCTTAACTGCTGCATGTTGTGGGCTCCATGACGGTTTGTCTGCCTGCTCATCATAACTGTACTGGGGAAAAAACTTAATTGATGAATGCCGTAAGCCTGGGTTCGGGGGAGGGGTGGTTTTCCGTTGATATTGTCATTGAGTTTTTGCTTAAGGTTGTCTGGTGGCGATTGGGTATTTGTTCTGTTATTTAATGCCTTTTCTGGTGAACCTGATGTTCGAAATCCTGTTTTTTCATTTGATTATCCTGTTGTCATAGAGGTTGAAAAAAATAATAGAGTCAGTCATCCAGGGGAAATTACGGTTCGACTTGTCTGATTTTCTGGAAATCCTTCTCAGGCGATTAGTTGTTTTCCATCTACGCCCTCTCGGTAAGGTTGTCCTGCTGCGTTGATGTTTTGTGCGCATTTTTCCTGGGGGTATTGCCTGACATCACTCATCGTGGCACTGTAAATAAAACGTTCGCATGCGAACAAAATGATCAGGAGAGGCTATGAGATTGATTGTCGGTATGACGGGGGCTACGGGGGCCCCGCTGGGTGTGGCGCTGTTGCAGGCGCTGAAAGCGCTACCGCAGGTAGAAACGCACCTGGTCATGTCGAAGTGGGCAAAAACCACGATTGAACTGGAGACGCCCTGGCAGGCCCATGACATCGCCGCCTTAGCCGATGTGACCCATAGCCCTGCCGATCAGGCCGCCACTATCTCATCCGGCTCCTTCCGCACCGATGGCATGATCATTATTCCCTGCAGTATGAAGACGCTGGCCGGTATCCGCGCCGGATATGCAGAAGGGCTGGTCGGGCGGGCGGCTGACGTGGTGTTGAAAGAGGGGCGCAAGTTGGTTCTGGTGCCCCGGGAGACGCCGCTCAGCACCATCCATCTGGAGAATATGCTGGCGCTTTCCCGTATGGGCGTGGCAATGGTTCCCCCCATGCCGGCTTATTACAACCATCCACAGACTATCGATGACGTAACCCGCCATATTGTGACCCGGGTATTGGACCAGTTTGGCCTTGAATACCCACAGGCCCGGCGTTGGCAGGGATTACGCCACGCGCAACAGCAGGCGCAATCTGCTTATGAGGAGGAATAGCATGGCTTTTGATGATTTACGTGGCTTTTTGCAGGCGCTGGATGAGCAGGGGCAACTTCTGCGCATCGACGAGCAGGTGAAAGCGGAACCAGATATCGCCGCCGCCGCCAACGCCACCGGGCGTATTGGCGAAGGGGCGCCCGCCCTGTGGTTCGACAATATTGAAGGGTTTACCGATGCCCGGGTAGTAATGAACACCATTGGCTCCTGGCAGAATCACGCTATCTCTATCGGTCTGCCTCCCGGTACCCCGGTAAAAGAGCAGATCGATACTTTTATCAAACGCTGGGATGACTTCCCGGTAGCACCGGAACGTCGCGACAACCCACCCTGGGCAGAAAACAGCGTGGATGGTGATGCGATCAACCTGTTCGATATTCTGCCGCTGTTCCGCCTGAATGACGGCGATGGCGGTTTCTATCTGGATAAATCCTGCGTAGTTTCCCGGGATCCGTGCGATCCGGATAACTTTGGTAAGCAGAATGTCGGGATCTACCGCATGGAGGTCAAGGGCAAGCGTAAGCTTGGCCTGCAGCCGGTGCCGATGCACGATATCGCTCTCCATCTGCATAAGGCGGAAGAGCGTGGCGAAGATCTACCGGTGGCGATCACCCTGGGGAACGATCCCATTATCACCCTGATGGGCGCCACGCCGCTGCGTTACGACCAGTCGGAATATGAGATGGCCGGCGCGCTGCGTGGCAGTAGCTATCCGATCTCCACTGCGCCGCTGACGGGCTTTGATGTGCCCTGGGGATCGGAGGTGATCCTGGAAGGGGTGATCGAAGGGCGCAAGCGCGAGATCGAAGGGCCTTTTGGCGAGTTTACCGGCCACTACTCCGGCGGCCGTAATATGACCGTGGTACGTATCGATAAAGTCAGTTACCGGACCAAACCGATCTTTGAATCCCTTTACCTGGGCATGCCCTGGACCGAGATCGATTACCTGATGGGACCGGCGACCTGCGTACCGCTGTATCAGCAGTTGAAGGCGGAGTTCCCTGAGGTTCAGGCGGTGAACGCGATGTATACCCACGGGCTGCTGGCGATTATTTCCACGAAGAAACGCTACGGCGGTTTCGCCCGGGCCGTTGGTCTGCGCGCCATGACCACGCCGCATGGTCTGGGCTATGTGAAGATGGTGATTATGGTGGATGAGGATGTCGATCCCTTTAACCTGCCGCAGGTGATGTGGGCGCTGTCGTCCAAGGTGAATCCGGCAGGCGATCTGGTGCAGTTGCCGAATATGTCGGTGCTGGAGCTGGATCCCGGTTCAAGTCCGGCGGGGATCACCGACAAGTTGATCATCGACGCCACTACGCCGGTTGCGCCGGATACTCGCGGCCACTACAGCCAGCCGGTAAAAGATCTGCCGGAAACGGGGATCTGGGTAGAAAAACTGACCGCCATGCTGGCGGAGCGTCGCTAAACAAACTGAAGGAGGTAACCGATGATTTGTCCACGCTGTGCCGATGAGCACATTGAGGTAATGGCGCTTTCCCCGGTGAAGGGCGTCTGGACGGTGTATCAGTGTCAGCACTGCCTGTACACCTGGCGTAATACCGAACCGCTGCGTCGTACCAGCCGGGAACACTATCCGGAGGCGTTCCGGATGACCCAGGAAGATATTGATAACGCCCCCCAGGTTCCCACTATTCCGCCGCTGCTATAGCGTTAAATCCCCTCTCCCCAATCGGGTGAGGGGAAAAAGGCGTTACTTCTGGGCTTCGCCGCCCAGTCCTTCCACCAGACTTTCAACCAGCGCTGTCAGCTCGCCGGTCATCAGGGTAAAGTCAGCATCGAAACGCAGCGCCACATCTTCTCTGTCGATATCGTCATTCTGATCGCGCAGCTCGTCGCAGAACTTCAGGCGCTTGAGGGAGCCATCATCACAGATAACAAACTGGATCCGCTGCTGCCAGTCGAGCGCCAGTTTAGTCACGACCTTGCCCGCTTCGATATGTACCGCGATCTCGTCACTCACCAGATCCTGCTTTTTGGCGCGAATCACGCCGCCGTCTTCCAGTAGCGCTTTGAGTTCCGCTTCATCCAGTAGCTGGAAGCCCTGAGGAACGCTGCCGCTGCGTACCCATTCGGTCAGGGTCAGTTCAATGGGGTTTTCCATCGATACTGGAACCACCGGCAGAGAGCCCAGGCTTTTACGCAGCAGGGCCAGCGTATCTTCCGCTTTTTTGGCGCTGGCGCAGTCCACATAAATCAGCCCGTTAACGCTGTCGATCCACATCATGGTCTGACTGAAGCGGCTAAAGGCACGGGGCAGCAGATCGTGCAGCACCTCATCTTTTAAAGAATCTTTTTCAGTCTTCTTTAGTTTGCGGCCCTGATCCGCTTCCAGTTTGCGAATCTTTGAATCCAGCGCCTGTTTGACCACCGGCGACGGTAGGATCTTCTCTTCTTTACGGGCGCAAACCATAATCTGCCCGTTAACGGCATGGGTTAGCGCATCGCTCTGTGGCCCCATCGGTGGCACCCAGCCGGTTTTTGCCATATCCTGGCTCCCGCAGGGGGTGAAGCTGAAGAGCGCCAGCTGTTTTTCCATCTCTTCGGGTTGCAGACTGATGTCGCGGCTGAGACGGTAAACCATTACATTTTTGAACCACAGCATGATCGATAACCTTGATAAGCCAAACGCAGCGGGCATGATAGCGAATTGACGCGCGGGTTTCATTGTCTTTCCGGAGGCGCCGCTCTATTCTATTGATTATCCTGATATATAACGATTTAAGGAGACCCGCCGTGCGTATCGGTATCGATCTCGGGGGAACCAAAACAGAGGTCATCGCGCTGGCCGATGACGGGCGTCAGCTCTATCGTCACCGTCTGCCTACGCCACGTGACGACTATTCCCAAACCATTGAGACCATCGCCACCCTGGTGGCGATGGCGGAAGAGCAAACCGGCGAGCGCGGCAGCGTTGGTGTCGGTATTCCCGGCGCGATTTCGCCAGCCACCGGTGTGGTGAAAAACGCCAACTCCACCTGGCTTATCGGGCAGCCTTTCGATAAGGATCTGGCCCGGCGTCTGGGGCGCGAAGTCAGAGTCGCCAACGATGCGAACTGTCTGGCAGTCTCCGAAGCGGTGGACGGTGCGGCCGCAGGGGCAGCGTGCGTTTTTGCGGTGATTATCGGCACCGGCTGCGGTGCGGGGCTGGCCCTGAACGGGCGCTGTCATGATGGTCGCAATGCGGTGGCCGGGGAGTGGGGCCATAATCCGCTACCGTGGATGGATAATGATGAACTGCGTTACCGCGATGAGGTCCCGTGCTACTGCGGGAAAGGGGGCTGCATCGAAACCTTTATCTCCGGCACCGGGTTTGCCAGAGACTATCAGCGCCTGAGTGGCAGCGCGCTGCGCGGTGCCGAAGTGATGACCCTGGCGGAGCAGGGGGACGCCACGGCTTCTCTTGCGATTCAGCGCTATGAACAGCGGCTGGCAAAGTCGCTGGCGCATGTGGTGAACATTCTCGACCCGGACGTCATTGTTCTGGGCGGCGGCATGAGCAACGTGGCACGTTTGTATCGCACGGTGCCGCAGTTGATGAAATCCTGGGTGTTTGGCGGCGAGTGCGAAACCCCGGTGCTGCAGGCGCAGCACGGCGACTCCAGCGGTGTACGCGGCGCCGCCTGGCTGTGGCCGCTTAACGGTTGAGCATGCGGCGGCGCCTGCGGGCGCCGCTAATTCACGGCAAACTGACTCTCCAGACGGCTGATGCCCAGCCCGTTAATCTTTCTGACTCTAACCTGCACCGGAATACGCTCTTTCATGGCTTCGACGTGGCTGATAACCCCAATGGTTTTGCCGCTGGCGTTCAGGGCATCCAGCGCGTCGAGGGCGATATCGAGGGTGCGGGCATCCAGGGTACCGAACCCTTCGTCAAGGAACAGCGAATCGATACGGGTGCGGTGACTGACCAGGTCGGAGAGCGCCAGGGCCAGCGCCAGGCTTACCAGAAAGCTTTCCCCGCCCGATAGCGTGCGGGTATCGCGTACCGCTTCGCCCTGCCAGGTGTCCACTACCTCCAGCTCCAGCGAATCGCTCTCTTTGCGCTGGAGCAGGTAGCGGCCATAAAGGCGGGTTAACTGGCGATTCGCCAGCCAGACCAGATTATCCAGCGTTAGTCCCTGGGCAAAGCGGCGGAATTTATCCCCTTCACGGGAACCCACCAGATGATTCAGGTGGCTCCACTCTTCCAGCGTCTGCTGAGCCGCAGCGATCTGTGCCGTCAGGCTCTGGCGCCGCTGGCGGTTTTCGTCATCGTAACGCAGTTGCTGGCGCAGTTCGCCCTGGCGGGCAGCGTTAGCGTGTAACTGGCCAGCCAGCGCCTCCAGCCGTTGGGCGAGCAGCGCCGGGTTATCCTCATCGCTGGCCTGTTCCGGGCGCTGTTCATGGCTGTCGCGCAGCGCGCGTTCGGCTTCATCCAGCAGCGTTTGCTGTTGATGATTCTCCCGCTCCAGCGCGATTTTACGCTGTTCCAGCGCCTGCAGGCTCTCGTCGTCCAGTCGAGCGGCGAGGAACGCGGCTTCGTCGGCAAAATCGCTGGCCTCAAGCCGCTGGTTGAAGTCGCGGCTGGCGGTTTCCAGGCGCTGACGCTCCTCTGCTTCCTGCCGGGCCAGGCTCTGGCTTCTGCCTGCCAGCGACAGGCAATCGTCGTGGATTTTATGCCAGTCGTCCGGCACCTGAGCGGGGTCATCCCCGGTGGCGTCATCCTCCTGGGGCAGGGTAGTGAGTACCTGCTCCATGCGTTGTAGCTGGGTCTGAAGCTGAGGAAGCTGCTCCTGATGCTGTTGCCACTGGCGGTTTTCCGCCTCACGCGCTTCCAGCCAGGCGGCCTCCTGGTCGATGTCGGGCCAGCTAAGGTTCAGCGCCGCCAGGCTCTGTTGAATTGACTGCTGCTGGCGCTCCTGCTCCTGAATCAGCGACTGACGTTGGGCCTGAGCCGTCTTATGCTGGGTTTCCAGTTCAATGCGTTGCAGCAGCGAACGCAGCCGCTGTTCCTCCTGCTCCTGTTGTTCCAGCCAGCCGCTAATGGGCTGACCTGGCGCAAAGTCGGTGCCGAGTTCGCTATTGAGCTGACGCCACGCCTTCTCTTGCTCGTTCTGCTCTTCCGCCAGCCGTTTGCCGTCGGCTTCCAGTTGGGTGCGGCGCTGCTGCCAGGCTTCCAGTTGGCCGCGCAGAGCTGCGCCCTGTTCCGCCAGGGCGTTTTTTTCGCGCTCCAGTTGCGCCAGACGCTGCTGATTTTCTCCGGGCTCCAGGGACTGATAGCGTTCCACTGCGGGATGTTGGGTGGAGCCGCACAGCGGGCAGGGCTGTTCCGGCTGTAGCCGGGCGCGCTCGTCCTGAAGTCTGACGATAGTTTGTTCCAGGGCGCAGATCTTCTGCACCTCTTCCACCAGCTGTTTTTTGTGGCGGAAATCGGTGCGCCGTTGTTCCAGCGTCTTTTCCTGTTCGGTGAGGCGGGCTATCAGAGTCTGGAGTTCCTGCTGTTGCTCCTGCTGGCGCTGAGCCAGCGGCGCAAAGCGTGAGTGGAGCAGCGCCAGACGGTTACGCAGCGGGCGTTCCACCGCCATTTTTTGTAAACGCTCACTAACCTGAGCATGGCTATCGTCTGCGCCCGCCGTGGGAAGCTGGCTCAGGCGCGCATCGAGTTCGCTCAGGGTGTGGGCGAGGGCGGTTAGCTGCTGCTGCTCCCTCCGCCTCTGACTAAAAGCAGCGCGCCAGCCTGCCAGTTCATCGCGCCATCGGGAAAAATGTGAGTGCTCGCTTAGCCAGTTTTCCAGCGTTCTGTGGCGCAGGCGGATATCCTCAGCCTGGCGTTGGGCGCCGCTGCGAATCTGACGACGACGTGTCAGTTGCGCCTGAAGCTGCGCCGTTATCTGCTGCTGTTGCTGTTGGGTGGTCGCCAGCATTTGCGTCTGCTGCTGGCGCTGCTGCCACAAGGGCTGAAGGCGGGCGGCGGGCTGCGCTCGTGCCAGGCGGGCCAGATCGGGGCCAGCCTGTTCCAGCGCCTGGCGGGCCTGGTTCAGGGCCTGTTGCGCCTGTTCCCGGCGCTGGCGACGCTGATGCAACTGCTGTAGCCACTGATGATGGCGCTGGCACTGCTGCTGCTCGCCGGTCAGTTTTTTTTCCTCGTCAGTGAGCGCCTGCAAACCCTGATTCAACTGCTGCCGTTGGGCTTCATCGAGCAGAGTGACGCCGCCCGCCTGGGCTTCCAGTTGTTCCAGTTCGCTCTTTGCCTGGCGATGTTGCTCAAAGACCCGGGCCGACAGGCGGCCATAGATTTCGGTGCCGGTCAGCTCTTCAAGCAGCGCCGCGCGGGTATTGGCATCGGCATTCAGGAAGGCGGCGAACTGCCCCTGGGAAAGCAGCATTGATTTAGTGAAGCGGTCATAGTCCAGCCCGGAAAGCTGCTCCTGGAGATCCAGTTTGTCTTTGACTTTATCCGCCAGAATTTCGCCGCTGTCGCAGCGCGCCAGCTCCACTCTGGGGGCCTGGAGCTTGCCATCTGCCAGACCCCGGGCGCGGTTCTGGCTCCAGAAGGCGCGATACGCCACGCCCCGTACTTCAAATTCCACCTCTGCCAGACAGTCGGCGCAGTCCCGGGTCATCAGCTCATTCTGGGTCTGGGAGATACTGCTCAGGCGCGGCGTTTTGTGATACAGCGCCAGGCAGATAGCATCCAGCAGGGTGGTCTTCCCGGCGCCGGTGGGGCCGGTAATGGCAAACAGGCCGTTGCTGACGAAGGGCTCGGCGCTGAAATCAATTTTCCATTCGCCGCGCAGTGAGTTCAGATTGCGCAGGCGCAGGGTTAAAATTTTCATGCTTCATCCTCCTGATGCAGGGCTTCCTGGATTTGACCAAACAACAGGCGCAGCCGTGCTTCCCGTTCAGGCTCCAGCCCTTCCTGCGCCAGGCGGCGACTAAAGACATCGTCCACGCTCAGTTCGCTCAGGGTTTCTTTATGCTGGTTATCGATAGCCCGCTGGCGCTGTTCGCGGCTGCGGCGAATCAGTATCACCTCCAGCGGCAGATCTTCCGTCAACTGGCGGATGTGGCGCTGCATATCGTGCAGGTATTCGTCGGTGGTGACTTCAATATCCAGCCAGGTGACCGGTTGTTCAGGAGCGTCGCGCCAGATGCTGAGCTGCTGTTCAATCTCTGCCAGCGAGCCCTTGATTAGCGCCAGCGGTTGGGTGACGGGCACCGGTAGTGCTTTGATTTCGGTAAGAGCGGCGTCTTCAAAGCTGACCAGACTGACGCTCTTCTCTTTGCCGGTTTCGTCAAAGCTCAGGGCAATGGGAGATCCGCTGTAACGCACGTGTGCCATGCCGCCCACGCTCTGGGGGCGGTGGATATGGCCCAGGGCGATGTAGTCGGCAGGCGGAAAATTCTGGGCAGGAAAGGCGTCCAGGCTGCCGATATAGATATCGCGTACCGAATCGCTGGTGGTGACGCCGACGGCGGTCAGATGGCCGGTGGCGATAATGGGCAAATCGCGCTGGCCGCGTAGCGCCAGTGCCTTCTCGTGAACATGTTGATAGTGCTGGCTGATAGCCTCCAGCAACGAGAGCTGTTTGTCGCGGCCATCCTGCCCCGCCTGGCTCTGCAGCAGATCCCGCGGTCGCAAAAAAGGGATGGGACACAGAATGGCGCCGGGCGTGCCGTCGCGGCTTATGATCTCCAGCGGTTCATCGGTGGGGGTCGCCACCACGCAGGTGTTCAGACAGGCCAACAGTTCCCGGGACTCGTTCAGGGTGGCTACCGAATCATGGTTGCCCGCCAGAATATAGAGCGCGCAGCCGGTCTGCTGCAATCTGACCACAAAGCGGTTATACAGCTCGCGGGCGTAGCTGGGCGGCGAACCGGTATCGAAAATATCCCCCGCCACAATAATGGCGTCCGCCTGGTGATGTTCGGCCTGTGCCAGCAGCCAGTCGAGAAAGGCCTGATGTTCGGCAGCCCGGCTTTTGGTATAGAAATTCTGGCCGAGGTGCCAGTCAGAGGTGTGAATGATCCGCATAATCCCGGTTCCGGTGGCAAAAAAGCGTGAGGGGGATTATAAACAACCTGGAAGCCAGTGCGCCTCTTCTGTGACGGTATCCGTCATTAAAGGGTCATGTTTTTCATAAATCTGTCATAAAAGTGACGCATAATGGCGCGCATTACAAAATGGCAACCCGCACCCTCGCGACGAGGGCAAGAAAAAATCAGACAGGGCGAATGATGGCGCGACGTATTCTGGTGGTAGAAGATGAGGCTCCAATCCGTGAAATGGTCTGTTTCGTACTTGAGCAGAATGGTTTCCTGCCGCTTGAAGCGGAAGATTACGATGCCGCTGTGGCACGGCTTAACGAACCCTGGCCTGACTTGATCCTGCTGGACTGGATGCTGCCTGGCGGTTCCGGGCTTCAGTTGATTAAGCACCTGAAGCGCCAGCCGATGACCCGGGATATTCCGGTAGTGATGCTCACCGCCCGGGGCGAAGAAGAAGACCGGGTGCGCGGACTGGAAACCGGCGCCGATGACTACATCACCAAACCCTTCTCTCCAAAAGAGCTGGTGGCGCGAATTAAGGCCGTGATGCGACGCATTTCGCCCATGGCGGTAGAGGAGCCTATCGAAATTGAAGGGCTAAGCCTCGATCCCACTTCTCACCGGGTGATGAACGGCGAGCGTCCGCTCGATATGGGGCCTACCGAATTTAAGCTTCTGCACTTCTTTATGACGCACCCCGAGCGGGTCTACAGCCGCGAGCAGCTTCTGAATCAGGTCTGGGGCACCAATGTGTACGTCGAGGATAGAACGGTGGATGTGCATATTCGTCGCCTGCGTAAGGTGCTGGAAAACAGCGGCCACGATCGCATGGTTCAGACGGTACGCGGCACTGGTTACCGTTTTTCTACCCGTTATTAATCTGTGATTCAGGAGTAAGCCCTTTGCTGGAACGGCTGTCGTGGAAAAGACTGGCCTTTGAGCTGGTCCTGTGTTGTCTGCCAGCGCTGCTGCTTGGCGCGCTGGTGGGGCACCTGCCGTGGTTTTTACTGGCTGCCGTGACGGGGCTTTTGATTTGGCACTTCCATAATTTGCTGCGGCTCTCCTGGTGGCTATGGGTGGATCGCAGCATGACGCCGCCGCCAGGGCGCGGTAGCTGGGAACCGCTGCTTTATGGACTGCATCAGATGCAGATGCGTAACAGGAAGAGGCGCAATGAGCTGGGAAGCCTGATCAAGCGCTTTCGCAGCGGCGCCGAATCACTGCCGGATGCGGTGGTGTTGACCACTGAAGAGGGGGCGATCTTCTGGTGTAATGGCCTGGCGCAGCAGTTGCTTAACCTGCGCTGGCCCGACGATAACGGCCAGAATATCCTGAACTTGCTGCGCTATCCCGAATTTAGCGACTACCTGAAGTTACGCGACTTTTCCCGCCCATTGAATCTGGTGCTGAACAGCGGCCGACATCTTGAATTCCGCGTGATGTCCTATAGCGATCGTCAGTGGCTGATAGTGGCCAGAGATGTGACCCAGATGCATCAACTGGAAGGGGCGAGGCGTAACTTTTTCGCCAACGTCAGCCATGAACTGCGCACGCCTCTGACGGTGCTCCAGGGCTATCTGGAGATGCTGCGTGAAGGCGAAGCGGATGGCGCGTTGCGTGATAAAGCGCTGTTAACCATGGAAGAGCAGACGCAGCGGATGGGCAGCCTGGTACAACAGTTGCTGACGCTGTCGCGGATTGAAGCTTCGCCCACCCTGGATCTGAGTGAAAGCGTGGATATTCCGGATATGCTGCGTCAGGTGGAGCAGGCCGCCCGCTCGTTGGGGCCGGATCATCAGTTCACTTTCGAGGTGGAGCCCGCCCTGAAGATTCGTGGCAATAGTGAACAGTTGCGCAGCGCCGTCTCGAATCTGGTCTATAACGCCATTAACCATACTCCCGCCGGATCGCATATCGCAGTGTGCTGGCAGCGGACGCCGCAAGGCGCGCGCTTTAGCGTGAGTGACGACGGTCCGGGAATTGCGGCCCACCATCTGCCGCGTCTGACGGAGCGTTTCTATCGGGTGGATAAAGCCCGTTCGCGCCAGAGCGGCGGTAGCGGCCTGGGGCTGGCTATCGTTAAACACGCCCTGAGCCACCATGATACCCGGCTGGAAGTGGAAAGCGTTCCCGGGCTGGGCAGCTGCTTTTCGTTCCAGATACCCGTCCGGTTGATTGATAATCGCACGGAGGGTTAACTCTCCCTTCGCCGCAGGGAATTAATGCCTGCGGCTGTTCGCTTTTTATTCGAATGATAAACCGGACTAAAGTTGAAGAATTGGTGCATCTGTCTGGATGTAATTATATGTTTAGTATATTACTCTGGTTTCAGGATCGCTTCTTGCCTTCAAACGCTATAAGCGTTTTAATTGGCCCCCATTATCGTCAGACTGACCAGAATTGCGTGGTATATCGATAAACAATTCTTCGCCACGCTTGTTGAGAAGCGTTTCTCACTGTCATTTTCTGATTAGACCGCTTTTTCACCACCCCGACGTGGCGAAAAATTTGCTAAAATCAACACCACATCCACAGGCAACTCGAATTTATGACCCATCGTTTAACTTCGCGTGACATCATCGCTCTGGGCTTTATGACCTTTGCGTTGTTCGTTGGCGCGGGCAACATTATCTTCCCGCCCATGGTTGGCTTACAGGCCGGCGAGCACGTCTGGTGGGCCTCTTTTGGCTTTCTGATTACCGCTGTTGGTCTGCCGGTGATGACCGTTGTAGCGCTGGCCCGGGTCGGCGGTGGAGTGGATAGCCTGAGCTCCCCCATTGGCCGCCGTGCCGGCATTCTGCTGGCAACCGTCTGCTATCTGGCCGTGGGACCGCTGTTTGCCACACCGCGTACCGCAACCGTCTCCTTTGAAGTGGGTATCGCGCCGCTGACCGGCAGTGGCGCCATGCCGCTGCTGATCTACAGCCTGATTTACTTCGCGCTGGTGATTGTTGTTTCGCTCTATCCGGGCAAGCTGTTGGACACCGTGGGCCACTTCCTGGCGCCGCTGAAAATTCTGGCGCTGATTGTGCTGGCGGTGGCAGCGATAATCTGGCCGGCCGGTGGTATCAGCACCGCGACCGAGGCTTACCAGAACGCCCCGTTCTCGAACGGCTTTGTGAACGGCTATCTGACCATGGACACCCTGGGCGCCATGGTGTTCGGTATCGTTATTGTCAACGCCGCCCGTTCGCGCGGCGTGACTGAGGCGAAACTGCTAACCCGCTACACCATCTGGGCGGGTCTGATTGCCGGTATCGGCCTGACGCTGCTCTATCTGGCGCTGTTCCGTCTGGGTTCTGACAGTATGGCGCTGGTGGATCAGTCCGCTAACGGCGCGGCCATTCTGCATGCCTATGTTCAGCACACCTTCGGTGGCTTCGGTAGCTTCCTGCTGGCGATTCTGATTTTCCTTGCCTGCCTGGTTACCGCGGTCGGTCTGACCTGCGCCTGCGCTGAGTTCTTTGCCCAGTATCTGCCGTTCTCATATCGCACGCTGGTCTTTATCCTGGGCCTGTTCTCGATGGTGATTTCGAACCTTGGGCTGAGCCACCTGATTCAGATCTCCATCCCCGTGTTGACCTTGATTTACCCCCCCTGTATCGTTCTGGTTGTGCTGAGCTTTACCCGCTCGCTGTGGCACAGTTCCACCCGGGTGATAGCGCCAGCCATGCTGGTGAGCCTGGTGTTTGGAATAATGGATGGGCTAAAAGCCTCTACGCTTGCCTGGCAGCCTGAATGGGTTGCACATCTGCCGCTGGCCGACCAGGGACTGGCGTGGCTGCTGCCGACAGTGGCAGTACTGGTTATTTGTGCTATTTGGGACCGTGTGGCAGGACGCCCGACGACGTCAGCTGTGCAGTAACCAGAAAGATTTGTTGTTAACCACGGGCTTAGCCCCGTGGTTTTTTTATTTTAGTGGATTGGTTCAATGGAAAAAAATAAGCTCAAACGTGGCCTGAGCACCCGGCACATACGCTTTATGGCGTTAGGGTCGGCGATCGGCACCGGATTGTTCTACGGCTCGGCCGATGCCATTCGAATGGCGGGGCCAAGCGTGCTGCTGGCCTATCTTATCGGTGGCGTGGTGGCCTACATCATCATGCGCGCGCTGGGCGAGATGTCGGTTCATAACCCGTCGGCCAGCTCCTTTTCCCGCTATGCCCAGGAGAACCTGGGGCCGCTTGCCGGTTACATCACCGGCTGGACCTACTGCTTTGAGATCCTGATAGTGGCGATAGCCGACGTAACGGCATTCGGTATCTATATGGGGGTTTGGTTCCCGACGGTACCGCACTGGATTTGGGTACTGAGCGTGGTGCTGCTGATTTGCGCCATCAACCTGATGAGCGTGAAGGTGTTCGGCGAGTTGGAGTTCTGGTTCTCGTTTTTCAAAGTCGCCACCATTATCATCATGATTGTCGCCGGTTTCGGCATCATCATCTGGGGCATCGGCAACAGCGGTCAGCCGACCGGTATTCATAACCTGTGGAGTAATGGCGGCTTCTTCGCCAATGGCTGGCTGGGGATGGTCATGTCGCTGCAAATGGTGATGTTCGCCTATGGCGGGATCGAGATTATCGGTATTACCGCCGGTGAAGCTAAGGACCCGTCGAAGTCTATTCCCCGCGCGATTAACTCAGTACCGATGCGTATTCTGGTGTTCTATGTCGGTACGCTGTTTGTGATCATGTCTATCTATCCCTGGAACCAGGTGGGCACTAATGGTAGTCCCTTCGTTCTGACCTTCCAGCATCTGGGTATTGCCTTTGCCGCCAGCATCCTGAACTTTGTGGTGCTGACGGCCTCGCTATCGGCGATTAACAGCGATGTGTTCGGCGTAGGCCGTATGCTGCACGGCATGGCGGAGCAGGGCAGCGCACCGAAGATTTTCGCCAAAACTTCGCGTAACGGTATTCCCTGGGTTACGGTGATGGTGATGACGGTGGCGCTGCTGATAGCCGCCTGGCTCAACTACATTATGCCGGAAAACGTGTTCCTGGTTATCGCCTCGCTGGCGACTTTCGCTACCGTCTGGGTGTGGATTATGATTCTGCTGTCGCAGATAGCCTTCCGCCGTCGTCTGTCTACGGATGAGGTTAAGGCCCTGAAATTTAAAGTGCCTGGCGGGACTCCGACTACGGTGGTGGGGCTGATTTTCCTGGCCTTTATTATCGCGCTGATTGGCTACCATCCGGAAACCCGCATCTCGCTGTATGTGGGGTTTGCCTGGATAGCGTTGCTGCTCATTGGCTGGTGGGTTAAGCGTCGCCGCAGTCAATAATCCCCTGTCTGGCCGCCGCAAGTTGGGCGGCCAGTCTCCTCCCCCCGTCTCCTCCCCCAAATCTCTTTGTGATGATGAGCAATCGCCCTGGTCCTTATGGCAAGGTGAGGCCAGTTTCTGACACAGGGGATTCACCATGTTACAGGCCTGGCACCTGCCGGTAGCGCCGTTTGTGGCTATCCGGGGACAGAAGATGACCATTACGCTGTGGCTGGCGGGAGATGCGCTGCCGCAGCGGCTGATGCTGCGTACTGAAATCGATAACGAAGAGACGCCGATCGAGATGACCCGGCAGGCGCAGGCACCGCACCCGGGGATTACCGCGTGGCGCGCCAGCATCGATCTCAGTAGCGGACAGTCGCGCCGCCGCTACTGCTTTAAGCTGCTATGGGCCGACAGGCAACAGTGGTTCGCGCCGCTGGGCTTTAGCGATTTTCCACCGCCCCGCCTTGAGCAGTTTGCCGTGGATGCGCCGGATGTCGGGCCTGACTGGGTGGCGGATCAGATTTTCTACCAGATTTTCCCGGATCGCTTTGCCCGTAGCACCCGGCGTTCCTTCGAGCAGGAAAGCGTTTACCGGCACCATGCGGCAAACCGCGATATCCGGCGGTGCGAATGGCATGAGCCCTTAACGCCAGAGGCCGGGGGCTCGACCTTTTACGGCGGCGACCTGGACGGTATTAACGAAAAGCTGCCCTGGCTGAAACGCCTGGGGGTGACCGCGCTGTATCTGAACCCGGTGTTTGTAGCGCCGAGCGTGCATAAATACGATACCGAAGACTATCGTCGCGTCGATCCCGCCTTCGGGGGGGATGAAGCGCTGCTGCGCCTGCGTCACCATACCCGGCAGCAGGGAATGCGACTGGTGCTCGACGGGGTGTTTAACCATACCGGCGACAGCCACCGCTGGTTCGATCGCCACACGGACTCGACGACCGGCGCCTGCCATAACCCCGCGTCGTCGTGGCGCGACTGGTATAGCTTTTCCGAAGATGGCAAGGCGCTGGACTGGCTGGGCTATCCCAGCCTGCCGAAGCTCGACTACCGCGCCAGCGGCGTGGTAGATGAGATCTACCGGGGCGAGAACAGCATTGTGCGCCACTGGCTGCGCGAGCCGTGGAGTATGGACGGCTGGCGGCTCGATGTGGTGCATATGCTCGGCGAAGGTGGTGGGGCGGGTAACAACCTGCGCCACGTGGCCGGGATTCGTCAGGCGGCGAAAGAGACCCGGTCGGATGCTTTCGTATTTGGTGAACATTTCGGTGATGCGCGCCAGTGGTTACAGGCCGATGCCGAAGACGCTTCTATGAACTATCGCGGCTTTACCTTTCCGGTCTGGGCATTTCTGGCGAATACCGATATTTCGTACGATCCTCAGCGGATTGATGCCAAAACCTGCGCGGCCTGGATGGAGCAGTATCGCGCCGGGCTGTCGCATCAGCAGCAGCTTCGCATGTTTAACCAGTTGAACAGCCACGATACGCCGCGCTTTATCTCTCTGCTGGGTAAGGATCGGGCGCGTCTACCGCTGGGGGTAGCCTGGATGTTCTGCTGGCCCGGCGTGCCCGGTATCTATTACGGCGACGAAGTCGGCGTGGAAGGGGATATGGATCCGATGTGCCGTCGGCCCTTTCCGTGGGATCAAGCACAGCAGGATGGTGAGTTACTGGCGTTTTATCAGCAACTGGCGAAGCTGCGTCGTCAGAGCACGGCGCTACGGCGCGGCGGCTGTCAGGTGGTGTACGCCGAAGGTGATATCCTGGCCTTTGTGCGGCTCTGGCAGCGTGAGCGGGTGCTGGTGGTCATTAACCGCGGTACGGCTTCTGAGATTACGCTGGCGCCATCGCCGCTGCTGGCGAACGGTGACTGGCAGCGTCAGTTGGGAGAAGGGAGCATGGAAGGCGAGCGCCTGACGCTGGGGGCGGTATCTGTGACGGTCTGGCGTAGCCGTTAGCGTTACAACCGGCGTTCCCGGGCAAGCTTCATCATGCGCGGATAAAACTGCCAGAACAGCTGTTCAAGCTGGTCGTAATGGTCGTCCAGGTCCTGCCAGGAGTCGCGCAGCGCCGCCAGCTTTGGGCGGCGGTTAGCCATCCCGTTCAGGACCCGGGCAATAAACGCCATATCGGCATAGCGTTCCAGCCAGCGCTCGGGCCACAGATAGTGATTCAGATTGACAAAAGGTTCCGGCGCCTGGGGGAGGATGGGGGCGATAGCCGCCTCGGCATGGGCGACGAACTGCGGCAGCGGCTGGTCGGGGCAGATGCGCGACCAGTGGCGCGACAGGAAGTGATCCCAGACCACATCCAGGGTAATGGGGGAAACCCTGCGGGTTTGCGGGCGGAACCACTCCCTGGCGGTGCGCACTTCCGGCAGATCGTCGGTCATGGCATCGATGCGACGGTGCATCCAGATACCAGCGGCTACCTCCGGCGACCACTGTTCATCCGGATTTCCACGCACAAAGTCGGCCAGCAGGTTTCCCGCAAGGGAACTGTGCGCCAGAGTGGCGAGATGCAGGTGGGCAAGAAAGTTCATAGGTTCCTTAGTGATTTCGTAGTGTCAGATGGCTTGCGTCTTAAATAATTCAAGTTGCAGGGAGGGGCCCCCGGCACTAGACTAGGCCGCCTGTTTTTAAGCCTGAGTTTCCTGTCATGCGTCTTGCCGATTTCTCTTTTGAACTCCCTGAATCCCTGATTGCCCATTATCCACAGCCTAATCGCAGCGCCTGTCGCTTATTGTCGCTCGACGGGCCAACCGGGCAGCTTACGCATGGCACTTTCACCGATCTGCTCGATAAGCTCAACCCCGGAGACCTGCTGGTCTTTAATAATACCCGGGTGATTCCGGCGCGCCTGTTTGGCCGCAAGGCCAGCGGTGGGCGGATCGAGGTGCTGGTCGAACGGATGCTGGATGAGCACCGAGTGCTGGCCCATATCCGCGCCTCCAAAGCGCCGAAGCCGGGTGCCGAACTGCTGCTTGGCGAAGATGAGAGCATTCAGGCCACCATGGTGGCGCGCCATGACGCGCTATTCGAAGTTCAGTTTAACGACCCGTGCCCGGTACTGGAAATTTTAAACGCGATTGGTCATATGCCGCTGCCGCCCTATATCGACAGACCAGATGAAGAAGCGGATCGTGAACTCTATCAGACGGTCTACAGTGAGAAGCCCGGCGCCGTGGCCGCGCCGACGGCGGGTCTGCACTTCGATGAACCGCTGCTGGAGGCCCTGCGCCGTAAAGGGGTAGAGATGGCCTTTGTGACTCTGCACGTGGGGGCGGGCACCTTTCAGCCGGTGCGGGTGGAAAGCATTGAAGATCACGTGATGCACTCGGAATACGCGGAAGTGCCTCAGGAGGTCGTGGACGCGGTACTGGCCTGTAAGGCTCGAGGTAATCGGGTTATCGCGGTGGGCACCACCTCGGTGCGTTCGCTGGAAAGCGCAGCCCAGGCGGCGCAGCAGGATATCATCGAGCCGTTTTTCGACGATACGCAGATCTTTATCTATCCCGGTTACCAGTATCGGATTATCGATGCGCTGGTCACCAACTTCCATCTGCCGGAATCCACGCTGATTATGCTGGTTTCCGCTTTTGCGGGATATCAACACACCATGCACGCCTATCAGGAGGCGGTGAAAGCGGAATACCGATTTTTCAGCTATGGCGATGCGATGTTTATCACGTACAATCCGCAGGCCATTAATGACCCCCTCACCCTGACCCTCTCCCCGCAGGGGAGAGGGGATTAAAAAATCGGGTTTTGACGTTCCCCTCACCATAAGGGGGATGGGATTAACAACCCCTGGTCTTGACGTTCCCCTCTGGTGAGGGGGGATGGGATTAACAACCCCTGGTCTTGACGTTCCCTCTGGTGAGGGGGGATGGGATTAACAACCCCTGGTTTTGACGTTCCCTTCTGGTGAGGGGAGAGGGGATTAACAATCCCTGTTTTTGACGTTCCCCCTCTCCCTCAGGGAGAGGGCCGGGGTGAGGGTTGTGTTTTAACCGTCAGACTGTGTATCTGATTGGAGGATAAGTGAAATTTGAACTTCAGACCACCGAGGGTCGCGCACGCCGTGGCCGTCTGGTGTTTGAACGCGGCACGGTAGAAACCCCCGCGTTTATGCCGGTGGGTACCTACGGCACCGTAAAAGGGATGACGCCGGAAGAGGTGGAAGCCACCGGCGCGCAGATAATCCTGGGCAATACTTTCCATCTGTGGCTACGCCCCGGCCAGGAGATCATGAAGCTGCACGGCTCCCTGCACGACTTTATGCAGTGGAAAGGTCCGATTCTGACCGACTCTGGCGGCTTCCAGGTCTTCAGCCTGGGGGATATCCGCAAGATCACCGAAGAGGGGGTGCATTTTCGCAACCCGATCAACGGTGATTCCATCTTCCTGAGCCCGGAAAAGTCGATGGAGATTCAGTACGATCTCGGTTCCGATATCGTGATGATCTTCGACGAATGTACGCCGTACCCGGCGGACTGGGATTACGCTAAGCGTTCGATGGAGATGTCTCTGCGTTGGGCGAAACGCAGTCGCGACCGCTTCGACCAGTTGAATAACCCGAATGCGCTGTTTGGTATCATTCAGGGTAGCGTTTACGAAGATTTACGAGATATCTCGGTTAAAGGGCTGGTAGAGATAGGCTTTGATGGCTACGCTGTCGGCGGCCTGGCTGTTGGTGAGCCGAAAGCGGATATGCACCGCATTCTTGAGCATGTCTGCCCGCAGATTCCGGCAGACAAGCCGCGTTACCTTATGGGCGTGGGGAAACCGGAAGACCTGGTGGAAGGGGTGCGCCGCGGTATCGATATGTTCGACTGCGTGATGCCGACCCGTAATGCGCGCAACGGTCACCTGTTTGTGACCGATGGCGTGGTGAAAATTCGCAATGCGAAGCATAAGAGCGATACGTCGCCGCTGGATCCAGAGTGTGATTGCTACACGTGTCGCCATTACTCGCGCGCTTATCTGCATCATCTTGATCGCTGTAATGAAATTCTGGGCGCGCGGCTCAATACCATTCATAATCTGCGTTACTACCAGCGTTTGATGGCCGGTTTACGCCAGGCTATCGAAGAGGGTAAATTAGAGCACTTCGTCGCGGACTTTTACACACGTCAGGGTAAACCGGTCCCAGCGTTATCTGTTGATTAATTTAAAAATGAGGGAAATTTAATGAGTTTTTTCATTTCTGATGCTGTTGCCGCTACCGGCGCTCCGGCTCAGGGTAGCCCAATGTCGCTGATTCTGATGCTGGTGGTTTTCGGCCTGATTTTCTACTTTATGATCCTGCGTCCGCAGCAAAAGCGTACCAAAGAGCATAAAAAACTGATGGACTCCATCGCCAAGGGTGATGAAGTGCTGACCAACGGCGGTCTGGTTGGGCGCGTTTCTAAAGTGGCGGAAAATGGCTACATCGTTATGGCGCTGAACGACACCACCGAAGTGGTCATCAAACGTGACTTCGTCGCAGCTGTCCTGCCGAAAGGCACCATGAAGGCGCTGTAATTTTCCGTTTTCCCGAAGGGAACTGCCGTGTTAAACCGTTATCCTTTGTGGAAGTACATCATGCTGATCGTCGTCATTATCGTCGGTCTGCTGTATGCGCTCCCCAACCTGTATGGTGAGGATCCGGCCGTTCAGATCACTGGCGCGCGCGGCGTCGCCGCCAGTGAGCAAACGCTGAACCAGGTCCAGAACACCTTAAAAAAAGAACAAATTTCCGCGAAGTCGATAGCGCTGGAGGATGGTTCTATCCTCGCTCGCTTTGACTCGTCCGATACACAGCTGCGCGCCCGTGAATCCCTGATGGAGGTGCTGGGTGACCAGTACGTCGTGGCGCTCAACCTTGCCCCCGCTACCCCACGCTGGCTGTCGACCATTGCCGCCGAGCCGATGAAGCTGGGTCTTGATCTGCGCGGCGGCGTTCACTTCCTGATGGAAGTGGATATGGAAACCGCTCTGGGTAAACTCCAGGAGCAGAATATCGACAGTCTGCGTAGCGACCTGCGCGACAAGGGCATTGCCTGGACCAACGTACGCAAGACCAACAACTATGGCGTGGATATCTCTTTCCGCAACGGCTCCACGCGTGACGACGCCGTCTCTTATCTGCAGGGGCGCCACCGCGATCTGGTGATTAGCGGCCAGGGCAGCAATGGTCTGCGTGCCGTAATGTCTGACGATCGTCTGCGCGAAGCGCGTGAATATGCGGTGCAGCAGAACATCAACATCCTGCGTAACCGTGTTAACCAACTGGGCGTTGCCGAACCGCTGGTACAGCGCCAGGGTGCCGACCGTATTGTGGTTGAGCTGCCGGGGATTCAGGATACCGCTCGCGCCAAAGAAATTCTGGGCGCCACGGCGACCCTGGAGTTCCGTCTGGTGAACACCAGCGTCGATCAGTCCGCTGCCGCTTCTGGCCGCGTACCGGGCGATTCTGAAGTGAAGATGACCCGTGAAGGGCAGCCGGTGGTGCTGTACAAGCGCGTGATTCTGACCGGTGACCATATCACCGACTCTACCTCCAGCCAGGACGAATACAACCAGCCGCAGGTGAATATCTCTCTGGATAGCGCTGGCGGTAACATCATGTCCAACTTCACCAAGGACAACATTGGTAAGCCGATGGCGACCCTGTTTGTGGAGTATAAGGACAGCGGTAAGAAAGACGCCAATGGCCGTGCGATTCTGGCGAAGCAGGAAGAAGTGATCAACGTGGCGAACATTCAGTCGCGTCTGGGCAACAGCTTCCGCATTACCGGTATCAGCAACGCCAACGAAGCGCGCCAGCTCTCTCTGCTGCTGCGTGCCGGTGCGCTGATTGCGCCGATCCAGATCGTGGAAGAGCGTACCATTGGGCCGACTCTGGGGATGCAGAACATCAAACAGGGTCTGGAAGCCTGTCTGTGGGGGCTGGTGGCGTCCATCGTCTTTATGGTCTTCTTCTATAAGAAGTTTGGCATTATCGCCACTTCTGCGCTTATCGCTAACCTGGTGTTAATTGTTGGGGTAATGTCGCTGCTGCCGGGGGCCACGCTAACCATGCCGGGGATTGCCGGTATCGTGCTCACGCTGGCGGTGGCGGTGGATGCCAACGTACTGATTAACGAACGTATTAAGGAAGAACTTAAGAACGGGCGTTCGGTACAGCAGGCTATTCACGAAGGGTATAAAGGGGCGTTTAGTTCAATCATTGACGCCAACGTTACCACGCTGATTACCGCCATCATTCTTTACGCCGTCGGTACCGGCTCCATCAAGGGTTTTGCCATCACCACCGCTATCGGTGTGGCAACCTCGATGTTCACCGCCATCGTCGGCACGCGCGCCATCGTCAACCTGTTGTACGGCGGCAAGCGTATTAACAAGCTGTCTATCTGAGGAGTGAGTTGTGGCACAGGAATATAGCGTTGAACAACTCAACCACGGTCGTAAAGTCTATGACTTTATGCGCTGGGACAATGTCGCCTTTGCTATCTCCGGGCTGTTGTTGATCGCCTCGTTGGCTATTATCGGCGTGAAAGGCTTCAACTGGGGACTGGACTTTACCGGCGGTACGGTCATTGAGATCAACCTGGAACAACCGGCGCAGATGGATGTCATGCGTGATGCGCTGGAAAAAGCAGGCTTTGACGAACCGCAGCTGCAGAACTTTGGCAGCAGCCGCGACGTGATGGTCCGTATGCCGCCAGCGGAAGGTGAAGCTGGCGGTCAGGCGTTGGGTAACAAGGTCGTTAGCGTGATTAACGAAGCGACCAGCCAGAATGCGACCGTCAAGCGTATCGAGTTTGTCGGACCCAGCGTGGGGGCCGATCTGGCTCAGGCCGGGGCCATGGCACTGCTGGTGGCGCTGATCAGTATCCTTATCTACGTGGGCTTCCGCTTTGAGTGGCGCCTGGCGTTAGGGGCTGTTATCGCGCTGGCGCACGATGTGGTGATTACCTTAGGTATTCTGTCGCTGTTCCATATCGAGATCGACCTGACCATCATCGCTTCACTGATGTCGGTTATCGGCTACTCGCTGAACGACAGTATTGTGGTCTCCGACCGTATTCGTGAGAACTTCCGCAGAATTCGTCGCGGAACCTCTTACGAAATCTTTAACGTGTCGCTGACCCAGACTCTGAGCCGAACCCTGATGACCTCAGGGACCACTCTGGTGGTGGTTCTGATGCTCTATATCTTCGGTGGCGCGATGCTGGAAGGCTTCTCGCTGGCGATGCTGATCGGGGTTTCCATCGGGACCGTCTCTTCCATCTATGTAGCGTCTGCACTGGCGCTGAAGTTGGGGATGAAGCGCGAGCACATCCAGCAGCAGAAGGTGGAGAAAGAAGGGGCGGATCAGCCGTCAATTCTGCCGTAATCCCGGCGTTTGCCTGAACAAAAACCGCGACCCTTTGGCGTCGCGGTTTTTTTTCGCCTGTCGAGAGTCTCCTGACAGGACGCTGTCAGTAGGAGGGGGGCAAACTGTCTCCTGTTATCAGAAAACAACAGGAGAAGATGAGATGAACAACATTATGAGCTGGTTTGAAATTCCGGTACGGGACATGGCGCGGGCTACTGCATTCTATGAGGGCATGCTGGGTATTACGCTGCGCCCTGAAGAGAAGCCGGACGCCGGTCTGGCGGTTTTTCCCTACCAGGAACCGGCGCCTGGCGGTGCACTGACGCAGGGGCAGGATTTCACGCCCGGTACTGATGGCCCGGTGATCTATCTGGTTACCGACGATGTTGAAGGCGCTGTTGCGTGGGCGTGCAGGCAAGGAGGGCGCCGTTGCTTTGGCCCGTTGGCGCTGGAGGGTATCGGCACTATCGCCCGGATTATTGATAGCGAAGGTAACCGGATGATTTTCTGCGGCAACAGCGTCGGAAGTGGGAGGGAAGTCAGCCCCTCCCTGATGTGGAAGCAGAAGATTAGATGTTGTAACTCAGGGCCCTGGTGCTATTTATTCTGATTCTCATGGGCCAGAATCAGGTATCCTGCGGTCCATCGAATATCTGAGCCGTTGTAATTTTTTACGCCGGTAATCTTTTTATCACCCAGTTTCAGGTAGTCATATAGCAGATTATAAACAAAAGTCCCATTGGCGCATTTATTTTCTGGTTGATAACTGTCCTTGGTAGGATTGTTTTTTATCTGGTTGTTAATGTCGCTAAAACTGGTACAACTGGTGGTAATGTTTTCTTTCAGTTGCCCCTTTTCCGCTGTAGGCGTGTCGAAGAAGCCAAGAGTATAATTGAGAGCGCTTAACCCAACAAACTGAGTTGTTTTAAGAGCCGGGATCCCGGCGGTAGCTTTCAGTATGCTAAGTGCCTCTGGATTCTCTGCTAATGCGTTGTCATAACCTTGATCACACTGGTTAAAATCAAACCCTTTGGAATTTTGATATCCTTGCGGGTAACAGGCTTTCTTCCCCTCTTTTTTATCTACTTCATCGCGTATTGAGTTAGCGCCGAATCCCAGTAAACTTCGGCTCCATAAATAATATGTTTTTCCTTTCAGTTTTAGCGGGTGCGTGCCCGACAGTGAGGCATTTTTGCTGTCAAAAGTTATCTGGGTTGAGGCGCCGCCCACCTCAATAATTCCCTGAGTGTTATCTGTGCCTGTCAGCCCTGCCAACTGGTTAAGATGAACCCATGCGAAGGCGCCTTCCTCCCAGCCATCGATAGTTCCTATCCTACCCTGTCGATAGCCCTCATCTTTGACGGTTTGTTGAATACTACGATAGATCTTTTCTTGCATATCTGCCGTTAACTGACGCATTCCTGCTGTGCCTAATACGTTGATGTCGATCGTCTGTGGCTTATTATTATATGAGTTTAATACCTTTTTCAGCAGCGGAGCTATTAACTCTTTGCCTGCATTTTCAGGAGATTGAGAGAAACTGGCTAGCGGCGTTTTTTGGGTTTCTGATGCGACTTCCTTAACTGAATCACTGTCCGACACTTGATAAAGTATGGCTCTGGTCTTACTACTTCCTGCATCTACTACCACTGAATATTCAGGTGTGGCTGCATATACGTTATTTTTAACGGTAATGAATAACATTAACATCAGCAGGGGAACGTATTTTATACAGGATTTATGCATAGATTGTTATCCTCAGGTTCATGGGCGTGAGTTTACAGTCTGGTTATCATTTGTAATTGGTGGTTCGCTAATGCCAGTATAGACAGAAATATTGCTTTATTACTTCTTTGAGAAAATACGCATTATGGGGGCTGTCAGGGGGAACTTTGAGGAATAAGCTTTAAGACGCTGTTTTTTAATTCGGGGAGAGCGTTGCCCTCATCCCCGAATATTTTTCTGGAATTAGAAGTTGTAACCCGCTACCAGGTAGTAACCCCAGCCAGTGGAGCGAACCCGGAAATCGCCCTTGCCGAAGTTCATCTCCGGGCCGTCCTGCCACTGACCGCCGTTATGGAAGTAACGGGCGACAAACGAGTAGTGCCAGTGGTCATAGTTCAGCGCCAGAATGTGGCTGGAGGCGATAGAGTTGCTGGTGCGGTTCGGTTCATCGCCCAGATCGGAACCCCAGTCGAAGTTGGTAAAACCGATGTAGCTCAGCTTGCCGCCCCACAGATCGGTGATAGGCACAAAGTATTTAATTTTGAAGCGGTAGCCGTCCCAGCTGTCTTCGTTAGCCGCGCCGTAGTTTTCCCACTGATATTTGGCGTAGACGTTAAGCGACAGACTCATCGGCAGACCGGTTTCAACATCGGTCCCCAGGCCCATATACCAGGTATTCTGGCGATTGTCGCTGTTACGGCCCATATCATAGATATAGTTGTTGGCGAAGTACCACTCTTTAAACGGTCCTACGCTCAGATCCAGACCGCTCAGTTTGTCGATGGAAAAGCGCGGTTCGATCTCCATAAACAGCGGAGAGCCGTGGTTCCAGATGCCGGTAGAACTGCCGTCGCCGCCGAAGAAGCGCGGGGCGTCGATGTAGCCATAGAAATCGAACCAGTCTTTTTTCGCGAAAGCTTCGTATTCCAGGTAGGTGTCATTGCGCAGTTGAGGTCCAAAGCGGGTGTGATAGCTGCCCACCACGTTGACGCTCTGGTGCCACCAGTCCGAGAGGTATTCGCTATTGCTATCCGCTGCGCTTGCGGAAAAAGAGCAGGAGAGCGCCACTGCGGCGCCAGCCGCTAACATCATTTTTTTCATCATTTCGCCACTGTTTTTCGGTTGTCCGGGAAAGTTACCGGGAAGCCGGCGCATCTCAGCGCGCCGTAGCAAGGTGGGCTATTATAAATAAGCCTTTCTCACAAAAATGCGTCTTTTTTCACGTCGTTATCATTCAGGTAATCGATTGCCTTCACAATTAAACGATAAAGACGTCGGAATTCTACTCATTTCGTCAGATTTATCCAGTCCGGGGCGCGTTGGGATGAAAGGAATTTTGTATGGCGGGGAAGGCGCCCGTTCATCCGCCAGATGAACGGGCGAAAGCTTAGCTGGCGAAAGGGGATTTGGCCGGCGGCTGATAGCTGGGGTCCGACGGCACAATATCGTGTACCCGGATAAAGCCCAGTTGATCCGGCGTGATACCGGGCATATCGAGCGGGATATCGACATCACTCGGCACCAGCACGCTTTTCGGCACATTAATCGGATAGGTCTGCACGTTAACTTCCTGGTAGTTTTCCAGGGTGCCCTGTAACTGACCCCATTCTACCTTGCCGCTAAAGGCGGGCAGCGGTGCGCTGTTACCGCCGCGAATGGTGAGCGTGGCGCGGGTACCATTATTGGTAGCGACCACCTTGCTTAAGGTCATGGTCAGGGTGCCTATCTGGCTATCCAGTTGGGCGGCGGTTTTCGAGTCCGGCAGCAGATATGCGCCGCTGGTTGAGTTGGCGTTCAGGGCGTTCTGCTGGGTCAGCTTCACCGACTGCTGGCTCAGCTTGTTCATCTGTTGATTCATCGCCTGCACTTCATTACTGACCTGACGCACCTCTTTCTGGGCGGCACAGGCGGTAAGCGTGAAGAGACTTCCTGCCAGAATCAGCTTCAGGCAACGCGTTGTCATCATAAAAAGGTTCCTTTTGTTCAGCGAGTTACTGTAATGGTAGAAGCAGTGTGACAGAAAACATAGATCCTTTGTCTCAAAGCGTCGGTCTCTTTGTTGTCCCGGGCGTTACAGGGTAAACTGTAAAGCAGTCACCATTTCCGGATACAGGTAGCCCTATGCATTGCCCATTTTGTTTCGCTGTGGACACCAAAGTGATTGATTCCCGCCTGGTGGGAGAGGGATCGTCAGTGCGCCGCCGCCGTCAGTGTCTGGTGTGTCACGAGCGTTTTACCACTTTCGAAGTGGCGGAGCTGGTTATGCCGCGGGTGATAAAGAGTAACGATGTCCGCGAGCCCTTTAATGAAGATAAGCTGCGTAGCGGTATGCAGAAAGCGCTGGAAAAGCGCCCGGTCAGCTCCGACGACGTCGAAATGGCGTTAAATCACATTAAATCCCAGCTGCGCGCTACCGGCGAGCGCGAGATTCCCAGTAAAGAGATTGGCAATCTGGTGATGGAACAGCTTAAAAAACTGGATAAAGTGGCCTACATTCGTTTTGCCTCGGTTTACCGCAGTTTTGAAGATATTCGCGAATTTGGCGAAGAGATTGCCCGCTTACAGGACTGATGCTCATGCAGGACCAACTCTATATGGCGCGCGCGTTAGAGCTTGCGCGCCGTGGGCGTTTTACCACTCATCCTAATCCCCGGGTCGGCTGCGTTATCGCACGCGACGGCGCCATTGTCGGTGAAGGCTTTCACTACCGCGCCGGTGAACCACACGCCGAAGTTCATGCCCTGCGTATGGCGGGCGAGCAGGCGCGCGGCGCCACCGCTTACGTAACCCTGGAGCCTTGCAGTCATCACGGACGCACGCCACCGTGCTGCCAGGCGCTGATCGCCGCCGGGGTCGCCCGGGTGGTGGTGGCGATGCAGGATCCTAATCCGCAGGTGGCCGGGCGCGGCATGCATCGTCTGCGTGAAGCCGGTATCGAGGTCAGCCACGGCCTGATGATGAACGAGGCCGAAGTATTGAACCGCGGCTTTTTGAAGCGGATGCGCACCGGTTTCCCCTGGGTGCAGCTTAAGCTGGGGGCATCGCTGGATGGCGGTACTGCCATGGCCAGCGGCGAAAGCCAGTGGATAACCTCCCCCCAGGCGCGACGCGATGTGCAGCGTCTGCGAGCGCAGAGCGCCGCGATTCTGACCAGTAGCGCTACGGTGTTGGCGGACGATCCGTCGCTCACGGTGCGCTGGAATGAACTGGATGAAGCCACCCGGGCGCGCTACCCGAAGGCCAATGTGCGTCAACCCGTCAGGGTGGTGGTAGACAGCCGCAACCGGGTGACGCCGCAGCATCGCCTGGTGCAACAGCCCGGCGAAACCTGGCTGGCGCGCCTGGCGCGCGACGAGGTAGACTGGCCGGAGGCGGTTGATCACCTGCTGCTGCCTGAACGTCAGGGGCATATCGATCTGGTGGCGCTGATGATGCAGCTTGGCCGGCGCCAGATTAATTCGGTATGGGTTGAAGCTGGGGCGACTCTGGCCGGTGCGCTGTTGCAGGCCGGGGTGGTGGATGAGCTTATCGTCTATCTGGCGCCGAAACTGCTGGGCGACGGAGCCCGGGGTTTATGTCGCCTGCCAGGGCTCGACCGACTGGCCGATGCGCCGACCTTTGCATTCAGCGAAGTACGGGCGATAGGGCCCGATCTGCGCGTAACGCTGACCCCTGCTGGCGCATAATATACCCGTTATAATTCAGGGGCCGTGCTAAAGCACGTTCGCCTGGGGCAGAGATGTCCCGCAACTCGAATTATTTAGGGTATACAAAGCCTGAGCAGAGCGTTGAACTTTATGATAGAATCCGCCCCCCTATATCGGGGGATAACTGAACCCGTTAAGGACAAGTATGAACATTATTGAAGCTAATGTCGCAGCGCCGGACGCCCGCGTTGCTATCACCATCGCGCGTTTTAACAACTTCATCAACGATAACCTGCTGGAAGGCGCGATCGATGCCATGAAGCGCATTGGTCAGGTCAAAGATGAAAACATTACCGTGGTGTGGGTTCCGGGTGCTTATGAACTGCCGCTGACGGCGGGTGCGCTTGCCAAAACCGGCAAATATGACGCGGTTATCGCGCTGGGTACGGTTATTCGCGGCGGCACTGCACATTTCGAGTACGTTGCAGGGGGCGCCAGCAACGGTCTGGCCCACGTGGCGCAGGAAAGCGAAATCCCGGTCGCCTTTGGCGTACTCACCACCGAAAGTATCGAGCAGGCTATTGAGCGTGCTGGAACCAAAGCCGGTAATAAAGGCGCCGAAGCGGCGCTGACCGCGCTGGAAATGATTAATGTGTTAAAAGCCATTAAGGCTTGATTTTAGTAAGGGGAATTCCGTGAAACCTGCTGCTCGTCGTCGTGCCCGTGAGTGTGCCGTTCAGGCGCTGTACTCCTGGCAGTTGTCCCAGAACGACATCGCCGATGTTGAATACCAGTTCCTGGCGGAACAGGACGTCAAGGATGTTGACGTAACGTACTTCCGTGAACTGCTCTCCGGGGTGGCGACCAACAGCGCGTATCTCGATAATCTGATGGCGCCTTATCTTTCCCGTCAGCTCGATGAGCTGGGTCAGGTGGAAAAGGCGATACTGCGCCTTGCGCTGTATGAGCTGTCCAAACGTGATGATGTGCCGTACAAAGTGGCGATCAACGAAGCGATTGAACTGGCGAAAACCTTCGGCGCTGAAGACAGCCACAAATTCGTCAATGGCGTGCTGGATAAAGCCGCTCCTCATATTCGTCCCCGTAAGAAGTAGCCTTAAAGGCCGGCGTTGCCGGCCTTTGTTCTTTATCCCCTGAGTTGAGGCATTCCCTATGGCAAGCGGCGAATTCTCTCTGATTGCCCGTTATTTTGATCGCGCCCGCACTCTGCGACGCGATGTGGAAACCGGCATTGGCGACGACTGTGCGCTGCTGGCGGTGCCGGAAAAACAGTGGCTGGCTATCAGCACCGATACCCTGGTGGGGGGCACCCACTTTTTGTCGGATATCGATCCCGCCGATCTGGCCTGTAAGGCGCTGGCGGTGAATTTAAGCGATCTGGCCGCCATGGGGGCCGATCCTGCCTGGCTGACCCTGGCGTTGACGCTACCGTCGGTAGATGAAGCGTGGTTACAGGCTTTTAGCGACAGTCTGTTCGAACAGCTTAACTACTACGATATGCAACTGATTGGCGGCGATACCACGCGTGGTCCGCTGGCGATGACCCTGGGTATTCATGGTTACGTACCTGCCGGGCGGGCGCTGAAGCGCAGCGGTGCGAAGGCGGGCGACTGGATTTATGTGACCGGAACCCTGGGGGATAGCGCTGCCGGACTGGCGATTTTGCAGGGTGAGTTATCACCGGAGAAACCGCAGGATGCCCGCTATCTGGTACAGCGCCATCTGCGGCCGACGCCCCGTATTTTGCAGGGCAAGGCGCTACGAGACCTGGCTTCCAGCGCTATAGACATCTCTGATGGTCTGATTGCCGATCTCGGGCATATCCTTAAAGCGAGTGACTGCGGCGCCCGCCTGGAACTGGAAAAGTTGCCGCTGTCTCATGAACTGCAGCAGAGCGTGACGCCGGACCAGGCGCTGCGCTGGGCGCTTTCCGGCGGTGAAGACTATGAACTGTGCTTTACCGCGCCGGAGCGCAACCGCGGCGCGCTGGAAGTGGCTTTAGGCCAGACCGGCACGCCATGGGCCTGTATCGGACAGATGACTGCCGCAGCGGATGGGCTGCGCCTTATCCGGGAAGGGCAGGCCGTTACGCTGGAATGGAAGGGCTATGACCACTTTGCGAGAGAGTAATGCGGCCGCGAAGCGCCGTCTGAATTTACGTAACCCTTGTCACCTGCTGGCGACGGGTTTTGGCAGCGGGCTGAGTCCGGTGGTGCCGGGTACCATGGGCTCGCTGGCTGCGATCCCTTTCTGGTGGTTGTTTCACCGCCTGCCGCCGGATCTCTATGCGCTGTTGCTGCTGCTGGGGATCTGTATCGGCGTCTGGCTGTGCCATCGCACCGCCCGGGATATGGGGGTCCACGATCACGGCAGCATTGTCTGGGATGAATTTATTGGAATGTGGATCACCCTGATGGCGATTCCGGTAGCCGACTGGCGCTGGATTGCGGCGGGTTTTGTGCTGTTCCGGATTCTGGATATGTGGAAACCCTGGCCGATCCGCTGGTTTGATCGCAACGTGCACGGCGGAATGGGGATTATGGTGGACGATATCGTGGCCGGGGTGATCGCCGCAGCGATCCTCTGGTTTGCAGGCTACTACTGGCCGCTGCTGTAATTTATCGGCGGCGCCCCTGGCATTTGTCAGGGGCGCCTTCTGCTATTTAAATCCCACCACGTGATGCGGTTGGTAGAGCATCTCCAGTTCGGCAATCTCTTCTTCCGTCAGTTTTACCTCTACCGATTTCACCAGCTCATCCAGTTGATCGGGACGCGAAGCGCCGATGATCGGGGCGGCGACACCCGGTTTACTCATCAGCCAGGCCAGCGCCACCTGCGCCAGACTGGCGTTTTTATCCTGGGCGATGCGGGCCAGTCGTCTGGCTACCTGTTCATCGTTCTCTTCGCTGTTGTTATAGAGCGTCTTGCCAACTTCGTCTGAGGCCTGGCGGGCGGTGGTTTCGCCCCAGGGGCGCGCCAGACGGCCGCGAGCCAGTGGGCTCCAGGGGATGACCGCCACCTTTTCCGCCGTGCACAGCGGCAGCATTTCCCGCTCTTCTTCACGCTGAATCAGGTTGTACTGATCCTGCATGGTGACAAAGCGCGCCCAGCCCCGGTGCTGCTGGGTATAGAGCGCTTTGGCGAACTGCCAGGCATACATCGATGAAGCGCCGATATAGCGGGCTTTTCCCGCCTTCACCACCTCATCCAGCGCTTCCAGGGTCTCTTCCAGCGGGGTCCAGGGATCCCAGCGATGAATTTGATACAGGTCGACATAGTCCATACCCAGCCGTCGCAGGCTGTCATCAATGGCCCGACGAATTTGGGCGCGGGAGAGTCCGGCGCCCTGATCGCTCACCGGGAAGTAGACCTTGGTGGCAACCACTACCTCGTCACGGCGTGCGAAGTCCCGTAACGCCCGGCCGACAATCTCTTCGCTGCTGCCGTCGGAATAGCTGTTGGCGGTGTCGAAAAAATTGATGCCCTGCTCCAGGGCGGCTGCTCTCTTCCGGCAGCGTCCAGGGATGGTTGCCGCGATTAGGCTCGCCAAAGGTCATACAACCCAGGCAGAGTGAGGATACCTTAAGGTCGGTGGTTCCCAGGGTCTGGTAGTGCATGCTGTGCTCCCGCTGTTATCTCTGGTGAATTAAGGATAGCAGCGGGAGGGAACGGAGGGATTAAAGAGTCAGCCAGTCGCGGATACGTGCTTCCATACCTTCGGCATTTAGCCCGATATCTGCCCGAGCCTCGTCCTGGGTGCCCTGAGGAATAAAGTGGTCGGGCAGGCCCAGATTCAGTACCGGAATCGCTTTACGGTGGGCCATTAGTGTTTCGTTTACGCCGCTGCCGGCGCCGCCCATAATGGCATTCTCTTCCACGGTAATGAGCGCTTCATGGCGTTGCGCCATATCGAGAATCAGCGCTTCATCCAGCGGCTTTACAAAGCGCATATCCACAAGCGTAGCGTTCAGGCTTTCGGCGACCTTTTCCGCTTCCGGCAGCAGGGTGCCAAAGTTCAGGATCGCCAGTTTTTCCCCTTCGCGCTTCACGACGCCTTTACCGATGGGCAATGGCGCCAGAGGCGTCTGCTCCACGCCGCGTACGCTGCCGCGCGGGTAGCGCACCGCGCTGGGGCCGTCGCTGTAGTGGTAGCCGGTATGCAGCATCAGACGGCATTCGTTCTCGTCGCTGGGGGTCATAATCACCATGCCGGGAATACAGCGCAGGAAGCTGAGATCGAAGGCGCCCTGGTGCGTCTGACCGTCGGCACCGACAATACCGGCGCGATCGATGGCGAACAGTACCGGCAGCTGCTGAATCGCCACATCGTGGATCAACTGGTCATAGGCGCGTTGCAGGAAGGTGGAGTAAATAGCCACTACCGGCTTATAGCCGCCAATGGCCAGTCCGGCGGCGAAAGTTACCGCGTGCTGTTCGGCGATGGCGACGTCAAAATATTGATCCGGGAAGCGGCGGGAAAACTCCACCATGCCGGAACCTTCACGCATGGCCGGGGTAACCGCCATCAGCTTTTCGTCCTCTGCTGCGGTTTCACACAGCCAGTCGCCGAAAATCTGGGAGTAGCCCGGCAGGCCGCCGCCCGATTTGGGCAGTTTGCCGCTGCTTGGATCGAATTTCGGTACCGCGTGCCAGGCGATAGGGTCTTTTTCCGCCGGCTCGTAGCCGCGACCCTTTTTGGTCATGATATGCAGAAACTGTGGCCCCTTCAGGTCGCGCATATTCTTCAGGGTGCTGACCAGCCCCTGCACGTCGTGACCGTCTACCGGACCAATGTAGTTAAAGCCCAGCTCTTCAAACAGCGTGCCCGGCACTACCATGCCTTTAATGTGCTCTTCGGTGCGCTTGAGCAGCTCTTTGATGGGCGGTACGCCAGAGAAAACCCGCTTACCGCCTTCACGCAGCGAGGAGTACAGCTTGCCGGAAAGTAACTGAGCAAGGTGATTATTCAGGGCACCGACGTTTTCCGAAATCGACATTTCGTTGTCGTTCAGCACCACCAGCATATCGGGGCGAATGTCCCCTGCGTGGTTCATGGCTTCGAAGGCCATTCCGGCGGTAATAGCGCCATCGCCGATCACGCAGACCGTGCGACGATTTTTTTCCTCTTTGGCTGCCGCCACCGCGACGCCGATACCGGCGCTGATGGAGGTGGAAGAGTGGCCTACGCTCAGAACGTCATACTCACTTTCGCCGCGCCACGGGAAAGGATGTAGCCCACCTTTCTGGCGGATAGTGCCGATCCTGTCCCGACGCCCGGTCAGAATTTTGTGCGGATAGGCCTGGTGGCCCACGTCCCAGATCAGGCGATCAAACGGCGTGTTGTAGACGTAATGCAGGGCGACAGTCAGTTCAATCGTGCCAAGCCCGGAGGCGAAATGCCCGCTGGAGCGGCTTACGCTGTCGAGCAGGTAGCGACGCAGTTCGTCGCACAGCTGCGGCAGGGTCTCTTTCGGCAACAGGCGCAACTCCTGGGTGGATTCCACCAGCGCCAGTGTCGGGTATTTGGCTGTATCAAAACTCATCTGGGACTCATCATGATGTCGGTTATTTATCGCGCTGAATGACATAGCGCGCCAGCGCTTCCAGCGCAGAGGTGTCCAGCGATGCGGCTTTCAGTTCCGCCAGCGCGTCCAGCGCCCGATCGCAGAGATCCCGGGCTTTGGCCTGGGCCTGTTCCAGCCCCAACAGGGCGGGATAGGTGCTCTTTCCGAGCTGTGGATCGCGCCCCTGGCGCTTACCGATGGTGGCGGTATCGCCGATGATATCCAGAATATCATCCTGCACCTGGAAGGCGAGGCCAATGGCGGCGCTGTAGCGATCGAGAACTGGCAATGCCTGGCGACCTTCTTCACCGGCACAAAGTGCGCCAAGACGCACCGCAGCGCGAATCAGGGCGCCGGTCTTCAGCGCATGGATCTGTTCAAGGGTAGCCAGACTGACCTGATGGCCTTCGGCTTCCATATCCTTTGACTGCCCTGCGCACATGCCAGCGGCGCCGCTGGCCTGGGCCAGCTCTGACACCATCGCGATGCGTTGGCCGGGTTCGACTCCGCTCATCGGCGCATCACTTAGTATAGAAAATGCCAGCGTTTGCAGCGCGTCGCCGGCCAGAATGGCGCCTGCTTCGCCATATTTAATATGGCAGGTGGGCTGGCCGCGACGCAGGTCGTCGTCGTCCATCGCTGGCAGGTCGTCATGGATCAGCGAATAGGCGTGAATGCACTCAATGGCCGCCGCTGGCGCATCCAGGGTCTGCGGGGCGACGTTAAACATCTCGCCGGTGGCATAGACCAGGAACGGGCGCAGCCGCTTGCCGCCCAGCAGTGTGCCATAGCGCATGGCATCCACCAGAGGAGTGTTCTGAAAGGGCAGCGGCGTTAAAAAACGCAGCAGTGCCTGATTGGCCTGCTCGACGCGGGCCTGAATCTGTTGAGAGAAATCCATTATCCGGCATCCGGAGTGAAGGGGGCGAGCGGCGCCTCTTCGCTTTCGCTAAGTAAGATCTGTACTCGCTGTTCGGCCTGCTGCAGTTTGCTCTGGCCCTGGCGCGCCAGCTGTACGCCGCGCTCAAATTCGTTCAGCGCCTCTTCCAGCGGGAGATCGCCGCTCTCCAGACGAGTCACGATCTGCTCCAGCTCCGCCAGAGCGGTTTCAAAGCTGGCGGTTTCAGGTTTCTTTTTAGGCATGGTGCGTCTGGCCCTGTTTAGTCATTTTTCGCGAATCCGTTATGGTAACGGAGGCCTGCGGAGAATCAAATAAGTCATAAGGGTTGGTGAGCAGTTTCACAATCCTGGTGGTATACTTGCGCGTCCTGGTCGCAGGGGCTCTGGTCGCCTGCGGTACTGATTCTTTCTCAGCCCGCGGTATCACTCAGGCGGCGCTGACCAACTAACCTTTGTCGCCATGAAGTTTATCATTAAATTGTTTCCGGAAATCACCATTAAAAGCCAATCGGTTCGTTTGCGCTTTATCAAAATGTTAGCCGGAAACATTCGTAACGTCCTCAAAACCTATGATGAGAGCCTGGCGGTAGTCAGACACTGGGATCACATCATTGTACGCGCAAAGGATGAGAGCCAGCGTCCCGCCATTCGTGATGCGCTGACCCGGATTCCCGGCATTCACCATATTCTGGAGGTTGAAGAGTCTACCTTCACCTCAATGCACGACATTTTCGAGCGTGCGCTTGACCACTATCGCGTTGAGCTGGAAGGGAAGACCTTCTGCGTGCGCGTTAAGCGTCGTGGTAAGCACGAATTTACCTCTATTGAGGTGGAACGCTATGTGGGTGGCGGTCTGAACCAGAATATCGAAAGCGCGCGGGTGAAGCTGACCAACCCGGATGTCACCGTTAATCTGGAGATCGAAGACGACAGGCTGCTGCTGGTGACCGGTCGCTCCGAAGGGATCGGCGGTTTTCCGATCGGTACTCAGGAAGATGTGATGTCGCTGATTTCCGGCGGCTTCGATTCCGGGGTTTCCAGCTATATGTTGATCCGCCGCGGTTGCCGTGTGCACTACTGCTTCTTTAATCTTGGTGGCGCAGCTCATGAGATCGGCGTTCGTCAGGTGGCGCACTATCTGTGGAATCGCTTTGGCAGCTCGCACCGGGTGCGCTTTGTCGCCATTAACTTTGAACCCGTGGTAGGCGAGATCCTTGAAAAGGTAGACGATGGCCAGATGGGGGTGGTGCTGAAACGCATGATGATTCGCGCCGCTTCGAAAATTGCCGAACGCTATGGCGTACAGGCGCTGGTTACCGGTGAGGCGCTGGGGCAGGTTTCCAGCCAGACCCTGACCAACCTGCGGTTGATCGACAATGTTTCTGATACCCTGGTGCTGCGTCCGCTGATTGCTCACGATAAAGAGCACATCATTAATCTGGCGCGCCAGATTGGCACTGAAGACTTTGCCCGCACCATGCCAGAATACTGCGGCGTGATTTCGAAAAGCCCAACTGTGAAAGCGGTGAAAGCGAAAATCGAAGCCGAAGAGGCGAATTTCGACTTCGCTATCCTCGATCATGTTGTGGAAACAGCGACCAATATGGATATCCGCGATATCGCCGAGCAGGCTCAGCAGGAGGTGGTTGAAGTCGAGACCGTTACCAGCTTCGGCCCGAACGACGCGGTACTGGATATTCGCTCTATCGATGAGCAGGACGATAAGCCGCTGAGCCTGGAAGGGGTTGAGGTGGTTTCACTGCCGTTCTACAAGCTGAGCACCAAATTCGGCGACCTCGATCAGAGCAAAAATTACCTGCTGTGGTGCGAGCGCGGCGTAATGAGTCGCCTGCAGGCGCTGTATCTGCGCGAACAGGGCTTTAGTAATGTGAAGGTGTGGCGTCCCTGAGACCTTTTTACAGGCTCCCACGCTAAGTTTCGGTGGGAGCCTGTTTTTCATCCCTGAATAAATCACGAGCCTGTACACTTTGCCGGGCCTCTCTGGTGTGAGAAGTCTGCTTTTCTGAATCTCTCTTCCTGTTCTGTTTTCTCCTCTTCGCCACCCTCTATCGGCTTCTGTTATAAATCGATTTGTGCATTTTTTGATCGAGCGGGCTTTTTTTATAACCAAAAAAGTTTATATTGAGACGTCCGCATGGAGGCGCGATGAAGCAGAGGGAATTCCGGCGTTTCCTGGCCCGCCAGGGAGCCACCTTCGTTGAAGGGAGAAGCCATGTGAAGATCTATCTTAATGGCCGGCAGTGTGTGATGCCTCGCCATCCGGGCAGGGAGCTGAATGAGAGTCTGCGCAGGGCGATTTTGCGGCAGCTCGATATCATTTAACAGGAGGTCACAGGATGCGTTATAAGGTTAATCTTGAAGTGGCACAGGAGGGGGGATGGTTTGTCTCTTTCCCCGATATTCCTGAGGCTCTTACCCAGGGCGACAGTCGTGAGGAAGCACTGGCGATGGCTCAGGACGCCCTGGTGACTGCGTTTGATTTCTACTTCGAAGATGGTCGCCAGATTCCGGCTCCGGCGAGCATTCAACGCGATGATAACTGGGTCGATGTGCCCGCCAGCGTTGCAGCGAAGGTGATATTGCTTAATGCGCTGCTGGAAGCGGAGATCTCTCAGGCCGATTTGGCGCGCCGTTTACGTACCCGTCCCCAGGAGGTGTCCCGTATTGTAAACCTGGCGCATCCGACCAAAATCGATACTATTGAGCGGGCGCTGGCGGCATTGGGGCTGCGCCTGGAACTGTCCGCGACTCCGGGTTGATCACTCCTGGTAGTAGTTATAGATCCCCGCCGCCATCACCAGTTGGCCTGCGACTTCATGGGCCTTTTCGGTGCTGACCAGCAGATCGATAATCTTCAGCGCGAAATCGATGGCGGTGCCTGGCCCCTGGCTGGTTAACAGGTTAAAGCGGGGATCCCAGACTACACGGCGTTCCTTCCATTGCTCCGTTGGAATGGTCTCTTTCAGGCCGGGAAAGCCGGTCATATTGGCGCCGGGAAACAGATTGTGAGGGACCAGCACTGTGCCTGCGGCAGCGCAGATGGCGGCCACAATGCGCCCCGAAAGATGAAACTGGCGGACGGTTTCTACTAACAGCGGGCTATCGCGAAAGCATTGCGCGCCGCCAAGTCCGCCAGGCAGAATAATCACATCGAATTCGCCATCGGCGACTTTAACCAGCGGCGCATCGGTCAGTAGTCGAACACCGCGTGAGCAGGTGATGGTTAAATCGCCGTCGCTGGCTACGCTGGCGGTCGTGACTTTAATCCCCGCCCGTACCAGCAGATCGATAGTGGTGACGGCTTCCGTCTCTTCACTACCAGGCGCCAGGCAAACCAGTGCTGATGCGCTCATAGTCATTCTCCTTACGTTTTATCTGTTCGAACAGGCGGCTATTGTGCGGCGCTTCCAGTCCATGAGCTCGGGCGCGTTTCAGCAGATAGCCGGTGATGTAGTCGATTTCGGTGTGACGTCGGGCGCGCACGTCCTGTAGCATGGAGGAGGCATTCCCTGCGGTGGCGCCAATCACCTGCCATACGTAGTCGAGTAATCCTTCCCGTGAGGTGTGGTGCCCTTCGCGTGCCATCACCAGCGCCACTTCGTTGCAGATAAGCTCCACCTCACCAGGCCGGGCGCGCAGAGCGCCATTGTTACAGTCGTGCAGGGCCGTCAGGGGGTTAATAGCGCAGTTGACCGCCAGTTTTTTCCAGGCAATGGCGCTGATGTTATCGTGCCAGGCGACATCGGGCAGGGCGTGCTGTAGCGCTACCGCCAGTCCACTATGCCGTTGCCCAGCCTCGTTACCCGGCCCAATATGCGTCAGGCCACTGGCGACGTGGATGACCTTATTACCTTCGCGCTTTGCCGCCTGTGTAGTCACGCCCACCAGTAGCGGCTGGCGTACGCCCTTGAGCTCCTCCAGGGTCCCCATTCCATTGTGCAGCAACAGTATTGGACTGTTTTCCGGTAATTCTGCGACCAGGTGGCGCACCGCGTCGGAAACCTGCCAGGCTTTCAGTGTCACCAGTAGCAGGTCGCTGTGAGCCAGAAAATCGCGATTATTGGCGGTGAACGTTAGATTAATGTGAGTGCCGTCTGTCTCTGTGACATCGGCTGTGCACGAGGTCTGGGGGACGCGCAACCAGCCCTGCAATTGATGGTGCTGTTTGTACAGGGCTGTGAGCCACAACTGGCCCAGCGCGCCGCAACCCAGTACGGTAATCTTCATTATTCCTCCCCACCGGCCGTGGTCCGGTGTTATGCATTGATGACACGAAGCCGGGGGCGATCCCCGTCTGCGTGTTGTTTTGTGCAGCTTAGTGGGTATTATGCAATGCGACAAAACAGGAGGGAGATAAAAACATGCCATCTTTTGACATTGTATCCGAAGTCGATATGCAGGAAGTGCGTAACGCGGTGGATAACGCCAGCCGCGAACTGGAGACCCGCTTCGACTTCCGTAACGTAACCGCAAGCTTTGATCTTAATGATAAAAATCAGACGATTAAGGTCGTTAGCGAGTCTGATTTTCAGGTTAACCAACTGCTGGATATCCTGCGCAGCAAGCTCCTGAAGCGTAATATCGAAGGCAGCGCTATCGAAGTGCCGGACGAGTTTGAGCACAGCGGTAAGACCTGGAGCGTGGACGCCAAACTGAAGCAGGGGATCGAGACTGCGCAGGCGAAGAAGATTGTGAAACTGATTAAAGACAGTAAGCTGAAAGTGCAGGCTCAGATCCAGGGGGAGCAGGTGCGGGTAACCGGCAAGTCACGCGACGATCTGCAGTCAGTGATGGCGCTGGTGCGCGGTGGTAATCTGGGACAGCCTTTCCAGTTCACCAACTTCCGCGACTAATGCGGATGATGGGGGGAGGGACGCCTCCCCCCATGCTGTCAGGCAGCAGTGCCGTTGATGATTTGTTCGATATCGAAACGGTTGGTCACTTTGCTGTCAATTTTCACGTAGGCGCTGCCCTCGCCCGGGACGATAATCGCCTCGCTTACGCCGGGTGCAGCCAGCAGACGGCGCTGTAGATCGGGATCCCGGGCCGCTGCCTCATTCAGTTCCACGCGCAGGCTGCTTACATAGGGCGGCTCACTCATGGTCATGCTTACCAGCAGCCAGAGGGTTGCCAGCAGCGCGCCGCACAGAAAAACGGTCTGGGAATCGAGCAGACCGTCCAGCCAGCCTCCCAGTGAACCGCCGATGGCAACGCCGATAAACTGGCTGGTGGAATAAACGCCCATCGCCGTTCCTTTATAGCCAGCCGGGGACTCTTTACTGATAAGCGACGGTAGCAGCGCTTCCATCAGGTTAAAGGCCAGGAAGAACAGTTGAACGCCCAGCGCCAGGGTCCAGAAGCCGGTACCGGCGCCCCAGAGTACAATCTCCGCAATAATAATCAGTGCCACGCAGCCGACGAAGACGCGCTTCATCCGGCGTTTGACTTCGGCATAAATAATCAGCGGCAGCACCGATGCGAATGCGATTAGCATGGTGCACAGATAAACCTTCCAGTGCTGTTCGGCAGGGAGTCCTGCCCGCTCCAGCTCGCCAGGCAGCGCCACAAAGGTGGACATCAGCAGGATATGCAGACACATAATGCCGAAGTTCAGCTTCAGCAACTTCGGGTTGCTCATCACTTTACTAAAACAGCCACGTACCATGCCGGAGTCGCGATTCAGCACATGGTTTTCACTGGAGGGGACAACCAGCAGCGTAATGACGATGCCCAGGGTCGCCAGTAGAGCGATCATCCAGAACAGCCCGTGCAGTCCGGCGGCATGCGTTACTATGGGGCCCAGCACCATCGCGATAGCGAAGGTGACCCCGAAGCTGATGCCGATAAACGCCATGGCCTTGGTGCGGTTCTGTTCCCGGGTGAGGTCTGAAAGCAGCGCCATGACTGCGGCGGCAATCGCGCCTGAGCCCTGCAGGGCGCGGCCGAGGATGACGCCCCAGATGGAGTGGGAGAGGGCGGCAATAACGCTACCCAGCACGAATATCAACAGGCCGCCGATAATCAGCGGTTTACGGCCAATGCGATCGGAAAGCAGGCCGAAAGGAATCTGGAAGATAGCCTGAGCCAGGCCGTAGATGCCGATCGCCAGACCGATGAGCGCTTCGCTGGCGCCCTGTAGCGCCATGCCCCATGTGGTCAGAACCGGCAGCACCATAAACATGCCCAGCATGCGTAGTGAAAAGACCGTCCCTAACCCCCAGGTGGCGCGCCGCTCCAGGGGCGTCATTTTATAGTCGTTCATTAGTACCTCGGAATAAAAGCCGGACATAGTGTAGTGTGCGGCCAGGGAGGGGTAAATATTAGCTTGTTTAGCAAATATTACAGGAAGTTACCTGCAAGATGCCGATAAAAAAGGCCGCTTACGCGGCCTTTTCGTCATGCAGTGAGTTATCTGACCCAGGTCAACAGGTTACCGGATTCCGGCACCATAAAGTCGACCGACATCATCACGCTCAGCGAAGTGATAGCGACGATAGAGAAGACGAAAAGCTTACGGGCCCAGACGCGATCGTTCTCGGTCTTATAGCCAGAAAGCGCCATCCCCAGCCACCATACGCTAACCGCCGCGGCAACAATCAGATACTTGTAACCGGCGTAGCCGCTCAGCGACAGCATCAGCGTGGCCACTGCAAAAGCGATGATGTAGAGCGTAATGTGGTTCTTTGCCACAGGCACGCCTTTCACTACCGGCAGAACCGGAATGTTGGCGGCCTGATAATCCTTAAAGCGGAAGATGGCAATCGCATAGGAGTGCGGCATCTGCCACAGGCTAAAGATAGCCAGCAGGATCAGGGCACCAGCGTCGAACTCGTTGGTGACAGCACAGTAGCCGATCACCGGCGGCGCCGCGCCGGAGAGACTGCCGATCAACGTACCGTAGACGGACTTGCGCTTCATATACAGGCTGTAGACGCCTACATAAACCACGAAGCCCATCACCGCCAGCCACATGGCTAGCGGGTTGGCACCAAACCACAGCATCATGAAGCCAGCAATACCCAACAAGGTGGCGTACACCAGCGATACTTTCGGTGAGATCAGGCCTTTTACCAGCACCCGATTCTTCGTTCTCTCCATTTTCTGGTCGATGTCGCGGTCGATCACGTTGTTATAAACGCAACCAGACGCCACCACCAGCGATACGCCCATCAGGGTGTAAAGGAAGAGGGGATAGTCAATACTGCCCTGTGAGGCCAGTAAAAATCCCCCTATGACAGAAATTAAATTCCCGAAAATAATTCCTGGTTTCGTGACTTGCAGGTATTGCTTAATCATTTTGCCGCTCTTAGTGAAGCATCATGTTGTGGTTAAGATTCCACATAATCCAAATCGAGCCCACCACCACGATGGCGATGATTAGCACGGTAAAGACAAAGGCAATCATGTTCCAGCCGCCCTCCGAAGAGGTGTTCAGGTGCAGGAAGCACGACAGATGGACCAGAAGCTGAATCACTGCGGTCACCACAATCACCCAGAGCAGGGTAGAGGGGGACGCGCTGCCATTCATTACCATCCAGAAGGGGATCACCGTCAGGATGATAGAGAGAATGAACCCGGTCATGTAGGTCTTAACGCTGCCGTGATGTGCGCCGGCGTGTTCGTTGGAATGACTCATTACATCGCCCCCATCAGGTAGACTACAGAGAAGACACAGATCCAGACCACATCCAGGAAGTGCCAGAACATGCTCAGGCACATTACGCGGGTGCGGTTAGTGCTGGTCAGGCCACGACGGCTAATCTGAACCATCAGCACCAGCATCCAGATAAGACCCGAGGTCACGTGCAGACCGTGGGTACCGACCAGTGCAAAGAAGGCTGACAGGAAGCCGCTGCGATCCGGACCGAACCCTTCGGCAATCAGGTGATGGAATTCATAGATTTCCATCCCGATAAATCCGGCCCCGAACAGGAAGGTCAGGGCGAGCCAGGTCATGACCTGGCCCCGGTTCTGTTTGTTCATGGCGATAACCGCCATGCCGTAGGTGATGGAGCTGAACAGCAGCAGGAACGTCTCTACCAGCACGAAAGGCAGTTCGAAGATGTCCTTGCCGGTCGGGCCGCCAGCAGTGCCGTTCACCAGAACGGCATAGGTTGCGAACAGCGTTGCAAAGATAATGCAATCGCTCATCAGGTAGATCCAGAAGCCAAAGACCTTATTGGCGCCTGCATCGTGGTGCCCATGATCGTGGGCGTTCGCGTGAGACAGAGTATCAGTTGACATTTTTCAGCCCCGCCTTGCTAATTTCGTCAAAATGCTGGTTTTCCAGTTTTTCGATCTCTTTGACCGGCACGTAGTAATCCACGTCCTCGTCAAAGCTTTTCACAATCCAGGTGACGATCATGCCGGCGAAACCGACGATGGCCAGCCACCAGATGTGCCAGATCATGGCAAAACCGAAGACCGTAGCGAATGCAGCGATGACGATACCCGCGCCGCTGTTTTTCGGCATATGAATCTCTTCATACTGGGCAGGTTGCTTATACGCTTCGCCTTTCTCTTTCATTTCCCAGAACGCATCACGCTCGTGGATCTGAGGAACTTTTGCGAAGTTGTAGAACGGCGGCGGAGAAGAAGTCGCCCACTCCAGAGTACGGCCACCCCACGGGTCACCGGTCAGGTCACGGTTCTGATCGCGGTCACGAATAGAGACGTAGAACATGATCAGCTGGCACAGGATACCCAGAGCAATAAGTACAGCACCGCCAGCGGCAACCATCAGCATCGGATGGAACTGCGGGTCGATATCCTGGCTCAGACGACGGGTCATCCCCATGAAGCCCAGCACGTACAGCGGCATAAAGGCAACGAAGAAACCGATGATCCACAGCCAGAAGGCGCGCTTGCCCCATTTCTCGTTCAGAGTGAAGCCAAAGGCTTTTGGCCACCAGTAAGCCAGACCTGCAAAGCAGCCGAAGACCACGCCGCCGATGATGACGTTATGGAAGTGGGCAATCAGGAACAGACTGTTGTGCAGCACGAAGTTGGCGCCCGGTACGGCCAGCAGAACCCCGGTCATACCACCAATGGTGAAGGTAACGATAAAGCCCACGGTCCACAGCATGGAAGAGTGGAAGGTGATGCGACCCTGATACATGGTAAACAGCCAGTTGAAGATCTTCACCCCGGTCGGGATGGCGATAATCATGGTGGTGATACCGAAGAAGGCGTTAACGTTAGCTCCTGAACCCATCGTGAAGAAGTGGTGCAGCCACACGATGAAGGAGAGGATGGTGATACATACGGTCGCCCATACCAGCGAGGTGTAACCGAACAGACGTTTCTTAGAGAAGGTCGCGGTAATTTCAGAGAAGACCCCGAATACCGGCAGAACCAGGATGTACACTTCCGGATGGCCCCAGGCCCAGATCAGGTTGATGTACATCATCATGTTGCCGCCCATATCGTTGGTAAAGAAATGGGTACCCAGATAGCGGTCCAGGGTCAGCAACGCGATAGTCACCGTCAGAATCGGGAACGAAGCGATAATCAGGATGTTGGCGCACAGTGATGCCCAGGTAAATACCGGCATCTTGAACATGGTCATACCCGGTGCGCGCATCTTCATGATGGTCACGAAGAAGTTAATACCGGTCAGCGTGGTACCAATACCCGATAGCTGTAGACTCCATATCCAGTAATCGACCCCGACCGTTGGACTGTACTCTATGCCTGAAAGCGGCGGATAGGCCAGCCAACCGGTCTGGGCGAATTCACCCACCCCGAGAGAGAGGTTAACCAGAATAACGCCGACAACCGTGAACCAGAAGCTCAGGTTGTTCAGGAAGGGATATGCCACGTCGCGCGCGCCGATCTGCAGCGGAACCACCAGGTTCATCAGACCGATAACGAACGGCATCGCCACGAAGAAGATCATGATAACGCCGTGGGCGGTAAAGATCTGATCGTAGTGATGGGGGGGCAGATAGCCGGCTTCGCCGGCCGAGGCCAACGCCTGCTGGCTACGCATCATGATGGCATCGGAGAAACCACGAATCAGCATGACAATCGCCACGATGATATACATGATCCCTAAGCGTTTGTGGTCCACCGAAGTGAGCCACTCTTTCCACAGGTATGACCACTTACCGAAGTAAGTGATGGCCGCTAATAGCGCCAGCCCCCCGATAATAATTGCCGATATGGTAACCATGATAATAGGTTCATGGTACGGGACGGCATCCAGTGTCAATTTTCCAAACATCGTATTATTCCTCGGCGCCCTGATGAGAGGTTTCCGCATTGCTCATGGTCATGCCCTCAACGCCAGAAGCGTGGCTTGCGTGCCCGCCTTCAGCGTGGTCCATATCCATGTCCTGGCCGTGCGCCATGAATTTGTTAACGACTGCTCGGAACAATTCAGGCTTCACGCTGGAGAAGTACTCGACCTTGTTGTTTTCACTGGGGGCTGCGATTTTCTCGTAGGCCGCCATATCGTTGATCGCGTTAGGAGACTGTTTAACTTTGTCTACCCACTGATCGAAAGACGCACGGTCGGGTGTTGCAATGGCTTTGAATTTCATACCGGAGAAACCAGGGCCGCTGTAGCTGGAGGAGATACCGTTGTATGTCCCTGCTTCGTTGGCGATCAGGTGCAGTTTGGTCTGCATACCTGCCATGGCGTAGATCTGGCTACCCAGACGCGGAATAAAGAAGGAGTTCATCACCGAGTTGGAGGTAATCTTAAACTCTACCGGTGTATTGGCCGGGAAGGCGATCTCATTCACCGTAGCGATACCCTGCTCCGGATAGATGAAGAACCACTTCCAGTCCATAGAAACAACTTCAATGGTGACGGGTTTTTCGTCTTTCTGGGCTGCCAGCGGCTTATATGGATCCAGCGAGTGGCTGGTTTTCCAGGTTAGCACGGCAAGGAAGACGATGATAAGGATGGGGACAATCCAGACGACAGCTTCGACTTTGTTGGAGTGCGACCAGTTAGGCGTGTACTTCGCATCCTTGTTGCTCGCACGGTATTTCCAGGCAAAGGCGACTGCCATCAGAACGGCCGGAATCACGACAATCAACATCAGGCCAAATGCCGTCAGTATCAGTGAACGTTGCTCCAGGCCGACTTGCCCTTTGGGGTCTAACAATGCCGCATCACAGCCGCTGAGTAATACAGTGCCTGCGATTAACGACAGCAGTCCCAAACTTTTATTGTATTTCCTGAGTCTCATTTAACGACCTCAATTCCACGGGGATCTGGTGGCGTTTAAAGTGTGCGGGCATTTTACGGGATGGTTACATTACTGTAAACATGGGGGGTGATGTGTCAGAGAGCTGTTACCGGGTTCTGTTGGTAGTGTCACATGAGATGCAACAAAATGTAAAACAACAGAGGCGACGGGCACATGACGGGAATTATAACCAAATTAAATGTAAAGAAACGTCAATCAGGCACATTGGTATAACCATTCGGATAAAACCAACAAATAATTAACAAAACAACATCAAACAATAAACAAAAAAGGCGGGAAAATAATTCCGCACCGTGCTGAACCGTTTAATTCCATGCGCACGTAATGACAACCAGAATTATTTTTCACCGCCCTTTTTGTTAACCATAAATATTCAAATTGACGTTTGTTTGACCATAAATTAGCCACTTTGGTTTTATGTCGCGGCACGTTTCTCGTCGCGGCGTAGCGCCAGCCAGTCCAGCACGCTGCCAAACAGAATACCCATTGCCGCCAGTAGTGCTCCCCACTCCAGCAGGATGGTGCCAAAACTGAAGGCCGTGATATCCAGCGCATTCAGGATCAATACTAAAAGCCAGGCGCCCAGCAGCAGGCAGCCTGTGCCCAACAGGCGTAACGCAAAGCGATAACCGCCAGCGAAAGCACTACGGGTCATAAAGTCGCCGGTGCGTTGGGTGTACTCCAGAGTACTGCGGCATAACAGCAACAGCAGAATGCCGGGAACCGCGGCGGCGACGGAAAAGAGATAGAACTCGGACCAGCCATGGGTTTCAACAAACCAGCCTGCGATGGGGCCAACATAGACCCTCCCCACTGCCGACAGCGCTGAAAGCAGGGCGAACTGGGTGGCGGAAAAGGACTTATTACACAGCGTCATCAGTAGTGCGACAAAGGCTGAGGTCCCCATACCGCCGCACAGGTTTTCGAAGAAGACGGCGCCAGCCATGCTGAACATATGTTTATCGGTAATGGAAAGCAGCCAGTAACCTGCGTTGGAAACCCCCTGTAGAATGCCGAAGATCAGCAGGGCCCGGAACAGGCTCATCCGCTGCATCAGAGCGCCGCCATACAGTGCCCCAACGATGGTCGCGAGCAGCCCCAGGGTTTTATTCACCACGCCCACTTCACCGGCATCGAAGCCGACGCCGCGGATCAGAAAGGTCGTGGTCAGGCTCATGGCGAAGGCGTCGCCAAGCTTATACATCACGATCAATAACAGAATCAGCCAGGCGTTGTTGCGGCCGAAAAAGTCGCGTAGCGGCGCCACCACGGCCTCTTCCAGACTTTTAGGCACCGGAATGGCGTCTGTCGGCTCAGGGGCCAGCCAGGTCGCTATCAGGCAGGGAATCAGCAGTGCGGCCATCAGCCAGTAGGTGGCATTCCAGCCCAGATATTTATCCGCCAGCCATAGCGCCAGACCGCCAGATACCAGCATTGCCAGACGGTAGCCCAGCACGCTGATAGCAGCGCCGCCGCCGCGCTCTTCCGGCGGCAGCACGTCGGTCTTCCAGGCATCGAAGGCGATGTCCTGAGACGCAGAGCAGAAGGCGGTCAGTACTGCCAGTGCCGCCATCCAGCGCAGGTTGCTGGCGGGATCCAGAAAGCCCATTCCGGCAATGGCCACTAGCAGCAGAAGCTGGGTAATCAGCAGCCAGCCGCGACGTCGGCCAAACAGCGGCGGACAGTAGCGGTCCATTGCGGGCGACCACAGGAATTTAAAGACGTAAGCCTGACCCACCAGAGAGAAAAAGCCGATGGTCTTAAGATCGATATTTTCTACCGTCATCCAGGCCTGGAGCGTGCCGGAAGTCAGGGCGAGAGGGAGGCCGGATGCGAAGCCCAGAATCAGCAAAACCGCTGATTTAGGTTGCTGGAAGAGGCGAAGGTAGTGACTACTCATGAGAAACCCGGTGACGGGCCCGGCATGGCTGCCGGGCCGTAAGTGCGGCGATTAACGGGCGTTCTTTTTAATAAAGTCGTGAACGCTGGTGTCCTGCGCCATTTCGGCAATGGTGTCAGTCAGTACGGTGTTAACCGCGTTAGTGATATTTTTGTTGGTGGCCTGGAAGGCACCTTCCACGGTATAAGTGGAACGGTACTGTTTGGTCATGGTGTTGCCATTCTGAGCCGTGGCAACGATAGAGATATCGGCCTTAGTCGCGATGTTGTAACGCACGTTCCCCTGGGAAACGTCGGCGAACAGCTGGTTAACGATAATCTGCAGATCGACCGGCGCGCTCGGACCAACCATATATCCGCGGGCGGTCATCTGTTTTTCCAGCACTTCCTGAAGCAGGAAACGCAGATCGCGGGAAGGCGTCAGGGTCACCAGTTGGTTATTACGGTTGACCTTAGCCAGCGCCTGATCGGTACGTTTGTCTGCCCCGTTAATGCTGACAGTCACGCCCATCAGGCTGGGATCCTGCTGGGGCAGGGCTATTTTGGGGGAGACTTCAATCGTGTTGGACTGCGAAGCACAACCAGCCAGCATAGCCAGCGCCATCAGCGGTAAGAGTATTTTCTTGAACATGTTCACTTGTCTCGAATGTCACAAAGGCAGCAAAATTCCGGCCATCATATCATTGCTGCCGGTAAGGGGAAGTGCCAAACGCAGGTATTCCCCCCAGATTCCTCCTTTTTAAGAGTCGAAGTAAGGAAATGCCCATTTTTGCACAGGTGACTGATGTATCAGCTATGTTAGGATTCTTTCCCCTGAAGGGCCGGGTTTTTTATTGTTAAATGCATTGGAAGCGGTAAAAGCGGCTAACATTGAAAGGGATGGGTGACATCCCCTGCGTTGTCGAGGTAAGCATTATGATGGTACGCGAGCGAATAGAAGCAAAATTAAGAGCAGCCTTTGACCCCGTGTTCCTGGAAGTCGTTGATGAGAGCTATCGTCACAATGTCCCTGCGGGTTCTGAAAGCCATTTTAAAGTCGTTCTGGTAAGCGATCGCTTTGCCGGAGAACGTTTTTTAAACCGTCATCGTCTGATTTATGGGGTATTAACCGAAGAACTGGCCGGTAGCGTTCACGCACTGGCGCTGCATACCTACACCCACAAAGAGTGGGAAGGATTGCAGGATACCGTGGTGGCTTCGCCGCCCTGCCGGGGAGCCGGTAGCAGCATCGCCTGACGTTAAAGTCGGCGGCGACAGGAGCCGCCGCATTCTCACGTTGTAAAACAGCGCCAGCCACATCAGTGACTGGCGCTGTTTTATTGCCTGCCCGGGTATCGAAGCCAGAATCGGTATCGGGAACTGTGAAAGAGGTCCCGGCCGCAAACTTGCGCCGTCCTCGACTCACTACAGTGATGCCGCTATAATGCTGCGTCTTAATTTTCGGAACGTCTTCGGGATGATTCTGGCGACAGGGAGTGTGACTCTGGCTTCAGAGGGGCATCCCGGTATGGAGAAGCGTGTAGTAGAACGGGCTTCCAGAGTTGACCGAGTACTGTGATTTTTTGAGGTATAAAGATGCAAGTTTCAGTTGAAACCACTCAGGGCCTTGGGCGCCGTATCACGATTACTATCGCTGCTGACAGCATCGAGAACGCTGTGAAGAGCGAGCTGGTCAACGTGGCAAAGAAAGTCCGCATTGACGGCTTCCGCAAGGGTAAAGTACCGATGAACATCGTTGCTCAGCGTTATGGCGCCTCTGTTCGCCAGGACGTTCTGGGCGACCTGATGAGCCGCAACTTCATTGATGCTATCGTTCAGGAGAAGATCAATCCGGCTGGCGCACCGCAATACGTGCCGGGCGAATACAAGCTGGGCGAAGACTACACCTACTCCGTAGAGTTTGAAGTCTACCCGGAAGTAGAGCTGCAGGGCCTGGAAGAGATCGAAGTTGAGAAGCCGGTTGTTGATGTTACCGACGCCGATCTCGACACCATGCTGGACACTCTGCGTAAGCAGCAGGCCACCTGGAAAGATAAAGAAGGCGCTGCTGAAGCAGACGACCGCGCTACCATCGACTTCACCGGCACCGTTGACGGCGAAGAGTTTGAAGGCGGTAAAGCGACTGACTTCGTACTGGCCATGGGCCAGGGCCGTATGATTCCGGGCTTTGAAGAAGGCATCGTGGGTCACAAGGCTGGCGAAGAGTTCACCATCGACGTGACCTTCCCGGAAGAGTACCACGCGGAAAACCTGAAGGGTAAAGCGGCACAGTTCGCCATCACCCTGAAGAAAGTTGAAGAGAGTGAGCTGCCGGAACTGACCGAAGAATTCATCAAGCGCTTTGGCGTGGAAGATGGTTCCATCGACGGTCTGCGCGCAGAAGTGCGTAAAAACATGGAGCGCGAGCTGAAAGGCGCGGTACGTAACCGTATCAAGTCTCAGGCGATCGACGGTCTGGTGAAAGCCAATGATATCGATGTTCCGTCTGCGCTGATCGACAGCGAAATCGACGTTCTGCGTCAGCAGGCTGCACAGCGCTTCGGCGGTAATACGCAGCAGGCGATGGAACTGCCGCGCGAACTGTTCGAAGAGCAGGCTAAGCGCCGCGTTGTTGTTGGTCTGCTGCTGGGCGAAGTGATTCGCACCAACGAGCTGAAAGCTGACGACGAACGCGTTAAGGGCCTGATCGAAGAGATGGCTTCTGCTTACGAAGATCCACAGGAAGTGATCGAGTTCTACAGCAAAAACAAAGAGCTGATGGACAATATGCGCAATGTCGCGCTGGAAGAGCAGGCGGTTGAAGCCGTGCTGAACAAAGCGAAAGTGACTGAAAAAGCCACTTCCTTCAGCGACCTGATGAACCAGCAGGCGTAATTTCGTCTTACGCTGAAGGGCCCGTCACCTGTTGGGTGACGGGCTTTTTTTATCTTACGCAAATGGTTCAGAAACGGGCTAAAAAGCGTAACGGTGGGTTAGCGGACGGCCAAAAGGTTGTTATGCTTGAAACAGGGTACGATCGTCCCCACCTCTACGGGACGGTTGCCGGTAACGACCCTGGCTGATTATCCGTCGATGCGTGAGCCGGGCGCGCGCCGTAGTCAAGGCGCTGACGTCCTGGTAAAATCAGAACCAAAGGTCAGTAAGATCGAGAATTCAAGGAGACGGAAATGTCATACAGTGGCGAACAAGATCAATTTGCACCTCATATGGCGCTGGTGCCGATGGTGGTCGAACAGACCTCCCGCGGCGAGCGCTCTTACGATATTTTCTCCCGTCTGCTCAAAGAGCGCGTCATCTTCCTGACCGGTCAGGTGGAAGACCACATGGCCAATCTGATTGTGGCGCAGATGCTGTTTCTGGAAGCGGAAAACCCTGAGAAAGATATCTACCTGTACATTAACTCGCCGGGTGGGGTGATTACCGCAGGGATGTCTATTTATGACACCATGCAGTTTATTAAGCCGGACGTTAGCACTTTCTGTATGGGACAGGCGTGCTCTATGGGCGCATTTCTGCTGACCGCAGGCGCGAAAGGCAAGCGTTTCTGCATGCCGAACTCCCGCGTCATGATCCATCAGCCGCTGGGTGGTTTCCAGGGCCAGGCGACGGATATCGAGATCCACGCGCGTGAGATCCTGAAAGTGAAGTCGCGTATGAACGAACTGATGGCGCAACATTCGGGTCAGCCTCTTGAGAAAATAGAGCAGGACACCGAGCGCGATCGTTTCCTCTCCGCCGAGGAGGCGGTAGAGTACGGTCTGGTCGATTCTGTCCTGACCCACCGTAATTGATGTCCGCACGAGGGGGTGTCGCTATACTATAGGGAAAACGCGGCACACCAGCGTGTTTTGGTATCGGCTGCGCCAGCAATATTTGGGCACTTGCGTCGTCGCGTGCGGCACAAAGCAACAGAGAAGAGGTTTTGACTCATGACAGATAAGCGCAAAGACGGTTCAGGAAAACTGCTGTACTGCTCTTTTTGCGGCAAAAGCCAGCATGAAGTGCGCAAGCTGATCGCAGGGCCGTCAGTGTATATCTGCGACGAATGTGTCGATCTGTGTAACGACATCATTCGCGAAGAGATAAAAGAGGTGGCTCCGCATCGCGAACGTAGCGCATTGCCGACGCCCCACGAAATTCGTCACCACCTGGATGATTATGTCATCGGTCAGGAACAGGCTAAGAAAGTGCTGGCGGTGGCGGTGTACAACCACTACAAACGTCTGCGCAACGGCGATACCTCTAATGGGGTTGAACTGGGCAAAAGTAATATTCTGCTGATCGGTCCGACCGGTAGCGGTAAAACGCTGCTGGCAGAGACCCTGGCGCGCCTGCTGGATGTGCCCTTCACGATGGCGGATGCCACCACCCTGACCGAAGCCGGTTACGTGGGTGAGGATGTGGAGAACATCATCCAGAAGCTGCTGCAGAAATGCGATTACGACGTGCAGAAAGCGCAGCGCGGTATCGTCTATATCGATGAAATTGACAAGATCTCCCGTAAGTCGGATAACCCGTCGATCACTCGCGACGTTTCTGGCGAAGGGGTTCAGCAGGCACTGCTGAAACTCATCGAAGGCACCGTGGCTGCCGTACCGCCTCAGGGTGGTCGTAAGCATCCCCAGCAGGAGTTCCTGCAGGTTGATACTTCCAAGATCCTGTTTATCTGCGGCGGCGCATTCGCCGGGCTGGATAAGGTGATCGCTAACCGCGTTGAAACTGGCTCCGGCATTGGTTTTGGCGCGACGGTGAAAGGTAAATCCCAGAAGGCGACCGAAGGCGAGCTGTTAGGCCAGGTAGAGCCGGAAGATCTGATCAAATTTGGTCTGATTCCGGAATTTATCGGCCGTCTGCCGGTGGTTGCGACCCTGAGCGAGCTGAGCGAAGATGCGCTGATTCAGATCCTGAAAGAGCCAAAAAATGCGCTGACCAAGCAGTATCAGGCGCTGTTCAATCTGGAAGGGGTCGAGCTGGAATTCCGCGACGAAGCGTTGGAAGCTATTGCCAAAAAAGCGATGGCGCGCAAAACCGGCGCCCGTGGCCTGCGTTCCATCGTGGAAGGCGCGCTGCTGGAAACCATGTATGACCTTCCTTCCATGGAAGATGTGGACAAAGTGGTTATTGATGATTCGGTCATCGATGGTCAGTCTGAGCCGCTGCTGATCTACGGAAAATCTGAAGCTACCCAGCAGGCATCTGGTGAATAATTAACCAGAAGCGACAGTGAGTTAGCATCAAAATGGGGGATTTTATCCCCCATTTTTTTTTCCTGCATTCTCGCCGTTGAATGTCCGGGAAACATCCCCATATACTGACTTAACTAGCTTTGGAGATGCCGTGAAGAGCGTTCACGTGCGCCCCATTCCCTGGCGGAAACTAAACTAAGAGAGAGCTCTATGAATCCTGAGCGTTCTGAACGCATTGAAATCCCCGTATTGCCTCTGCGCGATGTGGTGGTTTATCCGCACATGGTCATTCCGTTATTTGTTGGGCGGGAGAAATCCATTCGCTGCCTGGAAGCGGCTATGGACCATGATAAAAAAATCATGCTGGTGGCGCAGAAAGAGGCTTCGACGGATGAGCCGGGTGTTAATGACCTTTTCTCCGTGGGGACCGTAGCCTCTATCCTGCAAATGCTCAAACTGCCGGATGGTACGGTAAAGGTACTGGTAGAAGGCCTGCAGCGTGCGAAGATCACCACGCTTGCCGACAATGGCGACTACTTTTCTGCCCAGGCGGAATATCTTGACTCTCCGGACATTGAAGAGCGAGAGCAGGAGGTGCTGGTACGCACCGCGGTCAGCCAGTTCGAAGGCTACATTAAGCTCAATAAAAAAATTCCCCCCGAGGTGCTGACGTCGCTCAATAGTATCGACGATCCGGCGCGCCTTGCGGATACCATCGCTGCTCATATGCCGCTCAAGCTGGCGGATAAGCAGTCGGTGCTCGAAATGTCCGACGTCAACGAACGCCTTGAATATCTGATGGCGATGATGGAGTCGGAAATCGATCTGCTGCAGGTTGAGAAACGCATTCGTAACCGCGTGAAAAAGCAGATGGAAAAGAGTCAGCGCGAGTACTACCTGAATGAGCAGATGAAGGCCATTCAGAAGGAACTCGGTGAAATGGACGATGCGCCGGACGAAAACGAAGCGCTGAAGCGCAAGATCGAAGCGGCCAAAATGCCGAAAGAGGCGCGCGAAAAGACCGAAGCTGAACTCCAGAAGCTGAAAATGATGTCGCCGATGTCGGCGGAAGCTACCGTGGTGCGCGGCTACATCGACTGGATGGTGCAGGTGCCGTGGAATACCCGCAGCAAGGTGAAGAAGAACCTGCGTCAGGCTCAGGAAGTGCTGGATACTGACCACTATGGTCTGGAGCGCGTGAAAGATCGCATTCTGGAATATCTGGCGGTGCAGAGCCGTGTGAATAAGCTGAAAGGCCCGATTCTGTGTCTGGTGGGGCCGCCGGGGGTGGGGAAAACCTCTCTGGGGCAGTCCATCGCTAAAGCCACTGGTCGTAAATATGTGCGCATGGCGCTGGGCGGGGTGCGCGACGAAGCGGAAATCCGCGGTCACCGCCGTACCTATATCGGCTCTATGCCAGGCAAACTGATCCAGAAAATGGCGAAAGTGGGCGTTAAAAACCCGCTCTTCCTGCTGGATGAGATCGATAAGATGTCTTCCGACATGCGCGGCGATCCCTCTTCCGCGCTGCTTGAGGTGCTGGATCCCGAACAGAACGTGGCCTTCAACGACCACTACCTGGAAGTGGATTACGACCTCAGCGATGTAATGTTCGTGGCGACCTCTAACTCCATGAACATTCCGGCGCCGCTGCTGGACCGTATGGAAGTGATTCGTCTGTCCGGCTACACCGAAGACGAAAAGCTGAACATTGCCAAACGTCACCTGCTGCCGAAGCAGATTGAGCGTAACGCCCTGAAAAAAGGCGAACTGGTGGTGGAAGACAGCGCTATTGTCGGCATTATCCGTTACTACACCCGCGAAGCCGGGGTACGTAGCCTGGAGCGTGAAATCTCGAAACTGTGTCGTAAGGCGGTAAAACAGCTGCTGCTGGATAAGAGCCTGAAGCATATCGAAATTAACGGCGACAATCTGAAAGAGTTCCTGGGCGTTCAGCGCTTCGACTATGGCCGTGCCGACAGCGAAAACCGCATCGGCCAGGTGACCGGTCTGGCCTGGACTGAGGTTGGCGGCGATCTGCTGACTATTGAGACGGCCTGCGTGCCTGGTAAGGGCAAACTGACCTATACCGGTTCGCTGGGCGAGGTCATGCAGGAATCGATTCAGGCGGCACTGACGGTAGTGCGCGCGCGTGCGGATAAACTGGGAATTAACCCAGATTTCCACGAAAAACGCGACATACACGTGCATGTTCCTGAAGGCGCCACGCCGAAGGACGGCCCGAGCGCGGGTATCGCCATGTGTACTGCGCTGGTCTCCTGCCTTACCGGTAACCCGGTACGCGCCGATGTGGCGATGACCGGTGAGATTACGCTGCGTGGTCAGGTACTGCCCATCGGCGGTCTGAAAGAGAAGCTGCTGGCGGCACACCGCGGCGGGATTAAAACCGTGCTGATTCCGGATGAAAATAAACGCGATCTGGAAGAGATTCCTGACAACGTGATTGCCGATCTGCAGATTCATCCGGTAAAAACCATTGAAGAAGTATTGTCTCTGGCGCTGCAGGATGCTCCTTCCGGAATGCGTGTGGTAACCGAAAAATAGTGACCTGACGCAAAGAGAAGCGATAAAAAGCGGGCTGGCGGGTGAATTGTCACTTGCCAGCTTTTTTTTGACTGGCTACTTTAGATACGGTCTGGCTTATTTTTCAGACAAAGGCATGCTACAACGGGTGTTGTAAGGGCATGACATGCCTGATATAACTGCTGCGCGGTCGTACCGTGAAGGACCAGGGTGCGATATAAAAAAGAAAGAGAGGAAGAAAATAGTGAATAAATCCCAACTGATCGACAAGATTGCCGCAGGTGCTGATATTTCCAAAGCCTCGGCTGGACGTGCGTTAGATGCGTTACTGGCATCGGTTACCGAGTCTCTGAAAAGTGGAGATGACGTAGCGCTGGTTGGCTTCGGCACCTTCGCTGTTAAAGAGCGTGCTGCCCGTACCGGTCGTAATCCGCAGACCGGTAAAGAGATCAAGATCGCAGCCGCTAAAGTACCGGGCTTCCGCGCCGGTAAAGCGTTAAAAGACGCTGTGAACTGATCGCAGTGCTCGTTCGGGCATCGCGATTTTAAATGTATACAGAGAGGCACATCGTCAGATGTGCCTTTTTTATTGGCTGAAAACGTCTTTAATGCGCGATTCGGGCTGACAATGACCCTGATTTCTTGTCAAAATAGCCCTTTGCGTGCGCCGCCTCTGGCTTTGGCTGCGCAGGGTAAACCAGAGTCCCTTAAACGGGATAGATTACAGCGGAGTGCTGCGACACCATGATGGAAAATTTACGCACGGCAGCCAACAGCGTCGTGCTCAAGATCGTACTGGGTCTGATTATTGTCTCATTCGTACTGACTGGCGTGGGTAACTACCTGATTGGCGGGAACGGTAACTACGCGGCGAAGGTCAACGATCAGGAGATTAGCCGGGGCCAGTTTGAGAACGCGGTGATGGGCGAGCGCAACAAGCTACAGCAGCAGCTGGGTGAGCGCTATTCCGAACTGGCGGGCAACGAAGGCTACATGAAGGCGATGCGCCATCAGGTACTGCAGCGCATGATTGATGAAGCCCTGCTGGACCAGTATGCGAAACACCTGGGACTCGGTATCAGCGACGATCAGGTGAAGCAGGCCATCTTCAATGAACAGGCTTTCCAGAGCGATGGCAAATTCGATAATGCACGCTATAACGCCCTGATCGCTAACATGGGCATGAGCGCAGATCAGTATGCTAACGCGCTGCGTCGTCAGCTGACCACCCAGCAGCTGATCAACGCCATCATCGGCAGCGACTTTATGCTGCCAGGCGAAACCGATTCGCTGGCCGCGCTGGCAGCACAGCAGCGCGTGGTGCGTGAAGCGACTATCGACACCCGCGCGCTGGTGGCGAAGCAGCAGGCGACTGATGCGGAAATCTCCAGCTACTACGAGCAGCATAAAAATAACTTTATGCTGCCGGAACAGTTCCGCGTCAGCTACATCAAGATGGATGCGGCGCAGATGCCATCTGAGGTGAACGATGCCGATATCCAGTCCTGGTACGATCAGAATCGCGACCAGTACACTCAACCGGCCCGCTATCGCTACAGCATCATTCAGACCAAAACCGAAGCCGATGCGCAGGCGGTGCTGGATGAGCTGAAAAAAGGCGCGGACTTCGCGACCCTGGCGAAAGAAAAATCCAGCGACATTATCTCTGCCCGTAAAGGCGGTGATATGGGCTGGCTGGAACCGGCCACCACGCCAGACGAGCTGAAAAACGCCGACCTGAAAGAAAAGGGCCAGCTTTCCGGCGTCATCAAGTCCAGCGTGGGCTTCCTGGTCGCGCGCCTGGACGACCTCCAGCCGGCTAAAGTGAAGCCGCTGGCCGAGGTGCACGATGCTATCGCACAGAAACTGAAGCAGGAGAAGGGCCTGGATGCCTTCTACGCCCAGCAGCAGAAAGTGGGCGATGCGGCGATGAACGATACCGAATCGCTGGTCGGTGCCGAGCAGGCCGCGGGTGTTAAAGCGGTAGAAAGCGGCTGGTTCGATCGCAACAACCTTCCGAAAGAGCTGGACTTTAAACCGGTGGCCGATGTTATCTTTGGCGGCTCCCTGCTGGGGGAAAACGGCACGCCGGGCAGCAACTCTGACATTATCACCGTCGATGGCGATCGCGCTTTTGTGCTGCGTATTGCTGAACATAAGCCGGAAACCGTGAAGCCGCTGGATGATGTGCGCGACCAGGTGGTAGCCGCTGTGAAACAGCAGAAGGCTGAACAGCAGGCGAAGCAGCAGGCAGACAAGCTGCTGGCAGCGCTGAAAAAGGGTGAAGGCGATGCCGCCCTGAAAGAGGCGGGCGTCAGTTTTGGCGCAGCGCAAACCCTGAGCCGTAGTCAGGATCCGCTTTCCATGAAAGCTTTCGATATGCCGCTGCCGGAGAAAGGCAAACCTTCTTACGGTGTCAGTAACGACGCGAAAGGCAATATGGTGCTGCTGGCGCTGGACGAAGTTCAGGCCGGTAAAATGCCGGAAGAGCAGAAGAAAGTGATGGTCAGCCGCATGACAGAAAACAATGCCGAGCTGGCTTTCGAAGCGCTGATGAGTAATCTGCGCAAAGAAGCGAAAATTAAATTGGGTGACGCGGCGGAACAACAGCAATAATTCGGGCTCTCTTCCGCTTTTTTTGCACCCAGATGCAACAAACAAAGGCCGCTTACGCGGCCTTTTCCATATCTGAAATCCGGGGTTTGTCCGTATGGCATGGAGCTGGGTAGGGTGTCTCTACTGTTAACCAAAAGGAGAAGGAAACAGCATGAAGACTTTACTATCCCCCCTGTGGCTTACCCTGGCGCTGCTCGTCAACGGTAGCGTCGCTCACGCGGCATCTGAGGAGGTAACCCCCCAGTCGCCGGTACCGGCCCTTATTACCGCCTCTGAATCCCAGATCAGTATCAATACGGCTTCGGCAGAGGAGCTGGCAGAGGCGCTTAACGGCATTGGTCTGAAGAAGGCACAATCCATCGTGCGTTATCGGGAAGAGAACGGCCAGTTCGCCAGCATTGACGATCTGCGTTCGGTGCCGGGCGTTGGCAATGCGCTGGTGGAGCGGAATTTGTCCCGCCTTAAGCTTTAACGCCCTGAAGGCGGTCTGGTAGTGAATTTCTGCTACGCTTGTAGAGGTCATACCAGTAGGTATGACCTTATTACAACCTGTGCCCTGGGCCGGAGGGGGAAACCGTGGAAAAGAGACAGGAAACCGTTCCCCACGCAAGCGGGGATATACCGCAAACGCGGATAAAAGTGCGGGGATACCATCTTGATGTCTACCAGCACGTGAATAACGCCCGCTATCTGGAATTTCTGGAAGAGGCACGCTGGGAAGTGTTGGAAACCCAGTCGGGATTCCGCTGGATGGTGGAGCAGGGGCTGGCCTTTGTGGTGGTCAACATCAATATCAACTACCGACGCCCGGCGCTGCTGGGTGACCGTCTGACGGTCACCAGCAGGATGCAGACGCTTAACGGTAAAAGCGGCGTACTGAGCCAGGTCATTACCCGCGACAGCGAGAGTGATGTGGTTGCCGATGCGTTAATCACCTTTGCTTGTGTCGATCTACAGAGCCAGAAGGCGCAACCGTTGGAAGGAGAATTGCGCCGCCATCTGGAAATGATGATGGACTGAAATGGCGTCAAATACCGAAAACGGCGCGAACTTTCAGGCCGTGATATGGGGGGAATACAGTACTTTTCCCTATTATTTATATTGTTTATCAATATGTTATTAGCCTGGCGACTTAGCGAAGCGGCATCTACACTTTGGAAACCTTAAGGCTGTGATGACCGGATAATTGTGCTTTTTCGTAAAGAGGTCAGTGACTACCAGCAGGCATTTCGCTCAGGGCAGGTTCTTCTGCTACGCGGCTGGCCTGTCTGGGCAACGGTGAGTGGCACCGTATTAATTGTGTTGAGTCTGTTGTTGCTGCTTATTTTTGGCAGCTATACCCGCCGTATTAATGTGAGTGGCGAAATTATCACGCTCCCGCATACGGTGAATTTATTTGCGCCGGAGCAGGGAATGATTGCCCGCCTGTTGGTCCACAACGGGCAGGAGGTCAATGCTGGTACGCCGCTGTATCAGTTGGATATCGGCCGGGTGACCCGTAACGGTAGCCTTAGCGCGACCACGCTTGCCGTGCTGGAAAAACAGCGCCAGCGTACGGAGTCCATCATTCGGGAGATCGAAAACAACAGGAAGGCCACTCTGGAAGGGCTACAGCTTCAGCTTGAACGCTATACCGAGGCCAGAGATAGCACTCGTCAGATGGTGGACTCAGCCTCTGTTGGCCTGCGCGCCATGCGGGAAAGCATGAAGGATTATGGCGAATATCGGCGCCGCGGGCTGGTGACCACAGACCAGCAGAATAACCAGCGTTATCTCTTCTACCAACAGCAGACCGGCTGGCAGAGCCTGAATGCTCAGCTTATCCAACAGGATCTGCAAATTTCGAGCCTGCGCAGCGAACTAATTGTTCGCAAGGCCGAATTCGACAGCCAGATCGATCAATACCATATCCATATCGATGACCTGCGACGCCAGATGGCGGAAGCCGATGCCAGCGGAATGCGGCTGGTGACCGCGCCGGTGGCGGGGCGTGTCTCTTCCCTGGGGGTCACCGAAGGGGAGATGGTTGGCGCAGGTGACAGCCTGGCACAGCTGGTGCCGGTCAACAAAGATGCCTGGCGGCTGGTGGTCTGGATCCCCGGTGAAAGCATTCCATGGGTGCATCCTGGCGATGGCATCAATCTGCGCTATACCGCCTTCCCGTTTCAGAAGTATGGCCAGTTCCCCGGGCGCATAGAGTCTATTTCTAAAGCGCCGGTTCCAGCCCGGGAGATTGAACGCTATGCCAGCGCGCCGAGAACGCCTGCGGGCAGCGTGAGCGATGGCTGGTTTAAGGCGGTGGTGAAGCCGGATCTTTCCGGCCTGACTCCGCAGGGCAAGTCACCGCCAGTAAGCAGCGGAATGCAGGCGGAAGCCACGCTATTCCTGGAAACGCGATCGCTCTGGCGCTGGATATTGTCGCCGTATTACTCATTAAAAAGCAGCATAACAGGGGAAGTACATGACCGCTGAAGGACTCAAGACGCTGGTGGGGCGTCTGGGATTAACGCTACGCCGTCGGATACCGGTCATCCTGCAGACTGAGGCCGCTGAATGCGGTCTGGCCTGCCTGGCGATGGTTTCGGCGGCACATGGGCAATCTACCGATCTGCTCAGCCTGAGAAGGCGGGTGGGGCTTTCTTCCCGGGGGAGTACCCTGCGTCAGATTATGGAGATAGCCAACGCCAGCGGCCTGAAAACGCGTGCGCTACGGCTCGATCTGGAAAATCTCAGCGCCCTGAAAACCCCCTGTATTCTGCACTGGGATCTGAACCATTTTGTGGTACTGGTTGCGGTTCGGCGTGGTCAGGCGATTATCCACGATCCTGCCGCAGGGCGGCGGGTGATGGCGATGAGCGAGGTCTCCCACCATTTTACCGGCGTGGCACTGGAGCTCTGGCCCACGGAGCGCTTTAACGAAGGCGAGGAAGCGCCGCGTAACGTGCTAAAGATTCGCACCCTGACCAAAACCATCAGTGGGCTATGGGGTGCGTTAACTAAGCTATTTTGCTTTTCCCTGCTGATTGAGTCAGTCAACCTGCTGCTGCCAGTAGGGATGCAATTGGTGATGGACCATGTGATACCCGCCAGCGACACCGGGCTGCTGACGCTGATTTGCCTTGGATTGCTGTTTTTTGTGCTGTTCCGAACCGCGGTCAGTATGACTCGCGGCTGGACATCGCTGGTCATTGGTACGCTCATTGATATTCAATGGAAATCCCGACTGTTTGATCACCTTCTGGCGCTGCCTCTGGACTACTTTGAGCGGCGTCGGCTCGGTGATATCCAGTCCCGCTTCGCCTCACTGGATACTCTGCGCACAACGCTCACTACCAACGTGGTAAACAGTATTATCGACGGCATCATGTTCGTTGGGCTGCTGGTGATGATGGCGCTCTACGGCGGCTGGCTGGTGTGGGTAGTACTGGCATTCACTATGGGCTGGGTTATCTTCCGCATGATGACCTACAGCGCCTGGCGTAGGGTATCTGAAGAGCAGATCGTCAGAACGGCCCGCTCGTCTTCTCATTTTATGGAAAGCCTGTACGGGATGGGAACGCTCAAGGCGCTTGGGCTGTCCGGGCAGCGTGCCCAGTCGTGGATGAACCTGAATGTCGAAAGCGCCAACGCCACGGTACGCAAGACCCGTTATGAAATGCTGTTTTCAGGCGGAAATGTACTGATCTCCACGCTGGAGCAGATAACTCTGCTGTGGCTGGCCGCAGAGCAGGTTATTCAGGGGCATATCACGCTGGGGATGTTTGTGGCGTTCAACACCTATCGCGGTCAGTTTTCCGAACGGGCGGCCAGCCTGCTGGATATGGCGTTACAGTTGCGTATGCTGTCGCTGCATACCGACAGGGTGGCGGATATTGCCATGACGAGTGTCGAATCCGGCAGTGAGCATGTTTCCGGTCAGGATTCGCCGCTGGTGCCTCTGGGGCAGCCCGCCTCGCTCACTATCCATAATATGAGTTTTCAGTTCGATGCCCTTTCGCCGCCGCTGTTTCAGGAGCTGGAACTGTCCGTGGCGCCTGGTGAGAGTCTGGCGATTACCGGCCCTTCCGGGCAGGGGAAAACCTCTCTGATGAAGATTATGGCGGGGCTGGTACAGCCAGCCGGAGGTGAAATCAGGATCAACGGCATTAATATCCATCAGGCGGGATTTGCGCGTTATCGGGCCTGTATCGCGACGGTATTACAGGACGACACGCTGTTTGCCGGTTCGGTACGTGAGAACATTACGGGATTCGACAACGAACCGGACGAACGGTGGGTACAGGAGTGCGCTATCCGTAGCAATCTCCATGAAGAGATACAGCGCATGCCGATGGGCTATGAAACCTTAATCAGCGAACTGGGTAGTAGCCTGTCGGGCGGTCAGAAACAGCGTTTGCTGATTGCCAGAGCGCTATACCGGCGACCGGCGATTCTGTTCCTGGATGAGGCGACCAGCCACCTGGATCAGGACAATGAGGCGCAAATCAACACGGCAATCAAAGAGATGAACATCACCCGCATCATGATTGCTCACCGTCCGTCCACCGTGGCATCGGCAGACCGGGTGGTGAATATTCTGGCATTGAAGCAAAAGCAGGAAGTTATCGGGCCAGAAAATTGAATCTGTCACAGTGATAACGGAGTGTGATAACCGTCAGCTTCTGCTTGCTCGTTTTTTAGTAAGCCTTTATAACAATGGCTGCCTGAATACTGTCGGATTTTTCGACAGGCAGGCAGAGGCGTTTGGCATTGACTATGAAACCCGCGCCAAAGCAGGGGATTCGGCGGCGCAGCACTATCTGCGGTGGGCGTCGGCCTTGTCGCGTACGGGCTATGCGGAATACTGGGCTGGAGTCCATTTTCTTAACGGTATCAAAGGCTTTATGGCGCCGGACAAAACCCGGGCGAGCGGATGGCTTAAGGAGAGCTGCGCCCAGGGATTTGATTCCGCCTGCGATGAGCTGGACAGCCCCGTGCTGGCAGGCGGAGGATAAGCCCGGCTCAGGCCAGACCGATTTTTTCCTTCATCGCGGCCAGGATTACCGCCTTATCGTTCAGGTAGCCGCTCAGACCGTTAGCACGAAGATGGCAGGCGGCGCATTCGCCGCAGCCGTCGCCGCGAATGCCGTTATAGCAGGTCAGGGTGTGCTCCCGTACCAAATCCAGTCGGCCCCAGTAGTCGGCCAGCGCCCAGGTTTCCGCTTTGTTGAGCCACATCAGCGGCGTTTCAAAGCGTACATCCCGGGCCATCCCCAGCGTAACGGCGTGGTTTAGCGCCTTCACGAACTCGTCGCGGCAGTCTGGGTAGCCGGAAAAATCGGTTTCGCATACTCCGGTAATCACCGCTTCGGCCTTGACCTGATAAGCGTAAATGGCCGCCAGGGTCAGAAACAGAATATTGCGTCCTGGCACGAAGGTATTGGGAATGCCGTCGGCTTCCGGTTCGTAATCCGGCACCGGGATGCTGTCGCGGGTCAGGCTGCTAATCGCCAGTTCATTCAGAAGCGTCACGTCCAGCACTTTGTGTGCGGCGGCGCCCAGTTCCAGCGCCAGTTCGCGGGCGACATCGATCTCCGCATGGTGACGTTGACCATAATCGAAAGTGACGCAGTGGACTTCGTCATACTGCGCCAGGGCCTGGATCAGGCAGGTGGTGGAGTCCTGGCCACCGCTGAAAACGACAACTGCGCGTTTCATGATTCACCTGGTAGTGGTTAGTTATGTCGGGGCGTCATGGTACGCCATCGGCCGTCCTGCGTCACGTACCCGGCGGCGGCAGCCAGGCCCGGGAAAAGTCAAACCAGCCCCAGGCGTTCAGTTGAATCCCCTGTACCCCCGGGGGAGCGCTGATCTGATAGCGATAGTTAAACAGCGGCGTGACTATGGCCTGCTCTACCAGACGACTGAACAGCCTGCGCAGGGCGTCGTTGCGATCCCGGGTTTCTGGTGAACGCTGTAGCGCATCCAGCGTCGCCTGGATATGGGCCTGTTGCGGCCCGCTCAGGATAAAGGACCACAGTGGATCGCAGCGTAGCCACTGCTCCAGGGTATATTCCGCCGCTTCACCGATCAGCCGGTCGCCCATAACCAGATCGGCTTCCTCGACCGCCAGGCCGTCGTCCCAGTTTTTCACATTGCGGAACACCAGTTCCAGCTCGCAGCCCAGCTCCGCCAGGCGGCGACGCAACTGCTGCGCCATGGCGTGGAGTTCGACCGGTAGTCGGTAAAGAAGCCGCAGCCGCGGCGGCAGCTGAACAGGGGCGACATCGGTAAAATTGGGCAACTGTTGGCCGGGCAGCAGGGTGTGGCTTGGCGTGATCAGTTCGGGATCCAGCGGTAGCGCATCGAGCATGCCTTGCTGGTGGATCAAAGCCATCAGATAACGGGCCTGGGGCGCTGACAGCCGCCCTTGCTGGCGGATCGCCAGCCAGCTGAATCCCAGACTCACGCTGCGACTGACCGGACGTAGATCGGGAAACTGTGCCTGCTGGCCGATGGCGATCTGCACCGGATGACGACAGCTGGTGCCGAGCTGTTCGTCAAACAGACCCGGCGTTATCCAGAACTCAATGGCCCGCAACAGCGGATGCGCCAGGTGATAACCGTCGTGGCTCTCAAGTCGCACCAGACTATTGTCGAAGTGGCTCAGGCGGAAGGGGCCGCAGCCCAGCCTGTCTTCATCGGGATGGGCAATTCGGCTGCCGAAGCTGGCGAGCCGCCAGGGGAGCCAGTAGTCGGGCTGATGAAGCCGGAAACGCAGGCACCAGGCGTGCGGCGCATCGATTTGCGCTACGCTTGCAAACAGGCGGCTGAACATGGGCTGAGTCATCAGCGTCTGCAGGCGCGCCAGAATCTGTTCGGCACTGACCGATTCGCCATCGTGCCAGCGCAGGGTGGGGCGCAGGAAAAAGTGCCAGCAGGTGCCGCTATTGTCCGTCTGCCAGCGGTGCGCCATATCGGGTTGCGGTTGGGAGCTGTCATCGCTGAAACGGGCCAGACCGGCGAAGATCTGGCTGGTCAGGTGCTGTTCGGCTCGACCGGGTAAAAAACCTGGCGTGAGCGATTCAAGGGGACGATAGTAAGGAATACGCAGAGTAGGAATATCGTTCTGCCACTGCCCGCCGAGCAGGGGTTGTAGCACATGGCGCAACTGTTCCGGCGCCAGCTGGGCCAGTGCCAGGGCGCTTTGCTGTTGCCCCTTATCCAGCGCCTGCTGCATCAGCAAGGCCCGGACTTCGTCGGGGCTTACCAGGAAACTGAGTTCACCGCGGCGTCCGCGACCGGCGCTGGCGCGCCAGCGCAGCCAGCCAGCGTTCTCCAGTTGGCCCAGCAGGGTGCGGATATGGCGTTCGCTACAGAAACAGTGGGCCGCCAGTTCGGCGACGGTCGCCTGTTGGGGAGCGCCTTCGGAAGGCTGCCACAGGCGCTGAAACTGATTGAGTCGGTTGAGTTGGCGCATGGCTAAATACGGAACAATTTTTTGGCAAGTATTCACTATTTGTTCCGGATAATCCAGGCAATACTGCCGGTTATCAGTAACAGACTGAATGAGGGCTTTATGGCGCGACTAGCGGCTTTTGATATGGACGGCACACTGCTGATGCCGGACCACCGAATGGGGGAAGTGACCCGGCGCACGCTTGAGCGTTTGCGCGAGCGGGATGTGATCCTGACCTTCGCCACCGGACGCCATCTGCTGGAGATGCGCCATATTGCCAGTGAACTGCTGAACGGCGCGTTTTTGATTACCGGCAACGGTACCCGGGTGCATGATATTCGCGGCGAACGCCTGTGGGGCAACGATCTTGCCCCGGATGTCGCAGAACGGGTGTTGCACGGCCACTGGGAAACCCGCGCCAGCATGCACGTGTTTAACGACAGCGGCTGGATGACCCAGAGTGATATCCCGGAGCTACTGAAGGCCCATGTTTACAGCGGTTTTCGCTATCGGCTGGTGGACCTGAAACGGCTTCCGGCCCATGAGGTGACCAAAATCTCCTTCTGTGGCGATCGCGACGATCTGGTGCAGTTGCGGATTCAGCTTAACGATGCGCTGGGAGAGCGGGCGCACCTCTGCTTCTCCTCCGTGGACTGTCTGGAAATTTTGCCCCATGGCTGTAACAAGGGCGCGGCGCTGGCGGTGCTTGGCGCGCATCTGGATGTGCCCCTTGCCGAATGTATGGCCTTTGGCGATGCGATGAACGATCGCGAGATGCTGGGTGCCGTAGGGCACGGCGTGATTATGGGCAATGCCATGCCCCAGCTCCGGCAGGCGCTGCCTCACCTGCCAGTGATCGGCCACTGCGCCAGAGAAGGGGTGGCCCACTATTTAACCCATTGGCTGGATACGCCCCATCTTTCATATTCCCCCGAAAGGTGAGTGGCACTACGGCAGGCCCGCTTCAGGCGGGCCTTTTTTATGGTTCATCGCGGATTAGCGTGAAACTGGAGTTATGGTGGTTAGCCCATTTGTCTTGATGAATATGCAATGGTGGAGAAGGTTCCGTTCACCTTAAGGTGATTTTGCCTATGCCAGTTCCGGAACCGGTGAACGGGTCAGGAGGCTCAAACGCCGCCTCCTGACAACCTGGCTTTCCGGCGTAAAAATCGCCCTTCGGGATTACTCGGCCCGTCCCTGGGCCTCGCCCCTCCGGGGCCAACGCCTGCGGCGTTGTTCAAAATTGCTCCCGGCAATTTTGTCCTCCGCTTTTCCCGTCCGCCGGACGGGTCGGGCATAACGGCACGTCCGTGTGCCGTATGCCCTCAGCCCGACGTCCTGTCGGGCTGACCCTGGCGCCCGTGAACGCTTCGGCGATTTTCAGGCCGGAGAGTGTCACCACCTTTAATCTTCAGCCTGATTTATCAGGAAAGGATATTGCTGGTGTCATTCCGGTAAACAGACTGAAGCGACGAGGGGGTTATGTCCCGGCTTAAAAAACGCCGGAGCGTTCACGGAGGGCCGGAGGAGCGACACGGATGTTGCGACAGGGCGAGGCCGCCAGGGATGGCGGCTCTCGCCCGGTCCGGTAAGCCCGGAGTGATAAGCGCAGGGGACCGCGCAAGCGGCGTTTTTTACCGCCGGGAAGCCCGGGTTGTCAGGGTGGTGGCGACTGAGCCACCCTGACCCGTTCACCGGCGGTGAATTAACAGAGCAGCAGTCACGAAAAGTGAACGGAACAGCCACCGCATCATCATATTCTGCCGGTTTTTAGCTTCCGCTTTCGAATACTCCACGCTAATTCGCGATGAACCTTTTTTATTTCATCATCTGCTCAATCTGCGCCCGCCACGGACGCGGATCGCCAATATGCTCCGCCACCCACTGCGGATTGTAGTATGTCTCCAGATAGCGATCGCCGCTGTCGCACAGCAGCGTGACGATGGCGCCCTGGCGACCTTCGTCACGCATTCTGGCCGCCAGCTGTAGCACACCCCACATATTGGTACCGGTAGAAGCGCCAGGCCGACGACCCAACTGGCTTTCCAGCCACTGCATGGCGGCGATGCTGGCGGCATCGGGTACTCGCATCATTTCGTCGATGGCGTCCGGAATAAACGACGGCTCAACTCTTGGGCGACCGATCCCTTCAATCCGGCTGCCGGTTGCGCTGGAGAGCGACGGGCAGCGCTGTTGCCAGTAGTCCAGGAACACCGAGTTATCGGGATCCACCACCGCCAGCCGGGTAGGGTAGCCTTTACAGCGAAGATAGCGGCCGATGGTGGCGGAAGTGCCGCCAGTACCGGCGCTCATCACGATATATTCCGGCACCGGAAAGGGTTCGCTTTCCATCTGGCGGAAGATGCTGTCGGCAATATTATTGTTGCCGCGCCAGTCGGTGGCCCGCTCGGCAAAAGTGAACTGATCCATATAGTGGCCGTTCAGTTCCCGGGCCAGCTCTTCGGCGGCGGCGTATATCTCGCAGGGGCTGTCGACGAAGTGGCAGCGACCGCCGTAAAAGGCGATTTGTTCTATCTTACGGCGGGCCGTATAGCCGGGCATCACGGCGATAAACGGCAGGCCGAGCAGCCGGGCGAAGTAAGCTTCGGAAACTGCGGTGGAGCCGGATGAAGCTTCAATAATCGGCATGCCTTCCCGGATCCAGCCATTGCACAGGCCATACAGAAACAGCGAACGCGCCAGGCGATGCTTCAGACTACCGGTTGGGTGGGTGCTCTCATCTTTCAGATAAAGATAAATCCCGGGAAAGGCGGGCAGCGTCAGCCGAATCAAATGGGTATCGGCAGAGCGTTGGTAGTCGGCGTTAATCTCATTAATGGCCTGAGTGGCCCATTGTCTGGTCATGGCAGCGTGTCCGTTTGTCTGTTTGTGCAGCGCTACTTTACCCCGGACTTCGGAAAAAGGGATTGCCATTTAGCCCCCCGAAGACCACCATGATAGAAAATATTTCTCTGTTATGGTGAAAATATGGATAAAACTGACCGCAGGCTGCTGGCGCTTCTTCAGCAGGACTGTTCGCTCTCTTTGCAGGAGCTGGCGGATGCCGTTAATCTGACTACAACTCCCTGCTGGAAACGCCTTAAGCGGCTGGAAGAGGCGGGAATTATTCAGGGCCGTGTAGCGTTGCTGGACCCGGAAAAACTGGGCCTGGGGCTAACGGCCTTTGTGCTGATTAAAACCCAGCAGCACAGCAGCCAGTGGTACAGCCAGTTCGTGGCAGCGGTGGACGCAATGCCGGAGGTGCTGGGTTTCTGGCGCATGGCGGGGGAGTATGACTATCTGATGCGGGTGCAGGTGGCGGATATGAAGCGCTATGACGATTTCTACAAACGCCTGGTTAACAGCGTGCCGGGCCTGAGCGATGTGACTTCGAGTTTCGCCATGGAACAGATAAAATATACTACTGCGTTGCCGCTGGAAAATTAGGGCAACCCTCTTTGTTCTGTTGCGCCCAGCCGCGGGCGGGCGATATCAGGAATTTTGTCGCGTGCGATTATTTGCTCAATTAAGCTGGTTTTTTCTCCGTGAATGGCGGCGCTATCTTAGCGCAGTATCTCTGCTGATATTGGTGTCCATTCTGCAACTTATCCCTCCCAGACTGGTGGGAGTCATTGTCGATGGCGTGACCGAAAGCCATTTCAGTACCGGGCAGATCCTTAAATGGGTTGGCCTGATGGCGCTGATTGCGGTCATGGTCTATCTGCTGCGCTATTTCTGGCGCGTTCTGCTATTTGGCGCGTCGTATCGCCTGGCGGTGGAGCTGCGTGAATCCTACTATCGCCAGTTGTGTCGCCAGAATCCTACCTTTTATTTGCGTCACCGCACTGGCGATCTGATGGCACGGGCCACTAACGATGTGGATCGGGTGGTGTTTGCCGCCGGGGAAGGGGTGCTGACCCTGGTGGATTCACTGGTGATGGGCTGTGCGGTGCTGATTGTGATGAGCACCCAAATTAGTTGGCAGTTAACGCTGCTGGCGCTACTCCCCATGCCGGTAATGGCGGTGGTGATTAAGCGCTATGGCGATATGCTGCACCAGCGCTTTAAGCGAGCTCAGGCGGCATTCTCCACCCTGAACGATCGCACCCAGGAGAGTATGACCAGTATCCGCATGATCAAAGCCTTTGGGCTGGAGGACAGACAGTCGGCGCTGTTTGCCGATGAAGCGCGTGATACCGGCGAGCGCAATCTGCAGGTGGCGCGCATTGACGCCCGCTTCGATCCTACTATTTATATCGCTATTGGCATGGCGAACCTGCTGGCGGTGGCTGGCGGAAGCTGGATGGTGGTTCAGGGCACGCTGACCCTGGGGCAACTGACGAGTTTCACCATGTATCTTGGTCTGATGATTTGGCCGATGCTGGCGCTGGCGTGGATGTTTAACATCGTCGAACGCGGCAGTGCCGCTTACAGCCGTATCCGGGCGCTACTGGCGGAAGCGCCGGCCATTGCCGATGGCGACCAGCCGCTGCCTGCCGGGCGTGGGACGCTACAGATGGATGTGAAAGCGTTTCACTATCCTGAAACCGCCGAACCCACGCTGGAAAATATCGCGTTCACCCTGGCTCCGGGCCGGATGCTGGGGCTGTGCGGCCCCACCGGCTCCGGTAAGAGCAGCATACTGGCGCTAATTCAGCGTCACTTCGACCCCGATAGCGGCGAGATCCGCTTCCACGATATGGCGCTGCCAACGCTGCGTATCGACGACTGGCGCGCCAGGCTGGCGGTGGTGAACCAGGGGCCGTTCCTGTTTTCCGACACGGTGGCCGCCAATATCGCGCTGGGTCGCCCGGGCGCCACGCAGCAGCAGATAGAAGAAGCGGCGCGGCTGGCCTGCGTACATGACGATATCCTGCGCCTTGCCAATGGTTATGAGACCGAAGTGGGGGAGCGCGGCGTGATGCTCTCCGGCGGCCAGAAGCAGCGTATCGCCATTGCCCGGGCTCTGTTGCTCGATGCCGAAATATTGATCCTCGACGATGCGCTGTCGGCGGTAGACGGGCGCACCGAGCACCAGATCCTCCATAACCTGAAAACCTGGGGTAAAGAGCGCACCCTGATAGTTAGCGCTCACCGTCTGTCGGCCCTGACGGCTGCCAGCGAGATACTGGTGCTGCAACGCGGTCAGGTGGCGCAGCGCGGTCGCCATGACCGGCTGGTGGAGCAGCCAGGCTGGTATCGCGATATGTACCGCTATCAGCAACTGGAAGCCGCGCTGGATGAAGCGCCGGTCGACGAGGAGGCAACGGATGCGTAATTTGCGTCAGTTGTGGCCGACGCTGAAGCGGTTGCTGGCTTATGGCTCGCCCTGGCGACGCCCGCTGATGATGGCGGTGGCAATGCTGTGGGTTGCGGCTGCGGCGGAAGTCAGCGGACCGGCGTTGATCAGTTACTTCATCGACAATATGGTGGCTCAGCACCGGCTGCCGGTGAAGCTGGTGGCGGGCCTGGCCGTACTCTATATTCTGCTGCAAATTCTGGCGGCGTCGCTGCACTACGCCCAGGCGCTGTTGTTTAACCGCGCTGCGGTAGGCGTGGTGCAACAGTTGCGTACCGATGTCATGGATGCGGCGCTACGCCAGCCAATTAGCGCTTTCGATACCCAGCCGGTAGGAGAATTGATCTCCCGGGTAACCAACGATACCGAAGTGATTCGCGATCTTTACGTCACCGTGGTAGCCACGGTGCTGCGTAGCGCGGCGCTGATTGGCGCTATGCTGGTGGCGATGTTCAGCCTGGACTGGAGAATGGCGCTGGTGGCGATTGCCATCTTCCCGGCGGTGCTGGTGGTGATGCTGATTTACCAGCGTTACAGCACCCCCATCGTGCGTCGGGTGCGCAGCTGGCTGGCGGATATTAACGACGGCTTTAATGAAGTGATTAACGGCATGAGCGTGATCCAGCAGTTCCGCCAGCAGGCGCGTTTCGGCGAGCGGATGGGGCGGGCCAGCCGTAATCACTATCTGGCGCGTATGCAGACCCTGCGCCTGGACGGCTTTTTACTGCGCCCGCTGCTGAGCCTGTTTTCGGCGTTGATCCTGTGTGGCCTGCTGATTCTGTTCGGCTTTAGCCCGCAGGGCACTATCGAAGTGGGGGTGCTGTATGCCTTTATCAGTTACCTCGGGCGTCTTAACGAGCCGCTGATTGAGCTGACCACCCAGCAGTCGATGTTACAGCAGGCGGTAGTCGCCGGGGAGCGAGTCTTCGAACTGATGGACCGCCCTCGCCAGCGCTATGGCGACGATACCCGACCGCTGGCTGGCGGTAGTATTACCATTCGCTCTCTCTCCTTTGCCTATCGCGAAGACAGGATGGTACTGAAAGATATCGATCTGGAGGTGCCGTCGCGTGGTTTTGTGGCGCTGGTGGGCCATACCGGTAGCGGTAAGAGCACCCTGGCCAATCTGCTGATGGGCTACTATCCTCTGACCCGCGGCGAGATTCTGCTGGATGGCCGCAATCTGGAAAGCCTGAGTCACGAAGCGCTGCGTCAGGGCGTGGCGATGGTGCAGCAGGATCCGGTAGTGCTGGCGGATACGTTTTTTGCTAACGTCACTCTGGGGCGCGATATCAGCGAACAGCGGGTCTGGCAGGCGCTGGAAACGGTACAACTGGATGCCCTGGCCCGCACAATGCGCGACGGGATCCAGACCCGGCTGGGCGAGCAGGGCAATAATCTGTCGGTGGGTCAGAAGCAGCTACTGGCCCTTGCTCGGGTACTGGTGGCGCCGCCGGAGATTTTAATCCTCGATGAAGCCACCGCCAGTATTGATTCCGGTACTGAACAGGCTATTCAACGGGCGCTGGCGGTGGTACGCCAACACACCACATTGGTGGTTATCGCCCACCGCCTTTCTACCATCGTCGAGGCGGATACCATAATGGTGCTGCATCGCGGCCGGGCGGTGGAGCGCGGCACCCATGAGCAGTTACTGGCGGCCCGTGGTCGTTACTGGCAGATGTATCAGTTGCAACTGGCAGGCGATGAACTTCAGGCCGCCGGGCGCGAGGAGACGCCGATCGTCTGATGCACCACGCCGGGGCGCGCTATTAACCGGGCGCCCCGTTCATCAATTTTCTGCACCATAATGGTGCGCCAGCGCGCACCAGCGAACCCGCAGGCTGCACGCCGGTAAAGCATTTCTTCTCTTCTCCTCCCCTCCGGGCGCGACTGGCGCCGGATAATGCGTTTTGGCATGCCCCTTGCTTTATCCCTTTGTATGCGGATTTCGCCTGGACGGAGGGGAATTATGAAGTTGGTTACGGTGGTCATTAAGCCATTCAAGCTGGAAGAGGTGCGTGAGGCGCTTTCCGCCATTGGCATTCAGGGGCTGACGGTGACGGAAGTTAAGGGCTTCGGGCGCCAGAAAGGCCATGCGGAGCTGTATCGCGGCGCGGAGTACAGCGTCAATTTCCTGCCTAAGGTCAAAATCGATATTGCCATTGCCGACGATCAGGTGGATGAGGTGGTGGAAGTCATCAAGAACGCCGCCTGGACCGGCAAGATCGGCGACGGCAAGATTTTCGTCGCCGAACTGCAGCGCGTTATTCGTATTCGTACCGGCGAAGCCGATGAAGCCGCACTGTAACAGGCCTTGAATGGGGATAATTAAGATGAAAAAACTGACCTCAAAAATCGGCTGTGGCGCGCTGGCACTGGCGCCAGGTCTGGCGCTGGCAGCGCCCGCCGCAGCCGATAAGGCGGATAACGCCTTTATGATGATTTGCACCGCGCTGGTGCTGTTTATGACTATACCAGGACTGGCTCTGTTTTACGGGGGGCTGCTGCGCGGGCGAAACGTACTTTCAATGTTGACTCAGGTGAGCGTCAGCTTCGCGATGGTCTGCGTGCTGTGGGTGCTTTATGGCTACACCCTGGCCTTTGGCGAAGGAGGCTCCTTCTTCGGTAATTTCGACCAGATTATGTTGAAGGGCATTGAGCTGACGGCGCTGACCGGCTCCTTCTATCAGTATATCCACGTGGCTTTCCAGGGCTCTTTCGCCTGCATTACCGTGGCGCTGATCGTCGGCGCTCTGGCGGAGCGTATCCGCTTTTCGGCGGTGCTGATCTTCGTGGTGGTGTGGCTGACTCTCTCCTATATTCCCATTGCCCATATGGTATGGGGCGGCGGTCTGCTCGGCACCCACGGGGCGCTGGACTTCGCGGGAGGCACGGTGGTGCATATTAACGCCGCGGTTGCCGGTCTGGTGGGGGCTTACCTGCTGGGTAAGCGCGTGGGCTATGGCAAAGAGGCTTTTAAGCCCCACAATCTGCCGATGGTCTTTATGGGTACCGCGATTCTCTACATCGGCTGGTTTGGCTTTAATGCCGGTTCAGCCAGCGCGGCGAATGAGGTTGCGGCTCTGGCCTTTGTGAATACCGTGGTGGCGACGGCGGCTGCGATTCTGGGCTGGATCTTTGGCGAATGGGCGCTGCGCGGCAAGCCATCGCTGCTCGGCGCCTGCTCTGGCGCCATTGCCGGACTGGTGGGGATTACCCCTGCCTGCGGAACCGTGGGCGTCGGCGGCGCGCTGATTATTGGTCTGGTTGCCGGTCTGGCCGGGCTGTGGGGCGTGACGGCCCTCAAGCGCTGGCTGCGGGTGGACGATCCCTGCGATGTCTTCGGGGTACACGGCGTATGCGGCATCATTGGTTGCGTGCTGACCGGCGTGTTCACTGCTACCTCTCTGGGCGGTACCGGCTTTGCCGATGGCGTGACGATGGGGCATCAGGTACTGGTACAGCTGGAAAGCATTGGCATTACCGTAGTCTGGTCCGGCGTGGTCGCCTTTATTGGCTATAAGCTGGCAGATATCGCGGTTGGGCTACGGGTCCCGGAAGATCAGGAGCGCGAAGGGCTGGACGTCAACAGCCACGGCGAAAATGCCTACAACCACTGATTTCTACCCCAAAGAATTAAAAGCCCGAACCCAGGTTCGGGCTTTTTGCATTATTCACCGTGGCGGCGAATGACCCCTTCCTGTACCGACGACGCGACCAGTTCGCCGTCGCGATTGTAGAATTCGCCGCGCACAAAGCCGCGGGCGCTGGAGGCGGAGGTACTCTCTACGTCATAGAGCAACCAGTCGTTGATGTCGAACGGGCGGTGGAACCACATCGAATGGTCGATGGTGGCGACCTGCATACCCGGCTCCAGGAAGCCCACGCCGTGGGGCTGAAGCGAAACCGGCAGGAAGTTAAAGTCTGAAGCGTAGCCCAGCAGGTACTGATGTATGTTCAGATTGTCGGGCACGGCGCCGTTAGCCCGTAACCACACCTGACGTTTGGGGCCGTCGACGTGGCCTTTGAGCGGGTTATGGAAGGTGACGGGGCGCATCTCCAGCGGCTTTTCGCCCAGGAACTTATTGCGGGCCTTTTCCGGCAGCAGGTGAGCCAGCGAGCGGGCGATATCGGTTTCCGATTTCAGCGATTCGGGCGGCGGCGCGTCCGGCATAGCTTTCTGATGCTCAAACCCCGGCTCCGGCGCCTGGAAGGAGGCGGTCATATAGAAGATGGGCTTACCGTTCTGAATGGCGGCCACCCGACGGGCGCTAAAGCTGTTGCCGTCACGCAGCACCTCGACATCGTAAACGATCGGTTTCTGGGTATCGCCGGGGCGGAGGAAGTAGCTGTGAAAGGAGTGCGCCAGTCTGGCCTCCGGCACCGTCTGTTTGGCGGCAGAGAGCGCCTGGCCTACCACCTGGCCGCCGAACACACGCTTTAGCCCAAGGTCTTCGCTCTGGCCGCGAAACAGCCCCTCTTCGATCTTTTCCAACCGTAGCAGCGTCAGCAAACTATCAAGCGCCTGACTCATCGTCTCTCCTGTTATTGGCAAATCACAATGTTTCTCAGTATACCGCACAACCCGCCGGGGGCAGGTAAGTACAATTGTCTGATTCCCCGCCCTTTAAGAGGAAAAAAATGGCATGATGTGCCACACTTAAGGGCATATCTGGTGTAGACCACCCGGTCTGGGATGCATTGATACTAAGGAGAAGTCAATGAAACTGGTGCATATGTTAAGTGGTTTAGCGGTTGCCGTAGCGCTGGCTGGCTGCGCACAGGACAAGTCTGAACAGGTTCCCGCGCCGACGACCCAGGGGGCGACGATAGCCGGAAGCACCGCGCAGAACGATCTGCGCCTGCCCAATGTATCGGGCTCTGTCTGGCTGAAACAGAATGTGGTGCTGCCGCCGCACGCCGTACTGACGGTTACCCTGTCTGACGCTTCGCTGGCGGATGCGCCATCGAAGGTATTGACCCAGAGAGCGGTACGGACCGAAGGGAAACAGGCGCCGTTTACCTTTATCCTGCCGTTTAACCCGTCGGACGTGAAACCGAACGCTCGAATTCTGCTGAGCGCGGCTGTTACGGTGGATGATAAGCTGATGTTTATTACCGATACTATCCAGCCGGTGGTGAACAACGGCGTAACCAAAGCGGACATTACGCTGGTTCCGGTGCAACAAACGGCGGTGCCGGTGAAGCCGGGCCCCAATCCCGTGAACCAGGGCGGAATGATGTCGGGTTCGCAGCAGCAGGGGGCGGCTTCATCAACGCCGGCCCTGTACTGATTGCCGTTCACTGCTCTGCTAAGGCGCCTTCCAGGCGTCTTTTTTATGACACACGATCGGTGAATGGCAGATGGCCTGTGGCGACGAGGTAATGAATCTTTAATAATCAATGGGTTATTTTTTCTGTGCCACCATGATTTATGATGAAAATGGTGGTAGATTTTATCTGCTATAAAAAGCTCTTTAATAACAGATGGATACGTTTAGAGTGTTCCCCGCGCCAGCGGGGATAAACCGCTCTTTGTCCCCCTGAATGCGCCGCAGCTTTTGTGTTCCCCGCGCCAGCGGGGATAAACCGCCACCAGGACTGTTCGCCCCCACCATGGTCAGGTGTTCCCCGCGCCAGCGGGGATAAACCGGCCGCTGGTGTTAACTCGCTGGCTGGTAATATGTGTTCCCCGCGCCAGCGGGGATAAACCGGAATGCGCTTTCATGTTGTGTGCCGGTTACGGGTGTTCCCCGCGCCAGCGGGGATAAACCGGTTGCGACCAACATACCCCGCAGCGGAGCCAGGTGTTCCCCGCGCCAGCGGGGATAAACCGCGCAGCCCACATAAAATCCCATTCGTTACTTCGTGTTCCCCGCGCCAGCGGGGATAAACCGCAACCACTCTTAACAGATTAAACGGCCTTTTGGTGTTCCCCGCGCCAGCGGGGATAAACCGCAAGTTGGCGTACCTGGTGCCTCGCGATGGCTGTGTTCCCCGCGCCAGCGGGGATAAACCGGCTAGTGCTTCTTTTTCGTTATCCTTGTAGTTGTGTTCCCCGCGCCAGCGGGGATAAACCGCACTCACCGATTTCCTTTAACGGGGTCATGATGTGTTCCCCGCGCCAGCGGGGATAAACCGATTCTGACCTTTTTTTCACGTAAGTTGTTGTTGTGTTCCCCGCGCCAGCGGGGATAAACCGAACGCGTCCTCATCCTGCGTAAATAACCTGCTGTGTTCCCCGCGCCAGCGGGGATAAACCGCGGGGCTCCCAACGCGAATGGGTCGCTATCTAGTGTTCCCCGCGCCAGCGGGGATAAACCGAGATCGACGAAATATGCGCTGTTGATAACCTGGTGTTCCCCGCGCCAGCGGGGATAAACCGTAGTGCTCGATGCCCAGGAACTGGAAATGCTGGTGTTCCCCGCGCCAGCGGGGATAAACCGCGAAATTTTTAAAACGCTGCAGATGGTCCGCCGTGTTCCCCGCGCCAGCGGGGATAAACCGCTTCAGCCCACGAAGGGAGCCAGCCTGTTTGAGTGTTCCCCGCGCCAGCGGGGATAAACCGCTACAGCAAAACATACAGGCCGTTTACGCTGAGTGTTCCCCGCGCCAGCGGGGATAAACCGGGAGGCCCTGATTAGTTCAATTTTCCGTTTGGGTGTTCCCCGCGCCAGCGGGGATAAACCGCGTCTACGTGCTCAGGAATTCCAAAAACGTAGGTGTTCCCCGCGCCAGCGGGGATAAACCCGAATAGCGCCGCGACTGCGCCATCCTGCGCCAGGTGTTCCCCGCGCCAGCGGGGATAAACCGTTGAAAATGGAACTCGGCGCTCATCGCCAGGAGTGTTCCCCGCGCCAGCGGGGATAAACCGCGTCCACTGGCGGAGAATACGCTGAAACGAATGTGTTCCCCGCGCCAGCGGGGATAAACCGGGCATTAGGCTGATAACTCGTTATGGTTCATGGTGTTCCCCGCGCCAGCGGGGATAAACCGGAAACTGGCGATGGCGAATAACACTGCAATGAGTGTTCCCCGCGCCAGCGGGGATAAACCGATCGCTATAACCCGCTTTCTTGGCCTGTTCAGGTGTTCCCCGCGCCAGCGGGGATAAACCGTTGCTGCAGCCATCAAGGCAGATTCCAGCTTAGTGTTCCCCGCGCCAGCGGGGATAAACCGGGTGGGTGGGAGATCACCCCGGGGAAACGGCGGTGTTCCCCGCGCCAGCGGGGATAAAGAAGTTCAATAGCGCCAGCGGTAACGCTGAAGATCGATCTCGCCGCGTCCGGAAACTTGCACCCCTTCGGCCAGCAGCGCCTGACGCTGACGCTGGAGATCGGGACCGGTCAGTGAAATCACGCCATGGCGATTCACCACCCGGTGCCAGGGCAGGCGGCTACCTTCGGGTAGTCTTTTTAGCACGCCACCCACCTGGCGTGCCGCTCGTGGGGAACCGGCCAGCTGCGCGACCTCGCCATAGGTGGTGACGCAACCTTCGGGAATAGCGGCGATAATCTGGTAGACCCGGCTGGCGAAGGTATCCTGAATCTCTTCCATTGCGTTGCTCCTGTCGTGGGGCCACCAGAATAAACAGCCAATGGGGGAGTGTGAAGAGCGGGTTGTGCAAGAATCAGGCATCCGGGCTGAGTCGGCTTGCAATTGCTCCAGCGTATGGGGATAATGCCCCGGCGCTTGTGGGGCTGGCCCCGCAAGTCCTCAATGGGGGCCCTGTTGGTTCTCCCGCAATACTAACCTGTGAACCCGGTCAGGTCCGGAAGGAAGCAGCCGCAGCAGGTGACGTGTGTGCCGGGATGTCGCTGGCAGGGCCCCCACCCAATTCAGGGCCCTTACGATACTCATCTGTTTTACCCCCGAACCGCCACTGGGGCACCGCTTTCCATACCGCACAGGTAACTGTAAACCCGGGCATCTTTATCGCAGATAACGTATCTGTCTTTCATAAAGCGCACATCATTAACGGACTTATACTCAGAGAGCAATCCCAGCTCACACAGCACGCGGATCCACCCCAGCGGGCCATAGGATTTTTGTTCGTAGATTTTACGTCTGACCTTTTTCACATCTGCACGCAGCAGAGTGGTCTGCAGTTCCTGATAATCCAGATTAATTTTGGGGGCGCTAACTTTTTCAAACAGAAAGTTTTTGACGTAAAAATCAGCGGCTTTTTCCTTAACCTGAATAAAGACGTCATCGACCTTTTCAACGAAAATAGCGTAGATCAGCACCTTCATATAGAGTTTGAAGACTATACCGTCTGAGATAGCGGATTTTTTTACTGATAGCGTGCCGACTTCTACACAGGAACGTCCATAAAACTCAGGGGAATTGATTTCGTCATTAAACAGTTTCATACAGGGCAGAGTATGATGTTTAATGATGCTGATGGTGCCAACGACTTCTCCCAGGTATCTGGCCAGGAACAGTTTACTCTCCGGATTTAATAAACCCTCATTATATAAGAATGATTTGTTTTTGTTGCTAATGATTCCGTTACTGACATATTCGTTATAAACCACCTCCATGCCTTTCAGAAAGTCAACGAATTCCCTTGCAGGTTCAATGGTAATTTCTGGTGGTAATTTATTGATAATGCTGCATATTCTTATTGTTCTTGTATTTAATATACCATCATTTATTGCCTTCCTGGATACATTTGTTTTAGCCATCCCACTCCACCTGACTGAAAAGTTGTGAATTAAACACATTAAATATAATTAACTATTTCAGCTGTGCGCATGAGGATTATCTGATCTCTGAACTGGTCGGTCCGCCAGCGCTAAAACAAAAAAGGCCGGAGCGATGGGCTCCGGCCTGAATTAACAACGGAACATGCCGTTATGGGGTGACGATATTGAACCAGAATTCGAATTTATCCATATAGCTCAGTAGCTCATCCAGTTTCGCTGCATCACCGTCGATCTTCATATCGCCATTGTCGCGAGCCTGCTTAATGCTCTCCTGTTTAAGGATAATCTTGTTCAGGGTGTCGCGGGACAGCGTAATGGTGGCGTCTGCGTTTTTATCCTGGGCATTGGCGGTATGGTTTAGCACGCCATTTTCCAGTTCCAGTTTATATTTACCGCCGTCGTTACCCAGATCGATATTGAGAACCGATTTCGCACCAGCCGCTTTCTGGCCGTTAAGGTGTACCGCCAGGTAGTCGAAGAACATCTCCGGCGTCATGGCGCGTACGGTATCCGGACTGGCGGTGTTCGGCGTTGGCAGTTTCTGTACCCCGTTACGCAGCTCCTGGGCGCCGGTCAGGTAGAAGTTACGCCACGGGCCCGATTCCGCCTGGTAGCCCAGTTGCTCCAGGGCATCCGCTTCCAGATTACGCGCTGCCTGGTTTGACGGATCGGCAAAGACGACTTTGCTGACCACCTGCGCCACCCAACGATAGTTGCCCTTATCGTAATCCTGCTTCGCTTTGTTAAGGATGCTGTCGGCACCGCCCATATACTCGACGAATTTCTTCGCGGCCTGTTCCGGTGGCAGCTCGTCCAGGGTAGCCGGGTTGCCATCGAACCAGCCAAGATAGAGCACATAGGTGGCTTTCACGTCATGGCTCACCGAGCCGTAGTAGCCACGGCTGGACCAGGCTTTCTCCAGGGTTGGCGGCAGGGTAAAGTTATTGGCGATCTCGTCGCGGGTCAGGCCCTTATTGGCCAGGCGCAGCGTCTGGTCGTTGATATAACGATACATATCACGCTGGTTTTTCATCAGTTTAACGACGTTGTCATTACCCCAGGTTGGCCAGTGGTGCTGGGCCATAATGATTTCGGCTTCGCCGCCCCAGCGGTCGATGGCGTCGTTAATGTATTTCGACCAGGCCAGCGGATCGCGGATTTTAGCACCGCGCAGTGAATAGGTGTTATGCAGGGTATGAGTCACATCTTCTGCGGCCTCGATCATTTTCTTCTCTTTGACATACCACAGCATTTCGGACGGCGCTTCTGAGCCTGGCGCCATCATAAAATCGTAGGTCAGGCCGTCGATCTTCTCTTCCTGGCCGGTTTTGGTAATGTAGTTGGTTGGGGCGATCAGCGTCACGGTACCGGCAGAGGTGGTGGTACCCAGACCGGCGCCCACCTGGCCTTTGGCATCCGGCTTCAACAGGTTACCGTACATGTAACTGGCGCGGCGGCTCATGACGTTACCGGCCATCATGTTTTCAGAGACCGCTTCTTCCATAAAGCCTGCCGGGGCATAGACTTTCACCTTACCGGACTTCACATCGGCTTCATCGATCACGCCGCGTACGCCGCCGTAGTGGTCCACGTGGCTGTGGGTGTAGATCACCGCCACTACCGGTTTTTTGCCGCGGTTTTTATAGTAGAGGTCCATACCGACTTTCGCCGTTTCTGCCGAAACCAGCGGATCGACCACGGTAATACCTTTTTCCCCTTCGATAATCGTCATATTCGACAGGTCGAGGTTGCGGATCTGATAAACACCCTCGGTGACTTCGAACAGGCCGCTGATATTAATTAACTGAGACTGTCGCCACAGGCTGGGGTTAACGCTATCCGGCGCTTTTTCACCTTCTTTAATAAAGGCGTATTTCTGCGGATCCCAGACCACATTCCCCTTTTCACCCTTTATGACTTCCTGGGGAATGGCAGCGATAAATCCTTTATGAGCGTTGGTAAAGTCGGTGTTATCAGAGAACGGCAGCTTGTTGTAGAGCGCGTTGTTGGCCTGCTTCGTGGCTTCAGTCGCCTCCTGGGGGGCAGCCTGTGCGAAAACGGGGACGGTAATGGTGGTCAGCAGACCGGCGAGCGCCAGATTCCTGATAATAGGCTTCAGTTGCATTGAAAAAACCTCGTGTGGTTATCATCGCGATAAATCCATTTTCACGACAGGTTGTAAATAATATGGGTAACGTGGCATCACCCTTCTGGAATAAGACAAAGCATAGCCAGGATAAGTAAACCTGTAGACTTAATAGCGCCTTTAGCCTGGCTTAATAAAGGGAAAATCCCCGCCGCAGCGGGGAATGAGAGGGATATTTTATTTTTTACGATGAGTCAGTAAATAGAACGCCGGGATCACCAACATCGAGAGCAGTGGGGCGCTGATCATTCCGCCAATCATCGGTGCGGCGATACGCTGCATCACCTCTGAACCGGTACCGCTGCCCCACATAATCGGCAGCAGACCCGCCATAATGGTGGCGACGGTCATCGCTTTCGGGCGCACGCGCAGTACCGCGCCTTCGTGGATCGCCGCATTCAGCGCCTGGGATGTTTCACCGCCGTGTTTATCCAGGGCGTGATTCAGATAGAGCACCATAATCACGCCGAATTCTGCGGCCACCCCGGCAAGAGCGATAAAGCCCACCGCCGCCGCCACCGACAGGTTGTAGTCCAGCAGCCACAGCAGCCAGACTCCGCCAATCAGCGCAAAGGGCAGGGTGCCCATAATCAGCAGAGCGTCCCGCACCCGATTAAAGGTAAGGTAGAGCAGAACAAAGATAATCGCCAGGGTAAGGGGCAGCACCAGCGTAAGTTTTGCGGTAGCCCGTTCCAGATATTCGTACTGCCCGGACCAGCTCAGGGAGACTCCCTCAGGCAGTTTGACCTCACGGCCGACGACCTGCCGCATCTCCCGTACCGCCGAGGCCAGATCGCGATCGCGGATGTCCACATAGATCCAGTTAGTCAGGCGGGCATTTTCGCTTTTCAGCATCGGCGGACCGCTGGTGACGCTGATATCCGCCAGTTCGGCCAGGGCTATCTGTTCTCCTCCGGCGGTCACTACCGGCAGCTCGCGCAGTTTCTGCAACGAATCGCGCATTTCGCGCGGATAGCGCACGTTTATCGGGTAACGTTCGCGCCCTTCAAGGGTGGTGCCGATATTATCGCCGCCCACCAGGCTTGCCACCAGCGACTGTAGTTCCTTCACTGATACGCCATAGCGCGCCGCCTTGCGCCGGTCGATATCGATATTGATATAACGCCCGCCGTCCAGGCGCTCCGCCAGCGCGGAGGTGACGCCCGGCACCCTACGCACCACCCGCTCGATCTGCTCAGCGGTCTGTTCGATCTGCGCGATGTTATTGCCGTTTACCTTGATTCCCACCGGGCTTTTGATGCCAGTAGCCAGCATATCCAGGCGGTTACGGATCGGCGGCACCCAGACGTTGGCGATGCCCGGAACCTGCACCCGGCTGTCCAGTTCCTCGATCAGTTTGTCCATGGTCATCCCCGGGCGCCACCGATCTTTTGGTTTAAAGCGGATCGTGGTTTCCAGCATGGTCAGCGGCGCCGGATCGGTAGCGGTATCGGCTCGTCCTGCCTTACCAAAAACGGTATCCACCTCCGGTACCGTTTTGATCAAACGGTCGGTCAGTTGCAGCAGGCGCGCCGCCTCGCGGCTGGAGATCCCCGGCAGGGTAGAGGGCATATACAGCAGATCCCCTTCGTCGATCTGCGGCAGAAATTCGCTGCCCAGCTGTGACAGCGGCCAGAGCGTGGCGATAAGCAATGCCGTTGCCACGCCCAGCGTCGCCTTCGGCCAGCGCAGAACTCTATCCAGCAGCGGTTCATACAGGCGGATCAGGGCGCGGTTCAGCGGATTGCTGTGCTCGTCCGGGATCTTCCCGCGAATGAAAAAGCCCATCAGAATCGGCACCAGGGTAATGCCCAGACCGGCCGCCACGGCCATCGACCAGGTTTTGGTAAAGGCCAGGGGGGAAAACATTTTCCCTTCCTGGGCTTCCAGGGTGAAGACCGGAATAAAAGAGAGAGTAATGATCAGCAGGCTACAGAACAGAGCGGGGCCGACTTCGGAAGAGGCCTGCTGGGTTATCCGCCAGTAGTCCGCCGAACGCGGCGTTTGTTGGGGATTGTCGTGGCGCCACTGTTCCAGCACCTTGTGCATGTTTTCGATCATCACGATGGCGGCATCCACCATGGCGCCAATGGCGATGGCGATCCCCCCCAGCGACATCATATTGGCGCTGATGCCCTGATAGTGCATTACGATAAAGGCGCCGAGGATCCCCAGCGGCAGACTGATCATCGCCACCAGGGCGCTGCGAAAATGGAACAGAAACAGGGTGCAGACCACCGCCACCACAATAAACTCTTCAATCAGTTTTTGGGTCAGGGTTTTGACTGAATTTTCAATCAGCTGTGATCGATCGTAGACCGGTACTATCTCCACCCCCTGGGGCAAACTCCTTTTGATCTCCTCCAGCCTGGCCTTTACCGCGTTGATGGTGGTCATGGCGTTTTTACCGGAGCGCATGATGATGATACCGCCCGCCACTTCGCCTTCGCCGTTAAGTTCCGCCACGCCGCGGCGTATCTCCGGACCGCGTCTGACGGTGGCGATATCGCCCAGCAGCACCGGCACGCCGCCACGGCTGGCGATGACCACATTGCGAAACGCCTCCAGATTTTGCAGGTAGCCGGAGGTACGTACCATATACTCCGCTTCACCCATCTCCAGTACCGAGCCGCCTCCTTCCTGGTTGGCGCTCTTAATGGCGTCGATGGCCTGGGTGTGGCTGACGTTAAGGGCCCGCATCCGGTCCGGGTTGAGCACCACCTGGTACTGCTTCACCATGCCGCCGACGCTGGCGACTTCCGAGACGTTGGGCACGGTTTTCAGCTCGTATTTCAGAATCCAGTCCTGGATCGCCCGAAGATCCCCCAGACTGTGGTTGCCGCTGCGGTCGACCAGCGCATACTCGTACACCCAGCCGACGCCGGTGGCATCCGGCCCCAGCGAGGCCTTTGCTTCCGGAGGCAGGCTGTTTTGTACCTGGCTTAAATACTCCAGTACCCGGGAACGCGCCCAGTACAGATCGGTGCCGTCATCAAACAAAATGTAGATATAAGCATCACCGAACATGGAAAAGCCGCGCACCGTTCTGGCTCCGGGCACCGACAGCATGGTGGTGGTGAGCGGATACGTCACTTGATCTTCCACGATCTGCGGGGCCTTACCCGGATAGTTCACCCGGACGATCACCTGGGTATCGGAGAGATCCGGCAGGGCATCAAGGGGCGCCTGCTGCACAGACCAGACTCCCCAGGCTGCCATGATTAGCGTCGCGAGCAGCACCAACAGCCGGTTGCGCAACGAGGCGCGAATAATGGCGGCGATCATGGCTGCTCCTTGTGGTCGTGCCCGGCTTCGTCGCTCATGGGCATTATCGAGGCGATATGTACGCCGTCATCGTCCATCGTAAAGCTGAACATCACCCGCTCACCGGTTTTAAGTCCGGCTTTTTGCTGCGATGTAATGGTGAAGTCCATGGTCATGGCTGACCATTTCAGTGCCGGTACCGGGTCGTGTGCGATGGTGACGGAGTCCGGATTGAGGGCCATGATAACGCCATGGGTACTCCAGCTTTGCGGCGTGGATTCCGCTGGCGAATCACCCATCTGCGGCAGGGCGCTGCGCAGACTGGCTTCAGAATCGATCAGGAACTGGCCGGAGGTGACGACCTGCTGACCTTCTTGCAGGCCGCTGCGGACCTCCAGCATACCGTCACCGCTCTGGCCAGTGGTGACCGCCACCGGTCGGAACAGACCGTCGCCTTCTTTGATCAGTACCCGTCCGCCGTCGCGGGTGGCAATTAGCGCCTCTTCGGGGATGGTCAGTACCGGCGCGTTTTGGGAAGTGTCAGCCAGTTGGACGTTGAGGATCATGCCCGGTTTTAGTCGCCGGCACGGATTATCCAGCACTACGCGGGCCTTCAGGGTACGAGTGGTGGCTTCCAGGTCCGGCAGCAGTTCGGCTATGGCGCCGTGAAAGGTGTCGCCGGGCCAGGAAGCGGTGGTGGCCTTGACTTTCATGCCCTGGCGAAGCTGGCTGGCCTGGCTTTCCGGGTAGTCGATCACCATCCATACCGGATCCAGCGCCGCCACTTCAAACAGTCCCTGATTCGCTGCGACCTGGCTACCGGTTCTGACATCCAGCTTGCTGATATAGCCATCGCGCGGGGCGTATAGCGTGATGCGCGGCTGAGGAGCGCCGCTGCGTTCGACGGCGCGAATGACCGATTCCGGCATAAACTGCAGTCGCAGACGTGCGCGGGCGGCGCGGGTTAGCGCGCTATCGCCCATCTGACGTACCGCCAGATACTCCTGCTGGGCCGCAGTCCATTGGGGGATCCACAGTCGGGCCAGCGGTGCATTGCGTTTCACCAACTGCTGGGGGGCGCTAACCAACAACTTTTCTACCTGACCCGCAGCGGGGGCGGAAACAGTGGTGATACTGCGTTGGTCGGTGGCGACGGTGCCGAAAGCGGCAAGCTGGCTTCCGAACGTGCGAAGCGTGACTGGTGCGGTACGCACGCCCAGATTCTGTTGCTGGCGTGCGCTAATCTGTACGCCGTTATCGTCCCGGGTTTCATCCGCATAGCGCGGAACCAGCTCCATATCCATAAAAGGGGACTTCCCCGGCTTATCGAAGCGGGTGCCGGGAACCATAGGATCGTACCAGTAGAGGACTTTGCGATCCTGCTGCGGGTTTTGCGGTTCGGCGCCGGCAGGCGCACGGTGGCTGAGACTGCCCAGCCAGTAGCCGCCAGCCAGCAGCGCGATGGCGGCGGTGACCAGCGGCAGAGCGGTTTTCAGTTTCATGATTGGGACTCCTGCGGCGTCAGGTAGCGGATGGCGGCCCAGGCATCGGCAAGCGCTTTTTCGGCATTATTGCGGGCGACTTCACCATTCAGCAGATCGCGGCGGGCGGAAAGAAGTTCTGACAGCCCCGATCCGCCCGACTGATACTGGGCTTTGACCAGGCGGACTTTTGAACGCAGTAGCGGCAGGACTTCATTAACCTGGCGGTCGTAAATGGCTTTCGCCGCGTTGTACTGAGAAATCAGCTGATTTAGCACGGCCTGATGTTCGCGCATTAACAGCGTTAACTGATCGGTGGCCTGGTAAGTGCGGGAGACATCCGCCGCGTGGTCTTTATCCTGGCGTTTGCCCTGGAACAGGGGAAGATCGACAGTGAACATCACTCCGGCCATATCGTCCATGCCGTCGGCGCGTTTGGCGTAATAGACCTCTACCCCGACATCCGGGATGGCAGCGACCTCCGACTGACGGGATTTAGCTCTGGCGGTTGCCGCCTCCCGGCTGGCCTGAACGATCTCCGGATGCAGCTTAATGGCGGCGATAAGCGTGGCTTCATCGGCGGGCAGGCGTTCAATACGCGGCAGTGGGCCGGATACGGCGGTGATGTTTTGCCCCGTGAGCTGCATCAGCCTTGCCTGGGCAATCTGCAGGTCCCGGCGGGCGTTATCCGCCTCATTTTCCATCGTGCTCAGGGCCAGGCGCAGATCCAGTACGCTACTGGCGCTGGCGGTTCCGCTGGCAACACCGGCGGTCTGAACGCTGCCCTGGCGTCGGGTTTCCGCAATCAGGGTTTCGATCGCCTTCAGCGTTTTTTGCGAAGCCGCCAGATTCAACCATGCCTGGGCGGTGTCGCGCTGTAGTCGGGCGCGAATAACACCGGCATTGGCCGCCGCCTTGCTGGCCTCGGATCGAATAGCCTCGGATCGACGCTCGCGTTTGGTGCTGCTAACGTACTGCTGCATCACGCCAACCCGCTGCATGGTCATCCCTTCACGGGTCAGACGATGGCCGTTTCCCCCCTGTACCGGAACGTTTTCGATACCAAATTTCAGTTTGGGATCCGGTAACTGCATGGCGGAGTCCGCCATATTATTCAGGGCGTTGACCTGATGATCGTTGGCGGAAAGCTCCGCCGAGTAGTCTTCCGCTGCGCTAAGTGCCTGTGCCAGGCTGGTGGCACCTGCAGCGGTAGAAAACAGGCACAGCGTAAGGGGCAGCCCGCAGGCCACCCTGTTGATATTGTGGAACATGTTCGCCTCCGGCAATTATTGCGCGCTGGCGGAGACCAGGGCGTAACCGGATTCCGTCTGACGGAAGGTGAAGCGAACCTGCTGGCCTGGGGCGAACGGTTCTCCCTGATAGCCGTCGAGCTCAAAGCTCATGATCATGGCGGGCCAGTTCAGCTGTGCGACGGGGCGGTGAGCGATAGAAACCGAGGTTGGGGACCAGGATTTGATCACGCCGGTGGTATTCCAGGTTTGTGCATTTTGGGATGAGCTTTCCATTCCCGCCATTGAGCTGTGATCCATCGCGCTAAATACGTTACCGGAAAGGCTAAGTAAGGCGGTAGTCAGAATAAAGTAAACAATACGCATTATAGAAATCTCCATATTCCCGAGATATTTCAGACGGTGCAGATAAACCGCCTGAATGATTCAGGAGTTAAAAACAGTGACTGGGAGCCATAAAGGCCGCGATCTGTGTTTCTAACGGAGTTCTATTCTCTGAAGCGGCAAAAACGTATTTCGGCAGGTGGGCCAGTAACGGGCGGCTGATGCCACAGGGCCTGCTCAATGCAGGGCGTCTGGTGGCTGGCGACAGGCAGCAGGGTGGCATCCACGGGCAGGGCGGTCAGCTGCAACGAAGGCGAACTGGTCTGGGCGCTGTCCGGGTTGCAGTGCTTCTCGCACAGCGCCTTTTGGGGCGCAGCGTGCTGCATGCCTGGCATCTGCGTATGTGTGACGCTTTGCGGTTCGTTGATTTCAGATGGTGGTGTTGGCGTATGGTGGGCGGCCAGCGCCAGTTGCATATTCAGCAGTAGCCAGCAGGCAACCACGAACCCCGCGCGGATACGAAACCGGCGCCGGATTAATGGCTGAAAGAGCGACTGAATATGCTGTAGCATGGCTACCTTGCCGATAATAGAAGTGAATAAATTAAACCATATTTTTTAGAACGATGGCCACAGAAAAAGAAGAATAATGCAAAGTGAGCCGTAATTAAAAAAATCGCCTATATTTATTCACAAATAAATAACGAATAAAGCGGCCATGATTTATTGCCCACGGCTGTAAGGGATTATCCCCCCGTTTCGCTATCAACCACGCGCCGCATATGTTCAACCAGAATCTGGGCGGTCATTTCCGGCAGTTCGAGGGCGATAAGACCATCCATGCCGCACAGCAGGGCGATAAGCCGCCAGGCGATGGCTTCCGGACGATCTTTCAACTGAAATGCGTTCTGCTCGGCGCCATGGCGCAGAATTTTGGCGGTCTCTTCATGCCACAGGGTTGTGGCGGTGGCCAGCGCCTGGCGAAGGATTGGATCCTGTTCCGCCAGCACCTGCGCTTCGCGCCACAGGCGCAGGTAAGGATCATTAAGGGCGGTATCGGCTCCCAGCATAATCCATAGCCGCTCGCGCCATGTGCCATCAATAGTTGCATCGTCCAGGGAGTTGCGTACCAGAGTCAGAAAGGCCTCGGCTTTTAACGCTGAGGAGGAGGAAAAGTGATGGTGTACCTGGCCGGCGGCAATGCCCGCTTCGCCAGCGATACGCCTTACCGTCATTGCCCCAAAGCCTTCGACCAGGGCCAGATTCATCGCTGCCGTCAGAATAGTTTCACGCCGCGCTTCGCGTTTCAGGTAGGACATTATGCTGCTCTTTTATCACGAACCAGAGGGCAGTTTAACAAAAAACTGGACAAGTGTTCAGTTTTCAGTGAGGATCGAAAATGGACGCGTGTCCAGTTTTTGAAAGTGCTTTAAAGTGAGTGAGTTATGCAACGTCAGTGGTTAGTGCTGGGCATTATTATTCTGGCTTATGTGCCGGTGGCGATCGACGCCACCGTGCTGCACGTAGCGGCGCCGTCGCTCAGCGTGGCGCTACAGGCGACGGGCAGCGAGCTGTTATGGATTATCGATATCTATTCACTGGTGATGGCGGGTATGGTGCTGCCGATGGGGGCGCTGGGGGATCGCATCGGTTTCCGGCGTTTGATGCTGTCAGGTGCTGTTATCTTCGGACTGGGGTCGCTGGCGGCCGCTTATGCGCCGGATGCCGGGCTGTTGATCGCTGCCCGGGCGCTGCTGGCGGTCGGCGCGGCGATGATTCTGCCGGCGACCCTGGCCGGTATTCGCACCACCTTTAATGATGCCGGGCAGCGAAACGTCGCGCTGGGTATCTGGGCGGCGATCGGCTCCGGCGGCGCCGCGTTTGGGCCGCTGGTGGGCGGCGTGGTTATGACGCATTTCTCCTGGGGCGCGGTCTTTTTGATTAACATCCCCATTGTGGCCCTGGTGCTTCTGCTGACCTGGCGCTGGGTGCCACGCCAGGCCTTTCGTTCCCAACAGAAGTTGAATCTGCCCCAGGCTATTATGCTGGTGGTGGCGATCCTGGGGCTGGTCTGGGCAGTGAAGAGCGCGATGAAGCCCGATATCAAAGCGATGCAAACGCTGGCCGCGCTTGTGCCTGCGCTATTGCTGCTGGTTTGGTTTGTTCGCATCCAACTGCGTTCGCCATCGCCGATGATCGATATCGCGCTGTTTCGCCATCGGGTGATCCTCACCGGCGTGGTGATGGCGGTGACCTCAATGGTGGCGCTGGTGGGATTTGAGCTGCTGATGGCGCAGGAGTTGCAGTTCGTCCATGGCCGGACACCGCTTCAGGCTGCGCTGTTTATGCTGCCGGTCATGCTTGCCAGCAGCTGTAGCGGTCCGCTGGCGGGGATGCTGGTTTCCCGTCTGGGGCTGCGCCGGGTCGCCACGGCTGGCATGGCGCTGAGTGGACTGAGTTTCCTGGGGCTGGCTAATGCCGATTTTCAGCATCAGCAGTGGCTGGTATGGAGCTGGATGGTGCTGTTGGGCATCAGTGCGACCGTGGCGTTGCTTTCTGCGACTTCGGCCATTATGTCGGCCACGCCGAAAGAGAAAGCGGCAGCGGCAGGGGCGATTGAAACTATGGCCTATGAACTGGGGGCCGGGTTGGGGATAGCGCTGTTTGGTCTGGTGCTGGCCCGTAGCTACAGCGCCGTTATCGCGCTGCCATTGGGGCTGACGGCAGACGAACAGCTCCGTGCCGCGTCCTCTATTGGCGAGGCGGTACAGGTGGCTGCCGGGCTGGAATCCGGACGCGGTCTGGCGGTGATGGAAGCCGCTTCGCAGGCCTTTACCCATTCCCACAGCGTGGTGCTGTTTTCCGCCTGCGTGATTTTACTGGCGCTGGCGGCAGTCGTCTGGTTTGCGCTAAGCGCCCAGCGATGCGAAAGCAACTAGTCAGGAAACTTTAGTAAACCAGCGGCTCAGATCGTGCAGGGGGCCGTCGCCGCGAAACTGTCCGCCGCCCGCGTAGTGCAGGGTGGCAGGCCAGGAAGGTTCCCGACATACCCGGGCCTCAACCACTTCAAAGATAAAAAAGTTGTAGTCACTCACCAGGCTGTCGTCATAAAGACGGCATTCGAAGCTGGCATAGCATTCGGCAATGGTCGGGGCTCTGACCTTCACGCCCGGCTCTGGGGTTAAGCCGAAATAATCAAATTTATCCACCTGCGCGCCGCTGCAATTGCCGATTTGGGCAACGGTATCGGCTAACGCTTCGGTCGGCAGATTCAGTACGCACTCTTCACTGTGCAGCACCATATCGAAGCTGTGATTACCGGCGGAAAGCATACAGCCTACCAGCGATGGCGAGAATTCCATTATGGTGTGCCAGCCCAGGGCCATAATGTTATTTTTCCCCTGCCAGTGGGAGCTGACCAGTAATACCGGGCCGGGCTCCAGCCAGCGTCGCACGTCGCTGACTGGCCAGGTTGCTTTGTTCATCATCCGCCTCTCTGTGTCAGAAAACCTGTCAGAGGAAGCGTAGAAGAAAAATGGCCTTAGCGCCCGGTGGGTGAGCGCTGGCGTAGCGCTTCCAGCGTCTGGCGCTGTCCGCCCTGCCCGTCGAAATTGGCGGGCGACAACCAGCGCTGAAACGCGGTATTAAGATGCGGCCATTCACTGTCGATAATGGAATACCATGCGGTGTCCCGGTTGCGTCCTTTGTAGACCAGCGCCTGACGGAAAACACCTTCGTACTGAAAGCCCAGGCGCTGTGCGGCGCGGCGCGAAGGCGCATTCAGGCTGTCACACTTCCACTCATAGCGACGATAGCCCAGTTCGTTGAAGGCATATTGCATCAACAGCCAGTGGGCTTCGGTAGAGAGCGGGCTGCGTTGCATGAGCGCAGAGAAGTGAACGTGGCCAACTTCCATAACGCCGTGCTGCGGCACAATACGCATCAGGGCCAGCGTACCGACCGGGCGCTGGCTGGCGTTATCCATCACCGTAAAATGGAGCGGGTCATCGGTGGCAGCGGCTTGCGCCAACTGGCGGGTGAAGGCATCGACATCGCGCGGTGGCTCCATAGGGAGCCATGTCCAGTGGCTGTCATCGCTGGCCTGTGAAAAGGCATGGTAGAGGCCGGGGGCCTGTTCCTGCTGTAGGGGGATCAGTCGGCACCAGTTTCCTTCCAGCGTCCGGCGCTGTGGTGTGGGGCGGGGTTGCCAGTCAGGCAGGCTATCGCCCACCGGCTGGCCCCAGATATTTAGCGGCATGGCTCTCTCCTGGAGTCGCATGCCGCAAGGCGTTATGCAGGCGCGACAGCGACGTTTTTGATTGCGCTGGCGTGTTCCAGCGACCAGATATCATAAAAAGAGATTTCACCCTTGGTGGCAACCATTTTGCGCAATTGCGCTTTTTGTTGTGCAGTGATCCGGGGGGAGTTCAGGATGCTATCGATTAACGAAGTCGGGGCGAAACGGGTGTTGTACCACTCGCCGTTATAGCAGACACGCAGATCCAGCACGTCAATGTCGCTGTAATGGTAGCGGGGATTCACATCAAAAAAGAAAAAACCATTCAGCAGAATAAAAAGGACGACCAGCAGCCAGACGGAATCGGCCAGGGTAGGGGAGAGCATCATCACCGCCAGCGTGGCGAACCAGCCGAGGTACATGGTGATAAACAGCCAGGGGTGATTGCGGATAAAACTAATACTGAGCCGCGGACGATTGTCACGCTTCTCCTGGTGATTGAGCTGTTCAATGGTGGCAGTTAGCAGGCGCTGTATTTCACTCATAGAGGACCTTTTGATAATAAGCGACGCGCCCAGAAGGCGATGTGCTTATGGTAGAAGGTCCTGCTGTTGATAAAAAGTAACAGTTGTGCTGCGAAAAGTAATAACAGTAGATAACTGTTATCTGACCTTCCTTACGGATCCATCCGGTGCCAACATCAGGAATATTGATGAGAATTCTTAAATTAGTCTTTAGCCTTATTGTTATCAGGTATAACTCTTATTTTTGATTGTTACCTGAGGCTTGTTTGTTTTCTCCTGTGAAAGCACATAGCAAAACATCGACAGGCCGCCGTGCAGCACTGGCGCTAAGGCATTCACTTATTAGTTTAGATTGGGGAGTCTTAGGTTATCGGACAAATTTCCACACAGACGTCGGGATTTTATCGTAAAGCTTGTTCATCGTGAGTTCAGCCAGGCGGTGGTCAGCAGCTGAATAAAATACCGCCAGTTCATGGTCTGATAATTCGTATTTATTTTTTTCGATAACACGCTCCAGCGTATCGATAGTCTGGCAGCGGCGCAGACGCATCAGATAGTCTGTCTTGGTTAACGGCTTGGTTGTCATGAAATCACCTCAAGTGCTTCTAAAATTATTAAAATGAAAGGCTTACCGGGTTGGCTCTGCTTTCATTGACGAAACACTGGAACAAGCGACGGCTGGATTTGTACCATTGTTGCAAATCCTGTGCATTAATGCCGTAGTTGCTAAACAACATGAAGGTGTCGTCCAGATATTCGTCTATTTGTTGGGTTAACCTACTCTCATCTTCGTACTTAATCTTGTAATTAAGTGCGAAGGTCGCTATATGCTCAATCAAATCATTCAACTGCAGATTGACGGTGGCGGTCGGGTCATTAACCCAGCCGGGGGTGCCATCGTCGAGCCTTGCCAGGCAGTCGTGATACAGGTTCTCGCAGAGATATTTTAGCTGCGCTATATCATGCCGCTTCGGTGAGTATTCGTCCATATGCTATCCCCTTTTATCGTATAAATCTGATAAAGCATCAGGTAAAGGGCACCGTCATAATGTGGAGATTTAACGCACATTTTCAACTACTGATAAATTATAAATCAGTATTTGAGAATTTTCCCTACGGTATTACGAAAAATTACAATTAAGCAACTGGAATGGCTTATTAATGATTTTACCCTGAACCTCTCGTTCTGTGAATAGCTGTTTTTTGCCTGAAAAAAATTCCCAATCTTTTCAGAAGGTTGGTTTGGTCGTTGATTAGGCTCAATTTTGACGTAAGCGGCGCGCCATAGAGAAATGGCAATAAGATAACTGTGATTAATCTGTAAAATTAAATTAGTTTAACAATCACGGTTGTAGATGATTGAAATGGCAAAATAATCTTTGATCTGGTTGGGGGCGGGAAGATATAAAAAAGGCCGCTAACGCGGCCTTTTTCACTATCTGAAGACAGCTTATACGTTGTGTTCTGACGGCTTCTGCTCGCTCTCTTCGACCTTTTTGCCGAAGCGACGGCGTACCACCACGAAGAACAGCGGAACGAAGAAGATGGCCAGTATGGTGGCGGTAATCATACCGCCCATTACGCCGGTACCTACCGCGTTCTGGGAGCCGGAGCCTGCACCGGTACTGATGGCCAGCGGCATTACCCCAAGGATAAAGGCCAGAGAGGTCATCAGAATGGGGCGCAGACGCATACGTACCGCCTCCAGCGTCGATTCAATAAGCCCTTTGCCCTCTTTTTCCATCAGGTCCTTGGCGAATTCTACGATAAGTATCGCGTTCTTCGCCGACAGGCCTATGGTGGTCAACAGACCTACCTGGAAGTAGACGTCGTTAGTCAGGCCGCGTAGCGTTGCGGCCAGCAGCGCCCCGACAACCCCCAGCGGCACCACCAGCATAACCGAGAACGGAATCGACCAGCTCTCGTACAGCGCCGCCAGACACAGGAACACCACAATCAGCGAGATGGCGTACAGTGCCGGAGCCTGGTTACCGGAGAGTCGCTCCTGATAAGAGAGGCCGGTCCAGTCATAACCCACGCCGGTCGGTAGCTTACTGGCCAACTGCTCCATCAGCGCCATGGCTTCACCGGTACTCTTACCCTGAACCGCTTCACCCAGGATCTCCATGGAGGGCAGACCGTTGTAACGTTCCAGACGCGGTGAACCGTACTGCCAGTGGCCGGTCGCGAAGGCGCTGAACGGCACCATCTGACCATCGGAACCACGCACGTACCATTTACTGATATCGCTCGGCAGCATACGGGAAGAGGCTTCACCCATGATGTAAACCTTCTTCACACGACCGCGGTCGATGAAGTCGTTAACGTAGCTACTCCCCCAGCCGGCGCCCAGCGTGGTGTTGATATCGCTGATGGAGACGCCCAGTGATTCGGCTTTCTCCTGATCGATCTCAATCTTGTACTGCGGCGTATCTTCCAGACCGTTAGGACGTACCGTAGACAGAACGTCAGGATGCTGTGCCGCCATGCCCAGGAGCTGGTTACGGGCCTGCATTAGCGCGTCGTGTCCCAGACCGCCCTGGTCTATCAGCTCGAAGTCGAAGCCGGTTGCGTTACCCAGTTCCACAATGGCTGGCAGGTTAAAGGCGAACACCATCGCATCTTTAATCTGCGAGAAGGCGCCCATGGCCCGACCGGTAATGGCGGTAACCTTGTTTTCCGCTCCCTGACGTTCGTCCCAGTCCTTCAGGCTGACGAAGGCCAGACCGGTGTTCTGACCACGACCCGCAAAGCCAAAGCCGTTAACCGTAAAGACGGAGTTAACGTTATCTTTCTCTTTAGTCAGGAAGTAGTCGTTGACCCGATCCAGGATCTTCTGGGTACGCTCCTGAGAAGCCCCAGCAGGCAACTGGGCCTGTACCAGGAATACCCCCTGATCCTCTTCCGGCAGGAAGGAGCTCGGCAGACGCAGGAACAGCCAGGCCATCCCCACCACAATCAGCACATACAGCAGCAGATAGCGGCCGGTGCTGCGCAGAATGTTGCCCACGCTGTCGGTGTAGTGATGCGTGCTCTTATCGAACATGCGGTTGAACCAGCCGAAGAAGCCTTTCTTACCTTCGCCGTGGTCACCTTTCTTCACCGGTTTCAGCATGGTGGCGCAGAGCGCTGGCGTCAGGATCATCGCCACCAGTACCGACAGCACCATCGCGGAAACAATCGTGATGGAGAACTGGCGATAGATAGCGCCGGTTGCGCCGCCGAAGAAGGCCATCGGGATAAATACTGCCGACAGCACCATCGCAATACCGACCAGAGCCCCCTGGATCTGGCCCATCGACTTACGGGTGGCCTCCTTGGGAGGGAGCCCATCCTCCACCATGACACGCTCAACGTTTTCGACCACCACGATGGCGTCATCCACCAACAGACCTATCGCAAGGACCATGGCGAACATCGTTAGCGTGTTTATCGAGTAGCCAAAGGCGGCAAGCACCGCAAAGGTCCCCAGGAGTACGACCGGCACCGCGATGGTAGGAATCAGCGTGGCGCGGAAGTTTTGCAGGAACAGGTACATGACCAGGAAGACCAGCACGATGGCTTCCACCAGGGTTTTCACCACTTCGAAGATCGAGATCTTAACGAATGGCGTGGTGTCGTACGGGTAAACCACTTCCATACCTTCCGGGAAGAAGGGCTTCAGTTTTTCTACCTGTTCGCGCACCGCAGCGGCGGTATCCAGTGCGTTAGCACCGGTCGCCAGCTTGATCCCCAGACCAGACGCCGGGTGTCCGTTAAAGCGGGCGATAACGTCGTAGCTTTCACCGCCCAGTTCAATCTTCGCGACATCGCGCAGACGAACCTGGGAACCATCCTGGTTCACTTTCAGCAGGATTTTGCCAAACTCCTCGGTAGAGGTCAGACGGGTCTGCGCGATGATAGAGGCGTTAAGCTGCTGCCCCTTAACCGGTGGCGTACCGCCTAACTGACCTGCGGCAACCTGGGCGTTCTGGGCCTTAATGGCCGTGGTCACGTCGCCTGGCGTCAGGGCGTAGTTGGTCAGCTTGTCCGGATCGAGCCAGATACGCATCGCGTACTGGGAGCCAAACAGCTGGACGTCACCCACACCTGCGGTACGACTGACCGGGTCTTTGATATTTGAGCCAACGTAGTCCGAGATATCTTCCTGCGTCATGCTGCCGTTGGTGTTGATAAAGCCAAGCACCATCAGGAAGCTACTGGAAGATTTTTTCACGTTGATACCCTGCTGCTGCACTTCCTGCGGCAGCAGCGGCATTGCCAGCTGCAGTTTGTTCTGCACCTGCACCTGGGCGATATCCGCGTCGGTGCCGGTATCAAAGGTCAGCGTAATCTCAACGGTACCCGACGAGTCACTGGTGGAAGACATGTACATCAGGTTATCGATACCGTTCATGTTCTGTTCGATAACCTGAGTCACAGTGTCCTGCACCGTTTTCGCGTCAGCACCCGGATAGGTGGCCGTAACGGTCACAGCCGGTGGCGCAATCGTCGGATATTGCGCGATGGGAAGCTTCAATATTGAAAGCAACCCTGCCAGCATGATGATGATCGCGATAACCCACGCAAAGATGGGGCGATCGATAAAAAACTTAGCCATGCCTTAACGGCTCCTGTTTTTGTTAAGACTGTTTCTGTTCGGACTGAGCTGCTGCGCCCTGTGACTGCGCGTCGGCATCGCCGGATTTGGCTTCTTCAGGCTTAACCGTGGCGCCGGGTTTAATCTTCTGCAGCCCGGAGACAATCACCTGGTCCCCGTCCTTCAGCCCGTCAGTGACCAGCCACTTATCGCCAATGGCCTGACTGGTAGTGACCTGGCGCACTTCAACTTTGTTGTCCTTTCCCACCACCATAGCGGTGGCTTCGCCGCGAGGCGTACGGGTGATCCCCTGCTGAGGCACCAGCAGCGCGTTGGGGTGAGTCCCTTCTTCCAGCGTCGCACGCACATACATGCCAGGCAGCAGCGTATGGTCGGGGTTCGGGAAGATAGCGCGCAGCGTGATGGATCCCGTGGTCTGATCAACGGTGACGTCCGAGAATTCCAGAGTACCGGTCTGGTTGTACTGAACCCCGTTAGAAGTGCTCAGGGTCACTTTTGCCTTACCGTTTTCCTGCTTCAGGGTGCCGTTAGCCAGCTCCTGTTTCAGACGCAGGAAATCGTTGCTGGACTGGGTGACATCCACATAGATCGGATCCAACTGAGTGACGGTCGCCATGGCGGTTGACTGACCCGTTTGCACCAGCGCCCCTTCGGTGACGGCAGATTTGCTGATACGTCCACTAATCGGCGAGGTTACCTTGGTATAGGCGAGGTTAATACGAGCGGTTTCCACCGCGGCTTTAGCAGCCACGACCGCGGCGTCAGCCTGTTTGGCTTCGGCAGCGGCGTTATCGTAGTCCTGTTGACTTACATAGTTAGTGCCAAGCAGTTTCCGGTAACGGTTTACCGTCAGACGTGCCATATGGGCGCTGGCTTCAGCTTTAGCCAGATCGCCTTTAGCGCTGTCCCACGAAGCCTGATAGGTCGCAGGGTCGATCTGATAAAGCGAAACTCCGGCCTTAATGTCACTTCCTTCGACAAAATTACGTTTCAGGATAATGCCACCGACCTGAGGACGCACTTCCGCAACGCGGTAAGGGCTGGTGCGTCCGGGAAGTTCAGTTTTCATCTGAAGAGGTTCGCTTTGCAGCGTTACAACGTCCACAGGTATCGCCTGAGCCGACTGCTGCTGGGACTGATCGTCATTACATCCTGTAAGCGCTAAACCGCCTGAGAGCATCAGAACGACCGCCAGAGGCGACAACCCTCTGTTTTTGTTCATAGGTAAACCTCGAGTGTCCGATTTCAAAATTTGATCAATGGTCAAAAGTCCATAAACCCATTGCTGCGTTTATATTATCGTCGTGCTATGGTACATACATTCACAAATGTATGTAAATCTGACTCCTGCAAATCCCTTAACCGATGGCACGAAAAACCAAACAGCAGGCGCAAGAGACGCGCCAGCACATTCTTGACGTGGCGCTGCGCCTTTTTTCCGAACAGGGCGTTTCGGCCACTTCGCTTGCTGATATCGCGAAGGCGGCAGGCGTGACGCGCGGCGCCATCTACTGGCATTTTCGCAATAAATCCGATCTGTTCAATGAAATATGGGAGCTATCGGAATCCAGTATTGGGGATTTAGAGATTGAGTATCGGGCAAAATTTCCCGAGGATCCACTCTCAGCGCTCAGAGAGCTTTTGATTTACATTCTGGAAACCACGGTAACGGAAGAACGCCGACGTCTAATGATGGAGATTATTTTCCATAAATGCGAGTTTGTTGGCGAAATGATGACGGTACAGCAGGCTCAGCGCGGCCTTTATATGGAAGGCTACGATCGCATTGAAGCCAGCCTGAAACGCTGTAGTGATGCCGGCATGTTGCCTGCCTCCCTGCAAACCCGCCGTGCCGCGATCCTGATGCGCTGCTATATTACCGGTATTATGGAAAGCTGGCTGTTTGCGCCAGATACTTTTGATCTGCAGCGTGAGGCCCGGGAGTATGTGGCGATTCTGATTGAGATGTTCCAGCACTGTCCAACCCTGCGTCAGCCCGAAGGCGAATAACCACTCAGGGCAACCCGGCGGGGATTCAGAGCATGTCGCTATTTCCGGATGAAAAGGCGTGCTATTCTTCGCCACATTAAGCTATCGCTTTAGTACATTCTCATCCGGATGATTATGCAGCACGCGACCCGTCAGCGGAAATTCGCTTCCGCGTTTATGATTACCCTGTTTTTTATTCTGTTCAGCGGTCTGCTGCCGCTGAGCCTGGCGTACGCGCAGTCAAATGGCGATCTGCCATCCCGCGGCGAGGTACAGAATCAGCTTGATGCGCTGGAAAAGCAGAAGAACCTGTCGTCACGGGACAAACTGGCTCAGCAGGATCTGACTCAGACCCTGGAGATGTTGGAAAAGCTTAAGCGCGTCAAAGAAGAGAGCAGCGATCTCGACAAGCAGATCGAGCAGGCGCCGGTCAAAATGCGCGAAGCGACCCGCAAGCTCGAAGCGCTACGCAAACCGCAGGACGATGCCGACACCAGCAAGCAGCTGGCGCGCCTGTCCCTGAGCCAACTGGAGGAGCGGCTGGGTAGTGCCCTTGAAGACCTCCAGAATGCCCAAAGCTCCCTCTCCACCTTTAACAGCCAGCTGGTCTCGCTACAGACCCAGCCGGAGCGGGTGCAGAACGCGATGTCCAGCGCTACCCGCCAGCTTCAACAGGTACGTAACCGTCTGAGCGGCACCGCAGCGGGAGACACCGCCCTGCGCGCTACTCAACAGGCGCTGTTACTGACTCAGCAGGCGGTGCTGAATGCCCAGATAGAGCAGCAGCGCAAGAGCCTGGAGGGCAATACTGCGCTACAGGATTCGCTACAAAAGCAGAAGGATTACACCACCGCCTGGATAAGCCAGCTGGAGCATCAGCTGAAGCTGTTGCAGTCGTCGGTGAATAACAAGCGCCTGACCCTGACGGAGCGTACCGCCCGGGAGGCGGTCACCCCGGAAGAGGCCAGCAACATCCAGAAAAACCCGCTGGTGAAGCAGGAGCTGGACCTTAACCATCAGATCAGTCAGCGTCTGATCGATGCCACCCAGAATGGCAACGATCTGGTGCAGCGTAATATTCAGGTCAAAACCTGGCTCGACCGGGCATTACAGTCCGAACGTAATCTGAAAGAGCAGATCGCGGTGCTGAAAGGGAGCCTGCTGCTGTCGCGTATCCTCTATCAGCAGCAGCAGACGCTGCCGTCGGCGGATCAGCTGGAAGATATGACCAACCGCATCGCCGACCTGCGTCTGGAACAGTTTGATATCAACCAGCAGCGGGATGAGCTATTCCAGCGCGACGCCTTTGTGGAGCGCCTGATTCAACTGGGGAAGGATAAAGAAAAAGCCCAGGTGAATGATGAAGTACGCGACGCGCTGCTGGAAGTGGCGGATATGCGGCGCGAACTGCTGGACCAGTTGAATAAGCAACTGGGCAATCAGTTGATGCTGGCGATTAATTTGCAGATGAATCAGCAGCAGCTCATGAACGCCAGCGGTAACCTGCAAAAAATTCTGACTCAGCAGATCTTTTGGGTGACCTCCAACAAGCCGATGGACTGGGAGTGGTTCAAGGCCTTCCCTCAGGCGCTGAAGGACCAGATCGCGGGGCTAAAGGATCTCTTCAACCGCGGCAAGGCGCCGCATGCGCTGGGTCTGGGGCTGGGGCTGGCATTGCCGCTGCTGCTGGTGGCAGGTCTGGTGCGCTGGCGTTTCCGCTGGCTGAAAGAGCGTCTGAAGACGCTGTCGGACGATGTGGGACAGTTGCGTAAAGACAGCCAGCTCCATACGCCGATGGCGATGCTGATTAACCTGGTGCGCACGCTGCCGGTCTCCCTGCTGATTCTGGGCGTCGGGGTACTGCTGCTGTGTATGCGCTTTATCTCCAGCGACCTGATGTGGGATATCGCCAAAGAGCTGGCGCTGTTCTGGACCATTTTCGGCCTGAGCTGGCGGGTGCTGGAAAAAGAGGGTGTTGCGGTACGCCACTTTATGATTTCGCCGATGAACAGCCGCCACTATCGACGCCAGATGGTGCGCGTCAGCCTGGCGTTACTACCGCTACTGGTCTGGGCGGTGATTGGCGGCCATTCGCCGCTACACCTGATGAATGATGTGCTGGGTCAGTTTGTTATTTTCCTGAACCTGCTGCTGTTGGCCGGTCTGATGCTGCCGATGTGGCGCGACGCCTGGCGTGATAAAGAGTCCCACACTATTCGCCTGGTGGTGATCAGCATCCTGCTGCTGGTGCCCATTGGTTTACTGGTGCTGACGGCGACCGGCTACTTCTATACCACGCTGCGTCTGGCGCACCGTTGGATCGATACCGTCTACCTGGTGATTATCTGGAACCTGCTGTATCAGACGGTGCTACGCGGCCTGAGCGTGGCGGCGCGGCGTATCGCCTGGCGCCGGGCTCTGGCGCGCCGCGAGGCGATGACCAAAGAGGGCGAAGAGGGGGGAGAAACGGTCATAGAGGAAGAGCCGCCGCTGGGGTTGGATCAGGTGAACCAGCAAACGCTGCGCCTGACCACGCTTGCGATGTTCGCCCTGTTTGGCCTGGTGTTCTGGGCCATCTGGTCTGATTTGATCACCGTCTTTACCTACCTTGATAGCATAGTTCTGTGGGAGTACAGCTCCGGCAGCGGCGGCTCTGCGGTGACCAAAAGCGTCACCATGGGCAGTATGCTGATAGCGCTGATCTCGTTTATGCTCGCCTGGGTGCTGATCCGCAACCTGCCCGGGCTGCTGGAGGTGTTGATCCTCTCCAGGCTGAAGATGCGTCAGGGCTCTTCTTACGCCATTACCACCATCCTCAATTATGTGATTATCGCCACCGGCGCCATTGCGGTGCTGGGTTCGCTGGGGATCTCCTGGGATAAACTCCAGTGGATGGCCGCGGGTCTGTCGGTTGGTCTGGGTTTCGGGCTGCAGGAGGTGTTCGGTAACTTTATCGCTGGTCTGATGATTCTGTTCGAACGTCCGGTACGTATTGGCGATACCATCACCATTGGCACCTATTCGGGCACGGTCAGTAAGATTCGCATTCGCGCCACCACGCTGACCGACTTCGACCACAAAGAGATCATCGTGCCTAATAAGGCCTTCGTCACCGAGCGTCTGATCAACTGGTCGCTGAGCGACACCGTAACCCGAGTGGTGGTGAAGCTGGGCGTGGCCTATGGTTCCGATCTCGAAAAAGTGAAGAAGATCCTCTATCAGTCGGCCACCGATCATCCGAAAGTGATGCACGATCCGGCGCCGGAGGTCTTCTTCCTGGCCTTTGGGCAGAGCTCGCTGGATCACGAACTGCGTTTCTATGTGCGCACTCTGCTGGATCGCAATACCACCCTGGATGAGGTGAATCGCACTATCGAACAGCTGTGCCGCGAGCATGAGATTGACGTGGCCTTTAACCGCCTCGAAGTGCATATGCTCAACGACAAGGGCGATGAGCAGACCGTGGTGAAACGTGGTGAGGCGGATGACGGAGAAGGGGAGGCGCCGTCAGTCTGAGGATGACGGCACCTGGGCCTGCTTGCGTAAGAAATCCTGACGCACAATCTCCAGCGCGGCCAGCGCGGTGTGGGTCGGGATTTCGTGCTGCTCCAGCAGCATAATCAGATCGACGGCCAGTTTGACCTCGTCGGGGGCCTGCTCCAGTGACATATGGGTTCCTCCTGATTCTCGGTTAAAGCTCAGCGCAGCTTTCTTTGTGCGCAGCCTGAAATTTGCGCCAGGGCTGCCCGACAGCGATCGATACGACCTTCCAGCGCTTCCAGCTCGCGCACCAGTCGCTGCTGACCGGCCAGGGTCTGCTCTCTGGCCAATTGCGCTTCCCGTTCGGCCTTCATCGCCAGCAGGCGACGCTCATAATCCTGATGGCGATGCATGCGGGCGCTCAGCCTGCTGGTAGCGCGGCGGGCATCGTCATAGCGGCGAAGCGTCCAGGTGGCGGATTCACGGGTCAGCGCTGCCATCTGATTCGCCAGCCGCTCCGCCAGCCAGGCGCTGCGCGCTTCATTCTGACGGGATACCGCCTGAGCCAGATGACGGTAGTTGTTCTCCAGCTCTGCCAGGTAGTCCCCCAGCAGGGTGCCGCGGCAGCTGAACAACTTCACATCGAAACGCGGCATCAGGCTCATATGACCGGCCAGCGGCGCCAGCTCTACCCTTAACTGCGCGATGCGTGCTTCCAGCGATTGCAGTAATTGGCTGGTGTTCATCTTCTCTCCGCGAATAATCCACTGATACACTTAAGATCATGACCCGTGGGAAGCGATATGCCAAAAATCATTCTAACCTTCATTGGCTGGCTGGCGGTAGTGCTGGCAACCTTGGGTGTGGTGCTGCCGCTGTTGCCAACCACGCCGTTCTTATTGCTGGCGGCCTGGTGCTTCGCCCGCTCGTCGCCGCGCTTTCACCACTGGCTGCTCTACCGCTCGTGGTTCGGCGGCTATCTGCGCTTCTGGCAACAGCACCGGGCGATGCCGCGGGGGGCTAAACCCCGTGCGGTATTGCTTATCGTCATCACCTTTGCGATTTCACTGTGGCTGGTCAAACTTATCTGGGTGCGGCTGTTTCTGCTGGCGGGGCTGGTGGGGTTACTGGTTATGCTGTGGCGGGTGCCGGTTGTCGATTCGCCAGTTGATAAGGAACAACAAAAGCCGTAAACGACGGTCCTTGCGGTTGCAATTATGGTCCGCAGCCAGTAAATTCTGGCGTCTTCGAGCGCGGCGCGCGGTTAACAAACAGACAATGGAGCAGCGATACGCTCCTGGCGCGCCGTGAGTAACACCGTATTTATCAGGCATTTCATTATGACCGCGACTGCGCAGCAGCTTGACTATCTGAAAAACAGTATTAAAAGCGTTCAGGACTACCCGAAGCCGGGGATCCTGTTCCGTGACGTGACCAGCCTGCTGGAAGACCCTCAAGCGTATGCCCTGAGCATCGATCTGCTGGTGGCGCGTTACAAAGCGGCCGGCATCACCAAAGTGGTGGGAACCGAAGCCCGCGGCTTTCTGTTTGGCGCGCCGGTCGCTCTGGGTCTGGGCGTAGGCTTTGTGCCGGTACGTAAGCCGGGCAAGCTGCCGCGCGAAACCCTTAGCGAAAGCTACGAGCTGGAGTACGGCACCGACAAGCTGGAGATTCACGTCGACGCCATCACCCCGCAGGACAAAGTGCTGGTGGTGGACGATCTGCTGGCCACCGGCGGCACCATTGAAGCGACCGTAAAACTGATCCGTCGACTGGGCGGTGAAGTGACGGACGCCGCCTTTGTTATCAATCTGTTCGACCTGGGCGGCGAGCAGCGCCTTTCGAACATGGGCGTCGCCAGCTATAGTTTGGTGCCTTTCCCGGGCCACTAATTCCGGCGCCCTGGAGGCATCTGAGATTGTGGTATCGCGCATTAAGGCAGCCTCGCCCAAATGGGTGGGGCTGTGTTAGCATTACCCTCCTGAATTTCCCCGAGAGCCTATATTCTGATGAGCTACCAGGTGCTGGCCCGTAAATGGCGTCCACAAACCTTTGCCGATGTCGTCGGTCAGGAGCATGTCCTGACCGCGCTTGCCAACGGCCTCAACCTGGGCCGTATTCACCACGCTTATCTGTTTTCCGGCACCCGCGGCGTCGGTAAAACCTCTATCGCCCGTCTGCTGGCGAAAGGGCTGAACTGCGAAACCGGCATTACCGCCACCCCCTGCGGCCAGTGCGAAAACTGCCAGGCCATCGAGCAGGGGCGTTTTGTCGATCTTATTGAGATCGATGCCGCATCGCGCACCAAAGTGGAAGACACCCGCGATCTGCTGGATAACGTGCAGTACGCCCCGGCGCGTGGCCGCTTCAAGGTCTATCTGATCGACGAAGTGCATATGCTGTCGCGCCACAGCTTCAACGCCCTGTTGAAGACCCTGGAGGAGCCGCCGTCGCATGTGAAATTCCTGCTGGCGACCACCGATCCCCAGAAGCTGCCGGTCACCATTCTGTCACGCTGTCTGCAGTTCCACCTGCGGGCGCTGGATGCCGGTCTGATTCGCGATCGGCTGGACTATATTCTTAATCAGGAAAATATCGAGAGTGAATCCCGGGCGTTGCAACTGCTGGCGCGTGCCGCGGAGGGCAGCCTGCGTGATGCTCTGAGTCTGACCGATCAGGCCATTGCCAGCGGCGACGGTCGCGTGACCACCGAGGCGGTCACCGGCATGCTGGGTACCCTGGATGACGATCAGGCGATGAGCCTGGTGGAAGCTATCGTTCAGGCCGACGGCCAGCGCGCCATGAATCTGGTACAGGAAGCTGCCGCCCGCGGCGTGGAATGGGAAGCGCTGCTGATCGAGATGCTGGGACTGTTGCACAAAGTGGCGATGATTCAACTGTCGCCTCAGGCGTCGGTTGGCGATATGGCGCAGCTTGAGCCGCGCCTGCGGGAACTGGCGCGCACCGTACCGCCCGGCGATGTGCAGCTTTATTACCAGACGCTGCTGATTGGGCGTAAAGAGCTTCCCTGGGCGCCGGATCCGCGTATGGGCGTAGAGATGACGCTGCTGCGCGCGCTGGCGTTCCACCCGAGTGCGCCGTTGCCGGAGCCGGAATCGGAACCGGCCGTGCGGGCGCAGCCCGCCGCCGCGCCGATGGCGACACCGCCGCCGTCTGCGGATTCGCCGCCCGTACCGCGCAGCGAGACGCCGCTATCGGACACCACCAGTCAGGTATTGCAGGCCCGCAGTCAGCTCCAGCGTCAGGGAGCTGAACGAGCAAAAAAGGGTGAACCGGCGGCGCAACAGCGTTCAGCGCGGCCGGTAAGCTCCTCTGCGCTGGAACGTCTGGCCTCGGTCACTGAGCGGGTACAGGCGCGCGCTTCCACCGCTGTTGCAGAGCAGGAGACGCCTGCGAAGAAAGAGGCCTACCGTTGGAAGGCCCAGAACAAAGTCGCGGTGGTGAAAGAGAAGGTCGCCACCCCGAAGGCGCTCAGAAAGGCGCTGGAACATGAAAAGACGCCGGAACTGGCGCTCAAACTGACTGAAGAGGCCATCGCACGGGATCCGTGGGCGGCGGAGGTCAGCCAGTTGAAGGTTCCCAAACTGGTAGAACAGGTGGCGCTTAATGCCTGGAAAGAGCAGGTCGGTGAACATCAGGTGTGTCTGCATCTGCGCTCCAGCCAGCGCCATCTGAATTCGGCCGGTGCCCGCCAGGCGCTGAGTGACGCCATGTCAGCCCTGGCCGGGGCGCCGGTAGAACTGACTATCATTGAAGATGACGATTCCGCACAGCGCACGCCGCTGGAGTGGCGCCAGGCTATCTACGAAGAGAAGCTGGCCCAGGCGCGGGATTCGATTACCGCGGATGGTAACATCCAGACGCTGCGTCGATTCTTCGATGCGGATCTGGATGAAGAGAGCATCCGCCCCGTTTGATACCGTTTTCCGGTGTCGAATTATTTTTAACGCCGCCGTTACGCGGCCCGAGCAAGAAGAGAGACTGATATGTTTGGTAAAGGCGGTCTGGGCAATCTGATGAAGCAGGCCCAGCAGATGCAGGAAAAAATGCAGCAGATGCAAGAGGAAGTCGCCGCCATGGAAGTGACCGGCGAATCCGGCGCGGGCATGGTGAAAGTGACCATTAATGGTGCGCACAACTGCCGCCGGGTGGAGATCGACCCGAGCCTGCTGGAAGACGACAAAGAGATGCTGGAAGATCTGGTTGCCGCCGCGTTTAACGACGCCGCGCGCCGTATCGAAGAGACTCAGAAAGAGAAGATGGCTTCCGTCTCCTCCGGCATGCAGCTGCCGCCGGGCTTTAAGATGCCGTTCTGATGCAAACCAGCCCGCTGTTAACGCAGCTGATGGAAGCGCTGCGCTGTCTGCCCGGGGTCGGGCCGAAGTCGGCGCAGCGCATGGCGTTTACCCTGCTGCAGCGCGATCGCAGCGGCGGTATGCGTCTGGCGCAGGCGCTGTCCCGCGCTATGTCGGAGATTGGGCACTGCGCCGACTGCCGGACCTTTACCGAGCAGGAAATTTGCAACATCTGCTCGAACTCCCGGCGTCAGGAAAATGGCCAGATCTGCGTGGTGGAAACGCCGGCGGATATTCATGCCATTGAGCAGACCGGGCAGTTTTCCGGCCGTTACTTTGTGCTGATGGGCCATCTGTCGCCGCTGGACGGTATCGGTCCGGACGATATCGGTCTGGATCGACTGGAGCAGCGCCTGGCCAGCGAGTCGCTGAAAGAGGTGATCCTCGCCACCAATCCCACGGTGGAAGGCGAGGCGACCGCGAATTATATCGCCGAGCTCTGCGCCCAGTACGGGGTTGACGCCAGCCGCATCGCCCACGGCGTGCCGGTAGGCGGCGAGCTGGAAATGGTCGATGGCACCACGCTGTCTCACTCCCTGGTTGGCCGTCACAAGATCTCTTTTTAACCAAACGGGGAGCGGCTTTTCGCTTCCCGCGAGACGATTGACCAACCCGGGCTGAACAGCGTTCGGCCCGAATCCCCGGAAAAATAAACATGGAAAATCAATTTATTGAGTTTCGTCTGATAACCACAAAGAGGGGAAAAACTCCGTTTTTCCCCTCTTTGTCATCAACCAAACGGGGAGTTGCTTTTCGCTCCCCGCTTGAATTTATTCCCCTTTGTCCCCATCTCTCCCTCAACCTGTTTTTTCACCCCTGTTTTCATTTTTGTTGAGGAATCACCACATATGAAAGGACAAGAGACTCGCGGTTTTCAGTCAGAGGTTAAACAGCTTCTGCACCTGATGATCCACTCACTCTATTCGAATAAAGAAATTTTCCTGCGTGAGCTGATCTCCAACGCTTCGGACGCGGCGGATAAACTTCGTTTCCGTGCCCTTTCCCAGCCGGATCTGTATGAAGGCGATGGCGATCTGCGGGTACGTATCTCTTTTGATAAAGAAGATCGCACGCTGACTATCTCCGATAACGGTATCGGGATGACCCGCGACGACGCCGTTGAGCATCTGGGGACCATCGCCAAGTCCGGCACCAAAGCTTTTCTGGAGTCCATGGGCTCAGACCAGGCCAAAGACAGCCAGCTGATTGGTCAGTTCGGCGTGGGCTTCTACTCAGCCTTTATCGTGGCGGACAAAGTGACCGTTCGCAGCCGTGCTGCGGGTACCAGCGCTGAAAGCGGCGTATTCTGGGAATCCGCAGGCGAAGGGGAGTACACCGTCGCCGATATCGCCAAAGATACCCGCGGTACTGAAATCACCCTGCATTTGCGCGAAGGGGAAGAGGAGTTCCTCGATGCCTGGCGCGTGCGCTCAATTATCGGTAAATACTCCGACCATATTGCGCTGCCGGTCGAGATCGAGAATCGCGAAGAGAAAGACGGCGAAACCGTTGTCTCCTGGGAGAAAATCAACAAGGCCCAGGCGCTGTGGACCCGTAACAAGTCGGAAATCAGCGAAGACGAATACAAAGAGTTCTATAAGCACATCGCCCATGACTTCAGCGATCCGCTGGCCTGGAGCCACAACCGGGTTGAAGGTAAGCAGGAGTACACCAGCCTGCTGTACATTCCTTCTCAGGCGCCCTTTGATATGTGGAACCGCGACCATAAGCACGGGCTGAAGCTCTATGTGCAGCGGGTTTTCATTATGGACGACGCCGAGCAGTTTATGCCGAACTACCTGCGCTTCGTGCGCGGGCTGATCGACTCCAACGATCTGCCGCTCAACGTATCGCGTGAAATCCTGCAGGATAGCAGCGTCACCCGTAGCCTGCGTAATGCCCTGACCAAACGCGCCCTGCAGATGCTGGAAAAACTGGCGAAGGACGATGCTGAAAAATATCAGACCTTCTGGCAGCAGTTCGGCCTGGCGCTGAAAGAAGGGCCGGCGGAAGATAACAGCAACCAGCAGACTATCGCGAAGCTGCTGCGCTTTGCCTCCACCCATACCGACTCTGCGGCGCAGACCGTTTCGCTGGAAGAGTATATCGGTCGTATGAAGGAAGGTCAGGAGAAGATTTACTACATCACCGCCGACAGCTATGCGGCCGCCAAGAGCAGCCCGCACCTCGAGCTGCTGCGTAAGAAGGGCATCGAGGTTCTGCTGCTCTCTGATCGCATCGACGAGTGGATGATGAGCTACCTGACCGAATTCGACGGCAAAGCCTTCCAGTCGGTGTCGAAGGCCGATGAGTCGCTGGAAAAACTGGCGGACGACGTGGATGAGAGCGCCAAAGAGGCCGATAAAGCCCTTGAGCCTTTTGTCGATCGCGTGAAGACGTGGCTTGGCGAGCGGGTGAAAGAGGTACGCCTGACCCACCGTCTGACCGACACGCCGGCTATCGTCACCACCGACAACGACGAGATGAGCACCCAGATGGCGAAACTGTTCGCGGCGGCTGGCCAGGCCGTACCGGACGTGAAGTACATCTTCGAGCTGAATCCGGAGCACCCGCTGGTAAAACGCACTGCGGATACCCAGGATGAGGCGCAGTTTGGCGAGTGGGTCGAGCTGCTGCTGGATCAGGCGCTGCTGGCCGAACGCGGCACCCTGGAAGATCCCAACCTGTTTATTCGCCGGGTTAATCAGCTGCTGACGGCATAATTGCGATACAGACCTGAACGGCGCCGTAAGGCGCCGTTTTTTTATGCTCATCGCAGATTATGTTTTAGTCCGCTGCTTCCCACAGCCAGGTGGGTAGATTCACGCAGCGTCGTGTCGCGTCCATTCCCGTTGGGCAATCCGGTAATTCACAGGGGTGTGGATGCATAGGGGTGGTAAACCAGACGCCGGCTTCGACGTTCAGCCGCGTTTCCAGTGTCGATTTTGCCAGCGCCTGTGGCTCATTGGCTAATAGCGGATAGCGTAGCCAGCCGTTTTGCGCATCCGTACGGGGTTTGGGTCCCTGTAATCCCATCTTCTGCGCCCATTTTTGCCAGTACCGGGCGCCGCGCTGTCGTCGGGCCAGGATTTCCGGCAACCTGGCCAGCTGCAGGCTTAACAGCTCAGCCACCGGCTCTGCCATACGCCACTGGTATTGCGGGCTGAACAAACCATTTAGTTCGTCCGCTTGCATCTGCGGTAGCAGCGGGACATCGGGCGTTGGCAAGCTCCCTGAATGCAGGCTGGCGTAAGCGTGGCGCAGGGTGTGCAACAGGCGGGTAATAAATTCGGGAGCGGGGCAGGGGGCGTCATCCTGAATCTGCATCAGTCGTTTGCCCAGGGCCGGATGCCGGGTCACTATCCAGCCGCCATGGATGGTATTCACGATTTTTGAACGCTCGCTGCTGAAAAATGCGATATCGCCCAGGGTTCCTAACAGATGACCCTGCCAGCTCGCTCCGGTGGCGTGAGCGCAGTCTTCAATAATCCAAAGCTGTCGATGGCGCGCCACATCCAGCAGCTGTTCCAGATCGCGGCAGACCAGGCCAAAGGTATACTGGATAAGCACGGCACGGGTTCGGGGGCCGATAGCGGCCAACATCCGTTCGGCGTTCATGCCCAGCGTCTCCTGTTCAATATCTACAAATCGGGCGATGACGCCGTTAAAGGTGATGGCGTTGGTCACACACTGGCAGGTAAATGCCGGAATCAGCACTTCGTCGCCGGGCTGTAGCGCCAGTGCGCGAATAACCGCATAAAGCGCGGCTCTTCCTCCCATAAAGCTGGCTACCCATTCACTTTGCCAGCGCTCGGCAATGTGCTGGTGAAGCGATGCCACGGCCTGACCCGGCGCATAATCCTGCTCATCGCGACTCAGCCACCGGGCGGCGCAGCTATCTTCCCGAAAAGTCAGACTCATATTCAGCAGCGGTACCCGCCTGGCGAAGGGCAATTGATCCATTTTATCGCTCACTTATCTGTTTTGGTGGTTGTCGTTATTTTGAACATCTGTTATAAGCGTTAATAACAGATGAATGCAATCTGTACCAACTAAAAATGACGCACAACAATGCAATAACTGATAGCAGAGATAAATATGGATATTTTAACTAATTGTTTTGAAAGGCGATGGTTCTATGTCTTTATGGGGATGTACCTTCTGATAATGCTGCCGCTACCGTGTTTTTTTAGCACGGAATATCGGCCGGCCTGGCTGGGCGTTCCTCTTTTTGTCTATGGCTGGTTAGTACATGGTATAACAGTTTTTTTACTTATTTTACTGTTTGCTCGCCAGTGTCTGAAACGCCCTGAATACCAGGATGAAGCACTGGAGGATCGGGTATGAGCGATCTTTCACAAATGCTGCGTCCGGAGCCTCTGCCTTTTTATACCGTTCTGGTGCTTTTCCTGGTTCTGCTGGGAGTCATCGGCTGGCGCGCCGCCCGGGCAACCCATTCACTGAGCGACTTCCTGGTTATGGGGGGAAAGGCGGGTGCGCTGGTTGGGGGATTCGCCTGGTTCGCCAGCCAGTACAGCATGAGCACCTTTATGGGGGTGCCAGCGATGACCTATGGCACTGGATTCGCCGGTATGAGCATCTCGGTGCCGGGGCTGGCCTTTTCTATGATCGTGCCTATGCTGTTAGTCGGCCGTAAACTGATGCTTATGGGTAAACGCTATAACCTGATGACGATGAGCGATTATCTGGCCGATCGCTATGAGTCCGACGCGATTCGCGGCATTCATGCCGTCATGATGGTGATATTTCTGCTGGCGATGATGGGGGCGCAAACCGTTGGCGCTGGCGTGATTCTCAACACCTTTACCGGTTTGCCTGAGTGGATCGGCGTGGTTGTCATGGGCGTGGTGGTTATTCTGTATTGTATGACTGGCGGTATGACTGGCGCCATGATGACGGATGTTCTGCAGGGCATGCTGATGGTCGCGACGGCCATTGTCACTTTCTGGGTTTCGGTTCATGCTGGAGGCGGCATGGAGGCTATAACAGCAAAGCTTGCTGACACAATGCCCTCGCATCTGAGCCATCCGGGAACGAAAGGCGATTTCCCGTGGCAGACCTATGTTTCGATGATCGTCATGTGGAGTTTTTTTACTATCGGTCAGCCGACGCTGTTTACCAAATTCTTTACCATGAATAGCTACCGGACGATGTTCCGGGCGGTTATTCTGGGCACCATGGGCATGTTATTTTCCGCGACGCTGATTGAATGGTCTGGTGTTAACGCTGCGACGTTCATCCACGGGCTAACCGGTAAAGATGCCGACTTCATCGTTCCGCTGATATTGCAACAGAATGTCTCTCCCTGGATTTCCGCACTGTTGATTACCGGTATCGTTTCGGCGGGTATGTCGACGATTTCCGCGCTGTTAGTGGTGTCGACCGGGGGCATTACCCGCGACATTTACCAGAATTTGTTTAACCCCGGGGCGACTCAGCGCCAGATTCTGGCCCTGTCGCGCTGGTTCACTATTCTGGTCGGTATCGCCGCCGTGGTCATTGGCATTATGAAGCCTGCCGGTATCTTCTCACTGATACGCTTCGCTTTTGGCGGGCTGGGGATCTGGGTGGCACCGGTTATTCTGGGTATGTACTGGCGTCGCGCCAGCCGTACCGGCGCTATCTGCGCAGTGATCGTGGGAGAGCTGCTGTTTGTGGCGATGAAACTGTGGTTCCCCGGAGTGGCGATGGGATTCGATCCGTTGATTATCTGCTGGGCCATTACCATGCTGGTGATGATCGCAGTCAGCCTGTGTACGCGTTCGGCAACGCCTGAAACGCTATGGCGGCACTTCGACGCGCTGAAAGCGTGCGTGACGCGTCGCCAACAACAAGAACGTTAGAGGAATTCATGCCGCTCTCAATCGATAAAAGCCTGCCCGTCGCGTTACAGACCCAGATCGTGGGGGCTATTGAATACGGCATTATGGCCGGGGAATTTTTTGACAATGGCGCGCTGCCGTCGGTGAGAGCGTTAAGCAAACAGTTAGGCGTTGCGCAACTTACAGTCAGTCAGGCTTACAATACATTAAAACGTATGGGGCTGATCGAGACGATACCGGGTAAAGGAACCTATGTGGTTCGTGACCGGCGGGAGGTTTCCTTGAGTCATCAGGTGGAGGCGCTGCATGAGCGTTTCCGCCAGTTGGTTGAGGAAGCCTCAACACTCGGACTGTCGCCGTCGTTTTTTGTCGGCGCGCTGAACCATCCTGATGCCGAATCGTCGTTTTCTCTGAATTTTCCCATTGGGTTCGTGGGAAATTCGCGACGTATTAACCGGCGTTATCTGGAGGCGATAGGCGAAACGCTGGGAGTGACATTGAGCGCTGATGTCTGGACCTTTCAGGAGTTTGCCGGGCTGTCGCAATGTCAGATCGATCGCTACGATTTTTGGCTGACTATTCCGCACTGCATTCCGCGGTTGCGCCAGCGCCTGACAGAGGAGGTGCCGGTTTACGCGCCCTGGCTTATCCCTTCAGAAACCACCCGTACTCGCCTGGCGGCGCTGCCTGCCGACACGCCGGTACTGCTGGTTTCCCGTTATCAGACCTTTATTCCCGCTATGGTGGAAGGGGTCAAAAATTTTGCGCCACACTTGGGAAAAATCAGCGTGATTACGCTGGACGATAAAAGATTACCGGAGACGATGGCTCGCTTTCAGGCGGTGATTTACAGCACCGGTTGTCACAGCGTTATACAGCGTCTACCGGCGACGAATATTTTGTTTGAATATCAACATACGCCAGAGCCTCGCTATCTTCGTGAGGTCCTGCTGCCTGCACTGCATCGACAGGCCAGGGAACTAACAGAAGGACATTGACCATGCAATTCCAGAATATGAACTGGTTCCAGGTGGAAGAGTATCTGAAACGCCATGACCGGGTAATTCTACCTTTGGGGAGTACCGAACAGCATGCGTATCTGAGCCTGTGTACTGACCATCTGCTGGCCTCAAGGCTGGCGACAGAGGTGGGAGAACGTTTGAATATTCCCGTCTGTCCCGGGCTGCCATTCGGTATGGCGCCCTACTTTACGGCATTTCCCGGCACGATAAATCTACAGCCGGCGACCTACAACGCATTAATCAACGATATTCTGGATAGCCTGTACGCCAGCGGCTTTCGGCGTATTTTTCTGATCAACGGCCATGGCGGCAATAGCCCGGTTCAGGCGCAGATTCATAACTGGTTGAATCATCACCCGGATGCGCGGGTACAGCTACATAACTGGTGGGCCGCTCCGGCGACGATGGGCATGGTTAAGCAATTCTCCAGCAATGCCAGCCATGCTTCATGGATGGAGAACTTTCCCTGGACGCGACTGGAGGGGGTCGTCATGCCCGGGGAGGAGAAAACGGCGCTGGCCGTTTCCCGCCTGGCGCAGTTACCGGCCCAGGCCGTGCGGGACTATATCGGCGATGGTAACTACGGAGGGCAGTATCAGCGCTCCGATGACGAAATGCGTCAGATTTGGCAGACCGCGTTGGAGGAAACCTGCCAGCTGCTGGAAGAGGGATGGGTATCATGACCAACTCGCTCGACTTTACGCTGATACAGAATGCCCGACTGTTAACCCCTGAAGGCTCCCGGCAGAGTTCACTATTAATGGGCGCCGGAAAAATTCTGGCGATCGCGCCGGATCTTCTTCCACCGCGGCAATTGCAGTGCAGGATGGTGGATGCCAGGGGACACTGGGTTGTGCCGGGCATTATCGATCAGCATGTGCATCTGACTGGCGGTGGCGGAGAGGCGGGATTTCATACCAGAACGCCGGAAGTCATGCTCAGTCAACTGCTGAAGGCCGGGATTACCGGCGTGATGGGGCTGCTGGGCACGGATGGCATGACGCGTCATGTCGCTTCGCTGTTTGCTAAAACAATGGGATTACGTAACGAAGGCATTTCGGCCTGGATGCTGACCGGCTCCTACGAAGTACCGACGATCACCATAACCGGCTCGGTGCGCGATGATATCGCCTTTATCGAGCCAGTCCTGGGCGTTAAAACGGCGATATCCGATCATCGCGCTTCTCAGCCAACGATCGAGGAACTGATTCGGATAGCGACCCAGGCACGCTCTGCGGCGCTGCTAACCCAAAAGCCAGGGCTGGTGGTGATGCATATGGGCAACGCCAGTAGCGCGCTGGCGCCGCTGGAAGAGGTACTGGCACGCAGTGACGTTCCCGCCGGACACTTTTTGCCCACTCATGTTAATCGTCAACGCCATTTACTGGAATACGGAATACGGCTGGCGCGCACGCAAGGGGTCAACCTCGATATCACCTCAGGAATCAGCCCGGTCAGCGGCGCCAGGGGGGCGGTGAAACCTTCGGATGCGGTACTGGAAGCGCAGGAACAGGGCGTGTCGCTGTCGCAGTTGACCTTGAGCTCCGACGGTAATGGCAGTATTCCGGCTTTCGATAAACAGGGCAATGTCTGTGGTTTGACCGTGGCTGGATTTAGTAGCCTGCTGGATGAAGCGCGGGATCTCAGTCAGCGTCTGACGCTGGAGCAGGCCTGGCCGCTGCTCTCTTCAAATGTGGCTCATCGCCTGAAATTATCGCATAAGGGACATATCGCACTGGGTTATGATGCTGATTTACTGATGCTGGATGATGCGTTTGATGTGGAGCGACTGTGGGCTGGGGGACGATTGATGGTCGATAATGGTCAGCCTTGTGTGCGGGGAACTTTTGAATAACGGCCAGGGGAATGTGAATATTTTGCCGCCTTCCTTGAGCCATCCGGGGTCTGGTGGTAATGTTTGACCCCTTATTCAAAGACGATATCTAAGAGGAATTACGCAATGCGTATTATTCTGCTCGGCGCGCCCGGCGCGGGTAAAGGTACTCAGGCACAGTTCATCATGGAGAAGTACGGGATCCCGCAGATCTCCACCGGTGACATGCTGCGCGCCGCGGTAAAATCGGGCTCCGAACTCGGCAACCAGGCTAAGGAAATCATGGATGCCGGGAAACTGGTCACCGACGAGCTGGTGATTGCGCTGGTGAAAGAGCGTATCGCTCAGGAAGACTGCCGTAACGGCTTCCTGCTGGACGGCTTCCCGCGCACCATTCCGCAGGCAGACGCCATGAAAGAAGCCGGTATCAAGGTGGATTTCGTGCTGGAGTTCGCGGTACCGGACGAGCTGATCGTCGATCGCATTGTGGGCCGCCGCGTGCATGCCGCTTCCGGCCGCGTTTATCACGTAAAATTCAATCCGCCTAAGGTGGAAGGTAAAGACGACGTGACCGGCGAAGAGCTGACCACCCGTAAAGATGACCAGGAAGAGACCGTGCGTAAGCGCCTGGTGGAATACCATCAGATGACGGCGCCGCTGATCGGCTACTACCAGAAAGAGGCCGAGGCCGGTAACACCCAGTACGCCAAAGTTGACGGCACTCAGGCCGTTGCCGACGTTCGCGCTGACCTGGAAAAAATCCTCGGTTAATGCCGCATTTGCTCCATCCCGAACGGGGTGGGGCACATCCGCTAAACATCCTCCGCTTTTCGTGCTGTTCCCTCCTCCTTTTACTGCGATTGGTTTCGCCCTCCGGCTTTTCAGATACAATTAGCCCCCTGTTACAGCGATTAAGAGGTGGAGCTTTGCGTCAGGAAAAAATGGGAGTGTTACTGGCTAACCTGGGAACGCCGGATGCGCCGACGGCGAGCGCGGTAAAACGTTATCTGCGTCAGTTCCTGAGCGACAGACGGGTGGTGGATACATCCCGCCTGCTGTGGTGGCCGCTGCTGCGAGGGGTGATCCTGCCGCTGCGCTCCCCCAGAGTGGCGAAGCTCTATCATTCGGTCTGGATGGCGGAAGGCTCCCCGCTGATGGTCTACAGCCGCCGTCAGCAGCAGGCGCTGGCCCGGCAGCTAAAGGATATGCCGGTGGCGCTGGGTATGAGCTACGGCCAGCCGTCGCTGGCATCGGCGCTGGACGAGTTGCTGGACGCCGGTGTGGATCACATCGTGGTGTTGCCGCTCTATCCGCAATATTCCTGCTCCACGGTAGCGGCGGTCTGGGATGAGCTGGCGCGCCTTCTGGCTACGCGCCGTCGCCTGCCGTCCGTCTCCTTTATTCGCGACTATGCGGATCATCCGGCCTACATTCAGGCGCTGGCCGCTTCAGCGCGTCGAGCCTTTGAACAGCACGGCGAGCCGGATATGCTGCTGCTCTCTTACCACGGTATTCCCCAGCGCTACGTTGATGAAGGGGATGACTACGCCCAGCGTTGCCGTACCACCACCCGGGAACTGGTCTCGGCACTGGGCATCTCGCCGGATAAGGTCATGATGACCTTCCAGTCGCGCTTTGGCCGCGAGCCCTGGTTGACGCCCTACACCGATGAGACCATGAAAATGCTGGGCGAAAAAGGGGTGAAGCACGTTCAGGTCATGTGCCCGGGCTTTGCCGCCGACTGTCTGGAAACCCTGGAAGAGATTGCGGTACAGAATCGGGAGTTCTTCCTGGAAGCCGGGGGCGAGAAGTATGAGTATATTCCTGCCCTTAATGATGAAGAAGCGCATATCGACATGATGGAAGCGCTGGTGGGGCGCTATCGGTAATCGCGGTCAGGCGGAGACTGTGCTAACATCGCCGCCTTTCGAAGCACCTGAACGGCTTTCATGAAATTTCCCGGTAAACGTAAATCCAAACACTATTTTCCCGTCAGTAACCGCGATCCGCTGCTGCAACAGTCGCCGCCGGAAAGCGAACAGAGCGCCAGTTGGGTGGTGGGTATCGACCAGACGCTGGTTGATATCGAAGCCCGGGTCGATGACGACTTTGTTCGCCGCTACGGACTGAGCCTGGGCCATTCGCTGGTGATTGAAGACGATGTGGCGGAAGCGCTCTACCAGGAGCTGGTGCGCGAGAACCTTATTACCCATCAGTTCGCCGGCGGCACCATCGGCAATACCATGCACAACTATTCGGTGCTGGCGGATGACCGTTCGGTGCTGCTGGGCGTGATGTGTAATAACATCGAAATCGGCGGTTACGCTTACCGCTATCTGTGCAATACCTCCAGCCGTACCGATCTCAACTACCTGCAAGGCGTGGATGGCGCCATTGGCCGCTGTTTCACGCTGATTAACGAGCACGGCGAGCGAACCTTCGCCATCAGTCCGGGGCAGATGAACCAGTTGCATGCCGAAAGTATTCCCGAATCGACCATTGCCGGGGCTTCGGCGCTGGTATTAAGCGCCTATCTGGTGCGCTGCAAAGAGGGCGAGCCGATGCCGGAAGCCTCCATGCAGGCCATCGACTACGCAAAGCGCTACGATGTGCCGGTCGTGCTGACCATGGGCACAAAGTTCGTGGTGGCCGACGATCCGCAGCGCTGGCAGACATTTCTGCGCGATCACGTCTCGATCCTGGCGATGAACGAAGAAGAGGCCGCGGCGCTGACCGGTATTGAGGATCCGTTACTGGCGGCAGATCGGGCGCTGGAGTGGGTGGATCTGGTGTTGTGTACCGCCGGGCCGCAGGGGCTCTATATGGCGGCGTATACCGAAGATGAAGCGAAGCGTCAGACCCGTCAGCCGCTGCTGCCCGGGGCCATCGCCGAATTTAATCAGTATGAGTTCAGCCGGGCGATTCGCCGCCACGAATGCCAGCAGCCGCTGCGGATCTACTCCCATATCGCGCCTTACATGGGGGGGCCGGAGAAGATAATGAACACCAACGGCGCAGGCGACGGCGCGCTGGCGGCGCTGCTGCACGACATTACCGCCAACCGCTATCACCGGGCGAAGGTGCCCAATTCCAGCAAGCACGGCTATCACTGGCTGACCTATTCGTCGCTGTCTCAGGTGTGTAAGTACGCCAACCGGGTAAGCTATCAGGTGCTGAATCAGCATTCGCCGCGCCTGAGTCGCGGGCTGCCTGAGCGGGAAGACAGCCTGGAAGAGGCTTACTGGGACCGTTGACAATCTGGGCCGAACACGTTCGGCCAGAATCTTCAGAAGAATAAACAAAGGAAATCAATTCATTGATTTAACGGGCGACAAATGTCGCCCGTTTTGCTGTCAGTTAACGACCGCGTTATCCGGCACCACCGGCTGTTGGGTGGCGTCCTTCAGCAGCGCCAGCATGGTACTGGCGATCTCCCGCTCGCCCATCACCACCTGGTTAGCGCCGCGCTCGGCGATGTAGTCCACTTCGTCGTCATAGTGGGCGCGGGCGATAATCTCGATATCCGCATTTTTCTCCCGGGCGGTAGCTACAATCTCACCGGCTTCGTAGCCGTTCGGGATGGTCAGCAGCAGCCAGCTTGCGCAGTCCAGATGCGCCAGCGCCATAATCTCTTCATTGGCGGCATTGCCCAGCACGGCGCGGATACCGCGCTCGCGCAGCGCATCCACCCGGGAGCGCGACGTCTCTATCACCACCAGCGGAACCCCTTTCGACAGCAGCTTCTCGCCGATCAGGCTACCGACGCGGCCATAGCCCACCAGCAGCACGTGGTTGCAGATATCCACCGGAATCTGTTTCTCGTCTTCCAGCGCCTCTTCCAGGGTCTGCTCTTCCAGGGTTTCGTGCTTACGCAGATAGCGCTCGAGCAGGGTAAACAGAATCGGGTTGAGCATAATCGACAGGATGGCGCCCGCCAGCACCAGATTCTGGCCGGTTTTGGGCAGCAGGCCCATCGCCATACCCAGACCCGCCAGGATAAAGGCAAACTCGCCAATCTGCGCCAGGCTGGCGGCAATGGTCAGAGCGGTACGCTGGGAATGGCCGAACATCCTGACTAACAGGAAGGCGGCCAGCGATTTACCGAAGATGATAATGGCCACCACGGCCACTACCGCCAGCGGCTCTTCCAGCAGGATCTGCGGATCGAACAGCATTCCCACCGAAACAAAGAACAGCACTGCAAAAGCGTCGCGCAGCGGTAGGGTGTCGTGAGCGGCGCGCTGGCTCAGTTCTGATTCATTCAGCACCATACCGGCGAAGAAGGCGCCCAGCGCAAAGGAGACGTCGAACAGCTCCACCGCGCCCATGGCGATACCGAGCGCCATGGCCAGCACCGCCAGGGTAAACAGTTCCCGGGAACCGGTAGCGGCGCTACGGGCCAGAATCCATGGCACCAGTCGGCGGCCCACCACCAGCATCAGGGCGATAAAGGCCGCCACTTTGCCGATGGTCATCAGCATATCCAGACTCAGGGAAACGAAACCAACGTTGCCTTTTTCCAGCATGCCCGCTACCGCTGGCAGCAGCACCAGGGTCAGCACCATCACCAGGTCTTCGACAATCAGCCAGCCGATGGCGATCTGCCCGCGGTGGCTGTCGAGCAACTGCCGCTCTTCCAGGGCACGCAGCAGCACCACGGTACTGGCGGTGGAAAGACAGAGACCGAAGACGATGCCGGTCATCAGCGACCAGCCGAGCCACCAGGAGAGCCCCATTCCCAGCAGCGTCGCCACCGCGATTTGCAGCACGGCGCCGGGAATGGCGATGGATTTAACCGCCATCAGATCTTTCAGGGAGAAGTGCAGACCTACCCCAAACATCAGCAGAATCACGCCCAGTTCGGCCAGCTCCGGCGCCAGTTGCGTATCGGCAACAAACCCGGGCGTAAACGGCCCAACCAGAACCCCCGCAAGCAGATAACCTACCAGTGGTGATATACGCAGCCTGTTGGCGAGCATACCGAGTAAAAAGGCCAGCACGAGGCCGCCGACAATGGTGGTAATAAGCGGGGTGGCATGATGCATTCCGTCTCCTTTGGTCTGTTATAAATCCCGGATCCGCCCGCGAACGGACGGGGCGCTACGTAATAGTTTATGACAATTTTTTCATTCGCGTTTGTTTTCAGGTGTTGAATTTTTACGAAAACACGATTTTTTTCGCAAAAAGAGATCGAAGGGAGTAATTATGGGCCTAAGCTGACCAGGGGCATTGGGAGGTATGGGGTTAAATACCGGCCAGATCAAGTATCTGGCCGGAAAAATCAATCTTTTACGCGGTTATCTGGAAGGAATACCGTCAGAATGCCAAGAAGTGGCAGGAAAGCGCAGATTTTATAAACCAGCTCGATACTGGTCTGGTCGGCAATCAGCCCCAGCACAGCGGCGCCAAGGCCTCCCATCCCGAAGGCAAACCCAAAGAACAGCCCCGAAACCATACCGATACGTCCGGGCATTAGCTCCTGGGCATAAACCAGAATGGCGGAAAAGGCCGATGCCAGAATAAAGCCGATAATCACCGTCAACACCCCGGTCCACCACAGGCTGGCCCACGGCAGAATCAGAGTAAAAGGAGCGACGCCGAGAATAGAGCACCAAATCACCGCCTTACGACCCACTTTGTCGCCCACCGGCCCGCCAATCAGGGTACCGGCCGCCACGGCAAACAGAAAGGCGAACAGATGGAGCTGGGCGTTTTGTATCGACAGACCGAATTTATGCATCAGATAAAAGGTGTAATAGCTGCTGATACTGGACAGGTAGAAGTATTTGGAGAAGATCAGCGCCAGCAGCACGCAGACGGCCAGCACCACTTTTTTGCGTGGCAGAGGGGATACCGCCTTCTGTACCGGGCGACCGCGGGTCATACGATGCTGGGCTGCATACCAACGGCTTACCTGAAGCAGCACGATAATTGCCAGCATGGCCGCCAGCACAAACCAGGCCACGTTGCCTTTGCCGTAAGGCGCGATAATCACCGCCGCCAGTAACGGCCCCAGAGAGCTGCCGAAGTTACCGCCTACCTGAAACAGCGACTGGGCCAGACCGTGGCGACCGCCGGAGGCCATACGCGCCACCCGGGAAGATTCCGGATGAAACACCGACGAACCGGTACCCACCAGCGCTGCTGCGATCAGCACCTGCGGAAAGCTGCCCGCCATCGCCAGCATCACCAGGCCGCTCAGGGTAAAGCACATGCCGACTGGCAGCGACCAGGGCATAGGGTATTTGTCGGTGTAGTAACCCACCAGCGGTTGTAGCAGCGAGGAAGAGACCTGGTAGGTCAGGGTAATAAGCCCGACCTGCACGAAGCTCAGAGAGAAGTCGGCCTGTAGCAGCGGGTAGATCGCCAGCAGCAGCGACTGAATCATATCGTTCAGCAGATGGGAGAGGCTGATAGCCCCCAGAATACCGAACGCGGTGCGGGACCTGAGGGGCGCAACAGGGGCGCCGCCCAGAGAGGGGTTTTGTTCACTCATGCCATAGTTACCTGAAAATTATGTTTATTTTATATACTCTGAATTATTCGATCGCTCCGTGGGTACTCGAAAGCGCCGGAATAGATGCAGGTGACTCTCCCGTGCGGGATGCCTCTGCTACCATACCTGTACCCGGGCGTGGAGAAAAGTCGTAGCGGGGCTATGCTTTGCAGAGTGTTTATATAATGAATACGGAGATACTGAGATGCACTCAGGGGTGAAGGGCACGCTGATTGTCGCGCTGGCGGCGGTTTGTCTGGCATTGGGGTCGCCAGCGTTCGGCTGGGAAAAAGATAAAACCTATAAAATTACCATTCTGCATACCAACGATCACCACGGCCATTTCTGGCGCAACGACCAGGGTGAGTATGGCCTGGCGGCGCAGAAGACGCTGGTGGACAGGATTCGCAAAGAGGTTTCCCTACAGGGCGGCAGCGTGCTGCTGCTCTCCGGCGGCGATATTAATACCGGGGTGCCGGAATCCGATCTCCAGGACGCTGAACCCGATTTTCGCGGCATGAATCTGATTGGTTACGACGCCATGGCGGTGGGCAATCATGAATTCGATAACCCGCTTACGGTGCTGCGCCAGCAGGAGAAGCTGGCGAAGTTCCCCTTCCTTTCCGCCAATATCTACCAGAAAAGCAGCGGCGAGCGACTGTTTAAGCCCTGGACGCTGTTTACCCCTCAGGGACTGAAGGTCGCGGTCATCGGCCTGACCACCGACGACACCGCGCGAATTGGCAATCCGGAATATTTGCAGGATATCGAGTTTCGTTCTCCCGCCGGCGAGGCGAAGCTGGTGATTCAGGAGCTTCAGCAGAACGAAAAGCCGGATGCCATTATCGCCGTCACCCATATGGGCCATTACGATAACGGCAATCATGGATCCAACGCGCCTGGCGATGTGGAGCTGGCCCGCGCCATGGAGCCCGGCGCGCTGGCGCTGATCGTCGGCGGTCACTCGCAGGATCCGGTCTGTATGGCGGCGGAGAATAAAAAGCAGCGCGACTATATCCCGGGCACCGCCTGCAAGCCGGATCGCCAGAACGGCACCTGGATAGTCCAGGCCCACGAATGGGGCAAATATGTCGGGCGTGCCGATTTTGAATTTCGTAACGGCGAGATGACGCTGGTGAACTATCAGCTACTGCCGGTCAATCTGAAACGCACTATCGACTGGGGCGACGGCAAGCGCGAACGGGTACTGTATGCGCCGCAGATCCCGGAAAATCAGCGCATGATTAGCCTGCTGGCCCCTTTTCAGCGTAAAGGGCAGGCCCAGCTTAAGGTGAAGATTGGTAGCGTCAACGCGCGGCTGGAAGGCGATCGTGACAAAGTGCGTTTCGAACAGACCAATCTGGCGAGGCTTATTCTTAACGGGTTGATGGCGCGCAGCGGGGCTGACTTTGCTGTGATGAGCGGCGGTGGTATTCGTGACTCCATTACGGCGGGGGATATCACCTATGCCGACGTGCTGCGGGTTCAGCCGTTTGGTAATACCCTGGCGTACGTTGATATGAAGGGGAGCGACGTGGTTCGCTATCTGACGGCGGTCGCGCAGAAGACGCCCAATTCCGGGGCTTACCCGCAGTTCGCGAATGTGGGAATGCAGATTGAAGGTTCGGGGATCAAGGCGTTGACCATTAAAGGGCAGCCTGTCGACGCCAATAAAACCTACCGGATGGCGACCCTGAGTTTTAACGCCGCCGGGGGCGATGGTTATCCCAAACTCGATGACCATTCGGGCTATGTGAATAGCGGTTTTATCGATGCTGAAGTGCTCAAGCAGTATATCGAACAGAATTCGCCCATCGATGCCGACGCCCTGGCGCCGAAGGGCGAAGTGAGCTGGCGCTAATCCGGCTTAGCCGTGGCGTGCGATATCGGCGAACTGCGCATTCAGCAGTTTCGCCAGATCCGCCGCCGCCAGTTCAATATCCAGCCCGCGTTTGCCGCCAGAAATAAAGATGGTGGCAAATTCAGCGGCTGGCGCATCTATCACCGTCGGCAGGCGCTTTTTCTGCCCCAGCGGGCTAATGCCGCCCACCAGATAGCCGGTGGAACGCTGCGCCACCTGGGGATCGGCCATCGCCACTTTCTTTACGCCAAAGGCCTTAGCCACTTTTTTAAGATCGAGCTGGCTCGCAACCGGTGTTACTGCCACCGCAAGGTGCTTCATATCTTCATTCAGCGCTACCAGCAGCGTCTTATAAACCTGTTCCGGATTGAGTCCCAGTTTGCGTACCACCTCATCACCGAAGTTGGTCTCAGTGGGATCGTGATCGTAAGTATGAACCTTAAAGCCGATCTTATTCTTTTCCAGGAGTTTAACTGCGGGAGTCATGATTTCCTTCTTGTTGATCCGAATGGCGCGATCTGCGCGGATCAGCGCTGCCGGAGCAGGCTGGGGAGATTGCTCTCGCCATAAAGGTGCAGTGCGCCTACGGCCACCACATAGCGGCCGGGTGGAAGCTTGTGCAGGAAATCGTACCACTGCCGGTTGCGCTGTACCATCAGCACATCGTAGAGCTCATTGCTGAAGGTGCTGGGCAGCGAGGGATCGGGTGCCGCAGGCGGCGATTTCAGCCACCAGCTAATCATGGTTTGCAGCAGACGGGCGTTGGTATGCCAGTGAATCAACGTATCCTGCAACAGTCCCAGCCCGGCATCCGGCAGCGTTTGCAGCAGCGTCAGCTGATTCCCGGTGCCTTCCAGCTCCCGCACCGGCAACTGAAACTGGCTCGCCGCCTGAATCAACTGATAGTCGATGCCGTAGTCCGGGCGCAGTCCCAGTTTCTGGGCCTGATGAGCCTGGAGCAGCAGCGCTATCTGCCACAGCGGCAGGTTATCGACGTTCTCCAGCGGGATATTCAGCTCCCGTAGCAGCTTCAGGGCGTGTTCCAGCGTTTTCTGGTTCAGGCGTGTTTCCAGCGGCGGTTCTTCACCGTGGCTGGAGAACGGCGAATCGCTGCCGCTGATATCGGCTTCGACCACCAGCGCATCGGCTTCGCGCAGTTTGCGCACCAGACGCGTCGGTAACGGCGCCATATCGGGCGTGCCCATATGAATACTGCCCACCAGATGCAGGTGGCGCTGACCGGGAAGGGTAATATCAAGGGCGGGCCAGGGGTAACTGTGACTCCCGAAGCGGGAAAAGAGAGTATGGAGACGGCTGAACAAACCCATGGCGCATTCCCTGACTGAAAAGGCCATGCTAACGCCCCGCATGGCGGGGCGCAATTGTCGGGAGAGCTATCGGACCATTCCGTTCGAATTACTGCTTAGGCTTAAACCGCAGTAGCCGGTTGGCGTTGCTTACCACCGTAATGGAAGAAAGCGCCATGGCGGCGCCTGCCACCACCGGGTTCAGCAGGGTGCCGGTCAGCGGCCAGAGAATACCGGCGGCGATCGGGATGCCCAGCGAGTTGTAAATAAAAGCTCCCAGCAGGTTCTGTTTCATATTGCGAAGCGTAGCGAGCGAGATAGCCAGCGCGTCCGCCACGCCGGTCAGGCTGTGGCGCATCAGAGTAATAGCAGCGGTTTCGATAGCCACATCGCTGCCGCCGCCCATAGCGATACCCACATCGGCCTGCGCCAGCGCCGGGGCGTCGTTAATACCGTCGCCCACCATCGCCACCTTACGACCCTGCTGCTGTAGCTGGATAATGGCCTGTGCCTTGCCGTCTGGCAGAACACCGGCAATGACTTCGTCGATACCCGCTTCCCGGGCGATAGCCCCGGCGGTAGTCGGGTTATCGCCGGTCAGCATCACCAGCCGGTAGCCTTCGCGGTGCAGTCGCGCCAGTGCGGCAGCACTGTCTTCGCGCAGCGGATCGCGGATGGCGAATAGCGCCGCGACTGCGCCATCCTGCGCCAGCAGCACTGGCGTGGTGCCTTCGGCGGAATGGGCTTCGATGCGGGCTTCCAGCGGGCCGCAGTCGATACCCTGTTCGCTCAGCAGGGCGCGATTGCCGAGCAGCAGGGTATGGCCTTCCGCGCTACCGCTGACTCCCAGACCGCGCAGGGTACGGAAGCCGTCAACCTGCGGCAGCGTCTGTCCGCCAGCCTTTTCCAGAATAGCGCGCGCCAGCGGGTGGCTGGAGCCCTGTTCCAGCGCGGCTGCCAGCAGTAAGGCCTGGTCGGCATTAATATGCGGCGCGGTTTCTATAGCCACCACCTGCGGTTTGCCTTCGGTCAGGGTGCCGGTTTTATCAAACACCAGAGTATCCAGCTCGCTTGCGCGCTGCAGGGCGTCGGCGTCCCGAACCAGCACGCCGAATTCCGCTGCCCGACCCACGCCGGAGATAATCGACATCGGCGTTGCCAGCCCAAGAGCGCAGGGACAGGCGATAATCAGTACCGTAGTGGCGATCACCAGGGTGTAGACGATCTGCGGCGCCGGACCGAAGAAATACCAGATGGCGGCGCTAACCAGGGCAATGGCGACCACTACCGGCACAAAGATGGCCGAGATGCGATCCGCCAGTTGGCCAATTTCCGGTTTGCTGCTCTGGGCCTGGCGGACCATACGAATAATGCGCGCCAGGGTGGTATGGCCGCCGACGGCGCTTGCCTGAAACAGCACGCTGCCGTCCTGTACCAGGGTACCGGCGTGAATCTCTTCGCCGCTGGCTTTCTGTTGCGGCACTGGCTCGCCGGTTAACATGGCTTCATCAAACCAGGCCTCGCCCTGGGTGATTGCGCCATCCACCGGCACCCGATCGCCGGTGGTCAGGCGCAGGACCATCCCAGGCTGCACTTCTGACAGGGGAAGCGTACGCTCGCCCTGTTCATCTACCACCCGGGCGGTGGGGGGCGTCAGATCCAGCAGGCGTTCCAGCGCTTTCGACGAGCGCTGGCGGGCCCGGGCTTCCAGCATATGGCCAAGGTTAATCAGACCGATAATCATGGCGCTGGCCTCGTAATAGAGGTGGCGCGCCGCTTCCGGGAAGAAATTCGGCCAGAGGTTCACGCTAATCGAGTAGAGCCAGGCGGCACCGGTCCCCAGGGCCACCAGGGTGTCCATGGTCGCGCTGCGGTTGAGCAGGCTTTTCCATGCGCTGCGATAGAAGTGGCCGCCAGCTACTACCATGACCAACAGGGTGAGCAGACCGATACCCAGCCAGATGCTGTGGTTCTCCTCGGTCAGCATCATATTGTCACCGAGCATGCCCCAGACCATGACGGGTATCCCAACCGCCAGAGCCAGGATCGCCTGCCAGCGGAAGCGTTTTACCGCTGCCTGGGCGGTCTGCTGCTGGCGTTCGCGGCGTATAGCGTCATCTTCGATGGCTTCAGCGCCGTAGCCTGCTCCTTCTACCGCTTTCACTAAATCGGCGGCGGAGGCACTGCCCATCACCAGCGCGGTGCGCTCCGCCAGATTTACCCGCGCCTGGCTGACACCCGCAACGCCCTGCAGCGCGTTTTGCACCCGGGTGACGCAGCTGGCGCAGCTCATACCATTGATGAGCAGCTGCAGGCTGTCGTCATCGTCGTTACTGTTGGCAGAGGCAGCCGGAAGCTGTGAGGGAACCGCTGTCGGCGCTTCCGACGGGATTGATGACTCCGTCAGCGGTTTAGCCTTTGGGTGGCTGAGCTCTGCGCCGTATCCGGCCTGTTGCACGGTGGCGATCAGGGCGTCGGCGCTGGCGCTACCGGTTACGGTGGCGTGGTCGATAGTGACCTCTGCCTGTTCGACATCCGGACGCTGTTCCAGACTCTCTTTAACGCGTTTTACGCAGTGGCCACAGGAGAGGCCATCCAACGTAAGATCAATGACGTGAGACATATCAGACTCCTCGATTCAGGGCCATAGCGCGACCCGGTTTATTCACTGTGATTAAGCTTAAACCTTCCAGCAAGGGGAAGGTCAAGGGCTTTACTTCTTTATCCGAAACGAGCCATCAGCCAGAAGTACACAGCAAGACAGAGTATAAATATCGCTGGAAACAGAGAAGTGGACTTAACCCGTAGTTCAACGTCGTTAAGGAACACACCGAACAAACTCTCAGAAAAACGAACGCCGGTCATGGCATTTCTATAATTCTGCGGTGAAAGGTAGTGACTAATATACTTTTGCCATAAGTCTTCTGTTTAAGAATATTCATGTAATGATTGCGACAAATCTTATAAAACTCCGTTCTGTGAGCAGTGAATCCTCATACACTGCATCCATCGGCAATATATTTTCAGGTTGTATGGTGTTTTCATTCGCTGGACGATGTTTCTCGCATCGGTGTTATTTTTGTGTAATCTGGTTTTCATTGATTTAAATCATTTTAATGAATTAAATATGTAATTTATCTTGTTTTTATTCTCTCGCATTGTCGATTGTCCTGGTTTTTATTTTATAACTGGAATTATAGGTTGTTTTTTGTTCTTTGTATGGGATTTTGTTTTGATTTTTAACAGGCGAAAATTCTTAAGAATCTTCTAATTGAAGATCTATGATCTGCAATGTTGAACGTATGTAGATGAATGCTCTAATATGGCAAGTAAGGAAACGCAATTTCAGAAACTATTCACACAGCGATCAAAGAGGGATTTATGAGCGACAGCTTCCAGAAAGAGATACCCAAAGCCCGCATTAACCTGAAACTTGACCTGCATACCGGAGGGGCGAGTAAGAAAACTGAGCTGCCGCTCAAACTACTGGTGACCGGCGATTTCAGTAACGGTCAGGAAACGGCGCCCCTGTCAGAAAGAGAGAAGGTTAACGTCAATAAAAATAACTTTAACAGTGTCCTCTCGGAATTTTCCCCTTCAGTAAACCTCACCGTTGAAAACACCCTGGCCGGTGACGGCAGCGAAGAAAATATCAACCTGACCTTCCGTGATATGAAAGATTTCACGCCGGAGCAGGTAGCTCGCCAGATCCCGCAACTGAAAGCCATGCTGGCGATGCGTAATTTGTTGCGCGATCTCAAAGCGAACCTGCTGGATAACGTCACTTTCCGTAAGGAGCTGGAAAAAATCCTGCGGGATCCGGCGCTCAGCGATGAGCTGCGTAATGAACTGTCCGCCCTGGCGCCGCAACAGGCGTAACAAAGGCCCTGTGTTTAACGGATTAACGAGAGAAAATGCTGATGTCTGTAAAAAATGAATCGGTCGCCGGCGGCGAAAGCGTGGTAGTGGAACGTTCTGAAGCCGGTGGCGTGTATGCCTCCCTGTTTGAAAAAATTCATCTGAGTCCGGTGGATAAACTGAGCGCCCTGGAGTCCTGGCAGGATAACCAGGCTATGTCGGACGCCACGGCAGACGAGCGCGTAACCGCCGCCATGCAGATCTTCCTGGAGCGCCTGAAACAGTCCGGCTCGAAGGTAGAGAAGCTCGACAAGACCCTGCTGGATCACCACATCGCCGAGCTGGACAGCCAGATCAGCCGCCAGTTGGACGCGGTAATGCACCATCCCGAATTCCAGAAAGTGGAATCACTGTGGCGCGGCCTGAAACATACCGTGGATAAGACCGATTTCCGCCAGAATGTGAAGCTGGAAATCCTCGATCTGTCGAAAGAAGACCTGCGTCAGGATTTCGAAGACTCCCCGGAAATCATCCAGAGCGGCCTGTACAAACAGACCTATATCGATGAATACGACACCCCCGGCGGAGAGCCGATTGCCGCGCTGATTTCGTCTTACGAGTTCGACGCTTCGGCCCAGGATGTGGCGCTGCTGCGCAACATTTCCAAAGTGTCTGCCGCCGCCCATATGCCGTTTATCGGCTCGGTGGGACCGAAGTTCTTCCTGAAAGAGAGTATGGAAGACGTCGCTGCTATCAAGGATATCGGCAACTACTTCGACCGCGCCGAATACATCAAGTGGAAGTCGTTCCGTGACACCGACGATTCCCGCTACATTGGCCTGACTATGCCGCGGGTGCTGGGGCGTCTGCCCTACGGGCCGGATACCGTACCGGTGCGCAGCTTTAACTATGTGGAAGAGGTTAAGGGGCCGGATCACGAGAAATACCTGTGGACCAACGCCTCGTTCGCCTTTGCCGCCAATATGGTGCGCAGCTTTATCAATAACGGCTGGTGTGTCCAGATCCGCGGGCCCCAGGCCGGTGGTGCGGTACAGGATCTACCGATCCACCTGTACGATCTGGGCACCGGCAACCAGGTGAAGATCCCGTCGGAAGTGATGATCCCGGAAACCCGCGAGTTCGAGTTTTCGAATCTGGGCTTTATTCCGCTCTCCTACTACAAGAACCGCGACTACGCCTGCTTCTTCTCGGCCAACTCGACCCAGAAACCGGCGCTGTACGACACCGCGGACGCCACCGCCAACAGCCGCATTAACGCGCGCCTGCCGTACATCTTCCTGCTGTCGCGTATCGCTCACTACCTGAAACTGATTCAGCGCGAAAATATCGGCACCACCAAGGACCGCCGCCTGCTGGAGCTGGAACTGAACACCTGGGTACGCACCCTGGTGACCGAGATGACCGATCCGGGTGACGAACTGCAGGCCTCGCACCCGCTGCGCGACGCCAGAGTGGTGGTGGAAGACATCGAGGACAACCCGGGATTCTTCCGCGTGAAGCTCTACGCCATCCCGCACTTCCAGGTGGAAGGGATGGACGTCAACCTGTCTCTGGTCAGCCAGATGCCGAAGGCGAAAGCGTAAGGCGGAGGTGCCGTGAAGACAGTCCAACCCTTGTGGGGGCGAGGGATTATGGTCTCGCCCCAGCACTTTCAGCAGCAGGCCGCATTTGCGGCCTGGTCTGACGAATGTATTGCCCGGATGGGGTTGAATCATCCCTGGGGCGTTTTGCAGGCGACCTTTGAGCCAGATGCCCTGAAGCTGGGGCGTCTTCAGCCCCGTCACCTGAATGTCCGTTTTCAGGATGGGACGCTGATTGATACCGATAATGGCGATGCTTTACCGTCGGCGCTGGTACTTGATGACGTACAGGGCGAGGCGGTGGTGGTGCTGGCATTACCGCTGCTGCGTGCCAATGGTGGCAACTGTCTGAAGCCGGATGAAATTGCAGAACGTCCTGTGCGTTTTCGCCAGCGCTGGCGGGATGTCCGCAACCAGTTTGGCGATGATGACCGTCAGATAGCCATTCTGCAGCCGGAACTGACGCTACGCCTGGCGCACCAGGATAACAGCGATTATCTGACCTGCCCGGTAGCGCGTCTGTTGCAGGATCCGCAGGGTAACTGGATGCTCGATGATGCCTTTCTGCCGCCGCTGTTGACACTGAAGGCCAGCCGCTGGTTGATGGCGCAGTTGGAACTGCTGATGACCCGTTTACGGGCCAGGCTTATCCGCCTGATGTCCATGCGCCGTGAAAGCAATGAACGGATGGCGGATTTCGCGGTGGCGGATGTGTCGCTGTTCTGGCTGCTGAATGCCCTGAACAGCGCCGAGCCGGTGCTGGGGCAGTTTCAGCGTTTTCCACAGAGTGCGCCGGAGCGCCTCTGGACAGAGCTGGCCCGTCTGGCCGGAGGATTGCTGACCTTTTCACTGGAGCATCAGGTAAGCGACATCCCTGCCTGGCAGCATGAGCAACTGAATGAGGTTTTCCCCCCGTTGTTCGATCTGCTCAGTGAGTTGCTGGAAGCCAGCCTGCCCTCGCGGGTGGTGGCCGTTGAACTGGAGCACGATAAGCGCCTGCATCAGTGGCTGGCCCGGCTGCACGATCCCCGGCTGCGTGAAGGGGCTGACTATTATCTGTCCGTTCGCTCGCCCATGTCGGTGGCACAACTGCAGGAGCAATTCCCGCGTCAGTGTAAGGCTGGTAGCCCGGACTATGTCACCAGTCTGGTCAATGCTTCCCGTCAGGGGATCCCCCTGAAGCCCCTGCGTCATGTGCCGGCCGCCATTCCTCTGCGTCTGGAAAACCAGTATTTCTCCCTCGATCTGGCCCATCCGGCCGCGCAGGAGATGCTCCAGAGCGGCAACTGTATGTTTTACGTCCCGGGCACCCTGGGGGAGCCCGAGCTTGAACTGTTTGCGGTGCTGAGAACATGAGTGAAAAAAACATGGATATTGATGCGCTGCTGCAGAACACCTGGTTGCAGGTCATCAGCCTGCGCCATGGTCCCGTTTTTCAGGGCGAGGAAGGGCGGCTGTTGTGGGAGCGTTGTGTGGCCGATGCAGAGCGGGTGCAGCTGGCTCTGAAACAGGCTGGCTACGATGAACAGAGCTGCCGGGATATTCTTTATGCGCAGTGTGCGCTGATTGATGAAGTGGTTAAAGGGCGTGGTGTGCAGGATGATGCCTGCGTGCAGTGGTATGACGTCCCCCTGCAGGGCCATTTTCTGGGCACCATTGATGCCGGTGATGAACTGTGCGATCGCATGCGGGAGGTCCTGCGTGAGCCGGCGCCTGAACAGATCGTACTGACCTGTTTTCACCGGGTCATGATACTGGGTTTTCTGGGGGAGTATCGTTCGATTAGCGATCCGGCCCGGGAAAAACTGGTGCAGGCGCTGACGGCGCAGGTTCCGCCCTTTAGCTATCCGCAGACGGCGCCGGTGGTGGCCGGAAGAAAAGGAGGGTGTGGTGTTGCAGGCTGGCTGGCCAGCTGGCCTGTTCGTATCGCGTTTTCCCTGTTGATTCTGGCGGCACTGTGGTGGGGACTGAATCACTGGCTGGATAGCCTGCTGGCCACACTGCTGCCAGGAGCCGTGACATGAGTGCTGCGGTACGTCGCTGGCTGGCGCTGTGGACGGCCTTGCTGACGGCGGTCGTTTGTCTGGTCTTTCTGCCGGTTTCCCAGTCAGTTGCTCTCCTGTTGACGCTGCTGGTCTGGGGTGGGCTGGCGGCGCTGCTCTGGCTAAGACGGCGCGCGCCGACGCCGGAAATGGCAGCCAGCTTGGATAATCTGCCCGATGCCCGCTGGCGCAGACCCATCGTACTGGTCTGTGGCGATTTGCCAGCGCCCTGGCCGGATGGCTCGCCGGTACTGACGGTGGATGACGGCTGCTGGATCCGGGTTAAGCAGGAGCAGGAGCTGGACCATGTCGCCCGTCAGCTGTTACGGGATCGTCCGGACTGGGGGCGCCAGCTGTCGGTGATGATTTCTGTCTGCCCGCAGCAGCACCAGGATCAGGCGGCGCTGGAGCGCCATTTGCTCGCTCTGCGCTGGCAGGTCAGTCAACTGCGTCGTGAGACAGGGCATGCCGTTCCGCTGATTCTGAGTGCGCATGTCGGCAGTATGATGAAGCGAAGCGATATCTGGCAGGCCGCTGTTGCGGGAGAACCAGTTAGCGTCTGGCGTGAGTCGGCGGCGCCGATTTCTGTCGCCAGCCAGGTCACGACCGGTGGGGCAATGGCCATACGCCAGCAGATCCTGATGAACAGCCTGATGACCTGGTTTGGGAGTCATGTGACTGCCGCTTTTGTCCGTGAAAATCCGGATATGCCTGTTATCAGTCCGACCGCGGTGCTGTGGCGGCTGGGTCCGGCACTGAATGGCGCCCTGCCGTCATCGCTCTGGCATGACTGGCTGCGCCAGCACACGGCACTAAACCAGGTGGAGGGCTGGCAGCCTTCTGAAAGCGCGGCCCCGGCAGGCACGCTGTTACCGGATTTTATTCTGCCCCTGCTGCCTGAAGGCCGCGGACTGACACCACGCCAGCGGGCGTGGCGCTGCGGGCTGACGATTTTCACGCTGGCGGCGATCGTGGCCTTATGCAGTAGCGCCTGGAATAACCGGCAACTGATAAAACGTGTGACGTTCGATATCAGCCACTACCAGCGCATTGCCATGAAGGATTACGGGCCGAAAGCGGAAGCCGTGAAAACGCTGCGTCTGGACGCCGCTGAACTGGATAACCATGCCCGAAACGGTGAGCCCTCTCGTCTGGGACTGGGGTTATATCAGGGTGAACGCCTGCGAATGCCGCTACTGGAGGCGATAAGCTCATATGTCCCGCCTCCACCTCCGCCCAAACCCAAACCGAAGCCGGTGCCGAAAATCGTACGCCTCGACAGCATGTCGCTGTTCGATTCCGGCAAATCTGATCTGAAAACCGGTTCCACCAAAATGCTGGTTAACTCGCTGGTCGGCATCAAAGCGAAGCCCGGCTGGCTGATTGTTGTGTCCGGCCATACCGATAACACCGGCAATCCGCAACTGAATCAGACGCTCTCCCTGAAGCGCGCCGAAGCGGTGCGTGACTGGATGCGCGATACCGGCGACGTGCCGGAAAGCTGTTTCGCGGTGCAGGGCTATGGTGAAAGCCGCCCTGTTGCCAACAATGACACGCCGGAAGGCCGCGCGCAGAACCGCCGTGTCGAGATCAGCCTGGTACCGCAGGCGAATGCCTGTCAGGTACCGGGCGTTACCACCACGTCATCGCAGGATGATGGCGCATCACAACATGAAATGGAGTAATTACGATGGCAATCCCAGTTTATCTGTGGCTGAAAGACGACGGCGGCGCGGACATTAAAGGGTCTGTGGACGTTCAGGATCGTGAAGGCAGCATCGAGGTCGTTGCTCAGGAGCATAACCTGTACATCCCGACCGACAACAACACCGGCAAGCTGACCGGCACCCGTATCCACACGCCGTTCCTGTTCACCAAGGAAATCGACTCCTCCAGCCCGTACCTGTACAAGGCGGTGACCACCGGTCAGACCCTGAAATCCGCGGAATTCAAGTGGTACAAAATCAACGACGCGGGCCAGGAAGTGGAGTACTTCAACACCAAACTGGAAAACGTGAAGGTGGTGAAGGTGAATCCGGTGATGCACGACATCAAAGACCCGAGCTTCGAGAAGCATAACCACCTGGAGCAGATCGAACTGCGCTACGAAAAAATCACCTGGACCTACAAGGACGGCAACATCATTCATTCCGATTCCTGGAACGAACGCGCCACCGCGTAAGCCCTTGTTCCCCTCTCCCCTCCGGGGAGAGGGTCAGGGTGAGGGGGAAATTTGCTGAGCGCCTGCGGGTAGCGGGCTTTCAGCAAAGAACACCACCACATGACTGCTTTCCGTACCTGATGCGCCTGGGGCAACGGCGACGGGCGGTAGCATGCCTGCCTGCAACCGATAAAGAGAGAAACTCATGGAAAATCCCGCCATCCTGTTACGCCGTCTTAACCCTTACTGCGCCCGTGCGATGGAAGGCGCTGCCACGCTGTGCCAGACCCGCGCCCATGCGGAGATTCTGCCGGAGCACTGGCTGCTGAAGCTGCTGGAGCAGGGTGAAGGAGATCTGACGGTACTGGCGCGCCGTTACGAATGGGATATGGACAACCTGTGGCAGGATCTGCTGGGCTGGCTGGATCAGCGACCGCGTTCGGTTCGCGGTCGCCCGCAGCTTTCGGACAATATCCAGACCCTGATGCAGCAGGCCTGGCTGCGGGCCTCGCTGGCGGGGGAAGAGCAAATCCGCAGCCTCCATCTGCTGATGGCGCTGACGGAAAACCCGAAGCTGGCGCAGTGCGACGGCCTGTGGCCTCTGCTGACCCTGGGGCAGAGCCAGCTGGAACGACTGCGCGGTCTGCTGGACGCTCAGTCAGACGAGCGCCCGGAAGTGCAGCAGGAGGCGGAACTGGCGCAGGGCGGCGAGGTGGAAATGGTCGGCCGCCCGGCAGACGCGGAGATAAAAGAGGGGGGGCTTTCCCCTGCGCTGCAAAACGCGCTGGATAAGTTCACCCTGGATGTGACGGCCAAAGCGAAAGAGGGGAAGATCGACCCGGTGTTTGGCCGTGATAACGAGATCCGCCAGATGGTGGACATCCTCTCCAGGCGCCGCAAGAACAACCCGATTCTGGTGGGCGAGCCTGGCGTGGGTAAAACCGCGCTGGTGGAAGGACTGGCGCTGCGTATTGCCGAAGGTAACGTGCCGGAAAGCCTGAAGCCCGTGACCCTGCGAACCCTGGACTTGGGTCTGCTTCAGGCAGGCGCGGGCGTGAAAGGCGAATTCGAGCAGCGGCTGAAAAATATTATTGAGGCGGTGCAGCAGTCGCCCACGCCGGTGCTGCTGTTTATCGACGAGGCCCACACCATTATCGGCGCCGGTAATCAGGCCGGGGGCGCCGATGCCGCCAACCTGCTGAAACCGGCGCTGGCCCGCGGCGAGCTGCGCACCATTGCCGCCACCACCTGGAGCGAATACAAACAGTATTTTGAGCGCGATGCCGCGCTGGAGCGCCGCTTCCAGCGGGTTTTAGTGGACGAGCCGGACGACGACACCGCCTGCCTGATGCTGCGGGGCCTGAAACCGCGCTACGCGCAGCACCACGGGGTGCATATCACCGATGAAGCGGTCAGAGCCGCGGTCACGCTCTCGCGTCGCTACCTGACCGGCCGCCAGCTGCCGGATAAAGCCGTGGATCTGCTGGATACCGCCGCAGCCCGGGTGCGCATGAGCCTGGACACCGTGCCGGAAGAGATAGTACGTCTGGGTGCCGCCATCACCGCCCTGGAAATGGAAAAGCAGGCGTTGCTGGAAGATATCGCCGTCGGTAATCACGGCGATGGTGAACGGCTGGCGGCCATCGATACCCGGATGGAAAGCCTGCGCGAACAGCAGGATGTGCTGGAGCAGCAGTACCGTCAGGAAAAAGAACTCACTGCCCGGCTGCTGGACTGTCGCGCCGATATCTCCCGCCAGGCGGAAATTGCCGAACTCCAGCAGGCGCTGGCAGAGCTGCAACAGTCGCAGGCGCTGCTGATGCCGGATGTCGATGCCCGCACCGTGGCCAATGTGATTGCCGACTGGACCGGCGTGCCGCTCTCCTCATTAATGAAGGACGAGCAGACTGAACTGCTGACCCTGGAAGCGGAAATCGGCAAACGGGTGGTCGGGCAGGATGTGGCGCTTGCCGCCATTGCCCAACGCCTGCGCGCGGCCAAAACCGGGCTGACGGCCGAAAACGGTCCCCAGGGTGTGTTTCTGCTGGTCGGCCCCAGCGGCACCGGCAAAACCGAGACCGCGCTGACCCTGGCGGACTGCCTGTACGGCGGCGAGAAGTCGCTGATCACCATCAACCTCTCTGAATATCAGGAGCCGCACACCGTGAGCCAGCTGAAAGGCTCGCCGCCGGGCTACGTCGGCTACGGCCAGGGTGGCATTCTGACCGAGGCGGTGCGCAAGCGGCCTTACAGCGTGGTGCTGCTCGACGAAGTGGAAAAGGCGCACCGCGACGTGATGAACCTGTTCTACCAGGTATTTGACCGCGGCTTTATGCGCGACGGTGAAGGGCGGGAAATTGACTTCCGTAACACGGTGATCCTGATGACCTCCAACCTGGGCAGCGACGCGCTGATGCAACTGCTGGATGACCAGCCGGACGCCACAGAAGCTGACCTGCACGAACTGCTGCGCCCGATGCTGCGCGACCACTTCCAGCCGGCGCTGCTGGCCCGCTTCCAGACGGTTATCTACCGCCCGCTGGGCAGGGAGGCGATGCGCGCCATTGTGGGCATGAAGCTGGACCAGGTGCGCCAGCGTCTGGCGCGTCACTACGGCATCGCCACCCACACCCGCGATGCGCTGTTCGACGCTTTAACCGACGCCTGCCTGCTGCCGGACACCGGCGCCCGCAATATCGACAGCCTGCTGAATCAGCAGATCCTGCCGGTACTCAGCCAGCAGCTGTTAAGCCATATGGCGGCGAAGCAGAAGCCGCAGACCCTGACCCTCGACTGGGATGAGGAAGAAGGGATTGTGATGGCGTTTGATGATGAGAAAGGCGATGCATAATGGGCAGTCTACTGAAGCTGATATTCAGCCATAATCACCACCTGCTTGATGTTAAGGACTGTAATGCCGGGCTGGACGTGCTGGCTTTTGAAGGACAGGAGGCGCTGAGCCGCCCCTTCAGCTACCGTATTGAGTTTACCAGCGACGACCATGCCATTCCCCGGGAAGCGATGCTGATGAAGCCGGCCTCGCTGACGCTGCGGGCGCCGGTCAATCAGGGCATGGGCATTAACATCCAGCAGACCGTGCGGGTGATTCAGGGCGTGGTGGCAGGCTTTGAGCGGCTGTCTACCTCAAAAGACGAAACCCGCTATGCCCTGACCCTGGAGCCGCGTCTGGCGCTGCTGAGTCGGTCACATCAGAATGCCATCTACCAGGATATGTCGGTGCCGCAGATTGTGGAGAAGATCCTGCGTGAGCGCCACGGCATGCGCGGCCAGGATTTCCTGTTCTCACTGACAAACGAGTACCCCCGCCGCGAGCAGGTGATGCAGTACGGCGAGGACGATCTGCGCTTCATTACCCGGCTGCTGGGTGAGGTGGGGATCTGGTTCCGGTTCACCACCGACACCCGCCTCAACATCGACGTGGTGGAATTCTGCGACAGTCAGCAGGGTTATGAAGCGGGCCCCCTGCTGCCGTCGCTGCCGCCTTCCGGGCAGCTGGATAACGGCGTGGAGTCGGTCTGGGATATGGAGAGCCGCTACCAGGTGGTGGAAAAGCAGGTCAGTACCCGCGACTACAACTACCGCCATGCGCTGGAAGAGATGGATCAGCAGGCGGACATTACCCGGGGTGACGAAACCACCTGGGGGGAGGCCTACCACTACGCGGACAATTACCTGACGCCCGGCAACCGCTATGACCGACAGCCAGAGTCGGAATCCGGCGCCTTCTACGCCCGCCTGCGCCATGAACGTTACCTGAACCGCCAGACGGTGCTTTCCGGGGTGACCAGCAGTGCTTCCCTGGCGCCGGGCCAGGTGCTGAAGGTGAGCGGCGGTCCGGAGGTCACGGAGATCTTCAGTAAAGGCGTGGCGATCACAAAGCTGGTCTGCCATGCCCGGCGCGATAAAAGCTTTGAGATCGGGTTTGAAGGGATCCCGGACAACGCGGATTACGGCTACCGCCCGGCGCCCCCGGCTCGCCCCACCATGGCCGGTACCCTGCCGGCGCGGGTGACCAGCACCACCGAAAACGACAGCTACGGCCATATCGATAAAGACGGCCGCTACCGGGTCAACATGCTGTTCGACCGGGATAACTGGGAAACCGGATTCGAGAGCCTGTGGGTGCGCCAGTCGCGCCCCTACGCGGGGGACACCTACGGCCTGCACCTGCCGCTGCTGGCGGGCACCGAAGTGGCCATCGGCTTTGAAGACGGCAACCCGGACCGGCCTTATATCGCCGGTGTACTGCACGATTCGGCCCACCCGGACCACGTCACCATCCAGAACTACAAGCGCAACGTGCTGCGCACCCCTGCCAACAACAAAATCCGCCTGGATGACAGCCGCGGCCAGGAGCATATCAAGGTCTCGACCGAGTACGGCGGCAAGAGTCAGCTAAATCTCGGCCACCTGGTGGACAGCGAAAAACAGAAGCGGGGCGAAGGCTTTGAGCTGCGCACCGACAGCTGGGGCGCGATACGGGCGCAGAAAGGGCTGTTCATCACGGCGGACGGCCAGGCGAAGGCGCAGGGTGATGTGCTGGAGATGCAGGCGGCTATCAGCCATCTGGGCAATGCCCGGGAGCAGATGAACGATATCTCCGGGGATGCGCAGACGGCGACGGCGAACCCGGCCGATGTGCAGGCGCAGATAGCGCTGCTGGAGCAGAAACTGTCTGACCTGAAAAAATCGGTGGTGCTGATGAGCGCGCCGGACGGCATGGCGCTGACCAGCGGAGAGCATCTGCAGGTGTCGGCAGGCCGTAATCTGATAGCCACCGCCGGCAGGAATGCGGACGTCAGCGTGGTGAAAAATCTGTTTATCGGGGTGGGTAATGCCCTGAGCCTGTTTGTGCGCAAACTGGGGATCAAACTGATAGCCAACCAGGGGCCGGTGGAGATGCAGGCGCAGAACGACCTGATGGCGCTGCTGGCGCGTAAGGAAATCAGCATTGTCAGTACCGAGGATGAGATAAAGATCATTGCGAACAAAAAGCTGACGCTGAACGGGGGCGGAAGCTATATCCGGCTTGATACCAATGCCATCGAGCAGGCGACCCTGGGGGATTACCGGACCCGGGCGGGGCACTACGACAGGCAGACAAAAGCGCAGAATAAACCAGAAATGGTACCGCTCCCGGGGGCGATAATGAATGCCGTTAATATTGCGCTTAACTTTTTTGACCAAAATAACCAGCCGATAGCCGGAGCCGCTTATCAGATCGCTTTTGAGGGGGGGCAGGTATTGCAGGGGGTACTGGATGATAATGGTCATACCCTGCATAAAAATGTTCCGGACGAGGATGCCAGAGTGACTTATCAGTTACCGGAGCCACTGCCCGATGAACCCTGGCCTCCATACTCAGAACTGATTCGGGCCGCCAACACTTCTTTTACCGATTAACAGGAAAAAATAATGGATAAGGATCTTCAGAATGCGCTGGCCTTTTATCAGCCTGCGCCGGAAGACTGGTTTTCAGGATTTACCCGGAAAATGGAGGCTGCCGGTGAATGGGTGTGGGAAACCATTCAGGGCGACTTTAACGAGAATCAGACCACCGGGCAGGTTGTAACGGGTACGCTGATCTCAATGATCCCGCTGGTCGATCAGATCTGTGATATCCGGGATCTGGTGGCGAACTGTAAAAAGATTAAAGAAGATGACAGTAATACGTGGTCGTGGGTCGCGCTGGTACTGACTCTGATTGGGCTTTTCCCGACCCTGGGCTCCCTGGTTAAAGGAAGTATGAAGGTTCTGCTGCTTTCGGGGCGTAAAACCTTTATGAGCGCTACCCAAAACGGCAGCGCGATTGCGAAGTCTCTTGATACCAGTATTGCGCTATTGAATAAGTTCCTTGATATGCCCGCCACGCGTTATGTGTTGAAATCCAAAAAAATTCATAATGCCTACGCTTTTCTGGAAAAGCGGGTCAGGGAGCTGAACAAAGCGCTTTCCGTTAAGGCATTGCTGAAAGCCTTTGATGAACTGCTGAGCGTGACCCGCAGCCTGCTGGATAAAGCGGTTTCATGGGGCCCGGAATCGCTGCGTCGCCCGGTGGCAGAACTGTGGGAGACGCTGATGGACGTTCGCCGTAAGGCGGATGAGATGCTGGCAAAAGCCCTGAAGCCGGTGAACGATTACCTGGACAGACTGGCCAACCGCCTGAGGGTGGAAGGCGATAACCTGTACCGGGGAAAAGTGGGTAACAATAACCATGTGCTGGGCGGCGAACGGGCAGCGAAAGAGCTGGAAGCGTTTAAAAAAGAGCAGCCGGACTGGGTGGATAAGGGGATAAAGCGGCACCAGTATCCTGCATTGAGGGGATTAACGCCAACGCATACTAAAAAAATAGAACAGGGCTGGCCGGATATTCGTGATATTGAGGGAAGAAAAACGCCGCTTAACGGAAAGTTCGATACCTTCGATAACTCCATGAAGGCCGTGGAAATCCCGCCGGGTGAAAAACTTTACCGGGTGGTGGATCCCGGCTCCGGGGATAACAGTATCTGCTGGATGCGGGAGGCCGAATTTAAGGCGCTGAAATCCAAAAGCGACTGGCGGCGCCGTTTTGCCGTCTGGAAAAGCTGGAATGAAAACGGCGAATATGTGGTGTATACCGTGCCGCCAGGCAAGCCGCTGAAGGTATGGGAAGGGAGAGCTGGAACTCAATATAAAAGGGAGGCACCGGAGTATACGCTGGAAGGCGGTGCCGTTCAGATTGTACTGGACCCCGCTGATTTAAAAAAAGAGTTTACCGGGCCGCGCATGAAGACCGGCTGGGGCTATCAGGATACCGACAGCGACCCCGCATCTCCCTATCTCGGGTTGCCGAAGCTGGAAAATAAACATAACTGGTATGAAAAAAAGGATTAATAAGATGGCGATACTTCACCCCCAGGAGTGTTTTTTACTGGAGCAGTACAGCTCGGCGGAGCATATTGCCGCCACCCGGGATGCGATCATTGAATTTATCGACGCCCACGAGGCGGCCTATGCCCGCTACCAGCAGGAATTGCCGGTACGGGGTCGCAGTGAGCCGCTGTGGAAGCAGGCGGATGTGGTATGGGGAAATCGGGTATTACCGAATATCAGGACAGCCCGTGAGCAATATATTAATGCCTATATATACAGAACGCATAACGATCCGCAGGCTTTTCGGATTGGGCATACCATGAAGGATTTTCGCCGGGGCATCAGCGAGTTCTGGGATGGCTGGATGACCGATGAAGAGCAGATGCGCATCGCCAGGGCAGAAAGTAAGGCGAATAAGCTCGATAAGCGGCTTTCCCTGACCGTCAGCGATCTGTGGGTTGAAGGTGATTTAACCTATCTTGGGCAGAGCAGCTTATACAGCCTGGCGGATCTGCCAGGGCGTATTCCGCGCTATCAGCTGGACAACAGCGTCAGAATTGAGCCGGGCGAGGCTCCGGTCGTTACAGGGATTTATCTGCCGGACGTGGAGTTTGCCGCAGCTCAGTTTTTGTATCCCTGTGACTGGAATCCGGGAGATGTGCCTGTCCGGCAGGGGGTAAGGCGCAGTGACTGGGTGGATGAAGATACGGGAAAACGGGATTACAGCTGGGAGGAATCCCGCTGGGCGGAAACCGGCTGGACGCTGATCCGCCGGGTCGAGGGCGAATACCTCGATGTTCCTCCGGAAGGTTTTTTCCCCAACGGCACGCCGGAAGAGCTGTACAGCTGGCCGGAGCGCGAGGCGGGTTATCTCAGCCGGAAAGGTGAGCCGGTAAGCGCCTGGTCGGGAGAGCCAGCCCTTCACTCCGGCGACTGGTCGGCCTTTACCGGCAATGAGATGAAGCACGTCACGCTCAGTAAGGGGGCTGCGCTGCCTTACCTGCCGGGGGAGAATAACTCTCAGCAGCGGGCCTGCTGGACGCTGGTAAAACGCGAAGATGGCGGGCCGCTGACCAGGGAAAGCTAGAATGGCGATACTTCACCCCCAGGAGTGTTTTTTACTGGAGCAGTACAGCTCGGCGGAGCATATTGCCGCCACCCGGGATGCGATAATTGAGGTTATCGACGCCCATGAGACCGCCCTGGCCCGTTACCAGCAGGAGCTGCCGGTTCGGGGCCGCGGGGATCCGCTCTGGAAGCAGGCGGATGTAATATGGGGAAACCGGGTGCTACCCAATATCAGGCCAGCCCGCGAATTCTATATCAGAGCCCATATCCTGCGGACGCACAATGACCCGCTGGCGTTTAATATTGGCTCTATGATGAGCTATTACAATAAGGGAATCAGCGAATTCTGGGATGGCTGGATGACCGATGAAGAGCAGATGCGCATCGCCAGGGCAGAAAGTAAGGCGAATAAGCTTGATAAGCGGCTTTCCTTAACTGTCAGCGGACTGTGGGTTGAAGGTGATTTAACCTATCTTGGGCTGAACAGCTTATACAGTCTGGCTGATTTGCCGGGGCGTATTCCGCGCTATCAGCTGGACAGCAGCGTCAGGATTGAGCCGGGAGAGCAGCCGATAATCACCGGGATCTATCTGCCGGACGTGGAGTTTGCCGCGGCTCAGTTACTTTATCCCAGCGAGCAAATTAAAAGAAAACGTAATGTTCGTCAGGGGGTAAGACGCAGTGAATGGGTGGATGAAGATACGGGAAAACGGGATTACAGCTGGGCGGAATCCCGCTGGGCGGAAACCGGCTGGACGCTAATCCGTCGGGTCGAAGGCGAATATATCGATGTCCCACCGGAAGGTTTTTTCCCCAACGGCACGCCGGAAGAGCTGTACAGCTGGCCGGAGCGCGAGGCGGGTTATCTCAGCCGGAAAGGTGAGCCGGTAAGCGCCTGGTCGGGAGAGCCAGCCCTTCACTCCGGCGACTGGTCGGCCTTTACCGGCAATGAGATGAAGCACGTCACGCTCAGTAAGGGGGCTGCGCTGCCTTATCTGCCGGGGGAGAATAACTCTCAGCAGCGGGCCTGCTGGACGCTGGTAAAACGGGAAGATGGCGGGCCGCTGACCCTGTAATCGTAAAAAACACGACATATCACATTAGTCAGAGCGTTATTCAAAGCACGCCGTGATAGTTCAGGGAATGTTTTAAATAACGGCATAATCCGCAGATCTCTGTTGTCATTCAGGATAATTGAGAAGGGAATTTCATAATGGCCAACCCACTAAATCTGATATTCAGTCACAGCCACCACCTGCTTGAGGTGAAGGAGTGCAGCGCTGCGCTGGACGTGCTGGCTTTTGAAGGACAGGAGGCGCTGAGCCGCCCCTTCAGCTACCGTATTGAGTTTACCAGCGACGACCATGCCATTCCCCGGGAAGCGATGCTGATGAAGCCGGCCTCGCTGACGCTGCGGGCGCCGGTCAATCAGGGCATGGGCATTAACATCCAGCAGACCGTGCGGGTGATTCAGGGCGTGGTGGCAGGGTTTGAGCGGCTGTCTACCTCAAAAGACGAAACCCGCTATGCCCTGACCCTGGAGCCGCGTCTGGCGCTGCTGAGTCGGTCACATCAGAATGCCATCTACCAGGATATGTCGGTGCCGCAGATTGTGGAGAAGATCCTGCGTGAGCGCCACGGCATGCGCGGCCAGGATTTCCTGTTCTCACTGACAAACGAGTACCCCCGCCGCGAGCAGGTGATGCAGTACGGCGAGGACGATCTGCGCTTCATTACCCGGCTGCTGGGTGAGGTGGGGATCTGGTTCCGGTTCACCACCGACACCCGCCTCAACATCGACGTGGTGGAATTCTGCGACAGTCAGCAGGGTTATGAAGCGGGCCCCCTGCTGCCGTCGCTGCCGCCTTCCGGGCAGCTGGATAACGGCGTGGAGTCGGTCTGGGATATGGAGAGCCGCTACCAGGTGGTGGAAAAGCAGGTCAGTATTCGCGACTACAACTACCGCCAGGCGCTGGAAGAGATGGATCAGCAGGCGGACATTACCCGGGGTGACGAAACCACTTACGGGGAGGCCTACCACTACGCGGACAATTACCTGACGCCCGGCAACCGCTACGACCGGCAGCCACAGTCGGAATCCGGCGCCTTCTACGCTCGCCTGCGCCATGAACGTTACCTGAACCGCCAGACGGTGCTTTCCGGGGTGACCAGCAGTGCTTCCCTGGCGCCGGGCCAGGTGCTGAAGGTGAGCGGCGGTCCGGAGGTCACGGAGATTTTCCGTCAGGGCGTGGCGATCACAAAGCTGGTCTGCCATGCCCGGCGCGATAAAAGCTTTGAGATCGGGTTCGAAGGGATCCCGGACAACGCGGATTACGGCTACCGCCCGGCGCCCCCGGCCCGCCCCACCATGGCCGGCACCCTGCCGGCGCGGGTGACCAGCACCACCGAAAACGACAGCTACGGCCATATCGACCGCGACGGCCGCTACCGGGTCAACATGCTGTTCGACCGGGATAACTGGGAAACCGGGTTCGAGAGCCTGTGGGTGCGCCAGTCGCGCCCCTACGCGGGGGACACCTACGGCCTGCACCTGCCGCTGCTGGCGGGCACCGAAGTGGCCATCGGCTTTGAAGACGGCAACCCGGACCGGCCTTATATCGCCGGTGTACTGCACGATTCGGCCCACCCGGACCACGTCACCATCCAGAACTACAAGCGCAACGTGCTGCGCACCCCTGCCAACAACAAAATCCGCCTGGATGACAGCCGCGGCCAGGAGCATATCAAGGTCTCCACCGAGTACGGCGGCAAGAGTCAGCTAAATCTCGGCCACCTGGTGGACAGCGAAAAACAGAAGCGGGGCGAAGGCTTTGAGCTGCGCACCGACAGCTGGGGCGCGATACGGGCGCAGAAAGGGCTGTTTATTACGGCGGACGGCCAGGCGAAGGCGCAGGGTGATGTGCTGGAGATGCAGGCGGCTATCAGCAATCTGGGCAATGCCCGGGAGCAGATGAACGATATCTCCGGGGATGCGCAGACGGCGACGGCGAACCCGGCCGATGTGCAGGCGCAGATAGCGCTGCTGGAGCAGAAACTGTCTGACCTGAAAAAATCGGTGGTGCTGATGAGCGCGCCGGACGGCATGGCGCTGACCAGCGGAGAGCATCTGCAGGTGTCGGCAGGCCGTAACCTGATAGCCACCGCTGGCAGGAATGCGGACGTCAGCGTGGTGAAAAATCTGTTTATCGGGGTGGGCAACGCCCTGAGCCTGTTTGTGCGCAAACTGGGGATCAAACTGATAGCCAACCAGGGGCCGGTGAATGTGCAGGCGCAGAATGACCTGATGGCGCTGCTGGCGCGTAAGGAAATCAGTATTGTCAGCACCGAGGATGAGATAAGAATCATTGCGAAGAAGAAAATCACGCTGAATGGGGGGGGAAGCTATATCACACTGGATGCAAACGCTATTGAGCAGGCGACCCTGGGGGATTACCGGACCCGGGCGGGGCACTATGACAGGCAACTGCAGGCCAGCAAGCCTGAAGACTTCCCGAATGTGGCTCCTGAAACCACAGAGCCTTCCAGTAAATTCAGCTTTTCCTGACAAGGAGTCAAAACATGATTATCAGTCCTCCGTTTCTGAGAGACAAAGATGCTACCCAGTCTGACGCAGGCTGGGTTGAAGCGATGATGCCTGTCAATGCTCGCCGGGGATATCCCCTCAATGCATCAGAGTCCTGGCATGGGGGGATCCATATATTGCATACGGATGCAGGCACAACGCCGGAGAAAGTGAGGGCAATCGCTGACGGGACGATCGTATCGTTCCGCAAGCCCTCCCCACCAGAGAAAAGAGACCAGTTTCCACTGAAGTATGCCCCTGTCAGGGGAACGGATGATGGCTATGTTTTATTGAAGCATGAGACGGAAATTGGTTCCGGAGAGGACAGTAAGGTCGTTTTTTACTCTCTGTATATGCATCTGAAGTTTCTGGAAGCAGAGATAAAAGCTGACGCCAAAATTTACCGGAAAGACCCGCTTGGCTCTTCCGGAATGACTGACGGCGGGAATGAATTTCACTTCCAGGTTTTCTGCGATGATAACAACATCAGTAAACTGACAGGGCGAAAAACGAAGGAGCTGGATATTTCGAAAGATGGTCGCACTGATGCGGTTTACGGTGATATCCATTTTTATCTGCCAGCAGGAACAACGTTTTACGATAAAGCACCCGCAAAAAACAGTACTTCCCTGACCGGGCTTTCTGAGCTGTATACCAGCAGTACGCCTCTGTATGTCAGCATGACCCTGGCACAAGGCAACTGTACGATGGTGACCCGGCAAAAAAATACGCAAATTGACGGGAAGTATGATCTGCTGGGCGAGCCGCTGGTTAACGTTGATGGTAAAGATTACGAATACAATCTTTATAAAACCGCGATGCGGAATTATAAGGAAAGCCCCAGTGCTGGATTTGAGTTGCTTCGTTTTGGGCGGGTAATCAATACCGGGCATGAAACGCTGGTGCCGGCAGATGCGCCATTATGGATGACGGTCAGTTACCCGGGTGGAAAAGGGGTGGTCAATCTTGCTGATTCCAGTATTAAAAAGTTTAGTGACGCTGACTTTCCGCACTGGACGGGATGGCTTCTGGTTGATGATGACAATGATACTCACAGCCAGTGTAATTCGGCGATCATCAGAAAGTTGCAGGAAGAAGGCAGTTTTGAGGCTCAAAGCAACAGGCTTATCTGCTGTTTACCATTCGAGTGGGAAAAAAGCACAATAGATGCCAGGTATAAATGGCTGGTGACTGGTCTGCCCTGGGAGCAGTGTACGCCGGAAAAAACGGCCATATGGCAGGTTCCCGGGTCGCAGGAATCCAAAGAACGAACGCTAATGAGTGAGGAAGACTATGACAAATTTAAGCAACACGCAGAAGCGCTGTGTTTTGATTCAGGAGCGCTGGGAAAAGGAAGGCTGTGGCATTTTAATCCGGCGGAGTTTATCCGGCATTTCAGGAAATGTGGGTGGCTAAGTGAACAAGACTTTATTAGAACGATCAGAAAAACTGTAAAGAATGAATCTACATTAAGGGAAGAAGGGCGGTTGACGGAAAAAATAGTTATTAAATACTTAAATCAAGAGAAAGAAAAATCGTCAGGAGCAATAATTCGACCATCGGAAATGAGAAAACACCTTGCATTGATAATGAGGCGTTGCGGGGTAAATAGCACAATGAGACTTACTCATTTCTTATCGCAAATCTATTGCGAAACGGGCCGTGTGAGAGAATGTGAAGAGAAAGGAAAAAATTCGTACTTTGATAAATACGAACCTGAGTTCGATTTAAAGCATAAAAACAAAAATGAACTTGCGAGGAAACTTGGTAACAATCAAGTTGGAGACGGTATTAAATTTAAAGGTCGTGGGATTATACAGCTTACAGGCAGAACTAACTATACGTTGTATGGTGAGTATAAGGGCGATAGTACGAAGTTCATAAGCGCAGAGGGTGCGGAAAATTTAATCACCTCATCTTACTATTGCTGTGATGTAGGCGGGTTCTATTGGATCCAGAAACAAAGAATGAAAATGAAAAATAATAAATTAGTTAACTGGGGGGCATTGAGTATAAATTATTGGGCAGATCAGGGGGTTACCTATGGGGAAGTCAAGGCGGTAACTAAGTGCGTTAATGGTGGGAGTAATGGATTGGATAGTATTCGATGGCCTTGTTTTGAACACGCATTTTACGCTTTAAATGATAGTGTTTCCCCAAATAAAAACGTTAAATTTTTAAGCTGAGAATATAAACGTGAAAATTAAATTTTTGGTTTCCATTTTTGCAATGGGGGCTGCTATTAGTGTCTATGCAAAAAATATTGATTTTTGTAAGACCATAGAGTTCGATACTGGAGAGTTTAATTATCAGGTTATTGAAAAGGCATCTTCTAATTCCGAATGCCGTGATAAACCAGTTCCAATTCAGTACAAAGGAATAAATGATACATTCAACCTTACTTCAGAGGCAAGCCCAACTGGTGGAGCAAGCTATCTGACATGGGATGAATCAAGAAAGGCATATGGATATGATAAAAATGAATTAAAAAGTACAATACATGATATTGTGAGTCAGAGTAAGGAAAATAAATACATTGAAGCGTTAAATCCAGTCGTGAAAATAAAGTTCATCCCGAAAGGTAATGGTGGTGTTGTTGTTTCTGATATTGTCTTTGAGGATAAAGATAGCAAGCCAATAAGCGTCGTTAGAGATATATACTTTTACTCGCAAGATAATTATGCGGCGGTATATGGCTCCAGTCCAATAAAGTGCTCGCAGGAAGACAGGATTTTATTTATCGAAAAGGTTGAATTGCTTTTTGAATCAATGAATGTAAATTGGTGATTATGTGAAGAGATTTAGAAAAGTGATTGGTAAATTTGATTTCTAGTTTCACACTGAATGCCAGTGTCATCGAACACGTCAATTCATTTTTAGCGGACAGGGAGTTTGTTTATGATCATCAGTCCTCCGTTTCTGAGAGACAAAGATGCTACCCAGTCTGACGCAGGCTGGGTTGAAGCGATGATGCCTGTCAATGCTCGCCGGGGATATCCCCTCAATGCATCAGAGTCCTGGCATGGGGGGATCCATATATTGCATACGGATGCAGGCACAACGCCGGAGAAAGTGAGGGCAATCGCTGACGGGACGATCGTATCGTTTCGCAAGCCCTCCCCACCAGAGAAAAGAGACCAGTTTCCACTGAAGTATGCCCCTGTCAGGGGAACGGATGATGGCTATGTTTTATTGAAGCATGAGACGGAAATTGGTTCCGGAGAGGACAGTAAGGTCGTTTTTTACTCTCTGTATATGCATCTGAAGTTTCTGGAAGCAGAGATAAAAGCTGACGCCAAAATTTACCGGAAAGACCCGCTTGGCTCTTCCGGAATGACTGACGGCGGGAATGAATTTCACTTCCAGGTTTTCTGCGATGATAACAACATCAGTAAACTGACAGGGCGAAAAACGAAGGAGCTGGATATTTCGAAAGATGGTCGCACTGATGCGGTTTACGGTGATATCCATTTTTATCTGCCAGCAGGAACAACGTTTTACGATAAAGCACCCGCAAAAAACAGTACTTCCCTGACCGGGCTTTCTGAGCTGTATACCAGCAGTACGCCTCTGTATGTCAGCATGACCCTGGCACAAGGCAACTGTACGATGGTGACCCGGCAAAAAAATACGCAAATTGACGGGAAGTATGATCTGCTGGGCGAGCCGCTGGTTAACGTTGATGGTAAAGATTACGAATACAATCTTTATAAAACCGCGATGCGGAATTATAAGGAAAGCCCCAGTGCTGGATTTGAGTTGCTTCGTTTTGGGCGGGTAATCAATACCGGGCATGAAACGCTGGTGCCGGCAGATGCGCCATTATGGATGACGGTCAGTTACCCGGGTGGAAAAGGGGTGGTCAATCTTGCTGATTCCAGTATTAAAAAGTTTAGTGACGCTGACTTTCCGCACTGGACGGGATGGCTTCTGGTTGATGATGACAATGATACTCACAGCCAGTGTAATTCGGCGATCATCAGAAAGTTGCAGGAAGAAGGCAGTTTTGAGGCTCAAAGCAACAGGCTTATCTGCTGTTTACCATTCGAGTGGGAAAAAAGCACAATAGATGCCAGGTATAAATGGCTGGTGACTGGTCTGCCCTGGGAGCAGTGTACGCCGGAAAAAACGGCCATATGGCAGGTTCCCGGGTCGCAGGAATCCAAAGAACGAACGCTAATGAGTGAGGAAGACTATGACAAATTTAAGCAACACGCAGAAGCGCTGTGTTTTGATTCAGGAGCGCTGGGAAAAGGAAGGCTGTGGCATTTTAATCCGGTTGAATTTGTCGAGCACTTTAGAAAATGTATATGGTTAGATAAGACAGATTTAAGTAGAGTTTATGCCACAACATCTGAAACCATTAGAGAGAAATATCGTACTTCTTTGAATTCTATATTAGTTAAATATGGTATGAATAAACCAGTGCGATCGGCTCATTTTCTGGGGCAGGGTGCAATTGAATCACAGAATTTGAACCTTATGGTTGAGGGAACAGTTTCATTTAGTCGTCATCCTGAACATCCTTCATTTGCAGATGAGTCCAGTGGTTATTATGCAGATCCAAAAGATACGTATGGCTATTTTTTCAATTATGAGCGTGATGGTAATGATCTGGGTAATGTGACTAAAAGTGACTTACGAGATTCAAGAAATCGTCACTTGACCGTCGTTATTGGTAGAGATTCAAGAAGCAGGCCGGTGTTAACCTCTCCTCAAAAAGCAAGTATTGATTCAAACTTATCACGTGTTGGCGATGGGATGAAGTTTCGCGGGCGAGGTTTTAAACAGCTAACCGGCCTGGCTAATTATACAGATTATTGGGTCTATAGAGGATGGTTGCTTCGTACGGATTATGATAATAATTGGTGGCGAAATCCTACCCGGCTGAGAGTTCCTGTAATTGATAACCCTCAGGAAATATCGACAATACCTTATAATTGTATTGATTCTGGGGGGTTGTTCGTAGCAAAGAAAGGCGTTCTACGAAAAGCAGATGTGGGGATTGGTCGTGATAGTTCAAGAGCTGTTAGTAGGATAATCAACAGATGGGATGAACCCTCGTTTGGGCGCCGATTTCAGTCAACGAAACATGCATACTCTATTCTGGGAGATGATTGAATGAGAACTATTCTACTGTTTTTTTTGTTGTTATTTTCTGGTTTAAGTTATAGTAGCGGAGCTTATAACCTTATTTCCTTTGATGAAGTTATTTTCAATATCCCGGCTGATTGGACTGTCAGTAAAAAAAATGGCTGTCTTTTTGTTATGAAGCAGCGCGTAAATGAATCTGATTACCTTAAGGTATGTAAAGACACTTCATCAGATGAAAGTGATTATTTTACAGTGAATGATGACGGGGAATGGGAGGCAGTTACTGATGGTGTTCCTGTTGTTGCAGATGTAAATATTACATCTGAATTTACTGCTATGAGTGCAATAGTTTCATGTAAGTACAAAGATGATGCTGGATATCATACTGATCAGTGTTTTCAGGCAGAGGTGAACTTACCGAAGAAAATATCTTATTTTTTCATTGGTAGAGGTGACTCATCTCTGTTTAATGATTACAAAAAAGTCTATCTTTCTCTCAAAATCAAATGATAGAAGGCATAAATGCCAACAACTGTTCGACGGTAATGCCTCGCTTGAACAATTAGGCGGTAAGTTATCCCTGGTCATTAAACCGAAAAGAATCACTCACGGGTATGACGTTAAAATAAGTAAACGAATGGCGTATTGATTTCAGACCTATAGAGAAAAAATTAAGAAGTTGTTATGTTAATTCGTGTTATTATTACTTTGTTGTTTTTTATTTCACACTCTGTGTTTGCTGGTGAATACGGCTTTTACTTTTGTGCAAAAGCAACATACTCTGTTAATCCGAACGATGGCGGAGAGTTATTTCAATGGTATCCAAGATATGACCCTGATATAGTGGCAGAAGATAAGTACACTTCTTGTGATTCTGGCGGTTTTTACTGGGTTTCGAAAGTGCACAGGCGTAAAATTTCCATAAATAGAATAGCGGATGGTGATTTTACAGCAGATAATGTAGGATTGGTCAATCGATTGGTTAATGGAGGAACTAATGGGTATTATGAAAGGCAAGCGTATTCAAAATTCATTGAGCTATATCTGCTGGATGGTTTAAATGTTAGCGCATCTGTTAGAGTAAGTCCTACCAGAAAATCTCGTGTTATTGTTGATCTGACAAAGTCCTAGAGGTTTTTATGAGATCGTTGTTCTTTTTTTTGTTTTTTTTTACTACGTTAGTTTTTGCTTGTGATGATTTAGATTTTACTGTCGATGCATCTAAAAATATCTCTGCCCGGATTCATTTGAAGGATAATGATTCTTTGCAAGTTTCTGTTTTTAATAATGATACGTTGCTTAATGTTAAAGAGGTTGATGTTTACTCAGAGAAAAAAATCATGTCGTACTTGAAGACTATAATCTTGACGGGAAAAAGGATTTTAGTGTGTGGCATCTTGATGAAGGAATGGGAAGTTATAAAATATTCAGGGTGTTTTTATTTTCTTCAAAAATCAATGGGTTTTACGAGATAAAATCAACATGTGGAGATGATTTTGTGAATGTTCAGGTTGATGGCTCTAACCTTATTAATACATTTTTTGATGACAACACTCCCAAAACATGTCTTATGCCTCGTCGAATACTAAAGTAAATTACCCTGGGTAGTTGCTCGAAATAGTGTCTGATTTCGTTCAGTCCTTGCAGGGGAAATATTATGACCAGTATGTCAACGAATTTGTTGTTTTTTAGTTTCGTTTTCTCTGTTTGCGCATGTTCAACCATTGGTGCTATTTCTTTAAAAGGGAATGATGGTATAGATCTCTCTGATGAGAAAGGGATTGAGCATGTTAACTTCGACTTTGTCATTAACGGATATAAAGTTAATTGTCGGGGGGATAAGTTCATTGTATGGGGTAAACCGAAAGAATTTAATGAAGGGAATCCCCAGGATACGAAGGTTGCTTTAGTCGATATTAATGATGGTTATAAGATTTATGAGAAAGGGTTGAGTTCTGGAGTTTTTGATGCTGATTATCTGAATAATGGTCTGGGGATTTACATTGGTAGCGGTGGTGGTTTTATTATGGATGTTGTCAATGGAGATTTGGAAAGTATCGGTGGGGAATTTGATGCAAGTAATGATGATAACTTTGAATCTTGCGATAAAAATAGCTCATGGGAATTTAATCGATATCCATAAAATTTAATTGCAGTCATTACTCCCTGAATGGGTAAACACATGGTGTATTCACTTAAAAATCTCCCTCCTGTTCATCCCCGGCCTTTACCCCTCAAAGCATCGCGCTGGTTTGTTGCGCTGGCGCTGATGCTGGCTGTCAGCGTGATCCTGATGCGGGTGTTTGGCCGCTACGTTGAAGGGAATCATTTCTGGTATATCGCGCTGGGCGCCCCGGCCATTATCTGGGGAATCGCTGCCGGCGGGCGTCTGCTTGTCTGGATGCTCCGGGATATCGCGGCGAATGGTTTTGACCGGCGGCGCGAGGCGTGGATTTTACATGAAACCCGCAGGGCGCGGCGCGCCATGCAGGTACTGGGCGTGTCGTTCGTCACCGGGCACCCTGAAAACACCCGTGAGGAGATTGTGGCCGCGATGCTTGCCCATCAGACCATCATGGCTGCACAGACCGACTGGCAGGGCAATAAAGGGCAGCGTCTGAGCCGTATTGAGGCGGAGCCGGATGAAAAGCCGGATGCCACTGTCCAGCGTGTGCTGACGCAGCTGATCGAGGATTTATCCCTGGCGGATCTCCCTGATACCACATCCCTGGTGGTGGCCCTTGACGCTTCCACTTCCTGCGAGCCGGACGTGGTTAATCAGGCCTGGGAAAATGCCCGCCAGGCCTGTGAGCTGGCATGTGCGGTGGAATTTATCCCCTGTCGCGGCCCCGCGTTTCTGGACGCATGGCTGGATCACCGTATCCGGGAAGAGTCTCTGTTACTGATTATCGGGCTACAGGTGGCACCAGAACAGACGGATCACAGCGCAGAGGCCGCGGTGGCGTTACTGCTGGGCAATCGCCTGACACAGAAAACGCTGCCTGCCATCGCGTTACTTCATCGCCCCGATCCGGCGTTACCCGGCCAGCTTGAGGCCGGTATGCGGATGGCTGCCTACAACGTCCCGGTCGATGGCGACAGCGTCACGCACCTCTGGCTGGCAGGCCTGAACCAGAAGCAGCAGGCGGAGGTGGCGTCTCATCAGGGCGCGTATCCGACGCAGGCGGTTGGAGATGAACAGATTATTACGCCCGACAGCACCGTAGGGCAGGCTGGCGCGGCGGCTCCCTGGCTGGCTATGGCCGCTGCCGTACAGGCAGCTCAGGATATTCAACGGCCGCAGATGATTATCTGTGGCGATATTCACCGGGATGAGTTGTGGAGCACGCTTGTTACCCCGGAAGCGTACCGAAAGGAGAAGGATTCGTGAGGCTTACAGCGCTTTTTCCCCGGACAACGGAAGGTCGTTACCTTGCTGTTACCGTTGCTTTTCTGGCGTTGCTATGCGCCATGACCCTTGTGATATGGCGGCGGCCTGATATGGCCGGTCTGACTGAAGGCAGTTCGCGGCAGATCTACTGGCTGATTGCGGGCTGCTGTGTCACCGCCTGTACCTTTATAGCCGCGATTTTTTTGCTGCTGGCTGTGCGTGGCGCCGGCCGCAAGCATTTTGACGCCATGGTGGATAGCGTCAGAGGGGATGATGAGCCTCCCCGGAAAAAGGACGCCGAAAAACAGCCGTCTGCCGCACTCTCGCTGAGTGGCGGGATAGGAAAACACCTCCGCTCACGCTACACCCTCTTCTGGCGCCGCAAAGTCCGCCTGCTGTTGGTCACCGGCGATGACGCGGCGATTGAACAACTGGTGCCCGGACTACAGCAAAATCAGTGGCTCGAAGGCCACCGCACGGTACTGATTTACGGCGGCCCCCTCTCAGCCGAACCTGACGCTGAGAAATACACCGCCCTGCGCAGGCTGCGCCGCACCCGCCCGCTGGATGGCATTATCCGGGTGCTGGATGCGCAGCAGAGCCTGACGCCGCAACTGAGCGACAGCGACCTGCGCAGCCTGGAAAAAATTGGCGATCTGTTGCGCTACCAACCGCCGGTCTGGCTGTGGCAACTGGGTGAAAGTGACTGGTCGCAGGAAGGGCGTGCATCTCAGGCCGTGGGAATTACGCTTGCGGCGCGGGCGGTGGCGGATGATGTGGCCACGGCCCTCGATGGACTGCGACCGCAGCTGCGCGAGCAGGGGCTGGCCCAGGTGGCGGAAAACCGCGCCTTTGATTTCCTGCTGCGTCTGGCGCAGCAGCTGGAGCAGGGCGGTAGCGAGCGCTGGAAAAAGGCGCTGACGCCCTGGCTGCATGGCGCGCAGCAGCGCGTTGTGCTGCGCGGCCTGATGTTCAGCCTGCCGGAAAACAACAGCGGTGAAGAGACAAAGGAAAACGCCTTTCCGGCGTTGCATCAGCATGCCCTGACGCTCTCAGACGCCTGGCAGGGTGTTCTGAACGATCTTCCCCGCGCCCGCGGTCGCCGGGTCGGCATGCCCTGGGAGCATACCCTGGCTGTGACCCTGATGGCGCTTATTGGTCTGTGGGGCGTGGGTATGCTGCTCTCTTTTGTGGCCAACCGTCAGCAGATTGTGACGGTGGCCGATAAAGCCCACGCGCTGGTCGCAGGACCGGCAGTATCGGATGCACAGCTGACCGCACTGCATGAGCTGCGTAACGACGCCGGTCGCCTTCAGCATCAGATCCGGGAAGGGGCGCCCTGGTATCTGCGCTTTGGCCTGAATCATAATCATCCGCTGCTCGCCGCCATGCTGCCCTGGTACGGGGTAGCGAATAACCGCCTGATCCGCGATCCGGCCAGTGAAGCCCTGGTCAGGCATCTGACGCAACTGGTGAACTCGGCGCCCAACAGCTCCGGGCGGGCAGCGCTGGCGAAGCCGGGATACGATCAACTGAAGGCCTGGCTGATGATGGCGCGTCCGGATAAAGCGGATGCCGCCTTCTATGCACAGACCCTGAAAACGACGCAGCCTGAGCGTCCGGGGATCTCCACCGGACTGTGGCAGAGCCTGGCGCCGGATCTGTGGGCCTTCTATATCGCTGAACTGCCCCATCAGCCGCAGTGGAAAATTAAACCGGATACGGCCCTGGTCAGCCAGAGCCGTCAGGTGTTGCTGCAGCAGATTGGGCGCCGCAATGCCGAAAGTACCCTGTATGAGAATATGCTGAAGTCGGTGCGCCGCAACTTTGCGGATGTCTCGCTTGAAGATATGACCAGCGGTACCGATGCCCGTCGCCTGTTTGAAAGCCAGGAGGTGGTGCCCGGCATGTTCACCCGCCAGGCATGGGAAGGGGGGATTCAGAAGGCTATCGAAAAAGCGGCCAGCGCCCGGCGCGATGAGATCGACTGGGTACTGAGCGACAGTCGGCAGAGCGTATCAGCTGATATCTCGCCGGAAGCCCTTAAGGCCCGTCTGACGCAGCGCTATTTCGCTGATTTTGCCGGCAGCTGGCTGGGTTTTCTGAACAGCCTGCACTGGGTGCCGGCGCAAAATATTGCTGACGTGACCGACCAGTTAACCCTGATGAGTGACGTACGCCAGTCGCCGCTGATCGCCCTGATGAATACCCTGGCGTGGCAGGGGCAAACCGGCCAGCAGGGTGCGGGTTTGTCTGACTCCATCATAAAATCGGCTAAAGAGCTTATTGGCACCCGGGATAAACCGGCCATCGACCAGCATGCTACGGGGCCTGTTGGTCCGCTGGATGGCACTTTCGGCCCGCTGTTGAGCCTGATGGGCAAAAATCCGGCCGGCAATGTGATGGCGGCCGACAGCAGTCTCAGCCTGCAGACGTATCTGACGCGGATTACCCGGGTTCGTCTGCGGTTGCAGCAGGTGGCTAACGCCTCCGATCCGCAGGAGATGATGCAGACCCTGGCGCAGACGGTGTTTCAGGGCAAAAGCGTCGACCTGACCGATACCCAACAGTATGGCAGTCTTATTGCCGCCAGCCTGGGCGAGGAGTGGAGCGGGTTCGGGCAGACGATGTTTGTTCAGCCCCTGAGCCAGGCCTGGGAAACCGTGCTGCAACCTTCAGCCGCCAGTCTGAACGATAAGTGGAGCAGGGCCGTCGTCAGTAACTGGAATACCGCCTTTAACGGCCGTTACCCGTTCGCGGCAAGTCACAGCGAAGCGTCGCTGGCGATGCTGGCGGAGTTCATCCGCAAGGATACCGGACGTATCGAACGTTTTCTGATCCTTGAACTGGGCGGGGTATTGCATAAAGAGGGCAGCCAGTGGGTGGTGGATAAAACCCACAGCCAGGGACTGACCTTTAATCCGGCCTTCCTCAAGGCCGTTAACCAACTGAGCCAGCTGTCAGATATTCTGTTTACCGACGGCAGTCAGGGCATCAGTTTTGAACTGCAGGCAAGGCCCACGCCTGACGTGGTGGAAACCAATCTCACTATTGATGGCCAGAAGCTGCGCTACTTTAACCAGATGGCGGAATGGCAGGCTCTTCGCTGGCCGGGTGAGACCTATAAACCCGGCACCATGCTGACCTGGAGCACCACCCGTGCCGGTACCCGGCTGTTTGGTGACTACAGCGGCACCTGGGGCTTTATCCGCTGGCTGGAGCAGGGGAAACGCCAGCGTCTGGACAACAGTCAGTGGATGATGAGTTTTACCACGCCGGATGGAAGGATGCTGCAGTGGGTGCTGCGTACTCAACTGGGCAACGGGCCGCTGGCGCTGTTACAGCTGCGCCATTTTACACTGCCGGCGCAGATTTTCAGCGTGGATGCCGGGGTTGCCGCTCAGGCCCTTGCCCGGGAAACGGACGATATTGATATGGATGGAGTGGAATAATGGCCGGGTTACAGAGCCTGATTGCCGCCTGTCAGGCTGATGAAGAGACGCTGTTACAGCTTGCGCAATCCGATGTAAACGCGTGGCAACGCTGGCTGATGCCGCTCGGCGACGCGGCGCCCGCCGGGGAAGATCCCGGCTACGATGACGATTTTCAACGTATCAGGGAAGAGGTTAATCAGCTCTCCGGCATTGATACCGGACTGATTTGTACGCTTGCTGAGAAGCTGCTGACGCAGACCAGTAAAGATATTCGGGTGGTCACCTTCTATATCTGGGCGCGTCTGCATCAGGACGGCGAAGAGGGGCTGGCTCAGGGGCTGACGCTGCTGGCAGGGATGATGCAGCGCTTTGGCGCTCAGCTACATCCACAGCGCGAACGCAGTCGCAAAAGTGCGCTGGAGTGGCTGGGCAGCAGTCGGGTACTCGACAGTCTCTCGCTGTACCCGGAAGTCGATCCGGCCATGATGCGCCGCATTACCGGGGCATTACTGCTGGCAGAACAGGCGCAGGCGTCATCGGATGAGGCAAATCGCCCCCAGCTTTCGGCGCTTTACCAGGCGCTGGAAACACGCCTGGCGCAGAGCGGTGGTACCGACAGTCTGGTGCCCCAGACCAGTCGCGAGGAGAAGGCGGGAACCCTTTCCGCCAGCGATAACGTCCCCGTTGCCAGTACGGTGAAATCGGGGCGCGATCTGCTCGATCAGTCCAGAATGCTGGCCAAATATCTGCGCGACCAGCCCGGAGGCTGGCTGGCCGGGCATCATCTGATAAAAAGCGTGCGCTGGGATACCTTAACGGAGCTCCCGCCGCTGGACGCCAGCGGGCGTACCCGCCTGGTTCCCCCCAAGCCCGACCACCGGGCCCATCTGAAACGCCTGTACCTTCAGCAAAGCTGGCTGGAGCTGCTGGAGCAGGCAGACAGCCTGTTCGCTCAGGGTGTTAACCATCTGTGGCTGGATGTGCAGTGGTACATCTGGCAGGCGCTGCAGAAAACCGATGGTGATGCGGTCAGGGCGGAAATTATCAGCCATGACCTGCGGGGGCTGCTGACGCGTCTGCCGGGGCTGGAGGCGCTGGCGTTTAATGACGGCACGCCCTTTGCCGATGAAGTGACGCTGGGCTGGATAAGCCAGCAGGTGCTGGACTCTCCTGGCGCCTGGCATGATGAACCGGTTAACGCGGTTTCGCCTGCGGACGACGATATTCTGAGTCTGGAGCCGGAAGTGCTGGCCCGGGCCGACAGCGATGGATTCGAAGCGGCGCTGGGCTGGCTGCAGGCCAGACCGGGCCTGGCTTCTCCCCGGGAGCGCTGGCTGCTGCGGCTGCTGATGGCCAGGGTGGCGGAGCAGTATGGGCGTAATGAGATGGCCTTACATCTGTTGGGCGAGCTGGACGGCAGCGCCCGTGATCTGACTCTCAGCCAGTGGTCACCGGAGATCATCTTCGAAGTCAAAGCCCGACGCCTGAAGCTGCTGCGCACCAGAGCGGCCCGCAGTGAGGCAGACAAAAACCGGCTACAGCCAGAAATGGAGCGGCTACTTTCCGGACTTATCGCCATCGACCCGGCCCGCGCCGCGGTGCTGTGCGGTTAACCTTTTCTGAATTCACTTTTACTCCAGGTACTTATGGATGACTTAACCCTGCGTTATTACGACGCTGAAATGCGCTACCTGCTTGAAGCCGGTGAAGAGTTCGCCCGGGCGCATCCTGAACGCGCCGCCATGTTGGGGCTGGACAGATCCGGAGCGCGCGACCCTTACGTTGAACGCCTGTTTGAAGGTTTTGCCTTTCTGATGGGGCGGCTGCGGGAAAAGCTGGACGATGACCTGCCTGAACTGACCGAAGGGCTGGTCAGTCTGCTGTGGCCGCATTACCTGCGTACCATTCCGTCGATGTCGGTGGTGGAGTTCACGCCGGACTGGCGCGAAATGAAAGAGAAGATGCGCATCGCCAAAGGCTTTGAGGTGCTGTCGCAGCCCATTGGCGAAAAGCAGACCCGCTGCCGCTACACCACCACCCGCGAGATGGCGCTCCAGCCGCTGTCGCTGGAGCAGGTGCGTTTAACCACCGATCCGGACGGTCGCTCCGTGGTGAAGCTGCGCTTCGCCTGCAGCGGGCTTGCCGACTGGAGTCGCATCGACTTAAGCCAGATTTCGCTCTATCTGAACGCCGATGCGCCGCTGGCCTGCGCCATGCATGAAGTCTTTACCATGAATGTCGCCCGTATGTGGTTGCGACTGCCGGGCGATGCCGACAGACGGCCACTGGAAGGCTACTTTACCGCGCAGGGGTTTGGTGACGACGACAGTCTGTGGCCGAAAGGCAGTAGCAGCTTCAGCGGCTATCAGCTGCTGCTTGAGTACTTCACCTTCCGCGAGAAGTTTATGTTCGTTGGCCTGAAAGGGCTGGATGGGGTGAACTTCCCGGAGCAACTGCCCTGGTTTGAGGTAGAGGTGGTGCTGGAAACGCGCTGGGAGCATGACTTCACCTTCAGTGAAAAGCATTTGCGCCTGAACTGCGTGCCGGTGATTAACCTGTTCCCGCTGGAATCCGATCCGCTGACGCTTAGCGCGCTGCAGACCGAATATCTTCTGCGTCCGATGCGCCTTCAGGACGGACATACCGAAATTTATTCGGTGGATTCGGTGCTCTCTTCCAGTGGCCAGACTTACGTGCCGTTTTCCAGCTTCCGCCATAAGGGCGGCATGCTGCGCCACGATGCGCCCGAATACTACTACCACACCCGGGTGCGGCGCGGGCCGTCCGGGCTGCATAACACCTGGCTGATTCTTGGCGGCGAAGCCTTTGATAACCATACCGTGCCGGATAATGAAAGCCTGTCGCTCACCCTGACCGGCACCAACGGCCAGCTACCGCGCCGGGCGCTGCAAAGCACCGTGCTGGATACGGTGATGAAAACAACCTCTGCCAGTATTCGGGTCCGTAACCTGTGCGCCCCCACGCTGCCCTGTTATCCGCCGGATCGGGACCGTTTCCACTGGCGGGTACTCAGCCATCTGGGCAGTAATTTCCTGTCGATGATGGATAACGCGGAAGTCCTGCGTGGCACCCTGGCGCTGTATGAATGGACCCACAGCGAGATGAACCGCCGTCGACTGGAGGCCATTATCGACGTTTGCCACAGTGAAACGGAACGTTTTGAACAGGGGCATCTGTTGCGTGGCGTACAGATTGAGGTCACGCTCGACAGCCACGGTTTCGCCGGGCATGGGGATATCTGCCTGTTTGGCGAAATGCTGAGCCGTTTCTTTGCCCTGTATACCGATATTTATCTGTTTAACCGCCTGATTATTATTCTGCAACCGACCGGAGAACGTCTGGAATGGGAAGAGAAGCACAACCGCCGCATTCCCGGCTGAATCCCCGGCTGGAAGCGGACCTGACGCGGATAAATTTTTACCGCTTCTGCCAGTTACTGGAAAAGAGCCAGCCGCAGTGCCCACCTCTGGGGACAACCAGCCGTCCGCAGGACGACCCGGTACGACTGGTTCCCCATCCGGGCATGGGCTTCCCGGCCAGCGAGTTGAAAGCCGTTGACTATGACGACGAGGATGAGACAGCTGCGCCACGGGTGCGTACCACCTTTATGGGGCTGTATGGCGTCGATTCGCCATTGCCGACCGCGTATCTGGATGATATTGCGCAGGGACGGGAAGGGCATGAGGCGCTGCAGGGGTTCCTCGATATCTTTAACCACCGCATCCTGACCCAGTTTTACCGGATCTGGCGTAAGTACTCCTACCCGGCCACTTTCGAGCCAGGGGGGCGGGACGCCATATCGCAGTCGCTGTTGGGGCTGGTGGGGCTGGGTATTCCGGGCACGGCCAACCATATCGCCACGCCGGTTTCGCGTTTTCTGGCGTTGCTGGGGGTACTGAGCCAGCCGGGAAAAACTCAGGAAGGGCTGCAGGCGCTGGTTCATCTGCTGGCGCCGCAAACCCGGGTGTGCGTCAGACCCTACTGTCTGCGTCCGGTCTCCGTTGGTCAGCCGCTGGGATTCCAGAGCGGAGACGATTTTTTACTGGACGGGAACGGGGTTCTGGGCGACGAGGTGATGGATACCAGCAGCCAGTTGCTCATTGATCTGACCACCGACTGCGATCGGGAAGCAGGAAGCTGGATGTCGGGTAGCCAGCTGTATCAGGACTTTATGGTGATGCTGCGGGTTTATCTGGGCTGGCGTTTTAAGGCCCGTATCAGGCTGACCGTCAGTACCCGTTTGCTGCCTGTGCCCGCGCTGGGTGAAGCCCCGTTCTGGCTGGGAATGAGCGGCGTACTGGGTGTGGAAGAGGGAAGCCCGCCTGATAATGACATCCCGCAAACCTTTACCACGGAACTGGGTTGCTACAGCGGCCTTCAGCCCGCAACCAGTACAAAAGGAGCACGACGTGTTACGTATCAGTTTGACTAAATTCGTATTGCCGCTGATGGCGCTGGGGCTGTCAGGTTGTGGTCTGACCCAGAGTGTGACTGATGGCGCAAAATCGGCCGTTAGCGCGGTTTTCTATAAACAAATCAAAGTACTGCACCTCGATTTTGTGGGGCGTGAGGCCCTGAATACCGATGCCCGGGAGAGCAATTCCAGCGCCCAGCCGCTGGTTCTCCGGGTTTATCAACTGCGGGATCGTGCCGACTTTGACAAATTGGTCTACCAGCAACTGCTGAAAGAGGACGAGACGTTACTGACCGGTGACCTGCTGGCCAGTCGCGATGTGATCCTGAAACCGGGCAACGCCGCCATTCTGGATATGCCTATGGATGAGAAGGCGGCGTATGTGGCCGTGGTGGGACTTTTTCGCCAGCCGGATATGGGCAGGGATAACTGGAAGCTGGTACTGGAGCGTAATGAGCTGGAGCCGGATAAAGCGCGGGTGCTGGAAGCCGGGAGCAATGGCCTGACGCTATTGCCGGAGAAAAAATAATGTCCCACGATCATAACGCCCCCTCCCTCTACGAAACCCTCTTCGGCAACTTTAGCGGCGGTCTGGATCTGCATCAGGTCAGCGAGGAAAACCAGGTGATCCTGTCGGTGCTGGACAATATGCAGCGCATCCTCAACTGTCGCGCCGGTACTCTGGCGCATCTGCCGGACTACGGCCTGCCGGATATGACCAAAATTTTACAGGGCATGCCCGGTACGGCGCATCAGCTGATGACCACGTTCTCTGACGTGCTGCTGAAATATGAGCCGCGCCTGAAACGCATTGAGGTGGTGATGCTGGAACAATCGATGCCCGGCGAGCTGCGTTACGCCATCGACGCCGAGCTGAAAGGCGTGGGTCTGGTGCGCTACGGCACTGAATTTATGCCGGAAGGGCGGGTGCTTATCCGCCATCTGAAGCAGCAGCAGTTTCTTGATAACCGCATGGTGTGAATCACCGTGTTCCCCTGATTCTCCAGTCTGATGGATAATACCCCGTGAATAATCGTAAGCCTCTGAAGACCGGCGGCGATCCGCGTCAGCTTCCGGATTATGGCGCGCTGCGTGATGAGATTGCCAAACTGAGTCACCCGGCTCGTCCGGATGTGGACTGGTCGTTTGCTGAAAAGTGCTGCCTGATACTGTTTGAACACAACGGCGTGGAGCTGCAGACCGCAGCGTGGTACACCCTGGCGCGTACCCATATCGTTGGGCTGCCGGGATTAAATGAAGGACTGGCGATACTGGAAGCGCTTATCGCCCGCCAGTGGTCGCTGGCGTGGCCGCGGGACCCCCACGCCCGGACCACCATTATCAGCGGTCTGTTTCAGCGACTTCAAAAGGTGATGCGGACGCTGGCGTTGGACAGCCGCGACGATCTACCTGAACTGTATCAGTGCGAGAAACTGCTGGCCGCGCTGCGTGAGGCGCTGGCCCGTCATCAGCTACAGCAGAGTAGTGCCAGTGAAGGCCTTCGCCATCAGGTGCAGCAGGCGATTTTCCGGCTGGAGAATCAGCCGCATCAGGAGCAAGACTGCCCGGATATCGTACTGCCGCCCCAGGCGCTGGTTGAGCCGTCTCCAGCCCAGCCAGTGCAGAATGATCGGATGGTCTGGGTGATTCCAGCAGAGCAGGCCCCGGTGGAAGCGCTGACGTCTAAGCATGGCACGCTGAAGCCATTTATCGTCGGTGTGGCCTGTGCGTTGTCGGTCGTCCTGGCGTCATTCTCCGGCTGGCATTACTGGCAGATGCCGGATAGCGCCAGCCGGCAACTGGCGGAGGGGCTGGTGTCATTGCCTGATCCGAAGTCGCCGCAGCAGCTTTCAATGCTGAAAGCGTCATCGTCGGTGATGGGGCAGGAACAGCGCTGGGTTGAAAAAACAGAGCAGCAACTGGCGTGGCTGGGAGCTCTGGCGCCGGACTGGTCATTACGGCAGGCGCAGGCGCTGGTTGTTCAGGCGGAATCCCTGTGGCCGGACAATCAGAAGGTGATGCAGATGAGCAATGCGTGGCGGCAGCAAACGGAAGCCGGTGCGCTGCCGGAAACGGCCCTGAATGGCTGGCATGAAGGTATGAGTAAACTACAGCGCCTGACCGACCGACTGAACGGGCTGGATGAGAAACGGGGCGGATATATGACCGTCAGCGAGTTGAAATCAGCCGTATTTTCGATAGTTCAGGATTTTAACCAGAATCCTCCGGCAGAGGAGATGCTGCGTCAGCTGAAGGACAGCCATGACAATAGCGCACTTTCCGCCGCCCGCCAGCGCCAGGCTGAATTACGGCTTCAGCAGCTTCAGGCCAGCTATTTTCTGCTGACGAAGGCAAAAGAGGAGGCGCCTTTGTCTACGCCATAATGGCCGAATAACACATTCATCATGGTGTTGCAGAAATAATAATATCCATGGGGGTATACCTTCTTATAGTGTGGTTAAAGTTTAATGATTGCGACACTTCTTTGTGATAAATAATAATTAAAGCCTGTTTGTTATGAAAAGAAAAAATGCTTCATCTGATGCCTGGCCTGTTAAACGCAGGATTACAGGAGTTGTTGCCATTTTAGTGATGGTTGTAATTGACGTTGGAAGTGTTTTTATGGCCTGTGATATTTTATCTGAATGGATGACCTGGCCACCTGTCATTACCTTTCAACATGGTATTGTTTTTGTTTTACTGATGCCTGTTTTTATATTGTTTTTTATTATAATGTTGGTGCCGCCCGTTTTTTTTAAAAAAGAAGCTTCCAGTAGACTTAACGAAGTGTGCATTAAAGGCATGTTTGCCATCATGGTGGGGTGGATCCCCGTTGAGATTTGTGTCTATTTAATCTACAGTCATGAAATGGAACGTCGTGGATATGTCCGCTGTTCTGGTATTCCGTCCGGGTATACACCCGGACGTGGTGGAGCTACCCGGTATGCTCTTGATTTAACTTTGTGTAGAAAGAAGTAATTAGTGATCGGCAGGATTGTATTGTGGGTTAAATACATCAGCTACAGTGTCTGTATTGTTATTTATGGCATAGTGACTCGTTGATTGCATATTTTTTTGCCATGCCGGGCATCCATCCAACAGGAATGCCTTTGCAGGCGACATATCCTTTTGCTGATATGCGATTTAAGTAAAATGCATTAAATATGATGGTGGTTGTTGTTATTAATATCGCTGCGACAAGCATTGTTACCCCCACCTTTTTTTGGAAATTATTAGAGGATTTTTTTCCTCTGAATACGGGATGGATGGATAAGGATGTAATTGGTAAAAATATAATAAAGCTTAATAAGCTGAAAATCGTAAAATAAGAGAAAGTGAGTGTTTTAGGGTAGGAGAAATAAACTGCGATGTCATTCAAGGAAAAGTATGTACAGATGCCGGGTATGAGCAGGGTGGACAGTAAAACGAACGCCGCTGATAATCTCTCGCGTAATGTTAATTTATTCATTAAAGGACCCCGGGAGTTATATCTTGTATTCTTTCACGAATGTATTTTCTTATCTCGCTTACTAAGACCTCTCTTCCTTTATCCAGCATTTTATCGGTAAACATTGCCCCCAAATCCAACAATCCACTTTCGATTTCGCGAGATTTTTCCACAAACTCCTGTTGTGAGTGTTCCAGATATATGACGAGTTTGTCAGTGATACCAAATTTTTCATCCAGAGACTGTAACGCCAGAGCAGCCCCAAAGCTAACAATGACTACCGCGCCTAAATTAATGGCAACAATTCCGGTAATAGCTGCCATCCCTATACCTATTCCCCAACTAATGGAGGCTACAATACCTATTTTAATAGCATCTGTCGCCAGCGAACCCAAAAACTTTGCCAGTGAGGTCTCATCGTTAAGTATGTAATCCACCGTCCGGTATGCAGCAGCTACATAGAACGTCAAACGGGCACCGCTGATAATGGCATTTTTTAAACCATATTTCCCGATACCCAAATCGACTATTTTGGGATTCTTTGCAGCAAACACAGGGGCGTTGAGTATCTTTCTGATCCCCGGATAGCCGCTAATCTTAATCAGCTCTGTGCCCTTGTGGTTGACGTAGGTTGTGGCTTTGATACCAAAACTTCCCAGCTGGCTGATAACCATGGATGTGGTGACTACATCCTTGATATTCACGCCGTAGTTAACCACGAACTGGCCAGCCTCCGTTTCAGTGATGCTGACCCAGCCTGATTTCCACATTCCCCATGAGGAGAGAACTTCAAACGCTTCAGGAAGCGTCAGCAGCATCACATCCTGATTATTTTGCCGCAGAAGAGCTCGGAGGGCTTCATCCGGAAAATCATGGGTATTACGTAACACAGGATAATCAGGAACAAATCCGGAGGGCGCTTTTTCCCCGGTCAGGTAAGCAGGCAGAAGGGCTGCCTGTTGTTTTTTTTCCGCGCTCTTTTCCCGTTGAACCGCCAGCCCTTTATTGCAGTTATAGTCATAGGTGTCGGTGAGCATTGACGGAATAAAACGGGCCCGGCAGGGACAGGAGCTGAAACTCTCTATAGAGCCAGCCCACTGCAGGGGGGCGCCGCCGACGGACCAGGTATCACCCATTCCGCCACATACCCGGAAGGTTCCCTTATACTTCCCGCATGACACTGGATCACCTTCCCGGACTCGCTGTCTGCCCATATAGGTATCATCAGGAGCCCCGCCGAGAATACGGCCACCGCAGGTTGTTTCATCTCTGTCGTAAAGAAAATATCCCTTTCCCATAATCCCTCAGTCATGGAGTGGCTATAAATCCATCATATCATACTGAACCCGTTGATAAAGAGCGGAATAGCAAGTCATCCCCAAAGTGCAGTGGTCAAGTAATATTGGTCACTACAGTGTCCGCTCTGGAGACTGACACCTCCGCTAAACCTCAGGTCTATATGCACATTAATCAGTTACTGAATCGCTATATGCTGATAAAACAGCAGGCAACTGCGCCGTAAAATAATTCATCCTGGTGCGGACTGATACAATCGGTACAGATATGCAGTGTCAGGATGTTGTCTGATGGCAAAATCCTGGCCTTTCTGGACGAAGCGAGCGCGCGGTCTGGATGATGGCGAACAAGTTGAACCTGGTCCGGGGGCGCGATCTGTGGGATTAAGCCGTGTGATGTTGATTTTTTCAGAACCTCCTGGCAGACGAATAACATCGATACACCCTTAGAGTGTCCGGTATTTCCGTGGCGATATAAAAAACACCCCTGATAATCCTCCTGAGCAGGAGCATGGCGTTATCAGGGGTGTTTTTTTATGGGCAGGAGCGTAATAACCAGCGATCGCCCTGCTCACTCTCTCAAATGGGTTTGCATCAGGAACTCCAGCAGCTCCGTCTTACGGGTGGGCGTCATGCAGCGGAACAGACGCGTGCTATAGCGAGCCGTGGCGGTGAAATAACGCTGGTAGAAGTGGCGTACGGTGCGGCCGTTCATACTGAGTCTCCCTGGTCGTTTTCTGTAGCCTCAGTATGGCGATAAAAGGGGAGTTTATATATTGATGACTTTAACCGATTGACTTCCTCTTTTATAAAATGCGAATAATCATATCTTATTGAAAATAATTAATTTTATATCGTCCCTATGCCAGCGCTTCTCCATGATAAGCGGGTGTGATAACTATCTTACTGATTTTATTATGCTATCTGGAAACATTTCTGTTCCTCAATTATTTACTCATCATTTCCTCTTTAACAGTGGCGCAAAACCGTGAACCTGCTCTAAAACGGCGGTGGAAGACTTTGCTATTTTTAGGGTTAATTTATTGTGAATGAAATGTGTCATGCTTTCATTTGAAGGTTTTATGGGCGTTACCCCGGAGGTGTTTATGGATTATTCATTCGCGTCATCGGTATTACCTGTTGATTATAAAAAGAATATTGTCGAGATGAAGCGGGCGCTGCGCACCCAAATAGGAGATGTGGAGGCCCTGTTTGAACAGGTATGCGCTGTCGTTGAAAGGGAGATTGCCGATGCCCGGGCTCAGGAAGCGGAAACCGGCAGCGCCTGGCCTGAGATCGAGCAACAGCAGCTTATGGAAGGCGGTATCACTGAACAGCAGAAAGCGTTAATCCAGCGGCGCGGCTGTGTGGTGGTTCGCCAGACATTTCCCCGGGAGCAGGCGCGGGCGTTAGACAAGGCCATGATGGACTATCTGGACGATAACCATTTCGATCGGCAGTACCGGGGGCCGGGGGATGATTTTTTTGGCTCACTGGCGGCATCCAGACCGGAGATCTTCCCCATTTACTGGTCCCCCTCGCAGATGCTGGCGCGTCAGAGCCCGGCCATTGCCCGGGTACAGTCTTCCCTTAACCGTCTCTGGACTTTCGAATCACCGCAGGGGCGCTGGTTTGACCCGGATAATAATATTATTTATCCGGATCGGATTCGCAGGCGACCGCCGGGTACCTGTTCGCAGGGGCTGGGAGCGCATACCGATTCCGGAGCGCTGGAGCGCTGGCTGTCGCCCGCATATCAGAAGGTGTTTGCCCGTATCTTTGACGGTCGGCTGGCGGAGTACGATCCCTGGAATGCCGCATGGCGACCGCAGGCGGATGAATATCAGATGGAGAATACCACCACCTGTTCGGCGTTTCGTACCTTCCAGGGCTGGACGGCGCTGTCGGATATGGAAACAGGGCAGGGGTTGCTGCACGTGGTTCCCACACCGCTGGCGATGGCGTATATCCTGCTGCGTCCGCTATTGAGCGATGTACCGGAAGATGAACTGTGCGGCGTGGCGCCGGGCAAAGTGCTGCCGGTGTCGGCACAGTGGCATCCGCACCTGATTAACGGGCTGTGTTCGATCCCTTCCCTGCAGGCCGGGGATTCGGTGTGGTGGCACTGCGATCTGATACACGCGGTAGCGCCAGTGGAAAATCAGCGGGGGTGGGGTAATGTGATGTATATTCCCGTGGCGCCCATGTGCGAGAAAAACGGGCAATATGCGCAACGGGTACGGGAAGCTTTTGAACGCGGCGCTTCACCTGCGGATTTTCCATCTGAGGATTATGAAATAACGTGGGAAGGGCGCTTTACCGCCGGGAAAATTAATGAAATCGGGAGTCGGGGATTAGGCATGTAATGAACCCCGGTATGGCGGATGCCTGTTATTCATACAGGCGTCTGCTGTGGTGAAAAAGGACCAGGATTTTTCTGTATAATCTTTTTGTTTATAACATGGTCTCTGATAAGTGTTTATGGAAGAGGTCAGGAGAGATGTGTGAGTTAAATCCTGTAACTTATTTATAGTTTAGGTTTTTTCTGGTTTTGGTGTTTGGTTGAGTGTGAGTTTTTTATGTAACTTAATCTAATAACTTTTTAGTGGAAACTATTTGATATGAAAAAGACGCAATGATGTTCACATCAATTTGATGTGGAGAAAAATCTTATTTTTATCGTTGTTCTTAAGTAACGAACGGCAGCATAGTGACCTGGTGTTATTTTCATTTTTTTAGACTTATGGCAGTCCATGCAATAAATTATCGGTGTAATACTTGACCGCTCCTTCCGGGAGAGTTAAAACGTTTCCTGTAAAAATGACACTACATCTTTTTTCATCAAATTTTTCTACAAGGAAGCAGAAAAATGGGGCAGCCCTGCACACTTGTGCGAAAATATAGCGCCGCTATTTATATCCTGATGGCATTTCAGGTAGCGGCCGCGCCGGACGAGCGTATATTTAACCAACAGCAGCAACATCAACGCACTCAGCGCGACGTTGTGGAAGAACAACTCGCGCCCCGGGCGCCGGATATTCATTTGCAGCAGACATTGCCGGATGTCGATGGCCCTTTCCCCGAAGAATCTCCCTGTTTTACGTTAAAGCGCATTAGCCTGACAGGCGGCGAGGCTTTTCCCCACTGGCTACCGCTCCAGCGCATTGCCGATGGCGGCGTAGGACGCTGCCTGGGGGTTAACGGCATCAACCAGCTAATGGGCCGTATTCAGAACCGTCTGATCGAGCACGGTTGGGTAACTTCGCGAGTGCTGGCGCCGCAGCAGGATCTGCGTAGCGGCGAGTTGAAACTGACTCTGGTGCCCGGGCGAATTCGCCATGTCCGCTATGCCGATGGTTCCGACGCCCGCGCCCTGTTGTACAGCGCGATGCCGGCTCGGGAGGGGAAATTACTGGATCTGCGCGACATTGAGCAGGGGCTGGAAAATATGCAGCGCCTGCCGGTGGTAGAGGCCAGTATGGAGATTGTGCCGGGCGATAAACCAGGCGAAAGCGATGTCGTTATCTCCCGTCGTCAGCAACGGCTCTGGCACGTCAATGCCTGGCTTGATGATTCCGGAACCGAAAGCACCGGGCGCTATCAGGGCGGAATGATGCTGGCGCTGGATAATCCTCTGGCGCTTAGCGATCTGCTGTATGTATCCGCGACCCATGATTTGGGCTTTAAGGGCGAAAAACAGACCAAAAGCCTGAGCGGCCACTATTCGGTGCCTTTTGGATACTGGCTGTTTGATATTAACGCCGGTAAATCGGACTACGTTCAGACCGTGGCCGGGCAGGCCGGTGATATTCGCTATTCTGGTAAAAGCGAAAACCTGAACGCCGGGTTGAGCCGGGTGATTCAGCGTGGGAGCGCCAGTAAAACCACCCTGCGCTATGGCGTGCTGTGGCGTGAAACCCGCAACTTTATCAATGATACCGAAGTGGAAGTGCAACGTCGGCGCACCAGCGCCTGGCAACTGGGGCTTAATCACCGTCACTACATCGGCAACGCCACATTGGATGGCGGCGTCACTTTTCAGCGCGGCGTGCGCTGGTTTGGCGCCATGCCTGCTTATGAAGAGCTGAGAGAAGGCGATGGCTACGCGACTGACCGGGCCAAAATTTTGACCTGGAGTGCGGCGCTTAACTGGCCGTTTGCCATTGGCGAACAGCGTTTTCGTTGGCAGCTCAACTGGCTACGTCAGACCTCTACCACGCCGCTTACGCCTCAGGATCAGATATCTATTGGTAACCGCTGGACGGTACGCGGATTTGACGGAGAGCGCACCCTGAGCGCCAGCCATGGCTGGTATCTGCAAAATACTCTAATCTTTCAGACGCCAGTGCCGCAGCAGGAGTTCTATCTGGGCGCCGACTACGGAGAAGTGGGCGGCAGCAGCGATGGTTATGGCCTGATTGGCCGCCATCTGGCCGGCGCTGTCGCTGGGGTGCGCGGCAATATCGCGCCGCTAAGCGCCGGCTATGACCTGTTTGCCGGAATACCGCTGTCCAAACCTTCCGGTTTTGAAACCGATCCGGTGACGCTCGGCTTTAGCCTGAGCTGGCAATACTAGTTTCTTGCTCCTTTCAGGGAGAGACAGGGAGTCTGTATGAATAAGTTATGTTATCGCATCGTCTTTAACCGGGCGCGCCGGATGCTGGTGGTGGTTTCTGAACTGGCCAGAGCTCACGGCGGTGCCTGTGGTGGCGGGTCAGGCCGTCGGGGGGGCAGTCTGTGCGCCAGAATTACGCCGCTTAGTTTCGCATTGTGGCTGGCTTCCGGGCTGGTAGGCGGCGCGCAGGCGGCAGGTATCGTTGCCGATAAAGGCGCGGCAGGGCATCAGCAACCGACCGTCGTTAACGCCGCCAACGGATTGCCGCAGGTTAATATTCAGACACCGAACGACAAAGGTCTCTCCCATAACAAGTTCAGCCAGTTTGATGTCGACAAACGCGGGGCCATTCTGAATAACAGCAGCGTCAACACAAAGACCCAGCTTGCAGGCATAGTGGCGGCTAACCCCTGGTTAGCCAAAGGCGAGGCGAAAGTCATTCTGAATGAAGTCAACAGCCGCAACCCCAGCCAGTTAAATGGTTTTGTGGAAGTCGCCGGAAAAAAGGCCGATGTGATTATCGCGAACCCGGCGGGTATTACCTGTAGCGGGTGCGGTTTTATCAACGCGAATCGTTCCACTCTGACCACCGGCGCCAGCCGCATTGAAAACGGCCAGCTAAAGGGCTTTGACGTTGACGGCGGACAGATTCGCGTAGAAGGCGGCGGTATGAACGATCAGAGTGACTACACGCAGCTGATCGCCCGTTCTGTGACCGTGAACGCCCGGTTGCAGGCCAATAATTTACAGGTGACTACCGGGCGGAATCAGACCGATGTTCAGGGCAATGTTACCCGGGTGAAAGCGGATGACGGCCGGGATAAACCCGCTTTTGCGCTGGATGTGGCGGCGCTTGGCGGTATGTACGCCGGAAAAATCGCGCTGGTAGGCACCGAGCGAGGCGTCGGTGTGCGTAACGCCGGTGAAATTGGGGCTGGGGTTGGCGAATTCAGCCTGAGCGCCGATGGCCAGTTAACCAATAGCGGTCGCATCAACGGTCAGGGAACAATGGCGCTTGCCGCCACCGATATCAATAACAGCGGACAATTGCGAAGCCGGGGCGCCATGAAGCTGGACGCCAGCGGCGCGTTAACCCACAGCGGCGGCCTGCTTGCAGGCGGGGATGCGCAAATCAACGCATCACGAATAACGGCGACCCGGGAAAGCGTCACGGCGGCTGGCGTGGATGAACAGGGTAAAGCGAGTCAGGCGGGACGGCTTGCCCTGAATGCCAGCGGCCAGGTGAGCGCCAGGGGCAAACTGCTGGCCAGGGATCGCATCGACGTCGATGGCGCTCAGCTTGATTTACAGGGGGCTCAGGCTCAGGCGGGCGATATCGCCCTGAGCGCGAAACAGGGCGATATCGATACCCGAAGCGCGCAGCTGGCGGCGAGCCAGCGGCTTTCTGCCGCCAGTCGCGGAAAGCTAAATAACGACGGCGGTTCGCTTCAGGGGGAACGCCTTACGCTTTCGTCATCGGACATCAGTAACCGCCAGGGAAGCATAGCCCAGACTGGTACCACAACGCTTGCGATCGATACCGGACGTCTGGATAACGATGGCGGCTCTCTGACATCGGCCGGGGGAATGAGCCTTCGGGCCAATTCGCTCAGCAACCTTCAGGGGCAGCTTGGCGCTTTCGCCGGGGATATGCATATTGCCGCCGGGGCGCTGAATAACCGTCAGGGCAAAGTCATTTTGCAGGGCGATGGCGCGCTGGATATTAGTGCGACGACGCTTTCCGGCGATAGCGGCACCGTGGTGAGTGATGGCGCCCTGCGGATAGCGGCGCTGACGCTGACGCTTAATAATGCCTGGACTCAGGGCAAACAGGTTGAGATAACCGGGGACTCCCTGGCGCACCGGGGCGCAACGCTGCTTCAGAGTGGCAACGGCCAGGCCCGGCTGATTCTGCGCGGCGGATTGGATAATACTGACGGTAAGCTGATCTCTCAGGGAGGATTCACGCTGTCGGGAACCACGCTGAACAACCAGCAGGGCACGGTGAACAGCGCCGCCGGGCCGCTTTCACTGACCTTCAGCGATAAGGTGGATAACGCTGGCGGAGAGATCGTGGCGCGCCAGGCAACCATCCGCAGCGCGGCCTTTAACAATCGGCAGGGCCTGTTGCAGGCCCGGGATTCGCTTACGCTAACCACCGACTCACAAGGGGTGGATAACAGCGATACTCTTGAGAACGGCGGTATCCGCAGCGCGGGAGCCATCGTAATTCGCGGCGGCGCGGTGAATAACAACGCGGGCCTGATTGCGGCGGGAATCCTGGATGCCAGCGTCACCGCCTGGGATAACCAAAACGGTCAGACGGGAACCGATCGCTGGCTGCGGCTGACAAGCGCCTCGCTGGATAATCGACTGGGGTTATTCAGCGCCGGAAGCGAACGGCTGGAACTGACGATCGCAGACGCGTTGAATAATCAGCAGGGCGTACTGCAAAGCGCCAGCGCGCTGGCGGTGGACGGCGGCTCGCTGAACAACGCCGGTGGTACGCTTCTGGCTGCCGATGGCGCGGCGACGCTGCGGCTTACGGGAATGCTCGATAACCAGTCGGGCCGTATCGCCGCCCGCCAGGGTATCAGTCTGCAAAGTCGCGCTCTGGATAACCGCCAGGGTACGCTCACCACGCCCGGCGGTTCGCTAACCGTCAGCGCTACGGACGTCGTCAACAATCAGGACGGCGTGATGGAGAGCAGTCTTAACCTGGCGCTTACGGCGGAAAGCCTGGATAACAGCCGGGGACGCCTGCTGGCGGCGGGCGGCGACGCGACGCTCCAGCTCACGGGCGCGTTGAGCAACGCTTCCGGGCGGCTTACCGCCGCGAACCTCCTGACCGTTGACAGCGGTGCATTAAATAACCGGGCAGGGCTTATCAGTGGCGAGAACCTGGTCTTCAGAACGGCGGCGGTGGATAACAGCACCGGTCTGATTCAGGCGAACCGGGCGCTCGATCTGGACACCGGCGGCGGCGCGTTAGTCAACGCAGAGACCAGCAGTAGCAGCACCGGGCTGCGGGCCGGAGAAACGTTGCGGCTTCGCAGCGGCGAGGTGGATAACCACAAGGGACTTATCGCTGCCGGAAGCCTGGATGCGCGCGCTGACGGCTGGAACAATCGCCAGGGGCAGATCAACGCCCTGGATAACCTTAGTCTGGAAGGTCAGTCGCTGGATAATACCGGCGGTCAGCTTCAGGCCGCAGGCAGCATGGATGTGGAGCTTAATGGCGGTCAGTTGATTAACCAGCAGGGACTGATGCTGGCGAATAAAACCCTCAATCTGGCGAGCGGGCTGCTGAACAACCAGAGCGGCACGCTTCAGGGCAATCAGATGCTGGCGCTACGTGCGACCCAGGTCGATAACCGCAGCGGCAACCTGCTTTCCGGCGGCAGCCTGACGCTTAATGCGGCCAGTCTGGATAACCGGCTGGGGCGCCTGTTCGCACTGACCCGTGGCGAGGCGATTCTTTCCGGCAACCTCAATAATCAGCAGGGATTTATTAAGGCGAATGACGCCCTGACGCTTAACGCTGCGGCTATCGATAACCAGCAGACCCGAAGCCAGAGCAAGGGCATTGAGGCAGGCAGCCTGACCCTGAAGGCGGGGACGCTCAATAACCAGAACGGGGCGCTACGCGCCGCCATGCGGCTGGCCGCGGATATTCGGGCCGCCCTGGATAACCGAAGCGGCCTGATCTCTTCACAGCAGGGGCTGGAGGTAAAAGGGGCGCAGCTCGCGTTGCAGAACCAGGGCGGCGATCTGGTTTCTCAGGATAGCGCCGCGGTTCAGGCGGACAGCGTAACGGGCGTTGGCCATATCGCGGCGGAGCGCGCTCTGACGTTAACCACAAACCAGAGCCTGGTTCAGGATGGCAGCCTGGCGAGCAATGGCGATATCACCCTGAACGCTAAAGGCGGGCTGACCAACCGGGGGGAAATTACGGCGCTGGGGCTGCTGGCTCTGACCGCGCCGCGTCTGGAAAACACCGTCGACGGCGAAATTAACGGTAATCAGACCCGTATTCGGGTTGATGAACTGCTGAATACCGGCCTGCTGGACGGCGGCGAGAACTGGATCACCGCAGGTCAATTGCACAACACCGGCACCGGCCGTATTTATGGCGATCGCCTGCTGATTGATGCGCGTACCCTGGTGAATGATAAAGACGCAGCCAGCGGCAAAGCGGCGGTTATCGCGGGTCGCCAGCAGGTCACCCTTGCCGTGGGCACTCTGGAAAACCGTGACCGGGCGATGATATACAGCGACGGCGATATGGCGATTGGCGGCGCGCTGTCACAGGATGGCGCGCTTTCCGGGCTGGCGGCAAAAGTCCAGAACCTGAGCGCCGATATTGAAGCCATGGGGGCGCTGAGTCTGAGCGCCACGCAGATCGAAAACCGGGATATTCATCTGCTGTTAAGCGATGAACCCGTCCTTGTCTGGGTTTCCGATGAAGTGGATGAGTTCCAGTATTGCGAAGGCGACGGCGACGGCGCCTGCTTCGGCGGTGACGGTAAGCGTTACAAGCTGGGACCCTGGGAAGGGGACGTTCGCTACGCCATTAATGAGGACGGCAGTAAGAACCTGGGGGTTTTCCTGGGGAAAGAGACCAGCAAACGTATTCGCTTTTTCCTTAATGGACTGGTCAGTAAACACTACTACGAATACAAATATAAAACTTACGTCTATGAGACGCAGGTAGTCAGTCACGACGCGGCGGTACTGCGCAGCGGTAAGGGGATGACCCTTACGGGAGATACCCTGACCAATCAGGACAGTAAAATCGTGGCGGGCGGTACCCTTGCGGTTCAGGTGGCGAATCCGGACAACCAGGAAACCCAGGGCGTACGCCGCATCGAAGAGATCGGTGATGCCATCTCTTACTATAAGGGGGGCGGTGACTGGAAAACGCGCGAACGCTGGGATGTGTACGACGGTAATAACCGCCAGGAGGCGTTGGGGATGGGGCTGATGACCATCCAGCAGCAGGCCGGGCAGGGAGCGGGCCAGAGCGTGGCGGGGCGTGACCAGAACGGCGCACGGGTAGACGCCGACGCCGTAGAGAACGGCGTAGCGCCTGGCGGTCAGGCTGCCGGTAGCGGCACGGTATCGATTAATGGATCTTCCGTTAGCGGCGCCGGCGAACTTCAGGAATCGCGGCCGGGCGGCATTACCGATATTCCGATCAACCTTCCAGGTACCGACAGCGAGCTGGTGGCGCGTAGCGTGGCGCCTGATACTGAACTTCCCGACAACAGCCTGTTTGCGGTGCATCCCGGCAGCGACAGCCGCTGGCTGGTAGAGACCGACAGCCGTTTTACCGACGGCAAAAAATGGCTCAGCAGCCAGGATATCTGGGGCGATCAACTGCATAAACGACTGGGTGATGGTTACTATGAGCAGCGCCTGGTGCGCGACCAGCTGATGCAGGCGACCGGTTCGCGTTTCCTGCCGGGCATGAATGATGACAATGAACAGTACAAATGGCTGCTGAATAACGGCAAGGCCTTTGCTGAAAAGTATGGGCTGGCGCCCGGCGTGGCGCTGAGTCAGGAGCAGATGGCGCTACTGACCAGCGATATGGTTTGGATGGTGAATCAGACCGTCACCCTGCCGGATGGAAGCCAGGAGGTGGTGAGCGTCCCTCAGCTCTATGTGCGGGTTAAGGCGGGAGACTTAAGCGGCGGCGGCGCGCTGCTTTCCGGTAATCAGGTGCAGCTGGTCAGCCGCGGCGATGTCACTAACAGCGGTACCATCAGCGGACGTGAAATGACGCAGATCAGTGCCGATAACCTGACCAATCAGGGTTTTGTGCAGGGCAAGTCGGTCACGGTGCTTACCGATAACGACATTATCAACAGCGGCGGTACGCTGCTGGCCCGGGACAGCCTGACGTTGCAGGCGGGGCACGATATTATCAGCCGCACTGAAGGCGGCAGCGCCGGAACCGAAGCCTGGCTGGACCGCAGCGCCGGTATTTACGTTCAGAACGATAAAGGCGAGCTGACGCTGAAGGCGATGAATGATATCACCCTGACGGCAAGCGAGCTGATTAACCGGGGCCAGGAGAGTACGACGCAGATTATCGCCGGGCGCGATTTGAACCTGGATACCCAGCGCCTGAGCCATGCCACCGACTATACCCGCGACAGCAAGCGATACGATCGTACGCTGTCCACTCAGGAAGCGGGAAGCCGCATTGATGCGGGCGGGGTGCTTGCGATTGCCGCAGGCCGGGATATCAACGCCCGGGCGGCGGAGATAAGCGCGGGCGATGCGTTAACGGCGCAGGCCGGGCGTGATATTAATCTGACCAGCGGCGAAGCCACTTACGATCACGAGGGGCGCAGTAAATGGACCAGCTCCGGTTTCCTGTCGAAGACGAAGCATGAGCTGTACGGCAACACCTCGCAGCGCGAAGCGCAGAGCACGACGGTGAGCGGTGACAGCGTCCAGATGCAGGCCGGTCGGGATCTGACGGTGCAGGGCAGCAATGTGGTGGGCACCGGCGATGTGAGTCTGGCGGCGGGGAATAACCTGACCCTGACCACGGTGGAAGAGGCGCAGCACGACACGCTGGTGAAGCAGAAGAAAAAGTCGGGGCTGATGAGCACCGGCGGTATCGGGTTTACGGTGGGAAGCCTGAGTCAGAAGGTGAGTACCGAAAGCGACAGTAATATTCAGAAGGGCAGCACCGTTGGCAGCAGCGCCGGGAATGTGTCGCTGAGCGCCGGGAATCTGGCCTCGGTTCACGGCAGCGATGTGGTGGCGGGTCAGGATATCAGCATTACCGGTCGCGATGTGGCGATAACGGCGGCGCAGAACAGCCATACTGAGCTGACGAAGACCGAGACGAAGAGTAGCGGGTTGACGCTGGGACTTTCGGGGTCGGTGGGCAGCGCGCTGAACACGGCGACGCAGCAGGCGCGGGCGGCAGGTAAAGAGGATGATGATGGCCGGCTGGCGGCGCTGAAGGGGACTCAGGCGGCGCTGACCGGCTATCAGGCGGCACAGGCTGGCAGGCTGGCGGCGGTGTCGGACGATAAAAAGGACGGTAATACCGTCGGGGTAATGCTGAGTTACGGCAGCCAGAAATCGACGTCGGAAAGCCGGCTGGAGCAGCGTACGTCCTCCGGAAGCACCTTAACGGCGGGCCGGGATATGACCATCCGGGCTACGGGAGACGCCAGCGGTCAGGGAGGCGATCTGGTGGTGCAGGGCAGCCAGCTGACGGCGGGGCGCGATATGGCGCTTGCGGCGAACCGGGATATCAGCCTGAGTTCGGGGCAGAACAGCGACCAACTGAGCGGCAGCAATAAGAGCAGCGGCGGCAGCGTGGGTGTGGGTATCGCGGTGGGCTCGGGCAGCGCCGGTTTTACGGTGTCGGCGAGCGTAAACCAGAGTCAGGGTCGCGAGAAGGGTAACGGTCTGACGCATACGGAGACCACGGTGGACGCGGGGCGTCAGGTGAATATCAGCAGCGGGCGGGATACGCTGTTGCAGGGCGCCCAGGTGAGCGGGGAGTCGATAAAGGCGGAGGTGGGGCGCAATCTGACGATGCGTAGCGAGCAGGACAGCGACCGCTATGATATGAAGCAGAGCAGCAGCAGCGCCGGCGCGAGCGTCACCTGGGGAGAGGGGGCCAGCGGTTCGGCGAGCGTGAGCGCCAGCCGGGACAAGATGCACAGCAATTTTGATTCGGTGCAGGAGCAGACGGGACTGTTTGCGGGTAAGGGCGGCTTCGATGTGACGGTGGGCGAGCATACCCAGCTGGATGGGGCAGTGATAGCCTCGACGGCATCGCCTGAGAATAACCGTCTGGATACGGGAACGCTGGGCTGGAGCGATATCCACAATCAGGCGGACTATAAGGTGGAGCACCAGAGCGCGGGGCTTTCCACGGGCGGTAGCGTGGGAGACCAGTTTCTGGGCAATGCGGCGAGCAGCCTGCTGGTAGGGATGAACGGCGAGGGGCATGACAGCAGTACCACGCATGCCGCCGTTAGCGACGGGGCCATCACCATCCGGGATAAGGATAAGCAGGCTCAGGATGTGGCAGGGCTTTCCCGGGACACCGACCATGCGGCGAATGGTCTGAGCCCGATATTTGACAAGGAGAAGGAGCAGCAGCGGCTTCAGGAAGCGCAGCTTATCGGGGAGATAGGCCGTCAGGTGGGGGATATCGCGACAACGGAAGGGACTATCGCCGGGATGAAGGCGAAGAAAGACCCGGCAGCGCTGGCAGAGGCGAAGGCACAGCTGGAGCGTGAAGGAAAACCGTTCAGTGATAAGGATGTGGCGGAGCGGGCCTACAACAACGCCATGCAGCAGTTCGGTACCGGCAGTGCGTTGCAGCAGGGAATCCAGGCAGCGACGGCGGCGGTGCAGGGTCTGGCGGGAGGAGATTTGTCGAAGGCGCTGGCGGGGGCTTCGGCACCGTATATCGCCAATGTGATAGCGAAAACAATCCCGGAGGAAAATGGTGCCGGACGTCTGATGGCACATGCGGTGGTGGGTGCGGCGCTGGCGCTGGCGAAGGGGGATAATGCGCTGTCGGGCGCGGCAGGTGCGGCCACGGGTGAAGCGGCAGGTATGCTGGCGCTGAATATTTATGGCCGGGATGTGAAGGATCTGAGCGAAAGCGAGAAGCAGACGATCAGTACGTTAGCCACACTGGCGGCGGGTCTTGCGGGTGGGCTGGCGGGAGGCAGTACGGCAGACGCGGTGGCGGGAGCGCAGGCGGGTAAAAACTCGGCGGAGAATAACGCGATGAGCCTGCCATCAGGGATGATGAATTACGGACAGGCGGTTGCTTCCTGGAATCAGTATGCTGAAGAAAATAACTTAACCCCGGAACAGAAACAGGCAGGCCTGAATAAGCTGGCGAAGGGGGATTTGCCAGAAGGGGCAAATATCACGAAAGTTATAGTGAATGGATATAAGGATGGAGTTCTGATATCGGGAGCGGCTTATTTAGGGCCGGCAGCTTCAGTAAGTAAAGTTGTTGGTGGTGCAGTAATCGCGGAAATTGCCAATGGTACTTATCAGTGGTACGACTTGAGCAAACCAGGCAATGAAAATAAAACTTGGGATTACTGGGGAAGTGTCTCGGCGGGTATTACCGGGGCTCTGGCTCCGGGGCGTGATATCTGGCAGAACGCAGGCATTGCAGCAGGAGGGACGTTGTTTACCGATGGCCCTGATAAAGGAGCCCTGGCTGGTACTGGTGCTGGTTGGGCATTTGGTACAGTAGTTGGAGTAGTTGCACCACCTGTATTTAGCCCTGTTTTAGGTTCTGGGTCGGTTCCCGCTGGTGATATTATTGGTACCATAGGTGGTGAATTTATCAGCAATGCAGTTAAGGATGAAATAAATGGAACGAAAAAATAAAGCTACTGTAGGCTTACTGTTTCTAAGCATTGCGTATATGGTTTTCTGCTGCTTAATATTTTTCTCCTTGGCTCTGATAACTGTAAAGTTTGTTATTAGCCATGAAGTTAATATCAAACAATCAGATATTGAACATGTTTTAGTTGCCAGTGTTATTGCAGGAACAGCGGCTGCATTTAGATCGTGGCTTTTTGCCAAAATAGATGAACGCAAAGCCCGAAAAAAACCTCCCACAGATGCTAAGTGATCTTCATAAAAATCCCGCCCTTTACCGGCGGGATTTTACTTTATATACCCGTCAGTTACCGTTCTGCTTCTGTGGCCTACTGATCACCTCGATCAAATCAGTGACCTGTTGCTGCTTGCGGGCGGAGAGCTTACAGATCTTGCGCAGCGCCTGCATCAGTTCCGGTCCCTGCACAGGCTCCTGGGCGGTAAGTACTAGGCAGCCCGGTTTAAGCGCTGTGCCGGTCACAAACCCCGAGTCATCGAGCCAGCCGCCCTTCAGGGTGATGATTTGTTTGCAGTGCCAGTTTCACTGGCGGAAAATGCTTTTCGCTGAGGAGTCAGGGAGTCATATGTTCATACGGTGGAATATTCCGTTCACTTTAAGATTATTTTTTCTCTGTCAGTTCCGGCATCGGTGAACGGGTAAGGAGGCTCAAGCGCCGCCTCCTTACAACCTGGCTTTCCGGCGTGAAAATCGCCCTTCGGGTCCCCTCCGCTCATTCCCGGCAGCCGGACGGGTCGGGCGTGACGGCACGTCCGTGTGCCGCACGCCCTCAGCCCGACATCCCTGTCGGGCTGACCCTGGCAGCCAGGAACGCTCCGGCGATTTTCAGGCCGGGATGGGTGCCCGCTGTAACCTTCTGCTAGCGGCGGCGCGCTGCTTTCCGGTAATCAGGTGCAGCTGGTCAGCCGCGGCGATGTCACTAACAGCGGTACCATCAGCGGACGTGAAATGACGCAGATCAGTGCCGATAACCTGACCAATCAGGGTTTTGTGCAGGGCAAGTCGGTCACGGTGCTTACCGATAACGACATTATCAACAGCGGCGGTACGCTGCTGGCTCAGGACAGCCTGACGTTGCAGGCGGGGCACGATATTATCAGCCGCACTGAAGGCGGCAGCGCCGGAACCGAAGCCTGGCTGGACCGCAGCGCCGGTATTTACGTTCAGAACGATAAAGGCGAGCTGACGCTGAAGGCGATGAATGATATCACCCTGACGGCAAGCGAGCTGATTAACCGGGGCCAGGAGAGTACGACGCAGATTATCGCCGGGCGCGATCTGAACCTGGATACCCAGCGCCTGAGCCATGCCACCGACTATACCCGCGACAGCAAGCGATACGATCGTACGCTGTCCACTCAGGAAGCGGGAAGCCGCATTGATGCGGGCGGGGTGCTTGCGATTGCCGCAGGCCGGGATATCAACGCCCGGGCGGCGGAGATAAGCGCGGGCGATGCGTTAACGGCGCAGGCCGGGCGTGATATTAATCTGACCAGCGGCGAAGCCACTTACGATCACGAGGGGCGCAGTAAATGGACCAGCTCCGGTTTCCTGTCGAAGACGAAGCATGAGCTGTACGGCAACACCTCGCAGCGCGAAGCGCAGAGCACGACGGTGAGCGGCGACAGCGTACAGATGCAGGCCGGTCGGGATCTGACGGTGCAGGGCAGCAATGTGGTGGGCACCGGCGATGTGAGTCTGGCGGCGGGGAATAACCTGACCCTGACCACGGTGGAAGAGGCGCAGCACGACACGCTGGTGAAACAGAAGAAAAAGTCGGGGCTGATGAGCACCGGCGGTATCGGGTTTACGGTGGGAAGCCTGAGCCAGAAGGTGAGTACCGAAAGCGACAGTAATATACAGAAGGGCAGCACCGTTGGCAGCAGCGGCGGGAATGTCTCGCTGAGCGCCGGGAATCTGGCCTCAATTCACGGCAGCGATGTGGTGGCGGGTCAGGATATCAGCATTACCGGTCGCGATGTGGCGATAACGGCGGCGCAGAACAGCCATACTGAGCTGACGAAGACCGAGACGAAGAGCAGCGGGCTTCGGCTTGCGCTTTCGGGGTCGGTGGGCAGCGCGCTGAACACGGCGACGGAACAGGCCCGTTCAGCGAAGAAAGAGGACGATGGCCGGCTGGCGGCGCTGAAGGGGACTCAGGCGGCGCTGACCGGCTATCAGGCGGCACAGGCCGGCAGGCTGGCGGCGGTGTCGGACGATAAAAAGGACGGTAATACCGTCGGGGTGATGCTGAGCTACGGCAGCCAGAAATCGACGTCGGAAAGCCGGCTGGAGCAGCGTACGTCCTCCGGAAGCACCTTAACGGCGGGCCGGGATATGACCATCCGTGCCACGGGCGACGGTAACGGCCAGGGCGGCGACCTGGTGGTGCAGGGCAGCCAGCTGACGGCGGGGCGTGATATGGCGCTTGCGGCGAACCGGGATATCAGCCTGAGTTCGGGGCAGAACAGCGAACAACTGAGCGGCAGCAATAAGAGCAGCGGCGGCAGCGTGGGAGTGGGTATCGCGGTGGGCTCGGGCAGCGCCGGTTTTACGGTGTCGGCGAGCGTTAACCAGAGCAGGGGAAGCGAGAAGGGTAACGGTCTGACGCATACGGAGACCACGGTGGACGCGGGGCGTCAGGTGAGTCTCAGCAGCGGGCGGGATACGCTGTTGCAGGGCGCCCAGGTGAGCGGCGAGTCGATAAAGGCGGAGGTGGGCCGTAACCTGACGATGCGTAGCGAGCAGGACAGCGACCGCTATGATATGAAGCAGAGCAGCAGCAGCGCCGGGGCGAGCGTGACCTGGGGTGCGGGGGCCAGTGGTTCGGCGAGCGTCAGCGCCAGCCGGGACAAGATGCACAGCAATTTTGATTCGGTGCAGGAGCAGACGGGACTGTTTGCGGGTAAGGGCGGTTTCGATGTAACGGTGGGCGAACATACGCAACTGGATGGGGCTGTGATAGCCTCGACGGCAGCGCCTGAGAATAACCGTCTGGATACGGGAACGCTGGGCTGGAGCGATATCCACAATCAGGCGGACTATAAGGTGGAGCACCAGAGCGCGGGGCTTTCCACGGGCGGTAGCGTGGGAGACCAGTTTCTGGGCAATGCGGCGAGCAGTCTGCTGGTGGGGATGAACGGAGAGGGGCATGACAGTTCAACGACCCATGCGGCGGTGGAAGCGGGCACTATCACCATCCGGGATAAGGATAAGCAGGCTCAGGATGTGGCAGGGCTTTCCCGGGATACCGAACATGCGGCGAACGGTCTGAGCCCGATATTTGACAAGGAGAAGGAGCAGCAGCGGCTTCAGGAAGCGCAGCTTATCGGGGAGATAGGCCGTCAGGTGGGGGATATCGCGACAACGGAAGGGACTATCGCCGGGATGAAGGCGAAGAAAGACCCGGCAGCGCTGGCAGAGGCGAAAGCGCAACTGGAGCGTGAAGGAAAACCGTTCAGTGATAAGGATGTGGCGGAGCGGGCCTACAACAACGCCATGCAGCAGTTCGGTACCGGCAGTGCGTTGCAGCAGGGAATCCAGGCGGCGACGGCGGCGGTGCAGGGACTGGCGGGAGGCAATCTTGCTCAGGCGATAAGCGGCGCGTCGGCGCCGTACCTGGCGGAGCAGATACACAAGCTGGCACCGGATGAAGCCAGCCGGGCGATGGCGCATGCGGTGGTGGGTGCGGTGACTTCCTGGGCTGCGGGTAACAACGCGGCGGCGGGAGCCGCCGGAGCGGTGACCGGTGAAGCGATGGCGCAACTGGTGATGGCGCAGCTGTATCCGGGCAAGAAGGTCAGCGAGCTGACGGAAACGGAGAAGCAGACCATCAGTACGCTGGGTACGCTGGCGGCGGGTCTTGCCGGTGGGCTTGCCGGAAACAGTACGGCGGATGCGGTGAGTGGTGCGCAGGCCGGGAAGAATTCGGCGGATAATAACTTCCTGCATGCTGAACAGATTGACGATTTTGCGGCGAAGGCCAAAGGCTGTGAAGCGCGTGGTGATTGCAAGCAGATCGTGAAAGAAATGGAAGATCTGAGTCTGAAGCAACGTAATGAGTTAATTGCTACTTGTGCTTCAGATGCGGCGGCCTGTAAAGAGAAATACGGTGATATCCCGGCTAACAGTATGCTGGTTCATGAAGCGATCGACAGAGCGCTGGGTGAAGATATTCCGTGGGAAATGAAGAATGATTTATCCGTTCTGTTGATGCAGCAGATGGATGAATCAGGAATCGTGACCAGTACTGACTTTGCCCAACGGCTGGAAAAACAGTATGGTCTTGACAGCCAGAGAGCAGAAATTCTGGCGGGAGCGGCAATGGCCGCCGTGACCGGAGGGTTGGGTAAAGGTGGGAAACCTGCGGCTGGAACTGCGGGAAAAAATATCGTTATTGTTGATTCGGGCAAGAAAGGAGCCTGGAATAAAGCGCTGAATAAGCCGGAACCGAACACAGTTTATAAGGTTGATGGGAATAAGACTTATAACATTGATGCAGAAGGTCGGACTGGATCGGCTGAGGCTACTTTAGCCTGGACTAAGAATGACCGGAATACTTATCAGCAGTGTAAAGCGGGTAAATGTGGTAACTCCGGTGATGAAGGTGGCCATTTAATCGCTAGCATCTTTAATGGGCCTGGTGAAAAAATAAACCTTTTGCCTATGGATGGTAACCTCAATAAAAGTGCTTGGAAACAGATGGAAAATACATGGGCCAATGCTTTGAAAGATGGTAAACTGGTCAATGTGAAGATAGAGCCTTCTTATACTGGAAGTAATAAAAGACCAGACAGTTTTACTGTTACTTATCAAATAGGTAATGATAGGCCAGTGAGAGAGGTGTTCAATAATGCACCTGGAGGTAAGTAAATGACTTCCCGTGATGATGAATTGTACTCAGATATTGGGCGAATTTTATTCGAATCGGCGCCTGAAGATGCTCAAATGATATTTTTAGATGCTGAACTGTCGCCAGAAGATGATCATGCAAAGCTGTTATATGATTACATTAATAAAAAAAACGAGAAAACTTGGTTTTTACCGGGTTCTCCAGAAACGGATAGCTTACTTCTCAAAAAGTTAGTAGAGCTAAGGTGTTTTTATATAGAGCAGGGGCTTACAGGCGGGCGACCTGTATGGCATGGTTGTCTTGTTACCGTTGATCTTGAAAACATGAAGATTAATTTAGACTATCGTTATGACTGATAAAACCCCAGCCCTTGTGGCTGGGGTTTTACTTTATAAACCAGTTAGTTACTGTTCTGTCGCTGCGGCTTACTGATCACCTCGATCAAATCAGCGATCTGCTGCTGTTTGCGGGTAGAAAGTTTACAGACCTTACGCAGAGCCTGCATGATCTCCGGCTCGGATGGAGTGGTTTCCTGTGCCAGGATAATCAGGCAACCCGGAAGCACTTTGACGTTAACTGGTGTCCCGGTTTCAAATCCGACTTCCCCCAGCCAGTTGCCTTTTAGATGCAGACTGGGGCTTCGACTGTAACGCGTAGTTATGTCGGTGGTGGAATTTTCGTGACGTATGCTGGTATATCCGACTTTCAGGTTACGTTGCGTTTTGGAAATAACCGCCTGTGGCTTATGATGTGCATCAGCCATAATCAACTCCTGTTCAGTTGGTTGTGGTCAGCGGCCTGTCAGTGTTTGCGGCACTGGCGGGTCGCGCCTGTATTAATAACGTATTTTCGCAGCTGTGTTCCTTTGTTAATAAATTAAGGGTTGTCGTTATTTTAATCTGTAATAACTTACAGTAGTGCACTGTGTTTCTGATTTCTGAATCCGGTTCGCAAGATTTAAATTAAATTTCAGCGCTGTTACATTGGCTGAACTATTTTTCGCTTTGCGGCTGTGTTTGGGAGAAATATGTTCTCACGGTGAATGTTCCGTTCACTTTGCGTTTCTTTTCCATATGCCAGTCCCGGCACCGGTGAACGGGTAAGGAGGCTCAAGCGCCGCCTCCTTACAACCTGGCTTTCCGGCGTGAAAATCGCCCTTCGGGTCCCCTCCGCTCATTCCCGGCAGCCGGACGGGTCGGGCGTGACGGCACGTCCGTGTGCCGCACGCCCTCAGCCCGACATCCCTGTCGGGCTGACCCTGGCAGCCAGGAACGCTCCGGCGATTTTCAGGCCGGGATGGGTGCCCGCTGTAACCTTCTGCTAGCGGCGGCGCGCTGCTTTCCGGCGACCAGGTCCAGTTGGTCAGCCGTGGCGATGTCACTAACAGCGGTACCATCAGCGGACGTGAAATGACGCAGATCAGTGCCGATAACCTGACCAATCAGGGTTTTGTGCAGGGCAAGTCGGTCACGGTGCTTACCGATAACGACATTATCAACAGCGGCGGTACGCTGCTGGCTCAGGACAGCCTGACGTTGCAGGCGGGGCACGATATTATCAGCCGCACTGAAGGCGGCAGCGCCGGAACCGAAGCCTGGCTGGACCGCAGCGCCGGTATTTACGTTCAGAACGATAAAGGCGAGCTGACGCTGAAGGCGATGAATGATATCACCCTGACGGCAAGCGAGCTGATTAACCGGGGCCAGGAGAGTACGACGCAGATTATCGCCGGGCGCGATTTGAACCTGGATACCCAGCGCCTGAGCCATGCCACCGACTATACCCGCGACAGCAAGCGATACGATCGTACGCTGTCCACTCAGGAAGCGGGAAGCCGCATTGATGCGGGCGGGGTGCTTGCGATTGCCGCAGGCCGGGATATCAACGCCCGGGCGGCGGAGATAAGCGCGGGCGATGCGTTAACGGCGCAGGCCGGGCGTGATATTAATCTGACCAGCGGCGAAGCCACTTACGATCACGAGGGGCGCAGTAAATGGACCAGCTCCGGTTTCCTGTCGAAGACGAAGCATGAGCTGTACGGCAACACCTCGCAGCGCGAAGCGCAGAGCACGACGGTGAGCGGCGACAGCGTCCAGATGCAGGCCGGTCGGGATCTGACGGTGCAGGGCAGCAATGTGGTGGGCACCGGCGATGTGAGTCTGGCGGCGGGGAATAACCTGACCCTGACCACGGTGGAAGAGGTACTGCACGACACGCTGGTGAAGCAGAAGAAAAAGTCGGGGCTGATGAGCACCGGCGGTATCGGGTTTACGGTGGGAAGCCTGAGCCAGAAGGTGAGTACCGAAAGCGACAGTAATATACAGAAGGGCAGCACCGTTGGCAGCAGCGGCGGGAATGTCTCGCTGAGCGCCGGGAATCTGGCCTCAATTCACGGCAGCGATGTGGTGGCGGGTCAGGATATCAGCATTACCGGTCGCGATGTGGCGATAACGGCGGCGCAGAACAGCCATACTGAGCTGACGAAGACCGAGACGAAGAGCAGCGGGCTGACGCTGGGGCTTTCGGGGTCGGTGGGCAGCGCGCTGAACACGGCGACGCAGCAGGCGCGGGCGGCAGGTAAAGAGGACGATGGCCGGCTGGCGGCGCTGAAGGGGACTCAGGCGGCGCTGACCGGCTATCAGGCGGCACAGGCCGGCAGGCTGGCGGCGGTGTCGGACGATAAAAAGGACGGTAATACCGTCGGGGTGATGCTGAGCTACGGCAGCCAGAAATCGACGTCGGAAAGCCGGCTGGAGCAGCGTACGTCCTCCGGAAGCACCTTAACGGCGGGCCGGGATATGACCATCCGTGCCACGGGCGACGGTAACGGCCAGGGCGGCGACCTGGTGGTGCAGGGCAGCCAGCTGACGGCGGGGCGTGATATGGCGCTTGCGGCGAACCAGGATATCAGCCTGAGTTCGGGGCAGAACAGCGACCAACTGAGCGGCAGCAATAAGAGCAGCGGCGGCAGCGTGGGTGTGGGTATCGGCGTGGGCTCGGGTAGCGCCGGTTTTACGGTATCGGCGAGCGTAAACCAGAGTCAGGGTCGCGAGAAGGGTAACGGTCTGACCCATACGGAGACCACGGTGGACGCGGGGCGTCAGGTGAGTCTCAGCAGCGGACGGGATACGCTGTTGCAGGGCGCCCAGGTGAGCGGGGAGTCGATAAAGGCGGAGGTGGGGCGCAATCTGACGATGCGTAGCGAGCAGGACAGCGACCGCTATGATATGAAGCAGAGCAGCAGCAGCGCCGGCGCGAGCGTCACCTGGGGAGCGGGGGCCAGCGGTTCGGCGAGCGTGAGCGCCAGCCGGGACAAGATGCACAGCAATTTTGATTCGGTGCAGGAGCAGACGGGACTGTTTGCGGGTAAGGGCGGCTTCGATGTGACGGTGGGCGAGCATACCCAGCTGGATGGGGCAGTGATAGCCTCGACGGCATCGCCTGAGAATAACCGTCTGGATACGGGAACGCTGGGCTGGAGCGATATCCACAATCAGGCGGACTATAAGGTGGAGCACCAGAGCGCGGGGCTTTCCACGGGCGGTAGCGTGGGAGACCAGTTTCTGGGCAATGCGGCGAGCAGTCTGCTGGTGGGGATGAACGGCGAGGGGCATGACAGCAGTACCACGCATGCCGCCGTGAGTGACGGGGCCATCACCATCCGGGATAAGGATAAGCAGGCTCAGGATGTGGCAGGGCTTTCCCGGGACACCGAACATGCGGCGAACGGTCTGAGCCCGATATTTGACAAGGAGAAGGAGCAGCAGCGGCTTCAGGAAGCGCAGCTGATAGGAGAGATAGGCCGTCAGGTGGGGGATATCGCGACAACGGAAGGGACTATCGCCGGGATGAAGGCGAAGAAAGACCCGGCAGCGCTGGCAGAGGCGAAGGCACAGCTGGAGCGTGAAGGAAAACCGTTCAGTGATAAGGATGTGGCGGAGCGGGCCTACAACAATGTGATGCAGCAGTTCGGTACCGGCAGTGCGTTGCAGCAGGGAATCCAGGCGGCAACGGCGGCGGTGCAGGGGCTGGCGGGAGGTGACCTGGCTCAGGCCATCAGCGGCGCGTCGGCGCCGTATCTGGCGGAGCAGATACATAAGCTGACGGAAGGTAATCCGGAAGCGAAAGCGATGGCGCACGCGGTGGTGGGTGCGGTGACTTCCTGGGCTGCGGGTAACAACGCGGCGGCGGGAGCTGCCGGTGCGGTGACCGGTGAAGTGATGGCGCAACTGGTGATGGGGCAGCTTTATCCGGGCAAGAAGGTCAGCGAGCTGACAGAAACGGAGAAGCAGACCATCAGCACGCTGGGCACGCTGGCGGCGGGTCTGGCGGGGGGGCTTGCCGGAAACAGTACGGCGGATGCGGTGGGTGGAGCGCAGGCCGGGAAGAATTCGGTTGAGAATAACTATCTGAGTAATACCCAGAAGGCTCAGAAGAAGGAAGAACTGGCGGAATGTAAGACAGTTGCCTGTAAAGCTCAGACAGAAGCGAAATGGACGGCGATTGATTTGGGGCAGGACGGCAGCTTTGCGGCGGGTATGGTGGCCGGGGTTCCGGCAGGTCTGTATGATGCTGTGGACAGTATCGTGAAAACTGCCAGCAGTCCGCTTGAAACCTATGAAGCGCTGAAATCGCTGTTTAACAGTGGTGATGTGCTGGGCAATGTCTCGGATGCAGTGAAGCAATCCTATATTGATCGCATTGATCGAATGGAAGCGGAGTACCAGAGAGCCGGGGCCAGCGGATCGTTTAATGCCGGTGTTGAAGGCGGTAAGCTGGTCACGGATATAGCCGGATTGTTGGCTGGCGGTGCTGGCGTGGTGAAAGGTGGTGCGGTACTGACGGAGAAGGTTGTTGCGAAGGTCGCAGGTAAGGCTGAATCAGCGGTTGCGAATGCAGGGAAAGCAACCAGCGGAGCTGAGAATGTAGCACTCTATCCGAAGCTGAAAGACGACCTGTTGCAGCAGAATCTGAATAATATTGCGAAGCAGGATCCGAGGCTGGCGATCGCTGTTAAAGGAGATGGCACTAAAAATCCTAATTTCTCTATAGGAATGGGAACAGCAGCCGATGCTGACAGGTTGGGTAAGATATGGGTTGGTGATGGTGGGAAATTGGTTGATAATCAAAAAAAATGTCCAGGTTGTTGGACTAGTGCTGATGGTACCCGTTTGTATCGTCCGCCAACTAATAAGAAAAGCCAATTTGCTACTACAGGTGTTCAGGCAAATTTCCAGCAGTTCGATAAGTCAGGAGCGATGATCAGTAATGGTCATCTAAATGTGACCAAATGAAAGCCGATTTAAAATCTCTGTGGTCTGATCATTTTTTACTAGAAGAGTATCAGCCTTCGGAACCTGATAATTTTTCTTTGTGGGTAGAATTATCGATAGGTGCTGATAATGGGGAAGAGGCCGATTACTTTCGAATAAAAATATGTACCCCCGAATGGCTCTGTAAGCACCAGTGGCTGCCGGAGCTGATACGGCATACGCTGCTGGTACGTAAATACGATCTGGATGAGATCAAAAAGACCATCACCGATTATATCGACCAGTGCGAAGGTGAAGACTGGATGGAGATAGCCCAAAAACTCGCGCGCGTCTTTGCCTGGGAGTATGAAGACTATCAGCCTTAAATAACTAATCCCGCCCTTTACCGGCGGGATTTTACTTTACAGACCAGTCAGTTACCGTTCTGCTTCTGCGGCCTGCTGATCGCCTCGATCAGATCCGTGATCTGCCGCTGCTTACGGGCAGAAAGCTTACCGGCTTTGCGTAATGCCTGCATGATTTCCGGCTCGGGTGGGGAAGTTTCCTGTGCCAGGATAATCAGGCAACCCGGAAGCACTTTGACGTTAACTGGTGTCCCGGTTTCAAATCCGACTTCCCCCAGCCAGTTGCCTTTCAGGTGCAGGCTGGGGCTTCGGCTGTAGCGCGTGGTTATACCGGTCGTGGAATTTTCGTGACGCATGCTGGTATATCCGACTTTCAGGTTGCGTTGTGTTTTGGAAATAACCGCCTGTGGCTTATGATGTGCATCAGCCATAATCAACTCTCCCGTAGTTGGTTGTGGTCAGCGGCCTGTCAGTGTTAGCGCACTGGCGGGCCGCGCCTGTATTAATAGCGTATCTTCGCTACTGTATTCCTGCATTAATAAATTAAGGGCTGCCGTTATCTTAGCCTGTAATTAATCACAGTGGTGCGCCTGTTTTTTGTTTTCTGAAGCTGTTTCGCAATATTTAAACTGATTTACAGTGTTGTTTCATTGACGGGTAAATAGTGCCATGTTCAGGAGATATATGTGCGCATTGTGGAGTATTCCGTTCACTTTGAGTTTCTTTTTCCTCTGTCAGTTCCGGTGCCGGTGAACGGGTAAGGAGGCTCAAGCGCCGCCTCCTTACAACCTGGCTTTCCGGCGTGAAAATCGCCCTTCGGGTATAACCCGGCCCATCCCTGGGCCGGTCCCTTCGGGCAACGCCTGCGGCGTTGTTCAAAATTGCTCCCGGCAATTTTGTCCTCCGCTCATTCCCGGCAGCCGGACGGGTCGGGCGTGACGGTACATATATGGACGCTCCCGGATCGCAAATGTTTTTTCAGTAAAAATGACAAAGTGGTAGCTGCAGCCATATATTCGGTCTTTATTCCAGGGATTTTCCCCTGACCATGATGAGTAACCGCCAGGTGAGTACCAGACATCCACTACGGGCTTTTCCGCCCCTGTGCCGTCACGGCTTCTCTCACCTGCGGTCTTACCTGTTTTGCCATCTTACTGATTACACCCGCACTTCCGGTAACGTGTGACTCTGTTTACTGTAACCCGTAGCGTCAGCCTGAGCCTGTATCAGGCTGGCGTTGCGGGGTGGTATTCTGTTCCGCGCCTCAGCATCGCCCACAGTATCCGGGTGGTTTTATTGGCCTGTGCGGTGACTGCCACGTTGTGAGGTTTGCGCTGCATCAGCGCCAGCAGCCATGGGGTTCCCTGACCGGTTCGCTGAATCCAGGCTGCCACCGCTCTCGCCCCGTGAACCAGAAGGAAGCGAAAATAGCTGTCCCCCCGTTTGCTGATGTGCCCCAGTTTCTGGTGACCTCCGCTGGAATGCTCCCGGGGAGTCAGCCCCACCCAGGCGGCAAACTGTTTTGCCGAGCCGAACTGCTGTGCGTTTCCGACAGAGGCCACAACATAAGTGGCTGTCAGCAGACCCACGCCCGGCACCTGCGCCACACGCTGACAATCCGGGCGGCTTCTGAACCATGCCGTGAGCTCTTTTTCCACCTGCGACAGCTGGTTGTCCAGCTCCCGGATATGCGCCAGCTGGCGGGCGGCGCTGGACCGGACCAGAGGTGAAAGCCCGTTTTCATCATCACCCAGGATATCGGACGCGCACTGATGAACCTGCCGACGCCCCCCCGGAATGACAAACCCAAATTCAGCCAGCATCGCCCGCAGGCTGTTAATCACGGCGGTTCGCTCCCGGATAAGCAGACTCCGTTCGATATGCAGTGTCAGTACCGCCTGCTGCTCTACCGTTTTTATTTCAACGAAACGCATGTTTGGCCGGGTGACAGCCTCGCAGATGGCTTCTGCATCTGCCGCATCTGTCTTGTTCGTTTTGACGTAGGGTTTTACATACTGAGGCGGAATCAGTTTCACCTGATGACCGTGCTCCCTGAACAGCCGCCCGAAGTGATGGCTGGATGAACACGCCTCCATCCCGATAAGGCAGGGCGGCAGGTTGATAACAAACTGAACAAACCGGGCACGTGACAGACGCTTACGCAAAACGGTATTCCCGTTGTGATCAACGCCGTGAAGCTGGAAAACACTTTTTGCCAGGTCAATACCGAGAGTTGATACTTGCATGATGGACGCTCCTCATTTGTCAGGACGTTATACAACGATCCAGTCTGGTACACTGATACCGTAAAATCTGGAGCGTCCATCTCATTATCCCTGTGCCGTATGCCCTCAGCCCGGCATCCCTGCCGGGCTGACCCTGGCAGCCGTGAACGCTCCGGCGATTTTCAGGCCGGGATGGGTGCCTTCTGCCAGCGGTTCGGCGAGCGTGAGCGCCAGCCGGGACAAGATGCACAGCAATTTTGATTCGGTGCAGGAGCAGACGGGACTGTTTGCGGGTAAGGGCGGTTTCGATGTAACGGTGGGCGAACATACGCAACTGGATGGGGCTGTGATAGCCTCGACGGCATCGCCTGAGAATAACCGTCTGGATACGGGGACGCTGGGCTGGAGCGATATCCACAATCAGGCGGACTATACGATAAAGTACATGATATTGCCGAAGTGACTAGTATACGGTTGTTTAGCGCAGGGAAAAATGGTGGCTTGTTGTATGGCCCCCGCTCACCAAAATATGGACAGACGGCGCAATAGCGACCATTGATAAAATAAAAAACGACCATTATCTGGCCGTCTTTTCCATTGTTATCCCTAAACCACCTCCAGAGGAGGTGGTGATTGATTTCTCAGAGCACCTCTCGCTACCCTTGCTGTGTGGTGCTCGCCAGCTCCGATCCACTTTCTACCTCGGCGGGCGTATCGAATATTTTGCGGCACACCTTGCTGTTGCCCCAGCACTCTTCATAGCGATAGCCGATTAACTCTTCCATTACCGCGCGTACGTCTGGCGCCACCTGGGCTATTTCGCCGCCCGCTTTGATTCTTGCCACTTCGGCAAGCACTATCAGGTGCGTTTTGCGGTTCAGCTTCATCTGATGACTGAAAAGCATCCCCATGACTGCAAGGGAGATAACGCCAATGCAAAATACCGCGGCAATCGCCATTACGGCGCTTTCTGGTTGCGTATGGGACTTAGACTGGAAGCCGTAGAAACTGAGAATCGCGCCCATCACGAAGACGATAACCGAGCGCATCAGCTTGCCAGAGAAGGTCATCGCCCCCGCGTAGATCCCTTCCCGGCGGCGGCCCGTAAAGGCTTCATCAATATCCGCCAGAAAGGTGTAAACCGTCCAGGGGATATAATAAACGCCGCCGGTACCGATACCGAACACGACGGTGATTGCCAGTATCGCCGCCGTTGCATACTGCTGCGGTACCTTAAGAATATAGAGCAGGCTATAGCAAATAACAGAGAATATGACGATGGACAGCGCCAGAATATAGGGTTTACTGAAGCTGTGTTTTACACAGATGGCAATAAAAATCGCCGTAGAGAAAAGCTGTAGCACGGAGTTCAGGCTGCTTAATCCAGCCACCATGGCCGGGTCGTATTGCAGTACAAAAATGATGAAATAGGTGAAAACTGAAGCGAACAGCCATTCTGCGCCGAAACCGCACAGGTACATACCCAGATGCTTACGAAATACGCGCAGATGGAAGGTCGATTTCATGTCGCGCACTAGGGTTAACATTGTTCTCGCCAGCGTCATTTTTTTCTCTTCGGCCGGCGCGCTATCCGGCTCCTGACGCTCCCAGGAAAATAAATACAGCATGCTGATGGCACAGCATAAAATAACGCCATAGGTTAACGCGGTAAAAAAGAAAGGCTCCGCAGAATCTTTACCATAGATCAGAATGAACTGTCCTGGAATGAATGCCGCCAGGAAGTTGGCAATCTTACCAAAAATGGCTTTGTAGCCAGTCAGTTTAGAGCGCGCCGCGAAGTCGGTGGTCATTTCTGTGGCGAGCGTTTCATAGGGAACCATGACCGAGGTGTAGATCAGTTCAAACAACACATAGGTGGAAAGGTAATACCAGAAACCGAAGCCTTCTACCCATAAAAACGGATAGAACAGCATCAGCGGAATGCCCAGTAGAATAAAGAAGCGGCGGCGGCCAAATCGTTTTCCAGGCCTGGTTTTACCAAAATTGTCAGAGAGATAGCCCATCAGTGGGTTACTGATAGCATCGATGACGCTGGCGACAGAGAAAATCGCTGTCGCTTCTATCAGCGTCAGGCCGCAGAAAGTGGTGTAGAAATAGAGTAACCAGATGCCGGCAATGGCCAGTGCGCCGCTACCTAATAAATTTCCCCCGCCATAGGCTAGTTGATGCCGGAATAAAATGGGTTTTTCTACGTTCATAAACGCCTCGCCATTAAGTAAAACAATGTTTTGTTTTTATTGGTTATGTGTTTTGTATTATTGGCTGGGATGTTTTTTTGTGATTTTCATCCCATTTACCGTAATCAGACGGGGTTATCGGGTAAATTTGGGATGCAGTTAACAGTATTAACTTCAAACAATGATTGCTGAATGAAACTATTTCCCTGTGTGATTTTGAGCGTAATGAAGAATGTCAGGAGAGGGGATTTTCCCCTCAGTCGGCTACCTCTTGCCCCCAGGGTTATTGCGCGTAAACTAGCCGGTAGCAAGCAAGATACAGGAGGCAGCATGAACATTAGCGATGTGGCGAAACGCACCGGGCTGACCAGTAAGGCGATCCGCTTTTATGAAGAGAAGGGACTGGTGACGGCACCGGCTCGCAGCGAAAACGGCTACCGCAGCTATGATCAGAAGCATCTGGAGGAGCTAACGCTGCTGCGTCAGGCGCGTCAGGTGGGTTTTAATCTGGAAGAGTGTCGGGAACTAATTGGCCTGTTCAATAACCCTCAGCGTCACAGCGCGGACGTAAAAGCGCGTACCTTGCAAAAAGTCGCGGATATCGAACGCCATATTGAAGAGTTGAAGGATATGCGCCAGCAGTTGCTGGCGCTTGCGGAAAGCTGCCCGGGGGATGATGGCGCAGACTGTCCGATTATCGATAACCTGTCTGGCTGCTGCCGTCGCTCACAGGCCTGAAGGGCAGGCCTCTATCCGTAGCGTGATCCCCTCTATCGCCACCACCTTTACTCGCGTTCCGGCAGGCAGATCGCTGCTGGCGACAACGGGCCAGCGACCATCACCGACCCGGATCTGGCCACGTCCGTTGATTAAGGGCTCGTCCAGCAGCAGCACCTGACCAATCATCGACTGACCGCGCTGATTGATGCCGGTTGCGGGCTGTTCGCGGTTGCGGGTGGCCATCCAGCGCCACCAGCAGAGGGCGCACAGCACCGTCAGCAGGGCGAAGCTGACGCCCTGCCATTCCCAGCTCAGGGGCAGCAGCCAGCTTAAGGCGCCGACAATTACGGCGGCAATGCCGCTCCACAGCAGATAACCGCCGGTACCCAGCATTTCGGCGGCCAGCAATAATCCCCCCAGCGTCAGCCAGAAAACGTGCGGATGTTCGACCAGCATGGCGGCAATCATGATGATTTACGCTCTTTCGCGCTCTCCTTGAGCAGTTCGCCGATCCCGGCGATGGAGCCCATCAGGCTGCTGGCTTCCAGCGGCATCAGCACCACTTTGCTGTTGTCGGCGCCGCCAATCTGCTGTAGCGCTTCAGTGTATTTCTGGGCGACAAAGTAGTTGATGGCCTGGATATCTCCGGCGGCGATGGCCTCGGAAACCATTTGGGTTGCCCGGCCTTCCGCTTCGGCCTGGCGTTCGCGGGCTTCGGCTTCAAGGAATGCCGACTGGCGGTCGCCTTCGGCCCGCAGAATACGCGACTGTTTGTCGCCTTCCGCTTTCAGGATTTCGGCCTGACGTATGCCTTCCGCCTCCAGAATATAGGCGCGTTTGGTACGCTCCGCTTTCATCTGGGCGTTCATCGAAGAGATGAGCTCTTCGGGGGGGCGCACATCGCGAATCTCTATACGGGTGATCTTCACGCCCCAGGGGTTGGTGGCGTCATCGACGATGTGTAACAGGCGGCTGTTAATGCTGTCGCGCTGAGAGAGCATTTCATCCAGCTCCATTGAGCCAAGCACGGTACGGATATTAGTCATCGTCAGGTTGATGATAGCCAGCTCAAGATTACTGACCTCATAGGCCGCTTTGGCGGGGTCAATCACCTGAATAAAACAGACGGCATCGATGGAGACATTGGCGTTATCGCGAGAGATAACCTCCTGAGAGGGGATATCAAGGACCTGCTCCATCATATTGATCTTGCGGCCGATGCGATCCATAAACGGCACCACCAGCCCCAGTCCGGGCTGCAGCGTGCGGGTATAGCGGCCAAAGCGCTCTACGGTCCACTGGAAACCCTGAGGCACAATTTTTACTCCGGCGGCCACCACTACCAGCGCCACAATAATCAGAACCAGAATCACCATCATCATCGAAAACCCTCCTGTTTCCGCTCAGGCCATTGAAATATTCAATATCGCAATAATAAAACCGTAGGGATTATATGTGTTCAAGTGTGGCTAATACTAATAGATTGCGCCATTTTTCATGGATTCAGAACATTGTTCGCAGAATAGAACGCGCGGTAACGGGGAGGGGAAATCGGGGCCGTAAACGGCCCCGGGGAAATCAGTAGAGCAGGGAGTAAAGCTGGCGGCGGAAACGGGAAGCCAGCGGATCGCCAGTACCCAGCGCGGCCAGAATTTCCTGGAACAGCTTGCGGACTTCGCCATTACCGGCGCCCAGATCCTGTTTCAGATGACCGAACAGCAATTCCAGCGCCTCTTCATTGCGCCCCACCTGCTGAAGCTGAAGCGCTAGCTGAGCCGCGAGCTGGGGATCGTTCGGGTTCTGTTCAACCTGCTGCTGAAGCTGCTGAATTTCCGGGGTATCCGCAGCCTGGCGTAGCAGATCGATCTGCGCCAGCAGCCCCTGATAGCGGGTATCCTGATCCTGAAGCGGGATGGTTTTCAGTACCGCTTCGGCATCGTCAGGGCGGTTCAGGGTTAACTGAACTTCCGCCAGCTGCAGGCCGTATTCACTCGCCTGACCGGAAAGCTGCCAGGCCTCTTTCAGCAGCGGTAGCGCTTCGTCGAATTTGCCTTCCTGCATCAGTTGAGCCGCTTCCTGGGCCTTCAGCTCCTCTTCACGCGGCAGCACTTTATCCAGCAGAGCGCGAATCGCCTCTTCCGGCTGAGGACCTTCAAAACCATCTACCGGCTGGCCATTCTGGAACAGGTAGACGGTCGGGATGGCGCGCAGGCCAAACTGCGAGGCCAGCATCTGTTCCGCGTCACAGTCCACCTTCGCCAGCACAAACTGCCCGTGATACTGGTTGGCGAGGCTTTCGAGCACCGGGGTAAGCTGCTGACAGTGCTGGCTACGCTCCGACCAGAAGTAGAACAGCACGGGGACCGTCATGGATTGTTCCAGCGTCTGGCGCAGGTTCGCTTCGCTGATGTCGATAATCGTCTGTGTGGACATGGGTCACTCTCTGTTTAGCGTTTCATCTCTACATGGGGGCACGATGTCGTGCTTCAACTCACCCCTGCAATATTTTATCCAGCGCCCGATCGGGAAGCAGGCGTTTTAGCACCCTTATCGCGTGAGTCACCAGAGTAACCGGATAGCGCAGTTTGGGGCGCGAACTTTCCAGGGCATGGCACACCTTCGCCACCACCGCTTCAGGGCCCAGTGAGAGGCGTGCGGCGATCCCCGGGTTTTCGACGGGGGCGTCGTGGCGGGTCTGGTTGACGTTGACGGTAAACCGGGTACGAATTGGGCCGGGTTCGATCAGGCTGACCTTAATGCCGCTATGGCGTAACTCCATCCTTAGCGTATCGCTCCAGGCTTCCAGCGCATATTTGCTGGCCGCGTAGGCGCCGCGCCCGGGAGTGGCGACCAGTCCCATCACGGAGCTGGTCATCACAATACGTCCTTCGCCGTGGGGAGCCATTGCCGGTAACAGCAGCATAGTGAGCTGGTGGACGCCAAAAAAGTTAGCGCCGAACTGCTGCTCCATCTGCTGGCGATCGATGGTAGTCAGCGGGCCATAGAGCCCGTAGCCGGCGTTGTTAAACAGTCCATACAGGCGACCATTGGTCAGTTCAATCACCTGTTGCGCGGCCCGGGATACGCTTTGCGGCGAATCCAGATCGAGTTCAATACCGGTGTAGCCCAACTGGGTCATGCGCTCGACATCATCCGGTTTACGGCAGGCGGCCAGTACGCGCCAGCCCCGGCGCTGTAATTCGGCGGCGCAGGCCAGGCCAATACCGCTGGAACAGCCTGTTATTAACACGTTTTTTTGCATAACTTTACGTCGTTTCTTCCCTGGTGATTCAGGAGCCGTGATTAACTATGGGGGCCAGCTTGTCGGCCATCCAGTCAGCAATAAACGACTGGGCTTCCGGGCTGGGATGGATACCATCCTCCTGCATCCACCCGGGTTTGAGATAAACCTCTTTCATAAAGAAGGGCAGCAGGGGAACGGAAAATTCTTTCGCGAGCCGGGGGTAAATGGCGCTGAAGGCTTCATTGTAGCGTCGGCCATAGTTGGCCGGGAGCTGAATTTGCATGAGTAACGGTTGGGCCTGAGTGGTCTTTACTTCGTTAATCGCCTGACGCAGCGTTTTTTCGATGTCGGCGGGGGGGAAGCCACGTAAACCATCGTTGCCCCCCAGTTCGATAAGCACCCAGCGCGGCTGGTGCTGTTTTAGCAGTCCGGGCAGGCGAGACAGCGCCTGAGGTGCGGTATCGCCGCTAATGCTGGCGTTCACCACCCGGATATCAGGCTGCCATTTTTTATTGAGTAGTGCAGGCCAGGCGGCGCCGGCAGACATACGGTAACCGGCGCTCAGGCTATCCCCCAGAACCAGTAAGGTCTCTGCGCTGGCCGCGCGGGCGACCATCAGAGCCAGTAACAGGAAGGGCAGATGCCAGCGGAAAACATTCTTGAAGTTCATCATCTTAAGAAATCCGTCGGAGAGGGGGAGCACGAGCTCACCATCCTTACCGGAGTTGAGCTTGTTGTCAAACCAGCCGAAACCATCGCCCTGATTGGCGAATCGGGATCGGGAAAATCGACGCTGCTGTCGATTCTGGCGGGGCTGGATGATGGTTCCAGCGGTCAGGTCATGCTGTTGAGTAAACCGCTCCATACCATGGATGAAGAGGCGCGCGCCGCGCTGCGCGCAAGCAGCGTCGGCTTTGTTTTTCAGTCGTTTATGCTGGTACCGACGCTGAACGCCCTGGAAAATGTTCAGTTGCCCGCGCTGCTGCGTGGTGAGAACGACGCAGCCAGCCGCGAGCAGGCCAGAGCGTTGCTGGAACAACTGGGGCTCGGTAAGCGTCTTCATCATCTTCCTGCCCAGCTTTCTGGCGGGGAGCAGCAGCGGGTAGCGCTGGCGAGAGCCTTTATTGGCCGCCCGGCGCTGCTGTTTGCCGATGAGCCCACGGGTAACCTGGACCGACAGACCGGTGAGCGGATCGCCGATCTGCTCTTCTCCCTGAATCGGGATCACGCCACCACGCTGATTCTGGTGACTCACGATCTCCAGCTCGCGGCACGCTGCGACCGGCGTCTGCGCCTGAGCGACGGCCAGTTGAAGGAGGAGTGATGGTTATACGCTGGTTCTGGCGCGAATGGCGCTCACCCTCTTTGCTGATTGTCTGGATGGCCCTGAGTCTTGCGGTGGCTTGCGTACTGGCGTTGGGCAATATCAGCGATCGTATGGAACGCGGGCTCAGTCAGCAAAGTCGGGAGTTTCTGGCGGGGGATAGGGCGTTACGCGCGCCGCGCGCCGTACCGGATGGCTGGCTGAATCAGGCGCGTAGCGACGGCCTGAGCGTGGGGCAGCAGCTTACCTTCAGCACTATGACCTTCGCCGGGGATCGTCCGCAACTGGCGAGCGTCAAGGCGGTGGATGATATCTATCCAATGTATGGCGAACTGCTGACGCGTCCACAGGGGCTGAAACCGGCGCCCGGCAAGGCGTTGCTTGAACCGAGGTTGATGGCGCTGTTGGGGCTAAAGCCCGGCGATACCCTGGAAGTTGGCGATACCGAACTGAAGATCGTCGGCGAGGTGTTGCAGGAGCCGGACGCCGGATTTAACCCGTTTCGTATGGCGCCGCGCCTGATGATGAATCTGGCGGACGTTCCCGCCACCGGCGCGGTACAGCCCGGTAGCCGCCTGACCTGGCGCTATAAGTTCGGCGGTTCAGAGTCGTCGCTGGCCCGGTTTGAATCCTGGCTGACGCCGCAACTGTCGGCGGAGCAGCGCTGGTATGGCCTGGATCAGGATGAAGGGGCGCTGGGCAAATCGATGGAGCGCTCGCGCCAGTTCCTGCTGCTTTCGGCGCTGTTGACGCTGCTGCTGGCGGTGGCGGCCGTGGCGGTAGCGATGAGCCATTACTGCCGCAGTCGTTACGATCTGGTGGCGATTCTGAAAACCCTGGGGGCCGGGCGTGCCGCGCTGAGCCGGTTAATTGTCGGTCAGTGGTTGATGTTACTGGCGCTGTCGGCGCTGGCCGGTGGTGCGGTGGGGCTGCTGTTTGAACGTCTGTTGCTGCATGCGCTGGCGCCGGTGCTGCCGGTGTCATTGCCCGCTGCCAGCCCCTGGCCATGGTTATGGGCCATCGGCGGTATGGTGGTGATTTCCCTGCTGGTGGGGCTGCGGCCGTACCGGCTGCTGCTGGCGACGCGGCCGGTACGGGTGCTGCGCCGCGATGCGATCGCCAACGTCTGGCCGCTGAAAATCTGGCTACCGCTAACGGCCTGCGTGGTGGTGGCGCTGCTGGCGCTGTTGATGGGCGGCAGTGCGCTACTGTGGGCGGTACTGGCTGGCGCCGTGGTGCTGGCCGCATTGTGTGGTGTGATCGGGTGGCTGTTACTGCGTCTGCTTGGCCGCCTGACTCTGGGCGCGTTGCCAATGCGTCTGGCGGTCAGTCGTCTGCTGCGCCAGCCCTGGGCAACCCTGAGCCAGCTGGCGGCCTTTTCGCTCTCCTTTATGCTGCTGGCGCTGTTGCTGGTGCTGCGCGGCGATATGCTGGATCGCTGGCGCCAGCAGCTGCCGCCGGACAGTCCGAATTATTTCCTGGTCAATATCAGTCCGTCGCAGATTCAGCCACTGAAGGAGTTCCTGGCGGATCACCAACTGATCCCCGATGCCTGGTACCCCATTGTGCGGGCCCGTCTGACGGAAATCGACGGAAAGGGGACGGAGGGAAATCGCGATGAAGCGCTGAACCGCGAGCTGAATCTGACCTGGCAGAGTGCGCTACCGCCCCGTAATCCCATCGTGGCAGGAAGCTGGCCGCCCAAAACGGGGGAAGTGTCCATTGAAGAGGGGCTGGCTAAGCGCCTGAATATTCGACTGGGCCAACAGCTTACCTTTAGCGGTGATACCCAGAGTTTTAGCGCGAAGGTAACCAGCCTGCGGCGGGTGGAGTGGGAAAGCCTGCGCCCCAACTTCTTCTTTATCTTTCCGCCTGGCGCGCTGGACGGTCAGCCGCAAAGCTGGCTGACCAGCATGCGCTGGGATGGGGATTCACGCATGCTGACCGAGCTGAATCGCCATTTCCCCACCGTCAGCCTGTTGGATATCGGCGCGATCCTGAAACAGGTGGGGCAGGTGCTGGAGCAGGTCAGCCGCGCGCTGGAGGTGATGGTGATTCTGGTTACCGCCTGCGGTGTGCTGCTGTTGCTGGCTCAGGTTCAGGTGGGGATGCGTCAGCGTCATCAGGAACTGGTGGTGTGCCGTACTCTGGGCGCCAGCAAGCGCCTGCTCAGAACGACATTGTGGTGCGAGTTTGCCGTACTGGGCGTGGTATCTGGCCTGGTGGCGGCAATAGGGGCCGAAACGGCGCTGGCGATGCTCCAGACCCGGGTATTCGATTTCCCCTGGGAGCCGGAATGGCGCTTGTGGATTGTGTTACCGCTGTGCGGCGGCGTGCTGCTGTCGCTGTGCGGCGGTTGGCTGGGCACCCGACTGTTGAAAGGTCGCGCTCTTTATCGTCGATTTAGCAGTTAGTTTCCATATTCTGTGCGCCACATCACGTTATGTGGCGTTTTTTTATTTTTGTAACATTTGTTCATAAATAAGATACCCCTTAACAGCACGAAACGTTAAAGACCTATCCGAAATTGCAACAAATAAGCGATAACATGCCTGTGCTTTTGGCAAGCAATGGCAATAAGGGATAAAAAATGAAAACAAAAATAACTGCGCTGGCAAAACTGGTCGGCGTCGCGGTGGTGCTGGGCGCGACTTCGTTCGCGGCTCAGGCAGAAATCACGTTAATCAAGCAGGATCCACAACCAGGGAATCCGCTGAGTCGTCTGAACTTTACTGTCGGCGGTAGTATTCGTCCGCAGATAAACAATATGACAGGCGGATATGATAATGGTTCATATAAACGTAACGTCTTCGATGGTGGCACACGTTTCCGCTTCGCAGCCGATTACTATCTGTTCGATGACATCAGCTGGGTAGGCTACTACGAGCTGGGCGTGAACATTCCGGCGGTGCTTAAGTGGCATAACCACTATGCCGACGGCGCTAACGATACCACCCGTCGTATGCTCTACACCGGTTTCAAGAGCGACACCTGGGGTACCCTGACCTTCGGTCAGCAGAACAGCGTCTACTATGACGTTGTCGGCGTGAAAACCGATATCTGGGACTACGATATGCTGGCCCAGGCGCCGGGTAACGGTATCAATGGTGACTACGATGGTTCCTATCGTTCACGTAACATGCTGAAATACAAAAACACCTACGGCGATTTCGATGTTTACGCCGCATGGCTGTTCGACGATACGCTGAATCTGAACGACGGCAAGGGTCAGTACAAGCGTAAAGGCGGCGGCTCGCTGGGTGTGGATTACCACATCAGCGACGATCTGACCTGGGGTCTGGCGTGGAACTATACCCGTGCCAAAGTTCGTAACTATGACGGTACTGACAGCACGACCTATAACCAGAATATCTACGGTACGGCCCTGAGCTGGACCCCGGATAACTGGACACTGGCGGCCGGTCTGGGCTGGTACCAGAACTATCTGCCGATGAAGAGCGGATTTACCCGTTCGCTGGTCACCAAAGATAACTACTTTGCTGATGACGCCTGGGGTTATGAATACTTCATCGGTTATGAATTCCCGATCAACCAGTATCTGGTTAAGGGCATTCAGCCGTACATCATGGGCGACCGTCTGGAGTTCGTGAACGGCACTAACTGGAAGCGTATCGACAACGGTCTGGGTATCAACTTCAAGTTCGACTACGGGTTCTCCGTTCAGTACGAACACGTGTTTACCTCCAGCACCGACGATCAGGGCGATATGAACCTGGTGCGTCTGCGTTACGACTTCTGATGTCGTTATCCGCGGGCCATTGCGGCCCGCGGTCTTTCCGCTACCGGGCGCCGCGCTGCGCCAGCCACTCCCTGACCTGCTGTGAATCTCCTTCGAACACAATTCGCTGGGCCTTTTTAGCGAGCTGATAGCGATACATGGGATCGTAATAGTCGCGCAGTAGCGGCGTCAGCCAGTCGAGGTGGGCTGTGGCATGACCGCGCCGTTGATGTTCCTGCAATGACTGCTCAAGAATCCCATTTAGCTGAACAAAGCGTTCTTCCCCCAGACGGCGACGAATGGCGAACATGCCGTGACGCAGATATTCCGCAAAAGCCAGCCAGCCGGACTCTTCACCCTGCCGGGCGATAAAGGCTGCCGCCATGCTGACGAAGTACTCCTCTTCCAGGCGTTCAAGCCGCAGCGGGAGCGGATCGTCAATCACCACGATTTCCGCCTGTTCCATCTGTGCCCGAAAGGGTTTAGGAATATGGCGTGAGCCGATGGCCGGGCCTTCGTCTTCCACCAGCCAGAAGAAGTCGCTCCAGCCCTTCTGGGCCCGGGATTTCTGTACCATCATGGCCGCCAGGCGGTTTTCGAAGTTTGCCTGGCTGGGTTGCGGTTCTGTAGTGCGCCCGAAGGAGGAGCCGCGGTGACGGGCCAGCCCTTCCAGATCGACGCCGCAGGCGAAGTCGCGCACCATCAGCGTTTTTCCACAGCCGGTATTACCGGCGACCAGCACCATAGGGCGCAGGCTCAGGCGGCCAAGGGCGCTCATCATATAGCGGCGTACCGCTTTATAGCCGCCTTCGATCAGCGGAGCCTGAACCCCGCTTTCCTGCAGCCACTGCTGTACCAGATGGCTACGCAGGCCGCCGCGCGAGCAGTAAAGATAACCGTTGGGATGACGCTGGCACCAGTCACGCCAGGCGGCCATACGCGCTTCCCGTACCTCGCCGCGCACCAGCGAGTGGCCAAGCGCTATCGCGGCTTTCTGACCTTCTGCTTTGTAACAGGTGCCGACCCGGGCGCGTTCGTCGTCATTCATTAACGGCAGGTTGCGGGCGCCGGGCAGAGAACCCTGAGCGAATTCCACCGGGGCGCGCACATCCAGCAGCGGCACGCCGGAAAGAATGATATCACGGTAGTCCTGGCTATCAGGACGCACCGGGGAAGCGTTATCCATTGAACAGACCTTATGGCCGACGGAAAGAAACCGTGGCGAGTGAAATGCAAAATGCAGTAGCGCTATTTTACGTAGCCATAAGGCATGGGCGCAACGCTCAGGGGAGAATATCGTGCGTTTTAGTGGACATCAGGCGACCGGATGGCCGCCTGTGGGGGAGATTCAGCCGTTAAGATGAGCCTGAGCCCAGGCCAGCCCGCTGGCGTATTCTGGCGGCAGAAACGGCGTCAGGACCTTAAGGGTATCGCTTAACCGGCGCGGATCGCTGGCGCTCAGGTTGAGATGGCCCACCTTACGTCCCGGGCGCACCTCTTTGTCGTACCAGTGCAGGTGCACCAGCGGCAGCTTCAGCCAGTCATAATTCAGATGACTGCCGATCAGGTTCACCATGACCGACGGGCTGTCGACCGCCGGTTGCGGTAGAGGCAGGTCGAGGATGGCGCGCAGGTGCAGTTCAAACTGGCTGACAGAGGCGCCGTTCTGGGTCCAGTGGCCGCTGTTGTGCACCCGGGGGGCCAGCTCGTTAATCAGCAGACCGGCGGGAGTCACGAAGCACTCCATCGCCATCACGCCCACGTAATTCAGCTCCTGCATAATGGCGCCCAGCATGGATTCGGCCTGGCGCTGCTGGTCGGCATCCGCGTGGGGGAAGGCGACGCTGGTACGCAGGATACCGTCCTGATGCAGGTTATGGGTGAGGGGATAGAACACCGTAGCACCGTTATGGGCGCGGGCGCCGACCAGCGACACTTCGCCGGAAAAATGGATGCCCTGTTCGACGATGCACTCGCCGTAGCATTCATCGGGAAGCGTGTCGGCATCATTCGGGCCCAGCCGCCACTGGCCGCGGCCATCGTAACCGCCGGTGCGGCGTTTGACGATGGCAAGGTCGCCCAGCCTTTCGAATACCGCAGGCCATTGGTCCGGAGAGGCCAGCAACTGCCATGGGGCGGTGGCCAGGTTCAGCCTGTCGAACAGCTGCTTCTGGGTCAGGCGATCGGCGATGATGGGGAAAACATCCCGGTTGACAAAGGCCGGGTGGCGGGCCAGTTCGCGGGTCAGCGCGGTTTCCGGCCAGCGTTCGATTTCGGCGGTGATGACGCTCTGCTGAACCGGAACGGCTTCCGGTTCAGCATCCAGCCCTACCGGCCAGACGGTGATACCCAGCGGCTCACCGGCCTGACGCAGCATCCGGCCCAGCTGGCCGTTACCCAGTACGCAGACCTGCTTCATGCTTCCTCCCGGGGATCGGGATTTTCCAGCACATCTTCGGTTTGCTGGCGACGGAACGCTTCCAGGCGCTGCCAGAGTTCGGCGTCGTGCTGCGCCAGAATCTGTGCCGCCAGTAGCGCGGCGTTAGCCGCTCCCGCTTTGCCAATGGCCAGGGTGCCTACCGGAATGCCGCGCGGCATCTGCACAATGGAGTAGAGGCTGTCTACGCCGCTCAGGGCCGCGCTCTGTACCGGGACGCCCAGCACCGGCACCAGGGTTTTGGCGGCCAGCATACCGGGCAGATGGGCGGCGCCGCCGGCGCCTGCGATGATGACCTGATAGCCGTTGTCATGGGCTGTTTCGGCGAAGCTGAACAGTTTGTCCGGCGTGCGGTGCGCAGAAACGACTTCGACATGAAACGGAACATTAAGGTCGGTAAGGACATCGGCGGCATACTGCATGGTGGCCCAGTCGCTGCGGGAACCCATAACAATAGCGATGCGGGTAGCCTGGTTTGAAGACATGCGTCCTGAAACTCCTGTGGATAGGGATAAAACGACGGCGTTCATCACAAATGAAGGACTCAGAGAATAGCACGTAAAACCGGGAAGGAAAACGGTTGCGTAGCGAAGTTACCCGGCAACCTTGCCGGGCTCAGACGGCAAACCAGCGCCGCCAGATAAAACGGATCGCCAGATACTCAATAGCGCCCAGAAACAGAAACCACAGGCAGAAAATAATGGTGTAGAGCTGATTCATATCCACAAAGTGAAACAGGCTCATCAGCTTTTGCGCCAGTTCCTGACCCAGCAGCGGCGCGGGCAGCAGCAGACAGGAAAGAAAGGCCAGCAGCAGGATACCGCCTGCGGTCAGCACAGGCTCGGAAGTGGGTTTCATCACGATTAATCCTGTGAATTAAAAAATTGCTTAAACGGTGGTCACCCTCAGAACGGGAAGGCGACCAGTTCCACATCATCGGCGGTTACGCGGATCATCGACCCTTCCCGATGCCAGGCGCCCAGCACGCAGCGCCATGCCGGTTCACCGTCAACTTCAAGGGGGTGGATAGCCGGACGATGGGTATGACCGTGTATCAGCCAGCGCACCTGCTGGCGCGACATTGCTTCGCGCACGGCCTGCTGATTCACATCCATGATCTCCATGGATTTACTGCCGTTGGCGGCTTTGCTCCCGGCACGCATACGTGCGGCGATGCGCTTACGTATGAACAGCGGCAGGGCCAGGAACAGCGTTTGCAGCCAGCCCTGATGCACCCGGGCCCGGAAGGCCTGATAGCCATGGTCGTCGGTGCACAGGGTGTCGCCGTGCATAATCAGCACCCGGCGCCCGTCTATCGAAAGCACCTGTTCTTCAGGCAGTAGCTGCATACCGCTCTCCCTGGCGAAGCGCTGGCCCACCAGAAAGTCGCGATTGCCGTGAATAAAGAAGCAGGGCACGCCGCTGTCGACGAGATCGCGCAACGCTTGCGCCACCTGACGGTGCAGTGGTTCGGGGGAGTCGTCGCCGATCCAGGCTTCGAACAGATCGCCCAGAATATAGAGCGCATCGGCCTTTCTGGCATCGCCCGCCAGAAAACGCAGAAAACCGGCGGTAATCGCCGGTTCTTCCGCGCAGAGATGGAGATCTGCGATAAACAGGGTGGCCACGAATTACTCGCTAATGGTCACGCTTTTGATAATCACGTCTTCTTTCGGTACATCCTGATGCATGCCGCTGCGGCCGGTAGCGACGGCTTTGATCTGGTCGACCACGTCCATCCCTTCTTCCACTTCAGCGAAGACGCAGTAACCCCAGCCTTGCAGGCTTTCGCCGCTGAAGTTCAGGAAGTCGTTATCGACGACGTTAATAAAGAACTGGGCGGTGGCGGAATGCGGTGCCTGAGTGCGCGCCATGGCCAGGGTGCCACGGGTGTTTTTCAGGCCGTTGCTGGCTTCGTTCTGAATCGGATCGCGGGTGGTTTTCTGCTTCATACCCGGCTCAAAGCCGCCGCCCTGCACCATAAAGCCATTGATCACACGGTGAAAAATGGTGTTGTCGTAGAAACCTTCACGGCAGTAATCCAGAAAGTTCTTCACGGTAGCCGGCGCTTTATCGTCGAAGGTTTTGATAACGATATCGCCAAAGTTGGTGTGAAAAGTAACCATGTTATGCATCCTATAATTGTTCATGCGTATTGCGGCAGACGTGGGGCCTTTATAGCATAAGTCAGCGGACGGAAACACCTGACAAAGCGTGCTGCGTCCCCGGGGAATTCCGGGTAAGATATAGCGCTTTTCCCCCTGACACACGTTTACATGGAATCTTCAGATGTTGAAAATCTTTAATACCCTGAGTCGCCAAAAAGAAGAGTTCAAACCTATTCACCCCGGTGAAGTAGGGATGTACGTGTGTGGGATAACCGTTTACGACCTCTGTCATATCGGGCATGGCCGTACCTTCGTCGCTTTCGATGTGGTGGCCCGCTATCTGCGTTTTCTGGGCTATAAGCTGAAATACGTGCGTAACGTTACCGATATCGACGATAAGATCATTCGCCGCGCCCAGGAGAACGGTGAGTCCTTCAACGCACTGGTGGATCGCATGATCGCTGAGATGTACCAGGACTTCGATGCGCTGAATATTCTGCGCCCGGACAGCGAGCCGCGCGCCACGCACCATATTCCGGAGATTATTGCGCTGACCGAGCGTCTGATCGAACGCGGCCATGCCTATGTTTCTGGCAATGGCGACGTGATGTTCTCGGTGCCGACGGATCCGCAATACGGTTTGCTGTCGCGCCAGGACCTGGAACAGCTGCAGGCCGGCGCCCGGGTAGAAGTGGCCGATGCCAAACGCAACCCGATGGACTTTGTGTTGTGGAAGATGTCCAAGCCTGGTGAGCCGAGCTGGCCTTCTCCGTGGGGCGAAGGGCGTCCTGGCTGGCATATCGAATGTTCCGCCATGAACTGCAAACAGCTGGGCAGCCACTTCGATATTCACGGCGGCGGTTCGGATCTGATGTTCCCGCACCACGAAAACGAAATCGCGCAGTCCACCTGTGCCCACGACGGCGAATACGTTAACACCTGGATGCACTCCGGTATGGTGATGGTGGATCGCGAAAAGATGTCCAAATCGCTGGGCAACTTCTTCACCGTGCGCGATGTACTGAAGCACTACGATGCTGAAACCATCCGTTACTTCCTGATGTCCGGCCACTATCGCAGCCAGCTTAACTACAGCGAAGAGAACCTTAAGCAGGCCCGCGCTTCGCTGGAGCGTCTGTACACCGCGCTGCGCGGTACCGACAGCAGGGTGGCAGCTGCGGGGGGCGACGAATTTGAAGCGCGCTTCCGGGAAGCGATGGATGATGACTTTAACACCCCTGAAGCCTACTCGGTGCTGTTCGATATGGCGCGCGAGGTTAACCGTCTGAAATCGGAAGATATGGCGGCGGCGAACGGGATGGCGGCCCATCTGCGCAAGCTGTCCGGGGTGCTGGGCCTGCTGGAACAGGAGCCGGAACAGTTCCTGCAGAGTGGCGCGCAGTCCGACGATAGCGAAGTGGCGGAAATTGAAGCGCTGATCAAACAGCGTAACGATGCCCGTAAAACAAAGGACTGGGCCACGGCGGATATGGCGCGCGATCGCCTGAACGAGATGGGGATTGTGCTGGAAGATGGCGCACAGGGAACCATCTGGCGTCGTAAATAACGCCTTTTTAGAAGCGCACGCTTTGTCAGCACGCCCACGGCTTATACCGCCGTGGGCGTTTTTGTTGTCAGAAACTGCACTGTACAAATTGTTGCGGTCCGGGGTATAAATTTCAATCGCCTGTCTGTTTGCCTGACATTATTGTTTTGATTGCGCTCTCTTTTTCACCAATTTTTCATTGTGTATTCTGCTCACTTGTTCATTGTTGAAAATATTAGGGGCAAAGCGTTCTTAATATTTCTATAAAAATAGCAAGGATGACAATAATGAAAATTCACTTTCTTGGTAGCGGGGCATCTGAAGGTATCCCCAATCCATTCTGTCGCTGTGATATATGCCAGCAAGCCCGAAAAGTAAAAGGTAAGGAGGTGCGCACCCATTCGTCGGCCATTATCGATGATGTTCTGTTAATCGATCTGGCGCCGACCTTCAGTCATCAGATATTACGTGACGGTCTTGATGGTTCGGCGATAACCGATCTGCTGTTTACTCATACCCACCCCGATCACTTTAATGCAGGGGAACTGTTCAGCCGGATGGAAGGTTTCGGTCACGGTCTGGATTATCCACTTAATATTTATGGCAACGACATGGCTATCACGGGTTGCCTGAATATCCTGAATGGCTATAGCGAACAGCGATTCCGGTTTCATCGTCTGGTGCCGTTTGTCACGGTGCGTTGCGGAAAATATCAGGTAACGCCATTACTGGCGAATCATGCCAGGTGGGAACAGTGCTACCTCTACTATATCGAAAAGGACGGCTGCGCGCTGTTTTACGGCCACGACTCCGGTTGGTTTCCTGAATCCACCTGGTGTTGGCTGTCGGGAAAAAGTATTGATATCGCGGTACTGGAGTGCACCTATGGCGATCGGCAGGGAAATCGGACCGATAATCATATGAGTTTGTCGACCGTTTGTGCCGCCGTTGAAAAGCTTCGAAATCAGAATAGCCTGGGTGAGCAGAGCCAGGTGGTGTTATCGCATATCTCACATAGCAGCGCGCAATGTCATGAGACGCTGGTGGCCTGGTGCCAGGCCAGAAATATGATTGCGGCGTGGGATGGTCTCATTGTTAACAGTCAGGGATGAATAATGAAATACAGTACAACCCCCCGATTATTAATCATGATGTTTGTTCAGTATTTCATGCAGGGGGCATGGAATATGACAATGGGACTGGTATTAAGCTCATACGGCATGGCCAGTATTATTGGTACCGCCTATGGGCTGCTCGGCGTGGCGACGATTATTTCTCCGCTATTTACCGGCATGATCGCCGACCGCTTTTTCGCCTCCCAGAAGGTGATGGGGATTCTTCATCTGATTAATGCCTGCGTGATCTTTTATACTCCTCAGTTTATTGAGGCTCAGAACGCCACCATGACGCTACTGATGATTTTTATCGTTGGTATTCTGTTCTATCCCACAACGGCACTGTCGAATAGCATTAGCTTTCACCATATTGACGGGGTGAAATATTTTCCGGTTATTCGCGTCTTCGGCACCTTCGGCTTTATGGTGATTGGTTTTATTATCGGCCAGATGGGCTATTCGGGGGATACCATGGCCTGGTATATCGCCGCCGCGTCCGGCGTGGCGCTGGGACTGTACTGCTTTACATTGCCGGATACGCCGCCGAAGGCCCGGGGGCGACCCTTCATGCTTCGCGATCTGCTGTGTCTGGATGCGCTGGCGCTGTTTAAGGAGCGCAACTTTACCATTCTGATGCTCAGTATCCTGGTGCTCATGATCCCCAAAACGGCCTATTCCGCCTATATACCGGTGTTTCTGAAGGCGCTGGGATTCGACAATGCCGCTACCATGATGCAGATTGGCATCGCCAGCGAAGTTATTTTTATGTTCCTGCTGTCGTTTATTCTGCTGAGAATCGGTTTTAAGGTGACGTTACTGATCGGTGCGGTATGTTGGGTGGTGCGCAGCTTGTTTTTTGCACATGCCGCAGTGGATGATGCGATGGTTTGGGTGGTGGTGGGACTACTGCTGCAGGGTTTTTGCTGGGATTTTTTCTTTACGGTGGCGGATATTTATGTCGATCGTAAAGCCGGAGAGGCCATTAAAGCCCAGGCGCAGAGCCTGCGCTTTATCGTTTCTAACGGAGCAGGGCTACTATTCGCCTCGACGGTTTGTGGCCAGATTTTCAACCATACGGTGAACGCTCCTGGTTCGGAAGGGCTGGCGCAGTGGCAGTATTTCTGGGTCTGGCCCGCGATCGTGGCAGCCATCGTCTCAGCTATCTTTTTCCTCCTGTTTCACGACGATCTGTCTGAGCGACGCAGCAGCAGGAGAGGCGAGGCGGAAACACAATCTGCGGGCCAGAGCCTGTAATACCCTGGAACAACGACCTGCCGTTGGCGCAGGTCGTTTATGGGTCAGGCCGTGACGGTAATACTCTGTCCATCGAAGGTGACTGTCTGCCCGGCGACGATTTTGCAGCGTTTGCGGGTTTCGGTGACGCCGTCGACCTGAACCAGCCCTTCGGCGATAAAGATCTTCGCTTGGGCGCCGCTTTCGCTCCAGCCTTCGAGCTTCAGTAAATCGCACAGTTCAACGTGTGGGTGTTTGCCCAGTGAAAAGGTGGCCATCTTATGCTTCCTCTTTATCGTGGTACTCTTCGCAGGCCTGCAGGGTGTTCTGAATCAGCGTGGCGACCGTCATAGGGCCCACACCGCCCGGCACTGGCGTAATCCAGGAAGCGCGTTTTGCTGCGTCGTCAAACACCACATCGCCCACCACTTTTCCGCTTTCCAGGCGGTTAATGCCGACATCGATGACGATGGCGCCTTCTTTAATCCAGTCGCCCGGAATAAAGCCCGGCTTACCGACGGCCACAATCAGCAGATCGGCGTTTTCCACGTGTTGACGCAGGTTTTTGGTGAAGCGATGGGTGACCGTTGTGGTGCAACCCGCCAGCAGCAGCTCCATGCTCATCGGGCGACCAACAATGTTCGAAGCGCCGATCACCACGGCATTCAGGCCGTAGGTGTCGATGTTATAACGCTCCAGCAGGGTCACGATACCGCGCGGGGTGCAGGGGCGCAGGCGCGGCGCGCGCTGGCACAGGCGGCCTACATTATAGGGGTGAAAGCCATCCACGTCTTTATCAGGCGAGATGCGTTCCAGCACCTTCACGTTATCGATGCCTGCCGGCAGGGGAAGCTGCACCAGAATACCGTCGATGGTGTTATCGGCGTTCAGTTCATCGATCAGCGTCAGAAGCTGCGCTTCGGTAGTGGTTTCCGGCAAATCGTAAGAGCGGGAGACGAAGCCCACCTCTTCACAGGCCCGGCGCTTGCTGGCGACGTAGATCTGTGATGCCGGGTTGGCGCCCACCAGGATCACCGCCAGCCCCGGAGCGCGTTTGCCTGCCGCAATCCGGACCTGTACTTTGTGCGCAACTTCCTGCCGCACCTGCTGCGCAATCGTTTTACCGTCAATAATCTTTGCTGCCATCAGAGAGAGGATTCCATCTGTTTCAAGGGTGAAGGGGGATGCGCGTATTCTGTCAGAAGCACGCCGCGCTGTCAGTCTCAGATTGTCGCTTTTCTTAGTCTGACGGTAGCCGTCGTGCAGAAGCCAGGACGGTTGCCGGAAACAGATCTTTACTTTTCTTAGTGTCTAATAAGGTGTTTCCTGAGTCTCATAAAGTATTAAGCGCTATTTTGTCAGAGAGTGCTGAACTAATTTAGCCGCGTGGCGAAATCCCTGTCAGGAAAATAATTGACGTATTGAGGTTTAACGTAAGTCAGAGAGTTTTATCATGGTTGTCGTTAATCGCCAACCGCTCAGGTTATGACGATTTATTTTCTGACGGCAACGCCTGACTCCAAAAGGATGCGGAGTGTTTTTCGGCCTATTTATGCCGGTAATGGCTAAAACGGAATTATGCAGGAAGCATTTTCCGGGTGCGTGTTAATTCAAGGAATACTAATGAAACTGAATAAAATTGCTCTGAGCGTAATATCTGCCGCTATGCTGGTCGCCGGGAGCGTGAATGCTGCCGATCCGGCACCGACTCCGACCCCGGTTATGGTTAACGGTGGAACCATCCATTTTAGAGGCGATTTGGTTAACGCGGCCTGCGCCGTAAGCACGGAATCCGCCGATAAAATCGTACGCCTTGGCCAGTACCGTACCGCAACTTTCACCAAAGTCGGCGATACCAGCGCAAAAGTGCCGTTCACCATCGTACTGAATGATTGCGACACCAGCGTTTCTTCTACGGCTTCCGTCGCCTTCACCGGCCAGACTGACGCCACTGACCCGACCTTGCTGGCGATTGCTTCCGGCGATAACACCACCACCGCGAGCGGCGTGGGTATCGAAATTATGGACCGCACCTCTAAAGTGCTGACGCCGAACGGTTCCAGCTTCTCTACCGCTCAGGCGCTGGTGGACGGCGCCAACACCCTGAACTTCAGCGCCCGTTATAAGGCAACTGCGGCCAGCGCTACTGCCGGTCAGGCTAATGCCGACGCGACCTTCGTAATGAAATACGAGTAACGGGTACGCGCAGGGATGAAGGTTCGCCCCAGGGAAGGGGCCGCTTTTCTGGCAGGGAGTTGAAGCAAGATGAAGATAAGGAAATGGCTGCTGCTGCTGCTGGTTATGGCTCCTGTCAGCCTGCCGCTGGCAAGGAGCATCACCATTATCGACGGCGGTCGGCTTCATTTGCAGGGGATGCTGGTCAATGGCGCCTGCGCTGTGGCGCCTCAAAGCCGCCATATGAGCGTGGAGATGGGGCATTATCGTAGTAACTTCTTTTCCGATGTCGGGAGCTATGCGCCGCTAAGCGTGCCCTTTAGCGTTCGGCTCACTGGCTGTCGCCCCGATGTCCTGCGCAGCGTGGGCATTATTTTTAATGGCGAAACGCCAGGTGAGGATCCTCAGGTCTTTCTGGCGGCCACCCGGGTTAACGGCCGCGATATCAGCAGCGGTATCGGTCTGGCGCTGTTTGACGCCGGGCGGCAACTCATTATTCCAGGCGTTCAGTCCCTGGTGACATCCAGAGATAACGTTCTGCATTTTATTGCGCGCTATCGCGCTGTCTCCCGGGAAATAACGCCGGGACAGGTTCATTCCACTCTGTGGTTCACGCTGGTTTATCCCTGACTTTTTATTTTGATGGTGGCGTTTAATGAACAATTATTTTAAAACAGGCGCATTTTTTATCTGGCTCCTGTTATTTCTTCCTTTTACCAGCCAGGCGGCTGGCGGCGTGGCATTGGGGGCGACCCGGGTTATTTATCCTGCCGGTGCCCAGCAGACCTCACTGGCGATTACCAATAGCGATTCTCGAGATCGCTATCTGATTAATGCCTGGATTGATAACGATGCGGGAAAGAAAGATAAGCGTTTTGTGGTGACGCCGCCGTTGTTTGTGAGCGAGCCGAAAAGCGAAAACACCCTGCGGATTATCTACGTTGGTGAGCCGCTGCCTGACGATCGCGAATCGCTATTCTGGATGAATGTGAAGGCGATTCCGGCGGTGGATAAGAATAGCGTCGAGGGTAAGAACGTTCTGCAACTGGCGATTCTGTCGCGTATCAAGCTGTTCGTCCGCCCGACGAAACTGAGTATGCAGCCGGAAGAGGCACGCGCGAAGCTGCGTTTTAGCCGCAGCGGTGGTGCTCTGGTGATCGACAACCCAACCCCTTATTACGTCACGCTGGTCAACCTGAAGATGGGGGGAGTGAAACTGCCTAACACCATGATCTCTCCCCGCCAGAATGCCCGGGTCAGCCTGGGAACGGCGCAGGGCAGTATCACTTTCCAGACCGTAAATGACTATGGTGCGCTGACGCCGGTGCAAAGCGGTGCTGTGCGCTAAAGCGGCATCAGAATGACGGAGAGAGCATGAAAAGGTCACAGAGATGCCGCGCCAGGACGGGCAGGGATGGACCGCGGCTGGCCGCTCTGGCAGCGTTAATGACGGTGTGGTATCCCGTCAGCGGCTATGGTGAAAGTTACTTTAACCCGGCGTTTTTATCCGAAGATACCGCAAGCGTGGCGGACCTGACTCGTTTTGCTAAAGGTCACGGCCAGGCGCCCGGTGTTTATCGGGTGGATGTCTGGCGCAATGATGAATTTATTGCCAGCCGGGATATCCGTTTTGACGAAGCGCCGCAGGTACCCGGCGCATCAACGAAGTCCAGCGGTTTGACCCCTTGCCTGGACAGCGACTGGCTGAAGCGACTGGGTGTCAATATGCGTGCCTTTCCGACGCTGGAAAAATACCGGAAAGGAGAGTGTGTGGCGCTGGAACAGACGATTCCGGGGGCCCTGGCCGATCTGGACTTTGCGGCGCTGCGGCTGAACATCAGTTTGCCTCAGGCGTCGCTGAGTAACAGCGCCCGCGGCTATATTCCGCCGGAAGAGTGGGATGAAGGTATTTCGGCTGCGCTGCTGAACTATAGCTTTACCGGCAACCGTGGCTCCGGGGATGACAGCTACTATCTGAGCCTGCAAAGTGGTCTTAACTATGGCCCGTGGCGGTTGCGTAATAACGGCAGCTGGAGCCACGCCAGCGGTAGCGGCGGGCGGGGCGGCAACTGGCGCAATATTGGGACCTGGGTACAGCGCACTGTGGTAGCGCTGAAATCCGATCTGGTGATGGGCGACAGCAATAGCGGTAATGAAGTCTACGACAGTCTGGGCTTTCGCGGCGTGCGGTTAAGCTCTTCAGATAGCATGTATCCTGACAGTCTACAGGGTTATGCGCCGACCGTGCGCGGTATCGCCCGCGGCAACGCCAAAGTGGTGGTGCGCCAGAATGGTTATGTGATTTACCAGAGCTATGTCTCGCCCGGGGCATTCGCCATCAGCGATCTTAACCCCACCTCGTCCAGCGGCGATCTGGAAGTGACCGTGGAAGAGAAAGACGGCAGCCGCCAGCAGTATACGGTGCCTTATTCCACGGTACCGATGCTGCAACGTGAAGGGCGTTTGAAGTATGAGCTGGTGGCTGGCGACTTCCGCAGCGGTAGCGCCCAGCAGTCCACCCCTTTTTTCGTACAGGGAACGGCCATTGCCGGGCTGCCCAGGGGCTATACCCTGTATGGCGGTAGCCAGATGGCATCGCGCTATAAGGCGGTCACCCTGGGAGCCGGTAAGAATATGGGGGAGTGGGGGGCCGTTTCACTGGATATGACCCACGCCAACAGCGAACTTTCCGATGGCAGCAGGCACCAGGGTCAGTCCCTACGCTTTCTCTATGCCAAATCACTCAGCCCCTATGGCACAAACTTTCAACTGCTGGGCTATCGCTATTCCACGCGCGGCTTTTATACCCTGGATGATGTCGCCTGGCAGTCGATAGAAGGCTACGAGTATGAAATGGATACCGACGGTAACGGCCACCGGGTACCGGTGGCGCGCAGCTACCATAACCTACGCTACAGCAAGAAGGGGCGCTTCCAGATCAACCTTTCTCAGTCGCTGGGGGGCTATGGCTCACTTTATGTCTCGGGCAGTCAGCAGACTTACTGGGGCACCAGCGAATCAAATACCTGGTATCAGCTGGGCTACTCCGGCGGCTGGCGCGGTATCAGTTATTCGCTCTCCTGGTCCTGGAATAAATCGATGGGGCTTTCCGACAGCGATCGCATCGTCGCATTAAATCTGTCAGTGCCGCTCAGCACCCTGACCGGGCGTCACTATCTGCGAGAAACCGCGCTGGACCGCGCTTATGCGACCTTTGGCGCCAGCCGTAACTCTGACGGTAACAGTAGCTGGCAAACCGGCGTTGGCGGCACGCTGCTGGAAGGGCATAACCTGAACTACAGCGTCAACCAGGGCCACAGTAATACCAGCGGCAGTAGCGGTAGTCTGAACGCCAACTGGCAGGGGACCTATGGCACCCTGGGAGCCGGATATAACTACGATCGCAACCAGCATCAATACAACTGGCAGCTTTCCGGCGGTGCGGTGGCGCACGCCAACGGCATCACGTTGGGTCAACCGCTGGGGGATACCAATGTGCTGATTAAAGCGCCTGGCGCTTCCGGCGTGCGGATAGAAAACCAAACCGGCGTACAGACGGACTGGCGCGGCTATGCGGTGGTGCCCTACGCCACGGTATATCGCTACAACCGTATTGCGCTGGATACCAACAGCATGAATAACCATACCGATATTGAGCGCAACGTCAGTAGCGTGGTACCGGCCCAGGGGGCGCTGGTCCGGGCGGATTTCGATGCCCGTATCGGGGTTCGGGCGCTGATCGCCCTGAATCATAACGGACGATTGGTCCCGTTCGGGGCGACGGTTCGCGAAGTGCATAGCGGCGCCGTCGGAATGGTGGGCGATGAAGGTCAGGCCTGGATTAGCGGGCTGCCGTTGAAGGGGCAGTTGCTGGCGCAGTGGGGAGAAGGCGCCGATATGCGCTGTCTGGCTCGTTATGCGCTGCCGCCATCGGTAATGAATAAACCGGTGGCAATAACCGCCGCCAACTGCCTGCCGGTATCGGGGATGACTCAGGAAGGATCGCAATGAAAACAGTGATGACTCTGGCGGCGCTCGTGCTGCTGGCGGCGGCGTTGCCCGCACAGGCTGGGGTTTGCTGGAACTCTGAAGGCGTAGCGACGGATATCTCCTACGATCTGTCGAAGGCCTTTAACAGCAGCAATAATAGCGTGGGGCAGGTTGTTGAGCTCACGGAAAAGTCTGGTTGGGTAGGTGTTCGGGCTATCTGCCCGGCGGGGACGACGGTGGATTACACCTGGCGTAGCTACGTCAGCGATTTGCCGGTACAGAGCACCCAGGACGGTTTCCGCTATCTGAAACTTAATGATTATCTGGATGGGGCGATGAGCATTACCGACGACTTCGCCGGTCGTTTTTTCCCGCCTCAGAACGATATCCGTATGGGGCGCCACTCTAATGTGCCAAAGCAGAAATCCTTTCCGGTGAAAGATTCTAAGCTGGTTTTCCGCCTGAAGGTTACCCGGCCCTTTATCAATATGGTGCTAATACCCCGCCAGACCATGTTCCGGGTCTATGTTACCACCGCTCAGGGCGACCCGCTGATAACGCCAGTTTATACCATCAGCTACAGCGGACGGGTAGAGGTGCCTCAGAGCTGTGAGATTAATGCCGGTCAGGTGGTTGAGTTCGACTTCAGCGATATCGGCGCCTCGCTGTTCAGCCAGGCCGGGGCCGGAAATCCCCCGAAAGGGGTGAACCCGCAGACCAAAACGGTGGCCATTAAATGCACCAACGTTGACGCCCAGGCCTGGCTCTCTTTGCGGCTGGAAGCGGAGCGATCGTCTGGAACCGCGATGGTTTCCGACAATAGCGATCTGGGCTTTGTGGTTTCCGATGGTAGCGGAAACCCACTGACGCCGAACAACCTCAGCAGTAAGATTGGTTTCCGTCTTGATAGCAGCGCTGCCGCCAGTGTGCCCATTCGTGCCTGGCCGGTCAGCATCACCGGTAATAAGCCTACCGAAGGCCCCTTCACGGCCAGGGGCTATTTACGTGTGGATTATGATTAAGGGGAAAGCGATGGGTAAAACAGAGAAGGCCGGGCTGCTGCTGGCATTGATGCTCCCCGGGCTGGCCAGCGCTGCTTCGCTTGGGGAAATCAATATCCAGCTACGAGGTAACGTGGTGGATTTGAGCTGCGTTGCCGCGCCGGGGGATGCCGATAAAACCGTCCAGTTGGGCCGTTGGGCGACAAAGCAGCTGGCCACGGCAGGCAGTACCAGTTCGCTGGTGCCTTTTAGTCTGCGGCTGATGGGATGCCCGCCGGGATCGGTTTCCATTACCTTTTCCGGACGTGCGGCTTCGGTGCCTTCGCTATTAGCGTTAGACGACGGCAGCAGCGCCGGTAATGTGGCGGTAGAGATACGTGGCGGCGACAGACAGCGACTGGCGCTTGCCAGCGAAAGTCAGGATGTGGTCGTGGATAACGATGGCAATGCCACATTGCGGTTTTTCGCTAATTATATTGCGATTAGCGATAATGTGACTGCCGGTAGCGCCGATGCCGATGCAACATTTATGATTAATTATTACTGAGCGAAATAGCCAGACACATCATCGAAATCATATTCAGTGATGTGTCTGGTCGTTACCGTCAGAGGCCGGTAATGCTATAACAGTTCATGTGACTTGGCATAATCGATCAACTCCACGATAGAATGAATCCCCAACTTAGCAAAGATATTTGCTTTATGGGCGCTAATGGTTTTATTGCTTAAAAGTAATTGCCCGGCGATCTCTTTATTGGATAAACCATGGGCGAGATAACGCAATACGGTGACTTCGCGATCGGATAGTGGCGTTTCATTTAATTCTCCACGGCGTGAGCGATGACTATTGATAAAATTAAGGGTATCGGAAGGGAAAAAAGAGTAGCCAGCCAGCAGCATCTCTACTGCATTGTAGATATCATGCTGATCCTTGCGCTTGCTGACAAATCCGTTGGCTCCAGCGCGCATCGCCCTGATAGCATAAAAACCCTCTGATTTAGAAGATAAAAATAAAACTTTTGTCTGCTTCTGCAGGCTACGAATTCTTTTCAGTAACGTAAACCCGTCGGTTCCCGGAAGCTCAATATCAAGGATAATAAGGTCGACAGCCTGGCGGCGCAGGCAGCTGAGTACTTCCCTGCTGTCATCAGATTTTAATGTGACGGTAATATCTTTATTTTGTTGTAGTAAAACCTCAATCGACATTCTTACAATAGGGTGTTCGTCCATGATTATTACGGATGCCGGTTTCATTATTCATGCCTCAAATTGTTTTAGTAATTGATATGCTTACGGATTGTGTTAATCATCCGGAGGATGAAAGTTATGGATGATCCCTGGTGCGGCATTAGATATCCATTGGCGTTCAGTGGTTTTATATCTTGCTGTATTCATAAGCAGAAATGAAATGATGATAGATCTTCGTCCTTGATAGTTAATGTTTTTATTATTGATGTTGAAAGTTGATTATACCCGGTAAGTTTTTATGGAAAAGCACGTTACCTGGAAGTATTGAGGTTTGTATCATGATGTTCTGATCTAAGAAATATCATATCTTGCGTTTGGTTTTTTATTCTATTTTTTTTTGGTGTGATGAACTTTAACATAATTATAAGTTTTAAAAACAGTGGTTAGTGTTGATTGTTTTTTTTATGTTATGTTTTTCAGAAGAGGAGGTATCACCATAAAGGCGTTTATTTTGTGTGACTAATGGCGTGTTACTGAGGTAACACGCCGTTTTGTTCGTCGATTATGGGGGAACAGGGTGTTTATGGTATGACCAGGAATAGTTTTAAATGTTGAGTTAATGTTAATGATTAACGGATGGGGTACAAATAAATGAGTGATTTCCTATGATTGAGTAAGCCTGGAAATATCAGATAATTCAAGGTAGGGGGTTTATAACATATTACCAGGTAATGAGAGATGATGTAGAAGAGTGAGAAAACGGCGACGTGGAGTAAGTTCAAGAAGGGATGACAGTCGATTGAGCTGATAGACCACGCGGTGGTAAGGAAGATTCTGTACAAGGGCGATAGATCTGAGCGACTGACCTTCACTCATGGCCTGCACTATTTGCCACAGGCGTGGCGACATCCGCCAGCGATGCGGAAAAGAGGGCTGGGGGGCTGCGGCAGCGAGCGCGCGGTATATCTCGCGGGTTCGAAGCTGACGCGCTACCACGGTAAAAGGGCCACTGGCCGCGATAAAGCGAAGTAAACCCTGGGGATGTTCTGGCGCGAGTATAAAGAGTCGTAAATGTGGGTGATTATGTGCTGTGGCGCGCAATATATTCAGCGACATAATCAGCGGAAGACTCAGACTAATGGGGTCCACAATCAGCCGCCGGATGTCGTGATGAAGCAGAGATTGGGGAAGTGCTTCCAGCCTGTGATCCACCTGCATAAAGTCCCCATGGGGGGAGTTGTGACTTAACGCATGCCCCAGAAAGCGATCGGCTGTAATCAGCAAGGTATCAGTCCGGATGTCGGGGATATGTGAAGAAATGAGTTGTTGATGTATCGATTCCAGACTGTCGAAAAATGCCGGTATCACCGGGGGATTGCCCGATACCCGGAGCCCGGAGCGAATCCGGCGGCTTCGTCTGGCGGTACGCGCCAGATCGCTCATCTGCGGCGTTCTCCGACCAGGCCAGACCCGGCATGCGCAATATTTTTTCCGTAACAGATGGTCTCGATGATCGGTATCTTCCGGCATTATTCTTAGATCGTCCCCAGGATAAGCCGAGATTCTGCGACCTTCAGACGAGATGATGAATCAGTTTTGACCTAATAAATGCCGGGAAAAAACTCAAAAAATGCGGAAGATGTGGGGAGCAGGACGGCTGCGGCGCTGCCTGATATGAATCTATTACAGGGACCTGATGTAATGACGAAGCTGTTCCCGGCTCCGGCTATTCAGTTTCTGCATGATTGACTGATATAACGCCCGGGCCCGGGTGTTATCCATTCGCAAAATAGTGGCGATGCGGATAAGCGAATAATTATTTATCAGCAGGCTGAGAAACTGTTTTTCAAACGGGCTAAGGTGACGCGTTGGGCAACGATAACAGCTCGTTGTGGGGATAAGGCGCTGGCCGAGATGGGTACAGAGTAACCAGTCGCCAATCTTACGGCTGACAGTTTCGACAGCCTCTTCCCGGTACAGGCGAGGCGGGGAGGATGTACAGGGGTGTGGATCCAGGCCGCTGGTTTCTCGTCGGCTGCTGATAATGACAAGCTGCTGATGTTGAGGTAGACAGGGAAGGAACCATTGTTTCTGATACTGTCGGAAATGGGTTATCGAGATAAATAATAGTCTGGCGATATCAGCATGTTCAGCAGGTAAAATAACGTAGGGAATGTTCATCTTCTGGCTGGCTCTGTCAATTAATATACGGATGCCGTGACAGAAATGGGTATTCCCATCCTGTATAGCAATAGCGATCATCGTTTATTTCTCCTTGTCAGGAACTATCTGGATATTTATCAGCAGAGGCAGCCGCACTGCGGGATCATAGAGAAAGGCATACGCTGTAAAAATATTACCCGGCTTAAACTGTGCGTCTGGAGGGATGAGTTTTTGCCTGGTTTCTTCCTGGTAGGGGGAAGAAAGCGTCTGATGTTCCATGGGGCGGGAAGCGTTGCCGGGCAGGGACTCGCGTAGTTCTTGCCAGAAGAGAGCGACTTCTCTACAATCCATAATTGTTATGTTATAACGTAATTAATTAAAAAGGAGCATCCATGAAGCCAGGCATTCACCCGAACTACCGAACGGTAGTGTTCCACGACACCAGCGCCGATCATTACATCAAAGTGGGGTCCACCATTCGTACCGAGCGCCAGATAGAGCTGGAAGGCGTAACTTATCCCTATGTCACCATCGATGTGTCGTCGGTGTCTCATCCGTTCTATACCGGTAAACAGAAGATGTTGACCAGCGAAGGCAGCGCCGCGCGCTTTAACCAGCGCTTTGGCCGTTTCTTTAAAGGAGGAAAGGATGCAGGTCGTTAACTCATTACGCAGCGCAAAACAGCGGCATCCTGACTGCCGCATTGTTCGACGCAAGGGAAGGCTGTATGTTGCCTGCAAAACCAATCCGCGGTTTAAAGCGGTACAGGGCAGAAAGAAAAAACGTTAATTGACATACAGACTTCCAGAGCGATGGAATGCTTCCGGGAGTCTCAATCACTTAAAAATGAATAAAGTCGCGCAAGGTAATTAATTTATCTTTGTCATTAATTGCTATTTAGTCCAAAAATTAACCTTTTTTTGTTTATTTACGCCCGGTAAATTTCTCCTTAGCAATCAGATAACTCCATTTTGCTTATTGATTACAGCGATAGGCAACACCAATCGGGGATTCATCTATATTTTGACTGAGATCAAAAAAAGGAGGCTGAGTTAATGACAGATGAAAAAAGAGCCGTAGCAGCATCTATTTTTGGTGAAGCTCTCCTCGAACTGGTAATTAAAAATCGCGAAGTCAGTCGTGAAACGCTGGCTATGTTGATTAAAGAAAAAGCCGAGCATGAGCAGGACGAGGATAAGGTCCTGCTTTACTGGAAAGCCTGTAGTGCCCTGTTAGGCTATGGAGAGAACCGGGCGGCACTCTACTTTGTTGAATAACCCCCACAGATCGCACCCGGCGCCCCTCCTGTGCCGGGAATCCTCTTAAAAGCGCTGGCCAGTGATGGGTCGGCACATTCCGCGTAGCGATACGCCATTATTCCTGACTACACTGCCGCCCACGCCCTGTCACCCGGGGCGTGGCGATCATTTCTGATTCCCTTTATATGTCGGAGAGACATTTTGGTTCGATTACTGATGGTGGTGATGACCTGCCTGTCGCTGTTTGGCTTCGTCGGTCACTCTTACGCCCGTGAGGCTCATGGGCTTCATCCTCCGGTTCAACCCATTCCGGCACCGGAATCGCTGCGCCCCTGCTGCGCTTTCGGACACAATCTGCACGTCAGCGCGCTGAATATTCCGGTGCCGCTCTATCAGCCAGGCAACGTATTGACGCTGGAAACGCTTGGGCACCATCAGTACAACGACAGTACCTTCGGAGCGCTGAAAAACCTGATGGGGATTAGCGAAGAGCGCAACGGGCTTATCTACACCCGGCGCGGCGGTTTTATCGATATCGCCCACGTGCGGGATACCGCCGACAACACCCTGTATCTGTTTTCGCAGATTTACCCACAGCTGGGGCAGGAGGGGCGGATTTTTTTCAGCAATGAACTGGGCCTGCGGCGTATTCAGCTAAACCGCTTTACGCCGCCGGCGGAGCCCGCCCGGCGTTACGAACTGGCGGCGTGGCTTGCCGCGCATCTGGCCTGGCAGATGGCGCAGTGGCATGAAATTGCCCAGTGGTACGGTTTTGAATCGGTTCCGGACTTCCCGGAAGAAATATCCGCCTTCTCGCCGGAAGATCTCTACTCGAATTTGCTGGGGGCCAGGCTGGCGGCCCGGGTGATATTGCAGGGTGAGGCGAATTCGCTGCAGGCGTATAACCAGGCAATGGACAAGGCGTTACATGCAGCCCTGCATAACCTTGAGGCGGTGGATAAGAAAGGCACGGAGCAGCGTTTCCGCGACGTTGACGGCGAGTGGTGGGACAGCCAGCGGCGGGTGCCGGAGAAGTTTCTGGTACTCAATCGTAATTATGATGTGGGCGATCGACGCTCCCCCACGCCGCTCGCCAGCGAAACGCGGGAACCCCGACCGCTGGCCCTGCCGCAGCGTATCGGCGAGCTGACGCTGGCACAACTCGGCGAACTGCGAATCTACCCCACCAACGATATGAAAGCGCTGCCAGCACCGGAAACCTTCTACGCACCGCATGACTTCCCGGCTCTGGCCCAACACGCCGCCGCCACCGACAGGGTACTGCTGCAAAAGCAGAAGCGTTAAAGCGGTCGTTGGTTATAACACCAGCACATGGCGCCAAAGCCATTGACTCACCTGTGGCTGAACGTATAATTCAGCCACTTTATTCTGTAAGATGAAGCCTCTCCGGGCGCCCTTAGCTCAGTTGGATAGAGCAACGGCCTTCTAAGCCGTGGGTCACAGGTTCGAATCCTGTAGGGCGTACCAACTTAGAGTCAGGAGACGTCAAATGACGTCTTTTTTGCTTAAAAATTAGCCTGTTAGCGATTTTTTCGCGATTCATTCTCTTCCCGATTCTAGCTGTATCAAGTCATCTTTGCTGGTATCTGTCCGTTCAATACGCTCATGAAAGCCTTCAATAAGAGCGAGGTATATAGCCTCACCGTTTATAGGAAGTAAGCTTTTATTTATAGATCTCTGCTACGCCGTGCAACAGGTTATTTCCCGTTGCGGACAGAATTTTGAATGATGACGCGCCTTTTTCATCAGCTTTGTGAGAAAGTTTATTAGATAAATCATCAAGTGTATAGGCATTACCAGCGGACACGACCCCGATCTTCTCTTTCCCATCGGCATGATTAATTTCCTGCGCTGCATATGCGACATTCACTGAAATTAATCCTATAAAAAATGTAGTAATGATTAGTAACTTCATAATGCGTACCTCTTTCAGGTGAATGTTTTAACCAGATGTTTCGCCAGAAAATATGTTCTCTGGCTTTAGCGATAAATATACCGGTCTAAGCTGTCGCAGGCGTGACCGTTATATGACAAAATTGTCAGGATTGAACGTATTTTGAAAACCGAGTGGGCTTATTAATAATGTCTTCCAGGGATAGATAAACAAAAAGAACGCCCATCTCCCAACTTTCCGGCCCCACTCTCCCTCCCGCCTGACAGGCTATGCCCCTTGCAGTCCAACCAGTTGTACAGCCGATAAAAAAATCCGTGCGCTATATCCCATTTACCCATAAATAAAAGGCTCAAAGCTCGGGCGTGGTGGGGACTTTGATGTTGTTCACACTTTGGGTGCGGCTCAGCGACAACACTGATTCCATTACACCGGATTGGAGTCCAGTATGTTGGAATCAACCAAAGTCCCGGCGCTGACCCGGGCCATTGAGATACTCGATCTGATTGGTCGTATTGGCCCCTGTAGCGCGGCGACGATCATCGACGAGCTGGCAATCCCGAAAAGCACCGCCTATCTGCTGCTGGGCGAGCTGAAGCGCCAGCGCTTTCTCAGTACCGATCACCGGGATAACTACTGCCTGTGGACCCGGCTGGTGGAACTTTCGGGCCTTGCCCTGGCCCGCATGGATCTGCGCGAACTGGCTCGTCCGCGGTTGACGCAATTAATGGACGACTGCGGCCTGCTTTGTCACCTTGGCATCATCGACCACGCAAACGCCTACTACATCCTCAAGATAGAGTCTTCCGCCACCATCAGCGTGCGCTCCCATGAAGGGAAAACCCTGTCGCTCTATCGTTCCGGCATTGGCAAATGTCTGCTGGCCTGGCAGACGGAAGATGTGCAAAACGCCATTATCGGCGGCCTTGACTGGCAACAGGCGACCCCTACCACCATCGCTCATCCCGGGCGCTTGCGTGAAGAGCTGGCTCGTATTCGCGCCAGGGGCTGGAGTTTCGATAACGGCGAAGATTACCCCGACGTGCGCTGCGTGGCGGCGCCGGTATTTAACGCCAGTAATCAACTGGTGGCGGCGATATCGGTGGTCGGCACTCGTCTGCAAATCAATGACGATAATCGCGACTACCTGGCCGGGAAGGCCATTGCCTGCGCCAAAGATATTTCACGTCTGCTGGGGTGGAAAAGCCCCTTTGAGCAACACGCATCCTGACATGGAGAACATCATGACCTTACCGAAAATTAAACACGTCCGGGCCTGGTTTCTTGGCGGCGCCACGGCGGAAAAAGGGGCCGGTGGCGGCGACTATCACGACCAGGGAGAAAAGCACTGGATCGACGACCATATCGCCACGCCGATGAGCAAATACTCAGAGTATGAACAGTCGCGTCAGTCGTTCGGAATCAACGTGCTGGGGACCCTGATTGTCGAAGTGGAGGCGGAAAACGGCCAGACCGGATTTGCGGTATCGACAGCCGGAGAAATGGGCTGCTTTATCGTCGAAAAACACCTTAACCGTTTTATTGAAGGTAAATGCGTCAGCGATATTAAATTGATTCACGATCAGATGCTCAACGCCACGCTGTTCTATTCCGGATCCGGCGGTCTGGTGATGAATACCATTTCCTGCGTCGATCTGGCGCTGTGGGATCTGTTCGGGAAGGTGGTTGATCTGCCGGTGTACCAACTGCTTGGCGGCGCGGTACGCGATGAAATCCAGTTTTACGCCACCGGCGCACGGCCGGATCTGGCCAAAGAGATGGGTTTTATCGGCGGGAAAATGCCGACCCACTTTGGTCCCCATGACGGCGATGCCGGGATCCGCCAGGATACGGCGATGGTCGCGGAATACCGGGAAAAATGCGGCCCGGACTTCTGGCTGATGCTCGACTGCTGGATGAGCCAGGATGTGAACTACGCCACCAAACTGGCCCATGCCTGCGCGCCCTATAACTTGAAGTGGATTGAAGAATGCCTGCCGCCCCAGCAGTACGAAGGTTATCGGGAACTGAAGCGCAGCGTGCCGCCCGGCATGCTGGTCACCAGCGGTGAACATCACGGCACGCTGGCGTCTTTCCGCACGCTATCGGAAACCGGCATCGACATTATGCAGCCGGATGTCGGCTGGTGCGGCGGACTCACCACCCTGGTGGAGATCGCCGCCATTGCCAAATCCCGCGGCCAACTGGTGGTGCCCCATGGCTCTTCAGTCTACTCGCACCATGCGGTGATCACCTTCACCAATACGCCGTTCAGTGAGTTCCTGATGACCAGCCCGGACTGCTCAACGCTGCGCCCGCAGTTTGACCCTGTATTGCTGGATGAACCGGTTCCGGTGAATGGTCGTATGCATAAAAGCGTACTGGATAAGCCCGGTTTTGGCGTAGAGCTTAACCGCGACTGCAATCTGAAGCGCCCTTACAGCCACTAAAATTCGTAGCGCCGCGCACGCCGTGGCGCAGCCCTTCAGAGGATAATACTCATGAATACCGCCCTGATTGATAGCGTGGTAAAGAAAAACCGGGCACGGCTGATCCCCTTCATGCTGGTGCTCTACATTCTGGCATTTCTGGATCGTTCCAATATTGGCTTTGCCAAAGAGAGCTATCAGATTGATACCGGACTCAGTAACGAGGCCTATGCGCTCGGCGCCGGGATCTTCTTTGTGGTCTACGCCTTTCTGGGGGTGCCCGCGAATCTGTTGATGCGTAAGTTTGGCGCCCGTTACTGGATTGGCGGCACCACGCTGCTGTGGGGATTTCTCTCTACCGCCATGGGCTGGGCCGATACCGAAGCCAAATTTCTGGTGATTCGAACGCTGCTTGGCGCGGCGGAAGCCGGCTTCTTCCCGGGCATGATCTACCTGACCTCTCAGTGGTTTCCCCAGCGCAACCGGGCCAGCATTATGGGACTATTTTATATGGGCGCCCCGCTGGCGCTGACTCTGGGCTCGCCGCTTTCCGGCGCGCTGTTGGAAATGCACGGCTTTATGGGCCACGCGGGCTGGTTCTGGATGTTTTTTATTGAGGGGCTGCTGGCCGTAGCGGCAGGGCTGTTTACCTTCTTCTGGCTGGATGATTCGCCGCAGCAGGCGCGTTTTCTGAACGCGGCGGAAAAACAGGCGCTGATTCAGCAACTGGCCAGCGAAGAGCAGACCAAAACCACCTCCCGGCTGAGTGATGCGCTACGTAACGGGCGTGTCTGGCTGCTGGCGACGATTTATCTCTGCATTCAGGTAGCCGTTTACGGCCTGATCTTCTTCCTTCCGGGTCAGGTCGCCGCCCTGCTGGGCACCAAAGTAGGATTTTACGCCTCGATAGTGACGGCGATCCCGTGGATCTTTGCGCTACTCGGCACCTGGCTGATTCCGCGCTATTCGGATCGTACCGGGGAGCGGCGCAATGTGGCTGCAGTAACGCTACTGGCGGCGGGGATCGGGATTGGCATCTCCGGTCTGGTTTCGCCACTGCTGGCGATTGTGGCGCTTTGCGTCGCCGCAGCGGGATTTATTGCCGTACAGCCGGTGTTCTGGACCATGCCGACGCAGCTACTTTCCGGTACCGCGCTGGCGGCGGGCATTGGCTTCGTCAATCTGTTTGGTGCGGTAGGGGGATTCATCGCTCCAATCCTGCGCGTTCAGGCGGAAACGCTGTTTGCCAGCGGCGCCGGTGGGCTGCTGACGTTAGCAGGCGTCGCCGTCCTTGGGGCGCTGCTGATTCTGACGCTGCATGGCTCGGGCCGCGCGAAACAACCCAACCCGGTTTCCCACTAATTGATGACTGAAAGGATGACTATGAACCCGATTTTATCGAATCCCTTTAAGGCGGCGTTACAGCGGGGAGAGACGCAGATTGGCCTGTGGCTAAGCTCCACCACGGCCTATATGGCTGAAATTGCCGCAACCTCAGGCTATGACTGGTTGCTGATCGATGGCGAACATGCGCCGAATACCATTCAGGATCTGCATCACCAGTTGCAGGCCGTTGCGGCTTACCCCGGCCAGCCGGTGATCCGCCCGGTGGACGACAGACGCAGTCTGATCAAGCAGGTGATGGATATTGGCGCGCGGACGCTGCTGATCCCGATGGTGGAAAGCGCTGATCAGGCCCGGGAGATTGTTTCCGCCACCCGTTATCCACCGCTGGGGAGCCGCGGCGTCGGCGCCGGGGTAGCACGCGCCGCGCGCTGGGGCCGGGTTGAAAACTATATGGCTCAGGCGAACGACGAATTCTGCCTGCTGATCCAGGTGGAAACCAAAACCGCGCTGGATAACCTGGACGCTATTCTGGAAGTTGAAGGCATCGACGGGGTGTTTATCGGCCCGGCGGATCTCAGTGCGTCGCTGGGCTACCCGGATAACGCCGGCCACCCGGAGGTGCAGCGAATTATCGGGCAGAGTATTGGCCGTATTCGCGCCGCCGGGAAGGCGGCGGGCTTCCTGGCGGTTGACCCTGCCATGGCGAAAAAAGCGCTGGGTTGGGGGGCGAACTTTGTGGCGGTGGGGGTCGATACCATGCTCTATACCGAAGCCCTGGACAGGCGGCTGGCTCTGTTTAAATCGCTGCCGGACGGGCGGGAGCCGGGGGGAAGCTACTGATTTATCACAGAGGGAGGGAAGCCTCTCCCTTGTTGTTCGTTTCAGTCAAACCCTGTCGTCAATGTCCTGAATCAATTCCCTTTCAGTCAAAAAGCGCAGTAGCGTTACCCGTATCACAGAAAGTAAAAAACGTAAAAGCCCTGGCAGATTCGACAATTGTTGGCGGACCTGCCACTGCCTATAACTCATTCCTGTCAGTATTTCCTTAGCGATAGCAAAGACAGGCGGAAATAACATGCAGCAGAGGTTATCGGTAAAAGAAAAAATCAGCTACGGCCTGGGGGATATGGCCAGCCATATCGGGCTGGAGAATGTCATTATCTTTCTGACCTTTTACTACACCGACGTGGTTGGGTTACCGGCGGTTTTTGTCGGCACCCTGTTTTTACTGGCGCGGGTGACTGATGCCATTATCGATCCGGTGATGGGGATGGTGGCCGATCGCACCAGAACGCGCTGGGGAAAATTTCGGCCGTGGCTGCTGTGGCTGTCAGTACCGTTTGGCGTGAGCTGCTTGCTGATTTATGCCGTACCGGAAACGCTCTCCCTGACCGGTAAGATGATTTATGCCAGCGTCACTTACTGCCTGATGATGCTGATGTATACGGCCATTAATATCCCCTACTGCTCGATGGGGGCGATTATTACCTCGGATGACACCCAACGTATTTCATTACAGTCCTGGCGTTTCTTTCTTGCCACCCTGGGCGGCGCAACTTCCACCTTCCTGATGATGCCGCTGGCGCAATGGCTGGGGGGCGGTAATAAGCTGGACGGTTATTTTGGCGCGATGTCGGTGATGGCCAGTCTGGCGGCGATTATGTTTTTAATCTGCTTCTTTAATACCCGCGAACGGGTTAGCGCTCCGGCCAGCCATGGCAATTTTATTGCCGATTTACGCGATTTACTGCGTAACGATCAGTGGCGGATTGTGGCGCTACTGGTGTTTTTCAATATCTCCTTCGGCGTCGTGCGCCTTGGCGCCATGATGTATTACGTCACCTATTTCCTGGGCGATGCCAGTCTGTTTATGTGGCTGCTGGCGGCCCATATCATCGGCAAATGTATTGGTAGCGCGATGTCGAAATGGATGACCCGGCGCCTGAGTAAGCTCACCATTTTTACCTTGAGCGCCGTTATTACCGGCCTGTTAAGCATCAGCATTGTATTCCTGCCCGCCACGCTTTCTCTGCTGGTGGCCATGACCGTCGTGGTTTCCTGCTTTTATCAGGTCACCACCACCCTAATGTGGGTGATGATGTCTGATGTGGTGGACTACGGCGAGTTTAAACAGGGCAAACGCATGGATGGCACCGTGTTCTCTACTCTGCTGGCGGTCCTGAAAATGGGCATGGCGGTGAGTGGCGCCATCGTCGGCTGGACTCTGGGGTTAAGCGGCTATGTGGCCCAGGCTTCGCAGCAGCAATCCTCGGCGATGATGGCCATCATCGCATTATTCTCGGTGGTGCCCGGCGTGCTTTCGCTTCTTAGCGCGCTGGCCATGCGCGGCTACAAACTGAATGACGCCACCATGCGCGGCATTAACCAGCATAAATTATCGGACTCGCATCCCGCGACGGAATCTAACGTATTGAAACCACAGGAGTTGTCATGAGTGAATTACGCGCTGAAGCACAGCGTATTCTCTGGCTGTTCGACCGCCAGACCCTGATTGTCGAACCGTGGGGTGAAAACAGTCTGCGGGTGCGGGCGACCTGCCAGCCGGAAATTCAGCAAACCGACTGGGCGCTGCTACCGGCACAGGCTTGCGACGTCGTCATCGAACAACAGCACGAACAACTCAGCCTGAGTAACGGCAACATTACCGTCACCCTGAACAGCCGCGGACAACTGGCGTTTTATAACCAGCGTGGCGAGCTGCTGCTGGAGGAGTTCTGGCGTCAGCGCAGTACGGTAGGCATTGGCGCCAGTGAAAAGAGTCAGGACAAGTACATCAGCGCACTAAAGCTGGATGGCCGCGAATTTCGCCCGATACCGGGGGGGAAACACCAGCTCAGCGTCCGCTTTGAAGCGCGAGCGGAAGAGAAAATTTACGGTATGGGGCAGTACCAGCAGGACTGCCTCGATCTCAAAGGTTGTACCCTGGAGCTGGCCCAGCGCAACTCTCAGGCCAGCGTGCCTTTTATGGTTTCCAGTCTTGGCTATGGTCTGCTGTGGCATAACCCGGCGGTGGGGGAGGTGACCTTTGGAAAAAACGGCACCCGCTGGCGGGCTGAGGTGACCGATCAGATGGACTACTGGATAACCGCCGCCAATACCCCGGCGCAGATTGTGCGTCAGTATGGTCAGGCGACCGGTACGGCGCCGATGATGCCCGGTTTCGCAACAGGATTCTGGCAGTGCAAACTGCGCTATCGCACCCAGCAGGAGGTGCTGGAGGTGGCGCGGGAGTACCGCCGTTTACAACTGCCGCTTTCGGTGATCGTTATCGATTTCTTCCACTGGCCAAATCAGGGGACCTGGTGTTTCGATGCCCGTGACTGGCCCGATCCTAAAGCCATGGTGGCGGAGCTGAAATCCATGGGGATAGAAACCATGGTGTCGGTCTGGCCAACGGTGGACAGCCGTAGCGAAAACTATCGACTGATGAAATCAAAAGGCTGGCTGGTGAACAGCGATCGCGGGGTTTCGGTGAATCTCGATTTCCTGGGGAATACCACCTTTTTCGATGCCACGCATCCCGGAGCGCGGGACTTTGTCTGGCAGGAGGTTAAGCGCCACTACTATGACCTGGGTATCCGCACCTTCTGGATGGATGAGGCCGAACCGGAATACCGCGCTTACGACTTCGACAATTATCGCTATCACCTGGGGCCGGTTCAGGAGGTGGGCAATATCTATCCTCAGCTATTTGCCCGCGGATTTTATGAAGGTCTTCAGGAACAGGGGGAGACGGAGATTGTGAACCTGGTGCGCTGCGCCTGGGCGGGCAGTCAGCGCTATGGCGTGCTGGCCTGGTCGGGGGATGTTCACTCCTCTTTTCATGCGCTGCGCAACCAGTTTACCGCCGGGCTAAATATGGCGATGGCCGGTATCCCGTGGTGGACCACCGATATTGGCGGTTTCCAGGGGGGCAATATTCACGATCCCGAATTTCATGAATTGCTGATTCGCTGGTTCCAGTGGGCGGTCTTTTGCCCGGTAATGCGTCTGCACGGTTATCGGGAACCGCAAATCGCGCCGGAAGAGGCGTGGCGCGACGGTATCGCTCAGTGTAATAGCGGCTCGCCGAACGAAGTCTGGAGCTATGGCGAACAGAACTATCAGTTGATGAAGGCCTGCCTGTTACTGCGTGAGCGGCTGCGTCCTTATATCGATGAACTGATGCGCGAAGCCCATGAACAGGGCGATCCGGTCATGCGTCCGCTGTTTTATCACTATCCGCAGCAGCCGGAAAGCTGGCAGGTGGAGGATCAGTATCTGCTGGGGCAGGATCTGCTGGTGGCGCCGGTCCTGCACGCCGGGCAACGCGAGCGGGAGGTCTGGCTACCCGCGGGGGATAACTGGATTGCCCGTAACTGCGAGCGTTTTAAGGGCGGTCAACGTATTCAGGTGGCGGCACCGCTCAGCGCTATTCCGGTCTTTCTGCGCGAAGGCGGTCATGCTGATGTGCTGGAGGAGGCGTGATGCGGGAAAAAATTCTGCTGCTCGACGCTATTGCGCAGGATCTGGCGCAGCGCTTACGGGAAGATTACCAACTTTACGATGCACGGGATCCCGGGGCACAGGCCTGTGCCGCGCAATTTCGTATTGCGCTCGCGAACGGAGAGAGTCGCATTAGCGCTGCCGATATCGCGCCGTTTCCCGCGCTTGGCCTGCTGTCAATTTACGGAGTGGGTTATGACGGCGTGGACTGCGCGGCGTTAAAGGCGCGCAATATCTGCCTGACTCACACGCCTGGCGTACTGAGCGCCGACGTGGCCGATCTGGCCGTGGGGCTGTTGCTGGCGCTGGCGCGCGATATTCCCGACGCTGCCCGTTTCGTTCGCGAAGGAGGCTGGTCTGATGGACGCTACCCGCTACAGCGCCGGGTTTCCGGCTCCCGGGTGGGAATTGCGGGTATGGGGCGAATCGGCCTTGCGATTGCCCGCCGTCTGGCGGCCTTCGACTGCCAGATCCACTACTTCAGCCGTCAGGATAAAGGGCTGGCCGGCTACCACTATCAGCCCTCTCTTTGCCAACTGGCGGATCAGGTCGATTTTCTGATAGTCGCGATGAGCGCTGGCCCGGAAAATCGTCATCTTATTGACGGGCAGGTCATGCGCAGTCTGGGGCCCCGGGGTTATCTGGTGAATGTGGCGCGTGGCAGCCTGGTGGATGAAACGGCGCTGATAGCCGCGCTGGAAAAGGGCGAGCTGGCCGGTGCTGCGCTGGATGTTCTGGAGGAAGAGCCTCTGGTGCCCCCGGCGCTGATGGGCTTATCCAGTGTGATTATCACGCCTCATATCGCCAGCGCCACGCGAGAAACCCGGGCCGCCATGACGCAACTGGTGCTGGATAATATCCACGGCTGGTTACAGCGGGGCGCGGTGCTGACGCCCGCGCCGGGGTTTGATACCTGAGCCGCACTGGCTGCATGATTGCCCTGGCCGTCAGCCAATCAGGGCAGCGCCAGCGGCAATCATTACGCAGGCCAGCATCTTACGAACGGTGAGCGTTTCACCCAGCAAGAAATAGCCAATAAGGACGGCAAACAGCACGCTGGTTTCACGCAGCGCTGAAACGGCGCCCATGGGGGCGTGGGTCATGGCGTAGATGACGATCCCATAGGCCAGCAGCGAAACCACGCCGCCGCCAGCGGAAGCGAGTAACCCTGGCCTTGCGCTAAATAGACTGCGCGGGCCGCGCAGGGCAATATAGACCGTAGGCATCATCAGGCCCCACAGTGCACTCATCCAGACTGTATAAGCCAGGGGATCGCCAGACAGACGTACGCCGATACCGTCCGTAACGCTATACGCGGCAATAAAACACCCGGTACCCAGCGCCCAGGGCAACCCCGGCACTGCCAGCCTGCGCCCCTGAAAGGCCAGGGAAATAATCCCGAATGACACCAGCCCAATACCTGCTATCGCGCTTGCTCCCGGCATTTCTCCGGCGAAAAGGGCTGCCCCAAGGGTAACCAGTAGCGGAGATGAGCCCCGGGCAATGGGGTAGGTTTTTCCCAGTTCACCCGACTGATAGCTTTTAACCAGAAACAGGTTATAGCCTACGTGCAGCACAGCCGAAAGCAGGGCATACATCCAGCTTGCTTTGTCGGGCGCGGTCAGAAATGGGGCTATACCGATACAGACGATCGACACAGCGATACACATGACTGTCATTGACCAGAGTCGATCGCTGCCGCCGCGCAGTAGGGCATTCCACCCTGCGTGAAGCAGCGCGGCGAAGAGCGTGAGTGAAACGATCGTGACAGACATCGCTTAACCCTAATTTAAATGAACGGATATTTATCATAGACCGCTCTAAACCTTTGCTGGAACAATAAATAATCCATTACCCGTCTATCCTATGGACTGGCAGTAAAAAGAGGGGACGTAACCGGTACTGAAGATATAGCCGCCTTTGGCGGATCTGTTTATTAATGATGTCGCAGAGCTTTCTGGGGCGCGGGTCAATGTTTATGGCGGCGTGGTTGCTCAGGTGCCGGTTTATTCAGTGCTTAAGGTTAACGGCACGCTGACCGGCGGTGAAATTACTATGGAAGTCCAGTAACCCTGATTGCAGGCAAAAAAAAACCGGCGTTTTTCAGCCGGTCAAACGAGCGGTTATTGTTGCCCGGAATTCTCTGTCATGAGAATTCAGATACCTCTGTGGATATCGGAATGGGGCCTGTACCCATTCCTGATAGCCGCAAAACCTTCGGCATAAAATATGGCCATCCATGGCGAGGGATTTTTAGCTATAACGGGGCGGGATAAAGCTGAAATAGCGTCTAAAAGCGCCTGACCGTCCGAAAATTATATTTCATCTGGATTATAAGGGAAGTGAATAAAACGACTGAACTTCATTCCTTAAGGGAATGATTCATCATGAAATTTTAGCTGTTCATCTAACAGTTGTTGCGCCAGTTGCCTTGCGTCGCGTTCATCCGCTACCACAAAGATCGGATAACCCCAGAACTTGCTGGCATAGTCAGCAAACTGGCGGGCGGTATTCTGGCGTACGCTATCCGGCTCGCGAATAATCATTCCCTTTACGTACTGCTTCAGCGGTTGCCGCCACTGGTTTTTCCAGCGGGCGATCTGAACCTTTTCATCGGGAGAATGGGGGGCTTCGTCGTCGCTATTGTTGTCGCTCAGTAATACAAAGGGTTCTCCCTTTTCCAGCAGGTCGCTGAGCGCCAGCAGGAAGCGATTCAGGTTGCGTTCCTCTTCCGGAACCGGGCGCATCCGGACAAGGGGAAAATGTGAGATATCCAGCGTCATGGTTCTTCTCCTGCCTGTTGAATGAGAGCTATTACTCTAGCCGCCGTCGGGCTGGATAGCATTGCGAAATCAGGTCATAATATTTTTCATTTACGCCATTTTGAGAAATGTTCTCATGTCAGTATCGCCTTCCGATCCCTGCTTTGAAATGGATAACCTGCCGCGCGCGGTTCTGGCTGTACAGAGCACCAGTAACGACGAGAACTGGGAAGTGGAACCCCATCGCCACCGCTGGGGGCAGCTAATCTATACCGTGCGTGGGCTCCTGCGTTGCGAAGTAGCGAACGGCCTGTGGCTGGTGCCGCCGCAGTGCGCGCTTTGGGTGCCCGGCGGCGAGCTGCACAGCACTCTGGGTTCGGCGTTCTGCGAATGCCTGTGTCTGTTTATCGAGCCCGATGCGGCGCAAAATCTGCCGACTCGCTGCTGCACGCTTTTCGTCGCGCCACTGCTGCGGGAACTGCTGCTACAGGCCAGTCGCCTGACGCTGATGTACGATCCTCTGGGGCCGGATGGTCGGCTGGTAGCGGTATTGCTGGATCAACTGGCCAGCGCGCCGGTAGAAAAACTGCATCTGCCAGTGGCGGATGACCGGCGGATTCGGCAGTTGATGGAACGGCTACTGGAAAACCCGGCGGATCGCTCTTCGCAGGCGGACTGGGCGCAGCGGGTGGGGATGAGCGAGCGAACCCTGAATCGGGTTGTGAAACAGCAGATGGGGATGAGCTTTGGCGAATGGCGCCGTCAGTTGCATATCGTTCTGGCGCTGCAGCGTATGGCGCAGGGGGAAAGCGTGCAGAGTATCGCGCTGGATCTGGGTTATGGGGGGGCCAGCGGCTTTATTACCATGTTCCGGAAGCTGATGGGCAGTCCGCCCGCTCGCTATCTGGCGAATAAAGCGAACGAAACGGATGACGCTGTCGGGCGGACGATAAAAATTCCGGCCCGCTACCGTCCGCTTATCAGGAACGCTGGCTCGATTTCCGATCGGAAATAATCACCAGCCCAATCCCCGATAGCGTGATGGCTATCGACAGCAGCATTCGCAGATTAAGGGCTTCGCCCATCAATATCAGACCGCCCAGCGCTGCCAGGCAGGGGACGCTAAGCTGAAGCGTGCTGGCGGTGGTGGGGCTAAGGTGGGGCAGCAGGGAATACCAGAGCAGATAGGCAGCGCCCGAGGCCAGCGCGCCGGAAACTACCGCCAGCGTGAATCCCATGGCATCGGCGTGCAGCGCCAGGGTACTGAACAGCAGTGCCGCAACGGCCAGCGGCACGGACAGGATAAAGTTTCCTGCGGTTGCAGCGGCAGCATCCTTCACTCTTTTACCGGTAATGCAGTAGATGGCCCAGGCGCTGCCCGCCACTATCATCATTAGCGCAGCAAACGGCGAAGGACGCCCGGCGCCGGGCAGCAGTAACAGGCCGATACCCGCGACTGCGGCAATCATGCCGATGGTTTTTAGCGCGCTCAGCCGTTCGCCACGCAGTAGCCCCCAGCCGGTCATCACACACTGAACGGTGCCGAACAGCAGCAGAGCGCCTGCGGCGGTATCCAGCGACAGATAAGCCACGGAAAACGCGAAAACATAAACGCACAGTAGCAGCGCATTAGCGACGTTAAATTCCGGCTTCTTTTTTATCCCGGGAAGCTGCAACAGCAGGAAAAGCGCCAGGGCGCCGCTGAGCAGACGCACGCTGCTGAATGACACGGCATCGATATGCCCTGCCTTAAGGGCCAGTCGGCACAGCAGGGAATTAGCGGCAAAGGCCATCATCGCCAGCACAATTTTGAGTATCATCAGTCCGTCCTTCCCGAAGCGTTTGCGGGCCATTTCCAGCAAACGCTACGCGATAATCAGATTCAGCTCAATTCGGATGCTACCGTCATTCTAATGGCGTCAGGAACAGATGTTCGCACCAGGTTTTTCGGGCGCCCAGTTTTACGGAGAGGTTAAATGCCGTCTGGCACAGATGCTGCGCCAGCCCTTCCTGACTGCGGGATTCCGTCAGCCGCGAAGCGGGGCCGGTCAGGGCGAGTGCGGCCACCAGACGATCGCCTTCGCCAAACACCGGAAGCGAAAACGCGGCAATGTGGGGATCCCGGACGCCAGCGGTGTAGAGGGGCAGTCGGGGTGTTTCGCTAAAGAGCGGTTCGTTTAATCCCCAGTGGCGTAACACCTGACCGATGGCGGAATTATCAAGGGGAAGGGACGTGCCCGGCAGACGGGTTTCCCGCAGCCCTTCAGAGGATTCAGCCCGAAACAGACACAGCCGCTGGTTATTCTCAATGACATACCAGGATGCGCTTTCGTGGGTTGCCGCCGCCAGCGCATGGAGTTCGGGCTGAACGATACTGGCCAGATGGAAGGATTGCTCGTACAGCTTTCCCAGGTACAGCAGGCGGGGGCCAAGCGTATAGATGCCGTTCTCATGTCGGATGACATAGTTCATACGCTCCAGCGAATTCATCAGGCGATATACCGTGGTTTTATGGTAGCCGGAAAGCTGTGACAGCTCGGTCAGTGACAGTGATTCCTCCCCCGGCTTAAAACAGTCCAGCAGCGCCAGCGCCTTTTCTACGGCATTTACACCTTCATTTCCCATTTCGCGTTCTCCAGATTTCTGCGGGATATAGTCTACCGTGCAAACTGTGATTTACATCGTGTTTACATCACAAATAGCGGTTTAACGCTGGCAAAGGTCAAATTATGCCTTATATAGTAGTTTCATAATGTACAACATGGTTTTACACAGTAAAACAATATGGAGGCTTTTATGGCAGAAAAAACGCAATCGCTGATCAATCGTACAATCACTCGTGTCTCTGCGGACGATGTCAGGCAGGCCGCTCGCTTTCAGGCGGCAATTCTGGCGGATGTGGCTGGCAGGCGCGGTACGCTGCATGGCCGGGTGAAACCGGTCGCTAATACCATGAAAGTGGCGGGCCCGGCGATTACCGTTGAGGTTCGGCCCGGGGATAACCTGGCTATTCATGCCGCGCTGGCTATTGCGCAGCCCGGAGATGTGATCGTGGTGGACGGTAAAGGCGATATCAGTTGCGCGCTGATCGGTGAAATTATGTCAACCCAGGCCGAGGCATCAGGAATCGCTGGCATCATTATTGATGGCGCAGTTCGGGACGCCGATGCCCTGGCTGCCCGGGGCTTCCCCGTTTTTGCCGCAGGGCTGAATCCTTGCGGACCGACCAAGGCCATCGCCGGGCGGGTCAATTACCCCGTTTCGGTGGCTGGTGCCGCGATTCAGCCGGGGGATTTAATCGTGGGGGATGTCGACGGCGTGGTGGTTCTGCCCCGGGAAGAGGTATCGCTCCTGCTGGAACTGGCGCAGCAAAAGCTCGATACCGAAAACCGTCGTATTGCTGCCATTCATGAAGGGGATATCCGCGCTCCCTGGCTTGAAAAGACGCTGCGTGCTGGCGGCATGCTTGCCGAAGGGGAGACTCTGTAATGAATCAGCGTAAAGTTATTTTAGTCACCGGAAGCGACCTGGCACCGCAGGCGCTGGCGCTTTTGCACGATTATCAGATTGTTTATGCAGGCAGACAGCCCACGGAAAAAGAGCTGGTCGCGCTGTGCTGCACCCATAATCCCGTCGCGATTATTGTACGCTACGGCAAAATTAACGCCCGTATCATGGATGCCGCACCGGCTCTGCGGGTGATCTCCAAACACGGTAGCGGTATCGATGTTATCGATCGGGCAGCGGCGGCGGAGCGCAATATCGAAGTGCGCGCCGCGATTGGCGCCAATGCCGCTGCCGTTGCGGAACATACCTGGGCGCTGATTCTGGCCTGCGCAAAGTCGGTTCCGACCCTGGACCGGCGTCTCAGACAGGGGCATTGGGATAAATCGACGCACAAATCAACGGAACTGGCGGGCCGCACCCTGGGGCTGGTAGGGCTGGGGGCGATTGGGCGTCGCGTGGCCGTGGTCGGACAGGCTTTTGGCATGAAAGTAATAGCCTATGATCCCTGGGCGGAAACCTTCCCGGAAGGCTGCACGTCGGTGACCTTTCCCCAACTGCTGGGCAGCGCCGATGTGATTTCGCTGCATTGCCCGCTGACCGAACAAAACAGCAAGATGATCAATGATGAAGCGCTGGCCCGGTGTCAGCCGGGAACCATTCTGGTCAACACGGCGCGCGGCGGGTTGATTGACGATGAGGCCCTGCTAAGGGCGCTGGATAACGGCACGCTCAGTTGGGCGGCGCTGGATAGTTTTACCAGCGAACCATTAACGGCCCCCCATATCTGGCAGCAGGTCGAGAATGTGATTATCTCGCCGCATATCGGCGGCGTGAGTCATGACTCCTATATCAATATGGGGTGTGCGGCAGCCAGCAACGTGCTTGAGGTGCTGGGCGAGGCGGAATGGGATGGTGTCGCATGATCTTTCTGACTCAGCCGGAAATTCGCCAGGCCACGATTTTTACCCGACTTCCTGACCGTTTTCGCCAGCCCGATGAGCGTAACCCCTGGTCCCAGGCCAATCGGGGCGGGCAGCCCGTTGACTCTTTTCTGGAGGGGCCGGTGTGGCACCCCTCTGGCTGCCTGTATGTCACGGATATTCCCTACGGTCGGATCTTTCGCGTTGATCCATCCGGTGACTGGGAGCTGATTGTTCAGTATCCGGGAGAGCCTAACGGTATGAAACTGGTAGGGGAGGATACGCTGCTTATCACCGATTACCGTCACGGGCTGATGAAGCTCTGTTTATCAGAACGTACGGTAACGCCCTGGCTTTCACGGCGTAACAGCGAAAGTTTTCGCGGCGTGAATGACCTGACGATTTTACCGACCAGGGGCAGACCGGGCTGCACGATCCCACCGGGCGCGTCTACCGGCTGTCCCGGGAAGGAAAGCTCGACCTGCTGCTGGATAACTGTCCCAGCCCGAACGGGCTGGTGCTCTCGCCGGATGAAAACATTTTGTATGTAGCCATGACGCGCGGCAACTGTATCTGGCGGGTGCCGCTACAGAAGGATGGTTCGGTCAGCAAGGTCGGTCAGTTTTTTACCTCGCATGGCCCCAGTGGCCCGGATGGTCTGGCGATGAATAGCCGGGGGGAGCTGCTCATCGCTAATCCCGGTCTTGGGCGCATCTGGCTGCTTAATGAGCTGGGTGAACCGCTGGAGATCATTACCAGCCCGGCGGGCCGTTCGACCACCAACCTCTGTTTCGGCGGTGAGGATATGCGTCAGCTATTGATTACCGAATCCGTTAGCGGCGCGATTTTGTCCTGCCCTGTGACCGTTCCCGGACAGCCCATCCCTGCCTCTCTCTGAATAAAAAATACGGCGTCATCTGAACGCATCGGAGCTTACCATGACCCTGCTATCATCAACCGAAAATATGTCGGAAAAACCGGCTATTACCCAAAATGCGCACAGCCAACTGGATAAAAATGAATTCCAGTTGAGTGAAGCCGCAGCAAAGAAAGCGTTCACACGCATTCTGCCTTTTATCTTTATCTGCTATGTCGTCAGTTATCTGGATCGCACCAATATCAGCTTTGCTGCGCTGGGCATGAACAGCGATCTGGGAATTACCGCCGCTCAGTTCGGTTTTGGCGCCGGTATGTTTTTTATTGGCTACTTTCTTTTTGAAATCCCCAGCAACCTTATTATGCAAAAGGTGGGCGCGCGGATTTGGATCGCCCGCATTATGATCTCATGGGGGCTAATCTCCATGGCGACCGCATTTGTCACCGGGCCGACCAGCTTTGCGATTGCCCGCTTTTTGCTGGGCGTGGCGGAAGCCGGTTTTACGCCGGGGATCTATCTGTTTTTCACTTACTGGTTCCCGGGATCCTGGCGGGCCAAAATAACGGCGGCGTTTCTGGTCGGGATTCCTGTCGCTAATATTATTGGCGCCCCCATTTCCGGGGCGCTGATGCAAATGACTCACCACGAATATATTCGTAACTGGCAGTGGCTGCTGTTGATTGAAGGCATACCGGCGGTTTTCCTGGGCGTGCTCTGTCTTTTTTTCCTGAGCGATAGCCCGGAAAAGGCGCGCTGGCTGGATACCAATGAAAAACGCCTGCTGGTTCGCCGCCTTGAATCGGAGCAGAGCCGCATCGCCCAAACCCATGGCGCCAGTCTGAGCGATGCATTACGCAATCCGTTGCTGTATCTGCTGGCCTTTATTAACTTCTGCGGGATTGTGGGATCGATTGGCATAGGACTCTGGATGCCGCAAATTATTGAACAACTGGGCGTCAGCCATTCCACCACGGGATTGCTGACCGCGTTGCCCTACGTTTGCGGCGCCGTTGCAATGCTGCTTTGGGCGCGTCTGGCCCATCATTCCCGCCACCGGATTGCGTGGATTAGCAGCGCGCTGGTGATGGCGGCGCTGGCGCTGGGCTGTAGCGCGATGATTGCGGCACCTGTCGCGAAAATGCTGGCGCTGTGCATTGCCGTGAGCGGTATTTTGTCGTTCCAGGCCTCTTTCTGGGCCCTGCCGTCGGGATTCCTCACCGGCAATGCGGCTGCGGCTGGGTTAGCGATAATTGTCTCGGTGGGGAATCTGGGGGGATTCTTTGGTCCTTCGCTGATTGGCTATATCAAACAGGCGACGGATGGATTTATCTGGCCGCTGCTGGCGGTTTCCGCTGTGCTCTTTATCGGCGCACTGGCTGTTGCCACCGTCAGAGATCCCTGGAGAAACCTTTGAACCTGTCTGTAGGAAAGTAAAAAGGCGCTGAAAACAGCGCCTTTTACATTTACTTGCCAGCGACAGAGGCGTGGTTTTCCACCTCTACCCGCAGCGTACTTTTGCGTCCCATTATCAGCACCGCTATTCCGCCTGTCAGGCAGAGCAGGGCCAGCGGCAGCATCGCCAGGGTATGGCTGCCGGTCGCATCGTTAATCACACCGTAGACATTAACCATGATTCCCCCGCCAATCAGATTCGCCATAGCGCCAATCGCCGCCAGGCCCGCGGCAGCGGTGGAAGAGGAAAGCCAGCCGGAAGCCAGCGCCCAGAAGGGGCCTTTCATGGAGTAAGCGCCAATCAGAACCAGTGACAAAATCACCACGCTGCCCGGCAGCGAGTTTGTCATAAAGGCCGAAAGCAGCCCGCCCGCAATCAGGAATAGCGTCAGCGCGGTATGCCAGCGGCGTTCACCGGTCCGGTCGGAGCTACGGCCCCAGACGATCATCAGAATCGATGCCAGACCATAGGGAATGCTGTTCACCAGGCCGGTCATAAAATTGTTCAGCCCAAACGAGTGTAATAACTGAGGAGACCAGACGCTAAGGGTGGATCCCGCGGCTGAGGCACCCGCGTAAATCAGCGCCATCGCCCAGATGTGTTTATGGCGTAACAGTTGCCACAGCGAAATATGGCCGATGGCCTTACGCTGTGCGTTTTCTACCGTCATGGTATCGCTCAGCCATTTTTTCTGGGCATCCGTCAACCAGCGGGCATTTTCAGGGCGGTTGCTCAACAGGAAAAAGGCCGCGATACCCAGCAAAATGGCCGGGAATCCTTCCAGAATAAACAGCCAGTGCCAGCCGCGCATACCCAACCAGCCGTCCATGCTCAGGATCGCTCCGGAAATCGGTGAACCAATGAAATTCGCGGCGGGAATGGCGACCATAAAGGTGGCAATCACCCGGGCACGGTATTTGCCGGGTATCCAGTAGGTTAAATAGAGAATGACGCCGGGGAAGAAACCGGCTTCCGCCGCGCCCAGCAGGAAACGCAGCACGTAGAGCGTTTCAGCTCTCTGAACGAAGGCGGTGCAGATAGAAACGATCCCCCAGGAAATCATGATGCGCGAGATCCATATCTTTGCGCCAATCTTCTGCATTGCCAGATTACTGGGGACTTCAAAAATAAAATAGCCGATGAAGAACAGACTGCTGGCCAGGCCAAATACCGCTTTTGATAATCCTAAATCTTCGTTCATCTGCAGCGAAGCCATGCCGATATTGCCGCGATCGATAATGGCTATCAGATAGCAGACGATCAGAAAAGGCAGGATACGCCAGATAACTCGTTTGACGGTTTGCTGCTCAAGATGCTCCGCAGAAGATGCGCTATGTAACTCCTCAGACATGATATACCCCTAACTGGTTGATAATCCTCATCCCTAACCCGATGCGTTTCTCTTGTTTTACTGTGTAAAACCATGATGTACACAGTAAAATTATTATCCTGGGAGCGGCATTTACGCACGGGGGGTTGTGACGATGTTGGGCCCTTTGTCACAAAAATGTATCAACGATGTTTCTTATATGAGATCTGACGAGCGTTATTGCCGGGAGAAATACACAGAGGTAAGGAGGGAATAGAGCCCTGCGCGATGAATGCGCAAGGCGGGTGAAACATTACGGGGAGTCGGCTGACAGTCGCTTATAAAATATCGTGGTGCCCGCCAGACTCCCGTCGGAATTGATGGCGAAATCGGGAATACGGCCCGCTTCCTGATAGCCCAGGCTGCGGTAGAGCATCGAGGCCGGATCGCCGGTGCGGGTATCCAGCACCAGCAGGGAACGCTGTCGGGCGCGGGCCTGACGCTCCACTTCCTGCATCAGCGCTTTACCGATACCGCGCTGGCGGTAGCGGGTATCCACCATCAGCTTTTCCACCTCGGCCCGGTGAATGCCATTCGCTTTACCGCATAGCGAAAGCTGCACGGCGCCTGTAACCTGATCTCCATCCAGCATCAGCAGCAGTTCACGATGACCGGTTTCCACATCTTCGGCCATCTGTTGCCAGTATATTTCGGCCTCTTGCGACGTCAGGGGAGCCAGAAACCCTACCGACGCGTCGCTGGCGACGCAGTCATCAAGCAGCGCGCAAAGCGCCTGCCGCCAGGGGGTCAGGTGGGTGATTCGTTCAATGTTCATGCGTTAACGTTTCCACATTAATTGGCGAGGGTTAAGATTAAATTTACCTCAGCGCGGCGGCGGTGGTCATAGGGATTTCTTCTGGCTTAATGGCGGTGCACGCCGCCGGGATGTTCCTGATTCAGCGGGATCAGAGTGTCTTCGCTCTCTCTGGGGCGGGTCAGGGTGTGGACTATTCCACATTCGCTGACCGGCCTGCCAGATCCGCAGTGGTCGCTCAGGGTTTTAAGCTGATGTTCCAGCGCCAGCAGCTCCTGAATACGCTGCTGCACGTGGTGCAGATGCTCATTAACGATGTCGTCGATCTGGCTGCAATCCTCATCGTTACGGCTCAGCGCCTGCAACAGACCGCGAATCTCATCGTGGGTCATATCCAGAGCCCGACAGCGGCGAATAAACAGCAGTCTTTCCAGGTGGCTGCTGTCATAGTGCCGGTAATTATTGGCGCTATCACGCAGCGGCAGGTGCAGCAGCCCCTCTTTTTCGTAGTAACGTACGGTTTCCACCGGGCAGTTTGCCTGGCGGGCCAGTTCACCAATTTTCATTTGTCGCTCTCCCGGGGTTGACCCTGTAGTGACTTCAGGGTTTGTAATGACCAGTATAGAGAACCGACGGGACGAAGAAAATGAGCGACTGTGGAATAAAAAATAAACCGGATCAGGAAGCCGACAACCCTTGCGGCTGCCAGCATTCGTCCGGGCATCAGCACGATCATCAACATTCTCATGACCATAATGGCGACAGTTGCTGCGGGCCTGCGCCGGTCAGCTTTAATCCGCTGGGGGCTTCTCAGGCAGTGGCCGGAGGGCTGCGCACCGATATCCGCATAATGCAGATGGACTGCCCGGTGGAAGAGAACCTGATCCGTAAAAAACTCGGCGGCATGGACGCGGTGAAGGCGCTGGAATTTAACCTGATGCAGCGGGTACTGACGGTGACCCACACCCCGGAAGCGCTGGAGGCGATTCTGGATGCCATCCGAACGCTCGGCTTTGAGCCGGAACTGTCGGTTCAGGGAGAACCTAAGGTTGAAGAAAAGAAAAAGCCCTGGTGGCCGCTGGCACTGTCCGGCGTGGCGGCGATTGCCGCAGAAGTCACCCACTGGGCCGGGTTGCCCGAATGGCTCACCGCCGCTCTGGCGCTGCTGGCGGTGTTCTCCTGCGGGTTCACGACTTACAAGAAAGGCTGGATATCCATCCGTAATGCCAACCTCAACATTAACGCTCTGATGAGTATTGCCGTCACCGGCGCGCTGATTCTGGGTCAGTGGCCTGAGGCGGCGATGGTGATGGTGCTGTTTACCATCGCCGAACTTATCGAAGCAAAGTCGCTGGACCGCGCCCGTAACGCCATTGGTTCGCTTATGAGCCTGACGCCGGACACTGCCGTAGTGCAGCAGCCGGACGGTAGCTGGCAGGAGGTGGAAGCGAAAAGCGTACAGCCGGGAAGCGTGGTGCGGGTTAAACCCGGCGAGCGTATTGGGCTGGATGGTGAAATTGTACGTGGGCGTACCACCGTCAATCAGGCGCCGATTACCGGTGAAAGCCTGCCGGTAGATAAAACCAGCGGCGATCCAGTGTTCGCAGGCACCATCAATGAATCTGGCGTCTTCGACTACCGGGCTACGGCGGCGGCCAGCGATACCACTCTGGCGCGCATTATCCATGCGGTGGAAGAGGCTCAGGGGATGAAAGCGCCGACCCAGCGCTTTGTCGATAGCTTCTCGCGCATCTATACGCCGGTAGTCATCGGCATCGCCGCGGCGGTGGCGGTTCTTCCGCCGCTGTTCGGGGCAGGAAGCTGGCAGGAGTGGATCTACAAAGCGCTGGTGATGCTGGTGATTGCCTGCCCGTGCGCGCTGGTGATCTCCACGCCGGTGACCATCGTTAGCGGCCTGACCGCCGCGGCGCGTAAAGGGATTCTGGTTAAGGGCGGCGTTTATCTGGAGCAGGGCCGTAAGCTTGGCGCGCTGGCGCTGGATAAAACCGGCACCATCACCCACGGTAAGCCGGTACAGACCGATGCCACTATTCTTGATGGCGTGGACGATGCTGAAGGTCGGCTGCTTGCGGCAAGCCTTGCCAGCAATTCGGACCATCCGGTATCGCTGGCGGTAGCCGCGGCCGCGGCGGGGCAGTTTACGCTGCGCGAGGTGGATAACTTCGAAGCGCTGGCCGGGATGGGCGTGTGCGGCGATATCGACGGGCAGCGCTATTACCTTGGCAACCTGCGGCTGGCCCGGGAAACCTCTGGCTGTCCCCCGGAGATCGCCGAACGGGTACAGGCGCTGGAAGGCCAGGGCAAAACCGTGATTCTGCTCAACGACGGTCAGCGGGTGCTGGGGCTGTTTGCCGTGGCGGATACCGTAAAAGAGAGCAGCCGCGAAGCCATCGCCCAGTTGCATGCCCTGGGGGTGAAAACCGTGATGCTGACCGGCGATAATCCCCACACCGCCCGGGCCATTGCCGCCCAGGTGGGGATTGATGAGGCCCGGGGCAATCAGCTTCCCGCCGATAAATACGCTGCCGTGCAGGCTCTTTCCGGCCAGGGCGTCGCCGGCATGGTGGGCGACGGCATAAACGATGCCCCGGCGCTGGCTGCTGCCGATATCGGTTTCGCCATGGGGGCGATGGGCACCGATACCGCCATTGAAACAGCGGACGTGGCGCTAATGGATGATGATCTGGGCAAAATCCCGGCCTTTGTCCGTCTCTCTAAACAGACTTACGCGCTACTGGTGCAGAACATCAGCATAGCGCTGGGAATCAAGGCTCTGTTTCTGGCCCTGACCCTTGCCGGTATGGGCACCATGTGGATGGCGGTATTCGCCGACGTCGGGGCCAGCCTGCTGGTGGTGGCTAACGGGCTGCGGTTGCTGCGTAAATAGCCTTTATCTTTATGGCCCCGTTATGAAGGGAATCAGGCCTGTATGTTTGCAAGGCTTGTTGAGGTGAAAGATTCTCACGATCGCTACCTATAAATCACAGTGGGTTTTCATATTACTTATCATATCGACACCAGGTTTTCGATGGTGTCGATATTTTTCTGATAGATTCGTCGGACCTGTCGATACGCCACATATTACACATCACGCGGTACTACAAAGATATCCTCCCTTACACTATAACTACTGCCTGATATTAATGGGTTGAGGCTGTTTCTTTAGATGTTTTAAGTGGTTTTTTATGTGATTTTTTGTTATCGAGAAATTTATTTTTATTTAATGGCATTAAATATGATTTTTTTAGTATTAAATTAATGGCGATTTTATTTTTGGTTTTGATATAAAAGTAATGTGTTCCAGTAATTGACCGGTTGTGGTTCAGTTGGGTTACTTAACTGGAGCTTTTAATTGTTAATTAGTGATAATAAGGAGATGTATATGATAATTCGTTCGTTGGATGATATAATAAATACTGAACGTGATGTGTCCTGGGGGGCAGGTAAAAGTCGGCGCTTGCTTCTGGAAAAGGATGGTCTTGGTTACTCGATTATGGAAACTATCGTTGAGTCTGGTAGTCAATCTGTACTGGAATATACCAATCACCTTGAAACATGTTACTGCATTGAGGGCGAGGGTTGGGTAAAAGACCTGGCAACTGGAGAGCGGCATGAGATTTATCCCGGTGTCATGTACTCTTTGAATAACCATGATAAACATATCCTTGCCGCAACTACACGGTTAAAACTACTCAGCGTATTTATGCCTGCGTTGATTGGTCCGGAATCGCACAATCTACGCGAAGATGGCGGTAGTTCCAGTTATTAACTCCCCTTCCATTACCGTACGGGATCTAAGATATGGAGCAGTCCATACAGGTAGATGTGCTTATTATTGGTGCCGGTGTGACTGGTTTAACTGCCGCACTTCGGTTGCTACAACAGGCTGAGAGTCATCGGCAGCAGTTGAGTGTTTGTTTGCTGGAAAAGTCCGATGAAATAGGTGGGCATATTATATCCGGTGCGGTAATGGATACTCGTGCATTGGACGAACTGTATCCAGACTGGGAAAAGGAAGCAAGTACATGGTTAACGCCGTGTATAGAAGAAATGCTTCATTTTATGTTGACCCGGAGACAGGTTATCAGTTTACCTGACCATGTTATTCCGGAAGTATTTTTGCATCGCCAGTGTCGGCTGGTCAGTTTATCTGAATTATGCCGATGGCTGGCGGGTAAAGTTATCGCTGCTGGTGGCGATATTCTGACGGGCGTTAGTGGTAGCCAACTGACATTTGATCATGCAGGACGCGTCAGTGGTGTAATCACTGGTGATTATGGCCGGGAGTCGTCGGGTGAACCTGGCCCCGGCTTTATTTCTGGCATGCGGATTCAGGCGCGTCAAACGCTACTGGCGGAAGGTACCCGTGGTTCGCTTAGTCGTGATGCTATCGGGCATTTTGGGCTGGCGGCGACAGCCAGTCAGCCACAGCACTATGCATTGGGATTAAAGGAGCTGTGGCAGATAGATGAGAGTTTGCATTTCCCTGGTCGCGTTGAGCATTTCACGGGGTGGCCGTTGGCACCGCTGAGGGTTAATGGCGGATTGTTTGCTTACCATATGCCGAATTGTCAGTTGGCGTTGGGGATGGTCGCCGATCTGGATTATAGCGATATTCGATTTAATCCTTTCGAAACTTTCCAGCGCGCCAAGCATCACCCCCGACTGGCACAGTTACTGGCTGGAGGGGCACGTATTGCTTTCGGCGCTCGTGCGTTAGCGAAAGGTGGATTAAAGGCCTTACCCCAAATGACGTTTCCGGGCGGTATGCTGCTGGGATGTGCCGCAGGTACGCTCAATCCCCAGCGCATGCAGGGGATTCATACCGCAATGAAAAGCGCTTTATTAGCCGCGGATGTGCTTTATCCCTGGTTACAGGGCCAACCGAACGATGGCCAACTGGCGCAGGCGTTTTCAAATGCCTTTCGGGAATCCTGGCTGTGGAATGAGCTGTATGATGCTCGTGATTTTCCCGTTACAGTGCGACGTTTCGGTACATTGTGCGGTACAGCGCTGTGGTGGGTAAGCGGCTTCTCTTTGGCACGCATCTGGTTGTCGCGACTGACGCCACCTTTGGCGGATCATCGCCATGTTTCTGTCTCCTCGCGCTCCGCGAAGCTGCCGAAATTTGAGCCTGATGGCGTATTGAGTTTTGATCGCGCCTCTTCGCTGTACCTGAGCCGTATCGTCAGCCGTTCAACACAGCCTTGCCATTTGCGGTGTACGAACATGACACAACAACAGAGTGAAATGGCGACACACTACTGTCCGGGCGGGGTATTTGTCTGGCAAGAAAATGAATCCGGGCGGTGCTTACATATCAATGGGCAAAACTGCCTGCATTGCAAAACATGCGACATCAAAGATCCGCAACAAACATTGCGTTGGCACCCTCCAGAAGGGGGAAGTGGGCCACGTTATCAGGATATGTAATCAAGGGATGGGAATATGAAAATTCTGGTGGGGATCCATGAAGCCACAGAGTGGGATGATGCGCGTAAAAACGCGGTAGCGCGAACGGGAAAGCTAGACGAATTTTGCGCTGTTGCTCTGGAACAGGCGTTACGCCTAAAAGAACAGCATGAAGATGTTCAGGTTCTCGCGTTTTGTGCAGCTTCTACGCCGGAGGCCGTGTTGCGCCAGGCACTGGCTTTGGGGGCTGACCGAGCTATCGGGTATCGATTGACCGCACATGATGATCCCTGGCAGGTCGCCCGACTAATAGCCCAACTGGCCAGACAGGAGAACCCAGCGCTGATTTTATTGGGGAAACAGAGTACAGACTGGCAAAGTGGCGTTATGACTGGTCTGGTTGCCGGCCTGTTGAATTGGGCGCAGGCCGAACCGGTGAGCGAACTGCAGTTTGCCGCAGGGAAATGGCGGGCCTTGATCTATAACGAATATCATCAGGTATGTTCGGTGTTGGCACCCCCTGTAGTATTGGGCGTTGAACTGGGGGGAGCGGAGCCGCGTTACGCGACTTTACCGTCTATCCTTCGTTCTCGCCGTTTGCCGCTGGAGTGGTTGTCCGCAGAGCAAATAAACGACTCTTTGCTGACGTATACCGCGTTGACTCCCTGCCAGAGTCGACGCCGGGCGCAACAGTTGCATTCTATCGATGAACTGGTGTCATTACTGAAATATGAGGCAGAGAACAAATGACCATGATTAAGGTTTCCCTCATCATGCGCGTTGAGGAGGTGTCAGGCAGTGCTCTGCCTGCGGTGATAAGTATATTGCAAGGCTGGTCTGCGTCGATCGAGCTGTTGTTACTGACAGAAGCGCCAGTGACGGAGCCTGTAACACTGCCGATTGGTCTGGTGCAGGCACGGTGGGTGGATTATTCGGTTTTCGATGAGGGCGAAGCCAGTCTGGCGCTAACGCTGCATCAGGCTACCAGGGATTCAGATCATTTGCTGGTGTTCGAGGCGCGCGAATTGCGTCCGTTAGCGGCCATGCTGGCTGCGTTGCGGGGGGCTGCGCTGGTTACTGATGTGATCAGCATTGTGGCGGTAGACTGCTGTCAACGCCCCGTTTATGCCGGACAGGCGATAGCGACCGTTAAGACCAGAGCGCATAATCAGATCTGGACGCTACGAAGCCAGGCGTTTGGCCTGAGGGAGAGTGTATCAATGCAACAGACGGTGTTGCAGCGTTGCCCGGTGGTTAAAGCGAGCGGCACGGGCATTAAAGTATCCCGGCAACCGCACAGTTCTGTGCGACCGCCATTATCGCGGGCTGAAATTGTTGTTGGGGCGGGGCGGGGTGTGAGTCTACAGCAACTTTCAGTGCTGAGTGCCATCGCGGATAAATTGGGTGCTGCGTTGGGGGGGACCCGAGCGCTGGTAGAGGCGGGATACTTACCGGAACAGAGTCAAATAGGGCAAACGGGTGAACAAATTGCGCCAAAGGTTTATTTTGCCTGCGGCATTTCAGGTGCTATCCAGCATGTCGCAGGAATTGGCGGCAGTGGCATCATTATTGCCGTAAACAGCGATCCTCTGGCGCCGATAATACGGCATCATGCAGATTATTTTCTGATAGGCGATGTCTCTGAAGTACTTCCCGCCATACTGGATCGAATATGATCATGCATTCCTGAACGCCGTTTTCTGCGGTGGCTATAAAAGGGCGGTTATTTGTGCCAGGTCATATCGGAGCACGCCACGTCGAGCTTATGAAGTGTTGAACCGAGAGATGATGAGGCGCTGGCAACAGGTGTTTTCCAGCGGTTGTATTGATTTGTGCCGCTGACTGACGCAGGGAGCGAAACTTCTTTTAGGAAATGGCTATGGGGGAAAAAGGATATTGATAGATGACATCAGTGTTGAAATGTAAGAATATCATAAAGACTATATATAGAAACGATTCGCCCCTTGATTTTAGGGCGGGGGAGCATGGTAGTAGATGGTGAAAAAACTCTTTAGAATTATTCATCACGAATGTATGACATAATACAGTCATGTTGTTTGACTCTTATATCCGATGGGTTGACATTATGGTATAAAACAGGGAGTACGAACGATGATAGTGCTGATGATCGATGATGATGTGGACTTGGGCGAGACAATGAAACCCGTCTTGCAAATGTACGCTATCGATTTGGATGTGGTGCATTCCCCAGAGGAAGGCCTGGAACGGCTACAATCGAAGACATACGATCTGGTGTTATTGGATGTGATGTTGCCGCGTATTAATGGTCTGGAACTTTGCCGCACTATTCGTAGTCAGGGTGCTCCGTTATGCGACATACCTGTAATTATGCTGTCGGCCAGAACAGAATTGGTAGATATGGTGGTGGGCCTGGAGACCGGGGCTGATGATTATGTTGGCAAACCTTTTGAGCCTCGTGAGTTAATCGCTCGTATTAATGCGGTGCGTCGGCGTTTCAATGACATCAAAATCGAACCGCCGACAGTGACAGAAAAAATCAGAAATGAAATTTTTTTTAGAATTAACAATGATACATTACGTATTGACGTCCCTCGCGCTCGGGCCTTTGTTAACGATCGTCTACTGGATGTGACGTCGATGGAGTTTGAAATTTTGTTAGCGTTAGGGAAAAATCCAAGCCAGGTCCTAAGCCGTGAAGAACTACTATTACGCTGTAATGGCAGTAACGTTATCTATTCGCGTGGGATTGTCGCATTAGTCTATCGCCTGAGAAACAAAATACGTGCGGCAGGCGCGCAGGTCGATTTTATTCGTACCGTGCGTAGTAGAGGATACGCTGTTGTCGGTTACGTTAACTCACCGTAAGCCCGTTGAAATTGGGCTTGCAAGCCATAAGAAAAAGTCGCATTTATCCAGATTCGCTGTGGTGGATAGCCTATAGTGCTTCGCCAGTGGTTTGTAGCCTGAACGGGGTTCATTCGTAACGCGGGATATCCGCTCAGAGAATGGCAATCTAATTCCAGGCAGGGCATTTAGCATACCAGCCAGCCCCAACAACACAGACCGCTCTCTGCCAGGGCCAATTGTCCCCTCTGGTGTCCCCGCATTTTGCTGAGTGTAAACACGGCAAGTTTGCACCTTGCCTTGCCGACATACCCTGAACTGTAACGTGCTGCGGCATTTTCATTTATCCGCTCGACGCCTGGCGCGTCTTCCAGAATTATTCCGCTATCAGCCAGGCATACGGTTGCCTGAGTCTGCGTATGGCATAACCTGACTGGAGAAGCCGCCAACGTGGCTGCCTGCTCCAGCTTGCTCTGGCCTGGTACTCTCTGCCCACCGCTTAGCGATGTCGTTATGGCCGCGGCCGGAGGTATGTCCATATTGATGCTGACCGGTAGTGGACGACCGGAAGCCAGGTACTGTTGATGGATCTGCTCTAATTGACGCCCCGGCAGGATTGAGATCGCCAGTCGTTGATGCGCTGACAGAGAGTCGGTTCCTGATTCCGACTGGCAATAGACGAAACCGGAAGTGATATAGGATCCGGCGTCGTTTGGCGTATGCGTCAGTACCGGTAACTGCCATGGATGCTGAAAATATGGGTTACCCGGTGGTGATTGTTCATGAGGGATGAATACCGGTGCTTTGGCCCTGGCGATTAACCGGTGTACGTTGGCTGTGTTGAATGGGATCGTTAACTTCAACCTGTGACGCACCTTTGTTTCATCACCAAAACAACCCTGCAGAACCGGTAATTGTCCTCTGCTGTCAACAACGGGTAAAAGGTGATCCACTTACATCTCCACCAACGGTTCGCTATTGCGGTTACCGTGCGTCGGTGGTCCGGAATAACGTTGGGCATAATCCATGGCAATGGCGTCCAGGCGCATCAATGAGGTGTACTGGATGATTGGCATTTTCTTGAGCCAGGCTCGCAGTAAGTCAGGACACTCAAGATTCGACATGGACAGCTCCTTTTACCTGGTGAAGGCGTCCCGGCAGCAACATCATGATGGCTGGTATCAGGACTATGTCGATGAGCAAGGCAATTATCACACCAACCATCATCAGGCCGCCAAAACTTCGAATGTTACTCATAGAAGACAACAGGAACACCGAGAAGCTGAAAACAACCACAACAGCGGTCATTAATAGCGCGTTCCCAACTTCATTCAGAGTTGCGAACAGGGCATCCTGGGGGGTTGGGAGCAGCCGCAGGTAATGGCGGAAGGTATAGAACATATGCAAGGTTTCATCGACGATCAACCCAGTCAAAATACCGCCAATCAGGATAGTAAAGGTATCCATTGGGATATCCATAATCGCCATAATAGCCAGCACCATTACATAGGGCAGAACGTTTGGGATCATGCTGATCAGCCCGATGCTGAGACTACGCAAGCAATAGCACATCAGTACGGTAATAATTGCCAGCGTTACCATATAGCTGCTGACCATATTATCCAGCACGGCTTTTGACGTTCGGGCTAACAAATTAATCAATCCAGTAACTTTGACCTGGGCCAGTTCTCCCAGCTCTTGTTCAAAGATGTGCTGTACCTGTTCCGAAATACCGGTATACAGCGTTGCTTCCAGCCATGGCACCATGAAGGTAATACGGCCCTGGCGGTAGTCAAGACTGGCATAACGCATAATGGTGGAGTTGCCTTCTCCTTCCAGCAGGAAGAATTGCTCCCAGATCTGCTCCTGGCTCGGTATTTTCCGCTGGCTGGGATCGCCGTCGTGTATCGCCATATTGACTTCATCCATGTATGAGACCAGGCTGGTATGGCGGCCTATGGGGATCTTCAGTTCAAGATAAACGCGATCTACCGCGCGTTGTATGGCGTCGAGTACGGGCTTGCTGCGAAAGTCATTATTCTGTTGAGGTGTGACAATCAACTCCAGACTGACAGTACCGTGAAAGCGACTGTCGATAAATTCGGTCGCCAGACGAACAGGGTTATTTTTTTCCAGCCATAGCAGAGAATTATGTGAGAAACGCAGATGAGATAATTGTGAAATCGCGCCGATTAACAACAAGGAAAAAATAATAATGACTTTACGTGGGTGATTGATTCCCAGGCTGCCAAGCGCCACGACCCAACGTCCGGTGCGTGCCACATGCGTGCGTTTGTGGTTGGTATAGCGATCGGGCAGGAAGGCGATAGCCTGCGTTCCCCAGAACAACGCAAAGAAATAGCTGGTCAGCGTCACCACCATTCCGAAGATCCCGAGTGCGGCAATGGGGGCCAGGTCGGATGCCAGAAAACCAAGCAGGCCATCAGCGCTGGTCAGGATACTGAACAGGATTGGGTGGTGGGTATGCTTCATCGCATGTTTGAGCAAGCCGATACGTTCAACTCCCGGCTTGCAGAAACTGGCGCTGGCGAGCATAAAGTGAACAAACACGCATAGCATGATGGTGAGTCCCATCGGGATTAGGAACTGGGTCGGTGGTGTGATGGCTACACCACACAGCGCCATCAGTGACAGCATGGTCAGAATACTACAAACGAAAGCCAGTAATGCGGCGATACTGATCACCAGGCTACGGAAGATCAAGGCGATTGCCAGTATTGCGATCAAAATACAGGCGAAGGTGAAACGCGGCATGTCCTGGGAAATGATGCGAACGATTTCGGAGCTGACGACTGGAGCGCCGGAGGTGTGGATAATAAAACCGGGACTGTTAAAACGCTGCGTGACCTGTTCAATTTTTTTTGTCATTTCACTGTACTGTTCCGAACTCAGAAACTGTCGTTTCACCGCTTGTGCGTTATAAAGCGGACATGATTTTCCCGTAGATGGATCGGCGATACAGTCGTGTTTGTTAGGGGAGTAGCGGAAAGGTTCGATAATAATCGCTGTGGTTTTACCTTCTTTATCGATAATAAAGTTCTGGTAAAGCGGTGTTGTCAAAATGCGATTTCTTAGCGTGTGTGGATCATTTTTTTCATGTAATACATTTTTCATCAGCTCTTCAAGATAAATTCCGTTATTTTTGTATTCGATGAATGGAATGTTATACAGACTGAATGTTTCGGAGATATATGGCACCTCATTCTGTAATGCAAGGTGTAGTTCAGAAAATTTTTTTATAAATGATGTTGAAAATATGTCATTGCCGCTAACGGTTATGACAATGGGGTTGTCCTGGCCGAATTGCTTGCGAAAGTCATAGTATTTGATTAATGAAGAATCTTCCTGGTGCATAAATGCTTCAATACGACCATCATGATGCAATTTTGGCATTCCATAACTGATAAAGCCGCCGACCAGAACCAGTAATAATAGTGCGCTTTTTATTCTGTTAACAAACACCCAGAATAGTAATGCCGTCATGGCACGGTCGATGAAATTAATTATCAACATTGTCAATCCCTAATTGAAATACAGATGACCTACAACTTTCTAAGCTGTAGGTCGATTGTTTCAGATCATTATGGTAGCGTTGTTAGTGGAAACTCCGGGGGTCTGTAGCTGCGCCAGGTGGATTGAAGATTGCCTAGATCTTTTACATCATACCATTCTGTTGGCAGGCCAAGGTTGAAACGTTCACCATAGACCTGGAATACAGAATGGGAGACTTTACGACCATCTTTTAATGTTGCTATATTAAATTGATTGGAGACATAAACACCATCGACCCAATGATGATGGAAAGTTTCAAATATTCGCTGCTCATTGGGTGAATCGGCGTTAAACACACTGTAAACCGGCAGGAATGTTGTTTTTTCAACCCAGATTTCGCCGTCTCTGAGCCCCAGACGGATAATTTCCTGCTGGTTATTCGGGTTGACATAAATTTTATATACAGAGAGTCCCTGGTATTCACCTTCGCCTAATGTTTTACAATCATAATCACTTGCCATACGAGTTAACATTTCACCAATATTCATATCAGAGCCGTTTAAGCGGCTACTGAGGTCCTTCGATTGAACATCCAATAGCTTCTTGCTGGCTGGCAGGTATCGCCACACCTTATCATTCTTGCCCTTCTCGAAGTAATCCAGTGCGTAGGCTTCTGTATCAGCCAGCTCATTGGGAACTAACACCCTGCTGCGTAATATACGATTGATGCCGTTATTGCGGTGTGTTGCGGTAATGGTTCGAGTTTTAACATTACCATGCTCATCGCTAATAGTCATTTTAATCATGCGCCAACTATCGTAACCGTTGAAGCGATTTTGAATACCTAATAAAACATCCTTACAGGTTTTGGGTATCGATAGTGGTGTAGCCGCAAATAATGAAGGGCTGAGTAAAATCAGCGAGGTTGCCAGTAATAAATTCGGCAAAGTTTTTTCCTTCATAAAAATCTCCATCCTTGTTTTTGATAATAGTAATGAGTGAAGTCATTAAGCAATGTGAAATTAACGACTTTCCAGTAATAATGGAAATATCCAAATGTGCCAATTTTATTAGCTAATTTTGATTTGGTTCTAATTGTTGTTTTTTTATTGGCATTTGTCGCAAATAGTCACGATAAAATTTCAAGCTCTTTGGCTGAATGCGAGGGGGGAGTGCTACAGACTGGTGTATAGGATTGGTATATGGCTGAATAAGTTTTATGTGATGCTTTGTTATTTTTTGCTTTATAAAAATAGATAATGATTCCCTCAATTTTTTTGGTTCGGCGTATGCTGAAGATCGTTAGGGATAATGAGGGGGTAGTTATGAAAATAAAGATATGTGGCGCTACCATCCTGGATGAGATTGCGTTATTAAACCGCTATGCAGTGGATTATGTTGGGCTATGGACAGGCATTAATGGACACCCTCGTTCGTTAACCGAAATGACATTACGGATATTGGCTGCCGCTTGTGATGGACCTCAACCTATAGCCGTTTGCGTACAGCCTGCTAATCCAGGACTGATGGAAATGCTACACGATTGCAATATTCAGTGGCTGCAGTTGCATGGTTTTACACCGCCGTCGGAAGTTCTTTGCCTGAAACAGCAAGGTATTAATGTCATTAAAACACTACACGTTGATGATAACGGTGTTTGCCCGGAATTGCGGTGGCTGAAGGATTATGACGATGCTGGGGTCGACATCTACCTGATCGATAGATTTGTTAGTCGCCAGCGAATTGGCAGCACTGGTCAGGCATTGCCGCAACGCGTTATCAAGAAAATGGTTGAGCGGCTTCAGGGAAGAAGAGTCTGGCTGGCGGGAGGCATAGGCATTACCACCATAGCCGATTTCGCGGCTATGCCAGGCGTTGAAGCGTTGGATATTGACAGTGCTGCACGCCATGAAGGGCGTATTGGTGTGCCACTTTTACCGTTGCTGCAAGCATTACACGACGGGGTAAATCATCATGGATAGCGTTTTTTGTGCTTTAGAAAACCTGCCGCCTCGCGCGTTATGTATCACGCTGATGGCAGGCGACGGTGGGTTGGAATTAACTCGCCAGCTACTGTCCTGCTGCGTGCGTCAGGGGATCGCAATAGTGGAACTGTGTGCGCCTTTTCCTAATGCGTTTACTGATGGTGAAGTAATGCGGGATGCACACCGTCGGGCACTGGCGGCTGGTGTAGGTTGGCGGGATTTGTTGCCGCTACTGCGGGAATTTTCTTCTCAAATTCATATCGTGGTGTTGTTGGATTACAGCCATGAATTCAGTCGACGTGAGATCTTGCCAATCTTGCAGGCGCTACGTCAGGCCGGCGCTGCGGCTATTTTGCCTCATGGGCTGCCACCCCGAATCCGGGCAACTTTTTATCAGCAAGCCAGGCAGGCAGGGTTAGCGGTGATTGGCACACTATATCCAGATAGTGGTGAAGCAATACGCAGCCAGGTTTTACAGCAATCAGGTGGCTTTATCTATCTGGTTTCGCACTTTGGGCGCTCAGGCCATCAATACGTCGATCCCGAACGCATCCGGCGCGAGATTCAGCGACTTAAAGCGGATTCTACGCTACCTGTGGCTCTGGGGTTCGGTTTGAAAAGCGCCGCAGATGTGGCGGTTGCTTATCGACAGGGTGCTGACATTGCGATTGTTGGTAGTCTGGCTTGCGCCGCGATCGGCGATGCATTGAATAAAGGGCGCGATGCCGTCATCGCGCTGGAAAAAACGCTTATTCCATTGGTTAACCAGAGGGGGAATGATGACTGAGCCACGGCTACTACGCCAACGTGTGGAAAATCAGGTGATTATGCAGATTCAGCGATGCGAAAACGGTGTGCGGGCACAACTGGCTGTTGACCAACAGCACGCTTTTTTCTTCGATCATCCGCATGACCATATTCCAGGTTTGCTGTTGTTGGAAGGTGCACATCAGATTGCTCTACAGCTGTTACCAGGGGAAAAGGCATGGTTCGCTACGGGCTTACAAGCCCGCTTCACAAAGTATTGCCTGTTTGATGGCCCGATTCAATTGGACGCCAGTATGAAGCTTCAGGCAGGAAAGTGGTGTAGTGAAGTTACTGTCAGTCAGCACCAGGTGCCGAGAGCCACGATTTGTTGGCAGTTTGTTGAGTTACCGCCCGGGTTGTTGAGACAGCCGCCCGGCGTGAGTAGCTGTGAGGCGGTAGACAAAAGTCGCGTCAATAAACGTCGAGTAGAAAACGTGATGATCGCTCAGCCATACCCGTTACCGCAGGGGGGCCTTGAATGCCATGCCCTGGCACCGCATCGTGATAATTTGTTGGCCGACAGCGATGGGCAGACGCACCCTCTGGTGCTTCTGGAAACCTTCATGCAGTTACAGCGATTTCTGAATGATATGGAATCGGCGCGTTTGCGCGATGTTTTATTGGGCGTGAGTATGAGCCAGAGTCTGCCGTTGCAGGCAGGCAGCACTTTTTCCATGCGAACCGACATGAAGGAGGAAAAAGAGACTGGCAAATATTTTAGTCGTGGAGCGGATTTGTGGGCAGCAGGTCGTTGTTTCGCCCGATGTGACATTCATACCCTTCGTTCCCTGCGCGTAAAGGAAAAGTCTCTGCAATTAAAGAAAGGAAGCGAGGTATGAAGAAGACTGTACATATTGTTGGTGCAGGCGTTTCAGGATTAGGGGCTGCGCACTATCTGGCACAGCAGGGGATAGACAGCGTGATTTATGAAACTTCGGGGCAACTCGGAGGGCGTGCGGCAGGCGTCGAGGAGGAGGGAACGCTATTTGAAGTGGGCGGCAAGAATTTTTCTTCGCAATGGCTGCGTTTTAATGCGTTGTTGCGAGAATTTGATATTACCGGGTTTGATCCCCAGCATCCGGATTTTCATATCGTACTGAATGACAGGCTGGTTAAACTGGATAAACGTCGCACGTTAAGCGGCGATCTGCGTCTTGCGATGCAGCTGGGTGTGCGCGGCTCGCTACAGCTTAAACGTTTTCTCGATTATTCGCGTAAACACGCCCATGAATTAAATCATAGTCAGGGATTGATTCAGCAGGTTGAAGAACGCTGGGATTATAAACCGGCTGCCGGCCATTTCGCCCCTTCTCTGTTGGCGGGGCCGATACGTATGTTTTCCATTATTATGGGAGCCGCAGAGCCGGAAGAGATCTTCCCATCGCAGCTGATGTTGTTTACTTCCGGCTTTGGAAAGGGAGAGCATTTTGCCATTCAGGGTGGTATACAGCGTTTTCATCAGGCGCTGGCTAATGGGAAACATATCCGTTTTGGTGAACGGGTCGAGCGTATCCTGATTGAACAGGGTAAGGTGAAGGGATTGGTGGTTAAAGGCGCTAAAGGCGAAGAGACTATTATGGCGGATGCCGTGATTTCAGCCGTTCCAGCGCATGTTTTTAAACGCCTGTTGACATTGCCAATAGCGATTAGGGAAGCCTGCGAGCGAATTCGCTATTACCCGTTGGCAATGATTAATGCTTTGTATGATAAGCCCGTATTCCGCGATGGCATTAACTCAATTATGTTTAATCCTGGTTCAATATTAGGGCATTGCTCCGCCAACCGCCAGTATCAACCTGAACAGGTACGTTTCACTTTGTCTGGTATAGCGGCCCGTCAGATCCTGCAATTTCCGGATGATATACTTATTGAGCGGGCAGAGCGCGAGTTTTCGCGATATTTACCGATCTCAGGAAGACGAGTGGCGGTAAAAGTGACGCGTCATATGGGCGGGATTTGCGCCTATGCGCCTTATTTCAGCCGGGTGAAACACATTCTGCTTGGTGGTATCGCAGAAATCGACGGTCTGGAGATTGCCGGAGATTATCTGGAGGGGCATACAATGGAAGGGTGTTTGCATTCTGCTGAGTTAGCGGTACAGCGGTTATTGGCGCGGTAAAAAAACACCCTGCCATGGGAGTCCCCTGTGGTTGCGTTATTATACGCAACCACAGGGGCGTTATTCGCTTAATACACCCCTTATCAGTGTGTTTTTTTTGTGGAGCCTCCCGGGTGAATATTTTCGGATGTTGTTTTCGTAGTCCGTTAAATGAGCCAGGTGTATGGGGGATCGCCAAAGCTGCCATGCTACTTCATATATTTATTTCCTTGTTCATCGAATGGATGGTGCAGACTATCGTGATAACCATCAAAATCCAGCGGTGTCATTTTATAAAGGAGGCACAGCCGGCGGTTGAAAACTGGCGTGGCTTTTAGCCGGTTTTTGCCATCCAGACACAACTCCACCAGACCGTGAAAGTGAAAAACATCGCCGCTGGCATATTCCCGCGGGCGTGGTGAACTGAGGTGGTTGCATACATCGGCAAATCACGGACGATCAGGCACGTCGATTGCGCGTAGCCCGTTTCTGTCCATAGCTTCGTCGTAGACACCGTAGCGGATCCGATCGCGCACGGCACAATACAGTGGATTGCCTGAGCCCGTCGATCATCAACACCGGGCGGTAATATTTGGGCAAGAAAATCCTGAATTTCTGGTGAATAGGTGATCCAGAAAGTCAGTGGCGGACAGTGTGCTTTCAGGGGCGCATGTAATCATCTCTCTGAATCAGTAGCGTTGAAAGCGTTCGGTAAGGTGACCTGCACGCTGGTACCCTGTTTGGGTTTGCTTTCAATTCTTAACTGTCCATGTAAGCTTTCGACAATGGTTTTACAGATATATAGCCCCAGGCCATAGCCACCAGATTCGCGCTGGCGTGATTGATCGGTACGCCAGAAAGGCTCGGTCAGGAAGGGTTGCAATTCCTCTGCGATACCGATCCCTTGATCGGTTACGGTGATAATCAGGCTGTCGTCCATGCGGGCAACAGTCACGGTCACCGGTTGTTCCAGTCCATAGAACACCGCATTGCTAATCAGATTGCGCATAAGGACGACCAACATGACGGGATGACTGTAGAACTGAGTCCTGTCGGTAAAAATCTTTAGTTCAATGGGGCTTTTACCGTTCTGCTGTTCTTCAATGATTTCCTGGAAGATGGAAGGGAGATCGAGCTTGCGTAATACGAGATCTCCCTCTCCGGATTGGGTCTTCTCGGTATAAAGGATGGCGTCAAGAATACGTTCAATATTGACAATATCGCCGAGGATCGCCAGACGCAGTGGCTCATCGGTGATCAGATCCTTACGTACTTTCAGTCTTGCCAACGGTGTACGCACTTCATGGGGAATAGCCAATAGCATATGGCGCCGGGCTTCATGGATATGACGTAACCGGTGCAGCATGTGATTGAAACTTTTTGCTAATATTCGGTATTCGCCATACGTCTTTTCCAACGGAATTTGATAGTTAAGATCGCCCTGATTGGCATGTTTAACCCCGCGACGCAGCTCAATGAATGGACGCGTCAATAGGTGGATCGAGTAGAAGTTCGCCACCAGGATCAGGGCAATGGCGGCAACTAACCAGCCAATCAGATACCAGGCCTGAGAGGTAAGGCTACGGCCAAACCTGGGTAAAATGATGAAGTGGTCGTTGTTGTGTACTGCCGCCATATAGCGGTTGCCGCTGGCAGTCATGGCGATACCATCGGGATCTTGCAGCGCCATATTCATCAGTGACAAATAGGAGGCATAGATGGGGTCATTCATTTTGTTTACCGGAATGCTCAATAGATGGACACCATCGATATCTATTTTCATCAATTGCTCGGGGGTCTTATCGGCAACTAAATTGAAAAATAGGGTTTTGGAAAGGTAGCGCCGCGGATGCTCATCCGCAACGCGTTGCAGGGTAAAAACCAGTACTAGCGTCAGTACACAGGTGGAGATCACGGTATTAATCCATAGCATGGAAAATACTGTTCGGGATAAAAACCACTTAATCATGCAAATCAGTCCCTTGTGTCGAACCCGATAGGCTGGGGGCGCCGCGTAACATATAACCATGAGAGCGGATAGTGTAGATAAATATCTCGTCGCCGGTCACGGCCCGAATTTTGCTACGTAACCGATAAATTAAAGTATCAATACTACGCTGTGTTTGCCGGGCATGTGTCAATATCTGTAGCTCAAGTTCGGCGCGCAGATATATTTTTCCTGGCCTTTGCATCAGTTGGGCAAGGATGGCCATTTCGGTTGAGGTGACTTTTAGAGGTTGATCGTTGACCGTTACCCAGGCCTGGGACATACTCAGCGTAATTTTATGCGGACCACTCGTCACGGTTTCTATATCCGGTATTAAGGCGGTGAGCTGTGGACGATTGCGGCGGCATACGGCGAACATGCGCGCCACCAGTTCGCGGGTTTCGAATGGCTTGCTGACGTAGTCGTCGGCGCCTGCTTCCAGTCCGGCAATCAGATTAACGGTTTCATTGCGCGCCGTTAGCATAATAAATGGCGTATGACGGTTTAAATGTTCTCTGCTCCGCAGCAGGTGGCAGAGCTCAAAACCGCTCATTTCCGGTAACATAATGTCCAGTAGGATTACGTCAAATCGTCGCTGATTGATCAACACCAATAAAGTAGAAGGAAGATGGCAAAGCGTCAGGTTGATGCTGTAGGTAGCCATTTGCTGCTGAAGAAGTTCAGACAGTTCAATATCATCATCAATCAATAATGCCTCCATATGTCATTTCCCTCCGGAATTACAAGGTATAGAAGAATGTCATCATCGCTCCGTTTTTACGTCCGGCGCTGCCATATATTGTGTTGCTGTTACCAAAATAGTGATAGCCTGTTATTTCAATGCGAGAGGTGGGGTGTATGGGGGCACTCAGTGTTATCTGACTGAAACCGCTGCCGTCCATTGGGGTAACGGTAGTGATTAATGAGAGATCGTTATCGTCCCAAAAATCGTTCCACGCAAAGCGGCCAAAGAGTTGCTGCCTGGCTAAGGGCTCCTGTTTTTCTCCGGCTAATGCGGCGATGCGTAATGCTCTGGTGTCGTTTTGCGTAATGGCCTGACGCCAGCTTGCCATTTGTGATTGTTTCAGTCCCGCTTCGTTAAAGTGAAATTCGACACTCAGTGAAATATCCTCGCTACTGGCTATGCTTTCTGGAACAGACCAGGTAACGCCACTCGCTAATTGATGATATAATCGCATCGTACCGTTATTGACGTTCAACGCCTCGTTGGTCAAATTTTGCCTGCGTTGGACGAACCATTCGCTGTATAACACCAGATTATCCCGCATAGCCAGACTCACTTCGGCGCCCAGGCTGGGCTGGTTGCTCTGATACAGGGAACTGACGGTGAGTGAAAGGTTGTTCCATGAATCCGGGGATGGGGCATATTTTACGAACAACGCATCGCGGTTGTTGGTGCGATCCAGTCCTAGCCCTACAATGTCGCTATCGCTGGTTAGGGTATCCGGTTTGGCGCGCAGATCTGGCCGGTATCCGAAACTGAGCAGGTTATCCGCGTGGAGCCAGATGCCCTCCAGCGCAACCACGCCAAGACGATCTTCGCGTCGATCGGCCGCATCAAGACTTTCGAAAATGACCTGGCTATTCGCTTTAAACCAATCGGTTGGGTTAAAACCATTGGCAACGCCATTACGGATGTTAGTGCGCCCGGCCAGCCAACGCCATGTGGAATTGGTGCTATAGCTAAAGGCCAGGGATTGCACATCCACACGGATATCATTTTGGGCCTGATAATTTTTGCGATTGTTTATTTGTGTTCGCAGACGGGTATTTAACTCAATGTTAAATGACTCGTCTAACGAACCCTGGCCGTACAACCGGGCTGAAATGCGCCCGGTAGTAATCGCGCTGTCGTGTTTGCGCCAGTTCGCCATTCCCTGGTTCTTAAACTCCAGATTGAACGGTGCCAGTAAATTCGCTGTCGCCTCCGTCGTTGGCACTGAGTCCGGTAGCGTGGGGAGCTCAAAATCATCCGCATAGACTGTCAGGCTGAGCAAACAGCCCATGAAGGTTAACAGTGAACGTGTCTGTTTCACACGCCCCCCTGCGGGCTAAAATGTGATAGCCACTCTTTATTAAACCATGGCAGGGGCAGATCTTGCTGACGATAGTTGCTCATTTGCATCAGCGTTACCTTATTGGGATTAAAGCCATCGCTGATGAGCACTTCTGTTGGCCGAATGCGGTCAAACACCTGTTGCCATTTGCGATACCAGGCTACTTTCAATAACCTACCGCTGCCGCCGTAGAATTTACCTTTTAGAGGGCGGTCATTCTCTTTATCGACCCACAACTCGATCGCTTTGTAAGGGGCAAAGTCATTGATGGAAGACAGGCGTAATTTCCACGCCGCGCGTGCCTGGCGGTCTCCATCCACGATGCTCTCTTCCCCTTGCAATACGGCCGAATAATCCTGGGTAAAATTTGACGTAATGACGTCACCGTTAGAGGCGTTGCCCAGCAGGCGCTGGCGCGGCGACATACGCACCGAGGCTTTGGATTTCGGATCGTAAAACCACAATATGTTGTCATTACGGAGTAACAACTTGCCGCGGTCGCGACTCGGATAATCAATATGAACGATAGTGAGAAACTGGCCTTTGGTATTCTGGCGTGAATGTGTAGTCACGCGATTCTCATCGGTGAGTTGATTACCTTCGTACTGTTTTAGCGCCACCTTGACCACAAACGAGGACTGCGGGTTACGGATCGCATCAGAACGCTGCAAAATATCCTGCGCCTGCGCCTGCTCCGCAAGGGAGGGCAGGGGGCTAAATGCTGTTATCAGATATAGTAGATGTAAAGGTTTCAGCATCATAAGACTCCTGTCAGGCGTGGTGAATTGCGGAAATCATGTTCATACGCGATGCTTTGTAGGTTGGCCAAATCGCGGCTAATACAGAAAGGCTGAACAGGAAGGCCATGATGCTTAATGTCAGCATCGGGTTTTCCAGAACCATCAGATTAATGACAATTGGCGTAGCATTGCTGGGGGGGGTCCAGTTAAGCTTCATGTTGTTGATTATTGTGCTGGCAATCAGCGCCAAAATCAGAGCCGTCAGGGTGCCGAAGAGCCCCATCAGGGCGCTTTCGGACATAAACATTCGCATGATAAAGCTGCGGCGAAAACCCATGGCCCGGATGGTACCGATCTCACTCACCCGTTCCATGACCGTCAGGTTGATGGTGTTGGTGATAGTGAAAATAATCACGATGCCGAGGAAGAGCGAGACGACGCCAAAGATAAAGGAAAACATGGCGAAGATACGGTCGAATGAGGGATCAACCTCATTGAAATGAAACACCTCCTGATTCATGCCCGCATCGTTTAATTTTCGTTGGATAAGTTGCTTAACCCGTTCAGCCTGGTTTGGATCTTTCAACTGCACTAGTAGCACCGTCGCCCGCGGCTGATCGCCATATAACAGTTCACGGGCCAGTTCGAAATGCATCATGATAAAGGCGTTGTCCAGGGCGCGTTGCGCCTGGGTCTGGGCTTTTTTGACATACACGCTGACGATATTTGGCGCGCCTTCTGCGCTGGCTGCCAGCAGGTTGAGCTGTGTACTTTTTTCATTGTCGATTTGCTGGTTGAGTTGCTCCTTGTCCTCGCCGTCTATCAAACCGCTAACATCGATGCCTTCATCGGCGATGATTTTTTTCAACGATGGTGGATCCTGGCAATTCGGAATCTCCAAAGGCTTGCATAAGCCGAGCAGACGAGCCATGCCAACACCGATGACGGAACCTTCTCGATTGTTTTGTTGCAGGCCGGTAGGGGGAGTTGACACCTGAACATGCCAGCCATCCCATTGACGCATTTTATCGACCGCCTCCGGTTCGATACCGCGCCCCTGGAACGTTTTGCTGTTATCGGTAGTGACAACACCGGCAATACCGGCCAGATAAATCTGTGGCGTGATCACCGAGATTTCTTTTTTTAGTACAGGGTCTCTCAGTAGCAGATCGGTAACCGCTTGATAGTTGTCGATGGCGTAGTTATCAGGATCGGCAGCGCCAAATTTCAGATAGTCTTTTTGATAGATCTGCAACTGCCCTTGCTCCTGAATCATCGAGGTTTGGACGCCGAAATAGATCGACGTAACGAAACCGCCAAACAGCATCATCGCTAAACCGCCAATACCGATAGACGTAATGGTAATAACCGAACGGCGACCGTTCTTCAGTAAGTTACGCAGTGCGATTAGCCAAATCATTGCTTGACCCCAATGTTCTGTAATTTGCCATCGACAATGTGAATCAGACGTCCTGACTCGTTGAGTAAGTTTTCGTTATGCGTACAAATCACAAAGCTGGTATTGAAATGGCTACGCATATCCAGCATTAACTGAATGATTTCATCTGAGGTACTGGAATCAAGATTGGCGGTTGGTTCATCGGCGATGACCAGTGCAGGGGTCGTGACTAAAGCCCGGGCGATAGCTACCCGCTGCCGCTGTCCTCCACTAATCGCGCCAGGGCGACGATCCACATACTCCTTCAGTCCGACGGATTCCAGGTAGTATTCGGCTTTCTCTCGTCGTTCGTGATGTGATAATCCATGATGCAACAGCGGAAATTCAACATTCTCGCGAACAGAAAGTACCGGGAGCAGGTTGAAAGATTGAAAAATAAAGCCGATGTGTTTAGCGCGAAAATCGGCGGCCTGGTTGTCGTTTAAGGCCAGCACATCCTGCCCCAGGATATTGATTTCACCTTCTTCTGGTTTGTCCAGCATTCCCAATATATTCAGGAAAGTGGATTTTCCGCTACCAGAAGGACCGTAAACAAAAGTTATTTCCCCTTTGGGAATGGTGCAACTCACATTATTTATTGCTGTGAGCGGATAACCATCCATGTTGTACTTTTTAACAACGCCTTTAAGGATCGCTATTTTCTCCTTGTCATAAGGAAGGCTACTTTGCTCCATTTGCACCTCTCATGGTCATAATGCTCTCCGTTTCTCTTATGTTAATGCCTTTTATTAAAGGCCTGTCCCACAGCTAATACAATGAATGTTCAGTGATGTTAAATAGCAAAATGACAATGGCCTTTTTTATCATATCGATGATATCTATTTGTTTCTTTTGGGTAAAGTTGTCGGTGCCATCATTAGCTTTGAATGTGTGTGATATTTTTTGTGATAAATCGGTGAGTTTTTGTTATTTATCGTTATTTTGACTTATGCGTTTTATGTCAAAAAATAACGCTGGTTTCCAAAGCCGAGCTCGATGGTTGAAAGCTTTATAATGGGAGCTGATGCCTGCGCCTGAAAAATATAATATATTTTGTGATGCTTGAATATATAAATGGATGCATAAAGATGTTTGTTTTATTTAAACTGAGGTTCTCCAGCTCGGTGAAATTAAGATTACGGCAGGTTGATTTATGAAGGAAAGAATTGTCTTTACTGGCGCAGTGAAATTATTGCCACAACCGGTAGTTGCTGCGAACCATTGCCGCGAAAATACTTCGGTGATTCGTTTTACTGATGATGAAGAGTTATTGGCCCTGTCCCATCAGTCTAAACGTCAGACGCTGCTTTCGATGCTACTGAACCAGCAATGTGAACGCCTGTTTCAACAGGCAGGATTGGGTATCGACGACATACGCGGTACCGATACCGGGCTGGTCTCTGGTTCCTATTACGGTTGTATGAGTACAACCCAGAATATTTCTGATGCTTTATGGCAAAAAGGTCCGCGAGGCGTTGACGTTATTGAATTCGCTAAAGCGACACACAGCTTCCCTTTATCCGCCGCTAGTATTGAATTCACTTTATTAGGTCCTACTGCGGCCGTCGTTTCTGGCGAATTTGCCGGACTGGATGCGCTGATGATGGCGAATGACTGGCTATTGAGTGGGCGCTGTCAGCGAGTGATCGTGGTGGGTTATGAGCATTTTTCTCCGTTGCTGGAAGAGCACTTACGAGAAATCACGGGCGAAGAGCAAGCGGGACTGTATAGCGATAACCTCAGCATACTGCTACTGGAAACCTATAGTAGTGCGGTGGCGCGTCAGGCGTCGGTGATGGCCGAACTGCTTCAGGTAATACGATTGGGCGGCTCCTTGGCAACGTTGCCTGCGCGTTGGCAAAAAATCGCGGCTTCATGGCCGCAAGGAGATGCCGCGATTAACGTGTTAACTAACCACTCTCCTCACCCTGGCGCTCGTCAACTGGAAGAGGAGGTGTTGGGCGGCTATAGCGCTGGTTTCCGCAGGCATAGCGTTCAGGATCTGCCCCAGGCGTTGGGAGCCTGTCCATTATTGCAATTAGCTCATTTCTTCCTCTCTTCGCCAGATATCAAAGGCGAATATTTATTACATCACTTTACCGCTAATGGTGCCGCAGGAGTTCGCTTTAATCTGGGCCAATCAGGAGAAACCTATGCAATTTAAAACGGTTGCAGTGACGGGGATGGGGACGGTAACCCGTGATGCTGTTGGCCTTCAGGCGCTTTGGCGTCATTTGTTGGCTGGTGGCGCTTTACCTGCACCACCGACCTATTTCGACAGCGCCGGTTTCCGTTCTCAGAATACCTATACCGTAGATCCGCAGGCGTTGTGGCAGCGCCAGTTGCAGTCCTGCTGGCCTGCTTCTCCCGCGTTGTATCAACGCTTGCCTTGCGCTGGTTATGGTTGGCTTGCGGCCCGGGAGGCGCTTTGTCAGGCCTCTCTGGACAATGTGGATATCTCTTGCATGGGGCTGAGTCTTGCGACGACCAGCGGCGGTAGCATGGATAGTTTCGCTTCTGGCGGTACGACCGAGGACGCGCGCTATGGTGCTTTGAGCAGTGCCGCTTATTTACTGGCTGAACTCTTGCAACTGGGGGGAAGCGTCAGCGTTTTTTCGTGTGCCTGCGTGAGCGGTGCCGCGGCGCTGAGTCATGCTTTTGAGCGAGTTCGGCAAGGTGATACCCCTCTGATGCTGGCTGGCGGATGCGATCAGGTTCGCGAAGCTGATTTTGCCGGATTTAATGCTCTGCGGGCCGTCGCTCCAGACGCCTGTCGTCCATTTGATGAAAATCGTAAAGGTATGGTGATGGGAGATGGCGCCGCAATGCTGGTTCTGGAAGATTTGGAACACGCCATTGCGCGCGGAGTTCGGCCTTTGGCCATCTTTCGTAGCTTTGGCCTGGCGGCAGATGGCCATCATCTGACTGCGCCGAATCCTGATGGGTTGGTACGCGCCATGCGACAGGCCCTGGCGGGTACAGAGGGGATACCGGGGTATATCAACTGTCATGGAACCGGCACGCAGGCCAATGATAGTAGTGAATTGCTGGCAATGCAGCAGGTGTTTGGCAGCGAACCCAGCGAACAGGTGGTCAGTTCTACCAAAAGCAGCGTTGGGCATTTATTGGGCAGCGCCGGAGCGCTTGAAGCTGTGTTGACGATTAACGTCCTGCGGGAGCAATGCGTTCCGCCGATGACGACCTGCAATCAACCGATGGCGACAATGAACTTTCGCCTGCCCATGCGGGATCGGGCGCTGCCTGTCGTGACTGATTGGGCAATGAGTAATTCTCTGGGATTTGGCGGTCTGAATGGCAGCCTGATCTTTTCACGGCCATCGGGAAATAACCCCATTTAACAGGACATGAGTACGAATGGATAAGGATATGAAGGTAATGACTGATGACCTGCTTGAGGCGCTGCTGTCGGAGGTGGGGAACTGGAGCCAGGCGATTAATCAGGGCTGGCTGGAAGATGAACTGCGGGGACAATTTAGTCAGTCGCGCTGGCAACGGCTGAAAGCGAGCGGTCTGACCGGATTACTTAACAGCCAGAAGGCGGGTGGTCTGGGACTGAATGCCCCTCAGGCGGCGCGTTTTCTGTCCTGTTTTGGCGAACTTTGTCTCGATGGTGGGCTGAGTTTTGCCCTCTGTACGCATTTGTGCAGTAGTTGTCTGCCGATTGAACGCTTTGGTTCTGAAACATTGCGTCAACGTTTGTTGCCCCTTCTGATTGCCGGAGACGCTATTGGTGCTCATGCCATTACTGAGGCTGAAAGTGGTTCAGACGCTTTTGCTATGAACACCACGGCGGTTAAAGTGCCTGGCGGTTGGGTTCTGAATGGCACCAAAATATTTGTCTCTAACGGGCCGATCTCCAGCCATGTGGTGGTTTATGCCTGCACCGATCGCTCTCGTGGTTCACTGGGGGGATATAGTGCTTTTGTGGTTGATACTCACCTGGAAGGCGTCATTACCGGCCCTGCCGGGCACAAAATGGGCTTAAAAACGTCGCCGTTGGGAGATGTTTACCTCACTAACGTCTATGTCAGCGATGAGTGTTTGTTAGGTAAGGCGGGTATGGGATTCGCCATTCTCGATTTCGTGATGAAGTGGGAAGTGCTATGCGTATTTGCCTGTCAGGTCGGGGAGATGAAACGTCGTCTGGCCCAGTGTTTGCTTCAGGCTAAAACGCGTCATCAGTTTGGTGAGCCGATAGGTAAGAATCAGGCCGTGTCGCATCGGCTGGTGAATATGCACTTGCAGGTTGAGACAGCGCAATATTGGCTGCTGCGAGCGGCGGATTCGTTACATAGCGGTAAAAATACCTCCGGTGACATTGCTGCTGCCAAGTTGATAATCAGCGAAAGCAATGTGGCAACCGCTCTGGATGCGGTCAGACTGTTCGGCGGCTCGGGTTATATGGCGGAAATGGGGATAGAGAAACAGCTACGTGACGCGGTGGGAGGCGTCATTTATTCGGGGAGTTCGGACATTCAACGCAATCGCCTTGCCGCGATGCTGGGGTTGTGAAGATGAATGATATCCTGCCCCAACATTTAGCCTCCTGGGTTTTCGCCGCCAGGAATTCGCAGGCCGTTGCCGTACGGTGCGGCGAACGGTGGCTCAGCTATCAGCAGTTAGCGGATGGTGCACACAATCTGGCGCAGGCGCTACCTCCGCTGCAGGTTGAGCGCCCGGTCTACGCGTTAGTGATGAAGAAAAGTATTGACGCGGTTCAGGCTATTGTTGCGGTGTTAAGTATTGGGGGGTGCTATGCGCCATTGGATGCCAGCTATCCGGTGGAACGTTTAAAAGCCATTCTCGGCACCTTGCAACCCCGTGCGGTACTGACGGACAGTCACAGCGATGCGATCGTGCGCGTGATTGCCGGGCAGATGGCGTTGCCTGTTATCAATATTGATAATCCGATTCGCCTGGCAGAGCCTATGAACAGCGCGGTTAGCCAGCCCATGGCGGCGATTCTGCATACTTCCGGCTCTACCGGGTTGCCAAAATCGGTGCATATTGGCGCAGCGCAAATCTATGCTTTTACCGACTGGGTAATCAATGAATTCAATCTGAGTGCTGCCGATCGCGTATTGAATCATGCGCCGCTGGCGTTTGATCTGACCTTTCTCGATCTGTTCGCCACTTTTCGCGCCGGTGCGACCTTAATTTTGACCACAGAAAGCGAAGCCGGTAGCGGCGCCCGGTTACGGCAAATTTGCCACCAGCAGCGCGCCACCGTGTGGCATTCCACCCCGACGTCTCTGCGTTTATTACTCATGAGCGATGAACTGGCGCGTTTTCCTGATATGCGCGCGGTGATGTTTGCTGGTGAACCTATGCAGGGGGAATTACTGACGCGCCTGATTGCGCTGTTTCCTGACGCTGAGTTCTACAACATTTATGGCAGCAGCGAAGCTAACGATACATTTTGCTATCGCTGCCCAAAAACGCCCATCGTCGGTATTGTGCCCCTGGGCTATCCATTGGCCTATACCGATTGGCTGTTATTGGATGACCAACAGCAGCCGGTAGATCCAGTAGCAGGCGGTGAGTTGTGGGTGCACTGTCCAACGTTAATGGCGGGTTATGGCGATGCGCGGTTAACCCAGGAGGTTTTTCGTCAGTTTGACGGTAAACGCTACTTCCGTACTCGCGATCGCGTACGTCGTGATGAACAGGGGATTTTTCACTTCCTGGGAAGATGTGACTGGATCGTTAAGCTGAACGGTTTTCGTGTAGACCTGTTGGATGTGGAACAAATCGCACTGCGCAGTGGCTGCGTAGAAGAGTGTGTGGCGTTTGTCAGTCAGCGAGACGGAGAGCGCCAACTGGAACTGGTGGCCTATGGCAGCGAGGCGTGGAATACATTGATGCTGCGCCAGTATATGGCGCGCTATCTGCCGCCTTATGCGCTGCCGCGCCGTTATCATCAGAGCAAAACACCTTTGGAAAAAAACAGCAACGGCAAGTTATGTCGCCGCAGCATTACTCAGCAGTTTAATCCGTAGTTATTTCATCACAAGGAGACTAAGTATGAATTTCAAGGCAACTATTGCGACTTTTTTAAGTGAAGAATTTGCACCGGATATTCCACCCGAGGAGTTTGATGAGAATCTGAACCTGGTCGATTTCGGAATTATTGATAGTTTGGGCGTATTGAAGCTGGTTGCTTACCTGGAAAGCGATTTTGGCATTGTGGTTCAGCCAGAAGAACTGAGTGTGGATCTGTTCAGTTCGCTGGGGGAAATATCCCGATTCGTCGATCGTAAATTAGAAGCAGTACGTTGATGTGACTGCTACCGGAAGTAAGGAGCGAGAAGTGGCCGATGCTTTTCTCAGTGCTTTAGTGAATCAGCGCCAGCCAGACAGTGAGACAATGATCGATTTCTGGCGCCAGGTGGATCGGGGGGAGCAGACCCCGCAAATGGTGTTAGCCGTGTTGGGGGCGCTTTCCAGCCGACCACTGGAGACTGAAACGGCACTGGCGTTTTTACGCTATGTGAATAGCGCATATCCGAAAACTCGCCTGCCAGTAGTGCAGGACGCCGTGAATATAGTTGGCACTGGCGGTGGTATGGAGACGTTCAATATCTCAACGACCGCAGCCTTTGTCGCGGCGGCGGCGGGAGTTCGGGTGCTGAAAAGCGGCTCCCGGGCATATAGTAGCCGGGTAGGGGCGCAGGATGTGCTGGAGCGCCTGGGGATTCGTGTGCCTGCAGACGACGAGGTACTGATTAGGATGCTGGAAGAGTTGGGCATAGGCTTTGTGCCCGGCGCCCGCTATCCGGCGCTGTGTCGTCGTCTGGTGCAGGCTTGTCAGCCGCTATCGTTCAGGCTGATTGGACAGATCGTCAATCGGTTGGGACCTCTGCTATGTCCTTACGAACTTAAGGGGCAGGTGATTGGTACGGCGAATCCTGAATTGTTACGCGTCCTGGCCTGTGCCGCACAAGAGCTGGCGTTGGATAATCTGCTCTTCACGCATGCGACTGTCGGCGCCGACGAGATGCTACCATTTGGCCTCAATCTGTGTTGGTGGGTACGGCAGCGTCACGGCGCCAGTCAGTGGCACGAATTGGTGGATGGTGTGGGGAAAGAATATCGTTCAGGCGATATCTCTCGGATCCGTGGTGGCAATGTGACTGAAAACGCGGAGCGGTTGCAATGCATACTGGCAGGAAAAGATTGTGACGAAGCGCTTGACGCCGTCGCCTGGAATGCCGCCGCCGCGCTGTTGATTGCCAGACGAGTGGATAAATTACAGGATGGTATGCGGCTGGCGCGCGGGATCCTGGATTCGGGTAAGGCGCTGGTGCTACTCCGGCAGACTCAGGCGTTTTGCCGTGAATTGAGGAGGGCCAGGTGAGGAATGCTTTTATTCAGGCATTGCGGGGTACGGCTGCGCCGTTGATCGCAGAAATTAAACCCTTTTCCCCGGAGTACGGCGACCTGTTGCGCGGGCGTTTTCCGGTAGAGATCGCCCGTCATTATGTGGCTCAGGGGGCGGCTTGCCTGTCGGTGACGACCGGGCGCTGGCATCAGGGATCTCTGGCGCTTTTGCAACAGATTGCTGAAGCCGTGCCTGCGCCAATATTACGTAAAGATTTCATCACGCGAACGGTGCAGCTTCGTGAAAGTCGGGAAGCCGGTGCTGAAGCGGTACTGTTATCCGCTCAACTGCTGCGGCGTCAGGACATATTGCGACTGGCGGAGCAGGCTCTGAATCAGGGGCTAACACCATTTATTGAAGCCAGTGAAGTGACCCAACTTGATGGTTTACACCTCCCCGGTGGTTCGGTGTTGGCGGTATGCAATCGCGATATTCGCCAGCAGGAGAAAGACAATGGCACAGTGGATCACAGTCTGGCGTTGTATTCACTGGCAAGAGGCTGTGGAGCTGAACTTCTTGTCAGCGCCAGCGCTATGCGTGATCCACACGATGCGGTACGGGCGTTAAGTGCTGGCTATGACGCAGTGCTGATTGGCAGCGCATTACTCATGGCGCAGTCGGGGGTTGAGCAAACGACGGCGTCATTCATTCAGGCGTTGACCATGAGGTAAACCCTGTGTCGAGGTCGGTCCGCCAGCAACTAAGGCCGTTGCTGGGTTAATCATTTCTATGTTTTGCGCGGTTCGGTCAAAAATGGCCGACTCCGCGCGTCATCCATGACCCGCGCTATAAGCTGTCTATACTGAAATGGCCTTCGGCTTAAATTCATCGTGTCTTGAGTACGTTAGCTCACGGATACCTGCGGCGGCGTGCGCTCTTTTTTACCGACAGGTCACGCGATGTAATAACAATCACAGCGGGTGAGCAATGAAACTACAAATTAATGACAGCGTCCGGGACGTAGACGCCGATGGCGATACGCCTCTGCTCTGGGTACTTCGTGACGACCTGGGTCTGACTGGGACCAAATATGGCTGCGGTCTTGCCCAGTGCGGCGCCTGCGCCGTGATGATGGATGGACGGCTGGTGCGCTCCTGTGTGACGCCGGTCGAAATGGCGGCAGGTAAGAAGATCGCCACCATTGAAGCAATCGAAGCCGACGATCTCGGCAAGCGCGTAGTGGTGGCCTGGGTGAAGCATCAGGTGCCCCAGTGCGGCTACTGCCAGTCCGGCCAGGTGATGGCGGCCACCGCGCTGCTTAAGCAGAATCCACACCCTTCGGATGCCGATATTGCAGCGGCCATGGGCAATCTGTGCCGCTGCGGCACCTATAACGCCATTCGGGCGGCTATCCAGGATCTGGCGAAAGACGGGGAGCAGGTATGAGCAGAAACGATCGCCTGGGCCGGGCGCTGGCTAACGGCGGGCCGGTAAACCTCTCTCGCCGCCGCTTTTTGCTGACCTCGGCCGGTGTTGCCGCCGGGGCCTTTGTTTTAGGATTTGGTCTGCCCGTTGCTGAAGTTCGGGCTCAGGCCGTCGCGCAGGCCGCGGCGCCTGGTACCCGGATTCCGGCGTTTCTTGAAATCCATCCCGATGGTCGCATTCGCTTTCAGTGCCCCTTCGTCGAAGGCGGACAGGGGATCTTCACCGCCATGGCCCAGATTGTGGGGGAAGAGCTGGATGCCGATCCGGCCCGTTTCCTGGTCGAAAACGCGCCAGCCGGGGCCGACTACCAGGTGATGGACATCGGCAAGCGCCTCACCGGCGGCAGCATGTCGGTGCGCACCAGTTACGACACCATGCGGCGCCTTGGCGCGCTGGCGCGCCAGATGTTGCTTCAGGCCGCCGCCCAAAGCCTGGGCGTACCGGTGGGCGAACTCACGACCGAGCCCGGAAAGGTGATTCACGCCGGTTCAGGGCGTGAGCTGAGCTACGGTCAACTGGCCGCCAGAGCCATGGATCTGCCGGTGCCGTCGCCCGACAGCGTCACGCTCAAGTCGCGGTCGGAATTCCGCTGGATAGGCCAGTCGGTAAAGCGGCTGGACGTTCATCAAAAATCCACCGGCCAGGCCATCTACAGCATCGACTGCCGGGTGGATAATATGCTGCATGCGGCGGTACAGCACGCGCCGCGCCTGGGGTTGACGCCCGGCACTATTCGCAATAAGCAGCAGGTCAGTCAGATGAAAGGGGTGCATTCGGTGCATCAGTTGCCCGGCGCCGTGGCGGTGGTAGCGGAACGCTGGTGGCATGCAAAACGGGCGGCGGAAGCGTTACAGGTCGACTGGCAGGAGCCCGCCGCCGGTGACAAAATCCGCTATATGCCTGCCGATTTCTCTTCCGATGCTTATGCCGAACGGCTGGCGAATAAAGAAGGTCAGGGGGATGATGCTGAGGTGAAAGGCGATGTGGCCGGGGCGCTGGACAATGCGCAAACCACGCTTAGCGCCACGTATCACAGCCAGTACCTGAATCACGCTCAACTGGAGCCACCATCAACCCTGGCCCGCTTTAATCCGGACGGCACCCTGGAACTGTGGACGCCGAATCAGGCGCCGGAGATGTTTCAGGCGGATGTCGCAGCTCGCACCGGGCTGGCGCCGGAAAAAATCATTATTCACTCCCCGCTGCTGGGGGGCTTTTTTGGTCGTCACTTCGTCTACGACACCGCCATGGTCTATCCCCAGGCCATTGAACTCGCCAAAGCGGTGGGGAGGCCGGTGAAGGTTATCTGGAGCCGCGAAGAGGAGTTCCTGCGCGACACCCACCGGCCCATGGCTGCGGTGCGCTTTCGGGCGGGGCTGGATAGCGACGGAATGCCCGTGGCGCTTGAGGCGATAAGCATCTGCGAAGGCCCCGCCGAAGGGCTGGCGGGGAGTAAGGGTGACAAGATCGACGACACCGCCGTCGAAGGGCTGACCGGCAAGGCTTACGCCATCGCCAACCGCCGTATCGCTCAGATTTACGATAAAAGCCCGGTCACGCCGGGTTACTGGCGCTCGGTCGGTAACTCAATGAATGATTTTCTCTACGAATGCTTTCTGGATGAGATAGCCGATAAAGGCGGGCAGGATCCGTTCGCCTTGCGTATGCGGCTGTTAAAGGATAATCCGCGCCTGACCCGGCTACTGAAAGAGGTGGAATCGCTGTCCGGCGGCTGGAAAGCGGGCCCCTTTACGACCCCGGACGGTTCGCGCCGCGCCCGGGGCGTTGCCATGGCATCTCCGTTTGGCACCCAGACCGCCGCCATTGCCGAAGTCTCTATCGAAAACGGCGAAGTTCGGGTGCATGACATCTGGCAGGCTATCGATCCCGGCAGCATTGTGAATCCGGCGATTATTGAAGCCCAGGTCAACAGCGGTGTGGCGCTGGGATTATCGCAGGTGCTGATGGAAGAGTGCGTCTATGAACACGGCAAACCGGTTGGGCGCAACTACGATCTCTACCCGATCCTGCCTGCGGCGCGGATGGCTCGGGTGCATGTGCGGATTGTTGAAAGCGGCGAAAAAATGGGCGGTGTGGGGGAACCACCGCTGCCTGCAGTACCGCCTGCGGTGGCCAATGCTGTCTCCAGGCTGACCGGTCAGCGTATCCGCAGTATGCCGCTGTCGCGCTATACCTTTTCCTAATCCGACGCGCTAAGAATCGGGGATAACACCATGACGAAAAGAAGAGGCATTATCTTCCTTACGCTGCTGTTGCTGGTCATTATTGGCATTGTGCTGTTTGCGCTGCGTCCGCCATCTTCCGCGTTTGATAAACAGGCCAGCGCGCCCACGCCCGGTGAAGATGTGATTCGCCATGGCGAATATGTGGCGCGGCTCAGCGACTGCGTGGCCTGTCACAGCACGCCGGACGGCGCCCCCTTTGCCGGTGGGCTGGAGATGGCCACGCCGGTGGGTAATATCACTACCACCAATATCACGCCGGACAAAGAGACTGGCATTGGCAATTACAGCCTGGCCGACTTTGACCGGGCGGTGCGCCACGGGGTGGCGAAGCAGGGCCACCGGCTCTATCCGGCCATGCCTTACCCCTCTTATGTGAAACTGAGCGATGACGATGTGCGGGCGCTGTACGCCTGGTTTATGCACGACGTGAAGCCGGTCAGTCAGCCGAATAAAGCGAGCGACATCCCCTGGCCCCTGAATATGCGCTGGCCGCTGGCGTTCTGGAACCTGGCGTTTAGCGGTGAGGGCACCTGGCAACCGGACCCGCAGCGTGACGCGCAGTGGAACCGGGGGGCTTATATTGTGGAAGGGCCGGGGCACTGCGGTAGCTGCCATACCCCGCGCGGCGCGGCCTTCAACGAGAAAGGGCTGGATGCCACCAGCCCGCACTTCCTGGCGGGCGCCCTGCTGGACGGCTGGTACGCCCCCAGCCTGCGCGGCGATACCAATACCGGTATGGCCCGCTGGAGCGAGCAGGACGTCTACGATTTCCTGAAGCAGGGGCGCAATAAACACTCGGTGGTGTTCGGCTCCATGACTGATGCCTTTAATAACTCCACCCAGTTTATGACCGATGAGGATCTGCGCGCCGTGGCTCACTACCTGAAGGCGCTGCCGCCGGGCAGCAACAATGCGGATAGGCCCTGGCAGTATCAGGCCGATGCCGGGAATAGCGATCATCCGGGGGCGCCGGTTTACGCGGCCCGCTGTGCCAGTTGCCATGGGGCGGACGGTCGCGGTCAGGCGCCGTGGATCCCACCGCTGGCTGGCGCTACCTCAATGCAGGTCGATAGCGCATCGGCGATTAACGTGACCCTGAACGGCTCCGGAAGGGTGGTGGCCGATGGCGTGCCGGACGCTTACCGGATGCCGCCGTACCGCAGGCAGCTTTCCGACCAGCAGGCCGCGGATGTGTTGAGCTATATCCGTGGCGCCTGGGGTAATAATGGCAATGCCGTGACGGCAGAGCAGGTTAAAACGCTGCGCGCGGCGACCGATCCCGCCAGTAGTGAGGTGATTATTTTGCACATGCGCTGAGTGGGGGAACGACAGCCTTGTCGCTGTGTATATGATTAACGACGGAATATGATGATGCGGTGGGTTGTTCCGTTCACCGGTTCCGAAACTAACATAAGAGAAATCACCTTAAAGTGAACGGAACCTTCGCCAGCGCGGCATATTTCTCATGAATACAGCACCACAGCCCCAGCCTGCATCTGAAAGGCCACTGGCTGGCTGAAGCCGAATTTGAAAGCGTCTGTCTGGCGAAGGTGACCATCGAGCAGGGCAGGATAACGATGTACCCGGCCACTTAATGTTACCTTTACCCCAGGTAAAAGCGGCTTTAATGGCAAGACAAAAAAGGAAGAACCTTGCAATGACCTACGGCATTATCATCCTGGCAGCGGGCACTGGCCGCCGTTACCGGCAAAGCGGTGGCAGCGGCGAAAAGCTGCTGGCGCATTATCCCGACGCGGCAGGCAACCCGCAGCCGCTGCTGGCGCTAACCCTGGCTAACGCCTGCGAAACGGCCATGCCGGTGAGGGTGGTATGCCGCCCGGAAAACGCTGAAATTCAGGCTCTGGTACAGCGCGCTGGGGCGCAAACCACGCTGCTGGCAAGCCGGGGGAGCGGCGAATCCATCGCCGCCGGAGTGAAGGCGATGCCTGACATGGACGGCTGGCTGATAGTCCCCGGGGATATGGGCTGGGTGACGGCGCAGGACTATCTGCGGGTGAGCCAGGCTCTGAATCAGGGGCACCATCAGGTTCGGCTGGCGTGTGCCAATAAGCCCGGGCATCCGGTGGGCTTCACGGCCGACTACCGCCAGGCGCTGATGGCCCTGAGCGGCGATGACGGCGCGAAGCGCCTGCTAAACAGAGAAACTCTGCTGATTTTGCAGGCGCCGGAGCGGGTGATTCGGGATGCCGATTGGTTCAGGGCGCAAGACTGATAGTCAGGTTTTCCGTCAGGCTACGGGAGCAGCACAGGGCGACCTGCTGGCGCGGCCCCGATTTTTCCGCCGCCGACTGTACGCTATCCCGATGATCCACCGTTCCTTCCGTTACCGGCGTCAGGCAGGCGCCGCAGATCCCCATCTCGCAGGAGAGCGGCACGTCGATGCCGTTATCCAACAGCACCCGGGCGATGGTTTGGTCCGCCGCCACCGGCCAGCGTTGGCCAGTGGATGCCAGGGTCACGGTAAAAGCGTTGTCTGATGAGGCCGGGGCCGATGGCGCCGGGGGCTGAAACGCCTCGCTGTGAATATTTTCCGGCGACCAGCCCCGCGTCAGCGCGGACTGGCGCACGTGGTCCATAAAGCCGTCGGGGCCGCACAGATAAAGTCGGGTGCCGGTGGCCGGGCGCGTGAGTGCCTCGGGCAGAGCGTGGCGCGGGCTTTCCCCGGCGCTGCTGTGATAAATCGTACAGTCGCCAAACCGGAAAGGGTGGCCGAGTTGATAGCGAAAGGCGGCCTGTTCCGGGTGGCGGACATAATAGTGCAGGGTAAAGGGCACCCCGGCATCCTCCAGCCGCCTGGCCATGGCGTAAAGCGGCGTAATGCCGATTCCCGCCGCCATCAGTACCACTCTGTCGGCTTTCTCCAGCGGGAACAGGTTGCGCGGTGTGGAGATCGTCAGGCGCTGGCCGGGGCGTAACGACTCATGAATATAGCGCGAGCCGCCGCGTGAATCGGGATCCCGGGCCACGCAGATCAGATAACCACGGCGGCTGGCCGGGTTGCCGGTCAGCGAATACTGGCGCACCAGCCCGCCTGGCAGATGCACATCGATATGGGCTCCCGGCGACCATCCCGGCAGCGCCGCGCCGTCCGGCGCCGTCAGCCTGACGGCCAGATTGCCTTCTCCCTGACGCCAGATTCCCTCCACCATCACTTCAAGGGTGTTACGCATAGCGGCCTCCTCCGTTACACCAGAAAAAATTCGCCGAAGCCCATTTTCTTCAGGCCGCGGCGGTAGGCGATAGAACTGCGATCCGCCGGGATATGCGCCTCCAGCGTCAGATCCAGCGGCAGCTTTTCCGGGCGCTGGGTCTCTACCATTAGCCGGTCCTCTTCAAAGACCCGCAGATTGAAGGCGTGCACCTCCCCGACGGGAATATGCAGATCGAAGTTGCGGGCAATGGGGGCAAACATCCGGGTTTTACGGGCCGATACCGGAGAGGCGGCATTCATAATCACCAGCCTGTCTTCCCCCGGAAAATGCACGGTCAGCGTAGCGGTAAACGGCAGATGCATCTCAAAACGGCGCAGCCAGCGGAAGTCCGGCGGCGCCCTGTCTTCTGCGCCGCTCGGGTAGTTGCTGACCGTGCTCCAGTAGTCGGCGGTGAAACCGTAATCGGTCTCCTGTGGGCTGTAGTCCGGCACCTGTGAATTGTCGGGATCGGCGAAGGTGGCGCTGTGCACCCAGGCGAAATGGGCCACATCCAGAAAGCCTTCCACCTGACGACCGGCAAAGCCGTTGACGTCGAAGGGGGGACAGTTGATTTGCTGGAAGGCGGCGTCGTGCCAGCGCGGCATGGTCGGTAGCGGCGCCGGATTATCGGTGTCCGGCGCCAGACAGGTCCAGACTAACCCGTAACGCTCTTCCACCGGAAAGGTCATCAGGTTTAGTTTGGCGGGAATCGGCTGGTCGGGGCTGGCGGGGATACGGTTACAGCGCCCGTCTTCGCCAAAGCGCAGCCCGTGGTAGGGGCAGATAATACCTGCCTCATCGTGAAATCCCAGGGTCAGCGGCACGCCGCGATGGGGGCAGACATCCCGGGCCACCACTGCCTGACCGTTAATGCGATACAGCACCAGCGGTTCGTCCAGCAGTACCGCCTTATGCGGTTTGTTGTCGACATCGCAGGCTCTGGCGACCGGATGCCAGCAGCGGGCCAGCCGCAGCCAGTCTTCAGGATCGAAACTGCAATGGGCGGGCGGTGTGGGTCGATGGGCTTTCATTGGCGGCTCCCCTGTGGCAGGTGAAAGTAGGTTGTGACCCTATTGTTGTCAGGCTATGGTGTTCACATCCATCACCATTAATTCAGTAATCTGTTGCAAAAAAGTCGACAGGGGAACCATGAGTCCATTTTCACGTTTCGCGCTCTATTTTGCCGAGGTGGCCCGCTGCGGCAGCCTGCGGCGGGCCGCGGAAAAGCTGCATATTTCCGCTTCGGCCATTAACCGCCAGATTTTGCAGGCCGAAGAGGCCTTCGGCATTCCGCTGTTCGAACGCCTGCCGGAAGGGCTACGGATGACCACGGCGGGGGAGCTGCTGTACAGCGATATTTTGCGCTGGCAGCGCGAATTTCGCCTGAGCCGCCAGAAATTTGATGAACTCCAGGGGCTGAAACGGGGAACGGTCAGCGCGGGCATGGTGCAGGCGCTGTCAGAAGGGGCCGTTGCTGGCGCCTTTTCCGCGATCGTCGATGACTACCCCTGGCTGGAGCTGGAACTCAGCGTGGCGGACAGTCGCAGCCTCAGCCAGCGTATTCGCGGCGCGGAACTCGATTTCGGTCTGATTCTGGATCCGGAAGGGCAGGCGGGGCTCGATGTTATCGCCTTCGCTGAACTGGAGATGGGGGTGATTATGCCGGTGGACTGTCCGCTGGCCGGGGCCGAAAACTTGGCGTTGGGCGAACTTTCCGGCGAGCGCCATATCCTGCCGGGGGCGCCGCTTATCGTCCATGAGCGGGTAGCGATGCTCTATCGCCATCACGATTTCGCACCGGGCAATGCCATTACCTGCAACGATATCCGGATGATTAAATCGCTGATTCGCCAGGGAAGCGGCGTCTGTATTCTTAGCCTGCTTGATGTGCTGGAAGAGGTGAAAGCGGGTCAACTGGCGTTCGTGCCGCTCAGGGGTCAGCGGCTGCGACCGCTGACCCTGGCGTTATGTATTGCACCGGCGCGCCAGCTTTCCCGACCGGCGCGGGTGGTGATTCAGCGGATGTCTGAAGTCATCGAGGGACTGGCGCCTTAACCCAGCGGGCCGCCCTGAATGGTGTCACACAGCCCGGCGATGATGCGTTCGCCGGACTCCTGACGCAGCTCTTCGTACCAGGCCTGGGTCAGCGCCATATCCTTTCCGTGGGTGATATCGCAGCGTTTACGCGCTTTAAGCACCAGATCCCGCACCCGATCGCAACGTTGCGCTTCGTAGTCACGCAGCGTCGCCTCAATGGTGTTCTGCGCGCTGAACGCGTTGCCCAGCACCACGGCATCCTCCATGGCGGCGCAGCCGCCCTGGCCGATATCCGGCGTGGTGTTGTGGGCGGCGTCGCCCAGCAGGGCTATCCGGCCGTTAACCAGCCTCCCAAAAGGCTCCACGTCGTGGATCTCAATGCGGTTAATGGTTTGAGTATCGATGGCGGCGATCAGGTGCTGCACCTGAGGGGCCCAGCCGGCGAAGTAGCGGGTCAGATCGGCCCGGGCGCTGGTACGATCCTGCTCCAGCCCCGCGGGCAGCGGTACGTCGAAGAAGAAATAGAAACGTCCGTCGGCAACCGGCATCAGCGAGACGCGCTTGCCTTCTCCTACCCAGGTGGTCCACTGGTCTGCCGGGGCGATGGATTCATCGATAGCCACCAGGCCATTCCAGTTGACGTAACCGGCGTAGCGCCGCTCCGGGGAATAGCCCAGCACAGCGGGGCGGATAACCGAGCGGCTGCCGTCGGCGGCAATCAGAAAGTCGCCGCTGGCCTGGCTGCCGTCGGCAAACCAGGCGGTAACGCCATCTTCATGCTGTTCAACCCGCTCCACTCGCTTGCCGAACTGCACGGCATCGTGACCCCAGTGTTCCAGCATCTGCTGTTGCAGACAGGCTCTGGCGACCGGGCAGGGGCGCTCGCCTACCCGTTCGACCAGCGGCGCCAGGCTAAAGCGCGTCATCGTTTCACCGCGCTGATAGTCCTGGTACGCCATATAGCGCATCTGGCCGCCGAAATCCCGGGGGATATCGCCCATTCCCAGGCGGCTCAGGCATTTTACGCCGTTGGGCCAGATAGAGATGGCAGCACCCACCGGTTTAATTTCTTCCACGGCTTCAAAAACCTCGCAGTCGATACCGACCTGTTTCAGGGCTGCTGCCGTGCTCAGGCCGCCAATGCCTGCGCCAATAATCAGTGCTTTCATGATGCTCTCCGGATGTGTTTGCGTAACAGACCTCAGCAATTTGCGTACCAGGCTGGCATGGCGCGCTATCCGGCGTCTAAGTCGACAATGATGCATTCTGGTGCACTATATTGATGCAATCAGGCGTTGCTTACGCCTTTTTTTGGAACATTTGATCTCACTTGTCTATTTCAAGAATCTAAAGTTTCATTGTGGCGCCAGGGGGAGTAATCCCCGAAATCGAAAAATGCGACAATTTAACATATTGATATTAAAAGAATAAAAACACATGACGGCGTGGTGTGCCATTGGGGAAGATAACCTGGCGTGGTTTGTGCAACACCCGGGTAACTTCTTTTAAGGGGACGGATTGACCATGTCAGACGCAAACAACAACCCGCTGCTTTACGGTCTTGAACAACGTATTGCGCCGCTGCCCGGCTTCTTTAGCGCCCTGCAACACGTGCTGGCCGGGCTTATTAGCATTGTTACGCCGCCGCTGATTATTGGCGCGGCGCTGGGGCTTGGCCCCTGGATGCCGTATCTGATCAGCATGTCGCTGCTGGCGTCTGGTATCGGTACTCTGCTCCAGGCCAATCGCATTCGCGGTATCGGCGCCGGAATGATCTGCATGCAGGGCACCAGCTTTGCGTTTGTTGGCGTCGCTATCTCCGGCGGCCTGTGGGTTAAAGGGCAGGGCGGCGGTCCTGAGGATATTATGGCGATGCTGTTCGGGGTGAACTTCGTTGCAGCGCTGGTGCCGGTACTGATCAGCCGCTTTATCGAGCCGCTGAAGCGGATCTTTACGCCGTTAATCACTGGCACCGTGATCGCCCTGATCGGCATTAGCCTGATTAAAGTCAGCGTTATGAACTGGAGCGGCGGTAAGGGCGCCGGGGACTTCGGCAGCCCGACCAATATTGCGTTGGGGGCCGGTACTCTGGGGGTGATCGTTCTGCTGAGCTGTTCGCCCAATCGCTGGCTGCGGCTGGCCTCTATCGTTATCGGTATTGTGGTGGGCTGCATTGCGGCGGCGCTGACCGGCAACTTTCATCCGACAATGCCTGGCGATAGCTGGTTCCGGTTACCGGCGCTGTTTCCGTTCGGTTTCCAGTTTAACTGGGCTATCTTTCTGCCCATCGCGCTGGTTTCGCTGGTTTGCGTGCTGGAAGCGGTCGGGGATCTCACCGCCAACAGCCTTATCTCCCAACAGCCTATCGATAACGCGGCGTTTCGTTCGCGCCTGAAAGGGGGCATTCTGGCGGATGGACTGAGCTGCATGGTAGCCGCCGCGCTGTGCGCCTTCCCTAATACTACCTTCGCCCAGAATAACGGCGTGATTCAGATGACTGGCGTCGCCAGCCGCTACGTGGGGCGCTATATGGCGGGGATCCTGATTGTGCTGGGACTGTTCCCGCCGTTTGGCGAACTGCTGCGCCAGATCCCGGCGCCGGTGCTGGGGGGCGCGACCATGGTGATGTTCGGCTGCGTGGTGGCCGCCGGTATCCGTATCATCACCCAGAATCCGTTAACCCAGCGCGATATGCTGATCGTTGGGCTGTCGTTCGGTATTGGCCTGGGCAGCGAAGCGGTCCCGGGAGCGCTGGTTCACTTTCCGGATATTGTGGCGACGCTGATGGGCTCGGCGGCGGCCAGCGGCGGTTTAACCGCCATTGTTCTGAATCTGATTATGCCGGGCGAAAAGGCCAGCCCGGCGCTAACCGCAAGGAGTGGTCATGACAGCCCTGATTCCGTTTAATCAACTTTCCGCCGAACAGGCCCGGGCACTGCTTGCCCCCTGTGTGGCTATCCCCCACTGGGTGGAACAACTGGTGGCAGAGCGGCCTTACGCCAGCCGCGGGGCGCTGCTGGATAAAGCCCGGACCCTGGCGGCTGGCTGGGGCGAGGCTGAACTTGCTCAGGCGCTGAGCGCCCATCCGCGCATTGGCGAAAAGCCACAGACGACCGGGGGACACGCTGAATTTTCCCGCCGTGAACAGTCGGCGGTCGACGATAACGACGCCCGACTGACTCAGGCGCTAAAGGAAGGCAATGCGCGCTATGAGGCGCGCTTTGGCCGGGTCTTTCTGATCCGCGCTAAGGGGCGCAGCGGCGAAGAGATACTGGCGGCGCTGGAGCGCCGGTTGAATAACGGCGATGCTGAGGAACTGCGGGAAACCCTGGCGCAACTGGTTGAAATTACGCTCTTAAGACTGGAAGGAGTCATAAGCGAATGAGTAGTCTGAGTTCCCATATTCTGGATATCAGCCGCGGTAAACCGGCGGCGGGCGTGGTGGTTCGGCTGCTGCGCCTGGAAGGGGAGGCTTATCAGGAACTGGGCCGGGCCACTACCAACGATAACGGACGCATCGCCGCTTTTAGCGATCAACCGCTGCTCGCCGGGCGCTATCAACTGATTGCCGAACTGGGCGACTGGTTTGCTGCCCGGGATTTGCAAAGCCTCTATCCCTGCGCCTGTATCGACTTTGTGCTCGGCGAGGGCGATGAACATTACCATCTGCCCTTTACTATCGCGCCCGGGGGATGGTCTACCTACCGGGGGAGTTGAGCATCTGGCTGTCAGGCCAGGGTGTTGTCAGGGTTCATCACGGATAAGCGTGACGCTTTTGAAAACAAAGAGCGGCAGAATATGATGAAACGGTGGGCTGTTCCGTTCACTTTGAGTCACTGCTTCTCTGCTGATTCACAGCCGGTGAACGGGCCTGGGTGGCTCAGTCGCCGCTCCCTGGCAACCCGGGCTTTCCGGCAGTAAAAAACGCCCTTCGGGTCCCCTTCGCTTATCACTCCGGGCTTTTCGGACCGGGCGAGAGCCGCCATCCCTGGCGGCCCCGCCCTGGAGTGACATCCCTGTCGCTCCTCCGGCCCTGCGTGAACGCTCCGGCGTTTTTTAAGCCGGAATAAAACCCCACCGGCTCCGCTGTTTACATAAGCAAAATCACCTTAGGGTGAACGGAACCTTCTCCTGCGCGGCATATTCATCAAGAATGAACAGGCATCAGGACTCCTTGCGTAATGACCCAATCCAGACCACAAAATCATCATCCGTTTTCACCCATTCAGGATGTTGAACCGTTTCGGAACGAATAGCGGATAACAGGGTTTCGACATTCGGATTGAAATACTTATATATCATTCATTCCTTGAGTGTCTGGGGCAAAATAAGCCGAAGCAAATAGTGCCCAATGGTGTCACTGATGGCAATACAGGCTGTTCGGTTGTATCGCTATGTGTGCGTTTCATTGCGCCACGCGCACTCGCCATTCACCCAGGTTTGCACAATATTGCGATCGTCTCCCAATGTCATCAGCGCAAACAGGGTTTCATAAATATCCTTGCAGTGGCTGATTCGCAGGCGTTGCAGGGGTGTGACCTGGGGATCGATAACCACCAGGTCGGCCTCTTTGCCGGGCAGGAAGTTGCCGATATTATCCTCCAGGCACAGCGCCCGTGCACCGCCCAGGGTTGCGTGATAAAACGCCTCGCAGGCAGGCAACCGGTAGCTCTGGAGCTGGGCGACTTTATAGGCCTCGCCCAGAGTACGAAGCATATTAAAGGTGGTGCCAGCCCCCACGTCGCTGCCGATCCCCATCGGCACCCGGCTGCGCCAGCACTGGGCCAGCCGGAACAGGCCGCTGCCCAAAAACAGGTTCGAAGTGGGGCAGAAGGCAAGGGCCGAACCGCTGTGGTGCAGGCATTGCCACTCTTCGTCTTCCAGGTGAATACCGTGGGCGAACACGCTGCGTTTTCCGGTGAGCTGGTAGTGGTGGTAAACATCCAGATAGTGTTGATGTTCCGGCCATAGCTGCTTAACCCAGGTGATTTCGTCCTGATTTTCGCTCAGGTGGGTATGCAGCCAGGTATCGGGAAACTCTTCGCGTAGCTGACGCGCCGCTTCCAGCAGCGCGGGGGAAGAGGTTGGCGCAAAGCGCGGCGTTATCGCGTATCCCAGGCGGCCGCGGTGGTGCCAGCGTTGAATCAGTTCGCGGCTCTGCTGGTAGCTCTGCTGCGCCGTTTCCGTCAGTTCGTCCGGCGCATTGCGGTCCATCATCACTTTTCCGGCAATCAGACGCATATCGATACGACTGGCGGCGCTGAACAGCGCTTCCACCGATTCCGGATGCCGGGTACAGAACACCAGCGCGCTGGTGGTGCCGTTACTCAGCAACTGGTCGATAAAGAATTGAGCGATTTGGGCGGCGTATTCCGGGTCGCCAAACTGCGCTTCTACCGGGAAGGTGTAATTGGTGAGCCACGTCAGTAGCTGTTCGCCGAAGGCGCCGATCATCTCGGTCTGAGGATAGTGAACGTGGGCATCCACAAAGCCGGGCAGAATCAGTTTACCGCGCAGGTCACGATACCCCTGAGCGGGATTCAGATACTGCTCTCCCTCCTGCCAGGGGGAGAGGCTCAGAATATGGCCGTCACGGATAAACAGCAGGCCGTCTTCGATATAGCGGGCATGACGCGCAATATCATCGGGGCTATCGACGGTGGCGGTGATGTCAAAAAAGGCACCGCGCAGCGCATGGTGGTAATCAATCATTGGGATGCGGACTCCTTCTGGATAACCATGGCCGGGCGTGAACGGCCCGGGCGGATGCCTGCGAGTTCGTGTCTGGCCAGCCAGCGATAGGCCAGGCCGCCGGTCAGCACGCCGATAAACCAGTTAAAGCTCGCCAGCGGTTGCAGGGCGGGGACGATAACCATGATAACTCCGATAGCAACCGACGGCAGCAGTCCGCCAATGGCTTTGGGGTTAAAGCCGTTGCGATACCAGTAGCGCCCCTGGGGCGTGGCATTGAATAAATCGTCTACCGAAATTCGCCCGCGATTAACCAGGTAGAAATCCACCAGCAGAATACCGAACAGCGGGCCGATAAAGGCGCCCAGCACATCCAGCGTATAGTGAATCAGCTCTGGCGAGTTGAACAGGTTCCAGGGGGTCAGCAGCACGGAGCCCACCGCCGCAATCATACCGCCGGTGCGAAAGCTGATCTTCTGGGGGGCGCAGTTAGAAAAATCGAAAGCGGGCGAGACGAAGTTCGCCACAATATTAATACCGATGGTGGCGGTGATCATCGTCAGCAGACCAATGGCGACCGCGATATCGTTGCCCACATTACTGACGGTTTCGATGGGGTCGGTAATCATCCGCCCGAACAGCGACCGGGTGCCGGAAACAATCACCACGGTCACCACCGAAAACAGCAGAAAGTTAAAGGGGAGTCCCCACAGGTTGCCGCGTTTGATCTCCCCCATGCTTTTACCGTAGCGGGCAAAATCGCCGAAGTTAAGCAGCGGGCCGGAAAAATAAGAAACCACCAGTGCAGTGGCGCTCACCATCTGCCAGGCCTGTTCCCCGGAGCTCAGGGACTTGCTGCTCAGGGTAAAGGAGATGCCGTTGGGCCCCGCCTTGTACACAATCCAGCCCGCCAGCGCCAGCATCACCACATAAACCGCCGGTCCGGCGATATCGATAAAGCGCTTGATGGCGTTCATCCCATGCCAGAACACCATAGCTTGCAACACCCACATAATGGCGAAGCAGATCCAGCCCAGGGTCGAAAGGCCCAGCGCGCCGCCCTGAGTCAGAGGCGTGAGTGAAGGCCAGAACTTCAGGGCCACCAGCATCAGCGCATTGGCGGCAAGCCAGGTCTGAATACCGTACCAGGCGAAGGCGATAAGCCCGCGGATCACCGCCGGAATATTGGCGCCGAATACGCCAAAGGCCTGTCGGCACACCACCGCGTAGGGAACGCCCGCCATCTGACTGGGGCGGGCCACCAGGTTAGCGCACAGTTGCACGATACAGATACCGACCAGCAGGCACAGCAGCACCTGCCAGCTTGCCAGCCCCAGCGCAAAGAAGCTGGCGGCTACCACGTACCCACCCATGCTGTGCACGTCCGACATCCAGAAAGAAAAGATGTTGTACCAGTTCCAGCGCTGATGGCGATCTGGCGCCAGGTCTTCATTGTAAAGGCGTGGGCTGTATCCCGCGTTGGATCCAGCAGCCTTAATATTTTGCACATCCCGATAGTCTGGCATGAAACCTGCTCCTGTTAATGAAAACCGTTTGTTACGGACTTGTAACGGTCATTGCAGGATTCGGGCCAGCCTGGCGATTTTTGTATACAAGCGCGTGGAGGAGAAGGATGAAGAACCCTCGGCATAAAGCCCCGCAGAGTGGGGACGAGGCGATTTATCAGGCGCTGTTGCGCGCTATTGTCGAGCACCAACTGGTGCCGGGGTGTCGGCTGCCGGAAGAGGCACTGGCCGAAGCCTTTGGCGTGAGCCGCACCGGTATTCGCAATGTGCTGCAACGACTCGCGGCTGTGCAACTGGTGGTGCTGTTGCCCAGGCGTGGTGCACAGGTGGCTATGCCATCGCAGGAAGAAGCGCGGGATATTTTTCGTACCCGGGCTCTGCTTGAAGTGGCGAATCTGCCTCAGGTTCTCGCCCACTGTCAGCCTCCTCATCTGGCGGCGCTGGGGGAGTTGGCGCAACAGGAACGGCATGCCCGGGGCAGGGGCGATGGCCCGGCGGCCATTCGCCTTTCCGCCGAATTTCATATTCAGCTTCAGGCTATTTCCGGCAATCAGGTGCTGACCGGCATGGTCACCCGGCTGTGCCAGCGTTCCTCACTGGTGATTGCCGCGTGGGGCGCACCCTGGCGCCAGGGATGCCGCTGCGATGACCACCAAAGCCTGATTGCGCTGTTGCGCGGCGGTGACCTCCAGCGCCTGAGCGATGCCCTGACTCACCATTTCGACACCATCGTCGCCAGCCTCTGTTTCGAGCGCGGCGGCGTGACACTGCCTGATTTCACCCGGCTGTTCGCCGCCGGACCCAGGGAGATTTAGAGATGCGTTGTATACAAGTGATTAACCCCAACACCAGTCAGGCGATGACCGAAACCATCGGCGCCGCCGCCAGGGCTGCCGCCGCGCCGGACACCGACATTCTGGCGGTCTGCCCGGCAGAAGGAGCGCCCTCTATCGAAGGTCATTTCGATGAAGCCATTGCGACAATTGGCGTGCTGGAACAGGTAAAAGCCGGTCGTGAACAGGGTGTGGCGGGGCACATCATCGCCTGCTTTGGCGATCCGGGGCTGCTGGCGGCCCGGGAGCTGGCCCGCGGACCGGTCGTGGGCATTGCCGAGGCGGCGATGCATATGGCGACCATGGTCGCAACCCGTTTCTCGGTGGTGACCACGCTACCGCGCACCCTGGTGATTGCCCGCCACCTGCTGCGCCAGTACGGCTTCAGCGACCACTGCGCGGGGCTGCATGCCATCGATCTGCCTGTGCTGGCGCTGGAAGATGGCAGTGGTCTGGCGCAGCGCAAAGTGTACGAAGGCTGCGTAAACGCCCTGAAGCAGGATGGCTGTGGCGCCATTGTGCTGGGCTGCGGCGGAATGGCCGACCTGGCTCGCAACCTGACCCGCGAGCTGGGCGTGCCTGTTATCGATGGCGTTAGTGCTGCGGTAAAAATGGTTGAGTCGCTGGTGGCGCTGGAGCTTTCCACCAGTAAACAGGGGGATCTGGCCTGGCCACGTCTCAAACCGTTAAGCGGTCGGTTTCAGTTTTTTAATCAGGAGTAATACGGACATGACACATCAAGACGCTATCCATCATAACTACCCGCGCGATATGCAGGGCTACGCCGGAAATCCGCCCCATGCGGAATGGCCGGACAATGCGCGCATCGCGGTACAGTTTGTTCTGAACTATGAGGAGGGCGCGGAAAATAATGTGCTGCACGGCGATGCCGGTTCCGAGCAGTTTCTTTCCGATATTATCGGCGCCGCCAGCTACACGGAGCGCCATATGTCGATGGAATCCTTATACGAGTACGGCAGTCGCGCCGGATTCTGGCGTATTCACCATGAATTTCGCAAACGCGGCTTACCGCTAACGGTATTCGGTGTCGCGATGGCGCTGGCCCGTAGCCCGGAGGTGGTGGCGGCTATTAAAGAGGCCGACTATGATGTGGTCAGTCACGGCTGGCGCTGGCTTCATTATCAGGATATGGATATCGAAACCGAGCGCCAGCATATGAACCAGGCGGTGGAACTGCTAACGGAGCTGTTCGGTAAAGCGCCCACCGGCTGGTACACCGGGCGCGACAGCCCCAACACCCGCCAGTTGGTGGTGGAACACGGCGGTTTTAGCTACGACAGCGACTACTACGGTGACGATCTGCCGTTCTGGACCGGGGTGGAATGCAGGGATGGCGCGCGTAAGCCGCACCTGATTGTGCCCTACACTTTGGATGCCAACGATATGCGCTTCGCCACCGCCCAGGGTTTTAACTGCGCGGAGCAGTTTTATACCTACCTGAAGGACAGCTTTGACGTGTTGTATGAAGAGGGCGAACAGGCGCCGAAGATGATGTCGGTGGGGATGCACTGCCGTCTGTTGGGGCGGCCGGGGCGTTTTCGGGCCTTGCAGCGTTTTCTGGACTATATCGGCCAGCACGACCGGGTGTGGGTCTGTACCCGCCAGCAGATTGCCGACCACTGGCGTCAGGCGCATCCGTATTTGGGGTAAGGAAGGAAAAATCACGTTTTTCCTTTCTTATCATCAACCTGAACGCCTGGATTCACCAGGCGTTTCACTCAACTTGCAAGTACCGAGAACTGAAAACCCGTTGCGTGAACTACGCTGCGGAGTGTTTTCAGCGTCGGGTTGCCGGTCGGAGATAGAGTACGGTACAGCGATTCACGCGATACACCGGCTTTCTGAGCAATCGTTGCCATTCCTCCCCGAGCCTCAACAACATGACGCAGTGCGAGTAAAAAGGCCTCCTGACCACCATCTTCGTCAATATCAAGGAATGCCTGATGCAGGTAAGCCTGAGCAAAGGCCGGATCTTCCCGGAGGGCATCCACAATGACCTCATCATATAAACGTTCTTTAGCCATACATCACCTCTTTAAATAGTCTTTGAGGCAGGCAATAGCCTCATCTATATCGGCATCCTGCGTTCGTTTGTCGCCCGCCAGAAGTAACAAAACAATTTCCCCTGCTACCAGGCTGTAATAAACGCGGTATCCAGCTCCTTGATCTATTAGAAGCTCCCAGACACCTTCTCTACATGGCTTATGGTCCCCAAAATTTTCAGAAGCCATCCGGTTAATCCGGGAAGCAATCTTTGCTTTAGCAATAGGGTCTCGTAGCTTTTTAAAAAACTCAGCATACAGATCCCGTCCATCTGCGGTTATGTAGCTTAAAAGCTACTTCGTGCCCACGAAATTGAGTTTTTAAGCTACAGAAGTGTGGGCGCGATCAATAGCCGAACAAGGTATCTTCGCAAGGTTTCCATGTAAGCATATTTTTTTATTCACCCCATCAAACTCACCTGCGCCGCCACAATGCGCCAGCCCTCGTCAAAACGTACCCAGGTCTGCTGCTGGCGTCCGATACGCGCCGTTCCCTCGCGGGTAAATTCGGTGCTGCACACGGCATAATCGTGGCCGAAGGTGGTGATGACCGTATTACGCAACTGCCGGTCCAGACCGGCCGAGGGACGGGCGGCGCGGAAGGCGCGGATCGCCTCAATACCGTACAGGTTTTCACCGGCGCCAAGCCGCACCGTCAGTTCGCTGTGCCAGAACAGTTCATCCAGCACGGCGGTATCATTGCTGACCAACGCCTGCTCATAGCGATAGAAGGCGGTACTGACTTCGTCCACCACATTGGGTTGATTGATATTCATGATGTTATCTCCGCAGGACGGGCGTCGGTAATCCCCATCTGCTCCAGCGCCCGGGCGGCGCGCAGACAGGCCTGCTCATTAAAGGGAGCGGCAATCAGTTGTAGACCTATGGGCAATCCGCCGGAGGTGCGCAGCGGCGCCGTGACCACCGGTAGCCCCAGGAAAGAGATGGGCTGGGTCAGCATTCCCATACTGGCGCGGGGCGGTAGCGGCTGACCGTTAATAATCATCTCCTGTTCGCCGATTCGCGTGGCGCTGCAAGGCGTGGCGGGGGCGATCAGTACGTCGGCCTGGGCCAGCAGTGCCTGGAACTTCTGGCGCGCCAGGCGGCGGAAACGCTGGGCCTGAAGATACCAGGTTGCGGGCAGCATGGCGCCTGCCAGCAGGCGCTCCCGTGAGTTGGGCTCGAAAAGTTCCGGCTGGCGCTTCAGCTCTGGCAGATAAAGGTTTCCCCCTTCTGAGGCGGTGATAATAAAGGCCGCCGAGCGCGCCAGCTCCGCTTCAGGGAACTGCAATTCCTCCCGGGCTTCCAGCGCCCGGGCGGCCTTCTGTAGCGCGCTTCTGGCTTCATCGTCGCACCAGGTGGTAAAAAAGCCCCCCAATACCGCACAGCGTAGCCCTTCCATACCGCGATGCAGCAGTGGAGCGGTTGCCTCAACGGGCCGTTCAGCCTGGAAACCGTCGTCGGGATCCTGACCCTGCAACGCGTCATAAACCGCAGCCAGATCCGCCACCCGACGGGCCATCGGTCCGATATGGTCGAGGCTGGCGGCAAAAGGGTGCGAGCCGGAACGCGAAAGGCGGCCAAAGGTGGGCTTCAGCCCGAAGAGTCCGCACAGCGAAGAAGGCACCCGAATTGAACCGTTGGTATCGGTGCCCAGCGCAAAGTGGACGGTGCCAGCCGCCACCGCCGCCGCCGAACCGCCGGAGGAGCCGCCTGCAACGCGGTCGGTATCGTGGGGATTGCGGGTGGCGCCATAGTGGCTGTTTTCGGTGGTAAAGCCGTAGGCGTATGCGTCCATATTGACCATGCCGGAAAGCAGCGCACCGGCGTGGTGAAGCTGGCGTACCGCATAGCCGTCCCGGGCGGCGGCGGGGCGCTTGCTGAGCAGCCGTGCGCCTGCCAGGGTGGTATGCCCGGCCACATCGAACAGATTTTTGGCCGCCCAGGGAACGCCCGCCAGCGCAGGTAGCGGCTGTCCGCTGCGGCGCAGTGCATCGATACGCTCCGCTTCCTGGAGCATGCGCTCTGCGGTGACGGCGGTCCAGGCATTAAGGCGCGGATTCAGGCGCTCGATGTCATGCAGAGTGCGGGTCGCTATCTCCCGGGCGCTGAGTTCCCCCCGGGCCAGCGCGCCGCGCAGTTCATTGATGCTCAGATCCTGTAGTTTCATGGCCGGTACACTCCCGCTACGTCCAGTCGTTCGTCCAGCGGATACTCCATGAGCGGCGCCGCCATGGTGGCGATATGGCGAAAGCGCGCCAGCAGTTCGGCGCGCCGGGCGTCATCCAGTTCAATTTCCAGCATTTGCGCCATAGCGGCCAGCCAGGCCGCCTGTTGTTCGGTGGTCATCGGATTCTCCTGTCAGTAGCCAGCGGCGCTGCCGTTGCTGCGTGGGTCAAATGCCCCTTCAAACACGCCGTCGGGGTGGCGCACGATGGCGCCCGCGTGGCCCACGGCTTCGCTAAATTCCTCGAGCATTTCAACCTCGTGGCCGAGCGTCCGCAGCCGCGCTGAACTTTCCTCGCTAAACCGGCCTTCCAGCTTCAGTGAGTCGGAAGACTGGCCCCAGGTGCGGCCCAGCAGCCAGCGGGGCGCGCGAATGCTCTCCTGCAACGCCATGTTCTGTATGACGTAACGGGTAAAAAGGGTCGCCTGAGTCTGAGGCTGACCGTCGCCCCCCATGCTGCCGTAGACCAGGGTGCGGCCATCTTTCAGACGGGCGGCGGCTGGGTTCAGGGTATGGAACGGTTGTTTGCCCGGAGCCAGCGCCAGCAGGTGTTCGGGATCGAGGCTAAAGGCGGCACCGCGGTTCTGCCACAGCAGGCCGCTGCCGGGGAGCACCACGCCGCTGCCAAATTCATGATAGATGCTCTGAATAAATGAGACCGCCAGACCGCTGTTGTCCATTGCGCCCATCCAGACGGTGTCGCCAGGGCCTTTACCCTTGCCCCATGGGGCCGCCTGAGTCGTGTCGATGGCAGCAGCCATGGCTTCCAGCCATTCGGGGGTCAGCAGACTTTGAATATCCACCTGCAGATGGCGGGGGTCGGTAATGTGGGCATCCCGTAGCCCAAAAGCCTGTTTAGTGGCTTCCACGATGCGATGTACGGTGTCGACCTCATCGGCATCGGCCATTGCCAGCCGGTCGGTAATGCCGAGGATCGCCAGAGAAACCAGCCCCTGGGTCGGAGGCGCCAGATTCCAGAGCGTTCCCCGACTGTGATCCAGGCGCAGCGGCGCGGGGCGTCGCGCCCGGTGGTTTTGCAGATCCTCAAGCGTTATCGGCATGCCCAGACGTTCGGCATCGGCGGCGATGGCGTTTGCCAGCTCGCCGCGATAAAAGCTTTCCAGCCCTTCCCGGGCGAGCTGGCGCAGGGTGTTAGCCAGCACGGGCTGGCGAAAGCGCTGGCCGGTGTGGGGCACTTCGCCATTGAGCAAAAAGGCGGAACTAAAGCCGGGCACATCACGAAGCTCGGCCAGCTTGCTGGCGGTGGCGCCGACCTGGGAGGCCGTCACCGGAATGCCGTGGTCGGCATAGCGAGTGGCATCGTCCAGCAATCGGCTCAGCGGCAGGGCGCGACCGGTCAGGGATTGCGAAATCGTTAGCGCCTCCTGCCAGCCGCTAACGGTTCCGGCCACGGTCAGGGCCGCTTGCGGGCCGCGCTGGGGGATTTGAGCCAGCCCTGCATAGGCATCAGGAGTCGCCAGCGAACCGGCGGCGCCGCTGGCGTCAATGGCGATGGGCTCGCCCTCTGGCGGCACAATCAGCCAGAAGCCGTCGCCGCCCAGGCCGTTCATATGGGGATAGACCACGGCGATGCTGGCCGCGGCACTGACCATCGCCTCAATGGCGCTTCCGCCGTCGCGCAGCACGGCAAGCGCGCTCTGGCTTGCCAGATGGTGTGGCGTCACGACCATGCCGTGGGGCGCCATATTGCTCTGCATCGTTGCTCCTTATCGTTTGATGGAATTCAAACATACACGCCTGCAAAAGCTATTCCACAATTGAGACAAACGTCTCAGCGCAGAATTTTTATCATCTGGCACGGGTTTTGACTGTACGATAACGGTGAAACAAAAGTTACAGGAGTCGTAATGAAGCAACTGGATGAACGCCTGAAAAGCCAGTACAGCACTCTGTCGCCGCAGGAACAGCGGGTCGCCGACTTTATTTTTGACCATTTCGACGATCTGATTAGCTATAACAGCGCCGAACTGGCAAGGCTAAGCGGCGTATCCAAGGCCACCGTCAGCCGCCTGTTTAAGCGCCTGGGCTATGACAAATACCGGGAGATGCGCGAAGAGCTGCGCACCCTGCGCCAGAGCGGCATGCCCCTGACCGATAATCGCGATGCCGTGCAGGGCAACACCCTGCTGGCGCGCCATTACAAGCAGGAGATGGCGAACCTGACCCGCTGGGCCAGTGAGCTGGATGCCGATCAGTTTTCCGGCGCCATTGCCGGGCTGGCAGAGGCCCGTCGTATTCTGATTATCGGACTGCGTAACTCGTGGCCTGCGGCGTTGCACCTGCGTCAGCAGCTATTGCAGACCCGTGGGCAGGTACAGTTACTGCCCCAGCCGGGCCAGACCTTAAGCGAAGAGCTGGTGGATGCCGCGCCCGACGATCTGGTGGTGATGGTGGCGTTTCGCCGCCGTCCGCGCATTGTGCGTCCGCTACTGGAGCAGCTACAGAAGGCGCAAGTGCCGGTGTTGCTGATATGCGAACCTCAGGCCCAGAGCCTGTTTCCGTTGGCCCGCTGGCGACTTTGCGCGCCGCTGGACAGCGTTTCGGCCTACGACAGCTATGCCTGCGCCAACAGTCTGATCAACCTGCTGGCTAACGCACTGCTGCATGAAATGCTGAGCAGCGGCCGCCAGCGGATTCACCAGATTGCCGATCTTTACCAGAAGCTGGACGAACTGGAACAGCGATAATGGTGCGCCACGGCGGTGCCTTGCACACTTGCGGTGCAATTTTATGATGCCGGTTTGCGTGATAAACAGACCGGCATTATCCGATTTCTGATTGTTATTCATGAATTACCGGGAAAAACTGGCGGTGGTTTGGACTATCCTGATGTGGCACATTAGTTGCAATATCTGCCAGTAAAGAACCTTTCGTTTCATTACGGTGAACCCGACATAAAAGGAACCCCTCATGGACATCACGCAATTTCCGCAACTCAATCCGCCCCAGCGTCTGCTGATGGGGCCGGGGCCGATCAATGCCGACCCCCGGGTACTGCGCGCTATGTCGAGCCAGTTGATAGGTCAGTACGATCCGGCCATGACCCACTATATGAATGAGGTGATGGCGCTGTATCGCGGCGTATTCCGCACGGAAAACCGCTGGACGCTGCTGGTGGACGGCACCTCCCGGGCAGGGATCGAAGCTATTTTAACCTCGGCGATTCGCCCGGGGGATAAGGTGTTGGTGCCGGTCTTTGGCCGCTTCGGCCACCTGCTGTGTGAAATTGCCCGCCGCTGCCGCGCCGAGGTGCATACCATCGAGGTGCCCTGGGGGCAGGTATTCACGCCGGATGCCATTGAGGACGCCATTAAGCGGGTGCGTCCGCGGCTGCTGCTGACGGTACAGGGCGATACCTCCACCACTATGCTCCAGCCTCTGGATCAACTGGGTGAGATCTGCCGTCGCTACGGCGTGCTGTTCTACACCGATGCCACCGCAAGCCTGGGAGGCAATCCGCTGGAAACCGACGCCTGGGGGCTGGATGCCGTGTCCGCCGGAATGCAGAAGTGCCTGGGCGGCCCTTCCGGCACATCTCCCATTACTCTGAGTCCGGCCATGGAGGAGGTGATTCGTCGCCGTAAGTGCGTGGAAGCCGGGATCCGCACCGACGCCCACCAGGACGGTGATGACGAGATGATCTACAGCAACTACTTCGATCTCGGCATGATCATGGACTACTGGGGGCCGGAGCGGCTGAACCACCATACTGAAGCCACCAGCGCGCTGTTTGCCGCCCGCGAGTGTGCACGCCTGATTCTGCAGGAAGGGCTGGATAACGGCATCGCTCGCCATAAGCTGCACGGCGATGCCCTGCTGAAAGGGGTGCGGGCCATGGGGCTGGAAACGTTCGGAGATCTGACCCACAAGATGAACAACGTGCTCGGCGTGGTGATTCCCCAGAGCGTTAACGGCGACCAGGTGCGCGCTCTGATGCTGGACGATTTCGGAATTGAGATCGGCACCTCTTTTGGTCCGCTGCACGGCAAGGTGTGGCGCATAGGCACCATGGGCTATAACGCCCGTAAGGCCTGCGTGATGACCACCCTGAGCGCCCTGGAATCGGTCCTCAATCATCTGAAATTTACCACGCCTCAGGGAGCCGGGCTCCAGGCGGCATGGGACCACTACGGGAGTCAGGCATGAGTGAAACGACCATTGCCGCCAGCGCGTCTCAACTGGCCGCAGCCCGGGTGATGGAGCGGGCCGACCACCTGGCGGATATCAGCGAAACGCCCCGGGGGTTGACCCGGATCTATCTTTCGCCCGAGCATCTACGGGCCAATGCCCTGGTGGGGCACTGGATGGAGCAGGCGGGCATGCGGGTCTGGCAGGACAGCGTCGGCAATATCTGCGGGCGCTATGAAGGGGAACAGGCGGGAGCGCCTGCGCTGCTGCTGGGCTCGCATCTGGATACGGTACGCGATGCCGGACGTTACGACGGCATGCTGGGCGTACTAACGGCCATCGAAGTCGTACAGGCGCTGCACGATCGGGGCAGGCGATTACCGATGGCGGTAGAGATTGTCGGTTTTGGCGACGAAGAGGGCACCCGCTTCGGCATTACGCTACTGGGCAGCCGGGGCCTTACCGGCGACTGGCCGTCGGAATGGCTTCAGCAGCAGGATGCACAGGGCATTAGCGTGGCCCAGGCGCTGGCAAACGCAGGGCTGGATGGCGCAAACATTGGCCAGGCGGCCCGCAACAGGGAGGAGATCGCCGCTTATCTGGAGCTGCATATCGAACAGGGGCCGTGCCTGGAGCAGGAAGGGCTGGCGCTGGGCGTGGTGCAGGCCATTAACGGCGCCCGGCGTCTGACCTGCCGCTTCACCGGTCTGGCGGGCCATGCCGGAACGGTGCCGATGAATCACCGGCAGGATGCTCTGGCCGCTTCCGCCGAATGGATGATGGCAGTGGAAAGCATCACAAAGCAGCATGGCCGCCAGCAGGTGGCGACCATCGGGACGCTGAGCTGCGCCCCCGGCGCGGTAAACGTGATTCCGGGCGAGGTTACGCTGACCCTTGATGTTCGCGGGCCGGAAGATGAAGCGCTGGAGGCGCTCCAGCAGGCGTTGCTGGCTCAGGCCGGAGACATCGCCCAACGTCGCGGTGTGCAATTTAGCGCTGAAGAGTATTACCGGATGGCGGCAACGCGCTGCGATCCCGAACTGCAACAGCGGCTGGTACAGGCGGTATCCCGGGTGCAGGGGCGTGCGCTGTCGCTCCCCAGCGGCGCCGGGCATGACGCTATCGCTATCTCAGGCTGCTGGCCCGTGGGTATGCTGTTTGTACGCTGTCAGGGCGGTATCAGCCATCATCCGGCGGAATCGGTCATGGCTGCGGATGTGGCGCTGGCCATTGAGGCATTCTGTTATGCGGTAAATGCTGTTGCATGCGGTGATTCTTAATGGGAATTTCATTGGGCGTTTCGGCGTCTGACTAAAAATAGCGCAAGGCTGTTAAAAATATGTTTTTATCAGCAGCGTGGAATGCGTATCAGGCATTCGCATGAAGACTGATTTTGTTTGGTGGTTGGGTTTAAGAAGAATCTTGAGTTTTTTTATTCTGGTGATTATTTCTTCTGTTGTTAATAGTTTTGGGTGGGATTATTTCACCAGGAAAACGCCTGAGCCTGCAGTGGGTGTGTTGCGTGGTTTTTCTTCAATTATTTGTTTTTTAATCATTTATTTCTCTTGTTGGCAGAGCGGTATGCTGGGTTGGTAATGACATTACTTCAGGCTTTACTTTACCTTGCTTAAATAATCGGCCAGAATAACCCTGTCTGAAAAATTACAGTAGCGACAGACGGTTATGATTTAATTTTATGTTCATTAGCTGTATTTAACCTGTTGCTTTTTTATTGTGCGATTTCTTCCATTACGTTAAAAACAAGATGCGGTTAGCTATTTTTTGTGCCGGTCGGGCACTCAATTCGGCTAATGATTAACGATCGTTATCCGCGACAGGATACCCTGATGTCACTAAGTCATTTGCCTGGGTTGATTCGACCGGCGGCAGCGCAGCTGCGGGCCGCGCCATTGCCTGAGCCCTGTCCTGACTGGACGATCGTTGATGTAGTGCACTCTCTTTCCGGCTATGTCGCCTGGAGCAAGTCTTTGCGGCAGCGGTTGCCAGAGGTTCTCCATGCGTGACGGGCTGCTGCGAACAGTAACGCTGCGCCGCTGGATGGCTGTCTGGCTGCTGGCTCTGCTGGCGTTTTCACCCCAGCTGGCCGCCAGCTGGGACTTCGTTGCCATCAATGCCCGGACCCAGAAGCTGTACGGCCCGGCAACGCCTGCTGCCCAGCGGCGTATCGATGAATGGGCTGCGCTGGTAAGTCGGCCCGTGAATGGTGATGTGCAGGGGGCGCTTAACCGCGTAAACCGCTTTTTTAACAGTCGGATGGCGTTTCGCGATGACCGCGTGGTATGGGGTCAGCAGGATTACTGGGCCACGCCCGTCGAGTTTTTACGTAAGGGGGCCGGCGACTGCGAGGATTACGCCATCGCCAAATATTTCTCGCTACGGAAAATGGGGATTCCGGCCAGCCAGCTGCGCATCACCTACGTTAAGGCGCTGCGCCTGAATCAGGCGCATATGGTGCTGACCTGGTATCAGACGCCGGACGCTATCCCGCTGGTCCTTGATAATCTTAACGGTACCATTTTACCGGCGACTCAACGTCCGGATCTGCTGCCAGTCTATTCGTTTAACGGCGCCGGGCTGTGGTTGCCGAAGGCGGATGGCAGCCGCCAGGTGGGCGACAGTAAGCGCCTGTCGCGCTGGCAGGATCTTCTGACCCGGATGCGTGCGGAAGGGTTTTCCATCAATGAATAGGAAGTAGCCATGTCTCTTTATAAACAGCTACTGATTGGCATTTGTCTGTTCGCCATCGTGGTGTTCTGCGGCAACTTTTATGTGGCCCTGGAGTCATCACGCGAGCAGTACCATAACCAGCTTGGCGCCCACGCTCAGGATACGGCGACGGCGCTGGGGGTTTCACTGACGGCGAATATTGACGATCCCACCATGACGGATCTGCTGGTCAGTTCGATTTTCGACAGCGGCTACTTCTATCGTATTCGGGTGGTCAGCCTGAAAACCCAGAAGGTACTGACTGAGCGTCACGGAAAGCCGCAGGATGCAGGGCTGCCCGGTTGGTTTGTGCGGATGGTGAACCTTAACCCGGGGAAGGGTGAAGCGATTGTGATGCGCGGCTGGACCCAGTATGCCCGGGTAGAGGTGGTCAGCCACCCGATGTTCGCGCTTCAGCGTCTGTGGGAAAGCATGGTGAATAGCTTCTTCTGGTTCGCCGGGTGCAGTTTGCTGTGCGTAATAGGCGCCACTGTTTTCCTGCGTCGCCGTTTGCGTCCGCTAAACTATATTGTGAAACAGGCCACGGCCATCAGCCACCGTGAGTTCCTGAGCCTGCCGACCCTGCCGAAAACCCCGGAGCTGCGGCGAGTGGTGGAGGCCACCAATATGATGGTGATGCAGCTCAAGGCGCTGTTTAGCGAACAGGCGCAGCGTACCGAGACGCTGAGGCAGGAGGCCTATCACGACAGCCTGACCGGTCTGAATAACCGCCGGGCCTTCGACATCCACCTGCAGGCGAGACTGAGCGATGAAGATAAATCCACCGGACATCTGTTGCTGGTGCGGGTTCAGGATCTGATGGGGCTGAACCAACGTATGGGCGGCGGGAAAACCGACGAGCTGCTGAAGGCCGTAGCCGGGATGCTGGGCGAAACCCAGAAGCGTTTCTTTCCCACGGACGGTTTTCTGGCCCGTATCCGTGGCGGCGAATTCGCCCTGGTCGGGCAGGAGATTCTGCCGCAGGAGATGGAGAACCTGGTCAGCCAGCTCGGCACCCAACTGAAAGCCTTGTATGAAACCGGCATTAGCGATGTTTCGCCGGTGGCGCATCTGGCGCAGGTCACTTTCCAGTCGGGCGATGCCTCACAGGCTGTGCTGAGGCAGGCGGATCAGTCGCTGGCCGAGGCCGAAACCCGAATGCGCTTCTTCGCAAACCCGGTAGTAGCGCAGGTCACTGACGTTGATGGCGATCGTCATAGCTGGTTCGCCCGGCTGACGGCGGTACTGGATGCGGAGTCATTTGAGCTGTTTTCCCAACCGGTGTTTGAGTGCAACAACCAGCGGGTGGTGCTGCACCACAAAATTCTGGCGCGGATTAAAACGGCGGAAGGGGAAACCCTGCCCGCCAGCCGCTTTATGCCGTGGATCCACCGGCTGGCGCTGGGTCAGCGTATGGATCAGGTAATGCTGAAACAGACGTTGCGCGAAATGGATCGCACGGACGGCGTGCTGTCGCTCAGTATCTGCGGTGAAAGCGTGGCCGACGACGAAAGCCTGGAGGCGCTACTGCTGCCGTTGAAGCAGACGCCGACGCTGGCGGCCAGGCTGACCCTGGAGCTGGATGAAAATGAACTGCCGGATGCCGAGCGCATGAGCGAAGTGGTCCGGCGCCTGAAAATGGTGGGCTGCCGCCTGGGGATCCAGCACTTTGGTGGGCAGTTCCATCTCATCGGCAACCTGCCCCAGTGGGGGCTGGCCTGGATCAAAGTCGACGGCAGCTACGTACGCAATATCGATACTGAAGAAGATAAACGTCTGTTTATTGAAGCGATTTACTGGGCCACCCGGCAGATTGATTTACCGCTGATAGCGGAGCGAGTGGAAACGGCCGGCGAGCTGGCGATACTGGAACGTATTGGCTTGTACGGCGCTATGGGGCGCTACTTTGCCGATGCCAGTACGCTGCGCGGTTAATCGTTTATCAAGGAGTCGTACCTATGTATTACATCGAACGAGATGCCGCAGGGCAGATAACCCGGGTGGATAGCACCCCTTTTACCGGTATGACGGAGCATAGCGAAGCCCGCACAGCGGAGCTCGACAGGTGGCTGAAGGCCCAGGAGGCCAGAGAGGCGTCGCTGCGCAAGCTTCAGCAGAGCGATCTGGAGATGGTTCGCGTACTGGAAGACCTGATTGAAGTGTTGATGAGTAAAGGGGTGATTAGCATTACCGATCTGCCGGAAGCGGCTCAGGCCAAACTGATTAACCGCGCCCAGGCGCGCCGGAGTCTGAGCGGTCTTGAGGGACTGATCGATGACGATGATGAAGGGCTTATTTAGGGCATCGGCGGCGCGTTCCGGCGCTGAGCGTCATTTGCTGTTCCATTTTTGATCCGGATGGATCGGTTTTGAAGTGACTGAGAGAAGATAGCATGAGCGGTGTTGCGGGCATTATAAAAGCCGTTATTGGGCAGGTTTTCGTGGTTTCCCCCGATGGCAGCCAGCGTTTGCTGGTGGAAGGCGACAGAGTTTTTGATGGCGAACAGGTGATGACCGGCGCGGAAGGGGCGGTCACTATCGCGCTGGCGGACGGTAAGACGCTCGATCTGGGGCGGGATTCGGTATGGAACAGTAGTGGTATTACCGCAAGCCAGGCCGCTACCGATCAGGTGGATGAAGTGGCCGCGTTGCAGCAGGCCATCGCCGACGGGCAGGACCCGACCCAAACTCTGGAAGCTACCGCAGCCGGTCCGCAGGTCGTGAATAATGACGCTAACCCCGGCGGCAGCGGCGGCGGATCCCATACCCATGTGGTGCTCGATCTGACCGGCGAAATCGTCGACCCCACCGCAGGCTATCCGACCGAAGGTATTGATTTTCCCGATGGCGCGCCGCCGGAAGAACTGACTTATTTGCTGAATGATGATGGCGATGCGGATGCGGATGCGGATGCGGATGCGGATGCGGATTCGGATTCGGACGCCGACAGTGACTCCGATTCGGACAGTGACTCCGACTCGGACAGTGATTCCGACTCCGACAGTGACTCGGACGCCGACAGTGACTCCGATTCAGACAGCGACTCTGACTCGGACAGCGACTCTGACGCCGACAGCGATTCCGACTCAGACAGTGATTCCGACTCGGACAGTGATTCCGACTCGGACAGTGACTCGGACTCTGACAGCGATGCTGACTCCGACAGTGACTCCGATTCGGACAGCGATTCAGACTCCGACAGTGACTCCGACTCGGACAGCGATTCCGATTCGGACAGTGATTCTGACTCTGACAGCGACTCTGACGCCGACAGCGATTCCGACTCAGACAGTGATTCCGACTCGGACAGTGACTCGGACTCTGACAGCGATGCTGACTCCGACAGTGACTCCGATTCGGACAGCGATTCAGACTCCGACAGTGACTCCGACTCGGACAGTGATGCTGACGCCGACAGCGATTCCGACTCGGACAGCGATTCCGATTCGGACAGTGATTCTGACTCTGACAGCGATTCGGATTCGGACAGCGACTCGGATTCGGACAGTGACTCTGACTCTGACTCTGACAGTGATTCCGACTCTGACAGCGATTCGGACTCGGACAGCGATTCCGACTCCGACAGTGACTCCGATTCGGACAGTGATTCGGACTCTGACAGTGACTCGGACTCGGACAGCGATTCTGACTCGGACAGCGATTCGGATTCGGACAGCGATTCTGATTCAGACAGCGACTCCGATTCGGACAGTGACTCTGACGCCGACAGCGATTCCGACTCAGACAGTGACTCTGATTCCGACAGTGACTCCGACAGCGACTCCGATTCGGACAGTGATTCCGATTCGGACAGCGATGCTGACTCCGACAGCGACTCCGATTCGGACAGTGATTCCGATTCGGACAGCGATGCTGACTCCGACAGCGATTCCGATTCTGACAGCGACTCAGACTCCGACAGTGACTCGGATTCGGACAGCGATGCTGACTCCGACAGCGACTCGGATTCCGACAGCGATGCTGACTCGGACAGCGACTCTGACGCCGACAGCGATTCCGACTCGGACAGTGATTCTGACTCTGACAGCGATTCCGATTCCGACAGCGATTCGGATTCGGACAGCGACTCGGATTCAGACAGTGATTCAGATTCCGACAGCGACTCGGATTCCGACAGCGACTCCGACTCAGACAGCGATTCTGACGCCGACAGTGACTCCGATTCCGACAGCGATTCAGACTCCGACAGTGATTCGGATTCTGACAGCGACTCAGATTCGGACAGCGATTCTGATTCAGACAGCGACTCCGATTCGGACAGTGACTCTGACTCTGACTCTGACAGCGATTCGGACTCGGACAGCGATTCCGACTCCGACAGTGACTCCGATTCGGACAGTGATTCGGACTCTGACAGCGATTCCGACTCGGACAGTGATTCTGACTCTGACAGCGATTCCGATTCCGACAGCGATTCGGATTCGGACAGCGACTCCGATTCGGACAGTGACTCTGACGCCGACAGCGATTCCGACTCAGACAGTGACTCTGATTCCGACAGTGACTCCGACAGCGACTCCGATTCGGACAGTGATTCCGATTCGGACAGCGATGCTGACTCCGACAGCGATTCCGATTCTGACAGCGACTCAGACTCCGACAGTGACTCGGATTCGGACAGCGATGCTGACTCCGACAGCGACTCGGATTCCGACAGCGATGCTGACTCGGACAGCGACTCTGACGCCGACAGCGATTCCGACTCAGACAGTGATTCCGACTCGGACAGTGATTCTGACTCTGACAGCGATTCCGATTCCGACAGCGATTCGGATTCGGACAGCGACTCGGATTCAGACAGTGATTCAGATTCCGACAGCGACTCGGATTCCGACAGCGACTCCGACTCAGACAGCGATTCTGACGCCGACAGTGACTCCGATTCCGACAGCGATTCAGACTCCGACAGTGATTCGGATTCTGACAGCGACTCAGATTCGGACAGCGATTCTGATTCAGACAGCGACTCCGATTCGGACAGTGACTCTGACTCTGACTCTGACAGCGATTCGGACTCGGACAGCGATTCCGACTCCGACAGTGACTCCGATTCGGACAGTGATTCGGACTCTGACAGCGATTCGGATTCTGACAGCGACTCGGATTCGGACAGCGATGCTGACTCGGACAGCGATTCTGACTCCGACAGCGACTCCGACTCGGACAGCGATTCTGACTCGGACAGCGACTCGGACAGCGACTCCGATTCCGACAGTGACTCGGATTCGGACAGCGATGCTGACTCGGACAGCGATTCGGATTCGGACAGCGATTCGGATTCTGACAGCGACTCAGATTCGGACAGTGATTCTGATTCGGACAGTGATTCAGACTCCGACAGCGATGCTGACTCGGACAGTGACTCGGACTCGGACAGTGATTCCGACTCGGACAGTGATTCAGATTCAGACAGCGATTCCGACTCCGACAGTGACTCCGATTCCGACAGTGATTCTGACTCGGACAGCGACTCGGACAGCGACTCCGATTCCGACAGTGACTCGGATTCGGACAGCGATGCTGACTCGGACAGCGATTCGGATTCGGACAGCGATTCGGATTCTGACAGCGACTCAGATTCGGACAGTGATTCTGATTCGGACAGTGATTCAGACTCCGACAGCGATGCTGACTCGGACAGTGACTCGGACTCGGACAGTGATTCCGACTCGGACAGTGATTCAGATTCAGACAGCGATTCCGACTCCGACAGTGACTCCGATTCCGACAGTGATTCTGACTCCGACAGTGACTCGGACTCTGACAGCGATGCTGACTCGGACAGCGACTCTGACGCCGACAGCGATTCCGACTCAGACAGTGACTCTGATTCCGACAGTGACTCTGACTCGGACAGCGACTCTGACTCCGACAGTGACTCCGATTCGGACAGCGACTCAGACTCCGACAGCGACTCAGACTCTGACAGTGACTCGGACGCTGACAGCGATTCGGATTCTGACAGCGACTCGGATTCGGACAGCGATGCTGACTCGGACAGCGATTCTGACTCCGACAGCGACTCCGACTCGGACAGCGATTCTGACTCGGACAGCGACTCGGACAGCGACTCCGATTCCGACAGTGACTCGGATTCGGACAGCGATGCTGACTCGGACAGCGATTCGGATTCGGACAGCGATTCGGATTCGGATTCCGACAGCGACTCGGATTCGGACAGCGATGCTGACTCTGACAGCGATTCCGACTCGGACAGTGATTCTGACGCCGACAGCGACTCAGACTCTGACAGCGATTCGGATTCGGACAGCGACGCTGACGCCGACAGTGATTCCGATTCAGATAGTGACTCGGACTCTGACAGCGATGCTGACTCCGACAGCGACTCCGACTCGGACAGTGATTCTGACGCCGACAGTGACTCCGACTCAGACAGCGACTCGGACTCGGACAGTGATTCCGACTCGGACAGCGATTCGGACTCTGACAGCGATTCGGACTCTGACAGTGACTCGGACGCTGACAGCGATTCGGATTCTGACAGCGACTCAGACTCCGACAGCGACTCCGATTCCGACAGCGATGCTGACTCGGATTCAGATGCTGACGCAGATGCCGACGCTGATAGTGATTCAGATGCGGATGCGGATGGAGACACAGATTCCGATGTGCACTTAACGGTGACGGTGACGCCTGGGGATAAAACGACGGATACGACAGATGATGACATCATCCACGTTAACGGCGGGGCTGGAGATCCGAACGGTTATGACATCCAGAATGGTCAGATTGTCGCGATCGGCTCGAATGTAAATATCTGGCTGACGCCGGATAGCCCGGATGGTGCCATTAAAGGCGATCTTGTCCCTCAGTGTGACGATCCGGATTCACAGATCCACTATTACGATGATTCGGGTAACGCCAATGCTGGCGATAGCAGTTCGGGCACCACCGATATCTTCGTCGTGGGCGATCATACCGGCGGCTACTATCAACAGAGCGACTGGCCGGACTCTCAGTACGAGTTCCGTCCGATCAACGGCATAACCGGCAACGGTAACGTGCCTGAGGGTGATGCCGGTAAAGACTATGTCTTCGTTGCTGGTGGTGATAGTAATGATTACGACACTAGCGGCGTTAATAACCCGAATAACGGCACCAATAACACCTGGGATAATGTCCATATCAATGGCGGATCCAGTGCGTTAGCCAATATCAATATCAACCATATCGAAGATGTCGTTTTTGCTGATGGCGAAACTAATGGCGGTGGGGCGACCACCACCACGGAGGTGACGCTGAATGTGGATGTGGATCTGGACAGCACTGATGCAGACGACCATTTAACCAGCATCACGGTGAGCGGTCTGCCTGAGGGGGCGACCTTTACGGGGAATTATCAGGATGTCACCTGGGATGCCAACAGTGGCACCTATACGCTGACCTTTGATGAAAATACCACAGACTATTCCGGTCAGGTCTCCGTCACGCTGCCGGACGGGCAGGATTCGCTGGGGGATCTCGAACTGGAAATTCACTCCACCGCGGACGATCAGCACGATACCGATTACACCTTTGATGGCGATACCGGTGAGCAGATAGAGAGTCATGGTTTGCAGGCCACCAGCCTGAACGGCGTAGAGAGTGAGCATCATGGCGAAGCGATTTCGGACGACAGCCACGAGCCGGACCACAGCGATTCCCACGAAGCTGGCGCTGATATTTCGCAGGATTCGGACCACGGTGATTCCCTGAACAGCGGCACTGATGTTTCGCAGGCGTCAGAGCACGGTGATTCCCAGGATAGCGAGACTGACGCTTCACAGAGCCAGGATCCTGTCGATTCCCAGGATTCAGGTGCTGATGCTTCGCAGACAACGGAGCATGGCGACACTGCGGATAGTAACACCGACGCTTCTCAGGGGCAGAGCGATGCTTCCAGTGGCGAACTAAATGATGAACAGGCCGATCAGACTCAGAATGAGACTAACACCGGCTCAAACAATGAGCCCGCCCAGTCTCATGGCGACAGCGCTGACGACAGCCATACGGATAACGCGAACGATACCGACCATTCATTGCTGATTGATGATGACAATCTGCTGATTCAGCAGGGCGATAGTGCGTCTGTAGAACAGACCAGCGATGCTCACAGCGAGGCATCGCTCAGCAATCTGCTGGGCGATGAGTATGACAATACCCACGCTGCTGGCGAGGAGAGCGCTGCCGACTCGCAGACCGATACCGGGCAGGAGGCTGGCGTGACGCTGAGTGATGCCGAGCCGATTAACTTTGCCGATGTCATTAGTGACGACGAAGATGGTAACGATCTGAGCGCGCTGATTAAGGTCACCGGTGAAGACAGCGCCAGCGAGCCTGACCACGTTCCGGCGGAATCCGGCGCGCTTGATGGTGAAGGGGGCGACAGCGGTTACGACGGCGGCCATGACGACCACCTGGATAACCTGATAGCCAAACCCGACCCGCATGCCTGATGCGTGTGGCGCAGTTTTTCCATAACAAGGAAAACAGCGGCTATATTTTTTAATGATTTCAATAAGTCAAAAAACAGGATTCAGGTGAGGGAGTACCTGAACATTTCATGATGATGGATAGCTAATCAATAGAAACTTCTGCCTGTACTGCCTTGCCTGCATGTGGGGTAGTCCGCAAGAGAAGGACGTGATAATGAATCGTGGTAGTCAATTTTTTGTAGGGGCATCGCTTTCACTCCTGACGGCCAGCCTGGCGCAGGCCACCACCCTGGAGCAGGCGATTAAACAGACGCTGACTTCGCATCCGCAGGTGAGCGCCTCGGTTAACAGCCGCTATTCAGCGGATCAGGATTTACGGGCGGCGCAGGGAGGATATCTGCCTTCTCTGGATGTCACGGCGGGAACCGGTTGGGAACAGACCGATAACACCTCTACGCGCGGCGCCGACGATCACCGCCGTAATTTGCACCGTAGCGAATCCAGCATCAATCTGACACAAAATGTCTTTAATGGTTTTGGCACCACCAGCGAAGTGGCCCGCCAGCGGGCAACCGTGGATTCCCGGGCCTGGACCGTGATGAACACCAGCGAAAATACGGCGCTGGCGGCTATCCAGAGTTACCTGGATGTACTGATGCGAAAGCGAATGGTTGGGCTGGCAGAAGAGAATCTGAAAAACCACGAGCGGGTGTTCGATCAGATCAAACTGCGTACCGAGCAGGGAGTAGGGCGCCAGGCAGACTATGAGCAGGCGGAGGCACGACTTTCCCAGGCCCAGAATAACCTGCTGACGGAACAGACCAACCTGGAAGACTCCATCGCCACTTACCACAGCGTGGTGGGGGCCGATCCTCTGGATCTCGCTATGCCGACAAAGCTTGCGGCTCCGGCATCGCTGGAAGCGGCCCGCAAATCGATGCTGAAAAACAGCCCGCTGCTGAAACAGGCCGACGCCGACGTGGAAGCGACACATCAGCAGTACGAAGCGGCGAAATCGAAATTTTACCCCAACGTGAATGTTGAGGTGGGACGGCGTATGGATAACAACGTTGACGGCACCCGCGGGCACGACCAGGAATGGCAGGCGATGGTACGCATGCGCTACAACGTTTACAACGGCGGCACCGACCAGGCGACGCTCAGCTCCTATGCTTACAAGATGCGAGAAGCGAAGGATGTGAAAAACAACGCGCTGCGTCAGCTCAACGAAGAGCTGCGCCTGGCGTGGAACGCTTACCAGAACGCCGAGCGCCAGTTGCCGATTGCCAAAAACTATGCCGAACGCAGCCAGGCGGTGCGCAGCGCCTATCAGGAACAGTTCAGCCTGGGCGACCGTACGCTGCTGGATATGCTGGACAGTGAAAATGAAGTCTTCACCGCGAAGCGACGCTACGTGGAGCTGCAATTTCTGGAAATGTTTAACACCTATCGCATCAATGCCCGTACCGGCGAGCTGCTGAGTGCGCTGAAAATTCAGGCGCCTTCCGCAGCCCAGGCCATTGATACGACGGCGGCTTCCATGCCGCAGGATTCACTACCCGATATCGAATAACGCCTGGGTTATTTCATCTCGTGATAACTCTGTATTTCCCTGTGTCGGTGCGGCGTAATGCCGCCCGCACCTGAGGGCCGACTATGACACCAGACACCGATTCCCGGGATCTTAATGGTTCCGATTCAGATGACATTATCAGAAACGATCCACGCCAGAACCATGACGATCCGCTGCTGGATTGCCTGATGATCATGTGCAGGCTGCACGGTATTACCACCAGTCGCAATATCCTGACCGCCGGGTTACCCCTGAAGGCCAATACCCTGACCCTGAGTGCGCTGCCCCGGGCCGCAGGGCGCGCCGGGCTCAAAGCGCGGGTGATTCAGCGCCCGCTGGCCAATATTCAGGCTATCTCTCTGCCGGCCATTATTCTGCTGAACAATCAGCAGGCGGCGGTACTGACCGGCTGGGACGAGCAGCAGCAGGCAAAACTGCTGAGCGCCGACACCGAAGGCGGCGAACTGCGGGTGCCGCTGGAAGAGCTGGAAGCCAGCTATAGCGGTAAAACGGTGTTCATGCAGCCGGAGCATGACTACGATTCACAGCCCACGGCGACCATTCCGCGTACCAAATCCTGGTTTCAGGATACGCTGCGGCTGTCGAAGCTCCTCTATCTGGATGCCGTGGTCGCCAGTTTTCTGATCAACATCATCGCTCTGGCGGCACCGCTGTTTGTGATGAACGTCTATGACCGGGTGGTGCCGAATCAGGCCACCGCTACCCTGTGGGTGCTGGCTATCGGCATTACCATCGCCTTTGTTTTCGATTTCGTATTAAAGATATTGCGCGCTATCTGCCTGGATATTGCCGGTAAGAAGACTGACCTTATCGTTTCCGCCGGGCTGTTTGAACGGCTGCTGGGCATGAAGATGAAGCTACGACCGGCGCGGGTGGGGAGCTTCGCTCAGAACTTTCAGGAGTATCAGTCGCTGCGGGACTTTCTCTCTTCGCTGACGCTGACCGCGCTTATCGATTTTCCGTTTACCCTGCTGATTCTGCTGGTGATCGCCATTATCGGCGGTCCGCTGGTGCTGATTCCGCTGCTCTGTTACCCCCTGGCGATACTGATTAACTGGATGATTCAACGACCGCTGATGTCCAGCATTCAGAAATCCTTCCGGCTCTCTTCCGAGCGTCAGGCGATGCTGGTGGAAACCCTGACCGGCCTGGATGCGATTAAGGTCAATAACGCGCAAAGCGAACGTCAGTATCTGTGGGAGCAGATTATCGGCCAGTTGAGCAAGCTGGAACTGCGGGTGAAGTCGCTCTCTTACGTGGCGGTGAACTTCACCTTCTGGCTGCAACAGGCCAGCGGCGTGGCGCTGATTGTCGCGGGGGTGTACACCATTATGGGCGGCAACCTCACCACCGGCGGGCTGATTGCCTGCTATCTGCTGCATCGCCGGGCCATGCTGCCCATCGGCCAGTTCTGTAGCCTGATGACCCGTTACCAGCGGGCCAGAATGACCAAGGGCACCATCGATCGCATGATGAGTCTGGAACAGGAAACTCAGGAAGACGAAGTGCCGCTGCGTCGCGAATCCCTGTCCGGCGCCATTGAACTGCGGGACGTAACCTTCTGCTACCCGGGCAACCGCTATACCTCGCTGAATAATATCTCTCTGACCATTACGCCGGGCGAGAAGGTGGGGATTATTGGCCGCACCGGCTCCGGCAAGAGTTCGCTGGCCAAACTGCTGCTGGGCTTTTACCAGCCGGATGCCGGTAGCGTGCTGATCGATGGCATCGATGCCCGCCAGCTCGATGTTCACGACCTGCGCCATAACATCGGTTACGCCCCCCAGGATATCCATCTGTTTAGCGGCACGCTGCGCGATAACCTGGTCTATGGCGCCAGCTACGTGGATGAAGAAACCATGCTGCGGGTGGCGCGCCTGACCGGAGTGCATGAATTCGCCCGCCGTCACCCTTCCGGCTACAACATGCAGGTAGGCGAGAGGGGGATGAACCTTTCCGGCGGCCAGCGTCAGGCGGTGGCGCTGGCGCGATCGCTGCTGCTCGATCCGCCGATTCTGCTGATGGACGAGCCGACCAGCTCCATGGATAACACCAGCGAAGATCTGATCAAGAAAGCGCTGGTGCCGGTCGTTGCCAGCAAAACGTTGCTGCTGGTGACGCACCGCGCCTCGCTGCTGAGCCTGGTGGACCGGTTAATCATTCTCGACAACGGCAAAATCATCGCCGATGGACCGAAAGAGAGCGTGATGAGCGCGTTGAAGAAGGGGCAAATCCATGCGAATCGTTGACAGGCTTCGCCGCCTGATGAGGTGGCTGTCCGGGGATAAACACGCCGAACAATTTACCACTAACGAAGTGAATAAAGCGCTGCTGGATGACTCGCCCCAGGTGGTAAGGGTGACTATCTGGGCCATTCTGGCGTTTATCCTCGTCATGCTTATCTGGTCGTCGCTGGCCAGTATCGACGAAGTGACTCGCGGGGAAGGGCGCACCGTGCCCTCATCGCGGCTGCAAAAGATCCAGAACCTGGAAGGGGGGATTGTCTCTCAGGTTTATGTACATGAGGGGCAGATAGTCAAACCCGGCGAACCGCTGGTGCGGCTGGATGACACCCGCTTTCGCTCCAATGCCGGTGAAACCAAAGCTGACCGGCTTTCTCTGGAGGCCCGCATTCAGCGGCTGACCGCGCAGCTTAACGATGCGCAAACCCTGACCCTGGCGCCGGAGATAGTTAACCAGGCGCCGGAAATCGCCGATGGCGAAATGAAACTGTTTACCAGCGTGAAGAATCGTATTCAGGGCGAAATTGGCGGTCTGGAAGAGCAACTGGTGCAGAAGAAACAGGATCTGCTGGATTTTCGGGCCAAAGAGGGACAATACCGCAACAGTCTGAGCCTGCTGCGTCAGGAGATCAGAATGTCTGAGCCGCTGGTGGCGAAGGGGGCTATCTCCAAAGTGGAAGTGCTGCGCCTGCGCCGTTCAGAGGTGGAAACCCGCGGTCAGCTGGAATCGGTGACTCTGGCTATTCCTCGTGCCGAAGCCGCCGTGAAAGAGACCGAAAGCAAGATTGCCGAAACCCGTGGCCGCTACCGCAGCGAGGCGCTCTCGCAGCTAAACGAAGCCCGCACTGAACTGAGCAAGACCCAGGCTTCAGGTAAAGCCATTGAGGACAGGGTTAACCGAACCCTGGTCACTTCGCCGGTGCGCGGTATTGTGCAGCAGGTGTTGGTGAACACCATCGGCGGCGTTATTCAGCCTGGCAGCGATATGGTCGAGATCGTCCCGCTGGACGACACCCTGTTGGTTGAGGCCAAAATCCGGCCCCAGGATATCGCCTTTCTGCATCCCGGCCAGGAGGCCAGCGTCAAGTTTACCGCCTACGACTACACCATCTACGGCGGTCTGAAAGGAAAACTGGAGCAGATAAGCCCGGATACCGTGACGGATAAAGAGGGCAATAGCTACTACGTCATCCGTATCCGCACCGACAAAAACCACCTGGGCAGCGATAACAAACCGCTGTTGATTATTCCGGGGATGGTGGCGTCGGTGGATATTATCACCGGCAGAAAGACCATTCTTTCCTACCTGCTGAAGCCGATTCTGCGCGCCAGGGCCGAGGCGTTTCGCGAGCGGTAATCACTCTTTTTATCCCCCTCTCCCTCCGGGAGAGGGACGGGGTGAGGGTAAAAGACCGCTTCAGCGTGCCATTTTTTGGCGGAATTCAAAGAAAACCTTAGATTTCCAGGATATGTTACCGGGTCGTGTCAGGAAGAGGTCGGCCAGGTATGTACGGATTTAATTTAGTGTTACTGCTGCTACAGCAGATGTGCGTGTTTCTGGTCATCGCCTGGCTAATGAGTAAGACCCGCCTGTTTATCCCCCTGGTGCAGGTCACCGTGCGCCTGCCGCACAAATTTCTGTGTTACGTCGTTTTCTCTATTTTCTGCATTATGGGCACCTGGTTCGGGCTGCATTTCGAGGATTCCATTGCCAACACCCGCGCCATTGGCGCCGTGATGGGGGGACTGCTGGGGGGCCCGGTGGTGGGCGGCCTGGTGGGGCTTACTGGCGGATTGCATCGCTACTCGCTGGGGGGCATGACGGCGGTCAGTTGTATGATTTCCACCATTACCGAAGGGCTGCTGGCGGGGTTGATGCACCGCTATCTGATCCGGCGCGGGCGGGCCGATAAAGTTTTCAGTCCGCTAACGGCGGGCTGCGTCACCCTGGTGGTGGAAGTCATTCAGATGCTGATTATCCTGGCGGTGGCCCGGCCGTATCAGGAAGCGCTCAACTTGGTCAGCAATATCGCCGCGCCGATGATTATTACCAACAGCGTAGGTGCGGCGCTGTTTATGCGCATACTGCTGGACCGGCGGGCTATGTTTGAAAAATATACCTCGGCTTTTTCCGCCACCGCGCTGCGGGTGGCGGCAGCCACCGAGGGGATTTTGCGCCAGGGCTTTAACCAGGAAAACAGCCTCAAAGTGGCTCAGGTGCTGCATCACGAGCTGGATATCGGCGCCGTGGCGATTACCGATTGCGAAAAGCTGCTGGCCTTTATCGGCACCGGTTCCGATCACCATCTGGCCGGGCGCCCGGTCTCTTCCGGGTATACCTGGCGTGCGATAGAGACCGGCGAAGTGGTCTATGCCGACGGTAATGAGGTGCCTTACCGCTGTTCTCTGCATCCCAACTGCAAACTGGGATCCACTCTGGTGATTCCCCTGCGCGGCGAAAACCAGCGGGTGATTGGCGCCATTAAGCTTTATGAAGAGAAGAACCGGTTGTTCAGCTCCATTAACCGAACCCTGGGCGAGGGTATCGCCCAGCTACTGTCGGCCCAGATTCTGGCGGGGCAGTATGAGCGCCAGAAAGCGCTGCTGGCCCAGTCCGAGATCAAACTGCTGCACGCTCAGGTGAATCCTCACTTCCTGTTTAACGCCCTGAATACGCTAAAGGCGGTGATTCGCAACGACAGCGAGCGCGCCGGACAGCTGGTGCAGTATCTCTCGACCTTCTTCCGTAAAAATTTGAAACGCTCGTCAGAGGTCGCCACGCTGGGCGACGAGCTGGAGCACGTTAACGCCTATCTGCAAATTGAACAGGCGCGCTTTCAGTCCCGGCTCCATGTGGCGCTGGAGGTGCCAGAGGATCTAAAGCAATATCAGCTTCCGGCCTTCACCTTACAACCCATCGTAGAAAATGCCATTAAGCACGGCACTTCGCAGCTACTGGGCGACGGCGAAGTGATGATTCGCGCCAGTCTTGAGCAACAGAACCTGATGCTGGTGGTGGAAGATAACGCCGGGCTGTATTGCAGTGACAATATCAGCCATCAGGGCCTGGGAATGAACCTGGTGGATAAGCGTCTGCGGGCGCGTTTTGGCGACGACTACGGCATTTCCGTCGCCTGCGAGCCGGAACAGTACACCCGTATCGTGCTGCGGCTGCCCGTTGAGGAGAGGATATGTTAAGGGTACTGATTGTCGATGATGAACCGCTGGCCAGGGAAAACCTGCGGGTTCTGTTGCAGGATGAAAGCGATATCGAAATCCTGGGGGAGTGCGCCAACGCCGTCGAGGCCATTGGCGCGGTGCACCGGCTGCGCCCGGATATTCTGTTTCTGGATATCCAGATGCCGCGCATTAGCGGGCTGGAAATGGTCAGCATGCTCGACCCGGAACGGCGCCCGTGGGTCGTCTTTCTGACCGCGTTTGACGAGTACGCCCTTCAGGCCTTTGAAGAGCACGCCTTCGACTATCTGCTCAAGCCCATTGAGGCGGCCCGACTGGAAAAGACGCTGAACCGCTTGCGTCAGAGCCGTCAGGCCCAGGATCTGTCGCGGCTGCCCGGGGGAGAGCCGCCGCTGAAGTTTATCCCTTGTAGCGGCCAGAATCGTATCTGGCTGTTGCCCATCGACGATGTCGCTTATGTCAGTAGCCGCGCGGGCGGGGTCTGGGTGGCCAGTAAAGAGGGCAAGGAAGGGGCCACCGAACTGACGCTGCGTACCCTGGAAGAGCGCACGCCGCTGCTGCGATCCCACCGTCAGTACCTGGTGAATATGGCGCATTTACAGGAAATTCGCCTGGAGGATAACGGCCTGGCCGAACTGCGGTTACGTAACGGTCAGACCGTGCCGGTCAGCCGCCGTTACCTTAAAACGTTGAAGGAGGCGTTGGGGTTGTAGGGGGTTAGAATCCATCCAGCATAAAATCCAGCGCGGCCTTGATTTCCTGGCGCCAGGGGCTGGCATCCATGACCTCGTTACCCAGTTGAGTACGCCGGACGCTGGCCATTTCATGGGTCATGACCAGATAGTCGTGACCTTCAATGGCAATCAATGGTGTCAGGCGTTTTACCGGTTGTGTACGCATCTGCGTAGCCGGGAATAGGGGAATAACCAGGAGAGTGTGCAACTCATCGATAATATTGCTTTGAACATCAAGCAGATAAGGGTACGCCTTGCTGTTGCCGTTATTACGATAAATTCGATATTGCATCGTTAAAATGTCCGGTCATCGTCAGACAGCAGTCCATGCTCATCGGAAATTCGGTTGAGCTCCTGGAGTCCGGCGCGGTTTTCCCGTTTCCATGCCTCTTCTTCATTTTTGCGAATTTCGTGCTTTAGCGCTTCCGCCAGGGTTGCGGACAAATTGATCCCGGCAGCTCTGGCCTGCTGCAGTAGCCAGGGTTCCAGCGTTACGCTGATGGTCTTTTTAGGTTGGGCATAAGCTTGTGACATGGGTTTTTCTCCATAGCAACATGTGTAGTTAACACATGTGAGCAGTATGGTGGCAGGCTATGGTTGAATCAAGAAATAAAAAAAGGGGCCGTCACCAGCCCCTTTGACAATTCACCTCGCGGCATTAATGCCCCGAAGAGACCTTCACACCGCCTTCCGGAATCGGAACGTACGGCGTTTCTTTGTCGGTGCGCTCCGGATTATTACGCACCTGTAGCCAGGTCTTCACGCCATAGAACAGGATGCTGTACACCACCACCAGGAACAGAATGCTCAGGGTGGCGTTGGTGTAGTTGTTCACCACAATGTGGTTCATATTGGTAATCTGCTCTGCGGTCAGGCTGGAACCCTGCTGTGCGATCTGCTCCTTATACAGCCGGGCCATATAGAAGAAGCCTTCCATCTGCGGGTTGTTGCTGAACAGCTTAAGGCCCAGCGCCCAGGTGGTGCAGATAAGCAGCCAGATAGCCGGCAGCATGGTGACCCAGATGTAGCGGGTGCGCTTCATCTTAATCAGGATCACGGTGCCCAGAATCAGCGCCACGGCGGCCAGCATCTGGTTAGAGATACCGAACAGCGGCCACAGGCTCTTCACGCCGCCCAGCGGATCCACCACGCCCTGATACAGCAGATAGCCCCACAGCCCTACGCAACCGGCGGTGCCGACGATACCGGCAGGCAGCGAGTTGGTTTTCTTCAGGAACGGAATAAAGTTACCCAGCAGATCCTGGAGCATAAAGCGACCGGAGCGGGTACCGGCGTCCAGGGCGGTCAGGATGAACAGCGCTTCGAACAGAATCCCAAAGTGATACCAGAAGCCCATATCGGCCGCCGGAATGATCTTATGGAACACGTGGGCGATACCGACTGCCAGGGTCGGTGCGCCGCCTGCGCGGTTCAGCACCGAAGGTTCACCGATATCCTTCGCGGTTTGCAGGATCTGCTCCGGCGAAATCACAAAGCCCCAGGAACTGACAGTCGCTGCCGCATGGACCGTGGCCTCTTTCAGTTGGGCCATAATCATCGGCGCCTGATCGGTGCCCAGTTCATGCAGGTTCGGCATGGTAATGCCAAGACCGGCTGGTGGAGTGTTCATGGCGAAGTAAAGACCCGGCTCGATAATCGATGCCGCCACCAGCGCCATAATGGCGACGAAGGACTCCATCAGCATGGCGCCGTAGCCAATGAAACGGGCGTCGGTTTCACAGGCCAGCAGCTTAGGCGTGGTGCCGGATGCGATAAGCGCATGGAAGCCGGAAACCGCGCCGCAGGCGATGGTGATAAACAGGAACGGGAACAGCGCCCCTTTCCACAGCGGACCGGTACCGTCGATATACTGAGTCACCGCCGGCATTTTCAGATCCGGGTTCAGGATCACAATCCCCAGCGCCAGACCGACAATAACCCCAATCTTCAGGAAGGTGGCCAGATAGTCGCGCGGCGCCAGAATCAGCCAGACTGGCAGCAGAGCGGAGACAAAAGCGTAACCGATCAGCGCATAAGTGATGGTGGTGTCTTTAAAGGTCAGCGCCGGTCCCCAGTAAGGATCGTGGGCGATAACGCCGCCAAACCAGATGGAAGCCACCAGCAGCACAATGCCGATAACGGAAACCTCACCCACCCGGCCCGGGCGAAGAAATCGCATATAGATGCCCATAAACAGCGCAATCGGCACCGTGGAGCAGACGGTAAATACCCCCCACGGGCTTTCGGCCAGGGCTTTCACCACAATCAGCGCCAGCACCGCCAGGATGATAATCATGATCAGGAAGCAGCCGAACAGCGCGATGGTGCCCGGAACCCGGCCCATCTCTTCTTTGATCATCTCACCCAGCGAGGCACCGTTACGGCGCGAGGAGATAAACAGCACCATAAAGTCCTGCACTGCGCCCGCCAGCACCACACCGGCCAGCAGCCACAGGGTTCCCGGCAGGTAGCCCATCTGGGCGGCGAGTACCGGCCCCACCAGCGGACCGGCACCGGCAATGGCGGCAAAGTGGTGACCGAACAACACATAGCGGTTGGTGGGCACGTAGTTAAGGCCATCGTTGTTGATGACCGCAGGGGTGGCGCGCGTCGGATCGAGCTTCATGACCTTCTGCGCGATATAGAGACTGTAATAGCGATAAGCGACCAGATAGACCGACACCGAGGCGGCGACTATCCAGAGTGCGCTGACGTGTTCGCCGCGCCGTAGCGCAACCACCGCCAGACAGCACGCACCGAATATCCCCAGTGCGACCCAGGGGATGTGCCTGATGAGTTTGTTGTTATTCATAGGGACCTGCTTGTCTTTTTTTTGCTGTTTGTTGACTAAGAGAAGGCCGCACTGACTCCTGTCGCGGCCGGGGGTAAAAAAGGTTTTTTTAAGCGTTGGCCCGTATAGTCGCAAATTTGTACAGCGGTCTGGGGGAAAGTTGATTAAGCGGTCGTATGGCGTGGCGAACGGTTGCTGCGTCGCCCGAGCGGTTATCCGGCGTCGCTAACGGCTTGAAATATGTGATTAATGTCTCATAAAACGGGCCGCCGGACGGCAGCCCGGGGTTCAGGTATCGCCAATGGTTGATGCATTACTGGCGCGAGCGCGACGGCGGCTCAGCAGCGCATTAAGGGCGATGGCGCTGAAGGTTGCCGTGCCGATGCCGCCCAGGGTGAAGCTTCCCAGCGACAGGGTAAAGTCACCGGCGCCAATCGTCAGCGTGACGGCCACCACGATCAGGTTATCGTTACGGCTAAGATCGACCTGGTTCTGTAGCCAGATTCGGGCACCGGCCACGGCTATCAAACCAAAGACCACGATAGAGGCGCCGCCAATAACCGGCGCGGGAAGGATGTGGATGAGCGTGCCGAATTTTGGCGAAAAACCCAGCGCTATCGCGATAACAGCGGCGGCAGCGAACACCAGCGTCGAATAGACCCGGGTCACGGCCATCACCCCGATGTTCTCAGCATAGGTGGTGACCCCTCCGCCCCCCACGGTGCCGGAAAGTATGGTCGCCAGCCCGTCGCCAATAAAAGCGCGCCCCATCCAGGGATCCATAGAGCGCCCGGTCATTCCCGCCACCGCTTTCAGGTGGCCGAGGTTTTCCGCAATCAGAATCATGGCCACCGGCGCAATCAGCATGATGGCCTGACCATCGAAGGAGGGGGAGCTCAGATGAGGCACGCCAAACCAGGGGGCGGCGGCCAGCGCCTGAAAATCCATCGGCTTACCCAGATCTAAAAAACGGGTCAGCACGACATATAGCAGACAGGACAGCAGTAGGCCGACCAGAATCAACAATCGCTGGATCATGCCGCGGCTAAAGACCGCCACCAGACCGATACAGAGTACGGTGAGCACCGCCATCCAGCTATCGAAGGCGCTGGCTGAAACGCTGCGAACCGCAATCGGCGCCAGATTCAGTCCGATGGCCATTACCACGGCACCGGTGACCACCGGCGGCATCAGGCGTTCTATCCAGCGGGTGCCCGCCCTGAGTACCGCCAGCCCGGCCAGCGTATAGACCAGGCCACAGGCGATAATACCGCCCAGCGCTACCCCGATATTGGGGTTTGCCCCCTGGCCGTTAAATCCGGTTGCCGCAATCACCACGCCGACAAAGGCGGCGCTGGATCCAAGGTAGCCCGGAACCCGCCCGCCGGTAATCACAAAAAACAGTAATGTGCCAATACCGGACATCAGCACCGCCAGATTGGGGTCAAAGCCCATCAGTAGCGGCATCAGCACGGTGGCGCCAAACATCGCTACCGTGTGCTGAATCCCCATCATCAGGGTCTGGGGGAGCGGCAGCCTTTCGTCCGGCGCCACTATCCCTTGCGGGTCGTCGGCCGGTTTACGCCATTGTGGAAACCCGATGCTGGCCATCTTTGCCTCCTTATCCCGGAATACCGGGGAGCGGCTGCCCGATGCCGGGCAGGGGGTGCCAGGTGCGGTCAAACCAGACCAGACCGTGGCTGTCGTCGTTGCGGGTAATGGCGTTAATGGTGCAGAACAGAATATCGTGAGTGCCCACGTTCACGACCTGGCTGACCTGACAGTCGCACGACAGCAGGGCGCCTTCCAGCCGTGGGCAGCCGTCCACGCCGTCGTTCCAGCGTGCGGCGGCGAAGCGTTCCTCCATTGGCGTTTTACCGCCGAAACGGAGCGCCAGATCCTGCTGACCCGCCGCCAGAGTGTTGACGCACAGGTGGCGATGGGCCGTGAACACCGGCCAGACCGAGGCGCTACGGTTCAGGCAGATAAGCAGCGTGGGCGGCGAGTCGGTAACGCTGCATACCGCTGAAGCGGTAAAACCGGCCCGACCGGCGGGACCGTCGGTGGTGATGATATTGACTGCCGCGCCCAGGCGGGACATGGCGTCGCGAAAAGCGGCTTTATCAGGACGGATCATCGTTCGCTCCTTACATCAGTTGGCAGGCATCTTCGAATCCCAGGCGCGGCAGGCGTGGGTGCAGGCACTGCTCATCGCCGTAGCCAATGTTGATCAGCAGATTGCTTTTCCAGAGGCTGTCAGCAAAAAATTCACGATCGACCCGATCGCGATCGAAACCGGACATCGGCCCGGTATCCAGCCCCAGCGCCCGGCAGGCGAGGATCAGATAACCCGCCTGCATCGCGCTGTTACGCATTGCGGTTTCTTCCACCAGCTCAGGGCTGCCGGTAAACCAGGCGCGGGCATCGGCCCAGGGAAACAGCTCCGGCAGGCGATCGTAGAAGGCGTCGTCCCAGGCGACGATAGCCGTCACCGGCGCGCTCATGGTTTTATCCAGATTTCCGGCGGAAAGCGCCGGTTTTAGCCGCGCTTTTCCTTCAGGCGTGCGGATAAACACAAAGCGGGCTGGCGAACAGTTGGCCGAGGTGGGGCCCATGCGCAGCAGCGCATAGATTTCACGGATCTTCGCCTCGGTAACCGGCGTATCGCGCCAGACGCTGTGGGTTCTGGCGTTCAGAAACAGGCGTTGTAGCGCTTCGGGCGTTAAGGCTTCATTCATAACATTTCCCCGGAAATGGATAGATGGGGTGCCATATGGCGGCTTAACCAGGTGCGGATAAGGGCGTTAATCGTGGCGCTTTGGGTGATATTGCAGGCGTGAGCGCCCTGGTCGACAATCTCCAGTTGGCTATGGGGAAGGGCGGCGTGTAGCTCCTGGCTACACTGCCAGGGCACCAGCAGATCGTCGCGGGCGCCAACGATCAGGGCCGGTTGCTGGATCGTCGCGACCAGTTCCCGGAAGTCTGCCGCTTTCAGAGCCTGAAGACGGCGATTCAGGTTATGGACGCCCTTGAAGTGTCTGGCCTGCTGCCGGGCCTCATGCTCCAGTTGTGCCTCGTGTTCGCTCAGCCAGGGGGCGGGGTAGAGGAACAGCGGCTGGGCCGCTATCCAGGCTTCAGCGCCCCTGGCGGCCAGTAGCGTTTCACGCAGGACAAAGCAGCGGCGGGTGCGGGCGCTCAGAGAGAGCCAGCCGTTGATAACGATCAGGGCGCTGAGCGACCGGGGGGCATCGAGCGCCAGTTGCAGACCGACCAGCCCACCCAGCGCGTGCCCCAGCACCGCATAATGCCGGATCCTGGCCTCCGCCAGCGCCTGGTGGAGTTCCGCGGCCATGGCCGCCAGGCTGTAGTCGTCTGGCAGGGTGGCCGGGTTGTCTCCGGTGCCGCGCTGATCGTAGCTCACCAACTGGAAGACTTGGTCCAGCGGCTGTTGGGGGCGCCAGTAGCCGGCGGTGCCGCCCAGGCCGGAAATCATCACCAGCACCGGCGCATCAGGAAACGGCGCCGGGCCGATATTCAGCTTCATGGCCGCCTCCCTATATGGGCCACGCTGGCGATCTCCACCAGCGCTTCCGGTTTGACCAGCCCGCACTGGATACAGAAGCGGGCCGGTTTGTCGCCGGGGAAAAATTCGGCGTATACCTCGTTAATCGCGGCGTAGTTTTGCCAGTCGGTGATAAAGATATTGTTGAAGGTCACATCGTCCATCGTGCCACAGGCAGTTTCGATCACCGACTGGATTATCCCGAGCACGTGGCGGGTTTGAGCCTTTGGGTCGTTGGGGTACACCACATTGTTCTGCGCGTCGAACGGCAGGGTGCCTGATACATAGACCACGCCATCGGCTTCGGTGCCTGGTGAATAGGGGGCCAGCGGCACGCCGCTTCCGGGGGGGACGATAATTTGTTTAGGCACAGGCGGCTCCTCAGGCGATACGGGCGACGGCGGCAGGCGTCAGGGCATCGCAGAAAGTGGCGACATCGCTGACCCAGCCGAAGAAGGTTTCAATATTGAACAGCGCCGCCTTCTGGGCGAACGGTGGTCCGGCCTGGTGGGTGGCGTCTTCCAGTACCACGCCGAAATACTCCAGGAAAAAGCCGTCGCGCAGCGTGGATTCCACACAGACATTGGTGGCGATGCCGGTAAAGGCCAGATGGCGAATGCCGCGGCTGCGCAGGATGCTGTCCAGCGGGGTATTAAAGAAGCCGCTGTAGCGGGGTTTGGGCAGCACGATATCCTGGGGTTCCGGCACCAGTTCATCGACCAACTGGTAGTCCCATCCTCCTTTTGCCAGCAGCTTGCCCTGTAGTTCCGGGCGCTGGCGCATGGTTTTCAGGGCGTTGGATTTATGCCAGTTGGGGGAACCCGGCCCCCCGGCCTCAACGTAGTTCTCATCCCAGCCGTTCTGGAACCAGACAATTGGCATTCCGGCCGCGCGGGCCGCAGTAACCGCGCGCCGAATTTGCTCAATCACTGGCCGGGTGGCGGAAACATCGAAACCGGCCAGATCCAGATAACCGCCCTGGCTGGCATAGGCATTCTGCATATCGACAACAATCAGCGCCCCCTGAGCGGGATCGAATTCCAGTGCTTCGGGACGGGCGGGAAGGGTAATGGCGCTCATCAGGCCACCTCCTGGTTGAGGGTGATATGGCTGCGGGATTGCATCAGCGGCTGGATGCGTTCGCCGAACGCTTCGATGCCGGAAAGGAAATCGTCAAAGGTGAGCAGAATGCCCCCGGTGCCTTCGACGGTGGCTACCTCGTCCAGCATCCGGGCCACGCTACGATAAGAGCCGACCAGGGTGCCCATATTGATATTGACCGCCGAGGTGGGATCGGCCATCTGGCGCACGTTGGTGTCACTACCGGAACGGGTATCCTTCTGGCTCTGCTCGGTAAGCCAGGAGAGCGCTTCATGGTCAGCGCCTGCCTTGTAGTGCTCCCATTTGGCCCGGGCCGCCTCATCGGTTTCGTCGGCGATAACCATAAAAAGGACACAGGAGCTGACCTGACGACCGGTCTGGTCAGCGGCCTGTTTCATTCGGGCCGCGGTGGGCGCAAACGCGGTGGGGGTGTTGACGCCTTTGCCAAAGCAGAAGTTAAAGTCGGCATAGCGGGCGGAAAAGGCCATACCTGCGTCGCTCTGTCCGGCGCAGATGACCTTCACCGGCCGGGCAGGGCGCGGGCTCAGGCGGCAGTCATTCATGGTAAAGAAGTCGCCCTTCAAATCGCTTTTCCCGGTGCCCCACAGGTCACGCAGCACCTGAACGTACTCGGTCAGATAGTCATAACGGCGGGAGAAATAGTCGTCTCCGGGCCAGATGCCCATCTGTTCATATTCGGCTTTCTGCCAGCCGGTGACCAGATTAACGCCGAAGCGCCCTTCGGCGATGGAGTCGATGGTGGAGGCCATACGCGCCACAATAGCCGGTGGCAGGGTGAGGGTCGCCGCGGTGGCGTAGAGCTGAATGCGGGAAGTCACCGCCGCCAGGCCCGCCATCAGCGTGAAAGATTCCAGGTTGTGATCCCAGAATTCGGTTTTACCGCCGAAACCGCGCAGCTTAATCATGGAGAGAGCAAAGTCGAACTGGTAGTGCTCGGCTTTCTGGACAATAGCCTTATTCAACTCAAAGGTCGGTTGATACTGAGGGGCATGGGTGGAGATCAGCCAGCCGTTGTTACCGATGGGAATAAAAACACCGATTTTCATTGCGAACCTCACTTTGTCGTCATGAAGGGGCGTCGGGCAACGGAACGTTGCGCCCGAGCCATCTGTTCATGACTCACAGAGCAATTAGGGTGCCAGTTTTGTAAAATTGTTTTTTATCAAATTGTTAAGTGATTTCCTTGCCAGAAAGGGGAGAGCAAACTGGACCGTATGGTCAAAATTAATGCACAAAATATGCGCACGCTTGCGCGTAAATGGTGCGCAGGATCACGATTCTCTGTGGATGGTTCATCTGCTTTATCAGGTCGGTGGGATAATCGGCTAGTGTTACCCAGGAAGGAGAATAACAATGGCAAAACTCATACAGATTCACTTCGATTTCAGCGGCCCGTTTGGGGCGCGGATGGCGGCACAGCTTAAGGAGCTGGCCGAATCCATTAACCAGGAGCCGGGATTTATCTGGAAGGTCTGGACCGAAGATGCTCAGCGCCAGCTGGCGGGGGGCGTCTACCTGTTTGAAGATGATAAGAGCGCCCGGGCCTATATGGCTAAGCATACTGCCAGGCTTCAGGCCATGGGCATTAACGAGGTGGTCTGCGAGCTGTTTGACGTTAATGAGCCGCTGACGGCGATAAACCATGGCGTTACGCAGCGGTAAGCATAACCCTAATGATCAAAGGTGGTGTTGATACATCCTTTGGCGGCGGCCCGTTGTTACTCAGGCATGATAAAAATCTCCAGGAAGGAGGCGATAGGTGCGTATTGAGGAAGAGGAATACCTTGATGATTACAGGTTGAGAAGAAAGAAATTTATTTATGATCGTCGGGTTCATCATAGTTATGTTTTTTCTGCTGGTCATCAGTTCTACATGGTTATTGTTGGCAGTCTGGTTGATGAGGACATATTTACCCGAATAGGTTATGAGATGCCGAATGGTATTCCTTTCCCTGGTAATGGTATGGCTGAAGTGTACTTTGATGTCTTTGATGGAACGGATATCTCTGGTGACTTCAGGCACGTACAGTTCGCTGGCCTGGGGAGTGCCATTGTCCTTCAGACTGTCTCCCTGGCGTTGATCTCCCATTTTGAGACCTTTAACGTGGGTGGTTTCGTTTTTCAGGCGGCGGCTGGAGGTGTGGTTGACAGGGGGCGTAGCATCTCACTGGAAGAGACTTACGACTACATCCTTGGGTTAAAAAATGAACCGAGGTATAATCAACATACTGGGTTGCCAAAAAAGATTCCGCGCTCACTGTTACCAGAAGAGTTACGAGCATATAAACATGTTGTCGAAGGGAGGGCATGCTATGCCATATTGTCGTAAGCAATCTCGTTCAGTTCCTTTCGCCTGGGACTACAACAAAGATAAGAGAGTGTTTAAGGCGTTGGTCGATGCCGCAGTGGTGAATGCAAATGAACCCTTTGAGTCGAAGTATTTGTTTGAAAAAAATGGAAAAAATAACCACTCTTCATCGACCTTGTTGAGAATGAAGTTGAAACAAAAAGCGCTTAATCGCAAGCTATGTGAAATCTGAAGGCTCCGTAAGGAGCCTTTCTTTTATCACACGCTAAATCTCCCCTTACTCGCTTTTCTGCCTTCCGTCGTTTGCCTCTATCGGCTTAATATCTTTCAGAACAAAGAGATAGATAAGCGCCCCGGCCAGACAGGCGCCGCCTGATACTGCCAGCGCCGGAATAAAGGAGCCGTTGTTGCTGGCGATCAGATAGCCGGTCACCACCGGGCCAAGAATGCCGCCGCAGTTGGCGATCGCGTTCTGCATTCCCGCCAGCAGCGAAGTCATATTGCGCGGCGCGATATCGCCTGGCAGGCACCATAGCGCCGATGCGGCGAAGGCCAGACCGGTATAGGAAAGGCACAGCAGCGCCAGCATGCCCTGAGTGGATTCGGTAATCCCCGCCAGGGCGATGCTGGTGGCAAGGAGCATGCCGCCGACCAGGTTTATCTTGCGGGCGATATTCAGGTTGCCGGTGCGGGCGTACAGATAGTCGGTAAACCAGCCGCCGATATACTGGCCGACAATGCCGCTCAGCGGCGGCAGCATGGCGGCAAAGCCCATCTCCACCAGACTCATGCCGCGTTCGTTCATCAGGTAGGTGGGGAACCAGGTAATAAAGAAGAAGATGGCGTAGTTCAGCATAAAGAAGCCCGCGCACATGGCGATGACGTTGCGGTACTTAAACAACTGATACCATTTCATGGGAATGCGGTTATCGATCCCCTCTTTTTTGGCCTGTCCGCTGCGGATCCAGTCGAGTTCATCCTGGCTCACGGCCGGGTGGCTTTCCGGATCGCGGTAGACCCGCAGCCACCATATCGCCCACAGCAGCCCCAGCCCGCCGCACAGATAAAAGGCGGCATGCCACCCCAGGTGGCAATGGCCCACACCACCAGAGGCATGGCGAAGGCGGTGCCGAATTTGGAGCCGCTGTCGAACAGCGCCACGACTTTGCCGCGTTCGCGGTCCGGGAACCATTTGGCGGTAACGCCGTTGTTGCAGGGGTAAGCCCCGGCTTCGCCGATCCCCATAAAGACCCGGGCGGAAACAAAGGCCAGCGGCGTGCGGGCCAGGCCGGTTGCCATGGTTGCCAGCGACCACCAGATCACCGATACCGCCAGAGTCCGACGCTGGCCGAAGCGGTCAGCCAGATACCCCGCTGGTATCTGACACAGGGCATAGCTCAGGAAAAAGGCCGACATAATCCAGCCCATCTCTTCGGCATTCAGCGCCAGCTCTTTTTCAATCACCGGCGCCGCCGCCGACATCACGGTGCGATCCAGATAGTTAATGATGGTGGCGAACAGCATCAGGATGGCGATATGGAACCTGACGTTGGTCTTGCGGATGGCCTGCATAATCGGGAACCTGTTGGTATGGTAGCGTGTTATGAAAATGTAAACCACTGTGCCGCCACGGAAAGCGCAGGCGCGTAAAAGTGCGATCGCGGTTACAGGATTTCCTGTTAATACAATGCTTTTTGGTATGGCATGGCGGCGCGGAGAGTACCGCGCCGGAGGAGGATCAGAACATGGTGTTGGCGTTTTGCGCTTTATCCGCCACCGCCTGGATAACGTCCCAGTGCTCGACGATCTTACCGTCGCGAACCCGGAAAATATCCACTACCGCTTCACCGCGATCGCCGTCGCGCTCCGTGGAATGAACGTGCAGCCAGACCCTGTCGCCATCGACGGCGCTGCGTACGATACGCGCCCGGGCGCCGGGGTTCTGTCGGAAATAGTCGCGGAATCCTTCCACAAAGGGCCTCTTGCCGTCCGGCACCTGGGGATTATGCTGCCGGTAATCTTCCGCCACCACCCGGGCGGCTGTATCCACCTCGTGGCGGTTAAAAAAGTCGTTATAGAAATTAATCACCAGCTGGCGATTTTTTTCCTGCTGAACGGGGGAAATATTCTGCGCCAGGGCGCTGGAGCAAAAAGCTGCCGCCAGCAGCGTCGCCGCCATCGCCATAGGTTTTACTGCACTTTTCATACCCGGTTTCTCTTTGTGATGGCGCGGGGAAGCCCCGGCCATAAATAACCCAATAGCCGATATAACATGCTGATGAATAAAGAGTCTGTGTATCAGACCCGGCTTATTATTAGCAAAAGGCCGGGGGCACCACAAGTAGTTACCTTAGGGTAATAGTTTCAAAACTGATAGCTGTAGTTGACGCTGGCAAACCAGAAGTAAGGATGACTGTATTCGCCTTTAATCATCTGGGGCGACTGCACTTTTGACGACTGCATATGCAGATATTCCACGGCGAAACCGATATTGCTGGACGGCGTAATCTGGTACTGGGCGCCGGTCGCGAAACGCCATTCATCGCCGGTCGGCAACGACAATGACACATCGCTCTGGGAATCGTAGATGGTGCTGTCAAACGCGATGCCGCCATTAATGCGCCACTTCTCATTTGGCCGGTACTGAACCCCCAGCGAGGTATGCCAGGAATCCTTCAGGCGGTTGCTGTGGGTGAGATCCCGGTTACCGGCCGAGATTTCCGGGCTGCCAAACTGGCTCCAGTCCTGCCAGCCTAAATCCCCCATGACGGACCACTGGCGGTTAATATCATGCACCAGACTGACCATAATCTGCTGGGGTGCCCGCACCTGGGCGGAGAGCGGCAGGCTATTTTCCCTGTTCGGCAGGTTAGGGAAGCGAGCGGTGCTATCGATATCGAAGTCGTAATCGGTTTTGCTGGTCCAGGTAATGCCCATACGGGTCTGATCGGTCAGATCCATCAGTAACCCAAGCTTGTAATTCATGGCCCAGTCGCTGTCATGCTGGCGTTCATCGCTGCCGTTAAGGTCGCGTCTCAGGCTCAAATAGCCGTAGTTAATACCGGGACCGAAACCGACAGAGACTTTATCGCTCAGCTTCCAGGCAATGGAGGGGCTGAGTGTAACGCCCACCATTGTTGCTTTATTGATTAACCGTTCTCCCGCCCAGTTGCCAAAGTCCAGACCGAGACCAAAGTTACCGTACATACCGATACCAGCATAGAGGTTGTCGCTCAGACGTTGGCTGTAGAACAGGCTGGCATTGGGAAACGGCCGCATGACGTCGCCAGGATCTCTGCCGTTATTCTCCATATCGTAGGAGACATCGCCGTTCATCACCTGAACGCCAGTGGTTAACATATGGTCCGGCAGGCGGGTCATGCCCGCCGGGTTGGTGGCAATGGTCGAGGCGTCCTGGGCTCGAGCGGCCTGCCCGGCACCGGCCAGCGCGGTATCCTCAGTGCCGATTTCATAAAAGTAGAGCGCGCTGGCCTGGCTCATGCCCGAGAACAGCAGCCCATAGCAACAAATCGCGAGTTTTTTCATAGCGTACCGGCTTAATAGTGTGATGATGAGAGTTCAACCTGACGATAGACAATAAAGCGTCGTTGCGCTTAATTTTTGCGCGCCGGAATAGTAACAAAGGAGAGAGCGGAAAGCGGTGAATGTCAGATTTAGCGCTACTTAATAGTAGAGGCCGGGTTCGACCTCTACTAAAGCACAGGTTAATCCAAGACCTGCTCGACCTTAGCCGCATCGTACTGCGGCGGCGGTTGATGGAAGCGGCGGGTCAGCCAGGTCAGGTACAGTAGTCCCAGCGCGGCCCATACCAGTCCCAGCGTCAGGGACGTGGCCTCAAGATTGATCCACAGCACGGCGACGGTGGCGGCGCCCACCAGCGGCAGCACCAGGTAGTGGAACTTCTCTTTGCGGGTTTTATTACGGCCTTCCCGGCGATAGAAGAAGTTAAATACCGAAAGATTAACGAAGGTGAAGGCCACCAGCGCCCCGAAGTTAATCAGCGCCGTGGCGGTCACCAGGTTGAAGAACTGCGCCGACAGCGCGACGATACCCACCATAATCACGTTCAGCGCCGGCGTGCGCCACTTCGGATGTACATAACCAAAGACCCGCTCCGGGAAGACCCGGTCGCGCCCCATCACATACAGCAGTCGCGAGACGCTGGCGTGGGAAGCCAGTCCCGATGCCAGGGTGTTGATAAAGGTGGTACACAGGAAGATTGACTGAAACAGCTTGCCGCCGACGTACAGGGCAATTTCCGGCAGCGCAGCGTCGGGATCCTTAAAACGCGCGTTGTCCGGGAAGAACAGCTGCATGGCGAACGAGGCGACGATAAAGATAAACCCGCCGTAGAGCGCGGTCAGAAATATCGCTTTGGGGATCTTTTTGGCGGCGTCTGGCGTCTCTTCCGAAAGCGTAGTCACTGCATCGAAGCCCAGAAACGAAAAGCAGACAATGGTCGCACCGGTGATAATCGGCAGCAGGTGGGCGTTTTCGCTGATAAACGGCTGTAGCGACCAGACGGTGCCCACTCCTTCGCCGCGCCGTAACCCGTGAACCACCAGGAAGATAAAGACGGCGATAATAGCCACCTGCACCAGCACGAACAGGGTATTAAAGTTGGCGACCAGATTAATGCTTTTCAGGTTAGCCGCGGTCAGGATAATCACAAAACCCACCACCCAGATCCAGGATTCCACTTCCGGGAACAGCGCGGTCAGGTAGATTTTCGCCAGTAGCACGTTAATCATTGGCAGGAACAGATAGTCGAGCAGCGACGACCAGCCCACCATAAAGCCAACGTGGGGGCCAATGGACTTTTGAGCGTAGGTATAGGCCGAGCCCGCCTGGGGGAACTGGCGTACCAGCTTGCCGTAGCTGATGGCGGTAAAGAGCACGCCCGCCAGCGCCAGCAGGTAGGAGGCCGGAACATGGCCGTTGCTGACCCCGGAGACGATGCCGAAGGTATCGAATACCGTCATTGGCGTCAGATAGGCCAGGCCCATCATCACCACCTGCCAGAGCTTCAGGGATTTGCGCAGCTGCGGTTTGGCGACGGCGGCGGTATTGAGCGAGGTGTTAGTGGACATGGCGCGCCCCCCCTTTGCCGGTAACGATTTGCTGTAGTGTGATCCTTATTGCAAACCGCCTTAGCAAGGGGGTAAATCGCGCTGTCGGGAACCAGGGAAACGCGCCGGTATTCAGGCATTCAGTTGGCCCATATTCACTGTGGCCCGGGCGCAGGCCCTTAAGCGGCGGGTAAGCTGAGAACGGCATCATGTTCTTTCCTCGTCAAAATCTGTCTGTTATCGGAAGACCCGCTGCCGCCTGCGCTCCCTGGACGGCATTCGGAAAATGTCCCTGCGAACGTCGGCTGTGGTGGGCCTCGCGTTGGGAAAATTATGACGGCCCGGTTCCACTCAGGCCGCATGATGCTACTGATTATTTGCCCCCGACGGGAGCGTTTTTTACGCCCTCAGGCGTTTTTTAGCATCCAGTCGATTTCGGTGTCGGTAATCAGACGTTCGAACTGGGTGAGTTCGTCGTTTTTACAGGCCAGCCAGACGTGGCTGAAGCGTTCCCCCAGCTGCTCGCGCAGCGTCTGATGGCTGGCGAAGGTCGATAGCGCATCGCTCTGACGAATGGGAAAGGGCACGCCTTCCTGTTCCAGACCGTTGCCTTCCACCCGTGACGGCAGCGGCAGTGTGTTGTCCAGACCGTGCAATATGCCGGCCAGTATCGCGGCCATCACCAGGTAGGGGTTGGCATCGGCGCCCGCCACCCGGTATTCCACCCGGTGGTTGTTGCGATCGCCGCAGGGAATACGCAGCGCTACGGTGCGGTTGTTGTGGCCCCAGGAGGCCTGAGTCGGTACGTACATGCCGGGCTGAAAGCGACGCCAGGAGTTCACATTCGGCGCCAGAAGCGTCATGGAGGCGGGCATCAGATCGATCATACCGGCCAGCGCGCGCTTCAGTAGCGCCGAATCTTCGCCGTTATCGTCCGCCAGTACGTTGTGGCGCTGGCTGTCGACCAGGCTGATATGGATGTGCATACCGCTGCCGGCGTGCTCTTCGTACGGCTTGGCCATGAAGGTGGCGTGCATATCGTGTTTTTCCGCCACCACTCGCACCAGGCGCTTAAGGGCCAGGGCGTCGTCACAGGCATCCAGCACGTTATCGGTATGGTTAAGGTTGATTTCGAACTGTCCGGGAGAGGCTTCGGCTACCGCACCGTCGGCGGGAATGAGCTGCAGGCGGGCCAGCTCGTCGATGTCGTTCAGTACCCGGGCGAAGTGATTCAGGTTATCCACCGAATAGACCTGACTCTGGGTATTGCGGTCCTGGGTGCCTGGGGCGCAGGGGGGTTGCAGATAGCCGTCGGCATCGCGTTGCTTATCCAGCAAATAGAACTCCATCTCTACCGCTACCACGGGGAACAGGCCGCGGCTGCGCAGCTGCTGCCAGAGCCGGTTGACAACGTTCCGTGGTTCAACGTCAAAGGGAGTGCCATCTTCATCCAGCATCGTCAGCAGCAGCTGGGCGATGGTTTGTGGTTCGGCGGCAGAAGGGGTCAGAGTGCCCGGCACCGGGATACAGGTGCGATCCGGTTCTCCCAGCGCCTGGCCCAGCCCGGTCTCTTCGACCACGTTGCCCAGAATGTCCATGGCGAACACCGATGCCGGAAAATAGCAGCCTTTGTCCAGTTTATGCAGGCCGGAGACCGGAATACGCTTGCCGCGGAAGCAACCGTTAAGGTCGGTCAACAGCACATCCACGTACTGGGTTTCCGGATAGCGTTCCAGATAGCGTTTTACCTCAAGGCCGAACGCGCTACTTCGCCTCTCTTCAGAATGCTGAATAAAGCTCTCAACTTCCAGGATATTGGTTTCCATGATTCACCATCGTTGTCTTGGTTGCGAACGGTTTGGACGACTGTTAAATATAATGTCCGTTCTGTTGAATTTGTATCCAGTCAATATGTTTGTCAAATGTTAATTTAAGTTTGAAAAATGGTTATTGCACTGCTAGATTGTGAAAATATTGAACGGAAAGTGGCAAAATGGAAGTGTTTTGGAAATAATTTAGTCCAGCATGTGAGGCCGATCATGGGCAATATATTTGACATACCGACTATTGGTGTTGTGATGTGCAGGAACAGGATTAAGGGACACGAGTCCCAGACCCTGCAAGAAAAGTACCTGGATGCGGTTTTATTTGCTGGCGGTCTGCCGATTGCGCTACCGCATGCGCTGGCTGAACCCCAGCTTCTGGTGGCGCTACTGCCCAAACTCGACGGTATTTTCCTGACCGGAAGCCCCAGCAACGTGCAGCCGCACCTTTATGGTGAAAACGGCGATGAGCCTGACGCCGATCCCGGGCGTGATCTTCTGAGCATGGCGCTAATCGACGCCGCGCTCGAAAGGCGCATCCCCCTTTTCGCCATCTGCCGGGGGATGCAGGAACTGGTTGTCGCCACCGGGGGGACTCTGTATCGTCGCCTGTTTGACGAACCGGCGTTTCTCGAACACCGCGAGGATCCGGAACTTCCGGTGGAACAGCAGTATGCGCCTTCCCACGAAGTGCAGGTGCAATCGGGCGGGTTACTTTCGCGTTTGATACCGGGATGCAGTACCTTTTGGGTGAACTCATTACACGGGCAGGGTGCGAAAACGTTAGGCCCGCGGTTGTGTATTGAGGCGCGCGCGCAGGATGGACTGGTAGAGGCGGTCAGCGTTCACGACCATCCCTGGGCGCTGGGCGTGCAGTGGCATCCGGAATGGAACAGTCGCGAGTATGAACTTTCGCGTCTGCTGCTGGCGGGCTTTATCAGCGCCTGTCAGAACTATCACGCTGAAAAACAGCAGGTTTGACCATAATTTTAAGGAAATACGCATATGAGCGATCAGGCCCTGGCTCCGGGGAAGCGTCTGGCGGAAATTCGCCAGCAGCTGGGTCTTTCACAGCGCCGGGTGGCGGAACTGTCGGGGTTAACCCACAGCGCCATCAGCACCATCGAACAGGACAAGGTCAGTCCCGCCATCAGTACCCTGCAAAAATTGCTCAGGGTGTATGGACTGTCGTTGTCGGAGTTCTTTGCCGAGTCGGATAAACCCGACCAGCCCAGGGTGGTGATTGAACAGCAGGATCTGATCGAGATCGGCAGCCAGGGGGTATCGATGAAGCTGGTGCATAACGGCAACCCCGAGAGGCAGCTCGCCATGATGTTTGAAACCTATCAGCCTGGCACCACGACAGGGGAGCGGATTAAGCACCAGGGGGAAGAGATAGGTACGGTGCTGGAAGGCGAAGTGGTACTGACCATCAGCGGTCAGAGCTACCACCTGACCGCCGGGCAGAGCTATGCCATCAACACCGGAATTCCCCACAGCTTTAGCAATACATCGGCGGGTATCTGCCGCATTATCAGCGCGCATACCCCCACCACATTCTGATTTCTAAAGTGGCCTGATTCATTCAGGCCTTTGGCTGGCTTTTACGGGAAATATTTCCCGGGGCCGCCTGCGGCCGCCTTTTGCCGCAAACAGAGCGATGACCTGTTATATCCAATTGAAAATTAAGGGGTAATTATGGACTTCCATTCACAGGAATACTGGCAGGAAAAGGCGCGTCATTGCGTGCCGGAAGGGCGTCTGTTTATTAACGGTGAATATTGCGCGGCCCGGGACGGAACAACCTTTGCCTGTATTAATCCTGCCACCGGCCAGACTCTGGTCGAGGTGGCACGCGGCAAAAAGGAGGACGTGGACAGGGCGGTGGCCGCCGCGCGGGCGGTCTTCGAACGCGGCGACTGGTCCCGGGCGGCGCCTGCGCAGCGCAAGGCGGTGCTCAACCGGCTGGCCGATTTAATGACGCAGCACGCCGAAGAGCTGGCGCTGCTGGAAACCCTGGATACTGGCAAACCGATTCGCCATAGCCTGCGCGACGATATTCCCGGCGCCGTGCGCGCCATTCGCTGGTACGCCGAAGCTATCGACAAGGTCTATGGCGAAGTGGCGAACACCGGGGAGGATGCCCTGGCGCTGATCGTTCGCGAACCGGCAGGCGTGGTGGCCGCAGTGGTGCCGTGGAACTTCCCGCTGATGCTGGCCTGCTGGAAGCTGGGGCCCGCTCTGGCAGCGGGCAACAGCGTGGTGCTGAAACCGTCGGAGAAGTCTTCACTCAGTGCGCTGCGCCTGGCGGCGCTGGCGCAGCAGGCGGGGCTGCCGGACGGCGTGCTCAGCGTGATTAGCGGCTACGGCCATGAAGCCGGGCAGGCGCTGTCGCAGCATATGGATGTCGACGTGATGGCCTTTACCGGCTCCGGACGCACCGGGCGCCAGCTACTGCGTGACGCTGGCGACAGCAATATGAAACGCGTCTGGCTGGAAGCGGGCGGCAAGAGCGCCAACATCGTTTTCGCCGACTGCCCGGATCTGGAAAAAGCCGCCGCCGCTACGGCCGCGGGCATCTTCTATAACCAGGGACAGGTGTGCATTGCCGGTACTCGCCTGCTGGTAGAAGAGAGCATTGCCGACCGTTTCCTGGAACTGTTGAAGCAGCAGGCGCAAAACTGGCTGCCGGGGGATCCTCTCGATCCCGCATGCGCCATGGGTACGCTAATTGACAGCGCTCACGCTGACAGCGTGCACGGTTTTATCCGCGACGGTGAAAACAGCGGCGCGCAGCTACTGCTGGACGGGCGTGACTGTGAGCAGGTCGCGAGCCTGGGACCAACTATCTTCGCGGTCAGCGACCCGACCCTGCGTCTGTCCCGGGAAGAGATTTTCGGCCCGGTGCTGGTGGTCACGCGCTTCGACAGCGAAGCGCAGGCGCTGGCGCTTGCCAATGACAGCGACTACGGCCTGGGTGCGGCGGTCTGGACCCGCGATCTCTCCCGGGCGCATCGCCTGAGCCGCCGTCTGAAGTCCGGGGCGGTATTTGTGAATAACTACAACGACGGCGATATGACGGTGCCTTTCGGCGGAGTGAAGCAGAGCGGCAACGGACGCGATAAATCACTGCACGCGCTGGATAAATTCAGCGAACTGAAAACCATCTGGATTGCTCTGGAGTGTTAATCATGACTGAACATACCGAAAGTTATTATGCCGCCAGCGCTAACGAATATGCGCCGTTTCCCGCCCTGACGGAGTCCATTCACTGTGATGTCTGCGTGGTGGGCGGCGGTTTTACCGGGCTCTCATCGGCGTTGCATCTTGCCGAGCAGGGCTATGACGTGGTGGTTCTGGAATCTGCGCGGGTCGGTTTCGGCGCCAGCGGGCGCAACGGTGGGCAGTTGGTAAACTCCTACAGCCGTGATATCGATGTGATTGAAAGCAGCTATGGAGCCGATGCCGCAAAAATGCTGGGCAGCATGATGTTCGAAGGCGGTGAGATTATCCGCGAGCGCATCAGTCGCTACCGGATCGACTGCGACTACCGCGAAGGTGGGCTGTTTGTCGCTCTGAATCACCGGCAGATGTCGACACTGGAAGAGCAGAAGGCCAACTGGGAGCGTTACGGCAATAGCCAGTTAACGCTGCTGGATGAAGAAGCTATCGGCCGCGAAGTGGCGAGCGAGCGCTACGTCGGTGCGCTGCTCGATCGCAGCGGTGGCCATATTCACCCGCTCAATCTGGCGATTGGCGAGGCTCAGGCCATCAAACTGAATGGCGGACGGATTTTCGAACAGTCGCCGGTGGTGAAAATCGAACATGGTTCACCGGCGATCGTAAAAACGGCCCACGGCCAGGTAACGGCGCGCTATGTGTTGATTGCTGGTAACGCCTATCTGGGCGATAAGCTGGAGCCTAAACTTGCGAAGCGCAGCATGCCGTGCGGCACGCAGATTGTCGCTACCGCGCCGCTGCCCGCCGATGTGGCGAAAAAGCTTATACCAGCCAATTACTGCGTTGAGGACTGTAACTACCTGCTGGATTACTATCGCCTGACGGCGGACAACCGGCTGCTGTACGGCGGCGGCGTGGTCTATGGCGCCCGGGATCCGGATGACGTGGAACGTCTGATCGTCCCGAAGATGTTGAAGACTTTCCCGCAGCTGGAAGGGGTGAAGGTAGACTACCGCTGGACCGGCAATTTCCTGCTTACCATGTCGCGGATGCCGCAGTTTGGGCGGCTGGAGAATAATATCTATTACATGCAGGGCTACAGCGGGCACGGCGTGACCTGTACCCACCTGGCCGGCAGACTGATCGCCGAAGCGCTGCGCGGCGATGCCGAACGCTTCGACGCCTTCGCCCGTCTGCCGCACTATCCGTTCCCGGGGGGCCGCAACCTGCGCATTCCCTTTACCGCTATGGGAGCCGCGTACTACAGTCTGCGGGACCGGCTGGGCGTGTAGCGGCTTACGCTTCCGTCGCCGTGGGCCGACAGCGCAAGGGCGGCGGAAGGGTTTTCTTTATGGCGCCGAATCAAATCTATGACTCGCTTATTGATCTCCTGCCCCTCTGCGCGCAGCATAGCCTGTTGAAAAATAACAAACGCAACCTATCCCCGGCACAAACAGGAGCTCACCATGAATAGTGGACATCGCTTCCACGCGCAGACGTTGCACGACTTTATCCAGGCTATTTTCCGTCAGATGGGTAGCCATGAGCAGGAGGCGCAGCAGGTTGCCGATCATCTGATCGCCGCAAACCTTGCCGGACACGATTCGCACGGCATTGGGATGATCCCCAGCTATATCCGCTCATATTCACTGGGACATCTGCAAATTAACCAGCATGCCAGCGTGGTGAAAGACGCCGGTGCGATTGTGACGCTGAACGGCAATGGCGCCTTTGGTCAGGTGGCGGCCCACGAGGCGATGGCGCTTGGCATCGACAAAGCGCGTGAGTTCGGTATTGCGGCCGTCGCCCTGCACAATTCCCACCATATCGGACGTATTGGCTACTGGGCTGAACAGTGCGCAGCGGCGGGTTTCGTCTCTGTTCATTTTGTTAACGTGGTGGGTAATCCGATGGTTGCGCCATTTAATGGCCGCGATAGCCGGTTCGGAACCAACCCGTTCTGCGTTGTTTTCCCGCGCAAAAACGACTTCCCGCTACTGCTGGATTACGCCACCAGCGCTATCGCTTTCGGTAAAACGCGCGTGGCCTGGCACAAAGGCGTTTCGGTGCCGGAAGGGTGCCTGATTGACGCAGACGGGATACCGACTACCGATCCCGCCGTGATGCAGGTTTCGCCATTAGGTTCGCTGTTGACCTTCGCACAGCATAAAGGCTATGCCCTGGCGGCGATGTGCGAAATTATGGGCGGAGCGCTTTCCGGCGGGAAAACCACCCATCAGGAGACATTGCAGGATAGCGCGGACGCCATCCTCAACTGCATGACGACAATTATCATCAATCCGGAACTGTTCGGCGCGCCGGACTGCGAACAGCAGACCGAGGCCTTTGCCGGGTGGGTTAAAGCGTCGCCGCATGCCGACGATGCGCCGATTCTGTTACCCGGCGAATGGGAAGTGAATACCCGGCGGGAACGTCTGGAGCAGGGCATTCCGCTGGATGCCGGTAGCTGGCAGGCGATTTGTGAAGCGGCGCAGCAGGTGGGCATGAGCGAAGAGAGGCTACAGACGTTTCGCCAGCGGCTGGGATGCTGAATTAACCGTTAGCAGGTAGCGGCCGCGCCTCCAATAGCGGCCTGGCGAATTATGTCACTGCGGCTGCAGAGGAAAGTATATACTGTATCGCATACCCGAATTACATACCGGAGCGTGCATCATGAAACAGCGGATCACCGTGACCGTCGACAGCGATCACTACCAGCAGCTTAAGGAGGCCGGGGTCAATATCTCAGGACTGGTCAGCGCCGCCATGGAACAGGAAGCCCGGCGGTTGCGCGCCGAACGCTGGCGGGCCGAAAACCTTGAAGGGATGGCCGAGGTCGCCCGCTTTATCGAACAGAATGGCTCGTTTGCCGATGAAAACAGGGACTGGTGAGATGCAGTACCGTGTCTATGCCTATAAGCGGAAGGAGAGCCGCTACCGCCTGTTCGTCGACGTCCAGAGCGATATAGTGGATACCCCAGGCCGAAGAATGGTGATCCCATTGGTTAGCGCCAGCCTGCTGTCAGAGCGCGTTTCCCGTGAACTGTATCCGGTGGTTCGATTCGACGGTGATGACTACCGACTAATGACCACTGATATGGCCAGCGTGACCATCGCCGTGACTGGCCGGGAACTGGCCGATCTCAGCCATTATGAGAATGCGATTAAGGATGCGATAAATCTGATGTTCTGGGGGATCTGAGCCCCGGGCGGTTTGCCGCCCGGGGGAGACGAAAGAGGCTGTCAGTGTCTTACCAGCGTGGCAAAGTAATAAATCAGCGGAATCGCCAATATCCACAGTCCCACCGGAATGTCGCGCCATTTGCCCGCAACGGCTTTAATGGCGATATAGAACAGTAGCCCACCGGCGATACCGGTACCGAAACTGTTGGCGATAAGGGTAATCATCACCATCATCAGTACCGGCAGCCCATCGGTAAAGTTGCCAAGTTCGACTTTACGCAGGCCGCTAAACATATTCAGACCAATCAAAATCAGCGCTGGCGCTGTGGCTTCTTTAGGGATCATCAGCGCCACTGGCGTGAACAGCAGCATCAGCAGGAACATGGTCGCCGCCGCCAGGGCGGTCAGCCCGGTTTTGCCGCCTGCTTCCGCCGCCGCCGAAGATTCAATCAACGCGGTCGCAGCCGGAATGCCGACCCATGGCCCCAGCGCGGCGGCGATAGAATCCACCATAAACGGGCGATTGATATGCGGCATATTGCCTTCGTCATCCAGCAGTCCGGCCTCACCGCCTACCGCCAGCGTTGTCCCCATAGTGGAGAAAAATTCTGACGCGAAAAAGACGAATAAAAAAGGCAGAAAGGCAATGTTCAGCGCGCCTGTCAGGTCAATCTCGCCCAGCACCGGCGTAATGGGATGCGGCAGGTCGATAAAGCTGGCCGGAAGTTGGGTAACGCCTGCCGGTACGCCGACCAGGGTGGCGAACAGAATGGCCCATAAAATGGCGCCCGGCACCCGACGCGCCTGTAGTGCAATGGCCAGAAACAGGCCACTCAGCGCCACCAGCGCGCCGGGCGACAGGAAGTCGCCCAGCATCAGCGCGTTGGTTTTAACGTTAGCCAGCACCAGCCCGGCGTTACGAAATCCCAACACCGCAACGAACAGGCCGATGGAAGCGGTCAGGCCCAGTTTGATCGACTGGGGAACCGAGCGGGTCACGACTTCACGCAGCCCGAATTTGGTCAGCAGGAAGAAGAGAATCCCTGACCAGCAGGCGATGCCGAGGCCGATTTGCCAGCCGATGCCGGCGCTGTCCGAAAGAGTGACGCCGACCAGCACCGATCCGCCGATTCCCGGTCCGACGATAAACGGCAGGTTGGCGTAGAAGGCCATCAGCAGCGAACCGATAACGAATACCACGATGGTTCCTGTGGTGGCGGCGCTTTTATCCATACCGCCGCTGGCCAGCAGGCTGGGGATCACCACCAGTAGATAAGCAGCGGCAAGAAAGCCGGTAATGCCGGCCAGACATTCGGTACGTACGCTGCTGCCGCGAGTATACAGCGCAAAGCGCCGCTCCAGCCAGTTGGCCGGTGCGGGCGAGTTAACAGTGGTATTGGCCATTATTTGGCTCTCCTGGGCTATCATCTTGTTGTTGTGCGTCAGTCGGTGTTTCCCGACAGTCAATGACAGGATCGACAATCTGGCGGGTGGCGCCGTCGGTTAATCCTAAATCGGTCAGATGTGGGCCGGCGTTACAGGCCAGACAGGTGCCTTCGATCGCTTTAAATACCCGGTATGGGGGTTCCCAGTCGGCAATATCGGCACTACGCTCGCGCAGTTCGCGGAAGGCGGCGGCCAGTTCGGCAGGGGGGCTGTCGGAAAGCATTCCGGCTATCGGCATGGCCACATGAGCGATAAGCGAGCCGTTTTGCGTAAGCGCCATGCCGCCGCCGCTGGCGATAAGGGTATTGGCGGCCAGCGCCATATCATGTGGGCAGCGGCCTAGCACGACCAGGTTGTGAGAATCGTGCGAATAGCTGGTGGCGATGGCGCCGCGCAGCTCGCCCCAGCCTTCCAGTAGCGCTATTTGCGGCTTTGCGTCGTGGCGGCCGTGGCGGTGTTGAACCCAGATAAAGCTAAATCCGTCAGGCAGTTGCACGCAGCCGTTACGGATCAATACCTCTGCTTCTCCCCACCGGGTAAAGCGCGCGCCGCAAATATGGCGCAGTCGCGCCTCGCCGTGCTGAATATTTCCGATACGCAGGGTGAAATCCCCGGGCGCTAGCGGGGCCAGGCGCAGGGTATCGCGTGGCGGCGCTGTTTGCGCGCCAGTTACCGATTCCATCATGACGCCGTGCTGCGCGACCTGACGACCTGCCACATAGACGCGCTGTGCCTGGAGTTGATCCAGAGAGTCGAAAACCACCAGGTCGGCGCGCCGACCGGCGGCAATCAGGCCGAGATCGTTACGCTGCAGGCGGATGGCGGCGTTGAGCGTGGCGAAACGTAACGCATCCACGGCTGGTAGCCCGTGTTCGATTAACAGATTAAGGAGTGCAACGATACCGCCTTTTTCCAGCAGGATGTCCGGCGGTACATCGTCGGTACACAGGGTTATCTGGGAAGAGAGATGCGGCAGCGTTTTCAGCGCCGCCACAATTTCCGGCAGCAGATAGGGATGCGAACCGCGTATCTCCAGGGTCAGCCCGGCGCGCAGCTTTTCCAGCGCGTCCGCGCCAGATGTGAGTTCATGATCCGAGGTTACGCCAGCCGCCAGATAGGCCTGGAGATCCTGGCCGCTCAGGCCCCGGGCGTGCCCTTCAATCAATTTACCGCTACGTAGTCCGGCCTCCAGAATATCCTGCATCCGCTCACTGCCGTGCAGAATGCCATGCATATCCATGACTTCCGCGACGCCGCGCACTTCATCCCAGGCGAGCATGGTCTGCATCTCTTTGCCGGAAAATTCCGCCCCGGAGCACTCCAGCCCGGGTGTGGACGGCACGCTGGAAGGCGCGGCCACCATTACCTGCAGTGGCAGGTTGCGGCTGGATTCGACGGCATAGCGGACCCCTTCGATGCCCAGCACATTCGCCAGTTCGTGAGGATCCCAGAATACAGCTGTGGTTCCCTGAGCCACGACGATTTCGGCGTAGCGCGCCGGCGGCAGGTGGGAACTTTCCAGATGCACATGGGTGTCTATCAGTCCGGGAGTAATCCAGGCGCCGGAAAGAGTATGGGTTTGATGCGCATCATGACGGCTGCCGGGAGGGTGGACGCTGGCGATAAGTTCGCCGACGATGCCGATATCAGCCGGACGCGTTTCGCCGGTGGCCATGTCGACGATCTGAGCGTCGGTCAGTAACAGATCGAAGGCGATTTCGCCACGAGCCGCCTGTACAGCCCGGCGGCGGGTTTCAACTGAGGTGGGCATAAAGGTTCCCGGCAAAAACGGACAGAGTCGCTACTTTAAAAGCAGCGCAATCGTTTGCCCAGCTGAATAAATTTATCGGCCGATAACAAAACGTTATGCTGGATAAAAATGACACCGGAATCGCCCCATGACAGAACCCTGGCAGCGCCTGCCCGCGCTTTCGCTTAAGCAAATCCAGTACTTTGTGACGCTGGCCGAGTTGCGCCATTTTACCGATACCGCCAGTCGGCTGGCGATTAGCCAGCCCGCTTTGAGCAGCGCGTTGCGTCAGATTGAAAACGTACTCGGCGGAAAGCTGGTTAACCGCACGGCGTCGGCGGTATCGTTGACCGAACTGGGTATGGCGATTTTACCTCATGCCCGGCGGGTGCTTGGCGCGGCGCAGATGGGGTTTCACGATATGCAGCAGGTGGTGGAAGCCGGCGGCGATGGTACGGTACGGATCGGCCTGATTCCGTCAGTCAGTTCACTGCTGTTTCCCGTTATTCCGCAGCGCCTGACTCAGGTGTTTCCGCGGCTGCGAGTAGAGTTTCTGGATCGCGCGAATGATGCGCTTATGGAGAGTCTGCAACACGGACGGGTGGATTTTGGCGTCGGCGCGCTGGATAGCACGGTGCCGGCTGCGCTCAACGCTTTTCCGCTGCGTGAGGATCCCTTTGTCGCGGTGCTGCACCGCGACGATCCGCTGTCCCAGTCGGTGCACCTTCCCTGGAAACAGCTTGGCGCGCGCGATATCGCGATGTTCTCAACCGGCAACGGTCATCGTCTGGTGGCATCGCTGGTCGAGAGTCAACGCCTGACCCTGGCGGTGCGCTACCGGGTGGATTACATCGAAACGCTGTACGGGCTGGTGCGTTCACGACTGGCCGTCGCCATTCTGCCTCACCTTTACACCACGCATCTTAACGACCCTAAGCTCAGGGTGGTGCAGTTGCAACAGCCAGAACTGACCCGCACCGTGGCGCTGTTGCGTCATTCACAACCGCTGCCGCCGCTGATTGAACAGTGTTTTCATCTGTTACGCAGCGCGCTGCGTTAAACGGAGATTATGCCAGTCCCAGCCGTTTCAGAACTTCAGCCAGCTCCTGGCGCGCTTCCCCTTCCAGCGCCCGCAGTGGGGCCGGTAAGCAGGGGGGGGCCGCCAGCCCCAGAATTTCGGCAGCGCTGGCGATGCAGCGCAGGCTTCCAAAGCGGGTAAACAGCGCCCATAGCGGCGTCAGCCTCTCTGAAAGGGCGATGGCCCCGGGCGGTTCGGCACGGGTTATCTCCAGCGCCTGATCCGGAAACAGCCCGCCGATCACTGAATACCAGGCGTCGCATCCGGCATTCAGACCGGTGGCGGCGCAGGCATCGCCGCTAACGCCCTGAGTGATATGAGCGGGCAGTAGCGCGCGCAGTTTCTCGACCCGTTCCCTGGCGGCATTAGGGTTGGCGGGGCCTCCCGGAATTTTAAATGACGCCACGCCCGGCAGCTCGGCAATGCGGGCGTACAGGGCGTCGCTAAACTCGAAGCGGGTGACTCTGGGATTGTCATAGACGCATAGCGGCAGGGAGCTCTGGTGGGTGACCGTCTCATACAGATGAAACACCTCCTCTTCCGTTAACGGCTGGTAAGAGAAGGGAGCCAGCAGCACTCCGCTGGCCCCTGCCTGTTCGGCATCCCGGGCCAACTGGACGACTTCCCGGGTGCTCAGGGCGCTAATACCAACGATCACCGGAATACCTTCGGCGGCGGCTATCGCCCACCGGGTAACTTCAGCGCGTTCCTGCTGGCTTAAGTAAGGGGCACAGCCGGTGGAGCCCAGTATGCTGATGGAATCGACCCCGGCGCGGCGTAACCGCGCAATCAGGCCGACAAACGCGGCTTGATCAGGGAGCCCGTCGCGCAGGGGGGTTAACGGAAAGGCGCTCAGGCCGGTAAAAATCGACACTCAACCTCCGGAATCGGGGGAGGATTTATTGCCCCGAAGTTTCAGGAATACCGCTATAGCGTAGCGGATAATTCGCCAGAGGATGAGAAAGATGATGGTTATGGGCGCCTTCTATCTGCGCAATGATCACCTGGTAACCTTCCAGCCAGCGCCCGTTCTGCTGTTTTGCCTTCTGATGCTCAACGTTGGTCATCAGGATTTCCATGGCTTCCCGGCTGCGCCAGTAATAGTTATTGATGATGCGGCCGCTGGCGGTATCGGTATAGCTTTCCATACCGATAAAATCAGTCAGGGTTTTGGTGAAGTTTTCAATCCAGCCATCGAGACGGTAAAAGTCGTCGTCGTACTCCCCTTTGTCGAAGATAAAGCTGCTGAGAAACAGGGTCATATTTTGTTCCTTAATGCGTGAACGACACAATTTGTCGTACATAAAGATCCAGTGTGCCAGCCGGGTAGCCTTTATGCCTGAACGCCGATCAAGGTTTTACTGATGCTGGCGCCGGGCATCATCCGTATCAGCCCCTCGCACAGTTTGTCTCCCGCTTCCTGCAGGGCGTCCAGCGGCATCTCCGGCAGGCTTTCCAGAATAAACCACATACGTTCGTCATCGGCGCACAGGCGGGTTCTGACGCCCTGACGCCAGTTCCAGCGTCGGCAGGTGACGCCTTTATCGTCGCACCATACCACTTCGCCGGGTTCCGGTAGCTCGTGCGACAATTCGCCCTCTTTCACGGTGTCGAAAAGCTCGGTGCCGTTAGCGATCTTCAGTCGCGGTTCGCCCACGTAAGCTGCAATATTTTCCCCGCCGACCGGAATAGCGTATTCAATACTGATGGCGTTATAGAGATCGACCACCGGATCGATGGCGGGCAGGATGCCGTCGCGCTGAACGCGTTTTAATAACGCTGCGGCGGAGCAGGGCGTGCGTTTGGGTTTGGCGCCAAAGGCTTTAAAGACCTCGTCCCAGGCGGCCAGATGCGCCTGTGCCCAGGGGGCGCCACCCTTGGCAGCCACGGCGCAGGCGTGATTCAGCGCCTGCTGGCCGACATGCGGATTCTCGACAGGGGCGGCAGTTACCGCGATGCTGAGCGCCCGAAAGCCGGGGGCCAGAGTGGCGATTTTCGGGTCGATTGACGGGGTTACGCAAAGCATATGATAATCCTGTATTGACTGTTTTATACCATGGTAATGACCGATGACCAAAAAAGTCAATAAATCGACCGATTCGGGTGCCGATATTGAACGCGTCAGCGAAGCGGTTTCGCTGCGGATAAAAAACACCCGCAAGGCGCAGCGGCTGTCGCTGGATGAGCTTTCAAGACGCGCAGGCGTCAGTAAAGGGATGCTGGTGGAAATCGAGAAGGGCAGCGCCAATCCGAGCATCGCCATTCTGTGTAAGGTGGCGGCGGCGCTAGGGCTGTCGGTGGCCGATGTGGTGAACGTGACCAGCACGCCAGCGGCGTACCTGATTGAGGCCGGGGAGATCCCAACGCTGTGGCGCGGCGAACAGGGGGGCTCCGCCCGACTACTGGCTGGTACCAGCGGGCCGAATATGATTGAGCTGTGGCGCTGGGAGATGTTTACGGACGAAGCCTTCAGCTCGCCCGGTCACCCTCAGGGGACGTTTGAGCTGCTGCACGTTGAAGAGGGAATCCTGACGCTGAGCCTCGGCGACAGAGAACTTAGCGTAGCAGCCGGTTGCTCTGCGGTTGCCAGAACCGATGTGGCCCACGCCTATGAAAACCGTCACGGCGAGCGGCTGGTTTTCACTATGACGGTCGCTGAACTGCATTCCTGAATGGCCGGTTTTTCATCGATGCCCTCTTTTACGAGATCGGGGGCCAACCAATGTGAGCGGAATCCTGATATTGGACTATACAGTTATCGGGAATGCCCGGTACTCTGTGATTACGCTTTTGCTTTTATCGTTTCCTTATTTCAGGACGAACACTTTTCGCGTTACGGATAGCACTATGAAAAAAATACTCGTCGGCATGCCGCTGATACTGGCTCCCGCTACCGCCGTTCAGGCGGCTAATGGTGTTGAGAAAGAACAAACCATGGTAGTGACAGCGGCGCCGGACCGTGGGCTCTCGCCGCTTACGGCACCGGGTGCGGTGAGCGTCGACTATGGCGACGACCTGCGCCAGGCCAGGCCGCAGGTCAACCTCTCGGAAGGGCTGAGCGACGTGCCCGGATTACAGATCCAAAACCGTCAGAACTATGCTCAGGATCTCCAGCTTTCCCTGCGCGGCTTTGGCTCCCGCTCCACCTTTGGGGTACGCGGTATCCGCATCTATCAGGACGGCATTCCTTCCACCATGCCTGACGGCCAGAGCCAGATCTCTAACGTGGATTTAAGTTCGGTGGAAAGCATTGAAGTATTGCGCGGCCCCTTTTCCGCGTTATACGGCAATGCCTCCGGCGGTGTGATTAATATCACCACCGAACGCGGTCGCCAGCCGACCACGCTTTCCACCAGCAACTATTACGGCAGCTATGGCAGTTGGCGCAGCGGCGTCCGGCTGAGTGGTGCGACGGGGGAAGGCGATGCGCCTGGCGATCTCAACTACGATCTCACCACCTCGCGTTTTTCCACCCACGGCTTTCGCGACCACAGCAGCGCTCACCGCGATCTGACCAATGCGAAGCTGGGGGTCAATATTGACGATCGCAGCAGTCTGACCCTGAGCTTTAACAGCGTCAATATTAAAGCTAACGACCCGGGTGGGCTGACGCGGGAAGAGTGGCGCAGCGATCCGCATCAGGCGCCGCGAGCCGAGCAGTACAACACCCGTAAAACCGTCAGCCAGTCCCAGCTTGGCCTGCGCTATCAGCGTGCCGTTACCGATAATGACGACTTCAGCATGACGGCCTGGGCCGGGATGCGCGAAACCGTGCAGTATCAGTCTATCCCGTATTTTGTTCAGCAACGTAGCCGCCAGCACGCCGGGGGCGTTATCGATCTGACCCGCCATTATCAGGGCATCGATACCCGCTGGACTCACCGCATGACCGAAGGGCCGCTGCCGGTATCGTTTACCGCTGGTATCGATTACGAAACCATGACCGAGCAGCGCCGGGGCTATGAAAACTTTATCTACAGCAACGGCCACTACACCCTGGGGGAGAAGGGCGATCTGCGCCGCAAAGAGCGCAACCTGATGTGGAACGTCGACCCCTACTTACAGACCTCGTGGCAGCTAACCGAGCGCCTGACGCTGGACGCCGGGGTGCGTTACAGCTCCATCTGGTTCGACTCTAACGACCACTATGTGGTGCCGGGCAACGGCGACGACAGCGGCGAGGCCAGCTATCACAAATGGCTGCCCGCCGCGGCGCTGAAGTACACGCTGACCGACGCCTGGAATGTCTATACCTCCGTTGGGCGCGGCTATGAAACGCCGACCATCAACGAACTTTCATACCGTAACGATGGCCAGAGCGGCCTGAACTTTAAACTGAAGCCTTCCACCAGTAATACGGTAGAAGTGGGCAGTAAGATGCGGGTAGGCAACGGGCTGATTAGCGCCGCGCTGTTTGAAACCAATACCAGCGACGAGATTGTGGTCGCCAGCAGTAATAACGGGCGCACCAGCTATCAGAACGCGGGCAAAACCCGGCGCCGCGGCGTGGAGCTGGCCTGGGATCAGCAGTTTATGGATAGCTGGCGCACGAAGCTTGCCTGGACGCTGCTGGATGCCACCTACCGTGAGGACGCAGGCGCCAATATCAAAAGCGGCAACCGAATGCCGGGAATCGCCCGTAACAGCCTTTACGCTTCGCTGGGCTGGTTGCCGGAACAGGGCTGGTACGCGGGCGGCGAAGTACGCTATCTGAGCCGTATTCAGGCCAACGACGCTAATAGCGCCTCGGCGCCGGGCTACACCACCGTGGGGCTGAATACCGGCTATAAATTCGTGAAGGATAACTGGCTGCTGGATGTCTGGGGGCGGGTCGATAACCTGTTCGATCGCGACTATGTCGGCTCGGTTATCGTTAACGAGAGCAACGGTCGTTATTTTGAACCGGCTCCCGGCCGCAACTATGGGGTAGGGATGACGTTAAGTTATCGCTTTGAGTGATAAAGAAGGAGGCCCCTCTCCCATCTGTCAGGAGGGGGCTTAGGGTGAAAATCAGGCTTTCACCGCCGTAATCATCACTTCAACCAGAATATCCGCACGCGCCATTTCCGCCTGAACTGCGGCGCGGGCAGGGCTGTGACCTTCCGGTAGCCAGGCGACCCAGGCGTCGTTAAAGGCAGCGAAATCGCGGGACATATTCTTCAGCCATACCTGAGCGGAAAGAATATGGCGGTTATCGCTGCCCGCTTCGCTCAGCAGGCTATCGATCTTCTCCAGCACTTCCCGGGTTTGCAGGGTGATGTCTTGTTCGCTGCTTTTCGGCGTCTGGCCTGACAGAAAAATCAGTTCGCCCCAGCTAACGCTGGCGGAAAGTCGCGGCTGGGGATTGTTGCGGGTTATTTTCATGTTATGGCTCCCATGTAAGGCCTTGTACAGAGATGGATGGCGCTTCGCCATGGATCAGCGAGCCAAGCACCGTCGCGCTTGCGGCGGCGAGCGTAAAGCCCAGGCTGCCCTGACCAAGGTTCATCCACAGATTTTGATAACCGGCGCGCCCCAGCATCGGCGGACCTGCCGGTGTGGAAGGCCGCATGCCGGTCCAGATTTCGGCCTGATCCAGCCCCTGTAAGTCAGGGAAGCTGGCGGCGACAATGCGTTTCAGCGCCTGGATACGCGCCGGGCGGATTTCATCGCCATCGTAACCGATGTCGACCATGGCGGCGATGCGCAGCCTGTCACCCAGCCGGGCGTAGACCACCTTATGACCATAATCGGTCACGCTGACGTCAGGCGCCAGGCCGGGTCGCTGCGGATAAGGCAGCGTCAGACTGTAGCCCTTCAGTCCGCACAGCGGCACCCGTATTCCGGCATTACCCAGCAGCGCGCCGCTGCCGTTACCGGCCGCCACCACGAATTCATCGCCGCCAATCGTGCCCTGGCTGGTTTCCAGCGCGCGAATCCTCTCCCCCTGGCGCTTCATCCCCTGTACTTCACAGCGGGTGGTCAGGGTAAAGCTGGCGCTGTGGGTCAGTTTTTCGAGCAGCGCCTGGCAGAATTTATAACAGTCTGCGGTTTCATCTTCCGGCGAATAGATACCACCGCGAATCTGTTTGCCGATATGGGCAAGGGCTGGCTCCAGCTTAATACAGTCATCGTGACTAAGATGCTGCTGAAACTGAGGATCGATACCCTGCACCGCTTTATTCAGGGAATCATCCTGACGGTGAATAATTAATTTTCCCGAGCGCCGCCAGTCGAAGTCCGCCAGAGTATCCTCATCGCGCCACTCCTGCATTATCTGGCGGCTGAGCAGCGCCAGACGCAGTATATGGGCGCCGTTGATTTTATTGGTCTGACGGCGGCAGGCCCGCAGAAATTGCAGCAGCCAGCACCACTGATCGGGTGACATTCTCAGGCGCAGGTTAAGCGGCGAGTCGGCTTTACCCATCCATTTTATGCCCTGTAACGGCACGCCGCGGTCGGCAAGGGGGGCCACATAGCGATAGCTGAGCTGGCCGCCGTTGGCGAAGCTGGTTGCCCGAGCGGGCAGGGCATTACGCTCCAGCAACTGAACCTGATGTCCGCTTTTAATTAACACCCAGGCCGTCGCTAATCCAATGACGCCGCCGCCCACCACTACAATACGCTTATTCATACCCTGACACTTCCGCTAATGAATGCGGTATTTATGTCAAAGCATTTACCCGTACTGCGCAATTGAATTTTTATTTTCGGGGTATAACTCCAGGTTAATTTCCTGAAGCTGATCGCGCAGCCGCTGGCAGAGAAAATCGACAAATTTTTGGGTAATTGGGCTCAGGGAGACATCTGCCCGGCGCAGCAGGCACAGGTTAATCATCAGCGGCGGGGTAATCGGGTGGATCATCTGCGGCGCCAGGTTGTGACGGGCGGAAAAGATATCGGTAATGCTGCATCCCATGCCGCGCTTCACAAATTCGGTGGCCATGTAGTAGGTCTGTACGTTCAGGCGAGTAGTGGCAAAGTTGCGGCGAGCGGCAATGGCGGCCGAGAGCGAATGAGCGCCGGGGTAGATCCAGCGCTGCTGGTCTATCTCTTCCATGGTGACCGCTCCCTGGCGATAGTCCCGGTCAATGTACACCAGCGGCGCCCGGGCGATAGCGGTAGCGGTAATCTCGCCCTGCTGGATAGGCTGAAAAGTGAGCGCCAGATCGATCTCCCGCAGGTCCAGTTTTTTGACAAGCGTCTCAGTATGATCGGTACTCAGCGTCATCACCAGATTAGCGTTCTGCTGGTAGAAGTCGGTGACGATTCCTGGCACCAGGCTCAGGCCCAGACTTGGCAGGCAGCCCAGCGCGATTTTGGCCCGCGGGTCCCGGGCCAGATTGTCCGCCAGTAGCCGCAGGTTATCCAGATCCCGGTAGACCGTTTGGGCCTTTTCGAACAGCGTCAGCGCTTCGCTGCTGGGCAGCAGCTTGCCGCGCACCCGCTGAAACAGCGGGAAGCCCAGTTTTTGTTCGGCGCTTTTCAGGGCCTTACTGGCGGCGGGCTGGGAAATATTCAGCGATTCCGCCGCCCGTGAAAGTGAACCGCAGGTCATCACGGCGTAGAAGATTTCCAGGTGGCGCAGCTTCATCAGGAGTTAACTCTGGGTTATAGGCAGCAGACAAAAAATCATTTTTGGCGGTCCAAAAATTAACATAAGTTTAATAACCAATCAGCAAAATATTTACTTTTACTGCTGAGTTGCTGCTCAGGCGGCGCCCATGATTCTCAGAACACCACCCGCTGTACCCATTACCCTCACCCATAACGATAACGAGGGAAGATAAGTTCTGAGCAGGCATTGATTTGGCATTTAAGGAACCTTATGAGTGACTCAACGCTTCCTGGCAGCCCACCTGCCGGGCGAAACCTCACCCGCAAAAATATTATTACCGGTTTGCTGCTGACGCTGTTTGTTGTGACCGCCATCTGGTGCCGGGCCCATCCCGGCCATGAGCTGGGGCTGCTGGGATTTACCCCTATTGTCGCCCTGGCGCTGCTGACCCTGGCGGGAATGGATATCGTGCTGGCGGTGATCTCGTCGATAGCGATCGCCATGATCATGACCTCCACCGGCCTGCCGGAAATGGGCGTCATGCTGGCAAAGTCCACCGGCTCTTTTATCGCTACCGTGGGGCTTATTATTATGCTAGGTGCCGGAGTGGGGGAGGTGGCGACCCGAACCGGCGCTGCGGTGGAACTGGTGAAGTTTGTGGTGCACCGGATAGGTCTTTCGAGCCAGACCCGGGTTAAGCTTGGCATTATGGCGTCGTCGGTGCTGATCTGCGGCGCGCTGGGCACCATGGCTGGCGGTAATGCCATTATCGTGGCGGTCATTATTCCGGTAGCGGCGGCGGTGGGCCTGACGCCGCCGACGGTGGCAGCGTTGATGATGACCGCCGGTTCGGTAGGACTGTTTACCGGCCCTTTTACTCCGAGTACCGTGACTATCCTTAAGCTGGGCGGGTTGAGCTATCCCGGATATCTGCTCTGCGTGGGGCTGCCGATGAGCGCCGTGACGCTGCTGACCGGCTGGCTGATGGCGGGCCAGATTCAGAAGATGACCGCAGGAAAACTGCGCTACGAGGTCGATTTCTCCGGTAGTGAGGAGAGCGAACAGAGCCCGGCCCGGCGGCGGCTCAGTCGCCTGAGCGCCCTGGCCTTTGCCGCTACTATTATCGTGATGGCGGTTGTTGGCGTGGTGATTCAGGCGGGCTTCAGCTTCGCGATTATCGTGATGCTGCTGGTGGCGTTAATCACCGGGCTGGTGGGTGGACTGGGGCCGTCGGCGATTTTACAGGCGCTCTATCACGGCTGCGGGCGGCTGGTATGGATGTTTCTTCTGTACTGGCTGTATAACCCGATTCTGGAGCTGATGGATGGTCTGAACGCCTACCAGGGGCTGCTGAGCTACACCCAGCCGCTGCTGGAAGGTATTTCCCCTGCCTGGCTGTGCTTCTTTATCTTCGCCTTTAATATCGTCGGCCACGTTCCCGGTGCCGCGGTAGCGCAGATGACCTTTACCCATAAGATCTTCGGCCCGATGCTGATGGCCGCCGGGGTGCCGCCCCAGGGAACCACTGCTGTATTGCTGGCGTCGAGTCAGGTGGACTGGTTTGGGCCGTTTCCGTCATCGGATATGTTTGGTCAGATGGGGCTGGCGCAGTCCACCCATCTGAAATATATGCTGTATAACGGTTGGGCTATTGTGCTGGCGAATATTGTTCTGTTTGCGGTGCTGTTTCATCTTCTGGTGTGAGTCTTTTAACGATGAATTTGGCGGAATATGGCTGTTCCGTCCGTTTTCAGCACTGTTGTTGAACGCTGTAAGTTTCCAGACGATAAACCATAAAAAAGCCACCGTCATCAATCACGGTGGCTTACTCATTGCTGCACGCTTCAGGATGCGAGCTGTGCAACAGCGCTTTCAGAAAGTCCGGTGGCCTCTATCACTGACTGCACGGGGAGCCCCATTTTCAGCAGGCTGCGGGCAACCTCCTGTTTCGCTTTTTGTTCCCCCAGTCTGATGCCTTCCCGGCGCCCCGTCTCGATACCCTTCTCTATTCCCTGCTGTTCCAGTCTTTGTGCGGCAGTCATAAAAAGTTCCTTATAGTGCGGCGACTGTTGGGCCATCTCCCTGAGAAACACTTGTGGTTGGGCCGAATCGCCGGTCTGTAACATCCAGTTCATTAACGTGGCCAGTTGGCTTTCCCCAGTTGGCTTTCCGTAGTGTATCCCGCAAGTATTAGCGTGACCAGTGGTTCCATAAACGCCACCAGATCGCGGGTGCGGATGTGTTTTAGGACCAGCTCCAGCATCGCCATACGGCGATGTTTCATGATGTCGTTATCCTCCAGCAGGCCAACATCAATTAACGGAAAGGGATGGGTATAGAGTTGATGCGCCACTTCCGGGTCATTAAACAATTCCAGCCAGTTCAGCGTCCCTGACCACGGCGTGGCGCGCCCGTGGCAAAACAGGAAAGGGACCACCAGCGGCAGTTGCGCGTGTCCTTTATCCAGATGGCGCTGCATCACGGCTATCGCATATCTCATCAGCCGAAAGGCCATATGACGATCCGGGCTGCTCTGGTGTTCAAGCAGCGTGTAAATATAGGCCTCGCCCGTTGTGGTTTTCAAAGACCAGAGCACATCGGCGAAATAAGTACGGAGATCTTCTTCAATAAAGGAGCCGGACTCCAGTTGTAGCGTATTCAGACAGCATATCTTGCGCAGCTCCGGCGGCAGATAGATCTCCAGAAAATCCCGGGCGGTATCGGTATGGCCCAGAAAGGTTTTAAACAGGCCATCATGCGGAACTGGTGAATCTGTTTTTTTCATGGTGCATCCCTGCTGTGCAGCGTTAACAAAACAACGGATGTAGCACAGGGTTTGTTCATAGGCCAGGCTCATATCTGCGTTCCCCGATCCCGCTCGTAAAGCTTTTCGTGAACCATGAAAAGGTTCATCGTGAATTGGTATGAAACTGGAGTTACCGCCGGGGAGCCCGGGTTGTCAGGGTGGTGGCGATTGAGCCACCCTGACCCGTTCACCGGTTCCGAAACCAACATAAGAGAAATCACCTTAAAGTGAACGGAACCTTCGCCAGCGCGGTATATTCCTCATGAATAAAGCACCACCGCAATCATATTTCTCCGTCAATAAAATAACACTGAAATCTCATCTAAATATTGCGAGACAGATTCAAAGCGCAGAAATACAGCGCATCGCTGATAATTTATTACAGGTAAAAAAAAGCGGCCTGTGGGCCGCTAAAAGCACATTGAAACGAGGGAGGCAGTGACATTGCCTTTTTCTCTGCCCGGCGCTGCACAGGGTAAAAAGCGCCGGGAGAGCCACAGGAAAAATGATGAGGCGTTACCCTTTAACCCCGCCCGCCGTCAGGCCGCTAACCAGCCAACGCTGGGCCAACAGGAAGACCACGGTGATAGGGATCGCTGACAGCACCGCCGCCGCCGCAAAATCGCCCCACAGATAGTTCTGCGGGTTCAGATATTGCTGCATGCCCACCGCCAGGGTGTAACTGTTCACGTCGCGCAGCAGTAGCGAGGCCACCGGCACTTCGGTAATCGCGGCGATAAACGACAGAATAAAGACCACCGCCAGAATCGGCACCGACAGCGGCAGCAGTACCAGACGGAAGGCCTGCCACGGCGTGGCGCCATCCAGCGCCGCCGCTTCTTCCAGCGAACTGTCGATGGTTTCAAAGTAGCCCTTGATGGTCCAGACGTGCAGCGCAATGCCGCCCAGGTAGGCGAAGATCACCCCGCCGTGAGTATTCAGACCAATCATCGGAATGTACTGGCCCAGTCTGTCGAACAGAGCGTACAGCGCCACCAGTGACAGTACCGCCGGGAACATCTGGAAAATCAGCATCCCTTTCAGCAGCGTCGCCTTACCCGGGAAACGCATACGGGCAAAGGCGTAAGCGCAGGTGGTAGACAGCGTCACAATGCCCAGCGCGGTAATTCCCGCTACCTTGACCGAGTTCCACAGCCACAGCAACACCGGGAAGGGCGGTGGCGTCACGCGGCCGTCGGCGTGCTCCACGCTAAAGCCCAGCGCCAGTCGCCAGTGTTCCCAGGAGATCTGATCGGGAATCAGACTACCGGTGGCGAAATTACCCGGGCGCAGTGAAATGGTAATGACCATCAGCAGCGGGAACATAATCGCCGCGATAAATAGCAGCAGCAGCAGGTGAGTACCGAACAGTCGCCATTTTTGAGATTTGGGTTGGACCATAGCCATGTGTTTGTTCTCCCTTAGTCAAACTTCATGCGCGTGGCTTTCAGATTCACGATGGCGAGCGCCCCCACCAGCAGGAATATCAGCGTGGCGATAGCCGCCGCCAGGCCGAAGTCCTGACCGCCGCCCCCTTCAAAGGCGATACGGTAGGTGTAGCTCACCAGCAGGTCGGTGTAACCCGCAGGCGTGGTGGTGCCCAGCCTGTCCGGCCCGCCGTTGGTCAGCAGTTGAATCAGAACGAAGTTGTTAAAGTTAAAGGCGAAGCTGGCGATCATCAGCGGCGTTAGCGGTTTAAGCAGCAGCGGCAGCGTGATGCGGAAGAAGTTCTGGAACGGACCGGCGCCGTCCATGGCCGAAGCTTCGTAGAGATCGTCAGGAATCGCCTTGAGCAGCCCCATGCACAGGATCATCATGTAGGGGTAGCCCAGCCAGGTATTGACGATAATCAGCATAGCGCGTGCCGTATTCGGGTCGGTGAACCAGGCCGGATTAATGCCGAACAGCGCGTTAAGCATCATGTTGATCTCACCGAAGCTCTGGTTGAACAGCCCCTTGAAGATCAGAATCGAGATAAACGACGGAACGGCGTAGGGCAGAATCAGCAGTACCCGATAGATAGCCTTGCCCTTCAGGGATTCCCATTGTACCAGGCAGGCCAGCACCATACCTACGGCGACGGTCAGAATTACCGTCAGCACCGAGAAGACTACGGTCCAGACGAAGATAGCGAAGAAGGGTTTCTGGATCCCGTCATCGGTAAAGACCCGGGTGAAGTTATCCCAGCCAATGGTGACGGTGTAGCCGGGGCTGAGCTGCTCGCCGGCCCAGCTACCGTCGTCATTGACCGATTCATAGAAGCCGATATGGTCGTTCGGTCGGTAGTTCACGCCGCTTTGATTGTTGGTCAGCGTGCCGTCATCGGCCAGGGTGTAGAGCGCCCGGGTACCGGAAAACTGACGCAGGGAACTCATCACCAGTTTGCTTTCATCCGGCAGTACGGCGGTGATAGCGCCCAGCGCCTGGCGGTTCTGGGTAATCACGCGCAGGGTGGCGCGCTCGCTTTCCGGTAGGGCCCCTGTCGCGTGCATCTCAAGCGTCTGTTCGCCGCCAAAGGTGAACGGCTCGGAAATATAGTGCTGGTCGCCGTCGCTCAGGGCCAGACGCCATTTATCCTGCTGAGGGTAGAGACCGAAATTAAGCGCCTTGCCCGCCTGGTAAGTGCGGTCCATCAACACCTGTTGGGCGCGCTCGAAGGTGAGCTGGTTGGTGCTGCTGTAGTTGGTAAAGGCGATGGCGATAGTGGCGATCAGCGGGAACAGGACGAACAGCCCCATACCGGCCAGCCCCGGGTAAACGTAACGCCAAGCGTAGGCGCGGCGGTTAGCGAAAATATAGAGGCCAACTGAGCAAAGCACCAGCGTCAGTATGGCGAACAGGTACTCCCCCTGGGCGTACATCAAAACCACAAGATAACCTGACAGCAGGCCCAGCGCGGCGATAGACAGCCACCTGAGCGCATCGCTCTGCCAGAAAGACTTTTTAACGACATCCATGGGGTCATTCCTCTGTAACGGGATGCTCTGCGGCCCCGCTCCCGTAGAGCAGGGCCGCTCCTGGCTTACTTGGTGATTCGCTCCTGGGCGTCGTTCAGGGCGGCATCGACGCTCTGACGGCCGGTAATGGCGTTGATGACCGCGGTACGCGTGGCGTACCAGAAGGCGGACATCTGCGGGATGTTAGGCATGATTTCACCGTTGCGGGCATTCTGCATGGTGGCCGCGATGCGCGGATCTTTTTCCAGCTTCTCCTGGTAGGATTTCAGCGCTACGGCGCCCAGCGGTTTATCTTTGTTCACGGCATCCAGACCGTCATCGGTCATCAGGTAGTTCTCAAGGAACTCCTTCGCCAGCTCTTTATTCGGGCTGGCGGCATTGATACCGGCGCTCAGTATCCCGGAGAAGGGCTTAGAAGGTTTGCCGTTAAAGGTTGGCAGCGTGGTGACGCCGTAGTTCACCTTGCTCTTGTCGATATTGGCCCATGCCCAGGGACCGTTAATGGTCATGGCGGTGTTGCCTTTGTTAAAGGCCGCTTCGGCAATGGAGTAGTCGGTATCGGCGTTCATCTGCTTGTTCTTGATCATGTTGACCAGGAAGCCCAGGCCCGCTTTGGAACCGGCATTGTTGACGCCAACGTTCTTCACGTCATAGCTGCCGTTTTCCGCTTTAAAGGCGTATCCGCCGTCGGCGGCGATCAGCGGCCAGGTGAAGTAGGGCTCCTGGAGGTTGAACATGATGGCGCTCTTGCCTTTGGCGCGCAGTTCTTTATCCAGCGCCGGGATCTCTTCCCAGCTCTTCGGCGGATTCGGGACCAGATCTTTGTTGTAAATCAGCGACAGCGCTTCCACTGCGATGGGGTAGGCAATTAGCTTGCCGTTGTAGCGCACGGCGTCCCAGGTGAAGTCGTAGACTTTATCCTGGAAGGCTTTATCCGGGGTGATTTCGGCCAGCAGGCCGGACTGAGCGTAGCCGCCAAAACGGTCATGGGCCCAGAAAATGATATCCGGGCCATCGCCGGTGGCGGCGACCTGGGGGTATTTCTCTTCCAGTTTGTCCGGGTGTTCAACGCTCACCTTAATGCCGGTGTCTTTTTCGAATTTCTTACCCACCTCGGCCAGGCCGTTATAGCCTTTGTCGCCGTTAATCCAGATGACCAGTTTGCCTTCTTCGATTTTGGCAAACGCGGAGGCGGAGAACATCACCGTTGTCAGCGCGGAAAGCGCGAGAAGGCGAGCGCCGGTTTTGATTTTCATAGTCCCGTCCTTTTGAAGGTATATAGAGTACGGCACCCAGTCTGCGTCGCGGGCAAGCGCTTCTCATCCTCCCACCCCCTACGCCCCACCCCCTCCAGATGTGATCCCGGTAACATAAATGCCATTAATGTGTGCTGGCGCACATAAAAAGGCGGCCAGGAATGGTCACTGGATCACGAAAATGGCGCCGCCGCCGCGCATCACCGCCCGAGGCCCATTCCCTCATCCTCCCATCTCCTCCCCCACAAAAAAGCATCAGGGCGGAGGATTCCCCATTTGCGGCAATCCGCCATAGTCCCGACATCGAAAATATCCGTCCGTGGACGGTCCGTTGTAATGAGGGAGAAGTGCATGGCGAGCGTACAGCTACGGAATGTCACCAAAGCCTGGGGCGATGTGGTGGTGTCGAAGGACATTAACCTCGACATCACCGAAGGGGAATTCGTGGTCTTTGTCGGGCCGTCGGGCTGCGGAAAATCGACGCTGCTGCGCATGATTGCCGGGCTGGAAACCATCACCAGCGGCGATCTGTTTATTGGCGAAACCCGAATGAATGATGTGCCGCCCGCCCAGCGCGGCGTGGGAATGGTCTTTCAGTCCTATGCGCTCTACCCGCATCTGAGCGTGGCGGAAAATATGTCGTTCGGCCTGAAGCTGGCCGGGGCGAAGAAAGCGGTGATGAATCAGCGCGTAACCCAGGTGGCCGAAGTGCTGCAACTGGCCCACCTGCTGGACCGCCGCCCCAAAGCGCTTTCCGGCGGTCAGCGCCAGCGCGTGGCCATTGGCCGAACCCTGGTGGCCGAGCCTAACGTGTTCCTGCTCGATGAGCCTCTTTCCAACCTGGATGCCGCCCTGCGCGTGCAGATGCGTATTGAGATCTCCCGTCTGCACAAGCGCCTGAAGCGCACCATGATTTACGTCACCCACGATCAGGTCGAGGCCATGACCCTGGCCGACAAAATCGTGGTACTGGACGCCGGACGCGTTGCCCAGGTGGGCAAGCCCCTGGAACTCTATCACTACCCGGCAGATCGCTTTGTCGCGGGCTTTATCGGCTCGCCGAAGATGAACTTCCTGCCGGTAAAAGTCACCGCTACCGCCATCGACCAGGTGCAGGTGGAACTGCCGAACCGCCAGCAGATCTGGCTGCCGGTCGAAAGTGCTGGCGTTCAGGTCGGCGCCAGAATGTCTTTAGGCATTCGTCCTGAACATCTTCTGCCCAGCGAAATCGCCGATGTCACCCTGGAAGGTGAGATTCAGGTGGTGGAGCAGCTTGGTTACGAAACCCAGATTCATATTCAGATCCCCGCCATCCAGCAGAACCTGGTGTACCGCCAGAACGATGTAGTGCTGGTCGAGGAGGGGGCGACATTCGCCATCGGCCTGCCGCCGGAGCGCTGCCATCTGTTCCGTGAGGATGGTACTGCCTGTCGTCGGTTGCATCAGGAGCCTGGCGTTTAAGGGTACGCCTACACAATAAAAGCAATTTCAGGAGAAATAACGATGATAACACTGCGCAAACTTCCGCTGGCCATGGCTGTCGCCGCCGGCATGCTGTCCGCTCAGGCGCTGGCGGTCGACTTCCACGGCTACGCCCGTTCCGGCATTGGCTGGACCGGCAGCGGCGGTGAACAGCAGTGCTTCCAGGCTACCGGGGCACAGAGCAAATACCGTCTGGGTAACGAATGTGAAACTTACGCTGAATTAAAGCTGGGCCAGGAGGTGTGGAAAGAGGGCGGCAAGAGCTTCTATTTCGACACGAATGTGGCTTACTCCATCAACCAGCAGAACGACTGGGAAGATACCAGCCCGGCCTTCCGTGAAGTGAATGTGCAGGGTAAAAACCTGATCGAATGGCTGCCGGGCTCCACCATCTGGGCCGGTAAGCGCTTCTATCAGCGTCACGACGTCCATATGATCGACTTCTACTACTGGGATATCTCCGGCCCTGGCGCCGGTCTTGAGAACGTCGATCTGGGCTTCGGTAAGCTTTCTCTGGCCGCCACTCGCGCCTCTGAGGCTGGCGGCTCTTACAACTACACCAGCGAGCGTCAGCGCGACTACGCCGAGCGTACCGCTAACGACACCTTCGACGTGCGTCTGTCGAGCATGGAAATCAACCCGGGAGGCATGCTGGAGCTGGGCGTGGATTACGGCCGTGCGAACCCGCGTGACGGCTATCGCCTGGAAGATGGCGCCTCTAAAGATGGCTGGATGTTCACCGCCGAACATACCCAGAGCGTTCTGAAGGGCTATAACAAGTTTGTGCTGCAGTACGCCACCGATGCCATGAGCTCTCACGGTAAAGGCCTGGCTAACGGTTCCAGCATTAATAACGACGGCAAGATGTGGCGCGTGCTGGATCACGGTGCGGTGACCCTGGCCGACGACTGGGATCTGATGTACGTCGCGATGTTCCAGAAAACAGACCTCGACAACAGCCGTGGTAATGACTGGTGGACCGTGGGCGTACGCCCGATGTACAAGTGGACTCCGATCATGAGCACCCTGCTGGAAGTGGGCTACGACAATGTGAAATCCCAGCAGACCGGTGACCGTAACGGTCAGTATAAAATCACCCTGGCTCAGCAGTGGCAGGCGGGCGACAGCATCTGGTCCCGTCCGGCGATCCGCGTCTTCGCCACCTACGCTAAGTGGGATGAAAAATGGGGTTACGCAAAAGATGGCGACAACCTGACCACTGCCGCGCTGCGTGACACTTCCGGCAATGGCATCTTCACCAACAGCCGCGGTAACGATGATGAGTTTACCTTCGGCGCCCAGATGGAAATCTGGTGGTAACAGCCCAGTGAGGGGAGCAATGCTCCCCTCTGCTTTAATTGCGCGGGCGTAAAGCGCTTTTGCCTGGCTACCTTTGCGCCGCTCTCCCTAAATTCAGGTGACAACAATGAAAATGAAGAAAAGTCTCGTCGCCCTGTGCCTGAGCGCAGGTCTGTTCGCCTCTCTGCCAGCGGTGAGTCTGGCTGAGGTGAATATCGTTCCCCAGGATACTTCCGCGGCGCCGCGTGTCTCCGCCGAGCAGCTACGCCAGCTACACTGGACGCCGGTTAACCAGTCCAAAACCCGGACTACCGATCTTGCCAGCAGCGGTCAGAGCCTGAACGTCGGCGATATTCGCGGCCCGGTGGCGGCATACAGCGTACCGGCCAATATTGGCGAGCTGACCATTACCCTGACCAGTGAAGTCAATAAAAATCAGGTTTTCGCGCCTAACGTGCTGGTGCTTGACCAGAATATGACGCCTTCGGCCTTTTTCCCCAGCAGTTACTTTACTTACCAGGCGCCGGGAGTAATGTCCGCCGATCGTCTGGAAGGCACTCTTAAGCTCACCCCGGCGCTGGGCCAGCAGCAGCTCTATGTGCTGGTCTTTACCACCGCCCGGGATCTACAGCAGACTACCGTTCAGATCGATCCGGCCAAGGCTTACGCGAAAGGGGCCGGAAACGCAGTGCCGGATATTCCGGATCCTATCGCCCGTCACGTCACCGACGGCCGCCTGAAGCTGAAGGTGAGCACCAACACCAGCTCCAGCGTGCTGGTTGGGCCGCTGTTCGGTTCTTCCGGCCCGGCGCCGGTAACCGTCGGCAATACCGCCCCGGTATATAGCGCACCGGCCAGCACAGCGACGCCAGCCGCAGCGCCTGCGCCTGCCGCGAAGAGTGGGCCGGTGTTGTCGGATACCGAAGCGTATTTCAACCAGGCCATTAAACAGGCTGTGGCGAAGGGCGATATTGATAAGGCGTTGAAACTGCTGAATGAAGCCGAGCGACTGGGATCCTCCTCCGCCCGAACCACCTTTATCAGCAGTGTAAAAGGCAAGGGGTAATCGCTACCCCACGGTGCTGATTTTGCAGTAACTGGTGCGCGTTGGCGCACCTTTTTTTTATCCCTGCATGAACACCACCTCCTATGGAGGTGGTCAGCAACAGGTTTTGGCTTTGCCTTATTGTCTTCAGAACAAGCAGAGACTAACTGTAGGGCTTTCAGTACGCTCCTCTGGGGCGTTATCAATGCCACCTGCTACGCAGGTGGTTTTTTACTACAGCGCGTTATAGCCCATCATCTGCAATAGCTGGCGAGCCTGGGCGACGGCCTCCTGGCGGTGAGCGACCCCCAGTTTCTGATAGAGGTTGCGGATGTGGGTTTTAATGGTGGTGGCCGCCACGTCCAGTTCACCGGCGATCTGATCGTTGCTGTAGCCCGAGTAGATAAGCCCCAGCACCTGCCATTCGCGCTGAGTCAGCGGGCTGGTGCGGATCAGCTCCGGTACCTGTGGGTGGTTTAGCAGGCGGCTCACGAAGTTTTCGTCGAAGTGGGCGAACTTATGCCGGTGATGTTGGTTGATTTCCCGCAGAATCCGCTGGGCGCGATGCTGGTCCAGCTCCGGCAGCATATTCAGTTGAATCAGCTGGCGCAATTGCTGAGCCATGGTTTCGCCTTCAATCACAAAGTGACTCAGAAAGCCGGTACCTCCGGCCAGGTTTAGCGCTTCAATCAGTACGCGCTGGGCTTCGTTTTTGCTGTCCTGCTGCCAGTAAAGCTGGTTGAGCAGCAGCAGGTTACGGTTCAGATCGCTCATCAATTCCAGAGCGCGAGCGTTGGCGTTAAGCTCCTCCAGCACCCGATGGGCTTCGTCGTACTCCCCCAGCAGAATCTGCGCCCGGGCGATATTACGCCACTGGCCTTGCAGAAAGTGGTTGCGGGCGAAGTCTGGTTTCGGCGTCTGGCGCAGCCAGGCCGCGGCAGCGGCGCGATCGCCGGTCATCTGCCAGTAGATAACCCGGACCTTATCGGCATTAGAAACCCAGTCACTGTGGTAAGCGCCGTTGCCGAGCAGGTTCTCAAGCCGGTTCAGATGGCTGCGGGCGTTATCGATATCGCCGCGCGCCAGCGCGTTCTGCACCACCAGCGCCAGGCACTGTAGCTGCTGCTGTGGCTGATAGCCGGACAGCACCTCCATACCGCCGCGGGCCGAGGATTCCGATTCATCCAGCCGTCCCCAGGCCCACAACAGTTGGGCTCGGATGCGTAGCAGGAATTCGTGAAGCGGTAGCTGTTCCAGATGCTGTTCGTGAATCAGCGCAAAAGCTTTCTCCTGAATATCCCAGGCTGCCTGCAGAAAGCCGCGGGCAAACAGAATCTCGCTTTGTTGGATCAGGCTCCACAGCGCGTAGTGCCAGACCTCGTGGCGGCGGGCCATGGCTTCGGTTTCCTGCATCATCGCCAGTGACTGCTGCAGGTTACCGGCGCAGTGGTGCACTTCGCCCAGGACCGAGGTGGCGACAATCTGTCCGTAGAAGCTGGCCAGCGGCAGTGCCTCCAGCGCCGAGCGCGCCAGTCGGTCGGCCTCGTTGGGGTCGCCGTTATTAATCGCCACCTGGGCGCGCAGGGCGTCGAATTCGCCGCGCAGGGTGGTATCAATCTCCTGCTTCATCTCCTGTTCGGCGCGGGCCAGCAGAGTATTCACTTCGCCATAGCGGTGCTGGCTCTGCATCAGCCAGGCCTGGAGCAGTACCAGGCGCGGATTTTCCAGCAGCGTCTCCCAGGGCAGGGATTTCAGGGAGTTTTCCAGCAGCGATAGTTCGCTCTGGTGGAACAGCTCCCAGGCGTGATGTAGCAGGATATCGCGCAGCATCATATCGTCGCCGGCCGCCAGCGCGTGGTGAATCGCCTCGCTGGGGAAGCCCTGAGCCATCCAGCTTTCGGCGGCGGCGCGGTGTAGCAGCGGCAGTTCGGTCGCCATTTCCCACTGGCAGCGCTGGCGCAGGAAGCTGCCGAACAGCGGATGGTAGCTAAACCACTCGCCGCTGCCATCCATGCGCTGCAGGAACAGGCCCTGACGTTCGATCTCTTCCAACCGCATCTGGCCGTTTTCCGCGCCGGTGACCCGAACGATAAGCGCGTCGTTCATGGAGCGTAGCAGGGAGCTGGTCAGCAGGAAGCGGCGGGTATCGTCATCGACGTTGTTCAGTACTTCATCCACCAGATAATCGGTCAGGTGGCTGGCGTTAATACCTGACAGTCGGCGGGCGGAGTAGTGTGCCGCGCCGCTGTTCTGGCGGGCGGACAGGGCGATAAGCTGGAGTGCGGTGGCCCAGCCCGCGACGTCGTCGCACAGGCGCTGACAGTCGGCTGTTTCAATGGGCGCGCTCAGGCGATGGTCGAAAAACTGCTTGGCTTCCTGATGGGTAAAGGCCAGTTGCTGGCTGCCGATCTCCAGCAGCTGTTCGCGCACCCGCAGGTTAGCGATGCCCAACTGCGGCAGGTTACGCGACAGTATCACCAGAGTCAGGTTATCCGGCTGGTGGCGCAGAAAAAAGCGCATGGCGTCGTGGATCGCCGGATTCGAAATCAGGTGATAGTCGTCGATGATAAGCCACAGCGGCTGCTGCCATTCGGCCAGTTCAATGAACAGCTGCGAGAACAGCGAGCTCAGGCTGGCGTACTGACGCTTCTGCGCCATCGCTTCACTGCGGGAGCAGTGGCCGCCGGTGGCCTGCTGTAACGCGGCCACCAGATAGCTGGCAAAGCGTTCCGGCTGGTTATCGCCTTCGTCCAGGGAAAACCAACCGATATCGCTTTTATCCGCCGCCCATTGGGAGATCAGCGTGGTTTTGCCGTAGCCAGCCGGGCTGGTGACCAGCACCAGACGATAATTCCCCGCGCCGCCAAGCCTGGACAGCAGGCGATCGCGAACCACCGTGTTCTCGAGTCGGACCGGACGACTTAATTTGGAAGGAATCAGCATACTCAATGACGTTACCGTACAGGAAAGGGTGGTCAATCAGAAACGAGATAGCGGCCAGGCCATCTCTAACCTGATTTTTTTTACACCTCGAAATTAATTATTACATAACTTCGATCAGATTATCCTGCAATGCAAGCACGGCGCGTTTTTTACCCCGGCAAAGTTGCGCCTTATCACAGTTTTCCTCGTTATTTACATTACAGCCTGAGCCACCCGAGACTTTTCCTGACTGCCTGCCCGGTATAGCAAATTAAATCTGGTTAAAGAAATGTATGTCGGTTGAAATTAAGTGACTTCTTATCATCATTGTCTGCGCAATTAATTAGTCAGGTGATGAAATTATTTCATCAGAATAATAACCTGACAGCCAATAAACGCTAATTATAATATTTTCATGCGGTTACCTGATGTCATTTTGCCATGAAGGGACACTGTATTTACCCGGTGTGAAGATCGGATAAATCCTGGCAAGGGAGCATGAATAACGGGTGATACCGGCCATTTTGAGTGGTCTCGATCACACTTTTTTCTCATCCCCACTCCTCCTCCCAGGCTAATCCCCCTCGGGATGAGGAAGTGCTGTGGGCAGCCTGGCACACTAGCGAAAACAGCATTTCAATCATTACAGGAATCCGATTACCTATGTCCATGTCATTTAATAAAGCGCAGTTTCAGGCCGCCCTGACGCGTCAGTGGCAACATTACGGGCTTCATGCCGCACAGGAGATGACGCAGCACCAGTGGTGGCATGCGGTGAGCGGCGCTGTGGCAGAGTTGCTGTCCGCCCGCCCGCAGAAAAAAGCCAAAGCGGACCAGCGTCACGTGAACTACATCTCGATGGAGTTTCTGATCGGTCGTCTGACCGGGAACAACCTGCTGAACCTGGGCTGGTACGGCGAGGTGGCAGAGGTGCTGAGCGAACACGGCATCGAACTGAGCGACCTGCTGGAGCAGGAAACCGACCCGGCGCTGGGGAACGGCGGCCTGGGGCGTCTGGCGGCCTGTTTCCTTGATTCCATGGCGACGGTAGGGCAGTCGGCGATGGGCTATGGCCTGAACTACCAGTACGGTCTGTTCCGTCAGTCCTTTAACGACGGCCATCAGATGGAAGCGCCGGATGACTGGCAGCGCGCCAGTTACCCCTGGTTCCGCCATAATGAAGCGCTGGACGTTCAGGTGGGCATCGGCGGTAAGGTAGTGAAAGAGGATGGAAAGCTGCGCTGGGAACCGGCTTTTGTGCTGAAGGGGGAAGCCTGGGATCTGCCGGTCATCGGTTACCGCAACGGGATCTCACAGCCGCTGCGCCTGTGGCAGGCGAAGCATGCCCATCCCTTCGATCTGACCCGTTTTAACGATGGCGATTTCCTGAAGGCGGAGCAGCAGGGCATCGATGCCGAAAAGCTGACCAAAGTGCTCTATCCGAACGACAACCATCAGGCCGGCAAGAAACTGCGTCTGATGCAGCAGTATTTCCAGTGCGCCTGCTCGGTAGCCGATATTCTGCGCCGCCATCACCAGGCGGGGCGCAAGCTGATGGAGCTGCCGGATTATGAAGTGATTCAGCTAAACGATACCCACCCGACCATCGCCATTCCTGAACTGATGCGGGTGCTGCTGGATGAGCACCAGTTGAGCTGGGACGACGCCTGGTCCATCACCAGCCGTACCTTCGCTTACACTAACCATACCCTGATGCCGGAAGCGCTGGAGTGCTGGGATGAGCGCCTGGTGCGCACCCTGCTGCCGCGTCATATGCAGATCGTCCGGGAAATCAACGTTCGCTTTAAGAAGCAGGTCGCGAAACAGTGGCCGGGAGATGAAGCGGTCTGGGCGAAGCTGGCGGTACTGCATGACGGCCAGCTGCGGATGGCGAACCTGTGCGTGGTGAGCTGCTTTGCGGTCAACGGCGTGGCGGCGCTGCATTCCGAACTGGTGGTGAAGGATCTGTTCCCTGAATATCACCTGCTGTGGCCGGGTAAATTCCATAACGTAACCAACGGCATCACGCCGCGCCGCTGGATCAAGCAGTGCAACCCGGAACTGGCAAAGCTGCTGGATGAAACGCTCAAGCGCGAATGGGCCAACGATCTGGATGCCCTGAGCGGACTGGAAGCCTTTGCCGACGATGCGACTTTCTGCAAGCAGTACCAGGCGATTAAACAGCGTAACAAGGTGCGTCTGGCCGAATTCGTGAAGGCGCGTACCGGTATCGACATTAACCCGCAGGCGATGTTTGACGTGCAGATCAAGCGCCTGCATGAGTACAAGCGCCAGCACCTTAATCTGCTGCATATTCTGGCGCTGTATAAAGAGATTCGTGAAAACCCGCAGGCCGACAGGGTACCGCGCGTCTTCCTGTTCGGCGCCAAGGCGGCGCCGGGGTATTATCTTGCGAAGAACATTATCTACGCCATTAACAAGGTGGCTGAGGCGGTCAATAACGACCCGAAAGTGGGCGATAAGCTGAAAGTGGTCTTCCTGCCGGACTACTGCGTATCGGTGGCGGAGCGCCTGATTCCGGCAGCGGATATCTCCGAACAGATTTCGACCGCCGGTAAAGAGGCTTCCGGTACCGGCAATATGAAACTGGCGCTGAACGGCGCGCTGACGGTCGGCACCCTGGACGGCGCTAACGTAGAGATTGCCCAGCAGGTCGGTGACGACAATATCTTTATCTTCGGCCATACCGTTGAGCAGGTAAAAGCGCTGAAAGCGAAGGGCTACGATCCGCTTAAGTGGCGTAAGGGCGATAAGGCGCTGGATGCGGTGATGAAAGAGCTGGAGCAGGGTATTTACAGCGACGGCGATAAGCACGCGTTCGACCAGATGCTGCATAGCCTGGGCAAAGAGGGGGGCGATCCTTACCTGGTCATGGCCGACTTCACCGCCTATGCCGACGCTCAGAAGCAGGCTGAGATGCTGTATCGCGACCCGCAGGCATGGACCCGCGCGGCGATCCTCAACACGGCTCGCTGCGGTATGTTCAGCTCTGACCGTTCGATCCGCGACTATCAGGCGCGTATCTGGCAGGCAAAGCGCTAATTGTGAAAGAAGGAAACGCCATGGAAAGCAAACGTCTTGAACAGGCTGCCGCCGCTGCGGGCATTGCGGCAAGCTACATTAATGCTCACGGCAAGCCGCAGGCCATTGCGGACCAGACCCGACAGCGTTTGCTGGAAGCCATGGATGGCGCCGCGGCTTCGCATCGCGAAACCGCGGCGCCGGTGCCAGGCGTAAAGGTCTTTATCGTGGGCAGCAGTATGGTGCTGCCGGTGGCGGGGAAGGGGGAGTACCTCTGGCACCTCACCACCGAAGAGGGCGAGCAGCATTACAACGGTAAGGTGCGGGCCGGCCACGGTCTGAAACTGGCGGGCGACCTGCCCATGGGCTACCACAGCCTGACGCTGGTTCAGCAGGAGGCTCGCTGGCACTGCCGGATTATTGTCGCTCCCCGGCGTTGTTATACCCCGGATGCGTTAAACACCGGCGACAAGCTGTGGGGCGCCTGCGTTCAGCTTTATACCCTGCGTTCGGAGCGCAACTGGGGAATCGGCGACTTTGGCGATCTGAAGCGGATGCTGAGCGAAGTGGCGCAGCGCGGCGGCAGTTTTATCGGTCTGAACCCCATACACGCGCTGTACCCGGCGAACCCGGAAAGCGCCAGCCCGTACAGCCCTTCATCGCGCCGCTGGCTCAACGTGATTTATATCGACGTTGAGGCAGTGGAGGACTTCCGTCTGAGCGAGGAGGCACAGCGCTGGTGGCAGGCCGAAGGCACCCGCGCCAGCCTGGCGGCGGCGCGCGATGCCGAATGGGTGGACTATGCGGCGGTGACTCGCCTGAAGATTGCCGCTCTGCGCCTGGCATGGCGCCGGTTTACGCTGCGCGATGAACAGGATGAATCGCTACTTGCCTGGCAGCGCTTTGTGCGCGAGCGCGGCGACAGTCTTTACTGGCAGGCGGCCTTCGATGCGTTACACGCGCACCAGATGGCGGAAGACGGCGGTCGTTGGGGCTGGCCGGCATGGCCGGAAGCGTATCGCGAAGCCCATCTCCCCGCCGTGACGGAATTCTGTCAACAGCATGCTGACGAAGTGGCGTTCTGGCAGTGGTTACAGTGGCTGGCCTGGTCTCAGTTTGCCGGGTGCTGGCGCCAGTGCGGCGAGCTGGAGATGCCGATTGGCCTGTACCGCGATCTGGCGGTGGGAGTGGCGGAAGGCGGTGCCGAGACCTGGAGCGATCGCGAACTGTACTGCCTGAAGGCCTCCGTCGGCGCGCCGCCGGATATTCTGGGCCCGCTGGGCCAGAACTGGGGTCTGCCGCCAATGAATCCTCATGTGATGGAGGAGCGTGCCTGGGAGCCCTTTATCGATCTGCTGCGCGCCAATATGGAAAACTGCGGCGCGCTGCGTATTGACCACGTGATGTCGCTACTGCGCCTGTGGTGGATCCCCTATGGGGAAACTGCGGATCGCGGCGCCTATGTGCACTATCCGGTGGACTCCCTGCTGGCAATTCTGGCGCTGGAAAGCCATCGTCACCGCTGTATGGTGATCGGTGAAGATCTGGGCACCGTGCCTGCGGAGATTGTCGGCAAGCTGCGTGAAGGCGGGGTTTACTCCTATAAGGTGCTGTGGTTCGAACGCGATAGTCAGAATCAGGTGCGCGCCCCCGAGGCGTGGCCAGAACAGGCAATGGCGGTGGTTACCACCCATGATATGCCGACCCTGCGCGGCTACTGGGAAAGCGGCGATCTGACCCTTGGGCGGAAGCTGGGTCTTTACCCGGATGCGGAAGTCCTGGAAGGGCTGTATGCGGATCGCGAGGAGGCGAAGCAGACGCTGCTCGATGCCCTGCATCGTCACGGCTGTCTGGCGAAGCGTACCGGGCATCAGGCGCGGCGTATGGCGATGTCGCCGGTGCTGAACCGGGCGATGCAGCGCTATATCGCCGACAGTAATAGCGGACTGCTGGGGCTACAGCCGGAGGACTGGCTGGATATGGCGACGCCGGTTAATGTACCCGGCACCAGCTCCCAGTATCCGAACTGGCGGCGAAAGTTGAGTCAGACGCTGGAGGCGATGTTTGCAGCTCCCGAGATTAACCGGCTGATTAAGGATCTGGATAAGCGTCGTCGGGCCGCGGCGCGCAGAGGGCATGATAAGGGAGTGGGGAGAAGGTAACAGACGGCTCTGGTACGTTTCCTCTCACCCCAGCCCTCTCCTCCCTGGGGGAGAGGGCTCGTCACAGTGGCGTTATTTTCACGACAGTGCTGTGTGAGGGGAGAATATGCCGCGCTGGTGAAGGTTCCGTTCACTTTAAGGTGATTTCCCTTATGTCGGTTTCGGAACCGGTGAACGGAATAGCCACTGTCGCCTCATATTTCATCGAATCATGACGTTCAGTCGGTTTTTATCATTTAAAGCTTCACGCCGAAGTTAATAGGCCAGAATCCCTCTGGCCTGCGGCAAATAGCGCAGCGAGAAGAATAGCCGGTCTTTACCCTGTGACCCGCTGCGGCTACGGTTCCAGATCTGGCGAAATTCCTGTTCAGACACAGGCCGTGCGCTGAAGCTCGCATCAGCGCCGGAGGTCTGGCGGAAAATTTCATAGACCACCCCTGCGCCGGGAGCGGCACCCTCAAACAGGCTGCGATCGAGGTAGAGCTGGCGCTCGGTGGCGCTCAGTTTGCCAACGCCCGCGCCGTCCTGAACCCAGATTCTGACGCCGGTCGCCGCCATCTCGCTCACCAGTTGCCGGTAGCCGTCCGGCGTCATATTCCCGGCGAAGAAGCTGCTGATGGCAACCGGTCTGTCGGCAATGGTCGCCAGTTGACGGCGTGAGCTGGAGAGCCACGCCATCAATTTCTCGCGTGATTCGTCGGTGCGCCAGTGCAGGTCGTCCACCTCGGCGCTCAGGTACCAGCCATCGATATGGGCGCCAGCGGTCAGCCACTGCCGGGCCTGCTCCAGATCCCGGAACAGCAACTGGTTCAGGTAGTTCTCCTGAGCTGCGGGCGGTTGAATCTGGCGGGTAAAAAAGTCAGGGTCGGCGTGCAGGCCCACAATCAGCTTCAGACCCGCCTGGCGGGCGGCGTCGGCTCGCTGCATCAGCCATTTCTGTCCTTGCCTGTCGTTAAAGGCGTCGCCGTAGCGGGTCCACTGTAATACCAGGGTATCGAAGCCCTGCAGACGAAGCTGGCCCATAAGCTGCTGCCACTGGGGCAGTGCGACGCTGCGATCCCGGAGCTGCGGCTGATAAATCACCGCGGTCATGGCCTGGACGCCGGCGCTGAATGCCAGCGTGGCGCAAAGTAACAGGGAGAGAAGTCGTTTCATTTACCAGTGTACCCCCAGGGTCAGGAAGAGATTATTACGCTCGCCGGCGCTCTGATTGACGGTGCGGAAAGTGCGCTGATATTCCACCCCGACGCTGACCTTATGCGGCCAGGCATCGTAGCGGGTTTCGCCGCTCCAGGTATTCCAGCGTACCCCCACGCCCCCCAGGTAAGTGGTGCGGGTATAGCCGTCGCGCCAGGCGGATGCCTGAACGTGGGTATAAGGCTCTACCGTCTGTCCATGCGCCACCTTATGGTGCCAGCTAATGCGGTAGTCGGCGGTATAGGCCTGGTTGTCCTGGCGGATATAGTGCGCCGCATCCAGATAGAGATTCTGGGCCAGCCAGCCGCGACCGTTGGGGTGCCATTCGTCGCTATATTTTCCGCCGTTGAAGAACGAAGCGCTGGCGCGCAGCATGGTGTCGGATTCGGCGCCGTTGCCCTGCGGGATCTGCTGTTCCAGCGCCAGGAAGAAGATATAGTCGCGCAGCGGCTTCCAGCGCACGCCGGTGCCGAGGAACGGATTTTTAACCGGCATCACCACGCCGCTGGATCCGGTATCGGCATAGAGACGGCCATAAACCGAAAGCAGATCGCCGTTGAGCAGCATATTGCGGCCAATGCGATATTCCGCCTCCATCTGCCCGTAGCTACGGTACGACTGGCCGGGCTGGCCCCCCAGATTATTGTTGGCGGCGCTGGTGGCGCCGGAACGCAGGCCTACGGTTGAGTCGAGCGAAAAGCTCCAGCGCCGCCCGACGTCTTCATGCAGGCGCCGGAAGTTGTAGCGCTCCTGGCGCTGGTCGTCATTCAGCGGCTGAGCCGCTGCGGCATAATCGATATTGTCCACCACGCGTTCGGCGTAATGGCGCGTCTGCTTCCCGTCGTTCAGCCGCTGGTTAACATAGGCCAGCTGTTTGACCAGCGTCGGGTCGTCCGGGGTGCTGGCCAGCGCCTTTTCCAGCGCCTTGCGGGCGGGGCTCATCTGATTATTGTCCCACAGCGAATAGCCCAGCGCCGCCTGGATGGCGGCATTGTCAGGCTCGCGTTTTTCTGCCGCCTGGAGATTCGCCAGCGCCTTACGAGGTTCTCCCTGCTGGCGGTAGATCTCCGCACGGGAGAGCAGCGCCCGGGTTGTGGGCTCGATGGCCAGCGCCTTGTTGATATCGGCCAGTGCCTGTTGTGGCTGGCCGGGCAGATAACGGCGGGAGTGCAGCCACCAGTAAGCTTCATTTTCGGTAGCGCCCCGTAGCCGGAGTTCATCCAGCCAGCGATCTCTGGCCGCGGCATCTCCGGCGGCCTGGGCGCTGTTGGCTGCGGCAAACAACGCCGGATTATCCAGCTCTGCGGGTGGGATAGTCGACCAGGCCTGCACGGCGCGGCGATAGTCCTGAACTTCCCACGCCTGTAGGGCAACGGCGCTGTGGGTAAATTTATCGGGCTGGCGCTGCTCGCTCTGCTGGAAAGCATAGAGCGCCATGCCCGGCAGGGTTTTCTGGTAGCAGGTGGCGAGCAACTGCCAACTGGCAGCGTCATAGCGCGGAGATAGATCGCCGAGCAGCGCTCTGACCTGCCCGCAATCGCTGTTAACGTTAAGCAGTCTGGCCTGTAGGTTACGCCTGTCGGGCGAAGCATGGGGGCGTAGCAGGCTGGCCATTTGCGTTGGACTGGCCCAGTCGGGATGCCGCTGAATCAGGCCGATAAGTCGCTGTAACAGGCGTTCAGATTGCGCGCCATTGTCGCGCCAGGGCCAGGCGGTTAACAGCATATCGGCCGCCGCCCGCTGTTGCCCGATGCTGATAAGCTGGTAGCTGAGGCTGTCCAGCAGCGCCAGATTGCCCGGCGACTGAACCCGCAAACGTCGGGCCAGAGCAACGGCGTTCTGACTATCGCCCAGCGCGATGCTCAGGGCAAAACGCTCATTCAGCCACTCGTCGGCCGGTAGCGCGTTAAGGCGCTGCTGTGCTTCCTGGTAGCGGCGCTCGCGTAGCAGTTCGGGCAGCTCGACGCCCGCCAGATAGCGCTGGTTTTCCGCAAAGCGCGGCTGGAATCCGGCCAGGGCGGACCTGGGGTTTTCGCTGTAGCGCGAAAGCAGATACAGCCAGCGTTTTTCATCCCCGGCGCTCTGGAAGCGGGGCTGGGGCTGCGCCAGATAGCGGGCCAGGCGCTGGCGTTCGCCCCGTTCCGCCAGCGTTGTCGCGTAGTTAATGCGTTGTTCGGTGCTGTTCATCAGCCCCTGCGCCTGTAACTGCTGTAGCCTGTCGTCCCGCTTTCCGGCAATCAGCACGTTAAACCACTGCGCTTCCTGGGCTGGCGTCAGGGACTTTTCCCGGGCCAGGACGCTGAACATGGCGTCCGCCTGTTCCCACGCCTGCTGGTGGATAGCGCGGCCAATAATATCCTGACGTAGCCGTTTTCCCGGTTCGCTGGCGGCAAAGCGGGTATCGTTCAACTGCTGTACGGCGATATCCCGTTCATTCAGACGCAGGGCGTTCTGGCCCACTTCGCTGCGGCACTGGGGGGTGGGCGACTGTTCGCAGCGCTGTAGCTGCGCCAGTAGCTGCTCCCGGTTAGTGACCGGCGCCACTTTAACCGGAATCGCGTTCAGGGCGCGGGCCAGTCGGGCATCGTTGGGAAACTTTTTCAGTTGAGCGTCAAGCAGCGCCCGGGCCCGATCGTCGTGACCAAAATGACGTTGAGCTTCAGCCAGATAGAGCGTAAGGGGAATATTATCCGGCGCCTGCTTGTGGATGTGCTGGAATTCGCGCAGCGCCGTCTGTTCGTCGTTATTTTTCTGCGCCTTTAGCGCCTTTTCGAAGTGAGGGTAAATCACGAAGTAGCGGTATTCGCTCAGTTCCAGCGAAGAGGCATTTTCTGCCAGCGGTGCAGAACTGTAGAGGGCGGAGACGATCAGCAGGCTGGCCGCCGCCAGTCGTTTAGACGAGCGCGGTTTCATGCGGCCTCCTGCTGTAGTTGGTTTACCTGTTTCCGGGACAGACCCGCTTCGGTCAGCAGCGGCTCAATCGCGGTTTGCAGCTCGTTTTGCAGCTCAAGGGCCCGGTCCAGCGTGTGCTGACTGATAACGCCTTCACCCACCAGGAAAGCGCCGAGCTGCATGTCGCTGCGCTCGTGGCGCAGCAGCAATGCGTTCATTGCCGCGCTGTTGATTTCACCCAGCCCGGTCAGTATTTCAGCGAACAGAAACTGGTCCGCCTGGTATTGCTGCCAGATCTGTTCCGACTGCGCGGGCGTCAGCCAGCCGTGGGCCACGGCACTGTCCAGCATGTCGTGTTCACGGTTTTTGCGCCCGGAAAGATACCAGTAGCGCAGGCCGGTTACCACACAGCCTCTGGGGACGATGACATAGTCGATTTTCTTGTCGAGCTTGCGCGCCAGCGCGGCCAGGGATACCGGATCGATACCGTTCTCACTGGCGAGGGTCAGCGTATCCCCTTCCATGCGCAGTAGCAGTACGGCATAACGCAGGGCGACGCGGGCTGGAACCTGTGCAATCAGGGATTCAGACAGGGTTCGGGTATCTGTCTCCTCCCAGGGAACCTGATTCTGTTCAGCCAGCGCCCGGGCCAGTTGAGATGGCGTCACCAGCCGACGTTTGACCAGGGTGCCACCCAAACGCAGGCCGGGAATACGATTGAGCAAGCTATCTTCCAGTTGCTGTTCGGTCAGTACGCCCTGTTCAATCAGAATCTGGCCCAGCGGCCGCAGCGCGCGGTTCTGCCCGGTGACGCTTGGGAAATCATGGGTGGTTTTATCCCAGGCGACCCGGCGCGGATCCCCATGCTGCAGCACCTGGACCAGCGCGCGCCAGTTGGCCATAAAGTTAATCAGATTGCCCCATAACAGACGCGGAACCGATAGCAGCCCCTGACCCAGGCCGTAATAGATGGTAACGAAGATAATGCGTTGCAGGATGCGGTTGGTCATCAGAATGGCGTTGATCCACAGCAGTGTGACCAGCCAGGCGCTACCCCAGAAGATGGACAGGAACTGCCAGGCATCCGGCACCAGGCGCTGGTAGGCCAGCAGTAGCAGCAACTGAAGCATAATTATCATGGCGATAAAGCTGATGAAGTTACTGATAAGCCCCTTGCGATCGCGCCACAGGAAGTAGTTCAGCGTCCAGCTACTACTCCATTTATGGATTTTGAACCCCTGAAAGACGATGCCGATGATCCAGCGCGATTTCTGGCGCATGGCGGTGGTAAAGGTATCCGGGAAATATTCCCGTACGCAAATGACGTTGGAAGTGCGGCGACTCTGTAAAAAACGCCGGGGCTGGCTATCCTCTTCCCGCACCACCGGAAAACGCACGAAGATCTCTTTCATGCCTTTGGCTTTCAGGCGGAAGCCAATGTCGTAATCTTCGGTCAGACTCTGTACGTCGAAGGCGATACCGTCGCCGTCCGCCAGCAGCGCCATAACGGCACGGCGGCTAAAGCAGGTGCCGACGCCCGCGCTGGGTACCTGACCGGCAATCGCCTCGCGTACCGGAACGTCCTTACCGTGCAGCTCTGCGAACTCGTCGATATAGGACATGCTGGTGAAGTGGTTCCACTGGCGCTCAAACGGATAAACCGGAACCTGAATCAGATCCTTGCGATCCACCAGATGGTTAAACAGTCGCAGCTCCATGGGGGAGATCACATCCTCTGAGTCATGGAGAATAAAGCCCGCGAAGGAAAACCTGGCGCTGCGTTCAAACTGGGTAATGGCATCCAGAACGTTGTTCAGGCAGTCGGCCTTGCTGGTGGGGCCGGGACGGGCGCAGACCACCTTATGCACGTTGGGAAAGCGAGCGCACACTTCATCGACGTCGCGCTGGGTATCCGGATCGTTAGGATAAGTGCCGACAAAAATATGGTAATTCTCGTAGTCCAGGGTGGTGGCCGCCAGTTCGGCCATGTTGCCGATGACCCCGGTTTCGTTCCAGGCCGGAATCATGATAGCCAGCGGCTTTTCATCGGGCTTGTACAGTTCCCGGTAGTCCATTGGCTTATGCTTACGGTATACCGTGAGGGCACGTTTGATTCGTCGCAACCAGAAAACGATATCGATAAAAAGGTCGTCCAGACCGCTAATAAACATCAGGCAGGCCAGACCAATAGCTATCACCTTAAGCCCGTACAGATAAGTGGCAAAGGCATCGACAAACCAGCTCATATTAATATCCTGAATATTGGTGCAGGTATTGCAGTCCTGTTTTTTACTACGTGAGATCGTACATCCCTGATGTTCAGCCTGCTGAATCATCTGATAGACGTATGAGCCAGGATGAGTGTTGTTATGTTTATGTTTTTTATGGTTTTTAGACAGTATTTTTTTGTTTTTTTAAGCGAGTGAAGCCTCCCCTGATATTTTAGCATTGAATCTAACTTAATGTATATTAAAACGTATTTTTATCTACGCTGACGGCTTTATCTTTTGCATTGCAAATTAAAATTCTTTTTTTATATTTTCTATGGCTTTTTCTTATGTTTGATTTTCTTCCCTGAGACGATTTTAGTTATCCTTTAATGCATTTTTATTTCTTTTGAATGAATATTATTTCATGTCCGTTTTTTCACTTTTAATAGCCGGATGTTGAATTGTCCTGTGGGTTTTTCATTTGGGCTGATTAAAACCACAGATTTATCTCATGCGTTGTTGATGTCGAACTCTTCCCCGTAGCCTCAAGTGCTGAAGAAATTGTGAAGAAAATAAGGAGATTCATTACCCTGGATTGTAATGATAAGGATTATCATTATCATCCCGATTTGCGCCTTTCATTTGGTTACATTATGGAAAATAACGTCATGTTTATTAATAAAAATTACATCAAGACACCGCTGGCTGTACTGATTGCCAGCCTGGCGGGCGGCAGTGCGTTTGCCGCAGATGACTCTTCGGTCGGGGATGGAGATGTGATGGTGGTACAGGCCACTGCGGAGCAGGAGCTCAAACAGCAGCCTGGGGTCTCCATCATTACTGCCGACGATATCGAAAAGGATCCGCCGGTAAACGATCTGTCCGATATCATCCGCAAAATGCCAGGGGTTAACCTGACCGGCAACAGCGCCAGCGGCAGTCGTGGCAATAACCGCCAGATTGATATTCGCGGTATGGGGCCAGAAAACACGCTGATACTGATTGACGGAATTCCGGTGACCTCCCGTAATTCTGTGCGCTACAGCTGGCGCGGCGAAAGAGATACCCGTGGCGACAGCAACTGGGTACCGCCGGAAATGGTCGAGCGTATCGAAGTGCTGCGTGGTCCCGCCGCCGCTCGCTACGGCTCAGGCGCCGCGGGCGGCGTGGTGAATATCATCACCAAACGACCGTCTAACGACTGGCACGGCTCGCTGTCGCTGTTTACTAATCAGCCGGAGAATGACCAGGAGGGCGCCACTAAACGTGCCAACTTTAGCCTGAGCGGGCCACTGGCCGGGGATGCGCTGACTATGCGCCTGTACGGCAATATCAATAAAACCGATGCCGACGCCGCCGACATTAATACCGCCCAGAATGGCTCTTACGCCGCCGGGCGCGAAGGGGTGCGCAATAAAGACATTAATGCCATGGTCTCCTGGAAGCTGTCTCCCCGGCAGATCATCGACTTTGAAGCGGGATACAGTCGCCAGGGCAACATCTACGCCGGGGATACCCAGTACAGTAACAGCAACGTCAGCCCGGACGGTCTGATCTCCACGCTTTACGGGAAAGAGACCAACCGGATGTACCGCCAGAACTACGGCATAACCCATAACGGTATCTGGGACTGGGGGCAGTCAAAACTGGGGTTCTACTACGAAAACACCCATAACACCCGGATGCAGGAAGGGGCGGGTGGTAAGGTCGAAGGGATGATTAACGCCACCGACTACGATACCAGCAAACTGGAAAGCTACCGTTCGCTGGCCGAGGTGAACCTGCCGCTGAATCTGCTGTTTGACCAGACCATCACTCTGGGCGCGGAGTGGAACCGCGAGGCGCTGGACGATCCTAATTCGATGTCGATGACCAATGCGTCCGGTACTACGATAGGCTCGATCTCCGGCGATGCCAGCGAGCGCAGCAGTAAAAACAGCGCCAATACCGCCGCCGCCTATTTTGAAGACAATATTGAGCTGCGCCCGGGCACCAATATTATTCCGGGGCTACGTTTCGACTACCACACCGAATTTGGCTCGAACTGGAGCCCCAGTTTAAATGCATCGCAGGAGCTGGGTGACTACTTCAAGATTAAGGCGGGGATCGCCCGGGTGTTTAAGGCGCCGAACCTGTATCAGTCCAGTGAAGGCTATCTGCTGAGTACCCGTGGCAACGGCTGCCCGAACAATATTGCTTCCGGTAGCTGCTATCTGATGGGTAACAGTAACCTGAAACCTGAAATCAGCGTTAACAAAGAGATCGGCCTGGAATTTACTTACGACGGCTGGGATGCGGGAATCACGTATTTCCGTAACGATTATAAAAACAAGATAGTCTCCGGAACCGAGCTGATTGGCTATGCCTCCAACGGCTACAACATTCTGCGTTGGGAAAACGGCGGCAAAGCGGTAGTGGAAGGGCTGGAAGCCAACCTGGTGGTGCCGGTAATGCGCGACGTGCTGAACTGGCGTACCAACGCGACTTATATGATTCAGTCGGAAAACAAAGACACCGGTAATCCGCTATCGATTATTCCGAAGTATACGGTCAACACCATGCTCGACTGGCAGGTGACGGATAAGCTTTCCACCAATTTGAACTGGACCTTCTACGGGCGTCAAAAGCCGCGTGAATACGCCGAAATGCGTAAAGAAGAGGGGGTTGATGGTATGTCTACTAAAGAGGTGGGAGCCTATTCTATTGTGGGCATTGGCGTGAACTATAAAATTAACCAGAATCTTCGTCTGAATGGCGGTGTTAGTAACTTGCTGGATAAGCGGCTGTATCGTGAAAACGAGGGAGCGTCGACCTATAACGAACCCGGTCGCGCTTATTATGCGGGGGTGACGATGTCATTCTGAGTGTGAGATAGCGGGGCTTTTGCCCCGCTTTTACCCCAGCCACGCACCCGCAGCGATAATCATCAACACCAGTGCGGCAATCAGCGCATACAGCCCGTCGCGCTGGCGAATAAACCCTATCAGCATCAACACCACCCGGGCCACCGGCAGCAGAATTAGCACCAGAATTCCTGCCCTGACAATATCACTACCGCTCAAGGGAAGCGGTGCCAGCGGCCAGAGCGTAAGCGCTATCCCTGCGGCAATCAGCAGCGTAGAGAGGGTGCTGCCCCAGGAGAGCAGCAGCGCTATCGCCCGGTGATTTTCGGCACGTTTCATGATAAATCTCCCGGAAATTGAATCCCGAAGGTGCTCATCAGCATCTGCCCGGCCAGCAGTATCAGAACCGCCACAAAGAACAGCCGCAGTTTTTCGGCCGGCAGCCACATCAGTAGCCGGGCACCGAGCAGTGCGCCGACCACTGAACCCAGCGCCACCGGGCCCGCCAGATTAACGTCTATTTCGCCGCGGCTGTACCAGGCCACTGCGCTGGCTGCCGCCGTGACGCCAATCATAAGGTTAGACGTGGCGGACGATACCTTAATCGGCAGCCGGAGCGCCGCATCCATCGCGGGAATCTTCAGCACCCCGGATCCAATCCCCAATAGTGCGGAAATCAGCCCGGCACCGTACATCAGAGACATCCCCAGCGGCACATTGCCCACCTGATAGGTGCGCTCTGCGCTGCTGCTTTCGGGGTAACTGGCGTGGAGTCGTAGTCGACTGGCCAGACAGTCCGAAGAAGGTGCTGCATCCACAACGGCCTCCCTGCGTCGGGCCAGCATCTGACGGGCGGAAATTAGCAGTACCGCGGTAAACAGCCCATAAAGAAAGCGGGTGGAAACCAGACCGATCAGAAAGACGCCGCTCAGGGCGCCAAGGGTGGTGGCGGTTTCCAGCAGAATGGCGAGCCGGATATTGGTCAGACGGCTGCGGATAAAGGGGGCGGCGCTGGCGCAGGAGCAGGCGATCACCGACACAATGCTGGCACCAATCGCCGCATGAATGCTGGTATGAAAGAAGAGCGTCAGAATCGGTACGATAAAGATGCCGCTGGCCATACCCAGAACGCCGCCAAGGGCGCTGGCGATAAATGCCGCGCCGAAAAGCCAGAGGATTTCCATCAGCGTTTTCCGGGGGATAAAAAGGGGCGGGGTTCCGTAGAAAAAACGTGGGTATTCAAACGCATATCACCTCATTGTCGGGTGTGTTAGCAGGCTATCTATTGTACCGGAAAGGGGCTGAACCTACCAGGCTGCGGGGCCGCTATACGGCAGTGCGACGATGTGCCAGGCTATGAACACTGATTTTGTTATGAGTATCAATTTAGCCATTATGCACAGTGATATCAGGAAACTGGATCTCAACTTACTGAAAGCGCTGGACGCACTGCTCGATGAAGGCAGTGTGACCGGGGCCGCCCGGCGGCTGGCGCTGACCCAACCGGCGGTTAGTGGCATGCTGACGAGGCTTCGCGATCACTTTGACGATCCGCTATTCGTCCGGGCCCGCCACGGCATGGTGCCTACCCTGCGCGCCCGGGAACTGGCGGGGCCGGTTAAACAGATTCTGGCCGATATTAGCGGATTACTGACGCCGACGTGCTTTGATCCGCAGCAGGCCCGAATGACGTACACCATCGCGGCCACGGATTATGCCCTGAAGGCGGTGATTGTCCCGCTGATGGCGGCGCTGAAACAGCAGGCGCCGGGCATTCGGGTGGCGGTCATTCCGGTGGACAGCGCCCGGCTGGCGGTTCAGTTTGAACGCGGCGATATCGATCTGGCGCTGGTTACACCCCAGACTACGCAGGAAGGGCTGCACGGTCGGGAGCTCTATCAGGAGCAGTATGTCTGCATGCTGCGTAACGGCCATCCGGCACTGGCAGAAGGCGAACTTTCACTGGTGAGCTTTTGTCAGCTTGAGCATATCCTGGTGTCGGGGCACGGCAGTTTCCACGGCGTCACCGACGATGCGCTGGCTGTTATTGGGCGTGAACGGCGCGTTGGCATGGCGGTTAGCAGCTTTCTGGTGGTGCTGGAGGTGCTGCGTACTACCGATATGATAGCCATGGTGCCGCGCCGTCTGGCTCAACAGGCAGAGGGTCTCACTCTGCTGGAGCCTCCTCTGGCAGTACCGGGTTTTATCAAGAGTATGGCCTGGCACGAGCGTAATCATCGCGATCCGGCCCAGCGCTGGATCCGCAGCCTGCTGGTGTCGCTATGCCAGCCCGCAGCGGATTAAGATATAAATTCTGTTTATACGCTTTATCTTTCATCGCAATTGGTCTTATATCTTGATGGCGCCGATAATCATGGTCACCAATTAAGCCGGTATCGCTACTTTGCTGCGATCGGCTTTGTTTGAGGAGATGATGATGATAAATGCCATTCACTGGCCGGAAGGCTTTGAACCGGGTTTCTGCGATAACTTCGCTTCTAACGAAATGATTGTGGCCGGGCTGAGCGTCCAGGATATCTGGCCGCTGCTCAGCACCCCGTCGAAGTGGCCTGGCTATTACAGCAACGCGTCGGACGTTCGCTTTTACGATAATAAAGGCCCTGAGCTGGCGCAGGATGTTCGTTTCTTCTTTAAAACCTTCGGTTTTCCGGTGGAATCGCAGGTGACCGAGTGTGTTCCCCCGAAAGCCGGACAACCGGCGCGTCTGGCCTGGCACGGCTGGGACGGTGAAGGGGATACCCGTCTGGACGTGCTGCATGCCTGGCTACTGGAAGATTTGCCCGGTGGTCGGGTACGTATCCTGACCCAGGAGACTCAGAACGGCAAACCGGCTCAGGCACTGGCGGCGACCCGCCCCAATCCGATGATTAACGGTCATCAGGAGTGGCTGGATGGGCTGGTAGAAGCTGCCCGTAAAGCGAAGTCTTTGAGCTAATAAATCAATATTATTTATCCTTCACGATGCCGGTTATTGGCTGCTTTCAGGCAGCGAACCGGCATCTTTACTATGATTAATCCATCCATCACCGTTTAGGTTTCTGGCAGTCAGCTTTTTTTCTATCAGTATTCCTGATGTTTTCCGGATTAAGGGGGATTGATGCCGTACCGTCCGCCGTCAGCGCCAGATTTCAGCGTTTACGCCTGCGATCTGCTGCCCGGTTGCGGCAATGCGCCGCTGGAGGAAGAGACAGAAACGGAAGTGGCGATTATTGGGGGAGGGCTGCTGGGCGTATCCACCGCCCTGCATCTGGCGCAGTCCGGCGTCGCCTGTACGCTGCTGGAAAAAGCCACTCTGGGGGCGGGCGCATCTGGCCGTAACGGCGGTCAACTGGTGCCGGGGCTGGCGCGCTGGAAGGCAAAGGATATTCAGCAGACCTTTCCCGCCGATGAAGCGCGCTGGCTATGGTCCTTTGCCGCCATGGAAACCATGGGGCTACTGACGTCGCTCATGGAACAATATCGCATTGATGCCGAATACCGCCCGGGGCACCTGACTGCGGCAGTACACCCGGGTCATCTGCGGGCGCTCGGTCAGGAAAGCGCGGCACGCGCCGCTCTGGGGGATGATTCCACGCGGTTGATCGATGCCCGGGAGTGCGGCCGCTATATCAACGCCAGCGGCTACCACGGCGCGCTGCTGGATACTCTGGGAGGGCAGATTCAGCCGCTGAAGCTGCTGTACGGACTGTGGCAGGGCTACCAGGCGCTGGGTGGCAGAACTTATGAGCACACGCCGGCGCTGTCGATTGAACCCGAACGTCGCGGCTATATGATCACCACGCCTTCGGGGCGGCTGCTGGCCCGGAAGGCGGTGGTGCTGGCGGTTCATGCCGATACCCCGACGCTACTACCCGCCCACCGGGCCGTAACGCTACCGCTCTATACTTATCTGGCTCTGACGACGCCGATTCCGGAAGGTTCCCACTCGCTGTTGCCCGGCGGTCTGGCGGTTTATGATACCCGGGTGCAGATTGATTACTACCGGGCCTATGGGGAGGATCGCCTGTTGTTTGGCGGCCTGGGCACCGGTCGGCGGATGGGGAATGACGCTGCCGCCAGGCGGATTGAGCGCCGTCTGAGATCGGTGTTTCCCCAGTGTCCGCAGCTACGGGCCGCGCTGTGCTGGAGCGGCAGGTTTGATATCACCCGTTCGGGCATGCCGGTTTGTACCCGTAGCGCCGGGTCCAGTCCTCTGTATGCGGTACACGGCTGGAACGGACACGGAGTGGGGCAGAGCGTCAGGATCGGTAAGGCGATAAGTGATGATGTACTGGGGAAGAATCACGACTTCACCCGCTTAACGCGCTTTCGCCACAGCGACTTTCCGCTCTCTTTTCTGCCCGATAGCTGGCTGGCGGGAGGCGGCCTTGCCTGGAGCAGCGCGATAAATGCCCTGAATCCGCAGAAGATGAATTCGTTTTAGGGAGAGTCTGCGGCCTGCAAGGCAGGCCGCAGTAGGGGAATTAACCCAGCGCGGTTTCCCGCAGATGGGCTTTCAGCTTGCTGTACTCATCAATCACATACTGTTCGGCGCTGCGTTGATCGGCTATCGGTTCCACGCGCACGGCGCAGTACTTGAACTCCGGAGTTTTGGTTACCGGGCTCAGGTTTTCGCTAACCAGTTCGTTACAGGCGCCTATCCACCACTGGTAGGTCATATAGACCGCCCCTTTATTGGGGCGCTCGCTGACCTGTGCCCGGGTGATAACCTTGCCTTTGCGTGAGCAGACCCAGATCAGATCTTCGTCGCGAATACCCAATCGGGCGGCATCCTCTGCGTGGATCTGCGCATAGCCGGGCTCATCGGCCAGGGCCGCCAGCGCGGCGCAGTTGCCGGTCATTGAACGACAGGAGTAGTGGCCCACTTCGCGCACCGTCGACAGCACCATCGGGTACTCGTCGGTCAGGCGGTCGATGGGGGGCACCCAGTCGCAGGTGAAGAACTGACCCAGACCGGTCGGGGTACTGAAGCGCTCCTCAAACAGGAAGTCGGTCCCCTGGTCGGCTTCGGATTCATCCACGCACGGCCACTGGATAAAGCCCAGCTCGCCCATTTTCTCGTAGGTGGCGCCGTAGAACTCCGGACACAGGTGACGCAGTTCATCCCAGATCGCTTTGGTGTTCTCATAGTGCATTGGGTAACCCATTCGGGTCGCGATTTCACTGATGATCTGCCAGTCGGTTTTCAGATCCCACTTCGGCTCCACGGCCTTAAAGAAGCGCTGGAAGCCGCGATCCGCCGCGGTGTAGACCCCCTCATGCTCACCCCAGGAGGTGGAAGGGAGGATCACATCGGCCCGGGAGGCGGTCTTGGTCATAAAGATATCCTGGACGATCACCAGTTCCAGGTCGTCGAATGCCTGACGCACCGCCGACAGCTCGGCATCGGTCTGGAGCGGATCTTCCCCCATAATGTAAGCGGCTCGCACTTCGCCATGGGCGACCCGGTGCGGCAACTCGCTGATACGGTAGCCGGTATGAGCGGGCAGGGAATCCACGCCCCAGGCGGCGGCGAACTTTTCACGGTTGGCCGGATCGTTAATGTACTGATAGCCCGGGTAGGTGTCGGGTAATGCCCCCATATCGCAGGCGCCCTGCACGTTATTCTGGCCGCGAACCGGGTTTACGCCCGCGCTGGGTTTACCCAGGTTGCCGGTCAGTAGCGCCAGACTGGTGAGTGAACGTACGGTTTCCACCCCCTGATAGAACTGGGTAACACCCATGCCCCAAAGGATGGCGGCGTTTTCCGCGGCGGCGTACATGCGTGCCGCTTTACGGATATCGGCGGCCGACACGCCGGTGATTTTCTCAACCGATTCGGGGGTGTAGCCCTCGACGATTTTACGGTATTCCTCAAGTCCCTCCGTTCTGGATGCCACAAAGGCGCGATCGTAGAGATCCTCTTCCAGAATCACATGACCCATGGCGTTCAGCAGCGCGATGTTGGATCCGTTATGAAGCTGAAGGTGGAGATCGGCAATGCGCGCCGTTTCGATCTTGCGCGGATCGCAGACAATAATTTTGGCGCCTTTCTGCTTCGCTTTGATCACGCGATTCGCCACGATAGGGTGGGAATCCGCCGGGTTGTAGCCGAAAACGAAGATCAGACTGGCATTTTCGATACCGATAATGGAATTGCTCATAGCGCCGTTACCGACCGACTGGTGCAGACCTGCAACCGAAGGGCCGTGTCAGACGCGAGCGCAGCAGTCCACGTTATTGGTGCCGATAACGGCCCGCGCGAACTTTTGCATCACATAGTTGGTTTCGTTGCCGGTACCGCGCGATGATCCGGTGGTCATGATCGCGTCCGGACCATATTTGGCTTTAATGGCGGTGAGCTTATCCGCTACGTAGTCCAACGCCTCTTGCCAGCTTACCGACTCCAGCTTGCCGCCGCGGCTGCGGCGAATCATGGGGGTTTTAAGGCGCGGGGTCAGGATCTGGGTATCGTTAATAAAATCCCAGCCGTAATAGCCTTTCAGACAGAGATCGCCCTGGTTAGTTACCCCCATGGCGGCCTCGGCTTTAACGACTTTGCCCTTATCGACGCACAGGTTGATCTTGCAACCCGACGCGCAATAGGGACAAACCGTGATGACTTTTTTCATCGCTTTGCTCCGGTCAACAGTCCTGGTGTCACAGACACCGTCTCCGGTTGTAATGCATAAGCCATGCCATATTTTAATATATTGATTTTTAAGGTTTATACCAGTTATTTCTACGGCATCGACAGAAGTGACGTGTCGGAGGAAGGGGGAAGTGACGAGGGAAAACGGCGCGCAGGCGCGCGCCGGAAGGGGAATTAATGGGTGTTCAGGGCGTCGTAGCCTTTGCGGCGGTAGTTGAGTACCGAAACCAGCCACCAGACGATAAACAGCCCCACTACTACAAACCCGGCATTACCCAGACGATCGTTGATCGCAGCCACCAGATCCCATAAGCCGCCGCTCAGCGACAGCTTATCCATCAGCAGTCCCAGCGCTTCCAGGCCGCCGATAAACAGCGCCACGGCAACGGAGCTACCGGTGATGGTCATGTTGTAGTAGAGCTTGCGCTGAGGCTTATGGAAGGCCCAGCCGTAGGCGCCCACCATAATCATATTGTCCAGGGTATCGATCAGCGCCATCCCGCTGGTGAACAGTGCCGGAAAGACCAGAATCGACCAGATGGACATGCCGCCGGAAGCCCCGGCAGCGGAGATGCCCAGCACGCCGATTTCGGTGGCGGTATCAAACCCCAGACCGAACAGAAAGCCCACCAGATACATATGCCAGCTCTTATTCACCAGGCGAAAGGCCGGGCGGAACAGCCAGTGCATGGCGCCGCCGTGCAGGGCGCCTTCTCCCTCTGTCGCCAGCGATTCTCCGTGTTTCAGGCGCCGGAAGTCGCGCCACACGCTGCGCAGAATCACCAGATTGACCAGCGCCATGGCCAGCAGAAATAGCGCCGAAACGGCGGTCCCGATAGTGCCGCCTACGTTGTGGAACCAGGCCATATTGTGCTGGAACGCCGTGGCGGTAATGGCGATAGCCAGGGTCGCCAGCACCACTATGCTGGAGTGGCCCAGCGAAAACCAGGCGCCTGTCCCCCAGGGCTGGTTACCCTGCTGCATCATTTTACGGGTGGCGCTATCAATGGCGGCGATATGGTCGGCATCGACCGCATGGCGCAACCCGTAGCACCAGGCCAGCAGACTGGCCGCCATCAGCGCGCCATTCTGGTGAAAGGCCGCAATAGCCCAGGCCCAGGCGGCCAGATTCGCCGTAACCAGCGCCGCCAGCAGCAGACGGGCGCGAAGGGGAAGACGCAGTAGTCGGGTCAACATCATGATTTATCCTGTGGTGAAGAAAAATGAGCGGCGGCAATCACCGCCTGACCAAAAGCAATGGCGCCATCGCCCGCAGGCAATTGCGCCGGAAACAGACAGCGCAGACTGCCCAGCCAGTAAGTCAGCCGGGTGCGCAGTAGCGCGTTATGAATGACGCCGCCGGTACAGACCAGGGTATCCAGGCCTGAGCTTTGAGCATGATGGCGCGCAAGCATGGCCAGTCCGTGGGCCAGCGCGTCGTGAAAGGCCCAGGCCCGGGCGCCGGGCGCGGCGCGCCAGTTCAGCCACTGATGCCAGAAAGTCACCAGATCCAGTCGGTTACCGCGCAGGGGCAGGGTGACCGGGTGCGTCACCGGGCCGTGGCGTTCCGCCAGCGCCTGAAGCAGGCAGGCGGCTTCGCCTTCGTAGCTCAACTTTCCGGGCGCGCATGCCAGCGCAGCGGCGACGGCATCGAACAGTCGTCCGGTGGATGAGGCCTGCGGTGCGTTAATGCCGCGTTCGCAGGCTCTGAGCAGCGGCTGCCAGGGGTGAGACAGCAGCGCATGCGCCTCAGGCAATCGCTGCCAGTCCGGCACCCAGGCCTGGAGATGCGCCAGCAGGTTGCGCCACGGCTGACGGGAGGCAAGGGAGCCCCCCGGAAGCGCCACCGCGGGCAGCCCGCCCAGATGCTGGCAGCGGCGGTAATCCACCTTCAGGCATTCGCCGCCCCATAGCCTGTCTTCCCCCCAGCCGGTACCATCCAGCGCCAGTGCGATAACCGGGCCGCCTTCCAGCGGCCAGCGGTGCTCTGCCAGACAGGCGGCGACATGGGCGTGGTGATGTCGCACTCGTAGCAGCGGCAGCCCGCTCTCCTGTGCCAGCCGAACGCTAAGGTAGTCGGGGTGGGCGTCGGCCACCGCGTGATGCGGCGTAAAGTCGTAAAGCCGACACAGACGATCCCGGATCTGGCGCCACTGCGCCAGCGTTGCATCATCACTGAGATCGCCCAGATGCTGACTGAGTATCGCCTGACGCTCGCGCAGCAGGCACAGGGTGTTCTTTTGATCGGCGCCGACGCACAGGGTGGGGGGCGCGTCAGAGAAACCCGGCGGCAGTTCGATAGCGTCCGGCACAAAGCCTCTGGCCCGGCGCACTATCCGTCCGTCACGTTGAAGCAGCGAGTCGTCCATACGTTGCAGTACCGCACGGTCGTGCAGCAGCCAGCCGTCGGCGATGTCAGCCAGTTCGGTTAACGCCCGATCGTTGTCCAGCGCGGGTGGCCTGCCGCTGGCGTTGCCGGAGGTCATCACCAGCGGACGCTTTATCTCCTGCATCAGCAGATGATGCAGCGGCGTGGAAGGCAGCATAACGCCCACCTGATTTAGCCCGGGCGCGATGCTGTCGCACAGCGTTGGCAGAAGGCGTTTTTGTTCCAGAACGATGGGCGCCGCCGGGGTGGCGAGCAGGGCCGCGACCGGTTCGCTGAGGGCCTGGACATCGGGCAACATCACGGCAAGGGGTTTGGCCGGGCGACCTTTGCGCAGACGCAGGCGCTGTACCGCCGCCTCGCTGGTGGCGTCGCAGGCCAGGTGAAAGCCCCCCACGCCCTTAATTGCCACGATAAGCTCGGCCCGTAGCGCGTCGAGCGTGGCCTGTAGCGCCGCTTCGCCGTCGGCCTGGCTGCCATCGGCGCCGCGCCAGCGTATCTGTGGGCCGCAGCGGGGGCAGGCCACCGGCTGAGCGTGAAAGCGCCGATCGGCCGGATCCCGGTATTCGCGCGCGCAGTCGGGGCACAGGGGGAAACCGGCCATGGCCGTGGCGGGGCGATCGTAGGGCATGGCCCGGATAATGGTTAGCCGCGGGCCGCAGTGGGTACAGTTAATAAAGGGATAGCGATAGCGGCGATCGCCGGGGTCATTCATTTCGCGCAGGCAGTCGGGACAGGTGGCGGCATCCGGGGCGATATGGGTCGCCATGGCGCCGCAGGCGCTGTCCCGGATTTGAAAGTCGCCAGGGAGCTGCCGCCAGCGGTACGGGCGACTTTCCACGCTATCGATGCGGGCCAGCGGTGGGCAGTCGCTTTTCAGACGAGCCAGCAGCGGCGCTGCATTCTCCACAAGGCGAATCGCGACACCGGCACCGTCATTGTAGACGCTGCCGCGCAGGCCAAGCTGGCGAGCCAGCTGCCAGACAAAGGGGCGGAAGCCCACCCCCTGTACTTTTCCGCGTATGCGGATTTCCGTTCCTGTCAGATTCATAACCTTGCGTCTGTTATGGCTGCATTACCGGCTCCGCCGCCGCGCGCAGCCGCGCTTTCATCTCGCTATAAGCGGCAAGCACCTCGCTTTCCGCCCGATCCTGATCGGCGATGGGCAGCAGTCTGACGGCGCAGTATTTGGTTTCCGGGGTATGGGAGACCGGATCCATATTGTCCTGCGTCAGTTCATTACAGGCGCCGATCCACCATTGATAAGTCATGTATACCGCGCCGGGGTTGACCCGTTCGCTCAGGCGGGCTCGGGAAAAGACTTCGCCGCGCCGTGAAGCCACCCGCACCAGATGGTCTTCTTTAATACCCAGCGGGGCGGCATCCTGAGGGTGAATGGCCACAAAGCCAGGCTCGTCCGCCAGGGTTTGCAGGGCCGCGCAGTTGCCGGTCATTGAGCGGCAGGAGTAGTGCCCCACCTCCCGCACGGTGCAGAGCACCAGCGGGTAGTCGGCATCGGGCTGCTCTGCGGGCGGCCGCCATGGCGCGGCATAAAGCTGTCCTTTACCGCTGGGGGTATCGAAGCGTCCGCCCTGGTACAGCCACGGGGTGCCGGGGTGTTCCAGGGTTGGGCAGGGCCATTGCAGATGTCCCATCTCGCCGATTTTCTCCCAGGTGGCGCCATAGAACAGCGGACAGAGTTCGCGCATCTCATCCCAGATTTGCTGATTACTGTCGTAGTGCATCGGGTAGCCCATGGCGCTGGCTATCTGGCTGATTATCTGCCAGTCGCGGCGAACGTCGTCGCGTGGGGTAATCGCCTGCTCAAAGCGCTGGAAGCCCCGGTCGGCGCAGGTAAAGATACCGCCGTGCTCGCCCCATGAGGTGGCGGGCAGCAGCACATCGGCTTTTTCGGCGGTTTTGGTCATAAAGATATCCTGCACGATCAGCAGGTCGAGGGCTTCGATGCCACGCCGTACCAGCCCCAGATCGGCCTCGGTCTGGAGCGGATCTTCTCCCATGATGTAGTACGCCTTAATCTTCCCTTCCAGCGCCAGATGCGGGACATCGGTGATGCGTACTCCGATTTTGTTATCCATTGCGGCCGGATCGACGCCCCAGGCGGCGGCGAATTTGGCCCGGGTCCGGGGATCGTCCACCCGCTGATAGCCGGGGAAGTGATCCGGCAGAACGCCCATGTCGCAGGCGCCCTGGACGTTATTCTGGCCGCGTACCGGGCCAACGCCCACGTGCTCGCGGCCAAGGTTGCCGGTGAGCAGCGCCAGGCTGGAGAGCCCTTTGACCACATCCACCGCCTGGCCAAATTGGGTGACGCCCATGCCCCACATCACGGTAGCGGAGGGGGCTGCGCAATAGAGGCGCATGGCCTGGCGTATCGCCGCGGCGGGCACGCCGGTAATGCCTTCCACCGACTCCGGCGCGTAGTTTTTCACCGTTTCGCGCAGCGCCTCCAGCCCTTCGGTATGGCGCGCCACCCAGGCACGATCGTAGAGCTCTTCTTCCAGCAGTACGTGGATAAAGGCATTAACCAGCGCCATATTGCTGCCGTTGTTGAGCTGCAGGTGCAGATCGGCAATACGCGCCGTTTCAATTTTGCGCGGATCGCAGACGATAATCCGGGCGCCGCGCTGTTTGGCCTTCAGCACCCGACGCGCCACGATGGGGTGAGAGTCAGCGCAGTTATAGCCGAAAATCAGCAGGCATCTGGAATTTTCGATATCGGCGATGGCGTTGCTCATCGCCCCGTTGCCCAGGGTCTGCTGAAGGCCGGCCACCGACGGGCCGTGGCAGACCCGGGCGCAGCAGTCGACGTTATTGGTGTTAAGCACCGCGCGGGCAAATTTCTGCATCACGTAGTTGGTTTCGTTACCGGTTCCCCGGGACGAGCCGGTGGTCATAATGGCCTGGCTGCCGTAGCGCGCCTTAATGTCGCTCAGGCGCTCTGCGGTATAGCGAATGGCTTCGTCCCAGGTGACCGGCTCCAGCGGTCCATCTTTGCGGTAGCGGATCATCGGCTGTTTCAGCCGGGGGGTTAGCAACCGGGTATCGTTAAGGAAGTCCCAACCGTAGTAGCCCTTCAGGCAGAGTTCATTCTGATTGGTTACGCCGTTAGCCGCTTCAACGCGGGTGATGCGGTTGTTGTCCACAACCAGTTTCAGTTTGCAGCCCGCACCGCAGTACGGACAAACGCTGGTGATTTTTTTCATCAATAACAGACCTGTTAAGAGTTGAAAGCAGGGGAATATCAGCGGGTCAGCGCAGTGATATCGTCAAGTGCCGCACGGCGGCGTTTTTCCAGGCTAAGCTGCTCGAGGCGATTGCGATCGATGCAGACAATGGCGTTAGTCGGGCAGGCTTCCAGGCAGGCGGGGCCTTCCTTACGGTGATGACATAAATCGCACTTATTGGCCTCTGCCTTGTCCGCCATCACATTCAGACCGCTGCCGCTGTTGCGCACCACCGGGCGAACCACCACCTCCATGGCGCCGTAAGGGCAGGCCACTACGCAGGTTTTGCAGCCGATGCAGCGCTCCTGGTGGACGTGGACAAAATCGTTGTCCCGACTGATGGCGCCGTTGGGGCATACCCGGGCGCAGGGGGCGTCCTCACACTGGCGGCACAGGGTGGCCGTCGAGATATTGACCCCTTTAATCACGTGAATGCGGGGCAGGAAGGTGTGCGGCGTCAGGGCGGCGCAGTCCTGATCCTGCTGGTGAGAGACCACGCAGGCGACTTCGCAGGTACGGCAGCCAATGCATTTGCTTGAATCGGCAATGATGAAGCGGTTCATCATATTCTCCAGCTCTGGTTTATAGATGCGTGACCTGGTTAAGCATAAAGCGTGCCATTTATTTAACTTATTGAAATAATTATGTTTTGTTAATTATGATATTGAAGGGCGAGTGGCATTGACACTTTTGACGAAGAGGTATCGTCACGGTAGGCATGTCGTCAGTAAGGGGGATAACGCCGACATCAGACTGGCGTTAACGGTATCGGCGATCAGAGCATTGAGTGGGGATGAGGTCGCGGGGCGTCTTTCTCTTCCAGCAATCCGTCGATGGAGATATCTTCATCGAGCGTATCCCAGTGGATCCCGCGGGGGGTTAATTCCCAGTCGTTCAACTGGCCGGGCGTGGCGTTTAATAATCGGGGAAAGCGCGCCAGAGGGATCCTGAGCGTGCGGGCGTTGCTGAGTTCGATCAACATGGCGGCGCCATCGAACTGTATGTTTTTAGCCGAAATAGTCATTCCATGCCTCCAGAAATAAAACCTGGTTCTGTTTAATGATCTCTGCTGAGGTTCTCAGTTCCCTGAAATCCAGATTGTCATCTCTGGCTAATTTTACTACAGGTGTCAACCAGAATTTGGCTTCATCTCCTCTTTTCATGACGTGAATGTGGGGTGATTCAAGCGGTCGTCCTTCATTGGTGTAAAAGAAGAACCTGAAACCGGATATGCGTAGTATCGCGGGCATCATTGCCTCCGTTTTTCGTCCTGAACAGGCCGCCGCGTAGTCAGCGGCGGCGGAAAAACAGAGATACTATGCAAAGGCGTAAGAGGTAGCCTGACGGGTTAAAGCTGCGAGATGCCTTCCTGTTCCTGCCAGTTTTCCAGGCGGCGATGGAGATCTTCCACGGCACGGCGTACCGGTTCGGTCATCGGGTAGCAGAAGCCGACGATATCGGGCTGGATACCCACGAAGATAACCTGTTTCACATCGTCCTGTAGCTGCTCCACCAGATAGTTGAGCGGCATATTGTGGGTGGTCATCAGAAACAGCTCGGCGATATCTTCCGGGTCGATAATCCGCATCTCGCCGGGGTTCAGGCCCATATCGGTGGCATCGACAATCAGCAAGCGATCCGGGCGCAGTTCGCGAATGGCGACGATGTCATTTTCCGGCGCGCTACCGCCGTCGATAACCACCCATTCGCCGCGCGGGCTGGTCTGGCACATTTCCGCCAGCAGCGGACCGGCGCCGTCATCGCCCATCATACTGTTGCCCACGCACAGCAATACATCAGTCATCTTGCCTCCTTACCATCAGGTAGACTGCGGGTTCCTGTTGAATCGTTCGGAGCAGTCGCATCAATTCGCGACTCCAGTTCTGCTGCTGCGGCGTTTGCTGAGGCAGCGCCGCGTCTAAAGCGGTTGCCAGCAGGGTCACGTGGCTCTGGTCGACAACGATTTCGCCAAAGCGCGTTACGCCGGTCATTTTGCGCTGCGCTTCGCCCGCGGGCAGCGTGGCGACCCACGCCGGCCAGGCTTCCAGCGGACAGACCAGCGCCGCCTGCAGGCAGTCGATAATCCCCAGATGGTGGCCAATGGCCAGACTGTAGTAGACAACCTGTTGGGCCTGGTCCGGCGTATTTTCGTTTTCATCAACGAATTTACGGCTCAACTGGCTGAAGATAACGCGCCCGCTCATCGGATTCGCTCCCGCTCAACCACCTCGTTCAGCGCTGTGACGATCTCATTAAGGCGCGGATCCTGCTGTTCATTAAGCCAGCCCGCCAGGGCGCCGTCGCCCTCTGCCAGATGCTGCATGTAGTCGTTGGCGATCTGCCGCCCGTAGCGATAGCCCGCCATACGTCGCGCGGCCCGGTCGATGCGGACCCGCAGCGGCTGCACCATATCCGGATGTAGCAGGCTGGCAGGCTGGTTGTCGCTTTCACCTGGCTCCCGGGCGTGGATCTTCTGTTCCAGCAACCCTAACGCCATGGCAAAACCATAGAGCGTGGCGGCGGGCGATGGCGGGCAGCCGGGAATATAGACGTCCACCGGCACGATCTGGTCGGTACCGCCCCAGACGCAGTACAGATCGTGGAAGATGCCGCCGCTATTGCCGCAGGCGCCGTAGGAGATACAGATTTTGGGGTCTGGCGCCGATTCCCAGGCGCGCAGGGCCGGGGAGCGCATCGCGCGGGTTACGGCGCCGGTAAACAGTAGAATATCGGCGTGACGCGGCGACGGCACCACCTTGATGCCGAAACGTTCGGCGTCGAACACCGGTGAAAGGGTAGCGAAAATTTCAATTTCGCAGCCGTTACAGCCGCCGCAGTCTACCCGATAGACCCAGGCAGAACGCTTAATTTTTTTCAACAGCGACTGCTTCATGCTGGCAATGGACTCATCCACCGTCATGGGGAGTGGCTGACCAGAGGCCGAACGCGGACCCAGGAGCTGGCTCATCAGATGGCCTCCTTCATTTCACGGGTTAAATCGATAAGCGCGGAAGGGGCCAGACCCTGCTGGCGCTTGCACTCCGGGCAGGTTTCGAAGCTTTCGCGATGCCGCTCGGCGCGCTGGTCGCCGCCCTGTTTCAGCAGCGCGATGGCATAATCGATCTCCTTCTGTACCGCCCAGGGGCGCTGGCAGCTGCGGCAGTGGCAAACCTCAAAGCTGGCCTGTTGCAGAAAATCCTCTTTGCGCCAGACCGCCAGCTCGTATTCAGTGGTCAGCGCGATAGCGGCGGTGGGGCAGACCTCTTCACAGCGGCCGCAGAAGATACAGCGGCCAAGATTGAACTGCCAGTCGAGTCGGTTTTGGGTGTCGGTAAGCGCGACGCTCAGGGCGTTGGACGGGCAGGCGTTTACGCAGGCGGCGCAGCCGATGCACTGGGCCGGATTGTGCTGCGGCTTGCCGCGAAAATTTTTATCCACCTCCACCGGTTGCAGCGGATAAGGCGTGGTGACGGTGCCGGTTTTCAGGACTTTTTTAATAAACGGAATCATGGTTGCTCCAGAGGCCCCGCGGCGGCGGGGCCGCGGTGTTATTTCAGCGGCGAGTTCTTACGCTCGATGGCGTAACGCTCGATCTCCTTATAGGGCACGACCTGGCTTTTGCGCTTGCGAACATCGACTACCGTCATACGGTCGGTGCAGGAGTAGCAGGGATCGAGGCTGCCGATAATGAGCGGCGCATCGGAAACCGTATTGCCGCGCAGCATATAGCGCAGCGTCGGCCAGTTGGCGTAGGTGGCGGCCCGGCAGCGCCAGCGGTAGAGCTTCTGGTTGTCGCCGGTCATGCTCCAGTGGATATCGTCGCCGCGCGGCGCTTCGCTGAAGCCCAGGGCGAAACGGCCGGGAATATAGGTGAAGCCTTCGGTCATCAGCGGCCCGGTGGGCAGGTTATCCAGCCCGTAATCGATCATATTAAGGGAACAGAACACCTCGTTGATGCGCACCTTCAGGCGTGAGATCACGTCGCAGCCCTGTTCGCTGAACACTTCGAGCGGCAGCAAGCCGTAGCCGACAAACGGATGGTCGGCGCGGGTGTCGCGGGCATGTCCGCTGGCGCGCACCATCGGGCCGACGTTGCTGTAGTCGCGGGCTACCTGAGGGTCGAGACGACCAATGCCGAGGGTACGCTGTTCGATGTTGGGGGTGCTGAGCAGGATATCCACCAGATCCTGAACCTCGCGCCGCATCTGCTGCGCCAGTTGGCGGGTCTGGATAATATCGTCCTTCAGCATGTCGCGGCGGATGCCGCCTATCAGGTTCAGGCCGTAGGTTTTACGGGCGCCGGTCAGGATCTCCGCCATTTTCATGGACTGCTCGCGCACCCTGAAAAACTGCATAAAGCCGGAATCGAAGCCAACGAAGTGACAGGCCAGCCCCAGATTCAGCAGGTGGCTGTGCAGGCGTTCCACTTCCAGTAGAATCGCGCGGATCATCTGGGCCCGTTCCGGCACTACAATGCCCATCGCGTTCTCCACCGAGGTGGTATAGGCCGTGCTGTGGGCGAAGCCGCAGATACCGCAGACCCGGTCGGAAAGGAAGGTGACCTCGTTATAGCCCATACGGGTTTCCGCCAGTTTTTCCATGCCGCGGTGGACGTAAAACAGGCGATAGTCAGCGTCGATAATGGTTTCGCCGTCGACGAACAGCCGGAAGTGGCCGGGCTCGTCAGACGTGACGTGCAGCGGGCCGATCGGCACCACGTTATTGCTTTTATCCCCCAGTTCGTTAATGAACTCATAGGTTTCCCGGTCGCTGGTGGGAGCAGGGCGTTGGCGGTAGTCCATGCTGTCTTTGCGCATCGGCCACAGTTCGTCCGGCCAGTCATCCGGTAACACCAGGCGACGTTCATCCGGCAGCCCCACCGGGCGCAGGCCATACATATCGCGCACCTCGCGCTCGCCCCATACCGCGGCGGGCACTTTCGGGGTGACGGAGGGGAATTCGGGATTGTTTGCGTCCACTTCGGCGCGGACCGTTATCCAGCAGCGAACGCCTTTTTCCATCGACAGCACATAGTAGATGGCATAATTGCCGCACAGCTTGCGCTCGTCGTTACCGAACAGCACCGACAGCCAGCCGCCCTGCTGGTAATAGAGATACTCTACAACGTCGGGCAGGCGGTTGAGCTGTACGGTGATGGTGAGCTGGTCCCGGGTCTGCCAGGCTTCGTCCAGCACGGCGCCGGGCATGGCCTGGCGCAGCGCGGCCAGATAGTGTTGACCCAATTTTTGTTCAGACATATCGAAAATCTCTTCCTGTCACGCCGCCAGCAGGGTGACGAATGCTAAAAATGCCAGGCCGAAGCCGGTCCAGGTAATACGGGAGGTAGCCATAAAACGCAGGCGCGCCATGCTGTTTTCAAACAGCGCGATGATCAGAATGCCGAACGTGAGTTTCACCAGCGCCAGCACCATGGCGAGGACAAGGGCGCCAGCCGAGAAGTGGCTCATCTGCCCCCAGGGAATAAACACGCTGATAAACATTTGCAGCACCACCAGTTGCTTCAGGCTGATGCCCCACTTCAGCACCGCGAAGCCGCTGCCGCTGTATTCAGAGAGCGGCCCTTCCTGAAGCTCCTGCTCCGCTTCGGCCAGGTCGAAGGGCAGTTTGCCCATTTCGATATAGGTGGCGAAGGCGCAGGCAAGCCACGCCAGCACCAGGGTCAGACTGTGGGCCACGGGCCAGGCGCGCACGGTGGCGACCAGGGCATCGATATGGGTGGAACCGGCCACCTGCGCCACCACCCACAGGCTGAGCAGCAGAATGGGCTCCACCAGCACTCCCAGCAGGGCCTCGCGGCTGGCGCCGATGCCGGTGAAGGGGCTACCGGTATCCAGTCCGGCAATGGCGAAAAAGAAGCGGGCGATGGCGAACAGGTAGATCAGGGTTACCAGATCCCCCAGTCCGGTCAGCGGCGCGCGCGGCGTAATCAGCGGCAGAGTTGCGGCGATGGCCAGCATCACGCCGGTCAGCACAAAAGGGGTCAGGCGAAAGACCCAGCCTGAGTCGGCGGGCGCCACGCTCTGGCGACCCAGCAGCTTGAACAGATCCCGGTATTCCTGGAGCAGGCCAGGGCCGCGACGGCAGTGCAGGCGGGCGCGGGCGACGCGGGTCAGTCCGGCGAACAGCGGCGCCAGCGCGAACAGCGCCAGCGCCTGAATCAGGGCGAAAATCAGAGTATTCATCTTACAGACTCCGGGTCATCACAACGGCCAGCAGAATGCCCAGCTCGATCACCGCCAGACGTCGGAACAGGGAAGGCAGCGCCTGATGCTGCCAGAGCGGCAGCAGGGGAAGCGGGTTGAGCACCCGGCGCAGGGCGAAGACGGGCCCAAAGGCGCTTTTCAGCGGCGCCGCGAAACCGTGGGCGGTAATCACCATGGCGGGCTCGTGATCGTAGCCGCATACCCAGGCGCTGCCGCGACGCCGCGCGGGCAGGCGATCGCCCCGCAGCAGCATGACGATAAACGGTAGCAGCGGGGAGGCGATAAGCAGCAGAGCGATCAGCGGCTGAGATACCACGCTGCTGGAAGCGTCGCCAGGAATGGCGACCACGGAGCCCAGCAGCGGTAGCAGCCAGGGGGCAGCCACGCCACCTGCCACGCAGCACAGCGCCAGTACGACAACGCACAGGGTCATCAGCCAGGGGGCTGGGGTGGCCCGCTCCGCTTCCGGGGTGCGCGGCGCGCCCAGGAAGGTCACGCCGTAGACTTTCGCCATACACATCACCGCCAGCGCGCCGGTGATTGCCAACCCCACCGCCAGCAGCGGGCCGAGCAGACGCGCCAGCAGCAGCGGCTGTTCTCCGAGACGGAAGAAGGATTGATAGATAACCCATTCCCCGGCAAAGCCGTTCAGCGGAGGCAGGGCAGCCATCGCCATCAGCCCAACCAGCATGGCCAGCGAGATAGCCGGCATCCGTTTGCCGATGCCGCCCAGTTTTTCGATATCGCGGTGTCCGGTACGGAACCAGACGGCGCCTGCGCCAAGAAACAGGGTGGTTTTAAACAGGCTATGGTTGAACAGATGATAAAGACCGCCCACCATGCCCAGCGCCGCAAGCATAGGGGAATGCAGAGCGTAGCCGGTCAGGCCCGCCCCTAACCCCAGCAGAATAATGCCGATATTTTCCAGTGAGTGGTAAGCCAGCAGACGGTTAATATTGTGTTCCATCAGCGCATAAAGGCCGCCGATAAAGGCGGTGATCATCCCCAGCACCATAAGCGCAATGGCGTACCACAGCGGCGGAACCGGGCTCAACAGGGCCAGGCTCAGCAGGCCCCAGATACCGGTTTTTAGCACCACGGCGGAAAACAGCGCGGCGGCCGGAGCGCTTGCGCTGGCATGGGCCTGAGGAACCCAGCCGTGCAGAGGAATAATTCCTGCCAGCAGACCAAAGCCCGCCAGGCCTGTCAGCAGCGTAAAGGCATCGGGCGCGTCGAGCGCCGCCAGACGGTGCAGCGCGGCCAGATCCAGCGTGCCGTATTGCCGCCACAACAACAGACAGCAGCCGGCCAGCAGCAGCGTGCCCAGGCGCCCCAGAACGAACCACGGCTTGCCCTGCTGCGCATTACCGGTCAGAAAGACGGCGCTCAGGGCTGCGATCTCCGCCCCGACGACCAGGGTGGCAAGATTATCCGCCGTTACCGCCATCAGGGCGCCCGTCAGCACCAAAAGCAGCAGCGGCCCGGTGATGCGGGTAGCGGGATGGCGCTGCCAGCCAATGTGATACAGGCAGATAAACAGGCCGCACAGGCCGATGGTGATAAGCCAGACCGCATTCAGCGGCGTCAGCAGCAGCGCATGACGGCCGCTAAGCAGCGCTACCGTCACCGGCAGGCCGGTCAGCGCCAGCACGCCGCCAACCAGCGCGCAGAGACAGGCCAGCGCGCCGGCGATGCCGGCAACCAGGCCGCTCAGGGGGCGATGAAAAGCCAGTAGCGCCGAAAGGAGTGCTCCGGCTTCGGGCAGCAGCAGCGCGTTATTCATCAGAGTCACCAGCGTCATTGTGTGTTTCTCCCATGGCTGGAAAAGGCCGATAGCGCGCCGAAGTCCATACCGATAGCCCGTTCGCGCTTACGGCGGCTGGAATCGGCGATATCGTCGTTGCTGACGATGCGCAGCGCTTTGGTTGGGCAGGTGCGGATACAGGCCGGGCCCTGTTCGTCGAAGTCGCAGAGGTCGCACTTCACGGCAATGGCGCGAATGCCGGGCACCCAGTCCAGAAAGGTGCTGACTTTGGGCGGCATGGGCGGTGCCGGGGGCGCTTTGGGACTGTTGGCGTTGGCCGGTATATCCAGCGGGCGGCTGCCGGAAAATTCGATGGCGCCGAACGGGCAGGCGATACCGCACAGTTTGCAACTCACACACAGGCTTTCATTCAGCTGTACCGCGCCGTTTACCCGATTAATGGCGTTAACCGGACATACCTGGGCGCAGGGGGCATCCTCACACTGATGGCACAGCTGGGGAGCGGACTCTTTTTGGTTCAGCATCACCTTCAGGCGCGGCATGGATTGCAGCCCCTGATGGCGATGGTTCTCTGAACAGGCGGCCTCGCAGGTATGGCAGCCTATACAGAGTTTGGGATCGGCGATGACAAAACGGTTCACCCGGACATCCTCGAAGTGGTCATTTTTGACGAAGCAGCGTCGCAGGTGTCATTTTTCGACACTTTTCGACACTGCATGATTCAGGCCTGGGACGGACGTAACAGAGCGGGGGCCAGCGCCTCTACCGTCAGCGGAATGTCCTGCTGCATAGCCTGATACAGGTGGTCGTAAATACAGCTAATCCGGGCCAGATAGTGCTCCAGCACCGCCTGGCGGTCGGTGTTGCGGATCTGACCGTCAAGTAAGCCGTCGATGCCCAACTGGCTGCTGGCCAGCGGGATACGGTGCTGGCCGTCACGGGTGCTCAGAATGTAGTGGATTTCGCGATCGTTGAAACCGGTATCTCGCGTCACCTGAAGAGTGAACTGGTTGAAAAGCGAGAAGTTCAGCCCTTCATCAGGGGAGCTTTGAATTTCCAGATGCAGCGTCTGCTTGGTGGTAGTGACAGCTTGGATCAGGGTATTGCAGTAGGTATGCCACTGTTTATGGAGTTGGCGGCGGCGATCGGCAATAAACGCCGCCTTATAACTTAACTCAGAAATGGTCATGAATAATGTCCTGCTGATACGGATACCTCTCCATTAGCACTTTCTGTGCCAGTTTTTATTTGATTGAAACTAAACAACTTTATTCCATGGTGACGCGCCATCGTCGCCTGGTGACATGTCATTTCGACAGCCTTCGTCACCACAGACGCACCGTTATTTTTCTTATGGCATGGTTGTTGCATTGACGGGATGGTCACGGAATATCGTGACGAATCCGGAGGCGCTCTATGCACGAAATCACACTTTGCCAGCGTGCGATTGAACTCATTGAACAGCAGGCTCAAAGCCACGGCGCCCGTCGGGTGACCGGCGTGTGGCTGTCGATTGGGGCTTTTTCCTGCGTGGAACGCAGCGCGCTGGAGTTCTGCTTTGAACTGGTGTGCCGGGAAACCCTGGCCGAAGGCTGCGAACTGAATATCGAACAGCAGGAAGCGGAATGCTGGTGCCAGCGCTGCCAGCGCTACGTCACCCTGTTAAGCAGCCGGGTGCGGCGTTGCCCTGACTGCCTGAGCGATGAGCTACGCATCGTGGCCGATGACGGTCTTCAGATTAAGCGCCTGGAAATAGAGTAGGAGTTAACTATGTGTACCACCTGTGGCTGTGGAGAGGGCAATCTCCATATTGAAGGCGATGGCTATCATCATTCCCACGCGCCCTTTGCCGCGGCGCCGCGTCAGGGGCTGCGGATAACGGGCGTCACCTCAACGTCGTTTCAGCCTCGCCGCGCGCAAAATGGCGATCTGGATTACGGTTGCGGCGAGGCAGGGGCCCACGCGCCGGGAATGGGGCAGCGCCGCATGCTGGAGCTGGAGCTCGACGTGCTGGATAAAAACAACCGGCTGGCCGGGGATAACCGCGCCGCCTTTGCCGCCAGTCGCCTGCTGGCGCTGAATCTGGTTTCCAGCCCGGGCTCCGGTAAGACCACGCTATTGAGCGAGACTCTTAAGCGCCTGAAGGGGCAGGTGCCCTGCGCCGTGATTGAAGGGGATCAGCAGACCCTGAATGACGCCGAACGTATTCGCGCTACCGGCACCCCGGCGATTCAGGTCAATACTGGTAAGGGGTGCCACCTGGATGCGCAGATGGTTCAGACCGCCAGCCGCCGTTTACCGCTTCCGCCTGGCGGCATTCTGTTTATTGAGAACGTGGGCAATCTGGTCTGTCCCGCTGGCTTCGATCTGGGTGAGCGTCATAAGGTGGCGGTGCTTTCGGTGACCGAAGGGGAGGACAAACCGCTTAAGTATCCGCATATGTTTGCCGCCGCTTCGCTGATGCTGCTAAATAAGGTCGATCTGCTGCCCTGGCTCAACTTCGATATGGCAGCCTGTATCGCCAGCGCTCGCCAGGTGAATCCGGATATCGAGATTCTGCCGATTTCTGCCACCACCGGCGAGGGGATGGATGCCTGGCTTGCCTGGCTGGAGGCGCAGCGATGTGCATAGGCGTTCCGGGGCAAATTCGCGCTATCCCGTCGCCTCAGGCGGCGCTGGTCGAAGTCTGCGGCATTCAGCGCCAGGTGGATTTAACCCTGGTGGGGGCGCAGGACGAAGAGGGCCATTCCCGGGTGGGGCAGTGGGTGCTGGTGCACGTGGGGTTTGCCATGAGCATCATCGATGAACGCGAAGCGCTCGACACCCTGGAGGCGCTGCAAAATATGTTTGAGGTAGAGCCGGACGTCGGCCCGCTGCTTTATGGCGAGGAGGCGCGCTGATGCGTTTTGTTGATGAATATCGCGCCCCGGAACGGGTGATGCAGTTAATTGAGCAGCTTAAAGCGTGTGCCCGGCACTTGCCTTACGACGCCCGGCGGCCGCTGCGCATTATGGAGGTCTGCGGCGGCCATACCCATGCCATCTTCAAATTTGGGCTGGACCAACTGCTGCCGGACAATATCGAATTTATCCACGGCCCCGGTTGCCCGGTCTGCGTGCTGCCGATGGGACGTATCGACGCCTGCATTGAGATCGCCAGTCATGATGGGGTGATTTTTTGCACCTTCGGCGACGCGATGCGGGTGCCGGGAAAAGAGGGATCGCTGCTGGATGCCAAAGCCCGCGGCGCCGATGTGCGGGTGGTCTACTCGCCGATGGATGCCCTTACCCTTGCCCGGGACAACCCGCAGCGCGAGGTGGTGTTCTTCGGCCTGGGCTTTGAAACCACCATGCCCGCTACCGCAGTTACCCTGCGTCAGGCGCGGCTCGAAGGGGTCAACAACTTCTTTATGTTCTGTCAGCACATCACGCTGCTGCCCACCCTAAAAAGTCTGCTGGATCAGCCGGAAAATGGTATCGACGCTTTCCTGGCGCCGGGGCATGTCAGCATGGTTATCGGTACCGGCGCTTACGATTTTATTGCCGAAGCATACCGGCGGCCGCTGGTGGTGGCAGGCTTTGAGCCGCTCGATCTGCTCCAGGGCGTTATCCTGCTGGTAGAGCAGATCTGCGCCGGGGTTAGCCGGGTAGAAAATCAGTACCGGCGGGTGGTGCCGGATGCCGGTAATCCTCTGGCCCGCCAGGCGATGGCAGAAGTGTTTGCCATCAGCGGCGACAGCGAGTGGCGCGGTCTGGGCACCATTGTCGAATCCGGCGTACAGCTAACGGCGCCTTACCAGTCGTTTGATGCCGAGCGCCGCTTTCAGCCGCGCAGGCGTCAGGTGTGCGACTCCCCCGAAGCGCGCTGCGGCGATGTGCTGACCGGGCGCTGCAAGCCCGTCGACTGCCCGCTGCTGGGTCAGCGCTGTCATCCTGACAACGCCTTTGGCGCGCTGATGGTCTCTTCAGAGGGAGCCTGTGCCGCCTGGTATCAGTATCGCTTTCAGGAGGAGGAAGCATGAGTACAGTGACTCTGGCCCAGGGCAGCGGCGGCCGGGCGATGCAGAAGCTTATCGCCACGCTGTTTATGGCGGCATTCGATAATCCGCTGTTGGCGACTCAGGAGGATCAGGCGCGGATACCGCTGCATCTGTTGAGCGAAGTAGGGGATCGTCTGGCCTTTTCCACCGACAGTTATGTGATTGATCCGCTAAGCTTTCCGGGGGGAGATATCGGTAAGCTGGCGGTGTGCGGTACGGCCAACGATATCGCCGTGGGAGGCGCCACCCCGCGCTGGCTTTCGTGCGGCTTTATTCTGGAAGAGGGGCTGGAGATGGCGACGCTGGAGTCGGTGGTGCGCAGTATGGCCGCCACCGCCCGGGAGGCGGGCATCGCCATCGTGACCGGCGACACCAAAGTGGTGCCCCGCGGCGCCGCCGATAAGCTGTTTATCAATACCGCCGGTATCGGCGTGATTCCGGAGGGGCTGGAGTGGGGGGCCGCCCGGCTGCAACCCGGGGACAGGCTGCTGGTCAGCGGCACCCTGGGCGATCACGGCGCCACCATCCTGAATCTGCGCGAACAGCTGGGGCTGGAAGGGGAACTCATCAGCGACTGTGCGCTGCTGGCGCCGCTGATTGCCGCGCTGCGCGACGTGCCGGGTATCAGAGCCATGCGTGACGCCACCCGGGGCGGGGTAAACGCCGTGGCCCACGAATTTGCCGCCGCCAGCGGCTGCGGCATTGAGCTGGAAGAGCAGGCGCTGCCCCTGAAACCGGCGGTGCGCGGCGTTTGCGAATTACTGGGGCTGGATGCGCTGAATTTTGCCAATGAAGGCAAGCTGGTCATCGGCGTGGCGGCGGAGTGGGCGCAGACGCTGCTGGAACGGCTGCGGGCGCATCCGCTGGGGCGCGATGCCGCGATTATTGGCGAAGTGGTGGCGCAGCGGGGTGTCCGGTTATCCGGATTTTACGGTGTTCAACGTACCCTTGATCTACCGCATTCCGAACCCCTACCCCGTATTTGTTAAACTCAGGGATTCCCGCCGCTCTCTGCACTCAATAACGTCTGGATAACGCAATGTCTCTTACATCAATGGGCGATCCCCAGGAGCAGCAGCTCTTTAATCTGACGCGCACGCTGTTGCAGCAGCCGGATCTCTGCACCCTTGCGCAGGCGCTGACGCAGCATCTGCAACAGGCCGACCTGGCCTGTCATGCCGCCATTGTTCTGGCGGCGGATGAACAGCACCCCCAGGTGCGCTATTTCGGCGTGGATGATAGCGGCGAGGCCATTATCAAAGTGGATGAGCTGGCGATGGCGGGCGGTCCCGTTAGTCATATCCTGGCGCGCCCGGAGATGCTGCACTGCGCAGCCGCAGAGTTTCACGAGGTCTGGCCGACCCTGGCCGTCAGCGGGCTGTATCCTGCCTTTGGCTATTACGGCATGCTGCCGCTGGCCCTGGGCGGCAAGATTGTCGGCGGCTGCGAGATACTGCGGCTGGACGATCGCCCATGGAGCGAAAAAGAGCGTTCGCGGCTGCGATCGCTGGCCCAGGTGGTGGCGCTGGCGGTGGAGCAGATCCAGAGCCGCCTGAACGACAACCAGCATCATGAATTGCTGTGCCGCGAGCGTAACGACTTTCGCCTGCTGGTAGCCATTACCAACGCCGTGCTGTCAAAGTTGGATCTCGATGAGCTGATTAGCGAAATCGCCCATGAGATCCACAATAATTTCGGTATCGATTCCATCAGCATTGTGCTGCGCGCCAACCGGCGTCACCGGCTGACGGTCTATTCCACCCACTATATCGATCGCGATTCTCCGGTTCACGACCAGAGCGAGGTGAACGAGCAGGGCACGCTGTCGGAACGGGTGTTCAACAGTAAAAAGATGCTGCTGCTGAATTTGCATCAGCGCGACAGCCTGGCCCCCTATGAACGTATGTTGTTCGATATGTGGGGCAATCAAATTCAGACCCTGTGCCTGCTGCCGCTGATGTCTGGCGATAATATCCTTGGGGTACTGAAGCTGGCCCAGTGCCAGGAACATATTTTCACCACCGCCAATCTGAAGCTGTTGCATCAGATTGCTGAGCGGATCGCCATTGCGGTGGATAACGCGCTGGCTTATCAGGAGATCCGCCGCCTGAAAGAGCGGCTGATCGATGAAAACCTGGCGCTGACCGAGCAGATTAACAACGTCGCCGCCGATTTTGGCGAAATCATCGGTCAGAGCCAGGCGATGCGTGATGTGATGCGCCAGGTCGAGATGGTGGCCCAGAGTAACAGCACCGTGCTGATTCTGGGGGAGACCGGGACCGGCAAGGAGCTGATCGCCAGGGCTATCCATAATCAGAGCGCGCGCAACGGGCGGCGGATGGTGAAGCTTAACTGCGCCGCCATGCCGGCCGGTCTGCTGGAAAGCGATCTGTTCGGTCATGAACGCGGCGCCTTTACCGGCGCCAGCGCCCAGCATATCGGGCGCTTCGAGCTGGCGGATAAAAGTTCGCTGTTTCTGGATGAAGTCGGCGATATGCCGCTGGAGCTACAGCCCAAACTGCTGCGGGTGCTTCAGGAGCAGGAGTTTGAGCGGCTGGGCAGCAATAAGGTGATCCGCACCGATGTGCGCCTGATCGCCGCCACCAACTGCGATTTACAGCAGATGGTGGCCGACAAAGCGTTTCGTAGCGACCTTTATTATCGGCTTAACGTCTTCCCCATCCATCTGCCGCCGCTGCGCGAACGTCCCCAGGATATTCCACTGTTGGTGAAGGCGTTCACCTTTAAAATCGCCCGGCGGCTGGAGCGTACCATCGACAGTATTCCGGCGGAGACCCTGCGCACGCTAAGCCGGATGGAGTGGCCAGGTAACGTGCGCGAACTGGAAAACGTGATTGAACGGGCGGTGCTGCTGACCCGGGGCAATGTGCTACAACTTTCGCTGCCGGAGATGATGCTGCCGTTCCAGGCGCGCCACGATGCGCTGCCGGAAGAAGCGCCGCCGCGCGAAGGCGAAGATGAATACCAGCGCATTGTTCGGGTACTGAAAGAGACCAACGGCGTTATCGCCGGTCCCAGAGGAGCGGCCCAGCGTCTGGGGCTCAAGCGCACCACGCTGATTTCTCGTATGAAACGACTGGGGATCGATAAAGATAAGGTGCTGGCGGGGTAACCTGGCTGATAGCCAGTTTCCTTCTGGTGTTGTTTCATTGGGCGGAAATTTTTCTGCGGCGGTGCCGTGTTCCGGAGGAATATGTCACGTTGGCAAAGGTTCCGTTCACCTTAAGGTGATTTTTTATATGTCGATTCCGGAGCCGGTGAACGGGTCAGGGGGACTTCAAACGCCAGTCCCCCTGACCACCCCCGGCTTTCCGGCGTAAAAATCGCCCTTCGGGTTCCCTGCGCTTTTCCCGTCCGCCGGACGGGGCGGGCGTGACGGCACGTCCGTGTGCCGCACGCCCTCACCCCGACATCCCTGTCGGGGTGACCCTGGCGGCCGTGAACGCTTCGGCGATTTTCAGGCCGGAGTGTCACCGCTTTTAATCTTCTGCTCCGCTTCATCTGGAAAGCGATTGCTGGTGTCATTTGAAAAAATAGACTGAAGCGACGAGGGTGTTATATCCCGGCTTAAAAGACGCCGAAGCGTTCACGGAGGGCCGGAGGAGTGACAGGGATGTCACTCCAGGGCGAGGCCGCCAGGGAAGGCGGCTCTCGCCCGGTCCGAAAAGCCCGGAGTGATAAGCGGAGGGGACCGCGCCAGCGGCGTTTTTTACCGCCGGAAAGCCGGGTTGCCAGGGTGCGGCGACTGAGCCCCTGGCCCGTTCACCGGCTGTGAATCAACAGAGAATCAGCTGCATAAAGTGAACGGAGCGACCCGCTGTCGTTTCATATTCTGTCAGCCTTTGCTTTCAAAAGCGTCACGCCAGTTTGTGATGAATCTACCCATTCGCCATAAATCTTCCACGTTGCCTGGTTTTGTGAGTTCGATCACTAAAAGCAGGGGGGATCTCCCGGTATGCTATGAACTAACTAGTATGGTAGTTAATCTCTCAGTGTGAGCGGTAAGGACAAAAATAATCATGCAGATGACGATGCGCTGGTTCGGGCCAGATGAAGATAAAGTGACCCTGGAGCAGATCCGCCAGGTGCCGGGTGTTGAAGGTGTTGTTGGCGCGTTATACGACGTTGCCGTCGGCGAAGTCTGGCCGAAAGAGAAGATTCAGGCGCTGGTGGCTCAGGCCCATAACGCCGGTCTGACCATGGAAGTGATCGAAAGCGTGAATATTCACGACGCTATCAAGATTGGCCTGCCGGAGCGCGATCGCTATATCGCCAACTATCAGCAGACTATCCGCAATCTGGCGGACTTTGGCGTTAAGGTCATTTGCTACAACTTCATGCCGGTCTTCGACTGGATGAAGACCGATATGAACTACCGGCTGGAAGATGGCTCCCTGACGATGGCCTTTGAGAAGGCGGGCATCGATAAAACCCTGGAGCAGGTGGTGGCCGAAGTTCTGGGCAACTCCAACGGTTTTGCGCTGCCGGGCTGGGAGCCGGAGCGTCTGGCGCAGGTTCAGGCGCTGTTCGACAGCTATAAAGACGTGGATGACGACAAACTGCGTGAAAACCTGGTCTACTTCCTGGAGCGGGTGATACCGGTCTGTGAAGAGGTTGGCGTGAAGATGGCGATTCATCCTGACGATCCGCCGTATTCTATTTTTGGCCTGCCGCGTATTATTAAAAACCGCGACGATCTCGACTGGCTGTGTAATGCCGTTGACTCCCCGGCGAATGGTATTACGCTGTGTACCGGCTCTATTGCCGAAGAGCCGCAAAATAACGTTTGTGAAATTCTTGCCGAATTTAGCCGCCGTGGCCGTATTCATTTCGCTCACGTGCGCAATATCAAAATCATTAAAGATAAAGATTTTTATGAGTCGGCGCATCCTACCCGTTATGGTTCGCTGGATATGTATCGTGTCATGCAGGCGCTGCACGATAATGGCTTTGATGGCTATATTCGCCCTGACCACGGTCGCTTTATCTGGGGCGAAACCGGGCGTCCGGGCTATGGGCTCTATGACCGCGCTCTTGGCGCTACCTATCTGCTGGGGCTGTGGGAAGCTCTGGAAAATCAGAAGTCCTGATAAACCCTCTTCTTTCGCGCCGGGTTTCCCGGCGCTTTAAAATAATAATAGAACTGTCGGGAGGATAGTATGTCTCCAGCTTTGGCTTTGCTCTGGGTTCTGGTAGGGATTGGGTTACTGGTTATTATGAACGTGAAATATAAGGTTCATAATATCTTCGCGTTGTTAATTGCCGGATTATTTGTGGCAATAATGGAAGGGGTGCCTTTCGATAAAATCGTCTCCATGGTCCAGCAGGGGCTGGGCGGTATTATGGGGCACCTGGCGCTGATTATTATCTTCGGTGCCATTATCGGTAAATTTATGACGGAGTCGGGCGCCAGCCAGCAGATTGCCGATACGGTTATCAGGCATTGTGGCACCCGTTTTCTGGCCATTGGCCTGATGTTTATCGGCGTTATCTTCGGTATCGCCATGTTTTATGAAGTGGCGTTCCTGATAGCCATGCCGCTGGTGCTGAATATCGCCAGTAAGGCGAATATTCCCTGGATGAAACTGGTGATCCCAACGGTTGTGGGCGCCACTATGGGCCACAGCCTGTTCCCGCCGCAGCCCGGCCCGGTGGCGCTGGTCAGCGCTTTCCAGGCTGATATCGTGCAGGTTTATCTCTATGGCGTTCTGGTGATTATTCCGGCGCTGTTCTGTGCCGGGATTCTGTTGCCTGCCTTCCTGCCCGGCATTCGCGATATGAAGCTGAACGCGATGATCAAACCTCAGGAGGAAAAACCGGCGCACCAGTTGCCTTCGTTTGCTATCAGCATCTCGATTCCGCTGATTCCAGCCCTGCTGATGATTGCGTCGTCGCTGATTCATTCGCTGCTGGGAGCGGAGTCCGGCGTGGCGAAGTTTTTTGAGTTCCTGGGCAGCGCCGAAATCAGCATGCTGCTGGCGACCGGTGCCGCCATCTGGCTGCTGGGCATCCGTCGCGGTATGAACGCCGGTCAGGTTAACGGCTGTGTGAGCGATTCGGTGGCGAAAATCGCCAACGTGCTGTTTGTGATCAGCGCCGGTGGCATACTGAAGCAGGTGATTATCGACTCCGGCGTGGGCGACCATATCGTCACAGTAATGAGCCACGTGAATCTGTCGCCCTTTATCATCGCATGGCTTATCACCGCCATCATTCGTATTCTGACCGGTCAGGGCGCGGTAGCGGCCATTACTTCTGCCGGGATCGTCTCCCCGATGGTGGGCGCCTTTAACCTGAATCCAGCGCTGATGTGTCTGGCGGTGGCCTGCGGCAGCAATACCATTACCCTGATGTACGACGGCGGTTTCCTGCTGTTTAAAGAGACTTTCGGCATTTCGATGCGCGATACCTTTAAAACCTGGGGGCTGCTGGAGCTGATTAATTCGGTGGTGGGGCTGATGATGGTGTTGCTGCTGAGTCTGTTTATCTCCTGAGTCAGTACCTCTGCAGTTTCGCCCTCTGATGGTTTTATAAGCCGGGCGGCACCTCCGCCCGATATTTGGGCGGAGACTCAGGCGCGCCGTCGCCCGCTCTGCGCGACGGCATACCGGGATCGTTTATCGACAGAAGTTTGCCAGCGCATGCGCCAGCGCTTCCGGATTTTCCCATGACATACAATGCCCACAGTCTGCGAGTATCAGCGTTGATATTCCGGAGGCTGTCAGAGTGGCAAAATCCTCATCCGGTAAAGAGTGTTCTCCAACGAGTAGCTGTTTTGCCACTGGCAGGGCAACGAAACGCTCGTACCAGTTGCTGCCTGCTATCAGACTGGCTGCACCGCGCCACACTGCCCAGGGGGCATCTACTGCCAGACTTCCAGCCCATGGGCCGGTATCCCGGGTTATCATGCTCTGCCAGATTCCGTTAACAAATTCATCTTCGCTGTGACTACAGATTTGCTGGCTGAAAAATCCTCCTCCGGGATGAAAATTGGGCTCGGAGACAACCAGCCCTGATAACCGTTCTCCGAGGTATTCGGCTGCCTCAATGCTGATGCTGCCTCCCATGCTGTGTCCATACAGGAAGCATTGTGCTAATCCCAGGTATTCCACCAGTTCCGCCACGACCCGAGCCTGATCGGAAATCGAATAGCTATAATTCTTCGGTTTTTGGCTATACCCGCAACCGGGTAAATCGACCAGTATTGCTCTTCTACCTCTGAACATGGGGTCTGTGACAACACGTGGATATTCGTACGAAGAGGCGCATCCCAGACCATGAATAAAAATAAGCGGTGCGCCGCTTCCCGGTAAATCCTGCCAGCGGACATCGCAGTTTGCCGTGGAGGAAAAGAAAGCGTTCATTAGAACTATCCCATTCTACGTGAAGATAATGATTTGCCTGGCCAACAGTGGTTGCCATTCAGAATGCACTATTCCAAATTTATATCAATGGTGGTGCCCGTTGTGATGAGGTTGACAGGGAAAGGCGCCCCGGACAAAGAGTGGGTTCTTGTTTCGGGGCGGGTTATTAACCAAACACCAGTAAAACCAGTGAAGCTGCAGCGAATGAGACGCTGCAAATAATAAAGGTCACCAGCGGGAGCCGGCGGTTGAGTTCCAGAATGCGCTTGCTTTGATCCATAAGCCCTCCGTTCAGGATGTTGTTGGAACTGCTTCCTGCAGTTACAGAATATTCTGAACGTCTGGTGAAAAATTGGCCATGGCAAAACGAGCGATCCTGGATTATTCCGCGTTATCTACCAGCGCCCGGGCACTTTTCTCATCGGTAATCAGCCCGTGCAGCAGCCCGCTGTTAAGCACTGCCCGCAGAGCGCCGATCTTTCCGGGGCCGCCCGCCAGGGCGACGATGCGCTCCTTGCGTTGCAGCGACAGGGGAACGGCAAGGATGCGATCGGTCAGGGTGGTGTGCAGGATATTGCCGCGCCTGTCCACAAAATGGCCTAGGATCTCGCCTTCGCCGCCGTCCCGGGCGATGGCCAGCATATCGCGCTGCTCCAGCATGCCGGATTCCACCAGTTGGGTTGCAGGTTCAACGGTGCCGATACCTACCAGCTTATAGTCCGCTTCCGCCGCCATCCGGAATACCTCGCTGACGCCGCGCTGGGCCAGCAGCACTTCGCGGTCTTCAGCGGTATTGGCGAAGAAGGGCACCGGCATCATATAGGCCATGGCGCCGGTCTTTGCGGCGATACGGTGCATGACGTCGTGGGGATTCAGGGCGTAGTTGCGGGTCAGACAGCCCAGCAGCGAAACCACCTGGATATCGGGCACTTCCATTCGTGGCATTTGATGCACCATCGCCGACAGCGTACGGCCATGGCCCAGCCCCAGGGTTTTCAGTTCGCCGCGCGACAGCAGCGATTTCAGGTATTCGGCGCCGGCCATGCCGAGCGTGCGCTCCGGCAGGCCGTTTTCCCCCAGGTCCGGCGCGATGCGGCACTCCGCCAGACCGTAACGCTGGCGCAACTGGTTTTCCAGTTCAATACACTCCACGATGTCGCCATCGATAGAGACTTTTACCGCGCCTTCCGCCACCGCTCTGGCAATCATCCTGTGGGTTTTGACTGAGGGGAGTCCCAGACGTTTTGCCACCTCGGCCTGGGTCAGGCCGCCCACAAAGTGCAGCCAGGCGGCGCGCAGGACCAGTGACTCTTCCGTGCTCATTGTTTCTCCTCTGCGTTAATTCAGGTCGTTGGCGCCGGTCTCTACCCAGGGGGCCCAGAAGGCGACGCTCTCAGCGATATCGGCAATGACGTTGCTGTCCGCGGGTTCGCGCTCTTTAAAGCTCAGTTCAAGGCAGAGTTCGTTATCCCGGGCGCCGCCACGGGCCAGCGCATCGAGCAGCGCTTGTGGTTGGATACGGCCGTTGGCATTATAGCGGGCGGTAAAGGGTCGATGCCCGCTTTTATCCATCATACTCTGTTTGATATGGATAATGGGCGAGCAGCGCGGTACGGCTGTAGCCCAGGCGTAAGGGTCGTAATCGTCGGGGCTGCTGGAGGTGACGTCGCCGTGGTCGATATCGGCCATCATCCACATCGGAATCGCCAGCCCCGCCTCGTTAAGCCGGTTTTGCAGCGCCAGGCTTGCCGGAATGGTTTCGCCGAATTCCCGGCCGATGCTCATCGGCTCCCAGAACAGATAGCGTAGTCCGGCTGCTTTGGCGTGCTCCGCTACCTCGGCCCAGCAGTCGATGGCGCAGGTGATTTGGGCTTCGCGCCGCGCCGGGTCGTTGAAATCCTCCCAGCTAAAGATGGCGAACTGCGAGCCGACAGCGCTGCCGCCCAGCTCGGCAATCATATCGGCAAAGATTTTAAACCAGTCGATGTAGTAGCGGCGTACCGCCGGATCCGGATGGCCGAAGTGGTTCAGGCGGCCATAGGGGCCGGTCATGCCCGAGGTGATGCGCACCCCGGTGTGCGCCAGGCGCGCCCGGGTACGACGGATGAGCGCGTTAAGGGTTGAGGCAGGCCAGGAAGGATTAATAAATTCGTGCGTGAGCTGAACATCGCGTAGCCGAATCTCTCTGGCGATGCAGTCAATCAACGCTTCCGGTCTGGCGATGCGGTTAACCAACGGATTGGTATTGAGCGAGAGCGTTAGCGGCATATGGACTCCCTAACTGGCGGCATGCAGGCGTGATGGCGTCGCGCTTGCGGCAAACCAGTGGTTGAAACGGGTTATCTGCTGCTCATTCAGATGCAGGCGGTGCTTGGTGCGGCGCCACAGCACATCTTCGGGCTCACGGGCCCACTCATGATCTATCAGATAACGGGCTTCGGCTTCGTAGAGACAACTGCCGAACCATTCGCCGAGATCCTCCAGCCGTTGGGCATCGCCCAGCAGTTGCTCCATGCGGGCGCCGTAGAGTCGGGCGTAGTGGCGGCGCAGGGGGGCCGGTAGCCAGGGCCAGCGCTTTTTGACCTGCCCCAGGAAGGTGGCGAAGTCGCCGTTTTCGATCTCGCCGCCGGGCAGCACGCCCTGGGCGGTCCAGTCCGGCCCCATGGCCGGAAAATAGGGGGCCAGTTGCTGCATGGCATGTTCCGCCAGCTTGCGAAAGGTGGTGATCTTACCGCCAAACACGTGCAGCAGCGGCGCCTGACCCTGAGCGTCCAGTTCGAACTCGTAGTCACGGGTGACGGCGGAAGGGTTGCCTTTACCGTCGTCGAACAGCGGCCGCACGCCGGAAAAATGAACCAGCACGTCGTCGCGCCGCAGTTCAACCTTGAAGTAGCGGTTAACCGCGTTGATCAGATAGTCGATCTCCGGCTCAATGGCGGCCACCTCTTCGGCTTTGCCCTCCCAGGGGATATCGGTGGTGCCGATCAGCGCCTTATCGCCCTCATAGGGGTTGATAAAGATGACTCGCTTGTCCGGGTTCTGAACCAGATAGGCCTGCTGACCTTCCCAGAATTTGGGAACGATAATATGGGAGCCTTTGACCAGCCGCACCCGGCGATTAGAGCGGCTGTGGGTCACGTCATGGATGATATCCAACACCCATGGCCCGGCGGCGTTAACCAGTGCTTTGGCTTTTACCTGGCGGCGGCCACCGCTAACGGTATCGAGCAGGGTTACTTCCCAGTGGTCGTCCCGACGCTCTGCCGCCACGCAGGCGGTGCGGGTGGCGATGGTGGCGCCGCGCTCGCTGGCGTCCAGCGCGCACAGGGCCACCAGACGGGCGTCATCCACCCAGCAGTCGGAGTATTCAAAGCCGCGCCGGTACTGATCGAGCAGCGGCTCGCCTTCCGGATCCCGGTGCAGGTCCAGGGCGCGGGTGCCGGGCAGTTTTTTACGCCCCCCCAGGTGGTCGTAAAGAAACAACCCCAGCCGTACCAGCCATGCCGGGCGATCCGTGGGGCTGTGGGGCAGGACAAAGCGCATCGGCCAGATAATATGGCTGGCCGAGCGCAGCAGCACTTCACGTTCGATGAGCGCTTCGCGCACCAGGCGGAATTCGTAATATTCCAGGTAACGCAGACCGCCGTGCACCAGCTTGCCGGAGCGGGATGAGGTGCCTTCGGCCAGATCGTCCTTTTCACACATCAGGACCGACAGGCCGCGTCCCGCGGCGTCGCGCGCGATGCCCGCGCCGTTGATTCCGCCGCCGATGACCAACAGATCCAGTATCGATGACTCTTGCATTATTCTCTCCTGCGCTAATCCGGTTGTTGCGCGAGCTGCTGTAGCGCCGACCAGACAGGCGGCAGCAGCTCGCGGGTTTGCTGGTAGCTGACATCCAGGGTGTTGTAGCGTGCCATCAGGTCGGGGCAGGGCGGTTCCTGCTCGCCCAGTAGCGGCGTCACCCAGGTATCGACACAGCTCGCCATGGTGGGGTAAGCGCCAATGGCGACGGCAGCCATCATGGCGGCGCCGGCAGCTCCCGCCTCTTCCCGGGCGCTGTTGCGTACCGGCGCGCCGGTACAGGCGGCGACGATGCTTCGAAGCTGGGGCGAACGGATGGCGCCCCCCGAAAGCCGGAGCTCCCGGGGCGCATCGCTGCCCATGGCCCGGTAGCAGTCCCGGGCGGCCAGCGCCATTCCCTCAATCACCGCACGCACCAGATCGGCAAAACCGTGGGTGTAACACAGCCCAATGAAACTGGCCCTGGCGTTGGCATTAACAAAGGGGCCGCGTTCGCCGGCGATGGAGATATAGGGGTGATACATCAGGCCGCCAGGTTGTGCGGCGGTCAGCCAGTCGTCCAGCCGCGCCACCATATCGGCGTGGTCGGCCTTGCCGCCGAACTGTTCCACCAGCGAACGGGCCATATTCAGCAGCCAGTCAAGGTTCAGGGTAGAGGCCATATTGGTCTGCACCTGGGTGACTCGCCCCGGGGAAGGGAGCGTTATCACGTAGCCGGTGCGCTGGGGGTTCAGCCAGACCTGCCGATCGCTGACGGCGCGCATATGCACGCCGGTGGAACCAATTACCGAGCAGGCGGTGTCATCATCGCCGGTATCCACCCCCGCGCCGAGGGCGGTCATCACCATATCGACAAACCCCAGACAGACCGGCGTGCCGGGGCGTAACCCGGTGGTGCGGGCCGCTTCTTCCGTCAGGGGATGGGGGGTCTGCGTGCCGTCCAGAATCTCTGGCAGCAGCGCGCGGCGGTGATTGAGCCCCAGCGCATCAATCACGATGTCGTCATAGCGCCGGGTGCGGTAGTTGCCGAAGGTAAAGCTGGCTTCCGACGGATCGGTGGCCCGCACGCCGGTCAGGTTCAGATAGAGCCAGTCCTTGCAGTGCAGGGCGACTTCGGCGCCATCAAGCAGTTGAGGATAGCGGCTGTCCATACAGGCGAGCTGCGCCCCCTGCTGACAGGTATTCAGGCCGGTGCCGGTCGCCTGGAAGCGGGCCAGGGCCAGTTCGTGCTGTTCGAGCTGATGCACGGTATCGGCGGCCCGGGCGTCCAGCCAGATCCAGGCATCGCCCACTGGGCGGTTATCGCGCCCCACAAGCCAGGTGCCGTCTCCCTGACCGGTGACGGAGACCGCCACGACCCGCTGGGCCAGATTGGGCAGCTCGTCGCTAAGCATACGCATGGCCTGACAGCAGTCGTCCCAGGTTTGCTGCATATCCTGCAGGGCGGCGCCGTCGCGCTGGCGCCAGTAGCGGTTACGCACCGAGGTGCAGCTCAGTTGTTCTCCTTCCAGGCTGAAGGCCACGGCCTTAACCACCGAAGTACCGGAATCGATACCCAAAATAATGTCACGGTTGTCCATGCGAACTCTCCTTCCGGTTGGTGCGCGCGGCTTGCTGCATAGTGTTGCCTCCGATTACGAAACTGGCCTGACGTTTCGTTGTTAATTCCGTGTAACGAAAATGATATTTAACGGATACACCATATCTCACTGACTTAACACCATTGACGTATTTTTTTTCTTTTTAAGTAATAAATTTCATTCGGGGATTCGATGTGGATCACATTTTAGTCAACGGAAAAAGCGAGGTGAGCAGCAGGGTTGGGATCCGGAAATAGCGTTGAGCGAATGGCGGTTTTGTTTTTTAATTAATTGATTTTAATTGTTTTTTATTGGTTATCGTATCTGTTTTTTGATGTTGGTTACATTAAGCGTCGCGCCAGAAAGTGATGAAAATCACGCCAGATCCTCAGAGTTAGATCCAGATCGCTCTCCGGGAAAAAAGTCTGCCATCTGCGTTGACAGACTATTATATTTCTAACATTTTCATCACATGTATTATCACACTTATAACATCCGACGTGGTTCAGATAAGAATCATGCGCCATTCGCAGGAGCGCGGTTTGCGACGAAAGTGAGGTCGATAACATGAGTCATGCATCTGCATTTACGCCATCCGGTATCCGGCGCCATAAGGGAACGATGATTGCCTGCGTTGCCGCAGTGCTTGTGTTGGTCGGCATTGCGCTGGATACCAAAGTGGTGAAGCACGGGTCGGCGGAAGATGTTCAGGAACAGGGTTTTTCGCCTGAAAAATATGGCGCCGAAACCTTCCCTAAAATTCAGCACAGCGTAGAGCAGCGGGCGGTTAACGCGAAAATGTTGCTCAGCGCCTTAAAAGCTGACAGCCAGCAGGCGACCGAAAAGTACGGCGTCGGTACGCCGATGGCGGTCTTTCCGGTGACTTTTAGCGGCGTGGTGGGCGAAGGTAAGAAAGGAATTTATTCCGTGCAGGTGAACGATATGCCCGCTTCGTTCCAGCTTCGGCTTCAGACCGGGCCGGTAGTGACCGGCACCGATCTGCGCGATGCCACCGGGGAAATCCAGTTCGGCGACTTTAAGAACCAGATCGAGTATCAAAACGCCGGATCGGCTCTTAATCAGGCCATGAAACAGGCGGTGCTGGATAAGGTGGATGGCGAAACGCTGAGCGGAAAAACCGTCAAAGTGACCGGCGTTTTCCGGCTGCTCAATCCCGATAGCTGGCTGGTGACGCCGGTAAGGATGGAGATCCAATGATGCAGGCAACCTTAACGTCATCCGATAACTTCCGGGACGATGTGGTACTGGCAGCCCGGGATATCAGCAAAGTTTACGGTTCGACCCACGCCCTGAAGGGAGTCAACTTCGATATTCGTCGCGGCCAGGTCACCACGCTGTTCGGTGAAAACGGCGCCGGTAAATCGACGCTGATGAAAGTGCTTTCTGGCGTGATCACTCCCAGTTCCGGTGAAATTCTGCTGGATGGCCAGCTGGTGACCTTTTCATCCAGCACTCAGGCTCGGGAGCAGGGGATCTCGATTATTCATCAGGAGCTAAACCTGGCGCCCAATATGAACGTGCGCGACAACATCTTTGTCGGCCGGGAGATTATGGGGCCCACCGGGGTCGATTTTGCCGAAGAGGAGCGCCTGACCCGTCAGTTGATGGCGGAGCTGGAAGAGGAGATTGACCCTCTGACGCCAGTGGAAGATCTGCGCCTGGGTCAGCAGCAGATTGTGGAGATCGCCCGGGCGCTGTCGGTGAATGCCCGGATCCTGATTATGGATGAACCCACCTCGGCGCTTAGCGCCGCCGAAGTCGAGGTGTTGTTTAAGATAATCCACGATCTCACCAGCCGCGGCGTGGCGATTGTTTATATCTCTCACCATCTGGAAGAGGCGCTCGAAATTACCGATCGGGCGGTAGTGCTACGCGATGGTGAGATGACCGCTTCCGCTAACCGCAATGAAATCGATCTGCAGTGGATTGTGCGCCATATGGTGGGGGAGCACTTCGACCTGGGGGCGCCGCCGGAAGGCTACCCCTTCGGTGAGGTGGCGCTAAGCGTGGAGTCGCTCAGCGTTCCCGGCCCCGGCGGGCATATGGCGGTGGACGATCTTTCGCTGGAAGTGCGGGCCGGGGAGATCGTCTGTATCTACGGCCTGATGGGCGCCGGTCGTACCGAGCTGATGGAGTGCATTGCCGGAAAACTGCGGGCCGGTCACGGTCGCGTGCAGCTATTGGGCGAAGATGTCTCGGATTTCAGCATCGCCCGGCGTATCGAAAGCGGGCTGGCGCTGGTGCCGGAAGACCGCCAGCGCGATGGTCTGGTACAGACCATGTCGGTGGGCGAGAACCTGTCGCTGGCCAGCATCAGTGAATTTATCCGTAGCCTGGTTCTGTCGCCGCGCCGTGAAAAGCAGCTGGTGGATGACTCTATTCGTAACGTCACGGTGAAGACCGCCGGCGGCAGCGCGGCCATTGGGTCACTTTCCGGCGGGAATCAGCAGAAGGTGGTGATTGGCAAAATCCTGGCGACCCGGCCGCAGGTGATTCTGCTGGACGAGCCGAGCCGCGGCATTGATATCGGCGCCAAAGCCGAGGTGTTTCGTCTGCTGGCGGAAAATGCCCGTAAGGGGCTGGCGGTGGTCTATTCCACCTCTGAAGTGGGCGAATGCCTGAGCGTGGCGCACCGGATCATCGTGATGAGTAAAGGGCGCATCAGCGCCGTCTTTGACTCCTCTGTTTCTAAAGAACGCATTATGGCCGCCTCCGGTGAGTCCGTGGCCGCCTGAACCCCGATAACGGAGCCGAAATCATGAATGACAGAACACAAGTCCTGGCTGCAACCAGGCCCCCGGCGGTGAAGCGCGACAGCGGCCAGCGGCGGTTCAGCCTTTCTCATCTTCTGCTGGAAGGGCGCGCCTTCTTTGCGCTGCTGGTGATTATCGCCACCTTCTCCTTCCTGTCGCCGAACTATTTTACCGGCGCTAACTTTTTAACCATGGCCTCCCACGTGGCGATCTTCGGGCTGCCTGCCATCGGCATGTTGCTGGTGATTTTGAACGGCGGCATCGATCTATCGGTGGGCTCGACCCTTGGGCTGGCCGGGGTGTTTGCCGGCTTTCTGATGCAGGGCGTCAATCTGGAAGCGCTGGGGGTGGTGCTCTACCTGCCGGTGTGGGCCGTGGCGATCCTGACTCTGGCGATGGGCGCGCTGGTGGGGCTGGTGAACGGAGTGCTGATCGCCATCTTTCGGGTGCCTGCCTTCGTCGCGACTCTGGGCACCCTGTATGTGGCGCGAGGCGTGGCGCTGCTGATGACCAACGGCCTGACCTATAACAAGCTTTCCGGCAGCCCGGAACTGGGTAATACCGGTTTCGACTGGCTGGGCTTCAACCGGCTGTTCAATATTCCTGTCGGCGTGCTGGTACTGATTGCCGTGGCGCTGGCCTGTGGTTTTCTGCTGTCGCGCACCGCCTTTGGCCGCTGGCTCTATGCCTCTGGCGGCAACGAGCGGGCCGCCGATCTTTCCGGCGTGCCGGTAAAGCGGGTTAAGGTGACGGTATATGTGCTTTCCGGTATCTGTGCGGCGCTGGCCGGGTTGGTGCTCTCTTCTCAGTTAACCTCCGCCGGGCCCACCGCCGGAACCACCTATGAGCTGACGGCTATTGCCGCCGTGGTCATTGGCGGTGCGGCCCTGACCGGCGGGCGCGGCAACGTGCGCGGTACGCTGCTGGGGGCGCTGGTTATCGGCTTTCTGTCGGACGGACTGGTCATTATCGGCGTTTCCGCCTACTGGCAGACCGTATTTACCGGCGCGGTGATCGTACTGGCGGTGTTGCTCAACACTCTGCAGTACGGTCGACGCAGTAAGTAATTAAATAACAAAAGAACCCTACAGATGGAGAACCCGCTCATGCTGAACTGCAAACGCCTGTTATTGATCGCGGCGACCGCGATGGCAACCGCTTTTACCCCCGTCACCCAGGCGGCGGAAAAGGGGTTGATGACAATTATCGTTAACGATCCCTCAAACCCTTACTGGTACACCGAAGGTCAGGTGGCGAAAGAGACGGCCCAGAAGCTGGGCTATAGCGCCACCGTCGGTGCCCATAAGGGCGATACCAATGCCGAGAGCCGCCTGATTGATACGGCGATCACCAATAAATCAAAAGCCATTATTCTGGATCCCGCCAACGCCGATGGCTCGGTGGGATCGGTGAAGAAGGCGGTCGCCGCCGGGGTGCCGGTGTTTATCATTAATGCCGAGCTGAACCAGAGCGGCCTGGCGAAGGCGCAACTGGTGTCCAATAACGCCCAGGGGGCCGCGTTGGGCGCCATGCAGTGGGTGAAAGCGGCGGGGGATTCCGGCAAATATGTCGAACTGTTCGGAGCCCCTTCCGATAACAACGCCGCCACTCGCGCTAACGGCTTTGAAACGGTGCTTTCTCAGTACCCGGATCTGAAAAAAGCGGGTCAGGAAGTGGCGAACTGGGACCGTACCCAGGGCTATAACAAAATGCAGTCGCTGCTCCAGGCCAATCCCGATATTAAAGGGGTGATCAGCGGCAATGATGAGATGGCGCTGGGGGCGATTGCCGCCCTGAAAGAGGCCGGTAAGCTGAAAAACGTGGTGGTAGGCGGCTTTGACGGCACGCCGGACGCCGTTGAGGCGGTCAAAGAGGGAACCCTGGCCTACACGGTGATGCAGCCGGTGGCGGTGTTCACCAAAAAAGCCATCGAGCAGGCGGATAACTTCCTGAAAACCGGAAAGACCGGCGTCGATCGCGAGAAACAACTCTTTGACTGCGTGCTCATCACCAAAGAGAATGTCGATAAGTATACGTCGGCCTTTGTAATGTCGGAGTAATTGCGTTTAATGACTATCCGCCCCGCCAGTCATAATGCTGGCGGGGCGTCTTTACGGATAAGATAATGACCCAACCCGTGCAGGATAACTCTCTGGAACGTTTTATGTCGGAACGGTTACCGGGCGACAGCCGTCAGGCCCGGCAACTGGCCCGGCGTCAGCTTATCGTTGAAGCCGTGATGACAGAGGGGGCGGTGCGAATTGAAGATTTGACCGGGCGCTTTGGCATTAGCCTGATGACCGCTCATCGCGATATTGACGATCTGGTGGAGCGGGGGTTACTGCACAAGACCCGCGGCGTGGTGTCGGCTGCGCCCACAAGCCTGGTGGAGTCCAGCGATCTTTATCGCGCGACCCGTCAGCAGACCGAAAAGCAGGCTATCGCAAGTCACGCGGCGGCCTGGATAGAGCCCGGCCAGTCGCTGTTTCTGGACGATTCCACGACGGTACTTCAACTGGCGCGTTACCTGCCGGCGAAAGCGCCCCTGACTGTTATCACCAACTCGCTGACTCTGATGAACTCACTGAAAGACGCCCGGGATATTACGCTGCTGGGGTTGGGGGGGCAGTACCATAACTGGTGCAATGCCTATATGGGCCAAATGACCCGCAGCGCCATCGCCGGACTGCGGGCGGACTGTTTTTTCGTCAGTATGTCGGCGATTATGGATGGTCAGGTTTTCCATCAGTCGGCAGAGACGGTAGAGACCAAGCGCGCGATGTTCGATGCGGCTGAGCGCCGGATCCTGCTGGCCGATCACACCAAATTTGAGCGACGGGCGCTGTACAGCTTCGCCCGGTTGACGGAGTTTGATGCGGTTATCGTGAACCAGGGCATCGCCATTCCGGCTCTGCGCCGTATGCAGGAAGAGGGCGTTAAGGTCGAAGTGGCGCCGCTGCGTTAGTTTTTATTCCCCAAATACGGGGCGTTAATCCCCGTTTTATCACCTTTATTTTCGTCTTTATCTACTCATTATTTTCCGCTTGCTGGCTATAGCACCGTTATTTGCGACGGGAAATGAACATAAATCAACATAATTACTTTTGATTGAATTTCTTTTACATAATTATATTTAGATAAACTTGTGGAATATGAATGATTCTGTCATTAAAGGAATGGAATATTGCTGTATTAACTCGCCAGGAAAAATGCAGGGAGTCATGCATGGAAGTTAAAAATAGGAAAGGTCCAGTCAAAATATCGACGAAGATTGTTTTGTTATCGATGATTTTGTGCTTGTGTGCCATTATTATTGGCGGCATCGGGTTACAGGGAGCCATGCGCAGTCAGGTACGTCTGGATGCCGTTTATCAGGAGCGTGTCGTACCACTACAGCGAATAAAGTTAACGTCAGACGCCTGGGCGGTTCATGTCGTTGATACTGCCCATAAGGTCAGGAACAAAATGTTGGCCCCGGAGCAGGGGCTAAAGGTACTTGAGGAGGCAAAGCAAGAGATTGCTGATCACTGGGGAGCCTTTATCTCAGGCTATCTGACCGAAAAAGAGAAGCGCCTGGTCACTCAGCTTGACTCGGTGGACAACCGGGCCCAGAACGCTATTCTGCGTCTTCAACAGATACTGACAGAGAAAGACGAGGAAGGACTCGCTTTATTTATCTCTCGTGAACTCTATCCTGCGATAGATCCTCTGATGAAGATCTTTGACCAGCTGATGAATTTACAGCTGGAAGAAACAAGAATGGAGTATGAGGATGGCCAGACTACCCTCGCGCGCAATAAAAATATTATGATCTCTTTAATTGTTTTTGCTTTGCTCGCTGGCGTTACCCTTAGCTTTATTATCTCGCGTAGTATTCTGCGGGTCCTGGGCGTTGAGCCTTCTCAGGCCGTTGAGGTGGCGCAGCGGGTGGCTAAAGGCGATCTGTCGGTGCCGGTCAGATTACCGGAAAATATCAGTGATGACAGTTTGATTGCCCGACTGAAAGCTATGCAGGACAATCTGGAAGGTATCGTCGGGAAAGTGAATCAGGGGGCTCATGCCGTTGCTGTGGCTTCCACGCAGATTGCCGAAGGCAATAATCACTGCTCCGATCGCGTCCAGGAGCAGGTGGGCGCTCTGGGACAAACGGCGGCGGCGATGGAGGAGTTATCGGCCACGGTGCAGTTAAATGCCCAAAGCGCGAGCCAGGCGGTAAAAGCTGCGCATATTGCGGTATCGGTAGCCCAGAATGGTGGGGAAATTATGCAGGAGGTGACAGGTACGATGAACGATCTTGATTCGAGTTCACGTCAGATCGCTAATATTACGGCCCTGATCGATAACATTGCTTCTCAAACCAATCTGCTGTCGCTGAATGCCGCTGTTGAAGCCGCGCGTGCCGGAGAATATGGCCGTGGCTTTGCCGTGGTGGCAGGAGAGGTTCGCAGCCTGGCTCAGAGTTCTGCCGATGCGTCACAGCAGATCAGAAACCTTATCGATAGCAATGTGCTATGGGTTAAAAAAGGCACTGAGCTGGTCCTGAAGGCAGAAATGATGATGCAGCAGCTGATTGAAGAGGTACAGAATGTGACGGTGATGATAGATAAAATCAGTACCGCCAGCCAGGAGCAGTCGGCGGGGGTGCATCAGATTGGCGTGGCTGTAACCCAAATGGATGCGGCCACCCAGCAGAATGCGGTGATGGTGGAAGAGATTGCCGCGACGTCGAATAACCTGAAAGATAAAGCCCAGGAGCTGGTGGAGTCCATGACGCAGTTTCGGCTGGCCGGAGAACGCAAGAACCTGCATTAATCGCGATATCAGGTAAAACCCCCCGTTTATCGGGGGGTTTTGCTATTCCGGCTGGCAATAATATCGGCCACGATGGCGATGGCGATTTCCGCCGGGGTTTTACTGCCAATATCCAGTCCTACCGGGGCTCGGATGCGGGCGATTTGCGCATCGCTCAGCCCACCGGTATCACGCAGTCGCGCCATCCGATGCTGGCTGTTGCGCGCTGAGCCCATCACGCCGATATAGAAACTCTCCCCCTGTACTGCCTCCATCATCGCCAGATCGTCAATACGCGGATCGTGGGTCAGCGAGAGCAGGGCGCTGTTCGGGCCCGGCGGATGGCGTTCCAGCCACGCGGCCGGAAACTCCTGGCACAATTCAATGTTCTGCTGTTCGGCATCGGGGTAGCGTGACGCAAAGCTTTGGCGCATATCTTCCCGGTGTTCACATACCGTAATCGCCATCCCCACCGCCCGGGCGAAATCAATACAGTAGCAAGCCACCGGCGACAGTCCGCAGACGATCAGCTGTAGCGGGGGGCGCAGGTTGAGGCTGAGCGCGCCGCTTTCGTGTTGGGTCACACCCGCCGCTTCGTCTCCACTGGCAGGCACAAGCCAGGCCCGCTCGCCGGGAATCAGGCGTTTAATATAGTTTTCCTGGCCGCTCAGGGTCAGCAGCAGGCGCTGACAGTCCTGAAGGCTCTGGTTGTCCGGCGGAAGGTATTCCACCAGTACGCTAAGGCTGCCATTGCAGGGTAAGGTGACGTCGGGCTCCTGCCCGCCCTGGCCATAGCGAATGAGCTGAGAAGGGCGCTTCATGCGCGGGTCGTTTAGTCCTGCCAGAAAGCTTTGTTCAATGCAACCGCCGGACAGCGAACCGGTAAATTCGCCATTTTCATTTACCGCCATCATGGCGCCCGGGGAACGCGGTGCCGAGCCCCAGGTGGCGATGACCGTACAAAGCCAGACGGGCTGGCCCTGTTTCAGCCAGTGAATAGCGCTATTCAGTATGTCGATATCGATGGGTTGCGTCATGGTGTCGTTATCCGGGAATCGTCCGTGCCAGTGGTCCCCATGCTACGCCTGTTTCCGGCATCGGGTCGCGGCGAAAACTCACATTTGCGGTTTTTTGAACAAAAAAGAAGTGTACACACTTTTAGTTAAAAATATTAATAACAATTTTGTATTATCTGCAACACTATATTAACTAAAAGATGGCGATATGGTGGGTTTTTTTATCGGGTGGCCAATCCGTCTGATATGGAATTTACAGCGTCATCACTTTTAATTGTATTTTATGTAAACGGAAGACGGGCAAGGTGAGCAGGATGAAACTTCAGGTAAACAATAAATACTATCTTCTTGATGACGTTGAACTTTCAACGCCGCTTCTCTATGTGTTACGCAACGATCTGGCGCTGAACGGCGCAAAGTTTGGCTGCGGGCTGGGCGAGTGCGGCGCCTGCACCGTGCTGGTGGATGGCAAACCCGCCCGGGCCTGCCAGCTTCCGGTCTCGACCCTTGAAGGGCGGGCGGTGACGACGCTGGAAGGGCTGGCGCCGGATGAAACGCATCTGCATCCGGTACAGCAGGCGTTTATTGATGAACAGGCCGCGCAGTGCGGTTATTGCACCAATGGCATGATCATGACGCTGGTCGGGCTGTTCAGAGAAAAACCGAATGCGACCCGCGCCGAGATTAAAAGCGCGCTGGCCTTCAATCTGTGCCGTTGCGGCACCCATATGGAGATCCTCCAGGCCGCCGAACGGGCGAAAGCCATTATCGCTCAGGAAGGAGGTGCGCTATGAACCAGATGGGCATGACCCGCAGGCAGATGCTGAAGATGGGGGGCATCCTGATGGTCTGCTCCGCAATTCCGGCCCCCCTGCTGGCCGCCGCGTCACAAGAAAGCGATGGCGCCTTTGATAAACCCCTCGACAGGCTCAGTAGCTTTATCGCGATTGCTCCGGACGGCAGCGTTACCGCTTTTAGCGGTCATGTCGACCTGGGAACCGGCATCCGTACCGCACTGGCGCAGCTGGTGGCGGACGAGCTGGCGGTGGCGTTTGACAGCGTCACTATGGTGCTGGGAGATACCGATAAAACGCCCGACCAGGGGCCGACTATCGCCAGCGCTACCATTCAGGTCGCTGCTATTCCGCTGCGTCAGGCGGCGGCCCAACTGCGGACGCTGCTGATACGATTGGGTGCCGAACATTTCGGTGTATCGGTACAGAACATGGAGGCAAAGGACGGCAGACTGTATCCCGCAGGAAAGGCGGGCGAAAGCATTGGCTATGGCGAAATGGTTCAGGGCCAGTCGCTGGTGCTGCCGCTGGATAGCGATATTCTCCTGACCCGGGAGCGTCGCTATATCGGCCAGCCCGTACCCCGGGTTGATATTCCGGCTAAAGTCAGCGGGGGAACGGCTTTTGTGCACGACATACGGTTACCGGGCATGCTGCATGGCCGGGTAGTCAGGCCGCCTTATGTGGGGGCAGACAGCAGCGCGCCCCTGGGCCATTCGCTGGTATCGGTGGATAAAGACTCCATCGCCCACATTAAAGGTATCGTGAAGCTGGTGGTGATCGGCGACTTTATTGGCATCGTGGCGCAAAGAGAGGAGCAGGCTATCGCCGCCATGTATGCCCTTAAGGTGGAATGGAAACCATGGTCAGGGCTGCCGGATCTGTCGCGTAAAGGGTTGCATCAGACCCTCTCCGACCTGCCAAAAACTCCGCGCCAGTTGCGTAAGGATGAAGGCGCGGACGACGCCTGGAATCAGTCGCCGGTCCGGCTGAGTCGGGATTATGTCTGGCCGTTTCACGCGCACGCCTCCATCGGTCCTTCCTGCGCTGTGGCTCACTTTACTGACCCGCAGCACCTGGAGCTCTGGTCGGGCAGCCAGGCGCCGCACGATCTGCGTAAGGAGCTGGCGACGCTGATGAAGATGGATGAGCCGCAGATTGTGATTCATCGCCATGAGGCCTCTGGCTGCTATGGGCGAAATTGTGCCGACGATGTGACTGCCGATGCGGCGTTGCTGGCGCGTGCGGTGGGGAAACCGGTGCGCGTACAGTTAATGCGCGAACAGGAAATGGGCTGGGAGCCTAAGGGAACCGGGCAACTGATTCGCCTGCAAGGGGGGCTTACGCAGAATCATGAGGTGAATGTTTACCGCATGCAGACCTGCTATCCCTCCAACGGCTCAACGACTCTGGCGCTATTGCTGACCGGCGCGGTGGACAATCAGCCGGTAGTTCTGCAAATGGGGGATCGCACCGCCATTCCCCAGTATCAGTATCCGAAGATGGACGTGGTCTGCGAGGACGCGGCCCCGGTGGTGCGCTCTTCCTGGCTGCGCGGTGTATCGGCGTTGCCTAACGTCTTTGCCCATGAATCCTGGATTGATGAGGTGGCCTGGATGGCGGGGGTCGATCCCATCGCTTATCGTCTGCGCTACCTGAAAGATCCCCGGGCTATCGCCATGGTTGCGGCATTAAAGAAACGGGCCGACTGGCAGGAGGGGGCGGCGTACCAGCAGCGCCCGCGCGACCAGCGGATCCTGAAGGGCAGGGGATTCGCTTATGCACGCTATTTTCACAGTAAGTTTCCGGGATTCGGCGCCGCCTGGGCTAGCTGGATCTGCGATGTCAGCGTTGATACGCAAACTGGCCAGGTGACGGTCGATAGGGTTTTTGTGGCCCACGACTGCGGCATGATGGTTAACCCGGCCGGGGTACGGCATCAGGTACACGGCAACGTGATTCAGTCCACCAGCCGGGCGCTTAAGGAGTTTGTCTCCTTTAACAGCGGCGCTGTGACCTCTGCCGACTGGGGCGGTTACCCCATCCTGCGTTTCGATGAACTTCCCGAGGTGGACGTTTTGCTGATTGAAAATCCGGACCAGCCGCTGATGGGGGCCGGAGAGTCAGCGTCGGTGCCCAGCGCGGCGGCCATCGCCAATGCCATATTCGATGCGGCCGGTATCCGGCTGACGGAGGTGCCCTTTACGCCGAAGCAGGTGCTGGCGGCGCTGCGTAATCACAGGGAGAAAGCACAATGAATCTCAAAAAATGGAGCGCCGGTGTGGCAGGAGTGGCCGTTATCGCCGTCGTTGTGGGGATGGCTCTGACTTCCCATTCCACCATCGATCCCGTATCGCCCCCGCAGGCCGGACACTTTAGCCATGATGAGATAGCCCGCGGGCAGCAGTTGTACCAAGCGGGGGACTGCGCCGTTTGCCATACTCGCCCTGGTGGAAAACGCGACGCTGGCGGTCTGGCGCTGAACTCGCCGATGGGCGCTATCTATAGCACCAATATCACCCCCGATCCGCAATATGGCATTGGTGGCTGGTCGTTCGAAGCCTTCCGCCGGGCGATGCGTGAAGGCATTGACCGGGAAGGCAACCACCTCTACCCGGCGTTTCCCTATACCGCCTATACCCACGTTAGCGATGGAGATCTGAAGGCGCTCTACGCCTGGCTGATGACCCGCCCGGCAGTGCATGAAGCGGCGCCGGAAACTGACCTTGGTTTCCCTTTCAATATTCGGCGCGGGATCTGGCTGTGGAATCAACTGTTTTTGGATAAGGGGCCACTGCCGGTCGCCCGGGTGCCGGAAGGTCTGGACCCGGCTCGCTGGGAGCGGGGACGCTATCTGGTGGAAGGACTGGGCCACTGTAGCGCCTGCCACTCGCCCCGCAATCTGTTATTCGCCGAAAAGGGCGGCGAGTCTCATCTGGGGGGCGGGGAGGTTGACGGCTGGGTGGCTCCGGCCCTGAATGCCCAAAGCCCGGCGCCGCATCGCTGGCAGGAAGAGGATCTCTATCAGTTCCTGAAAACCGGTTACTCGCCGCGTCACGGCGCTACGGCAGGCCCGATGGCGCCCGTTATCAAAGAGGGCACCTCGGCGCTGGCGGAGAGCGATTTGCGGGCGATAGCGACTTATATCGCCGGATTGCAGAAGGATCGGACCGATCGCCCGCTGCTGCCGGTTAAGGCGATAGAGAGCGCTACGCTGCGGTCCACGGACAGCGAAGGTGCGCGGTTGTATAGCGGTGCCTGTATGGCCTGCCACGCCCAGTCGCTCGGTGCCGATATGCACGGCGTGCGGCCCTCTTTGCAGCAGGCGACCCAGTTTCACCTGGCGACGCCGGATAACGCGATTCGCGCGGTGCTTGATGGCGTGACCGAACCGGCCAGCGACGGGCTGGGCACCATGCCGGGATTTCGTCACAATATGAATGATAGCCAGGTTGCGGCCCTGTTAAACTTCATTCGTCAGCAGGTAGCGGGCCAGCCGACGTGGCCGGACCTGGAGCAGCGGGTACGGGCAATCCGGGCGGAGCGCCATTAATCACGGGAGTATGAGTACGATGCAGGATAAATCGCAAAGGGAAGACGACGGATATGACTTTACCCGTCAGGTGGGGCATTTGCTACGCAGGGTCCACCAGCGCTATGTGGCTATTTTCCAGAATCACATTAGCGACCCGCAACTGACTGCGGTGCAGTTTACTACCCTTTGCGCACTGCGCGATCGTGGTCCCAGCGCCCAGCGCGATCTGGTGGATTATACCGCTGTCGATCAGGCGACGATTCGGGGGATAGTCGCCCGCCTGAAGGCGCGGGGGCTGGTTGAGCTGGGGCCGGATCCCGAAGACGGGCGCAAGGTGATTGTGATGCTGACGTCCGCGGGCGCGGAGCTTCTGGATCAGGTAATTCCCGCTGCCAGGGGGATCACCGAACTGGCTTACGGGGAGTTAAATCCGGCGGAGCGGGTGGCGCTGGATTATCTGCTGCGCAAAATGCTGGCGTCCTAATCTTTTCCATTTATGGCGGAAATAACGCACCGGCAGCGTTTTTGACTATGCTAGATCAGAGGCTGTGAAACGGAGCGTTTGATGTCGTAGCCACAGGGAGTGGCCCCGTAAATGGAAAGGAGAAAATGATGAAACCTGGCGTTCAGTCTGTGCCCTGGCTGTGGTTGGTCGGTGGTCTGTTTTTCTGGTGTTATCAGGCTTTCCAGTTGGGCGAGGAGCGCGCGAGCGGACCTTCCCCTGTCCGTATCTTTTCCGCGCTGCTCATCTGGTCGGTTTTACATGCCCTGCCAGTGTTGATCTGGCTGGCTATTCGCTATTCCGTGCGGCGGGTGGCCTGGCGGCGCCAGCAGAAAGCGCTGCCAGAAAAGTGGCTTTAGCCAACCGGTGTCAGCTCAGTGGCCAGTTGGCGTCTTCCAGCTGTAGCGTACGTTCAATCGTCATATTCATCATGCAGCCAGCGCTGTCTGTGGCGCCGCCGCTTCCTTTGCCGGTGACGGCCAGGCATTGACTGTCACGGAAAGCCAGCCATTTACGCTGGGCGTCGCGCCATTGCTGCGGGCTCATGACCGAAGAGAACATCTCTTTCCAGACTTTATTCAGCCGCTGGTCCCAGCGTTCACGTTCGCTTTCCATGCAGTCCACCATATCCAGGGTGCTGACGCTGCGTGCCATGCAGTCGCGGTAAGTCTGGCTGTAGGGGCGCGCCATAAACTCCGGGTTAGTGGTGTCGCGGCTGCCAGGCATGGCGGCAAACGCGGGCAGAGCGAGGGCGAAAAGAGTGAAAAACTGAAATATAAAACTACGCATTGTTATTATTCCGGTATAAAAAACCTATTACAGTCTTCGCGGACGATAGCGTCAAGTCCGGCCAGGGCGTGAGGTTGTTATTTGGTTGCAAATTCTCCGTCAGTATGTTTAAAGAAATGTAAATTAAAAACGGTATTATACGGGTATAACGACTGACCAGTAGCAGCAACCTATGTCTATTAATTTTGATTTAAACGATCTGCAGGCTTTCCGGGCGCTGGTGGAGCACGGCAGCTTTCGGGCGGCGGCGGAAGCGGTGTTTATCTCCCAGTCGGCCCTGAGCCGCCGTATCGATAAACTGGAAAGCGCCCTTGGGGTGCGGCTGTTTGAGCGCACCACCCGCCGGGTACGGCTGACCACGCCGGGGCGTACCTTTGCACCAAGGGTGGAGCGACTGTTGAATGAACTGGATGACGCCCTGATTGGCGTTAGCGATAACGCGCCAGGTCGCCACGGGCGGCTGACCGTAGCCTGCGTCCCTTCTGCCGCTTACTACTTTATGCCAACGGTGATTGCCACCTTTAAACAGCGCTATCCCGGAGTGCATATCCGGCTGATGGACACCAGCGCTGGCACCGTCTGCCAGGCGGTGCTGGATGGTCAGGCCGATTTTGGGCTGAGCTTTTCCGGTAGTCTGGATCCCGATATTGAATTTGAGTGGCTGGTGCAGGAGCGCTATGTGGCGGCCTGCCGCCGCGACCACCCGCTGGCCAGCCATCGCAGCGTCAGTTGGGCGGATTTCTACGCCTGGGACTACATCTCGCTCGATAAAGTGTCGGGGAACCGATTGCTGTTGGATCAGGCGCTGGCGCATGCTACGCCGTCGCGCCCCAGCGTCTGTGAAACCCGCCATGTCACCACCATGCTCGGTATGGTCGAGGCCGGACTGGGGATTGCGGCAGTACCGGTCATGGCGCTACCCGGCGGCGCTCACCCGATTCTGACCAGCGTGCCGTTGGTGGAGCCGGAGGTGGTGCGTCAGGTGGGGATTATTAAACGCCGCGGCCGGATGCTGACTCCGTTGGCCGCGGCGCTGGAAGCACTGGTGATTGAAATGAAGGGCCCTCAGGTGGCGGGAACCGAATCCAGACCGGTGGCGCGCACCTGCGACTGAACCTCTTTAGAGGCAAGATAGCGCAGCAGCGCTTTGGCTTCGTCTGCGTGTTCGGCGTTGGCTGGCACGGCACCGGCGAAGCGGGTCACCTTCTGAACTGATTCAGGAATCTTGCCGATAAAGGTGACGCCTTTCACCGGCAGCAGTTCACTGACCTGCTGGAAGCCTATCTGATACTTGCCGCTGGCAACCTGAGAGGCGACCGGCACGCGTTCCACCATCTGCCCCCTCTGGCTCAGCGCCTGCTTAACGCCTAACTGGTTCAGCAGCGTATCCTGCACGTAGCGGCCGCTGGCGCTGTCGGACCAGGCCACCGATTTAGCGTTCAGCAGCGTCTGACGCAGGGCCTCAACGCTTGCGATATCGGGCTTTGCATCACCGGCGCGGACTACGGCGCCAATTCGTGAATCCGCCAGTTCCGTTCGGGTGCCGGGCATGATTTTTCCCTGCTTGATCAGGCCGTCCAGCGCGTAACCCACCATAATCACCACATCGGCCTTTTCACCGCGCGCCAGCCGGTTGGGGATAGCCTGGGGCGAACGTCCCATTGACGGGCCATGTACGATTTTCAGGGTATCTCCGTGGCTGTCACTATATTCCGGCGCCAGCTTATCCAGGGCGGCGCTGAAGCCGCCAGAGATCATCACGGTTAACGGTGCTGCGCTGGCCTGGCCTGCGGCCAGCAGCACAATCAGACAGCATAATTTTACGATACGCACCTTCACTCTCCTTATTTAGTGGCAGGTTGCAGGCGTGGGACGCTGCGATGATAAATCCACAGCGTGGCGCACAGCGCACACAGGGCGGCAAAGCTCACCCAGTAGCCTGGAGCGGCTTTATCGCCGGTGAACTGAATCAGCGCCGTAGAGATGGCCGGGGTAAAGCCGCCGAACACCGCCGTCGCCAGGCTGTAGGCCAGCGAAAAGCCGGATACCCGCACTTCGACCGGCATAATTTCGGTCAGCGCCGGAATCATAGCGCCGTTATACAGGCCGTAAAGGCAGGAGAGCCACAGCAGAACCCCCAGCATCATGCCGAATCCGGGCGCACCGGCCAGCAGCGACAGGGCGGGCCAGGCGGTCAGCATCGCCAGCAGGGTCATGGCAATCAGCAGCGGACGGCGGCCAAAGCGGTCCGACAGCGCGCCGCCAATGGGCAGCCAGATAAAGTTAGAGATGGCGACCAGCAGGGTGACCAGCAGACTGTCTGAGGCGCTCAGGTGCAGTACCCGCTTACCAAAGGTCGGAGCGTACACGGTGATCAGGTAGAAAGCGGTGGTGGTCATCGCCACCATCATCATACCGGCCAGTACGGTGCTCCAGTGTTTGACCAGGGTCTGGAAGATCTGGCGCAGCGAGGGGTGATGGCGTCGCTGGTTAAAGGCTTCGGTCTCTTCCAGGCGGCGGCGCAGCATAAAGATAAAAGGAACGATCAGGCAGCCCACCAGGAAGGGGATACGCCAGCCCCAGCTGTGCAGGGCGCTTTCATCCAGAAACTCGCTCAGGGCAAAACCGAGTCCGGCGGCCACCATGATGGCCACCTGCTGGCTGCCGGACTGCCAACTGGTATAGAAGCCTTTGCGGCCTGGGGTGGCTATCTCTGACAGATAGACAGAAACGCCCCCCAGTTCGGCACCGGCCGAGAATCCCTGCAACAGGCGGCCGATCAGTACCAGCACCGGCGCCCACAGTCCGATGGTTTCATAACCGGGTACCAGTACAATCAGAAAGGTGCCGCTGGCCATAATCGATAATGTGAGGATAAGTCCCCGACGGCGTCCCACCTTGTCGATCCAGCCCCCCAGGATAACGGCGCCCAGCGGGCGCATCAGGAATCCGGCGCCGAAGGCGGCGAAGGTCATCATCAGCGAGGCGAATTCACTTTCGGCCGGGAAAAAGGCGTGGGCGATGTAGGTGGCATAAAAGCCAAACAGGAAGAAGTCGAATTGCTCAAGAAAATTGCCGGAGGTGACGCGCAGGATCGCGCCAGCCTTTGCCCGGAGGGTACGGGGCTGGTCAGGGGTCATGATGTTCTCCATTTGTTATTAGGCTGTATTTATTTTTGTAACGAAGAGACTGGCGCAAAAAACCGTCGTTTATAAGTGCATTTTGGGCAACGATTTATGCGTGTGACGCATCATACTCAGGAAGCCGCTGTGCTTAGATAAGGGCTGGAGGAAGGCATGGACTATCGCGAGATTCTGCATTTCTGGTTTAGCGAGCTGAAACCCGGCCAGTGGTTTCGCCAGTCAAACCGTACCGATACCCGAATTCGTACGCGTTTTTTTGACGTCTGGCAGGCCGCGACGCGCGGTGAACTGGCCGGGTGGCGGGGGAATATCAGCGGTCGGCTGGCGGAGATTCTGGTGCTGGACCAGTTTTCCCGTAACCTGTGGCGCCGTGACGCGCGGGCTTTTACCCAGGATGGCATGGCACTGGTGCTGGCTCAGGAGGCGCTGCGCCAGCCGGACTTTGGCGCGCTGGGGCGTGTGCGGCGTAACTTTATTCTGATGCCGTTTATGCATGCGGAATCGGCCGTGATTCAGGCACAGGCGCTGCGGTTATTCGATATACCAGGCAATGAGCAGACGCTACGCACGGCGCGTCAGCACCACTTTTTGATTGCGCAGTTTGGCCGCTACCCGCACCGTAATGCGGTACTGGGCCGGGACTCCACCCCCGGGGAACTGGACTTTATGGCGCGTGAATCCTTTGCCTTTATGAAGCGGCCATCAGGCTGAATATTTTCGTTTTAAAGCAATTATGATTTTTGGTTTTTCCGGCGCCAGAATGAGTAATTGTGAAAATAATCACATTAATGGTTTTTTATCGTTAGATGTTAATAAAGTTTGAAAAGCATCAAAAAAAATATAATTCATAATCGGGTTGTCAAAAATAGCAATTGTTCCCCCCAGACGGTCATCTGATGATAGTGGCCGCGTAGAGGCTATTCCATTGGGCTCTACTGGGCCGGCAGATGAGCTCCCGTAACGGGGCCGGTCGGTATAATATTCGGGAACAAGGGCAGGTAAAGATGACCACGCAAAATTCTTCCTCCTATGTGTTTACAATCACCCTGGTGGCCACGTTGGGGGGGCTGCTTTTTGGTTATGATACCGCGGTGATTTCAGGCACCGTCGAGTCACTCAATAAGGTGTTTGTTGAACCACAGGGGCTGAGTGAAGGGGCCGCGAACTCTCTGTTGGGATTCTGCGTGGCCAGTGCGCTGATTGGCTGTATTATTGGCGGAGCGATGGGCGGTTATTTAAGTAACCGCTTCGGTCGCCGTAATTCGTTGAAAATTGCAGCGCTGTTGTTTTTTATTTCCGCAGTAGGATCGGCCTGGCCGGAAATGGGCTTCTCCGAGATTAATCCAGAAGGCGGCATTCCTTATTATCTCTCTGGTTACGTCCCTCACTTTGTTATTTATCGTATTATCGGTGGTATTGGTGTCGGGCTGGCTTCTATGCTTTCCCCCATGTATATCGCTGAAGTGGCGCCCGCCAATATTCGCGGTAAGCTGGTCTCCTTTAACCAGTTCGCCATTATTCTGGGCCAGTTGCTGGTCTACTGCGTCAACTATATTATTGCCCGCTCCGGTGATGCCAGCTGGCTGCATTCCGACGGCTGGCGTTATATGTTCGCTTCCGAGGCGATTCCGGCGCTGCTGTTCTTCGGGTTGCTGTATACCGTACCGGAAAGCCCGCGCTGGTTGATGGCCCGCGGTCAGAGCGAGCAGGCGCAGGGCGTACTGACCCGGATTATGGGTCAGGCGCGTGCCGCAGTGGCGATGCAGGAGATAAGCCATTCTCTGGAGGTCGGCAAACGGACCGGCGGTCGCCTGCTGATGTTTGGCAGCGGCGTGATTATCATCGGCATCATGCTGTCGGTGTTCCAGCAGTTTGTGGGAATTAACGTCGTGCTCTACTACGCGCCGGAAGTCTTTAAAACCCTGGGGGCCAGTACCGACGTTGCGCTGTTGCAGACCATTATCGTTGGGGTCATCAACCTGAGCTTCACCGTGCTGGCGATTATGACCGTCGATAAGTTTGGCCGTAAGCCGCTGCAGATTATCGGCGCGCTGGGCATGGCTATAGGGATGTTCGCCCTTGGCACGGCGTTCTATGCCCACTGGTCCGGCGTGGTCGCGCTGCTGGCAATGCTGTTCTACGTGGCGGCTTTTGCCATGTCCTGGGGCCCGGTGTGCTGGGTGCTGCTGGCGGAGATATTCCCTAACGCGATTCGCGGTAAAGCGATGGCGATTGCGGTGGCGGCCCAGTGGCTGGCGAACTACTTCGTCTCCTGGACTTTCCCGATGATGGATAAGAACTCCTGGCTGGTGTCGCACTTTAACAACGGCTTCTCGTACTGGATTTATGGCGCTATGGGCATACTGGCGGCGCTGTTTATGTGGAAGTTTGTACCGGAAACCCGCGGCCGTTCTCTGGAAGAGCTGGAGGAGCTGTGGGGAAACACGCAGGCGGCGGAGGTGAAAACCGCGCGTACCTGATAGCGCTCATCATTGCATAATGAAAGCCGGCCACGTAAGTGGTCGGCTTTTTGTTTTTATATTAATGAACTGTCATTTCCGTTCATTTCCCGCCTTACGGCGTGCGAGGCTATATCTATTCTGGCTGAAAGATGCGTTTATCCCCGCTGTTTTCTAATCTGTTGTCTTGATCACATTTCTATAACAATCCCTTGATTCCTGATCGCAAACCGATCTATTACTCATTCATTAATATGTTAATGATTAATGTATCTCAGGGGAGAGCCATGAAGAGAACCATCTTTGCCGTTGCGCTTAACCACCAGAGCCAGATTCAGGCCTGGAACGCCGCCTTTCACCAGTCTCCCTACCAGGCGCCGCCCAAAACACCGGTCTGGTTTATCAAGCCGCGTAACACCTGGCGTACCAGCCATCAGACCATTGCGCTGCCAGAGGGGGAAAAGACCTTCAGCGGCGCTACGGTGGGGCTGGTGATTGGGGAAAAAGCGCGCCGGGTTACTGAGGCTCAGGCCGCACAGCATATTGCCGGTTTTGTGCTAGCTAACGAATTGAGCCTGGCCGAAGAGAGCTTCTATCGTCCGGCCATCCAGGCGAAGTGCCGGGATGGTTTCTGCCCGACAGGGGAGATGGCGCCGCTTAGCGACAGCCACGGGCTGGAGATTGTCACCGAAGTGAATGGCGAAGAGCGCCAGCGCTGGTCCACAACGGAGCTACAGCGTGGCGCAGAACAACTGGTCGCGGCACTCAGCGACTTCGCCACCCTGATGCCTGGCGATATCATTCTGATGGGCACTCCCCAGCAGCGTATCGCCGTTGAAGCCGGTGACGAAGTGGTCGTGCGGGCCACCGGGCTGCCGGCGCTGGTCAACCGCTTCGTCGCAGAACAGACGCCGCAGCCGCAGCCTCAGGAACAGGGGCATCCCACCTTTTTCGCCCTTGGACTGAATTACGCCGACCATGCCAGCGAGCTTGACTTTAAAGCGCCGGAATCGCCGCTGGTGTTTATCAAGGCCGCGAATACCCTGACCGGAGATAACGCCGTTAGCGTGCGTCCGGACAATGTCGACTACATGCATTACGAAGCGGAACTGGTGGTGGTGATTGGCAAAACGGCGCGCAATGTTTCCCGCGAACAGGCGCTGGATTACGTTGCCGGTTACACCCTGTGTAACGACTATGCGGTACGTGACTATCTGGAAAACTACTATCGCCCCAATCTGCGGGTAAAAAGCCGCGACACCCTGACCCCGCTACACCCGAACGTGGTGCCCCGCGACCAGGTGCCGGACGCCCAGAATCTGACCCTGAAGACCTTTATCAACGGCGAACTGCGCCAGAGCGGCACCACCCGAGACATGGTGTTCGATGTGCCTTTCCTGGTCTCCTGGCTCAGCCAGTTTATGACGCTACAGTCCGGCGACATGATTGCCACCGGCACGCCGAAAGGGCTGGCCGACGTTCGGCCCGGCGATGAAGTGGTGGTGGAGATCGAAGGCGTGGGGCGCCTGACCAACCGGATCGTCAGCGAGCAACAGTTTGAGGAGAGCCTGAAATGAAAAAGATTAACCACTGGATCGACGGAAAAAACGTGGCGGAAAACGACTATTTCACCACGGTAAATCCGGCCAACGGTGAGGTGCTGGCGGAGGTCGCCTCCGGTGGCGAACAGGCCGTTAATCAGGCGGTAGAGGCGGCAAAGCGCGCTTTTCCTAAGTGGGCCAATACCCCGATGAAAGAGAGGGCGCGCCTGATGCGCCGCCTGGGGGAACTGATTGACCAGAACGTGCCGCAGATTGCCGAAATGGAAACCGCCGACACCGGCCTGCCGATTCATCAGACCAAAAACGTGCTGATTCCCCGGGCTTCGCACAACTTCGAATTCTTTGCCGAGGTGTGTCAGCAGATGAACGGCCGCAGCTACCCGGTGGATGACCGGATGCTCAACTACACCCTGCTGCAACCGGTGGGTGTGTGCGCGCTGGTGTCGCCGTGGAACGTTCCCTTTATGACCGCCACCTGGAAGACCGCTCCTTGCCTTGCGCTGGGCAATACCGCGGTACTGAAAATGTCCGAACTGTCGCCGCTGACCGCCGACCGGCTGGGGGAACTGGCGCTGGAAGCCGGGATCCCCGCCGGGGTGCTGAATGTGGTGCAGGGTTACGGCGCCAGCGCTGGCGATGCCCTGGTGCGTCACCAGGATGTGCGCGCCGTCTCTTTTACCGGCGGTACTGTAACCGGTCGCAACATTGTGAAGAACGCCGGGTTGAAGAAGTTCTCTATGGAGCTGGGCGGTAAGTCGCCGGTGCTGGTGTTTGAAGATGCCGATATCGAGCGGGCGCTGGACGCTTCGCTGTTTACCATTTTCTCGCTGAACGGCGAGCGCTGTACCGCCGGGTCGCGCATCTTTATTCAGGAAAGCATCTATCCGGAATTCGTGAAACGTTTTGCCGAGCGCGCTAACCGACTGCGGGTGGGCAATCCTACCGATCCCGATACCCAGGTGGGGGCGCTGATTAGCCCGCAACACTGGGAAAAGGTTTCCGGCTATATCCGTCTGGGGATTGAAGAGGGAGCAAGGTTACTGGCGGGCGGTCCGGATAAACCCCAGGGGCTGGAGCACGGTAACTTTCTGCGCCCGACGGTGCTGGCGGATGTCGATAACCGGATGCGGGTGGCGCAGGAGGAGATCTTCGGGCCGGTAGCCTGCCTGTTGCCCTTTAAGGACGAGGCGGAAGGGCTGCGGCTCGCCAACGACGTGGAGTACGGGCTGGCATCTTATATCTGGACCCAGGACGTCAGTAAGGTGATGCGCCTGTCGCGCGGCATTGAGGCAGGCATGGTGTTCGTCAATACCCAGAATGTGCGCGATCTGCGCCAGCCGTTTGGCGGCGTTAAGGCATCGGGCACCGGCCGGGAAGGGGGCGAATACAGCTTCGAGGTTTTTGCCGAGCAGAAAAACGTCTGTATCTCGTTTGGCGACCATCCGATTCCGAAGTGGGGCGTATAAGCCTCATCCTCAAAAGGAGTGAGTTATGGGTAAGTTAGCGCTGGCAGCCAAGGTAACGCATGTTCCCTCTATGTATCTCTCTGAGCTGCCCGGCAAACATTACGGCTGTCGCCAGCAGGCCATCGACGGGCATCATGAGATCAGTCGCCGCTGCCGCGAGCTGGGGGTCGATACCCTGATTATTTTCGACACCCACTGGCTGGTGAACAGCGCCTATCACATCAACTGCGGCAGCCACTTTAAGGGGACTTACACCAGCCACGAGCTGCCGCACTTCATTCGCGATATGGAGTATGAATGCGATGGCAACCCGGCGCTGGGGCAGCTTATTGCTGACGAGGCGGTAGAGATGGGCGTTCGCGCCAGAGCGCACGCCATCGACTCCCTGACCCTGGAGTACGGCACTCTGGTGCCGGTGCGCTATATGAACAGCGATCGCCACTTTAAGGTGGTCTCTGTCTCTGCGTTCTGCACCGTTCATGACTTTGCCGACAGCCGTCGTCTTGGCCAGTCGGTTCGCCGCGCTATTGAAAGATATGACGGCACCGTGGCGGTGCTGGCCAGCGGCTCTCTCTCGCACCGCTTTATCGACGACCAGCGTGCCGAAGAGGGGATGAACGCCTGGACCCGCGAATTCGACGAGCAGATGGATAAGCGGGTGGTCAAGCTGTGGCGCGAAGGCAAATTCGCCGAATTCTGCCGCATGCTGCCGGAGTACGCCGACTACTGCTATGGCGAAGGCAATATGCACGACACCGTGATGCTGATGGGGCTGCTGGGCTGGGATCGCTACACCGGTCACGTGGAGTTCATCACTGAACTGTTCCCCAGCTCCGGCACCGGTCAGGTGAACGCCGTGTTCCCGCTGGAAGGATGCCCGCAGTCAGCGCCTGAACCTGTTCGGGCGGAGGGATAACCGATGCCGCACTTTATTACCGAATGCAGCGAAAATATTCGCACAGAGGCGGATCTTCCGGGGTTGTTTCAGCAGGTTAACCGTCTGCTGGCGGAAAGCGGCCTCTTTCCGTTGGGCGGCATTCGCAGCCGCGCCCACTGGGTGGATACCTGGCAGATGGCGGACGGCGCTCACGACTACGCCTTTGTCCATATGACCCTGAAGATTGGTCACGGCCGTACTCAGCAGCAGCTTATGCCGGTGATGGAGCAACTGTTCGCCTGCATTTGTGAACATTTCGCTGACCTGATGGCGCGGCGCTATCTGGCGCTATCGCTGGCGGTGGAAGAGCTCCATCCGCAGCTCAATTTTAAACAGAACAACGTCCATGCGCTGTTTCGCAAGGAGTGATGCATGCTGAATGACCAAACCGTCGCGCAACTGGCGGATGAATTAAACCAGGCGGAAAAGGGGCGCGAGCAGATTCGCCAGCTATCGCTGCGCCATCCGGAGATGACCATTGAAGACGCCTATGCGGTTCAGCGCCGCTGGGTGCAGAACAAAATCGCCGAAGGACGGGTGCTTAAAGGCCATAAAATCGGTCTGACCTCGAAGGCGATGCAGGCCAGTTCGCAGATTGACGAGCCGGACTACGGCGCGCTGCTGGACGATATGTTCTTTGACGACGGTAGCGATATCCCTTTCGGGCGCTTTATCGTGCCGCGTGTGGAAGTGGAGCTGGCTTTTATTCTGGCGAAACCGCTGCGCGGCCCGAACTGCACGCTGTTCGATGTTTATAACGCCACCGATTACATCATTCCGGCGCTGGAGATTATCGATGCCCGCTGCCATAACGTCGACCCGCAAAGTGGTCGTCCGCGTAAGGTGTTCGATACCATTTCCGACAACGCCGCCAATGCCGGGGTGGTGATCGGCGGCCGCCCCATTCGCCCCGATGCCCTGGATCTGCGCTGGATTTCGGCGTTGCTCTACCGCAACGGCGTGATCGAGGAGTCCGGCGTGGCGGCGGCGGTGCTTAATCACCCGGCCAATGGCGTGGCGTGGCTGGCCAATAAACTGGCGCCCCATGACGTGCAACTGGAGGCCGGGCAGGTGATCCTGGGGGGCTCCTTTACCCGTCCGGTTCCGGCCCGCAAGGGCGATACCTTCCAGGTGGATTACGGGAATATGGGGTCGATTAGCTGCCGCTTTGTCTGAGGAGGCATGATGTTTACCAACACCTTTAAACAGGCGCTGCGTCAGCGCGAACCGCAGATTGGATTATGGCTGGGGCTGGCGAATAGCTATAGCGCCGAACTGTTGGCCGGCGCCGGGTTCCATTGGCTGTTGATTGACGGCGAGCATACGCCTAACGACGTGCGCTCGGTTCTGGGACAGCTTCAGGCCATCGCGGCCTACAGCAGCCATCCGGTGGTGCGCCCGCCGTGGAACGATCCGGTGGTGATCAAACAGCTTCTGGATACCGGAGCCCAGACCCTGCTGATCCCGATGGTTCAGAATGCCGACGATGCCGCCCGGGCGGTCAGCGCCTGTCGTTATCCGCCCAATGGCGTTCGGGGCGTGGGCAGCGCTTTGGCTCGCGCGTCGCGCTGGAATAGGGTGGCGGACTACGTTCAGCGCGCCGACCAGCAGATCTGCCTGCTGGTACAGATAGAAACCCGTCAGGGGGTAGAAAACCTGGAGGCGATTCTGGCGGTGGAGGGCGTGGATGGCGTATTTATCGGCCCGGCGGATCTTAGCGCCGATATGGGCCATGCCGGAAACCCTGCACACCCTGAAGTGCAGGCGACGATTGAATCCTGTATCGCAAAAATTCTGGCGGCGGGAAAAGCGCCCGGCATTCTGATGGCTAATGAAGAACTGGCCCGGCGCTATCTGGAACTGGGGGCGCTGTTTGTGGCCGTTGGCGTGGATACCACGCTACTGGCCCGCAGCGCCGAGGCGCTGGCCGCCCGTTTTACCGCGCTACCGACGCCGGTTATCCACGCAGATAAATCGGTCTATTAGAGGGCGGGAGCAGAGGATGGAAACCATGGAAAGCCACGGATTACATACCTTTGAAAATATCAATATCGGTCAGGAGTACGATGCCCGCTACGCCCGTGACGATGTGCACTACGAAACCTTTGCCAGGCTGGCGAACTTCTTCGGGCGTGACATGCGCCCCCACTGGCACGATCGCTATTTTCAGATGCACTTTCTGGCCACCGGCAAGATAACCCTGCAACTGGACGATCACTTCTATGCCGTGCGGGCGCCGCTGTTTGTCCTGACGCCGCCGTCGGTGCCGCACGCGTTTTTCACCGAACCGGACAGTGACGGTCACGTGCTGACGGTGCGCCAGGAGCTGGTCTGGTCGCTGGTGGAAAAGTTGTGGCCCGCCAGCAGCGAGGCGATCAACTCCCGGGGAATCTGCCTGTCGCTGGAATCATCGCCCCAGACGCTGGCGGCCCTGAATCGCTACTGGCCGCTGATTGTTGATGAGTTCCGAAGAAAGGAGCAGGGCAGGGATCTGCTACTGAATAATATGGCTCAGGCAGTTTTTACGTTACTGTTGAGGGTGGCGCTGCCGAATGATGAGTCGCTGTGCAGCGTGCGCGGTGAAATGCGGCTGTTCCAGCGTTTTAACCGGCTGGTGGATGAGGCGTTTCGCCATCATCGGACGGTACCGGAGTATGCCCGACAGCTGGGCGTTAGCGAATCGCGGCTGACCGAACTGTGCCGCCGTTTTTCCAACCAGTCGCCTAAACGGATGATTCTGGAGCGTATGGCCCGGGAAGCCCGGAGAATGCTGCTTTATAGCTCGTGTAGCGTGAATCAGATAGCCCTGAGCCTGGGCTATAAAGACCCCGCCTATTTTGCCCGCTTCTTCCACCGGATGGAGGGATGTTCTCCCACCCGTTACCGAAGCCGCTAACTAAGGAAACCGCCCCTGACGGAGCGGTTACCGGGCTTACCTGCCTGCTGTGTTGACGACCAGCAGGAATGTGTTGTGAGAAATACTCCAACCTCCATTCCCGGCTGACAGCAACGCACCAGAAACAACGAGCACAATACAAAAGTACCGTTTCATTGTGCGGTCCATGCTATAGACCGCTTCACGGCATTACCACCGGAGATATCACCGCGAATACAAGCACTGGATCGTGCCTGCGTTACGTTGTGTAACACAGCCCTGCTGGAAAGGCCGCTTACCTGACCAGCACAAAAAAACCGCCGTAACGGCGGTTTTTTTGTGCCTGAATGATGCCACGCCTGCAAAATTAGCACGTTTTTTGACCGCGATCGCACTTTACCGTCTGCCGGGGAAAAGTACCGGTGAACGCCTGAAAAGTCTCTTCCGACTCTGGCCCCTCACGCCTAAATTTGATTAACCAAAACAAAACATATTTTTAACAAACTTCCGTTATGACGTGAGGCAATTATGAAACCAGAACAATATCGCGCCGCCACTCACCGCCCCTTTACTGGCGAGGAGTACCTGAAAAGCCTGCAGGACGGGCGTGAGATCTATATTTACGGTGAACGGGTTAAAGATGTCACCACTCATCCGGCATTTCGCAATGCGGCAGGATCGGTCGCGACGTTGTATGACGCGCTACATGCCCCAGAGAGCCACGACAACCTGTGCTGGCAGACCGATACCGGCAACGGCGGCTATACCCACCGCACCTTCCGCTTCGCCCGTTCCGGCGCCGAAATTCGCCAGCAGCGTGACGCCATTGCCGACTGGTCTCGCCTGAACTATGGCTGGATGGGGCGCACGCCGGACTATAAAGCCGCCTTTGCCTGTTCGCTGGGGGCTTATCCTGAATACTACGGCGACTTTGCCGATAATGCCCGCAACTGGTATCAGCGCATCCAGGAGGCCGGGCTCTACTTTAACCATGCCATCGTCAATCCGCCTATCGATCGCCATAAGCCCAGCGATGAGGTTAAAGATGTCTATGTGCAGGTAGAGAAAGAGACCGATGCGGGGATTATCGTCAGCGGCGCTAAGGTGGTAGCCACCAACTCGGCCCTGACCCATTACAACTTTATCGGCTTCGGCTCCGCCCAGGTGATGGGGGACGATCCCCGTTTCGCACTGATGTTTGTCGCGCCCATGGATGCCAACGGTGTAAAACTTATTTCCCGCGCTTCCTATGAACTGGTGGCCGGGATGACCGGATCGCCATTCGATTATCCGCTCTCCAGCCGCTTTGATGAAAATGACGCCATTCTGGTGATGGATAAAGTGCTAATCCCCTGGGAGAACGTGCTTATCTATCGCGATTTCGACCGCTGTCGCCGCTGGAGCGTAGAAGCCGGGTTTGCGCGCCTTTACCCGATGCAGGCCTGCGTTCGCCTGGCGGTGAAGCTCGACTTTGTGACCGCGCTATTGCAGAAAAGCCTGGAGTGCACCGGCGTCGTTGAATTTCGCGGCGTGCAGGCTGCGCTGGGGGAAGTTGTGGCCTGGCGCAATCTGTTCTGGTCGCTGAGCGATGCCATGTGGGCCCAGGCGCACGAGTGGCGCAACGGCGCCTGGCTGCCGGATATGCAGGCCATGCAGACCTACCGCGTAATGGCGCCCATGGCTTACAGCAAAATCAAAAACATTATCGAGAGTAATGTCACCAGCGGGCTGATCTATCTGCCTTCCAGCGTGCGCGATCTTAATAATCCGGAAATTGACCGCTATCTGGCTCAGTACGTGCGCGGCTCTAACGGTATGGATCACGAACAGCGGATTAAGATCCTCAAGCTGATGTGGGACGCCATCGGCAGCGAGTTTGGCGGACGCCACGAACTGTACGAAATCAACTATGCCGGCAGTCAGGACGAAGTGCGCCTGCAATGCCTGCGCCACGCCCGCGGTAGCGGCAATATGGACAGCATGATGGAGATGGTGGATCGCTGCATGGCGGACTACGACCGCGACGGCTGGAAAGTGCCGCACCTGCACAACAACGATGACATCAACAAACTCGACGGCATTGCGAAGTAATGGGAGGTGACCATGTCTGATACCGAACAGCAGCGCTTACTTTTCCGCGACGCTATGGCGAATCTGCCTGCCGCCGTGAATATCGTGACCACCTGCGGCGAGGCGGGGCGCTGCGGCATTACCGCCACGGCGGTCTGCTCAGTGACCGATACGCCGCCGACGTTAATGGTGTGCATTAACCGCAACAGCGCCATGAATCCGGTTTTCGAGCGCAACGGGAAAATGTGCATCAACGTGTTGAGCCACGCCCAGGAAGAGATGGCGCGCCACTTTGCCGGAATGACCGACGTTGCCATGGAGCAGCGCTTTGCCCTGGATGGCTGGCATGAGGGAGCGCTGGGCCAGCCGGTACTACACCAGGCGCTGGCGAGCCTGGAAGGGGAGATTTGTGAAATCCAGAGTATTGGCACCCACTTTGTCTATCTGCTGGAGATTTGCCATATCAGCGTGGCCCGGGAAGGCCATGGTTTAATCTACTTCCGCCGTCGTTTTCATATTACGCCCCATGAAGAGATGATGGCTCCGGCATGACATTATGCCTTCTTCCGTCGGGAAGAAGGCGCCTGGAATTTTAAGTTGCTATTCTTATTATACGTTAATAATGGTATATTAGTACGTTTTATTCTAATTTTTCACTAGTTGTCTTGTCGCCATTTCGAAATGGTATGGGTCGTGGTTTATCTCATTAGGAAAATAACTGCTCATGTCTGCCTGAAAAAAAAATATTCCTAATCTTTGAGTCGGGAGTAGTCTGGTTTCCGACTGTGCCTGTTTACTTTTTCACGTCATCCATGCAAAGTCACTGTTATTACCGGGTTTTGGCAGGGAAGTGAGAAAACAAGATGATTTCAGTATTACTTGCTGACGATCATCCGGCGATCTGTTTTGCGCTAAAAGTGCTACTGGAAAAAGGTGGCGAATATGCTGTTACGGACTCGTCGGGTGAAAATCTTATTGCGCAGCTACACCGAAGTACGCCTCAATTGCTGATTCTCGATCTGGATCTGAACAATGCTAATGGTCTGGATCTGCTGCCGCGAATTAAGCAGCATTTTCCATTAATGAAAATTCTGATATTTACCAATCAGTCGGCCCAGATTTATGCCACCCGTACCTTGCAGGCGGGAGCTGACGGTTTTATAAATAAAAGTCTGCCTCTGGATTCGGTAGAGTCGGTATGTCGCCTGATTATGGCTGGGTATTACTGTTTCCCTGGTGTTGTCTATAACGACCTGGCGACGCCGAAAGCGCACGCCTGTGATGCGCAACAGCTGTTGGCGCGCTTTTCCGATCGGGAAATTGCCGTACTTAACTATCTGAAACAGGGGAAAACGAACAAAGAGATCGCCGACAGTCTGGCGTTGAGTAATAAAACCATCAGTACCTATAAGGCGCGGATGCTCAAGAAAAGTGGCGTTGAGGATCTGACGCAGCTCTTTGAGATGCTGGAAAGCAAGGACGATACGTGAGGGCGTTACTTCTGCTGCTGATGGCGTTGCTGGTGCTGCCGGTGCAGGCGGCGGAGCAGGCAAAATCGCTGCAACTACTGGCCCGTAGCCAGGATACCGTTATCGATCCTGGCCTCACGGCCTCTGAATGGCGTTGGGTGCGCGAACATCGGCGGATTCGGCTTGCCGTCTGGCAACCGATGTCGCCACCTTACGATATCACCACGGGCCTGAATGATTATGGCGGTATCAACGCTGACTTTCTTGGGCTGGTGGCGGCCAGCCTGGGGATCGAGATTCAGGTTATCCGCTACCCGGACTACGCCGATGCGCTGGCGGCGCTGCGTGAGGGGAATGCCGAATTTCTTGCCCAGGCTGGTGATAATCAACGGCGGGATGGGTTATTGCTTAGTTCGCCTTACAGCCCTAACTCACCGGTAGAGGTGGTTAACGTTGATAGTGAGCGTGGCGATGAGGTTCGCAGCGTGGCGATCTCGCCGGTTTACGATCGGACGCAGATTATGGCGCGCTACCCCGGTGCTCGGGAAGTTAGCTTTTCATCAGCCCGCCATGCCATGGAATCGCTGGCGTTCCGCAAAATCGACCTGTTCTTCTGTGACGCCATTACCGCACGTTATCTGATGAGTCAGTCCAGTCTCAGCAACCTGAATCTGCGGCCTGTCACTCTGACTCCGCCGTCCGCTGGTTTCTCCTTTGCGGCGCTGCCGTCCCGGCGCCTCTGGATTGTGATTTTGAATAAGGTTATCGCCGCATTGCCGGAAAGCGCGAGTGTGGAGATTCACCGACGCTGGAATGGCGGAATACCGCTGTCATTGAGCGAGCATCAGCCGGTATTTACTTCGCTGGAACATAAGTGGATCGCTGAAAATCGCCATATTCGGGTCGCCGTGGCTCAGGATAATGCACCGCTGGCGCTGTTCGATGATGCCGGCCATCTGCGCGGCATTATCGCCGATATTCTTACCGCGCTTGAGTTGCGTACCGGCTTCACCTTCGAGGTACAGCGTTTCCCTTCACTGAAAGAGGCGCTGGAATCGGCAAAAGCGGGGCGCAGTGAACTGGTGGCAGGCGCTGCTCAGGAAGGGATCTGGCGGGCCGGACTGCTGACCACCCGTTCCTGGCTCTATAACTCCTGGGTGATGGTGGGGCGGGCCAACCATGACTCCGGCTCGGCCAGACGGGTGGTGGGGCTGCATGGCGAGATGCCCCAGACATGGCTACAGCGCCAGGATACCAGTCAGGTTGAGCAGGTAGAAAGCTGGCGTGAAGGGCTTTTGCGGGTGGCAAAGGGTGACAGTGATGTCATGGTGATGCCGCTGATTGTCGCCAATGCGCAACTTACCCGGCGCGAGTTCGCCGGACTCAAGATTCTGGCCGGTATTGATACCGAGCCCCTGCGCTTTGCCTTCGGCGCTCCCCGTCAGGCCTGGCCGCTTATCGCCATTCTGAATAAGGCGTTAATTAACATTCCCCCAGAAGACCTGCATGCGCTGACCCGCAGCGGCTATGCCGGTAACAGTTTTTCGTCGGAGCCGGTACGGGAAGGTCGCAGTCTCTGGATTATCGCGTCAGTGGTGGGGGTTTTATTGCTGGCGGGGGGAGTGTTCTGGCTTCGATACCGGCGTCGCAAAGAACTGACGGCGCTGCTGGAGGCGTTACCGGTTCCCGCTTATCTGTGCGATCGGAGCGATCGGCTACAGATCGGTAATCAGGCGCTGCGCGACGCGCTTGGCGTCAGCGCTGCGGGGTTGCGCGGTACTTTGCTTGCGGACTGGTTCGCTGGATTTGAACTTTCGCAGCGTGTGATACGCCAGATTGTCCCACACCACAATCGGCTACTGCGTTTGTGGCAGGCGCCGGTACCGGGACAGACATACCGCATTGGCGGTTGGGTGGATGTGACTCGCGAGCGGCGGACTCTCCAGGCGTTGCGTAGAGCAAAACGGCGTGCCGACAGCGCCAGTCAGGTGAAGAGCGCGTTTCTGGCGACCATGAGTCATGAAATCAGAACGCCGATCGGTGCCATTATCGGCATGCTGGAACTGGTGATGCAGCGTCGTGATGACGTGCAGGCGAACCAGCAGTCGATTCGTATCGCCTGGGATGCGGCCCAGTCTCTGCTGCTGCTTATCGGCAATATTCTTGATGTATCGCGTATTGAATCCGGCCGTCTGGTGCTGTGCCCGGCCCGGGCATCGTTGCGTACGCTTATCGCTTCGTCGGCGGCGCTACTGGAAGGGCTGGCGCGGCACAAAGGACTGCGGCTGGAGCTGGAGATTGACGCCGGGTTGAATGTCGATGTGCTGGTCGATGCCACGCGCCTGCGGCAGATCATTGTCAATCTGGTGGGGAATGCGATTAAGTTCACCGATAGTGGCCATGTCAGGCTACGGGCCTGGCCTGAGCAGGAAGATCGCGACAGCCTGATGTTACGGCTGGAGGTGGAAGATAGCGGGGCGGGTATCGATGACGCCACGCTTCAGCGCTTGTTTCGGCCTTTTGAGCAGGGCCAGGATAATCGTATGGCCCAGGGCAGCGGTCTGGGTCTCTATATCTGTCGTACCCTCGCCCGGATGATGGGGGGCGATGTCGGTCTGGAGAGCCGACCGGGCGAGGGAACCCGTGCCAGGGTAAGCGTGACGCTTCCTACGCTTGCGGCATTGCCGGAGCCGGAACATCAGAAAATCGCCGAGTCCCACCGACGACCGGCGCTGACGCTGCTGATTGTCGATGACAATCCCGCCGGGCGAATGCTGCTGGGCGAACAGCTGACCTGGCTTGGACACCGGACTTTCCGCTGTGCCAGCGGCGAAGAGGCCATAGCGACGCTTCAGCACGAACGGGTCGATGCGGTGATTAGCGACTGCAACATGCCGGGTATGGATGGTTATACGCTGGCGCGCGGGCTGCGCCAGCGTTATCCGGAACTGCCGATATTCGGCGTGACCGCCGATGCGCGTGAGGCGGTTCGGGAAGCGGCGCGCAGCGCCGGAATGACCGACTGTCTGTTTAAGCCGGTGACCCTGAATATACTGGAAGAGCTACTGGCGCCGCTGTCGTCCGGAGCTCGGGCGGCAGATGCGGCGCCCATGATTGAGATTGATACCCGCACGCTACCGGCGGCGCTGCTGGAAGGCGAGAATCTTTCGGTTTTTCTGGCACTGCAAATTTCGGTGCTGGACGAAACCCTGACGGCGCTTGAACGCTGGCATACGCAGAGACAGACGCCGGTGCGGGAAGTGCTGCATCGCCTGCGCGGCGGTATTCAACTGCTGGGCGTCCACGAGCTGGAGGCGTTATGTCGCCAGCAGGAGCAGTCGGCTGATGAGGAGGGAATCCGGCGCCTGGAGGCGCTGATTCTGGCCCTGAAAGAGGTGCTACAGCACTGGCAAGAAACAGGACTACAGCCGGTGAAGCCAGTCCTACAGGGAGATGAGGAACGGAGAACGTCGTAACTACCTGCGTGGTCACGATATTCTTTTTAACGACAGGAGATAACTGGTCATCAGGTGACCAGACTCTTCATCATCAATCATGGAGATAATATGATGAAAAAATTCGTAACCGTTCTGGCTGTTGTTGCTTCCCTGGGTGCTATGGCTTCTGCACAGGCGGCAGAGAGCTGCGCAGCGAAAGAAGCCGCACTGCAAAAAGAAATCCGTATCGCGCAGCAGTATGGCAACGCCTATAAAGTTGCTGGTCTGAAGCAGGCACTGGCGGAAGTCAAAGCGCACTGCACCAACGCCAGCGTTCTGGCTGATGCACAGAAGAAAGTCACTAAGCTTGAGAAGAAACTGGCTGAAAAACGTGGCGATATCGCGGAAGTTCAGGCTGATCTGAATGAAGCCAAAGCTAAAGGCAGGGCTGACAAGATCGCGAAATATCAGCGCAAGCTGGCGGAAAAACAGGCCGATCTGAGTGAAATTCAGCAGGAGCTGAACCAGGCTCGCGCTGAACTGGCTGCGCTGAAATAAGTTTCTGCCGGGCGCAATTCCCGATACGCAAAGAAACACGGCGGAGAAGGCTCTGATGTCTTCTCCGCTGTTTCTCGTCGCGCCAGCCCTGCCTATGACCCTCCGACTTTTCCTGACGTTGACCTTTGTGTTGCTGGCGCTATCTGTGTCTGCCAGCGAGCGTACATGGATCATTCTCAACAACGACTACAAAGGGGGAATATTCCTCAATTTTCATGACCAGCAACCCTGTCTGACGCGTCCGCTGATGGAGGAGTGGGGGGTCATTACGCCGTTGCTTAACCGGCTGGCGTGGGACGATCGCGGTTGCCTGACAGCGCAATCGGCGCAGGAATATCATCTGCAATACTGGTATCGGCCCGATGCCAGTCTGCTGACGCTACTGTTTCCCGAACCGGCGATTAATGCACAGCAGAACGGGGTCAGCACCAGCCGCTGGGACGATGGTATCACGGCGCTGTTCATGAACTACCGCCTTGATGTCGATAACCAGCGGGCCCGCTACAGCTGGGATACGCCGGGCACCGATGCGACGCTGAAGCTGGATAACGGCCTGAACGTTGGCCCGTGGCGCCTGCGCTACAGCAACGTTTTGTGGCGGGAGCGGGACGGACAGCACGGTTCATACAGCGATTCCGTCGCGCTGTGGCGCAGTATTACGCCGTTGCGGTCTCGCCTGACCTTTGGCGATGGCAATACCTCAGCTAATCTGTTCGACTCCTTTACCTTTCGCGGTATCAGCCTTGCCAGCGATCAGGCGATGTTTCCGGATAGCTGGCGCCCCTGGACGCCATGGATTAACGGTTATGCCCGCACTGAAGCGGAAGTTACCATCCACCAGAACGGCCAGCGGGTGTACCGTATCCACGTGCCGCCCGGCCCCTTTACCATTCGCGATTTCTACCCGCCGGACACCCAGGGCAATCTGGAACTGACCATTCAGGAAAGCGACGGTACGGAGCGTACGCGTCTGTTGCCCTATTCAATCATGCCTAACCTGGTGCAGCATGGAAGGTTCAGCTACGAACTGGCGGCGGGGCGCTATAAGCCTTATCACGGCATTGAGTCAGAGACCGATCGCTTCTGGCAAAGTACGCTTTCGTGGGGTGTGGCACCGGGGTTGACGCTGTTTGGGGGGGTGCAACAGGGAGAGCGTTACTTCAGCCCGGTGGCGGGTGTGGGAAGCAATTTGGGAGACTGGGGGGCGCTGTCGGCGGATGTCAGCCACGCGCGCTATACCCAGGCGCGTCAGACCCTGAGCGGTTCGGTCTGGCGCCTGCGCTACGCGAAAGCGTTTTTAAGCACCCAGACCAGCCTTAACGCCCAGCTGCAGTGGTATCCCGACGGTAGCCAGTACCGCACCTTCGAAGAAAAAATCAGCCGCGCCGGGATGCTGGAATACGGATTCGATGATGACACTACCCGCAGGGCGATGCAGGGGAAGCTGGAGATTAATCAGAACATCGGCGAAGACTCCAGCGTGAGCCTTTCCTGGAACTGGGCCAAAGGGCGTAATGGGATGGGGAGCCGCCAGAGTCTGGATTTTAGCCTTGATTATGACTGGCGGGATCTGGATGTCAGTCTGTATGGCGGTTACCAGCGTTACCCGGGAATGCGGGGAGAGAGCACCCTTGGCATCAATATCAGTGTTCCGCTGAGCCTGGGAGAACGCACCGCGAACGTGGGGTATGTCTCTGAACTGGCCAGCCACGGCGGCGACAGCCACGGCGTGAATGTTTACGGTTCGGCGCTGGATGACTACAGCCTGCGCTATGACCTGACGGCGAAGCACGAAGTGCATGGCAATGATGCGCTGGAGGCATCGCTGGGATGGCAATACAACGCTGGCGAACTGAACGCCAGCCTGACGCGTAGCGGCAGCCAGCGGGATCTGCACGCCGACGTTAGCGGCAGCGTGGTACTGTTCGACGGCGGTATCGCACTGGGGCAAACCCTGGGCGACACTTCGGCACTGGTTGAGGTGCCGAAAGTCGCGGGCGTTGGATTCTATAATCAGTTTGGTTCCACCACTAATGGCGACGGCAGAATGCTGGTCAGCTATATGACCCCCTGGCGCGTTAATCGGGTTACGGTGGATACCTTTAGCCAGCCGGAGGACAGGCAGTTCCCGGTGAGCGAACGGGAAGCGGTGCCCACCGATGGCGCTATTATCTATCTGCGATTTCCTGCTCCAACGCAGAGCCGCTAAACTCAGTTATCGCTGATTTCTGGATGTCGGCGGCTCTGGCCAACGGCGGACTTTGATTTCCGGCGCTGTTATTTAGTCATTTTGACTTTTCTTGTTGTCAAAATGACTTCATTGAGTAGTGTCATTTTAACCTGCTCATGACAGGTGATGATTTATAAATAGTTATAAACCAATTAGTTATAAATATGGCACGGCGGTTGCTATACCTTATATCACAACAGACATGATTAAGACGAGGTACGACTATGGCTTCCCGTATTCCTGAAAACTTTCGCCACACCCGCTCCACGCCGTTCTGGACTAAAGAGACGGTTCCCCAGGCGCTGCTGACGCATCACAATACCAAAAAAGGCGTTTACGGGCGGCTGTCGGTGATGAGCGGCGCCGTGAAGTATTACGGTTTTAAGGATGAGCAGGCCCGCGAGCCGGAGATGAGCGTGGTGATTAACGCCGGGCAGTTTGGCATCAGCCCGCCGCAGTACTGGCACCGCATTGAGCTGCTGACTGAGGATACGGTGTTTAATATCGATTTCTTTGCCGATCCTGAAGAGACCCTGGAAGGGGAGGGGTTCCGACAGGTGGTGCATACGCCGAAGAAATAAGGCTGGTCCGGGAGATAAAAAAGCCGGTGAGTTTCCCCACCGGCTTTTTAGCGTCAGGCTAAAACTGCGTGCGTTATCAGGCGCCGCGCTGCTCTTCCTGCTTTTCTTTCGCTTCCACTTCACTGTACCAGCGAGGATGGTGCTTACGCGCCCAGCGGCGGCTGACCTTGCCTTCAATCATCCCCTTAATTGACCCTTTCACCCAGAAGGCCATATACATATGGATCAGGATGGCGTGGATCAGAATGATGGCCGAGGTGGCGTGGATCAGCAGCGACCAGCGTACTAATTTAATCGGGAACATCGGTGCGAAGTAAGGGCGCCAGATAATGACCCCGGTCACCAGCAGTACGAAAATCATGCTCATGATGCTCCAGAACATCATCTTCTGACCGGCGTTGTACTTACCGACCTTCGCCACTTTATGCTCGTTACCCTTCAGTACTTCGATGATGCCTTTGATCCACGGCCAGTCGTGACGGTCCGGGATATTGTGCTTCACGAAGCGCACGAACATAAACATCAGCGCCACGAAGATCAGCACCCCAAAGAACGGGTGCAGAATGCGCCCCATCTTCGGCGTTCCGAAGGTTTCGGTCAGCCACTGCAGCGTGGGGAAAAACAGCGCAATACCGGACAGCGAGACCAGGAAGAAGCAGATCACTACCGTCCAGTGGCAGGCCCGGTCAATAAATTTAGTCCGGACGATCATTTTGCTCTTCTTACTCATGGCTATCCTCCTCTTCGTCGTCGTCCACTTCCTTGTTCGGTCCGATGCCCACGTAGTGGAAGATCAGACCGGCGAAGGTTGCGATAAACCCGGCGGCGGAAAGCGGCTTGAGGATCCCCTTCCACAGGTTGATCGGCGTGTCGATCTGCGGATTTTCCGGCAGGCCGTGGTACAGCGTCGGCTGGTCGGCGTGGTGCAATACATACATCACATGGGTGCCGCCCACGCCTTCCGGGTTATAGACCCCGGCGTTGGCGTAGCCGCGTTGCTTAAGCTTCGCCACCCGCTGTTCGCCTATTTCCAGCATGGCTTTTTTAGTGCCAAAGTGGATGGCGCCAGTCGGGCAGGTTTTCACGCAGGCTGGCTCCTGGCCGACAGTGACGCGATCGACGCACAGGGTGCACTTGTAGACCCGGTTATCCTGCGGGTTAAGACGCGGGATATTGAACGGGCAACCGGCGATGCAGTAACCGCAACCGATGCAGTTTTCCGACTGGAAATCGACGATGCCGTTGGCGTACTGGATGATGGCGCCGGGGGACGGACAGGATTTCAGACAGCCCGGATCCTCACAGTGCATGCAGCCATCCTTACGGATAAGCCACTCCAGCTTGCCATTCTGCTCGGTTTCGCTAAAGCGCATCAGCGTCCATGTTTTGGCGCTGAGGTCGGCGGGGTTATCGTAAACCCCGACGCAGTGGCCCACTTCATCGCGAATATCGTTCCATTCGGAGCAGGCCACCTGGCACGCTTTACAGCCGATGCAGGTGGAAACGTCGATAAGCTTCGCCACTTCGTCTTTGTGGTCGCGAGCCCGCGGCGGCGGCGTCAGGTCGTTGGTCGCCGAACTTCTAATAATGTCCTGAGATTGCATTGACATAGGTTCGCTCCCTTACGCCTTCTCGATGTTAACCAGAAACGCCTTGTACTCCGGCGTCTGCGAGTTGGCATCGCCTACTGACGGCGTCAGCGTGTTGGCCAGATAGCCCTTACGGGTGGCGCCCTCAAAGCCCCAGTGCAGCGGAATCCCTACGGTTTCCACCTGCTGACCGTTGACATCCAGGGTACGCAGACGGCGGGTGACCACCGCTTTGGCCCGGATGAAGCCGCGCTTGCTGCTGACCTTCACGGTATCGCCGTTGGCAATGCCTTTCGCCTTCGCCAGCCCTTCGCTAATTTCCACAAACTGTTCCGGCTGAGCGATGGCGTTAAGCCGCGCGTGTTTGGTCCAGGTATGGAAATGCTCGGTCAGACGATAGGTGGTGCCCACATACGGGAACGCCTTGCGTTCGCCCAGACGTGCGGCATCGGCCTTGTACAGACGCGCCACCGGGTTCGAGATAACGGCAGGGTGTAGCGGGTTGGTGCCCAGCGGCGTTTCGAACGGCTCGTAGTGCTCGGGGAACGGACCTTCAGCCAGCTTGTTGAGCGCGAACAGACGGCCCAGACCTTCCTGCTGCATAATGAACGGCCCGACGTTCTGAGACGGCGCGGCGGTGTTGTAATCCGGTACATCGTTGCCGACCCACTTGCTACCGTTCCATTCAATCAGCACGCGTTTCGGATCCCAGGCCTTGCCTGCCGGATCGGCCGAGGCGCGGTTATACAGCACGCGGCGGTTGAGCGGCCATGCCCAGGCCCAGTCGAGGGTGTTGCCCAGACCGGACGGATCGGCGTTATCGCGCTTCGCCATCTGGTTACCGTTGCGGGTCCAGCTACCGGTCCAGATCCAACAGCCGGAAGCGGTGGTACCGTCGTCGCGTAGCTGAGCGAAGGAGTCCAGCAGCTCGCCTTTTTTCACCAGCAGCTTGCCGTCGGCGTCATAGAGATCGGCAAGGGCGTAGCCGTTGTTCTCTTTGGCGACCTCTTCCGATTCCGGTCCGTCCGGCAGCTTGTAGTCCCATGTCATATTGAGCACGGGCTCGCTGGCGACGCCGCCCTGTTCGCGGTACAGGGTACGCAGACGATGATAGATACCGGCCAGAATTTCGCCGTCGTTACGGGCTTCACCCGGGGCATCGGCGCCTTTCCAGTGCCACTGTAGCCAGCGTCCGGAGTTGACGATAGAGCCATCTTCTTCGGCAAAGCAGGTTGAGGGCAGGCGGAATACTTCAGTCTGAATCTGCGACGAGTCCACATCGTTGGATTCGCCGTGGTTCTGCCAGAAGTTAGACGTTTCGGTCACCAGCGGATCGATAACGATCATGTACTTCAGCTTGCTGAGGGAGGCGACTACCTTGTTCTTATCCGGGAACGAAGCCACCGGGTTAAAGCCCTGGCAGATATAGCCATTGACTTCGCCCCTGTCCATACGGTCGAAGTAGTTCAGGACGTCATAGGCCTGGTCCCACTTCGGTAGCCAGTCGTAGCCCCACTGGTTTTGCGCGGTGGCAGCATCGCCCCAGAAGGTCTTCATCAGGCTGACGAAGAATTTCGGGTAGTTGCCCCAGTAGTTTACCTGACCCGGCAGCGTCGCTTTCGGGGTGTTGGCGGTCAGATAGCTTTCCAGATCGTGTTGATCTTCTTTCGGCAGTGTCAGATAGCCCGACAGGCTGGTGGAAAGCAGACCCAGATCGGTCAGGCCCTGGATGTTGGAGTGACCGCGCAGTGCGTTAACGCCGCCGCCCGCCATCCCCATGTTGCCCAACAGCAGCTGGATCATCGCCATGGTACGAATATTCTGGGAGCCGACGGAGTGCTGCGTCCAGCCCAGCGCGTAGAGGAAGGTGGTGGTGCGATCGACGGCGCTGGTGGAGGCCAGCACTTCGCATACCTTCTGGAAGTCTGCCTGCGGCGTACCGCAGATGTTTTCCACTACCTCCGGCGTATAGCGGGAAACGTGCTGTTTCAGCAGGTTCCAGACGCAGCGCGGGTGGCTCAGGGTGTCATCACGTTTGGCAAAGCCGCTTTCGTCGAGCTGATAGTTCCAACTGCTCTTATCATACTGACGTTTGTTCTCATCGTAGCCGCTGAACAGGCCGTCTTCGAAGCTGAAGTCATCCCGCACCAGCAGAGGCGCGTTGGTGTAGTGCTTCACGTATTCCGCATTGATCTTATTGTGAGCGATCAGGTAGTGGAGTACGCCCGACAGGAAGGTGATATCGGTTCCTGAACGGATCGGCGCATAAATATCCGCTACCGATGCGGTACGGGTAAAGCGGGGGTCTACCACGATAAGCGTGGCATCGTTGTTATTTTTCGCTTCCATGGCCCAGCGGAAGCCCACGGGGTGCGCTTCTGCGGCATTACCGCCCATGACTACGACGACGTTGGCGTTTTTGATATCAACCCAGTGGTTGGTCATGGCACCGCGACCAAATGTTGGAGCAAGACTTGCTACCGTTGGTCCGTGTCAGACACGCGCCTGGTTATCTACCGCCAGCATCCCGAGGGAGCGAACGAATTTTTGGGTGAGCATACCGGTTTCGTTACTGGCTGCCGAAGCGCACAGCATACCGGTGGTGAGCCAGCGGTTGACCGTGGTGCCTTGTTTGTTCTGGCTGATAAAGTTGGCGTCACGGTCGGCCTTCATCAGCTTAGCGATACGCTCGAAGGCGTCCTCCCAACTGATGCGCTGCCATTTATCGGAGCCTGGTGCCCTGTATTCGGGATAGCGCAGGCGACTTTCACTGTGGATATAGTCCAGCAGGCCAGCCCCTTTCGGGCACAGCGCGCCGCGGTTTACCGGGTGATCCGGATCCCCTTCAATATGAAAAATTGACGATTTGGCGTTTTTTGCGCCATCTCCCAGGCTATACATTAATAAACCACAGCCTACGGAACAGTAGGTACAGGTATTACGGGTCTCTTTGGCGCGCAGCAGTTTATAACTGCGAGCTTCCGCCAGCGCCGTGGTGGGCGCAAATCCGAGGGCCGCTACCGTTGTTCCTGCCATTCCGCCGGCGCAGATTTTAAAAAAACTTCTGCGGCTGACGTCCAATTGATACCTCTTTTATATTTCTGGCATGACAAAGCGATGCGAAAATAGCAATCGACGGAGGGGGCACCTTGCGCGAAATCAAACGACAGAGAAATAACCGGGAAAATACCCCCAATTGATTAGATAACGACCAGTCAAATACTCCCAATGACGTAATGTTTTATCGGTGTTGAGGGGAAAATTTTTATAGAAAAAAGTCTGATAAATAATGGCCTGAATGATGCGGCTTATCTCTGGTCTGGCTCAGGTTAAGTACCTGTCAGAGGGGATTCTGCTGTCGCAGCCATTTTTAATGGGATATAAAGTAATGGGCAGGCGAATAAATGCAAATTATCTTCCCCGGTCATAATTTTATTGCCGCTAAAGGTTTTATTATAAAATAAATGGTTGCCTGATAATTGAGAGTAGTTTCATTTAACTTTCAGGGAAATTCCTACAGAATAATTGCCATATTATCGACGTATTCACAATGGTTGCGAGCGTTGGACTGAAGCCGGTAACCGCCAGTCTTAAGGGATCTTCCCGCGAGGGTCTTTGAGCGCTAAACGCGATTTAATGCCCGGGATTATCGTTTAGTGCGTCTCCTTCTGCCTTTTAGCACTGAATTGCTTTATCATCAGGGTAACAATTATGTAACCAGGCGGCTTTAGCCACGTTAGTCGCAATGCCCCAAGCCCGGCCTGCGCTTTGTGAGGTGAATTGGACTCATCTCATTGGTCAGTATTTACTTATCTTGAAAGGGAGAGCAGATGATGCGCAAAGCACTTTATCTTATTACGCGTGACGGTTACCTGAGTTACGGACTTAGAAAATCTTTTTCTGAAATGAAAACTGGCTCATTTCACCTGGAAACTCTTCAACCGCAGGATTATCATCTGATTAATTCCGCAAGTCATGAATATGATGTCCTGTACATTATGGCGGATGAGGAAGTACTTAGGTGTATTAATTTCCACTATCCGCAACTGAGTTTTGTGCTGGTGCCCTCTACCTGCCGACCCGAAGAGCTGCTCAGAATGATGAAGCACAGCGGCGATAGCCAGAGCCATATCGAGCGCAGCTACCGCTACCATAAACGTCACTATGATACGCTGTTCACCCGGCGTGAAGAGGAAGTCCTGGCGCTGATGCGCAGAGGGATGACCCCCTGTGAAATCGCCCAGACCATCAAGCGTTCAGTAAAAACCGTTAGCCACTATAAGCGGTTGATTATGGAGAAGACCGGCTGTAAATCCGATGTTCATCTCCTGCGCCTGCTCCACAACCAGATGGCGGGATAACCCCGACACCGCCGCATTCCGCTCATCCTGACGAACCTGGATCCCGTGGCCAGGTTTCCCTTTTTCTAAAGTGGCCCAACCAATTGTGGCCGAATCCTGATGACTTGTCGCATAACCCAAAAAATCAATACAAAATCGTTGTTTTGAGTTAACAATGCATTAACTATCTGTTGCCAGAAAGATTACAGTTCACCGTTGGTCCAACCAATTGTGAGGCAAATAACAGGCGCGCCTGGAAACAGGATGTACCGCCGCTAAAGGACTGAAAGAAGAACTCACCTTCTGGAGAACACACATGCAAGTCTGGCAACAAGACTACGATCCCCTCGGTAATATCTGGCTTTCGAGCCTGGTTGCCGTTATCCCCATCGTCTTTTTCTTCTTTGCGTTGATAAAACTCAAGATGAAAGGGTATATCGCGGGCACCGTCACCGTAATCCTGGCGCTGCTGGTGGCGCTGTTTCTGTATCGCATGCCGGTAGCCTACGCCTTTGCTTCAGCGATTTATGGCTTCCTGTACGGGCTGTGGCCTATCGCCTGGATCATTATTGCAGCGGTTTTTGTCTACAAGATCTCGGTTAAAACCGGGCAGTTCGACATTATTCGTAGCTCGATCCTCTCGATTACGCCCGATCAGCGCCTGCAGATGTTGATTGTCGGCTTTTCGTTCGGCGCCTTCCTGGAAGGGGCGGCAGGTTTTGGCGCGCCGGTCGCGATTACCGCCGCACTGCTGGTGGGACTGGGCTTTAAGCCGCTCTACGCGGCGGGGCTGTGCCTGATTGTCAACACCGCGCCGGTGGCCTTTGGCGCCATGGGGATCCCGATTATCGTCGCCGGTCAGGTGACGGGGCTGGACAGCTTCCAGGTGGGGCAGATGGTCGGCCGTCAGCTACCCTTTATGACCATGATTGTGCTGTTCTGGATCATGGCGATTATGGACGGCTGGCGCGGCGTGAAGGAGACCTGGCCAGCCGTGCTGGTGGCAGGGGGCTCTTTCGCCATCGCCCAGTATCTGAGTTCTAACTTCATCGGCCCTGAGCTGCCGGATATTATCTCGTCACTGGCGTCATTGGTCTGTCTGACGCTGTTCCTGCGTCGCTGGCAGCCGAAGCGCATCTTCCGCTTTAATGATGTCGGCGCGTCGATGACTGACCAGACTCTGGCGCGCGGCAATTATACGCTACGCCAGGTGGTGCGGGCATGGTCGCCGTTCCTGTTTCTGACTGCGACGGTGACGCTATGGAGTATCCCGCCTTTTAAGGCGTTGTTTAGCGCCGGTGGCCCGCTGGCGGGGTGGGTGGCCAGCATCTCCGTGCCCTGGCTCGATAACCTGGTCGCTCGCATGCCGCCAGTGGTATCGGAAAGCACTCCCTATGCGGCAATCTTCAAATTTGACTGGTTCTCGGCGACCGGTAGCGCCATCCTGGTGGCGGCGTTGCTCTCCATTGCCTGGCTGCGTATGAAGCCGAAAGTTGCGCTGGAAACCTTCGGCGATACCCTGAAGGAGCTGGCGCTGCCCATCTACTCCATCGGGATGGTGCTGGCCTTTGCTTTTATTTCGAACTATTCGGGGCTCTCTTCGACGCTGGCGCTGGCGCTTTCCCATACCGGCAGCGCCTTTACCTTCTTCTCACCATTCCTGGGCTGGCTGGGGGTGTTTCTGACCGGGTCCGATACCTCGTCGAACGCGCTGTTCGCCTCCCTGCAGGCCACAGCCACGCAGCAGATTGGCGTATCGGATCTGCTGCTGGTGGCGGCGAATACCGCCGGTGGCGTGACCGGGAAGATGATCTCGCCGCAGTCCATTGCTATTGCCTGCGCTGCGGTGGGGCTGGTGGGTAAGGAGTCGGAGCTGTTCCGTTTTACCGTTAAACACAGTCTGATCTTCACCTGTATGGTCGGTGTAATGGTGACGCTTCAGGCTTACTGGCTAACCTGGATGATTCCGTGACAGAAAGCGTAACGCGGCGCCTTGTGGACCTGACGGTCGAACGTATCAGGGCGCTGATTCAAGAACAACAGCTGGAGGCAGGCACGCGCCTGCCCTCCGAACGATTACTGGCCGCAGAACTGGGCGTTTCACGTAATACGGTACGGGAAGCGTTGCGTGAACTGCGCAGTACCAATGTGGTGGTGAGTCGCCGGGGCGGCGGTACCTTTGTGCGCTGGCAGCCGGAACCCTGGTCGGAAAACCATATCGTTCAGCCGCTGCGGGGGTTGATGGCCGGCGATCCTGGCTACCGCTACGATATTCTGGAAGCGCGTCACGCTATTGAGGCCAGTACGGCCTGGCATGCGGCGTTACGCGCCACCGAGGCCGATAAAGAGAAACTGTGCTACTGCTTTGACGCCACCCTTAAGCTTAAGGATAGCGACGATCCGGATCTGGCCGCTCAGGCGGATGTGCGCTTCCATCTGGCGATTGCTGAAGCCTCTCATAACCTGGTATTGCTTCAGACCATGCGCGGCTTCTTTGAGTTGCTGCAATCTTCGGTGATGCAGAGCCGCCAGCGGATGTATACCCGACCGCCTATCTTCGCGCGACTGACCGAACAGCATCAGGCCTTGCTACAGGCGATTCTGGACGGCGATCCCGCCCGGGCCCGGCGCGAGGTTCAGGACCACCTGGCCTTTGTCTACACCACCATTAAAACCCTTGATGAAGAACACGCCCGGCAGGCCCGCGCTACAAGGCTGCCGGATGATGAAGTTAACAGTAAGGACATTCCGTCATGATAATTTCCGCTGCCAGTGATTACCGCGCCGCGGCGCAACGCGTGCTGCCGCCTTTCCTGTACCACTATATGGATGGCGGCGCTTACGCTGAATATACCCTGAAACGTAATGTTGAGGATCTGGCAGGCGTCGCGCTGCGTCAGCGCATTTTGCGCAATATGTCGGATCTTAGCCTTGAAACCCGGCTGTTCGATGAACAACTGTCGATGCCGGTGGCGCTGGCGCCGGTAGGACTGTGCGGGATGTATGCCCGTCGCGGCGAGGTGCAGGCCGCCCGTGCAGCGGCGGCGAAAGGGATCCCCTTTACCCTCTCAACCGTCTCGGTATGCCCCATTGAGGAGGTCGCACCAGCCATTAACCGCCCCATGTGGTTCCAGCTTTATGTGCTGAAAGATCGCGGTTTTATGCGTAATGCGCTGGAACGCGCTAAAGCGGCGGGCTGTTCCACGCTGGTCTTTACCGTCGATATGCCGACCCCGGGGGCCCGCTATCGCGATGCGCACTCCGGCATGAGCGGCCCTAACGCCGCGATGCGCCGTTACTGGCAGGCGGCCACGCACCCGCAGTGGGTCTGGGATGTCGGCCTGAACGGGCGGCCTCATGATTTGGGCAATATTTCCGCCTACCGCGGGCATCCCACCGGGCTGGAGGACTATATCGGCTGGCTGGCGAAAAACTTCGATCCGTCTATTTCATGGCAGGATCTGGAGTGGATCCGCGAATTCTGGGATGGTCCTATGGTGATCAAAGGCATTCTGGATCCGGAAGATGCCAAAGATGCGGTGCGCTTTGGCGCCGATGGTATCGTGGTGTCTAACCACGGCGGCCGTCAGCTCGACGGGGTGCTCTCTTCAGCCCGGGCGCTGCCCGCTATTGCCGATGCGGTGAAGGGCGATCTGACCATTCTGGCCGATAGCGGCATCCGTAATGGACTGGATGTGGTGCGGATGATCGCGCTAGGGGCGGATACCGTACTGTTGGGGCGCGCATTCCTGTATGCGCTGGCGACCCATGGTCAGGCGGGTGTTGAAAACCTGCTGACGCTAATCGATAAAGAGATGCGGGTAGCTATGACCCTGACCGGCGCGAAATCCATTGCGGAAATTACCCGCGACTCGCTGGCCCGGGCGCCGGAACTGAGCGCGATGGAATAATCTCCATTGTCGTACGCGCATCGCATGCCGTCATTCGGTGCGGTGCGCTTTTTTATTTTTGTTCGACGCCAGAGATTAAAAAGCGCGATACCACAAAATATCCTGTCATTACTCCGGCTGTCGCCGTCTGAGATTTATCTGTTTCATACTGAGAGTGGTGCCGCAATGCATTAAACGCACGTTTTGTCTATTACTTTTATTTTTCCCTTTAAAAGCAGCTAAAAGCGTATTTATCGGTTTTTTAAGATGAATTTGCATGGCTTTTAGTGGCGGGATCGCGTAGGCTAGCGGCCTCTCATTACACAGGAAATGCTTATGGCGCATAATCGAAAAAGTAATAACTACTCATCTTTTCTAATGAAAATTACCTGCCCACAATGCAGTAAAGCCTCCGAACATAGCGCGCCGCGCGTCCAGAAAAATAAAAAATTAATCTGTCCGTTTTGTAATGCCCTGTTCAGTAAATCAGAGACCTGATTTTCGTTAATCGAACGCCGTTAAATGTTATTTTCCCGTTCCCTGATGTCGTGGGTGTTTTTTGGCGCCTGCGAAAAGGTGGGGCAATAGCGTTAGGGCGTCTGGTTGACGAAAAAAATGGGACCTGGTAAAGGCCCCATTTTTTATTACCGCACGCGGCTTATTCGCTCAGTCGATAACGTTCCAGCCAGTGCGCATAAGGCGCAGGTAGTACCCAGGTGGGGCGCTCGACTTTAAGCTGCTGCGCCAGGCGCAGGGTGTAATGGGGGTCAGCCAGGAAGGCGCGGCCAATCATCACCAGATCGAGGTCGTGGTTCGCCACGCAGCGATCGGCATTCAGCGCGCTATCAATGCCCCAGGCCGATGCCACTGGCAGATCCGCTTCCTCACGGACTTTGCGTGCGACTGGCGCGAGAAAGGCCGGGCCCCAGGGGATGTTCGCCTCCGGGGTGGAAAAGCCGACGCTGACGCTCAGCAGATCCAGACCGCCCTGGCGCATCTGGCGGGTTAACTGGATGGACTCTGCCAGCGTCTCTTCATCCCGCCCGTCGTACTCTATTACGCCAAAGCGAGCGGTTAGCGGCAGATTTTCCGGCCAGACGCCGCGTACTGCTTCAAGGGTTTCCAGCAGGAAGCGGCTACGCCCCGCCAGTGAACCGCCATATTCGTCGTCGCGCTGATTAGAGTGGGTAGAGAAGAAGCTCTGCGCCAGATAACCGTGGGCGAAGTGCAGCTCCAGCCATTCAAAACCGGCATCCCGGGCGCGTTTCGCAGCGGCGGCGAAGTCGGCGGTGACCTGATGAATCTCCTGTTGGCTCATGGCCTTCGGCACTTTCGGCAGGTTTGCGCCAAAGGCGATGGCGGATGGCGCCAGAGTCTGCCAGCTGCGCGGATCGCTATCCGGGAGATGGTCATCGCCTTCCCAGGGCTTGTTGGCGCTGGCTTTACGCCCGGCGTGGGCGATCTGAATACCCGGAACCGCGCCAGCGGCTTTGATATCACGGGCGATCTGCGCCAGCTTTTCCGCCTGCTCGTCGTTCCAGATCCCCAGACAGGCCGGAGTAATCCGCCCCTCCGGCGAAACCGCGGTGGCTTCGACAATCACCAGGCCTGCGCCGCCGCGGGCCAGGCCTGCATAGTGCACCTGGTGCCAGTCATTGGCCATGCCATCTTCGGCGCTGTACTGACACATGGGGGGGATCGCCACGCGGTTACGCAGGGTGACATCTTTTAGCTTAAAGGGTGTAAAGAGTGCGGACATAGTGTTCCCTATAGGTTGATAACCAGTTTTCCGCTGAAGCTGCGCTGTTTTAGCGCCTCCAGTTGTTCGGGCAGGCTGGCAAAGTCATGAACCAGAATTGATTCGCCGTGCAGTGTGCCATCGGCCAGCGCTTCCAGCAGCCGTTCTCCCTGACGGGTAAGCTGTTGCCAGTCATGGTCGTCGCCGTGGAAATGCAGGGCGCCAAGGGCGACCTCGTGCAGCGAAAGCGCGCGGCCAAACGGCGGGCAGGGCCAGTCGGTGCTGCGATCCTGAATGCTGATCAGATGACCGTTGGCGCGTAGCGCATCGCCCAGCCGCAGGCTGTGCTCGCCGTTAACGGCATCGAAAACCGCGAAGTAACGGTGGCGCAGCGCTTCGGGAAAGGGGGTGTCGTTCACCAGCGGTCCAGGATGCCAGACGCTGGCGCCCAGCCCCTGCAGACGTTCGCGATGGCGCGCATTGCACATGACTTCAATGATAAAACCACGCCGGTGGGCCAGTTGTGTCAACCAGTGCCCTACCGAGCCGCCGGCACCGCTAATCAGTATTCGTTCACCCGGACGCGCCGGAATTTTTTCCAGCGCCTGCCAGGCGGTAAGCCCGGGGCAGGGGAAGGCGGCGGCGCGGATATTATCCAGTCCGGCGGGAATACGCATGGCGGCGCTGGCGGCCAGCGGCGTGTGGCTGGCGAAACTGCCGTGGCGTTTCAGACTCTGGTGATAAGCCACTCGCTGGCCGAGCCAGTGTTCCGATACCCCAGTCCCCACGGCGATAACCACGCCTGCACCATCCACACCGGGGACTTTCCCTCGCTGGCTGTCGAGCACCTTCCAGTCTACCGGATTCAGACCAATGGCGCGGTTATGTACCAGGAGCTCGCCGGGTGCCGGAACCGGCAGCGGCCGGTTCTCCTGAGTCAGCGCCTGCGGCCCTGCTCCGTCGTGCCACCACCAGGCCTGATAGCTATTGTTCATTGTCTCTCCTGTCTCCCGTTCTGTCGCAGCATCATGGTCGCGCTAAACGGGTATAATGAAAATAATGATTTGGTTATATAGATTATAAGAGTTCGTTATGTACAACCCCCACTGGCTACGATCGTTTCAGGCGCTGACCGAAACTGGCAGCTTTACCCGCACCGCCGAACAGCTGGGCATTACCCAGGCGGCGGTCAGCCAGCATATTCGCCATCTGGAAAATCAACTGGGGCCGCTGCTGGTGCGTAAAACTCGCCTGCTGGATCTGACGCCCGCCGGTAAAGCGCTGCTGGAATATTGTCAGGAGCTAGATCGTGCCAGTCGCCGCCTGAACCTGCGGCTGACCGAAGGCGAGTCGGACAAAGGGGAAGTAAGCATTATCACCCCGGGTAGTATTGGTCTGATGATTTTTCCGCATCTGCTGGCGCTACAGAGCGCCAGCCCTGAACTGGTGATGCGCCACCGCTTTGCGCCCGACGGCGAAGTTCTGGAGGCGATAGTACAAAATCGTTATGAGATCGGCGTGATGAGTACGCGCCCGGATGATTCGCGCGTTCAGGCTACCCGTTTTACTGAAGAGCCACTGGAACTGGTGGTGCCTGACGGCCATAAAGGGTATGACTGGGACGGCCTGATGACGCTGGGGTTTATTGACCACCCGGACGGCCAGTCGATGGCGATGCGTCTGTTGAGCCGCCGTTTTCCGGGGCATTCCGGCCTGCATCAGCTACCGGTGAGCGGCTTCAGTAACCAGGTGGGTCTGATTCTTGAGTTTGTGGCCCGGGGGCTGGGCTTTACGGTGATTCCGCGCTATGCGCGCCAGGCGTTCGCCCAGCAGCAGGCTATTCGGGTGCTGGACTGTGGGGTGAGGGTGGTGGATACCCTGTGGTTGATTCAGCGTGCGGAATGGCCGCTCTCAAGACGAGCCCGGCGGGTGGTCGATGAGCTGCATCGGCTGCTGGCAGGCCAACAGCCGATGTAGTCGCTTACTGTGCCAGTTTATCCAGCAGCAGGCGGCGGCACTGAGTCTCGTCACGGCGAGCGATACGCTGTTGCTCTTTATCCAGCTTTTTCCAGGCGCCCAGAACTTCGCTGGCGGCCTGGCGGTTAAAGCGCTGACGCGATGCCCCAGGCCGGGTGCCTTCTACGGCGGCCTGCAGACTTTCGCTGGAGGTACTGCCCGCCGACGCGCGGCAGTAAACCGACACATACCAGGCCTGTTCCTGGGGATCCGGTTCTGGCCGCCAGAACAGAAACACCATTACGGCAAGTAGCAGTGCGGGAAGAAAAAATTTGAACAGTGCGCTTTTTTTCGTCATGTTTTTAATCCTGAGTCTGACAATAGGTCCCTGCGGACAGTAAAACCCTCACCGGGGAATAAAGCAAAAAATTAAGGAGAGGTTTATGGCCGAACGGTCGCCGATGCTGCTGCGCTGGTGCGCTATGTTAGGGTTTTCCGCTGTCCTGATGGTTGTGCTGGAGTGGCTGAGTATACCTGCGGCGATTCTGATGGGGGCCATGCTCGCCGGAATTATTTTTAGCGTTCTGGACAAGCCGGTAAAGGTGTCTAAGCCGCTATTTTCGCTGGCTCAGGCGGTGGTGGGCGCGATGATCGCCAGGGCTATTCCGCTGTCGATCTTTCAGGAGATGGCGCGTCAGTGGCCGCTGTTTCTGGGATCTATCTTTTCGGTTATCGCCATTAGCCTGGTTCTGGGCTGGCTGCTGGCCAGATTTAAGGTATTGCCCGGATCCACCGCCATCTGGGGATCGTCGCCCGGCGGCGCTTCGGCTATGACGCTGATGGCGGAAAGCTTTGGCGCCGATGTGCGACTGGTAGCCTTTATGCAGTATCTTCGGGTGGTGATAGTGGTGTTGATCGCCACCCTGGTCACCCGTTTCTGGGGCGGGTTGGAAAGCGCTCCCGACCCCCAGAGCCAGCCCTTTTTTCCGGCGCTGGATAGCGGTCATTTCGCTATGACGCTGGGGCTGATTGTCCTGGGGTTCGTTCTGGCCAGGGTTTTGCGCCTGCCTGCCGGACCTATGCTGATTACTCTGGTACTGGGAGTGGTAATGCAGGACAGCGGGCTATCGCCGATTATTCTGCCGCCCTGGCTGCTGCTGATGGCCTGGACGCTGGTGGGCTGGAGTATTGGCCTGCGCTTTAACCGGGAAATTTTACGTCACGTGGCCCGGGCCTTTCCGCGGGTGCTGCTTTCTATCCTCTCTCTGGTGCTGCTGTGCTGCGGTCTGGCCTGGGGACTGGTCCATTTCGCCGGTATCGATCCGCTGACCGCTTACCTGGCAACCAGCCCGGGGGGCGCGGATTCGATGGCGATTATCGCTGCGGACGGGCAGGTGGATATGCCGTTTGTGATGGCGATGCAGACCGGGCGATTTCTGATTGTGCTGATGGTGGGGCCGCCGCTGAGCCGCTTTGTTGCCCGGCGCCTGGAGCCCGCGCCGGGCGGCTGATTAATGTACCGAAACCGGCACCCAGGTGCAGGCTATCAGCACCTGAGGGCCGTTGCCAGGCCGTACCCAGCAGCTGTCGTAGAAGGGATCGGTCGGGGGCGCCTGGCGCCAGGCGAGGATGCCCTGTTGATTAAGGCGGATCATCACCTGGTCCAGCGTCTCGCCCTGGCGTAGCGCCTCCGTGGCCTGCTGAATCGGCAGCGGTAGGGGATCGTCCGGGCACAGAATCGCAATACCGGCCAGCTGCCGGTGAGTCTTACAAACCATGTTTTCACCAGATAACAGAAAATAACAGAGGATAAAGACTGTTGGCTGATTTTAGCTGTTTATCTGGCCGGGGCAACCGTTATGACACGTATCTGGAACCTATTTCGAACAAATGAACAGCGGTGAATAGAGGTTGCCGATAACGATGCCGTTGTCCGGCGTATATTTAATTTTCACCAGCCGCTTTTGATTCAGGCCAATCCCCAGCAGATAGCGTTCGAAAATGCCGGGGGGCACGTTATCCAGTCCGTAACGCATGACTTCGACTATCTCAATTTCATACATGGTGTTGCGTATCCGCCGCCATTTAAAGCCCTCCTGACGGGAGACCGAGAAGTTTCCCTGAGGCGTGACTACGTTGCCGGTCAGATTAAAATCGCCCCGGCCGTCAGGGGTGAAGTGCATTGATACCAGTGAATCCAGGGTAAAGGTACTATTGCCGCGCTTGTTTTCCATGGTCAGATTACCCTGACAGTCAATGTTCAAACGCGTCTGCTGGCGATACAGCCAGACAGTCGTCAGCAAAATAACGAGATTAATAATCACAATCAGCAAAAGGGTACGGCGCAGCGTCATGGTCATCATCACCACTCATAGTAATACTGGGTGTGGCAGGTCACCGCTTTACCGGCGTTGCGTACACAGCGGGTGAGGACGACTCTGCCGCCTTCGCCATAGAAAATACTGTCCTGCACGAAGAAATAGAAAACGGTATTGGGCTGGCAGGCCGGTAGCCTGACCCTTTGCAGTATGCGGTGCGCCATGGAGATCGCCTCCTCATGCCAGGCCTCGGGAAGCGGACTCAGCGTATAGATCGGGCACTGCCCCACTTTGGTCAACGGAAGGACATCCACCCGGGTATCAGCGCTTTCCACCAGCAGTTTTCCCATGCCGAAGGCGAAATGGATCAGGGTTATCAGGATCAGCAAGGTCGGCCACAGCCAGCGCTGTTTTTTCGGCTTCGTGGTCGCCCGTGGTGCATTAACCGTGGGCCGTTCATCTTCGTTGGACTGGCGCTGTACGCTCAGCTCCGAATTGAGCATAAAGCCGATTTTGGGCACGGTAATAATAAACTGATGTTCGGGCGCAAAAATTGCCAGGGTCTTACGCAGAATGCTGATGTACTGATTCAGCGAGCTGTTGGAGCCACGCAGTCCGCGGGAATCCCAGACTTCGCTCAAAAAGGTTTCGCGTTCAATGGCAACGCCGTGACGTTCGACCAGCAGCGACAAAATGGCGTTAGCGGTGGCGGTAAGCGTGACGAGTTCTTCTTCACGTCCCGGTGGCATTAACACGCCGTCTTCCGGGCGATAAATTAAGGCGTTTGCTATCAGATATTTCATTAAACGTTCCGTCACAGAAGAATCGGACACGGGCAGAGGTGAATGTGTGACTGCAATAAGAATCTGTTATGGATGCATCAGTGATGTTGGTGCAGTTCGGAGATTATACGCTGGTTGCACTTATAACACAGCCGTCGATCGCGATGCTATCACATCAATAGGTAAATTCTTAATTCCGGCATTGTGCTGATTGGGAAACAACACCGGAGACGGGGTTCCTGCCTGTGGCAAGAGGAACCTGTGGGGCGCTTTTGGTGGCGAAGGACTGTCCTTTCATGACCTTTCCTTTAAAAAGCAACGGCCAGTAGTAACTACTGACCGCTGAATAATATGGAGTATTAACCCGATACAGCGTAACGACTCCGATCTGTTTATCAGAAGGAAAAGGACAGAATCTCAGGGCAATTCCTGATAATGTAACGGCAATGATAAAATTCTGTATATACTAACTTTCAGTATTGATATCTGAAGGTGGTTTTTTATTCTTACTGTTAATAATTTGACATAGTTAAAAATAGAGCGGTTATGAATAACATGACGTCATTAATAGCCATTAAACGAACTGGGTTATTCTCGACCAGAGGTCGGCATTAGAGTGACAGCGCATCTTTTGCATGGCATTACGTTTGTGGCCATTAATGGTTTTGGGGGATTTATTGAGTTTACGCGCCATTTCCTGGGCGGTAACTCCCCGGCTTATTGACAGACAGACCTGCCACTCTGAACGGGTCAGGTGAGTACCGCGGCGCTGATTTTCTACCGGCGCATTAATCTGTGCCAACAGCTCGGTCAGTGGCTGGTTATCCGGCAATACCCGGACATCTTTCGGCACCAGTAACTTAAGGGTTTCAACCTGATCGGCTTCGGCGATCAGTACCCGGCGCAGATCTTTTCCCGGCTGTTTTCCCAACCCGTCCAGTGCTGAAAGCGAAGGGGTTGATATCCAGGTAAATAGCGGGCGGGAAGGCAGAAGCCAGCTCAGCGATATACGAATACCGACCCACAGATAGTAATTTTCGCTAAAAATATAAATTAAAGTTCTTGGCTGCGTAGTCATGGTTAATATTGGGTCCTGAATAAATACTGGTTATTCCACAGATATGCGTAATCCCCAGAGGATTCTGCAATTCAATACCCAGTAATGGGTCATCATTTTATGAAATATCCGCAGCGTTTTTTAACCGACCTGTGGACATTTCCAATTAATGGTAATACCTGTTTCAGCTGCATTGTCTGATGTCAGACAAGAGGCGCCGGAAGACCTCTGGAAACTGGAGACTATTCTGATAGGTCAGGCGAGATGGAGGGTAGATATAAATGGAATGATGAATTATAAAGAATTAAATTCAGATTTTTAACGTGTCTATAGCTTTTTATTCTGATGAGTGGGGCCCGATGGCTATCGGGCCGATACCCTCAGGTTAGTGAGCGTACTGCAGAATGTCGCCCTGCCACCCTTTTTGCGCATAGTTGTTCAGATCGTCGATCCTTGTTACCGGCTGACCTGCGCTAAAATTAATCGCTTTCAGATTCACCTGGACCTGAGAGGCGGCGAAGGTGGATTTAAAGTGATATTCACCATGGCTCAGATCGGCAACCGTGGTCCAGTAAGTTCCGATCCCCTTATTGTACTGCGGCTGTTTACTGTATTTCTGATACATATCCGATACTTTCTGTTCGTCGGGCTCTGCCGGTATACCGACAGGATAAGCCACGCTGTTAACCACTGAGAGCGCAAACCCCTGGGCCTGATTTTTATTATCCGGTTGAGGCAGGTTTTTCAGGTTATAGCTGGCGCGAACCAGACGCTGATCGGCATCCAGACCACCGGGAATCTGACTGCGATCGGCATTTTTATATTTCGCCAGATTCGCCAGCTGTTTTTGATAAGAGGGGGGGTTAGTCATTACCCGATAAGATTTATCGTGATAAACATGGACCTGACCATTATCGATTTCAATAATGGCGGAATCACCGCTGAGATCCTCAATGGCGATATGTTTGGTATCGGTAGCGTAATCCACCGGCAATTTTTTGGCTACCAGCCGTACGTTGTGTTGAATCCCTTTCACGGCCTCATCCACCGTCGCGTAGTTATCCAGGATATAGCTCAGCCATGCGCGGCTTTCGAGTACCGACTTGTCCTGATTGTCCTGCTGTTGCTGGCTGCCGTTCATATAAAACAGGGTATGACCGGCCAGCCCTTTTTCATTCATCCCGTCCATAGGGAAAACGTTATCGGCATAGATGGCTACGCTGCCATAGCGGCTGGTCCAGTGGGCCACATTGTCGCCATCGCCACCGTCGCGTTTCACGCCTCGTGGGGTGATGACCAGCGAAGGATCCACGGGGCCAAAGAAATCCAGATTACGGGCGCTGACCATATAGCCCGGAAACATATTCACAAAGGCGCGGGTACAGGCATCGGCGCTGGCGCTGAGTGCAACGGTCAGTATGGCGCCAGCGGCCACGGCGGTGAGGGGATGTTTTGACATTTTGATCTTCTCCTTGATGAGTTTGAGAGATCATTATTAAAGCGGATTCCCCTCGGAAAGAGTCGGTTTATGTGGGAAAATCCCCCATATAAAAAGGAGGGACGATGACGCCACTCAACTTTACCCTGGCCCAGATCGAAGCCTTTGCCTGCGTCTGCGAAACCGGTACTCTGACCCATGCCGCCAGAAAACTGCGCAAGGATCGCACCACCGTTAGCGAGCTGGTGGCCTATCTGGAAGTCGATCTCGGCTACCCGCTGTTTGAGCGTGCCGGGCGTTCGCTGACGCTGACGGAGGCCGGTGAGCGACTGTGGCGCCAGAGCCGTCTGTTTTTGCATGAAGCGCAGTCATTTGCTCAACTGGCGCGCCAGATCCCGCAGCAGATCGGCACCCGCCTGACGCTCTGTTACGATGCCTTCACGCCTCGGGATTTCCTGCTGCGCCTGCGCTGTAGTCTGGATGCGAGCCAGATTCAGCTGGAGCCGATTCTTGGCGAGCGGATTGAGGCAGAGAGCTGGCTGGAGCAGGGCCGTGCTGATGTCGGTCTCTTTCAGGCGATGAACCGTTCGATTAACGATCGCCTGCACTGGCGGGCGATCGGCAATATTTCGCTGGCGGTCTATGCCCGGGAGGATTTTTTCCCCGCCGGACAGGTATCGCAGTTTCATCTGGCATCTCGCACCCAGCTAATGCCGTTTCTGGATCTTCCCGAATGGCTGATGCGGCGTTTGCAGATTGCTGACGATATTCTGCGGGTCAATCAGCAGGATATATTGCAGGCTCTGCTGTGTACGGGGGAAGGCTGGGCCTGGTTACCCGAGCATATGAATGCCGATAGCTGGCCCGGCGTGGTACGGGTGAATACCGATATGGGGGATGGCACCATTTCCCAACTGATGGTGGCACTGTGGAAACCGGGACAGCTGGCGCCGCCCGTGCTGGCTAAACTGCTGGCCGCCTTTAACGAGGCATGGCCAGCGGCGGATTAGCGGTGGTGGCGATAGTCGCGGTCGCCTCTGTCGCCCCGATCGTAGTCGCCGTGGTGAGGCGGTGGCGGACGATGGCCGTCGCGGCGGTGATGGTCGTGATCGTGATAAACGCAGCCGCTGAGCGCCCCAAGCGCAACCAGCACAACTAAGCTGTAAAGCTTCTTCATTGGTAACTCCATGATAGCGCCGGAAAAATAATCGGCCAGGGCGCTATCATCCGCGAAAAGTCACCTACGGGAACATAAGTTTATTCCGAGTTAGCCGGTGGCGGCCTGTGCGCCAGGGTATCGATACGGGCCGGTGACAGCGGCTCCTGGGGGGTGGGTAATGGCCATCCCCACAGCCAGCGCGCAGCGGCGCCACAGGTACGTCCCTGGCAGGCGCCCATACCGCAGCGCTGCGCCATTTTGGCGCAGCGCCAGTCCGGGGCTCCTGCCACCGCGCCGGTGGTGACATCCTCACAGCGGCACAGCAGGCTTTCCGGCGTACAGATTTCGCCCAATTGCGGCTGAAGGGCAAAGGCGCCTTCTGCGGCCCGGGCGAAGCCTTGCCAGCGCTCGCGCCGGGCAAAACCGGTTCGCGCCCGGGCGACGTCTCCGGCGGCGGCGTAACCGGCAATCGCACCTTCCGCCAGCGCCAGTTCGCTGCCGCCCACGCCGGTACACTCGCCGGCAGCGAAGATATCCGGGATGCCGGTCTGCTGGTAATCATCCACGGCGATGGCCGTACCCGCCAGCGGGCAGCCAAACAGCAGGCCAGGTTCGATATTGGGAATCAGTCCATAGCCTGTTGCCAGGCGATCGCAGGCCAGCTCCCGTTCCCGTCCTCCATGGCGGATGCGTACCGCCGTCAGGCGATCGTCGCCCAGCGCCGCACTGACCTGACTGGCGGGCCGCCAGTGGTGATCCGCCAGCTCCGGCAGTTGACGGGCCTTTTCCGGCCAGCGCCATAGCCCGGCGGCGAATCTCAGGGCGCTGCGCAGCGGCGTCTGTTCGATGATGGCAACAACCTGGCCGCCCGCCTGACGCACGCTGGCGGCCACCGCCAGCAGCAGTGGGCCGCTACCGGCAATAACGATTCGCTCATCCGTTACGGAAAGTCCCTGTTTTAACAGCGCCTGTAGCCCGCCCGCGCCGGTAACGCCAGGCAGCGTCCAGCCGGGGAAGGGGAGCTGAAGTTCCCGGGCGCCGCAGCACAGTATCAGCCGCTGCCAGTGAAGAAGGCCGCAGTCATGCGCACGCTCGAACAGCAGGGCGCGGGGCTGCGGGCGGCCGATAAGCCGGGCTCCGCTCAGCACGCGGATGTTCGGGTGTCCGGCCACTGCGGCGCGCAGTTGACGGGCCGCCTCCGGCAGTCTGGCGCCCGGTCCGTCACGCCAGATCTGGCCGCCGGGAACAGGATTATCGTCGAGAATGGTGACCTGCCTGCCGCTGTCAGCCGCGCCGAGCGCCGCCGCCAGACCGGCCGGACCGGCGCCGAGTATGGCGATATCGCAGTGTAAATCAGTCATGTTGGTCACTCCTGAATTTCGCATCCCGCTCCACCCGCATTCCGGCGCGGCACGGCGTCTGACAGGCCAGACGACGTTTACCGTCGATGGTGATGCGGCACTCCTGGCAGACGCCCATACCGCAGAACGGCGGGCGCAGCTGGCCGCTTACGGAGAGCCGCGCCGCCGGTAGCGGGCTGCGGGCCAGCGCGGCAGCGACGCTGGTACCCTCAACGACCGTTATCGCTACGCCGTCGATAGTCAGGTTAATGGTCTGCGTCATGCGTTTACCTCTTGTCGATTCAGCCGCGAGGCCAGCCAGGGCGCGGCATCAATGGCGGGTTTGTTGTCGGTTATCTGATCGGCCAGCAGCCAGGCGGTGCCCGGCGCGGTGGTGACCCCCAGCCCTTCATGGCCCAGCGCCAGCCAGACCCCGGGACGATGTGGATGGGGCCCCAGCAGCGGCTGACCGTCCGGTGAGGCGCTGCGAAAGCCGCTCCAGCAGCGAATCAGGTTGAGATCCGCGAGCCAGGGCAGAAAGTCGCAGGCGCGGTGCAGCATGGCGGCCAGCAGGACGGGATCGGGGCGCGAGTCGGGGTTGTCATATTCCCGGGAAGAGCCGATTAATAGCTGCCCGGTTGGGCGCGGTTGAAGGTTAAAGGCTACCGATTTACCGTCCGGCGCGTGGGCGCTGACGGCGTAGCCCAGCTCCACCAGTTGATGGCTAAGGCGCGCCGGGTAGCGATCGGTAATCGCGAGCTGCCCTTTCTTGATACGTAGCCACTGCTCTGCCAGCAGTTTGTTGGCGCCGCTGGCGCAGGCGAGCAGAATGGCCGGTGCCTGCAGGCGACGGCCGTCACGTAGCTGGAGCCAGGGCTCTTCCAGCGCGATGACTTCGCCGGTGATATGGGTCAGACGCTCCCCGGCCTGTTCGATAAACCAGCGCGCCACGTTTGGCGCATAGACGATGCCGTCTCCCGGCACCCACAGTCCGCCAGCCAGCCCGGCGCCCAGTGTCGGCTCCCGGGCGGTAAGGGCAGAAGCGCAGAGCGGTTCGCTGGCTACCTGAACATCCGCCAGTCGCTGGCGCTTGCGTTCAGCCTCTTCCAGCTCGTCAGGCTGCTGCGCCAGCCACAGGGTGCCGCAGTCGCGCCAGGCGCAGTTGTCAGGGAGCCGGGGGAGGATATCGCGCCACAACGCCAGCGACCAGGCCGTCAGCGCCAGCTCGGCGGGGTTATCGTCCATGCAGACCAGGTGCCCCATTCCGGCGGCGGTGGCGCCGGGGCGACCGTCGTCGACCAGCGTCACGCGCAGTCCCCGTTGAGTCAGACGCCAGGCGCAGGCTGCGCCAACAATACCCGCACCGACGACGATAACGTCCGGGGCATTCATAGCCGGATGCCCCAGCGGAAGGGGTCGCGCTCGTCAAACAGCAGCCGGGTGTCGGCGCAGACCCATGCCGTGCCGCGAACGGTTGGCACAATATGCTGCCCCTGGCGGCGGTAGCTGGCGCTGAATTGGCTGCCGATGACGCTGGCCTGGCGCCAGATCTGGCCCGGAGCCAGCAGGCCATCTTCGGCCAGGCAGGCCAGCTTGGCGCTGGTGCCGGTGCCACAGGGGGAGCGATCCCAGGCCAGGCCCGGGCAGAGCACAAAGCTGCGGCTGTCGGCTTCGGGGTCCGGCCCGAACAGTTCAATATGGTCGATGATGCCGCCGTCAGCGCCGCGGATTTGCGCCTGATCCAACCCCTGACGTACGGCGGTGGCGAAGTCGGTCAGCGCCGCCAGACTGGCGGTATCGATGCAGAGCGGATGATCATTAATCAGGAAAAACCAGTTGCCGCCCCAGGCAATATCGCCGCTGATATCGCCATAGCGGGTCGCGACCCGCACCCCCTGACGCCAGCGCCAGGCGGGCACATTTTCCACCGAAACGCTGCCATCGTCGTGAAGCGTGGCGCGAACGTCGCCAACTGGCGTTTCAATCAGATGCTGGCCGGGGGATATCCGCCCCAGCCAGGCCAGCGAAGCGACCAGCCCGATGGTGCCGTGGCCGCACATCCCCAGAAAACCGCTGTTATTAAAAAAGATCACCCCCGCTGTGGCGGCAGGATTGGCCGGGCGACACAGCAGGGCGCCCACCATCACATCGCTGCCGCGCGGCTCCAGGATCGTGGCCTGGCGCAGGTGATCGAACTGTTCAGCGAAGCGATCGCGCAACTGTGCCATGGTTCCCGGGCCCGGATCGGGGAAGCCTTCCACAATCAACCGGGTGGGTTCGCCGCCGGTATGGGAATCGATAATACGCAGGGAAGCAGGGGAGTTATTCATCAGGCGATTCCTGAATTGTTAATCACATGTTGATTTATGCTGAATGAGGAAGAGTCCCCCAGGCTTGATGGTTTTCATAACGCGCCATAGCGAAATCAGCACAGTCGGCATTGTTTATGTCTTGCACATTCATATTAATTTGTTATTTATCATTAAATTATGATTGTGATACATCATGGAAATTTGGAGTCGGGTAAACAGATTGCGTCACGGTAAAGTTTTGCCGCGATCCCATTTCTCTCCTCGGTTGCTTGTATTGTTAAACGTAAGTTAATAAATATGCGCAAAATCCATCTGGAGGTGCCGCCATGAATTCCGCGATCCCGAACCCGGTAGTGAGTGAAGAGTTTGCCCCGGCTGAATTAAGCCGGTTTTGCGAAGGACTGGCGCGTCAGCGCCCGGAGAATATCCAGGCGCTGCTCAATGCCCTGGCGCTGATTGCGCCCCTGCTGAATGCCATTCCTGGGGTGGTGTTTTTCGTCAAGGACTGCTCTGCGCGCTATCTGCTGGCTAATCTGACCCTGGCCCGGCGCTGCGGGTTGCAAAGCGTAGCGCCGCTGCTGGGCAAAACTTCGGCGGATGTTTTCCCACGCCGTCTGGGGCAGGGATACACCGAACAGGATCTGAAAGTGCTGAATGAGGGCATTACGCTGCGCGATCAACTGGAGCTGCACTTCTACAGCGGTCGCCGTACCGGCTGGTGTCTGACCCAGAAGCTGGCGCTGCGCAACGCCTGCGGGCAGGTGATCGGCATGGCGGGAATTTCCCATGATTTGCAGGAGGCCAGCGCCCGCCATCCGGCCTGGCAGCAACTGGCGGCCATCGATGACTATATCCGCACTCACTACGGGCGGTCGATCGCCATGGAGGAACTCACCGCGTTGAGCGGTCTGTCGGTGGCGCAGATCGAGCGCTACTGCAAGCGCATCTTCCACCTGACGCCGCGCCAGATGATTCACAAAGTGCGGCTGGAAAAAGCCACCGAACTGCTGGCCAGCGATATGCCGATTACCGATATCGCTCTGCAATGCGGATACACCGATCACAGCGCTTTCAGCCGCCAGTTTAAGGCCATGACTGGCTCAACGCCCCGGGATTTCCGGCTGACGTTGGGCAGCGAACTGAGCGCACATTTTTAGTTTACTGTGCCAATTTCGTCGCAGTGCAGGGGGAAAACCGTCAAGCAGTTCAGGTTCGGAGTCGTCAATCTGTTACGTGAAATCACTAAAAATTCACCAAACATTAACAAACAGACGACAAGGAGAACGACCATGAGCCAACAGGCGATTAGCTGGAGCGGAGTATTCCCGGCGGTCACAACCCAGTTCCGTAGCGACTACAGCCTGGATCTGGATGCCACCCACGCGGTGATGAAAAACCTGGTACAGGACGGCGTTTCCGGGCTGGTGGTGTGCGGCAGCGTCGGGGAGAACACCTCCCTGACCACCGAAGAAAAGGTGCAGATTATTGAAGTGGCTAAAGATGCCGCCGGGGGAAAGGTGCCGGTTATCGCCGGGGTGGCGGAATTTACCACCGCTTTCGCCAGCAAGATGGCGCGCGAAGCGCAGCGGGTGGGTGTCGATGGCGTGATGGTGATGCCTGCGCTGGTCTATTCATCGAAGCCGCACGAAACGGCGGCCCATTTCCGCAGCGTGGCGCAGTCCGTGGATCTGCCCATCATGGTTTACAACAACCCGCCAATCTATAAAAACGACGTCACCCCGGAAATTCTGGCGACCCTGGCCGACTGTGACAACATCGTCTGCTTTAAGGACTCTTCCGGCGATACCCGCCGCTTTACCGATCTGCGCAACGCGGTAGGCGACCGCTTCGTGCTGTTTGCCGGGCTGGATGATGTGGTGGTCGAAAGCGTCGCCATGGGGGCTCAGGGCTGGATCTCCGGCATGTCCAACGCCTTCCCGCGTGAGGGCGAAACCCTGTTCCGCCTGGCGAAGGAGCAGCGCTTCGAAGAGGCGATGGCGCTGTATCGCTGGTTTATGCCGCTGCTGCACCTTGATGCGCGTCCGGATCTGGTGCAGTGCATCAAGCTGTGCGAAGCGCTGCTGGGGCGTGGCAGTGAAATTACCCGTCCGCCGCGCCTGGCGCTGGAAGGGGACGATCGCCGCCACGTGGAGCAGATAGTTCAGCAGGCGCTGGACAACCGCCCGGCGCTGCCGGATGTCGGTCTGTAACGGGAGGTGACCATGGTTAATCTGACCGGACAGCAGTTTATCGGCGCGGAACGTACCGGCAGCGGTGAGGCGACGCTGCTCAGTCTGCGGGCGGCGGACGGTCAGCCCACCAGCTGGCGCTTCTATGCCGCAAGCCCGCGCGAGGCGGACGCCGCCGCCAGCGCCGCGCAGGCGGCATCCGCCGATTACGGGCAGACCTCGCCACAGGCGCGGGCCGGGTTTCTGGAGGCGATAGCCGATGAGCTGGACGCTTTCGGCGAGGATTTCTTCGATGTCGTGCATCAGGAAACGGCGCTGCCGCTGGCACGGCTAAAAGGAGAGCGGGCGCGTACCAGCGGTCAGATGCGCCTGTTCGCTCAGGTACTGCGGCGCGGCGATGCCTTCGCACCGCGCATCGATACGGCGCAGGCCGACAGAACGCCGCTGCCGCGCCCGGATCTGCGCCAGTATCGGGTGGCTCTGGGGTCGGTGGCGGTCTTTGGCGCCAGCAACTTTCCGCTGGCGTTCTCCACCGCCGGGGGCGATACCGCCGCGGCGCTGGCGGCCGGTTGTCCGGTGGTGTTTAAGGCTCATGAAGGGCATATGGCGACGGCGGAGCTGACCGCTGGCGCCATAGTGCGCGCGGCGGCAGGTAGCGGTATGCCGCCGGGCGTGTTTAACCTGATTTTTGGCGGCCATATCGGTGCGCGCCTGGTGCAGCATCCGGCCATTCAGGCGGTGGGGTTCACCGGCTCGCTGCGCGGTGGTAAGGCGCTGATTGAACTGGCACAACAGCGCGCACAGCCTATTCCGGTGTTCGCCGAAATGTCCGCCGTGAACCCGCTGGTGATTCTGCCGCAGGCCCTGGCAGCGCGCGGCGAAAAAATCGCCAGGGAGCTGGTGGCCTCCTTTACCCTGGGCTGTGGCCAGTTCTGCACCAAACCCGGGCTGATTGTGGTGATGCGCGGTAGCGAAACCCCGAACTTTGTGAGCCACCTGGCAGAGGCGGTCAGCCGGAGCGCGCCCCAGACCATGCTGAACCCCGCTGCGCTGGAGCACTACCGTCAGGGCGTGACCCGGCGTGAGAGCCATCCCGCTCTGACGCCGCTGGCTCAAGGCCCATCCGCAGATCGTCAGGCCAGCGCCCGGCTGTGGCGCGCCGATCCCAACGCCTGGCTGGCGGGGGATGCGTTGTTGCACGAAGAGCTGTTTGGCCCGTCGGCGCTGGTGCTGGAAGCCGATGACGAGCGCCATCTGAAGACGCTGCTTGCCGCGCTTCAGGGGCAGCTTACCGCCACGCTGCACGCCGACGAGGCCGATGCGCCTCTGGCTCAATGCCTGATGCCGCTCCTTGGCGACAGGTCTGGTCGGCTGCTGTTTAACGGCTATCCCACCGGGGTAGAGGTGTGCGATGCCATGGTGCACGGCGGCCCCTGGCCCGCGACCTCGGATGTCCGCACGACCTCGGTGGGCACTCTGGCTATCGATCGTTTCCTGCGACCGGTCTGTCTGCAGAACGTACCGGCGGCGCTGCTACCGCCTGCGTTGCAGGACGGCAATCCCCTCAACCTGCTGCGGTTGGTTAACGGCGCGCTAACGCGCGATCCCGTGCAGCCTTAATCACAGGGCGAAACCTTATGACCCTTCACACGACGGATGCCCGCGCCGCCGCCCCCGCGGCGGCGCAGGGGAAATTTAAAAAACAACTGACTCTGACCGATCTGACCTTTATTGGCCTGGGGGCGATTTTTGGCTCCGGCTGGCTGTTCGCCGCCAGCCATGTGGCTTCTATCGCCGGCCCGGCCGGGATCGCCTCCTGGCTGATTGGCGGTTTCGCGGTGCTGCTACTTGGCATTGTTTACTGTGAACTGGGGGCGGCGCTGCCCCGGGCCGGTGGGATTATTCGCTATCCGGTCTTTTCCCACGGTGAACTGTTGGGCTATCTGCTGGGCTTTATCACCCTGATCGCCTTCTCCAGCCTGATTTCGATCGAGATTGTCGCTGCCCGCCAGTATGCTGCGGCCTGGTTTCCTTCCCTGAGTCAGCCCGGCTCCGGTGACCCTACGCTGTTGGGGTGGGGCGTGCAGTTTATTTTGCTGTGCATCTTCTTCGCCCTGAACTACTACAGCGTGAAAACCTTTGCCCGTTCCAACAACATCATTAGCGTGCTGAAGTTTCTGGTGCCGCTGGCGGTAGTCGTGACGCTGTTCGCCTTTTTTCGGCCCGAAAACCTTACGGCTCAGGGCGTGGCGCCGTTCGGCGCGGCCGGGGTGGAAGCGGCAATCAGCGCCGGTGGCATTATCTTTGCCTACCTGGGGCTGACGCCGATTATCTCGGTGGCAAGCGAAGTTCAGCGGCCCCAGCGCACCATTCCGGTGGCGCTGATCCTGTCGGTGGTGCTCTCCACCATCATCTATGTACTGTTACAACTGGCGTTTATCGGCAGTATTCCGGGCGAGCTGCTGAGCGGTGGTTGGGGGGATATCAGTCGCCAGTTTTCGCTGCCGTATCGCGATATCGCCATGACGCTGGGTCTGGGCTGGCTGGCCTTTATGGTGGTATGCGATGCCGTGGTATCGCCGGGCGGCACCGGTAACATTTATATGAACGCCACGCCGCGGGTGATTTACGGCTGGGCGAAGGCAGGGACCTTCTACAAAGTTTTTACCCGTATCGACAGTCAGTCCGGTATTCCTCGCCCGGCGCTGTGGCTGACTTTCGGGCTCTCTGTGTTCTGGACCCTGCCGTTTCCCTCCTGGGAGCAGTTGATTAGCGTGGTATCGGCGGCGCTGGTGTTGAGCTATGCGATAGCGCCGGTGACCGCTGGCGGGCTGCGGCGTAATGCCCCGGATCTGGAACGGCCCTTTCGGGTGCGCGGTTTTGCCATTATCGGGCCGCTGTCATTTATGATTTCGGCGCTGATTGTTTACTGGTCGGGGTGGACCACGCTTTCCTGGCTGCTGGGATTGCAGATCCTGATGTTTGTTATCTATGTGCTGTGCCGCAAGCGGGTGCCGACCGGTATCGTTAGCCTGCGTCAGCAGGTGTGGTCATCGCTGTGGCTGATCGCCTTTTATGCCCTGATCATGCTGGCTTCCTGGCTGGGTAGCTTTGGCGGTATTGGGGTGTTGCCCCACCCGTGGGATACGATTGCCGTGGCGCTGATGTCGCTGGCTATTTACTATTGGGGCGTACATACCTGCCTGCCCCGTGCCAACTTTAGCGGGGACGAAGAAGAGTAATAAAGGAGCAAGATGAAACAGATAACCCTGACCCTTGATGAAGCCTATGACCTGGCGTACCGGGTACTGCGCCACAGCGGTTTTAGCGAACTGCACGCCGCGGCGGTGGCCCGCAATACCGTGAACGGTGAGCGTGACGGCTGCGCTTCTCACGGCCTGTACCGGATTCCGGGGTGCGTACGGACGCTGCGTGCGGGCAAGGTGTCGCCCGATGCGCTGCCGACGTTACAGGATTCGGCACCGGCGGTGGTGAAGGTCGATGCGGCGGGGGCTTTTTCGCTGCTGGCGTGGGAAAAGGCGCTGCCGCTGCTGGTAGAAAAGACTCAGCAGGGTGGGATTGCGGCACTGGCGATTAATCGCTGCGTGCACTTTTCCGCGCTGTGGGCCGATATTGAACCGCTGACAGAGCAGGGGCTGGTGGCGCTGGCCTGTACCCCAAGCCACGCTTGGGTGGCGCCCGCCGGCGGCACCACGCCGCTGTTTGGCACCAACCCGCTGGCTTTTGGCTGGCCGCGACCGGGTAAAGCGCCCTTTATCTTTGATATGGCGACCAGCGCGGCGGCCCGTGGCGAGATCGATCTGCATCGCCGTGCCGGAAAATCGGTTCCACCGGGATGGGGGCTGGATAGCGAAGGGCGGGAAACCACCGATCCGGCCCGGATTCTGGAAGGGGCCATGCTGCCGTTCGGCGGCCATAAAGGGTCAGCGCTGGCGGCGATGGTAGAGCTGATTGCCGGGCCGCTGATTGGCGATATGACCAGCCAGGAGTCGCTGGACTTTGACGCTGGCGCCGGGGGGCTGCCCTACGGCGGTGAACTGATTATCGCCATGGATCCGCGACGTTTTCTGGGAGATGAAGCGGACACCCATCTGGCCCGAAGTGAAACGCTGTTCAGCGCCATGACTGCCCAGGGGGCGCGCATTCCCGGCGAACGCCGCCACCGGGAGCGGGCCCGCAGCGAAGTGGAAGGGGTGACGATACCCGCTGCGCTTTATCAGGAGATTGTGGCGCTGGGGTAACGAGGTCGCCGGATATCATTACCGGTATTGACGCTGGGAGTGTGCGCCCTTATCTTTGTATGAATAGTTAACACAGGGGGCATTATGGCCAGGACAACCAGCGTCACTATTGGCGATCAGCTAGACGCTTTTATCAGCCGGTTAATCGACAGTGGTCGCTACGGCTCTGTGAGCGAAGTTATGCGCTCGGCTTTGCGTTTGCTGCAACAGCAGGAAGATCGTGATGAAGCCGTCCGCCAGGCTGTGGTTTCCGGCCTGGAAAGCGGAGAAAGTCCGTTATCGCTAAAGGAGATCGCAGCGCAAAGAAAGCGGAAGCATCGTGTATAGGCTTACTGAGATCGCGGCTCAAGATTTTGGCGCGATCTATGATTACACGCTGAAGGAGTTCGGTGAAGAGCAGGCCGATCGCTACACTGACGCGCTGGAGGCATTCTTTGATACGCTGTCCGGGATGCCTGAAATTGGGCGGAATTACGCGGCTGTTCCTGATGTCATGCGCGTTGAGTTTCAGCAGCATACTATTTTTTATCGCGTGCGTGATGCAGATATTCTGATAGCGCGCATCCTGCATCAGCAGATGAATCATTTACAGCATTTACGGTAAGAAGAAGGGAGAGCAAACGCTCTCCCTTATGCTATCAGAACTGAGTATTAATACTCATATACCAGGTTCGGCCGGACTCGTTAAAAGTCGCGGCGCCTGCGCCTGACATATAGCCTTTATCGCCGCCGGTGGTCTGGGCATTGCCTTCGCGCCAGTGGCGTTTGTCGAACAGGTTATCAACCCCCGCCGTCAGGCTGACGTTTTTGGTGGCGTCCCAGGTGGCGCTCAGGCCCATAATGCTGTACGGACTGACCTTGTCGGACTCGCTGCCGCTAACGTGCTCACCCTTATAGTTGTATTTCTTCGGCGTCTGGCTGCCGTACCAGGTGAAGGTGCTCTGCAGTGAGAGATCCTCGCGCACCTGCCAGCTCAGAGTCGAGTTCAGAGTGTATTCCGGAATGATCGACAGACGATCGCCGGTCTCTTTGTTCTTACTTTGCAGCATCCAGGTCAGGTTGTTGCTCCAGGTGACGGTATCGCTTACCGGAATATTGAGGGTACCTTCCAGCCCTTCCACCACCGCTTTGGGAACGTTCTCCCACTTGTAGATATTGGTACCAGCAGAGTTGGTGTACTCAGGGGAGTAACCCGCCTCGATTTTGTTGCGATAGTCGTTACGGAACCAGGTCACCCCGGCCTGCCAGCCGTCGCGTTTGAATTCCAGACCAATCTCTTTATTGATGCTGGTCTCAGCCTTCAGGTCGCTGTTGCCCTGCAGATAGCAGGGGGTGCCGCTGGCAAAGCAGCCCTGGCCTTTACTGTAGAGCAGGTAGTTGGGGTTGGTCTGGTACAGGCTCGGCGCTTTGTAAGCCCGGCCAATGCCCATCTTCAGGGTCAGGGAGTCGGTCAGCCCCTGGGTCAGGTTAAGCGACGGGCTCCAGTTATTGCCGACGATACTGTGATGATCGAAGCGCAGCGCCGGGGTGAGCATCGTGGAGTCGGTCAGCTCAATGTTATCTTCGGCGAACAGCGAGAAGATCTGGGCCTGGGTGTAGGGACTGCGGTTATCGCTGATGCCATCAACCCCTCCACCCGCCAGGTTCTGGGTATTAGAGGCGTTATCCTTCATCTTCTGCTGGTTCCATTCGCTACCCAGCGTCAGAGTCTGATTAAACAGATAGTCGAACGGAATATTCACTTCGCTGTGCAGCATAATATCGCTGAGGTCGATATTCACGAAGTCGTCGCTGGCGAAGATCCCTTCAGTGCCCCCGGCCAGCCCTTCATCCATGCGCGAGTTACGGGTGCGCTCATACTGGGCCCAGGTGTTGGTGCTGACGCCGTTATCCCAGGCGCCGGTCCAGGTGACCGAGTAAGTCTGACGATAGAGGCGGTTGGTTTCCGAACCGTACTTCTCTTTCACCAGATCGTTGGTGTTGGTGTTCTGGGTATCTCCGGCATAGAGGTTGCCCTGGCGGCTGTAGCCGGCTTCGAATTCCAGCGACTGCATGGGAGCGAACTCCCAGCGTAGCTGGCCGTTAATGGCTTTATTTTCCACCCCTTCACGCCCGGCGGGTACGGTATCGGCATAGATACCGGTACGCTCTGACTGGTGCCCTTCGTTGATCAGGCGGGCATCGGCCTGGGTTTTATCAAGGTTACCCCACAGCCGGAAGCTGACATCGTCGCCCATTGGGCCGGTCAGACTGAAGTTAGTACGTTTTGTTGAACCTTCGTCTTTGTGTTCGGGGGCGTTGAAGTAGGTGTTCCAGCTGCCGTGCCACTCTTTATCGCTGCGTTTGGTGATGATGTTCACCACGCCGCCTGCCGCGCCGTTGCCGTAGCGTACCGCGGCCGGACCGCGAATCACTTCAATGCGATCGATCATCTCTGGCGGAACCCAGTTGCTGTCGCCGCGGGTGTCGCGCTCGCCGCGCCAGCCCAGGCGTACCGAGTTGCGGCTGGTGACCGGCTTGCCGTCCACCAGAATCAGGGTGTTTTCCGGACCCATACCGCGAATATCTATCTGACGGTTGTTGCCGCGCTGGCCGCTGGTGGAGTTACCGGTCAGGTTCACCCCCGGCATGGTGCGAATGATTTCAGAGACGTCGCGCGCCGGTGGGCGCTTTTTGATTTCGTCGGCGGTGATGGTGGAAACCCCCGGCGCCTGCAGATTCTGTTCGGCGGCGGTGACCACCATGGTGTCTTCATCATTAACAGAGGCGCTGTCCTGATTGACGTCGTCAGGCGCGTCGGTGCTGCTTTCTTCAGCCGCGGCGGGCTCTGCCGCCTGTGCGGATACCGTGCCGCTGTAGATTCCTAAGTTAATCAGCATGGCCAGTGAATACTGAATCTTTTTGTTCATTGATCTGGAGTCCTGCTTTTCTCCGCCTCCCTTCCATGCTGCCGGGTCCCGGGCGGGAAGGGGGCTAATGCCCTGATACAGCCAAAATCCACCCCCCTGAAAACAGGAAGGCGGTAAGGCGCTTATTTATTGTTTTTCCTGCATGCGGGCTCTTCCGGCCGCTGCGCCGAAATACGCTATTGCAAATGAAAATAATTATCAATAATATTATCTATTATTTTCGATCTCGGTCTCTTTTTACCTTGATTAACATAAGGTTAAGCTTTTGTGGACGCACTGGTAACCGGAAGTGAAGCCTGGTGGCAGGCAAGACAGGCGCAGGGAATCCCCACGGTGGAACCGTTGGGAGACACCCAATGCGTGGTCAGTTTTTTCTGGCGTGACCCGGCAGGAGATGAACAGCGTTCCAGGGTGCGCCACGTCTGGCTTTATATTACCGGCGTTACCGATCACCATCAGCGCTCTCAGCCCGTGAGTCTGAGCCGGATACCCGGTACGGACGTCTGGCGCTGGAGCACCCGGCTCCCCGCCACCTGGCGTGGCAGCTACTGTATGATTCCCTCCACCCGGGAACAGGATTTTTCGCCAGAGGCGCTCTCTGCGGTGCCCGACCGCCAGGCGCTGCGCGAAGGGTGGCGCAAACTGCTGTCACAGGCGATTGCCGATCCCTTTAACCCCCATAGCTGGCGCGGCGGGCGCGGTCATCCGGTATCAGCGCTGCATCTGCCCCTGGCGCCCGCTCAACCGGGGTGGGAGGAAGCGCACCCCGCCGCCGCGTCAGCTCGCTGTATTCAGTGGCGCAGCCGTCGTCTGGGCAATCAGCGTCGGGTCTGGATTTTCGCCACCGGGGAACAGCAGCCGCAACAGCGCCCCCTGGCGATTCTGCTCGACGGTCAGTTCTGGGCGCAGAGCATGCCGGTCTGGCCAGCGCTGCAGGCGCAGACCCGGGCGGGCGAGCTGCCGCCAGCGCTCTATGTGCTGATAGATGCTATCGATAATGTGCATCGCGGGCGTGAACTGCCCTGTAATCCCGATTTCTGGCTGGCGGTGCAGGAAGAGCTGTTACCGCTGGTGCGGCGTTTTGAGACGTGGCATGAAGCGCCGGAGACCACCGTGGTGGCGGGGCAGAGCTTTGGCGGGTTATCGGCGCTGTATGCCGCGCTGCACTGGCCGGAGCGTTTCGGCTGCGCCCTGAGTCAGTCTGGCTCGTTCTGGTGGCCGCATCGTGGCGGTGGCGATACCCCCGGCTGGCTGGTTGAAAGCCTGCGTAAAGGGGCGATTGGTCAGTCACCCATCAAAATTTTTCTGGAAGCTGGCCTGCGTGAACCCGTGATTCACCAGGCGCACCAACAACTGGTGCCATTACTACAAAAAACACAGCGGCAGCTTTTCTGGCGCGAGGTTGACGGCGGACATGATGCGCTCTGCTGGCGCGGCGGTCTGATTGATGGACTACGCACCCTGTGGCGTGACGCGCCATCTCCATAGCGCCGGGACGGTCTGGCCGTCTGGCGCGCCAGCGCTTTTTTTGACAGGAGTAAGGCATGGAACATAGTAATCCCTTCGACGACCGCTCAGGTCAATTTCTTATCCTCGCAAACGATCTGATGCAGTACAGCCTGTGGCCGTCGCACTGTGCGCTGCCGATGGGCTGGCACGCAGTGACCGGTCCCCAGAGCCAGCAGCAGTGCTATCAGTGGCTCGACAGCCACTGGCAGGATTTGCAGCCCACCCATTTTGTCTCACGTCGGCTTCAGTAGAGGTAACGCATGACAGACTCAGAGGTCATTACGCCCGTGATTACCCAAAATGAAATGCCGTTGGTGGCAGCCCAGCCTGGAATCTGGATGGCGGATCAGCTTTCGCCCCAGGCCAATGCCTGGAGTGTGGCTCACTATGTAGAACTGAACGGTGACGTGAACAGCGCGCTGCTGTCCCGGGCGATTCTGGAAGGTATGGCGGAGGCGGATACCCTGCGCATGCGCTTTGGCGAGCGCGACGGCGAGGCGATTCAGTGGATTGATGACGATTTCCGTTTCGATGCGCCGGAAGTTGTGGATCTCCGCGGCTGTGACGATCCCATCGCCGCGGCCAGAGAGCGGATGCATCAGGATCTCTCTGCGGATTTACGGCTCGCCAGCGGCAAGCCGCTCTATCATCACCAACTGCTGCGTATTGGCGACCAGCGCTGGTACTGGTATCAGCGCTATCACCATATGGTGGTGGACGGCTTTAGCTTTACCGCCATCACCCGGCGCATCGCCAATATCTATAGCGCGCTGTGCCGTCAGGAGGCGCCGGAACCCTCACCGTTTATACCGTTCCGTGAAGTGGTGGAGGAGTATCAGCGTTACCGTCAGGCTCCCGCCTGGCAGCGCGATGCGGCATTCTGGGCGGAACAGACAAGCCAGTTGCCGCCACCGGCCTCGCTGTCTGAATTGCCCCTGAGCGGTCAGGGCTCTACCACCCAACTGATTCGCCACAAGATAGCCTTCGATCATGAGGATTTCCGCCATCTGACGACCCAGGGCCAGGACCAGCAGCTTTCCGGCGCCGATATAGCGCTGGCGCTGGTTTCCCTGTGGCTGGGGCGTCTTAGCAACCGGGCCGAATTCGCCGCCGGTTTTATCTTTATGCGCCGCATTGGTTCAGCGGCGCTGTGCGCCACCGGACCGGTGCTGAACGTGCTGCCTTATGCGGTGCGTATCGCCCCCGATGCCACGCTGACCTCCCTTGCCGCCGACCTGGCGCAGCAGATGAAGAAACTGCGTCGCCACCAGCGCTACGACGCCGAACAGGTACAGCGCGATACAGGAAGGGTGGCGGATGGCGAACCGCTCTACGGTCCGGTGATTAACCTGAAAATGTTCGACTACCGTCTGGATTTCGACGGTATTGAAGGGATTACCCATCAGCTTGCGTCCGGCCCGGTACGGGATCTGGAGATCGCGCTGTATCTGGGGGAGCAGGGTGAACTGTCGATGGAAGTCCTGGCCAATAACCAGCGCTATGACGCCGACGTTCTGGCGCGCCATATTGCGCGTCTGCCGCTGTTGATAAAGCAACTGGCCCGGGACCCGCAGCTACCCTGTCGTCAGGCTGGGGTGATGCACGACGATGAAAAAGCGCTGATTGAGCGGGTGAACGCCACCGAACAGACGCTGGAACCCGGCACCCTGAGTCAGTTTATCGCCCGTCAGGCGCAGTTAACGCCGGATGCACCGGCGCTGGCGGATGATGACTGGCAGTTTAGCTATCGTGAAATGCGTCAGCAGGTGTTGCTGCTGGCCCACCAGTTGATTGAGCAGGGGGTTCAGCCTGGCGATATCGTGGCGGTGGCACAGCCGCGCTCGGTCTTTCTGTCGCTGGCTTTGCAGGCCATTGTTGAAGTGGGGGCCGCGTGGCTGCCGCTGGATACTGGCTATCCGGATGAGCGGCTGCGCATGATGCTGGAAGATGCCGCGCCGCGTTTGATCATTACCGATGATTTGCAGGCTGAGCGCTTCGCCGATCTGCCTGGGCTGACGGCGCTGCGCCTGACCCAGCCGCTCGGAGGCGAAGTCAGTCAGGACCGGCTTGAACTGTCACGTCCGGAACACACGGCCTATGTGATCTTCACCTCCGGCTCTACTGGTCGCCCGAAAGGGGTGATGGTGGGGCAGCAGGCTATCGTGAATCGCCTGCTGTGGATGCAGAATCACTACCCGATGGGTTCCGATGACGTGGTGCTGCAGAAAACGCCGTGCAGCTTTGATGTCTCGGTCTGGGAATTTTTCTGGCCGCTGATGGTGGGGGCCCGGCTGGTGATGGCGCCGCCGGAAGCGCACCGCGATCCCCAGGCGTTGCAGCAGCTGTTCGCCCGCTGGCAGGTCACCACGACCCACTTCGTACCGTCGATGCTGTCGGCCTTTGTGGCGGCGCTGGGTGATGAGCAGGCCATTGCCTGCTGTGCCAGCCTGCGGCGGGTCTTCTGTAGCGGCGAAGCGCTGCCTGCCGACCTTTGCCGCGAATGGGAGCGACTGACCGGGGCGCCGCTGCATAACCTCTACGGTCCGACCGAAGCGGCGGTGGATGTGAGCTGGTATCCCGCTTACGGCGAACATCTTGCCGCGGTAAGCGGCAGCAGCGTGCCGATTGGCTGGCCGGTCTGGAATACCGGGCTGCGCATCCTGGATGGCGATATGCAGCCCGTGGCGCCGGGTATTGCCGGGGATCTCTACCTGACCGGCATTCAACTGGCGCAGGGCTATCTGTCGCGCCCGGACCTGACGGCCAGCCGTTTTATCGCCGATCCCTTTGCTCCTGGCGAGCGGATGTACCGAACCGGCGATGTGGCGCGCTGGTTGCCGAATGGCGCCGTGGAGTATCTGGGGCGTAGCGACGATCAGCTTAAGCTGCGCGGTCAGCGTATTGAGCTGGGCGAGATCGATCGGGTGATGCAGGGACTGCCGGACGTCGCCCGGGCCGTGACCCACGCCTGCGTGCTGAACCCGGGGGCGGCCAGCGGCGGCGATGCCCGACAGCTGGTGGGATACCTGGTGTCGGCTTCTGGCGCGACGCTCGATGTCGGGCCGCTGCGCGAACAGCTACAGCAGCAACTGCCGCCCCATATGGTGCCGGTGGCGCTGGTGCAGTTAGATGCCTTCCCGCTCAGCGCTAACGGTAAGCTGGACAGGAAAGCGCTGCCGCTGCCTCAACTGGCCCAAAGCAGTGGCGGTCGGGCGCCAGCGCCCGGTCTGGAGCGCACGGTGGCGGATGCCTTCGCCCGTCTGCTGGAATGCGAGGTCAATTCGGCCCGGGACGATTTCTTTGCCCTGGGGGGGCATTCACTGCTGGCGATGCGGCTGGCGGCGCAGCTTAAGCGCGAGCTGGGTCGTCCGGTGACCGTGGGGCAGGTGATGGTGGCGTCGACGGTGGAAGGGCTGGCCGCGTTGCTTACAGAACAGGATGAAGAGCAGGCCAGTCGCGCCGGTTTCGAGACTCTGTTACCGCTGCGCAAGGCAGATGGCCCGACTCTGTGGTGCTTCCATCCGGCTTCCGGCTTTGCCTGGCAGTTCAGCGTGCTGACGCGCTGGCTGGATCCGTGCTGGTCGATTATGGGTATTCAGTCGCCGCGCCCGGAAGGGCCGATGCAGCAGGCGGCGAATCTGGATCGGGTCTGCGAGCAGCATTTACAGACCCTGCGCGCCAGTCAGCCCCAGGGGCCTTATTACCTGATGGGCTACTCGCTGGGGGGAACCCTGGCGCAGGGCATTGCCGCACGCCTGCGCCAGGCGGGGGAAGAGGTGGCCTTCCTGGGGCTGCTTGATACCTGGCCGCCGGAGACTCAGAACTGGGAAGAGAAAGGGGCAAACGAACTGGATCCCGCCGTACTGGCGGAGATTGAGCGCGAGCGTGAAGCCTTTATCGCCGCCCAGCAGGGGCAGGGATCTGATGCGCTGTTTGCGGCCATAGAAGGCAACTACGGCGATGCGGTGCGTCTGCTGACCAGCGCCCACAGCGCGCACTTCGACGGTAAAGCGACGCTGTTTGTCGCCGAACGAACCCTGACGCCGGGCCTTGAGCCCCAGGCAGCCTGGGCGCCGTGGGTGAGTGAGCTGGACGTCTTCCCGGTGGACTGCGCCCATGTGGATATTATCGCCCCGGACGCCTTTAGCCATATCGGCCCGGTACTGCAAAAGGTACTGGCGCTGGATTAACCCGGCAGCACTGGCAAAAGTAAAACGGGCGGCTCAGGCCGCCCGTTTTTTATCGGTTACTTTTTCTTGTGCCATTTATCATCATCGCCCTTTTGATAATCGTTTTTGACCGCAGCCCAGGCGACGCGATGCGCCGTCTCTTCCCGGCTGGCATCGTCGCGACGATCCTCCGGGTCTTTGTACTGATCCCAGGCGCTGTTAAAAGCCTCTTTGTAGATCTCCTGCGCGTGTGCGGGCAGCACGTTCTGAACGCTGTCCGGTAAGTCGCTTTTGGTCTGGTATGGCATGGCTGACCCCTCTTTATTTAGACATGGGCTAAGTGTGGTTGAAGCGAGGGCTTGTTTCCATCTCTTCCTGAATCTTGCTTATTCGTGATTTTTGTCACTTAAATTACTTTAAATTACAAATATCATTCGTTAATGTAATAAATATTACACACGCTGCCAGCGCAGGTGTGAGCTCAACGGGTGGTGTGCTATGGCCAGGATCCTTTGTCTGGGAAATGCCGTCTGGGATCGCTACTTCGAAGTGGAGAGTATCCCCAGTCAGGCCACGAAATATTTTGCACGCGGTTATTTTGAAGAAGGGGGGGGTGTAGCGGCGACGGCGGCCGTGGCGGCCCGACGCCTGGAGGCCGACGTCAGTCTGGTCAGTCGCCTGGGGAAGGATAACAACGGCGCCTGTATTGCGCGCGAGCTGGAATCATGGGGGGTCGATACCGGCTATCTCCGGCGCTTCCCGGGTGCAGCTTCCTCACATGCCGTCGTTCATGTCGACGGGGCGGGAGAGCGACAAATTACTGTCTTTCGGGATGCCTGCTTGCCGACCGGTAGCGACTGGCTGCGGCCGGAAATGCTGGACGGCGTTGACTGCCTGCTGTGCGACACGTCCTGGCCGGAAGGCGCCCTGTTTCTGCTGCAACAGGCCAGAGCGCGCGGTATTCCCGGTGTTCTCGATCTCGACCTTGGGGCATCGCGGATGAATGAGCTGGTTGCACTGGGCGACTATCTGGCCTTTTCGTGGCCGGGGTTGCAGCAGTTCACGGGGGAAGAGACGCCGGAAAAGGCGCTGCGCGTGGCCCAAAAGTCGACGGCGGCTGTGGTCTGCGTGACCCGCGGCGAAGAGGGCTGTTACTGGCTGGATAACGGCGAACTGCGCCATATTCCGGCATTTTCCGTTGCCTGCGTTAGCACCAGCGGCGCCGGTGACGTTTTTCATGGGGCGCTGGCGGTGGCCATCGGAGAAGGGCAAGGCGTGGCCCGGGCATTAAGGTTCGCCAGCGCGGCGGCGGCCCTGAAGTGCACTTCCCGGGGCGGGCGAGAAGGTATTCCAGGTAGAGAGCAGCTCGAGCGCTTTCTGCAATAAACTCTCCATATCTGAAAAGGTGGAACTATGTTAGTGACGTTGCGCGAAGTTCTGGATGATGCATCTGCGAAGGGATATGCGGTCGGGGCGTTTAATGTTGTCGATATCAATATGGCCAGGGGGGTGATTCTGGCGGCTGAGCAGCAGCGCTCGCCGGTGATCCTTAGCCAGGGACAGGGGCAGTTTCGGTTTACGCCGCCGGAGATTATGGGAGTAGCGCTACGGTATCTGGCGCAGGAGGCGACGGTGCCGGTGGTCATTCACCTCGATCACGGAAAATCGCTGGAGGTTTGCCAGCGCGCCATCGCGGCGGGCTACAGTTCCATTATGTTCGACGGCTCGGTGCTGTCCCTTGATGATAATATTCACCAGACTCGCGAAGCCGTTGCGCTGGCCCGCCAGCACGGCGTATCGATAGAGGGGGAGGTAGGCCATGTCGCTAATGCTGAGACCGGCGATGAGCCGGAACAGGCCGTGGCGGCACCGGTGCTTGAAGAGTGCCATCTGACTACGCCGGAGGCCGCGCGCCACTTCTGGCGTGAAACCGGGGTGGATGCCCTGGCGGTGGCGTTTGGCACCGGCCACGGCATCTATCGCGAAGCGCCGCGACTGGAGTTTGACCGGCTACGGGCGATTCGCGACGCCGTGGATGCGCCGCTGGTGATGCACGGCGGTTCGGGATTGTGCGATGAGGCGTATCAGGAAGCCATCGCCTGCGGTATCCGCAAACTGAACTACTTTACCCTGTTGTCGCAGTCGCTGGCGGAGCTGATAAAGCAGCAGGTCAATGCCAGCGATGAGCCCTGGTATCACGAGGTTCCGCTGCTGGTGGTGGAAGAGACGCGCCAGCACGTTGCGCGGCTGATGACCCTGTTTGGCTCCGCCCGGCGCGTGTAACGCTCTGTTACTCATTGTCGGCTGTGGCGATCACGGCCGATGCCTGCTGCTGTAACAGCAGTGCCTCAATGGCTTCCGGAGGAGGCTGGTCGGTAAAGAGCGTCATGCGGGTATTGATTGTGCCAAGCTTAACCGCTGCGGCGCTGCGAAATTTCGAGGCGTCCGCGGCAAGGAAAATATGCCGGGCATTGGCCATCATCGCCCGGGTAATGGTGGCTTCGTTAACGTCGAACTCCATCAGACTGCCATCCTGTTCAATAGCCCCTACGCTGGTTATCAGATAATCCGCCCGGAAGTTTTCAATAAAGGCGAGCGTGGCGGGACCAACGATACCGCCATTGGCCGGACGTAGCGTGCCGCCTGGCACCATGACCTCAAAACTGCTGTTCTGATACAGCACATTCGCCACCCGCAGGCTGTTGGTAATAATCCGCAGATGGCTGCGTACTTCCAGCGCTTTCGCGACATACTCCACGCTGGTGCCGGTGGTGATAAACAGAGTGCAGCCGTCCGGAATCTGGCTGGCGATGCTCCTGGCTATCATCACTTTCTCTTTCATCGCGCTAAATTCGCGATCTTTAAAGGCGATATTGCTGACGCTGGAAGGGCGACCTGCGCCGCCGTGGTGGCGTGAGATAAGCCCCAGTTCGCTCAGTTTGCGGATGTCCCGGCGCACGGTCTGTACCGAGACCTCCAGAATCTTCGCCAGATCGTCATGATTCATATAGCCCCGCTCAAGAACCAGGGTAACCAGTCTGTCGTGCCGGGGGTTGCCCGTGAGCTCCTGCAACTGCATGCCTCTCTCCTCCTGTTCATCTGTGAACTATTTTATACAAAAAATGACGTCTCTTATTGCGATCCTGTCATCAGATTAGCTGCCTGCCTGGCACTTTGCTTTCCGAAAATTGGGTTAAATCTTCCTGTTACATGCCGGATTGTCTGGCTTTGCCGGTAGGATCACAGAATAAAAAAGCAGCGATTGTTAATTGTCTGCTATCGTGAGTGATGTCACTAAAATTCCATAATATTACAAATAATATCACTTCACATCGCCAGATTGTCCGCCAGTGGTGACGAACTGTGACAGTTTGCTGAATTCCGGGAGCCGGTGGCGGTTCCCTCAACCCTACACCGATGGAGTACATCGCTATGCATTCAGTAACCCGCGTTTTTCTGCCTGATGTCAACAGGGTGATGACGGAAGAAAAAGAGCAGCCGGATGAGCCGCTTCAGCCCGATGAGGTCAGGATCGTCACGCGCTTTCTGGGGATCTGCGGTTCCGATCTCCATGTGCTGAAGGGGCACCACCCGGTGGGAAAACCGCCTATCGTGCCGGGCCATGAGATTGCCGCCGTGGTCAGCGAAACCGGCGCCGACGTGACCCACCTGCGCCCCGGGGACAATGTGGTTGTCGACCCGATCATGCCTTGCCTCGACTGCCCGGCATGTCGGAGTGGACGTTTTAACCTCTGCTTTCCCCCAAGGGTCGCGGGTTTTCGGATTCCGGGGTTCGCCCGTTCCAGCATGGTGGTGCCCGCCCGAAACCTGCATAAAGCGCCGCCGGAGCTGCCCATGAAGGTGCTGGCCTTTGCCGAACCGGTGGCCTGTGCTCACCACTGCGTGACCCGGCTACCGGAAAGTCAGCGTGACAGGGTGCTGGTCATTGGTGCGGGCACTATCGGTCTGTCGATCATCCAGGCCCTGAGAATCGTTGGGGCCAGGGAGATCGCGGTGGTGGAGCCGGATGAACGAAAACGGGCGCTGGCATTGAAACTCGGAGCCCAACGGGTGGTGGCCCCCGGGAAACTGGCAGAAGACGAGAGTTTCAGCGGCGTTATCGACGTGGTGGCGGCGCCCGCCACCATTATGGAGGCCTGTTTGAAGGTTGAGCCGGGCGGCACCGTCGTCTGCATGGGGGTGCCACGCGGCAACTGCGAAATCCCGCTGGCCCATATGCAGCGCTTTGAACGCAGCCTGGTCAGTTCCGGTATGTACGTGCCGGAAGATTTCGAGGCCGCCATCAGCTGGCTCTCTCAGGGGCTGTTCGATACCCGGGATCTGATCACCGATATTTTTCCGGTATCCCAGGCTCCGCAGGCGTTTGAACGGGCGCAGACGCCAACGTCGATCAAAGTGCTTATCGAATTCGGACGCTAACGGAAACGCGGTGGTGAGTGGGGCGTTTGCCCCTTTGTTCATAAGGTTATGTGCGCTCTCATCATGCGATGTTTCACGGTGATGGCTGAAAAGGAACCCATTATGTCAGTTAAAGAGAAAGCCTTCGGCACAGGGGTGCCGGAGCATGTCGCACGCAGAAGGGTGGTGATTGCCAGTTTTATGGGAGCACTGCTGGAATGGTATGACTTCTTTATTTTTGGCACCGCCGCCGGTCTGGTGTTTAATTCGCTGTTTTTCCCGGCGGAAAACGCCATGGTCGGGACCATAGCCGCCTTTGCCGCCTTTGGCGTCGGCTTTGTTTCCCGCCCGCTGGGCGGATTAATATTCGGCCATTTTGGCGATCTGATTGGCCGAAAGGTGACCCTGATCTGGACGCTGTCTATCGTGGGGGTCTCGACCTTCCTGATTGGTCTGCTGCCCACCTGGCAGCAGGTGGGGATCTGGGCGCCGATCATGCTGATGGTTATTCGGCTGATTCAGGGGGTCGGTCTGGGCGGAGAGTACGGCGGTGCGGCGCTGATGACCTTTGAATCGGTACCGGAAAAGCGGCGCGGCTTCTTTTGCTCGATACCGCAGACGGCTTCCTGCGCCGGTATCATGCTGGCCACTGGCGTGTTCGCACTCTGTAATTATCTGCTGACGGCAGAGCAGTTTATGGCATGGGGCTGGCGTATTCCGTTCCTGCTCTCGGCCGTGATGCTGCTGGTGGGCATGTATATCCGGGTCAATATCGAAGAGACCGCCGATTTTAAACAGGTCAAAAAAGTGAAGCGCCACGACCGGCAGAAGATTCTGGAGACGCCGATGGCGCAGCGTGAACCGTCGGCGAGCAAGCCTAAAGAGAGCATTCCGCTGGTCCTGTTACTTCGCCAGCACCTTAAAGGGGTGATGCTGGCATTCGGCGCCCGGCTGGTGGAGGCGGTCTCCTCCAACATCATTAATGCCTTTGGGATCGCCTATCTGGCGAGCCAGCTGGCGATGGATCGCAGTATTCCCCTGAACAGCATGCTGTTGGCTTCCGCCATAGGGCTTATCGTCTGCCCGCTGTCGGGTTGGATCTCCGATCAGGTGGGGCTGCGCCGGGTCTATCTGTTTGGCGCTGCTTTCTGCGCGCTGTTTGCCTTCCCTTTCTTTATGTTGCTTAACACCGGCGATCCGCTGCTGATCGCGCTGGCGATGATTATTGGCTATAACCTGGGGCCGACGGCGATGTTCGCCGTGCAGCCCACCATGTACGCCAATATGTTCTCTACCCAGGTGCGTTATACCGGACTTTCCGTGGCCTATCAGTTCTCTGCGATCCCCGGCGGCATGACGCCGCTGATCGCCGCGCTGCTGCTGGCGGCGGGTGACGGGGCGCCCTGGTATGTGGCCAGCTATTTTGTAGCGGTGTCGCTGCTGTCGCTGCTGTGCGTCTGGATGATTAAAAACAAAGGAGAGGAGGCTGTGGCTGACGCCAGCTCGCTGCCCGGAAACCGGGCTATGACCGGGTAACCGATTATCCGGACAGGGCAACCCTTGCGGCTGCCCTGCTGGGGGAATTAGTGGGGAAGCTGGCGCTGCAGCTGTTCTATATCCGGCGTGATACCAATACCCGGCGCGTCGCCCAGTTGAGCGTGGCCCGCCTGGAGTCTGGCAAGGGGACCGCATAGCCATTCACGTAATGGATTGGGATTGGCGTCGATCTCCAGCATACCGTCGCCGCCGCTGGCGGCCAGCAGGTGAGCCGAGACCAGCAGGCCGATCCCGGCGCCCAGATAGTGAGGGCAGTAGCGCAGGCCGCGGCGCTGAATGTCGGGAATCAATTGCATAACGCCGCTGACGCCGCCCCATTTTGCTGTATCGGGCTGGACAATCTTCAGCCAGCAGTCCATGGCGTTGTTAAATGCCTCTGTACCAGTCAGGTTTTCACCGCCCGCCAGCGGAATTGGGCTGTGTTCAGCCAGCTGTCGCCAGCGGGCGAGGGGGGTATCGGCCCTCATCGGCTCTTCAAGCCATTCCGGGCGCCAGGTGGCCAGCTGTTCCGCCATCGTCAGGGCGTCGTCGAACGTCCAGGCCTGGTTGGCGTCCAGCATCAGCAGGCTCTGTTCTCCGATCAGGCTGCGGATATGGGAGACCGTCTGAAGATCCTGGTCGTGGCCGAAACCGACCTTCAGCTTAAAGGCCTGGTATCCTGCCTGGCGCTTCTCTTCCACCAGGGCGTCGCTGCCGGTGGGGTTCAGACCGCTGGCGTAAACCGGGATGCGATCCCGGTGGCCGTTCAGATAACGCCACAAGGGCTGGTGGCTGCGGCGGGCGCACATATCCCAGACCGCCATATCGATAGCGGCCAGCGCCTGGGACATCGGGCCCGGTTCGCCGGACTGAATGGCAAGGACCGTGGTCTGACGGCTGGCCTGTTCAAAGAGCATGGCCGGATGCTCAAAGGCACGATGGCGCAGCAGCGGGGCGTAAACATCATCGATGAGCCGCTGGCGATGTTCGGCGCCGCAGGCCGGAAAGTTACACCAGGCCTCGCCCCAGCCGGTGGCGCCATGGTGATCGGTCACCCGAACCAGCAGCGCCGGGCGGCTGTGCATTACCCCGAAAGAGGTGCGGACCGGCTCACGGAGTGGGTAGCGCAGAATAAAGGTTTCGATGCGATCCAGGGTAAAGGCGGCATCGCGTTGGGTGAACAGGGGGGCGTGTTCGGGCATAGAAAGTACCTCGTTAAGCAGGATGATGTGGTTACCCGTCAACCTATATCCTGGTGATTAATAGTTGTAAAGTATGGTTTATAGTACTTTATGGTTTTTAGCGCGTTTTCCGCGAACAATTCGCAGTGACAGGAGAGGCTATGAGCGACTATCGCTATGTTTTCCATAATTTTACCGCAGGTCAGCGCCAGTCAGCGGCGGGCCAGCTGTGGCACACCCATAATCCTGCGCATCCAGGCCGGGCGGTGGGGGAGTATCGTTTTACGGCGCCGGAACAGCTGGATGAAGTGGTGGCGCTGGCCCGCCAGGCGCAGCGTCAGTGGCGGGAAGTACCGCAGATTCAGCGTGTCGGGCAGGTTCAGCGCTTTATCGACGCCATTGCACTGCGCAGAGAGGAGATTGCCCGGGCCATTGTGCTGGAGCAGGGGAAGCCCTGGGACGAGGCGCTGGGAGAGGTGGATAAATCCTGTGCCGAAGCGCGCATGATGGCGGCGTTTGCCTGTTCGGAGCAGGGGCGCGTGATGCCGACGGCCCGTCCGGGATTCACCAATAGCATCCGCTGGCGCCCGCTGGGGGTGGTTGCTGCCATTACCCCCTGGAACTTCCCGATACTGACGCCCATGCGCAAGCTGGCGCCGGCCTTGCTGTTCGGCAATGCCATTATCCTGAAACCGTCGGAATATACCCCGGCCGCGGCCTGCCTGGTGGCGGAGTGCGCCCGGGATATCCTGCCGGACGGACTGCTTCAGTTGATTGCAGGTCAGGGGGAAGTGGGGGCGGCGCTGGTGGGTCATCCGGGGGTGGACGGCGTCACCTTTACCGGCTCCGTAGCGGTGGGACGCCAGATTTACCAGGGGGCGGCGCAGCATCTGGCCCGGGTTTCGCTGGAACTGGGGGGGAAAAACGCTGCCATTATTCATGATACCGATGATATGGACCAGACGCTGGATGCCATTAGCGGCGCTGCACTGGCCTGTAGCGGTCAGCGTTGTACCAGCATCAGTCGGGTTCTGGTGCCTGCGGAACGGGAAAACGAGGTTGTGGCCGGGCTAAAGGCGCGGCTACAGACTCTGGTGGCGGGGGATGGGTTACAGCAGGGGGTGACGCTGGGGCCGCTAATCCACGACGCCCATCTGCAAAAGGTGAGCGCGATGGTGCGGCAGGCGCTTGACGATGGCGCTACCCTGATCTGCGGCGCGGAGGCGCTGAGCCCGCCTCAGGCGCCGGAAGGCTTCTTCTATGCTCCGACCCTGCTGACCGGGGTGACGCCGCACATGGTTATTGCCAGAGAGGAGATCTTTGGCCCGGTTATCACCGTGCAGCGCTACAGCACTTTCGATGAGGCGCTGGCGATCGTCAATGATGTGGAGTATGGCCTGACCGCGGCGCTGTTTAGCCAGGATAACCAACTGATCGAACGTTTCGCCCGAGAATGTGAGACCGGCATGCTGCATATCAACCACGGCAGCGTTCCCGATAACCATATGCCGTTTGGTGGCGTGAAACACTCCGGCGTTGGCGAGCATTCGGTGGGGCCAGACGCGTTTCGCTTCTATATGACTGAACACGCGGTCTATAACCGCTTCCAGTCATCAGGGCGTTAGCGTCATTTCCAGCCGCAGCGCATCGCCGCGGTAGGTGACATCGGCAAAATAGACCACCACTCCCGCCGCGTCGGTAAAGATGCGGCGGATATAAGCCACCGGGGCGTGCAGCGGCATGTGCAGCAGGTGGCTGGTTTCACTGTCGCTTTCGCCCAGGGTCAGAATCTGGCGCGCGTGGTGAATACGATCGCGGTGCTGTTCCAGCAGTAGCGGAATGACGGTCTGCTGGCGAAAGCGTTGGGGAGCGGTATGAAATATCTGGGTATCCAGATAGAGGGAGATAATGCAGTAGGGGGCGTTATCCCGGACGTGGAGACGCTTCATATAGACATAGCTTTCCGCCAGGTTACCGTCCCCCTCCTGAAGTCCCGGTCTCTGAGTACCTTCTTCGATCTGCAGCAGTTCGGGCGTGGTGGCGCGGAAGCTGGCGCTCAGTTGGTCCAGCGAGGTGACGACGCTTACCGGCAGCGGCTGCGGTAGTTCACCGCTAACCCGGGTTCCCTTACCGCGCTGGGGATGCAGTAGTCCTTCGCCAGTAAGCATTTGCACTGCCTGACGTACCGTCACCCGTGAGGCCTGGAACTCCTGCGCCAGCTGTTCCAGCGAAGGAATGAGCGCGCCGCCAGACCAGATCCCCTGCGCGATGCGGCGACGCATGGCGTCGGCAATCTGAATATAGAGAGGAATCGGGCTGGTGCGGGAACCTGTCATTAGCGTCGTTCGTTCTGTTGTGTGGGAAGTCCCGGTAAAAATACACTATTTACCCCGGAGAGGTAAGCGGCCAGGGTGTTACCCCCGCCCCAGCGGCACCACCAAAGGGGTACCGGCCACCGGATCCTCAATAATCATGCAGCGTAGCCCATAGATGCGCTCGATAAGTTCTGCGGTGACGATCTCTTTCGGCGCTCCTTCGGCGATGATGGCCCCTTCGCGCAGGGCGATAAGGTGCGTGGCGTAGCGGCAGGCCTGGTTCAGGTCGTGCAGTACCGCCGCCAGGGTGTAGCCCTGATTGCGGTTAAGCTCGCTCAGAAGTTCCATCAGATCGATCTGGTGGCTGATATCGAGCCAGGTGGTGGGTTCGTCCAGCAGCATGATTTCGGTCTGCTGGGCCAGTACCATGGCTATCCAGGCACGCTGGCGCTGGCCGCCGGACAGGGTATCCACCGGCTGGTCGGCCAGTGACTCTATGGCAGTGGCCTGCATGGCCTGAACCACGGCCTCTTCATCCTTCTGGCTCCAGCGTGAAAACAGCGGCTGGTGGGGGTAGCGCCCGCGGGCGACCAGTTCGCGTACGCTGATATCGCCCGGCGCGCTGGCATTCTGGGCCAGCAGGCCGATACGCCGGGCCACCTCTTTGGTATTGAAGTTCTGGATCTGCTCGCCGTCGAGCCAGACATGGCCGTGCATCGGCTTCATCAGGCGGCTCAGGGTGCGCAGCAGCGTCGATTTACCGCAGCCGTTAGGACCGATAATGGCGGTAAACTTCCCTTCCGGAATGGTGACGCTAAGGTTATCCACCACAATCTGTTTACCGTAGCCCAGCCGAAGCTGTTCGCCGCGCAGTCGGGTTGCTGTGGTCATCTTTTGCGGGACTCCTGAATCAACAAGGCAATAAGGTAGAGGCCGCCGATACTGACGGTGACCACACCTACAGGAAGCTGGTAGGGCATAAACAGGCGCTGGGCGCACAGATCCGCCGCCAGTAGCAGCACGCCGCCACAGGCCCCGGCCTGCAGTAATCCCCAGCGCGCGGTGCCGCTCAGTCGATGGGCGATATGGGGGGCCACCAGCGCCACAAAGGAGACTGGCCCGGCCAGCGCTACGGAACTGGCGGTAAGCAGAACCGCCACCAGCATCAGCAGTACACGTGAACGTTCAACACAAATCCCCAGCGCGTTGGCGGTATCGTCGCCCATCTCCATAATTCGCATCCGGCGTACCAGCAGGGCGCCTGCTACCAGCATCAGAACAATCAGCGGCGCTGCGGGCAGGGTTTTGCCCCATGTCAGGCCGTTCAGGGAACCGGCGTTCCAGAGGCCGGCGGAAAGGGCGGTTTCCAGCGAAGCCTGAAGCAGCAGCCAGGTATTAAAGGCCACCAGCATGGCGCGCACGCCGATGCCGATAATAATCAGGCGGAAGGTTTCGATGCCGTTGCGCCAGGCGAACAGCCAGACCACCAGCGAGGTCAGAATACCGCCCGCCATGGCGGCAAAGGCAATGGCGGTGTAGTGATTGCCGAACAGCACCATCGCCACCAGTACGCCGCTCCAGGCGCCGGTATTAAAGCCCATGACGTCCGGGCTGCCGAGCGGGTTGCGCAGCAGCGACTGGAAGATAGCGCCGCTCACGCCAAGCGCCGCGCCGACCAGCAGTGCCATCAGCACGCGCGGCAGACGCCATTCCACCACTACCAGCGACACATTACGCGCCCCCTGGCCGAGCAGGGCGTCCAGCACCTGGCGGGCGCTAAGCGGAACCGCGCCGCTGGCGAGACTCCAGATCCCCATGCCCAGACTCAGGGCGGCCAGCAGGGCCAGTATGGCGATAAGACGAGGAGAAAGACGATTCACATGGCCGCTCCCGACCGCCTGCGGCGGACCAGCCAGATCAATACCGGCGCCCCGATAAAGGCGCTGACCACCGATACCCGAAGCTCACCGGGCACCAGCAGGCGCCCCAGAATATCGGCGCCCAACAACAGCGACGGGGTGGCAAGCAGGGTCACTGGCAGCGACCATCGGTGATCGGGGCCGATCAGCCAGCGCGCCATATGGGGCATCATCAGACCAATAAAGGCAATCGGGCCGACAAGGGCGGTGGCGCTGCCGCACAGCAGGGCGATGGTTAACAGTCCGAAGATTTGAGTACGCGCCACCCGGCTGCCAAGGGCGGTGGCGGTATCACTGCCCATACTCAGGCTGTTAAGCGCACGGGCCAGCAGCATCGCCATGACCAGCCCCAGGGCCACCATTGGGGCAATAATCCTGAGAGTGGAAAAGGTACGAATATCCAGTGAACCGGCCTGCCAGTAGCGTAACTGGTCGTAAACTACCGGATTGAGCAGCGCGATACCGCTGCTTAAGCCTTCCAGCACGGCGGCGAGGGCCACGCCCGCCAGGGTCAGACGTACCGGGCTTAGCTGACCGCCGCCCTGGCTGCCGGTCAGGGCTACCACAGCAGAGGCCAGCAGTGCACCGCCGAAAGCAAGGCCCAGTAACGACATGGGTGAGGACATCCCCCCAATGGCGGCGCCCAGCACGATGGCGAAGCTGGCGCCGGCGTTGACCCCCAGCAGGCCAGGGTCGGCCAGCGGGTTGCGGGTAAGCGTCTGCATTAAGGCGCCAGCGACGCCCAGCGCAGCGCCTGCCAGCAGACCGGCAAGGGTACGGGGAAGACGGGCGTCCAGCACCACAACGCAATCGGCGCTGCGGCACTGACCGCCCAGTGCCTGTAATACCACATCAGGGGAGAGGGGACGGGCGCCAATCAGCAGACTCAGGGCCGCCATCAACACCAGTACTATTACCAGGCTCAACAGCACAACGCCGCGTGCTGACAAGCGAGAAGCCGACATAAACGCAAATCCTGAAAATTCGATAATGATAGTTATTATCGTTATCACTCTTGTTCGTTTATGTTAGCATGAGCAGCCCTGGAGCGGGTAAGGAAAATTATATAAGGCCATGTAATGAAGCAAAATTCTAAACATTCTCTATGGCTGAATCTCAGCCTGTTGAAAAGCCATCCCGCCTTCCGCGCGGTATTCCTGGCGCGTTTTATCTCTATTCTCTCTCTCGGACTGCTCGGCGTGGCCGTGCCGGTGCAGATCCAACAGCTTACGGGCTCCACTTTGCAGGTGGGGCTGGCTGTCACCCTTACCGGCAGCGCGATGTTTGTGGGGCTGATGACGGGCGGCGTTCTGGCGGATCGCTATGAGCGTAAGCGGTTAATTCTGCTGGCCCGCAGCACCTGCGGCATCGGTTTTATTGGATTGTGCCTGAATGCCATGTTGCCGGAGCCCTCGCTGGTCGCCATCTACCTGCTGGGGATCTGGGACGGGCTGTTCGCCTCGATTGGCGTGACGGCGCTGCTGGCGGCGACGCCTGGCCTGGTGGGGCGCGAAAACCTGATGCAGGCCGGGGCCATCACCATGCTGACGGTGCGCCTGGGTTCAGTGATCTCGCCGATGTTCGGCGGTCTGCTGCTCGCCTGGGGCGGCGTGGCCTGGAACTATGGTCTGGCGGCGGCGGGCACCTTTATCACGCTATTGCCGCTGCTGAGCCTGCCACGCCAGCCGCCGCCGGAACAGCCGCGTCAGCATCCGCTGCGGTCGCTGGTGGAAGGGCTACGTTTTCTGTTAAGCCACCCGCTGGTCGGGGGCGTAGCGCTGATTGGCGCGCTGCTGACCATGGCCAGCGCGGTGCGGGTGCTCTATCCGGCGCTGGCCGGACACTGGTCGATGAGCGAATCGCAGATTGGTCTGCTGTATGCGGCGGTGCCGCTCGGCGCGGCTATCGGGGCGCTGACCAGCGGGTCTATTGCCCACTGTGCGCGACCGGGGCTGGTGATGATGGGGGCGACCATCGCCTCCTTTGTGGCCGTCGGGCTGTTCAGCCTGATGCCGGTCTGGGCGGGCGGCGCTTTCTGTCTGGCGCTGTTCGGTTATCTGAGCGCCATCAGTTCGCTGTTGCAGTACACCCTGATTCAGACCCAGACGCCGGACCAGATGCTGGGCCGTATTAACGGTCTGTGGACGGCGCAAAACGTGACTGGCGATGCGATTGGCGCTGCGCTGTTAGGGGGCATGGGCGTGGCGCTGACGCCGGTCAGTTCCGCCAGCGTAAGCGGTTTTGCGTTAGCGCTGGCGGGGATACTGGTGCTGGTGCTGTTCAGCCAGTTGCGGCGTTTCTACCAGGCGCCTGCGCAGACGCCGGTAGAAGAAGCATCATGATTTGAACTGCTGCGCCAGTCGCTCAAGCAGGTGGCTGGCGCTGTAGTAGTCGAGGCGGAAGGTTTCGGTGCCAAGCGGCCATACCCGATGGTGCTGCACCGCTGGCAGATGCGCCAGTAGCGGATCCTTCATCAGCGCTGCGGCGTCCTGTTCGTCGTTGGCGAACAGCAGCAGGCTCTGGCCGTTCAGGCCATTTGCCAGGTTTTCACCACCCAGTTGCAGGATATCGCTGCGTTTGCCCTGGCTCTGGCTGGTATGCAGGCTGGCTGGCGGCGTGGCGAGGGTAAATCCCAACTGGCTGAGCAGTTGTCCCTGGGCCGAAGCGGGGGTCCACAGATTGGCGTTATGGGCTGCCGGGTTGAAGACCAGCGCGCTCACTGGCTGGGGTGGCAGTGTTATCTGCTGTTTAAGCTGCGCCACCCGCTGGTTGAAGCTGTCGATGCGCGCTTTGGCCTGCTGCTCGTGACCGGTTATCTGTCCCAGTTCGGTCAGCAGCGCCTGCCAGCTCTTATCGTCATAGTTAACGATAAGCGTGGGGGCGATGGTGGAAAGCTGATCGTAGAGCGCCAGGGCGGAGTCGCCGCCGGTGGCGCTAATCAGGATCAGGTCCGGCATCTGGGCCGCTACCGCTTCGGCGCTGGGCTCGCCGATATACAGACGCTGGATCTGGCGGGCTTTCGCAACGCTGCTCCACTGACGCAGGAAACCCTGGGCATCGGCGAAGCGGTTGCCGGGCGTGGTGGCGCCGCTGGCGACCACGGGAGCATCAATGGCCAGCAGCGAGCCGGTCAGGGTCACGCTGGTCGAGACGATGCGCTGCGGCGCCTGGGACAGGGTGTGAGTACCGCGGATATCGGTCACTTCACGCGGCCAGACAGCGGCGCTGGCGCTTGAGGTGACAGCGAAAAGGCCAATCGTTATCTGCAAGACCGCAAGCATAGCGGCAAGGGTGTATTTCACGGTAAGGGCATCCTGTGGCTGTTGTTAATAATGTTTCTCATTTTCATGCTAAGCGCGACGGCGTGCAAGGGATGGGAATGTTAAAAATTTTTTACCTTTGTTGACAGACGGAGTTTCAGAACGTAGCTTACGCATCAAAATACAAATGATAATAATTATCAAATTCCTTATCATTTCTACGGAGGATTGAATGGAAACTATCGTGGCTGAGGAGAGGCAGCAGGTGGTTGCAGTGCCAGCAACCGATGGATTTTTCTTTATGTCGCCCTGGAAAAGCCTGGCGACATCCGGCCATTTCGCCTCTCTCGAGCTTCCCGCCGCCGACGGTGCGGATCCGCGAGGCGCGTTCCAGCGTCGCCTGGCCCAGGCCTTTGCCTCGGCGCGGGCTGCCGGTATTGCCAGACCCATCGCGGTTGGCGCCATTCCCTTTGATACCCGTAAGCCGTCATCGCTGTTTATTCCGGAGCAGGTGACGACGTTCTCTCGCGCGAATTACCAGAAAAGGGATCCGGCGGCTTTTTGTGCACCGGCGGTGACGGGGCGCAAGGAGATCCCGGAACAACCGGTCTTTGAAGAGATGGTGGCGCGCGCCGCTTATGCCACCAGCCAGCCCGGTATCGATAAAGTGGTGCTGTCGCGGCTGATCGACATTACTACCGAAAGCGCCGTCGATCGGGAAGCGCTGATGCAGCGCCTGATTGCGCTGAACCCTGCCAGTTATAACTTCCACGTGCCGCTGGCCGACGGCGGGGCGCTGATGGGCGCCAGCCCGGAACTGCTGTTGCGGATGAACGGCAATGCTTTTAGCTCGCTGCCGCTGGCGGGATCGGCGAAGCGGGTCGCAGACCCGGAACAGGATAAAGCGGTGGGTCAGACTCTGATGAACTCCCGCAAGGATCGCCATGAGCATCAACTGGTGACCGATGCCATGCGTGACGTGCTGGCGCCGCGAGTCTCTTATCTGGCGCTGCCGGACCGGCCGGAACTGATAACCACGCCGCAGCTGTGGCATCTGTCGACCCCCATCGAGGGGCAGGTGCGCGATGGTCGCGAGAATGCGCTGTCGCTGGCCTGCCTGCTGCATCCAACCCCGGCCCTGAGCGGTTTCCCGAACGATGTGGCCCAGCGTCTGATAGGCGAACTGGAGCCCTTCGATCGCGAACTTTTTGGCGGCATTGTCGGCTGGTGCGACGACGCCGGTAACGGCGAGTGGGTGGTGACTATTCGCTGCGCGCGCCTGTATGAACAGCAGATTCGGCTGTTCGCGGGGGCAGGCATCGTGCCTGATTCATCCCCGACTTCGGAGTGGAATGAGACCGGCACCAAGCTATCGACAATGCTCAACGTATTTGGACTGAACTGAGGAAAGGGTATGACGATTCCTTTTAATCGCTGGCCGGAAGAGCTGGCCGCAGGTTACCGCGAAAAGGGCTACTGGATTGATGTTCCGCTGACCGACATCCTGAGCCGTCACGCTAAGAGCGATCGCTGCGCGGTGATTGAGGGCGAGCGCCATTTCAGCTATCGCGAACTGGAACAGGCGGCGACTCGTCTGGCGGGGGCGCTACAGCGTCAGGGACTGACCACCGGCGATACCGCGCTGGTGCAGTTGGGTAACGTGGCCGAGCTCTATATCGTCTTCTTCGCGCTGCTGAAGATTGGCGTTGCGCCGGTGAATGCGCTGTTCAGTCATCAGAAAACCGAGCTGGAAGCCTACGCCAGCCAGATTACGCCGAAGTTGCTGATTGCCGATCGCGAACATGCCCTGTTTCGCGACGACGACTATCTGATGACGCTGGTGGCGCGCTTTCCGTCGCTGAACACCGCCATCCTGCGTGGCGACAGCGGTGAACGTTCTCTGGAAGGGTTGATCGCAGCCCCGGAAGATAACTTTGTCGCGACCCCCTCGGCCGCCGATGAAGTGGCCTTTTTCCAGCTTTCCGGCGGCAGTACCGGCACCCCGAAACTGATACCCCGCACCCACAACGACTACTACTACAGTATTCGCCGCAGCGTGGAAATCTGCCGCTTCGATGAAAATACTCGCTTCCTGTGCGCCATTCCGGCCGCCCATAACTACGCCATGAGTTCGCCGGGCTCGCTGGGGGTCTTTTACGGCGAGGGCTGTGTGGTACTGGCGGCGGATCCGAGCGCCAATCTGTGCTTCCCGCTTATCGAGCGCCACCAGGTAGACGTCGCTGCGCTGGTGCCGCCAGCGGTCAGCCTGTGGTTACAGGCGATTCGTGAGTGGGGTAACAACGGGCAGCTCGCTTCGCTGCGCCTGTTACAGGTGGGCGGGGCCCGCCTGCCGGAAGCCCTGGCGCGCCGTATCCCGGCGGAGATTGGCTGCCAGCTACAGCAGGTGTTCGGTATGGCGGAAGGGTTGGTGAACTACACGGCGCTCGACGACGATGACGAGCACATCTTCACCACTCAGGGACGCCCGATGTGCCCGGACGATGAAGTCTGGGCTGCCGACGAAGAAGGCAACCCGGTGGCGGCCGGTGAAGTGGGGCGCCTGATGACCCGCGGCCCGTACACCTTCCGCGGTTACTACCTGAGCCCGGAAGCCAATGCGAAAGCCTTCGACGCCAACGGCTTTTACTGCTCCGGCGATCTGATCGTCATTGACGAGCAGGGCTACATCAAGGTGGTGGGGCGAGAAAAAGATCAGATCAACCGCGGAGGCGAGAAGATCGCCGCCGAAGAGATCGAAAACCTGCTGCATCGCCATGAAGCCGTGCTCCATGCCGCCCTGGTTTCAATGGAAGACGAGCTGATGGGCGAAAAGAGCTGCGCCTTTATCGTGGCCCGCAGCCCGGTACGCCCGGTGGCGCTACGCCGCTGGCTGCGTGAGCTGGGCGTGGCGGACTATAAGCTGCCTGACAAGGTGGAGATCGTCGACGAATTACCCCTGACCCACGTCGGAAAACCCGATAAAAAGCGGCTGCGCCAGTTGATTGCCGAACGTCGGCTGACCACAAAATAAAAGGAGAACGAAAATGGCCATTCCAAAACTGAACGCCTATGCGCTGCCGACTGCGGCGGATATCCCGGAAAATAAGGTGAGCTGGGCCTTTGAGCCGGAGCGCGCCGCGCTGCTGATCCACGATATGCAGGATTACTTCATCAATTTCTGGGGCGACAACTGCCCGATGATCGACCAGGTGATCGCCAATATTGCGGCGCTGCGCGACTACTGCAAGCAGAACAATATTCCGGTTTACTACACAGCCCAGCCGAAAGAGCAGAGCGACGAGGATCGCGCGCTGCTTAACGATATGTGGGGACCGGGGATCAATAATCATCCCGAACAACAGGGCGTGGTGGCGCAGCTGGCGCCGGATGATCAGGATACCGTGTTGGTGAAGTGGCGTTACAGCGCCTTTATCCGTTCGCCGCTGGAGCAGGCGCTGAAAGAGACCGGGCGCGATCAGCTGATCATCTGCGGCGTCTATGCCCATATTGGCTGTATGACCACCGCTACCGACGCTTTTATGCGTGATATCAAACCTTTTATGGTGGCGGATGCGCTGGCTGATTTCAGCCGTGAAGAACATCTGATGGCGCTGAAATACACCGCCGGGCGCAGTGGGCGCGTGGTGATGACCGAGGATCTGCTGCCGGTTCCCCAGAGCAAGGGGCAACTGCGCGCCCTGATCCTGCCGCTGCTGGATGAATCCGACGAGCCGGAAGATGACGAAAACCTGATCGACTACGGTCTGGATTCGGTGCGCATGATGGCGTTGGCGGCGCGCTGGCGTAAGGTGCACGGCGATATCGATTTTGTGATGCTCGCCAAAGAGCCGACTCTGGACGCCTGGTGGGCGCTGTTGAGCCGGGAGCCGAAGTCATGAAGGCAGATTTTCACGGCCAGACGGTGTGGGTGACCGGCGCGGGTCGGGGTATTGGCTACAGCACCGCGCTGGCGTTTCATGAAGCCGGTGCCCGGGTAGTGGGCTTCGATCGCGCCTTTGAGCAGGCGGATTACCCTTTTTCCACCGAGCAGGTGGATGTGGCTGACGCCGCACAGGTAGAGCAGGTCTGTCAGCGGCTGTTAAAAGATACCGATCGACTGGATGTTCTGGTGAACGCCGCAGGGATTCTGCGGATGGGCGCTACCGACGCGCTGCCGCTGAATGACTGGCAGGACACCTTTGCGGTAAACGTCGGCGGCGCCTTTAACTTCTTCCGCGCCACTATGGCGCAGTTCCGTGCCCAGCAGGGTGGAGCGCTGGTCACGGTAGCTTCTGACGCGGCCCATACTCCGCGTATCGGCATGTCGGCCTATGGCGCGTCGAAAGCGGCGCTGAAAAGCCTGGCGCTGACCGTGGCGCTGGAGCTGGCTGAATACGGCGTGCGCGGTAACCTGGTGTCGCCGGGTTCGACCGATACCGATATGCAGCGCGGGATGTGGACCACGCCGGACGCCGAACAGAAGCGTATTCAGGGCTATCCCCAGCAGTTTAAGCTGGGCGTACCGCTTGGCAAGATAGCCCGCCCGCAGGAGATAGCCGACACCATCCTGTTCCTTGCCTCTAAGCAGGCCAGCCATATCACGCTACAGGATATTGTGGTGGATGGCGGCTCAACCCTGGGGGCCTGAGATGATCTGGAAACGGGAGATAACGCTGGACGCGCTGAACCAGATGGCCGAACAGACCATGGTGGGGCATCTTGGGATTATTTTTACCCACATCGGTGACGACGAACTGGAGGCGGAGATGGAAGTCGATCACCGCACCGTTCAGCCGTTTGGGTTGTTACACGGCGGGGCGTCGGCAGCGCTGGCTGAAACCATGGGCTCGATGGCCGGGTTTCTAACCAGCAAAGAGGGACAGTGCGTGGTTGGCACAGAACTGAGCGCCACTCATCACCGCGCCGTCTCTTCCGGTAAGGTGCGGGGCGTTTGTCGCCCGCTGCATCTCAGCAACAGCAGTCAGAGCTGGGAGATAGCCATCTTCGATGCGCGCGGCAAGCGTAGCTGCACCTGCCGCCTTTCTACGGCGGTTATCGGTTAATTTCACCAGATACGTCTGCTCTCAGGGATGAGGGCGGGCGTTATTTCCCCACGACAACCCGTTGCATTTTTTCTCTGCCTGAATCGCAAAGCGGCATATTACGGCAACCAGACGGCGTTTTATTGGGTATTATTTGCGCGGCGCTTGAGGCTTTTTGCCTCATGGCGATCTGGTCGTTTGTCGTGTGGTAGAAAGAAGAAAGCCCCGAGTCATTTTTCAATTAACCCGAGGCTTACCCTATGCCAGACAACATCAGAGTAGCCTCTTACCCGCCGAAAGGCAAGGAGAAGAAGGCTATGAAGCTGCTACGCGGCACCCTTATCTGGTGCGTTGTTATCCTGTGTTTCACGCTGTTGGTATTTACGTACCTGACCCGGAAATCGCTATGCGAAATTCGTTACCGGGATGGATACCGTGAAGTGGCGGCTTTGATAGCCTGTCAATCCGGTAAGTAGCATCTGGAGGCAGGGGCAACCCTGCCTTTTCAGGATGTTGGCCGACATAGCCACAAGCGCCTTTATAAAGGTCCTTCTGTCTGGTTTACCGGGAGGCCCTTTTCCCCTAACGTTTCGTGCGCAAAATTTCCTCTCTCCTTCTTCAGCTTAGTGATCCCGCTAGCAATGTCATGTAAATGCCGGGTAGCCAGGCTGTTTTATCTGGTTTCAACATTGTTAAATCACGCTGCGTGTTATAGATACAAATTGACATACATCTTCCTCTTTTTTGACCAACACAACGGATAACACAATGAATAATCCAGGGAAATACCTTCTGTGGGGAGGGCTTTCACTGCTGGGGGCTTTTGCGCTCGGCTATATCGCCCTGAATCGCGGGGAGCAGATTAACGCGCTATGGATAGTGGTGGCGGCGGTCTGCGTCTATCTGATCGCTTATCGTTTTTATGGCATCTGGATAGCCAGGCGCGTGCTGTCGGTGGATGCCACCCGAATGACGCCTGCGGTGCGCCATAACGATGGCCTTGACTATGTACCGACCGATAAGAAGGTGCTGTTCGGCCACCATTTTGCCGCTATCGCCGGTGCCGGGCCGCTGGTGGGGCCGGTGCTGGCCGCTCAGATGGGCTACCTGCCGGGGATGATATGGATTCTGGCGGGGGTGGTACTGGCCGGTGCGGTGCAGGACTTTATGGTGCTGTTTGTCTCCACTCGCCGCGATGGTCGCTCCCTGGGAGAGCTGGTGAAAGAAGAGATGGGCAACGTCGCGGGGGTTATCGCGCTGGTCTCCTGCTTTATGATCATGGTAATCATTCTGGCGGTGCTGGCAATGATTGTGGTGAAGGCGCTGACCCACAGTCCCTGGGGGACATATACTGTGGCCTTTACCATTCCGCTGGCGATCTTTATGGGGATCTATACCCGCTATCTGCGCCCCGGTCGCATTGGCGAGGTGTCGATTATCGGTCTGGTGCTGCTGATTTTCGCCATTATCTCTGGCGGTTGGGTAGCCGAGAGCGAATATGCCTCCTGGTTTGACTTTACCGGCGTTCAGTTGACCTGGATTCTGGTGGGATACGGCTTTGTGGCGGCGGTACTGCCGGTGTGGCTGCTGCTGGCGCCGCGTGACTACCTTTCGACCTTTCTGAAGATTGGCACCATCGTTGGTCTGGCGATCGGCATTCTGATTATGCGCCCGACCCTGACCATGCCGTCGATCACCAAATTTGTTGACGGTACCGGACCGGTGTGGGCCGGGGATCTGTTCCCGTTCCTGTTTATTACCATTGCCTGCGGCGCGGTTTCCGGCTTCCATGCCCTGATCTCTTCCGGCACCACGCCGAAGATGCTGGCTAACGAAAATCAGGCCTGCCTGATTGGCTATGGCGGTATGCTGATGGAGTCCTTCGTAGCGATTATGGCGCTGGTGGCGGCCTGTATTATCGATCCCGGCGTTTACTTTGCCATGAATAGCCCGATGGCGATGCTGGCACCGGCGGGAACCGTCGATGTAGTGGCTTCTGCGGCTCAGGTGGTGAGTGGTTGGGGCTTTTCGGTGACGCCGGATATTCTGCATCGTATTGCCGAAGAAGTGGGGGAACAGAGCATTATTTCCCGCGCTGGCGGGGCGCCTACCCTGGCGGTAGGCATGGCCTATATTCTGCACGGGGCGCTGGGTGGCCTGATGGATGTCTCCTTCTGGTATCACTTCGCGATTCTGTTTGAGGCGCTGTTTATTCTGACCGCGGTGGATGCCGGTACCCGTGCCGCCCGCTTTATGCTGCAGGATCTGCTGGGAACAATCTCCCCGTCGTTGAAGCGTACCGAATCGCTGCCTGCCAACCTGCTGGCGACCGCGCTGTGCGTGCTGGCCTGGGGTTACTTCCTGCATCAGGGGGTGGTGGATCCGCTGGGCGGCATCAATACCCTGTGGCCGCTGTTTGGTATCGCCAACCAGATGCTGGCGGCGATGGCTCTGCTGCTGTGCGCGGTGGTGCTGTTTAAGATGAAGCGTCAGCGTTATGCCTGGGTGGCGCTGCTACCCACCGCCTGGCTGCTGGTCTGTACCCTGACCGCGGGCTGGCAGAAAGTGTTCAGTACCGATGCCCGGGTCGGTTTCCTGGCGGTGGCCAATAAGTTTCAGGCGATGATCGACAGCGGTAATATCCCGGCCCAGTACACCCAGTCGCAGCTGAGCCAACTGGTGTTTAATAACCGTCTGGACGCCGGTCTGACCCTGTACTTTATGGTGGTGGTCGTGGTGCTGGCGCTATTTTCGCTGAATTGCGCGCGTCAGGCGTTGAAGAGTGAAAGCCCGACGGCGCGTGAAACGCCGTACCAGCCAATGTCGGAAAATGTCGACCAGATCGTGGCCCAGGCGAAAAACGCGCACTAAATATTGTCAAAGCCTCTCCTTCGTGGGAGGCTGGTTCGTTAGGGTGAGAGCACTTCAGAGCGCTCTGGTGAATCTCCTCACCCCGTCCCTCTCCCCAAAGGGGAGAGGGGGCAGTTAGTCACTCGTTTTTCTCCTCTCCCAAAGGGATGAGGGCAAAGGTCCCCGGTTTTTCCCTTTCCCAAAGGGATGAGGGCAAAGGTCACCGGTTTTTTCCCCTCTCCCAAAGGGATGAGGGCAAAGGTCCCCAGTTTTTTCCCCTCTCCCTCTGGGAGAGGGTTAGGGTGAGGGTGGAATATGGAGGTAACAACAGATGTTTGATTCTCTGGCAAAAGCGGGTAAATACCTCGGTCAGGCGGCAAAGCTGATGGTAGGCGTACCCGACTACGATAATTACGTACAGCATATGCGTCTGAACCACCCGGAGCAGACGCCGATGACCTATGAAGAGTTTTTCCGCGATCGCCAGGACGCGCGATACGGCGGTAAAGGCGGCGCGCGCTGCTGCTGATGTGTCGTTTCTGAAGGACCCTGATATGAATGATGTGGTATCGGTCACCATACTGACCGGCTTTCTCGGCGCAGGTAAAACAACCCTGCTCAACTATTTTCTGACCCACCACGGCGACGCCCCCGTCGCGATACTGGAAAACGAATTCGGCGCCGTCAATATCGACGGCGCGCTACTGCGCGGCGGCGACAGCGTGAATGTGGTGGAACTCTCCAACGGCTGCGTTTGCTGTAGCGTGCGCGGTGAATTCAGCGCCGCCCTGAACGAATTGCTGGATAAACGCGCCTGGGGCGATATTCAGTTTGATCGGCTGATTGTCGAAACCACCGGGCTTGCCGATCCCGGGCCGGTGATTCAGACCTTCTTTGTCGATGAGCGACTGCGTGAAGCCATGCGGCTGGATGCGGTGATTGCGCTGACCGATTGCCAGCATGTCCAGCGCCAGCTGGATGAGCATCCGGTGGCGGCGGCCCAGATTGGTTTCGCCGACCGTATTCTGCTGACCAAAGCGGACCTGTGTGACGAGGCGCAGGTCGAGGCGGCGCTGGCGCGTATCCATCGCATTAACAGCAAGGCGGAGATTCTCCACATTACCAACGGCGAATGTCCGGCGGAGCTGTGGCTGGATATCGGCGCTTTTGAACTGAGCGATGCAAATCTGGTCAGCGAAGGGTTTCACATTATTCGCGCCGGTGCCGAACAGCCTCAGCGCTTTATGCCGTTCCGTCAGGCGCCTCAGGGGCAGCGCTCCTGGGATGACGCTATTCAGGCCCATGTGTTCGAAGCCGGAAGGCTGGATCTGAAAAAGATTGGCGCCTTTATGGAGCAGTGCATCGAAACGTACGGCAACGATATGCTGCGTTATAAAGGGGTGCTGGCTATCGCGGATAATTCGCAGCGCCTGGTGGTGCAGGGGGTTCACAAGGTGGTGGGCTTCGACTATGGCGCAGAGTGGGAATCGCCAGACGGCGCCTTTTCCCGGTTGGTGATTATCGGCCGCTATCTGCCGGTTGATGAACTGCGCGCCGGGTTTGCGGCGACAGCGGCGTAATAATAATGCGGTCCCGAAGTCAGTCGGGGCCGCGCTCGTCATTAACTGTACTGGCGGATTCGGGCAATCAGTTCGTCCACGTTGTCCAGCCTGTCGGCCAGCACAATCAGCGTCCGTCCCAGCGTTATCGCGTGGCTGATACAGGCCAGTCGCATCCGCTCATCCTGAATCTCTTCCAGATCCGCCACGTGAGAAAGCCCCACGCTGCGGCGAATAAGTTCGGTACCGCAAAAACCGATGCTGTCGAACCAGACCTTTTGCAGGAAGGCTTCGGCGTAGCCGGGGCTGGCCAGCGTTGCGTCCCGGCTCTTGTCATGGGCCAGAGCCAGAAAGCGCTGGTGGAAGCCGAGCCATAGCGCGCGCAGGTCCAGGAGTCGCTGCTCGCGAACGTCCGCCGCTTCACGGATGCCCAACAGCCCCGGCGCACCGCAGTAGTTCAGCAGCAGGTTGCCCATGGCGGTACCCAAATCAAAGCCTATGGGGCCGAAATAACCGAATTCGGCATCGATGGCTTTCAGGCTGCCGTCGGCCACAAACAGCGAACCGCTGTGAATATCGCCGTGGAGCAGGGCCTCTGCGTGGGTCAGAAAGCGATGCTTAAGGCCCGCGACGGCCACTTTCAGCGCCCGGTCTTCACGCAGTTGTACTACCTCTGATTCCAGCTGTTCAGGGTAGTTATTGCGCGGATGTTCCTGATAGGGATCGTTAAAGAACAGATCCTCGGTGATCTCACACATCGCCGGATTGATAAAATTGGCCACCTGGCGCTTTTTATCGTGGGGCGGCAGCCAGAAATCGCTGGTGTGAAACAGGGTTTGCGCCAGATATTCCGCCAGTTGATCGATGGCCTGAGGGTAGTGACGGCCCTGAATCAGTTCACCACGCCAGATTTGGTGGTCAGAGAGATCTTCCATCACGATGGTGGCAAGTTCAGGATCGTGGTACAGCACTTTCACGGTGTGCCGGGGAGCGTGGCGATAGTGTTCAATTAGGGTCTGGGCTTCAAGCCGCGCCCGATCTGGCGTCAGCGGCCAGGATTCTCCCACGCAGCGCACCCAGGGCAGAGCCTGTTTCACAATAACGCGGCTGATGCCATCACTGTCGAGGATTTTAAATACCAGATTGAGGTTACCGTCGCCGACTTCGCTGGCAGAAACCAGGACCGAAGGATCCGCCAGTCCAGCGTGCTCCCGGGCATAAGCCAGCGCATCTGTGGGGGTAAAGGTGTGATAGTGCGACATGCTTCCAGTCCTCATTCTGTTACCGATACAAAGCCGTTCAGACGTCTATACTTCTGGATTGCATCCTGCCACAATGTGACACATCAACGCAACACGGATTTAACTTTATGCAGACATTACAGACGACCAGCCTGCGGGTAGTGGATAACCGGTTATGGATTCTCGATCAGCAGGCGTTACCTGCCCGCAGCGACTGGCTGGCGGTGGACAGCGTCGATGAGCTGGTGGCCTGTATTCAGGCCCTGAAAGTACGCGGCGCACCGCTGATTGGCCTTTCTGCCAGCCTGCTGCTGGCGCTACTGGCACAGCGTGAGACGCAGCGGGAAGAGCTGGAGAAAGGGCTGGAAACCCTGCGGGCATCAAGACCCACGGCGGTGAATCTGATGAATAATCTGGATCGCATGCGCCTTGCGCTGGCGGCAGATAACTATCGCGATGCGCTGATGCGTGAAGCCCTGGCGCTGGTGGACGAAGACCGTCAGCTGTGCGATCGCATCGCCAGCGCGGGCAGCGAACTGGTGACGCCGGGCAGTCGGTTGCTGACCCACTGCAATACCGGCGGATTAGCCACTGCCGGTGTGGGGACCGCCCTTGGGGTTATCACCCACGCCTGGCGCCAGGGCAAGGTTCAGCAGGTGTGGGTGGATGAAACCCGGCCGCTGCTGCAGGGCGGGCGTCTGACCGCCTGGGAGCTGGGAGAGTTGGGGGTTCCTTACCGGCTGATTTGCGACTCCATGGCGGCGAGCCTGATGGCGAAAGGGGAGGTGGATGCGGTCTGGGTCGGCGCCGATCGTATTGCCGCTAACGGTGATGTCGCCAATAAGATTGGCACTTACGGACTGGCGGTGCTGGCGCGCTGGCACAAAATCCCTTTCTATGTCGCAGCGCCGCGCACCACGCTCGACCCTGACTGCCCGGACGGCGCCGCCATTCCGGTGGAACAGCGTGCAGCGGCAGAAGTCACCGGCGTGGCGGGCAGTTTTGGTTCGGTTCGTTGGGCGCCGGAGCAGGCTGCCGTCTACAACCCGGCCTTTGATGTCACACCGGCGGCGTTGATTAGCGGTTGGGTGCTGGACAGCGGCGTCATTACGCCTCAGGACGTGGCTAACGGCGCGTTGCGCTGAGGCGGAGAGCACGCGACGTTCAGGGCCGAACGTCGCGTTAATGGATTATCCCAGGCGCGGAAAGCGATCGGCGATGTCGTTGCCGGTAAATTTCGCTATCCAGCCTTCGGGATTATCGAAGATACGAATAGCGGTGAAGTTCGGTTCTGGTCCCATATCAAACCAGTGCGGGGTTCCGGCCGGAACCGAGATCAGATCGCCTTTCTCGCACAGTACCTGGTAAATGCGTTGGTCCAGATGCAGGCAGAACAGGCCGCGCCCTTCTACAAAAAAACGCACCTCATCTTCGCCGTGGGTGTGCTCCTGAAGGAACTTTTCGCGCATTTCCGCTTTTTGAGGATGGTCTGCGCGCATGCTGATGACGTCCCAGCTCTGGTAGCCTTTTTCATCCACCAGCCGGTCAATGGCGTGCTGGTAAGCCGCAAGGGTGCTTTCCGGCGTCGGGGCATCGCCCAGGTCGCGGTCGGCACGCCAGCGTTCGAAGCGCACGCCCTGCTGCGCGAGCTGTCCGGCGATGGCCTGGCCTTCGGTACTGTGCCATTCGGGCGTGGTGGCGTTGTGGCTGGCATAGATAGTCAGTGCGCTCATGGCATGTTCTCCGGGGAAATCTGGTCGAATCGCTGGACCTGTGGGTGACGGCTTAAGGGATCCTGTTCGCCGCGAATAAGCTGGATGGTACGCCAGCCGGCCTCCTGTGCGGCATCCAGCTCCTGGTGGATATCGGACAGAAACAGAATTTCATCCGGCGCCAGACCAAGCTGTCCGGCGATGGTGCGGTAGGCGTCGGCTTCCCGTTTGGCGCCCACGTGGGTATCGAACCAGGCGCTGAAGTGTGGGCTGAGATCCCCGGCGCTGCTGTAACCGAACAGTAGCTTCTGGGCCTCTACCGACCCTGAAGAGTAAACCCCCAGAGCGATCCCCTGTGCCTGCCAGCGCATAAGCGCCGGCGGAACATCTTCATAAACGTGGCCCTTAAAATCGCCGTTCAGGTAGCCATCGCGCCAGATCATGCCCTGTAGCGCCTTTAAGACCGTGGATTTGCGATCCTGCGCCATAAAGTCTTCCAGAGTGGCGACAAGCTGGTCGGCGCTGGCTTCGGGCTGATTGATTTCCTGCCGCAGGTCGTCGAGCAGCGAACGCACCGGCTCCCGGGACTGCTGCTGGCTAACGAACTCCGCCATACGCTGGTGGGCCATAGGAAACAGGACATCGTGGACGAAACGAATGTCGCTGGTGGTGCCTTCAATATCGGTCACAATGGCGCGAATCATACTCTCTCCAGCAGTCGGCGCTGCATTTCACAGTGGAACAGAAACTCCAGCCCTTCCAGGTGGCGGCGGGCTTCGTCGACGTTGCGGCCCCAGCAGGTAAGACCGTGACCGCGCAGCAGAAACCCATAGTGCAGGGGATGCTGTTCGCCGTAGCGGCCTATCTGCCCGGCCAGGGCGTCGATATCCTGGTCATTGTCGAACACAGGAATCGCCACGCGCTGCTGGTGACTCTGCTGGCCGCGCAGTGATTTTTGCATTTCATAGCCGGTGAGTTCCAGAACCGGTTCACGGATCACCCGCGACAGCACGGTGGCATTGACGGTATGCACGTGGAGTACCGCGCCCGCTTCGGGCCACAGTCGATAGAGCAGGGTGTGCAGGCCGGTTTCCGCCGAGGGGCGGCCGCCGCAGGGGGCGCGATTGGTGGCGATTTCCACCCGCAGGAAGTCGTCGGCGGTCAGGTTGCCTTTGTCCTTACCGGACTGGCTAATCCAGCAGTGGTCGCTGTCTTCACGCAGTGACATATTACCGCCGGTGGCGGGGGCCCAACCCCGGGCGCCTATCCAGCGGCAGGCATCGACCAGGGCGTTGAGTGGCTGATAAGGCATCGTGGACTCCGTCTCTGTCTGGACGTCTAAGCGTCTTGATTGCCAAATATTAACACCGTGCTATAGTGGCAGCAACATACCTGTTACAAACAGGCCCGTCGAATTGAGCGAAAGGGCAGTATAATGAACAGTATTACCCCTCTTAAACCCCAGAGTCGCCTGCCGGCGCTGGGCACCACAATTTTTACTCAGATGAGCGCGCTGGCGGCTCAGCATCAGGCCATTAATCTTTCTCAGGGATTTCCGGATTTTGACGGACCGCGTTTATTACAGGAACGCCTGGCGCACCACGTAGCGCGTGGCGCCAATCAGTATGCTCCTATGACTGGCGTTCCCGCGCTGCGCGAAGCGATTGCCGATAAGACCCGGGAGCTTTATGGCTGGCAGCCGGATTCCGACGCCGAAGTCACGGTGACCGCGGGCGCTACTGAAGCGCTATTTGCTTCAATTACCGCGCTGGTGCGCCCCGGAGATGAGGTTATCTGCTTTGATCCCAGTTACGACAGCTACGCGCCAGCAGTCCAGTTAGCCGGAGGCGTTCTGAAACGTCTGCCGCTGGTTCCGCCGCATTTCCGGGTAGACTGGCAGGCGTTTCGTGAACTGGTATCGGAACGTACCCGGTTGGTGATTATCAATACCCCACATAACCCGACTGCCACGGTCTGGCACGAGGAGGATTTCGCGGCGCTGTGGCAGGCTATCGCGCCTTATGAGATCTATGTGCTGAGCGACGAAGTCTATGAGCATATCTGCTTCGATCCCCAGGGCCATACCAGCGTGCTGGGACATGCCTCGCTGCGTCAGCGATCTATCGCCGTTTCGTCGTTTGGTAAAACCTTCCATATGACCGGCTGGAAGGTGGGTTACTGCGTGGCGCCGGAAGCACTGAGCGCGGAGGTGCGCAAGGTACATCAGTATCTGACCTTTTCGGTGAATACCCCGGCACAGTTTGCCCTGGCCGATATGCTGCGCGCCGAGCCGGAGCACTATCGCGAACTGCCTGATTTCTATCGCCAGCGGCGCGATGCCTTTGTCCAGGCGCTCGCGCCCGGGCGGCTGGAATTATTACCCTGCGAAGGGACTTACTTCCTGCTGGCGGACTACAGCGCGATTTCAGACAGCGATGACGTGAGCTTCTGCCGCTGGCTGACGACGGAAGTGGGCGTTGCCGCCATTCCGCTTTCGGTATTCTGTGCCGATCCCTTCCCTCACACCCTGATTCGCCTGTGCTTTGCCAAAGGGCCGGAAACCCTGAGTGCCGCCGCGGAGCGTCTGGTGAAGCTCTAGCCTGCCCGATAGTGACGCCGTTGACCAAATTGTCAGCGGTTCACAAATTCGAATGAAATGTCATTTCATCTTTTATCGATCGCAGTTTTGTTGTGCTAATGGTTATTGAGTCACCGACCAATAAGTGGGAGCGACAATGAAAATTAAATCTGCGATCGAAAGGATCCCTGGCGGCATGATGCTGGTGCCGTTACTGCTTGGCGCGCTGCTTAACACCATGGCGCCGGGAACCGGAGAGTATTTTGGTTCCTTCACCAAAGGGATGATCGGCGGTACGGTACCGATACTGGCGGTCTGGTTTTTCTGTATTGGCGCTTCCATTGAACTGCGGGCCACCGGCGTGGTGCTGCGTAAATCCGGAACTCTGGTGATCACCAAGATTGCGACGGCCTGGGGCGTGGCGATGCTCGCCGCCATGGTGATACCGGAGCACGGTATCACCAGCGGTGTCTTTGCCGGGCTGTCGGTGCTGGCGATTGTTTCAGCGATGGACATGACCAACGGCGGCCTGTATGCCAGCCTGATGAACCAGTACGGCACCAAAGAGGAGGCTGGCGCTTTCGTGCTGATGTCGCTGGAGTCCGGCCCGCTGATGACCATGGTCATTCTGGGCTCTGCCGGGTTGGCCACCTTTGAGCCTCAGCACTTTATCGGCGCGGTACTGCCGTTCCTGGTGGGCTTTGTGCTGGGTAATCTGGATAGCGATCTACGAGAATTCTTTGGTAAAGCTACCACGACGCTGATTCCGTTTTTCGGCTTTGCGCTGGGGAATACCATCAATCTGGGTGTGATTCTGGATACCGGTCTGCTCGGTGTGTTTCTGGGGGCTGCGGTGATTGTGATTACCGGAATTCCGCTGATACTGGCGGATCGCTTTATCGGTGGCGGAAACGGTACCGCGGGCATTGCCGCTTCGTCGTCGGCGGGGGCGGCAGTGGCGAACCCGGTGATAATCGCCCAGATGAACCCGGCCTTTGCCCCGATGGCCCAGTCCGCCACGGCGCTGGTGGCGACCAGCGTGATTGTCACATCGGTGCTGGTGCCGGTGATTACCGCGCTCTATGCGCGCCATATGGGGAGCGGGGCCGTGGCAAAGGGTGGGGTGAAGGTTCATTAACCGAAAAAGACGGCATAACGCCGTCTTTTCCTGTCGATGCCGGGAAGCGTTAGCTCCCTATATCGCGCAGCTTCTTGCCGGACATCAGGTTCTTCTCGATGTGCTCCAGGGTGACGTTTTTGGTCTCCGGAATCAGCCAGAAGGTGATGGCGACGAACGCCAGGTTCAGGGCGGTATAGAGCCAGAAAGTACCGGCAGCGCCAATGCTGTCCAGCAGCGTCAGGAAGGTGGCGCCGATAATCATATTGGAGATCCAGTTGGTGGTGGTGGAGCAGGTGACGCCAAAGTCGCGGCACTTCAGGGGCTGGATTTCGGAACAGAGGATCCAAACCACCGGCGCGGCGCTCATGGCATAACCGGCAATGCACATCATGGTCATGCCGACAGAGAGCCAGGATATGCCGGTAGAGAGGTTGCCGTTATCCACCTGCATCAGGCAGTAGCCCAGAATCAGAGTGCCGAGCGCCATCACGGTAAAGCCTATTTTCAGGGCCGGCTTACGACCAGATTGATCGACGGTGAAGACGGCAATAAAGGTGGCCAGCATAAAGGTCAGCCCCACCACGACGGTGGCGATCATCTGTTCCTGATGGCTACTGAAACCCGCCATTTCGAAAATCTTCGGCGCGTAATACATGATGATGTTCATTCCGGTGAACTGCTGCATGGCCTGTAGCAGCATGCCCAGAAACACCGCGCGGCGCACGTTGCGGTTCGATCGGAACAGCGCCCAGCCTCCCTGTTTTACCTTCAGGCTGTCGCGAATCTCTTCCAGCTCTTCGCGGGCCTTTTCCGAGGTGTCGCGCAGCATTCTGAGTACCCGCTCCGCCTGGGCATATTGGCCGTTAGCGGCCAGCCAGCGCGGGCTGTTGGGCAGGAAAATCACCATGGCCAGCAGAACCACCGCCGGCAGAGCCAGCACGCCGAGCATGGCGCGCCAGTTGCCGCTGTAGCTGAGGGCAGTGTCGGACAGGAAGGCGAGCAGGATCCCAAAGGTGACCATCAACTGGTACATACTGATCATCTTGCCGCGGACGTTTTCCGAGGCCATCTCCGACAGATAGAGCGGGGCGGTATAAGAGGCGATACCTACAGCGATACCGAGAACCACACGGGCTATCAGCAGCACTTCAAGATTATGGGCGAAAGCCGAGCCCAGAGAGCCGACAATAAACAGAATGGCCCCTGCCAGCAGACTAAGTTTGCGGCCCAGACGGGCGGAGAGCCAGCCGTTAAACAGAGCCCCGATGGCGGCGCCGAGCATCATGCTGCTGACCACCCACTCCTGCTGATGGCTGTTAAGGGTAAAGTGGTCGGTAATGAAGGGCAGGGCGCCAGCGATAACGCCGATGTCCAGGCCGAACAACAGACCGGCGACAGCGGCCGAAATAGCAACGAACAGGTTCATTCGCCTGGCGCGCCGCTCCTGAGGGGTCTCGATCCTGGGGGTATCACTCACATACGACATACTTCATCTCCGGGGGATTAGGAAAATCTGTTACCCGTTACGGTAAGAGATTGCCTGCGTTAGCCGGGAGGGGGAAAACGGCGTAGAGATGGATGATTCTGCTGTCCAATATGATTTTGTGACCCAGGTTTCACTTCTGTATTCGTGTATGCAAAAGGTGATGTCAGGTATTGTGGGGTATAGCGGCCTGGTATTCATAAAACCTTTTCAATGAGGTGGTTTATTTGATATGGATGATCGAATAACGGGCAGGTGCTGCATGTTTTGGGGGGAAGGGGGGCTGTCGGGAAAAGTCGTTATTCAGAATCTGGCGAGCATTAAAAGCAGGAAAATGGCTATTTATGTAGGCTAACTGGCTTATATTGCGCAATTTTTGCGATATAAAATATGAAAGTCCTTATTCGCCGTCCGGTTATAGTGCTCTCCTATCAGATCTATAGACAATACCTTACGGTTTTCACATTGACCCGTAGCTCCGAGCGGTGGTTAAATCCGGAGGCTGTACTCTGTTTCGCGCCGGGTCAGTAATACACCTGTTGTCGAAGATTCAGACAGGACGGGTGCCAGGGCCACCGCGGGTGGCCCTTTTGCTTTACGCTGGATGGTAAGGCTGCGCGAGCATTCCCTGTTGTTGCCAATGAATTACTGGCTGGCTGATAGATATCGCTTATCAATTCAATAACACAAACGGATTGGATGAAGCGGCAGAGATTCGATACCTTATACCCCATCGAAACCACGGAGGAAGTAATAGATGTCCTTAATTAATACCAAAATCAAACCTTTTAAAGCACAGGCTTTCAAAAACGGTGAATTCGTAGAAGTTACCGAGAAAGACGTTGAAGGTCGCTGGAGCGTCTTCTTCTTCTACCCGGCTGACTTTACCTTTGTTTGCCCGACCGAGCTGGGTGACCTGGCGGATCACTACGATGAATTCCAGAAGCTGGGCGTGGATATCTACTCCGTATCTACCGACACCCACTTCACCCACAAAGCGTGGCACGAGACTTCCGACACCATCGGTAAGATCAAGTACGCAATGCTGGGCGACCAGACCATGGCGCTGTCCCGTAACTTCGAAATCCTGCGTGAAGACGAAGGTCTGGCCAACCGTGGTACCTTCCTGGTTGACCCGAACGGCATCATCCAGGCTGTTGAAGTGACTGCTGAAGGCATCGGCCGTGACGCTACTGACCTGCTGCGTAAAGTGAAAGCGGCTCAGTATGTTGCTTCCCACCCGGGTGAAGTGTGCCCGGCTAAGTGGAAAGAAGGCGAAGCGACTCTGGCTCCGTCTCTGGACCTGGTGGGTAAAATCTAAACCCCCTTTGTCTCTTAGGCCGCGGGTGCGTCCCGCGGTATAAGCGACCCGCGTCTCTTTCATACCGCAGGCGCCCTGAATATCGCTACTGGATTATTCACTACGGTGTGAAACGCGCGTACCTATTCTCGCGGGTGCATTTGCACCCGTTTTTCTTGCCAGCACCAGGGAGATACCATGCTCGACACTACGATGAAAACACAGCTCAAGGCCTATCTTGAGAAACTGACAAAGCCTGTTGAGTTGATTGCCACGCTGGATGACAGCGCACGGTCATCGGAAATCAGGGAACTTCTGGCAGAAATCGCTGAGCTGTCAGACAAAGTCTCTTTTACGGAGCGCAACGATCTGCCGGTTCGTAAACCCTCTTTTCTGATTACCAACCCCGGATCGGAGCAGGGACCGCGTTTTGCGGGTTCGCCGCTCGGCCATGAATTTACCTCACTGGTTCTGGCGCTGCTGTGGACCGGTGGGCATCCGTCTAAAGAGGCGAAAGAGCTGCTGGAGCAGATAGCCGACCTCGACGGTGATTTTGAATTTGAGACTTATTATTCGCTCTCCTGCCACAACTGCCCGGACGTGGTCCAGGCGCTGAACCTGATGGCGGTGCTCAACCCGCGCATCAAACATACGGCCATTGACGGCGGCGCTTATCAGAATGAGATCAGCGAGCGCAACGTGATGGGCGTACCGGCGGTGTTCCTGAACGGTAAAGAGTTCGGTCAGGGGCGTATGACGCTTTCGGAGATCGTCAGCAAGGTGGATACCGGCGCGGAAAAACGCGCGGCGGAGGCCCTGAACCAGCGTGAGGCCTACGATGTGCTGATTGTCGGCTCCGGCCCTGCGGGTGCCGCTGCGGCGATCTATGCGGCCCGTAAAGGGATTCGCACCGGCTTGATGGGCGAGCGTTTCGGCGGTCAGGTTCTGGATACCGTGGACATCGAAAACTACATCTCGGTGCCGAAGACCGAAGGTCAGAAGCTGGCGGGCGCCCTGAAGGCGCACGTTGACGACTACGACGTGGATGTTATCGATACCCAGAGCGCTTCCCGCCTGGTGCCTGCCGCCAACGAAGACGGACTGCACCAGATTGAAACCGCCTCAGGCGCGACGCTGAAGGCGCGCAGCATCATCATCGCCACTGGGGCGAAATGGCGCAATATGAATGTGCCGGGCGAAGATGAGTACCGTACCCGCGGCGTCACCTACTGCCCGCACTGCGACGGCCCGCTGTTTAAAGGCAAACGCGTGGCGGTGATCGGCGGCGGTAACTCCGGCGTGGAAGCGGCAATCGATCTGGCGGGCGTGGTGGATCACGTCACCCTGCTGGAGTTCGCACCGGAAATGAAAGCGGACCAGGTCCTGCAGGATAAAGTTCGCAGCCTGAGCAATGTCGATATTATTCTGAATGCCCAGACCACCGAGGTGAAGGGCGACGGCACTCGCGTGGCGGGTCTTGAATATCAGGATCGCGTCTCCGGTGCCACTCATAGCCTTGAACTGGCCGGGATCTTCGTTCAGATTGGCCTGCTGCCGAATACCAACTGGCTGGAAGGCGCCGTAGAGCGCAACCGTATGGGCGAAATCATCGTTGATGCCCGCGGTGAAACCAGCGTGAAGGGGATCTTCGCTGCAGGGGACTGCACCACCGTGCCGTACAAGCAGATCATTATCGCCACCGGCGAAGGGGCGAAAGCGTCACTCAGCGCCTTTGACTACCTGATCCGCACCAAAACGGCATAATAAAAAAGGCCCTCCCATTGGGAGAGGTTCAAAGACACACACAGCAAAAACACCAGAGGCTACCTGCGGGTAGCCTCTTTTTTTTTACCTGCATCAAAAGGCTAACGCACCACCAGCACAGGAATACGGGCATAGCGGATAATGCTGGCCGCGTTGGAGCCCAGCAGATGAGTAGTGATAGAGGGATTACGGGAGCCAACGACGATGACATCGGCCTGAAGCTCTTTGGCGGCGGCGTTGACCTCGTCGCGCACGTTACCGAAACGGGTTTCGGTAATGACGCGCTCCGGCGCAATATGGAAGTGGCTGGCCAGGGTTTTAAGCTTATCTTCCGCCTCCTGACGCAGGTGATCCTCAAAGCGGCGCATCTCGGAGGCAAAACCGCGGAACATCATAGCGGAAGCATCCGGCATCACGTGTAGCAGGTGAATCCTGCCATCCTGTTGCGCCAGAAATTCGGCGTGGCGAATGGCCTTATCTGATAAATCCATTTCAAAGACATCAACTGGCATCAGGATCGTCTGGTACATAAAGCAACCTCCATTTAATGATAAGATTTTCCTTAATAAAACACGGGTTTTTAGGTTTTTAGTGGGGCAGTAATAAGAAGTGTGACGCAGGCTGGAGTGGGAGAGTGGAAACTGTGAAGGTTTTCACAGGTCGTTAAACAGAAAGAGGATGCCAGGCATCCTCCAGAACGCGGTTCAGCGATGATACTCCCCGGCGGACTCGGGCTGGTATTGCAGCTCCAGCACTTCCAGATGGGTTTCGATGCCGCCCGGCAGCGCCCAGCGAATATGGTCTCCAACCCGCAGCCCAAGCAGTGCGGCACCCACCGGCGCCAGTACCGAAAGCTGGCTGGCGGTATCGGTCAGGTTAGCCGGATAGACCAGGGTACGCAGGTGCTCTTCACCGCTGTTCAGATTGCGGAATTTCACCCGGCTATTCATGGTAACGACATCGGCCGGTATCTCCTCCGGCTTACACATTTGCGCGCGATCGAGTTCGGCATTGAGCGCTTCGGCGACCGGGAGTTCGGCGAACGCGGGCTGTTCCAGCAGCCGATCAATACGTTCCGCGTCGAGTTCGTTAATGATAATTGCAGGTCGGGACATCACAGACTCCATGTTAATCATCCGGCCCTTTGCCGGATATGAGAGACCCCAAAAGAAAACCCTCACCATCGGAGTGATGAGGGTTGACCTGATGATAATAGCGGTGCCCGTTGTGCGAGTACAGTGAACTGCTTCACACTCGGTGCTGTAGGGCTACAGAATCATGCTGCCCAGCGCTGCCAGCAGGAAGGCAATGCTGCCCAGCAGGGTTTCCATAACGGTCCAGGTTTTAAGAGTGGTCTTCTCGTCCATTTCCAGGAAGCGGCCAACCAACCAGAAGCCGGAGTCGTTCACGTGGGAAAGTACGGTAGCACCGCCCGCGATAGCGATAACGATAAAGCACAGATCGAACTCGCTCAGGCCGGTAGCGCTTTGCACCATTGGCGCCACCAGGGCCGCGGTGGTGGTCAGTGCGACCGTCGCAGAGCCCTGCGCCACGCGCAGTGCGGTAGAGATAACAAAGGCCGCCAGAATCACCGGCATGCCGGTATCGGAAAGCACGCCAGCCAGTGCGTCGCCAATGCCGCTGGCGCGCAGTACGCCGCCAAACATACCGCCAGCGCCGGTGACCAGAATGATGCCGCAGATGGGACCAAGGGCGCCGTCACACACTTTTTCAAGATGCTGGCGGCTGTGATCGCGGCTGAAAACCAGCAGGGCGAAGAAGGTGGTGATTAGCAGCGCTACCGGGGTTTTGCCCAGCATACGCAGGAAGTTGACCAGGGTGCTGTCGGCATCGACCCAGCCCAGAACGATGGCGGTACTCAGACCGGTATCGAGGAAAATCAGAACCAGCGGCAGCAGCAGGATCGCCATCACGGTGCCGAAAGAGGGCGGTCGATGGTTAGGATCTGCTTCTACTTCGCCCAGGAAGGAAGTGGGAAGCTTGATGTCGAACTTTTTACCGGCGTACAGGCCATACAGGTAGGCGCCGAGATACCAGGTGGGGATGGCAATCACCAGGCCAACCAGCACCAGCAGACCGATGTTAGCGCCCAGCAGTTCGGAAGCGGCAACCGGGCCCGGATGCGGCGGCACCAGGGCGTGCATTACCGCAAAGGCCCCCGCAGCAGGAAGTGCATATTTCAGGGTGGAGCCGCCAAACTGTTTGGCGACGCTGAAGATAATCGGCAGCATCACGACCAGACCGGCGTCGAAGAAGATCGGGAAGCCGAACATTAGCGAGGCGACGCCCAGCGCCAGCGGCGCACGGTGAGAGCCGAATTTATTGATGAGGGTGTCCGCCAGCACTTTCGCGCCGCCGGAGATTTCAAGCATGCGTCCTATCATCGCGCCCAGACCCACCAGCAATGCAACGCCTGCCAGGGTGCTGCCAAAACCGCTTAGCAGCGTGGGGACGATCTTATCGAATGGGACTTTGGTGACCAGCGCAACGATGATACTGACCAGCGTCAGTGCCAGGAAGGCGTGCACCTTAAAGCGCATAATCAGCACCAGCAGCAGGGCAACCGCGCCAGCGGCAATGCCCAACAGCGTTCCGGCACCATAAGCGTATGTCATTTCCGTCATTGTCTGGTTCCTCTACTTATCAATCCAGGGAAGAGGGCGAGCCGCTCTTTCTGATACCGGTAACATGATACTGGTAACATTCACCAGGCTGTTATAGGAATTGACCACGTTATTTACATTTTGAGATGAGGTTCAAACATTGGAAACAAACTCCCCATCCGGGGGATTGACTCAGCGTAGTTACCAGGGAGCCGTTACGTAAAGGTACAGAAGGGAAAAAACGGGATGGCGTGCGTGCTAATTGATTGAATTTCATGATATACATCACAAAAAAATGTTTGTTCAATGCGCGATTTTCTAAAAAATGAGGTTCGTATCATTATCTGTGGTTTCCGGCAGCGTTGCTGCCGGGGGAAATGAAGGGCTGTGGTTTACTGGCGACGAGCCAGCGGCTGTAACAGCTCACATAATATGGCGCTACGCTGTCGGGGCGTTAGCCATAGCCAGGCCGGAAAACGCCGGGGGAGCGGCTGACGAAGAAACATCGTCTGCATTTCCTGGAGCCATGAGTCGGTTTTGCTCATATTCCATTCCTCTTGCTGGTTTACTTAGCCAGAGTGTGGCGTGGTAAACACGGAACAAAAACGGATGGAATGCTTTTTATTCTTCAGGTTTTATAGGGCCCTGACCCGGCTATGACTCAGAAACCGACGGCATCCAGACGGAAGGTTTTTGCGCAGTTACCCGGATGCGCTCCCGGAGCAAAGCTCTGTGAGCTCAGGGCCTGGTTGATGGCTTCCGCCTTCAGGCCGATCTGCATTTCGGTCAGATAAGCCGGATTTCCGTGACAGGTCAGCTTCACCGCTTTCACGCTCTCTTTACCCCAGCTACGCGCCAGCGCTTCGTTAAATGCCTTGCGGCTGACGATCTTTCCGTAATGACCGGCCAGGAAACGTCCGAAGGCGCTGTCGCGCACCTCCTGATTCAGGCGCACCATGGTGCCGAAATAAGCATTGGGATTAAATCCAAAGCAGGCGCCGTGCTTGGCGAATTCATAGCGTTCCAGACAGGAACTGCCGCCAGCGCCGGGCATCACTTCGCCCAGCTTCTGCGCCATGGTGTCGCTCAGGTCAACCCCTGGGGCGGCGCATTTCCGTGAAGCGCGAGCTTCTGGCATATTGGGAATCGGGCGGGTGGCGCAACCGTAACGCATCCAGCGCCGCTCATCCACGCCGCGTGCCGCGATGGAACGCGGCAGACCGGGCCATAGCCCATGTACCGTCAGCATCTGTGCGCCGTTTTCCGGGGAGTCCTGCTCCCGGCATTCGGCGGGAAGTTTGCGATTGCGTTCATGCATGCTCTGACAAAAGCCGCTCTGCCAGGAGAGCGCCAGCACGTAGCGGTCGAAGTCGTCATACTGCGTTGCCTTCAATGGTTCGGCATGGGCATAACCGCTGGCAAGCGTGCCAGTCAGCAGCGCGTAAGCTATCCAGTTTTTCATGTGATTTCCGATGGTTCGCGTTATATCCGCGTTATTTAACCACAAAAAGGGGACCCGCAGGTCCCCTTCGCGTGTGAGTGTGCCCGCGTCAGCTGGCAGGCATCAATACTTCAGTGGCGATAATCACTACCAGCAGGCCGACCAGTACTGGCACCGAGGTGCGTTTAACCACTTCGAACGGCGAGATCTTCGCCATGCCTGCTACCGCGACGACCACGCCGGAAACCGGAGAGATGGTCCGCCCGAGGTTAGAGGCCTGCAGCATCGGAATCACCAGGTACCCCGGATTCACGCCCGACTGAGCGGCCAGTTTAGGGATCAGCTCTGCGAAAGCATAAAAAGGGGCATTACCGGAACCCGTGGTCATCGCCGCCAGCATGGTCAGAATCACCAGTACCAGCATCAGGACGATACTGGCGGAACCAAAGGAGGTTGCGATAGAGATCAGGCTCTGGATAAAACCGATGGCGCTTAGCCCCTGGGCAAAGACCCCGGCGGCGACCAGCAGCATGACCACGGTCGCGAAAGCGTCCGCCATACCGCGCCAGGCAACCTCCAGCCCTTCAAATACGCTGCGGGTATTAAAGCTGCGCAGGAATTCGATGATGGCCGTTAGCAGAATACACATCACCAGCAGCGTAATAATATGCAGCTGCGGGCCCCATTTCCCGTCGAAAATCAGTACCGCAATGACCGGGGAGAAGGGTAGGATGGCGTAAAAAGCAGGAACTTTGGTCTGGATTTCGCTGACGTCCAACATTTCGGTGTTGATATGCTCTTTTTTATCCAGCCAGCGCTGCCAGAAATAGTGTGCGATGCCCATGCAGACAATGGCGGCGATGGAGATCGGCAGAGTGGTTTTAAAGGCGAAATCGACCAGCGGCATATCGGCAACCCTGGCGGCCAGAACTACATCGCCAGAGGTGGGGGACAGAATAATCGCTGCCGGTGAGGCGCAGATAGCGGCGGCTGCGCCGCGGCTGATGCCGACGTTGACCATGACCGGAAACAGGGTTGCCATCAGTAGCACCCCCAGCCCGGTGGCGGAGGAGACCGCCAGTGACATCAGGCAGGCAAGGAAGTAAGCCACCACCATCAGCAGATGGGGCGAGTTGATGTACTGTAACGGGCGGGAAGCCAGCTTTACCACCATATCGTTAGCGCCGATATGAGTCATATAGGCCGCAAAACCGCACAGCATCATGATCATCATACCGAGATCGCCACCGCGGCTCATCAGCAGGACTTTGACATATTCCAGAATATCCGTGGCGCTGTAGCCGGTGCTTTGGGTACCGGCAGGCAGAACCGGATGGCCCATAATGGCGCTGGCGATTAGCAGTATCAGGCCACCGAGCAGCAATACGCCAGTGGCGGAATAACCTTTTATGATGTACCAGGCCACGCCGATAATAACCGCGGCTCCAAATAACAGCTCAAATATCGTTAACATAATTTTCCCAGCGGGCCGGTATTAATCCGGCGTGACATATTAGCGGTGAAAACAAATACCTATGGCAGGCGCTGAGACAAGCTTCAGGCCTGATAGTCAATGTTCTGGGGCTGAATGACGCACGCACACGGCGAGCGCAAGTCTAAAGATAGCCATTTTGACGGTAGCTGGGGGAAATACAAAATAAATTCCTGGCATTTTTCACACAGAGTGAGCCAACGCAATAACTGGCGGAGAGAATGTAAAAAAACTGTGAGTTATTGCTTAATAATCAGTCAGTTTGTGGGTAAAGAAAAGCCAGGTGATGCCAGGCTTATAGTCGCCTGAGCCATCCGGGGAAGGCGATTCTGTTTATGAAGTGAATGAATATCGCCTGTTTTTCTGAGCATTTCCCCAGAGATTATTAGGATATGTCCTGAGTAGCGGGTCTTTTCATAGACGCTATGGCGGCCTGGCAAATAAAATAATGGATAGCCCTGGTGACAGGCATTTAGCTTTCATTCAGCTAGACTTGCTTATCATGTCACCGATCTCTGAATGTGGTAGATGAAAACGTGAAATCATTACGCAACTATTTTATTTTTTTTATTGCGGCAGTGGGCCCATTATTCATTAGCGCAACGGCACTGGCACAGGACGGCGGCAAAGGGTGGTTTGACACCTTTACCGATAATGTCTCCCAGACCTGGCATGAGCCTGAGCACTATGACCTCTATATTCCTGCCATTACCTGGCACGCGCGTTTTGCTTACGACAAGGACAAGACCGATGAGTACAACGAACGTCCGTGGGGGGCAGGGATCGGGCAATCCCGCTGGGATGAAAAAGGCAACTGGCACGGTCTTTACGTCATGGCCTTTAAGGATTCCTATAATAAATGGGAGCCGATCGCCGGTTACGGCTGGGAAGCCACCTGGCGTCCGCTGGCGGACGATAACTTCCACCTTGGGCTCGGCTATACGGCGGGCGTAACGGCGCGCGATAACTGGAAGTACATTCCTATTCCGCTGGTATTGCCGCTGGCGTCCATCGGTTATGGTCCTGCGACTTTCCAGATGACCTACATTCCTGGCACCTATAACAACGGTAACGTCTACTTCGCCTGGTTCCGCTTTCAGTTTTGAGTAAAAACGAGGTAATGGCAGTGAGGGGGTTACCTCGTTTAAAAACAAGCAATAAGGGTGGCTGTACTAAAAAGTTAGCGACTTTTATCACTTTTTATCAAAGTTCGACTGGACAAAAGCCACCACAATTGATGTACTGGTACCCGACACGGTATTTGTGTCGTTTTTTCATGTAAAGGTAATTTTGATGTCTAAGATTAAAGGTAACGTTAAGTGGTTTAATGAATCCAAAGGATTCGGTTTCATTACTCCGGAAGATGGCAGCAAAGACGTGTTTGTACACTTCTCCGCTATCCAGAGCAACGGTTTCAAAACTCTGGCTGAAGGTCAGCGCGTAGAGTTCGAAATCACTGACGGTGCCAAAGGCCCTTCTGCCGCTAACGTAATCGCTCTGTAAGTTAGCAGTCAGACAGAATTGTAAAACCCGCCCTAAAGGCGGGTTTTTTTTATGCCTTTTTGCTACCAGCTAATCAGATAGCCGTAAAGAAACCAGCATACAATGGCAATACTGGCACCCACGGCAACCAGGCCGTTTAGCCGCGCTTTCATCGCTGTATTCCCTCAGGCATGGGATGAAGCGGCAGAAAACAGCCAGAAGGCAATGGCCGTCATCAGAAAAGAGCCCAGTAGATTAACCAGCACGTTCAGGGCTGCCCAACCCAGACGCCCTTCCTGTAGCAGAAATACCACTTCGGACGAAAAGGTTGAAAAAGTGGTCAGACCGCCACAAAAGCCGGTTGTAATCAGCAGCTTCCACATGGGATCGATCTGGGTCATACGGCTGAACCAGGCCAGCCCTGCACCAATAATAAAAGCTCCCACCAGGTTGGCTGTCAGGGTACCGACAGGAATGGCGCTATGCACCGGATTCAACCGCATGCTCAGCATCCAGCGCAGCAGGCTGCCGATTCCCCCGCCGATAAATACGGCTAATGACATCTGTAACACACACACTTCCCGTAAATATGACTAAAGTAGTGAGAGTGTAGCGCCGTCAGGGGGCTAACGGGAAGTTTGCAATACAAAAACCGGGGGAGCGATGAAGGTAGCGGTTGGTCAATTTGCGGTAACACCAGACGTTGAAGCGAATCTGGCGGCCTGCTGTGGCTGGATGGCGCAGGCTGATGCACAGCAGGTGGATCTTCTGGTGTTGCCAGAGGCGGTACTGGCCCGTAGCGACAGCGATAGCAGTCTGGCGGTAAAGGCGGCGCAGCCGCTGGAAGGGCCCTTTGTTAGCGGGCTACTGGCGGCAGGGCGGGGCTCATCGCTGACTACGGTACTGACCCTGCATGTGCCGACCGGGAACGGGCGTGCCGCGAATACGCTGGTGGCGCTGCGTAACGGTGAGATTGTGGCAAGCTACCAGAAACTCCATCTTTACGATGCCTTTAAGATACAGGAATCTCTGCAGGTGGATGCCGGTCATAGCGTGGCGCCGCTCATTGAGGTGGCGGGCATGAAGGTGGGACTGCTGACCTGCTACGATTTACGCTTTCCCGAACTGGCGATGAGTCTGGCGCTGGCCGGAGCACAGGTGCTGGCGCTACCGGCGGCCTGGGTGCGCGGTGGCCATAAAGAGCGTCACTGGGAACTTTTGCTGGCTGCACGAGCGCTGGATACCACCTGTTATGTGGCGGCGGCAGATGAGTGTGGTGCCCGCAATATTGGGCTGAGTCGGGTCGTGGACCCGTTAGGGGTGACGCTGGCAGGTCTTGGCGAGCAGCCGGGCATGGTGTGCGCCAGCCTGAGCCAGGAACGGCTGGCGGAAGTGCGTGCCAGCCTGCCGGTCCTGGCTAACCGCCGCTTTGCTGCCCCCCGGTTGGTATAATTTTCGTCGTCTGGCTTGATTCACCCTGTTACAGATTGCTATTGTGTCGCGGCGAATAATGACCGTTAATAACCTCAGGTTTTTTTCGGTTAGTTTTGAATTAAGAAGGTAACTATGGGCGAGATTAGCATTACCAAGCTGCTGGTGGTCGGTGTACTGATCGTATTACTGTTTGGTACTAAGAAGTTACGCACCCTGGGCGGCGATCTCGGAGCGGCCATTAAGGGATTTAAGAAGGCCATGAATGACGATGAGAAGCCCGCTGCGAACAACGAAGCGTCGGCAGAGCGACTCTCTCATAAAGAGTAATTTCCGGGTCTTATACCGATAAAAAAACCGGCCATGCGGGCCGGTTTTTTATTATCAGGCAAAAAAGGTGTAACTAAAGGTTACAGCCGTTATTTCACCTCTTCGCCTTTGGCCTGCAGGTCGGCGTGATAAGAAGAGCGCACGAAGGGGCCACAGGCCGCGTGGGTGAAGCCCATGGCCAGCGCTTCCGCTTTCATCTCTTCAAATTCGTCCGGGCTGACGTAGCGCTGCACCGGTAAGTGGTGGCGGCTCGGCTGCAGATACTGGCCCAGAGTCAGCATGGTGACCCCATGACTGCGCAGGTCGCGCATGACCTGGATAATCTCTTCGTTGGTTTCCCCCAGCCCGACCATCAGACCAGACTTGGTTGGCAGCTCCGGATGTGCCTCTTTAAAGCGCTCCAGCAGGCGCAGTGACCACGAGTAGTCGGCGCCCGGGCGAACCTGACGGTACAGACGCGGCACGTTCTCCAGGTTGTGGTTGAAGACGTCCGGCGGGGTGGCGTTCAGAATATCCAGCGCCCGATCCATACGACCGCGGAAGTCAGGAACCAGGGTTTCGATCTTGATGCTGGGGGTCTTTTCGCGGATGGCGCTGATGCAGTCGGCGAAGTGCTGGGCACCGCCGTCGCGCAGATCGTCGCGATCCACCGAAGTGATGACCACATAGCGCAGCCCCATATCTGAAATGGTCTGAGCCAGTTTACGGGGTTCGTCGGCTTCGGGCGCGACCGGACGGCCATGGGCGACGTCACAGAATGGGCAGCGGCGGGTACAGATAGCCCCCAGGATCATAAAGGTGGCCGTACCGTGGTTGAAACACTCCGCCAGATTAGGGCATGAGGCTTCTTCACAGACGGAGTGCAGGCCGTTTTTGCGCATCGCCGCTTTAATACCCTGGATACGGGAGGAGTCGGCAGGCAGGCGGATCTTCATCCATTCCGGCTTTCTCAGCAGCTCCTGACGCTCGGTTGCTACGGTTTTCACCGGAATCAGGGCCATTTTATCGGCGTCGCGGTATTTGACTCCGCGCTCCATCACAATGGGTTTACTCATAGCGTGCGTATTCCAGTCCAGCAGTGGGTGATGGGACAAAAAGCTTCAAATTCAAGATGTAGACGTATTTATCAACTATTTTTGAATTTGTTTACCGGAGTATATCATTTATGAAACCTGGAAAGCAGTCGTGCCCCGCCGGAAAGCGCCAAAAAGATGTAAAAAATTTGTTATTTTGTGCGTTCTGACGGCGCCGGAATTAGTTCGCTAACCAGCGGTGCGGCGCGTTATCCAGTAGCTTCATCATATTCTCTACCAGCCGCGGCGCCAGTTGCAATGGGGTGGCATCAGGCACCCATTGTGAAACCTGCGTCATCTCCATACCCGCATAGCCGCAGGGATTGATGCGTTGGAAAGGGGAGAGATCCATAGCGACATTGAGCGCCAGGCCGTGGAATGAACAGCCCTTGCGGATACGCAGACCCAGCGAGCAGATTTTACGCTGTTCCACATAGACCCCTGGCGCATCAGGACGGGCGTAGGCCTCAATACCCAGCTCAGCCAGAGTGATCACCACCGTCTGTTCCAGCACGGTGACCAGCTCGCGGACGCCCAGCTTGCGGCGCCGCAGGTTTAGCAGCACATAGACTACCTGTTGACCCGGTCCGTGATAGGTGACCTGACCGCCACGGTCGCTCTGTACCACCGGGATATCGCCGGGCGCCAGAATATGCTCGGCCTTACCTGCCTGGCCCTGCGTAAAGACCGGGGGATGTTCAACCAGCCAGATCTCGTCCGGATTCTGTTCGTCGCGGGTATCGGTGAATTCGTGCATCGCCTGAGAAACGGGTTCCCAGGGCTGTAGCCCAAGCTGGCGTATCAGTATGGTATCGGTATCTTGAGACAAAACAGCGTCTCCGGCTGATCAACGGTGCAGGGAGTATATCACAGCGGGAAAGCGGGGGAGGATGACCCGGCCCGGAGGAGCCGGGAAGCAGAATTACAGTACCATGCGAACGATTTCGATGTTGCCCAGCTCTTCGTACAGGGTCTCTACCTGATCGATATGCGTTGCGGTAATGGTGATGGAGACCGAGTGATAATTCCCTTTCGAACTGGGTTTTACCTGCGGGGTATAGTCGCCCGGGGCGTGGCGTTGCACCACCTCTACCACCTGATCAACCAGCTCCGGTTTCGCCAGACCCATCACTTTGTAGGTGAAAGGGCAGGGGAATTCAAGTAGCTCGTTCAGTTTGGTTTTCATGGTTGCTCCAGCATAACAAAAGAATCACTCCCGCCAGGGGCGGGAGTGGTTGATACAGATAATATGGGGCCGTTCGCGGCAATATCAAGGGGCCGACGTTTAGCCGAACCAGCGATGGAACATCAGCTTAATATAGTCGATGATGCGGCTGAAGAAGTTGCCTTCGTCGATCTCTTTCAGCACCACCAGCGGGCGTTGCTCAATGGTTTTACCGTCCAGCTGGAAGTTGATGGTACCTACCACCTGGTTTTTATGCAGCGGAGCATTCAGCTCACCGCTGTTAAGCACATAGCTGGCCTTCAGATCTTTCATACGGCCGCGCGGAATGGTGAGATAGACATCTTTATCCACCCCGAGGGAGGCGCGATCGCTGTTACCGAACCAGGCGGGTTCAGAGGCGAACTCTTTACCGGCGCGCAGCGGGTTCACGGTTTCGAAGAAGCGGAAGCCCCAGGTCAGCAGCTTCTTGCTTTCGGACTCGCGTCCCTTAAAGGTACGACCGCCCATGACGGCTGAGATCAGGCGCATCTGGCCTTCGGTAGCGGAAGCGACCAGGTTGTAGCCTGCCTTGCTGGTGTGGCCTGTTTTGATGCCATCGACGTTGAGGTTTTTGTCCCACAGCAGGCCATTGCGGTTCATCTGGCGAATGCCGTTAAAGGTGAACTCTTTCTCTTTGTAGATGGAGTACTCATTAGGGACGTCACGAATCAGCGCCTGGCCTATTTTCGCCATATCGCGGGCCGAGCTGTACTGACCCTCAGCGTCCAGACCGTGCACGGTTTCAAAGTGGGTATTCTTCAGACCCAGCGCGCCCGCATAGTTATTCATCAGACTGACAAAGGCGTCCTGGCTACCGGCCACATAATCGGCCATCGCGACGCAGGCGTCGTTACCGGACTGCAGGTTGATACCGCGAATCAGCTGGGAAACCGGCACTTCCATCCCCGGTTTCAGGAACATCAGCGAAGAGCCCTTAAATACCGGATTGCCGGTGGCCCAGGCGTCTTTGCCAATGGTGACCTGATCGGACTCTTTAAATTTACCGGCCTTCATGGCCTGACCGATAACATAGCTGGTCATCATTTTGGTCAGACTGGCGGGATCCCGGCGGGCGTCGGCGTTGTGCTCGGCCAGAACTTTACCGGAATTGTAATCAATCAGGACCCAGGATTCGGCATCGATCTGCGGCGCCCCCGGAATCATGGTCTTGATATTGATATCTTCGGCCTGAGCAGCGGAAATGGTGGTCAGCGCAACGGTGGCGGCAATCGCCAGGCGCCGGGTAAAGCGAGTCGATAGAGATCTGGTCATGGTCTGAACTGGCAACATCCGTGATGGAATGAAAAAGTGGTTTACTATAACAAATGCCCTGGGGAGAGACACCCGACTTTGCGCAGGATTTATTACCGGTGTTTACATAAATTGACGCAAAATCGGATATCTGATGCCGTTACTGGGCGCTGGTCACAAAACTCTGGGGCTGTCCGGCGCTCAGCAGGCGCTGCTGAATCTCTACCGCTTCGCCACGGGTGGCGAATGGTCCTAACTGAATGCGCCATACTGGACCGTTCTGGGCCACGCGCCCCGGTACCGAATACTGCTGGCTGAGCTGCTGCTGCCACTGATTAGCGCGTGCGCCGTCGCTGACAGCCCCGACCTGGACCACATAGCTTCCGCTGGTTGAAGATGCGCCCTGGATTGAACCCGGCGCAGTTACCGGCGCGTTATGTTCCCCGGTGGCGGTCTGATAGTCGGGAGTGGCGGGCTGCTGTGCGCCCTGAGCGGCAGGTTGCGCAGTGTCTGGCTGCTGCTGGTCGACACCTGCAGGTTGAGCCATATTTTGCTGCTGCGGGGCCTGTCCGTTCACTTCGTTCTGCTGAGCGGCTGGCTGCGCGCCGCCGCCATTGCCGCTCAGGTCCGGACGGGCCGGCAGGGCATAGGTCTGGCGAGCGATAGTGGTACAGGCCGTACCCGGGCCGGAGAGCGTCCCGTCCTGGGCCACAATAATAGGATCGACGCGAACTTTGGTGTTGTTCGAGGTGTTCAGGCGGTCCGCCGCGGCCTGGGACAGCGTGATAATCCGCTCGTTGCTGTACGGGCCGCGATCGTTAATACGTACCACAATCATCCGCCCGTTAGCGAGGTTAGTGATACGCGCGTAGCCCGGAACTGGCAGCGTCGGATGCGCTGCGGTCAGCTGTCCCGTGTCCCAGGTTTCGCCGGTGGCGGTCGTACGGGCGCCGCTGTTATCAATGGCTGCAAGGCCGGTCTGACTGAACTGGGAAGGATCCTGAACGATACGGTACTGCTTACCGTCGCGTTGATAATCCTGATTCGCCGTTGGGCTTAGCGCTTCCGGGCGCGGATCCGCGCCGGTAATTTCAACATTCGGTCCGTTGCACACCGCCGGTTGAGGGGCGGTATTGGCCTGCTGGCTGTTGTTGTTATCGGTGCTACATGCTGCCAGTAATCCTGCGGCAACGCAGACTCCAATCCACTGTTTACGCATCCTCATACCCCTTACACACTCTTCGATAGCATTTTTCTGTGAGTATGGATCGACATAATAATGCCGAATCCAGCCATCAGGACGATCAGGGCCGACCCTCCGTAACTGACCAGCGGTAACGGCACCCCAACGACGGGTAAGATACCACTCACCATCCCGATATTCACAAAGACGTAGACAAATAAAATCAGCATCAGCCCCCCGGCGATGACCCGGCCAAAGGTGGTCTGCGCGTGGGCGGCAATCCACAGCCCGCGCATAATCAACAGCAGATAGAGTGTGAGCAGAATCAGCACGCCGACCATGCCCAGCTCTTCGGCCAGCACCGCGAAGATAAAGTCGGTGTGGCGTTCGGGCAGGAATTCCAGCTGCGACTGGGTACCATGCATCCACCCTTTACCGCGCAGGCCGCCGGAGCCGATGGCAATCTTGGACTGAATAATATGATAGCCCGCCCCCAGCGGATCGCTTTCTGGATCGAGTAGCATCATCACGCGCTGTCGCTGGTAGTCGTGCATCAGGAAGAACCAGAGTATCGGGATAAAAGCCGCCAGCAGCAGGATAGCAATACCGATCAGTCGCCAGCTTAGCCCGGCCAGGAACAGCACGAACAGGCCAGAAGAGGCCACCAGAATGGAGGTACCCAGGTCAGGCTGAGCCGCCACCAGCAGGGTCGGCATAAAGATCAGCACCAGGGCGATACCGGTATTTTTCAGCGATGGCGGGCAGACATCGCGGTTGATAAAGCGCGCCACCATCAAGGGGACGGCAATCTTGGCCAGTTCCGAGGGCTGAAAGCGTATGATACCCAGGTCCAGCCAGCGCTGAGCCCCTTTAGAGATAGCACCAAAGGCGTCCACCGCCACCAGCAGGATGATAGTGATGATATAAAACCATGGCGCCCAGCCTTCGTAGACGCGCGGCGGCACCTGGGCCATCACGATCATTACGGTCAGGCCGATAAGAATCTGACCGATTTTGCGTTCGGTCATGCCGGGATCCTGGCCGCTGGCGCTCCAGATAATCAGGGCGCTGTAGAACAGCAGGGCCAGCACCGTCAGCAAAAAGGTGGGGTCGATATGGATTTTGTCCCACAGCGACCGCTTATTGGGGTTATCGGTCATGTTAGTGATCCTCCGCCGCCGTGACCGCCGGGTTTGCCACGGGCAGGTCGGTGTTGTTGTCCCCCAACATGATATGGTCGAGGATTTGTCGCATGATAGTACCCACCGCCGGACCGGCGCCGCCGTTTTCCAGAATCATGGCCACGGCCACCCGAGGTTTATCGTAGGGGGCGAAGGCGGTCATCAGCTTATGGTCGCGCAGTCGTTCGGCTATTTTGTGGGCGTTATAGGTTTCATTTGCCTTCAGGCCAAAGACCTGGGCAGTACCTGATTTGGCGGCTATTTTATAAGGCGCGCTCTGGAAATATTTGTGCGCGGTTCCGTTCGGGCGGTTAGCCACGCCGTACATACCGTCTTTGGCTATCTCCCAGAAACCGGAATGAATATCGCCCACCGGCGGCTCGTGCGGCTGCTGCCAGGGTTCCTTACGACCGTTGATCGTTGTGGACATCAGGAAGTGGGGCACTTTCACGATACCGTCGTTAATCAGGATCATCAGCGCTTTGTTCATCTGTACGGGCGTGGCGGTCCAGTAGCCCTGGCCGATACCTACGGGAATGGTGTCTCCCTGATACCAGGGCTTCTTGTAGCGCTTCATTTTCCATTCTCGGGTCGGCATATTGCCGGTACGTTCTTCTTTGATGTCGATACCGGTCGAGTGGCCGTAGCCAAATCGACTCATCCAGGAGGAGAGTCTGTCGATCCCCATATCATAGGCGACCTGGTAGAAGTAAGTATCCGCTGACTCCTCCAGGGCCTTGGTGACATTCAGATGGCCGTGGCCCCATTTTTTCCAGTCACGATAGCGTTTTTCCGAGCCAGGCAGTTGCCACCAGCCTGGGTCGAACAGGCTGGTATGACGTGTAATGACCCCAGCGCTGAGCGCCGAAACGGCGACATAGGGTTTTACCGTCGAGGCCGGCGGGTAGATCCCCTGGGTGGCACGGTTCACCAGTGGCGTGTTCTGATCCTGTAACAGCCCGGAATACTCTTTGCTGGAAATCCCGTTGACGAACATATTGGCGTCGTAGCTGGGGGTAGAAATCAGCGCCAGAATACCGCCACTGCGCGGGTCGGTAACCACTACCGCCGCGCGGCTTCCTGCCAGAAGCGTTTCGATATACTGCTGGAGTTTAAGGTCGATAGTGAGCTGAATATCGTGACCGGCCAGCGGCGGGACTTCTTTAAGCTGGCGAATCACCCGACCGCGGTTGTTAACTTCAACCTCTTCGTAGCCGGTCTGACCGTGCAGTACATCTTCGTAGGAACGCTCAATACCCAGCTTGCCGATATCATGGGTGTTGGCGTAATTAGCAAGCTTGCCCTCTTTTTCAAGGCGGGCCACGTCCCGGTCATTAATTTTCGACACATAGCCGATAACGTGGGTGAGCGCTGAACCATAAGGATAGTAGCGTCGCTTATAGCCTTTAACCTCAACGCCGGGGAAACGATACTGATTGACCGAAAAACGCGCCACCTGAACTTCGTCCAGGTTGATCTTCAGCGGTATTGAAGTGAAACGGTGTGAACGCAGACGTTCTTTCTTAAATGCAGCAATATCTTCATCAGTCAGATCGACGATGGGACGCAGGGCGTCCAGCGTCGCCTGCACATTGTCTACTTTTTCCGGCATCATCTCCAGTTGGTAGATGGTGCGGTTTACCGCCAGCGGAATGCCGTTACGGTCATAAATCACGCCGCGGGTGGGGGGAATGGGGACCAGCTTGATTCGGTTCTCGTTGGAGCGAGTCTGATAGACGTTAAAGCCACGGATCTGCAGATTATAGAGGTTGGCGATAAGGACGCCGGTCAGCAGCAGAATACCCAAAAAGGCGATAAGCGCCCGGCGCACGAAAAGCGCGGACTCGGCCGAGTAGTCACGAAAAGAGTTCTTCTGTAATTTCATCCGCTGCGTAATCTGCCTGGTAAACCTTTACTCTCGGTGATAGGGGTGGTTGGCGGTAATGCTCCACGCGCGATACAGGCTCTCGGCCACCAGTACCCGCACCAGAGGGTGGGGTAGGGTCAGGGGCGAGAGCGACCAGCTTTGTTCCGCTGCGGCCTTGCAGGCCGGGGCCAGACCTTCGGGGCCGCCGATCAGCAGGCTGACGTCGCGGCCATCCTGTTTCCAGCGTTCCAGTTCCCGGGCAAGTTTCGGCGTATCCCATGGCTTACCGGGAATATCGAGCGTGACGATACGATTCCCCTTACCGATGCTTTCGAGCATCAGTTCGCCTTCTTTATCCAGAATACGACGAATATCCGCGTTCTTTCCGCGCTTACCCGCCGGGATCTCCAGCAGCTCAAACGGTAAATCTTTAGGAAAGCGGCGCAGATATTCGTTAAAACCGGTTTGTACCCAATCGGGCATTTTGGTGCCAACGGCGACCAGTTGTAACTTCACTCGTCAGCTCCAGAGCTTTTCAAGCTCGTACAGGCGGCGGCTCTCTTCCTGCATAACGTGGACGATCACATCGCCCAGGTCGACCACCACCCAGTCAGCGGCATTTTCACCTTCAACGCCAAGCGGCATCAGTCCGGCTTCGCGAGAGGCCTGAACGACGTGATCGGCAATGGAGACCACGTGACGGTTGGAAGTACCGGTACAGATGATCATGCAGTCGGTGATACTGGATTTTCCCTGGACATCCAGAGCAATAATATCCTGGCCTTTAAGATCGTCGATTTTGTCGATAACAAAATCCTGAAGTACTTTACCCTGCAAGTTTTTCCCCTTGAGTCAGCCGCAATCAACCCCGTCGTTTATCGTGCGCCGGGCGCGACGAATGCCTGCGTGGGCTATCATCCCATCGGCAGCGGGTGATTGCATCGCCATTTTTGTAAAACAATATCAAAGACGCCGCGATGGGCGCAGTATGGCTGCGGAGAATAACAGCCTGAGAGGCGGTGTCAATGGCCCCAGGCCGTTAGCGGTAGAGTCCCGCCTGGTTGATGTAGTCCAGCACCGGTGCGGGGATAAACGTTTCGCAGTCGCGACGCGCGGCCAGGTGCTGGCGAATCTCGGTGGCGGAGATGTCCCATAGCGGCGTATCGGCCATAAAAATGCGGCCTGCGGGAAGCTGGTGCAGTTCGTCGACACTGTGGGTCAGATGGCGGTTAAGCCAGGACTGGTGGTCGGCGTTCGGCATCTCCGGCGCATAGCCCGGGCGGCGGCACACCAGCAGATGGCACAGGTTCATCAGTGATTCATAACGATGCCAGCCGGGGAGCCCGAGCAGGGAATCCTGACCGATAATAAAGGCCAGCGGCCGCTGAGGGCCCAGTTCGTCTCTTAATGCTTCCAGCGTTTCCACGGTCCAGGACGGCGTTGTGCGCTGTAGCTCGCGTTCATCAAGCCGGAACAGCGGGCGGTTGCGGATGGCGAGTTGCACCATATCGCGGCGTTGAGCGCTGCTTGCCTCGGGCTGAGGACGATGGGGCGGCACATTATTGGGCATAATGATGACCTGCTTTAGCCCGACTATCCCGGCAAGCGCCTCTACCGGTCGCAGATGACCGTAGTGGATAGGGTCGAAAGTACCGCCATATACCGCATACAAATCAGTCATGGATAAAAAGATCCGGCAACCGGTTATGACAAAGCAGCAGGGAAAGGCTTTCCAGCTCGGCCCATACGGACTGACCGAAATCCTGTTTGATGGTGAGCTCTATCTGGTTCAGCAGACGTACGGCCTGCCACAGCTGTTCCGCGCTGAGGCGATTAAGCGCCTCGCTAATCAGCGGCCGACGATTCTGCCAGACCCGCTGTTGATCGAATAGCGTACGCAGCGGGGTTTGGGCTGACTGACGTTTCAGGTTGACCAGTTGCAGCAGTTCGCGCTGTATCGAGCGCACCAGAATTACCGGCTCGATCGCCTCCAGTCGTAGCTGCTGCAAAATATGCAGCGCCCGGGTGCTTTTTCCCGCCAGCAGGGCATCCACCCAGTGAAAGGGGGTAAAGTGGGCGGCATCGTTGACGGCCTGTTCTATACGGGGAAGCGTCAGTTTTCCGTCCGGCCACAGCAGCGACAGGCGCTCCAACGCCTGATTCAGCGCCAGCAGGTTGCCTTCATAGCAGTAACACAGTAACTGGATAGCCGCTTCATCAGGGCTAAGATTCATCTGCCGGGCCCGGCTGGCGACCCAGCGCGGTAGCTGGGCCTGTTCTGGGGTCTGGCAGTTGACCTGCACTGCGTTTTTGCTCAGGGCGTTATACCAGGCGGCATTTTCCTGAGCGCGGGTCAGGCGGTTGCCGCGCACAATCAGCAGCAAATCGTCATGTAACAGCCCTGTCAGCTTTTCCAGATGTCCGGCGATGGCGGCATTGGGGCCGTTGTCCGGAAGCTGTAACAGCAGGGTCTGGCGGCTGGCGAACAGGCTCAGTTCCTGACTTAGCGCAAATAGCGCCTGCCAGTCGGTAGAGGCATCGATTGCCACGCTGTGATGTTCGGTAAAGTCATGCTCCACGGCGACATGGCGCACCGCGTCCTGACTCTCCTGAAGCAGTAAGGGGTCGTTTCCCAGTAGCAGATAAGCCGCGCGCAGCCCTTCGTTGAGCTGCGCGCGGAGCTGTTCCGGCCAGAGTTTTAACATCAGTTACCGGCAGGAATCAGGGTGCTGGAGACGCGTTCGCCGTTGCTGCTGTTCTCTGTGGCGTCAGCGGCTTCATCGGGTTTGGCAGTCTCCTGGGCCTCTTCGGTTCGTTGTACGTCGGCGACGTGTACCGAAACCAGCTTACGTACCAGCTGTTCCGCGGCACGATCGTACATCTCTTTGATAATCATCTCTTGTTCGGCATCCTTGGCCAGTGCGGCCTGCGGGTTGTCGAAGAAGGAGCGATAGACCTTGGTACTGATCGGGTAGATATCGTGACCCGGGATCAGCACGTGGGCACTTACCGTCATAATCATCTGGTATTCCGCGGTACGCCCGTCCTGGAAGACGGATGCGGTATCCTGACCGATGCTGGCGCCGCCCAGTCGCAGCGACGGGACATCCTGACGCAGCGGGTCCTTATCAACGATCTCAACGCCGTTCAGGCGCAACTGGTTGCGCACCGCACGGGTCAGCGGTCCGTATGGATCGCTGGAATCGAGGATCAGGGTGTGTAGCTGATGCGGCACCTGGGTGGTGCTGCGCAGATGAAAACCACACCCGGCGGTGACCAGCACCGCCAGACTGACTAACAGAGTGAACAGATAGCGCACGCTTCCTCCTGCTGTGCTTAGCCAACCACCAGGTTCAGCAATTTGCCCGGTATGTAAATGACTTTGCGAATGGTGACGCCGGTAAGATACTTGGCCACCAGATGCTCCTGCCCCGCACGTTCACGCACCTGATCTTCGGTGGCGTCTGCCGGAACGGTAATTTTACCGCGAACTTTGCCGTTAACCTGCACCACGACCAGGCGAGTGTCTTCGACCATCGCTTTCTCATCAGCCTGCGGCCAGGGAGCGTTGTCGATATCGCCTTCGCCGCCAAGCTGTTGCCACAGAGTGAAGCAGACATGTGGGGTGAACGGATAGAGCATCCGCACCACGGCGATCAGCGCTTCGTGCATCAGTGCGCGATCCTGATCTTCTTGCTGCGGCGCTTTTGCCAGTTTGTTCATCAGCTCCATAATCGCTGCAATAGCGGTATTGAAGGTCTGACGGCGGCCGATATCGTCGGTCACTTTGGCGATGGTTTTGTGCAGATCGCGGCGCAGCGCCTTCTGATCTTCGTTCAGGGTTTCGACGTTAAGCGCCGGAGCAGCGCCTTTCTGCGCGTGCTCCCAGGCCAGTTTCCAGACGCGCTTCAGGAAGCGGTTAGCCCCTTCAACGCCGGATTCCTGCCATTCGAGGGTCATTTCCGCCGGGGCCGCGAACATCATAAACAGGCGCACGGTATCTGCGCCGTAGCGCTCTACCATGACCTGCGGGTCGATGCCGTTGTTCTTGGACTTGGACATCTTGCTCATACCGGCGTAGACCAGTTCATGGCCTTCAGCATCGGTGGCTTTAACAATACGCCCTTTTTCGTCGCGCTCGACAATGGCATCAACCGGCGAAACCCAGATACGCTCGCCGTTGTTGCCGGTGTACCAGAAGGCGTCTGCCAGCACCATGCCCTGACACAGCAGCTGTTTCGCAGGTTCGTTAGAGTTCACCATGCCTGCATCGCGCATCAGCTTGTGGAAGAAGCGGAAGTAGAGCAAGTGCATAATGGCGTGTTCGATACCGCCGACATAGATGTCGACCGGCAGCCAGTAGTTGGCGGCCTCGGAGTCCAGCATACCTTTGTCGTACTGCGGGCAGGTATAGCGCGCATAGTACCAGGAGGACTCCATAAAGGTGTCGAAGGTATCTGTTTCACGCAGCGCAGGCTGACCCTCAACGGTGGTCTTCGCCCAGTTGGGATCGGCTTTGATGGGGCTGGTGATGCCGTCCATGACCACATCTTCCGGCAGTACAACCGGCAGTTGTTCGTCCGGCGTCGGCATAACGGTGCCATCTTCCAGAGTGACCATTGGGATCGGCGCACCCCAGTAACGCTGGCGCGAAACGCCCCAGTCGCGCAGGCGGTAATTAACCTTACGCTCGCCCACGCCTTTCGCGGCCAGGGCATCGGCAATGGCGTTAAACCCGGCTTCGAAGGAGAGACCGTCAAACTCGCCTGAGTTGAACAGCACCCCTTTCTCGGTCATCGCCGCGGCGCTCAGATCCGGCGCGTTGCCATCCTTATCGAGAATCACCGCTTTGATTGGCAGGTTATATTTGGTGGCGAATTCCCAGTCGCGCTGATCGTGGCCGGGAACCGCCATTACGGCGCCGGTGCCGTATTCCATCAGCACGAAGTTGGCAACCCACACCGGGACTGACTCACCGGTCAGCGGGTGGATGGCGTTAAAGCCAGTGGCGACGCCTTTCTTCTCCATGGTCGCCATTTCGGCTTCCGCCACTTTGGTGTTGCGGCATTCGTCGATAAAGGCGTTCAGATCCGGGTTGTTCAGCGCAGCCTGGGCCGCCAGCGGATGGCCCGCAGCTACCGCCAGGTAAGTGGCGCCCATAAAGGTGTCGGGGCGCGTGGTATAGACCGTCAGTTTCTGGTCGCTGTTCTCTACGTCAAAGGTGATCTCCACCCCTTCGGAACGACCGATCCAGTTGCGCTGCATGGTTTTAACGGTGTCCGGCCAGTGATCCAGCGTGTCCAGGTCGTTGAGCAGCTCTTCGGCGTAGTCGGTGATTTTAATGAACCACTGAGGAATCTCTTTGCGCTCGACTTTGGTGTCGCAGCGCCAGCAGCAGCCGTCGATGACCTGCTCGTTGGCCAGAACGGTTTGATCGTTCGGGCACCAGTTCACTGCGGAGGTTTTCTTGTACACCAGCCCTTTTTTATAGAGTTCGGTGAAGAATTTCTGCTCCCAGCGATAATATTCCGGCTTACAGGTCGCCAGTTCGCGGCTCCAGTCATAGCCAAAGCCCAGCATTTTCAGCTGGTTCTTCATGTAATCGATGTTGTCGTAGGTCCAGGGGGCCGGCGCGGTATTGTTTTTGACCGCGGCGCCTTCGGCAGGCAGACCAAATGCGTCCCAGCCAATAGGCTGCAGGACATTTTTGCCCAACATACGCTGATAGCGGGCGATAACGTCACCGATGGTGTAGTTACGGACATGGCCCATATGTAGTCGACCAGAAGGATAGGGAAGCATCGACAGGCAGTAATACTTCTCTTTGCTCTCGTCTTCTTTTACTTCAAAGGTGCGCTTCTCTTGCCAGAGGCGCTGGACATTTGACTCTATCTCTTCCGGGCGATATTGCTCTTGCATGGCAGCCTGTAATCCTGTGATGAATACACCGCTACATAAGGTAGCGTTAACTAAAGTTTTTGGGCAGGCGATAGCATAGCCTATCGCAAAGCGCTACAACAGTACTTAAGCGCCAGACGGCGGCAAATCCCGCAGTTCTCCGCTCCCTTACCGTAATTTACACGACCCGTGGTCTGGATAACACAGCACGGCGGAATTAGCGTCTATTATCAGGCAGTAGCTATAGTTAAGCGTAAGGGGCCGGGATGCCTGCGGCTCCATGATGTTACCGATTTTCGGAGGGAATGCGATGAACAAGGTGGCTCAGTACTACCGTGAACTGCTCTCCACGCTCAGCGAACGACTGCGTAACGGCGAGAGGGATATCGATGCGTTGGTTAGGGATGCGCATAAAAAAATTACCGAAGCGGGGGAACTGACCCGTAACGAAATCGATGAGATAACGCGTGCGGTACGCCGCGATCTGGAAGAGTTTGCCCTGAGCTATCAGGAGAGCCAGCAGGAAGAAGAGGAAAGCGTCTTCGCCCGGGTGATTAAAGAGAGCCTGTGGCAGGAGCTGGCGGATATCACCGATAAAACTCAACTGGAGTGGCGCGAAGTGTTTAAGGATCTGAGCCACCACGGCGTGTATCACAGCGGAGAGGTGGTCGGGTTAGGAAATCTGGTGTGCGAGAAATGCCATCACCGGCTGGCGTTTTATACACCGGAGGTGCTGCCGGTATGTCCGAAGTGCGGCCATAACCAGTTCCAGCGCCAGCCGTTTGAGCCGTAAGCGTGTTTCAGACGTAAAAAAGCCGACGGGTGAGGTCGGCTTTTTTAGCCCATCAGTGCAGAATCTTATCCAGAAAATCCCGGGCGCGTGGTGATTTGGGATTATCGAAGAAGGCATCCTTCGGCGCGTCTTCCACGATCTTTCCTTCATCCATAAAGATGACCCGATTCGCCACCTTACGGGCGAAGCCCATTTCGTGAGTGACCACCATCATGGTCATGCCTTCCTGGGCCAGCTCGACCATGACATCCAGCACTTCGTTGATCATCTCCGGATCCAGCGCCGATGTTGGTTCGTCGAACAGCATAGCGACAGGATCCATACACAGCGCCCGGGCGATAGCCACACGCTGCTGCTGGCCGCCGGAAAGCTGGGCCGGATATTTACTGGCATGCGCGGTGAGTCCTACCCGTTCCAGCAATTTTTCGCCTTTCTGGCGGGCTTCCGCTTTACCGCGTTTCAGGACTTTGACCTGGGCCAGGGTCAGGTTTTCAATAATGGTCAGATGGGGAAACAGCTCGAAATGCTGAAACACCATGCCCACATGCGCGCGCAACTGCGCCAGATTGGTGCGCTTGCTGTTGACCTGGGTGCCGTTAACCTCAATCTCGCCTTTCTGTACCGGTTCCAGGCCGTTGACGGTCTTAATCAGCGTGGATTTTCCGGAGCCGGAGGGGCCGCAGACCACCACCACCTCGCCCTTTTGAACGATCGTGGAGCAGTCGGTCAGAACCTGAAAGTGGCCATACCATTTAGAAACATTTTTCAGGGAAATCATGAAACGGTCCTTTTTTTCAGCCAGCTGACCAGCAGCGAGGCGCTAAGGCTAATAATAAAGTAGACACCGCCGGCGAACAGAATCATCTCCACCTGAGTACCGTCGCGTTCGCCGATGGTGGTGGCGGTGCGGAAGAAGTCCGCCAGGCTCAGGACATAAACCAGCGAGGTATCCTGGAACAGAACGATGCCCTGGGTCAGCAGCAGCGGCACCATGGCCCGAAAGGCCTGAGGCAGAATGATCAGTTGCATCGACTGCCAGTGAGTCATACCCAGCGCCAGCGCGGCATGGGACTGGCCGCGAGAGACGCTCTGGATCCCGGCGCGAATAATCTCCGAATAGTAGGCGGCTTCGAACAGAGAAAAGGCCACCATGGCGGAGATCAGTCGGATATCGGTCTGCGGAGAGAGCCCCAACACCCGCTGCAGGAAGCCGGGGACGATCAGATAGAACCAGAGCAGCACCATCACCAGCGGAATCGAACGGAAGACGTTAACGTAGCTACTGGCAAACCAGCTCAGGGGTTTAAAACTCGACAGACGCATGACCGCCAGCAGGGTGCCCCAGATGATACCGACAATAATGGCTATCACGGTGATCTTCAGAGTGATGACCATCCCGTTGAGCAGCCATGGCAGGGAGGGGCCAATAGAGCTCCAGTCAAATTCATACATGGCTTATTTCCCTCCCATATTGCCAGGCAAGCGCACTTTGCGCTCCAGCAGATGCATCACCAGCATAATCACGGCGTTGATCAGCACATAGGCAAGGGTGATGGCGGTAAACGACTCCCAGGCGTGGGCCGAATAGTCCAGCAGCTTACCGGCCTGAGACGCCATATCGGCCAGACCAATGGTCGAGGCGATAGCGGAATTTTTCACCAGGTTCATCATTTCCGAGGTCATGGGCGGAACAATGACCCGGTAGGCGTTGGGCAGAAGAACGTGGCGGTAGGCCTGGGGCAGCGTGAGCCCCATGGCCAGCGCGGCGTTTTTTTGTCCCCGAGGCAGGGACTGGATTGCGGCACGCACCTGTTCGCAGACGCGGGCGGCGGTAAACAGCCCCAGGCAGAGTACTGAGGAGATAAAAAACTGCTTGTCGGGATCTAGATCGGCCTTAAACCACATCCCGAGGTCCGGCGGCAGCAGTTCCGGCACCACCAGATACCAGGTAAAAAACTGTACGATAAGCGGGACGTTACGGAACAGTTCTACATAGCAGGTGCCGATGCCCGACAGCAGTCGGCTGGGCAGAGTACGTAGAATGCCGAAGAAAGATCCGACCAGGAAGGCGATAATCCACGAACAAATCGAAAGGGCCACGGTGACCTGGAAACCGCTCCAGATCCAGCCCAGATAGGTGGTGTTGCCGAACGGGGCGGACTGTAGAAAGATCCCCCAGTTCCAGTCTATAGACATAGTTAACTCCGAAGAAAGGGGGCAGCAGCGCTACCCCTAAGATTGATGAGAAGCCTGTTGTTTTCTCCCCGCCCGGGGAACGTCCGGGCGGGGCCTGTCTGTCCGGCTTCTGTCCTCGTCAATCATTGGGCGACGCAGCGCCGCCCTTATTATTCCCGCGATGCATGGGTTTTTTTAATCGAGAGCCTTGTCGTTGGGTGATTTAAACAGGGCCTGCATATCTTCGGAGAGATCGAAGTTCAGGTTAAGATTCTTGGGAGGAATAGGGTTTTTAAACCATTTGTCGAACCATTTCGCGGCCTCACCGGAAGTCTGTGCCTGAGCGATGGTATCGTCAACCAGCTGTTTAAATTCGGGATCTTCTTTACGCATCATGCAGCCGTAAGCTTCTTTTGACTGCGGGGTGCCGACAATTTCCCAGCTATCTGGTTTTTTGGCTTTCGCCCGCTCTCCGGCCAGTAGCGCGTCATCCATCATAAAGGCGTAAGCACGACCGCTTTCCAGCGTGCGGAAGGAGTCGCCGTGGTCTTTGGCGCTGATAATGCGCATATCCATCTTTTTGTCGTCGTTCAGCTTGTGTAACAGCACTTCCGAAGTGGTTCCCGATGTCACGACCACGCTTTTATCTTTCAGGTCGGCAAAATCTTTAATATCGCTGCCTTTTTTGGTTAATAACCGGGTGCCGACGATAAAGATGGTATCCGAGAAGGCGGCCTGCTTCTGGCGCTCCAGATTATTGGTCGTGGAGCCGCATTCGAAATCGTAGGTGCCGTTTTGCAGCAGCGGTATCCGGTTCTGAGAGGTAATGGGAATCAGTTTGACCTGCAGGTCTGGCTTATTCAGCTTCTTTTTAATCGCTTCCACAATGGCGTTGGAGTAGTCCTGAGAGTAACCCACCACCTTTTGCTGGCCGTCGTAGTAAGAGAAGGGAACGGAGGATTCCCGATGTCCCACCACGATAACGCCGTTCTTGTCGATTTTCGCCAGAGTGGCGCTTTCCGGGGCGGCCTGAGCCACCGAGGTTAACCCGGCACCCATTCCCACGATTATCATTGCTGCGGTCAGCTTACGTAATTGCATATCAACTCCTTTATCGGCTCGCCGGAATACTCGTTGTAAAGCATTGGCGTGAATACCAGTCGGTTGTGTGCTGTTTTTTTGGTTTTGTTGTGCGTGCTGCAAAATCAGGCGATTACTTTCTCGCCACTGCTTGTCAGTCTGGCCTAATGTAAAAAATTTGCTATCAAATCGTTTGGATTTTGCGAGATGCGCCGCACCATTCCGGGGCGATAAACCTGGGGTTGCACACGACAGGTGCCTGTGGCGGTGCAACAGAACATCAGGCGCATCAGTCCAGGAGGATGCCCGGGCCAGACAACGTTATCTGTTGCAACTGCTGTGCCAGAAGTGATGGATTCCCCCTCCGGGCGGAGGGGGAAAGGGATTAGCGGTGTTTACGAGCCAGAACGCAGGCCAGAGCGCCAGCTAACAGCGTCAGGATCCAGACCGGCCAGCCGCCGAAGCGGGCGTAAGGTGTAATGCCGCGGGTCGGAGTCACCTGAGTGGTCAGCACCTTGCGGGTAAACTGCGGGATCATTGACTGCACGTCGCCGTTGGGGGCAATCACCGCGGTAATTCCGTTATTGGTGCTGCGCAGCAGCGGGCGCGCCAGTTCCAGCGCGCGCATCCGCGCCATCTGGAAGTGCTGCCAGGGGCCGATGGAATGGCCAAACCAGGCATCGTTCGAAATGGTCAGCAGATAGTCGGTATCCGGGCGGAAGTTATCCCGGACCTGCTGGCCCAGAATGATTTCGTAGCAGATGGCCGCCGTCAGTTTCATGCCATGGGCGCTAAGCTGCGGCTGGTGGTAAGGGCCGCGGCTGAATGAAGACATCGGCAGGTCGAAGAAGGGAGCCAGCGGGCGCAGAATCGACTCCAGCGGAACGAATTCGCCAAAAGGAACAAGGTGGTTCTTGTTATAGCGATTGGTGCTGTCGTAACGGTAGGGGTTGTCGGCCCCCATGGTGATGATGGTGTTGTAGGTGTCGTAGCGATTCTGGCTGTTAAGCCGGGCATCGACGATACCGGTAATCAGCGAACTGTCATGCTGGCGCAGCAGGCCGTCCAGCTCTTTCAGGAAGCGCTGCTGGTTAATTTCCAGATCGGGCACTGCCGATTCGGGCCAGATTATCAACTGCGATTTACCCAGATGCGGACGGGTCTGTTCGAGGTAAATACGCAGGGTGTTCAGCAACTGATCTTCATTCCACTTCATGGACTGCGGAATATTGCCCTGCACCAGGCTTACGGTCAGGCGGCGATCGTTTTGCGGCTGATCCCACTGGATGTAACGCAGCGGCCAGGGCAGCGCCAGTAACAGCAGGGCTATTAACGCCGGACGCCACTGGCGCTGCGCGATGGCGTAAGCAACCAGGCCGGCAATGGCCATTAGCAGGAAGTTAATGGCTTCTACGCCCAGTATTGGGGCAACGCCTTTTAGCGGCCCGTCTATCTGGCTGTAGCCGAATTGCAGCCACGGGAAGCCGGTTAGCACCCAGCCGCGCAGGAATTCGGTGACCTGCCAGAGAGCCGGTGCGGCGATGGCCACGCGCCACCAGCTGATCTTTGGCCACAGGCGATTCAGTAACCCGGCGAACAGGCCGGTATAAAGCGAGAGATATGCCGCCAGCAGAACCACCAGCAGAACGTTAATCGGCCCGGGCATGCCGCCGAACTGCGCGATGCTAACGTAGACCCAGTTAATACCGGTGCCGAACAGCCCCAGCCCCCAGCAAAAGCCGATGGCGGCGCTCTGTAGCGGGCGGCGATTAAAGGTGAGCCCCTGAAGTGCCGCCAGAGAGAGCAGGGCGGCGGGCCAGAAATCATAAGGAGAAAAGGCCAGCGTGCCGCTGGCCCCGAAAATCAGCGCCAGCAGCAGGCGTATGCGCTGGCGTTGCAACAGTGAGCTTAGCTCCATGCGATTACTCTTCTACTTTCGGCTCGGGGGAATCGTCCGGGATCCTGACGTGTACCTGAATAATCCGGCGGCTGTCCGCCATGGCGACTTTAAACTGATAACCATCAATTTCAATGGTTTCGCCACGGGCCGGAAGATGGCCAAAGGCCTGCATCACCAGACCGCCAATGGTATCGACCTCTTCATCGCTGAAGTGCGTACCGAAGGTTTCGTTAAAGTCTTCAATCGGCGCCAGGGCGCGTACCGTCCAGGTGTGGCGGCTGAGCTGACGGAAATCGATATCCTCTTCCTCGTCATACTCGTCTTCGATCTCGCCGACGATCAGCTCCAGAATGTCTTCAATGGTTACCAGGCCGGAAACACCGCCAAATTCATCGATAACGATGGCCATATGATAGCGCTGCTGGCGAAACTCCTTGAGCATGCGGTCAACCCGCTTGCTTTCCGGCACGACCACCGCCGGACGCAACACTTTCTCCATGCTAAATGGCTCGGCGTCGCTGCGCATAAAGGGCAGCAGATCCTTAGCCATCAGTATCCCTTCAATGTGATCCTTATCTTCGCTGATCACCGGGAAGCGGGAGTGGGCGGATTCGATAATGACATCGAGGCATTCGTCCAGGCTCTGGTTACGCTTCAGGGTAATCATCTGTGAACGGGGAATCATGATGTCGCGGACCCGCTGGTCGGCGATATCCATCACCCCTTCGAGCATATCGCGAGTATCCTGGTCGATAAGCTCATTCTGTTCGGAATCACGGATTAGCGTGAGTAATTCATCGCGGTTTTTGGGCTCGCCGTGGAACAGCTGGCTCAGAATCAGAGAGAAGAAGCCCTTTTTACCGGATGTGTCACTACTGTGTGAATTGTCGTCGCTCATGGCGTATGGATTGGTTTCTCGTGTTGGTTAATGAGTTGCCGCATCGGTGACGCGGCATCATGGGTATCGCTATTCTTTCTCGGAAATGTACGGATCGCCGTAGCCGAGGGCAAGCATTATCTCTGTCTCCAGAGACTCCATCTCTTCGGCTTCATCATCTTCGATATGGTCGTAACCCAGCAGGTGCAGGCTACCGTGCACCACCATATGGGCCCAGTGGGCCTCCTGGGTCACCGTCTGCTCCTGTGCTTCGCGTTCGACAACCTGGCGACAAATAACCAGATCGCCCAGCAGCGGCAGCTCAATGCCGGGCGGCGCCTCGAAGGGGAATGAGAGCACGTTGGTCGATTTATCCTTACCGCGGTACGTCAGATTCAGCTCGTGGCTTTCCGCTTCGTCTACCAGCCTGACCGTAACTTCGGCTTCCGCCTGGGCGGGCAGGATGGCGGCATCAAGCCAGCGCTGGATCTGTTCTTCCGTGGGCAGTCCGGCGGTATCCTCACAGGCGATCTGGAGATCGAGAATGACCTGACTCATGAATTCTCCTGGGGACCGTGGGCTTCCTGAGCTTCGCGTTTGCGCTCGGCAGCGAGGGCGGCTTTACGCTTTTGTTCGGCTTCGTCCCAGGCCTCATAGGCATTGACGATACGGGCAACCACCGGGTGGCGAACCACATCTTCGCTGTGGAGGAAGTTGAAGCTTAACTCGTTGACGTCCGACAGTACCTCAACGGCATGGCGCAGGCCCGATTTGGCGTTACGCGGCAGGTCTATCTGGGTGACGTCACCGGTAATGACAGCTTTAGAGTTAAAGCCGATGCGGGTCAGGAACATTTTCATCTGTTCGATGGTGGTGTTCTGGCTCTCGTCAAGGATGATAAAGGCATCGTTCAGCGTACGTCCGCGCATATAGGCGAGGGGAGCAACTTCAATCACGTTACGCTCGATAAGCTTTTCGACCTTCTCGAAGCCCAGCATTTCAAACAGGGCGTCGTACAGCGGGCGCAGATAAGGGTCCACCTTCTGGCTTAGATCGCCAGGCAGGAAGCCCAACTTTTCGCCTGCTTCTACCGCCGGGCGGGTCAGCAAAATACGACGGATCTCCTGGCGCTCCAGAGCATCCACTGCGGCTGCAACCGCCAGATAGGTTTTACCTGTACCGGCCGGGCCGATACCGAAGGTAATGTCATGATCCAGAATATTGGCGATGTACTGCGCCTGGTTAGGGGTTCGCGGTTTAATCACGCCGCGTTTGGTCTTGATATTAACCGCCTTACCGTACTCCGGCACGCTTTCTGCGGCCTGTTCAAGTACCCGGAATTCTTTAATCGCAAGATGGATCTGTTCCGGATCGATATCCTGAATCTGGCCGCGCATGGGGGCCGTATCTACGTACAGATGGCGCAGAATGTCGGCGGCGGCATTGACGCACAGGGCGCGTCCGGTCAGTTTGAAGTGACTGTCGCGGCGGTTGATCTCAATGCCCAGCCGACGCTCCAGCTGTTTAATATTGTCATCAAAGGGGCCACACAGGCTCAGCAGACGGGCGTTGTCCGCCGGCTCCAGCGTGATTTCACGTGTTTCGATATTCAAGATTTTCCTCTTACGGAGCACAGGGCCGGTTAGGGTAAATAAATGCCTGACGTCAGGCTATACCGGAATTATTCACGGCGTAAACCCATGGCGCAAGCACCGAAAATGATATTTGGGTGACGGCTTCAGAATGCAAGGGGTGGTAGTGAGAATGCTGCCGAAGCGTGCAATAGCGCTCCGGCAGCGAAGGGGATTATGGCTGGTAAGTACCCACGCCGAGTTCATCCTCTTTACGGGTACGGGCAATTACCGATTCCGGCGACTCGACCACTCGCAGTCCCATCTCCTCTTCGGTACGTACTACTTTACCGCGCAGGGAGTTAGGGAAGACATCGGTGATTTCCACGTCGACGAATTTGCCGATCATATCCGGGCTGCCTTCAAAGTTAACCACGCGGTTATTTTCGGTGCGTCCTGACAGCTCCATGATGTTCTTGCGGGAAGTCCCCTCCACCAGAATACGCTGTACTGTGCCGAGCATACGGCGACTCCAGGCCATGGCCTGCTGGTTAATACGCTCCTGCAGAATATAGAGACGCTGTTTTTTCTCTTCTTCCGGTACGTCATCCACCATATCGGCGGCCGGTGTGCCCGGACGGGCAGAGAAGATAAAGCTAAAGCTCATGTCGAAGTTGACGTCGGCAATCAGCTTCATGGTCTGTTCGAAGTCCTGGTCGGTTTCGCCCGGGAAACCGACGATAAAGTCGGAACTGATCTGAATATCCGGTCGCGCGGCGCGCAGCTTGCGGATAATCGCCTTATATTCCAGCGCGGTGTGGGTACGGCCCATCATGTTCAGCACCCGGTCAGCGCCGCTCTGCACCGGCAGATGCAGGAAGCTCACCAGCTCCGGCGTGTCGCGGTACACCTCGATAATGTCATCGGTGAACTCAATCGGGTGGCTGGTGGTAAAGCGGATGCGATCGATACCGTCGATGGCCGCCACCAGGCGCAGCAGTTCGGCGAAGGAACATACGCCATCGTCGAACGTGGGGCCCCGGTATGCGTTCACGTTCTGGCCGAGCAGGTTCACTTCACGTACGCCCTGAGCCGCCAACTGGGCAATTTCGAACAGGATGTCGTCGCACGGGCGGCTGACTTCTTCGCCACGGGTATAAGGCACCACGCAGTAGGTGCAGTACTTGTTGCAGCCTTCCATAATGGAAACGAAGGCGGTCGGCCCTTCGGCGCGCGGCTCCGGCAGGCGGTCGAATTTCTCGATCTCCGGGAAGCTAACATCTACCACCGGGCTACGATCGCCGGCAACCCGGTTGATCATTTCCGGCAGGCGGTGCAGCGTCTGCGGCCCGAAGATAATGTCCACATAGTGGGCGCGACCGCGAATGTGCTCACCTTCCTGTGAGGCCACGCAGCCGCCGACGCCGATAATCAGCTCGGGATTCTTTTCCTTTAATGTTTTCCAGCGACCTAACTGATGGAAAACCTTCTCCTGTGCTTTTTCGCGGATCGAACAGGTATTCAGCAGCAGAACATCCGCCTCTTCCGCCACGTCGGTTAACGTAAAGCCGTGGGTGGAGTTCAGCAGGGAGGCCATCTTAGATGAATCGTACTCGTTCATCTGACAGCCCCAGGTTTTGATATGCAGTTTTTTTGTCATTGGCTTGCCATATTGCTTCAGTTAATGCCGGAAATGCAGGGCGCGTATTGTAATGCTTTGACGCCTTCGTGACCAGTGGAGCGAGCCTGCCGCGCGCCACCCAAAAATCAGGTAGACTTGAGGGATTCGTGGTTTAAGGATATATGACGATGACAATTCAACCAACTGAAGTCGCCGTTGTTGGCGGAGGCATGGTGGGCGCCGCGGTTGCGCTGGGCCTGGCGCAGCGCGGATTTTCCGTCACGCTGATCGAGCATGAAGCGCCAGCGCCATTTGAGGCAGGCAGTGCGCCCGATGTGCGGATTTCGGCGATTAGCTGCGCTTCGGTGCGGTTGCTGAAATCGCTGGGCGTCTGGCGTGCGGTACAGGCGATGCGTTGTCACCCCTGGCGGCGGCTGGAAACCTGGGAGTGGGAGAGCGCCCATGTGACCTTTGATGCCGCGGAGCTGAAGCTGTCGGAACTGGGCTATATGGTGGAAAACCGGGTGTTGCAGCTGGCGCTGTGGCAGGCGTTGCAGGTCCATTCCGGGGTACAGATTATCTGCCCCGGGCGGCTGAGCAGTATGACGCGCGAGCAGGGCCAGACCCGACTTTGCTTTGATGACGGTCAGCAGATGACCGCACAACTGGTGATAGGTGCCGACGGCGCCCATTCCCGGGTTCGGGAATGGAGCGGTATTGGCGTACAGGGTTGGCAGTATCCCCAGTCCTGTATGCTGATTACCGCCCGTTGCGAGCAGGCGCCGGGGGATTGCACCTGGCAGCATTTTACCCCCAATGGCCCGCACGCTTTCCTGCCGTTGTTTGATGACTGGGCATCGCTGGTGTGGTACGACTCACCGTCACAGATTCGCCAGTTGCAGGCGATGACGATGCCGCAGCTTGCCCTGGAGATCCATCAGGCTTTCCCGTCCCGGCTCGGCGAAGTGACGCCGCAGGCCAGCGGTAGCTTCCCGCTGGTGCGCCGCCATGCGCTCCGATACGTTCAACCTGGCGTGGCGCTGGTAGGGGATGCGGCCCATACCATTCATCCGCTGGCAGGGCAGGGGGTAAACCTGGGCTATCGCGATGCTGAAGCCTTGCTGGAGGTGCTGGGCAATGCCCGCGAGCGCGGCGAGGCGTGGAGCGACTACGATGTGCTAAAACGCTACCAGAACCGCAGGCGTCTGGATAACCTGGCGATGCAGAGCGGTATGGATCTGTTCTACGCCGGATTCAGCAACAATCTTGGGCCGCTACGCGTCATACGTAATCTGGGATTGATGGCGGCGGATCGCGCCGGAGCGGCTAAGCGGCAGGCGCTGAAATACGCCCTGGGTCTGTAAAACGAGAAAACCCGCGCTGGCGGGTTTTTGGGTTATGGGAATTGCAGATATGAAAAAGCCCGCTTGCGCGGGCTTCTCATTTTATTGGCTGGGGTGCAGGGATTCGAACCCCGGAATGCTGGAATCAGAATCCAGTGCCTTACCGCTTGGCGACACCCCAATAGTGTCTTTGCTTAACTGATTGTTGGTGCCTGATGCTGAACTCAGATCCACTGCTTACAGCCTGGCGACACCCCAATAGTGTCTTTCTAAAATTTGGCTGGGGTACGAGGATTCGAACCTCGGAATGCTGGAATCAGAATCCAGTGCCTTACCGCTTGGCGATACCCCAATAGTCTTTTCTGTTACCGCGCGCTGCGATTAAATCTGCCGGGCGGTACTCTAAAAATATGGTGGCTACGACGGGATTCGAACCTGTGACCCCATCATTATGAGTGATGTGCTCTAACCAACTGAGCTACGTAGCCATAGATTTTAGCGCAGACCAACTTAAAAGAAAGTTGGCTGGGGTGCAGGGATTCGAACCCCGGAATGCTGGAATCAGAATCCAGTGCCTTACCGCTTGGCGACACCCCAATAGTGTCTTGTCTTCAGATAACCGCAAAACAACTGCGTTTATCATAAAAAATGGCTGGGGTACCTGGATTCGAACCAGGGAATGCCGGTATCAAAAACCGGTGCCTTACCGCTTGGCGATACCCCACCTGACAACGCCACGAAAATAAATGGTGCGGGAGGCGAGACTTGAACTCGCACACCTTGCGGCGCCAGAACCTAAATCTGGTGCGTCTACCAATTTCGCCACTCCCGCAAAATTATGGTGGCTACGACGGGATTCGAACCTGTGACCCCATCATTATGAGTGATGTGCTCTAACCAACTGAGCTACGTAGCCATCTTTTCGCGTTACCTTATCGGCGTTGCGGGGCGCATTATGCGTATTGGGCCCCGTAGCGTCAACACCTTTTTTGTCGAAAAGTGGCTCTGGCGTTCCGTTTGACTGGCTTATGAACAGCTTGCTTTAATAATCGGCAAAAACAGGCTATTTCTCCACTTATCCCGATGATGTTAAGGGTAATCTGCCCGTAAAAGGCGGTCAAAAAAGCGGGCGCTGGTGGCCCGCTTTTTGCAGTTTTACTTCAGGCGATTACTTGTAGGCGTCCTGATGAACCCCTACGGCACGGCCAGAAGGATCGTTCATCGACTTAAAGGTTTCGTCCCACTCAATGGCTTTGGCCGAAGAGCAGGCCACCGAGGGGCCTCCAGGCACGCATTCGGCGGCGCTGGGCAGCGGGAACAGCTCTTCGAAGATCTCCCGGTACAGATAGCCTTCTTTAGAGCCAGGCGTGTTATACGGGAAGCGGAAGTGGGCGGTCTCCATCTGCTGATCGGTAATCTGCTGAGCCGCCACCTCTTTCAGGCTGTCGATCCAGCTGTAGCCCACGCCGTCTGAGAACTGCTCTTTCTGGCGCCATGCGACGCTCGCCGGCAGGTAGGATTCGAAGCATTCACGCAGAATATGCTTTTCCATTTTGCCGTTGCCGCACATTTTATCGCGAGGGTTAAGGCGCATCGCCACATCCAGGAACTTCTTGTCCAGGAAAGGTACGCGTGCCTCAACGCCCCAGGCGGACATCGCCTTGTTGGCGCGGGCGCAGTCGAACATATGCAGCGCCAGCAGTTTACGCACTGTCTCTTCGTGGAATTCACGCTCGTTCGGCGCCTTGTGGAAGTAAAGGTAACCGCCAAACACTTCGTCGGAACCCTCTCCGGACAGTACCATTTTAATGCCCATCGCTTTGATCTTACGCGACATCAGATACATCGGGGTAGAGGCGCGAATGGTGGTCACATCGTAAGTTTCGATGTGGTAGATAACATCACGGATCGCATCCAGCCCTTCCTGCACCGTAAAGTGGATTTCGTGGTGTACGGTGCCCAGGTGGTTAGCGACCTCCTGAGCGGCTTTCAGATCCGGAGAGCCTTCCAGGCCAACTGCGAAGGAGTGAAGCTGGGGCCACCAGGCTTCGCTGCGCTCCTGATCTTCCACCCGGCGTGCGGCGAACTTCTTGGTGACGGCGGAAATAATTGAGGAGTCGAGACCGCCGGAAAGCAGCACGCCGTAGGGGACATCCGACATCAGGTGGCTTTTCACCGCCTCTTCCAGCGCCTGACGAAGGGCGTTCTTATCGGTTGCGTTGTCTTTAACCGCGTCGAACTCGAACCAGTCGCGCTGGTAGTAGCGGCGGATCTCGCCGTCTTTGCTCCACAGATAGCTGCCCGCCGGGAACTCTTTAATCGTGCGGCACACCGGTACCAGCGCTTTCATTTCAGAAGCGACATACAGGTTACCGTGTTCATCATGCCCCATATAAAGAGGGATGATGCCGATATGGTCGCGGCCAATCAGATAGGCGTCCTGCTCGCTGTCATACAGGGCAAAGGCGAACATTCCCTGTAGATCGTCAAGAAATGCCGGACCTTTTTCCTGATACAGGGCAAGAATGACTTCGCAGTCAGAGCCAGTCTGGAATGCGTAGCGATCGCCGTATTCGGCGCGCAGGGCCTGGTGGTTGTAGATTTCACCGTTAACCGCCAGCGCATGGGTTTGATTTTCGTTATATAAAGGCTGGGCACCGGCGTTAACGTCGACAATGGAGAGGCGTTCATGGGCGAGAATAGCGCGGTCACTGGCATAAACGCCGGACCAGTCGGGGCCACGATGGCGCATCAGGCGCGACATCTCCAGCGCCTTTTTACGCAGCTCACCCGCGTCAGTTTTAATATCCAGAATACCAAAAATCGAACACATAACCTTCTCCGTCACAGATGCTGTTGTGCTAAAGCGAGCAGCGGTTGCGTTGTTTTATTACCGCTGTTACTGCCTGTCATGGTAAGGACAATGCCCCAGAATACGGTGTCCTGGCAAGCGAATTACCGGTCAGATATTGAAAAAATCAATGGTCCTTGCCGAATAGTAAAAAATGGCTATCTTTTACACGCGATTATTAACGAATCGGCAATTTTTATGCTTTTTTATTGAATGGAAGGACGCGCCGGTTAAGGCGCGTTGCCGATCAGATAACGTCGATCTCTGCGACGGAGGGGTAAATCCAGGTGGGGCGGAACGGCATATCGTCAATATCGTTCAACGCTGAAACGCCGGACAGCACCAGAATGGTCTGCAACCCCGCCTGAAAACCGGCAAGAATGTCGGTGCGCAGATTGTCACCGACGATCACCGTATCTTCGGAGTGGGCCTGCATTTTGTTCAGGGCGGCGCGGATAATCCACGGACTGGGTTTACCGACATAAAAAGGTTTACGCCCGGAGATCTTCTCAATACCAGCGCACAGCGCGCCGCAGGCCGGCACCATACCGTGGCCGTGGGTATCCGGGTTGGTAGCGATAAAGCGCGCGCCGTTCGCTACAAACCAGGCCGCCTTATGCATCATATCCCAGTTGTAGGAGCGGGTTTCGCCGACGATAACGAAGTCGGGGTTGATATCAGTAATGGTAAAACCCGCTTTATACAGCTCGTGAATCAAAGCGCCTTCGCCCACCACATAGGCCTTTTTCCCCTCCTGGCGGCGCAGGAAATCTGCGGTGGCCATGGCGGAGGTATAGAACAGGCTATCCGGCACATCAACGCCCGCAGAGGCAAAACGGTTAGCGAGATCCTGACCGGTCTGGGACGGATAGTTAGTGAGCAGCACCACCGGAATCTCTTTTTCCAGCAGTCCGGACAGAAACTGCGCGGCGCCTGGAACGGCGACGTTATCGTGCATCAGCACGCCGTCGATATCGCAAATTACATTTTTTATCGTCATAGTCAGTCGGATGATTTACGGAAGATGGCCTGGGCCTGAATCGCTATGGTAACCAGCGGCGGCGTTATCCGGAAGTAAAATCCCGCGCCGCCGTCATGGTCCGGGGTTACTCTTCCAGCAGTCGCTGCAGGAGTGCTCCGTTAAGCATAGCGCGCTTTACCAGAGCGAAGGCGCCGATGGCTGAACGGTCATCAAGATGGGAGCGGACGACCGGCAGATTGCGGCGAAAGGCTTCCAGCACCTGAGTATTGACGCAGCGGTCAATGGCAGGCAGCAGGATTTTCTCCGCCTCCATCACTTCGCCGGCGATCACGACCTTTTGGGGATTAAACAGATTAATGGCAATGGCGATAGCCTTGCCCAGATGGCGTCCAACCTGCTCCAGCACCTCGCTGGCCAGCGGGTCGCCGCGGTTGGCGGCCCGGCAAATATCCTGGATTCGGCAGTTGTCCGGGTCCAGTCGGCTCTGGTAGCCCTGGGAAAGCAACTGCCGTACCCGTTGCTCGATGGCTGCGTTAGCGGCAATGGTTTCCAGGCAGCCGAAGTTGCCACAGTGGCAGCGTTCGCCCAGCGGATCGACCTGAATATGGCCAATTTCACCGACATTGCCGTTGCGGCCAATAAAGATCTGTCCGCCGGAAAGAATACCGGCCCCGGTACCGCGATGGACGCGCACCAGAATAGAGTCTTCGCAGTCCCGGGTGGCGCCGAAGTAGTGCTCCGCCAGCGCCAGGCTGCGAATGTCATGCCCCACGAAGCAGGCAAAGCCGAAGCGCTGTTCCAGTTTTTCCACCAACGGCCAGTCATCGACCTCGATATGGGGCATATAGCGCACCACGCCGCTTTCAGGATCCACCAGGCCAGGCAGAATCACAGAGATCGCAATCAGTTCGCGAATCTTGCGCTGACAGTGGCTAATAAAATCTTCAATAGCCGCCAGCAGGGCGATTTCAAGCGCATCCTGACGTCGTTCCGGCAGTGGATAATGACGTTCTTCCAGCGCCCTGGCGCTGAGATCGAAAAGCGTCAGGGTTGCGTCGTAACGGCCAAGACGCACGCCGATGGCTTGAAAGCCGCGGGTCTCGGTAACGATGGAGATAGCCCGGCGTCCGCCGGTGGATGCCTGCTGATCGACCTCTTTAATTAAACCGCGCTCGATCAGCTGGCGGGTGATTTTGGTGACGCTGGCGGGGGCAAGCTGGCTTAGCTCGGCGATCTGGATGCGCGATATCGGCCCCTGTTGATCGATCAGACGGTAAACCGCCGCTCCGTTAAGCTGTTTGACCAGATCAACATTACCTATTTGCGCTTGTCCGCCAGTCGTCATACCCGTTTATCCGATTGAGACCTCGTCTCCGTTAACGATGGTCTTGATAATTTTAAAGTCGCGGCTGAACGCGGTCAGGTTTGCTACCTTGCCCGCTTCCAGTGTGCCCAGACGGTCCGCCACGCCCATGGCCCTGGCGGGGTAGAGCGTTGCCATACGCAGGGCTTCATCCAGCGCGATGTTGACATGCTCCACCAGATTACGCACCCCTTCGATCATAGTCAGCGCCGAGCCGCTCAGGGTTCCGTTCTCATCCACGCACAGTTCATTCCGGTAGTATATTGTTTTACCAGCAAAAATGAACTGGTCAATATCGGAACCTGCCGCTGCGGTGGCATCGGTCACCAGGCACAGCTTTTCGCCTTTCAGTTTTTTCGCGGTGCGAACGTTGGCGTAACTGACGTGCAGCCCGTCAGCGATAACCCCGCAGTACAGATCCGGATCGTCGAAAATAGCGCCGGTCAGGCCCGGTTCGCGACCGGTAATATAAGGCATGGCGTTATACAGGTGAGTTGCGAAGCTGATGCCCGCGCGGAAGCCGCGCTTCGCTTCCTGCCAGGTGGCGTTAGAGTGGCCAGCGGAAACGCGGATACCGGCATCCACCAGTTGGCGAATCACGGCCGGATCGACCTCTTCCGGGGCGAGGGTGATTTTGGTAATGACGTCGGCATTCTGGCACAGGAAGTTCACCAGGCTGGGATCCGGCTTGCGAATATACTCAGGGTTGTGGGTCCCTTTCTTCACCAGACTCAACCACGGACCTTCCAGATGCAGCCCCAACGCCTGGTTCTGATGCTTGTCGAGGTATTCACGCATCACGTTAACCGCATGCATCATTAACTCATCGCTGGAGGTGATAAGCGTCGGCAGGAAGCTGGTACAGCCGGAGCGCTCGTTGGCCTTCTGCATGATTTCCAGGGTTTCCACGCTTACCGCGTCGGCGGTGTCGTTAAACATGACGCCGCCGCAGCCGTTTAGCTGAACGTCAATAAATCCCGGGGCGATAATGGCACCACCCATATTGCGCGTGGCGATATCCTGCGGCAGCTCTGCCTGCGGACAGATGCGGTCAATGAAACCGTCCGCGATGATAATCGCATGGTCGTCCAGAACGTCGTGACCGGTAAAGATACGGCCATGGGTTAGTGCATACATAGTTACCCCCGGAATAGATATGACTTAAAGACCTTTAATACTTTCAGCTTCCAGCTCGTTGAAGTACTTCAGCGTTTTGACCTTCAGCTCCATGGTAGAAGGCTCGTCGCAGACGATAACCGCTTTCGGATGCAATTGCAGGCAGCTGATGGTCCACATATGGTTTACGTTGCCTTCGACTGCAGCCTGCAGCGCTTGCGCCTTGACGTGGCCCAGCACCAGGATCATCACCTCTTCAGCGTCCAGTAGGGTACCTACGCCAACGGTCAGAGCGTATTTCGGAACCTGATTGACATCGCCGCCAAAGAAGCGGGAGTTGGCGACCCGGGTATCATGGGTCAGAGTTTTGATACGGGTGCGGGAAGCCAGCGAAGAGGCCGGTTCGTTAAAGGCGATATGGCCGTCGTTACCCACGCCGCCCATAAACAGATGGATTTTGCCGTAGGCACGGATTTTCTCTTCGTAATTGCGGCACTCTTCATCAACGTCTGGCGCATTACCGTCCAGCAGGTTGATATTTTCCGCCGGGATATCGACGTGGTCAAAGAAATTACGGTGCATGAAGCTATGGTAGCTTTCCGGATGCTCTTTCGGCAGGCCGACGTACTCGTCCATATTGAAGGTAACGACGTGTTTGAAGCTAACTTCACCTGCGTTATAAAGTTCCACCAGCGCCTTGTAGGCTTCCAGCGGCGTGCCGCCAGTCGGCAGACCCAGAACGAAAGGGCGGTCTGCGGTAGGCTTAAAGGCGTTAATACGGTTTACAATATGGCGGGCTGCCCATTTACCGACCTGTTGAGCCGTTGTCAGGGGAATCAGTCTCATCATTCACCTCTATAAAAGTTAAGTTAAACGTGCTGGCCGGATTGCCGCTTATACTGAAGTAAAGATTAACCCAGATTTGCCGCACGGCGGCATTTATCCGTCCTGATATTTTTCATAATAAAATAAGTTTTATAAGATAGCCATAGAGATGCCAGGCAAGATACGAAATTTGGTGATTGAATTCACAAAAAGCAGGGTTTTAATTTGCGAAGCGAATTAATTTTCCACACACTCTGCTGTGATATGACATTTGCCGTATGGATTAGCCCGTAGCCCGGGCCGATCGCACTATAAAAAGAGTTACGAGGCTTCACTCGGGGTCTTCTAGGGGGAATAAAGTGAGTATTCTAGGCTACTTACAGCGCGTAGGGCGCGCTTTGATGGTGCCGGTGGCCACGCTGCCCGCCGCCGCCATCCTTATGGGTGTCGGTTACTGGATCGATCCGGTCGGCTGGGGGGGCGATAATGCGCTCGCTGCCTTCTTTATCAAGTCCGGTGCCGCCATTATAGATAACATGTCTGTGCTGTTCGCCATCGGTGTTGCATACGGCATGTCCAAAGATAAAGACGGTGCAGCGGCGCTGACCGGCTTTGTCGGTTTTCTGGTTTTGACCACGCTCTGTTCACCTGCCGCGGTCTCCATGATCCAGAGCATCCCGGAAGCGGAAGTTCCTGCCGCCTTCGCGAAAATTAATAACCAGTTCGTGGGTATCCTGGTGGGTATCATCTCGGCTGAGCTGTATAACCGCTTCAGCGGCGTGGAGTTGCCGAAAGCGCTGTCGTTCTTTAGCGGTCGCCGTTTGGTGCCGATTCTGACCTCCTTCGTGATGATTGCTGTCGCCTTCGTACTGATGTACGTCTGGCCGGTGATCTTTGGCGGCCTGGTGGAGTTCGGCGAATATATCCAGAAAATGGGTTCCATTGGCGCCGGGGTTTACGCTTTCTTTAACCGTCTGCTGATCCCGGTAGGCCTGCACCATGCGCTGAACTCGGTATTCTGGTTCGATGTCGCGGGTATCAACGATATTCCTAACTTCCTGGGCGGCGCTCAGTCTATCGAGGCGGGTAAAGCGGTTGTGGGTATCACCGGTCGCTATCAGGCGGGCTTCTTCCCGATCATGATGTTCGGTCTGCCTGGTGCGGCGCTGGCGATTTACCAGTGCGCACGCCCCGAAAACAAAGCGAAGGTGATGGGTATCATGATGGCGGGGGCGTTCGCCGCCTTCTTCACCGGTATCACCGAGCCGCTGGAGTTCTCCTTCATGTTCGTTGCGCCGGTACTGTACGTGATTCACGCCGCACTGACCGGTATCTCTGTTTTCATCGCCGCCAGCATGCACTGGATTGCCGGTTTCGGTTTCAGCGCCGGTCTGGTGGATATGGTGCTCTCTTCGCGTAACCCGCTGGCCACGCAGTGGTACATGCTGATTCCGCAGGGCCTGGTGTTCTTCGTTATTTACTATCTGGTGTTCCGCTTCACCATCACCAAATTTAACCTGATGACGCCGGGGCGCGAGCTGGCCGTGGCCGGTAGCGAAGCCGATGGTCAGGACACCAATGTCAGCGGCGGTGAGAAGCAGGACGTCGCCGAACTGGCTCGTCAGTACATCGCAGCGGTAGGGGGTTCCGATAACCTGACCGGTATCGATGCCTGTATCACTCGCCTGCGTTTGTCGGTGAAAGATTCTGCGGTGGTGGATGACGCACTGGCTAAGCGCCTTGGCGCCAGCGGCGTGATTCGCCTGAACAAGACCAGCGTACAGATCATCGTTGGCTTTGTAGCTGAGAAGATCGCCAACGCCATGAAGACCACGGGACCGGTTGCAGCCTCACAGTCTGACGCAGCTCAGTCGGCGCCTGCCGCACAGGCCAGGCCTCAGGCGGTGCGCAACGACCTGCCGACGCTGTTGACCCTGGTGGCGCCGGTTAGCGGCGAACTGGTGGCGCTGGACGAGGTGCCGGACGAAGCCTTCGCCAGCAAAGCGGTAGGCGACGGCGTAGCGATTAAGCCCAGCGATAAGACGGTCGTGGCTCCGGCGGCAGGCACCGTGGTGAAAATCTTTAATACCAACCACGCTTTCTGCCTGGAGACCGATGACGGCGCTGAGATTGTGGTGCACATGGGTATCGATACCGTGGCGCTGGCAGGTAAAGGCTTTAAGCGTCTGGTAGAAGAGGGGGCCTCTGTTGCTGCCGGTCAGCCGGTGCTGGAGATGGATCTCGACTTCCTGAACGCCAATGCGCGCTCGATGATTAGCCCGGTGGTCTGCAGCAACATCGACGACTACAGCGGTCTGGTGGTGAAAGCGACCGGTACTCTGGTGGCTGGCGAAACCCCGCTGTACGAGATTAAAGCGAAGAAATAACGTCTGTCGGACGATATCTCTGAGAGCGGCCGGGTGAGAACCCGGCCGTTTTTTTATTCCCGCGCCAAAGCTGTGCGAATTTCTGTAACTAAGGGTTGTGTCCGGCGACGGCTTGTAAGATCATTCCACGTTAACCGAGTTAAAAACGCTTTGAGGTATTAAGAGATGAGTGAGGCTGAAGCCCGCCCAACTAACTTTATTCGCCAGATTATTGATGAGGATCTGGCCAGCGGCAAACACACCACCATTTGCACGCGTTTCCCTCCTGAGCCGAACGGCTATCTGCATATCGGCCATGCGAAATCCATCTGCCTGAACTTCGGCATCGCTCAGGATTACCAGGGCACCTGCAATCTGCGCTTCGACGACACTAACCCGGTTAAAGAAGATATCGAGTATGTGGACTCCATTAAGCAGGATGTCGAGTGGCTGGGCTTTCACTGGGCGGGTGACGTGCGTTACTCCTCTGACTATTTCGACCAGCTGTACCACTACGCCATCGAACTGATCAACAAAGGCCTGGCTTTCGTTGATGAACTGACGCCGGAGCAGATTCGTGAATACCGCGGCACTCTGACCGAGCCGGGCAAGAACAGCCCGTATCGCGATCGCAGCGTGGAAGAGAACCTGGCGCTGTTTGAAAAGATGCGTGCCGGTGAATTCGCCGAGGGCACCGCCTGCCTGCGTGCGAAGATCGATATGGCATCGCCGTTTATGGTGATGCGCGATCCGGTGCTGTACCGCATTAAATTTGCCGATCATCACCAGACCGGCAATAAGTGGTGCATCTACCCGATGTATGATTTCACCCACTGCATTTCCGATGCGCTGGAAGGGATCACCCATTCGCTGTGTACCCTGGAATTCCAGGATAACCGCCGCCTGTATGACTGGGTGCTGGACAATATCACCATTCCGGCTCATCCGCGTCAGTACGAGTTTTCGCGCCTGAATCTGGAATACGCCATTATGTCCAAGCGTAAACTCAATCTGCTGGTGACCGAGAAGATAGTGGAAGGCTGGAACGATCCGCGTATGCCGACCATTTCCGGTCTGCGTCGCCGTGGCTACACTGCGGCCTCTATCCGCGAATTCTGCAAACGTATCGGCGTGACCAAGCAGGACAACACCGTTGAGATGGCGTCGCTGGAAGCCTGCATTCGCGAAGATCTGAATGAGAATGCGCCGCGTGCGATGGCGGTTATCGATCCGGTTAAGCTTATCATCACCAACTACCCGCAGGGGCAGAGCGAGATGGTGACCATGCCGAATCATCCGAACCGTCCGGAGATGGGTAACCGCGAGGTGCCTTTCAGCGGTGAAATCTGGATCGATCGCGCTGACTTCCGTGAAGAAGCGAACAAGCAGTATAAGCGTCTGGTGCTGGGCAAAGAGGTACGTCTGCGTAACGCCTATGTGATCAAAGCCGAAGAGGTGGAAAAAGACGCCGATGGCAATATCACCGCGATTCGCTGTAGCTACGATGCTGATACCCTGAGCAAAGATCCGGCCGATGGCCGCAAGGTGAAAGGGGTGATTCACTGGGTCAGCGCTGCTCACGCATTGCCCATTGAAATCCGCCTCTATGACCGTCTGTTCAGCGTGGCGAACCCGGGCTCGGCGGAAGATTTCCTTTCTACCGTTAACCCAGAATCGCTGGTGGTGAAGCAGGGCTACGGAGAGCAGAGCCTGAAGGCGGCACAGCCGGAAAACGCGTACCAGTTCGAACGTGAAGGCTACTTCTGTCTTGATGGGCTGACCAGCAGCGCCGATAAGCCGGTATTTAACCGCACCGTTGGACTGCGTGATACCTGGGCGAAAATGGGCGGCTAATATTGCGCGCCTGAATCGCCATAAGTAAAACCCCGGCCTCTGCGCCGGGGTTTTATTCTCTATACAAAAAACCGGAGAGCGATCTCCGGTTTTTTTTGGCTGTGGCGTAGACTCGCTTACTTCTTGCTGGCCTCATGGGCGCCATCGTCTTCCCGACAGTCTCCTTCAGCGCAGTGGCCGTACAGGTAGAGGCTGTGGTTGGTCAGGCGGATATTGTGCCGGGTGGCGATCTCGCGCTGACGAGTTTCAATAGAATCATCGCTGAATTCAATCACCTTGCCGCAATCCAGGCAGATAAGGTGATCGTGATGATGCTGCTGCGTCAGCTCAAAAACAGACTTTCCGCCTTCGAAGTTGTGACGGGTGACAATGCCTGCATCGTCGAACTGGTTCAGCACGCGGTAAACCGTGGCCAGACCAATCTCTTCACCCATATCGATCAGTCGCTTGTACAAGTCTTCCGCACTGACATGGTGATTTTCAGGCTCCTGTAACACTTCCAGGATTTTTAACCGGGGAAGCGTGACTTTCAGGCCGGCCTTCTTTAATGCGGTATTGTTGTCAGTCATGCGGAATATGTCCTGTTGCTTAATGACTTAGCTCCTCTGGAGCACTGCATAGAATTCATGAAAAAGATGAATGCGTCTCATTATAGAACCGTGAAGGGTAAATGAAAACCGCGTTCAACCTGCAAAAATGTGAATAAAAAAGTGGGAAAAATTATGCCAGATACGGCACCGATGCCCAATTTACCGGGCTTATTGTACAACTTAGTGGGGCAAAGTTAAGGAAATGTATCAATTATTACTATCGGTTATATCTATTAATGCGGCGCAGATCGCGCCGCAACAACTTATCATCAGGCGTTGATGATTTCATCAAGATGCAGCTCTTCAGAGATCTGCTTAACCCATTTCTCAACGCGCTCGTTGGTCAGCTCCGGCTGACGGTCTTCATCAATAGCCAGACCCAGGAAGTGGTCATCATCGGCCAGCCCTTTCGACGCTTCGAAGTGGTAACTTTCGGTCGGCCAGTGACCCACGATGGTGGCGCCGTTCGGTTCGATAATATCGCGAATGGTACCCAGCGCGTCGCAGAAGTATTCCGCATAGTCTTCCTGATCGCCGCAGCCAAACAGCGCAACCAGCTTACCGTTGAAGTCTACCTCTTCCAGCGTGGGGAAGAAGTCGTCCCAGTCACACTGTGCTTCACCGTAGTACCAGGTCGGGATACCAAGCAGCAGAATATCGAAGCCTTCCAGGTCTTCTTTGCTGCTTTTAGCAATATCATGCACCTCAGCAACTTCTTTACCGAGCTGTTTCTGAATCATTTTTGCGATATTTTCGGTATTGCCGGTGTCGCTGCCGAAAAAAATGCCTACGATTGCCATGAGTAAAGTAACCTCTTGAATCTAAAAAAGTATGGTGGCTGCGTAATGCCCACGGATAGGGCAATCATAGCAGAAGCCCTTCGAGTGCGGAAACCGCTATTCGCCGCAGGGTGCACAGTATGCAACATACCTGACGGCGTAAGGGGCGGTCTTAGCCCCGGAGCTGGGCGAGCTGGCTCAGCAGAATCTCTTCGATAAGCTCGCTGCGGCTGATGTTACGCGCATCGGCGAGCTCATTGAGCGCATCCACCGCCTCGGCATTGAGTTTGAGCTCAACGCGCTTCAGGCCGCGGACTTTGTCACGTTTGAGCTGATTGCGCTTGTTGATGCGCAGTTGCTCGTCACGCGACAGCGGATTGGTTTTGGGTCGACCCGGGCGGCGCTCGTTCGCAAAGAGATCGAGCGTCGTGCGGTCCGTTTGTTCTTTTGCCATGATTTGCTGCTGCTGGACAGGGAAAAGGCTACGGGAGCGGATTTTTACAGCGCGCCATCATACATTAGTGCCATCCGGTGCGCCAACGCCTGGAGCGTATCTGGCGACCGGACGATGGGTTTTTAATCAGAAGTAAGGAAGCGATCAATGGCCCGCAGTACCGCCTGGGGTTTTTCCGCGTGGACCCAGTGTCCGGCACCGGCGATGACGTGCGCGCGGGCCTGGGGGAACTGTGCGGCAATCTCCGCCTGTGAGGAAGCCTGAATATAAGGTGAATCGCCGCCGCGGATAAACAGCGCCGGGTGCGGCCAGGGGGGCGTGGGCTCCCAACCGGTGATATTGTCGTACTGATCCCAGAGCACCGGCACATTGAAGCGCCACTCGCCGCTGGCGAAGGATTTCAGCAGGAACTGGATAATGCCTTCTTCCTCGATGTGTTCGCGCATTATCGCCGCGGCATCGTGGCGGCGGGTAACGCCACTGTCGGTCACTGCGCGCACAGCGGCGAAGATGGCATCATGGCGGCGCACCGGGTAGGCCACCGGTGCAATATCAATCATCACCAGTTGTTCGATGCGCTCCGGAGCCAGGGCGCTCAGCGCCATCGACACTTTACCGCCCATGGAGTGGCCGATCAGCGTCACTTTATCAAGCTGACAGTCGTCCAGAGTATCCAGCACGTCCTGCGCCATTTCCCTGTACGTCATGCTATCGCTTCGCGGGGAGAGACCGTGATTGCGCAGATCGAGCTGCAGCACCGTGCGATCTTGCACCAGAGAGCGTCCCAGCACCCCAAGATTGTCCAGGCTGCCGAACAGGCCGTGAATCAGGACGACGGGCGCATGGTCGTCCCTGGATTGTGCAGTTTGCAGGCGGGTATTGAGTTTCATCGCAAAGTTCTTTTTTTGAGTTCGTCTGGTTAGGGTATCATGTTCGGCATTCTGCCGTGCGGTGGCAATTTCCGGTTAATTCCGACTTTTGCCGCTATCCTGGTTTGACGCTATCCGCTGTTGAGATTTGTCTTTATAATCCCAACGACTTGTATTCAGAAAGATATTGCACTGGATTAAGATGAAAACGATTGAAGTTGATGACGAGCTGTATCGCTATATTGCCAGCCACACCCTGCACATTGGCGAGAGCGCGTCCGACATTTTGCGGCGTATGTTGAAAGTTTCCGCCGCCCTGCCTGCACAGACCACTTCAGCAAAACCCCAGGCGCCTGTGGCCAGCGTCAGCGCGGAGCCGAAACCGATGGTGAAAGGCACCCGCGAGCGCGTACGCGCGGTGCGTGAACTGCTGCTCTCTGATGAGTATGCCGAGCAGAAGAAGGCCGTTAATCGTTTTATGCTGGTACTCTCCACGCTCTATTCTCTGGATGCCGCCGCCTTTGTCGAAGCGACAGAATCCCTGCACGGTCGCACCCGTGTTTACTTCGCGACTGATGAGCGCACCCTGCTTAAGAGCGGCAACCAGACCAAGCCGAAAGCGGTTCCCGGCACGCCGTACTGGGTGATTACCAATACCAATACAGGCCGCAAATGCAGCATGATTGAACATATTATGCAGAGCATGCAGTTCCCCGCGGAGCTGATCGAGAAAGTTTGCGGCACCATCTAACTCTGATGTCAGAAGGATCAGGACAATGGCTAACCATGAACGCGCAGGGCAACCTGCACAGCAGAGCGATCTGATTAATGTCGCGCAGTTGACGGCGCAGTACTACGTGCTGAAGCCGGAAACGGGCAATCCTGAACATGCGGTTAAATTTGGCACTTCCGGCCACCGCGGCAGCGCTGCCCGTCACAGTTTCAACGAGCCGCACATTCTGGCCATTGCCCAGGCGATAGCGGAAAACCGTGCCGCTAACGGCATTACCGGCCCCTGCTATGTGGGCAAAGATACTCATGCGCTCTCTGAACCGGCGTTTATCTCGGTTCTGGAAGTGCTGAGCGCCAACGGCGTCGAGGTCATTGTTCAGCAGGATAACGGCTTTACGCCGACGCCTGCGGTGTCTAACGCCATTCTGGAGCACAATAAGAAGGCGGGCTCTCAGGCGGACGGCATTGTGATCACGCCGTCTCACAACCCGCCGGAAGATGGCGGTATCAAGTATAATCCGCCCAACGGCGGCCCGGCCGATACCAACGTCACGAAGGTTATCGAAGATCGCGCCAACCAGCTTCTGGCTGAAGGGTTAAAGTCCGTGAAGCGCCAGTCTCTTGACCAGGCCTGGGCCAGCGGTCAGGTGCGCGAGCTGGATCTGGTACAGCCGTTTATCGAAGGTCTGGCGACCATCGTAGATATGGATGCCATCCGTAAAGCAGGCCTGAAGCTGGGCGTCGATCCTCTGGGCGGCTCTGGTATTGAATACTGGAAGCGCATCGCCGAACACTATCAACTTGATCTCACCATCGTGAACGATCAGGTGGATCAGACCTTCCGCTTTATGCACCTTGATAAAGACGGCGCTATCCGTATGGACTGCTCTTCGGAGTGCGCCATGGCGGGGCTGCTGGCGCTTCGCGATAAGTTCGACCTGGCTTTCGCCAACGATCCCGACTATGACCGTCACGGCATTGTCACGCCGGTCGGCCTGATGAATCCTAACCACTATCTGGCCGTGGCCATCAACTACCTGTTCCGCCACCGTCCGCAGTGGGGCAACGAAGTGGCCGTTGGTAAGACGCTGGTTTCCTCGGCGATGATCGACCGGGTGGTCGACGACCTGGGTCGCAAGCTGGTGGAAGTGCCAGTCGGTTTTAAGTGGTTCGTGGACGGTCTGCACGACGGCAGTTTCGGCTTTGGTGGTGAAGAGAGCGCCGGGGCATCGTTCCTGCGCTTCGATGGCACGCCGTGGTCCACCGATAAAGACGGTATCATCATGTGTCTGCTGGCGGCGGAAATTACCGCCGTCACCGGTAAAAACCCGCAGCAGCACTATGACGAACTGGCGGCTCGCTTCGGCGCCCCGAGCTATAACCGTATACAGGCTTCGGCCACCTCAGCACAGAAAGCGGCGCTGTCGAAGTTGTCTCCGGAAATGGTGAGCGCCAGTACCCTGGCGGGTGACCCTATTACCGCGCGTTTAACCGCGGCGCCGGGTAACGGAGCCTCCATCGGTGGTCTGAAAGTGATGACCGATAACGGCTGGTTTGCCGCTCGCCCGTCCGGTACCGAGGATGCCTACAAGATTTACTGTGAAAGCTTCCAGGGCGCGGAGCATCGTCAGCAGATTGAAAAAGAGGCTGTAGAGATCGTCAGCCAGGTGCTGAAAGACGCTAAATAATCGCTGTCTGTCTCACAAAAAATCCATCTGCCTGGCAGGTGGATTTTTTTTGTCCGCAAATCGCTCAAAAGGTACCGTCAGTTCCATCCCGGAGTGGTATTTTCTGGGGCCAGGAATAATCCCAAGGCGTTTTCTCAAGGAGAGATAAGATGCTGAACTTACGTAGCCCCGCCCCCCAACGTATTGTGGTGCTTGGTGGGGGAACCGCTGGCTGGTTCGCGGCCATTGCCCTGCGCAGGCTGTTTAGCCCGAAGGTGGACATTCAGGTCATTGAATCCTCTTCGATCGGCATTGTCGGCGTGGGGGAAGGCGGATTACTTAATTTCATCAACGCCCTGCAACGCTACCAGATTGATATCGATGAGTTCGTTCGCGAAACCGGTGCTGCATGGAAGTGGGGATTCAGCTATGAAGGCTGGCGAACCGGCGGCGAAGACGACCGCTTTTATCACCTGTTCGCCTCCCAGGAGACGCCGGTTTCACGCTGGAGCGAGCGCGGTTTCTATCCCTGCCTTTCGGCCATGATCGGTCAGAACATCCCGCTGGAAAGCTATCTGGCGGCCAGCCCGCTGATTAAAGCCAATACGCCCCAGGACCAGGCTAGTGCGCTACTGAAAGCCAACGGTGGGGATATTGTTCCTTCCTTCCACTTCGACAGCTACAAACTGGCGACCTACCTGAAAAAGGTGGCGCTGTCGCGTGGGGTGATGCATCTGGATACGGTGGTGGAAGAGGTGGTTTTCGACCAGCAGGGCCATGCCCGTATGCTGCGCTGCGCCGATAATCGCACTATCGACGTTGATTTCCTGATCGACGCCAGCGGCCTGTCGCGCAAGGTGTTGGGCAAGAGCATGGGCGGCAAGTGGCACTCGTTCAGCGACTACCTGCTGATGGATTCCGCCATTCCCTTTTATATGCCGCATCCCCATGAAAACCCGATGCTGGTGACCCGGGCTATCACCATGGATGCAGGCTGGATGTGGCAGATCCCGCTGATCGACAGGGTGGGGGCTGGCTATGTCTTTAGCAGCAAGCATATCTCCGAACAGCAGGCAATTGCCGAGATCGAACAGCGGCTGGGCTATGCCATCACGCCCCATAAAACTCTGCGTTTCGATCCCGGCTGCTTTGAAGAGGTGTGGGTCGGCAACGTCATGGCATTGGGTCTGTCCAGCGGTTTTGTCGAGCCGCTGGAAGCCACTTCTATTGGTCAGATGCTGGAGCAGTTGTACAGCTTTGAGCGGGTACTGGTGCACAGCCAGGGGATTATTTCTGATAAAACGATCCGCGAATTTAACCAGGCTAACTTCCAGTCCTGGCTGGGGATTCGCGACTTCCTGCGGATGCACTACGACAACACCCGTCGCGACACGCCGCTGTGGCAGGCGGTATCTGAGTCGCCTTATCCGGAAAGCTATCGCGCGCTGCGTGAGTGCTGGCAGGAGCGCACGCCGCGCCTGCTGGATGTGGAAAGCTACGCCATCAACGGCTGGCGCGGTATTTTCCACGCCATCAACTGGATGTTTGTGGCGGCGCCGCTGGGGGTGGTGCCGTCACGGGCAGGACAGATGGATCTGCTGGCGCTACCGGCAGAAAAACGTCAGCAGGCGCTGAATTTTGCCGCCGAACGGCATCAGGAGATAAACCGGTAACCGATACCGGTTTCGGTCAGCAGATGGCGCGGGCGCGCCGGGTCCTGCTCCAGCTTCTGGCGCAGGTGCCCCATATAGATGCGCAGATAGTGGCTGTGTTCCACGGCGTTAGGGCCCCACACCTGATTAAGCAACTGGCGCTGGGTGAGTACCTTGCCTTCGTTATTCAGCAATGTCGCCAGCAGCCGGAATTCGATGGGGGTCAGGTGAATCTCCGCATCGCCGCGGGTGATACGCCTGGCAGCCAGATCGACGCGGATATCGGCAAACTGCCAGACCGGTGCGGGCTGCTCGCCACCGCAGCGGCGTAGCGCCACCCGCAGGCGCGCCTGAAGCTCGCCAATGCCGAAGGGCTTGCACAGATAGTCGTCGGCCCCGGCGTCCAGCGCCGCGATCTTGTCCTGCTCGTCGCTGCGCGCCGACAGTACAATAATGGGCATGGCGCTCCACTGGCGGACTTCGCGAATAAAATCGACTCCGTCGCCGTCCGGCAGGCCGAGGTCCAGAATCACCAATTCCGGCTTACGGGTAGCGGCCTCGATCAGACCGCGCTGCAGCGTCTCTGCTTCATGAACCCGTATCCCTTCATCTTCCAGCGCGCTGCGCAGAAAGCGGCGAATGGCTTTTTCATCTTCCACAACCAGCAGATTAATCACAGTGCCTCACTCAGTTCATCCAGCGTCGGCGCGGGCTCCTGGGGCAACTCTAAGTGAAAACTGGCGCCTCCCTGAGGGCGGTTTTCCGCATAGATGGTGCCGTCATGGACGCTGACAATCGCCTGGCAGATAGCCAGGCCCAGCCCCACGCCAGGAATGGCCGACTCTTTGGTTCCTCTGGCGAATTTATCAAAAATCGCCTGTTCCTGCCCGTGGGGAATCCCGGGCCCGTTGTCCCGGACCTCCAGCGTCAGGGTATCCGGATGACGGGTGGCGTGAATACCGATCTGCGCATCGGGGCCTGCGTATTTGGTCGCATTTTCCAGCAGGTTAATCAGTACCCGTTCGAACAGCGGGCCATCCACGTGGATCAAACTGAGGGGGTCTGCCAGTTCGACATCGATATGCCGACAGCCAATAGCCAGTTGCGACATCTGCAGCGCGCTACCCACCACCTCTTCCAGAGTCAGCCATTCTCTCTTCAGATTAAAGCCGCCGGACTGAATACGCGCCATATCCAGCAGATTATTGACCAGACGGGTGGTGTTCAGCACCTGCTGACGAATTTCGCTGGCCTGAGGGGCATGTTTTGAGCCTTCGCTGGCCAGGTCCAGGGTCAGAATTTCCGCCTGGCCGAACAGCACGGTCAGCGGCGTACGCAGATCGTGGGAAAGCGCGGCCAGCAGCGAATTGCGGACCTGTTCACGTTCGGAAGCCAGTCGCGCCTGGGCTTCTCTGGCGCTCAATGCCAGACGCTCCAGCGCGTTAGTCACCAACAGCGTGAAGGTTTCCAGCAGCCGCTGCTGTTCCGGAATCATCAACTGGCGCGGGCTGGCGGGTTCGATGATAAGCACGCCCAGGCTGATGCCTGCCGCCCGTAGAGGCAGAATCTGGTAGGGAACGCCGGGAAGCGTGTCGGTCCCGGCACCGGCCGGTTGCCCCTTTTCGAAACTCCAGCGGGCGATGGCTTCGTCCCAGTGGCTAATGCCATCACCGCCGTGGCGCGGCTGGAGTCGCCCCTGATCATCCGGGGTGAGTAACTGGCTACGGGCGGCAAAGCTGCTGCTGAGAAAATGGGCGCTGGTGGCGGCGATCTCTCCCGGGGTACGGGTCATCGCCAGCGCTTTGGAAATCTCATACAGATGGCGGGTACGCTGCTCGCGGTAGCGGGCCACCCGAGCCTGGTAGCGCACGCCCGCGGTCAGATTACCAATCACCAGCCCCACGCTTAGCATGACCGCAAAGGTTAACAGGTACTGAACGTCGGAGACCGCCAGCGTTCCCTGAGGGGCGATAAAAAAGAGATCGAAACTCAGAACGTTGATAAAGGTGGCCAGCACCGAAGGCCAGCGTCCGTAAAACAGCGCTACCACCACCACACCCAGCAGATAGAGCATGACCAGGTTTGCGGCATCGAAACCGGCAAGCCAGTGGCTGGCGACCAGGGTAATCAACGCGCACAGGGCAACGGCCACCAGACAGCCGCGGAGCTGTGCCCGCCATTTTTCCGCAAAGCCGCGCGGATCCGGCGAGCGGGGGAGAGCGGCTCGGGGGGACTCTTCCAGCGCCACCACCACCAGGTCGAGATCCGGTGCGCGCATAGCCAAACGATCGGCAAAGCTACGCCGCAGCCAGGCGGGGCGGCGGTGAGCGTTGCGGCGGCCAATCAGGATCTTGCCCAGATTATGCTGACGGGCATAGCGTACTACCGCTTTTTCCTCTTCCGGATCGGAAAGGGTCGCGGTTTCCGCGCCCAGCTCCTGGGCCAGGCGCAATGCCCGCAGAATGGCGCGTCGCTGGTGTTCCGGCAGGCGATGCAGATGTGGCGTCTCGACATAGACCGCGTGCCAGGCGCTGCCGAGTTTGGCTGCCAGGCGTGCGGCGGTGCGCACCAGCTTTTCATTGCCGTCGCTGCTGCCGATACACAGCAGAATGGCGTCGCGGGTGTGCCACACCTTCTCCTGGCCCTGACGGTCGCGCCAGGCGCGCATCTGTTCATCTACCCGGTCAGCGGTACGGCGCAGCGCCAGCTCGCGCAGGGCGATCAGGTTCCCCTTACGGAAGAAGTTTTCAATGGCCCGTTCGGCCTGATCGGCGATATAAACCTTGCCTTCCCGCAGGCGCTGGCGCAGATCGTCCGGCGGCAGATCCACCAGGACCACCTCGTCGGCACCGTCGAAGATCGGATCCGGCACGGTCTCCCGTACCCGGATGCTGGTAACGCCGCTGACCACGTCATTCAGGCTTTCCAGGTGCTGTACGTTAACGGTGGTAAATACATCGATCCCGGCTTCGAGCAGCTCTTCCACATCCTGCCAGCGTCGGGGATGACGCGAGCCGGGAGCGTTACTGTGGGCCAGTTCATCCATCAGAATCAGGGCCGGAGCCCGGGCCAGCGCGGCGTCGAGATCGAACTCCCACAGGGTGCGATCCCGATGGTGAATGCGCCTGGGGGGCAAAACCGGTAGCCCTTCCACCAGGGCGGCGGTCTCTTTACGGCCGTGGGTTTCCACTACCCCCACCAGAATATCCAGCCCTTCGTCGCGAAGGCGGCGGGCTGCCTGAAGCATCGACCAGGTTTTGCCCACCCCGGCGCAGGCGCCAAAGAAGATTTTCAGCCGACCGCGACGCCCGGGCTGCGCCTGTTGCAGCAGCCTGTCGGGATCGGGGCGTCCGGGTTCCTCTGTCATTACTTACTCCTGAGTGCGTCCAGCGCCAGATTAAGCTTCAGTATATTGACCACCGGCAGACCGGGGAAGCCGGGAAGCGGTGTTTCGGTGTTCGCCGCCACCAGACGGCTGAGTTGCTCAGCCTTCAGGCCACGTTCTCTGGCGACGCGCGGAATCTGCCACGCTACGGCGGCGGGGCTCAGCTGTCCGTCCAGGCCACTCCCGGACGCGGTGAGCAGTTCCACCGGCACCTGACGGCTGGACTCCGGGTTAGCGGCCCGTAGCGCCGCGATGCGTTCTGCAAACTGTTTATCCAGTTCGGGATTCCCCGGCGCCAGATTGCTGCCGCCTGAAGCCATGGGATCGCTGCTGCCCGCAGAGGGGCGCCCCTGAAAGTAGCGGGCCTGATGGAATGGCTGACCGATAAGCGCTGAACCGCGCACCTCGCCATCCCGGGTTATCAGCGATCCGCCCGCCTGGGCGGGAAACCACCACTGACCGAGCAGCGTGGTCGCCAGCGGATAGAGCCCGCCGGTTACGATGGTCAGTAACAGCAGTGTCATTATAGCGGGACGTAAAATAGCCATGTGAGAGTCCTCTTAAAGCAGGGGGGTGAGCAGCAGGTCGATAAGCTTGATACCGATAAAGGGCGCGATCAGTCCGCCCAGACCGTAGAGCCAAAGATTGCGGCGCAGCATGGCCGCGGCGCTCAGCGGCCGGTAGCTCACCCCCTTCAACGCCAGCGGGATCAGAAAGATGATGATCAACGCATTGAAGATCACCGCGCTCAGGATCGCCGAGGCGGGGGAGTGCAGGTGCATCACATTCAGGGCGCTCAGTTGCGGATAAGTGACGGTAAAGGCCGCCGGGATGATGGCGAAATATTTTGCCACGTCATTGGCGATACTAAAGGTGGTCAGGGATCCCCGGGTCATCAGCATCTGTTTGCCGATATGCACCACCTCGATAAGCTTGGTGGGGTTCGAGTCAAGATCCACCATATTACCGGCCTCTTTGGCCGCCTGGGTGCCGGAGTTCATTGCCACGGCCACATCGGCCTGGGCCAGCGCGGGGGCATCGTTGGTACCGTCTCCGGTCATGGCGACCAGTCGACCTTCGGCCTGATACTGGCGAATCAGCGCCAGTTTCGCTTCCGGCGTGGCTTCGGCCAGGAAGTCATCGACACCGGCTTCAGCTGCGATGGCGGCGGCAGTCAGGCTGTTATCACCGGTGATCATCACGGTTTTGATGCCCATCTGCCTCAGCCGGGCGAAGCGCTCTTTAATACCGCCCTTGACGATATCTTTCAGGGCAATCACCCCCAGAACCTGGTTGCCTTCGGCCACCAGCAGCGGCGTACTGCCCAGACGCGCCACCTGTTCAACCAGGCTGTCCACAGCTCCCGGAAACTGGCCGCCGTTGGCTTCAATATGGCGGCGAATCGCATCCACCGAGCCTTTACGAATCAGGCGATTGTGCAGGTTGATGCCGCTCATACGGGTGCTGGCGGTAAAGGGCACGAAGGTGGCCTGCAGGCTCTGCAGGTCGCGCTCGCGCAGATTGAAGCGCTGTTTGGCCAGCACCACAATGCTGCGCCCTTCCGGCGTTTCGTCCGCCAGCGAGGCAAGCTGGGCGGCATCGGCCAGGACCCGCTCTTCCACGCCAGGCGCTGGCAGAAATTCGCTGGCCTGGCGGTTACCCAGGGTGATGGTGCCGGTTTTATCCAATAGCAGCACATCGACATCCCCGGCGGCTTCTACTGCACGGCCGCTGGTGGCGATGACATTGGCGCCCAGCATCCGGCTCATCCCGGCAACCCCAATGGCCGACAGCAGGCCGCCAATAGTGGTGGGGATCAGGCAAACCAGCAGCGCCACCAGCACGGTAACGCTGACCGCGGTGCCGCCATAGAGTGAGAAGGGCCACAGAGTGGCGGTCGCCAGCAGGAAAATAATGGTCAGCGCCACCAGCAGAATGGTGAGTGCGATTTCGTTAGGGGTTTTACGACGCTGGGCGCCTTCCACCATGGCGATCATCCGGTCGAGAAAGGTTTCGCCCGGATTAACGCTACACTGAATCACCAGCCAGTCCGACAGAATGCGGGTTCCGCCGGTGACCGAGGCGAAATCGCCGCCGGATTCGCGGATCACCGGTGCCGATTCGCCGGTAATGGCGCTTTCATCCACCGAGGCGCCACCGGCTATCGCTTCGCCATCGCAGGGAATGATATCTCCGGCTTCCACCAGTACCACATCGCCCTTACGCAGATCGGCCGAGGGGATATGATCGATAGCGGCATCGCGCCGGGGCGCCTGTAGCCGTTTTGCAAAGGCGGTTTTTTTTACGCCGCGCAGGGCGCTGGCCTGAGCTTTACTGCGTCCTTCCGCCAGCGCTTCGGCCATATTGGCGAACAGCACGGTAAACCACAGCCACAGGCTGATAGCGCCGGTGAAGATCGCATCGCCGGGCAGGCGTCCGGCTGCCATGGCGACGGCCAGTAGGGTGGTCAGCAGACTTCCCACCCAGACCACAAACATCACCGGGTTGCGCCACTGCAGGGCCGGATTCAGTTTAACCAGGGCCTCTTTGATGGCCTGGCGGGTTAGCGCCGGTTCCAGCAGCGCCAGTTGTTTACGACTCATAGCTGTTTCTCCGGAAGGTCGTGCAGTAGAGCAAGATGTTCAGCCACTGGCCCAAGGGCGAGGGCGGGAATAAAGGTCAGGGCGCCTACCAGCAGGACAGTGCCGATAAGCAAGCCAATAAACAGGGGGCCGTGAGTGGGCAGGGTCCCCGGTGAGGCAGGCTGAGCCTGCTTGCGGGCCAGCGAGCCCGCAATTGCCAGCACCGGCGCGATAACGGCGAAGCGCCCCAGCAGCATGCAGAGCGCCAGCAGCAGGTTCCAGAACGGCGTATTGGCGCTCAAACCCGCGAAGGCGCTACCGTTATTGTTTGAGGCCGAAGACAGGGCGTAGAGCACTTCGCTGAAGCCGTGAGGGCCGGGATTCAGCATGGCGCTGCGACCGGCATCGGTCATCATGGCCAGGGCGCTGCCCGCCAGCACCAGGGCCGGGGTGACCAGAATTGCCAGCGCAGTCATTTTCATCTCCGGGACATCGATTTTCTTGCCCAGATATTCCGGGGTGCGGCCAATCATTAATCCGGCGATAAAAACCGCCAGCAGCACAAACAGCAGCATACCGTACAGGCCAGAACCGACGCCGCCGAACACCACTTCACCAATCTGCATCAGCCACATGGGGATCATGCCGCCCAGGGCGGTAAAGGAGTCGTGCATGGCGTTGACCGCACCGCAGGAGGCGGCGGTAGTGACGGTGGCGAACAGGCTGCTGGCCAGGATGCCGAAGCGACTCTCTTTGCCTTCCATATTCAGGCTACTGTCGGCGCCCAGCGCCAGCAGATGCGGGTTACCCTGAACTTCGCTCCACATCACCAGAGCGGCGCACAGTGCGAAGATAAGTGTCATCGCCCACAGCAACGTGCGCCCCTGGCGGCGATCGTTGCACTGTTCGCCAAAGGCGAAACAGAGCGCGGCGGGTATCAGGAAAATGGCCAGCATCTGAATGGCGTTGGTCAGCGCCGTGGGGTTCTCGAAAGGATGGGCCGAGTTGGCGTTAAAGAAGCCGCCGCCGTTGGTGCCCAGCATTTTAATGGCTTCCTGAGAGGCGACGGGCCCCATCGGCAGCATCTGTTTCAGGCCTTCCAGGGTGGTTATGGGCTGCGAAGCGGAAAAATTTTGCGGGACGCCCTGTTGAATAAAGACCAGCGCAATGATCAGCGCGATGGGCAACAGGACCCACAGCGTCACGCGAACCAGATCGCGCCAGGCGTTGCCAGGCGCACTGGCGTTACGTCGGGTCAGTCCACGAATGAGCGCGAAAGCCACCGCGATGCCGGTCGCAGCCGACAGGAAGTTCTGTACCGCAAGGCCCGCCATCTGGCTAAAGGCGCTCAGGCTGATTTCCCCCGCATAGGCTTGCCAGTTGGTATTGGTGACAAAACTGACGGCGGTGTTCAGGGCCAGATCCCAGCTCAGACCCGCCAGATGCTGCGGATTCAGGGGCAGCGAGCCCTGAGCGAGCAGGATGGCGAACAGCAGTCCCAGCCCGAGTCCGTTAAACAGCAGGAGCGCCAGCAGGTAACGGCGCCAGTCCATTTCGCGGTCAGTATCGCCCAGTAGCCGCCAGAGTGGGCGCTCAATGGCTCCCAGTACCGGCAGCGGCTCCCCGTCAATCAGCCGGGCCAGCAGCAGGCCCAATGGTCGTGCCAGAGCGAACAGCACCACCAGAAAGCCAACTATCAGTAACAATCCGGAGGCGGCCATCAGAATGCCTCCGCGTTAATCAGGGCGTAAAACAGGTAGCCCAGCAGTAACAGAACCAGCATCACGCCGGCAATAACACCCAGACTCATCTTCCACCTCCCGTGGCTTTTTATGGTGTGCCGTGAGAGTAGGAGTTACGCCGCAAAGAAGGTGCAAAAATCGGGGCGGGGCGTGTAAAAAAACTATAAAAACAGGCGGGTGCGGATTTACTTATATTTAGTATTATTTTAACTATTCTGTAACTAAATTACCGTTTTGAGCGGCATAAGCGGCAAAACAGCACGATTATCTGGTCGGATGAGTAGTAAATTTTCAGCCGGCGCGGTATTATTTTCCTCAGTTACCATTTCGTTTTTATACGGGCGCTCCGCCCGGCCAGCTAATTGAGGAGGGAAAATGGCGCTGTATAAACGTTATCCCGTGTGGAAAATTCTGTTGCGACGTACCCTGGCGGTGCTTGTTGGATTGCTGGCGCTGCCTGCAATGCTGTTGTGGAAAGATCGCGCCCGCTTCTATAGCTGGCTGCATCGCTACTGGTCGAAGACCAGCGACAAGCCGGTATGGATGGAGCAGGCGGAACTGGCTGCCCACGATTTTTATTAATCATTAACGTCAGCCGGTGGCGGTATGGGCGTACGGGTTTTATCATCAATGTGTTTCTTATGTTGAGCTTAACCGCCGCGGTAGCGGCAACTCACGCCACGGGCGACCGGTTGCTTTGCGTAACGCGCTGGCCAGCGCAGGTGCCACAACGGCGGTAGAGACCTCGCCACATCCCTGAGGCGGGCGATCGCTTTCCAGAATAACCACCTCAATCTCCGGCATTTCGTGTAGTTGCAGCAGTCCGTAATCATCAAAATTGCTTTCTACCACGCCGCCCTGTTCAAAGTGCAGATGGCTGTACCAGGCGCCGGTCAGCGCAAAGCCGATTCCCCCCTCAATATTGCAGCGGATCAGGTTGGGATTAATGACTTTTCCGCAGTCGATACCGCACACCGCTCGCGTGACCTGGTAGTCGCTGCCGTTAACCGCAATTTCCAGCGCCAGTGCCACATAGCTGACGAAAGCCTCGTCGCGCGCCACCCAGATATTAACCGCCAGACCGCGATAGTGGTTGTCCGGCAGCGGCGTCGACCAGTTAGCTGCGTCTGCCGTGGCTTTCAGGACGCGTTGCATCTCTGGCGCCTCATGCAACAGGTTGTAGCGATACTGATATTCATCAATGCCCGCTTTATCACTCAGTTCGCTGATAAAACTTTCCAGGCAGAACAGGCTGGCGACACTGCCAACGCCGCGCAAAAAACTCAGTGAGATGGGCTGTGGTACCAGGGTATTTTCCACCCGCAGCTCGGGAATGGAGTAGCGAGTGTTGTACAGGCACTCCACCATGGTTTCATCCCAGCCGCCGAGCTCTTCCACCCGGTGCTGATGCAGCTGGGCGAACAGGCCGTGCCCCACGCAGTGGGCGCGTAGCGCCTGGGGGTAGCCATCCGGCTTCAGGACCGCCTGGTAGTGAGCCAGTTCGCCGGGGCGGTAATAGCCGTGGCGAATATCGATAGCCCGGGGATAGATCACCTTTACCGGTTTTCCGGTCGCCTTCGAGGCCGTCGCTGCATGCATCACGGCATCGGGCAGATATTTCCGTCCGTAGCTGCCGCCGAGTAGGGTATTATTCAGCGTGACATCTTCCGGTTTCAGACCAAACATTTTTGCCAGCACGATACGCGTCAGATCCTGTCCCTGAAACGGCCCCCATACCGTGATCCGATCCGATTCAACCAGGCAGGTACCGTTACAGGGCTCCAGGGTGGCATGGGTGACATATTCGGTTTGATAGCGCGCCTCGTGGTAGCATGCGCTCGCTCTGGCCGCAGCAATAGCGCCAGGCGCATCGCCGCGGTCAGTGGCGATAATCGGTTGATTACGGTTCAGCGCCCGCTGGTTATCCTCATTCAGGGTCTGGCTGGAAAAGTTGTCTTTTTCGCTGTAGATCCACGCCACATCCAGCTTTTCTGCCGCTTTTTTCGCCTGCCAGAAGCTTTTCGCCACCACCAGTACGGTGTTGGGGGAGAGGTCCGGATCCCGTTTTACCATATTCATGGTCGACCAGTGACGGCTGATTATCAGATCCACCACGCCGGGCATGGCGCGAATCTCAGTTTCGTTGCGCAGGGCGCCTACTTTGCCGTTGAGCGAAGGGCCCATCCAGGGCACGGCTGTTAGCATCTCCGGGAGCGCGATGTCGATACCGAAGAGTGCCGATCCGTCCACTTTTTCTGGCGTATCGACTCGGGAAAGGGCGGTACCGATCATACCGGTCTGCTGCTCTTCACTGCGGTTTTTCAAATGAGGTCGGGGATTTAGCGTCAGTTCCCGGGTCAGTGGAATCAGTTGCCCGTAAGTGACCCGACGCCGGTGCGCGTCGTCCAGCACCTCAGCCTTATGGGTACGCAGCGTGGCGGCATCGACCTGCCAGTAACGCGCCGCAGCGCGAATAAACAGATCGCGAGCCTGGGCGCCAGCCAGTCGGGTACGCTCCCAGAACTGGGTCATAGAGGTTGATGCGGCGACAAACTGCTGAGGAAAAGGCTCTCCGCCGGAAGATTGCCGGTAGGCGTCACGGCCGGTGACGAAGCGGACGCTAACCTGCTCCCAGTCGGCATCCATTTCAGCGGCGACCACGCTGGCAAGACCGGTATAGATGCCCTGGCCGACCTCACACTGAGAGACGCCGATAACGACCTGATTATCGGGGCTAACCCAGATCCAGTCGTTGATTTCGTTCAGTTCAGGCGGCGTGGCAGCCTGAGAAACCACGGCGGCCCGGGCGCCGATGCCAATGGGCAGCAGTAGCGACAGGGTACCGGCGGCGCCGTATTTCAGCAGTTCGCGACGGGTAAGGGCCATCTTATACCTCCGGTTCCTGAGTCAGACGCTTAACCGCAGCGCGAATGCGGTGATAGGTGGCACAGCGGCACAGGTTGCTAATCTGGCGGATGAGCTGCTGTTCTGTTGGTCGCGGTTTCTGGGCCAGAGCGGCGCTGACGGCCATAATCATGCCAGACTGGCAGTAACCGCACTGCGGAACGTCTTCGTCAATCCACGCCTGCTGCACCGGATGACGGCGTTCCGCCCCCAGTCCTTCGATGGTGACCACGTGGCAGCCTTCCACCAGGCGTAACGGATAGCAGCACGATCGTACCGCCTTGCCATCTACCTGCACGGTACAGGCTCCGCAGGCGCCAATACCGCAGCCGAACTTGCTGCCGGTAAGCCGGAAATGTTCCCGAATCACCCATAACAGCGGTGTATCGGTTTCACCCTGGAAGTTAACGGCGTTTCCATTCAGAATAAATTTCATGCTGACCTCACTGATGATCCCTGGCCCGTTGTGTTCTGCGCCACAGCCATCCGCCGGTAATCAGGATGACCAGTACGACGATGCCCCCTGTCAGCCAGGGGAGCGCACGCAGCAGCAGCGGTTTTTCTCCGCCTTCACGCTGTTGGGCAACAAAGGCGGCGCTGACCGGTTGCGCCTGGTCGCCCTGGCCGAAGCGGGTGCGGACGTAGTTGGTTAAATCGGCGATCTGCTGGTCATTCAGCTTGTGACCAAAAGCAGGCATAACGCTTTCCGCCTGACCGTTCTGGCGTCGGGTGCCTTCCAGAATGGTCATCACCAGATTATCCGGTCGGTTGGCGCCGCTGGTGGTGTTATGGCGCAGCGTCGGGAAGCGACCCTCCATGGATCCTGCACCGTCATCGCGGTGGCAGATGGCGCAGGCGCTCCTCCACAGCGTTTCACCAGCCCGGCTGCTTGCGCTAAGGGGGGCATCGGCGTTACCGGCGTAGCGCCAGGCGGCTTGCCGGTCCCGGGCATCGTGTTGGGCCGGGATCAGGCGCAGATAGCTCACCATCGCCCGCAGGTCGTCGTCATTAAGCCAGCGCAGGCTGTAGCTGACGGCTTCCGCCATTCCTCCGGAGGCGCTGCCTTTGCCGGGGGCGTGGCCGTGGCGCAGGTAGTTCATAAGTTCGTCGTCGCGCCAGTCGCCGATGCCGCTGATGGGGTCCGCCGTGATATTGGGCGCGTGCCAGCCGGCCACGCTGGCGCCGGAGAAGCGATGGTCGCTGACTTCACCCTGTAGCGCGTCACGCGGTGAATGACAGGCGGAGCAGTGGCCCAGCACTTCGACCAGGTAATAGCCGCGCTTTTGTTCTGGCGTGACGACAGGGGCGATGGGGACAGGGACTTTCAGGTAGCGCTGATTCCATATCCACATCACGCCACGCCAGTTGAAGGGAAAGTCCAGCCGGGTTTCGGGGGCAGAGTGCTCTATCGGCGCAACGCCGTAACGAAAGTAGATCCACAGCGCATGGAGGTCGGATTCAGACATCCCGCTATAAGCGCTGTATGGCATGGCGGGCCAGAGCAGGGCGCCGTCCCGACGGCGGCCTTCGGTGAGCGCCTGACGGAATTCAGCTTCGCTCCATGCGCCAATGCCGTAGCGTATGGAAGGCGTGATATTGGTAGAGAAGATGGCGCCCATCGGTGTTGCTATCGCCAGCCCGCCGCTGTATGGGGCTGCGCCGGGTTCACTGCCCCGGTGGCATCCGGCACAGTCGGCGGCTTTTGCCAGGTATTCGCCGTGTATCAGCGCTTGCTTATCTTCACGGGAAAGCTCTGCCCGGACAGATAGCGTGACGGCGAGCAGGAGCAGGCAGGTCAGCAACTTAGCCTTTCTTCTCATCGCTGGTCTCCGCAGTACGGAACTCCTCGGGTACGGCCTGGCCGTAGATAAGCGTCAGTGCATTGCCTTTGATGGCGCCGAGCACCCGATAGAAGGTGTCGAGATCGTCCGCCGGAATCTCTGCCAGCAGCTGCTGGCGTACGCGTTCGGCTTCCCTGTCGAGTCGGGCCAGAACAGCGCGGCCGTCTGATGTCAAACAGACGCCTTTTTCCCGGCGATCCTTGCCGCCGCTACTGCGAACGATCAGCTGATTCTGTTCCAGAAACTTCAGAGCCCGGGAGATGGTGGAGACTTCGCTATTCAGATGACCGACGATGGCTTTCAAATTGCAGCCGTCGCCCAGTTCTTCAATGGCACTCAGCGCCAGCCAGTGCGGTCGGTTGATATGGGTAAAGGGGAGTGCACGCTCAATGGCGGTACGCCACAGGCGGGTGGTGACATCCAGATGAATCCCCAGCGGGAAGGCCCTTGCCTGCTGCTGCTTTGCCATAACGCCTCTCATCGACTTAATAATTTGTTTGCACATGCAAACAAATTTATCGACGCCGGACAAGATAAAGGTTGCGATTTTGTGAACGTAATGGCAAAAGCGGGTTAACGAAAGGCCTGCCATGGGCTGGCTACACTTAACGGTATCCTCACCTGGGAGAAGGGATGGATCACATCATGTTAATCGGCGTGGATGACGAGTCATATGACGTTCGGCTACCCGGGCTGCATTTTATTTGCCTGAGCCCGGATCGGTTACAGCAACAGGCAGACTCCCTGTGCGGTTTTATCAGCGCCAGCACAGCGGAGGCAGAGCAGATCGCTGCTCAGATTCCCTGGCTTCCGGCGGTAGCCCAGACGGCGGTGGGGGAGCACTTTTGCCGACGAGTGCTGGCGTTATCAGAGCTGAATCAACTGCGCGCCGCCGGGATTAGCAGCGGCGCATTGACCGTATTCCACAGTCGCTACAAGTTATTATTACTGGCGCATTCCCAGCCGCTGTATCGTGAAATCGGCCCCTTTGTGGCCGGATTCAGCCGCTGGCGCGATCCACAGGCGTTTTTTGTGGAGTATCGCAAGCGACTCATGGCGCTACTGGCCCAACCTGCGAGCCGGGGCGATCACACCAATGCCCTGATGCATATGCAGGGCTATTTTAGGGGAAAGTTAGACGCGACGCAGCGTCAGGCGCTGACGCAACAGATTCTGGATTATCGGGAAGGGAGAAGCTCGCTTGCCGAGCCTGTGGCGCTCATTCAACAGTATCTGGCGCTTTCCCCGGATGAGTATCTGGCGCAGCAGCGTTATCTGCAGCCGCTGCCCCCGGCGCTGGCTCAGTTGAGTGGAGGGCGGCCATGACGACCCGGCTGGTCTGGTTTCGCCGCGACTTGCGTATTCACGATCATCCGGCGCTAAAGGCGGCCTGCCGCGGGGATGGCGCACGCGTTATTGCGCTCTATCTTGCGACGCCGCAACAGTGGGAGCAGCATTCCATGGCACCACGCCAGGCCTGGTTTATCCGCCAGCATGTCGCGGCGTTAGGGCGTTCACTGGCGGAACTCGGTATTCCGCTCCAGGTTGCCGTGGTGCCGGACTACCGCGCCAGCGTTGACTGGATTGATGCGTTCTGTCAGCGGCACCGGGTGACGGAGCTGTTCTATCACTACCAGTACGAACTGGATGAGCGACGGCGTGATGCGGCACTGGAGCGGGCGCTGGATGGCAAAGTGACGTGTCAGGGTTTTGATGACGGCGTACTGCTGGCGCCTGGCAGCGTCACCACCGGGAGCGGTACGTCATATCAGGTCTTTACCCCATTTAGTCGGGCGGTGATTCGTCGTCTGAGCCAGGCGCTGCCCGAATGCGTGGCGCCGCCATCGGCCTGCGGTACGCCGTTGAGGGCGCCGGATATCCCGGATTTTGACTATCCCGAACAGACGGTATCGGAGGCGGACTTTCCCGTTGGAGAGGTGGCTGCACAGGCGCGGCTGGCGGCGTTTTGCCATCAGACTGCGGCAGAATATGATGCGCAGCGCGACTTTCCGGCGCGACCGGGCACCAGTCGTCTTTCGCCCTGGCTTGCCGTGGGGGCGCTGTCGCCACGTCAGTGTCTGGTGCAGCTCCTTGAAAACCACCCCGATGCGCTGACAGGGGGCCCGGGCGCCGTCTGGCTCAAAGAACTCATCTGGCGGGATTTTTATCGCCAGGTGATGGTGGCGCGCCCGGAGATGAGTCGCTACCAGCCGCTGATTCCCTGGACGGCGGCGATTGACTGGCGTGACGATCCGCAGGGATTCCAGGCCTGGTGTGAAGGGAGAACCGGCTTTCCGATTGTGGATGCCGCGATGCGCCAGCTCAACGCCACAGGCTGGATGCATAACCGCCTGCGTATGATTGCGGCAAGTTTTCTGATAAAGGATTTGCGTATCGACTGGCGCCAGGGAGAACGCTATTTTATGTCTCAGTTGATCGACGGCGACCTGGCCTCTAATAATGGCGGATGGCAGTGGGCGGCCTCTACGGGATGCGATGCTCAGCCGTGGTTTCGTATTTTTAATCCTACGACCCAGGGGCAGAAGTTTGATCGCGGCGGCGCATTTGTTCGCCACTGGCTACCGGCGCTCGACGCCGTGCCCGGCAGCGCGCTGCATGCGCCCTGGGAATGGGCGGATAAGCAAGGAATGGTACTGGATTATCCCCGCCCGCTCGTTGATCATAAGCAGGCGCGCGAGACGACCCTCGCTGCGTATCAGGCAGCCCGCAACAAGGAGTCATCACGATGAAAAATTTTGAACTGGAAACGCTGATTAATGAGAAGCTGAACAGCGCTGCCTTCAGCGACTATGCGCCGAATGGTCTGCAGGTCGAAGGGCGCGACGAGGTGAAAAAAGTGATCACCGGCGTTACCGCCAGCCAGGCGTTGCTTGATGAAGCCGTGCGCCAGCAGGCGGACGCGGTGATCGTACACCACGGCTACTTCTGGAAAAATGAAAACCCGGTGATTCGCGGCATGAAGCGTAACCGGCTGAAAACCCTGCTGGCTAACGATATCAACCTTTATGGCTGGCACCTGCCGCTGGACGCACACCCGGAGCTGGGTAACAACGTGCAGCTTGCGGCGCTGTTGGGCATTGAGGTGAAAGGTGAAATCGAACCTCTGGTGCCGTGGGGGGAGCTGAATATGACCGTTCCCGGGCTGGAGCTGGCCTCCTGGCTGGAAGCCAGACTTGGCCGTAAGCCGCTGTGGTGCGGTGATACCGGGCCGGAAAAAATTCAGCGCGTGGCCTGGTGCACCGGCGGCGGTCAGGGCTTTATTGATGCCGCTGCCCGCTTTGGTGTGGATGCGTTTATTACCGGCGAAGTATCCGAACAGACCATCCATTCTGCCCGTGAACAGGGGCTGCACTTCTATGCGGCTGGCCACCACGCCACCGAACGCGGCGGCGTGCGAGCGCTGGGTGACTGGCTGTCGGCCAATACCGACCTCGACGTGACTTTCGTCGATATTCCTAACCCTGCCTGAGTTCTGCAAGAGAGGGAAATGTGCAAAGAGCGCGCTGTTATCTGTTAGGGGAGTGTGCAGCGGTTCTGGAACTGGAGCCGCCGGTCTCCCTGGAAAGTCAAAAGCGAATCTGGGGCCTGGCGCAGCGCCTGGCGACGATGCCGGAGGTGACTGAAGCCATCCCTGGCATGAATAACATCACCGTTATCCTGCGCGATCCCCAGACTATGGTGCTGGATGCTCTCGAACGTTTACAGCGCTGGTGGGAAGAGAGCGAAGCGCTGGAGCCCACGCCGAATCGAATAGAGATTCCGGTTATCTATGGCGGCGAATTTGGGCCGGATCTCCCCTGGGTCGCCAGCCAGGCAGGCCTGACGGAGTCTCAGACCGTGGAGATGCACGCCTCGGTGGATTATGTGGTCTGGTTTCTGGGCTTTCAGCCAGGGTTCCCCTATCTGGGGGGGCTGTCGGAGGCGCTGGCGGTACCGCGTCGGGCCGACCCCCGACTGGAGGTGCCCGCCGGTTCAGTAGGCATTGGCGGCGGCCATACCGGTATCTATCCACTGGCAACGCCGGGGGGCTGGCAGCTGATTGGCCGGACCTCCCTGAGGCTGTTTGATCCTAAGCGCGAGTCGCCAGCGCTGCTGAGCCCTGGTGACTACGTGCGCTTTGTGCCACAGAAGGAGGGCGTGTGCTAAAGATTATTCGTGCCGGGATGCAGACCACGGTGCAGGATACCGGGCGTTTCGGTTACCGGCTGGCCGGGGTTAGCCGCAGCGGAGCGCTGGATACGCCATCGCTGATTATCGCCAATGCGCTGGTGGGCAATTCCCGTGATGCAGCTGGTCTGGAGGTCACGCTCGGCAATTGCGTGATTGAGTTTCGCGGCGCCGGCTGGTTTGCGTTAACCGGCGCTGACTGCGACGCCGTACTGGATGGCCACCCGGTCTGGACCGGTTGGCGGCTGCCGTACCATAACGGCCAGCGTCTGGAGCTGAAATTGCCGCGCCATGGCATGCGTAGCTATCTGGCGGTGGCGGGGGGGCTGAAAGTGCCCGAGGTGATGGGGTCGCACAGTACCGATCTGAAAGGAGGCTTCGGTGGTTTTAAGGGGCGCCAGCTGGCGGATGGCGATGCGATTGCCATTGGCGATGCGCGCCATGAATTCCATGACTCTGCCGGGGTAAAGCAACTGCTGTGGGGCAACCGAATTCGGGCGCTGCCTGGGCCTGAGTACCATGAGTTCAGCGAACAGTCCCGTGATGATTTCTGGCGTCTGCCCTGGCATTTGAGCCCACAGAGCAACCGCATGGGCTATCGCCTCCAGGGACAGGTACTGGCGCGAACCGAACAGCGGGAGCTGCTATCGCACGGATTGCTACCTGGCGTGATCCAGGTTCCGCATAATGGGCAACCGATCGTACTGATGAACGACGCTCAGACCACGGGGGGCTATCCGCGTATCGCTGCGATCATTGAAGCCGATCTGTACCACCTGGCGCAGATCCGTCTGGGGGAACCCATCCATTTTGTACAGTGTACGCTGGAAGAGGCGCTGAAAGCGCGCCATGACCAGCGGCTTTATCTGGATCAACTCGCATGGCGCCTGCAGCAGGAGGCAGACGCGCAGTAGCGGGGCAGGGAGTTTGTTATGCCTGAAGGGCCGGAGATCCGTCGTGCGGCGGATAGGCTGGAACATGCCGTTCTTGGCGAACCGCTGACGGAAGTCTGGTTCGCCTTTCCTCACCTTAAGCCGTTTGAATCTGTTCTGACCGGTCAGCGCATCGAGCGTATCGAAACGCGCGGTAAGGCGATGCTGACCCATTTTTCCAACCTACTGACGCTCTATTCGCACAACCAGCTCTATGGCGTCTGGCGGGTAGCCGAAGCGGGAGCTCTCCCGCAGGAGAGTAAACGCAGTCTGCGGGTACGGTTGGCAACGAGCAGACGGGCAATACTGCTGTACAGCGCTTCGGATATCGAGATCCTCGATGAGGCGGGGCTGGCGCGTCACCCGTTCTTATTACGGGTCGGGCCGGACGTGCTGGATATGACGTTGACCCTGGAGCAGGTGAAGGCCAGGCTGCTGTCAAAGCCGTTTTGCCGCCGTCAGTTGAGCGGGCTGCTGCTGGATCAGGCGTTTCTGGCTGGTCTGGGAAACTATCTGCGGGTCGAGATTCTGTGGCAGGTGCGGCTGGCTCCGCAGCACCGCCCGGTCGATCTCACGGATAGCCAGTTGACCGAACTGGCTCAGGCCTGTCTGGCGATACCGCGCCTGTCGTACCAGACCCGGGGACGGGAGGATGAAAATCGACACCACGGCGCCACCTTCCGGTTTCGGGTGTTTCACCGCGACGGTGAGCCCTGTGAACGCTGCGGCAACCTGATTGAGCGCGGAATGCTCTCATCGCGGCCTTTTTACTGGTGTCCACACTGTCAGCGCTGAACGTCAGCCATAAAAAAACGCCGGGGGCGCTTTTCTACTGTATTTGATAGCGTACCGGCTTCCTGAGCTTTTTGATAAGACCGCTCTCTGTTGCCCGTTTTAACCAGTCATTGATCTGCGATTTATGCAGCCCGGTGTGTTCCACCAGATAATCAACCGTTACAGGGGTTGCGGCAAGCCGGTACAGTTCGGTTATGAACAACTGGTAGAAATCAATCTGCTGCGATAATGGCTTCTCGTCGGTCTGTTCATGGCGGCTTTCCGCCATCCCGCCAGCGAAGATTTCAGGCTGTTCGTGCAGGGAAAAGAGATCGACCTGTCTTTCTTCTTTCTTACCGGTTGGGGTATTTTCGAACAGGCTGGACAGCATCAGACGCTGGATATCTGATTCACACCAGTGACCTCCCTGAGCAACAAGCTCTGTATTGGCGGTAGTATCATCAGAGGTGGGTTTTACCCATAAGGGGACCCAGCCTTTTTTCAGATTCTCTTGCGCGCCGTTTAGCGTGCCCCCTTTTTTACCGGCGTGAATCACCAAAGAACTGTCCGCCAGGCAGTAGATATATTTATTGCGAGCCATGGCGTTACCGGCATTAAATCCATCTTCGGGATAAAAAGGCGATATCAGAACCAGATTGCCGCTCATCAACCCGTTGCGCCATTTCACACTGGTCGCTGCTTTTAACAGGCCGTCGGACAGCACCCCAACCACAATCCCCCCCTGATGCATCGCCCCCGACATTGCCGATTCATCAACGCCGCGGGCCCCCCCTGACACGATAGCGGTATCTTCGGCTGCGGCTTTGGTGCCCACTAGTTCGGCAAAAGAGAGATCGGCAATACTGGCATTTCGGGAACCGATCACCGCCAGCCCTCCGGCGTTTAACAGAGCCTTATTGCCACATCCAAACAGTACCGGCGGCGAGTCTGTTTTGAGCCGCTGTTTTAAGCGCCCGGGATATTCAGGATCGGAACGGGTGACAATCCAAAGACCGGCCCTTTGCCATTTTTCTACAGCCAGTGCCAGGCTGTGTCCCCGGCTCAATAATCGCAATATTCGATCCGCACCGATCCGGGGATCGTGCCAACTGGTGAGCAATGCTTTTGGTTCAGAGAGCAGTAAATCGGCGGGCGTCGTCGACTTTTCTTTCAACCACAAGGCAAACCGGCCCCACTCGGTATTCGAAAGCGGGCGGGTATCTTCACTACCTGACGTAGAAAAATAGCTGGTCAGTAGTAATGTCGCCTGGGCTGTGGGGGATAAATTCATGCGTTTTTCACCGAAAATGAGCAAGGGCAGTGGGATACACAACGCCGCTGCCTGCCTGTTGCAATAACGCTGAGATAACGACGAGCGTCCAGCCGGAATCGATAATATCATCGATCAGTAAAACAGGTGTTTCAGGTAAGTTCTGGCTAACCGCAAAGGCGCCATCCAGATTTCTGCATTGATGGAAGCGATTTTGCTGGTTTTTCTGCGGCTGATTGTCTTTGATTTTGCTGATAGCATCAACAAAAGGGAGTCCTAAACGGGCGGCCAGTCGCCGGGCAAAATCAGGTACCAGGTCCGGATACTGACGTGATGGTACGCAGCACACCCACTGTGGGGCGGGATTGGGCAGCCAGCGCTGTTGGATCATTTCAGCCATCGCTTCTACCAGCTCCTCACCAAAGTATCTGGCGCGTTTATGCTGTGCGACGATTCGCCCCCAGCCGGCATCCCCCCAGCGGGATAATACCCTGCCTTCCTGAGCCCGTAATGATTGCGGTAAGTTACCTTTAAAACCATATTCCACAAAGGCTCCGGCAGCAACCTGGGCTTTGGGCTCTATGACCATTTCAGCACGCTTTAAAAATGTGCCAGCCTGATGAACCAGGTTGGATTCAATAGACTGATTGATAACGGGTTTCCCCATACAGCTTGAACATTTTCCGCAAGGCGTTGGATTCGGGTCGTCCAGGGCATGGCGTAGAAAGGCCATTTTGCAGTTCGCATCGGTCAGGTAGTTTTGCACTTCCGCCCACTCCACAGCCCGTTGCTGGATGAGATGCCTGATACGGGCATGATCCATTTGATAATGTACCGGCGTCCTTACCCAGCGACGGTGGTCCTTGAGAACGGGGGCAGGGTTCTCTACGCTTAACAGCTTCAGCACCTTTTCGATCTGACTAAAACTCAGGTTAGTTTGTGCTTCAATTTCGCGGAGGGTCAGTCCGTCACTCTCTTCCAGTGCATGAAGAATATCATTCACCTGCTCCTGTGATGGAAACGCAGACTCTCTGAAAAACTCATGGATATCCCGATCTTCCACACCCGACATCAAAATACCGATCGCACGATCGATACCTCGCCCCGCACGTCCCACCTGTTGGTAGTATGCGATGATAGAGCCGGGCGCCTGGTAGTGAATGACAAAACTTAAGTCCGGTTTGTCATAGCCCATGCCCAAAGCCGTGGTTGCGACTAAAACCTTTATCTGATTGTTGAGCAGCAACCCTTCAAGATGCTGGCGATAAATACTGCTATTTTCGAAGCCTGCGGCCTCAATGCTGCCATGATAGGCACGGGCATTAATCCCCCGACTATTTAACCAGTCAGCAACCTGCTCCGTATCACGGACCGTTAATGTGTAGACAATACCTGTCCCGGGGAGAGCCGGAATCACCTGGGCCAGCCATGCCAGACGTGATGCCTGATCGGGAAGTATCAGTGTCTGTAGTGCAAGGCTTTCGCGAGACAGCGAGCCCCGTTGGATAGCGATATCACCGAGTTGCGTTTTGATATCATCCAGCACTCTGTTGTTGGCGGTCGCCGTTGTCCCGAGCACTGGAGTCCCCGGTGGCATCTGGCGCAGGATGCTGACAATTCGCCGGTAATCAGGGCGGAAATCATGTCCCCAGTCGGAAATGCAGTGGGCTTCGTCGATGACCATCAGCGCGATGCGGTCAGCGATAGGGTGTAATACCGTTTCAATAAAGGTGTCGTTCGCCAGACGTTCAGGGGAAATCAGCAGACAGTCGATTTGATTATCCCGCATACGTTGGGTTACGGCCTGCCAGTCTGCGGTATTCGCGGAGTTCATCGTCTCCGCTACAATGCCCAGACGGGCCGCGGATTCGATCTGGTTGCGCATTAGCGCCAGTAGGGGAGAGATAATAATCGTGGGGCCGAGTCCCCTGTCACGAAAGATTTTGGTACTAATAAAATACACCGAACTTTTCCCCCAGCCGGTGCGTTGCACCACCAATAGCTTGTGATTCCGGTTGACTAAGGCATCGATCGCCTCCCACTGACCATCACGAAATTGGGCATTTGGGTCTGCCAGTGCGGTCTGAAGTAGTTGCTGCGCCTGATTTTTGTCCATGATCGCTCCCTGATATACCGATGCGTTCGCACTCCTGTTGCACATATGGGTTATCTAAAAACGGTGGTTTAGCAGCAGGCACCTTCGCTTAAAAAGGAATAACCCGCAATATGTCATGGCGTCGAGATGTCTGTTTTGCGAACCGGATCGAGGGTGTCTGGATGTGGGGATATCGGGGTTAATAAAAACGGAGAGGCCCTTCGGCGCTCTCCATTAATTTCTGGTGTCCGGACGTCAGATTATCGCTTGATGTCGGATTTAAAGTCGCGGCTCTGGTAGCCGGTGTACAGCTGGCGAGGACGAGCGATTTTGATGCCGTCGTCGTGCATCTCGCTCCAGTGCGCGATCCAGCCGATGGTACGTGCCATGGCGAAGATAACGGTGAACATGGAAGAAGGGATGCCCATCGCCTTCAGGATGATACCGGAGTAGAAGTCGACGTTGGGGTACAGCTTACGCTCGATGAAGTAGGGGTCGTTCAGCGCAATGTGCTCCAGCTCCATGGCGACTTCCAGCAGGTCGTCCTTCATGCCCAGTTCGTTGAGCACTTCGTGGCAGGTTTCACGCATCACGGTGGCGCGTGGGTCGTAGTTTTTATATACCCGGTGACCAAAGCCCATCAGACGGAAGGAGTCGTTTTTGTCCTTGGCGCGGCGTACGAATTCCGGAATGTGCTCTTTGGAGTTGATCTCTTCCAGCATCTTCAGACAGGCTTCGTTGGCGCCGCCGTGCGCCGGTCCCCACAGCGAGGCGATACCCGCCGCGATACAGGCAAAGGGGTTCGCGCCGGAAGAGCCTGCGGTACGCACCGTCGAGGTCGAGGCGTTCTGCTCGTGATCCGCATGCAGGATCAGGATCCTGTCCATGGCGCGCTCCAGTACCGGATTCACCTTGTACTCTTCACAGGGAGTGGAGAACATCATGTGGAGGAAGTTGCCGGCGTAGGAGAGGTCATTACGGGGATAAACAAAGGGTTGGCCGATGGAGTACTTGTAACACATCGCGGCCATGGTCGGCATTTTAGATAGTAGTCGGAACGCGGCGATTTCACGATGGCGCGGAATATTTACGTCCATGGCATCGTGATAGAAGGCCGCCAGCGCTCCGGTGACGCCGCACATCACCGCCATTGGGTGAGAGTCACGGCGGAAGCCGTGGAACAGACGGGTGATCTGCTCGTGAATCATAGTGTGACGGGTGACGATGGTTTTAAACTCGTCATACTCTGCCTGGGTCGGTTTTTCGCCGTAAAGCAGGATGTAGCACACTTCCAGGTAGTTGGATTCGGTCGCCAGTTGGTCGATCGGGTAGCCGCGATGCAGAAGAATGCCTTCATCGCCGTCGATAAAAGTGATTTTGGATTCGCAGGATGCGGTGGAGGTAAAGCCGGGATCAAAAGTGAATACACCTTTGGAACCAATGGTACGGACGTCAATAACATCCTGACCGAGCGTGCCTTGTAGCACGTCCAGCTCAACAGCTTCACCATTATAGGTGAGGGTAGCTTTCTTATCAGCCATTTGCGGTCTCCTTAGCGCCTTATTTTGACAGAACTGCCGGCGTCTGATTTCGGTTTCATACAGCTATTTTACATGTTGCCAGTTTGTTGTGTGGTGCGCAGCTCTGTATCGGTGGAGGAAACCAGGGGACAGAGCACCAGGAGGCTAGCGGGCAACCATAGGGTACAGATGAAACTACAATAAATCAGTGTGTTAGCAATTCATATACTTAATACCTGGTACCACTAATACCGGGCCAGATGACTTCGGTCAATAGCGAACACTGTTACATAACTTGTATGCGTGTGAAAGAGTGGCTCCATAACTTTTACGAATTATACGGCCTTTCTCACACATGGATGTAACAATATTGTTTAATATTTGTCAAATTAGATGATGTGAATTTAAGTTATTGTTAAAATCGTGATGCAGATCACTGTTCGGGGCAAAACGTGCCAAAGATTATGTGTGTTAATTGTAATGATAATGTGAACGGCCTATACTGCCGCCAGGTCTCCGGAACACTCTGCTATCCCGAGCCACCCAGCGTAGTAACCCGTCGATTTAACATCTGGACGCAGTTGTTTTGCATGACGCAGAGTTATAGAAAATGAGCGCTGTCTGACCCGCCTGCAGAAATCCGGAGGATAGGAAACAATAAGAACAGCATGTGGGCAAAACCGTGAAAAAACAAAGACCTGTTAATCTGGATCTGACTACGATCCGGTTTCCCGTAACGGCTATAGCCTCCATCCTCCACCGCGTTTCCGGCGTGATCACCTTTGTGGCCGTCGGTATCCTGCTCTGGTTGTTGGGGTTGTCGCTATCCTCGCCCGAAGGCTTCCTGGTTGCCTCCTCAATCATGGATAGCTTCATCGTCAAGTTCATTATGTGGGGCATCCTCACCGCACTGGCTTACCACGTTGTCGTTGGTATCCGCCACATGCTGATGGATTTTGGCTGGCTGGAAGAGACCCTGGAAGCGGGCGTTAGCTCCGCGCGAGTCTCCTTCATCATCACCGTCGTGCTTTCAATTCTTGCAGGAGTCCTCGTATGGTAAGCAACGCTTCCGCATTGGGTCGCAATGGGGTACATGACTTTTTGCTGGTACGTGCTACCGCCATCGTAATCGCCCTTTACATCATCTACATGATCGGTTTCTTCGCCACCAGCGGTGAGCTGACCTGGGAATCCTGGACCGCCTTCTTCGGCAGCGGATTCACCAAAGTCTTTACTCTTCTGGCGCTGTTCTCGGTATTGATCCATGCCTGGATTGGCATGTGGCAGGTACTGACCGACTACGTTAAACCCGTGGCACTGCGTCTGGTGCTGCAGCTGGCCATCGTTGTGGCGCTGCTGGTTTACGTCATTTATGGATTCGTTGTGGTGTGGGGTGTGTGATGAAATTGCCAGTCAGAGAGTTTGATGCTGTTGTTATTGGCGCAGGCGGCGCAGGTATGCGCGCGGCGCTACAGATTTCGCAAAGCGGGCAGACCTGCGCCCTGCTGTCGAAAGTGTTTCCTACCCGTTCCCATACTGTTTCCGCCCAGGGGGGCATCACCGTCGCCCTTGGTAACTCCCATGAAGATAACTGGGAGTGGCACATGTACGACACGGTAAAAGGCTCCGACTATATCGGTGACCAGGACGCCATTGAATATATGTGTAAGACCGGCCCGGAAGCGATTCTGGAGCTCGAACATATGGGACTGCCGTTTTCACGCCTGGATGATGGACGCATCTACCAGCGCCCGTTCGGCGGCCAGTCGAAAGACTTCGGCGGTGAGCAGGCGGCCCGTACCGCGGCGGCCGCTGACCGTACCGGCCATGCGTTGCTGCATACCCTGTATCAGCAGAACCTGAAGAATCACACCACCATCTTCTCCGAATGGTATGCCCTGGATCTGGTCAAGAACCAGGACGGTGCTGTCGTAGGCTGTACCGCTCTGTGCCTGGAAACCGGCGAAGTGGTTTACTTTAAAGCCCGCGCCACCGTACTGGCTACCGGCGGCGCAGGTCGTATCTATCAGTCCACCACCAACGCGCATATCAATACGGGCGACGGCGTGGGCATGGCTATCCGCGCCGGGGTACCGGTTCAGGATATGGAAATGTGGCAGTTCCACCCAACGGGCATTGCCGGCGCCGGTGTTCTGGTGACCGAAGGCTGCCGCGGCGAAGGCGGCTACCTGCTGAACAAGCACGGCGAACGCTTTATGGAGCGTTACGCACCCAATGCGAAAGACCTGGCGGGTCGTGACGTGGTGGCGCGCTCCATCATGATCGAAATCCGCGAAGGTCGCGGCTGCGATGGTCCGTGGGGCCCGCACGCCAAACTGAAACTCGACCACCTGGGTAAAGAGGTTCTTGAATCCCGCCTGCCGGGTATCCTGGAGCTGTCCCGTACCTTCGCCCACGTTGACCCTGTTAAAGAGCCGATTCCGGTTATCCCAACCTGCCACTACATGATGGGCGGTATTCCGACCAAAGTCACCGGCCAGGCGTTGACGGTGAACGAGAAGGGCGAAGACGTGGTGATTCCTGGTCTGTTCGCCGTAGGTGAAATTGCCTGCGTATCGGTCCACGGTGCTAACCGCCTGGGCGGTAACTCGCTGCTTGACCTGGTGGTCTTCGGTCGTGCTGCGGGCGTGCATCTGCACGAATCCATTGAAGAGCAGGGCGCCCTGCGCGACGCCAGCGACTCCGACGTGGAAGGTTCGCTGGAACGTCTTAACCGCTGGAACAGCACCCGCAGCGGTGAGGATCCGGTTCAGATCCGTAAGGCGCTGCAGGCCTGCATGCAGCATAACTTCTCGGTGTTCCGCGAAGGGGATGCGATGGCTAAAGGGCTGGCCGAGCTTAAAGAGATTCGCGAGCGTCTGAAAAATGCCCGTCTGGATGATACCTCCAGCGAATTTAACACCCAGCGCATGGAGTGCCTGGAGCTGGATAACCTGATGGAAACGGCTTACGCCACCGCACATTCGGCCAACTTCCGTACCGAGAGCCGCGGCGCCCATAGCCGCTTCGACTATCCGGATCGCGATGATGAAAACTGGCTGTGTCACTCCTTGTACCAGCCGCAGAATGAGACCATGACGCGCCGTAAGGTCAACATGGAACCCAAACTGCGTCCGGCATTCCCGCCGAAAATACGTACCTATTAATCGCGGAGGCAAGGTGATGAAACTCGAATTTTCTATCTATCGTTACAACCCGGACGTTGACGATGCGCCGCGTATGCAGGAGTTCACTCTTGAGGCGGAAGAAGGGCGCGACATGATGCTGCTGGATGCGCTAATTCAGCTGAAAGAGAAGGATCCGACCCTGTCATTCCGTCGTTCCTGCCGTGAAGGGGTCTGCGGCTCCGATGGCGTGAACATGAATGGTAAGAATGGTCTGGCCTGTATCACGCCAATTTCGGCGCTGGGCAATGGAAAACAGAAAATTGTGATCCGACCGCTACCTGGATTGCCGGTTATTCGGGATCTGGTGGTAGACATGGGGCAGTTCTACGCTCAATATGAGAAGATTAAGCCTTACTTGTTGAATAATGGAACAAATCCACCTGCCAGAGAGCATTTACAGAGCCCCGATCAGCGTGAAAAACTGGATGGGTTGTATGAGTGCATTTTGTGCGCCTGCTGCTCGACCTCCTGTCCGTCTTTCTGGTGGAATCCGGACAAATTTATCGGCCCGGCAGGCCTGTTGGCCGCGTATCGCTTCCTGATCGACAGCCGCGATACGGAAACCGATAACCGTCTGGAAGGACTGAGCGATGCTTTCAGCGTATTCCGCTGTCACAGCATTATGAACTGCGTCAGCGTATGTCCTAAGGGACTGAACCCGACGCGTGCCATTGGCCATATTAAGTCCATGTTGTTACAGCGCAGCGCTTGACGGTTTCTACCGGGGGCTAGTGCCCCCGGTAGTTCAGGAAGCCTTTAAAAACTGCCACGTAGACAGTTTTTAAAGGTTCCTTCGCGAGCCAGGTTTCAAGCTCGCAGAGAGGGATCGCGGGTCACGCGTGTGAGAGCGCGCGTAGTAGTTATCCACGGCGAAATAAGCAAAATATTGCTTAAGGGATCACGATGCAGAAAGGCGCGATGAAGCCCTGGCTGGACTCCTCCTGGCTGGCGGGCGCAAATCAGTCCTACATAGAGCAACTCTATGAAGACTACTTAACCGATCCTGACTCAGTGGACGTCGCATGGCGTACCATGTTCCAGCAGCTTCCCGGCAGCGGAACCAAACCGGATCAATTTCATTCAAAAACACGTGATTATTTCCGTCGTCTGGCGAAGGATGCCTCACGTTATACCTCCTCCACCTCGATTACCGATCCCGATACCGGCGCCAGGCAGGTCAAGGTTCTCCAGCTGATCAACGCATACCGTTTCCGCGGCCATCAGCAGGCGAACCTTGACCCGCTCGGCCTGTGGAAACAGGACAAGGTGCCGGATCTGGACCCCGCTTTCCACAACCTCACGGACGCCGATTTCCAGGAAAGCTTTAACGTAGGCTCCTTTGCCATCGGCAAAGAGACCATGAAGCTTGGCGATCTGATAGAAGCCCTGCAGCAGACCTACTGCGGCTCTATCGGCGCTGAGTATATGCATATCACCAACACCGAAGAGAAGCGCTGGATTCAGCAGCGTATCGAGTCGGTGGTCGGGCAGCCGAACTTTAGCGAAGAAGAGAAGAAACTTTTCCTGAGCGAACTGACTGCCGCCGAAGGCCTTGAGCGCTACCTCGGCGCCAAATTCCCGGGAGCCAAGCGCTTCTCGCTGGAAGGGGGCGATGCCCTGGTGCCGATGCTGAAGGATATGATTCGTCACGCAGGCAAGAGCGGCACCCGTGAAGTGGTGCTGGGCATGGCGCACCGCGGTCGTCTGAACGTGCTGGTCAACGTGCTGGGTAAAAAGCCCCAGGATCTGTTCGATGAGTTTGCCGGCAAGCATAAAGAGCATCTCGGCACCGGTGACGTGAAGTACCATATGGGCTTCTCTTCCGACGTCGAGACCGAAGGCGGCCTGGTTCACCTGGCGCTGGCCTTTAACCCCTCGCACCTGGAGATCGTCAGCCCGGTGGTGATTGGTTCGGTTCGTGCGCGTCTGGATCGTCTGGACCAGCCTGGCATCAATCAGGTACTGCCGATCACCATCCACGGCGACGCGGCCGTGACCGGTCAGGGCGTGGTTCAGGAGACCCTGAACATGTCCAAGGCTCGCGGTTATGAAGTGGGCGGCACGGTACGCATTGTGATTAACAACCAGGTGGGCTTTACCACCTCGAATCCTGAAGATGCGCGCTCCACCCCGTACTGCACCGACATCGGTAAGATGGTTCAGGCGCCGATTTTCCACGTCAATGCTGACGATCCGGAAGCGGTCGCCTTCGTGACGCGTCTGGCGCTGGATTTCCGTAACACCTTTAAGCGTGACGTCTTTATCGATCTGGTCTGCTATCGCCGCCACGGCCATAACGAAGCCGATGAGCCGAGCGCGACTCAGCCGCTGATGTATCAAAAGATCAAAAAGCACCCGACGCCGCGTAAGATCTACGCCGATCGTCTGGAGCAGCAGAAGATCGCCACCCTGGAAGATGCCACCGAAATGGTCAACGTTTACCGCGATAAGCTGGATGCTGGCGAATGCGTGGTGGACGAGTGGCGTCCGATGAATATGCACTCCTTCACCTGGTCCCCGTATCTGAACCATGAGTGGGACGAAAACTACCCGAGCAAAGTAGAGATGAAGCGTTTGCAGGAGCTGGCTAAGCGCATCAGCAGCGTGCCGGACACCATCGCGATGCAGTCGCGGGTAGCGAAAATCTACAACGACCGTCAGTCCATGGCCAACGGCGATAAGCCGTTCGACTGGGGCGCCGCGGAAAACCTGGCCTACGCCACCCTGGTGGATGAAGGCATTCCGGTACGTATCTCCGGTGAAGATTCCGGTCGCGGGACCTTCTTCCACCGTCATGCGGTCATTCACAATCAGACTAACGGCTCCACCTGGACCCCGCTGGCCCACGTTCACAACGGCCAGGGTGACTTCAAAGTGTGGGATTCGGTGCTGTCGGAAGAGGCGGTTCTGGCCTTTGAATATGGCTATGCCACCGCAGAGCCCCGCACCCTGACTATCTGGGAAGCCCAGTTCGGCGACTTCGCCAACGGCGCCCAGGTGGTGATCGACCAGTTCATCAGCTCCGGCGAGCAGAAATGGGGCCGGATGTGTGGCCTGGTGATGCTGCTGCCTCACGGCTATGAAGGTCAGGGGCCGGAACACTCCTCCGCTCGCCTGGAGCGCTATCTGCAGCTCTGCGCCGAGCAGAACATGCAGGTCTGCGTGCCTTCCACTCCGGCTCAGGTCTACCACATGCTGCGTCGTCAGGCGCTGCGCGGTATGCGCCGCCCGCTGGTGGTGATGTCGCCCAAGTCTCTGCTGCGTCATCCGCTGGCGATTTCGAGCCTGGATGAGCTGGCCAACGGCACCTTCCAGCCGGCTATCGGTGAAATTGACGAGCTGGATCCGAAGGCCGTTAAGCGCGTTGTCTTCTGTTCCGGGAAGGTCTATTACGACCTGCTGGAACAGCGCCGCAAGAACGATCAGAAAGATGTTGCCATCGTGCGCATCGAACAGCTCTATCCGTTCCCGCACCAGGTGGTGCAGGAAGTACTGAAGCCGTTCGCCCACGTACGCGATTTTGTCTGGTGTCAGGAAGAGCCGCTTAACCAGGGCGCCTGGTACTGTAGCCAACACCACTTCCGTGAAGCGATTCCGTCACAGGCCACGCTGCGTTATGCAGGTCGCCCCGCATCGGCATCGCCTGCGGTTGGATATATGTCAGTTCACCAGAAACAACAACAGGATCTGGTCAACGACGCGCTGAACGTCGATTAATTCAAAGGATAAATAATGAGTAGCGTAGATATTCTTGTTCCCGATCTTCCTGAGTCTGTTGCCGACGCCACCGTGGCGACCTGGCACAAGCAGCCGGGGGACAGCGTCCAGCGTGATGAAGTGCTGGTAGAAATTGAAACCGACAAAGTCGTGCTGGAAGTGCCTGCCGTTTCCGACGGGGTGCTGGAAGCCATCCTGGAAGAAGAGGGGGCGACCGTCACCTCTCGTCAGGCGCTGGGACGCCTGCGTGAAGGCGACAGCGGCGGTAAAGAGAGCAACGCCAAAGCGGACACCAAAGAGTCCACCCCGGCTCAGCGTCACTCTGCCTCTCTGGAAGAGCAGAGCAACGATGCGCTCAGCCCGGCGGTTCGCCGTCTGCTGTCGGAGCACAGCCTGGATGCCGCAGCCATTAAAGGGAGCGGTGTTGGCGGTCGTCTGACCAAAGAAGATGTCGAGAAGCACCTGGCCCAGCAGTCCGGCGGCAGCAAAGCGGCCGCAGAACAGCCGGCCGCACAGCCGCAGCTGGGTAACCGCTCCGAGAAGCGCGTGCCGATGACTCGCCTGCGTAAGCGCGTGGCCGAACGTCTGCTGGAAGCCAAAAACTCCACCGCGATGCTGACCACCTTCAACGAAGTGAACATGAAGCCGATCATGACCCTGCGTAAGCAGTACGGCGAAGTCTTCGAGAAGCGTCACGGCGTGCGTCTGGGCTTTATGTCCTTCTATATTAAGGCAGTAGTGGAAGCGCTGAAGCGTTACCCGGAAGTGAATGCTTCCATCGACGGCGAAGACGTGGTTTACCACAACTACTTTGACGTCAGCATCGCTGTTTCCACTCCGCGTGGTCTGGTGACGCCGGTGCTGAAAGATGTCGATCTGCTGGGCATGGCCGATATCGAAAAACGCATTAAAGAGCTGGCGGTGAAAGGGCGTGACGGCAAGCTGACCGTGGACGAACTGACCGGTGGTAACTTCACCATCACCAATGGTGGGGTATTCGGCTCCCTGATGTCCACGCCGATCATCAACCCGCCTCAGAGCGCGATTCTGGGCATGCATGCCATTAAAGAACGCCCGATGGCGGTCAACGGCCAGGTCGAAATCCTGCCGATGATGTATCTGGCGCTCTCCTACGATCACCGTCAGATCGATGGCCGTGAATCCGTAGGCTTCCTGGTCGCAATTAAAGAGATGCTGGAAGATCCGACGCGTCTGCTGCTGGACGTATAAGGGCAAGACGCCCGCCGTAACAGGCCGCCCCGCGAACGGGGCGGTATTCAGTACTCCGAGCGCTAATGCTCCTTAGCCTTAATGGATAGAACACATGAACTTACACGAATATCAGGCGAAACAGCTGTTTGCCCGGTATGGCTTGCCGGCTCCGGTGGGTTATGCCTGTACCACTCCGCGCGAAGCGGAAGAGGCGGCGTCCAAAATTGGTGCCGGTCCGTGGGTCGTTAAATGTCAGGTACACGCCGGCGGTCGCGGTAAAGCGGGCGGCGTAAAAGTGGTTAACAGCAAAGAAGATATTCGCAATTTTGCCGAGCAGTGGCTGGGCAAAAATCTGGTCACCTACCAGACCGATGCTAACGGCCAGCCGGTTAACCAGATCCTGGTTGAAGGCGCGACCGATATCGATAAAGAGCTGTACCTGGGCGCCGTTGTCGATCGCAGCAGCCGTCGCGTGGTCTTTATGGCCTCTACCGAAGGCGGTGTGGAGATCGAAAAAGTGGCGGAAGAGACGCCGCACCTGATCCATAAAGTGGCGCTGGATCCGTTAACCGGTCCGATGCCTTACCAGGGCCGCGAACTGGCTTTTAAACTGGGTCTGGAAGGCAAGCAGGTTCAGCAGTTCAGCAAGATCTTCATGGGCCTGGCGACGCTGTTCCTGGAGCGCGATCTGGCGCTGGTTGAGATCAACCCGCTGGTGATCACCACCCAGGGCGATCTGATCTGCCTTGATGGCAAACTGGGCGTTGACAGCAATGCGCTGTTCCGCCAGCCGGAACTGCGTGAAATGCATGACCCGAGCCAGGAAGACGAGCGTGAAGCGCGTGCGGCTCAGTGGGAGCTGAACTACGTGGCGCTGGATGGCAACATCGGCTGCATGGTAAACGGCGCCGGTCTGGCGATGGGCACCATGGACATCGTGAAACTGCACGGCGGTCAGCCGGCTAACTTCCTCGATGTCGGCGGCGGCGCGACCAAAGAGCGCGTTACCGAAGCCTTTAAGATCATCCTGTCTGACGACAATGTGAAGGCCGTTCTGGTGAACATCTTCGGCGGTATCGTCCGTTGCGATCTGATCGCCGACGGCATCATCGGCGCCGTTGCCGAAGTGGGCGTGAGCGTACCGGTTGTAGTACGTCTGGAAGGCAACAATGCCGACCTGGGCGCCCAGAAGCTGGCCGAAAGCGGTCTGAACATCATTGCAGCAACCAGTCTTACCGATGCGGCGCAGCAGGTTGTCGCTGCTGTGGAGGGGAAATAATGTCCATTTTGATCGATAAAAACACCAAAGTGATCTGCCAGGGCTTCACCGGCAGTCAGGGTACCTTCCACTCCGAACAGGCGATCGCATACGGTACTCAGATGGTCGGCGGCGTAACGCCGGGCAAAGGCGGCACCACCCATCTGGGCCTGCCGGTGTTTAACACTGTGCGTGAGGCGGTAGAGCAGACTGGCGCCACCGCGTCCGTTATCTATGTTCCGGCTCCGTTCTGCAAAGATTCCATCCTGGAAGCCATTGATGCAGGTATTAAACTGATTATCACCATCACCGAAGGTATTCCGACTCTGGATATGCTGACCGTGAAGGTAAAACTGGACGAAGCTGGCGTACGGATGATTGGTCCGAACTGCCCTGGCGTTATCACGCCGGGCGAGTGCAAGATCGGTATCCAGCCGGGCCACATCCATCAGCCGGGTAAAGTGGGCATCGTTTCCCGCTCCGGTACCCTGACCTATGAAGCGGTTAAGCAGACCACCGACTACGGCTTCGGTCAGTCTACCTGCGTCGGTATCGGCGGCGATCCGATTCCGGGCTCCAGCTTTATCGATATTCTCAAAATGTTCCAGGACGATCCGCAGACCGAAGCGATTGTGATGATCGGTGAGATCGGCGGCAGCGCGGAAGAAGAAGCCGCTGCTTACATCAAAGAGAACGTCACTAAACCGGTTGTGGCCTACATTGCTGGCGTTACCGCGCCAAAAGGCAAGCGCATGGGCCATGCGGGCGCGATCATCGCCGGTGGTAAAGGTACCGCTGACGAGAAATTCGCCGCGCTGGAAGCCGCAGGCGTGAAGACTGTTCGTAGCCTGGCAGATATCGGCGAAGCGCTGAAAACCGTACTACCGCAGTAATTTATTCTACTAATAAGATAAAATTCGACATGGTTGGCCACCTCTGGGTGGCCTTTTTTATGGCTGCTGACCGGTAAGATCGCAACAGGGGAGGGGACAAAGCCGAGTTTTGCTAATGGCTTGTTATTGAAAATGAAGCCAAAAGGTATGCTTATTGTTATAAATAAACATCAGGAGAAGTAAAAAGAAAAATTACTGTGATAGTCGTTATAATTTTCATGATTATCCACGAATAAGTGAATCCGCAATTCAGGTTAAATAAACCCATTCCGTGCGCTCTACAGATATTTCCAGAAACCGAAACGCAGTATCGAAGAAACATAAATTTAACACTCATTTTACCGCATGGATTAAAAATGTGTTTTGCGTTAACAGTGGTGAAATAATTTGCGCTAAATCAATACACAAGGCGTTGCAAAGGAGTAAAAAAACGTCGTATTTGCGCCAGATCAAACTGGCTCTTATCGGTTAAATTCGCTATATATTGATCACCGTCGAGAAATGCAAATTTCTACCAGCAAAAACCTATTTATCGTAAGGTTTTTGCGGCGTAATATATTGCGGATCTATTTGGTATTTTTTTTAACGTATTTGTAAACTTTCTCCTGGCGCTTATCCTTTTCACTATGGATGACGCCTTGGGTTAGGGAGCGAATGTATTTCCATTGGGGCATGCGTTGTGGCGTACCGGCTATCCGGTGTGCTGCGTTCGGAGTCTTCATGCGAAGAGCAAGGAGTCAAGATGTTTGATATAGTCGAACTGTCGCGCTTACAGTTTGCCTTGACCGCGATGTACCACTTCCTGTTTGTGCCGCTGACGCTGGGTATGGCGTTCCTGTTGGCCATCATGGAAACGGTCTACGTGCTGACCGGCAAACAAATCTATAAAGATATGACCAAGTTCTGGGGCAAGTTATTCGGGATTAACTTCGCTCTGGGGGTTGCAACCGGTCTGACCATGGAGTTCCAGTTCGGAACCAACTGGTCCTACTACTCTCACTATGTGGGCGACATCTTTGGCGCTCCGCTGGCAATCGAAGGTCTGATGGCCTTCTTCCTTGAGTCCACTTTTGTGGGGCTGTTCTTCTTTGGCTGGGATCGGCTGGGCAAGGTGCAGCACATGGCGGTCACCTGGCTGGTTGCGCTGGGCTCCAACCTTTCCGCTCTCTGGATCCTGGTCGCCAACGGCTGGATGCAGAACCCCATCGCCTCTGACTTCAACTTCGAAACCATGCGCATGGAGATGGTCAGCTTCTCCGAGCTGGTGCTGAACCCGGTTGCACAGGTGAAATTCGTTCACACCGTTGCATCTGGCTATGTCACTGGCGCCATGTTCGTCCTGGCTATCAGCGCCTGGTACATGCTGAAAGGGCGCGATTTCGCTTTTGCTAAACGCTCCTTCGCCATTGCCGCCAGCTTCGGTATGGCTGCGGTGCTGTCGGTTATCGTGCTGGGTGATGAATCTGGTTACGAAATGGGCGACGTGCAGAAGACTAAACTGGCTGCTATTGAAGCCGAATGGGAAACTCAACCTGCGCCAGCGGCCTTCACACTGTTCGGCATCCCCGATCAGGAAAAGCAGGAAAACCGCTTCCAGATTCAGATTCCTTACGCGCTGGGCCTGATTGCTACTCGCTCCGTGGATAAGCAGGTCACTGGCCTGAAAGATCTGATGGAGCAGCATGAAGGACGTATCCGTAACGGGATGACTGCCTACAAGCTGCTGGAAGAGCTGCGTGCCGGCTCTACCGACCAGGGCGTGCGCGATCGCTTTAACGCCGTGAAAAACGATCTGGGCTACGGCCTGCTGCTGAAACGCTATACCGAAAACGTCAGTGACGCGACGGAAGAGCAGATTCAGATGGCGACCAAAGACTCTATTCCCAGCGTACTGCCGCTCTACTTCGCCTTCCGTATCATGGTGGCCTGTGGCTTCCTGCTGCTGATAATCATTGCCGCCTCGTTCTGGACGGTACTGCGTAACCGCGTGGGCGAGAAAAAATGGGTACTGCGTGCCGCGTTTTATGGTCTGCCGCTGCCCTGGATAGCGGTAGAAGCCGGCTGGTTTGTCGCGGAATACGGTCGTCAACCCTGGGCGATAGGTGAGGTACTGCCGACGGCGGTGGCCCACTCAACCCTGAGCGCGGGCGACCTGATCTTCTCCATGGTGCTGATCTGCGGCCTCTATACGCTGTTCCTGGTGGCTGAACTGTTCCTGATGTTCAAATTTGCGCGTCTTGGGCCGAGCAGCCTGAAAACCGGACGCTATCACTTTGAACAGTCCAGCGCTGCCTCTCAGCCGGCACGATAAGACAGGAGTCGAGAAATGATCGATTATGAAGTATTACGTTTTATCTGGTGGCTGCTGATCGGCATTCTGCTGATTGGTTTTGCGGTCACCGATGGATTCGACATGGGGGTCGGCATGCTGACCCGTTTCCTGGGGCGTAGCGATACCGAGCGCCGCGTGATGATTAACAGCATCGCGCCGCACTGGGATGGTAACCAGGTATGGCTGATCACCGCCGGGGGGGCGCTGTTCGCCGCCTGGCCGATGGTTTATGCCGCAGCCTTCTCCGGGTTCTATGTCGCGATGATTCTGGTTCTGGCCTCTCTGTTCTTCCGTCCGGTCGGTTTTGACTACCGTTCTAAGATTGAAGACAACGGCTGGCGCAACATGTGGGACTGGGGCATCTTTATCGGTAGCTTTGTGCCGCCGCTGGTGATTGGCGTGGCCTTCGGTAACCTGCTGCAGGGCGTGCCTTTCAGCGTGGATGAATACCTGCGTCTGACTTACACCGGTAACTTCTTCCAGTTGCTGAATCCGTTTGGTCTGTTAGCTGGCGTTATCAGCGTGGCAATGATCCTGACTCAGGGGGCGACCTACCTGCAGATGCGTACCACCGGTGAGCTGCACCTGCGCGCCCGTACGACTGCGCAGGTAACCGCGCTGGTGATGATGGTCTGCTTCATCCTGGCAGGCGTGTGGGTGGTCTATGGTATCGACGGTTACGTGGTGAACTCGACCATCGATACCCATGCGGCTTCTAACCCGCTGACCAAAGAAGTGGCTCGCGAAGCCGGCGCCTGGCTGGTGAACTTCCAGAATATGCCTGCGCTGTGGGCTATCCCGGCGCTGGGCGTGGTGCTGCCGCTGTTGACCGTGCTGTGCTCGCGCATGGAGAAAGGGGCCTGGGCCTTCCTGTTCTCTTCTCTGACGCTGGCCTGTGTAATTCTGACCGCGGGTATCGCCATGTTCCCGTTCATTATGCCGTCCAGCATTATGATGAACGCCAGCCTGACAATGTGGGATGCCACTTCCAGCCAGCTGACGCTGAACCTGATGACCTATGTTGCTATCGTGTTTGTCCCGATTATTCTGCTGTACACCAGCTGGTGTTACTGGAAGATGTTCGGCCGCATCACCAAAGAGCATATTGAAAGCAACAGCAACTCTCTGTACTGAGTAAGGAGTTAAGCATGTGGTATTTTGCATGGATTCTGGGGACGCTGCTGGCCTGTGCCTTTGGGATCGTCACCGCACTGGCCATTGAGCAGGCCGAGTCTTCAAAAGACGTTAAAGAAAAATCGTGATTGAGTCAGCCGTTACCCGACTTTACGCGATAATGGACAGGGGCCCGTTACGGGCCCTTTCCCTGCTTCTGGCGCTGGTTCTGGCAGGCTGTATTTTCTGGGATCCTTCCCGGTTTGCCGCGAAGACCAGTGCGCTTTCCATCTGGCACGGCTTTGGGCTTATGTGGGCCGTCTGTGCTGGTGTGATCCATGGAGTAGGGTTTCGTCCGAAAAAGGCGCTCTGGAAGGGCGTTTTTTGTCCAATAATCGCACTTCCCGTGCTGTTAATCGGCATTGCGTTTTTCTTTTCGTGAAGCGGCCTCAGGCCGCATTTATGGGCTGTAACCAGCCCATAAATATATTTACGCTTCCCAGGCTTCCCCCCATTCCCAACCCTGTTCCGCTTGCGTATAGTAGCTACGTTTATTGGCATTACCGGGATGTAAAGTGAACGTTGAGCTATTTCGATGGCCGGTTCGTGTCTATTACGAAGACACCGATGCCGGTGGCATGGTTTACCATGCCAGTTACGTTGCCTTTTATGAACGAGCGCGTACCGAGATGTTGCGCCACCACCACTTTAGTCAGCAGGTGCTGTTGGAAGAGCAGGTGGCTTTTGTTGTGCGCAGAATGAACCTGGAGTACCTGGCTCCCGCCCGACTGGACGATATGCTGGAGATTCAGACCCACATCGTTTCCATGCGCGGCACATCGCTCGTATTCTCACAGAAAATTGTTAACGCCGACGGCAAAACCCTGAATGAAGCTGAGGTCCTGATCGTTTGCGTTGATCCAACCACTATGAAGCCCCGAGCGCTTCCCAAGTCTATCGTCGCGGAGTTTAAGCAGTGACTGACATGAATATCATCGACTTGTTTCTGAAAGCAAGTCTGCTGGTCAAACTCATCATGTTGATTTTGATTGGTTTTTCCATTGCCTCCTGGGCAATCATTATCCAGCGCACCCGTATCCTGAATTCGGCGGCGCGTGAAGCTGAAGCCTTTGAAGACAAATTCTGGTCCGGTATTGAGCTTTCACGGCTCTATCAGGAAAGCCAGGGGCGCCGTGACAATCTTGCGGGCTCCGAACAGATTTTTTATTCCGGCTTTAAAGAGTTCGCTCGTCTGCATCGCGCCAACAGCCACGCGCCAGAAGCGGTCGTGGAAGGGGCGTCGCGCGCCATGCGTATCTCCATGAACCGTGAACTGGAAAATCTGGAAACCCATATTCCGTTCCTTGGCACCGTAGGCTCTATCAGCCCATATATCGGTCTGTTTGGTACCGTATGGGGGATTATGCATGCCTTTATCGCCCTGGGGGCCGTGAAGCAGGCCACCCTGCAGATGGTGGCGCCGGGTATCGCCGAAGCGCTGATCGCGACCGCGATCGGTTTGTTCGCCGCGATCCCGGCCGTGATGGCGTACAACCGTCTCAACCAGCGGGTGAACAAGCTGGAACTGAATTATGACAACTTTATGGAGGAGTTCACCGCCATCCTGCACCGTCAGGCTTTCAGTACCAGCGAAAGCAGCAAGGGGTAAACCATGGCCAGAATACGTGGACGGCGTCGGCGCGAGCTGAAGTCTGAAATCAATATCGTTCCACTTCTGGATGTATTGCTGGTGCTGTTACTGATCTTTATGGCAACGGCGCCGATCATCACCCAGAGCGTTGAGGTGGATCTGCCGGATGCGACCGACTCGAAAACAGTCAGCACCCAGGACGAACCGCCGGTGATCGTCGAGGTGGCGGGCGTCGGGCAATACAGCATTGTCGTAGGTAAAGATCGTATGGATCAGCTGCCTTCAGAGCAGGTGGCGGCGGAAGCGCAGCGTCGTCTGCAGGAAAACCCGAAGACGGTCTTCCTGATTGGCGGCGCCAAAGAGGTGCCTTACGACGAAGTGATTAAGGCCTTGAATCTGCTGCATCAGGCAGGTGTTAAGTCCGTCGGGTTAATGACCCAGCCTATCTGATGAGCGGCTGTCTTAACCGAACAGTTTTGGGGAACCTGGAGTGTCAAAGGCAAGCGAAGAAAATGCGAAGCTGAAGCGGGCGATTATCGTTTCAGTGGTGCTGCATATTCTGCTGATTGCGCTGCTGATCTGGAGTTCATTCGATGAACATATCGATGAGTCCGCAGGCGGCGGCGGAGGGGCTATCGATGCCGTGATGGTCGATCCCGGTGCCGTGGTACAGCAGTACAATCGTGAACAGCAGCAGCAGGCAAGCGCCCGCCGCGCTCGCGAGCAGCGTGAAAAGCAGGCTCAGCAGCAGGCGGAAGAGCTGCGCCAAAAGCAGGCCGCTGAACAGGCGCGTCTGAAACAGCTGGAGAAAGAGCGGCTGGAGGCGCAGGAAAAGGCCCGCGAGCAGCAGAAAGAGACTGAGGAAGCGGCGAAGCGCGCTGAACAGCAAAAACAGCAGGCCGAAGAGGCCGCCGCCGCTGCAAAGGCGAAAGCCGAGGCAGAAGCGAAGGCGGCTGCGGCTAAAGCGAAGAAACAGGCTGAAGAAGAAGCTGCAAAAGCGGCTGCGGCCCAGAAAAAGGCGCAGGAAGAGGCGGCGAAGAAAGCCCAGCAGGAAGCCGAACGTAAGGCCGAGCAGGAAGCAGCGAAGAAAGCCGCCGCCGAAAAAGCCGCGGCTGAAAAAGCCGCTGCCGCGAAGAAGGCCGCAGCGGAAAAAGCGAAGGCCGCCGCCGAGAAGAAAGCCGCTGCTGAAAAAGCCGCGTCGGCGCAGGGCGTGGACGATCTACTGGGCGATTTGAGCTCGAGTAAGAATGCGCCGAAAACCGGCGGCGGCGCGCAGGGAAATAATGCTGCGCCGGCCGGGCAGGGGAATAATAAGCATAACGGCGCATCGGGCGCGGAGATCAACAGCTATGCAGCGCAGATCAAGTCAGCGATCGAGAGCAAGTTTTACGATGCCTCTTCGTATGCCGGCAAGACCTGTACGCTGCGCGTGAAGCTGGCGCCAGACGGGCTGTTACTGGATGTGCAGTCCGAGGGGGGCGATCCTGCGTTGTGCCGTGCAGCCGTAGCGGCGGCGCGTCAGGCGCATATGCCTAAGCCACCCAGTCAGGCCGTTTATGAGGTATTTAAAAACGCGCCGCTGGACTTTAAGCCCTGAGGACAGCGCAAGCGGATATCATCCTGCATAATTCAGGTGGCGACAGATGCGCATCCCCGGGGCAGGGCTTCGGGGATGCGCCAGATCCGACATCAGCAGAACGCTGTCGTCGGTCGTCGCCTTCTGATAAAGCGCAGGATTTGAGCGTTATCACTACACCGGTTTGTTAACCTTCTGCTAAATTATCGTGGGTTTCTGGCCCGGATAAGGGAGATAAGATGAAGCAGGCATTACGAGTCGCATTAAGTTTTCTGATGCTGTGGGCAGCCGTCCTGCACGCGGAAGTTCGAATTGAGATCACCCAGGGGGTGGACTCCGCGCGTCCTATCGGCGTTGCGCCATTTAAGTGGGCCGGCCAGGGCGCCGCGCCGGAAGACATCGGCGAGATCGTGGCAGCGGATCTACGTAACAGCGGTAAATTTAATCCGCTGGAGCGCGCGCGTCTGCCGCAGCAGCCGGGCTCTGCTCAGGAAGTTCAGCCTCAGGCCTGGTCCGCGCTGGGTATTGATGCCGTGGTGGTCGGGCAGGTTACACCGAATCCGGATGGCGGCTACACCGTTGCGTATCAGTTGGTAGATACCGGCGGCTCCCCGGGCACGGTACTGGCTCAGAACTCATATAAGGTGAATAAGCAGTGGCTGCGTTATGCGGCGCACACCGCCAGCGATGAGGTCTTTGAAAAGCTCACCGGCATTAAAGGGGCGTTCCGCACCCGTATCGCTTACGTGGTACAGACCAACGGCGGTCAGTTCCCTTACGAACTGCGGGTCTCCGACTATGACGGCTATAACCAGTTTGTGGTGCATCGCTCCGCTCAGCCGCTGATGTCGCCGGCCTGGTCGCCGGATGGCAGCAAGCTGGCCTATGTGACCTTCGAAAGCGGTCGCTCTGCGCTGGTGGTGCAGACGCTGTCTAACGGCAACGTGCGTCAGATAGCGTCCTTCCCGCGTCATAACGGGGCTCCGGCCTTCTCGCCGGATGGCAGTAAGCTGGCCTTTGCGCTCTCTAAAACGGGGAGTCTGCAGCTGTACGTGATGGACCTGGCTTCTGGCCAGATGCGTCAGGTGACTAATGGTCGCAGCAACAACACCGAGCCGACATGGTTCCCGGACAGCCAGAACCTGGCCTTTACCTCCGATCAGGCGGGTCGCCCTCAGGTGTATAAAATGAATATTAACGGCGGCGCGGCGCAGCGTCTGACCTGGGAAGGTGCCCAGAATCAGGATGCGGACGTCAGCGGCGACGGTAAATCTATGGTTATGGTCAGCTCCAACAACGGCAAGCAGAACATCGCCAAACAGGATCTGGCGACGGGGGGCGTACAAACGCTGAGCTCCACGTTCCTGGATGAGACGCCAAGTCTGGCACCGAACGGCACAATGGTTATCTATAGCTCTTCCCAGGGGATGGGCTCCGTGCTGAACCTGGTTTCAACAGACGGGCGTTTCAAAGCGCGTCTACCGGCTACTGATGGGCAGGTCAAATCTCCTGCCTGGTCGCCGTATCTCTGATAACAATTGTGATGAGTTAAGGATAAGAAAATGCAACTGAACAAAGTGCTGAAAGGGCTGATGCTGGCGCTGCCTGTGATGGCGATTGCTGCCTGTAGCTCCAATAAGAGCGCCGACAACGATCAGAGCGGTGCTGGCGGCATGATGGGCGCAGGCAGCGGAATGACCGGCGCCAACGGCGGCAACGGCAACATGTCTGCCGACGAGCAGGCGCGTCTGCAGATGCAGCAGCTGCAGCAGAACAACATCGTTTACTTCGGCTACGACAGCTTTGACGTTAACTCTGAGTTCCAGCAGATGCTGGACGCCCATGCGACCTTCCTGCGTAACAACCCCTCTTACAAAGTGACCATCGAAGGTCATGCGGACGAGCGTGGTACGCCGGAATATAACATCGCCCTGGGCGAGCGCCGCGCGAACGCGGTGAAAATGTACCTGCAGGGTAAAGGCGTGTCTGCCGACCAGATAGCCATTGTCTCCTACGGTAAAGAGAAACCCGCAGTACTGGGTCACGACGAAGCGGCTTACGCTAAAAACCGTCGTGCGGTACTGGTCTACTAAGAGAACGGCATGAGCAGTAACTTCAGACAATCTCTGATGGCTCTGTCGTTGCTGGTTGGCGTAGCGGCCCCTCTGGGGGCCGCTCATGCCCAGGCGTCAATCAGTAACGTCGGTTCCGGCTCGGTCGAAGACCGGGTCACCCAACTCGAGCGCATCAGCAATGCGCACAGCCAGCTATTAACTCAACTCCAGCAGCAGGCTGCCGATAACCAGACGGATATCGCTCAGCTGCGCGGTCAGATCCAGGAAAACCAGTACCAGCTCAACCAGGTTGTCGAACGCCAGAAGCAGATTCTGCTGCAGATAGAGAGCCTGAACGGTGGTAATGCCGGACAGCAGCAGGGAAACGCAGGGGCTCAAAGCGATGCGCCAGCGCAGGGCGCAGCAGCGGGTGCGGCTTCCCAGGAGACCGGTAATGCGGGAAAGGCGGTTCAGGGCGGTGATGCCAACAGCGACTATAATGCCGCCTTTGCGCTGGTACAGGCAAAGCGTAGCGATGAGGCGGTTGCGGCATTCCAGAACTTTGTGAAAAAGTACCCTGACTCCACCTATCAGCCCAACGCTAACTACTGGCTGGGTCAGCTCTACTACAACAAGGGACAGAAGGACAGCGCGGTACACTACTTCGCTCTGGTGGTGAAGAGCTATCCTAAGTCTCCTAAAGCGCCTGATGCGTTTTACAAAGTAGGGACTATCATGCAGGAGAAAGGCGACAAGGATAAAGCGAAGGCCGTTTATCAGCAGGTTATCAGCAAGTATCCGGGCACCAGCGCCGCTACCCAGGCGCAAAAGAAACTTTCCGCGCTCTGATGGGCGCGGCATAGCCTGAATATGCTGGTTTTCTGCGCGTGGCGTGTGAATCCTGAGCGGTCAGACGTTGGTTGCCAAAATTAAGGTTGCGTCAGCGTCTTAAATCAGTAATATATGCCGCCGTTGCCGGGGTTAAGTGATTAACCCGTAGTGACGAAAAGTGGGTCGTTAGCTCAGTTGGTAGAGCAGTTGACTTTTAATCAATTGGTCGCAGGTTCGAGCCCTGCACGACCCACCACTTTAAAATCTGGTAGCAGTACGCAGTGGGTGATTAGCTCAGCCGGGAGAGCACCTCCCTTACAAGGAGGGGGTCGGCGGTTCGATCCCGTCATCACCCACCACTTCGGGTCGTTAGCTCAGTTGGTAGAGCAGTTGACTTTTAATCAATTGGTCGCAGGTTCGAGCCCTGCACGACCCACCATTTCGAAGATGCGTAATACCCCTTGCGGGTCGTTAGCTCAGTTGGTAGAGCAGTTGACTTTTAATCAATTGGTCGCAGGTTCGAGCCCTGCACGACCCACCACTTCGAAAAATGCGTACCCCCCTTTGCGGGTCGTTAGCTCAGTTGGTAGAGCAGTTGACTTTTAATCAATTGGTCGCAGGTTCGAGCCCTGCACGACCCACCAATATATCTTTCCGGGACGCCTGAGGGCATCCGGGGAAGTGGAAAAGCCGCACCCTGGTCATCAGGGTGCGGCTTTTTTTCGTCTTGCTGTTTCCGTGTGAGCCTGGTGTCTGCCTGGGCATTAGACTCACGGCTATCTTCCTGTCTTCCCTTTTCGCCGTTCGGTTATGCCGGAATCCATCTGGCCACGCTATGAAAACGCCTGAGATTGCCTCCAGGGGGCCGTGTGGCCTTCCCATATACCAGAAGGTAGAAGGCATTACTCCGCGCAGCGTTTATCAGGTCATGAGCTTATCGTGAGGATACCGATCCGCGCCAGAAGGGAATGTCCCCGCCAGGTTAGCTTATCACCCGTATCATTACTTCCTGGAATTTCTTTAAAACGCTCATTTTTATTTTTTTTATAAATAGCCGCAAAGTCTTCAGATGACCAAAAAGGGAGTCTGGCCGTTGTTAGTTTTTTCAACAAGGAGAGCTATTTTGGAGAATAAAAATGAAAAAGGGAGCGCTGAAAGAAGCCAGCTACCGGGCCAGGAACCGTTATACAAATATCTTGGTGACGGGAGGTTCCTGTTTAGATCTCAGAAAAAATATTGCTATCTGAAAAAGCTTAACGCTTTAGGCTGGACATGGGTCATGGACAGGGCTGATGGCAAAGGGATTGCGATGTGTAATGCCAGCACGCTTGAAAAGATTGCCGGTACGCTTGCCATACTCGGCCTGTTACCTGCGCCGTTATATAGCGCTGAACAGGCTCAGGCGGCAAATGACGCGATGGCGGGCTCTGGCGCCCTTGTCGCGGAGCGAAATCCGGGAGGACCCCAGCTCTCATGGGCCGGAGCGGGAGCGATGACACTGAGCGGTGCGGCCGAACTGGCTTTGACAGCGGGAATTCGCAGCGCAGTTGCCGAATTAGCCAGTGCGCTGGCTGGAGGCGTGGTATTAACCTCTATTTTTTATTCGCCGCCAGTAGGCGAAGGGAGCGACCGGGTGCCGGGGCGGGATTACGATGCCATGCTCTCCATGAGTGGCCACAACTTTTCTGAGAGTGGGATTCAATTCGAAGAGGGGGCAACCAGCGTGGAGCTGCCTGTTCGCGCTGCGCTCAGCTATGAAGAGGGCCAGCTGAGCCTGAAACTCATCAAAACGGGGGAAGGGATACCCGGCACAGTACCGGTACTCACTCCCGTGCGCGATGAAGCGACCGGGCTGGATATCATTACATTGCCGGCTGTCGGGGCAACGCCGCCCAGGACGATATTAATTAATCCTGTTCCTGCGCCATCGGGAACAACCCATACCGGAAATACCGGCCCGTTGCCGGTAACGCCGGTACATACCGGCAGTGAGATTAAGGTCCTGAAACCCGTGGTTATATTGCCATCTCCGTGGCCATATCCTCAACGCTGGTTTGACTTTGTTTACTGGCGACTGGATGCGAAAGGGACCGGGATAGAGCCGGTATATGTCGTTATCAGTAATATCTACGGGGAAACGGATACGGTCGGTAAATATAGCGGACGGGAGTATAATTCTAAAAAATGCGGTGGCCCGATTCTGGATCTTGACTGGAGGAGCGCCCGTATTGACCGGAAAGGGGTGGACAAGGTGAAGCTGCATACCGGACGATTTGCTGAGTCGGATGCGAACAAGGTGATGATTGCCCGTCTGGAGAAAATTTTGCAAGGTGAGCTACAGCCCACCGATACGGATAAACGATTTTATACCCATGAAATCAGGGAGCTGGAGCGTTATCGCAACCTTGGCATAAAAGACGGTACAGTTCCCAAAAATTTTCAAGAACAAAAAGCTATATGGAACAATACGCATTCCGCTACTCTGGAAGACTATAAAATAGATGAGCGAAATAAGCCTTTATACTCTTCTGATGCTATAAAAGCGGCAGAGGAACAAGCAAAAAGGGAAGAGCTATGATTGATTTTAAGGCTATGATTGAGAAAGAAAGAGTTTACGATGTGGTGTCCTTCTTTGCTGGCTGTACAAAAGGGATTGGTTATCCGCAGTTGGATAATTTTTTTGTTCGTTACCGATTTAATGTTGTTAGCAATGGTGAACTATCGAAAGTCTTTGACGAAATGCTCAGAGATGGGGTTGTCAATTTTGGAAATAAAATGCTGGTAATAAAAGGTCCCAACTGGAAAGAACCTAAATTCGTGACCGAGAAAAAATACGGAATCAGCTAATATTACACTTTCAAAGCCAATCGGAAGGTTGGCTTTGCTTACCTTATTTTATTAATTCTGGTACATATCAGGCGATTTGCTGAGTCGGATGCGAACAAAGTGATGATTGCCCGTCTGGAGAAAATTTTGCAAGGTGAGCTACAGCCCACCGATACGGATAAACGATTTTATACCCATGAAATCAGAGAGCTGGAGCGTTACAGGAATCTTGGAATCAAGGATGGTGTTCTTCCAGAAAATCGAGCTGAAGTATGGAATAACACTCATACGGCGACACTGGAAGATTATCAGTTGAGCTCTGATGAAAAGCTTTTGTATACGCCTGAAGCTTTGATTTTTCAGGAATAGATATTGAGGTATGTCAATGATTGATTTTGATGCAATGGTTAAGAATGAAGATATGGCGGATGTTATTTTGTTTTTGGTCAGCCGGAGAGAAGATGGCATGTCCTATCCGTCAATCGACCGATTTTTTGGCAGACATAAGGCCGATGAAAAATATAGATCTTATAACATCAAGCTAATTCATGAGACAAAAAAGTTGGAGGATAATGGTAGTGTTCTTGGTGGGAAAAGCTATAAAAAAGGTCCCAACTGGAAAGAACCTAAATTTGTAACTGAGAAAAATACGGAATCAGCTAATATCACACTTGCAAAGCCAACCGGAAAGTTGGCTTTGCTTACCTTATTTTATTAATTCTGGTACATACCGAACGATTTGCTGAGTCGGATGTGAATAAGGTGATGATTACGCGTCTGGAGAAAATTTTGCAAGGAGAGCTAACAGATAAACGATTTTATATCCATAAAATCAGAGGGCTGTAGCGTTATCGGGCGCCAGGGATCCTGATGGAGTATCACCTGATGTTGATGGTACTACGTGGAATAATACTCATACAGCAGCACTGGAAGACTACAAATTAAGTAGCGAGCGCTCTCTGCTATACAGGTTAGAAGCATTAAAATCTGGCGGTGAATAAATTCAGAGATTATATATGATTGATTTTAAACCTATGTTTGAAAATGAACAAATCCGGGATATCATTTTATTTTTATCGGGACGAAAAGGGAACGGGATATCTCACCCTCAATTAGATGGATATTGTACTATGTATGGTACTCAACGGATATCAAACATTGAGTTGATTTCATTAGTGAAAAACATGCGAGAAAAAGGTGATATATCATCTAATGGAAAAGGTGGTTATAAAAAAGGCCCCAACTGGAAAGAGCCCAAATTCGTGACTGAGAAAAAATACGGTATCCGTTAATGCCCTGTAAGCAAAGCGACCCCAATGATAGCTTTGCTTGCCCTTCCACAAGGCAGGTTTTGCAGCGCACTGAAGCACCGGCCCCTACTTATGGGTAAAATAACAGACGACAACGCGGAAACGATCGGCTATCTTGTTTAGCATATAAAACGATTAGCGGCTTCTTATGGGCATCGGAGCGCGTAAAGGCCATATTTGTTAAGTTGACGAAACGAGATTAGCGATGAGCGTGATGTTCGATCCCCAGACGGCCATCTATCCCTTCCCGCCCAAGCCGGCGCCGTTAAACCCTGAGCAGAAGCGGCACTACCGAGAGCATATCAAAACGCTGCTGAAAGCGCGCGATGCCGTTATGGTGGCGCATTACTATACTGACCCTGAAATACAGGCCCTTGCCGAAGAAACCGGCGGTTGCGTGGCGGATTCGCTGGAAATGGCGCGCTTCGGCGCCAGCCATCCCGCCTCCACGCTGCTGGTTGCCGGGGTGCGTTTTATGGGCGAAACCGCGAAGATCCTCAGCCCCGAAAAGCGGGTATTGATGCCGACGCTCGACGCGGAATGTTCGCTGGATCTCGGCTGCCCCGATGACGCCTTTAACGCATTTTGCGATAAGCACCCGGATCGCACCGTGGTGGTCTATGCCAATACCTCGGCAGCCGTTAAGGCCCGTGCCGACTGGGTGGTGACTTCCAGCATTGCCGTGGAGCTGATTGAGCATCTCGATGCCATGGGCGAAAAGATCCTGTGGGCGCCGGATCGTCATCTGGGGCGTTACGTACAGAAGCAAACCGGTGCCGACGTACTGTGCTGGGACGGCGCCTGTATCGTGCATGACGAATTCAAAACCCAGGGATTGCTGCGCATGAAGGCGCTTTATCCGGATGCTGCCGTGTTGGTGCATCCTGAATCGCCCCAGAGCGTGGTGGATATCGCCGATGCGGTTGGTTCCACCAGTCAGTTGATTGCCGCCGCTCGTCGCCTGCCACAGCGCCAGATGATTGTCGCCACCGATCGCGGTATTTTCTACAAAATGCAGCAGGCCTGCCCGGATAAAGAGCTGATGGAAGCGCCGACCGCCGGGGAAGGAGCCACCTGTCGCAGCTGTGCACACTGTCCCTGGATGGCGATGAACGGCCTTGAGGCCATCGCTCGCGGTCTGGAACAGGGCGGCGCGCAGCATGAGATCGATGTGGCTCCGGCGCTGCGTGAACGGGCGCTGCTACCGCTCAATCGCATGCTCGATTTTGCGGCGACGCTGCGCCAGTCTGTAAAGGCATAATAGTGTGGCGCCGGAGGGCGAATGGATATCTTCAGTACCCCAAATGTTGTTTAGATGCAACATCGTTTTATAATATCCCTCTTTTCATAGAGGGATGCCCACCATGCCAAAGCTCTTCTCCTACATCCGCTGGAGTAGTTCCAGACAGTCAGAGGGGACCACACTCGCCCGCCAGACAGCCGCAGCTAAAGCTTTTGCGGTTGAACATGATCTTGAGTATGACGAAATCAGGGATGAAGGCGTTTCCGCCTTCCGTGGGAAGAACTCAAAGCGGGGGGCGCTGGCCGACTTCATCGCCGCCGTTGAGGCTGGCGCTATTCCGTCTGATTCTTGGTTGTACGTGGAAAACCTCGATCGCCTGAGCCGTGATGAAGCGATGAGATCTAACGATCTTCTGCGGCGCTTATTATCTCTGGGTATGACGGTTGTCACTGGGCAGGATAAACGGATTCATACGCCAGAGAGCGAAAAGGATGTGATGGCTATGATCTTCTCCATCCTCGCTTTTGAACGAGCCAACGAGGAATCAAGGACAAAGCAAAAGCGGACGGTGGGTAATGCTCTGGCGTTGGTTGAACGTCATAAACAAGGGAGGCCCGTTAACATTAAAGCCGTGGGTAGCGCGCCGTGGTGGATTGATGCATCTGGTCCCCAGTATGAAGCCGTCAAGCCTCACCCTGTCCATTGGGTAGCAGCAAAGAAGGCGGTAGAGCTTTTTTTACGGGGGTGGGGAGCTTATCGGGTTGTAACATATTTAAACCAACATTTGGAACTGTACCCGGCACCTAGGGGCAACAAAGGCCCGAGGCAACGAGTAAGATCTTTCTGGACTATTCCCACTGTAAAACGGTTGCGACTGAGTAGGGCACTAATCGGGGAAAAGGTGATGACCCTTAGTGGTAGCTCCTACACCCTCCAGAACTACTATCCCCCACTGTGTACAGAACAAGAATTTGCTCGGCTCAACGACATACGGGAAAACAACCGTATCAAGATTGGCAGTGAGAGGAAAACCACAACATTTCTTTCTGGACTGGGTGGCCTGCTGCGTTGCGGTCATTGCGACACTCCTATGACGTACTATACCAAAGAGGGACGGATCAGATATGTCTGTGCTGGTGGACAGCAATACGTGTCAACCTGCCGGGCGTGGTCTGTTCAGGGGAGGTTGCTTGAGGCATGTGTTATCCGTGCTGTCTGGGTAGCAAACACTCTCGATATAGCCGCTAATGGGAGCGATTTAGAGAGCCTCCAGCCATTGATTGACCAGCGTAGGGAAGAGGCAGAGAACCTCAATAAACAGATAGAGAATTTGACTACAGCGATCCAGATGGGAACTGGCCCTATTGCCAGTCTTGTAATGGCGCTACAGCGGGCTGAGAGCGAGAAAAATTCTTTACTCCTGGAACTGGATAAGCTGTCCCAACAGGAGGCCATACGAAACAGTGACGATGATATAACAAATCAGTTATTAGCGGTGGCGCGGAAATTAACACCAGAGGTATTAACTGACGTTACGCACCCACACAGGCATGAAGTCAGGGAACTGGTCAGAAGGTTGTTTGGTAAAGTTATAGTAACTAAGCGTGATGATAAATCCCTGTCTATCCGGGTTATATTTCCCTCTGGTGTAAACTACCTCTGTGAAGGGGTCATGAAGTTAAACAATGGAAAAAAAGAAAAATCCTACGTTGAATATTTAACCCAGCAAGATGGCATAACACCGCTGGACACATTTATGAATCGGGTCCGTAGCAGTTTTTGGGAGATGCTAACCGATGAGATTGCCGGTGATTTTGATTTTCAGCTACCATCACCAAAACCTTACGATTCTCTGGAGAGCACGCGCACCATGATAGAAGCTATGGGGCATAAGCCCCTTAATGGGAAGGATTTTTTCGGTGAACGATGAACTGGCGGAGCTTTCGGAATCGAGAGGCATCCTGATGTCTGGAATGTATGAAAATTCATCTGTATAGTTAGCCCACAACACCAACAGGCGAGGGTAATGGGATGGATACCGTAGAAGAACTTAACAACACATATTTTTATGCGGGAAAGTCGAATCTTTCCGCCAGCGCGTTACTTTTCATGATCTTCTGTGAAAAAACAGTAGAGCAATTCGGATTAGGTGTTGCCGATTTTGGTGCTGTCGTTGCGATTGTTTCCGGAAGGAATGACTTAGATACACGAACTAAGCCCAAGGATGCTTTAAAAGGTACATCCCATGCATCTAAAGCGGCTCGTAATGTATTTGGAAAAGTTAAGTTTCCTTTTGGTGTCAGGCTTCCAACCTGGATTGGTGGTTATACACCTTGGACAGCAAGAAGGGTGATGGTGCGTAATATTGGCACCTTTGTAGGTCGCACTATTCCGCTTGTTGGCGTTGTTATTCTTTCCGCAGACGTGATAGAAATAACATATAAAACCGTCCGGGATTATAACGCAATCGCGCGGGGGAATGATAAGATATGGTAGATGGTATAGAAAACCGGATTTATGAACTTGTCCGGCCTTATGCGGGGGTATACGTCTTTAAAAGAAAAGAGGTAGAACTTACCCCCGATACTGACTTTGATACGGATTTAAGTATGGATGTCAGTGAAGCAGAAGATATGATGGATGAGTTTTTTAAAAGCTTCGATGTCGATCGGGGCAACTTCAACATTAACACCTATTACCCAGATACACCTTTTTCCTGGAATCCGTTTAAGAAGATAGAGCCGATTCCTGTCCCGGACTTCACTATCAGGATGCTCATAGAATCCGCTAAAGCTGGAAAGTGGTTATATGATTGAGGGGCATTTGCCCCTCTTCTTTTAGGCGGTAGGGCGCTCGTTCCAGGCGTCTGTATACTGGATATTCCCGTCAACATACTTCCAGGTGATCTTTTCATAGCGCATCGCTACACTTTCCATATGGCCTGTTCCCGGACAGTTTCGGGTGTCATGCATCATGGGTGTAACAGATATAACCTTCACGCCCTCTAACAGGATATTGAAGTACTCCACTTCCTGACCAGCATCATTAATGTGATACCATTTGATTTCGGCTGATTTTAGTGTTTGTCCGGTAGCAACTGCTTTATAAAGGTAAGGGCTGGACGAGTCGATTTCCTTTTCAAACTGGAAGGGGGCGTGCTGGCGTGTTCCGGTCAGCTTGCCGGTGTTGTTGTCGGTTGGGATGCTCAGGTTATGATGTAACCCTCTAATCTCAATACTTCCTTCACGATCCGCAACATCAGAGGAACCTCTAATAGTGGCTCCCCCATCATCGGTTAGCCATAGGTGAACAGGAACGGCCATTCTTTCAATCCTCATGTTGTTATTATTACCCACAGTTATTTTATGATTATTTGACTGGTTGGTAAATATACAAAAATCTGATTATCTTTCATTCTCTGATGTGTCGAACGTCTTGCTGTAAGGGCAAGACTGCGAGCGTGTGACGTAGGTGAATGTGTAGATAATGTTGCTGTACACACATAGCCGCTTCCCTCCCTGTAACTCCTGCTCATCCGGATTGCTCATCGTAATTCGCCCCGCCCAGCATGCTGGAGAAATCAGTAACATCATAAAAATACAGGAAATAATCTTCATCTCTTGCACTCCACAGCCTCAGATATTCAGACCATAAACAACCGTTTTCAAACTATCTACTAAAGCAACTAATCACTTTCTTGATCAGTTTTAATGATCAATAATCCAATAATTGATCGACAAAATCGATCAAGCGGTATCATGGTTCATTTTGGGTGTTTTTTAATCTTAATCTGAGGGTTAGTAAGGTAATGGAACTTACAAAAGATAATAATATCATTAAAATCAACAATATATATTTCTATGTGTTCGTGGCTACACCGCTGGCGCTTCTTGTTGCTGACTTTTTGAATTTTGGTTACAAGGCCTCACTTGTGGCATTTTATGTTGCTGCATTTACGTGTGCGGTTCTTGATGGAAGAGAGCTGAAGAAATCTTTCCAGGACTATATTGGTGACGCATTAGCGATCCTCATCTTCCCGCCAGTGCATACGTTTATCCGGGCAAAGGCTGTTGGAATGAATCGGTGGGGATGGTTTGCTGTTCATAGCGCCATTGTTGTTGCCGTATTTCTTATCACGGAGATAACAGATTATAATCAAAGCATTAGGCAATCAGCCTGTGAGGTGGTGACTGAGGTATACAAGGATGAAAAGTCGGATGTGCAGTGCATCAAGGTTACGGATCTGAAGAAGGTGTCTGAGAAGTACTACCGGGCCAATGCAATGCTGACCAACGGTGTCGATATGCCCATCACCATAGAGGATCGTGGCGACAGTATCTATGTGACGCTAACGCCGCTGAGTCACCTGCTGGATTAGCAAAAGACCGGGGGAGTAATCCCCCAACTCCCCAGTGTAATGAAAATCTTTCATACCCGCAGTGTTTTAACCTTCCCCAGCAAATATCACCGGCGCACGGGCAGAGCGGTCTAACGTACAGTCCCGAAAGGGCAAGTGCCCTGTCGATCTTTTGAAAATATCAGGTAGCCATCATCAGTAGCATGCCGTCTCGTTTGGGTATACCCAAGATAGACTATGAAACATAAGTCTCAATAGGGTTTAAAAAGACTTTATTGACTACAAAAATTGGTAATGTATCATATGGATATTAAATTAACACTTTATTGAGACTTTATCATGAACGTTCGTATCTACTGTCGGGCATCGACTGAAGGGCAACACGCAGACAGGGCACTGGCAACACTGCGAACCTTTGCAGGTAGCAAGAAGTGGAATATTGCCGGTGAGTATATTGAGAACGCCAGCGGAGCCAAACTTGACCGCCCGGAACTTATGCAGTTGCTGAATGAAGCAGAGTCCGGCGATCTTCTGCTGGTGGAGGCTATCGACCGTCTGAGCCGTCTGGAACATCAGGAATGGGCAGAACTAAAGAAAGTCCTGGACGAGAAGAATCTGGTAATTGTCTCAATGGATTTGCCAACCAGTTGGCAGATGGTCGAAATGGTTGGCAGCGATCTCACCAGCGGCATCCTGCGGGCAGTCAATGCGATGCTTATTGATATACTTGCCACAATGGCACGGCAGGACTATGAGACTCGTCGCAAGCGGCAGGCTCAGGGGATTGAAAGAGCAAAGGCGGCGGGAGCATATACCGGGAAGGAAAAAGATATGCAGGCACGGGAAGCCGTGAAGGAGATGCTGGAGCAGAATGTAAAACCGGCGCTGATTATGAAGGCGGCAGGGATCAGCCGCGCCACCTTCTACAGGATCAAAAAGGAACTGGCTGGCTAACACTGCGCCTGCACTAACCATTCCTGAGACTCCGCTGCGGCGGAGTTTTTTTGTGTTATTAACCTGAGAAAATCGTACGTGAAGATCTCTGACAATATTGGCTGTGATTAAGTTTTGTTCACTTGAAGGTGATAAAAGGGCATTAAATAAAAAATCAATCAGAAAGAGGGAAGGAAAATGCCCGTTAAGCGCCCTGTATGGCTCTGTACGCCATTTTTATATCACCATCAATACCAATGCATGCTTGGCATGAAAATTGCTTAAATGGCGTTACAGGAAAGATTTAGGTGTTGGGATACTTATGCCTGAGTTTTGACGTTGAGAAAAGGCGGTCACCCTGACCCGTCGAGAATTTTCCCCGCTCCTTGGCGAGGTATGAGATCCGCCAGACTGGTTCTTCCAGCGTCTCAGGTTCCCCACGTAGAATAATATACTCCCCACCAGGGAACTCCACCAGCGAAGGCTTGCCGCCTGTCAGATCACACCAGACCTCTGTAATGGCACCACCAAGCCCGCAATTCGCAGTCCCAATACTTCTGACTTGCCGGTGCGGCAGGGCAATCCAGCAATGATAGTGAACCTGCTTTGCCTTCTCTTTTTCACGCACCCAGCCGTAAGCAAACTCTCGGATTGGTGAGGTTATACTCTCAGGGCGGCGATGCTTCGACTTGAGACGCTCCCGCAGTTTCTTGAATAGCTGGCGTATCCATTCGTTGCCAGTCTCAACGGCGGTGCCGGATGGCAGGCGAAGATCGAAGCGGGCGACAAAGACACGGCTGTACGTGCGCTGCATTGCATCAAGTTCTTCCATCATCGGCGTCAGGATATCCAGCCGAACACGGGATTTGTCAGTTGAGTTTATAGGATAGGCGTGGTCGCCGTACAGAAAGCTATCAGCAATGGCTTCATAACGGCCATGAGCATGGTATGCATAGCTACTAACAGTAGTTGTATTGGTTAACAGAACACCTCCAGTAATTCATTAAAAGAGATAGACGATGGGCAGGATAGGTATTACCTAAATCCACCGCCAATCCTGCACTATGAGCACAGGCAGACGCCGCTAAATACAAGGGGTTTAGAAGGAGTTATGGCTGATGGATTTTTTCGAACGAAGTTTACGGGTATAAAAACCCTACGATAGTATTTCATGGCAATGCTAATTATGTCAAGCATCAGTCCCGGTAAGCAGTTCCCGGAGACGCTCCCGCATAGCAACTTGCTCCGCTGCTGCCTGCTCTTCAGCGCGTCGTTGAGCATCTTTGGCGGCATCCGCCATCAGGTCATCAATCGCCTGCTCCATATCGGCAAGCATCACTTCCTTGTATTCAAGTTCTACGCGCTGGCGAAGGTCTTCCTGCTCCGATTCCATCAGAGTATGCGGCTTGAATAGTTTGATGTTGATATGGGCACCGTTCGGGGTGAACCGGACAGCATTTGGGGCAGCGCCGTCGAACCGCCAGCCATCAAGAATTTTCTCCTGCATAATCTGCATCGCTACCGGCGGCGGGCCACTGAATTCCTGGCTCGCATTGCACGCGTTATGCCGGGCGATAGCCTGGTTAATCCGGCGCTGTAGTTCGGCGTCGTCAGGCTGAAACTTTGCGGCAATGGCATCAATATGCGCCTGCACCGCCGCATCGATTTTTCTATTTTTTGTATTATTTTTCATTTTATTACCTCATCTTCATTCATGTTCAACATAGGGTCGGTTGCACGCGGTGCAGTAGTTTTTATTGTGGCCGGAGCGGACAGCATACCAGCGTGCTACCGCCGACTTATCCGTGTACCAATCGACCAGTCCTCTGTCTGCCAGCCTGCGTAATGCCCGATATGTAGTTGGCAGCGGAATATTCGTTACCGCTGAGAGATCGCCAGCGCTTAGTGCTGTTGGCGTTTCGGTCAGGTAATGGAGTAGGCGTTGGTAGCTGGTTGCATGATACATATTTGCAGAGGTGAGCCGTGTTGTTAGCTTCTCATGCTGTGCTGGAGATGGGGGGGTAAATGGTCGTAGATACTGCAATAAACCTCCTTTTTAATCTATTGATATTAAATAACATTATATCACAAATGATAATAATTATCAACTTTAAAGCGATAGCAGTGCGATGTTTTGAAAGGTAGAGCGCTTGTCATGGGTAAGATACACTCCAGCCAATACGGCATCATGAGGGAAATTAAGATTGGACATCTATCAAATTTTCGGTACCCAAAATATTCTGGTGCATATACCGCTCGGCGCGGGCGGTTACGACCTTTCGTGGATTGAGGCGGCAGGCACCCTGGCCGGTTTACTCTGTATCTGGCTGGCCAGTCTGGAGAAGATTATCAATTACCCCTTCGGGCTGATTAATGTCACGCTGTTTGCGATTATTTTTTTCCAGATCCAGCTCTATGCCAGTCTGCTACTACAGCTGTTCTTCTTTGCCGCCAATATTTACGGCTGGTATGCCTGGTCACGTAGTAGTGACGGGCAACGGCCTGAATTACGCATTCGCTGGCTGCCCTTGCCTAAGGCGTTACTGTTACTTGCCGTATGTGTGGTGGCCATTATCATGATGACGTTATGGATCGATCCGGTCTTTGCGGCGCTAACCCGGGCAGCGCTGGCGGTACTGGGAATTTTCGGTCTGCAGACGACCATGCCGGAACTTTCTCCCGATGCCTTCCCGTTCTGGGATGCCTCTATGATGGTGTTGTCGATTGTGGCGATGATTCTGATGACCCGCAAATATGTGGAAAACTGGCTGCTGTGGAGTGCGGTGAATGTGATTAGCGTGGTGATTTTCGCGATACAGGGCGTATGGGCCATGGCGCTGGAGTACCTGATCCTGACCTTTATCGCCCTGAACGGCACCCGACTGTGGATGCGCAGCGCGCGTGAGCATTCGCCACACGCGCTATCGTAGACTAGTGATGGTGGTGATGGTGGTGCGCCGTTTTTTCGTTTAGATCGCACTCAGAGCCGTGGCAGGGCTGGTATTCCATCTGTACCGTGGCGTGCTCAATCTGATACTCATGGGCCAGGAAGTGGAGAATGCGATGCAGCAGCGCATCGTGGTCGTGCGGTGGAATCACCTGTACGTGCAGGGTCATCAGCGGCTTCTCACCGACCAGCCAGATATGTACGTGGTGGACGTTGCGCACTTCGGGAATAGTGCGTGACAGGTCGCGCTTCAGCGCCGCGATATCCAGCGTTACCGGCGCGCCTTCCATCAGTTCATTCATACTCTCTTTCAGCAGCCGCCAGGCGCTGCGCAGTACCAGGCAGGAGACCAGCACCGACAGAATAGGGTCGATGGGCGTCCAGCCGGTCCACAATATCACCAGCGCGGCGGCGATAGCGCCAACGGAGCCTAACAGATCTCCCAAAACATGCAGCGCTGCGGCTCGCACATTCATATTGCGCTCTTCGCCTCCTCCGTGCAGCACCCAGAATGAGAACAGGTTAGCGAGCAATCCGGCAAAGGCGATAATCAGCATGGTTTTGCCCGCCACCGGCTGGGGGTTCTGGAAACGGACGATAGCTTCCCAGACGATAAAAATGGTAATGACCACCAGAGCGATGGCATTCACAAAGGCGGCGAGGGTGGTCAGACGTAGCCATCCGAAGGTATGTCGCCCGCTTGCCGGGCGGCGGGCGAAATGAACCGCCAGTAACGCCACCAGCAGCGCTGCGGCATCGGTGAGCATATGCCCGGCATCAGCCAGCAGCGCCAGCGAACCGGAGATCAGACCGCCAATCACTTCGGCGACCATAAACAGCGCAGTGATGCTAAAAGCTATCAGCAGGCGCCGGGCGTTAGCGTCCTGAGGGCTGGCGGTTTGGGTATGAGAGTGAGCCATGGTTTTCACAGAAAATTCTGACAGGGTAACGCTATTATTGACTGTGGCAGAGGGATTTTAAAAGCATTATTGCGTCAGTTGTTATTGAGTTAAAAACAGGGGCACTCTGGTGCTGCCCCGCGAATATGATTGATTAGCCTTGTTCGTGGGGGCAGGGAGGCTGACCTTCTCCGCCGCACTTATGGCTTAAATGGAGTTCAGAGTCCGGGTTAGCGCTGGCGCCGGTTACCGGGTTGTGATGAGCGCTGCCTGCCAGTGCCGCGCCGCTACAGAGTGCGAGCACCATACCAAAAATAAGAGGGAGCGTTTTCTGCATTATCGTACTCCTGTCATCGAGTGGTTGAGCTATCCGCAGATACCAGAATATCCTGCGCCAATAATAGCGCATAATTCTTTATTTTCTTGGTGATTTAGCATTAACATATGAAAGTGTAGCTTTGTTTAACTCTCTGGCGATGTTTTTTTCTGTTTTTTTTATTCATTGATGAAATGATAAACCGTGCGTGTAAAACCCGGTTTACACCTTAGCCACGACGCGATAGATTGAAGGCATTGCAATAGCGCAAATTATCACGCTCCACTGGAATCAGCATGTATCAGAACGACGACTTACGAATCAAAGAGATCAATGAGCTTCTCCCTCCGGTTGCACTGTTAGAAAAATTTCCTGCCACTGCCAACGCCGCCAGTACGGTATCTGCTTCGCGTCAGGCTATCCATCAGATCCTGCACGGCCAGGACGATCGTCTGCTGGTGGTGATTGGGCCCTGCTCCATTCACGATCCAGCCGCTGCCAAAGAGTACGCCCAACGCCTGCTGGCGCTGCGCAACGAACTGTGCGGCGAGCTTGAGGTGGTGATGCGGGTCTATTTTGAAAAGCCGCGTACCACCGTGGGCTGGAAAGGGTTGATCAACGATCCCGGTATGGATAACAGCTTCCGCATCAACGACGGTCTGCGGATTGCGCGCCAGCTGCTGCTGGAGATCAACGACAGCGGTCTGCCGACAGCCGGTGAGTTTCTGGACATGATTACGCCGCAGTATCTGGCGGATCTGATGAGCTGGGGCGCCATTGGCGCACGCACCACCGAATCTCAGGTTCACCGCGAGCTGGCCTCAGGCCTTTCCTGCCCGGTGGGCTTTAAGAACGGTACTGACGGTACGATTAAAGTGGCTATCGACGCCATTAACGCCGCCAGCGCGCCGCACTGCTTCCTGTCGGTCACCAAGTGGGGACACTCCGCTATCGTTAACACCAGCGGTAACGATGACTGCCATATTATTCTGCGCGGCGGCAAAGAGCCGAACTACAGCGCGCAGCACGTGGCGGAAGTGAAGCAGGGGCTGGAAAAATCTGGCCTGGAAGCGCGGGTGATGATCGATTTCAGCCACGCTAACTCCTGCAAGCAGTTCCAGAAGCAGATGGAAGTGGGGGCCGATGTCTGTTCCCAGATAGCTCACGGCGAAGATGCTATTGTCGGCGTGATGGTAGAAAGCCATCTGGTGGAAGGCAACCAGAGCCTGGAAAGCGGCGAGCCGCTGACTTACGGTAAGAGCGTGACCGATGCCTGCATTGGCTGGGACGATACCGACGCGCTGCTGCGCCAGCTGGCTGCGGCGGTGAAGGCGCGTCGCGGTTAATGCGACTGCAATAAAAAAAGCGTGGTTCACACCACGCTTTTTTGTGCCCGGGGTTCTGGAATTACTTCGCTTTACCCTGGTTGGCAACGGCCGCGGCTTTCGCTGCGATCTCATCCGCATCGCCCAGATAGTAGCGCTTGAGCGGCTTGAAGTTTTCGTCGAACTCGTACACCAGCGGTACGCCGGTCGGGATGTTCAGTTCCAGAATCTCATCTTCGCTCAGCTTATCCAGATACTTCACCAGCGCGCGCAGTGAGTTACCGTGGGCGGCAATGATAATACGCTCACCGCTCTTCAGGCGCGGCAGAATAGTCTCTTCCCAGTAGGGAACCACGCGGTCGATGGTCAGCGCCAGGCTTTCGGTCAGCGGCAGCTCCTTTTCGCTCAGCTTCGCGTAGCGCGGGTCGTGGCCCGGATAGCGCTCGTCGTCTTTGGTCAGCTCCGGCGGGGTGACCGCAAAGCCGCGACGCCACTGCTTAACCTGATCGTCGCCGTACTTTTCGGCGGTTTCCGCTTTGTTCAGACCCTGCAGGGCGCCATAGTGACGCTCGTTCAGCTTCCAGGATTTCTCTACCGGCAGCCAGTCCTGATCCAACTGGTCCAGAATGCTCCACAGCGTGTGGATGGCACGTTTCAGCACGGAGGTATACGCAAAGTCGAAGCTGTAGCCTTCTTTCTTCAGCAGTTCACCGGCGGCTTTGGCCTCGCCTTTGCCTTTCTCGGACAGATCCACGTCGTACCATCCGGTAAAGCGGTTTTCCTGGTTCCACTGACTTTCACCGTGACGAACCAGAACCAGCTTAGTAACAGCCATAGTTTTACTCCTCATAAACCCGATCGATGCAGATTAATTGATAACGATTCTCATTATATTGCCACAGGGGCAATAACAGCAATGCCTGACCTTTAACATAGCGAAACCCGGCCGTGAATGTAAGGCAGATGTGACGGAGGCGTTGTTTTTTTAGCGGAACTGGCGCAAAACCAGGCGGAAATGCCCCCCCAGAGGAGGGCATACAGAAATCAGCAGGGGGTGAACTGATAGACGGTCAGACTGCGATAAGTCTGGCCAGGGCGCAGTATCACATCCGGTTGCGGCCATTCCGGATGGTTGGGGCTGTCCGGCAGGAATTCGCTCTCCAGCGCTACGCCCTGGTAGTTGGCGTACTCGCCCTGTTCGCGGGCAGGGGTTCCGGCCAGGAAGTTGCCGGAATAGAGCTGGAGCGCCGGCGCGCTGGTGTAGACCGTCATCTGCAGCTTACCGTCGGAAGACCAGAGATGCGCTGCGGGCTGAGCCTCATCTCCACGGGCATTCAGCAGGAAGGCGTGATCGTAGCCGCCCACTTTTTGCTGACAGTCATCGTTCAGAAAGTCCTGGCCGATAGCCTTACGGCTGCGGAAATCGAAGCCGGTATCGGTCACTGCGCGCAGCGCTTGGTCCGGAATACCGGCCGCATTGACCGGCAGGTACTGGTCGGCCAGCAGTTGCAGCTCGTGGCGGCGAATATCGTTCTGTTCACCGTCAAGATTGAAGTAGGCGTGGTTGGTCAGGTTCACCGGACAGGGCTTATCCACCTCGGCGCGATAGGTGATCTCCAGTCGGTTATCCTCGGTCAGTTGATAGAGCACGGTGGCGCACAGCTTGCCGGGGAAACCCTGGTCACCGTCCGGCGATGTCAGGCTGTAGAGCACCTCCTGCTCGTTCTGGCGATCGATCATCCAGCGCTGTTTGTCGAACCCCTGTGGCCCGCCATGGAGCTGGTGCTCGCCCTGACTGGGAGTCAGACTGACTTCGTTGCCGTCAAGCCAAAAGCGGCTGTTGGCGATGCGGTTGGCGTAGCGACCGATGCTGGCGCCCAGAAAGGCGCTCTGTTGTAGATAATCTTCCGGGCTGGCGCAGCCCAGCAGGGTTTCACGTACGCTGCCATCCGGCATCGGCACCCGGCAGGAGAGCAGGGTTGCGCCCCAGTCAGTGATGGTCACCACCATACCGGCCGCGTTGCGCAGAGTCGAAATACGCCAGGGTTGGCCATCCGGCGCCAGTTGTGGAGTCTCTTTTAGCATAATCCCGCTCCTTCCGAGGCTTTGCAGACATAGAACGTCTCTTTGATACCGGTGCGGGCGTGGTAGCTATCGGCCACCGCCTGCTGTACTTCAGAGACCAGCTCTTCCGGGACCAGCGCCACTACGCAGCCGCCGAAGCCGCCGCCGGTCATACGCACGCCGCCACGTTCGCCGATGGTCTGTTTAACTATCTCTACCAGGGTATCGATCTGCGGCACGGTGATTTCAAAGTCGTCACGCATCGAGTCATGGGATTCGGCCATCAGTTCGCCCATGCGCTTAAGATCGCCGCGCGCCAGAGCGTCGGCTGCTTCAACGGTGCGGGCGTTTTCGGTCAGGACGTGACGTACGCGTTTGGCAACCAGCGGATCCAGCTCGTTGGCCACTGCATTAAACTGCTCCAGAGAGACATCGCGCAGCGCCTTCTGCTGGAAGAAGCGGGCGCCGGTTTCGCACTGTTCGCGACGGGTGTTGTATTCGCTGCCGACCAGGGTGCGCTTAAAGTTACTGTTGATAATCACTACCGCCACGCCCTGGGGCATCGGCACCGCTTTGCTGCCAAGAGAGCGGCAGTCGATCAGCAATGCATGGTCTTTCTTGCCCAGTGCCGAGATCAGTTGATCCATAATGCCGCAGTTGCAGCCGACAAACTGGTTTTCCGCCTCCTGGCCGTTCAGCGCCAGCTGGGCGCCATCCAGAGCCAGATGGTACAACTGCTGGAACACCTTGCCGACCGCCACTTCCAGCGATGCGGAAGAGCTCAGACCCGCGCCCTGGGGAACGTTGCCGCTAATCACCAGATCGGCGCCGCCAAAGCTGGCGTCGCGCTGCTGCAGATGTTTCACTACGCCGCGCACGTAGTTAGACCACTGCTGGCTGTCGTGAGCGAGAATAGGGGCATCCAGCGAAAACTCATCGCGCTGGTTATTGTAATCGGCGGCAATCACCCGCACCATGCGATCGTCACGCGGCGCGCAACTGATCACCGTCTGGTAATCGATGGCGCAGGGCAGTACGAAGCCGTCATTGTAGTCAGTATGTTCGCCAATCAGGTTGACGCGACCCGGAGCCTGGATGATATGGGTGGCAGGGTAGCCAAACTGTTCGGTAAACAGGGTACGGGTTTTTTCTTTCAGGTCCATTATTGTTCTCCGGATTCGCGGAAATGCACATCGCTGACCGCACGCAGTTTTTCTGCGGCCTGTTCGGCGGTTAAATCACGCTGGGTTTCCGCCAGCATCTCGTAGCCCACCATAAACTTACGCACCGTAGCGGAGCGCAGCAGGGGCGGATAAAAATGGGCGTGTAGCTGCCAGTGGGCATTCTCCTCGCCGTTAAAGGGGGCGCCGTGCCAGCCCATAGAGTAGGGGAACGAGCACTGGAACAGGTTATCGTAGCGGCTGGTCAGTTTTTTCAGCGCCAGTGCCAGATCCTGGCTTTGGGCCTGCGTAAGGTCGGTAATGCGCCGGACCGGTGCCTTTGGCAGCAGCAGGGTTTCGAACGGCCAGGCCGCCCACCAGGGCACGACCGCCAGCCAGTGTTCGGTTTCGACTACCGTTCGTTTGCCGTCCGCCAGTTCGCGCCGGGCGTAGTCAAGAAGCATCGGCGAGCCGTGTTCGGCATAGTAAGCGCGCTGGTTTTCGTCTTCGCGGGCCGCCTCGTTAGGCAGGAAGCTGTTGGCCCATACCTGACCATGGGGGTGCGGGTTAGAGCAGCCCATGGCTGCGCCTTTATTTTCAAATACCTGCACCCAGGGATAGTGCTGACCCAGTTCGGCGGTTTGCGCCTGCCAGGTTTTCACCACCTCCTCCAGCGCCGCCAGTGGCAGTTCGGGGAGGGTTTTACTGTGATCCGGTGAAAAGCAGATCACCCGGCTGGTGCCCCGGGCGCTCTGCAGGCGCATCAGCGGGTCGCTATCCGCCGGTGCCTCGGGGGTGTCGGTCATCAGTGCCGCAAAGTCGTTAGTGAAAACGTAAGTCCCGGTGTAGTCCGGATTTTTGTCCCCGGTGACCCGCGTGTTACCCGGGCACAGGTAACAGTCGGGATCGTGCTGCGGCAGCGTCTGTTTGGCGGGGGTCTCCTGCGCCCCTTGCCAGGGACGCTTAGCGCGATGGGGAGAAACCAGGATCCACTGCCCCGTCAGGGGGTTGTAGCGGCGATGTGGATGATCGACCGGGTTAAATTGCGGCATGATGATGATGTCCTTAGTCCGGGTAGCCCTGAGGATGGCGTGACTGCCAGCGCCAGGTGTCCTGCGCCATTTCGTCCAGAGAGCGAGTGACGCGCCAGTTGAGTTCTTTATCGGCTTTGGTGGCATCGGCCCAGTAGGCGGGCAGATCGCCGTCGCGGCGCGGTGCGAAGTGATAGTTCACCGGTTTTCCGCAGGCCTTACTGAAGGCATTGACCACATCCAGTACGCTGCTGCCGACGCCAGCGCCGAGGTTATAGATATGAACCCCCGCTTTGCCTGCCAGTTTTTCCATGGCGGCCACGTGGCCATCGGCCAGATCCATTACGTGGATATAGTCGCGTACGCCGGTGCCGTCTTCGGTGGGGTAGTCATTACCGAAGATCGACAGAGATTCGCGGCGCCCGACCGCCACCTGGGCGATATACGGCATCAGGTTGTTGGGGATCCCCTGAGGATCTTCGCCCATATCGCCTGACGGATGGGCACCGACCGGATTGAAGTAGCGCAGCAGGGCGATACTCATATCGGGAACGGCTTTCTGCACGTCGGTCAGGATCTGTTCGACCATCAGCTTGCTGCGGCCGTAGGGGCTTGCCGGATGGCCGGTGGGGAAGCTTTCCACATAAGGGATCTTTGGCTGATCGCCATAGACGGTGGCAGAGGAGCTGAAAATGAAGTTGGTGACGCCTGCGGCTTTCATGGCGCTGACCAGTTTCAGGGTGCCGGTAACGTTATTGTCGTAGTATTCCAGCGGTTTCTGGACCGATTCACCCACCGCCTTCAGGCCTGCGAAGTGAATAACGGCTTCAATGCCGTGGTCGTGGAAAACCGTGGTCAGTAACGCTTCATCGCGGATGTCGCCGTCGATAAACAGCGGCGTTTTCCCGCCAAGGCGCTCGATGACCGGCAGTACGCTGCGCTTGCTGTTGCAGAGGTTATCAAGAATCACCACATCGTGACCCTGCAGCAGCAGTTGTACGCAGGTATGGCTGCCAATGTAACCGCTACCACCTGTTACCAGAACTTTCATTTTTTGCTCCATTAGGCTTGGGTTATGAACTAACCATAGCATACCAGAAGGGGCAAAAGTGTGATATGGGCTAAATTAGTGGAATCGTTTACACAGCGATAAGCCTGTCGATGACCGGAAAAAAAGCATTATAAATCAATATCGGAACAGGGCTATTACGGCAAGTCTTAAATATTGGGAGCAGGGCGGAGGAGGCTTCCCCTCCGCAGCGGTTACAGTGCGTCCTGCTGGTAGCGGTAACCGTCGCCGTCGGGCACAAAGCTCAGGCGATGGGTGATACAGGCTGGCGCATCTTCGGCATGGTGCGAGACGAACAGTAACTGGGTTTCCCCTTCGCCGATCAGAATATCCACAAAGCGGCGCACCAGTTGGCGGTTAAGGGGATCCAGCCCCTGTAGCGGCTCATCCAGAATCAGCAGCGTTGGGTGTTTCACCAGGGCTCTGGCGATCAGCACCAGTCGCTGCTGGCCCCAGGAGAGGCTATGGAATGGGGCATTGGCCATGTCGTTATCCATACCCAGCAGGGCCAGCCACTCGCGGGCCAGTTTGTGCTGGCGGTCCGATGCGGCCTGGTAGAGACCGATGGAGTCATACCAGCCGGAAAGCACCACGGTCAGTACCGAAGCGCTGACCCGATACTCCAGGTGCAGGCTGCTGCTGACGTAGCCGATATGCTGTTTGATATCCCAGATAGTTTCACCGCTGCCGCGTCGGCGGCCAAACAGCGTCAGATCGTTGCTGTAGCCCTGGGGATGATCGCCGGTAATCAGGCTGAGCAGCGTCGATTTCCCGGCGCCGTTCGGGCCGATTATCTGCCAGTGCTCGCGCGGGTTCACTGTCCAGTCCAGGTGGTTAATAATCGGGCGATCGTTATATGAAACCACCCCATCGCGCAGGATAATCCGTGGCGCATCGCCGGGGAGCGCCGGGTGTTCTGTAGGATCATCTTTTTCCGGTAGTTGGGTGTCGCTTATTTTTTCGCTCCAGGCCAGCTGGGCGATAAGCGCCCGCTCCAGCAACTGCGCCCGGGGGCCAACGTCATTCAGGGTACAGTCGGCCAGCACGCCAGCGTGCTCTACGAACGGGGGAATATCGTCGAAACGGTTGAGGATTAGCACCAGGGTGTAGCCATGGCCATTAAGCTCCGCCAGCAAATCCGCCAGCTGCTGGCGTGATGCAACATCCAGGCCGTCGAACGGTTCATCGAACACCAGAAGATCCGGCTGAGCCATCAGCGCCCGGCACAGCAGAGTCTTACGGGTTTCGCCGGTGGAAAGATATTTAAAGCGCCTGTCCAGCAGATGGTCAATGCCGAAGCGGCTGGCCAGCTCCCGGGCGCGGGCATCGTCGTGAATCTCGTCCTGGATAATCTCCAGGGCGGTGCGACCGGTATCTTCTTCACCCGGCCCCAGCAGGTCGGTGTTATTGCGCTGCCACTCATCGCTGACCAGCTTTTGTAGCTGTTCGAAAGAAAGACGTACGGTGCGGGTGAAATCCGACTGGTAGTGGCCTGAAAGAAGGGGCTGCTCGCCAGAAAGCGCTCTGGCGAGGGAGGATTTGCCGCTACCGTTAGTGCCGACGAAAGCCCAGCTTTCGCCAGCATGCAGGCGGAGATCGGTAATAGACAGAGTCCGGGTGTCGCTAAGGTGAAACGTGCCTTGCGAAATTTGCAACAAAGACATCTTATATCCCATTTCTTGCAGTAATTAACGACAGGGATACGTGTTGTGGCGCTTAAAGTCAATGTTTGAGTGGAGAGCAGGCGCCGGAATGTTTCTGATACCATATTTCATGAAGCGACGACCCATTCATGGCGATCGCTATTCTACTGAAGTTTGGTCTGAAAAAGTCTGGCCTTTATCCCGTCTCCTCCTCTATACCCACTCTAAATATAAGGTCATAATAATATACCCCTGACAGGGACGACAATATATCAACAAACATCGACAACAACGGGAAACACTATGACACCACAACAAGAAGAAACTGCGGTAAACCCGCTTAAACCAGAACGGGCCGGAATTAAAGGATACCTGGCTTTTTTTCTGACGATTATTTTCTTTTCTGGCATTTTTTCCGCCAGCGATGGCTGGTGGCGCGTTTTTGATTTTACCGTGCTTAATGGTTCATTTGGCCATATCGACAACGGGATCGGCCAGGGGAGCGTGACCTTTCGCGGTTCCGGTGGTGCTGGCGCAAAAGACGGCTTTCTTTTCGCGCTGGAACTGGCGCCGTCTGTCATTCTTTCACTGGGGATCATTTCTGTCACCGATGGCCTGGGAGGGCTGCGTGCTGCGCAACAGCTTATGACCCCCATACTCCATCCTTTGCTTGGCATTCCGGGCATTTGCTCGCTGGCGCTGATTGCAAACCTGCAAAATACGGATGCAGCCGCGGGGATGACGAAAGAGCTGGCCCAGGAGGGGGAAATTACGGAACGGGATAAGGTGATTTTCGCGGCTTACCAGACCAGCGGCAGCGCCATCATTACCAACTATTTCTCTTCAGGTGCGGCAGTCTTTGCTTATCTGGGGACTTCCGTCATCGTACCGTTAGCGGTGATTCTGGTGTTTAAATTTATTGGCGCCAATTTGTTGCGTATATGGATCAATTTCGAAGAACGTCGCCAGCCGGTACAGGGGGAGCCTTCATGACGACCCAGACCCGAAAAAATATTATGGATATGTTTATTGAAGGCGCACGTCGCGGCTTCACGATTGCCACTACCAACCTGTTACCCAATGTCGTGATGGCGTTTGTCATTATTCAGGCGTTAAAAATTACCGGTTTGCTTGACTGGGTGGGACAGGTCTGTCAGCCCATTATGGCGTTCTGGGGGCTTCCCGGCGTTGCGGCGACGGTACTGCTGGCCTCCCTGATGAGTATGGGAGGGGCTGTGGGCGTATCCGCAAGTCTGGTCGTTGCCGGTACGCTGAGTGGTCACGATGTGACAGTCCTGCTGCCTGCCATTTATCTGATGGGCAATCCAGTACAGAACGTTGGCCGCTGTCTGGGGACCGCCGAAGTGAATGCAAGATATTATCCGCACATTATCACGGTCTGCGTCATCAATGCGCTGCTGTCGATGTGGGTTATGCAACTTATTGTTTAGTAAGGAATGATTATGCCTGATCTCTCCACGGCAAATTTTATGCTATTGCAGGGGGCGCATCTGTTTGCCCCAGAAGACCGGGGTATTTGTGATGTTTTACTCGCTGGTGGCAGGATTTTATCCATTGATACGGATATCCCCGCTGGCATTGTGCCTGACTGCACGGTCATTCCCCTCCACGGGCAGATCCTGTGTCCGGGATTTATCGATCAGCATGTTCATCTGATTGGCGGAGGGGGGGAAGCCGGGCCGACAACGCGCACGCCGGAAGTTTCCCTGAGTCGTTTGACGGAAGCCGGGATCACGACGGTCGTCGGCCTGCTTGGCACTGACTCCGTGACCCGCCATCCGGAGTCTCTGTTGGCAAAAACCCGCGCGTTAAATGAAGAGGGTATTACCGCCTGGATGTTAACGGGAGCGTATCATGTTCCGTCACCGACCATTACCGGTTCGGTGGAAAAAGATGTGACGTTAATCGATCGTGTTATTGGGGTGAAATGCGCGGTTTCTGACCATCGTTCAGCGGCGGCAAGCGATGAGCTGTTAGCCAGTATGGCGGCTGAAGCTCGTGTTGGGGGATTACTGGGGGGGAAAGCCGGAGTCAGTGTCTTCCATATGGGAAACAGCAAAAAGGGGCTTAAGCCGCTTTACCACGTTCTGGAAAATAGCGATGTGCCCATTGGCAAGCTGCTTCCCACCCACGTTAATCGCAATGAAGCTCTGTTCGAACAGGCGCTGGAGTTTGCGCTTAAAGGGGGGACTATTGATATCACCAGCGGAATTCCCGGCCCGGTAACGCCTGCAGATGGCATTATTCGCGCCGTTAAAGCGAATATACCGCTGTCCCGCGTTACGCTTAGCTCCGACGGTAATGGCAGTCAGCCGATCTTTGATGCCGGGGGGAATCTGACGGGAATCGGCGTCGCGGGATTTGAAAGTCTGCTCAATACCCTGCGTGAGCTGGTTATTGAGCGTGGACTCTCTCTGGCGGATGCGCTACGTCCTCTGACGACCAGCGTGGCGGGTTTCCTCGGCCTTGTGGGAAAAGGGGAAGTCGCCGTCGGCAATGATGCCGATCTGCTGGTGTTGACGCCGGAGCTACGGATTGATCAGGTTTACGCCCGGGGTAAACGTATGGTCATCCACGGTAAAGCCTGCGTGAAAGGGACTTTTGAGGCTGTATAAGCCGTTGCCCGCCCCATTCGGGGGTGGGCAATACTTTCTGTAGAGGCGTCAGCACAGCGTAGCGATGATCACCTTATCGGCGTTAAAAAATGCTGTTACCTCTTCCCCTTCCTGAAGCTGCTCTTGCGCCACCCGGGCGTTGGGCAGGGTGGCGCACAGCGTCTGTCCGCCAGGCAGGGTGATAAGCGCTTCGGTCTGCTGGGGGCCCTGTTCCATACTGCTCAGGATGCCGGTCAGGCAGTTGTCGGCAGAGGCTGCCTCCTGTGGCTCTCGCGTGACTTCAATCCATGGCGCTTTAATCAGCACCAGCACCTCTTTACCGGTCTCCAGCCCCAGTCGTTCTCCGCTGCGGTGAGTGATCGCGGCGTTAATACGGGTCTTACCATCGGCCAGCAGAATAGCGACATGCTGCTGAATCTGTTGATGGTCGCGGTGTAGCACGGTGCCGAATAGCTGGTTACGGGCGCTGGTTTGCAGTGAAAAGCGTGAAATGGCGGCCAGCAGGCTGTCCAGCGGCAGGGCATCGTCACGCAGTACGTCGAAGGCTTTCTGCTGAATCTGAGCCAGCAGATCGTAAAGCTGCAACAGGCGCTTACCCCGGGAAGTCAGTAGCGCGCCGCCGCCGCCGCGTCCGCCGGTCGCCCGCTCAACCAGCAGTTCGTCGCTAAGCTGATTCATCTCATTAATGGCATCCCAGGCGCTTTTGTAACTGATACCGGCGAGTTTCGCCCCCTGGCTTATCGAACCGGTGTTATCGATCTGCTTCAGTAACGCAATGCGCCGCGGGTCGGCGAACAGCCGTTGCTGGAGTTTCAGCGTTAACAGAATTTCAGCCTGCATAACCTTGTATCCCGATGGGTAAAAGACCATTGTCGCCGATTGGCTTCGGTGGGGCAATTGGCACAAAAGGCAATACCTTTTCTATAAATACCGTTAGAATGGCCACTCACGATATGCTGGAGGCAACCATGTTTGAATTGATTAAAAGCCTGGCGTTCGCTGTTATCATGGTGCCCGTGGTGATGGCTGTCATTCTGGGTCTGATCTACGGTCTTGGAGAAGTGTTTAACATCCTTTCCGCCGTGGGTCACCGCGACGGCCCTTCAAAGCAGAAAAACGCCTGATTTCTCCCAATGCCCGGTTCTTCCGGGCATTATCTTATTCTCGCTCAAGTAAAGTTCAAAAGTGCCGATATCCCCTCTTTGAAAAGCATAGCGCTGTCGCTATATTGACTCCTACATAGCGAAACAGTGGAGAATAACATGGCAATTTCATGGGTACGCCTGGCGCTGGGCGCGGCATTAACCATCGGTGTGGCGGGCCAAAGCGTGGCCGCCGAAAAAATCACGGTCTTTGCGGCAGCGTCTCTGACTAACGCCCTGCAGGATATCGCAGCGCAATATCAGAAAGAGAAGAAGGTGGCGGTCGTGGCCTCTTTCGCCTCCTCCTCGACCCTGGCGCGCCAGATTGAAGCGGGGGCGCCTGCGGACCTCTTTATTTCCGCCGACCAGAAATGGATGGACTACGCGGTAGAGAAAGGCACAATTGATACTGCGACCCGTAGCACGCTGCTGAGTAACAGTCTGGTGGTGGTGGCGCCAAAGGCAAGCGATCGGGCGCCGTTTACGGTGAATGATAAGACCGACTGGGTTAAGCTGCTGGACGGCGGTCGTCTGGCGACCGGCAACCCGGATCACGTGCCGGCAGGCATCTATGCTAAAGAGGCGCTGACCCATCTGGGCGCCTGGCAGGCCCTTGAGCCGAAACTGGCTCCGGCGGAAGACGTGCGTGGCGCGCTGGCGCTGGTAGAGCGCCGTGAAGCGCCGTTGGGTATCGTCTATGGCTCCGATGCCGTCGCCAGCAAAGGGGTTAAGGTGGTGGCGACTTTCCCGGAAGAGAGCCATAAAAAGGTCGAGTACCCGATGGCGGACGTAAAGGGACATAAAAACGCCAGCGTTGAAGGCTTCCGCGAATACCTGAAGGGGCCCGAGGCGTCGGCAATCTTTAAACGTTATGGATTTACAACCCGTTCATGATTTTAAGCGATCCCGAATGGCAGGCGCTGCTATTAAGCCTGCGAGTCTCTTTTCTGGCGGTGTTATTCAGCCTCCCGTTCGGGATTCTGTTCGCCTGGATTCTGGTGCGTTGCCGCTTCCCGGGCAAGGCGCTGCTCGATGGCATCATTCACCTGCCGCTGGTATTGCCGCCGGTGGTGGTCGGCTATCTGCTGCTGGTGGTAATGGGGCGTCACGGTCCGGTGGGCAGCATCCTCTGGGAATGGTTCGGCATCAGCTTTGCCTTTAGCTGGCGCGGCGCGGCGCTGGCTGCGGCGGTGATGTCGTTTCCGCTAATGGTGCGGGCGATCCGGCTGGCGCTGGAAGGGGTGGATATGCGCCTCGAACAGGCGGCGCGTACCCTGGGGGCCGGGCGCTGGCGGGTGTTCTGCACCATTACCCTGCCTTTGACCCTGCCGGGGATTATCGTCGGTACCGTTCTGGCTTTCGCCCGTTCGCTGGGAGAGTTCGGCGCTACCATCACTTTTGTTTCCAATATTCCGGGGGAAACCCGAACCCTGCCATCTGCCATGTACACCCTGATTCAGACCCCGGGAGGGGAGGGTGCCGCTGCGCGTCTGTGCATCATCGCTATTGTGCTGGCGCTGGTTTCGCTACTGGTTTCTGAGTGGCTGGCGCGCCGTAGTCGGCAGCGGATGGGAGGATAGCCATGCTGGAACTCGATTTCGTACAAACCCTTGGCAGCCACCGGTTACAGGTGAATGAAAGCCTGCCCGGCGCGGGGATTACCGCCATATTCGGCGTGTCCGGCGCCGGTAAAACCTCTCTGATTAACGCGATAAGCGGCCTGACCCGCCCCCAGCTGGGGCGCATTGTGCTGAATGGTCGGGTACTGAGCGACTGTGATAACGGCATTTTCCTGGCGCCGGAAAAGCGGCGTATCGGCTATGTCTTTCAGGATGCCCGCCTGTTTCCTCACTACAGGGTGCGGGGCAACCTGCGCTACGGCATGGCGAAAAGCATGGCCGGGCAGTTCGATAAGCTGGTAGCGCTACTGGGCATTGAGCCGTTGCTTGAACGCTTTCCCTGGTCGCTGTCCGGCGGTGAAAAGCAGCGGGTCGCTATTGGTCGGGCGCTGCTGACAGCGCCGGAGCTGCTGCTGCTGGATGAGCCGCTGGCTTCGCTGGATATCCCACGCAAGCGCGAGCTGCTGCCTTATTTGCAGCGTCTGGCTCAGGAAATCCACATTCCGATGCTCTACGTCAGCCACTCGCTGGAAGAGATTCTGCATCTGGCCGATAAAGTGCTGGTGCTGGATAACGGCGAGGTCAGGGCCTTTGGCTCCCTGGAAGAGGTATGGAGCAGCCCGGTCATGCATCCCTGGCTACCCAGGGAGCAGCAGAGCAGCGTGCTGAACGTGAAGGTGCTGGAACACCATGCGCACTACGCCATGACCGCCCTGGCGCTGGGCGATCGCCTGCTATGGGTGAATCGCCTGGAGTTGCCCCCGGGCAGCCCGCTGCGTATTCGCATTAACGCGCAGGACGTTTCGCTGACGCTCCGGCACCCGGAAGGCAGCAGCATTCGCAACATTCTGGCCGCGCGGGTGGAGGAGTGCTACGAAGAAGAAGGTCAGGTGGAAGTGATGCTGAGCGTGGGCGCCCACCGTCTGTGGGCGCGTATCAGCCCCTGGGCCAGGGACGAACTGGATGTCCAGCCGGGGCAGTGGCTCCACGCTCAGATCAAGAGCGTTTCGATTACAGCAGGTAGCGGCGGATAGCGTCGGCGATGCTGTTCTCTTCATTGGTGCCGATGGTGATATCGGCACGCGCCTTAATGGCGTCATCGGCATTGCCCATGGCGAAGCCGATGCCGGCAGGCTCCAGCATACTTAAATCGTTATAGTTATCGCCGAAGGCCACCACCTGGTCCATGGTCATTCCCTGGGACTCCACCCACTGCGCCAGACGTTTGCCTTTACTGTTGCCTGCCTGGGCCACGTCGACCTGATCGTGCCATGACCATTCGCAGGCAAGATTCAGCTCGCCTTCCAGTAGCGCGGTAGTTTCCTGCAACCGGGAAATACTTTCGCCAGTCAGGGCGAATTTCCAGATAGCTTGCGCAGAGCGGGCGGCATCGCGCAGCGAATCAACCTGGCGGAAGGTGGGGCGCTGATCTTCCGGTAGCGACAGGGCCCAGTTGCGGGTGCGTTCCACGTGGCCGGTGGGCGTTTCATACAGCATCTCATCATCCACGTACATCAGGCCATGGATCTGCTGAGATTCCAGCAGATCGAGGGTGGCCAGCGCCTGGCTGGCGCTGAGCGGATCGGCGGCCAGTACCCGCTTAGCCGGATAATCATACAGATAGGTGCCGTTACAGCAGATGGCCGGGGTAGTCAGTTCCAGCGCCCGATAAAAGGGGTGAATGGCAACGTGGTGACGGCCAGTGACGATCAGCACCTGATAGCCCGCCTGCCGGGCCTGCTGTAGCGCTTCCAGCGAAGCGGGAAGAATGGTTTTCTGCGGCGTCAGCAGGGTGCCATCAAGATCGAGCGCGATAATTCGCCTGGTCATAGGAATTCCATGTGTTCGGGAAGCAGAAGCCGCCAGTATGACATACCCGGGTGCCGCTGTGTTATATGGCGCACAGGCGGAAAAACACTCAGAGAGGCGAGTGATAGCAGCACCCCGCATCAGGATATGCTAATTTGTTGATTTGCTATCGCGTAATCCCTGTAGAAGGTGCTCGTTATGAAACAAACTGTCTATATCGCCAGCCCTGAAAGCCATCAGATTCACGTCTGGCGTCTGGAGGATGGCGGCAGTCTGAAGCTGTTGCAGGTGGTGGATGCGCCAGGGCAGGTTCAGCCCATGGTGGTCAGCCCGGATAAAGGCTGGCTCTATGTTGGGGTACGCCCGGAGTTTCGGGTTGTTGCCTACCGGATTGCGCCGGACGACGGCACTCTGAGCGAAGCCGGGGAAGCGCCGCTTCCGGGCAGCCCGACCCATCTGTCCACCGATCATGAAGGGCGCTTCCTGTTCTGCGCCTCTTACAATGCGGGCTGTGTCAGCGTCACTCCCCTGAAAGACGGCCACCCTCAGCCGGTTATCGATAAAGTCGAAGGGCTGGATGGCTGTCATTCCGCCAATATCTCACCGGATAACCGCACCCTGTGGGTTCCGACACTGAAGCAGGATCGCATCTGCCTGTTTACCCTGAGCGATGACGGCTACCTGGCACCTCAGGAGCCTGCGGAGGTGATGACCGTGGAAGGGGCCGGGCCGCGCCATATGGCGTTCCACCCTAACCGTCAGTACGCCTATTGCGTGAACGAACTGAATGGCACCGTGGATGTCTGGGAATTGCGCGATCCGAACGGTGAGATCGAGTGCGTGCAGACTCTGGATATGATGCCGCCGGACTTTGCCGACACCCGCTGGGCCGCGGATATCCATATTACCCCGGACGGCCGTCATCTCTACGCCTGCGACCGTACTGCCAGCATTATCACGGTCTTTAGCGTATCGGAAGATGGCAGTGTGCTGTCGGTAGAAGGCTACCAGCCTACTGAAACCCAGCCGCGCGGCTTTAATATCGACCACAGCGGTAAATATGTGATTGCGGCAGGACAGCAGTCGCACCATATCGCCGTTTACCAGATCGAAGGCGAGCAGGGGCTGCTGAAAGAGCAGAGCCGTTATGCGGTAGGTCAGGGACCGATGTGGGTCACGATTAACGCGTTTTAAAAAGTGGCGTTGTACGGTCTGCATAGCAGGCCGTACGGTTGTGCTATGAGAGAATATAAGCCCTGAGCGTTGTTGTTATTAAATTGAGGAAGTCATGAGCTACGACGAAATTGTAATAACACAATCAATCTGGCCTGCAATATTTTATCATGTGATATCTGTTGCGATTTTTTTTCTGCTGTTTGGTGGGAAAATCCTGGTAATGAAAAAGAAAAATAGATCGTTATTTATATTTTACAGCTTATTAGTTGTTTTTATAGCTTCAATCCAGTTCAGTTTATTTACCCATGGCACTCAATTTGCGAAAAGCTTTCTGCATATCGATCTCAATATCGATGCATATGACTCTGTTGGATATGGAGCGCTTTTTTATGCATTGACCTATCTGTTCGCCATGCCTCGGAATATTTTTGTAAAATATATTTAGTCATTCTAAATGCAGAGGTGCCACTGCTGTTTTAGCGATGGATCGCTTGGGATGCAATCGCTATGGTTGATTCAAATATGCCGGGTCGCACTGAGTTATTATTACAAATGAATTAAGTGGATGTTGGTGTTTCTAAGGCATTGCTTAAGTAGTGAGGTTATTAATTCATTATCAGAATAGCCAGTAGTTAAAACGTTCCAATACTGGATTGGTTGGTAATGTTAAGTTGTGACATTCATCACGAAATCATCTGTGCTTATTTAAAATTTTGCAATAAGTGTTGTAAGGTATTTGGCCATGCATCATAGAGCGTTTTTTAAGTTTCTGGGTGAAACGGGGTTGGAGTATTCTGAGACGTTTGTTTCCTGAGTGAGATTCTTTTTTATGTTTTGTTCTTAATGCAAAGATAGATGGCCAGAAGTTACACCCGTTATCATTGAAGATGTTTGATTTTTCGATAAAAGTGGAACGTGTTAAAGGATTATTGGGAGCGGGTATGGTCACTATCTGTATTGATGGTAAGGGAGAAGTACAAGGATTTTCTGACTGGAAATTATGGCCGGGTAATGAAAGCGGGGAGATTATGCTCACTTGCCATTTCCCCAGTGGAAAAAAATATTCGCGACCCATCTCCGAGTGTCAGATAACGCCAACCAGAATATTGCATAAGGTGCTTCTTGAAAGGAAAGGGAGTTCGGTAATATCTGCGGCTGAACGAGTTGTTATTTACGGAGAAAAATACGCCGTTGTATATTACACTGGAAATAATAAGCCCTATATTATGAAATCAGATGAGCTCGATTTTCAGTCGAGCTCAATGTTTACCCAGGAGGCAGTATTCAGTTATTTTATTCGTATAGCTAAAGAGCGTATTTCTTATGCCAGAGGTAGCAATAAAGCTATTGCTGAAAATGTCCTGCGTCAGATGGAGAAGATCATCCCTCACCCTGATACAGCGTTGTATTCTTATTGTTCAGGGAAAAATAAAGAGCGAGACGCAATAAACAGTTTCATTTTCCCATTTGGCCTCAATGAAAGTCAGTTACTGGCTGTCGAACGCGCATTTTCTTCACAATTTTCGATCATCGAAGGTCCGCCTGGAACAGGTAAAACACAAACTATACTCAATATTATTGCCAATATCCTTATCCAGAATAAAACAGTAGCGATTTTGTCCAATAACAATACAGCGGTAAGCAATGTTTATGAAAAGATGGACAAGCAGGGACTGGGATATCTTATTGCTCGATTGGGAAGTACTGAAAACAAACAAAACTTTTTTTCCTCTCCAGTCCCCCTTCCTGAAAAACAATTGTCACACTCCCTGCCAATCAGTGCTATTGAAGATATATTTCAAAAAGTAAAAATACATCTTAATGCTATCAATCAAATAGCTGCGCTGAATGCGGATATTGATGAGTTGACGATAGAGTATAAATACCTTCAGCAATGGTATAATGAACACAACACTGAAGAGAGTTCAGTTACAAATCATTATCGCTTCTCTTCCCGTAAAACAGTAGATCTACTGGCCTATATGCATTATCTCTCCGAACGGCGGATTGGTCTTAAAAATAGGCTTGATTTGCTGCTAAATTTCAGAATATTGCGAGTCAGGCCGTTAAAAGATCAGGATCAAAGGTCGGCGCTTTTTACTTCTCTCCAGTTGTTTTATTATGAGGAAGCGATCAAAGAAAAAAATGATGTGCTTGCAGAATATAATAAGATATTGATGTCCTCTGATTTTGATGCATTGTTGAAGAAGCTTCAATTATTCTCTATGCATTTCCTGAAGAATCATCTTCAAGAGAATATCTCTGAATCAACATTATTCGATGCTGACTCATACAGAAAAAAATTTGATGATTTTATAAAACGGTTCCCGATTATCGGTAGCAGTACCCATTCGATTGTCAATTCTATTGGGGAAGGCGCGCTCCTTGATTATGTGATCATTGATGAAGCATCGCAGCAAGATATTGTTCCCGGAATTTTGGGATTGGGGTGCGCCCGTAACGTGATTGTTGTGGGAGATCGAAAGCAACTTCCGCATGTTCCAACTGAGCTTCCGGTTAAATCGCCGAAAGAATACTATGATTGTGTTGAATACAGTCTTCTTGACTCTCTATGCATGTTATTCAAGAAAACGGCTCCGGTTACTCTTTTGAAAGAACATTATCGCTGTCATCCTAAAATCATCCAGTTCTGTAATAAGCAGTTTTATAATGGTGAACTGATTCCAATGACGACAGATACAGGAGAAAGTTCGTTATCTTTGGTCGTCACAGCGAAAGGAAACCATACCCGACATTTTTCAAATCTCCGGGAGCTTGAATCCATTGAAGGCCATTACTGGGATGAAAAGAGTAGCAGGGGATATATTGCCCCTTATAATGCACAGGTCAACCTGGCTGAAACAGTGTTACCTGCCGATTTTGTGAAATCTACCGTACATAAGTTTCAGGGGCGAGAATGTGATGAAATTGTGTTCTCTACGGTACTTGACAAAAAACGCAGCAGTCAGTTAAGCAGAAACATTAATTTTGTCGATGACCCCCATTTGATTAATGTTGCGGTATCCAGAGCCAAAAATAAATTTACGCTTGTGACTGGTGATAGCGTCTTTGAAAAACATGGCAAGCATATAGCGGCACTGATTCGTTACATCAGATACTACGCTGAGGATGAAGAGATTTTCGAAAGCCCGGTTATTTCTGCGTTTGATTTACTGTACCGTGAGTATGACAAATCACTGGAGCGATTGAATGCCCGGTTGAATCCGGATGATTCACGTTTTAAATCAGAGCAAATTACAGCCAGATTGTTACGAGATCTCCTTTCACAGGATGCTTACCAGAGTGTAATGTTCCATTCACAGATAGCACTGAAGCAACTGGTATCTGTAGATCATGGCGATTTTACAGTTCGTGAATTGTCTTTTATACGTAACCGGGCCAGCTGCGATTTTGTTCTTTATTACAAGGTCGGGAAAACACCTCTGGCTGTTATTGAGGTGGATGGAGGATATCATCTACAGGGGAGTCAGATTGAACGGGATGAGCTTAAAAACAACATACTGGCAAAATGTGGTTTACCTTTGCTCAGGCTGCGCACCATTGACAGTAATATAGAAGGGAAACTGGCTGAATTTCTGACGTGGGTATTAGGCCAAAAAACAAGTGTGCAAATATAAAAAGAGCGATTTTTCGAATTAGCCAGCCAGGCTCATTAAGAAAAAGAAAGGCGCCATATCCGGCGCCTCTGTTATTTTAGCGATTACTCGCTACCTTCACCGCTGTTCTGGTATTCCCACAGTCGGTTAAAGTTAGGATCGTTCAGATCGCGTTTGATATTACCGTCGTCGTCTTTACCCTCACCGGCGTTACCGGCATAGGCGCGGCCAGATTCGGCGGCGTCGCCCCAAGGCTGGTCGCGGTTAAAGCCGGCGTTGATGGTGCTGTTGCGGATAACGACCTGACCGTTGGCCTTGCCGCCCAGGTCCCATGAACGACCCAGTTGTGCCACACCCTCACCATCGGCGGTGAGGCGGCTGTTTTCCACCAGGAACCCGTAGTACATATTGGCCTGAGTTGCCGGTGCGAACACCCACCCCTGTTTCTGGGTACGAGAGTTCACCAGCCGGAAGTCGGTTTTATCGAACACGACCGCGCCGCGGCCCGCCACCATATCGACATCCCCTTCAATATAGCTATTGGTGACCAGAGTGCGGGTCAGGCGGTTATCCATCATTCGGTTGTTCAGGTCGCTGTTGGTGACCAGCAGGGTATTCTGACGACCGAGAATATTGACGTGGTCGATCTGTACTTTATCGCCATCGCTGCGCAGCGCTACCGCCCGGTGATCGCCTTCGCCTACGGCATCACCCAGGGTGTTCTGAATGGTCAGGTTTTTCAGCTGCAGGCCGTTGTTCTGCGACCAGAACACGGCGGAACACATAATGCCGACGTTGCCTTCGCGGCGGTTCTGGCAGTTGTCGAACATATACCAGGCCGGTTTGCCGGGCATATATTTACCGCCGGGGTTGACCGCGTGGCGCCAGGTGATGGCATCAATCTCGGAATCCAGGGACATACCAATCTTCACATCAGCGGGATTATTGCCGGTGCCGTAAAGGGTCAGGCTACCGGAGCCCGCCGGAATATAGACGGTGCCGCTATATTCGCCGGGCTGGATGGCAATGTACTGACGGCGGCTGGAATGTTTCGCCATCGCGGCATCCACCGCGGCCTGAATGCTGGTATGGGTCACCCCTTCACCGTTCGCCTGGCCAACCACGAAGTCAGGGGACTGAGGGATGGCGATACTGGACGGAGACCAGGGGGCTGAATCCGGTGATATATCAGAGAAGTAGCGCTGCTGGGTAAAGTTCTTTGCTTCCCCGGCGGAAAGAATGGGGCGCGCCTGGCTGCCCGGCGCTTCCTGGTTGGAGCTGGTGCCGGAAGAACTACAGGCGCTCAGCGTTACGCCAACGGCCAGCGCCAGCGCCAGGCGGGATAGCGAAAAGGTTTTCAAGGGTTGCTCCTTGCTTACAGGTGACGAATAACTTTCCTGCCTGGTGTCGGTCCGCAACTACGGGGGAGGGCAGGATTCATTATCAGAAACCTGCCTTTTTATACTAACTTGAGCGAAACGGGAAGCCGATTTTAGCGCTGTCCCCTGGAATGGCGCTAAATGTACCGGGCGGTCAGGCTTGCCTGGCCCAGAGAATGGAAGTGAACGTTAAAGCCCACCATGGCGCCGCTGGCGTTTTCATCCACCTCGATGGCCGGGACATCCAGCGCGTGAACGGTAAAAATGTAGCGGTGGCTTTCACCCGCAGGCGGTGCCGCGCCGCCGTAGCCCGCAGTGCCAAAGTCGGTGCGGGTCTGAATCGCGCCCTGGGGCAGCGTGGCCGAACCAGACCCGACGCCGCGCGGCAGCTCGCGGACATCGGCTGGCAGATTGGCCACCACCCAGTGCCACCAGCCGGAACCGGTAGGCGCATCGGGGTCAAAACAGGTTACTACAAAGCTTTTAGTGCCGTCCGGTACCTCATCCCACGCAAGATGGGGAGAGAGATTCTCGCCGCTGTAGCCCATGCCGTTGAAGACGTGGCGTTCCGGCAGCTTTGCGCCGTCGTTAATATCCTCACTCGTGAGTTCCATGTGGGCTCCTTGTTACAATCAGAGTTTTAATAACTTTAGTAGCTCTTGTGCGGCAGCGACTGAAGAGGCCGGGTTCTGCCCGGTCACCAGATGGCCGTCAGCGATGGCGAAAGCCCCCCAGTCGTCGGTGCGTTCAAACAGGCCGCCTGCCTGTTTTAACGCATCTTCCACCAGAAAGGGAACCACCTGGCTCAGGCCGACCGCCTCTTCTTCGCTGTTGGTGAAACCGGTGACGCGCTTACCTTCCACCAGCGGCGAGCCGTCGGGCTTACGCGCCCTGTACAGCACGCCGGGGGCGTGGCAAACGGCTGCGACCGGTTTGCCCGCCGCCCAGAACTGCTCAATCAGGGCGAGAGAGTCGGGATCCTGGGCCAGGTCCCAGAGCGGGCCGTGGCCACCGGGATAAAATACGGCATCATAGTCCTGCGGGCGAATAGCATTCAGCTTGCGGGTACCTGCCAGGGCGGCTTTGGCCTCCTGATCGGCCCGGAAGCGACGGGTATCTTCGGTTTGGGAATCCGGCTCGTCGCTTTTGGGATCGAGCGGCGGCTGACCGCCTGCGGGAGAGGCCAGGGTAATCGCCAGTCCGGCGTCAAGAAAGACATAGAAGGGGGCGGCAAACTCTTCCAGCCAGAAGCCGGTCTTTTTGCCGGTATCCCCCAGTTTATCGTGCGAGGTTAGCACCATAAGTATTTTCATTGTGTCCTCCCGGTTGATGACGACTGCCTGAAGTGTAGTGCATCCGCCGGGAGTGAGTGCCTTAGCGCTGGAAAAGCGCTGGCTGACGCAGCGCCGCGGCTATCGCGTCTGTCAGGCGGGTAAGCTGCTCCGGGGTGATGACATAGGGGGGCATCAGGTAGATCAGGCGTCCGAAGGGGCGGATCCAGACGCCGGATTCCACAAAGAAGCGCTGTAGCGCCGCCATATTGGCCGGGGAGTGGGTCTCTACCACGCCAATGGCGCCAAGCACCCGCACGTCTGCCACTTCCGGCTCATCGCATAGCGGCAGCAGGGCCTGACGCAACTGCGTCTCGATAGCCGCCACCTGACTCTGCCAGTCGCCCTGTTCCAGCAGCGCCAGGCTTTCACAGGCTACCGCACAGGCCAGCGGATTGCCCATAAAGGTGGGGCCGTGCATAAAGCAGCCTGCCTCTCCGTTGCTGATGGTTTCCGCCACGTGACGGGTGGTCAGGGTGGCGGAAAGCGTCATGGTGCCGCCGGTCAACGCTTTGCCCAGGCACAGAATATCGGCGCTGATATCGGCATGTTCGCAGGCAAACAGCTTACCGGTACGCCCGAAGCCGGTGGCGATTTCGTCGGCAATCAGCAGTATTCCTTCGCGGTCGCACAGGCGGCGAATCTGACGCAGCAGTTCGGGGTGCCACATCCGCATGCCGCCTGCGCCCTGGACTACCGGCTCCAGAATGACGGCGGCAATCTCATGGCGATGGGCGGCCATCAGGCGGGCGAATGCCGCCAGATCGCGCTCGTCCCATTCGCCGTCGAAGCGGCTCTGGGGCGCCGGGGCAAACAGATTTTCCGGCAGATAGCCGCGCCACAGGCTGTGCATCGAATTATCCGGGTCGCAGACCGACATCGCCCCAAAAGTGTCGCCATGGTAGCCGTTACGCAGGGTGAGGAAGCGTTGACGCGACTCGCCCTTCGCCTGCCAGTACTGAAGCGCCATTTTCATCGCCACTTCCACCGCCATCGAACCGGAATCCGCCAGGAAAACGCACTCCAGCGCGTCGGGCGTCATCGCCACCAGGCGGCGGCACAGATCCACCGCCGCCGGGTGGGTAATGCCGCCAAACATCACGTGGGACATCTGCGCCATCTGGCGCTCAAGGGCGGCATTGAGCCGCGGGTGATTGTAGCCGTGAATCGCGGCCCACCAGGAGGACATGCCATCCACCAGCCGTTCGCCGCTGGCAAGCTCCAGCTCGCAACCCCGGGCGGCGACAACGGGCCAGGTGGGCAGCGGCTGGCTCATGGAGGTGTAGGGGTGCCAGATATGCTGGCGGTCGAATTCGAGATCGGCAGGGGTCATAAGCAAACTTGTAAACCAATTTAAAAAGATTTAGGTTTACAAGGATAACCAAAAACCGAAATAAACAACACCCCCATTGGAGAGGCTCATGACTCATCCCGCTCGCTGGACAATGGAGCAGGTTAACGCCCTGTTCGATAAACCCTTTCTGGATCTGCTGTTCGAAGCGCAGCAGGTACATCGCCAGCATTTCGACCCGCGTCAGGTGCAGGTGAGCACGCTGTTGTCGATTAAGACCGGCGCCTGCCCCGAAGACTGTAAATACTGCCCCCAGAGCGCGCGCTACAAAACCGGGCTGGAGGCGGAAAAGCTGATGGAGGTCGAACAGGTACTGACCTCTGCCCGCCAGGCGCGGGATGCCGGATCCACCCGTTTCTGCATGGGGGCGGCGTGGAAAAACCCTAACGATCGCGATATGCCATACCTTGAGCAGATGGTTCAGGGGGTGAAGGCGCTGGGTATGGAAACCTGCATGACGCTGGGAACCCTCAGCGACGAACAGGCCCAGCGGCTGGCGGGCTCCGGTCTGGATTATTACAACCACAACCTGGACACCTCGCCGGAGTTCTACGGCAATATCATCACGACCCGCAGCTATCAGGAGCGGCTGGACACCCTTGATCGGGTACGAGACGCCGGGATCAAAGTGTGTTCTGGCGGTATTGTCGGCCTGGGGGAAACGGTGAAAGACAGAGCCGGTCTGCTGTTACAGTTGGCGAATCTACCCACGCCCCCGGAAAGCGTGCCGATCAACATGCTGGTGAAGGTGAAGGGGACGCCGCTGGCGGAAAACGACGATGTCTGCCCTTTCGATTTTATTCGTACCATCGCCGTGGCGCGCATCATGATGCCGCGTTCTTACGTGCGTTTGTCTGCCGGTCGCGAACAGATGAACGAACAGACTCAGGCTATGTGTTTTATGGCCGGGGCCAACTCGATTTTCTATGGCTGCAAGCTGCTCACCACTCCTAATCCGGAAGAGGATAAAGATCTGCTGCTGTTCCGCAAATTGGGGCTGAATCCGCAGTCGCACGGCGTGGAAGCGGGTGATAACGAACAGCAGGAGCAGTTGACCCGCCAGATCGAACGCGCTGACGCCAGCGCTCCCTGGTACGACGCGGCTGCGCTATGAGCTGGTCGCAGCGCATCGATGCCGCGCTTGATGAACGACGCGCCGCTGATAGCTTCCGGGTTCGGCAGTCGCTGAGCGGCGGCAATGGTCGGCTGTTGCAGATGGGAGAGCGCCAGTGGCGCAACTTTTCCAGTAACGACTATCTGGGGCTGAGCCGCCATCCGGAAATCATTGCCGCCTGGCAGGATGGCGCGGCGCGCTACGGCGTGGGGAGCGGTGGTTCCGGCCACGTTACCGGCTACAGCGAAGCCCACGAAACCCTGGAGCGGGAACTGGCCGACTGGCTGGGCTATCCGCGCGCGTTGCTGTTTATCTCTGGTTTTGCCGCTAATCAGGCGGTGATAAGCGCGCTGGCCCGCAGGGAGGATCGGCTGGTGGCGGATCGATTGAGCCACGCCTCGCTGCTGGAAGCGGCGAGCCTGAGCCCGGCGCAGCTACGGCGCTTTCCCCATAACGATATGGCGGCGTTAAGCCGTCTGCTGGCCGCTCCCTGCGCCGGTCAGCAACTGGCGATCACCGAAGGGATCTTCAGTATGGACGGTGACCGCGCGCCGCTGGCGGAGGTTCACGCTATCACCCAGGCCAGCGGTAGCTGGCTGATGGTGGACGATGCCCACGGCACTGGCGTTATCGGGGAGCAGGGGCGCGGCAGCTGTCATCAGGCCGGGATTCAGCCCGAACTGCTGGTAGTGACCTTCGGCAAGGCCTTTGGCGTAAGCGGTGCGGCGGTGCTGTGCAGCGAGTCGGTTGCCGATTATCTGCTGCAGTTCGCCCGTCATCTGATTTACAGCACCGCCATGCCGCCCGCCCAGGCCCAGGCGTTATCGGCGTCGCTTGCGATAATCCGATCGCCGCAGGGAGACACGCTGCGTCGGCACTTGCAGCGTCTGACTGCCCGCTTTCGGGCCGGAGCGGCAGGGTTGCCGTTTCAGCTCGCGGCATCGGAAACGGCCATCCAGCCGCTGATTGTCGGCGATAACGGTCGCGCATTGCGACTGGCTCAGCGCCTGCGTGAACGCGGATTCTGGTGCTGCGCGATTCGTCCACCAACGGTGCCTGTCGGGACTGCGCGGCTGCGGCTGACCCTGAGCGCGGCCCATCAGGAACAGGATATCGATGCGTTACTGGAGGCGCTGAATGACTGCCGTGAATAAACAGGCCGTGGCCGGCGCCTTCGGGCGGGCGGCCGCCACCTACGACCGATTTGCCGAACTGCAGCGTCTTAGTGGTCATCGGCTGATGCAGGAAGCCGGAGAGCGGACCCCGGACCGGGTGCTTGATGCCGGTTGCGGTACCGGTTTTTTCAGTCACCTCTGGCGCCAGCGCGGCAGTCAGGTGATTGCCCTGGACCTGGCTCCGGCCATGCTGACCCGGGTGCGGGCCTGCGAGGCGGCTCACCATTGCGTGCAGGGTGATATCGAGGCGTTACCGCTGGCGACTGATAGCGTCGAACTTGCGTGGAGCAGCCTGGCGGTGCAGTGGTGCAGCTCCCTCTCCCGCGGCCTGTCGGAGCTGAAGCGGGTGACACGTCCCGGAGGTCGGGTGCTGTTCAGCACTCTGTGCGACGGCTCGCTGCCGGAGCTGCATCAGGCGTGGCGGGCGGTGGATAGCCAGCGCCACGCCAATCGCTTCCTGACCGCCGGGCAGATTGCGCGTGCGGCTGACGCGCCCGGTATGCGCTGGTTCTGCGAGACGGTCAGGCTGCATTTTGCCGATCCGCTCAGCGCCATGCGTTCGCTTAAGGGCATTGGTGCCACCCATCTGCACGACGGCCGTACCGCCCGAACCCTGACCCGTAGCCAGCTTAAGGCGCTGACCCTGGCCTGGCCGCAGCATGAGGGACAATTTCCTCTGAGTTATCAACTGTTTTATGGAGTGATCGAGAAGTGATTAAGCGCTGGTTTGTAACCGGAACCGATACCGAAGTGGGAAAAACTGTCGCCAGCTGCGCGCTGTTACAGGCCGCCGCCCGGGCGGGCTGGCGCACGGCGGGCTATAAACCGGTGGCGTCCGGAAGCCGGATGACCAGTGAGGGGGTACGTAATGGCGATGCTCTGGCCCTGCAGCGTCACAGTACCCTGACGCTGGACTATGCCCAGGTGAATCCGCTGGCGTTTCTGGAGCCGACCTCGCCGCATATCGTAAGCTCAGAAGAGGGCAGGCCTATTGAATTCAGCCAGCTTTCCGCCGGGCTGCGTGTTCTGGAGCAGCAGGCCGACTGGGTACTGGTGGAAGGTGCCGGGGGCTGGTTTACGCCACTGTCTGAACGCCGCTATTTTTCCGACTGGGTCGTGGAAGAGCAACTGCCGGTCATTCTGGTGGTGGGGATTAAGCTTGGCTGCATCAACCATGCGCTGCTGACCGCCGCCGCGGTGCAGAGCGCCGGGCTGCGGCTGGCGGGCTGGGTCGCCAATAATGTTCAGCAACCCGGCCGCCGCCATGCGGAATACCTTGCCACGCTGCGCGAGCGGTTGCCCGCGCCGATGCTTGGCGAGATCCCCTGGCTTACGGATCCTGCCGTACCTGGCGACCGGTGGCTCGATCTGACCCTGCTTGACGCCTAAGGCGCCATCCAGCCCAGTAGTCGTTCATCCAGTTGACCTGGCCTGCCCTGGGCCAGGTTACGGCCGCGATGCAGTAGACAGAAACGATCCGCCACTTTGCGGATGAACGACAGGCTGCACTCGGCCATCAGAATCGTCATTCCAAACTCCTGAACCAGCCGTTTCACCAGCAGCGCCATCTCTTCCAGCGGCGTTTGCGGGTGTGCGCTCAGAGGCTCATCCAGAATCAGCAGCCGTGGAGCAGTGACCAGCGCCAGAGCTAACGACAGCTGCTGTTGCAGCACACCAGGCAGCGCGCTGGCGCGCAGATGTCGGATGGCATAAAGCGCCGGAAACAGGGTGTCGATCAGCGGCGGAATGGCGCGGGGAGCGGTATTCACCGCTCTGTGCGCGATATGCAGATTCTCCTCGACCGAAAGCTGAGTAAACAGCCGCCGACCCTGGGGCAGGTAGCCAATGCCCAGTGCCGCCCTGCGTGCGACCGACATATTACGCAAATCCTCCGGCGGACCACCGGGGGCATGCCAGAGCAGGGTGCCGCTCTGTACCGGCAGGTGGCCGGTGATACAGTTGGCCAGGGTGGTTTTACCCGCGCCCGGCTCGCCTAACAGACAGGTGCACTCTCCCGGCGCCAGCTCCAGATCCACATTCCATAATACGTGGCGCTCACCGTAAAACTGATTCACTGCGCGTACACTCAACATGGCTCACTCCTCCGCCTGGGTTATCGGCCACCGCGTGCGCGGCTATCAGGAACCATTGCAAATCGCTTGCCAGCTATTTCAATGAGCGGAAAGAGCAGACACCCGCTAAAAAAACGGATAAGACGCTGCAATGCAGAGTTTTACTCTGCTGGCTGGGGCGTCAGCCTGCACTTCACCGGTGCCGGGGGGCTCGCCCTTTTGGTGCAGAAAGGGGACTTTATGGTGCCAGACTGGAATGTGCCTCGGACGGTTTAAGAGAGAAAAAAAAGCGCAAAACTTTTTTTTGCGGCCTGACACACACAAATCAGGGCTTTTGGACAGACGGCATGGTCTGTGGGCCTGGAGCAGTTATCCACTATTCCTGTGGATAACCTTGTGCATTAGAGTTAGAAAACCTGCGGTAAGCAAGAAAAGACGCGGTCCGCGCCTGAATTGGTGTCAAAGCCGCCTTTATTTAAAAATTAATTTATTTCAACGAGTTAAATAAAATCAATCCTTGTCATAAAACTGCCATCTCAGGAAATAAAACTTTCATCGCCTTGCTTGACAAATGTTAAAACTTACCCGCTCTCTGGGGATAACCGAAATCGCCAGGTTAAATCATCCGATGCGGCGGCCAAACGGCAGATTTTTACCGGTGAATCGGTGTGAAGAGGGGTGATGAATGGTAGGTTACTGTGTTTTCATCCAGCTATTGTGATTGGCAAAAGCCGCCATGGCGAGTAAAATTACTCTCCGGCTTGCACACTTCTTCACCACCAGGTAGCCCGCCATGAGCAAAGCGTTAAAACTCCACTCCGCCTTCCAACCTTCCGGCGACCAGCCTGATGCCATTAAACGCCTCTGCGAGGGGCTGGATGACGGGCTGGCGCACCAGACTCTGCTGGGGGTAACCGGCTCGGGGAAAACCTTCACTATTGCCAACGTCATCGCGAATTTGCAGCGCCCCACCATGGTGCTGGCGCCGAACAAAACCCTGGCGGCGCAGCTGTATGGCGAAATGAAGGAGTTCTTCCCGGAAAACGCGGTGGAGTATTTCGTCTCTTATTACGATTACTATCAGCCCGAAGCTTACGTGCCCAGCTCCGATACCTTTATTGAAAAAGATGCCTCTGTGAACGAGCACATCGAGCAGATGCGACTGTCGGCCACCAAAGCGCTGCTGGAGCGGCGCGATGTGGTGGTGGTGGCATCGGTATCCGCTATCTATGGTCTGGGCGATCCCGACCTCTACCTGAAGATGATGCTGCATCTGACCGTCGGGATGCTGGTGGATCAGCGTTCGATTCTGCGGCGTCTGGCGGAGCTGCAATACACCCGTAACGATCAGGCGTTCCAGCGCGGCACCTTCCGGGTGCGCGGCGAGGTTATCGATATCTTCCCGGCGGAATCCGACGAGATAGCGCTGCGGGTGGAGCTGTTCGATGACGAAGTGGAGCGGCTGTCGCTGTTCGATCCGCTGACCGGCCACGTGGAGTCCACGGTGCAGCGCTACACCATCTACCCCAAAACCCACTATGTGACGCCGCGCGAGCGCATCATCCAGGCGATGGAAGAGATCAAAGTCGAACTGGCCGATCGCCGCAAAGTGCTACTGGCTAACGATAAACTGCTGGAAGAGCAGCGCCTGAGCCAGCGTACTCAGTTCGATCTGGAGATGATGAACGAGCTGGGCTACTGCTCGGGCATCGAAAACTACTCACGCTATCTTTCCGGGCGCGGCCCGGGCGAGCCGCCGCCGACCCTGTTCGACTATCTGCCCGCAGACGGACTGCTGGTGGTGGATGAATCCCACGTGACCATTCCCCAGATTGGCGGCATGTTTCGCGGCGACCGGGCGCGTAAAGAGACCCTGGTAGAGTACGGTTTTCGGCTGCCGTCGGCGCTGGATAACCGCCCGCTGAAGTTTGAAGAGTTCGAGGCGCTGGCGCCCCAGACCATCTACGTTTCCGCGACGCCGGGCAATTACGAGATGGAAAAATCCGGCGGCGATGTGATCGATCAGGTGGTGCGGCCTACCGGCCTGCTGGATCCGATGATCGAGGTCCGACCGGTAGCGACTCAGGTGGACGATCTGCTGTCGGAGATCCGTCAACGTGCCGCACGCAACGAACGGGTGCTGGTGACCACCCTGACCAAACGCATGGCGGAAGACCTGACCGAATATCTGGAAGAGCACGGGGAGCGGGTACGCTATCTGCATTCGGATATCGATACCGTGGAGCGGATGGAGATTATTCGCGACCTGCGACTGGGCGAATTCGATGTGCTGGTGGGGATCAACCTGCTGCGAGAGGGGCTGGATATGCCGGAAGTCTCGCTGGTGGCGATTCTTGATGCCGATAAAGAGGGCTTCCTGCGTTCAGAACGCTCCCTGATTCAGACCATTGGCCGCGCTGCGCGTAACGTTAACGGCCAGGCGATTCTGTACGGCGATAAGATTACTCCTTCCATGGCGAAGGCGATTGGCGAAACCGAACGCCGTCGCGAGAAGCAGCAGCGCTATAACGAAGAGCACGGCATTGTGCCCCAGGGGCTTAACAAGAAGGTGGTGGATATTCTGGCGCTGGGCCAGGGGCTGGCGCGCACCAAAGCGAAGGGACGCGGTCGCGGTCGGGCGGCCGCAGCGCCGGAAGCGGCAGAGATGACGCCGAAGGCGCTGCAGCAGAAGATTCAGCAACTGGAAGAGCAGATGATGCAGCACGCCCGGGATCTGGAGTTCGAAGAGGCGGCGGCGTTGCGCGACCAGATTCACCAGCTGCGCGAACTGTTTATCGCCGCTTCTTGATCAGCCCAGCGCCTGGAGCGCTTTTTCCAGCGCCAGGCGCAGCAGGTGGCGATCGTGGCGGTAGGGGATGTCGCTGGCCTCCAGCGGCTCCTCAATGATAGTCCGGTCGCCGCAGCCCTGGGTGCTGACGCCGGGGCGCGCCACCACCGCATCTACAAAGTGTTTCCCCACGTGGCGCTCCATGAGCGCCAGCCGTTGACCCAGATCCAGATCGGCGGCGGGACTGTGTTCCGCGCCCAGGTTATCGATAAACACCACCGGTGCCGGGGTTCGGCGCAGAGCCTGGGCCATATCTTCAAGCAGCAGAATGGGCATCAGGCTGGTATAGAAGCTGCCGGGCCCCATAATGATCAGATCGGCGTCGGCAATGGCCTGCAGGGCTTCGCGGGTGGTCTGGCCCTTTGGCGATAGCATCAAATCCGCCGGAGGCGCGCTGAGCTGGTCGATATCCACCTCGCCATATACCAGATTACCATCGCTGTCGGTAGCGGCCAGATCCAGCGGCTGTTCGGACATGGGGATCAGAAAAGCATCGACCTTGAGCAGGTTGCGAATCAGGTTAATGGCTTCCAGCGGCCGCACGCTCAGGTGATCCAGCGCCTTTAACATCAAATTTCCGAGATTATGGCCCGAAAGCTCGCCATTACCGCCAAAACGATACTCAAACATCGCCGATGCCACGCTGGGCTCGGTAATTAACTGGTTCAGGCAGTTGCGCGTATCACCCCAGGCGATACCGCCTTCGGAGCGGCGGATACGGCCTGTGGAGCCGCCGTTATCGGTGGTGGTAACAATGCCGGTAAGGCGCGAGCCCAGAGAGGAGAGGGCAGACATCACGCGCCCCAGCCCGTGACCACCGCCCAGGGCGACCACCCGGTCAAGATCGGCAAAAGTGCGACTACGCATAGCGATTCCTTCAGGATAACTTTCCGCCCTTAAGGTAGCGCAAAGTGGTGGAAAAGACGAATTGCGGTTACTCTTGCCTCCTGAGTCGATGAATGCCGTTGCAAACTCTTCAGCGTTTGTCGGTAGTGCAATTTCGGGTACCATCAGGAATCCTCAGAATATTGCGTAATCCGGAAAATGCATTTTTGGTTTAATTCAGTCGTTCTCATTTACAGGAAATCATTGACCCGGCGATGATGAAATATATTAGAAAGAGCCTTGCGTTAAGCTCTGTCACTACAAAGAAAATGGCGACTGATGATCCGCAGCGACTTGAGTTATTAAAAGATCGATTAAAAAGCCGATTCGGCGTGCCTGTCGGCATACATATAACAGGTATTCCCTTAGCTATCAGCATGATACTTGCCATTTTTTGCTACGCCATGCCACAGGTTTCTGTCTGGATGATGCTGTTTCGCTGGCTGGGGTTACCGGAACATAAGGTATTAATGGGAGTGTTCTTTGCCGCAGTGGTTTATTGTGTGATTATTATGACCACTATGTTACTGACTTCACGTGGTTCTTTAACGGGATATAAATTACATCTTGTGGTTATTGTGTTGACAGGAATGATAGCCAGTGTTTATTTTGTCTCTTCCTGGTTTTCATTTTTATTCGGCTCTGTTGATAATTACACGCCGCAGATACCATCTGTTTTAGGGCTGATATTCTTCGGTCTGAATATTATGTGGATGAATTCGTGTCAATAGCCCTGATCTTACATAACCGGGCATGGCGTAAGCAACTGAAAATAGAGGCACGGCATAGGGCAGGGATTAGGCGTTCGGATTATCACGGTGGGTGAATGACTAACTCAACCTTAATAAAGCAATAAAATGAGCCACTCCATTTTAAGGAGTGGCTCATTTTTAAAGTGAAGCAACAGGAACTTTAGCAACTATTTTCCTGACTCTACTGATGACGCTTTTGTGACACAATGGTGAGTGAATATCCCATGGAAAGAAGATAATGAAATCACCATCTTTCAACGTCATTTGATTCAGATCAAGATCGGGACGATCGTAAAAATAATTATCATCCTCTGGTTTTTCCATATTAGGTTTTATATCCCCAAGGCAACCAAATTCAGCCAGCTCATTTCCAGAGATCACGAATTGAACATCAATAAAGTCTTTATGTGTTTCAGGAGTACGTTTCTCAGGCAGATCAGTATTCGCTGTAAATGTCTTAAAAATAACGCCATTTACTTCTTTCTGTCCATCAGGATGCACTGAAAAATCTAAATCCTTAATCGCGCTGAGAACTTCATAGATGGCAACTGGCAGCTCAATCTGAGATTTACTTAATTGTTCGATATTTCCTGTAATCATGGTCACTACCGTTTCGCCAGTTCTTGTACTTCTGCCCAGACGCCATCATCCGCCGGAATACCGTTTGCGCTGAAATTAGTACGGTTAGCCAGCTCCATTTCACCAGGGTAGTACACATCACGCTGGCCTTCGGCTGGAGTCGAGGTTTTCACATACTCAGCGACACTCGCGGCCATATTTTCACTGAATTCTTTACCGCCAAAATGTTTAGGATCAAACACCATAAATACCTGACTCGCACCGGTACAACTACCTTCCTGGATTTTATCGATCTCGTTAGTCGGCACACCGGCAGTCAGGAATGCCGCCATGGCATCGAGCAGTACTGCCATGCCAGAGCCTTTCCAGTAGCCGGTTGGCAGGATACGCATAGACTCTTCAATCGGACCAGGTTCATCCGTCAGGTTACCCTCTTTATCAAAACCACCAGGGAACGGCAATTTTTCACCTTTGAGACGGGTTACTTGCAGCTTGCCGTAAGCGTACTGAGACATTGCCATATCAAGAACCAGGGCACCTTTTTTCATCGGTACAGCCATGACATAAGGGTTATTACCTAGACGTGGGTTTTTAGCTCCCCATGCTGGCATACAGGATTCTGTATTCGTCCAGCAAATCGCGGCATAACCTTTCTCAGCGGCTTTCCAGCCGTAGGTACCGCCACGCATCCAGTGGGTGGTATTGCGCATACCAACGATCGCGATACCAAATTCACTGGCGAGCTGCATTGCTCTTTCCACTGCAAACAGTGAATTGGTAATGCCGATGCCGCGCTGACCATCGTAAATCTCCATGCTGCCAAGGGTTTTGACCTGCTTAGGCTCAGCGTTAATATCCACCCAGCCTTTTTTAACGTAATCCACAAAACGGGCAACACGGTTCAGACCATGAGAGAAAATACCATCGCAGCTCGCTTCGGTATGAATTTGAGCACAAATGTCAGCTTGCTTTTCGCTTAAACCAGCATTCATAAATGCTTGTTTAACGGTGTGCTTCATCTCGTCAAATTTAACTAATGCCATAACGTATCCTTTATATATTAAGAATTAACTCTGTGATGCTTTTGATAAAGAAGTATCCTCACGAGAAACTTTGTTGTTTCCCCACAGGTATTCATAGTCCCAGCCGGTAAGTAATTCGACTATTTCTTTTGTCTCTGGTGTTACATTTTTTTTGCTGCCATTGTTTTTTAGCCGACTAATTTCATCGACAAGGACCGCATGATTTTTCTGCGTGAGTCTGAACTTCAATGAGCAGAGAATACCGAAGGTAAGGAATGCAACAGAACCAACGCCGAACACCATTACAATACCATGAATTGTTTCAGGACCTTGTGACATGCTTTTTGCGACGAACCCATAATACTGAAGAATAACACCGACCAGGAAGAGAGCAAGGGCCTGCACAGCTTTACGCACAAATGTCATTACGCCTGCGAAAATACCTTCCCGGCGTTTGCCTGTAAGCATTTCATCGATATCCGGAATAAAGCTATAAATATTCCAGCAGACATAATAAGTACCTGAACGACCGATTCCCATCAGCAGCGCTGCGACATAGACCAGCCAGGAACTATACGGCAGGGCGAAAAAATGAATGGCCAGGAACAATGCCACGCTCAGCAACATAAAGCTTTGCGCAATTTTATATGACTTGCCATTACCAAATTTAATACAGAGGGTAATAAATAAAGCTACACATAAAAATTGCACTATCGTCATAAACGTTAAGGCATTTGAAGCATTAACCGGCGTCTCGCCCAGGACAAAGATTATGTAATACGCAAGTATCGCTCCGAGGACGTCAAGCGCCACATATGCGCCCAGGTACATGCCAACGTGTTGTCTGAACGTTCTTAACTGGAACGTAGATATCAGGGAACGGAACAGATGCTTCATATCCTGGGAGAAGTCCTTTCTCGGTGAATCAGGGTCAAAGGCTATAGGCCGCTCCCATGTAAAGAGATACAGGCAGAGAATAACCACTGCAAAAAGCACCCCAAAGATAACCCCCATATAGAGGAATGAAGAGGGGTTACTATCCCCAAGAAAGTTGATGATCCGTCCTGGTAACCAGGCCGCAAGAATGCCAGCTCCGGTTGAGAAGAACATCCTTATCCCAGTCAGTTTCGAGCGTTCTTTGAAGTCATTAGTCATTTCTGCGGCTAACGTTTCATAGGGAACAATAACTAAGGTATATGCGACATAGAACAGGATGTAAGTTGATAGGTAATAGAAGAAGCCCATTCCGTTTATCCACATGATAATATAAGTAAACATTACAAGTGGCCCGCCAAACAGAAAGAAGAATCCCCTACGACCATATTTCTGGCCAATCCTGGTTCGATAAAAATTATCGGTGACATAACCCATTAACGGGTCAAAAAATGCATCCAGGAGACGCGCGATAGCAATAATAGCTCCTGCCTGTGCCGGGCTTAATCCGGCATAGGTGGTATAAAAGAACATTAACCAAAGGCCAAGTACAGCGAAACTGCCACCGCCAAAAAAATCACCGCCGCCATAAGCCAGCATATTTTTTAGCTTTATAGGCTTATCCATGTCACGATTTATCATTTTATACCCTTAAGACTGTCAATCATTTAGGTTGGTTAAAATCTACGCCGATGAATACTACCATACAAGTTTAACTATAAAAAAACATGTCCTACTTCACATAAATATTTACATAGGTTGTTAACCAATAGAATATTAAGCATAGATTGAAATATTAAAAAACACCCATATTTCAATTGGTTAATATATTATTACGCTGTACTTGTTAGTTAGTTCGTTGACGAACGTAAACTGTCGATATTGGTGTCTGAATCATTCAGAAATACTTTGCCTAAAGCTCCACTTATGGCACAGGGCCGCTGTTGCAGCCCTGACAACCTTAGGCTTCAATCGATTCAGAGATCTCTAGCGCATCATCGACTTCAATGCCAAAATAACGGACTGTACTTTCCAGTTTCTTGTAGCCCAACAGAAGTTGGATCTGAACAAAGGGAAGAGATCAGCTACCATATGCCACATCAGATACTTTGAGTTTGACCAGATCACAGCCCCGAAGCTTACTGTCCAGGGCCATATTGAATGGAGCTAAATCGCGCGTTTTACCTTCCAGTTCAAGTCGGATTCGGATACCCCAGATATGAGATATCTGAAGTGGTCTTTTTTGGCCTATGATACGGTCTTTGTTCCACGGTGACGTGTTCATACTCAAATCTCCTGCAATGTGGGAGATTTGAGTATGGTTGTCCCTTATGAGCGATAAGCGGAAGTTCACCTTTTTAGTACCTGAACCCTACATCGCAATAAATAAAAAATGTAGGGTTCGTTTTGCAGGGATGCTTACACTTACACTGTCATGTAAGTGAAATTAGACAGGCATTCTTTCTCGTAACACCGTGATAAATTCGTGTAGCCCCGGCAAATTATGACGGTTACGGGGATAATAAAGATACATAGCTGGCTCTACAGGTGACCAGTCAGGCAAGACAACTCTTAATTCACCATTTTTAATATACTTTTCAACCCTTTTTTCCGGACAGTAGGTGATCCCTACATCGCCAAGAGCAAGGTCTATGCCCGTGATGGTGTCACCAACACATACCTGTCCCGGGACATCAATTTCACGGTAGTCGCTATCTTTTCTGAATTCCCATTTATAGATAGTTCCTGCACCCGTACGAATTTGAATACAAGAGTGCGCCATAAGGTCTTCCGGAATAAATGGAGACTGATGGTGGTAAAGATATCGTGGTGACGCTACGGCAACCCATCGTAATTCCTGACCTAATTTTACCGCGATAAAATCTTCAGGTACGGTTCCACCATAGCGAATCCCCGCATCGAACCCCTCTGAAATGATATCTACCATGCGATCATCAACAGTGATATCAATCTGCATATCCGGGTAGCGTTTTAAAAATGCGGGAAGATGAGGACCAATAATCAGTCTTGCGCCGTCATGGAGGACATTGAGTCGAAGGCGTCCGACAGGTTTTTCTCTGGATGCATTAATTTCGTCTAAGGCTTCAATGATTTCTTCAAAACCAACGTTCAGACGGGCCGACAGCTTCGCACCAGCCTCTGTGGGCGAAACGGTTCGACTGGTTCGGTTAAGTAGCCTTACACCGAGTCTTCCTTCAAGGTTTCTGACGGCGTGACTCAAGGCAGATGTGGTTATCCCTAGTTCAACAGCGGCCTGAGTAAAGCTTCGCAACCTCTCTACAGCCCGGAAAGCATTAAGGTCTGCAAGATCGCTACGGGATAAACGGGCTACCGGTCGTACAGGCATAGTGACACCTCAAATCGTTGAACATGACTCACGAATACATCTCGTGATATTCAATAATATGCCATGGGGTCGGGTTTTGTTGAATTCAATTTAGTGGATTGCTTTCCAGTGTTGAGTTGAATTCAACAAAGCATCCTGGTTAATTCATCAGAAAAGCCTGCATTTGCGATTAAAATCGTTTCCTACAAGATCTGGGGCCTTTGCTGGCCTCAGGTCATCATTGTGCCGCAGTTCTTTCAGGTTGATTTATGCATAATTCCGAAACGCTGAATAATGAAGATATCTTCGACAAAGATAATCTGGTGAAGCCACCGATAAGCTTGTTTGCGGCTATCCTGACGTTAGCGCTGGGCGGCCTTTTTATTGGTACAGGTGAGTTTGCCACAATGAGTTTGCTTCCCTCTCTGGCAAACGCAACCCAGGTTTCTATCCCCATCGCGGGACAATATATTAGCTCATACGCCGTTGGTGTTGTGATTGGGGCACCGGTGATGGCAGTTATTGGAGCAAGATGGCCGAGAAAATGGCTGCTTTATTGTCTGCTGTTTATCGCTTTATTGGGCTACGCGTTTAGCGCTCTTGCATGGAGCTACCCTTCACTAATGGTAGCGCGTTTCATCTCAGGCCTGCCTCATGGAGCATGGTACGGTGTCGCCGGGCTGGCTGCATCTGTGATGGTACCCGAATCGAGGCGTACTCAATATATCGGCTATGTGATGTTAGGTCTTGCTGCTGCCAATGTGGCAGGCGTTCCTGCAATGACATGGCTTGGACAACAAATGGGCTGGCGGGTGGCTTTCTCGTTCGTAGCAGTCGGTGTCACGATCACCGCATGTATGCTCTATTTCTTCATACCTTCAACCTCGCCTGACCATAATGCTTCACCCTTGAGAGAATTGAGTGCCCTGGCAAAGCCTCAGGTCTGGTTTACGCTGGCCGTAGCCACTGTCGGTTTTGGCGGAATGTTTGCTGTTTATAGTTATATCACGCCAACTTTGACTCAGGTCTCTCGCTTTTCTCTATCAGAGGTTCCTGCGGTGCTAGTCTTGTGGGGAATGGGTATGGTCTGTGGAAATATAATTGGCGGCTGGATGGCAGACAAATCACTTATCCCGGCCATCTTTATCATGCTCTTCTGGAACATTGGCTGCCTGGGGTTATTTGCTCTCGTCGCACAATGGAAATGGGCTGTCCTGATTGCATTATTCCTGCTGGGAAACGGTTTTGCCCTGGTTCCTGCTCTCCAGAGTCGCCTAATGAACGTCGCCAGCGATGCTCAGACACTGGCTGCCTCGCTCAATCACAGCGCCTTTAACCTATCTAATGCCATCGGTGCTTCATTAGGTGGTATGGCAATCGCTGCTGGGGCTGGTTGGGCGACCACGGGTTGGGTTGGCGCTGCTCTGGCATCTGGAGGATTAGTTTTCATGGTTTTATCCGTAATTGCATCTAAAAGGAGTCAGCATGCCTGACAATATAATTATCCGCGACAACGTAGCAGTTATCACCGGGGCCGCTCATGGGCTTGGCGCTGCAATGGCAAGACGTTTTGCTTCCGAAGGAATGCAACTGAGCTTATTCGACAGAGATGAGCAGGCACTTTTGTCTTTATCTGAATCACTTGCGGTCAAAACTTGCAGCACAGTTGGCGATGTGGCCAGCAATGAAGACCTGCAAACGTTTTATAACAACACGAAGACTGAATTTGGCAATGTGTCATTACTGGTGAACAATGCCGCAGTGAATACCGGAGCCGGTCCCTGGGATGAGCCAGAACGCTGGCTGAAACACTTACAGATTAACCTGCTTTCTGCCATCACTCTTCAGCATTTATTTGTTCCGGATATGCTCTCTCATCATACCCCTGCTGCTGTGGTAAATCTGGGTTCGAAAGAAGGCATCACCACACCACCCGGTAATGCTGCCTACAGTGCCGGGAAAGCCGCTATTAAAGTACTTACGGAACAGTTAGCGCATGAGCTTCGTCAGATTGCAGCCGATCGCGTAACGGCCCATCTTCTCATTCCAGGCTACACCTGGACCCCGATGAATTTTCCGGGGATGGATGAGAAGAACGATATTCAGCCAGAAGCCGCATGGACTGCAGCTCAGGTAGTTGACTACTTCATAACTGGCTTCACCCGTGGGGATTTTTATATCCTGTGCCCTGATAATGAAGTCACACCTGAGATGGATGCTAAACGAATAGCATGGGCAAACCAGGACATTATAGAGAATCGTCCGGCACTTTCCCGCTGGCACCCGGACTGGAAAGAACAGTTTGATACGTGGATGAAAAAGTAACGTTGATAAGACAACGGGGTAATTATCATCTCTTGTGATTGTAATCTGTAATGTCCGCTACTGGCACAAAGCAGCCATTGCACATAGCGTAAAAATAAAGCAGGCAAAGGCGTAGTGATTTCGTGAGTTTTTGTTCGGGCTATACCTGATCTGTAGAGGGATAGGTATAGCAACCTGGGGCAATGGTATGAACGGCATAGCCGGTAGCTCGCCTGGGAAGAACGCTCTCTGCACACGCCAAACGCCGGTGGCACTTTGCGTTGACCGGGCGCTGCAGGAGATAATGATGTATATCAAAGCAAAAGCGCGATTTTGACGTATCCTGTCGTCAACGTATTGAATATTAACGCTATATATAAAGATACATAACGAAAGATGCGGTTGGCGAAAAGCAAAAATTACCGCTACTATCGCCTCTGTAACGACACAACTAAACACTCAAGCCTTTGCCGCCTAAGTCAGACTACGATACGGCGCTCAGGCCGTGGCTCCGGGCCACCAGGGTGCAGGAAGAAATGACTGCATCTCCCGATATCTGGAAAGGTGTACATGGTCACTCAACTTACCGACGCGTTTGAGCGTAAATTTTACTATCTGCGCCTCTCAATTACCGATGTCTGCAACTTCCGCTGCACTTACTGCCTGCCGGACGGATATCGCCCCCATGGCGTCACCAATAAGGGCTTTCTGAGCCTCGACGAGATTCGCCGCGTCACCCGCGCTTTTGCCGCGCTGGGCACCGAAAAAGTACGCCTGACCGGCGGCGAGCCGACCCTGCGCCGTGACTTTACCGATATTGTGGCCGCCGTTGCCGAAAACCCGGCGGTTCGCCAGATTGCGGTGACCACCAACGGTTATCGCATGGCGCGCGACGTTCGCGCCTGGCGCGATGCGGGACTGACCGCCATCAACGTCAGCCTGGACAGTCTGGATGCCCGTCAGTTTCACGCCATTACCGGCCAGGATAAGTTCGACCAGGTGATGGCTGGTATCGATGCCGCCTTCGACGCGGGCTTTGAGCGGGTGAAGGTCAACACCGTACTGATGCGAGACGTCAACCACCACCAGCTCGACACCTTCCTGGACTGGATTCAGTCGCGGCCGATCCAACTGCGCTTTATTGAGCTGATGGAAACCGGCGAAGGGGGCGAACTGTTCCGCAAGCATCATATCTCCGGCGCGGTACTGCGTGACGAACTGCTAAGGCGCGGCTGGATCCACCAGATCCGCAGCCGTAGCGACGGTCCTGCCCAGGTCTTCTGCCATCCCGACTATGCCGGTCAGATAGGCCTTATCATGCCCTACGAGAAGGACTTTTGCGCCAGCTGCAACCGGCTGCGCGTATCGTCCATCGGAAATCTGCATCTGTGTCTGTTCGGCGATGGCGGCATTGCGCTACGCGATCTGCTGGCCGACGATGACCATCAGGACGAGCTGCGCTCGCGTATCGAACGCGCGTTGACCCATAAAAAGCAGACCCACTTCCTGCATGACGGCCATACCGGCATTACCCAGAATCTTTCGTATATCGGCGGCTGAGCCGCGGACAGCCTGACGGGGCGGGCTAACAGCTCCGCAATCAAGGAGAATAACAATGAGTAAGGTAAGCGCAGAATTTATTGCGGCGCGCATCGCCGTATTAACTATTTCCAGCCGACGCGGCGAAGATGATGATACCTCCGGCCACTACCTGCGCGATGCAGCTCTGGAGGCTGGCCATCAGGTGGTGGCGAAAGCGATAGTTAAAGAGAACCGCTATGCCATTCGCGCCCAGGTGTCCGCCTGGATTGCCGACGAGAACGTCCAGGTGGTACTGATTAACGGCGGTACCGGTTTTACCGAGGGCGATCAGGCGCCGGAAGCGCTGCTGCCGCTGTTTGACCGTGAAGTCACCGGTTTTGGCGAGCTGTTCCGGATGCTCTCTTTTGAAGAGATCGGCACCGCCACGTTACAGTCGCGTGCGATTGCCGGTATCGCTAACCGAACGCTTATCTTCGCGATGCCGGGTTCGACCAAAGCCTGCCACACAGCCTGGGAGAAAATTATCGCAGCCCAGCTTGATGCCCGTAACCGCCCCTGTAATTTCCATCCGCATTTGAAGAGCTAACGATGTCGCAACTGACCCATATTAATCAGTCCGGCGAAGCGCACATGGTGGACGTCTCCGCGAAGGCGGAAACTACCCGCGAAGCGCGCGCCGAAGCCTTTGTCACCATGCGCCCGGAAACCCTGGCGATGATTGTCGACGGACAGCACCATAAGGGTGATGTGTTCGCCACCGCACGTATCGCCGGGATCCAGGCCGCCAAGCGCACCTGGGAGCTGATCCCGCTGTGCCATCCGCTGCTGTTAAGCAAAGTGGAAGTGTCCCTGAACGCTGAACCAGAGCACAGCCGGGTGCGTATCGAGGCCATGTGCCGCCTGAGCGGTAAAACCGGCGTAGAGATGGAGGCTCTGACCGCCGCGTCGGTGGCGGCGCTGACTATCTACGATATGTGTAAAGCGGTGCAGAAAGATATGGTGATTGGCCCGGTGCGTCTGCTGGCCAAGAGCGGTGGCAAATCCGGTGATTTCAGGGTGGAACAACATGATTAATGTGCTCTTTTTTGCCCAGGTGCGCGAACTGGTGGGCTGCGACAGCCTGAGCCTGGAAGGAGAGTTTAGCGACGTGGAATCCCTGCGTCGCGCCCTTGTCGAACGTGGCGACCGCTGGGCGCTGGCTTTGGCGCCCGGTAAACTGCTCTGCGCGGTCAATCAGACCCTGGTGCCCGTCACCCATTCGCTGCGCGACGGCGACGAAGTCGCCTTCTTCCCACCGGTTACGGGGGGCTAAAACGATGCAGGATACCCGAATTCGCGTAGGCCGTGACGGCTTTAACGTTGGTGAAGAATACCAGTGGCTGGCCGCCTGCGACGCCGATGGCGCGGTGGTGACTTTTACCGGTAAGGTGCGCAACCATAATCTGGGAGACAGCGTCAGCGCGCTGACCCTGGAGCACTACCCCGGAATGACCGAAAAGGCGCTGGCGGAAATCGTGGTTGAAGCGCGCGAACGCTGGCCGCTTCAGCGCGTGACGGTAATTCACCGCATCGGCGAACTGTGGCCCGGCGACGAGATAGTCTTTGTCGGCGTGACCGGCGCTCACCGCAGCCAGGCCTTCGAAGCGGCCGAATTTATTATGGATTACCTGAAAACCCGGGCGCCGTTCTGGAAACGGGAAGCCACGCCGGAAGGGGAGCGCTGGGTCGAAGCCAAAGAGAGCGATAAGTCCGCCGCCGGACGTTGGTGATCCTCCCCCTTGCGAATGTGTTAATCTTAAGATCCCAGGGGTAATTTTGTGAGGAACCATCATGGACCGATATCCACGTTCTGATTCAACCGTCGTTCAACAGGGCAGCCGCCTGCAAACCTATATGGCGCAGGTCTATGGCTGGATGACCTGTGGCCTGCTGCTGACCGGCTTTGTCGCCTGGTATGCCGCTAACACGCCGGAACTGATGATGTATATCTTTTCCGGCAAGTTTATCTTCTTCGGGCTGATTATCGCCCAACTGGCGCTGGTGTTTGTGCTTTCCGGACTGGTGCATAAGCTCAGCCCTGGGGTCGCCACCGGGCTGTTTATGCTCTATTCGGCGCTCACCGGGCTGACCTTCTCCAGTATCTTCCTGGCCTACACCTGGTCGTCCATCGCCAGCACTTTTGTGGTGACCGGCGGTATGTTCGGCGCCATGAGCCTCTACGGCTACACCACTCAGCGCGATCTCAGCAAATGGGGCAGCCTGCTGTTTATGGGGCTGATTGGCCTGATTCTGGCATCGCTGGTGAATCTGTGGCTTAAAAGCACGCCGCTGATGTGGGCGATTACCTATATCGGGGTGCTGATCTTCGTAGGGCTGACGGCCTATGATACCCAGAAGCTGAAGAATCTTGGCGAGCAGATAGATACCCAGGATAAGGCCCAGATGCGCAGATACTCCATTCTGGGGGCGCTGACCCTCTATCTGGACTTCATCAACCTGTTCCTGATGCTGCTGCGTATTTTCGGCAACCGCCGTTAAGCGCTTACCGCGCCGGGCTTTCAGGCCTGGCGCGGCCCTCCATCCACAGATAGCCCAGGGTGGCCAGCAGCAGTGGAATAAAGAAGTAGAGCAACCGCCAGGTGAGCAGGGCGGCGAGCAGCGTTCCCTGATTCACGTGACTGCCAGCCAGCAGCGCAATAAACACCCCCTCCAGCACGCCAATTCCCGCCGGAATATGAACGATCACCCCGGCAATGCTGCTGACCAGTAACACCCCCAGCACCAGCAGATAAGCGGGCCTGTCGCCCATCAGTACCCAGATAATCGCCGCCATGGTCATCCAGTTGGCGCTGGAGAGCAGTAATTGCGCCAGTGCGAATTTTCCGTCAGGCAGCGCCAGCGTAAGGCCGCGCAGGGTAAAGCGCCGCCGTTTCAGGCGGGCGCAGCACCACAGCCAGCCCGTCACCAGCGCCAGCAGCAGCGCCCCCAGCAACTGGAGCGTTCGCGGCGTAATGTACCAGTGGGCGGGCAGGGGGACCGCCCCCAGGCTGAACAGCAGGCCGCCCAGCAGCAGATAGCCGAGCCAGTTGGTGGTCAGGCTGAGCGAAAAGATAGCGGCGATGGTGCTACCGCTCAGTCCAGGGCGGGAATAGAGGCGGTAGCGCATGGCGATGCCGCCGACCCAGGTGCTTAGCGTCAGGTTAAAGGCGTAGCAGATTGCGGCGATCGAGATCACTTTTCCTGCACCCAGAGAGTGACCGCACCAGGCCCGGGCCAGCAGATCGTAACCGCCATACAGCAGATAACTGAACGCCGCCAGTCCGGCGGCGAACAGCAGCGTGGAAGGGGGGAGTTGCAAAAACGCCCGCCACACTTCCGGCCAGTCGACCTGACGCGCCCAGAAGACAATCAGCGTCAGCACCCCCAGCACAAACAGCCAGTTCAGCAAGCGCGTAACGCGGCGCCAGTGCGGATGGGTGGCGGCCATCAGGGTTTAACCTCCGGGCGGTCACTCTGGGTAGACTGCCCGTTATTTTGAGGTTTGACCCGGGTCACGCGCGGCAGATGAGCCGGCAGCCAGCCCACCATGGCGGGGAAGTGGCGCAGGAAGTGGAAGGCCAGCACGCTGAAGGCCAGATTCCACCAACTGCGGCGCGGCAGCATGTTCTCATCCACCCGCTTGCTCTGGTGTTCGATAAGGGCGTCCAGATTATCGCGCAGCTCCTGATTAAAGTCGCTGTCGTGGATCATCAGATTGGCCTCCAGGTTAAGCGACAGGCTGAGCGGATCCAGGTTACTGGAGCCGACGGTGGCCCAGCGTTGGTCCATCACGGCCACTTTGCCGTGCAGGGCGCGGGTCTGATATTCGAAGATTTGGACCCCGGCCTTGAGCAGGTAGCGATACAACAGGCGCGACCCCACCTGGACGATGGGCATATCGGGCTGTCCCTGAACCAACAACCGCACCTGCACGCCGCGCCGGGCCGCGTTACGCATGGCGTGTAGCAGACGGTAGCCGGGAAAGAAGTAAGCATTGGCGATAGTGACATCGCGCCGGGCGCCCGCCAGCATTTTCAGATAGTAGCGTTCGATATCGTCGCGGTGCTGGCCGTTGTCGCGCCAGATAAATAGCGCCTGCGCCTCGCCGGCGTGGGGTTCGTGAGAAGGACCGTGGCCGCGCCAGCCGTAAAAGGGGCGCTCCGGTTCCGGCAGAGTGCTTTCCACATAGCTGCGGATATCCTCCACCACCGGGCCGGTGACCATCACGGCATAGTCTTGTTTGGCGTCAGTGCCGTAGCTGGCCATATGCTCGTCGCTAAAGTTAAGGCCGCCGACGAAGGCGACTCGCTCATCCACGACTACGGTTTTACGATGCATGCGGCGGAACAGATTGGTTCGCATGCCGAACAGCCTGGGGCGCGGATCGTAATAGCGGACGATGACTCCGGCGGCTACCAGTTCGTCAATAAAGTGTGCGGAGAGTTCCGGGGTGCCGTAGCCGTCCAGCAGGCATTCGACGCGAACGCCGCGTCTGGCGGCCGCCAGCAGGGTATGGCGCAGTCGCCAGCCTACGCTGTCCTCGAACCAGATAAAGGTTTCCAGCAGCACCTGAGTGCGGGCAGAGGCGATAGCGTCGAACACCGCCGGGAAGAACGCCTCGCCGTTTTCCAGTAACTGAATATGGTTGCCCTGGCGCCAGCGGTTTTTCACAGGTGAATCTCCACGGCCAGAGGGGCGTGATCGGAGAGATGACGCCAGTCGCGTAGCGTCAGCGCCCAGGGGGTGCTGGCAGAGGCATATTTAACGTAGATACGGTCCAGGCGCAGCAGGGGGAAGCGTACCGGGAAGGTGCGCGCCGGGCGTCCTCTGGCGCGGGTAAAGACCTCGTCCAGCCCGGCCAGCTCCCGCAGCGGCCGGTTGGCTTTCTGGCGCCAGTCGTTAAAGTCACCGGCCACCACTATCGGCTGATCGGCAGGCAGGTCGTTGACCAGGCTCGCCAGTTGCCGCAGCTGGATGGCGCGATGGCTGTCGTGCAGCCCCAGGTGCACACAAATAATATGGATATGCCGACCGCTTTCCGGTAGCAGAATGCGGCAGCGTAGCAGGCCGCGCTTTTCGTGGCCGGGGATGGAGACATCGTGATTTTCAAACTGCTCAATGGGAAAGCGGGAAAGAATGGCGTTGCCGTGGTGCCCTTCGGGGTAGACGGCGTTGCGGCCGTAGGCGTAGTCGCGCCACATGGTATCGGCCAGAAATTCATAGTGGGGCGCATCCGGCCAGCCGGCCACCCTTAAGGCGTGGATCTCATGCTCCCCCAGCACTTCCTGCAGGCAGACGATGTCCGCCGAGACGCTGCGAACCGCCTCGCGCAGCTCTGGCAGGATAAAACGCCGGTTCAGGGCGGTGAACCCTTTGTGGGTGTTGATGGTCAGCACCCGCAGCGAAAAATGCGCCGTTTTGTCGGTCATGAGCCTCCCACAAATGCCTCTCCGTAGACGATAAAGTGTAGTCTTTGTCACAAAAAGTTGGCGGGATACGGAATTTTCCTTAAAGTACTGTACTCTGAAAGAACAGAAAAAAAGACTAAATGGAGACGAGCCATGAAGTGGCAACAACGTATTCGTGTGGCAACTGGCATGAGTTGCCTGCAGATTATGCTGCATTTACTGGTAGTCGCATTACTGGTTATGGGCTGGTTGAGCAATACGATGGTGCGCGTCGGGCTGGGGCTCTGCACACTGTACGCGGTCACGCTGATGCTGATGTTAGTGTTCCAGCGCCATGCGGAAGGCTGGCGCCGGGAGTTTGCCGATCTGCTGGAAGAACTGACCACCGCCTGGTACTTCGGGGCTGCGCTGATCGCCATCTGGCTGCTTTCCCGGGTGGTGCATAACAATTTTCTGCTGGCCGTTGCCGGACTGGCGCTGCTGGCTGGCCCGGCTCTGGTCTCACTGCTGATTAAAGACCGCCGCCGCTCAGGCGATCTTCCTGCGAAACATAGCGTACGCCGCTAATCCTGTTGTGGCCGCTATCACCAGTAGCGGCCATAAGCTCTGCCAGATGATGTGGAAGCTGGCATCCTTCAAATAGATCTGCTTGGTGATTTCGGTAAAGTGACGGATGGGGTTTACCCAGGTCAGGTTCTGTAACCAGACCGGCATATTCTCGACCGGAGAGACATACCCCGATAGCAGAATCGCCGGCATCATAAAGACAAAGACCCCGATAAACGCCTGCTGCTGGGTGGCGCACAGCGACGAAATCAACAGCCCGAACCCCACCAGCGACAGCCCGTACACCACCATGGTGAAGTAGAACAGCAGCAGCGAACCGGCAAAGGGTATCTGGTAAACCAAAATACCGGCCAGCAGCACGATAGTGGCCTGGAAAGTAGCGACGATAAGCGCAGGAATCGCTTTACCGACAAAAATCTGCCAGGTGGTAAGCGGCGAAACCAGCAACTGGTCGAGGGTGCCCTGTTCGCGTTCGCGCGCCACGGAAAGCGAAGTCACAATCATAATCCCGACGGTGGTGATCATCGCCACCAGCGACGGCACCACGAACCAGTCATAGTCCAGGTTGGGGTTGTACCAGTTACGCACCACCAGCTCGCTGTTGCCGCTGCGCTCCTGGCCCTGAGTCAGCTCATTCTGATAATCCATAACAATCTGCTGCAGATAGCGGGCCGCTATCTGAGCGCTGTTGGAATTTCGCCCGTCGAGAATCAGTTGAAGCTGGGTGGGCTTGCCCTGATCGAGATCCCGGGAAAAGCTTGCCGGAAAGCGGGCCACCAGCAGGGCCTTCTGAGTATCGATAGTGGGCTGGACTTGCTGAGGACCGTGCAGTCGCAGGACGTGGCTGAAGGCGTTAGCCCGGGCAAAGCGCTGGGTCAGCTCCACCGAATGCCTGCCGTTGTCTTCGCTGTAGATGGCGATGGTGGCGTTGGTCACTTCCAGGGTTGCCGCCAGCGGGAACAGCACCACCTGAATAATCACCGGTAGCACCAGAATGGCGCGGGTCTGAGGCTCTCGCAGCAGCGACTGTAGCTCTTTGCGAATCAGTGTCCATAAACGATGTAGCATCAGAGGCTTCCTTAATCGAGACGGCGTTTGGTGTTAAGCCAGGTCAGGCCGATAAACATCACCGCCGAGCCAATCAAAAACAGCAGATTAATCAGCAGCACGATGGGGATATTGCCCGCCAGAAACAGGCTCTGTAGGGTACTGACGAAGTAGCGTGCCGGAATAATCCAGGTCACCGCCCGGATGGCGGCAGGCATACTGTCTATCTGGAAAATAAAGCCGGATAGCATCACCGATGGCAGAAACGCCGCGTTTAACGCCACCTGGGCGGCGTTAAATTGATTACGGGTCAGGGTGGAGATCAAAAGCCCCATTCCCAGGGTACTGAGCAGGAACAGGCTGGTGATAATAAACAACAGCAGCAGGGAACCGCGGTAGGGCACGCCCAGCACAAAGACCGTCATCAGCATACAGATAAGCATCGCCAGCATGCCCAGAAAATAGTAGGGGATAAGCTTGCACAGCAGCAGTTCGCTGCGGGTCACTTCTGTGGAGAGCAGTGCCTCCATGGTGCCGCGCTCCCACTCCCTGGCCACCACCAGCGAGGTCAGAATAGCGCCGATCACCGTCATGATAATGGTGATAGCGCCGGGGATAATAAAATGGCGGCTGATGGCGGCCGGGTTAAACCAGTAGCGGCTCTGAACGTCGATCAGCGGCTGCAGATTTTCACCCCGGGCAAGTGCCCGCTGCTGCTGCCAGATTTGCCAGCTTCCCTGAACGTAGCCCTGCACAAAGTTGGCGGTGTTAGGTTCGCTGCCGTCGGTAATCACCTGGACAGGCGCGCTGTCGCCGGGGCTTGCCAGCCGCTCGGCGAAATTCACCGGCAATACCACCAGCCCGCGAATCCGCCCGCTCTGCATCATTTCGATCAACTGCTGGCGATTATTGCTGACGGTAGCGTCAATAAAGGGCGAGGCGCTCAGGGTGCGGGTAAAGTCCACCGCCTCTTCGCTGCGCTGTTCCAGCAGCACGCCGACCCGCAACTGGCTGGAGTCCAGATTAATGCCGTAACCGAAGATAAACAGCAGCAGCAGGGGAATGACCACCGCAATCAACCAGCTACTGGGATCGCGCAGAATCTGGCGGGTCTCTTTCAGGCACAGGGCGCGTACCCGCCGGGCGGAGAAGAGTCGACTATTGGCCATGGCTGTGCTCCTTGTCCCACTGGTGAATCAGGGCGATAAAGGCCTGTTCCATGGTGGGATCCGGGTGTTCGGCGTCTGCGGCCTGCTGCTTCAGGGCATCCGGCGTACCGCTGGCGATGATCTTGCCGTGGTACACCAGACCGATGCGGTCGCAGTATTCCGCCTCGTCCATAAAGTGGGTGGTGACCATCACGGTCACGCCGCGTTCGACCATACTGTTGATATGCAGCCAGAATTCTCGGCGGGTGAGAGGATCCACCCCGGAGGTAGGTTCATCCAGAAACAGGATATCCGGCTCGTGCATCAGCGAGCAGGCCAGCGCCAGCCGCTGCTTGAAACCCAGCGGCAGGGCATCGGTATTGTGGCGGGCGATGGGCGTCAGGTTAAACGCCTGGCTCATCCGTTCAATGCTTTCACGCTGGCGTCGTCCCTTAAGGCCATAGATGCCGGAGAAAAAGTGCAGGTTCTGGTTGACCGTCAGGTTGCCGTACAGTGAAAACTTCTGGGCCATGTAGCCCAGATGCTGGCGTGCCTGGCCGGAGTCGGTCTTAAGATCCATATTCAGCACCAGCGCCTGACCGGAGGTGGGCACCAGCAGGCCGCACATCATCTTGAAGGTGGTGGATTTGCCTGCGCCGTTAGGGCCGAGCAGCCCGAAGATCTCGCCGCGCGTCACTTTGAAGTCAACATGGTCGGTGGCCGCGAAGTCGCCGAATTTTTTGGTGAGCTGGCGCGCTTCGATCACCGTTTCACCAGGGGCGCCTTCCACATCGTGCAGAATGGCGCCCAGCGGCGACTCGGCGGCCGTCGCGCCGCCCAGCAGATCGATAAAGGCATCCTCAAAGCGCGGCGCGGTCTGTGCAATATGGTCTGGCGGCAGCGCCAGAGCCTGGGCCAGGACCAGGACATCGGCCTGGGCCCCCTGGTTCAGAATTACCCGCACTGATTTTCCCTGGATAACGCCGTCGCTGACCGTCGGCTGCCGTAGCGCACGCTGCAGCAGCTGGCGATTGTTCAGGTCGGGGCTGGTCATCAGCCAGCTGCGTCCGGTCATCTGGCGGGTCAACGTTTTCGGTTCGCCCTGCCAGAGCATCTCTCCCTCGTTCATCAGCAGAATAGTGCGGCACTGCTCGGCTTCGTCCAGGTAGGAGGTGCTCCACAGAATCAGCATGCCTTCGTCGGAAAGCGTGTGCACCATCTGCCACAGCTCGCGGCGCGAAATAGGGTCGACCCCAACGCCGGGTTCATCCAGCAGCAGCACCTGGGGTTGGCCCACCAGGGTGCAGGCCAGCCCGAGCTTCTGTTTCATCCCGCCGGAAAGTTTGCCCGCCAGGCGCCCGGTGAAGGGGGCCAGGGCGGTAAAGGCCAGCAGTTTTTCGAAGGTCTGATGGCGCTGTTCGCCGGTGACGCTACGCAGGTCGGCGTAGAGATTCAGGTTCTCCTGGACCGTTAAGTCCTCGTAGAGGCCGAATTTCTGCGGCATATAGCCCATCAGCGCGTGGAGATCTCCGGAATCCTTAATGGGATCCAGCCCGGCCACCCAAACAGCGCCTTCGCTGGGCTGTAGTAACCCCGCCAGCATGCGCATCAGCGTGGTTTTACCGGCGCCGTCCGGCCCTACCAGGCCAATGACGCCGCCAGCGCTGAGCGTCACCGTCAGGCTGGCGACCGCTGGCTTTTCCATATCAGGGAAGCGTTTGACCACGCCCTTCAGTTCAATGGTACGCTCAGCGTGGCTCATCGGTGCTTGCCTTCGCGTCGCTAAAGCGCAGGGTGACCGGCATTCCCTGGCGCAGGGTATCGTCCGGATCGGTCACGATAATGCGCAGGCGGTAGACCAGATCGGTCCGCAGATCCGGGGTCTCTACGCTCTTGGGGGTGAATTCGGCGGTCGGTGACACAAAGCCAATCTGGCCGTGCCAGGGCTTATTCGGGCGGCCGTCGGTGTAAATCAGCACTTTACGACCCGGTTGGACCTGATTGAGGTTGGGCTCGTCCACATAAGCGCGGATCCAGACCGGGCGGGTCAGAGACAGCGTCAGAACGCTGCTACCGGCGCTGAGCATGGTACCGGGCTCAACGGAACGGGTCAGCAGGGTGCCGTCCGAAGGGGCGATAAGTGTGGCGTCCTGAAGATCCAGCCTGGCCTGAGCCAGCGCGGCCTGGGCCTGTTCCAGACTGGCTTTGGCTTCGGCAATTTCCTGGGGCCGGTTTCCGGCCTGGTACTGGGCCAGTTTATCGCGGGCCGCTTTCAGGTTCGCCGCGGCCTGATCCCGGGATGAACGGGCGTCAGACAGCGCGTCGGCCGAAACGGCGCGGCTGTTCCACAGCCCCAACTGGCGCTGATAAAACTTATCCGCATACTCCCAGGAGGCGTGAGCCTGGCGTTCAGCGGCGGCGGCCTGGGCTATCTCTTCACTGCGGTAGCCGGCCATCATCAGGTCATATTTGGCCTGGGCTGTGGCAACATTGGCCTGAGACTGCTGCAGGGCATTATGCAAAGGCGCCTGGTCCAGCTCGCCCAGCACGTCGCCGCGCTTAATGGTATCTCCTTCATCCACGTTAAGGCTTGCCAGACGACCGCCAACCCGGAAGCTCATATTAACCGTGCGGATATCCACGTTACCGTACAGCGTTAGCGGCTGATTGTGCTGGCTGCGATACCACCACCAGCCGCCGAGCGCGGCGGCCAGTAGTGCCACAATGATTAACACCACCAGGACAGGCTTGCTACTTTTCATTTTCGTCGGCTCCTTGCTGGACGGAAAGTCCCTGTAGAATGAAATCGATATGCTGGGTCACCACCCGGATAATCAGCTTAACCCCTGCCGCATCGAAGCGCTGCCACCCGGCGCGCAGCAGAATGGTTTCGCGCCCCAGCCGAAAGGCGAGTATCTCCCCCAGTAGGGCATGGGTGTGGAGAATGGTTTCGGTATCCTCCGGGTCGCGCCCGCAGTAGCTGGCGATAAGTCGGGTCAGAAGCTGATGCATCGGCGCGGTCACCCGTTCGTGAATCAACTGGTAAGCCTCGGTCGGCGCCAGTTGCTCGCGGGAGATGAACTTGCTGATATTCAGCGTTTCGTCGGCGGTGAGCAGGGCGATAAGATGACGGCTGGCTTCAACGATAAGCTGGCGCACGGCTTTCCGATCGTCTCCGCTTGCCAGCAGCTTTTCGGCGGCAGCGGCATGCTGCTGGAAATTATTATCAATGAAATCGGCAATCCAGCGAGCGCAGGCCAGGTAAAGCGCCTCTTTTGATCCGAAGTAATAGGTAATGGCGGCGATATTCTGTTGCGCCTGAGCGGCGATATCCCGGGTGGTGGCATGCAGACCGTATTCGCCGAACTGGGCGATGGCAGCCTGAATCAGCTGCTGCTTTGCCTGTTCACCTCTGGCGGTAGGGGGGCTGGCGTCGTTGCTCATCGGGAGAATTCCTGAAAACTTAATCAATCGATTGATTAAGAGTAAGCAGGTTTTGCCAGCGTGTCCAGAAACGTCAATTTGTTCTGTCAATGTTTCCACACGGGAGAATTTATGCGCCATGTCGCAAAAACTGATACACTCCGCCCCCTGTAATGGCGCCGTAGTTTGTGCCTTTGAGTAACCGGCCGGTTCCCGGCTTGCACACTCCCCCTGGAAACTACACCGGTTGCCCGGTCAGGGCGGGTCTGGAGTAGTTATGTCTTTTGATTCTCTTGGGCTGAGCCCCGATATTTTGCGCGCCGTTGCCGAACAGGGCTATCGCGAACCCACCCCTATTCAGCGCCAGGCCATTCCCGTGGTGCTCAGCGGTCGCGATCTGATGGCCAGCGCCCAGACGGGCACCGGTAAAACCGCAGGCTTTACGCTGCCGCTGCTGGAGCTGCTGACTCAGCGCGAGCCGCACAGCAAAGGGCGTCGCCCGGTGCGCGCCCTGATCCTGACCCCCACCCGTGAACTGGCCGCGCAGATCGGCGAAAACGTACGCGACTACAGCAAATACCTCAACATCCGTTCGCTGGTGGTGTTCGGCGGCGTAAGCATCAACCCGCAGATGATGAAGCTGCGCGGCGGTGTTGACGTGCTGGTGGCGACTCCCGGGCGCCTGCTCGATCTGGAACATCAGAACGCCGTGAATCTGGACCAGGTGGAAATCCTGGTGCTGGACGAAGCCGATCGCATGCTGGATATGGGCTTTATCCACGATATCCGTCGGGTACTGGCGAAGCTGCCGCCACGCCGTCAGAATCTGCTGTTTTCCGCCACCTTCTCTGACGAAATTAAGGGGCTGGCGGAAAAACTGCTGCACAACCCGGAAGAGGTGGAGGTAGCGCGCCGCAACACCGCTTCAGAGCAGGTGACCCAGCATGTTCACTTTGTGGATAAGAAACGCAAGCGCGAGCTGCTGTCACTGATGATTGGCAAAGGCGACTGGCGCCAGGTGCTGGTCTTTACCCGCACCAAGCACGGCGCTAACCATCTGGCGGAACAGTTGAATAAAGACGGTATCACCGCCGCCGCTATTCACGGTAACAAGAGCCAGGGAGCGCGTACCCGGGCGCTGGCCAACTTTAAGTCCGGTGATATTCGGGTGCTGGTGGCGACCGATATCGCCGCCCGCGGTCTGGATATTGAAGAGCTGCCGCACGTGGTCAACTATGAGCTGCCTAACGTGCCGGAAGATTACGTGCACCGTATTGGCCGTACCGGTCGTGCTGCCGCCACCGGTGAAGCGCTGTCACTGGTCTGCGTGGATGAGCATAAACTGCTGCGTGATATCGAACGCCTGCTGAAGCGCGAAATTCCGCGTATTGCCGAGCCGGGCTTTGAGCCGGATCCCTCCATTAAGGCGGAGCCGATTCAGAACGGCCGCCAGGGACGTAGCGGCGGTGGTCGCGGCGGTAATGGTGGTGGTCGCGGTAATGGCGGCGGAAATGGCGGCGGACGCGGCCAGAGCCAGGGGCAGCCGCGTAAGCGCGCCGAAAGCGGCCAGGCGGCTAAGCCTGCCGGTGAACGTTCCGGTCGTCGACGTCGTCGCGGCGGTCAGGGCGGCGGCGAAGGTAACCGCTAAGGTCTTTCTGTACCCCATGCCTTAAACATGGGAGAATAGTGGCTGTTTGTACAGTAGATACGGTTCTCCCATGGCATTGTCCGCGGCGCATAAGGCGCAAATCAGCGCCTGGTACAAGGCGCTTTCTCAGCAAATTCCGGACTTTATTCCTCGCGCTCCTCAGCGCCAGATGATCGCCGAAGTGGCGAAAACCCTGGCGGATGAAGAGGGGCGCCATCTCGCCATTGAAGCGCCGACCGGCGTCGGCAAGACGCTCTCTTACCTGATTCCCGGCATCGCTCTGGCCCGGGCCGAACAGAAAACCCTGGTGATCAGCACCGCCAACGTGGCGCTGCAGGATCAGATCTTCAGTAAAGATCTGCCGTTGCTTGCCAAAATCATCCCCGGTTTAAAATTTACCGCTGCCTTCGGGCGCGGGCGCTACGTCTGTCCCCGCAATCTCGCCATGCTGGCCAGTGACGAACAGCAGCAGCAGGGCGACCTGCTGGCGATGCTTGATGACGCCCTGACCGCCACCAGCAAAGAAGAACGCAAGCTGTGCATCGATCTGAAGCAGACCCTGGATAGCTACAGCTGGGACGGGGTGCGTGACCACAGCAAGAAAAACATTGCCGATGACCTGTGGCGGCGGCTGAGTACCGACAAAGTCGGCTGTCTGGGCACTAACTGTCAGTGGTATCGCGAATGCCCATTTTTCGTGGCGCGCCGTGAGATCGTTGAAGCCGAAGTGGTGGTGGCGAATCACGCCCTGGTGATGGCGGCGCTGGAAAATGAGAGCGTGCTACCGCCCGCGAAACATTTGCTGCTGGTGCTGGATGAAGGCCATCACCTGCCGGATGTGGCGCGCGACGCCCTGGAAACCAGCGCTGAAATCACCCCCGGCTGGCTGCGGTTACAGCTGGATCTGTTCAGTAAGTTGATTGCCACCAGTCTTGAACAGTTCCGCCCGAAAAGCATTCCGCCGCTTGCCACTCCGGAGCGCCTGAACAACCATTGCGAAGAGCTGGACGAACTGGCCACGACGCTGGCGGGGATCTTTGGTCTGTACCTGCCAGGCGAAAATGAAGGCCTGTACCGTTTCGCCATGGGCGAACTACCGGAAGAGATGCTGCCGATGGTACAGCGCATGGCGAAGCTTTCCGACGCGCTGCGCGGCCTGGCGGAAGCCTTTCTGAATGACCTTAGCGAACGTACCGGCCAGCACGATATCGTGCGGCTGCATCGACTGCTCCTGCAGATGAATCGCGCTCTGGGGCACTTCGAGGCCCAGAGTAAGCTGTGGAAACTGGCGGCCATGGCCAACAGTTCGAACGCGCCGGTGTGCAAGTGGATAGCCCGGGAAGTGCGCGAAGGGCAGCCGAAGCTGCTGCTGCATTGCGCGGCCATTCGGGTTAGCGATCAACTGGAAAAGCTGCTGTGGCGCAGCGTTCCCCATGTGGTGGTCACCTCGGCGACCCTGCGTTCGCTGAACAGCTTCATTCGTCTCCAGGAGCTGAGCGGCCTTAAGGAAAAGGCCGGGGACCGCTTTGTGGCGCTGGATTCGCCGTTCGATCACGTGCATCAGGGGCGGCTGGTGATTCCGCAAATGCGTTATGCGCCGCTGATGGAGCATGAGCGGCTGCATATTGCCGAGATGGCGGGCTTCTTTCGCGGCGAACTGGAAAAGGGCGAGCACCGGGGCATGCTGGTACTGTTCGCGAGTCTGAGGGCGATGACCGCTTTCCTGGAGTGCGTTCCCGATCTGCGCCTGCAACTGCTGGTACAGGGGGATCTGCCGCGTTACCGGCTGGTGGAGCTGCATCGCCAGCGGGTTACGGAAGGCCAGACCAGCGTGCTGGTGGGGCTACAATCGTTCGCCGAGGGGCTGGATTTAAAAGGCGAGCTGCTAAGCCAGGTGCATATTCATAAGATAGCTTTTCCGCCGGTAGACAGCCCGGTGGTGGAAACCGAAGGGGAGTGGCTGAAGGCCCACAAGCGCTATCCGTTCGAGGTACAGAGTCTGCCCAGCGCCTCCTTTAACCTGATCCAGCAGGTCGGCAGGCTGATTCGCAGCCACGCCTGCTGGGGCGAAGTGGTGATTTACGATAAGCGCCTGCTGACGAAAAGCTACGGCCAGCGGCTGCTGGCGGCGCTGCCGGTTTTCCCGGTGCTTCAGCCACCTGCGCCAGAGATTGACAGCAAGCTGCTGGAAAAACCGGCGGTTACCGGAGCCCGGGGGCGAAAGAGTCGCTCAGGTCGGAGCGGGCGCGTTAAACTGAATAACAAGACCCAAAAGAGGAGCTAGCTGGTGGATTACCGCAAAATAATTAAAGAGATTGGGCGCGGTAAAAATCACGCCCGGGATCTCGACTTCGATACCGCGCGCGGCCTGTACAGCCATATGCTGGATGGCAAGGTGCCTGAACTGGAGCTGGGCGGCATCCTGATTGCGCTGCGTATTAAAGGTGAAGGTGAGGCGGAACTGCGCGGTTTTTATGATGCGGTGCGCCAGCGAACCCTGACGCTGACCCCGCCTGCAGGCAGACCGATGCCGGTGGTGATTCCGACTTATAACGGCGCCCGCCGTCAGGCGAACCTGACGCCGCTGCTGGCGCTGCTGCTTAGCCGGATGGGTTTCCCGGTGGTGGTGCACGGCGTGAGTGAAGATCCGACCCGGGTTATCTCGGCCACTATCTTTGAGCTGCTGGGTATTGCGCCCACGCTGCATGCCGGTCAGGCCCAGGCGAAGCTGGAATCCAGCGAACCGCTATTTATGCCAGTGGATGCCCTGTGCCCGCCGCTGGCCGGGCAGCTCGAGCTGCGCTGGCGACTGGGAGTGCGTAGCAGCGCCCATACCCTGGCGAAGCTCATCTCACCGTTTGGCGAAGATCGGGCGCTGCGCCTGTCCAGCGTTTCGCATCCGGAGTATGTCACCCGGGTGGCGCAGTTCTTTAACCAGACCGGCGGACGGGCACTGCTGATGCACGGCACGGAAGGCGAAGTGTACGCGAATCCGCAGCGTTGCCCGCAAATCAGCCTGGTGGCGGAGCAGGATGTGCAGGTGCTGTGCGAACGTCAGGATGAGGCGCAGCAGGATATCGCGCTGCCTGGCGATAAAGACGCGGAAGTCACCGCCCGCTGGATTCAGCGCTGCGTGGCGGGCGAAGAGCCGGTACCGGCCTCTATTAAGCAGCAGCTGGCCTGCTGTCTGGTGGCGAGCGGCGAGCAGGATGATATGGCTGCGGCGCTGGCGCAGGTGAATCGGCTGTTTGGGTAAACGGGCTTTGTTTCAGGGGAAAAGCGGCGGAATATGGCGATGCGGTGGGCTGTTCCGTTCACTTTACGTGACTGCTTTTCTGTTGATTCACAACCGGTGAGCAGGGGGGAACTCCCTTTCCCTTCCTGGTGTACGTTCCGGGGAGAAAACCGGCAGAATATAATGGCGCGGGGGCTGTTCCGTTCACTTTTCGCAACTGCTTATCTGTTGATTCACAGCCGGTGAACGGGCCAGGGAGGCTCAGGCGCCACCCCCCTGGCGACCCGGGCTCCCCGGCGGTAAAAAACGTCGCTTACGCGGTTCCCTCCGCTTATCACTTCGGGCTTTTCGGACCGGGCGAGAGTCGCCATCCCTGGCGACCTCGCCCTGTCGCGACATCCCTGTCGCTCCTCCGGCCCTCCGTGAACGCTTCGGCGTTTTTTAAGCCGGGACATAACACCCTCGTCGCTTCAGTTGGATTGCTCAAATGCGTCCAGCACACTCTTTTTTGTCAGTCAGGACAGAAGGTCAAAGCGATGACATTCTCCGGCCTGAAAATCGCCGCAGCGTTCACGGCCGCCAGGGTCAGCCAGACAGGGAAGTCTGGCTGAGGGCATACGGCACAGGGATAATGAGATGGACGCTCCAGATTTTACGGTATCAGTGTACCAGACTGGATCGTTGTATAACGTCCTGACAAATGAGGAGCGTCCATCATGCAAGTATCAACTCTCGGTATTGACCTGGCAAAAAGTGTTTTCCAGCTTCACGGCGTTGATCACAACGGGAATACCGTTTTGCGTAAGCGTCTGTCACGTGCCCGGTTTGTTCAGTTTGTTATCAACCTGCCGCCCTGCCTTATCGGGATGGAGGCGTGTTCATCCAGCCATCACTTCGGGCGGCTGTTCAGGGAGCACGGTCATCAGGTGAAACTGATTCCGCCTCAGTATGTAAAACCCTACGTCAAAACGAACAAGACAGATGCGGCAGATGCAGAAGCCATCTGCGAGGCTGTCACCCGGCCAAACATGCGTTTCGTTGAAATAAAAACGGTAGAGCAGCAGGCGGTACTGACACTGCATATCGAACGGAGTCTGCTTATCCGGGAGCGAACCGCCGTGATTAACAGCCTGCGGGCGATGCTGGCTGAATTTGGGTTTGTCATTCCGGGGGGGCGTCGGCAGGTTCATCAGTGCGCGTCCGATATCCTGGGTGATGATGAAAACGGGCTTTCACCTCTGGTCCGGTCCAGCGCCGCCCGCCAGCTGGCGCATATCCGGGAGCTGGACAACCAGCTGTCGCAGGTGGAAAAAGAGCTCACGGCATGGTTCAGAAGCCGCCCGGATTGTCAGCGTGTGGCGCAGGTGCCGGGCGTGGGTCTGCTGACAGCCACTTATGTTGTGGCCTCTGTCGGAAACGCACAGCAGTTCGGCTCGGCAAAACAGTTTGCCGCCTGGGTGGGGCTGACTCCCCGGGAGCATTCCAGCGGAGGTCACCAGAAACTGGGGCACATCAGCAAACGGGGGGACAGCTATTTTCGCTTCCTTCTGGTTCACGGGGCGAGAGCGGTGGCAGCCTGGATTCAGCGAACCGGTCAGGGAACCCCATGGCTGCTGGCGCTGATGCAGCGCAAACCTCACAACGTGGCAGTCACCGCACAGGCCAATAAAACCACCCGGATACTGTGGGCGATGCTGAGGCGCGGAACAGAATACCACCCCGCAACGCCAGCCTGATACAGGCTCAGGCTGACGCTACGGGTTACAGTAAACAGAGTCACACGTTACCGGAAGTGCGGGTGTAATCAGTAAGATGGCAAAACAGGTAAGACCGCAGGTGAGAGAAGCCGTGACGGCACAGGGGCGGAAAAGCCCGTAGTGGATGTCTGGTACTCACCTGGCGGTTACTCATCATGGTCAGGGGAAAATCCCTGGAATAAAGACCGAATATATGGCTGCAGCTACCACTTTGTCATTTTTACTGAAAAAACATTTGCGATCCGGGAGCGTCCATATATGTGCCGTTATACCCGACCCGTCCGGCGGACGGGAAAAGCGGAGGGAACCCGAAGGGCGATTTTTACGCCGGAAAGCCAGGTTGTCAGGAGGCGGCGTTTGAGCCTCCTGACCCGTTCACCGGTTCCGAAACCGACATAAGAGAAATCACCTTAAAGTGAACGGAATCTTCGCCAGCGCGACATATTTCCCCTGAAGACAGCATCATTACGAAAATATTGCCACCTTCATGAAACAACTCAGAATTATTGCGAGACAGTTTCAGCAATAAAATATTCAGTCCACCACTGTAATTTATTACAGGTTAAAATACCGACAGCGATTTTTTATTCAAGGGAGCCAGGAACGCAGCAAGAAACGTCTAATTATACAGACGCGACCCGCCAGTGCGACAACACTGACAGGCCGCTAACCACAACCAACTACAGGAGAGTTGATTATGGCTGATACCCATCATAAGCCACGCTCCGCTATTTCCAAAACACAACGCAACCTGACCGTCGGATATATCAGCACGCGTCACGAAAATCGCGCCACCGGCATGACAACATACTACAGCCGCCACCCCAGTCTGCATCTGAAAGGCAACTGGCTGGGTGAAGCCGGATTTGAAACCGGCAGTCCGGTGAAGGTTCACATCGAGTCGGGCAGGACAATTATTTGCTTCGGTTAAGCGCGATATCCGTCAACGGAATCTTTTCCAGCGCTACATATTCATCCGAAAACAAACCAAAAAAAAGCCCGCCAGTGGCCGGCGGGCAAGGGATAACATCAGGGTTTCCGTCATATTTCGGGTTGCCTCTTTGTTGGCTGCCTTCACTCACCCCAGTCACATAGTTATCTATGCTCCTGGGGATTCGCTCAGTTGCCGCCGCGATGCAACCCGAACTATTTAGGGATCAGAACAAGGGGCCGGGAGAGGGATCCCGGCTGAGGGTTACTTGTAGATCACCGCGGTGCCGTGCAGCAGATTTTCGCCGGAGGCAGAGGTGATTTTATAGGCGCTGGCGCCCTGGGCATCGGCTTTGGCAGCCAGCTGATCTTCCAGCTGGGTCAGGGTGTAGGCGCCAGAGGCGGAAACAACGCCGATCTTCTGGCCGTGCTGGTCATTATCGGTGACCGGCTGGGCGGCGAAGGCGCCGAAGGACAGGGTAGATAGCACAATTGCAGCAACAGTATATTTAATGTTTTTCATGGTCATATCTCGCAGGTTATTCTGTAAAAAATCTTTCGTTCCGTTTATGTGATCATTATCACGGTATTTTTACAGAGATAAAACCTGGAAGAATTGATGGTGTTGTTCTAAAAAATTGACCATTCATTAATATATTGATTTTTAAATGCTATTTTGTGGTTTTGTCTACTGCGTCACCAAAAACGCCATCAAGAGTATGGAAAAGGCACATTTGGTCACACCGGATTCGCCAGAGGCCAGGTAGCGATAGCGCCCCGCCCGCAGAAGGCCGGGGACGCTGCCAGACGCGCCGGTAGCGGCGCTTATTTATAGATGGTGGCGGTACCATGCATCTGATTATTGCCGCCAGCCGAGGTGATAACGTAGCCCGTCGCTCCCTCTTCACGGGCCTTTTCGGCAAGTTTGTCTTCCAGATCGCCAAGGTGGGTGGCACCGCTGGCTGAAACCGTGCCGGCGGGGCGGAGCTGGCTGGTTTCCGGGTTGGTGAGCGGCGTTGCCGCAAAGCTTGCGGGAACACAGACAATGAAGGTGACAACGGCAGAAAAGAGCGACAGTTTTTTCATGATCACATCCTCACGACAGGTCTCAATGGCGGTTAAAAATTAACCACCGCGAAGTAAAGTGTAGTCCGCCGTAGACTGTGATATGGCGCAAAAAATGGCTTTTCACTGGTCGACATTTACTGACAAAAGTTGACCCATGAAAATTGACTAACGCTATGATTTTGCAGGTCTTGCATCGGGACGTACCAAATCGAAACGCTGCTCATCGCTAATGCTGTAGTAAGCGCTCGGCCCTCCGGCGCGCAGTACCGGCTGGGCTTTTGCAGTCTGATAAATTCCCTGCTCCAGCAACCGCCTGTCGATATGAACGGCCACCACTTCGCCCAGCACCAGCCAGGTGTCCGTGGGCTCGCCGTCGGCGGAGGTTAACTGCCAGTGCTGAGACAGGCGACACTCAAAATTCACCGGGCTTTCCGCCACTCGCGGCGCTTTGACCTGCTTTCCTGCCAGCGGCGTCAGCCCGGCCCGGACGAATTCGTCCTCACCGTGCGGCAGCGTGGCGGAGGTTTCATTCATCTGTTCCGCCAAAGGGCGGGTAGTCAGATTCCAGACAAACTCGCCGGTTTCCAGAATATTGCGCAGGCTGTCTTTATAGCCGCTACTGGCGAAGCCGATAATCGGTGGACGGTAGTTAAAGCAGTTAAAAAAGCTGTAGGGGGCAAGGTTGCGCTGTCCTTTGCTGTCCTGAGTGGCTATCCAGCCGATAGGCCGCGGGCCGATAATCGCGTTGAGAGGATCGTGGGGCAGGCCATGGCCCGCTGCTGGCTCGTAATAGTAGTAGTCGTCAGACATTGGTTTTCCCGTTAATGGCGATTTTTATTCCCTGATAGTGTATCGCAACGGCGCCGGTATTATTTACCTGTGAGCCGACAACGGGTATCTTACGCGCCCACACAGGAGAATGCTCATGACCAGCCAGCCCGCCAGGCGCTCCGGGTTACACCCGCGTAATCGTCACCAGTCCCGCTATGATTTTCCCGCGCTCATTGCGGCCTGCCCGGCGCTGGAGGCCTTTGTCCGTACCAGCCCCCGCGGCGAACCGACCATCGATTTCGCCGACCCTCTGGCGGTCAGGGCGCTGAATCAGGCGCTGTTGGCCAGCTTCTATCAGATAATCCACTGGGACATTCCGCAAGGTTTTCTGTGCCCGCCGGTGCCGGGGCGCGCCGACTATCTGCACCATCTGGCGGATCTACTGGCAGAGGATAACCAGGGAACGGTCCCGACTCAGGCCGATATTCTGGATATCGGAACTGGTGCCAACTGCATTTATCCGTTGATTGGCCAGTATGAGTACGGCTGGCGCTTTACCGGCAGCGAGGTTAACCCGGACGCGTTGCGCAGCGCCGCCGCTATCGTGGCTGCGAATCCGGGCCTGAACCGCCGCATCCGGCTACGCCGTCAGAAGCAGGACGACGCCATTTTTCGGGGGATTATCCACGCGAATGAGCGCTACGCGGCGACAATGTGTAACCCACCGTTTCATGATTCGGCTGCCTCAGCCCAGGCGGGCAGCGAACGCAAGCGACGCAATCTGGGGCTGAGCGAGCAAGGAAACGCCCTGAACTTTGGCGGCCAGCCGAAAGAGCTGTGGTGCGAAGGCGGCGAAGTGCGTTTTATTCAGCAGATGATTGATGAGAGTAGGGCGTTTGCCCGCCAGGTGGGATGGTTCACCACTCTGGTATCACGCGGCGAGCACCTGCCGGAAATTTACCGGGCGCTTCAAGGTGCCGGTGCGGTTCGGGTCGTGAAGAAGAACATGGCCCAGGGCCAGAAGCAGAGCCGTTTTATCGGCTGGAGCTTTAGCGAGAAGCGGCCCCGCTAAGGGGGCCGTTATTGGCGGTCAGGAGACGTGCTGCAGGAACTCCTGCAGCCGCTGACCGGGTGGGTTTTCAATCAGTTCACGCGGGTTGCCGTCGGCGGCTATCCGCCCCTTATCGATAAAGATCAGCCGTGAGGCGACCTGTCTGGCAAAGCCTATTTCATGGGTGACAATCACCATGGTCATCCCTTCTTCGGCCAGATCCTGCATCACCTTCAGCACCTCGTGGCGTAGCTCCGGATCCAGCGCCGAAGTGGGCTCATCAAACAGCATCATTTTGGGTTTCACCGCCAGCGCTCTGGCGATGGCGACCCGTTGCTGCTGGCCGCCCGAAAGTTCGGAAGGATAGTGAGCGGCGCGGTCCGCCAGTCCGACTTTATCCAGCAGCGCTTTGGCCTGCTTTTCGGCATCGGCCTTGCGGGTGCCGCGTACCCGAACCGGACCAAACATCACATTCTCCAGCGCCGTCATTTGGGGGAACAGGTAGAACTGCTGGAATACCATGCCCGCCTCCTGGCGAATCAGGCGTTCGTCCACTTTCGGGTCATTGACCTTCATACCATCGACGATCAGGTCGCCAGAGGTGACCTCCTCCAGCTTGTTAATACAGCGCAGCAGGGTCGACTTACCGGAGCCTGAAGGGCCGATTATTACCACTACTTCGCCCTGCTGAATGTGCAGATCGATATTGTGCAGCACCTGAGTTGGCCCAAAGTGCTTGGAAACGTTATTAAACTCAATCACAGGATCTTCATCCTTCTTTCGAGGCGACGCAGAACAAAGCTCAGCACCAGGGTGATAATCAGATAGATAACCGCGACGGCGCTCCAGATTTCCAGCGCCCGGAAGTTACCGGCGATAATCTCCTGCCCCTGGCGGGTCAGCTCCGCTACGCCTATCACGATAAACAGCGAGGTATCTTTGATGCTGATAATCCACTGGTTACCCAGCGGCGGCAGCATGCGGCGCAGGGCCAGCGGCAGAATCACGTAGCGAATGGTATCGCGGCGTGAAAGGCCCAGCGCCAGGCCCGCTTCGCGAAATCCTTTATGGATAGAGAGCACGGCGCCGCGGGTAATTTCAGCAATATAGGCGCCCGAGTTAATCATGATGGTGACTACTGCGGCGGTGAAGGGATCGATACGCAGATCGGAAAAGGCCATCGGCAGGGCAAAGTAGATAAACATGACCTGCACCACGATGGGGGTGCCGCGAATCAGTTCAATAAATGCCAGGGCCAGATGATTCAGGATCCAGCCGCCAAAGCTGCGGGCGAAACCGGCGATAAGACCGATAACCAGCCCGCCCAGCAGGCCGAGTACCGAGATCCAAAGCGTCATTTTTGCGCCTTCCAGCAGCAGCGGTATCGCAGGCCAGATGGCGCTCCAGTCAAACTCCATGATGATTTCCTGTCGCAAACAAAGCAGAAGTGGGCGGGGGGCGAGCTCCCCCCTCGCTGTGAGGATTATTCCGGATCTTTGCCGAACCACTTTTTATAGATTTGGTCGTAAGTACCGTTTTCACGCAGGGTTTTCAGCGCGCCGTTGACTTTGTCGCGCAGTTCGCTGCCTTTCGGGAAGGCGATGCCATACTGTTGGGCTTCCAGCGAATTGCCCACCGCTTTGAACTTGCCCTGACCGGCGGTCTTAATAAAGTAGAGGATGTTTGGCGTGTCGTGCAGCACCGCGTCGGCGCGCCTGGTGCCCAGCTCCATATAGGCATTGTCGATGTTCGGGAACTGGCGCAGATCTTTGGTCTTAATGTTTTGCTTCGCGTAATCCACCGAACCCGTACCGCTCTTCACGGCCAGCACCTTACCGTCGAGATCTTTAACGCTCTTCACCTCGTCGTTATTAGCCCTGACCATTACCAACAGACCGCTCTTGTAGTAGCCGTCGGAGAAGTCGATGGCGCGTTTGCGCTCGTCGGTAATAGTGATACCCGCCAGCGCGAGATCGACATTACGGGTTTGCAGCGCCGGAATAATGCCGCTGAAATCCATGGGCTTCAGGGTGTAGTCCAGTTTGAGCTCTTTGGCGATGGCGGCCCAGAGGTCAATATCAAAACCGACATACTGATTTCCCTGCTTAAACTCAAAGGGAACAAAGGCGGTATCGGTCGCCACGATCAATTTTTTTTCTGCAGCCGTAGTCGAAACGGCGAAAGCGAGAGTGAGTGCAGCCAAAGAACACTTCAAAACAGACTTCATAGCTCTTCCTTTTGGTATGCCCGGTGAACGCACCGGGTCGGACTAAACGCAGTATGAAAAATTCATGCCATGATATCTAACTGACTGAATTCATTGATTGTTAAAAGTGAGCCCTGCACTAGCGTGCAGACAATAATCGGATATTGCACCGGAGTGGGGCGCGCTTGCTCATCCGGTTAGCACTACTCTATTTAGCGTAAAATCCACAGGAGGAACAATCGCCTGATAACAATTGTGTGAGGTGTTTATTGCAATAATTTAACTTTTGCAGGAAGAAAGAAGGGGGGGATGCACTCTGATAGTGCGCCCCCTTAGGGAGGAGGCGCGACAGGGGGACTTATTCGAGGTTGGCTTCGATGAACCACAGGAATTTATCCAGATCGCGGGAAGCCGCGGTAAAGATATCTGCAGTGTCTTCATCTTTGGCTTCGCTAATGGCTTTACGTACGTCGTTAGCGACGATGGCATAGCGGTCAGCCAGCTCTTTCAGGTGTTCCTGAACGGTATGAATATCGAGCGGGTAGCTTTTCAGCGGCGTGTTGCTGTTGATCACCTGGGCAGTGCCCAGTGCAACGCCGCCTAACTGCACGGCACGTTCGGCCATGGTATCCATATGCTCGTTCAGCGCATCACGGAAACCATCCAGCATTTCGTGTACGGCAATGAAGTTAGCACCGCGCATATTCCAGTGAGCCTGTTTGGTGATGAGCGCCAGATCGATGAACTGGACAACCTGGCGGTTCAGCAACTCAATGGTCTCTTTTTTCTCACCATCAGCCACATCATTGCGGGTGTAAAGCAGCTCAGAAGATTTTGTTTTCACCAGTTTAGCGGTACTCATGATTTCATGTCCTCTTGATGTTTATGTCCCAAAAAACTTCGGGAATAAGTATAGCACCGCTTTTTTACTCTGCTGGTTGCGATATTGCCTATTAGTTAAATAGTAATGATGAAATTGTCTTTATTAAATTGTTAATAATCAAAGTGTTGTATTAAAAAGCCAGCATTTCTTGCGAAATACTGGCAGAAAAAGCGTAACGACGTATTGTTATTATTTTGTGAAATTTAAGCCGCTTAATTAATATCAATACTCTCGACTTTCGGCTCGCGTTTTAGCGTCAGTGTGGAGCCCACAGAGGCCAGAACGATCGACAGCAGGCCCAACAACTGGATGGCGCTCAGGCGCTCCCCCAGGAACAGCATTCCGGAGAGCGCAGCCATACCCGGCTCCATGCTCATCAGGGTACCGAAAGTACGGGTAGGCAGACGGGTCAGCGCCACCATCTCCAGCGAGTAGGGGAGTGCGGTGGAAAGTACGGCAATGGCCAGTCCCAGCGGCAGCAGCGACCACTGCCATAATGCAGGGCCCGCCTGCCAGGCGCCGACAGGAATGAAAACCAGTGCTGCAATCACTGAGCCCATCGCCACGGTGGCCGGACCGTGGCCGTCGCCAGCGCGCTGACCGGTCAGGATATAGACGGCCCAGCAGGCGCCCGCCAGCAGCGCCCAGGCGGCGCCTGCTGGATCAATACCCGAAATCCCGTCACCCAGCGGCAGCAGCATCCACAGGCCGCCGATGGCAAGCAGCACCCACAGGAAATCAACGGGGCGGCGGGATGAGAAAAGCGCCACTGCCAGCGGCCCGGTAAATTCCAGGGCTACGGCGATCCCCAGCGGGATACTGTGCAGAGAGAGGTAAAAGAAGTAGTTCATTCCCCCCAGAGCCAGCCCGTAAAGCAGCAGCGGGATGCGCTGTTCGGGCTGAAAGCGCAGACGCCAGGGTTTAAATACCACCACCAGAATCAGGGTGCCCAGCGCCAGGCGCAGCGCGGTGACGCCGGGGGCGCCGACCAGGGGGAACAGGGATTTGGCGAGAGAAGCGCCGCTCTGAATAGAGGTCATGGCGATGAGCAGCAGCACCACGGGCACCCAGGCGGGCGATTTACGGGACAACGTTGGCATCCTGCATCCTGTCAGTTTTTGTCAATGAATCGTTAATAAAGGAAAATCTGGCTCAGTGTAATGGAAGAGTTGTTTCTGGTTTAGCATCCGTTGAAAAAAAAGTTTCTGCCGATCGTTATGATTCGCGGCATCAGAAGTTCCCTACGAACGATGATTTTAGGATTAATCTGAATGGAAGCCTGCGGGAATGAGGACCATAATAGCATTCCGCCTGCAAAATTACGTGTCTTATGAAAGGGATAGTCAGTTCTGGAAACGTTCTGTTACATGAAATGGCGCCTTAGACAACGCAAATCCCGCAGAGTTTCTTAAAGTAGTTTGATATATTTATAACTTAGGACTTACTTGAAGCACATTTGAGGTGGTTATGAAAAAAATTGCATGTCTTTCAGCTCTGGCCTGTGTTCTGGCCGTTTCCGCCGGTTCTGCAGTGGCCGGTACCGCAACTGTTTCTGGTGGCTACGCGCAGAGTGATTTCCAGGGCGTTGCCAGCAAAGCTAACGGTTTCAACCTGAAGTACCGTTATGAGTTCGACAACAGCCCGCTGGGCGTTATCGGCTCCTTCACCTACACCGAGCACGATCGTACCGGTCGCGGTGGTGACTATCAGAAAGGCCAGTACTATGGTCTGACTGCGGGTCCGGCTTACCGTCTGGCTGACTGGGTTAGCATCTACGGCGTAATCGGTGTGGGCTATGGTAAATTCCAGACCACCCAGTACCCGGATCACGGCGACATGAGCGACGCAGGCTTCTCCTACGGTGCGGGTCTGCAGTTCAACCCGATCGAAAACGTTGCTCTGGACTTCTCTTACGAGCAGAGCCGTATTCGTAGCGTTGACGTTGGCACCTGGATCGCTGGTGTTGGTTACCGCTTCTAATCCTTCCCTCTTACAGGGAAAGAGAAAAATCCGCCTTCACGGCGGATTTTTTTTGCCTGCAGTTTGAGTATAGCCGGGATTAATTCGTCCGAAAGCGAAGGCCGACGCGGCATGGCAGTTCGCAAAAACAGGATTAAGAGGATGAAAGGCGACGCTGGCTGGTTGCCGGTCAGGGGAGGTATGGGAAAGGGAGGTTAGCGTTGCTCGTTGTTCGAACGCGACGCCTTACCGTTCACCATATCGCACAGCATGTTCAGCAGCATCAGCCGCACCCGAAAGGGAGAGTGGGTAAACACCAGCATACACCTCTTAAATTCATTCATCGGCTCCTCCTTCTTCACTCGTTGCCGCGCTTCCTTTGCGACCGTCTGTATTCTATACAGATATAGCACAAGCTATATTGTATAGCTATTGCTATTGAGTTAATTTTTTGTGGTTACGCGATGCTGGTTTACAATAAGGGCCGTTAAATTTCATATGCAGCACCCGGGAGAAGTTGAATGAGCCGTCGCGCAGGTAAGCCAGAAAGCCCCAGAGAAGGAAAGCTGGTTGATGTGGAAGCCCACGTTGAAGGTTTTCGTCAGGTACGCGAGGCCCACCGCCGGGAGTTGATCGATGATTACGTTGAGCTGATTGACGATCTGATCCGCGAAGTGGGAGAGGCGCGTCAGGTGGATATGGCGGCGCGTCTGGGGGTCTCACAGCCAACGGTGGCGAAAATGCTCAAGCGCCTGGCCTCGGTGGGATTGATCGAGCAGATCCCCTGGCGCGGCGTGTTTCTGACCGCAGAAGGGGCGAAGCTGGCAGAGGAGAGCCGGGAACGTCATCAGATAGTGGAAAACTTTCTGCTGGCGCTGGGGGTGAGCCCGGATACCGCCCGCCGCGATGCGGAAGGGATGGAGCACCACGTTAGCGAAGAGACGCTGGAACTATTCCGCCGCTTTAGCGAGACGCGTCAGGAATAACCGTCGTCCCCATAATAAAAAAGGCCGCTTGTGCGGCCTTTTTTGCTGTCATAACGGCTATCAGTTAAGACGTACCGGCATACCGGAACGGTTCTCAACGGCTTGCTGCACCACGCTCTGATCGACGTCGGCCTGGTCGGTCACTTCACGCAGTTTCTTAGTCAACACAATCGGCACCTCTTCTTTACCGGCCATCTGGGCCTCGGTGGTAGAGAGCGGATTATGCACTTCGATATAGCGGCTGCCGTCCGGCTCGGTCGTGGTTTTTACCGGCTCATCGATAAACTGCACGCGGGTGCCGACCGGCACGTTCTCGAACAGGAACTTAATGTCGTCGTTACGCAGACGCACGCAACCGTGGCTTACCCGCAGCCCGATACCGAAGTTAGCATTGGTGCCGTGGATGGCGTACAGGCGGCCGATATACAGGGCATACAGACCCATCGGGTTATCCGGACCCGCCGGGAATACGGCAGGTAGATATTCACCGCGAGCCTTATATTCGGCGTGCATCTTGGCGGTCGGGGTCCAGGTGGGGTTCGCGCGCTTGCGCTCTACCTTGGTGGTCCAGTTAATCGGCGTATCTTTACCCAGCTCGCCGATCCCAATCGGCAGAACCACGACGGTACCGCTGTCTTTCGGGTAGTAGTAAAGACGCATTTCGGCACTGTTGATGATGATGCCCTTACGCGGCGCATCCGGCAGGATGAGCTGCTGAGGAATGGTCAGCACGGTACCGGCTTTTGGCAGATAGGGATCCACGCCGTGGTTGGCTTCCATCATGTTGGACAGCCCCATCTGGTACTGTGCCGCAAAGTATTCCAGAGGCTGCTTGTTACCCTCCGGAACGGTGACAACCTGATTCTGGCCGACGAGACGGCTCCCCTCAGGGGGCAGCGGATAGGTTACCGCAGAGGCAGTTTTACAAAAACCGACAAGGGTAAATGCTGCCAGTAAAAGCGTACGTAATTTCATAGTTAAGTCGCGCAGTTGTTATCGGTGCCACAGAGGCTATTGGTTAAGATACGGTGAAAGTGCCGCCAGCGCATTATAGGAGCATTGGGGCTTTGAGGAAATTCGGATGTGGATGAAATCACATTTTTCACCTGAATTTGTGTATTAGTGTAGGTTATTTTGTCACGGATTTGGATCCGGGCGATCCCTGAACGCACTTATGGCATAATGTCGTGTTTATCACACTTTCAACCTGGGGAAGATTCTTGTTAGTTTCCAGTAATGTCACCATGCAGTTCGGCAGTAAGCCGCTGTTCGAAAACATCTCCGTTAAGTTTGGCGGCGGTAATCGCTACGGTCTGATCGGCGCCAACGGTAGCGGAAAATCAACTTTTATGAAGATCCTGGGGGGCGATCTGCAGCCGAGCGGCGGCAATGTCTCTCACGATCCCGATGAGCGCATCGGTAAGCTGCGTCAGGATCAGTTCGCCTTCGAACAGTACACGGTGCTGGATACGGTCATCATGGGGCATACGGAACTGTGGGAAGTTAAGCAGGAGCGCGACCGCATCTATGCTCTGCCGGAAATGAGCGAAGAAGAAGGCTATAAGGTTGCCGATCTGGAAGTGAAATACGGCGAAATGGACGGTTATTCCGCCGAAGCGCGAGCCGGTGAACTGCTGCTGGGCGTGGGCATTCCCCAGGAGCAGCACTACGGGCCGATGAGCGAGGTGGCGCCTGGCTGGAAACTGCGCGTGCTGCTGGCTCAGGCGCTGTTCTCCAACCCGGATATCCTGCTGCTCGACGAACCGACCAACAACCTGGATATCGACACCATTCGCTGGCTGGAGCAGGTGCTTAACGAGCGCGACAGCACCATGATTATTATTTCCCACGACCGCCACTTCCTGAACATGGTCTGCACCCATATGGCGGATCTCGACTACGGCTCGCTGCGGGTGTATCCTGGCAACTACGATGAGTATATGACCGCGGCGACCCAGGCGCGCGAACGCCTGTTGTCGGATAACGCTAAGAAGAAGGCGCAGATCGCCGAACTTCAGTCATTCGTCAGTCGCTTTAGCGCCAACGCTTCCAAATCGCGTCAGGCCACCTCCCGCGCCCGTCAGATAGACAAAATCAAGCTGGAAGAGGTGAAAGCCTCCAGTCGCCAGAACCCGTTCATCCGCTTTGAGCAGGATAAAAAACTGTTCCGTAATGCGCTGGAAGTGAAGGATCTCAGCAAGGGGTTCGATAACGGCCCGCTGTTCAGCGGCTTCGGCACGCTGATGGAAGTGGGCGAGAAGCTTGCGGTGCTGGGCACCAACGGCGTGGGTAAATCGACCCTGCTGAAAACCCTGGTGGGCGAACTGACGCCAGACAATGGTACGGTGAAGTGGTCCGAAAACGCGCGCATTGGCTACTACGCTCAGGATCACGCCGCGGACTTTGACTGCGATCTGAATGTTTTCGACTGGATGAGCCAGTGGAAACAGGAAGGGGATGACGAGCAGGCTGTGCGTAGCGTGCTGGGTCGTCTGCTGTTCAGCCAGGATGATATCCGCAAACCGGTGAAGGTGCTATCCGGGGGTGAGAAAGGACGGATGCTGTTCGGCAAGTTGATGATGGAGCGCCCCAATATCCTGGTGATGGATGAACCTACCAACCACCTGGATATGGAGTCCATCGAGTCGCTGAACAGCGCGCTGGAGCTTTATGAAGGAACGCTGGTCTTTGTCTCCCACGACCGTGAGTTCGTAAGCTCTCTGGCGACCCGCATCGTGGAAATCACGCCTCAGGGCGTGGTCGACTTCGGCGGTGGTTACGAAGAGTATCTGCGCAGTAAAGGTATCGAATAACGGTACTGTGCGTTCCCTCTCCCCGGGCGGGAGAGGGAACGACAGCGCCTTTATTTAAGCGCCCAGCAATTTCCCTCCACGCCGTCGATAGTCAGACGACGCGTTTCGCCTTCCGGTAATGTTATGTGCAGTTCAGACCAGGCCGGGCGCCAGTCGCCGCGAACGTTAAACTTCAGGTTGATGGAATCGGCGTTACAGGTCATCTCCCAACTGAGCCACAGCGCGTTGCCCTCTTTATAACCCCAACTTTCGCCATCATCTTCGAACAGCTCGCCCTGAGAGTGCCCGACCCCTTTCAGCGGAAACAGCCGCAGCTCACGCTTGTCGTCGGCCCGGGCATCGCTATGGGCCAGACGCTGGCTTAACGGTACTCCGGCCCCTGCGCGAACCAGCATGGGCTGATGCTCCAGCGGGGCGGGCAGGGTGATTTGCTGACCGCCCGCGTACCAGACGCCGCTTGCGAAGTCATACCAGCCGCGACCGTTATCCGGCAGCCACAGGGTGCGTTCGCGCTGACCTGCCTCTACGACGCTGGCTATCAGCAGATCGCGGCCCAGCATAAATTCGTCGCACTCCTGCCAGGTTTGAGGATCCTGCTCATGATCGAGGAACGTGGGGCGCAGCATCGGCTCGTCGTCGGCGTGGGCCTGCCACAGCAGCGTGTACAGATAAGGCATCAGGCGATAGCGCAGCTCAACGGCGGCGCGCACCGCCGGGGTGACCGCCGGATACATCCAGGGTTCGTTGACGGTACCGTCATCGTTCCAGGAGTGGATGGTAAAACGCGGATGCATCACGCCGTTTTGCACCCAGCGTACGAACAGCTCGGCATCGGGTTTATCGCCGGAGAAACCGCCGACGTCATGGCCCAGGTTATATAACCCGGAAAGGCTCATGCCCAGACCCATGCGGATGTTATAGCGCAGCGTCTGCCAGCTGGTGCGGTTATCGCCGCTCCAGGTCTGAACGTAGCGCTGCATACCTGCGCAGCCGGAGCGGGAGATCAGATACGGGCGCAGCTCTGGCGCAAAGCGCTGCTGTGCCTCCATTGAGGCGCGCATCATCAGTAGCGGCATCACCGGGCGGATATGCTTAATGGCGACAGGCTGGCCGAAACCGTGACAGCGCGCTTCGCCGTCCCACACTTCGAATTCGTTATTGTCGTTCCAGGTCGCGTCGATTCCCATCTCCAGCAACTGCGTGGTGACTCCTTCCTGCCACCAGGCAATGGTGGCCGGGTTGGTAAAGTCCAGGTTGGAGCCTTCGTCGTCCCAGAAGCTGGAACGTTCCGGGGCATCGCTTTGCGAATCCTGAATAAACAGCCCCTGGCGGGCCACCTCCTGATAGCGGGGATGGTCCTGTAACAGACAGGGCTTAATATTGGCGGCAAGCCGCAGGCCGGCATCGTGAAACGCCTGGCTCATGACTTTCGGCTCAGGCACCTTGTCATAGTTCCAGTTAAAGACGTAGCGCTTGCCGTTAATCGAGGTATAGCCGGATGAAAGCTGGAAGGAGTCGCACGGAATGGCGTGTTCCTGACACAGGCGAATAAAGTTCATTAGCTGATTCTGGGCATCCGGCGCGTCGGTATAGTGCATCGTTGAGCCGCTATACCCCAGGCTCCAGCGTGGGCCAAACAGCGTTTTGCCGGTCAGGCGCACAAAGGTTTTGGTGACATCCAGAACCCGGTCGCCCACAAACAGGTAATAATCGATATCGCCGGACTCCGCCTGCCAGCGGCGGTAAGGGGCATGATAGTTATCCAGCTCGTTGCCCAGATCGAACCAGCTACTGCTCAGGTTATCGTAAAACAGCCCGAAGCTGACCTCATCGCGGCGGGTGATGGTAAAGGGGATATGCTTGTAGAGCGGATCGGTACTGGCGGCGTTATAGCCCATGGCGTCCAGATTACGCATTTCATAGCGTTTGCCGTTACGGGCCAGCGGCCCCGCCTTTTCGCCCAACCCGTAATAGCGATCGTCCTTAAAGCGGCGCTGATAGTGGGCGACGCCGTCGCCGTGCGCGTTAAGCAGATAGGCGCTGGTGGGGCGATCGCTGGCAAGGAAAAGCCACTGACCGCTGGCGTCGCGATAGTACCACTCCAGCCACAGCGGCTGGTGAACGGTGACCCGCAGTCGCCCGGTGGCGATCTCCAGTACGTCGTCGCGTTCAGTCAGCGTATAGCCCGGCAGGGTGAAGCCGCTGATATCGTCCCGGGAGCGTCCTTCCCAGGGAACATCCCGATCCGGCGCGATGCTCCAGGTGCGATCCAGCGCCCAGTTGCCGCCGCGCTGTATCGATACGCGAAACAGCCCCTGCTCCAGCACGTGCAGCGTTAGCCGGTGCCGGTTTTCCACGCTCAGGGTAATGCGGCTATCGTCACAATGGGTCAGGCTCCAGTGTTTCAGGGTTTTCATCAGTAATACCTCATCAGATGCGACGCCCGCGGCGTTCGGCAATAAAAGCGATCAGGAAACAGGCGCCGATCAGGTCGAACAGCCCCATGGCGATAAACAGCGGATTAAAGCCGATGGTGTCGGCGGTAACGCCGATAATCAGCGAAAATGCAAAGCTGGCGATCCAGGCGGCGGAGCCGCGCATCCCGTTAACGGTGGCCATCTGGCCTTTGTCGAAGGACTCCACCACCAGCGCGCTCAGCATGCAGGAGATAATCTGATGGCCGAAACCGCCGATGGAGATCAGCACAATGGTGACGTACGGATCGCGAGTGAAGGCCACCACCGCCAGCGAGATCATTAAAAAGGCGCCGGTGACCGAACTTGCCACCACCGAATTGACCCGGGTCAAACCGAACCAGCGGGTATACAGACGGGTGATATAGCCGCTGGCCACGCTGCCCAGATCGGCGGCCAGGAACGGCAGCCAGGCGAACATGGCGATCTGTTTCAGATCCATACCGTGCTCCCGGGCAAGGTAGAGCGGCACCCAGAAGCTCATTACCGCCCAGGCGGGCTCCGCCATAAAAGCGGGAATGGCGATGCCGTAAAAGCGCCGATTTTTTGCCACCACTTTCAGGGTGGTGAAAAAAGGCTGGGTAACCGCAGGGGCTTCGTTATCCTGGCGGATAAATGCCAGCTCCTCTTTGCCGAGGCGCGGATGCTGTTCCGGGTTGTGATAGAACAGCCACCACAGCACCACCCACAGCAATGCCAGAACACCGGTAAACATAAAGGCGCCCTGCCAGCCGAACGAGGCGTGAGCGAAATAGATAATTGGCGGCGCCAGCATAGCGCCTACCGAAAAGCCGACACCGGCCCAGCCAGCGGCGATGGGGCGTTCCTGTTTGGGGAACCATTCGCCGATGGTCTTGGCGTTGGCGGGAGTCGCCGCGGCTTCGGCGCCGCCCATCACGAAACGCAGAAAGGCCAGATGCAACCAACTGCTCGCACCAGCGTGGAACAGGCAGGCCAGCGCCCAGATAGCGGCGCAGATCAGGAAGCCGATCTTCAGACCGATCACGTCAATCAGCCAGCCGCACAGGGGCTGAAACAGGGTGTAAGCCAGCTGGAATGCGCCGACAATCCAGGAGTACTGTTCGGTGGTGATCCCCAGGCTGCTCTTCAGTTCTGGCGCCAGAATACCCAGTGAATTACGGGTAATGTAGTTGACGGTGACGCCCAGCAGAAACAGAACCAGCACCCACCAGCGTAAATTTTTGATTGTCCGCCGTACGTTACTCGCCGTGACGGTTGAGTTAACTCCCTGACTCATTACGTTCTCCGCATTATTGGTTTTGATAAACCGCCTGCATCCCCGTCATAACGGGGAAAGACAGCAGGGAAACTGTTGAATAAAGGGGGAATTACCGGAAATAAGGCCCCCGGCGTGCCCATAACCGGAGACTAAAGGAGCCGGTGAGGAGGTCGTAGCGAAAATTGTGAAAAGATTCTCATAAAATAGTGATTCGTACTGGCATGCTGTGCTGGTTGCCCGCTTTTGTGACTAGTATGGCGGGTGAAAATTTTTTCATTTCACATTTGGGCATGGATCACAGAATGACAAAAAGGCTCAAAATCACCGAGATCGCGGCACTCACCGGGCTGTCGATCAGCACCGTTTCCCGGGTGCTGGCGGGCAAGGCCAACACCAGCGAACAGGCCCGGGAGCAGGTACGCCAGTGTGCCGAACGACTGGGAGTGATGGAAGGTATGGCGGCGGGGCGCCTGCTGCTCAATGAGCTGGTGGTGTTTGCGCCGCAGCGGGCCTTCGATGAGCGTTCCGATATTTTCTACTACCGGGTGATTCAGAGCATCAGTCGGGCGCTGGCGCCGCACGATGTCCGGCTGCGCTATTGCGCGCTGGAAGAGCAGGACAGCGACGCCAATCTGTTCCTGAACCGTATTAATGAGCCGCGCACCGAAGCGGCGATGCTGCTGGGTATTGACGATCCGCACATCCACGAACTGGCTGTCGATGTGGGGAAGCCCTGCTTACTGATTAACTGCCGTACCCGGGATATGCGGCTACCGGCAGTGGCGCCTGACCACCGAGCCACCGGGGAGTGCGCCGCCCGCTATCTGTTTTCGATGGGGCACCGTTCGGTGCTGAATCTGCTGTGTTTGCGCCGCTACACCATGGAGCTGCGGCTGGCGGGGATACTTGACGCCTGGCGCGGTGCGAACCTGGCCTTCGATGAGGCGAATCACCTGCTGGTGGCCGACAGTTTTGCCGCCAGCGAAAGCGAGGCATTAATCAGCGAATGGCTGGCGCGCACGCCGCGCGAAGCGCTGCCGACAGCGATTCTGGCGGGAGGAGACTTTATGGCCGCAGGCGTGGTGCGGGCCCTGACCCGAGCCGGGCTGAAGGTACCCCAGGATATGTCGGTGATGAGCATTGACGGCGCCAATCTGTCGGCGATGGGCGATACGCCGCTGACGGCGCTGCAGGTTCCCCGGGATGAATTGGGGGAAGAGGCGGTGCATATGCTACAGCAGCGTCTGATTCGACCGCAGGCGCCGGTCAGCACGCTGTTACTGCATGGCAAGCTGGTGGTGTACGATTCGGTACGGCGCATCCGTGGGGGCAGGGCGCCCCACGGCGTGCGGGCGGCAGGGCTTTATGACTGAGATGCGCCGCAAACTTCGCAGTGCGGATCCTGCGCCAGCTTCATTTCCCGGAACTGGCCGCGCATGGCATCGTACATCAGGATCTTACCGGTGATCGGCGTGCCGTAACCGGCGAGCAGCTTAATGGCCTCCATGGCCTGGAGCGTGCCGATAACCCCCACCAGCGGCGCCATCACTCCCGCTTCGACGCAGGTAAGGGCCTCTGAGCCGAACAGCCGGCTCAGACAGCGATAGCAGGGTTCGCCAGGCTGCCAGGTGAAGACCGAAATCTGCCCCTCCATTCGGATGGCGGCGCCGGAAACCAGCGGAATTTGAGTGGCAAAGCCGCAGCGGTTGAGCTGATTGCGTATCTCCACGTTATCGGTACAGTCCAGAACCAGACTGTGGCGTGCCACCAGCGCCTGTAGTTCAGGCTCTTCCAGCAGCGCATCGACAGTTTCAATCTGGATATGTGGGTTGATATCGCGCAGCGCGGCGGCGGCGGAAGTCACCTTAGGCTGACCGATGGAGGCATCGCGGTGCAGCGTCTGGCGCTGCAGGTTGGAGAGCGCCACGGTATCGAAGTCGAGCAGCGTGAGCTGCCCGACGCCCGCGGCTGCCAGATACTGGCTGGCGGCGCAGCCCAGCCCGCCGAGGCCGACGATCAACACGCGAGCGGACTTCAGGCGCTCCTGGCCGTCGAAGTCAAAACCGCGCAGTACAATCTGGCGGTTGTAGCGCATCATCTCTGCGTCGGAGAGCTCAACGGACATCTCAGCCTCCGAACAGGTGATTAAACGGCTGAACCTCGACCAGCTCGCCCGGCGCTACGTTGCCGCGTTCACGCTCCAGAATTATGAAGCAGTTTCCCTGGCTGAACGAACTGAAGATATGGGAGCCCTGATGGCCGGTGCTGGTCACTTCCGGCAGGCCGTCTGCGCCGGTGCCCAGCACGCCGCGCTGGAAGTCGAGGCGCCCCGGGCTTTTCTTAAGCGCCTGCGCTGCCCGCACCTTCAGGCGCGGCGGCAGGGCTGGCGTATGCTGCCCGCAGAGCTTCGCCAGCAGCGGTATCACCAGTTGATAAAAGGTCACCGCGGCAGAAACCGGGTTGCCCGGCAGGCCGCAGAACCAGCTGTTACGCAGACGACCGAAGGCGAACGGTTTTCCGGGCTTAATGGCCAGCTTCCAGAAGCCTATTTCGCCCAGTTCATCGAGGATCTGTTTGGTGTAGTCGGCTTCCCCCACGGAGACTCCCCCTGAACTGAGGGTGACGTCGGCCCGGGAATCCGCTTCCAGGAAGGTGGCGCGTAGCGCTTCGGGGGAGTCGCGGACGATACCTAAGTTGATGACCTCGCAGCCCAGTTGTTCCAGCATCAGATGCACCGTCAGACGGTTGCTGTCATAGATCTGGCCGGGCTGGAGCGGCGTGCCGGGCAGTTGCAGCTCATCACCGGTCGAGAACAGCGCCACCCGCAGGCGGCGTAGCACCGGAACCTCGCCAATGCCCAGCGAAGCCAGCATCGGCAGTTCGGCGGCGCTCAGACGTACACCGGCTTCAATAGCCGTGGCTCCCTGACGGATATCTTCGCCGCAGCGGCGAATATTCTGGCCCGCTTTCACCGGGGCGGTAAACAACACCCCGTCGTCATGAGTTTCCGCCTGCTCCTGCATGATCACCGCTTCGCACTGCGCAGGCACCGGCGCGCCGGTCATAATACGCACGCAGGTCCCGGTCGGCCATTCGCCCTGGAGCGGCTGACCCGCGAAGATTTTACCGGCCACCGGCAGCGCTTTGCCGCTTGCCAGGTCCGCCAGTCGTACACCGTAGCCGTCCATCGCCGAATTATCGAAACCTGGCACATCAATGGGAGAGGCGATCGCCTGGGCGGTAACGCGGCCAAAGGCCTGTTGCAGCGGCAGTGTTTCTACTTCGGTGACGGGCGTCAGGCGGTCGAGCATCTGCTGGAGGGCATCATCCAGAGGAATCAGTCCGGCGGTAAAATCCATGAATAGCTCCTGGGCGGGAAAATCTGATAAAAGCGTATTATGGCAGAGAAAAGCCCACGGCTAAACGCCTGCTTTCGGGGTAGCCCCGGTGTCCTGGTCTTTACAACACATTTACATCTTTCTATATTCAGAAATCGTATTAACCGGCGCTAAAAAACAATGATATCAATACAAAAGCGCCGCATATTCCTTCTCTAATTGAGTGATGTTGTTATGGGAAAAGCGGTAATCGCCATTCACGGCGGCGCGGGAGCCCTCTCCCGGCTGCAAATGAGCGCGGAGCAGGAGCAGCGCTATATTCAGGCTTTGTCGGATATTGTCGATGCCGGGCAGCAGATGCTGGCGGCGGGGGAAAGCGCCCTGGACGCGGTCTGCGAAGCGGTACGGCTGCTGGAAGAGTGCCCGTTGTTTAACGCCGGGATAGGTTCGGTTTATACCCGGGACGAAACTCACGAGCTCGATGCCTGTGTGATGGATGGCGTCACGTTGAATGCCGGAGCGGTGGCTGGCGTCAGCCATCTGCGCAATCCGGTGCTGGCGGCGCGTCTGGTCATGGAGCAAAGCCCACACGTGCTGCTGGTGGGCGAAGGGGCGGAACGCTTCGTTCAGCAGCAGGGTATGGAACTGGTGACGCCGACGCTGTTCGATACACCGGAACGCCTGGCGCAGCTACACAACGCCAGAAACGCCATTCTGCTGGATCACGATGCGCCGGCCAGTCCGGATACCAAATTCGGCACTGTCGGGGCTGTGGCGCTCGATCTCGACGGTAATCTGGCGGCGGCCACTTCTACCGGCGGCATGACCAATAAGCTGCCGGGGCGGGTGGGGGATTCACCGCTGGTGGGGGCGGGCTGTTATGCCAATAACGCCAATGTGGCGGTTTCCTGCACCGGCAATGGCGAACTCTTTATCCGTACCCTGGCGGCTTATGATATCGCCGCGCTGATGGAGTACCGGGGGCTTAGTCTGCAGCAGGCCACCGAGCGGGTGATTATGGAAAAACTCCCGGCTCTGGGCGGCAGCGGCGGCGCGATAGCCGTTGATAATCAGGGGAATGTGGCGCTGCCGTTTAACTGCGAAGGCATGTACCGGGCCTGGGCTTTTGTGGGTGACTCGCCCAGCGTGGGCATTTATTAAAAGTAAAGGACAAAGGGGGGCGGATGCCTCATAGCCATGAACTGTCAGCCGAACAGGTGCTGTCAGTACAGGATCTGAATGTGGGTTTTCGTCACGAAGGGCAACAGACCCGCGTGGTGCGTGACCTTTCTTTCAGCCTGGCCAGAGGAGAGACCCTGGCCATTGTTGGCGAATCCGGCTCCGGTAAGTCGGTGACCGCGCTGGCGCTGATGCGACTGCTCTCTGCCCAAAGCGCGTCGATAAAGAGCGGCCCGCTGCTGCTGCGACGCCGTAACCGCCAGGTGGTCGATCTGCGGGAGCTGAGCGATGCCCGGATGCGCGGCGTGCGCGGCGCCGATGTGGCGATGATCTTCCAGGAGCCGATGACCTCCCTGAATCCGGTCTTTACCATTGGGGAGCAGATCGCCGAATCCATCCGCCTGCATCAGGGCATGAGCCATAAAGAGGCGCTGAACGATGCCAAACGGATGCTGGACCTGGTACGCATCCCCGATGCAAAGGCGATGTTACGCCGCTATCCGCATCAGCTTTCCGGCGGTATGCGCCAGCGGGTGATGATTGCCATGGCGCTCTCCTGCCGCCCGGCGGTGCTGATTGCCGACGAACCCACCACCGCGCTTGATGTCACCATCCAGGCGCAGATCCTGCAACTGATTAAGGTCCTGCAGCGTGAAATGGCGATGGGGGTGATCTTTATCACTCACGATATGGGCGTGGTGGCTGATATTGCTGACCGGGTACTGGTGATGTACCGCGGTGAAGCTGTGGAAAGCGGTGATGTTCGCCAGATATTCAGCGCGCCGCAGCATCCTTATACGCAATCGCTGCTGGCGGCGGTGCCGCGGCTGGGAGCAATGAACGGCAGCACGCTGCCGCGTAAATTCCCGCTTACTGACCCGAATAATCCCGATGCGCCGCTGGACGAGCGCGAGCAGGATACGGTGGTGCCGGGGGCGGCGCCGATATTGCAGGTGCGTGACCTGGTGACCCGCTTTGTGCTGCGCGGCGGTATTTTTAACCGGGTGCAGCGCGTGGTGCACGCGGTGGAGAAAGTCAGCTTCGATCTGCTGCCCGGCGAAACTCTGGGGCTGGTGGGGGAGTCGGGCTGCGGTAAGTCTACCACCGGGCGTTCGCTGCTGCGGTTGGTGGAAAGCCAGAGCGGTGCCATCACCTTTGAAGGTCAGCGCATCGACGGCATGAGCTCCCGGGAGATGCGCGCCCTGCGGCGCGATATTCAGGTGATATTTCAGGATCCCTACGCCTCTCTCGATCCCCGCAATACCGTGGGCGATGCCATCATGGAGCCCATGCGGCTGCATGGCGCTTCCCGGCAGGAAGCCAGCGCGCGCACCGCCTGGCTTCTGGAGCGGGTAGGGTTGAGCCCTGAACACGCGGTTCGCTATCCCCATGAATTTTCCGGCGGTCAGCGCCAGCGTATCTGTATTGCCAGGGCGCTGGCGCTGAATCCAAAGGTGGTGATCGCCGATGAGGCAGTATCGGCGCTGGATGTTTCGATCCGCGCCCAGATAGTCAACCTGATGCTCAGTCTGCAACGCGAACTGGGCATCGCCTTTTTATTCATCTCCCACGATATGGCGGTGGTGGAACGTATCTGCCATCGGGTGGCGGTGATGTACCTGGGCCAGATTGTCGAGATCGGACCCAGGCAAGCGGTGTTCGAGAATCCGCAGCATCCGTACACCCGGCGTCTGATGGCGGCGGTTCCGGTCGCCGACCCCAGTTATCAGCGCCCCCAGGGCATTTTGCTGTCCGATGAAATCGCGAGCGCCGCCCGCCGTCCGGGCGATGAGCCCGAGGTGGTTCCGATGGTGGAGGTGGGCCCCGGCCACTATGTCGCCCGCACCCGGGCCGAAGAGACAACACACAACCACGATAACAGGCCGGCGCAGTAACCGGTGCAAGACAGGGTAATGACAGGAGAAGACGATAATGAAAAGACAAAACGCAGGACGCCTGATGGCTGCTTTGCTGGCCCTGGCGGCCGCCGCCCCGGCTCTGGCCGCCAAAGATGTGGTGGTCGCCGTTGGATCAAACTTCACCACGCTGGATCCGTATGACGCCAACGATACGCTGTCCCAGGCGGTGGCGAAATCCTTCTATCAGGGGCTGTTCGGCCTGGATAAGGAGATGAAGGTACAGAAGGTGCTGGCGAAGGACTACAGCGTTTCGGCAGACGGCAAGGTGTATACCATCCAGTTGCGTGACGGCGTGAAGTTCCAGGACGGCAGCGACTTCAATGCCCAGGCGGTGAAGGTGAATCTCGATCGCGCCAGTAATCCGGACAACCATCTGAAGCGCTATAACCTGTACCGCAATATCGCCAGTACTGAGGTGGTGGATCCGCTGACGGTAAAAATTACCCTTAAACAGCCGTTCTCGGCATTTATCAATATTCTGGCCCACCCGGCAACGGCGATGATCTCGCCAGAGGCTTTGAAGAAGTACGGCAAAGACATTGGCTTTCATCCTGTGGGAACCGGCCCGTATCAGCTTGATACCTGGAATCAGACCGATTTTGTGAAGGTGAAGAAGTTCCCGGACTACTGGCAGAAAGGGTTGCCGAAGCTCGATACCATTACCTGGCGTCCGGTGGTGGATAACAATACCCGGGCCGCCATGCTGCAGACCGGCGAGGCGAATCTGGCTTTCCCGATCCCCTTCGAGCAGGCGGCACGCCTGAAAACGAATCCGAAGCTGGAACTGGTGACCACGCCTTCCATCATGCAGCGCTACATCAGCATGAACGTCACCCAGAAGCCATTCGATAATCTGAAAGTGCGTCAGGCCATTAACTATGCCATCAACCGCCAGGCGCTGGTGAAGGTGGCGTTTTCCGGCTATGCCGAGCCTGCGACCGGCGTGGTGCCGCCGGCTATTGCTTATTCCCAGGCTTATCAGCCCTGGCCATACGATCCGGCGAAAGCGCGTGAGTTACTGAAAGAGGCGGGCTATCCCAACGGTTTTACCACCACGCTCTGGTCGTCACACAACCACAGCACCGCCCGTAAGGTGCTGCAGTTTACCCAACAGCAGTTGGCCCAGGTGGGGATTAAGGTGAAGGTCACGGCGATGGATGCCGGTCAGCGCGCCGCCCAGGTGGAAGGAAAGGGCCAGAAAGAGAGCGGGGTGCGGATGTTCTACACCGGCTGGAGCGCCTCTACCGGCGAGGCGGACTGGGCGCTTTCACCGCTGTTCGCCAGCCGCAACTGGCCGCCGACCCTGTTTAATACCGCCTTCTACAGCAACCCGCAGGTGGATAAAGACCTGGATCAGGCGCTGCAGACCTCTGACGATGCTCAGAAGGGCAAGCTGTATAAGGATGCCCAGGACACTATCTGGAAAGAGTCCCCCTGGGTACCGCTGGTGGTGGAAAAGCTGGTATCGGCGCATGATAAGACGCTGACCGGTTTCTATGTGATGCCGGATACCGGCTTCAGCTTCGAAAACGCCGACCTTAACTAGTCCGGAGCGCGCCGCCCGTTCAGGGCGGCCGACTCCCGTGGAATACGCATTTATCCATGCTGAATTACATCATTAAACGCCTGCTGGGGCTGATTCCCACGCTGCTGATTGTGGCGGTACTGGTGTTCCTGTTCGTCCATATGCTGCCGGGGGACCCGGCGCGGCTGATTGCCGGGCCGGAAGCGGATGCCGAAGTGGTGGCGCTGGTTCGCAGCCAGTTGGGGCTGGATCTGCCGCTGTGGCAGCAGTTTCTTACCTGGATTGGTAACGTGCTGTGCGGTGATTTTGGTATCTCGATGGCGTCGCATCGTCCGGTATCGGAAGAGATAGCCAGCCGCTTTCTGCCCACTCTGTGGCTGACCCTGAGCAGTATGGTCTGGGCTACGCTGTTTGGGCTGTTTGCCGGTGTGGTTTCCGCCGTGTGGCGAAATCGCTGGCCGGACCGGCTGAGCATGACCCTGGCGGTTTCCGGCATCTCGTTTCCCGCCTTTGCGCTGGGGATGCTGCTGATGCAGATCTTTTCGGTGGAGCTGGGCTGGCTGCCGACGGTGGGAGCCGATAGCTGGCGTCACTATATTCTGCCGTCGATTACCCTGGGGGCGGCGGTGGCGGCGGTGATGGCGCGCTTTACCCGGGCCTCCTTCGTGGAAGTGCTGCAGGAAGATTATATGCGCACCGCCCGGGCCAAAGGGGTGAGCGAACGGCTGGTGGTCATCAAGCACGGTCTGCGTAACGCCATGATTCCGGTGGTGACCATGATGGGGTTGCAGTTCGGTTTTCTGCTGGGCGGCTCGATTGTGGTGGAAAAGGTCTTTAACTGGCCGGGGCTGGGACGCCTGCTGGTGGATTCAGTGGAGATGCGCGACTACCCGGTGATTCAGGCCGAGGTACTGCTGTTTTCGCTGGAATTCATTCTAATCAATCTGGTGGTGGATGTCCTCTACGCTGCCATTAACCCAACCATCAGGTACCGATAAGGATGCGACTGATTAACTGGCGCCGTCAGGCGATCATCAATGCCATGCCGGTACTGCGCGAGCCGCCGGTACGGACCCCCATGGCGCAGTTCTGGCGCCGCTTTTCCCGCCAGCCGGTGGCGCTTATCGCTGGCATCGTGGTGCTGCTGCTGTTGGCCGTAGCGCTGCTGGCGCCCTGGATAGCGCCGTTCGATGCGGAAAACTATTTTGATTACGACCGGCTCAATGAAGGCCCGTCGGCGATGCACTGGTTCGGCGTGGACTCGCTGGGGCGGGATATCTATAGCCGGGTGCTGGTTGGCGCTCGTATCTCGCTGACGGCCGGGCTGTTTTCGGTGCTGATTGGCGGCGCGGTGGGGACGCTATTTGGCCTGATGGCAGGTTATTACGAAGGCTGGTGGGACCGGCTGATTATGCGCGTCTGCGATGTATTGTTCGCTTTTCCGGGGATCCTGCTGGCGATTGCGGTGGTAGCGGTTATGGGAAGCGGCATGGCGAATGTGGTGATCGCGGTGGCCATTTTCAGCGTTCCCGCCTTTGCCCGACTGGTGCGCGGTAATACCCTGGTGCTGAAACATCAGACTTTTATCGAGGCGGCGCGCAGTATCGGCGCACCGGACTGGGTGATTCTGCTGCGTCATATTCTGCCCGGCACGTTTTCTTCCATTGTGGTCTTTTTCACCATGCGCATTGGCACGGCGATTATCTCTGCCGCCAGCCTGTCGTTTCTGGGGCTGGGGGCGCAGCCGCCCACGCCGGAATGGGGAGCGATGCTGAACGAGGCCCAGTCGGATATGGTGATGTCGCCTCATGTGGCGCTGTTTCCGAGTCTGGCGATTTTTGTGACCGTGCTGGCGTTTAATCTGCTGGGAGACGGGCTGCGCGACGCGCTGGATCCGAAGATTAAGGAATAAAAAAAGCCGGTCGTCTGACCGGCTTCTGGCAGGTAGCCCGGTGGTTTACACCCGGCTGCCCCACAGATCGTACTCGTCGGCGTGTTCTACCTTCACCCGCACCACATCGCCGGGCTTCACGCTGCGTTCGCCGTTCAGCCACACCACGCCGTCGATCTCCGGCGCATCCGCCATGCTTCGACCGGTAGCGCCTTCTTTATCCACCTCGTCGATCATCACGATAATTTCGCGGCCCACTTTTTCCTGCAGTCGCTCGGCGGAGATCTGCTGCTGCAACTGCATAAAGCGGTGCCAGCGCTCTTCCTTCACCTCTTCTGGCACCTGATCCGGCAGACTGTTAGCGCCAGCGCCTTCTACCGGACTGTATTTAAAGCAGCCTACGCGATCCAGACGCGCTTCCTTCAGGAAATCAAGCAGCATCTGGAAGTCCTCCTCGGTTTCACCCGGGAAGCCGACGATAAAGGTGGAGCGCAGGGTCAGATCCGGGCAGATCTCACGCCAGCGGCGGATACGCTCAAGGGTACGCTCTACCGCGCCCGGGCGCTTCATCAGCTTCAGAATGCGCGGGCTGGCGTGCTGCAGCGGAATGTCCAGATAGGGCAGCAGCTTGCCTTCGGCCATCAGCGGAATCACCTCATCGACGTGAGGATAGGGGTAGACATAGTGCAGGCGGGTCCAGACCCCGAGCTTCGCAAGCTGCTCGCACAGGCTGACCATGCTGGTTTTGACCGGCTGTCCGTTCCAGAAACCGGTGCGGTGCTTCACGTCCACGCCGTAGGCCGAGGTGTCCTGAGAGATTACCAGCAGCTCTTTGACCCCCGATTCCACCAGACGCTGGGCTTCGGCCAGTACCTCGCCGATGGCCCGGCTTTCCAGATCGCCGCGCATGGAAGGGATAATGCAGAAGGTGCAGCGATGGTTGCAGCCTTCGGAAATCTTCAGATAGGCGTAATGACGCGGCGTCAGTTTGACGCCCTGTTCCGGCACCAGGCTCAGGTACGGGTTGTGCTGCGGTTTGGGCACGTAACGATGAACGTGCTCCAGCACCTGCTCATAACTGTGAGGACCGGTGATCTCCAGCACTTTGGGATGCACTTCGCGGATCTGATCCTCTTTGGCGCCCAGACAGCCGGTAACGATCACCTTACCGTTCTCGTTCAGCGCTTCGCCAATGGCTTCCAGCGACTCCTGTACCGCGCTGTCGATAAAGCCGCAGGTGTTCACGATCACCAGATCGGCATTGTCATAGCTGGGCACCACGTCATAGCCTTCGGTACGCAGCTCGGTCAGGATACGTTCTGAATCCACCAGGTTCTTCGGGCAGCCGAGAGAGACAAAACCGATTTTCGGCGCCGGGTTCACATTGCTCATAAGCTCAAAAATTCATCGTTTATGGAATTATCAGGGCTGGGATTTTACAGGGTTCCTGTCCGTAAGGGTACTGCAAACCGGGGAAAGGGGCGGCTTTGGGGTAGCTGGCCTGCCAGGCGTCGTCGGCCCCCCGGATAATGTATGCTGGCAGCCGCCTGATAATCCGGAACCAGCGATAACGCTGCTGACCCGCACGCCTCAACCGGCGCCACATCATCCGGCTTAAGAATATGTAAATTCAGTCCCTTTTGCGCCACGGCTGTCTAACCTTTACGGGGAGCGAAAATCAAGGAGACCGCCATGGCATTTTTTTCCCCCCGCGCGCTGATTGCCGGACTGACGTTAATCACCGCAGGTAGTACCCTGGCTGCCACGACCCAGGTTGAGGTGCTGCAAAGTAAGCTTGATCACCCCTGGTCGCTGGCCTTTCTGCCAGAAAACCAGGGCATTCTGATAACCCTGAAGGACGGCCAGCTAAAACGTTGGCAGCCTGGTGCAGGGCTTTCCGATCCTATCAACGGCGTTCCCGACGTCTGGGCCAATGGCCAGGGGGGATTGCTGGATGTGGCCCTGGCGCCGGATTTCGCGACCAGTCGCCGGGTGTGGCTGAGTTTCGCTGAAGGTGACGGAAACGGTAAGGCGGGCACTGCGGTGGGATACGGCAAACTGAATCCGTCCATGACCCGGATTGAGGATTTCCGGGTGGTACTGCGCCAGCAGCCGAAGCTTTCCACCGGCAACCACTTTGGCGGCAGCATGGCTTTTGATGATAAGGGCTACCTGTACGTGGCGCTGGGGGAAAATAACCAGCGCAATACCGCTCAGGATCTGACTAAGTTGCAAGGTAAAGTGGTACGCCTGACGGCGGAAGGGACTGTACCGGAAGATAATCCGTACGTGGGGCGCAAAGACGCGCGACCGGAGATCTGGTCATATGGCATCCGCAATCCTCAGGGGCTGGCCCTGAATCCCTGGAGTCATCAGATCTGGCTGCATGAACACGGTCCGCGCGGCGGCGATGAAATCAATATTCCCCATCCGGGCGCTAACTATGGCTGGCCGATAGCGACCTGGGGCATCGATTATGGCGGCGAGGCTTATCCGGAAACCCGGGGCGGTGAAGTTCCGGGTATGGAAAAGCCCGTCTGGCACTGGAAAGTCTCCCCGGCCATTAGCGGCATGGCGTTTTATAACAGCGATAAGTTCCCACAGTGGCACCAGAAGTTGTTTATCGGTGCGTTGAAAGAGAAGGCGCTGATCGCCCTGACCGTGGATGGCGATACGGTAAAAGATGAACAGCGCCTGCTGACTGAGCGTAACCAGCGGATCCGCAATGTGAAGCTGGGGCCCGACGGCTATCTGTATGTGCTGACCGACGAATCGGACGGCCAGTTGTTAAAGGTCAGTCCGACGCAGGATTAACTGAGGGGCAGCATCACCGTTTTGCGAAACGCGGGGCGTTCGCTCAGTTGCTGATACCAGCGCTGCAGCTCAGGGCGCGGCGCCCAGTCAATCTCCAGATTAAACAGTCCGTAAGTAAGGGGGCCGAGGGCGATATCACCGGGCCCGAAGGCTTCCCCACCCAGCCAGCGGCTTTGCGCCAGGGCGCTATCAAGAATCGCGAACGCCGCTTCACAGGCCTGTTTACCGCGCTCAATCACGGCCGGATCGCGCTGCTCCGGGGCGGTACGAATCAGGCTGATATATACATCCCGGAAAGGGCCTGCCAGGGTGGCAATGGCCCAGTCCATCCATTTTTCCCCCCGGGCCCGCAGGGCCGGTGACGAAGGCCACAGACCGCCTGCGCCGTACTGAGCGGCCAGATAGCGCACGATGGTGTTAGATTCCCAGAGCGTCAGGTCGGCGGACTCGTCGCGCAGGCAGGGAACCAGGCCGTTAGGGTTCATGGCCAGGTAGTCGGGATCGTGGTTCAGGCCGTACTGGCCCCCGGCGGGGATGGAATGATAGCTTAGTTCCAGTTCCTCCAGACACCACAATACCTTTTTCACATTGGTGGAATTTTCTCTGCCCCAGACTGTGATCATCAAAGCTCCCGTTAACATAGCGAATGGCGGTTATTAGTATGCTCTGCCACCGGTGAGTGCGCCAGAGCTCATAAAAAATTACTGCAGCTAAGGCATGACCGGGCGATATCGAATAAACTTAAAAAACTTTACCAACCCGCTGTTTCTTTAAGATGATTTGTGGGGTTTACTCTCGGTTTCTCCCGGGCCGCCCGGCCTGCGGGGAGTTTGATCGAATGGATTTCCGGGGCTTATATGACGAGTAGAACGTTTTCTGTGTTGCGCGGATTAGCAGCAGGCGCCACGCTGCTGCTGGTTGTCTCCCCTGTTGTGCAGGCTGAACAGGCGCCGGGCGCGCCGCAAGTGGATGCCAAAGCCTGGATCCTGATGGATTACGACAGCGGCAAAGTACTGGCAGAGGGGAATGCGGATGAAAAGCTGGACCCAGCCAGTCTGACCAAGATAATGACCAGCTATGTGGTCGGCCAGGCCCTGAAGGCCGGTAAAATACGTCTTGATGATAAAGTGACCATCGGTAAGGACGCATGGGCGACCGGCAATCCGGCGCTGCGCGGCTCTTCGGTGATGTTCCTGAAGCCCGGGCTTCAGGTGTCGGTGGAAGATCTTAATAAAGGGATCATTATCCAGTCAGGCAATGACGCCTGTATCGCCCTGGCGGACTATGTGGCGGGCAGTCAGGATGCTTTTATCGGCCTGATGAATAGCTATGCCCAGCGCATGAAGCTGACCAATACCACCTTTAAAACCGTCCACGGTCTGGATGCGCCGGGGCAGTTCAGTACTGCCCGGGATATGGCGCTGCTGACTCAGGCGCTGATTCGCGACGTGCCGGATGAATACGCCATTAACAAAGAGAAAGAGTTCACCTTTAACAATATCCGCCAGCCGAACCGTAACCGGCTGCTGTGGAGCACCAGCCTGAACGTGGATGGCGTAAAGACCGGCACCACTGCCGGGGCGGGCTTTAATCTGGTCTCCTCCGCCACTCAGGGCGATATGCGCCTGATTTCCGTGGTGCTGGGCGCCAAAACTGACGGTATCCGCTTTCGGGAATCCCAGAAGCTGCTGACCTGGGGCTTCCGCTTCTTTGAAACGGTCACCCCCATTAAGCCGGATACCCCCTTTGTGACGCAGCGGGTCTGGTTTGGCGATACCAAAGAGGCGAAGCTGGGGGCGGGCGACAGCGGCTCTATTACCATTCCCAAGGGGCAACTGAAAAACCTGAAGGCCAGCTACACCCTGAATGATAAACAGCTGACCGCGCCTCTGAAGAAAGGTCAGGTGGTGGGCACCATCGATTTCCAGCTTAATGGAAAATCCATTGAACAGCGCCCGCTGGTGGTGATGGAGCCGGTGGAAGAGGGCGGATTCTTCCGACGCATCCTCGACTTCGTGCTGATGAAGGTGAATCAGTGGACCGGCGGCTGGTTTGAGCGCTTCTTCTCCTGACGGCCTTAACGAATAAGGGCCGTAGTGCCCTTATTCGTGACTGAGCATAACGCCCAGGCTGCGGGCCTGTTCTACCAGCGCCTCTGGCGGTGGCGAGTTGCTTACCAGCATATCGAATGCCGATAGCGGCCCCATGCAGGCCGGACGGACCTTGCCGAATTTACTCTCATCCACCACCAGTACCCGCCGTTGGGCCATCTCCAGCGCCCACTGCTTCACCGGCAGCTCTTCAAGATTAAAACAGGTCACCCCGGTCTGGGGATGAATACCCGCCGCCGATAAGAAGGCGATATCGGGGCACAGGTTGCCGAGAATCTCGCGAAAGTTCAGCGGCCGGAAAATGGCATTGCCGGGCTGAAATTCACCGCCGCACAGAATTACCCGACACCCGGGCTTTTCGCTCAGGGCCAAAAAAGTATTCAGCGAATAGCAGATGCCGGTAAAGGGCAGGTCATGGGGCAGCGCTTCGATGATAAACGGAGTCGTGGTGCCGCAGTCAAAAAACAGCGTCTGGTGCGCCTGAACCAGCGTCGTCGCCAGCCGGGCCGCCTGACGTTTCTGGCGGACGTGGCGCCCCTTCTGATCGCTTAGCAGATAGTGGCTGGCTGCCGTGCTGCCAGGCGCCAGTACCACATAGCCGCCGAGTAGCACCACGGGCTGGTGTTCGTCGTGAAGGTCGCGACGCACCGTCATTTCCGACACCCCCAGCAGCGCGGCGGCCTCTTTCAGGCGCAGTTTATCGCTGCGTTTTAGCGCCTGAACCAGGCGATCAATACGCGCTTCCCGGCGTGTTTCCATAGTTTCTCCGCGGCATAAAAAGAAAACCCCTCCCGCAGAGGGAGGGGAGATTCCTGACTATCTTAACGGCGCGGGGGCGGCGAGTCACGCACTCGGGTGGGTCGTTCCCCGTACGGCGATAAATGCCATCTGGCGGTGTCCGCCAGCTATCAGAAAATCGGCAATTTCGGCACTGACCATCAGGTTATCGCTGGTGACGCTGGAGACCGAATCGCTGTCGTTACCGCGGCTAAGCAGGAGTACAGGCAGGCCCGTCTGCTGGAGATCAGCACCAGAACTTCAACCCGATGACGTAGAATTCCTTCCATCAACGGAACTGTCTCGTCGTCCTGCAACATTGAGAACAACAGGATCCGGTAGCCAATCTTATCGAGCTCTTTTGACAGTTCATCCAGAACGGCAGAGAAGATGCCGATTCTCGGCATCTCGCTGTTTAAGGTGCCCGGCGCGTTTTTTATTATCGCGCTCTTCTACCTGACGGGGTTAGTCTGACCAAAAAGCAGAAGGGGAGACCCCCTTCTGCGACTGATGACAAACCTGGGCCGAACGCGTTCGGCCAGAATTACCAGAAAAATAAACAAGGAAAATCAATTCATTGATTTTCGGCTGATAACCACAAAGAGGGAAAAACCACGTTTTTTCCCTCTTTGTCATCAACCTGAGAAGGGGAGACCCCCTTCTGCGGGCAGGCCGACTAGTTACGCACCCATCCTTTACGAATCGGCATGGCGAAACAGTAGCGATAGAGCTGAGAGATGCGCTGGTACAGCACGGAGCCCCACTGGTTCCAGATAAGCTGGGCGATCAGGCAGCCGCACAGGCTGGTGAACAGGGCACCCACCATATCCATCGGCCAGTGAACCCCCAGGTAGACCCGGGACCAGGCGATGGCGACGGCCGCCGCCATCAGCAGAGCGCCGGACCACAGGCGGTGCCAGAACAGGAAGGCCAGCGCGAAGGTAAAGCTGGTGGTACCGTGATCGCTCGGGAAGGAGTTGTCCGGCGCGTGATAGAGGAAATTATGGCCCAGACCGATTGCGAACGGGCGGGCATGGGGGAACAGATGCCCCATACACCAGGAGATGGCCAGGCTGGCCACCAGCGCGATAGCGGTTTTGAGAACCATCTGGCGCTGGGCAGAGACTTCGTGCTTACGCCCCCACAGCCAGAGGATCACGACCAGCGCGGGCATCACGAGGATCAGATCGCGCGCAATATACTGGGCGCTGTCCAGCATCCATCCGGCGCTGTTGGGGGTGGCGTTAATCAGTAAAAACCAGCTTCGGTTGAGCTCTTCTAACATCTTAAACAGATTCCTTTTTTCGTAATCGGGTCACGGCCCACCAGACCGTGACCTGGGTCAACCAGACCCACCATCCAGCCCACAAATTGTGGGAAAAAAAGTGCGCGCCGCGCATGACCTGGCCGTAGCCCATGGTCAATCCCAGCGCAATGCCTCCCAGAAAGCAGCCCCAGGCCAGTCGGGGGCGCTCGCGGTAAAACAGAAAAAACAGCCCCATTACCATAAAGCCGCTTGAAGCGTGCCCGCCGGGAAAACAGTGCCCGGAACCGCTGTTAAGCGGCGCCGGGTCAAACAGCGGGTAGCCCACGGCCTGACCGCCATAATCCACCAGATCCCAGGGACAGCTGTGATAGCTGGTGGCTTTCAGGATCCCCACGCTTAATGCGCCCAGACCCATTAGCAGCGCGACCATTGTCGCCCGCGGCCGACGGCGAAAAATGCCCCACAGCAGCAGGACCACGGCGGCGACGATAATGACATCCTTTAACAACTGATGGTTGAAAAGCGCCAGCCAGCGATTGTCTCGCCAGGGAAAGCGGCGGCTCGCCGCATCGTACCAGTAACCGGTCAGCAGGCGATCCAGTGCTTCGCTGCGCGACAGCCAGAAAAAAATAGCGCCGCAGAACGTGAGCCCCAGAGCCTGGTAAAGGTAGAAGCTACGCGGCAGGGCGTAAAGCAGGTTTTTCTTATTTATCAGGGTATCGGCGGTGTCGCACTGAGTTCGGGTGAACAACATAAGCCTGTCCACAGCAATCGGGAGTGGCGTCAGAATAGTGGGGCTGGATGAAGAAAACCTTAAACGAAAAGGGATATCTGTACCGGTAAAGATTTTGCTTTGCCGAAAACCGGAATTTCATTACACTCTGCGCGTCTTTTTCTTCTCTGGTTGTTTTTTATGCAAACCCTGGCTGCAAAACCCCTTGGACGCGGCGCGCTGCTGTTTCCGCTCTGCCTGGTGCTCTACGAATTTTCTACCTATATCGCTAACGACATGATCCAGCCGGGAATGCTGGCGGTGGTTGAGCAATATCAGGCGGGAAGCGAGTGGGTGCCGACCTCGATGACCGCCTATCTGGCGGGCGGTATGCTGCTGCAGTGGCTGCTGGGGCCGCTTTCCGATCGGGTCGGCCGTCGTCCGGTTATGCTGGCTGGCGTGCTGTGGTTTATCCTGACCTGCCTGGGAACGCTGCTGGCGCAGAATATTGAACAGTTTACTTTCCTGCGTTTCCTGCAGGGGGTGAGCCTGTGCTTTATCGGCGCAGTGGGCTATGCGGCGGTGCAGGAATCCTTTGAAGAGTCGGTCTGTATTAAAATAACCGCCCTGATGGCTAATGTGGCGTTGATTGCTCCGCTGTTGGGGCCGCTGGTGGGGGCCGCCTGGATTCATGTCGCGCCATGGCAGATGATGTTTGTTCTGTTCGCGTTGCTGGCTGCGGTGGCGTTGGCCGGGCTGTGGCGCGCGATGCCGGAAACCGCCACCCGTATTGGCGAACCGCTTTCCCTTCCGCGCCTGGGGCGCGACTACCGCGAAGTGCTGCGTAATGGCCGTTTTGTCGCCGGGGCGCTGGCTACCGGCTTCGCGGCGCTGCCGCTGCTAACGTGGATAGCCCAGTCGCCGGTGATGCTGATACAGGGCGAGAATATGAGCAGCTATCAGTACGGACTGTTACAGGTTCCGGTATTCGGCGGTTTGATCATCGGCAACCTGACCCTGGCGCGCCTGACGGCTCACCATAGCGTGCGGCGTCTTATCCTGGCGGGCGTCATACCGATTGTGGGCGGGCTGGCGCTGGCTGCGGTGGCGACTCAGGTGGCGGCGCACGCCTGGCTGTGGATGATAGCCGGGCTTAGCCTGTACGCTTTCGGCATCGGTTTATCCAATGCCGGTCTGGTGCGCCTGACGCTGTTCGCCAGTGAGATGAGCAAGGGCACCGTAGCGGCGGCTATGGGGATGATGCAGATGCTGATCTTCACCTTCGGCATTGAAGTAAGTAAACACGCCTGGCTGAGCGGCGGTAATGGGCTGTTTAACCTGGTGAACCTGACGAGCGGCCTGCTGTGGCTGGGGTTGGTGATGTTGTTCCTGCGCGACCGCAGCGCCGGTGCGGCGCTGCAGCCCTGAGCGGCAACCTCAGTCGAACGGCGGCGTGCGGTTAAGGGCTCGTTCGATAATCTCCAGAACCCCTTCCTGGTTATTGTCTGGCGCCCGGTGGGGCGTCAGTGCCTGTACCACGGCGGGGGCATTGGCCATCGCGAAACCGAAATCTGCCTGCTGCAGCATTTCGGTATCGTTGCCGCCATCGCCAAAGGCCAGCACCTTACCGCTGTCGATGTTCCAGTGACGGCGTAGCAGATCCAGTCCGTTTGCCTTGTGTAGTCCGGGAATAATCAGATCGATGGATCCATGGCCGCTGGTGACCGGGGTGATGATATCACCCAGGGTATCGCGCAGCCGCGCCATGGTGTGCGCCAGGGAGGCATCCGGCAGGTTAAGGGCGAATTTAAAGAAGGTATCGCGACTTTCGATACCGGCGAAATCATCGACCTGCTCCAGTCGTGGATAGTAGTGCGCCGCGGCCTGTTTTACTTCGTCGCGATAGTGGGACAGCGTCCAGGCGCAGCGCTTGCCGCAGACGACGATCTCCACATCCGGTAGCTGGATCAGCTCGGCAATGGCGCGGCGCAACTGTTCATAGCTGAAGGCGCCGTTAAACAGATCCCGATCGCCGCACAGCACCCAGGCGCCGTTTTCGGCCACAAAACCAATCTCGTGGGCAATCTCAGGAAAAAAGCTGCGTAGCTGCCAGTATTGATTGCCGCTGGCGACCGCGAAGCGAATTCCCTGGTGTTTCATACGCTGATATAGCGCCATAAACCGCGGGCGGTTATAGCATTTGGCATCATCAAGAAAGGTGCCGTCCATATCAACGGCGATCAGTTTGATTGTCACGGGACCTCCGCGATTCAGAATCAGGCCAGCCGGGTACCGTTGGGCACTGGCAGGGTGAATTCGGCCAGTACCACCGAACCGTCGGCATCGTGGGCGCCGGTGACCAGCACTTCGGATTTTACGCCAGCGATACGGCGCGGGGCAAAGTTGCAGACGCACAGAACCTGACGGCCGGGCAGCGATTCTAACGGATAGTGTTGGGTTATCTGGGCGCTCGAACGCTTGACGCCCAGATCGCCAAGGTCGATATCCATGACCCAGGCGGGCTTATGCGCTTTCACGTTGGGTTCGGCATGAATAATTGTACCCACCCGCAGTTCTACCCGTTCAAAGTCCTGCCACTCAATGGTGTCCATGCTGTCTCCTGTTATGGCTGTTGTGTTGAAGCTTTGGGTTTCGCCACTGCCCGGGCAAGCGTTGCCGCAATCACCACCAGCGCCAGCACCAGCAGCATGGCGCTACGCAGACCGTAGTGCTGCCCCAAAAAGCCAAGTAGCGGCGGCCCGACCAGAAAGGCGATGTAGCCGGTGGTTGCTACCACGCTGACGCGGGTTGCGGCATCCGGGCCAGTGTCGCTGGCGGCTGAGATAGCGAGCGGAAAACCCAGCGAGGCGCCCAGTCCCCAGAATAGCACCGACAGTCCGGCGATGAAGGGGCTGTCGACAAAGATAACGAGCCCGATGCCCAGCGCGCCCAGTATGGCGCTGGCGCGCACCACCGACACCCGGTCGAAGCGATCGATAAACCAGCCGCCGCAGCAGCGTCCCAGTGCCATCCCCAGGGTGAATCCGGCGTAGATCAGGGAGCCGGAGGTGGGGCTAAAACCGTGTTCATCCACCATCAACAGCGGCAGCCAGTCGTTGGCAGAGCCCTCTGCGAAGGCCATAGCCAGGACGATAACGCCTATCAGCATCAGGGTGCTGTCTTTCCAGAACGGGCGGTGAGGGGCGGTAGTGGACTGCTCAGCGCCTTCGGCAGGCTGCTGGCCGGTGCCGTCGGGAATAGCGCCGATGGCGATAATAATCGGGATAATGGCGATAAGCCCCGCCAGCAGCAGGTGGTGGTCGGCGCGCAGGCTCAGGCCGGTCAGGGCCATACCGGCAACGGCGCCTGCCAGGGTTCCCAGACTGTAGAAACCGTGCATCATTGGCAGTACCGTCTTATTCATCAGACGTTCCACCACGGCGCCTTCTACGTTAACTGCCACTTCGGCGCTGCCCAGTCCGCCGCCCAGCAGGGCCAATCCGGCGGCGAACAGCCAGGGCGAGGCCAGCCACAGCGCCAGACTCATCAGCAGCATCCCGCCCACCACCAGCGCCATACCGACCCGGATAACCTGACGGGCGCCGAAGCGCTTAACCAGCCAGCCGGAACACAGAATGCCGCTCATAGAGCCGACGGAGATACCGAACAGCACCATCCCCATTTCCGAGATGGTAACGCCGAGCGTATCGCGAATATCCGGGGTTCGGGTGGCCCAGGAGGCCATAAGCAGACCGGGAAGAAAGAACAACGCAAACAGAGCCCAACAGCGCTGACGCAGGGCCTTGCGGGAGGAGACAGCCGTCATGAGTATCCAGAGTAAGAAAATAAGAGAGACACTAGCAACTCTCTATCCTTTTGTACATCAACGGCTTTTGATTCGGTGAAGCATGGTCGACGGGAAGATAAAGATGGCACAAAATGTCAAATGAATCCTGCTAATTAATAGCGGGACGTCACTTTAGGGCTTAAAAGCGCGGGGGAGCGGAGCGAAAAGTCGCCAGGATAAGGATGAAAATGTGGGCTATCTGTCGTGAAGATAATAAAAAACCCATCAATCTTGAACCGAAATCGGCGGGATTGATGGGCTCCTCAAATTGGGGACATCAAAGAAAAGCAGTGGCACTTAATATGACTGGCGCCGCCCCAAAAAGTTCACGGGTTTTGCAAAAAACTTAACTTTTTCTTTATCGGACTAGAAACTGAGCCCCGGCCAGATGATCACAATCAGGGTACCGGCCAGCGTCAGCAGGACGTTGGCAATGGCATAGGTACCGGCGTAGCCCAGCGCCGGAATGTTGCTGCGCGACACGTCGCTAATAATCTCCATCGCCGGTGCGCTGGTTCTGGCCCCCATAATGGCGCCAAACAGCAGCGCCCGGTTCATACGCAATACCCAGGCGCCGAACAGAAAGCAGATTGCTACTGGCAGCAGGCTGACCAGCAGACCGGCCACCAGCATCTGCCAGCCCACATCGCCCAGGCTGTGGTTGATGCCGCTACCGGCACTCAGCCCCACCCCGGCCATAAAGACCATCAGACCAAACTCTTTCACCATATTCAGCGCCCCCTGAGGGATGTAGCCGAAGGTCGGGTGATTGGCGCGCAGGAAGCCGAGCATTATACCGGCAAACAGCAGCCCGGCGGCGTTACCGATACCGAAGCTGAAGGTGCTGAACTGGAAACTGATCATCCCGATCATCAGGCCGATAATAAAGAAAGAGCAGAAGGCCAGCAGATCGGTAACCTGGCTGTGAATCGAGACGAAGCCGATACGGTCGGCCACGGTTTTTACCCGGCGGGCATCGCCGCTGACCTGGAGGACGTCACCTTTATTCAGCAGGATATTGTCGTCGATAGGCATCTCGATCTGGCTACGGATCACGCGGTTCAGGAAGCAGCCCTGATCGGTCAGCTTAAGCTGGCCCAGGCGACGCCCCACGGCATTATGGTTTTTAACCACAATCTCCTCAGTGACGATGCGCATATCCAGCAGATCGCGATCGAATACCTCTTTCCCGTTGCGGAAGCTGGGGTCGAGGCGGGCGTGGGCATCGGGATAGCCCACCAGGGCGATTTCATCGCCGGGCTGCAGTACGGCATCACCGTCCGGCGTGGCCAGAATACCGTTGCGGCGAATTCGTTCGATATAGCAACCGGTCTGGCGATAGATACCCAGCTCGCGCAAATTCTTGCCATCAGCCCAGGCCACCAGTTCCGGCCCCACCCGGTAAGCGCGAATCACCGGCAGAAAAACCTTGCGGGTGGTATCGGTATCCAGCCCGCGTTCGCGGGCTATCTGCTGGGCGCTGGTTTGCAGATCCTGGTGCTGCAGGCGCGGCATATAGCGGGCGGCCAGAATCAGGCTGACCAGACCAATCAGGTAGGTCAGGGCGTAGCCCAGGCTCAGTTGGTCAAGGGCGGTAGCCAGTTCGCCGTCGCTGATCCCCGCATGGCGCAGGGTATCCCCGGCGCCCACCAGGACAGGGGTGGAGGTCATGGAGCCCGCCAGCATACCGGAGGTCAGGCCAATGCCCCAACCGAACGCCTTACCCAGCAGGATAGCGATAATCAGCGCGCTGCCCACCATCACCAGCGCCAGCATCAGGTAGTTTTTACCGTCGCGAAAGAAAATAGAAAAAAAGTTGGGACCGGCTTCCACGCCAACGCAAAAAATGAACAGCATAAAGCCCAAATTCAGCGCGTCTGTGTTGATCGAAAAGTGCTGTTGACCCAGTAATAAAGAGACGACTAAAACACCAATGGAATTACCCAGTTGAATTGAACCCAGCCGTAATTTACCGAGACACAGGCCTAAAGCCAGTACCACAAATAATAACAGGACGTAATTCCCGTTTAACAAATCTGCGACGTTTATATTCACGTAGGCTAACTTCTTGTTTACCAGTAAGCTATTGAATGGAGTGGTTTTTTAAGTTAATGTCCCCCTTCGGAGACATTGGGCTGATAGCGGAACGATCGCATCAAATAATAACTGCCCGCGCCGTAAAGAGCCGTTGCTAGTTTAATCTTAATAAGAATCAACGGCCAGCACGAACAGTGAGAAATTGTACAGATCTTTTCGGACCGAGGGAGCGTCACAGGGTGTTGTCGGCGCGCAGGCTTATTTCTGGCCCGCGCGTGAGGTTTGGCGAACAGATTCAAGAGGATTCGGATGATGCGCCAGGATCGGTGGGCGGGGATGGTTTGCGCCTTTGTACTCTTTATTGCTGTTTTCGTGTACCAGAAAATCGGTCTGGCTGCGGCGACCTGCGTTCGCGATGAGCCGGAGCCGGAGCTACTGTTGTTCATCCTGCCGGGCTTTATCGCTGGTTTTATCTCGCTGCGCGGCGATCTGATCAGACCGCTGGCTGGCGTGGTGCTGGCCTTGCCGTTCTGCTTCCTTATTATGCATCTGTGGCTGATACCCCAGCGCTCCCCCGTACAGGAGGCCGCCTGGCTGTTTAGTGGCGCTTTCTGGTGCGCGATTGGCGTGCTGAGTGCGTTATGCGTGCGTTCTCTGCGCCATCGTCAGCGCCGCTATCGACGCTGGCGTCACTGATTACGCTATATTCCGGTAAACCGTCATCCTGCCGCCAGGCTATACTGGCGGGCCGTTGCCGTGGAGAAGCACCGATGAGAACGCTGAACGACCTGCCCAAACCCATCATCCTGCTGGAACTGCTTGGCATGATCCTGCTGGGTCTGGCCTGGCTGTCGATTAATGGTCATGTGGCGCTACCGGCGCCGCTAAACGGCACCGTTGCCGCCGTGGTGATGGTCTGTGGTGGTATCGCGTTAATGCTTCCCGCGGCCTTTATGTTGTTATGGGGAGTGGCCCACAATGTGGCGCCGTTGCTGCTCAAGCAGCGACCTCAGCAACCGACCCCCTCAAGCAAGGAAAAACGAGATGACGCCGACCATTGATTTGATCCGCTCCCACCGTTCCATTCGCCACTTTACCGACCAGAGCGTCAGCGATGAGCAGCGTGAAGCCATTATCGCCAGTGCGCAGGCGGCTTCCAGTTCCAGTTTTTTGCAATGTTCTTCGATCATTCGTATCACCGATCCGGCAGTGCGCGAGCAACTGGTAACCCTGAGCGGCGGTCAGAAGCACGTCGCCCAGGCGCCGGAATTTTGGGTATTCTGCGCCGACTTTAACCGCCACCTGCAGATCTGCCCTGAAGCGCAGCTGGGCCTGGCCGAACAGCTTCTGCTGGGCGTAGTGGATACCGCGATGATGGGGCAAAATGCCATGCTGGCTGCGGAGTCCCTGGGGATGGGCGGCGTTTACATCGGCGGAATTCGCAACAGCATTGAGGCAGTGACCGAACTGTTGGCACTGCCTGAGCATGTCCTGCCGCTGTTTGGCCTGTGCCTGGGCTGGCCGGCGGATAATCCGGATATTAAACCGCGCTTGCCGGCGTCCCTGGTGGTGCACGAGAATCGCTATCAGCCGATGGATCAGCAGACGCTGGCGCACTACGATGAAACGCTGGCGCAGTACTATCTGTCACGGGGCAGCAATAACCGGCGCGATACCTGGAGCGATCACATCCGTCGTACCATTATTAAAGAGAGTCGTCCGTTTATCCTGGCTTATCTGCATAAGCAGGGCTGGGCGCTCCGTTAACCAGCCCGCTTTGGGCTGATGCTTTTTGACCATTAGTGAGGTGAAGGGTGAATATCGCCATTTTATCCAGGGATGGTGCGCTCTGGTCCTGTCGGCGTCTGCGGGAGGCGGCCCAGCGTCGCGGGCACCGGGTTGAGGTTATCGATCCGCTCTCCTGCTATATGAGCATTAATCCACGAGCCTCTTCGGTGCATTATAAAGGACGGCGCCTGCCGCATTATGATGCGGTGATTCCGCGTATCGGTTCGGCCATTACCTTCTACGGCACCGCCGTGCTGCGCCAGTTTGAAATGCTGGGCAGCTATCCCCTGAATGAGTCGGTAGCGATTACCCGGGCCAGGGACAAGCTACGTTCATTGCAGCTACTGGCGCGCCGGGGAATCGATCTGCCGGTGACCGGTTTTGCCCATTCGCCGGATGATACCCACGATTTGATCGAGATGGTCGGCGGTGCGCCGCTGGTGGTCAAGCTGGTGGAGGGCACTCAGGGCATTGGCGTGGTACTGGCAGAAACCCGTCAGGCAGCGGAAAGCGTGATCGATGCTTTCCGCGGTCTGAACGCCCATATCCTGGTGCAGGAGTACATCAAAGAAGCCAGGGGCAGGGATATCCGCTGTCTGGTGGTGGGCGACCAGGTGGTGGCTGCCATTGAACGCCAGGCGAAGGAGGGCGATTTTCGTTCCAACCTGCATCGAGGAGGCGTGGCGCGGCGGGTGGAGATCACCCCGCAGGAGCGTGATGTCGCGCTGGGGGCGGCCACAACGCTGGGCCTGGATGTGGCCGGTGTGGATATTCTGCGCGCCGACCGTGGGCCGCTGGTGATGGAGGTAAATGCCTCTCCGGGGCTGGAGGGAATCGAGAAGGTGAGCGGGGTGGATATCGCTTCATTGATGATCGGCTGGATCGAACGCCATGCCCGCCCTGGCTTTTCCCTGAAAACCGGCGGCTAGCGCGATTTTCGGCCCATACTCATGGTATCAGCGCTGCTTTTTGCGTAAGCTATGCGCGTTTACAGGTCATCAAAAGAGGTATCACCGTTTATGGATTCACTCGTTGTCCCTTCACTGGACACACTGCGCCGCTGGCTGGATGAGTTGGGGGTAAATTTCTTCGAGTGTGATACCTGCCAGGCGCTGCATTTGCCGCATATGCAAAACTTTAACGGTATCTTCGATGCCAAGATCGATCTGGTGGATGATGTGATACTGTTTTCCGCGCTGGCCGAAGTCAAACCCTCTGCGTTGCTGGCGCTGGCTTCCGATCTCTCTGCGATTAACGCGGGCTCTTTGACGGTGAAAGCCTTTCTTGACGTGCAGGACGACAATCTGCCGAAGCTGGTGGTCTGTCAGACGCTGTCTACCGGAGCGGGAGTGAACCGTGCGCAGTTCGCCTGGTTTATGCAGCAGAGCGAACAGCAGATCTCCATGGTGATTCTGGAGGCGGGCGCCCATCATCTGCTCTACAGCGGTGAAGAGGAAGAACAACTGCTAAACCTGCCACAGACTCCTCTGCTGCACTGACTCTCCCTGCGTGGCCATCCTGGCCGCGCAGCGCTTTTCCGACTATTACCTGAGATTTAGCTAATTGAATGGCATGTCCTGATATGGCTGAATGCCTGTAAATCTGCCATGATAAATTCTGGCGCCGCTTCTGGTCGCAGCGCGTTGATGCTACAGGGAAATGTGAAGTTGGATATGTCGGGCAAGCATCGTTCATCTCATGCCACACTCAATGCTCCCACGCTGGTTCTGGTGGCGGGCACGGCCATTATTGCTGTCCGCTGCCTGGATCTGCTGATGTTGTTCGGCGTACTGGGGCCGCGGGGAATACTGGATTTTCTGTATCGCAGTGCCCAGACATGGAATCTGACTGCGGTATTTCTTGGCAGCCTGCTGCTACTGTTTATTGAGCTACGCTGCGCCTTTGCCATTATGCGCGGGCGAAACTGGGGACGTTGGGGTTATCTGTTCACCCGGCTGGTAGCGCTCGGCTACCTGTGGGCCGCTTCCCTGGGATGGGGGTATCCGGAACTGTTTAGCATTGTCGGCGGGTCGCCGGGTGAGATCCTTAATGCGCTGCTGATTCAGAAACTGCCCGATCTGCTGGTGCTGTTCCTGATCTTTGTTCCTGCGAAAAGTCGGCGCTATTTTCGGCTGGGTCAGCGGTAGAACGGTGGTACAATCAGCCGCCGTTTTTTCTCAGGGTTTTGTTATGCAATGCGCACTCTATGACGCCGGTCGTTGTCGCTCCTGTACGTGGGTAGAACAGCCGATAGCCGGGCAGCTTTCCACGAAAATGACCGATCTTCGCCAGCTCCTGACGGGGATGGCGGTGGATGAGTGGCGCGAACCGGTCAGTGGGCCGGAGGCGGGGTTTCGCAACAAAGCCAAGATGGTGGTTAGCGGCAGCGTAGAGCGCCCGATATTCGGTACCGCGCCACGGGACGGCCAGGCCCAGGATCTGACTGATTGCCCCCTCTATCCCGCCAGCTTCCCGCCTGTGTTCAATGCGCTTAAGCCTTTTATCGCCCGGGCCGGATTAACGCCCTATAACGTGGCGCGCCGTCGCGGCGAGCTGAAGTATATTCTGCTGACCGAAAGCCAGCAGGATGGGGCAATGATGCTGCGTTTCGTGCTGCGCTCTGAAGCCAAACTGGCGCAGCTGCGGGCGGCGCTCCCAGCGCTTCAGGCGCAGCTGCCTCAGCTGCGGGTGATTTCCGTGAATATCCAGCCGGTGCATATGGCGATTATGGAGGGGGAGCAGGAGATCTTTCTGACCGACCAGCAGGCGCTGGCGGAGAATTTTAACGGTGTTCCGCTGTGGATTCGCCCCCAGAGCTTCTTCCAGACCAACCCCAGTGTCGCCTCCCAACTTTATGCCTGTGCCAGGGAGTGGGTGCGCGAGCTACCCGTGAACCATATGTGGGATCTGTTCTGCGGCGTGGGTGGTTTTGGTTTGCACTGCGCCACGCCACAGATGACCCTGACCGGGATCGAAATCGCGCCAGAGGCGATTGCCTGCGCTCGCCAGTCCGCCCGGGCGCTGGGCCTGACCCGTCACTATTTTCAGGCGCTGGACTCTACGAATTTCGCTACGGCTCAGGCCTCCATACCGGAGCTGGTGCTGGTTAACCCGCCGCGCCGCGGCATTGGCGAAGCCTTATGCGACTATCTTGGCAGAATGGCGCCGGACTGGATTATCTACTCCAGCTGCAATGCCGCTACTATGGCGAAGGATATACGCTGCCTGAGTGGTTACCGTATCCGTCGGGTTCAACTGTTCGATATGTTTCCTCATACCGCTCACTATGAAGTGCTGACGTTACTGGAAAAAGAGAACTGAGAAAGGGAAGGGCGGCGGAGCCATGTCCGCCGCTGAAAGGGGGCTTTAGCCTGCGGGGAACCACTTATCGCTAATCTTCTGATAAGTGCCGTTGGCCTTAATGGCTGCCAGGGCGTCATTCAGTTTGTTCAACAGCGCTGTATTGCCGGGGCGTACTGCAATACCAAGGCCGGTGCCGAAGTATTGGGGATCGGTCACTTTCCCGGTCGCCGGACCCAGTTGCGGGTTCTTCTTCAGCCACTCATTTACGACCGCGGTATCGCCAAATACCCCATCCAGGCGGCCATTTTTCAGGTCGATAATGGCATTCTGGTAGCTGTCATAGGCTACGGTTTTCACTTCCGGGTGCTTGTCCTGCAGATACTTCTGGTGGGTGGTGCCGTTTTCCATTCCGATACGCTTGCCTTTCAGTTGTTCAAAGCTCTGGTACTGATCCTTTTTGGCAATCACCAGTGCGGAGTTAGCGTAGTAGGGGTTAGTAAAGGTCACCTGCTTGCTCCGCTCCGGCGTAATGTCCATACCGGAAATAACGGCGTCATATTTGCGGAATTTCAGCGACGGGATCAGGCTGTCGAAGGCCTGGTTGGTAAAGGTGCATTCGCTCTTCATCTGCTGGCATAAAGCCTTCGCCAGATCGATATCGAAACCAACAATCTGGTTACTGGAATTCAGGGATTCAAATGGCGGATAGGTGGCGGAAGAGGCGAAGCGGATTGGATCTGCGCTCCATGCGCTGAATGCGGTTGCGGCAAGGGCTGCGGCCAGAAGTAACTTTTTCATATCAAGCTCCCGTCTTATTAATCTTGTTCTCCAGGCCTGACTTTCGGCCTGTGGATTACCCTGCCATAAAGTGAATGGATATTCAATAAAAATGAATTAATATTAAATAATAAAAAAGGCGAATTGGCAGCCGTTTTCGCGCTAACTGGCGGTGACTGAGACTGCGATGCTTCTGTTTAACTGGTGTAGTGCCAGCTCTACGGTCTCTACTTTTGATGAGTGTTCCACATCCAGGAGCCTGTCTATTTGAGTTCCCGTTTTTCCCAGCTTGCGGGCCAGATCGGCTTTTCGGGTACCGGTCTCGATCATCGCGTTGTGCAGTGCGGCTTTCATTGCCGCCAGCACGGGCAGTGAGACAATATATTCACCTGCCTGGGGGGCACTACCCTGGGGGACGGGCCTGCGCTCCTCGATTTCAATGGCGACTGCCGTCACCAGGCCATAAACGGACTCCAGTAAGGCTTCTTCAATAGAGTCACCCACGGAGTTCATTAAAGGCAGATCCCGACATGAGGCTATCCAACTATTTGTCTCTGCGTCATGAGTGAGTTTTACCGGGTAGTTATACATAGTGCTTCCTTTAATCTCTCATCTTTCAGGACTCAAAGTCCTAAATCCTTCATGATTTTCTTGCGTAGTGGTTCCGGCATCTCTTTGGAACCATGGTCGGGGAAAACCGATCTTCTGCCGTTCAAATTGATCTTCTGGTGGCTTCCTCCCCCTGGCGCTTTAGCGAACTCTGCACCCTGTTGCAGTAGCCAACGTTTAAATTCGCTGTATTTCATCGCGCCATCCATGGGCTATATGTGGGTTGATTTTTATGCAGTGTAACGCCCCGGATGATAAAAACAACATTTATGTTTTATTTATCATCATTTTTGTGGCTTTTTGCGATAAAAAAACCGGCCACAGAAGCGTGGCCGGTCTGGACTCTCAGGACAGAAGGGAGGTTAACTACGCCGCTCAAACGCCAGCGCGCGGCGTTCTATCAGGCGCATCAGCAGTGTCAGAATGCCGTTGACCACCAGGTAAATCAGCCCCGCGGCGCCGAATACCATCACGTCATAGCTGCGCCCATAGAGCAGTTGACCGTGGCCCATCACTTCCATCAGCGTGATGGTATAGGCCAGTGATGTGCTCTTAAACACCAGCACCACCTCGTTGGAATAGGAGGAGAGGGCGCGTTTGAAAGCGTAGGGTAGCAGAATCGCCAGGGTATCCTTACGGCTCATGCCTAATGCCCCACAGGACTGCCACTGTCCTTCCGGAATAGCGCGAATCGCGCCGTGAAACAGTTGGGTGGTGTAAGCAGCGCTGTTGAGCGATAGCGCAATTAGCGCGCACAGCCAGGGCTCGGAAAGCAGATGCCACAGCCACGGGATTTCCTGCAGCCCGGGAAACTGACCTGGCCCGTAGTAGATCAGGAAGATCTGCACCAGCAGCGGCGTTCCGGTAAACAGCGTAATAAACACCCGCACCAGTTGCGACAGCAGCGGGGTTTTCAGCGTCAGGATCACGGTAAACAGCAGCGACAGTACCAGCGCCACGGCGATAGAGGCGACGGTCAGCGTCAGGCTGGTATGCAGCCCCTTCAGGAGTTCCGGTAAGTACTCAAGCATCAGCCGGGCCTCCGTTCAAAACGCGTCGCCCGCTGGTCGATAGCCTTGAGGATGTACTGACTCACCAGGGTAATCACCAGATAAATGGCGGCTGCCACGATGTACCAGGTAAAGGGCTCCTGAGTTCGGGTGGCGATGCTTTTGGTTTGCAGCATCAGATCGTTGACGCTAATCAGCGACACCAGGGCCGTATCCTTTAGCAGCACCAGCCACTGATTGCCCAGTCCGGGCAGGGCGTGGCGCCACATCTGAGGCATCACCAGGCGGAAGAAGATAGCGCCTTTGCTCATGCCCAACGCCATGCCGGATTCCCGCTGGCCTTCCGGCACCGCTTTCAGGGCGCCGCGCAGCGTCTGGGAAGCGTAAGCGGCGTAGAGCAGCGACAGGGCGATAACCCCACACAGGAACGGACTGACGTCGAAGTTTTCAATCTCCATCTGCACCGGGATCTGGATAAAGCCCAGATTGAGCGTGAAACCGTCCGACAGCATCAGCAACAGCTGGGAGGAGCCGAAGTAGATAAACAGCACCACCAGGATCTCCGGCAGGCCACGCAGAATGGTGACCAGGCCAGAACCTATCCAGGCGATGGGACGCCACTTAACCGATTCCCAGACGGCGAATACCATCGCCAGTGCCAGGCCGATAATCAGGGCGCAAACGGCAAGGCCGACGGTCATCCCGGCGGCGCTTGCAAGTGGAAGGAAGTCGTTCATTAAGCCGATTACTTCTGGAACCATTTATTGTAGATGGCCTCGTAGGTGCCATTCTGCTTCACCTTCTCCAGCGCGCTGTTAAACTGCTGCTGTAGTTCGGTATTACCTTTACGCACCGCGATGCCAAGCCCGGTACCGAAGTAGGCTTTATCGGTGACTTTATCGCCCACCGCGGCCAGCTTCGGATTGGCCTTCAGCCATTCGGTGACGACCGCAGTGTCGCCAAATACGGCGTCAATACGTCCGTTCTGCAGATCCAGTCTGGCATTCTGGTAGCTGTCGTAGGGAACAGTGGTGATTTCCGGATGTTTATCGTTGATAAACTTCTGGTGGGTGGTGCCGTTCTGAACCCCAACCTTCTTGCCTTTAAGCTGATCAATGCTGGTGTATTTACCCTGTACGCCGATAAACAGCGCCGAGTTATCGTAGTAAGGGTTGCTGAACAGCACCTGCTTCTGGCGCTCTGGCGTAATGTCCATACCGGCCATTACCGCTTCTACCCGCTTGAATTTCAGGCTGGGGATCAGGCTGTCGAACGACTGGTTGCTGAAGGTGCAGGTGGCGTCCATCTCTTTACACAGTGCATTGGCGAGATCGACATCAAAACCGACGATTTTATTGCTGGCGTCCATGGACTCAAACGGAGGATAAGAGGCCTCCGTGGCGAAGCGGATAGTCTGCGCCGCCGTGGCGGAGACGCTGAGGCTGGCGAATAGCGCGGCAAGAAGGACTTTTTTCATTTTAGTATTCCTAATCATCTTCAGTGTGAAAGATAGGATCTGAAAGCATCGGTCTGCGGGTTGCTGAAGCAGCCCGCATCGCCCTGCTCGACAATATGACCATTTTCCATATAGACCACGCGGCTGGCGGTTTTGCGCGCCACTTCCACTTCGTGCGTCACGATCACCTGAGTGATGTTGGTCTGCGCCAGTTCGCGAATGATGCTGACAATCTGGGCGGTAATTTCCGGGTCCAGCGCCGCGGTCGGTTCGTCGAACAACAGCACTTCGGGTTCCATCATTAGCGCTCTGGCGATGGCCACGCGCTGCTGCTGCCCTCCGGAAAGGTGCAGCGGGTAGCGATCGGCATAGGGAGTCAGTCTCAGACGCTCCAGCAGTTTACCGGCGCGTTCGCGGGCCTGGTCTTTACTCAGCCCCTGCACCCGGCAGGGCGCTTCGATCAGGTTCTGCATCACCGTCAGATGCGGCCACAGGTTGTACTGCTGGAAAACCATACCGACGTGCTGACGCAGCGCGCGAATGGTTTTGTCGCCCGGGGCGCGGCTGAAGTCGAACTGGTTACCGGCGATGGCAAGCGTGCCGGAACGCGGCATCTCCAGCAGGTTAAGCACGCGCAGCAGAGAACTCTTTCCCGCGCCGCTCGGGCCGAGCAGCACTAACGTCTCCCCTTGCGGGCAGTCGAGCGTAATATCGAACAGCGCCTGGTGGGCGCCGTAAAAGCAGTTAATGCCGTTTAGTTGAATACTCATGCGCAGCAGTCGAATAGCAATTGAGGCCGCAAATAGTAACGTTGGCAGAATAGTTATGCAATATTTGTGCGTTAAAATCGCAAAAACGGGCCGGATATGGCTTAAACATAGCACAAAATATCGGAGCGGGCTGAAGGTAAGAATAAATACGGGCAAACAGGTTAATTGCCTGATTTTTCTTGTGGTTTTTACCTTTCAGCCCGTAGGAAATGGCGAATTAACGGTGCTCCAGCACCTGGCTCAGGGTGCCGGTAGGGGCGTTGCTGTTTTCGCTGGTGTAACGAATATCGTCCACTGCCCAGCACTGGCCTTCGCGCACCATCAGGATTTCATCCTGCCACTGCCGGTCGCCTTTGGTCAGATTGACGCGCAGCGGCATATTGCGGGCATCGGTATTCAGAATGCGGGAGGCGCTGGCGACATCGGCGCTGTCGATACCCTTAGCATTGCTGGAGAACAGGTCACCGCTGGCAGACTGGGTGCTGCGGCTCTTCGCCTGAAGCTGCTGCCACAGGGAATCGCTCAGATAAGGGCGCAGGCCCGTCAGATCGGTCGCACTCTGGCCCGGATGCGCGATACGGTAGTCGTAAAACTGCTGTGCGACGCTGTCAGGGCCACCATTGATGCAGGGACCGTTGCGGGTACCGATATCCTTGTAGGCCGGTGTGACAGTAGTACAGGCGCTAAGCAGTAGCGCGCACGGCGCAATGAGAGTCAGAACTGAGCTACGCATTATGATTTCCTTATATTTCTCAGGAGAGCTACATTACAGTTGGTAATAATGGGCTTTAGCATAGCGTATTACGGGCTAAAATGCGCCAGCAGGCAAGGGCTAAGGCATTGATCGCCAAACACAGAGGAGTCACCATATGCAGTTTTCCACCACTCCCACCCTGGAAGGGCAGGCTATTGTTGAGTATTGCGGCGTGGTTACCGGGGAAGCCATCCTGGGCGCTAACGTGTTCCGCGACTTTTTCGCCGGGATTCGCGATATCGTCGGCGGCCGTTCCGGTGCCTATGAAAAAGAGCTACGCAAGGCGCGCGAAATAGCGTTTAAAGAGCTGGAAGAGCAGGCGCAGTCGCTGGGGGCCGATGCGGTGGTTGGTATCGATATCGACTATGAAACCGTGGGTAAAGACAGCAGCATGCTAATGGTCAGCGTCAGCGGCACGGCGGTGAAGACCCGGCGATGAGGCGTATTTTTTGGCTGGCGCTGGTTCTGCTGCTGGCAGGCTGCGCCAGCGATGAAGGGATTGTCGATCGCAGCGAATATCAGGTGGATACCCGCTATCCGGCGCTGAACGCCTGGCCGCGGGTGCGGGTACTGGTCATTCACTACACCGCCGGAGATTTTGAGCGCTCCCTGACCACGCTACGTGGCAGGGACGTCAGCGCCCACTATCTGATTGCGCGCCAGCCCGAGAAACATCACGGTAAGCCGCTGGTCTATCAACTGGTGCCGGAAGAGAAGCTCGCCTGGCATGCCGGGCAGAGCTACTGGCGCGGTGCCACCCGCATTAATGATACCTCCGTCGGCATCGAGCTGGAAAACCACGGCTGGCATCGTACCGCTACCGGCCGCCATTTCGAGCCGTTCGACCAGGCGCAGATCGCTACGCTGATTCCGCTGGCCCGGGATATTATTCAACGTCACGGCATCACGCCGGAAAATGTGGTGGCCCATTCCGATGTGGCACCCCAGCGTAAGGACGATCCGGGGCCGCTGTTCCCGTGGCGTGAACTGGCGCAGGCGGGCATTGGTGCCTGGCCGGACGCCGATCGGGTCACTTTCTATCTGGGGGGCCGCCATCCGACCCAGCCGGTGAATCAGACGGCGTTGCTTAATCTGCTCGCGCGTTACGGTTACGAAGTGGGGAACGATATGACCCAGGCTCAGAAGCGGCGGGTGATTATGGCGTTTCAGATGCACTTCCGCCCCGAACGCTACGACGGCCACGCCGATGCCGAAACCCAGGCCATTGCCGAAGCGTTGCTGGAGAAATACGGGATGGGATATTCCCACTAAACGTCAGGGACGATGCAGCTTACCGTGGTCCCGCAGCCAGGCCGCGGTACGCTCTATACCTTCATCCAGCGTGATGATGGGCTTATAGCCCAGCTCATCCCTGGCGCGTTGGGTATCCAGCGTGAAGTCGAAATTCAGTTTGGCGACGCCGTAGTGGGTCAGGGAAGGTTCGGCCTCTTTATGACCAAAGCGCTCCATGCTACGCGCCACCATATCCAGCATCAGCCAGGGAACGGAGCGAATTTTGCAGCGCAGCCCCAGCTCATCAATCAGTTTCTGTACCGTCATATGCAGCGGGCGCGGCTCCAGATTGGTGATGTTCCAGGCGCGGCCCGAAGGCAGGCGATCGTTTTCGGGCTGGCTGACCAGCCACATGGCATGCACCGCATTTTCCTGATAGGTCATATCCACCAGCGCTTCGCCACCGCGCGGCAGGAGTACGCAGCCGTAGTGGCGCACCATCTGAATCAGACGCGGGAAGAAGACCGTATCATGGGGGCCGAACAGGCTTTGGGGGCGCAGGATAGCGAAGCGGGTCTGGGGATTGGCTCTGGCCAGTCGCTGAATCACCTCTTCGCCTTCCGCCTTGCTGCGCGCCAGATCGTTGGCGTAGCGGCGTGGGCGATACTCTTCCATAATATCGCGATGGTGGTGGTAGTCGAAGTAGAGCGACGGCGAGGAGATATGGACGAAAGTACGAACGCCCCATGCCACCGCCCATTCACCCAGACGGCGGGTGGCACGCACGTTAGCCAGATCGAACTCCTGAGGCGATCCCCAGGGGGAGATGAAATCGGAGCAGTGCCATAGCACGTCAATGCCGGCCAGCATCGCTTTGGCCTGAGAGGAAACCAGCTCGGTCATATCCGCATGGATAAATTCCGCGCCCATCTTCTGCAGCAGTTTGCCCATGGCGGCATTATGGCCAGTGGCCGTCACGCTGACGCCGCGCTGGCGTAAATATTCGACCGCGTTACGCCCCAGTCCGCTGGTGGCGCCCGTGACCAGTACTTTCATGTCAATTCACTGTCGCGTTGGCTGTTATCGCGGGCATTCTTTCGTGATTCCTCTCGGGTTGCAATGGCAAAGCGCCAATATTCAGCGTTCTCTCGGACGATCGCTCAGGCTCTGTTCAGCCAGATGGGTAATACGTCGCGCCATGCCGCGAAAAATAAACAGATGCGCCGGAATCATCGCCAGCCAGTAGAGCAGGCCCGGCGTACCGTGGGGATGCCAGAAAGCACGGACATCCAGGGTGCGATATTCCCCGATATCGCGCAGAGTGAAGCTCAGCCGCCCCAGCCCCGGCGCCTTCATACCGAACAGCAGCGTCAGCTCCTTTTCTGGCTCGACGACAATCACCCGCCAGCTATCCACCTTATCGCCCGGGCGTAACCAGTGGCGCTCCGGGCGGCCTTTATCCAGGCGGTGACCCACCAGTAGATCCAGGGCGCCTCGGGTCTGCCACAGAATATTGGCGAAGAAATAGCGCTGCTGGCCGCCAATGCCGTTGACCACATCCCATAAGGCGCTCAGGGGAGCGGGGGTTTTGACGGTATGGCCTGCCTGCTTGGGATAGTAGCCATATTCCGGGCGCCAGCGGGCGAAAGCTTGAGGGGCGTGGCCCCAGCCAGGGGAGTCGACCAGCTTTTTCTCCTCCTCCAGGGTCTGACGTACCGCCTCATCGAAGCCGATAAGCGGTTGGGGAATCAGTGCCCGCAGCGCGCGATCGTCCGCCAGCAGATCGTGGCGCAGCCCCTGGATCAGCGCCCGGGCGATAGACGGCGGTACTGAAGTGATCATACTCAGGAACCAGACCGAGACCCAGCGGGTGGGAAAGGGGATCGGAATCAGCGGTCGGTGGCAGCCGCTGATGGCCATAAATCGCTCGAACTGTTGCTGATAGCTCATGACCTCGGGGCCTGCGGCCTCGAACAGGCGGTGTTCCTTTGCCGGGTGCTCCAGAAAGCCCTGCAGATAGACCAGTAAATTTTCCAGCGCGATGGGCGTGGTGCGGGATCGTACCCAGCGCGGCGGCGTCAGTACCGGCAGGTTGTAGATCATATCGCGCATCACTTCAAAGGCGGCGGAACCAGCGCCGATAATAATCCCGGCGCGCAGTTCGGTGACCGGCACTTCCGATTCGCGCAGAATATCGGCGGTTACCTGCCGGGCCCGCAGGTGGGAGGAGCTGAGATCGCCATCGGGGGCCTGTAGCGAACTAAGATAGATGACCTGGCGCACCGACTGGCCGCGTAGCGCATCGCGCAGATTCAGGGCCGCCCGGCGCTCGCGGGCGATAAAATCCGAACCGTCGCCCATGCTGTGCACCAGATAGTAGATCGTTTCTACGCCATCCAGCAGCCCGTGCAGCGTTTCCGGACGCAGTAAATCTACCGCCCGGCATTCAACACCAGACCAGGGCTGTTTTTCCAGCCAGTCCAGACGGCGCGCGGCAGCGATAACCGGGTAACCGATCTGCGCCAGTCTGGGGACCAGGCGCTGGCCGATATAGCCGCTGGCGCCGAGTATCAGGATCTTACCTGGGCTATTCATCTCCTTACTTTCCTTAGCCTCGCAGGAAGGCGCGCCAGTGGCTGACGACGGTTTCCAGTTGCTGGCGGCTGACGTCAATATGCGTCACCAGACGGGTAACCGGCGCGGCGTTAATAAGTACGTCGCGGCGAGCCATAAATTCGCCCAGCTGCGGCGCGGTGCCTTCCGGCAGCCGGACGAACAGCATATTGGTGTCCTGGCGGGTCACGTCGGCGCCAGTTTCGCGCAGGGCTTCGGCCAGCCAGGCGGCATTGGCGTGGTCGTCCGCCAGTCGTGCCACATTATTCTGCAATGCCCACAGGCCGCCTGCGGCCAGGATTCCGGCCTGACGCAGTCCGCCGCCGGCCATCTTACGCCAGCGCAGAGCGCGCTTGATAAAGTCGCGATTGCCCAGCAGCAGCGAGCCCACCGGCGCCCCCAGCCCTTTGGACAGGCAGAGGGTGAAGCTGTCGCAGTAGCGCGCCACTTCATCCAGTTCACAGCCGTACTCCACTATGGCGTTAAACAGTCGGGCGCCGTCCATATGCAGCCCCAGGCCGCGCTCGCGGGTAAACTGCCAGGCATCGCGCAGGTACGCCTGCGGCAGCACTTTACCGTTGTGAGTATTTTCCAGACTGAGCAGCCGGGTGCGGGCAAAGTGAACGTCATCAGCCTTGATGACCGAGGCGACTTTGTCCAGCGGTAGGGTGCCGTCGCGGGCGGCGTCGATGGGCTGGGGCTGAATGCTGCCCAGCACCGCGGCGCCGCCCGCCTCGAAAAGGTAGTTGTGGGCCTGCTGGCCCACAATATATTCATCGCCACGCTGACAGTGACTGAGCAGCGCTACCAGGTTGGCCTGGGTGCCGGAAGGCAGGAACAGGGCGGCCTCTTTACCGGCCAGGCGCGCCGCGTATTCCTGCAACTGATTCACGGTGGGATCGTCGCCGTAGACATCGTCTCCGACGGCGGCGTTCATCATCTGTTCCAGCATGGCGCGCCCCGGGCGCGTTACGGTATCACTGCGTAGGTCAATCATGGCGACTCCTTGCTCGGTATTACTGAAGGTAATAGGTTGTTTTACCTGAACCAGTTGGTTTTCGCCAGTTCGACCACCTCATCGCCGCGGCCGCTGATGATGGCGCGTAGCATGTACAGACTGAAGCCCTTCGCCTGTTCTAGTTTGATCTGGGGCGGAATCGCCAGCTCCTCTTTGGCGACGGTAACGTCCACCAGTACCGGCCCGTCGGTATTAAATGCCTTCTCCAGTGCGGCATCCAGCTCGCTGGCTTTTTCCACCCGAATACCGGTAATACCGCAGGCCTCGGCGATACGGGCAAAGTTGGTGCTGCTGAGTTCGGTTCCATCGGTCAGATAGCCTCCGGCCTTCATCTCCATTGCTACAAAGCCCAGCACGCTGTTGTTGAATACCACGATCTTGATCGGTAGCTTCATCTGGACCACCGACAGGAAATCGCCCATCAGCATGCTAAAACCGCCGTCTCCGCACATCGCCACTACCTGACGTTCCGGCGCCGTCGCCTTTGCGCCCAGCGCCTGAGGCATGGCGTTAGCCATTGAGCCATGGTTAAAGGAGCCCAGCAGGCGACGTTTTCCGTTCATTTCCAGATAGCGGGCTGCCCAGACGGTGGGGGTGCCGACATCGCAGGTGAAGATGGCGTCCTGGCGGGCCAACTGGCTGATTCGCTGGGCCAGATACTGGGGATGAATCGCCTTATCGCTGGGTTTGGCAAGGTCATCCAGCCCCTTACGGGCCTCTTTATAGTCTGCCAGCGCTTTGTCGAGGAACGACCGATCCTGCTTATCTTCCAGCAGTGGCAGCAGGGACTGCAATGTGGATTGCACATCGCCCACCAGCGCCATGTCCACTTTGCTGTGGGCGCCGATACTGGCCGGGTTGATATCTATCTGAATGATTCGCGCATTGCTGGGGTAGAAGGCGCGATAGGGGAACCGGGTGCCGAGCAGAATCAGGGTATCGGCATTCATCATGGTGTGAAAGCCGGAAGAGAAGCCGATAAGACCGGTCATCCCCACGTCATAGGGGTTATCGTACTCCACGTGCTCTTTGCCGCGCAGGGCGTGGACGATGGGCGATTTCAGCTTACCGGCGAACTCCAGCAATTCACTGTGCGCTCCGGCGCAGCCGCTACCGCACATCAATGCGATATTACTGGCGCCGTTCAGCACTTCGGCCAGTTTTTCCAGCTCCGATTTGCGCGGCACCACCTGGGGCAGCGGGGCGGGATACCAGTGTGTACTGGCCCCTTCCGGCGCGGGTTGCAGCGCGACGTCTCCGGGCAGAACCACAACCGCCACGCCGCGCCTTAGCGTGGCTTCACGCAGGGCGATAGCCAGCACCTGAGGGATCTGTTCCGGACTGGACACCAGTTCGCAGTAGTGGCTGCACTCCCGGAACAGCTCCTGAGGATGGGTTTCCTGGAAGTAACCGCTGCCTATCTCGCTGGAAGGAATATGGGCGGCAATCGCCAGCACCGGTACGTGGTTGCGTTGGCAGTCGAACAGTCCGTTGATCAGGTGCAGGTTGCCTGGGCCGCAGGAGCCAGCGCAGACCGCCAGTTCGCCGGTTAACTGCGCTTCCGCACCCGCGGCGAAGGCGGCGACCTCTTCGTGACGGGTGGGCATCCATTGAATAGTTCCCATGCGGTTAAGGCTGTCGCTCAGCCCGTTAAGGGAGTCTCCGGTTACGCCCCAGATACGCTTTATCCCTACCTGTTCCAGCGTTTTGGCAATGTAGGTGGCCACGGTCTGTTTCATCACATCTCCTTTGTTTTATTTCGATAAGATGCGATCAAGCTTAGACGATGAGTGAAGACAGGGACTGTTCAGAAAGTGCCGCCTCCGGAAGGAGGCGGCATGGGGGAAGTGAAAATCAGGCGAGGACCAGATCGCCCTGCGGGTGGCAGGAGCAGGCCAGGACGTAACCGTCCGCGATCTCCTGTTCGGTCAGGGTCATGGTGCTGGTGACGCTGTAGTCGCCGGAAACCACTTTGGTTTTGCAGCAGCCGCACACGCCGGCGCGGCAGGCGGCGTTGACCGGCACCTTGTTGCTCTCCAGCGCTTCAAGCAGCGTGCTGCCTACCGGCGTATGGAATTCGCGTACCGGCTGCAGGGTGGAGATCTTCAGGCCGCTGGTGACGGGCGCCGCAACAGGGGTGAAGAATTTCTCTTTCCAGAAGCGGGTGACGCCCAGCGCTTTGACTTCCTGCTCCACGAAATCCATGTACGGCGCCGGGCCGCAGGTCATGACGGTGCGGTTAGCGATATCCGGCACGCTGGCCAGCAGCTCGCGGGTCAGACGACCGGGAACGAAGCCGTGGACCGCGCCCTGTTCCGCCACCAGAGTGACCGGATACTGGCGCCACTCTTCAGCAAAGATCACGTCCTGCGGCGAGCGCACGCTGTAGATCACCTGGACATCGGCCATCGGGCTGTATTTGGCCAGCCAGCGGCGCATCGACATAATCGGCGTCACGCCGCAGCCAGCGGCCAGCAGCAGATAACGACCTGCCGGATGGTTCTGGCAGGTGAACTCGCCCTGGGCTTCGGAAAGCCACAGGTAGTCGCCGCGCTTAACTTCGCGGGTCAGCCAGCCGGAACCGGCGCCGTCGTCGATACGGCGGATGGTCAGGGTAATAAAAGGGCTGACACCCGGCGTGGACGAGAGGGTATAGGCGCGCAGGGTATCGGCCGAGTTGCGGATACTGACCAGCGCGTATTGTCCCGCCTGATAGAGGTAGTCGTCATGGCAGAACAGCGACAGGGTCCAGACGTCTGGCGTCTCCTGCTTAATATGATGTACCTGCATGCGGTACGGACACTGAGAGGTTGGCATCGTCATCTTGTTGCTTCTCCTTACGCCACGCCCAGCATCTGCTGCATATCCTGCTCAACGGTGGTAACGGAACGCATACCGAATTTCTCGTTGAGGATAGCCAGCAGGTTCGGGGTCAGGAAGCCCGGCGCCGTCGGCCCGGTCAGGATGTTCTTCACGCCCAGCGACAGCAGGGTCAGCAGAACCACGATAGCCTTCTGTTCGAACCAGGAGAGTACCAGGCTCAGCGGCAGATCGTTCACGCCGCAGCCCAGTTTTTCGGCCAGGGTGACGGCCAGCATAATGGCGGAGTAAGAGTCGTTACACTGACCGGCATCCAGCAGGCGCGGCAGGCCTTCGATGTTGCCGAAGTCCAGCTTGTTAAAGCGATATTTACCGCAGGCCAGCGTCAGGATCAGGCAGTCGTCCGGTACGCTGGTGGCGAAGTCGGTGTAGTAGCTACGCTCGCCGCGAATGCCGTCGCAGCCGCCGATCAGGAAGACGTGGCGCAGTGACTTACGGCCAACCATATCGATCAGAGTATCGGCGGCGCTAAGCAGGGTCTGACGGCCAAAACCGACGGTGATCATGTGCTCGATTTCGCTGTACGGGAAGCCGGACATCTGCTGGGCCTGGGCGATGACCGGGGCAAAATCGTCGCCTTCCAGGTGGTTAACGCCCGGCCAGCCTACGATGCTGCGGGTCCAGATACGGTCGTCGTAGCTGCCAACGGTTGGGTCGATGATGCAGTTTGAGGTCATCACGATCGGTCCCGGGAAGCGGGCGAATTCGGTCTGCTGATTCTGCCAGCCGCTGCCGTAGTTACCGACCAGATGTTTGAATTTACGCAGTTCCGGATAGCCGTGGGCGGGCAGCATTTCGCCGTGGGTGTAGACATTGACGCCAGTGCCTTCGGTCTGCTCCAGCAGATTGTAGAGATCGAACAGGTCATGACCGGAGATCAGGATGCACTTACCGGCAACCGGTTTTACGTTAACCTGCGTCGGGGTCGGGTGGCCGTATTTACCGGTTTCACCGGCGTCCAGGATGCTCATGACCTGGAAGTTCATCTGACCGATTTCCATGGAGCATTCCAGCAGGGCGTTCATGTCGGACGGCCAGGTGCCAAGCCAGGACATGATTTTGTGGTACTGGGCATAGATGTCGTTATCGTACTGGCCCAGTACATGGGCGTGTTCCATATAGGCTGCGGCCCCTTTCAGGCCGTAGAGGCACAGCAGGCGCAGACCAAGGATATCTTCGCCGATTTCCGCTTTGTCGCGGTTCGGAGTGAAGTCAGCGGCCTGGCGTTGCAGATCGCCCATGTCGTCGCTGGCAAGCTGCAGGTCGGCCAGCGGATGGTCAACGCTTGCGGCTGCATCAATGGCGCGGGAGCGCGCTTTCAGGTCTTCACGCATCGCGATGGCCTGACGGGCGTAGCCGACGATACGGACGGAATCAAAGTTGACGTTGGTCAGGGTGGCGAAGAACGCGCGCGGTGCGAAGCTATCCACCTCGTGGTCGATAATGCCCAGCTCACGCGCCTTCAGCGCCCAGGCAGAGAGCCCCTGCAGCGCGGCGATCAGCAGGTCCTGAAGATCGGACGTTTCAGCGGTTTTACCGCACATTCCCTGCGCATAAGAGCAGCCATTACCCGCCGGAGTGCGAATTGTTTGTTCACATTGCACGCAAAACATGATTACACCTTAAAGTTATATTTGATATGCATGTTTAAGGTTATGCTCAGTGACTAAGGGTGAAAAGTGCTTTTTATGGCAATGTGCAGGGAAATTGATTTAGCGCAAATTTAATCCCCCCATCAGGGGGGCGAAGGAAGGATTCAGGCGGCGAACAGCGCCATCATTAGCGGAACCAGCAGGCTAAGCAGGAAGCCGTGGACAATGGCGGCCGGGACCAGTTCTACGCCGCCGCTGCGTTGCAGTACCGGCAGGGTAAAATCCATCGAGGTGGCGCCACATAGCCCCAGCGCCGTTGAGCGGCTACGGCCCACCAGTGCCGGAATCAGAATGATGGCGATAAGCTCACGACCCAGATCGTTAAAGAAGGTGGCGCTGCCGATGACCGGGCCGTATGACTCGGTCATCAGGATGCCGGACAGCGAGTACCAGCCGTAGCCTGAGGCCATCGCCAGCCCGGTTTTTAACGGCAGGCCGAGCAGCAGGGCGTTAATGGCACCTGCCAGCAGTGAGCTGACCACCACCACCAGCGCTACCAGAGTGCCCCGGCGGTTAAGCAGAATCTGGCGCAGGGTCATACCGCTGCCGCGCAGCTGTATCCCCACAAGGAGCAACAGCAGGATCAGCGTGTATTCGCTGGCTTCGGTGGTGTGGGTCAGCCACGACCAGCCGCTGAGTCCCAGAATAAAACCGGCGGCGACCACGCCGCACAACTGCAGCGATTCCATCGCCATCTTCAGGCGCGATGGCAGCTTCTGCTGGCGGTGGCGGTGATGCCAGGGCAGAAAACGCTCCAGCAGCAGTAATCCGGCGCAGTTGCACAGCAGAATAACCACAATACTGACTGCGGAATAATGAAGGATCGCCAGCAAATTGGCGGAAAGATTATCCAGAAAGGCCAGACTAATTCCCATCAGGAAAAGGATGATATAGACAATCCAGCCCAGCAGCCGGTTAATCCAGATCAGTGTTACGCGCTGGCGCAGGGGAATAAGGTAACCGATCAGTAACGGTACCAGGATAATGAGCAGCCCGGACAGCATGATAGCCGAATCCCTTCTGTTTATTGGGTAAGCGGCGCAGACAATACACAAATCAATGAAGTGAGTAAAGGAAGAGGCAGGGGCGGACAGAAAGAAGCCCGGCGTTTAGCCGGGCTTCGGGAGAGCGATAATTAGTCGCGTTTTTCCAGCAGGGTGCGATAAATCAGGCCGCCCAGGATACCGCCGATAATCGGCATGACCCAGAACAGCCACAGTTGCTGCAGCGCCCAGCCGCCCTGGAAGATGGCGACGGCAGTGCTACGTGCCGGGTTTACGGAAGTGTTGGTAACCGGAATGCTGATCAGGTGAATCAGGGTCAGCGCCAGACCGATGGCGATAGGCGCAAAGCCCGCCGGAGCCAGTTTGTCTGTCGCGCCGTGAATCACAATCAGGAAGCCGCAGGTCAGCACGATTTCAATGACGATGGCCGCCAGCATGGAGTAGTGATCGGGAGAGTGTTCGCCAAAGCCGTTAGAGGCAAAACCGCTGGCTGCCGCATCGAAACCCGCTTTTCCACTGGCGATAATCCAGAGAATAGCCGCTGCGGCGATACCGCCGATAACCTGAGCGATAATATAGCCAATCACCTCTTTGGCCGGAAAGCGACCGCCGGCCCACAGGCCCAGGGTCACCGCCGGGTTAAAATGGCCGCCGGAAATATGGCCAACCGCATAGGCCATGGTTAATACCGTCAGACCAAATGCCAGCGCCACACCGACAAAACCAATCCCTAATTGCGGATAGGCTGCCGCCAGTACCGCACTACCACAGCCACCGAAAACCAACCAAAAGGTTCCGAAGAACTCGGCTGCTAATTTTCTGAACATATTTACCTCGATGTAATTATTCAAAGACGATTACCATTCGACTGAAAAACAACGAACGGCGCTCGCCACCGATCACGTCATCAGGAAGGTGACGTAGAATCGAGTCGCGTAATTTTAAAAACTTCGTCCTTCCTGAACCAGCGTAATATATCCAGGTTATTTGATTTAAAACAATGTGATTTATTCCTTTGGCCAGGAATCAATGAGGTAAGTATAGAATAGAAACTTTATTGCGCGATATTTCCTGGGGTAAATTCTGAAATTTTCTGAAATATCACAAAAAATAATATTTACTGTCCACTTAATATCGGGTTTATTCCTGGAAGAAAGGCCTGAGTTATCGCTATTCTCGGGATACCTTAGGTGCGGGCTTATCGCTATACTCCAGTAAAAACAGGCATCAGTGTCATCGGGAGGGAGTATGTTTCTTGAGCGCGTGGAGGTGGTGGGTTTCCGTGGCATTAATCGCCTGTCGCTACACCTGGAACAGGACAACGTCCTGATCGGTGAGAACGCATGGGGGAAGTCCAGCTTGCTGGATGCCCTGACGCTGCTGCTTTCGCCCCGCGATGATCTCTATCATTTTGTCTCTGGCGACTTTCACTTCCCGCCGGGCGAGATGCAGGAACGTGAACGTCACTTGCATATTATCCTGACCTTTCGTTCCTCGATACCGGGCAGAGTTCCCGGGCGACGCTATCGGGCGCTGGCGCCGGTGTGGGTCACCAGCGACGATGACTACCGGCGTATTTTTTACCGTCTGGAAGGGGAGCTGGCGGGAGACGGTACGGTGATGACCCTGCGCAGTTTTCTTAATTCTCAGGGCGAGCCGATGGCGCTGGGCGATATCGATCGGATAGCGCGTCAGGTGGTACGCTTGAACCCGGTTCTGCGCCTGCGAGATGCGCGTTTCAGCCGTCGGCTACGTGAAGGCAATGTCTCCCGGGAGCCGGAACTGGAAGGCTCCGCCCGCCAGTTTGCCGATCTGGCCCGGGAGCTGGCCTTACGCCCACAGGTACTGACCGATGAACAGCTGCGCCAGGGACTGTCGGCCATGACGCAACTGCTGGAACATTACTTCAGCGAGCAGGGCACCACCCAGGCCCGTGAACGCCTGATGCGTCGTCGCTCTCACGATGAACGCCGCAGCTGGCGCTATCTCGATCTGATTAATCGCATGCTCGACAAGCCTCACAGTCGTAATCAGCGCATTATTCTGTTGGGGATGTTTTCCACGCTGCTGCAATCCCGGGGCAGCGTGCGTCTCGATCGTGATGCGCGACCTCTGGTGGTAGTAGAGGATCCGGAAACCCGGCTGCATCCTATTATGCTGTCGGTGGCCTGGCATCTGCTTAATCTGCTGCCGTTACAGAAGATTGCCACCACCAACTCCGGCGAGCTGCTTTCCCTGACGCCGGTGCAGCAGGTCTGTCGACTGGTGCGCGATTCCGGGCGGGTAGCCGCCTGGCGCCTGGGGCCGGATGGAATGAATGCCGAAGACGGTCGCCGTATCGCTTTTCATATTCGACTTAATCGACCCTCTTCGCTGTTTGCCCGCTGCTGGCTACTGGTGGAAGGTGAAACCGAAGTCTGGGTGATGAACGAACTTGCGCGTCAGTGCGGCCACCATTTTGACGCGGAAGGGGTGAAGGTGATTGAGTTTGCCCAGTGTGGCCTGCGTCCGCTGATTAAATTCGCCCGCCGCATGGGGATTGAGTGGCACGTACTGGCGGACGGCGATGAAGCGGGTAAGAAGTATGCCGCCACGGTACGCGGACTGCTGGATAACGACCGCCGCCGCGAACGCGAGCACCTGACGCAGCTACCGGCCCGTGATCTGGAACACTTTATGTATCGAGAAGGTTTCAGTGAGATCTATCACCGGGTGGCGCAGGTGCCGGATGGGGTGGCGATGAATATGCGCCGGGTGATTACCCGGGCTATCCATCGCTCCTCGAAGCCCGATCTGGCCATCGAGGTCGCGCTGGAGGCCGGGCGCCGCGGCACGGATTCGGTTCCCTCGTTGCTGCGCGGTATGTTTTCGCGGGTGATGTGGCTGGCGCACGGACGGGCCGATTAAGCGTCAGTGGCCGTGAAGCTCTGTTCCAGCGCCGCGTTCATGGCGTCGAGCAGGGCATAACGGCGGCGATATTCGGCCCGTTTTTTACTGACTATCTCCGCCAGCGGGCGGCGCAGCGTGGTGAGCGGCAGCAGAAAATGGCCTTCCTGCCCGGGCTCGCCCCCCATCTCGCGCCAGAAGGCGTCATAGTCGGCCAGAAAGACGCTGCGCTTGCTCAGGCGATAGCGCCAACTGCGGTAAATATGGGTGTGATTACTGACTGCCAGAATCTGGCGGGCTCCCAGACGCAAAGCTACCTGGCGTGCGGCCTCAAGCACCAGTCGCTTGGGAAACAGCCCATGGCACTGGCGGGTCGCTTTCTGAATATGGCCATGGCCGAGCCGGGCCTTGGCTCCCTGTAAGCCGCCAATAAACAGCGTGGTAATACCGTCCCAGCGGCACAGGGTGAACGTCAACTGCGCCAGCGCGATATCCTGATAGTCATAGAGCGCTAACGTCGCCTCGCCCTCTTTATCCAAATCACAGTCGGCGCTGAGCGCCAGCCGGTAAGGTTCGCCATCTTTACCTTCCAGCCAGGCCAGGGTCCAGCCCAGGGGCGAAAGATAATCCTGCATTGCCTCTCGGGGCAGGGTGTGATTCATCTGTTGATAGTGAAAGAAAATGGCGTCCAGTACCCGGGATCGCCCCATGCCCGATGCCATCAGCCATGGTCGATGTAACCGGCAGGGAAGGCAGGGTTGGGCCTGTAATAGCGTGTTTGCCTGAGGCAGTTGTGTCAGACCGTTCAGCAGGCGCGCCGTCGCCAGCGGCATCGCCAGCGAGCGCAAAATAAATTTACGACGCCAGCCAGGCTTGCGCCAGGTCGGGCCGGGTTGATAACGGCCCTGGCTCAGAGCCAGGAAGAGTTGCCAGCTGTGTACCGGCGTATCGGCGCTCCGTGAAGAAACTGCAATCTGTGGCATAACTGTTGGATCGTCGTGAGTCAGGGAATAGCGCTATTAAGGCATCGCGTTCCTCAACTTTTATGCAACGGCTGCCAGGCTTTATCATGTAGTGCACCGATGTTGATAAACGGTTTATATTATCGAACTTATTGGTAGTTCTGGCCCGCCATCAGGATGCGATTATGTTTAAGGGAAAAGTGAAAAAACGCTATATAGCACTGATACTGCTGCTGGTAATTGGGGGAGTATGGGTATGGAAAACGCTCAATGCGCCAGTACCCCAGTATCAGACGCTAATCGTACGCAAAGGCGAACTACAGCAGAGCGTGCTGGCAACCGGTAAGCTCGATGCGCTCAGCAAGGTGGACGTGGGCGCCCAGGTCAGCGGTCAGCTCAGGACGCTGAAGGTGGACGTAGGCTCCCGGGTTAAGAAGGATCAACTGTTGGGGATCATCGATCCTGAACAGGCGGAAAACCAGATCAAAGAGGTGGAAGCGACCCTGAAAGAGCTGCGGGCCCAGCGCGGTCAGGCCGAGGCCGAAATGCGGCTCTCCCGGGTAACCCTGGCGCGCCAGCGAGAGCTGGCCCGCCGTCAGCTGGTTTCCCGCCAGGATCTGGACAGCGCGCAAACCGACCTGGCCGTGAAGCAGGCGCAGATCGGTACTATCGATGCGCAAATCCAGCGTAATCAGGCCTCTCTGGATACGGCGCGCACCAATCTGGAGTACACCCGTATTCTGGCGCCGATGGCGGGCGAGGTGACTAAGGTAACCACGCAGCAGGGGCAGACGGTTATCGCCGCCCAACAGGCGCCGAATATCCTGACCCTGGCGGATATGAGCACTATGCTGGTGAACGCTCAGGTTTCCGAAGCGGATGTTATTCACCTGCGCCCGGGACTGAAAGCCTGGTTCACGGTAATGGGCGATCCCCAGACCCGTTACGAAGGGAAGTTAAAGGACATTCTGCCGACCCCGGAGAAAGTCAACGACGCCATTTTCTACAATGCCCGCTTCGAAGTGCCTAACCCGCAGGGGGTGCTGCGCCTGGAGATGACCGCCCAGGTTCATATTCAGCTGAACGGGAAAAGCGATGTTATCGCTATTCCCCAGAGCGCGCTCGGTGATCCCATCGGCAATAATCGCTTTCGGGTTACGCTGTTGCGTAACGGTGAGACCCGCTCGCGTGAAATCACCATCGGTCAGCGTAACGATACCCAGGTGGAAGTGGTGGATGGCCTGAAAGAGGGCGATGAAGTGGTGACCGGCCGCCGCGAGGGAGACGCCCGATGAGTGCGCTGCTTGAGCTGGAGGATATCCGCCGCAGTTATCCTTCCGGCGAGGGACGTATTGAAGTCCTGAAGGGGATAACGCTCAGCATCGAAGCCGGTGAGATGGTGGCGATTATGGGGGCATCCGGCTCCGGTAAGTCGACGCTGATGAACATCCTGGGCTGCCTGGATACCCCCAGCGCCGGACATTACCGGGTGGCGGGCGTGGATGTGGCGCAGCTTGATGGCGACCAACTGGCCCGTCTGCGGCGTGAGCATTTCGGTTTTATCTTCCAGCGCTATCATCTGCTGTCGCACCTGAGCGCCAGCCAGAATGTGGAGGTCCCCGCTATCTATGCCGGGACGCCGGTCGCCCAGCGTCAGAAGCGGGCGTGCGAGCTGCTGTCCCGACTGGGGCTTGAGGAGCGGGTGGATTATCAACCCACCCAGCTTTCCGGAGGCCAGCAGCAGCGCGTTAGCATTGCCAGGGCATTGATGAATGGCGGCCAGGTGATCCTGGCGGATGAACCCACCGGGGCGCTGGACAGCCACTCCAGCGCGGAAGTGATGGCGACCCTGCGTCAGCTGCGCGATCGCGGTCATACGGTGATTATTGTGACCCACGATCCGGAAGTGGCGGCTCAGGCGGAGCGAATTATCGAGATCCGCGACGGCGAAATTGTCAGTAATCCACCGCCGCTGTCCCGCGAAGCGGCCTCTCGCCCCGAGCCGCATATTCCCGCCAGCGCCTGGCGGCTGCTGCCTGCGTTTCAGGAGTCCCTGCGCATGGCGTGGCTGGCCATGGCGGCCAATAAGATGCGCACGCTGCTGACCATGCTGGGCATCATTATTGGTATCGCCTCTGTGGTTTCTATCGTGGTGGTAGGGGATGCGGCCCAGCAGCGGGTACTGGCCGATATTCGTTCTATTGGCACCAACACCATTGACGTTTACCCCGGCCGCGATTTCGGTGATGACGATCCCCAGTACCAGCAGTCCCTCAGCTATGACGATATGGTGGCCATCAGTCGCCAGTCGTGGGTCAGTTCCGCCACGCCGTCGGTATCGAAAAACCTGCGGGTACGCTACGGCAGTAAAGATGCCGCCGCCAGCGTTAACGGCGTAAGCAGCCAGTATTTCGATGTCTACGGCATGGGCTTTAGCGAAGGGGGAACCTTCAACCAGGCACAGCTGGACTCCCGCGCTCAGGTGGTGGTGGTTGACAGCAACACCCGGCGTCAGCTATTCCCCGATCGCGCCAGCGTGCTGGGAGAGGTGATTCTGGTGGGCAATATGCCAGCGACCATTATTGGCGTGGCGGAAGAGAAACAGTCGATGTTTGGCAGCAGCAAGGTGCTGCGGGTCTGGCTTCCCTGGAGTACCATGACAGGCCGGGTGACGGGCCAGAGCTGGCTGAACAATATCACCGTGCGGGTGAAAGAAGGCTATCCCAGCGATGAAGCGGAGCGTCAGGTAGCCAGCCTGCTGGAATTGCGCCATGGTAAGCGAGATTTTTTCACTTATAACATGGACGAGCTCTTGAAAACGGCGGAAAGGACCACAGCTACATTACAGCTGTTTCTGACGCTGGTGGCGGTGATTTCGCTGCTGGTGGGCGGTATCGGCGTGATGAACATCATGCTGGTTTCGGTGACAGAACGCACCCGGGAGATTGGCATCCGGATGGCGGTGGGGGCCCGGGCGGGCGATGTACTGCGGCAGTTCCTGATCGAATCGGTGCTGGTTTGTCTGGTCGGCGGGGCGCTGGGTGTCGGGCTGTCGCTATTGATTGCGCTGTTGTTGCAGGTGGCGCTGCCGGACTGGGCGCCAGGCTTTTCGCCGCTGGCGCTGATGATGGCGTTTCTGTGCTCGACGTTAACGGGCGTGCTGTTTGGCTGGCTGCCGGCACGGCGGGCGGCGAGGTTAAATCCGGTGGATGCCCTGGCGCGGGAATAAGGGGCCGTTATCTGTAAGGATATAAAAATGCCAGCCGCCCGGGCTGGCATTTTGTTTCGGGGATGTACACAATAAAGTCTTAAGCGTTACGCGACCGCTTCGGCTTCGACAGGCACGATGACGCTGGCATGGTTGCCTTTAGGGCCCTGATGTACATCGAACCGGACGGCTTGCCCGGCTTTGAGCGTCCTGTAACCATCCATCTGGATGGTGGAATAGTGAGCGAAAATATCTTCGCCGCCGCCTTCAGGGCAGATGAACCCAAACCCTTTGGCGTTATTGAACCATTTAACAGTACCCGTTTCCATGCTTCGACATCCTTCATAGCTTTTATATTAAGTAAGATGGAATCAACCGGTGGGTGAGCCCGGGTTGTTCAAAACCTCGCCAACTCACGATTAGACAATGTAGATAAATTCAACACAGGGTCAAGCATCCAGGTGGGAGGAAGACGCAAAAATGCGTCAAAATTTGAAGCAGTTAACGCTATTGGCATTAATGTGACACGGGTCGCGCCTGGCTGCAAAACGCGGAGAAAACCCGGTGGCGTCTGGGCTTCAGGGCACTACACTCCGGCGAAGGGGTAGATGATTTTCTGCCTGAATTTTAACCGAATGATGATGACTGGCGATGGGTAAGACAAACGACTGGTTGGAATTTGACCATCTGGTGGATGAAAAAGCGCTTGATGCGCTAAAGCCTCCATCTATGTATAAAGTTATATTGGTGAACGACGATTACACGCCAATGGAATTTGTGATTGACGTGCTACAAAAGTTCTTTTCTTATGATGTAGAACGTGCAACGCAACTGATGCTTGCGGTTCACTATCAGGGCAAGGCCATCTGCGGTGTTTTCACCGCTGAGGTGGCGGAAACCAAGGTTGCGATGGTGAACAAATATGCGAAGGAGAATGAGCATCCGTTGCTGTGTACGCTGGAACAGGCCTGAAAAGGCAGACAACTTGAGGGGGGTGCCCTATGCTCAATCAAGAACTGGAACTCAGTTTAAATATGGCTTTCGCCAGAGCGCGCGAGCACCGACATGAGTTTATGACCGTCGAGCATCTGTTGCTGGCGTTACTCAGCAACCCATCGGCCCGGGAGGCGCTGGAAGCCTGTTCCGTGGATCTGGTGGCGCTACGGCAGGAACTCGAAGCCTTCATCGAACAAACCACCCCGGTGCTGCCGGAAAGCGTGGAAGAGCGAGATACCCAGCCGACACTCAGCTTTCAGCGAGTGCTGCAGCGGGCAGTATTCCACGTTCAGTCTTCCGGACGCAGCGAGGTGACTGGCGCCAATGTACTGGTTGCCATCTTTAGCGAGCAGGAGTCCCAGGCGGCCTATCTGCTGCGCAAACACGAAGTCAGCCGTCTCGACGTGGTGAATTTTATTTCGCACGGTACGCGCAAAGACGAACCTAACCAAAGCGGAAACTCAGCGGAGAATCCGGTCAATGATGAGCAGGCAGGCGGGGAGGAGCGCATGGAGAACTTCACCACCAATCTCAATCAGCTTGCCCGGGTGGGCGGTATCGACCCGCTGATCGGCCGTGATAAGGAGCTGGAGCGTACCATCCAGGTGCTGTGCCGCCGCCGTAAGAATAACCCGCTGCTGGTAGGGGAGTCTGGCGTAGGTAAGACCGCCATCGCCGAAGGGCTTGCCTGGCGTATCGTCCAGGGCGATGTGCCGGAAGTCATGGCCGATTGTACGCTCTATTCGCTGGATATTGGTTCGCTGCTGGCTGGCACCAAATATCGTGGCGACTTTGAAAAACGCTTTAAGGCGCTGCTTAAGCAACTGGAGCAGGATAGCAACAGTATCCTGTTTATCGATGAGATTCACACCATCATCGGCGCAGGCGCTGCTTCTGGCGGCCAGGTGGATGCCGCTAACCTGATTAAACCGCTGCTGTCCAGCGGTAGAATTCGGGTGATTGGTTCCACCACCTATCAGGAATTCAGCAATATCTTTGAAAAGGATCGTGCGCTGGCGCGTCGTTTCCAGAAGATCGATATTACCGAGCCGTCCATTGATGAGACGGTGCAGATCCTGACCGGCCTGAAGCCGAAGTACGAAGCTCACCACGATGTGCGCTACACCGCGCGAGCGGTACGGGCCGCTGTGGAGCTGTCGGTGAAATACATCAACGATCGTCACCTGCCGGACAAGGCTATCGATGTGATTGATGAGGCGGGGGCGCGCTGCCGTCTGTTGCCGGTTAGTAAGCGTCGTAAAACCGTGAACGTGGCGGATATCGAGTCGGTTGTGGCCCGCATCGCCAGAGTTCCGGAGAAAAGCATCTCCGCCAGCGATCGCGATACCCTGAAAAACCTGGGCGATCGTCTGAAGATGCTGGTCTTTGGTCAGGACAACGCTATCGAGGCGCTGACCGAGGCGATCAAGATGAGCCGTGCCGGTCTGGGCCACGAACATAAGCCAGTAGGCTCTTTCCTGTTTGCCGGTCCGACCGGGGTCGGGAAAACCGAGGTCACGGTGCAGCTTGCCAAATCGCTGGGCATTGAACTATTGCGCTTCGATATGTCGGAATATATGGAGCGCCACACCGTCAGTCGTCTGATCGGTGCGCCCCCGGGTTACGTGGGTTACGATCAGGGTGGACTGCTGACCGACGCGGTGATTAAACATCCCCATGCGGTACTGCTGCTCGATGAGATCGAAAAAGCGCATCCGGATGTCTTTAACCTGCTGCTACAGGTGATGGATAACGGGACTCTGACCGATAATAATGGGCGCAAGGCGGATTTCCGCAATGTGGTACTGGTGATGACCACCAACGCCGGGGTGCGTGAAACCGAGCGTAAATCCATCGGCCTGATTCAGCAGGACAACAGTACCGATGCGATGGAGGAGATCAAAAAGATCTTTACGCCGGAGTTTCGCAACCGTCTGGACAACATTATCTGGTTCGAGAGTCTGACGACTGAGGTGATCCACCAGGTAGTCGACAAGTTTATTGTCGAGCTCCAGGCCCAGTTGGATGCGAAAGGCGTTTCGCTGGAAGTGGCGCAGGAAGCCCGCGACTGGCTGGCGGATAAAGGCTATGACCGCGCCATGGGCGCGCGTCCAATGGCTCGTGTGATTCAGGACAACCTGAAGAAGCCGCTGGCCAACGAGCTGCTGTTCGGTTCGCTGGTGAACGGCGGACAGGTCACGGTAACGCTTAATAAGCCGGAAGACCGGCTGGAATATGATTTCCAGAGCGCACAGAAGCACAAGGCGGAAGCGGCGCACTAAGCGAACGGAAGGCATAAAAAAGGCCGGGCAATGCGCCCGGCCTTTTGTTTTTATTGATAACCTGTCGCGTAACCGTTGGCGCAACAGAGAAGAATTCTGTTAGCGACTACGGAAGACAATGCGGCCTTTGCTCAGGTCGTACGGAGTCAGTTCCACAGTCACTTTGTCACCCGTCAGAATACGGATATAGTTTTTACGCATTTTACCGGAGATATGCGCGGTAACGACGTGACCGTTTTCCAGCTCTACGCGAAACATGGTGTTAGGCAGCGTGTCCAGAACGGTGCCCTGCATTTCAATATTGTCTTCTTTGGCCATCTAATCCTCGGGATATCACTACCATAGTTTGAACCGGCAAGATAATGCCGAAGTTCACCTGTCATGTAAAGAAATTGCGCTCAGCAAAGTCTGTTCTGCCGATGACCCACGTCCAACAGCGCGTTTTTTACGCTGGCGGCAATGAAAGGGGCGGAGTGATAAGCGGTGGGGCGTTACCAGACTGATCCCAAAGAGATGCGGGCAATGGGCAAAGCTTACTCTGCGTTCTGCGACCACAATTATAACATGGAGTGAGGGAAGATGGGCAGAACATTAAATCCTACAGGGCAAAAGTGTCTGGGGAAGCCAGCAGCGCAGGTCCGGTTGTTGTGGATAAAGGTTTTCCAGCAGCCGCAGATAGAGGCTACGGGGGATCTCTTTGGCGCCCAGAGAGGCCGTGTGAGCATTCAGAACCTGGCAGTCGATAAGGCAACCGCCGCGGGCTAAAAAATAGCGACAGAAGTGGAACAGGGCGGTTTTAGAGGCATTTTCCCGGCGGCTGAACATCGACTCACCGCAGAACAGCGCCCCCAGCGCCACGCCATAGAGTCCGCCAACCAGTCGATCGTCCTGCCAGACCTCCACCGAATGGGCATGGCCTAACTGATGTAGCTGCTGCCAGGCCACGCTGACTTCCGGAGTAATCCAGGTGCCTTCTTCGCGTTGGCTGGCACAGCCGTCGATCACGCCAGCGAAGTCGTGGTTCAGCGTTACCCGAAAGTTGGTATGATTTAAAAAGCGGCGAAAGCTGCGGCTGACGTGGAACTCCCGGGGGTCCAGCACGGCTCGCGGATCGGGGGACCACCACAAAATGGGATCCCCTGGCGAATACCAGGGGAAAATGCCGCGTCGGTAGGCCAGCATCAGGCGCGCCGGACTGAGATCGCCGCCCAGCGCCAGCAGGCCGTTGGGTTCGCGTAGCGCCGCTTCCGGCGACGGGAAGTCGAGGATATGGCGGGAAAGCTGAACCAGACGCATAGTCAATAACCTCCGGACCCCAAAGAATAGTTAAATCATAGCCTGGAGACGGCGATGAAACTGCGTGTAGCGTCCACCGCTGGCCAGCAGTGTCTCGTGGGAGCCCTGCTCGACAATATGCCCGTCATCCATCACCACAATACGGTCGAAAGCCGACAAGCCGTGCAGGCGATGAGTCACCATCAGTAGCGTTTTGTCGGCGCAAAGGTCGCGCAGTAGAGCCAGGATCTGGCGCTCGGTGGCGGCATCCAGTCCCTCTGTCGGTTCGTCCATTAGCACCAGCGGCGCATTATGCAGCAGCGCACGGGCGATGCCCAGACGCCGTAGTTCGCCGCCGGACAGCTGGCGGCCCCCTTCACCGAGCCAGGCGTTGAGTCCCTGGTCCTGTAGCAGTCCTGCCAGCCCGACGCGGGTCAATATGGCGGACAGGGTTTCGTCATCAGCCTGAGGGCTGGCGAGCAGCAGGTTATCGCGCAGGGTGGCGCTGAACAGCCAGGGGCGCTGGGGAACGACGCTGATGGCCGCCCGTAGGCTGGCTTCGTCGTAATCACGCAGTAGGCGTTCGCCCAGACGAATTTCCCCGCTATCGGGATCGCTGGCTCGCGTGAGTAAGCTTAGCAGCGTGGATTTCCCGCAGCCGGTCCGCCCCAGAATGGCAATATGCTCGCCGGGAGCGACCTGTAGCGAGACTGACTCCAGCGCATTGCGCTGCTGTTCCGGCCAGGCGAAGCTGACATTTTCCAGATTCAGGGAAGGCTGGTTCGGCGGCGTGGTCGGAGCGTCCGGAAAGGTGACCGTTGGCTTCTGTTCCGTCACCTGAGAGAGGCGCAGGGCGGAAGCAATGGTCTGCCCCAGGTGCTGGAAGGCGCCGGTGATGGGGGCCAGGGCTTCAAAGGCCGCCAACGCGCAGAAGACAAACAGGGCAATCAGCGCGCCAGGAGGCTGTTGGCTGCCGACGCCCGCCCCGGCAAGCCACAAAATCAGCAGCATGGTCAGACCGCCGATCAGCAGCATCAGACTCTGGGACAGCGCGGTAAGCCCGGCCTGGCGGCGTTGGGCGTCAAGCCAGCGCTGCTCGGTATCGGTCATTTCATCGCGCCAGCGCTGGCTGGCGCCAAACAACGACAGCTCCGCCTGTCCGTGCAACCAGGCGATAAGCTGCTGACGATATTCGCCGCGCAGATGAGTCAGAGATTCGCCAATCGGACGCCCGGCGCGCCAGAACAGCGGCGGCAACAGCAGCAGCGTTAGCAGCATAATGCCCCCGAGGGTGAGCGCCAGGGTCAGATTCACCCAGCTCAGGCCGAAGGTAACCAGAATAATCACGACCAGCGCGCCGACCAGCGGTGAGATGACCCGTAGATAGAGATGATCCAGCGCGTCGACATCCGCGACCAGGCGATTCAGGAGATCTCCCTGGCGGAAGCGGCGCAGACCACCGGGCGAGAGCGGCAGCAGGCGGCTGAACAGGGTTACCCTCAGGTGTTGCAGAATGCGGAAGGTCGCGTCATGGCTGACCAGACGTTCAAAGTAGCGCCCGGCGGTACGGGTAATGGCCGCGCCTCGCACGCCCGCAGCGGGCAGCATGTAGTTAAAGGTCTGAAGCCCGGCAAGACCGGCCAGCGCCGAGGCGGAAAGAAACCAGCCGGAAAGGGTCAACAGGCCGATGCTGGCCAGTAGCGTCACCACGGCCAGTAAAATGCCTAACGTCAGGCGCCATTTATGACGGCGGAACAGGCCAAGCCAGGGCAGTAGCGCGCGCATATTAAATTTCCTCCTGTCGATGAGCCAGCAGGCGGGCAAAGGGGCCCTCTTCCTGAGCAAGCCGTTGCCAGTTTCCCTGTTGCACTATCCGGCCCTCCTGCATCACCCAAATGTCATCCCAGGTCTGTAGGACGTCGAGCTGGTGGGTGACCATCAGGGTGGTCTGACGCCGTGCGGCCCGCTCGAGTGCCGCCATCACCAGCTCTTCGCTGTGGGCGTCCAGACTGGCGACGGGTTCGTCCAGCAGCAACAGACCGCAGGGGACGATCAGCGCTCGCGCCAGCGCCACGCGCTGGGCCTGACCTACTGACAGGCTGGCGGCGTTTTCCCCCAGTTCGCTGTCCAGCCCGTGAGGTAACTGGGTCAGAAATTCACTGACGTATGCATCGTCAATCGCCTGTTTCAGGCGCGTTTCGTCAGTGGGATCGGCCAGCAGAATATTATCGCGCAGGGTCCGGCCCGGCAGGCGCGGGTTCTGCCCCAGCCAGCTCAGTCTGGCGCGCAGGCTGTCGGGGTCCAGCTCGCGCAGTTCAATACCGTTAACGGTCAGGGAACCTTCATAGGGAAGAAAACCGGACAACAGATTCAGTAATGAGCTTTTCCCGGCACCGCTCTGGCCAACCAGCGCCACCCGGGCCCCGGCGTTCAGGGTAAAGTTCAGGGGGCCGGCCAGTCGTGCGCCGGTGGGAGAAAGCACGACCAGATCGCGGGCTTCCAGGTTAAGGGCGCCTTCGCTATTGAGAGTACGAGTACCGTGCTCGGGGGCGTGCTGCGGCGAATCCATAAACTGCTGCAGGCTATCTGCAGCGCCGATCGCCTGGGCTTTGGCGTGATAGAAGGTGCCCAGATCGCGCAGCGGCTGGAAAAACTCCGGCGCCAGGATCAGCGTCAGAAAGCCGGAAAACAGGGTTACACCAGTGCCGTAATGGCCGAAGTTGAGCTCCCCCAGGTAAGAGAAACCGAAGTAGACCGCCACCAGGGCGATAGAGAGCGAGGCGAAGAACTCCAGCACGCCGGACGAGAGGAACGCCAGACGCAGCACCTCCATGGTACGGCTGCGAAAATCTTCAGAGGCGTGGCGAATATTGTCGGTTTCGGCCGCGCCGCGGTTAAACAGGCGCAGGGTCTCCATACCGCGCAGGCGATCGAGAAAATGACCGCTCAGACGCGACAGCGCCAGGAAGTTACGGCGGTTAGCATCGGCGGCCCCCATGCCGACCATCGCCATAAACAGCGGGATTAGCGGCGCGGTACCCAGCAGAATTAACGCGGCGGCCCAGTTTGAGGGCAGAATCGCCAGCACAATCAGCAACGGAATCGTCGTTGCCAGCGCCATCTGCGGCAGATAGCGGGCGTAGTAATCGTGCATATCCTCGACCTGCTCAAGGATGAGCGTGGCCCAGCTTCCGGCCGGTTTGCCCTGTATCCAGGCCGGTCCAGCCTGCTGCAGACGATCCAGCACCCTGTGGCGAATCTGGCGACGAATATGGAGCCCTGCCTGGAAGCCGACTTTTTCGCGCAACCAGGCCACCCAGGCGCGCAGGATCAGCACCAATAGCAAAAGCGCAAAAGGCAAAAGGAGCGCTTCCGAGGGAATTGCGCCGACGATCATATGGTCGAGCAGGCGGGCCAGCAGCCAGGCCTGGGCCACGATTAACAGGCCGCTGATAACGCCCAGCAGACGTGAAAGGTTAAGCCAGCGTCGGGAGGGAGCGCTCTGTTGCTTCAGCCAGCGGCTAAGCTCTTGTTGACGGGTCTTTTTCATTGCAAGCCAGGGGGTCAATTAAAATCCATTCGCCAGACCGGCGATTGTGCCCCGCAATGTTACATCGCAGCAAAAAGAAAGGCGACCTTATGAGGCCGCCTTAATCATTCAGGAGGAAAATCAGGCTTTATCGGCCAGCCCATCCAGATAGCGCTCTGCGTCCAGCGCGGCCATACAGCCGGTACCGGCAGAGGTAATGGCCTGGCGATAGATATGGTCCATCACGTCCCCTGCGGCGAATACGCCGGGGATGCTGGTCTGGGTGGCGTTACCCTGGCTACCGGACTGCACCTTGATGTAGCCATTTTCCAGATCCAACTGCCCGTCGAAGATCCCTGTGTTGGGGCTGTGGCCGATAGCCACGAACAGGCCCATCACTTCAAGCTCTTCGCTGTGCTGTGGATCTTTGGTATCAAGCAGGCGTAGACCAGTGACGCCCATTTCATCGCCGGTGACTTCGTCGAGCGTGCGATCGGTGTGGAGGATAATATTACCGTTCTCCACTTTATCCATCAGGCGTTTGATCAGGATCTTCTCGGCGCGGAAGCTATCGCGGCGATGGATCAGATGCACCTCGGAAGCGATGTTCGACAGATACAGCGCCTCTTCCACGGCCGTGTTACCGCCGCCGATGACAGCGACTTTCTGGTTGCGGTAGAAAAAGCCATCGCAGGTCGCACAGGCGGAAACGCCGCGTCCCTTATAGGCCTCTTCAGAGGGCAGACCCAGGTAACGGGCAGAGGCGCCGGTGGCGATAATCAGCGCGTCGCAGGTGTATTCGCCGCTGTCGCCAGTCAGGCGGAACGGACGGTTCTGCAGATCCACCTTGCTGATGTGGTCGAAGAGAATTTCAGTGTCGAATTTCTCAGCGTGTTCATGCATACGCTCCATCAACAGAGGGCCGGTCAGACCGCTGGGATCGCCGGGCCAGTTTTCCACCTCGGTGGTGGTGGTAAGCTGACCGCCTTTTTCCATACCGGTAATCAGTACCGGATTCAGATTGGCTCGGGCGGCATAGACGGCGGCGGTATAACCCGCCGGGCCAGAGCCCAGAATCAGCAGCCGGGAATGTTTCGCTGTGGCCATGAGATCCTCATTTTCGTTGGCTGACAATGGGCTGGATTGTAGGGAATTTGTCGCGGCAAAAAAAGAGCATTACCGTTTTGTTAACGATATGTGTAATAGGCAACGCCAATAAGTCAGGCAATCAGCAGAAAAAAATGGTGAAAAACGCAGGGCAGGGGGGTGAAAAAATGAGGAATAATCGTAATGGGTCATGAATATCTGGCATGTTTCACTAAAAAACGATGTTTTACTTTGACAATCACCTGCGCATTTGCGAAAACATTTGGGGAAGCATAGCGCGTAAGTTCAGGCCACGTCTGCCGTGGCGAGGGAGGTTGTGCGCTTTTACCGGGTTATCGCCAGCACCCATGGCGTGGACAGACGCCATGGGTAATGTCGATGGCTGCCGTGATTTCGGCAACGGTCTTCTCACGTAACCCGGAACAGTGACTGTTTACGGGTATGGCAGGTGAAGGAAGGAATACAGAGAGACAATAATAATGGTAGATAGCAAGAAGCGCCCTGGCAAAGATCTCGACCGCATCGACCGAAACATTCTTAATGAGCTGCAGAAGGACGGGCGAATTTCTAACGTTGAGCTTTCAAAGAGAGTGGGTCTGTCACCGACGCCGTGTCTTGAGCGCGTTCGTCGTCTGGAGCGGCAGGGCTTTATCCAGGGCTACACCGCGCTGCTGAATCCGCATTATCTGGATGCATCATTACTGGTATTTGTTGAGATTACTCTGAATCGCGGGGCGCCGGATGTATTTGAGCAGTTTAACGCCGCCGTTCAGAAACTCGAAGAAATTCAGGAGTGCCATCTGGTTTCCGGTGACTTCGACTATCTGTTGAAGACCCGCGTGCCGGATATGTCAGCCTATCGTAAGTTACTGGGGGAAACCCTGTTGCGCCTTCCAGGTGTTAACGACACCCGCACCTATGTGGTGATGGAAGAGGTCAAACAGAGTAATCGTCTGGTAATTAAGACCCGCTAATACGGAGCAGGTGCAAAATCGGCGTAGTTTGATTACACTCCTGTTAATCCATACAGCAGCAGTGCCGGGGCAGCCTGGCGCTGCTGTCCGTTTTAGCTACGGGCTGCTCCTGCAACGGTTCAACGCACCGACGCGAGGCCGAAAACGCCTCCCTTGTGTTGTCGGGCACCCTTAAACCTGGAGAGCTTTTTTTGAGCCAGGAATATACAGAAGATAAAGAAGTCACATTGACAAGGCTGAGCAGCGGACGCCGTTTGTATGAGGCGTTGCTGGTGCTGATCGCACTGTTTGCCGTCTACCTGATCGTCGCTTTACTCAGCTTTAATCCCTCCGATCCCAGTTGGTCTCAGACCGCCTGGCATGAGCCGATCCATAACTGGGGCGGGGCACCCGGTGCCTGGCTTGCAGATACGCTGTTTTTCATTTTCGGCGTGATGGCCTGGGCTATCCCGATCATTATTCTCGGCGCCTGCGCCTTCGCCTGGCGCCGTCGCGATAACGATGACTACATCGATTATTTCGCCATATCGCTGCGCCTTATCGGAGCGTTAGCGCTGATTATTACCTCCTGCGGCCTGGCGGCGATTAACGCCGATGATATCTGGTACTTTGCCTCTGGCGGCGTGATTGGCAGCCTGCTCAGCACTGCCATGATGCCGCTGCTGAACAGCAGCGGCGGAACCATCGCGCTGCTGTGCGTCTGGGCCGCGGGTCTGACGCTGTTCACCGGCTGGTCCTGGGTCAACATTGCCGAAAAGCTGGGCAGCCTGGTGCTGACGGTGCTGACCTTTGCCAGTAACCGAACCCGTCGTGACAACACCTGGCAGGATGACGAGTACGATGACGAAGAGTACGACGACGAAGAGAGCCCGCAGCCGGCGCCGGAGTCAAACAAATCGCGCCGCGCCCGCATTCTGCAGGGGGCACTGGCTCGCCGCCGTCGCCTGGCGGAAAAATTTACCAACCCGGTAGGGCACAAAAGCGATGCCGCTCTCTTTTCCGGTAAGCGGATGGATGAAGAGGATCCGCTGTTTTCCGGTCAGGCGGCGGATGCTGCGCCTTATCGCGGACAGGAACGCTATAGCGATGACCCGCTGCTGAATGGCCATACCATCGCTGACTTCGCGGACGACCCGCTGATGAACGGTCAGCCGATTACCCAGGCCGCCGTCGCTCAGCCCGCCAGTGAGTGGAACGAGGCGCAGATGGCGGCGCCTTCGACCCAACGGGTGGAGATGCCTGCTCCGGAAAGCGGGAGCGCGCCCGCTATCAACTGGGAGCCTGCGCCGACCACCGTCACGCCGGAACCGGTTATCGCCCCGGCGCCGGAAAATATCCCGGTGGCGCAGCCTTACCAGCATGCCGCGCAGCAATTACCGAACGAAGTGACCAGCCACTGGTCGCCTCAGACTCCTGAGCAGGAGCCGCAGCTACAGCCGGAACAGTCCCAGCCGTATCATCAGCCGGAGCCGTATCCGCAATCTCAACCGTCTGAGCCCTGGCATCAGCCTCAGCAGTATCCGCAAGATTCCGCGCTGGAAAGCGCTACACAGGTTGAAGCGCACGGAGCACAGCCGCAGGTTGGGGAAGAGGAGGTGAAGCCTTCTCGTCCGCCGCTCTATCACTTTGAAGAAGTTGAGGCGCGCCGCGCTCGTGAACGTGAGCAACTGGAAGCCTGGTATCAGCCTGTTCCTGAACAGGGACGTGAACCGGAACCAGCCAGACCGGACGTTAGCCAGGAAGTGCCTGGTGCGACCTTTATGCCTGACGATGCCGGGCTGCCGGATGGAGCCGCCGTGCCGGATCCCCAGCATGCCGCTCAGGTGGCGAAAGGCGTTGCGGGTGCCGCCGTGGCGGCGTCAGCCGCGAGTGCCGCCTCCTGGACCCCTCGTCCTCAGGTGAAAGAGGGGATTGGCCCGCAGTTGCCGCGTCCGAATCGGGTGCGCGTGCCGACGCGACGTGAACTGGCTTCCTACGGAATTAAGCTGCCTTCCCAGCGCCAGGCCGAAGAGCGCGCCCGGGCCGGACTTTCGAACAACGATCTCAGCGATGATGAGATCGAAGCCATGCAGCAGGATGAGCTGGCCCGCCAGTTTGCCGCCAGCCAGCAGCAGCGCTACGGCGAAGAGTATCATCACGACGAAGCGACGGTTGATGAAAACGACGATGAAGACGCCGCGCTTCAGGCCGAGCTGGCGCGTCAGTTCGCCGAAACCCAGCGTCAGCGCTATAGCAGCGAGCAGGAGGAGCACCCGTCTACGCCTGCCGCTGTGCCGCAGCCTCAGCGTCCGGCATCCCTGTTTGAACCGGTCGAACCGCAGCCGCCGGTACAACCTCAGCAGGCGCCGGTACAGCAGCCTGGCTATGGCGCTCAGCCCCAGCAGCCGATACAGCCCCAGCAGCCGGTACAGCCTCAGCAGCCACCGGCGCAACAGCCGGGCTATGGGGCGCAGCCGCCTCAGGACAGCCTGATCCACCCGTTCCTGGTGCGTAATGGAGACGATCGTCCGCTGCATAGGCCAACGACGCCGCTGCCGACCCTCGATCTATTGACGGCGCCGCCGACGGAAGTCGAACCCGTGGATACTTTCGCGCTCCAGCAGATGGCGCGCCTGGTTGAAGCACGGCTGGCCGACTTCCGTATTAAGGCCGATGTGGTGAACTATTCGCCGGGTCCGGTCATCACCCGCTTTGAGCTGAATCTGGCGCCGGGGGTGAAGGCCGCGCGTATTTCTAACCTGTCGCGCGATCTGGCCCGCTCGCTCTCTACCGTGGCGGTACGCGTCGTGGAGGTGATTCCCGGTAAACCCTATGTCGGCCTGGAGCTGCCGAACAAGAAACGCCAGACCGTCTACCTGCGAGAAGTGCTGGACTGCGACAAGTTCCGCGAAAGCAAATCGCCGCTGTCTGTGGTACTGGGTAAGGACATCGCGGGCGATCCCGTGGTGGCCGATCTCCAGAAAATGCCTCACCTGCTGGTGGCCGGTACTACCGGTTCCGGTAAGTCGGTGGGCGTTAACGCCATGATTATCAGTATGCTGTATAAAGCGACGCCGGAAGAGGTTCGCTTTATTATGATCGACCCCAAAATGCTGGAGCTGTCGGTCTATGAGGGCATTCCACATCTGCTGACCGAAGTGGTCACCGATATGAAAGACGCCGCTAACGCGCTGCGCTGGAGCGTTAACGAGATGGAGCGCCGCTATAAGCTGATGTCGGCGCTGGGCGTGCGTAACCTGGCCGGATATAACGAACGGGTGGAAGAGGCCGAGCGTATGGGCCGTCCTATCCCCGATCCGTTCTGGAAGCCGGGCGACAGCATGGATACCACCCATCCGGTACTGAAAAAAGAGCCTTATATCGTGGTGCTGGTGGATGAGTTCGCCGATCTGATGATGACCGTAGGCAAGAAGGTGGAAGAGCTGATCGCGCGTCTGGCCCAGAAAGCGCGTGCCGCGGGTATTCATCTGGTGCTGGCGACTCAGCGTCCGTCGGTGGATGTTATCACGGGTCTGATCAAGGCCAACATCCCGACCCGTATCGCCTTTACCGTTTCCAGTAAAATTGACTCCCGTACTATCCTCGATCAGGGCGGTGCTGAGTCGCTGCTGGGGATGGGGGATATGCTCTATGCCGCGCCAAACTCCACCATGCCGATGCGCGTCCATGGCGCCTTTGTGCGCGACCAGGAAGTACATGCGGTAGTGCAGGACTGGAAAGCGCGCGGCCGTCCGCAGTATGTTGACGGTATTACCTCCGACGGCGGCGGTGAAGGTGGCGGCGGCGGTTTCGACGGCGAAGAAGAGCTGGATGCGCTGTTCGACCAGGCGGTCGCCTTCGTGGTTGAAAAGCGTAAGGCGTCGATCTCCGGAGTACAGCGCCAGTTCCGCATCGGTTATAACCGCGCGGCGCGTATTATCGAACAGATGGAAGCGCAGGGGATTGTCAGCCCGCAGGGCCATAACGGCAACCGTGAAGTGCTGGCTCCGCCGCCGTTCGAATAGCGGCGGTCTGGCCTGTCGGCGCCGTGCAAAGTTGCGTAAAGAAATGGAAAATCAGCCATTTCCGCTGGCAGGCGCCAGGCTAAACGGCAACATAGATAGCCAGAACGACCCCCACCGGGGGCGAAACGTTGAGGGAACATTATGAAGAAAGTCGCAATTGCCTGTGCCCTGGCCTCGGGGTTTGTCATGAGTCACGCCTGGGCGAGTGCTGCCAGCGACCTGAAGAGCCGCCTGGATAAAGTCAGCAGCTTTGAAGCCAGTTTTACCCAGAAAGTGACGGACGCGGGCGGCGCGGCAGTGCAGGAGGGTGAAGGTCAGCTGTGGGTTAAGCGCCCGGATCTCTTTAACTGGCATATGACGGCACCGGACGAAAGCGTGCTGGTCTCCGATGGTAAAACGCTGTGGTTCTATAACCCGTTTGTCGAGCAGGCCAGCGCGACCTGGCTGAAAGATGCCACCAGCAATACTCCTTTTATGCTGATTGCGCGCAATCAGTCCAGCGACTGGCAGCAGTATAATATCAGGCAAAGCGGTGATAGCTTTGTGCTGACGCCGAAGCGTAGCGGTGGGAATTTGAAAGAGTTCACCATTAACGTAAGCAACAACGGAACCATCAACCAGTTCGGCGCCGTGGAGCAGGACGGGCAGCAAAGCAGCTACCAGCTCAAGTCCCAGAAGAACGGTGCGGTGGATATGAGCAAGTTTAAGTTTACCCCGCCTCAGGGCGTGACGGTGGACGACCAACGCAAGTAGAGGCCTGAGTGAGCAATCTGTCGCTCGATTTTTCCGATAACAGCTTCCAGCCTCTGGCCGCGCGCATGCGGCCAGAGAATCTGGCTCAGTATATCGGCCAGCAGCATTTACTGGCCCCTGGCAAACCGTTGCCGAAAGCGATTGAAGCCGGACAGCTCCATTCGATGATCCTCTGGGGACCGCCAGGCACCGGAAAAACCACCCTCGCAGAAGTGATTGCCCACTACGCCAATGCTGACGTGGAGCGAATCTCCGCGGTAACTTCCGGAGTAAAGGATATTCGTGAGGCCATTGAACGGGCTCGCCAGAGCCGCAATGCGGGTCGACGTACCATCCTGTTCGTTGATGAGGTGCACCGCTTCAATAAGAGCCAGCAGGACGCATTCTTACCCCATATTGAAGACGGCACTATCACTTTTATTGGCGCCACCACCGAAAATCCTTCTTTCGAACTTAACTCGGCTTTGCTGTCCCGGGCCAGAGTCTATCTGCTGAAATCCCTGACCACGTCAGACATCGAAAAGGTGCTGAATCAGGCCATGGAGGATAAAGCGCGCGGCTTTGGCGGGCAAAATATCGTACTGCCGGATGAGACGCGGCTGGCGATTGCCGGGCTGGTCAATGGCGATGCCCGCCGGGCGCTAAATACGCTCGAGATGATGGTCGATATGGCCGACGCCGACGCTGCCGGCAAACGGATACTGACGCCTGCGCTACTGACTGAAATTGCCGGTGAACGCAGCGCCCGTTTCGATAATAAAGGCGATCGCTTCTACGATCTGATTTCGGCGCTGCATAAATCGGTGCGCGGTTCGGCGCCGGACGCGGCCCTTTACTGGTACGCCCGCATTATCACGGCCGGTGGCGATCCACTCTATGTGGCGCGTCGCTGCCTGGCGATCGCGTCTGAAGACGTGGGTAATGCCGACCCCCGCGCCATGCAGGTGGCCATTTCCGCCTGGGACTGTTTTACCCGGGTAGGGCCAGCGGAAGGGGAGCGCGCCATCGCTCAGGCCATTGTCTATCTGGCCTGCGCACCCAAGAGCAATGCGGTCTATACCGCTTTCAAGGCTGCGATGGCCGATGCCCGCGAGCGTCCCGACTACGATGTGCCGCCCCATCTGCGCAATGCGCCCACCAAACTGATGAAAGAGATGGGCTACGGGCAGGAGTATCGCTATGCCCACGATGAGCCCGGCGCCTATGCCGCCGGTGAGGTCTATTTCCCTGAAGAAATGGGCCAGACCCGCTATTATCATCCCACTTCCCGGGGCCTTGAAGGCAAGATTGGCGAAAAGCTCGCCTGGCTCGCTGAACAGGATCAAAATAGCCCGACAAAACGCTACCGCTAGTGCGGACGTTGCGGTAAGGTTACCCTAATCTCAATCAGGCCGCAGGCTGCGGCCTTTTTATTCGTTCTCAATTCGATAAGCACAGGATAAGCATGCTCGATCCCAATCTGCTGCGTAACGAGCCAGACGCAGTCGCTGAAAAACTGGCACGCCGGGGCTTTAAGCTGGATGTAGATAAATTGCGCGCGCTTGAAGAGCGCCGCAAAGTGCTGCAGGTCAAAACGGAAAACCTGCAGGCTGAGCGCAATTCCCGATCGAAATCCATCGGCCAGGCGAAAGCGCGCGGCGAAGATATTGAGCCGCTGCGTCAGCAAGTCAATCAGCTGGGTGAAGAGCTGGATGCGGCGAAAGCCGAACTGGATACCCTGCTGAATGAAATTCGCGATTACGCGCTGACCATTCCCAACCTGCCGGACGACAGCGTACCGGTGGGTAAAGACGAGAATGAAAATGTCGAAGTCAGCCGCTGGGGTACCCCGCGTGAGTTCGACTTCGAAGTGCGCGATCACGTGACGCTGGGCGAAATGCACAGCGGGCTGGATTTTGCCGCGGCGGTTAAGCTGACCGGCTCGCGCTTTGTGGTTATGAAGGGGCAGATTGCTCGTATGCACCGCGCGCTGGCGCAGTTCATGCTGGATCTGCATACCGAACAGCACGGCTATAGCGAAAACTACGTGCCCTACCTGGTGAATCACGAAACGCTGTACGGTACTGGTCAACTGCCGAAGTTTGCGGGCGATCTGTTCCATACCCGCCCGCTGGAAGAAGAGTCAGACAGCAGCAACTACGCGCTGATCCCAACTGCGGAAGTGCCGCTGACCAACCTGGTGCGCGGCGAGATTCTGGAAGAAGAGTCTCTGCCGATTAAGATGACCGCCCATACCCCTTGCTTCCGTTCCGAAGCGGGTTCTTACGGTCGTGATACCCGTGGCCTTATCCGTATGCACCAGTTCGATAAAGTCGAGATGGTGCAGGTGGTTAACCCAGATCACTCTATGGATGCCCTGGAAGAGATGACCGGCCACGCCGAAAAAGTGCTGCAGCTGCTGGGTCTTCCGTACCGTAAAGTCGCGCTCTGTACCGGTGACATGGGCTTCTCCGCCTGTAAGACCTATGATCTTGAAGTCTGGGTACCGGCGCAGAATACCTACCGTGAAATCTCCTCCTGCTCTAACGTTGGGGACTTCCAGGCGCGCCGCATGCAGGCTCGCTGCCGCAGCAAGACCGAGAAGAAACCGCGTCTGGTGCATACCCTGAATGGCTCAGGCCTGGCAGTGGGACGTACCCTGGTGGCGGTGCTGGAAAACTACCAGCAGGCCGATGGCCGCATTGAAATTCCAGAGGCTCTGCGTCCTTATATGAATGGCCTGACGCATATCGGTTAAGTCACATCTGTAAGAAAAAACGCCTTCGGGCGTTTTTTTTATGCCCGCCTTGATGCCTGACAAAGTCTTCTACCACTAAAGCAGTACCATTCCACGCACAGGGGAGCCCGTCGTAAAAAAATAAGGGCGCCTTGGTTGACCCTTTACCGCTCCCCGTATCGTTTCACTGGTGCAGCCTCCGGCCGTACCGTTTTAATGAGCAATGTGTGGGGTATCATGGAATACAAATCCTCCGGGGCAATTCTGGCGGCGGAGTTCAGCCGCCGCTCGCTGGTTAAAGGGGGCGCCATTTGTGGCCTGGCGGCCGCCAGCGGCGCACTGACGCTGCCCTTTTCCCGAACGGCTATCGCGGGTGCGATAGCGGGTGAAGACGCTCGTGAAAAAGTGGTCTGGAGTGCCTGTACCGTAAACTGCGGCAGTCGCTGTCCGCTGCGGATGCATGTGGTCAATGACGAAATCCGCTACGTTGAAACCGATAATACCGGTGACGATAACTATGAAGGGTTACATCAGGTACGCGCCTGTCTGCGCGGTCGTTCCATGCGGCGTCGGGTTTATAACGCCGATCGCCTGAAGTATCCCATGAAGCGTTCAGGCAAACGCGGCGAAGGTAAGTTCGAGCGTATCTCCTGGGAGGAGGCGTTCGATACTATCGCCAGCAATATGCAGCGCCTGATTAAAGATTACGGCAACGAGTCTATCTATCTGAACTACGGCACCGGTACTCTCGGTGGCACCATGACCCGCTCATGGCCGCCGGGTAACACCCTGGTCGCCCGTCTGATGAACTGCTGCGGCGGTTACCTCAATCACTACGGTGATTATTCTACTGCGCAGATTGCTGAAGGTCTGAACTACACCTATGGCGGCTGGGCAGACGGTAACAGTCCCTCCGATATCGAAAACAGTCGACTGGTGGTGCTGTTCGGCAATAACCCCGGTGAAACCCGCATGAGCGGCGGCGGCGTGACTTACTACGTGGAGCAGGCCCGCGAGCGCTCTGATGCGCGGATGATCATTATCGATCCGCGCTACACCGATACCGGCGCTGGTCGTGAAGATGAGTGGATCCCCATCCGTCCGGGTACCGATGCGGCGCTGGTCGCGGCGCTGGCCTGGGTGATGATCAATGAAAATCTGGTGGATCAGCCGTTCCTGGATAAATACTGCGTCGGTTACGACGAAAAAACGCTGCCCGCGGGGGCTCCGGCTAACGGTCACTATAAGGCGTATATCCTGGGGCAGGGCAGCGATGGCGTGGCCAAAACGCCCGCCTGGGCTTCAGCCATTACCGGTATTCCCGAAGCGCGCATTATCAAACTGGCCCGGGAGATTGCCACAGCGAAACCGGCCTTTATTTCTCAGGGCTGGGGGCCGCAGCGCCATGCTAACGGCGAACTGGTCTCCAGAGCCATTGCCATGCTGCCGATCCTGACCGGCAACGTGGGGGTCCATGGCGGCAACAGCGGCGCGCGTGAAGGCTCTTACAGTCTGCCGTTCGTGCGGATGCCGACCCTGGAAAACCCGGTTCAGACCAGTATCTCAATGTTCCTGTGGACCGATGCCATCGAACGCGGCCCGGAAATGACGGCGCTGAAAGACGGCGTACGCGGTAAAGATAAGCTGGATGTGCCCATCAAGATGGTCTGGAACTATGCCGGTAACTGTCTGGTGAATCAGCATTCGGAAATCAACCGCACTCACGAGATTCTGCAAGACGACCAGAAGTGCGAGCTGATTGTGGTGATTGATAACCATATGACCGCGTCGGCGAAATATGCCGATATTCTGCTGCCGGACTGTACCGCCTCTGAGCAGATGGATTTCGCGCTGGATGCCTCCTGCGGCAATATGGCCTACGTAATTTTTGCCGATCAGGCGATCAAGCCGCGTTTCGAATGCAAAACCATCTATGAGATGACCAGCGAAATCGCCCGCCGGATGGGAGTAGAGCAGCAGTTTACCGAGGGACGCACTCAGGAAGAGTGGCTGCGTCATCTCTATGCTCAGTCCAGGGAAGCGATTCCTGAACTGCCGGACTTCGACACCTTCCGCCGTCAGGGCATCTTTAAAAAGCGCGATCCAGAAGGTCATCACGTGGCCTATAAGGCATTCCGCGCCGATCCTAAGGCCAATCCGCTGACCACGCCGTCGGGCAAAATCGAGATCTACTCGGAGCAGCTTGCGCAGATCGCCGCCAGCTGGCAACTGCAAGAGGACGATGTCATCGATCCGCTTCCAGTCTACAGCGCCGGCTTTGAAAACTACGACGATCCGCTCAGCGAAAAATATCCGCTGCAGCTGACCGGTTTTCACTACAAGGCTCGCACTCACTCAACCTACGGCAACGTCGATGTGCTGAAGGCCGCCTGTCGTCAGGAGATGTGGATCAACCCGCTGGATGCCCGGGCACGCGGCATCAGCAATGGCGAGAGGGTACGCATCTTTAACGGTCGCGGCGAAGTGCATATTCACGCCAAAGTCACGCCGCGTATCCTGCCGGGCGTGGTGGCGCTGGGGGAAGGGGCCTGGTACAACCCGGACGCTAACCGAATCGATCGCGCAGGCAGCATCAACGTTTTGACCACCCAGCGTCCTTCCCCGCTGGCCAAAGGTAATCCATCCCATACCAACCTGGTCCAGGTGGCAAAGGTTTAAGGAGTAGAGAATGACAACCCAGTATGGCTTTTATATCGACTCCAGCCGCTGCACCGGTTGCAAAACCTGCGAGCTGGCGTGTAAGGACTACAAAGATCTGACGCCGGATGTCAGCTTCCGCCGCATCTATGAGTATGCCGGGGGAGACTGGCAGGAAGATAACGGGGTCTGGCACCAGAATGTGTTCGCCTATTACCTTTCCATCTCCTGCAACCACTGCGCCGATCCAGCCTGTACCAAAGTGTGCCCGAGCGGCGCCATGCATAAGCGGGAAGATGGCTTCGTGGTGGTGAATGAAGATGTCTGCATCGGCTGCCGATACTGCCATATGGCTTGCCCCTATGGCGCGCCGCAGTACAACGCGGAAAAAGGGCATATGACCAAGTGCGACGGCTGCTATGAGCGGGTTGCGCAAGGCCATAAGCCTATCTGCGTGGAGTCCTGCCCGCTGCGGGCGCTGGATTTCGGCCCGATCGAGGAGCTGCGCCGCACCCATGGCGAACTGGCGGAAGTGGCGCCGCTACCGGCAGCACACTTTACCCGCCCCAATATTGTGATTAAACCTAACGCCAGCAGCCGTCCCTGTGGGGATACCACCGGTTATCTGGCCAACCCGAAGGAGGTGTGAGATGGGGAGTGGATGGCATGAATGGCCGCTGATGGTCTTCACCGTTCTGGGGCAGTGTGTGGCCGGTGGGGCGATTGTGATGGCGCTGGCGCTGCTGGGGGGAAACCTTCCGGCGGAACAGCGGCGTCGGGCCGAGCTGGCCATGGTGGTGCTGTGGGTACTGATGGGCATTGCCTTTATCGCCTCTGTACTGCACCTGGGTTCGCCGCTGCGCGCCTTTAATTCGCTGAACCGCATCGGTCAGTCGGCGCTCAGCAATGAGATTGCCGGCGGTTCGCTGTTCTTTGCGGTTGGTGGTCTTGGCTGGCTACTGACGGCGGTGAATAAGCTTCCGCCGCTGCTGTCGCGTTTGTGGCTGGTGGCGATGATTGTGCTGGCGGTAGTGTTTGTCTGGCTGACCAGTCGGGTATACAGCACCATCGATACCGTGCCGACATGGTATGGTTTCTGGACCCCGCTGAGTTTCTTCCTGACCATGTTTATCGGTGGTCCATTGCTGGGTTACCTGCTACTGCGGGTGGCGGGCGTGGAAGGTTGGGCTCTGCGTCTGCTACCGGCGATTACGCTGCTGGCGCTGCTGGTAAGCCTGGTGGTGCTCTCGCTGCAGGGGGCGCAGCTTTCGGGGATCCACAGTTCCGTGCAGCAGGCGACGGCGCTGGTGCCGGACTTCGGGGCGCTGCTTTCCTGGCGTCTGATGTTGGTGGCGCTGGCACTGGCATTATGGATTGTGCCGCAATTGCGCGGCGCGCTGCCGGGTACCGGGCTGATGGTTATCGCCTTCGTACTGGTGCTGGCCGGTGAACTGATTGGTCGCGGCGTCTTCTACGGGCTGCATATGACGGTCGGTATGGCAGTGGCCGGATAACGGTTGTCAGGATGTTGAATAAGCCGACCTGTGGGTCGGCTTATTTATAGGGTAGCCACAAAAAAATTTTCCGCTTTTTCGATGAAATTTTTAGCGTGATCCGTTTCGCATCTTTCCTTGTTACTCCTTTAAATAACAATGAGATAGTAAATTGCGCCGTCACGCTGCTTCGCATAAGGATTAGTATTTCAAATCGTCGCCCGGCGGCGGTGAATATTCGGCGCTGAGGGTGGATTGACAATGTTTTTGCCGGTGGCATGATGCGCTCACTTACCTCCTTCCATACGGTTTAAAACACATGTCTGTCTGGACCCGGCCAGTGCTTTTTCTGCTCTGTGGCCTGCTTTTGCTGACCCTGGCGATAGCGGTGATGAACACGCTGGTGCCGCTGTGGCTTGCCCATGACCAACTGCCGACCTGGCAGGTGGGGATGGTCAGCTCCTCTTATTTCACCGGTAACCTGCTGGGCACGCTGATTACCGGACTACTGGTGAAAAAGCTGGGTTTTAACCGTAGCTACTGGCTGGCATCGTTGATTTTTGCCGTAGCCTGCGCCGGTCTGGGACTGGCGGTCGGCTTCTGGAGCTGGCTGATGTGGCGTTTTGTGGCCGGTATCGGCTGTGCCATGATCTGGGTGGTGGTGGAAAGCGCGCTGATGTGCAGCGGTACCTCCCGTAATCGTGGGCGTCTGCTGGCTGCTTACATGATGGTCTACTACATGGGGACCGTGGCGGGTCAGTTGCTTATCAGCAAGGTATCTACAGAGCTGCTGAGCGTACTACCCTGGGTCACCGCGCTGGTGCTGGCAGGTATGCTGCCGTTGTTATTTGCCCGCATTCTGAGCGGCCATGGCGAGCACCAGGCCGCCACGCCGATGTGGAGCATGCTGCGTTTGCGTCAGGCGCGTCTGGGGGTTAATGGCTGCATTATCTCCGGGATAGTGCTGGGTTCGCTGTACGGGTTGATGCCGCTGTGGCTGAACCATCAGGGAATCAGCGATGCCCATATTGGTTTCTGGATGGCGGTCATGGTCAGCGCCGGGATTGTCGGTCAGTGGCCAATTGGTCGCCTTTCTGAGCGCTATGGGCGGCTGCTGGTGCTGCGGGTTCAGGTGTTTGTGGTGATTCTGGGCGCGCTGGCGATGCTGAGCAACGCGGCGATGGGTCCGTCGCTGTTTATTCTGGGGGCGGCGGGCTTTACCCTCTATCCGGTCGCCATGGCCTGGGCCTGTGAAAAGGTGGAACACCATCAGCTGGTGGCAATGAACCAGGCGCTGCTGTTGAGTTACACCCTGGGTAGCCTGGCGGGCCCCTCCCTGACCTCAATGCTGATGGAGCGCTACTCTGATAATCTGCTGTTTATCACTATCGCCAGTGTGGCCTTCGTCTATCTGATGATGCTGCTGCGCAAAGCGGGCCATCATCCGACCCCGGTGGCGCACGCCTGATTTTCTCTGACCCTCAACGTACCAGGCCATAGCCTGCGTCGTTGAGGGCGATCCTGCCTTAGCTCCCCGTTCCCGGCTTTTCAGAAGTTCGTTTTTATCCCCCTGAATATGCAGCAACATCTAAAGATTATCTCTGCCGACACGGCAGTATGGAATCACCGCGATGACAGGTGCACTGGTACAGAATGAGGGCTATAAACCCGGCATGTCATCGGCATTGTGATTTCGCGATAGCGACATACTGGCCACGCACCTGGCTATACTGAATGCCTGGTGCGGTTGAGGCGAGCGATGAAAATGCTTATCTGTATCACCTGCTATAACGAATCTCCGGATCTATTGTTACCAAGCCTGGAGTCGGCCTGCGCGATCTCAGCGCAGGCGGATATCGCCATCGTCTTTGACGGTTGGGCGCAGATTCACGATGACACCAAACGGCTGCTGAATATCGACCCAGCGAATATTGGCGCCTGGGCTCCGGCCTCTTTCCGCCATACTCCTCTCACTCTTTATTGCAAAGCGGATAATCTGGGCAAGATCGATTCTATTCTGCGTTACTTTGATTATGCCCGGGAGCGGGGCTATGAGCATGTCTTCCAGTTGGACAGTGGCACTTGCTTTGGCCCTGAGCTGTTCCGCCAGATGTGCGCCGCAATGGGGGACGGCGCCGATGCCTGCTACGCCAACCTGGCGTTAAGCGAAACCGATGGCGGTGAGCTCTGTGGCTATCAGCAGTACTACTATCGCTGTGAACATCGGCGTACTATCTGGTACGCCTCCCGTCATATCCATCACGTGTTGCACGGACAGTTTAATGTAATTCGTGTTGCGGCCTTTTTCGCCTGCCGCTTCAATCGTTATCAGTCCCGGTTGGACGCTAATGTGCGGATGGTCGAGGATCGGGTGCTGGCTGCTTTGCTGGAACCACTGCGAATTTGCTACCTTGGCGATAATTGTGCGCAAACCGACCATTGTCGAAGTTGGCAGGAGCTACGCCATCAGCGACGACGCTGGATCAACGGTTCGGTGGCCAGTGATGCTTTTTGTATTACTCGCGGACTGCGTCCGCTCACCTGGGCATTTCTGGCATCTCTGCACCAGCTTAATATGCCGTTCCTGTTTGGTGCACTGCTGTGCGCTCTGTCTGTTAGCGTGGTCGGAGGATGGGCGATGGTGAGCCTGTTACCGGTAGCTCTGTTCATTCAGTGGGTGGCTGTCGGCGAACCCAGGGGAATGACCCGCTACGCGGTACTAAGTTACGGTATGGGGGCCTTATTTTGCCTGACACAGTTGGTGGGGCTTTGGGTTTTACCTCTGCTGCTGGCGAATATCTGGCTTCGTCGCTATAAGGTCCTGGTCTTCAGTTTGCATGCCTGGGCGGCCCTGAACTTTTTTGATGCTTCCTGGGGTACCAAGTGTAAGGCGGGGGCCCGGGCGCCGCTCAAAGAGTTTGCAATGGCACTGGCCTTGACTGGCATCAACTGGCTGCTCCTGCCATTAACAGCGACGCTCTATCTGGCGATGTCCACCTGGGAGATTTTTTTCTACTGGCGGTTGCGACGGGAAACTCGGGGATAGGATAAAGAAGGGGAGCCGGGGGAGGCCAGCTCCGTTCGGGTGGGAAGTCAGTACATCACCTTATGACCATACTGTTCCAGGATGCCCTTAACCCGTTCCATGGTCTCTTTCGGCGGTGGTTTTACGCCGTCCAGCTTGTACTCTTCACCCATGGCGACCCATTTGTGTTTGCCCAGCTCATGATAGGGCAGTAGCTCGATCTTTTCGACGTTCCCCATATCGCGGGTAAATTCGCCGAGTCGATGCGCGGAGTCATCGTCGTCCGACCAGCCGGGTACCACCACGTAGCGAATCCAGGTGTTAATGCCTTTGTCCGACAGGTAGCGGGCAAACTCCAGAGTACGGTGGTTGGAGACGCCGACCAGCAGCTGGTGCACATCATCATTCATCTGCTTGAGATCCAGCATCACCAGATCGGTGACCTCCAGCAGTTCGTCGATAACCGGATCGTAACGACGTACAAAGCCGTTGGTGTCCAGGCAGGTGTGGATTCCCTCTTTTTTACAGGCGCGGAACCAGTCGCGCACGAACTCTGCCTGCAAAATGGCCTCGCCGCCGGATGCGGTAACGCCACCGCCGGAAGCATTCATAAAGTGGCGATAGGTCACAACGTCTTTCATCAGATCTTCGACGGTAATCTCTTTACCGCCGTGGGTGTCCCAGGTATCGCGGTTATGGCAATAGAGGCAGCGCATCAGGCAGCCCTGGAAGAAGGTGATAAAGCGAATACCGGGACCGTCCACGGTGCCGCAGGATTCGAAGGAGTGAATGCGACCAATAGCTGACATTGCGATGTTATCTCCAGTTGGGCGCCCGCCGGGGCGGGGTTGCGCGGTCTGAGTGCCGCGTCGAGTCAATTTTGTGGGATTCCCTGGCAGGGAGTCTTACAAAAGCGGCTCTATAAAGAAGGCTCCACACCAGGTGGAGCCTTTTTATTTTACACCTTTTCAGTCAATCCCATTAAATGGACTGAGTGAAAGTACGGGTAATAACGTCCTGCTGCTGCTCTTTAGTCAGAGAGTTGAAGCGAACAGCGTAGCCGGAAACGCGGATGGTCAGCTGCGGATATTTCTCCGGGTTTTCCATCGCGTCGAGCAGCATTTCGCGGTTCATGACGTTAACGTTCAGGTGCTGACCGCCTTCGATGCTGGCTTCATGGTGGAAATAACCATCCATCAGGCCTGCCAGGTTGGTCTTACGCACTTCGTCATCTTTACCCAGCGCGTTCGGCACGATAGAGAAGGTATAGGAGATACCATCTTTCGCGTAGGCGAACGGCAGTTTAGCAACGGAAGTCAGAGAGGCAACGGCGCCTTTCTGGTCACGACCGTGCATCGGGTTAGCACCCGGGCCGAACGGAGCACCGGCGCGACGGCCATCCGGAGTGTTACCGGTTTTCTTACCATAAACCACGTTAGAGGTGATGGTCAGAACCGACTGAGTCGGGATAGCGTTGCGGTAGGTGGTCAGCTTCTGAATTTTCTTCATGAAGCGCTCTACCAGGTCTACGGCCAGGTCATCAACGCGCGGATCGTTATTACCGAACTGCGGGTATTCGCCTTCGATTTCGAAGTCGGTCGCCAGACCATCTTCGTCACGAATCGGCTTAACTTTTGCGTACTTGATAGCAGACAGGGAGTCAGCCGCAACGGACAGACCGGCGATACCGCAAGCCATGGTGCGAACAACGTCACGGTCGTGCAGAGCCATCAGAGAGGCTTCGTAGCTGTACTTGTCATGCATGTAGTGGATGATGTTCAGGGCGGTGACATACTGCTTCGCCAGCCAGTCCATGAAGTGATCCATGCGATCCATAACGGTATCGAAGTTCAGCACCTCGTCTTTGATCGGCGCTTCTTTCGGGCCAACCTGCATTTTCAGCTTCTCGTCCACGCCGCCGTTGATGGCATACAGCATGGTTTTCGCCAGGTTTGCACGGGCACCGAAGAACTGCATTTGCTTACCAACGATCATCGGGCTTACGCAGCAGGCGATAGCATAGTCGTCGTTGTTGAAATCCGGACGCATCAGGTCATCGTTCTCATACTGTACGGATGAGGTGTCGATGGAGACTTTCGCGGCGAATTTTTTGAAGTTCAGCGGCAGTTTTTCAGACCACAGAATGGTCATGTTCGGTTCCGGAGACGGCCCCATGGTGTACAGGGTGTTCAGGAAACGGAAGCTGCTTTTGGTGACCAGAGTACGGCCGTCGAGACCCATACCGCCGATAGATTCGGTTGCCCAAATCGGGTCGCCGGAGAACAGTTCGTCATATTCCGGAGTACGCAGGAAGCGAACCATACGCAGTTTCATCACCAGGTGGTCGATCATTTCCTGAGCGTCCTGTTCGGTGATTTTGCCTGCTTTCAGGTCACGGTCGATGTAAACATCCAGGAAGCTGGATACGCGACCGAAGGACATCGCAGCGCCGTTCTGAGATTTAACGGCGGCCAGGTAGCCGAAGTAGGTCCACTGTACGGCTTCCTGAGCGTTGGTTGCCGGGCCGGAGATATCGCAGCCGTATTTAGCCGCCATCTCTTTGATCTGACCCAGTGCGCGATGCTGTTCAGCGATCTCTTCACGCAGACGGATGGTCGCTTCCAGATCTTCGCCGTTCTCCAGTTTGGTCTGCAGAGAGGTAAACTGGGCGAATTTGTCTTTCATCAGGTAGTCGATACCGTACAGCGCAACGCGACGGTAGTCACCGATGATACGACCGCGGCCGTAGGCATCCGGCAGACCGGTCAGCACGCCGGATTTACGGCAGCGCAGGATGTCCGGAGTATAAACATCGAATACGCCCTGGTTGTGGGTCTTACGGTACTCGGTGAAGATCTTCAGGATTTCCGGATCGATTTCACGATCGTACGCCTTGCAGGAGTTAACGATCATTTTGATGCCGCCGAACGGAATCAGACCACGCTTCAGCGGTTTTTCAGTCTGCAGACCCACGATCTTTTCCAGATCTTTGATGATGTAGCCGGCATCGTGAGAGGTGATGGTAGAAGCTACGGCAGTATCGAAATCAACCGGCGCGTGAGTGCGGTTTTCGATTTTAACGCCTTCCATAACGTCATCCCACAGACGGGTAGTCGCATCGGTAGCGCCCGCCAGGAAGGATTCGTCGCCCTCATACGGGGTGTAGTTTTTCTGGATGAAGTCACGTACGTTGACTTCATTCTGCCAGTCACCTTTAGCAAAACCTTCCCAGGCTGTGGCTAACTTTTCATTAAGCTCGGACATGTAACACCTACCTTCTAATGTGGAGTTCTTATTTACCGCCCGGCGAGACTTAGTGCTTGTCGCCGCCGCGCAGATAAATCACCCAATACGTCAATCCAACCAGTAAACCACCACCGATGATGTTACCGATAGTCACCGGAATCAGGTTATCGGTGATGAAATGGGTTACGGTCAGATGTGAGAAACTTTCCGGCGTAGCGCCAATCGCCTGCCAGAATTCTGGTGAGCCGAAGTTGCGAATCATGATGCCCATGGGGATCATAAACATATTCGCAATGCTGTGCTCAAAGCCGCTGGCGACAAACATGCCGACGGGGAGCACCATAATCATAGCCTTATCCATCAGGCTGCGGCCGGAGTAGCTCATCCAGACCGCCAGGCAAACCATCAGGTTGGCCAGAATACCGAGGCATACGGCTTCGATAAATGTGTGATGCATTTTGTGGTCGGCCGTCTGCAGGACATTCAGTCCCCAACCGCCATTTGCCACCATATACTCACCGGACAGCCAGATGAGTAGAACAAAAAGTAGTGCGCCGATCAGGTTGCCAAGATAGACGTTAATCCAGTTTCTTGCCAGTTGTCCCCAGCTGATCCGGCCGCTGGCTTTGGCGACCACAATCAGTACCGTAGAGGTAAACAGGTCGGCGCCGCAGATCACGCAAAGAATAAGGCCGAGAGAGAAACAGATACCACCGATCAGTTTGGCGATGCCGTAAGGCATATCGGCAGTGCCCGTTGTGGCAGTGATATAAAAGACGAAAGCGATAGAGATGAAGACGCCCGCAGTAATGGCCAGAAAAAAAGTGGTCAGCGGATGTTTTGTTGCCTTATAAACACCCGCTTCTTCGGCAACTTTCGCCATAGCGGGTGGGAGTAACAGATCAAAAGGGTTGTCAGCTTTCACACTAACTCTCTCTTAACTAAGTCGGCGAGGAGATACTAACAAAGCATTATAGATGAGAATTTGATGCAGATCATATCTCGCCTGGCTAATGGGCCTGATAAATGTGTGTTTAATGCACATTTTCAGTGTAATTGATTGAATTAATTAGTAAAAATAAATTTTAAGATTTACGTGTTGAGTTGAAATATTTTCGATTCCTCCTCCTGTGCGGTTAATTTATTTGAATTATTGATGAAATTAAGTAACTGAAAGGCAAGACGGGTAAATTATTTATTTACCCATATTTAACCGCAGAGTTACATCTGAGCGACGCTGCGCAAAATAAAAAAACGGGGCGTCAGAAACGCCCCGTAATATAGCAAAATCCTCTCTACCCCAAGAGGGGTAGAATCAATTTTATTGCGCTTTGGTCTGGAATTGCGCCTTGGCGCGCTGAAGTTTTCCCCAGGCTCCCAGCAGCGCGCGATGCGCCGGGAAGGCGTGCAGATCGCTGTCTACCGTCTGCAGCCCGTAGAAGGGGGCTTCACCACTCATCGCCTGACTGGCGGCGTCGACCGTGTCAGCCCCGTACATACGGATAAAGGCATTCAGGTACTGTAGCGGTTCGCGCTCCTCTTCCATTGATAGCAGAAGCAGGGTTTGCAGACAGCGGTAGTAGCGGGCGCGCTCCGGGCTGAAGAGGGAAGCGTTAAACTCCATGGTCCATTCGGTCCAGATCAGCGCCTGATCCAGATCGCCGCCTGCCAGAGCCAGCATAGCCTTCAGCTCGCCAATGCGCAGGGTGTGCCAGCCGTTATCTTTCCCGGTGGCCAGACCCAGCAGTTCGCGAACCCGGGTAAAATCATCCAGTCCTTCGTCGTCCAGGCGTTCAATCAACTGCAGATATTCCTCTTTCTGCCAGCGGCTGTCCGGCAGACTCAGGATGGTATCGCGCAGGTGGCTGCCCATATTGTTATTGGCGAGCCACAAATCTTCCGCCGGATAGATATCGGACATGCCCGGCACCAGAATGCGGCAGGCGTAAACCCCCAGATGCTCGTAGTCGGCGATGTAGACCTCTTTATCTTCGGCATTGAAGATGGCCATCAGCGCGGCGAACTCTTCGGCGGTGGTGCCAGAGAAGTTCCAGTCCACGAATGGGTAATCGGCATCCTGTTTAAACATATCCCAGGAGATCAGGCCGCTGGAGTCGATAAAGTGCGTCTCCAGGTTAGCGTGTTCGGCTACCTCTTCGTCGTCGAAGGTTGGCGGGGTAAAGACATCCAGATCCTTCAGGCTACGGCCCTGAAGCAGTTCGGTAACGGTACGCTCCAGCGCCACGCCGAAGTCAGGATGGGCGCCAAACGAAGCAAAGCAGGTGCCGTTTTCCGGGTTAAACAGCACTACGCAGATCACGGGATATTTACCGCCCAGCGAGCCGTCATAGGCAAAGATCGGGAAGCCTTCGGCCTCCAGCTTTTCAATGGCGGCCACCACGGCGGGATAGCGTGCCAGTACCTCGCCCGGAATCTCCGGCAGGCTGATACTCTCGGCGATAATCCGGTTTTTAATATGGCGCTCGAAAACTTCGGACAGTCCCTGAACTCGCGCCTCGTTGGCGGTGTTGCCCGCCGACATGCCGTTAGACACGTACAGGTTACCGATGATGTTCATCGGAATATAAACGGTCTGATTATCCGACTGACGTACGAAGGGCAGGGCGCACACGCCGCGCTGGGTGTTACCGGTCTGCAGGTCGACCAGTTGGCTGCCGGTCAGCGCGCGATCCGGATCGTAGAAATCATGCAGACGCGGATCCAGGATCCCTTCCGGCAGGCTATCGTCCGCCGGGATCGGGAACCACTTCTCGTTAGGATAATGCACGAAGGGAGCGTTAGCCTGACTTTCTCCCAGCCAGAAGTCGGCGAAGAAATAGTTGGTGGACAGGCGCTCAAAATATTCGCCCAGCGCCGATGCCAGCGCGGCTTTTTCCGTGGCCCCTTTACCGTTGCTGAAACACAGCGGACACTCCTTATCGCGAATATGCACAGACCAGACATTGGGAACCGGGTTGAGCCAGGAGGCCTCTTCAATATTAAAGCCCAGGTCGGCGAGCTTTTTCTGGAAACCGGCGATGGAATCTTCCAGCGCGGCGTCTTTACCGGGAATAAAGGTTTGAGTCATAGCTGTTCACTTTCGTCGTACGCAAAGCGCGCAATGATACGGGTTTTGGCGGCGGGGTGCCATCTTCCCGGGCGGGGGGAAATAAAGAAAAATGGTGGGCTAATGGTGGGTATCTGGCAGGGGGGCCAGATAATTCTGCCAGGGGGGCGTGTTTTTCTGGTTGAATCTCTGGCTTGCACGGGGCGGCAAACCCTTAACCTCAGGGATTATCCGTTGCAGGCGGCACCACTGAGTGATAAAACCGATAGCCACAGAAGAAACAGATTGCTTAATACATTCGGTGAGGGAAATGACGCAGGTCTATAACTTTAGTTCCGGTCCGGCTATGTTGCCGGTAGATGTCCTTAAACTGGCTCAGGAAGAGCTGTGCGACTGGCAGGGCTTAGGGACTTCCGTGATGGAGATCAGCCATCGCAGCAAGGAGTTTATCGGGGTGGCTGAGCAGTCGGAAAAAGATTTACGCGATCTGCTGCAAATCCCGGATAACTACCGGGTATTGTTCTGCCACGGCGGGGGCCGGGGCCAGTTTTCGGCGCTGCCGCTCAATCTGTTGGGAGACAAAACCACGGCTGACTACGTGGATGGCGGATACTGGGCGGCCAGCGCGGTTAAAGAGGCGAAGAAATATCTGACGCCTAACGTTATCGATGCCAAAATTACCGTCGACGGTAAGCGCGCCCTGAAACCGATGCGCGAATGGCAGCCGACGCCGGGCGCCGCCTGGCTCCACTACTGCCCGAACGAAACCATCGACGGTATCGCTATTGATGAAACGCCGGACTTCGGTGACGACGTCGTGGTCGCGGCGGATTTCTCCTCCACCATTCTTTCCCGCGCTATTGATGTCAGCCGTTTTGGCCTGATCTACGCCGGAGCTCAGAAGAATATCGGCCCGGCAGGGCTGACGCTGGTTATCGTGCGTGAAGACCTGCTGGGTAAAGCCAGCAAGGCCTGTCCTTCGATCCTGGATTACACCGTATTGAACGAGAACGGCTCCATGTTCAATACGCCGCCCACCTTCGCCTGGTATCTGGCGGGGCTGGTCTTTAAGTGGCTGAAAGGCAAAGGCGGTGTGCCTGCCATGGAGGCCATTAACCAGCAAAAAGCGGCGCTACTGTATGGCACCATCGATCGCAGCGATTTCTACCGCAACGATGTCGCCGACGCCAACCGCTCACGAATGAACGTGCCGTTCCAGTTGGCGGACAGCAAGCTGGATGCGCTGTTCCTTGAAGAGTCCTTTGCTGCCGGGCTGCACGCGCTGAAAGGCCATCGGGTCGTGGGGGGGATGCGCGCCTCCATTTATAACGCCATGCCGCTGGAAGGCGTGAAGGCACTAACCGACTTTATGGTCGATTTCGAACGACGTCACGGGTAATCCGGATGCGTCTTTGCCCCGTACCTTGAGTACGGGGCTGGCTATTTTTATTGAGAGTTTTTGACTGTATGCAGGAATCCCTGACCCTGAAGCCGATTGCCCGCGTTGACGGCGCTATCCATCTTCCCGGCTCCAAGAGCGTTTCTAACCGTGCGTTGTTACTGGCGGCTCAGGCCAATGGCACCACGCGTCTGACCAATCTGTTGGACAGCGATGACGTACGCCATATGCTTAATGCCCTTAAGGCGTTGGGTGTGAGCTATCAGCTTTCCGACGATCGCACCATCTGTGAAGTCACTGGCGTGGGCGGCCCGTTGCAGTCTTCCGGCGCGCTGGAGCTGTTTCTGGGGAATGCTGGTACCGCTATGCGCCCGCTGGCGGCGGCGCTGTGCCTGGCAGACAACGACATCGTACTGACCGGCGAGCCGCGCATGAAAGAGCGCCCCATCGGCCATCTGGTGGATGCCCTGCGTCAGGGCGGCGCGCAGATCGACTATCTGGAGCAGCAGGATTACCCGCCGCTGCGCCTGCGGGGCGGCTTTCGCGGCGGGAAGGTGTCGGTCGACGGCAGCGTTTCCAGCCAGTTTCTGACCGCGCTGCTGATGACTGCGCCGCTGGCGCCGGAAGACACTCTGATTACGATTAAGGGCGAACTGGTTTCAAAACCCTATATTGATATCACCCTGCATCTGATGAAGAGCTTTGGCGTTGACGTGGAAAATGACAACTACCAGCGCTTTATCGTACGCGCCGGCCAGCAATATCAGGCGCCGGGCGACTATCTGGTCGAAGGGGATGCTTCATCGGCCTCTTACTTCCTGGCCGCCGCGGCTATCCGGGGCGGTACCGTGACCGTCAGCGGTATCGGTCGTCATAGCGTGCAGGGCGATATCCGGTTCGCCGACGTGCTGGAAAAAATGGGCGCGAAGATCGTCTGGGGTGATGACTATATTGCCTGCACCCGCGGCGAACTGAACGCCATTGATATGGATATGAACCATATTCCTGATGCGGCGATGACCATCGCTACCGCGGCGTTGTTTGCCCGCGGCACGACCTGCCTGCGCAACATCTATAACTGGCGGGTGAAAGAGACCGACAGGCTTTACGCCATGGCGACCGAGCTACGTAAGGTGGGAGCCGAGGTTGAAGAGGGTGAGGATTACATCCGCATTACACCGCCGCAGCAGCTTAAATTTGCTGAAATCGGCACTTACAACGATCACCGTATGGCGATGTGCTTCTCGTTGGTGGCCTTATCTGATACGCCGGTAACGATTCTGGATCCCGGCTGTACCGCCAAAACCTTCCCGGATTATTTCGAGAAACTTTCTGGCATCAGCACGCTTGCCTGATCGGCAAAGAGGCCTCTAATTCGGGGCCTCTTCCTGACGCTTCATTACACTCCCCATCGCTGAATTCTTCTACACTCTGCCTGATTGTTCCGGTTATGACGTATTTAGGATAACAGTCAGGCGGCTTGCAGCGTATAATGCGCCGCGTTTATGTATGGCCGCCTGTGCCCGACGTATCCCGGAAGCATCCGGCGGCGTATTGCCGTCGCCGCGTGGGCTGAGAGTGGGGGCAGGCTATAAAAGGAGAACAAGATGACGGCACCTGTGATTACAGTCGATGGCCCCGGCGGCGCTGGCAAAGGCACACTCTGCAAGGCGCTGGCAGCCGCGCTGGGCTGGCATCTGCTGGATTCCGGCGCGATCTATCGGGTACTGGCGCTGGCAGCGCTGCACCATCAGGTAAATCTTGAGTCCGAAGAGGCGCTGGCTCCTCTGGCCGCGCACCTTGACGTGCGCTTTGTGGCAGAGGAAGAGGAGCTACAGGTCATTCTGGAAGGCGAGGATGTCAGCGGTGAAATCCGTACCCAGGAGGTGGCCAATGCCGCTTCACAGGTAGCGGCGTTTCCCCGGGTGCGCGAAGCCCTGTTGCGCCGTCAGCGCGCTTTCCGGGAAGCCCCCGGGCTTATCGCCGACGGGCGTGATATGGGGACCGTCGTTTTCCCTGATGCGCCGGTAAAAATATTCCTCGACGCCTCTTCTGAGGAGCGTGCGCGCCGCCGTATGCTACAGTTGCAGGAGAAGGGCTTTAGTGTTAACTTTGAACGCCTTTTGGCCGAGATACAGGAACGCGACTCCCGCGATCGTAATCGGTCAGTAGCGCCTCTGGTACCGGCAGAAGATGCTCTGGTACTGGACTCAACGCGTTTGAGCATTGAGCAAGTTATTGAAAAAGCGCTACAATGCGCCCGCGAAAAGCTGGCGCTCGCATAAGCGACAGAATTTGCAGTACCCGCGGCAATGGAGTGTTTGCGGGCATGTTAAACAACCCCATCCGGCATGAAGCTAGGTGGACGTTAAAAAGTGATCCTGAAGATTAAACATGACTGAATCTTTTGCTCAACTCTTTGAAGAGTCCCTGAAAGAAATCGAAACCCGTCCGGGTTCCATTGTTCGCGGTGTTGTTGTTGCTATCGACAAAGACGTTGTACTGGTTGACGCCGGTCTGAAGTCTGAGTCTGCCATTCCGGCTGAGCAGTTCAAAAACGCCCAGGGCGAACTTGAAATCCAGGTGGGTGACGAAGTTGACGTTGCTCTGGATGCAGTAGAAGACGGTTTCGGTGAAACCCTGCTGTCTCGTGAGAAAGCCAAGCGTCACGAAGCATGGCTGATGCTGGAAAAAGCCTACGAAGAAGCAGAAACCGTTACTGGTGTTATCAACGGCAAAGTCAAGGGCGGCTTCACTGTTGAGCTGAACGGCATTCGTGCGTTCCTGCCGGGTTCCCTGGTAGACGTGCGTCCGGTACGCGACACCGTGCATCTGGAAGGCAAAGAGCTGGAATTCAAAGTAATCAAGCTCGACCAGAAGCGTAACAACGTTGTTGTTTCCCGCCGTGCGGTGATCGAGTCTGAAAACAGCGCCGAGCGCGATCAGCTGCTGGAAAACCTGCAGGAAGGCATGGAAGTTAAAGGTATCGTTAAGAACCTCACTGACTACGGTGCATTCGTTGATCTGGGCGGTGTTGACGGCCTGCTGCACATCACTGATATGGCCTGGAAGCGCGTTAAGCATCCGAGCGAAATCGTCAACGTGGGCGACGAAATCACTGTTAAAGTGCTGAAGTTCGACCGCGAGCGTACTCGTGTATCCCTGGGCCTGAAGCAGCTGGGCGAGGATCCGTGGGTCGCTATCGCTAAGCGTTATCCGGAAGGCACCCGCCTGACTGGTCGCGTTACCAACCTGACCGACTACGGCTGCTTCGTTGAAATCGAAGAAGGCGTTGAAGGTCTGGTTCACGTTTCCGAAATGGACTGGACCAACAAAAACATCCACCCGTCTAAAGTTGTTAATGTGGGCGACGTTGTGGAAGTTATGGTTCTGGACATCGACGAAGAGCGTCGCCGTATCTCCCTGGGCCTGAAGCAGTGCAAAGCCAACCCGTGGCAGCAGTTTGCTGAGACCCACAACAAGGGCGATCGCGTTGAAGGTAAAATCAAGTCTATCACTGACTTCGGTATCTTCATCGGCCTGGACGGCGGCATCGACGGTCTGGTTCACCTGTCTGACATCTCCTGGAACGTGGCTGGCGAAGAAGCCGTTCGCGAGTACAAGAAGGGTGATGAAATCGCAGCCGTGGTTCTGCAGGTCGACGCAGAGCGTGAGCGTATCTCCCTGGGCGTTAAGCAGCTGGCAGAAGATCCGTTCAACAACTACGTTGCGCTGAACAAGAAAGGTGCGATCGTTAACGGTAAAGTGACTGCTGTAGACGCGAAAGGTGCTACAGTAGAATTAGCTGACGGCGTAGAGGGTTACCTGCGCGCTTCTGAAGCTTCTCGCGACCGTATCGAAGACGCCACTCAGGTTCTGAGCGTGGGCGACGACGTTGAAGCTAAGTTCACCGGCGTTGATCGTAAAAACCGCGTTATCAGCCTGTCTGTTCGTGCGAAGGACGAAGCTGACGAGAAAGATGCTATCGCTTCTGTGAACAACAAGCAGGAAGAAGGCAACTTCACCAACGCTATGGCTGAAGCTTTCAAAGCGGCGAAAGGCGAGTAATCCCGTAAGGGCGCTAAATAAAAGGCGGCTACGGCCGCCTTTATTCGATGAGAGCTGTAAAATCTATTCCTGAAGGAAACCGGAGGAAACATGACCAAGTCAGAATTGATTGAAAGACTTGCCAGCCAGCACACCCATATCCCGGCCAGAACCGTGGAAGATGCGGTAAAAGAGATGCTGGAACATATGGCCTCTACTCTTGCCCAGGGCGAGCGTATTGAAATCCGGGGGTTTGGCAGCTTCTCCTTGCACTACCGCGCGCCGCGCGTTGGGCGTAACCCGAAAACGGGCGACAAGGTGGAACTGGAAGGTAAATACGTTCCCCACTTTAAGCCGGGTAAAGAGTTACGCGATCGCGCTAATATTTACGGTTAAGCACAGTCTGACTGCTGCCAGAGGGCGCCCTGAGGGGCGCCCTTTTTCTTTTCTACCTGCCCGATGTCGCGCCTGCCCGTTGGTTCAGTTTCTGAATTCCGCTTCCATGATGTCTGTCGCTGTTGCACTGCCGTGCCTGTTTACCGGAAACCGGTACGCAGTCCTGAAATCACGTGGATGACGATGCGGTACACCGCCGCCAGACTGGATGAAAAAGGAGGTGGCGGTGTCGGTTACGGGAGTGTCTCTGTGTGTGTTAATTGGCCTGGCGCCATTGCTGTGGTTACCGTCGTTACCGGGGCCGGGATGGATATATGGGCTGATGGCGATAGCGGGCTGCTGCGCCGGGTGTGGTACGTGGTTAGCGCCACGGGCAGGCGGCTATCTGGCGCTGGTTCTGTGTGTTGCCTGCTGGGGAGTGCTGGCAGCGCATGCTGCGCTGTGGCCAGCCTATGCGTTGACCAAACATCCGCTTGAGGCTGAGGTGAGCGTCACTCGCCTTGAAGCAGGGCAGGTACGTCAGGTACAGCTACTGCACAGCGGCTTGCGTTGGTTTACTCCGGGGCCCATGGTGAGGATCCAGGGGTTTACCACCGATGAAACCGTCTGTCCTGGCCAGCGCTGGCGCATGACGCTGCGCCTGTCGCCGATTCATGCCCGGCTCAATCAGGGGGGATTCGATGCCCAGCGTTATGGGGTAGCCCGTGGCGAGGTGCTACGAGGGCGAGTTGTCTCCGCCAGCCGTATTACCGCCGGTTGTGGCGCACGTGAGGGACTGATGGCACACACCCGGGCGCTGACTCAGGGGCTTGTGTGGCAGGAGACGCTGATCGCGCTGGCGTTTGGCGAACGTGCGGAGGTTGCCGCAGAGATCAAAACGCTACTGCGTGATACCGGCACGGCGCACCTGATGGCGATATCCGGGCTGCATATTGGCCTGGCGGCGGGCGTTGGCTGGCTACTGGCGCGTCTGGTTCAGCCTTTGCTGGGCACGGTGAGAATCGGCTGGCGCTTCCCGCTATTGGCCAGCCTGCTGTTGGCATTGAGCTACACCTGGCTGGCTGGCGCGCAACCGCCAGCGCTGCGCAGCATGTGGGCGCTGATCATCTGGGCGCTACTGCGGTTGAGTGGGCGTGACTGGCACGGCTGGCGGGTCTGGCTATGCTGTGTAGCGGGCATTTTGTTTGCCGATCCCATGGCGCTGCTTTCCGACAGTTTCCTGCTTTCCGCCGGTGCGGTGGCCGGACTGCTGTTCTGGTATCAGTGGATGCCCTTTACCGGGCAACGCCTTCCGCTACTGCTACGTTACCCATTGGGGTTGTGTCATCTGCAGCTGGGAATTGGGTTGCTGCTGTTACCGCTCCAGGCGGCCATTTTTCATGGCGTTAGTCTGACCGCCTGGGTTGCCAATTTACTGGCGGTACCCTTGGTTTCGCTGGTCACGGTGCCGCTGATTCTGGCCGCATTGCTGACGCTGGCGATACCGTCGTTGGCTTACGGATTTCTGTGGATGGCGGATCGCTCGCTGGCGGCGCTATTTTACTGCCTGAACGCACTGCCTGCCGGGTGGCTGGAACTGGACGCCCGCGCCGTTGCCGTCATGCTGTTTCCCTGGTTTGGCGTGGTGCTGTGGCGCCTGTGGGGGTGGCGCTATTTTCCCGGGTTGACGCTGGGGATTCTGGCATTACTGGGTACGCCTTTATGGCGCCAGACCGCGCAGCCAGGCTGGCAGGTACATATGCTGGATATTGGCCACGGGCTGGCGATAGTGGTGGAGCGCAACGGGCGGGCGTTGCTGTATGACAGCGGTAATAGCTGGCCGGGAGGCGATGCCGGTCAGCGTATCATCGCCCCCTGGCTACGCTGGCAGGGGTTGGTGCCCCAGAGACTGATACTCAGCCATGAGCATCTGGATCACAGCGGCGGGCTGGCCAGCCTGCGCGCGATTTGGCCAATGATGCGGGTGCGAAGCTCGTTGGGTGAAAAAGACCATATGCCCTGTTGGCAGGGGATGCGCTGGCGGTGGCAGGAACTGGATTTTTCAGTGCACTGGCCGCCTCGCAGCTGGCGCGGGGTGGGCAATAATCGTTCATGCGTGGTGAAGATTAGCGACGGGCGCCACAGTATTCTGCTGACCGGCGATATCGAAAACGTCGCTGAGCAGGCCATGGTCCGCAGTCAGGGCAAAGCGCTGCGTGCCGATGTGCTGCAGGTCCCCCATCATGGTAGCCGTACTTCCTCCACGCCAGCGCTTTTGCGTCAGGTAAATCCGGAACTGGCCATCGCTTCTCTGGCGCGCTACAGCGCCTGGCGGTTGCCCTCTGTGGTTGTGGTCAGGCGCTATCGGCAGCGCAATATCGCATGGTATGACACGGCGCGACATGGCCAGATTACGCTACGCTTTGGGGAGGAAAAACCACGCCTGACGAGCTTCAGAGCGCAAATTTTGCCCCGTTGGTACCATCAGTGGTTTGGCGTGGCCCCGGTTAACAGGTAGAATATGCGGCTATTTCATCAATGCTAACAGCTGGTTCGACTTAATGCACAACGATAAAGATCTCTCCACATGGCAGACTTTCCGCCGACTGTGGCCAGTCATTGCACCTTTTAAAACAGGTCTGATCGTGGCAGGGATAGCCTTAATCCTCAATGCAGCCAGCGATACCTTTATGCTATCGCTGCTCAAACCGTTACTGGATGACGGCTTTGGTAAAACTGACCGTTCCGTGCTGCTCTGGATGCCGCTGGTGGTCATCGGGCTGATGGTTCTGCGTGGCGTGACCAGCTATATATCCAGCTACTGCATCTCCTGGGTTTCCGGAAAGGTGGTCATGACAATTCGTCGCCGCCTGTTTGGCCATATGATGGGCATGCCGGTGGCCTTTTTCGATAAGCAGTCCACCGGTACGCTGCTGTCGCGTATTACCTATGATTCCGAGCAGGTGGCCTCTTCCTCTTCCAGCGCTCTGATTACCGTGGTGCGCGAAGGGGCGTCTATCATCGGCCTGTTCATTATGATGTTCTACTACAGCTGGCAGCTGTCGATGATTTTGATCGTGCTGGCGCCCATCGTTTCCTTCGCCATTCGCGTGGTCTCCAAACGCTTTCGTAGCATCAGTAAGAACATGCAGAACACCATGGGGCAGGTGACCACCAGCGCTGAGCAGATGCTGAAAGGCCATAAAGAGGTCCTGATTTTCGGCGGTCAGCAGGTGGAAGCAGAGCGTTTTAACAAGGTAAGCAATAAAATGCGTCAGCAGGGGATGCGTATGGTTTCCGCCACCTCTATCTCCGATCCGCTGATCCAGCTTATTGCCTCCCTGGCGCTGGCATTTGTACTCTATGCCGCCAGCTTTCCCAGCGTGATGGAAAACCTGACCGCAGGGACTATCACCGTGGTCTTCTCGTCTATGATTGCGCTGATGCGTCCGCTGAAATCGCTGACTAACGTTAACGCCCAGTTCCAGCGCGGTATGGCGGCCTGCCAGACCCTGTTCAGTATTCTCGACACCGAACAGGAGAAGGATACCGGTACTAAGGTTATCAAACGTTCTCAGGGCGATATTGAGTTCCGCGATGTGACCTTCAGCTATCCGGGCCGCGAAACGCCGGCGTTGCGCGATATCAACCTGACCATTCCGGCGGGCAAAACGGTGGCGCTGGTAGGGCGTTCCGGCTCCGGTAAGTCGACGATAGCCAGTCTGATCACCCGTTTCTACGATATCGATAAGGGTGAAATTCGTATCGATAACAATGACATTCGCGAATATACCCTGGCATCGTTGCGTGACCAGGTTGCGCTGGTCTCTCAGAATGTGCATCTGTTTAACGATACCATCGCTAACAATATCGCCTATGCGCGTACTGAACAGTACAGCCGCGAGGATATCGAGAAGGCGGCGCGCATGGCCTATGCCATGGACTTTATCGAGAAGATGGACGAGGGGCTGGATACGGTGATTGGCGAAAACGGGGTGCTGCTTTCCGGCGGTCAGCGTCAGCGTATCGCCATCGCGCGTGCGCTACTGCGCGACAGTCCGATTCTGATCCTTGACGAAGCCACTTCAGCGCTGGATACCGAATCTGAACGCGCCATTCAGGCGGCGCTGGATGAACTCCAGAAAAACCGTACCTCGCTGGTGATTGCTCACCGCCTGTCTACGATCGAACAGGCCGATCAGATCGTGGTGGTGGAAGATGGGCTAATTGTGGAACGGGGTTCACATACCGAACTGCTGGAGCATAAAGGTGTTTACGCCCAGCTTCACCGGATGCAGTTTGGCCAATGATAGAGAAGATCTGGTCCGGACGATCGCCGCTCTGGCTACTGTTGCTGCCGTTATCCCTGCTGTATGGGCTGATAAGTGGCGTGCGACGACTGGGTTACCGGCTGGGCTGGAGTAAGGTCTGGAAGGCGCCGGTGCCGGTTGTGGTAGTGGGCAACCTGACCGCGGGCGGTAACGGGAAAACGCCGGTGGTGGTGTGGCTGGTGGAACAACTCCAGCAGCGCGGCATACGCCCTGGCGTGGTCTCTCGCGGCTATGGCGGTAAGGCTTCACAGTATCCGCTACTGCTAACGCCGCAGACCTCCAGCCTCGAAGCAGGTGATGAACCGTTACTGATTTATCAGCGTACCGGTGCGCCGGTGGCGGTGGCGCCGGTGCGTAGTCAGGCGGTGCAGGCGCTGCTGGCGCTGGAAACGCCGCCGCAGATCGTGATTACCGATGATGGCCTGCAACACTATGCGCTGGCGCGCGATAAAGAGGTGGTGGTCGTTGATGGCGTGCGTCGCTTCGGTAACGGCTGGTGGTTACCGGCCGGGCCGATGCGCGAACGTGCCGGGCGACTGAAGTCCGTGGATGCGGTGATTGCCAACGGCGGTCAACCGCGCCCCGGTGAAATCGCGATGCGCCTGGTGCCTGGCGATGCCGTTAATCTGCTCACCGGCGAGCGATGCCCGGCACGTGAACTTCATGATGTCGTCGCCATGGCCGGTATTGGTCATCCGCCGCGTTTTTTCGCTACCCTTGAACAGTGCGGCGTAACGCCGGTGAATACCCTGGCGCTGGCGGATCATCAAGCCCTCAGCGAAGCGCAGGTCAGCAGCTTCTGCCAGCCGGGTCAGACGTTATTAATGACTGAAAAGGACGCGGTTAAATGCCGTAGCTTCGCCCGGGAAAACTGGTGGTATCTGCCAGTTGAGGCGCAACTGACCGGCTCACAGGCAGAACGCCTGATGACCGACCTACTTAACCTGGTGCGTTAAGGCCGCGCTGTGGTGGTATGCGGTCCTGACGCCTGAAGGCGTAGAGGAGTCCCGTGACCAGAATTCCCCTTTCACTGCGAGCCGCCCGTCGGCTCCATCTTGCAGCCCAGGGGCTGTTGCTAAAACCGCGGCGCGCTACCGGACCACAGGCGCTGTTGGCAGCCATCTCTCGTATGTCCCTGTTGCAGATTGACACCATTCACGTTGTTGCCCGTAGCCCTTATCTGGTGCTGTTCAGTCGGTTGGGCACATATCCCATAAACTGGCTGGACGAAGCGCTGGCACGCGGCGATCTCATCGAATACTGGGCCCATGAGGCCTGCTTTCTCCCCCGGGGTGACTTCGCACTGGTACGCCACCGGATGCTGGAGCCGGAAAAGATGGGGTGGAAGTACCGGGCTCACTGGATGCGTGAACATCAGCAGGAGATCGAAGCGCTACTAAGCCATATCGAACATCATGGCCCGGTACGCGCTGCCGACTTTGAGCATCCGCGTAAGGGCAGCAGCGGCTGGTGGGACTGGAAGCCGCACAAGCGTCATCTGGAAGGGCTGTTTACCGATGGCCGCCTGATGGTTCGCGAGCGCCGCAACTTTCAGCGTGTTTACGACCTGGCCCGCCGGGTGATGCCCGACTGGCAGGATGAGCGAGACCTGCTCCCCAGACCGGATGCTGAACGAAGAATGCTGGAAAACAGCGCCCGTAGTCTGGGGATTTTTCGCCCCGGATGGCTGGCTGATTATTATCGCCTGCGTCACGTGGCGCTGTCGCCGCTGCTGGCAGAGTGGCAGCAGCGCCAGCAGATAATTGCGGTGGATGTTGAAGGACTGGGGGAGATGTGGGTGCACCACTCGTTGGCACCGCTACTGGATCGCGCGTGCAGCGGGCGGTTACGCGCCACCCATGGAGCCGTACTCTCGCCGTTTGATCCCGTAGTGTGGGACCGTAAGCGTGCCGAACAGTTGTTCGGTTTTCGTTACCGGCTGGAATGTTACACGCCTGCGCCAAAACGCCAGTTCGGCTATTTTGTGCTGCCCCTGCTGTGGCGCGGCGAGCTGGTGGGGCGCATGGACGCCAGAATGGCGCGACGTGACGGGGTACTGGAAATTATCGGTCTGTGGCTGGAGTCACAGGTGCGCGTTGGGCAAAGCATGATTGATGGGATACAGACGATGATAAGCGATTTTGCGTGCTGGCAGGGGGCGACCCGCATCGTCTGTGGTCAACCTCCTCAGGCACTGGCGGTGCGGTGGGGCAAAGGCTGGGAAATTCCCGGCATGCCTGTGGTATGCTGAACGTCTTATGCTACCCGGTCCATTCTGGAGGATTTATGGATCATCGCCTACTTGAAATCGTGGCCTGTCCGGTCTGTAACGGCAAACTCTGGTTCAATAAAGAGACGCAGGAGCTGATCTGCAAGCCAGACAGCCTGGCATTTCCGCTGCGCGACGGTATTCCCGTGTTACTGGAAACCGAGGCCCGTTCACTCAGCGCGGAAGAGACTAACCCATGAGTTTTGTCGCCATTATTCCTGCCCGCTATGCGTCATCCCGCCTGCCGGGCAAGCCGCTGATGGATATTCACGGCAAACCGATGATCGTTCACGTACTGGAACGTGCCCGGGAATCTGGCGCAACGCGTATTATCGTAGCGACTGACCATACGGACGTGGCGAAAGCCGTTGAAGCCGCAGGGGGCGAAGTTTGCATGACTCGCGCCGACCATGAGTCTGGTACCGAGCGTCTGGCAGAAGTCGTGGAAAAATGCGGCTTTGCCGATGATACCCCGATTGTGAATCTACAGGGCGATGAGCCGATGATTCCGCCGGAAAACCTGCGTCAGGTAGCGGAAAACCTGATTGCCAGCGGCGTGGGGATGTCCACGCTGGCGGTGCCAATTGAGGATGCGCAAGAGGCTTTTAACCCGAACGCGGTAAAGGTGGTGTGCGACAGTAAAGGCTTCGCGCTCTATTTCTCCCGCGCCACCATTCCCTGGGATCGGGACCGTTTTGCCCGCTCCCGCGAAGAGCCTGGCGATTCGCTGTTGCGACATATTGGTATCTATGGCTATCGCGCTGGCTTTATCCGCCGCTACGTTAGCTGGGCGCCCAGCCCGCTTGAGCAGCTAGAAAAACTGGAGCAGCTTCGGGTGCTGTGGTACGGCGAAAAAATCCATGTCGCAGTGGCCCGGAAGGTGCCCGGCACCGGCGTGGATACGCCAGAAGACCTTGAACGGGTCCGCGCCGCGATGGGCTAAACCAGAAAAACCTCCGATACGGAGGTTTTTTTATGCCACCCGGTATGGATTTGATCTGGTGGAGGGTATTTCACCGCCATCGGTACCATTATAAAGACCAGGTATTTCCGGAGGTATCCAGGTCATGGAACGTTTGCGCAGGGAACTGAGTCATTTACTGGGAGAGACGCTAAGCCGTCTGGAGTGCGTCAGCGAAGCGCCGGATTCGGTGCTCTGGGCGCTCTACGACAGTCAGGGTAATCCGTTGCCGCTGCTGGCGAAATGTTTTAGCTCTCCGGGGCTGGCCGCCCGGTGCGGCCTGAAAATGTCGCAGCTGGCGCGCCATGGCAGCCTGCGCCTGCCGGTGGTCTACGGCATTATGACCCATGACGATCGCGTCGGTCAGGAGCTGTTACTGATGGAGCGGTTGCGGGGCGTATCGGTGGAGGCGCCTGCCCGCACTCCCGAGCGCTGGACACACCTGAAAGATCAAATCGTTGAAGCGCTCCTGAGCTGGCACCGGGTGGACAGCGGCGGTTATGTGGGGGATATCGACAGTATTCAGCACAACAGCTGGTCCAGGTGGTATCGACAGCGGATTGAGGTGCTATGGAGCACCCTGGGCCAGTTCACCAATACCGGGCTGTCGATGCAGGATATGCGTACTCTGTGGCGTGCCAGGGCGTCGCTGGAATTATTGCTCGATGACGCTGACGATGTAGCGGTGATGGTGCACGGCAATCTGACCCTACGCAGTTTTCTTAAGGATGCCCGCAGTGACCAACTGATTGCCGCAATCAATCCCGGCGTGACGCTGTGGGCACCCAGAGAGTATGAACTGTTCCGGCTGTGGGAATCGGGCATGCCGGAAAGCCTGCTCTGGCACTACCTGAAGCGGGCGCCGGTAGCAGAATCCTTCCTGTGGCGGCGCTGGCTCTATCTGCTGTGGAGCGAGGTAGCGTGTCTGGTGACCAATGGCCATATGAATCGCCCCGCCTTTGATCGCGCCGCCAAAGAGTTACTCCCCTGGTTGAGCTGAACGGCCTTTTAGCCACTGCCAGAGGCGGCCCAGGGTTTCATAGCCCACGCGATCGCTATGCATGAGCCACAGGGGGGAGGGCATCACTTTCTCCCAGGTCTGCAGCGGCGAGGTAATCGCCAGTTGATTGGCCGGGGCGGCAATAGGGTGCAGCCCCTGGCGCTGGAAGAAGATCATCGCTCTGGGCAGGTGCGAAGCAGAGCTCACCAGCAGGAAGGGTTTATCCCCCAGCAGTTGAGCCACTGCGGCGGCTTCTTCTTCGGTATCCCTGGGGCTGTCCAGCGTGATAATCGCACTACGCGGCACACCGAGGCTTTCCGCCACCCTGGCGCCAGCCTCGGCGGTGGTAACCGGATTAGTCGGGGCAGAATAGCCGGTAAAGATCATCCGCGATCCCGGATTCGCCAGCCACAGTCGAACACCTTCAGCCACCCGCGGCAGGCTATTGTTGATGAGATTGGAGCTGGGCGCCCATTCCGGGTTCCAGGTGTAACCGCCGCCCAATACCACAATATCCTCGACGGGCGGTCCGCCGCGCCAGGTAGGGTAGCGCGATTCAATTGGTTTCAACAGCCTGTCGGCCACCGGTTGCAGGCTCAGCAGTAGCAGTGCCAGCCAGCTCAGAGTCAGCAGGGTACGCCCGGTTTTCTGCCAGCGGCTGAACCATAACAGCACAATAGCGATGCCCATCAGCAACATCAGAAAAGGGAGCGGCAGCAGCAGGCCGCCGAGGTATTTTTTGAGTTCAAAAAGCAGCAAATCCGGTTCCTTTTTTGACCATATAGCGGTTAAAACCCCGTGATCATACATCATAAGGGTTCATTATCCGCCCGGGTATGACAAAATAGCGCCTTTGCCCGATGGGGGCTTTAGAGCGGGGATCTGTTGCGATGAGCGATCGCAATTTTGATGACATGGCTGAAAAATTTGCCCGCAATATATACGGCACCACCAAAGGCCAGCTGCGTCAGGCTATTCTGTGGCAGGATCTTGAGCCGCTGCTGGCGACGCTGCCTGCCCGACCGTTACGCATTCTCGATGCCGGTGGCGGAGCCGGGCAGATGGCCTGTCGGCTGGCGGCGCTGGGGCATCAGGTGACGCTGTGCGATCTTTCTGCGGAAATGGTGGCGCGCGCCCGGCAGGCGGCGGAGCAGAAAGGTGTGAGCGGGAACATGCATTTCATACATTGTTCTGCTCAGGAGGTGGTGCATTATTTGGAAAGCCCCGTCGATCTGATATTGTTTCACGCGGTGCTGGAGTGGGTTTCGGATCCCCGGTCGATGCTGGACATCCTGTGGTCTTGTCTGAAACCAGGCGGAGCCCTGTCGCTGATGTTTTATAATGCGAACGGCCTGCTGCTGCATAATATGGTGGCCGGTAATTTCGCTTACGTACAGCAGGGCATGGCCAAACGTAAAAAACGCACCCTGTCGCCGGACAATCCGCTGCGGCCGGAGCAAGTCTATGACTGGCTGGAGCAGATTGGCTGGCTTATTACCGGTAAGACCGGCGTGCGGGTGTTTCACGATTATCTGCGGGAAAAGCAGCAGCAACGCGAATGTTTTGAGCAACTTCTGGCGCTGGAGACCGCATACTGCCGCCAGGAGCCCTGGATAAGTCTGGGGCGTTACATTCATGTAACAGCACAAAAGCCGGAAAATCAGGGATAAACTATGAGTGATTTTTCCCAGACAGTACCAGAACTGGTTGCCTGGGCCAGAAAAAATGATTTCTCCATCTCGCTGCCTGGCGACAGGCTGGCTTTTTTGCTGGCGATCGCCACGCTGAACGGCGAGCGGCTGGATGGGGAACTGAGTGAAGGGGAGTTGGTTGACGCCTTTCGCCATGTTAGTGACGCGTATGGACAGAGCGGCGAGACCATCGCCCAGCGCGCCAATAATGCGATCAATGATATGGTGCGCCAGCGCCTGCTTAACCGCTTTACCAGTGAACTGACGGAAGGGAATGCCATTTACCGCCTCACGCCGCTGGGCATCGGTATTACCGACTACTATATCCGCCAGCGCGAGTTTTCGACGCTGCGCCTTTCCATGCAGCTCTCTGTCGTGGCGGGCGAACTGAAAGGGGCGGCGGACGCCGCCGTGGAAGGGGGCGACGAGTTCCACTGGCACCGCAATGTCTTTGCGCCGCTGAAATATTCGGTGGCGGAGATTTTCGACAGTATCGACCTGACCCAGCGGGTGATGGACGAACAGCAGCAGCAGGTGAAAGACGATATCGCTCAGTTGCTGAATAAAGACTGGCGCGCGGCGATTAGCAGCTGTGAGCTTCTACTGTCGGAAACCTCCGGCACCCTGCGCGAATTGCAGGACACTCTGGAAGCGGCGGGCGACAAGCTGCAGGCAAATCTGCTGCAGGTTCAGGAGGCCATTATAGGCCGTGAGGATCTGCACTTCGTTAGTCGGCTGGTCTATGAGCTGCAAAGTAAGCTCGATCGTATCGTCAGCTGGGGTCAGCAGGCGATGGATCTGTGGATCGGTTACGACCGCCACGTGCATAAATTTATCCGTACCGCAATCGATATGGATAAGAACCGGGTGTTCGCCCAGCGTCTGCGCCTGTCGGTACAGAACTACTTCGACGCGCCATGGGCGCTGACCCATGCTTCGGCCGATCGTCTGCTCGATATGCGCGACGAAGAGATGGCGCTGCGCGACGAAGAGGTCACCGGTGAACTGCCGGTAGATCTGGAGTTCGAAGAGTTTAACGAGATTCGCGAACAGCTGGCCGGCATGATCGAAGAGGCTTTAAAAGTCTACAAAGAGCAGGACGTGCCGCTGGATCTCAGCGTTGTGATGCGTGAGTATCTGGCGCAATATCCGCGCGCCCGTCATTTCGATGTGGCGCGTATTGTCGTCGACCAGGCCGTGCGTCTGGGCGTGGCAGGGGCAGATTTCCTCGGTATGCCAGCTCCGTGGCAGCCGATTAATGATTACGGAGCCAGGGTACAGGCGCATGTCATCGATAAATATTGAACAACTAATGCCAGTTAAACTGGCGCAGGCGCTGGCGAATCCACTGTTTCCGGCTCTCGACAGCCAGTTGCGATCTGGCCGTCATATCGGGTTGGATGAGCTGGATAACCACGCCTTTTTAATGGATTTCCAGGAACAACTGGAAGAGTTCTATGCCCGCTACAACGTGGAGCTTATCCGCGCGCCGGAGGGCTTTTTCTATCTGCGTCCGCGTTCTACTACGCTGATTCCGCGTTCGGTGCTTTCCGAACTGGATATGCTGGTGGGTAAGATCCTTTGTTATCTCTATCTCAGCCCGGAACGCCTGGCGAACGAAGGGATTTTTACTCAGCAGGAACTCTATGATGAACTGCTGGCGCTGGCCGATGAGAGCAAGCTGCTGAAACTGGTGAATAATCGCTCTACCGGTTCGGATCTCGACAGGCAGAAGCTGCAGGAAAAAATGCGCGCTTCGCTGAACCGGCTGCGGCGCCTTGGCATGGTCTGGTTTACCGGTCACGACAGCAGCAAGTTCCGGATTATGGAGTCGGTGTTTCGGTTTGGCGCCGATGTGCGTACCGGAGATGACCCGCGCGAGGCGCAGCTGCGCATTATTCGGGATGGCGAGGCGATGCCCGTTGAGTCCCATCTGCAGCTGAATGATGACGACAGTGATGAGGCTTCCCAGGATAACGTCGAGGATGACAATGATTGAACGCGGTAAATTTCGTTCGCTGACGCTGATTAACTGGAATGGTTTCTTCGCGCGTACTTTCGATCTGGATGAACTGGTCACCACCCTGTCCGGAGGAAACGGCGCCGGTAAATCTACCACCATGGCGGCCTTTGTCACGGCGTTGATTCCCGATCTGACGCTGCTGCACTTCCGTAACACCACCGAAGCCGGGGCGACTTCCGGCTCGCGCGATAAAGGGCTGCACGGTAAGCTGCGCGCCGGCGTCTGTTATTCGGTGCTGGATGTGGTCAACTCGCGCCATCAGCGTGTGGTGGTTGGGGTGCGTCTGCAGCAGATCGCCGGTCGTGACCGCAAAGTGGATATCAAACCCTTCGCCATTCAGGGGCTGCCGACGGCGATTCAGCCGACCCAGTTGCTGACCGAAACCCTGAACGATCGCCAGGCTCGGGTGCTGACGCTCCAGGAGCTGCGCGACAAAATGGAAGCGATGGAGGGAGTGCAGTTCAAGCAGTTTAACTCCATCACCGACTACCACTCGCTGATGTTCGATCTTGGCGTCGTGGCGCGTCGTCTGCGTTCGGCTTCCGATCGTAGTAAGTACTACAAACTGATCGAAGCTTCGCTGTACGGTGGTATTTCCAGCGCTATTACCCGCTCCCTGCGCGACTACCTGCTGCCGGAAAACGGCGGCGTGCGTAAGGCGTTCCAGGATATGGAAGCGGCGCTGCGCGAAAACCGCATGACCCTTGAGGCCATCCGCGTTACCCAGTCGGATCGCGATCTGTTTAAGCACCTGATTTCCGAAGCGACCAACTACGTGGCGGCGGATTATATGCGCCACGCCAACGAGCGGCGCATCCATCTGGATCAGGCGCTGGATCTACGGCGTGAGCTCTATACCGGGCGCCAGCAACTGGCCACCGAACAGTATAAGCACGTAGAGATGGCGCGCGAACTGGCGGAACACGCCGGGGCCGAAGGCGATCTGGAAACTGATTATCAGGCGGCCAGCGACCACCTGAACCTGGTGCAGACCGCGCTACGTCAGCAGGAAAAAATCGAACGCTATGAAGGGGATCTGGAAGAGCTACAGGTTCGCCTTGAAGAGCAGAGTGAGATTGTCGCTGAATCTCAGGAGATGCAGGAAGAAAACGAGGCCCGCGCCGAAGCGGCGGAGCTGGAAGTGGACGAGCTGAAGAGCCAGCTCGCCGATTACCAGCAGGCCCTCGACGTGCAGCAGACCCGTGCGATCCAGTACCAGCAGGCGCTACAGGCGCTGGAACGCGCCCGGGAGCTGTGCCACCTGCCGGATCTGGCGCCTGAAAGCGCTGCCGAATGGCAGGAAACTTTCCAGGCGCGCGAGCAGGAGGCTACCGAAAAGCTGCTCGATCTCGATCAGAAGATGAGCGTTTCCCAGACCGCCCACAGCCAGTTCGAGCAGGCCTTTAAGCTGGTCGAGGCCATTCATGGCCCGGTCAGCCGTGGCGATGCCTGGTCTGTGGCGCGCGATCTGCTGCGCGAGGCCTCTGAACAGCGCTATCAGGCGGAGCAGGCCCAGGGGCTGCGGATGCGTTTGAGCGAACTGGAGCAGCGCCTGCGCGAACAGCAGGAGGCGGAACGTCTGCTGGCGGAATTCTGCAAACGTCAGGGACGCCAGTATCAGCCTGATGAGCTGGAGATGCTGCAGCAGGAGCTGGAAGCGCGCATCGCCGATCTGCAGGACAGCGTCAGCGAGGCCAGCGAACAGCGCATGAACCTGCGCCAGGAGCTGGAGCAGCTACAGGGGCGAATTCGTCTGTTGACCCAGCGTGCGCCAGTCTGGCTGGCGGCCCGTAACAGCCTGAGCCAGATTAGCGAGCAGAGCGGTGAAGAGTTCGCCAGCGGTTCGGAAGTGACAGAGTATCTCCAGCAACTGCTGGAGCGTGAGCGCGAAGCCACCGTGGAGCGCGACGAAGTCGGCGCCCGTAAAAACGCCGTCGATGAAGAGATCGAACGCCTGAGCCAGCCTGGCGGTGCCGATGACGGCCGCCTGAGCGTGCTGGCGGAGCGTTTCGGCGGGGTGCTGCTGTCAGAAATCTACGATGATGTCAGCCTTGAAGACGCGCCGTACTTCTCGGCGCTGTACGGCCCGTCGCGCCACGCTATCGTGGTGCCGGATCTCTCGCTGATTCGCGAACAGCTCGACGCGCTGGAAGACTGCCCGGAAGATCTCTATCTGATCGAAGGGGATCCGCAGTCCTTTGATGATAGCGTCTTCGGTGCGGAAGAGCTGGAAGGGGCGGTGGTCGTTAAAGTGGCGGATCGCCAGTGGCGTTATTCCCGCTTCCCGGAAGTGCCGCTATTTGGTCGCGCTGCACGCGAAAACCGGATTGAAAAACTGCATGCCGAACGCGAAACTCTGGCTGAGCGCTATGCCACACTGGCGTTCGACGTTCAGAAAACCCAGCGTCTGCATCAGGCCTTCAGCCGCTTTATTGGTCAGCACCTGTCGGTGGCGTTTGAAGACGATCCCGAAGCGGAAATCCGTCAGCTCAATAGCCGTAAAACCGACATTGAGCGGGCGCTGAACAACCACGAAAGCGACAACCAGCAGCAGCGGGCCCAGTACGAACAGGCGAAAGAGGGCGTGGCGGCGCTTAACCGCCTGCTGCCGCGCCAGAGTCTGTTGGAAGATGAAACCCTGGCCGATCGCTGCGACGAAATTCAGGAGCGTCTGGACGAAGCGCAGGAAGCCACGCGCTTTATTCAGCAGCACGGCAACCAACTGATTCGCCTGGAGCAGGTGGCATCGGTTCTGCAAAACGACCCTGAGCAGTTCGAACAACTGAAACAAGATTATGAATATGCCCAGCAGGTACAGCGTGAAGCCCGTCAGCAGGCCTTTGCTCTGACCGAAGTGGTGCAGCGTCGTGCTCACTTCAGCTACAGCGACTCTGCGGAGATGCTGAGCGGTAATAGCGATTTGAACGAGAAGCTGCGCCGTCGTCTGGAGCAGGCGGAAAGCGAGCGAACTCGTGCCCGCGAAGCGCTGCGCAGCCACGCCGCGCAGCTTAGTCAGTACCATCAATTGCTGGCCTCGCTGAAAAGTTCGTTCGATACCAAACGCGAACTGCTGGCCGATCTCTACCGTGAGCTGAAAGATATTGGCGTGCGCGCCGATGCTGGTGCAGAAGAGCGCGCCAGGGCGCGTCGCGATGAGCTGCATACTGCGCTCAGTAACAACCGTGCCCGCCGCAACCAACTGGAAAAACAGCTGACGTATTGCGAAGCGGAAATGGAAAACCTGAACCGCCGCCTGAAGCGCCAGGAGCGTGATTATCGCGAGAGGCGCGAGCAGGTGGTGAGCTCCAAGGCGGGCTGGTGCGCGGTAATGCGTATGGTGAAGGAAAACGGCGTCGAGAAGCGTCTGCATCGCCGCGAGCTGGCTTATCAGTCCGGCGACGATCTGCGTTCCATGTCGGATAAGGCGCTCGGTGCCCTGCGTCAGGCGGTGGCGGATAACGAACATCTGCGCGACGTACTGCGCATGTCGGAAGATCCGAAGCGGCCGGAGCGTAAGATTCAGTTCTTCGTGGCGGTCTACCAGCATCTGCGCGAGCGTATTCGTCAGGATATTATTCGCACCGACGATCCGGTCGAGGCCATCGAACAGATGGAGATCGAACTGGGTCGCCTGACGGAAGAGCTGACTTCCCGCGAGCAGAAACTGGCCATCAGCTCGCGTAGCGTGGCGAATATTATTCGCAAAACCATCCAGCGCGAGCAGAACCGTATTCGTATGCTCAACCAGGGGCTACAGAGCGTCTCCTTTGGCCAGGTGAACAGCGTGCGGCTCAACGTTAACGTGCGTGAGGCCCATGCGACCCTGCTGGAGGTGCTGTCTGCCGAGCATGAACAGCATCAGGATCTGTTTAACAGCAGCCGTCTGAGCTTCTCTGAAGCCCTGGCGAAGCTGTACCAGCGCCTGAACCCGCAGATTGATATGGGCAACCGTACGGCGCAAACCATCGGTGAAGAGCTGCTGGATTACCGCAACTATCTGGAGATGGAAGTGGAAGTCAACAGGGGCTCGGACGGCTGGCTGCGTGCCGAGAGTGGCGCGCTCTCTACCGGTGAGGCTATCGGTACCGGTATGTCGATTCTGGTGATGGTGGTGCAGTCCTGGGAGGAAGAGTCTCGCCGTCTGCGCGGCAAGGATATCTCGCCGTGCCGTCTGCTGTTCCTTGATGAAGCGGCGCGTCTTGATGCCCGCTCCATCAACACCCTGTTCGAACTGTGTGAACGTCTGGAGATGCAGCTGGTGATCGCGGCGCCGGAGAACATCAGCCCCGAGAAAGGGACTACCTATAAACTGGTGCGTAAGGTGGTTCAGAACATCGAACACGTCCACGTGGTGGGGCTACGCGGATTTGCTGCGACATTGCCTGAAACGCTACCGCGCAGCGAGCCAGTGGTCGCGGAACCCGACGAGGATGATGAGCCGGATGCGGATGCTTCCTGACGGTGACTGACAAAGAGGTCCCTCCGGTGAGGGGCCTCAGGTTGATGACAAAGAGGGAAAAAACGTGGTTTTTCCCTCTTTGTGGTTATCAGCCGAAAATCAATGAATTGATTTTCCGTGTTTATTTTTCTGGTAATTCTGGCCGAACGCGTTCGGCCCAGGTTTGTCATCAGTTTCAGGCCCCTCCGGTGAGGGGCCTCTTCTTTTTCTTCCATTGACTTTGTGGTTTCGTGTCTTTAAATTTCTTTACATTCGGCGCTGCAAAGCCATTTTTCTCTTTATATACTGAGAGTAAGAGCCTGTCATTTTGACGCAAAGGCGATGAATTAGGGGGCAAGGGATGTTGCTTATGAATTTTTGGGGCCGCCAGCGACTGGCTGCTGCCGTGGCGCTGGGCCTGGGACTGATGCCGCTGACCAGCGCCCTGGCCGATGAGCCTGCCGTGGTACCGGCTGATGGTACTGAAACGACCCTGGAACACCCTGGGCTGATGCAAACCGCGCCCGCATCGCCGGCGATGGCGATGCTGTACGGCAGCCAGCCGGGCAATGACGGTACCACGGCAGCCGATAGCCGCGCGCGGCTGCAGTCTGTACTGCCGTCCGGCTATACGCCGGTCTATTCCGACGCTCTGGCGCAGCTTTATGTGGCACGCGACATGAAGCCCATGTGGGGTAACGCTCAGGCGGTTCGTGCCTTTGAACAACAGCTGGCGGAAATCGCTATTGCAGGCGTTCATCCTCGCTTCAGCAACTGGGTTGAAACACTGACCGATCCTGCTGTTCAGGGAATGGCGCGCGATGTCGTGCTTTCCGATGCGCTGTTGGGGTATCTGCACTTTATCGCGTCGATGCCGACACAGGGTAATCGCTGGTTATACAGCGAGAGCGCCTGGAAGATGGCGCTGCCGCCGCTGTCAGTGATCAACCAGTGGCAGCTGGCCGTCGATAACGACCGTCTGGCCCCCTTCGTGGAAGGGCTGGTGCCGCAGCACCCCTGGTATCGCGAGATGCATCAATCGCTGCGCCAGCTGCTACAGGATAAACGTCCGTGGCCGCAGTTGAACGCGAGCAGAACGCTGCGTCCCGGCGAGTGGAGCCGCGACGTTCCGGCGCTGCGACAGATTCTACGCAACACCGGTATGCTGGACGACGGCGGCGCGGTCAGTACATCGCAGGAGACTTCCGGTGCGAATCAGCCCTACGATAGTCAACTGGTGGCGGCAGTAAAACGCTTTCAGACCTGGCAGGGGCTGGGGCCTGACGGCGTCATCGGGCCATCGACGCGTTACTGGCTTAACGTGACGCCGCAGCAGCGCGCCGCACTGCTGGCGCTTAATATTCAGCGTCTGCGCCTGCTGCCGGGCGAGACTCGTACCGGCATTCTGGTTAATATTCCCGACTACTCGCTGGTTTACTACCTGGACGGCAATCTGACCCTGGCTTCCCGGGTGATCGTCGGGCGACCCGACCGCAAGACGCCGATGATGAGCAGTGCGCTAAATAACGTCGTGGTGAATCCACCGTGGAACGTGCCGATGAGCATGGCGCGCAAGGATATTCTGCCAAAGGTCTGGCGCGATCCGGGCTATCTCGATCGCCATAACTACAAGGTGCTGAGAGGCTGGAATAGTAACGCTGCGATTAATCCCTGGCAGGTGGACTGGGCGACCATTACCCCATCGAATCTTCCGTTCCGCTTCCAGCAGGCGCCAGGTCCCCATAATTCGCTGGGACGCTATAAGTTCAATATGCCGAGTTCGGATGCCATCTATCTGCACGATACGCCAAACCATGCGCTGTTTAACAAGAGCGAGCGGGCGTTGAGTTCGGGATGCGTCAGGGTCAATAAGGCCTCTGAACTGGCAGGAATGCTGTTGCAGGATGCCGGCTGGAATTCGTCGCGCGTCTCTTCCGCGCTTCAGGAGGGCAATACCCGCTATGTCAACATTCGCCAGCGAATTCCGGTAAATCTGTACTATCTGACCGCATTTGTCGATAACGACGGGCGGACCGCATTTCGAACAGATATTTACAATTACGATCTCACCGCGCGATCGGGCGCACAAATCCTGGCAAAAGCGCAAAAACTCATCCAGTAAATGCAGTAATTCTAATAAATTAACTGTCGTAAATTCGTGTCATTCGCGGGCTGGAATCGCTACAGAGCCCGCAGGACACGGGCTGGCGCGATCTTGACGTCTTGTGATTTGGCGGTTAAGGTGCGCCTGAGTGCGCCAGAAGTGCATATTTATTGTTCCATTTTTATTTTTTACCTGTAGACCCGGATATCATGGATAAATTCGACGCTAACCGCCGCAAATTGCTGGCGTTGGGGGGGGCTGCCCTGGGTGTAGCCATCTTGCCGACTTCTGCATTTGCCACACTCTCTACGCCGCGTCCGCGCATCCTGACCATGAACAATCTCCATACCGGAGAGACGATCAAAGCCGAATTTTTTGACGGCAGACACTATATCCAGGATGAGCTGAGTCGCTTAAACCACTTCTTCCGCGATTTTCGCGCCAACAAGATTAAGATCATCGACCCCGGTCTGTTTGACCAGCTATACCGCCTTCAGGGGCTGCTGGGAACCAGTAAACCGGTGCAGCTTATCTCCGGTTACCGCTCGCCGGCGACCAACAATCACTTACGCGCCCGTAGTTCGGGCGTGGCGAAACACAGCTACCATACCAAAGGCCAGGCGATGGATTTCCACATCGAAGGTCTTTCGTTAAGCAATGTCCGCAAAGCCGCGTTATCTATGCGCGCAGGTGGTGTAGGATACTACCCACGTAGCAACTTTGTGCATATTGATACCGGGCCGGTAAGGCACTGGTAATTAACGAAAGGCCCGGTGACGGGCGCAATGGGAGCGGTATGAACTATCACATTATTCCGGTAACGGCGTTCTCTCAGAACTGTTCGCTGATTTGGTGCCCTGAAACCCGACTGGCCGCGCTGGTGGATCCCGGTGGTGATGCAGAGCGCATCAGGGAAGAGGTCAGTGCTCAGGCGGTGACGGTCACCCAGATCCTGCTGACTCACGGCCATCTGGACCATGTGGGAGCGGCAGCAGAGCTGGCGGCGCACTATGGGGTTCCGATTATCGGTCCTCAGAAAGAGGATGAGTTCTGGCTTCAGGGGCTGCCGCAGCAAAGCCGTATGTTCGGCCTTGAGGAGTGTCAACCGCTGATGCCTGACCGCTGGTTGGAAGAGGGCGATACTGTCACCGTGGGTAAGGTCACGCTTCAGATTCTGCACTGCCCCGGGCATACGCCCGGCCATATCGTCTTTTTTGATACGGTCTCACGCCTGTTGATCTCCGGTGATGTGATCTTTAAAGGGGGCGTCGGGCGTAGCGACTTCCCGCGTGGCGATCACAACCAGCTGATTGCTTCTATTCAGAACAAACTGCTGCCGTTGGGGGATGAGATTACCTTTATTCCAGGTCACGGCCCGCTCTCAACGCTCGGTGAAGAGCGACTGCATAACCCGTTTTTACAGGGAGCCTGGTAAGCCCGGACGGCGCTGCTATATTGTCGTATAAAAAACGCCCTGACCAAAAAACGGTCAGGGCGTTTTTTATTGTGGGCGATTACAGCACCGCGACGATGGCTTCACACAGCGGCGCCATGTTATTGGGGGTCATGCCCGCAACGTTAACGCGCCCCGAGGCGACGGCATAGATGGCGAACTCTTCACGCAGGCGCAGTACCTGATCTTTGGTCAGGCCGCTGAAAGAGAACATGCCATTCTGGCGAGTGATAAAGCTGAAGTCGCGACTGGCGCCTTTTTCCTGCAGGGTGTTCACGAACAGCTGGCGCATACGCTGAATGCGCTGGCGCATATCGGTCAGCTCCTGCTCCCAGATAGCGCGCAGCGCGTCGTTGCTGAGGATGGTTGCTACAACGGATGCGCCATGAGCCGGCGGGTTAGAGTAGTTGGCGCGAATGCAGGATTTCATCTGACTGAAGGCGCGGTCTGCCTGGTCGCTGTCTGCTGCGACCAGGGTGCAGGCGCCGACGCGCTCGTTATAGAGGCCAAAGTTTTTGGAATAGGAGCTGGCGACAATCAGTTCCTGATGCAACTCGGCAAAGGCACGCAGGCCTTCGGCATCCTCTTCCAGGCCGCGGGCAAAGCCCTGATAGGCAAAGTCGAACAGCGGCAGCCAGCCTTTTTCCTTCGCGCGTTTTGCCAGCTGCTGCCACTGTTCCAGAGTGGGATCGATACCGGTCGGGTTATGGCAGCAGCCATGGAACAGCACCACGTCGCCAGGCTCTGCGCCCTGCAGGCTGGCCAGCAGGCCGTTAAAATCCAGGGTATGGTTTTCCGCGTCATAGTATGTGTATTCGCACACTTCCAGGCCTGCGGAGCTGAAGACCCCTTTGTGGTTCGGCCAGCTGGGGTTGCTGACCCACACGCGCTTAACGCTGGTGTTTTTCGCCAGGAAATCGGCGGCGACGCGCAGAGCGCCGGTCCCACCCGGGGTCTGGGCGGTGCGGGCGCGTTTGGCGTCGATAATCGCGCTTCCCTTACCAAACAGCAGCTCCTGGGTACAGCGTCCAAATTCCGGGATGCCATCAATCCCCAGGTAGTTTTTGGTGGTTTCATTCTCCAGCAGGTACTGTTCTGCTTTCTTCACGCTGGTCAGAATGGGTGTCTTACCTGTTTCGTCCTTATAGACCCCAATACCGAGGTTAATTTTGTTCGGGCGATCGTCGGCACGAAAGAGATCGGCCAGTCCAAGAATGGGATCGGCTGGGGCTGCGGTTATGTTTTCAAACATGACGAGGTTCCATTGGTATCAGAAGGGAGTTCGTTTATCAGGTTAACGGCTGATCAACAAAATGCCAACCGTTAGCAGGAAAAAGAGCGGCGGACATCAAACTCTGCGAAAACGGAGTCAGCTCATAAAAAAAACAGGGCCGAAGCCCTGTTTAAAATGAGGTGGTTACTACTGTTATTGGTTTTATATTCGGTCTGTTGTCAGAACTGGTAAGCAACGCCCATCATGTACTGGTTGTCGGTACCGACAAAGCTGCCGTACGTGCGGGTGAAATCGCTCTCGTCCAGCAGGTTGATACGGTAGTCGCCGTATACGTTGAAGTTCTTGTTGAAGTAGTAGGAAGCGCCTACGGTTACGTATTCAGCCAGGTCGGCATCGCTGTAGCCGTTGGCACCAACCGGCAGATCCTTACCCTTGCTCTTCACATAAGAGACGGACGGACGCAGACCAAAGTCGAACTGGTACTGAGCGATCAGTTCGTAGTTCTGAGTCTTGTTGATGAAGGTGCTATTAGCGCCTTCAGACAGGTAGTTCATGTTGCGGGTTTCGGAATAGATAGCCGCCAGGTAGATATTGTTGGCGTCATACTTCAGACCGGTAGCCCAGGATTCTGCATTATCGCCCTGGCCGTCAGCAGACTGTCTGGTAGAGCGATCAGATTTGCTGTAGGCGCCGATAATACCGAAACCTTCGTAGTCATAGCCCAGGGAGAAGCCGAAGCCGTCACCGTTCTGGTTTTTGATGTTATCGTGCTCGTTTTTGCCCTGGTACTGAATGCCGAAGTGCAGGCCGTCAACCAGACCAAAGAAGTTGTTGTTACGGTAGGTCAGTACACCAACGGTACGGTTGGTCATGTAGGTGTCGGTGCTGCCTGCCCAGGTTTCGCCAGAGAAGGACGGAGACATATCGGTCCAGGCTTCTACGTCATAGACGATACCGTAGTTACGACCGTAGTCCAGGGAGCCGTAGTCGCCGATCCGCAGACCGGCATAGGCCAGACGCGTTTTGTTGGTCTGCTCGCCTTCCGGCTCGTTGGCGTACATACGATATTCCCACTGACCGTAACCGGTCAGCATATCGTTGATCTGCGTTTCTCCTTTAAAACCCAGCTGAGCATAGGTGCCGTCTTTGCTGTCATTGCTGGAATTATTGGTCCAGCTATGCTCGGCGGCGACTTTACCGTACAGGTCCAGCTTGTTGCCGTCTTTATTATAGATTTCTGCTGCGTTAGCCGCACCTGCTGCTAACAGGGCAGGGATAACCACTGCCAGGAGATTACGCTTCATCATTATTTATTACCCTCATTGGTGTTTTTTATGGACACCTGCCACTGCCGTCAATAATTCCTTACAGAACTACTGCTGAGAGATTTGGTGTCTTTCTGTGTCTGGCAGGCATATTTCCATCAGGGGTGCCGTTTCGCTAGTTTGAATATGCTACGAATATCAATAAAAGGTATCAATTGGATACCTAGTGTAACAAAATATGTATTTTTGGGGACTTTGTGAAGCGTTTCAAATTTCTGATATAACAATGGTATACAATCCGTTTTTATCTTTTATGTAATTGAATTTTAATTATTTTTTTATTTTTTTCGTCAGCTTTGAGAGATATCTGTCAGATATGGCTTTGTCAGTCTAAGTAATTTTTAAATCTGACTCTTCTGTTGCATTTTAAGCTATGTGTGCTACCTGTTTGTTGCCTTTAAGGGCGTGTTTATTGAGAATATGTGGATAATATGTTTATAATTGACGAAATATTTAGTAACGTATGAAAATATTTCGTTGACTTAAAAATATTTCGTTGACTTGAAAATTGAAGGATGTCGTGCCCAATTAGACCGGTTGGTTAGTGGCGCAGGGAAGTGTTGGTCAATAAAAAGGCCGGTATAAGCCGGCCTGAAATTGTCTCTGAGGGGATAATCAGAAGTTCGCGTTGCGCGGCGTACGGGGGAAGGGGATCACGTCGCGTACGTTCTGAACACCGGTTACATAGGCGATCAGACGCTCAAAGCCCAGGCCGAAGCCGGAGTGCGGCACGGTACCGTAACGGCGCAGGTCGCGATACCACCAGTAGTCCTCTTTATTGAGGTCCATTTCCGCCATACGGGCGTCCAGCACATCAAGACGCTCTTCACGCTGAGAGCCACCGATGATTTCGCCAATGCCCGGCGCCAGTACGTCCATTGCGGCCACGGTTTTACCGTCGTCATTCATGCGCATATAGAACGCTTTAATATCTTTCGGGTAGTTCTTCACCACTACTGGTGCCTTAAAGTGCTTCTCGGCCAGGTAGCGTTCGTGCTCAGAAGCCAGATCCACACCCCAGTAAACCGGGTTTTCGAACTTCTCGCCGCATTTTTCCAGAATCGCGACGGCGTCGGTGTAGTCCACCTGGGCGAAGTCGGCAGCGACAAAACGCTCCAGACGTTCGATCGCTTCTTTGTCCACGCGCTGAGCGAAGAACTCCATATCGTCGCGGCGTTCTTTCAGCACGGCGTTAAAGACGTACTTCAGCATGGCTTCTGCCAGCGCTGCCGCATCGTCCAGGCTGGCGAAAGCCACTTCTGGCTCCAGCATCCAGAACTCGGCCAGGTGGCGGCTGGTGTTGGAGTTTTCGGCTCGGAAAGTGGGGCCGAAAGTATAGATTTTCGACAGCGCGCAGGCGTAGGTTTCGCCGTTCAGCTGGCCAGACACCGTCAGGAAGGCCTCTTTACCAAAGAAGTCTTGATCGTAGTCGACTTTCCCCTGGTCGTTACGCGGCAGGTTTTCCATATCCAGCGTTGAAACGCGGAACATTTCACCAGCGCCTTCGGTATCGGAAGCGGTGATAAGCGGGGTGGAAACCCAGAAGAAGCCCTGCTCGTCAAAGAAGCGATGCAGCGCCTGGGCCAGAGTGTGGCGCACGCGCGCCACGGCGCCAATCAGGTTGGTGCGCGGGCGCAGATGCGCCACTTCGCGGAGATATTCAATGCTGTGGCGTTTGGCGGCCATGGGGTAGCTGTCGGGATCTTCCACCCAACCGACAACTTCTACGTGGTTTGCCTGCAGCTCGAAGCTCTGGCCCTGGCCCGGAGAAGCCACCACGGTACCGGTTACAATCACGGAACAGCCAGTGGTCAGGCGCAGTACTTCACTTTCGTAATTTGGCAGAGAATGATTTATGACGGCCTGTACAGGATCAAAGCAGGAACCGTCATAAACGGCGAGGAAGGAGATACCAGCTTTTGAATCTCGACGTGTCCGTACCCATCCGCGCACGGTGACTTCACTGTCAACGGCGACGCGGCCCTGGAGTACGTCGGCTACAGGCACAACGCTCATAGTTTTCTCTCTAATTTGATGGTCAATAACAATGGGTTTTCGCCCCAGCTACAGGGGGCCATCTATGTTACCTGTTGGAGATTGCCAGACAAGCAGAAATCGCTGTGGGGGCGATAAAATCGAGAGGAAGCAGGGGCGGGAGCCCCTGCGTTACAGCTTTAGCTAGCTTTACGCACCCGCGGAAGGTCGAAGGCTTTGCGCAACGCGCGTACAAATGCTTTATCTTCGCAGATGGTTTTTCCAGGGCTGTCGGAAAGTTTAGCGACCGGCTTACCGTTACACTCCACCAGCTTAATCACGATATTCAGCGGTTTGACGCCAGGAATATCGCAGGTCAGGCGAGTGCCGATACCGAAGCCCAGTTGAACCCGGGAAGCAAAATGGCGATACAGCCCGACGGCTTTCTCAAGGTCGAGATTATCGGAGAAGATCAGCGTTTTGCTCATCGGGTCGATGCCCAGTTTTTCGTAGTGGGCAATCGCTTTTTCGCCCCACTGGACCGGATCGCCGGAGTCGTGACGCAGCCCCTGGTACTGGGTGGCGAACTCATGGCCGAAATCGCGCAGGAAGGCATCCATGGTGATACAGTCGGTCAGGGCAATCCCCAGACGGTCAGGATATTCGTCCAGCCAGGCCTGTAGCGCTGCGCGCTGGCTGTTCGCCAGGTCGGGGCTTATCTGCTGGTGCGCCTGGAACCACTCATGGGCCTGAGTGCCCATCGGCGTTAGCTGCAGGCGGCTAGCCAGATCGTAGTTGCTGGTGCCGATAAACCACGGCTCCTGCTGCAACCGTTCGACGATGGCCTGTTGCACCTCACGGGAAAAGCGGCGACGAGTGCCGAAGTCCATCAGCCGGAACTGGTTCATATCCAGGGATCCGGTCAGTTGCGAGAAGTCGCGCAGTTTATTTTCCAGGTGGTCAAGCGCCATGGAAACGGTGATCTCCGGCGAGCGGTAGCGGTGCACCACTTCGCTTATCACCGCCAGCAGCGGCACTTCCCACATGATGACTTCACGCCAGGGGCCCTGAAGGCGAATATCCAGCTTGCCGTTCTGGTTGTGGATCTCTACCTGTCTCGGGTCATAGCGAAAATCGCGCAGCCACGCCAGATAGTCGTCCTTAAAGAAGGGCAGACCGGAAAGCCAGTTGAACTCGTCATCCGTCAGTGCGAGGTACTGCATGGCGTCGACCTGCTCGCGAATGGCATCAGCGTAGATGCCCAGCAAATCGTCACCCCGGCAGCGAAACTCCGCAGCGACATCGACATCATAGTAGTGGTGAAAGACTGCCTGCTGCATATGAAGCTTGTAGGCATCGGTATCCAGCAGCGTTTGCAATATCGGGGAAGCGTATCGTGTCATGGCGCGTAGCGGCATCCTCTCACAGGAAGCGTTTCCATCTATGGCTTTGATCAGATAAAGACGCAGGAGTATACCCTGATTATCGTTTTATTGAACCAGAATCACAACACAACCACCGCATCGGGTCGAGGGCAATTTGTGCCGCGTGTTACGTAAATGATTAAACCGGGGTCGAGCGATGCGCAACTGAGCGATTCACCATGGCAACATCCGCGCAACAGGAATAGACTGAGGCAGGATAACTTACGGACGATGCAAAAGGTTTTTTATGACTCAACAGCTACAAGCCAAATATCGCCATGATTACCAGGCGCCGGAATTTTCGATTACAGATATCGATCTGACCTTCGTTCTGGATACCGAAAAAACCCGGGTTACCGCCGTAAGTCAGGTTCAGCGTCAGGGCAGCCATCGCTCGCCGTTGCGTCTGGATGGTGAAGATCTGACCCTGATTGAACTGCAGGTGGATGGTAAAGCCTGGCAGGATTATGCGCTGGAGTTGGGGGCGCTGGTCATCAACAATCTGCCGGACCGCTTTACGCTGACGGTAATCAATGAGATTAGCCCGGCATCCAATACTGCGCTGGAAGGACTTTATCAGTCCGGCGATGCGCTTTGTACTCAGTGTGAGGCTGAAGGTTTCCGCCATATTACCTGGTATCTGGACCGCCCGGACGTTCTGGCGCGTTTTACCACTAAAATTATCGCCGATAAGGCTGCCTATCCCTTCCTGCTGTCCAACGGCAACCGCGTCGATCAGGGGGAGCTGGACGGCGGGCGTCACTGGGTTCAGTGGCAGGATCCCTTCCCCAAACCCTGTTATCTGTTCGCGCTGGTGGCCGGTGATTTCGATGTTCTGAGCGACAGCTTCACCACTCGTTCCGGTCGCGAAGTGGCGCTGGAACTCTACGTTGACCGCGGCAACCTCGATCGTGCCGACTGGGCCATGACCTCGCTGAAAAACTCCATGAAGTGGGATGAAACCCGCTTCGGTCTGGAGTATGACCTCGACATCTATATGATCGTGGCAGTGGACTTCTTTAATATGGGCGCCATGGAGAACAAAGGGCTGAACGTCTTTAACTCCAAATACGTGCTGGCCCGGGCGGAAACCGCTACCGATAAGGACTACCTGAACATCGAGCGGGTGATCGGTCACGAATATTTCCATAACTGGACCGGTAACCGCGTGACCTGCCGCGACTGGTTCCAGCTCAGCCTGAAAGAGGGGCTGACGGTATTCCGCGATCAGGAGTTCAGTTCCGATCTGGGTTCACGGGCCGTTAACCGCATCAGCAACGTGCGTACCATGCGCGGCATGCAGTTTGCCGAAGACGCCAGCCCGATGGCGCATCCGATCCGCCCGGAAAAGGTGGTCGAGATGAACAACTTCTATACCCTGACCGTGTACGAGAAAGGGGCGGAAGTGATTCGTATGCTGCACACCCTGCTGGGAGAAGCGAATTTCCAGAAGGGGATGCTGCTTTACTTCGAACGTCATGATGGCAGCGCCGCCACCTGCGACGATTTCGTACAGGCGATGGAGGATGCCTCCAATATCGACCTTTCCCATTTCCGCCGCTGGTACAGCCAGTCCGGTACGCCGGTGGTCACGGTGCATGACGACTATAATCCGGAAACTGAAGAGTACCGGCTGACCATTAAGCAGCATACGCCGCCCACCGCGGACCAGCAGGATAAACAGCCGCTGCATATTCCGTTCGATATCGAATTGTACGATGGCGAAGGGCAGGTAATTCCGCTGCAGCACAACGGTCATCCGGTGCATCACGTACTAAACGTGACCCAGGCGGAACAGACCTTCGTGTTCGATAACGTCTATTTCCAGCCGGTCCCGTCGCTGTTGCGTGAATTTTCGGCCCCGGTGAAGCTGGAATATAAATGGAGCGACAGTCAGCTCACCTTCCTGATGCGCCATGCCCGCAACGATTTTTCACGCTGGGATGCGGCCCAGAGCCTGCTGGCCAATGTGATTAAGCTCAATGTGGCACGTCATCAGCAGGGTCAGCCGCTCTCCGTTCCGCAGCATATCGCCGATGCCTTCCGCGCTGTGCTATTGGACGAGAAGATCGATCCGGCGCTGGCGGCGGAGATTATGACGCTGCCGTCTCAGAACGAGATGGCGGAGTTGTTCGCCACCATCGATCCGGGCGCCATTGCCGCGGTGCACGAGTCCCTGACTCGGGTGCTGGCCAATGAACTGGCGGACGAGCTGCTGGCGGTATACAACGCGATGGCGCTGAAACAGTATCGCGTCGATCACGCCGATATCGGCAAGCGTGCACTGCGTAACGTCTGCCTGCACTATCTGGCCTTTGGCGAGCCTGAACTGGCGGAAAAACTGGTGACCGCCCAGTATCATGCCGACAATATGACCGATTCGCTGGCGGCATTGTCCGCGGCGGTGGCGGCGCAGCTACCGTGCCGCGATCGCCTGTTGGCGGAATACGACGAGAAGTGGCACAAAGACGGTCTGGTGATGGACAAGTGGTTTATTCTGCAGGCCACCAGTCCGGCGGACGGGGCGCTGAAGCAGGTTCGTGCACTGCTGAACCATCGCAGCTTCTCAATGGGCAACCCTAACCGTATTCGTTCGCTGATCGGCGCCTTCGTTAGCGGCAATCCGGCGGCGTTCCACGCGCAGGACGGAAGCGGTTATCAGTTCCTGGTCGAGATGCTGACCGAGCTCAACAGCCGTAATCCCCAGGTGGCGTCCCGCCTGATCGAGCCGCTGATCCGCTTTAAACGCTATGACGATAGCCGTCAGGGGCTGATGCGCAGCGCGCTGGAACAGCTACAGGGGCTGGAAAATCTGTCCCGGGATCTCAGTGAGAAGATAGACAAGGCGTTGGCCTGATAGCCATAAAGAAGGGGAGCCGTATGGCTCCCCTCTTTTACTGACCGGCGCGGCGTCGAGTCGGTTTTTCCTCCTCCTCCTGCCCTCTGGCCATCACCCGCTCCAGTACCTGTGCTTCCAGTTCCGCCAGCCGTGGCGAACCGTGGCGGCGCGGGCGTGCGACGTCGACGGTCAGATCCATCCCGATTCTACCCTGTTCTATCAGCAGCACCCTGTCGGCCATCGCTACCGCTTCGCTGACGTCGTGGGTCACCAGCAGTACGGTAAAGCCATTCTCCAGCCACAGCGTTTCGATAAGCTCCTGCATTTCGATTCGGGTCAGTGCATCCAGCGCCCCCAGCGGTTCATCCAGCAACAGTAGTGCCGGGCGATGAATGAGCGCCCTGGCCAGCGCCACCCGCTGCTTCTGACCACCGGAGAGGGCGGCGGGCCACTCCGCAGCACGGCTCTCCAGCCCTACCGCCGCCAGCGCCTCCCGCGCTGCCGGTCGCCAGTTTCCTTTTAGCCCCAGACCGACGTTATCGATGACCGACTTCCAGGGCAGCAGTCTGGCATCCTGAAACATCAGGCGCGTCTCTTCCCGCGCCGCGCTGAGCGGTCCGTTGCCCGCCAGCAGTTCACCGGCGCTGGCGGATTCCAGACCGGCCAGCAGACGCAGCAGGGTACTTTTGCCGCCGCCGCTGCGGCCCACCACGGCCACGAACTGACCGGCGGGAATGTGTAGATCCAGGTCGTTAAGTACCTGATTATCGGCATAGCGTTTGCCAACGCCGTTCAGCAGCAGCGGCAGACCCTGATTCAGGCGAGCGGTATTCATGGTGCCTCCTGTTTATTGATATACGCCGGATTCCAGCGCAGCCAGACGCGCTCCAGCAGTCGGGCGCTGATATCCGCCAGCTTGCCAAGCAGCGCATAGAGTATGATGGCGACGACTACCACATCGGTTTGCAGAAACTCCCGGGCGTTCATAGCCAGATAACCGATACCGGCGCTGGCGGAGATGGTTTCCGCGACAATCAGCGTCAGCCACATCAGCCCCAGCGCAAAGCGCACGCCCACCATAATCGAGGGCAGGGCGCCCGGCAGAATCACCTGACTGAACAGGCTGAAACCGGAAAGGCCGTAGCTGCGCGCCATCTCCAGCAGGCCGCGGTCGATATTGCGGATGCCGTGCCAGGTATTGATATAAATAGGGAACATCGTGCCCAGCGCCACCAGGAAGATCTTGGCGGTTTCGTCGATGCCGAACCACAGGATCACCAGCGGAATCAGGGCCAGATGTGGTACGTTGCGCAGCATCTGAATGGAGCTGTCCAGCAGGCGTTCGCCGGTGCGGGACAGGCCGCTTATCAGACCCAGTACCAGGCCCAACCCGCCGCCGATCGCGAAACCGAGCAGCGCCCGCCAGCAGCTAATCGCTAGGCTGTTCCAGAGCTCGCCGCTGACGCACAGCTGCCAGAAGGCGCTAACTACCCCTTCCGGAGAAGGGAAAACGCGGTTGCTGAGCCAGCCGCTGGCGGAGGCTATCTGCCAGGCGAGCAGCAGCGCCAGTGGCAGTACCCAGGGCAGTAGCCCGTTGAACAGGGACTTTTTCTCCATCAGCATTTCTCCTTAGCTTTCGGACGCTCTGGCCGGGACGAAATCGTTAGCGACGGTTTCACCGAATGGCTGAATTTGCGGAGCCTCGTCGGCCTGAGGGCGGGCGATGTCCAGGTGCGGGAACAGCAGCTCGCCGGCGCGGTATGCTTCTTCCAGATGGGGGTAACCGGAGAGAATAAAGCTATCGATGCCAAGGTCGGCATACTCCTGGATACGCGCCGCCACGGTGGGGCCGTCTCCCACCAGGGCTGTACCGGCACCGCCGCGCACCAGACCAACTCCGGCCCACAGGTTAGGGGATATTTCCAGCCGGTCGCGCTGCCCGCCGTGCAGCGCCGCCATTCGCTGCTGTCCAACGGAGTCGCTGCGGGCAAAGGCGGCCTGGGCCCGGCCGATGGTATCGTCATCCAGCCGGGAGATCAGGCGTTCCGCCGCCTGCCAGGCTTCGTCATTGGTTTCACGCACAATCACATGCAGACGGATGCCGAAACGTACCTGGCGACCGTGGGCGGCAGCCTGCTCCCGAACCTGCGCTATTTTTTCCCGCACCTGCTCAGGCGGTTCGCCCCAGGTGAGATAGCAGTCGACCTGTTCCGCCGCCAGCGCCTGTGCCGGAGCCGAAGAGCCGCCGAACCAGAGCGGCGGGCGCGGTTGCTGAAGCGGGGGAAACAGCAGGCGGGCGCCTTTAACCTGCAAATGGCGTCCGTCGTAATCGACGCTTTCGCCTTCCAGTACCCGACGCCAGATATGGGTAAACTCATCGGCGGCTTCATAGCGGGCGGCGTGATCCAGCCAGACGCCGTCTCCCGCCAGCTCTTCGGGGTCGCCACCGGTGACCAGATTAAACAGCGTTCGACCGCCGGAAAGCCGGTCCAGGGTGGCCGCCTGACGCGCCGCCACCGTCGGGGAAACCACGCCGGGGCGCAGCGCCACCAGAAATTTCAGATGACGGGTGACCGGAACCAGCGAAGCGGCCACCAGCCAGGCATCTTCGCAGGAGCGCCCGGTGGGGATCAGTACGCCGCTAAATCCCTGACGCTCGGCGGCCTGGGCTACCTGCTGCAGATAGCCGTGGTCTACCGGTCTGGCGCCTTCATCGCTGCCGAGGTAGCGACCATCGCCGTGAGTGGGCAGAAACCAGAACATATTCAGACTCATTATTTGTCTCCTTGTGGTGCGGCAGGAAGCCAGATCCGATCGCGAATATCGACCGGTTTCGGGATCAGGCGATTGGCGTAAAACAGGTCCGCGGTCTTTTGCTGACGGGCGGCGGTCGCGGCGTCAACGGCGCGGATAGTCATGACCGGACGATTTTCGAGATAGCGGGCGATCGCCGCCTGCGGCAGTCCGATGGTGGAGGAGAGCTGTTCGATGCTCTGCTGGCGCTGGCTGCGGACCAGGTCATCCGCCTGGCTAAAGGTATCGAGCACCTGACGCAGGAAGGGGCCATTGGCGTTGGTCCATGACCGGGTGGCCAGATAGAAGGAACCGGTCAGATCCAGTCCTTCGCCGTCGGTAAGTACCCGGGCGCCTCCATGTAGCGTGGCCGCTGAATAGTAAGGATCCCAGATGGCCCAGGCATCGACACTACCCTGTTGAAAAGCTGCCCGGGCGTCGGCGGGGGTCAGCCAGACTGGCTGAATATCAGAAAAACGCAGCCCGGCTTTCTGCAGGGCGCGCAGTACCAGGTTATGGGAACTGGAGCCTTTCTGTAGCGCCACACGCCGTCCCTTAAGGTCGGCGACCTTTTTGATCGGGCTGTTTTCGGCGACCAGAATCACTTCGGCGCGCGGCTTCGCGGGTTCGGCCCCCACATAGAGCAGATCGGCCCCGGCCGCCTGGGCGAAGATCGGTGGGATATCGCCGGTGCCACCCAGATCAATGCTGCCGACATTTAACGCCTCCAGTAGCTGAGGACCGGCGGGAAACTCCACCCAGCGGATTTGGGTGTCAGGGTAACGTTGTTCCAGCAGGTGATGGCTCTTTGCCAGCGCCATACCGACGGCGCCTTTTTGATAGCCAATCCGTAGCTGAGTGGGTGCATCCGATGCGGCAACAGCGGTGCTCGTCAAGCCCAGCATCAACAGCAGGGGGACAGCCCTGCGCAACAGCTTATGCATGCGCCACCTCCTGGCGTGACTGGCTGACCCGCTGGCGGAAAGTCTCCAGCGCATCATCCAGTCGCTGACGCAGCAATGGCTCGAAGATAGCCCGATGTTGATAGTCGCTTATCTGCTCGTCCTGAGCGAAGACGCCGTGCAGAATCTCCTGAGCCTTCAGGGCGTTCAGCACTGGCTTCAGGGCATAGTCCAGCGCCAGCATATGCGCCAGGGTGCCGCCGCTGGCGACCGGAAGCACCACCTTATGCTCCAGCGATCGCTCGGGCAGCAGGTCGAGCAACGTTTTCAGCGCCCCGGAAAACGAGGCTTTATAGACCGGCGTCGCCACGATCAGACCATCTGCTTCCCGGAGTTGCTGAACAAAGGTCTGTAGCGCCGGGCTGTCGAAGCGGGCATACAGCAGATCTTCTGGTGCAAAATTGTGCAGATGCCAGTGGCATACCTCGATGTCCGCCGCGTTAAGCGTCTCCCGGGCGTACTCCAGCATGGCGCCGGAGCGGGAAGGGTAACGGGGACTGCCGGCCAGGGTTATCACTCGCATGCGCTCTCCTTATAACCATTCGTTTGGTTTTTTCGATAATTGATTACGAAATGATATTCTCAGAGCCTGGCGTCGGGATTAAATGCTTTTTTTGCAGCTCGTTTGCCGGTTTATGCATAACAGGATCAGGAGGGCGCGGCTTTTTTGCCGCAGGTCAATTCACATTCGGACGCGGATGCATAATAATACGGCCCCGGTCTGCCTGACGGGAATCCTGGAGAATTCATGTACTACCCCTTCGTTCGTAAAGCGTTATTTCAGCTCGACCCTGAGCGTGCCCATGAATTGACTTTTCAACAGCTGCGTCGTGTGACGGGAACCCCGCTGGAGTGTCTGGTGCGCCAGAAGGTACCGGCGAAACCGCTCTCCTGCATGGGGCTGACCTTTAAAAACCCGCTGGGCCTGGCCGCCGGACTGGACAAAAACGGCGAGTGCATCGATGCCCTGGGGGCAATGGGATTTGGATCGATCGAGATCGGCACCGTGACGCCGCGCCCACAGCCGGGAAATGACAAACCGCGTCTGTTTCGCCTGGTGGCTGCAGAGGGATTGATCAACCGCATGGGCTTTAATAACCATGGCGTCGATCATCTGGTAGAGAACGTAAAACGCGCCCACTACGATGGCGTTCTGGGTATTAATATCGGCAAAAATAAAGATACGCCGGTAGAGCAGGGTAAGGATGACTATCTGATTTGTATGGAAAAAGTCTATCCCTACGCCGGTTATATCGCGATCAATATCTCTTCGCCGAATACTCCAGGGCTGCGTACCCTTCAGTACGGTGATGCTCTGGACGATCTACTGGCTGCGATTAAAAATAAACAGCAGCAGCTTGCAGAGCAGCACCATAAATATGTTCCAGTGGCAGTAAAGATCGCCCCGGATCTTTCTCATGAAGAATTGATCCAGGTAGCCGATAGTCTTCTGCGCCATAATATCGATGGGGTTATTGCTACCAATACCACATTAGATCGTAGCCTGGTTTCTGGAATGAAATATTGTGAAGAGAGTGGTGGTTTAAGTGGCCGTCCTCTGCAGTTAAAAAGCACCGAAATTATTCGGTTGCTGGCTGCCGAATTAAATGATCGTTTACCGATCGTTGGCGTCGGCGGTATCGACAGCGTGATGGCTGCACGCGAGAAGCTGGCCGCTGGCGCCACCCTTATCCAGGTTTATTCCGGTTTTATTTTCCAGGGGCCACCGTTAATTAAACAAATTGTTACTCATATCTAACCTTTTCACACCTCATGATAACGCCAGGGCTTTATTTTTAGCCCTGGCTGTTTTATATTCCTGTCAGTTGTTGCTTATTTAGTCATTCTGGTCTTTGCTTAGATCAACAATAAATCGAAACGCGACATCAATAATAGCTATTAGTTGGTTGGATAGAACAGGGTTAAAAATTATGCGGATTAAACCGGACGACAACTGGCGTTGGTATTTCGACGAAGAGCACGATCGGATGATGCTCGACCTGGCCAATGGCATGGTCTTTCGTTCGCGTTATTCCCGTAGGATGTTAACGCCGGATGCTTTCGATGCGCCGGGTTTTTGCGTCGACGATGCCGCGCTGTGGTTCTCGTTTGAGGAGCGCTGCCGCGAGCTGGCGATTTCCCGGGAGCAGCGTGCGGAGCTGGTGCTGAACGCCCTGGTGGCGATTCGCTTCCTGAAACCACAGATGCCGAAAAGCTGGCATTTTGTGACTCATCATGAGGTATGGCAGCCCGCGGCGGCGGATGTCGCCAGCGTTTGGGTAAGCGAAGATAACCGCCAGGTGAATTTGCTGGTGGTGGAGGCTGGCAGCAGCGCGTCGCTTTGTCTGCTGGCCCAGCCGGGGCTTAGCCTGGCCGGGCGCACGATGCAGTTAGGTGATGCCATCAAGATAATGAACGATCGGCTGCGCCCCCTGCTGCCGCAGGAGATACCGCTGTCCCGGGCGGCGGTTTAACCGTCGCTTAGCCTCAGTGAGCTCTGAGGAATACAGCTGCAACACAGAATGGTGCCGTCATCGGCGACCGCTTTTCCGTTCAGCGGCCTGACATCGCCTTCCAGCAGGCGGATCCGGCAGCTACCGCATACTCCCGCCCGACAGGACCAGGGCACCCGAATTCCCTGATTTTCCAGCTGATCCAGTAGCGGTTGCTGGTTGTTGCCGCGCAGCTGGCGGCCATTCCATTCCAGGGCTATTTCCGCAGGCGTAGCAGAGGGGGCCTGACTGGTTTGCGGCGTGTCGCCTGCGCCGTAGCGTCGGGCTGGTCCGGTTTCCAGTATCTCCACTTCGTCGCCGATACGAATAATGCCGCTATCCAGGGCAATCAGGTTAAGCCCGAAGTCGACATCCCCATTGTCTGCCGTGCGAAAGCCTTTAAGCGTGTTGAGCGGCTCGCCGCCGGGGTGGCGTACGCCCTGTGTGGGACTGACGGTGGTAAAGATACAGCGGCTACAGGGTTTGGTGACCTGGAAGCGAAGAGTCCCAATACGCAGCAGGCGCCAGCTATCTTCCTGCCAGGGGGCGGCGCCGCGCACCACCAGATTCGGGCGGAACTGATTCATTTCAACGCCAGCCGGGCAGCGACGGCGAAGATCGTCAAGCGAGCCTTCGCTGGTCAGTAGATAAGGGTAGCCATCGGCGAAGGCCAACGGTACATCCGGGTGGCGCTTCACACGGCGGTCGGGCTGGGGGCCAATCCAGCGTAATTGTACTTCCCGCTGGAGAAGGCCGCTCAGCCAGCGGTTGATCGGTTCTGGAGCGATAAGGGCAGTGAAGTGATTACCCCAGACTTCGGTAGGGGAAGGTTGAGAGAGGAAGTCATCAAAACGCGCCTGGCAACTGCTGCCATCAGGTCCGCTCAGCCACAGCCCGTCTGGCAGCAGAGTCGGGGTAAACAGCACCAGCTGGGGTAACTGGCGGGCGGTAATAAAGGTACCATCCGGCTCCGTCAGCATAAAAATTCGGTCAAAAGCCGGACCTCCGGGCCCGGCATGGGTATGAGACAGCTGCAACCCGCGCATCGATTTTACCGGGTGAATAGCCAGACGAGAGAGAGTAAGCACGATGCCTCCGGGAACCAGGGAATAACTTAGCAGGCAACTTTATGACATGTGTCTCAGATTAGCTATAATGCGCGGCAATTTTCTATGAAGATAAGTGACGATATGAATTCTCTGTTTGCCAGTACGGCGCGTGGGCTCGAAGAGCTGTTAAAAAGCGAACTGGAAGCACTGGGCGCCCGGGAGTGCCAGGTGGTCCAGGGCGGGGTACATTATCAGGGTGACAGCCGCCTGATGTACCAGAGCCTGCTGTGGAGCCGTCTGGCATCGCGCATTCTGCTGCCGTTAGGAGAATGTGGCGTTTACAGCGATCTCGATCTCTACCTGGGGGCCCAGTCTATCGACTGGACGGCGTTGCTGGCGCCGGGCAGTACCTTTGCGGTGCACTTTAGCGGCCTGAACGACAGCATTCGTAACAGCCAGTACGGCGCGATGAAGGTGAAAGACGCCATCGTCGACGCCTTTACCCGCAAGAATCTGCCGCGTCCGACCGTGGATCGCGAGGCGCCGGACTTTCGGGTTCAGGTACGGCTTTCGCGCGATACGGCCAGTATTTCCCTGGATCTGAGCGGCGAAGGTTTGCATCAGCGCGGCTATCGCGATCGTACCGGTCAGGCGCCGATTAAAGAGAACCTGGCGGCGGCCATCGTGCTGCGTTCGGGTTGGCAGCCGGGTACGCCGCTGCTCGACCCGATGTGCGGTACCGGCACGCTGTTGATTGAGGCGGCGATGATCGCCACCGATCGGGCGCCGGGACTACGTCGTCAGCATTGGGGATTTCAGGGCTGGTGTGGTCACGACGAGGAACTGTGGAAATCGGTGGTGGCCGAGGCTCAGGTACGGGCCCAGCGCGGCCTGAATGGCTATGAGGCCCGGTTATTTGGTTCCGACCGCGATAGTCGGGTGGTGGAGATGGCTCGCTCTGCAGTACGGCGCGCCGGGTTCGCTTCGCTTATTCAGCTTGATGTGTGTGACGTGGCGCAGTTGGCCAATCCGTTACCGGACGGGCCGTGCGGCACGGTAATCAGCAACCCGCCTTACGGGGAACGTCTGGATAGCGAGCCTGCGCTGATTGCGTTGCACAGTCAGTTAGGACGCCTGATGAAGGCCCGCTTTGGCGGCTGGCAGCTGTCGCTGTTCAGCGCTTCGCCAGATCTGCTGAACTGCCTGCAACTGCGGGCCGATCGTCAGTTCCACGCAAAGAATGGCCCGCTGGAGTGCGTCCAGAAGAACTATCGGCTGGCTGAAACGGCACCAGGGACAGAGCCACCGGCGATCGCGCCGGATTACGCCAACCGCCTGCGCAAGAATATCAAGAAACTGGAGAAGTGGGCGAAGCAGCAGGGCATTGAATGCTACCGGCTCTACGACGCCGATCTGCCGGAATATAATCTGGCGGTCGATCGCTATGCCGACCACGTGGTCATCCAGGAGTATGCGCCGCCGAAAAATATCGATCTGGCAAAGGCGCGTCAGCGCCTGTTCGATGCCATCAGCGCCACCATGGAGGCGCTACAGCTGGCGCCGGGCCAACTGGTGCTGAAAACCCGCGAGCGTCAGAAGGGGAAGAACCAGTACCAGAAACTGGCCGGAAAGGGCGATTTTATGGAGGTGCGGGAGTACAATGCCCGGCTGTGGGTTAACCTGACCGACTATCTGGATACCGGTCTGTTCCTGGACCATCGCATTGCCCGTCGCACGCTTGGCGAGATGAGCCGGGGCAAAGATTTCCTGAACCTCTTCTGCTATACCGGCAGCGCCAGCGTGCATGCCGGACTGGGGGGCGCCCGTTCCACCACCAGCGTGGATATGTCACGCACCTATCTGGAGTGGGCGGAGCGCAATCTGCGGCTGAATGGCCTGACTGGACGCGCCCATCGTTTGATGCAGGCAGACTGCCTGGACTGGCTACGCCATGCGGATGAGCAGTTCGATCTTATCTTTATCGATCCGCCGACCTTTTCTAACTCCAAGCGCATGGCGGATGCCTTTGACGTTCAGCGCGACCATATTTCACTGATGCGGGACCTGAAGCGCCTGCTGAGACCAGACGGCACTATTATGTTTTCGAATAACAAGCGTGGTTTCAGCATGGATCTCGATGGATTGACGGCTCTGGGACTCAGCGCCCGGGAGATCACCCGCGATACGCTGTCACAGGACTTCGCCCGCAATCGTCAGATACATAACTGCTGGCTGATCCGCCATGCGGTAAAGGATTGAGTCTATGTCATTAATTAGTATGCACGGTGCCTGGCTGTCGTTCAGCGATGCACCGCTTCTGGATAACGCAGAGCTCCATATCGAAGATAACGAACGGGTCTGTCTGGTGGGGCGTAACGGGGCCGGTAAATCGACCCTACTGAAGGTGCTAAATCAGGAGATCCCGCTCGACGACGGGCGGATCATTTACGAGCAGGATCTGGTGGTGGCACGTCTGCAACAGGATCCGCCGCGCGATATCGTCGGCAGCGTTTATGATTTTGTGGCCGAGGGGGTCGAAGAGCAGGCCGAACATCTTAAGGCCTACCACGATATTTCCCAGAAGGTGATGCAGGATCCCAGCGACAAGAACCTGAACCAGATGGCGCGTATCCAGGAGATCCTGGAGCACCACGGACTGTGGCAACTGGAAAACCGCATTAGCGAAGTGCTGGCTCAGCTGGGGCTGGAGGCTGATGCGCCGCTTTCTTCACTTTCCGGCGGCTGGCTGCGTAAGGCAGCTCTGGGCCGGGCGCTGGTTAGCTCCCCCCGTGTGCTGCTGCTCGATGAGCCGACTAACCACCTGGATATTGAAGCCATCGACTGGCTGGAAGGCTTCCTGAAGTCCTTTTCCGGCACCATCGTGTTTATTTCCCATGACCGTTCGTTTATCCGCAATATGGCGACCCGCATTGTCGATCTCGATCGCGGTCAGCCAGTCTCTTACCCCGGCGATTACGATAAGTATTTGCTGGCGAAAGAAGAGGCGCTACGGGTGGAAGAGCAGCAGAACGCCGAGTTCGATCGCAAACTTGCCCAGGAAGAGGTCTGGATCCGTCAGGGCATTAAGGCGCGCCGTACCCGGAATGAGGGGCGGGTGCGTGCTCTGAAAGCGATGCGTCGCGAACGCGGCGAACGCCGGGAAGTGATGGGTAGCGCGAAGATGCAGGTGGAAGAGGCGGTCCGTTCCGGCAAGATAGTCTTTGAACTGGAGGACGTTAACTACGCCATCGACGGACGCCCGTTGGTGAAGGTATTTACCACCCAGGTACAGCGTGGCGATAAGATAGCGCTGGTGGGTCCTAACGGCTGCGGTAAAACGACGCTACTGAAACTGATGCTGGGCGATCTTAAGGCTGACAGTGGACGGGTTCACATCGGCACCAAACTGGAAGTCGCCTATTTCGATCAGCATCGAGCGGCGCTCGATCCGGATCGGACGGTGATGGATAACCTGGCGGAAGGTAAACAGGAGGTCATGGTTAACGGTAAGCCGCGCCATGTGCTGGGCTATCTGCAGGAGTTTCTGTTCCCGCCCAAGCGTGCCATGACGCCGGTGCGGGCGCTTTCCGGCGGCGAGCGCAATCGTCTGCTGTTGGCGCGCCTGTTCCTGAAACCCAGCAACCTGCTGATTCTTGACGAACCGACCAACGATCTCGACGTAGAAACCCTGGAGCTGCTGGAGGAGCTGATCGACAGCTACACCGGCACCGTACTGCTGGTCAGCCACGATCGTCAGTTTGTTGATAACACCGTGACCGAGTGCTGGATCTTCGAAGGTGAAGGGCGAATTGGCCAGTACGTTGGCGGCTATCACGACGCCCGCAGCCAGCAGGCGCAAGTCCAACCGCTGCGTCAGTCCATGGCACAGAAAACCGAGGCCAAAGCCCAGGAGTCGGAAAAAGCGCAGCCGGAGCGGCGGGTGGCTAACAGCGGCGGCAAGCTTAGCTATAATTTGCAGCGTGAGCTGGAACAACTGCCGGAAAAACTCGAACGGCTTGAGGCGGAGCTGGAAACGCTACAGAGTCAGGTCAGCGATCCCGACTTCTTTAATCAGCCCCATGAAACTACGCAAAATGTGCTGTCGGCACTGGCGGAAGCAGAGCAGGCGCTTGAAACCGCCTTTGAACGCTGGGAACATTTGGAATCATTGAAAAACGGCGGATAAGGGAGAGAGGGCCATGTGCCAGCAACACCAGGACGGGCAGCACATTCTGTGCCCGCAGTGCGATCTACTGGTGGCCTTACCCCGGCTGGCAACCGGAGAGAAAGCCTGCTGTCCGCGCTGCCATACCACATTAACGACTCGCTGGAGTTCGCCGCGCCAGCGACCTACTGCCTGGGCGCTGGCCGCGCTGTTTATGCTGCTGCTGGCCAATCTGTTCCCCTTCATCAGTATGAACGTGAAGGGGGTCAGTAGCGAAATCGCGCTGATAGAGATCCCGGAGGTGATGTTTTCTCAGGATTACGCCAGCCTGGGATTCTTCTTTATTCTCTTTGTCCAACTGGTGCCAGCCTTTTGCCTGGTCAGCGTGCTGCTGCTGATTAACCACGTCCGTATGGATCTTCGCCTGGCGCGTTTTCTGGCGCGGATGCTGTTTCTGGTTAAGGGCTGGGGCATGGCGGAAATCTTCCTTGCCGGGGTTCTGGTCAGCTTCGTTAAGCTGATTGCTTATGGCGACATTGGGGTGGGGGCCAGCTTTGTTCCCTGGTGCCTGTTCTGCGTTCTGCAGTTACGGACCTTTCAGTGTGTGGATCGGCGCTGGCTGTGGGATGATATCGAACCGATGCCTGAGGTCCGCCAGCCACTAAAGGTGGGGACTACCGGGCTGCGCCAGGGGCTGCGCTCCTGCGCCTGCTGCACCGCCATTTTGCCTGTGGAGCAGCTGGTTTGCCCGCGCTGCCATTCTAAGGGATACGCCCGGCGACGTAACAGCCTGCAATGGACGCTGGCGCTGCTGTTTACGTCGATCATTCTCTATCTGCCCGCCAATATTCTACCCATTATGGTCACCGATCTATTGGGCGATAAGATGCCGTCGACCATTATCGCCGGTGTGATCCTGCTGTGGAATGAGGGATCTTACCCGGTGGCCATGGTGATTTTTATCGCCAGTATTATGGTTCCGACTCTGAAAATGCTGGCTATCGGCTGGCTGTGCTGGGACGCCAACGGCCACGGTCGGGGCGACAGCGAACGGATGCATAAAATTTATGAGGTGGTGGAGTTCGTCGGCCGCTGGTCGATGATCGACGTTTTTGTTATCGCCGTTTTGTCGGCGTTGGTGCGTATGGGGGCCCTGATGAGTATTTATCCTGCTATGGGGGCCTTAATGTTTGCGTTAGTGGTTATCATAACCATGGTGGCGGCGATGAGTTTTGACCCGCGATTGTCGTGGGATCGCACGCCGGAGCCGGCTCATGAGGAGTTAACTGAGCATGGAAAATAATAACGGAGAAGCCCAGGTGCGCAAAGTAAGACGCTGGTCGCCGGTGTGGATCTTCCCCATTGTGACGGCGCTGATTGGTGCCTGGATACTGTTTTATCACTACAGCCATCTGGGGCCGGAAGTGACTTTGATCACCACTTCTGCGGAAGGGATCGAAGGGGGAAAGACCGCGATCAAAAGCCGCAGCGTTGATGTCGGCGTGGTGGAAAGCGCGGTATTGAGTGACGATCTGCACCACGTGGAGATTAAAGCGCGTCTCAATGCCGGTATGGACAAGCTGCTGCACAAAGATTCCGTCTTCTGGGTGGTTAAACCCCAGATTGGCCGTGAAGGAGTAACCGGGCTGGGGACGCTGCTTTCCGGCGCCTACATTGAATTGCAGCCCGGCAGCAAAGGTGAAGCGCCGGAGCAGTACGAACTGCTGGACTCCCCGCCGCTGGCGCCGCCCGATGCCAAAGGGATTCGGGTGGTGCTGGAAAGCAGCCGCGCCGGTCAGTTGAATGCCGGGGATCCGGTGCTGTTCCGTGGCTATCCGGTGGGTAACGTCGAAACCAGCGAGTTCGATCCCAAGACCCGTAGCATTCACTACCAGCTGTTTGTGAAGGCGCCTTATGACCGTCTGGTTACCGCCAACGTACGTTTCTGGAAGGACAGCGGTATTGCGGTGGATATGTCCTCTTCCGGCATGCGGGTGGAGATGGGCTCGCTTACTACGCTGTTTAGCGGCGGCGTCAGCTTCGACGTGCCGGAGGGCTGGCCGCAGGGCGAGCCAGTGGCGAATCAGGCTGAATTCACGTTATTTGACGATCATAAGAGCATTCAGGATTCACTCTATACCCAGCATGTGGATTTCCTGATGTTCTTCCAGGACTCTATCCGCGGCTTGCAACCCGGTGCGCCAGTGGAATTCCGCGGCATCCGTCTGGGGACGGTTTCCGAAGTGCCTTTCTCGGTGCCGGGGCTTCAGCAGAAGCTGAATACCGATTATCGCATTCCGGTGCTGATCCGTATTGAACCGGAGCGGGTTGAGAGCCAGCTGGGCGAGAATCCGGACGTGCAGGCGCACCTGGAAGAGCTGCTTAAGCGCGGCCTGCGCGCCTCGCTGAAGACCGGGAACCTGGTGACCGGACAGCTGTACATCGATCTGGACTTCTATCCGAAAGAAGAACCGGTGAAAGGGATGCGCAGTTTCTCGGGATACCCGATCATTCCGACGGTCAGTGGTGGTCTGGCGCAGATCCAGCAGCGACTGATGGATGTGCTGGATAAGATCAACAATCTGCCGCTCAACCCGATGATTGAACAGGCGACCAATACGCTGTCTGAAAGCCAGCGCACCATGCAGCGCCTGCAGAAGACGGTCGACAGCCTGAACCAGATCATGGGTAGCCAGTCGATGCAGCAGCTGCCGCAGGATATGCAGAAAACGTTGCAGGAGCTGAACCGCAGCATGAAGGGCTTCCAGCCGGGTTCCGCCGCCTATAACAAGATGGTGGGTGATATGCAGCGCCTGGATCAGGTTCTGCGCGAACTGCAGCCGGTGCTGCGCACGCTCAACGACAAGAGCAATGCGCTGGTGTTTGAGGCGAAACAGAAAAAAGATCCCCAGCCGAAGAGGGCTAAAGAATGAAAAAGTGGCTTGCGCTGATAGTGGCTGCGGCGCTGAGCGCCTGCAGCAGCAGCGGCGATGATAAGACATACTACCAACTCCCGGTTGCCGTGCAGCCGGTAACTCAGAGTATGGCGCAGAGCAGTCAGCGCCAGCTGTGGGTAGAGCAGGTCGCTATTCCGGACTACCTGGCTGGTAACGGGTTGGCCTATCAAACCACGGATGTGCAGTACACCATCGCCAACAGCAATCTGTGGGCCAGTCCTCTTGACCAGCAGTTACGCAATACGCTGGTGGCGAACCTGAGCGCCCAGCTTCCGGGCTGGGTGGTCTCCTCCCAGCCGCTGGGCAGCGAACAGGATGTTCTGAGCGTTAACGTCACCGGTTTCCACGGTCGCTATGACGGGCATACGATCGTCAGCGGTGAATGGCTTCTTAACCATCAGGGCCGGATGATTAAACGGCCGTTCTTTGTTGAATTGAAGCAGCAGGAAGACGGTTATGACGCCATGGTGAAAAGCCTGGCTCAGGGGTGGCAGCAGGCTAGCCAGGGGATTGCGGGCGAGTTGACGCGCCTGCCTTAACTTAAAAAACTTTACGTTAAGCCGATACCGCGCGCTTCTTCGGGAGTGCACGGTATTTTTTTTATGCGAGTCAGGAAGATGCGTTACCCGGCAACGAGAAGTGCGGAATAATAGCGCATCAATATGACACTGGCGTGAATTTTGCGCATTGACGTTAGCGTCGAATAGGGGTATTCGTTACCTGTGGTTGCACATTTTGTAATCACTGTTTTCTTTTCCACAGCTAAGACAATGAGGGAAATGAGGCATGAAGAGACAAAAACGAGATCGCATGACACGGGCTCAGAAGCGTGGTTACCAGGCCGGTATTGCCGGTCGCTCAAAGGAAATGTGTCCCTATCAGGCTCTGGATCAGAGGTCGCACTGGCTGGGAGGTTGGCGAGATGCCATGGCTGACAAAGCGGTACTGGCCTGAGACATGCCACTGTCTCTTTAGATAACAGAAACCTCCGCATTGCGGAGGTTTCGCCGTTTCAGGGATGCTACTCAGAAGGTGGAGGTATCCTTGAACAGACCCACTTTCAGGTCTTTTGCATCATAGATTTTATGATCGTCAACAAACACTTCGCCATCGGCCACGCCCATGATCAGCTTGCGGTTAATGATGCGCTTGAAGTGGATACGGTAGGTCACTTTCTTCGCCGTCGGCAGTACCTGACCGGTAAATTTCACCTCGCCGACGCCCAGCGCGCGGCCTTTACCTTCGCCACCCAGCCAGCCAAGGTAGAAACCTACCAACTGCCACATGGCATCCAGACCCAGACAGCCGGGCATTACCGGATCGCCGATGAAGTGGCAACCGAAGAACCAAAGGTCCGGATCGATATCCAGTTCGGCTTCCACGTAGCCTTTATCATAATTGCCGCCGGTTTCGGTCATTTTGACCACGCGGTCCATCATCAGCATGTTAGGGGCGGGTAACTGCGGGCCTTCAGCACCAAACAGTTCTCCGCGTCCGGAGGCAAGAAGATCTTCTTTTGTATAGGATTCGCGTTTATCAACCATGTCTGAATTAAGCCTTTTTTTAATGAAGGACGCAGGTTAGCTAACAGGTGTACGCTCAACAACTCCGATCAGTTGTGGTTAAACCAGTTTAGCCAGCGCAGCGGCCAGGGATAACGGTGTCGGGCCTCTTGTTGCGTCGCCTGGGCGATACGGCCCTGAATCATCTGTAACAGTCCCGGACGTTGTTCATCGTCCCAGGGAAGTCCGCTGAGCAGCATCAGTGCATCGCGGGCATCATCTACTGCCCAGATACTGAACTGACCCGCTTCGACGGCATCCAGTACCTCCTGGTGCAGCGCAAGGTGGCGTACGTTCGCCACAGGGATAATCACACCCTGCTGTCCGGTGAGTTCACGCTGTTGGCAAATGGTGAAAAAGCCTTCGATTTTCTCGTTAAGGCCGCCCACCGGCTGGGAACGACCAAATTGATCCACTGAACCCGTAATGGCAATGCCCTGACGCAGGGGAACGCCTGACAGCGCGCTGACCAGCGCACATAGCTCGGCCATAGAGGCACTGTCGCCATCCACCTCGCTGTATGACTGTTCAAACGTCAGTGAGGCAGAGAAGGGGATCTGCTGTTCCAGATCGAGCTCGGCCATCAGAAACGCCTGCATGATCATCATGCCCTTGGCATGAATATTACCACCTAACTCGGCCTTGCGTTCGATATCGGTAAATTCACCGTCGCCAATATGCGCTACGCAGGTGATACGTGAAGGCTCGCCAAAAGCACGCGGATGACCCGGAAACTCGATAACCGACAGGGCATTGACCTGGCCTGTGCGAACACCTTCTGTTTCAATCAGGATTTGTTCCAGCAGAATCTCATCCTGCATGCGCTCGCTAAGGAAGCCTTCGCGCCATTCGCGCTGTTCCAGCATCTGGCGGAACTGTTCGCCGCTGAAGCTCTCCTGGCTAAGTGGTGCCACTTCCCGGAGCTGGCGAAGAATCCACTCTGGCTCAATCGGTAGCGTTAACTGGTCACCGGTGTAGCGGACCCCTTCACGCACCAGCGGAGCCCAGGCGTCGGCCTGAGGCTGTGGCAATTGGTGCAAAGTGGCGAGTTCCAGAACCCAGTCGCGCCACAGCGTGAACGATTGAGGCTCGACAATTTGCAGGTTGTCTTCAAATTCACTATAGATGGCCAGTTCGGCGATTTCCGGCTCCATTTCCTGAAATTCGGCCAGCGCATCACGCTCGCCGCACAGGATAAGCTTTACCTGGAGCGGCAGGGAGGGAATCTCTACCGGGAAGGGGCGACGCTCGTCCGGCGAGAACCATTCAAACTGTCCGCGCGTCATCATCTGTTTCAGACGCAGCCATAGGAGCGGCTGAGCCAGCAGACTGCGCAGCGAGAGCACCAGTACGCCACCGTTAGCCTGATGCAGCAGACCGGGCTGGAGCTGCGGCCTGTTGCCGTGCCAGCGCACACAGCCGAATAGCTGCTCGCTCTCGATCCAGTCGCCGGTTACCACCGCCCCGGCTGCGGTGAAGTCATCGTCCGGAGAAACAGGAGGCATCAGGCTGACGTTATCTGTGTCAGTCTGATAATGACCACCACACAGGGGAAGATCTCCGGGGATCATTTCGCGCGCCGCCGCGCCGATACGTGCCGGATACTCAGGCAGTTCGGGGCTTTTGACCAGCATGATATTTGCTGGCGCGCTGGGGTGAAGCAATTGCGTCAGTCCATAACAGAGCCGGGCCTGAAGCTGGCTAAAAATGTGAACATCGGAAGAGGCTGGCCGATCAGGCTGTTGCAGATACGGTTGGGTATCCGGAACCAGCATGCGCCATGATAGTTGGTTTATTGTCAAAATTGTGCGCGTTTGTTGAGATATCAAAGGCGCGATTATACAGTAAGCGGACGTGCTTCACACGGGTAGCGTGCGGCTCCGGCGGAGTGAAAAGCGTTATGGCTTCACATCAATGATTTTTCCCCTAAGCTAAAGTCCGGAAAAGCTGATATCCTGAACATAGTTACACGGTCACCCTGAGATCAGAATGAAATACCAACAACTGGAAAATCTCGAAAGCGGCTGGAAGTGGAAATACCTGGTGAAAAAGCACCGGGAAGGTGAGTTGATCACCCGTTATATTGAAACCAGCGCGGCCCGGGAGGCGGTGGAGCTTCTGCTCGGTATGGAAAATGAACCGGTGCTGGTCCAGTCCTGGATTGAGCAGCATATGAATCCGGCGCTGATGAACCGGATGAAGCAGACCATTCGCGCGCGTCGCAAACGCCACTTTAATGCGGAACATCAACATACTCGCAAGAAGTCTATCGATCTGGAATTTCTGGTCTGGCAGCGTCTGGCCGGTCTGGCCCAGCGCAGGGGATGCACGCTTTCCGAAACCGTTGTTCAGTTAATTGAAGATGCGGAGCGTAAAGAGAAATATGCGAATCAGATGTCGAGCCTGAAACAGGATCTTCAGGCGCTGCTGGGGAAAGAGTCGTAATACTGACTGCCGGTTAAACGCTGACGCTGTTTTCGATGAGTGACAGACAATAAAAAACCCCGCCAGAGCGGGGTTTTTTTTCGAAGCGATGTAACTTAAGCCTGCGGCTGAGATACAACGTCTTTGACGCCTTTCACTTCGATTTCTACGCGACGATCCGGGGCCAGGCAGTCGATCAGCGCTGCGCGACGCTTAACGTTGTCGCAGGTGTTGCCGGTAACCGGGTTAGATTCGCCCATACCCTGTGCAGAGATCTTGTTGGACGGGATACCTTTAGAGATCAGGTAGTCAACAACAGACTGTGCACGACGCTCGGACAGCTTCTGGTTGTAAGCGTCAGAACCGATGCGGTCGGTGAAGCCCAGAACAACGACGTTACCGTCTTTCGGGTCCAGGTTAGCCAGCTGGGTGTACAGCTGATCCAGCGCCTGCTGACCTTCCGGCTTCAGAGAAGCTTTGTTGAAGTTGAACAGAACGTCAGACTTCAGGGTGAAGCGCTTGGTCTGTACCTGCGGAGCCGGTGCCGGTGCTACAACCGGAGCAGCCTCTTCCTGCTGACCGAAGCGATAGGAAACGCCCAGGCTCAGCATACCGTTGTCCGGACGGGTACCCACAGTGTGAGCGTCGCCGATGTTGTTGATCCACTGGTATTCCAGACGGGTAGCGATATCACGGGTAACAGCCCACTCGAAACCAGCTGCGTATACCGGGGAAACACCGGTGTCGTGGTCTTTCAGACGCTCACCAGCGGCGTTTTTCGCAGTAGAGTCTGCGCGCCATACCATACCACCCAGACGGGTATAGATATCCAGATCATCCAGGATCGGGTAGCTCAGTTTAGCGGTCAGCTGAATACCCTGGGCCTTGAAAGCACCGCTTTCCGGCTTGCCAGTGTATTCCATACGACCCAGCCAGTCGTAACCCATTTCGAAAGCAACATACGGGTTAACCTGGTAGCCACCGAATGCACCTGCACCCAGCTGGCTGTCGTGGGTAGAGCCACTACCGATACCAGAGTCATAACCATTACCGTAGAAACCAGTATCGTGGTACTGAGACCAGCCCAGTTTCGCACCAGCATACCAGGTGTTATCTTTCGGTGCGGCCTGCGCTACGGTAGCGAAGCCAGCCAGTGCCACTGCAATCGCGATAGCTGTCTTTTTCATTTTTTGCGCCTCGTTATCATCCAAAAAGGCCATAGGCTTCAATATTTTTACGAAGCCCACGGTTAAATCCTTACCCGGGTCGCTACTCAGATTGTTGCTTTACCGTTCAAAACGGTTATTGCTGAGTAACCCCGGCGTTGTAAAGTCTACAACGTAGTTGAAAAGTTACAAGTACGCAGCAGGATCTGCGAATACAAAAAACCGCCGCTTTCACATATTTTGTTACATTCTGGGTTGAGGTTTGTGCCCGAACTTTTCTGATGTATTCCCTCTCAAGCCTTGGCACAGGCGGATTTTCTTCTATTCACAATGACCTGTGACGAAGCGTAAAAAATATTTTAGGACTACTCCTAAATTTACTTAATGATACAAACTGGAGTGAATCTTTAGCCCCGTCCGTGGTCTGGAGCCGGGGATAAGGGGGGTTACAGGGCGTAAAATCAGGCCAGTGGTCTGTCCTTGTGCAGCCGCAAGATTAAGCAAATTGTGCTGTTCGTTGCTCAATTCATGGGGTAGCCAACCAATAACCGCGCTGTAATTTCCTGTGCGCATCGCCTTCGCCATAGTTTCGATTGTCGTCAGCGGAGCGACCTGGTTAACCTGCATGACTTTACTGAGCGGCAGACCCGCAGACTGCAGCCACTGGCGGCTCAGTTTCTGGCATGGCGTTAACCAAAGTTGCCAGCGTGACTGCTGCCCAAGCTGCTGTAATAAAGGCAAAAGCATCAGTTCAGTCAAACCGGCACGATCTTCACTATAGACCACTTCACTGATAACGCCTGCAAAATGATCGCCATTGTGATGGAAAGCCATCTGTGGGTGAAGGGGGCTTGCCAGGTTCAGTATAGGGTCGTGAGATGCAGGAAAAGACATATTGTATCCAGCCTTATGAGTTACTGTATGAATATACAGTAATGCCTGTGCGCGCAAAGATCAACCTCAATTTAGGAAAGCGTCTCGCAGTTTTGAGCTTCTGTTACCTGCCGGGTGTAAATCATATTGCCCGGGGCGCATAAGTTGCCTATTGTCGATTGTTGTTAATGGAACCGCTAATGTGTTGGATGTACATTAGTCTTTGATTTTAAGGACAATAAAATGAAAGATTTATGTTATTCGCAGATCGACAGGACGAGGGAAATCCTGTCGCCGCTTGGTGATATTCAACATCGTGCGCTCTTTGGTGGCTACAGCCTCTACATTGGTGACACCGTATTTGCGATGGTCGCTAAGGGGAACCTTTATCTTCGGGCCTGTGAGCAGAATGAGCCCTATTTTATTCGGGAACGCCTTCCCACACTGTTGTTTTCCCGGCGGGGCCGCCAGATCTCACTGAAATACTATCTGGTTGGCGAAGCGCTGTGGCGCGAGCCCGCACAGTTGCTGGCGCTTTCCTGGCAAGCGCTGGATGGCGCCAGGAAAGAGAAAAGGCAGCGCAGACAGGTCACGCGTTTAAAGGATCTCCCTAATCTTACTTCCGGGCTGGAAAGTATGTTGTGGGTGGTGGGAATTCAGAATATCGAAGCCTTACAGATGATGGGCGCTAAAGCGAGCTGGTTAGAGCTGCGGCGTATAAATAAAGGCATTGGCGTAAAAGTTCTGCTGGCGCTGGCGGGCGCCATTTGCGGGTTACATGAGGCGGCGCTCCCATCGCAGATGCGACAGGAGCTTCAGGAGTGGGGCAGTGAACAAATCAGCTATGATGCGTTTTATTCTGGCAACTGATGCAACTGCTGCTGCAGCGTTGAAAGCTCCGGCAGTAGCGCTATCAGCAATCCTATCTGCTGAATCACCAGCGGCTCTTTAGTCCCGGGCGTAGGGTGACTTTTTTCCAGTCGGGCGGTGAGCCGCTCAAGGGCCTGTCGTAAGCGTTCCACATCGCCGGCATCCGTAAACGTGGGTCTTAATGCCGCGTCCACGTAGCAGACGGCATCATCCAACAGCGCCAGAATTTCCGGATGGGCGAGTCGCTCGCGGTGCGCGCCCAGCGTGGAAACATAACTGGTGAGCGTATGATTCAGGCATAGCAGGCGGAAGGCCATCTCCCGGATCTCCGGCGTAGCCCGGGGTTCAACCGACAGGTTTGAAACCACCGAAGCCAGCTCAGCATCCCGGTTGTGGGCATCGCGTCGGGCGATGCGGTAACCCAACTGGTTATCCCGCCCCTGATGGTACTGGGCCATAATGGCGTCCAGGTAGCGACAGTTGGCGTTAAATGCATGCTCCACCACCAGCGGCAGACGCCGGAAGCGCCAGTCCGGCCAGATAAAGCTGACCGCGGCCCAGGCGATAGCACAGCCAATGAGAGTATCGACAATCCGAGGTAGCGCCACCACAAACCCTTCACCCAGCAGGTTAAAACACAGCAGTACCAGCATGGTGATAAAGACCGTCGCGTGGGCATACTGGACGTTGCGGAAGGCAAAGAACAGCACGCCGGTAATCACGATAAGCGCGAGTTGCCCTTCCAGTGACGGCACCAGCCACAGCACAGGCAGGCCGATCGCCACCCCCAGCAGGGTACCGATAATACGCAACGCCAGGCGGCGTCGGGTGGCGTTATAGTTGGGTTGACACACAAACAGGCTGGTTAGCAGGATCCAGTAGCCGCGCTGCAGGCCGGTTACCTGAATAAAGGCATAGCCCACGCACAGTACGATCGACATTCGTACCGCGTGACGAAATAGCGCTGACTCCGGCGTCAGATGGCGACTCAGGCGTAGCCTGATATCGCTAAAGCCGCTAAGACCATCATCGGAGAGACGGTTTTCGTTAGGATCGGCGGGCATAGCCAGCGCCTGCTCTGACTCAATGGTCGCCAGTTGGGCATCGATAGCCCGTAGGTTGGCTATCAGAAAGCCAATGGCTTCCCGCTCACGACTGGCGATAGCATTATCCGGTAGCTGGTCAATGGCTGCCTCCAGGCGGGTAAACGCACGCTCGAAACGTGGATCGTGCTGGTAGGGGGTGCGTAGCAGAATCGAACGGGAAAGCTGCTGACAGGCCAGCGCCTGCATAGAGAGTAAGCGCTGGAAGCGGAACATCAGATCGCTGTGGCGAAACTTCACCCGCAGCGTCTGATATTGCACATGCGAAGAGCTGGCGCGTTCGTGAATGTCCTGAGCAACAAAATAGTAGTGCAGGGTTCGCCGGGTGCCGCGCTGGCCCCGATCGCCGCGCAGACGGGTCAACAAAGAAGCTTTGGTCTGATTCAGCGTCTGAACCAGCTCGCCGTTGGCCATCGCCAGGTTAACCAGAGGCTCCTGGCTTTCGTCTTCGATATCGGGATCGAACTGGCGTGACTTCAGTTCCAGATAGTGGGCCAGTTGCTCATAACAGCGCGCCAGATTGTCCTGCAGAGGGCGTACCGGGAAGATCAGATGCCCCACCAGGGTCAGCAGGTTGTACCAGATAGCGCCCGCCAGCAGGAGTACTGGCTGCTGGTACCAGTTATCGAACAGCGTGATCCCCAACATGGTATAGATGGCGATCAGCAGGGCGCCGAAGGCGATGGTGGCGTAGCGCTGACCCAGACAGCCCAGTAGGATAAAGCCAATGGTCGAGGTGGTCAGCCCGGCGGCGAACAGCCAGGGCCAGGGAAACAGCAGTTCCACGGAAACCGAGGCGATAAAAAAGCAGATCAAGGTAATCAGCAGGTTGCGCAGCCTGCCAGCCAGCCGGTCATCCAGATCCGCCAGAGCGGCGGCAACGACTCCCAGGGTGATGGGGATAGTCAGTTTGACTTCGTTAAGCCACCAGGGCACCAGAGTGGCACCGCTCAGGGCGATAAAAATCCGCAGGTTATAGAGCCAGGTGCTGTTCCATGTGTAGTGGCGCAGCAGGGGACTGAGTTTGGGCACGGTAACCTCGGCTTACCGAAACTGACTGCGGGCATTGGCCTCGCGCGCCGCGCGCGCGGTTTCGACAGAGACAACCCGTCGCCCCACCGGCCATAAGGCGATGGCGGCAATCTTGAAGTTAGCGATACCTACCGGAATACCGATAATGGTCAGACACTGGGCAATGCCCGCAGCAATGTGCATCAGGCACAGCCACCAGCCAAAGAACACCACCCAGAAGATATTCAGCAGCGTTCCCCCCGCATTCATCAGTGAATTCTTATTACCGGGAGAAAGGAGGTCGACGTGCACCGCCTCGTTGCCGTAAGGCAGTAATGACAGTTTGGTAATCTCCCAGCAGGAGCGGGTAAGCGGTAGCGTAAAAATCAACAGGATGCTTACCAGCGTCGCCAGCAGCCAGGAAAGCGTGGTGAAAAATCCACCCAGGACAAAATTGAGAATATTAAGAACGGTGCGCATAATCACTCTTACGTTAGCCGAATATCGGCACAATCAATAACCACGCCAATTGTAACGCGTTTTTGCCTGGAGCGGGATTTCTCTCACAGGTAAACTGAACGTCTCCATGAGTCACAGGGCAGGATCGAATATCAGCATGGAATTAAAAGCAACTTCTCTTGGCAAACGCATGGCGCAGCATCCTTACGATCGCGTCCGGCTGTTGAGCGCCGGCGTTGAAGTTTCCGGCGAACGCCATCAGTACCTCATTCCCTTTAATCAGCTACTGGATATCAACTGTAAACGCGGCCTGGTATGGGGTGAGCTGGAGTTCGTGCTGCCGCAGAATAAAGTAGTGCGCCTGCATGGCACCGAATGGGGGGAAACCCGCCGTTTTTTCCAGCATCTGCAAAGTGAGTGGCAGAGCTGGAGTGAAGAGATGAGTGACGTTGCCGCAGAGGTTTTACGTCAGACCCTGGAAGAGCTTGCCGGGCGTGATACAGAGCACTGGCTGAAGCGTGGAGAAATGCAGGCGTTGCAGGAGAAGATCCGCGATGCCTTTACCGCGCTGCCGCTGCCGCATGAACGTATGGAGGCGTTTGATAACTGCCGGGAACTCTGGCATCAGTGTCAGGCCTGGCTGGAAGAGGGCGAAGCGCGTCGGCTGGTGATTAATCAGGCATGGACGGAAAGAATGCTTGAGCAATACGCCGAATTTTTTGAACAGGTGGAAAGCTCGCCGCTCAATCCCTCTCAGGCACGGGCAGTAGTAAATGGCGAATCTGCGCTATTGGTGCTGGCCGGTGCGGGCAGTGGTAAAACCTCGGTACTGGTGGCCCGTGCTGGCTGGTTGCTGGTACGCGGCGAAGCCAGTGCCGACCAGATTTTGCTACTGGCCTTTGGGCGCGATGCGGCCCGCGAAATGGATGAACGTATCGAACAGCGGCTACAGGCCGGAGCGGAAGGCATAACGGCCCGTACTTTCCACGCGCTGGCGCTGCATATTATCCAGCAGGGAGGGCGTAAAGCGCCTCAGATAAGTACACTGGAGAGCGATAGCGCCGCGCGCCATACTCTGTTGCTTGAGTGCTGGCGTCAGCAGTGCCGCGAGAAAAAAGCCCAGGCTAAAGGTTGGCGTCAGTGGCTGACGGAAGAGCTGGAGTGGGAGGTGCCGGAAGGGGAGTTCTGGCAGAATGAGAAACTGGCTCGCCGCCTTGCCGGGCGGCTCGATCGCTGGCTGGGGCTGATGCGAATGCACGGTGGTAGCCAGGCGCAGATGATTGCCGACTGTCCGGAGCCGCAGCGTGAACGGTTTCAGAGGCGGGTTAAGCTGATGGCGCCGTTGCTGAAGGTATGGAAGACGGCGCTGAAGGATGAAGGCGCGGTGGATTTCTCAGGCTTGATTCACCAGGCGATTAACGTACTCGACAAGGGGCGTTTTATCAGCCCCTGGAAACACATTCTGGTGGATGAGTTTCAGGATATCTCCCCACAGCGCGCGGCGTTGCTGGCGGCGCTGCGGCGTCAGAATACCCATACCACACTGTTCGCCGTGGGGGATGACTGGCAGGCCATTTACCGTTTTAGCGGCGCGGAAATGGCGCTGACCACGGCTTTCACCCACCACTTTGGAGAAGGCGATAGCTGCGCGCTCGATACCACCTATCGCTTTAACAGCCGTATCGGCGACATCGCCAACGGCTTTATCCAGCAGAATCCGCATCAGCTGACGAAGCCACTGAACAGCCTGAGCAAGGGGGATAAGAAAGCCGTCACCTTGCTGCCGGATGACAAGCTGGAGCCGCTGCTGGATAAGCTCAGCGGTTACGTTAAGCCGGAACAGCGCATTCTGATACTGGCCCGCTATCATCATCTGCGACCAGCCGTGCTGGAAAAGGCGCAGACTCGCTGGCCGAAACTGCACATCGATTTTATGACCGTTCACGCCAGTAAGGGGCAGCAGGCGGACTATGTCATTATTCTGGGGCTGCAGGAGGGGAAGGACGGTTTCCCGGCACCGGCGCGCGAGTCGATTATGGAGCAGGCGCTGCTACCGCAGCCCGAGGATTTTCCCGATGCCGAAGAACGGCGTCTGCTGTATGTGGCGCTGACCCGTGCCCGTCACCGTGTGTGGCTACTGTATAACCGGGATCAGCCATCGCCGTTTGTGGAGGTGCTTAAAGCGCTGGGTGTCCCGGTGCCGCGTAAGCCCTGAGTTACTTCAGGCGCGACGCGAGATAGCGTTGATAATCCGGAATCAGGATATCCACGCTGTCGTTAAAGTGTAGAGACTGAATAATAAAGTCAGCGGTGGACAGATTGGTGGCTACCGGAATATTCCAGACCGTGGCCAGTCGCAGCAGCGCTTTGACATCGGGGTCATGGGGCACGGCGTTGAGCGGATCCCAGAAGAAGATCAGTACGTCAATCTTACCCTCGGATATCAGTGCGCCAACTTGCTGGTCGCCGCCCATCGGGCCGCTTAGCATGGCATTAACTTCAAGCCCCGTGGCGCGCTGAATCAGATTACCGGTGGTACCGGTGCCATACAGGGTATGTTTAGCCAGCTGCGCCTTGTGGCGTTCCACCCACTTCATCAGCATCTCTTTACAGTGATCGTGTGCCACCAGGGCGATATGTTTGTGCGGCGCCAGAGTGCGGGTTGTCAGTTCCATGTTGGTTTTCCTGCTGTGATCGTTGGACTGGCTACAGCTTACTGGATGCTACCGGTGCTGCAAACGTATGAAATCAAAAAAGCCGCGGGCGTGGAGAGGTGGCGCGCGGTGTTTTACACTGGTACTCAGCCTAATCGTTTTTGGGAGAGCATGATGACAGACAGTGAAATTAGCCAGATTCTGACGGAGACCCGCACCATCGCGCTGGTGGGCGCGAGCGATAAGCCGGATCGCCCCAGCTATCGGGTGATGAAGTACCTGCTGGAACAGGGCTACCGGGTGATCCCGGTATCGCCAAAGGTCGCCGGTAAAACGCTGCTGGGACAGCAGGGTTACGGCAGCCTGGAAGAGATAGCGGAAAAAATCGATATGGTGGATGTTTTCCGCAATGCCGAAGCGGCATGGGGGGTGGCGCAAGAGGCTATCGCCATTGGTGCGAAAGTTCTGTGGCTGCAGCTTGGGGTCATTAATGAACAGGCGGCGGTACTGGCACGGGAGTCGGGATTACAGGTGGTGATGGATCGCTGCCCGGCTATCGAAATTCCCCGGCTGGGGCTCGAGAAGTAATCGGCGGCGAAAACAGTAACCCCCCCGGCCGCCAGTGTGGCGAGCGGGGGGACGGGAGAGGTGGCTGACGCGGTTAGTTACGCAAGCGCGGCGCCTGAAGCTGCTGGCGAATCGATGCAGCCAGTTCGTCCAGCGTCGGTTGTTCCGGGTGCTCATGCTGAAGCTCACCGCTCAGTTGGGCTTCGGCCAGGTAGGTGTGCACTGGCTGACCGTCGTCATCTTCCATCACCACGTGGTACCAGGGGGCCGCCCGTAGATCGTCGCTGACGGCCAGTTCATCTGCCGAGGGCTCATCCAGCGAGTAGACGGGATCAATGTCCACGACTACGCCAAGATAACCCAGCAGCGAGTGGCGTACCTGCTGACCAATACCGAATTTGCTGGCAATCATCGTCACCTCCCGGGAACACAGGTTATTCCTCAGATATGAGGGCGGTGCATCCCTTTATCAAGTCACATAAGACGGCAGGCAAATCCTTTCAGATACAGCCCCTCCGGGTAGGAGGCGATCACCGGATGATCGGCCGCCTGACGGAACTGCTCTATAAATTGTACATCACGACCGGCATCGACGGCGGCATCCGCCACAATTTTCTGGAATAAATCGCTGGCCATCAGCCCGGAACAGGAGAAGGTCAGTAGAATGCCGCCAGGGTTAAGTAACTGCAATGCCAGTAGATTGATGTCCTTATAGCCGCGGCAGGCGCCGGCAAGCTGGTTCTTATTTTCGACGAATTTCGGCGGATCCATCACGATAACGTCAAAGGTTTCACCCTGCTCGCGATAGCGACGCAGCAGCTTAAAGACATCGTCGCGAACAAACTGCGTGCGGCTGAGATCCTGCTGATTCAGCGTAACGTTCTGACGTGCGATAGCCAGCGCCTCTTCCGAGGTATCCACACTGATAACTTCGCTGCAGCCACCAAGCAGCGCCGATACCGCAAAACCGCCGGTATAAGAGAAGCAGTTCAGCACTCGCCTATCTTTCACATAGCGACGGGTAGCGAATCGGCTGTCGCGTTGGTCCAGGTAATAGCCGGTTTTGTGACCCGCTTTAATATCTACCAGCAGCTTCATCCCATGCTCTTCGATGGTCAGCAGGTCCGGGGGCAGTTCGCCGCATACCGGCCCCTGAGTCAGGGCCATCCCCTCTTTTTTACGCACCGCGACATCGGAGCGATCGTAAATGCTGCAGTCGGGATACAGGCTCTGCAGCGCGCTCACCAGCGCCGGGCGCTGATATTCGGCGCCGGCAGAGAGCAGTTGCAGTACCAGAAAGTCGCCAAAGCGGTCGATGGTAATACCGGGCAGGCCGTCGGACTCACCGGCGATCAGGCGGTAGCTGTCAAGGCCGTCACGGGCGGCCAGCCAGTCCCGCCACTGTTGCGCTTTTTGCAGGCGGCGGATAAAGAAGTCGATATCCACCGCTTCGTCGTAATCGAAGGTCCAGACCCGGGCGCGGATCTGTGAAGCGGGGGACCAGGCGGCGCGGGCCAGCCAGCCCCCTTTATGGTCCACGACATCCACGGTCTCGCCAGGTGAAGCCTTACCCTCCACCCGGGCGATAGCGCCGGAAAAGACCCATGGATGACGGCGCAGCAGCGACTTCTCGCGCCCTTTGGCTAATACTAAACGTACGCTCATAATATTATGTCTGGCAGAAAGAAAATGGGCGCCATTCTCCCGAGTTCATCGGGGAATTGCAACGCGTTACATCAGACGAAAGGGAGAAATTGCATGTCGATATGTACGATCGCCTGGGTATACGGACGGGTCCAGGGCGTGGGGTTTCGCTATAACACGCAGCGGGAGGCTCGCCGCCTGGGGCTGACCGGGTATGCCTGTAATCTGGATGATGGCAGCGTGGAAGTACTGGCCTGTGGCGATAAGGCGCAGGTGGAACAACTCATGGCCTGGCTGGAGCAGGGCGGTCCGCGCGGCGCGCTGGTGGAGCGCGTTGTTAAGGAGCCCCACACCTCGTCGCAGGAATGGAGCCGCTTTGATATCCGTTATCAGGACGGAATTTAGATGCACTTCACCGGCTTGGGCAGGCCAGCTATCTTTGTGGCCTGCTTTGCTGGCCCCTTAGGAAACAGACGGTACAGATAGCGGCTGTTGCCTTTCTCTTCACCGAATTTTTTTGCCATGGCCTTCACCAGCATGCGAATGGCGGGGGAGGTATTAAACTCCAGATAAAAGTCGCGCACGAAGCGTACCACTTCCCAGTGTTCTGACGTCAGGGTAATACCTTCGCGCTGAGCGATAACCGGTGCCAGCGCTTCACTCCATTCACTGCTGTTTTTCAGATAGCCTTCGCTATCGGTTTCGAACTCTTTACCTTCAAATATCAACACGGGATGCTGTCCGTTACTGTCAAACGGCGGTCAGTCTAGCAAATTTCCGGCGGCCCAAAAAACAAAACCCCGCCGGAGCGGGGTTGGTGTGGAACGCCAGGTCTCGTTAGTCGCGGCTGGCGAAGCCCAGAATGCTGAGCAGGCTGACAAAGATGTTGTACAGCGAGACATACAGGCTAACGGTGGCGCGAATATAGTTGGTCTCGCCGCCGTGGATAATATTGCTGGTCTCAAACAGAATCGCGCCAGAAGAGATCAGGATAAACAACGCGCTGATTGCCAGGTGTAGTGCCGGAATCTGCAGGAACAGGTTAGCGACCATCCCCACCAGAACCACTACGATACCCGCCATCAGCATACCGCCCAGGAAGGACATGTCCTTGCGGGTGGTCAGCACATAAGCCGAGCAGCAGAAGAAGACCAGTGCGGTACCGCCCAGCGCCATGCCGATAATATCGCCCATGCCGGCGGAGAGGTAGCTGTTCAGGATCGGCCCAAGGATATAGCCAAGGAAGCCGGTAAAGGCAAAGGCCGCCAGGATACCGGATGGCTTGTTAGCCAGACGATAGGTCAGGAACATCAGGCCATACATACCGACCAGAGTCAGAATCAGTCCCGGAGACGGCAGCGCCAGCATGGTGCTGGCAGTGGCGGTCAGGGCCGAAAAAGCCAGAGTCAGTCCCAGAAGAAAATAGGTGTTACGCAGCACTTTATTGGTGCTGAGCAGCGACGCTCTGTCGCGTGAAGAGGTAATGATGCGATCCATTAGTCACTCTCTTTTTATATACAGGTGTAGTAGCGTCTGAGAATAGAGGGGCGACTGCGAGGGGGAAAGGGGGTTTACCCATCTTTACTCAAAATGTGCGCTTTGTGATAGATGCCGCAGAACGTGCTTTGTTATTGATAAATCGATTTTTATTCGATCCTGTTTATCGTCATCCCGGAAAACCGGCCAGTGAAGCGATAGCACCGCGTTGCAGGAGAGATATGGTCGGCATGTTGCTGTATTGCTGAACGATTTGGCGATATTAGCGACAAATAAACCCAGGTTGCTGCTTTTTCGCCCGATCGAACACATTGAGTCTTTACAGACGGCGGGGGGATGTTTATAGTGCGCTTCATTACGGAAGTGTGGCCGAGCGGTTGAAGGCACCGGTCTTGAAAACCGGCGAGGGGAAACCCTCCCAGAGTTCGAATCTCTGCGCTTCCGCCATATAAAACAAGGGGTTGCCAAATGGCAGCCCCTTTTTCTTTTGCCTTCGTAGAATACTCGTAGAATATCATCGTAGAATATTTTTGCCGATTGGCGGCCGGTTCAGGGTTGGTGATACCTTGGTTTTCCGGTCATAAACGAGTACCTGTCCTTCTGTTTTGTGGCCGCTGAAAAGCTGTTTGTCGCGGCTACTCCCTTCATAGTCAGAAATGCCTTTGGCTTTCAGATCGTGAAAAGTGCAATCAAGAGCATACCCGAGGGAAGATGACGCTTTTTGGCGTGCTGCCTCCCATCGGTTGCTGAACCCCCTCTTGGTAAAGCCGCTTCCATGGTTCCCCTGTATAACGTGTGATTCAGGGTTGTCAGGTGTGGAGATAGTTTTAGCCAACTCGAACGCCTGCAGCAGTCTGGGAGACCACGTCTTAATCTGCTTTATTCCTGTTTTTCCTTGCTGTACAAAAATTCCCTGATCCGCTACTTGCTTCCATTTCACCCCTAAAACATCTGATAATCTTGCAGCGCAAAGATAGGCTATTTCCATTGCTACCCTGACTACATTATCAGCGCATAGGTATATTGCTTCATACTCTTTATCTGTAACGTAACGATCCCTGGCAGCCGATTTAAACTTGCTAACTCCTTGGCACGGATTCCCTTTTACCATTCCTCTTTCATAGCCCCAACGATAAACCCTGGACATACTCGCCATCTCATGGTTTGCCTGCGTCTTACTTTGTAGCCCGCGCTTATCCATAAACATTCTTACATCCTCTGGCTTTATCTTATCCGCTTTCATTTTTCCGAAAACAGCTAATAATTTCTTCTGGTGCTGGAGATAATCCTTCTGTGTTCTTGGCTTAAGCTCAAGATAATATGCACTTTTAAGGAAAGAGTTCCATAGTTTAGCGAAGGTAAATATATCTGATTGCTCAGATATTACCTTCTCATATTTATTCCAAAGGTCAGCCATGGACATGGTCAGAGGTCCGAGAGAATGACTTTCTTTAGATGTTGGTTTGTAATAATAAATATACTTTGTCCGGTATACTTTCGGAGGTAATTTATTATCTTCTGGATTTTTTCTGCGTCTGGCCATAATCAGATAGCGTCAAAGTTTGGGCGGTCTTCTTCCTCAGCGACCGAATGACGAACACCAGTCAAGGCTGCGTTAACATGCGTCCAGGTGACGCGGGGGCGGCCATCCCGACGTCGAATAAACGAGATGCCGGCCCGGGTCAGGGCCGCACATTGTTTCGACGGGAATACATAGCCGGTCAGTTCAGTCAGTTCCTCGTCGGTCAGCAGGTCGTTCATAGTCTTTCCCCATCATTCGGGCTATAGCGTCGTCGGTCTCACGACATGCCCGCTCTATATCCGAGCTGGTCAGGCTCGCTTTTCTAACGCTGGCCGATAGACGGCCAATTTTTATATCGAAGTCGGAGAGCAGAAGCTCCCCCGGTTGCCATCGCTGCATTGCTGTACCTCGCTGGTGGGTGAGGGAACAATGTAGCGATGGCGGCGGTTTATTTCTGATTACGCTTAATCAGGTTTTCTGGCGGAAAAAAGGCTGCTTTCTCGCGCGTCAGCTTAACGGCCGGTGGCATGTGCATACCCAGTTCGCAGCGACTGCGGGCCTCAATGATGCCGTTCGTGCCGTCCGGCAAAATGACGTGTACCGCATCGCCGCGGCGAAGTGACAATTTGAGCATAATCACCTCACCGCCAGGCTACGTTCGCCGATCTCAATGTGAGCGCCCGGGACGTCCACGCCGTTTTCAAGAGCTTCTTTGATAGCCTTCTTATCCGGTGCTACCTGCGTCTGAACAGTAACCAGTTCATCAGGAAGAGCATCGACATCATCGATCACGACGCTGGCGGATCCTTTGCGCGCTGTGAACGTGTTTTTAGCGGTCTTAAGCTTGTCTTGGCCGGAGGCTAAAAGGCACTGCAGAACGTAGCCACGCAGCGATTTAGCCTTGCCGTCGAATGACTTCTTACGAGCCGCCAGGCGTTTGGCTTCTTCGTCGCAGGTCTTCGCCAGCCCCTCAATATTGCGGACGTGGGAATATACCGCGTCGAGTTTATCGGCCAGTTCGCCGCCCAGACCTTCCAGAGTATCGGCTACCATTTCCGGTGTCAGGTCGTCGGAGGTCTCCAGCAGCTCCTGCAGCGCTGCAAAGTCGTTAGCTAATGCGATAGCGGTAGTCATGCAGTTTTCTCCTCTGCGGCTTTCAGGGCGGCTATGCGCTCGTCTTTGATTGTGGTCAGGCGGCGCAGACGGCCAGCCAGGTAACGGGCATGTTCGGTATCGCCTTTAGCCTCTGCAGCTTTGCGGTGGGTCTCCACTTCACGGGCTATCTTGCCGTAGGATTTAGTCACTTCGTTAACGGTGACGGAACCTTCCAGGGTTTTGGCTACACGGGCCAGCTTATCGTCCAGTTCCTGGCGTAGGCGGTTCACGTCTTCGGCTTTATCGCTGGCGTTGAGGATCTCGAATTCCGTTTTGTTCTGTGCCAGATATTCCTGGCTGTCGTACCAGCCGAGATAAACATCGGCAGAAAAGCCCAGCATAGAGAGGGATTTCTTGATCGCATCGGTGAGGCTTTTCTTCATAGCCTCGCCGTCGGCGATGATGCGACTTTTGGCCTTGTACATGTAGGGCGTGGCGCCGTAGGCTTCAACCGTGCCGCGTGTCTCACCATTCCGGTACCAGAATTCGATCTTCATTGAGTGGTTCTGTTCGAAAATCAGGGAACCATCAGCATTGCGCAGCAGCACATTGTGGGAGAATTTCCCCTTGTCGTCGTAGACAGGTTCAGACATAGGGGCGCCCGGGATCATTTTGTCTTCCAGCACTTCATAGCCCCAGCCGGTGCCGACAGGCCCAAAAATTTCGGTGGCGCGCATAAACATGTATTCCGCGTTGATGGCGGTACCGCCGAATCCCCCGGTGTCCAACGGCTTTGTGTACTGCGGGTCGGTGCGCATGACCCGGCGCCAGATATTCAGGTTCTCCTGTTCAGGCTCCGGTTTCTCAGACAGCGCTTTTTCTACACAGCTGGCGCGCTGCTGGAAGTCGTCACCGCCGACCTGGCGTGCCAGCGCTTCGGCATTATCCGCGAGCGCCTTAGCTTTTTCGCTGAGCGGCTCTTCTGCATAAACGCCATACCCCATGTTATTGAGGGTTTCACGTGCCTGTTGCACCTGGTCGTCGGTTACAGTTTCCTGCTCCTGCTCCTGCTCCTGCTCCTGCTCCTGCTCCTGCTCCTGCTCCTGCTCCTGCTCCTGCTCCTGCTCCTGCTCCTGCTCCTGCTCCTGCTCCTGCTCTTGGCCTGGTGCTGGCGCGGCCACTTCCGTTTTTTCGCCCTGATTTGAGGGAGACTCGCCGGTCAGCCCTTCAATGGTAAATCCGGTTTTGCTGACACGGTTTATTACGGGTTGGGGCTCTGGCTTAGACTCTTCGGCTTCTTCCTTGATGCCGTTCTCTGCCAGCCATGAATCGATATACCGACGCAGGGAATCAGGAAAACGGTACGTATCGGATGCCGGTGCATTCTGGATAACCCCGAAAATGCTGGCGCGGTCATATTTCAGGATGCTGTTAGTAGTGCGTAGGGCCATAGACCAGCGTTTAAAATCCTGGCGATCGGCACTGATGATGTCTTTCGCAGCAGACAGAGTCCTGGCCGTTACCGGTTCTGATTCGTTGACAGGGATCAGTGCCAGCGCGACTTCCTGATCCAAGGTTGCGTATGTGTGGGAGTAGCTACGCGGCGCCGACGGTTTATGCTGCGCCTGAGCCGCCGCATGCGTAACGAGGGTATCGCGGTCGCTGGGGTTATTTACCCACTTTTTAGCGAACTGATATATATCGGCCTGGCCCGGTAACTGGTTTTCAAAGTTGCTATAGATCCCCTGAATCAGGTTATTCAGTCCTTCGACATGCATGTGAGCGACGGACGGGATCTCTGACATCACATTGAGAACGTTACGGCTGAAAATGTCATTTTCATCTTTATCACTCTCGTCGCCATTGTCGAGGTTATCGAGATAATCCCGGGTCTGAGAGAGTAGGGCGCTATCCAGCTCAGCATTACTGAACAGGAGAACGAAGGCGAAACGCTCGCGCGCCGGGAGCTTCATCATATTGAGGTCGCCAGATTCCGGGCTGGTTTCCTGCTGCTGAGCCGCATTATCGATCCACTGATCATCATTGAAGCTGTGATCCTCGGCGAACTGTTCATCGAACGCGCCGACAGTAGGATGAGGCTGGCCTTCGGCCACTTCCCAGACCTTCGGCTTAAAATAGTCATCGCCGTGGGTGGGGTAGTGCTGCCACAACATCCCGGTAGCGATACCCTCCGCCGCTTTCTTGTTAGGCGCTTCGACCGCTGCTGCCAGTGGCTTCGCCCCCTTTTTGATTGAACCCTTCTTGGGCTCCAGGAAAACGTTGAAAATGGTCATTGTTGGTCTTTCCTCTGGTCTGGTCAGGCGTTGGTTTCTGAGAGAATGCCGCCGATTACCCGTTCGGCGGTACGCTGGGCGTCCTGCAGACGTTCAAGTTTTGCTGTCAGAATGTTGAGTCGCTCTTCTGCGACGTTAAAAATCACATCAGCTTCAACGGGAAGAGTCACGTCACGACCATGGCTTGGACAGGCATACAGTCCGATACGGTAAATGTGTCCATCTCTTTTCAATCCAATCAGATACCTGGCTGACTCTATTTGCTCTTTTGTCTCGGCGATTGCTTTCAACAGTTCTTTGATATCCATGATTTTTCCTCTTCGTTAAATGGCGCCAGCCTGGCGCCGGTGGTTAAAATTTGTTGCGCGCGACGGTACGTACCTGGTCGCAGTACCAGCAATAAAGCTCGATCTGACGCCGGGCCAGAGTGTCGGGAGTCGCCATCATTACCCCCATCAGGAGACGATCCCGAACCTCCGGCGCCTCGCCATCGATCCAGGTGAATACCTCCACGGCTTCGTCGGTGTAGCCGAGCGTGGCGGACGCTTCGAATTCGTCGCGCCGTTCTGCCGCGTAGGCGGCATCGCTGATCAGGTCTTCGCGCATGATGTCGGTATCCATAAGGGCACCTCAGTAGGGAATTTCGTCTTCATCCACGGGGGTATGATCGATGCACAGCAGTTGCTGTATCTGGTCATCGATGGCAGTTACCGCTGTATCAGCCTGGTGCTGAATCTCCGCTTTTTTATCGCGCAGCGATGAAACCTGTCGTTCAATGAGATCGAACGGCTCTGGCTCAGTGAACGGTACGATGATTTGCCGTGTTTCCAATAAGATGTAATCTTTCAGTCCACGTGACATGTCACAGGTCGTAACCAGATACTTTTCGGTAGCAAATTGGCTGTTATTGAGGTGGATATATAGCGTAACGGGGATCTGTAGCGCTTCCATAGCGTCTCCTGATTTCGTATACTCAGGGCTGATCGATAGCCCTTCGGGTTGTTGGTCTTTCCTCTGGTACGGGTTGGTCCCCGTACCAATCTCGCCGGGTTGGTCCCCGGTGGGGTAAAAGAGCCCGCTTCGGCGGGTTTTTTTACGCCTGATGGTTGCCGGTCTTTCCCGACTGTCAGCGGTCTACTTCCCGCCGTCACTGCCGTCGAGAGTGCTGGCAGCTCACTGACCTGATAACTCCCAGGATCAACTGGAGTGGTTTTTCTCGCTACCAGGGCGCCACTTTCTGGACATTTATCAAGACCGTCTTGAAGTGGGAAGTCATCCAGTCTTGATAAGAACCCTGGCAGGATCCTTATCAAGGGTGGATAGGTGCCGGTTACGTTATCCGGCGTCGCCTGAGTTGGGTCAGGACTCGGCGACCGTGGCAGGTTGGTCTTTCCTCTGGTACGTGTTAGATCGTTCCGGTGGTGATGTCCTCGCGAACGTAAGCAGCTGCAAGCCAATAAACCCACTCAGCGGTAACCAGGTATTGATATGCCTGTTCCCAAGTGATGCCGTGATCTTTAATTAGAAGGTCTGTCATCTGCTTTTTGCTCATTTCATCCTCGGTGCCTTATCGCCGGCCAGCGGAACGGTTTCTGAACAATCGCCGCGTGGTTAGTGCGTCGTTGATGGGATGAATATTAATAACGCTAATAACAGTGGTCAACATAAAAATATTAATTACCGTCATATTTAATGTAATCTATTGATAAAAAGGGCAAAAAAAATCCCGGCACAATGGCCGGGACGGGATGGAAGGGGGCGGTTATTGCTTTCTTGCTGCTAACAGCTCTTTGAATAGATTATCAAAATCTTCTACTTTCTCTTTTAAATCAGACAGATGCCTTTCTTTTTCGCTCTGAGGAAGTCGCTCATATAAGTCTAGCAGCTCGGCGCTTTCAGGTGTAAGTAATCTCCAGCCAGGGGCTGAATAGTCATCAATATAATTTGCTGATTTTCTTACATAGTTCATAACATCAGCCAGATCCGGTCTGATGTCCTCTGGTTTTACGCCAAGAAGCGCAGCAAATTTCAATGTTGCATCGGTATTAAGGGGAGTGGTGCCATTTAAGTAGTGGCTAACTGACGCCTGAGTACTAAAGCCGAGAGCTTCCGCCGCCTTCTCTTGCGTGAGGCGTAAGCTGACTTTTTTCTCTCCCCATAGCTCTCTAAGGCGTGATGCGGCTTCGAGTTCTTCGCTGGTAGGCAACCGTTTTTTTCTCATGGCATCATATTATTCGTAAAATTAATCAAATTCTAAGGGCAGTGTTATTGACTATGAATATTAGTGTTATTAATATCTGTGGCGTAAGGTAACTGAGGCCGAGACAATGAAATTGAAAGACTACTTAAAAACTTCCGGCGTATTGCAGAACGACTTTGCTGTGCTGGTAGGGAAAACCCAAGGCTATGTAAGCCGCGTAGCTGCAGGAGAGTGCCTGCTTAGTGCTGCCACAGCTTTAAAGTGGGCTGCTGCTACCGATCACAAAGTAACTCCACATGACCTACGTCCCGATCTGTACCCAAATCCGACTGATGGGTTACCAAACAGGACTGCAGCTTAACAACACCGGGAAGCAAAATCTGATTACGCATAATCAGGTTTTCAGGTTTAGCGACAGGAGACGCGACCATGGATAAAAACATCAACGATCTGAAGCGAGAAGTCATGAACTGGGCAGCCGAAGCAGGGCAGGAGCATGTCGCCATCGAGATTACAAGAATGTGGTTTCGCATGGGTGGCAATCGCGGTTCTGTAAAACTTCACGCTATGGAAGACGCAGCCGGGAACGCAGACTGGCGCGCCATCAACAACAACCGGCAGCAGATTTTCCGCTGGCTCCGTGGCGAGACCAAAGCGGCCCGCTCGAAAGTGCAGGCGCTGGCCAGCGCGATGGAAGCAGCTCTACCAGCAGAGCGATATGCGCGCCTGGGGATGACGACCCAATACCTGATTTGCGTGGCGATACGCGAGTTTGCGGCGGCGATTATAGCGTTACTGCTGGATGCCAGAGACCGACCGCAGAAGATAACCCAGGCACTACAAGCGATAGCAGAGACCCAGCGCCTGACCAGCGCTTAAGACCGAAGCCAGAGGAAAGACCAACATGATTACCGAAACCCGCATTACGTGGCGGAACGGCTTCCGCCTGAACAACCGGCCAGTGATGGCAGCAGATATTCGCCCAATTTTCGAAGAGCGCCGGACAGCGGCGATCTGGGAGCACTACGAACAGCTTAAAGCCGAGCTGCGTGCCGAGAACCTGGACGCGGACGCATACCAGGCGGCTTGCTTGCGCATCGCTGACGCGCTGGGGATCTGACCATGAGCATGTTGTTAATGGTTCAGGCTATGGCGATTAAAGTCGGTAACCCGCTGCGTAAGTTGGTGCTGATCAAACTTGCCGATAATGCCAGCGACAGCGGTGAGTGCTGGCCGTCAGTAGGTCATATAGCGGATCAGTGTGAGATATCCCCACGCTCCGTACAAAGCCATATTCGGCAGCTTGTTAAGGATGGCTTGGTTAGGGTCGAGCAGCGCCGCGGATCCAGCGGTGTGAACCAGTCCAACGTCTACCATTTAAACCTCGCAGGGGAGGGTGCAAATCCTGCACCCTATGGTGCAGCAGCTGCACCCAGAGGGCGCAAATCCTGCGGGGGGGAGGGTGCAGGAGCTGCACCCAGAACCAGTCGGTTAGAACCAGTCATAGAACCTATAGATCCCCCTAACCCCCAGGTGGGGGGAGAAGGGGAGATTCTCGCTGACGCTCAGAAAGCCCTGGAATTTTACAACCAGCAGACCGGTACCCGCTGCAAGGACGCAAAGCCGTTTGTCACGCTGCTGACCCCAACCACATCCCGGGATGCGTACACACTGGATGACCTAAAGCTGGTGATCCGCTGGGTGGTGAGCGAGTGGAAGCGCCGCGGAGACACATACGCGAAACCGGCCAATATCTGCCGCGTTAACAGGTTTGACGGTTACCTGGCTGACGCTACCGCCTGGGCTACTGCGGAAGCTGCCATTCCCGCCGAGGATGTGATCGCCGGTTACAACGAAATCCTGGGCGATGTTCTGCCCGTTGCTGAACTGGACGACGGCCGCCGCCGGATGATTCGACACATCCAAGCGCACATGCTGACCCAGAGTATCCCAGCGTTCTTGGGTTACTTCGAGAAATTTCGCGATACGGCGCCAGAGTTCTATTTTGGTGGCCCTGAGCGCGACGGGTGGCGTGCCAGCTTCGACTACCTGATGAAGCCTGAGACGCTGAGGAAAACACGGGAGAATGCGCTGTGAGTCCGCAGGATCTGGAAAGCTTTGTGTTGAGTGGATTGCTCAACGGCGGCGCCACGCCGGACGCCTTCGACGTTATCGCCACTACTCCGGAAGAGGCGTTTTCTGTCGGTTTCTACCGCCGCACTTTTGCCGAGATAAAAAAACAGGCGCTGGCCGACGGTCTGATCGACATGATGATGGTTAGCGAAGCGCTGGGCGGTAACAGCTTGGCGGATATCGCGGAGTTGATGCGCGTCCCGGGCACAGTAGCGAACCTGGGCGGCTATGCCAAAAAAATGGTGAAGGCATGGCGCGGCCGACAGATCGAACAGCTCCTGCAGGATGGCGCCGACGCTATCCGCCGGGCATCGAATCAGGCGCAGCGGGACCTGGCGATTGAAACGTCGATTACCCGTTTGCTGGATCTCACAGCCGATAGCGGCAACGTTCAGCCTGTACACATTCAGGACATACTCCCGCGGTACATGGATACAATCCAGAAGCGCCTGGAGGGCAACGCGGAGACCCGGAACATCCTGAGCGGCATTGAAGAGCTGGACGCAGAGACCGGAGGATTTAACAAACAGGATCTGATCGTCGTCGCCGGTCGACCGGGCATGGGTAAAACCGAATTTGCGCTGAAAATCGTGGATGGCGTCACCGGTACCGGCGGCGGCGCCCTGGTGTTCAGCCTGGAGATGCCGCAGCTGCAGGTCGCGGAACGTTCCCTGGCTGGCGCTGGCGGCCTCTCCGTTACGAAACTGCGTAACCCCATCCAGATGCACGATGAAGACTGGGGGCGGCTAAGCAGCGCGCTCAGCCACATGAACGAGCGCGATGTATGGATCGTCGATGCTACAGACATGACCGTAGAGCAGATCCGGGCCATCGCTGAGACGCATAAGCGCCGCTACCCGCGCCTGGCGATGATTATGGTGGATTATCTGGGGCTGATTAAGAAGCCGCGCGCAGAGCGTAACGACCTGGCAGTGGCCCACATATCCCGCAGTTTAAAAACCATGGCTATGCGTTTGCATACTCCCGTTTTCGCGCTCAGCCAGCTATCTCGCGCGGTGGATTCCCGACCGGCGGGCAGCCGTCGCCCGGTAATGTCGGATCTGCGTGATTCCGGCTCTATCGAGCAGGATGCCGATAGCATACTCCTGCTGTACCGCGATGAAGTTTATAACCCCGACAGCCCTGCCGCCGGTGTGGCAGAGGTGATTATCGGTAAGTCGCGTTTCAGTGCGGCGGGAAAAGTGATTTACCAGCAGTTCAAAAACGGCCACTTCATGCCGATCGACCAGGCCGTGGCCCAGGAAAAAGCCCGTATGCAAAGCGCTGCACAGCAGCCGCCGAAGCAACGAGAACGGCGTTACAGCACCGAGAAATTTTAATCAGCGCCTGACCAGCGCTTTAACCAAAGAGGAAAGACCAATGACCAATGAAATCACCATCGATGATGGTTGCGACTACACCTCCCTGATCGTCTGGCGGATGAACGCTGGCGCCCGCGCGCGTAGTGGTGCCGGTTTCGTTATGCCGCCAGTTCCCCAGCAGGTGGTTCCGCCACTGTGCAAAAAAACAGTAACCCGGTCATCAAAACCCAAACCCACAAAACGCCGCTCAACGGATACGACCCCGGCCGATGTTCTGGTTTCCGTTATGTTCGGCAAGACACTGACATACCGCGGCATCCTGGCAGCGCTGGCGAAGCAGCACCCGGAATGCAGCCTGACTCTGCGACAGCTCCAGATGCGGGTTTTCTCAATGATTGAATCTCGCTACGTCGGGATCACTCGGCACGACGATATGCCGGTTACCCACTACACGCTGTACAGCATAGATCCACGTTTCTACACGCTGTCAGCGGCGCAGAAGAGGTAACGCTATGGCCGGGCAATCGGATTACCTCCCGCCCGGTCTGCCGTTCAATCGTGCCAAATGGCCGCAGGAATGCCAGTTGAAAGAGCATTACGACATGCGCGCATGCGCCTTAGTCCGCCAGCTCTTTGATAAGCAGATAACCCGCGGCGCCATCCTGGCGCAGATTGACCGCACGCCGGAGACATACCGGGAGTTTTTTAGAGATCGACTGAATTACTGGAGAGGGGAGAGGGAAAAATGCCTGATTTTCGCGGAATAGAAATGATGAGCGATGTGGCGCATAACAACGCGCTACTGAGATGCCGTGAGGCGTTTATATCAGCGTGCAAATCTGTTGGCATAGAGTGCGAGGTGGTGTGATATGGCTAAATCATCTGATGTACATGACCTGTTAACCGCGTACCAGAAACAGGCGCGGAAAGTCCCTGCAAAGGGTGTTTATGCCTCAAGGCAACGCCAGGCTGAGGTGCAGGCGGCGCACACGCGCAAGATAATGCGAAAGCGTCGGCGGTCAGTCGGCAAGTCAAACAAGCTCGGCTGTCGTTTTACGGCGGAAATGCGCGTAGCTCTGATTTGCGATATGAATTTCTGGGCGCTGATATGCCGCTCTAATCGTAATCAGGTGGCTAATAAAGATGGCGAGGCGGTGTGATGTCTGATTCATTATCTCATGACGAATTATGCCTGATAGCCTGGCGCTTTCTTCAGAATAACGGATTCAAAGTCGCATTTCATGACCGGTTTCGGGCATGGACGCCCTACGGAGAGCAGGCGGATGCCATTGGTTTCAGAAATGGCGCATCGTGTCTTATCGAGGCGAAATGCTCACGCTCTGATTTGTCTGCTGACAGAAAGAAACAATTCAGAATTGACCCTGAAAAAGGAATGGGCGACTGGCGTTTTTTTATTAGCGAGCCAGGGATTGTAAATATTGATGATTTACCCCCCGGGTGGGGTTTGCTCCATGTTGTCAAAGGACGGGTAAAAAAGGTTCACGGCTGGCCGGGTAATGGCCTCTGGGTTAACAGAGAGAGCAAGCCGTTCAGGGCAAATAAACAAGCGGAATGCGATTACATGTTTAGTGCATTACGCCGCATGGATTTGCGCGGACATTTAACGGAAATTTATGACGGCGTTATTAACGGGGAGGCCGAACAGTGAGCATTAGCAAAGAGTGGCTGAAAAGCAAAATTATTGAAATTGAATCAACACGCGACGAAATACCATTCGGAATCGATGATGAAGATTCAGACACGCTAGCAGTGCTAAAGCAAGCTCTGGCAGACAGAGAAGAACTGGAGCGGCTGCGGGCGCAGGAGCCTATAGCGTGGACAGATGAGCAAGAGTTGCGCGACCTGGCAAAGCACAAATGCGCATATCTGTTCACCGTAGATCGTGAGAATCCGTATCACGACCCACGGCGTCAGATAACGCTCTACGCAGAGCCTAAGCCGCTGGCGGCATCATGCATCACCAGCGTCGCCCGTGCCGCGTTGGATTATATCGACGCGCTGCCGGATGAAGTAGTGGCCACGCTGCCAGTAATGCCCGGTTTTGATCGGGATTGGGCCGAAGATGCGCTATCCGGCAACTCTCCGGAAATCCCGGATGGTTGGATTCCGTGCAGTGAGCGGATGCCAGATCCAAATACGTACGTCCTGGTCTGTAACGGTGTGTGGGTTGGTATGGGTAAATATAACGATGCAGAGTATTTTGAGAATTGCGAACGCTGGCAGGACGAGCACGGAGAATTTATAGAATTGATTCACCACCCAGTAACTCATTGGCAATTACTGCCCACCGCGCCGGAGGTTAAGTGATGGGAAAATCAGCAGCAGAGCGCAAGGCCGCGCAGCGTGCACGGCAAGCCAGCGAAGGCCAGCGCAAAATAGAACTGCATCTGGATGCCCAGAAACTGGAAATGCTGGAGCGGAACCGCGCCGCCCGGCGCCCAGGTCGGGAACCGTACGACGCCGCGGAGTATATCGCAATGCTGATACGTCAGGACGATGCACGGGCACGAATGCATATTCGATCGATCAGCCGCAAGCGCTGTGGCCGGTGTGGCGACCCATTACCCGTCAGCGAATGTCTGCTGGACAGTGAAAGCCAGTGCTGGGTAAATCGTGGTTGGCATGAGATAAAACTCAAGCTGTGACATGTCACATAGAACGAAAGCCGCCTAACGGCGGTTTTCTTTTATAAACATATACTTAAAAATTAATTACGCTGTGCCTTTCGCATAAAATGCTCTTAAAAGTTTGCATCATCGGTTAGCTGGGAGTATATATACTGTATGAATGTACAGTTACCCGAAAGGAGGGACTATGCGCATTGAAGTGATGATCGACAGGTCTAAGAAGCTCCCGAATGGTGCTATACCTGCCCTGGAACAAGAGCTAAAACGCCGACTGGATTCCCGCTACGATGAAACCTGCTCTTTGACAATACGCCGCGTCGGATCTGATGGGCTATTCGTATTTGGTGCAAACGACGACACCAAAAAAGATATCGAGGAGCTGCTCCAGGAGACCTGGGAAAGCGCCGACGACTGGTTTTTTTAACCACACCTGATTTTTAATGATTTATATAACGCCGAACGGCTGCAGGAAGCGCAGCCGGGTAGGTGTATTTGTATCCACGGCCAGAGGGGGTAAAACAGTGGCGGAATATTCAGATGTTATTGACTATTTACCCCGGGATGGCCGTGTAGTCGTGCAATGTAAGGACGGTGCGATCATAAATGTCAGGCGGGTTTATCCCGATGAGCACATAGCATCATTTAACGCATTGATTGAACTGGCAAAACTGGCTGGATATTCTGTTGTATCGCCAGACGGCAATAAGCTATAATTAATCAGCTGGCCTGAACAACCAGCTTTTAATTCTGAACAATTGCTGCGCTAACGGGGGAACCAATGGCGCAGTATTCTTTTATCAAATCGCAGGGCGGGATATTAGTCCCCGCGACTCCTGACGCACAGGAGTTTATTGAAACTAAGGTGCGGATGGGCGATGTCATTTATGCCGATTTCAAGAAAGCGCGGAATGCGGCATTCCATCGCAAATTCTTCTCTTTGCTGGGGCTGGGCTTCCATTACTGGACGCCGGGCGGCGGTGCTATTTCTCCGGCGGATAAGCTGCTGGTTAACGGCTTCGTTAAGTGGATCGCATACCACACCGGGTATGAAGGGGTACTGGATGAGCTGGCGACCCAGTATCTTGATGATGCCGCTCAGAAGCGCGCCGGTAATATCAGCGCCGTAAAATCGTTTGAGGCGTTCCGCGCCTGGGCGACTATCCAGGCTGGGTTCTATATTCAGCATCGGATGCCGGATGGCAGCATACGCCAGGAGCCGAGATCGATCTCATTCGCAAAAATGGATGATGTCGAATTCTCCGAGCTCTATAAAGCCGTCCTCGATGTCCTCTGGAATTACATCCTTTACCGCACCTTCCCAACCCAGCAGGCAGCCGAGAACGCCGCCGCGCAGCTCATGAGTTACGCCGCATGAAGAGAGACCTCCGCAAAGCGGCGCGCGGCCGCGAATGTACTGTGCGCATTCCGGGAATTTGCTGTTTCAACCCGGATACCAGCGTGCTGGCGCATTACCGCATGTCAGATACCTGCGGCACAGGCTGCAAACCCAATGACCAGCAGGCGGCCATTGCCTGCAACTGCTGTCACGACGCCATAGACGGCAGGATTAAAACTGACTATTCCCGTGAGGAACTGCGCCTGATGCACGCAGAGGGTGTTTTCCGCACCCAGCAGATTTGGAGAGAGGAGGGGTTACTGTGAGCTATCAGCTGATTATGTGTGATCCGCCGTGGCAATACGGTAACACCATCAGTAACGGCGCCGCCGAAAATCATTATCAGACCATGACGCTTGCAGAGATGAAGCGGCTTCCGGTGTGGTCGCTGGCCGCTGCCGATTCCGTTCTGGCGATGTGGTACACCGGCACCCACGTAGAAGAGGCAATCGAACTGGCTGAAGCGTGGGGTTTTCGGATTCGCACAATGAAGGGGTTCACTTGGGTGAAGCTGAACCAGCGCGCCGGTGAACGGTTCGATAAGGCTTTGGCCGCTGGGGAACTGGTGGATTTTAACGATCTGCTGGATATGCTGAACGCAGAAACACGCATGAACGGCGGCAACCACACCCGCGCAAACACCGAGGACGTCTTGATCGCCACCCGCGGCGCCGGGGTGGAGCGCGCCAGCGCATCGGTTAAACAGGTGGTTTATTCCTGCCTGGGTGAACACAGCGAAAAACCGCGGGAAGTCCGCAACCGGCTAGAACAGCTTTACGGGGATGTGTCCCGCATCGAGCTATTTGCTCGCACCGAGTGGCCCGGGTGGGACCGCTGGGGAAATGAGTGCAACAGTAGCGTCGATCTGCGGGTCGGCGAAGCGATTAAAAGAGAGGTGTCCGCATGAAAATTGAATCATCCCTGAAGCACTTTCACCCGCAGAGTATGCACATAAGTGACGCAGCTAAAGGCACCTCACCGGACAGACTCACCGGCACCGATATCATGGCTGCACTGGGGGTGACCTGTTCCCGTGCCAGGGTCGGCCTGTCGATGTTTATGGGGAAGGCGGGGAGCCATACCGACGAACAGCGGGCCATTCAGGCGCTGGCCCGTCACGCAATAGACCACGCACCGAAGAATGTACGCAAAGCAGCTGGTGGGCGACTGGGTGAATGTGCGCTTATCCTGGCCCGCTTCGCATTCTCTGAGTATTCCCGTTCGGCGGCCACATCGTCGGATTGTCCTGATTGCCGGGGGGCTGGCGTTATCCGGACGGAAGGGGAGATTGTGAAGTATGCGGGTTATATCGGTATGGACGGAGAAGAGAAGATCAGCCCGGCGACCGCACAGGGGATTATCGAAAAGGTCTGTGTGACATGTCACGGGCGCGGGGTGATTTCTGCGCGCTGCCGGTGTGGTGGCTCCGGCCAGGTACTCGACAGGGAGGCGACTAAGACCCGGGGGGCGCCGGTGATAAAGGCGTGCGAGCGGTGCGGTGGGAAAGGTTTTAAATCAACCCCTTCTACAGCGGCCTACAAAGCAATTCTGAGCGTCGTTTCTGGTCTGCATGTCAGGACATGGACGCGCAACTGGAAGCCCTTCTACGAAGCACTGGTGGACTTATGCCATAAGGCAGAGCATAAGGCTGATGTCGAATTTCAGCAGGTGACCAGTTTTAGTGACGATGCGAGCAAAATTTAGCATTTTCACGACGAAAGACTTGATTTTGTCCGAAGTTGTCCTGTATGCTTCTAATCATGGATTCGTGTGTCTGAATGATGCACAACTCAGAAGCCCGCCTCCGAGCGGGTTTTTTCATATCAGGCGAGCGCATTACTGATTATCCGTTACCGGTGGGTGGTTTGTTACCTTCGGTAGTGCGCTCCCCTGATACTAAAATTTCATACATCCGGGATTTTCCCGTATCTACATTTAAAGGCTGCCATCCGGTGGCCTTTTTTATTTCACTTCGCACAGCACCCCGACAACCGCCGGAGGTGACTCTATGAACCACGACCACGGAATCGTTGAACAAACCATGAAATGGCTGGCTGTTTACCTGCCGTCGGTTTATGCCGGATTAACGGCGCTGGGGATTTCTGCGCTGATTGATATCCGGGCAGGTAAACCCAGGCTGTACACGGCGACCGGCGCCCTGATATGTGGCCTGTTCGCGCTGGCCATTTCCGCAATGCTGGAATATTTCGGCCTGCCGGCCAATTCAGGCGCGTTTGTTGGCGCGCTGGTGGGCTTCGTTGGTGCTGACCGGCTCCGGGATATTGCTCTGGCTGTGATTACCCGCAAGACAGGAACTGATATCGATGAACGTAAGTGAAAACGGACTGGCGCTGATTAAGCGCTTTGAGGGGTGCCGGCTGTCTGCGTATCAGGACAGTGTTGGCGCCTGGACTATTGGCTACGGACACACCGACGGTGTTCAGCCTGGCGACAAAATCAGCCAGGAGGAAGCGGATCGGTTGCTGACAGAGGACGCAGCAGCATTTGGCGAGGAAGTGATGATTCTGGTGACGGTGCCATTGAACCAGAATCAGTTCGATGCGCTGGTGTCATTCACCTACAACCTGGGCGCGAATAACCTGAAATCCTCCACGCTGCTACGCCGCCTGAACGAGGGGAATTACCGTGCCGCCGCCGACCAGTTCACTCGCTGGGTATTTGCAAACAACAGGTATCTACCCGGGCTGAAGGTGAGGCGGGAAGCTGAGCGCGACCTGTTTTTGTCGTGACCAGCCTGTTATCCCGTTACTGGCGCCCGCTGGTGGCGCTGGTTCTCCTGCTGGTGGCGTGCTGGAGCGTGTGGCGGTCTGGCTATCATGCTGCGGATAGCGAATGGTCACAGCGCTGGACAGAAAGAGACGCGGCAGACGCGGCAGACGCCAGGGCGCTGGCCCAGCAGCAGGCCGCAGCGCGGGCCGAGGAGCAGCGGCGCCAGTCGGCGATAACGAGGATTACCCAGAATGCTCAACAGCAAATTTCTGCGGCGCGGGCTGATGCTGTCAGTGCTCGCGCTGCTTCTGACCGCCTGCAGCGGACGATCGACCAACTGCGGCACGGCGACAATCGAACCAGCGGCAATTCCGACACTACCAGTGGAGGCCAGGCAACAGCCCGTCAGTGCTCTGTGCTCGCCGACGTGCTCTCAGAGTCTGTCGAACGCAATCGACAACTGGCGGCAGAGGCTGACCGAAGCCGGGCAGCAGGCCAGGCCTGTGAACGAATCTACGACGCAGTGAGGGGAAGGCGATGAGGGGTCTCTACGTCCCGGGCGCCCCGGTGCTCGGAAATATTGAATCGGGGAACGGCTCCGGCGGCGCTGATTTGAGCGACATTGATTTAACGTCACAGTCGCTCGACAGTCGAATTAAATATCAGTGTGCGAGTTCTCACGCATATTATGCAGCTGACGGTACTATACAGTTCGCAGAGCCTGATGTGTGGCCGCTCGAATACAGAGACGGCGTAGTAGTCGGCAGGCATGAGCCAGAGCGGCAGACTACAAATTTACTCACGCATGCTACGAATTTTGGGGAGTGGCGAGCTGCAAATTCATCGGTTACTAATAGTGATGAGATGCTATTCGCAAATGAACATGCACAGTTTGTTACCGCAACAGCTACAGCGACATACACTCGCGTTTACCAGACACCGACACTGGCCGATGGCGATTGCGTTTTTACACTCTACGTTAAACCTGGAACCACCAACTATTTACACGCCACGCTGGAAGATTCAACTCGGCAGAACTCATCGCATTTTTACGCTGACCTGGTGACGCTGACCGGGGGGATTGTGACGGCTGTCGGAAACCTGCCCGTAACAGTGTCGGTGAAAAAATTGGACACAGGCTGGTTCATCGTTACAGCAACGGCAACGATGCCGCTGACGTCACCGTATTACGTTTATTTCGGTGCGGCTAATGCACCCAAAACCGTTGCTGCAACAGCAGGTGACTCCATCATTGTGGGGTTCACTCAAATTGAACAGGGTGCAGTACAAACGTCACCGATTGTTACCCAGGGCGCAGCCGGAACGCGTGCGGCAGCGTTCGCCAGTGTGCGTATTTATCCCGGCCTGACAGGATTGCGAATCAGCTATAGCGACGGCAACACCGATATCGTGCGACTGGATGGGCAGGCGGACGACTGGTATCAGCTCCCGGCGTCCACCAGCAGTTGGGGTGAGCGCTACATACAGCGAATCAGCTATTTCAAGGAGTAAGGCAGTGAAATATTTAGTATTACCTGATGAGGCTACAGCCAAATCCGCTACCGGCTGGTGGTCTAAAAAATCCGGATGGGTGGCGCCCACGCCAGAGCTACAAATTGCTGTTCGTGTCGTGCTCTATAACGACGATGGCGTTTACGATGAGACTACGGGCGACTGCATCACACCGCCGACGCAGCGCCCTGGGTTTCACGTTGACGTCATTTATGGCGAGATTCCGCAGGCGGCACAGCGGTACATCGTTGTGCCTGATGAGCCCGATTTTGTTTTAGCGTGAGGTGATATGTGGCAACGACAGCAATAACATTAACAGAGGACTGGCAGTTGGTAGCAGACAGCAGCAGTAGCGGATTAATCCAGGTGCTGTCCGGTATCGCGTATCTGTGTTCGAGCGACAGCACACCGACACCCGAACAGCCAGCTCACCCACGAACCGGCGACATCAATTTCGATGGGATCAATGTTTACGGTAGGGCAGGAAAACAGCCTGCTACCATCATTGTGACCACCAGTAATTGACATTACAGAAGCTCTTCCTTGAGGGGCTTCGATAATGTCACAAACAAAGGATCATTATCATGGCAAAACCGGACTGGGAGGCCATTGAGTCGGCTTACCGGGCCGGGGTATTGAGCCTCCGTGAAATTGGCGCCCAGTATGGTATTACAGAAGGGGCTATCAGGAAGAGAGCCAAGAAGCTGGAATGGGTACGCAAAGGCGGTACGCAGGTACGCAGAAAAGGTACGCAAAAGAAAAACGCGTGTACCACAGATAACCTCACCTCCTCTGGAAATTCGCAAAAGCGAACACAGCCAGAAGACGGACACCCCGCAGATACGAAACCGATTCGTGGTTCGCGTACTGCGCCGCCAGTAAATCCGTTCCAGCCTGGAAATCAACACGCTCTTAAACACGGTGGCTACGCCCGACGCCTCCTACTGAAAGATGAAGTTATCGAAGACGCCAGAGCGCTGACGCTGGAGGATGAACTCTTCCGCCTTCGGGCGAGTAACCTGGTGGCTTCGGAAAACATCGGGCGCTGGATAACTTTGCTGGAAGACGCAGAGGGCGACCAACAGCGCAAGGTTCTGATGGATAACATTAGCGCCGCAGAAAAGGCCATGATGCGTAACACGGTGCGTATTGAATCTATCGTAGGAACGCTGGCCACGGTCGGGAAAATATTTGCTGACACCGACTACCGTAAAGCCGCCACTGAAAAAGTGTCGCTGGAGGCTGATCGCTTGCGCCGCGATGCTGGTATTGATGATGGTAATGGAGAGCGTGACCTCAATGACTTCTACGCTGACATCCAGGCCGACCCTGAATCCGGTTCTGAGAAACTTCTGGACGACACAGGCGCGTAACAAGGTGCTTTTTGGCGGCCGGTCATCATCGAAATCCTGGGATGCTGCCGGTTTTGCGATATTCCTGGCGAATAAATACAGCCTGCGCTTTTGCTGCGCCCGACAGATTCAGAACAAAATTGAGGAGTCGGTTTACACGCTGCTCAAAATCCAGATTGACCGATTTGGCCTGCGCCACAGATTCCGCATCCTGAATAACAAAATTATTAACCGGGTTACCGGCTCTGAGTTCGTTTTTTACGGCCTCTGGCGAAATATCGAAGAGATAAAGTCGCTGGAGGGGATCAGCGTGCTGTGGCTGGAAGAAGCGCACGCCCTGACTGAATATCAGTGGAAGATTCTGGAGCCGACGATCCGTAAATCCGGTTCTGAATGCTGGTTTATATTTAACCCTGGGCTGGTCACTGATTTTGTGTGGCGAAACTTCGTTGTTGACCCACCAGAAGACACGCTGATCCGCAAAATCAATTACGACGAAAACCCCTTCCTGTCTGACACTATGTTGAAAGTTATCGACGCTGCCCGGCGCCGAGACCCTGACGGTTTTAAGCATGTCTACGAGGGAGTTCCTGAGTCTGACGATGATGCGGCCATTATCAAGCTGTCGTGGATAGAGGCGGCGGTCGATGCGCATAAGGTTCTGAACTTCGATCCCAGTGGTCGTAAGCGAGTGGGCTTTGACGTTGCTGATAGCGGAGCCGATAAGTGCGCCAACGTCTATCGTCACGGCTCTGTTATCTACTGGGCCGATGAATGGAAAGCGAAAGAAGATGAGCTGCTGAAAAGCTGCCAGCGCACATATCAGGCTGCCCTGGAACGCAATGCTGATATCGTCTACGACTCGATTGGCGTCGGTGCCTCTGCAGGTGCCAAATTCTCGGAGATTAACGAGGATCGGCGAAGTGAGAATGCTTACTCCAGCAGAGTGAATTATCAGCGGTTCAATGCTGGTGCTGGTGTCCATGAGCCGGATGGAGAATATAACGGCATTCCGAACAAAGATTTTTTCGCAAACCTGAAGGCCCAGGCGTGGTGGCTGGTGGCCGATCGTTTCCGCAACACCTTCAATGCCATTAATAACGGTGAACAGTATGAAGTTGATGAGCTGATCAGCATTGATTCAGCATGCCCGCTACTGGAAAAACTTAAGCTGGAGTTGACCACACCACATCGCGACTTTGATCGTAATGGCCGTGTAATGGTGGAGAGTAAAAAAGACCTGGCCAAGCGTGATGTTCCATCGCCGAACGTAGCCGATGCTTTCATCATGGCATTCGCTCCGACAGACTCCTCTCTGGATGCCTGGGCTGCGTTGGGGCGGGAATAGAAAACTGCTGAAAACAGGCGCTTCAACGAGAAAATGCGCTATGCACTTTTCGTCCCGTTTTATGCATGGTTTATTCACCCATTTTTCCTCACTTTACCAATCAAAATAGCCGCTTCGCCGGATAATCCCGGCGAGTGCTCTCACCGTGGTGCGGGTAACGTCCATTATGTTAAATCGCGCCCTTTTTATGAAAATTTAACGGGGGGACAATGGCCCGTAAAAATCGCCGTAAGGGCGGAAAAAAGCAGCCCGTTCGCACCGGCGACGGCTACAACAATTTCCCCGCAAAACTGGGAGCCCAAACGCAAAATATCCAGTCTGGCGGAACGTACATCCCTGGCTACCTGACGCGTAACCGCGTCGAACTGGAATTCGCCTACCGATCATCATTTCTGGTCGGTGCTGCTGTCGATGCGGTAGCGGATGACATGACACGCAAGGGAGTGACAATCGGCGGAGAACTGGATCCAGACCAGAAAGGAAAGCTGGAAACGTTCTGGGAGTCTATCGGGCTCTGGGATGGCATGAACAATACCCTGAAATGGTCCCGGCTGTACGGTGGCGCCGTGCTGGTTGCTCTCATTGAAGGGCAGGACATGTCTACGGAACTGCGCCCCGAGACCATCAAGGAAAACCAGTTTAAAGGGGTTATTTGCCTCGACCGCTGGATGTTGCGTCCCAGCTATAACGACCTGGTGACAGAATACGGCCCGGATTTTGGCAAGCCGAAATTCTACGAGGTTGTGACTAATCAGCAGGGGATTCCTGCCTGGAAAATCCACCATTCTCGCCTGATCCGTATGGATGGTGAAAAGCTGCCATTTCAGCAGGCCCAGACTGAGAACGGTTGGGGTATGTCTGTTGTTGAGCGCATCTTCGAGCGTATCCAGGCGTTTGATACTGCAACGGTAGGGACAACTCAGCTAATCCACAAAGCCCACCTGCGGACGTACAGCATTAAAGGGTTGCGTAGCATCCTGGCTAGTGGTGGCCCCATGGAAAAGGGATTGATGCGCCATATGGATATGATCCGGGAATATCAGACCATCGAAGGGATGACACTGATGGATGCCGAGGATGAATTCCAGACCCATAGTTATTCATTCGCCGGGGTTGCCGACGTCATCCTGCGGTTTGCTGAACAGGTTTCCGGCGCCACGGGGATACCTCTGGTAAGGCTGTTCGGCCAGTCTCCATCTGGTTTCAGTACCGGGGACGGCGACCTGGAGAACTATTATAGCCGGATAAACACACAGCAGGAAAACAGGCTACGCCGTGGCCTGCGGTGGCTGCTGGATATCTCCTGGCGGTCATTGTTCGGTGAGGAGCTGCCGAAGGGCGTCTCGTTCGAGTTTAACAAGCTGTGGGAGATGTCGGACGTAGACCGGGCCACCATGGCTAACAACGTGGCTACAGCCATTTCTACGCTGGTGGATCGTCAGATTATGCCGGTACATGCTGCAATGACTGACCTGCGCAACATGTCGGACGTGATCGGCATTGGCGGCTCTATCACCGATGAGGATATCGAGAATGCGAAGAAAGAGTGGGAGGAGGATGAACCTCCGGCCAGCGCTCCACCGCCGTTCGGAGATCCAGTATCAGAAAAGCCTACTGGCGATAGCGAGCCAGGTCGGCGAAATCGTCGCGGGCTCCTACGATGGTTCACAGGCCAGCGCTGACCGAGCAGCGTCGCAGCTACTCGATTATTCGCTGGTGCTTGATGACTGGGCGAAGCTGACCGCGCAACGCATGTTCACCCAGGTAGAGCGCGAGGAGTGGAACCAGTGGCGCAGCGTGTCGCAATCAATCTCTGATGAGCTGCGCGATGTGGTCGGTAATACCCCCATCGGACAGACTGCCAGCGATATCGTTTACCGACAGATTCAGGTGATCAAATCACTACCAATTGAGGCGGCCGATCGCGTGCGGGACATACAGACCCGGGCGTTGCAGGCGGTGGTTAATGGTGAGCGGCCAGATGAACTCTACGAAATGATCCTGTCATCCGGGGATGTGGCCGCCAGCCGCGCGCGCCTTATAGCCAGAACGGAAATAGGGCGGGCCACCGTGGCGCTAACAGAAGCCCGGGCGACAGCGGTCGGCTCTGATGGGTATTGGTGGAGGATAGAAGGTGCCGGCACGCGCCCGTCACATTTCAGGATGCGTAATAAATTTGTGCGCTGGGATAACCCGCCAACGCTGGACGGCATGACTGGTCATGCTGGATGCCTGCCGAACTGCAAGTGCTGGCCGGAAGTCCAGATTCCCACTACTAGGAGATAGCCCCATGAAGAAGGTTTATATCAACGTGCAGCGAGCTGGTAATCGGTGTGTTATTGAAATGTCCATCGGGAATATTACCGCCATTTATAAACGCATCGGAGATTTGTCCAAATTAACTTCTCATGGTCGGGGAAATGTTCGCCAGGTAAAGGCCCTGGTACGGGAATTTGTACGCAATTCTGATCCCGCGATTGTTTAGTGAGAAGCCAATGAAATATTTTTTCACCACCCGCCTGGGTGAAACGCGCTACCTACAGGCGGACGGCTCTCTGTTGTGCAAGGACGTGCCGATCGCACGCCTTGGTACACAAACCTACCTGGCGGAAGAACTGCCGGACATTGAGCCCGGCCCGGACGGACTGATCACTGTCTACAGAACAGAAGATGAAGTTTTCTCTCCTGAGACGATGGCGAGCTTCGAAGGTGTCGCCGTTACGCTCGGACACCCGGAAGACCACGCCGGAGACATCGTATTTGTTAATCCGGAGAACTACGGCGACCTGGCACACGGTCATATACAGAACGTTCGCCGCGGTACCGGCGCAGATTCAGACCTGCTGATAGCCGATTTGCTGATAAAGCGCCAGGCGGCCATTGATGCCGTGAATAACGGGGCGCGTGAGGTCAGTTGCGGATATGACGCCCACTACAAGCAGATCTCACCAGGCAAAGCGAAGCAATACCTAATCACCGGGAACCACGTAGCCATTGTTGATAAGGGCCGCGCGGGTTCCCGCTGTGCCATCGGGGATTCCGCCCCATCAATGAAAAAGGAGAAGCCTGTAATGTCATGGCTGAAAAAACTGGCGACGGCCATTAAAACGAAAGATGAAGATGCGCTGGAAAAGCTCATCGATGAGGCGCCGGATATGCCCTCTGACGGCATGAGCAATATCCCGGGCGTTACTATCAACCTTAACACTCCCGCACAGGCTACCTCCCTGCCGGAGGAGCAGCAGACCACCACCGATGATGATCCTGACCCTGAGACAACCGGGGACGACGAAGAGATCCCGGAGTGGGGCAAGAAGCTGATAGCCGCTGTGGAAGCACTGTCCGGGAAAACGGGTGATGCTGACCCCGATGATGACGAAACCCAGATCGGCGACGAAGACGCGGAGGAAGACGCGAAAATTACCGGCGACGCGGCATATAAGCGCCACATTATCGGTGATGCTGAAATTATCGCGCCGGGATTTAAGCCGAAGGGTAACAAGGGGATTAAGCGGCAGGTACTCAACCACGCACTACGTACCGGCGACAGCCTGGCGGCATTCGGCATTGATGATTTTAGCAAGGCACCGAAAGCCACCGTGGACGCTGTATTTACCGCTGCTGCTGCGATGCATAAAGCCCGCAATCAGATCACCCCTCTGACGCATACGCGCGACAGCGTCCCTTCTGCTGGCTCAAAACACGCAAATCCGGCGCAACTGAATCAGCAGTACGCCGAATTCTGGAAACGCTCTAACTAAAAGGTACCCCCATGGCTGGAACTTCTTATTTAAACCGGATGCCGCTGGGCATCGCCGGGTCGATTACCCGTCTGCGCGATCTGACCACTGAACCGGTTATGCTGGACACCACCCAAAAATTCGATAAGTACGGCTACGCCGGGAAGTACGACGGCGATAAGTTCGTACCCCTGGAAGATGGCGATTCGGTCGATAAGGTCGCCGGTATTCTGGTTCGCCCGTACCCGACGCAATCTCCCTCTGATGTGGCTTATATCGGCGTTGAATCCGGTTTCACCGGCGATGCCCTGAAACGTGGATACATTTGCGTGACTGTCACTGCCGGGGACGCCACCTCGGCTAAAAAGGGTGATCCGGTTTATGTCCGTGTCGCGGGCGCGACCGACGCTAGTCCGTTGGGCTCTTTCCTGCTGGTTCCAGATTCCACGGCAGAGAATACCCCGCAACTGACCATTGCCCAGGTGATGGGGCCGGGTGATGCCGCAGCCGGTACCGGCAAAGGGCATGTAGAAATCGCTTACAACATCTAAGGAACACTATGTTTACTATCGACAAAAAAACCGCCGATGCTGCAGGCGCTTTCCTCGTTGGCGAGCTGGAACGCCTGGATCAGACGCTAAACCTGCCGCTGGTCTCCTACAAATGGAGCCGCGACATCTCGCTGCGTAGCGATGTTTCTATTGCTGATGAGATGTCATCGTTCACTAATACCGATCTGGCCGCCGCTGGTGGTGTAAACCCCAACGGTAAGAACTGGATCGGCAAAAACTCCACGGCGATTCCCGGTGTGAATCTCCTCATCGAGAGAACTGCGCAGCCGCTGACCCTCTGGGGTATGGAAATTGGCTGGACTCTGCCGGAGTTGGCATCCGCTCAGCAGTTGGGCCGACCGGTCGACACGCAGAAATACGACGCCATGCGCATGAAATGGAATATGGATGTTGACGAGCAGGTGTATATCGGCGATGAGGGGCTGGGTATTACTGGCCTGTTGAACCTGAAACAGGTACCGGCACAGGCCGCCGCTGCGGCGTGGACGGCTGCAACAGCGGATGAAATCGTTCAGGATGTTAACATTGTTCTGACCGACGCCTGGGTGCGCTCTGGTTATGCAATTTGTCCCAGTAAAGTAGGAATGGCGCCGGAGCTATTCAGCCTGTTGGCAAGCAAGAAGGTTTCCGAAGCCGGGAATATTTCCGTACTGGAATACGTGAAGATCAACACTATCGCGTTCCAGGAGAACGGGGAGCCGCTGGAAATCGTCTCTATGAAGTGGGCGAGCAAGCGCGGCGCCAATGGCGCGCATCGTATCGTTGCGTACACCCAGGATGAAAAATACATTCGCTTCCCTCTGGTGCCGCTGCTGAATACGCCGCTGGAATATCGCGGCCTGCATCAGCTCACTACCTACTATGGCCGTCTGGGCCAGGTAGAAACGCCGTACGCGAATACCATTTCATATCTGGATGTCCCGGCATCCTGACCACTGAGCGGGGGAAACCCCGCTATCAAGGAGACTACGCAATGAAACGATATCTGGTTGAGCGCGTTGCAACGCTGGCATTCCCGAATGGTTCCCGCGTCACCCTGGAGACCGGGATCCAGAATTACCCCGATGAAGTGGCCGCACACTGGGCTTTCTCTGCCTACGCGAAGCCCCTGGATAATCCTACTGAGCAGCAGGAGCAGCAGGGGCAGCAGGGGGAGCAGGGGGAGGATAAGAGCGGCAAAGCCGATAAGGGGAAAGTTGATGGCAAAAAACAGCAGGCTACCGACAAGTGACCGGTTTCGCGCCGACTTCCCCGAATTTTCAGATGAAACTCGCTACCCCTCCGCTTCGATAGATTTTTACCTCGGTATGGCCGACACCATCCTCGATCAGAACAAGCTGGGTGACCAGTTCGTGTATCTGGCCGAGCTGTTTGTCGCTCATTACACAGAGTTACGCGGGCGGATAACCGCTGGCGCTTCTTCTGGGGTGAACTCATCCGGGGGCGGGGTGGCAACGTCAAAATCTGTAGATAAGGTCAGCGTCAGCTACGACACCTCCGGGATTATCAATCCTGATGCTGGTTTCTGGAATAACACCGGCTACGGGCGAGAGTTTTTCTGGTGGTGGTCGATGTTCGGCGCAGGCGGGAGGCAATTGCTATGAGTGGAGTAAAGATCACCACCGACAACGCCAGCGCGGTTTTGTCTGCGCTGTTGAATTTGTCCAAAACCGAGGTGCTGGTCGGCATTCCTGAGCAGAACGCCAACCGGGAAGACGGCGAAGTACTGAATAACGCCGAAATAGCCTACCTGCAGTCAACCGGCGGCGACGTGGTATTGGGCGGCCAGACGGTCACTCTGACGCCGCGCCCCTTCCTGGATATTGGTATCGAGGATACGTCTGATATCACCTCCGGTTTTCTGGCCGATGCGGCATCAAGTGCAATGGATGGTGATGATGCCGCGGCAAGCCGCGCGCTGGAAAAGGCCGGCATTACGGCCCAGAACGGCGCTAAGCGGGTAATTAGCGATGGTGACAGACTGGCACCACTGTCACCGGCCACGCTGGCGGACAGGCGAAGAAATGGTATCCCTGGTCAAAAGCCACTGTACGCCCACGGATATTTACTTCGCTCGGTTAACTACGTCGTGAGGAAAAAATAATGCCATTTCTCGATGTGTCTGATGTTCTTCTCGATCCTGACTTTTGCGACAACAGCCTGATTTGCAAACGCAACACGCAAACCACGGATGCAGATGGCTTCACCAGCAACGCGACCGAGTCCATCCCGTTTGTCGGGGTGGTGACCGTTGATCGATCGCTGGAGGCCCGCAGGATGGAGGCAGGGCAGAGCATAGACGGCGCTATTTTCATTGCTACGCAGTTCCGGCTGACTCAGGGCCAGCCCGGTATTGATGCCGATGTGGTGATCTACAACGGGCGGGATTACCGGGTGACCTTTGTTGACCCCTATGTGCGCTATGGCGCCGGGTTTGTGCAGGCACATTGTGAACTGATGCCCGTAGACGGAGGGATACCCATTGACGGCTAACAGCAGTGAACAGGCGGGCTATCTGGCCCCGCTCAGCGACTCCCCGGCATACGACGAAGTGCTGGAGCGTGAGATCAGCCGATGGATCCGTGCAGTAAGCGGATTGCCAGACGGTACAGTATTTCCGCGCTGGGCAGACCCGCAGCCAAAGATACCGCCGCTGGGTACTGACTGGGCCGCCTTCGGTATCACCTCAATTCAGGAGGATGCCAACCCTGCCAGCGTCAGTAACGGCGATGAGTCGGATCAGCAATGGCAGCATGAAACCATCACCATTATATGCTGCTTTTATGGACCCGGCGGGCAGGCAATCTCAACCCGCTTCCGGGACGGCCTCAGAGTCGCGCAGAACAACGTAGAGCTGAATCGCACGACGCTAACCTATGCAGATAACTCCCGCATCGTTTCCGCGCCGGAACTCATCAACAAGCAGTGGCAACGCCGCTACGACATCAACGTAACGCTGCGCCGGAAGGTAGTGCGCGAGTACGGCATTAAACGGCTGGTGGATGCACCAGTAACCTATTTTGGAGATTAACCTATGGCACAGGGCTTACCTGTTTCCAACGTTGTTAACGTTGACGTGATTATGGCGCCCAAAGCGGCTACCGGCCGGAACTTTGGCGCGCTGCTGATTTTGGGTCCATCCACCGTTATTCCGGTTGGTGAGCGTATCCGCATGTATGCCGCCGCTGAGGATATCGCGGAAGATTTCGGCGTGGATAGCCCAGAATACGAGGCGGCTGTCGCATATTTTTCTCAGTCTCCTACACCGTCCGATGTGTATATCGGGCGCTGGGCTAAAACCCCGGATGACGAAGAGAACGGAACCCCGGAAACTCTGCTGGAGGCGGTAAACGCCGCTATGCAGTTCACTAACTGGTACGGTCTGGCGGTTGCCGATAGTGAGGTAATCGCAGATGCCGACTACCTGGCGGTCGCTGCAGCTGTGGAGGCGTCCAGCCTGAGCCGTATCCTGGCTATTACTACCGACGCAGCGGCCACGATTGAAACCACATCGACCGACGATCTGGCGTCGAAACTGAAAGCGGCCAGCTACGGGCGCACATTCATTCAGTATTCGACAAGCAGCAAATACGCAGCGGTCTCTGCGTTCGGGCGCGCATTCACGGTCAATTTCAATGGCAGCAACACCACGCTGACACTGAAATTTAAACAGGAGCCGGGCATTACCTACGAAATGCTGACAGTTAACCAGGCGGCGGCCGTCGATGCAAAAAACTGCAACGTATACGTCTACTACGCCAACGACACCGCCATTTTGCAACAGGGCGTGATGGCGAACGGTGATTTCTTTGATGAGCGCCACGGCCTGGACTGGTTGCAGAACTACGTACAGACCAACCTCTATAACCTGCTGTACACCAGCACTACCAAGATCCCCCAGACCGACGCAGGCGTAACCCGTCTTGTGGGGAATGTAGAACAGTCGATGGATCAGGCGGTGACTAATGGCCTTGTGGCCGCGGGCGTCTGGAATGGCGGCGATATTGGCGAACTGGTGGCGGGTGACACCCTGACGAAGGGCTATTACGTCTATGCGCAACCGCTGAGCCAGCAGGCGCAATCAGACCGCGAAGCACGCAAGGCGCCGGTTATCCAGGTGGCCTGTAAGCTGGCGGGCGCCGTTCACTATGCCGATGTGCAGATTAACGTTGTTCGCTAAGGGGTAGCAGATGAGCACTTATTCTTTTATGGATGTAACGGCCTCTTTCACGGGGCCGACTGGCGTTATCGATCTTGGCTATGGCTCTGCTAACTCGGAAGAGGGCGTGACCGTCACCATGACGGAGAACAAAAACACCATGACGATTGGCGCCGACGGTGAAGTGATGCACAGCCTGCACGCCGGGAAAAGCGGCTCGGTTACCGTCACGCTGCTGAAAACCTCACCGGTAAATAAGAAGCTGTCGCTGGCCTACAACGCACAGAGCCAGTCTTCGGCGACTTGGGGGAATAACGTCATTGTGATCCGCAATACCGCATCAGGTGATATCACCACGGCGCGCTCGGTGGCGTTCCAGAAGCAGCCCGATCACAACAACGCCAAAGAAGGCGGTACGGTTTCTTGGGCCTTCGACTGCGGCAAAATCGACCAGGTTCTGGGGGAGTTTTAACGGATGGAAATCACTATCAAAGAGCAGAATTACCGCATCGCGAAGCTGAGCGTATTCGACCAGTTGAAAGTGGCCCGTAAATTGTTGCCGGTGGTGGCGGGCGTAGTGGGGGATTTTCGCGATATGCAGGATGGCGCGGCCTCTCTGGAAACTGCGCTGCCGAAAATCGCGGACGCTATCAGCTCGCTGAGTGATGAAGACTGCAACGCGATTATCTACCCCTGTCTGGCGGTGGTTTCGCGCCAGCACCAAAAGGCCTGGGTACCGGTATTCAGCCAGGGCGAACTGGCGTTCGACGACATCGACCTGATGACCATGCTACAGCTGGTGGCCCGGGTGGTGGCCGATTCGCTGGGAAATTTTTTGCAAGAACTCCCTACCAGCGAGACAGCGCCCCTTCCTGCGAAATAACGTTCAACCGCCTGCCGGGCGGTGAGGATTTTATCCTGCGCCCGGCGCTGAAATTCCAGATTGACCAGAAAGATCTCGATGCCGGGCGGGTTGATCTCGCCCGTATCGCGCTACTGAACGATTATCTGGATATGGACGCGGACAATATGAACCGAATAGAGAAATGGAGAGCGGCCAATGAACGCTGAGGTAATGAAATCGTTTTTGGTTTCGCTCGGTTTCGACGTTGACGAATCCGGCCAGCGGAAATTCGAGACGACGCTGACCGGCGTCACGGCGAACGCCCTTAAGGCCGGTACCGCTATCGAGGCGGCGGCGCTGTCTGTTGTAGCGTTTACGGCGAAGATTGCCAGCGGACTTGATGAGCTGTTCTGGGCGTCCCAGCGTACCGGGGCAAGCGTCCAGGGTATCAAAGAGGTAGGCTACGCCGTCAGCCAGGTTGGCGGTGATGCTAACGCGGCGCGTACCTCTCTGGAAAACCTTGCTCGCTTCCTGCGTAACAACCCGGGTGCCGAGGGTTTTCTTAACCGGCTGGGTGTGCAGACCCGCGACGCCAGCGGGCGTATGCGTGACATGTCACAGGTGTTTGCCGACGCTGGCCGCCAGCTCAGTAAAATGCCGTACTACCGTGCTAACCAGTACGCGCAGATGCTCGGCATTGACGAAAATACCCTGATGGCAATGCGCCGGGGGCTGGGCCAGTACCAGGGCGAATACTCCGCCATGGCGAAGGCAATCGGCTTTAATGCTGACCGGGCGGCGGAATCCTCCAATCGCTTTATGACGTCGCTTAAGTCGTTCGGCACTCTGGCGGGGCTGGCCCGGGATAAAATCGGCTCCGGGTTGGCTGACGGCCTGGCCGACTCGCTCGATACCCTGCGTAAGCGGGTGATGGATAATTTCCCGAAAATCGAGGCGGTGATTACCCGCGGCGTTAAAGGCATTCTGCGGCTGGCCGACATTATCAATCACCTGGTATTCCGACTCATCCAGGGGGCCGACGCGCTGGCACGCTGGTGGTCGTCGCTCAGCAAATCTACCCGGGATCTGATAAAGCTACTTGGTGCGCTGACAGTCGCGCTGCGCCTGATGAATACCGCGTTCTGGATGTCGCCCATTGGCATCATTACTGCTCTGGCTGGAGCTATCGCGCTGCTGTGGGATGACTACCAGACCTGGAAAGAGGGCGGCAAAAGCCTGATTGACTGGGGGAAATGGAAACCGCAGATCGACACAGCGATGAAAGCGCTGGCAGAACTGCAACAATCTATAACTGCTCTGAAAGATGCGCTGCTAACACTACTCGGGATTGACCCCAAAACGTGGTCGCTGAAATGGGATTTTGAGAACTTTATCACCCAAATGGGTGAACTCGGCAAAATGTTGAACATGATTGCCGACCTGCTGAATGCGATTAATGAAGGGCGGTGGGGAGACGCTGCAAAAATTGGTCAGCAGTTGCTAAAACAGGGCAGCGAAAAACCGGCAGCACAATCGGGTGTGACCAGTAGTGCAGACGAAACGGCAGCATGGATAGCGGATAAAACAGGGTTTGACCCCCGCAGCATCGGTCACACTGTCCGTCGGTGGATGGGGCTGGATCTTGTCGAGGCGCCCGAGCGGCCATCTCAGACTGCGCAGGGCACACCGCCGGTTGCGCTTGATATCCCGGGCAACGCCCCACGGGGTATCCGCAACAACAACCCCGGCAATCTGAACTATGTCGGCCAGCAGGGCGCCACGCTCGAACGTCCCGGCGGGCGATTCGCCCGGTTCGAAAGTGCCTTTGATGGACTCCGAGCGCTGGGCCGCCAGTTGCTGCGCTATTTCGATGGTAAAACCACCGGGCGGCGCCTGCAGTCCGTGCGCGACATTATTTCGACCTGGGCGCCAGCGTCGGATAACAACAACACAGCGGCCTACATTGCGCAGATAGCGCGGCATCTGAATGTTGCTCCGGACGCAGCGCTGAACCTGCGCGACCCTGAAACACTCTCACGGCTAATGAACGGCATCATTCGTCATGAGAACGGCGCAAACCCGTACCAGCGTGAGCTGGTGGCCGCTGCTGCAAATTCGGCAACCGGTCGGGGGGCGGAGGTTAACCAGAGCAACACCTATCACATCTACGGTGGTGGGGATCCCCGGTTGGTTGCGTCCGAGGTTGAACGCCGCCAGGTCAGCGCAAACTCCATGGCACTACGCAATCAGCAAACTAAGGTGGGGTGATAATGGATTTTTTATCGACGCTGTTCCGACAGCAGAGCCGGGCGGTTGGGCTGCTGGTGCCTGCTGTCGTTGTCTCTGAAAAGCACGCTGACACGCTGGAAATCACCGAGCACCCGGTAGAGACCGGCGCCGCGGTATCAGACCACGCGTATAAGCGTCCGGCGGAAGTGACCATGGAAGTGGGATTTTCCGGTGGCGGCTCCCTGCTGGACTTCGTGAATACGGCGGCCATCGGGCTGTCTGTCGGGCTGAGTCCGAAAGAAACCTACCAGCAGCTCCTTGAGCTGCAGGAAAGCCGGGTGCCATTCGACGTTGTGACCGGAAAGCGGCTTTACAGCAACATGCTGATGCGCGCCCTGGAGGTTACGACAGACCGCACAAGCGAAAACGTACTGATGGCAACCCTGACGTTGCGCGAAGTCATCATCACGTCCACCCAGTCGGTGCAGGTTGCGGATAAGCAGAACATGGCCCAGGGCGTGAACACGTCAGCGGTGCAGAACTCCGGCACGAAAACCACGACGCCGGTAAATCAGTCCCTGCTGTCCAGCGGGGCCGGTCTGTTGGGGGTAGGGTGATGTCCATAACTGAAATACCGCTAACAGCGAATAACCAGACGTTCAGTATCTCTCTGGCCGGTACAGACTACCGGATAACAGTGCTGTGGCGCGGTACGTTCTGGTGCCTCGATCTTGTTGATGCCGTGGGTAATACGATAATCGCCGGTATCCCTCTGGTAACTGGCTATGACCTGCTGAAACAGTACGAATACCTGAAACTGGGATTTGCACTGTACGTCGTCTGTGACGTTGCAGGGCAGGAAAACCCCACATCGTATGACCTCGGCACTCTATCCCACCTACTTGTAGTAACGGAGTAATCATGTCACAGAACTGGATGCGCCACTTTGAGCTTCAGCTGACCGACGACCAGGGGCAGGGTATATCCCTGTCCGACTTTAAAGTGACCTTCAACATTGAGTGGTTCAATATCAGCAAACAGAACCGGATCGGGACGTTCAGAATTTACAATCTGGCACCCGACACGGTGAACAAAATCACCGCCGGGGAGTTCAGCAAAATCAGGCTTATCGCCGGGTATGAGGGCATTGCCGAAACCGTGTCCGCTGACCAGGTTGGGATCGCTCAGGACGTGAACGCGGATGAGGTCGGGAAGCGCAACGGGCGCAACTTCGGCCTGATTTTTAGCGGCGACGTTCGCTATTCGGTGACCGGCAAAGACAATCCCGTTGACCGCTATGTGCTGATCCAGGCGGCCGACAGCGACCAGGCGTTTTTGACGACGGTCACCACCACCACTATCGGCGCCGGGTGGACGGCGGCCAGCCTGAACGATGTGCTGATGCAGGGCTTCAACGCCAACGGCGCCACCCAGGGGCGTCAGCCGGAAATGCCGCCCACCGTATTTCCCCGCGGTCGTGTAGTGTTTGGAGTGACCCGTGATCTGATGGACAACGTAGCCGCGCAGTGTAACGCCCGGTGGATGTTCGTTGACGGCAAAGTGGAGATGGTGCGCGATGACGAATATGTGCATGAAGCTATAGTGCTGAATAGCGAAACCGGGCTGATCGGTATGCCGCAGCAGACGATCGGCAACGGCGTTAACGTGCGCTGCCTGATAAACCCTAACATTCGGGTGAATGGCCTGATTCAGTTAGACCAGGCCTCGGTTTACCGTACTGCGCTCAGCAGCGACGAAATCGCGATGGCCGGGGGTCAGATCACCACCGAAGACCAGAACGGCAATCTGACGCTGTCGGGCACCACCGCGCAGCCTGCCAGCATCGCTACCGATGGCATTTATATTGTCAGGGGTATTATGTACACTGGTGATACAAGGGGCCAGGCGTGGTATATGGATCTGATGTGCGAAGCGCGTGGCGCTCAGGACGTCCGAACCCAGGAATCAATCAACCGGGGGTAAAATTGAAAGCGTTAATCACCTTTATTGCTGCCTTTATGTCTTTCAGTGCATCTGCAGCCAATGGCTACACTGCATATTGTGGCCCTTATACGGTTGTGGCAAAGGTCGGTGAGATGGATGTAATTAATGGCGAGCGAGTTACTTCTCAAAAGATAACGTATTTAGGAAAAGATGGCATAAAGGTTGATATGGGTCTCATGCCAGCCCGAGACGGCAATAACTACGGGTTCCAGTACATTCGCCGCCCCGGCACCGAGAAGCGCTTCCTGAACGTCCAGCTACTCCAGAACAGTATGGACGCGCCAAAGGTGATTGGCTCTTTCCCGTGTAAGAAGGTAGCGGGTTAACCTAGAAGAATGTAAGTATTTCACCTTCTTCATGATTAAATAACCAGTGTCCTACCGGATTTGTCCACTGCTACAATGTGGGAAAATATCAGATGAGCTCGGTGTATGGATAAAGAAACCAGAAAGCAGATAGAGCAGGATCTCGATAACGAATTAACAAAAATGTTATCCGTGGTAACTGTGGATAAATTCCACAGCTTCCTTACAGATCGAGGTCTGATAAGAGGCTTAACCTGCAGGATGTGCGGTAGTGATGATATTGGGGTTCCCCTCATGTCCTTTCTTGGGGGAACGCCTTTTTTGAACTATTCAAAAGTTGATGGTGGTGGGCCACCTCATTCCCTTTATAATTACGAGTACAGGTTGCCGTGCAATAACTGCGGTTTTGTGCATAGCTTTGCAGTGTATCCTGTGCTCAAATGGATTGAGGAACAGGAGGGAAACGGTGCAAAATCAGATCGATAATGTAACTATGGGACGTTTCCCACCATTAAAAAAAAGAGATGGTGGCGAGCCGCCAACCGGAGATGATGACATGCAACAGCGGGTAAGAGAGCTTGAAAAAGACGTCCAGTCTATCAAGACAGACTTGGCTGTCATGAAGTCAAATTACGCTACAAAAGAAGACGTGAGCAACGCTAAAAACAGCATAATCATGTGGGTTGTTGGTGCTGTCATCTTTGCCCAACTGATTCCTGCGCTCCCGGACATACTCGATGCCATTAAGAGGATGCTGTCCAGCTAAATAAAATATTCACCCTTCTTAGACCCGCCACTGAGCGGGTTTTTTATTGCCTGGAGATAATGAAATGGCGGTATCCGCACAAACCCGATCTGGAGATCTGTCGGAGGCGCTGAGCGCTGAATCAACCAAAACCAAAGAGGCCATCCGCGTTGCACTGCCGGGGATTATCCAGTCGTTCAACCCCGACACGGTCACAGCAGAGATACAGCCGTCGATTCAGTACACGCACATTGATAACGACGGCCAGACCGTACAGCAGGATTACCCGCTGCTGGTCGATGTGCCGGTGATATTCCCCCGTGGCGGTGGTTGTACGCTGACTTTCCCGGTAAAGAAGGGGGATGAGTGTCTGGTGGTCTTCGCAGACCGCTGTATCGATTTCTGGTGGCAGTCCGGCGACGTGCAAAAATCCGGCGACCCACGTATGCACGACCTTTCGGACGGTTTTGCCATTGTGGGGCCAATGTCCCAACGCTACAAAATCGGCAACATCAGCACCAGCGCCGCGCAGCTTCGCACCGACGACGGCAGCGCCTTTATCGAACTGGCCGCTGGTGGCGCGGTGACTATCACCAGCCCACAGGTCACGATTAATGGCCCTGTGCAGGTTAACGGTACTATCACATCCACCGGTGACCAGACCGCCGCAGGCATCAGCCAGGTGAATCATACCCACGGTGGCGTTCAGTCTGGTAACAGCAACACAGGTAAACCGCAATGAGGTATCGACGCGAAGACAGTGGCGGCGATTACACCTTTGGCCAGGGGGACGACACCTGGCTGGTGAACTCGCCCGAAACGGTGGCGCAGGCGGTAAAGACGCGCTTTGAATTATGGTACGGCCAGTGGTTTCTGGATACGACTGACGGCACCCCGTGGATCCAGTCTGTGCTGGGTAAGCAAAAGCCGGAGGTCTACAACCTGGCAATACGCCAGCGCATTCTTGAAACCCGCGGCGTTAACCAGATCACCGAGTTCAACAGCACAATTAATACCAGTTCCCGGCGCGTCGTATTCACGGCGACCATCTCCACTATCTACGGACAAACCCAGGTCACATCGGAGGCGTAATGGCCTTAAATTTAGATACGCTCGGCTTATCGGCAACGGTAACCGCCGATGGCATCAGCGCGCCTGATTACCAGACGGTGCTGAGCAAAATAACCGACTATTTCCGGCAGATTTACGGCAGCGACGCCTATCTGGAGCCGGACAGTAAAGACGGCCAGTTAGTGGCGCTGGTGGCGCTGGCGATACATGACGCCAACAACACCGCTGTATCAGTCTATAACTCGTTTTCCCCCTCTACGGCGCTTACTGATGCCCTGACAAAGAACGTCAAAATTAACGGCATTGTGCGCCATGGCACCACCAACTCAACTGTAGACGTCACGCTATCCGGTGAGGTGGGGACGGTTATCACTAACGGATCGGTTAAAGACATTAACGGCATGGTCTGGAACCTGCCTGCGACGGTGGCGATCGATACTGACGGCTCCGCCACGGTTACCGCCACCTGTGCCACCTCTGGCGCCGTAGCTGCGATGGTGGGGAGCGTTAACCTGATAAACACCCCGACGCGCGGCTGGATATCTGTGACCAACCACACCGCCGCTACAGTAGGCTCTGACGCAGAGACTGACGCAGAGCTACGTCGGCGCCAGCATCAGAGCGTCGCTATCCCGTCGATCACTCCATTCGAAGCCGTGGACGGCGCCCTGGCAAACGTGGCCGGGGTGAGCCGACACAAACTGTATGAGAACGATACCGGGCGCACAGATGAAAACGGACTGCCGCCACACTCGATATCCGCCATTGTGGAGGGGGGCGATGTCGAAGAAATCGCGCAGACAATCCGTGGGAAGAAAGGGCAGGGGGTATCAACCTACGGCAAAACCACGGTGCAGGTGCCCGATATTTACGGCAACCCGCACAGTATTTCGTTTTCACGTCCTTCGGATGTCCCGGTTTACGTCTCGCTCACCCTGGAGCCATTCACTGGCTACACAACGCAGATCGGCGAAGAAATCCGCCAGGCAGTGGCCGACTATATCAACTCGCTGGCGATTGGCGAGAGCGTGAAACTTAGCCGTGTGTACTCCCCGGCTAACCTCGGTGTGGTCAGTGGCGGGAACGCTCGTTACTACGACATCAACGAGCTGCTAATCGGGAAATCAGCGGGTAGCGTGGCTGCTGCGAATATCGCGATTGCATACGACGAATCGGCATCGTGCGACACCGACAACATCAAAATTACGGTGACGTCATGAGCAAATACACGCGACTAATCACCAACTACCACGCCACAAAGCCGCTGTTCTACCAGCACGTGGATTTGTCCACCCGGCCGCTGATCGACATTGATACGGCGATAGCCGGGCTTATCGACAATTTCGACATCGATACCGCCGTCGGTGTGCAGCTCGATATCCTGGGCGAGTGGATCGGGCGGTCACGCATCGTCAGCGTCCCTATCACCGACATTTATTTTTCGTGGGACACCGACGGTCTGGGCTATGACCAGGGCGTGTGGCAGGGGCCTTATGACCCCAATGCCGGGCGTACTGCACTCAGTGACGACACGTACCGGGTAATCCTCAAGGCGCGGATAGCAATCAACAACTGGAACGGCCAGAACGACACGCTGCCTGAAATCCTGGATACCGCGCTGACGGGCTCTGGCCTGCGAATGCAGATCGTCGATAACCAGGACATGACAATTAGTGTCTGGGTGTTTCCTGAGACAGATATCGATGACGTGTCCCGGGAACTATTGGCGGCTATCCGCCAGGGCTATCTGACGGTGAAAGCCGCTGGCGTGTGGGCTGGGGATATCGAAACGCCGGGGATAGAAACCCCGTCCACCGGCACTAAATTTTTTGGGCTTGATATGGATAACGAATACATCGGCGGGTTCGATGTTGGATCATGGGAGAAAATACTGTAATGGCTACCAACGATTTTAAGGCTTTTGCTACCGGCGCTAATGCCAATGTGATGAGCCAGGAAGAGTGGGAGGCACTGCCTGAGGTGGTGAATGGCTTCACCAGCGGTAAGGCGTCTTCTGCGCAGGTCAATAAAGCGTTGCGCCAGGCATCGTTCGTCGCTGCTGCGCTGGCGCAGTTCGTCGCAAAGAAGACCGACTCGGATGTGCGGGACGATGGCGACATCGCCGCGTTCGTTGCGAAACTAACATCAGGATTCGCTGCGCAATACCTCAGCCGCGAAAACCCGTTCGGCGACATCGCCGCAGATGGCGAAACGGCCATTTCCACGGCTCTCGCAAACCTCGGTTTGGGAGAAGGCTCCGCGCTACCGGTGGGGGTACCCGTTCCCTGGCCGTCAGCGACACCGCCAGCGGGTTGGCTGAAATGTAACGGTGCGACGTTCACAGCAGCGCTGTATCCGAAGCTGGCGCTGGCGTATCCATCTGGAAAGTTGCCGGACTTGCGAGGTGAGTTTATCCGTGGCTGGGATGATGGGCGTGGGGTTGATATCGGGCGCTTGCTGTTGTCCAGCCAGGGGGATGCGATTCGCAATATTACCGGCTCAACAGCCCTGTCATTGCAAATTGAGTCGAGTTTTGGATGGCTGCCAAATGTTTACAATGCAGGGGCTTTTACCTATGCATCAGTTGGTGGTGGGCGTGGGGCCACAACGGTGCAATCTACATCCATAGACGGTAATCTGGGAATACGGTTTGATGCATCGCGGTCAGTTCCGACCGCCTCGGAAAACCGCCCGCGCAACATTGCATTTAACTACATCGTGAGGGCCGCATAATGAATGCCATTCTGGACAGCAATAATATTGCCACTACTGCCGGGGAACTGGCGGTTTACAACTATGCGGCAGACACCCGCGAATATATGTCCTCCTCCGTGGAATATCTGGCGGTGGGTGTGGGAATTCCGGCTAACTCTGCTGTGGATGAACCCCCGGCGAAAAAGAAAGGCAAGGCCGTCTGTCGCAACGCAGCCGGTGCTGGGTGGGAATATGTCTCAGACCATCGCGGTGAAACCGTCTACAGCACAGAGGGCGGTGAGGCTATTGAGGTTACGGCCCCTGGCGAGTACCCGGAAGGAACAACCACCATAACGCCCGCTACGCCATACGATAAATGGGACGGGGAAAAGTGGGTAACTGATACTGATGCTCAGCACACCTCTGATGTGGCCGCCGCAGAGCAGCAGAGAACCGCGCTGCTGGCAGAGGCGCAGGCTACAATCAGCATCTGGCAGACCGAGCTACAGCTGGGAATTATCAGCGATGATGACAAAGCCAGCCTGATAGCATGGCTGGCTTATATCAAAGAGCTGCAAGACGTTGATACCGATGTAGCGCCGGACATCAAATGGCCGGAAGTTAATAACTAATTTTTTGAACTCCCCTTCAATAATGATGGGGGGATTTTAGTCGCCATACAGAAAACCTTGGATAAAACAATAGGTAGAAATACGCCTAATATAATATAGGGAATCCAACTCCAGGCGTTATAATAGCTGTGTAGAATATCACGCTTGGATATTTCGAATCCATATAATTTCCATGCAACTATATTTAACAGAGAGAATGCTATTAGGTGATACGCCATAATGCTTTTACTTTCTATTCCTACCCTCTCTAGAATTCTAAAGTGGGAAGCTTTTGAAAGGATAGATGATATGTAAAATATTGCGTAAATACCGAACACAGAACCACAGATTGAAAACATAAGCCCGGGTTTGTAAAGGCTCCATGACATACCTATTCCGAAAATAAGCCCCTCTCCGTATAGTATAATGGTCGTTATAATTATGGTTGAGAATATAACATTATTAAGTGATGAAAAAATAATGTTCTTTAATGAAAATCCGAATATGAAAAACATCCCTCCAACAAATGCCTGTGTGGCATAGTTATATGCTATGTTCTTTGTTGCATAAAACATAGGGGCGGTTTCATTAACCCCTATCCATCCAAACGCCAGAGCTATGCATATTCCGATAGCGCTAGGTATGGGTGATCTGGCAATCGCTCGACAAACGAAGGGTGCAAAGATCATAATTATCATGTACGCAAACAGAAACCAACTGGCAAGAAAATATCTGTTATTACTAAAACCGGATTTTATTGTCAGGATAATAGTGTCAGAAATTGATTTTTCAAATATTTTCCCAACAGGGGAGTTTACGAAGTGATTTATTAGTAGTGCAATGATCCCTGTCGCAATGTAGGCAAATATAATATATAAGAAATGTTTGGTTAGTACTTTTTTGTAGTGATTTATTAAAGTTTTCTCATGGTTAAATAGCATGCCCCCCAGAAAGAAAAAGAAAGGCATATGGTACATGTAGGGTACTAATTTATTTAACGGAGCGCCTGAATAGTGACTGGCAACCATCAGAATGATTGCTATGGCTTTCGCGTAATTTATTGCTCTACTCTTTTCTTCTGTTGTTAGTTCCATATTTATTCAGTCTTTAAAAAAGTTAGCTAAGATAATCGAATATGATAGCTATGTTATAAGTTTTAGAAAACAAGCCCCGACGAGCGCTCAAACTCCGGGGCTTGTACTGATGGTTGACGTAGGTCAATTCTCAGCGGATTTGATACTACATCATTGTCATATCTATTTCACTATCAGAAGCATATGGAGTGTGACACAGCACGATATTACGAAATCGGGAGTGCATGCCATGCCAGCGCACAGCAAACCACGCGCTGGCATGGCATGCACCAGTAAAGTGGGGCTTCTCGGGATTGGAATGCGTCTCGCAATTTGTCATTCGCTGGGGATGGGGGAAGAGGGGAAATTGATAGAATAGGGCTCGATTGAATGTGATAAGTGTTTGATATCGAGTGCACAAAAAATGATAAATTATTCTATCAAATAAGTTTAATTCATTGAATTTTAATGATTTAGTCTTGGTCTTGAAAACCGGCGAGGGGAAACCCTCCCAGAGTTCGAATCTCTGCGCTTCCGCCATCAAATTTTAAAAGGGGTTAGCTTAGGCTAACCCCTTTTTTTGCGTTTTCAGGAAGATATTCTCGATACATTCAGCAAGAACAGGATGGCTGGAGAGCACAGAACGCTTAATGTGCCGGTAATAGCCGGTTTGTTGCGCAATCCTGGTAGCCGCGCGAATATTTTACCAGTCAGCTTAGATTAATGAAGAAGGACAGCCGTGTTTAAATTCATTCACAAATTAGGGCAAAGACGAAATGCGATTCGTTCGTTGATCATGCTTATTGAACAGTACGGGTATGGGCAGAGTGCTAAAAATATGGCGACTCATATCATCGATAGTGAATGGGCGCTTTTGCCGGAGAATGCTTTCAGTCTGTCTAAACATCTGTTTCATCACTTTACCGTGATCGCGTTTTGTGTTGCGAATACCTCATATAGCGTCGCTAAAAAAGGAACTCATCCCTCAGATAAAGAGCTTCTGCATATGCTGATGGCTATCTTCGGCGAGGTGGTAGAGGTCGCCAGCGCTTCAGGCGCGCAACAGAGGTTCAACCTGACGGAGTCGGATATGATACTTCTTGATACTTTGCTTATAAGAATGAATCAGTTGCCCGATGAGGCGATTTTCGGTCATTAACTTAGCGTTCATCATATTAACTCTATTCCTTTTTCGCGAGGCGTCAGAAAGAGACACTCTGAACGAATCTCTGGGGGGGAATTTTCGTTATCCCGCGACGCCAGGCTTTTCGCGTGCTATACCCTCTGACACGCATACTGGCACGCTTAATGCTGCGTTTATCGTTTCTGTGTAAACGGAGACGATCATGACTTTCAATCCTGACTGGCAGCGGCTCTACCAGCAAATGTGTGACTGGCGCGCCGCCATTCATCGCTATCCGGAACTGTCTCATCAGGAGACGGCGACCACTGAATATATTGTCCAACAACTCTCGACTTTCCCTGCGTTGCAGATTACGCGTCCGGCGCCGACCGGCGTTGTGGTACGGCTGAAGGGTGCCCATCCGGGGAGGACGATCGCTTTTCGCGCCGATATTGACGCACTGCCGGTAACGGAGAAGACCGGTTTGCCTTTCCAGTCCATAAGACCCGGGCTGATGCACGCCTGCGGGCATGATATGCATACCGCCATGCTGATGGGCGCCGCGAGCATGCTGGCTGATTGCCAACAACGTCTGAAGGGCGAGATCCTTTTTATTTTTCAGCGCGGCGAAGAGATGTCGCCAGGCGGTGCGAAAGAGTTGGTCGAGTCCGGCGCTTTGCAGGGCGTCGGGATGTTTTTCGCGTTGCACGTTTTACCGGCTCTGGCCTGCGGTACCATTGCCCTGAAGCGCGGTATCGCTACTGCGAATCGCGATACCTTTAATATCCGATTACAGGGTAAAGGGGGGCATAGTTCTATGCCTCATCTGCTTGTTGATCCCTGCGTTGCTGCTGCTGAAACGCTGCTGGCATTGCAGACGATCGTGTCCCGGGAAGTGAATCCCCGTGATAGCGCCGTGCTCTCTGTATGTAGCCTGGTGTGCGGCGACGGCACTACCGCGGCGATTCCAGACGATGCCCGTCTCTGTGGCACCAATCGCACCTTTAGCGTATCGGTCCGTCGGCAGCTGAAGCAGGCGATAACACGCATAGTACAGGGCGTCGCACTGGCTCATCGCTGCGATGCTGAGGTGATTTTCGACGATTGGGACTACTCGGCCATAGTAAATGATGAAGGGTTATGTGATATCGCCGCTGATGTGATACGACATCTGGTGGGTGAGTCTGGTCTCAGGCTGGAGCCCGAACCCATGTGCGTCGGCGAGGATTTTTCAGAATATCAGGCGCTGGCGCCGGTCTGTTTCGCCTGGCTGGGCGTCGGGAGCGGGCAGGGGGAACAACCTGCGCTGCATAACGCTCATTTCAATCCCAGACAGGAAGCGATGCTGCTGGGGCTCAAATACTATGTGGAGCTGGCGCGACGGCTGGTAATGTCGTGACAGTAGGTTGGAAAGCAGGGGCCGCCGTTGGCGACCCCTGAGCCTGAATGGCTATCGACGAGCATCTGGATGGAAGGCGCTTGCGGGTCTGTCTGCAATGCTTTCATAAGTGGCCCATTTTTGCCAGGCCACGTGTTGCGCGATATCCATCAGCCGTTGCGCCTCCTCGGGATTCTGACGCATTAGCGCCAGGAATCGCGTCTCGTGTTTGCGATATTCGTACAGAGGAATAGTGGGGCGCAGGCAGTCGAGGGTGAATGGATTATGGCCTTTTTCACGCAGTACCGGATTGTAGCGAATCAGCGGCCAGTGCCCGGAATCTACAGCACGCTTCTGCTGCTGTAGACCCTGCTGCATATCAATACCGTGAGCGATGCAGTGGCTGTAGGCGATAATCAGCGAAGGTCCGGGGTAGGCTTCGGCTTCGCGCATGGCCTGTAGCGTCTGCTGGGGGTTCGCGCCGAAGGCCACCCTGGCCACATAGACGTTACCGTAAGAGATGGCCTGGAGCGCAATATCTTTTTTCGCCATGGTCTTACCGCCGACGGCAAATCTGGCGGTAGCGCCCAGAGGCGTGGATTTGGACATCTGCCCACCGGTGTTGGAATAGACTTCAGTATCCATCACCAGCACGTTCACGTCACGGCCGGAAGCCAGTACGTGATCCAACCCCGAAGAACCAATATCATAGGCCCAGCCGTCTCCGCCGACGATCCAAACGGAGCGACGAATTAAATGATCCAGCAAGCTGGACAGATTCAGCGCCTGTGTGGAAGAGTCGTTGGCCAAACGTTCGCGCACTTTTGCCAGGCGTTGGCGCTGGCGCTGAATATCCGATTCAGTCTGCTGAGGAGCGTCGATTATTTCATCGATCAGCGCCTGATCCAGACGCTGCGCGAACGCCTGTAGCGCCAGCGTTGCCTGATGTCTGTGGTGATCGGCCGTCAGGCGGAATCCCAGACCGAATTCGGCGTTATCCTCAAATAGCGAGTTAGACCAGGCGGGGCCCCTTCCGTCACGGTTTTGCGACCACGGCGTTGTGGGCAGATTACCGCCATATATTGACGAACATCCCGTCGCGTTGGCCACCATCATGCGGTCGCCGAATAGTTGGGTCAGCGTTTTCAGATACGGCGTTTCACCGCAGCCTGAACAGGCACCGGAGAATTCAAACAGCGGCTCCAGATACTGCACGCCGCGTACGGTAGAAAAGTCGATAGTTGAACGCTCTGGCCATGGAATGCGGCGGAACCTGGCCAGAGAATCTTTTTCGCGTGCCAGAATGGGCAGTTTATCCGTCAGGTTGATAGCCCGAATCTCATTCCCTGCGTCATCCTTCGCGCGTACCGGACAGGCTTCGACACAAAGATTACAGCCGGTACAATCCTGAGGATACACTTGCAGGGTATAGCGCGTATCGGGGAAGCCGCGGGCGCTGATTGGTGCGCTTTTGAAGCCCTGCGGCGCGCCATCGAGCCAATCCTGGTGATAAAATTTCGCGCGGATGGCGGCATGAGGGCAGACAAATGAACAGTTGCCGCACTGAATGCAGAGTTCTTCTCGCCATTCGGGGATTTCCAGTGCGATGTCGCGCTTTTCCCAGCGCGCCGTTGCGGTAGGCCAGGTGCCGTCGGCAGGTAACATTGACACCGGAATACGATCGCCGCGATCCTGCAGCATCTGGGCGGTGACTTCACGTACAAAACGCGGCGCTTCCGGCGCAATAGACCATCCCATCTCCGCCGCGCCGGTTATCTGCTGCGGCACCGTGACCCGATGTAAGTTCGCCAGCGTCGCGTCGACGGCGGCAAAGTTTTTATCGACCACGGCACGTCCTTTCTTGAGATAGGTTTTCTCAATGCTCTTTTTGATAAGTGTGATGGCGCGCTGTTTGGGCATAACGTCAGACAGCGCGAAAAAGCAGGTCTGCATAATGGTGTTAATGCGTGAGCCCATTCCCGTATCCCGGGCGACGTCGGCGGCATTGATCACATAGAAAGAGAGTTTTTTCTGCTGGATTTGGCGCTGTACGTCGGCCGGCAGGTGAGACCAGACCTCAGCCGCGGAATAGGGGCTGTTTAGCAGGAAAGTGGCCTGCGGCGCGGCCCAGGCCAACAGCTCCAGATTCTCCACGAAGTTGAACTGATGGCAGCCAATAAAGTTCGCCGAACCGATCAGATAAGGCGCGTCGATAGGATCGGGGCCAAACCGTAAGTGGGATGTCGTACGCGAACCTGACTTTTTCGAATCGTAAACAAAGTATCCCTGAGCGTGATATTCGGGAAGTTCGCCGATAATCTTGATGCTGTTTTTATTGGCGCCGACGGTGCCGTCGGCACCCAGGCCGAAGAACAGAGCGCGGACCTGGTTATTCGGCTCAATATGCCAGCTTTCGTCCCACTCCAGGCTGAGGTGCGTGACATCGTCGTGGATTCCGATGGTAAAGAAACGCCTTGCGTTTGGGCGCTGCTGGTTTTCCAGCACGGCTTTCACCATAGCTGGCGTAAACTCTTTCGATGACAGGCCGTAGCGGCCGCCGCTTAGTAACGGCAATTGGGCCATTTTCCCCTGCTGTAACGCTGCAACCAGCGCTCCCAGCGTATCAAGGTAGAGCGGCTCGCCATTGGCGCCGGGTTCTTTGGTACGATCCATTACCGTAACGAACTTCGCGGTGGCGGGAAGAGTGTTTACCAGAGCTTCCGCCGGGAAAGGACGGAACAGGTGTACGGTCACCACGCCGTATTTACCGCCCCGGGCATTCAGAACGTCGATCGTCTGACGCGCCGTTGAGGCGCCGGAGCCCATAATCACCATGACCTGTTCAGCGTCGGGCGCGCCATGATAATCAACCAGATGATAACGTCGGCCGGTCAGTTGAGCGAAACTCTCCATGGTTTGTTCGACGATTTGCGGCACGCGATCGTAGTAGGCGTTTACGCTTTCGCGTCCCTGAAAGTAGGTATCCGGGTTCTGTGCCGTACCGCGCATCACTGGGCGATCGGGATTGAGCGCTCTGGCCCGGTGTTCGCGCACCAGGCGATCGTCGATCATGGCGCGGATTTGCTCGTCGCTCAGGCGAGATATTTTATTGACCTCGTGAGAGGTGCGAAAACCGTCTAAAAAGTGAATAAAAGGAATGCGTGACGCCAGCGTTGCCGCATGGGCTATCATCGCCATATCCTGGGCCTGCTGGACAGACGCTGCACAAAGCATGGCGAAACCGGTGGTTCTGGCGGCCATAACGTCCTGATGATCGCCGAAGATGGATAATCCCTGTGCCGCCAGTGACCGGGCCGCAACGTGGAATACCGCGCTGGTGAGCTCGCCGGCGATTTTATACATATTGGGCAGCATTAACATCAGCCCCTGAGAGGCGGTAAAGGTGGTGCTGAGCGCGCCAGCCTGTAACGCGCCGTGCACCGTGCCCGCTGCGCCGCCTTCGTGCTGCATCTCCATAATGGTCGGTACGTCGCCCCAGATATTCGTTACCTGTCGGGTCGCCCACTCATCGGCCAGCTCCGCCATATTGGAAGAGGGCGTAATGGGGTAAATAGCGCAGATTTCGCTGACTTTATAGGCAATCCAGGCAGCGGCCTCGCTGCCATCCATCATCACCATCGTATTATGCTGTTCGCTCATTTGCGGGCCTCCTCTGCGACCATTTCTATAGCGTGACAAGGGCACTGCTGGAAGCAGGCGGCGCACCCGGAACAAAGGGTGTAATCGAAGCGGTATCGCAGTCCTTTGCCCAATTTAATGACGGCGCCTTCCGGGCAGGCGCCGTAACAACCGTCGCATTCAAAACAGTTGCCGCAGGAGTAGCAGCGAGTGGCCTCATAACGCGCCTGAGCATCGGTCAGTCCGCCGATGATTTCATCGAATCCTTCACGTTGTTCCGGGGTGATTTCCGGCTGATGGGCGGCATCGGCATCGGTGTTGTACCACAGATGCAGGCCGGGATATTCCATGACGGGAACCGGCTCCGGTTTGCTGTAGGGCTGGTTGCGTAGCCAGCCGTCGATATGACGAGCCGCTTTTTTGCCGTGGCCGGTAGCGATTGTGACCGTACGTTCGGAGGGCACCATGTCTCCACCGGCGAAAATGCCGGAAACGCTGGTCATCATATGTTCATCGACATCGACCACTCCGTCATTGTGCAGCACGATTCCAGGAATACGCTTCAGCACCGCGAGATCGACCTCCTGACCCAGCGCCAGAATCAGGCTGTCGGCATTAAGTGTTTCAAAACGCCCGGTGGGCTGAGGACGACCGTTGGCATCGACTTCCATCTCTTCGATGGTCATGGCGTCGCTGTCGATCTGGCGGATGGTACGCAACCAGTTAATCTTAATACCTTCTTCTATAGCTTCGTCAGCTTCAAACGCGTGGGCTGGCATGTGTTCCCGATCCCGGCGATAGATGATCATCACCTCTTCGGCGCCAAGGCGACGGGCGGTACGCGAGGCATCCATGGCAGTATTGCCGCCGCCGTATATGGCGACGCGGCGCCCCAGTTTCGGCGCTTCGCCACGTTCGACGGCATCCAGATAACTTACGGCGTCCAGAATTTTTCCCGCCTCTCTGGCGGGAATATCCACTTTTTTCGCCAGATGGGCGCCGATAGCCATAAATACGGCGTCAAATCCTCCACGCTGTTTTTCCGCCATCACATCTTCCACTTTGTGATTCAACTTCAACGTGACGCCGGTATCCAGAATCTGTTGGATTTCGCGATCCAGAATGTCTCTGGGCATACGGTAGGCTGGGATGCCAAAGCGCATCATGCCGCCAGCCATCGGGCCTGCTTCGTGAATTTCGACCTGATGACCCAGGCGCCGTAAATGCCAGGCGCAGGAAAGCCCGGACGGCCCGGCGCCAATTATCAGCACTTTTTTACCGCTGGGCGTCGCGCTCCACGTCGGTTTCCAGCCGTTTTTCAGCGCCTGGTCGCCAAGGTAACGCTCGACGGCGTGGATACTGACGGATTGATCCACCTGGGCACGGTTGCAGCTATTTTCGCACGGATGGTAGCAGACCCGGCCATGGACGGCGGGCATAGGGTTGTTTTCAATCAGGCTTTGCCAGGCTTCTTCATTGCGTCCTTCCTGCGCCAGTGCGAGCCAGGCCTGAATATTTTCGCCTGCTGGACAGGCGTGGTTACAAGGGGGAAGAGAATCCCGGTAGATTGGTTTATGACGACGAACCGGGCCGGTGCCGGAAAGACCGGACAGGTCTGGCGGTAGGGTCATGTCTTTTTTGCTCTTATTCATAACATTGCTTATTTCTTATAGGTGTTTTAACAATGATTAACCCCGACGTAGCTCTGGATATCGGCGGATTTATATTCCGGTATCCGGCGCCGTTTGCTGCGGTGGCGCCACGGCGGCTTACATTAGGGATAACCCCGAAGAAAAAGCGGTAAAAAGAGATCTCGCTATGATCTCTTTTCAGTAAATGGCGACCCGGGAATGCCCCGGAATTTGTCGTATTTCAGAACCAGCAGAAAACTGGACAGACTGACCAAAGAGCCGACAATAACGGCGTAAATGTCCTGGGGGGGCCCCGGCGATCTGCCAGAACAGACCGGCGCGAGGCGTGACATTATCGGCCAGTAGACCAAAAAGACAGGCGGCAAATGGTCCGGCTGCGTGGATCGTAAAAGCGAAAACCAGCAGTTCGATTATCTGTCGGCTAAAAAACGCGATGATAATCCCAACTGTGATGACGACCCGCTTGCAAGCGGTAATTTGTGCTACGGCCAACGTACCGGCCAGCATTATGGTACCAGGGTGTCGACCCGCCAGATGATAATCGCCGGTATTTTTGATTCTTGATTTTGCATACAGCGATACGCCTGGCATGGTGATGATATAGGTGACGATCGTGGTCACGATGATGGTATGGCTGCTCATCGGATTTTCCTTGTTGTCAGGAGTCATCTGATAAGAGCAAGCATTGAGCCAACTCAGGGTGCTGTGAGTCATTTTTGCCGGCGACATAAAGATTTTTATCAGTGGCGTTTCCGGGAATGCGCCTCGAGGCGCCAGGGAATAAATACGAAACCTATGAAATCCAGATAGAAAAAATCAAATAAATAACAATGGAATAGTCTGGTTTTTCTTTCAATAGTTCAACATGAACATGACGAATTTCTCGTTTCTGTATCCGTATGGAAAAGCTCCGCGAAACGGATAAAAGCTACGCGGGATGTCTCATAATGATACGTTTTACTGAAACGAGAATGAGTTTTTTGATAGGCCGTAGGGCGATTGTCCTTCGTGGCGTATATTGTGGATATCGTCAGAAAAGGCAGGGCTACTGAAGAATTGCATTCCAGTTTTAATGTCTCTGGTGAATAGCCGGTTAAGAACGCTGCGCTGGAACCACCGCAATATGGGGGCTGAAACGAGGAGGCTTATCTGTTTTTTTATATATTTCGGGGTGTTTGTTGCTAACGATTAAATAACGTTGCTAGTGTCTCTTTTTGATAAGATGATATGAAACGAGTCAGCTTGAAAAAAAAGAGTGGTTTAAGCGTTCAGGTATATCTCATGAATAAAGATTAATATGTCTTTTCAGTGGTAATGATGTTTCTGATTCTCTTTTATTTTATTATATAACAATGAGTTAATGTGTTTTCATTCTGGATGTTTCTTTGATTGACAGTGCTTTTTTTATTTAAAATATACCAAATGTGATTATCTTCACACTTTTATTCATTATCAGCAACGACAATCCATGTCACTATTCATCGTGTGGTTATTTTATCTGATATGAACACCAGTAAGGGGGATTAATGCCCGACCTTAAGAGAACAGCATTATATTTCCAGCATGAAAAAAAACAGGCGCTAATGGTCGATTTTCATGGCTGGCTAATGCCTTTACATTATGGTTCGCAAATTAACGAGCATCATGCAGTGCGGAACGATGCGGGAATGTTCGATGTTTCCCACATGACAATTATTGATTTGCATGGTGAAAAGACATTTCTATTTTTACGTTATTTATTAGCGAATGATGTCGCTAAGTTGACGACGCCGGGAAAGGCATTGTATTCAGCGATGTTAACGCCCGAGGGCGGAGTTATTGACGATCTGATAGTCTATTTCTTCACGCACAGATTTTGCCGTATGGTGGTGAATTCAGCGACCCGTGAGAAAGACCTTGCCTGGATAGAAAAGCACGCCGCGTATTATTCCGTTGCGATAGAAGTTCGTGACGACCTCTCTCTGATTGCGATCCAGGGGCCGAATGCCCAACATAAAGTTTCGCAATTGCTTACGCCCGCTCAGCGCGAGGATATTGCAGACATGAAGCCGTTTTTTGGTATTCAAACCGGTCGACTATTTATTGCGACTACCGGCTATACCGGCGAGAAAGGCTATGAAATCGCTCTGCCTTCAGAACTGGCTGAGGAGTTTTGGCAAAAACTGGAACAGGCCGGCGTTCGGTGCTGCGGGCTGGGAGCGCGCGACACTCTCCGCCTGGAGGCTGGCATGAATCTTTATGGCCAGGAGATGGATGAAACAACCTCGCCGCTGGTTGCAAATATGGAATGGACAATTAGCTGGGAACCTCAGGATCGTGGTTTTGTTGGAAGAAAAGCGCTGGAAAAACAGCGTGACGCCGTGAATGAACAACTTGTTGGTCTGATTATGCAGGGCAAAGGTGTTTTGCGGAATCATCTTCCGGTTATATGCGAAGATCGGCAAGGTAATACGTGCAGCGGTGTGATAACCAGCGGTTCGTTTTCCCCCACGCTGCATTGCAGTATCGCCCTTGCGCGGGTACCGACAAACGTGGTCGATCAGGCGAGCGTTATTTTGCGAGGTGAACCGCAGGTAGTTCGGATCGTAAAACCCGTCTTCGTTCGCAACGGCAAGCGTGTTGTTGATTAACATTTCTGGAACATGTCTAAATTTCCAGACGTTACAGCAGCAGAGAATATAACAAGGGAACATGCGTTATGAACAATATTCCGACAGAACTTAAATATACCGATACGCACGAGTGGTTAAAAGATGAAGGCAATGGTTTATATCGGGTAGGCATCACTGAACACGCGCAGTCATTATTGGGTGATATGGTTTTTATTGATTTGCCTGAAAGTCAAAAAAACTATGAGATGAATGAAAATTGTGCAACGGCAGAGTCGGTTAAAGCTGCTTCAGATATTTACGCGCCAATCAGCGGAGAAGTTATTGAGGTCAACGCCGGGCTTGTGGATATGCCTGAGCTCATTAACCATTCACCCTATGAAGATGGCTGGATATTCGTTATTAAGAGCAGTGATCCGTCACAACTGAATGATCTTTATAGTCCTCAGGAGTATCAAGCGCTTATCGCCGAGTAATTTATGACTTTGATAGCCAGATAAGGTGACAAGCAAGCTGATTACCAGTAAGGAATGTTTATTATGACAACATCATTAAGCCGATTAGAAAACCGTGATGAGTTTATTCATCGCCATATCGGTCCATCAGAAAAACAAATATCCGAAATGTTGGCGACTTTGGGCTTAACAACATTAGAACAGCTCATTGATAAAATAGTACCTGCGGATTTATTGCTGGAAAACGACATTCAGGTTGGTGACGGTGTTCAACAACATCTTGCTCTGGATGAACTAAAGAGAATCGCAGCAGGTAATCAGTATTACAAATCATTTATCGGTATGGGCTATTACGATACGCTGATGCCTGATGTCATACGAAGAAATGTGCTGGAAAATCCCGGGTGGTATACCGCATATACGCCTTATCAGCCAGAAGCGTCTCAGGGAAGACTTGAAGCGTTATTGAATTTTCAGCAGATGACAATGGATCTTAGTGGATTACCTGTTGCTTCCGCCTCTTTGCTGGATGAAGCCACCGCCGCTGCGGAAGCCATGGCTATGGCCTGGCGCATATCGTCTAATAAAGATGCACATCGCTTTTTTGTGTGCCGTGATATCCATCCACAGGTTCTGGATGTCATTAAAACACGAGCTGAAACGCTGGGGTTCGATATCGTTGTCGGAGACATCGCTTCCGATTTGGAGGCGATCGACATGGCATTCTTTGGCGCATTATTGCCTGTCACTGGCAGTAGTGGTGAGGTTTACGCGCTCGGCGCTGTAATTGACGTCTTAAAAACGCACAACGTTGTTACCTGCGTTTGCGCCGATCCATTAGCGCTGGTGCTACTAAAATCGCCCGGGGAAATGGGGGCCGATATTGTTTTCGGCTCCGCTCAACGGTTTGGGGTTCCGATGGGCTATGGAGGGCCTCATGCCGCTTTCTTCGCCTGTAAGGAAGAGCATAAGCGTGCGATGCCGGGCCGTATAATTGGCTTGTCCAGGGATGCCGCCGGGCGTCCGGCATTACGTATGGCTATGCAAACGCGAGAACAGCATATTCGCCGTGAAAAAGCCAACTCCAATATATGTACTTCCCAGGTGTTGCTGGCCGTCATCGCCGGTATGTATGCCGTTTACCATGGCCCGAAGGGGCTTATGCGTATCGCTTCGCGCATCCATCGGTTAACGGACATTCTGGCTATAGGGCTCAGGCAGGCAGGTTTCTCGATTCTTAACCGCCAGTGGTTCGATACCCTTACCATAAAAGTTGACAATAAAAAGGAAGTACTGCGACGCGCTCGGGATTGTCGGATTAATATACGCAGCGATCTTCCCGATTGCGTGGGGATCTCCCTGGATGAAACGACGACGCGTGAAGATATTTTAACGCTCTGGGCGGTTCTGACGGGCCAAAAGCATGGGGTTGACCTGGAGACGCTTGACGGGCAAGTGATGCAGGTGTCTCCTGGTTTGGACGAGGCGCTACGGCGGATTGAACCCATTCTTGCCCACCCCGTTTTTCACCGCTATTACAGTGAAACAGAAATGATGCGCTATCTGCGGAGGCTGGAACAGAAGGATCTGGCGCTGAATCAGGCGATGATTCCACTGGGATCTTGTACCATGAAGCTTAACGCGGCGGCCGAAATGATACCGATTACCTGGCCTGAATTCAGCCGCCTTCATCCTTTCTGTCCGATAGAGCAGGCCCAGGGTTATCAGCAGTTGATTGAGCAACTCTCCCGGTGGCTGTTAACCATCAGCGGTTATGACGCGATTTGTATGCAACCTAATTCGGGGGCTCAGGGAGAATATGCCGGTTTATTGACTATCAGACGCTATCAGCACAGCCTTGGGCAGCAGCAGCGCCATATCTGCCTGATCCCCGCATCCGCGCATGGTACTAATCCGGCATCGGCCCATATGGCGGGAATGACCGTGGTTGTCGTCGACTGCGATGAGCATGGGAATATTGATATTGCCGACCTGGAAGCTAAAGCGGCGCAGGCAGCAGAGTCTCTCTCCTGCATCATGGTGACTTACCCTTCAACGCATGGCGTTTATGAAGATGGTATTCGTCGAGTTTGCCAGATAGTTCACCACTATGGTGGTCAGGTCTATTTGGACGGTGCTAATCTAAATGCGCAGGTTGGTATCAGTTCTCCGGGCTATATTGGCGCTGATGTCTCCCATTTTAATTTGCATAAAACTTTCAGTATTCCCCATGGCGGAGGCGGGCCTGGTATGGGGCCCATCGGTGTAAAAACTCATCTGGCTGATTTTGTACCCGGACATTGTGTCGTTCATGCGCAGGGAAGGATCACGCATCAGGGGGCAGTTAGCGCCGCGCCTTTCGGCAGCGCTTCCATTTTGCCTATCAGTTGGATGTATATTCGCATGATGGGTGGGGCAGGATTAAAAAAAGCTACGCAGGTTGCCATTCTGAATGCAAATTATATTGCCAGAAAGCTAAATGATATTTTCCCAGTGCTATATCATGGTGTTGAGGGTTATGTTGCGCATGAATGTATTCTGGATATACGACCGTTAAAAGCGCGCTTTGGGGTTAGTGAAATGGATATCGCTAAACGTTTAATTGATTATGGGTTCCATGCGCCGACAATGTCATTCCCTGTTTCAGGTACGCTTATGGTTGAGCCAACGGAGTCAGAAAGTAAGGAAGAACTCGATCGCTTTATTTCAGCGATGCGCGCGATTTATGCGGAAGCCCAACGAATTGCTGCCGGCGACTGGCCGGAAACCGATAATCCTTTGCTAAATGCGCCACATGTTCAGGAAGAATTGATAGAGGAATGGAAACATCCCTATAGCAGGGAGGAGGCCGTATTCCCGGATAAAGATAAAGCCAGGGTCAAATATTGGCCAGCAGTTAAGCGCCTGGACGATGTCTATGGCGATCGCCATCTTTTTTGCGGCTGTCTGCCGGTTGAAATAAGTCTGTAGACAAACGACAGGATGCCTGACGGTTTGCATCCTGTCGTTGGGTTAACGCTGTATGCCATCGATATTGAATAGTTAGTGCGCATTAAAGCCGCGGTTGACAAGGTGAGGGTATATAACAGCGACGCTATTTTCAGAAATTCAACAAGAGGCAGGCAAAATGAATACCTTGATTTATTTCGTTGGGCAGGTTAATGACTTATTATGGAATACATTATTGATATTCCTGCTTTGCGGTGTTGGGATATATTACACAATAGCATTGGGTTTTGTTCAACTCCGTTATTTTAAAAGCGGTTGTCGATGCCTGTTTGGCAACATCTCATTATTTGGAAAACGTGCTGATAAAAAAGGTATGAGTTCTTTTCAGGCAGTAACGACGGCAATTGCCGGGCAGGTTGGTACCGGTAACCTGGCCGGACCCGCGACAGCTATTCTTGCTGGTGGGCCTGGTGCTATTTTTTGGATGTGGGTCTCCTCATTTCTTGGTATGGCGACTATTTATGCTGAGGCAATACTGGGGCAAAAGTTCCGTACTACAGATAAAGAAGGGCAAGTCGTTGGTGGTCCAGCCTGGTATATTGAAAATGGATTGCATTGCAAATGGTTAGCCGTTATTTTTGCCGTACTTGTCATTTTGGCACTTGGCTTTATTGGTAATATGGTTCAATCTAACTCGATTGCTTCGGCATTTCATGGTTCGCTGCATATACCATTATGGGTTTGCGGGTTAATATTGGCAGCATTAACGGGGTTCGTCATTATTGGCGGCATAGGGAGTATTGCTTCCTTTGCAGAGAAAATCGTCCCAATCAAGGCTGTTTTTTATCTGCTGGGGACGTTATTTATATTAATTTATAATTACCAGTATATTATTCCGGCCTTTAAGGCGATTTTTATCGCGGCATTTAACCCTCAGGCTGTCCTTGGCGGCGGCGTTGGTATCGCGATTCAGGAAGCGATGCGCTTTGGTATCGCCCGTGGGCTTTTCTCTAATGAAGCAGGTATGGGGTCAACGCCACATGCCCATGCCCTGGCCAAAGTGGAGCGTCAGGAAGAGCAAGGGTTTATCGCCATGATGGGGGTTTTTGTTGTCGCCGTTATCGTTACTCTCACCGCGCTGGCGATTATTACCTCAGGACTGAGTATGTGGGATCATAGCGGTCGAAAAGTCGCATCGTTTATGTCGGTATATTCAGGGATGCAAGGTATAGAGCTTACCCAGATGGCTTACAATTATGTATATGGGTGGTTTGGTAGTTTATTTATATCCTTTGCGTTACTTTTTTTCGCTTTTTCAACCATCATTGGCTGGTACTATTATGGAGAGATTAACATTCGTTATCTTTTTGGGAGTAAAAAAGCCGTAAGAATTTATCAGGCCATTGTTATTGTTTTTATATTTTGCGCTTCGTTATTTAAAGTTGACCTTGTCTGGAGTATGGCGGATATGTTTAATGGCTTGATGGTGCTGCCGAATTTAATTGCCCTGATAATATTATCGCCCATAGTTATTCGCTTGACCAGGGCGCTGAAATCAGTATCGGAAAATAAAAATGAAATATCATCATGAATAAGAATGCTTAATCTATCGCGACGCCGATAAAAACTCACAGAGGAATAGTATAAATGAAATCGGACATCCAGATTGCTCATGAAGCCAGCCTTATGCCAATTCAAACTATTGCTGAAAAACTACATATCGATAAAGATGATATCGAACTTTTTGGTAAGTATAAGGCAAAGTTCAGTAATAGTCTGTGGCCAAAAATAGCTGAAAATAAAAATGGCAAATTGATTTTGGTGACTGCTATCAATCCAACACCTGCAGGAGAAGGCAAAACGACGGTAACGGCGGGTTTAGGGCAGGCCCTCAATGTCATTGGGAAAAATGCCATTGTGGCTCTGCGCGAACCTTCTCTTGGGCCCTGTTTCGGTATGAAAGGCGGGGCAGCTGGAGGCGGTTATGCACAGGTAGTGCCGATGGAAGATCTCAACCTTCATTTTACGGGTGACTTTCATGCGATTACATCGGCAAATAATTTGCTGGCTGCCATGCTCGATAACCATATCTTTCAGGGAAACGTATTAAATATCGATCCCAGGAGAATCGCATTTAAGCGCTGTATGGATATGAACGATCGCACGTTGCGTCATATGGTGGTCGGGTTAGGGGGACTAAAAGATGGTGTGCCCCGGGAGGAGGGATTTGTCATTACCGTTGCCTCTGAAGTCATGGCTATTCTTTGTCTGGCCCGGGATATTAACGATCTCAAGCAGCGGCTATCCCGTATCATCGTTGCCAGAACCCGTGACGGGAGGCCCGTTACTGCTGGCGATCTGAATGCTGTTGGCGCTATGGCAAGCTTGCTAAAAGATGCCATTAAACCCAACTTGATTCAGACCCTGGAAAATACGCCAGCTATTATTCACGGCGGACCTTTTGCGAATATAGCTCATGGATGCAATAGCGTAAGAGCGACGTTGCACGCCCTGAAACTGGCCGATATTGTCGTTACTGAAGCAGGATTCGGTGCCGATCTGGGCGCCGAGAAATTTTTTGATATTAAATGCCGTATGAGCGGTTTGCGTCCTGATTGCGCCGTGCTGGTGGCGACGACAAAGGCATTAAAATATAACGGTGGAGTAGGGAAAAATGAGTGGCAGAGCGAAAATATTGAAGCCCTGAAAAAGGGAGTTGTTAATCTTGGTAAGCATATTGAGAATCTAAAAAAATATGGCCTACCCATTGTTGTGGCGCTCAATGCTTATACCTCAGATTCACCCAAAGAACATGAATTCATTCGTCAGTATTGTCTGGACATGGGGTGTCGTTTCGCTCTGACTAACGTCTGGGAACAAGGCGGGAAAGGGGGAGTGGAACTGGCGAATCAGGTGGTTGATGCGTTAGATGATGACTCTGCGCAGTTCCGGTTGCTCTATCCGGATCAGATGCCCTTGAAGGAGAAGATTGAAACCATCGCGAAAGAAATTTATGGCGCCGAAGGCGTGACGTACAGCGAAGGTGCTCGCAGCATGTTGGAAAATATAGAAGATATGGGCTTTGGTCATTTTCCAGTATGCATGGCTAAAACCCAGTATTCGCTCTCTGATGTGCCGACGTTACTTGGTCGGCCGACCGGGTTTACGATCAACGTGCGTGAAATCTATGTTTCAGCGGGTGCCGGGTTTGTCGTCGCGCTGACAGGCTCCATTTTGACGATGCCTGGCCTGCCTAAAATACCGGCGGCGAATGTGATAGATGTCAATGAGAACGGCGAGATTAGTGGCCTTTTTTAAAGGGAGTGAGGCATCATGGAACTCATTAATGGAAAAGCTATTGCCGCTGAGATTAAAGAGGAATTAAGGGCGCAACTGATTAGCAACTCATATAAGGTAACGCTTGCCGTTATTCTTATAGGAAATGACCCTGCCTCAGCGATTTATGTAAAGAATAAGCATCAGAGCTGCGAGGAGACGGGAATACGCTCTTTAGTGCTCTCCTTCCCCGAATCATTAACCCAGGCGGCACTGCTGGAACAAATCGATATGCTTAATCAGCGTGATGATGTCGATGGCATTCTGGTGCAGCTGCCGCTGCCGGAGGCCATCGATCAACAGGCGGTGATTCAGGCAATCAGGCCCGATAAAGATGTGGATGGTTTTCATCCGCAAAATATTGGCGCTTTGAGCACAGGGCATCCCGGATTTGCTCCCTGTACGCCTGCGGGTATTATCGAATTACTGAAGCGTAGCCATATCGGAATTGCTGGGAAAGAGTGTGTGGTGGTGGGGCGCAGCAACATTGTCGGTAAACCAGTCGCACAACTGCTGCTGCGTGAAAATGCCACCGTTACCATTTGTCATTCACAAACCCGGCATCTTGCGAAAATCTGTCAGCGTGCCGATATTTTAATTGTCGCCATAGGGAAGCCCCGCGCTATCAATCGGGATTATGTTAAACCCGGCGCTGTGGTCATTGATGTTGGAATTCATCGCGATAACACGGGAAAATTGTGCGGCGATGTTGATTTTAATGATGTTAAAGAAATAGTGAGCGCGATTACGCCGGTTCCAGGTGGTGTGGGACCGATGACTATCTCCATGTTAATGAAAAATTGCCTGATGGCGGCTATCCTGCATCAGCTGAACCGCGTGTCATGATAAGGAACGGGCGCTGAAAGAGGGAGCATGGGCATTTAGTGTTATCGACATGGCCGCTGATGGGGCCGCTAATCTGTCGCCAGAAAAGCGCTTCGCATGGTCAATCTCTGCTGCGTTAAATTTATGTACACTCCATGTGTGTGCGGGTTAATATATTTTTATATACCAGTTACTATTCTTTTTTTACGACCGGACTCATCAAATATGTGATGAGTCTCTCATTTTGATATCATGGAATAGACATAAAAACGGGCGTCGTGCTAGATATTAATCACGCGATGGGAGAGGTTTTACATTCAACGAATTTAGAACCTACTCATTCAGGTAAAAAATGCGGATAATGATTTGGTAATCTGAATCATTATCATCGGGGTCAGTGAAGAGAAAGCCCTCAGAGACGTGAGTCTCTGAGGGCTTTTTTTGTTTTTCTTGCTAAGGAGTAAACCATGTCTAAACAACGTCGCCTTTCTCGCATTTTTGCAAAAGATGGTAAATCCATTACCCTGGCTTTGGATGGATACTACTTTTCTACCAAAACTGATGGTATTGATAATACGCTTCGCCAGCTTCCTTCTCTGGTCGAACAGGGGCTGGATTGCGCCCTGGTAACCTATGGGATGCTTAAAAATTTTAAGGATGAACTTAATGCTGTTCCCATTGTGTTGCGCGTTGATGGAACCGTGAATATTTTTGATAACACCGTCCCCGATACCGCTCAGGTTTTTTCCGTTGAAGATGCGCTAAAGGTGGGGGCAGAAGGAGTGGTATGTATGACCTTCCCCGGCGCCTTCAACGAAGAGAAAACCCACAATCTGGCCATGCGCCTGGCGCAGGCGGCCGATGCCTGGAATCTGCCTCTGATCGTTGAATCACTGCCTTACGGCTACCCGGTAACGTCCGATGACTCAAACAATCCAGTTGTGATTGCCGCCGCGGCGCGCGCGGCGGTGGAGCTGGGTGCGGACATTATCAAAACCCGGTTCAGCGGCAGTGCGGAGGACAGAATGATTGTAGAAGCCTCCGGCGTGCCGGTGCTGGCGCTGGGCGGCCCCAAAACCGGGATCGACGGTTACTTTACGTTCGTTCATCACTGTATGCAGATGGGGGCGAAGGGCGTTGCGGTTGGGCGCAACATCACTCAGGACCCTCATCCGGCGAAGGTGGTCGCCGGTCTGAATGCGATTATTCATCAAGGCGCCACGCCGCAGGATGCATACAGCCTTTATATGGCTAAATAACTTCGGAAATTATTATGCAGTTAAATAACACCATTATACCTTCAGTAAGAAAATATAAATATTTCGAAAAAGCGCTTGCCAGTCAGTCAGATTATATTCTGCTATCTGAAGCCAATATCGGTAATTTACAGTCACTGATTGGTCGCTGCCATCAAAGTGGCAAAAAGGCGCTGGTTCATCTTGAACTGTTGGGCGGGTTTAAACCCGATCAGCCTGGCGTCAGCCTTCTGAAATCTTACTACAGGGTGGATGGTGTTATTTCTTCTAATCTTTCCGCACTCAGGTATGCGCAGAAAGAAGGGCTATTAACGATTTTCAGGGTGTTATTAATTGACTCCCGCTCGCTCGATCAGTCGCTGGACGTAATTAAACACAATCCGCCCAATGCCATTGAAATATTGCCTGCGGAATATGCCTGTCAGTGTCTGGAATTGATCAGCCGAAACCTCAAAGGCTTTGATGTGCAGTTTATTGCAGGTGGCTTTGTGAAACGCAGCTACCTGGTAGAAAAAATATTCCATGCCGGATTCAGCGGAATAACGACCAGTGAATCTGGCCTGTGGAAAGAAAAAGGAGTCCACGGTTATGAAAGATGAATTCGTAATGGGCATCGATAATGGCGGCACCGTCACCAAAGCGGCCATTTACGATAGCAGTGGGCGCGCGGTTGCGATGGCCTCCAAATCGACCGTCATGCTGACACCCGGGGAGTTTCACACCGAGCGCGACATTCACGAACTCTGGGCCGCGAATGTCGGAGTCATTAAACAGGCCATTGAAAGCGCGGGAATCGATGCGGCGCAGATCAAAGGCGTGGCAGTGACCGGTCACGGCAATGGCCTTTATCTGGTTGACGGAGATGGGAACCCCGTCAGAAACGGCATTATTTCTACCGATAGCCGGGCTAAGGCCTGGGTGGCACGCTGGCAGAGCGATCCCGGTTTTGTCAGTGAGATATTACCCAAAACCATGCAGTCGATCTGGGCCGGCCAGCCGGTGGCTCTGCTGGCGTGGCTGAAGGATAACGAACCGCAAGCGCTGCAAAATACCCGCCATATTTTTATGGTGAAAGACCTGATTCGCTTTTATCTGACCGGTGAAGCTTTTCTGGAGCTGACCGATATTTCCGGCACTAACCTGATTAACGTACGCGACTGCTGTTACGATGATGCGCTTCTGGAATGGTGGGGGCTGGCCGATATCAGAAGCAAGCTGCCGCCGTTCCGAATGTCGACAGAATGCTGCGGTTATATAACGCAAGAGGTGGCGGCGCTCACGGGGCTGTGTGCGGGAACGCCGGTGTCCGGCGGCGTGTTTGATATTTCAGCTTCATCCGTCGCGTCGGGCATCAATGATCTGAATAAGATGGCGATCATCACCGGCACCTGGAGCATTAACGAGTACGTGACCGACCAGCCGGTGATCGACGAAGCGTTGTTTATGACGTCAGTTTATCCCATTGCCGGAAAATGGCTGATTACCGAAGCCAGCCCTACGTCAGCCAGCAATCTCGAATGGTTTATCAATAACTTCATGGAGAGCGATAAAAAGGATGCTGCCGCCCACGGGCGTTCAGTCTACGAGCTCTGCAATTCGCTGGTGGCCTCAACCACGCCGGAAGAAAGCCATCTGCTGTTTTTCCCGTTCGTCTTTGGCTCCAATGCGATTCCGGATGCGTCGGCGGGCTTTATCGGCGTCAATAGCTTCCATAAGAAAGCCCATTTTCTGCGGGCGATTTATGAAGGCGTGGCGTTTAGTCATCTGTACCACACGGAGCGTCTGCGCAACCTCAATCCTTCCCTGAGTCGGACTATCCGGATTGCCGGTGGTGTGACCAATTCGCCCGTCTGGCTGCAGCTGTTCGCCGATATCTTTCAGTCCACACTGGAAATTGTGGATGTGAAGGAACACGGCACGCTGGGAACCGCCATGACTGCCGCCGTAATGGTGGGCTGGTATGACGACGTGTTCGCCGCGTCGAATGCGATGGTGCACGTTTCCCGAACCGTTACGCCGAACCCGGAAAACCGTCAGGTCTACCAGGACAAATATCAGCTTTATAAGCATCTGTTATCCGAAATGCAGTCTCCGTGGAGATCCTGCAGTAACTATGTCACGCACTAAGTGAGGAAACCTATGGATCTGAATCTGAAAAACCGTACGGCCATAATTACCGGCGGCGCGACCGGGCTGGGGAAAGCGTTTGTCCATGCTCTGGCTCGGGAAGGGGTCAATATCTGCTTTACCTGGATGAGTGAGGAGGAAAATCCGCAGCAGCTGGTGGAAAGTATCCGAGCCCGCTCCCCGGTTTCCATTATCGCGGTGAAAACCGATCTGGCCGATGAGCAAAGCCGTGAAAACCTGATGGCGAGCTGTATCGACAATCTGGGAAGCGCCGACATCCTGGTCAACAACGCCGGTATCTGGCTATCGGGCTACGTCAGTGAAATCAGCCAGCAGGATTGGGATCGGGTGATGAACGTCAATCTGAAGGCGGTATTTCATCTTAGCCAGCTGTTTGTGAATCGCTGTATTACGAGCGGTCGGAAGGGCAGCATCCTGAATATTACCTCGCAGGCCGCTTTCCACGGTTCAACCACCGGTCATGCCCACTATGCGGCGAGCAAAGCCGGGCTGGTGGCTTTTTCCATCTCGCTGGCGCGGGAAGTGGCCCGGCAAAACATTAATGTTAACAATATTGCGGTCGGCATTATGGATACCGCGATGATACGCAAAAACCTGGAGCGCGATCCTGATTATTACGTTAGCCGCATCCCCGTAGGGCGGGTATCTCAACCCGAAGAGATCGCCGATATCGGCGTATTTATGATATCGCCAAAGGCCAGCTATATGACCGGCGCGACCCTGGATGTGACCGGCGGAATGTTGATGCGCTAATACGTGGAGAATAAAAAATGAAATGTCTTGCGATAGCCGATCTGTTTATTAATCATACGATGATGGAGGACGGACTTCGTCTGCTCCGCGCCAGTGGCATCGAGGTGGTGGTGCGCGAATGGCATCATCCGTCTGTTGAAAAGCTACAGGAGGATAACCTGCGGATAGAGCAGGAGGGCGCCGAAGCCGTGGCGCTGCCCGACGAACTGCTCCAGGGGGCAGAAGACGCCGGGATCCTGATTACCCAGTTCGCGCCCGTGAATGCTGCGGTACTACAGGCGCTGCCGCAGCTTAAATATATTGGGGTGCTACGAGGCGGCACGGAAAATGTCAATGACGAAATCGCCCGGGCCAGGGGCATTGAAATCCTCAATACGCCGGGGCGTAATGCCCGTAGCGTGGCGGAGTTCACCGTAGGTATGATTCTGGCGGAGATGCGCAATATCGCCCGTTCCCATGATGCGCTACGCGATCGTTTCTGGCGCATTGATAATCCAAACCAGAGCGCGATTCCGGAACTGGGCAGCAAGGTGGTTGGTCTGGTCGGATTCGGGCATATCGCTCAGTTAGTGGCCCGTTTTCTGGAAGGGTTTGGCTGCGAAATTATCTTCTATGACAGATATGTTTCAGACCATGAGCGTTACAGGCGGGTGGATGAACTGGACGATCTGGTGCGTCAGGCGGATGTGGTCTCCTTGCATGCGCGCTTAACGGAAGAGACGCATCATCTGATCAACGCTCACCATTTTCGGCTCATGAAAAACAGCGCCATTATTGTTAATACGGCGCGTTCAGGGTTGATTAATGAAGGCGATATGATTGCCGCGCTGCAGGCTGGTGATATCATGGGGGCGGCGCTTGATACCTTCGATGATGAACCCTTTCCTGACGATAGTGCCTTTTATTCGCTGAATAACGTTACGATAACGCCGCATATTGCCGGAAGCACCATCGACGCATTCAGTCATTCGCCGAAATTATTCTCTGAGATATTACTCAATAAGCTCAGTTAATAACTGAACGTCCAGGCTGAAATATCAGATGCCTTTTGGGCACGGCTTTGTTCGTGCCCAAACTGGCGCGCCTTTCTTGAGGGGATAGATGATGGATATTATTAACAGCATTATTAGCCTGGGGGCATCGGTAATGATGCCGGTAATATTTTTTATTATTGCTCTGTGTTTTGGAGTAAAAATCACAACGGCGTTTAAGGCCGGTATGCTGGTCGGGATCGGCTTCGAAGGGGTGGGGTTGGTCATTGGACTGCTGTTGACCAACCTTGGCCCGGCATCACAGGCTATGGTGGAGCGTATTGGTTTGCAGCTGACTGTAGTCGATACTGGCTGGCCTACGGCCTCCACCATTGGCTGGGGCTCGCCGCTGATGCTGCCGGTGGTTATCGGTTTTATTGCGATCAACCTGGTGATGCTGCTGCTTAAGCTGACGAAAACTGTTAATATCGATATTTTTAATTACTGGATTTTTCTTATTATGGGATCGGTGGTGTATGCTGGTACCCATAATTACTGGCTGGCAGTGGGGATCACCTTTGCTATCTTTATCTTAACGCTGCTGGCAGCAGATCTGACGGCGCCTTATTTACAGAAGAACTATAACTTAAAGGGGATTTCATTTCCCCATCTTACCTGTATAACCTACGTACCTTTCGGTATTATTTGTAATTATATTATCGATAAGATTCCGCTTATCAATAAGATTAACTTTGACCCGGAGAGTATCAATAAAAAGTTTGGCGTATTAGGCGAGCCGCTGACGTTGGGATTTGTTCTGGGACTGCTGCTGGCGTTACTGGCCGGTTACGGTGTCTCCGATGCGGTTTCTCTGGCGATTAAGGTGTCTGCCGCAATGTTACTGTTGCCTAAGATGATCGAAATTCTGGTGCAGGGGCTGCTTATTGTCCGTGACGCAGCCGAAGCAAAGCTGAAGGCCAAATTTCCGGGGCGGGATTTCTATATTGGTATGGATACGGCGTTGCTTATCGGCGAGCCTTCGGTGCTGGCAACTGGATTACTGCTGATTCCTGCGGCGGTTGCGCTATCGATTATCCTGCCGGGAAACCGGGTATTGCCCTTTGTCGACCTTGCCTCGCTGATGTTCCTGTTGGCCATGGTCACGCCGTTCTGTAAGCGCAATATGTTCAGGATGTTTATCACCGGCATGCTGATTGTGACCTGTATTCTGTACGTCGGTACCGATATCTCGGCGGAATATACTCAGGCGGCTGTGAACTCCAGCATACCCGTTCCGGAAGGGATGTCTGAAATCACCAACCTGGTCGGTGGTGCTACCACGCCAGTGGGCTGGCTGGCGGTGAAAATCGGCGAGCTGTTTAGCGCGGCGCCGTAAGGCGCTCGCAATCTCCTGAATTCCGGCTCCCTGGTTTTAACGGGGGGCCGTTTATCGGCGCTCTTCCTTATCTCTGTCGCTAAGGTTTATCGACCCAGTCCTTCGTTTTTACAATTCAGCAACCGACGAGAAAAATAAAAATCACCTTTAGTTACATTCTGTTAGGTAATGCTTTTATCCTTTAAGGCTCTTTTGATTCATGGGGTTATGTTGACGTACCAAAAGATTCGTCGCATCATTTGCAGGCTGATTTGTAAATGACTGTACAGGGTTACAGGGATTGACTCATCGGCGCCCGCGTGCCGCTCGGGCCTTCAGGGAAAGCGGGGACTGTGGATGAAAGATTACTAATTCAGGAGATGCTTTGTATGTCTGACTCGTCTTCCAGACCTGGCACAAAGCTTAAGCTATGGTGTTATTTGCTGGCCGTGATTTTGATTGTCACGGGGGGATTTTTCGCTATCGGCGGCGCAAAGCTGGCGATGCTGGGAGGAAGTTGGTACTTCCTTATTGCAGGTATTGTTACGCTGTTATCAGCGCTACAGTTTCTACGAGGTAAATCCTCGGCGGTAGTGTTGTTCCTGCTGGTGTTTGTCGGGACTCTGATTTGGGCGCTGGTAGATGCCGGTCTGGAATTCTGGCCGCTGGTCTCCCGACTGATGGTTCCCGCCGGACTGATGCTGCTGGCGTTTGCCACCTGGCCTGCGTTACGTAAACGTGAGAACAAGGCGCCGCTATCGGCAATCAGTTATGGACTGTGCGCGGTGCTGGCCATCGGGCTGGTGACGGCCTTCGCGCAGATGTTTGTACCGCATCCGACCGTGGCGTTTAATGGTAAACAACTGCCGTTGGCGCCGCTCGACAAGGCCAATGCTCAGAAGAACTGGGATAACTATGGCAATACGCCAGGCGGCAGCCGCTTTGTGGCACTGGACCAGATCACTCGTGATAACGTGAAGGATCTTAAGGTCGCCTGGACGTTCCATACCGGCGATACCCCGATTAGCCCGGACGGCAACGGCGCGGAGGACCAACAGACGCCGCTGCAGGTTGGCGATCGCGTGTTCCTCTGTACTCCGCACAATAACGTGATTGCGGTGGACGCCGACAGCGGTAAAGAGATTTGGAAGCGGGAAATCAACGCCAAATCTCAGGTCTGGGAGCGCTGTCGCGGTCTGGCGTATTTCGACGCCACCAAACCGTTGACCCAGCCGAGCGTACCTGGTTCCACGCCGGTTCCTGCCCCGGCGCTTGCTGCCGGAGATACCTGCCAGCGCCGTATCCTGATGAATACCATTGATGCGCGCCTTATCGCTATCAATGCGGATAACGGTGAGTTCTGCGCCAGCTTCGGCGATAACGGCATTGTCGATCTGAAAGCAGGGCTGGGGGATGCGGCGGATCCTAAGTATCAGCTGACCTCGGCGCCGACCCTGGCTGGCACCACCGTGGTGGTTGGGGGACGCATAGCCGACAATGTGCAGACTGATATGCCAGGCGGCGTACTGCGCGGTTTCGATGTGATTAGCGGTGAGATGCGCTGGGCGTTTGACCCGGGGCATGCCGATCCGAATATGAAACTGGCGCCGGGCCAGACCTTTGCCCGCAGCACCCCGAACTCCTGGGCGCCGATGTCCTACGATCCGGCCATGAACACGGTGTTTATCCCGATGGGCAGCTCGTCTGTGGATCTGTGGGGGGCAAACCGTACGCCGTTGGATCACAAGTACGCCACCTCGGTGATGGCGCTGGACGCCACGACCGGTAAAGAGCGTTGGTTATACCAGACGGTACACAACGATCTCTGGGACTTTGATGTACCGATGCAGCCCAGTCTGATCGATTTCCCGATGGATAATGGCTCAACGAAACCTGCTGTGGTCTTTGGTACCAAAGCCGGGCAAATCTTTGTCCTGGACCGCCTGACCGGCAAGCCGCTGACCGATGTGAAAGAAATGCCGGTTAAAACGGCTAATATCCCGAATGAGCAGTATTCCCATACTCAGCCGGTTTCCGTTGGTATGCCGCAGATCGGCACCCAGACTTTGAAAGAGTCGGATATGTGGGGCGCCACGCCGTTCGACCAGCTGATGTGCCGCATTAGCTTTAAGTCTATGCGCTATGACGGTTTGTTTACGGCGCCGGGTACCGATGTTTCCCTTAGTTTTCCGGGATCGCTGGGCGGAATGAACTGGGGAAGCCTGTCGACGGATCCAAATAATCACTACATCTTCGTTAACGATATGCGTCTGGGTCTGTGGGTACAGATGATTCCCCAGAAGGTGGATGCCAACGTTGCCGCCAGCAACGGTGGAGAGTCGGTGAATACCGGTATGGGCGCGGTTCCGTTGAAAGGCACGCCTTACGCGGTCAATAAAAACCGCTTTATGTCGCCGTTGGGCATTCCGTGCCAGAAACCGCCGTTCGGTACCCTTTCCGCCGTGGATCTGAAGACACGTAAAGTCGTCTGGCAGGTGCCGGTAGGTACGGTGCAGGATACCGGCCCGTTCGGCATCAAAATGAAGATGAAAATGCCGATAGGTATGCCGACCCTGGGCGGTACCCTGGCCACTCAGGGCGGACTGGTGTTTATCGCCGGAACCCAGGATTACTACCTGCGCGCTTATGACTCTTCGACTGGCGAAGAGGTTTGGAAAGCCCGACTGCCGGTAGGCAGTGGCGGCGGTCCCATGAGCTACATTTCGCCGAAGACCGGCAAGCAGTACATCCTGATTTCCGCAGGCGGCGCACGCCAGTCTCCGGATCGTGGCGATTACGTTATCGCATATGCGCTGGATGATTAAGAGACTGCGCTAAGGTAAACGCCCTCTTCCTGTGAAGAGGGCGCTTTGGGATCAGAGGGCCATTTTCAGCTGTATTCCGGCCACCCAGGCATTTTTGATCTCCTTACTGGAAAATGCGCCGGGCTCTTTGATGTATTGCAGGCTGGGGCGCAGGCTTAACCAGGGCGTTGCCTGTAGGGTATAGGTCAGCTCGACCAGCTGTTCGGCATGGCTCAAACCACTGGCTTCGCTAGCTTCGGCATAGTCGCCCTGAGCGAGCATACTGTTGATATCGGCATCACGGCTTTTTTCGTTATAGATGGCCCGACCATAGCCGATGGCGATCGCATCATGGGGCCGACTGATAAAGGGGCTATTCAACACCAGCCCGGCGGAATACCAGTGCCGGAAAGGAGAGGTGGATTTATCGGCAACGGTCCATTGTCCAAACAGATGAAGGTTACGGGTTTGATGACTGTCCGATTGCCACAGGGTTTGATCGGCGAGAATATAAGCGCCATCACGCCCGGAAGAGCGGCCCTGTTCATTTCCGATACGCTCTACCCGCGAAGTATCGTGATAGTAGCCAAATTTATATTCGCCAGGAAGCTGACTCTGGTGGTGATAAATAATCTCAACAGGGATAATGGCGCCGGTGGTACCGCTACTGAAGGGTTTAAAAGCTTTAGATGGCGCGCTATTGGTTCGGGGATTAACATCGAAAACCGCCGTCTGAATGCGCCAGTTATCATTAATGTGATAGCTTAGTTCCACACCAAAGTGAGCATTCGGATAATTACTCCAGCCGCTACCGCCAGACAGGGAAAGCGGGTGGGCACAGAATGCGGCATTCATAAAATTCGTTAATATCGACATCCCGCCGAAATCATTACCCATTGCCATCAGTCCCAGCTTATAGGTCAGGTCCGGCGTCAATAATGTGTTGGCATAACTTAATTCTGATAATCGGGTATAAAGCCCGCCGTACACCTCCTGAACCGGTAGCCGGTTTCCAATCAAATCTTCGGACACACTACGTCCGCGGCGATCGTTAAGGGTTATCTGTAGCGTACCCGCCCGTCCGCTATCAAGTAATCTATTCAGATCGAAGGTCGCGCCAATCCGAATTTGTTGAGCATAGCGGGTACCATGTTCCTGGCCGCCGTGTAATACGCCAGCAGTTTCGGATACATATTCTCCGGTCAGTCTGATGCCACTATTTTCCAGTTGGTTTCGCGTACCATTCCAGTCTCCGGTTAGAGTGCTTCGATGAAACAAATCGGTGGTTTGTGCGGTACTGTCCCATGAGCAGAGAAGCAATCCAAGGGCGACAGGGGATATCCGTAAAAATACAGCGTTCATTAATCTTCCTGAATGGTGTAAGAAGGAAAGGGGATATTATACCCTGGCATCTTGCGTTGTGGTAAACGAAATGGGGGAAGTGTGTTTTTTTATAATGAGATAGTTTTTAGTTTATTTTTAAATTTGCAACAGGGGAGAATGTCACTGTATGTCATTAAATTCACCGTGACGCGCTAATATAAGAACCATTTTTCCTGTCATGAAGCAGGGATATCGATTTGTTTAACTCAGAGTGCCTCTAACGTTGGCGTGATCGCCGGTGAAAGAGGCACTTTGTGTTTGTTACACCGCTAGCTCTCGGTAAGCAGCACTGCGGTTGGCTCGACCGGCTCCTTCACCAGAGTCCAGAGCAGGATGGCGCCAATAAGATCCATTACGCTCAGGATCATAAAGAACGGGTTGTAGCCCACGGTATGGACCAGGGAACCCATAATCAGCGTGCAGAGTAGAATCCCGCTCCAGCCCGCAGTTCCGGCGAAGCCGCTGACCGTTGAAGTCTCATTGCGGGGAAACAGGTCTGTTGCCATGGTAATGACCTGGGTGGAGAGCATTTGGTGGGCAAAACCGCAGACAGAGACCAGGGCAATGGCGAGGTAAGGGCTTTCGACAAACCCGACCAGCGCCAGCGGCAGCATCAGAAAAGCGCCTGCCGTAAAGCCAACCCGACGGGCGTTTACCGTGGAGATCGCCGAACGCTTCATCATCAGGTTATTCAGAAAGCCGCCCGCCATACCGCCAAAGTCGGCAGCCAGAAAGGGCAGCCAGGCGAACAGCGCAATGTCCTTCAGCGGTAAATGGCGTACGGTCATCAGATAGACCGGTAGCCAGAAGTTAATGGTGCCCCAGGCCGGATCGGCCAGAAACCGGGGCAGGGCGATCCCCCAGAAGTTTCGCTGAGTCAGGATAGATTTAATCGAAGGGCGGGCCGCCGTCGCTTTGAGGTGTACCTCCTGGCCATTATCTATCAGCGCCTTTTCGCTGGCGCTTATCGCTGGATGTTTGTCCGGAGAGTTATAACCAAACCACCAGATAGCTGCAAACACCAGCCCCATTGCACCAGTGATAACAAAGGCCATTTCCCAGTTGTAAGCCATAATAGCCCAGGCGACCAGAGGCGGCGCCAGCATAGCGCCAATGGAGGTGCCAATATTGGCGATCCCACCAGCGATCCCGCGCTCCCGGGCCGGGAACCATTCGGAATTACACTTCACGCCAGCGGGAATCGCTGAGGCTTCGCTTAGCCCCATTAAACCGCGAAGAAAAGCCAGACCGCCCCAGGAGTGACAGGTCGCATGCGCCATATTCACCACCGACCAGATGACGATCATGATGAAGAAGCCCAGCTTCAGCCCCATGATATCGATCAAAAACCCGCAAATAGGTTGAGCGATGGTATAGGCGAGCTGAAAAGCGCTTAGGATCCAGGCGTACTGCTGTTCATTAATGTGTATTTCCGTGAACAGCGTGGGCGCCGCCACGCTGAGTGAGCTGCGCGCCAGGGCGTTAATAATTGTTCCCAGCGACACCAGCGCTATCATCCACCACCGTAAATTTCTTATTTTCATCTTATATACACCGTATTCTTGCCAGAATTTTCTTATGTACCATACAAGAATGGTCAAAAACGGTTGTGCGATCACATTCAGGAGAGTCGACTCACGAAACATAGCGTGGTTTAAACACAAACAGATGTGCGGGAGAGACTAATGACTATATTCACGGATATCTATTTTGGGATGTAAATTAATCGGTATATTACTTTTATATTAGTCGTCAATGTCTGTTTTTATCGTTAACCTATTTTTACAGGACTATATATTTTTGTTTGCCGGATAGCATCCAGATAGTGTATCTAATAGCAGATATGAAGATTATGGAGGTTGTAAGTTAATAAGTGCAGAATCATTATCCTCTTTCGAACACTGAGCCATGATGTCATCACTCATTGACCCGGTCATTGATTGTCTTTTGGTGCGCTTTTTTTTGTCATGGATATTAATCGAGTTGCGATTTTATTTGGGAAATTTTTATATGGTGTCTTTGATTTTAAATGCTACTTAATTAAGAATTTACTCACAAAAGGCACGTAACGAAAAAAACGGCCCCGTACAGAGTCGGTATCCTTAAGTTAACCTTAATTTGCGTTATTCCTGTAGGCCTTATGGTTTTTGACAAAAAAATTTCTGCCGCCCCGCTACTGCTGGGTGCTGCTGCGCTGATATTCCCGTTTTTTGCCGATGTGCACTTCCCACTACTTGGTGGAAAAACCGTGGCATGGGTAGAGGATGCGCAGTCTTGCTGGCTGTTATTCGGCGCGCTGTTTACGCTGTTCTATATGCGTCCGGGGAGCCTTGATGAGGGATCGCGCCAGTTCTGGCTGTGGTCGGTGGTGTGGTGGCTGACGCTATTTGGCAGAGGGATTAGCTGGGGGCGCGACTACTTTCCGGAAGGGCCCAGAATGGTATTCCGGGCTATTTCGGTAGTGTTGATTGGTACGCTGGTACTGGCGTTTTTCTTTTCACCCGCACTGCGCCGCAATGTCGCTGAACGGTTCCGTCACGAAAGGTTACCGCTCTGGACCATAGTGGTCGTTGTGGTGACTTTCCTGATTTCCGATACCGTCGAGCATCATCGTCTGCTGGCGCCGCTGTTCCTGCACCATCATGCCTGGCAGGATCTGATTGAAGAGCTCTATGAACTGCCCTTTATGATCGGCCTGTTCCTGATCGCCTTCGCCATGATGAAGCATGAAAAAACGGCGGGGTCCGGTGTCCGGGCGCTGCGCCGGGCCGATGAAGCGCCCGGCTACTGACATTAACCTTTGCGCTTCTTAGGCTGGAACTTTTCCGGAACCGGCGGGACCGGCCGCCGATCGTCTATCAGATGGCGCACGGTCAGAACCGGGTGACGCCACAGCATACGTGGACCGGCCCAGCGCATGATTTCTCGCATCTCTTCGCGCTGTGCCGGTTGATAGCAGTGAATTGGACACTGGCGGCAGGCTGGTTTCTCTTCGCCAAAGGCGCAGCGCTCAAGGCGCTTCACGGCATAACCATACAGTTTCTGATAGTGTTCTGCGTCGGGCTGAGCCTGAGGACAGCGGCGCTGGTACAGCGCGATCATACGGCGGATGGTGAGCTGTTCCCTACGGATGCGTTTTCCTGTCATGGCGTGGAGCCCTCTGAGTTAAAAAGTGTATCTGCAATGCATTTTAACGCTGATAACCTGGCGGCAGCCAGTACTGACAGGCATCTCGGTCACTTTTCTTGTTGCACTCCAGACAGATCTCTGTTTGCCTTCTGTTCAGGCAAAGCAATTGCAACACCCCCCGGGAGAAGGCATGATACTTGCGCCTGAACAATAAGGAGTATTTATGCAGGAGTTAGCTTCGTTTTTTAAGCGATATGGAATAGAACTGAACCAGACCGCATCACTGATACTGGTACTGGCGATTATTCTTGTTACCGCATTAGTCATTCATTTTATTCTGCACCGGGTTGTCCTCAGAACTTTTGAAAAAAAAGCCCAGGCCAGTTCAAAGCTCTGGCTGCAGGTCATTACCCAGAATAAATTATTTCACCGCCTGGCGCTGTTGCTGCAGGGGGTGATCGTCAATGCTCAGTCTGTGATCTGGCTGCATCGCAATGAAGCTGGCGAGATCCTCTCTCTGTGCGCCCAGTTGTGGATTATGCTCTATGCGCTGCTGGCGCTGTTCTCGCTGCTGGATGTCTTTTTGGGGCTGTCGCGTCGCTTTGCGTTTTCTTCGCAACTGCCGTTAAGAGGCATTTTTCAGAGCGTGAAGCTGATTGCCGCCATTGTGGTCGGTATTCTGATGGTTTCGCTGCTGATGGGGAGATCGCCGGCCATTTTGATCAGCGGTCTGGGCGCCATGGCAGCGGTTCTGATGTTGGTATTTAAGGATCCTATCCTGGGGCTGGTGGCGGGGATTCAGCTGTCGGCCAACAACATGCTGAAACTTGGCGACTGGCTGGAAATGCCGAAATATGGTGCCGATGGCGATGTTATCGATATCGGCCTGACTACGGTCAAGGTGCAGAACTGGGATAAAACCATTACCACCATTCCGACCTATGCCCTGGTCTCAGATGCATTCAAAAACTGGAGTGGGATGTCCGCCTCCGGTGGGCGTCGCATTAAGCGCAGCTTTAATATCGATACCACCAGCGTTCACTTTTTGTCACCGGAAGATGAAGCGCGTCTTACCCGCAGCAATCTGCTGAAGCCTTATCTGGATGCCAAACAGAAAGAGCTGAACGAGTTTAACCGCGATTGCCAGGCAGAGGTTTCACCGCTTAACGGGCGGCGTATGACCAATTTAGGCACCTTCCGCGCCTATTTGACTGAATATCTGTATAACCACCCACGTATCCGTCGGGATATGACGCAAATGGTGCGTCAACTCCAGCCGGATGATAATGGTCTGCCGCTTGAAGTTTATGCCTTTACCAATACCGTAGCCTGGCTGGAATATGAGGCGATTCAGGCCGATATCTTCGACCATATCTTTGCCATCATTGATGAGTTCGGTCTGCGGGTACACCAGTCCCCGACCGGCAATGATATTCGCTCGCTGGCATCGCTCGCTCGTTCCGGGTAGTAATCGTATCCGTATAGGGAGGCGGGCCTGCGGGCCCGTTTTTTTTGGGCTAAAAAAAACCTGCCGGGAGAGGCAGGTAGAAGATAGCATTGACCTGAAAATATACCTAAGTCCGAAGTACCGGGATCTTTCAGTACATAAAGTCAGTATAGACAGTTTCGGATTATTTCATTTTTTTTAAGATTTTTCCTGGTAATGCAATGTTCAGACTGGCTGTTACGCTATTTTGTGCCAGGCGTCAGAGGCATAGCCAATAATATCTGTCACACTCATGGCGCTAATAAACGTGAATAAAAAGGGATCACCGAATGAAAAAAAGAATAATTTGTGGCGTCCTGGGAGCACTACTGACTTTACCCGCGCTGGGGGCCACGCAGGAGGCTCCAGAGGGATACCAGTTGCGTCAGGTGTTGATGATGAGCCGTCACAATCTGCGGGCGCCGCTGGCGAATAATGGCAGCGTCCTGGAGCAGTCTACCTCCCATCCCTGGCCGAAATGGGAAGTCCCGGGCGGTCAGTTGACGACCAAAGGCGGGGTACTGGAAATCTACATGGGCCGCTATATGCGCCAGTGGCTGGGGGAGCAGGGGCTGGTAAAAGGAGATGACTGCCCCGGTGACAGTCAGGCGTATATCTACGCGAATAGCCTGCAACGCACGGTAGCGACGGCGCAATTCTTTGCCGCTGGCGCCTTTCCGGGCTGTAATATTCAGGTTCATCATCAGGCTAAAATGGGCACCATGGATCCGGTCTTTAATCCGGTGATCACCCGTGACGATCCCGCTTTCAGTAAAGCTGCTGTTAGCGCGATGGAGGCCCAGCGTAGTCGCTACGCGCTGGATGACAGCTTTAAGCTGTTGGAGGAGATCGCCGACTATAAAGATTCCCCGGTCTGTAAAGAGCAGCATCAGTGCGAGTTAAGCGGTGGTAAAGACAGCTTCAGCGCCAGGCTGAACCAGGAGCCGGGCGTTAGCGGGCCGCTTAAGGTAGGGAATTCGCTGGTGGATGCGTTTACCCTTCAGTATTACGAAGGCTTTCCGGAGCAGGAGGTTGCCTGGGGCGAGATTAAGAGCGATCGCCAGTGGCAACTGCTGTCGGCGTTGAAAAATAGCTACCAGGAGTCGCTGTTTACTTCGCCCCAGGTTGCCCGCAACGTGGCGGCGCCGCTGATTAACTATATTGATAAGACTCTGGAAGCGTCGGCCGACAAGGCTCCGGCACTGACGGTGCTGGTGGGGCATGATTCCAACATTGCCTCGCTGCTAAGCGCCCTTAATTTCCGTCCTTATCAACTGCCGGGGCAGTACGAGCACACCCCGATAGGGGGCAAACTGGTGTTTCAGCGTTGGCATGACGGGCGCGCTAATCGCGAGCTGATGAAGGTGGAGTATGTTTATCAGAGCAGCGATCAGCTGCGTAAGGCCCAGCCGCTGTCGCTGGAAAATCCTCCGCAGCGGGTCACGCTGGAGCTGGCGGGATGCCCGACAGACGATAACGGCTTCTGCCCAATGGATAAGTTCAATGAGGTGATGCGTCAGGCGGCTGCCGGCAAGTAATGGTGTGACCCTCTCCCGGTCCGGGAGAGGGCTGATATCAGGAGGATCAGACGTTCTTACGTTCGATGGTTTGCTCGCCCCAGAACAGGGAATCTTTATCCGTGCGGGAAAAGGCCAGGGCCAGGACGTCATCGTTACCTTCTTCCCAAATCTGTTCCGCTTTTTTCTCATCGTATTTTGCGACTTCAAAAATCGCTTCGGCAATTTCCGGCGATGTATTACGCAAGGATGCCCATTCACCAACGTTATGCTTTTTAGACTCTTGATTTAACATGCTTTCCTCCCGTAGGGGTCCGACTTAACCATTCAGTTTGACTGCCAGCCCTGCGACATACTCGCCCTGGTAACGGGCTATTGCCAGCTCTTCCTCGCTCGGCTGACGGGAACCGTCACCGCCAGCGATGGTGGTTGCGCCGTAAGGGGTACCGCCGCGTACCACGGAGATATCAAACAGCTCCTGGGCGGCGTAGCCGATGGGCACGATCACCATACCGTGGTGGGCGAGGGTAGTCCAGGTAGATGAAATGGTGTGCTCCTGGCCGCCGCCGGTGCCGGTAGAGCTGAAAACGCTGGCCAGCTTGCCGTACAACGCGCCGGAAGCCCACAATCCCCCGGTCTGGTCCAGGAAGGTGCGCATCTGGCCTGACATATTGCCGAAGCGCGTTGGTGTACCGAAGATAATGGCATCGTAATCGGCCAGCTCCTGGGGAGTGGCGACCGGTGCATTCTGGGTTTTTCCACCCGCTTTTTCGAAGACGTCAGGCTTCATGGTTTCTGGTACGCGTTTCAGCGTTATCTCTGCACCATTTACCTTTTCAGCACCCTCAACGATAGCGCGGGCCATCGTTTCAATGTGTCCATACATGGAATAATAGAGCACCAGTACTTTAGCCATTCGTCTTACTCCTCAGTTTTATGATGTAAGCGGCATAACGCCGCATTAATATAAAGATTATGACGTGCTGGCCAGAGTGCAAACCAGAGCGCACTTTCCATGACTTACCGCAAGTGGGCACCATAAATACGGCCCTCTCTGTAGCATCAGGACACATTTTTTCTGCCCGGCTTTTTGACTTCATAAGAGCGGGTTAGCCTGGTCAGGAAACCGGACGGGGCGGTAATTTCGTTATGGTATTACAAAATGTAACCATGTCCCGATCGGCCGGGGCGGCTGGGCTACCCTTGTTATTACGTGGGTAATACTGGCGTCGGGCGCCAGCCGCGGAATCAAATCTTGTTGGTGTAATGCTCTCTCACCATTTCACTTACTCCGGAGGTCAGAAATGGCAAACCATCGTGGCGGTTCAGGCAATTTTGCCGAAGACCGGGCAAGAGCATCCGAAGCGGGCCGCAAAGGGGGCCAGCGCAGCGGTGGGAACTTCAAGAATGACCCACAGCGTGCCTCTGAGGCCGGTAAAAAAGGGGGAAGAAACAGCCACGGCGCGCGTAACAGCGAATAATCTGCCGGGCTGTTAACCATGGGGCATTAACCCTGCCTCTGCCGCCGCCGGGGTGAGAGTCCCGGCGGTTTTCTTTGTCGGCGACGGTGCTGTCGGCGTTCTGTTTTGCTATTCTGTCGCCAAAACTGGCAGGGAGTGAGCGCATGGCTGGCAGCGCAACAACACCGGGTCGGCGTTCACAGGCGGTCGCGGCGAAGAAAACGGCGATTTTGAGCGCCGGGCTGGACTATTTCTCACGCTTCGGCCTTCATGGCGCCAGCCTGGAGCAGGTCGCTGAACGGGCCGGGGTATCGAAAACCAATCTGCTTTACTATTACCCGTCGAAAGAGGCGCTCTATGTGGCGGTGATGCGTCAGATTCTGGATATCTGGCTGGCGCCGCTGCGGGCCTTTCGTACCGATCTGGAGCCGCTGGCGGCAATTGGCGACTACATCCGGCTGAAGATGGAGGTATCCCGGGATTATCCGCAGGCATCCCGGCTATTCTGTCTGGAGATGCTGCAGGGTGCGCCTTTGCTAATGGGAGAGCTGGAAGGGGATCTGCGAGGGCTGGTGGCGGAAAAGTCGGCGATCATCAGCGGATGGGTGGCCGCAGGTAAACTGGCGCCGGTCGATCCTCATCATCTGATCTTTATGATTTGGGCGACGACTCAGCACTATGCTGATTTTTCCACTCAGGTTGAGGCGGTTACCGGCCAGACCTTAGCAGACGACGGCTTCTTTCGTCAGACCGTCGCCAGCGTGCAGCAAATGATTCTGGAAGGGGTTCGTCCGCGCTAGCGCCGGGAGGGCACCGGACAGCTCAGATCCCCTTCGTCGCAATGGGAAAAGGATTCCAGAAAACCGCTGCGCTCACGGGTTTTGTCCGTCAGGCATTGATTCCATACCAGTGCCTGGGCACTACCGCCTTCGGCCCCGGAGCTGACAAATTTACAGTCAGCATCGCGTACTTTGATCCACGCCTCTTCCGAGAGCTTTAACAGCTCCTGCTGCTGCGGGTTGGCGCGCTTAAGCAGCGACTGATAACTCTGATTCAACTGCTGGTCCGCTTTTTTATATTCATCGGCGGCACATTGATTCATTTCGGTTTGCGATTGCGCCTCTGCGCAGTCTGCGGCCCAGGCAGACTGGCCAAGCAACAGGCTGGCGGCAATAAGATAACGATATTTCATAATACTCCCCTGCAAAAAGGCTCCTTTGAACAGGAGCCTTTTCACTGTAGCGAAGCCTTAGCCAATTGTCATCAGGCTGGCGTTCCCTCCTGCCGCTGCGGTGTTGACGCTCAGCGAACGTTCAACGTACAGCCTTTCCAGCAGCAGGTTGGTTTCACCGTGGGCGAAACCCTGTACCGTGACGATGGCGCCATCCCGGGCGGCGACAAATTCGCACAGCTTACGCAACTGATCGGAATCACCGTGGAAGATTGTCGCATCGAAGGTCTGGCTGAAAAGCTTATCGGCGGTGGCGAAGTCGATACGCTGGCTGACGCTCTGGGGAAGACGTTTTGCCAGTTCACGCTGCATCGGCTCGTCGGGCCACAGCGCCCGGCTACCTACGGCAGTAACCGCCGCCAGCTGGATCAGCGCATCTTCTTCATTATCCGCCACGCACAGCACCCGGGTTCTGGGCATCAGGGTCCAGGTATTGCGCTCGCCGGTGGGACCGGGCAGGGCGCGCAGGCTACCGCTCTGGGCCTGTTCGGCATAGCGCTGGCACAGAGCACGGAATTCCGGACGCTCTCCCGCCCAGTCGGTCAGGGCGTTATGGGCTTCCTGCAGCGCTGCTTTCAGGTGCATATTGGCCGGGTACATCCGGTCATGGCGGGCGAGGGTGGTTAACACCGCCTCTTCCGGACGGCTACTCAACAGACGGTAGAGATAGAGCGGACCGCCCGCTTTCGGACCTGTTCCGGAAAGACCTTCTCCGCCGAAAGGCTGGACGCCGACCACGGCGCCAACCATATTACGGTTAACGTACATGTTACCGACGTGGGCCTGGGAGGTGACCTGGGCGATGGTTTCATCAATGCGGGTATGAACCCCGAGCGTCAGGCCGTAACCGGCATCATTAATCTGCTGAACCAGCGCGCTCAGTTTCGCACGGCTGTAGCGCACCACGTGTAGCACCGGGCCAAACACTTCGCGCTTCATCTCGTCAAAGCTTTCCAGCTCGATAAGCGTCGGAGGCACAAAGGTGCCGCTCTGCCATTCGCGCACGTCCTGGCTGTTTTCCTGAGCGGCCTGGAATACCCTGCGTCCTTTGGCGCGCATGGTCTGGATATGGCGTTCGATATTCTGTTTGGCTTCGCTGTCGATCACCGGTCCGATATCGGTGGTCAGGCGGCCAGGATTACCCATACGGCATTCGGCCATGGCGCCCTTCAGCATCTTCAGGGTGTGATCGGCCACCTCTTCTTGCAGGCAGAGCACGCGCAGAGCGGAGCAACGCTGACCGGCGCTGTCAAAGGCGGAGCTAATCACGTCCTGTACCACCTGCTCGGTCAGGGCGGATGAATCGACGATCATTGCGTTCAGACCGCCGGTTTCGGCGATAAGCGGCGTCGGGCGGCCCTGGGGATCGAGGCGGCTGGCGATGTTGCGTTGCAGCAGGGTCGCGACCTCGGTAGAGCCGGTAAACATCACGCCGCGAACCCGGTCATCGGAAGTCAGGCGCGCGCCGACGGTTTCGCCGCGGCCCGGCAGCAACTGCACCACGCCTGGCGGTACTCCTGCTTCCAGTAGTAGTTCAATACCCCGGGCGGCGATAAGCGGCGTTTGTTCTGCCGGTTTCGCCAGCACGCAGTTACCGGCGGCCAGTGCGGCGGCTACCTGTCCGGTGAAGATCGCCAGTGGGAAGTTCCAGGGGCTGATGCAGACCACGGGGCCCAGTGGGCGATGAGTCTCGTTGTCAAAGTCATGGCTGACCTGACCGGCGTAATAGCGCAGGAAGTCCACGGCCTCCCGCACTTCGGCGATGGCGTTGCTGAAGGTTTTACCCGCTTCTCGAACCAGAATGCCGATCAGCGGCTGCATCTGATCCTCCATCAGAATGGCGGCACGTTCGAGAATCGCAGCACGCTCGGCGGGCGGGGTGGCGAACCAGATATCGGCCTGATTCACCGCGGTATCCAGCGCCTGTTCCACCTCTTCATCCCGCGCTTCGCGCACGTAGCCGACAATATCCGTCGGCTCGGCCGGGTTAATCACCGCCTGAAGCTCGCTTTCGTGAACCTTTACCTCTTGCTCCAGAATCGGCAGCGCCTGCCACTTCTGGCTGGCGCTGTTGAGCAGCGCGGAAGAAAGCGAAGCCAGACGATGTTCATTGTCCAGATCCAGCCCCAGCGAGTTGGCGCGATCCTCGCCATACAGATCGCGCGGCAGCGGAATTTTCGGATGCGGCAGTCCGGGCATACCTTCCCGGGCGCTCAGTTTATCGACGGCCACGACCGGGTCGGCCACCAGATCGTCAATCGAAAGGGTGCTATCGGCAATGCGGTTGACGAATGAGGTATTGGCGCCGTTTTCCAGCAGGCGGCGCACCAGATAGGCCAGCAGCGTTTCATGGGTGCCCACCGGCGCATAGATGCGGCACGGGCGGTTCAGCTTACCGTCGCTGATTTTTCCCACCACCTGTTCGTAGAGCGGTTCGCCCATGCCGTGCAGGCACTGGAATTCATACTGTCCCGGGTAGTAGTTCTGACCGGCCAGATGGTAGATAGCGGCCAGTGAATGGGCGTTATGGGTGGCGAACTGCGGATAGATAAGATTCGGCACTGACAGCAGCTTACGGGCGCACGCCAGGTAGGAGACATCGGTGTACACCTTACGGGTATAGACCGGGTAGCCTTCCAGCCCTTCTACCTGGGCCTGTTTGATTTCACTGTCCCAGTAGGCGCCTTTCACCAGGCGAATCATCAGGCGACGTCGGCTGCGAGTGGCGAGATCGATCAGATAGTCGATGACGAACGGGCAACGCTTCTGGTAAGCCTGGATAACAAAACCAATACCGTTCCAGCCTTCCAGTTCCGGCTCAAAGCACAGTTTTTCCAGCAGATCGAGAGAGATCTCCAGCCGGTTGGCCTCTTCAGCGTCGATGTTGATCCCGATATCGTACTGGCGCGCCAGCAGGGTCAGCGCCTTAAGGCGTGGGTAGAGTTCGTCCATAACCCGATCGAACTGGGCACGGCGATAGCGGGGATGCAGGGCGGAAAGCTTGATGGAAATTCCCGGACCTTCATAGATACCACGACCATTAGAGGCCTTGCCGATAGCGTGGATCGCCTGCTGGTACGACAGCATATAGGCGTCGGCATCGGCAGCGGTCAGGGCTGCCTCGCCCAGCATATCGTAGGAGTAGCGGAAGCCTTTATCTTCCAGACGGCGGGCATTGGCCAGCGCTTCGGCGATGGTTTCGCCGGTGACGAACTGCTCGCCCATCAGGCGCATCGCCATATCCACACCTTTGCGGATCAGCGGTTCACCGCTCTTGCCGATAATACGGTTCAGGGAGCGGGAGAGATTGGCTTCATTATGTGTTGAAACCAGTCGCCCGGTCAGCAGCAGTCCCCAGGTAGCGGCATTGACGAACAGCGACGGACTGCGGCCTACGTGCGACTGCCAGTTACCGTTACTGATTTTGTCGCGGATCAACGCGTCTCGGGTGCCTTTATCGGGAATACGCAGCAGTGCTTCGGCCAGGCACATCAGTGCCACCCCCTCCTGGGAGGAGAGTGAGAATTCCTGTAACAGCCCCTGTACCATACCGGCACGGCCGCCTGCAGTTTTCTGATTACGCAGCTTGTTGGCCAATTGATGGGCGAGGGTATGGGCCTTCTGGGCCACATCGGCAGGCAGACGGGCCTGCTCAAGGATCATCGGTACGGCATCGGTTTCCGGGCGGCGCCAGGCGGCAGTAATGGCGGCGCAGCTGACGCTTTGAGGCAGGATCTGTTCGGCAAACTCCAGAAACGGCTGGGGTGTTTCATCGACCGGGGCGCTGGCGTCGTCGACATCGCTATTATTGGCGGCGCCAGCCAGTAATGCAGGCAGTTCGGGCAGCTCCTCATTATTTTCCAGGCGCTGCAGGTAATTAAAGATAGCCTGCTTAATTAGCCAGTGTGGTGTCCGATCGATTCGCGAGGCTGCGGTTTTAATCCGCTCGCGGGTCTCTTCATCCAGTTTTACCCCCATTGTGGTGCTGGCCATGCCTGTACTCCTGTCTCTGCTCGTTAGGGTCTGTGAAAAAATATTGCTACCCGGCAATATCTATTATGTTGCAACTTTGTGCAACCACGTTAAATGTGACGGAGATAGCAACACTGAAAGAGAGCAAATTGTTAATGACAGATGCGGATTTATTTTTTTCTGGATTTACCCGAAGGGGCGGTGTTTACTGACGCGCTTAACATTTTTTATGGGTGCAACCCGTAAAAGTGTGAGCCAGTGCAACCTATAAGAAAACTTAAGCTGAACCAGGGGCCGGCATGTGTAACTGATATGTTAAAGCATTTGTAAACACAGAACGCTTACGGCAGGATGGATCGCCGCGAGTGAAACGACAAACGAGACCCGCCACGTTCCGGCGGTGTCAACCTGGGGTTTTACCCGGAAACAACATCGGAGAACCGAATGAATATTAGTACACCGATGCTGGTGACTTTCCTGATTTATATCTTTGGCATGATATTGATTGGTTTTATCGCCTGGCGTTCTACAAATAACTTTGACGACTATATTCTGGGCGGCCGTAGCCTCGGCAGCCTGGTCACGGCGCTTTCCGCAGGCGCTTCTGATATGAGCGGTTGGCTACTGATGGGGCTGCCTGGGGCAATATTTATCGCCGGAATTTCGGAGAGCTGGATAGCGATTGGCCTTGCCCTTGGCGCATGGCTGAACTGGAAACTGGTGGCCGGACGGTTGCGTGTCCAGACTGAGGCCAATGATAACGCGCTGACGCTACCAGACTATTTCACCAGTCGCTTTGCCGATAACAGCCGCCTGCTGAGGATTATCTCGGCGCTGGTTATCCTTGTCTTCTTCACTATCTACTGCGCTTCCGGCATTGTGGCCGGCGCTCGCCTGTTTGAGAGCACCTTCGGCATGGATTACGCCACCGCGCTGTGGGCCGGAGCGGCGGCAACCATTATCTACACTTTTGTGGGCGGCTTCCTGGCGGTGAGCTGGACCGATACCATTCAGGCAGCGCTGATGTTCTTCGCGCTGATCCTGACGCCGGTGGTGGTGCTGTTCACCGTGGGCGGCTTTGGCGATGCGCTGGAGGTGATTAAACAGAAAAGCATCGAGAACATTGATATGTTCAAGGGGCTGAATATCGTTGCGATTATTTCGCTGCTGGGCTGGGGACTGGGCTATTTTGGACAGCCGCATATCCTGGCGCGCTTTATGGCGGCGGATTCGCACCACACCATTGTGAATGCGCGTCGTATTGGCATGACCTGGATGATTCTCTGCTTGTTGGGGACGGTGTCCGTAGGTTTCTTCGGCATTGCCTACTTTGCCGATAACCCGCAGCTGGCCGCGGCCGTCAATGACAACAGCGAACGCATCTTTATTGAACTGGCCCAGATACTGTTTAACCCCTGGATTGCCGGTATCCTGATGTCGGCGATTCTGGCGGCGGTAATGTCTACCCTGAGCTGTCAGTTACTGGTCTGCTCCAGCGCGATTACCGAAGATCTCTACAAGGCTTTCCTGCGTAAAGGGGCCAGCCAGCGTGAACTGGTATGGGTTGGACGTCTGATGGTACTGCTGGTGGCGCTGGTGGCTATCGCTATGGCGGCTGATCCCAATAACCGGGTACTGGGGCTGGTGAGTTACGCCTGGGCCGGATTCGGCGCCGCCTTTGGGCCGGTGGTGATTCTGTCGCTGTTCTGGTCGCGAATGACCCGTAACGGTGCGCTGGTCGGTATGGTAATTGGTGCCGTGACCGTAGTGGTCTGGAAACAGTTTGAATGGCTGGATCTGTACGAAATTATTCCGGGCTTCCTGTTCGCCACCCTGGGTATTGTCGTGGTCAGCCTGATGGGCAAAGCGCCATCCCGTGACGTGGTTGAGCGTTTTAATAAGGCAGAACAGCACTTCCGGGATATTCCTGCAGCTAAGTTACAGCAGGCCGAGTAATCTCTTCAGACTGCCCCTGCCGGGGCAGTCTTCATTTTCCTCTCACGTTACGTCATATCGTGGCGCAATGAGATAGCCCGCCCGAATATTATCTATCAGAATTTCCTGTTGTTTAAAAAATAACCAGAACGATATTTATCAAATAATATGTTGCAATATTGATAATATTTAGTGTAAGAAAAGAGAAGAGCGGTAGTTCCCGGCAGTGAAAGCCTTTTTCACAATGGAGATCGCGAATGGTAGCGTCCAGAACTGGACATCCGAAAACAGCAATCCGCACTCCCCAGCTGGCAGGCATTGCCACCGGCAACGTCCTCTTCACCGCTCAATATCCCTTCACGACACATTCAGTCATTACCGATGCGGCATCCGCCTCATGGCGGCGGTGTCGCCTCTCCTCAACCGGCAATTATTGGCTTAAAAGGGAGCCAACCTTCTTTGTTTGTGCGCATGATCGCGCCTGTGAGCAGGCGCGGGTAGTGAAACCAACCAGTCAAGGTGCCATCCATGGGAAGACAAAAAGCAGTGATCAAAGCTCGTCGCGAAGCCAGACGTTTGCTGAGGCGGGACTCACGCAGCCATAAACAGCGTGAAGAAGAGTCGGTCACCTCGCTTGTGCAGATGAGCGGCGTGGAATCTATTGGCATGGCCAGGGACAGCAGGGATAATTCGCCTATTGAGGCGCGTAATGCCGCGCAGGAGCGCTATCTGAAAGCTATCGAGCGCAAAAAGCTTATCTTTGCCACCGGCGAGGCCGGATGCGGCAAAACCTTTATCAGTGCGGCTAAAGCCGCGGAGGCCCTGATTCATAAAGATATCGAGAGAATCATCGTCACCCGACCGGTACTACAGGCTGACGAAGACCTGGGCTTTCTGCCTGGCGATATCGGAGAGAAGTTCGCGCCCTATTTCCGACCGGTTTATGACATCCTGGTACGGCGCCTGGGCGCTTCTTTTATGCAGTACTGCCTGCGTCCGGAAATCGGTAAGGTAGAGATCGCCCCCTTTGCCTATATGCGTGGCCGCACTTTTGAGAATGCGGTGGTGATTCTGGATGAGGCACAGAACGTAACTGCATCCCAGATGAAGATGTTCCTGACTCGCCTGGGAGAGAACGTCACGGTTATCGTCAATGGTGATATCACCCAGTGCGATCTGCCAGCCGGAGTGTTCTCCGGGCTGGAAGACGCGCTGCGGCGCTTTAGCGACGATGAGATGGTCAGCGTTATTCGCTTCACCAAAGAGGACTGCGTACGCTCTGATCTTTGCCAGCGCGCGCTCAACGCTTACGCTTAACCTGAAACTAATCGCGACAGGCCCGGTACACGCTGCCGGGCCTTTGCGTTAATGTCCGTCAGGTTGTGGTAGGGAAGGGGAGCGGCTTGCCGATAAAATAGTCCTGCATATGGTTGACGTCTATCCGTTACAGCCGTTTCTGATACTCCTCGCTTCGACGAATTCGGCGACCAACTGCATCTTCTGCTTGCCGGCGATTTGAACCGGCAGGATAGTGGATGAACCTGCACGTAATACAGGAACCGCGACGGCAGTCATAACCAGAATAATGAGAAATCGTTTGGCGCTGGTGTAAAGGGCTTTCATGGATTGTATTAATTATCCAGAAATTCGCTAACAGCCAGACGATTAGTCGCAGTAATAGTGAGGATTATCCAAACAGCACTGAAAGAGGAAACGTCTATAGGATGAACATAACGGGTGTCGGTAGAGGCGAGCCAGATGAGGTTTTTCGCTTTTCCTGCCGGTTAAACTCTGGCCGGGATTTTGTGCAGCAGATATGAAAAAGCCCTGGTGTTAATCTGAACTCTCTCATTAAATATGGCGGTGAGGGAGGGATTGACTCGCTGCGCTCGCCCTTCGGGCAGTCTCCTCGCGGGCTCGTCTCCTGTCCAACGGGCTTCGCCCGTTGTCGAACCCAGTCGAGGGTTCTCACCCTCCCGGGTTGTGCGACATAGACGAAAAAGCCCGGGGGTTAACCCGGGCTCTCTCTTTAAATATGGCGGTGAGGGAGGGATTCGAACCCTCGATACGTTGCCGTATACACACTTTCCAGGCGTGCTCCTTCAGCCTCTCGGACACCTCACCAAATTGTCTCGCCAGCCGCCTGTAACGGCTAACGGGGCGCTACTATAGGGAGTCAGCCAGATATGGTCAAGCACATTTTTTTCGTTCCGCATTGTTTTGGTTAAGGGATGAACAACTGAAGACCGGGGGCTTCGGAGAACGTCTCCTGGCGGAGCTTTAACTATCTGATGACAAGCCGTATATCGCTTTGTGAATCAAAGAACCAATATCATATTAACAGGTGCAGGTAACAGCGTATAGCGGAAATGATAAGTGTGATTAATGATTTCTTTAAAAGGAAGCATCCGTCCTAAATATTCATCATGCCTCCATACGTAGTATTCAGTCTCTTGTGATAGTCGGATAGTTTTTTCTTGCATTACTATGGTATTAAGATCATTGACGAGAGATTAATGAGAAAAAATGAGAATTATGAGGTTGTTATTTTTCCCTTATCCTTTATATAAGAAGTTCTGAAAGGAACAGACATTGCTTTTGTAGGATGGCGACATGAATGGATTAAAATTTAATGAAGGAAAAACTTTTCTTCTTGACAAAAATGTAATGTTTTTGCCCTCCAAAAGGCGACTGGTATCGAAAGATAATCGAGTAGTGGAACTGACAGAGAACAATTATCGATTTCTTTCTTTACTTCTTACCGGTGAGACAGATAAGCAAGCCATCATTGATTTTGTCTGGCAGGAGCAAAATGGGTCGGTGAGTGAAAGCAGCTATTACGGTCAATTATACTTGTTACGTAAAGCGCTTACGGCATGCGGGCTGGCAGAGTCATTGATTAAAACGATACCGCGTAAAGGGGTGAGATATACGGGGACTGTAAAGGAAGTGGTCATCGACAGTAATACGACAGATGAGAAGGAGGTTAGTGAAACGTTGTCCGGAGCAGTAGAGGCTGAATCCGGGCAAGAAGAGCTTCACGGAAAAGCTGAAGCTGGGGATCGGCCTGCTTCAGAACAACGTGCCAGTGTCGAATGGTACCAAAGCCGCAGCTGGAATGCCTTCGTCTCCGTATTAGCCGTTATTGCCGTATGTTGGATCACGACGCTGATTTTTGTGTTCCTCTTTTTACTGAAATGAAAATAAATGAACAGTATTGATATTCTTAATGAGGACTCATCCTGGATAGAAAAGTAACCTTCACCCGTCAATTCGATATATACGATTGATAAATATTCTCTGGATTTTATATTAGTAACTTTTATATTTTTAAGGACTCATTATGTCAAAATGGTTTTCTGGTATGACTGCCAATGTTAAAAACTTTTCTGAAAATGAGCAGGGTGTTACTGCAATTGAATACGCCCTGATTGCTGTCGCTATGGCTACGCTGTTGGCTGCAGTACTTGGCGATCAGACTTCCGGTTTCCTGGGAGCGCTGAATGATACCTTTGAGGCTATCAAAAATGCGATTCTGAGCGTTACGCTTTAATCGTTGCCCTGTAAGCCCTGCTACTGGCAGGGCTTACGTTGCGGCAGGCAAATTTAAGGATGAGCTTGTGATTAGTTCTTATCAATATGGAATTTTATTCCTCGTGACCTTACTATGTCTGGTGATCAGTTGGAACGATCTGTATAAAAGAACGATACATAATAAGTATGTGCTATGTATTGTTTTGCTCGCCGCTATCTATGGGGTTTTACCTGGAAGAGAGATAAATGCTGTCGCCGCTGGCCTGTCGCTACTGGCTGGTTTTTTCCTGTTTTATGCGCATTTCATTGGTGCGGGAGATGTGAAGATTTTCTCTGCGCTGGTGCTGTTTGTTCCCCAGCAGCAGTTTTTTTCTTTTTTATTTCTGACGACGCTGTATGGCGTCGCGGTTGTGGCAATCGGTTTTGTTGGGTTCCGGAAACAAATGGAGGCAACAGGCGTGCCTTATGGCGTGGCAATTTCGTTGTCTTTTATTTGTTGTATGTTTTTTTCAGCTTCTGGGTATATTCAATGAATCAAAGAATTTTGCTTTTTTTATCCGTGATTATCATCATCGTTGGCATTGTAGGCCTCATCAGATCAAATGATGAAGACGTGTCGGAAACGCCTCAGACAGTATCAAAAAACATCATTATTGCTGAAGCAGTTTATGATCTTCTCCCAGGGGATATCATTGATGATAATGCTTTTAAGATTAAATCTCAGCTGATATCCGAAGATCACGATATCAGAGATCTCAGCGCCATAAATGGTAATCTGCAGGGATATCTGGTCAAAAACAAAATTGGGCGTGGTGAGAATATTCTATTGGCCGCACTGGAACGGCCCGGTTCTGAGGGATTTATCAAAAGAAGTATGCAGCTTGGTGACGTACCCTATCTTTTTCCGGTGAAGAAAAATGATAATGAGTATTTACTCTCAGCGCTTAACGCTGGTGCTAAGGTTGCTATTTATCTGAGAGTGGTTGAGATTGAAAAGAATAAAAGTCCTGCAGCAGGTTTAGTTCTTGAGAGCAGCGTCAGCGGAAAAGATATTAAGAAATATGTCGTAAATCGAGTTTTTGACAATTTGCCTGTTATCGCGACCACCGTATCCGTGCCGGATCCAAAGGCATCGCGGGATCCGCTCTCGACGAGTAATAAAGAAATCGTTGGTTATATCACGATTAAGCTCAGTCAGGATCAGTTGGTTAAATTAAAAACAGTCGAGAATGCCGGCGAGCTTTTTGTGGCGCCAGCGGGGACTGAAGGTCGCTATGTAAATGGCAAGGTCAGTATGGACGATGTGCTGCCCCAATTCAGAACGGTTAAGGAAATCCGAGGTAATGGGAAATCAGCAGCGAAAAAATAATCAGATAAAAATTGACAACCTTTACTTAACAGGATCGGGAGATAACATGCTCAGGGTGTTTAGAAATTTACTCGCTACCTTTCTTTTGGTAGTTAGCAGTTCAGTCGGCGCCGGAGAGATATGGATTCAGCCAGGCGATAGTCGGGTTATCCAGTTACAAGAAAATATTGATACAGTTTTTGTTTCCGCTCCCGACGTTGTGGAATATGAGATTATCGGTGATAAAAGCCTGGTCGCGTATGGTAAGGAATTTGGGCGTTCCGAACTGATTGCATTTAACAAGAATGGCGAGCAGGTATTAAAAACCCTCATGATCGTCGATGCGATTCTTGGCGAAGCGCATCAGAGAATCAGTGAGGAGTTTCCTGACAGTAAGGTGTCCATTAAAAAGATGGCCGGAACCTATATTCTTTCCGGCACTGCAGAATCCGAAGAGGCTAAAGATCGCATTTACCAGATCGTGGGTGAGAGCATTGGCGCGAAAAAAACGGTGCTGGAAAGAACGCTGATAAAAAACGGTAATGGCGGTGGGGATAAAAACGACGAACGTCTTCCCTGGATGGACCAGGTCCTCTATGAAGGTCTTATTAATAAGCTGCAATTGCCCATCACCAATCAGGTAAACGTTAAGTTATCCATCGTCGAAGTGACCCGTGAATTTACCGACAACATCGGCGTGGACTGGAACACGGTAGGGGAAGCGGCGTCAGGCATGTTTCGTCTGGTAAAATTTGATGCCAACTCAATAACCAGTCTGATACATGCAATCAGTAATGACAGCGTGGCGCGTGTGTTGGCCGAACCTAATCTGTCGGTCCTCTCGGGGGAAACGGCAGAGTTCCTTGTTGGGGGTGAAGTTCCGGTAGTGACAACCTCAAATAACGGCACCAGCGTGGACTATAAAGAATACGGTATCAAGCTGAATATCGGCGCAAAGGTCAATAACAATAAGAAAATACGCGTTATTCTTGGCCAGGAAGTCAGTAATTTGGATAACACGTACACAACCGTAGCTGGCTCCTCGATTCCCGCTCTGCAAACCCGACGCGCCCGGACAACGGTAGAGTTGGCCGATGGCGAAAGTTTTTTACTGGGTGGGCTTATCAGTAAAACAGAGCAGGAGCAACTGGCGAAAATTCCATTTGTCGGTGATATTCCCATATTAGGGGCGCTCTTTCGTAACGCGTCAACGGAGCGAAACAATAAAGAACTAGTCGTTATTGCCACGGTGAATTTGGTTAAGCCTGTTGCTACCCGGGAAATTGTCTTTCCCGAATTCCGTACAACCCCGACTTGGAGTCGCCTTTTTAATCTGGATGGCATTACCAATCGTCGCGACAAGGAACGCGCGGTAAATTTTATAGAACGCGGAGGATTTATTAAATGATATTGTTCAGCCGATCTATCCTGTTGGCTATCATGGTGTTTTTCTTCAACTCCGCGCAGGCTAATATTCAGGATGTGAAAACCTATAATTTCACTACTCGTGACGCGATTACTGTTGAAGTCCTGGCTGGCAAGATTGCCTATGATGCCGGGAAAGATTTTTCAGGCGAAGTTTACCTTTACTGGAATAATAATGATTTCACCCAATTTGCACAGCATATTCGCAAGGAATTGATTGATCATGGCATGAACCCCTATCAAATAATCCTGAAGCAGGAGCGTGGAGGATTTACAGAAAATAGCTATCAGGGAATTAAACTTTACCTCCGAAATGTTGTGCTGCGGGCGCCTGAATGCCGGGGGAAGTCCCTGAATTATAAGTACAAGAGCGATGATACTGGTTGTGTGCTAAATAATATTATAGATCAAAGTCTGGTTAACCCATTTTCGTATCAAATGTGACAAGGACGTAGTATGCTGCTGTTCTCCAAAAGTGAAAATAAAGACAAGCGAGAAGATAGCGTTTTTTATGTTTTTTCTCGTTCGCCATTGCTGAACGAAAATTTAACCAGTGAATTACGACTTGCCGGATTGCCCCATGTGCGGGGGATTAAATGCAATATTTCCGATGAATTGCAGGGAAAGATCCCCCACGATATCAGCGGGGCGGTGATTGATATCGGTGATTGTACTGATGTCGATACGATCGTACAGCAACTACAGATGCTGATTCCCGGGGGCGTTTGGTATTGTGTGGTTGGCAATAGCGACTCGATTACGCTGGCTCAGCAGTTCTCCTGCTATAACGTCGCTTATTATCACTCTTCCGCTCAGCGTGATTTACTGGTGGAAGCTGCAGTGAACGGCTCCCAGGCGGTCACCAAAAAAAAAGCGATTATGATTAGCATTCTGGGTTGCAAGGGAGGGGTCGGCAATTCGCGTTTAGCCTGGCATATTGCGCGCAAGATAGCGGATGAAAAGAGAGTGGCGACGTTACTGGTATCTGGTAGCGGAGGAACCAGGGATATGGATATTATTTCCGGCAAAAAACTTTCTCACGAATATACCAGTGTCAAAAAACACCTGGATATTTATGGTGAACCGGTCGCACAGCTTAGCGAAGTCGCCGAAGATGCTTTTCATCGGTATAACTTCGTTATCTACGAGCAATCTATTCATACTGCATCGAAAGAGCAATTACGTGGATTCGCGGAACAAGCGCTATGTCTGGTGCTGGTTATCGATCGCAGTTTTTCTTCTGCCAGGGTTGCCCGGGCGATGCTGGAACAGGTGGAAGTTCTTTACAGAATTAACCGGCTGTCCCGCAGAGTCTACCTCTGTTTTAATGATAACCGCCCGGGGCAGCACAGTGGAATTACATTGGAGGATCTGGAGAAATTACTTGAGCAGCGAGTAGATATTCACATCCCCTATATAAAAAGCGGTCTTGAGAGAGTCAGTGCTTTACCTTCAGATGGCTTATTAACGTCACATGGTGCCAATAGCCTGGATTTGCTTGTCGATCGAATTTTAGGTGTTGCCCGTACAGAAAAGAAACTTTCTGTCCTTAATACTATCTTCCGGAGAATCAGAGCATGAGTCTATCGAAAGAAAATCAGATATTGCTACGCGAGGGTGTGTTAAAAAATATTGAAATTGCCAAAATAGAACAACTTATCGAAGATCGCTACGCTCTGGTTTCCGAGATGAATAGCGTTATTGAGAAGGTGGTGGAACAGGAAGATATCTATTTGACCGGCGGCGATCAGCGAGCCATGGCTGAGATTATGGCCGACGAGATTGTGGGATTTGGTCCGCTGCGAGTACTGATTGAAGATGACACCGTCTCCGATATTCTTGTTAATGGACCAGACAAAATCTTTGTAGAGCGTTATGGAAAACTGGAAATTACTCCATGCCGCTTCATTGATAATGCGCAGCTGACTGATGTCGCCAGACGGCTGGTCCAGCGCGTCGGGCGCCGTCTCGACGCCGGACAGCCGCTGGTCGATGCCCGATTGCTGGACGGTAGCCGCCTTAACGTTGCGATATCGCCGATTACGCTGGATGGTACGGCGATCTCCATACGTAAATTTTCTCGCCATCATTTGGGCTTCCAGGAGTTAATCGACTCTGGTGCGCTAAGTAGCGCTATGGCGGATTTTCTTGTTATCGCCGCCCGCTGTCGCGCTAACATTATTATTTCTGGCGGTACCGGATCGGGGAAAACGACGCTGCTGAATGCCTTGTCGGCCTATATTGATGAGAATGAACGTATTATTACTATGGAGGATGCGGCCGAACTGAGATTACGGCAACCTCACGTTTTACGAATGGAAACAAGAATGGCCGGTATCGAAAATACCGGAAAAGTGTCAATGCGCGCATTGCTTATTAACTCGTTAAGGATGAGGCCGGATCGGATCATTGTCGGTGAATGCCGGGGCGAAGAGGCTTTTGAGATGCTGCAGGCGATGAATACCGGGCACGATGGCTCCATGTCAACACTTCATGCCAACTCGCCGCGTGATGCGATTTCCCGCCTCGAAAATATGGTAATGATGGCGGGAATGGGTATTCCTATTGAATCAATACGGCGTAATATTATTTCGGCAATTAATATTATTATTCAGGTTTCGCGACTGAATGACGGCTCTCGTAAGATTATGAATATCAGCGAGGTGATGGGCATTGAAGGAGAGCATGTTATTTTGCAAAATATTTTTACATTTGAAAGTCGTGACAAACGGAACAGCGATGGCAGAATTCAGGGCGATTTCGTTAATCATGGATTACTGGTGCGCTCATCAATCATGCAAAATGCTACGCTCTTTAATTTAACTGAAGAGTTAAAGCAAATATTTAACATGAGAGTTTAATATGTATACAGCAATTGTGATAACAGGATTGGCTATCTTCGTGATAACCTTATTAAGGTACTGGAGGATTCATCGGGTTATCGATGCGGCAGCGCTGACACGTGTCGTAGAGAGGGCTGAAGGAAAAAACAATTTCATTGTTGAGTTATATACCGAGTGGCGTAACTATGCTTTTGGCTCAGTGATATGGGGAATCAACGGATTTATTATCTCGCTAACCTTGCTATTGCTCTCATTATTTATCAATTATTATTATCTGGACTTCCCTTGGGTCTTTTTTATTCTTACTGTTTGCGTGGTGTTGGTTGTCACGCAGATTCGTATGGGGCGGGCAATAAGGAAAAAATACTTTGAGAATAAGTTTCCGGAGGTACTGACTGTTATTAGCTCTGCCATCTCAGCAGGCAACAGTATTCAGCAGGCCATGGAACGGTGCGGTACGAATATTGATGGCGATATGGGAAATGTTTTTAACAATGTCAGTCGACGTTTAAATCTGGGGGAAGAGCCCGAAAGGGTATTTAATGATGCCGTTAACATATATCGTTATCGGGAGTTTTATTTTTTCTTTATTGTTATGATGGTGAGCCTACAGCGAGGTGGCCAGTTACGTACGTTAATTAGTCGTCTTTCCCGAACGATTAATATAAATAAAAATATGGACAAAAGGAAAAAAGCCATGACTTCAGAAGCCAGAGCGTCAGCAAAGATAGTTGCAGCTATTCCTGTTATCTTTTTTCTGGGGATGAAGTTTTTGAGCCCTGATAACTTCGACTTTATTGTTAATGACAGTACCGGAAGATACATTCTTTATTATGTTTTATCCAGTGAGGTTGTAGGGTTATTGATTATCAACCTTCTGGTAAGGAAAGCAATATGACATTTTTAGTCATGCTGGTTTTTGGCGTAGTTATCTTTCTGTACCTGGTCCACCGGGAGCTGACGATCTATAAAAAAATGAGCCTGGTTAATTCTGAATCACAAGAGTCTGGCGTCGTGTCCAGAACCACAGTAGATATTAATGCCATTATTATATCGAACAGCCGTATTCTACTTTTCCTGAAAGAGGTAGATAGCGATCTGAGACGTAAGATTAAAACGACGCTGGTCCTGTCTTTTCCTGTTTTCATTCTGTCGTTACTGCATGTTTTGCCAGTCAGTTACCGACAGTGCGCAATGATTATGATGGTGATTATGGTAGCGACGATCGTGGTTCCGGGAGCGATCGTTGGTCCTGTCATTCATCAGAAGTTAAAACGTATGACAGATATACTGCCGTATTTTATTGAGTTAACCGCCGTTTGCGTTCAGACGGGGATGACGGTTGAAAGCTCAATTAAATACGTTGCCATACGCTTTGATAAAATGGATGAAAATCTTTCTGCGATCATGATGTCAATTTCGAGGAAAGCGGAGGTCGCTGGACTGGAAGAGGCATTGGGCGAGCTTTACCATTCAACAGAGACCCCTGAGCTAAAAATGTTCTGTGCGACATTACAGCAAAGCGTTCATTACGGTACTTCGCTTTATGAAAATTTGTTGGAACTGGCTCATGATATTCGCGAGTATCAGTTACTTCATATAGAAGAAAAAGTCGGAAAGTTATCGGCAAAAATGAGCATTCCCTTGATTTTGTTTATTATGTTCCCCATTACGATTCTTATTTCGGCACCAGGGATATTAAGGATAATGAAACATGGTATTTTCTAAAAAAACTCTTGTAATTGGCAGCGTACTTTTTGTATTAACAGGATGCAGCTCGATGAGCGGTTTTCATGCCAGTACTGAGAATACTCAGGTACAAGAGGATATCTATCTTAAATCCAGGAACTATACGGGGCTGATTAATCTGTATCGTAGCTCTTTGAAGAAAAAAGATGATCCTAAAATCCGTTACAAGCTATCTAAGTATTATTATCAGGCGGGGGATTATAAATCATCACTCTATTACTTACAGCCACTTTTAAAGAATCCCGATCAGACTATTTATACGCTTCAGGCACAAAATATGATATCTCTTGGTGACTATCCCCAGGCGATAAGAGTGACTCAGCAAATGTTATCTCGCGATAATAAATATGCGGAGGCTTATAATTTAAAAGGAGTTGCTCTGGCACTGTCAGGAAAATATTCTGAAGCCAACGCTGCGATTCAGCAGGCCCGGGATATGTTTATCGCCGATGATGTGGCCATTAACAATATGGCAATGATCGCGTTGCTCGATCAGCGGTACCAGGATGCCGTAGGGTTACTACTGCCTCAATATCTGCGAGGGCGTAAACAGGAGCGCATGATTCATAACCTGGTGGTTGGTCTGGTGAAAGTAGGAGACGCAGGTTATGCAAAACAAATTGTTCGCGCCGAAAATTTGAGTGATTATCCGGATGAGCTTATTGATTCTCTAATTAGCCTGGGGCCGATTAAAAATGAGGTGTTATAATTTAAAGAAGACGTTTTCCCGCGATCAAACTGGAGTAGCGAGCATTGAATTTTCTCTTTCAATTATCGCCTTTGTTATATTGCTATTTTTTATTGCGGAGATAGCTCGTATGTCTTATATCTCTGCGGTGCTGGATCTGGCGCTGTCCGAAGCCTCCAAATCAGCAAAGAACGCATCAACGTTTGATTCCAGCTATCAAACGCGATTTCGTCAGCGCTTTGTGAGTAACGGAGGACATTTATGGGACTTTTTGACAAAAAATAATGAAGTAGAGCTCAGGGTTTATTTTAGTGATTCTGTTGGCGATATGATAAGAAACGGAGGTAGCTCGTCAGCAAACTCCAGAAATATGGCATTAGCCAGATATCAGGTCCACTATCGTTATCAACCTATGTTTTTTCCGTTTCCTGGCTTTTGGGCAAATAGCTTGCTATATCGGGAGGTGATCTTTGTTCAGGAATATGAACGCTCAAAGTTTATGGACTAATCAGAAGGGAGCAGTCGCCGTTGAATTTTCGTTTATCGCGATAATCCTGGCGCTGATTATGGTGTTGGCGTCCGAACTGGTGATGAAACAAACTCTGGTAGGCAAACTCGATCGCATCTCTTATTCGCTGGCGGGGATCCTCAGGGAGCGTCAGCAGCTTTATGCGGAACGCGAGGAGATAGCTCCGACGGAGTTAGCCGAGATGCGGGCGCTGGCTGCGAAGATGCTGGCGGATATGCATTACCCGCACAGCGGGCAGGTCACTATCGGGCTTGAGGCTTTACATTTCGCACCGGTAAGTGATTTGGTGAATAAGAATAAGGTCATTTCCCTGAATCAGACTATCCGCGATCCCGGCTGTGTTTCGCCCGCGGGAGATTTAATAACCCTGAAAGAACTTTCCCCGTTGGGAAGCTACGGTCGATGGGTGCCGCTATACCAGGTCACGGTCTGTCTGCCGCAGAGCTCATTATTCAATATCGCCAATTTTTTTCGTTCTACGGATCAGATCGTTTCTTATGCCGTTGTCATGGCGAGGTAGCAGAGAAACATGAAAGTAATGATATTCGTGTTAGCGCTTTGTCTGGCGCAATACGCTGTCGGCGCGACGACGAACCATGCTGTTCTTTTTATTGACTCGGCAAGACCCGAGCAGGCCGCAATGATTGAAGCACTGAATAGCGCGTTTTTTTTAGCGCCAGCCTGCGCGCCGGGCTAAAGGTGACGGCGTATGACATTAATACCGATACGACCCATCGCGGTTTTTCCGGCGATGTCGACTATCGCAGAGATTTTGATGGAAAAGCGGTGGCGCAGATGAGACCAGGAGCTTTGCCTTATCTGTTCTGTTTACGAGGTGGGCAACGGATTGTCCGGCAACTGACCATTGGTAGCCAGGAGGAAATAAAGTTATGTCTGGGCAGTTAATTCAAAAATATCTTTTACGCCTGGCGCGCAATCAGGATGGTGCTTTTGCAGTCTCTTTTGTGCTGGCATCGGCTTTTATTATGGCGATGTTATCGCTGGCATTAGATGGTTCTCGCTATATCACTGAGCGAGCCAGACTCTCCGATTCCCTGGAGCAGGCTGCATTAGCACTGACGTCGGAAGATAACCCTGAAGGCGATCCACGTAACGATACGCTTGCCAGACACTATATTTCGGCTTATATGCGGCACAATACCGGCATTGCTCAGCCCGTTATTCGCAAGCTGCAGGGTGTTTCAGCCGAGAATGCGCGTTTATTCTATACGGAGTTTAGAGTGAGCGCCCGGGTGAATGAGAATTCGTGGCTGGCCAGCGATTTTTTCCCCAGCTTTGATCGTTCGGTAACTATTGGCAATAACGGTGCAGCAAGAAAGTTTCGTTCCTACATGGACGTTATGTTTGTTACCGATTTTTCGGGCTCAATGAAGGGGGCTTTTGATAATCACATAAAAATTGATGAGCTTAAACGAATTGTTCTGCAACTGGCCCAGGAACTTTATCATTACGAATTGCAGAATAAAGTGGGATTTGTTCCTTTCGCTTATGGAACCCGTGATGGAAATGCCTGCAACTTTCAGTTCGTCAGTAAGTCCGGAAAGCTCCCGGAGGACTATCTGGTACGACCGGGCGGTAGCGGTAGGCCGTATGAAGAATACCAGAGGATTGCTGATGCCATTGACTACACTGCGACAGTGGAGCGGATCCCTTATCCATCAACCGACTTTATCTTTCCATATTCACAGACGCCCAGCGATTCATTCTGTTTACGAGGAACAGTCTCCTTTAATTTACCGTTAAGCGGAGATATTGCCCAGGTAAATACGATTAATACAATGACGCCTAACGGAGGAACGTTAGTGGCTTCAGGAATGTTATTGGGAACTCAATATCTGATGGCCGGGGATGCGCCAAGGAAAGTACTGGTGATCGTCTCTGATGGCCAGGACGATCCCACAGAGTCGAAGGGGGTAGCCAATATCAGTCAACGTTTGGTGGATTCCGGAATGTGCAACAAAATTCGCCGGGTACTGACCACGAAAGAGAGCGTCGGCAAATTAGCATTTATTGCAATTGGCTATGAGCCCACAATGGATTGGGAGTCATGCGTAGGGAAAAATAACTTCTTTTTGCCCCAGGATGTACCTGCTTTACGTGATGCAATGCGCCGGGCGGTATTTGAAGAGGTCGGGCATAACACCCTGAAAGATGAATGATAATATTTTTAAAGGTTTACTAAGAATTAATGACTTAAGAATAATTAAGTTTCCTCCTATTATTTTTTTCGGCGCCACAGATAACGTCGTTAAATGATTTAGATGTTAATCACAGGTGCCTGTTACAGGACACGACTACTTAGTATCTGGAGTCGTAAATTTAATTTATCACAGGATTGATATTTTAATGAAGTTAAAATCTACTATTGCCACACTGGCTGGCCTGGTCATCTCTGCATCGGCTATGGCTGCAACGCCTTCCAGCTACGATACTAAATTCAACGTTAGTGCGAATGTGCCTACGGGAGTTTATATTTCAGATCCGGATGGCAACCCCGTAACTGAGGTTGATGTCGTGCTGACCGCACAACCGAGTGGTTTTATGGAAGCAGTCACCGATCAGCTTCGTCTGCGCAACAACGATCCGACAGGAGTTAAAGTCTCTATGATTCTTGATGACTCCCTGGCTTCTACCGGTTCACCATTTGCGCTGTGGAGCAATGCAGGGGGCTCTCTTAAGTCGATGAAATATACTATTCAGGCCATGACCACAGCTGCTTCATCGGCGACTTTCACCAACTCCGGCGACAGCAGCGATTTTACTCTGAGCAATGTACAATCAGGTTTTGCTGATGAACCGGTTCAGTTTAAATTCGTCTCTGTCGATAAATCGTTGGATATTGCGAAGGGTTATTACACTGGCGTTGTTTACGCGAATGTAAATGCCGCACCGTAATCGATAATTCGCACTCTATGGTCGGTGGTTTCCACCGGCCATTTTGGATGGGCCTGACCTATGTCTAATAAACTATTATTATTTTGCGGCTCTCTTTTATTTTTCATGTCTTCCGCTAATGCCGGGGCTGGACGATCTTCGCAGTTGTCATTGGGTGTTGATGCATTGCTTGAAGCCAGGGTGGCTCTTTATTACAGGGGAGAGCGGGTGACGGATAAAAGCATTGATTTTCCGCTTCCTGTCAATGCTGCTAACGGTTTCTTTGAAGAACTGAGTGATTACTTTTATGTCGTTGGGAATATTGAAAATGCGAAGGTGAAATTTGCTGATGAATTTATTCTTGATGATGAGGAGGCTCCGGGCAGGAATATCTCTATGGTAGGAGCGTTTGTATTCAATGAAATACGCTATGATGTGACATCAGACTTAACCGTTCCTGTTCTTCGTGATTTTCGGCAGGGTACTTCGACTAATGGTTTTAAGGTTCATATGAAATCACAACATCTGGCGCATAATTATCCTTCAGGGCGTTATGTTAATGTGTTTACTCTTATTTTGACGCCTGCCATGTGATGGGGCCAGCGGATGAAAAGGACATTTTCTACCAATACGATTATTATCGTAGGATGCGTTTCATTTTTTTCGCTTTCGATTCCTGTTGTGGGTTATGCGATCTCATTACCTGCGGGTTTTGAAGATATTTATAATCAGAAGAATAGCGGCATTTTTGAAATTACCCAGCGTAATCACTCTTTGGGTTCGGTGACCGTGAAATACGATCGTGAGCAGGTTTGGCTATCGACGGTGGGGGCGTTGGTTGATCAACTCTATGATCCGGATATGCCTCGTCTGAGCATATCGCGTGATAAGCTTATGAGTGAACTTTCGTTGCCGCTGAAGCGAGTATCTAAAGCCGGTTATGATGGTAACGCGATTAATGCACGAATTGATGAGTCGACAGCTGTTATCGAATTGATCTTCCCGGAAAGTTATTTTAGTACACAGGCATCAGCAACCGACAGTCCGTTGATTGTCTATAAGAGTCATCCTGGCTATGTCCATAGCCACAATCTGAGTTATCTTTCAGATAATTTTAACGACAGTTTCGCTTTTACCTCAGTCGATACTCTGGGGTTGACGGGAAACAGCTATATCAATGGTGTGTGGAACTATACTGATGGCTATAATTTTACCCTGGATGAACTCGCGTTAAATATTGAGCAGCAAAAAATTCATTATAAGTTAGGGCGGCAGAGAATGAGCGATAGCTTGTTAAATTCCACGCCTTCGGTGAGTTACAGCTTCTTTTCTCCTGTCAGTATTGATGGCGTTTCCCTTGGCTATTCGCCTGAACACTATGTTTATCGAAACAGCGGCGCCGCTTCTCCGGTGACCGTTTACTTTCCGGATAGCGGTACAGTTGAGGTTTATCGCAGTGGTCGTCTGATTGATATGCAGCAGTTTCCTGCTGGTATGCATCACCTGGATACCGAGACCTGGCCTGCCGGCGGATATACGATCGAATTGATCGTTAAATTGGCTAACGGAACCCAGCAGCGTAAAAGTCAACCGTTTTACAAGCGTACCGGGACATTCCGTTCGGGGGATATCGAGTATTTAATTCAACTTGGCCGTTACGATGAGCGGCAAGGACAGTTCAGATCGTCTCGCTATAGTGATGATTCCTCCCGGGTGGACGGCAACATGATGGGCAGTGCGCTGCTGGGTTATACCACGCAGTCGGCGACCTCTGTAGGCAGCGGGCTTCTGGTCGACGATAGCCACTACTATTTCAGCGGCAGTCTTGATATGCCGGTTGATACCTGGATTGCTGAACGTTTTTATAGTGATGGTTTGCTGGGCGAGCATGGAAGCTATGCATGGATGGCGGGAATCAATAAAAATTTTGGCCACTATGGATTCGATCTGAATTATAGAACTAACCGCTATAAGGGCCCCGAGACGTTTTATCATCGCGTCGGCATTGTCTCTGCCTATGACTATGATACCTGGCAGATGAACGCCAGTACGCTGCTCCCCTGGGGGATTGGGCTTTCTGTAAGCTATGGCCTGGAGACGCTTTATCATTCCTGGGGCCGCCAGAATAGATCCCGCTATGAAAACTGGGATGTGAATTTGAGTAAAGACTTTTTGTTGAGCGAGCTGGTTAACCTCAGGATGGATTTAGGGTATCACCAGGGGAATAATGATTATCGTTATGATAATGCCAGCGTCAGCAGCCAGAGTTTTACCCGGGATCGCCGTGTTTATGCTCAGTTAACTCTTAGCGCCCGGGAGCGCAGCTATAATCACTATCAGTCGTTTTTTCTACGTTCGCGGATGACGGATTCCGATAGTGAAGGTGATTCATTCTCCGGCGATTATAATCTTGATATCTATAACCCGGAATTCGATCGCTCCGGTAAATATTCCATGAGGGCTGGAATAACCAAAAACAATAACGGGCAAAAGATCGCCACTGCGGGAATGACTGTCGATAACAATTTGGGTTATACCTCGGCCAGTATCAGCAAAGACTTTGGTCATAATGGCTATACCCAGAAGTATCTGGCTCAACGTAGCGGGTTTGCGATTGGCGATGGTCAGGCGAGCTTCGGCAAGCTTGATACCGTCAGCGCATTGATTGTCGACGCCACTGACTTACCGCAGGGGCAATACTTTGAAGTTCGTAATAAGACCGGCACTCCGACGGTGGTTGAAGGCGGTAGTAAAACGACATTGAGTCTGCAACCCCACCAGAAAATTTCGCCAGTTGTGGATCAGGTATATACCGGAGATCAGCAGGAGTTTTATACCTTCAAGACCCGAACGACTTCTACCTGGATTATGCCGGGCCAGGTCTACACCGTGAAGGTTGAAGGGAAAAAGAATCAGACTGTTACCGGTCGTATCTATTTTGACGGACGACCTCTTGGCAGCGCCAGGGTGGTTGGTGGGAATACGGTTACTGATGAAGAAGGATTGTTCGTTGGTGATTTTTCCCTTGCTGTTAATGACAAAATTTCTGAACTGTCGGTTATTCATGACGGGGTGAACTATGTCTGTCCGCTACAAGAAGAAAATATTAAGTTGACGCATGGCGTCATGCAGATTCGTGAGGTTAATTGTGAAATTAAATAAAAAAGCACTGGCTATTGGGGCTGTGTTATTCGGAACAGGGTTGCTGCCAGTGATATCGCAGGCGATTGAGGTATTTCCCATAGTTAAAGAAATTGCACAGAGTAAGCCTCGCGATAACTTTATTACTGTGCGTTCCATGTTTACGGCCAAACCCGAACTTGCGGAAAATAAATCTGAAAAAGAACAATATGAATTTGTCACACTGGAATTGTTTTCTATTACTAATCCCGGGGCCGGGAATGAGATTCTGGAGAAAGAGCTGGGTAAGGATTCACCCTATCTGGTTTATTCGCCCAGCAGGATCATTATTCCTTATGGCGAACAGCGAAAAATTCGTATTATGCCGATGAAGCCGGTAGAACAAGAGAAGCTTTTTCGTTTACGGGTGCGTCCGAGCTACCCCGAGGATTCCCTGGAGCTCGGGAAGGTCCGTTTTGCCATCGGTTACGATGTCTTAATTCGCTATCTTCCAGAGGGGCCGCATCGCCAGGGCATAAGCATTCAATGTAGCGGGACTCAGTGGACGATTAGTGCGACGGGTAATGTGCGCAGTGAAATGCGCAAACTGGTGATCGACGGTCGTCAGGATCAGGACATTTTTAATGTTTATCCGGGCTATCCCCGCACGCTGAAAGTCAACAAAACCCTGGCGTTCGAGATGGATAACGGGCTTTACAGCTACGACAACTGCAGTCGTAAGGAGTAACGGATGAGGCCGCTACTGTGTGGTGTGGTTTTACTGTCATATTCCGCATTCTCCGGGGCTGCCGATCTGGTATTCCGTGTTCAGCCCGGCCAGACGGTTCAGATCATTCAGGAGGGAGGAAATGCACAGTGGGGGTCTGGTGTACTCGCGCGTCGCGCAGAGGCCGGCACCCGTCTGATGGTTAGGCTACAGGCTGCGGGTAAAGGGGAATGCCGTAATGGAATATTGGGGGGGAGCAGCGAGCTGGAGGCGATTAAGATCCCAATGGTCGCTGTCAGTACTGGCGATCGGCGGGGGAAAACGCTGGTTTGCGGCGATACATTGGAAAGTGCCAGTGGGTTCCTGGGAGTTAAAGTTCGGGAACACGCTGCCCGTGTGACACCTGAACAAATACCCTCAGTTTCTTCAGCGTTGCTGAATCAGCGAATATTATTAGGCAACCTGAGCTTTTACTCAGAGGATAAGCTGCTTGGCGTTGATTCGCTGTATGTCGATCTGTCGTCGATATTGTCTGACCAGCCAACGCTAATGGCCTCTTTTACGCGGCGTACGGCTTTAGTCTTAGGAGACGTCGGACCCTTTAATGACGCCAGTACGGAGACGCAGTTGACGGTCGCGAAAACTCAGCGGGCGACGATGGAGGCCCTGGCATATACCCTGCAGTTCGAATCTTCACATAAGCATAGCGATCGGTTCTTACTTAAATCCTCGCTGGAAGATAAATATGTTCCCTATCAGGTCGCCATTGCGGGCAGGGCGATAGGTCCGGCGGATATTTATCGCGGCGTGATTCCATCAGGGCTCCTGGCCACGGATGTCCTGACGATAAAAGTCTCTGTGGCAGGTAAGGACACGCATGGCATCATCGCCGGATCGCGTTTGTCCGACACGTTAACGGCTGTGGTTACGCCTGAGTTATAAATAGGGAACGATTCTATGATGAATAAATTCTTAGCGGCTCTGCTTTGCGTCAGTAGTAGCGCCTGGTGTGCCGTAACGGTAAAAACGAATATTGATGTCGAGGCAAAGGTCGAAACCAGCGTCAGAGTTTATGTTGGTAACAAGGATGTGACTAATGGCAGCATTATGCTACAACTTTCCGAGGTCGGCGGTTATATGGAAGGCACTACGCCAGCTTTTATTTTTATTGGTAATGCCAGTTCGGTTAAGTTATCTCTTGAGCCGCCGGCGAATAAATCGCTGCTCTCAGAGAATGGCGACCTTATGAAGCTGAATACCCTCTGGCAGCGCACCGATGGGGGAACGGCTGTTACCAATTTTGATCTCAATAATCAAAAAGTTTATCCCGACATCGGTCAGGTCGATGATTTGAATTATGGACCAAAGATTTCCTTTAAATCAGAAAAAACGGTCGAAAGCTATCCGCTCGGAACATATAAAGGAACTTATATATTAAAAGTTTCGCCTGCTACCTGATCGTTTTTTATGACAGGTTTCGCGGTGGTAAATTCGTTAGAGGGATATTATATGCAGAAAGTTATATCGGTTATTATCTATGAGCCTTGCGAGATTATTCGTTTTAGCCTTGATGCATATTTAAAGATATATTTTAAATCAGTCTCTGTGATCTGCTGTCCCAAAACAGAAGCAGAGCTCTATGCGGCAATTCTGTGCGTGGATTTTGATGTTGTTATTGCCGATTTGTGCAATCCGGCACGGCTATTTATGCCGAATATCAGTTTCATTGAAACCTATTATCAGCATCATCGGGATAAACCGTTAATTGTCTGGGGAGGATTACCGATATGGCTACGCTGTTATCCCCACGAGCTCATGAATTTGTCGTTTTTTGTCGCGAAAGATAGTTCATTAGATCAATTGAACCGACTATTTAGCCGGGCTTTCCATCGGGAATCGCCTCGCTCTTGCGGATTTTCAGCTATTCCTTCAAATCGGCTGTTGACTCAGAAAGAGCTGATGGTGATTAGCCGACTGGCTCAGGGGATATCGGTTAAGGAGGTTTCTTCGGTCTTCTCCATCAGTGAAAAGTCGGTGAGCGTGCATAAAATTAATGCAATGCGAAAGCTGGGCATTAAGTCGCTGGGCTCTCTTATTATCAATGGCCTGGGTGGCATGAAATTGAGTTAGCATCAGCACCACATATACGAAAAAGCCCGGGGGTTAACCCGGGCTCTCTCTTTAAATATGGCGGTGAGGGAGGGATTGACTCGCGGCGCTCGCCCTTCGGGCAGTCTCCTCGCAGGCTCGTCGCCTGTCCAACGGGCTTTTGCCCGTTGTCGAACCCTGTCGAGGGTTCTCACCCTCCCAGGTTATGCGACATAAACGAAAAAGCCCGGGGGGTTAACCCGGGCTCTCTCTTTAAATATGGCGGTGAGGGAGGGATTCGAACCCTCGATACGTTGCCGTATACACACTTTCCAGGCGTGCTCCTTCAGCCTCTCGGACACCTCACCAAATTGTCGTTCCCACTCTCGTCGGAACGGGCGCTAATGTAGGGGAAAGGCTAAGTGACGTCAACGTAAATTTCTGACGCAGTGGTGCGTTCAGCTAAACTTCGTCCAGTTTGTTGATTAAAAGCGCAAATATCGTTTCCCATCGCCGCAGGGTGAATAAAAAAACACCGCCAGCAGCGACAAAGTCAGCTGTGCTAGAGTACCGTCACACCTCAATAGCAACCCTGGAACCGGGAGACTGTATGGATATCCTGTTTTACCATCCGACTTTCGACACGCAATATTGGATCGAACGCTTGCAACAGGCGCTGCCCGATGCGCGCATTCGGGCATGGGCGCCGGGTGATAACCGGCCCGCCGACTACGCGCTGGTGTGGCAGCCACCAGTGGAGATGCTGAGCGGGCGCCCGGGCCTGAAGGCGGTCTTTGTGCTGGGAGCCGGCGTCGATGCTATCCTGAGCGAGTTGGAAGCGCATCCGGAAATGCTGCCCGTCAACGTGCCGCTGTTCCGACTGGAAGACACCGGTATGGGGCGTCAGATGCAGGAGTATGCCGTCAGCCAGGTGCTGCACTGGTTCCGGCGCTTCGATGATTATCAAACCCAGAAGCAGCAGGGACTCTGGCAGCCGCTCCCGGCGTATTCCCATGAAGAATTTACCATCGGCATTCTGGGCGCCGGAGTGCTGGGGGGGCAGGTGGCCGCAAGCCTGACGGCGTGGGGATTCCCGGTACGCTGCTGGAGCCGCAGCCGTAAACAGTATCCCGACGTGGTCAGTTTTGCCGGAAATGATGAGCTTCCGGTATTCCTGAAAGGCACCCGGGTACTGATAAACCTGCTGCCTAATACTCCCCAGACAGTCGGTATCATCAATCATGCACTCCTGGCGCAGCTCCCGCAGGGGGCCTATGTCCTGAACCTGGCCCGCGGCGCCCATCTCGAGGAAGACTCTCTGCTGGCGGCGCTGGACAGCGGTCAGCTAAAAGGGGCGATGCTGGATGTCTTCTCCCGGGAGCCGCTGCCTGGCGAAAGTCCGCTCTGGGCCCATCCACGGGTTGCCATTACGCCTCACGTGGCGGCCGTTACGCTGCCCACCCAGGCGATAGCCTGGATCGCCGACACGATCTCGAAGCTGGAAAAAGGTGAAAATCCCGGCGGTCAGGTGGATCGTCTGCGCGGCTATTAAGGGTGCAATCCGGCACCTGGCCCCGGGCGCCGGACTAAAAACGGGAGCCAATAGCTGTTATCCTGAATAAAACGGCAAAATGGAGAGAGACATGTATCCCGTAGACCTGCATATGCATACCGTCGCCAGCACCCACGCCTATAGCACCCTGCACGATTATATCGCCACAGCACAATCCCGCGGCATTAAGCTCTTCGCCATTACCGATCACGGTCCAGACATGGCGGATGCCCCGCACTACTGGCACTTTGTGAACATGCGTATCTGGCCGCGAGTGGTGGATGGTGTCGGGATCCTGCGCGGCATTGAAGCCAACATCAAAAACACCGATGGCGAGATCGACTGTACCGGGCCGATGCTGGATGCCCTGGACCTGATCGTCGCCGGTTTCCATGAGCCGGTGTTCCCGCCCCGTGATGAAGAGAGCCACACCCGGGCCATGATTGCCGCCATGGCCGCTGGCGAGGTGCATATTATCAGCCATCCGGGCAACCCGAAGTTTCCGATCGATATTCCCGCCATTGCGCAAGCAGCGGCGAAATATCAGGTGGCGCTGGAACTGAATAACTCCTCTTTTACTCACTCCCGTAAGGGCAGCGCCCCGAACTGTCGGGCTATTGCCGAAGCGGTTCGCGATGCCGGTGGCTGGCTGGCGCTGGGATCGGACTCGCATACTGCATTTACGCTGGGCGATTTCACGGAATGTCGTAAAATACTGGATGAAGTCAATTTCCCGGAGGAGCGAATCCTGAACGTTTCGCCCCGTCGTCTGCTCGATTTCCTCGAATCCCGTGGACGGGCGCCAATTCCGGAACTGGCCGAACTCTGAAACGACAACGGAAGCCTTTATGAACGATTTTTCAATGCTCTGCCGCGTGCTGGGCTCGCTTTTCTACCGCCAGCCCCAGGATCCGCTGCTGGAGCCCCTCTACCAGCTCATCAGCGAAGGCAAACTGGTGCAGCACTGGCCGCTCCAGCAGGATGACCTGCTGGAGCGGTTGCAGAAAAACTGCGATGCCGGGCTGCTGGCGCAGGACTACAACGCGCTGTTCGTCGGCGAAGCCTGCCAGGTGTCGCCGCTGCGTTCCGCCTGGGTCGAAGGGGGCAGCGAGCAGGAGGTGCGCGACTTCCTGGACGGTCAGGGCATGCCGCTGGGAGAAGGGCCAGCCGAACACTTCGGCGCGCTGCTGCTGGCGGGTTCCTGGTTTGAGGATAACGCCGAGCCGGAGAGCCGGGCGCTGGAAACGCTGTTTGCCGTCTGGCTGCTGCCCTGGAGCGATAGCTTCCTCGGTAAGGTCGAAGCCTGTGCCACCACGCCGTTCTGGCGGACCCTGGCGCAACTGACCCGCGAAGCGCTGCAGGCGATGCGAGAAGAACTCCAGGAAGAGGGTAACAGGCCTGAAGACGAGTAAGAATTTGCCCGTTTCTTTTTAGGTTAACCCCAGCTAACTTCGCTATTAAGAGTGCATTCGGGGCCTGGGGTTTGTTATTATCGCCCGGCGTATCGCGTCGGGCGAAGTGTCTGAAATGCATACCGTATAATGCTGTTTAACCTTTAATCATCGCCGATAACTGACCGTGAATGCGGGCAGCTTACCCCGTCGTGCGATGTATCCGGGTTTGGGAATAATGCGATGGCTGTCCGGCACGGAGCTCTGCTATATCTTCTATGCTGTGTCTGGTAATGAGTTCCCTTCCTGAAACTTTGGTAGAGAAATGAAGTTAGCTTTTACTGTTGTGGACTGGCAGGCCAGTGCGCCGGGGCTCGCTGAGCCGCAGGCGTGGCTGGCGTGGGCGGCGGGCGATGGCGCTATCGACGCCACCGCTATGCTGGCAAAGAGTCGCTATTTGCCGATGATGACGGCGCGGCGTCTTGCTTCCGGCAGCCGTCAGGCCGTTGAGTGCGGCCTGGCGCTGATGGCGCGCCAGTCGGTGGATGCCGTGGTCTTCGCCAGCCGCCACGGCGAGCTGGAACGCAACTACCGCATCCTGAGCGCGCTGGCGCAGCAGCAACCACTGTCGCCCACCGACTTCGCCATGTCGGTCCACAACGCCGCGGTTGGTAGCCTGACCATTGCCGCAAAGGCGCCGCTGGTCTCTTCTTCGGTCTGCGCAGGCGCCGATACCTTCCAGCAGGCGCTGCTGGAAGTGGCGACGCTGCACCATGCCGGTTACCGCCAGGTACTGCTGGTGGATTTTGACGGCGCTATCCCGGAATTTTATCAAAGCAGCGTGAGCGAGCCTTATTTCCCCTGGGCCGTCGGGCTGGTACTGGCGTCCGGCGGCGGGTTGAGCTGCCAGAGCGAACCCCGTGGCCAGATACCGCCGGGGAGCTTACCTCAGGGACTGGCATTCCTGCGCGCCTGGCTGGGGGGAGAACGCGCCTTTTGCCTGGCCGGTGAACGCCTGGCATGGCGCTGGAACGTGACGTCGTGATGCAGCGCCTGAACTGGTGCTGGCGCGTGGCGATGACCGGCTGGCTGTTTGTCCTGTTCGGCCTGGGGGGCTTCCTGATGGCGCTGTTCGGCTTCAATTTGCTGAACCTGACAGTGCGCGACAGGCTCCGGCGTCGTAACCTGGCGCGTCGGGCAGTGTCTGCCAGCTTCCGTTTTTTTCTGCGTCATGGCCGCTGGTTGGGCGTCTTCGACTACCATTTTGAGAATAGCGCGCTGTTGCGTGAAGAGCGCGGAACGCTGATTGTCGCCAACCATCCTACGCTTCTGGACTATGTTTTTATCGCCTCACAAATGCCGCAGGTGGGCTGCCTGGTGAAGGCAAGCCTGACGGGCAATATTTTTATGCGTGGCGTGATCCGCGCCGCGGATTATCTGATTAACAGCCAGGGTGAAACGCTGCTGGCGGAAAGTCGCCAGCGGCTGGCGGCGGGGGAGTCTATCCTGATTTTTCCCGAAGGCACCCGCACCCGGCCAGGTCAGCCCTTCAGAGCCCAGCGTGGTGCCGCCAATATTGCCGTACGCAGCGGCTGCCCGCTGCGGCTGGTGCATATTGACTGCAATACCCGCTGGCTGGATAAACAGAGCCGCTGGTATCAGGTCCCGGCGCGTAAACCCAAAGTCGTTGTCTCGGTGCGTTCGCGCATCGACAGTCGAATTTATCTGGCGGGGGACGAAGCCAGCAGCCGCGCGGCGCGGCGTCTCACCCGCTATCTGGAACAGGCATTGCCTGTGACCCGTTAATACCGGAACACGTATGGAATCCTTATTTGCTGAAATTAAACAACTCATCATCGATACCCTCAATCTGGAAGAGACAGGCGTGGAGGATATTGAAACCCAGGCGCCACTGTTTGGAGACGGCCTGGGGCTGGATTCTATTGATGCGCTGGAACTGGGGCTGGCAGTGAAAAATCGCTATGGCGTGGTGCTGTCCGCCGAGAATGATCAAATGCGCCAGCACTTTTATTCAGTAGCGACCCTGGCCGAATTTATCGCTGCGCAAAATTCAGCGCGCGGCGTTTGATGGAGTGAATGATGACAACAAGAGATGAAATCTGGCAGCAGGTATGTGAACTGCTCGACGAATTATTTGAGGTTCCCGCAGAAAAGGTGAAGCCTGAGACGCGCCTGTATGAGGATCTGGATCTCGACAGTATTGATGCGGTGGATATGGTGGTACATCTTCAAAAACGCACTGGCAAGAAAATTTCTCCCGATGATTTTAAAACCGTGCGCACCGTGGAAGATGTGGTGAACGCGGTGGAAAAACTGGTGCGCGAAGGCTAATGCCGTCGCTGCGAGCCGTTTCGCGCATCGCAGGTGCTGCGGCGCTGGTAAGCTGGCCGTTTTGCGTCTGGCTGGCGCTAACGCACCCCGAATGGCGGGCGCTGATGCTGGCGCTGGCGCTGCTGTTTGCCCTGCGTCTGGCCGTGATGCCCGCCGGTGCGCTGCGCCTGCCGGGAATCATTCTGCTACTGGCGGGCGCGCTGCTGGCGCTGGCCGGATACTGGCTGCCCCAGGCGCGCCTGATGCTCTGGTATCCGGTGCTGGTTAACCTGGTGATGTTACTGCTGTTTGGCGGTTCGCTGTTTGCCGGACCGCCGCTGGTAGAACGTATTGCCCGCTGGCAGGAAGGCGGCGAACTGCCCCTTGCAGCCCGGCGCTATACCCGTAAGGTCACCCGGGTCTGGAGCCTGTTCTTTCTTTTCAATGGCGCTCTGGCGTTGGCGACGGTGCTGTCCGGCAGCCTGCGGGCCTGGACCCTGTGGAACGGCGTCCTGAGTTATCTGGCGATGGGCACGCTGTTTGCGGTGGAGTGGTGCGTGCGACAGCGGGTGAAACGCCATGCCCGCTAGCCTGCCACTGGCCGACTGGCTGGATTCGCGCCACGACGCTGCCCGCACGGTGGCGCTGGATGGCGACAGGCGCTATACCCTGGGTGAACTGCGGGTGGCCACGGCCCGACTCTGCGGCTGGCTGCATCATCAGCCTCAGCGCCGCTGGGCCATTTGCTGCGATAGCAGCTATAGTTTTTTGGTGGCGCTACTGGCCCTGCTGCATGCCGGTAAGACGCCGGTACTGCCCGGTCACAGCCGCGAAGCGCAACTGCGCGAACAGCGCCAGCATTTTGACGGTCTGCTGACCGACCAGGCTCTGACGCTTGATGACTTCCCGGCTATCGATCCCATGCTGGTGCCTGACGCCCCCGAAACGCCGCTACCGGCGATTCCCCCTCAGGCGCAACTGGTGCTGTTTACCTCCGGCTCCACGGGAGAGCCGCAGCGGGTGGTGAAAACCGTGGCGGCGCTGGATACGGAAGCTGGCTGGCTGGTCCAGCGCTGGGGGCGCCGGCTGGCGGGATGTCGGGTACTGGCTTCGGTCAGTCATCAGCACCTGTATGGCTTAACCTTTCGGATTGTGCTGCCGATGGCGCTGGGGCTGCCCCTGGCCGCCCGGCGGGTGGAGTTTCCTGAACAGCTGCCGTTGCAGGCGCAGGGCAGGGCGTGGGCCTTTATCAGCAGTCCGGCCCTGTTGGGGCGTATGGATCCCGGGCTTATCCCCGCGGGCTGCCGCTTTGTGCTCTCCGCCGCCGGGCCGCTCAGCGATACTGTTGCCTGCCAGGCGCGGCGCGACTTTGGCGTGGCGGTGGCCGAAATCTACGGCAGTACCGAAACCGGCGTGGTGGCATGGCGTGAACGCCGGCGGCAGCATGAATCGTGGCACGCCTTCCCGGGCGTGACTTTTGATGTCGATAATAATGGCTTATGGGTGAATTCGCCGCTGATTGACGGCGGCGCCTGTCAGTTAAGCGATCGACTGGCATTTCGTGGCTCGCAGACTTTCGATCTACTGGGACGAGAAGATCGCACCGTCAAGATTGAAGAGCAGCGGGTATCCCTGGATGAGATCGAACGTCGACTAAGGGCGCTTCCGGAGATCGCTGACGCGGCGGTACTGGTGGTGACCCGCGGCGGTCGCAGCGTGACGGCGGCGGTAGTGGTACTGCGCGATGAAAAAGCGTGGTCGCTGGGTCGCCGTCAGGCGTGGCGCCGCGAGCTGATGCGCTGGCTGGCGCCTTCCGCGGTACCGCGCTACTGGCGGCAGGTGCCCCAAATTCCGTTGACCAGCCAGAGCAAACGAGCATGGAACCTGATACAGGAGTTGTTTTATGAACCCCATTGAACTCCAGCGCAGCGCGCCGGATGCCGATCGACTGGTGCTGCGCCTGTGGATCCCGAAGACGCTGTTCTGGTTCCAGGGGCACTTTCCCCAGTGGCAGGTGTTGCCCGGCGTGGCGCAGATCCACTGGGCGATGACCTATAGCGAATCGCTGACGGGCGACCTGCGCTATCACAGCGTGGATCGGGTCAAATTCCAGACGCCGGTAATGCCGGACAGCGAACTGCGGCTGGAGCTGCATCACGAGGCGGCGCGCCAGTTGCTCCATTTTTGTTACTACCTGGTGGATGGCGAATCCGAACGGGTGGCCAGCAGCGGAAAGATTAAGCTATGTCGCTGAACCAGGACGATTTCCGCCCCTGCATCATTATTCCCTGCTATAACCACGGCGCGACCCTGGCGGCGGTGCTTGAGCGTCTTGAACCCCTGGCGCTGCCCTGTATCCTGGTGGATGACGGTAGCGATGCGGCGACCCAGGTGCCGTTACGGGAAGCGGCGGCGCGCCATTCATGGGTGACCTTGCTGCGTCTGCCGGTGAACCGGGGTAAAGGTGCAGCGGTAATGCACGGCCTGCGGGCTGCGGCGCGGGTGGGATACAGTCATGCGCTCCAGGTGGATGCCGACGGTCAGCACCGGCTGGAAGATGCGCCGCGCCTGCTGGCGGCGGCACGTCGTGAGCCGGGCGCCCTGATCTCCGGACGACCAGTCTACGACGACTCCATTCCCCGCGCCCGACGCTGGGGCCGCTATATCACGCACGTCTGGGTGTGGATCGAAACCCTGTCGCTCTCCCTTCGCGACAGCATGTGCGGCTTCCGGGTCTATCCGCTGGCGCCGACCGTCGCTTTGCTGGACCGGGTTCGCTTCGGAGAGCGCATGGATTTCGACACCGAAATTATGGTGCGTCTGTACCGGGACGGCACCCCGAGTCGCTTTATCGATACGCCCGTTGTTTATCCGGCGGACGGGATATCGCACTTCGATGCCCTGAACGACAACCTGCGGATCTCCTGGATGCATACCCGGCTGGTCTGCGGCATGCTGATGGGGCTGCCCCGGCGTCTGCTGCCGCGCGGTACTGAAAAACACTGGGCGCGCACCGAAGAGCGGCGGGGGCTGGCCGGTATGCGCTTTATGCTGTGGGTATGGCAGCGCTTCGGGCGTCGGGCCTTTGGGTGGCTGCTGCGCCCGGTGGTGGGTGTTTACTGGCTGACCGGCGGCAACCAGCGTCGGGCTTCCCGTCTGTGGCTGAGCCGGGTGGAAACCCGGGCAGTTCAACTGGGCGTGACGCTGCCTGCGGGGCTAAACAGCTATCGCCACTTTCTGCGTTTCGGCGACGCCATGCTCAATAAAATTGCCGCATGGCGCGGTGAGATCCGTATCGGGCACGAAATTGACTTTGCCCCCGGGGCCGAAGCTTACCTGAACCATGATCCGGGACGCGGCAAGCTGATTCTGGCCTCGCATCTGGGCGATATCGAGGCCAGCCGGGCGCTGGCGCAGCACCATGCCGGCTTGACCATTAATGCGCTGGTCTTTACCGAACACGCCCGGCGCTTTCGCCAGGTGATGGAGGAGATTGCCCCCCAGGCCGGCGTGAATCTGATGCCGGTGACCGATATCGGTCCCGAAACCGCCATGCTGCTTCAGCAGAAGCTGGAAGCGGGCGAATGGGTGGCTATCGTCGGCGATCGCACGGCGGTGGGGCCCCAGCGTGGCGGCGGTCAGCGGGTCACCTGGAGCCCGTTTATGGGGCACCTGGCCCCCTTTCCTCAGGGCCCCTTTATACTGGCGGCGGCCCTGAAGAGTCCGGTGGTGATGATGACGGTATTGCGCGAGCAGGGGCGTCTGGTTATCCATGCCGGGCCGCTTTCTGACGGACAGGCGCTGCCGCGCAAAGGGCGCCAGCAGGCGCTACAGGCGCTGACCGACCGCTATGCGCAGTGGCTGGAGCAGATGGCGTTACGCTCGCCGCTGGACTGGTTTAACTTTTATGATTTCTGGCGGTTGCCGCCGGAGCAGGAGGCTGAATGCTGACGGATCCCCGTTTTCGCAGTGAAGTGCAGATCAAAGTCCCGTTTCACGATGTGGATCCCATGGGGGTGGTCTGGCACGGTAACTATTTTCGTTACTTCGAAGTCGCGCGCGAGGCGCTGCTGAATCAGGTGAATTACGGCTACCGCGAAATGAAGGCCTCCGGCTGGGTTTGGCCGGTGGTGGATACCCGGGTGAAGTACCGCAGCCCGCTCACTTTCGAACAGCAGGTAGCCGTACGCGCCCGGATCGAAGAGTATGAAAACCGGCTACGCATCGGCTATGAGATTATCGACATCGCCAGCGGGAAGCTGACCACCAGCGGCTATACCATTCAGGTGGCGGTCGATGCCGCCAGCGGCGAGATGAGCTTTGTCAGCCCGCCGGTGCTGCTGGCACGAATGGGGGTAACGGCATGAAGAAGGTGATGATGATGCTGGCGCTGCTGCTGTGCTCCGCGGCGGCTCAGGCGATAACCCTGGACGAGCTGCATCAGCGCTTTGCGCAACAGCCGGTGGTGCGGGCCAAATTTGAACAACAGCGCCAGATTAAAGATATGGGCCAGCCGCTGTGGTCAAGCGGCGAACTGTTGATTGCCCGCGACAAAGGGCTATGGTGGCATCAGCAGCGACCATTCCCGATGACCCTGGTGCTGGATGACAGCCACATGGTGCAGGCTATGGGCAACCAGGTGCCTCAGGTGATTACCGCCGCCAGTAATCCCCAGATGTTCCAGTTCAACCATCTGCTGCGTGCGCTGTTTGAAGCCGATCGAAAAACTCTGGAAGAGAACTTCACCAGCCGACTGAGCGACAAGGGCAACGGCGCCTGGCGTCTGGTGCTGATCCCAAAAGCCGCACCGCTGAATCAAATCTTCAACAGCATCACCCTGGACGGCGATCGCTTCCTGCAGAAAATCATTCTCGACGATAAGCAGGGCGATACCACCGGCATCACCTTTAGCGACCATCAGACCGAGCCGCGGACCCTGACCGATGCCGAACAGCAGCGCTTTGACTTCTGACCGACAGCGGCGGGCAGGCTGGCTGTGGCTGGCTGTCGTGCTGCTGATGCTGGCGGTACTGGGGCTGAAGCTACCGGGCGCCCGACTTAACAGCAGCGTACTGGCGCTGTTGCCGGGCGTGGGCGGCAAGGAGGTTCCCGCGCCCTTGCGCCACGGCTTTATGCAGCGCCTGGACGGCCAGCTTATGTGGCTGGTGGCCGCGCCAGAAGAAGAGAATGACGCCGCGGCGCGCTGGTGGTTGACGAGGCTTGCGCAGGAGCCCTGGCTTAAGTCAATACAGGGGCCGATGAGCGATGCGCAGCAAAAGGAATGGGGACGCTTCGCATGGCAGCATCGCGCCGCCCTGATAGACCCGACAACCCGGGCCCGGCTGGGGCAGGGGGGAGAAGCGCAGGCCAGTTGGATTCTGGCCCAGCTCTATTCGGCCTTTTCCGGCGTCAGCGGGGCCGAACTGCGCGGCGACCCGCTGATGCTGGTGCGCGGCGCCCAACTGGCGCAGCAGCAGGGGGCCGGGGCGTTACGCCTGCACAACGGCTGGCTGACGGCCGTCGACGGTCAGGGGCAGCGCTGGTATCTGATTCACGGCGAGTTAAAAGGCGATGCCTTCAGTATGCGCCAGGGGAATGCCGCCGTTGACCGGCTGACGATGCTTTCGCAGCAGTTACATCAGCGCTGGCCCCAGGCGCAATTGCTGTCGCGCGGCGCCCTGTTTTATAGCGACCATGCCAGCCGTCAGGCCCATCACGAAATGTCCACTCTGGGGGTGGGAACGCTGTGCGGCGTGCTGCTGCTGGTCTTTGCGGTGTTCCGCTCGCCCAGACCGTTGCTGTTGTGTCTGCTGTCGGTGGCTATCGGCGCGCTGGCGGGGGTAACGGTAACGCTGTTGTGGTATGGCGAACTGCACCTGATGACCCTGGTGATGAGCATGGGCATCATCGGCGTTTCCGCCGATTACACCCTTTATTACCTGACCGAACGGATGGTGCATGGCGCGAAAGATTCGGCGCTGGCAAGCCTGGTGAAGGTGCGCGCCACGCTACTGCTGGCGTTGGGCACCACTTTGCTCGCCTGGGGCGTCATGATGATGGCGCCGTTTCCCGGCATTCGCCAGATGGCGCTGTTTGCCGCCACCGGACTGAGCGCGTCATGCCTGACGGTGATTTGCTGGTATCCGCAACTGGCAAAAGGTCTGCCGGTTCGACCTGTGCCGCTGCGTGGACTGATGGTCTGGTGGCTGGCGGCCTGGCGACGTCCCGGGCTACGGCTGGGGCTACCGCTGCTGGTGGCGCTGTTCAGCGCCGTGGGGCTGTGGCAGTTGCGGGTGGATGATGATATTTCGCGTCTGCAGGCCATGCCGCCGGATCTGGTGGCCCAGGATCGCGCCATCGGTCAGTTAACCGGCCAGAGCCTGGACCAGCGCTGGTTTATGGTGTGGGGCGACAGCCCGCAACAGGCGCTGGAACGTCTTGAAGCGTTGACCCCGCGCCTGGAGCAGGCCCGGGACAAGGGCTGGCTGACGGGGTGGCGCCAGTTGCCGCTGTCGTCGCTGGCGCGGCAGAAGGCCGATATGGCGCTGCTCGGTCGCGCAGCCCCTGGGGTGGAACAGCGGCTGGCGGCGGCCGGACTGAATATTAAGGTGGCGGTTCCCGAAGAGCGGCCGCTGACGCCGGAACAGTGGCTGAACAGCGTTAACAGCAGCGGCTGGCGTCTGTTATGGCTTTCGCTGGCGGATGGTCGCAGTGGCATTCTGGTGCCGGTGGACGGCGTTACCCAAAGTGCGGCGTTGGGCAGGCTGGCGCAGGAAAGTCACGGCGTGGCCTGGGTGGATCGCAAAGCGGAATTCGACGGGCTATTTGGTTTCTGGCGCGGGCTGCTGAGCGGGCTGCTGGCGCTGGCGCTGCTGGTGATTGCCGTCAGCTACGTGGCGCGGCTGGGGCTGCGGCGCGGCCTGCAAAGCGTGGCGCCTTCGTTACTGGCGTTGCTCGGCGGGCTGGCGACTCTGGGGCTCTGCGGCCAGCCGCTCAATCTGTTCGCCCTGCTGGCGCTGACGCTGGTGCTGGGGATCGGCATTAACTATACGCTGTTTTTCAGCAACCCCAGAGGGACGCCGCTAACTTCGCTGCTGGCGGTGAGCGTGGCCCTGGCCACTACCTTGCTGACTTTAGGAATGCTGGTCTTTAGCCAGACCGGCGCCATCAGCGGTTTTGGCACCGTACTGGCCAGCGGTATATTTATCGCATGGCTGACCGCGCCGCTGGCGCTGTCAGACCGCAAGGAGAACCATGAATGAAGGGCGTATTACGCGGTGCGCTGCTGGCGCTGAGCCTGGCGCTGAGCGCCTGTAGCAATCATGATGATAGTCAGGGGCGGCCTGAAGCCTGGTTAAAACCCGGCGTTGAGGTAACCTTACCGGCGCCGACGCAGATCGTGCCATTCAGCGCCCAGCAGTTGTTGACGGCGCAAGTGGACGGCCAGACTCACTCGCTGGTGGTGGTGCTGGAAGCCGACGGGCAGCGGCTTCGTTTGGCCGGACTGTCGCCGCTCGGCGTGCGGCTGTTCAGCCTGAACTACGATGAGCGGGGGGTGAAAACGGAACAGGCGATAGCGCTGCCGAAACTGCCTCCCGCCAGCCAGGTACTGGCCGATATTATGCTGTGCTACTGGCCGACGGCGCACTGGCAGCCGCAGCTCCCCACAGGCTGGAGCCTGACCGATAAGGCGAATCGCCGCGAGCTACGTGACGCAGACGGTGTGCTGGTGGAAACCATCCACTATCAGCTCCAGGGGGAGCGGCGGGTGCCAACGGCTATCGATAACCACGGCTTTGGCTACCGCCTGACCATTGAACAACTGGAGGGCAAATCATGACGGCGATCCGCGCGGTGGCGATGCTTAACGCTCTGGGCAACGATCTCTCCACCATCGCCGCAAATCTGACGGCGGGTGAGGCGCCCGGCATGGAAGAGCAGGCCAGCGGCTGGCTACAGGCGGGAAACTGCGCCGTCGCGCGAGTGAAGGGCGCTTTGCCGTCGTTGCCCCGGCTGCTTACGCGTCATGACAGCCGCAATAACCGTCTGCTGCTGGCGGCACTGAATCAGCTATCTCCGCAGCTTGAGGACGTTATTCAATGCCATGGCCGCGATCGGGTGGCGGTGGTGATGGGCACCAGCACCTCCGGACTGGATGAAGGCGATGCCAGAGTCAGCGCAGAGCGGGTTGCTGCCTGGCGTTACGACCAGCAGGAACTGGGCGATCCGTCTCGTTTTATCAGCCAGGCGCTGCAGCTGGATGGCCCGTCCCTGACGATTTCGACTGCCTGTTCATCCAGCGCCCGGGCGATAATTACCGGCAAGCGTCTGATCGACGCAGGAATTGTTGACGCTGCACTGGTTGGCGGCGCCGATACCCTGAGCCGGATGCCGATCAACGGCTTTCACAGTCTGGAATCCCTGAGCCTTGAGCGCTGTGCGCCCTTCAGTAAAGATCGCTGCGGCATTACCATCGGCGAAGGGGCGGCGCTGTTGCTGCTGACCCGCGATGGGGGGCCGGTAGCGCTGAAAGGGGGAGGAGAATCTTCTGATGCCTGGCATATGTCGGCGCCGCATCCCGAAGGGGAAGGTGCCGGTCGGGCGATCCGGATGGCGCTGATTGATGCCGGTTTAGCCCCGAACGATATCGGTTATATCAATATGCACGGTACGGCGACCCGGCTTAATGATGACATTGAGGCCAGGGTCGTGAACCAGCTGTTTGGCGATAGCGTGCCTGCCAGTTCAGTCAAACATTTGATCGGCCATACTCTGGGGGCCGCCGGGGCCATGGAGGCCGCGCTGTGCTGGCTGATTCTGACCCGGAAGCTGGCACTGCCGCCTCAGGATTTCAGCCGCCATCCCCGGGATGAGACGCTGCCTCCCTGCGGGCTACTGACGGCGCCTGCGTCGCTTGCCCGCCCCTGGATTCTGTCCAATGCCTTCGCCTTTGGCGGCAATAACACCAGTCTGATTCTCGGGAGGAACGATGAACCATTTTAAGACGCCGGAAAGCTATCTGCCGCACGAGGCACCGATGTGTCTGCTGGAACAGGTGGTGGCCGTTTCTGAACAGGGTGCCCACTGCCGGGTAACGGTGACGCCCGATGGCGTGCTGGCGCCGTTTCTGACGCCAGATGGGGCACTGCCTGGCTGGTTCGCCATTGAGCTGATGGCCCAGACGGTGGGAGTGTGGAACGGCTGGTACGATCCGGACAATCAGCGCATCGGCATGCTGCTTGGGGGCCGTGAACTGTGCTGCGAGCCGGGGCGCTTTTCCGCTGGCATGGTGCTGGACTGTCACGTGCAGATGCTGATGCGTGACGATAAAGTCGGCAGTTTTGAAGGCCGCATTTGCTGCCAGGGTATACAACTGGCCAGCGGCAGGATCAACACCTGGCAGCCGGACGACGAACAACTACAACAGCTTATAGGTGAGAAGGGATGAAACGTACGGTTCTGGTTACCGGTGCCAGTAAAGGGATCGGCAGCGCCATCGCCCGACAGTTGGGGGCCGATGGTTTTACGGTGGTGGTGCACTATCACCGGGACGAACAGGGGGCGAGTCACATCCTGGCCGCCATTGAGCAGGCGGGCGGTAACGGCCGTCTGATAAGCTTTGACGTGGCCCGGCGCGACGATACCCGCCGCGCGCTGGAGCAGGATATTGCGCAGCACGGCGCCTACTGGGGCATTGTCAGCAACGTGGGCATTACCCGGGATGGCGCCTTCCCGGCGCTCGGTGACGATGACTGGGATCAGGTGATTCACACCAACCTCGACAGCTTCTATAACGTGATTCATCCCTGCGTGATGCCGATGATCGGCCTGCGCGACGGTGGCCGGATTATCACGCTGTCATCGGTATCCGGCATGATGGGTAACCGCGGCCAGGTAAACTATAGCGCCGCTAAGGCGGGGATCATTGGCGCTACTAAAGCGCTGGCGGTGGAGCTGGCGAAGCGAAAAATTACCGTCAACTGCATTGCGCCGGGGCTTATAGATACCGGCATGATCGAGATGGAAGAGGCGGCCATGAGTCAGGCGATGCAAAGCATTCCGCTGCGCCGTATGGGGCGGGCCGAAGAGGTGGCGGGGCTTGCCAGCTATCTGATGTCCGATATCGCGGGTTACGTGACTCGCCAGACCATCGCCATCAATGGAGGCATGCTATGACCCGGCGGGTAGTGGTCACCGGCATGGCGGGGATCACCGCCTTCGGCGACAGCTGGCAGACGATAGCCCCGGCCCTGAAGCGCGGGCGCAATGCGGTACGGATGATGCCCGAATGGCGCGAATATCAGGGGCTGAATACTCTGCTGGCGGCGCCGGTGGAAAACTTTACCCTGCCCGGGCACTACACCCGCAAGCGTATTCGCGCCATGGGGCGGGTATCGCGGCTGGCGACCCGGGCCAGTGAACTGGCGCTGGAGCAGGCCGGGCTGCTGGAAGATCCTCTGCTGACCAGTGGTGAAGTCGGCATCGCCTATGGCTCTTCGACTGGTAGCACCGGGCCGGTGAGCGAATTCGCCACCATGCTGACCGAAAAGCATACCGGCAACATTACCGGCACGACCTACGTTCAGATGATGCCCCACACCACGGCGGTCAACGCCGGTCTGTTCTTCGGCCTGCGCGGGCGGGTGATCCCCAGCTCCAGCGCCTGCACTTCGGGCAGCCAGGCTATTGGCTACGCCTGGGAGGCGATTCGCCACGGCTATCAGACGGTGATGGTGGCCGGTGGCGCAGAAGAGCTGTGTCCTTCAGAGGCGGCGGTCTTCGATACCCTGTTCGCCACCAGTCAGCGCAATGACCAGCCCGGGGCCACCCCGGCACCATTCGACCGCCAGCGCGATGGCCTGGTGATTGGCGAAGGAGCGGGCACCCTGGTGCTGGAAGAGCTGGAGCACGCCAGGGCGCGTGGCGCTACCATCTATGCCGAACTGGCAGGATTCCATACCAATTGTGATGCTTCGCATATTACCCAGCCGCGCAGCAGTACCATGCAGGTCTGTATGGAGCAGAGTCTGGCCAGCGCCGGGTTGCCAGCTGCGGCTATCGGCTATATCAGCGCCCACGGTACTGCTACCGAGCGCGGCGATATCGCGGAAAGCCAGGCCACGGCGGCACTGTTTGGTCGGGGAGCGCCAATCTCATCGATGAAAAGTTATCTGGGTCATACTTTGGGGGCCTGCGGCGCGCTGGAGGCCTGGCTGGCGATTGAAATGGTGCGCGAAGGCTGGTTTGCGCCTACCATCAATCTGCAGGAGCCGGACGAAGCCTGCGGCGATCTCGACTACATCATGGGAGCGGGGCGTGCTATCGATACGGAATTTATTCAGTCCAACAACTTCGCTTTCGGCGGTATTAATACCTCGCTCGTTTTCCGCCGCTGGGCGTAACCGGTTCTTTTCCCTGTGTCGCCGTCTCTGCGGCACAGGCTCTTCAGATAATACCCCACATTTTCATCAGGTTATTTAGTCGTCGGTCAGGCACCTGATATGAAAAACCGCTTGCAATGCGTGTCAGCACATCGATAATCGCAGCTATAAATGATAAGCATTATTATTTGATTTCTTGTTCAGGGATATTTCGTTATGCGTCTTGATACTTCGCAGGCTCCGGGCCTGCGCCCCCGCTTGCTGGCGGTGCTGATGAGTGCCGCCCTCTGCCCGGCCATGGCTGCTGAAACCGCACCGGCAAAAACCGACGACACCATTACCGTGACCGCCACGCCGGAAAGCGACTTTACCCCGGGTGGCGACCAGCTGGTACCGGCGTATCTGGATGGTCAGGTGGCCAACGGCGGGCGTCTGGGGATCCTCGGCGAGCAGGATGCGCGTAACGTTCCCTTTAACGTCATTAGCTACACCTCGAAGATGCTGCGCGATAAGCAGGCCCAGACCCTGAGCGATGTGATGGCTAACGATGCCAGCGTTCAGAACGTGGCGGGCTACGGTAACTTCGGCGAATCCTTCCGCATTCGCGGTTTTGATCTCAACAGCGACGATATCGCCTACGGTGGTCTGTACGGCGTACTGCCGCGCCAGGTGATCAGTATGGAGCTGGCGGAGCGGGTCGAGGTTATCAAAGGTTCTACCGCCTTTCTTAACGGCGTGCCGCCGGGCGGCAGCGGGGTGGGGGGCTCCATTAACCTGGAGCCGAAACATGCTGACAGCGAGCCGCTGAACCGGCTGAGCGTGGATTACAGTAGCGACTCCCGGGTGGGCGGCGCAATCGATGCCGGGCGTCGCTTCGGCGATAACGATCAGTACGGCGTGCGGGTTAATGTACTGCACCGGGAAGGGGAGACCGCGGTCGACGACGAAAAATCGCGTATGACCCTGGCCACCGTCGGTCTGGACTATAAAGGCGATCGCTTTCGCAGCTCGCTGGATGCCGGCTGGGAAAAGTCGACCATGCACAATGGTCGCATCGGTGTTGGTATCGGCCAGGCGACCGAAGCGCCCAACGTACCGGATAACCGCACCAACTACAGCCAGCCGTGGGTTTATAGCGATATGGCCTCGCGTTTCGCCATGTGGCGCGGTGAATACGATCTGACGCCGGACTGGACGGTCTATAGCGCCTTTGGCGGCAGCCATACCGACGAACGCGGCGCCTACAGTTCCCCTAAGCTGGTGGATAACGCGGGCAATGCCACCATGTCGCGCCTGAGCACCCGCTATAAGGCGGATACTTTCTCAGGCATGATGGGGGTGCGCGGCAAATTTGAAACCGGCTTTGTAAAGCATAATGTCAACCTGGGCTATTCCGGGGTTTACCGCAAGGCCCGCTCAGCCTGGACCATGTCCGGCGCTTATGACACTAATATTTATGACCCGGTCTCTATCCCGAACCCGGAAACGCTGTATACCGGCGGCGATATGAATCACCCGGCAGTCACCGCCCGCACCCGCAGTACCGGGTTATCTGTCTCCGATACCCTGTCGGTGCTCGACGATCGGCTGCTGCTGACCCTGGGGGCGCGCCGTCAGGATGTGATGGTGCGTAACTATTCGGCGACCGGGGTGGAAGAGAGCGGTGCCGCCTTCGATGCCATGAAGGTGACTCCGGTTTACGGGCTGGTGGTGAAGCCCTGGGAAGCGGTCTCCTTCTATGCCAACCATATCGAGTCGCTACAGCCGGGATCGACGGCGCCGACGACCGCCATCAATTCCGGGCAGGTGTCGGGTATCGTGACCTCAAAGCAGAACGAGGTGGGGGTGAAGCTGGACTATGGCCGTATCGGCGGCAGCCTGGCGCTGTTTGAAATTAAGCAGCCGGTGGGGATGGTCGACAACGACGACTATTACAGCCTGTACGGCGAACAGCGTAACCGCGGGGTGGAGCTGAATGTCTTCGGCGAGCCGGTCTACGGCCTGCGGGTGATGGGCAGCGCGGTGTTTATCGACCCCGAACTGACCAAAACTAAAGATGGCGCTAACAACGGCAACGACGCGGTCGGCACGCCGCGCTGGCAGTGGCGTCTGGGCGGCGAGTGGGACATTCCAGGCGTGGAAAACCTGATCGCTACCGGCACCCTGTATCGCACCGGCGGCCAGTATGCTAATGCCGATAACAGCGTGAAACTTAATGGCTGGACCCGACTCGACCTTGGTATGCGCTACAGTATGAAGGTGAACGAGCAGCGGGTCGTCTGGCGTGCCGGAATGGAAAACGTGACCAACGAAAAATACTGGGCATCGGTGGATAATTCCGGTACCTATATTGTTCAGGGCGAGCCACGAACGGTGAAAGTGTCGATGTCCGTCGACTTCTGATCCCCACACCCCGGCCTGGCCGGGGTTTTTCGTTGTTGGGCATCGCCGAATAAAAGGAGGTCGCAATGCAGCACCGAATTGAAATTATCCAGGGAGATATCACACAGGTTAACGCAGAGGCCATTGTTAATGCGGCTAATTCATCGCTGATGGGCGGTGGCGGCGTGGATGGCGCCATTCACCGAGCAGCCGGACCGGAATTGTTATCCGAGTGTCGCGAGGTGCGTCAGCGTCATGGCGAATGCCCCACCGGGCAGGCGGTGATTACCGGCGCCGGGAAACTGCCAGCCAGCGCCGTGGTCCATGCCGTGGGGCCCGTCTGGCATGGCGGTGAAGCGGGAGAGGCGGAACTGCTGGCCAGCGCTTATCGCAACAGCCTGCAACTGGTGAGTGATAACAGCCTGCGCAGCGTGGCCTTCCCCAATATCAGCACCGGCGTATACGGTTATCCGAAGACCCTGGCGGCAGAGGTGGCATGGCGTGCCGTGAGCGATTTTCTCAGAACACATCCGCTACCGGAGCAGGTATACTTCGTCTGCTATGACGAAGAAAACACCCGACTTTACCAACGTCTGCTGGCAGAAACCGCCAGCGAGTGACGATCACGCCACCCGTCTTGGACGCGCAGTCGCGCCCGAGGCGGCCCGCCATGAAGGGCTGAGCGGTATCCATCCGCTGGATAACAGCCTGGACGCCTTTGCCGCGCGCTACACCCTGGCTGGGGTGGCGGAGCGGACCCTGGATGTCCAGTACTATATCTGGGAGGACGATATGTCCGGGCGCCTGCTGTTCGGGGCGCTGCTGGCGGCGGCGAGCCGCGGCGTGCGGGTGCGTATCCTGCTGGATGACAATAATACCCCAGGGATGGACGGCATTCTGATGCTGCTGGATGCCCACCCGAATATTGACGTCCGGCTGTTTAATCCCTTCTCGTTTCGCAGGCTGCGCTTTTTGGGCTATCTCACCGATTTTGCCCGCCTGAACCGGCGGATGCATAACAAGAGTTTTACGGTGGATGGCGAAGTGAGCATCGTCGGCGGACGCAATATAGGCGACGCCTATTTTGGCGCTGGCGACCAGCCGCTGTTTACCGATCTCGACGTGATGGCCACCGGGCCGGTGGTGGCTGATGTGTGCGACGATTTCCAGCGCTACTGGGAATCGGCCGCGGTAGCGCCGCTTTCCCGGGTGCTGGAGGTGAACGAAGGCGAAATTTCACGCCGCGTGCAACTGCCTCCGGACTGGCTGGAAAACCCGATGGCGCAGCGCTATCTGGAACGGCTGCGCACCAGCCGTTTTGTGGCGCAGCTGGAGTCCGGCGAGTTGAATATGCTGTGGGCGAAGACCCGGCTGCTCAGCGACGATCCGCGTAAAGGCGAAGGGAAAGTACGGCTGCGCGGCCTGCTGGGCGTACGCCTGATGCGGGTGGTGGGAGAACCGCGCGAGCAGTTCGATATTATCTCTCCCTATTTTGTGCCCACCCGCTCCGGGGTGGCGCATCTGCTGACCCTGGTTCGCAAGGGGGTCAGAATCGCTATTCTGACCAATTCGCTGGCGGCCAACGATGTGGCCATGGTGCATGCGGGCTATGCACGCTGGCGCAAAAAGCTGCTGCGCCACGGCGTGGCGCTGTATGAGCTAAAGCCTCAGCAGCATTCCGGGCGCGCCACGCCCCACGACCGGGGGCTGACCGGGAACTCGGGATCCAGCCTGCACGCCAAAACCTTTAGCGTGGATGGCGAAAAGGTGTTTATCGGCTCCTTTAACTTTGATCCGCGCTCGGCGCTGCTCAATACCGAAATGGGATTTGTCATTGAGTGCGAAACCCTGGCGAAACTGGGCCATGAGCGTTTTATCCGCAGCCGCCGCCACAGCGCCTGGGAGCTACGTCTGGACAGGCGCGGGCGTATCAACTGGGTGGAGCAGGAGGGCGAGCGGGAAGTGGTCTGGCGTAAAGAGCCGCAGACCAGCTTCTGGAAGCGTTTGGTGGTGCGGATCACCGCCCGGCTGCCGGTGGAATGGCTGCTGTAATCAAAAACGCCCGGCGCTGAACCGGGCGTTTTGGGTTTTAGCGGGCGCCACTGGTGGCGGGCTCCGCTTTCTTTTTCTGCGGTTTTCCTGAAAACAGGAAGCGCAGCAGCGGCACTCTCAGGTGCAGCTCGTAGAGCAGGGTCGCAATTACCATCACAAAGGCCAGACCCACCACAAACCCCAGAGTATTGGAGCGGATATGCGGCATGATATAAGCGCCGAAAAACAGCGTTAGCGGATGATGCACCAGGTAAATAAACAGCGAGGCGTTAACAAAGTAGGTGACCCGCGGCGAGTGGAAGTTCAGCAGCCGGTGTCCCAGTGAGAACACCACATTGGTCATCCACAGCCCCATCAGCATGGTGATTACCGCTTCTCTTTCATACATCCAGCCTTCGCCGCTGCCGTAGTGCTGGTTAGCCACATAGGCGATAAAGGCCAGCAGTGAACCGACATAGCAGGCCGGGGAGGGGGTGATAAAGCGGGCTTTCAGCGTCGGATACTTAAAGGCGACGGCGCCCAGGATAAAGAACGGCAGATACATCAGCGTCTGCATCACCGCGAAGTTAAACAGCCCGTCGCTGAGGACAGGCGGCCAGAGGATTAGTAGCAAACGGCGTAGCGCCGCCCAGCCGATCCCTAATCCCAGGAAAATAACGCTCAGCGACAGTAGCGAGAAGTTTCTCTCTCTGACTGGCGCCTGTTTCATTTTTTGAAACAGAATAAGACCAATCGTGGTTAATATCGTCAGCACCAGCAAAAACCAAAGGTGCGAAATCAATTCCCAGACCAGCGTATTATATTTTTGGTAACCGCTAAGCTGTGACCAGTTTGGCTCTCTGGCGCCGACAAATTGCAACATCAAAAATTGCGGCAGGGTTAGCAGCGGAATGGCGGTTAACATCGGAATGCCCACACGTTCGACCCGCACTTTCCACCAGTGACCAGGGCTGTAGCGCAGATAGAGCATCCAGGAAAAATAACCCGAGATAACAAAGAAAACTTGCATGCGGAAGGCATGGATAAAATCGTTAAACAGGGTGAGCCAGTCAGAGGCCTCTGCGCTGTTAACATGCCACTGGTGGCTTGAATAGAGGAGGGAGACATGAAACGGAATCCCCAGTAACATCAGCCAGGCCCTGATCGAATCAAGGAAAAATTCGCGTTGTGCCGGTGGGTTGCTCATAACACTCCTGAGTAATATAAGACTTTTCGCCTTATCCTTAAGACGACTACGGATTACATTTGGCTGCTAACCCTACACTAACGCAGCCTGACTGTCTCCAGGAGAAGCACGGAAAGCGTAATCACTTGACTTATATTCGCTTAAACCCTGAACCGCCAGTATGAACCTGATGGGGATATGGTTGTCGGAAAGTTGAAGTATCCATTAGAATGGATTGGATTGACATTAGCACACAAAGGGGGATGTGCTGACTTTTATGAAAAATAAACCAGAAATGAAGAAACTGCGCTGGTTGGGTGCTGCTGTAATGTTGTCCCTGTATGCCAATTCGGTATGGGCTTTTTCTATTGATGACGTTGCGAAACAGGCTAAGTCTCTGGCAGGTAAAAGCTACGAGGCGCCAAAAAGCAACCTGCCTTCCGCGTTCCGCGACATGAAGTATGCGGACTACCAGCAGATCCAGTTCAATCACGATAAAGCGTATTGGAATAAGCTTAAGACCCCATTCAAGCTCGAATTCTATCATCAGGGGATGTACTTCGACACGCCGGTGACGATCAACGAAGTGACCGCCACGGCCGTGAACAAGATCAAGTACAGCCCGGATTACTTCACGTTCGGTAACGTGAAGCACGACAAAGACACCGTTAAGGATCTTGGCTTCGCGGGCTTTAAAGTGCTCTACCCGATCAACAGCAAAGATAAGAACGACGAAATTGTCAGCATGCTCGGGGCCAGCTACTTCCGCGTTATCGGCAAAGGCCAGGTGTATGGTCTTTCCGCCCGCGGCCTGGCCATCGATACCGCTCTGCCTTCCGGCGAAGAGTTCCCGCGTTTCCGCGAATTCTGGATCGAGCGGCCGCAGCCGAAAGCCAACTGGCTGGTGGTCTACGCGCTGCTGGATTCTCCGCGCGCCACCGGCGCCTATCGCTTTATTATTCGTCCGGGCGAAGAGAGTAAAATCGATGTGCAGGCCAAGATCTACCTGCGCGACAAGGTCGGCAAACTGGGCGTAGCGCCGCTGACCAGTATGTTCCTGTTCGGGGCTAACCAGCCATCGCCGACCACCAACTATCGCCCGGAAATGCATGATTCCGACGGTCTGTCGATCCATGCCGGTAATGATGAGTGGATCTGGCGTCCGCTGAACAACCCGAAACGCCTGGCGGTCAGTACCTACAGCACCGAAAACCCGAAAGGCTTCGGCTTGCTGCAGCGCACCCGCGACTTCTCCCGCTATGAGGATCTGGACGATCGTTACGATCTGCGTCCCAGCGCCTGGGTTCAGCCGGAAGGCAACTGGGGTAAAGGTCGGATAGAGCTGGTCGAAATTCCGACCAACGACGAAACCAACGATAACGTTGTCGCCTTCTGGACGCCGGAGCAACTGCCGGAGCCGGGTAAGGAGATGAACTACAAGTACTCCATTCTGATGACCCGCGATGAAGGCAAACTGCACGATCCGAAGATTGCCTGGGTGCAGCAGACCCGCCGCTCTACCGGTGATGTGAAGCAGGCTAATCTGATTCGCCAGCCTGACGGTACCGTGGCCTTCGTGGTGGACTTCACCGGCGAAGAGATGAAGAAAATGGCGGCGGATACCCCGATTACCGCTCAGGCCAGCATTGGCGACAATGGTGAAATCGTCGAAAACAACGTGCGCTACAACCCGGTCACTAAAGGCTGGCGTTTGACGCTGCGCGTGAAGGTAAAAGACGAGAAGAAGACCACCGATATGCGCGCTGCGCTGGTTAACGGTGATAAGACCCTGAGTGAAACCTGGAGCTACCAGCTACCCGCCAATGAATAAACTGACGACACAAGATTATGTGGAGGCGCTTGGTCTGCCTGCGGAGCAGCAGGCCCGGTTGCCCACAACGGACGTGCGTGAGGTGCACCAGGCGCTGGACGCCGAAGCGCATCGCTATCCGCGTGAGGATGATTCTCCCCTGGGCTCGGTCAGAGCCCGTCTGGAGCATCAGTGGCCGGATTCCGTCGGCAACGGACAGCTCGTTGATGATACCGAAGGGCGCGCCGAGCTACAGGCTATGCCGAAGATTCAGCGTTCATCCATGGTGCCCGAACCCTGGCGTACCAACCCGATCGGCCGCTTCTGGGATCGCCTGCTTGGACGTAATCTGTCGCCGCGCCATCATGCAATGTCCAAAGAGGAGCAGGCCAATGAGCAGAAGTGGCGTACCGTCGGCACCATCCGTCGTTACATCCTGCTGCTGCTGACGCTGTCCCAGACCGCCGTTGCCACCTGGTACATGAAGACTATCCTTCCTTATCAGGGCTGGGCGCTGATCAACCCCGCCGATATGGTGGGGCAGGATCTGTGGATCTCCTTTATGCAACTGCTGCCTTACGTCCTGCAGAGCGGCATCCTGATTCTGTTCGCCATTCTGTTCTGTTGGGTTTCGGCCGGGTTCTGGACCGCGCTGATGGGCTTCCTGCAGTTGCTGATTGGCAAGGATAAATACAGTATTTCAGCCTCGACGGTGGGGGACGAAGCGCTTAATCCCGAACACCGCACTGCGCTGGTCATGCCTATCTGTAATGAGGACGTCAGCCGCGTCTTTGCCGGGCTGCGTGCCACCTGGGAGTCGGTTAAGGCGACCGGGCAGCATAAGCATTTCGATATCTACATTCTGAGCGATAGCTACGACCCCGACATCTGCGTGGCCGAACAGAAGGCCTGGATGGAGCTGATTGCCGAAGTGCAGGGTGAAGGGCAGATTTTCTATCGTCGCCGCCGTCGCCGTATGAAGCGCAAGAGCGGCAACATCGACGATTTCTGTCGCCGCTGGGGCAGCCAGTACAGCTATATGGTGGTGCTGGACGCCGACTCGGTGATGACCGGCGAGTGTCTGACGCAGCTGGTGCGTCTGATGGAAGCCAACCCCAACGCCGGGATTATTCAGTCCGCCCCGCGCGCATCCGGGATGGATACTCTCTACGCGCGCTGCCAACAGTTCGCCACCCGGGTTTATGGTCCGCTGTTTACCGCCGGTCTGCACTTCTGGCAGCTCGGTGAGTCCCACTACTGGGGCCATAACGCCATTATCCGCGTCAAACCCTTTATCGAGCACTGCGCGCTGGCGCCGCTGCCGGGCGAGGGTTCTTTTGCAGGATCGATTCTGTCGCACGACTTTGTGGAAGCCGCGCTGATGCGCCGTGCAGGCTGGGGCGTGTGGATAGCCTACGATCTGCCGGGCTCCTATGAGGAGCTACCGCCGAACCTGCTGGACGAACTGAAACGCGATCGCCGCTGGTGTCACGGCAACCTGATGAACTTCCGCCTGTTCCTGGTGAAGGGGATGCACCCGGTGCATCGTGCGGTGTTCCTGACGGGGGTGATGTCCTATCTGTCGGCGCCGCTGTGGTTTATGTTCCTGGCGCTCTCCACCGCGCTTCAGGTGGTGCACGCCCTGACTGAGCCGCAATACTTCCTGCAACCGCGACAGTTGTTCCCGGTCTGGCCCCAGTGGCGTCCGGAACTGGCGATTGCGCTGTTTGCCTCGACTATGGTGTTGCTGTTCCTGCCGAAGCTGCTGAGCGTCATCCTGATCTGGTGCAAGGGCTCGAAGGAGTTTGGCGGCTTTATTCGCGTAACGCTGTCGCTGTTGCTTGAAGTGCTGTTCTCCGTGCTGCTGGCGCCAGTGCGTATGCTGTTCCACACCGTATTCGTGGTCAGCGCCTTCCTGGGCTGGGAAGTGGTCTGGAATTCGCCGCAGCGTGACGACGACTCCACCCCCTGGGGCGAAGCCTTTATGCGTCACGGCTCTCAGTTGCTGCTGGGTCTGGTATGGGCTGCCGGCATGGCGTGGCTCGACCTGCGTTTCCTGTTCTGGTTGGCGCCAATTGTCTTCTCGCTGATTCTGTCGCCGTTTGTATCGGTGCTCTCCAGCCGGGCGACCATCGGACTGCGCACCAAGCGCTGGAAGCTGTTCCTGATCCCGGAAGAGTATTCCCCGCCGCAGGTGTTGGTGGATACCGAAAAGTATCTGGCGCTCAATCGCTCGCGGGTGCTGGATGACGGCTTTATCCACGCGGTGTTTAACCCGGCCCTGAATGCACTCTCCTGCGCCATGGCGACGGCCCGTCACCGTGCCAGCCAGGTACTGGAAATTGCCCGGGATCGCCACGTAGAGCAGGCGCTTAATGAAACGCCTGACAAGCTGAACCGCGACCGTCGCCTGGTGCTGCTGAGCGACCCGGTGACCATGACGCGGATGCACTATCGCGTCTGGGCGAACCCGGATCGCTACTCTTCATGGGTTCAGCAATATCAGTCGGTAACGTTAAATCCTGAGACGCTTAAGGCTCAGTGATAAGGAATATGCCGGCGGTAACGTCGGCTTTTTTTTGCCCGGGACGGGCGCGGACGTCTAAAGAGGATAGCCGTTGAGAATTATCTTTGTCATTATTGCCGCTCTGCTTTTGAGCGGCTGCGGCAGTATTATCAGCCGTACGATACCGGGGCAGGGCAACGGTAATCAGTACTACCCCGGTGTACAGTGGGATTTGCGCGACTCGCCGTGGCGCTATGTGACGGTGCTTGACCTGCCGTTTTCGCTGGTCTTCGATACCCTGTTGCTGCCGATAGATAGCCATCATGGGCCTTACGAGTAATTTCTTTCTCCCTTACGGTGAACGGGTCAGGGGAATACGCCCTCTCCCTTTCAGGGAGAGGGCGGGGTGAGGGTGACAGGCAGCTCCGGCGCCTGGTAGTCAATATCATTGAGGCTCTGTTTCAGAATAAAAGCGGCGGAATATGGGGCGGTAGTGGACTGTTCCGTTCACTTTTCGCGACTGCTTCTCTGTTGATTCACAGCAGGTAGAACGGGTCAGGGGAATACTCCCTCTCCCTTTCAGGGAGAGGGCCGGGGTGAGGGTGACAGGCAGCTCCGGCGCCTGGTAGTCAATATCATTCCTGAGGCTCTGTTTCAGAATAAAAGCGGTGGAATATGGGGCGGTAGTGGACTGGTCCGTTCACCGGTTCCGAAACCGACATATAAAAAATAACCTTAAAGTGAACGGAACCTTCATCAGCGTGACATATTCCGCCTGAAAACAGCACCGCAGTAATAATATTCCCCGTCAATGAAATAACACTGAAAACACACAGGAATATTGCAAGCCAGATTCAGGAAACAGAAATTCAGCCCACCACTGTGATTTATTACAGGTTAAAATACCAATAGCGATTTTTTATTCAAAGGAGGAAGAGAGAAGCAAGACCCACTGATTAATACAGACGCGACCCGCCAGTGCACGAACACTGACAGGCCGCTAACCACAACCAACTAACAAGGAGTTGATTATGGCTGATACCCATCATAAGCCACGCCCCGCTATTTCCAAAACGCAACGCAACCTGACCGTCGGATATATCAGCGTCACGAAAATAGCCTGACCTGCAAAACAACTTGCTACGACCGCCGCCCCAGCCTGCATCTGAAAGGCCGCCGGCTGAGTGAAGCCGGGTTTGAAATCGGCTGTCCGGTTAAGATGACCATTGAGTCGGGCAGAATCATTATCTGCCCCGGCTAAACGCGATAAACCGTCACTCAGCGCTCGTCCCACTCGTCCGCCGCGGCTTCCCCCTCTTCGGTATCCAGCGGCGGTTCGAGCTGGAACTCGCCCTCGTCCCATTCATGCAGGGTGTTCTCTTCCTGCCACTCCTCTTCGATTTCAATATCTTCATAGTCACCATCGAAGACCTCCTGGGCCGCCTCTGCGCTAAACAGCGGCAGGCATTCTCCCTCTTCCTCTTCGGTAGCGAAGAATTCGGCCAGCCACATAACGTCGCCATCCTGCAGAATATATTTCTGCAGGGCCAGTTGCTGGACGGGGGTATCTTCGCCGTTGGTGGCAATAAACTCTTCGCGTGCGGCGTCGATGGCTTCTTCAAGCGTGGTGTACATTGACATAGCGTGCTCCCTGAGTTGACCTGATTTCTGGAAAGAATAGACGAACTGTGGCGCAGCAGAAAATATCGTGGAAAAAAATTAGCAGGTTTAGATCGACGTGGGATTCAGGCGCCCGGGAGTGCCCCGGGCGCAGGATATGACTAATAGCGGGAAGGAACCCCTTCCGGGCGGGTCTTAAAGCGGCGGTGTAACCACATATATTGGTCGGGAGCCATCATAATGCAGCGCTCGACCACCTTGTTCATCCAGGCTGCGGTGGCTTCCGCGCTTTCCAGCGGCGGATCGTTTTCCGGCTCCAGCATAATCAGCTCATAGCCTTTGCCGTTCGGCTTGCGGCGCGGCACAAAGGGGACGATACAGGCCTTAGAGGTGCGGGCCAGCATCCAGGTGCCAGAAGTCGTGGCGGCCTGATCCACCGCGAAGAAAGGCACGAAGACGCTGGTACGCGGGCCGTAGTCATGATCCGGGGCATACCAGACCACCTCACCGCCTTTCAGCGCCCTGATCATCCCTTTCAGGTCTTTTCGGTCGATCATGTCTTTGTTGGAGCGCATTCGCCCCCAGGTCTGTAACCAGTCGAGCACCGGGTTATCGTTGGGACGATAGACGCCAATGCCCGGCTCCTGCATGCCAAACATCCGGGCTCCTAACTCCAGGGTCAGAAAGTGAACCCCGATCAGCAAAATGCCTTTTTTCCGGGCGTGTAGCTCTTTTACTGGCCCCATGCCTGAAACCTCTGACCAGCGGGCGATACGCCAGTCAGGCCAGAACCAGGCCATACCCGTTTCCAGAACCCCCATACCCACGGATTCGAAATTCTGCCGTACCAGGCGCTGGCGCTCTGCTTCCGACATCTCGGGGAAGCACAGCTCAAGGTTACGATGGGCAATCTGCGCCCGACGTTTAATCAACTTCATCGACAGCCAGCCGAGCAGACGGCCGATACGCCAGATAACCGGGTAGGGAAGCAGTACCACCAGCCAGAGTACGCCGATACCCAACCAGGTGAGCCAGTATCGGGGGTGCAGCAGGGCGCGGGAAAATTGTGGTAAATGAGTCATGAAAATTCCATCAACTAATGGCAACGCCACGAAGAGCTATATTGTGACATTTATTTGTGTCACCGCCAAAACCGCGAGCACCGGGTGGCTGAACTCTCGCCATATTTGGCGCAGGCGGCATCATATTGTGTGCAGAATGTAGCGTAAAATGTGTGGATGTAAATTGGCCGCTGTTGCTATATGATGCCGCGCCACAGATAAGCGTTTACCGATTGCAGGAAAAAACACCATGCCAGTGTTACATAACCGAATCAGTAACGAGGAGTTGAAAGCGCGCATGCTGGCTGAAAGCGAACCGCGCATCACCATCTCGTTCTATAAATATTTTACTATCGACGATCCCAAAGCGACCCGTGATGCGCTGTATCAGGCGCTGACGGCCCTTAAGGTCTTTGGTCGGGTCTATCTGGCCCATGAGGGTATCAACGCGCAAATCAGCGTGCCCCAGAGCCGGGTGGAGTCCTTGCGCCAGACGCTGTACGGTTTTCACCCGGCGCTGGACGGCCTGCGTCTGAATATCGCGCTGGACGATGACGGAAAATCGTTCTGGGTGCTGCGCATGAAGGTGCGCGAGCGCATCGTGGCGGATGGTATTGAGGATCCCAACTTCGATCCTTCGAACGTGGGTGAGTACCTGACCGCCGACGGCGTTAACGCCATGCTGGACGATCCCGACGCGCTGTTTATCGATATGCGTAATCACTATGAGTACGAAGTCGGTCACTTTGAGCGGGCGCTGGAGATCCCGGCCGATACTTTCCGCGAACAGCTACCGAAAGCGGTAGAGATGATGGAGCCTCACCGCGAGAAAAAGATTGTGATGTACTGCACCGGCGGTATTCGCTGTGAAAAGGCCAGCGCCTGGATGCGGCATAACGGCTTTAAGCAGGTGTATCATATTGAGGGCGGCATTATTGAATATGCGCGTCGGGCCAGGGAACAGGGGTTGCCGGTGCGTTTTGTGGGTAAGAACTTTGTGTTCGATGAACGTCTTGGTGAGCGGATTACTGAAGATGTTATCGCCCATTGCCACCAGTGTGGTACCCCCTGTGACAGCCACACCAACTGTAAAAACGACGGCTGTCACCTGCTGTTTATTCAGTGTCCTCGCTGTGCGGAGCAGTATCAGGGCTGCTGCAGCGAACTCTGTCGTGATGAACTGCAACTGTCGCCGGAAGAGCAACGCCAGCGTCGGGCAAAGCGTGAAAATGGAATGAAGATCTTTAACAAGTCGCGCGGACGGCTGAATACCCTGACCGGTATTCCCGATCCCGACTAAGGAAATCGCCCCGCCGCCCGGCGGGGCTGGGGAATTATTGACGAACCCCTTCCACGGAGATAATCAGATCCACTTCCTGAGAGGCCGGACCCAGATCTTTGGTGATATTGAAGTCTTTCAGGCGAATTTTCCCTTCCGCTTCAAAGCCTGCGCGATAGCCGCCCCAGGGATCGTCTCCCTGGCCCAGCAGTTTTGCTTCCAGGGTTACCGGCTTAGTGACGCCGTTCAGCGTCAGATTACCGGTGATGTCCAGTTCGTCGCCATCTTTCTTCACTTCCGTTGAGGTGAAAGTGGCCTGCGGGAATTTTCCTGTGTTCAGGAAATCGGCGCTGCGCAGATGCTTATCGCGCTCGGCGTGGTTGGTGTCCAGGCTATTGGTATTGATGGTGACATTCACTTTATCGGCGGCAGGGTTCTTTTCATCGAAGGTAAAGCCGCCGTCGAAGTCTTTAAAGGTTCCGTACAGCCAGCTGTAGCCAAGGTGCTGGATTCGGAAGTTGATAAAGGCGTGCTGCCCCTCTTTATCGATCTTGTACTCCGCGGCCAGCGCCGGGGCGCTGGTGAACATCATGGCGCCAAGGGTCAGTCCCAGCAGGCATTTTTTCATCATTTCACTCCATAGTTAACGTGACGTTTTGCCCAGCATGCGCCAGAGCGTAACGTCTTTATCAATTAAGTGGTGCTTTAATGCGGCCAGCCCATGAGCGAGGGAGAGTAATACCACGCCCCAGGCGAGCCACAGGTGAATATCTCCTGCCAGATCGGCCTGCTCGCCCGCGCCGCTCAGCGTGGCGGGAACCTCAAACCAGCCGAAAACGTTAATGGGTTTACCATCGGCGGTAGAGATCAGATAGCCGGTAAAGATAATGGCGAACAGACCAAAATAGAGTAGCAGGTGCGCCACCGCCGCACTAACGCGGGTAAAGCGCGAATAACTGTCAAGTGGGGGAGGCGGTGGTGATATCCAGCGCCAGACTACGCGGGCCAGCATAACCAGCAGCAGCATAATGCCGATACTTTTATGCAGTTCAGGCGCCTTATGGTACCAGCCGTCGTAATAACCCAGCGTGACCATCCACAGACCTAAGCCAAACATACCATAGACCGTTAACGCCACCAGCCAGTGGAACAGGAGCGCAAGATGCCCGTAGCGCGATGGTGAATTACGCCATTGCATATCAGAATTGCCAAAATAATTATCGGTAGCGCTAAATGTGTCCTGGAAAATTACTATCTGCAACAAAAAAATAACGTCAGGGAATAGTATTTTTATGATATTCAAAAAATATGAAAAAGAAATGCTATTTATTATCAATAATGCAGAATTAATGGTGTGCTATCAATGGTGATGAGATGTACTGCAATGAAAAATAACAATTTATTCTAACTTTTTTAATCATCAAATAATTTTTCTGAAAAAGATGATATGCTATTGTTTGTCAATAAGTGTCAATCTCATACGCTATTTCAGGGTTAAATAAGCAACCCGGGTGATACTCTTTTCCATTATCACCGATGGTAAATCACCTTATGGATAGTTGTATTATTCACCATAGCGCTATCCCGCACTGTAATTTCATTGGTGTTTTTCACTATAAAAACGTCATTTTATTGATGTTTATTGCTGCAATATGTCGCAAATGATAGTGATAAAAGTCGCAAATTTGATTGCAGGTAGATTTTTGTGTAAATTAAAGTTATGTAAGTCGGGCGGCATGCTACAGATAGCCCCCGATTTTTCTCTGCGTTATAGCTTTCACACCCTGCGTGGCGCCTGTTGGCGGAGTACCACGCGCAACAAGGACGAGAAAGCTATGATGCCGTCAGCATAATCAGGTCATTATCTGAGGGATATTCATGAGCAATCATTCGGAAAAACAACAGGCTCAGCGCCATAGTTTCTGGCGCAAGCGTCAGAAGAAAACGCTATCGGTCGATGATATTACGATTGTCGATCAGCAGATGCTTAAGCGCGCCGTTGGCGCCGCTGCCCTGGGTAACGCCATGGAGTGGTTTGATTTTGGCGTTTACAGTTTCCTGGCCGTTACCATCGGTAAGGTCTTCTTTCCCGGCGGCAGCCCGGCGGTTCAGCTTATTGCCACCTTTGGCGCTTTTGCCGCCGCCTTCCTGGTTCGTCCGCTGGGCGGCATGGTATTTGGACCGCTGGGGGATCGTATTGGTCGCCAGAAGGTACTGGCTTTCACCATGATCATGATGGCGATAGGGACCTTCTGTATCGGCCTGATCCCCGGTTACGACCAGATAGGGATTGCGGCACCGCTGCTGTTGCTGGTGGCGCGTCTGGTTCAGGGGTTCTCTACCGGCGGTGAATACGGCGGTGCGGCGACTTTTATTGCGGAATACTCCACCGATAAGCGGCGTGGTTTTATGGGCAGTTGGCTGGAGTTTGGTACGCTGTCTGGCTATCTGCTGGGGGCGATACTGGTCACTGGCATGACCGCGCTGTTGACCCAGCAGCAGCTTATGAGCTGGGGCTGGCGTATTCCGTTCTTTATCGCCGGGCCGTTGGGGCTGTTCGGGCTCTACATCCGTCTGAAGCTTGAAGAGACGCCGGCCTTCCAGAAGCATATGGAAAAACAGGAGGCGCTGGAGCACAGCAAACCGCAGATTGGTCTGTGGGAAATGCTGTCACGTTACCGCATCCAGATGCTGAGATGTGTTGGCCTGGTGCTGGTGTTTAACGTCTCTAACTATATGTTGACGTCATACATGCCCAGCTATCTGACCAGCGTGCTGGGAATGAGCGAGCTGAGCGGCCTGATGCTGGTGATGGTGGTCATGTTTATTATGATGCCGCTGACCCTGGCTTCGGGGTACTGGAATGACAGGCTTGGCCGTCGTCCGGTGATTATGTGTGGCGCCATCGGCCTTATCGTGCTGGCGATTCCGGCGCTGTGGCTGATTGGTAGCGGCTCGATGTCGGCCATCTTCCTGGGGCTGGTGATCCTGGGCGTACTGCACACCTGCTTTAGCGGCACCATGCCGGCCACTCTGCCTGCGCTATTTACCACCGAAGTGCGTTACAGCGCGCTGGCCATTGGCTTTAACCTGTCGGTCTCGCTGTTTGGCGGCACCACGCCGCTGCTGACCAGCTGGCTGGTGGAAAAGACCGGTAACGTGATGATTCCGGCCTGGTATCTGATGGGGGCTGGCGTTATCGGGGTGATCACCGCTTTCTTTATGCGTGAAACCGCGCGTAAGCCGCTGCACGGGTCGGCGCCTGCTGTGGGGAGTGAAGAAGAGGCGCATCGCCTGGTGCAGAAGCTGGAACGTCAGGCAGAGAATCTGCCGGCCAGTCAATAAGCCGGCAGAGGGGTCAGCTAAAGCGGCTAAGTCGGAAAGGGGTGAGATCGAAGGGCGATGGGTTACCGCGGGCAAAATCGCAGGCGATCTCGCCCAGTACGCTGGCGAACTTAAAGCCGTGTCCGCTCAAACCGGTAATCACCATGGCTTCCGGCATATCCGGTAGCCTGTCGATGATAAAATCCTCGTCCGGGGAGTTATCGTAAGTACAGGCTGCGCCGTGCAGACAGACGCCCACGCCGGGAAGAATCTGGCGCAGAAAGCTGAATACCTCGCTGCCGTCGCCGGGCAGGGCACCGAACGGCTGACGCTGGTCAGGCGAGTCGATAAGCTGTCCGCCGTTGTGTTTACCGATTTTCAGTTCGTTATTTTCGGCGGGGAAGCCGTAGAATTGATCGCCATTGGGCAGCTCGCCGGTAAAGGCCGGGAAGTGATTTTCTGCGCTGTAGCGGCCATCGGCCTGGTGCCAGGCGAAGATTTTACGTACTGGCGTGACGGGCAGATTGGGCACCAGACGTTTAACCCAGGTACCAGCGCTAATCAGTATTCTGGGGGCGCTGTAAGTGCCGTCGATAGTTTCCACTTCAACGCCACCCTCACAGCGGCGTATCTCCGTGACCGGGCAGTTAAAGAGTTGAGCACATCCCGCCTCACGGGCAAGGCGGATCCAGGCCGTAATCGCCGTTTCGCAGTACAGCACGCCTGAGTTGGGTTCGAACAGTCCCAGATAGTCGTCCGGTACGGCAACCTGCGGCCAGCGGGTTACTAATGCCTGAGCATCAAGCTTTTCCAGCGGCAGCTTCCACTGTGCTGCGCTCTGCTCGACGTTATGCATAAAATCGGAGCTGGCAGGGCCCAGATTCAGCACCCCGGTACGAGCGAAGATGCGCTCGCCGCTCTCTTTATGTAACTCATCCCACAGCTCCTGGGCCCGCAGGACCAGCGGCAGGTACTTTTCGCCTTCGCCGTAAGCGTGGCGAATCAGGCGGGTGGCGCCGTGATGGCTGCCTTCGTCATGGGGAGGATGGGCGCTGTCCGTCATTAAGACCCGCAGACCGGCACGGGTGGCGTACCAGCCAGCGGCGGCGCCTGTCGAACCGCTCCCGACGATGATTAAATCGTAATCCATGCTGCTCTCTCTATTGTGGTGCTATCACTGCAGGGTAATTAACCTGTTGATAACACACAAGCCCGAAAAATAAAAAAGGCGCCGTGTCGGCGCCTTGCAATGATTTATTTTTGATTTAGTGCTTAAGATGGTCATTCACCGGGTATTCCCCCGATTCGATTTTGGCTATTCCCGCCTCGAGAATAGAAATAAACTGGCGGGCAACATCGGTGGTTAACCAAAGGGTCTGGCCAACTTCAGTTTCGTCCGGCTGAGCTTGATTCGCGGTCAGGTAGTGCAGGCGTAACATCAGAGCATCGTAACTGTCTACGGTGCTGATATCCCATCCGACAAGGGGATGAGTCTGAATTACTTCGTTATTTTTTTCCATGATACCCCCTTAATACGTGTTTGTAGCAACGGACTGTGAGGATCAATGCATATTTTATTCGTGAAGCAGTATCATTATATCAAAAAACAACCAGTACTGCAGTCTGAATAAAAATTAAGATTACTGATTGCGCTTTTTTTGATTAATACGAGCAATAAATCATCGTTTCGATGGGAATGGGATTAAAATTTCAGAGAGTATTCTTAAGAAACGTAACGGAGGGAAAAAAGCCGGGCGGCGAATCCCGGCAAAATAGCACAAAGAAAGAGAGGGGCGTCAGGCGGAGTAAAACCAGTCGTCGGCGCTTTCCCAGGTTTCCTGCAGAATGTCGCGAATGCGTTCTTTATCATCCGACGAACCGCCAATGACGGAGAGATTATTGCTGGCGGCATAGCGCACCAGAATCTGCCCCGGGCTTTCGGGAAAGGCATTTTCAATACGACGCGAGAATTCGCCGCTAAGCGCGTCGAGAGCGCCGGGCGGCAACACCGTGGTCCTGGCAATGGTCACTTCAATACGCATAAAAAAATCCCCTGTTGGTGATGCTGTATATATATACAGTTAAGCCGTGCGACTTGCAACAGGGGAATGACGATTATCGTCAGCCGTTAGCGTTTAACCGACCAGGCCAGAGTCTCACCCGCCAGGAAAGGGATTAAAGCATCATCGCTAAGGGCAATACTTTCCGGCATCTGTTGCGGTTCACGCACCAGTTCAATGGTCTCTTCATTGACCGGCAACCCATAGAAGCGTGGGCCATTGAGCGAACAGAAGGCTTCCAGATGCGCCAGCGCGTCCAGCTCTTCAAACACCGTGGCGTAGGCGCCCATAGCTGCCGGGGCGTTAAAACAGCCTGCGCAGCCGCAGCAGGCCTCTTTACGGTGGCGGGGATGTGGCGCGGAGTCAGTCCCCAGGAAGACGCGATCGCAGCCGCTGGCGACCAGCTCGCGCAGAGCCTGTTGATGCACGTTGCGCTTGAGGATCGGCAGGCAGTAGAGGTGCGGGCGCACGCCGCCGACCAGCATATGATTACGGTTAAACATCAGATGCTGAGGCGTAATGGTGGCCGCCAGCCGCTCGTTGCCGTCGCGTACATACCAGGCTGCTTCCTGGGTAGTGATATGCTCGAACACCACTTTCAGGCCGGGTAGACGCTGGCGCAGCGGTTCCATCACGGTTTCAATAAAGCGCGCTTCACGGTCGAAAATATCGATATCGGCATGGGTGACTTCACCGTGTACCAACAGAGGCATACCGATTTTTTCCATCCGCTCCAGTACCGGCATAATGGCATCAATGCTGGTGACGCCGTGGCTGGAGTTGGTGGTCGCGTTGGCCGGGTAGAGTTTGGCTGCGGTAAAGACGCCCGCTTTCATACCGCGCTCCAGCTCATCCGGATCGAGGGAATCGATCAGATAGCAGGTCATCAGCGGCTCAAAGTGGTGATTGGCGGGAACGGCGTCCAGAATGCGCTGGCGATAGGCCTGGGCGGCTTCTACCGTGGTTACCGGCGGGACCAGGTTGGGCATCACAATCGCCCGGCCAAAGGTGGCGCTGGTCCAGGGAACTACGGTCTGCAGCATTTCGCCATCGCGCAGGTGAAGGTGCCAGTCATCGGGGCGGCGGATTTTTAAAACCTGGATCTGTTCGGTCATGGAGGTGCTCCGGCTAAAGGGAATCGGTCGGGTGGGGCCTGATTATGCCGGGCACTAAGGATAAGCGGAAACGTTTTCCTTTGCACCCCCCGGCGTAAAATTTTCCGGGGGGGCGGGGGAGGATTAATCCGTGAAGGGGATGATTATCTCGCCGGGTTTCACTTCAATGCCTTTGGCGTATTTCTTCGCCATGGCTTCGCCTTTACTGTTGTCTTCGCGCAAAACGTAGGCCGGTTTCTGGTTAAAGTAGCTACGCAGCGACTGATTCAGATAGGGAACGATAGTCTGGAGTACCGACTCCATCTTTTTCGGTTCGATGGTCGTGTCCACTACTTCCATTTCACGCAGGTAAATAGCGCCCTGTTCCGCATTGAAGAAGGGTTGCGCTTTCAGGGTAAGCTTCATGGTGGCTTTCTGATTACCGAACAGCGAACTCATATCCAACTGGGCATCCCCGGTCAGGGTGACCTTATTGGGTTCTTCACGGCCAATCTGGCTGGCCAGGTTGGTCAGTACGATATGGGCATCGGCCACGCCGGGCACACCAATATCTTTGGAGAAATCATTGCGCTTCGCCAGCGCCTGGTTAATCTCCTGTTCGCTGATAGTATAAGACGTGAGCTGGTTACATCCTGCCAGCAGGCCGCCAATCACCAGCGCCGCGGCCATTACAAACTTTTTCATAGCATTCCTCTTTTGCATGCCGGATCCTCAGATCCTGACACAAAGCAGCATCCTGCACCAGCGGGAAGATAACCAGCAGAAAAAACTGAAAACTCCCCGGCGGGCAGAGGACGATGAGGGCTGGCGGATTGATTTGCGTCTGTTTGGCCATCCGCCATGCACTATAGTAATGGTTAGGCTGGCGAGGAGGGGAAAGATGAACAAAATAGTTCCCTGTCTGTGGCTACAGGAACGGGCGCAGGAGGCGGTCAGTTTCTGGCTACAGGCGTTTGAAAACGGCCATGAGCGGATGCGTAACTACTACCCGGACGATCGTCATCTCCCCCGGGGAACGGTGATGACCGTCGATTTTAGTCTCTGGGACTGTGAGCTCCTGGCGCTTAACGGCGATGCGAAAATGCCGTTTTCCCCTGCCCAGTTTCTGCGTGTCGACTGCAGCTCTCGCGAGCGGCTTGAGCGACTGTGGGCGGCGCTAAGCGAAGGCGGAAGCGAACTGATGGCGCTGGACAGCTACCCGTTCAGCGACTGTTTTGGCTGGCTGGCGGATCCCTTCGGCCTTAACTGGCAGCTACGGCTGGCGGATCGTGATGAGATTGCGCCCGGAATGATGTTCTGCGATGCGCTATATGGTCGGGGAAATGAGGCGATTGCCGCCTGGGGAAACGCCCTGGCCCCCTGTGAGAGGGAGGAGGCGATCCTCAATCCGGACGGTACGCTCCAGCAGTCGCGCTTTCTGCTGTGTGGCCAGCCTTTCCTGTTACAGGAAAACGATCATTCCCACGATTTTGTGCTGTCCAGCGCCTTTTCGCTGTGCGTCTGGTGTGACAGCCAGAATGAGATCGACAGGCTGTGGCGGATTCTGGGCGAGGGGGGACAGGAGATCGCCTGCGGTTGGCTGCGCGATGCCTTCGGTCAGTGTTGGCAGATTCTGCCGCGGGAGCTGCCGATGCTGCTGGACGGGCGCCAGCAGCATAAAGCGTATCAGGTGATGCAAGCGCTGTACCCGATGAAGAAGATCGATCTTCAGCAACTGCACGATGCCTGGTTGAACGCCTGAATGACGCAAAGGGAGAGCGAACGCAAAAAAGGGCATGTTGCTGTTTTCACGCGGGTTACCGGACGTTTATAGTAAGAGAATCTGAGCCGGATGACCAAAGCGACGAACATAAGAGATAAGGAGACAGGGAATAAGATGTTTGGCTACCGTAGTCATGTCCCGAAAGCGCGACTCACGACAGAGCGTCTGGTTGTGCGGCTGGTCCATGCCAGAGACGCATGGCGACTGGCCGACTATTACGCGGAAAATCGCCAGTTTCTTAAGCCCTGGGAGCCGGTGCGCGATGAAAGTCACTGTTATCCTTCAGGCTGGCAGCCGCGTTTGGCGATGATCGAAGAGCTGCACCGTCAGGGCAGCGCCTTCTATTTTGCCCTGCTGGATCCCGACGAACATGAGATCCGCGGCGTGGCTAACTTCTCTAATGTGGTGCGCGGCTCGTTCCATGCCTGCTATCTGGGCTATTCGCTGGGTGAGAAATGGCAGGGGCAGGGGATCATGTTCGAGGCGCTGACCTCCGCCATTCGTTATATGCAGCGCACCCAGCATATTCATCGTATTATGGCTAACTACATGCCTCACAATCAGCGCAGTGGCGCGCTGCTCGCCCGGTTGGGATTCAAAAAAGAGGGCTATGCCCACGACTATCTGTTGATTAACGGCGTCTGGCGCGATCACGTGCTAACGGCGCTGACGACCCCATCATGGGTCCCCGGCCGCTAAAGCTTGCTCAAAGGAGAGAAGATGAAGTATCAGTTCAGCCCGCTTCAGGCCCGTCTGATTGGCTGCCTGTTGGAAAAGCAGGTCACCACCCCGGATCAATACCCTATGTCCCTTAATGGCGTTGTCGTTGCCTGTAATCAGAAAACCAACCGCGATCCGGTGATGAACCTTTCCAACATTGACGTCCAGGAGACCCTGGATGAGCTGGTCAAACGCCACTACGTCAGCACCCAAAGCGGTTTCGGCAGTCGGGTGACCAAATATGAGCAGCGTTTTTGCAATTCGGCCTTTGGCGATCTGAAACTTTCCACGGCGGAGGTGGCGCTGGTGACGACGCTGTTGCTGCGCGGCGCTCAGACGCCGGGTGAGCTGCGTAGCCGCTGTGCCCGAATGCATGAGTTCACCGATATGACGGAACTGGAAAATACCCTGGAAAGACTGGCTCAGCGCGATGACGGCCCCTTTGTGGCACGTTTGCCCCGGGAGGCGGGCAAACGCGAAAGCCGCTATATGCATCTGTTCTGCGGTGAAGTGGCGGCAGCGGAGCCGGAAATCGCTGAACCGCAGGCCAGTGCTCCTGGTCTGACGCAGCGTGTGGAACAGCTGGAGCAGGAAGTGGCGGAGCTTAAAGCGCGTCTCGATTCTCTGCTGGCGCACCTGGGAGACTAAGCGATGAGGCAGCTACGTATTGGGGTGGTGGGGCTGGGGAGCATCGCGCAAAAGGCCTGGCTGCCGGTGCTGGCCGCCGCCAGTGACTGGCAACTGGTGGGGGCGTTTTCGCCCACCCGCGAACGGGCGCTACCGGTTTGCCAGACGTATCGTATCGACTATTTCTCATCGCTGGCGGCGCTGGCTGCGCAGTGCGATGCGGTCTTTGTTCACAGCGCTACCGCCAGCCATTACGCGGTGGTCAGCGAACTGCTCAGCGCCGGAGTCCACGTCTGCGTGGATAAACCGCTGGCGGAAAATCTGCGCGATGCCGAAAAGCTGGTGGCGCAGGCCAGCCAGCAGCGGCTGTCGCTGATGGTCGGCTTCAACCGTCGCTTTGCGCCGCGCTACCAGGCGCTGAAGGCGACAACCGGCGAACGGGCCTCGTTGCGCATGGATAAACATCGTGCCGACAGCATCGGCCCCGGCGATCTGCGCTTTACCCTGCTCGATGACTATCTGCATCTGGTGGATACCGCTTTGTGGCTGGCCGGGGGGGATGCCAGGCTATCCAGCGGTGCTATCTGTACCAATGATGAAGGGCAGATGCTGTGGGCCGAGCATCACTTCCAGCGTTCTCAACTCCAGGTCACCACCTGCATGCATCGCCGGGCTGGTAGCCAGCGCGAGCAGGTACAGATGGTGACCGACGGCGGTTGGCTTGAGGTAACCGATATGCGCGAGTGGCGTGAAGAGCGGGGCGCAGGCGTAGTGACCCTGCCGGTGCCTGGCTGGCAGAGTACCCTTGAGCAACGCGGTTTTGCGGGCTGCGCCCGCCATTTTATCGATTGTGTGGCAAATCAGACGGTTCCGGAAACCTCGGGCGAAGAGGCGTTACGTGCCCAGCGCGTGGTGGAGCAGCTGTGGCGCGAGGCCGTCAGCGAATAACCAACGGTAACAACTCCCGGTAGTAATTCATTTTAGCTCGGGTAGACTAAGCGCTTCCTAATCAGACCGGCGCCTGTATTACAGGCGCCCGCGTTGTCTATGGAACAAGGGATCCATGAATTTATTAAAATCGCTGGCGGCAGTCAGCTCTATGACCATGTTTTCACGCGTGCTGGGTTTTGCACGCGATGCCATTGTGGCGCGCGCCTTTGGCGCAGGGATGGCGACAGACGCCTTCTTTGTGGCGTTTAAACTTCCCAACCTGTTACGGCGGATCTTTGCCGAAGGGGCCTTCTCCCAGGCCTTTGTGCCTATCCTTGCGGAATACAAGAGCAAAGAGGGTGAAGAGGCGACCCGGCTGTTTATCGCCTATGTCTCCGGGCTGTTGACCCTGGCGTTGGCGGTGGTCACCATCGCCGGAATGCTGGCGGCGCCCTGGGTGATTATGATTACGGCGCCGGGCTTTGCCGATACGGCGGATAAATTTAACCTCACCAGCCAGCTGCTGCGGATTACCTTTCCTTATATCCTGTTGATCTCGCTGGCATCGCTGGTGGGGGCCATTCTCAATACCTGGAACCGCTTTTCGGTGCCGGCCTTTGCTCCCACGCTGCTGAATATCAGCATGATTGGTTTTGCGCTGTTTGCCGCGCCTTACTTTAATCCTCCGGTACTGGCATTGGGCTGGGCGGTCACCGTCGGCGGTGTGCTACAGCTGTTTTACCAGCTGCCACATCTGAAAAAAATTGGCATGCTGGTGCTGCCGCGCGTGAGCTTTAAAAACGCCGGGGCGCTGCGGGTGGTGAAACAGATGGGGCCCGCAATCCTCGGCGTTTCGGTCAGCCAGATCTCGCTTATTATCAACACCATTTTCGCTTCGTTTCTGGTCTCCGGTTCGGTCTCCTGGATGTACTATGCCGATCGCCTGATGGAGTTTCCTTCCGGCGTGCTGGGCGTGGCATTGGGCACCATTCTGCTGCCGTCGCTCTCGAAAAGCTTCGCCAGCGGTAATCATGATGAATACTGCCGCCTGATGGACTGGGGGCTGCGTCTCTGTTTTCTGCTGGCGCTGCCCAGTGCCGTGGCGCTTGGCGTGCTGGCTAAACCGCTGACCGTATCGCTGTTTCAGTACGGTAAATTCAGCGCCTTCGATGCCGCGATGACCCAGAGGGCGCTGGTGGCCTATGCGGTAGGCTTGATGGGGTTGATCGTGGTGAAGGTGCTGGCGCCGGGCTTCTATTCGCGCCAGGACATTAAAACCCCGGTGAAGATTGCGATTGTGACCCTGATTATGACCCAACTGATGAACCTGGCGTTTATCGGCCCGTTGAAGCATGCCGGTCTGGCGCTCTCTATCGGTCTGGCGGCTTGTCTGAACGCCAGCCTGCTTTACTGGCAGTTGCGTAAACAGGATATTTTCACGCCACAGCCGGGCTGGATGCGTTTCCTGGTGCGTCTGGTGATTGCTGTGGTGGTGATGGCGGCGGCGCTGGTAGGGATGCTGTATGTGATGCCGGAGTGGTCGCAGGGGGGCATGCCGTATCGACTGGCGCGTCTGATGGCGGTGGTGCTGGTGGGGGTTGTGGCTTACTTCGCCACGCTGGCGCTGCTGGGCTTCCGGCCCCGGGATTTTGCCCGCCGTACCGCATAACGCGAATTTCACTAATCGGACCCGGTCAGCTTGTGCTGACCGGGTTTTTTTATCTCTGGCGATCCTGCAGGGAGAAAAATAGTGGAACTGGCGCAGGGTAGGGCTGGGGGAAAAACGAAATGAGGAGCCTGGTGATGCGATAAATAAAGCGATCACACCAGGCTGTTTCTTAGTGCCAATAAAAAAGGTTCATCGCGGATTAGCGGGAAGATGACGTTACCGGCGGTTAGCCCATTTGTCTTGATGAATATGTAGCGCAGGAGAAGGTTCCGTTCACTGGCTGTGAATCACCAGAGAAGTAGTGACTCAAAGTGAACGGAACAGCCCACCACATCATCATATTCTGCCGGTTTTTAGCTTCCGTTTTCAAACATTCCATGCTAAAGCGCGATGAACCATAAAAAAGCCGACCCATAAGGGTCGGCTTTTATCGGCTAAGGCCAGGCTTACTGCTGCGGTTTACCCGCCGGGGCGGTAGCCTGATGGGTAGCGCTATGGCCACCCGCAGAGCCCTTACCGCTAAAGTTAAAGGCTGGACGCACCCAGTCGCTGTGACGCGGCGGCTCTGGCACCCAGGTCGGGGCCGGTGCGCGGCTCATTGGAGCGCTGGCGTGACGGCTTGCCGTCTCCTCTACCGATGTGGCGACAGGCTGTGAGGCTACCTGAACCTCTGGTTCTGCCTGAACTTCCGGCGCCGGCTCGGCGGTTTCCTCAACCTGCGGCTGCGGTTCTGCCTGCGGCTGCTCTTCAACCGGAGACTGCGGTTCGACAACGGCTTCCGGCAGCTCTTCAACCTGAGGCTGCTCTTCAGCCTCGGCCTGAGCGATAACTTCAGACGGCTCGACGATTTCCGGCTGCGGCTCTGCAACCGGCGCAGGCACTTCGTCCTGACGCGGTACGATCTTCGCAGGTTTACCACCCGCCGTCATCGGCGGCTCGTGTTCTTCAGCCGGAATAGCCTCTTCGGCAATCCGCTCAGCGGTCGCTTCATCGCGTTCGGCAATCAGCTGCGGCGCTTCGTCCACCGGGGTAGCGATCGCTTCCGGATGCTCGGTCTTCACGATCGGCTGCTCTGGTACGACAGCCTGCGGCTGCGCATCGGTTTCGCTCTGCGGATGAACCGGCGGGATAATCGGCTGATCGGAATGGGTATGCTGTTCCGGCAGCTCCTGCTCCTGAGCGCGGTTCACCGGATAGCTGATCCATACCTTACCGGATGCCAGCTCCGGAGAAGCGCAGCCTGTGGCGATCGGCATCGGCGACTGGCTCGGGTAACGTTCGTCACGATAACGGCGACGACGCTGGCCGCTAACCCGCAGATGACGCGGAGAACGACGAGAACGACGCGGCATACCTGCGTTATTCTCGTTGCGGCCGTCGGTATTTTCCTCACCCGCCTCACTGCGCTGCTCTTCCGGTTTTTCAGCCGCTTTCGCGGTTTCGCCTTCGACAACGGCCGGCAACGGAATAGTCGCAACTTCGGTGCCAGACTGGGTGTCATTCGCCATGGCGATGTCTTCGGCGCCATCGGTGATACGGACCTTCTGGCTCAGCTGGCGCTGTTTACGACGCGGCATCACCTGCACGCGCTCTTCCTTACGCTCTTCGCTGGTGGCGTCGCTGACCGTTTCGGCCTGCTTTTCCACCTGCTGCTCTACGACTTTGGCTTCCTGCTGGGTCTGACGCTTCTCGTCGTTGTTACGGCGACGGTTGCGTTCGCGACGCGGCTCGCGGTTCTTCTCGCCTTCACCGGCATCTGCCGCAGTCTGCGTCTTCTGGGTATCGGCATTCTGCTGCTGCGCCTGACGGCGATTACGGCGGTTTTCCTCGCGATTTTCACGATTGTCGCGGTTGTCGCGAGCTTCGCGGTTATCACGATCGCGGCTGTCACGATTGCCGCGCTCGTTACGATCGCCCCGGTCGCGGCGATTGTTGTTCTGACGGCGGTTATTGTTACGGCGATCCGGACGGCCTTCGGATTTCTTCGGCGCTTCCTCGACCTGTTGGGCCGGGGTTTCCGCTTCCGGCTCACCGGCGAAGACTTTCTTCAGGGCGCCGAACAGACGGCTAACCAGACCCGGCGTGGCGACAGCGGCGGCAGCCGTGGCCTGAGGCTGGATAGGCGCGGCAGTCGGGGCCGGCTCGCTCGGCAGAGGCGGTACCTCCGGCATCACAAACGCGGCCAGCGCAGGTTGCTCAGGGGCGCGTCGCTCCGGGAAATCATCGGCGGACGGCATGGCCATCTCTTCTTCATGCAGCTTGGGCAGCTTGTAGCTCAGCGTATTGGTCTCTTCGCCGCTGCGTACCCGCAGTACCGAGTAGTGCGGGGTCTGCATCTGATCGCTCGGAACGATGACGCAGCGCACGCCGCCCTGACGTTTTTCGATAGCGTGAACCGCTTCGCGTTTTTCATTAAGCAGATAAGAGGCGATGGGCACCGGAACGATGGCGTGCACCTCTTTCGTGTTCTCCTTCAGCGCCTCTTCTTCGATCAGACGCAGGATGGAGAGCGACAGTGATTCGTTGTCACGGATGGTGCCGGTACCGCTACAGCGTGGGCACACATGGTGACTGGACTCGCCCAGGGAAGGGCTAAGACGCTGACGCGACATCTCCAGCAGACCAAAGCGGGAGATGTGGCTGATCTGAATTCGGGCACGGTCCTGACGCACGGCTTCGCGCAGGCGGTTTTCAACGGCGCGCTGATGGCGTACCGGCGTCATGTCGATAAAGTCGATAACGATCAGGCCGCCAAGGTCACGCAGACGCAGCTGGCGGGCGATCTCGTCGGCCGCTTCCAGGTTGGTGTTGAAGGCGGTCTCTTCGATATCGCCGCCGCGTGTGGCGCGTGCGGAGTTGATATCGATAGCGGTGAGCGCTTCGGTGGTATCGATAACGATAGAGCCGCCGGAAGGCAGACGCACTTCGCGCTGGAAGGCGGACTCAATCTGGGACTCGATCTGATAATGGCTGAACAGCGGGATTTCGCCGGTATACAGCTTGATTTTGCTGCTGAAATCGGGGCGGCCCAGCGCGGCGATATGCTGACGCGCCAGCTCCAGCACTTTCGGGTTATCGATCAGAATCTCGCCAATATCCTGGCGCAGATAGTCGCGGAATGCACGCACGATAACGTTGCTTTCCTGGTGAATCAGGAAGGGAGCAGGGCGGCTTTCGGCGGCCTTTTTAATCGCTTCCCAGTGCTTAAGGCGAAAGCTTAAGTCCCACTGCAGCGCTTCGGCGGATTTGCCGACCCCTGCGGTACGAACGATAAGCCCCATGCCGTCCGGCACTTCCAGAGACGCCAGCGCCTCTTTAAGCTCGGTACGGTCATCGCCTTCGATACGGCGCGAAATGCCGCCAGCGCGAGGGTTGTTCGGCATCAGCACCAGATAGCTGCCCGCCAGGCTGATAAAGGTGGTCAGCGCGGCCCCTTTGTTGCCACGCTCTTCTTTATCAATCTGGACGATCACTTCCTGACCTTCACGCAGTACATCCTTAATGTTGGGACGACCATGTGCAGAGTAGTTGCTGGGGAAGTATTCGCGGGAGATCTCTTTGAGAGGAAGGAAGCCATGACGTTCGGCGCCATAGTCGACGAATGCCGCTTCCAGGCTGGGTTCTATGCGGGTGATCTTGCCTTTGTAGATGTTCGCTTTTTTCTGTTCATGCCCCGGGCTTTCGATGTCCAGGTCGTACAGACGCTGCCCGTCGACCAGGGCAACACGCAACTCTTCCTGCTGAGTTGCGTTAATTAACATTCTTTTCATCGTAACTAACTCATTATTCTTGCATTAGTGACAGAGCTGCGGGCATGGGACGACTCGCCGGATAAGAACCGATGGCCTCGTGACTAGTGAGCATCGCCGTCAACCTCCCGGTTGTCGCGTGCTATGAGGCGCAAAGTATCGGTAGCCTGCTTTTCAACCGGAAAAGCAGCGCAATTAGTCCTTGGGAACAGCCTGGATTGGTTTCGCCAGAGAAGATTCCGTATACCGGTAAGGTCTGCAACCCGCAGCCCGTAACTGTCTGAAAGTTCATAACGTCTTACGCCATTGCTGCGTGGATGAACGCTCAGACAAAATGGGTAATTCCGCAAAACTTCTTGTTATAACAAAGTATCAGAGCGGAAATCTGCGACATTATTCCACTGCTAACCGCGTTATAGCAAGATGACTTTTGCCTTTTATCACCGGCTTTCTCACAGTTTTTTAACCGGGCCATTTTGGTTGCTGTAATAACGTACAAAAACGGCGGTTTCGCTGTTTAAAGCTGGCTTGATGATAAGTATAGGCTGATAAAAATGAGTGGCGCGAATCCCTGACGATAATTAGAATCGCCGACCATGAAAACAGAGACGCCATCCGTAAAAATAGTTGCCATCTCCGCCGATGAAGCGGGGCAACGTATCGATAATTTTTTGCGCACCCAGCTTAAAGGGGTGCCGAAGAGCATGATCTACCGCATTTTGCGTAAAGGTGAGGTGCGGGTAAATAAGAAACGTATTAAGCCGGAATATAAGCTGGCGGCGGGGGATGAGGTTCGCATTCCGCCGGTGCGCGTGGCGGAACGCGAAGAGGCGGCGCTGTCGCCGCATCTGGATAAAGTGGCCGCGCTTAACGACGCCATTATTTATGAAGATGAACATATTCTGGTGTTGAATAAGCCGTCGGGAACTGCGGTGCACGGCGGCAGCGGTTTGAGCTTCGGCGTGATCGAAGGGCTGCGGGCGCTGCGTCCGGAAGCCCGTTTCCTGGAGTTGGTGCACCGCCTTGACAGGGATACCTCCGGCGTACTGCTGGTAGCCAAGAAGCGGTCCGCGCTGCGTTCGCTGCATGAGCAACTGCGCGAAAAGGGGATGCAGAAGGATTACCTGGCGCTGGTTCGCGGCCACTGGCAGTCCCACGTTAAGGCGGTGCGGGCCCCGTTGCTGAAGAACATGCTGCAGAGCGGTGAGCGTATCGTGCGGGTCAGTCAGGAGGGCAAGCCGTCGGAAACTCGCTTTAAGGTGGAAGAGCGCTATGCGTTTGCTACCCTGGTGCGCTGTAGCCCGGTGACCGGACGTACCCACCAGATTCGCGTTCACACGCTGCATGCAGGGCATCCTATTGCCTTTGACGATCGCTATGGCGATCGCGACTTCGACAGGCAGTTAGGGGATACCGGGTTGAATCGTCTGTTTCTGCACGCCGCGGCGCTGCGTTTCACGCATCCGAAGAGCGGTGAAGTGATGCGGGTAGAGGCGCCGATGGATGAGCAACTCCGACATTGCCTGAAGGTGCTGCGGCGCGGCGCCTGACCGATAACGGGGTCAGCCCAGCGGGTTGCGCCCCTCATTAATTAGCATCCGACACAGCGCAATCAGCGGCAGTCCCACCAGGGTATTGGGATCCCGACCGTCCAGTTTTTCGAACAGCGCAATTCCCAGCCCCTCGCTTTTAAAGCTCCCCGCACAGTTCAGGGGCTGCTCCCGTTCCACATAGCGCTGAATCTCCGCTTCCGTCAGATGACGAAAGTGTACGTCGAAAGGCTCGCACTCGATTTGCAACTGGCCGTTAGCGCTGTTATAGAGCGCCAGACCGGTATAGAAGGTCACAATATGGCCGCTGGCCTGCTTCAACTGCGCCATGGCCCGTTCGGTAGTGTGGGGCTTACCGGCGATTTCACCGTCCAGCACGCACACCTGGTCGGAGCCGATAATCAGATGCTCAGGATAGCGTTCCGCCAGCGCCTGAGCCTTGGCCTGCGCCAGTCGGGTCACCAACTGACGGGCCGATTCGCCAGGCACTGGCGTTTCATCGACCTCGGGAGCGGCGCTAATAAAGGGGATGCCCAGTTTTTCCAGCAGCATTCGGCGAAACGGGGAGGTGGAGGCAAGCACGACGGATGACATCTTTTTTACCGTTTATAAATAGCGAATAGATGGCCTTCATTTTAAACTGAGAACTCGCGCTTGCGCGAATTAATAGCAAAAGGAAGGGCCGCTCCGCCTTTTCCTTTGACTCCGTGACGTTACAAAGTTAATATGCGCGCCCTATGCAAAAGGTAAAATTACCCCTGACTCTGGATCCGGTTCGTACCGCTCAGAAACGCCTCGACTATCTTGGCATCTACACGCCTGAACAGGCGGAGCGTGTGGCCGAATCCGTCGTCAGTGTGGACAGTGATGTTGAATGTGCGATGTCGTTTGCTATCGACAGCCAGCGCCTTGCCGTTATCACCGGCCATGCCGATGTTACGGTAACGCTAAGCTGCCAGCGCTGCGGCCAGCCGTTTACGCATCAGGTTCACGCGACCTGGTGTTTCAGCCCGGTTGTTAACGACGAACAGGCCGAAGCACTGCCGGAAGCGTACGATCCGATTGAGGTTAACGAATTCGGTGAAATCGATCTGCGGGCATTGGTAGAAGATGAAATCATCCTCTCCCTGCCGGTGGTTCCGGTGCATGATTCTGAACACTGTGAAGTGTCCGAGGCGGACATGGTCTTTGGTGAACTGCCTGATGAGGCGCAAAAGCCAAACCCATTTGCCGTATTAGCCAGTTTAAAGCGTAAGTAATTGAGGAGTAAGGTCCATGGCCGTACAACAGAATAAACCAACCCGTTCCAAGCGTGGCATGCGTCGTTCTCACGATGCCCTGACCACCGCCACTGTGTCTGTAGACAAGACTTCCGGTGAGACTCACCTGCGTCACCATGTTACTGCCGACGGTTTCTACCGCGGCCGCAAGGTTATCGCTAAGTAATCCGGCGATATCTTGACCGATCTAACGCTGGCGTTAGATGCCATGGGCGGGGATCATGGCCCCGCCGTTACAGTGCCTGCAGCCCTGCAGGCACTGAGTACTAATACTCAACTGCACCTTCTGCTTGTCGGTGACCCCGACGCCATCACGCCATTACTTGCCAGAGCCGATTTCGGGCAGCGTTCGCGTCTGCATATTATTGCGGCGGAATCGGTTGTGGCCAGTGATGCACGCCCTTCGCAGGCTCTGCGCAACAGTCGCGGAACTTCTATGCGAGTGGCGCTGGAACTGGTTAAAGAGGGCAGAGCGCAGGCCTGCGTCAGTGCCGGGAATACCGGTGCGCTGATGGGCCTGGCTAAATTATTGCTTAAGCCGCTGGAGGGGATCGAGCGGCCGGCGTTGATGTCGGTATTGCCGAATCAGCGTAAAGGTAAAACGGTGGTGTTGGATTTGGGCGCGAATGTCGCCTGCGACAGTACCATGCTGGTACAGTTCGCCATCATGGGGTCCGTGATGGCTGAAGAGGTACTGGGGATCCCTGAGCCAAGAGTGGCGTTGCTGAACATCGGTGAAGAAGAGACTAAGGGTCTCGATAGCATTCGCGATGCAGCGGCGCTGTTAAAAACCCTGCCCGGGCTGAACTATATTGGCTATCTTGAAGCTAACGAGCTACTGACGGGAAAGACCGACGTGCTGGTTTGTGACGGCTTTGTCGGAAACGTTACGCTCAAGACGATGGAAGGTGTTGTCAGAATGTTTCTCTCTCTGCTGAAATCGCAGGAAGAGAAGAAAGGGCGGTCGTGGTGGCTGCGTTTGCTTAAGCATTGGTTACAAAAGAAGCTGGCAAGGCGATTCAGTCACCTCAACCCCGACCAGTATAATGGCGCCTGTCTGTTAGGATTGCGCGGCACCGTGATTAAGAGCCATGGTGCGGCCAATCAGCGAGCGTTTGAGGTCGCGATTGAACAGGCAGTGCAGGCGGTGCAGCGGCAGGTTCCTCAGCGAATCGCCGCTTGCCTGGAATCTGTATTACCCGAGAGTGACTGAGCGTACATGTATACAAAGATTATAGGCACCGGCAGCTACCTGCCCGGCCAGGTGCGTACTAACGCCGATCTGGAAAAAATGGTGGAGACTTCCGACGAGTGGATTGTCACCCGTACGGGTATTCGTGAACGTCGTATCGCCGCCGCTGACGAAACCGTGGCGACTATGGGTCATCAGGCCGCATTGCGCGCCCTTGAGATGGCTGGCGTTAACAAAGAAGAGATCGACCTGATTATTGTCGCCACCACCTCTTCCACCCATGCATTTCCCAGCGCGGCCTGCCAGATTCAGGCGATGCTGGAGATTAAAGGCTGCCCGGCTTTTGACGTAGCTGCAGCCTGCGCAGGCTTTACTTATGCGCTGAGCATTGCCGATCAGTATGTGAAAAACGGCGCGGCGAAGCGTGCGCTGGTGATCGGCTCAGACGTGCTGGCGCGTACCTGCGATCCAGCCGATCGCGGCACGATTATTATCTTCGGCGACGGCGCGGGTGCCGTGGTGCTTGGCGCCTCTGAAGAGCCTGGCATCATCTCTACTCACCTGCATGCCGATGGCAGCTACGGTTCACTACTGGCCCTGCCTAACGTCGATCGCGTGAATCCGGAAAACCCGATTTATCTCACCATGGCGGGTAACGAAGTCTTCAAAGTTGCCGTGACCGAGTTGGCCCATATCGTTGATGAGACGCTGAAGGCCAACAATCTTGACCGTAGCGATCTCGACTGGCTGGTTCCGCACCAGGCTAACCTGCGTATTATTGGCGCGACGGCCAAAAAGCTCGGTATGTCGATGGATAACGTGGTGGTTACGCTCGACCGACACGGCAATACCTCTGCGGCATCAGTGCCTGCGGCGCTGGACGAAGCCGTTCGCGACGGGCGAATCAAACCCGGTCAGCTGCTGCTGCTTGAAGCGTTCGGCGGTGGCTTTACCTGGGGCTCGGCACTGGTTCGTTTTTGATTAATAAGGATTAAAAACATGACGCAATTTGCATTTGTCTTTCCGGGACAGGGCTCTCAGACCGTGGGGATGCTGTCTGCCATGGCGGCCGACTACCCGGAGATTGAAGCGACTTTCCGTGAAGCTTCTGACGCTCTGGGCTACGATCTCTGGAAGCTCACTCAGGAAGGTCCTGCAGAAGAGCTGAACAAAACCTGGCAGACCCAGCCGGCGCTGCTGACCGCCTCTGTGGCGCTATGGCGTGTCTGGCAGAAGCAGGGTGGTAAAACGCCTGCGCTGATGGCCGGTCATAGCCTGGGCGAATACTCCGCCCTGGTCTGCGCGGGCGTGATCGCTTTTGCGGACGCGGTGCGTCTGGTGGAACTGCGCGGTAAGCTGATGCAGGAAGCCGTACCGGAAGGCACTGGCGCTATGGCGGCGATTATCGGTCTGGACGATGACGCCATTGCCAAAGCCTGTGAAGAAGCGGCCCTGGGGCAGGTGGTTTCTCCGGTCAACTACAACTCGCCGGGGCAGGTGGTGATTGCCGGCCACAAAGAGGCCGTAGAGCGCGCGGGTGTCGCCTGTAAAGCTGCTGGCGCCAAGCGTGCGCTGCCTCTGCCGGTGAGCGTGCCTTCCCACTGCGCGCTGATGAAGCCCGCAGCGGAAAAAATGGCGCTGGAGCTGACGAAAATAGCGTTCAGTGCGCCTGAAGTCCCGATCGTTAACAACGTGGACGTGAAGTGCGAAACCACGCCCGAGGCGATTCGCGATGCGCTGGTCCGCCAGCTCTACAGCCCGGTTCAGTGGACGAAAAGCGTGGAATTTATGGCGGCGCAGGGCGTTAGCCAGCTGTACGAAGTGGGCCCGGGCAAAGTTCTGACCGGCCTGACGAAACGTATTGTTGATACCCTGACCGCGTCGGCCATTAATGAGCCGCAAGCGCTGTCAGCGGCGTTGGCACAGTAAAACGAGGACAACCATGAGTTTTGAAGGAAAAATCGCCCTGGTGACCGGCGCAAGCCGCGGTATCGGGCGCGCCATTGCTGAAACCCTGGCGGCTCGCGGCGCGACCGTTATCGGTACCGCCACCAGCGAAAGCGGCGCACAGGCGATCAGCGATTATCTTGGCGAGCATGGCAAGGGCATGATGCTGAATGTGACCGATGCTGCATCTATAGAATCTGTTCTGGAAAATATTCGTGCAGGGTTTGGCGAAGTCGATATTCTGGTGAATAATGCCGGTATTACTCGCGATAACCTGCTGATGCGTATGAAAGATGACGAGTGGAACGATATTATCGAAACCAACCTGTCATCTGTTTTCCGTCTGTCAAAAGCGGTAATGCGCGCTATGATGAAGAAACGTCATGGCCGTATTATCACTGTCGGTTCTGTGGTTGGTACCATGGGAAATGCCGGTCAGGCTAACTACGCTGCGGCGAAGGCCGGGCTGATTGGCTTCAGTAAATCGCTGGCGCGTGAAGTTGCGTCGCGCGGTATTACTGTGAACGTTGTTGCTCCGGGTTTTATTGAAACGGACATGACTCGCGCGCTGTCTGACGATCAGCGTGCTGGCACTCTGGCGCAGGTTCCGGCGGGTCGCTTGGGCGACTCAAAAGAAATCGCCAGCGCGGTTGCATTTTTAGCCTCTGACGAGGCAGGGTACATCACTGGTGAGACCCTGCACGTCAATGGCGGAATGTATATGGTTTAATCGACGATATTTTTATTTGCATTATGCGGGCGAAAGCACGCAAAATAGCGTAAAATCGTGGTTCGACCAGCCGGGATTTAGTTGCAACTTTTTCAACATTTTATACACTACGAAAACCATCGCGAAAGCGAGTTTTGATAGGAAATTTAAGAGTATGAGCACTATCGAAGAACGCGTTAAGAAAATCATTGGCGAACAGCTGGGCGTTAAGCAGGAAGAAGTGACTAACAATGCTTCCTTCGTTGAAGATCTGGGCGCTGATTCTCTTGACACCGTTGAGCTGGTAATGGCTCTGGAAGAAGAGTTTGACACTGAGATTCCGGACGAAGAAGCTGAGAAGATCACTACCGTTCAGGCAGCCATTGATTACATCAACGGCCACCAGGCGTAAGTGAACATCTCCAGGCGGTCGCTCGACCGCCTGAGTTTTTTCTGTTTTTTGTCCCACTCGTGTCAATAATTCCCTCCCTGGAGGACAAGCGTGTCTAAGCGTCGTGTAGTTGTGACCGGACTGGGCATGTTGTCTCCTGTCGGCAATACTGTAGAGTCCAACTGGGCAACTCTGCTAGCCGGTCAGAGCGGCATCGGCCCCATCGACTATTTTGATACTAGCGCCTATGCAACCCAATTTGCTGGCTTAGTAAAGGACTTTAACTGTGAAGAGTTCATCTCGCGTAAAGATCAGCGCAAGATGGATGGCTTCATTCAATATGGAATTGTCGCCGGCGTTCAGGCTATGCATGACGCAGGCCTCAACGTGACCGATGAGAACGCGCCACGTATTGGTGCTGCCATCGGTTCGGGCATCGGCGGCTTAGGCCTGATTGAAGAGAACCACACCGCGCTGATGAAAGGCGGTCCGCGCAAAATCAGTCCGTTCTTCGTGCCTTCCACCATCGTGAATATGGTGGCCGGACACCTGAGCATTATGTTTGGTCTGCGCGGTCCGAGCATCTCCATCGCTACGGCCTGTACTTCCGGTGTGCATAACATCGGCCATGCGGCACGAATCATCGCTTACGGCGATGCAGACGTGATGATGGCAGGCGGTGCGGAGAAGGGCAGTACTCAGCTCGGCGTAGGCGGCTTCGGCGCTGCGCGCGCACTCTCTACCCGTAACGATAATCCCCAGGCGGCGAGCCGTCCGTGGGATAAAGATCGCGATGGTTTCGTTCTTGGCGACGGCGCCGGTATCCTGATACTGGAAGAGTATGAGCACGCGAAGCGTCGCGGCGCGAAGATCTACTGCGAACTAGTCGGCTTTGGTATGAGCAGCGATGCTTACCATATGACGTCGCCGCCGGAAAACGGCGCTGGCGCCGCGCTGGCTATGCAGAATGCGCTGCGTGATGCAGGTATTACCCCGGAGCAGATCGGCTATGTTAACGCGCACGGCACTTCCACGCCGGCGGGCGATCTGGCGGAAGCTCAGGCGGTGAAGTCGGTATTCGGCGCGCAGGCTAAGAAGGTGATGGTCAGCTCTACCAAGTCGATGACCGGCCACCTGCTGGGCGCTGCGGGCGCGGTAGAGTCTATCTACTCTATCCTGGCTCTGCGCGACCAGACCGTGCCACCGACCATCAACCTCGATAATCCGGACGAGGGCTGCGATCTGGACTTCGTGCCCCACGAAGCGCGCCAGGTCTCCGGCCTTGAGTACACCCTGTGTAACTCGTTTGGTTTTGGTGGTACTAACGGCTCTCTGATCTTCAAAAAGATCTGATTCCGCTAAGCCCCTGAATTCACGTTCAGGGGCTTTTTTGTTTAAGGCCCGCCCTGCCACTTTCTCAGAACTCCCCCCTTGCCCGATTCCCCTGACCCTGAGACCCTGTTGCCTGGGCGTGTAAAGGAGCACCTATGTGGCTGATTAATGGTGAATGGCAGACGCAGATCGCGGCCAGTGACCGGGCGACTCAGTTCGGTGACGGCTGCTTTACCACTGCACGAATTGTGGATGGGAAGGTCCGTTTTGCTGACGACCATCTGAAGCGTCTGGCGCAGGGTTGTGAACGGCTTGGCATTCCGATGCCCGATGAAGAGATCCTGGCCCGGGAGATGTGCGAGCTGGCGCAGGGAGAGGCGCGAGCGACGCTTAAAGTGATGATCACCCGCGGTGAGGGGGGAAGGGGATATAGCGCGCTCGGCTGCGATCGACCCTCGCGTTTGCTGCATCTGGCGCCCTGGCCCATGCACTATGAGGCATGGCGCAACCGGGGTATCCGCCTGGCGCTCAGTCCGGTGCCGCTGGGCTGCAACCCCTGGCTGGCGGGAATTAAGCATCTTAACCGTCTGGAGCAGGTGTTGATTCGCGCGCATCTTGAACAGACAACGGCCGATGAGGCCCTGGTGCTTGACAGCGACGGGTGGCTTACGGAATGCTGTGCGGCTAATTTGTTCTGGCGTAAGGGAACGTCGGTCTTTACGCCCGTGCTGGATCGCGCCGGGGTGAATGGCACCATGCGTCAGCGAATTATGCGCCTGCTGGAGGCGTCCGGGTGGCAGATTCATGAAGTTCGTGAGCGACCCGAAACCCTGGCCAATGCAGATGAAGTGCTGGTCTGTAACGCGTTGATGCCGGTATTGCCGGTGCAGCAGGCCGAACAGTGGCGCTACAGTTCCCGCGAACTGTATCAGTTTTTACTACCGGGATGTGAGTAATCGGTCATTTATGAAAAAGATGTTGCGTTTTATTCTGCTGCTGGCCGTGGCAATGGGCATGGCGGCGGGCGTGGGGCTGTGGAAGGTACGGCAGCTGGCGCATACGCCGCTGGATCTTAAGGAAGATAAGATCTTCACTCTTAAAGCCGGAACCGGGCGTACGGCGCTGGGCCAGCAGCTCTACGATGAGAAGTTGATAACCCGTCCCAGGGTATTTCAGTGGCTGCTGCGGGTAAAGCCCGAGCTGTCGCATTTCAAGGCGGGAACCTATCGCCTGACGCCGAAAATGACGGTTGCCGATATGTTGGGCCTGCTGGTGAGCGGTAAAGAGGCGCAATTCCCGCTGCGCTTTGTCGAGGGCTCCCGGGTCAGCGATCTGCTGAAACTCCTGCGCGAGTCGCCGTACATTAAACACACCCTGAAGGATGATGATTACGCCACTCTGGCGCAGGCGCTCAAGCTGGAACATCCCGAACAGGTGGAAGGCTGGTTCTATCCCGATACCTGGCTCTATACCGCCGGCACCACGGATGTCGCCTTGCTTAAGCGCTCTCATCAGCGCATGGTGGAGGCGGTCGATCTGGCCTGGAAGGGGCGTAAAGAAGGGCTTCCCTATAAAGATAAGAATCAGTTGGTGACCATGGCTTCGATCATCGAAAAAGAGACGGCGGTCGCGGGCGAGCGTGACCGGGTTGCCTCGGTCTTTATCAACCGTCTGCGTATTGGCATGCGTCTGCAGACCGATCCTACCGTGATTTACGGCATGGGAGAGCGCTATAATGGCAGGCTGACGCGCAGCGACCTGGAGCGGCCCACGCCCTATAATACTTATGTGATTGGCGGCCTGCCGCCGGGCGCTATCGCGCTGCCGGGCGAAGCCTCGCTGAAAGCGGCGGCCCAGCCGGCGAAAACGCCTTATCTCTATTTCGTGGCCGATGGTAAAGGCGGTCACACCTTTAATACCAATCTGCGCGACCACAATAAGTCGGTGCGTGACTATCTGAATGCACTCAGGGACAAAGATGGCCAGTAAATTTATCGTGATTGAGGGGCTGGAAGGCGCCGGTAAGACGACCGCCCGTGACAAAGTGGTGGAGACACTGCGTGCTCAGGGTATCGATGACATAGTGTTTACCCGCGAGCCGGGTGGAACGCCGCTGGCCGAGAAACTGCGTGCTCTGACCCTGGACTGCCAGTCCTCGGGCGATGAAGCGATCACCGATAAAGCCGAAGTCCTGATGTTTTACGCTGCCCGGGTACAGCTGGTGGAGACCGTGATTAAACCGGCGCTGGCGCGCGGCGCCTGGGTCGTTGGCGACCGTCACGATCTCTCAACTCAGGCTTATCAGGGCGGTGGGCGCGGCATTGATGCCGGACTGCTTAACACCCTGCGTGATGCGGTGCTGGGCGACTTCGCCCCGGATCTGACGCTCTATCTCGACGTCACGCCGGAAGTGGGGCTGCAGCGCGCCCGGGCTCGCGGCGAGCTGGATCGCATTGAACAGGAGTCGCTGGATTTCTTTAATCGCACCCGTGACCGCTATCTGGCGCTGGCGCAATCCGACCCGCGGATTATGACGATCGATGCCACTCAGCCGCTGGAGCAGGTCATTCAGCAGATTGGTGACGTTGTCACGAAATGGTTGAAGGAGCAGCAGTAATGCGCTGGTATCCCTGGCTTCGCCCTCATTTCGATCGTCTGGTCGCCCGCTACCAGGCGGGGAAAGGGCATCATGCACTGTTGCTGCATGCGCTGCCGGGGATGGGCGACGATGCCCTGAACTATGCCCTGAGCCGCTGGCTGATGTGCCAGCATCCGGAAGGGAGCAAAAGCTGTGGTCACTGCCACGGCTGCCAGTTAATGCAGGCAGGTACGCATCCCGACTATCGGGTGCTGGAGCCGGAAAAGGGCAAAAGCGCGCTGGGTATCGAGCCGGTTCGCGCCCTGTGCGAAAAGCTGTACGATCGCGCACGTATGGGCGGCGCCAGAGTGGTCTGGCTACCCAACGCCGATGCCCTGACTGAAGCCGCGGCCAATGCGCTACTGAAAACCCTGGAGGAGCCGCCGGAAAACTGCTGGTTCCTGATGAGTAGCCGGGAGCCGGAGCGGCTGCCCGCCACGTTGCGTAGTCGCTGTCTGTACTGGCACCTGGCTCCCCCGGATGAGGCTTTCGCCATCGCCTGGCTGGGACGGGAGCATCCATTACCGCAGGAGCCGCTGCGGGCGGCTTTGCGGCTGAGCGCCGGGGCGCCTGGCGCGGCGTTGACCCTGCTGGAATCCGACCAGTGGAAGGATCGAGATACGCTGAACAGCGCGCTCGATGGCGTATTACAAAGCGGTAACTGGCTCAGCCTGCTCGCGGCGCTGAATCACGAAAGTGCGGCGGTGCGTCTGCACTGGCTGAGCGCGCTGCTGCTGGATGCCCTGAAATGGCATCAGGGGGTCACTCATGTGCTGGTCAATGACGACAGGCGTCAGCAGGTGGCGGCAATCGCGGCTGCGGTGCCGGTCGTCCGTTTGCAGTCCATGCTCTGGACGCTCTGTCGCGCCCGCGAACAGCTGATAACCGTTACCGGCGTTAACCGCGAATTAATTCTTACCGGGCTGCTGTTGGGTTGGGAGCATCTGATGCAACCCGGCACGCCGCTGCCCGCACCACACCTCTGAGAGAGACGTTATGTTTTTAGTCGACTCACACTGCCATCTCGATGGCCTGGATTATCAGACCCTGCATAAGGACGTAGACGACGTACTGGCGAAAGCCCGGGCTCGTGACGTGAAATTCTGCCTGGCGGTTGCCACCACGCTTCCCGGTTACCGGGCGATGCGCAAACTGATTGGCGAGCGCGAGGATGTGGCATTCTCCTGCGGGGTTCACCCGCTCAATCAGGATGAAAGTTACGAGCCGGAAGAGTTACTGCGCCTGGCGGCAGAGCCGGGAGTGGTCGCGATGGGAGAAACCGGTCTGGATTATTACTATACGCCGGAAACCAAAGCGCGCCAGCAGCTCTCATTCCGCCAGCACATTCAGGTGGGACGCGAGCTGAAAAAACCGGTTATCGTTCACACCCGCGATGCCCGTGCAGATACTCTGGCGATACTTCGCGAAGAGAAAGTGACAGACTGCGGTGGGGTACTACACTGTTTCACTGAGGATCGAGAGACCGCGGGCAAACTTCTGGATCTGGGCTTCTATATCTCCTTCTCCGGTATTGTGACCTTTCGCAATGCGGAGTCGTTGCGCGATGCCGCCCGCTATGTGCCGTTGGACAGGCTGCTGGTGGAGACTGACTCGCCTTATCTGGCGCCGGTGCCACACAGAGGCAAAGAGAATCAGCCGGCGCTGGTGCGCGATGTCGCGGAATATATGGCCGTCCTGAAGGGGATCTCCGTGGAAGAGCTGGCAGAAATCACCACGCAAAACTTTGCTAATCTCTTCCCCGTAGAGCCCGCCCGCCTGAATCTTCCTTGAGCGAGAGTTATTTTAAGACTCGTAATTAATCAGTGAAAAGCGTAAAGTGCACCGCCATTAACGGCGGTGTCATGCTGTTATGGTTCGTTTTTGCAGCATTTTTTGCTAACTAACGTCAGGATTTACCGTTGGATTTTGCTGAAACGTGACAACCATCAAATAACGGAAAGGTTATTTATTTTACTCTTCGTAATAAATAAAAGGGCACTCAGATACCCTGCACCGGTCCCGCTTCTCCCCGCGGGGCACGCGTAAGCGAAAAAAGAGCACTACTACTCAGGAGCACTCACAATTATGTTTAAAAATGCATTTGCTAACCTGCAAAAGGTGGGTAAATCGCTGATGCTGCCGGTATCCGTACTGCCCGTTGCAGGTATCCTGCTGGGCGTCGGTTCCGCAAACTTCAGCTGGTTGCCGGCAGTTGTTTCCCACGTTATGGCGGAAGCGGGCGGTTCCGTATTCGCCAACATGCCTCTGATCTTTGCTATTGGTGTCGCACTGGGCTTTACCAATAACGATGGCGTATCCGGCCTGGCAGCCGTTGTAGCCTATGGCATCATGGTGAAAACCATGGCCGTCGTGGCGCCGCTGGTTCTGCACCAGTCAGCGGAAGAGATTGCCAGCCAGCATCTGGCCGATACCGGGGTTCTTGGCGGTATTATCGCCGGCGCCATCGCGGCCTATATGTTTAACCGCTTTTATCGCATCAAGCTCCCTGAGTATCTGGGCTTCTTCGCGGGCAAGCGCTTTGTGCCGATTATCTCGGGTCTGACCGCCATTGTCTTCGGCGTGATCCTCTCCTTTATCTGGCCGCCGATCGGTAGCGCGATTCAGACCTTCTCGCAGTGGGCCGCTTATCAGAACCCGGTAGTGGCGTTCGGTATCTACGGCTTTATTGAACGCTGCCTGGTGCCGTTCGGTCTGCACCATATCTGGAACGTTCCTTTCCAGATGCAGATTGGCGAATACGTCAACAGCGCAGGTCAGGTGTTCCACGGAGACATCCCGCGTTATATGGCGGGTGACCCGACTGCCGGTAAACTCTCTGGCGGCTTCCTGTTCAAAATGTACGGCCTGCCGGCTGCGGCGATTGCTATCTGGCACTCCGCGAAACCGGAAAACCGCGCTAAAGTGGGCGGTATCATGATCTCTGCCGCACTGACCGCGTTCCTGACCGGGATTACCGAGCCGATCGAGTTCTCCTTCATGTTCGTGGCGCCGGTGCTTTACATCATTCACGCGATTCTGGCTGGCCTGGCTTTCCCGATCTGTATTCTGCTGGGAATGCGCGATGGCACCAGCTTCTCGCACGGTCTGATCGACTTTATCGTTCTGAGCGGCAACGGCAGCAAGCTGTGGCTGTTCCCGATTATCGGTCTGGGCTACGCGGCGGTGTACTACACCATCTTCCGCGTGTTGATTAAAGCGCTGGACCTGAAAACTCCGGGTCGCGAAGACAATAGCACCGAAACCCAGACCGCAGCGGAAGGCACCATGGCACCCGCGCTGGTTAAGGCTTTCGGCGGTAAAGACAACATCACTAACCTGGATGCCTGTATTACCCGTCTGCGCGTCAGCGTGGCCGATGTGGCTAAAGTTGACCAGGCGGGCCTGAAGCAGCTTGGCGCCGCTGGCGTGGTGGTGGCAGGCTCCGGCGTTCAGGCTATCTTCGGCACCAAGTCCGATAACCTGAAAACCGAAATGGATGACTACATCCGTAATAGTTAACCCCGGTTTGGGGAGACACGAAGAGGCCCTCAGGGGCCTCTTTTTGTTTTAAAGCGCAGCAAATGGTCAGTGAAAAGTGGCGTAGAGGTTGAAAGAAAAGGATTAACTCGCTCATACTCCAGTCAGGTTCATATAAAAGGAAACCGTCATGGCTGAAGAAACCATTTTCAGTAAAATCATTCGCCGCGAAATTCCCGCGGATGTTGTCTGGCAGGACGACCTGGTTACCGCGTTTCGCGATATCTCTCCTCAGGCCCCGAGCCACATCTTAATTATCCCCAATGTGCTGATTCCGACCGTTAACGATGTAAAGGAAGAGCATGAACTGGCGCTGGGGCGGATGATGACGGTGGCGGCGAAGATCGCCGAACAGGAAGGGATTGCTGAAGACGGCTATCGACTGATTGTTAACTGTAATCGCCATGCCGGACAGGAGGTCTATCATATTCATATGCACCTGCTTGGTGGCCGCCCGCTGGGACCGCTGCTGACGAAAGGGCAGTAAGATGACGCTGCGTGCGGTGTCTGTTGCTGCGCTGTTGCTCGCGCTGACGGGATGCTCCTCCGATCCCGGCATTCCGGTTAACGATCGCCAGACGCTGGTGATGGAATCCACCGTGCTGGCGGCGGGAATTACTGCCGATAAACCGGATTTTTCCAGCAGGGATATTCAACCGGTTGCCGTATCGCGTCTGTACAATGAGCGCGGCAAAGCGATAAAAGTTAACTACCGTTTCTACTGGTATGACGCCAAGGGACTGGAGATGCACCCGCTGGAACAGCCGCGCAGCATTATGGTGCCGCCGCACTCCAGCGTGTCCATCGGCTCCAGCGGCAACTTTATGGGCGCTCACAAGGTGCGCCTTAATATCTGGCTCTGAGGGGTGAATTTTGATTAAGGGAATCCATCGTTATCTGATTGTGGTTTCAACGGCACTGGTCCTGGTGGGCTGTGGTATCCGCGATACCGGGCAACCGGCACCGGTTGAAGAGGCGAAGCCAACGCCTGAACAACCTGCGCCGCAGCCGCAGGTTCCTCAAGTGCCTGAGGTACCGGAACAGCCGGGCCCGGTGACGCAGCCGGAAACGCCGCCGCCTGCGCCGGAGCGTACCTGGAACTGGGAGCAGGCCGCGCAGCCAATGGTGGCGAAGATGCTACAGGCGGATGGCGTTACCCCAGGCAGCGTGCTGCTGGTGGATAGCGTTAATAACCGCACCAATGGCAGCCTGCCGTCGGCGAAAGCCACCGAGGCGCTGCGCAATGCGCTGGCCAACAACGGGAAATTCACCCTGGTGGGCGCTCAGCAGTTGGCCATGGCCAAACAGCAGTTGGGGCTTTCAGCACAGGACAGCCTGGGCAGCCGTAGTAAGGCGATTGGCATTGCGCGTAACGTGGGGGCTCAGTATGTGCTCTACACCAGCGCCACAGGTAATGTGAATACGCCGACGCTGGCGATGCAGCTGATGTTGGTGCAGACCGGTGAAATTATCTGGTCAGGCAAAGGTAGCGTTGAACGCACGCAGTAATATGACGCTGGATGTGTTACTTGCCAGACATTTTCCGGCGGCTGATGCCGCCGGTGTTATTTCTGTCGCCGGGCTAAGCAGCGGCAGTATGCGAATCCGGCTACCGGACGGCCTGCTGGCGGCGCGGCAGGCGCCGGTACCGGCGATGCCCGGGGTGACACTGAGCCGCCAGTACCGGGCGCTGAAGCGGCTACAGCCAGCCGCTATTGGGCCGCGCCCCAGACTGTTGGCCGACGGCTGGCTGTTGAGCGAATGGATCGCGGGAGAACAGAGCGATGCCTTTCCGCCGCTCCCGGCCCTGGCGCGTCTGCTGTATGATTTGCACCATCAGCCGCTGTACGGCTGGCCTGTTTCGGTCTCCGGGCTGCTGGAGCATTACTGGCTGGCGGCGCATCCGTCGCGGCGTTCGCCCGGCTGGCTGCGTAAGTTAAAGCGGCTACAGCGCCGCGGGGAGCCCAGGCCGCTCAGGCTGGCTCCGCTGCATATGGATGTTCACCCCGGTAATCTGATTCGCCAGGGGCAGCGTTTGCGGTTGATCGACTGGGAGTACGCTGGTGACGGCGACGTGGCTCTGGAGCTGGCGGCGCTAATTTCCGGTATGAGTGCCGGCGAGGCTCAGCGGCTGGTAACGCATTATGGCGTACAGGCGCGGCTCGATTCGCAGAATCTGGCGCGCCAGGTGGCCCGATGGCGCCCCTGGGTTGGTCTGTTAATGGCCAGCTGGTATGAGTGCCGCTGGCGGCAGACGGGGCAACAACAATTTATTCAACTGGCGGATGACGCATGGCGCCATCTGCAGACAGAGGAGCAAAAGTGGTGAGCGTGGGCCCGGTAATGTTGGACGTGGCTGGCTTTGAGCTGGACGCGGAAGAACGTGAGATTCTGCAGCACCCGCTGGTCGGCGGGCTGATTATTTTTACCCGTAACTATCATGACCCTGAGCAGCTTCGTGAGCTGGTACGCCAGATTCGCGCCGCATCCCGTAACCGACTGGTGGTGGCGGTGGATCAGGAAGGGGGGCGGGTACAGCGCTTTCGCGACGGCTTCACCGCGCTACCGGCGGCGCAGTCCTATGCGGCGCTGCTGGGCATGGAGCAGGGGGCGGAACTGGCCCGCGAGGCGGGTTGGCTGATGGCCAGCGAAATGATTGCCATGGATATCGACATCAGCTTTGCGCCGGTGCTTGATGTCGGGCATGTCAGCGCCGCTATTGGTGAACGGGCGTGGGGTGACGAGCCGCATCAGGTACAGGTGATGGCGGAAAACGCTATCGATGGGATGCGTGAAGCGGGCATGAAGAGCACCGGTAAACACTTTCCGGGCCACGGCGCGGTCAGCGCCGACTCCCATAAGGAAACCCCGTGCGATCCCCGTAGCGAATCCGAAATCCGCGCCCGCGATATGAGGGTGTTCTGCGAACTGATCGCGCGTAACAAGCTGGATGCGGTCATGCCTGCCCATGTGATCTACAGCGCAGTCGATCAACGTCCCGCCAGCGGTTCGCCGGTGTGGCTTAAACAGATCCTGCGCGGCGAGCTGGGCTTCGATGGCGTGATCTTCTCTGACGATCTATCGATGGAAGGCGCGGCGATCATGGGCGATTACGCTCAGCGCGGCCAGGCGGCGCTGGACGCGGGTTGCGATATGATTCTGGTCTGTAATAATCGTAAAGGGGCGACTTCCGTACTGGACAATCTCGCTCCGGTAACGGCGCCACGCGTCACCGCGCTGTATCACTCCGGTTCTGTGACGCGCGAGACGCTGATGGCCTCCGGGCGCTGGAAGCGGGTGTCGGCGCAGCTGACGGCGCTCCATGAACGCTGGCAGGCGGAAAAAGCGGCACGCTAAGCGGCTTATGGCGCTGGAGAGGCGGGCCGCACTGCGGCCCGAAACGACAAGGGAATAAGGAAGTGGTGAGGATGCAATGATTATTTACTTACACGGTTTTGATTCCAACAGCCCCGGCAACCACGAGAAAGTGCTGCAGCTGCAGTTTATCGACCCGGATGTCCGGTTAATCAGTTACAGCACGCTGCACCCCAAACACGATATGCAGCACCTGCTGCGCGAAGTGGACAAAATGCTACAGCTCAACGTCGATGAGCGGCCGCTGATCTGCGGGGTGGGGCTGGGTGGTTACTGGGCGGAGCGCATTGGTTTTCTGTGCGATATTCGCCAGGTGATTTTCAACCCCAATCTTTATCCGCATGAAAATATGGAAGGTAAGATTGACCGGCCCGAAGAGTATGAAGATATCGCCACCAAATGCGTGGAAAACTTTCGGGAAAAGAACCGCGATCGCTGCCTGACTATCCTGTCGCGTAACGATGAAGCGCTGGACAGCCAGCGTACGGCGGAACTATTACACCATTACTACGAAATTGTCTGGGACGAAGAGCAGACCCATAAGTTCAAAAGCATCTCGCCCCATCTGCAGCGTATTCAGGCCTTTAAAACCCTGGGCTGAGGCCCGTTCCTTCACGGGGCTGACGCAACGGCTGGCCCCGAATTCCTCGCTGATATTCTCTCTGTAGATCGCCTTTCCGGAAGCCTGTCTATCTTTTAAGCGGAAAACTTTGATGTATATCAAAGTTGGTATGACCAATGGGCCAGCCATGCTATGATGCGAACAGCTTGTATCGATTCAGTTAGCGTCCTGTCGTTAATTAAGCGCTCCTTCTGGTCACGTTTAGTTAACGATTGGTAATGATTTTGAGAGGTCACGTTGTCTATGACTGTAAAACGCATTGTGATCGTCGGCGGTGGCGCCGGTGGTCTGGAACTGGCGACGCAGCTGGGTAAAAAGCTGGGGCGTAGCAAGAAAGCAAAAATCACGCTGGTGGATCGCAATCACAGCCACCTGTGGAAGCCGCTGCTGCATGAAGTGGCGACCGGCTCTCTGGATGAAGGGGTGGATGCCCTGAGCTATCTGGCCCACGCCCGTCACCATCACTTCCAGTTCCAGATGGGATCGGTGATGGATATCGACCGGGAAGCGAAAACCGTCGCTCTGGCGGCGCTGCACGACGAGAAGGGTGAGCTGCTGGTACCCGAGCGTCGTATTCCCTACGACACCCTGGTGATGGCGCTGGGCAGCACCTCTAACGACTTCAATACCCCGGGGGTTCGGGAAAACTGCATCTTCCTGGATAACCCTTCCCAGGCGCGGCGTTTCCACCAGGAGATGCTTAACCTGTTCCTGAAATACTCGGTCAACTTTGGCGCCAGCGGCAAAGTGAATATCGCTATCGTTGGCGGCGGGGCGACCGGCGTTGAACTCTCTGCAGAACTGTATAATGCGGTGCAGCAGCTGCATAGCTACGGCTTTAAGGGACTGACCGGCGAGGCGCTGAATGTGACGCTGGTGGAAGCGGGTGAACGTATTCTACCGGCGCTGCCGCCTCGTATCTCCTCTGCCGCTGCCAGCGAGCTGACCAAACTCGGGGTTAATGTCAGAACCCAGACCATGGTCACCAGCGCCACACCGGATGGCCTGCACACCAAAGACGGCGACTTTATTCAGGCCGATCTGATGGTATGGGCCGCGGGCATCAAAGCGCCGGACTTTATGAAAGAGATTGGCGGTCTGGAAACCAACCGTATCAACCAACTGGTGGTCGAGCCGACGCTTCAAACCACGCGCGATCCGGATATCTATGCCATTGGCGACTGCGCCTCCTGCGCGCGCACGGAAGGCGGATTTGTACCGCCGCGCGCTCAGGCGGCGCATCAGATGGCGAGCTGCGCGCTGAAAAACATTCTGGCGCAGATGAAAGGCAAGCCGCTGCATGACTATGTCTATAAGGATCACGGCTCGCTGGTGTCGCTGTCGAAATTCTCTACCGTGGGTAGCCTGATGGGTAACCTGATGCGCGGCTCCATGATGGTGGAAGGGCGCATGGCGCGTATGGTGTACATTTCGCTCTATCGCATGCATCAGATTGCGCTGCACGGCTACTTTAAGACCGGCCTGATGATGCTGGTGGGCAGTATTAACCGGGTGATTCGCCCGCGTCTTAAACTGCACTGATCGACCTGCCGTCCGCTCCCTCCGAACCCGGAGGGAGCAGCATAATCTTCTGTTTTATCGGCCGTTATTTTCTGGGATAACTCCTAAATAGCCGCTAAATCAATATAATCTCGCATTTTTGATCCGCTTTCTGATTTGTTAAACCGGCCTTCACGTTGCAAAATTGTTAGCATTAACGCAGCAAGAAGGAGGTCCTGTGAATAAATCAATGCTAGCGGGGATAGGGATTGGCGTAGTGGGCGCGCTGGGCGTTGCCGCGGTCGCCAGCATGGATGTTTTTAACCGTGGGCCTCAGTATGCCCAGGTAGTTTCCGCCACGCCGATCAAAGAGACGGTAAAAACGCCACGCAAAGTATGCCAGAACGTTAACGTCACCCATCGCCGTCCGGTACAGGATGAAAATCGCCTGATCGGTTCAGCGCTTGGCGCCGTAGCCGGGGGGGTGATTGGTCATCAGTTTGGCGGCGGTCGTGGTAAAGATGTGGCGACAGTTGCCGGCGCGCTGGGTGGCGGTTATGCCGGTCACCAGATCCAGGGTGCCATGCAGGATAATGATACCTACACCACCACCCAGCAGCGCTGTAAGACCGTTTATGACAAATCAGAGAAGATGATTGGCTACGACGTGACTTACAAAATCGGCGATCGCCAGGGGAAAGTGCGTACTGAGCACGAGCCTGGTAGCCAGATCCCCCTGGATGAAAACGGGCAACTGGTGCTTAATCAGAAGAGCTGAGCCCGTTTATCTATAGCTGGTTATTCTGGCGCACCAGCAGCGCCAGAGTAACCGCCACCGACAGCACCACAAAAATAAGTGAGCTGCCACACACCAGCCACAGTCCACAGAGCACAACGATTCCAACCAGTACCCAAATCAGGGGCAGCAGTAAAAACATTTTGTATTCCTTCTTATTTTGAGCGCACGATGCCGTCGCACCGAACGAAGGGCGATTAAGAATGCTTATTATTTTTGCCGTCAGAGACATCGTGCATTTGGCGCTATATCGATGAATCCACCGAAGAAACAGCGCCTGATGAGGTATTGTTGCGAATGCGAATACCTTACCCTTAATTGACTATCAATGTAAAAGGTAAGGTTAATTAATGAGATTTTCCTTATGAAAGGAGAGGGTAATGGCAAAAATGTGCGATATAGCGAAATGATGGGGGCGGCGGGGCACCGCACCCGTTTAGTTTTTGATAAGTTCTGGTAATATGCGCAGCGTAGTTTCAACCACCCGCATCAGTGAGGTGAGGTTAATACCTTCCCGGGCGCTGACCGACATCCCCTGCAAAACACAGCACAAATAGTCGGACAGATGATGAATGTTACACTGTAATGGTATCTCACCCTGCTGCTGACGCTGCTGTAAAAAGCGCGTTATTGTTTGGGCCTGGCGGGCATGCCGTGCTTTGATAGTGTGGGCAATGTCTTCTGAAGAGGCCGCCAGCGCTGACGAAGTGCTGATAATAAAGCAGCCGTTGGGCGTCTCTTTGCTGGTGAAGAAGCGAGCGATAGCGCCAAAATAGTCGCCCAGCGCCTGTTCCAGCGACTTATCGGTGGCGAACAGCAGGGCTTCGTTTGTTTCAATAAAGCGGGCGATGTAGTGGTCCAGCGCCGCGCGGAACAACCCTTCTTTATTGGTGAACTCTGCGTACAGCGTAGGTGCCTTGGCCCCGGTCGCCTCCACCAGGTGCGCCATGGAAGTGGCTTCATAACCATGTTGCCAGAAGAGGGCCATAGCCTTATCAAGCGCAGCGTCCCTGTCGAAAACTTTTGGCCGGCCGCGGCTCCGTCTGGCATAGCCTGTTGCTGATGTCATAGTGCCGTCTAACCTTATTGTTGTGTGGCCCGCTATTATAAAAAGATTCGCCAGTCGCTACCAGCGTATGGCGGGTCGGATAAATCCCTTTAAAGACACTTTTTGATAACAATTAGTTCGATATTCATTAATGGCCAGGTTGACTGTGATTATGATCACCCTTATTATTAAGTTATCGATCGTTAACTTAATAGAGATTAACTGCTTTCATCGCCTTTGCTTCCGGGATTTTTGTCAGTCCCTCCTGACTGAATCCATATCAGAAGCAGGGGATGTTGAAACGGGCGCCAGACTGGTCTGAACACGGTCAAACGTCCGGGCGGCTGTCGTGTTAAACCCACCGCGATACGCCGTTAACCCTATAAGCGTTTTCCCTCAAAACGCTTAACCCTTATATATGCCACTAAAAAAGGCCTTGTTTTAACGCAAGGCCTTTCATTAAGTTAGCCGCCCCTCCCTGGGGGTGGCTTTTTTTTAGATTTTATGGGGCTGAGTCGGTTGCATATCATGACCGACCTCAATCGGCATACCGGAACGAATATTCAGTGCTTTATCGAATACGGCACGCTCGGTGACCGGGCTGTCACGGAACGCCTTCATGGCACTATTCAGCGGAATCGGTAGGGTCTGGGGATCGTCCTCCAGGCGTTTCGATAGCGGTTGATGCACCTCCACCAGATGGCGGCCGTCCGGCTCCAGCGATGCTTTAATCGGCGTATTGATGATATTGACTGGCGTACCGACCGGCAGGGTATTAAACAGCCATTTGATATCGTTATCGCGCAGGCGAATACAGCCAGAGCTGACGCGCATCCCGATACCGAAGTCGGCATTAGTGCCGTGCAGCAGATAAACCCCGCCGTAAGCGGCCAGACGGATAGCGTGATGGCCCATCGGATTGTCCGGACCCGCGGGGACGACCGCCGGTAGCTCGATGCCTTTTGCTTTATAGCGGGCGCGAATATTGGCCGTGGGCGTCCAGGTTGGGTTGGCGCGCTTCTGCGACACCACGGTCTTCATGGTGGGCGTGACGGTGTTACCATCGAGCTGGCCGATACCAATCGGATAAATCACCACCTCGTTTTTACCGGGCGGATAATAGTAGAGCCGGAGCTCTGCCAGATTGATAACGATCCCCTTACGTGGCTCGTCCGGCAGTAGCACCTGGCGCGGAATGGTCAGAATGCTGCCGGGGCGCGGTACCCAGGGATCGACCCCAGGGTTGGCCTGCATCAGGGCCAGAAAGCCGACATTATATTTCCTGGCGATCTCTTCCAGCGAGCCGCCGCCGGGCTCTACCTGATGGTAGAGATTTTCCCCCACCAGTCGGCTACCTGATGCAGGGAGCGGGTAAGTATTGGCGCTGGCGGGCAGGGCGCTGAGCGCCATGGCGGCGCACAGGGTAAGCCCGCTTAGCCAGCGGGAAAGGCGTGCAGGTACCATCATTGCGCGAAACTCCGTTAGATTTCCTGTGTGCGAATTATCTGTAATGCGCTGTCGGGAAATCCAGGCGATGTGCAATGTTTTGTAAAAAGAAGACGGGCGCCGTAGCGCCCGTCAGGTTGATGACAAAGAGGGAAAAAATGGTTTTTTTCCCTCTTTGTGGTTATCGGACGAAAATCAATGAGTTGATTTTCCTCGTTTATTTTTCTGGTGATTCCAGGGCCGAACGCGTTCGGCCCTGGTTTATCATCAGTCTCACGGGCACCGTAACATCCGTGTACGTCAGGGAATGGCGTGCTCTTCAAGCTGACGCACAAAGCCGCGGATCCACTCCATCCGTGCGGTGCGCTCTTCCAGCTCGCGCATAAAGCGCAGGCGGGTCGGGCCGTCCAGCCGGTAATGCTGGGGCTCTTTCTGGAGAAGGCCGATAAGCCAGCCGGGGTCGACGTGGTTCTTTTCGTTGAACTCCATCACGCCGCCTTTTTCATTAGCCTCCAGCTTGCGGATCCCCAGCTTGCGAGCCTGCTGGCGCAGTGCAGCGATATCCAGCAGATTGCGGGCGGGATCCGGCAACAGCCCGAAGCGATCGATAAGCTCTACTTTGATTTCGTTCAGTTCGTCGCTGTCGGTGGCGCTGGCGATACGCTTGTAGAGCGAAAGCCGGGTATTGACGTCCGGGATAAAGTCGTCCGGCAGCAGCGACGGCATGCGCAGCTCCACTTCGGTTTGCTGGCTGGTCAGATCCTCCAGCGACGGCTCGCGTCCCGCTTTTAGCGCATCGACGGCATTTTCCAGTAGCTCCATATAGAGTGAGAAGCCGATGGTCTCCATCTGACCGCTCTGATCCTCGCCCAGCAGCTCACCGGCGCCGCGAATCTCCAGATCGTGGGTCGCCAGCGCGAATCCGGCGCCCAGATCTTCCAGTGAGGCGATTGCCTCCAGCCGCTTCTGGGCATCGGCGGTCATCGCCTTTGGATGCGGCGTCAGCAGCCAGGCGTAGGCCTGGTGGTGGGAGCGGCCTACGCGGCCGCGTAGCTGGTGGAGCTGGGCCAGGCCGAAGTGATCGGCCCGCTCGATAATAATGGTGTTGGCGCTGGGGATATCGATGCCGGTCTCGATAATGGTGGTGCAGACCAGCACGTTGAAGCGCTGATGATGGAAGTCGTTCATCACCCGCTCCAGTTCGCGTTCGCGCATCTGCCCGTGGCCCACGGCGATACGCGCTTCGGGAACCAGCTCTGCAAGACGCTGGGCCGCCTTCTGAATATTTTCTACATCGTTATACAGGTAGTAGACCTGGCCGCCGCGCAGCACCTCACGCAGGATAGCTTCGCGCACCACCAGACTGTCGTACTCGCGCACAAAGGTTTTGACCGCCAGCCGGCGAGCCGGTGGGGTGGCGATAATCGACAGATCGCGCATGCCGCTCATGGCCATATTCAGGGTACGCGGGATCGGCGTGGCAGTCAGGGTCAGGATATCGACGTCGGCGCGCATTGCCTTAATGCGCTCCTTATGACGTACGCCGAAGCGGTGCTCTTCGTCGACGATAAGCAGCCCCAGATCGCGCCATTTCAGCTCGCTGCCCAGCAGCTTGTGGGTGCCGATCAGAATATCGACCTTACCCTCGGCGGTCTGCTCCAGCACCTGGGCCTGCTCTTTGGCGCTACGAAAGCGCGACAGCATTTCGATGCGTACCGGCCAGTTGGCGAAGCGGTCGCGGAAGTTGTCGAAGTGCTGCTGGGCCAGCAGGGTGGTGGGCACCAGCACCGCCACCTGCTTGTGGTTTTCCACGGCGAGGAAGGCGGCGCGCATGGCGACTTCGGTCTTACCGAAGCCCACATCGCCGCATACCAGCCGGTCCATCGCCAGCGGTTGGCACATATCGCTCAATACGGCATTGATGGCCTGGGCCTGATCCGGCGTGGTCTCGAACGGGAAACTGTCGCAGAACAGCTGATACTGTTCGCGGTCATGCTTAAAGCCGAAGCCGGGTTTGGCGGCGCGCTGAGCGTAGATATCCAGCAGTTCCGCCGCCACGTCGCGCACTTTTTCCGCCGCTTTCTGGCGCGCCCGGGACCAGGCGTCGCTGCCCAGTTTGTGCAGCGGGGCATTCTCCTCGGCGCCGCCGGCGTAGCGGCTAATCAGATGCAGTGACGAAACAGGGACATAGAGTTTGGCATCCCCGGCGTAGCTGAGCATCAGGTATTCACCAGTGATGCCGCCCGCTTCCAGGGTGATCATTCCCACATAGCGGCCAACTCCGTGTTCCAGATGCACTACCGGCTGGCCGGGATGCAGCTCCGCCAGGTTGCGGATCAGGGTATCGGGGTTGATGGTACGCCGGTTTTCCTGGCGACGGCGGCTGACTCGCTCGCCCAGCAGATCGCTTTCGCAAATCAGCGCCTGATGACGCAGGGTATCGATAAACCCGTGCTCGCTGGCGCCCTGGATAAGCCACGCGGCACCAGGCCGGGCTTCGTCCAGGCGCCAGATGCGCTTCGGCGCCACTTTAATGCGCCCGAGCAGTTCACCCAGCGCCTCGCGTCGGCCTTCGCTCTCTACCGAGAAAATCACCGTACCATCAAAGCCTTCCAGGAAGCGGCGCAGATTATCGAGCGGCGCTTTATTCTGGGGCTGAACCGAGAGATCCGGCAGCGGCTGGTAGCCCAGGTTTACGCAGGCCGCTTTATCGGGCAGGGTGTCGGTTTTTAGCTGTACCCGCGGCCACTGTTTCAACCCGCCAAACAGGTCATCCGGCCGCAGCCACAGGCGTTCCGGAGGAAGCAGAGGGCGCATCGGATCCACGCGGCGGCTTTCATAGCGGGCGTTAACCTCCTGCCAGAAGCGTTCGGCGCTGCCCTGCAGATCGCCGGTATTCACCAGCAGGGTATTGGCAGGCAGATAGCTGAACAGATCCCGCAGCGGTTCGTTAAAGAACAGCGGCTGCCAGTATTCGATACCAGCCGGAAGCGTCCCCTTGCTGACCTGCTGATACACGTGTTCGGGATCGCGCCGTACTTCGAAGTTGTCGCGCCACTGGCTTCGGAACAGTTCGATGGCTGTTTTATCGGTGGGGAATTCGTGGGCCGGCAGCAGGTTTATCTGCTCCACCTCCTCCTGGGTGCGCTGGCTGTCGGGATCAAACAGACGCAGGCTGTCGATTTCGTCATCGAAGAAGTCGAGCCGATAGGGGAGTTCGCTACCCATCGGCCACAGATCCAGCAGAGCACCGCGAGTGGCATATTCGCCATGCTCCATCACCTGGTCGACATGGCGATATCCCGCCTGCTCCAGCCTGTCGCGCAGGCCGTCACGCGACAGCCGTTCGCCTTTGCGCATCAGCAGGGCGTGACCGTTCAGATAGCTATGGGGGCAGACCCGCTGCATCAGGGTGTTAACCGGTAAAATTAGCACGCCACGACTCATCGAAGGGAGCTGCCACAGGGTGGTCAGACGGGCCGAAACGATCTCCTGGTGGGGCGAGAAGCTGTCGTAGGGCAGGGTCTCCCAGTCCGCGAGGTTCATTACCAGTGCATCGGTAAACTGCCGGACCTCATCCTGCAGGCGCAGGGCGTTTTGCATATCGGGGGCAATCAGGACCACCGGGCCGGGATGGCGTTCGGCAATACTGGCTACTTCACGGCCACAGGCCGCGCCGGTGAGTTCGCCCAACTGGCGCTGGTCACCTGCTTTCAGAGGCAGGCTGTATCGATTCTTTTCAGACATAGAGGAGGCTGCAATCTCTCTGCTTGCGCCGCGCGTCGTCCAGGCGGCCCGGCCAGCGTGCGGAAAAGGGTTCATTTGTCAGGGCGTTATTATCCGCGAACGGCTGCGGTTGGCAACCGTTGCACTGATTACAGTATAAAACAGGAATGACGCCCCCAAAATTTGGGGGCGCAGGCGGGTTAACGTTCGGCCACCAGACCGCGGGGGGGTGTAAACAGCAGATCGCCGGTGGCGATTTTGGACAGGCGGCGCATCACCAGCCCCAGTAGGGTACAAAGACCTAAGCTGAACAGTGGATAGCACAACAGTATCGCTATCTCGACGCCGGATGACAGACGATGCTGGTTAAACATTCCGATCACCACCAGACTTAACGCTTCCACCAGAATCCGGTGGGTGGTGTAGATAGCGATGGTGTTGGAGCCGATAACGTTGAACAGCGAGTTAGGGCTGCTGCCAAACTTTTGCTCCATAGTGAAAAAGCACTTCATGATCAGCAGAATAGACAGCATCGACAGCGGCAGATTGACGTTCTTAAAGTAGAGCGCCAGCGCGACCACCAGGGCGGCGATCAGCGGCAGAGGCCGTTTCATGACCTGCCACAGCTTCATCATTTCCACCAGTTGTGATCCGAACCAGGCGCCCATGGCGTAATAGGGCATATTGCGGATCACGCTGTTCATGCCCCAGAACGGGGTAGGCAGGAAGTTTATCCCCACGCTCACCAGAATCAGCAGCGGGAAGACCAGGTTCTTATAGCGATGCAGCAGCTTACAGCCGATAAAGTAGACCACCAGCGCATACAGATACCACAGGCTGGTTCCGGCGGTCAGCATGCTGAAGGCAAACTGGCCCAGGGTTTCAGCATAGGCGGCGTTGGAGGCCGGGTTATGCTCAACCCCTGGGATCCACTGATTGATATGGCTAATCAGCAGCCACTGGATCACGCCCCACAGCACCAGTACCCAGGCGATATTCCACACCCGTTTATTGATGCAGCCGCGCCACGGCACCTGATCGGTATAGCGGGTGATCAGAAAACCAGAGATAAAAAAGAACACCGGCATGCGGAACGGCGCCAGATAGAGGTTGCCATAGACCCACAGCTTAGCGAGGTAAGTCGCGTTCCCCGTAAGCTGCGGCAAAATGTGCGGATAAAAGGTGATGACGGAGTGATAGATCACCACCAGGCAGATACACATGCCCTTGATCTGATTTATCCAAAGTTGTTTGTTTTTCATACTTACCAGGCCGTATTTGCTTTTGCTCGAAGCGCCCATCCTGAAAGTACTATGGACACATCTCTACCTCGAATTGTCTGTTTTTCGCGGTTTTTGCCAAAATTCGGAAAAGGATCAGGGTGGTTTTAACCGCAAGTTGCGGAAATCACGGAATCGGGGCTCTGCCTGTATGCCATGGTTATCAGATTGATTCAGTAGTGATTTTCTGTAACAGCCGGGCATTATGCCGCGCTATCTTTCATTTACCCGCTACCGTATCGCTTATATACTGCCTGTTCATTTGCCAAATCGCGGTTACACGGACTTCATGTATCAACCTGTCGCGTTATTTATTGGCCTGCGCTATATGCGTGGGCGAGCAGCGGATCGCTTCGGTCGCTTCGTCTCCTGGCTCTCCACCATCGGCATTACCCTGGGGGTGATGGCGCTGGTCACTGTGCTGTCGGTGATGAACGGCTTTGAACGCGAGCTGCAGAACAACATCCTGGGGCTAATGCCTCAGGCGCTGATCACCGCCGACAAAGGCTCGGTAAATCCTGAACAGCTACCCGCGGACCAGTTAAAGTTACAGGGTGTCACGCGCACATCGCCGCTGACCACCGGCGATGTGGTGCTGCAAAGCCCCCATAACGTGGCCGTTGGCGTAATGCTGGGCATCGACCCGCAGCAAAAAGATCCGCTGACGCCCTGGCTGGTGAATGTAAAGCAGCAGCAGCTGGAAAAAGGGCGCTATAACGTGATTCTCGGCGAGCAGCTTGCCGGGCAGCTCGCCGTGCGTCCCGGCGACAGTATCCGCCTGATGGTGCCTTCCGCCAGCCAGTTCACTCCTATGGGGCGGGTGCCTAGCCAGCGACTGTTTACCGTGATTGGCACCTTCGCCGCCAATAGCGAGGTGGACGGTTATCAGATGCTGGTCAATATTCAGGACGCTTCGCGCCTGATGCGCTATCCAACGGGTAACATCACCGGCTGGCGCCTTTACCTTGAGAATCCGCTGGCGGTGGACAGCCTCAGCCGACAGAGACTGCCGGAAGGGACCCACTGGCAGGACTGGCGCGATCGGAAGGGTGAACTGTTTCAGGCCGTCCGTATGGAAAAGAATATGATGGGGCTGCTGCTGAGCCTGATCGTGGCGGTGGCTGCCTTTAATATCATCACCTCGCTGGGACTGATGGTAATGGAAAAACAGGGCGAGGTGGCGATCCTCCAGACCCAGGGGCTGACCCGCAGCCAGATTATGGCGGTGTTTATGGTCCAGGGGGCCAGCGCTGGCGTGATCGGCGCGCTGCTGGGCGCCGCGTTAGGAACGCTGCTGGCCAGCCAGCTGAATAATCTGATGCCGGTTATTGGCGCTGTGCTTGATGGCGCGGCGCTACCGGTGGCGATTGTTCCCCTGCAGGTGGTGGGTATCGCGCTGGTGGCGATGGCCGTCGCGCTGCTGTCCACGCTGTATCCGTCCTGGCGCGCCGCCGCCACTCAACCCGCCGAGGCTTTACGTTATGAGTAATTCTGTCCTGTTGCAGTGCGACAAACTGTGCAAACGCTACCAGGAGGGGAAAGTGCAGACGGACGTGCTGCACGATGTCAGCTTCAGCATTGGCAGCGGCGAAATGATGGCGATTGTCGGTAGCTCCGGCTCCGGCAAGAGTACCCTGTTGCACCTGCTGGGCGGCCTGGATTCGCCGACCTCCGGCGATGTGATTTTTGACGGCCGCTCTCTGTCTTCCATGTCTTCGGCGGCCAAAGCTGAACTGCGTAACCGCGAGCTGGGCTTTATCTATCAGTTCCACCATCTGCTGCCGGATTTCTCCGCGCTGGAAAACGTGGCGATGCCGTTGCTGATTGGCCATAAAAAAGGCGATGAGCCGCAAAATCGCGCTCGCGAAATGCTGGCGGCGGTGGGGCTGGAACATCGCGCCAGTCATCGGCCTTCTGAACTGTCCGGCGGGGAGCGTCAGCGCGTCGCTATCGCCCGGGCCCTGGTGAATCAGCCGCGTCTGGTACTGGCGGATGAACCGACCGGTAACCTGGACGCCCGCAACGCCGACGCCATTTTTGAGCTGCTGGGCGAGCTGAATGTCCGTCAGGGCACCGCCTTCCTGGTAGTGACTCACGACCTGCAACTGGCCGGGCGTATGACCCGCAGGCTGGAGATGCGCGACGGTCATTTGAGCGATCGGCTGACGCTGATGGGGGCGGAGTAAAATGGCTTCACCTCTCTCGTTACTGATTGGGCTGCGTTTTAGCCGCGGTCGGCGGCGCAGCGGCATGGTATCGCTGATTTCGGTGATCTCCACCGTGGGTATCGCGCTGGGGGTGGCGGTGCTGATCGTAGGCCTTAGCGCCATGAACGGCTTTGAGCGCGAGCTGAATAACCGCATTCTGGCGGTGGTGCCCCATGGTGAAATCGAGCCGGTACACCAGCCGTTTAACGGTTGGAACGATGTGCTGGGACGGGTGGAAAAGGTGAAAGGTATCGTTGCCGCCGCGCCTTATATCAATTTTACCGGGCTAGTGGAAAGCGGAGCCAATCTGCGCGCCATCCAGGTGAAGGGGGTTAACCCTCAGCAGGAACAGCGCCTGAGCGCGCTGCCGTCCTTTGTCCAGAACAACGCCTGGCGCAATTTCCGCGCCGGTGCCCAGCAGATTATCCTGGGTAAAGGGGTGGCCGATGCCCTGAAGGTGAAGCAGGGGGACTGGATCTCGATCATGATCCCCGACAATTCCGACGGCGGTAAGAAGCTGCTGCAGCCCAAACGGGTGCGCCTGCAGATAGCCGGTATCCTGCAGCTTAGCGGCCAACTAGACCACAGCTTCGCCATGGTGCCGATGCAGGACGCCCAGAATTATCTCGATATGGGGGACAGCGTCACCGGTATCGCCATCAAGGTTAACGATGTCTTTAACGCCAATAAGCTGGTGCGTGATGCCGGGGAAGTGACCAATGCCTACGTCTATATTAAGAGCTGGATTGGCACCTACGGCTATATGTACCGCGACATCCAGATGATTCGCGCCATTATGTATCTGGCGATGGTGCTGGTGATTGGCGTGGCCTGTTTCAATATTGTCTCCACCCTGGTGATGGCGGTGAAGGATAAGAGCGGCGATATCGCGGTATTGCGCACCCTGGGGGCGAAGGATGGGCTGATTCGCGCCATTTTCGTCTGGTACGGACTGCTGGCAGGGCTGCTGGGCAGCGTGGTGGGCGTGATTATCGGTGTACTGGCCGCCTGGCGCCTGACCGATATTATCCGCTTTATTGAAACGATTACCGGGCATCACTTCCTGTCCGGCGATATCTACTTTATCGACTTCCTGCCGTCCGAGCTGCACGCCATGGATGTGGTCTGGGTGCTGTTAACTGCGCTGGTGCTGAGCCTGCTTGCCAGCTGGTATCCGGCGCGGCGCGCCAGCAATCTCGACCCGGCCCGGGTGCTGAGCGGTCAGTAACGGCGAGGAGAGGCCATGTTTTACGGCTTTGATATCGGGGGCAGTAAAATCGCGCTGGGCGTCTACGATTCTGAGCGGCGTCTGGTGCGTGAAACCCGTGTGCCGACGCCGCATGACGACTATTCACGCTTTCTGAATACCCTGGCTGGGATGGTCCGGGAAGCCGATGCGCTGTACGGCGAGCCGGGCAGCGTCGGCATCGGTATTCCGGGGCTGCCGGCCAGCGCCGACGGCACGCTCTATGCCGCCAATCTTCCCGCCGCCAGCGGTCGCCCGCTGGGCCGCGATCTGAGTGCGCTGCTGGAGCGCGAAGTGCGGATTGAAAACGACGCCAATTGCTTCACCCTGTCCGAGGCCTGGGACGATGAGTTTCGTCGCTACCCTCTGGTGATGGGGCTGATTCTGGGCACCGGCGTGGGCGGCGGGCTGGTAATGAATGGCCGCGTGATTAGCGGTCAGACCGGGCTTAGCGGCGAATTCGGTCATACCCGACTGCCGGTGGATGCCCTGACGGTGCTGGGGCGCGATATTCCGCTGCTGCGCTGCGGCTGCGGCCAGTCCGGCTGTATCGAAAACTATCTTTCCGGCGGCGGCTTCGCCTGGCTGTGGCAGCATCACTATGGCAGTCGGCTGACGGCGCCGGAAATTGTTGAACGCTGGCAGGCGGGGGATAGCCAGGCCCGGGAGCATGTCGCGCGCTATCTTGACTTGCTGGCGGTCTGTATGGCTAATCTGTTAACTGTTGTGGATCCGCATCTGGTGGTGATTGGCGGCGGCCTGTCCGGCTTTAGCGAGCTGATAGAGGCGCTACCCGCCCGACTGCCGCGCCACCTGCTGCCTGCCGCCCGGGTGCCGCCTATCGAGCGCGCGCGTCACGGCGCCGCGGGCGGTATGCGCGGCGCCGCTTTTTTGCATCTGAAGGAGTAACCGCAGAGGATGATGATACAATCGCGCCGTCTGAACAGGCTTAGCCGTTTCCGAAGAAGCAAGCGTCGTTTGCGCGAACGCCAGCGCCAGCGGGCATTTTTCAACGACAGAATGGGATCGGACGCTATGGATAAACCCAGAGTAGTGGTATTGACCGGCGCGGGGATCTCCGCCGAATCCGGTATCCGTACCTTTCGCGCCGCCGATGGTCTGTGGGAAGAGCATCGGGTTGAGGATGTTGCCACCCCGGAAGGCTTTGCTCGTGACTCAGAGCTGGTGCAGAACTTCTATAATCAACGCCGCCGTCAGCTATCCCAGCCGGAGATCGCACCCAACGCCGCGCATCTGGCGCTGGCCGAACTGGAACAGGCGCTGGGCGATCGCTTTCTGCTGGTGACTCAGAATATCGATAACCTGCACGAGCGGGCAGGGAATCACAATATCATCCATATGCACGGTGAATTGCTGAAGGTGCGCTGCGAACGCAGCGGCCAGGTGCTGGAATGGGCAGGGGATGTCCAACCCGGCGAGCGTTGCCACTGCTGCCAGTTTCCGGCGCTGCTGCGTCCCCACGTGGTCTGGTTTGGCGAAATGCCGCTGCAGATGGATGAAATTTACCAGGCACTGGCCAGCGCCGATCTATTTATCGCCATCGGTACTTCGGGTCATGTCTATCCGGCGGCGGGCTTTGTACACGAAGCAAAGTTACAGGGCGCTCATACCGTGGAGCTGAACCTGGAGCCGAGCCAGGTCGGCAGCGAATTTGAAGAGAAGCACTATGGTATGGCGAGCGAAGTGGTGCCAGCGTATATCGAAGAACTGCTGAAAGAGATGTGATTTTAGATTTCACGCAAATCCCCTTCCTGTATCAGGAAGGGGAAAGAACGATGCCGTCAGAAGGTTTCCCATGAGCTGTTTGTGTTTTCGGCAACAGGAAGAGGGGAGATTGTGGCAGGCGGCGTTTTTTTATTCATTGTATGCGCGCCGGATTGATCGATTTTAAATGCGGCGACCGAACTTATCAGGTTGTTGGCTTCTTTTTCCAGCGTATGCGCCGCAGTCGCAGATTCTTCAACCAGACCGGTATTTTGTTGCGTCACAACATCCATTTCGGAAATGGCTATGCTGATTTGGCTGATACCCCGGCTTTGCTCCTCGGAAGCCAGCGCAATTTCTCCCATGATATCGGTGACGCGAGCTACGGCTTTCTCAACCTCTTGCATGGTGTTACCCGCATTTTTGGCCAGTACTGAACCATGAGCGACCTGGCTGGAGGAGTCATCAATAAGCTGTTTAATTTCACCCGCCGCTTTCGAGCTACGCTGTGCAAGGTTGCGGACTTCGCCTGCGACGACCGCAAAACTTCTGCCTTGTTCCCCGGCTCGGGCTGCTTCAACAGCCGCATTCAGCGCCAGTATGTTGGTCTGAAAAGCAATGGCATCGATGGTGTTGGTGATTTCGGCAATTTTTTGGGAGCTGGAAACGATCGTATCCATGGTCGTCACGACCTTATTAACGACTTCGCCACCCTGGCGGGCGATCTCTGAGGCCTCCTGGGCAAAGTTGTTTGCATGAGTGGCATTTTCAGAGTTTTGTTTTACGGTTGCGGTTAACTCTTCCATGCTGGCAGCGGTTTCTTCCAGTGAAGCGGCTTGTTGTTCGGTTCGGGAAGAGAGATCGGTATTGCGGGCGGAGATTTCCATCGCCCTTGTATGTATTGCGTTGGCACTGACCCGGACTTCACCAACGGTGCTTGCCAGCGCCGTCTGCATATCGCGAAAGTTAGCTGCCAGTGTCCCCATTTCATTGGTGCCTGTGATATCAATTTCCCTGGTCAGGTCGCTGGCGGCCATATGATGAATCGCTTCCATCAGCGTTCTGAGCGGTCGCAGCAGAATATGATGAAAGCCCCGCCAGACCACTATCGTGATGATAGCCATGATGATTAAGCTGGCTATCAGGCTCCAGATTGCAGATTGATATCCGTGGTGCGACTCTTCGAATGCCGACTGATAGAATCGCTGGCTACTCTGTTGGAAGGTATCATAGTGATGCCTTAACTCTTCCTGATGATCCTGCCAGCGGGTGGTTAATATGCCTTGAAAATTACGCCCCTGTATCATAGACATGAAATTATGCAGGACGGTGTCATAGTTATGGAATGCCTCAATAACGTTTTTTCTAACGTCTGGCGCCATCTGGTCCTGTGGCATTTTGCTAAATTCTATGATTTTTTGTTGCGTCGTTCTGAGTAGCTGTTCTGCAGATTTCAGGCTTTTCTCTTTTTCCCGGGTTTCATTTACGTCAATGTTGTCATCGCCTATAACACGCAGGGCTGCGCGATTAAGTTCAATTCGCGCCTGTAGCATATTACTCCAGCTACTTTCAAGGATAGTCAGTTGGTGAGAAAGGTGATTTAACTCCTGAATATTCTTTTGATTGGTTCTCATAGCGTTATAAGACAGCCCCCCGGAAACTAACTGGAGAATAACGAACAAACCAATTGCAGTCAGTATTCCATTGATGATTTTTATTTTGCTTAGCATGCTTTCCATTCCTTAGAGAACAAAGATTAAAGATATTATCGGAATTCTGACAGAAATCTTTATTTGCGGTATGCAGGCGACTGTGGCAAAGGGATTGGCTGTAACAGATTGTTTTGTCGATATTTTTCCACACCATTAGCGGTGCGAAATAGGGTGGCCAGAGGGAGAAAAGTGACTGGATAACTCTTAAAAAGAAAAGTGAAAGCCCCTTATTCAATATAACGAGCAAGGGGCGATTGCGGGGGAGATAGGGGTATTTAACGCCCCGCCTTCAGCTTCTGATAATAAGACTCGTAGATGGCGCTGGCCTGGCCGACGTCATTCTGCCACTCGCCTTTTTCGATGGTCGCCTTGTCCGGATAGAGCGATTTGTCGTTGGCGACGGATGGGTCCAGCAGCTTACGCGCCGCCAGGTTCGGGGTCGGATAGCCGATGGTTTCCGCCACCTGCTTCGCGATTTCCGGGCGCAGCAGGAAGTTAATCAACTTAAGCGCGCCGTCGACGTTTTTGGCATTAGCCGGAATTGAGAGGCTGTCCATCCAGAAGATACCGCCTTCCTTCGGCCACACCACCTCCAGCGGCGTACCGCCCTGAGTCCGCGCCACCCAGGCGGAACCGTTCCATACCATCCCCAGATTCACTTCGCCTTCCATATAGGGGTTGGCCGGGTTGTCTGAGTTAAAGGCCGCCACGTTCGGCATCAGCTTCTGCAGCTCTTTATAGGCCGCTTCAATCTGTTTGGGATCGGTGGTATTGCCCGAATAGCCCAGCTTCAGCAGCGCCATCTGGAACACTTCCCGGGCGTCATCGGTCAGCAGCAGGCTGTTCTTATACTCCGGCTTCCACAGATCGGCCCAACTGGTCACGCTCTTCGGATCCATCACGTCGCCGTTAACGCCAATGGCGGTGGCGCCCCAGATATAGGGGATGGAGTAGTCATTGTTGGGGTCGAACGGCTTGTTCAGCATATCCGGATCCAGATTATGGAAGTTGCTGAGCTTGCTCTTATCGATCTTCTGAATCATCCCTTCTTTGCGCATCTTATCGACAAAGTAGGTGGAGGGCACGATAAGATCATAAGCCCCTTCTCTGTATGTCTTGAGCCTGGCATACATGGTCTCATTGGACTCATAGGTAGAGTAGATCACCTTAATGCCCGTCTCTTTAGTGAACTGTTCCAGCAGGCCGGGGGGCACATACTCGGTCCAGTTATAGAAGTAGAGCGTTTTATCATCTGCGTGGGCGGCGCTCATACCCAGAACAAGAGCGCCTGCCGCCAGGAGGTGGTGTGACCATTTTTTCATTTTACTTCCCCTGTGTTTTATCTCGCGCAATGAGCTGGCTGGCAATCACCAGAACCAGTGACAGCACCAGCAGGATAGTGGCCAGAGCGTTCACCTCGGGCGAAACGCCGACCTTCACCATTGAATAGATCTTCAACGGCAGAATTTCATACCCCGGCCCGGTGACGAACGAAGAGACCACCACGTCGTCCATGGACAGAGTAAAGCTTAGCAGCCAGCCGGCCGCTACCGCAGGCATGGCCAGCGGCAGAATGATTTTACGCAGGATAGTGAATTCACTGGCGCCCAGATCCTTCGCCGCCTCCAGCATCCGCACATCAAAACCCTTAAGACGCGAGTAGACCGACACCACCACAAAGGGCAGGCAGAAGGTGATATGGGAAAACAGCAGCGACCAGAAACCGAGCTGAATCCCCAGCAGGATAAACAGCACCAGCAGCGAGATAGCCATCACGATGTCCGGCGACATCATCACCACAAACAGCATGCCATTAACGAAGGGCTTGCCGCGAAAGCGGTAGCGATAGAGCGCCACTGCGGTCAGGGAGCCGATCACGGTGGCAAAGCTGGCAGAGAGCACCGCCATGGTCAGCGAGTGCTGGGCCGCCTGCAGCAGACTGTCGTTATTGGACAGCAGTTCATACCATTGGGTGGTGAACCCCTGCCAGTTAATACCGAAGCGTGAACGGTTAAAGGAGTTAACGATCAGAATCACGATCGGAATATATAAAAAGGCGTAGATGACGGCCATAAAGCCGCCACGCAGGCAACGTCCCATCATTCCAGGTCCACCTTCTTATTCAGCAGGCGCGAGGCGCGCCAGTACACCAGCAGCATCAGCCCCATCACCACGGTCAGCGTAATGCTGGTGGCTGCGCCGAACGGCCAGTCGCGGATGTTCAGGAACTGGCTCTTAATCACATTACCGATCAGCAGATTTTTGGCGCCGCCCATCAGATCCGAGACATAGAACAGCCCCATTGCTGGCAGCATCACCAGCAGGCTACCGGCGATAATGCCTGGCATGGTTAGTGGAATAATGATGCGGATAAAGGTCTGCAACTTGCTGGCGCCCAGATCCCGGGCCGCTTCCAACAGCGGCTTATCGAGCTTTTCGATGCTGGAATAGAGCGGCATCACCATAAAGGGCAGCAGAATGTAGACCAGGCCGATAATCACCGCCGATGGGGTGTACATAATGCGGATCGGCGTGTCGATCACTCCAAGCCACAGCAGGAACTCATTCAGATAGCCGCGGGTGCTCAGGAAGATCTTCAGCCCGTAGATGCGAATCAGGGAGTTGGTCCAGAACGGGACTATCAACAAAAACAGCATCAGCGGACGGATCCGTTCGGGCAGTCGCGCCAGAAACCAGGCGAAGGGATAGCCCAGCACCAGGCAGGCGAGGGTGGCGATCAGCGCCATATTCAGCGAATGCAGCAGTACTTCGAAGTAGAGCGGATCCATCAGCCGGGCGTAGTTGTCCAGCGTAAAGGCCATCTTTACGAAGTTGGCGTCGTCCCGGGTCAGGAAACTGGTACCGATGATCATCAGATTGGGTAAAAAGACGAACAGCAGCAGCCAGCCGACGATGGTGGCGATTACCACATTCTGGAATTTATTCGAGTTCTTCATCAGCCAGTACAACCTCCCAGCTTTCTACCCAGGTGATAGCCACTTTCTGATCCAGCGAATGGTCGACGTCGGGGTCGTCCTCGTTAAAGAATTCGCTGACCATCACCATCTTGCCGTTTTCCAGCTCGACGCTGGATTCCAGGGTCATGCCCTTGTAGTTGCGCTCGCGTACATAGCCGATAAACCCTTCGGCCTCGCCTTCGTGGTTGATTTCGACCACTCGCAGATCCTCGGGACGCAGCAGCACTTTCAGACGCTGGCCCTGGGTGACCGGGAAGGTGACATAGATATGGCACTCGCGGCCTTCTACGCTTGCCCGCACCCGCTGTTCATCTACCCGCTCGATCACGGTGGCGTCGAAGATATTGATTTCGCCGATAAAGCGCGCCACAAACAGGTTCTTCGGCTCTTCGTAGATTTCACGCGGCGAGCCGTCCTGCTCGATTATACCGTTACGCATCACTACGATACGGTCCGACATGGTCAGCGCCTCTTCCTGATCGTGAGTCACGAACACGAAGGTGATGCCCAGCTTACGCTGCAGCGCTTTCAGCTCGTTCTGCATCTGCTTACGCAGTTTGTAATCCAGGGCTGAGAGCGACTCATCCAGCAGCAGGATCTTAGGCCGATTGACCACGGCGCGCGCGATAGCCACCCGCTGCTGCTGGCCGCCGGAAAGCTGATGTGGTTTACGCCGGGCAAACTCTTCCAGCTGCACCATTTTCAGCGCTTCGGTGACCCGGGGCGCGATTTCGGCGTTGGGGCACTTCTGCATTCGCAGGCCGAAGGCCACATTGTCGAATACCGACATATGGGGAAATAGCGCGTAGCTTTGAAAGACGGTATTGACGTAGCGGCTTTCCGCCGGAACTTCGGTAATATCCTGGTCATTAAGGGAGATGGTGCCGGTATCGACGTTTTCCAGACCAGCGATAAGCCGTAATACCGTGGTCTTTCCGCAACCGGAAGGGCCAAGCAGCGTTAAGAATTCGCCATTATTGATAGTCAGGGAGAGGTTGGAAATAACGGTTTTGCCATCGAAACTCTTACCGATTCCCGACAGTTGCACCAGCGGTGAAAGTGAACGAGTCTGTGTATTCAATTTCTTACTCTGTCCCATATTAACGCGCCAGTTGGCAATACGGCGCTGGGTGTGTGGTATACCCCCTCAGGGTGCGGTACATAACAAATCGGTACCCCGACGGACATAACGCGCGACGGTACTGACCGGAATACCCCGCCAGTATCGGTGTATCAGGCCGGGGTACTGTCTGAGGGCAGGCATTCTACGGCAAACCGCAAAAATCGCCAATGCTTTGAGGACTATAGGTGCAAGATTCATGGCGATTTAGTTAATAATCTAATAGAAGGATAGACAAATAGTACGCCATTCACGCAGCGCTGAAGAATAATCTCGGCGATACAGGGCTAATAGTGACCTGACTCAATATTTATTCCCGGGCTCTTCCGGATAATGACCAGTACTAACATGAGGGCGGATAGATGGATAAATTACTCGAGCGTTTTCTGCATTATGTCTCTCTGGATACCCAGTCGAAGCCGGGCGTGAAGCATGTGCCGAGCAGCGAGGGGCAGTGGAAGCTGCTGCGGTTGTTGAAAACGCAATTGGAAGAGCTGAAGCTTACCGACGTCACGCTCAGCGATCGCGGCACGCTAATGGCGACGCTACCGGCCAATGTCGCAGGCGATGTGCCGCCTGTCGGGTTTATCTCTCATGTCGATACCTCTCCCGATTTTAGCGGTAAGAACGTGAATCCGCAGATCGTGGAAAACTACCGCGGCGGCGATATCGCGCTGGGAATTGGCGACGAGGTGCTGTCGCCGGTGATGTTTCCGGTGCTGCATCAATTGCTGGGGCAGACGCTGATTACCACAGACGGTAAAACGCTGCTGGGGGCGGATGATAAAGCGGGCGTCGCCGAGATTATGACCGCACTGGCAATCCTCAAGCAGCAGAACATTCCGCACGGTGATATCCGTATCGCTTTCACCCCGGATGAAGAGGTGGGTAAAGGGGCTAAATACTTCGATGTGGAGGCCTTTAATGCCCGCTGGGCCTATACCGTGGACGGCGGCGGCGTGGGCGAGCTGGAATATGAGAATTTTAACGCAGCTTCGGTCAGCATTCGCATTGTGGGTAATAACGTTCACCCTGGTTCGGCGAAGGGGGTGATGGTGAATGCGCTGTCGCTGGCGGCGCGTATTCAGGCCGCGCTACCGGGCGATGAAACCCCGGAGTGTACCGACGGCTATGACGGCTTTTATCACCTGCACAGCATGAAGGGCAGCGTTGAGCGAGCCGAGATGCACTACATCATTCGCGACTTCGATCGCGAGCGTTTTGAAGCCCGTAAACGCACCATGATGGAGATTGCCAAAAAGGTTGGGAAGGGGCTGCATCCCGACTGTTATATCGAACTGACTATTGAGGACAGCTACTACAATATGCGCGATAAGGTGGCTGCTCATCCGCATATTCTGGATCTGGCCCGTCAGGCGATGGTGGATTGCGGTATCGAACCGCAGATGAAGCCGATTCGCGGCGGTACCGATGGCGCGCAGCTCTCCTTTAAAGGGCTGCCCTGTCCGAACCTGTTTACCGGCGGCTATAACTACCACGGTAAGCATGAGTTTGTGACGCTGGAGGGGATGGAGAAAGCGGTGGCGGTGATTGTGCGTATCGCTGAGCTGACGGCTCAGCGGGCGGGTTGAGAGTGGTTGGTAGCTTCGGCGCAGAATAACAGCGGCAGAATATAATGACGCGGTGGGCTGTTCCGTTCACTTTGCGTGACTGCTTCTCTGTTGATTCACAGCCGGTGAACGGGTCAGGGGAATACTCCCTCTCCCTTCCAGGGAGAGGGCCGGGGTGAGGGTGACAGGCAGCTCCGGCGCCTGGTAGTCAATATCATTCCTGAGGCTCTGTTTCAGAATAAAAGCGGTGGAATATGGGGCGGTAGTGGACTGTTCCGTTCACCGGTTCCGGAACTGATATAAGAAAAATCACCTTAAAGTGAACGGAACCTTCTCCGGCGTGGCATGTTCTCCCCGCACACAGCACCGTCGCGAAAATATCCCCCCAATGAAACAAAGCTGAAAACCCATTTAAATATTGCGAATAAGGTTCAGGAATAAAATATAAAGGCCACTACTGTAAGTTATTACAGGTTAAAATAACGATAGCCAGTATTTTATTAAGCAAGGAGCACAGCAGCAAAACACCTTTATTAACCCAGACGCGACCCGCCAGTGCTGATAACACTGACAGGCCGCTCACCACAACCAACTAACACGGAGTTGATTATGGCTGACACCCATCATAATCCACACCCCGCTATTTCCAAAACCCAACGCAACCTGACCGTCGGATATATCATCCCGCGTCACGAAAATAGCCTGACCTGCAAAACAACTTACTACGACCGCAGCCCCAGTCTGCATCTGAAAGGCCACTGGCTGGGTGAAGCCGGATTCGAAACCGGCGGTTTGGTGAAGGTGCACATTGAGCCGGGCAGAATAATGATTTGCCCGGTGTAGAGGCGATAAAACTGAAAAATCCCGGCGCCATCACTGACCCCGGGATTTTTATCGCTGCCTGCAAGGCTTATTCGGCAAAGTACCAGTAACCGCTATTCACCAGCGCCGCCAGCATCGCCAGGAACGAAGGATCGTCCAGCGCTTCGCCAAAGTGGCGGGCTTCGAGCGTGATGCTCTCCGCCAGGGCATTAAGCGCCGGGCGGTGCGGGCTTTCCACCCGCTCGCCGTTCACATAAATCTCTTCGCCGATACGAACCACCCTCAGCCCGCCCAGGCGGCGCAGGGCGTCTCCCTGCTGGAGCGCGTCGTAGATTTCGTCCGGCTGATAAGGGGGCTCCGGCGGCGTAACGTCCAGCTCATGGCGCGACTGGCTGATAAATTCGCCGAACCACTCGCGGAAGTTATCGCGATCGTCGATCAGCTCCAGCATCATGGCCCGCACTTTATCCAGCTCTTCCGGCAGAATATCCGCTGCGTGTTGGCGCTGAGGAATCTCCGGGTCGCCATAGCGGCGGCTGCCCAGCTCATGCTCCAGCACGTGATCGGCGAAGCCGCTGATCAGCTCCCGGCCGCTGGGGGCGCGGAAGCCCACCGAATAGTTCATCGAATTTTCCAGCGAGTAGCCTTCGTGCGGGAAGCCGGGCGGAATATAGAGAATATCCCCGGGCTCCAGCTCTTCATCGATAATGGCGTTAAAGGGGGAGACCTGCAGCAGGTCGGGATGCGGACAGTGCTGCTTCATGGGGGTCTTTTCGCCCACCCGCCAGCGGCGGCGGCCAATACCCTGAATAATAAAGACGTCGTACTGGTCCAGATGGGGCCCCACGCCGCCGCCGGGCACTGAAAAGGAGATCATCAGATCGTCGATGCGCCAGTCGGGCAGGGCGCGGAACGGTTGCATCAGCGCCGCCGCAGGCTCGTGCCAGTGATCCACCGCCTGTACCAGCAGCGACCAGTTGGTCTCGCCAAGGTGATCGTAGCTTTCAAAGGGGCCGTGGCCGACCTGCCATTTACCGTCCTGGTGGCTGACCAGTCGGCTGTCCACTTCGCTTTCCATCGCCAGCCCGGCCAGTTCGTCAGGGCTAAGGGGATCGACGAAACTCTGAAAGCCGCGCTTTAACACCACCGGGCGCTTCTGCCAGTAGCGTTGAATAAAGTCGGGCCAGTTTAACTCTAAGCGGTAATCCATATATTTTCCGTTGCGGCGTGAGGTTTCGGACTTGTACCAAGTATACATGAAGGCCGGGGCGGGCTTCAGCTTTCGGCTTCACCCGGACGCTGGCGACCAAAAATCGCCTCCATGCGCGCGCCGCCCAGCGGGCTTTCTCCGGCGACAATTTGCCCCTGATATTGCGACGCCGCCTCGCGGGCCACCGCCAGTCCCACCCCCTGGCCGGGGCGCAGGGTATCGGCGCGCTGGCCGCGATCGAACACCCGACCGCGCAGGGTTTCCGGTATGCCCGGTCCGTCGTCTTCGACAATCAGGTGCAGCGTCTCTTCCTGCTGACGGGCGGAGACTTCGACAAACTCAAGGCAGTACTTACAGGCGTTATCCAGCAGGTTGCCCATCACTTCCATAAAGTCATTCCGCTCACCGATAAAGACAATCTCCGGCGAGATATCCAGCGAAATAGAGACGCCCTTACGCTGATACACCTTGTTCAGGGCCGAGGTCAGGTTATCCAGCAGCGGCCCCACCGGGTGCACCTCGCGGCTGATCAGGGCGCTGCCGCTGCGCATACTGGCGCGATGCAGGTAGTAGCCGATCTGTTGGGAGATACGGCTAATCTGCTCCAGCATCTGGGGCTCCGCCTGCTCCAACGCCAGCTTACCGGTACGCAGCGAACGCAGGGTACTCTGGAGCACCGCCAGCGGCGTTTTCAGACTGTGGGTCAGATCGGTCAGGGTGGTGCGGTACTTGTCGTAACGCTCGCGCTCGCTCTTTAGCAGCTGGTTAAGGTTGTTGACCAGGCTGGTCAGCTCGCGGGTGGTTTCCGGGTTCAGGGTTTCGCGATCGTGTTTTTCCAGTTCGCGCACCTCCCGGGCCAGGGCTTCGATAGGGCGCAGACTCCACCAGGCGGCGACCCACAGTAGCGGGAGCACCAGCAGCAGGTTGGCGACCATCACGTAGAAAAACCAGTTCCAGACGATATAAGAGTGCTTCAGTTCGCTGGGAATGGTGTCCACTACCACAATGGTCAGGGCGGGCATGGTGGCGGTGGCGGGATAGCGGTTAATGGCGATGGAGTGGGTGGTTTCGTCGTCTTTATCGTCGTCGCTCAGTTCATTGAGCTGATTTTGCAGCAGCGCATTGGCCCCCAGCAGCTCCCGGCTGGTGGTGTAGTCGGCCTCCAGCTCCTGGAAGCCGTCGGCGTGCAGCCACTCCTTGCGGATCTGGGCGATCAGGTGCGGCACCTGGCGCTGTTGCCACAGCAGCTTACCGCGCTCATCGTAGATCAGCGCCAGGCTGGGGCTTTGCCTGTCGAGATTTTCCGGCATTTCGACGTTGATTTTGCCGTTTTCCCACTTCGCCAGGGTGTAGAACAGATTGCTCTCGCCGCGCAGCAGCCGGAAGGCGGTTTTGTCGAAACTGACGCTGTAGCCCACCAGCGCTACCACGCCGTAGGCCAGCGACAGCACCAGCACCACGGCGGCGGTGGCCAGCAGGAAGCGGACCCGCAGCGAAAGCGGCAGAAAATGGCGCAGAATTTTCATTTAGTTGAGATCGAACCGGTAGCCCTGGCCGCGCACGGTGGTGATGACATCGCCGTTGTGCTCTGCCTGAATCTTCTTGCGCAGTCGCCCCATCAGAACGTCAATGGTGTGGCTTTCACGCAGCTCGGCGTCGGGATAAAGCTGTAGCATCAGGGAATCCTTGCTGACCACCTTACCGGCGTTGCGGATAAGCGTTTCCATAATGGTGTATTCGAACGCGGTCAGTTTGATCAGGTTACCGTTAATTGAAAGCTCGCGGCGTGACAGATCCACCTGGAACGGCGGCATCGAAATAAGCTGCGAGGCCAGACCGCTGTTGCGGCGCATCAGCGCCTGCATGCGTGCCATCACCTCTTCCAGATGGAACGGCTTGGTCACGTAGTCGTCGGCACCGGCGCTTAACACTTCCACTTTGTCCTGCCAGCCTTCGCGGGCGGTCAGCACCAGAATGGGCAGGGTGACATCATGGCCGCGCCAGCGGCGAATCAGCGACATGCCGTCTTCGCCCGGCAGCCCCAGATCGACAATGGCGATATCGGGCATATGCTCATTCAGAAAATAGTCCGCCTCTTTGGCATCTTCCGCGGCATCTACCTGGTGGCCCAGCTCACGCAACTGAACCTGCAGGTGATGGCGTAACAGCGCATTATCTTCCACGACCAGGACGCGCATGTTCACTCCTTAAATAATGTTAACGACAAAACCGTTTTACGCGGCCGGGGGTAAACCCCGGCTCAACGCGACGCGGGCTCAGCGATTTATTGAACGGGCAATGCGCGCATAGGTATGGCGCACTCCGCGGATGGCGACGCTAAGGGTAAAAATATTCTCCGGCAGCGCCAGGCCCATCCAGCCGGTATCGCCGATGTGCTGTAGGTCGGCCCCGGCCATTTTGCTCATTAGCGCTATCTGGCGGATGGTTTCGCGATCGGCGCCCTCCTGAGAGGTGCCGATGGCGGTCATCGCCAGCGCGCCGCGGCGCTGGATCTCCTCAATCAGTTCGCTGACCCGCTGCTGGCTCATGCCCGGCACGGTCCCGGGGGCGGGCACCAGCACGATATCGGCGCCGTTATCAATAAAGCGGGCGATATCCCGGGAGGTAATTAGCTGGCGGCCGCTCTCATCCACCACGCCTGCGCCGTGCATCTTGCCGGTGACCAGCACCATGCGATCGCCCACCGCATCACGAATCTGCTTAAGGGCGTCGGCCAGCGCCTGGTTACTGATGCCGTTACCGGGATTGCCGGTCAGCACCAGAATGCGCGCCCCCATCTGCCACAGCTTTTCGGCATTTTCCGCCGTGGCGGCCCGACCGCGGGTCATGCCCCACAGTTCGCGGTTATCGCTGGCGTAAGCGGGGTCTACCGCCTCCAGGTTAACGCCAATCACCCGGCCGGTCAGGCGTTGCAGCTCGCGCAGGCAGTCGTCGGCGGCAACGCCTTGCGGCAGACCGGCAATCTGCGGCTGTTCGGCATCGAGCAGATTCAGCAGCAGAATATCGGCGCCCTGGCTGGCGGCCAGTTCGGCGTTGGTAATTCCGTTCAGCAGCGGTGCGGTGGCGCCGATGGTTTCACTGACCACAATCCGACCTTCGCTGGCGCGCAGGGCGAATAGTAGTTGGGATTTGGTGATGTCGCGCAGCTCAGAGGCGCTGCAATCAAGAAAGCGTTTCATGACGGGCTCCCTGCTAAGGTGTGCTACATACTGTAGCGCGCCCCAGGGCGGAGTGAAAGTGGAGTGCGATAGCGCCGCCCGCAGGCGGCGCTAATTCAAACCTGGTTCAGGTCATCGACCATCTGGGTAGCGCGACCCAGGTAGTTGGCCGGGGTCATGGCCTTAAGGCGGGTTTTCTCGTGCTCCGGCAGCGCCAGACCATCAATAAACTGCTTCATCCCTTCGGCATCCACCCGCTTGCCGCGGGTCAGCTCTTTCAGCTTTTCGTAGGGTTTTTCGATACCGTAGCGGCGCATCACGGTCTGGATCGGCTCGGCCAGCACTTCCCAGTTGTGATCCAGTTCGTCCAGCAGGCGATCGCGGTTGACCTCCAGCTTGCTGACCCCTTTCAGGGTGGACTGATAAGCGATCAGCGCATAACCCACTCCCACGCCCAGGTTACGCAGTACCGTGGAGTCGGTCAGATCGCGCTGCCAGCGGGAGACCGGCAGCTTGCTGGCCAGATGCTGGAAGACGGCGTTCGCCAGCCCCAGGTTGCCTTCGGAGTTTTCGAAGTCGATGGGGTTGACCTTATGGGGCATGGTGGAAGAGCCGATTTCACCGGCGATGGTCTTCTGTTTGAAGTGGTTAAGGGCGATATAACCCCAGACATCGCGATCGAAGTCGATCAGGATGGTATTAAAGCGCGCCACGCAGTCAAACAGTTCGGCGATATAGTCGTGGGGCTCGATCTGGGTGGTGTAGGGGTTCCACTGAATCCCCAGCGAGGTCACAAAGGCTTCGCTAAAGGCGTGCCAGTCCACTTCCGGGTAGGCCGCCAGGTGGGCGTTATAGTTGCCCACGGCGCCGTTGATTTTGCCCAGAATCTCAACCTGCTCCAGCTGGCGGTACTGACGCTCCATGCGGTAAGCCACGTTGGCCATCTCTTTACCCATGGTGGACGGCGTGGCGGGCTGGCCGTGGGTGCGGGAGAGCAGGGGGATATCGCGGTACTGGTTGGCAAGACTCTTAACGGCATCGATAGTCTTACGCCACCAGGGCAGCAGTACTTCCTGACGGGCGGTCTGCAGCATCAGGGCGTGAGAGAGGTTATTGATATCCTCAGAGGTGCAGGCGAAGTGGATAAATTCAGACACCGCGTGCAGCGCAGGAACCTGTGCCACTTTCTCTTTCAGGAAATACTCTACCGCCTTCACATCGTGGTTGGTGGTGCGCTCAATGGTCTTGATGCACGCGGCGTCCTCTTCATTGAAGTTCGCGACTATGGCATCAAGGAAATCGTTTGCGCTGCTGTCAAAGGCAGGAACCTCCTGGATGCCCGGGTGCGCGGCCAGTTGCTGCAGCCAGCGGACTTCGACCTGAACGCGGAACTTCAGCAGGCCATATTCGCTGAAGATGGCGCGCAGCGGACTGACTTTATCGCCGTAGCGTCCATCGATAGGGGAAACGGCCGTCAGTGAGGATAATTCCATCGGTTACTCCTGAGAGATTAACAGTGTGCAAGAAGTTGTCTGGCCTGCGTACACAGGCGATTACGGGAAAACATAAGCTGCAGGCGACCGCCGCCCACCTGGTGCCAGAGCACTGCGGAGCGAATACCGGCCAGCAGGGCGGCACGGACTTTGGCCTGCACCTGGGGGCTTTGCAGCACGGCCGGCGAGCCGGTCACCTGGATACGCGGGCCCAGCGGGCTGATCACGTCGACGTAGATGCCCGCCATAGCGTTCATCAGCGTCTCTGACTCCAGGTCGAAATGGTCGAGCTGGCGCTGCAGGCCGTTAATTCGCTCGCCCAGGGTATTCATGGCCTGGCGATTATTGTGGAGCTTGCGTTCCAGCACCATCAGGCTCAGGGTATAACGCGTCAGTTCGGCGTTCAGCCCCTGTCGCTGGCTGGCATTCAGCACCCCCAGCAGGGTTTCCAGCCCCATCTTCAGCCCGGACTCGCTACCGCCGTAAACCGCGAGGGTAGAGCCGGGATTCAGATCGATAACGCTGCTCAGCATGACGCGCAGCGCGTCTGAGTCGCAGTGGCCCTGATGCGCCAGTTGCTGTACCAGTCGGGCGGACTGGCAGATGCCAGCCAGCGCCAGCGTGATGTCATAATAATTTTTCGCCACGCAAACTCCTTTGTGCTGTCGCTGAATCAGAGCGGCATACGCTGCTCAATAACGCCACCGCCGAGGCAGACCTCGCCCAGGTAAAAGACCGCTGACTGGCCCGGGGTAACTGCGGCTACCGGTTCATCGAAGCGCACTTCGATGCAGTCATCATCCACCGGCGTGATGGTGCAGGGGATATCCTCCTGGCGATAGCGGGTTTTCACCGTGCAGCGCAGCGAGGCGCGTAGCGGTTCGCGATTCACCCAATGTAGCTGGCGGGCAACCAGCCCCACCGACATCAGACGCGGATGTTCGTGGCCCTGAGCCACCACCAGAATATTGTTGGCGACGTCTTTATCCACCACGTACCAGGGATCTTCGTTACCCTCTTTGGTACCGCCAATGCCCAGACCTTTACGCTGGCCCAGGGTGTGGTACATCAGCCCCTGATGCTTGCCCAGAGTTTCGCCATCGACCGAGACGATTTTCCCCGGCTGGGCCGGCAGATAACGCCCCAGGAAGTCGCGGAACTTGCGCTCGCCAATAAAGCAGATACCGGTGGAATCTTTCTTCTTCGCGGTCACCAGCTCCAGCTGTTCGGCGATGCGTCTGACTTCCGGTTTTTCCAGCTCGCCTACCGGAAACAGGCTTTTAGCGACCTGCTGGTGGCTGAGGGTATACAGGAAGTAGCTCTGGTCTTTGTTGCCGTCCAGACCGCGCAGCAGGCGGCTCTTACCGTCCACGTCCTGGCGGCGCACGTAGTGACCGGTGGCGATATAGTCGGCGCCCAGATCTTCGGCGGCGAACTCCAGGAAGGCCTTAAATTTGATCTCTTTATTGCACAGAATATCGGGATTGGGGGTACGCCCGGCCTGATATTCGGCCAGGAAGTGTTCGAACACGTTATCCCAGTATTCGGCAGCGAAATTAATGGTATGCAGCTCAATGCCGAGTTTGTCGCACACGGCCTGGGCGTCCGCCAGGTCGGAAGCGGCGGTGCAATAATCTTCGCCGTCGTCCTCTTCCCAGTTCTTCATAAATAACCCTTCCACCTGATAACCCTGCTGCTGGAGCAGCCAGGCAGAAACGGAGGAGTCAACGCCGCCGGACATGCCGACGATCACTTTTTTATTACTGGCAGACATGGAAACACTCACGCATTGAACTTCAAAGGCGGCGTATTCTAGCACGCGTCGCGGCCTCAGGCACCCCCCGTGAAAGGCCAGTGAAAGGCGGTCAGCACCGACAGCGGATAACGCTCGCCCTGCTGGTAGCAGCGCACGCTTTCCGCCACCAGCGGAGAGCGCAGATTCCCGGCGTTAAGAATCGCCTCAGGCTCCAGCCAGTGGCAGCAGTCGATATCGCTGTCGTGGGGCTCGGTGGCCAGGGGAGTCGGCAGATCGATGGCGAACAGAAAACGCAGAAACGGCGTATTATCGGGGGCTATCCACTGATGCATGCGCAGCAGGCTCTGGGGCCCGGAGCGAATGCCGGTCTCTTCCCACAGCTCGCGGCTGGCCGCCTGAAGCAGCGTTTCATTGGCTTCCAGATGCCCGGCGGGCTGATTCCACAGCGCTTTGCCGTTAATCGTCTCCTCCACCACCAGAAACTGGCCCTGAGCCTGCACCACGCAGGCGACGGTAACATGGGGTTTAAACATCCTCACTCCTCTGGTTTACAGCGGCTTGTCGATGCGCTGCCAGGTGGCGTCCAGCTGCTTCAGACGTTGGTCGTAACGCTGATTGAGGCAGGCGACATCGCCGCCGCAGGCCTGGCGCGATTTCAGCCATGCCTGCTGTTGACCCTGCATGGCGCCCTGGCCGCCCATGGCGAACAGCCCTTTCAGCAGACGGTACTGGGTCGCCATGGTGACATCTTTATCGTTCAGCTCGCGGCTGGCGCAGATGGCTTTTTCATCCGCGGCGCTGGCTTTCGCGCAGTCAAAGCTGGCGGCCTGAGCGCCCAGGGCGCAGCTCATCAACAGTAGCGCTAACGTGAGTTTCATTTTGGCTCCTCGCGTGGCAGTTCGCGCCATTCGCCGCTGGCCAGATTATCCAGGCTCCAGTCGCCCATGGCGTAGCGGATCAGGCGCAGGGTAGGGTGGCCGACATGGGCGGTCATTCTTCTGACCTGGCGATTGCGCCCTTCGTACAGGGTGATGCGCAGCCAGGCGGTAGGGATGCTCTTGCGTTCGCGTACCGGCGGGGTACGCGGCCACAGCCAGGCGGGCTCTTCTACCTGCTCCACCCCGGCGGGCAGGGTGGGGCCATCCTTTAGCGTCACGCCGTGGCGCAGCGCGGCCATGGCCGCCTCGTCCGGCTCGCCTTCCACCTGAACATAGTAGACCTTGCCGGTACGCTTGCCAGGCTGGGTCAGCCGGGCCTGCAGGGCGCCATCGTTGGTTAACACCAGCAGGCCTTCGCTATCTCTGTCCAGACGCCCGGCGGCGTAGATATCGGCCACCGGAATATAGTCCTTCAGGGTGGCGCGCCCCGCTTCGTCGGTAAACTGCGGCAGCACATCGAAGGGTTTGTTAAACAAAATGACCCGCCGTGGTCCACGCGCTCTTTTACTGTCCCGTGCGCTATTTTTATGGCTGAATCGTTTAGTTTCGTGATTTCTAACAGAAGTTTTGTGCATAGTATTTTCAGGCGTTGGCGATTGCCGCATTATAGCGGAATCACGGCAGCCTTTCATGGTGCCCGACATTCAGGTAGTATTGACACATCGATCACAAATCATTAACAAAAATCAGTAACAACAGAAGCGCTCGAAGGAGAGGTGAATGGAAAGCAAAGTAGTTGTTCCGGCGGAAGGCCAAAAAATCACCCTTGATAACGGCAAACTGAACGTGCCGAACAATCCGATTATCCCTTACATCGAAGGGGATGGCATTGGCGTTGACGTCACGCCTGCCATGCTGAAAGTGGTGAATGCCGCCGTGGAAAAAGCCTACAAGGGCGAGCGGAAAATTTCCTGGATGGAAATCTACACCGGTGAAAAATCCACCCAGATCTACGGTAAAGATACCTGGCTGCCGGATGAAACCCTGGATCTGATTCGCGACTACCGCGTTGCGATCAAAGGCCCTCTGACTACCCCGGTTGGTGGCGGTATCCGTTCCCTGAACGTGGCGCTGCGTCAGAAGCTGGATCTCTACATCTGTCTGCGTCCGGTTCGCTACTACCAGGGCACCCCGAGCCCGGTGAAACACCCTGAGCTGACCGATATGGTTATCTTCCGTGAAAACTCTGAAGACATCTATGCCGGTATCGAATGGAAAGCCGACAGCGCAGACGCAGACAAAGTGATCAAATTCCTGCGTGAAGAGATGGGCGTGAAGAACATCCGCTTCCCGGAACACTGCGGTATCGGCGTTAAGCCCTGCTCCGAAGAGGGCACCAAGCGTCTGGTACGCGCGGCCATCGAATATGCCATCACCAACGATCGCGAATCCGTGACCCTGGTGCACAAAGGCAACATCATGAAGTTCACCGAAGGCGCTTTCAAAGACTGGGGCTACCAGTTGGCGAAAGAAGAGTTCGGCGGCGAGCTGATCGATGGCGGCCCGTGGATGAAGATCAAAAATCCGAACAACGGCAAAGAGATCGTGGTTAAAGATGTGATTGCCGACGCCTTCCTGCAGCAGATCCTGCTGCGCCCGGCCGAGTATGATGTTATCGCCTGTATGAACCTGAACGGCGACTACATCTCCGACGCCCTGGCAGCTCAGGTTGGTGGTATCGGTATCGCGCCTGGCGCCAACATCGGCGATGAGTGCGCGCTGTTCGAAGCCACCCACGGCACCGCGCCGAAGTATGCGGGCCAGGACAAAGTAAACCCGGGCTCCGTTATCCTCTCCGCTGAGATGATGTTGCGCCACATGCAGTGGTTCGAAGCTGCAGACCTGATCGTTAAAGGCATGGAAGGCGCTATCGCCAACAAGACCGTGACCTACGATTTCGAACGTCTGATGGAAGGCGCTAAACTGCTGAAATGTTCAGAGTTTGGTGACGCGATTATCGCGAATATGTAATCAGCATTGCTGGTTGATAAAAGCGGGAGCCTGAGGGCTCCCGTTTTTTCTACGCAGTATTTACAAGTTGCTTATCGTCACTCCCACCAACCCCGATCCCCACGCGCCTCCCCTAATCGCATCTGCGCCTCGCGCAGCTCACCGCGCTTTTCCGCCAGCTTGCGGCGATATTTCACGATTTTCTCGCCGTCGCCTTTATGCCGGGCTTCAGCAAGGTCCTCTTCAGTTTCACGAAGAGCGCGCTGTTTATCTTCGACTTTACGTTTCAGTTTGCGGATCTCAGCGCGGTTTTCCGCCGTCACGCTTTCGGGCGTGCAGTGGGCTTTCACTTCGGCTAATGCCTGGCGCAGTCCGGCAGCTTTGCGGTGATGGTTGTACTGTTCGGCGATGTGGAGTTCCCGCTCCAGTGCGACGCGTCGGGTCGCGCAATCTTCCGCGGCAAGCGCCGTGTTCAGAGAACCGGTGGCGATCGCCAGGCCCAGTAACAGGGAATATTTTTTCATGATGCTTTCCTTGAAGGCTTATTTAAACAGGTCGCTACGGTACTTGAAGAGTTCCAGGTCGGAGGCGATACCCAGCTTTTTCATACCCGCCTGCTTATGGCCGCTAATGGTTTTACGGCTGCGCTTCAGCTTGGCGGCGATATCTATAATCTGCATACCGTCCAGGAAGCAGCGAATCACTTCAGCTTCCCGCGGGCTCAGCAGTTTGGTCAGTTGAGCAAAATCGCTGCCTTCATTGCCGCTATTGGCGCCCGGATTGAGGCTCAGCACATCGCCGTGGCGTTTCTGTACCGGCAGCCGGGTCAGCTCCATAGCGATAGTGGCCGGAATAAAGCGCTGACCGCTGGCGATCATGCGAACCGCCTTAAAGTAGCTTTGAGTCTCTTCGCGCTTGCTCATATAGCCGCGGATGCCCGAAATAAAGGCGGCGCGAATCACCGCCAGGCTCTCCATTGAAGAAGAGAGCAGGATTTTCAGTTTTGGGTGGCGGGCCAGAATATGTTTGATAAGCGACAGCCCATCCATTTCATCGCTGCCGAGGATGTAGTCGAGCACCAGCACATCGGCGTGATTTTTCTGTAGCCAGTTCAGCAGCTCCCGGCTGTGGCCGAAGCTGCCGGTCAGATCGATATCGCGCTCTTTAGCGGCCGCCATTTCAAAGGCGTGGCGGATCATCGGGTGGTCGTCGAGTAACGCAACGGTGATTTTTTTATTGGATAACAGCGTCATATCGGGCCTCATTATCAGAAACAGGTACCAGGTTGTCAGGAAGAGGGGTTAAGCCAGTGGGTTAACTCCCCTGCGCCCGCGTAGCCGCGTAAAATGGCGCTGTAGCCGTCATAGCGGTTGGTCACTTCGGCCACCCGGTTGTTGTAGTAGTCCGACTCGGCGCTCAGCACATCCAGCAGCGTGCGTTTCCCCAGGTGGTACCACTGATCGAAGAAATCTTTACGGATGCGGTCCGACTCGAAGGTCAGGCTATGGTAGAGCCCGGCGCGCTGCAGCATTGAGTGGGCGTCCTGGTCGGCGGTTTTTACCCGCTGTTGCAGATCGTCCAGTTGATTTTCCGCCTCTTCGCTCTGGGCCCAGGCGCGCTGCACTGCGGCACGCTCCGCGGCCTGGGATGAACCGCCGCGGAACACGCCCCAACTGACGTTAACGCCAGTCTGCCAGGCTTCCCGACGGCCGTAGTAGTCTTTCGCCGTGCTCTTGCTGATTACCCAGTTCACCTTCGGCAGGTTGGAGGATTTCAGGGCCTCTGCTTCGGCCAGCGCCGCCTGCGCCCGGGAGCGGGCCTGGGCCAGCGTCGGGTGCGCATGTAGCTGCTGCAGCAGGCGGGTGAGCTCCCCGGGCTTCAGTTGCCAGCGGCGGGCAGGGGGCAGGGCGACTTTGACGCCGCCGGTCAGGCGCTGCAGCTTAATTTCGCTGTCGCGCAGGCGCGCGGTGGCGTTATCCAGCGCCGACTGGGCCTGCAGAAAGCGGCCCCGGGCCTGAGTCAGTTCGCTGCGTCGGCCGGGATCCTGTTCGACAATGCCGCTCAGCATGGTCACCAGCTCCTGCATCCGCGCCACGTACTGCTGGCTCATCTCGATAATCAGCCGCTGCTTGGTCAGTTCGATCATCTCGCTGCTCACCTGCCAGGCCAGATCTTCATATTGCGCCGCCAGTTGGTGATCCGCGGCGTTAACGGAATGCTCGCGGCTGTCGATGGTATGGCGGGTCTGGCCAAAGTCATACAGGGTGGTGGAGACCGTGACGCCAAAGGCGGGAACATTATCCCGGCTGGCGTTTCGGTCTCCGTCGCCAAACTGCCAGCTACGGGAGTCGGTCGTGACGTCTACCTGGGGCAGGCGGGCGCCTTTGGCGTTGTTGACATCCTCGCGCGCGGCTTCGGCAGAGAATTGCGCGCCCCGCACCTGGGGGCTGCGCTGAATGGCGGTATGGGTAGCCCGGCTAAACAGGGTGCGTAATTCGCTTTCACTCACGCTGTCTGTTGAGGTCGAAGCTTTTGCCGACAGGCTCAGGGCAAGCCCTGCCAACAACGGAAATATAAACAGTAACGGGTTCATTGGGTTATCTCCGGCAATTAACGCTCACGGAAGGCTTCGCGGGCTTTAAATACCGGCTTCAGCAGATAATCGAGAATCGTTTTTTCACCGGTACGGATCTCCACGGTGGCAACCATTCCCGGAATAATCGGCAGTTGTTTATTGCCGACGTTAAGGGTGCTGTTTTCGGTCAGCACCATCACCCGGTAGTAGGTGTCGTCCGGCCGTCCGGAGGCGGCTTTGGTTTCATCCTTCAGGGTGTCGGGGCTTATCATCTCCACGTTGCCCTTCAGGCCGCCGTAAATGCCGTAGTCATAGGCGGTAATCTTGACCGTGGCCGGTAGCCCAGGGCGCAGAAAGGCCACATCGGAGGGGCGGATTTTGGTCTCTACCAGTAGCTGATCTTCGGAGGGAATAATCTCCAGAATCCGCTCCCCCGGCTGGATAACCCCGCCGATGGTATTGACCCGGATGTTTTTCACCGTGCCGTTAACCGGTGCCACAATGGTGGTGCGATCCACCACGTCGGCCTTACCGACCAGATTTTCCGTGGTCTGGGCCAGCTCCAGTTCCAGCTTATTCAGCTCGGCGTTGGCATCGGCCTGGTAGCGGTTGCGGCGTTCGACAATCTGCGACTGCAGTTCGTTGGCCTGTCGGCGCATACGCAGCAGCTCCACTTCGGAAAGCAGGCCCCGGGCAGCCAGCGGCTCGGCCAGGCGAATCTCGCGTATCGACAGTTGATAGCTGCGCTGCAGCGCTTCTACCGAATCCTGCAGCGCCTTTTTACGCGCCTGATAAGCGCGGGTCTCCTGTTCGATAATGGCGCTGTCCTTGTGCACCTGCGGGTCAAAGGTCAGCGGCAGGTCGTAGGCTTCGGCGCGCAGACGCGAAATGGTGCCCTTCAGGCCCAGCACTTTATTCAGGATCTCCCGGTAGCTGGCCTGGGCGCGGGTGGGGTCGATCTTCAGCAGAATCTCGCCCTTTTTCACCTGCTGACCCTCTTTCACCTCCATGGCAGCCAGGATGCCGCCCTCCAGGCTCTGGATCACCTGTTCGTGGCTGCGGGAGACGATTTTGGCTTCGCCTTTGGTAATCTCCTCTACCCGGGCGAAGTGCGCCCAGGTGACAAAGCAGACGGCCACGGCAATAAACAGCAGCATCACCAGATGCGAACCCGGCGTTTTCTGGCTAAGCAGCGAGGCCTGAATATCGTTCATAAACGCGGCGTCGACGGCGCTCAGGGCGGGTTTACGACGCAATGCGAATTTCGCCATTATGCTGTCTCCTCGGTAGGCGATTTCTGTTCGACAGCGCCGTTTGCCGCAGGGGCTGTCGCCGCCGGGCGGGGCGTTTTCTCACCCCGCAGGCGCGCCAGCACCTGCTCTTTGGGGCCGTCCATCGCTACCTTTCCGCTGTCGATAACGATAATGCGATCCACCAGCGCCAGCAGTGAGGGGCGGTGGGTGACCACCACCAGGGTTTGCTGGCGGGTGGCAATCTGCAGATGACGCAGGAACTGCTGTTCGGTCTGGGCATCCATGGCGCTGGTGGGTTCGTCGAGCAGCAGCAGCTTAGGGCGGGTCAGCAGGGTGCGGGCCAGCGCCACCAGTTGACGCTGACCACCAGAAAGGTTGCCGCCGTGCTCGCCCACCTGCAGGTGGATCCCCTGGGGATGACGCGCGGCAATCTGGTCGAGTCCGGTCAGTTGCAGTACCCGCATAAATTCACCGGCGCAGGCGTCCGGCATCCCCAGCATGATGTTTTCACGCAGCGAGCCGTAGAACAGGCGCGCGTCCTGGCTGACGAAGCCCACGGCGTGACGCCAGTCGGCGGGGTCTATCTGGTTCACGTCCAGACCGGCGGCGAACAGTTGCCCGTCGGTGGGGGAATAGAGCCGCGCCATAATGCGCAGCAGGGTCGATTTTCCGCTGCCGATGGCGCCGAGAATCGCGACCCGCTCACCGGCATGAATCTCCAGGTTGACGTTATCCAGCACCTTAGGATTAGGGCGCATCGGCGGCGCCGGATAGCTGAAACCCACCTTTTTCAGGCTGATATTGCCCTCCAGTTCCGGCTCGGCGATATAGGCCTGCTCGTCGTCGCGGTCGGTGGGCATCGCCATCAGCGTGTTCAGCGAGGTCAGCGCCGCTTTAGCCGCCTGGTAACGGGTCGCCAGGCCAATCACCTGGCCCAGCGGAGCGGTGGCGCGGCTGGCCAGCATGACAGTACCGATCAGCGCTCCCATGGTGAGATCGCCGGCATCGATCAGATAAACGCCGATCACAATCAGCATCACGGTCTGAAACTGCTGCAAAAAGGTGACGGTGCTGGTAGCCAGGGTCGAATAGCGTTTGGATTTCGAGGAACTGTCGGCCTGCATGGCGCTAAAGTTCTGCCAGCGGCGCTGCATCCAGGCATGACCGTTCACCGCTTTCAGCGTCTCCATACCTTCGACGGATTCAATCAGCACCCCCTGCTTAAGCGAGGCTTCCTGCAGGTTGGCCTTCATGATTTTGGCCAGCGGCCACTGAATCGCCACGCTGACCAGCAGAATGGCGGGCAGCAGCAGCAGGGGCACCCAGCCAAGGGCTCCGCCGATGGTAAAGATAACGGCGACAAACAGCAGTACAAACGGCAGGTCGGCCAGCGCCGCCAGGGTGGCGGAAGAGACGAACTCGCGCACCGATTCGAATTCGCGCAGTTGGTTGGCAAAGGTGCCGGATGATGCAGGCTTATGCTCCATACGCACCGACAGCGCCTGGCGGAACAGAATACTGCCGACGATCAGATCGGCCTTTTTCCCGGCGCTATCCAGCAGATGGGCGCGGATAAAGCGGGTGCTGGCTTCAAACAGCATCGCCACGGTAACGCCGATAGCCAGCGACCATAGAGTGGTAAAGGCCTGGTTAGGAATGACCCTGTCATAAACGTTCATGGTGAAGAAGATACTGGCCAGTGCCAGCACGTTAATCAGTACCGAGGCTACCGCCGCGCTGCGATAGTAGCGGCGATAGCGCCACAGGGTGCTGAACAGCCAGTGCTTCTGGTTTTCCGGCAGACCTTCCACCACCCGGCGATCCACCTTCGCTTCTGGCTTGGCCATAATGGCGTAGCCGCTGTACCAGGTGTTGATCTCCTGCTGGCTGAGCTCCACCGGCTCCGGTCCCACTTCCGGCATAATCAACTGATAGCACCAGTCGCTTCTGCCTTCAGCGCCTTCTTTACGGACCCTGTCCAGCAGAATGCAGCCGCCGGAGCCGTTACGTACCAGAATCAACGGGGTCACCTGCAGCGGCAGCTCCCATAACTGGCGTTCGACCAGCCCGGCGCTAAAACCGGCATTTTCCAGCGCGCTTAGCGCAAGAGAAGGGGAGAGCAGCACATCTTTTGGCAGCCCCGCCACCAGCGCCTCCTGGGTACGACCGGCGCCGTAGTGGCGGCACAGCCAGGCCGCGCTCTGTAGCAGGGTATCGTCAATGCGGGTGCGCGCGTCGACGGGCGGCTGCTGCGCATCCTGTTCACTGTCTGTCGATAGAGTGGCGTTCATTCAGGGCGTCTCTGTTAAACGAAGGGGCGTCAGACCGGATGCAAAACGGCTATTCGCGGACCATCAAGATGGCGCTACGCAATAAATCAATAAGCGCTCTCAGCCTGGCGATTTTTTATTTCGGGGGGGATGGTAAAAAACGGCGAGACATTTCTGAATCATCGACTGCTTAGCGAGTTGTAGGGGAATGCTTACGCATTTTATCCAGGACGCGGCCTGGCTTTTTTTTCTGCAAATATCGACATACTCGTTTACGCATACTGGCAAAACGACTTGCCTCACCTTTAATGATTCAGGAAGCGAATTATGAACAGCACACCACTCAATATTATGGTCGTTAACGGTAATGAAATAATTAGCAGCAGCGAATTACCGGCTCAGGGCCAGGCGATATATATTAAAGCAGCTAAAGATCAGAAATATTTAATTACCCAGGGAAAGGATGGCGCGGCCCCCGAACATATTACAGTGAAGCGCGTCGGTGACGATCTGCAGGTATTCACTCAGGAAGGCGCAGAGCAGCCGGATCTGATTATTGAAGATTTCTACACCCAGCAGGGTGAACTGGCCGGAATGGCCGAAGACGGCACCTACCACACCTATGCGGCGGCCGGGGACGGCGAAGCCTTCTCTATGCTGGAAGATGGCGCCAGCGCCACCCTGCTGCTGAGCAATACCGCCACCACTGGCCTGGTAGGCTTAGGCGCCGCTGGCGGTCTGCTGGCGGGAATGTCTGCCGGAATGCTGGCTGCTGGCGCGCTGGCGGCGGTGGCGGCTATTACCGGCGTGGCGGTGGCGGTTAAAAACAGTAACGATAAGGGTTCCGACCACCACGACAATACGCCGCCGCAGCCGGGCGATCTGAGCATTCGTGACGGTAACGGTAAGGATATGAGTCAGGGCGGCGATTTTAATACCTCGCCGCTGGTATTCAGCGGTACCGGTCGCCCCGGGGATACCGCCATTGTTTATGATGGCGATAAGCCGATTGCTGAGGCGATTATCGGTGAAGACGGTAAGTGGACCATTCCGGTCACCCTGCCGGAGGACGGCCAGGATCACGATTTGAGCGTGGGCTATAAGGGCCCGGGCGGTCAGGAAGGCCCCCGGACCGATCCGGTTAGTGTCGGTTATGACTCCACCCCGCCGGCCACCCCGAACCCGGATGATATGACTATCGTCGATGGCGACGGTAAGGATCTCTCTAACGGGGGCAGCAGCAAAGCCAACCCGATCGACTTTCGCGGTGAGAACGCCACCCCGGGCGATACCGTGATTGTTTACGATGGCGATAAGCCCATTGGCAGCGTGATTGTCGGCGAAGATGGCCGCTGGCATATCCCGGTGACCCTGCCGGAAGACGGTCAGGAACACGATCTGAGCGTAGGTATTAAAGATCCGGCGGGCAATGAGAGCGGCCGTACCCCGGGAGTGGGGATTGGTTACGATGGCACACCGCCGACCACCCCGAACCCGGATGATATGACTATCGTCGATGGCGACGGTAAGGATCTCTCTAACGGGGGCAGCAGCAAAGCCAACCCTATCGACTTCCGTGGCGAGAACGCCACCCCGGGCGATACCGTGATTGTCTATGATGGTGATACGCCTGTCGGCAGCGTGATTGTCGGTGAAGACGGTAGTTGGCATATTCCTGTTACCCTGCCGGAAGACGGTCAGGAACACGATCTGAGCGTGGGAGTAACCGATCCCGCCGGTAACCAGAGCGCTCGTACTCCAGGGGTGGGGATTGGCTATGATACTACTCCGCCTGCTGCGCCGAATCCGGCGGATATGACCGTGACCGACGGTACTGGTCAGGACCTTTCTGCGGGTGGTAACACCAAAACTAACCCGATTGATTTCCGTGGTGAGAATGCTGAGCCGGGCGCTACCGTCATTGTCTATGACGGCGATAAGCCGGTGGGGAGCGTGATTGTCGGTGATGATGGAACCTGGCATATTCCGGTAGATCTTGATACCGATGGCAGACACGATCTGAGCGTGGGTTTTACCGATCCGGCAGGCAATGAAAGCGATCGTTCACCGGCCTATGATGTGGGTTTTTATGAAAATCCGCCGCTGGCGCCAAATGCGGACGATATCTCGATAGTTGATGGTAACGGCAAAGAGCTGAATCCGGGTGATGATACTAATAGCAACCCCGTGACTGTTAGCGGCTCTGGTGGGCGCCCTGGAGATGCGGTAATCATCTATGATGGAGCCAATGAGATTGGTCGTGGCGTGGTCGGCGATAACGGCGAGTGGCGTGTACCGGTCACCTTATCGGATGAACGAGACTACGATCTGAGCGTGGGTTATGAAGACCCGATGAATACCGCCGGTCCTGCCACTTCGCCGGTGGTGATTGGCTACGATGTCACACCGCCGGCTGACCCCACCAACGTGATGATTGAGGATGCTAACGGCAAAGATCTGAGCGCCGGCGGCTATACCAATGCCAATCCGGTTAGTTTCAGCGGTAGCGGGGAAGAGGGAGATATCGTTATTATTCGCGATGCCAGTGGCAATGAGCTTGGGCGTGGCGTGGTGGATGATAAAGGGCAGTGGCAGGTGCCGGTCACGATGCCGTCTACGGGCGATATCAATGTTAATGTGGGATTTGAAGACAGCGCGGGTAATCAGAGCGGAACCACGCCGCCGGTCGATCTTGGTTATAACAGCACGCCGCCTTCAACGCCGGTGGTAACGCTGGACAATAACGATCCGACCCTGTCTGGTGCTCCTGGCAGCCTGCAGCCGGGTGATAACGTTGAGATTTTTGACGGTACCACCTCACTGGGCAATGCCACGATTAATCCGGATGGTAGCTGGAGCTGGACGCCGCCTGCGACTATAGCCGATGGTGACTATCAGTTTATTGCTAAAGTTACCGATAAATACGGTAATACCAGTGCGGATTCCAAAGTGGTGGCATATAGCTCTGATACTACCGTCTGGGATTTTGACGACTCCAGCAATCCTGGCTGGACGATATCAGATGCTTATAGTCAGGCAGGTATGGGAAATGCCTTTCAAAGTGGGGCGTTCTTTGCCAATACGTTATATCATGATGGTCAATATGCTGATGATGTCCTTTATAAAGAAATTAATCTTGTAAAAGGGCAAACTTATACATTCTCTTTTGACGCATGGAGTAATAGCCCTGGCATTAATGACTCTGCACTTGGAATAATGCTCGATGGGAAAATTTTGCTGAATGCCGAAATTATTTCTGAAACGACCCCTAAGACTATTACTGTGACATTTGTTGCTCAAAACGATGGGCCAGCCAAATTGTCCATTTTTAATGGACAGGAAAAAGAATATGGCAACGACTTCTGGATTGATAACCCGACGATTAATCAGAAAGGTCCAACATCAGGTAATGTGATTAGTGGTGGACTTGGAATTAACTCGCAGGATGACGAAGCCTTCACCCAAACTGGCCACAAACTGCTGTTAAACCAGGATGAAGCAGTCCTGGATCTGTCCAAAGTGGCTGACCAGGTGCAGGACGTGAATAGCGTCTCGCTGGAAGGGCATGGGGCCAATACCCTGAATATCAGTATTAACGATGTGCTGACCCTGGGGAAAGAGGATCTCTATTTCCAGGATGGCAGTAAGCAGATGATGATTAATGGTGATAAGGAAGATACCGTTAATCTTGAATCTATTAATGGCGACAGGGGCATCGAAAACTGGAACTCATTGGGTGAAGTGAACGTTAACGGTACCGTCTATAACGTTTACCAGAGCGATAATCACGATGTAGAGCTGCTGATTCAACAGGGAATTCAGATTCAGCAGCAGTAATTCGTCGCACGCATTTCCTCTCTTTATGCAAAGCCCCCGTATTGATGGGGGCTTTTTTTGCGTTCTGGTCCTGAAAACAAGACCCGGCCTGGCTTCCTTTCCTTAATGTTGGTTCAGAATTTGCGGGCATGGCCGGTTGCCGGTGTGCAGACTTTATCTGATTAGGAGCATCTTTAAATGCAATACTATGGGTTCGAGGATTCGACTCACCAGGAGTCCCGGCCATTCACCGCCGCCTGGGGGGGGCATGAATGGCTAAGCCGTGACGGCGAATTCATTGATGAAGAAGAGCGTGCCAGCCGTATGGCGGGCGCTAACAGCCACTCACGGGCAATCTATACCGGTACTGATGTCAGCCACGAGTTGGTTTACCTGGTGAATGAGGAGCCGCTGATTTGGGGTTATGAAGCGCTATCCGATACCAGTGACGCGACGATGCCGGCTACCGCCAGCGACGAATGGCCTGATGCACCGGCCAGTATCATTACCGGAATTTCGCTATCCACCCCGAGCGTCGCCGAACCGATAAACCACTGGCAAAACGATGACACTACCCAATCCTCCGATGGTAATACCGGGGCCGAAGGTAAGCCACAAATCATCGTTCAGGATCCCGGTCAGGATATGGCTGAACTCACCAGTGATCTGATGTCGTTTCAGGTTGAAATGTTGAACGGAAACATCCCGGATGAGCAGCAGGAGCCAACCGCAGCAGGCGACGATAAGACCGAATACGAAGGCATGACCCGATCGAACAGCGATCCTGAACCGGGGGAAGATGCCTTGCACGACGAATCGCGAACTTTCCATGGACAGTCGATAGATGATGCCGTTACGACGCAGCAGGACGACGGCCATAGCCCGAACACCCCGTTTGCGGTGTCCGGCCTGAACGATATCGCTTCGCCGCTTATCGATGAGCTGCTGTTGAGCGCTGAGCCTGGGCTATTCGCGACAGGGGTTCAGCAGGAAATCGTGCCGGAATCCGGTCTACGTTTTACCCTGGCGGAGCTGGTGGGCGCACAGGGGGAAAGCAGTTGGAACACTTTTAGCGATACTGCGATCAGTGGTGTTGAGATGAGCGTGTACGACCTGGCACCGGTAGCGCTGGACCATGAACTATTTTGCGCTGCCGGTGAATATCACCATTCCTCCCCGGGGTGAGGACGATGAAGCCTGTCGACATTCACGTCAGGCGAATACCGGGCTCCTGATTCCCCTGTGGCTCCGCAAGAGGCCACATTCTTTAGATTTTCATGTTTACAGAGTTAAAGAGAATGCAAACTTATTCTACGGCGGCGATACGCTACGATTTGTTTTCACGTGTTTTACACTGGCTGGTGGCAGGCATCATTATTTACGCAATGTGTATGGGATATATTCTGCATGCGCTGGAAGGAACCCGCTGGTTTAATATTTTTTCGGTTTTTAATATGTCTCTCGGTACCATAGCGACGCCAATTATGCTGGTGCGCTTTACCTGGCGTTTCTTCCGTCCGTCGGTTCCTTATCCGGCAAGTTTCTCTCCACGCAAAAAACAACTGGTGGTATTTATCCATGAGATATTTTACCTGACCATTCTGGTGGTGCTGGTTAGCGGTTTTTTGATGCTGGAGAAAGATTATCATCTGTTTGGACTGCTTCATATTTCCCAGCCGATAAATGTCAGTGAAATTAATGCGTTTTTCTTTCAGGTACATCGCTACAGTTGCATTCTGCTCGGCGCAATTCTGCTGGGGCATGTGGCCGCCGTCATTAAATATATGCTCGGCGGTCAGCGTGACGTTGTAAAACGGATGCTGTGAGGCTTTTTGATACCGACTGAGCCCACCGATTAATCGTGTCTTATCGCGGGTGAGCTGTACAGACAGCAGGCAGTTCACCCGTCCACCATTTAGCCGCTGCAGGGAAATATCCCGTTTAAAACCGGAGGGATTCTGATGGTGATATCACGCCGGAATGGCGCTGCTGCTGGCCTGTTTATTTCGCCGCTTAATGACCAGACGGCTGATCGGGGAAGGTGAAATGAAACGCGGTAGTGCAATAAGTATTACGCTGCTTGCACTGTGGGTGCTGCTGCTCTCAGGCGCGACGGCACGGGCAGCGGGTCTGCCGCTACAGCTGGCGCCGCGTATGGTGGTGAATCCGCCCGCGCTGTTTCTGTCGCCCCCGGTCAGTCGCTGGTTACAAAACCATTCTCGTATTAATGTCGGGATATGGGGGCCTTCACAACCGCCGGTCACCCTGTGGATGGAGCGGGGCCAACTGGCGGGTATTGATGCTGATTATCTGGCGGTGATTGAATCCGCGCTTAACCTGCATTTTAATTTGCGCTATTTCGCCACCCGGGAGCAGGCCATCGCGGCCCTGAATCGCGGCGATATCGCCATGCTGGCAGTCTGGCGACCGGAGCTGGAAAGCGATGGGCGGGTCGCGGCCTCGGCGGCGTGGCTACAGGACAGCGCCGTGATCGTCAGCGCCTCCGCCGCCCACGTTCGGCTGCGGGATATCGATATGGGGTTGTTTGCGCTAATGCGGGGTCAGGATCCGAACCCTGATCCTGACGGACCTTCGCCCCGGGCGTTTCAGGATTACTATCACGCTATTCAGTCGGTGTCATCGGGGCAGGCGCAGGCCGTGGCGCTTAATCATATTACCGCTCGCTACCTGACCCGCGACGGTCAGGCGGATAACGTCTGGTTGATTCCGGAACGGGATCTGGGCGCCATCAATTTCAGCTTTGGCGTTAATCGCGACGCGCCGCATTTGCTGACCGCGATTGATGAGGTATTGCGGCGGCTGTCGCTGGTCAGCCGCCTGCGCATTATTCACGGCTGGGGCGTGGACAGCGACGAAGAGCAGACAGCCCGGCGCCTGAGTCTGACCGCGGCGGAGCGCCGCTGGTTGCAGCAGCACCAGCCGATAACGGTGATCCTCGATGCGCGCCGCGCGCCGTTCAGTTTTATCAATCCCCAGGGGCAGCCGGACGGGCTGGCCGTCCGGCTGCTGGAGCTACTGAACGACCAGTTCGGGATGGTATTGCAGTACCAAATCGCCAGCGATGACGAGGCGCTGGAGCAGCTTAAAAGGCGTTATCCCCAGGCGATGCTCAGCCATGCCCTGAGCGTGCCCGGCGAAGGCGAAGCGGCTCAGGCGACGCTGCGAACCGGTGCGCCCTGGCTGATTACCCCGGCAGTGCTGATGATGGCGCGTGACTATGAAAAACCGCTGTCGCTACACGATCTGGACGGCGAAAAGATCGCCATTGAGCAGCATAATCCGCTGTTGCCGTGGCTGGAGACCTGGTACCCGCTGTTACAACTGGTGCCGGTACCCAGCCTGAGTGTTGCCATGGAGCAGTTGCGCGCCCGCCAGGTGCGCGGCGCCATCGCCTCGCAGTTTACCGCCCGTTACTACCTGCAGCGGGAGGGCGAAGGGGGGCTTTACCAGGCGCTGTCGCTGCCTGTTAAGCCGCTAAATGTCGGTTTCGCCTTTCCCCAGGGGGAAGCCGAAGCCCGGTCGATAATGGATAAGGCGCTGCAGCAGATTTCCCCCCAGCGCCTGCTAACGCTGGCGGGTGCCTGGCGCGAAGCCCCTGCGGCGGCCCCGTCGCCGATACTGCCGCTGCCCTCTTCAGAAGCGGTGTTCGCGACTCTGGCGGGCATTGTTCTGCTGGTGGCTCTGTTTGCCTTGTGGATTAAACAGTTACGCCACCGGGTGCGGGCGTTCGCCGAACGCCTGCAAACCACCCAGACCCTGATGGCGCAACTGGAAGCAGCGAAATCGGAAAACGAACAGACCCTGCGAGCCCATAACGCTTTTATGAAGAGCATGGGCCATGAAGTGCGTACGCCGCTTAATGCCGTGATCGGGCTGCTGGAACTGGAGCTGGCGGCGCTGCGTCGCCGGGGCGGGGGTAACGGCAATATCCAGACAGCATGGGAGTCAGCCTGTGCGCTACTCTCAAGGGTCGAGGATGTGTTCGATATTTTTCGCGCCGAGGCACGCGACGACCAAAGTAGTATGCGGACAGTGGATATGCCCTCTCTGCTGCACAGTATCGTGGCGCTCTACCAGCAGCAGGCGGAAGAGAAGGGGCGCCAGATTCGGGTGGATAACGCGCTACCGTCGCCGCTATTCGAATGCGACCCGCTGCTGCTGATTCGTATTGTCTCCAGCCTGTTGCGTAATGCCATTCGCCATACCGGGCGGGGCGATATCACTGTGGCGGTTTACCAGGGGCAGCGTCTGGAAGACGGGCGCCTGCCGCTGGTGATTGAGGTGGGCGATAGCGGTGAGGGCATCGCCGCACCGGAGCGGGTGCTGAACGGTACCGAAGCGCAGGCGCATCTCCAGGCGCAAACCGGGTTCAGCCTGGCGGTCTGCCGCCGTATGGCCCGGAGTGCCGACGGCGATCTGACTCTTGAAAGCACCGTCGGGAAAGGCACTACGGTCTGCCTGCATCTTAGCCTGCACCCGGCCCGGGTCGCTCAGCCGCAGCCTGCTTCCGATGGCGCCTGCGTATTGATTGTCGAAGATTATCCGCCCGCCCGCTGGCTGTTGCGCCAGCAGCTAAACGATTTACGGCGTGAAGTGTTGATCGCCAGCAACGGCCAGGAGGGGCTGACGCTGTGGCAGCAGCGACGTCAGGAGATTGGTCTGGTGATTACCGACTGCACCATGCCGGTGATGGATGGCTTCGCCATGACCCGGCGGATTCGCGAACAGGAAAGGGCACAACGGCTGGCGCCGGTACCCATTCTTGGGCTGACGGCGATGAGCCGCTATGACGCTGCCCGGGATTGCTTTGCTGCTGGAATGAACGAATGTCTGACCAAGCCCATTGCCCCCGATACCCTGGCGCGATGTCTGGCGCGCTACCCAGGGCCGGGCAGTGATGTGTCCCCTGGCTGATCACGCATGATTCACAGACCCGGCCTGGATATTTATCACTCAATTTTATGAGAGAGTGCGTCTGCTCTGCGGCCCGTACTTTTATGACATAAGGAATTAAGGTTTATGCGTGTCATTCTTTTCGATAGCCATCCGTTAATGCTGGCTGGCTTAACCAGTGTGATGACCGGGAGAAAACATCAGGTTGTTTCCGCCACCGCGTCGGCGCAGGATTTTATTTTTAATATTATTCGCTACAAACCCGATCTGGCGATATTCGATCCTATGTCCCTGACTCACAGCGATCTCGATAAATTGTGTCAGTTGAAAGCGATCCTGGGTTCGTTAAAACTGTTTGCCTATGCCGGAAGCGATAGCGCTTTTTTTATATTGCGCAGTTTGCAAATGGATATTCAGGGCTATCTGAGCAAGGCCTGTAATCTCAATGTGCTCCAGTTTGTAATGAGTAAAATCGAAGACGATGACGCGGTGGTGATTCGCTCCTCGCCGGAGAATCACTCCCGGGTTTACCGGGATATGGCGCTGATTGAATCCTTAACCGGCCGGGAAATGCAGGTGCTGCGTTACCTGGCGGCGGGCAAGAACAATAATGCGATCGCACGGGAGTTATTACTCAGTAATAAAACGGTCAGTACCTACCGCCGTAATATTATGAATAAGATGGTGACCCGTAATGTCAGCGATGTGGTGGATTTTGCGGTACGTAATGGCTTTTAAAGGTCGGCATCCTCTCCCGGGCTAAAGAGAGGAGATGCTTTGAGTTCGGTTAAATAGCGCCGGAGATCCTGATACAGACTGTCCACCTGTGGCTGCTGCGCCAGATCCGGCGTTTCCCGGCACTGCTTTTCCAGTAGCAGACAGGCTTCGGCCAGATCGTGGCGCCGGGCAATGCGCAGGCTACCGGCAATGCGGTGCGCCAGATCGGCGATATCGAGCCTGTCGTCCGGTAGCCGCAGTTCGGCCAGCCGGTTGAGATCCTCATCCAGGGTGGCGATCATCAGTGCGCGCAGGGAGTCTTCCATCTGCTGGTCAATATCGCTCTCTTCGGCTGCGACGGGCAGGGGAATTGGTGCGGCGCTGGCATTACTCAGGGCAGCGGAAAGGCTGTTTATGGAGCAGGGTTTGAACAGGCAACTGTTCATCCCTTCGGCCAGGCAGCGTTCCAGAACCTGCCGGGTGGCATTGGCGGTAAAGCCGATAATCCATGCTGGCTCCCGATTTTGCTCCTGTTCCGCTTCGCGCAGAATCTGGGTCAGTTGATAGCCGTTCAGCCCTGGCATATTGCAATCGGTGATAATGATATCGAAGCGCTGCTGCTGCCACAGGCGCAGCGCCTCGTAGCCGTCCGCCGCCAGTTGCGCTTTCTGGCCCAGCCAGGCTAACTGCTTAGCCAGCAGAATGCGGTTGGCGGCGTTATCGTCCACTACCAGCACTTTGCGCTCCGGCAGCTCCTGAAGGCTGTCGGCGTGGGCCGGGGCTTCTTCCTCGCTGTGCCGGACCCGCGGCAGGCGCATCACCGCTTTCACGCAGGTGCCAACCCCTTTCTGGCTGGTCAGAGTCAGGGTGCCGTCCATCTTTTCGCAGATGGTGCGGCTGATATACAGCCCCAGCCCGGTGCCCGCCCGACGGTTATCCGCCTGGCTGAAGGGCTGGAATAGCGCTGTCTGCTGGGCGTCATCAATTCCTATCCCGGTGTCCTGCACCTCGATGATCCAGGTCAGCGTATCGTCGCCCGGCTCGCTGCGCGTAAGTACCGTCAATGAAACGCCGCCCCGATCGGTAAATTTGATCGCGTTACTGAGCAGATTGGAGATTACCTGCTTGATGCGCAGCGGGTCGGCCAGCACCCGGGGCTGCGGTTCGCCAGGGAAGTGTTTGCTCAGGGTGATATTTTTATCGATGGCCAGTCCCTGGAATACCCTGAGCAGACTATCGATAAGTGCGACCGGTTCGACCGGCTGCGGATGGTAATCCAGTTGCCCGCCCTCGATGCGTGAGATATCAAGGATATCGCCAATCAGTCCCACCAGACTTTCGGCAGATTCGTACGCTACCTCCAGGGCCTGCAGATCCTGTTCGCCGCTGCGCCCCTTTTTTAGCGCCATATCGAGCATGCCGATAATGGCGTTCATCGGGGTGCGGATTTCGTGACTCATGGTAGAGAGAAATACCGATTTGGCGCGGCTGGAATCCTCGGCGCGCTCTTTGGCTTCGCGCAGTTCGGCAAACAGCGCCTCACGTTCGGAGATATCCATCCAGCCGCCAATCACCCCCAGTACGTTGCCTTCGCTGTCGTGCCAGGGTTCGATCCACTGATAGACGGTAATCCCGATGGCCGAGTCGGGGTTATCCCACAGGTCGTAGCGCCGGTCTTCCAGCACCGGCTGGCCGGTGGCGATCACTTCCATCACCTGGCGATGATAAAACGCCGCCTGTTCCGGCGTGCGCAGACCGGGCAGTTCGACCATGGTTTTGCCGACCACCTCTTCATAGAGCACGCCCGTTTCCACCAGATAGCGCTGATTGCAAAAAGTGAGCCTGCCGTCGCGATCCCGTAGCGAAACCGGGAACGGCATACTGCTGACCACTGCCCGCAACTGGAACAGTTGATCGTTAAGCTGACGGCGCAGCGCCGCTTTGCGCTTAATTTGCTGACGCAGATAGAGCGCCCAGCCCACCGACAGCAGAATCATCAGCCCGCTAAAAATAGCGCTGGCGATCAGCACATCGCGGTAGCGGCTCCAGAAGCTGTCCACCACCACAAAATCGCTGGGCCGCCAGCGGTTGGCGAGGCTTTCGATCTCGGCGGGTGGAATGCTGAGCAGCACTTTATCCAGAATCGACTGTAGCTGCGGGTCGGAGCGGCCGACGCCAAATGAGAGCCAGGCCGGGTTATCGCCTACCGTCGCTACTATTCTTAGTTTGCCCGGATAGTGGGTTTTTATCTGGTAATCGGCCATCACCAGAATGCTGACGGCTGCGTCGGTCTTGCCCTGTAGCACGCTGTTCATTAATTCGGTGGCGTTTTCATAAGGCACGATAGTGATTTCCGGATAGCGGGCGCGTACCTGGTTTTCCACGCCGGTATCCCTGACCATCGCCAGCCGTTTGCCGCGCAGATCCGGCAATGAGTGAATATCGTTGCGGTCCGCCCGGGTGGTCAGTGCGAAGGCGCTGCGCAGATAGGGGCGGGTAAACAGAATCTGTTGGGCGCGCTGCATACTGGGCGTCATAGAGGCGAACATATCGGCTTCGGCGGTTCTGACCTTATGCAGCAACTCAGAGGTAGTATCGACGGGACTAAACTGAAAGCGCAGGCCGGTTTTCAGGCTGACCACCGACAGCAGATCCCCTGCCATCCCGCGTAGTCTGCCATCGTTGTCGATTATGGTGACCGGCGCCGCTTTATCCCCGCTGTACAACACTACGCTGACGGTAGGGTGGGCCGCTATCCAGCGCTGCTCTTCCGGGGTGAAATTGAGAGGAGGGGCCGATTGGGAGATATTCAGCCTATCCGGCTGCCAGAATCGAGCTATCTCCTGTTGTTGGGTATCCGGAATACTGGTCAGCGCCTTATTGAATACTGACAGCAACAGAGGGTTATTACGGCTAATGGCAAATCCCGTTTCGCGATCGGGCAATGTGCTAAAGCGTATCAGACGCAGATTATTTAAAAAGTTACGGCTAAGGGTGTAGCTATTGCCCAGATAAACGTCCGCCCGGCCAAAGGCCACGGCGCTGAGCGCATCCCTGTCGTTATCGTAGAGTCGAAAGTGGGCCCGGGGATAGTAATGACGCAGCAGCGGCAGCGGCAGATAGTCCCGAACCATGGCGATATTCCGGCCCGTCAGATCGTCTGGCAGGGTGATCGGACGGGTAAAATCGGCGCCCAGTACCGGTTTTTCGCGAGCGTAGCTGTCGGTCAGCGTAAAGTGTTCAGTATTAATAAAATTATCGACTGAGGGAACCGCGTCAATTTTTCCTTGCGCCAGCGCGGCCCATAGCGCTTCGTGGGTCGGGAAACGCTGAATCTGAACTGTCACTCCCAACTGACGGGCAATCTGGCTGATGTAATCGATGCTGAGTCCTTCGCATTCGTCACGGATATTGCACATATACTGAGGCGGCAGCTCATTGGGCGGTATGCCGACCGTCAGTTCGCGCTTATGCTGTAAAAATGCGTGTTCCCGGCCCGTAAGTGCCAGCGGTGGCGCCTTCTGAGCTGAAACCCGGGGCAGCAGGCGTAAATTATGGTCCTGCGCCAGCGTGCTGAATAGCGGCAACATCACCATAACCAGGCAGAGCAGGGCGCGACGCATGGGGTTATCCGATCAACTGATTGCGGCGGGCGAAGTCGATGAGCTCAATAACCGTCTGGGCGTTGAGTTTGGTCTTCAGACGGTGCTTATAAGTGCTGATGGTCTTTTCGCTCAGCAGCAGCCGGTCACCAATCTGCTTGTTGCCCAGCCCCTCGGCGATAAAGATCAGCACACTCAGCTCGCGATCGGACAGTTGGCTAAGCAACTGGCCGTCATCGGTGGCGATGATCTGGGCGGAACTCGTGGCGTATGCGGTCTGAGGGAAAAAGCTGTAATCGCGCATCACAATGCGGATGGCATCCAGCAGTTCGCTCAGATCGTCGGATTTGGTAACAAAACCGTCGGCCCCGGCCTTCTGACAGCGCTGGGCGAAGTGGGCGCTCTGCTGAGAGGTCAGAATCAGGATCTTCAGCGGCATATCCAGCGCCCGCAGGCGTTGCAGCACCTGGAAACCGTCGACTTTGGGCAGACCGATATCCAGTAGCACCAGATCCGGCGCCAGATCGCGGGTTTTTTGCAAAGCATCGACGCCGTTATCCGTTTCAGCGATCACCTCCATACCGCTACGCTCCAGTAGCATTTTTACCGCAAAACGGATAACGGGATGGTCATCAACAATGATCACTTTCTTCATGTAACCGTGGTGTCCTTAAAACGCATTAACGTACAGGGCGGCTACCATAGCGGCTTCTGTACAGAATGATCTGTAGGTAATTACTTATTGTGCAATAACGGACACGTTTACTGTAGTTGTGCTATGGATTTTTTACGAGAATTTTCTGTGTTTTATGGGCTATTGGTAACAGGATTTTTCGCGCCAAAATAATATTCTGATATAAGTAAAATCTTATTTGCGGTTATGAAGATGATTTCTATCCATTATGGTCTATGATTTTGTGGTCTGGTTTATTCACAGAGAGATTATCGGGTGGTTATTTCCATTTTTCATGGAGGAATAAATCAGCAACCTGAGTAACCAAATGGTTAATGTGGCGTAATTTTTATTTATTCACAGCCAGAAACTTTCTGGCGATTAAAAAATACTCGCCATCCAGAATTAAAACTGACAATACGGGAGCTATATTATGGCTATTTCACCTGCATGGGCCGGAGATATTGACGCGAAAAAACCTGAAGGTAGCAATACCGGGCTGGTTATTAAAAAAGGACAGAAAATAACCATTGGCGCCAGCGGATGGGTTAAACGCGGTAAAGAGGATTATACCCTGGCGGGGCCCCAGGGTGTGGCGGGAAAAAACGATGGTGTTGCCGTGCTTAAAGGCAGAATTGGCGGCGTGGAGTTTATTGTCGGTAATTATCTTATCGATTTTGAGGCGCCTGCCGATGGTGAATTATTACTGTATATCGCCGATGGCCCGACGAAATATGCGGATAATAGCGGCAGCTTTAAGGCAGAAGTGTTTCTGCCTGCCGGCAATGACGGTAGCGGCTTTGAAGATCTGACCAACTTTATCGGCAATGACTGGAATAACTGGAAAACTGGCGATGCCACCACCCGCGCCACGCTGGAAAACAGCCAGTGCCCGAGTCGGGTTCTGCAACTGATGACCTACCCGGGCGAAAAAAATGCCGGAACGGTGGTTCACAAGACGCTGACCGGGTTACAGGCCGGGAAAGAGTATCATTTCTCCATTGTGACCAAACGGATTATCGGACTTTATAAAGAGCCGCGCCTGTCGCTGGAAGCAGACGGTGCGACAATCGTTCCGGTGACCAATCTGAAAGAGAAAGATGTGTGGGTCACGCTGACCGGGAAATTTATCGCAAAAAGCGACAAGGCCGAATTGAAAGTGATCAGCCATGAAAGCGACAGTAATGGCAACGACTATCAAATCAGCCAGTTGAAAATTACTGGTTAATATTTAACAACCACCGGAATCACTTGCCGGTGGTTGCTTTCTTTCTCGTTCTCTGGCTATTCAGAACATTCAGATAAAATCCCCGCATTATTATTCCTGTTAATTGTCAGAGCGGCAGACGTTCGTCGGTGAGGCTATTTCCCCTGTATTCGGAACTCGCGCCGGTATTTAGCTGGCGTGGTGCTTAATTGCTGATGAAAATGGCGGCGCAGAGAGACATCCGAACTGAACCCCGAAGCCCGGGCAACTTGCTCAATTCCATGGTCGGTGGTTTCCAGAAAACGCTGGGCCAGCGCCAGACGCTGGTTTAACAGCCAACGGGTGAAGGTGGTGCCGGTCGTCTGTTGAAAGCGACGGGTAAAGGTTCGGCGGCTCATACAGGCTTTGTCGAGCAGCATTTCCAGGGTGAGCGGATGATGCAGATTGCCGGAAGCCCAGTTGAGCGCTTCTGTGAATCGATCCCCGCTGCGGCTGTTATAGACCGGCTGTTCAATAAACTGCGCCTGTCCTCCCTGGCGGTGCGGCGGCACCACTAATTGCCTGGCGACACTATTCGCCACTTGCGCGCCGCACTGCTGACGGACAAGGTGCAGACAGCAATCAATGCTGGCCGCGGTCCCCGCGGAGGTGACGATATCGCCATCATCTACGTACAGAACGTCGTTATCCAGAATAACCGACGGATAACGTCGGGCAAAAGCCGGTATCCAGCGCCAGTGCGTGGTGGCCGGTCGGCCATCAAGCAATCCACAGGCCGCCAGCACAAAGGCCCCCATACATAGCCCTACGATGCGCGCGCCCCGTAAATGGGCCCGCTGTAGCGCCTGAATCAGCGCTTCCTGCGGTGGCACTTCGGGGTTGGGCCAACTGGGGACGATAACCAAATCACGATCGTCCAGCGCCGACAAACTGTGCTCAGCCATGATGGAAAAACCCGCGTTGGTGCGCAGCATGCCCGGCTCCGTTGCACAGACCTTAATGTGATACAGCGGTTGATTCCGACTATCGAGCGCTTTTTCGAATACGGCGCAGGGCACGGAAAGATGGAAGGGAATGATGTCATTAAAAACGACGATGCCCACCCTGATAACTGACATTTTGTTACTCCATAAATCCCCGGCCCTATTTTGGCCTAAAAGTACCGTTTTTCGTCATATCGCATTCTGTTTCGCCTAACGGGATGGGGGCACTATTTATCCCGCACACCGGCAGATTAACCTGCCGCCACCGACATGACGAAGGAAAATCAAAATGAGAAAAACTATCGCCTGTAGCGCGCTGGCGCTCTCTATGGCTACCTTGGCTATCAGCCTGGATGCCGTGGCTAAAACCGCCGAACTGGCCCCGACTATCAGAACAATGAGTCAGATCCCACAAACCCGGGAGCTGGAAGGAAATTCAACGGCATTAGTCGTTATCGATTTCCAGAATGAATATTTTAGCGGCAGGATGCCGATACCGGATGGTATTAAGGCGCTGAATAAGGCCAGGCAATTGGTCGATTTCGCTCATCGCCATCAGATGCCGGTATTTTACGTGCGTCATGTCGGTCCGGGCGATGGCCCGCTGTTCGCCCAGGGGAGCCCGTTTGCCGAATTTCATAAAGATCTGCGGCCAGGCAAGGGAGACAGCGTTATTACCAAAGCGACGCCGAGCTCTTTTGTGGGGACCGATCTTCACCAGCAGCTTCAGCACAAAGGTATTAAAACGCTGCTGGTGGCCGGGCTGATGACCCATATGTGCGTCTCTTCGACGGCGCGCGATGCCGTTCCGCTGGGCTATAGCGTGATTATTCCGGAAGATGCCACCGCAACCCGCGATCTGGCGACCTGGGATAATCGGGTCATTGACCATCGCGTATTGCAGCGTTCGGCTCTTGCGGGGGTCGCCGACGTCTTTGCCGAAATAAAAACCACGCAGGCGGTTCTGGCGATGCCGGTGAAATAAATGATTTATTGATGATCAAGGTTTCAGGGGAAAAGCTGGTTTTCTGAATCAGGCTTTGCATCAGGAAAAGTTGGGTGTTCCATTGTAGGATTTTACTGGCTGTGGGGTATGAGAAGCGCGTTATTTGGCTAAAGTGGATAACCCTTTCCCGCCTCAATATAACCACCTAATGAGTATGGTTAAACGCAGCCGTTGTCGATACGCTCGAAGGATAACAGGGCGGTGACAAAACGGCCCGAACGACGCGACACATGCACGTGGGTTTGCGGCGCCATTGCTACCTGGTGCCGCTTTTTTTTGCCTGGATTTCTGCGCACTAATAACATCCCCTACAAAACCTTCCTTACTTTGTTTTTACTTACTCCTCAGTTATGGATTTATATTCCATTATTAGTTTTTAAGGTGGAATTACATTCTGCAATTATCGAATTTAATATCATTACCGACTATTTCAGTTAGCGTCGGTTGGTCGCAGCACGCGCTCTGCCTGACCAGAACAGGCAGCGGGGCGGTTGAGCAGGCGGAAAAATAGTTACCAGGTTCGCCGAATTATTAAGCAAAATCCTAAATGAGTGGTTGCACCTGAAATGTCTATATGTCACAAATTGTTAAGGCGCTGATATTTGCATTCAGGCTACTATCGCCCTTCAGGCTCTGACCTGGATAAGAACCGGTCCGCGGTTCGAAATAATAATAGAGTGGGATTTTGTACAGTGAAAAAAAGATTATCAGCGATCGCGCTGGGGTTATTGAGTGCGACCCAGGCAGTGGCAAACGATCAGGCACAGAGCAAAGGTTTTATCGACGACAGCCATATGGATGTGCTGTTACGCAACGCATACATTAAACGCGACTATAAAGAGCCGGGTATGCGCGATCGCGCCGAATGGGGGCAGGGGATTATTGCCAATTTCGAGTCCGGCTATACTCAGGGGCCAGTGGGCTTTGGGGTGGACGGTATCGCCCAGTACGCGGTGCGCCTTGACGGCGGTCGTGGCCGTAGCGGCGCTGGCGGCATCGATTTCTTTGCCCAGGATAACGACGGTAAGGCGCGTTCGCAGCTCGCCAAATTTGGCGCCCGGGTGAAGATGCGTTTTTCCAATACCGAACTGAGCTACGGTACCCAGCTGCCGCAACTGCCGGTTCTGAGCGCCGATACTTCCCGACTGCTGTATGAAACCTATACCGGCTTTATGCTGACGTCGCGCGAGATCGACGGTCTGGAAGTGAGCGCCGGTTACTTTACCGATGAACAGCGTAAGAGCGACGATCGCCACGACAGCGGGCTGAGCAGCATCAGCTTCGGCGGCGCCAGCTATCAGTTTAACGACCGCTTCGGCGCGGCCTTCTACGCCTCGGACGTGGAAGATGTGCTGAACCGCCAGTATCTGAATCTTAACTTTAACCAGCCGTTCGCCAGCGATCAGAAGCTGGTACTGGACTTTAACGGCTATAATTCCCGCCTGGATCGGGGTTATGCCGAAAGCCTGGATACCGGTCGCAGCAACACCATCTGGAGCCTGGCGGCCAGCTATACCTGGTACGTCCATACCTTTAAGCTGGCATACCAGCAGAGCAGCGGCAGCACCGGCTATAACTACGGCGGCTACCGCGATCAGGGCGGCGTGGGCGACGGCGGCAACAGTATCTGGCTGGCTAACTCCTACTGGTCTGACTTTAACGCCGAAGACGAACGTTCCTGGCAGGCGGCTTACTCTCTGGACTTCGCCGGTCTGGGCGTGCCGGGTCTGACCTGGGATATCGCTTATGTGCGCGGGGATAACATCCACACCGCCGCCAGCAGCAACGGTAAAGAGCGTGAACTGTTCAACCAGTTGCAGTATAAGGTGCAGAGCGGTCCGGCGAAGGATCTGTCGCTTAAGGTTCGCTACTCGGTACTGCGGGTATCGAACAGCGCCAGCGACTATAACTCCAGCGGTAATGAGATCCGCGTCTTTGTCGACTACCCGTTTAACGTCTTCTGATGTCGGGAATAGCGTAAAATGCATATACGTGCGCGTTAATGGCGCTCGTTTAAGGCCCGGCGACGGGTGTCAAAGGGCCCCATGTATTGACATGGGGCCCTTTGCTTTCGCTGGCATTGTCAGTCTTACCTCGCAGAAAAAGGTCTGAACCTTATAAAACCCCTGGCACTCTGCCTCAGTTCCACATTATGAACATTGACCAGAATGGTTGCCCTTTCACTGTTTCCCGGTACTGCCACTAAACCCCGGCCAGGGATGCAATATGCTATAGGGGAGTCTGTTTCCCAAAACTGGTGGGGGGCGATAGCCAGAATAGCGTTCAATATGAAAGGCGTTTATCCCGCTTATCCCGAAGTGTTCACACTCCTTATCTGACTAAGTTACATGTCATGGCCATGATGGCGTGGGCATTGTCGGTATCGCTCTTTTTGAAGGTGATCTAAATCGTAAATGTTCAAACCTGCGCCTGGCCGTTTATCAATGTCTGGTCAACACTCTTTATTTGCCCTGAAAAAGATAGTGAGGCTATCGTGACAGTTAGAGCCGAACACCGTGCTGACCATCCTCTCGTTTCGGGGAAAACGCTTTTTGCCGTGGTGTTGGGTAATGGTCTGGAGATTTTTGATTTCACGGTTTATAGCTTCTTTGCTATCTGGATTGGTCAGGCATTTTTCCCGGGTGATGATGCATTAACGGAGCTGCTGTATGCGGTCGGTGTGTTTGGCGTAGGTTTTTTGGCCCGCCCGATTGGCGCACTGGTTCTTGGTCGCTATGCCGATCGGGCGGGGCGACGAGCAGCAATGTCGCTCAGTATTTTGTTAATGGCGGTGAGTACTGCTGCCATTGCTTTGTGTCCAACGTGGGAGTCTATCGGCTGGTTTGCGCCGCTGCTGATTGTCTGCGCCAGGCTTATTCAGGGATTTGCCGCGGGTGGGGAGGTGGGAGCCGCAACGGCCTGGTTACTTGAGAGTGCGCCATCGACCCGGTTGGGGCGCCGTGTTCGCTGGCAAATGGTAAGTCAGGGTGGGGCATCAATGTCTGGCGCACTGTGTGGCTTTGGCGTCAGCCACGCTTTCGACTCCGCCACCTTGACGGAGTGGGGATGGCGGGTGCCTTTTGTTATTGGCGCGCTTATTGCCCCGCTGGGCTACTATTTGCGTCGGAGCCTGCCCGAAACGCTGCCGCGACAGTTGCGGCCAAAACCCCTGGCGAAACAGCTACTGCGCCGTTACGCGCTGCCAGTTGTTGTGGGAAGCTGTCTGACTGTCGGGCAGTCAGTCACGATGTATATTATGGTTTTTTATATGCCGGGTTACCTTATTCATTTGCTCTCTTATCCTGCCGAATTAAGTTTTATTATTGCGGTGCTGGCTTCATTCGCCTTTGCGGTGTGTGCATTTTTAGGGGGCTGGATTGTGGATCGGTACGCCAAATTAAGAACCATTTCTCTGGCTGCTTTTACATTAACTGCGTTGTGTTGTTTACCTGCCTTTAGCATCATTATTCACGCAAGTAATAGCATCATGATAGTTGTCGTTCCGATGATTATGGCCGGGGTGCTGGGGATGGGGGTGGTTGCAACCCTGATTTTGATTCTGATGCTTTTTCCGACACAAATGCGAGCCACCGGATTCGCTATTTCATATGCGTTAGCTAATACGCTGTTTGGTGGAACGGCGCAATTTATCGCTACGGCCCTGATTGCCGAAACCGGAAATGTTTTTGCACCCGCGTGGTATTTGCTGGCCTGTAATTTAATAGCGATAGCCGCGCTGCTGATACTACATAAATATCGACCTTCACATCAGGATTCGGCTGAATTTAATAAAATGACCTGTCCTGTTTTTTATCGCCGACCCAACACTGGAGAATAATATGCCTTTTATTCAAAAAGAAGATGCAACGATTTATTATGAAGTGCATGGGGAAGGGTTTCCTGTTATTTTTGTTCATGGTGGAGGTGGCAATACGCTGTGCTGGTTTCAGCAGGTGCCGTATTTTTCGCGTCGCTATAAAGTGATTACTGTTGATCTGCGCGGTTTTAAAAATTCACGCTGTGATCCACAATATGCGCATCCCCGTTATTACCCTGATGATATTCGCGCCATTATGGATGCGGAAGGTATTACGCGTGCGGCGTTTGTCTGCCAGTCACTTGGCGCGTGGGCCGGTTTGCCGCTGGCGGTCAGAGAGCCGCAATGCGTTGCCTGCCTGTTTATTACCGGATCGCCAACGCCAGCCTGGTCAGAGCAAAACTGGCAGGTTTTACGTAGAGGAGGGGATACCTTTAATAGTGGGAAGTTTGGGAGCGGCGGTGTCGGCTGGAATCGGGAATTTATGGAGAAAAATCCGCAACGATTTTTTTTATATTCGCAAATCAGGTTACTGAACGGACCTTTTGATGCCAGGACGATGCAGGATGATGAGCTCAAGCTTTATCCGGAGGATTTTAAAGCCTATCGCGTGCCGACGCTGGTTGGCGGTGGTTTACATGATGATTTTCTGACACCGGACAGCCACCTGCATGTGGTGACTCTGATTCCTGGTGCGCAAAGCTACACATTTGAGCGTGCAGGCCATTCCCCCTATTTTGAAGTGCCTGATGAGTTTAACCACGTGCTGGAGACATTTTTAAGTGGCAACATTGATGGACAGGCATAGAAGCGTATTGATCCCGCCGGGCGGGATCATTAGGATGAAGATATTACGGAGAAAAATAGCATGAAATATTGTTTTGCCGCCCTTGCTGCGGTGTTGCTGGCAGGATGTACCACCGAGTCGAATTCCCCGCAGGGCAATGGGCCACAGGCAGGAATGGCGAACCCCGCCTCCGTGTGGTGTAAAGAGAAAGGCGGCGTTCAGGTGCCGATTCAGAGCCCGCAGGGGGTACGCACCGACTGTAAACTGCCCAACGGTGAAGTGCTGGACGAATGGGCGCTGTGGCGCCGCGATCATCCCCAGTAATTTTCCCTAATCATAAACCGGCTGCGCGGCCAGTGCCGCCGCCACCTCCCGGTAATCCCAGGTGGTGATCTCCCAGGGATTGCCCCAGGGATCGCTCAGGTACAGCGACCAGGTCAGCCGGTGATCCGTTTCGGTAAACGGGACTTTCTGCTGTTGCAGATGGGCCATGGCCTGAATAAAACCGGCTCCGGTCACCTGAAAGGCAACGGTGTGCCCCTGGCCCTTATCCGGTCGTTCAAACAGCGCCAGCGCCACACCACCGTTGCTTATTGTCATCGGCCCCCCTTCGTCGTACCAGTGACGCAGTTTTTCAACCGGGGTGAATCCCAGGGCGTTCTGATACCACCCCAGCGCGAGTGCCATATCTGGCACGTAGACATGAATGTGATCAACACCTGTCAGAGAAAGAGACATAGAGGCTCTCCGTCTGTTAACGGTAATTTAACTATAGCTGCCAGTTTGCAACTTGTGTTTGAGGAATTGTGGTTGAGATAAATCTTAAATATTTACTTTTCGCCGTAAAAATGGTCAGATCGCTGCCGTCAAAATTCAATGGGTAGCAAAGATGTATCAGTTAAAACCCGGTGCGCTGGCGCTGATTGTCGGTGCGAAAACGGCGGTCGGTCGCAAGAATATTGGAAAGTCGGTGGAGCTGTTCGGTTTGTGTCGGGCCGGAGAGCGCTTTATTAACCCGGTTAACGGCGTGGTGACTGAGCTCCCGCCCGGCGCCCGTCCGCTGTGGCTGGTCACCGGGGATGTGGTCGCTTTCGACGGCCAGCCCGGTTTTGCTTTTGTGCGCCCCGAGTTTCTGATGCCGTTGGATGGCGAGCCGGCTCCGTCGCAGTCACTGGCCGACGCCCTGAATTAATCGGGCAGACCGCGCAGATAGTCGGCCAGCACCAGGGCGTGATTCTGCGCCGTATCCTTTGCGGCATAGAGCAGGGTGAGCGGCCCCTTGCGGGCGATTTCCGCCAGCCGCCGGGTATCTTCTGGCTCCTGCGCCAGCTCGGTGCGGTAGCGCTGGCTAAAGGTCGCGAAGTCGATCACCTCGCTATGGAACGCCTTACGCAGCTCCGGCGAGGGCGTAATGGCTTTACACCACTCATCGTATTGCAGTTCGCTTTTTTTCACGCCCCGTGGCCAGAGTCTGTCTACCAGCACCCGATACCCGTCACTCTTGCTGACATCTTCATAGACTCGTTTACACTGAATCATACTCCCTCCAGTCATGGCTTCCGGTATTTACCCTACACCCGCGCTGGCCGTCTGGCAAAGCCGGGGGCGCGTGAGTTGATCTTCGCGCACGGCCGGTCCATGCTATGGCGCTTTGCACACAGGAGGCTCTATGCCACAACGCGTTTTTCGTATTGCACTGGTCGGCGATCGCAACCCGGATATTCCCGCTCATCAGGCGATTCCACTGGCGCTGGATGATGCGGCGGCGGTCCTGGATTTGACGCTGGAATATCGCTGGCTGGCTACCACGGCGATTGCCGAAGGGGAAAGCCTGGAGTCGTTCGACGCCATTTGGGCGGTGCCTCACAGCCCGTACCAGAATATGCAGGGAGCGCTGATGGCTATCCGTTACGCCCGGGAGAATGCGCTGCCGTTTTTGGGAACCTGTGCCGGTTTTCAGTATGCGGTACTGGAGTATGCCCGCCATGTTCTGGAATGGCCGGATGCGGCCCATGCGGAGGTTTCTGACCAGGGGAGGGTGGTTATTGCGCCTGCGGTCTGCCCGTTAAATAATGTGGAGCAGGTGGTGGAGCTTCGGCCCCATACTGTTGCCGCCAGAGCCTGGGGGAAAACGGAGATCGTGGCTCTCTATAACTGCAGCTATCAGATTGCGCCTTCATTTATCGATGCGTTGGCGGACCAACCGCTGAAGGTCAGCGGCTGGGATGAAGAGGGGGCGCCGAGGATTCTGGAGATCCCCGAACATCCCTTCTTCGTCGCCACGCTGTTCCAGCCGGAGCGGGCAGCGTTATCGGGTCGCCCGGTACCGCTGGTTCATGAACTACTGCGGGCGGTTGCGCGCTGAGGCAGTTCGTCGATTTCGCGATCGCGCCCTGCGCACAAACCGAACAGCGCCATAGTGCTGGCCAGCAGGGTACAGACCAGTAACGGCAGTGCCCAACTGGCGGAGATATCGTGCAGTTTCCCCATCAGCGGCGGCCCGCAGGCCGCCAGCAGGTAACCGACGCTCTGAGCCATACCCGACAGGGCGGCGGCCTGATGGGCGGAGCTGGCGCGCAGGCCGATAAAGCTCAGGCCAAGAATCATGGTAGCGCCAGAGCCGAAGCCGAACAGCACCACCCACAGCGAGGCCAGAGTCGGCACCAGCCACAGGCCGAGGCTACTGAGCGCGCACAGCAGGGCCACCAGCAGAGCGATAATGCGCTGATCTTTCATCCGCGCCAGCACCAGACCGATAAACAGCCCCGGTGCTGCGGTAGCCAGTTGCATCAGGCCATGTAGGGAGCCCGCCTGGCGAGGGCTAAAGCCGTGACTCACCAGAATCGCCGGTAGCCACCCCACCACCACATAGTAGATCAGCGAATTTAGCCCCAGGAACAGGGTCACCTGCCAGGCCAGCGGCGAGCGCCACAGGCTACGCGCCATGGAACCTGGCCCGCTGCTTACGTTTGCGCTCTGGTGCTGGCGCAGATGCGGCAACCACAGCAGTACAGCCAGCAGGGGGAACAGCGCCAGCGCCAGCAGCGCGCCCTGCCAGCCCCAGCCCATAAGCGCCACCGGCACCACCAGCGCCGAGCCGCAGGCTGCCGCCACGCCCATGGTCAGCGAATAGGCGCCGGTCAGCTTAGCAACCTTGCCCGGAAAATCGCGCTTGATAAGCCCCGGCAGCAGCACATTACCCAGCGCTATACCGCCACCGATAATCAGGGTGCCCAGCCATAACAGGCTTTCAGCGCCGGACGATCGCAGTGCAATGCCCAGGGTGATAATCAGCATCGCGAGTCCCAGGCTGCGCTCCATACCCAGCCGACGCGCCAGGCTGGCAGCCAGCGGCGAGACCACGGCAAAGGCCAGCAGAGGCAGGGTCGTTAACAACCCTCCGGCGGTGGTAGAAAGCTGGAAGCTGTCGCCGATTGGGCCAAGCAGCGGAGCCACGGCGGTGAAGCTAACGCGCAGCGTCATCGCGGTCACCAGAATGGTCAGCAAAAGCCGCCAGTTTCCGGAGGTGCGGGAGGATGTCATTATTCGAATCTCAGATAATTTACCGGTTGCACAGGGTACGCCGTACTTCACAGTGATGAAACAGGCTAAAATGACAGATTATCGCTAAATTCGGACAAAATGATGGAAAGAGACCTGGGGCTGGTAGGATATAACCCGGACAGTCGCCGCGATCCCGCTGTGGCGTTTCATATTCGGGTACAGGAGAGCGATCGCGAGATTCCGTTCCACCACCACCGTAAGGGCCAGCTGATTCTGGCGCTGCACGGCGGTATTACCTGCGAAGTGGCGCAGGCGATGTGGATGGTGCCGCCGACTTCCGCCGTGTGGATCCCGGGGGGCATGCCCCACAGCAACCGGGCCACCGCCAGTGCCCGTCTCTGCTTTCTGTTTATCGAGCCCGGTGCGGTGCTCATGCCGGATCGTTGCTGTACGCTGCGCATTTCTCCGCTGGTGCGGGAGCTTATCCTGGCGCTGGCTCGCCGTCCGATGGAGCAACTGGAGGAGGAGGCCACCCGACGTTTGATCCAGGTGCTGTTCGATGAGCTACCGGGACAGCCGGAGCAGCAGTTTTGTCTGCCGGTCTCTGAGCATCCCCGGATTCGTTTGATGGTGGCGTCTATGGTGCAGGAGCCGGGCTCGCGCCGCACGCTGGCGGAATGGGCGACGGAGCTTGCCATGAGCGAACGCAGCCTGGCGCGCCTGGTGTTGCGGGAAACCGGGCTCAGCTTCCGGCGCTGGCGTCAGCAGCTGCAGCTGATCCAGGCATTGCGCCTGCTGATTGGCGGCCAGACGGTACAGCAGGTGGCGGGTGCGCTGGGCTATGACTCCACGACCGCCTTTATCACCATGTTTAAAAAGGGGCTGGGGCAGACGCCGGGGCGTTATCTGGCGTCGATGTATCCTGAATAAGGCTACAGGGGCGTTTTTTATTATGCTGTCGCTCTTTCATTCCATGCATCGGTGTACTGGATGTTTCCGTCAACAATACGCCAGGTGATTTTTTCGTATTGCAGGCTGACACTCTCGATATGGTTCATTTTATCGTTACCCGTCAGTTTCACATTGGGCACTCCGCAGTTAACACCTGTGATTTTCACATTTTCCATTAACACGGTATAATAGCAGACTTCCTGCCCTGCATCGTTTATGTGGTAGAAGCGAATTTCGGCGCTTTTTAACGTTTGTCCGGTAGCAGCAGCTTTATAAAGATAAGGTGTGGAACTATCTACTTCTTTCTCAATCATCATGGATGAATGCTGGCGGGTGCCGGTAATCTTCCCGTTGGCGCTGTCTACAGGTAGGTTAATCCCATGACTCATTCCGATAATTTCAACGCTTCCTTCGCGGTCCTGTACATCAACAGACCCTTTAATATCTGCGCCACCGTCGTCTTTAAGCCACATGTAGGGAGGGATTGGCATTTATTGGTTCCTTATCTTATTGAATAACTTCACAGTTAACAGGTAGATTGTTGTGGTGAGTGTCAATACAACAATGACATCCATATAGAAATATGTGTCGTAAATCGTTTCTGCATTTATATCATCGAACAGGAAACCACACACTTTATCTGCCAGAGTGTAGTTTATATAAACATCCGGAGGACCAAGGCTACGGCCTATGGCTGCTCCAATGAGCAGGAAGTAGGCTACTTTAAATAACCTAACACCCCAGACAGTCAGCTTATGGACAAGTACTTGAGCCACTGGCTACCACCTCCACCCAGCCACGGGCCATCAGAGAACGCATGCAAGGTACTGGTATAAGCTGTGTGTTTATCAAGGCATTACGAATAATTGCGTAATCTGAGTTATGGGGGATGGTGATACAACCTTCTGAAATTGTACCAGGATGAAGCCGGAATAAGCCTCGATGAACATTTTTTATCCATGTGCCGTCATCAATACCAAGATCATCCTTGTATAGGGCAAACCACTCATCCCTACCGAATGCTGCGCCATGCCTGTATTTATTCCATGTATCCTCGATACTTGCTTTAATCCCAGAAATGAAACCACCAGAACCTCTGTCAACAATCCAGTATTTACCAGGCGGTATGGGACCACTACCCTTAACTGCGCCACATGCCCCTTTATTACGGTAGATACCGTTACCCGAGAAGGCCATAAACACACCAACACCATAAAGGTTGAATGGCGCATAGTCAGCACCATTCAAGAGCAACTTTCCATGTAGAGCCATTATAACCATTCAATTTGTATAGTTTTAAGTTCACAAATTGTACAACACCATAATAAACATGTGGATACCTGACGGAGATATAAAAATCTGAAAAATACGAAATATGAGAGGCACTTGACAATAATAAATGTGGCACGTCGCGCAGTCGGGTAGCGCAGGACCGAGCGAAGCGAGAAACGGTCATGGTGTCGCGCCTGTTGTGGCCGTAGTGACGATTTTGTTGCCAGGTAAGGGGATACCTTCAGTGTGAGAAGAGGCGCTGAGACTGGGATAGAGGCGGTGGCATGATGGGTATGACGTGAACTTCGCTTCATGTCACATATCTCATTGACTTAAATAGTAATAATTCAGATAAATTATCCATGTACACTGTTTAGTGTACATGTACAATTTTGATGGAAATTTAAACAGTAAAATATGGAAAAATCACTGTAAAACTTCTGCAAACCCTATTGCTTACCCACCACCAGCGAAATCAATCCGGCGGCAATTAGCGGGCCCACCGGCACGCCGCGGAACAGCGCCACACCCAGGACGGTGCCTACCAGCAGTCCGCCTACCAGCGTTGGCTGGCTGCTCATCAGGCTGACGCCGCGCCCGCCCAGCCAGGAGACAAAAACGCCAACCGCTACCGCCAGCAGCGACTTCCAGTTCATAAAGGAGTGGATCAGGGTGGATGAGGGGAGCGAGCCGCTGGCGATTGGCGCCATCACGCCGATAGTCAGGATAATAATCCCCAGCGTGAGTCCCTGTTTTTCAATCCAGGGGAAGTAGTGGTTAAGGGGCGTTATCTTAATCGCAATCAGCACCAGAATGGAGATGGTCACGGTGGTGTTGTGGCTAACCAGGCCCAGTGCGGCCAGCGCCACCAGGATAATAAGCGTACTATCAAACATCGGGACGGTCCTTCCCCTGCCGGAATAAAAGTTACAAAACCATTACTCTACATGGCTCATGGCCGTCAGGGGAGAATTTTGCGTTGGGCAACTGCCCGAATCATGGGGCTATACGACGGAACTCGACCAGTTCCGGCCTGGCAATACGCAGATAATCCGCGCTATTGAGCACCATGGAGCGATCGAGCCGTCCGGCGTTAAAGGCGATCTCGTCAAAACGTTCAAAAAGCAGCGGATCGGCCACCAGCTTCAGGGCCGGGTGAAAACTGAAGGGCGGGATGGCGCCAAACACGCAGGCGGTGAGCTGTTCGACTTCCACCGGGCTTGCCAGCGAGGCGCGCAGACCACCGATGCGCTGCGCCAGAATGGCGAGATCCGCCTGCTGGTCTGCGGCCAGTACCGCCAGTACGTGCTGATTTAATCCGTTGCCTTTTACCTTACAGACCAGCGCTTTGGCGCCCTGGCCCAGCGCGGTGCCGCGCAGTTCAGAGACCGCCTCGCATTTGCCGACCGCTTCGTGGGACATGACCCGAAAGTCTGCCGCTTCTGTAGTGAGCAATGCGACCAGGCGCTGATGAATATCGTTAAGCGGGGGGGCTACGGTCATGGCGTTCTCCTTAAAATGACGGTTACCACCAGCCCAGATAGCTCCCCACCCAGGCCACGATGGCGACGAGGATCAGAATAAGGGTGGTTTTGCGCATTGTGAAGGTCTCCGGAGTCGCTAAGGGAATGAATTAAGGGGAAAGAGTGCCTTTCGCGACAGACCTCGTCAAGGGGCGGATCTGACCACATTGCGAAATCGCTCAGTTTTCCGGTATGGCGTCTGGAGATGGAATCAAACGGGTAAAGAAAGCCAGCAGGAGGCGCTCTGCTGGCTGTTTTTTGATATCAACTGTGACTTTCGCTGCTCTGCTTATGAAACAGTTCACGGAACACCGGGTAGATATCCTCCTGGTCGCGGATGTGCTGCATGGCGAAGTTATCAAACATCGTTTGCAGGTGCTCATATTCGCGCCACAGGGTCTGATGGGCGCGCCTGGTTATTTCGATGTAGCTGTAATAACGCACCACCGGCAGAATCTTTTTCGCCAGCAGTTCGTGACACAGCGGGGAGTCGTCGGCCCAGTTATCGCCATCCGAAGCCTGAGCGGCGTAGATATTCCATTGGGCCGGGTCATAGCGCGCCTTCACGACCTCATCCATTAGCTTCAGGGCGCTGGAGACAATGGTGCCGCCGGTCTCCTGGGAATAGAAGAATTCGTGCTCGTCCACCTCTTTAGCCTGGGTATGGTGGCGAATATAGACCACCTCCACGTTTTTATAGGTCCGGCTCAGGAACAGATAGAGCAGGATGTAAAAACGCTTGGCCATATCCTTGGTGGCCTGATCCATCGATCCGGAGACGTCCATCAGGCAGAACATCACTGCCTGGCTGGAAGGCTCAGGGCGCTTCTCGTAATTGCGGTAGCGCAGATCGAAGGTGTCGATAAAGGGCACCCTGGCAATGCGTTCGCGCAGCGCTTCGATTTCACGCTTCAGGCGCTCTTCTTCCAGCAGCATGGCCGGTTCGCTGCGCTGCACCTGTTCCAGGCTGGCTTCCAGTTCCCGTAGCTGGCGGCGCTTACCGGCGTTCATGGCGGTACGGCGCGCCAGCGAGTTCTGGAGCGAACGCACCACGCTGATATTGGCCGGTACGCCGTTGGCGGTGTATCCGGCGCGGTGAGTTTTAAACTCATTTAGCTGGCGTTGCTGATTCTTCTTCAGATTGGGCAGCGCCAGATCCTCGAACAGCAGATCCAGGTATTCGTCTTTGGAGATCTGAAAGACAAATTCGTCCTGACCTTCGCCTTCGGGGCTGGCCTGGCCCTGGCCGCTACCGGAACCGCCGGCGCCGCCCTGGGGGCGTTCGATGCGATCTTTCTGCACAAAGTGGTCATTACCGGGATGGACGCGCTGACGCTGACCGCCGCGCCCCTGATGAAACATCGGTTCGTTGATATCGTCTGTCGGAATGGATACCGACTCGCCGCTCTCCACATCCGTGACCGAACGCTTATTGATGGCCTCGGAGATCGACTGCTTGATTTGCGACTTATAGCGACGCAGGAAGCGCTGGCGGTTTACCATGCTCTTGTTTTTACCGTTCAGGCGTCGGTCAATAAACCAGGTCATAGGTCCCCCTGACTTCGTCTGTCATAAAACAGGTAAAGGCCGCGGCATCACACCGCGACCGGCAGGCCGTTAAGAGGACTTACGTACTCGCAGATACCATTCGCACAGCAAACGCACCTGCTTGCGGGTGTAGCCCTTTTCCATCATGCGATCGACAAAGTCATCGTGTTTCTTCTGCTCGTCGGTCGAGGTTTTGGCGTTAAACGAAATGACCGGCAACAGCTCTTCGGTATTGGAGAACATCTTCTTCTCTATAACCGTGCGCAGCTTCTCATAGCTGGTCCAGTTAGGGTTGCGGCCATTGTTGTTGGCTCTGGCGCGCAGCACGAAGTTGACTATCTCATTACGGAAGTCTTTGGGGTTGCTGATCCCCGCCGGTTTTTCGATTTTCTCCAGCTCGGCGTTCAGCGCTTCGCGGTCAAACAGCTGGCCGGTGTCCGGATCGCGATACTCCTGATCCTGAATCCAGAAGTCGGCGTAGGTCACGTAGCGATCGAAGATGTTCTGACCGTACTCCGAATAGGATTCCAGATAGGCGGTCTGAATCTCTTTGCCGATAAACTCGGCATATTTGGGGATCAGATAGCCCTTCAGATGTTCCAGATAGCGCTCTGCCTGCTCCTGAGGGAACTGCTCGCGCTCGATTTGCTGTTCCAGCACGAAGAACAGATGCACCGGGTTAGCCGCCACTTCGGCGTGATCGAAGTTGAAGACCCGGGAGAGGATCTTAAACGCGAAGCGGGTGGAAAGACCGTTCATGCCTTCGTCGACGCCGGAATAGTCGCGATACTCCTGGTAGGACTTCGCTTTCGGGTCGGTATCCTTCAGGCTTTCGCCGTCATAGACCCGCATTTTCGAATAGATGCTGGAGTTTTCCGGCTCTTTAAGGCGTGACAGTACCGAAAAGCGCGACAGCGTTTCCAGGGTTCCGGGGGCGCAGGGCGCGTGGGTCAGCTCACTGTGGTTAAGCAGTTTTTCGTAGATGCGGATCTCTTCGGAGATTCGCAGGCAATAAGGCACCTTCACGATATAAACGCGATCGAGGAAGGCCTCATTGTTTTTGTTATTACGGAACTGTACCCATTCCGATTCGTTGGAGTGGGCAAGGATGATGCCGCTAAAGGGCAGGGCGGAGATCCCTTCGGTGCCGTTGTAATTCCCCTCCTGGGTGGCCGTCAGCAGCGGATGCAGCACCTTAATGGGCGCTTTAAACATCTCCACGAACTCCATAATCCCCTGGTTGGCGCGGCACAGGGCGCCGGAGTAGCCATAGGCATCCGGATCGTTTTGAGCGTGATCTTCCAGCTTGCGGATATCCACCTTACCCACCAGCGCTGAAATATCCTGATTGTTCTCATCGCCGGGTTCGGTTTTGGCAATCGCCAGCTGTTCCAGAATCGACGGCCAGACCTTCACCACCCGGAATTTAGTGATATCGCCGCCGAATTCGCGCAGCCGCTTGGCGGCCCAGGGCGACATAATGGTGCCGAGATAGCGGTTGGGGATGCCATACTCTTTCTCCAGAATCTGGGCATCCTCCTGGGGATTAAACAGGCACAGCGGGTGGTCATTCACCGGGCTGCGTTCGCCGTTGGCGCTTAACACATAGATGGGCACCTTCTGCATTAATGCTTTCAGGCGTTCGGCAAGGGAGGATTTACCACCGCCGACCGGCCCCAGCAGATAGAGGATCTGTTTCTTCTCCTCTAGTCCCTGGGCGGCGTGTTTCAGATAAGAGACAATCTGCTCGATAGCCTCCTCCATGCCGTAAAACTCTTCAAAAGCCGGGTAGCGTGCAACCACCCGATTCGAAAAGAGACGGGACAGCCGTGGATCCTGGGCGGTATCGACCATTTCAGGCTCACCGATAGCCATCAATAGCCGCTCCGCCGCGTTGGCATAGGCACTGCGATCTTGCCGGCAAGTGGTAAGAAACTCCTGCAGTGTGAACTCTTCGTCCTTGGCAGCTTCATAGCGCTGGCGATAGTGATCGAATATATTCATGGCATGCCGTCCTTTCGTTTTTTAGCACAGGTGATAAGAGCCGTTGGTATGAATAATGGAGGCTCCGGAAGACGTAATCTGATAACTGCAACCCCGATACCGGCGATCTCATCAGTCCGGTAACTGTGCTACTGCGTTTCAGGGTTATCCACCTTCTAAAATTTAAGCGTAGATGCATTTGGGAAACTTGCATTGGGACCTGAGTAAATTTCAACGACATATCAATAACTCATCTGATATCGCTTTATTGACGTCTGAAAGCCCGATGCGCTATTCGCATCACCTTCATCCCGCTGTCAGCGCAATGTCATCTAACCAGGTGATGCTGTGATGTTTTCTTATTGTGCGATGGGGGTTGTGAAAATGTTTTGGTTCGGCCCAACGTGCAGGTACACTTCCCGCGGGAACACAAGATGAAAGGATTAAAATACTGTGACCAAATTCAAACTTCTTGCAGTGGCAGTCCTGGCGGCGGCTACCGCTAACACCGCGTTCGCCGACGAGGGGATCTGGTCGCTGGGGGCGGCGGCTTATATTCAGAACAGCCCTTATAAAGGCACCAATACCGAGACCCGTCCGGCGCCGATGGTGGGGTATGAAGGCAAAAACTTCTATCTGCGCGGCTTTAACGGCGGCTACTACCTGTGGAATGATAAGACCGATAAGCTGTCGATCGCCGCATGGTATTCACCGCTGCATTTCCGCCCCAAGGATAGCGGCGATCATCAAATGCGTCGTCTGGACTATCGTAAGTCCACGATGATGGCCGGGCTGAATTATGCCCACTACACTCAGTACGGCTACCTGCGTACCTGGCTGGGTGGCGATGTACTGGGTGAAAGCAACGGCGTGACCTGGGATCTGGCGTGGCTGTACCGCTATACTAATGGCCGTCTGACCATCACCCCGGGTATCGGCGCTACCTGGAACAGTGAAAATCAGAACCAGTATTACTATGGCGTACGTCGCAGCGAGTCGTCGCGTAGCGGCATTCGTCACTACAACGCGGATAGCGACTGGAACCCGTACGTGGAGCTGTCGGTCAACTATAACCTGACCGATAACTGGAGCATCTACGGAATGGGCCGCTATATTCGCTTTGGCGATGAAGTGAAAGACAGCCCGATGGTGGATCGCAGCTGGATGGGTATGCTGCTCACCGGCGTTAACTACCGCTTCTGAGGTTAATTAAAGCGGCATCAGGGTCAATAGCTGGGTGCTCAGGCACCCCGTCAGGTTGATGACAAAGAGGGAAAAAACGTGGTTTTTCCCTCTTTGTGGCAATCGGCTGAAAATCAATGGATTGATTTTCCGTGTTTATTTTCCTGGTGATTCAGGGCCGAATATATTCGGCCCTGGTTTGTCATCAGTCTCGCGGGGTGCTCAGGCACCCCGTTCGCTTATCTGCGATAGGGAGGCATGATATGGGTAAAAGCATCAATCTGGCCGGACAAACGCTGCCAGCCCTGGGACAGGGAACCTGGTATATGGGGGAAGACCCCGGCCAGCGGCGCCAGGAAGTGGCCGCGTTACAGGCGGGTATCGACCTTGGCCTGCGGCTTATCGATACCGCCGAGATGTACGCCGAGGGCGGAGCGGAACAGGTGGTGGGAGAAGCCATTCGCGGGCGACGCGATCGGGTATTTGTGGTATCGAAGGTTTATCCGTGGAATGCCGGCGGCGCACGCGGTATGGCGGCCTGTGAAGCCAGTCTGAAGCGGTTAGGCACCGACTATATCGACCTTTATTTGCTGCACTGGTCTGGCGATATCCCGCTGGAACAGACGCTGGAATTGATGACCGGGCTTCAGCGTCAGGGCAAGATTGGCCACTGGGGCGTCTCTAATCTGGATATCGATGAGATGCACGAGCTGTGGACCCTGGCGGGTGGGGAAGCCTGCGCGACCGATCAGGTGCTGTATCATCTGGCATCGCGCGGTATCGAAACGGATCTCCTGCCCTGGTGTCAGGAAAGGGAGATTCCGGTGATGGCCTACTGCCCGCTGGCCCAGGCAGGAAGACAGCGTCGGGGGCTGATGCAGCATCCGCTGCTGGTGGAAGAGGCTCAGTCGCTGGGTATTAGCGTGGCGCAGCTGCTGCTGGCATGGGTGATTCGTCGTCCCGGGGTGATTGCCATCCCCAAAAGCGCGACCCTGGCTCATGTGCGGGATAATGCCGCCGCGCTGGAGATCTCTCTGAGCGATACGCTGCTCGAGCGCCTTGATAAGGCTTTCCCGGCCCCGACGTGCAAGACGCCGCTGGATATTGTCTGACGATGATACCGGGCGCTGCCGCGTGGCGGCGCCCGAACAGGGACTTTAACCTTTCAGCACTTTCAGGGTGCAGGCCAGACGCGAAGGCTGACCGGGGCGCGCGCGCTGAGGTACGGTAACGGCCGCGGTTTCGATGCAAACCATGGTCCGGTATCCGTCATCCGGCATATCGGCCATGCTAACGGAAAGGGCGGGGCCCGGATTCCAGCCAACGACGTTACTGTTGTAACGGTGTGCCACCTCAATGGCGCGGCCCAGTTTACCATCTTCAATCAGACTGCTGGCTTCCGGTGCCAGATAGACCCGATCGGTCCGGTCCGGAAAGGTCTGTACGCCGTCGGAAAGCCGGCCTTCCTCGCCGTTATTCACCTTATCGAGATAGCTCTCGCCCAGACCGGCAACGCGCACCTGTGCGATATCGCCCACCCGGAAGTAGCTGTGCAGCGCCGCGGTGGTCTCGAAATCGCCGTGCGCTTCCAGCGCCATTTCACATTCGGCGCCCAGCCGGAAGTGCGCCAGCAACTGGAAGTCGTGGGGCCAGAAGCGGCGGGTTTCGTCGCTACTCAGCAGTTCGAAGGTGAGATTAACGCCATCGGTATCCTGCTGGTGCTCTTTAAGCTGCCACGGCAGGTTGCGGGCAAAACCGTGGGACGGGAATCCCGGCTGCGCCGACGGGCCAAACCAGGGCCAGCAGACAGGTACGCCGCCGCGCAGCGCGCTACCGGTGGTAAACGGGGTATTGCTGCTCAGCCAGATGACTTCTTCTTCTCCGGCGGGCTGCCAGGAGAGCAGGTGAGCGCCCTGCAGCGCAAAGGCGGCGCGCGCCCTGGGGTGATCCACCACAATCAGGTCCAGTTCGTCCAGCTTACGGCGGGAGACAGCATCGCTTATCTGATTAACGACGGACAGCGTATAGATATCGGCACTCATAGGTATCTCCTTGTCTGATCCAATAAAAAAGGCCCCGTGGGGGGCCTTTTGCAGAACGCTGATTCAACACACCTTATTTAGAGATGTGAGCGATCAGGTCCAGTACCTTGTTGGAGTAGCCAGTTTCGTTGTCGTACCAGGAAACCAGTTTCACGAAGTTGTCGTTCAGGGCGATACCGGCTTTGGCATCGAACACGGAAGTGCAAACTTCGCCGTTGAAGTCGGTGGAAACCACGTCATCTTCGGTGTAGCCCAGAACGCCTTTCATCGGACCTTCAGAAGCGGCTTTGATCGCTTTCTTGATGTCTTCGTAAGAAGCGGCTTTTTCCAGACGAACGGTCAGGTCAACAACGGATACGTTCGGAGTCGGAACGCGGAACGCCATACCGGTCAGTTTGCCGTTCAGTTCCGGCAGTACTTTACCGACCGCTTTAGCAGCACCGGTAGAGGACGGGATGATGTTCTGAGCCGCGCCACGGCCGCCGCGCCAGTCTTTGTGAGACGGGCCGTCAACGGTTTTCTGGGTAGCGGTGGTGGCGTGAACGGTGGTCATCAGGCCTTCAACGATACCGAAGTTGTCGTTGATGACTTTAGCCAGCGGCGCCAGGCAGTTGGTGGTGCAGGAAGCGTTGGAAACGATATCCTGGCCAGCGTAGGTTTCAAAGTTGGCACCGCGAACGAACATCGGGGTGTTATCTTTAGACGGACCAGTCAGAACCACTTTTTTCGCGCCAGCGGTGATGTGCTTACGTGCAGTTTCGTCGGTCAGGAAGATACCGGTTGCTTCAGCAACAACGTCAACGCCAACTTCGTTCCACTTCAGGTTAGCCGGGTCTCTTTCAGCGGTAACACGGATGGTTTTACCGTTAACAACCAGATGGCCGTCCTTCACTTCTACGGTACCGTTGAAACGGCCGTGAGTGGAGTCATACTTCAGCATGTAAGCCATGTATTCCGCGTCCAGCAGATCGTTGATAGCCACGATCTCGATGTCAGAACGTTCCTGAGCAGCACGGAAAACAATGCGGCCAATGCGGCCAAAACCGTTGATACCTACTTTGATAGTCATATATTCCACCAGCTATTTGTTAGTGAATAAAAGGTTGGTTGTAAAATTACAAAAACCTTACGCAGCGTCAAGCGGAATCGTGTCAATCATTGCGACAAATCAAACCGCTGAGGGGCAGATTTGCCTCCACGTTTCCATTCTGCTGCCACCCATATGGGGGTGATGCGGCAGATTTTAAAGCGCCCTGGATACAAAAGTGTGAATTTGATCACAAATGAGGGGGCATCCGCTATTATGGGCTGAGTTTAGAACAAAACCGGCATCCTCGCTGTTAATGTTTTGTTAGAATCTGAACTGAGGAACTCCCCCGATACGCACACAGAGAGCGCTGTTTATGGCTAACTCAAAATCGACTGAAGAACTGAAACAATCCCTGACTGAAATGCAGTACTACGTGACCCAGCAACAGGGCACTGAGCCGCCATTTAGCGGGCGTTTGCTGCATAACAAGAGCGACGGCATCTACCACTGTCTGGTCTGCGATGCGCCGCTGTTTAATGCCGGTACCAAGTACGATTCCGGCTGCGGCTGGCCCAGCTTTTACCAGCCGGTCAGCGAAGACGCCATCCACTATCTGAAGGATTTCACCCACGGTATGGAGCGTATTGAGATCCGCTGCGGTAACTGCAATGCCCATCTGGGGCACGTATTTCCGGACGGTCCGCAGCCCACCGGTGAACGCTACTGCGTTAACTCTGCTTCCCTGAGCTTTAGCGATGGCAGCAGCGATGAACGCACCAAAGGTTGATAAATCGATTCAGCTACCTTCCCAGGGAGTGTAATAACTATGAGTATGGAGATAGAGCAGATTCTTGCCGCTATGACGCCGGAAGTGTACCAGCGTCTTGTTACGGCGGTAGAGCTGGGGAAATGGCCCGATGGCGTGGCGCTGACGCCGGAGCAGAAAGAGAACACCTTACAGCTGGTGATGCTGTGGCAGTCGCGCAATAACCATCAGCCCGAGCATATGTCGCTGGGCACCGACGGTCAGATCGTGATGAAGAGCAAGCAGCAGCTGAAGCAGGAGTTCGGTATTGAACCGGCGCCTTTCGTTACATTGAAGCCGGAGCAGCAGTAACCGATGGCCCGGGATTTCCCGGGCCGTCATGCACTTACTGAAGCGCTTCAGCTTCGGCGCTAAGAGTGGCGCCTGCCGCCGCCATTTCCGCCAGTGCCCGCTCGCTGTCCTGGGGGGAAAGATTCACGCCGCGGCAGCCGTCGGTGACCAGGGTGACGCGGTAGCCCAGCTTCAGAGCGTCCATTACCGTGAATTTCACGCAGTAGTCGGTCGCCAGCCCCATTACAATCAGTTCGGTGACTTCATGATGACGCAGCCAGCCGTCCAGTTCGGTCTGGCGACGCTGGCCGTTGTCGAAGAAGGCGCTGTAGCTGTCTACCAGCGGATCTTCCCCCTTATAAAACAGCGCATCGATGGCCTGCTGATGGAGCTCCGGATGCAGCGCTGCGCCCGGACTGTTCTGCACGCAGTGATCCGGCCACCAGGTCTGGGGCAGGCCCGCCAGTTCACCCTGAGTGTAAGGCGGCTCTCCCTGCTGGCTGGCAAAGCTGCCGTGATTCGCCGGGTGCCAGTCCTGGCTGGCCAACACTGCGATCCCCCTGGTCTTGCAGGCATCAATCAGCCGGTTGGCGACGGCAATCACGCTATCGCCGTCCGGTACCGCAAGGGCGCCATCGGCGCAGAAATCATTCTGAAGGTCGATCAGTAACAGTGCGCTTTGGGTCATCAGATTGCTCCTTCGTGGTCCGGGGTTAGTTCACCGCGCAGGTTTTGCGCCATCGCCGCGCGAATGGCGGGGGCTTCCAGTCCCTGACTTAACAGCCAGTGTAGCTTGGTCAGGGTCGCCTCTACCGTCATATCGGCGCCGCCGACCACGCCGGCATGGGCGAGGGCGTTACCGGTGGCATAGCCGCCCATATTGACGCGCCCCGACATGCACTGGGTCAGGTTAACCACCACGATACCGCGCTCGCTGGCTGCCCGCAGTTCCGCCAGAAAGTCGGCATGCTGGGGCGCATTGCCCACGCCGTAAGAGCGCAGTATCAGCGCCCGCACCGGCTGACGCAGAAAGTTACTTACCACATCTGCAGAAATGCCCGGGTAGATGGTCACTACCCCAATCGGCTGCGGCGTAATGGTGTGAACGATCAGTTCGCCGTGACCAGTGGGGGCCGCCGGAGTATTCAGACGCCGGATATGGATACCGGCCTCCAGCAGCGGCGCCAGGTTGGGGGAGGCGAAGGCATCGAAGCCGTCGGCATGGGCCTTGGTGGTGCGGTTGCCGCGGTACAGGCGGTTATTAAAAAATAGCGAGACCTCATTAACCGGGTAGTTGGCCGCCACATAAAGCGCATTCAGCAGGTTGGTCTGTCCGTCTGAACGCAATTCCGCCAGCGGGATTTGTGACCCTGTCACAATCACCGGTTTACCCAGATTCTCCAGCATGAAGGAGAGCGCCGAAGCGGTAAAGGCCATGGTGTCGGTACCATGCAGGATCACAAAGCCGTCATAGTCGTCGTAGTGGGCCTTAATATCATCGGCGATATGCTGCCAGTCTTCCGGCGTCATATCCGAAGAGTCCATCAGCGGCTGGTATTCGTGGATGGTAAAGTCCGGCATCTCCGGGCGATGAAATTCCGGCATCAGCGCCAGCTGACGCTGCAGGTGGCCGGAAACCGGGATATACCCCTGCTCGGAGCGTTGCATACCAATGGTACCGCCGGTGTAAGCGACATAAATCGATTTCTTTTGCATCAGAGGACTCTGGGCTGAAATAAACAGCCGCAATATAGCCAGGGATCCGGGAAAAAAACAGCCCGGCAGGCGCCGGGCTGTTGGGGGAGGTGTTACTTCACATCACCACAGGTGAGGCATAACGCGTAGCGGTTCTGAGGATCGTTGAGCGACTGCCATTTGTCGCCCTGAGCCTTCAATTCGCTGGTGGCCTGCGCCAGCGGTGCTGGCAGATAAGCCTGTAGCGCGTCAGGTAACGAGGCCTGGACCGAGGCGCCCATCTGATTCAGCAACTGGTCGAACAGACCCGGCTCATCCAGCTGGAACTTCAGGTGCCACTGCTTCAGCTTCGCCAGTTCGGCTGCTTTATTCACGGCGTCATCGAAGTCGCCAAGGCTGTCTACCAGGCCGTTCTTTTTGGCGTCCTGGCCGGTCCAGACGTGGCCCTGAGCAATCTGATCAATCTGCTCCGGCGTCTTGTTGCGCGACTTCGCCACCAGATTAATAAAGCGCTGATAGCCGCTCTCGATGCTCAGTTGCATCATCTGCTGTACTTCCGGCGGCAGCGCTTTGGTGCTGGAGACATCCGCCAGCGGCGAGGTTGCCACGCCATCAGTATTCACACCCACGCTCTTCAGGCTCTCTTCCAGGGTAGTGATAACCCCAAAGATACCGATAGAGCCGGTGAGCGTGGAGGGGGAAGCCACGATGTAGTTCGCTGGCGTCGAGATCCAGTAACCACCCGAGGCCGCCATTCCGCCCATTGAAACCACGATCGGTTTGCCCTGAGCTTTGGCCGCGGCCAGCTCTTCACGAATCACCTCAGAGGCGCTGACGCTACCGCCGGGGCTATTGACCCGCAGCACAATCGCTTTCACGTTGGGGTCGAGTCGGGCTTCGCGAATGCGCGCCGCAGTGGTATCGCCGCCCATATTACCGGCAGAATCTTCACCGTCCATAATGGCGCCGCTCGCCAGAATGACTGCGATGGCGCCGCCTTGCTGCGGGGCGGGCTTCACGCTGTAATCGTAGATGCTGGTGGCTTTATAGGTTTTCTGCTTGTTGTCCCAGCCGAACTGCTTGCCCAGCGCCTGGTCAACCACGTCTGAGGTTGCCAGTTCATCTACCAGCTTGTTCTTCAGGGCATACTGCGCGGTATCGCCTTTGAGCGCGGTAAGTTGCGTCAGCAGACCCTGGGCGCCGGGGAAGACCTGGCTGGCCGGGATCTTACGGTTAGCGGCGATGGTGTCGAGATAGTTGCCCCACAGCTCGCCAATCCAGCGGCCGTCGGCTTCGCGGGCGGCATCGGACATATCATCGCGGATAAACGGCTCTACCGCAGATTTGTAGGTTCCTACACGGAACACGTGGGTGTTGACCTTAAGCTTCTCCAGCAGTGATTTATAGTACATGCCGTTGGTGGCAAAGCCGTGCATATCCACCACGCCCTGCGGAGAGAGCCAGATCTTGTTGGCGAAGCTCGCCAGCAGGTACTGTCCCTGGCTGTAGCTGGCGCCCCGGGCATAAACCGGCTTACCGCTGGCGCGGAACTCCTGTAATGCCTTGCCGATATAGCGCATTGAAGGCTGGTCGGCGCCGGCAAAGTTTTTCAGATCGAGCACGATGCCGGTGATATTGGCGTCACCTTTCGCCTGGCGAATGGCATCGACAATATCGAACAGCGAGTTTTCCTGTAACCGATCGGAGCTGGCGCCAAACAGCTGGCGGCTCAGCATACCCAGCTTATTGTTGACCGAAGGCTTATCGACCACGACGCCGGTGATATCCAGCAGCAGCGCGCCACGTTCGGCCGGGCGGTTAGTGTCGGATGTCAGGCTGCTGAACTGCATCCAGATGCCTACCCCAACCAGAACCAGGAAGATAAAGAACAGGTTAAGTACCAGTTCCCTGATGAAATTCAGCAGACGCCAGCTCCATTTAAAAAAGCCGGCAAAGATTCGCCAAAGGGTGTGCATGTCTTCTCCATAACCAGATAGATATCACTGCCAGCGATCCGGTGGCAGCCAGTATGCTGTTTATCCTAAATATCCGGGGCCGGATTGTCAGCAGGAATCGGCACTGTACTGTAACAATCTGCCATGCTGTGTTAATTTCTTGAGCAGGCATCGTTACTGGAGTTAATAAATGGATGCATTAGAGCTGTTAATCAACCGACGCAGCGCTTCCCGCCTGGCGGAGCCTGCACCGGAAGGCGAGGCGTTGCAGAATATTCTGCAGGCCGGAATGCGGGCGCCGGATCACGGCGGTCTGCAACCCTGGCGTTTTTTCCTGATTGAAGGGGAAGGCCGCGCGCGCTTCAGCCTGTTGCTGGAAGAGGCGGCGAAGGCCAAAGGGCTGGACGAAAAGGCGATTGAAAAGTCGCGCGCCTCGCCGTTTCGCGCGCCGCTGATTATCGCCGTGGTGGCCCACTGCAGCGATCATCCGAAGGTACCGCACTGGGAGCAGCTCTGTTCTGCGGGTTGCGCGGTGATGGCGATGCAGATGGCGGCCCAGGCCCAGGGCTTTAACGGCATCTGGCGCAGCGGTCCCTGGACCGGCGACCAGGCCGTTCGCGCCGCCTTCCAGTGTCGCGAGCAGGATCAGATTGTCGGCTTCCTCTATCTGGGCACGCCCCAGCTCAAAGCCGCCACCTCCATCAGCGTGCCGGACATCACGCCATTCGTGCAACGATTCTGAAACTTCCCCTCAGCTGTCCGGATTGTGAGCAAAAGCAGCGCAATTCGGATGGCCACTCTTACCACTCCCGCATTCTGGCGCTACCATATGGGCCATTGCCAATGACAGGAGAGGTCCATGAGTGAGCAAGCTATTCGTTTGACGCAATATAGCCACGGAGCTGGTTGCGGCTGCAAAATATCCCCGAAGGTGCTGGAAACCATCCTGCACAGCGAACAGGCGAAGTTTATCGACCCGAACCTGCTGGTGGGCAATGAGACTCGCGATGATGCGGCCGTTTACGATCTGGGTAACGGCACCAGCATTATCAGTACCACCGACTTTTTTATGCCGATTGTCGACGATCCCTTCGACTTTGGCCGCATTGCCGCCACTAACGCCATCAGCGATATCTACGCGATGGGCGGTAAGCCGATTATGGCCATAGCTATCCTGGGCTGGCCGCTGGATAAACTGGCCCCGGAAATTGCCCGTCAGGTTACCGAAGGGGGGCGTGAAGCCTGCCGTCAGGCGGAAATCGCCCTGGCGGGCGGCCATTCCATCGACGCCCCTGAGCCGATTTTCGGTCTGGCGGTGACCGGCGTGGTGCCCACCGAACGGATCAAGAAAAACAGTACGGCGCAAGCGGGCTGCAAACTCTATCTTACCAAGCCGCTGGGCATTGGCGTTCTGACCACGGCCGAGAAAAAATCGCGTCTGCTGCCGGAACACCAGGGACTGGCTACCGAAGTGATGTGCCGGATGAATAAGCCGGGCGCGGTGCTGGCGCAGCTCGACGGCGTGAAGGCGATGACCGACGTCACCGGTTTTGGTCTGTTGGGACACCTGAGCGAAATGTGCCAGGGCGCAGGCGTTCAGGCCGAAGTCTGGTTCGACCGGATACCGAAACTGCCCGGCGTCGAGGCCTATATCGACCAGGGCTGCGTGCCTGGCGGCACAGCCCGTAACTTTGCCAGCTACGGCCACCTGATGGGCGAAATGCCGCAGGCGTGGCGCGATTTGCTGTGCGATCCCCAGACTTCTGGCGGTCTGCTGCTGGCGGTGACGCCGGAAGCCGAAGCCCAGGTGCTGGCACAGGCGGCTGAGCTGGGGCTGGAATTAACGGCCATCGGCGAGTTGCGCGAGGCCCGGGGCGGGCGCCCGATGATCGAGGTGCGCTGATTCCATGCGGCTGTTTATCGCGGAAAAGCCAAGCCTTGGGCGAGCCATTGCCGATGTGCTGCCCAAACCCCATCGCCGCGGCGATGGCTACATAGAGTGTGGCAACGGCCAGGTGGTGACCTGGTGCGTGGGCCACCTGCTGGAACAGGCTCAGCCGGATGTCTACGACGGGCGTTACGCGCGCTGGAATCTGGCCGATCTGCCCATCGTCCCGGAAAAGTGGCGGCTGCAGCCGCGGCCGTCGGTCGCCAAACAGCTTAACGTCATCCGTAAGCTGCTGGAGCAGGCCAGCGAAGTGGTGCACGCCGGTGACCCGGATCGCGAAGGGCAACTGCTGGTGGATGAGGTGCTCGACTACCTGGAACTGGCGCCGGAAAAGCGGCGCCAGGTTCAGCGCTGTTTGATCAACGATCTCAACCCGCAGGCGGTGGAGCGCGCCATTGCAAGGCTGCGCGCCAACAGCGAATTTGTGCCGCTGTGCGTTTCCGCGCTGGCTCGTGCCCGCGCCGACTGGCTGTACGGCATCAATATGACCCGGGCCTGGACCCTACTGGGGCGTAACGCCGGGTATCAGGGAGTGCTTTCGGTCGGGCGGGTACAGACCCCGGTACTGGGGCTGGTGGTGCGCCGTGACGAAGAGATCGAAAACTTTGTCCCGCGTGACTTTTTTGAGGTGCGCGCCCATATCGTCACCCCGAAGGATGAACGCTTTGTGGCGGTCTGGCAGCCCAGCGATTCTTGCGAGCCTTATCAGGATGAAGAGGGGCGGTTGTTGCACCGGGGGCTGGCGGAGCATGTGGTTAAACGCATTAACGGTCAGCCAGCCACGGTAACGGCTTATAACGATAAGCGCGAGTCAGAGACGGCGCCGCTGCCGTTTTCGCTTTCCAGCCTGCAGATTGAGGCGGCAAAACGCTTCGGCCTGAGTGCCCAGACGGTGCTGGACACCTGCCAGAAGCTCTATGAAACCCATAAGCTGATTACCTATCCCCGTTCTGACTGCCGCTATCTGCCGGAAGAGCACTACGCCGGGCGTCATTCGGTGCTTAACGCTATCGGCGTTCACGCGCCGGATCTACTGCCGCAGCCGGTGGTGGATCCCGAAATCCGCAACCGCTGCTGGGATGACAAAAAGGTGGATGCCCACCATGCCATCATCCCGACCGCCCGCGGCAGCGCCGTGAAGCTGACCGAAAACGAGAGCCGGGTCTACGAGCTGGTTGCCCGCCAGTATTTGATGCAGTTCTGTCCGGATGCCGTATTCCGTAAGTGCGTTATCGATCTCGATATTGCCGGTGGCCGCTTTGTGGCCAGGGCGCGTTTTCTGGCGGAAGCCGGATGGCGCACCCTGCTGGGGGCCAAAGAGCGCGATGAAGATAACGACGGTACGCCGCTGCCGGTGGTGGCGAAGGGTGACGAGCTGCTGTGCGAAAAGGGTGAGGTGGTGGAGCGTCAGACCCAGCCGCCGCGCCATTTTACCGATGCTACGCTGCTGTCGGCCATGACCGGTATCGCGCGCTTTGTGCAGGATAAAGATTTAAAGAAGATCCTGCGCGCGACCGACGGACTGGGTACCGAAGCCACCCGGGCCGGAATTATCGAGCTGCTGTTCCGGCGCGGTTTTCTGGTTAAGAAGGGGCGCTATATTCACTCTTCGGACCCCGGCAGGGCGCTGATTCACTCGCTGCCGGAGATTGCCGGACGGCCAGATATGACCGCCCACTGGGAATCGACGCTGACCCGCATCAGCGAAAAGCAGTGCCGCTATCAGGATTTTATGTATCCGCTGGTGGACACCCTGCATGAGTTGATCGGCCTGGCGCGCAATGCCCCGGTGCGCCAGTTTCGCGGTCTGGCGGCTCCCGAGCCCCAGTCGGAAAAACGCGCCGCCCGTAAAGGCGGCGCGATGAAGGGGAAACGCCGGGGTAAAGGCGGCGGTAAAGAGGCCGCCACCGGCGTCTGACTCAGATAACGCCCTGATGGCGCATGGCATCGGCCACTTTGACAAAGCCTGCGATATTGGCGCCGCGCACGTAGTCTACCTGCGCGGTGTCGTCGCTGCCCCAGGTGACGCAGTCGGCGTGGATTTTTTCCATAATGGCATGCAGCCGCCCGTCGACCTCTTCACTGTCCCAGCTCAGGCGCGCCGCGTTCTGAGCCATCTCCAGTCCCGACGTTGCCACGCCGCCGGCGTTGGCCGCTTTGCCTGGCGCAAACAGTACCCCAGCCTGCTGGAACAGCATGGTCGCTTCCAGGGTGGTCGGCATATTGGCGCCTTCCGCCACCGCCCGGACGCCGCTGGCGATAAGCTGCCGGGCGTCATCGACATCCAGCTCGTTCTGGGTGGCGCACGGCAGGGCGATATCGACCGGCACCTGCCACGGCCTGGCGCCTTCGTGCCAGGGGAGCGAGAACTCCCGGGCGTAATCCACCAGCCGACCGTTATGGCTGGCCTTAATCGCTTTCAGTCGCGCCAGTTTCTCAGGGGTAAAACCGGCTTCATCCACCACGGTGCCAGCGGAATCTGAAGCGGTGATGACCCGGGCGCCGTACTCCAGCGCTTTTTCAATGGCGTACTGCGCTACGTTACCGGCGCCGGAGACCGCGACCCGCATGCCTTCCAGCGCCATACCGTGCTGCCTGAGCATGGCGTCGGTAAAGTAGATCAAACCGTAGCCGGTGGCTTCCGGGCGAATCAGGCTGCCGCCGAAGCTTAATCCTTTGCCGGTAAAGGAGCAGCTGTTGGCGTTGCTCAGCTTACGCATCATCCCGGCCATATAACCCACTTCCCGACCGCCGACGCCGATATCGCCAGCGGGAACATCGGTATCCGGCCCCAGGTGGCGCCACAGCTCGCTCATCAGCGCCTGGCAGAAACGCATGATCTCGCCGTCGCTCTTACCTTTGGGATCGAAGTCGCTGCCGCCTTTACCGCCGCCCATCGGCAGGGTGGTCAGGGCATTTTTAAAGGTCTGCTCGAAGCCCAGGAACTTCAGGATCGACAGATTGACCGAAGGGTGGAAGCGCATACCGCCCTTATAGGGGCCGATGGCGGAGTTAAACTGCACTCGCCAGGCGCGGTTGACCTGAACCTGGCCGCTGTCATCGGTCCAGGCGACCCGGAACTGAATGACGCGTTCCGGCTCTGCCAGACGCTCCAGCAGGGCATTGTCAAAATAGTCGGGATGCTGTTGCAGAAAGGGCCACAGGGTGGCGAATACCTCCCGCATCGCCTGGGCGAATTCCGGCTGGTGGGGGTCGCGTTGCAGCACGCGGTCAAGAAAGGTCTCCAGGGAAGGGATTGTGGTCATAGAGTGACTCCTGTCATCGGAAATAAAGGAAAAGGCCCGCAGGCGGGATTATGGTTATTTTTTGACTATATCACCGCCCGGGAGAAAATAAACAGGGCTTGCCGTCATGCGTTGCTGGGGCCAGAATATCCGTAATGAAAATACCGGAATGGAGTGTAGTGGTATGAAACGCCGACTGTTATTCGCCGCGCTGGCGTTGGGCGTGGTACTGCCCGCAGGGGCCCGCCCGGCCCCCGATGTTGAGGTGAAAATCCCCGCGCAAAGCCTGGAGCGCACCCGTGATCGAACAGCGAACTGTAGCCGCTGCTGCCTGTTTGAGGATCGCAACTACAGTGAAGGGGCGGTGATTAAAAGCGAAGGGATACTGCTACAGTGCCAGCGTGAACAGGGAGCGGTCGGTACTAATCCGCTGGTCTGGCGGCGGGTGAAGCCATAAAGGCCGCCAGTAGCGGAATATCCGCCGGGGCAAGGGGATAATCCCTGGCGGTTTCCGGTCGGCACCAGACCAGGGCACTGTGGTTCAGAAGCTGGATTTCGCCCAGGTAGTCCGGCACCGTCCAGGCGTGCAGGTGGATAATACGGCCAGTCACCTGCTGACGCCGGCTGGCGATATAGTCGCCCACCGTCGCCCGGATCCCCAGCTCTTCCCACAGTTCACGCGCCAGCGCCTGAGGCTGGCTTTCGCCCGGTTCCACCTTGCCGCCGGGAAACTCCCACAGCCCCGGCTGATCGCCGCCCAGTGGACGCTGCGCCAGTAGAATCTCGCCGCGACGGTGAATAATGGCTGCCACCACATCCAGGGTATTCATCGGATTACAGATCGAATTTCACCCAGATTGGCGCATGGTCGGAGGGCTTCTCCATGGCGCGAATTTCATAATCGATGCCGGTCTCTGTGCAGCGTTCGGCCAGCGGCGACGTGGCCAGCAGCAGATCGATACGCAGCCCGCGGTTATCATCAAACCCTTTAGAGCGATAGTCGAACCACGAGAACTGATCCTGGGTCTCCGGATGGGCGGCGCGCCAGGTATCCACCAGTCCCCAGCCCAGCAGCCTTTCCATCCATTCACGCTCTTCCGGCAGAAAGGAGCACTTACCGGTACGCAGCCAGCGCTTGCGGTTCTCTTCGCCAATGCCGATATCGAGGTCCGTGGCGCTGATATTCATATCGCCCATAATCAGCACCGGATTCTGGTTGCTGAGCTCGCTTTCCAGATAATTTTGCAGATCCTGGTAGAACTTCTGTTTAGCCGGGAACTTCAGCGGGTGGTCGCGGCTTTCGCCCTGGGGAAAGTAACCGTTGATCACCGTCAGCGAGCCGAGCGGTGAGGGGATATCCGCCATAATAATACGGCGCTGGGCCTCTTCCCCGTCACCCGGAAAGCCGCGGCGTACCGCCAGCGGCGAGGCTTTGGTGAGGAGTGCAACGCCGTAATGGCCCTTCTGGCCGTGGTAAAACACGTTGTACCCGAGCTTCGCCACCTCTTCCAGGGGGAACATATCGTCGTGTACTTTGGTCTCTTGCAGGCCGATAACGTCCGGCTGGTGCTGTTCGACAATCGCCGCCAGCTGATGGGGGCGGGCGCGCAGTCCGTTGATATTAAAAGAGACAAATTTCATAAATCGCTGCCGCAGTCAGGTGAATGTGGCAGGGATGTTAGCAGAAATCGACGCCGGATTCCCCTTCCGAAATGATGGCGCAACCATTCGCTGTAATTGACGCTTTAATCTGGTGCAGGATGCTACCTTATGGCGCATAACTCTTTGTGAAATTTGGACCTGGATCTCATAAACAAAATTATCGTCTGATACTGAATAAATTATCTGTTTATCGTTCTGCTGTAATGGATTTATTTCTTCTTATTCACTTTTTATGCACTTTTAGTGAATATTGGTGATTGTTAACTTGCTGATATTTCAAATCATCTCCTGATTTATGCATTTTCCCGGCTGGCTGGCACAAAGCCTGCAATCTACAGTCAGAAGGTGATTTGATACTTTTTATTAACAATATCCAAACTAATATTTCACGAGGCCACTATGACCCAGTCCGTTACCCGCGAAGACTTTGATACCTGGATGGTTCCCCTTTACGCGCCGGCCCCGTTTATTCCTGACCGGGGCTTCGGCTCACGGCTGTGGGACAAAGAAGGAAAAGAGTATATCGATTTTGCGGGCGGCATTGCCGCGAATGCTTTGGGGCACGCCCATCCGGCGCTGCGTCAGGCGCTGGAACAGCAGGCCGCAAAACTGTGGCACACCGGGAATGGTTACACCAACGAACCCATTCTGCGTCTGGCGAAGCAGTTGATTGACGCCACCTTTGCGGAACGGGCCTTTTTCTGTAACTCCGGGGCTGAAGCTAACGAAGCTGCCCTGAAGCTGGCGCGCAAGTATGGTCACGATCGCGGTGGCCCGGAAAAGAGCGCGATCCTCGCCTTCGATCGCGCTTTTCATGGCCGTACCCTGTTTACCGTATCGGCGGGTGGTCAGCCTGCCTGGTCCCGGGATTTTGCGCCGCTGCCGCCTGATATCCACCATGTGCCTTATAACGATTTAGAGGCGGCGGCGAAGCTTATCGATGACCGAACCTGCGCGGTGATTGTGGAGCCGGTCCAGGGGGAAGGGGGCGTGATACCGGCGCGGCGTGAATTCCTGGCGGGGCTGCGCGAGCGGTGCGATCGCCACGATGCGCTGCTGATTTTTGATGAAGTTCAGACCGGCGTTGGGCGTACCGGTTCGCTGTACGCCTATATGCACTACGGCGTGACGCCGGATGTCTTAACCAGCGCCAAGGCACTGGGCGGCGGTTTCCCGGTGGGGGCGATGCTGACCACCGACGTTATCGGCCGCACGCTGGGAGTGGGCACCCACGGCACCACCTGGGGCGGTAATCCGCTGGCGGGAGCGGTGGGCGGTCGGGTGCTGGAACTGGTAAACACGCCGGAGTTGCTGGAGGGCGTCAGACAGCGCCACCAGCACTTTATCACCCGGTTGCAGGCCATCAATGCCCGACTGGCGCTGTTTCGCGAGATCCGCGGACTGGGGCTGCTGATTGGCTGCGAACTGCGACCGGAATATGCCGGTCAGGCGAAGACGATTCTGCGGGCCGCTGCCGCAGAAGGTCTGATGATGCTGGTGGCTGGTCCGGATGTGCTGCGCTTTGCCCCATCGCTGATTATCGACGAACAGGATATCGACGAAGGGCTGGAACGTTTTGAGCATGCCTGCCGCAACGTGGTTGGGGAGGGCCGCCTGTGATAGCGATCCGTCCCGCCACCCATGCCGATCTGGGCGGGTTAATAGCGATGCTGGGCAGTGCCGGTAGCGGCCTGACATCGCTTCCCGCCCATGAAGAGACCATCGCGGCGCGTATCGAACGTTCGTTCCAGACCTGGCGCGGCGAGCTGCCGCGTGGGGAGCAGGGCTATGTTTTTATCCTTGAAGAGCTGGAGAGCGGTAAACCGGTAGGGATCTGCGGCATAGAAGTCGCCGTGGGGTTAACCGAGCCCTGGTATAACTACCGGGTGGGGACTCTGGTGCACGCCTCGAAAGAGCTTAACGTTTATAAAGCGCTGCCGACCCTGTTTCTCAGTAACGATCACACCGGCAGCAGCGAGCTCTGTTCACTGTTTCTCGATCCGAAATGGCGCCATGCGGGCAACGGCTATCTGCTCTCTAAATGCCGCTTTCTGTTTATGGCCGCATTTCCGGAGCATTTCAGCAGCAAGCTGGTGGCGGAAATGCGCGGCGTCAGTAGCGAGCAGGGCCAGTCACCGTTCTGGGATAGCCTTGGCAGCCGCTTTTTCGCTATGGATTTCGTTAAGGCGGATTATCTGTGCGGAACCGGACAGAAAGCGTTTATCGCTGAACTGATGCCGAAGCATCCAATCTATACCGACTTTCTCTCCCCCGAAGCGCGGGCGGTTATTGGCGAAGTGCATCCTCAGACGGCACCGGCCCGGTCGGTGCTGGAGGCGGAAGGGTTCCGCTATCGCCACTACATCGACATCTTCGACGGCGGGCCAACGCTGGAGTGCGACCTGGATCAGGTGAGGGCCATCCGCGACAGCCGGATGGTGGAAGTGGCGGTCGGTCAGCCCGCCCGCGATTCCCAGCCGCTGTGCCTGGTGGCGAATGAAAACTATCACCATTTTCGTGCCCTGCTGGTGGCGGCTAATCCCCGGGCGTCGCGCATCGTACTGGATGGCGCAACGGCCGATGCCCTGAAATGCAGTAGCGGTGACCGGGTGCGCCTGGTCCGTCTCGTCCCACAGGAGAAACGCGGATGACACACTGGATTAACGGTCGCTGGCTGCCGGGTAGCGGCACGCCATTTCACAAAACGAACCCGGTAACGGGAGAGACGCTGTGGCAGGGAAACGGCGCCAGTCCGCCAGAGGTGGAAGCGGCCTGCAATGCGGCGCGGGCCGCCTTTCCTGACTGGGCCCGCCGTCCGCTGGAAACCCGCTTTGCGATTCTGGAACGCTTTGCCGCGCTGATGGAGCAGCAAAGAGATGCACTGGCCCAGACCATCGCCCGGGAGACGGGGAAACCCCGCTGGGAGGCGCTCACCGAAGTGACGGCAGCGGTTAATAAAATTGCCATTTCGCTAAAAGCCTGGCATGCCCGCACCGGCGAACAGCGTACGCCGCTGGGTGACGACACGGCGGCCAGCCTGCGTCACCGGCCGCACGGGGTGCTGGCAGTGTTCGGCCCCTATAACTTCCCCTGTCATCTGCCGAATGGTCAGATTGTTCCCGCGCTGCTGGCGGGCAACTGTGTGGTATTTAAGCCCAGCGAGCTGACGCCGGGCAGCGGCGCCGAAATGGTGAAACTCTGGCAGCAGGCGGGTCTGCCGCCCGGGGCGCTGAATCTGGTGCAGGGCGGGTCAGAAACCGGTCAGGCGCTGGCGGGACATCCGGGTATCGATGGCCTGCTGTTTACCGGCAGCGCCGCCACCGGCTATCAGTTACATCGTCAACTGGCCGGTCAGCCGGAAAAGATTCTGGCACTGGAGATGGGGGGCAATAATCCACTGATTGTCGACCAGCCCGACGATATCGATGGCGCGGTGCATCTGACCATTCAGTCGGCCTTTATTACCGCCGGGCAGCGCTGCACCTGCGCACGCCGCCTGCTGGTTAAACGCGGCGCGGCGGGGGAGCGCTTTCTTGAACGGCTGGTGACGGTGGCAGAGCGGCTGCGTCCGGCGGCCTGGAATGCCGAGCCCCAACCCTTTATGGGCGGCGTCATTAGCCGCGATGCGGCACAGCGGGTGATGACGGCCTGGCGCCAGCATCTGGCGCGGGGCGGTCGACCGTTACTGGCTCCGGCACTGCTGGATGAGCACAGTTCGCTTGTCGCGCCGGGGATAGTGGAACTGACCGGCGTGACCGGGGTTCCGGACGAGGAGGTCTTCGGCCCACTGCTGGGCGTCTGGCGCTATGACAGCTTCGATGAGGCTATCGCTCTGGCGAATGCGACCCGCTACGGTTTGTCGGCGGGACTGATTTCACCGGATCGGGCGTTGTTTGACCGTCTGTTGCTGGAAGCGCGAGCCGGTATCGTCAACTGGAACCGGCCGTTGACCGGCGCCGCCAGCACGGCGCCCTTTGGCGGCGTGGGGGCGTCGGGTAACCATCGCCCGGGAGCCTGGTATATGGCAGATGCCTGTGCCTGGCCGATGGCGAGCCTGGAGAGCGAGCGCTGTCCGCTGCCGCAACAGCTCAGTCCGGGGCTGGACTTTTCCGGAGGTGACGATGAACGCCCGTGAAGCCAACTTTGATGGGCTGGTGGGGCCCACTCATCATTACGCAGGACTGTCGCTGGGCAATGAGGCTTCGATGCGTCACCGTCATCGGGTCGCTAACCCGCGACTGGCGGCTCGTCAGGGATTGCTCAAGATGAAGGCGCTGGCGGATGCCGGTTTCCTTCAGGGGGTCATCCCACCTCAGGAGCGCCCCGGCGTGGCGCTCCTGCGCCAGTTGGGATTCAGCGGCAATGACGGCGCGGTGCTGGCGCAGGTCTGGCGTCAGGCGCCGGGGTTACTGGAAGCGGCCAGTTCGGCTTCGGCCATGTGGGTTGCCAATGCCGCCACGGTATCGCCGTCAGCGGACAGTCAGGATGGGCGGGTGCACTTTACGGTGGCAAATCTGAACAGCAAGTTTCACCGGGCTGTCGAAGCCCGCGTCACCGGGCGAGCGCTGCGCGCCATCTTTGGGGATACCCGTTACTTTGAGATTCATAACGCGCTGCCGCAGGTGGCCGCTTTCGCCGATGAAGGGGCCGCCAACCATAATCGACTCGCCGTGGATTACGGCGCGCCCGGTATCCAGATTTTTGTCTGGGGGCGGGGCGATGGCGAACCGGGCGAGGGACCGAAGCGCTACCCGGCCCGCCAGACGCTGGCGGCCAGTCAGGCGGTGGCTCGACTGAATCGGGTGGCGTCACATCAGGCGCATTTTGTGCGTCAGAATCCAGAGGTTATTGACTGCGGCGTGTTTCATAACGATGTGATTGCCGTCAGCAACCAGCAGTTGATGCTGTGTCATGAGCGGGCCTTTGTGGAGGCGGAGCCGCTGTGGCAGGCGCTGGGCGAGCGGCTGCCCGGTTTTCAGCTCATCGAGGTGCCGGAGCGTCGGGTATCAGTGGCGGATGCGGTGCAGACCTACCTGTTTAACAGCCAGTTGCTAACGACGTCCGATGGCGGAATGACGCTGGTGCTGCCTGAAGAGGCCCGACGTCATGCGGGCGTGTGGGAGTATCTGAATGAGCTGCTGGCGGAGGATAACCCGATCACCCGGCTGCGGGTGTTCGATCTGCGTGAAAGCATGGCTAACGGCGGTGGCCCGGCCTGTCTGAGGCTAAGAGTGGTGCTGAACGAGGCGGAGCAGTCGGCGGTCAATCCCGGGGTCTGGATGAACGAGGCGCTGTTTAACCGCCTCGACGCCTGGATTGAGCGCCACTACCGGGACCGTTTGATCGCCGATGATTTACGGGATCCGCAACTGCTGGAAGAGAGCAGAACGGCGCTGGATGAGCTGACCGGCATCCTCAGCCTTGGGGCGCTATACGATTTTCAGCGGGAGGTAACGGCATGAGGGATTTTCTGGCCCGGACGCTAAACGGCAGGGCGCCGCAAGCGCAATGCGGCGAGCAGAGAGGTTTTTCGTGGCAGTGGCGGGAGGAGGGGATCCTGAGCATAGCGCCAGATGCCGAACCGGTGGGCGATCTGGTCATCTCTGCGGCGATCCACGGTAATGAGACCGCGCCGGTAGAGTTACTGGATGCCATTATCCAGGCCCTGGCGGCGGGGGAATTGCCGCTGCGCTGGCGACTGCTGGTTCTCCTGGGCAATCCCGGTGCCCTGCGCGCCGGGCGTCGCTACCAGGCTCAGGATCTCAACCGTCTGTTTTCGCAAGGCTGGCAGCGCTTTCCTGAGGGGGCGGAGAGGGAGCGCGCCAGGCTGCTGGAGCAGCGGCTGATGGAATTTTATCGCGCGCCGCGGCGCTGGCATCTGGATCTACACACCGCGCTGCGAGAATCGCTGCATCCGCGCTTTGGAGTGCTGCCCGCCAGTCAGACTCCGTGGGATGAAGGATTTCTGGCCTGGCTGGGGGCCGCGGGGCTGGAGGCGCTGGTATTCCATCAGTCGCCAGCGGGCACCTTCAGTCACTTCAGCCACGCCTGCTGCGCCGCCCTGAGCGCCACCCTGGAGCTGGGTAAGGCCCGGCCATTGGGTGACAATGACCTGACGCAGTTCAGGCTGGCGGATATGGCCCTGCGTGCGCTGCTACGTGGTGAGACGCCCGTGATGCCTGAGCGACCGCCCCGGCGCTATCGGGTGGTGCGTCAGTTAACTAAACAGAGCGAGGCGTTTGTGCTGCATATGGCGGACCAGACGCCTAATTTTACCGCCTTTCACGCCGGTGACTTACTGGCGGAAGAGTCGGGAAGGCGCTATCTGGCCAGGTATCCTACCGAGTATGTGCTGTTTCCCAACCCCCGAGTGGCGCCGGGGTTACGTGCCGGTTTGATGCTGATAGATGCGGAGTAACATTCCGGCCTGGGTGGCCGGAATTTATTCAGTTAACCACAAAATATTAAATATTCAGACTGTTCCTGATGTCGGGCTTTATTTCACCAAATAAATCGATTACCCTTTCTCCATAATTTCTGGCGATTCCTCGGAATTTTATTTTTTGTTACCGGTCTGCATCTGTTCTCCTTATTTCCTTCATAATTGGCGAAAACTTCGCAATCAGGCTTTCATTACTTTACGACACCTGTGGTTACTTGACTCCGAAAGCCCTAAACTCATTTCCGTCAACGCGACAAAGTAACGTCGCCGAATAACTGAATAAGGATAAGATACTATGCGTAAATTAACTGCGATTATTGTTGCTTCATCTCTGGCCCTGGGCGCGGCGAATCTGGCACATGCAGCCGATACGTCCACGACCTCCGCAAAGGAAGACGCAGTGAAGATGCATCATCATAAAGGTCCGCGCGGTCCGCATCATATGATGATGTTTAAAGACCTTAACCTGACCGATGCCCAGAAACAGCAGGTCCGCGACATTATGAAGGCCGAGCGCCAGAAAATGCCGCGCCCGAACCTGGATGAGCGCCGCGCCATGCATAACCTGGTCGCCAGCGATACCTTTGACCGGGCCAAAGCTGAGCAGATGATTGAAAAAGGGGAGAAACAGAATCAACAGCGTATGCTGTCGATGATGGAAACCCAGAATAAGATTTATAATGTGCTGACTCCGGAGCAGAAAAAGCAGTACAACGCCAATTTTGAAAAGCACCTGACCAAAAAGCAGGATCGCATGAATAAAGCGGCTGCTGAATAAACGACGATGCCCCTTTGACCATCATAATAAAAACCGCCGTGCGAAGTTCGCCGGCGGTTTTTGCCATTTATCGCTCGCGTCCTCTGATGTGTACCAGTAATCCGTAGCTGAGGCTGGCTACCGGAAAGGCGACAAAAAAAGCCTGATCGCGAAAAACGATGCCGCTGATAATGCCAATCGCCAGGGCGAGCATTCCGTTTACCCGCCAGCGACGCTGTCCACTGTCGTAGAGTGCGGCGACATCAACATGACCGCGTAAGATAATATAATAGTGCACCAGCATAATGCCCAGAACCGGGGCCAGGCAGGCGGAAAACAGAATCTGCACCCATGCCAGATGCGCCATCAGCAACCAGGGCATCAGCAGAATACTGAGCAGGCCTACAATCCAGGTCGCAGCGGCAAAGGAGAGGCGCGGACACAGATTCAGCAGCACCAGGGTTGCGGGAAAGATATTGGCGCAGGTGTTGGTGCTCCACTGGGCAACCACCAGTGTCAGACAGCCGATGACCAGTATTAGCGGTTGTTCTCTGAAGGAGACCTTCATCATCTCTACCGGATCGTAGTGGCCACTCAGTACGCCGGAGATAAGACCGGTACCCGACAACACCAGACCGCTGATAATAAACCCTGTAAAAAAGGCGATAATCATCGCGCGGTTGCGCATGAAAAATGAGGCTTCAGGAGCATTGTGCGCTAACCGTAATTTACGTGACAGATCGCTGCCGTTCAGGGCTTCGGAAAGCCAGCCGCCCGCGAAAACGGAAATTGCGCCAAATAAGGTGAAACTGTCCGGCGTTGACGGTTCTGGGGGACGTTCAAAAACCGTCAGCACCGTAATATCGTGCGTTTTCAGCAGCCACAGCACCATGGCACACAGCATCAGTGCCAGTAGCGGGATAGCCAGCCAGCCAAATCGCGACATGGATTTGACCCCCCGGCTGGCATTAACGATTTGGCAGCCAGCGAAAATGGCGAAGACTATCCAAAAGTGGGAAAAACCGAGCCAGGTTTCCAGGATGGTATTAATCGCGCTCGCTCCCAGCCAGGTGATGATGCCACACCAGGTGACACAAACGGCGGCGCGGGCCAGCGAACCGACAATGGCGCCCCGCAGTCCAAAGCAGTCGCGGATAAACAGGGTGAAGGGGACGCCATAACGGGTACCAATATCGCCGGTAAGGGTAATCAGGCAGGCGACCAGTGAAAACCCGAGTAGCGCACAGAGTAAAATTGCCAGCGGACTGAGCGCTCCGGCAAAAAAGATCTGGGTGGGGATAATCAATCCGACAACGTTCACCACCATGGCGGCGCACAGGATGGCGAGATCGAAGGTGGTAAGGGTTCTTTGCTGTTCCGTGCTGGGTAGTAGCTCCGGACTCATTCTGTTATTCATGGTCTGCTCCCTGACTAAAAGATGTGTACTTGCCGAACCCGGTCAGCGTGGGCCAGGCGGCGCCCGATCAGGCAAAAGGGTAAAAGTGGCGAATGATCTCGGTATCAAGGCTACGGTGCAGGTACTGGCCCTGCCCGCGGTTGCCAAGAAACTGGCCCCGATGAACGATGGTTTCACCACGTAACAGGGTGGCGATAACCCTGCCTGTCGCCTGGAATCCTTCATACAGGCTGTAATCACAGCCGTTATGCAGATCCTGCTGACGCAGAGTCCAGCGTTCGCTATCGTCAAGAATCACCATATCGGCATCGCTGCCGGGGAGTAGGGTACCCTTCCGCGGGTAGCAGCCCATCAGTCGGGCGACGTTGGTGCTGGTGATAGCCACCAGTTGGTTAAGGGTGATGCGTCCGGCAGCAACGCCTTCGGTTAACAGAATGGGCAGACGAGTTTCCATTCCTGCCACGCCGTTGACGACCAGACGAAAGTCCTGAATAAAATTGCCCCGGGCATCGCGCTGTAGCTGGCGCTCTTTCTCTTCGCGGCTAAATGCGCAGTCATCTGAACCGGTGACGGAGATGACCCGCTGCTTGATCCCCTGCCATAACGCCGCCGCATCCTCAGGTCGTCGCAGTGGAGGAGAGCAAATAGCGAGATGGCCATTTGCGGGATCCTGATACAGATCGTCAAACCGGGTCAGATAGTGGGGGCAGGTCTCGACATAAATGGGAAAACCGCGGCGCTGCGCCCGTGCGGCGATATCAAGACACTCGCCGTGGGTGGTGTGCACGATCAATAGCGGGCTCCCCAGCCCGGTAGCAAGCGATACGGCGCGCTGGAAGGCTTCGCTTTCACAAAGCTTCGGTTTATGTTCGGCGAAGTCGCGCCATGTGAGCTGTCCCGCTGCAACCTTATGTTGGTAAAAATGCTCGACGAGCGCATCGGACTCGGCATGGACCATCGGCAAAATGGGGTGCTGGCGGGCCAAAGTGAAAATTCGGACCAGCGTCGCGTCGTTGGCCATGACGCCTTCCCTGCTATAGGTCATAAATAACTTAAACGTTGGACAGCCGGCGCGAATAAGCGCGGGAATTTCTGCACAATGGCGGGCAGATGCCTCGATAAATTTACCGTGTACGGCGTAATCCACCGCGCACTCCGCCATTTCTTCCCGCCTTTCATGTAGTGCCTGCAATACCGATTGTTGTCGTCGGGTATTGGTAAAATCGAACAGGGTGGTTACGCCACCAAAAGCGGCGCAGAGGCTTTGTTGATAAAAAGAGAGTCTGCCGGTGATGCCCTGAAAAGGCGCCTGCACATGCATATGGGCATCGATCAAGCCGGGTAACACCTTATGGTGGCGGGCGTCGATGATCCGCCGGGCTGGCGCCGCCGAGCCTGGGGTCAGTAATGCAGCGACGCTCCCCTTATCGACGGCGATATCGGTGTGAAAAGTGCCCTCTGTTAATACTAACAGCGCATCTTTAACGATTAAGTCGTACATAGTTATTATCCCTGGCACGGGCCGGTATTAAAATGACAGTAAGAAATAATTCCCAGGCAAAATATGACTGGGGAATATTGAGTGTTGAGAATATGGTGATTTAAAATAATGATTATGTGGCGAGATTGGTAGGCTTTTTTTAGTGATGTTTACCACACAATTAAATGTAATTTATATTGTATAGGTTCATACTTAAACGCATTATTTTTAATACTAATATGAATGTATAAATAAAGTATTTTAGTTAAAAGCGTAAAAGAATTGGGGATGATGGCAATGGCCCGGAAGGAAGGTGCCGGGCCATTTTGTCATTGTCATTATTATTATTAATAGCGACGGATCGCCAGCCAGCACAGCAGCGAACCGCCTACCACCATCATCACCCCCTGCCAGAAAGGCCAGCCGGGCATCAGACCCAGCCACAGGCTGGCGATCAGCGCGGAAAGTACCGGGGTAAAGTAAGAGGCGGTAGCCAGCAGCGTCATATTGCCGCGTTGGATCCCGAAGTTCCATGCGGCGTAGGCCAGCGCCGTAGAGCCGCCCATAAACAGCAGTTGCAGCACCGGGGAAAGCGCAAAACGCAGCGGCGGCTCGTCGCCCAGACTGTATTTTATCCACAGAATCAGCGCGGTAGCGCAGAAAAACAGCGGCACGCCGCTTTTGCCGCCGCCCCAGCGGCGGGTGAGGTTACAGTACAGTGCCCAGACGGCGGCGGCGCTAAAGGCCAGGCCATAGGCCAGCGGATTGTCCTGCACGTTTCGCCACAGCAGCACCGGGCTCCAGGCGCCATCGCCGCTCATCACCCGCCCCACACCGGCTACCGCCAGCAGCAGTCCGGGCCACAGCCACCACGAGGCGCGCTGGCCGTTAAGCAGCAGCGCCAGGGCCACCGTCAGTCCCGGCCACAGGTAGTTGATCATTCCAAGCTCCAGCGCCTGAGTTCGGGTATGGGCCAGACCGATCGCCAGCGCCAGGGCGATTTCGTAGAAGACAAACAGTCCCCCGCCGATGAGCAGATAGCGACGCGTCAGCGCTGTTGGGCGGGGCAGTCCCTGGGTCAGGCACAGCAGACATGCGCTCAGGGTGTAGATGAGTGCCGCGCCGCCGCCAGGACCAAAGTGTTCACTGATGCTGCGCAGCAGTCCGACCGAGGTGCTCCACAGCAGTATAGCGAGTAGCCCAAGCAGGGTCGCGCGCCGGGTGATTACGTCCATTGTCAAAAATTCGCCATCATGGCGCCTGTCATTAATCCAGAAAAAGGGGGTGAGGGAAGGGCGCCCGCACGAATGGCGGGCGCTGAAAGTTAGCGGTGCCAGAAGTCGTCAAAGACGGTAATGGGCGGGCGACGCTTATGTTCGGTTTTTTGATACCAGTTCTCAATAATCTGTGCCGCTTCAGAGCCGACCGTTTTCCCTTCCAGATAGTCGTCGATCTGATCGTAGGTAACGCCCAGGGCGATTTCATCTGGCAGGGCGGGACGGGAGTCTTCCAGATCCGCGGTTGGGGATTTCAGATACAGATGTTCCGGGCAGCCCAGGGTTTTAAGCAGCAGCTTGCCCTGGCGTTTATTCAGACGGAACAGCGGGTTAATGTCGGTGCCGCCGTCGCCGTATTTGGTGAAGAAGCCCGTTACCGCTTCGGCGGCGTGATCGGTACCGACGACCACGCCGTGGGTCATGCCGGCAATACTGTACTGGGCTTTCATGCGCTCGCGGGCTTTCTCGTTACCGCGCACGAAGTCGCTTAGTTCGATACCCGCCTCGCGCAGTGTCTGCTCGCTGGCCAGTACCGCGGCCTTAATATTGACGGTCAGTACCCGATCCGGCTGGATAAAGGTGATGGCGTCCTGGCAGTCCTGTTCATCGGCCTGGGTGCCAAACGGCAGACGTACGGCGATAAACTGGTATTCGTCGTTGCCGGTTTCCTTACGCAGTTCGCTGATGGCGGTCTGGCACAGCTTGCCGGTCAGGGTGGAATCCTGCCCGCCGCTGATACCGAGAACCAGGGTTTTCAGAAACGGATAGCGCTGCAGATAAGACTTCAGAAAATCGACGCTGCGGCGAATTTCCTGCCTGGCGTCGATTACCGGTTTTACGCCAAGTGCCTTAATAATCTCTTGCTGTAGGCCCATCTCCCCCTCCATAAAAATGAATCATCCGCGACGGCGGATGCAAAAAAATGCTGCTTTAAACTAACCCGTTGGACGCCAAACGACAAGAGAGGGGGGGCGAGGGGGCGGGTAAATGGCGCGTTTTTCGGCAGATCAGTGGGTTGCATTTCTATTTAGAGTTTTCTTAAAGTGCGCGTCGCCTGTTAACAACTTGAAAAAAATTGTTTTATATTCCAGGATTATTGGACTCGCCGAGATAAAACAGAGGATGAAAAATGAACAAGTTCACAGGATTTTTAGGCGCAGCAGCTGTTTTAACCATGCTGGCAGGTTGTACGGCTTATGATCGTACCGCCGATCAGTTTACTCAGCCGGTGGTTAAGGATGTGAAAAAGGGGATGACCCGCGAGCAGGTTCGCCAGATAGCAGGTCAGCCCTCTTCTGAGGTCTCTATGGTTCACGCCAAAGGTACCTGCCAGACCTATATCCTGGGCCAGCGCGGCAACAAGATCGAAACCTACTTTGTGGCGTTGAATGAGACCGGCCACGTGATTAACTCCGGCTATCAGACCTGTGCCGAATACGATACCGATCCGCAGTCTCCGCAGAAAAAAGTGCTGTAATTGCATCCTGACGGATCCTCAAAACCGCCGGTAAACGGCGGTTTTTTTATGGATAAAAGGGGTGTTCCAGGCCACCGCGAGGTTTTGCGTCGGCCTCGCCCCGTTTTCCCGGAACACTCACCGGACAGCCGCGTCGCGCACGGGATGCGCGACGCGGCCGCGACAAATCCGCTATCATAACGGTTTGCCAGTTTTCGTAACGGATCGATTAAACAGCGCTTATGAAACCTCTTCGTCATCAGAATCGCCCGGTTATTAGCTACACCCCCAGGCATGAGCCGGCGCCGCCGGAACATGCCAGACGTCTTGAAGAGTATCGCGATGTCTGGGTGCTGCGTGGCAAGTATGTGGCGTTTGTGCTGGTGGAGAATGCCTTTCGGCGTTCCCCTGCATTTGATATGCCTCAGGCGGCGCAGCGCTGGGCCGACCAGCTGCGTCAGGAGGAGGTATAAAAAAACCCGGTACTGAAAAAGTACCGGGTTTTTTATTTAGCGCGGAGGAGGTTAGCGGTGAGCCAGTTCAGCTTCCTCGTCGCTGTTAAGCACTGCTTTATCGGTCTGACGCAGTAGCTGGCTGGTGATGGTGCCTGCCGTCATAGAGCCATTCACGTTCAGGGCGGTACGGCCCATATCAATCAGCGGCTCTACCGAGATCAGTAGGGCCACAAGGGTCACCGGAAGCCCCATGGCTGGCAGGACGATAAGCGCGGCGAAGGTCGCGCCGCCGCCCACGCCCGCCACACCAGCGGAGCTGACGGTAACAATACCCACCAGGGTGGCAATCCACATCGGATCCAACGGATTAATCCCCACGGTCGGCGCGACCATGACCGCCAGCATCGCCGGGTAAAGTCCGGCGCAGCCGTTCTGACCAATGGTTGCCCCAAAGGAAGCGGCAAAGCTGGCAATAGATTCCGGAATGCCCAGACGCTGAGTCTGTGCTTCAACGCTCAGCGGAATGCTGGCGGCGCTGGAGCGGCTGGTAAAGGCGAAGGTCAGTACCGGCCACACCTTGCGGAAGAAGCGCAGCGGGCTGACGCCAGCCAGCGACAGCAGCAGAGCGTGCACCACAAACATAATGGCCAGGCCCAGATAGGAAGCCACCACGAAGCTACCCAGTTTCACGATGTCATTCAGATTAGAGCTGGCGACGACTTTGGTCATCAGGGCCAGCACGCCGTAAGGCGTCAGCTGCATCACCAGGCGTACCAGCTTCATTACCCAGCTTTGCAGGGTATCGATGGCGATCAATACCCGCTCGCCTTTAGGGGCGTCATCTTTCAGCAGCTTCAGCGCGGCCACGCCCAGGAAGGCGGCGAAAATCACCACGCTAATAATTGACGTGGGGCTGGCGCCGGTCATATCGGCGAACGGATTTTTCGGTACGAACGACAGCAGCAGTTCCGGTACCGACAGGTCGGCGACCTTACCGGCATAGTTACTCTGGATAGCGTTCAGGCGTGCGGTTTCAGCGCTGCCCTGAACCAGTCCTTCGGCACTCAAACCGAACAGATTGGTGACCAGCACACCGACCAGGGCGGCGATCAGGGTGGTCAGCAGCAGCAGGCCGATGGTCAGTACGCTAATTTTGCCCAGCGAAGAGGCATTATGCAGGCGGGCCACGGCACTGAGGATACAGGCAAAGACCAGCGGCATGACGATCATCTGCAACAGTTTGACATAGCCATTACCGACCACATTAAACCACTCAATCGACTGCTTCATTACCGGGTTGTCGGCACCGTAGACCAGATGCAGGCCCAGGCCAAACAGCACGCCCAGAACCAGACCGACCAGCACTTTTTTCGCCAGACTCCACTGACGGTGCCGCGTTTGCGCCAGCGCCAGCAGCAGAATAGCGAACACCACAACGTTCGCTATAAGTGGAAAGTTCATCCCCGTTTACTCCTGAGTTTTGTCTATGACCGCGTATAACTGCGCGGCCTTATAGGTATGGTGCCAAGTGTAACAGCACTAAAAAACGGGAGATTATACCCAAAAGGAATTGAATATTCTTAAATGGAATAACGTGCGGGGTTATTGGCCCATCTGGTGATTAATAAAACGGTCGAAGCCTGTCTGCAGACTGGAAATGACCCAGGATGACCAGCGTACCGCTTCATTGTCCGGAGCAGACTGGGGCAGCCACAGCGCATAGCAGAAAAACAGAATGCACAGCGCACGCTCCAGTTGATTGCCTTTTTGCGGCCGGACGATGGGCAGACGGAAACGCCAGCGACAGGGCCAGAGCAGCGGTACGCCAGCCGGGGTCAGCATATCGGCCAGAATATGGCTCAGATAGCCCAGCACCATACCCTGAATGGCGTCGGCGGGAATCACCCAGCTTTCAGGCACCTTCAGATAGAACAGCGTCAGCGCCGCGAAAACCGCCAGCAGGCTGTGGGTGAATCCCCGGTGACCAAAGGCTCTGGCCACCGGACGCGACACCCAGGGAATGCGTTGCCCCAGGAAGGATTTAGGGTGGTCGATATCCGGCATCAGACAGCTCAGCACCGCAGCGGGCACAATATGCCACCAGTCACCCTGGGCCAGGACCGGCGTCAGCTCCACATTTTTTGCAAATACTGCGCAGGCGATGGAAAAGAGGAGGTGGCCTTCCGCCGTCATGATAAAACCCGGGGTAACTGTCAATTCATCCAGTATAGGGTTTTTATACAGTAGAAGGAAGTGGTGACGTTGTAACACTTTATCACAACGTCACTGTAGTAACAGGGATTAACGGGCGAGCCATCCGCCATCGACCGCCAGCGTGAAGCCGTTGACATAGTCAGAAGCCGAAGAGGCCAGAAATACAGCCGGGCCGCGCAGATCCTCCGGCGTGCCCCAGCGACCGGACGGAATACGCTCCAGAATCTCCTGGCTGCGGTTTTCATCATCGCGCAGCGCCTGGGTATTGTCGGTGGCCATATAGCCAGGCGCGATGCCGTTAACGTTAATACCGTGAGGCGCCCACTCGTTAGCCAGCAGTCGGGTCAGCCCCAGAACGCCGCTTTTCGATGCGGTATAAGAGGGAACCCTGATGCCGCCCTGGTACGACAGCATGGAGGCGATATTGATAATCTTGCCGCCACTCCCCTGGCGGATAAACTGGCGGGCCACGGCCTGGGAAAGGAAGAATAGCGATTTCAGGTTCAGGTTCATCACCTCGTCCCACGCCTTTTCACTGAATTCCAGCGAGTCGGCGCGGCGGATGGTTCCGGCGTTATTGACCAGAATATCGATGTGACCCATCTCTGTGACGGTGCGGCTGACGATATCCTCAATGGCATCGGTGGTGCTAAGGTCGGCCTGAATAGCCATAAATTTACGGCCCAGCGCGGTCACTTTCTCACGTGTCTCAATGGGATCTTTACGGCTGACGCCCACGATGTCACAGCCAGCTTCTGCCAGTGCCAGGGTCATTCCCTGGCCTAACCCGGTGTCGCCGCCGGTGACGATCGCCACTTTGCCCTGAAGAGAAAATGCATCGAGAATCATAGATTGCTCCTGTCTGGCATGGATTTGGTTCTGCTCTGATGGGATCAATCATAGGCGTGGGAAAGGGAAATAACAAATAAAATGAAATTATGTTTCAAAAATTATGCAACCGGGCGTTTCCCACACCCGGTGGGCTATCAGGGGCGAAGATGGTGGGGAGCCAGGGCGTTAAGCGACTCCAGGCGCACGTCGGCCAGCGCCCAGCGTGGGTCGCCGCGATTTTCAATGGCCGGTACCACGATTGAATGCATACGCGCCGCTTTACAGGCGATCATCCCATTGACCGAATCTTCCAGCGATACGCAGTTAACTGGCGCCACATCCAGCTTACTGGCGGCATCCAGATAAACCTGGGGATGAGGTTTACTAAACGGTAGCCCTTCGGCGGAGGCCAGGGCATCAAACTGATCGCGCAGTTCGAACATGGCTAATACCCGCTCCAGCATGCGCATTGGCGAGGCTGAGGCGAGCCCTACTTTTAGCCCCATCGCTCTACACTGCGCCACGGCTTCGCGTGCGCCGGGCAGCAGGGGGCGTTCTTCTTCGACCAGTGCGATAGCGCGCTCGATGATCTGCGCGGTGGCTTGTGCTTTAGAGATGCCCTGCCAGGGCTGTTGGGCGTACCAGAGATCCACCACCATATCGATGCGTAGTCCCAGAATATCCGGCAGCTCGCCGCGCCTGGTAATATCAACGCCCAACCCGGCCATGACTTCCAGTTCGGCCCGATCCCATAGCGGCTCGGAATCGATCAGCAATCCATCCATATCAAAAATTGCGGCGAGTACCCGACGTTGGTTCGGCATGGTTACCACTCCTGTTAACGGCAAATATAACGAAAGTTCTGCATATCAATAGCCTGGAACGGCGGGGCTTACCAGTGATTTACCCGAACTCACGGCAAAAATCAGGCGAAAAACCGGCGGACGGGTTAGAATCAGGATTCAGGATAGCCTCATAAGCACAAGGGGAGAGGATGACGTATCAACAAGCTGGGCGCGTTGCGCTGTTAAAACGCGTCGCCGGTTGGGTGATTTTTATTCCGGCGCTGGTATCTACCGTGATATCGCTGCTTAAGTTTATGTATGAGCACAGCGAGAAGCGACCGGGCATTGATGCGGTGATGATGGATTTTGCGCATGTGATGATCGATATGGTGCGCTTTAATACGCCGTTTCTGAACTTTTTCTGGCACAACTCGCCGCTACCCGACTTTCATCAGCAAATGAATCCGGGATTCTGGATTATCTATGCGCTGATTTTTGTTGGCATGGCGCTGCAGGCCAGCGGTGCCCGTATGGCGCGCCAGGCGCGCTTTCTGCGTGAAGGGGTGGAAGACCAGCTCATACTGGAACAGGCAAAGGGTGACGAAGGGTTGAGCCGCGCGCAGCTTGACGCCCGGGTGGTGGTGCCGCGCCACACCATTTTTCTGCAGTTCTTCCCGCTGTATATTCTGCCGATTATCCTGATTGTACTGGGCTACTTCTTCTTTAAACTGCTCGGCTTTCTGTAGCGCTTTTCCGCGCCCCAAAAAACGCCCCACGGGGCGTTTTTTGGGTTCTGGAGGGTATCAGACCGCCAGTACCAGCTCCAGAGTGCGCTGGGCTTCTGTAAGGTGTTTACCGCCAAAAAGGTTAGCCCGGTTCAGCAGGGTATAGAGTTGGTAGACCGGTTGACGGTCGGGGAAGTCGACGGGCAGGGGGGAGACGGATTGATAACCGTCGTAGATTTGCGGCGGCTGTTCGCTGTGTAGCGGCAACATGGCCAGATCGCACTCTCTGTCGCCCCAGTAACAGGCGGGATCAAACAGGAAGGGGCCGTCCGGTCCCAGCGCGCAGTTTCCCGACCACAGATCGCCGTGCAGCAGAGAAGGCTGGGGCTGATGGTTAACCAGCCGCCGCTGTACCGCCTCGACAATCTTATCGATATCGCCAAATTCCAGCCCTTTTTCGGCTGCCAGCTCCAGCTGCCAACCGATGCGTTGCTCGGCGAAAAAGGTGGCCCAGCGCCGCTGCCACTGGTTGGGCTGCGGCGTGGTGGAAAGATGATTGTCAAAATCGAGGCCGAACTGAGGCTGATCGCTCCACTGGTGCAGATGGGCCAGCTGCTGACCCAGCAGGAAGGCGTTGTGCGCATCCAGCGGACGCGGCGCCAGATAGTCCAGCAGCAGGAAACTGTAGTCGCGAGTACTGGCCACGCCGCGTACTTTCGGCACTTTGACTGTGCCGCTGCGCGCCAGTAACGCCAGCTGATCCGACTCCGCGGTAAAGCAGGGCAGCATATCGCGCCGGTCGCTTTTCACGAAGATATCATGGCCGGCAAAACGGATGCGCCAGGCGGAATGGACTTCTCCACCCGGAAGTTCTGCGCGCTGTTCAATCTCTCCCTCACCAAACTGCTCGCTTAGCAGACGGCTGATAGCTTGCCACATAGACGGTCCCCCGTTGCCTGATGCTCCAGATCAATCATTAGCTTAGCGCTGATACCGGGGTTAAAAACCAGACCTGCTGCACAACCCCGGACGGAAGTTGTCGTTACGTTATTTGGGATGCTCGCGTGCCTGTAACCATGATTCCAGCGTGACGAGTTCGATCTCCGGCTCTTCGCCGAGTGCCAGCTTGCTTAAGCCCCGGGCCAGCTCCGTGACCTCTTCAGGCGACAGTGGAGTGGTCATGCCCCAACTGCCCGGGCCAGTCTCGTGAAGTTTGCCCTCTTCGTCAGAGATCGTGAGAGAAAAGCCTGCGCGGGTCATCTCATTATTGAGCTCATTGACCGGCGTCAGGCCGCTGACCTGGTGGCTGATGGTTACAATATAGCGGTTAATGTCGCCGCTCATGGTTCACCTCTCTGAAGTATAAGAGCTTTCAGCATAGCTGATTCCCCGGGAAGCTCCCGATTCCTCGCAATAAGGGATCAGCGATTAACGTTTGATAACCGGCTGGCGCTATCCCGATGGGCGCGAAAGTCAACCTATATATTTATCTTATTGCCGCTGCGGTTATTCCGTTTAATCCTAAAAGATTAGCAGCGTTAAAAAAGATTGTCATATTAAAATCAGGGATAATCCTGGCGTTACCCTGCAAAATGTGAAAACTCTATCTATCTGAATTTAAATGCCTTTTAAGAGGCCTCTTATTCATTAAATTAAATGGTTATTTATTACGCTGTCAGCGCTCATTTTTTATAATTAGTAACCTTTGACGGGCTTTTGTTCTGATAAATTCGGCGTATGATTCGCAGATTACTTTAGCGCTATTTGGGTTTTTCTTTGTTGTATGGATATTCGGATATAATGAATTTATTAACGCGTACTCCTGTCGCTCTGGCGCTGACGGGGAGTTTTATCTTTCCGTCGCTGGTGATGGCCGACGACTCGGTGTTTACCGTGATGGACGATCCGGCCAGTGCGACGAAACCTTTCGAGGGCAATGTAAATGCGGGCTACCTGGCCCAGTCTGGTAACAGCCGCAACTCATCGCTGACGGCCGACTCGACCCTGACCTGGTATCAGACCAGTACCGCCTGGTCGCTGTGGGGCAATGCCAGCAACACCTCCTCTAACGATGAGCGTTCGTCCGAAAAGTATTCGCTGGGCGGGCGTAGTCGCTATAACCTGAGCTCTCATGATTACCTGTTTGGCCAGGCAAGCTGGCTGTCAGATCGCTATAACGGCTATCGCCAGCGAGATGTCCTGGCGACCGGTTACGGGCGCCAACTGCTGAATGGACCGACGCATAAGCTGCGGCTGGAAGTCGGCCCTGGGGTACGTTACGACGAGTACACCGACGGTGGCGATAAAACCCAGCCGCTGGGCTATGCATCCGGCACCTGGGCGTGGAAGATGACAGACACCGCCACCTTTACTCAGGGAGTCTCGGTTCTGGGGAGCGAGGACACCACTGTTAACTCGGAAACCGCCCTGAATGTGGCGATTAACGAGCACTTTGGGTTGAAGCTGGCCTATAACGTTACCTGGAACTCAGATCCGCCGTCCAGCGCGCCGGAACATACCGATACCCGCACCTCTATTTCGTTAGGGTATAAGCTGTAATTACAGGCCGGGGGATCCCCGGCTCGTTTTTACAAAAATGGCGTTTTTTAATTTAATGTGCGATCTTTCACTGCCCGAACTTATATTCCGCGGTATCCCTTCATTCTTCCTCCTTAATTGTCTGTCAGACTTCAGAGTCAATAAATTTGATGTCAACAAGCAAATAATTTGACTGGTCAAAAATGTGATCTGGATCTAGTATTGAAACCGAGGCCAGTTATTTTGTTTGATACCAAAGAATAAGAGAAAAAGCATATGAAAATGATTAAGACAACCGCAACGGCAATCGTACTTTCGGCCCTTTCCTTTGGGGCGTTTGCCGCGCAGCCTGCACAGCCAGTAGCCGATCAGACCCTGACCGCCCAGCGCGCAAGTGACGTTGAAGCGGGCTCAAATATTATGCCCGGCGCGTTATCTACCGGTCAGACAATGGATCAGGCATTTGATGTTCATACCCTGGTCGCTGGCGACTGGTCATAACCATGGTTATTGGCGATTCACGAGTTTTGCAGTATCGGCGAATTAATAATAATCTTATCATCGATAAATAAAACCGGACCCGTACTGCGTCCGGTTTTTTTATTGAGTCGTGTAAAACAGCCGGCCATCACCTTCATTTAGCTATTCTTTTTCATCCCCATTTTAGTGAGCCGGCGCGACAGCCGCGCTCAGAAGTGTTACTATCGATGACGCGCCGACCCGGGGAATTCGGGGGCGCGGGTAATTCGGCCGCCAGGCCGTCCTCGCAATAGTTGGCGAGACGGATGCGCGGCGTTTTTCGTTTCAGCAAACTTTGTATGTGAGCTTGCGTGTGGCTCACCACTGCAAATAAGGATTTATGAATGCCTGTTATTACTCTTCCTGATGGTAGCCAGCGCGCCTATGACCACGCGGTCAGCGTAATGGATGTGGCGCAGGATATCGGTCCTGGACTGGCTAAAGCCTGCATTGCCGGTCGCGTAGACGGCCAGTTGGTAGACGCCTGCGATCCTATTGAGAAGGACGCAAAACTTGCGATCATCACCGCGAAGGATGAAGAGGGTCTGGAGATTATCCGCCACTCCTGCGCGCACCTGCTTGGTCATGCCATCAAGCAACTGTGGCCAAAAACCAAAATGGCTATCGGCCCGGTGATCGACAATGGTTTCTACTATGATGTGGAGCTCGATCACACTCTGACCCAGGAAGATCTCGACAAGCTCGAAAAGCGTATGCACGAGCTGGCAGAGACCAATTACGACGTCGTTAAGAACAAGGTGAGCTGGGAAGAGGCGCGCCGCACTTTTGTTGAGCGCGGTGAAAGCTATAAGGTTGCCATTCTTGACGAGAACATCAGCCATGATGATAAGCCGGGTCTTTATCATCATGAAGAGTACGTAGATATGTGCCGTGGGCCCCACGTGCCCAATATGCGCTTCTGCCATCACTTTAAACTGATGAAAACCGCAGGGGCGTACTGGCGCGGCGACAGCAACAATAAGATGTTGCAGCGCATTTACGGCACCGCATGGGCGGACAAGAAACAGTTGAAATCCTACCTGCAGCGTCTGGAAGAGGCCGCAAAGCGTGACCATCGTAAGATTGGTAAGCAGCTTGACCTCTATCATATGCAGGAAGAGGCACCGGGTATGGTGTTCTGGCACAACGACGGCTGGACCATCTTCCGCGAACTGGAAACCTTTGTCCGCACCAAACTGAAAGAGTACCAGTATCAGGAAGTGAAGGGTCCCTTTATGATGGACCGCGTCCTGTGGGAAAAAACCGGTCACTGGGACAACTACAAAGATGCCATGTTCACCACCTCGTCCGAGAACCGTGAATACTGCATCAAGCCGATGAACTGCCCGGGCCACGTGCAGATCTTCAACCAGGGGCTGAAGTCCTATCGCGATCTGCCGCTGCGTATGGCGGAATTCGGTAGCTGCCACCGTAACGAACCTTCGGGCGCGCTGCATGGCCTGATGCGCGTGCGCGGCTTCACCCAGGACGATGCGCACGTCTTCTGTACTGAAGATCAGGTGCGCGATGAAGTGAACAGCTGCATTCGTATGGTCTACGATATGTACAGCACCTTCGGTTTTGAAAAGATCGTGGTGAAACTGTCCACCCGCCCCGAGAAGCGTATCGGTACCGACGAAATGTGGGATCGCGCCGAAGCGGATCTGGCAGTGGCGCTGGAAGAGAACAATATTCCGTTCGAATACCAGCCGGGCGAGGGCGCCTTCTACGGGCCGAAGATCGAATTTACGCTCTATGATTGCCTGGATCGCGCCTGGCAGTGCGGTACCGTGCAGCTCGACTTCTCGCTGCCGTCGCGCCTGAGCGCCTCTTACATCGGCGAAAACAACGAGCGTCAGGTACCGGTGATGATTCACCGCGCCATCCTGGGCTCTATGGAGCGCTTCATTGGTATCCTGACCGAAGAGTTCGCTGGTTTCTTCCCGACATGGCTGGCGCCGGTGCAGGTTGTGGTGATGAATATCACCGATGCGCAGTCCGAATATGTGAATGAATTGACCCGTAAATTGCAGAATGCGGGCATCCGTGTAAAAGCGGACTTGAGAAACGAGAAGATAGGCTTTAAAATCCGCGAGCATACATTGCGTCGTGTTCCTTACATGCTGGTCTGCGGTGACAAAGAAGTCGAGGCTGGCAAAGTAGCGGTGCGTACCCGCCGGGGTAAAGACCTCGGTAGCCTGGACGTTAACGACGTAATAGAAAAGCTGCAGCAAGAGATTCGCAGCCGCAGTCTTCATCAACTGGAGGAATAAGGTATTAAAGGCGGAAAACGAGTTCAAACCGCGCGTCCGAATCGCATCAATGGCGAAATCCGCGCTCAAGAGGTTCGCTTAACAGGTCTGGAAGGCGAGCAGATAGGTATTGTCAGCCTCAGAGAAGCTCTTGAACAGGCTGAAGAAGCCGGGGTAGATCTGGTTGAGATCAGCCCTAACGCCGAACCGCCCGTATGCCGTATTATGGACTACGGCAAGTTCCTCTATGAAAAGAGCAAGTCTTCTAAAGAACAGAAGAAAAAGCAGAAAGTCATCCAGGTGAAGGAAGTCAAATTCCGCCCTGGTACTGATGAAGGCGATTATCAGGTAAAACTCCGCAGCCTGACTCGCTTTCTCGAAGATGGCGATAAGGCCAAAATCACCCTGCGTTTCCGCGGGCGTGAAATGGCCCACCAACAGATCGGTATTGAAGTGCTTAATCGCGTGAAAGAAGATCTGAGTGAACTGGCAGTCGTTGAGTCCTTCCCATCGAAGATCGAAGGCCGCCAGATGATCATGGTGCTCGCCCCCAGGAAGAAATAACGGGCCTTCAAGTAATTTAATCCTGTGAAACCTTCGGGTTTCGCAGGATTAGTTCGCCTGTATTTCGTTTATTAACAATGCGAAGTGGAAGTCATAAGATGCCAAAAATCAAAACCGTACGCGGTGCTGCTAAGCGCTTCAAAAAAACCGGTAAAGGTGGTTTTAAGCACAAGCACGCTAACCTGCGTCATATTCTGACCAAAAAAGCGACCAAGCGTAAACGTCACCTGCGCCCGAAAGCCATGGTTTCCAAAGGCGATCTGGGTCTGGTAATCGCGTGCCTGCCGTACGCATAAGCCGTTAACGTTTAATTTTTTTCATACCCAATAGATTTCGCATTGTCGCCAGGCGGCAATTGAGGGAATCCCTGAGCTTACTGAAGTAAGTGACTGGGATGACCGAAAGCAGCCAACGCCGCGAGAATGTGAAAGATGAAGGGTAAACAGAATATAGATACAGGAGAGAGCACATGGCTCGCGTAAAACGTGGTGTGATTGCACGTGCACGTCATAAAAAAATCTTGAAGCAGGCCAAAGGCTACTACGGTGCACGTTCTCGTGTATACCGCGTTGCCTTCCAGGCTGTTATCAAGGCTGGTCAGTATGCTTACCGCGACCGTCGTCAGCGTAAGCGTCAGTTCCGCCAGCTGTGGATTGCACGTATCAACGCTGCAGCCCGTCAGAACGGTATTTCTTACAGCAAGTTCATCAACGGCCTGAAGAAGGCGTCTGTTGAGATCGACCGTAAGATCCTGGCTGACATCGCCGTATTCGACAAAGTGGCTTTCACCGCCCTGGTCGAAAAAGCGAAAGCAGCGCTGGCATAAGTCCAGTGAGAAGAGGGAGCCTGTCTCCCTCTTTTCGTCTCTAAGCGAATCAATTCATTGACATTTCATACCGCAAGCCGTTCAATAGGCGCGGTAAAACAGTTTATGACAAGGTAACTGCAAGCATGAACGCTGCTATTTTCCGCTTCTTTTTTTACTTTAGCGCCTGACTCAGGGGGGCTTTACGCGTAAGAAAAGAAACGGAAAGTACGCTAAAAGGCCTCCTGAATGGAGGCTTTTTTTTTACAGATTATTCGCACTCAGACCCATGACTCCGGCGGGCTCCGCCGGCATAAGAGGAAAACCATGTCACATCTCGCAGAGCTGGTTGCCAATGCGAAGGCGGCCATAAACGAGGCCCAGGACATTGCGGCGTTAGATAACGTTCGCGTTGAATACCTGGGGAAGAAAGGGCAGTTGACCCTTCAGATGACCACCCTGCGTGACCTGCCGCCAGCCGACCGCCCGGCGGCCGGTGCGGTGATCAACCAGGCTAAAGAACAGGTCCAGCAGGCGCTGAACGCCCGCAAAGAGACTCTTGAGCGCGCGTTGCTGAATGCCCGTCTGGCGGCGGAAACCATCGATGTTTCCCTGCCGGGGCGCCGCATTGAGAACGGCGGCCTGCATCCGGTGACCCGCACCATCGACAGGATTGAACACTTTTTTGGCGAACTGGGCTTTACCGTGGCGACCGGCCCGGAGATTGAAGATGACTATCACAACTTCGACGCCCTGAATATTCCGGGTCACCACCCGGCGCGTGCCGACCACGATACCTTCTGGTTCGACGCCACTCGCCTGCTGCGTACTCAGACTTCCGGAGTACAGATCCGCACCATGAAGCAACAGCAGCCGCCGATCCGCATTATCGCTCCCGGCCGCGTCTATCGTAACGATTACGACCAGACCCACACCCCGATGTTCCATCAGATGGAAGGGCTGATCGTCGATAAAGACATCAACTTCACCAACCTGAAAGGGACGCTGCACGACTTCCTGCGCAACTTCTTTGAAGAAGATCTGCAGGTGCGTTTCCGCCCTTCCTACTTCCCGTTTACTGAGCCTTCCGCCGAAGTAGATGTGATGGGTAAAAACGGCAAATGGCTGGAAGTATTGGGCTGCGGCATGGTGCATCCTAATGTACTGCGCAACGTGGGGATCGATCCTGAAGTCTATTCCGGCTTTGCCTTCGGCATGGGGATGGAACGTCTGACCATGCTGCGCTACGGCGTCACCGATCTGCGCGCCTTCTTCGAAAATGACTTACGTTTCCTCAAACAGTTTAAATAAGGCGGGACTGGCTAATGAAATTCAGTGAACTCTGGTTACGCGAATGGGTGAACCCGGCGCTGGACAGCGAACAGCTGGCCGGGCAGATCACCATGGCCGGTCTGGAAGTGGACGGCGTAGAGCCGGTGGCGGGCGAATTTACCGGCGTGGTAGTCGGTGAAGTGATGGAGTGCGCACAGCATCCTAACGCTGACAAGCTGCGGGTCACTAAGGTGAACGTGGGCGGCGATCGTCTGCTGGATATCGTCTGCGGCGCCCCTAACTGCCGCAAAGGCCTGAAGGTGGCGGTGGCGACCGTGGGCGCGGTACTGCCGGGTAACTTTAAAATCAAAGCGGCGAAGCTGCGCGGCGAGCCTTCAGAAGGGATGCTCTGCTCCTTCTCTGAACTGGGGATCTCCGACGATCACAGCGGCATTATCGAACTGCCGGCCGATGCTCCCATCGGCACCGATATCCGCGACTATCTGAAGCTGAACGACACCACCATCGAAATCAGCGTGACCCCAAACCGCGCTGACTGCCTTGGCATTATGGGCGTGGCGCGCGATGTGGCGGTGCTGAATCAGCAGCCGCTGGTCGAGCCGGAAATCGCCCCCGTCGCGGCCGCCACCGATGAGACTCTGCCGATTCAGGTGGATGCCGCCGAAGCCTGCCCGCGTTATCTTGGCCGGGTAGTCAAAGGTATCGACGTGACCGCGCCGACCCCGATGTGGATGAAAGAGAAGCTGCGCCGCTGCGGCATTCGTTCCATCGATGCGGTAGTGGACGTGACCAACTACGTGCTGCTCGAACTGGGCCAGCCGATGCATGCATTCGATAAAGACAGGATCGAAGGCGGTATTGTGGTGCGTATGGCGAAAGAGGGCGAGAAACTGACCCTGCTGGATGGTAACGAAGTTCAGCTCAATGCTGACACTCTGGTGATTGCCGACCACCAACAGGCCCTGGCTATGGGCGGTATCTTCGGTGGTGAACATTCTGGCGTGAATGGCGAAACCCGTAACGTGCTGCTGGAGAGCGCCTTCTTCAATCCGTTGGCGATTACCGGCCGCGCTCGCCGTCACGGTCTGCACACCGATGCTTCGCACCGCTATGAGCGCGGCGTGGACTACCAGCTGCAGTATAAAGCCATGGAGCGCGCCACCCGTCTGCTGACGGATATCTGCGGCGGTGAAGCGGGCCCGATTATCGACGTGACCCATGAAGCGCATCTGCCGAAGCCGTCCACTATCTGCCTGCGTCGCAGTAAGCTGGATCGCCTGATCGGTCACCCGATTCCTGACGCTCAGGTTGGCGATATCCTGCGTCATCTTGGCTGTGAGGTAACCGAAGGTGAAGGGGAGTGGCACGCGGTAGCGCCGTCCTGGCGTTTCGATATTTCAATCGAAGAGGATCTGGTGGAAGAGGTGGCCCGTATCTATGGCTACAACAATATTCCCGATATGCCAGTCCAGGCTTCCCTCGTGATGGGCAACCATCGTGAGGCCGATCTTTCCCTGAAGCGTATGAAAGGGATGCTGGTGGACAAAGGCTACCAGGAAGTCATCACCTACAGTTTCGTCGACCCGAAAATTCAGCAGTTGCTGCATCCGGGCGAAGAGGCGCTGATGCTACCGAGCCCTATCTCCAGCGAAATGTCGGTGATGCGTCTGTCGCTGTGGACCGGCCTGCTGGGTGCGGTGGTGTATAACCAGAATCGTCAGCAGAGCCGGGTGCGTCTGTTTGAAAGCGGCCTGCGCTTTGTGCCTGATACTCAGGCAGACTTGGGGATTCGTCAGGATCTTATGCTGGCTGGCGTTATCTGCGGTAACCGCTATGAAGAGCACTGGGACCTGGCGAAAGGCAGCGTTGATTTCTACGATTTGAAAGGCGATCTGGAGTCGGTTCTGGAACTTACCGGAGATTTGTCTGAAATTGAATTCCGCGCAGAAGCTAATCCGGCCTTGCATCCTGGCCAAAGTGCTGCCATTTATTTAAAAGGCGAACGCATTGGTTTCATTGGCGTTGTCCACCCGGAGCTGGAACGTAAGCTGGATCTGAACGGCCGCACGCTGGTGTTTGAGCTGCTTCAGGAGCGGATCGCGAACCGTCGCATACCGCAGGCGCAGGAGGTTTCGCGCTTCCCGGCGAACCGTCGCGACATCGCCGTTGTGGTGTCTGAAAGCGTTCCCGCAGCAGATGTTCTCAATGAGTGTAAGAAAGTTGGCGTAAATCAGGTAGTTGGCGTAAACTTGTTTGACGTGTACCGCGGTAAGGGCGTAGCCGAAGGTGATAAGAGCCTGGCCATTAGCCTGATCCTTCAGGATACCACCCGTACACTCGAGGAAGAGGAGATTGCCGCCACCGTAGCTAAATGCGTAGCGGCATTAAAAGAGCGATTCCAGGCATCATTGAGGGATTGAACCTATGGCGCTTACAAAAGCTGAAATGTCAGAGTATCTGTTTGATAAGCTTGGGCTTAGCAAACGGGATGCCAAAGAGCTGGTGGAGCTGTTTTTCGAAGAGATCCGCCGCGCACTGGAGAACGGTGAGCAGGTGAAGCTCTCTGGCTTTGGTAATTTTGACTTGCGCGACAAGAACCAACGGCCCGGACGTAATCCGAAAACCGGTGAAGATATCCCCATTACGGCGCGCCGTGTGGTGACCTTCCGCCCCGGGCAGAAGCTTAAGAGTCGCGTCGAGAACGCAACGCCGAAAAACGACTAACTCAGTCCTGACTAAAAAGGCCGCACTGCGGCCTTTTTCCTGCGCCGCGTACGGGTGCTCTGGCATCGGTACGCGGCGGCGGGGCTGTTCTCGCTTTCAGCTCACCGGACCTGTTCCGATGCTGCCGGATTCATGCGCCCGCTGTATGGCGCATTTGCTGTTTTTTACCCCCCGTTTTCCCGTCAGGCCCCGCGCCATCAGCCCGCAGTAGAAAATGTTAAAAGTTTGTGGCAATCTGATGCCCTTGTTCATAACTAACAGGGACAGCCATACCTTATGACTTCAGAAACAGCGCGCTGCCTGTTCAGCGAAGGGAGCGTGGCGCTTCCTGAAGGCTACCAGGATCGCACGGTCAACATTTTTCCCCCGCCCGCGGCGGGTGATGCGGCATTCAATATCTCACGCGATACTCCGGAACCCAACGAAGCACTGGCTGACTATATCGAACGCCAGCTTGGGCTGATGAAGACGCATCTTAAAGGCTGGAAAACCCTGGCGCGTGAAGCGGTCAGGCTGGGCCATGATGGGCCGCAGGGAGAATGCCTGCACGCCAGCTATCTGCGCGGCGCCGAGCGAATCTGGCAGCGTCAGGCGGTATTTTTAACCGGGCCCGATAAGGTGCTGGTCTTTACGCTCTCGAAAAATACCGAACTGAGCGCTCAGGATGAAAAAGCCTTCAGCGAGCTGCTCGCCAGTTTTCACTCACACCCACAGAAGTAAGGATCCCCTGAATGTTTGAAGCGGCGCGCGTCGACGATCAAATCGGACACTCCCATGCCCTGGCCGGCTTGATCGGCGGCACTATCGTTGGCGGGTTACTTGCCGCGGCAGGAGGGTTCGCGTCCCGGGCGCTGCTGATAGCCGGAATGGGGGCCTCCTGCCTTGGCGTGGGTCTTCTGCTGGTTGGGGCTGCTCTGCTGGTGGGGTGGGCGTCGCTTGAACTGGGCACCTCGGCTCGTGACAGTATGGCCCAGTCCGGTGCCGACAGTCTCAGTCCGGAAGGGCCGATCGTCACCGGCGCCCGCGACGTCTTCATCAACGATAAACCTGCCGCCATCGCCACGACCAGCATGGTGGCCTGCGGGCGCGATGGCCCCAGTATGCAGATGGCGCAGGGCTCCTCGAAGGTGATCATTAACGATATGCCTGCTTCCCGTAAGGGGGATAAAACCAACTGCGACGCGCAGGTAATGGAAGGCTCTGCGAATGTCATTATCGGCGGGGAAGCGGTCACCACGCTGCCCATTACCCCGGAGGTCTCTGAAAACTGGTATAAAGCCTCCGATCTGACGCTGTTTTTCGCCAGTCTGGCAGGCTTTGGCGGTGCGGGTGCCGCCGCCGGTAAGCTGGCGAAGCTTATCCAGAAAATGCCGGGCATCGGCAAGCTGTCGCGCATTCTCTGCCGCGGTAGCTCGCTGCTGATTGGCGCCACGGCGGTGGGGATTGTCGCGCGTCCGGTAGAGATTATCTCCGGGCAAAAATTCCTGAGCGACGACGATGAGCTCGATTTCGTGCTGCCTTCCGCGCTGCCGGTACGCTGGCAGCGCTACTGGCGCAGCGGTAATCCCGGCGACAGCGTACTGGGCCGCGGCTGGAATCTGTTCTGGGAAACGTCGCTCGAACGCCATGAAGAGGGGCTGGTCTGGCGTTCGCCAGAAGGTGACTATATTTCGTTTCCGCTGGTGGAAAAGGGGCACCGGACCTGGTGCCAGCCGGAAAAACGCTGGCTGGAGCACCACCGGGACGGCCACTGGACGGTGTATGACATCAGCGGTGAAGTCTGGCACTATTCGGCTCTTTCTGGCGAAGGGCGCGCTACGCTGACCCATATCGCCGATCCCTGCGGTAATCGCACCGATTTTGAATGGCGCGACGACGGACGCCTACAGGCTCTGACCGACAGCGTCGGGCAGCGGGTGATTTGCCGCTATCGCGACGGACGTCTGAGCGGCGCCTGGCTGGACGATGAAATTTGTCTGGCAGGCTATGATTATGACGGCGAAGGGCAACTCATCACGGTAACGGGCCGCGGCGGTAGCGTGCTCCGCCGCTTTGGTTGGGCTGACGGGCTGATGATCAGCCACGAAGACGGCAACGGCCTGCGCAGCGACTACCAGTGGCAGGAGATAGACTCTCTGCCCCGGGTGGTGGTTTACAGCAACAGCGCCGGTGAACGCCTGAACTTTAGCTACAACTTTGAAACCGGGGTGCGCAGCGTGGAGCGTGAAGACGGCGCGCGCGCGGCCTGGCTGGTGGACGACGATGATAACGTCGCCTGCTATACCGACTTTGACGGGCGTCAGACTCACCTGCTGTATGAACAGGGGGAACTGAACGCGGTACTGCTGCCCGGCGGCGCCATGCGTAAAAGCCAGTGGGATGACTACGGCCGTATGCTCAGTGAAACCGACGAGCTGGAGCATACCACCCTGTATCAATGGCACCGCCAGAGCGACCGGATGGCACGCATTACCGGGCCGGACGGCGCCAGCGAAAGTGCGCAGTGGGACGAACGGCTGCGGCTGATCAGCGAAACTGATGCCGCAGGCGCGATCACCCGTTATCACTATCCGAATGCTGAGACCAGCCTGCCTGAACGTATCACCGACCCGCTTGGCGGCGAAGTGCAGCTTCGCTGGAATCGCCAGGGGCTGGTTACCCAACGTACCGACTGTTCCGGCAGCGTGACCACCTTCGACTATGACCGCTTTGGGCAGCTACTGTCCTCCACCGATGCCGAAGGCAACACCACCCGCCGCGAATGGAACGCTGCCGGGCAGTTAGTCGCCATCGAACTGCCGGACGGTAGCCGTGAAACTTTGCGCTGGAACGCCCACGGTCAGATAGAGCGCTGGCGCGATGCGCTGGAAAGCGAAGTCCGGCTGCGCTGGAACGCGCTGGGGCAGCCGGTCAGTATGACCGATCGCCTGAACCGCACCCGACGCTGGCATTACGATCCGCGCGGCAACCTGACTCGCCTGGAAAATGGCAACGGTGCCGACTACCGCTTTGAATACGATCCGCTGGGGCGCCCCCAGCGTGAGATCCGCCCGGATGAAACCTCGCGCCAGTTCAGCTACGACGAAGCGGGCTGGCTCAGCATGGTGCGCCATGGCGGCCAGCCGGACGCCGACGGCGAACAGCCGGTAGAGGTGCATCTCTATCGTCATGATGCTGCGGGTCAACTGATCTGGCGCGCTCACGATCATGCCGGATTCCACTACACCCGTGACGAGCTTGGCCGGTTGATTGGGGTAGAGCGACGCCCCACTGATGCCGGTGCGGCGTTGGGCATTGAGTTCGATAGCGTGACGCTACGTTATGATAAAGCGGGGAACCTGTGCGAAGAGGCGGGTGCCGGAGGGGCGCTGGGTTACGACTATGACGTGCTCGGCAACCTCAGCGCCCTGACCCTGCCGGAAGGTCAGCAGCTAAGCTGGCTGCGCTATGGCTCCGGCCACGTCAGCGCGGTTAAATTTGGCCAGCGGCTGGTCAGTGAATTCACCCGTGACCGTCTGCACCGTGAACTGAGCCGCAGCCAGGGCGCCCGATTGCAGACCCGCGGCTACGATGCCCTTGGGCGCAGGACCCGTCAGCGTAGTCAGCTCACCGGAGAAGTCACACTGCCGGAACAGCAGCTACTGGAACGTCTGTACCGTTACAGCGGCCGCGGCGAGCTGACAAGCGTCAGCGATACGTTACGTGGCGAACTCCATTTCGGGTACGATGCCGAAGGGCGGCTGCTGAAACATAACGAGCCGAGTCAGGGGCTGACGGCGCTGAAATTTAGCTATGACGACGCTGACAATCTGCTGGAGCGTGACGCCATGATGCCGCCGCAGCCGGTAAGCAATAACCGGCTGGGCCAGTGGCAAAACCTGTTCTTTCGTTATGACGCGCGTGGCAATCTGATTCAGCGCCGTCACGGTCTGCATCAGCAGCACTATAGTTACGATGCCGATAACCGACTGATTGCTGCCAGCGGCACCGGGCCGGAAGGAAAATTCACCGCCCGTTACCGCTACGATGCCCTGGGGCGCCGTATTGCGAAAGCAGTTACCACCCAGCGCGGCACGGTGGAAACCCGTTTCCTGTGGGAAGGCTGGCGTCTGCTGCAAAGCCGGGAAGGGGAGCGATGCGCCACTTATCTGTACGATCCGAACGAGACCTGGAGCCCGCTGGCGCGGGTCGATCACCCTGCTCAGGCACAGGACGGGGAATGCTACTGGTTTACTGCCGATCTTAACGGCGCGCCGCTGGAAGCCACCGACGCCGATGGCGCCGTGCGCTGGAGCGGCCAGTACGGCAGCTTTGGTGAAGTCAGCCACCAGACGGCGGAAAGCTGGGCGCTGCGGCAGGGCAAACCGACCATTAACCAGCCGCTGCGCTATGCCGGGCAGTACGCCGACAGTGAAACCGGTCTGCACTACAACCTGTTCCGCTACTACGACCCGGGCGTGGGGCGTTTTACCACTCAGGATCCGATAGGGTTGCAGGGGGGGCTGAACCTGTATCAGTATGCGCCGAATCCGCTGGGGTGGGTGGATCCGTTGGGGTTATATAAAGGTGAAGGACAAAGAGGATTAGGTAAGTACCATGTATTCCATGAACATCGGTTAGGGCCATCAGAATATACCCTTACAGATAAAGAGCACTTTAGTCGAGCGAATGAATCAGTGCATCAGCGGTTGCAGGTCGACTCAGAGTTTAAGCGAGAGTTGCAGACAAAGTATCCCGGTGTAGTGGAGCATGTTCAACCTATGAGAAACGGGAAGTATAGAGGTTCATCACCAAAAGGTATGACTTGGCATCACGGTGATACACCAGGTTCCCTCCAACTTGCTGATTTCAACGATCACAAGAGTTATCATAAAATTTATCACCCTGATGGTACTGGTGGTCGTAATAAATGGGGTGGTGGAACTGCCTGTCGAAAATAGCGAGGTAATGATGGTTACTTTTTTAGGTTTTAAGGAACTGCTGAATAGTTACAAAACGCTACCAGATGTAGGATGGTTGTACGTTGATGAATCATTTAATCTTGGTTCAAAAGATGACATAGTTAACGGGCGTTACTATCTTGCTGAAAATGAAGATGAGGAGATGGATTTTGAAGAAAGTTACGGAACTTTTTTAGAGTCCCCTATTTTTAAAGCAATAGTGGATAATACCTTAGATCATCACCCAGATTCTGGAGAAATTGATTTTCTAAACGCCACGCTTTATTACCTTGAAAATGATGATTTTTTAGATTAATAATCAACCGGACGTGATACTGATTGTCACTTCCGGTTTTTACCCATCAGCTAGTATTCTACCGGCGTCAGGTTATGGTTATTCAGGGAGCCATGAGGTTGACGATCTTTACCATCACTAGACATCCGGTATCAAACCTCGCTTCCCTGGCCAGTGCAGGCTGGGGCTGCGTGAATAGAGGGGGGCGGTGATATCCCTGCGGCTCTCATGGCGGATACTGACATAGCCGACCTTGTACATATTCTGGAGTGCAACACCATAGCCGGTAAGCAATAACCGGCTTGGCCAGTGGCAAAACCTGTTCTTTCGTTATGACGCGCGCGGCAATCTGATTCAGCGTCGTCACGGTCTGCATCAGCAGCACTATAGCTACGATGCCGATAACCGACTGATTTCTGCCAGCGGCACCGGGCCGGAAGGAAAATTCACTGCCCGTTACCGCTACGATGCCCTGGGGCGCCGTATTGCGAAAACGGTCACCACCCGGTGCGGCACGGTGGAAACCCGTTTCCTGTGGGAAGGCTGGCGTCTGCTGCAAAGCCGGGAAGGGGAGCGATGCGCCACTTATCTGTACGATCCGAACGAAACCTGGAGCCCGCTGGCGCGGGTCGATCACCCTGCTCAGGCACAGGACGGGGAATGCTACTGGTTTACTGCCGATCTTAACGGCGTGCCGCTGGAAGTCACCGACGCCGATGGCGCCGTGCGCTGGAGCGGCCAGTACGGCAGCTTTGGCGAAGTCAGCCACCAGACGGCGGAAAGCTGGGCGCTGCGGCAGGGCAAACCGACCATCAACCAGCCGCTGCGCTATGCCGGGCAGTACGCCGATAGTGAAACCGGTCTGCACTACAACCTGTTCCGCTACTACGACCCAGGCGTGGGGCGTTTTACCACTCAGGATCCGATAGGGTTAAACGGCGGGCTGAATCTGTATCAGTATGCGCCGAATCCGCTGGGGTGGGTGGATCCGTTGGGGTTGAGCTGTACTCCATCAAAGGGATTTAGTCGAAGAGACAGGATCACTAAACGTTGGGTAGAGCGCTTATCTGGTAAAAAGCCAGAAGATGTTCATGATAATTTGACAGGCAAAGGATGGCAGGTTACTCATCCTCAGTCAGGAAACCAGAATGCTATTCAGCATACAGTATATGTTAAAACAACTAAGTCTGGATCAACATATAAACTGGACTACCATCCAGGAGGCTCTTCATCTCAACCAAATATTCATGGTAATGATTATTGGAAAGTTTATAAGGCGAATGGTAAAGGTGCTGATGAAGTATTAGGAAGAATAGGCCACGAAGGGTTTAAAAATTACGATCTTATTAACGATTCGCCTGTCTATGTTGACGGTGTATTGATGAACGGTGGATGATATGATTGATATTTATGCAGATATAAAAAGCTATACATCATTGGGGGATATTGAAATTAATCAATATGTTGATTGTTATTCTTCTGAGCTTCATGGAAATTTCAATGTTGTTGTGAAAGAATATACAATTCCTTTCCCTTCGAATGAGAAAATGTTCGGATATAGTTTAAATAATGGTGTAATAGTTTTTTCGACTACTGCTGATGGGAAAATTGTATCTGTGGGTTGTAATGAGGATTATAAAGGAAAATATAAAGATAAAATCTACTCAGGAATAACTATGGGGGAGTTGCTGGCTTTGACAAGTAATCAAAAAATATTAAATGGTACTATTATTGTTGATGACGACTACGGTATGGCATTGACATTGCCTTCACCCTATAATGAAATTGCTGACTATATAAGTCATATACCACATGATTTAGAGTTAAATGAGATCTATGTTTCTGATTATTCATTCTGGGACTTGAATAGGAAATGATTTTTGTTTTTCACTGGGGGGTAAGTAGTTTACTTTTCTGGAAGAAAATATAATGTCTATGCTTTAGCGCAATGGATTAAGAAAACTCCCGCAGAATCAGTAGCATCAACCAGCCGCTGCGCTATGCCGGGCAGTATGCTGATAGTGAAACAGGTCTGCACTACAACCTGTTCCGCTACTACGACCCGGGCGTGGGGCGTTTTACCACTCAGGATCCTATAGGGCTGCAGGGCGGGCTGAACCTGTATCAGTATGCGCCGAATCCGCTGGGGTGGGTGGACCCGTTGGGGTTGGCTGCGTGTAGTCCAAATAAGAAAACAACGTATGAAGGTACGAGTCGAAGAGATGCATTTAGGCAGGCTAAGCGTGATGCAGGAATACCTAACAATCAGCAACCTTTTGAAATAAGTCGAGCTAAATTAGGCGATGGATATGGTGATTTTGTGCGTAATAAGGATGGTATTCCGATAGAAACTCGACAATATCATTTTAAAGATAGGAATGGCTCAATAATTATTATTCAAGAGCATAGTCTGGGTCATGCGAAAGCAACACCTTTACATGGCGCAGAGCCACATTTTAATGTGAGGCCTGTGGGGAATTTAAACACAGGTGATATTTCTGGGACTCATGGTCATTACAATTTTTAGGTAACAATATGAATATAATAGAATTAATAGGGAATAAGTTCTTACTGTCGCTTTTTCCTAAAGGCGTTGAAGAGAACGTGCTTATAGGACAGGTTTCTCTTGATCTGGCAGATAGAATTATGTTGGGAATACATATAACCCAGCCCCCTGCAAATACTGTTACTAAATGGGGGGTGTGGGGTAAAGATTATAATGTTATTGTAATTAATGTTTTGGCCCAATTTATATCTAAGGCTGATATAATTAATTGGCCTTCTGTACAACCAGCTCCTTTGATTTTAGAGAATAAAGATGATGGTACATATGCGATTACTTCCAAAGGAGATGATTGGAGTATAACCATTGAATTAAAAGCATTAACTTTTCAGCGTTGCGATGTATATTGTATGTAAGTAGATGCCGGAAAGATCTCGCGATCTTTCCGATGTTTTTTTAGCTGTCAGTCGTCTACCCTGTCGTCAGGAGCAGGCAACCCATTTCGATCTTTACCGCCACTGAACATTCGGCATCAAACCCCGCTTCCCTGAGCCAGTCCCCCTTGAGGTGCAGGCTGGGGCTGCGTGAATAGTGGGTGGCGGTGATATCCCTGCGGCTCTCATGGCGGATACTGACATAGCCGACCTTGTACATATTCTGGAGTGCAACGCCATAGCCGGTAAGCAATAACCGGCTGGGCCAGTGGCAAAACCTGTTCTTTCGTTATGACGCGCGCGGCAATCTGATTCAGCGTCGTCACGGTCTGCATCAGCAGCACTATAGTTACGATGCCGATAACCGACTGATTTCTGCCAGCGGCACCTACTCTTATGATTTTAAAACAGAACGCTACGGTAAAGTTCCAGCAGATAGTTCAGGAGGCCATCATATATATTATGACTACTAATGGAAAAGAAGTGTTAAAGAAAAAAATAGCCTTGAATAAGGTGGTGGCATTTTTTGAAGATGTAGAGGGTGTAAGTGATATAGACTTCATTGAACATGAGAGGGGTGATTTTGATAAATATTTTGAAAAAATAAAAAAAATTTTTGGTTACCAGCGAGAAATTAAACCTACGCAGGAGGTTTGCCTGAAATTGATTGGTGATGGAGTTATAAAGTGGCAGGTGGAATGCCTGAGCAGTATAATTGGTAGGGAGGTTTTTATAGATGCTAATGAATACTATTTTGTAAGGTTTAAAATATTTGACGGGATGCTTTTTATAAAAAGCATTTGCTCTTTGAATGGGAATAATGACTTAATTTTGTTTGTTAAATCACCAAGAAAAATACTAGCATTTAGTGATGATGAATATACGATATCATTTTATGAAGAAATGATATGATTCTTTTTTCTTGAACCTGCACTGAAATAGAGTTCACTAATTATAAATAAACCAGGATCCTGTGGCATGATAGTACTTTAGTGAGGTGATCTTACCCACCAATAGTGGACACGTGACTAAGTGAGTAAACTCTCAACCAGAGCTCGCTCACATGACAAAACCAGTATCAGCCAGTATTCTACCGGCGTCAGGTTATGGTTATTCAGGGAGCCATGAGGTTGACGATCTTTACCATCACTAGACATCCGGTCTCAAATTCCGCTTCCCTGCCAGTCCCCCTTGAGGTGCAGGCTGGGGTGGCGGTGATATCCCTGCGGCTCTCATGGCGGATACTGACATAGCCGACCTTGTACATATTCTGGAGCGCAATGCCATAGCCGGTAAGCAATAACCGGCTGGGCCAGTGGCAAAACCTGTTCTTTCGTTATGACGCGCGCGGCAATCTGATTCAGCGTCGTCACGGTCTGCATCAATGGTGAGCTAACAAATATTAATAATGACAGAGTCAAGGTCACCTGGAGTAAGCGAGTTAAAGCAAGGACAACAAGCTGTTAACTAATGAGGTAACTGATATGGTTCATGTGAAAATAGTTTGGGTTTCATTTCAAGAAGGAGGACGAAAATCTGTTCCTCCTGAGGGACGGTATTTTTCGGTTGCCCGATTTCCTGACGACATTAACTGGCAAAATAATGCGTGGAGTGTTGTTTTTGAACTGGAGGCGCCTGAAGAATCTATTGATGAGACGGTTAGCTATGGCACAGTAAAGTTTCTTGTCGATAATGCCCCTACCGAAAAAATGGCTGAATTCAGCTCCTTTGATATTTATGAAGGGCCTAAAAAAGTTGCTCAAGTTATCATTCTGGATTGATTAGCGTCGATAATTATAGCCTAAAAATTGAGTCATGCTGCATGATTGCAAGGAGGGATAAGCCTTCTTGCTGGTCACGTACTGGATCTCCTTCATCCCTTCCCACCCAACCAAACTCCCCGTAAAATCAACCCCCTGTGCCATCAGGATAAGCCGTTCTATGCTGCCATTTATTGTCCAACAACGTCGTCGCGAGCGCCGCTGGCTGTGCGGGCTGGCGCTGCTGCTGCTGTGCGCTGCGGCCCTGAGTCTGTGTGCCGGGGAGCAGTGGATCGGGCCTGGCGCCTGGTTTAGCGATGCCGGTCGGCTGTTCGTTGGCGAAATTCGTCTGCCGCGTACTCTGGCCGTGGTGCTGGTGGGGGCGGCGCTGGCGGTGAGTGGAACCGTGATGCAGGCGCTGTTCGCGAATCCGCTGGCGGAGCCGGGATTACTGGGCGTCGCTAATGGCGCCGGGATGGCGCTGGTGGGTGGCGTATTGCTGGGCGGCGGTATGCTGCCAGGCTGGGGGCTGGGGCTGCTCGCCATTGCCGGCGCGCTGCTGATTACCCTAATTCTGTTGCGCTTTGCCCGTCGTCGGCTTTCCACCAGCCGCCTGCTGCTGGCCGGAGTGGCGCTGGGCATTATCTGTAGCGCTCTGATGACCTGGGCGGTCTACTTTTCTACCAGCGTCGACCTGCGTCAACTAATGTACTGGATGATGGGCGGCTTTGGCGGCGTCGGCTGGGAGCAGGGCTGGTTGATGCTGGCGCTGCTGCCGGTGCTTGTCTGGCTGTGCATCCGCCCGTCGCCGCTGAATCTGCTGGCACTTGGCGAGACCTCCGCCCGTCAGTTGGGGCTGCCCATCTGGCTGTGGCGTAACCTGCTGGTCAGCGCCACCGGCTGGCTGGTGGGAGTCAGCGTGGCGCTGGCTGGCGCTATCGGCTTTGTTGGCCTGGTGGTGCCGCATATCCTGCGGCTGTGCGGGTTGACCGATCACCGGGTTCTGCTGCCGGGAAGCGCGCTGGCCGGGGGCGGCGTGCTGCTGCTGGCGGATATCGTGGCACGCCAGGCGCTAAGCTCCGCTGAACTGCCGATAGGGGTGGTGACCTCTACCCTGGGCGCGCCGCTGTTTGTGTGGCTATTATTAAGGGCCAGATCATAACTAACATCGAGGATGCTATGCAGGATATTCTGAATACCGAAGTGACGACGATTGAGGGCGAAAAGACCCTCCTGACGCGCTGGCAGGGCGATGTGCTGCTGATCGTCAACGTGGCCTCGAAGTGTGGGCTGACGCCGCAGTATCAGCAGTTGGAAGCGCTCTATAAAGCCAGGCAGATGCAGGGCTTTAGCGTGCTGGGCTTTCCCTGTAACCAGTTTCTGGGGCAGGAGCCGGGCGACGAACATGAGATCAAAGCCTTCTGTAGCACCAATTATGGCGTAACCTTTCCGCTGTTCAGCAAGATCGAGGTCAACGGCCCGGGGCGCCATGCGCTCTATCAAAAGCTGATTGCCGCCGCCCCCCAGGCCGTGGCGCCGGACGGCAGCGACTTTACCAGTAAGATGGAAGACAAAGGGCGCGGCGCGCAACAGCAGGGCGATATTCTGTGGAACTTCGAAAAGTTTCTGGTGGGGCGCGACGGTCAGGTGATTCAGCGCTATACGCCGGATACCTCGCCCGAAGATCCACAACTGCTTCACGACCTGCAACAGGCGCTGACCCGCGAATGACCGCATTGCTGCAACTGCAGGACGTTGCGCTGGCGGGAAGGGTCGGCCCTATCAATGCGCAAGTTCAGCCCGGGGAGTTACTGCATCTGCTGGGGCCCAACGGCGTCGGAAAAAGTTCGCTGCTGGCGCTGATGGCTGGGCTGGAGCAGGGGCAGGGGAATATCGATTTCGCCGGGCAGCCGCTGGCCGCGTGGTCTGCACCGGCGCTGGCGGCGCGGCGGGCAATACTGTGCCAGCAGCAGATGCCGCCTTTCGCCATGCCGCTATGGCACTATCTGCAACTCCATCAGAAAGCGGGGCAGGAAGAAGCGGCGATGCTGACTGTCGCCGAATCCCTGTGGCTGAGCGATAAACTGACGCGCCCGGTGTCGGCGCTTTCCGGCGGTGAATGGCAGCGCGCCCGGCTGGCAGCGGTGCTGTTGCAGATAGACCCCAACACTAACCCTCATGGGCAGTTGCTGCTGCTTGATGAACCGATGAACAGCCTGGACGTTGCCCAGCAGGCGGCGCTGGACAGGCTGCTGAGCAAACTGTGCCGCAGCGGCGTGGCCGTGGTCATGAGCGGCCACGACCTTAATCACAGCCTGCGCCACGCCGGGCGGGTATGGCTGTTGCACAACGGTCGTCTGGCGGCTTCGGGGGCGCCGGAAAGCGTGCTGACCCCTTCGCGGCTGGAATCGGTTTACGGTTTACCCTTTCGTTCCCTGGAGGTTGAAGGCACAAATCTCCTGTTAACCTGTCATTGATAGTTGTAACCACTTGCCAGCCTTGGGTTTTCAGGGCTACATTAGGCCGAAATTAACGAGGCCAGAGGAATTGCCTGAAAATGCGGCTGTGGTTACTGTTAGTGGCAATCTTAACCCTTGCGGGCTGTGGGCATCATCAGGCGCCGCCGCCTAATCCCCGCCTGTCGGACTCCATCACCGTTATCGCTGAGCTTAATGAACAGCTCAATAACTGGCGCGGCACGCCCTATCGCTATGGCGGAATGAGTCGCAGCGGCGTTGACTGTTCCGGCTTTGTGGCAATGACCTTCCGCGATCGCTTCGAAATGCAGCTGCCGCGTGAAACCCGCACTCAGGCGGAAATCGGCACCCGTATCGATAAAGAAGAGCTACTGCCCGGCGATCTGGTGTTCTTTAAAACCGGCGGCGGAGATAACGGGCTGCACGTGGGCATTTACGATACCGACAACCAGTTTATCCACGCCTCCACCAGTCGCGGCGTGATCCGCTCCTCTCTTGATAACGTTTACTGGCGTAAGAAGTTCTGGCAGGCCCGCCGCCTGTAGAGCCGGTAACCCGCCAATAACCCTGCGTAAACTCCGTGGTTAAAGCGCCTCTCTGCCACTACACTGGCGGCAGGAGGCTCCATGACTCATAACCCCCATTTCGATAATAGCTGGCATGACCAGCTGGCGGGCTTTTACAGCGCCCTGAACCCCACACCGCTGGATAACGCTCGCCTGCTCTGGCATAACCCGGCGCTGGCGGCGGAGCTGGCGCTGGATCCGCAATACTTTACCGGGCCCGATGCAGGCGTGTGGGGCGGTGAATCACTACTGGCCGGTATGCAGCCGCTGGCCCAGGTCTATAGCGGCCATCAGTTCGGCGTCTGGGCCGGGCAGCTCGGCGACGGGCGCGGCATTCTGCTGGGCGAACAGCGGCTGGCGGACGGTCGTCGTTATGACTGGCATCTGAAGGGGGCCGGGCTGACGCCCTATTCGCGTATGGGGGATGGCCGGGCGGTGGTGCGCTCCACCATTCGCGAGGCGCTGGCGTCAGAGGCGCTGCACCATCTTGGTATCCCCACCACCCGCGCCCTGACGGTGGTCACCAGCGATACTCCGGTCTGGCGCGAACAGCCCGAACGCGGGGCCATGCTGATGCGTATTGCCGAAAGCCATCTGCGCTTTGGTCATTTCGAACATTTTTACTACCGTCGCGAGCCGGAAAAGGTGCGCCAACTGGCGGATTACGCTATTGAACGCCACTGGCCGCAGCTGGCTCAGGAGGCGGATCGCTACCTGCTGATGTTCCGGGATGTGGTGGCCCGCACCGGGCGGCTGATCGCCCGTTGGCAGTGCGTGGGCTTTGCCCACGGGGTGATGAATACTGACAATATGTCGCTTATCGGGCTGACTATCGACTACGGCCCATACGGCTTTCTGGATGACTATCAACCCGGCTTTATCTGTAACCATTCGGACTGGCAGGGGCGCTACGCCTTCGATAATCAACCCGCCGTGGGGTTGTGGAACCTGCAACGACTGGGGCAGTCCCTGTCGCCGCTGGTGCCTGCGGCTCAGCTCAATGATGCGCTGGATGGCTATCAGGCAGCGCTGATGAGCGAGTACGGACGCCTGATGCGCGACAAGCTGGGGTTGATGACGCCACAGGCGGGCGATAACGAACTGCTGTCCGGGCTGCTGGCGCTGATGGAAAAAGAGGGCAGCGACTATACCCGCACCTTCCGGCTGCTGAGCGAAACTCAACAGCAACAGGCGACGTCTCCGCTGCGCGACGAGTTTATCGACAGACAGGCGTTTGACGACTGGTTCAGCCGCTACCGGGCGCGGCTGGTGCAGGATGAAGTCAGCGATGAAGCGCGGCGCACGGCCATGCGCGCCGCTAATCCGGCGCTGGTGCTGCGTAACTGGCTGGCGCAGCGCGCCATCGAACAGGCGGAGCAGGACGATCCCCGCGAGTTCGAATGGTTACTGGCGGCCCTGAGTCACCCCTTTGATGACCGGGACGATGACTACGTACAGCGTCCGCCGGACTGGGGCAAGCGGCTGGAAGTGAGCTGCTCCAGCTAAATCCGGGACGCAGTCGCCTGGCCGCGCTATAGCTCAGAAACGGCTGTCCACCGCCCGGGCCAGCATCTCCAGCAGCTGTTCGCTCTGTTGCCAGCTCAGGCAGGGGTCGGTAATGGACTGGCCGTGCACCAGCGGTTTCCCGGGTTTAATGGTCTGGTTTCCCTCTTCCAGGAAGCTTTCCGCCATTACGCCCGCAACCGCCCGCGAACCGTCGCGGATCTGGGCGCAGATTGATTCGCAGACCTCCAGTTGACGGCGGTGCTGCTTCTGGCAGTTGGCATGGCTGAAATCCACCACCAGATGTTCCGGCAGGCCGAATTTACGCAGCTGTTCTGTGGCCGCAGCGATATCTCCGGGATGGTAATTGGGCGTTTTGCCGCCGCGCATAATGATATGACCCCAGGGGTTGCCGCTGGTCTGGTAGATGGTCATCTGGCCATTTTTGTCCGGCGACAGAAACATATGGCTGACCCTGGAGGCGCGAATGGCGTCCACGGCAATACGGGTATTGCCGTCGGTACCATTTTTAAACCCTACCGGGCAGGAGAGCGCGGAGGCCATTTCCCGGTGAATCTGACTTTCGGTAGTACGTGCGCCAATGGCGCCCCAGCTCACCAGATCGGCAATAAACTGGCCGATCACCATATCCAGGAATTCGGTGGCGGTGGGAACCCCAAGGGCATTGACCTCCAGCAGCAGACGGCGTGCCACTTCGATACCGTGATTAATACGGCAACTGCCGTTCAGATCGGGGTCGGAAATCAGCCCCTTCCAGCCCACCACGGTGCGCGGCTTTTCGAAATAGGTGCGCATTACGATCTCCAGCCGTGACTGATAGCGTTCGCGCAGCGGCTGGAGCCGTCGGGCATAGTCGAGAGCCGCTTCGGGATCGTGAATGGAGCAGGGGCCAATGATCACCAGCAGGCGCGGATCTTCGCCGTTCAGGATTCGGGCGATACGCTGACGCGCGGCATCAATGTGCTGCGCAACGGCGGGGCTAACCGGATGACGGGCGGCCAGTTCGGCAGGCGCGATGAGTCTGTCGATGCGCGCGCTGCGCAATTCATCAGTCTTATTCATGGGATATCTCGGGATCCTGGAAGGAGGTGAATGGCGTTTTATTCATCTTCATGATAAATGATAATCAATTACACAATGATAATTATTATCATCTTCGATTGAGGGAGCGGCAAGCGTTATTTGTGATAATTTTGTGAAATGCGGGAAAGTTGAGCGCTACGGCGGAGGATGAAGGAATGATGCGCAGGCAAATGCCTGCGCAGGGGGGATCAGAAGCGGCTGTCCACCGCCCGGGCCAGCATCTCCAGTAGCCGTTCGCTCTGTTCCCAGCTCAGGCAGGGGTCGGTAATGGACTGGCCGCGCACCAGCGCTTTTCCGGGTTCAATCACCTGGCTTCCTTCTTCAAGGAAACTTTCCGCCATTACGCCGGCGATGGCGCGTGAGCCATGACGAATCTGCTCGCAAACAGACTCACAGACCTCCAGCTGGCGGCGGTGCTGCTTCTGGCAGTTGCCGTGGCTGAAATCCACCACCAGCTGTTCCGGCAGGCCGAATTCGCGCAGGCGCTCCGCGGCGGCGGCGATATCAGCGGCGTGATAATTGGGGCTTTTACCGCCGCGCATAATGATATGACCCCAGGGGTTGCCGCTGGTCTGGTAGATGGTCATCTGGCCATTTTTGTCCGGCGACAGAAACATATGGCTGACCCTGGAGGCGCGAATAGCGTCCACCGCAATGCGGGTATTGCCGTCAGTACCGTTCTTGAAGCCGACCGGGCAGGAAAGGGCAGAGGCCATTTCGCGATGCACCTGGCTTTCGGTGGTACGCGCGCCGATGGCGCCCCAGCTAATCAAGTCGGCAATAAACTGGCCGATCACCATATCCAGAAATTCAGTGGCGGTGGGAACCCCAAGGGCATTGACCTCCAGCAGCAGGCGGCGCGCCACCTCAATACCGTGATTAATGCGGTAGCTGCCGTTCAGATCGGGATCGGAAATCAGCCCCTTCCAGCCCACCACGGTGCGCGGTTTTTCAAAATAGGTGCGCATCACGATCTCCAGCCGCGACTGGTAACGTTCGCGCATGGCCTGAATACGCCGGGCGTAGTCGAGAGCCGCTTCGGGATCGTGAATGGAGCAGGGACCGATAATGACCAGCAGGCGCGGGTCTTCGCCGTTCAGGATACGGGCGATGCGCTGCCGGGCCGCGGTAACCTGGGCTGCGGTTTCCTGTGTCAGGGGGTGGCGCTGCGCCAGTTCGGCAGGCGTCACCAGGCGGTCGATGTGCGCGGTGCGCAACTCGTCTGTTTTATTCATTGGTGTCTCAAATTGGGTGCTTCGCTGCGGCGGAACTGCCGGGAAGTGATGGCGATCACGATAAACCAATTGATGCTGAATTCAAGCGTACAATCAGGTTTATCTGCCAGTTGTGCGCAACCATAACACAGAATGTTGCATCCGTGTACTAGTTTGATGGTTCGGGAGGGGAAGGTGGATAATGCCCCGGAATTCGGGGCCGGGGGCTCAGTACATCCGGCGGCTGAGGCCCATAATATCCATGATTCGGGTAGCGATCTCTTCAACCGAGTAATTGGTGCTGTTGAGATAGTGGATTTGATGCTTGCGATACAGCGCTTCCACCTCCGCCACTTCCATCCGGCACTGACGCATCGAAGCGTAGCGGCTGTTCTCACGGCGTTCTTCCCGAATAGCCGCCAGTCGCTCGGCATTAATGGTCAGGCCGAACAGCTTATGCTGCAGCGGTCGCAGCGCCGCCGGAAGTTGCAGGTTGTCCATATCGTCGGCAATAAAGGGGTAGTTGGCGGCGCGAATGCCGTACTGCATCGCCAGATAGAGGCTGGTGGGCGTTTTTCCACAGCGTGAAACCCCCAACAGAATCACCTGGGCCTGATCGAGATTGCGCATAGAGACGCCGTCGTCGTGGGCCAGAGTGTAATCAATGGCGGCAATGCGCGCGTCATACTGGGTAATATTGCCGGGATTCAGTCCGTGGGTTCGATGGGCAATGGGGGTGGGATCGAGCTTAAGTTCCTGCTGTAACGGTCCCACCAGTGCCTGGACAATATCTTGACAGAAGCCTTCGCATTCCAGAATGATGGCGCGAATTTCCGGTAGCACGATGGAATAGAAGACCAGTGGTCTTACGCCGGTCTGCTGCCAGAGCGCATCGATCTGTTCCTTCACCGCCCGGGCCCGGCTTTCGGTTTCAACAAAAGGCAGCGCAATGCTGTTGATGGTGACCGGGAACTGCGACATCACCGCATGGCCCAGTACCTCTGCGGTAATGGCGGTGCCGTCTGAAATATAGAAAACGTGGCGGTCGGCGTAGTTGTCCATGGCGGCTTCCTGTAAATCAAAAGAGACAGAAGTATAAATTAAATCAAATCAATAGCGAGTGAAATAGTCTTAATGGAATAAACTGAAATGCCGTTTTTATTTTTTATGAAAACCGGAATTCATTTCTGTTAATTTTAAGAAAAGCCCGATGCAAATAATGATTGGATTGATAATCAACGGTTTAGCTTAATCAGGTATCTATCCGAAAAAATCATCTTTTTTTGTGGCTTGAACGATTCACCGTTTTTCCCCGGAGGACAAATATGCCAGGCTAAAAACCGAGTTAGACGTTTCTGGTCTCTATTCCCATTCCACAAAAGGATTGTTTCGATGTCCAATAATGGCTCGTCACCTCTGGTGCTCTGGTATAACCAACTCGGTATGAATGATGTCGACCGGGTTGGGGGAAAAAACGCCTCCCTGGGCGAAATGATTACTAATCTCTCCGGTATGGGCGTTTCCGTACCCAACGGTTTTGCCACCACCGCACAAGCCTTTAACCAGTTTCTGGACAGCCGCGGCGTGAATCAGCGTATTTACGAGCTGCTGGACAACACCAATATTGACGATGTGGATGAGCTGGCGCGCGCCGGTGCGCAGATTCGCCAGTGGATTATCGACACGCCATTCCAGCCGGAGCTGGAGCAGGCGATTCGCGAAGCTTACCAGCAGTTGTCCGCCGATGATGCACAGGCCTCTTTCGCGGTACGCTCCTCCGCCACCGCAGAAGATATGCCGGATGCCTCGTTCGCCGGTCAGCAGGAAACCTTCCTTAACGTTCAGGGCTTCGACGCCGTGCTGGTGGCGGTGAAGCACGTATTTGCCTCGCTGTTTAACGATCGCGCTATCTCTTACCGCGTTCACCAGGGCTACGATCACCGCGGCGTGGCCCTGTCTGCCGGGGTTCAGCGCATGGTACGTTCCGACCTGGCCGCCTCTGGCGTGATGTTCTCCATCGATACCGAATCCGGTTTCGATCAGGTGGTCTTTATTACCGGCGCCTGGGGGCTGGGTGAAATGGTGGTGCAGGGCGCCGTGAACCCGGATGAGTTTTACGTGCATAAGCCGACGCTGGAAGCCGGGCGACCGGCCATCGTGCGCCGGACCATGGGATCGAAAAAGATCCGCATGGTGTATGCCGATACTCAGGAACACGGCAAACAGGTTCGCATTGAAGATGTTCCGGCGGCGGATCGCGACCGTTTCTGTATCTCTCAGGAAGAGGTCGAGGCGCTGGCGAAACAGGCGGTACAGATTGAAAAACACTATGGCCGGCCGATGGATATCGAATGGGCCAAAGATGGCCATACCGGCAAGCTGTTTATCGTTCAGGCCCGCCCGGAAACCGTGCGTTCACGCGGCCAGGTGATGGAGCGTTACACGCTGCACTCCCAGGGCAAGATCATCGCCGAAGGGCGCGCTATCGGCCACCGTATTGGGGCGGGCAACGTCAAGGTCATCCAGGATATCAGCGAGATGAACCGCATCCAGCCAGGAGACGTGCTGGTCACCGATATGACCGACCCGGACTGGGAGCCTATCATGAAGAAAGCGGCGGCCATCGTGACCAACCGCGGCGGCCGTACCTGCCATGCGGCGATTATCGCCCGCGAGCTGGGGATCCCGGCGGTGGTGGGCTGCGGCGATGCGACCGAGCGCATGCAGGACGGGCAGCAGGTTACGGTCTCCTGCGCCGAAGGGGATACCGGCTACGTTTATGCCGAACTGCTGGACTTCAGCGTGAAGAGCTCCAGCGTTGAAACAATGCCGGATCTACCGCTGAAGGTGATGATGAACGTGGGCAACCCGGATCGCGCCTTTGATTTCGCCTGCCTGCCCAACGAAGGGGTCGGATTGGCGCGGCTGGAATTTATTATCAACCGGATGATCGGCGTGCATCCGCGGGCGCTGTTGGAGTTCGACCAGCAGGAGCCAGCGCTGCAGAATGAGATCCGCGAAATGATGAAGGGCTACGACTCACCGGTTGAGTTTTACGTCGGTCGTCTGACTGAAGGCATTGCCACTCTGGGTGCCGCCTTCTGGCCGAAGCGCGTGATTGTGCGGCTGTCGGACTTTAAGTCCAACGAATATGCCAACCTGGTGGGCGGCGAACGCTATGAGCCGGATGAAGAGAACCCGATGCTTGGCTTCCGCGGCGCCGGCCGCTACGTGGCGGACAGCTTCCGTGACTGTTTCGCGCTGGAGTGCGAAGCGGTGAAGCGGGTGCGTAACGAGATGGGGCTGACCAACGTCGAAATTATGGTGCCCTTCGTGCGTACCGTCGATCAGGCGCGGGCCGTGGTTGATGAGCTGGCGCGACAGGGACTGAAGCGCGGCGAGAATGGGTTGAAGGTGATCATGATGTGCGAGATCCCTTCCAACGCGCTGCTGGCGGAGCAGTTCCTGGAACACTTCGACGGCTTCTCTATCGGCTCGAACGATATGACGCAGCTGGCGCTGGGGCTGGATCGCGACTCCGGCGTGGTTTCCGAACTGTTCGATGAGCGTAACGAGGCGGTGAAGGCGCTGCTCTCCATGGCGATTCGCGCGGCGAAGAAACAGGGGAAATATGTGGGTATTTGCGGGCAGGGACCATCGGATCATGAAGATTTCGCCGCCTGGCTGATGGAAGAGGGCATCGACAGCCTCTCCCTGAACCCCGATACCGTGGTGCAGACCTGGCTGAGTCTGGCTGAGCTTAAGTCGTAATAAACCGCTTTAGCCAACCAAAAGGCTCCTCTTCGAGGAGCTTTTTTTATGTCTGGTATTCGCGAACCGAAAGCAGACCTCTTTTCGGCTTTGAGGTGGTGCCTGGCGGTGAGGCGATATATTAAAGATATTCGCATTTTCGTTATTTTGCGCACCATCACAATTACGCGCTAAAAATAAAAAACATAATCCGGCTGTCAATTTTGGCAATTGTTGGCTGGTGGGGGATTCACAATACTGAAGGTCGTTTAGTGGGCGGCGGGCAGAATATCTGAGCGGTACGTCGCAACGTTTTGGCTGATGGAATAAGGCGCAAAATCGATGACGACCGTTTCAGTATTAACCACCCGGGACAAGATTGGCTATGGCCTGGGAGATATGGCCAGCGCGCTGGTCTGGCAGACGGCCACGCTGTTTCTGGCTTATTTTTACACCGATGTTTTTGGTCTTTCCGCCGCGGTGATGGGCACCATGTTTCTGGTGGTACGGGCGCTGGATGCCTGCCTGGACCCCTGTATCGGCGCGATGGTGGATCGCACCCGAACCCGTTACGGACGCTTTCGTCCCTGGCTGCTGTGGTTTGCCATTCCGTTCGGGGTGAGCTGTATGATCACCTTCTACGTGCCCGATCTCGGCACAACCGGGAAAACCCTTTACGCCTGCGCCACCTACGCGCTGTTAAGTGTGGTCTATTCTGCCATTAATGTCCCTTACTGCGCCATGCCCGGCGCCCTGACGCTGGATCCGCGCGAGCGTCATTCACTTCAATCCTGGCGCTTTGCGTTATCGTTTGTCGGCGGACTGGTCGTCACCGTGATTGCGTTGCCGCTGGTGGCCTGGCTGGGGCAGGGCAATGCGCAAAAGGGTTACTTCTTCGCCATGGGGCTGATGGGGCTGCTGGGGGTTGCGCTCTTTTTCTGCTGCTTTGCCATGACCCGGGAACGCTATTCTCCGCGCAACGACTCCAGTGGTTCGATATGGGGCGATATCAAACTGCTGGTGGCTAATTCGCAGTGGCGGATCGTTTTTGTGTTTAATATTTTGCTGCTGACCGCGGTGGTGACCCGCGGCTCTGCCACGCTCTACTACGTAAAATATGTTTTACTGCGTCCGGAGCTGGTGTTTGCCTTTATTGTTTCGGGAATGGTGGCCTCGATGCTGGGGGCGCTACTCTCAGAGAGGCTGCTCGGTAGATTTGATCGGGTGCGCTCCTATCAGTGGACGATTTTATGTTTTGTGGCGATCGGCGGCTCCATCTTCTTTTTACCCCCGACGGCGCTGTGGCTTATTTTCGCCCTGAATCTCATCTTCAGTTTTATTCAGAATCTTACCACGCCGCTGCAGTGGAGCATGTTCTCCGATGTGGTCGACTACGAAGAGCAGCGTACCGGCCGTCGGCTGGACGGGCTGGTCTTCTCCAGCGCGCTGTTCGCCATCAAAATGGGGCTGGCGCTGGGCGGTGCGGTAGTGGGATGGGTACTGGGGATGGTGGATTATCTGCCCAATACCCTGCAGCAAACGCCTCTGGTGCTGACCACCATTAATGGACTCTTCACGCTGATTCCTGCCGCGCTGTTTTTATCCATGGCGCTTCTGCTCTGTTTCTACCAGCTCAACAGTCGTCGGGTGGCCGATATCGCCGATCTGCTGGCTGCCCGACGTCAGACGGACGCAGAGACAGCGTCACCTCTACCCGTAACCCAGGAGCTAACGCATGACCGCAATCTATAAGGATCCCGCTCGCCCTGTCGCTGAACGCGTCGCCGATCTGCTGGCGCGTATGACGGCGGAGGAGAAATTCGCTCAGATGCACGCCTTCTGGCTGATTTTGTCGCCGGACGGTCAGCACCGTGAACGTACCGATTTGAGCGATACCTTCGCCGGCGTCAGCGAACAGGCGGCATTACAGGAACGTCTGAAGCTGGGCGTCGGGCAGATAACCCGGCCACTGGGAACCCATATCGTTAGCCCCAGGGATGGGGTCCGCGCCGCCAACCGGCTCCAGAAAACCCTGGTGGAGGAGACCCGGCTTGGTATCCCGGCAATGTTTCACGAAGAGTGCCTGGTGGGGCTGCTGTGCAAGGAGGCGACCCTGTTTCCTTCGCCGCTGAATTACGCTTCAAGCTGGGACCCGTCGCTGGTGGAAGCCGTGGCCGCCGCAATCGGCGCCGAAGCCCGCGCCGTGGGCTGCCACCAGGGGCTGGCGCCGGTGCTGGATGTCTCCCGTGATGTGCGCTGGGGCCGTACCGAGGAGACCTTCGGTGAGGATCCCTGGCTGGTGGGCGTGATGGCGACCCGCTATGTCCAGGGCTTACAGGGACCGGATCGCTCCCTGCTGGCGACCCTGAAGCATTATGTCGGCCACTCGTTTAGTGAAGGGGCCCGCAATCATGCTCCGGTACACATTGGCTTTCGCGAGCTGAATGATACCTTCCTGTTGCCTTTTGAGATGGCGGTGAAACTGGCGAATGCCGGATCGGTGATGCCAGCCTATCACGATATCGATAATCAACCCGCTCACTCGGATGCTTTTCTTCTGACGGAAGTACTGCGTGAACGCTGGGGATTTGATGGACTGATCGTCGCGGATTACGGCGGCGTCAGTCTGCTCCATCAGCACCATGGCGTGTCGGCGGGGCCGGCTGAGTCCGCCGCGCTGGCCTGGAATGCCGGACTGGATATCGAACTGCCGAAGGATGACTGTGCGCGGCATCTGGGCGAAGCGCTGGAGTACGGGCTGATAAGCCAGGAAAAGGTGGATCAGATAGTGGCCCGTATTCTGACCGAAAAGTTCCGGCTGGGGCTGTTCGAACAGCCTTATGTCGACGAGAACGCCATTGCACTGCAGTCGGACGAGAGCCGTCGCCTGGCGCGGGAGGTGGCGACCCGCTCGATGACGCTGCTGGAAAATAACGGCATTCTGCCGCTGCGCAACAGGCCCCGGATAGCGGTGATTGGACCGACGGCTGACGATCCGCTGGCTTTGCTTAGCGGCTACAGCTTTCCGGTGCATCTGATTATCAGTGACTGGCTGGATCAGGCGCCCCAGGTGACCACACCGCTGCAGGCGCTGCGTGAAACGCTGGGGGAAGCCCAGGTCAGCTATGCCAAAGGCTGCCATATTATTGAGCAGCGCATGGCAGGAGCGCCGGTATTTCCAGGTGAAAGCGCCGACAAACCCCAGCAGCAGTCGCCGGTCTCCCTGGATACCTCGTTAATTCCGCAGGCCGTGACGCTGGCGAAAAGCAGTGATGTGGTGGTGCTGTGCGTCGGCGATCTGGCCGGACTGTTCCAGAGCGGTACGGTTGGTGAAGGGTCGGATACCGACAGCCTGGCGCTGCCCGGCGTTCAGCAGCAGCTACTGGAAGCGTTGGTCGGGAGCGGTACCCCGGTGGTGGTGGTGATGACCGGCGGGCGGCCTTACCATCTGAACGGCTATGAAGGCCGGGTTGCCGCACTGTTGATGGCCTGGGCGCCGGGCCAGGAGGGGGGCTATGCCATTGCCGATGTACTGACCGGCGCGGCGGAGCCGCAGGGGCGGCTGGTGGTGTCGGCGCCGAAGAGCGCTGGCGCTATGCCTTACTACTACAACCACAAGCTAAAGAGCGGCGGTACGCCGCTGGCATTTCACTTCGGCGCCCGTTATCCCTTTGGTTATGGTAAAAGCTGGACCACCTTCGACTACGGCGAACTGACCCTGGCCGCTGAACGGGTGGCGAATGACGAGGCGAGCGAGATAGTCGCTCAGTTGACGGTACGCAACAGCGGTAGCGTCGCCGGCAGCGAAGTGGTGCAGCTTTACGTGCGTGATGAACTGGCGTCGCTGGCGCGTCCGGTCATGGAGCTTAAGGCGTTCGGGCGGGTGCATCTGGCCCCTGACGAACAAGCGGTGCTACGTTTTACCATCCCCGTAGATATGCTCAGCTTTACCGGGCAGGACGGTGAACGGGTGGTGGAGCCGGGAACCTTTGAGATCATGGTCGGCGCCTCCAGCGGCGATATTCGCCAGCGCGTCAGAGTACATCTGGAGGGTGATATACGCCATCCCGCCAGTCGCTGGCGGATGCTCAGTCGGTGTGAGGTGCTCGCTTAACGGTTAAGGAATGTTGTGGTGTGCGCGGTGACGGCGGACCGCGCCACCATCGTGTGTATTCGGGTAAAAAAAAGCCCACCGTAAGAGATGGGCAAAGACTACACACAGCAATTCGTTGTTTCACTCAGGGGATTTCCATGCTTATAAATCAATGCGTTGATCTATAATATGCGGCTAATAGTAGGCAGTGCCTGGGATGGCGTCGATCGGATTCCTCTCAATCGTTAATCAATTTGAAGAAATCCGGGTTCGCATTAGATAAATCTGATGGTAATTGATTAAATTGTGCGCGTATTAGATAAGATATTCTAACCAATAGGCGGGTTTTCCCCGCCTTTTCCTAAGGTTACTGAGCGGCAGACGGCTCTTCTTGTTCTGGCTCTTCCAGAATCTCCACCACCTTGTCGGGATCCTCATCAGGCAGTGGCGCTTCGCTGACCCAGACTGAGTACACTCGCCAGGAAACTGCCAGCACCACCGGACCGATAAACAGGCCGATCATGCCGAAGGCGATCATGCCGCCGATAACCCCGGAGAGAATCAGCACCATTGGCAGGTCGGCGCCCATACGTATCAGGACCGGACGCAGCACGTTGTCCAGGGTGCCCACCACGCAGCTCCACACCAGCAATACGGTGCCCCAGGTGGTATCGCCGCTCCAGTAGAGCCAGATAATGGCTGGTATCAGCACCGGCAGCGGACCCAACTGAATCAGGCACGAGAGGATCATCACAACCGCCAGCAGGGTGGCGTAGGGAATGCCGGAGACCGCCAGACCAACGCCGCCCAGCACCCCCTGGACCAGCGCGGTAACCACCACGCCCAGCGCGACGGCACGAACGGCCTGGGCCGCCAGAATCACCGCCGCATCGCCGCGTCGCGCCGCCAGCCGGCAGGCAAAGTGGCGCAAACCGTAAGCCACCTGTTCGCCGCGCCAGTAAAGCAGTACGCTAAATAGCAGCATCAGGCCGCAGTGCATCAGGAAGCGACCGATATGGGCCGCCTGGCCAATAAACCAGGTGGTGGTGGTGCCAATATAGGGACGGACCTTGTCCATGATGGCATGGCCGCCGCTTTCCACCAGGGTATTCCAGCTGGTATAGAGCTTATCGCCCGCCATCGGAATAGATTTCAGCCACTCCAGGGTTGGCAGCGTCATATGGCCACTCGTCGCCCAGTACACCAGCGGGCCGCTGCTTTCCACTACGCTATTGACCAGCAGAGCGAAGGGCAGCACAAAGACCAGAATCAAAATCAGCATCATGACCAGAACGGCCAGCGAGCGCCGTCCCCACAGCAGTTTCTGGAGCTTAATCAGCAGCGGCCAGGTGGCGATAACCACCGTACCAGCCCAGGCAAAGCCCAGAATAAAGGGCTGCACAATCCACAGACAGGCGACGATCATCACCATTAAAAACAGTACGGACAGCAGGATCTGAGGCACATCCACGGGCCGTCGATTCATAACCATAAACGAGTATCCTTTCTTCACCCGGGCAGCGGGCACTGTAATAAAAGAGCGGTTAACATAATGATGATGTATTTCAGCCAGTTTGCACAGTCTCATTATCCTGTCAGGCGGCAGCGCGGATGGAAAAAATGTGATACAACCTAGGGCTGCGGCTGCGCAAACATAACTCACAACACTCAATGTACAGACAGGGTCACCACTAATGATCCCAGAGATTTCTCAGGCACCGGGCCTCGTGCAACTGGTGCTCAGCTTTTTGCAGGAACTGGAACAACAGGGCTATACCGGCGATACCACCACCAGCTATGCCGACAGGTTGACGATGGCCACCGACAATAGCGTTTACCAGCTAATGCCGGATGCGGTGCTGTTTCCTCGCTCGACCGCCGATGTGGCGCTGATTGCCCGCCTGGCGGACGATAGCCGCTTTAAGAGTCTGATATTTACTCCGCGCGGCGGAGGAACCGGCACCAACGGTCAGTCCCTGAACCGCGGCATCATTGTCGATATGTCGCGCTATATGAACCGCATTATCGAGATTAATCCCGAGCAGGGCTGGGTGCGGGTCGAAGCCGGGGTCATTAAGGATCAGCTTAATCAGTACCTGAAGCCCTTTGGCTACTTTTTCTCACCGGAGCTTTCCACCAGTAACCGCGCTACCCTGGGAGGCATGATTAACACCGATGCTTCCGGGCAGGGCTCGCTGGTTTATGGTAAAACCTCCGATCACGTTTTGGGCGTGCGTGCGATACTGCTGGGGGGCGAAATTCTCGACACCCGGTCTATGCCCACGGCGCTGGCGGAAGAGCTTGGGCACGATGAGACCCGAACCGGGCGCATTTATCGTACCGTGCTGGAACGCTGCCGCAGCCAGCGCCAACTGATCCTCGACAAATTCCCGCCCCTTAACCGTTTCCTGACCGGTTACGATCTGCGTCATGTGTTCAATGACGATCTGACCCGCGTCGATCTGACCCGGATTCTGACCGGCTCCGAGGGCACCCTGGCCTTTATCACCGAAGCGAAGCTGGATATCACACCGCTGCCTAAAGTGCGCCGTCTGGTGAACGTCAAGTATGACTCCTTCGACTCAGCGTTGCGTAACGCCCCCTTTATGGTCGAGGCAAAGGCGCTGTCGGTGGAGACCGTGGATTCGAAGGTGCTGAATCTGGCGCGTCAGGATATCGTCTGGCACTCGGTGAGCGCGCTGATTACCGACGTGCCGGATAAAACCCTGCTGGGCCTGAATATCGTCGAATTTGCCGGTGATGATGAGGCCCAGATCGACCGCCAGGTTGAGCAACTGTGTCAACGGCTCGACGCGCTGATGGCGGCGGGGGAAGGCGGAGTGATCGGCTGGCAGTTGTGCTGCGATCTTGCCGATATCGAACGTATCTACGCCATGCGTAAGAAGGCGGTCGGCCTGTTGGGTAATGCGCCGGGGCAGGCCAAGCCTATCCCTTTCGCGGAAGATACCTGCGTGCCGCCGGAAAATCTGGCGGACTATATTGTTGAATTTCGCGCACTGCTCGACAGTCATGGCCTGAGCTATGGAATGTTTGGTCACGTAGATGCCGGGGTGCTGCACGTACGCCCGGCGCTGGATATGTGCGATCCCCAGCAGGAGTTGCTGATGAAGCACCTTTCCGATGAGGTGGTCGCGTTGACCTCCCGCTATGGCGGTCTGCTGTGGGGCGAACATGGCAAAGGCTTTAGGGCCGAATACAGCCCGGATTTCTTCGGCGAAACCCTGTATGAAGAGCTGCGCCGTATCAAGGCCGCCTTCGACCCGGATAACCGGTTGAACCCCGGTAAAATCTGCCCGCCGCTTGGGGTGGACGAGCCGATGATGAAGGTGGACGCGGTAAAACGCGGCACCTGGGATCGCCAGATCCCGCTGGCGGTACGCACCTCCTGGCGCGGCGCGCTGGAGTGTAACGGCAACGGCCTGTGCTTTAACTTTGATGCGAAGAGCCCGATGTGCCCTTCGATGAAAATCACCCGCCAGCGCATTCATTCTCCGAAAGGGCGCGCTACCCTGGTGCGGGAGTGGCTACGTCTGCTGGCCGAGCGCGGCGTCGATCCGCTGGCGCTGGAAAAAGAGCTGCCGGGCAAGCGCGCCACGCTGCGTAGCCTGATCGAGCGCACCCGTAACACCTGGCATGCAAAGAAGGGCGAGTATGATTTTTCGCACGAGGTAAAAACGGCGATGTCGGGCTGCCTGGCCTGTAAAGCCTGCTCCACTCAGTGTCCGATCAAAATCGACGTTCCGGAATTTCGCTCCCGTTTCCTGCAACTTTATCACACCCGTTACCTGAGGCCGGTGCGTGACCACCTGGTGGCGACGGTGGAAAGCTATGCGCCGCTTATGGCGCGGGCGCCGCGTACCTTTAACTTCTTTATGGGCCAGCCCTGGGTGCGCAATCTGGCGCGTCACCGCATTGGTATGGTGGATCTGCCTGCGCTATCGGTGCCTTCTCTGCAGCAGCAACTGGTGGGACATCGCTCGGCGGGAATGACCCTGGAGCAGTTGGAAAAACTCAGCGTAGAGGAGCGCAGCCGTACGCTGCTGATAGTCCAGGATCCCTTCACCAGCTACTATGATGCCCGGGTGGTGGCGGATCTGGTGCGCCTGGCGGAAAAACTGGGCTGGCAGCCGGTGGTGTTGCCGTTTTCACCTAACGGTAAGGCGCAACATATTAAGGGCTTCCTGCAGCGCTTTGCCCGTACCGCCCGTAAGACCGCCGATTTTCTTAATCGTATCGCGCAACTCGGCATGCCGATGGTGGGGGTCGATCCGGCGCTGGTGCTCTGCTATCGCGACGAGTATCGTCAGACTCTGGGGGAAGAGCGCGGCGACTTTCAGGTCCTGCTGGTGCATGAATGGTTGACCGCAGCGCTGAAGACCCGAGAGGCACTGGCGCCCTGCGGTGAATCCTGGTATCTGTTCGGCCACTGTACCGAATCGACGGCGCTACCCGGCGCGGCGGCGCAGTGGGGGGCCATTTTCCGCCAGATGGGGGCGCAGCTCGAAAGCGTCAGCGTGGGTTGCTGCGGCATGGCGGGTACCTACGGTCATGAAACCAGCAACCTGGCGAATTCGCTGGGGATTTATGAACTTTCATGGCATCAGGCGCTGCAAAAGTTACCGCGTAACCGCTGCCTGGCGACCGGCTATTCCTGTCGCAGCCAGGTTAAACGCGTGGAGGGCAGCGGCATTCGGCATCCGTTGCAGGCTCTGTTGGAGATAATGGGATGATTTGGCGACGCGAAGCCTCGCTGGAGGCGCTGAACGCGATGGGGAATGGCAACATGGTGGGGCTGCTCGGCATCCGCTTTGTTCACCTTGGCGATGAGGTGCTCGAGGCCACCATGCCGGTGGATGAGCGCACGCGTCAGCCGTTCGGTCTGCTGCACGGCGGCGCCTCGGTGGTGCTGGCGGAAACCCTGGGGTCGGTGGCCGGCTGGCTTTGTACTGAGGGTGAGCAGAAGGTGGTGGGGCTGGAGGTTAACGCCAACCATCTGCGGGCGGTACGGGAAGGTCTGGTGCGCGGCAGCTGTCGGGCGCTACATCTGGGGCGGCGTCATCAGGTGTGGCAGATAGAGATCGCCGATGAGGCCGGGCGCCTGTGCTGTAGCGCGCGCCTGACTACGGCACTGGTCTGAATTCTGGTCACAAAATCGCCGGAGGTGGTTGCTAATGTTGCCTGGATGTTGCACACTCGAGTGGCTTTTTTCAGATCAACCACGCAGGAGAATGATGAATGAAAACCAATCGTCAGGCCCGTAAGTTACTGAAAATGGACCACTGGACCTCGAACAAGTACAAAGTCCGCGTCGGCGAGGATGGCACCGAAAGTGTCGCCCGTAAGGCAGGCGGCAGAAAATAAGCCTCCAAACCTTAGCCTGAGCCCGCCATTCGGCGGGCTTTTTGTTGGGCGGCTATCCGGTCTGTGGCTGGGATGGCAGAAAATGAATCATCATGCCGTCGGATGGGCGGTGCTCCACCCGGGCCTCCACCTGCCAGGCACGGGCAATGTTGCCGGGCGTCAGCACCCGCTCGGGTTCTCCCTGCGCAGTTACGGCGCCGTGATTCAGCAATACCAGATGCTGGCAGTAGCGGGCAGCCAGGTTGAGATCGTGCAGGGCGATAATCACCGTGATCGGCAGTTCCTGAATCAACTGCATCAGCGCCAGCTGGTGGCGGATATCAAGGTGATTGGTCGGTTCATCCAGTAATAACAGCTGCGGCTTTTGCGCCAGCGCCCGGGCAATCTGGCAGCGCTGACGTTCGCCGCCGGATAGCTGACGCCACGGACGATAGGCCAACGCCTGTAGCTGCGTCATTCGAATAGCCCGTTCCACAGCTTCACTATCCTCACGGCGCCAGGCGGAAAACGCGCCGCGATGCGGCGTGCGGCCCAGGCGGACGATCTGTTCGACTCGCAGGTCGGGATCGGCGCTGGCGTGCTGGGGAACAAAGGCCAGCCGACGGGCGAGGGCACGGTGCGGGAACGCAGCCATCGGGGTCGCGCCCAGGGTAATGCATGGCGGGTGCGTGGGTATCAGCCCGGCCAGGCAGCGTAGCAGGGTCGACTTCCCGGAGCCGTTTGGCCCCAGCAGGCCGACAGTCTGGCCCGGCGCGGCGCTAAATGCCACATCGCGCAGAATGGCACGGCCTTTCAGCGTTACGCTCAGACGTTCGACACAGAGTCTCATTGGGGCTTCTCCCGGGTGCGGTACAGGATGATGGCGAAGGCCGGCGCGCCGATCAGGGCGGTGACCACGCCGACGGGCAGCACCTGGTGGGCGATCAGGCTACGTGATGCCAGATCGGCCAGAATCATAAAGTGGCTGCCCATCAGAAAAACGATGGGGATGAGCGTCAGGTGGCTGGTACGGGTCAGCATTCTGGCCACGTGGGGAATAACCAGCCCTACGAAACCCACGGCGCCGATAGCGCTGACGATCGTGGCGGTCACCAGCGCGGTGACCAGTAGCAGCACGACCCGTAGCCGGATCACCGGAATGCCGAGCGTGGCGGCTACCTCTTCGCCGAAGGCAAAGGCGTCCAGCGAGCGGGCATAGCACAGGGCGATGACCAGACCTGCCGCTGCGGCTGCCAGCCCCAGTAGCGCTTCCGGCCAGCGAACCCCGCTCAGGCTACCCATTAGCCAGAACATGACGCCGCGTGACTGCTCGGCATTGGCGGAGGTGCTGACCACCCAGGCCGTCAGCGCGTTAAATAGCTGGGTTCCCGCCACGCCCGCCAGAATGATGCGCGTGGCGTCATCGCGCAGGCCTCCCGCCAACAGCATAATCAGCCCGAAGGCGCAGCAGGCGCCGAGAAAGGCGCCACCACTGACGCCGAGCAGCCCGCCGCCCACGCCCAGCAGCATAATACATACCGCGCCGGTGGAGGCGCCCGCCGAAATCCCCAGTAGCCACGGCTCCGCAAGGGGATTGCGTAGCAGGGTTTGCAGTATCAGGCCACATAGCGCCAGGCCGCCGCCGCTACAGGCCGCCATCAGCGCGCGGCTCATGCGGTACTGCCAGACGATCCCTTCATCGATGGGCGACAAGCGGTAGTGGCCGATGCCCAGGCCGTTGGCGATGGCCCGCACGACGTCAGCGGGAGCGATCGGCATATCGCCGCTGGCCGCGGTGACCACCATCATTAGCGGAAGGTTGAGGGCGCCGCTCAGAATCAGCAGGGCGTTACGATTTTTCATCATGGGAGCTGTTTACCGATCTGTTCCACGGCATCGACGTTACGCAATGAAGGGTTCAGCGACATGGCGGGAACCACGATGATACGGCCCTGTTTCACTGCCGGTATCTCCCGGGTGACCGGATCCTTGTTCAGAAAGGCGATTTTTGCCGCGGCGTTATCGGCAGGATAGAGTCGACGTTCCATACTGGCGATAACAATAATATCGGGCCGGGAACGGGCAATATGTTCCCAGGTGACCGCCGGCCACTCCTCCCGGGAATCGATAATATTTTGCAGGCCCAGGGTGCGGCTGATCCAGCCCGGCGCGCCATCGCCGCCCGCGACCCAGGGATCGCCGTTCAGGCGGGGGCTGGAAAACCAGTACACTACCTTAAGAGGGGCGGAGCCGGGGCGCGCTGCCTGCTGGCGGGCATGCCCAATACGTTGCTTAAGCTGGTGTCGCAGCGCCTGGCCCCGTTCGGTAACGTTAAAAATGCGCGCCAGTTCGTCGATCTCGCGGTTAATGCTCTCCAGGGTAAAGGGGGTAGTGCGGGCGCCGTCGCCGTTAGAGTCGGCGGTGACGGCTTTACCGACACAGTCGGCCGGCGCTACCCAGGTGTGGATACCCAGCGCTTCGAAGCGTTCCCGGGTCGCGACTTCGCCACGGGGGCCGAGGTGCCAGCTGTACTGCGCCAGCACCAGATCGGGGCGTTGGGCGGCGACAGCTTCGAATCCTGGCGCGTTATCCGCCAGTCGCTTCAGTCCCTGGCCTGCAGGTGCCAGCGGCGGAGGCAGGCGGCCAAACCAGACCGCAGTACCGACAATGCTCTTGCCTAACCCCAGCGCCAGCAGCAGCTCGGTTTCGTGTTGCCCTAGCGTAACCACCCGTTGCGGCGACTGGTGGAAGGTCTGCGAACGGCCGCAGTTTTCCACCGTCAGTGGATAGTGTGTCGCGTGGCTTTGCGCATAAACGCTGCCCGCAAGGCAGAGCAGTGCGGGCAGTAATCGCAGTGATTTTCTGAACATGGGTATCCCTTATCCCCTGAAAACGGGGGCTGGAAAATTAATTTGCTGATGTTATAACATAACAAAACCAGCGAAGAATAGACCTTCACTTTTAATGACATAAGGGGTTGCCACCATGTCAGAGCCGTTCACCAGACGCCGTGAGGCGAAAAAACTCCCTGTTACCGTACTGTCGGGATTTCTCGGCGCGGGTAAGGCCACGCTGCTTAACCATATCCTCAACAACCGCGAACAGCTGCGCGTGGCGCTGATCGTGAACGATATGTCGGAAGTGAATATCGATGCCGGACTGGTCAGGGGCGGCGAAGCGGCGCTGTCGCGCACCGACGAAAAGCTGGTAGAGATGAGCAACGGCTGTATCTGCTGCACGCTACGCGAAGATCTGCTGCTGGAGGTTAACCGGCTGGCCAGAGAAGGGCGTTTTGATTATTTGTTGATTGAATAACGATGATGAGATGGTCATGGGGCCGGAAGCCTGGCGCCGGTTCAGCGATCCCTTTGACCCCTGGTTTGCCGAAACGCTCTGATATTCCCCCCTCAGACGCCGCTTCATCTTTCCGGCGTCTGTATTTCCCTCTGCCGCTATCAGATAAATAGGCATTGCCTATGCACCTTTAACACTGATTGCTAAAGCCTTTTGCGCATTGTGACTGATTCTATAGATATCAATTATATAGAACGCAGGTCGTGATGACGGCAAGCGTGGTTGCAGGGTCTATCCTTATAAAAAACCCCCGTAAAAGCTCTCCAGCGGTGAATGCCCCTGCGGAGCTTGGGTTGAAGTGAGAATCGTTATCACTACCATAGTGCTATCGGCCCATTAATGGGGCCAAAAGTGAGGTGAAGCTATGGAACTGCATGCAGGAACATTTGAACCCGGCGACTTTGCCTGGCAGGGGCTGACGCTAACGTCAGCGGCCGCGGAGCAGATTCGCCAGTTAACTCAACGGGAGCCGGGCATACTCGGCCTGCGGTTGGGGGTGAAAAAGAGCGGCTGTGCGGGTTTTGGCTACGTGCTGGATACCGTGAGCGAGCCCCAGGCTGACGATCTCCTGTATCAGCGCGACGGCGCCCGGCTGTACGTATCGACCCAGGCGATGCCGTTTATCGACGGTACCGAAGTGGATTATGTGCACGAAGGTTTAAACCAGGTCTTTAAATTTCATAACCCGAAAGCGCAGAACGAATGCGGCTGCGGCGAAAGCTTTGGGGTTCAGGCGGAATAGTTATGTCCAGAGATACCACAGAAGACAATGTACAAACCTGGAGCGGAAGCCTGAACTATAAAGAGGGCTTCTTCACACAGCTACAGACCGATGAACTGGCGAAAGGCATTAATGAAGAGGTGGTGCGCGCCATTTCAGCGCGTCGCAACGAGCCCGACTGGATGCTGGAGTTTCGTCTTAGTGCCTTCCACGCCTGGCAGAAAATGGAAGAGCCGCACTGGCTGAAGGCGCACTACGACAAGCTCAACTATCAGGATTACAGCTATTACTCGGCGCCTTCCTGCGGCAACTGCGACGATAACTGCGCATCGCAGCCGGGCGCCGTGCAGCAGACCGGCCAGGAGAGCGCCTTTCTGACCAAAGAGGTGGAAGAGGCCTTTAACCAGTTGGGCGTACCGGTGCGGGAAGGGAGAGAGGTGGCGGTGGACGCGATCTTCGACTCGGTCTCTGTCGCCACCACCTACCGCGACAAGCTGGCGAGTCTGGGCATTATTTTCTGCTCTTTTGGCGAAGCGATTCACGAATACCCGGATCTGGTGAAGAAGTACCTCGGTACCGTGGTGCCGGGCAACGATAACTTTTTCGCCGCGCTGAACGCTGCGGTGGCATCGGACGGCACCTTTATCTATGTCCCGAAAGGGGTGCGCTGCCCGATGGAGCTTTCCACCTACTTCCGTATTAACGCCGAAAAAACCGGTCAGTTCGAACGCACCATTCTGGTGGCAGACGAAGGTAGCTACGTCAGCTATATCGAAGGCTGCTCGGCACCGGTACGCGACAGCTACCAGCTCCATGCCGCGGTGGTCGAGGTCATCATCCACAGGGATGCCGAAGTGAAATACTCCACGGTGCAGAACTGGTTCCCTGGCGACAGCAATAACGGTGGGATTCTGAACTTCGTCACCAAACGTGCGCTGTGCGAAGGGGAAAACAGCAAAATGTCCTGGACCCAGTCTGAAACCGGATCAGCCATTACCTGGAAATACCCGAGCTGTATTTTGCGTGGCGATAACTCCATCGGCGAGTTTTTCTCGGTGGCGCTGACCAGCGGCCGTCAGCAGGCGGATACCGGCACCAAAATGATTCATATCGGTAAAAACACCCGCTCCACCATTATTTCGAAGGGCATTTCCGCAGGCCAGAGCCAGAACAGCTATCGCGGACTGGTGAAGATAATGCCGACCGCCACTAACGCCCGCAACTTCACCCAGTGCGATTCGATGCTGATTGGCGAAGAGTGCGGCGCCCACACCTTCCCGTATGTGGAGTGCCGCAACAACAGCGCCCAGTTGGAACATGAAGCCACCACCTCGCGCATTGGCGAAGATCAGCTGTTCTACTGCCTGCAGCGAGGTATCAGCGAAGACGATGCGATTTCGATGATCGTCAACGGATTCTGTAAGGACGTTTTCTCGGAGCTGCCGCTGGAATTCGCGGTAGAGGCCCAGAAGCTGCTGGCCATCAGCCTTGAGCACAGCGTCGGGTAACCGCAGTTTTATAAAGGAAACACTATGTTAAGTATTAAAGATTTGCACGTAAGCGCGGAAGATAACCCGATTCTGCGGGGCCTGAATCTGGAGGTCAAGCCGGGGGAGGTGCACGCCATTATGGGGCCGAACGGCTCCGGCAAAAGCACCCTGTCGGCGACCCTGGCAGGCCGCGAGGATTACGAGGTGACCGGCGGCGAAGTGCTGTTTAAGGGCAAGGATCTGCTCGCACTCGATCCCGAAGAGCGGGCGGGGGAAGGGATCTTTATGGCCTTCCAGTACCCGGTGGAGATTCCGGGCGTCAGTAACCAGTTTTTCCTGCAGACGGCACTGAACGCGGTGCGTGAATACCGGGGGCAGGAGCCGCTCGACCGCTTCGATTTTCAGGATCTGATGGAAGAGAAAATTGCGCTTTTAAAGATGCCGGAAGATCTGCTGACCCGTTCGGTTAACGTCGGTTTTTCCGGCGGTGAGAAGAAGCGTAACGATATCCTGCAAATGGCGGTGCTGGCGCCTTCGCTATGCATCCTCGATGAATCCGACTCCGGGCTGGATATCGATGCCCTGAAAATTGTGGCGGATGGGGTGAATTCCCTGCGTGACGGTCAGCGTTCATTTGTGATCGTGACCCACTACCAGCGCATTCTGGACTACATCAAACCTGACCACGTACACGTGCTATATCAGGGGCGCATCGTGAAATCCGGCGACTTTACCCTGGTGAAACAGCTGGAGGAGCAGGGCTATGGCTGGCTTACCGAACAACAGCAGTAACGCGCTACAGCAGTGGCACCATCTGTTCGAAAATTCGCAGACCCGCAGTCCGGAAGCCGGGCAGCATATGCAGCAACTGTTGCGCCTGGGGCTGCCGACCCGTAAGCACGAAAACTGGAAGTACACCTTTACGCCGCTGGAAAAACTGCTGGCCCACCGTTTCGTGCTGCCGCAGGGCGAATTCCTGACGGAGCAGCAGCGAGATGCACTGGCGTTGAACATCGATGCCATCAGGCTGGTCTTTGTCGACGGGCGTTACTGCGAGGCGCTGAGCGACGAACTGAGCGGCAGCGGCTATGAGATTACGGTGAACGATCGGCGTCAGGGATTACCGGTGGCGGTTCAGCCGGAGATTTTCCTGCACCTGACCGAAAGCCTGGCAGGCGAGGTGACCCATATCCGGGTTCCCCGCAATACGCGGCCGGAACGGCCTCTGGTGCTGATGCATATCAGCCGCGGTCTGGACGGCGATGAGATGAACACGGCGCACTATCGTCACCACCTGACCCTGGAACAGGGGGCGCAGGCGCAGGTGATCGAACATTACGTTAGCGCCGATGACCGGCCCCACTTTACCGGCGGGCGTCTGACCATACAGGTGGCCCCGGCGGCCAGTCTGCGCCACGCTAAACTGGCCTTCGAAAACCCACAGAGCTACCACTTCGCTCACAACGATCTGTGGCTGGATCGCGATGCCAGCGCGACCAGCACCAGTTTCCTGCTGGGGAGCGGCCTGGTGCGCCATCACACCAGTACCCGGCTGGAAGGCGAAAATATTACTCTGCGTCTTAACAGTCTGGCGATGCCGGTTGGTAGCGAAGTGTGCGACAGCCGCACCTGGCTTGAGCACAACCAGGGCTGGTGCAACAGTCGTCAGTTGCATAAAACCATCGTCAGCGACCGGGGCAGAGCGGTATTTAACGGTCTGATAAACGTGGCGCCCCATGCCGTTAAGACCGACGGCCAGATGACCAATAACAACCTGCTGCTGGGCAGGCTGGCGGAGGTAGACACCAAACCGCAGCTGGAAATTTATGCCGACGATGTGAAGTGCAGCCACGGCGCCACCGTGGGCCGCATCGACGACGAACAGCTGTTTTACCTGCGCTCGCGCGGTATTCACCGCCAGGCTGCCCGGCAGATGATTATTCACGCTTTTGCCGCAGAGCTGACGGAAGCCATCGACGATGAAGCGCTTAAGCGCCAGGTTCTGGCCCGGATCGACCAGCGTCTGGCGGGGGGGCAGTCATGAGTTTCTCAATCGAACAGGTGCGAGCGGATTTCCCGATCCTGACGCGTGAGGTCAACGGCCAGCCGCTGGCCTATCTGGACAGCGCCGCCAGCGCCCAGAAGCCGCTGGCGGTGATAGAAGCCGAGGCGGATCTCTATCGCCACGGTTATGCGGCGGTACATCGCGGTATCCATACCCTAAGCGCTGAGGCGACGGAGCGTATGGAAAACGTACGCGCCGGGGTGGCGCAATTTATCAACGCCCGTTCGGCGGAAGAGATCGTCTTCGTGCGCGGTACCACCGAAGGCATTAACCTGGTGGCAAGCAGCTGGGGCAACCAGGCGGTAGCAGCGGGGGATAATCTGATTATCAGCGCCATGGAGCACCACGCCAATATCGTCCCCTGGCAGATGCTGTGCGAACGGGTCGGCGCCGAGCTGCGGGTGATTCCGCTGAATCAGGATGGCACCCTGCAGCGGGAACGCCTGGCGAGTCTTATCGACGATCGTACCCGTCTGCTGGCGATGACCCAGGTGTCGAACGTGCTGGGGACCGAAAACCCGGTGCGGGAGATGATAGCCGAAGCCCGGGCGGCCGGTGTGAAAGTGCTGGTGGACGGTGCCCAGGCGGTGATGCACCATGCGGTGGACGTGCAGGCGCTGGACTGCGATTTTTATGTTTTCTCCGGTCATAAGATCTACGGTCCTACCGGTATCGGCGTGCTCTATGCCCGGCAGGATATTCTGCAGGCGATGCCGCCCTGGGAAGGGGGCGGATCGATGATCGCCACCGTCAGCCTGAGCGAGGGCACGACCTATACGGGAGCCCCCTGGCGTTTCGAGGCCGGTACGCCCAACACCGCAGGGATTATCGGGCTGGGGGCGGCGCTGGATTATGTCTCGCGTGTGGGTCTGGACGAAATCGAACAGTACGAAACCACGCTGATGCGCTATGCGTTACGGGAATTGCAGGCCGTGCCGGACCTGACGCTCTACGGGCCTGGGGATCGACGCGGGGTCATTGCCTTTAATCTGGGGCAGCATCACGCCTATGATGTTGGCAGCTTCCTGGATAACTACGGGATTGCGGTACGTACCGGTCACCACTGCGCCATGCCGCTGATGGAGTTTTACCAGGTTCCGGCCATGTGCCGTGCCTCTCTCGCCATGTACAATACCGAAGAGGAAGTGGACAGGCTGGTGGCCGGTCTGATTCGCATCCACCGTCTTTTGGGTTAACAGGGAGGCCAAGATGGCTGCTATGCCGGACAAAGATAAGCTGCTGCGAAACTTCAGCCGCTGTGCCAACTGGGAAGAGAAGTATCTCTATATCATCGAACTGGGTCAGCGTCTGGCGCCGCTCAGTGACGAGGCCCATAACCCCGGTAACATTATCCAGGGCTGTCAGAGCCAGGTATGGATTGTGATGGATCAAACGCCGGATGGCGTTATCCAGCTACGGGGCGACAGCGATGCGGCTATCGTTAAGGGATTGATAGCCGTGGTGTTTATTCTCTATCACCAGATGACGGCGCGCGATATCGTTGAGTTCGATGTGCGCCCCTGGTTCGAGAAGATGAATCTGGCCCAACACCTGACCCCGTCGCGCTCCCAGGGACTGGAAGCAATGATTCGTGCAATTCGCGCGAAAGCCGCCGCGTTGGCCCCGACTCTCAACTAAACTTTCAGATAACAGCTTTCATTCTGTGGATGCGGGGAAGGGGTCCCTTCCCCGCGCTTTTTCTGCATTCCGGCACGTTGCCGGTGAGGTGTTCAGTATGAAACGCGCGTTATCTCTCTCCATTACTGGGGTGCTGTGCGCACTGGCGCTCGCCCCGCTTGCTGTTCACGCCGTCGACTATCCGCTGCCGCCTCCCGGCAGCCGACTGATCGGCCATAATCAACGCTACATCATGCCCGACAACGGGAAGAACCTGGAGTACGTGGCGGATAAATTTGGTACCGGTATTCTGCTGTTGCTGGAGGCGAACAATAAAGTCGACCCGTTGCTGCCGAAGGCGGGTAGCGAAATCACCATCCCATCGCAAATGCTGCTTCCGGACACCCCCCGTGAAGGGATTGTGATCAACCTGGCGGAACTTAGGCTTTATTACTATCCGCCAGGGCAGAATAAAGTAGAGGTTTATCCTATTGGCATCGGCCAGCTTGGCCGTGAAACCCCTGAAATGGTAACCCGCATAAGTCAGAAAATCCCTAATCCCAGCTGGACGCCGACAGCCAATATTCGGGCGCGTTCAGAGGCCCAGGGAATAAAACTACCGGCGGTGGTTCCAGCGGGGCCAAATAATCCGCTGGGCCGCTACGCATTACGCCTTGAGAAAGGCGGTGGGGAATATTTAATTCACGGGACTAACGTACGGCGTAGCGTCGGTCAGCGGGTAAGCTCCGGCTGTATCCGCCTGCGTTCCGAGGATATCAAAGCTCTATTTTCGAAGGCGGCCTGGGGGACCCGGGTTCAGATTATTAATCAACCGGTGAAATATTCCGTTGAGCTGGATGGCCGACGCTATGTGGAAGTACACCAGCCGCTGTCGACCAACGACTGGGATAACCCACAAACGGCGCCAATCGCCATTAGCGCCAGCTTCGGGCGCTTTATTGATGACGGACGCAGCGATCGCGGCGCAGTAGATAACGCCATGACCCGGCGTGCTGGCTATCCGGTAGAGGTGTCGGGCACTGCATCGCCCGCGCCTTCGAAGGCGCCGATTCAGAGCGCGCACAACGCCCCCGAAACCCGGAGCGAAGGACTACTGTCCGGGGTTCAGTAATGGGCTGTTACCGGATGTAACCTTAGCGCTTTTTGGGGCAGTGTAATGCGATAGCGACACAGGGCCTCTGTGCGGCACGCTACGCAACGTAGCCAGAGTAGTGTGGGTTCTTGGGTTAAAAGAAACCAGAATGCTGACAGAGCGCGTTTGAGGGGCAAGGGGGCAATGTAAAAGCAAAAGGCAGGAGAGCAGGCAAAAAAAATGGCGCACACTGTGCGCCATTTTTATTACAGGTACTCTTACTTACGGTAAGAGTGAGCCTGGTTGTCCAGACGCTGGTTAGCGCGAGCTGCGTCGTCTTTAGCAGCCTGAACGTCAGAACGCATTGCGTTCACGTCGTTGCTCAGCTGGTCAACTTTAGCGTTCAGAGTCTGAACGTCAGAAGACAGCTGATCGATTTTAGCGTTGCTGGAGCAACCAGCCAGCAGAGTAGAACCCAGGATTACCGCGCCCAGTACCAGTTTAGTACGATTCATTATTAATACCCTCTAGATTGAGTTAATCTCCATGTAGCGTTACAAGTATTACACAAAGTTTTTTCGCTTGAGAATATTTTTTTTATGCTAATACGCTTAAATTTGATCGTTCGCTCAAAGAAGCAGCGAATTGCCGCAAATTGCTAAAAAGTCTGAGTTAAAAACGGGGAATTTCATCGGATTCATCTTAAGTTTAGTCTGGCTTAAATAGTAAAAGCCGATTTGATTTTTTATTGATAGCGACTACGCAAAGTTAAAAAAAATAAAACAAGGCGCCGGATGGCGCCTTGTAGATTTACGGATGCGCGTTTTATTACAGCACGTGTACCGAGGCGGTATTGGTGGTGCCGCTCGGTACCAGCGCTCCGGAAACCATCACGACCACGTCGCCCTTATGGGCCAGACCGCTCGCCAGCGCGGCTTCCTTACCCAGACGGTAGAAGTCGTCGGTAGAGGCGATGGACTTAACCAACTGCGGGATAACGCCCTTGCTCAGCACCAGCTGACGGCAGGTGATCTCATTGGTGGTCAGCGCCAGGATGTTGGCGTTCGGGAAGTACTTGCGGACTGACTTCGCGGATTTACCGCCTTCGGTCGCGATCACGATCAGCGGCGCTTCCAGATTTTCAGCCGTTTCTACCGCACCGCGGCACACGGCTTCGGTGATACGCAGTTTACGGCTGCTGTTGGCGTGATCGAGACGGGTATACATGACGCGATCGGTACGTTCGCAGATGGTCGCCATGATAGAAACGGCTTCCAGCGGGTATTTACCCTTGGCGGATTCGCCGGACAGCATGACGGCATCGGTACCGTCGAGGATGGCGTTCGCCACGTCACCTGCTTCAGCGCGGGTCGGACGCGGGTTTTTGATCATCGAATCCAGCATTTGGGTGGCGGTGATAACCACTTTACGGGAACGGATGCATTTCTCGATCATCATCTTCTGCGCGAAGATGACCTCTTCAACCGGGATCTCAACGCCCAGGTCGCCACGGGCAACCATAATGCCGTCAGAGGCATCCAGGATTTCGTCGAAGTTGTTCAGGCCTTCCTGATTTTCGATTTTGGAGATGATCTGGATATGATCGCCGCCGTGGGCCTGCAGATGTGCTCGGATCTCTTCAACGTCGGAACGTTTACGAATAAAGGAAGCCGCCACAAAGTCGACGCCCTGCTCACAGCCGAAGATCAGATCTTTTTTATCTTTTTCCGCCAGCGCTGGCAGGGCAATGGAGACGCCCGGCAGGTTTACGCCTTTGTTCTCGCCCAGGTCGCCGTTATTCAGCACTTTACAAACGACTTTGTTGCCCTCGATAGCGGTAACTTCCATACCGATCAGGCCATCGTCAACCAGAACGGTGTTGCCGACAGAAAGATCGCTGGTGAAGCCTTCGTAGGTAACGGCGACGGTGTCGCTGTTGCCGACCACGGATTTATCGGTGGTGAAGGTGAAAGTCTGACCGGCTTTCAGGGAAACATCGTTACCGCCTTCCAGCTTCATGGTGCGGATTTCCGGACCTTTGGTGTCCAGAAGAATAGCGGCGGATTTACCACTTTTTGCTACGACGTTACGCAGATTTTTAATACGCTGGCCGTGCTCCTCGTAATCCCCGTGGGAGAAGTTGAGGCGCATGACGTTCATGCCTGCTTCCAGCAGCTTGGTTAACATCTCTTCAGATTCGGTTTTCGGACCGATGGTACAAACGATTTTGGTCTTTTTCATGACAGTCTTAGTCTTAAGTTGTGAAGGATGGGGAATTTAAGTTCCGGTTGCGGTGACCGCTGAAACGGCAACCGGAAACGGTATTTCGATAAACGTTGAGCCACATCCACAAGAATAGGTGACAGAAGCAGAGCGTGCAGAAGAAAGTGTCCGGGCGTTGGTGAAGGTCGCCGGAGGTTGGCTCGGGTTGTCATCTGGATGCAGTTCAAAAAGCTGAAACCATTCAAGTTCAATTTTCGCCTAGTATAAGCCAGATGTTGGGGTAAAAGGAATTAAAAACAGCGTTTCATTCTGCTGTAAGCGCAGTTTTGCGGCAATTGCCGGGTTCCGGGCAAAAAAAGCAATCGGAAAGAGGCGGGTTTTTCGGCGTTCTGCCCGGTTCTGTTCGAACAGAAATCCGGTGGTGAAGATTTGACCATCGGCCATGAGGGTGTATGATAACCAATATCATGCATATCACGCATGTGGAGGTAGACGATGAGTGATAAAACTCAGGCACTGGTCCCGGCTTCTGACAGCGGTTATCCGAAATTCTCCACCCTGAATGGCGAAGAGCTGCGTCAGTTAAAAACCGGGAAGGGCAGTCACTATTTGGTGATGGAGTTACCCGATGCGCTGGCGGGCTCCGGCCAGGAGCGGGTATTGCAGTTGGCGCTGGAAAGCGCGCTGCGTCTGGCGGCCTCTTTGAGTGGCGAAGCGCCGCGGGTTGCGATCCAGGCCTCGCCCCGAACATTGCCGACAGCCAGCGCTGACGATGCCCAGGCGCGGCTAAGCGAACGTATTCTGCGTGAATCAGAATGGCTGACGGCCCGTGATATTTCGATACGCGCCGGACTGGCGCTCTCTAATCCGAGCGCGGCCCCTAATCGCTGGAAGGCGAAAAAACGGATTTTCGCGCTATCGGTGAATGGGCGTGATTACTACCCGGCTTACGGACTGGATGAAGGCTATACGCCGTTGCCGGTGATGGCCAGACTGATAGCTCTGTTTGGCGAACGAAAAACGCCCTGGGGAATGGCGGTCTGGCTGGGGTCAGATAATAGCTGGCTTGGCGGGCGCAAACCGAAAGATCTGCTGACATCGGAGCCCGAAGCCGTTTGCCGGGCCGCTCAGGCAGAGATTCAGGGACCGGTGCATGGCTGAGGGAAGGCCCGCCTCCCTGATTCCGCTACCCGGCCATGATACCCGGGTAAAGACCGGCGTCTGGGATGCCGGACGCCCGCTACACCGTATTCACTCTTTGCGTTTCGGCGCCAGCCAGTTTAACCCTGGTCTGGGCGATGCCCGCTTCAGCCCACTGCGCGACGCTCAGGGGCTTCCTGTCTCCACCCTATATGCCGGGGCTTCGCCCGATGTTGTCATTATGGAGACCTTGTTTCACGATCTGCCCCAGCACAGCGATGGGGCCCCTTTCGACCTGGCCCGATTAGGCGGTCTGGCCTGGTCGCGGCTGATTCCGTTACGGCCGTTGACCTTGATTATGCTGACGCCGATGACCCTGCGTCGCCTGGGCATCAAACGTTCACAGCTGCTGGACAGTGATGCCAGTCAGTACCCCATCACTCGCCTGTGGGCGCTGGCGCTGTGGCAGCAGAATCCCACAGCGCAGGGACTGTGCTGGTCGTCACGCCAGCACGGCGACGAAGCGCTGATGCTATTCGGCGATCGCGTGGCCCAGCGGCAGTTTGACGTCGAGGTGGCATCCCGACCGTTGATCCAGTGTGATGAACTGCTGGAGCGGGTCGAGACCCTGGCGGATGAGATGGGGGTTGTGTTACTGCCGCCGGGTGGAGGATATGGATAATAGGCTGGTTAAGTGTTGTGGCACCACGCGACAGGCACTTTGCCACTAAGCACGGCCAGGTCGCCATTGGGTTGACGGGCAATCTTATACTGGATGACGCGATTCTCTTTATAGAAGAAAGCATTAATTAACTGGCCCATCAGTGCATCATCGACTTCGTCGTAATTTTCACGAATTGCTTTGACCGATTGCATCAGGTAGCTTGAGTTGGCCACTTTAAAATTAAACATCATCTGTCGATTTAACGCCAGATGCCTGCCTTGCTCGTCCTTCACTTCACCGCTCATGACAATTACGCCCTGTTTTCCATTGAATGCCATACGAACAATGGCCTTCATCGAGAGATCTTTTTGGTTGGTATAGTATTGTGAGCTACACGAAAAGTAGCGTTTCTGATAATATCGGTAAGCCATCATTAATGAACCGAATAAGATCATTGCCATAATAATAATGATAATTTTCTTGCTCATGAGGATTTAAACCCCCGGATCACGTGTGAAATACAGAATGGATCTTTACTGCTTATCGATGCAGTACAGGAGAGTACCGAGGCTGAATGAAGAATAGGGTAGGCAGTGATATAGGTATAAGGGTTGTGTTGACAGTCGGTGCGTATCGCTGCGAACACGTTCATATGAGTCTTAGATTCCTGAGCATCCTTATTGATATAAATTCGACAGCCGTTCTGTTCCTGATGGAAGATGAAATTCTGTGCCAGAGAGGCCCCGGGGAATATGGTGTTGTCGAGTATGAACAGTGTGATGGCGAAGATGATGAATAAGGTGCTGTACAGGAGTAGGGAGCGACGGTTTTCGAGTTTTAGCTTCCAGTAACGTGATTTTTCCCCGACAGCTTTGGTCGTTGCCGTCATTTTTTGCGCTATATCAGTGGGCTCTGCCGCTGCTGTTAGATCCAGAGGGGCAATATCCAGGTCTCTATCCAGTCGAAACCCTCTACGCGGCACGGTAACCACCCAGCTATTACTGCGATCGCTAACGCTTTTTAATGCCCGGCGGAGTAAAGATATGTTCTGATAGAGATTGTTGGGGGTGGCAGAAATAGCATTCTCCTCCCAGACAAATTCGAATAGCTCGCTTTGCGTTACCAGTTCCCTGTTTTTTATCAGTAATAATAAGCAGCGAGTGGTCGTTGGTGATAGCACAGCTCGTTGTTGTTTACTCTTTCGATTAGTCAGCAGATTTTCACCAGGATGAAACTCCACACATTCACCTAACAGATAACCAACACACATTTTTGTTCACCAGTTGTAAGTAACTAAACCTTAAACGCGGTTTTCCTTATAACTAGCATAATAAATGCAACTTGTCTGATGATGCAATTCGTTTAAGAACTTTCTTGATTATTCTGTGTATTAATTGTTCAATTTTATCTTTTTGTTGCAATGTCATAACCAGTCCTCCCTGGTTACTGCAGTATCGTTAATCGGAAAAATTAACTTTTAGCGATCTTTGTTAAAAAATGCTTTTTTAGTGAGTCAGCTATGGTGTGAAACTCTTTTTTATCTTAATCAGACTTCTTGATTATCAGAGGGCTTTCTTATAACTATATGATTTTAATGTATAAATTTTATGGTTTTCTTAATGTAAGCTCTTAAAGAAATAAAGTTTTTTAATAAAGCGTTTCAAATTGCCTGGTGATGAGAAGTGGATATTATCTGGTTCAGCCCCCCATGGTTTAGGGAGGGAGTAGTGAAATCATCTGATATTTGCTTATAAAACAATGTAAAGTCTTTATTGTTTTTTTTAAATGATTTCTTAGGGAATTTTCCTGGTATGTTGTTTTTATGTTAATGAAAAGGGGGTGTTATGCTATTAAATAGAATTAAAATTCGAATTTTTATAATAAATCAGGCTTAAATTTTGATGAGTTTTCTGAGGGGGTTATTTATTTAGTTTTGAACGGCAATCTGTATTATAAGTACTGCCGGAATGTCTATCCTGACAACGCCAGATATTCATATTTTCTTCGAATGGAAATGTCTTTATGGGAAGAGAGCTTATTGGCTACTACATAGGAAACAATGTTCAGTTAGAGATTGCTCATAGAAAGATAAGTAACTTTGACTCGAAATCCCACCCAGGGAACTCTTTTATCCTCAGGGAAACTATGATGCGATTGTTCTTATATCTATTGGAGTATGGAAATGAAAAGATCGCAACAAATGAACAGATACTTTATCACGTATGGGATTTGCATGGTTTAAAGTCATCAAATCAACGGTTATGGCAGGTGATTCAGGCTTTGAAACTGCGACTTGTTGCCCTTGGGGTGCAACATGACTTCATCATGCGTATTGAGACCTTCGGTGTTAAAGGTTATACCTTGAAGTCTGAATTAATCAGACCGTTCTACTTTTACCACGATAATTGCTCACAGATCGAACGTTAATGCCTAAAGGAAGATGGTATATGAAAGTATTCGTATTATCTGAAAACTTCTTCTTTAGCTTTGGGTTGATATCGATACTTCGCAGGGCGGGATATGATGCATATGGATTAGAGCCTGATGATGGGCTGAATACTCTGTGGAGCTTCTGTAGCTTACCATTTATTGTGATTGTTGATATTAATGAACGTCAACGACTGGGGAGTATGTTAAATAACATTCTTCTTGACAGGACGTATTTGTTTTTCATCACTGACTATGATGGTGCTGTGCTTGGTTCCGACTATTTTGATATTTTTATTCCGCGCAAAATATCCTGTGCTGGTATTGTTAATCGCTTAAATCTGTATAAACCCAGGAGGAGGTATGATTGTAATCTTTCTGAACATGAAAAGATTATTATTCAATTGTTGGTTGATGGCCGGTCACTTTATTTAATTTCGAAACAACTTAATCTTTCTGTGAAGGCGGTATCACGGCACAAGATTAATGCGTTGAATAAATTAGGTATTTGTCGTATGAACAGCAAGTCATTACTTTTTGCGAGTGAGTATATTGATCGAATACGGCTTTTGTTCAGTGTTTATAACAATCGAGTCGTCAGCTGTATACGCTGACTAATAACATTTTTTGTAATTATAAGGACATAAGGTTATGATGGCTCCCGGGAAAGCTATCCGCAATATATTGTCACTATTACTCCTTTCGGGTATTACCTTTTCTGGTAATAGCGCAGCTGCTTTTAATGAGAGTGTTAATGGTACTCCATGGAAAATGGATGTGCCTGCTTTACCTTCTCAGTGGAAGAGTGAAGATGCGCGTGCCAGGGTAATAATTTTTCGCCATCAACAGCAGCACCAACGGTATGCATTGTTACCCCTGAATGTTTATATCAATAAATATTATCATGCCAGCCTGTTCCCTGAGCACCAGGCAGTGGGGCTTTCCCTGTGTCCGGGTAAGAGTTCTGTGGTCATTGTACCAGGTAACCGTAAAAAGGGCATTGTCGGGTACGAGCAGAACCCAGAAGTGATGACACCTGAACTTCAGGCCGGAATGACCTATTTCTATCAAATTTCGATGGAGGACTCCGGGGACATTATCGGACGCTGGATGGATTCCGAACAGTCAAAGAAAGAGTTAGCGAATATTGATATTCAGGCTCATACCTTGTCCCGCGTAATCACCGGGGATAACTGCCCATCGGGACTTTATACCATTAGCGAAGCCGCATTGTTCAACCTTGATCAATATCGTGCGGAGAATCTGCAGCCAGATGCGATAAAGAAAATTAATAAACTGGTAGCGACGATAACTTCCGACTATCGGCAGATCAGCAAGGTTATCGTTATTGGGCATGCCGACCCGGTTGGTAATGAGCAGCATAATCAGTCTCTCTCTGAGTTGCGAGCTAATACCATTATGACCCGGTTAATTGCGGCGGGAATTCCTGCGGATATTATTTCTTCCCGAGGGGTTGGGAGCCGGGAGTCGACAGTTTTAAATTGTAATGAATATAAAGGTGGCGAGGCGGTCAGTCAGTGTAATCAACCCAATCGCCGGGTTGATGTGCAGGTTTATGGTATCAGAGAAAAATAACACTAACTAAATGCTGGTTGAAAGTGTACGTGGCTAAGAATGCGGCTTTATGCAAAGGGAAAAAATATGGATGCTATGGTGAAAGTAAATGTTCGGGGACCCCAGGGGATTATCGCTTCTCACGACGTCGTGACAGGTAAGAATGCAGCACTGGTCATTAAAGTGCCTCAGCATGGTCATTTCAATATTGAGCTTATCGATGAGCAGACAGGGCATGCTCCGCAGGTGATCATGACCAAGCGTGTCGGCGATAATCTGGTACTGGTATTTGAAGGCGATGACGAAAATGGCTCTGATGTCATTCTTGAAGATTATTACCAGAATGAAGATATCCATTTGATCGGTGAAGCTGAAAATGGCCAGTATTACGAATTTATTCCAACAACGGGGGATGTGGCAGATTATCCCCCGGCTCTGGCTGATGGCAGTTCCAGTGAACAGGTTCTGGGCGGTGAAGGTTCTTCTCTGGCAGATCCGGCGGCGGATAATCAGCATTTTGCCTGGCTGCCCTGGATTATCTTTGGCGGCGGTGCTCTTGGCATGGCCGGCGCTGCGATTGCATCAAATAGTCATGGGCACGGCCATAGCGATGAAGCCCGTGAAATCACGATCGCCATTCATCCTGCCAGTGACGCCGACAAGGACGGGCGACCGGAGTTTTCCGGCTCTTCTTCCAGTCCTAATGCGACAGTAGAAATTACTCTACCGGACGGGAGCCGCGTTACCACAACTACCGATGAAAACGGTAACTGGGCGATAGAGTCACCGAATTCTCAGCCGAACGGTACCATTATCGTGACTGTTACGGATTCTGAGGGTAATAGTGGCTCCGCTTCTGGAAACTACCATGATAACACCGCGCCTGAGGTGCCGATCATCAATGCCAATGACGATGACCAACTGGCGGGCACCGCTGAGCCGGGTTCCACCATTACGGTGACGGACCCAGCGACAGGGGAAGCCACAACGACCGTCGCCGATGATAAGGGTAACTGGAGTATTCAGCCGAATCCGATAAGTGAGGGGGACAGCAATGTTACGGTGGTTGCGCAAGACCCGGCAGGCAATGTTTCTCCTCCTTTGGTGATTGAACGCCCTGATGTCACTTTACCGGACAATATCACTTCTGGCCTGGTCGCGGACTCCCTGGGGCTAAACGATGATGTTGCTCCGATCATAGGAACGATTGCTGATGGCGGGGTAACGAATGATACTCGCCCGACTTACTCTGGTAAGGCCACGGCGGATATCGATCACGTCAATATTTACGATAACGGTAAACTGGTTGGCAGCGCGGTCGTGGATAGCGATGGAAACTGGAGCTTCACGTCGAAAACCAGTCTGGCAGAGGGTTCTACTCATGAGTATACCGCGGCGGCCGTTGACCGCGCTGGTAATGAAGGCCCACGTATAAGTGGTACCAGCGATGCTGGATGGAGTTTTACGATCGATAGTTTGCCGCCAGATAACAGTTCTTCTGGCATTGTGGCGGGCAGTATCACCCTGACCGACGACAGGGAGCCGGTGACCGGGGAGATCACCGACGGCAGTGCGACCAACGATACCCGTCCGACCTACAGCGGGCAGGCCACGGCGGATATCGACCATGTGAATATCTACGACGGCGGCACGCTGCTCGGCAGCGCGGCGGTGGACGGCGACGGCCACTGGCGCTTTACCCCGGACAGCGATCTGGCGGAAGGCCGCCACGAGTTCACCGTCTCGGCGGTGGACGCCTCCGGCAATGAGGGGCCGCAGCTCTCCGGGACGGATGACGCGGGCTGGAGCTTCACCCTCGACGCCACGGCGCCGGATAACAGTACCTCCGGCATTGTGGCGGGCTCCATCACCCTGACCGACGACAGGGAGCCGGTGACCGGCCTCATTACCGACGGCAGTGCGACCAACGATACCCGTCCGACCTACAGCGGCCAGGCCACGGCGGATATTGACCATGTGAATATCTACGACGGCGGCACGCTGCTCGGCAGCGCGGCGGTGGACGGCGACGGCCACTGGCGCTTTACCCCGGACAGCGATCTGGCGGAAGGGCGCCACGAGTTCACCGTCTCGGCGGTGGACGCCTCCGGCAATGAGGGGCCGCAGCTCTCCGGGACCGATGACGCGGGCTGGAGCTTCACCCTCGACGCCACGGCGCCGGATAACAGTACCTCCGGCATTGTGGCGGGCTCCATCACCCTGACTGACGACAGGGAGCCGGTGACCGGGGAGATCACCGACGGCAGTGCGACCAATGATACCCGCCCGACCTACAGCGGGCAGGCCACGGCGGATATCGACCATGTGAATATCTACGACGGCGGCACGCTGCTCGGCAGCGCGGCGGTGGACGGCGACGGCCACTGGCGCTTTACCCCGGACAGCGATCTGGCGGAAGGCCGCCACGAGTTCACCGTCTCGGCGGTGGACGCCTCCGGCAATGAGGGGCCGCAGCTCTCCGGGACCGATGACGCGGGCTGGAGCTTCACCCTCGACGCCACGGCGCCGGATAACAGTACCTCCGGCATTGTGGCGGGCTCCATCACCCTGACCGACGACAGGGAGCCGGTGACCGGGGAGATCACCGACGGCAGTGCGACCAACGATACCCGTCCGACCTACAGCGGCCAGGCCACGGCGGATATCGACCACGTGAATATCTACGACGGCGGCACGCTGCTCGGCAGCGCGGCGGTGGACGGCGACGGCCACTGGCGCTTTACCCCGGACAGCGATCTGGCGGAAGGCCGCCACGAGTTCACCGTCTCGGCGGTGGACGCCTCCGGCAATGAGGGGCCGCAGCTCTCCGGGACGGATGACGCGGGCTGGAGCTTCACCCTTGATGCCACGGCGCCGGATAACAGTACCTCCGGCATTGTGGCGGGCAGTATCACCCTGACCGACGACAGGGAGCCGGTGACCGGGGAGATCACCGACGGCAGTGCGACCAACGATACCCGCCCGACCTACAGCGGGCAGGCCACGGCGGATATTGACCATGTGAATATCTACGACGGCGGCACGCTGCTCGGCAGCGCGGCGGTGGACGGCGACGGCCACTGGCGCTTTACCCCGGACAGCGATCTGGCGGAAGGCCGCCACGAGTTCACCGTCTCGGCGGTGGACGCCTCCGGCAATGAGGGGCCGCCGCTCTCCGGGACGGATGACGCGGGCTGGAGCTTCACCCTCGACGCCACGGCGCCGGATAACAGTACCTCCGGCATTGTGGTGGGCTCCATCACCCTGACCGACGACAGGGAGCCGGTGACCGGGGAAATCACCGACGGCAGTGCGACCAACGATACCCGTCCGACCTACAGCGGGCAGGCCACGGCGGATATCGACCATGTGAATATCTACGACGGCGGCACGCTGCTCGGCAGCGCGGCAGTGGACGGCGACGGCCACTGGCGCTTTACCCCGGACAGCGATCTGGCGGAAGGCCGCCACGAGTTCACCGTCTCGGCGGTGGACGCCTCCGGCAATGAGGGGCCGCCGCTCTCCGGGACGGATGACGCGGGCTGGAGCTTCACCCTTGATGCCACGGCGCCGGATAACAGTACCTCCGGCATTGTGGCGGGCAGTATCACCCTGACCGACGACAGGGAGCCGGTGACCGGGGAGATCACCGACGGCAGTGCGACCAACGATACCCGTCCGACCTACAGCGGCCAGGCCACGGCGGATATTGACCATGTGAATATCTACGACGGCGGCACGCTGCTCGGCAGCGCGGCGGTGGACGGCGACGGCCACTGGCGCTTTACCCCGGACAGCGATCTGGCGGAAGGCCGCCACGAGTTCACCGTCTCGGCGGTGGACGCCTCCGGCAATGAGGGGCCGCCGCTCTCCGGGACCGATGACGCGGGCTGGAGCTTCACCCTCGACGCCACGGCGCCGGATAACAGTACCTCCGGCATTGTGGCGGGCTCCATCACCCTGACTGACGACAGGGAGCCGGTGACCGGGGAGATCACCGACGGCAGTGCGACCAATGATACCCGCCCGACCTACAGCGGGCAGGCCACGGCGGATATCGACCATGTGAATATCTACGACGGCGGCACGCTGCTCGGCAGCGCGGCGGTGGACGGCGACGGCCACTGGCGCTTTACCCCGGACAGCGATCTGGCGGAAGGGCGCCACGAGTTCACCGTCTCGGCGGTGGACGCCTCCGGCAATGAGGGGCCGCCGCTCTCCGGGACCGATGACGCGGGCTGGAGCTTCACCCTCGACGCCACGGCGCCGGATAACAGTACCTCCGGCATTGTGGCGGGCAGTATCACCCTGACCGACGACAGGGAGCCGGTGACCGGGGAGATCACCGACGGCAGTGCGACCAACGATACCCGTCCGACCTACAGCGGCCAGGCCACGGCGGATATCGACCACGTGAATATCTACGACGGCGGCACGCTGCTCGGCAGCGCGGCGGTGGACGGCGACGGCCACTGGCGCTTTACCCCGGACAGCGATCTGGCGGAAGGCCGCCACGAGTTCACCGTCTCGGCGGTGGACACCTCCGGCAATGAGGGGCCGCAGCTCTCCGGGACCGATGACGCGGGCTGGAGCTTCACCCTCGACGCCACGGCGCCGGATAACAGTACCTCCGGCATTGTGGCGGGCTCCATCACCCTGACCGACGACAGGGAGCCGGTGACCGGGGAGATCACCGACGGCAGTGCGACCAACGATACCCGCCCGACCTACAGCGGCCAGGCCACGGCGGATATCGACCACGTGAATATCTACGACGGCGGCACGCTGCTCGGCAGCGCGGCGGTGGACGGCGACGGCCACTGGCGCTTTACCCCGGACAGCGATCTGGCGGAAGGCCGCCACGAGTTTACCGTCTCGGCGGTGGACGCCTCCGGCAATGAGGGGCCGCAGCTCTCCGGGACGGATGACGCGGGCTGGAGCTTCACCCTCGACGCCACGGCGCCGGATAACAGTACCTCCGGCATTGTGGCGGGCAGTATCACCCTGACCGACGACAGGGAGCCGGTGACCGGGGAAATCACCGACGGCAGTGCGACCAACGATACCCGTCCGACCTACAGCGGCCAGGCCACGGCGGATATCGACCACGTGAATATCTACGACGGCGGCACGCTGCTCGGCAGCGCGGCAGTGGACGGCGACGGCCACTGGCGCTTTACCCCGGACAGCGATCTGGCGGAAGGGCGCCACGAGTTCACCGTCTCGGCGGTGGACGCCTCCGGCAATGAGGGGCCGCCGCTCTCCGGGACGGATGACGCGGGCTGGAGCTTCACCCTCGACGCCACGGCGCCGGATAACAGTACCTCCGGCATTGTGGTGGGCTCCATCACCCTGACCGACGACAGGGAGCCGGTGACCGGGGAAATCACCGACGGCAGTGCGACCAACGATACCCGTCCGACCTACAGCGGGCAGGCCACGGCGGATATCGACCATGTGAATATCTACGACGGCGGCACGCTGCTCGGCAGCGCGGCAGTGGACGGCGACGGCCACTGGCGCTTTACCCCGGACAGCGATCTGGCGGAAGGGCGCCACGAGTTCACCGTCTCGGCGGTGGACGCCTCCGGCAATGAGGGGCCGCAGCTCTCCGGGACCGATGACGCGGGCTGGAGCTTCACCCTCGACGCCACGGCGCCGGATAACAGTACCTCCGGCATTGTGGCGGGCTCCATCACCCTGACTGACGACAGGGAGCCGGTGACCGGGGAGATCACCGACGGCAGTGCGACCAATGATACCCGCCCGACCTACAGCGGGCAGGCCACGGCGGATATCGACCATGTGAATATCTACGACGGCGGCACGCTGCTCGGCAGCGCGGCGGTGGACGGCGACGGCCACTGGCGCTTTACCCCGGACAGCGATCTGGCGGAAGGCCGCCACGAGTTCACCGTCTCGGCGGTGGACGCCTCCGGCAATGAGGGGCCGCAGCTCTCCGGGACCGATGACGCGGGCTGGAGCTTCACCCTCGACGCCACGGCGCCGGATAACAGTACCTCCGGCATTGTGGCGGGCTCCATCACCCTGACTGACGACAGGGAGCCGGTGACCGGGGAGATCACCGACGGCAGTGCGACCAATGATACCCGCCCGACCTACAGCGGGCAGGCCACGGCGGATATCGACCATGTGAATATCTACGACGGCGGCACGCTGCTCGGCAGCGCGGCGGTGGACGGCGACGGCCACTGGCGCTTTACCCCGGACAGCGATCTGGCGGAAGGGCGCCACGAGTTCACCGTCTCGGCGGTGGACGCCTCCGGCAATGAGGGGCCGCAGCTCTCCGGGACCGATGACGCGGGCTGGAGCTTCACCCTCGACGCCACGGCGCCGGATAACAGTACCTCCGGCATTGTGGCGGGCAGTATCACCCTGACCGACGACAGGGAGCCGGTGACCGGGGAGATCACCGACGGCAGTGCGACCAACGATACCCGTCCGACCTACAGCGGCCAGGCCACGGCGGATATCGACCACGTGAATATCTACGACGGCGGCACGCTGCTCGGCAGCGCGGCGGTGGACGGCGACGGCCACTGGCGCTTTACCCCGGACAGCGATCTGGCGGAAGGGCGCCACGAGTTTACCGTCTCGGCGGTGGACGCCTCCGGCAATGAGGGGCCGCAGCTCTCCGGGACGGATGACGCGGGCTGGAGCTTCACCCTCGACGCCACGGCGCCGGATAACAGTACCTCCGGCATTGTGGCGGGCAGTATCACCCTGACCGACGACAGGGAGCCGGTGACCGGGGAAATCACCGACGGCAGTGCGACCAATGATACCCGCCCGACCTACAGCGGGCAGGCCACGGCGGATATCGACCATGTGAATATCTACGACGGCGGCACGCTGCTCGGCAGCGCGGCGGTGGACGGCGACGGCCACTGGCGCTTTACCCCGGACAGCGATCTGGCGGAAGGCCGCCACGAGTTCACCGTCTCGGCGGTGGACGCCTCCGGCAATGAGGGGCCGCAGCTCTCCGGGACCGATGACGCGGGCTGGAGCTTCACCCTCGACGCCACGGCGCCGGATAACAGTACCTCCGGCATTGTGGCGGGCTCCATCACCCTGACCGACGACAGGGAGCCGGTGACCGGGGAGATCACCGACGGCAGTGCGACCAACGATACCCGTCCGACCTACAGCGGCCAGGCCACGGCGGATATCGACCACGTGAATATCTACGACGGCGGCACGCTGCTCGGCAGCGCGGCGGTGGACGGCGACGGCCACTGGCGCTTTACCCCGGACAGCGATCTGGCGGAAGGGCGCCACGAGTTCACCGTCTCGGCGGTGGACGCCTCCGGCAATGAGGGGCCGCAGCTCTCCGGGACCGATGACGCGGGCTGGAGCTTCACCCTCGACGCCACGGCGCCGGATAACAGTACCTCCGGCATTGTGGCGGGCTCCATCACCCTGACCGACGACAGGGAGCCGGTGACCGGGGAGATCACCGACGGCAGTGCGACCAACGATACCCGTCCGACCTACAGCGGCCAGGCCACGGCGGATATCGACCACGTGAATATCTACGACGGCGGCACGCTGCTCGGCAGCGCGGCGGTGGACGGCGACGGCCACTGGCGCTTTACCCCGGACAGCGATCTGGCGGAAGGCCGCCACGAGTTCACCGTCTCGGCGGTGGACGCCTCCGGCAATGAGGGGCCGCCGCTCTCCGGGACGGATGACGCGGGCTGGAGCTTCACCCTCGACGCCACGGCGCCGGATAACAGTACCTCCGGCATTGTGGCGGGCAGTATCACCCTGACCGACGACAGGGAGCCGGTGACCGGGGAGATCACCGACGGCAGTGCGACCAACGATACCCGCCCGACCTACAGCGGGCAGGCCACGGCGGATATTGACCATGTGAATATCTACGACGGCGGCACGCTGCTCGGTAGCGCGGCGGTGGACGGCGACGGCCACTGGCGCTTTACCCCGGACAGCGATCTGGCGGAAGGCCGCCACGAGTTCACCGTCTCGGCGGTGGACGCCTCCGGCAATGAGGGGCCGCCGCTCTCCGGGACGGATGACGCGGGCTGGAGCTTCACCCTTGATACTACTGCTCCTGGCGCGGATGCCTTTGAAACGGGCAGTATCACCCTGAACGATGATGTGAAGCCTCTCACTGGTCCGATTGCCGATGGCGGCACCACTGATGATACCCAGCCAACCTATGCGGGTAAGATTACCTCTGATGGTCTGGCGGGCGGTATCGACCACGTGAATATCTACGACGGTAGCACGCTGCTCGGCAGTACGACTGTAGATCAGAGCACCGGAGCCTGGAGCTTTACGCCAGAGATGGCGCTGGCCAGCGGCAATCACACACTGACTGTTTCAGCGGTGGATGCTGCCGGTAACGAAGGGCCGAAGGTTTCGGGTACCGATGATGATGGTTGGGATTTCAATTTGTTGACCAGCGCGCCAGCCCAGCCGTCTATTGAAAGCGTGATAGACGATCGGACTCAGGGTGATGAGGTCGATACGGGCACGCTTCAGAAGGGTCAGGCAACAAACGATGCCACGCTGACGCTTAACGGGAGTGCTGCTGAGGGCATGATCGTGAAGATCTGGGCTACGGATAGCGACGGCAATCGGGTTCAGGTAGGTGAAGGAACTGCCGATGAGAATGGCCGCTGGAGTATCACTACCGACGAACTGGGGGCCGATGGTCGCTATAGCCTGAGCGCCACGGCGGTGAATGCCTCGGGTATCTCTTCGGCAGAAACCGGCGTCTTCCCGGTGGTGCTGGATACTGTCGCGCCGGATGCGGCTATTGCCGTACTCAACGACGATCAGGGGGATATTCAGGATCCGGTAGTGGCCGGCGGGGTAACGGACGATCGTTCTCCGACCTTGAGTGGCACTGGCGAGGCAGGGGCCACCGTCAGTGTATATCTGGATGGTGACAGCACCTCAGCAGGCAGCGTGGTGGTCAATAGCGACGGAAGCTGGATACTGGCGCTGCCCGCGCTAGAGGATGGCGCGCATAGCTATCAGACCAAAGTTACCGATACGGCGGGTAATGAAACCCGCAGTGAAGCGGTGAACTTCACCGTGGATAGCAGCAGTGTTGCCATCACTATCGATCAGGCCAATGATAACGTGGGTAGCATTACGGATGCGGTGCTGAATGGCGGGCTGACCGACGACAGTACGCCTGAATTGCAGGGAACGACAATTGCCGGAGCTAGCGTGACGGTGAAAGATGTGGATGGCAAGGTCCTGGGCACTGCCATAGCGGATGCGAATGGTTTGTGGAAATATCAGCTGGATAGGGTGACGGACGGCGAGCACAGCTGGACGGCGGAAGTGATCAATCATGCGGGCAATACGGCTCAGGCTGGCATTACCCTGACGGTAGACACCACGGCGCCCGCCGCGCCGACCATTATCACGATGACCGATGATGTGGGTACACTTCAGGATATTATCACCTCTCCGGGCAAGGTGACGGACGACCCGGCACCGACGTTTGCCGGTACGGCAGAAACTGGTAGCACCGTTACGATCTATGACGGCGACACGGTTTTGGGTTCAGTGACTGCCGATAAAGACGGTAACTGGAGCTATACACCGACGACGAATCTGGTGGATGGCGAGCATCATATTACGGCCACCAGTACCGACGAAGCCGGTAATGATAGCGCTCATAGCCCGGTATGGGACTTTACGCTGGATACCGTAACCAGCGCTCCGGTTATCACGACCAATACCACAGAGGAAATTAGCGGTACTGCGGAGCCTGGGGCGACGGTAACGATCACCGATCCGTCCGATGGTAGCGAAACATCGGTAACGGCGGATGAGAACGGGAACTGGAGCATTCAGCCCAATCCGCTGGAGACGGGTGACAGCAGTGCCAGCGTAGTGGCTACCGACCAGGCAGGAAACAGCAATTCCACCATGGTTGATGGTCCGGCGGATACTACACCTCCGGATAACAAAACCTCCGGCATTGTGGCGGGCTCCATCACCCTGACCGACGACAGGGAGCCGGTGACCGGGGAAATCACCGACGGCAGTGCGACCAACGATACCCGCCCGACCTACAGCGGCCAGGCCACGGCGGATATTGACCACGTGAATATCTACGACGGCGGCACGCTGCTCGGCAGCGCGGCGGTGGACGGCGACGGCCGCTGGCGCTTTACCCCGGACAGCGATCTGGCGGAAGGCCGCCACGAGTTCACCGTCTCGGCGGTGGACACCTCCGGCAATGAGGGGCCGCAGCTCTCCGGGACGGATGACGCGGGCTGGAGCTTCACCCTCGACGCCACGGCGCCGGATAACAGTACCTCCGGCATTGTGGCGGGCAGTATCACCCTGACCGACGACAGGGAGCCGGTGACCGGGGAAATCACCGACGGCAGTGCGACCAACGATACCCGCCCGACCTACAGCGGCCAGGCCACGGCGGATATTGACCATGTGAATATCTACGACGGCGGCACGCTGCTCGGCAGCGCGGCGGTGGACGGCGACGGCCACTGGCGCTTTACCCCGGACAGCGATCTGGCGGAAGGGCGCCACGAGTTCACCGTCTCGGCGGTGGACGCCTCCGGTAATGAGGGGCCGCCGCTCTCCGGGACGGATGACGCGGGCTGGAGCTTCACCCTCGACGCCACGGCGCCGGATAACAGTACCTCTGGCATTGTGGCGGGCAGTATCACCCTGACTGACGACAGGGAGCCGGTCACCGGGGAGATCACCGACGGCAGTGCGACCAACGATACCCGCCCGACCTACAGCGGGCAGGCCACGGCGGATATCGACCACGTGAATATCTACGACGGCGGCACGCTGCTCGGCAGCGCGGCAGTGGACGGCGACGGCCACTGGCGCTTTACCCCGGACAGCGATCTGGCGGAAGGGCGCCACGAGTTCACCGTCTCGGCGGTGGACGCCTCCGGCAATGAGGGGCCGCAGCTCTCCGGGACGGATGACGCGGGCTGGAGCTTCACCCTCGACGCCACGGCGCCGGATAACAGTACCTCCGGCATTGTGGCGGGCTCCATCACCCTGACCGACGACAGGGAGCCGGTGACCGGGGAGATCACCGACGGCAGTGCGACCAACGATACCCGCCCGACCTACAGCGGCCAGGCCACGGCGGATATCGACCACGTGAATATCTACGACGGCGGCACGCTGCTCGGCAGCGCGGCGGTGGACGGTGACGGCCACTGGCGCTTTACCCCGGACAGCGATCTGGCGGAAGGCCGCCACGAGTTTACCGTCTCGGCGGTGGACGCCTCCGGCAATGAGGGGCCGCAGCTCTCCGGGACCGACGATGAAAGCTGGAACTTTAGCTTGCTGACCAGCGTGCCGGATCAGCCGTTGATTGACGCTGTGATGGACGACCACACCCAGGGTGAAGATGCTGATACGGGTAACCTTCAGAAGGGGCTGGCGACCAATGATGCGACACTGACCCTGAAAGGTAGCGCGACAGCAGGAATGATTGTGACGATTTGGGCTACGGACAGCGACGGCAATCGGGTTCAGGTGGGTGAAGGAACGGCGGATAACGATGGTCGCTGGAATATCACCACCGACGAACTGGGGGCCGATGGCAACTATGATCTGAGCGCTACGGTGGTGAACGCGGCTGGTGTCTCTTCTGTGGAAAGCGAGCGTTTCCCGGTGGTGCTGGATACTGTTGCGCCGGATGCGGTTATTGCCGTACTGAATGACGATCGGGGCGATCTACAGGAGCCGGTGACGGCTGGCGGCGTAACGGACGATCGCCTGCTAACCCTGAGTGGTACCGGCGAAGTGGGAGCCACCGTTAGCGTGTATCTGGACGGTAGTAGTACCCCGGCAGGCAGCGTAGTGGTCAACAGCGACGGAAACTGGACGCTGGCATTACCTGAACTGGCTGATGGTGCGCACAGCTATCAGACTAAAATTACCGATACGGCAGGTAATGAAACCCGTGCTGAAACAGTGGAATTCACTATCGATAGCAGCAGTGTTGCCATCACTATCGATCAGGCCAATGATAACGTGGGTAGCATTACGGATGCGGTACTGGATGGCGGGTTGACCGACGACAGTACACCAGAATTACAGGGTATAACCAGCGCCGGAGCAACTGTAACGGTGAAGGATGCAGAGGGTACGGTGCTGGGAACCGCGATAGCGAATGCGGATGGCCTGTGGACGTTCCAACTGGATGAGGTCGCTGACGGAGAGCACAGTTGGACGGCGGAAATCACTAATGCTGCGGGCAATACCGCCCGGGATACCATCACCCTGACGGTAGACACCACGGCGCCTGCCGCACCGGTTATCACCAGTCTGGGCGATGATGTAGGAAGCATTCAGTTTGTTTCCCCGGTGCAGGGCAACGTTACTGACGATCTGACTCCGACCCTGACCGGCACGGCGGAAGCTGGCGCCATCGTCACTCTTTACGATAGCGGGACTTTCCTGGGCAGTATGGTGGCCGATTCAGACGGTAAATGGAAATTCACTCCGGACGCTGACCTGACGGAGGGCACTCACAGCATCACCGCTACGGCGACAGATGCCGCAGGTAACGTTAGTGAGGTGAGCTCAACCTGGGACTTTATTCTGGATGTTACCGGGCCAAACGTGGGTATTTCAGGCAATGCGGCTGAATCTTTATCGGGATCATCGGAACCTGGCGCCATTATTACGGTGATTGATGCTGCGGGAACGAAATACACTACAACCGCCGATCAAAACGGCAGTTGGATTCTTGTGCCTAACCCCATTGCAGCAGGGGAGTCCGGGACAATTTACGCCATCGATCCGACCGGTAACCAGGGCGATCCAGTCGCTTTCCAGGGAGCCGCGCTTGGTAGTTATGACCTGATGAATGAAAGTGTGCAGGTTAACTCGACCACCGAAAACGATCAGGCAAACCCCACCACCACCCGGTTGGCCGATGGCCGTATTGTGGTGATCTGGCAGAGCACATCGGCTGGCACGATTGGCGGACTGGGAGCGCAAACCGATGTTTATATGCAGCTGTATGAAGCCGATGGCGTGCATAAGATCGGTACCGAGCAGCAGGTAAACCAGCGAACCGCAAATAACCAGGACAGCCCGCAGGTAGTGGCGCTGGCCGATGGCGGCTTCCTGGTGGTGTATGAGTCCTATAACGGCGGTCTGGACAGCGGCGATGGCGTAATCGCGCGTCGCTATGGTGCGAACGGCGAAGCGGCGACGGATGAGTTCCTGGTCAATGTGACCACCAGCGGCAACCAGAACTCACCGGGAGCCATCGCGCTGGAGGATGGCGGCTACATTATCACCTGGCAGGACCAGAACAAGAGTATCGTGCAGCGAAGCTATGACGCCGATAACGCGCCGACCAGCGACGAGGTGGTGGTTGCCAGCGGCAGTGGTATGGGGGCCTCCGGTGGTCCGGAAATGGCGACATTTACCGATGAAGCGCACAACGGAATGTATATCACCGTCTGGAACGCCACGTCGGGCCCGTCGGACAGTAGCTACACAGGGGTTGTCGGCCAGATTTTTGATGCTGAGGGCAAGGCGCTGGGTAACGCTTTCCAGGTGAACACCACCATGGATGCCTACCAGAACTATCCCGATGTTATTACCCTGGCCGATGGTAGCTTCGTGGTGTACTGGGATACCAATGATTCCGGCGCCAACGGTTCAGACGTCCGTGCGGTTCACTATACGGTAGATGCCAGCACGGGGGCGGTCACGGTACAGGGCAGCGGCGACTTTATCGTCAACACCTACAGTGACGGCAAGCAGTACAAACCGGTCGGCGTGGCGCTGGAAGATGGCGGCTATCTGATTATCTGGGGCTCAGACGGTGGTGATGGCGATGGCTCGGCAATCTACGCGCAGCGTTATGATGCCAGCGATAACAAAGTGGGACGTGAATTTATCGTCAACACCACCACGGCGGGCAATCAGGGGACCGGCGGCGACTCCAGTGACGTGACGCATATTCTGGACGCCACGCTGATGGCGGATGGCAGCGTCTATGTCACCTGGCAGTCGGATAACGTGGACGGTAGCGGTATGGGCGTGGAAGGGATTGTGATTGATCCTGATTCGTCCTACTACTCTGAATCCACCGTAAATACCGCCATCACTGGTGACCAGACTCTCTCTTCCGTTTCCGCGTTACCCGGTGGGGGCTCTATCGTAGTCTGGGAATCCACCAGCGGTGATGGTTCGGGAACCTGCATCAGGGGACAGATGCTGGATGCTCAGGGGCAGCCGATCGGCGGTGAGTTTACGGTCAATTCCACGACCAGCGGCGATCAGTTAACGCCTCAGGTGACCGTGCTGGCGAATGGCGATTTTGAGGTGGTCTGGAGCAGCGGCACTTATATCAAAGGGCAGAAATTTTCTTATGCCTATGATTCCAGTGGCAATATCTCAGGGGTGGTGACCTCGGGAACTGAGTACAACATTAACAATGGTACTGACGCCAGCAATCAAGGTTACCCGGAGATCGCGACCCTGAATGATGGTGGCTATATGGTGGTCTGGCAGGCAACGGTTAATGGCGTCTGGGTCGTCTATGGTCGCCAGTACGATGAAAACGGTTCACCGGTAACGGCGCAGACGGTGCTGGCTACCACGACGTTGGATGGTCCATGGCTGTTGGGAACGGGCGACTGGAACCCGCTACCGTCGGTGACAACACTGGCGGATGGCACCGTGGCTATCGCTTATACGACCAAAGGTGATGGCTACGATATCACCACGTTACTGTATAACCCGGAAACCCATACCACCAGTTCCCTGGGCGTGGTAAACCAGACGACGGCCAGCAACCAGGCTTCACCCGTGATTACCGCGCTGGGTAACGGCAACTATGTCGTGACATGGGACTCAGACAATAACAACGGTCCGGATCAGACGGGTTATAGCGTATGGGGGCGCATCTATGATGCGAGCGGTCAGGCTGTTACTGACGAGTTCATCATCAATACCGCCACTTCGGGCGATCAACATCTTCCTATCGTAGTCAGTCGCGCCGACGGTAGCTTTGTTGTGGTGTTCGTTTCCGGTACTGATAGCGCTCCAGGGGCCGACACTTATGGTATTTACGCCCAGTATTTTGATGCGAGTGGTCATAAAGTCGGTCAGCAAATGCAGATCAACCAACTGAGCTGGGGCGACCAGGTGGAAGTGGATGCCTCCTTCCTGGAGGGCGGTCAGCTGTATGTGACCTGGACCGATGAAGGGGTTGGCGATGGCGATGGTTCTGCGATTAAGGGGCGGGTCGTCGATCTGGTGGAAACGCTCGGTCTGGAGCAGGAAACTGCAGGGAATGACGATCCGACAATCATCGACTATCAACCTGCAGCCACCACGGACAGTGATACTCTGCCGCCCAACGTAGGGATTTCAACCAATACCGGAGACAAACTGGGGGGCCAGACAGAGCCTGGCGCTACTGTCACGGTAACGGATGCTGACGGTAAGACGTATACCGCTGTTGCAGACAGTAGCGGGGTGTGGAGTATGGAGCCTAACCCACTGTCTGTCGGGGAGCAGGGCTATATTACTGCGGCGGATAAGAGTGGTAATGAGAGTTCGCCAATTCTAATCAAAGGTACTGCGCTGGATGGTTATGATCTGCTGGATCAGAGCATGCAGGTGAATACCACTACCGAAAGCGATCAGGCAAACCCCACCACCACCCGGTTGGCCGATGGCCGTATTGTGGTGATCTGGCAGAGCACATCGGGTGGCACGATTGGCGGACTGGGAGCGCAAATCGATGTTTATATGCAGCTGTATGAAGCCGATGGCGTGCATAAGATCGGTACCGAGCAGCAGGTAAACCAGCGAACCGCAAATAACCAGGACAGCCCGCAGGTAGTGGCGCTGGCCGATGGCGGCTTCCTGGTGGTGTATGAGTCCTATAACGGCGGTCTGGACAGCGGCGATGGCGTAATCGCGCGTCGCTATGGTGCGAACGGCGAAGCGGCGACGGATGAGTTCCTGGTCAATGTGACCACCAGCGGCAACCAGAACTCACCGGGAGCCATCGCGCTGGAGGATGGCGGCTACATTATCACCTGGCAGGACCAGAACAAGAGTATCGTGCAGCGAAGCTATGACGCCGATGACGCGCCGACCAGCGACGAGGTGGTGGTTGCCAGCGGCAGTGGTATGGGGGCCTCCGGTGGTCCGGAAATGGCGACATTTACCGATGAAGCGCACAACGGAATGTATATCACCGTCTGGAACGCCACGTCGGGCCCGTCGGACAGTAGCTACACAGGGGTTGTCGGCCAGATTTTTGATGCTGAGGGCAAGGCGCTGGGTAACGCTTTCCAGGTGAACACCACCATGGATGCCTACCAGAACTATCCCGATGTTATTACCCTGGCCGATGGTAGCTTCGTGGTGTACTGGGATACCAATGATTCCGGCGCCAACGGTTCAGACGTCCGTGCGGTTCACTATACGGTAGATGCCAGCACGGGGGCGGTCACGGTACAGGGCAGCGGCGACTTTATCGTCAACACCTACAGTGACGGCAAGCAGTACAAACCGGTCGGCGTGGCGCTGGAAGATGGCGGCTATCTGATTATCTGGGGCTCAGACGGTGGTGATGGCGATGGTTCGGCAATTTACGCGCAGCGTTATGATGCCAGCGATAACAAAGTGGGACGTGAATTTATCGTCAACACCACCACGGCGGGCAATCAGGGGACCGGCGGCGACTCCAGTGACGTGACGCATATTCTGGACGCCACGCTGATGGCGGATGGCAGCGTCTATGTCACCTGGCAGTCGGATAACGTGGACGGTAGTGGTATGGGCGTGGAAGGGATTGTGGTTAATCCGGATGCAGCCTGGTATTCCGAGTTTACGGTGAACACCACGACCTCCGGCGATCAGACTAACCCGACTGTGGTAGCCCTGACAACCGGGGGGCTGTTTGAAGTGTGGGTATCTGCCAGCGGTGACGGTTCCGGTACCAGTATTAAAGGTCAGATGCTGGATGCTCAGGGGCAGCCGATCGGCGGTGAGTTTACGGTCAATTCCACGACCAGCGGCAATCAGTTAACGCCGGTCGTGTTGGCAAACGGCAATATCGAAGTTATCTGGACCAGTCCGGCTTCAGGCAACGTCAACTATATCAAGGCCCAGCAGTATACCTACACCTATGATCACGACGGGAATGTGAATGGTTTAACGGCGGTCGGCGCTGAGTACAACATCAGTTCCGGAGTCGGTGCTACGGGCCAGGCCAATCCTGAGGTGACCGCGCTGGCGGATGGCGGTTATATGGTGGTCTGGGAGGCGGTGGTGAATAGCGAATACACCATCTATGCCCGCCAGTACAATGCTGAGGGATCCCCGGTGACCGGCGAGATGGCTATCGCTTCAACGGGGCTAACGACGGGCCTGCTTGGGAACAGCGCGTCCTGGAGCTCCTATCCTTCGGTAACGCAGTTGGATAACGGTGATGTGGCGATTGCCTATGCCATACATGGAACGGGCTATGACGTGAGCGTGGTCTCTTACGATACGGTCACTCATACGGTGAGCGGCGCCTCTGTCGTTAACCAGACGCTCAGCGGCGACCAGGCTTCGGCTAGCGTCAGTGCGCTGGATAACGGTAACTATGTGGTTACCTGGGACTCCTCTGACAATAGTGGTCCGGATCAGAATGGTTATGGCGTGTGGGGGCGTATCTATGGTGCAAGTGGTAATGCCATCACCAGTGAGTTCCTGATCAATACCGTGACCGCCGGCGATCAGCAACTGGCCCAGGTGGTCAGTCGTGCCGACGGCAGTTTCGTGGCCGTTTTTGTTTCGGCCAGTGATGCGGATGCCGGTGTGGGGACCGATGGTATCTACGCTCAGTACTTCGATGCCGATGGTAATAAAGTCGGACAGGAGTTCGAAATCAACCAGTTGACCTATGGGGAGCAGGTTGACGTTAATGCCACCTTTATGGAAGGCGGGCAGCTGTATGTCACCTGGACCGATGAAGGCGTAGGCGATGGCAGTGGTTCGGGCATTAAGGGACGTATCGTCGATTTGGGGGAAACCCTGGGGCTGCCCGATGACGGTGAAGGGGTGACGAGCATTGAGTATCAGCCTGCGCAGTATTACGTCAATGGTACAGAGGGGAATGATTCGCTGGATGCGCGTGGCGCGATTTCCGTCGATGCGAAAGAGGGCAATGACACCATCTTTATCAATAGTACAAATTTCACCGGCATTAGCGGAGGGGAAGGTCACGACACACTAGTATGGGATTCAGGTAATAACCTGGAGCTGGGCTCTGTTTCTTCAAAAATTAGTGCCATCGAAGTTATCCATATGGGAAACAACTCAGCACAAACGCTGGTAATTAGCGCTAGCGATATCCTTGAAATGACCCGGGATAATGGTGACCAGTCGCATACGCTGTATATTACCGGCGATGATGGTAATTCTAATTCAAATGGAGCTAAGGATACCGTCAATATAGATAAGTCAGAATGGACTAATTCTTCGTCTCAGACCGAGGATGGCGTCACTTACGATGTTTATGTCCATAACGATGACTCTACGGTGAAACTGATGATTCAGCACGGCATGAATGTTCTTTAATGGGAAGCGGCGGTGGCTTCGGCCACCGCTTATCCGGGATGTTTCAGGCTATTGATGGCCTGAAGGACTTAAGTGACAAGGAATTTATGAAACGGTTAATTCGCTTAAATCGTTCGGCCTGTTCTCTGCCGAAGATCGTTATTTCATTGGTTGCATTAACCCACTGCATGCAAGCGAATGCGACCGAGTTTCTTGATGTTATTCGTATGACAGCAAATCATCCAGCCGTACTTTCCGCACAGAATAGTGCCGGTGCGGCTTTGTTTGATGTCGATGTTGCGAAAGCGCCAAATAATTTTCAACTTAGCGCTGGAGTAAGCTCTACAGGATATTCTGGACAGCCGGGCTATGAAAACAACTTTATTTCTCCACATGTTAAGGTCAGCAAGGTTTTATACGACCATGGCCGCACTGATGATTCCGTTAAGGGGAAAGAGGCGGAGTATCAAATGCAGCGCGCGCAAATCAATGTGCAGCGCGAAACGCTGAATCAGCAGGCACTATCCTTATACACCACGGCAGTGACCTATGTTCGGGTGATAAATGTGCTGGATCAGGAGGTGGAGGCGCTTCAGGAACTGCTGAACAGGGTAAAGAATATTGCCAGTATAGATCCAGGGCGTGCTTCGGAAGTTAACCAGGTCGCCACCCGGTTGAGTTCGGTTATCGCCAGTCGGGAATCTAGCAATATAGCGCTCCAGCAGGCCTGGCAACAGCTTGTGCTGTTGGTGAATCAGCCCGTTACGCTGACCAACGATCTGCCGGATTTGAAAAAGGCGGGCCTGCTGCCCGTCACGCTTAACGTCGCCCAGAAGGCGTTGGCGGATAATCCCTCCTATGTGGCGGCTCGTTATCAGCGCGACGCGGCGACATCTGCGGTTCAGGTGGCCTCCAAGTGGAATCGCCCGACCTGGAGCGTGCAGGTGACGCTCGACAGTCCGCGTACGCATGGCGAGTTGGAACCGTTTAAGGCTGCTACGCTGCAGGTGAGCAGCGATATGAGTCTGTGGGATGGCGGATCGGGAATGGCCACGGCCAAAGGTGCCGTCCAGCGCCTGTCTTCCGCTGAACAAAATATGGATGCCACGCTTCTGACGCTGAAACAGCAGCTCGGACAGCTTTGGGTCTCGCTGCCGCTGCGTGAACGGCAGATTGCAGCGCTGTCCCGGCAATCTGCTTCAGCGCTACAAACCTGGAAAGCGGGAGAAACCCAGTTTTTTTCCGGACAGCGTCCCCTGACCGATCTGATCTCCTTCGCCACGGATTACTACTCAAGCCTGGCCAGCTATGAAGAGCAGCGGGTGCAGTATGTGGCCACTCAGTGGCAGATTGTGGCTTCGCTCGGGAAGTTAACCGATCTGGCGAAAAATGTGCGATCGCTACCGTCGTCGTCCTTGCCGACAGTAAAGAGCGAACCGGGTCGTTCAGAAATGATGTACGGCTCGCTGACGACAGCAAGCACGGGTGATGCCACTGCGGTAACCCGCCACCAGATTACAGGCCATGATGGTCTGGGTAAATGGCCATAGTGAGAACAGATTAGGGACAATGTAATGACAATTTTAGAAACTCAGGCAGAAGTGACGGATAGCAATATTGTGCCAGCAGCCAATGACGAAATCCCTGGCGTAAAGGCCTCCCGAGGGGGAGGTCCGGCTCAGGCTATTCAGAGTGCGTTACGTTTGTTCGACGTACGCCTGACTTTAACCGAACTGGTATCGGGCATGTCCCGTTGTCCTGAATCCTTTGAGGAGCAAAGACAGTGGGCGATCCTGGCCGTACAGCGCCGCGGCATGGTTGCCGTATGGCAAAAAATGTCTCTGGCTGATATCCGATCTTTTCTGCTGCCCGCCGTGATCCGCCTGGAAAGTGGCTATGCGGTATTAACACACTATGATGCCAGCAAGTGTAGCGTGATTATCCCGGAAGTCAGCGATCGACCGGTTGAAATTGAAACCGACAAGCTGGTACAGGAATATGGCGGTGAACTATTACTGATTCGCCCCCAGTCACATATGGATCACCGTGCCGACGATCTGGTTAAAGTTAGCGGTAGGCACTGGTTCTGGCACACGCTGTGGGGATTCAAGCGCTATATCGTCGAGGCGGCTGCACTGTCGGTGGTGATCAATATTCTGGTGCTGGCCATGTCGATCTTTACGATGACCGTTTATAACCGGGTACTGCCTAATCAGACTTACGTCACGCTCTGGACCATGGCTATTGGCGTTGCCATTGCGCTGTTATTCGAATTTGGCGCGCGTCTGGCTCGCTCCTGGATCACCGATCGCGCCGGTAAAAAGATCGATCTGTTGCTCGGCGCCAGAATTTTCCGCCATGTACTGGAAGGCAAAATGGCAAACCGGGCGCAGTCGAACGGTGCTTTTGGCAATGTGATGCAGAGCTTTGAAACGGTGCGCGATCTTTCGACTTCCGCGGCGCTCACTACCGTGGCCGATCTGCCCTTTGTGTTGTTATTTCTGGTGGTGATTCACCTGGTGGCCGGGCCTTTGGTCTGGTGCGTGCTGATGATTTTACTGGTCATTGTTGCCATGGTGCTATTGATGCAGATCCCGCTTAAACGCCATGCAGAAGAGTCGATGAAAATCGGCAGCAACCGCTACGGTCTGGTCATTGAAACGCTGGATAATCTGGAAACGATTAAGGCATTACGGGCTGAAAACCTGGTTTCCGCCAAGCATGATATTGCCAGCGTTAAGCTTTCCGGCGTGGCGATGAAATCGCGCTTTCTGTCCAGTATGGGAGCCGGCGCCATCCAGACCACTCAGCAGTTCGGCACGGTGATACTGCTGCTATGGGGCGTTTATCTGGTCGGAGACGGCACGATTTCGATGGGCGGTATTATTGCGACAATGACCCTGATGGGGCGCGCCGTTACACCCATCGCCACCCTGGCTGCGTTGGGGTTACGTATTCAGCAGGCCCGTACCTCGCTGACTATCCTGAATAAACTGATGCAGACGCCGACCGAACGGGAAGATGATAAGGTTTACGTCCAACTGCCTCAGGGCAGTCAGAGCGAAATCGAATGCCGTAATCTGAGCTTTAACTACCAGCCGGGACTGCCCGCCGTTATCGAACATCTCGATCTACGCTTGCGGCACGGGGAGCGGGTGGCGATTCTGGGGAAAATGGGAAGCGGGAAATCGTCGCTGCTGCGTCTGTTGGTGGGGCTATATCAGCCGGAGCAGGGTGAAATTTGCGTCAGCGGTGTGGATATCCGGCAGATAGCGCCTGCGGAGCTACGTTCGCGTATCGCTCTTGTGAACCAGGAGCCGCGCCTGATGTTTGGCACCCTGCGTGATAACCTGCTGATGGGGGCGCCTCATGCCAGTGACGCCGAAATGATGCGCGTTGCGTCGCTGACCGGCGTCAGCGATATCGTCGCTCGTCATCCCATGGGGTACGGCATGCCGATAGGTGAAAAAGGGGAGACCCTGTCCGGCGGACAGAAGCAGGCTATAGCTCTGGCGCGAGCCCTGTTGGCGCAGCCGGATGTGCTGCTGCTGGATGAACCGACCTCCGGAATGGATATGGGATCCGAACGTACGGTGCTCCAGGCACTGAAACCGGTGATGGAAGGGCGCACCGTTGTTATCGTCACGCACCGTCCGGCTATTCTCCATTATGTCGATCGTATCGTGGTGATGGATGACGGATTGAAAGTGGCCGACGGCCCGAAAGATGAAATTATACGCTTACTGAACACGGGCCAGATACCTGCGGCCTCCGTGGTGCGTGCGGCGGCAAAACCGCAGTCAGTGATACAGATGGAAGAGGAGCGACAGGATGTTTAATAAAAAGCGCCGCACGCCAACCACGGAGATCGCCCGTACCGATGCGAAGTACGATTTTGACCATATTACCGCCAGCGAGCTTGTCAGGGCGGCCGGAAACGATCGCTGGGAAGGGTGGTTATTTATTACCTGGGGGGCGGTGGCGTTGATTGCGGCCGTTATTACCTGGTCCGCCTTTTGTCATATTGAAGAGGTTACCACCGGCTCGGCCCAGATTGTACCCAGTTCCCGGGAACAGGTGTTGCAAAGTCTTGAAGGCGGAATCCTGCAAGAGATGCTGGTCCGGGAAGGGGATACGGTTGAGAAGGGACAAATCGTTGCCCGGATCGATCCGACCCGTGCCGAAGCGTCATTTCGGGAAAGTGCTAACCGTATGCTGGCTCTGGAAGCCCAGGCCGCTCGTCTGCTGGCCGAATCATCCGGTACTGCGCTTGTTTTTCCGGATAATGTTAAGGCCGTTCCGGAGCTGGTACAGCGGGAAACCGACGCCTGGAATTTGCGTAAACAGGCGCTGGATGAATCCATTGCCGGTTACGTGAAAAGCGAATCGCTGATTGAAAAAGAGCTGAAGATGGCCCGCCAGTTGGCGGCGAAATCGCTGCTGTCCAATACCGAGGTGTTAAAACTCGAACGCCAGGCGAATGATGCTGAACTACAAATCACCGAACGTAAAAATCGCTACCGCAGCGAAGCAAATGATGAGTTGTCGAAAGTGAACGTCGAACTAAGTAGCCTTGAGGAGACGGCTCTGGGACGCCAGGATACCCTGGAGCGTACCGAGTTGCGCTCTTCGGTGCGCGGCGTGGTGAATAATATTCGGATCAACACTATCGGTGGCGTCATTCAGCCGGGAGCGGAAATTATGGAAGTAACGCCGCTGAACGACAAGCTATTAGTGGAGACCAAAATCAGGCCTCAGGACGTGGCGTTTCTGGCTCCGGGCCAGGAAGCGGTAGTGAAAATTTCGGCCTATGACTATTCCATATATGGTGGGCTGAAAGGGCGGGTTGAGAATATCAGTCCGGGTGCATTGAAAGATGAAGAGAGTCGGGTACAGAAGAAAGGTGGCTCAGGTGCCGATGATACCTATTATCGCGTTATGGTCCGAACTGAAAGCAACACTTTAACCAAGGCGGGAAGCCGTAAACTACACGTGATACCTGGAATGACCGCCACCGTGGATATCCGTACCGGAGAAAAAAGTCTGCTGAGCTATATGCTACGACCCTTACTGCGGGTACAGGAGGCTTTCCGGGAAAAATAACGGGAAATGCCTGGTGTGGCAGAGGCCACGCCAGGCGATTTTCGTATCAGATCTTACAGGCGTCACCACAGTCGTCATCGGCAACGATAGCCTGCGCTTTTTTGTCCGCCTCTTCCAGACGTTCAGCATTACGCTCTTCTGCTTCTTCCAGTCCGCTAATGACCAGATTGTCGAGATCGATTTCCATAAATCACCTGTAGTCAGTTCAGTTTCACTTCGGGTCGATTATAGGGGAAAACGGCCGTTACGCCAGCGGATGCCGATTCAATCGCGGGGAAAACGAACGGAAAACTAAGGAGTAAAACGCGAGGATGCACCTGAAATGGTGCGTCCGAGTGGACTCGAACCACCGACCCCCACCATGTCAAGGTGGTGCTCTAACCAACTGAGCTACGGACGCGAATGGTGCGTTCAATTGGACTCGAACCAACGACCCCCACCATGTCAAGGTGGTGCTCTAACCAACTGAGCTATGAACGCAATGCTGTAGGTGACAGCGGGGACGAATATTAACGACAGCGATGGTGCCTGGCAAGGGGAAAATGATAAATTTCCCGGGAAATTCACGCGATTGCTGACCAACTGCGCAATGCGTTGAAAAAACAGCCGCCCGCAGGCGGCCATTGATCGTTTAGCGTGCGGCGCGCTGCAAAATTAGCAGGGAAGGCTGACGCTGAAGCCAGCGGATGCGCAGGACCATCATAATGGCGGCGGCGGTCAGGCCAATAATAAAGCCAATCCAGAAACCGGCCGGCCCCATGGCCGGAACCACGAGATCCGTCAGGGCCAGCAGATAGCCGCTGGGCAGTCCCAGAATCCAGTAAGCGGTCAGCGTAATAAAGAAAATGGAGCGGGTATCTTTATAGCCACGCAGCACGCCGCTACCGATCACCTGGATAGAGTCGGAGATCTGGTAGACCGCCGCCAGTAACATCAGGTGGGAGGCTAATGCCACCACTGCCGGGTTATCGTTATACAGCAGGGCGATGGGCTCGCGTAGCAGTATGGTAAACAGCGCGGTCATGCAGGCCATGATGATGCCGACGGCTATTCCGGTCCAGGCTGAGGTGCGGGCATCCAGCGTCGACCCCTGACCCAGTCGGTAACCAACGCGAATCGTCACTGCCGCCGATAGCGACATCGGCAGGACGAACATCAGCGAGCTGAAGTTAAGGGCAATCTGGTGCCCGGCCACATCGATAATGCCTAATGGCGAGACCAGCAGCGCCACCACGGCGAACAGCGTGACTTCAAAAAACAGCGCCAGCGCAATGGGCAGCCCCAACTGCACCAGGCGCTTCAGAATTTGCCAGTCCGGCGCGCCAAAGCGTTCGGTATTGCGAATATCGCGCATCGAACGGGCGCGCTTCACCCAGCCCAGCATACACAGGAACATCACCCAATAGACCGCCGCGGTGGCCACGCCGCAGCCGACACCGCCCAGTTCCGGCATACCAAAGTGACCGTAAATAAAGATGTAGTTAACCGGAATATTGACCAGCAGGCCGATAAAGCCCATTACCATCCCAGGTTTGGTCTTTGCCAGTCCTTCGCACTGGTTACGGGCGACCTGGAAAAACAGATAGCCGGGGGCGCCGCACAGCAAGGCGCGCAGGTAGCTGACGGCTTTATCGGCCATCAGAGGGTCGATGTTGTGCATGGCGTGAATGATATAGCCTGCGTTCCACAGCACCACCATCACCAGCACTGAAACCACGCCTGCCAGCCAGAACCCCTGGCGAACCTGGGACGCTACGCGATCGCGACGGCCGGAACCGTTAAGCTGCGCCACCACTGGCGTTAACGCCAGTAGCAGGCCGTGCCCAAAGAGGATTGCCGGCAGCCAGATAGAGGTACCGATAGCCACTGCCGCCATATCGGTAGCGCTGTAGCCGCCAGCCATCACGGTATCGACAAAGCCCATGGCGGTCTGAGCGACCTGGGCAAAGATCACGGGGATAGCCAGAGCCAATAACTGACGCGCTTCGTTTAAGTACTTCTGCACGGAAACACCTGTATTATTGTTGTATAGAGAGACAAAAAGGCCGCCTGTGAAAGGCAGCCAGAAAAAAAGTGGGAATTTAGCCGGATATTGTAGCTGCTGTTGGCCATTAAGTCAGCGAAATAGTACCGGGTTATTGTGGATATCTGGCAACCTTTATTGCCAGCTGCTATGGTGATGGCCTTCTGTGCTATAGCGGCCTGCCTGCTCATGTATAATTGCGGGACACGGCCTGCGTTTGCCGCACGGCGTATCTGGAGTGAAATATGTTTACTGGTATTGTGCAGGGCACCGGTCGGGTGGTGTCCATCGAAGATAAAGACAACTTCCGCACCCACGTCGTCGAACTGCCGGAAGCGTTACTACCGGGGCTTGAGACTGGCGCATCGGTGGCGAATAACGGCTGCTGTCTGACCGTTACTGCGATTAACGGCGCGCAGATCAGTTTCGATCTGATGAAAGAGACGTTGCGTTTGACCAATCTGGGCCAGCTGCAGGTAGGGGATAAGGTTAATCTGGAGCGGGCTGCGAAATTCGGCGATGAAATAGGCGGCCATCTGATGTCCGGCCATATTATTACCACGGCTGAAATCGTTAAAGTGCTGACCTCGGAAAATAACCGCCAGGTGTGGTTTAAACCTCAGGACCGTACTCTGATGAAATATATTCTGCACAAAGGTTTCATCGGTATTGATGGTATTAGCCTGACGGTGGGGGAAGTGACCAGCAGCCGCTTTTGCGTGCATCTGATTCCGGAAACGCTGCAACGTACGACCCTGGGGGCGAAAAAGCTGGGCGACAGCATTAATATTGAGATCGATCCGCAAACCCAGGCCATTGTTGATACCGTCGAACGGGTGATGGCCAGCCGGGAAACGGCGATTGAAGCGGCATCAGAGCAGGCGCAGCAGGCCTGATGCGCCTGTAGATAAAAAAGCCCCCGGCGTTTGTGCCGGGGGCTTTTTTAGCGGGCAACCCGCAGGCCGTTTTCGATGCCGCGGCTGAACATTACCTGCCACAGCTGAATGTCGCGGGCGCGGAAGGCGCCGGCGCAGGCGTTCAGGTAATAGGTGAACATCCGCTTAAAGCGTTCGCTGTAATTGCTGGCGATCTCCGGCCAGGCGGCCTGGAAGCGCTCGAACCAGGCCATCAGCGTCTTATCGTAGTCGGCGCCGAAGTTATGCCAGTCTTCCATCACCAGTCGACCTTCGCTCGCTTCGGCGATGTGACGCACCGACGGCAGGCAGCCATTGGGAAAGATGTACTTGTTGATCCAGGGATCGACGTTGTGGTCGGTTCTGTTGGAGCCGATGGTATGTAGCAGGAACAGCCCGTCCGGCTTCAGGTTGCGGTCGACCACAGAAAAGTAGGTATCGTAGTTCTTCGGACCAACGTGTTCGAACATCCCCACCGAGACAATGCGGTCGAAGCGCTGGTCGAGATCGCGGTAATCCTGGAGCAGGATGGTGACATCCAGCCCCTCGCAGCGGGCCTGAGCCATCTTCTGCTGTTCGGCGGAGATTGTTACCCCGGTCATGGAGACGCCGTAATGACGCGCGGTGAATTCAGACAGGCCACCCCAGCCGCAGCCGATATCCAGCACTTTCATACCGGGGGCGAGCTGTAACTTTTCGCAGATCATCTTCAGCTTGGCCTGTTGAGCGTCCACCAGGTTGTCGGCCTCTTTCCAGTAACCGCAGGAGTATTGCATCCAGGGATCCAGCATCCGGCTAAACAGATCGTTGCCGAGATCGTAATGCTCTTTGCCGACGATCCACGCCCGTTTCTTGCTTTGCAGGTTGATCAGGCGGGCGGCGGCGATGCGCAACGTATCCTTAAGGTGGTGCGGCAGCTGATTTTCCAGGCCAGCGCGCAGAACTTTGGTAAAAAAGACATCGAGTCTGTCGCATTCCCACCAGCCGTCCATGTAACTTTCGCCCAGACCCAGCGAGCCTTCCTGTAATACACGCTTGAAGAAGTCGGGATTCTTAACCTGAATATCGCCCGGAGTGGCGCCATTTATGTTGATACCGGCCCGTCCGAGCATTTCACTGGCGATGCGATACCACTCGCTGTCAGTGACGCTGGTTTCTTCTATACACGATGAACTCATAGCCTTCTCCATCACCTATGTGCGATCGGGTCCATTACAGCACTCACGCTATCAGAAAAAGCGTAGTCGCTATTTTGGCCTTGTGAGAATTCTCACGGAAAATCCGAGCGTCTGATAACCGACGTGAATAAAGAAAGGAGAAGTCTTCCTTGTAAGACCCTCAAACAAGAGAAAACGGGGGCAGGGTGCTCCCGTTAATACATAATATTTATGGTATTTATCCAGAGCTGTTTTTCAGTATATGCCTCTGATAAAAGTGATTCAATAAAAAATTGTTAGCGCCCTAATTAGAGGCGATTCTCATTATCCAGCCCGTTATTTTACCTGGCGTGAGGGGTGCCATTGCTGATGCGAAACGCGCTGCATCAGGTAACCTGCCAGCGCCAGCACCACGGTTCCCATCATCACTCCGGTGGTGGTGAGCAGCGGTTGTTCAACGCCCCAGGAGACCAGCAGACTGGCCAGAAAGCACAGACCGAGCTGCAGGGTATTTTGCAGCGCGGCGGCGCGACCGGCATCTCCCGGAAAAGGCAGCAGGGCCGCCGAAACGACGATGGGATAGATAGCACCGTTCACGAGCGCCATCAGGCAGAAGGGGATCAGCAACAGGGTCAGGGTTGCGTGGCCGGAAAGCGCCACGCCCCAGGTTGCCAGTACGCTCAGGGCATAGAGGCCCAGTAGCCAGGGCAGCAGCAGTTCGCCACCCCAGCGCGACAGGGCGCTGCGACAGCCGTAACCACCAATCAGAAAGGCGATGGTTTGAGGGACGTAGCTCAGGCCGGTGGCGCCTGGCCCGTAGCCCAGCTCGCGTAGCAGGAACGGCGAGCCGGTCAGCCAGGCAAAGAAGCTGGCGGAGCAGGCGGCATAGATCATGACGTTGCCGCGATAGCTGCGGCTGCGCAGCAGCATCAGGAACCCGGTTTTCGCCACCTCGCTGTGCGGTTTGGGACGCTGCGGCGCCATACGCAATGCGGGAACCATCAGTAGTAGGGTAATGATAAACAGTGCGAGGAAGATGGCCTGCCATTCGAAATGCACCAGCAGCCAGCTACCCAGCAGAGGCGCCAGCGCTGGCGAAAGCGCGACCAGTGGCATAATAGTGGCGAAAACCCGTTTTGCCTGCGGGCCGGGATAGCGATCGGCGACCAGCGCCTGCCAGCTTACGGTGGCGGCACAGACCCCAACCGCCTGAATAAAGCGCAGTGCCAACATCATGGTCGCGCTCTTGACCCACATCATTCCCAGACAGCCGAGGGCGAACAGCGCCAGCCCCGCCAGTAGTATCGGACGGCGGCCAAAACGGTCCGACAGCGGTCCCCAGATCAGCTGCGCCAGCGCGAAACCGGCCAGAAACAGGCTCAGACTGGCGCTAATAGCGCCGGGGCTGGTGTTCAGACTCTGCTGCATGGCGGAAAACGCCGGCAAATACATATCGGTGGCCAGAAAGCCGATAACGCTCAGACCGGCTAGCCAGACCATAAATCCTTTTCCAGGTTGCATGATTTCTCTCTAAGATCTTTTTTGGGTGATGCAGGGAATGGGCGCAGTGTAAGGAGTGCATCATCGCTTGTGAAACGCTAATATTTGCCTGTTGCATTCAAATTTTTTGCAGGCAGATATGTGGTCGGAATACTCACTGGAAGTGGTGGATGCTGTTGCCCGCAACGGCAGCTTTAGTTCGGCAGCCCAGGAGCTGCACCGGGTGCCTTCGGCGGTCAGTTATACGGTACGTCAGTTAGAGGCGTGGCTGGCGGTTCCGCTGTTCGTGCGCCGCCATCGAGATGTCGAACTGACGGAGGCCGGGGCCTTTTTTCTGCGCGAAGGACGGGAGGTTATCAAAAAAATGCTCTCCACCCGTCAGCGCTGCCAGCAGATTGCCAACGGCTGGCGCGGGCAGCTCTCCATCGCCGTGGATAACATCGTTAAACCGGCGCGTACCCGCCAACTGGTGCTGGATTTCTACCGCCATTTCCCCGATGTGGAGCTGCGGGTTTCTCGTGAAGTGTTTAACGGCGTATGGGACGCGCTGGAGGACGGGCGCGTAGAGCTGGCGATCGGCGCCACCCGGGCAGTACCGGTTGGTGGCCGTTACGCCTTTCGGGATATGGGGATGCTGCGCTGGCATTGCGTGGTGGCGTCCGGTCATCCGCTGGCGGTAGCGGAGGGGGCGCTGGATGATGAACGACTGCGACGCTGGCCGTCGCTGGTCCTGGAAGATACCTCGCGCTCACTACCCAAGCGTACGACCTGGCTGCTGGATAACCAGCGGCGCATGGTGGTGCCGGACTGGGAGACGGCAAGAGAGTGCCTGGATGCCGGGCTCTGTGTCGGCATGGTACCAGCCCACGTTGCGCAACCGCGGATAAAAAGCGGTCAGTGGGTAGCGCTGGCTCTGGAGAATCGCTTTCCGGATGCCGCCTGCTGTCTGAGCTGGCGCCAGAACGAAGACTCACCGGTGCTGGGCTGGCTGCTGGATTATCTGGGGGATAGCGAAACGCTGAATGCGGAGTGGCTGAAGGAGCCCGGTTGAGCGGGCTCCCCTGTGCCTGGCGGCGATAGTGGTACTTAGCGGCGATAGTCGCGGAACGGGCCATCGGCCACCGAGCGGCGCTCAATCAGGCGCGGGTGAACCTCCAGGGTGCGGGACTGTTCGCGCTTATTGACGATACGGTCAATCAGCATATTAAAGGCGGTCTCCCCCAGTGAGTCCTTGGGCTGGTGGATGGTGGTCAGCGCCGGGGTAAAGTAGCGGGAGTTGCGCACGTTATCGTAGCCGATAATCGAAATATCCTGGGGCACCCGCAGCCCCATTTCGTCGGCGGCACACAGGGCGCCCATCGCCATCACATCGCCGCCGCAGAATACTGCCGTGGGGCGCTGGGGGACAGACAGAATCTGCTGCATGGCGCGGTAGCCGGATTCCGGCTCGAAGTCGCCCTGCACCACCCACTTTTCATTCAGTTTGATGCGCGCTTCTTCCAGCGCCTTCTTAAAGCCTGCCAGGCGGCCTGCGCCGGTATTGCGGTGCGGAGAGCCGGGAATCGCGCCGATATCACGATGGCCGCGTTCAATCAGGTAGCGTCCCGCCATATAGCCGCCTTCGAAGGCGTTATCGATGACCGAGTCGGTGAAATCAGCTTTCGCTTCGCCCCAGTCCATGACCACCATCGGGATATGGCGGTACTCTTCGAGCATCGCCAGCAGCGGTTCCGGATATTCCGAGCACATTACCAGCAGGCCGTCGACGCGTTTCTGAGCCATCATCGACAGGTAGGCGCGCTGTTTCTCCTGATTGTTCCAGGCGTTGCCCAGCACCAGGGTATAGCCCTTATCAAAGCAGCTTTTCTCTATGGCTTCGATAATTTCCGCAAAGTAGGGGGCCTCACTGCTGGTGGCCAGCAGCCCGATGGTTTTAGTGTGATTCACTTTCAGGCTGCGGGCTACGGCGCTGGGCGAGTAGTGCAGCTCTTTGATGGCGGCCCATACCGCATTACGGGTCTCTTCCGCGACAAAGCGGGTTTTATTGATAACATGCGACACCGTAGTGGTGGAGACGTTTGCCCGCTTTGCCACATCTTTGATTGTTGCCATCAGTCGTCACTCCCGGCCATTTCCTGGTCTCCTTGAATACCGGCCGGTTAATCGTTTGCCTGGACTTATCCCGGGGCGCAACTTTTCAGGTTGCAGGTATGTCGGGGAAGCGACACTGGACGGGAGGAGGGCATTACCGGACGGCGTAAAAACACGTTAGCCGGGGATTTTGTCCTATCTTTGCTAAAAGTGGAAGAGGAAATCTGCATTCAGGGCCACTTGATACAGGATTTTCAGGGGCGTTTGTGGGAAAATGAATCAGTCATTACGCTAATATGGAAAAAAGCACAGGAGAAAATCATGAGTACCGAACTGAAATACTCGCTGGTCACCACTATTATCGCGCTCGGCGTGATTGTGTGCGGCGCACTGACTGCCGTACTGCATTAATCCCCGACCCGGATGCGCGTCGTTGCGTATCCGGGCCTTTCTATTATTGCTATTTGCGCAACAGCCTTTTGCTTTTAACACGTCTTTAACTTTCCTCCGCAGACTGTCATTATTCTCCGCCTGACGATTTCCGGCAGCAGTGAGTTCCGCCCTGGTGGAAGCTGTCTCCCGAATTTACCGGAGAAATAACAATGAAATTTAATTTCCCCTTACTGGCGCTGGCCATTGGGGCATTTGGTATAGGAACAACAGAATTTTCGCCCATGGGGCTGCTGCCTGTTATCGCCGATGGGGTGGGCGTCTCCATCCCCGTGGCCGGTATGCTGATCAGCGCTTATGCGATTGGCGTTATGGTGGGAGCGCCGTTGATGACGCTGCTGCTGTCACATCGTGCCAGACGCAGTGCGCTGCTGTTTCTGATGGGAATCTTTATTGTCGGTAATGTGCTGTCGGCGCTGGCGCCCAGCTATGGCTGGCTTCTGGCCTCCCGGATTATCACCAGCCTTAACCATGGTGCCTTCTTCGGGCTGGGTTCGGTGGTGGCGGCGAGTCTGGTCCCCAAAGAGAAGCAGGCCAGCGCGGTCGCCACCATGTTTATGGGGCTGACCATCGCCAATATCGGCGGCGTGCCAGCGGCAACCTGGCTGGGTAGCGCCATTGGCTGGCGTATGTCCTTCCTGGCCACCGCCGGTCTTGGCGTGGTGGCGATGTTAAGTCTGTGGCTGTCGCTGCCTGCGGGCGGCGCGGGCGATCGTCCGGACGTGAAGCGCGAGCTGGGGGTACTGATGCGCCCTCAGGTACTGATGGCGTTGCTGACCACGGTTCTGGGGGCGGGGGCGATGTTTACGCTTTATACCTATATTTCGCCAGTGTTGCAGCGGGTGACTCATGCTTCGCCGGATTTTATTACCGGTATGCTGGTGCTGGTTGGGCTGGGTTTTTCACTGGGCAACTATCTTGGCGGCCGTTTTGCCGATCGCTCGGTCAACGGCACCCTGAAAGGGTTTTTACTGCTGCTGACCGTGATTATGGTCACGATCCCCTGGCTGGCGCGTAGTGAAGTCGGTGCCGCCATCGCCATGGTGGTCTGGGGGGCCGCGACCTTCGCCGTGGTTCCGCCACTGCAGATGCGGGTGATGCGAGTGGCCCATGAGGCGCCGGGACTCTCGTCGTCGGTCAATATCGGCGCCTTTAACCTTGGTAATGCGCTGGGGGCTGCGGCGGGCGGGGCGGTGATCTCCGGTGGCCTGGGATATAGCTTTGTGCCGGTCATGGGGGGCATTATCGCCGCGCTGGGGCTGCTGCTGGTGCTGTTCTCATCGCGCAAATCGCCGCAGCAGACGCTGGCGGCGGATGCCGAATAACCACAGCGACGCCCCCTTGTCAGTGGGGGGCGTTAGCGCAGAGTGTCTGGCGTCATCACCCGACGGGCGCCAACGTAGTGGCGCTGCCAGTAGTTATCACTCAGAGAGGTTATCTGGATGTCGCGCCCGGTACGCGGGGACTGGATAAACTTACCGTTGCCCACATAGACCCCGACGTGATCGGCGGTGCCGCGACCGCGAATACGGAAGAAGACCAGGTCGCCGCGCTGTAGCTCGCTGCGGTTCACTGGTGCTGCATCGCGCAGATGGTACATGCCGTTGGCGGTACGGGGGATACGAATATTGACTAAATCTTTGTAGGCATACCAGATCAGACCGCTACAGTCGAAGCCGGTACGCGGTGAGCTTCCACCCCAGTGATAGGGTTTACCGAGCTGATTCATTAATTTATTCATCGCCACTTTGCGGGCTTTTTCGATTCTGTCCTTATGGGCGCTGGCAATTGAGGTAGTGCCGGTATGATGGGGCCGGGTTTTACGCTGCGTCGGGCGTTTTTTGCTGCGGGCGCCGGTGTGGCGTTTGCTGGTGCGCAGTACCGTTTTATGGCTGGCGCCGGATTTATGGGCGCGGGCCTTGTGCTCGGTCGTCTGGTGGCTGTGTCCTGCCGCCAGGGCATGGGGCACCAGGGCGCTGCTCAGGAACAGCGCGCAAACGGTAAGCGCAAATTTTCTGTTTCGGGCCACTCGTTAACTTCCTGAACGATGGTTAGTGCGGCGCCGGGCGGCGTCGGCTTCGGGAGTCAGAGGATTCTAATCCACAGAAACCTCATGCGGGAAGCCGCTTTTTTGTTTCCAGACGTGACGATGGAAGCAAAGCGAACGTTTTTACGCCAAAACAGGCTGGACGCAGCTCTGAGGCGGTTCACGACGACCCGGCTAAAGTGTTATTCTGCATGCAGCTTTACCCCCCGCGTGGCCCGATGGGGATAACCCTGTGAAAGTGGGTATTTTACCGTTGCCCGTGAGTGGCTACAATGTAAGGCTAACGCCGTAAAAAGCTTGAGGAAGCATGACAATGAGCACCACTATCGAAAAAATTGAGCGTCAGATTAACGAGAATCCCATCCTGCTGTACATGAAGGGGTCACCGAAATTACCCAGCTGTGGGTTCTCCGCTCAGGCTGTACAGGCGCTGGCCGCCTGCGGCGAGCGTTTTGCCTACGTGGATATTTTGCAGAATCCGGAGATTCGCGCCGAGCTGCCGAAATATGCTAACTGGCCGACGTTCCCGCAACTGTGGGTGGAAGGTGAACTGGTTGGCGGTTGCGATATCATCATTCAGATGTATCAGGCTGGCGAACTGCAGACGCTGATCAAAGAGGCTGCGGCAAAGCACAAACCGGAAGAGTCAGACGCGGAATAATTGATTCTGTTGTCGATCAAAAAGGCGGTTCATGATGAACCGCCTTTTTTACGTCCAGGGATCAGGCCTCGTTGCTTTCGACCTGAGGTAACGGCCAGCCGCCCAGTCGCTTCCAGCGGTTAACAATTTCACAAAACAGTTGAGCGGTCTGTTCGGTGTCGTAGAGCGCGGAGTGCGCCTGTTCGGCATCGAAGGCGATCCCGGCGGCGATGCAGGCCTTTGCCAGTACGGTCTGGCCCAGCGCCAGGCCGCTCATGGCCGCGGTATCGAAGGTGACGAACGGATGAAACGGGTTGCGTTTCAGGCCGGCGCGTTCTGCGGCCGCCATCATAAATCCGTGATCGAAGGTGGCATTATGCGCCACCATAATTGCCCGGTTACAGTGGCTTGCCTTAATCCCTTTGCGCACCATTTTGAAGATGGCATGCAGAGCATCGTATTCGCTGACCGCGCCGCGTAGCGGGTTATGGGGATCGATACCGGTAAAGGCCAGGGCTTCCGGCTCCAGAATCGAACCTTCAAAGGGCTCAACGTGAAAGTGCAGGGTCTCGTCGGTTGTCAGCCAGCCATCTTCGTCCATTTTTAGCGTGATGGCGGCTATCTCCAGCAGGGCGTTGGTCTTTGCGTTAAAACCGGCAGTTTCCACGTCGATTACAACGGGATAAAAGCCGCGGAAGCGGTCGCACAGACCGTTCAGTTGAGCGTTGTCGGACATCCGGAGTCTCTTGTTACGGGGAAAACGAGCAGCGGGTATTATGGCAAATTTTGGGGCTTAATGCAGTAAGCGGGGCGCCGTGGCGCCCCGTGGAGATTAGTCGCCCAGACCTTTTCCGGCGTCTTTAGCTTCGATCAGCTCAATTTTATAGCCATCAGGATCTTCCACGAAGGCGATCACGGTGGTGCCGCCCTTAACCGGGCCTGCTTCACGGGTGACGTTACCGCCATTGCTGCGGATACGGTCACAGGCTTCAGCGGCGTTATCCACGCTCAGGGCAATATGGCCCCAGGCGTTGCCCAGATCGTAGCTTTCCACGCCCCAGTTATAAGTCAGCTCAATGACCGCTTCTTCGCTTTCCGGGCCGTAGCCTACGAAGGCCAGGGAGTATTTGTATTCCGGGTTTTCACTGGTACGCAGCAGTTTCATGCCCAGCACATTGGTGTAAAAATCGATGGAGCGTTGCAGGTCGCCAACGCGCAGCATGGTATGGAGTAAGCGCATAAAGTCCTCGTAATTTAACGGTTTTTTATTATCCGTCGATAAAATAGAACGTACTAAGGAGTATAGCGGCGAACGGGCGCCGCTATCAATGATAGAGGGTCAGAGGGTGGGGTAATCGGTGTAACCTTCAGCACCGCCGCCGTAGAAACTTTCGGTACGTTGAGAGTTAAGAGGGGCATTGTTATGCAGACGCGCCACCAGATCCGGGTTGGCTATCCAGTCGCGTCCGAAGGCGGCAGCATCGATATAACCTGCTTCAATCATCTGTTCCGCTTTTTCACGGGTGTAGGCTCCGGCGCCGATAATCACGCCGTTAAAGCGCTGGCGTACCTGGCGACGGAACGCGTCGCTGTAAGGCTGACCACCGGCCCAGTCCGGTTCGGAAACGTGCAGATAAGCCAGCTTGCGTTTATTCAGCTCGTCTATCAGATACAGCGCGGCCTCTTCCTGGTCGGGTCCATTATCCAGCCCGTTGAACGGCCCCAGGGGCGAGATACGGATCCCGATACGATCGGCGCTCCAGCCCGCAATGGCGGCGTCCACCACCTCCAGCGCAAAGCGGGTGCGGTTTTCAATGCTCCCGCCGTACTCGTCTTCACGCAGGTTGGAGGCCGGGGAGAGGAACTGGTGAATCAGATAACCGTGCGCGCCGTGCAGTTCCACCATATCGAAACCGGCTTCCCGGGCGTTTTCCACCGCCTTACGGAAGTCGGCGACAATGCCGGGGATTTCGCCCCGCTCAAGGGCACGCGGGGTGGAGGTATCCACGCGAATGGTTTTGCCATTTTCATCGCGCAGGCTGGTACGACCTTCGGCGCGGATAGCGGAAGGAGCGACCGGCGCTTTGCCTTCCGGCTGTACGCTGTTATGGGAGATACGGCCGGTATGCCACAGTTGAACGGCGATATGACCACCTTCGGCATGAACGCCATCGGTGATGCGACGCCAGGCATCAATCTGCGGCTGACTGTGCAGACCGGGAGCGCCGGCATAGCCTTTCGCCTGGGCGGAAATCTGGGTCGCCTCGCTGATGATAAGTCCCGCACTGGCGCGCTGGCGATAATATTCGCCCATCAGCGGCGTAGGGATATCCCCCGGCTCAATGCTGCGCAGGCGGGTAAGGGGAGCCATAATCACCCGATTAGGGATCTCAATCGCCCCCATCTGTAGGGGACTAAACAGTTTCTGGTGTTGATTTGACATGCTAACTCCTGATTTGAGTAGACCGGTCGTCTAGTTGCAGGGTAAAGAAAAAGCGCCGGCTTGTACACCGTCGCTTGAATTTTTAGCCGCGCAACAGTCGGCTGACCTGAGCCTGCGCGCTTTCCAGCGGCATGGCGCTGCGTGAAATTTTGGCCTGCAGGCTGGCGCCCAGCCACAGGGCATAAAGGGCATTAGCCAGACTGAGCGGGTCGTCCTCTTTCATTAATCCCTCTTCCTGCTGCGCCCGGGTAATCAGCCGGGCCAGCATGGCAATCACCTGCGACGAACCCTGTTCCAGCGCTTCGCGCATCTCTTCCGACAGATCGCACACCTCGGCGGAAAGCTTTACCGTCAGGCAGTTACCGATCATGCCACTGTGGCAGAAGTGCTCCAGCGCCTGGCGATACCAGTCCAGCAGCAGCGTGCTGGCGGGGGTCTCGCCCCGGGCGAACGCATCACGCATCCGCTGATTGGCGGCGGTGTAATAGCGTTTCAGCATTTCAACGCCAAAGGCCTCTTTCGAGCGGAAATAGTGGTAAAACGACCCGCGCGGCACGCCTGCGGTACGCAACAGTTCACTCAGCCCCATGCCGGTGAAGCCCAGGCGCAGGCAGAGCTGCTCGCCGGTGGCGAGCAGGTGTTCGCGGGTATCATGTTCAGGATGTTTGCTCATAGCTTTCACTTTACCAGGCTCTTTACCCCCGCGCAAGGCGCTCGGGCACGCTGCGGCAACCGTTCAACAGGTCCAGTCCGGGGCGGTAAATCCGGGTACGGACATCCATCATGCCCAGTACGGTATCGAACAGATTATCCTGTGAGATGGCCGTACTGCGCGCGCTCTGGCGTAGGCAGCGGGTATCGGTACCGGTCTGGCGGGCGTAATCCTCCGACAGCCAGAACAGAAAGGGAATCCTGACCTGTTCATCCGGCGCCAGCATACGCGGGGTGCCGTGCAGATACAGCCCCTCTTCGCCCAGCGATTCGCCATGGTCGGACAGATAGATCATCGCCCCGTTGAGTTGACTCTGACGGGCCTTTAACGTGTCGATGACGCGGCTGACCACATCGTCGGTGTACAGAATGGTGTTGTCGTAGGTGTTAATCAGCGACTGGCGACTGCATTCCTGAATCTGGTTACTGTCACAGGTCGGCGTAAAGCGCCGGAACCGCGATGGATAGCGGCGGTACCAGGCAGGGCCATGGCTACCCATCAGGTGCAGGACGATGGTGGTATCTCTTTGCACGCCGTCGAGTATGTTATCCAGGCGGTAAAGCAGAGCATCGTCCAGGCAACTTCCCTTACTGCACCATTCCGGCAGGTTCCAGAGCGTCATATTGGTTTGGGGGATCCTGTCGCAGGCACCTTTGCAGCCGCCGTCGTTATCGCGCCACAGCACGTTGATGCCGGCGTGAGCCAGAACGTCCATCAGTCCTTCACGGTGGCGGGCGGTACTGGCGTCGTAGCCTGCCCGGGTCATGCCCGAAAACATACAAGGTACTGATACCGCCGTTTCGGTACCACAGGACGTCGCGTTATCAAACCAAATCACATTCTGCTTTTTCAGTTCCGGATTGGTTTCACGGTGATAACCGCCCAGCGAGTAATTCTGCGCCCGGGAAGCCTCACCGAGTACCACAATCAGCACCGTCTTTTTCCGTTCTTTGGCGAGCGTTGCGCCGCGTCCGGCATCTTCACCGATACGAATCAAACGCCGATCGCCGTTAAACCAGCGCTCTTTACCGTAATTCGTCAGGGCGCTGATGTAATTCGGCGGAGTGACCAGTTTGGCGATGCCTTTGGTATTGCGAAACAGCGAGGCATAGTCTTTATAAAACAGCGCCGCCACCAGCAGAATCACCAGCAGGCTGAGCAACACAGTCAGCAGTCGGGTACACAGCGGATACCACCAGCGTGCGGCGCGGCTCACATGCAGGGTGCAGATGAGTGCCGCGGGAAGCAGTCCCGCCAGTGCCAGCCATAAAAGTAACTGTGGCGTAATCAGCGCCATCGATTCCTGAATATCGGTTTCGAAAACGTTGCGCATCATATTGGTATCAATGACCGCGCCGTAGCTGTACGTAAAATAGTTGGCGACGGCACAGCCGACGATCAGCACTGCCAGCAGAGGCTTACGCAGTAGCGGCAGGGTTATCAGACTGAAGATCGCCAGCCAGGCGCAAAACAGCACCAGCGGTACCGAAGCGGCGAATAAAAACTCACGCGATGAATGGGGGGCAATGGCCTGCCAGCTGCGACGGATAAACAACGCATTAATCAGGGTAAAGAGGGTGGCGCACAGCAAATTAAACAGCGAGTCATTACACTGTAACTTATTTTTCAGCAGCATCGGGATCTCTTCCTGTACGGTTGCTGCGCACAGTTTGCTGAGAAAAGATTAATCAGACCTTAATGTCTCGATGGATAAAATTTGAGCCGCCGCGCTTGCATCGCGGCGCCTGAGAGGCTTCAATTGTAGCAATTCCGTTAAAGAGGCGTGCCGTGGCTGAGCAACTTGAGTTTTTCCCCGTCCAGAGCCCCTGTCGCGGCGTTTGTCAGTCCGACGAACGCGGCTACTGCCGTGGCTGCATGCGTAGTCGCGACGAGCGCTTTAACTGGCAAAATATGAGCGATGCCCAAAAGCGCGAGGTGTTGCGCCTGTGTCACCAGCGCTGGTTGCGCAAGCTGCGTGCCGCGAAAGGGCCGGAGCAGGATACCCCTGAACAGCCCACGCTATTTTAATTTCCCAATGATGAAAAAGATGATTCGCCTGGCAGCATGTTGTGGCCAGGCTGGCTATGCTTAGCCAGTCATTCTGTAAAACTTAAGGAGAAGAGAAAACGATGAAGCGATTAACTCTGGGTCTGGCTCTGCTGGTAGCCTGTGGCGCAGCGCAGGCTGCAAGCGAGAAAGTAGAGATGAAACTGGCGACCGAACAGGGAGCGGGTGAAGCTGTCGGTACGGTGACCATCAGCGAAAGCGCCAATGGGCTCACCTTCACGCCGGATCTGAAAGGGCTGCCGGGCGGTGAGCATGGTTTCCATATTCATGCCAATGGTAGCTGCGATCCCAAAACCGTGGACGGTAAGCTGACGCCCGCCGGTGCGGCTGGTGGTCACTTTGACCCTCACAATACCGGTAAGCATCTGGGGCCGGAAGGCGACGGGCATCTGGGCGATTTGCCGGTGCTGACGGTGAGTCAGGATGGTAGCGCCACCTCACCGGTGACCGCGCCGCGCCTGAAGTCGCTGGATGAAATCAAAGGCAAGGCGCTGATGATTCACGTGGGCGGTGACAATATGTCTGATATGCCGAAGCCACTGGGCGGCGGCGGTGCCCGCTTTGCCTGTGGGGTAATCGGCTAAGATTTTGCCTGTGGCGGTGCCTCATCGGCAGGCACTGCCTGCTCCAGTTGCTGGAGCGAACCGTGCAGACGCCAGATAATCCCAGCCAGATCCCGCGCCGCCGGATTATGATGCCGGGACAGCGTGTCGCACATCTTCTGTAGTTCCGCCAGCGCCCCGGCCAGCGGTCGCTGCCTGACCCCGCGTTCACTCATCACATCGCGCAGCGTGGTGATGCAGATATCGCGCACTCTCGATAGCGGATCGGAACGAGTTTCCCATGCGCGCAGCTGCCACACCACGTGGGAGCAGTTCAGCAGTACGACCCCCCAACGCAGCAGCCAGCGGCGTGATAGCGCGTCTTTACTGTTACTGAGCTGGCTGACGTGATGGTAGACCAGGGATTCAAAGGCGCCCTCATTATGTTGCGGCTTACGGCTAAGCTGATCGATAAAGCCGCGGCGCAGCGCGCGGATATGGCGTCGTCCTTTGCGTTTATCGGAACTGGGGCGCAGCAGGGAAAAAGCCACCCAGCACAGCGCCACGCCGATCACCTTGGCCAGATTGGTATTCAGAAAGTCGGCGAAGTCATATTCGGGGGGATTGGTCACCGAGATAAACGAGCCCATAAAGACGATCAACTGCCCCCATAAACCAGCATATTTTTTGTGCTGTAGTTTAAAGAACTGCATGGTGATCAGCAGCGGCAGCAGGAAGATCAGGAACTGCCACAGTTCGGAAATCTGAATCATCAGACCGAATTTAACCATAAAGCTGAACAGCGACAGCAGCCCCAGCGTACGCAGCAGCATGCTGACCGAGCCCGTCGGCGAGGGCGAGGCAGAATAGAGCACGCAGCAGATGGCCGCCAGGGTCATGGCCGCGCTACCGGCTTCCCACTGAGTGGCGATACACCATGCGCCGGTCAGGGTAATGACGCAGAAGGTACGGAATGCGCTCCAGCTGTTTTCGGCGTTATCGGTGTGGCGGGCGAGGGAGGGAGCACCTGGGGGACTGAGCGACTCCACCGGGGTGGTCGTTTCCAGCCGCCACAGCCAGCGGCGCCCGTCCAGCCACAGCCAGCAGAAATAGCGGAGCCTTAGCCAGAAGGCCCGGTGCCGGTAGTCGTCGGGGCTCTCCGGCATCATCTGGCGCAGCAGTCGGGCGATCTCGTATTTGCTGACCTCCGGGCGCGCCAGATCGTGCAGCAGGGTTTCCAGTAGCGGCCACAGGTGCGCAGGCGCGTCGGGCCAGTTAAGCAGCATCCGCCGTATGCTGGAAATAATGCTGGTCAACCGCAGTTGCTGATGCAGCAGGTAGTTGAGCAACTGGTTCTGTTGGCGAAAGCGATAGTGGCTCCAGAAAGCCTGGATGCGCAGCAGATTCATGGTCAGAATCTGACCGATAATGCTTTCATGGGCGGTGCGAATGGCGTCGGTGGTTTCCGGTTTCCACAGCATGCTGGCGTGCTCCAGCAGCCGGTCATGCATGTTCTTCAGTGCCTTAAGCAGCGCTTCGCCATCTGAGGTGCTTGGCAGCACCATCATCATAAAGGCGCCGCACAGAATCCCAACGATCACTTCGCATACCCTGGCCTGGGCGATGTCCCACAGTTCGGTGGTCTCCAGGGTGTTGACCATCGGGAAGGCGATAATGGCCGCGGTGTAGCCCGCCAGCGCAAAGGCATAGGCGACGTTATTCTGGTACTGGCAGGAAACCCAGGTGCAGGTAGCCAGCCAGGTCGCCATGGCAAAGGTGAACAGCCAGGGATCGTTCAGGGTATGACCGGCGATAATCAGCGACGCGGTGGCGCCAATAATACTGCCAGCGATACGCCCCAGGCTTTTACTGATAACGCCACCCACGGTCGGGAAACTCACTACCGCAGCGGAGGTCATTGCCCAGTAGGGCTGATCCAGATCGAGGCCATAAGCGATACTCAGCGCCAGACACATGGCGATACTGTTACGCAGCGCATAGCGCCACTGGCCTGCCGTCGCCTTGCCCCATGGCGTATTGCGCCACTCCAGCCAGCTCAGATTCATGATTTTCAGCGCTGAATAGAGACGGTACAGGTGGTGCCGGAAACCAGCGTGATATTCTGCGGCACGCTGGCGAGCGCAATGCGCACTGGCACCCGCTGGGCCAGACGCACCCAGGGCACATTGGGTTTTATATCCGCCACCAGTTGGCTGTCGGTTTCTACGCTCTGATCGTAAATGGCGCGTCCGATGCTGGAGACCTTGCCTTCCAGCTTCTGATGGCCGCTATAGAGGGTGATATCAGCCCGGGCGCCGGGGCGGATATTGCGCAATTTGGTCTCTTCGAAGTAGCCCACAACGTAAAACGAGTGGCTGTCCACCAGTGCGAATACCGGTGAGCCGCTGGCAGCGTAATTGCCCGGGCGGGTGGAAAGATTGGTAATCCAGCCGTCTACCGGTGCGGTAACGGTGGTTTGGGAAAGCCGCCAGCGCGCCTGTTTCAGGGTCGCTTCGGCGACGGCGACCGAGGCTTTCGCCGCCTTCACGTTGATATCGGCGGTATCCATATCCTCGGCGGAAATATAGTTTTTCGGCAGATGATGGCGACGATTCGCCTCATTGGTGGCCTTTGCCAGATCGGACTGCGCCTTCGCCAGTTGTGCTTCGGCGTTCAGCACATCGATGTGAAACGGGGTCGCATCTATCCGGAACAGTACATCGCCGGCACGGACAAACTGGTTATCCTTCACCCGCAATTCGGTAATGGTGCCGGAAACCTGAGGGGCAATCCCTACCTGTTCGGCCCTGACTTTGCCGTCCCGGGTCCAGGGCGACTGCATATAGTAGTTCCACAGCAGCCAGCCAGCCACCAGAGCGACGGCCACAACCAAAAGGGTGGAAAAGTATTTTAATGTTTTCAGATTCATCGTATCGAGACCAGCAGCATCATACCCAAACAGACGGAAATAACGAACAGGGAGAGATCCATCAGCGTTGGGTGCCAGACCTCTCCGGAATAGATCCATCCTCTCAGCAGCCGGTGGGCCACCAGCCAGATAAAGAAACCTACCAGCACGGCCCGGAACAGCGGAGGAAAGTAGACCGAAGCGCCAAAAACCAGATCCTGCAGCGGCATACCGGAGGGGGATAACAGGGCGTTCATGGCCGATAATCCTTTAGAATGAACATAATGGCTGTCTTTACTGTCTCATCACCATAGAATAGCTAAAATGTGAGATGGCTGCACAGGCGCTAAGTGGGTAATACCTGGGTAAAAAAGCGCTATGCAGCGAGTTTAATATGGCTATAATAACTTAGCAAACTAATTATATTAAAAGGAGATGAAATTGGAATCGCCACTGGGATCCGATCTGGCACGGCTGGTGCGCATCTGGCGTGCTCTGATTGACCATCGCCTGAAACCTCTGGAATTAACGCAGACCCACTGGGTCACGCTACATAACATTCATCAGTTGCCGCCGGAACAGTCGCAGATCCAGCTGGCGAAAGCGATAGGCATTGAGCAGCCGTCGCTGGTACGTACGCTCGATCAGTTGGAAGAGAAGGGGCTGATTTCGCGTCATACCTGTGCTAACGATCGCCGGGCCAAACGCATTAAGCTGACCGAAAAGGCCGAGCCGTTGATTAGTGAAATGGAAAGCGTTATTGATAAAACCCGTCGTGAGATTCTGGCGGGAATTAGCCCAGAGGAAGAGGCGCTGCTGATAAGTCTGATTGCGCGGCTGGAGCAGAATATTATTGCGCTGCAGATTCGGGACTAATACCCGGGCCGATCCAGGCGTTCCGACGGATGTGGAGCGCTATTTCCTGCAACAACAGATCAAAGCGGCGCCTTTCGCAGACGCCGCCTGAAGCATTACCGCGGGGAGACGTTAACCTGACGGCCGTTGCTGGCAATCGCCACGCGCTGACCGGCAGAGAAGCGGGTGTTACCCTGCTTCTGAACCACCATAATGGTGTTACCGTCGTCCTTACGGATTTCCAGTTCCACGCCCTGGGTTTTGTTAACGGAGCTCTCAATCTGATCGCCCGCTACGCCACCAGCGACCGCGCCTGCGGCCGTTGCCAGAGAACGACCGGTGCCGCCGCCGATGGTGTTACCCAGGAAGCCCCCCAATACGGCGCCGCCAATGGTACCGATAATATTAGAATCGTTACCCGCCTGAATTTGCACCGGACGCATACTAACGATGGTGCCGTAGGTGACATTCTGTACCTGCTTGGCTTCAGACGCGCTATAGACGTCGCCAGAAAGGGTACTCGTGTTAGCACAACCCGCCAGCGTCAAACTAACCAGTGAAACTACCAGCACACGTGAAATCATCTTATGAATCTCCTGTTCACAATAAAATGCTCTGATGGGCATCCATCATCCCTTAATTATACGGCATCTGAGCTTTCTGTTTCATACGGTTCTTATACCCACGGATAAAAATAGTAAAAAACGGCGCCTGAACCGGGAGTAAACGGAACCGACAAAGCATGGCGATGGATGATTTGTCCGTTAATCATGAATTAACCATCGCCTTTGTTAAAAAATATTAATAATTCATGGTATTAGCCTCTACTTTATGATGGACTAATTCGCACAACATAGAGTGGCATCAAGGAATTACTGATGAGATCGGGTCGCTATATTGGCGTTATGTCCGGCACCAGTCTGGATGGTGTGGATGTGGTACTGGCCGTCATTGATAAAAACATGGTGGCCCAGCAGGCCAGCTACTGTCATCCCATTCCCACGGCGTTGAAGCAGGAGATCCTGGCGGTATGTCAGGGACAGCCTCTGACGCTTTCGACCCTGGGGCGACTGGATCACCGTCTGGGATTACTGTTCGCAGAGGCAGTACAGACCCTGATGCAGCGTGAAGGGCTGCGGCCTGCAGAGGTGGTGGCCATCGGTTGTCACGGGCAGACCGTGTGGCACGAACCTGAAGGCGATGCGCCGCACACCATGCAAATTGGCGATAACAACCTGATCGTCGCCGCAACTGGCGTTACCGTCGTTGGGGATTTCAGGCGTCGTGATATGGCGCTGGGCGGTCAGGGCGCGCCGTTGGTGCCCGCCTTTCATCAGGCGCTGCTGGCGCACCCCGTGGAGCGTCGGATGGTGTTGAACATCGGAGGCATTGCCAACCTGTCTCTTCTGTTTCCAGACAGACCGGTACGCGGCTTCGATACCGGCCCCGGCAATATGTTGCTGGATGCCTGGATTTGGCGTCGCCGTGGCTTGCCATACGATTGCGATGCCCAATGGGCAAGTCAGGGGCAGGTTGTTTTACCCCTGCTTCAGCAAATGCTCAGCGATCCCTTCTTCGCGCAGACGCCGCCGAAGAGCACCGGCCGCGAATACTTTAATTACGGCTGGCTGGAACGTCAGCTTGCCGCTTTCCCCGGGCTGGCGCCGGAGGATGTCCAGGCGACGCTGGCGGAGCTCACGGCGGTGACCATCTCCGAACAGATTCTGTCAGGCGGCGGCTGCGAACGTCTGCTGGTCTGCGGCGGCGGCAGCCGTAATCCGCTGCTGATGAACCGGCTGGCGGGGCTGTTACCGGGAATTGAAGTGTCGACCACCGATGAGGCGGGCATTAGCGGCGATGATATGGAAGCGCTGGCTTTTGCCTGGCTGGCGGCCCGTACGATGTCAGGCCTGCCGGGGAATCTGCCGTCGGTGACCGGCGCTTCGCGTCCTACGCTGCTCGGGGCCATCTATCCGGCGGATAGCGAGAAGTGAGCGCGAGGCAATGCGTGCGAAATTCGCTGAATGACCATCAGATTCGGAGTGGGACGAAATCACAGCGTAGCGGAACCTTCTAGACTTATTGATTAACCAGGTGTGGGGGCTGTCCGCGCCATAATAAAGCATTCAAGGATTCTCCAATGAAAAAACTGTTTATTCTTCTGCTGCCAGCCATGCTGGGTGGCTGTAGCTATTACCATACGGTCTATAACTCGGTGATGGATAAGATGAACACGGACACCCTTGAGTACCAGTGCGATGAGCAACCGCTGTCGGTCACCCACAACAGCAATCGCGATGAGGTCAGTTTCCTCTATAACGATAAAGAGCTACGCCTGAAGCAGGGCATTTCCGCCTCTGGCGCACGTTACAGCGACGGAATCTATGTTTTCTGGTCGAAGGGCGATACCGCGACAGTCTGGCGCCAGGATAGCATCGTGCTGCACAACTGCCAGCTGCAAAACGGCGAAAGTTGAGATTTACGGGAGGCGGGCGCACAATAGCGTGACCCGCTGATTTCCTGAAGAATCCACATGTCTGACCAGCAAGATTTACAGAAGATAGCCCATCTGCGCCGTGAATATACCCGCGGCGGCCTGCGTCGTCGCGATCTGACCGATGCCCCATTACCGCTGTTTGAACGCTGGCTGAGCCAGGCCTGTGAGGCGCGGCTGGCCGATCCCACGGCCATGGTGGTGGCGACCGTCGATGCCAGCGGCCAGCCGTTCCAGCGCATCGTACTGCTCAAACACTTCGACGAACGCGGTATGGTGTTCTATACCAATCTCGGCAGCCGCAAGGCGCAGCAAATCGAACAGAATCCCCGGATCTGCCTGCTCTTTCCCTGGCATGTGCTGGATCGTCAGGTGATCGTACAGGGCCATGCCGAACGGCTCTCCACGCTGGAAGTGATGAAGTATTTCCACAGCCGCCCGCGCGACAGTCAGATCGGCGCCTGGGTGTCGAAACAGTCCAGCCGTATTTCCGCGCGTGGCGTGCTGGAAAGTAAATTTTTGGAACTGCGCCAGAAGTTTCGTCAGGGTGATATTCCGCTGCCCAGCTTCTGGGGCGGCTTCCGGGTGAGTCTGGACCAGATTGAATTCTGGCAGGGGGGCGAACATCGCCTCCATGACCGTTTTTTATACCGCCGTGAGGCAGACGCCTGGCAAATTGACCGTCTGGCCCCCTGATAGCGTGAAATTGTTGTGCATAGCGCTGGTACTGTAGAGGCCGGCGCTTTATTCTATTACCCTTCATTCTTCAAGCTGCAGGTGTGTTGGCTGCGCTCGCTCACCCCGGTCACATAGTACGGCTATGCTCCCGGGGATTCGCTCCCTTGCCGCCTTCCTGCCACTTGAATTATTTTGGGTAATAACACTCTTTTTTCGCAACCCATGCGAAAAGCCGTGTACCGGCAAAGGTGCAGTCGTATTTACATGGAGAATTTGATGGCAAGCAATCTGATTCAGCAATTGCAAGAGCGGGGCCTGGTGGCCCAGGTGACGGATGAGGAAGCGTTAGCAGAGCGACTGGCGCAGGGGCCAATCGCACTCTATTGCGGCTTCGATCCCACCGCCGACAGCTTGCATTTGGGCCATCTGGTTCCGTTACTCTGCCTCAAGCGCTTCCAGCAGGCTGGTCATAAGCCCGTTGCGCTGGTGGGCGGGGCCACCGGGCTTATCGGCGACCCCAGCTTTAAAGCGGTCGAACGCAAATTAAACACCGAAGAGACGGTGCAGGAGTGGGTTGAGAAAATCCGCCGCCAGGTCGCGCCTTTCCTGGACTTCGAAAAGGGCGATAACGCCGCTATTGCCGCTAACAACTATGACTGGTTCGGCAGCATGAGCGTGCTGACTTTCCTGCGCGATATCGGTAAACACTTCTCTGTTAACCAGATGATTAACAAAGAAGCGGTGAAGCAACGTCTTAACCGCGACGACGTGGGGATCTCCTTCACCGAGTTCGCCTACAACCTGTTACAGGGTTACGATTTTGCCTGTCTGAACGAGCGCCACGACGTGGTGCTGCAGATTGGTGGCTCCGACCAGTGGGGTAACATCGTCTCTGGTATCGATCTGACCCGCCGACTGCATCAGAAACAGGCCTTCGGTCTGACGGTGCCTCTGATCACCAAATCCGACGGTACCAAGTTCGGTAAGACCGAAGGCGGCGCGGTATGGCTGGATCCGAAAAAGACCAGCCCGTATAAGTTCTATCAGTTCTGGATTAATACCGCAGACGCTGACGTATACCGCTTCCTGAAGTTCTTCACCTTCTTGAGCATTGAAGAGATCAATGCGCTGGAAGAGGAAGATAAAAATAGCGGTGCCGCGCCGCGCGCCCAGTACGTACTGGCCGAAGAAGTGACCCGTCTGGTGCACGGCGAGCAGGGACTGGTTGCCGCCGAGCGTATCACCCGCAGCCTGTTTAACGGCAATCTGGGCGACCTGACCGAAGAGGATTTCGCTCAGCTGGCGCAGGACGGCGTGCCGATGATTGAACTGGAAAAGAACGCCGATCTGCAGCAGGCGCTGGTGGATTCCGAGCTTCAGCCGTCCCGTGGCCAGGCGCGTAAAACCATCGCCCAGAACGCTATCACCATTAACGGTGAAAAGCAGAGCGACCCGGAATATACCTTCAGCGACGTTGACCGCCTGTTCGGGCGCTATACGCTGCTGCGCCGTGGCAAGAAAAACTACTGCCTGGTATGCTGGAAGTAACTGCAAGTATAACGATGAGCAACACCGGTGTCGTAAAACCCCGCGTTTGCGGCGCCCGTTGACGATTGAAAGGCGTGGGACTGTCCCACGCCTTTTTGTATTTATGGCAGGTAAAAAAACACTCCCCGGATTCACACTATGAAAAATATTCTCGCTATCCAGTCCCACGTGGTGTTTGGCCATGCGGGCAACAGCGCCGCGGAATTTCCCATGCGTCGCCTGGGCTCCAATGTCTGGCCGCTCAATACCGTTCAGTTCTCTAACCATACTCAGTACGGGCAGTGGACAGGTTGTGTGATGCCGCCCGAGCATCTGAGTGAAATCGTTCAGGGTATCGAGAATATCGGCCAGTTGAAGCGCTGTGACGCCGTGCTGAGCGGCTACCTGGGATCGGCGGAGCAGGGCGAGCATATCCTGCGTATCGTGCGTCAGGTAAAGGCGGCGAATCCTCAGGCGGTGTGGTTTTGCGATCCGGTGATGGGCCATCCGGAAAAAGGCTGTATCGTCGCGCCCGGCGTAGCGGAATTTCATGCCCGCTACTCGTTGCCAGCCTGCGATATGATTGCCCCGAATCTGCTGGAACTGGAGATGTTAAGCGGTGACAATGTCACATCGGTGGAACAGGCGGTCGCAGCGGCACGCAAGCTGGTCAGTCAGGGACCGAAAATTGTGCTGGTGAAACACCTGGCCCGCGCCGGTCGCGATCCTCATGGCTTTGAGATGCTGCTGGTTACCGCCGGCGAAGCCTGGCATATCAGTCGTCCGCTGGTAGACTTCGGCGAGCGTCAGCCGGTTGGGGTGGGCGATGTCACCAGCGGTCTGATGCTGGTAAAACTGTTACAGGGCGCGGCCCTGAAGGCAGGGCTGGAACACGTGACTGCGGCGGTATACGGTTTGATGCAGGTCACGAAGCGCATGGAAGAGTATGAACTGCAGGTGGTGGCTGCTCAGGATGAGATTGCGGCGCCGTCCGAATGGTTTAATGCCGTCGCGCTATAGGTAACAAGGCCGCTCCGGGGGTAAGAGCGGCGCTTTCTCAGGCGCTGGCTTTTTCCGCTGCCAGCGCGGCCTTCACGGATTCGCGCTCGCTCATCCGCTGCATAAAGCCTTCAATATTGCTAAGCCCCGTCAGATCCAGCTTCAGCGCCTGGGCCCAGCGCAGTACGGTAAACAGATAGGCGTCTGCCACCGTAAAGCGTTGACCCATCAGCCATGTTTTCTCCTTCAGTGAGGCATCCACATAGCCAAATTTTTCTTCCAGCGCCTGACGCGCCAGTGGCTTGTAATCTTCCGGGGTGTTTGGACGGAACAGCGGCGTAAAGCCCTTGTGCAGCTCGGTGGCGATATAATTCAGCCATGCCAGGGTCTGGTAGCGTTTCACGCTGCCGACAGGCGCCAGCAGCTGCCGGTCGGCCACCTTATCCGCCAGATACTGCACGATAGCCACGCCTTCGGTCAGAATGGTGCCGTCGTCCAGCTCCAGCGCCGGTACCTGGCCTTTGGGGTTAATGTCGTAGAAGCTGGACCCGCCTTCTGTCTGCTTTGCGGCAAGATCTACCTTCACCAGGGTGAAGTCCATCCCGGTTTCGCGTAGCACGATATGGGGGGAGAGAGAGCAGGCGCCGGCTTTGTAAAACAGTTTCATCGGTCACTCCTTAGGTGAACGGCCTGAAAGATAACCTATGTTAGTGCGCTGCCGGATAAAAAAAAAGCCGCTGGCGTGACGCCAGCGGCTTTCTGATCAAAACAGGGTGCTATCAGGCAGTGGCCTGCTCGGTCTGTTTAGCCTCTTCGCTGTCCTGAGTCATGCGGTTCAGCAGGGGCGCTGCCAGCATCATCAGGGCGGCGATAATGGCGGTGACCACACCAATCTGCAGGAACACGCGGCCATACACCTCCAGGGAAACCAGCGGGTCGGTCACGTTTTCCGGAACCGCCATCAGGTTAGCAACTTTACCCGCGATAATGGCGGCGCCCGCCGTGGTCAGGAACCAGCTACCCATAATGAAACCCATCAGGCGCTGAGGAACCAGCTGCGCCACCATGGCAAGGCCCAGGCCAGAGATCATCAGCTCGCCGATACTCTGCAGCGCATAGCTCAGAATCAGCCAGTTAACGGAAACAATACCGGCCTCGGTCGCGAACTTCGTACCCAGCGGCAGTACCAGGAAAGCCCCGGAGCACAGCACCATACCGATGGCGAATTTGTGCGGCATCGGCAGGCGATCACCCATCTTGTTATAGATAGCGGCCAGAATCGGGCTGGCGACCATGATCCAGAACGGGTTCAGGGCCTGATACTGTTCCGGCTCGAAGGCGATGCCCAGAATGGAGTGCTCAACGTTGCGAATCGCAAAGAAGTTCAGAGAGGTCGGCATCTGGCTGTAGAGTACGAAGAAGACAACCGCCTGCAGCATCAGGACAAAGGCGACGATCATACGGCGACGCGCGGTGCCGTGCATAGAGAAGGTCTCTTTGGCAAAGATCAGGACGATGCCCAGCGCGATAACGCCCAGCGCGATACGTGCGATCCCCTGGTTATGCAGCAGCCAGGTGGCGATAGCCACCAGCACCACAACACCCGCCAGCGTCGCCAGCAGTTTGCCGAAATGCAGCGGTTCGAAGTCCGGTTTGGAACCGTACTGCTTTACCCAGCCGCGGCAGAACAGGAAGTTGACCACGGTTATCAGCATACCCACTACGCTCAGCGCAAAGGCCACGCTCCAGCCGAATTCTGCGGCCAGCCACGGCGTCGCCAGCATTGAGAAGAACGAACCGATATTGATCGCCATGTAGTACATGGTGAAGGCGCCGTCGAGACGCGGGTCGTCTTTGTCATAGCAGGTAGAAAGCAGGGCGGAGGGGTTAGCCTTAAACAGGCCGTTACCCACGGCGATAGTCGCCATACCGGCATAGACCACGGCGGCATCATGGCCGGACCAGGCGACCAGAGCGTAACCCAGCGCCAGAACGATGGCGCCCAGCAGAATGACGCGTTTGGTACCCAGTACTTTGTCACCCAGCCAGCCGCCAATAGCGACCAGGCCATAGACCAGCGCGCTGAAAGAGGAGAAAAGCGTGATGGAGTCGCCTTCGGACATACCCAGCTGGCGGACCAGGTAGACCGCCATAATCCCCTGAAGGCCGTAGTATCCGAAACGTTCCCATAATTCGATAGAAAAGATGAGATAGAAAGATTTCGGTTGCTTAAAAGCGTTCAGGCTAACGCTTTCTGCTGGTTTTTTGTTTGCAGTTGACACATATACCTCTTTTTTTAATCTCCGATTTAACGAAGAAGCCATTCGCGTATTTCCGCTTTGCGGTTGCGCTTTTTCTTATATTGGGAGGGAAAACGGGAGGTAATGTTCCCTATCCTGAGGCATCAGGCAAGGCTTTTGACACACCTTGTTACACATGCCCTTAATGGAATAAAGCTCGGCTACCATGAATGTTATTCAGCGTTAAATTTTATGAAATGGCAGTTGGTTGTATTTTTATCTTATTTTCCGCGCATTTTTGTATCTTGTGGTGATATGTCCTGGTGTTAAAGCGTAAAGATGGTGTATCAGACCATCTTTTTGGAAAAGTCTGGTTATATCTGTCGCTATCAAATAATAATCACTAATAATAGCAATGAGTTACCTGTCCAAAAAGAACATAAATTTAACAATATGTTATCAGTGTGATCTCAGTCACGAATCTATAGAAAATTGCTAATGAAAAAAAACAATCTACCACCTGAAGTGGTTTTTCACGGGATCGCGCCGGTCAGTGCTTCGTCGATAACAGAATCTTTTGGGAATGGCGATGCAGGAGAGTACCCCCCATGAAAGAGGGGGTAAGCGTCAGGGATACACTTTTTCTTTAAATTCACAGAGATCTTCGATCAGGCAGGAGCCACAGCGCGGTTTGCGGGCAATGCAGGTGTAGCGGCCATGAAGAATCAACCAGTGGTGGCAGTCCACTTTAAATTCTGTGGGCACCACCTTCAGCAGTTTCTCTTCCACCTGCTCAACGTTTTTGCCCGGCGCAAAACCGGTACGGTTACAGACCCGGAAAATATGGGTATCGACGGCGATGGTCGGCCAGCCAAAAGCGGTGTTCAGCACCACATTGGCGGTCTTGCGGCCCACCCCAGGCAGCGCCTCCAACGCGGCGCGATCCTCCGGCACTTCGCCGCCGTGCAGGTCGATCAGCAGACGGCAGGTTTTAATCACGTTCTCTGCCTTGCTGTTAAACAGCCCAATGGTCTTGATGTACCCTTTGACGCCGTCCACTCCCAACGCCAGCATGGTATGGGGCGTGTTTGCGCGTGGAAACAGCTTTGCGGTGGCCTTATTGACGCTAACATCCGTGGCCTGGGCCGAAAGCAGTACCGCAATCAGCAGTTCGAAGGGGGAGCTGAAGTTGAGCTCCGTGGTCGGGTGGGGATTGTTGTCCTGCAGGCGGGTCAAAATCTCCAGCCGTTTCGCTTTGTTCATGAGGCTTTCTCCGGGGTCCCTGGAATCGCCGCGCCGGAAGCCTGAGCACGGCGCGCCTTCATTTTCTCGTCAATAAGATACTTGGCAGCCAGTAACAGGCCCAGCCCGATAAAGGCGCCGGGCGGTAGCATCGCCAGCAGGAAGGGGCTATCCATATGGAAGACCTCCACCCGCAATACCCGGGCCCAGTCGCCCAGCAGCGCGTCGGCGCCGTCGAACAGGGTTCCGTTACCCAGAATTTCGCGCAGCGCGCCCAGCACAAACATCGCACTGGTGGCGCCCAGGCCGATGGCCAGACCGTCCAGCGCCGAATGGAAGACGCCGTTACGGGCGGCGAAGGCCTCGGCACGGCCCACCACGATGCAGTTGGTGACAATCAGCGGGATAAAGATCCCCAGCGACTGATACAGGCCAAAGGCGAAGGCGTTGATCAACATCTGTACCACGCTCACCACCGAAGCGATAATCATCACATAGATGGGAATACGCACCGCGGGCGGCATCCAGCGTCGCAGCGCGGATACCGACGTATTGGTGAGCGTCAGCACCAGGGTGGTGGCCAGCCCCAGCCCCAGAGCGTTGGTGGCGGTGGAGGTAACGGCCAGCAGCGGGCACAGCCCCAGCAGCTGCACCAGCGCTGAGTTATTTTTCCACAGCCCGTCGGCAAAGATCTGTTTGATATTACTCATGGCTCTCTCCGCAGGTGGATAACTGGTCAAGCCGCGCCGGTAGCGTTTCGGCAAACAGCCCCGCGCGTTTTACGGCATTCACTATGGCGCGTGGGGTAATGGTGGCGCCGGTAAACTGATCGAACTGGCCGCCATCCTTTTTCACCGCCCAGCGGGGATCCCCGGCGCCTTCAATCTTCCGATCGCTAAAGCCGGTGATCCAGTCGCTACGGCTAAGCTCTATCTTATCACCCAGTCCCGGCGTTTCATGGTGTTCGGTTACCCGGGTGCCAAGAACGGTGCCGCTAAAATCAGCGCCGACCAGTAGCTGAATGGCGCCGGAGTATCCGTCCGGCGCCGTGGCTTCCATGATAACCCCTACTGGCTGTCCGCCTTTACGCGCTACATACAGGCGGTGCTCGCCGGCGCCGAGCTGCGGGTCGCTAATCAGATAACAGCTCTGCTGCGGGTCGTTATCGTAGCGCTCCGGGGGAATGACCTGGTCGAACAACTGTTTCTGCTGGCTTGCGCTTTGTCTGGCAATAGTGGTTTTGGTCAGTTGGTTGACGACCGCCGTCAGGCCGGTTGTCAGCGCGGCAAACAGCGCCAGGGTGACGCCATGTTTCTGTATGGTCTTCAGCATAGCGACTCCTTAGCGGTGACCATAAACCCTGGGGCGGGTGTAGTGATCGATTAACGGCACGGTAATATTGGCCAGCAGTACGGCGAAGGCCACGCCATCCGGATAACCGCCCCAGGTGCGGATCAGCCAGACCAGCAGCCCCGCCAGCGCACCGAACAGCAGGCGGCCACGGTTGGTGGTGGAAGCGGTCACCGGATCCGTCAGGATAAAAAAGGCGCCAAGCATAGTGGCTCCGGAAAACAGGTGTATCAGCGGCGAGGCGCAGCTCTCTGGGGCAAACCACCAGCCCAGGGTAGAGCACACCAGCAGCGACGCCAGAAAGGCCAGCGGAATGTGCCAGCGGATGGCGTTACGCCACAGCAGGAACAGACCGCCTGCCAGATAAGCAAGGTTGACCCACTGCCAGCCCACGCCCGCCAGCAGGCCACCGTAGATCGGCGTCTGAAGCAGGTTTTCCGCGCTCTGTCCGGCGTGCAGGCCGGTCTTAAAGGTATCCAGCGGCGTGGCCTGGCTAATGCCGTCGATACCCATACGCAGGGCGTTCATCGTCAGACCGTCCGGGGTCTGGCCGCGAAAAATCACGCTTAGCGCGTCGACGAGCCCGGGAACCGAAGCGGCCAGGCTCTGGGGCGGCAACCAACTGGTCATCTGAACCGGGAAGGAGATAAGCAGCACGACATAGCCAATCATCGCCGGGTTAAACGGATTGTTGCCCAGGCCGCCATAGAGCTGTTTAGCAATGATCACGGCAAATACGGTGCCGAGTACCACTATCCACCAGGGGGCCAGCGGCGGAACGCTAATGCCCAGCAGCAGACCGGTCAGCAGGGCCGAATTATCCCCGAGAATGGCGGAGGACTGATGACGGAGTCTGATGACCAACGCTTCGGCTGAGACCGCAGCAGCAGCGGCCAGTATCAACTGGATAAGGGTTCCCCAGCCGAAGAACCAGAGCTGTGTAGCGATCCCCGGGATACAGGCCAGAATAACCAGCATCATTATGCGCGAGGTCTGGCGCTGGTTGTGGGTATAGGGGGAGCTTGCGATTCTGAAAACCATTTATTCCTCGTGGACCACTTGCTGCTGTGCGGCTTTACGTGCTTTAACCCGGGCGATAGCGGCTTCTACCGCGGCCTTGCGCGGATCGGCGGCGGGCTGTTCAGCCGCGCTCTCCTCAGCCTGTTCCGGCTGAGCCTGATTCTGCGTGGCCTTGCGGGCTTCGGCGCGGGCGATAGCGGCTTCTACCGCGGCCTTACGCGGATCGGCGGCGGGCTGTTCAGCCGCGCTCTCCTCAGCCTGTTCCGGCTGGGCCTGATTCTGCGCGGCCTTGCGGGCTTTGGCGCGGGCGATAGCGGCTTCTACCGCGGCCTTACGCGGATCGGCGGCGGGCTGTTCAGCCGCGCTCTCCTCGGTTTGTTCCGGCTGGGCCTGATTCTGCGCGGCCTTGCGGGCTTTGGCGCGGGCGATAGCGGCTTCTACCGCGGCCTTACGCGGATCGGCGGCGGGCTGTTCAGCCGCGCTCTCCTCGGTTTGTTCCGGCTGGGCCTGATTCTGCGCGGCCTTGCGGGCTTTGGCGCGGGCGATAGCGGCTTCCACCGCGGCCTTACGCGGATCGGCATCAGCGGCGGCAGGGGCTTCGTTTTGCTGCGCTTTACGTGCCCTGGCTTCGGCTTTGCGGGCTTCTCGCGCGGCGATAACGCTGCTGTTATCCGGTTGGGTGCCAGCCTGAACTTCCACCGGCTGTGCGGCATCGGCTTTTTTTGCCTTCACCCGGGCCAGCGCGGCCTGGATAGCGTCTTTATCGCCAGTGGAGGGCTGTGCCGCGGCCTGCTTATGGCGATCCTTACGGGCCGCTTTTTCACGCTCAAGGCGCTGCTGGCGCGCCTCAAAGCGCGCTTTTGCCTCGGCGGCGCGTCGGGCTTCATCGGCGATGGCGCGGATTTCCGCTTTTTCCTGACGGAAGTACTGTACCAGCGGAATATCGCTGGGGCAGACCCAGGCGCAGGCGCCGCATTCAATGCAGTCGGACAGATGGTGCGCCGTGGCTTTATCGTGCTGCTGTCCCTTACTGAACCAGTAGAGCTGCTGGGGCAGCAGATCGGCAGGGCAGGCATCGGCGCAGGCGCTGCAGCGAATACAATTTTGTTCGGGGCGTTCCTCGCCCATCTCACTGGCGGAGGGAGCCAGCAGGCAGTTGGTGATCTTGACCACTGGCGCTGACAGCGAGGGCAGAGTAAAGCCCATCAGCGGGCCGCCCATAATTACCATCGGCTTCTGACTGGCGCGAAAACCGGCAAAATCCAGCAGATGCTGCACCGGAGTACCCAGCCGCGCCCAGACGTTACCAGGGCGCTCTACTGCTTCGCCGGTCAGAGTGACTACGCGCTCAGTCAGCGGCTCGCCGTCAATCACCGCGCGTTTCACCGCATAAGCGGTCCCGACGTTCTGCATCAGTACGCCGATATCAGACGAACGTCCGCCGTGGGGAACCTGGTGTCCGGTCAGTATCTGGGTAAGCTGTTTGGCACCGCCGGAAGGATATTTGGTGGGGATCACCCGCAGTTGAATATCGTGGGCATCCGCCAGTACCGCGCGCAGCATCGAAATGGCCTGAGGCTTGTTATCCTCAATACCGATCAGGGTTTCGCGCGGTTGCAGAATATGGGCCAGAATGCGGATACCTTCGACGATCTGCGCGGCGCAATCCTGCATCAGACGGTCATCGGCGGTGATATAGGGTTCGCATTCAGCGGCGTTAATGATCAGGGTTTTAATCGCCTCTCCGCCGCCCTGTAGTTTGACGCCGGTAGGGAAGCCCGCACCGCCCAGCCCGGCGACGCCGAACCGGTGGATTCGGGCGATTAGCGCCTCCCGGCTCTGGTGCCGATAGTCGCTCCAGCCTTCCAGTGGGATCCAGCGATCCTCGCCATCGGCTTCGATGACGATGGCGGGCTCCATCAGTCCAGAAGGATGGGCGGCAACATGGGGCTCAATGGCCGTCACGGTGCCCGAGGTCGGCGCGTGCACCGGTAGCATACGGCCATTGCCCCGGGTTAACGGCTGGCCGCGCAGCACGCTGTCACCCACGGCGACGCATAGTTCGCCCTGCTGGCCGATATGCTGCTTCAGCGGAATCACCAGCCGTGACGGTAGCGGCACCTGACGTAGCGGGGCGCCGCTGGACTGGGTTTTCATTTCCGGGGGATGAATCCCGCCGTGGAAATCCCAGATTTTCTCTTTTCTGAAGGCGGAAAATAACTTAAGCATGTTGTTCTGTCGGAATCACGCGCACCGGAATGGTGTTCAAATCCCATTTCCAGTTATCGGGCGTAGTGGGGGCCGGAAGCAGCTCAATGCAGTGCGTGGGGCAGGGATCGACGCACAGGTTACAGCCGGTGCACAGGTCGCTGACCACGGTGTGCATGGCGCGGGTGGCGCCGACAATGGCGTCCACCGGGCAGGCCTGAATGCACTTGGTACAGCCGATACAGTTGTTCTCATCAATGACCGCCAGCATACGTACCGGCTGGGCGGCTTCGTCATCGCCGTCAATGGGTTGGGGATCCACATTCAGCAGCGTAGCTATCTTGTTCATAACCGCTTCGCCACCGGGAGCGCAGCGGTTAATATTCTCGCCGTTATTACCGACCGCTTCCGCGTAAGGGCGGCAGCCGGGATAGCCGCACTGTCCGCACTGGCTCTGGGGAAGAAGTTCGTCAATTTTATCGACTATCGGATCTTCTTCCACCGCAAAGCGACGCGAGGCGTAGCCCAGTAGCAGGCCGAACACCAGGGCCAGCAGGGTCAGAACCAGAACGGCAATCGCGATCATACTCATCAGAATTTTACCAGACCGCTAAAGCCCATAAAGGCAAGAGACATCAGTCCTGCGGTGATTAGCGCAATGGCGTTGCCTTTAAAGGGCAGCGGCACGTTAGCCACCGCCAGACGTTCGCGAATCGAGGCGAACAGCACCATCACCAGCGAAAAGCCTACGGCGGCTGAAAAGCCATACAGGGCGGACTGCAGGAAGCTGTGATTCAGGTTGATGCTCAGCAGCGCCACTCCCAGCACCGCGCAGTTGGTGGTGATCAGCGGCAGGAAGATGCCGAGCAGACGGTACAGGGCCGGGCTGGTTTTACGCACCACCATTTCGGTGAACTGCACCACGACGGCGATCACCAGAATAAATGACATGGTGCGCAGGTAGAGCAGATCCAGAGGGACCAGTACAAAAGTGTTAATTAGCCACGAGCAGACGGTGGCCAGGGTCATTACGAACGTGGTCGCCAGTCCCATGCCAATCGCCGTCTCCAGCTTTTTCGATACCCCCATAAACGGGCACAGGCCAAGGAACTTCACCAGAACGAAGTTATTGACCAGAACGGTACCGATAAACAAAAGCAGATAGTCAGCCATGATTCGACCTGAATTAAAAAAAGCCGCCTATTATCGGCCAAATGACCGATAGCGACAACCGCAACTCTGTGGGGTTATTTTATGGATTAACAAATGTGTTTTTTACCCGGGCGGAGCGCCGGAAGCAGGGCGCAAGTATCGCGGCTGCGAGCAGCGGGAACAGCAACTGGCGCAGCGCCAGTTCATCGCTAATGGGTGAAAACGCAAAACTCTTCAGCGCCAGCAGCACGCCAATCAGGAGCCAGACAATATAGTGTTTACGCACCAGCCCGCGCCGCTTAAAGAAGGCGATGGCCAGCCACAGCGTATAACACCACATCACCAGGGTGCTGAACAGCGACAGATACCAGAGAGAGATCTGACCGCCGCTATGCAGACGGATGGCCTGATGCGCATCAGCAGAGATCAAAACCATCGCATACAGCGCCAGCGCGACCCCGGTGCTGAGCAGCGTCAGCAATAGCCAGGCGAGGGGAATATAGAGCCAGCCTCCGATACGCGGTGCCTGAGTGATGGTCATTTTTCCTCCGGAAATCATAGACAACAGCGGCGCCGGAATACGACGCCGCGGGGATTATAAGCCAATTCCTGGAAAATACTACCAGGCCTGCTCCGGGAAGCGCCAGACCGGTTCGGGTAACTGACCAGAATTGAACAGAGCAACGCCGGGAGGCGAGCGGCTACGCAATGGAGACTCATGATCTCGCGGGTATCTTGTAACCTGTAATTCAAATGGTTAGAAAATTTTTCACAACTCTCTATTTTATTGATTTTTAAGTTTCAATACGTTGCTGTAACGGATATGGCGGTGCTGTCCGGAGCGCTAAAATACGCAGTCTGGCGGCTCAGCGGTTGAGGCGTTGCAGTGAATGGTGTGAAATGGCCGGGTCCACCAACGGGAGAGAATCTGTAATGAGTGACACTATCCGAGTCGGATTAATGGGTTATGGCTACGCCAGTAAGACCTTCCACGCGCCGCTAATTGCCGGTACCGTCGGCATGACCCTGGCGGCAATCTCCAGCAGCGATGAAGCCAAAGTGCAGGCCGACTGGCCATCAACGCCAGTGGTTGCCACACCCCAGGCGCTGTTTAACGATCCGCAGATTGATGTAGTCGTTATCCCGACACCCAATGATACCCATTATCCACTGGCAAAGGCCGCCCTTGAGGCTGGTAAGCATGTGGTGGTGGATAAACCTTTTACGGTGACACTGTCACAGGCCCGCGAGCTGGAGTCTCTGGCTAAAAGTCGCGGACTGCTGCTTTCGGTGTTCCACAACCGCCGCTGGGACAGCGACTTCCTGACGCTGAAAAAGCTGATTGAAGAGGGCTCTCTGGGGGAAGTGGCCTATATGGAGTCGCACTTCGATCGCTTCCGTCCGCAGGTGCGCGATCGCTGGCGTGAACAGGCTGGCGTAGGCAGCGGCATCTGGTACGATCTGGGGCCGCATCTTCTGGACCAGGCGCTGGTGCTGTTTGGCCTGCCGGTCAGCATGACGGTCGATCTGGCGCAATTACGCCCTGGTGCGCAGACCACGGACTATTTCCACGCGGTGTTGCACTATCCGCAGCGGCGGGTGGTGCTGCATGCCTCGATGCTGGCGGCGGCGGAGTCGGCGCGCTATATCGTGCACGGCACCCGTGGCAGCTACGTAAAATGGGGACTGGACCCCCAGGAAGATCGCCTGAAGGTCGGCGAGCGTCCGCCGCTGGAAGACTGGGGCTACGATATGCGTGACGGAACTCTGACACTGGCCCAGGGCGACCTGATGGCCGAACAGTCGTTGCTGACGGTACCCGGCAACTATCCCGCTTACTATGCCGCCATTCGCGATGCGCTGAATGGACAGGGGGAAAACCCGGTTCCGGCCAGCCAGGCGATTCGGGTCATGGAGCTGATTGAACTTGGCATCGATTCCGCCCGACATCGTTCCACCCTCAGCCTGATCTAAGCCCGCCACAGATTCGGGGGCGGCGTCCCGCTGCCCTCGCTTTTCCCGCCGCTATTGCTACAATCGCCCGAATGAATAACAACAAGGACTTACGATGGGCTGGTTACAGCGTCTGAAAATCGATCGCTTTTTAGTGGTCATGATTGGGGTGGTGGTGATTGCTTCTCTGTTCCCTGCTCAGGGGCAGATTCAAAACGGTTTTGAGATGCTGACCACGGCGGCGATTGCGCTGCTGTTTTTTATGCACGGCGCTAAGCTGTCGCGTGAGGCGATTGTTGCCGGTGCCGGACACTGGCGGCTGCACCTGGTGGTGTTCCTGAGCACCTTCGTGCTGTTTCCGCTACTGGGGCTGGCGATGAATCTGCTGCCCCCGACCATTCTGCCCCCGCCGCTGGTACTGGGGTTCCTCTATTTATGTGCGCTGCCTGCTACCGTGCAGTCGGCCATCGCCTTTACCTCGGTGGCTGGGGGCAACGTGGCGGCGGCGGTGTGTAGCGCTTCGGCATCCAGTATTCTGGGGATTTTTCTGTCGCCGGTGCTGGTGGGGATGTTGATACATACCCAGCAGGGGGATACCGATACGCTGCACGCCATTGGCAAAATCGTGCTGCAACTGATGGTGCCCTTTGTGGTGGGGCATCTGGCGCGGCCACTGATTGGCGGCTGGGTCGATCGCCATCGTCGCCTGATCAATCTGACCGACCGTTCGTCGATCCTGCTGGTGGTTTACGTGGCCTTTAGCGAAGCGGTGAGCGAAGGGATCTGGCACCAGGTTACCGGTTATGCGCTACTGTGGGTGTTGATCTGTTCGCTGGTGCTGCTGGTGGTGGTACTGGTGGTTAATACCCTGGCGGCGCGGTTGTTTGGTTTTAACACCGAAGATGAAATTACCATTGTGTTTTGTGGTTCGAAGAAGAGTCTGGCCAATGGCGTGCCGATGGCGAATGTGCTGTTTCCGGCCGCCAGCGTGGGAATGATGGTACTGCCGCTGATGATTTTTCACCAGATTCAACTGATGGTGTGCGCCGTGCTGGCGCAGCGCTACGCCCGGCGCCTGAAGCAGAACCAGCCCGACCGTTAAGCCGGGCAGTGAGGGTCAGGCTGCGGCGACTTTAGCGCGCAGTGCCTGTTTTTCGGCGTCGCTCAGGAAGGCGATAGTCAGGCCGTTCTGCTGGGCCTGGCGAGCCTGGGCGGCGCTGAGCCCGGCCAGGGGAGCCGCCTGCAGATATTCGTGGCGGATCTCCACCCCCTGAACGGCGGGGTCGTCGGTGTTGATGGTCGCCAGAATGCCGCTATCCAGGAAACGCGCCAGCGGATGCTGTGCCAGGCTCGGTACGGTACTGGTCTGAATATTCGAAGTCAGGCAGGACTCAATGCCTATCTGATGTTCAGCCAGATAATCCATCAGCGCGGCATCCTCTACGGCCCGCACGCCGTGACCGATACGTTCGGCGCCCAGCTCGCGAATCGCCTGCCAGATGCTTTCCGGCCCGACGGCTTCGCCAGCGTGCACCGTAATGCGCCAGCCTGCGTCGCGGGCGCGACGGAAGTGATCCACGAACAGCTGGCCGGGGAAGCCGCGCTCATCGCCCGCCAGATCCAGCGCGGTAATGCGATCGCGGTGGCTCAGCAGTCCTTCCAGCTCCTCTTCACAGGCGGCCTCGCCAAAGGTGCGACTCAGAATACCGATCAGCCGGGCTTCGACCCCGTAGTCGCGACAGCCCTGGCGCACGCCGTCGATAACCGCTTCCACGACGCCGGCCACCGACAGGTGATGGGTCATCGCCATATAGCGCGGCGAAAAGCGCAGTTCCACATAATGAAGCCCCTGGCGGGCGGCATCTTCCACATTTTCCCTGGCCACCCGGCGGCAGGCCTCCAGCGAGCCGAGGACTTTCACGCCCCAGTCCAGCTTCGCCAGGAAACTTACCAGATCCGGCTGGGTTTCAGTGACCTGGACATGAGGGCGCAGCGCTTCCAGCGAATCGGCGGGCAGGGCCAGATTGAACTCGCGGCCAAGCTCGAGAATGGTTTCGGCGCGAATGTTGCCGTCGAGGTGGCGATGCAGGTCGGTTAACGGGAGGGAGGAGTCAATCATGGTCGCACTCTTTAGTCTGCTTTACGGTGCGCTACAGTATAAGGGTTTAGGGTGAAATCGACATCCGCTACCCGGCAAAATCTGACTCGCCAATGGCGAAAATGGTTGAATAACCAGCAAGATACTAATTAATAAAGACATTTAACATATATTTAATACTAAAATCATGGAAAAATCTTAGTTGGGTTGTTATATTGCCTGCAGGCCATCATTCCAGGTACATCCTGTCTGGTGGCACTGCAGTCGCGCCGTTCCGGCGCATCCGACAACGGAGCCAGGTTCTCTCAGGCTTCGTATCGCACTGGAATATCAACTAAATTAACATGGATTCGTCGGCGCTCCCGTCTAAAGACGGGGCGGAAATGGTCTGCCCATGTGTTGGGACACAACGCCCGCAGGTCACGGTGAGACCAGCCAATGACCTTCGCCGTATATAGCCGCCTCTTTTGCCAGCCTTCGGGCTGGTTTTTTATTGGCAAAAAAGTGCCGACCTGCATGACACAGGTCGGCTAATGAAAAGGGTTTGGCATGTAACAGAGGTTGTGTCGAACCTCGGGAGTATCATGCCAGAACGGGCGTATGAGTGTGGCTACTTGTTAAGATTTCCCTTAAAGAAAAGTAATGATTTGTCTTCCATCACAGTAGCGACGTTATACCCGCAATCAGCCGCGTGACGCCTTGCTCCAGTTTGACCCGCGGACAGCCGACATTCAGGCGCAGAAAACCGGCGCCTTCGGGGCCATAAGTGTCACCGGGCATAATGGCGACCTTTTGCTGACCGATCAGCCTCTCCTGTAGTGCCGCATCGTCAAGCCCCAGCGGGCGCAGATCCAGCCAGGCCAGATAGGTCGCCTGGGGCACAGACCAGTTAAGCGCGGGGAAGGCGTTATTTAAGGTGTCAGATACCCAGCGCAGATTTCCCATCAGATATTCACGCAGGGCATCCAGCCAGGGCGCGCCTTCGCGATAGGCGGCGATATGGGCGACCAGCGCCAGCACGGCGGGGGAAGAGAGGCCGTCGCGACTCTTCAGCGCCGTCAGATAATGCTCCCGTGCGTTATCCCCGGCGATAATGCCCCAGGCGCCGGTCAGGGCCGGAATATTAAAGCTCTTGGACGCCGAACTGAGCAGCGCCCAGTCTCCGCGGCCCGCCACCTGACACCACGGAATGTGTTGCGCACCATTCCAGGTCATATCCATATGAATTTCATCGCTGATAACGCGCACCCCATGGCGCTCGCACAGCTGCGCCATCTGTTCCAGCTCCTGACGCCGCCACACTTTGCCGGTAGGGTTATGGGGGCTGCACAGCAGCATCAGGGTACAGCGGTCGCGCGCCAGCAGTTGCTCCAGCTCCGCCATATCGCACTGCCATTCACCCTGGTTCAGGCGCAGCGGCGCGCTCAGTACCTGGCGCTGATTGCCTTCAACCGTTTTATAAAAGGCGTCGTAGGCTGGGGTATGAATCAACACCTCATCCCCCTCGCGACTCCACTGACGGATAAGCTGGGAAACCATATAGATAACCGACGGTCCGTAGACGAGCTGCTGTGGCGCTACCTGGCTTGCGAAGCGGCTGGACATCCAGTATTGGATGGCGCCGGTGAAGTCGGGCTGTTGCCAGCGGCTGTAGCCCAGCACGCCGTGATTCAGGCGCTGCTGCATCGCTTCCAGGATACAGGGGGCGGTGGGGAAATCCATATCGGAGATGGTAAATGGCAGCAGATCGTCAGTACCGAAGCGGTCGGCGACGTAGTCCCACTGGGTGCACCAGGTGCCGTGACGATCGACGGGCTGTGAAAAATCGAACATATAACCTCTGAAACGGATGGCCCCTTCGTGTGAAGGGGCGAGAATATCAGGCTTCAACGCTGTTCATCAGCGTCTGTAGCTCATCTTTAACCGACTGGACCTGGGTGCCGATCACCACCTGCAGACTGTGCTGATTTAGCTGCACCACGCCAATAGCGCGCAGAGCCTTCAGAGCGTCGCTATTGACCAGACTCATATCCTTTACCGACAGACGCAGGCGGGTGATGCAGTTGTCCAGAGAGGTAATATTGTCGGCGCCGCCCAGTGCGGCCAGGATAGCCGGGCTGTCGTAGCCTGACTTGCCGGTGACGGCAGCCGGAACCTGGGACGCGTCAGCGCTAACGCTTTCAATATCGCGGCCCGGCGTTCTGATATTAAAGCGCTGAATCGCGAAGCGGAAGATCAGGTAGTAAGCCACAAACCAGACGGCGGCTACCACCGGTACCAGATACCATTTCGTCGACAGGCCGTGCAGGATACCGAACACCACAAAGTCGATGACATTACCGTCGGTGTTGCCGATGGTCACCCCCAGTACCGCCATGACGGTAAAGCCCAGACCGGTGAGCAGGGCGTGGATCAGATAGAGGACAGGGGCCACAAACAGGAACAGAAACTCCAGCGGTTCGGTAGTGCCGCCCACGGTGCAGGCGATAACGCCGGAAATCAACAGCCCTTTGATCTTATGACGATTTTCCGGGCGGGCACAGTGATACATCGCCAGCGCGGCGCCGGGCAGGCCGCCAAGGAAGGCCGGCATTTTCCCCTGGGAGAGGAAGCGGGTGGCGCTTTCGGCAAAACCGCGGTTTTCAGGGCAGCTCAACTGGGCCTGGAAGATAGTCAGGGCGCCGCTGACGCTGTGGCCGCAGACGTCCATGGTGCCGCCCGCGTCGGTAAAGCGAATTAGCGCCACCAGAATGTGCTGTAACCCAAAGGGCAGCAGCAGGCGTTCGCCGGTGCCAAAGATCATCGGGCCGAAATCTCCGGCGCTGTTGATCATATATCCCAGACCGTTAATACCTGCCGCGAACACCGACCAGATCAGTGGAATCACCAGCCCCACCACGCCCATCACCAGGGTGGTGATAATAGGCACAAAGCGGGCGCCGCCGAAGAAGGCCAGGGCATCCGGCAGGCGGATATTGTGAAAGCGTTCATGCAGCATCCAGACGATAATGCCAGCGATAACCGCCCCGAGGATCCCGGTATCGATAGAGGCGATTCCGAGGGTGTCGCGAATATTATTGGCCTTGAGCAGCGCCGGATCGCTGGTGGGCAGAATCCCTTTGGCCGTCAGCCAGAAATTAACGGCAAGATTCATCACCACAAAGCCGACGAAGCCCGAGAAAGCCGCCACGCCTTTATTTTCCCGGGCCAGCCCCAGCGGAATAGCGATACAGAACATCACCGGCAGGAAGGTAAAAGCGAAAGAGCCCACTTTTGCCATCCAGGTGAACACCAGCTGTAGCACCGGCGTGTCGAGCGCCGGGATAAGCGTAGTGACATCGTGGCTGCTTAATGAACTGCCGATGCCCAGCATAATGCCGCAAAACGACAGTAACGCCACCGGCAGCATAAAGGTTTTACCGAGGTTCTGGAAAAACTCCCAGAGCGTAATTTTTTGAGTTTGACTGGCCGCCATACACGACTCCCTGCACGCAAATAGGTGATATTTGCCGCGCAGGATAAAACGTTTTACTTAAGTTTATTGCAGCGGCGATCTCATAAGGCGATCGACTGCAAGGAATTTGAATCTCATTTTAGGTAAAACGTTTTAACGATCACAAACACAGAGCGATTATGACACTGCATAAAAGGGTCACCATTACCGATGTTGCCGTGGCGGCAGGGGTTTCCGTCAGTACGGTGTCGCTGGTATTAAGCGGCAAGGGGCGTATTTCGGCTGCGACCGGCGATCGGGTTAATGCCGCTATCGAACGTTTGGGTTTTGTACGTAACCGTCAGGCGGCGGCGCTGCGCGGCGGTCAGAGCGGCACCATTGGTCTAATCGTGCGCGATCCCGGCGCGCCATTCTATGCCGGTCTGCTTGCCGGGCTAATCGAGGAGCTGGAGCGGCAGGGGCGGATGGTGCTGCTGGCACCGGGCGGGCGCGATGGGCACAGCCTTGTTCGCAGCGCTGAAAGCCTGCTGGAGCAGGGGGTGGACGGTATCGTGATTGCCGGATATCCGAACTCTGATGGCACACTGCGCGAACGGGCTAATCGGGCGGGAATTCCGCTGGTTTATGCCGATCGTGCCAGCCATCCTGACACGCCCGATATGGTCAGCCCGGATAATATGCAGGCTGCACGGTTGCTGACAGAACATCTGATCGGCAAAGGGCATCAGCGTATCGCCTGGCTTGGCGGACGTAGCGACTCGCTGACCCGGGCCGAGCTACTGGGGGGATTTTGTGCCACGCTGCTGCGCTACGGGCTGCCGTTTCACAGCGACCAGGTGATGGAGTGCGAATCCGGGCTTCAGCCTGCTTCGGATGCGTTGGTAACGCTGCTGCGGCGCAGTGCGGGGATCACAGCGGTGGTTTGCCACGACGTTCGCGTGGCGACCGGCGCCTGGTTTGGCCTGCAGCGGGTGGGGAAAAGCAGCGGTGTGGGGGGGCTGGAAAGCTATTATGAAAGCCACATCGAACTGGCTGCCTTTGCCTATGTGCCGGAAGAATCGCTGGAAGCGTTGCCGGTGACCTGGGTGACCACGCCCGCCTGTGAAATCGGGCGCGCCGCCGCATGGTGGATTGTGCAAATGGGAAGCGGTGCGGGATCGGACGTTTTGGGGCATATGGAGATTCCGGGGCGGTTGGCTATGGCGGTAATATAATTCCCGCATATCGTAAATTATTTTATAGCGGTTGCGATATGAATAAATAACGAGTAAACCTGTATCGGGTGAAATTGTCTGTTGAATGGATCTTTTAATAAATCAAAAACATTTTTCTGAATATAATCAGAAAGGCGTTATCTGGCTATATTCCTCCTGGGGAAAGGCATTTCTGCCTTTATTTGTTCGGGTTTATTTCTGAAAAAAGTCATTTCTATAATTTATCGTATTATTTTGATGCTGGTTTTATATTATCCGCAATGGGTTGATGTTACGGCCTATTAACTATGCTTATGGGGAATTACATGATAAAAACAAGCAATCTGCGAGATATTCTGGGTGCTGCATCGGACGCCTACTCTTCGGAGTATCTCCAGTCTCTGGATATTGTACGCGGTGCCGAATTGGCGCCGACGGTAACGCCAGCAGAGCCTGGTGTGGTCAATATTGACACAGCCACTGATAATACCGGTAGCCAGCAGGGCAATATTGCCAATGGCGGGCTGACCGATGATTTGACGCCGACGATCGGCGGTCATATTGATTCCGCTGAAGGTCTGGCCATTCGTATCTTTATCAACACCCAGTATGCCGGAACGGCGGTGGTGGATGCGAATGGTGACTGGTCCTTCACGCCGGGGCAGCCGCTTGAAGTCAATCATGAGTATATTTTTCAGACGGTTATCAAGGATCCGGGCGGTGATTCGCTGCTGGTTTCCCTGCCTTATACTATTTACACCGTCCCGACGGATTACGATGTGGTTATCGATAGACCGGTGATCGATGCGGCGACGGATAATGCCGGTACGATTGTGGGTGAGGTATATTCCGGTGGCGCGTCTGATGATACGACGCCGACCTTTCATGGCAGCGCGGATGCGAATGCGGTGGTGCGTATTTACGACGGCGCAACGCTGTTAGGCTCGGTGCAGGCAAACGGCAGCGGTGCATGGAGCTTCACGCCGCTAACGCCGCTGAGCGGGGACGGAACGCACAATATCACGGTCAGAGCCTCGTTCAATTCCGGTCAGGAAGCAACGTCGGATACCTTTGAGTATATTCTGGATACCCGGGGGCCGGGCTCGCTGGCCATTACCGGCGCCTATGACGACGTGGGCAGCGTGACGGGCAATGTTCCTGACGGTGGCGTGACGGATGACAAACTGTTGACACTGAGCGGTACCGCAGAAGCGGGCTGCATGGTGACCATTCATCTGTCTGTTAACGATGGGCAATACACGAAGAATTATATAACGCAGGCGGACAGCAATGGATACTGGACATACAATATGGAGAGTAACCCCTATCCGTCCACAGAGGGGACCATGGTCTTCACTGCCACTGCCACGGATAACGTGGGCAATACCAGCACCAGTGCGCCCTATACGGTGAATCTGGTAGGCAGCAACGAGGACAATCCCTCAGTACCGGATGCGCCGTTGATTTATAACTATTACGATGATGTGGGCGCATCGCAGGGGGTTGACGGGAATGGGGGAACGACGGATGACACCACCCCGACCCTGAATGGTCGGGCGGAAGCCAACAGCGTGGTGAGAGTCTACGATGGTGGTACGCTGCTGGGGTCGACCATCGCCAATAGCAGCGGTTTGTGGAGTTTTACGCCGTCGACGCTCGGCGATGGCAGACACACCTTCACCGCCACGGCGACCGATGCGGCGGGCCATATCAGCGCGCAGTCAGGCGGTTTTGTGATTAATATCTATGCCGCTGACACAACAGCGCCGGATGCCCCCGTGATTAGTAACTACTATGATGATGTGGGGCCGTCGCAGGGATATGACGGGAATGGGGGAACGACGGATGACACCACCCCGACCCTGAATGGTCGGGCGGAAGCCAACAGCGTGGTGAGAGTCTACGATGGTGGTACGCTGCTGGGGTCGACCATCGCCAATAGCAGCGGTTTGTGGAGTTTTACGCCGTCGACGCTCGGCGATGGCAGACACACCTTCACCGCCACGGCGACCGATGCGGCGGGCCATATCAGCGCGCAGTCAGGCGGTTTTGTGATTAATATCTATGCCGCTGACACAACAGCGCCGGATACCCCCGTGATTAGTAACTACTATGATGATGTGGGGCCGTCGCAGGGATATGACGGGAACGGGGGAACGACGGATGATACCACCCCGACCCTGAACGGTCGGGCGGAAGCCAACAGCGTGGTGAGAGTCTATGAAGGTAGTACGCTGCTGGGGTCGACCATCGCCAATAGCAGCGGGGAGTGGAGCTTTACGCCGTCGACGCTCGGCGATGGCAGACACACCTTCACCGCCACGGCGACCGATGCGGCGGGCCATGTCAGCGCGCAGTCGGGCGGTTTTGTGGTCAACGTACAGACCTCATCGTCATCGTTTACAGAGGACTTTAACTGTGCGGGAACGGTGCATTTTGGGAACTGTGGCGTTTATCATTTGAACCATTTTGATGTCAAAGTGTATAACGCTGGTAGCTGTTTCTATTCACCCGGATTTAATCATTATCAGCCAGCCGTATCACAAAAACCGGGCAGCAATGCGATGATTTTTGGCAATGGCACGACGGTAACGCTGCATATGGACCATGCATTATCGAGCCTCTCGTTCCAGCTCGGCGATCTTACGACGTCGGAATGCTTCCAGGTTTCTTATCTGAATGAACGGGGGCAGTTACTGGCCACGGAAACCTACGGCAAAGCATCGGGTTTGTTGACGACGGTATCTTATACGGCAACAGGAGGGGAGCATATTGCTACCGTACAGATGTCTCTCACCAATAGTCACTGGTGGGCCAGCAATAGCATGACATATACGTGGGTCGATAATATTGTCGGCCACTATGCGCCATCTGCATGTGCACAGACTTTTTCGTCCGTGGTTTCACCATTGATGCAGACAACGACATCGCCCGATCAGGAATCGAACGGACATTCAGAGGTTTCATTATCTCAGGTAATCCAGAATAACCATCACGCTGATTTAACTAATCACATGGAAGATAAGCTGCAGCTGACGCTGAATGATATTCTCAGTGAGGCGCATCCCAATCTGTTTGTGGGGGATGGAAACCAGCAGCTGGCAATCACGGGTGATAAAGGTGATGTGGTGGAGCTGAAGGTGGAAGACCTGTCTCACAATGAATGGCAGGATGTCGGCCAGGTTGTGACCGGTGGGATTCAGTATGAGATTTACCAGCATGCTGCTTCAAGTGTGGAGCTGCTTGTTCAACATGGTGTGGAGCTGCATCAGGTAGCGTAACAGAGACTCAATATTCATATACCGTAACTGTCTTATGGCGGTTACGGCATAGATCATGGATAAATCTTTGTTGTATGAAATTATCTGACGAAATGGAAATTAATAAATCAAAGACGCTTTAATGATATAGTCGAATATGTTTTTCTGGCTGATTGCTTTTCGTCTGAAATGATTTTTATTTGTTTTGGATGATTTGTGAGAAAGTAATTCCACTAAATTTAGTGGGATTTTTTAGTGAAATCATGTTATGCCATGGGTCAATGTCATAGCTTGCTAACTTTGTTTAGGGAAATAATGTGATAAAAACAACGAGTAGTTTACGAGATATTCTTGGCGCAGCATCGAACACCTACTCTTCGGAGTATCTCCAGTCTCTGGATATTGTGCGCGGTGCTGAGCTGACGCCAACGGTAACGCCAGCAGAGCCTGGTGTGGTCAATATTGACACGGCCACTGATAATACCGGTAGCCAGCAGGGCAATATTACCAATGGCGGGCTGACCGATGATTTGACGCCGACGATCGGCGGTCATATTGATTCCGCTGAAGGTCTGGCCATTCGTATCTTTATCAACACCCAGTATGCCGGAACGGCGGTGGTGGGAGCGAATGGTGACTGGTCCTTCACACCGGGGCAGCCGCTGGAGATCAATCATGAGTATATTTTTCAGACGGTGATCAAGGATCCGGGTGGCGATTCGCTGCTGATTTCCCTGCCTTATACTATTTACACCGTCCCGACGGATTACGATGTGGTTATCGATAGACCGGTGATCGATGCGGCGACGGATAATGCCGGCACGATTGTGGGTGAGGTATATTTCGGTGGTGCGTCCGATGATACGACGCCGACCTTTCATGGCAGCGCAGATGCGAATGCGGTGGTGCGTATTTACGACGGCGCAACGCTGTTAGGCTCGGTGCAGGCAAACGGCAGCGGTGCGTGGAGCTTCACGCCGCTAACGCCGCTGAGTGGGGACGGAACGCACAATATTACGGTCAGAGCCTCGCTGGGTAATTCCGGCCAGGAAGCGACGTCGGATACCTTTGAATATATTCTGGATACCCGGGGGCCGGGCTCGCTGGCCATTACCGGCGCCTATGACGACGTGGGCAGCGTGACGGGCAATGTCCCGGATGGCGGCGTGACGGATGATAAACTACTGAAGCTGAGCGGTACCGCAGAAGCGGATAGCATCGTGACCATTCATCTGTCGGTGAACGGGGGGGAATATTCGGCTAACTATATGACGATAGCGGATAGCAACGGTTACTGGACGCTGACGATGGGAAGTAACCCCTATCCGTCCACGCAGGGGACCATGGTTTTCACTGCTACTGCCACAGATGCCGTGGGCAATACCAGTACCAGCGCCAGCTACACGGTGAATCTGGTAGGCAGCAACGAGGACAATCCCTCAGTACCGGATGCGCCGACGATAGCCGTCTATTACGATGACGTGGGTCCGGTGCAGGGATACAGCGTGAGCGGGGGAACAACGGACGATAATACCCCGACCCTGAATGGCCTGGCGGCAGCAGGCGGTGTGGTGAAGATCTATGAAGGGGGCATGTTACTGGGGTCGACCCTGGTCGAAAATAATGGCGGGTGGCGCTTTACGCCGTCGGCGCTTGGCAACGGTAGCCACGTTTTCACCGCCACGGTGACCGATACGGTGGGCCATACTAGCGCGCAGTCAGGTGCATTTGTGATTAATGTTTATACCGCCGACACAACAGCGCCGGATGCCCCCGTGATTAGTAACTACTATGATGATGTGGGGGCGACGCAGGGATATGACGGGAACGGGGGAACGACGGATGATACCACCCCGACCCTGAATGGTCTGGCGGAAGCTAACAGCGTGGTGAGAGTCTATGAAGGTGGTACGCTGCTGGGGTCGACCATCGCCAATAGCAGCGGGGGGTGGAGTTTTACGCCGTCGACGCTCGGTGGGGGGATACACACCTTCACCGCCACGGCGACCGATGCAGCGGGTAATATAAGCGCCCACTCAGGCGATTTTGCGATCAATGTGCAGGCTTCTGCTCCTTGCGTAAGCGGAGAATTTACAGAAACGTTTAATGACGCGGCGGCTGCCGCCTTCTGTGAAGGGGGCGTTTTCCATCTGGAGCATTTCGATATAAGCGTGAATTCATCCGGTACGCCGTGTAGTACCGTCAGACCCGGAATTTGCAATGGCGCTATGGTGTTATCCAAGGATGCTTCGGTAACGTTGAATATGGATCATCCACTATCGTGGATTTCATTTGAGGTTAGCCATCTTGTGACGAAGGGAGAGATTATTGCTGCCTATTTGGATGAAAACGGTAAAGTCCTGCATCAGGATGTCTATGGGAATGTCGGGGGAACGACGATGAGCTATGTGGCAACGGGGGGAGAGCATATCGCCTCCGTGCAGCTGACTGCTGTAGCTCCCATGATTCAGTGGTGGGAAGATCCCTCTCCAAAATATATTATTGTTGATAATATTACCGGCCACTATGCGTCGGATTGTTCGGGAGATACATTCTCAGCGGCTGCATTTTCTCAGATGTTAACGGAAGATAGTCATACCATCGAGCTGACCGATGGTATGCAGGACAAACTGCAATTGACCCTGAATGATATTCTCAGTGAGGCGCATCCCAATCTGTTTGTGGGGGATGGAAACCAGCAGCTGGCAATCACGGGTGATAAAGGTGATGTGGTGGAGCTGAAGGTGGAAGACCTGTCTCACAATGAATGGCAGGATGTCGGCCAGGTTGTGACCGGTGGGATTCAGTATGAGATTTACCAGCATGCTGCTTCAAGTGTGGAGCTGCTTGTTCAACATGGTGTGGAGTTGCATCAGGTAGCGTGATGGGAATTAAAATCGGGTAAGTAAAAAAATAAATATCCTCCGGCATAGCCGGTAATGCCGGTAATGCCGGTAATGCCGGTAATGCCGGTAATGCCGGGAGTGTTAGAAATTCTGTGTCATTCAAGTCAATATATAATCAAAAAGGAATGACACATGTCCCAGCCCTTCGATTTTGACAAAGCACTTAAAGCCCTTCAATCCGGTCAGGCATTAACAGGCAAAGATGGTATCTTAACGCCATTAATCAAGCAGTTAACCGAGGCAGCCCTGTCTGCTGAGCTTGATTCCCATCTGGCTCAGGATGTGGAAGCAAACCGTAAAAATGGTTCCGGAAAAAAGACCATTAAAGCCCCGACAGGCAGTTTTGAACTGACAACCCCGCGCGATCGCAACGGCACTTTTGAGCTACAACTAGTGAAGAAGCATCAGACTACGCTGTCCGACGAGATCGAACGCAAGATCATTCGCCTGTTTGCGCTGGGGATGAGTTATCAGGACATCAGCCGGGAGATTGAAGAGCTTTATGCCTTCAGCGTTTCAACCGCCACCATGAGTGCAGTAACCGACAAAGTCATTCCTGAACTAAAACAGTGGCAGCAGCGCCCGCTGGAGAAGGTTTATCCCTTCGTCTGGCTGGACGCCATTCACTATAAAATCCGTGAGGATGGTCGTTACCAGAGCAAGGCAGTTTATACCGTGCTGGCGCTGAATCTTGAGGGCAAAAAGGAAGTCCTGGGCCTGTATCTGTCGGAAAGCGAAGGGGCGAACTTCTGGCTGTCGGTATTAAGAGACCTGCAAAACCGTGGCGTGGAAGATATCCTGATCGCCTGCGTGGATGGGCTGACAGGTTTCCCGGAGGCGATAAACAGCATTTATCCGCAGACAGAAGTTCAGTTGTGCGTCATTCACCAGATACGCAACTCGATTAAATATGTGGCGTCAAAACACCACAAAGCGTTCATGGCTGACCTGAAGCGGTGTATCGTGCGGTGTCAAAAGAAGCGGCAGAAACGGCGCTGGATGAACTGGAGGCGAAATGGGGCCAGCATATCCGGTGGTACTCCAGTCGTGGCGTCGCAAGTGGGAAAACCTGTCAGCATACTTCCGCTATCCGGCGAATATCCGCAAGGTCATTTACACCACGAATGCGATTGAATCGGTACATCGGCAGTTCAGAAAACTGACCAAAACTAAAGGTGCTTTCCCGAATGAAAACAGTCTGTTGAAGCTGCTTTATCTGGGACTGATGAACGCGCAGGAGAAATGGATATGATCTACACAGCATTCCGCTTCCAGTATGTTCACGCTTTTCCATTCACACAGCTTTCTTAAGATCTTACCTATCGCCCTGCGCTTCCCTCCATAGAACACCTGTCTCCGGTATTTCGGCGCAAAAAATATGTGATATTTACAGTTCCATCGGGTATGCGCTAAGCTCCTTTCGTCCCCTATTGGGACCCCCTTTTGATTTCTTGTTTAACCCTTGCAGTTGCCAGATCGCAAGGTGTTTTAACAAATCAAAAGGGGTTTATATAACTGATTTATAGCTGAAAGCTTCACGTAACCCCCAGCCTGGCTGGGGGTTTTCTGTATACAACAAAAAGCAGGCGCATTGCCGCCTGCTCTTATATTTATTCGATAACCCGGGAGTGTTGCTTTACTGTCCGCCGGACTGAGGCGGGAACGGCGTCGGGGTTTGCGGCTGCGTTTGTTCAGGCTGGGCGGGGCTTCCGTTATCCAGAGGCAGGCCGAACATTCCCTGAAATGCTTCCAGCGGCATCTTCTCGCCATTGAGATCGATCTGACCATCGGCATATTTCAGCACGCTGGTGATGTTATCATCCTGCTGTTTGGTCAGGTGGAACATGGTACCCATCGCCGCCAGGCCACGAACCTGCTGGTCAGCCAGCTTCGCCGCCTGGTCATCCTGATAGCCTTCCAGTTTCGCCACCTGAGTCATCAGCGCTTTGGCCATCGGCATCGGAATGGTCAGGTTGCCGTCCATGGTTTTGATAATGCCGTCGGCGGCCTGCTGAGGCGTTTGGGGCTGCGCCTGCTGCTGCGGCTGTTTGAAGGTCAGATTCAGGTTCAGGGTGCTTTCCCCCTTATCATTCTTCCAGCTCAGCGGCGCGACGGAAACCTGCGGCTCGCCCTTCAGCAGAATCGGCAGGTTAGCCAGCAGGATATCGGTGGCGCGCTGCTGATAGCGTTCGGGATCCTCCATCATGCCGGGCTCCGCCAGCAATGCCTGAGCCTGGGCGTTATACTTCTGGCTGAACTCATGCAGCGCGGCGCCGTCAATGCGGCTGGCCTTCAGCATCAGGCTTCCGCTCCCCATATTCTGGTTCTGAACCTGCAGCGCCTTCAGCGTGTAGTCGAGCTGGCCGCCCAGATGCTTGCCATCCTCTTCCACCCGGGAGACCGCATTCAGCGCCAGTCCTTCCAGAGTCGCCATATCCTTACCTTCGATGCTCAGCGTCAGCTTATCGACGTTCAGCTTCTGGTTGCCGACCCGCTCTTTAAAGTCGGTCATGCTGGTTTCACCGTCGATATTAAAACCGTCGATCGCCATACCCACCTGCTGGTCGTACTCGTTAGGGCCGGTGAATCTGGCGTTGCCCACTTCGCCTTTAAGGGCCATGGTATCGCCGTCGCGGCTGACGTCTGCGGTAAATTCACCACCGCCGAATACCACTTTGTTTTTCTCGTGGGTCATCTCAAGCGGGCGCAGCGCGATATCCGACGAGGTATCGCCGCTGTAGCCGACGCGGGTATCCACATCAATAAAGGATTTGCCGCCGGTGCTTTCAAACAGCGACTTCGTGGTGTCGTTATTGATAAGCGTGGTCTGTACCGAGGCCATGGCGGGCAGCAGGTTGAATCTCTTCAACTGACTGGCCGGGAAGGGGCCGTGATCCACTTTTTCATCGAGCAGAATGGTGCTGCCTGCCGGGAGCCAGCTTTTCTGCGCGGCGGGATCGGTTTTCAGCGCCAGCTTCAACTGACTGGAGAACAGGCCGCGCTGATAATCCTGATAGCTGAGGACCAGACCGGACTGCGGCGCGGTCTGCTTGATCTGCGCGTTGGCATCGGCGACCGCCTGGGCGATACGCTGCTCCAGCTGTTTGCCGGTATACCAGGAGGCACCGGTCCAGACGACACCCAGCGCAACAACAACACCTACGGCAACCAGAGATTTTTTCATAAATTCGTTTCCCTATGAGACCGGACGCAGGGGCCCGGCAGAATGTAACAGCCTTCCAAAAAAGCTTAACAATCTCCGTATAAAAATTCAGTAACTTATTCGTGGCTCAGGAAAAAGAGAGAAAAGGGCGCCGGATGGCGCCCTGAAAGATTAGAGTTTGTTATAGACCCGGGCCAGGCGACCGCTACCGCTGGCGTTAACCGGGCCGTCGCTGGCCGGAACAAAGGCCGACTCCCCGGGTTTGAGGGTAAGAGTCTGGCCGCCGTTTTCCAACTGCGCTTCACCCTCAATGCAGAACAGAATCGCGGCGCTCTGCTGACTCAGCGAAGCCGGGGCGGCACCCAGGTCGTGCAGGGAGAAGGCGAAATCATCCACCGGAATCGGGAAGTCCAGCTCCGCCCCATGCTGTTCAGGCTGGGTCAGCAGGGTATCGGCGGCGCGCGGCGTGAAGCGCACGTTGGCCACCAGCTCCGCAATATCGATATATTTCGGCGTCAGACCGGCGCGCAGCACGTTATCGGAATTGGCCATGACTTCCAGCGCCACGCCCTGCAGATAGGCATGGGGCGTTTCGGCGAACAGGAACATCGCCTCGCCGGGGTTCAGCTTCACCACGTTGAGCAGCAGCGGCGAAAACAGGCCGCTGTCGTCCGGGTAAACCTCCGCGATGGCGCGAATGGTCTGCCAGGGCTCACCCTGCTGGTTGTTCAGTTCGGCTTTCAGGATATCCAGCGCCTGGCGTTTTTCGTCGCCTGCCAGATTCAGCAGGCCGGCAAACAGTTCGCGCAGTTGAGAGGCATCAGGCTGTTGCAGGAAGCGTTCAATAGCAGGGTGCGCTTCCTTTACCGGCCGGAGTAGGGGCAGGAGTTCGCTGAACTCACGAAAGGCGTTCATCGCCAGGAAAGGGGTGAGCGCAAAAACCAGCTCGGGCTTGTGATTGGGATCTTTATAATTACGCTGCGGCGAATCCAGCGGAATAGCGGCGGCATTCTCTTTAGCAAAACCGATTTCGGAAGCCTGCTTGTTGGGGTGTACCTGAATTGAGAGCGGCTGGTCGGCGCACAGTACTTTAAACAGAAAGGGCAGTTCGCCGAAACGCCGGGCTACCGCATCGCCGAGCAGCTTTTCAGGCTGTTCATCAATAAGCGCGCGCAGGGGGCGTTCGCTACCATCGGCCATCGCCACCCGGGAACTGCTTTTAGGATGCGCGCCCATCCACAATTCCGCCATTGGCAGATTGTCGGGATTCGGGATGCCGTATAGTCTGGTTAGCGCTGTTTTGCTGCCCCAGGCATAATTTTGCACTGAATTGATTAATTTTTGCATTATCAATGCCCTGTAATTGATCAGAAAAAGTCTGACGTTATTAAACCAGTTCCCTTGAATGAAGTAACCAGGCACAACAAAAAGTCGTACTAGTCTCAGTTTTTGTTAAGAAGATGTGTATGATTGTGTGGCATATTGTTATGGTGATTTTGACGCGCGGCGCGCGTCGGAATGGATGCTTACCCTGAAGTAGCAAGTGAGAGAAAAAATGTCGAACAAACCCTTCCACTACCAGGAGTCTTTTCCGCTCAAACCCGATGACACCGAATATTATCTGCTGACCCGCGACCACGTCTGTGTGACAGAGTTCGAAGGGCAGGAGGTGCTAAAAGTCGATCCTCAGGCCCTGACGCTGCTTGCTCAGCACGCCTTTCACGACGCTTCTTTTATGCTCCGCACCGCCCATCAGCAACAAGTCGCCGCCATCCTTGACGATCCCGAAGCCAGTGATAACGATCGCTATGTGGCGCTGCAGTTCCTGCGTAACTCAGAAATCTCTGCCCGCGGCGTGCTGCCGACCTGTCAGGACACCGGCACCGCGATCGTGGTCGGTAAAAAGGGCCAGCGAGTCTGGACCGGCGGTGGCGATGAAGAGGCGCTGTCGCGCGGGATCTATAACACCTACATTGAAGATAACCTGCGCTATTCGCAAAACGCGGCGCTGGATATGTACAAAGAGGTGAACACCGGCACCAACCTGCCGGCGCAGATTGACCTTTATAGCGTCGACGGCGCGGAATATAAGTTCCTGTGCATCGCCAAAGGCGGCGGCTCTGCCAACAAAACTTATCTGTACCAGGAGACCCGCGCGCTGCTCAATCCCGGGCGCCTGAAGAATTACCTGGTCGAGAAGATGCGAACCCTGGGGACCGCGGCCTGCCCGCCGTACCATATCGCCTTTGTGATTGGCGGCACCTCGGCTGAAGCCAACCTTAAGACCGTGAAGCTGGCCTCCACCAAATACTACGACGGGCTGCCGACCGAAGGTAACGAATATGGTCAGGCCTTCCGTGACGTCGCGCTGGAAGAAGAGTTGCTGCAGGAGGCCCGCAATCTGGGGCTGGGCGCTCAGTTCGGCGGTAAGTACTTCGCGCACGATGTGCGGGTGATTCGTCTGCCGCGTCACGGCGCTTCCTGCCCGGTGGGGATGGGGGTTTCCTGCTCTGCGGACCGAAATATCAAGGCTAAAATTAACCGCGACGGTATCTGGATCGAGAAACTGGAGCAGAACCCAGGGCGCTTTATTCCCGAGGCGCTGCGCCGCTCTGGCGAAGGCGAGGTGGTGAATGTCGATCTTAACCAGCCGATGGATGAGATCCGCAAGCTGCTGTCGCAGTATCCGGTGGCGACGCGCCTGTCGCTGAACGGTACCATCATCGTGGCGCGCGATATCGCTCACGCGAAGCTCAAAGAGCTGCTCGACAGCGGCGAGCCGCTGCCTCAGTACATTAAGGATCACCCCATCTACTATGCGGGCCCGGCCAAAACGCCGGAAGGCTATGCATCAGGATCGCTGGGGCCCACCACCGCGGGCCGTATGGACTCCTATGTCGATCAGCTACAGGCCAACGGCGGCAGCATGGTGATGCTGGCCAAGGGTAACCGCAGTCAGCAGGTGACTGATGCCTGTCATAAGCACGGCGGTTTTTACCTGGGCAGTATCGGCGGTCCGGCGGCGGTGCTGGCGCAGCAGAGCATCAAGCATCTGGAGTGCGTGGCTTACCCGGAACTGGGGATGGAAGCTATCTGGAAGATCGAGGTTGAAGACTTCCCGGCCTTTATTCTGGTGGATGATAAGGGCAATGACTTCTTCCAGCAGATCCAGAACAGCCGCTGCGAGATTTGCGTTAAATAACCTTCAGGGCCGCCGTCGGGCGGCCTTTTATATCGCACGAAGCACCAAACCCTTTCCCTGTCCTGGCGCATACTCAAACCGTTGAACCCTTTTTGGTACACAGGAGTGCGTTATGGCAGCAACGCGTCGCGAACATGACTCTATGGGCGACATCGAGGTCTCTGCGGACCGGCTTTGGGGCGCCCAGACCCAGCGCTCGCTGGAGCACTTTCGTATCTCGGTAGAAAAAATGCCCCCGGCGCTGATTCGGGCGCTGGCGCTGACCAAGCGGGCCTCGGCCCGGGTAAACCAGGATCTCGGTCTGCTGGATAGGCAAAAGGGCGAAGCCATTATTCGCGCCGCCGATGAAGTTCTGGCAGATCAGCACCCGGATGAATTCCCGCTGGCGGTCTGGCAGACCGGTTCCGGAACCCAAAGTAATATGAATATGAATGAGGTGCTGGCGAACCGGGCCAGCGAACTGCTGGGCGGCGAACGCGGCATGAAGCGTCTGGTGCATCCCAACGACGATGTCAACAAGAGCCAGAGTTCGAACGACGTCTTTCCCACCGCCATGCATATAGCGGCGCTGGTGGCGCTGAATGAGCAACTGTTGCCGCAACTGGCGCGTCTTACCCAGACTCTGCACGACAAAGCGGGGGCTTTCCAGGATGTGGTCAAAATAGGCCGAACCCACCTGCAGGACGCCACGCCGCTGACGTTGGGGCAGGAGATCTCCGGCTGGGTGGCGATGTTAAGCCACGCCCGGCGTCATATCGAGGCCGCCCAGCCGCATCTGACGGAGCTGGCGCTGGGCGGCACTGCTGTCGGCACCGGGTTGAATACCCATCCTCAGTACGCTGAGCGGGTGGCGCAGGAGATAGCCCGTCTGAGCGGCCAGCCTTTTGTCACTTCGCCCAATAAATTCGAAGCGCTGGCTGGTTGCGATGCGCTGGTTCATGCCCACGGCGCCCTGAAAGGGCTGGCGGCTTCGCTAATGAAGATTGCCAACGATGTCCGCTGGCTGGCGTCGGGGCCGCGCAGCGGTATTGGTGAGTTAAAAATCCCGGAAAACGAGCCAGGCAGTTCGATTATGCCCGGCAAGGTTAACCCGACTCAGTGCGAGGCGCTGACCATGCTCTGTAGCCAGGTGCTGGGTAATGATGTGGCGATCAATATCGGTGGCGCTTCGGGCAACTTTGAGCTGAACGTGTTCCGGCCGATGGTTATCCATAACTTCCTGCAATCCACGCGGTTGCTGGCGGACGGGATAGCCAGCTTTAACGAGCATTGCGCGGTGGGTATCGAGCCCAATCGGGAGCGCATCGCGCAGTTGCTTAACGACTCCCTGATGCTGGTTACGGCGCTGAATACCCATATCGGCTATGACCGGGCCGCGGAAATTGCCAAAAAGGCTCACCATGAAGGGCTGACCCTGAAAGCGGCGGCGCTGGCGCTGGGCTACCTGAGCGAACAGCAGTTTGATGCCTGGGTACGGCCGCAGGAGATGGTGGGGAGCACGATCAAATCTTGAGTGACAATGTCACTTTTCCAGCCACAGGTGCAGACGTGGAATCATTAATTCCAGCGGCTGCGCCTGGGGGCGGTGGCGATGCTGAATGTTATCGGCATCATAGTTAAGCAGCTCGCCAATATCCGGCACTGCGCTGCCTTCCGGGCACAGCACCAGCAGCGGCGAGGGGCAGGCATACTGTACCTGGCGCTGCCTGTCGGCATACCAGACCCGGGCCACGGGCTGAACCTTGACCGGACGACGGATTTTCAGGCGCGCCCGTTCCGGCAGGGCAGCGATATCGTTGTACTCCTGGGTGACCATCTCCGCCCACTGCTCCCGATTCCAGGGGGCCACCGTGCGACCGGCCCGTAGACTTTTTTCCAGCATCTCCAGTACCTGATTGCGGGTAAGATTCTTGACGATCTGCTTATTGGCCCAGCCGAAGCGCAGGGTGGCTGCGCCTTCCACTGCGGTCAGGCGCCGGTATGCATTCAGGGTAATTAACCCGGGCAGATGCTGGTGTACCCACTCAAAACGACGGGCTGCGGGCAGGTCAGATTCCCTGGTGACTATTTGCTCCAGCTCTGCCTTCAGGGTATTTACCTGCTCAATGCCTGCACGCAGCACGGCGTGTTGCTGTGTCGTGACCGAATAGCACAGGGCACCGGGCAGGCGTACCGCTGCTTTGCTGCTGCGGCGCTCCGACTGCTGCTGGATGAACAGGCGGGTAAAGTGACGCCAGGCGGCTTCCTGCGCCCGCTGTCCCGTTAACTGCGTGACCGCAATCTGGTTGACCGGTTCATGTTCGGCGCCTTTTTCTACCACCGGCAGTTCAAATACCCGCCCGGCCATCAGGCGACAGGGGCCGAACTGCTGGCGCAGCCCGGACAGAGCCTGTTCTAACTGGCGAAACGTGGTGGTCAGGCGTTCATTCAGATCGTAACGGGACATGATGGCACCTTAATTAGTTACAACATACTGATGATTTATAGCACGGGTGCCGGTTTGCAGCCAGCGCGATCGTGGCGTCCGACAGGAAAACCTGAGATTACGCCGGTTTGGTGTCCTGAATCACCATAGGCCACTCCAGGCTAAAGCGGGCGCCGCCGAGGGGGCTGTCATCAAGACGAATGCTACCGCCGAACGCCGTGGCAATGGAGTGAACGATAGCCAGCCCCAGCCCGCAGCCGCCGGTATTGCGATCGCGGCTGGGATCGAGTCGTACAAAGGGGTCGAAGATGTGTTGACGCTCCGCTTCCGGTACGCCGGGGCCGTCATCCTCTACGCACAGCGTCAGGGCAGCTCCTGTCGTTTTTAGCGTTACCTGTACCTGTTCGCGGCTGTAGCGTAGGGCGTTATTGACCAGATTATCCAACGCCCGTGATATCAGACGCGGATCAACGCTGGCCGTTACCGGCGCTTGTGGAAGAGCCAGTTTGATAGCACGCTCCGGGTGAAGCGGGCGCGCTTCTCTTATCTGCTCTTCCAGCCAGTGGTTCAGATTGATGGGGCTCAACAGGAGTTCCGGCTGGGGTCGATCGAGCCGCGCCCAGGCGAGGAGTTCATCGATCAGCGCTTCCAGTTGACCAATATCGCGATTAAAGCCGCGTGCAGTTTCACTTTCCGGATCGTCGCTCATCGCCAGCCGGTAGCGTAGCCGCACCAGCGGGGTACGCAACTCATGGGCGATATCGTCGATCAGCCGCTTTTTACTGGCGACCAGGGTATTGATATTGTCCGCCATCTGGTTAAATGCCAGCCCCATGCGCGCCAGACTGGAGTTCTCTTCCAGCCGTAGTCGGGCATCCAGATGTCCCTGGCCGAAGCGCTGGGCGGCGGTCTCCAGTTTCAGCATATCCTGCCAGTGAGGGCGCATCCAGACGAAGACCGGAAAGGCCAGCGAGATAGCAATAAAGGCGATAAGCCCCACATCCAGCAGCCGCATTTCATGCAGGAAGAACAGATAGGGTACCGGTCCGGCAGAAAGCACATAGCGGCTGTCGGGAATCAACTGGATAAAGGTGTAGCGATCGTCCAGCGCTACGATATCGCCATCGCGCAGTCGATGAATATCATCGGCGGTAAGATCGTACGACTTCAGCGGTTCGATACTCAGGGTAAAAGAGAGATTCAGATCCAGATCGTCAAGGGTTTTAGCCCAGTCCCGGGGCGGTATCTCACGCAGTTCGCTGCGTACCATATACAGGGAACTCTTCATCAGATCGTCCAGCGACTGGCGCCCGGCGCGTTCGGCAGTGAATTTATACACCAGCCCGACCAGCATGCTCATGACCAGGAAGCAAACGAACAGCAGCAGGTAGAACTGGATAAACAGCTTTCTCATGGCGTACGGCTCCTGCCGCCCGGGTCGGGCGGTCGATGATAATTAGCGTTCCCAGGCCTGGGGGGCGAACAGATAGCCTTTATTGCGCACGGTTTTAATACGGCAGGGTTCGGCGCCGTTGTCGCCCAGCTTGCGCCGCAGTCGGGAGACGGCGACATCCACGCTGCGGTCCATACCGTCGTAGCTCATGCCGCGCAGGCTGTGTAGCAGCGCATCGCGATCCATCACCTGGCCGGCGTGGGTCGCCAGCTCCCACAGCAGATCGAAGTCAGCGGTAGAGAGCGTCACCTCTTCATCGTTTAACATTACCTGACGGTTGACCGGGTCGATGCGCAGCATCCCAAAGGTTAGCGGGCGGTGTGGAATCGGGGCCGTTTGCAGCGTGGGTGTATGATGTTCGCTGGCCTGACGCAAATGCAGCCGCAACCGCGCCAGCAACACCGGCGGCGGCGTGGTTTTCAGAATATAGTCACAGGCGCCCAGCTCCAGGGCCAGGATATGATTCATATCGCTGTCGAGAGAGGTCAGCAGCACGACAGGACCTGACCATTGGGGCCGCAGATCGCGACACAGGGTCATACCGTCTTTGCCGGGCAGCATAATATCCAGTAACACCAGATCGGGCTGCTCCCGAAGGATGGTCTGTTCGGCGCGATCGCCACGATTTTCCAGCACGACATCGATATTATGCCGTCCCAGCCATGAGGCAATTAACGACCCGACTTCCGGGTCGTCTTCCACAAATACGATTTTGCTCATCCAGGATGTCCTGAAGGGATCACCAGCGCAGGGGGCGACCGCCATCGACGGCGAAGCTGCGTCCGGTGACATAACAACTGGTCATCAGGTAGCTTACCAGATCGATAATCTCCTTTTCGCCAGGTGCAATTTTCATTAACGATTTATTGAGGGTTTTCTGGCGAAAGGCCGCATCGTCTTCTTCATAGAACAGAATCAGCCCAGGGGCGATAGCGTTGACTTTCACCTCTGGTGCCAGCATTCGGGCAAAAGAGCGGGTCAGGTTATCCAGCGCCGCTTTACTGGCGGCATAGGCCATATGGCGGTCGCTGCCGCGCTCCACCACGTAATCGGTAAAGTGGATAATATCGGAAGAGGCGTGACCATAGCCGCGCAGCAGCGGCGCCAGCTCGTGGTTAAGCAGATAGGGTGCATGAACATGAATCTGTAGCATCCGCGCCAGCGTGTCCTGGCGGGGGACCTCCGGGCTTTCCGCCTCCCAGACGCTGGCGTTATGGATAATGGCGCGCAGGCCGTCGCAGCGTGACCTCACGGCTTCAGCGAAGGCGAAGATGCCCTCATCGTTGGAAAAGTCGGCCTGCAGGCAGGTGGCGCCGCGCTCTTCCAGAATATCAATCGCTTCATAGCGGGTACGGTAGCTCACCACAACCGGCGCCTCTTCGTCCAGAAAGTGGTGCGCCAGCGCCAGACCGATACGGCGGCCGCCGCCGGTAATCAGTACAGGGCGCTGCAGTTTCTCCCCCATCGGAGCCTCCTTGTTATTATGTACGACGGGGCAGGCTTTACCCCATAAGCATCCAGGTTGCCGGGAATGCGGCAACCAGTATCAGGAAGATGATAGCCTTTTCCTGCATATTCAGCGAGTTGTCATGGTTATGACTGGAGGGAAATGGCGCATTTTGGTCAGCGTTTGCGCGTTTTGTCGAAAGAGATATGCAGAAACATCATTTTGCGCCAGACCCGATTATGCAGGCAGTAACTGACCATTTTCCAGAAGGCGTTGCTATTGAGACTCATCAGACTGACCACTGCAAACAGGATGCAGATCAGAGCCCCCGGAAATGTTACGCCAGGATAGGGTATGTCAGTTATTGCTGCAAGTAGATAAATAATGGCCCCGACTGCGGCCACAAGGGTGAGTCCGATAAGTACTTTCAGGGCGCTAATCACCCCTTTGCTCAATAAAAACAGGGTAATGGCGTTTATCCCGGCAAAAAGCAATGCTGTGGCAGTGATAGCGACAAAAACCTTATGGCGGGGAATTGCGGCCAGGTCAAAAATGATTGACCACAGGGCAAGTTGGGGAATAGCAAAGCTCACAACTACGCAAAACACACTAATGATGGCGGGTAGTCCTGAGTAGTGCCAGCCAGGTTGCCCCATCTGCTCAGCCAGTTGATTTTTTAGCTTTTCCAACTGCGGATAGTCAGCTTGTTTTATTTGTTGATCAACATCGATATAGTCGTGGAGGCGCCTGGGGCATATCTTGATGGGCATTGTACACTCCGTTAATTATATCGTAGTAGAGAATGACTGAATGAGTCCGATAGCATACTTGCCGCTTTGAGTTATGTTACCCGGGTTGCGAATTGTTTATAATCATGAAGTGTAAATTTTATGTAACAATCTCATCTGCAGAGAGGCGCTATCAAGGAAATTGTTATGGAGAAAGTCACTGTTCAGGAAAGAGATTAAATAAGATATCAGCAGGCATGCTTAAAGCATGCCTGTCAAAGGGGCAGGCTTTACCCCATAAGCATCCAGGTTGCCGGGAATGCGGCAACCAGTATCAGGAAGATGATAGCCTTTTCCTGCATATTCAGCGAGTTGTCATGATCGTGGCTGTAGCGGGTATAGAGGAAAACCAGCAGCCCTGGGGCATACAGCACTACCGAGAGCAGCAGGTGCATCAGACCGGAGGCGTATAGCAGCCACAGCCCATAGAGACTGGCGCACAGACCGACGATGCGGTGTAGCGGGCGATGGCCAATCTTCAGCAGGAAGGCGCCTACCAGCAGATAGGGCACCAGGATCATCTCTGAGGCGATGGTCAGCAGGGTGTTGTAGTCGGCATTGGTCAGCCAGATCAGCACCAGACAGAGCTGTACGCTGATATTGGTTAGCCACAGCGAAGCCGAGGGCGCGCCGTTGGCGTTCTGGCGGGCGAACATTTTGGGGAAGGCTTTATGAGTGGCGGCAAGCCACGGCACTTCCGCCGCCATAATGGTCCAGCTCAGATAGGCGCCGCATACCGAAATAATCAGCCCGGCGGCGATAATCACTTCGCCCCAGGGACCAATCATATTCACCATCAAACCGGCCATCGACGGGTTGCGCATCGAAGCTAACTGTTCGCGGGGCACCACGCCCAGCGACAGCAGCGTCACCAGCAGATAAACCACCAGCGCAGAGCAGACCGCCAGCAGGGTGGCGCGTCCCACATCCTTTTTATGGCGCGCCCGGACGGAAACGACTACCGCGCCTTCCACGCCGATAAACACCCACAGGGTGATCAGCATGGTATTTTTCACCTGCTCCCAGACCGGCACTCCCAGCGACAGGCCACTGAAGTCCATGCTAAAGGTGGGAAGCTGGAAAACCATGGCCGCCAGTACCACGAACAGCCCAAGCGGTATCAATTTTGCCAGGGTAGCGAGCAGGTTAATGCTGGCGGCGGTCTGTACACCGCGCAGAATCAGCCAGTGTACCAACCACAACAGCAGCGAAGCGCCGACAATAGACTGCCAGGTGTTGCCATCGCCGAAAAAGCGCAGCTCCGGGGTATCGGTAAAAAAACTGAGGGCGGAAAAGACGATCACCAGATAGGAGACGTTGGCGATCACGGCGCACAGCCAGTATCCCCAGGCGGAACAGAAGCCCACCAGCTCGCCAAACCCTTCGCGGGCGTAAGTAAAGATACCGCCGTCCAGCTCCGGGCGCAGGCGCGTCAGCAGCAACATCGCCAGCGCCAGCATCAGAATACCTACGCCGGTAATGGCCCAGCCGATAAGCAGCGCTTCGGGAGCGGCAACGTGGGCCATATTCTGCGGCAGGCTAAACACCCCCGCGCCCAGCATTGAGCTCAGTACCAGGGCGGTAAGGGCGGCGAGGCCCAGTTTCTTTTCCATAGGTGTCCTGATGTATCAGGGCGGCGCCAAATCGCAGGGGCGCGCGGCCCAAAAGTCGCGAGTCATACAGGTCATGCCCGGTGAGCGGCGCACGCAAAGAATACGGCGTCAGGCTATCGGGTTAGCCTGCCTGAAGCGCGCGATTTTACGGAGTGCGTCAGCCCCTTGCAATCAGTTCCGCCAGGGGGCTGCGCGATCGATAAAAAAATGGGCAGCCTGTGGCTGCCCGGGATTTGTCAGAATAAGGATTTACTTAAACAGGTCGGCGCTGATGGTCATATTGCCGCCGCGTTCCTGCCACTGACGGGTGATGTGGTAGTACTTAGCGCCTTTCTGAGCCGCGCGCTTCGCTACCTGGTAGGAAACTTCGGTCATATTGCCGAAGTGGCCGGTGAACTTCACGCTATCGAAGGGCACCATCTGAGCCGCGGTGACTTTGTTCACTTCCTGAATCGCGGTGCCGTCCGGAAGTGTTATGGTGTAACGCCCACCTTTGGATGACTGCGTCTCGTAGAAGCGGCCCACGTTAGAGCTCGGCTGACTGGAAGAAGCAACGCCCGGGATCTCAACCTGCTTCGCTGCGGCGCCGCCGCTGGCGACGGCGGCACGACCGGCATCAGAATCCGCCGGAATCACGTCCGGACTCTGCACTTCACGCTTTTTCGCATCGGCTTTATAGATGAAAGCAGTGATGATCTGGTTGCCGCCGTTGTTAGCGTCGATCTGGCGAACGATATAGAACGATGCCGCGCCTTTCTCCTTCGCCTGTTTGGCGATGGCGTAGTTCACGTCCGGCTGCGAGCGGTAGAAGCCCTGAATGGTCACGGTATCGAAGGGCTCGAGGCGGTAGGCCTGATCTTTCGGTAGCTCCATCACGCCATTGATCACCCGGTTATGCGGTTTTTCTGCTGCGGGGGCGTCTTTATGGTAGATGTCGGCCACCACGCGCCAGTTGCCGCTGTTGCCAATATCGCTGGTATCCTGAATATAAAAGGCATCGGCGCCTTTGGCGTCGGCGCGGCTGGACACGGCTTTAGCGGCATCGCTCAGGGCGGTGAAACGGCCAGTAAGGGTAATGCGTTCAAAGGGCTTCAGGGAGGCGGCCTGCTCAGGCGTCAGTTCGGTCGCCGCATGGGCGGAGATCGCGGTCAGAGATAAAAGGGCTGACGCCAGCAGGGTCTTCTTAAGCTTCATAATTAATCCTTCGCCTTGCGCAAAAAAATGAGAACTGAGTGGCTTGCTCTATAATTTCCAGTCAGCCGCTGATTATGGCACTGAATCTGTACCATTGTCTGCGTCAATTTTCGAGGTTTTTTATCGTGAATCGGGGCGTACTGTGCCCTCTGGCGCGATGAGGGGGAAATTGATGCATTAACCGGGAAAAGTGATAAGGAATATCGATTTTAAAGTTAATTTATTGTTAAAATTATTATTTATTAAGTGCTTATATTCTTTTCATTGACAATGACAACGCCGAAAATAAGCCCCCAGAGCGCCAGCTAAAGTAAAAATAGCTATCAGGGCGGGACGGCTGGTGAATTTTGCTAATAATATAAAAAAGTCTCGAATCCTGATATGGATCACAGGCTCTGTTTTCAGTAGGTTATAGAAAGGTTGTTACAGCGCCTTTTTTCATTTTGGGTCATTACGCGTCCGTATTCGGGAAACCTGGCGTCGGGCGCGTTATCGCCTGTGAGAAATACAGACGAACCATCATCAATAACCGGATGGAAGGGAATATTATGCGAATTGGGGTACCAAAAGAGCAGTTAGCTAATGAGACCCGCGTCGCCGCCACGCCGAAAACCGTTGAACAGCTGGTCAAGCTGGGTTTTAGCGTAGTGGTGGAATACAACGCGGGGATCAAGGCGAGTTTTGAGGATGAGGCTTACGTCCGCGCCGGGGCCAGTCTGGCGGCTGGCGCCGAGGTGTGGCAGTCGGACATAGTGTTGAAGGTGAACGCACCGCTGGACGATGAGATTGCCCAACTGCGCGATGGCGCGACGCTGGTGAGCTTTATCTGGCCGGCGCAGAATCCGGAACTCATGGATAAACTGGCGGCACGCAAGATTACGGTGATGGCGATGGATTCGGTGCCGCGTATTTCGCGCGCCCAGTCGCTGGATGCGCTGAGCTCCATGGCGAATATTGCGGGCTATCGCGCCATCGTTGAGGCAGCGCATGAATTCGGGCGCTTCTTCACCGGTCAGATCACCGCTGCGGGTAAGGTTCCTCCAGCCAAAGTAATGGTGATTGGCGCCGGTGTTGCCGGGCTGGCAGCCATCGGCGCTGCCGGTAGTCTGGGCGCCATCGTGCGCGCCTTCGATACTCGTCCGGAGGTTAAAGAGCAGGTGCAGAGTATGGGCGCCGAATTCCTCGAACTGGACTTTAAAGAGGAAGCGGGCAGCGGTGACGGCTATGCCAAACAGATGTCCGACGCCTTTATTCAGGCCGAAATGGCGCTGTTCGCCGCTCAGGCGAAAGAGGTAGACATTATCGTTACTACGGCGCTGATTCCCGGTAAACCAGCGCCGAAGCTGATTACCCGTGAGATGGTCGACAGCATGACGCCCGGTAGCGTGATTGTCGATCTGGCAGCGCAGAATGGCGGTAACTGTGAATATACCGTGCCCGGCGAGGTGTTCGTGACGCCCCACGGCGTGAAGGTAATTGGCTATACCGACCTGGCGGGGCGCCTGCCCACCCAGTCTTCCCAGCTATACGGTACCAACCTGGTAAACCTGCTGAAGCTGCTGTGCAAAGAGAAAGACGGCAATATTCAGGTAGACTTTGAGGATGTGGTGGTGCGCGGCGTTACCGTGGTGCGCGACGGCGAAGTCACCTGGCCTGCTCCGCCAATTCAGGTATCCGCCCAGCCTCAGGTTGCCGCGAAGGCGGCGCCTCAGCCGAAAGCTGAACCGGCTAAACCTGTTTCACCCTGGCGTAAATATGCGCTGATGGCGCTGGTGGTTGTCCTGTTCGGCTGGCTGGCGGATGTGGCGCCGAAAGAGTTCCTCGGCCACTTTACGGTCTTCGCGCTTTCGTGCGTGGTGGGCTACTACGTGGTGTGGAATGTCTCGCACGCGTTGCATACGCCGCTGATGTCGGTCACCAATGCCATTTCGGGCATTATCGTGGTCGGGGCGCTGCTGCAGATCGGCCACGGCGGCTGGGTCAGCATCTTTAGCTTTATCGCGGTACTGATCGCCAGTATCAATATTTTCGGTGGCTTCACCGTCACTCAGCGCATGCTGAAAATGTTCCGGAAGAACTAAGGGGGAGCCATGTCTGGTGGATTAGTGACTGCGGCCTATATTGTGGCCGCCATTCTGTTTATTTTCAGTCTCGCCGGTCTGTCGAAACATGAGACGTCGAAGCAGGGCAACCTGTTCGGTATCGCGGGTATGGCCATTGCGCTGATCGCTACCATCTTCGGGCCGGAGACCGGCAACGTAGCGTGGATTATCGTGGCGATGATCATCGGCGGTGCCATCGGCATCCACTTCGCGAAAAAGGTCGAGATGACCGAGATGCCCGAACTGGTGGCGATTCTGCACAGCTTTGTGGGGCTGGCTGCGGTACTGGTAGGCTTTAACAGCTATATCGATCACGCGCCGGGTCTGGAACCGGTGATGGAGAATATCCATCTGACGGAAGTGTTCCTGGGCGTCTTTATCGGCGCGGTGACCTTTACCGGCTCTATCGTGGCTTTCGGTAAGCTGCGCGGCAAGATCTCCTCGAAACCGCTGATGTTGCCTAATCGTCATAAGCTGAACCTGGCGGCGCTGGTGGTCTCTTTCCTGCTGCTGGTGCTGTTTGTGCGTACCGAAAGCACCGGGCTGCAGATGCTGGCGCTGCTGCTGATGACCCTGATCGCGCTGGCGTTCGGCTGGCATCTGGTGGCCTCCATCGGCGGCGCCGATATGCCGGTAGTGGTTTCGATGCTGAACTCCTACTCTGGTTGGGCGGCAGCGGCGGCGGGCTTTATGCTCAGCAATGACCTGCTGATCGTCACCGGCGCGCTGGTGGGCTCTTCGGGGGCTATTCTCTCTTACATTATGTGTAAGGCGATGAACCGCTCCTTTATCAGCGTGATTGCAGGCGGTTTCGGTAGCGACGGTAGCGTCAGCAGCGGTGAGGAAGAGGTCGGCGAGTATCGGGAAATCAGCGCCGAAGAGACGGCGGAGATGCTGAAGGGCTCCAGCTCGGTCATCATCACCCCCGGCTATGGTATGGCCGTGGCCCAGGCCCAGTATCCGGTGGCGGAAATTACCGAGAAGCTGCGGGCGCGCGGCGTGAAGGTTCGTTTCGGCATCCATCCGGTAGCGGGGCGTCTGCCCGGCCATATGAACGTACTGCTGGCGGAAGCGAAAGTGCCTTACGACGTGGTGCTGGAGATGGACGAGATCAACGACGACTTCGGTGAGACCGATACCGTGCTGGTGATTGGCGCCAACGATACGGTCAACCCGGCGGCTCAGGACGATCCCAACAGTCCTATTGCCGGTATGCCGGTGCTGGAAGTGTGGAAAGCCCAGAATGTGGTGGTCTTTAAGCGCTCCATGAATACCGGTTATGCCGGGGTGCAGAACCCGCTGTTCTTTAAAGAGAATACTCAGATGCTGTTTGGCGATGCCAAAGCGAGCGTAGAGGCGATTCTGCGGGCGCTGTAACCGGCGCTCAAAAGCAAAACGCCCGCGATAGATGTCGCGGGCGTTTTTTTACGGGCGGAAGTCAGTCGTCCTCTTCGTCGTCCAGCTCTACCGGCGTCTGGTAGTCATCGGGCTTGATCACCAGCAGGTCGCAACGCAGATGGTCGATCACCTGCTCGGCGGTATTTCCCAGGAAGGCGGCGGAGATACCGGTACGGCCCACGGTACCCAGCACCACGATACCCGCCTGCAGATGCTCGGCCAGGTCCGGAATCACCTCTTCCGGCAGACCTTTCTCGACGTGAGTCATGTCCTCGGCAATGGAATATTTCTGACGTAACGCCTTCATGGCCAGCAGATGCTGACCGCGAATGGCATCGTTATAGACGCTGGGATCAAAGTCAGGGAGTTCAATGGCGATATTGATGGGCGTAGCCGGATAGGCTCCCACCAGATGGACTTCGGTATGGTTAACCTGAGCGGCCAGCCGTAGCGTCTGTTCCACCAGCTTTTCATTCAGCGCATTGTGGTACAGCTCTTCGCTGGCCAGATTAACGGCTACCAGCGCTTTACCGCCTTCCGGCCAGGGTTTGTCTTTAACCATCCAGACCGGGCAAGGGCACTTGCGCAGCAGATGCCAGTCGGTAGGGGTGAAGATCACCGCTTCCAGCCGATCGTGCTGGTGAGCCATCTTCAGTACCAGATCGTGTTCAGCGGCGATGACTTCCTGAATAATGGCTTCGAAGGGGCGATTATGCCACACCACTTTAATATCGATGGGAATGCCCGCTTCTATATAGTAGCGCGCCTGGTTCTTGATCCATTCTGTGCGCTGACTGATAACACCTTTGCGCATGGCGGTGCGTTCATCGGGCGACAGAAGCGTAGTCATCTCATATGAAAAATCATAAATGGGCAGAAAGGCTTTGATCCTGCCGCCAATCCGTTGATGCAGGTACACTGCTCGTCGCAATGCTGGCTGATCGTCCTGGTCGGGGTCGATAACCACCAGCATGTTTTCATACTTCGCCATACAGGGTCTCCTTACAACTGTAAAACCGCAGTCTGTTTACAGATAAGATTAACCTGGCATTGCGTAATTAAACAGGAAAGAAACTTTCGCCGGATCAATAAATCAGGAAATTTATTGGCCCGGCGAAGAAGGATAAGGCGGGGTTATGCCACGTTGCGGGCCTGGCCCGCGAGCACCGAGAGGGCGTCGCTGTTTTCGATGGTAATGTATTTACCTTTCACCGCCAGCATGCCGCTCTTCTGGAAACGACCCAGCAGGCGACTGATGGTCTCGACCGTCAGTCCCAGATAGTTGCCGATATCGCCGCGAGTCATGGTCAGGCGGAACTCGCGTGGCGAGAAACCGCGCTGGGCAAAACGGCGCGACAGATTATAGATAAAGGCAGCCAGCCGCTCTTCGGCATTTTTCTTGGAAAGCAGCAGGATCATATCCTGATCGCCTTTGATCTCGCCGCTCATCAGACGCATCATCTGCTGACGCAGATTGGGCATCTTGCCGGAAAGATCGTCCAGGGTCTCAAACGGGATTTCACATACCATTGAGGTTTCCAGCGCCTGAGCAAAGCTCGGATGGTGGCCGGTACCGATGGCATCGAAACCCACCAGATCGCCTGCCAGATGGAAGCCGGTAATCTGCTCGTCGCCCTGTTCGGTAATGGTATAGCTCTTGATAGTGCCAGACCGAATGGCATACAGCGATTTCAGCTCATCCCCGGCTTTAAACAGCGTTTGTCCTTTCTGAATGGGCTTTTTTCGCTCAATAATATTATCAAGCTGATCGAGCTCATGTTCGTTAAGGGTGAACGGGATGCATAATTGGCTGATGCTGCAATCCTGGCAATGGATAGCACAACCGCCAGACTGGATGCGTCGGATAATGCGCTTTTCTGGGATCATAAGTCTGCTCAGGCCTTAATTGATATGCGTCAATTTTAACATCATTTTCTCCCCATGATAAGTCTGGTTACGCCGCTAACGACAAATGTACTGAATCGTTTCTGAGAGCAAAATTCATCTTGCTGAATTTGTACGATAAATTGCGGCGTTATTGTTACAGCAGTAACCAGCCCTCGTGGCGCAGCAGCCACTCTTTACGCTGTACGCCGCCCGCGTAGCCGGTAAGCGTGCCGTCGCGACCGATAACCCGGTGGCAGGGGACCACAATACTGATCGGGTTGGCGCCATTAGCTGCGCCGACGGCCCTGGCAGCACCAGGGCGGCCCAGCATCTGAGCCAGTTGCCCGTAGTTGATCGTCTGTCCGCAGGGAATAGTGCGCAGCGCCTGCCAGACTTCGCGCTGGAAGGGGGTTCCGGCGGTGGCGCCAGGCAGGGCGTCAATCACGCCGAGATCGCCGTCGAAGTAGTCGTTCAGCCGGGCGCAGAGGGAGCCAGGATTCCGGCTGTTGACCCGTTGATAGCCTTCCCGGCGATAATGGATATCGAGCAGTTGCTCCATGCGATCTTCATGCTCTTCCCACTCCACGGCACGTAGCCGAAATGCCTCGTCACACAGCACCCACAGCGGCCCCAGCGGGGTGGCGATCTTATCCTGCAACAGCGTCAGCATGGCAAATTCCTGTTTTTGATTCTGACTCACGAGTAGCGACAAGATACCATGTCAACGCCAGGGACAACCAGCCTGCAAAAAAGTCCCTGGCGTGACGCATTGCGGATAAAATCAGGCGCTTGCTGTATCCAGCGCAGCCACCTCTTCAGCGGTAAGCGTCAGGGAAACCGCCCGGGCAAAGCTTTCTATCTGGCTGACGCTGGTAGCGCTGGCGATAGGCGCGGTCACGCCTTCACGCTGAATCAGCCAGGCCAGCGCCACTTCCGCCTGATGCACGCCGTGACCTCTGGCGACGGCATCCAGCGCGTCAAGAATGGCGTAACCGCGCGGATTCAGGTAGTCCGCGACTTTATCGCTGCGCTGTGATTTTGCCAGATCGGCTTCGCCGCGATACTTACCGCTCAGGAAACCCGATGCCAGACTGTAGTAGGTCACCACGCCCAGCTCTTCCTTTATACAGAGATCGCGCAGGGCGCCATCGTATGAGCCGCGATCGTAGAGGTTATATTCCGGCTGCAGAACCTGATAAGCCGGCAGCCCTTCGCTCTGCGCTACCGCCAGAGAGTCGGCGAGCTGTTTGGCATCCAGATTCGAGGCGCCCACGGCTTTAATCTTTCCAGCCTTCAACAGCTTCTGATAAGCGCCCAGCGTCTCTTCATAGGGTGTCTGCGGATCCGGCCAGTGTGAGAAATAGAGATCGATGGCCTCCACATTCAGCCGCTTAAGGGAGTCTTCCACCGCCTGGGTTACCCAGCGTTCGGAAAGCCCTTTCTGACCGGGTTTTTCAAGATCGGCGCCGACCTTGGTAAAGATGGCCAGCTTATCGCGCATTCCCGGACGGGCCTTCAGCCAGTTGCCGATAATGGTTTCCGAAACGCCACCGGGGTTTCCCGGCGCCCAGAGCGAATAGACATCGGCGGTATCGATCGCGTTAAAACCGTGATCAACAAAGGCATCCAGCACTTCGAAACTGGTCTTTTCGTCAATGGTCCAGCCAAAGACGTTGCCGCCGAAGACCAGTGGGACGATGTCGATACCGGTCTTGCCGAGTTTCCGCTGTTCCATATTTCCTCCTGTGTGCTTTTTAGTGATGCCGTTTACTGTTGACGAAGATGCCCGATTTGTCAGCCGCCAAACGCCTTCAGGGCATCAATCGTTAAAAAAATAATGAGTTAGCCAGCAGCGACCAGCCGCGGCACCACGCCGGGGCCAATCGGCAGACCAGACAGATACCAGACCACCAGCAGCAACAGCCAGACCGTCAGGAAGATTAGCGGATAGGGCAGAACCAGCGAATAGTAGGTGCCCAGTTTGGCGTCTGGTCGGTAGCGTTGCAGGAAGCCCAGAAACAGCGGCACGAACGGAGAAACCGGCGCCAGTGGCAGCACCGAAGAGTCGGCGATACGGAACAGAATCTGGGCAAAGGCCGGATGAAAGCCCATCAGCATAAACATCGGCACGAAAATAGGCGCCAGAATCGACCAGATCGCCGAACCGCTGGCGATAAACATACACAGCAGTGACGACAGCAGCGCCAGTCCCACAAAAGCCGGAACGCCGCTTAGTCCGGAGCTTTCCAGCAGATCGGTTAGTCCCACCGCCATAAATTTGCCCATATTGCTCCAACTGAACATGGCGACAAACTGCGCCAGCGGAAAGACCATCACGATAAAGCCCGCCATCTCTTTCATCGGCTCAATCATCAGCGCAGGCAGATCGCCCTGGCGGCGGATGGTGCCGGTCGCGATGCCATAAGCGATGGAAACCACAAAGAAAAACAGGATGATCAGCGGCACAATACCGCGAATAAAGGGCGAGGGCAGAATGGTGCCCTGTACTGGATCGCGCAGCAGGCCGTGTTCCGGCACCACCATCAGTGCCACACCGGCGATAAACAGCAGCGCCGCGATACCGGCAGCAAGCAGGCCGCGATTCTGCGCCGCCGTTAGCTGTTCCAGTCGTTCATCGCTGTTGCCCTGCCAGACCCCCAGCCGCGGTTCGATAATGCGGTCGGTAATCAGGCCACCGACCAGGGTCAGCACGATGACCGAGGTTGCCATAAAGTACCAGTTATCAATCACGCTGACGTGCATTTGCGGATCGATAGCGTGGGCCGCTTCGGTACTGATCCCGGAAAGCAGCACGTCGGTGGTGACGATCAGCAGATTGGCGGTAAAGCCGCTGCCCACACCGGCGATGGCCGCCAGCAGCCCGGCCACCGGGTGGCGACCTACCGCCAGGAAGATCAGCGCCCCCATCGGCGGCATAATCACCAGCGCGGCATCCGAAGAGATATGGCTGAAGAAGGCGATAAACAGCACCATATAGCTGGCGTAACGGGCGCTGACTCTGGAGGCCATCTTCACCATCAGCGCTGGTAGCAGCCCGACACGCTCTGCCAGACCCGCGCCCAATACCAGCGCCAGAATAGCGCCCAGCGGCGTAAAACCGCTGAAATTCTTGATGACATTGGGTAAAAACCAGTGCAGTCCTTCGGCGCTCAGCAGGTTCCTGACCTGAACGATGCTGCCATCGGTCGGGCTGCGCACTCCGGCGTCAAAGGCCGAAAGCAGCGCCGTCGCCACCATCAGAATGACGATTAGCCAGATAAAGAGCAGAAAAGGGTGCGGCACCCGGTTGCCCACCTTTTCAATCCAGCCATAAAAGCGGGAGGGGGAATGCGACGGTATGGATGACATACTCATGGGGCGTTCCTCGATTGTTATTGATGTTGTTGTGTTATTTATTGTTTTATGCGCCGGACAAAGGTGACGGTGTCACATCATCCGGCAGTGGACATTGCCACGGACGCTGCGCCAGCTGTTGAGCCAGTTCATGGCGGCAGCGTTTCACCAGGTCAGCGTCGTTCAACAGCCGGATAGCAGTAGCCCCCAGCACCTTCGCGGCCAGTAACATGCCCTTATGCGCAATGCTGGTGCGCCCCTGGCTGACCAGTTGCCAGGAATGTAGCGCCGTACCCACTGCGAAACAGGGGCTGAAACACTGGGCCACCGGCACTTTCCAGCTCACGTCGCCCACATCGGTGGAGCCTGCCAGCAAACCGCGATTCGGCTCCCAGGGGGCTACCTCGTCCACCAGCAGGGTATTGCGCTGGCGACGGGCAAACTCCTCACCTCGCTGGTTAGCCGTACCGGCGATATTGTTCAGGCTGTTGGTAATATCGTTTTCATTCAGCGTGGCGCGAATGCGGGCGGCGAAAGCACGCTCTTCATCGCTCCAGTCGGGCGTTCCGAAGGCCTGCATGGCTTCGTACATCGCCGCCTCCAGTTGGCGATTGGGCAGATAGTCGGAACAGGCTTTAATAAAGCGTGATTCCACCCGGGTTTCGGTCATCAGCGCCGCGCCCTGGGCAATTTTTTCAATACGCTGGTGGATCTCCCGGGCCTGCGCCATTTCCGGTGCGCGGATCAGGTAGACCACTTCGGCGTGGGACTGCACCACATTGGGGGAAATACCGCCGGTATCGGTAATGGCGTAGTGCACCCGGGCCTTCTCGATAATATGTTCGTTCAGGAAGTTGCTGCCAGTGGTCATCAGGGTGACGGCATCCAGCGCGCTGCGCCCCAGATGGGGCGAGTTGGCGGCATGGGCCGCTATGCCGTGAAAGCGGTAAGCCACCTGAATGTTCGCCAGGGTGGCAAGGCTGAACATGCCCGCCCAGGCTTCCGGGTGCCAGGTCACGGCGGCATCGACGTCGTCGAACAGCCCTTCGCGCACCATAAAGGTTTTTCCGGAGCCGCCTTCTTCGCCGGGGCAGCCGTAGAAGCGAACCGTTCCCTGGCCGCCCTGACTCTCCAGCCAGGCTTTTACCGCCACGGCGCCAGCCAGTGCGGCGCTGCCCAGCAGATTATGGCCGCAGCCGTGGCCGTTGGCGCCGGGAGTTAGCGGCTCTGGCGTTGCGCAACTGGCCTGCTGGCTCATGCCAGCCAGGGCGTCATATTCGCCCAACAGGGCGATAACCGGGCTGCCGCTGCCGAAACTGGCGATAAAAGCGGTTTCGATGCCGCCGACGCCGCGCTCCACGTGAAAGCCTTCCGCTTCCAGTTCATCGGCCAGTCGCTGCGCTGACCAGAACTCTTCAAAACGGGTTTCCGGATGATCCCAAATCTCATCCGCAAGGGCGGAAAACTGCGCGCGCCGGGTTTCGATGGCGTCATTAACGAACGGATACAGATTTTCCATTACGCCTCTCCGTATTGCGGGAAATTGAGCACCAGGCTCGCCAGGGTGTTGACCGCCGTGGACATGACGCTTTCGTCAAAGTCGAAGTATTCGTTATGGTGGCCCGCGCTGAGGGTGGTGCCGAACACCATATAGGTAGCCTGACCGCCTCTGGCCTGAACCCGGGCCATCATCAGAGTGGCGTCTTCCGAACCGGCACTGCCTTCGCTGCGCTCTACGGCGCGTTCGACCCCGGGAATAAGGGCGGCCTGGCGGCGAACAAAATCGACCCACTCCGGGGAGGGATGGCTGCTGGTGGCGGCGCCCATCAGGCGGATCTCCTGCTGTACGCCGTGGCTGATAGCTGCCCCTTCGATAACCTGGCGGGCGCGGGCGAACACGTATTCGTTAATCTCATCGGTGGCGCCGCGGGTTTCTACTTTCAGCAGGGCATCGGCAGGCACCACGTTACGTCCGCTGCCCGCCTGCATCACGCCGACATTGACCCGTGACGGCCCCTGACTGTGGGGAGCGATAGCGTGCAGCGCCAGTGCGGCCTGGGCGGCGGCCAGCAGGGCATTGCGTCCCTGTTCGGGATTGCCGCCTGCATGGGCAGCTGTACCGCGGAACAGGGCATCGAACTTGGTAGTGGCCATAAAGTTATCGCTGCCGCACACCACTTCGCCTGACGGCACGCCGGTGCCGATATGGATGGCGGTAAAGTAGTTCACATCATCCAGCGCGCCGGCTTCCACCATGGCGCGGGCGCCGCGGGTTCCCTCTTCAGCGGGCTGGAACAGCAGCTTGATGGTGCCGCATAGCTGCGGCTTTAGGGCGCTGAACAGATGCGCCAGCCCCAGACCGATGGCGGTATGGCCGTCGTGGCCGCAGGCGTGCATCATGCCGGGATTACAGGAGGCAAACCCCTCCGCCGCCGGGCGATGCGGTGCGTTCTGCTGCTCGCTGAGATCCAGGGCGTCCATATCCACCCGAAAGCCGAACACCGGTCCGGGTTTGCCGGTCTCCAGGGTGGCGACCAGACCGGTAAAACCGCCGGAAAAGGCCGGGAGCCATTGGGGATCGGCGCCCTGAGCCAGGGCGCGCTGCTCTTCGGCCGCCAGGGTGTCGGCATCCGGCAGACCCATACGGGCGTCGGCGCTGATAACATCGCGCCCCAGCGCGAGCTGCCAGCCCAGGGAATACAGCTCGCGGGCCACCAGGGTCGCGGTACGAAACTCGACCCAGCCCGATTCGGCATAGTGGTGAAAGTCGCGACGCCACTGGCGCAGTTTGGGGGCCAGGGCTTCTATCTGTTGTGCAAGCGAATCCATCTCCGTTCCTTATATAAGCGTTTTCTGTGATTCAGTTCACGTTGTGATAGTTTTTGCTTATCGCAGGCCTCTGAATCTACGTTTTTGCCTTTCAGGAATTACCCTGGCATATCGCTTTGCTTTACAGTAGATGACAGTTTGTTTCATCTGATAAACAACGGTTATCGGAGCCTGGAATGTCCTTTCAGATTAAGTTTCATCAGATTCGCGCTTTTGTAGAGGTAGCGCGCCATGGCAGTATCCGCGGCGCCAGCCGCACTCTGGGTGTGTCCCAGCCAGCGCTGACCAAATCGATCCGCGAGCTGGAGACGGGGATGGGGGCGCAGCTCTTTGTCCGTCGCAGCCAGGGGGTGGCGCTGACGGTATGCGGTGACAGCTTCTTTCAACACGCCTGTCTGATTCTGGAAGAGCTGCGCGCCGCCAGAGAGTCCATCGCCCAGACCCTGGGGGAGTTTCGCGGCCAGGTCAATATTGGGCTGGGGGCCAGTATTTCACGCAGCCTGATGCCGACGGCCATCGCTAATTTTCAGCGCCAGCACCCGGAGGTCAAGGTCAGAATTGTCGAAGGGCAACTGGTATCGATGATCGACGAACTGCGTCAGGGCAAACTCGATTTCACCATCAACACCTGGTATCGCGGTCCCTGGGAGCGTGAATTCAGCTTTGAGAAGCTACTGGAAAAGCGCTTCGCTATCTTTGCCCGGCTGGATCATCCGGCTATCGACGCCCGCCATTTGTCACAGCTCGGCGCCTGCCGCTGGGCAATGCCGTCGCCTCAGGGCAGTTATTTCCGCCAGATGGAAGAGTTCTTTCAGCGCCACGACATTCAGCCGGATATCGGCGTGGTCTGTGAAACCTTCACCTCCAGCATTAACCTGGCAGCCCGCAGCGACTATCTGACCGTGCTGCCGGAAGATATGGGGCAGGATATTCAGCACAGGGGCCTGCTAAAACGGGTGAAAATTCAGGAGCTGCTGCCCATGGCGGGTTATTACCTGATTCAGCGCCGCGATACACCCCCCACGCCGCTTACCGCTTTACTTATCAGCCACTTTCGTCGCTTGTGCGCTTTTCAGGAGCCGACGATTCCGTTTTCGGAGCCCGGGGAGTGCGTGACTCATTAAAGGGGTAATAAAAAAGAAATCCTGATATCATTCAGCCCGGTTTTAACCTGAGGTCAGATCATGGCTATCAGCAAGCAGCTCATGTATTTCTTTGTCAGAGAGTGAACTGGAAAGAATCACGGTGACCCAGTGCTCTTTATTCATATGGTAGGCAGGCAGGATACCGTCTTTTTTTCGCAATGAACCTATATGTTCCGGCCTGACCTTAACATCAAGGATATCCACTCTATCATTCGTTTTCAGCCCCAGCTTTGTACCGGGGACGCTCATCACAATAGCAAACCATTTATCTCCGTTATGATGGCGAAGTACTGCGTAATCCGGCAGGTTACTCCATAGGTACTCTGGCTCTGAGCTAAAATGCTGCCGGGCATAGCTGAATAATGACTCTCTTTTCATCATCACTCCCGTATCGTCTGGTGATAAAGATTCTGGCTTTGTAATATGGCGTTCGGAGTTATGGTAATAACCCGCAACCCCATAAGGACAGGGCGAAACCCTTCCTGTGTTATAGCACGTTTCTTGCGTTCTTCCGGCTCGCCCGGCGGGTATCCTCACTATTTACAGCCATGTTCGGGGGATCGAGCATCACCGACTATAACTGCGCAATTATCAATCAAAAGCTTTCCTGAAAAACATTTTTAACTTATTGATTTTTAAAGAGAGTGGCTGCATCATAGTAGCGGGAAGATCCTGACAGGCTATCAGTATAATGCGATGAATTAAGTCATTATCTTTAGCATTATCGGCCCTTTTGCGGCAGGATCCCTGTGATATTCTTACCCGTATCTGATAATAAAGAGCAAAAACGGCGCGTGCGTAAGACACGGGTCGGAGAATCATATTGAGCGTTTTGCCTGTGACTCAGGCAGTGGAGTTTCCGAATGATTAAGCACACTCAGAATGAACACTACCAGCCGCGCGGCTGGTCCGATATCGACAGCCGTTACCGGTTCGCTATTGCTGCATTTGTCCTGTCGCTGGTTGGCGGCCTGGGCTGGTCGGCATTTTATCACCACAATCTGTTCGTCCAGGCCGATACCGCCAGAATTGCGGCGATCGGCCAGGCCGAGATGCAGCAGAAGACCATCAGCGATCTGATGGGGCGTGAAAAAACGCTGACCGAGCTGGAATCACGTCAGGCCCGGGAGTTGGCCGATGCCCGCGCCACCATTCGCCGCCTGGAACAGCAATCTTCCGCCCGCCCCACGCTGTAATTTCCTCACGCGCCGCCCCCGTTGAGCCAACGGAGGTGGGGCGCTATAGTCATACATCTTCTGTTGTTGCTATGGTCGGAGGTGTGATCGTGACCCCGGATGAGAAAAGCCTGTTTCTGGATGCGGTAGGGGACGTCAGGCCCCTGAAATCGGGTACTGACGTTCACTGGGAAAAAAGCCAGCCGCCGCGCCCCCGTCGTCACCGCGACGATCTGCAACTCGACAACTTTCTGACCACCGGTTTTCTGGAAATCGTTCCGCTGAGCGAGCCGCTGTTGTTCCGGCGCGATGGCTTGCAAACCGGCGTGCTGGATAAGTTGCGCAAAGGGAAATATGGCCGCGAGGCCAGTCTGAACCTGCGGCAGCAGTCGGTTGAACGCTGTCGAACCTTGCTGTACGCCTTTATCCTTCAGGCAACGCGCGACGGCTTGCGCAATTTGCTGATCGTGCACGGTCGCGCCCGGTCGGATAACACTCATGCCAACGTGGTGCGCAGCTATCTGGCGCGCTGGTTGCCTGAATTTGACGAGGTGCAGGCCTTTGCTGAAGCCCAGCCGCAGCACGGTGGATCCGGAGCCTGCTATGTGTCGTTGCGCAAATCGGCGCTGGCGAAGCTCGATAACCGGGAACGCCACGCCGCCCGGCGCGGTTAAGGTATCAGCAGCGACAGCTCCTGTGCTGCGGCCTGGAGCTGTGGCAATACCCGCTCGCGCAGCTCCTGCGCCGACACCTGCCCGGCGTGTACTCCCACATTCAGCGCCGCCTCTACGCCGCCCTGTGAATTAAACAGCGGAACGGCGATGGAGCGCAGCCCCATTTCCAGCTCCTGATCGTTAAGGGCATAGCCCTGCTGATGGACCTGCTTTAGCTCCTCTTTTAATTCGCTGACCGAACCCAGGGTCTGGGAGGTATAGCGAATCATGGTGGCCCGGGCCAGGGTATCGTTCAGTTGCTCTTCCGGCAGATGACTCAGCAATACGCGCCCCATGGAGGTGGACCAGGCGGGCAGACGGCTGCCAATGTCGAGATCGATGGTCATAATGCGCGAACTGGAGGCCCTGGCGATATAGAGAATATCGTCACCGTCCAGAATGGCGATAGAGCAGGACTCATTAAGCATTTCACTTAACTGCCTGAGCACCGGCTGGGCCGATTTAGCCAGCGGGGTAGAGGCAAGCCAGGCGTGCCCCAGCGAAAGAATCCGCGGCCGTAGCTGAAAGTTTTTGCCATCCTCGGCATAGACAAAACCCAGCTTGCCCAGGGTGTAAAGACAGCGCCGCACCGCCGCTCTGGGTATGCCGGTCTTCTGGCTAATCTGGGAGATAGACAGCACCCGCCGCTGTGGGGTAAAGGCCTGAATCACCTCAAGACCGCGCGCCAGCGAAGTCATAAAATTGGGATCGCCCTTAAAGGGATCCCGCTCGCCGCCCACGTAATGGTCGCGCTCTTTTTCCATTTTCCCCTCCGTTATTTTTGCCATCGATCACACTCTGGGAAGAAAGATACATGATGTTCGATAATCGCACCATATTTCGATTATCGCCCTTGACCCTGTTCGTTAACAGGCTCACATTTTGGCCGAAGAACGCAATTTTGTGCGATGTACGCACAACAAGGAGCAGAGTGATGATTGACAAAAGCGTCTCCTCGCTGGAGGAAGCGGTGGCCGATATTCATGACGGCGCCACCATCATGATTGGCGGTTTTGGCCCCGCCGGTCAACCCACCGCCCTGATCGATGCCCTGATAGCGCAGGGCGCTGGCGACCTGACCATTATTAATAACAATGCCGGTAATGGCGAGGTGGGGCTGGCGGCGCTGCTGAAGGCGGGAAGGGTGCGTAAGATGATTTGCTCCTTCCCCCGTCAGGTAGATTCGCAGATTTTCGACGACCTCTATCGCCGCGGCAAAGTGGCGCTGGAGCTGGTGCCCCAGGGCAACCTGGCGGCGCGTATTCAGGCGGCCGGTGCCGGACTGGGGGCTGTCTTCACCCCCACCGGCTACGGCACGCCGCTGGCGCAGGGCAAAGAGAGCCGGGAAATCGATGGCCGCCACTATGTGCTGGAATATCCCATAAAAGCCGATTTCGCGCTGATTAAGGCCCATCTGGGCGACCGCTGGGGCAACCTGATTTACCGCAAAGCGGCGCGCAACTTTGGTCCGATTATGGCGACCGCCGCGACCACCACCATTGCCGAAGTAAGCCGCATTGTGCCGCTGGGCGATCTGGATCCGGAAAACATTGTGACGCCGGGGATCTTCGTGCAGCGCCTGATTGGTCTGCATCACGACGTGGCACAGAGCGCCTGAGGAGCAAATGATGCAAAAAATGACCCGTGACGAAATGGCCCGACGCGTGGCGCGTGACATCCCGGAAGGGGCGTACGTCAACCTGGGGATTGGGCTACCCACCCGCATTGCCAACTATCTTCCTGCCGATAAAGAGATTTTCCTGCACAGCGAAAACGGTCTGCTGGGCATGGGGCCGAAGCCAGCGCCGGGTGAAGAGGATCCGGAGCTGATCAACGCAGGGAAAGAGCAAGTGACGCTGCTGAAAGGCGGTTGCTTTTTCCACCACGGCGACTCCTTCGCCATGATGCGCGGCGGCCACCTGGATATCTGCGTGCTGGGGGCCTACCAGGTGTCGGCCTGTGGCGATCTGGCGAACTGGAGCACCGGCGCGCCAGACGCCATTCCGGCAGTGGGCGGAGCGATGGATCTGGCCATCGGCGCCCGTCAGGTCTTCGTGATGATGGATCACCTGACCCGAGACGGCCAGAGCAAGCTGGTGGAAAGCTGCAGTTACCCGCTGACCGGCGTGGGCTGCGTCAGCAGAATCTACACCGACCTGGCGGTGATCGATATTACCCCTCAGGGGCCGGTAGTCAGAGAGATCTTCAACGGTTTGCCAGCCCAGGAGCTACAGAGAATCACGCCGGTAACCCTCAATTTTGAACCTCTGGCGGAAAGCGCATAAGGAATATCACATGACTCAGGCATTTATTTGCGATGCGGTACGTACCCCCTTTGGTCGCTATGGCGGCACACTTTCCACCGTACGGGCGGACGATCTGGCGGCGCTGCCGATTAAGGCGCTGATGGAACGACACCCTAACCTGGACTGGAGTCGGATCGATGATGTGCTCTATGGCTGCGCCAACCAGGCGGGGGAGGATAACCGCAACGTGGCGCGGATGGCGCTGCTGCTGGCCGGGTTACCGGAAAGCGTTCCCGCCAGCACCGTTAACCGGCTGTGCGGCTCCAGCCTGGACACCATCGGTATGGCGGCGCGCGCCATCAAGAGCGGCGAGGCGCAGATGGCGATCGCAGGCGGGGTCGAGAGCATGTCCCGTGCTCCCTTTGTGATGGGTAAGGCGGACAAAGCCTTCAGCCGTACCATGAAGATGGAAGATACCACCATCGGCTGGCGTTTTATCAACCCGCTGATGAAGGCGGCATATGGCGTGGATTCGATGCCGGAAACCGCCGAAAACGTGGCCGATGATTTCAATATTAACCGCGCCGATCAGGACGCCTTTGCACTGCGCAGCCAGTTGCGTACCGCCCGGGCTCAGGAGCTGGGACTGTTTGACGATGAGCTGATTCCGGTCTCGATTCCCCAGCGTAAGGGCGAGCCGCTGCTATTTATCCGGGACGAACATCCGCGTTCCACCTCGGCGGAGGCCCTGGCTAAACTGAAAGGGGTAGTGCGCCCGGACGGCACCGTCACTGCCGGTAATGCCTCCGGTGTTAACGACGGCGCCTGCGCGCTGCTGCTGGCAAGCGAGATGGCGATGCGCGATAACAACCTCCAGCCGCTGGCCCGGGTGGTGGGCATGGCGACGGCAGGCGTGGCGCCGCGGATTATGGGCTTTGGCCCGGCACCGGCGGTCAGAAAAGTGCTGGCGCAGACCGGACTTTCCCTGGCGCAGATGGATGTTATCGAGTTGAATGAAGCATTTGCCGCCCAGGCGCTGGCGGTGATGCGTTCGCTGGAACTGCCGGATGATGCGGCCCACGTAAATCCCAACGGCGGCGCCATTGCTCTGGGGCACCCGCTGGGCGCATCCGGCGGACGTCTGGCGATGACGGCGGCGTATCAGCTAAAGCGCAGCGGCGGACGCTATGCGCTGTGCACCATGTGTATCGGCGTGGGCCAGGGGATCGCCCTGGTGCTGGAACGCGTATAAGGAGAAACGATGTCACTTTACACTCCGCTGTTTCACGGCTCATCGCTCAGCGACTGCTTTAGCGATCGGGCGTTGCTACAGGGGATGCTGGATTTCGAAGCGGCGCTGACCCGCGCTCAGGCCAGTTGCGATATGGTGCCCCGGGAGGCGGCGGCGGCCATTAGCGCCTGCTGTCAGGCGGAGCGGCTGGATAGCGACGCCCTGGCCCGGGACGCGGCACTGGCGGGGAATCTCGCCATTCCGCTGGTTAAACAACTGACCGCCGTGGTCAGGGGCGAAGATGAGCAGGCGGCCCGCTATGTACACTGGGGAGCCACCAGTCAGGACGCCATTGACACCGGCCTGATCCTGCAACTGCGCGCGGCGCTGGAACAGGCGGAAACGCAGTTGAACCGGTTGATTACCGCGCTGACCCGTCAGGTCGGGGATCATGCCGCCAGTTTGATGCCGGGGCGCACCTGGCTACAGCATGCGCTACCGACCACCTACGGCCTGAAGCTGGCGGGAACCCTGGATGCGCTGCTGCGTCACCGGGCGCGGCTCAATGAAATGCGTCCGCGACTGCTGGTGATTCAACTGGGCGGCGCTGCGGGCACCCTGGCGTCTCTAAAGGCGCAGGGGCCTGTAGTCATTCAGGCTCTGGCCCGGGAGCTGGCGCTTGGCGTTCCCGATACGCCGTGGCACAGCCAGCGCGACCGGCTGCTGGAAGCGGCAGGCTGGTTTGCTGGTCTTGCCGCTTCGCTGGGCAAATTCGCCGGTGATTTCGCGCTACTGATGCAGACCGAAGTGGCCGAAGTTTCGGAGCCGGTGGCGGAAGGGCGCGGCGGCTCTTCGACCATGCCCCACAAGCGCAATCCCGTCACCTGTGCTGCTATCCTCAGTAGCACAGGCCGGATCCCGGGGCTGATGGCGGCGCTGTATGCTGCCCAGAATCAGCAGCATGAACGGGCTCTGGGGGGCTGGCAGGCGGAGTGGGAAACGCTGCCGCAGCTGGCGACCCTGACCGGCGGCGTGTTGGACAATGCCCTGACGCTGGTGGAAGGGATGCAGGTTTATCCTCAAAAAATGCGCCAGAATCTGGATATCACCCACGGGTTGATTATGGCGGAGTCGGTCACTCTGGCGCTGGCGCCGCAGATGGGCAAAGCCCGGGCGCACCATCTGGTGGAGCGTTTGTGCCACCAGGCGCTGGATGATAACCAGCCGCTGGCGTGGCTGCTGCAACAGGATGAAACGGTAAGCCGTTACCTGTCTGAATCACAGATTGCGAGCCTGCTGGATCCCGCCGGGGCCACCGGCAGCGCCGACCATTTTTTGCGCCAGGTGCTGGCGCGAAGTAAGGAATCCTTATGACTATTCATTACCAGCTTGAAGGGCGCGACGATGCGCCGGTGGTGATTCTCTCTAACTCGCTGGGAACCGACCTGTCGATGTGGAACGGCCAGCGTGATGCACTGCTGCCGCACTTCCGGGTGCTGCGCTACGACACCCACGGTCACGGCCAGACCCCTAAGAGCGGGAAAGTAACGCTGGCGCAGCTGGGCGAGGACGTGCTGAATATCATGACCCGTGAGGGGATCGACAAGGCCCATTTTTGCGGGATATCTATGGGCGGGCTGACCGGTCTGTGGCTGGCGCGCTTTGCGCCAGAGCGGTTTTACAGCGTGACGGTCGCCAACAGCGCGGCGAAGATAGGCGACCAGGCTGGCTGGCTTTCCCGGGCCCGCACCGTACGCCAGGAAGGCATGCCGGTGGTGGCCGCCGGCGCCGCCGATCGCTGGTTCACCCGGGCGTTTCGCCAGAAGTCGCCCGCGGTGGTGGAGCCGCTGGTGCATACGCTTGCTGCCAGCAATGCCGAAGGCTACGCCGAATGCTGTGAAGCGCTGGCCGGTGCCGACCTGCGGGCAGAAGTGGGGGAGATCGCGCTGCCGCTACTGCTGATTGCCGGTGAGGCGGATCCGGTGACCACGGTGGCCGACAGTGAATTCCTGCGCGAGCAGGTTTCGGGCGCCCAAATGGTAACGCTGCCTGCTTCGCATCTGTCGAACATCGAAGCCGCCAGCCAGTTCAATGCCGCGCTGCTGAGCTTTTTGCAGCAGCAGGAGGGGTAAAGCAATGCACGATGATGAACGCTATCAGCAGGGAATGGAGGTGCGGCGCGCGGTGCTGGGCGATGCCCATGTCGACAGAACGCTGGAAAACCTGAGCCCGCTAAATGAAGAGTTCCAGAACTTCATCACCCGCTACGCCTGGGGAGAAACCTGGACCCGACCGGGTCTGAGCCGCCATACCCGCAGCATGATCACCATCGCCATGCTGATTGCCCTGAACCGCGAAGCGGAGCTAAAAATGCATCTGCGGGCCGCCCGTAATAACGGCGTCACCCGGGACGAGCTGAAAGAGCTGATTATGCATTCGGCACTGTATTGCGGTCTGCCCGCCGCCAACGCCACGCTGCACCTGGCCCAACAGGTGTTTGACGAGCAGGACGACGTCTGATTGTCGCTGTGACCGCCGCTGGCAGAAGACGCCCGCGGCGTTTTTATTTTTATCGCAATTCCCTTGTATTTCCTGGTGGATATTATTTTTATCACTTCATGTTTATTACGTTATTCACTGATTAAACGGCAATAATAAAAGACATTCAATTTATTTCTTGTCTTTCTATTCTTGCGTCTATACTCATTGTGGCTGTGCTGAAAATAAAGAAACTTGACTATCTCCCTTGTTAAAATAAAGGTAAAATTGATGAAATACTCTGGCCTTGCGTTAAGTTGTCTTTTCGCGCTTTCCGGGTTTAGTTCCGCATCAATGGCTGCGGAAAAAAACGCGGCAGAAGCCACACCTGCCCCCATGCATGGTTCTGCGGAAAATCCGGTATCCCGTCAGTACTACTGTAAACTTCAGAATGATTTTGATAATCCGCCCGACGGTTCCGGGATTAAAAATGGTGCCTGTAAGCAGGCTTATCAGAATGGCGATTTTGAAAACTGGCAACGTCCTGCTGCGTTTAATGAATGGTCTGCGTATTCGCAAAATATCTCGAGTTCGACAACGCCGGATAAACCTATCGATCTGGTACCTGATGGTATGCTTTGCTCTGCCGGGAAAACAGGGGTTTATGAGGGTATTAACCTGCCCAGTGCGGAGTGGCAAACTTCCGAGCTTGACGTGAAAGATGGACGTGTTCAGTTGGTCTATAAGGCCACTCAGATGCACGACCCCAGTAAATTCAGGGTATTCTTTAGTAATGCCAGTTTCGATCCCACAACCAGTCGTTTGAAATGGGGTGACCTGGTGGAATCTCCTGAAGTTAAACATGAAGGAACGCCGGATGTGGCAAATTCCACAAAACATGAAAATACTCCCGGACATTATGCACTGGATGTAAAATTACCCGATGGCTATATAGTGAGCTGTAAGAAATCCATTGTTTATATTATGTGGGAACGTAACGATCCGGCACGTGAAACCTTTTTCAGTTGTAGCGATGTGGTTTTAAAGGATGCCAGTTAATGAAATAATTAAATTTTATTATCCCTGGTGGTGATAATTTCCTGCTGCAATATCTTATTTTGACGCTTCCCTTTATCCATAAGGCAGGGCGTTAAATGATAATATGACGTCACCCGGTAAACCTGTCGTTTATTACGTACTGGCGCTACCGGGTGACGCTGTTTTTCTGCGCAAAATCAAATTTCCCTTCTCCTCAGACAGATAGCCAAATCAGGCTCCGGCATGCTTGATTGTACCCAAAACACGTAGTACTGTATTTATATACAGTATTTTATGGATGCCTGACATGAGCAGAGTTAACGTTGTCGATTGCCATGCCGATTTACCCCTGCCGCTGTTTGCCAGCACCGTGGCCTGCGGCTTTCCCAGCCCGGCCCAGGACTACGTGGAAGCGCGTATCGATCTCAACCAGCTGGTGGTTCAGCGCCCCAGCGCTACCTACTTTGTTAAAACCGCCGGTGACTCGATGATTCAGGCCGGGATCGCCAGCGGCGATCTGCTGGTGGTGGATCGCTCCCTGACCGCCCGCCATGGCGATATTGTCATTGCCGCGCTGGACGGCGAATTTACCGTTAAAGAGCTGCAAACCCGCCCGCAGGTACGACTGGTGCCCCATAATCCCGAATATCGCCCCATCGTTCCCGGCGAAGGGGAAAGCCTGGAGATCTTTGGGGTGGTCACCTGGGTTCTGAAAGCGGTTCATCAGCATGTACGCGCTGGTTGACGTTAACAGCTTCTACGCTGCCTGCGAGACGCTGTTTCGCCCCGATCTGAAAAACCGCCCGGTCATTGTGCTGAGTAATAACGACGGCTGCGTGGTGGCCCGTAATGCACAGGCAAAGCAGGCGGGTATCGCGCGCGGAGAGCCCTTTTTTAAGATTCGCCAGCGGGTGGAGCGTTACGGCGTTCAGGTGTTCAGCTCCAACTACGCCCTGTATGCCGATATGTCGGCGCGGGTGATGGCGATTCTGGAAGGTTTTGCCCCGGCGGTAGAGTGTTATTCCATTGATGAAGCCTTTCTGGATCTGAGCGGCGTGGCCGATCTCCATGCTCTGGGCTGTGAAATACGGCGCTGCATTAAGCGCGATACTGGTCTGACGGTGGGGGTGGGAATCGCGCCGAGTAAGACCCTGGCGAAACTGGCTAACCACGCCGCTAAGCGCTGGCCAGCCACCGGTGGCGTGGTGGATCTTTCGGATCCGGTGCGCCAGCGCAGGCTGCTGGCGATTATGCCCCCCGAAGAGGTCTGGGGCATCGGACGCCGTCTGGGACAGCGGATCCATACTATGGGTATCACCAGCGCTCTGGCGCTGGCGCAGAGCGATCTCTGGTTTATCCGCAAAAATTTTAACGTGGTGCTGGAGCGCACGGTGCGTGAACTGCGCGGTGAATCCTGTCTGGCCTTTGAGGAGTTCGCTCCGGTGAAGCAGGAGATTATCAGCTCGCGCTCTTCTGCTGAGCGGCTGACGGAGTATGACCCGGTGCGCGAAGCGGTCTGCGCCTGGGCCGCCCGGGCGGCGGAGAAACTACGGGGAGAGCGCCAGTACTGCCGCTATGTGGCGACCTTTATCAAAAACAGCCCCCACGACAGGCACCAGGCTTACTACAGCAACAGTGCTGGCATACGGCTGCTGACGCCGACTCAGGACACCCGGGATATCACCGCTGCCGCGATTCGGGCGCTGGATGCGGTATGGAAACCGGGGCCGCGCTATCTGAAAGTGGGGGTGATGCTGGGCGACTTTTACAGCCGCGGCGTAGCGCAGCTTAATCTGTTCGACAGCTACGCTCCCAGAGCCAATGGCGAAAAGCTGATGCAGGCGCTGGACGCCATTAACCGCCAGGGAAGGGGGAAGATCTGGTTTGCCGGGCAGGGCACCGGCGAACGCTGGGCCATGAAGCGCGCCTTTCTTTCACCCTGCTATACCACGCGCTATGGGGACCTGCCGGTGGCGGGCTGATATTTTGATGGTTTTCTACTGTTTTTCTTAAATCGCAATGGAGTGGTGCCAGTCACCTGGCTAAAGCATTTGATAAAATAGGTCACATAGTTAAAGCCGGACTGTAACGCAATCTCTGACACCGCCAGCTCCGTCTGTTCAAGCAGATAACAGGCATATTTGATCCGTCTGATAATGAGGTATTCCTGGAATGTGCTGCCGGTTTCTTTTCTGAACTGGCGGGAAATATGACTTCCAGACAGCGACAGGTGAGAGGCGAGCTCTTCCAGCGTAATGCCTGAACGGAAATGTTGATCAACATAGTGCATCATCCGGGATGACAGTAGGCCCGAAGATCCGGAATTGATAAATACACCATCTGGCAGAAGCTGTAGCAGATTGAGGATAAATAAAGCGATTACTTCGCCTTTACTGGTTGCCTCGTAATTTTCTGTCAGCGAATCGAGCAGGTGTGATATACGTACCATGTTAGCAGAAAAATCGTAAATAGAGACTTTAGCGTTATCGGCGATCATCTCACTGTATAATTGCCAGGCGCTTTTGAAAGGACGAATAAAGGTCGCAATATATTCAGGGTCGACATGAATAATAGTTCGGGAATAATAATTGTTGATATCACTGTCGACCTTAACTTTATGAAGCTTGTTTTGTGGGAATATAAACAACCTGCCAGGGCGAGCGGTAAACTTCTGATTATCGACAATAACTAGTCCGACGCCGGACTCAATATAGAGGATTTCAAGACACTGATGCCAGTGGAAATAGTCGGCGCTGTTGCCTTCTACTCGCCTCAGTTCGGTATAAAGATCGTCATAGTGAATTAAATCGAGTAACGCGGTATTAGTCATCACGGACACATCAAGATAGTATAATTTCTGTGCATGATAGTGACGTTTCTGGCTGAAAAGTAATTTTTTAATGGCTGGTTAAAGGTTACAGAATCAGAACTGTGATCGTGTTAACAATTTGTGACAGGTTTTGCCCATATTTTCCCCCTCCATAACGCTGCACGCTGCGCTTAATACCTGGAGAGAGAGGGGGAATAATGGAACCGATGAAACCTGGTTGTCGCCAAACCGTAAAGCTGGAAACAAAGCAGGATGTCCAGCAGTGGTTTGAAACGCTGTTTTCTGCCGTCTGGCGTTACAGAGATTCGCATTCTGCGGGTATTTCTTTGGGTAATATTATTCCTGTATATGGTCGTCGAACGGCGGCAATGGAAAGTTTCTGCCGTCTGTTGTGGGGAGTATTTCCGGTAATTGCCGGAAAGAACGATCACTCAATGAATACGAGCGAAGTGTTTCGCTTGATTGCTCAGGGAACCGATCCCGGGCATGAACACTATTGGGGAGATCTGGTGGATTTTGACCAGCGCTGCGTTGAAATGGCCGTTCTGGGGGTTGGGCTCGCGTTGGCTGGTGCGTCATTTAATCAGTATCTGTCCGCGCAGGAGACAGAAAACCTGGTGGCCTGGCTCCATCAACTACGTCGGGTCGAACTGCCTTGTAATAACTGGTCCTTCTTTCCCATCATGGTGGAAATGGGGCTCTGCCTGTCAGGGCACTCCTGGTCCCGGCATATTATCGATAAATATTTTGCCAGAATCGACGACTATTATCTGGGTGAAGGCTGGTACAGCGATGGCCGTCAACGGCCCCGTGATTATTACAATGCCATGGCGTTTCATTATTACGGTCTGTTGTATTCAAAATTGATGGCAGATCAGGATCCTACGCGATGTCAAATGCTTCGGGAGCGCGCTTCGATTTTTGCCCACGATTTTCTGCATATGTTTGCTGAAAACGGCGCAGCGATCCCCTTTGGCCGCAGTCTGACCTACCGATTTGCGCAGGTTGCATTCTGGAGTGCCGCCGCTTTTGCCGGGATTAACGGCGTGCCAGCGGGAGTGGTAAAGGGGCTGGTTCTGAGAAACTTCCGCTGGTGGGCGCAGCAGGAGATGACCGACCCGCGGGGAACGCTGACGGTGGGTTACAGCTATGCGAATGCGGCGATCGCTGAAGACTATAATGCGCCGGGCTCGCCTTACTGGTGTTGCAAGGCATTTCTTATCCTGATACTTGATGAGGCTCACCCATTCTGGGAAACGCCGGAACAGACTCTACCTGTGGTCAGTCAGGTTGCCCGTCTGGCCCATACCGAACAACTGGTCCATCATGACCGGAACAACCGTCATCACTATCTACTGAATGCCGGTCAGGTTGCGGCAAAAAATTATAATAATATGGAAAGTAAATATGGCAAATTTGCCTATTCTTCGCTGCTTGGATTTAATCTGGAAAAAAGTCGCTTCGGTATTGAACTCAATGCCTGTGATTCAACGCTGCTATTATCTGAACAGGATGAATATTATCGGGGGCGCCGCGCTTCTTGCGAATCGGTAACGACGCAGGATTATATATTTACTCGCTGGTCACCCTGGTCTGATGTAGACATTAAAAGCTGGCTGATGCCGTTAATCTCGGGGCATCTTAGCATTCATTTTATTACCACCCAGCGGGCACTTGATAGCGTAGAGGGAGGATTTCCTGTGCCGTTATCAGACGCTGGCCTTCCAGATAAAATGGGGCCGTTAGTCAATCGGGAGTTTGATTTATTTAGCCATATTATTGATATCTCTCCTGGTTGTACCAGGGATCGTGATGTGGTTGTTTCACCACCAGCCAGTAATATTATTTATCCTGGGAGTAGCGGTGTGCCGGTACTCAGAAAGGCATTGAGTCCAGGAGTCCACATTTTAGTTGCATGGGTTCAGGCCGGTCAGGGAAATGTTCATAATATCGATGGATTACCTGAGATAAGAATTAATCAAAAAAAGTTATTGGTCGTTACAAATAATGCTGTGCATGAATTAAATATCTATGATGAATAATGGTGAATGTCATGGGCATTAATAATCAAAGCGATTATATAAAAATAAGCGCTTTTATGTTTCTCTATTTTGTTGTCTGGACAATGAGTTTTAGCCTGTATGCTATCTGGTTGGGCCAGCATGCCACTCTGACCAGCGCTGAAATTGGTGCGGTATTTGGTGTCAATGGCGCATTTGCCGTAGTATTAAAACCGGTGTACGGCTATATCACGGATAAATTGGGTATGAAGAAATACCTGCTTTATTTTGTGGCAGTGATGTCATCTCTGCTGATGCCCTTTTTTAGTTATGTTTACCACCCGCTGCTTGTGAATGATTTCTATACAGGAGTGGTGGTGGGAGCGCTGTACCTGAGTCTTGCCTGGTATGCGGGGATTGGCGTGTCGGAATCCTACTGCGATCGTTTTGGGCGCCTCAAAGGGTTTGAGTTTGGCCGGATCCGTATGTGGGGCTCCTGTGGCGCTGCTGTTACGGCATCCTTCGCTGGTATTCTGTTTAATGTCTCACCGGTGATTAACTTTACTATCAGTAGCATCATGTCTCTGGTGATGTTGGCTCTGCTCATCAGCATCAGGATCCCTGCTTCTGATAATCTTGAAAATGCCGTAGTGCCTAAAAAGAAAATCAATCTGTCTGATGTCCGCGATCTGTTAACTCAGGGGGAATTCTGGCGCTTCTGTTTCTATGTTGCGGGAATCGTCTGGATAATGCATATCGCCGAGCAGCAGTTTCCTCGCTATTTTGTCTCATTCTTTAACGGAAATAAACAGGGGACCTCCTGGTACGGTTATCTGAGTACCGTACAGGCAATTGTGGAGTTTGTCTCAATGATGACGGTTCCCTGGCTGGTCAACCGAATAGGTCCCTATAAAACCCTGATTGCTGCCGGTTTGCTTATCGGTGCCCGTCTGGTTATTTCCGGATTTGCAACCAGTGCGTTGATGATTGCCTTTATCAAGCCGTTTTATGGACTGGAAAATGCTATGTTGCTGATTGCGGTTTTTAAATATATTGCCGATAACTTTGATAAGCGTGTCAACTCAACTATGTATTTGATTGGTTATCAGTGTTTTATTTATGTTGGCACTATCTTTGTTTCAGCACCAATTGGCGCGCTTTACGACAAAATAGGCTTTAGTCAATCCTATTTTATTATGGGGGGGATTATCATCGTTTTCAGTCTCGTTTCGGCTTTTGTCCTTAGAAATGAAAAGCGAAAAGGGGGCAGGAAATTAATCTCTGCAACCCATCCACTCCAGCAAGGAAAATAATCCGACAGGAATCTGATATGTATATCTATGACGAAAACTCCCGCCAGGCACTAGATGAACAGATAATAGATGAATTAATCACCAGAGCCTGCGCCAAACTGAAATATCAGCTGCGAAGCTTCGCAAATCAGTATCCTGCGGCCTGTAGTGTTGATGGACAATATCCACTGACACCCAACACCGACTGGACGACAGGATTCTGGAGTGGGATAACCGGGCTGGCATGGAAACTGAGCGGTGATAGCTTCTATGCCAGTCAACTGGCGCAGCAGGTTGACAGTTTTCGTTCCCGACTCGCCATTCGGCATGAGCTGGATACGCACGATCTTGGCTTCCTCTATTCACTCTCTTGCGTGAACGCATGGCGCTTTATGGGGAATCAGGACGCGCGGAAAGCGGCGCTTGGCGCGGCGGATCTGCTGATTGCACGCTATTTGCCGACGGCCGGAATTATTCAGGCCTGGGGGAATCTTGACGATCCGGAGCAGCGCGGGCGGATGATTATCGACTGCCTGATGAACCTGCCTTTGCTGTACTGGGCAACAAAAGAGACTGGAGATGCGGGCTATGCGGCCTGTGCCCGTAGTCATGCCAGACAGGCCATGAACTATCTGATGCGTAGTGATTATTCGACGTATCACACCTTTTATATGGATGCTGGCACCGGCGCGCCGCTAAGAGGAGGAACTCATCAGGGATTTGCCGACGATTCATGCTGGGCCCGCGGTCAGGCATGGGCTATCTATGGCTTCGCGCTGAGCTATCGGGAAACCGGAGATTCGCGATTTCTACAGGCAGCGATCAATGCTGCCCGATATTTTCTTTGCCATTTACCTGAAGACCAGATCTGCTACTGGGATCTGTCGCTGACTGCCCCCGATACGCCAAAGGATAGTTCCGCTGCTGTTATAGCCGTCTGTGGATTGCTGGAGCTGGTCAATTTTCTTTCAATCCTTGACCCACAAAGAGAGCAGTTTATCCGTCAGGCACTGAATATCACGACGGAACTTATTCATCACTATTTTGATGGCAGGTCAGACGCCAGTGGCTATCTGAAACATGCTGTTTATAATCTGAATAAAGAACGTGGGGTCGATGAATATAGCATTTGGGGGGATTATTTCTTTTTTGAACTGCTTTCCCGTCTAAAGAATCCACTTAATCGCTACTGGTAATTAATAATAAAAATACCGGCATTAATACAATGCCGGTATCAGGGTGCATTATGAAAATGTATGGGGTTATTATTTATTGCTCTTTGTTTTTTATCTGTTGGCCTGTTTATGGAGTGGGGTATATTGAAGTTCGGGAAGCATGGGACAGTGCCTCTAAAGAGCATCAGTTTAAGCTGGGCGCTGGTTATCATTTCCGGAATGGTGCCGGCCTGCTTTATCAAACAACATATAATACCGGGAAAAATCTCGACCAGCTTGAACATAGTTTTGATGAAATAGAAGGGTGGTATCCGCTGTGGAAAATGACAGATGCGCTAACATTATATGCTGGCGGTCTGATCAATTCGACCAGCTCAGGTTCAACAACCGCACCTTATATCCAGTTCGGTTATCTTGTTAGTCCTGACTTCGCTGTCGCCTTTAAATATCGCTATAACCATATGAACTATCAGACCCGTAACCTTTCCGGGATTATGGATTACAACGACAGTCATCAGTTTATTGCGGTGGCAAACTATAAAATAAATGAAGTGTTAAATTATGAATTTGAACCAGATTTATATATTAATAGCGGCGAATATCACCGTAAGAATGGTAAAGGTCACAGTTGGGAACTGAATCATAAAGTTACATGGAAGATGAGCAACACCTGGCGGCCATTTATACAGCTTTCCTGGCTGGACAGGGATGCGGGTAATCATGCCGAACGCTACCGCATCCGATTGGGTATACGCTATTACCTGTGAGTCGGGCTGGTCATTACCACCCAGCGAGGTATCCGGTAACGATTGTCAGCCATCAACCAATAGCGCATCAACCAGGGTTTCAATTCGGGCGCGATCCGGCTGTTCGGAGGCGAACAGCAGCCGGTAGATCAGCGGCGCCACCAGGCGATCGAGGATCGCATCCCCTTCAGGAACCGATTCGCCGCGGGTCAGCGCGCGCTGCCTGATAATCTCGACCTGCTCCAGGGTGTAGGTGGTGCACTGCACCCGGTTCTGCGGCTTATCCACCGCCAGAACGGTGCGCAGCATATTACGACCCGGCACTGAGGAGACCTCCTCAATATACTGCTCTATCCAGGCGATCAGATCGGCCCTGAAGCTACCGTGCTCTTCCGGATCGCGGTCCGGACGCAGATTTTCCACCGCAACATCCGACAGCAGCTCCGCCAGGGTACCCCAGCGGCGATAAATGGTGGAGGGGGTGACGCCCGCCCGTCCGGCAATGACCGGGATAGTGAGCTGCTGTGCATCGCCCTGGGCCTGGATGTCACGTACGGCCCGGTGGACGGCGGCCTGCACCAGCGCGCTGCGCCCGCCTGGTCGTGGTCCCGGGCGGCTTTTTTTATCTTCCATTCAGATCCTCTGACAAACGCTAAAAAATGACTATTGCAAATAAATTGCGTTAGTGGGATAGTCCCGGCTAACCACAATCGCAAATAAATTGCTTTTATCAGAGGTCATATCGTGATGTCCAGTTCCCTCACCCGAAAACTGCGCCAGTCGGATGCGGCTCTGACCGCGCTTCATGCCCAGACCCTGGTGGTGACGCTGGCGGCGTCGAGCGCCTCTACGCCGCTATATGCGCTCTATCGGGCGGCGTGGACATTTTCTCCTTTCCTGCTCACGGTGGCCTTTGCCGCCTATGCTATTGCGCTATTACTGACGCTGCTGTTCGTTGGCCGCCTTTCGGATCGTATCGGCCGTCGTCCGGTGATCCTGGGCGCATTGCTGTTTGAAGGCGCCAGCATGTTGCTGTTTCTGAACGCGACTGATATTGGCTGGTTGATTGGCGCACGTCTGGTACTGGGAGTGGCGACCGGCCTTGCCACTTCGGCCCTGAGCGCGGCCATTATCGATCTTTCTCCACAGCGCGGCGGCTTTGTTAACGGCGTTTCGCCGCTGTTCGGCATGGGGGTTGGCGCGCTGGGAGGCGGGCTGCTGGCGCAGTATGCTCCTGCGCCGCTGCATTTCATCTATGCGCTACTGCTTGGGCTGTTTGCGCTGCAGTTTATCCGGACCTGGTTTTCACGTGAGACGGCGGGCGTGCTACGCCCTGACGCCTGGCAGCCGCTGCCGAAGATAGCAGTTCCGCCTGCGGCCCGTGCCACGCTGCTGCTGGTCAGTCCGGTGAATATCGCTGCCTGGGCGCTGTGCGGTTTTTACCTGTCGCTGATGCCTTCGCTGTTGCAACAGGTCACGGGGATAACAGCGCTGGGATTTTCGGGGCTGGCCGTGGCGCTGTTGGCCTTTAGCGGCGCGGCGGCGGTTGTCGTTGCACGGCACCAGAGCGGCTATCGGGCGCTGGCGGGGGGAACGATGGCGATGATTCCCGGCTCGCTACTGATTCTGGCGGGGATCATTTCAGGATCCGTCGCGCTGCTGTTGGTCGGTTCGGTTTTTGCCGGTGCTGGGCTGGGGGCGGGATTCCTGGGCGCCATTAAAAGCATAGTGCCGCTGGCTGAACCCCATGAACGGGCAGGGTTGATGGCGGTATTTTATATAGAAAGCTACCTGGCGAATGCGATACCCGCCATGAGCGCCGGGCTGCTGGTTCAGGTAATTGGGTTGAAGGCAACCGCGCAAGCGATGAGCCTGCTGGTGTTATGTCTGTCGGCGATCGCGGCTGTTACCGTGCGCAAGGTCGGGCGCCAGCAGGCAGCGCCCGATATGCCCCATGCTTAATCAGAACATCGCCATCGAAACGTCATTTCGCGATGTCATACCGTCAGGGATCGGGCCGGGTTGTTTCATCAAATACGGTGCGTTCATTAGGCGTACCCGCCTGGTCCATTCCTACGCCGGTGGCATCAGGCAGGAAATGCGAGGTGATAAACGCAATGGTATAAGCCGAAATCGCCAGCAGCCCCATGGCACGGCCGAGCGCCATATGGGTGGCAAGGATACCCACCGCCGCTGGCATCAGAGAGCCAAACCCTCTGCCGAAACTGGCGCAGAATCCGGCACCAGCGCCCCGTAATCGGGTTGGATAAAGCTCTGAAAAAGCAGGGGTAATACCCGAAGCCAGCCCACCCTGAAAGGCGCCCAGAAAGAAGCCCAGTATCAGGGTTGCCGCAAGGCTTATGTCAGCGAACATATAGATACCGACCACCAGCGCCTGCAGGCACAGAAACAGCATCATTGTGCGCCACCGACCGAGTCGGTCGCTGATGTAGCCACAAATAAAGGGGCCGAGTAGTGAGCCCAGAATATTAATACATAAATACCCGGACATAGAAGTTACTGGCAGGCCAAGAGTTATCCGTAAATAAGTAGGGAGCCAGGTGATCATAATATAAGCACCACCGAAAACACCGCTGGAAAATAGGGTCCCGGTCACCGTCATACGCAAAAATTCCGGGGAGAAAATACCGCTGTCACCACCCTTTTTTACGTGGTTCGACAGAGTATTAAATACTGGCGATTCGGGAACCGAACGACGTAACCACCACAGCAGCATGGCGGGGATCGTGCCTACAGTAAAAAAGATTCGCCAGGCAATTTCCTGAGAAAAGAAACTCAACACTACCGGTAGCGTGGCCAGCGATAGCGCATTGCCGATGGCATAACCGCTCTGGATAGAGGCTGCGACCCGGCCCCGAACCCGCGCACGAATAACTTCGCTAATCAATACACCGCACACCACCATTTCGCCGCCGTAACCCAACCCCTGAAGGAAGCGGAGCGGCAGAAACTGCCAGAAGCTGGTACAGAAAGCGGTCAGCAGGGTAAACAGGGAAAGCCAGATAACGGTCAGACGCAAAACCCGGGTACGTCCGAAACGATCGGCCAGACGGCCTGCACTCCAGCCACCAAGAGCGCTGCCAATCAGTGACGCCGAACTCAAAATTCCGGCATCTGATTTACTAAGAAAACCGATAGTAAGAAGAATCGGCATTGCCAGGGAGTATATGGTGGAATCAAACGCATCCAGCACATAGCCGCCAAAACAGGACCAGTAAGTTTTACGTTCTACCGAACCAAGATCGCTATACCAGCCAATTTTCATAATATACCTGATGTTGTGAAAAGAATGCCGGACCCGGCCAGAAAGGCTGAGCATGATGTAAGCAATGTTATTTATGCCATCTAAAATAAAACGCGCCGAATAAATAAAAACCCTGATTCATGTAGGTTGTGATCTTTATTCTGATTATCTTTAGTTAGCGTAATAAATGATGATTTGGGAAGCGGATTTGTTTTGTGGTGCTATGAGTTATTTTTATAGTCGCTAAGCATTTCCCGAAATGTTAAAAAGAGATGCCTGGGGCATCGTGCCCCGCAACGACTCATGACCCCACAAGTAAGGAGTCCACCATGCCGCACGTTGATATTAAATACTTCCCGCGCGACCTGAGCGAAGAGCAGAAACAGGCGCTGAGCGACGATATCTATGCCGTACTGAATAAGCATCTGCAGACCAAAGAGAGCTCGCTGTCGGTAGCCCTGACTGAAGTAGCTCCGGAAGCCTGGAAAGAGCAGGTCTGGGATCCCATCATCCAGCCATCGCTGGAAACCCTGGTGAAGAAACCCGGCTATAGCATGTAACAGCGCTTGCGCCGGGCTCCCTGGCGCGGTGCTTTCATTCGAAAGCTTTTTGCGACTTCAGTCACGGTTGTTCTATACTGCCGCTCGTTATTTTTGCATTCCGGCACCGGACAACGAGGTTGTATGAAGATTAAGCTCATCGCTGTGGATATGGACGGCACCTTCCTGAACGACAGGAAAGAGTACGATAAACAACGCTTTCTGGCGCAGTATGCCGCGCTGCGCGAGCAGGGCATTCGCTTTGTGGTCGCCAGCGGTAACCAGTACTACCAGCTCATCTCTTTCTTTCCGGAAATTCGCCACGAGATTGCCTTTGTAGCCGAGAATGGCGCCCTGATTTATGACCGTGATGAGCAGGTCTGGCACGCTGAACTGACCCACGATGACACTCTGTCAGTCCTGGATGCGCTGGATGATTTCCGCGGCACCAACTTTGTGGCCTGCGGCCTGAAGAGCGCTTACGTGCGCGAAGGGGCGCCGGAGGCTTTCCTGAGTCTGATGGCAAAACATTATCATCGTCTGCAACCGGTGCAGGATCTGCGTACCGTTGACGATGTGATCTTTAAGTTTTCCCTGAATCTGCCGGATGCCGAAGTCCCGGCCCTGGTGCGCCAGTTGGATCATAAACTGGACGGTATTGTGAAGCCGGTTACCAGCGGTTTCGGTTTTGTCGACCTGATTATCCCTGGAGCCCACAAAGCCAGCGGCCTGTCGCGTCTGCTAACGCGCTGGAACATCGCGCCGCAGGAGTGCGTTGCCGTGGGCGACAGCGGCAACGATGTGGAGATGCTGGAACTGGTGGGCTACTCCTTCGCTATGGAAAATGCCGCAGAGGCGGTGAGTGAGGTGGCGAAATACCAGACCACCTCCAACAACGACAGCGGCGTGCTGAAGGTGATCGATGCCGTGTTACAGGGCGAGAAACCCTTTAGCGCTTAACCGAAACATCGCCCAGCAGAAAAGCGATGCTGCGACCGCCCTGGCTCTGCTCCAGGGCGATCTTCACGATAATGGTCAGCGGTACCGACAGCAGCATACCCACCGGCCCCAGTAGCCATCCCCAGAAGATCAGCGAAACGAACACCACCAGGGTAGAAAGCCCCAGCCCACGCCCCATAATGCGCGGCTCCAGAATATTACCGAACAGCATATTAACCGCCAGGTAAAGGAGTACCACCAGCAACGCATCGTAGAGGCCGCTGAAGACCAGCACCTGAGCAACAGGCGGAATGGCGGCCAGCACGGAACCGATATTGGGGATGTAGTTCAGCGCAAAGGCCAGTAATCCCCAGACGAAGGCAAAACGCACCGAAAGCAGCGACAGCATACCCCATACCACCAGACCGGTGACCAGACTGATAGCGGTTTTCAGCACCAGATAGTGGGTAACGCTATCCAGCGCTCGCTGAATAGCGGCCATGCCTTCAGCCGGGCGGCTCATCAACTGCTGAAGTTTGGTGGGCAGTTGCGGCACTTCCAGCAGCATAAAGACCACCGTTAACAGCAGCAGGAAGATCGAGGTCATCGCATTAGAAAGCCGGGTCAGCAGGTTGGTGATGAGCGTCATCGCGGCATTGGGATCGATATATTTCACCACCTCCTCGACCGATACCTGAATACCAACCCGCTGTAGCCACGGCTCCAGGCTGGAAAGCGGAGCAATCAGCGATGAACGATACTGGGGCAGGGTGCGGGCCAGTTCATTTAGCGAAGTCCCCAGATAGGCCAGCAGCAGCACGGCCAGCATGACGATGGCGCTCACCAGCAGCACGATGGCCAGCGCGCGCGGAATACGGATACGCTCCAGCAGGCTGACCACCGGGTTCAGGATCACGGCAACGAACAGCGCCAGTACGAAGGGCACGATAAGATCGGCGGCCACTTTAATTCCGGCCAGCACAATCACCAGCATTCCCAGCATAATAACCAGTTTTAAAGCGTTCAACGTAATAATGGGTTTTGCCATCCCGGCTCTCCGCATAGTGGTCTCCGGCGAAAAATAGCATGTTGGCTGGTTTCTGGGAAATATCCAGCGTAAAAATAGAGACTGATGGTAAAGAACCGAAAATAAATTGAGTTTCAGAAGGGTCTTATGATAGAAGATAGTGGTGTTTAGCTACCGGAGACAATTTTCTGTCCGCAATGATGAGAAGCAACCCGCGGATAAGTTGTACAAATTATGAATCAGACACTGATGTCTTTATTCTTTTTCACCGATCGTTCCCTTTTTTCTGTCGCCAGCCTCTTTAGTGGCGAACAGCACTGGCGCAGCGCGCTCTAGCCCCAATCTCTCCTGTTCGTGACCCGGCATTTTTCCGGCCCGTCACGCTAATTTCTCTTTTATTTACTTTCTGTTAAATGTCGTTTAACAGATCGGCATTATCATATTTACGTTCAGGAGAGCGTTATGTTGTATTGGATATTTCTGGCTCTGGCGATTGTTTTTGAAATTACCGGAACCCTGTCGATAAAATGGGCTGGTGAGACTTCCGGCGGCATACTATTTATGCTTGCGATGATTTCCCTTTCCTATATTTTTCTGTCTCTCGCCGTTAAGCGAATTGCGCTGGGCGTGGCTTACGCTATGTGGGAAGGCATTGGTATTTTGTTTATTACGCTGTTCAGCGTGCTGCTGTTTGGCGAATCGCTGCCATGGCTGAAGCTGGCGGGGCTGGCGACGCTGATAGCGGGGATTGCACTGATTAAATCAGGTACCCGCAAGCAGGAGGTGGCCCATGGCGCAGTTTGAGTGGATCCACGGCGCCTGGCTGGCGTTTGCTATCGTGCTGGAGATTGTTGCTAACATCCTGCTGAAATTTTCCGACGGCTTCCGCCGCAAGCTCTTTGGCGTGCTGTCGCTGCTGGCGGTAATGGGCGCCTTCAGCGCACTGTCTCAGGCTGTGAAGGGGATTGAACTGTCGGTGGCCTATGCGCTGTGGGGCGGTTTTGGCGTGGCGGCGACCGTGGCCGCGGGCTGGATACTGTTCGGTCAGCGCCTCAACCATCGCGGCTGGATGGGGCTGGGCCTGCTGCTGGTGGGCATGGTGCTGATTAAACTGGCCTGATGACAGGCGGGCTGGCGTGGATTACTTTGCCAGCCCGTCCAGCTGTTCGCGAAAGGCCGTGACTGCAATGGCGCGGTTATCCGCCCGGGCGCGATCGTCAGGCGCCGGGGCGGAACTCTGAATACCAATGAGCTCCCAGCTACCGTTGCGCCTGAGCAGCAGAGGTGAGCCGCTGTCACCGGGCAGGGTATCGCACTGATGTGACAGCACGCCCTGCTGGGCCCATCCGGTAATCAGGCATTCCTGATGCATATAGAGAGTATCAAGGTGATCTTCCGGATATCCGGACTGCATGACCTTGCGACCCGCCTCTTTCAGTGCTGCAGTCAGTTCGCTACGGCTCCCCTTAAATAACCGCAGAGGCATAATGCCCGATGGGGCATAGCGCAGCACGATCAGCCCGTAATCCTTCGACGCGGCGGCGGGGGGAATAATCCAGCCATCGCCGTCCGGCTTCAGCAGGCGCCCCAGCCCCGTGGCCGCTCGCCCTTCAATACCGTGAATTTCATAGCGCCAGACCCCTTTTAGCGACACAAAGCGCAGCGCCACCGCACGATCCGGGCTGGCCTTCGGTGGAGAGAGCAGGCAGTGGCCTGCGGTTAATGCCAGATTTGGAGCAATAAGGGTGGCGGTGCACAGATTACCGCTGGCGGTTTCCAGTTGTCCGATGGCGTCCCAGGGAGAAAGAGTGGGGTCGGTGACCGGCACGCGATCGTCCTGACCGAAAAAGAGCGTCTTAATTTGGGCGGCGCTGAGGTTGTCTGCATCGTCAGCCGTGGCATTCACAGACACCAGACAGAGCGCACCCAGTAACAACACAATGGTTTTATGCATATCACTCTCAGTGGTGATCTCGTGTAAAGCGTGTTCCCGATTTGTAACTATAGCCGGGCCGGGCGGAAAGCGGTAGAAAAATCAGCGGACTACGCTTTTTATAACCAGAGACTGGCAGCGAAGATCCCGCAAAGAATCAGCACAGTCAGGATAATTTCGAACAGATAGCGACGCAGCATGATGGGCAGCTCCGAAAAACGGCACCCGGTAGCCGGGTGCCGTGTGGGGGATCGGTGCGAAGAGTGACGCTATCAGGCGGCCGGTTTTTTAGCGGCGGGCTTGCTGGCCTGATGGTGTTTTTTCTGAGGGGCTTTGTGAGCCTGCTTTTTCGCCGCCTGGCCTTTCTGCTCAGTTGCTTTGGTTTTGTGGTGGTGCGCTTTTTTATGGTGCTGCTGAGTCGCGGCCGGTTTTGCCGCCGGTGCGCCCTGCGCCGGAGTGGTATCGGCGGCGAAAGCGGCAGAAGAGAGCCCCATTGCGGCAGCGATAGCCAGTGCATATACCTTGTTCATTCCATCATCCTCATGTGGTTTGTGGTACAGCCCCGTATGGGGCCGTTGAAACCACTATAGGCCCCGGGGCCGGGGCGTTCCGTGAGTGATTGGTATCGGCGTGTAACGCAATGTACAGCCTTTACAGATAGCGAGTTTCCAGATGATGACGAAAGTGGGCGGGGTTGAGATCTTCACCACTGGCATTGCGAATCAACTGCCCGGTGGTGAAACGGCTGCCGTGCTGCCAGATGTTCTGACGCAGCCAGTCGAACAGCGCGTTGAGGGAACCTTCGGCGATATCGCTCTCCAGCGTCGGCAGCGCTTTACGGGCCGCCTGAAACAGCTGAGCGGCGTACATCGCGCCCAGCGTATAGGTCGGGAAGTAGCCGAAGCCGCCGTCGGTCCAGTGGATATCCTGCATGCAGCCGTCACGGTAGTTATCGCGGGTAGAAAGGCCAAGCCAGGACTGCATCTTCTGATCCCAGAGTTCGGGGATATCGGCGACTTCGATGTTGCCGTCGATCAGCGCCCGTTCTATCTGGTAGCGCAGAATAATATGGGCCGGGTAGCTGACCTCATCGGCGTCGATGCGAATCAGTCCTGGTTTGACTCGTTGGTTCCAGGCGATAAAGTTGGCTTCATTAAAAGCGGGCCGATCGGCAACGTGATTAAGCACCCGCGGGCGCAGCTGTTTCAGGAAGGGGGTACTGCGGGCGAGCTGCATTTCAAAGAACAGGCTCTGGGATTCGTGGATCGCGGTGGAGCGCGCCAGTTGAACCGGCTGACCGGACCATTCCCGCGGCAGCCCCTGCTCGTAGCGGGCGTGGCCGGTTTCGTGAATTACCCCCAGCAGGGCGCTGAACAGATCGTCTTCGCTGTAGCGGGTGGTGATACGAACATCTTCAGGCACGCCGCCGCAGAATGGGTGGGCGCTGACGTCCAGCCGTCCCCCCTCAAAATCAAAGCCCAGCAGGGTCATCACCTCCAACCCCAGCGCTCGCTGCTGCTCTACCGGAAACGGTCCCTGGGGCGCCACCGGGGGATGCTGCGCCTGCTTTTCCAGTGCCTGTTGTAACAGCTGCGGCAGCCAGCTTTGCAGATCGGCGAACAGGGTATCGAGGCGGGCGCTGGTCATTTCCGGCTCGTAGATATCCAGCAGCGCGTCATAGCGCGAGCAGCCTAGGGTATCGGCCCGGATGGCGGCCTCTTCGCGACTCAGGCGCACCACTTCCTGCAAATTGGGGGCGAATCCCTGCCAGTCGTTGGCCGGACGCTGGCTGCGCCAGGCGTGTTCGCAGCGGCTACCGGCCAGGGATTTGGCTTCGACCAGCTCGGCAGGCAGAATCGCAGCCTGCTGATAGTGGCGACGCATCTCCCGCAGGTTGGCGCGTTGCAGGCAGTCCAGAGGCTCCTGTTCCGCTTCTTCCAGCCAGTCGCCGACCTGCTGGTCGGTCAGAATCTGATGTTGCAGAACGCTCAGTTCCGCCAGTGCTTCACTACGCGCCTGACTGCCGCCGGGCGGCATCATAGTGTACATATCCCAACCGGCGATGGCCGACAGGTGACCAAAGCGGGCAAGGCGGGTAAAAGTACGGGTAAGCTGCTGATAGTTTGTTGGTTGCATAGGGCCTCGTCCAGCGGTTTACGATGCTGGCAAGATAGCACTCAGTAAGGTAAAAGACGAGGAAGCGAGCCATACCGGCTGTGGAATCACAGTAAGGAACAAAATATGACCCTGAATATACGCGCTATGGCCCCTGAGGATACGCCATACGGACTGGCGCTAAGCCAGCAGGTGGGCTGGCCGCATCGTCTGGAAGACTGGCAGCAGTCACTGGCGCTCGGTCGGGGGCTGGTGGCGGAAGAGGACGGACGCATTGTGGGTACCACCCTGTACTGGCTGTGGGGCGATCGTAGCGCCACCGTGGGGCTGGTGATTGTCGATCCTGGCTGCCAGGGGCGCGGTATCGGGCGTGAACTGCTGCGCCAGACGCTGGACAAGCTGGAAGGCTACAACGTGCGCCTGCACGCCACAGCGGCGGGGCAACCGCTGTACAGACAGTTCGGGTTTGTGGCGGTGGGCTCCGCCTCGCAGCATCAGGGAATAGTGGATCCCTCGTTTACGGCGCCGACGCCAGGTTCCGGTACTCGCCTGCGCCAGGGGGGCAGGCAGGATAGCGCGGCGTTGACGGCGCTGGACTGTCAGGCCAGCGGTCTGCACCGCCCACAGCTTATCGACCTGCTGCTGACTCAGGGGTGGGTTCTGGTACTGGAAAGCGATGCCGGAGAGCCCCTGGGTTTTGCCGCGCTAAGGCCTTTTGGTCGGGGGCACACCATCGGGCCGGTGGTCTGTTCGAATGAAGAGGATGCCCGGGCGCTGGTCGGCGCTTTTATGGCGCAGCGGCGCGGTAAGTTCGTGCGTCTGGATTGCGATAGCGCGTTGCCGTTTTGCGACTGGCTGACCCGCCAGGAGCTGAGCGAAGTCGATGCCCCGGTCATGATGGTGTGCGGCAAGCCGTGGCAGGTTAAGACCGGGTCGCCGCGCACCTTTGGCCTGATGAGTCAGGCGATGGGCTGATCTGTCATCCTATAAACATCACCGAAACACACAGAAGACCTACCGCCAGGGTAATCAGGTTGGCCAGTGACCGGTAAGGCTTAAGCGCCGGAATAATGAAGGTGGACAGCGTTGGCATAATAAACAGAATGATGGCGATAAGCGGCCCGCTGATGGCGGAGATCATCGAAATCGCGTTGGGATTAATGCAGCACACCACAAAGGTAATGGTGGAGACGGCCATGACCGAAATCGCCCGGTTAAAGGCCCGGCTACGCTTAACGCCCACCCGGTCCAGTGCGGATTTGGTGATTTCCGTTGCGCCTTCTATCACGCCGAAATAGGTGCCCAGAAACGACTTGGACATGGCGACCACCGCCACGATAATCCCGGAGATCCCCAACCAGGCGGGGGCGTCTGGCGTTATGGCCAGCGCGGAAAGAATCGTCAGCCCTTTCTCTTTGGCTTCCACAATATAGGGCGCGGGAATCGCCAGCAGGCAGCTAAAGACAAAGAACAGCACGCTCAGGCAGATAATCAGGTAGGCCACCTTCATTATCTTCTTGCAGTTGTCCATGGCGCCGTCGCCGCAGCGCTGGCGGCGAGCTACCGCAAAGGTCGAGATAATAGGGGTATGGCTGAAGGCGAACACCATCACGGGAATGGAGATCCATACCTGATGCAGGGTCTGTCTGGTGACCTGCAACTGCTCGGTAAAGTGGGCGGTCTGCCAGCTGCCGGTCAGCCATAGCGACAGAAACAGAAAGTAAGCGATTAGCGGAAACACCAGCATGCCCATCACCTTAATGGTGATATGGCGCCCGGTCAGGAAGATCAGATTCAGCACCAGCACCACGGTAAGACTGACCATGACCCGCACCGATGGAGTGATGGTGATATGGCTCGCCAGCTGTTCCGTCAGCGAATTGGTGATGGCCACGGCATAAATCAGCACCACCACAAAAAAGGCGACAAAATAGAGGGTGGTGATCAGATTGCCGATCTTTCGACCATAGTAGCGCTTTACTGCGCCGGTAATGCCCTCTTCGCCGGAGGCGCCGGACGAAAGAATAAACTGGCACAGCGCCCGATGGGGCCAGTAGGTTAACGGCCAGGCGACCAGTAGCGTAATCAGCAGGACCACGGAGCCAGCGGCGCCAAGCTGAATGGGCAGAAACAGCGTACCCGCACCAACAGCAGTGCCATATAAGGCAAAACTCCACAAAGTTTCTTCTTTTGACCAGATTTTAGACATTGATATAGCGTTATTAACTATTAATTGGCGTACGAAGTGGTGCAATCTACCATAAATGATGTCGCGGCGGGCAGCGGAGTTTGTTTCAGGCCGTAGCGCAGAAAGGTCAGGCGGCGTCTGCGCCAGGAAGCGAATCCAGAATAAAATTGCGCAGTGCGGCCTCTGCGGCAGTGGCCGGCGCATTACGCCAGGCAAGCCAGGTTTCCGCCCGTCGCAGGGTGGGCCAGATGGTTTTGCACACCACGTTGCTAAAGCCGAGATAGCGTACCGAAGCCGGTACCAGTGCAATGCCCATCCCGGCGTTGACCAGCGCCATAATGCTGTGAGTCTGGCCGATGTACTGAACAAAACGTGGAGGGGGCAGGGTTTCCGCCAGTAGTTCCAGCGTCATCTCATAGAAGTAGCGTCCTTCGTCGGGGGCATAGGCGATCATCGGTTGATGGCGCAGATCCTCCGGACCAATCTGCGCGCGTTCCGCTAACGGGTGACCGACCGGTAGCGCCAGCACCATCGGCTCGCGGTGATAGCGGCGATGAATCAGTCCCTCCTGTTCGGCAATGGCCGGACGCATCATCGCAAGGGCGATAGTACCGGCATTCAGGGCGGCAATCTGATCCGAGGTCACCATCTCTTTCAGGGTGATGTCTATATCCGGCAGCGCGCGCTGTACCCGGCCGAGCAGCTCCGGAATCAGCCAGTAACCTGAAACGGCGGTGAATCCCAGCGCCACCCGTCCGGCGCTGCCTTTATGAATACGCCGGGCGGTATCGACCGAAAGTTCCGCCATGGTCAGCATCTGACGCGCCGCCAGTAAAAAGGCCGCTCCGGCCTCGGTTAAACGTACCATCCGGCTATTGCGTTCAAACAGACGTACCCCGAGCGACTCTTCCAGTAGCCGAATCTGGCGGCTTAATGGCGGCTGCGTCATGTACAGACGGGCGGCGGCGCGACCGAAATGCAGCTCTTCGGCAAGGGTAATAAAGCAGCGTAGCTGATTAAAGTCATTAAACATCCGGTCCCCTCTGGCCTGTGACCCCGTTAACACTTCTCCGGATTGGCTGACGCGTCACTGGCGCGACGATATCCCGCCAGGCCAGTACCCGTGCCAATGATGACTCAATGTGAATCGATAAATACAAATTATAAATTAGACCTGAATAGTTGCCTGCCCATAATCAAAAACGACGACGAAACAAGACCTTGAAACCCAGAAGCGGCGAGCCTTTCCGTCGTTATGAATCTGAACGGAGGATAACCGTGATAACCGATATTCTGCTGATCCAGCCAGTTCCGGATCTTATCGATAGTGCGCTGAAAGACCGTTATCGGGTGCATCGCTGGTATGACATGGCCGATCGGGAGGCTTTTCTCGCTACCGGTGCCGCCGGGATTCAGGCGGTGGTCACCGGCGGTTCATTTGGTTTGCCCAATAGCATCATGGATCGCCTGCCGGCGCTGAAGATTGTGGCCATTAGCGGCATCGGTACCGATGCCGTGGATCTGGCGCGGGCCAGAGATCGCGGCATTCACGTGACCACCACGCCGGGCGTACTGACCGACGATGTAGCCGACATGGCGATGGGATTAATGATGATGACTCTGCGCGATCTGGTGACGGGCGATCGCCTGGTGCGCGCCGGTCAGTGGGGCTCAGTCACTCAGCCGCTGGCAGTACGGGTCACCGGCAAGCGACTGGGCATTGTGGGGCTGGGGCAGGTGGGGCACGCCATTGCACAACGGGCGCAGGCGTTCGCCATGCCGGTGCGGTACCACTCCCGACGGCCCCGCCCGGAAAGCGGTTATCGCTATGTCGACAACCTGATCGCCCTGGCCCAGGAGAGCGACATTCTGGTGGTGGCGGCTTCGGCGGATAGCCAGCAGGCGATTATTACCGCCGATGTTCTGCGCTCGCTCGGGCCGCAGGGTTATCTGATTAACGTGGCGCGCGGCAAGCTGGTCGATGAAGAGGCGTTGATCGCCGCGCTGGATCAGGGGCAGATCGCCGGTGCCGGGTTGGATGTGTTCGCCAGCGAGCCGCACGTTCCTGCCGCGCTGCTGGCGCACCCCGGCGTAGTGGTACAGCCGCACCGCGCCAGCGCCACCCGGGAAACGCGCCTTGCCATGGGGGAGATAGTACTGCAAAACCTGGCCGCCTGCGCCGCCGGGCAACGCCCGCCAACCTCGGTAACCGGTTGAGTGATAACGCCCCTGTGCGGGCTATGGGAGTGTCCATGAATATCAAAGAGTCTTCAATCGCGGCCCCGCGTGACGAGGCGTTAAACGTCGCGCGGCGCGGCTATCTGCGCTATATCATTCTGGCGTTGATCTTTGTGGTGACGGTCATCAACTATGCCGATCGGGCAATTCTTTCTATAGCCGGCACCAGCGTGGCTCAGGATGTCCATCTGGATCCGATGCAGTTAGGCATGGTTTTTTCCGCTTTTGGCTGGGCCTATGCGCTTGGGCAGGTGCCTGGTGGCTGGCTGCTGGACCGCTTTGGCGCCCGGCGGGTATACGGGTGCAGTATTGTGCTCTGGTCGCTGTTTACCGCCTTGCAGGGGTTGGTAGAAAGTCTGGGGTTGATGGCGATCTCCGCCATGCTGTTCCTGTTTGTGATGCGTTTTGCCCTGGGGCTGGTGGAAGCCCCGGCCTTTCCCGCCAATTCACGTATCGTTACCTGCTGGTTTCCCACCCGGGAGCGGGGAACGGCCTCGTCGCTGTTCAATTCGGCGCAGTATCTGGCGGTCGCGATCTTTACCCCGCTGATGGCCTGGCTGACCGCAAGCCTGGGCTGGCAGCACGTCTTCTTCGTGATGGGCGGCGTGGGGCTGGCGCTGGGCGTAGTCTGGTTCTGGTTTTATCACGAGCCGCATCAACACCGGCGCCTGAGTGGGGCCGAGATGGCGCATATGCGCGCCAACGGGGCGCTGGTGGATATGGAACTCAACCGTAAATCCCACCGGGAACCGGTCACCTGGCATAAGCTGCTGCAACTGTTCCGCCATCGTAATCTGTGGGCGGTCTATATCGGTCAGTACTGCATTACGGCGCTGACTTATTTCTTTATCACCTGGTTTCCTATTTACCTGATTAAAGAACGCGGCATGTCGATTCTGGAGGCCGGTTTCAGCGCTGCCATTCCCGCAGTGTGTGGCTTTACCGGCGGTATTCTGGGTGGCGTACTGTCTGACTATTTAATTCGTAAAGGGGCTCATCCTTCCCTGGCCCGTAAAATTCCGTTCACGCTGGGAATGTTTCTGGCCATGGGGTTGGTACTGACCAATTTTGTGGATGCCAACGCCGCGGTGATTGGGCTGATGGCGGTCGCCTTCTTTGGCAAAGGCCTGAGCGCGGTGGGCTGGGCGACCATGTCGGATATCGCGCCAGCGGGAATGATTGGCCTGAGCGGCGGGGTGTTTAACGGCCTGGGCAATATCGCCGGAATCGTCACCCCGGTGGTGATTGGGTATGTGGTCTCCACCACCGGTTCGTTCAGCGATGCCATCTGGTTTGTGGCGCTGCACTGCCTGGTGGGGCTGCTGGCTTACGCGGTGATTGCCCGGCGTTTTGAACGGGTGGTGATCAAAGAGTAGCTGTCGTTGACGTCTTCCGGGGATACCTCCCGTATCCCCGTTCAACTTCTCAGTAATTCCTCCATAGATCTTCGAATATTAACTTTTCATTCATTTTTATGTCATTTTTTTAAAAAGCATAAAATCATGACAATGATTAAGTAAATTTCTGTAATGTGAATGGGTTAGATATTGTTTGTTGTGCAAATGCACGGTTTTTGGGTGTTTTTTTGTGAGGAATGCTAACTATGGTGTTAGAACGACCAACTTCCAGGCGAAAATTCCTGATGGGGGCGTTGATGGCAATACCTGTCAGCGCGCTGATCGCGAAAGGATTGACCGCAGCTCAGGCTGCGGAAATGGCTGCTCCCGATCTGGCTGATTATCAACCTGTCTTTTTCTCCGCTGATGAATGGCAGTTTATTCTGGCGGCTACCGACCGTCTGATTCCCGCAGGCGGTAATGGTAAAGCGCCCGGGGCGCTGGAAACCAATGTGCCAGTCTTTATCGATCAGCAACTGGATGGCGATTTTGGGCAGGAAATTTACATGCAGGGGCCGTTTAATCCCCGGGCCCCGGCAACCATGGGATATCAGATCCCGTTTTATCCGCAAAAGATCTATCAGCGCGGTATCCAACTGGTCAATCAGTGGTGTCAGCAGCAGATGAACCAGTCGTTTAACAAACTGACCCCGGCGCAACAGGACGATGTTCTGAGTCGCCTGCAGAAAAATAAGGTGGATTTTGCCGCTCTGGGTGAGGAGAACATGCAGCCTTCTCATCTTTTCAGCCAGTTACTGGCTGATACCAAACATGGTTATCTTTCCGATCCCATGTATGGCGGCAACAAGGGAATGAAGGCCTGGATTGCTATCGGCTTTCCGGGGGCTCGAGCCAGCTATCTGGAGTGGGTGAAGCAGCACAACATTCCTTACCCACTGGGGCCGGTCAGTATTCAGGGCGCACGCGCCTGACGCGGGTACATTCCTGTTTATTTCATGAGACAGCATTACATGGCACAGATTACTAAAAAAGAAGTCGACGTTGTCGTCTGCGGCCTCGGCTGGGCCGGGTCGTTGATGAGTATTGAACTGGCGATGGCGGGGCTGACCGTCAGAGCACTGGAAAAAGGCCCCGATCGTAGCTACGACGATTTCGCCTATCCTAAACCAGCAGATGAGTACGCCTACGCGGTTCGCAATAAGGTAATGACGACTCCCGCGGCCTCCGCCGTTACCGTGCGTTACACCATGAATGATACGGCGCTACCAACCCGTAAATGGGGCGCCTTTGTGCCCGGCGGCGGCGTGGGCGGTTCGGGATTACACTGGACGGGGGTATTGATTCGCCCGACGCCGACCGACATCAAGCTGAAAAGCTATGTGGATGAAGCTTATCGTCCGGGGATCCTCCAGGAGGATATGCGGGTGCGCGATTTTCCCTTTAGCTGGGAGGAAATTGAACCCTGGTTTGATAAGTTTGAGCGCATCTGCGGCCAGTCGGGGAAAACCGGTAATCTGCGCGGGCAGATTCAGGAAGGCGGAGATCCCTTCGAAGGCCCGCGCTCGAACCCGTATCCATTGCCACCACTGGAAGATACCCTTAATAACGTGATGTTTGCCGAGGCGGCGAAAAAGCTTGGGTATCATCCGTTTCCTAATCCGTCCGCAGCGGCATCCCGGGCCTGGACCAATCCTTATGGCAATCAGATTGCCCCCTGTAACTACTGCGGCTACTGCAGTAAGTATCCTTGCCTGAACTACTCCAAGGCGTCTCCTCAGACGGCGGTGATGGACGCGCTGAAGCGCATGGATAACTTTTCTTATGAAGTTAACGCCAACGTGCTGAAAGTTGTACTGCACGATGATAAGAAGACGGCGAAAGGGGTTATCTACATTGATGAGCAGGGCAATGAATGCTTCCAGCCCGCAAAGATTGTGGTGTTGAGCAGCTTCCAGCTCTATAACGTCCACCTGATGCTGCTGTCGGGGATTGGCAAGCCTTACGATCCGGTGACGGAAGAAGGCGTGGTTGGCCGCAACTATGCGTTTCTTTCCAACGGTGGGGCGACGCTGTTCTTTAAAGATAAGCACTTTAATCCCTTCGTTGCCGCCGGCCCGACGGGCCAGATGTTTAACGATATCTCACCCGGAAACTTCGATGGGCCAGGGTTGGGGTTTCTGGGGGGCGCCAAGATTCACAGCTCCCAGGCGACCGGTACGCCAATGAGCGCTGCGCTGCCGAAAGGGACGCCGTCCTGGGGCGCAGGCTGGAAAGAGGGGCTTGAAGAGTGGTATGGCCATTCCATGAAGGTGAGTATCACGACTACCTGTATGTCATATCGGGATGTGTATCTGGATCTTGATCCGACCTACACCAATGAGCATGGCCAGCCGCTGCTGCGTATTACCTTTAACTGGAAACAGAATGAACTGAAGCTACAGCAATACCTGAAAGGCATTGTGGGCAATATTGTGCAGGAGCTGAATCCCGATAGCGCCAGCATGAGTTTTCTGCCGATGGACGCTGACTTCGACCTGACCAAATATGTCTCTACCCATAACGTGGGCGGCGCCATTATGGGCGATGACCCCAAAACGTCGGCGCTCAACAAATACCTCCAGTGCTGGGATGTCCACAACGTGTTTGTACCGGGTGGTAACGCCTTTCCGCAAAATTTCCAGGCAAATCCAACGGACACTATCGGCGCCATTACTCTCATGGCGGCTCAGGCTATCAAAGATCGGTATCTGAATAACCCCGGCCCACTGGTACAGGTGTAATTGTATGAAATGTAAGGGAATAAAAGTTTTTTTTCTGACTTATGCCGCTCTTCTGGCAGCGGGAATGTCTTTTCAGGCCTGGGGGCAGGACGATGCCGGGTTAATGAAAAAAGGCGAGTATCTGTCGCGTCTGGGGGACTGTATGGCGTGCCACTCCGTTTCCGGAAAGCCCGCTTATTCCGGGGGGTTGGCGATTAAGTCAGATCTGGGAACCATCTATTCAACCAACATCACCCCGGATAAGATCCACGGTATTGGCAACTACAGCGAACAACAGTTTGCGGATGCCGTACGCAAAGGGATTCTTCCTGATGGCACCCGGTTGTATCCGGCGATGCCGTATCCCGACTACGCGAAGATGAGCGATGAGGATATGCGCGCCCTGTACACCTGGTTTATGAAAGGCGTGGCGCCCAGCGACGTGCAGCCGCCGGAAACGAAACTGAGTTTCCCGTTCAGCCAGCGCTGGGGTATGCGCTTCTGGAATCTGGTGTTTACCTCCGATAAGCCTTTCCAGCCTATTGGCGGGGCATCTGCTCAGGTTAACCGCGGCGCCTATATCGTCGAGGGAGCGGGCCATTGCGGCAGTTGCCATACGCCGCGCGGTATTGGCATGCAGGAAAAGGCGCTGGACAGCAGCGATGAGACGTTCCTGTCTGGCGGTAATCTCAATGGCTGGGAGGTGCCATCCCTGCGAGGCCTGCCGCGCTGGAGCGAACAGGAGATCGTCGATTATCTGCAGACGGGGCGTAACGATAAAGCAGCCGTGGGCGGAGAGATGACTTCAGTGGTTGAACACAGCAGTTCGTATATGAGCGCAGAGGATCTTCAGGCCATTGCCGCATACCTGAAGTTTCTGGGGGGCAACCCGGCGTTGCAGCGGGATGATGAAGGTGCTCGTCAGGCAACGGAAGCGAAGCTGGCGGCGGGACGCCATCTGAGTGAAGGGGAACGGCTGTATATTGATAACTGTGGGGCCTGCCATTTTGCGAGCGGTAAAGGTGCGCCAGGCATTTTCCCGCAGATTCAGGGGGCGACCATTGTTAATGCACAGGAGCCGGGAGGTTTAATTCATACCATCCTGGCGGGCGCGCAGTTACCGTCTACCGCGAAAGCGCCTTCCGAACTGGCCATGCCGGGATTCGCGAAACGACTGAGCGATGAGGAGGTGGCGCAACTGGCGACCTTTGTGCGTCAGGGCTGGGGCAATAAGGCTCCGGCGGTGACAAAAGAACAGGTTGCCCATGTGCGAGAATCATTAGAAACAAAGAAGTAATCTGAAAGATGCCGACGGTAAGTCCGTCGGCATTTTCGGTTATCAGGCGCGGCTGCGATGCAGGTGATGGCCCACCAGCAGGGCGATAACCAGCAGCGCGCCGATAAAGGCGGTTACGCCATGCCAGCCGTAGTCGTGCCAGAACCAGCCGCCGCTGGTGCCCGCCAGGCTCGACCCCATATAGTAGCTGAACAGATAGAGCGATGACGCCTGACCTTTGGCGCGCCGTGCCCGGATGCCGATCCAGCTACTGGCCACCGAGTGGGCGCCGAAGAAGCCAGCGGTGAACAACAGCATACCGGCGAAAATCAGCCACAGCCAGCCGCTCAGGGTCATCAGCAGTCCCGCCAGCATCACCCCGGTAAACAGCAGAATAATCGGCCCGCGGCCGTGGCGCGCCGAAAGGGCGCCTGCCCGCGGGGAACTCCAGGTGCCGGTCAGATAGGCGACGGAAAGTAGCCCCACCACGGCCTGGCTCAGATGCCAGGGGGACTGCATCAGACGGTAGCCGATGTAGTTAAACAGCGTCACGAAGGCCCCCATCAGCAGGAATCCTTCGGCGAACAGCCACGGCAGCGCCTTGTCGCGCCAGTGCAGGCGGAAGTTGATAAACAGCGTTTTCGGGCGTAGCGATGTCGGGCGGAAGTGGCGCGAAGCTGGCAGAATCTTCCAGAACATCAGAGCCGAGGCCAGTGCAAAACAGGCGATAACCGCCAGCGCGATGCGCCAGCCCACCACATCGGTCATCACGCCGCTCAGCAGGCGGCCGCTCATCCCGCCAATGGAGTTGCCGCTGATATACAGCCCCATGGAAAAGGCCGCCACGCTGGGGTGCATCTCTTCACTCAGCCAGGTCATACCCACTGCCGCCACGCCGCTGAGCGCCAGGCCGGTCAAGGCGCGCATCACCAGAATGCCGTGCCAGCTGGTCATTACCGTTGCCAGCAGGGCGCAACAGGAGGCGAGTAGCAGCGCGGTGACCATCACCGGCTTACGGCCCACGGCATCGGAGATGGGGCCGGTGAATAGCATACCCACCGCCAGTAGCGCCGTGGTGACCGACAGCGACACGCTGGCGCTGGCCGGTGAAATACCAAATTCGTGCGAGAGGATGGGGAGAATTGGCTGGACGCAGTACACCAACGCGAAGGTGGCGAGTCCGGCAGAAAAAAGTGCCAGGGTGGCGCGCATAAAGGCAGGTGTGCCGCGCCGGATATGGCTGGCCGCTGCTGCCGGTGCGGCATCTTCGTCACGCATCCCGGCAGCGGCGGGGGTGACGGTGGTTGTACGACTCAAAATGCTTCCTTTAATAAAAAAGTGACCAGTATCACGTATTTATAGGGTAGAAAGCCGGGAATATTCTGTCTAATATATTAATAGTCTTAAATGATATCTATTAAATATGAATATTGAGTTGCGTCATCTGCGTTACTTCGTGGCCGTAGCGGAAGAGCTGCATTTTGGGCGCGCCGCCGCGCGTCTGAACATCTCCCAGCCGCCCCTTAGCCAGCAAATCCAGACTCTGGAGCAGGAGGTGGGGGCCCGTCTGCTGGCGCGTAATAATCGTAGCGTGCAACTGACCGAGGCAGGTCGCCAGTTTCTGGGCGATGTCCGTCAGATTCTGGGCCAGGTCGAGGCTGCCGCGGCACGGGCCGCTCGTCTGCACCACGGAGAAACTGGCGAACTGCGTATCGGTTTTACCTCATCCGCGCCCTTTATTCGTACGGTTTCCGACAGTCTTTCCACCTTTCGTCGCCTGTGGCCGGAAGTGCATATCGAGACGGTAGAAAACACCACCCGGGCGCTGATTGCGCCGCTTAACGAGGGAGAGCTGGAGCTGGGGTTGATGCGCAATACCGTGCTGCCGGAGACGCTGGACTGGCATCTGATTCTGCGTGAGCCGCTGCTGGCGGTGGTCCACCAGGATAATCCGCTGGCGCGGCGCTCAACGATTTCATTGTGCGATCTGGCCAGCGAACCCTTTGTCTTTTTCGACCCCAGAGTGGGGACCGGCCTTTATGACGACATCCTTAACCTGCTGCGCCGCCATGGTGTGACTCCCTACATTACCCAGGAAGTGGGGGAAGCGATGACCATTATCGGGCTGGTGGCGGCGGGCCTGGGCGTCAGTATTTTGCCCGCTTCCTTCCGCCGGGTGCAGCTGGCAGAAACGGTCTGGGTTCCTTTTAGCGAACAGCAAGCGGTTTCCGAGATGTGGCTGGTCTGGCCAAAACACCGGGAGATTGGGGCCTCAGCCCGTCGTCTGGCGCAACTTTTGAAAGGTAAAACGACGCCAGAAGCGCAGTAAAATGTGCGACAAATCACAAGGCTGGGTAAATATTTGACGCCACCTTGCTAACTGATTCACCATAGCCCTGAATGTTTATTTCGAAGCGCGAAAAATAGGGAGTCCAGCAGTGGGATCGGAGAGTCAGCCAGGGCATATCGATCAGATCAAACAGATGAATGCAGGGGCGGTTTACCGTCTGATCGACAGACATGGCCCGGTTTCCCGCATCGACCTGTCGCGACTTGCTCAGCTGGCGCCCGCCAGTATCACCAAAATTGTTCGGGAACTGCTGGAAGCCCACCTGGTCCAGGAAACAGAAATTCAGGAGCCCGGCAGTCGCGGGCGCCCGGCCATCGGCCTGAAGGTGGAAACCGAAGCCTGGCACTATCTGGCGGTACGCATCAGCCGTGGCGAACTGGCGTTGGGGCTGCACGATCTGAGCGGCAAGGTCGTGGTGGAAGAGCAGCTGCCGCTGGCGCCAGAAGCGGAAGAGGCGCTTTCCCTAAGGCTGTGTACCGAAATCGATCGCTTCTTTACCCGCCACCAGCACCAGCTGGAACGACTCACCGCCATCGCCATCACGCTACCTGGCATTATCGATACCGCCAACGGCATTGTCCGGCGTATGCCATTCTATGAAGAGGTTCGGGATCTGCCGCTGGGGGAGTTACTGGAGCAGCGTATCGGCGTGCCGGTCTATATTCAGCACGATATCAGTGCCTGGACCATGGCCGAATCGCTGTTCGGCGCCTCTAAGGGAGCCAGGGACGTGATTCAGGTGGTGATTGACCATAATGTGGGTGCCGGAGTGATTAGCGATGGCCGTCTGTTGCACGGCGGCAGCAGTAGCCTGGTGGAGATTGGTCATACCCAGGTGGATCCTTACGGCAAGCGCTGCTACTGCGGCAACCATGGCTGCCTGGAAACGATCGCCAGCGTGGAAAGTATTCTGGAGCTGGCCCGGCAGCGGCTGGCGCAGTCAGGGAGTTCTCTATTGAACGGCAGGGCGCTGACCATCGCCTCGCTGTGCGAGGCGGCTCAGGCCGGAGATCCGCTGGCCCGGGATATCATTCAGGGGGTGGGGTTGAATGTCGGTCGCATCCTGGCGATTATGGTTAACCTGCTTAATCCGCAAAAAATTCTTATCGGTTCACCACTCAATCAGGCGACGGAAATCCTCTATCCGACCATCAGCGATTGCATTCGCCGCCAGGCTCTGCCCGCCTATAGCCAGCATATCGACGTGATCTCGACCTGCTTTGATAATCAGGGGACCATGGCCGGTGCGGCGCTGGTCAAGGATGCCATGTATAACGGTTCATTATTGATCCGTTTACTCCAGGGGTAACATTTTTCAGCCTTATCCATGAAAAATTGCGCTACCTCAATCCTGGGTATGATTGCATATTTTAGACTTCCGTCACTGTATTATTTTCTTTTTGATATTTTCAGAGCATAACTGACGGAGTGCTCCTATGCTGAAGCGTTTCTTTATAACAGGTACGGATACCGCGGTCGGAAAAACAGTCGTGTCACGGGCACTACTGCAGGCGCTTGCCGCCAGCGGCAATAGCGTTGTGGGCTATAAGCCGGTAGCGAAAGGCAGCCAACAGACCTCCGAAGGATTGCGTAATAAAGACGCGCTGGTGTTGCAGAGCGTTTCTTCCCTGGCCCTGCCTTATGGCGCTGTCAATCCCATCGCTTTTAGCGAAGAGGAGAGCAGCCTGGCGCATAGCGGTACGATTAACTACGGCCTGCTGTCTGAAGGGCTGGCGAACCTGAGTTCGCTGGCCGACCGGGTGGTGGTGGAAGGAACCGGAGGCTGGCGTAGCCTGATGAACGATCTGCGGCCGCTGTCTGACTGGGTGGTTCAGGAGCAACTGCCGGTGCTGATGGTGGTGGGTATTCAGGAAGGCTGTATTAACCATGCACTGCTGACGGCGCAGGCCATTGCCAATGACGGACTACCGCTGCTGGGTTGGGTCGCTAATCGTATTAATCCGGGGCTGGCGCATTACGCGGAGATTATCGGCGTATTGCAGAAGAAGCTGAATGCACCGCTACTGGGCGAACTTCCGTATTTGCCGCGGGCGGAACAGCGCGATCTCGGCCACTATATCGATCGGACAGCGCTGGAAAGGGCGTTGATGCAGGAAGCGGTTATGCTGTAATTCTGCGTAACAAAAAGCCGGAACAAAGGTTCCGGCTTTTTGTTGGGTCTTAGTCACCACTCACAATATTCAACGCCCGGCGGGTGCGCCCAGAGCTGAGGTAGTCGGCGATATAATCCTGGGAAATTTCGCCGCTGTAGCGTCCTTCCTCGTCCACAATCGGCATCCAGACCATATTGTGCTCGTAGAGCTTAGAGAGCACCACCCTCAGGTTATCTTCCGCCTTACCGGTAATACGGAAATCATGCAGCATGTCGCCGCAGCTCCCGGTACCGCCGCGCGCTTCCCGGCGCTTTACGAAGCCCAATGGTTTGCCTTCATCATCCACTACGGTAATCGAACGTTGATCGTTGTCGTCCATAATGGCGAAGGCTTCCGCCAGCGGGGTGTCGCGTTTAACGGTAATGATGGGCTGCCGATCGGTAACGTCGCCGGCCTGTACCAGCAGCAGGCGCTTCAGGGTACGGTCCTGGCCCACAAAGGTGCCGACGAACTCATTCGCGGGCTTGGCCAGCAGCTCATCGGGGCTGGCGCACTGCACGATTTTCCCCTGGCGGAATACCGCGATGCGATCGCCCAGTTTTAACGCCTCATCAATATCGTGGCTCACCAGCAGTACCGTCTTTTTCAGCTGGCGCTGCATCTCCAGAAATTCATTCTGAATGGCTTCGCGGTTAATGGGATCCACGGCGCCGAAGGGTTCATCCATCAGCAGTACCGGCGGATCCGCCGCCAGGGCGCGAATCACCCCGATACGCTGCTGCTGGCCGCCGGACAGCTCTTTGGGGTAGCGGGGCAGATAGTGCTGCGGATCCAGGGCTACCATCGCCATCAGTTCGCTGGCCCGTTCGCGGCAGCGTTTTTTATCCCAGCCCAGCATTCTGGGCACCACGGTGATGTTCTCTTCAATCGTCATATTGGGGAACAGACCGATCTGTTGAATCACATAGCCGATATTACGACGTAGCGCCACGGTATCCATGTCGCTGGTGTCTTCACCGTTGATAAACACCCGACCACTGCTTGGAGCGATCAGCCGGTTAATCATCTTCAGGGTGGTGGTTTTACCGCAGCCGGAAGGGCCGAGCAGGATGCAGATCTCGCCTTCGGGTACTTCCAGGCTGACGTTATCGACGGCGTTAAAGGTCTGGCCGTTTTTCTGAACGAACTGACGGGTCAGTTTTTCCAGCTTTATCATGTGTTGTCTCCAGTTGCTGTTCCGCTATTGTCGGAGCGGCGAAATCCTACGCTTTAACCGCGCGTCAATAGCTTCTGCACGCCGTGCAGTAACCAGTCCAGAATAATGGCAAGCAGGCAGATCATTACCGAGCCGGCAATCAGCATACGGATGTCGCTGCCGCCGATGCCGTTGATCAGCAGCAGACCCAGACCGCCAGCGCCAATAACGGCGGCGATGGCCATAACCCCGATATTCATCACCACCGCAGTGCGGATGCCGCCGAAGATCACCGGCAGGGCGATGGGGATCTCCACCCAACGCAGGCGCTGCCAGAAGGTCATGCCGATACCGCGCCCGGCTTCCCGCAGTTCAGGCGGCAGGTTTGAGAGGGCGGTCCAGGTGTTACGCACGATGGGCAGCAGCGAATAGAGGAACACCGCCGCCACCGCCGGAACCACGCCAATCCCATGGCCGATCATCGAAAACAGGGGAATCATCAGGCCGAACAGCGCGATGGCCGGAATGGTCAGAACGATAGTTGCCAGACCCAATACCGTACTGGCCAGTGCCTTATAGCGCACGATGGTAATGCCCAACGGCACGCCGATAATAATCGCCAGCCCCACGGCTAGCAGTACCAGTACCAGATGCTGTAGCGTCAGGGTGCCCAGATAACCGGCGTTGTTGATCATATAGTCAATGGTTTCCATGCGCGCTCCTTACAGTAGCCCTTTCTGTTTCAGGAAATCACGCGCCACCCGCCGGGGAGATTCGTGGTCGATATCCACCCGGGCGTTCAGGGTGGTGATGGTCTCGTTGTCCAGTTGGTCAGAGAGGGTATTGAGCGCCTCCGCCAGACCCGGATTCGCCTCCAGGGTGTCTTTACGTACTACCGGCGTGACGGCATAGCTGGGGAAGAAGCCTTTATCGTCCTCCAGTACTTTAAGGTCGAAACCCTTCACCCGACCATCGGTGGTGTAAATCAGACCGGCATCGACAAAGCCGTCGCGAATAGCGTTATAGACCAGTCCGGGATCCATCTGGCGAATCTGTGGGCGGTCCAGCTCCATGTTGTAGGCCTTCTGCAGCGGTTTCATGCCGTCGCTGCGTCCGCTGAATTCCAGATCCAGCCCCAGCAGCCAGTTATGTTTGGGGTCGTTTTTACGGATCTGTTCAATTTTCGCTACCATCTGCGACATGGTGCTGATGTTCTCTGCCTCGGCACGCTTGCGCTGCATAGCAAAGGCGTAGGTGTTGTTCATCTTCGCCGGTTTCAGCCATATGAGACCGTGCTTCGCATCCAGTCGCTTCACGGTCTCATAGGATTGTTCCGGGGTCATGCGCTCCTTGATCTGGTTAAAGATAATCAGCGAAGTGCCGGTGTACTCCCAGGTCATATCGATCTGTTTGTTGATCATGGCATTGCGTGAAATCACCGTCGCGATATTAGTTCTGGCATCAACCTGGAACCCTTTCTTCTGCAGATAAAGGGCGGTCATGGCCGACAGGATATGCTGCTCGGTAAAGCTCTTGGTCGCCAGTACCAGCGGCGCCGCCTGGACGGAGCTGGCCAGTAGCGCGGCGGCGGCCAGGGTGGTGGTTAACAGCGTCTTCAGTTTCATTCTCTCCACTCCATCAGGCGGTGTGCGGGCTCAGCCAGCGTTCCAGCGAGGCAAGCAACATATCGAGGATCAGGGCGAACAATGCCGTAGCCGCAGCGCCGAGGATAAGCGTGGGGAAGTCGTTCAGATAGATACCCGGGAAGATGAGTTCGCCATAGCTGCTGGCGCCAATCAGGAACGACAGGGGGGCGGTGCCAACATTAATCGCCGTGGCGATGCGGATGCCGGACATGATCACCGGCCAGGCATTGGGCAACTCTACCTGACGCAGCCGCTGGCAGCGGGTCATGCCAATGCCTTTGGCCGCCTCCAACAGCGCGGGCTGTACCGAGCACAGTCCGGCATAGGTGTTGCGCACAATCGGTAGCAGCGAGGCGAGGAACAGCGCGACGATCGCCGGTCTGTCGCCGATGCCGATAATCACCATCGCCAGCGCCAGTACCGCCATGGGGGGCAGCGTGTTGCCGATATTAAACAACTGCATCACGTATTCGGCCCAGCGGCGGGCGAAGGGGCGGCTCAGCAGGATACCGCTGGGAATGCCAATCAGCAGCGCAAGGGCCATGGAAGAGAAGACCAGAATCATATGCTGCTGACCAAGGTAGATGAGATCGACCTTGCGTGCCGCGATAGTTTCTGGTCCGATGCCCCAGACCAGCAGGCCGAGCATGATGAGCAGCGCCAGAAAGCCCAACGCGGCCCGTTTTGCGAATGAGAGTGCCATTGCCGTGTGTCTCCGGTGGTAAACGTGGAAATGCGCGCTTCCGGCTGCGTCTTATGACCGCGTTGCGCAGTGCCGGATTACTTGAGCTATAACAATCCCGGGCTCAGGTTGCCAGAAAGGAACGCATGGAATACACCACAGTTTTATCCGGGAAATCATCGATTTGCCCTTGTTGCGCTACGTTTAATTCCTGATTGTAAGAAAAGTCTTAAAACGAGGGGTGAGGTGTGACGCTGTCACATATTTAGCAAATTGAGGCACCGGCCGGCAGGGCGCCGACCGTGGGGGATTAGCGGAACAGCGGTTTTTCGACGACCGGGATCGGCAGCCCGGAACGCCAGTCGGCGAGAGTGAGTTGAGCCAGCTCGCCCAGCCCCTGCCAGAAGGGATGGGCGGCATTTTCAACAAAACAGGCCAGGAAACGCGGCGCCCAGGGCAGCAGATGCCAGGCCAGCAGTTCATCCAGCGCCTGCTGCTGTCCGGCATCCGCCAGCCAGGCGGCCAGCATCAGCAGGGTGCCGAACTGATCTTCCGGCTCATTCTGTACGCTATGATGGGCGACGCCACGGCTCTGCATCCACTGGCGCAGCGCCAGGGTCGAGTCGCCAAACAGCACGTTTTCCCGATCGAGCCACACCGAGCCCCAGGGGGGGGCCGGGAGTGCCCAGGGGCCAACGAACAACCGCTGGTGCGCCTGTTCCAGCGTCTCATCCTGGCGGTCCCCGGCCATCATGGCGGGAATAGCCGAGGGTACTGGTTGGGACAGTGGCCATTCGCTCTCCCAGCCTGGGGTTTGCAGCATTTGCGTCAGCATCGCGGCGGCGTCGCTGCGTGGTTCATAGTAGAACAGCGCGCCCAGTACCCGGCCGCTTAGCGCAATGGCGTTGAGCCGGGTGCTGTGGTTGGTTGCGGTCATTAAACTTTTTACCTCGTCTAAATTTTTTCGATTTCCACCAGGTTACTGTGCTGCGGGTTCCCTTTCGCCAGCGGTGACGGACGGTGAGTGGTCAGGGTATTCATGCAGGCGCCCGTATCGATACGATCGCCGCTCATGTCCGCCTGATGCCAGGCTCCCTGGCCCATGGCGGTCACGCCAGGCATGATTCGCGGCGTCACTTTGGCCGCCACCCGGACTTCGCCGCGCTCGTTAAATACCCGCACCCTGTCGCCGTTGGCGATCCCCCGTTTGCTGGCATCGATGGGGTTGAGCCATACTTCCTGACGACAGGCGGCCTGCAACACGTCGATGTTGCCGTAAGTGGAGTGGGTGCGTGCTTTGTAGTGGAAACCAAACATCTGTAGCGGCCAACGCCCGCGCTGTGGTGCATCCCAGCTTTCGAAACCGGAGGCGTAGACGGGCAACGGGCTTATCACGTCATCCGGCGCCAGCTCCCAGCTGGCGGCGATTTCCGCCAGACGCTGCGAGTAAATCTCGATTTTGCCCGAAGGCGTTTTGAGCGGATGCGCATCGGGGTCGCGTCGGAAGTCGCGGTAGGCCACGAAATGGCCATTGGGATCGCGCCGCTTGTAGATCCCCATGGCGCGCAGCGCTTCGAATTCGGGCAGTTCCGGGTCCCTGGCGCGCATTTTAGCATACAGATGCTCCAGCCACTGGCGCTGGCTTCGTCCTTCGGTAAAGCGCTGATGGATATCCGGCCCCAGTCGTTTCGCCACCTCGCTCATGATCCAGTAGATAGGACGGCGTTCGAACTTCGCCGTAGTGGCGGGCTGAATAAAGATCAGGTAGCCCATGTTACCAGCGTAGTCGTTGGGGATAATATCCTCCTGCTCAACGGTCATCAGGTCCGGCAGCAGGATATCGGCATATTTCGCCGACGAGGTCATAAAGTTTTCAATCACCACGATGGTTTCGCACTGGCTGTCATCCTGCAAAATATCGTGGGTGCGGTTAATGTCAGAGTGCTGGTTGATCAGGGTGTTACCGGCGTAGTTCCAGATAAACTTGATGGGGACATCCAGCTTCTCTTTACCGCGCACGCCGTCGCGGATGGCGGTCATTTCCGGCCCGCGCGTGATGGCGTCGGTCCAGCTAAAGCAGGAGATACTGGTCTTCACCGGGTTTTCCAGCACCGGCATACGTTCGATAGTGATGGTGTATGTGGATTCCCTGGCGCCGCTGTTACCGCCGTGAATGCCGACGTTGCCGGTCAGAATAGGCAGCATGGCGATAGCGCGGGCGGTCTGCTCGCCGTTAGCCTGGCGCTGTGGCCCCCAGCCCTGACAGATATAAGCCGGTTTAGCGCTGCCGATCTCACGCGCCAGCGTAATAATTTTATCGACCGGGATACCGGTAATTTGCGATGCCCACTGCGGCGTTTTGGCTATGCCGTCATCGCCCTGGCCCAGAATCCAGGCCTTATAGTGGCCGTTGGCTGGCGCGCCAGCGGGCAGGGTTTTTTCATCATAGCCTACGCAGTATTTATCGAGGAACGGCTGGTCCACCAGATCTTCGTTAATCAGTACCCAGGCAAGGCCGGCTACCAGGGCGGCGTCGGTTCCGGGGCGAATCGGGAGCCACTCATCTTCGCGCCCGGCGGCGGTATCGGTATAGCGCGGATCGATAACGATCATGCGGGCATTGGAACGCTCCCGGGCCTGCTCCAGGTAGTAAGTGATGCCGCCGCCGCTCATGCGGGTTTCGGCCGGGTTATTGCCGAACATCACCACCAGTTTGCTGTTTTCGATATCGGAGGTGCTGTTACCGTCGTTGCTGCCGTAGGTGTAGGGCATGGCACAGGAGATCTGCGCGGTGCTGTAGGTGCCGTAGTGGCTCAGAAAGCCGCCGTAGCAGTTCATCAGGCGCGCCACCAGCGAAGCGTAAGGGGAGGAGCGAGTGATATTACCGCCCACAATACCGGAGGAGTAGTTGATATAGACCGACTCGTTACCGTACTGCTCGACGGTTTTCTTTAACTGTCCGGCGATAGTATCCAGCGCCTCCTGCCAACTGATGCGTTCAAACTTGCCTTCACCGCGCTTGCCCACCCGCTTCATCGGGTAGTTGAGGCGTTCCGGATGATTCATACGGCGGCGGATGGAACGACCGCGCAGGCAGGCCCGCACCTGGTGGTTACCGTAAATATCTTCGCCGGTATTATCGGTCTCTACCCGCCAGACTTCATCGTTGCGTACGTGCAGGCGCAGCGCGCAGCGGCTACCGCAGTTGACCGAGCAGGCGCCCCAGACGATGCTGTCTTCAGAGCCGGAGACGGCATCGCCGACGGCGGCGGCCACCGGGCGGATACCAAAAGGCAGCGAAACCGAACCGGCAGCCAGCGCAAGACCGCCAATCGCCGATGACTTAATCAGTGTGCGGCGGCTGATACCGCCCGGTTGTTGTTGAGTGGTGGACATGGCTCACTCCACGGCACGCCTTTCCGCAACCAGGAAGGTGCCTTGTTGTTATGGAGATATCGGTTGCAGAGACACCGCGTTATCGGCGTATCGCGGGGGAGTGTTACCCATGTGGAGGTAGCTGATATTAATATGCATCAAAGTTGACGCATTATTGCGTGATAATCCTTCAGGGGCGCCACAGGCACCCCTCAGGTTGATGACAAAGAGGGAAAAAACGTGGTTTTTCCCTCTTTGTGGTTGATTGATTTTCCTTGTTTATTTTTCTGGTGATTCTGGCCGAACGAATTCGGCCTGGGGTTTATCATCAGTCTCAGGGGTGCCACAGGCACCCCTTTAGTATTACTGCTGAGGAGCGCTATCGTCTGCCGGGGCAGCGGCGTCGCCGGTGCGGGTATAGAGAATCTTCTGGGTGTCGTTGGCGCAGTGGCCAACGACCTGGGCGCCGGGTTGATCCGCCTGATCGTTAGGGACGATGGTCAGAGTGAATCCTGACTCCGGCACGCCGTTATTGATAATGCGCTGCCCAATCTCCGCTTTCACCTTTTCGCACGAGTTCTGTGCTGCCATTACCGGCGCGGCTGCCGCCAGGAGTAACGCGCTAATCCATACCGAAGGTTTCATGATTGCTTCCTTTTGTTGAGCATGAGCTCCAATCATAGCAGAATAGGGGTAACGTCCTGTATTTACTTGCATCATTTGGCTTTTTTTCGGATTTCAGGAGTATGGGAAGACAATGAACAGAAGATTACTGGGATGCGCGCTGGCGCTGTTCGCTGTCGGCTGTGACGATGGCCATTCCCGAAGCGACGACTGGTCGCCACAAATGTCCAGCTTTGCGAACGAGTTTAATTTTGATCCACTGCGCGGGCCGGTACGCGCCTTTAGCGAGACGGTCGTCGATCAGAACGGTGAAACCGTACGTCACGTCAGCGCCCGACTTTCTCGTGAAGGCTGCTTTAACAGTCTGGAGTTTCACGATCTGCAAAACGACAGTAATGCTTCGCTGCAGCGCCAGGAGGATATGATGGTGGATGCCGACAGCGGGGTGCTGCGGGTGCTGTTGCAGGGCCATTGCCAGTTAGGATCCCTGCCGGATGCGTCTGTCGACTATCGCCAGGATCGGCGCGGTTTTGTTACTTCCGCTCAGGGGCCGCAGGTCGCGATTCACTATCGCTATGATGAAGAGGGGTATCCGCTGGGTAACATCACCCGGGAAAACGGCGAGCGGACTGCAGTACGTATTGCCGCCGGTGAATCCGGACGTAAGCCGGACTACACCGCGGTCAGCGAACGTAATGGGCGGGAGATCGCCACCACCCACCAGCGCTGCGACTACGATGGCAGAGGGAACCCCACCACCTGTCGGCTAACCAGCCGCGATCTGATCACCGGTGTGGAACAGCGCTATATCATTAGCAACAGCATCGGCTATTACTGAGCGGTGGGGGTCAGCATGGCCGCGCCAGGCGCTTTCAGATTTTGCAGATACTGATGCTGGAAGATGCACATCCGGATGGTGTTGCGATACTCGCCGTTAACGAAGAATTCGTGGATCAGCTCGCCTTCGACCATAAAGCCCAGCTTTTCGTAAATATGAATCGCCTTCGCGTTCTCTTTATCGACAATCAGATAGAGCTTATACAGATTCAGCACGGTAAAGCCGTAGTCCATCGCCAGCCTTGCAGCGCGCGAGGCCAGCCCTTTTCCCTGGTGTTCGGGAGAGATGATTATCTGAAATTCGGCGCGGCGGTGCACATGATTGATTTCCACCAGCTCCACCAGGCCGGCCTTTTCGCCATTACACTCCACCACAAAGCGGCGTTCGCTCTGATCGTGGATATGCTTGTCGTAAAGATCGGAGAGTTCTACAAAAGCTTCATAGGGCTCTTCAAACCAGTAGCGCATGACGCTGGCGTTATTATCCAGTTGATGGACGAAGCGAAGGTCTTCACGCTCCAGAGGGCGCAGTTTAACCTGTAGATCGCCGGACATAGGGGAACTCCTTGAATCGGCGGCAGAGGGTTCTGCCGCATAGCATAGGGTTACGGGTTAATCACGCGCCCCGTACGGCGATCCAGACAGCGCAGGGTGTTTGGCTCCCAATAGGCGTTAAGGTTGGCGCTTTTCTGGCAGTTATCGCGGGCGTCAAAAGCGGTATCCGCTTTATCCCACTCTTTCTCCGTACGGCGATTCACCTTCTGACGCAGCGAACGGGTATCTCCCCACTGTTCTTTATCCATGGCGGCCTGCTGGCGGCTCATGGCGCTGTCGCCGGATTCGATGATTAACTTGTTGGTTTGAGCCTGGGCCGGTGCGCAAAGCAGGGCGGCGGTGCTGAATGCCAGCGGCAGCAGCGCAAGGGACAGGCGCTTCATTGAATGACTCATAGTAATTTCCTTATTGGTCGTGAACGTCACGACGCTCCCATTTTAGCCGATTTTTGCGCGCCGGACACCCCACAGATCCCTGCACAGGAGGCTGTCACTCAAAGGTTACAGGGCGATGTGGAAGGTTCTGAAACTGTTGCATTTCCTGAGCCAATAGTGTGATGGAGTACAATTTTTTCACTATTTATACTTGTATGGTAGTTGTTCGGGAGGAATGATGGGCCCCAGAAAGATAAGTGAGATAGCCATCAGACGGCAGGCTCTGGAACGGGTGAGTCGCAAAGCGTTAATTAACACCGGGAAAACGGCGGGCCGCATGGAATCGCCGGGATCGTTAAAACAGGAGAAAAACCAATGAGAAGCGTTGTCGTTCAGCAGCCAGGTCATCTGGAAATCGCGGAGCGTCCATTGCCGCAGCCCGCGCCAGGTGAAGTCAGAATTCGCGTGAAGCATGCCGGGATCTGCGGCTCCGATGTGCATATTTTCCACGGCCATAATCCGTTCGCTAAATATCCCAGAGTGATTGGCCATGAATTCTTTGGCCATATCGACGCCGTGGGCGAGGGCGTCGATCCGGCGCGCGTCGGCGAACGGGTTGCGGGCGACCCTGTGGTGAGCTGCGGGCATTGCTACCCCTGTCAGATTGGCCGACCCAATGTCTGCACCGAATTGCAGGTGGTTGGCGTGCATCGGGACGGCGGTTTTAGTGAAGCCGTCGTGATTCCGGCAGGTAACGCTCACCGGGTGCCGGAGACGATCCCTGACGATCGTGCCACCATGATTGAACCTTTTACCATCGCCGCCAATATTTGCAGTCAGTTGCAGCCAGGTCCGCTGGATGTGGCGCTGGTTTACGGCGCGGGGCCGATGGGCCTGACGACGATCCAGGCGCTGCGCGGCGTTTACGGCGTCAAGACCGTGATTGTGGCGGATCGCATTGATGAACGTCTGGAGATGGCGCGGGTTAACGGCGCCGACCACACCATTAACAACGGTCGTGAAAATCTGGCCGACTGGCTGACGCAGCATGGGGTACGACCGACGCTTATCGTCGATGCCGCCTGCCATCCCAGCATTCTGCCGGAAGCCATTAGTCTGGCATCGCCCGCGGGCCGTATCGGCATCATGGGCTTCTCTGCCGATCCCTGCACCATAAGCCAGCAAGGCATCACCAGTAAAGAACTGACCATTATCAGCTCACGTCTGAACAGCAACCGCTTTCCGATGGTGATCGACTGGATGGCGCGTGGTCTGATTCAGCCCGAAAAACTGATTACCCATAGCTATCCGGCGGAGCAGGTACTGGAGGCAATGGAAACCTTTGAGAAGGACCAGAAGCAGTGCTGCAAGGTGTTGCTCAATTTCTGAGTACGACGTTCTGTACCCACAACCTGTAAGGATAAACGGGGAAATGAAAAATGACTGATACGACTGAAAACAGCAATAAGCCGGAACGCAATACCCGCGACCTGGTGAAGGCTGCAGTCTCGGGCTGGCTTGGAACCGCGCTGGAGTTTATGGATTTCCAGCTCTATTCACTGGGCGCCGCGCTGGTGTTTCACGAGATCTTCTTCCCTGGGCAGTCGGCGGCTATGGCGCTGATTCTGGCGATGGGAACCTACGGCGCGGGTTATATCGCCCGCATCGTTGGCGCCTTTGTTTTCGGCCGGATGGGTGACCAGGTTGGACGTAAGAAAGTGCTGTTCATTACCATCACCATGATGGGAATCTGTACCACGCTTATCGGCGTGTTGCCCACCTATGCCCAGATTGGCATCTTTGCGCCGATTCTGCTGGTGACGCTGCGAATCATACAGGGGCTGGGGGCTGGCGCCGAGATCTCCGGCGCGGGCACCATGCTGGCAGAATATGCGCCGCGCGGTAAACGCGGCATTATCTCGTCACTGGTGGCGATGGGCACCAACTGCGGTACTCTGACTGCCACCGCCATCTGGGCCCTGATGTTCTTCCTGCTGGACCGCGGACAGCTGGTGGACTGGGGCTGGCGCATCCCCTTCCTGTGCAGCGCGGTGGTGATGATCTTTGCCATCTGGTTGCGTATGAACCTGAAGGAAAGCCCGGTATTTGAAGGCGTTCAGGAACAGGATGAACAGCAGGGCACGCCCATCGATCAGGACAACACCATCGGCGCGATGTTGCGTAGCAAATCCTTCTGGCTGGCCAGCGGCCTGCGCTTTGGTCAGGCGGGTAACTCGGGGCTGATCCAGACCTTCCTGGCGGGCTATCTGGTTCAGACGCTGCTACTGGACAAGAGCATTCCGACGGATGCCCTGATGATAAGCTCGGTGATTGGTTTCCTGACCATTCCGCTGCTGGGTTGGATCTCCGACCGGGTAGGGCGCCGTATGCCGTACATCATCGTCAATATCAGCGCCATACTGCTGGCCTGGCCGATGCTGTCGCTGCTGACTAACGGCGCTTCGTCGGTGGGGGTGATGATGGCGAGCATCATTATTATCCATAACGTGGCGGTGCTGGGGCTGTTTGCGCTGGAAAATATCACCATGGCGGAGATCTTCGGCTCCCGCAATCGCTTTACCCGTATGGCGATTTCCAAAGAGGCTGGCGGCCTTATTGCCGTCGGGTTTGGCCCACTGCTGGCCGGTATCTTCTGCAACATAACCGGGGACTGGTGGCCGATTGCGGCGATGATCGTGGCTTACTCAGGGATTGGTCTGATCTCTGCGTTCCTGATGCCGGAAGTGGCGGATCGTGATTTGGAACATCCGGAAGACGCGGCTGATATCGCGGCACCAGGCCATAGCGCCCGCGCGACCCGCACGCTTTCCTGAACACTCTGCCAGCTGCCCCACCATGGGATGGTGCTCACACTTTGTTACCATTCTAGTCAGGGTAGTTGGCAAAAACTGTCGCAAATCAAGGTGCGAACGGGTGCAGAAGGTAGTCTGCCTCCGTTCCCTTATTAATGATGAAGTGGGTATCAACAATGGTAAATTCACTCTGGTCCGCGCGGGCAACCCTGCCGAAGTATGACCGTAACCGTCTGCAAACCCGTATCGTTCACCTGGGATTTGGCGCATTTCATCGCGCTCACCAGGCGGTGTTTGCCGATATCCTCGCCGCTGAGCACAACAGCGACTGGGGCTACTGCGAAGTTAACCTGATTGGCGGTGAGCAGCAGATCGCCTCCCTCAAGCGCCAGGAAAACCTGTTCAGCGTCTCTGAAATGTCCGGCGAAGGCTGGAGCTCCCGGGTCGTTGGGGTGGTGAAAGAGGCCCTGCACGCGGAAGTGGATGGTATTGATACGGTGCTGGCGGCCATGTGCCGTCCGGAAGTGTCCATTGTTTCTCTGACCGTAACCGAAAAAGGCTATTGCCACTCTCCGGCTACCGGCGAGCTGGTGATTGACCATCCGCTGATTCAGGCCGATTTAGCTCACCCCCAGGCGCCGCGTTCGGCACCGGGAACGATAGTCGCGGCGCTGGCGCGCCGTAAAGCGGCCGGGCTGCCGGGCTTTAGCGTAATGTCCTGCGACAACATGCCGGAAAACGGCCATGTGACCCGCAATGTGGTACTGGCTTACGCCCGCGAGCTGGATCCGGCGCTGGCGGCCTGGATCGAAAAAGCAGTGACATTCCCTTCCACCATGGTGGACAGGATCGTTCCGGCGGTGACGGCTGAAACCCTGGCGCAGATTGAAAGCCACATTGGCGTGGCCGATCCGGCAGGGGTCGCCTGTGAACCGTTCCGCCAGTGGGTGATTGAAGATAACTTTGTGGCGGGGCGCCCGGAGTGGGAAAAAGCCGGTGCCGAACTGGTACAGGACGTACTGCCCTGGGAAGAGATGAAGCTGCGTATGCTGAATGGCAGCCACTCCTTCCTGGCTTACCTGGGGTATCTGGGGGGCTATCAGCACATCAACGAGTGCATGGAGGATGAAAACTATCGCCGTGCCGCTCACGGGCTGATGCTGAACGAACAGGCGCCGACGCTGAAGGTGCAGGGCGTGGATCTGCGCCGCTATGCCGATTCGCTTATCGCCCGCTACTGCAACCCGGCGCTGCGTCACCGTACCTGGCAGATTGCTATGGACGGTAGCCAGAAACTGCCTCAGCGTATGCTGGATCCCGTTCGCTGGCATCTGGCCCATGATGATGCCTTCGAGCTACTGGCGCTTGGCGTGGCGGGCTGGATGCGCTATGTCGGCGGGGTGGACGAGCAGGGCGCGGCGATCGAAATCAGCGATCCGCTGCTGCCTGCCATCACTCAGGCGGTTGCCTCCAGCGAAGAGGGCGAAGCCCGGGTACGCGCGCTACTGAGTCTGGATGCGATCTTCGGTCGCGACCTGCCGGACAGCAGCGTCTTTGTCGCTAAGGTGCTGGCGGCTTACCAGGGGCTGTTAACCAACGGGGCTCGTGTTATGGTGGCGCAGGCTGCCGAACGACTGAAATAAGCGTTATCAGCGCCGGCGATTGTTGTCGGCGCTTTATTCAATCCCTTCCGCATTCCCCGCAAATTGACAGCGACCCCGGTTTGTACCACGCTTTTAACGCTAACTTTTTAGCGATCGAACCCGAGGTGACCCATGGCGACAGGAACAGTGAAATGGTTTAACGCCGATAAAGGATTTGGCTTTATTAGCCCGGACGGTGGCGGTGAGGATGTGTTTGCCCATCATTCGGCTATCCAGATGTCAGGCTATAAATCACTGGAAGAGGGGCAAAAGGTTGAGTTTGACATAACCAAGGGGCAAAAAGGGCCTCAGGCGGAGAATATCCGTCCACTCTGACGCGCCTTCTGAGCGTCTATCGAAAAGGGTTCATCGCCCAAATGAACCCGCTTCTGTACTTCCACATACCTTACGATCTCCCCCGTTTTTTACGCTTTTTGGTGATGTTATCTGCCGGATTGCTGAAACCGTATTTTCGTTCAGCAAATCTGGTGGGAATGTTATCAAAATGTGTTTCAGGTCTAATTTTTATAACGAAATCCGCCGCTTTTCTTGCAGGATTCGCGCTAAGGGCACAAATTAATTGAAACGTTTCAGCCTTTATCCTGTTGGATCTTATCCTGACAGCAGGCTTTTTTTTGCCCAAAAAGCTGAATCGTTTCAATTTCCCAAAAAAAGGAGGGGACTATGTTCCAGTTATCTGTGCAGGACATTCACCCGGGGCAGTATGCGGGAAGCAAAGAGGAGGCCATCCGTCTGGTGGCCGGGGCGCTGACTCAGGCAGGCAACGTTACCACAGGCTATGTCGATGGCATGCTGGCGCGCGAACAGCAAACGTCCACCTGGCTTGGCAACGGAATCGCCATTCCCCATGGCACTACAGCAACCCGTGATCAGGTACTGAAAACCGGCGTCCAGGTGTATCAATTTCCGGACGGCGTCTGCTGGGGCGAAGGGCAGACGGTGTATGTGGCGCTGGGCATTGCGGCCCGTTCAGATGAACATCTTGGCCTGCTGCGCCAGTTGACTCACGTGCTGAGCGATGAGTCGGTGGCGGAGCGCCTGAAATCCACCACCGATCCGCACGTATTGCGCGCCCTGCTGATGGGGGAAAGCCAGCAGCAGGCGCTGAAACTGGATAACGACATGCTGACGCTGGATGTCGCCGCCAGTGACCTGGTCATGCTTCAGGCGCTGAACGTCGGGCGTCTGAAAGCGGCGGGTGCGGTTGATACGCGCTTTGTGAGCCATGCGATTGGCGATAGCCCCATGAATCTGGGCCAGGGAGTCTGGTTGAATGACAGCACGGAAGGCAGCCTGAAAAGTGCTATCGCAATAAGCCGTGCTGATACGCCGCTGGAGGTGGAGGGCCAGCCAGCGGCGCTTTTAGTGACGGTCGCCATGGTCGATGACCAGCCGCTAGCGGTACTGGATCGCCTGAGTGCGCTACTGACGGCCGGTGAGGCACAGCGTCTGCTGACAGCGGATGCTGCCACTCTGCTGGCGCTGCTGACCGGGGAGGGCGCGGTTTGTGACGACTGTCTCAGCGCGGAATTTGTCGTGCCTAATGAGCACGGCCTGCACGCCCGTCCCGGCGCCATGCTGGTGAATGCCATCAAACAGTTCAACAGCGAAATTACCGTGACCAACCTTAACGGCAGCGGCAAGGCCGTGAACGGACGCAGTCTGATGAAGGTGGTGGCGCTGGGGGTGAAAAAGGGGCACCGGATACGGATAACGGCCCGGGGCGAAGACGCTGCTGCGGCGTTAAATCACATCGGACAGGCTATCGCCGACGGTCTTGGGGAGGGTGCGCAATGAGCAGACGGGTGGCCACTATTACCCTGAATCCGGCTTACGACCTGGTGGGATTCATTCCCGAAATCGAAAGCGGCGAAGTCAACCGGGTGCGTACCACGGGGCTGCATGCGGCGGGTAAAGGTATCAATGTCGCAAGGGTGCTTAAGGACCTGGGGATCGACGTTACCGTGAGCGGTTTTCTGGGGAAAGAGAACCTGCAAGGATTTCAGCAACTGTTCAGCGAGCTGGGCATCACCAACCGCTTTCACGTAGTGCCAGGGCGAACCCGCATTAATGTCAAACTGACCGAACAAAGCAGCGCCGTCACCGATCTGAATTTCTCGGGCTTTGAGGTGTCGCCCGAAGAGTGGACGCGCTTTGTTGAGGATTCCCTGAGCTGGAGTGGTCAGTTCGACATGATCTGCGTCAGCGGCAGTCTGCCTGCGGGCGTAAACCCCGATGCTTTTTCCCGCTGGATGGCTGCGTTGCGCGATCTCTGTCCGTGCATCATTTTCGACAGCAGCCGCGAGGCGCTGGTGGCAGGGCTCCTGGCTGCGCCCTGGCTGGTCAAACCCAACCGTCGCGAGCTGGAAATCTGGGCTGGTCGTCCGCTACCGGAAATCGGTGATGTGGTGATGGCCGCTCATGCGCTGCGTCAGCAGGGTATCGCCCATGTGGTGATCTCCCTTGGCGAGCAGGGCGCCCTGTGGGTGAGCGGATCCGGCGCATGGATAGCCAGACCGCCATCTGTCGATGTGGTCAGTACCGTCGGCGCCGGAGACGCCATGGTCGGCGGCATTATTTACGGGTTGCTGATGCGCGAATCCAACCAGCATACCTTACGCCTGGCGACGGCCGTGTCGGCGCTGGCGGTTGGCCAGAGTAACGTCGGCATCAGCGACCGGCCGCGGCTGGCGGCCATGATGGCCCGCGTGGAAGTAAATCCTTTTGATTCACGGCAGGAGAGCGACTCATGAAAACGCTGCTGATTGTAGGTACTGAACTGGGTCAGGTGCGTGCCCGGATGGCAAAAAATCTGCTTGGCGCCGCCGCTGCGAAGGCCCAAATGACCATGACCGATCACCTGGACGAAGCCGGGCTGGTGATTGTGCTGGGCACCACGCCGCTGACCGACAGCGCCCTGAATGGCAAGCGGGTATATCAGGGGGACATTAACGGCGCGGTGGCTGAACCGGAAACATTCCTGAGCGAAGCCCAAAGCCGGGCGCAGCCGTATCAGGTGCCGGAAACGGCCGCTGCGGTGGTTCCCCGCCGCATTGTGGCCGTGACCGCCTGCCCAACCGGTGTGGCGCACACCTTTATGGCGGCGGAAGCCATTGAAACCGAAGCCAAAAAACGCGGCTGGTGGGTGAAGGTCGAAACCCGCGGCTCTGTCGGGGCGGGGAATGCGATAACCCCGGAAGAGGCAGAACAGGCGGATCTGGTGCTGGTCGCCGCCGATATCGAAGTCGATCTGAGCAAATTTGCCGGTAAACCGATGTACCGCACTTCAACCGGTCTGGCGCTCAAAAAGACGGCTCAGGAGTTTGACCGTGCGCTGGCCGATGCACAGCCGTACCATCCGGACAGCGGTGACGAAAACGCATCGACCAAAGCAGCGGGCGGCGAGGGGAGCGGCGCTTATCGTCACCTGTTGACCGGAGTCTCTTTTATGCTGCCGATGGTGGTGGCGGGCGGTTTGTGTATCGCCCTCTCTTTCGCCTTCGGGATCGAGGCTTTTAAGGAGCCGGGAACCCTGGCCGCGGCGCTGATGCAGATTGGCGGCGATTCGGCGTTCGCCCTGATGGTTCCGGTGCTGGCGGGCTATATCGCCTTTTCGATTGCCGACCGGCCGGGCCTGACCCCGGGGCTGATTGGCGGGATGCTGGCGGTCAGCACAGGAGCCGGTTTTATCGGCGGCATTATTGCCGGTTTCCTGGCGGGGTACGTGGCGAAACTGATTGGCGCCCGGCTGAAATTACCGGCGGGGATGGAGGCATTAAAGCCGATTTTGATTATTCCGCTGGTGGCCAGTCTGGTTGTGGGTCTGGCGATGATCTACCTGATCGGTCGGCCGGTGGCCGGTATTCTGGCGGCGCTGACCCACTGGTTACAGACCATGGGGACGACCAATGCGGTTCTGCTGGGGGCGATCCTCGGCGGCATGATGTGTACCGACATGGGCGGGCCGCTGAATAAAGCCGCCTATGCGTTCGGCGTGGGGCTGCTGAGCACCCAAACCTATGCGCCGATGGCGGCGATTATGGGAGCCGGGATGGTGCCGCCGCTGGCGCTGGGGCTGGCTACGCTTATCGCCGGCAAAAAGTTCGATAATGGCCAGCGTGAAGGGGGTAAGGCGGCGCTGGTGTTGGGACTCTGTTTTATCACCGAAGGGGCGATTCCCTTTGCCGCCCGGGATCCGATGCGCGTGCTGCCTTGTTGTATCGCAGGCGGCGCCGTGACCGGGGCTATCTCTATGGCGGTCGGAGCCGCGCTGATGGCGCCGCACGGCGGGCTGTTTGTGCTGTTTATTCCGGGCGCAATTACGCCGGTACTGGGCTATTTGCTGGCTATTGTGGCGGGGACGCTGGTGGCGGGTGTTTCCTATGCGCTGCTCAAGCGCCCTGAACAGGCGGTTGCCTGACCTTTGCAAAAGCGGGCCAGTATTATCGGCCCGCTGCTATCGGTTTTACTCTTCGCTAAACCACTCGCTGTTCTCTTTACGAATCAGCAGTATGGATTCGCTAATCTCATGAAGATGACGGCGCATGGCCTCTTCCACCCGGGCTTCGTCACGCTGTTCCAGCGCATTGAAGATCTCAAAATGCTGATTCAGCAGCATCTCCGGCGGTGAAACGTGATCGAGACTCATGTAGCGTACCCGGTCAATGGCGGCCTTAATATTTTCCACCGTATCCCAGGCGAGCTGGCAGTCGGCAATCAGCGCCATTTTCTGGTGAAAATCATCGTCCAGGGTGAAGAAATCATTCTGCTGCTGGCGATCGATGGCGCTACGCTGCTGGCTCAGATTCTGCTCCAGCTGCCACAGCCAGTCGTCGTTAATCAGGCTGGCGGCGCGGCGCGCGACGGCGCATTCAATGGCCTGGCGCACGAAGCAGCCATTGCTGACCTGGCGGATGGAGATCTTATTCACATAGCTGCCGCGCTGGGGACGGATCTGAATCAGTCCGTTTTCCGCCAGTTTGATAAAGGCTTCGCGCACCGGCTGGCGAGAGACATCGAACCGGACCGATACCTCTTTTTCCGAAAGCGGCGTGCCTGGCGGAATCAGGCAGTGAACGATATCCCTGCGCAGGATGCGATAGATCTGCTGATTAACGGGCTGTGTGGGGTTTAACGTATCGACGGCCATTGTTTTATCTGAGTGGTGAGTAACTTACCGATTTTAGCATTTTTCTAACGACTGGCCTATACCCGGCCATAAAGGCCGGGCAGGACAAGCGCTAGCGCTGACGATGCACGCTCAGACCGCCGAAACTCTGGCTGACTGGCATCATCTCCAGGGTGTTGATGTTGACGTGAGCCGGCAGGGTGGCGACCCACCAGACCGCTTCGGTTACATCTTCCGGCGTCAGGGCGTTACTGTCCTGGTAGGTCTGTTCCACCTTCGCCTCGTCGCCTTTAAAACGCACATTAGAAAATTCGGTGCCGCCCACCAGCCCTGGCTCGATATCGGTTACGCGGACGGCGGTACCGTGCAAATCGGTACGCAGGTTCAGGCTGAACTGGCGGACGAACGCTTTAGTGGCGCCATAAACGTTACCACCGGCATAGGGCCAGCTTCCTGCGGTGGAGCCCATATTGATAATGTGGCCGCGGTTGCGCTCGACCATGCCCGGCAGTACCGCGCGGGTCATCCAGATCAGCCCTTTATTGTTGGTGTCGATCATCGCTTCCCAGTCATCGACGCTGGCGCGCTGCGCGGGTTCCAGTCCCAGCGCCAGCCCGGCGTTATTTACCAGAATATCGATCTCACGCCAGTCTTCAGGCAGCGAGGCGATGGCCTCTTCAACGGCGGCGCGATTGCGCACGTCCAGTTGCATGGTCAGTACGGCATCACCGAGCTCAGCCTGCAGCGCCTGAAGGCGGTCGTGACGGCGCCCGGTGGCGATCACCCGGTGGCCATTCTTCACAAAGCGACGGGCAATACATTCACCAAAGCCGGCGGTGGCGCCGGTAACCAGAATAATCATCTTGATGTTCCTCAACGCATTATCTAAGTGGTAACTGACTGAATATACAGCCTAACACGGCTTGCGGCGAATAGGATCGATGAAATTCTTATTGCGGTTATGACGTTGCCCGGCAGCAGCCCGCGGCATAAGCTATAAGGCTAAACCGGTGATTCAGGAGAACAAGATGGCCGTGGATAACCCCTTTTTTCAGGTGAGCCTGCTCCCCTATCAGGCGCCGCCCTTCGATGCCATTCGCGATGAGCATTACCGCCCGGCGTTTAACGAGGCGGTACGCATTAAGCGCGCAGAGGTGGCGGCGATTGCCGACGCCCCGGAAACGCCGGATTTTGCCAACACCTGCCTGGCGCTGGAGCGCAGCGGCCAGATGCTGGCCCGGGTCACCGGCGTATTTTTCGCGATGACGGCGGCCCACACCAACGATCTGCTACAGCAGCTTGACGAAGCTTTTAGCGGCGAACTGGCGGCGCTGGATGATGAAATCTATCTGAACGAGAGCCTGTTCGCCCGGCTGGAGAGCGTCTGGCAGACGCGCCGCAGTCTGGGGCTGGACCAGGAGTCTGAGCGTCTTATCGAACAGCAGCACCAGCGTTTCGTCCTGGCCGGAGCCCGGCTTGATGCGCAACAGAAAACGGCGCTGCGGGCGCTGAATCAGCAGGCGGCGCAGTTAAGCAGTCAGTTCAATCAGCGGCTGCTGGCCGCCACCAAATCGGGCGGTCTGGTGGTGGACGATGTCAGGCAACTTACCGGTATGAGCGAAGCGGAAATGGCGAGCGCGGCCCAGGCGGCGCGGGATAAGGGACTGGGGGGCCGCTGGCTGTTGCCGCTGTTCAACACCACCCAACAGCCGGTGCTGCAAACGCTGAGCCATCGCCAGACTCGCGAGGCATTATTTATGGCCAGCTGGCAGCGCTGCGAGAAAGGCGATGGCGGCGACACCCGGGAGATAATCTGCCGCCTGGCGGATATCCGCGCCCGTCAGGCGCAACTGCTGGGCTATCCGGACTATGCCAGCTGGAGCATGGCCGACCAGATGGCCGGTCATCCTGAAGCGGCGCTGGGTTTTATGCGCAATATTGTGGCGGCGGCAAGCGGGCGTGCCCGACGTGAACAGGCCGACATCCAGCAGCTTATCGATGGCGAAGAAACCCGCTTTCCGGCCCGGGCCTGGGACTGGAACTTCTATGCTCAGCGGGTCCGCCGTGAACGCTATCAACTGGATGACAGCCAGATTCGTCCTTACTTCGAACTGGAAAGCGTGCTGCATCGCGGCGTGTTCTGGTGCGCCAGCCAGCTCTATGGTTTGAGCTTTGTCGAGCGCTTCGATATTCCGGTCTGGCACCCGGATGTGCGGGTATGGGAGATTTTCGATCAGGACGGGCGCGGTATGGCGCTGTTTTATGGCGACTTTTTCGCCCGCGACAGCAAAAGCGGCGGCGCCTGGATGGGGAACTTCGTCGAACAGTCATTGCTGCTGGCGAGCGAGCCGGTCATCTACAACGTCTGTAATTTCACTAAACCGGCCGATGATGAACCTGCGTTACTGAGCTGGGACGACACCATCACGCTGTTTCACGAATTCGGTCACACGCTCCACGGGCTGTTCGCCAGCCAGCGTTACGCTTCGCTTTCCGGAACCAATACGCCACGCGATTTTGTGGAATTTCCGTCGCAGATCAATGAACACTGGGCCAGCCACCCCGAGGTGTTTGCCCACTACGCGCGCCACTACCAGAGCGGCGAAGTCATGCCTCAGGCGTTGCGTGAACGGATGCTGCAGGCCGGGCAGTTTAATCAGGGCTACCATATGACCGAACTGCTTGCCGCCGCGCTGCTGGATATGCACTGGCACCAGATAGCGCCGGACGCCGGTATTAATGACGTTAGCGCCTTCGAACAGGCAACTCTGGCCCGGGAGCAGCTCAGCCTCGACGCCGTGCCGCCGCGCTATCGCAGCAGCTACTTCGCCCATATCTGGGGCGGTGGCTATGCGGCGGGGTATTACGCTTATCTCTGGACGCAAATGCTGGCGGACGACGGTTTCAAATGGTTCGAAGAGCAGGGAGGGTTAACCCGGGAAAACGGTCAGCGCTTCCGGGATGGGATTCTGTCGTGCGGCAACAGTCGCGATCTGGCCGAACTCTATCGCAACTGGCGTGGCCACGACCCAGTGATTGAACCAATGCTGAAAAACCGCGGCCTGGCTGAATAATTTCTTCCAGAAAACTCATAAAAATCTATGGTCACCTCCGTTTTTGCAACACAGATTTTGATTTATGATGGGCCTGCGTAAATCCATCCGGCGTCTGATGGGCAGCAATGCCCGCGCCACGATGAGTTCCGCGCCTGACGAATCTTAAAAACCGGACGGCTTCCACTAGCCATTTTTTATGTCAGGTTCATCAGCAGGTCGCTTATGCCGTTCATGTCATCAAGTATCTGTCGTCGTAAAACCAGAAAGTAACGTGTTAATTAACTGAGCTGACGAGTTTTTCGTCGGCTCTTTTTATTGTCATCCCTAAACCACCTCCTATGGAGGTGGTGAACGTTCCTGTGGGGCTTCGCCCGTAGAATGCTCATGCTAAATACTGCCCCGGTTTGTTACCAGCAAATCAAGGGAGTAAGTAGCATGAGCAGATATGAATCCGCTTCACACGTATTCTATCATTGTCAGTATGATCTTGACCCGCCATCTCCAGACAGACCATGTTCATCTGGTGGTAAGAACGCCGCCGAGTCTGAGCGTATCGGAACAGATGGGTATCGTGAAGGGAAGAACAGCGATAAGCTGTCCGTGTAATGAAATCCTGTACGAAGGGCACTAGCGGCCCCGGTAAAACGGCGGCGCAGCTGGCCAGATTCCGGCGCCTGGTGGGGCTGGGTTACGGTTCATTCTGGCGGGGCGTGATATTTGATACTGAGTATAAGAACCTCGCGCTCTCGGGGGAGGAGGAGCTATTCCGTTTCGGCAAAGAGGCGGACGACTGCTGGGATTTTCACGGCCAGGAGTTCCCGTTCATCGGGTTTAACGAGCTGACCAAGCAGTAATCGCCGGAGTTTTACGAAATGATGTTCTCCCGTCGGCGTTCGTTGTTCCGGCCGGAGAACTACCCGCTGGATAATGACGGGCTGCTGAGCCCGATCCCGCTGGAAATCTTCAGCACCACCAATCCGTTCGGTATCGGCCACACTTGGGTGAAAAAGCGCTTTATCGAACCGGCACCGCGCGGCACCGTTCAGCGTGACCGGCTGATGGTGTTCAACCCGCAGACCGAGCGGGAAGAGGAAATCACGTTAACCGTGTATTCCACGTATCTTTTTTGTCTGAATCGAGTGGTAATCATCATGATCAAATATTATGCAAGCATCAATGCTAGTGGGAATTCGGGTGACCATAATAACGAATAATGTCCCATTATCCGTTATTATGGTATCTAATTCAGTTGGGTAATTTTCAGGATGGTGACCGACAGCCTTATTAAATTGGGATGGTGCGATAGCTGGTAATTATAACTTTCTTCTGAGGATTTTTTTGCATGGTACCTCTAAAAAGTGATATGTGAACATAGATATCGAGAGGGTTAGTACGAAAAATATAATAGACATACTGTTATTGGTTGTGGTGGTGCACTGAGATACAATCTCTCTTATATCTTTTCCGAAGTTTAAAAATATAATCGGATGTAATAGATACATCGATAGTGATATATCTCCTAAATATACAACTGGTCGTAATGATAGAATTCTCTTGGTATAGCTTTCGCTATTGTGAAGTGAAAATATAAGCATGGAAAAAAGAACAATGCATATTACATCCAAACCTTTACATGCTAATACTAGTATAATCAAAACAATTATATAATCAGATGCATGCTTTCTTCTGAGTGTGGGTAACATATCTTTCTTTGAAAGAGTATACATACCTACGCCAATCATAAAATCAGCAAGGCCTCTGATGAGGCTTAAAGGGTTTCTATAAATATCCAAGGGGCCGCTTGACTGATGGTCGTTATAATAAGTAATGAAATTCACCAGAAACAGGCAAGTAGCTATGGTTATAATAATTGTTGTGATATTTTTTGTTACGCTATAGATAATTATGGGGAATAAAAAATATGCCACCAGTTCTATGCTTAGAGACCATGATGCTACAACAAGAGAATCTCCGAGAAGCCCTTGCATTAAGAAAATGTTGGTTGATATTTTGTGCAGATCTATAACATTGCTGCTATATATATTTATGGAAACCATTATTACCAGTGCAAGAAAATAAACTGGGTAAACTCTTGCAAATCTATGCTTTAAAAAAGATAGGTATAATAAATCATCGCTTCTTTGAATGAATTTATCAGCATAAACTAGTGATAGAATATATCCGCTCAGTATAAAGAATAGATCAACGCCAATGTAGCCATTCCATAAAAAAAAAGTCCTCCCATAAGTGAAATGATAAAGCATTACATATAATGCTGCAAGGCCTCTTATTCCTGTCAAAGAAAGCAGTTGCATATTTGTTTGATGATTGAGTGTAATATTTTGGTGCATATTCTCATGTCGTTGTTTTTTTATACAAATAATATTTACAGCGAGTGATCTGTAAGGACCAAATTTATCATAAAAATGGAATGCAGATCTACTCTAAACTTAACCACATTTGGTTTGATTGCTCACATTTTATTAGATAACCCGACATACATGGATCTTCACCAAGCTTCAATCTTCTGCTGGCTTCAGAATTGTGATGGGTTGGTGCTTGGTAAATTGGGTTTTACGCACGGAGAACTGCTCGGGAACATAATCAGTATATCGGAAGAATCCAGAAGTGAATGGTCTGGTTAGGCGGATACTTACAAGGTTATCGCCACAGGTGGCAGCCGCTATCAGTGGCGTTTTGATTTCTGGCGGTTGGTCAGAACCTTTCTCCAAAACTACACATAACATATTGATTTTAAAGAGTGTCATTTAGGACAAAATGAAAGGTTTTAAATCTATGGATTTTTCATAATACCATGATTTTTATATATTAATTTGTTGTCCATGCCTATACTTCGCCCATATCTGGGGCGGTGGCTATGCGGCGGGGTATTACGCTTATCTCTGGACGCAAATGCTGGCGGACGACGGTTTTAAATGGTTCGAAGAGCAGGGGGGTTAACCCGGGAAAACGGTCAGCGCTTCCGGGATGGGATTCTGTCGTGCGGCAACAGTTGCGATCTGGCCGAACTCTATCGCAACTGGCGTGGGCATGACCCGGCTCCCGAACCGATGCTACAGCATCGTGGGCTGACTGACTAAAATCCGGTATTACATTGATGCAGTAAAAAAACGGGGAGGTTTAGTGGCAGTGGGTATGCCCCTCCCCAAACGCTGAAAAGTCTCATAGTCTGATGGACAGACACTCTATTTATCGGCGTGAAAGTCGGAAGCTTTAGCCTTTTTTGCGGGTCAGCAAATACAGTCATCAGGACGACCAACAGCAAGAGATTACGATGCTCTGTAGGCGCTAAATGCGTGAATATCGAAATTCACAGCGACCATAGGGGTGTTTTCAATCTCCTGTACCGCCAGCATAAACGACTGAGCCCATTGTTCACCGCCTTGCTCTTCGATATAGCGAGTGACGTAACTGGTGGATAAAAAGAACAACGCCACCTCTTGCGGGGTAAGAAACAGGATATTGGCAAAGACTTCCCGGCGGGCATTGTGCAGGTGCGGGCAGGCCTGCATTAATTCCAGCGTATTGTCGTATTCCGTCAAACGGGAATCGCGATAAGCGGCCCAGCGGCTGACCAGCTCGCGGCTGATAAAATCCTGAAGTGGTCCATAAACGATAGGGAAATCATATTTCCAGGCGCAGAACAGACCGTTGGGTTTTAACCAGTGGGCAAGATGCGCCAGAATTTTTTCCCGGTCCATCCAGTAAAAAGAGGTGGCGCTGGTGACCAGATCGTAACGTTGATTTGGCGTAAAACGAGCCGCGTCGGAAACGGTAAAAGGGATATCTGGATAATTCTGACGGGCTCTGGCAATCATGGCATCGCCAATATCACACCCTTCTACATGATGAAATAACGGCGCCAGCGGGGCAGTGGATACGCCGTTTCCGCAGCCGATATCCAGCGCAGCCTGGCGTTCAGGCACCCGCGCGGCAAGTGCGTCATACAGCGTTTGCGGATAACGGATCTTACCCCGGATCGCATTATAGGCATCCGCATTGCGATTAAATTGTTGCATGTTAATCCCTGCTTTTATTCTGATTAAATGCCTGGTGTTTCTGGCGTTATTTATCAGAAAAACATTAGCAAAAAATCAGGCAGGGCCTGGATAACATTTATTTCAGTTTGTTACGATGAGCGCTCTGAATATAGCAATAAGATTAATGCGGATATTCAGTGGCAGGCGTATGTGGTAGCACTTATGAATCGCCCGGTCACCGCTCAGGATTTATCGATAATATCGGCGATATTCAGCAAATAATGTGTAACATCAATGTTTCCCATGAGTAACGCCCCCCATAGCGGTAACAGCAGCGTTAAAATCAGGGTTGCGAGCCAGAAAGTTAGCTTTTGTGCAAACATTACCATCACCAGTGGCTTATTAGCTGTTTTAAATACTGACTTTGCTTAGCGGAAAAAGTTCAGATCCTGAATTCGATTGCTGAAAAAATGGGCGGCCTCATCTTCTTCGCCGATGGAGCGACAAAAAAAACCGGACTACGAGGATCGCGTAGTCCGGTAAACAAGGTATTACAGGGGATTTCATGGAGAATCCATGTTCATCATGGCATAACCAGTACCTGGTTTCTCGCGGTCTGGCGGCTTTAGGAGTGGTCCAGGCACTTTTTGTCTGCTGTGCTGGCGGGAACAGGAAGACTGACTGAAAGGCAAAAAAAATCCGGCTTGATGGAAGGCATCGCAGCCGGAAAAGGTAGCAGTTTCAGGGATATCTCAGAGTGATACGCTAATTATACTGGCATATAAAAAACGGTTTTAGCGGCGGGGTGTCGGGTTTTAGGAGCCTTCCAGGAATAGGATGAGTTTTATTGATGGTGAATCCCCTGCATTTTTTATTGAAATTTTCTTATAAACAAGGTGTTAACTCTGCTGATAATGATGGTTGCGCTGATTCGCATTAGCGCAATTATTGTTAAGATAACCTTGTGTGTGAATTAGCATCAGATTGACCCTGTCAGCGCTAACATAAAAAAATCAGGGGAAATAGGTATCAGGTTAATTTTTAACCCGATATTGCCTGTTAAATATACGATCATTCATTGTGCACCTGGCGCCAGTCTGATTATTGATGTGAGCCGGTTCTGATATCGGTTTTTAACCGGAAGTGCGATTGTTGGCAGGCCGCGTCATACCTGGTGTGACGCCGGTTTGCGCGAATGACAATTGCGGTTTATTTTTGAGTTGAATCCCGGTTCAAATATTGCCATAAACGTGGCCAATACAGGGGGATAAGGTTGACGGCGCAGAGAAAATAGGGCTTTATGTAAATAAATATGTGATCAAAATCACTGTAATTGACAAAAGGGATCCGGCGTTGGCAAAGGGTGCGATTCTGGCACTGTCCCGGGCCCACATAGCGGAGGTAAATGCCTGCTACGCTATAGCAGGAGGCGAAATAACAGTTTCGGCCCGCTGACTGTTGGTCGGGTGGGGCAAAGGTGAGAAGTGCACTCCCTTAATTTTTTCTGCCGGGGGCAACCCGTTTGCACAAGCTCGCTTCTGGCAGATCGCTCGTATGGGCGTTTTACCGTTAGAGGATGGAACATGAAGTTAAGAAGGAAAAAGGTCAAACCGATAACGCTTAAGGATGTGACCATTATCGATGATACCAAGCTGCGTAAGGCGATTACCGCCGCGTCGCTGGGTAACGCGATGGAGTGGTTCGATTTTGGTGTCTATGGTTTTGTTGCCTACGCACTCGGTAAAGTATTCTTCCCTGGCGCCGATCCCGGCGTGCAGATGATCGCCGCTCTGGCGACCTTTTCAGTCCCGTTTTTGATTCGTCCGCTGGGCGGCCTGTTTTTCGGCATGCTCGGGGATAAATATGGCCGTCAGCGTATTCTATCCATCACGATAGTGATCATGTCGATAAGTACCTTCTGTATCGGCCTGATACCCGGCCACGCGACCATCGGTATCTGGGCGCCTATTTTGCTGCTGTTGTGTAAAATGGCACAGGGCTTCTCGGTGGGCGGTGAATATACCGGCGCTTCAATCTTTGTCGCTGAATATTCGCCGGACCGTAAGCGCGGCTTTATGGGCAGCTGGCTGGATTTTGGCTCCATCGCCGGTTTTGTGCTGGGTGCGGGCGTGGTTGTGCTGATCTCCACTATCGTGGGTGAGGCTAACTTCCTTGAGTGGGGCTGGCGTATCCCGTTCTTCCTGGCGCTGCCGCTGGGCATTATCGGGCTCTACCTGCGTCACGCGCTGGAAGAGACCCCGACCTTCCAGCAGCACGTTGATAAGCTGGAGCAGGGCGATCGAGAAGGGCTGCAGGATGGTCCCAGGGTCTCCTTTAAAGAGATTGCGACCAAACACTGGCGCGGCCTGCTGGCCTGTACCGGCCTGGTGATTGCCACCAACGTCACCTACTACATGCTGCTCACCTATATGCCGAGTTACCTTTCCCATAACCTCCACTATTCCGAGGATCATGGGGTACTGATCATCATCGCTATCATGATTGGTATGCTGTTTGTTCAGCCGGTGATGGGGCTGCTGAGTGACCGCTTCGGGCGCCGTCCCTTTGTGCTGTGCGGTAGCGTGGCGTTGATTGTCCTGGCGGTACCGGCCTTTAAGCTGATTAACAGTGACGTGATTGGGCTGATTTTCGCCGGTCTGCTGATGCTGGCGGTGATCCTGAACTCCTTTACCGGGGTGATGGCCTCTTCGCTGCCGGCGATGTTCCCGACGCATATTCGCTACAGCGCCCTGGCCAGTGCCTTTAATATATCGGTACTGATTGCCGGTCTGACGCCGACTCTGGCCGCCTGGCTGGTGGAGACCACTCAGAACCTGCTGATGCCTGCTTATTATCTGATGGTTATCGGCGTGGTGGGGCTGGCGACCGGTCTTTATATGAAAGAGACCGCCAATAAACCACTGAAAGGCGCGACGCCGGCCGCATCGGATATGGATGAAGCGCGTGAAATTCTGCAGGAGCACCACGATCATATCGAACATAAAATCGAAGATATCGATCGTGAAATTGCTGAACTGGAAGAGAAGCGTAATCGTCTGGTGCAGCAGCACCCGCGCATTAACGAGTAAGAGTATCAGGCCCCCGGTTGGGGGCTTTTTTCTGCCTAACGCAACCGCAGCGCCGCAAACTTATTGCGAATCACTCCGTCATAAAAACGCCCCTTGGAAACCACCGTCAGAAAGGTATGGAAGGTTTTTTCCGGAACGTTACGGTAACGCCACAGCTGGCCGTCCTTAAACTGGATCTCCAGCTCGCGCACCCCGGCATCGTAACCAATACTGATGATTCTTGACGATTTAACGGGGTGTTTGTTCATCCTGAGGGCTCCGCTGTGCTAAAAGGGCTGTTCTTACTACATCTGTTAATAAAAACATACGCAAAACCAGTGCCAACAATCAACCGGCAAAGGCGACGATTTGCTTATGAGGCGAAAATAAGATGCTGAAAGACTATCTGATTGTCGCCATGCTCACGATGGTGGCGGGGTGGAAAATCAGCCTGCCGGTTCTGGGGGGACTGGTCTTCTGGTGCTGGCGACGGCGACATATTGTCTGGGGCATACTGTTTGGGGCGGGGTTTGTATGGACGGCACTGGCGGCCTGGCAGTTTGAACAGTACATGTGAATGCCGCCGCAGCGGCATTCGGCTGGTCTTAGTTCAGGCCAAGGCGGATGAGCTCCACGGGCTGATACTGACCTTCGCAACCCTCCACTTCCACTGTCTTCGAGCGGCGCAGATCTCCGGGCGTCATGCCGTCACCGTGGATAGCGGTGATAACGCCGGTCTGGCCAGTGCCGTTAATCATCACGCGGCTGCCGGTGGTAATGGAATTGCGATTGCGGTCATAGGTCATCATTGTGGTTTCTCCTCTGAATGAAGACGATAATTCAGACCCTGTTATTCTGGAATATTCTGCGCCGATGGGGCGTTGATCGCGATCAATACGAATCTTTTCATGCGATGTGCATCACATATTGGCAGGGGTGGCATCGCGCCCCGTTAGCCGCTAAGGTGTGAAGCACCGGGTGCCGCATGCGGCGGCGCAGGCTGAATCAGGGAGGCTTTTTGCCAGGATGTTAAAGATGATGCTGGTTACCGCGCGCGACAGGGTGCGGCTGACAGAAATCACGTCAGTGCTGATCCGCTATGGATTGCAGGACATCGCCAGAATGCTGGGGCTGACGACGTTGCGCGATACCCTGCGCCGCGATCGCGAGCGGACACAGGCGCAGAGCATGCCCGAGCGGCTGCGTCACGCGCTGGAAGAGCTGGGGCCCACCTTCGTAAAACTCGGGCAGATCCTGGCGACCCGTACCGACCTGCTGGATCCCGTCTGGACTGACGAACTGGAAAAACTGCACAGTCAGGCCAGAGCTCTGCCCTGGGAAAGCCTGGCGGAGCAGATATGCGAAGACCTCGGCGCCGAGCCGGAGCAAATCTTCGCCGAATTCGACCGCACGCCGATTGCCGCCGCATCGATGGCGCAGATTTATCGCGCCAGGCTCCATAGCGGTGAAGCGGTGGTGGTGAAAGTGCTGCGCCCCGGCCTGGAAAGGACCATTCGCGCCGACCTGCGGTTACTCACCTTTCTGGCAGGCGCGCTGGAAGAGCAGAGCAGCCAACTGGCGCGCTATCATCCGAGCCAGATTGTGTTGGGACTGGCGACGGCGCTGAACCACGAGCTGGATCTCACCCAGGAAGCCAGCAACTGCGAACAGATTGCCCGCTGCTTTGCCGATGACCCCCAGGTTGTTATTCCCGCTATCCACTGGGCCTGGACCTCGCCGCGCCTGATGGTGCAGGAATTTGTGCCGGGGATGGCTCCGGAAAGCCCACAACAGCTCATCGATGCCGGACTGGATGGTCATATCCTTGCCAGGGAAGGGGCGCGGGCGTTTATGGAGATGGTGCTGGAACACCGGCTGTGGCACGCCGATCCCCATCCCGGTAACGTGATGGCGCTGGAGGGGAACCGGGTCGGTTTTATCGATTTCGGTATGGTAGGACGCCTGAGCGAACGGCGGCGCAATCAGTTGCTGATGATGCTGGATGCCATTGCCGGACGTCAGAGTGAAGGGATCGTCAATGCCCTGATCGAGTGGTCGGGCGATGAGGCCATCGACATTAATCGTTTCGAACTGGCGGCGCAGAACTTCCTTGATAAACAGGGTTCGGCGCCGATGAAGCTCGGCAAGGCGCTGGCGGATCTGCTGGCGATGGTCCGGGAGTTCCGACTGGCGCTGCCGCCGGATCTCGCGCTGCTGTTTAAGGCGTTGATTACCGCTGATGGCGTGCTCCAGCGTCTGGATCCCGGTTTTGATATTGTCGCCACGCTGCGGCCGATGCTGCGCGAGGTGGTGCTGCGCCGTTATCGCCCCGGCGGCGCCCGCCGACGACTGATGGCGCTGGGGGCCCAGGCGTTGGATGCCGGAGAAGAGCTGCCTCAGACCCTGCGCCTGATGCTACGGCGCCTGAAAATGGGGAAGGTTAACGCCGACCTGGAAATTAAAAATATCGGGCTGCTCAGCCGGGCACTGGAACGTGCCGCCGTCACGCTGGCGATAGCGGTGGTGACGGCCGCTTTTGCGTTGGGCATCACCCCCTGGCTGATGGAGAGCGGCTGGCGTATTTGGGGGATTCCGGTCTTTCCGCTGTTTGGCCTGCTGGCCTGCGGTACCGGTATCTTTCTGCTGGCGCTGCGGTTACGACGTTAACGCACTCGTTTAACCTTTGTTGACGTTTAATTCGCTACAGTGGCTTGGCAATCCATCGCGACCGGCAGAGGCGCGATGTATCAATACCCAGAAAATAACGATCTATCCATGCAAGCTTGAGCCGCCAGTCGCTGGCGGTTTTTTTTCGCCTGGCGATCGCCGAATATGAAAAGCCCCTCGAGCAGTGCTGCGAGGGGCTTTTCGGTGAGAGAGCGCGTCGTTCATTAATCATCCCACTTATAGCTGAACCATGCGGCCAGAAAACCAGAGAAGACAATCATTCCCAGGACGGCCAGAAAAACATGCATATTTCCCAACATAGTGACCTCCGTCGTGTGTTTAACCGATAGAAAAACCCCTTAATTAGCGGTGGTTAGCAGAGGTGATTATACCGAACGACGCTTAAATAAACGCGCAATTGTGTGAAGAAGCGCGGACCAATGGTAAGTAAATGCAACCTATAGCGCCCGCCAGACCATTTGTGCGCCCAGGCCTAACAGCGTTAGCAGAAACAGACGGCGGAACAGTAAGGGACTGATGCGCCGACGCAGCCATTCGCCGAAGGCCATACCTGCCAGTGCCGCCACTAGCGCCAGCAGGGAGAGGGGAAGATCGCCGGTGTTCAGCGCGCCATGCCACCACAGCCCCGCGCTTAGCGCCAGTGTGGAGGTGGTAAAGGCGATGCCCAGACCTTGTATCAGGGAATCCCGGGAGCTCAGCAGCGCCTGAAGCCAGGGAACCGCCGGAATCACAAAGACGCCGGTCGCACCGGTCAGCAGTCCGGTACAGAGCCCGACCAGTAGCGAAAGCGGCGCTTCGCCACGCACAGGCGGCGTAAAACGGGCGCCTGAGAGCGACCAGAGCGCATACAGGCTCAGCGCCGTGCCCAGGGTTAAGGTCGTGGCGCTGTGACTGCCCGTAGCGAGCCAGCCGCTGGTCGCCAGGGTTCCGACAACGATCCCGACGTTCAGCGGCGTCAGACGTCGCAACAGCGGCCACAGCCCGCTACCGCGCAGCTGCATCAGATTGGTGATAAGCGAAGGCAGCAGCAACATGCCCGCGGCAGCCACCGGTGAAATTAACGCGCCCAGTAGCGCCATCGCGACCGTCGGTAGTCCCATTCCTGTCACGCCTTTTACCATGCCTGCCATCGCAAATACGGCGGCGGCAAGTACCCAAATCTGTTGTTCAGCAGACATCGACACTTCCTCTGAGTGATTCACTGTCGCAAGCGTAACGGACTCCAGCGCGCCTTAATTCGTCAGTCAGCGAACCAGGGTCGCATTCATGATGAATTTTTTTCATGTCTGATGAATTTTCCTCGTTTGCACTGCGCGCGTTCTGCTGTCATTGTTTCAGCCATGTAGCCATCCAGATGGCTGAAAGTTCAATAAAACAATTATCACCCGGCTGAACTACCGGGGAGAGGAGAGCAGCATGCAACGACAACAGGCACCGTTTCGCGCCGATGTGGTAGGGAGTTTTTTACGTCCGGACAGCATTAAGCGCGCCCGCGAGCAGTTTGCCGCCGGAGAGATCGACGCCGCCGCATTACGTAAGGTGGAAGACGAGGCGATCCGCAACGTCGTGCAGCAGCAGTGCGCCTGTGGCCTGCATGTAGTGACCGACGGCGAATTTCGTCGCGCCTGGTGGCACTTCGACTTTTTCGACGGCCTGCAGGGCACTGAGCCCTTCGAAACCGACCACGGCATTCAGTTTAACGGCGTGCAGACTAAAGCCCGCGGCATTCGGGTGGTGGATCGGGTGAAATTCGGCGATCATCCGATGCTGGAAGATTTTCGCTATCTGAAGAGCATCAGCGGCGATGCCTGTCCGAAAATGACTATCCCCAGCCCCAGCGTGCTGCATTTCCGCGGTGGTCGTGAAACTATCGACCGTACCGTCTATCCGGAACTGGACGCTTACTTCGACGACCTGGCCATTGCCTGGCGCGACGCCATCCGCGCGTTCTATGACGCGGGCTGCCGCTACCTGCAGCTCGATGATACCGTCTGGGCCTACCTGTGTTCCGAAGAGCAGCGCCGCCTGGTGCTGGAGCGCGGTGACGACCCTGATGAACTGGCCCGTACCTACGCCCGGGTATTGAATAAGGCGCTGGAAGGTAAACCTCAGGATCTGACCGTCGGGCTGCACGTCTGCCGCGGCAACTTCCGCTCCACGTGGATCTCCGAAGGGGGCTATGAGCCGGTGGCGGAAGTGCTGTTCGGCACGGTGAACATCGATGCCTTCTTCCTTGAATACGATAACGATCGTTCTGGCGACTTTAGCCCGCTGCGCCATATCCGTCCTGGCAATCAGCAGGTGGTGCTGGGGCTTATCACCACCAAGAATGGCGAGCTGGAAAACCCGGAAGGGGTGAAAGCGCGGGTGCGGGAAGCGGCGCAGTATGTCGATATCAATCAGATCTGCCTGAGCCCTCAGTGCGGTTTTGCCTCTACCGAAGAGGGTAACAGCCTGAGCGAAGGCCAGCAGTGGGATAAAGTCCGACTGGTGACCCGCCTGGCGCAGGAAGTCTGGTAAGTTCTGCGGCCCGGCGCTGTGCCGGGCCTGTTTATCAGCGCTTTTTATTATGCGACTCCCCGTCGCTATTATAAAAAACGATGATTAAAAAACGTGCAAATCATTAACCGGTGCGCACCACCATAGCGCGAAATAAAATCTTTCCTCCCGCCGGTAAAATAAAACTCCCTGATTATTAAGCATAAATTAATTCTGGCATCCGCCTTGCAACAGGTATCCCAACTTGTATACCAGATGGGAGACCTGGCATGTCGAATGGTGTTGACAGCCTGCCGGTATTATCGATTGGCGAGTGGCTGGATATTTATCAGGCCAGTCCATCGCAACTGGCAAATATCTATACGCAGTTCCTGAGCCTGGCCCGACAGGATGATAATGCCTGGATTACCCTGGCTTCCCGCGAGCAGATCGATGCACAGCTTGCGCCGCTGTTGCGGGCCGTGACGGAAGGAGGGCGCGAACCCCGGGAATTTCCGCTGTTCGGGGTGCCCTTTGCGGTGAAAGACAATATTGACGTAGCCGGTTTTCCCACCAGCGCCGCCTGCCCGGAATTCCTCTACCATCCCCATGAGGACGCCGCAGTGGTGGCGCGCCTGAAAGCGGCGGGCGCCATCGTGGTGGGAAAAACCAATCTCGACCAGTTCGCCACCGGCCTGGTGGGTACCCGTTCCCCCTATGGCGCGGTGACCAATACCTTTGATAAGCGTTATGTGAGCGGCGGTTCCAGTTCCGGTTCAGCGTCGGTGGTGGCCCGGGGGCTGACCCTGTTCTCGCTGGGGACGGATACTGCGGGCTCCGGGCGGGTGCCTGCCGGGTTTAACAATATTGTCGGCCTGAAACCGACCCGCGGCTGGCTTTCTAACCGCGGGCTGGTTCCCGCCTGCCAGTTCCTGGACTGTATCTCGGTCTTTGCGCTCCAGGTGGAGGATGCCCGGCGGGTGGCCGACATTGCGGGCGGCTACGATCCTGACGATCCCTGGTCACGTCAGGATCCTTATTGCGCACCGGCACGCCTGAGCGAGCGTCCACGCTTCGCCATTCCGGACAAACTGACCTTTTGCGGCGACAGCCAGAACGAACAGGCTTTCAACCAGGCGCTGGCGCAGATGAGCGCGCTGGGCGTAACGCTCGAACCGGTGGATTTTACCCCGTTTCGTGAACTGGCGGAGCAGCTCTATGCCGGCCCCTGGGTTGCCGAGCGTACGCTGGCGGTCAGGGATCTGCTGGAAAAAAATCCCCTGGCGCTGGATCCCACGGTGCGCACCATCGTGAAACAGGGATACCGCTACAGCGCCTGCGATGCCTGGCAGGCGGGGTATCAGCGCGCGCAACTGAGCCGTCAGATTCACCAGGCGCTGGCGGGCTTTGATGCGCTGCTGGTGCCGACATCACCCACCATCCGCACCCTGGAAGAGATGGCACAGGAGCCGGTACGCTACAACGCCGAATTCGGCACCTACACCAATTTCACCAATCTGGCGGATCTCTGCGCGCTGGCGCTGCCTTCCTCCTTCCGCGAAGACGGACTACCGGCAGGGATCACACTGATTGCCCCAGCCTGGCATGATGCGGCGCTGGCCCATTTTGGCCAGCGCTGGCAGCAGGCGCTGGCGCTGCCCGTCGGCGCTACCGGGCGCGCCCCGGCAACGCTGCCGGAAGCGGCGCTGCCGTCAACCGGCCATGTACGGCTGGCGGTGGTGGGCGCTCATCTGCGCGGCATGCCGTTAAACCACCAGTTGACCGGGCGCGACGCCGTCTTCATCGAACAGACCATCACAGCGCCTGACTACCGTCTTTATGCCCTGGCGAATACCACGCCGCCCAAACCCGGGCTGGTGCGGGCGCCGGGTGGCAACGCCATTGAGGTGGAACTGTGGGATGTGCCGCTGGCGCGCTTTGGCGAATTCGTGGCGGAAGTTCCGGCGCCGCTGGGTATTGGTTCGCTGCAACTGGCGGATGGTCGCCAGGTAAAAGGGTTTATCTGCGAACCCCTGGGATTAGAAGGGGCCACCAACATCAGCGAATGGGGCGGCTGGCGTGCCTGGCTCGCCCGCGACAGCCATAACGGACAGTAAGGAGCGACCATGTTTACCCGGGTTCTGATTGCTAACCGCGGCGAGATAGCCTGCCGCGCCATCCGCACGCTACAACGCTGCGGCATTGACAGCGTCGCGGTGTTTTCCGATGCCGATCGCAATGCGCCCCACGTCAGTATGGCGGATAGCGCCATCGCGCTGGGGGGCGACAGCGCGACGGAAAGCTATCTTAACGGCGATAAAATTCTGGCCGCGGCCCGGGAAAGCGGCGCTCAGGCCATCTTTCCCGGCTACGGTTTTCTCTCTGAAAGCGCGGAATTTGCCAGCGCCTGCGCTGCGGCCGGGCTGGTATTTATCGGCCCCACGCCGCGACAGATTCGCGATTTTGGTCAGAAGCACCGGGCGCGGGAGCTGGCCCGCGAGGCCGGGCTGCCGATGACGCCAGGCAGCGGTCTGCTGGAAAGCCCCGAAGCCGCCTGTACTGCCGCCCGGAACGTCGGCTGGCCGGTGATGCTCAAAACCACCGCCGGGGGCGGCGGTATCGGGCTGTTGCGCTGTGAAGGTGAAGCGCAACTGCTGGCCGCCTGGGAGAGCGTCCGCCGCCAGGGCGACCAGTTTTTCAGCGATGACGGGGTGTTCATTGAACGCTGTATCGATCGGGCGCGCCATATCGAGGTTCAGATCTTCGGTGACGGTCAGGGGCGCGTGGTGGCGCTGGGGGAGCGCGACTGTTCGCTACAGCGCCGCAACCAGAAAGTGGTGGAAGAAACCCCCGCTCCCGGGCTGCCTGCCGCAACCCGCAAGGCCATGCACGATGCGGCCATTCGACTGGGGCAGTCGGTCAATTATCGCAGTGCCGGCACCGTGGAGTTTATCTACGAACCGGAAAGCGACAGCTTCTGGTTTCTGGAGGTCAATACCCGCCTTCAGGTCGAACATCCGGTCACCGAAATGGTCACCGGTGTCGATCTGATAGCCGCGATGCTCCAGGTGGCAGCCGGAGCCTCACCCGACTGGGCTGCGCTGGAAAAATCGCCGCGCGGGGCGGCCATGGAGGTACGCCTCTATGCCGAAGATCCGCTACGTCAGTTTCAGCCGAGCCCGGGCGTTTTGACCGAAGTCTTTTTCCCGGACGATGTGCGGGTGGACGGCTGGGTCAGCACCGGCAGCGAAGTCACGCCGTACTACGATCCCATGCTGGCCAAAATTATCGTGTATGGAGAAGACCGCGAGGCGGCGCTGGAAAAGCTCAGACGTGCTCTGGAGAAAACCCGCCTGCACGGTATCGCCACCAACCTGGACTATCTGCGTCAGATAGTCACCCTTGACGCCTTCCGGCGCGGTGAGGCCAGTACCCGTCTGCTGGATGAAGTGCGCTATCAGCCTCATGCCATCGAGGTACTGTCTCCGGGCACCTGGACCAGCGTACAGGACTTTCCGGGCCGCACCGGCTACTGGCATATCGGCGTTCCGCCTTCAGGGCCGATGGATGATTTTGCCTTCCGCATGGCGAACCGCATTGTCGGTAACGATCCCTCCGCCGCCGGGCTGGAGTTCACCCTGGAGGGGCCGACGCTGCGTTTTCACAGTGCGGCGGTTATCGCCCTGACCGGCGCAGACTGCGAGGCGCGGCTGGATGAACGACCGCTGGCCTGCTGGCAGCCGGTCAGGGTTCAGGCCGGGCAGGTATTACGTCTGGGTCGGGCACAGAGCGGCTGCCGGGGCTACCTGGCGGTGCGTAACGGCATTGATGTGCCGGTATATCTGGGCAGTCGCGCCACCTTTGCCCTGGGGCAGTTTGGCGGCCATGCCGGACGTACGCTGAAAGTGGCAGACGTGCTGGCTATCTCCCGCCCTGATCTGCCTGCCTGTACCACGCCGCCGCCGGTCGCTGAGCCGTGCGCGGTGGATCCGGCTCTGATCCCCGACTATGACGAGCGGGTGGAGATCGGCGTACTGTACGGTCCCCATGGCGCCCCGGATTTCTTTACCTCCGAATCGATGGAACGCTTTTTTAACAGCGACTGGGAAGTGCACTACAACTCCAACCGCCTGGGCGTGCGACTGAGTGGCCCGGAGCCAGACTGGAGCCGTGACGATGGCGGCGAGGCGGGGCTGCATCCGTCCAATATCCACGACTGCGAATACGCTATCGGCGCGGTGAACTTCACCGGTGATTTCCCGGTGATCCTGACCCGGGACGGGCCAAGTCTGGGAGGATTTGTCTGTCCGGTCACCATTGCCCGGGCGGAGTTATGGAAGGTGGGGCAGGTACGTCCCGGGGATCGCATTCGCTTTCGTCTGATGGATGAATCAGAAACCAGCCAGCGGTTACAGGCTCAGGAGCAGGCGCTGAAAACCCTGAAAGCGCCGACGGTCGTCAATCACGTAGCCACAGCGCATGGCCCCACGGCAATTCTGGCCAGCCGGGCGGCCAGCGACAGCCTGCCGTCAATGGTGGTGAGGCGCGCCGGAGACAGCTACCTGCTGATCGAATACGGCGATAACGTGCTGGATCTGGCCCTGAGATTACGGGTGCATCTGCTGATGTCGGCGCTCAACGATCGCGGACCGGCAGGCATTCTCGAACTTTCCCCCGGCGTGCGGTCGCTTCAGGTGCGCTACGACAACAGCCGGTTAAGCCAGCAGGCGCTGATGACACGGCTCATGGCGCTGGAGCAGACGCTGGGCGACGTGGAACGGTTAAAAATTCCCTCACGCATCCTGTATCTGCCCATGGCCTTTGAGGATTCCGCCACCCTGGCGGCGGTGGCGCGCTACCGGGAAACGGTGCGCGACAGTGCCCCCTGGCTGCCGGATAACGTCGAGTTTATTCGCCGCGCCAACGGACTGGCCGATCGCGACGAGGTCAGACGCATTCTGTTTGAGGCCAGCTACCTGGTGCTGGGACTGGGGGATGTGTATCTCGGCGCCCCCTGCGCAGTACCGCTGGATCCGCGCCACCGCCTGCTGAGCTCCAAATATAATCCGGCCCGGACCTGGACTGCGGAAGGCACGGTGGGGATTGGCGGCATGTATATGTGCATCTACGGCATGGATTCGCCGGGAGGTTACCAACTGGTGGGGCGCACGCTGCCTGTCTGGAATCGCTTCCTGAAGAATCCGCAGTTTGCCGGGGAGCCCTGGCTACTGAAATTCTTCGACCAGGTGCGTTTCTATCCGATCAGCGAGGCGGAACTGATGCAGCAGCGCGAGGCGTTCCGCGAAGGGCGGGCGCAGATTCGCATCGAAGAGAGCGAATTCGACTTTGCCGCATACCGCCGGATGCTGAGCGAAAACGCCGCTGACATTGCCGGGTTTCGCGAGCGTCAGCAGAGCGCCTTCGATGCGGAAGTGGCGCACTGGTGCAGCTACCCGCAGCAGGCGCCGGAAAGCCCGCTCAATATGGCCGAGATTCCGGCAGCAGGGCGGGAAGGCGAACTGGTTAGCGCCGATCTCAACGGCAACATCTGGAAGATTCTGGTGGAGCCAGGCCAGCAGGTGAAACAGGGCGAACCGCTGATTGTGGTGGAAGCCATGAAGATGGAACTGATGGTCTCTGCGCCCTGTGACGGCACCGTCACCCATATCAGTTGCCTGGCGGGACGGCCTGTAGGGCCGGGGGATGCGCTGCTGTGGCTCGATCGCGCCAGTTAAGTGACATTGTCACAAACTAAACTCAGGGGAGAGGCCATGAGCGATCGGAAATCGCTAAAAACGATGAGCGAAGGTCAGGGCGAACGGGTCTATCGCCTGGTGAAACAGGCCATCTTCGACTTTCGGATGCTGCCGGGCGACCGCTTCAGCGAAAACGACATTGCCGGGCGTTACGGCGCCAGCCGCACGCCGGTACGCCAGGCGCTCTATGCCCTGGCGCAGGAAGGCTATCTGGAAGTGCAGCCCCGCAGCGGCTGGCGGGTTTGCCCCATCGACTTTCACCATCTGGAAGCGCTGTACGACCTGCGGGTGGTGCTGGAGCTGGAAACGGTCAACCGCCTGTGTCAGCGCCCGGAGCAGGTCATGCCACTGCCGCTGCGCCAGTTATGTCAGTTCTGGATAGAAGCGCCGCCGCTGGCGGATGGCCGCGAGGTGGCGCATTACGACGAACAGTTTCATATGACCCTGGTGGCGATGGTGGGTAATCCCGAAATGGCGCGTATCCACCGCGAACTGACGGAAAAGATTCGGATTGTACGGCGCATGGATTTCACCCAGCCGCCGCGGGTCAGCGCCACTTACGCCGAACATGCCGCCATTCTTGAGGCCATTATCGCACGGCGCGGCGAACAGGCGTGCCGCCTGCTGCGGGAACACATTGCCCGCAGTCAGCAGGAGGTTCGTCAGATAACCCTGCATGCGCTGCATCAGGCGCGTCAGGAAAAACGTTAACCCACACAGCATTTTGACAGGAGTGACTTATGGAGCGACGTACCTTATTACAGGCCATGGCCTTATCCGTCCCGCTGTTCGCCATGGGATTCAGCGTCAGCGTCCGGGCCGCTGACACCATTAAGGTGGGCATCATGCATTCGCTGTCCGGCACCATGGCTATCTCTGAAACGCCGTTGAAAGAAGTAGCGCTGATGACCATCGACCAGATTAACGCCCGCGGCGGCGTGCTGGGCAAAAAGCTGGAGCCGGTGGTGGTGGATCCCGCCTCGAACTGGCCGCTGTTTGCGGAAAAAGCGCGCCAGTTGCTGAGTCAGGACAAGGTGGCGGCGGTGTTCGGCTGCTGGACTTCGGTATCGCGTAAGTCGGTACTGCCGGTATTCGAAGAGCTGAACGGGTTGCTGTTCTACCCGGTGCAGTACGAAGGGGAAGAGATGTCGCCGAACGTCTTCTATACCGGCGCGGCGCCTAACCAGCAGGCGATTCCGGCGGTGGAGTATCTGATGAGTGAAGACGGCGGCGGCGCACGGCGCTTCTTCCTGTTGGGCACCGACTACGTTTATCCGCGTACCACCAACAAGATTCTGCGCGCCTTCCTGCATGCCAAAGGGGTGCAGGATAACGACATCCGGGAGGTTTACACCCCCTTTGGCTACAGCGACTACCAGACCATTGTGGCCAACATTAAGAAGTTCGCTGCGGGCGGTAATACCGCGGTTATCTCCACCATTAACGGCGATTCCAACGTGCCGTTTTATAAAGAGCTGACTAACCAGGGGGTAAAAGCTACCGATGTGCCGGTTATCGCCTTCTCGGTGGGAGAAGAGGAGCTGCGCGGCATCGATACCCGCCCGCTGGTCGGCAATCTGGCGGCCTGGAACTACTTTGAATCGTTGGATAATCCCACCAACAAAAAGTTTGTCGCTGACTGGAAGGCCTATGCCCGCAGCCACAAACTGCCCAACGCTGACACGGTGGTCACCAACGATCCGATGGAAGCGACATACGTCGGCATTCATCTGTGGGCCCAGGCGGTGGAAAAGGCGGGAACCACCGACGTGGATAAGGTGCGGGCCGCCATGGCGGGCCAGAGCTTCCCGGCGCCATCCGGCTTTACCCTGACCATGGATGCCACCAACCACCATCTGCATAAGCCGGTGATGATTGGCGAGATAGAAAGCAACGGCCAGTTTAACCCGGTATGGGAAAGCGAACAGCCGGTGCGCGCTCAGCCGTGGAGCCCCTGGCTGCCGGGGAATAAGCAGAAGGGCGATACGCCGGTGAAAGCCGCCAGCGCGCAATAACCGACCACCGTCGGGAGGGGAACTCATGAGCATCATCAGGGTTTGGGTACGGCGATGTCTGCTGCTGACGCTATTGGCCGTAACGCCGCTGGCCGCCTGGAGTGCTACGCCGGATGCCGATGCTTTTATCGCCGCCAGCCGCAGCCAGCAGGCGCAGTTGCTGGAACGCTGGGCGGCGGCGCCGGAGCCTGCGCGTTTGCCGCTGCTCCAGGCGCTGGCCGGGGAAGTGTTGAATAAAGACGAGGCAGGGCACGCCTTCGACGATTCGGGAAAGGCGCTGGGGATGGCGATCCGGTCGGAAGGGACGCTAAAGAAGGTGCGTCTGACCAACCGGCTACGCAATCTGACGGCTGCGGCGCTGGCCAGCCATCGGCTGGTTAGTGACAATGTCACTGAAAGAAAGCGCGCCGCCACGGCGCTGATGTTCGAAGCCACACCGCAGATGGCGCCGCTACTGAACCGCCGGCTGACGCAGGAGCGCGACGGCGGCGTGCGTGAAGCGCTCCAGATGGCGCTGGCGGTGTTGCAGTTAAATGACCCCAACGCCGGGCGCCGCCTGCAGGCGGCGCAACGGCTGGGCGGTCGCGGCGATCCCCGAATGCAGGCCCGATTAACGCCGCTGACCGACCCGGCCCGGGAGCCGGTGGCTGCGGTACGCACTGCCGCGCAGCACAGCCTGGATAACATCGCCCGCCAGTTGAAGATGGGAGAGCTGCTGGGCCAGATTTTCAGCGGCCTGTCGCTGGGATCGATCCTGCTGCTGGCGGCGCTGGGGCTGGCCATTACCTATGGCCTGCTGGGAGTTATCAATATGGCCCACGGCGAGATGCTGATGCTGGGCGCTTATGCGGGCTGGATGGTACAGAATGCCTTTAGCCAGTGGGCGCCCCAGTGGCTGGCCTGGTGGCCGCTGGCTGCGCTGCCGGTGGCCTTTATGATGGCCGCGGCCATCGGCATGCTGCTGGAACGCTCGGTGATTCGTCACCTCTACGGGCGACCGCTGGAGACGCTGCTCGCCACCTGGGGCATTAGTTTGATGCTGATTCAGGGAGTGCGGATGCTGGTCGGTCCCCAGAATGTCGAAGTGGCGAACCCGGCGTGGCTTTCTGGCGGCATCCAGGTATTGCCCAATCTGATCCTGCCCTGGAACCGGCTGGCGGTACTGCTGTTCGTGCTGCTGGTACTGGGATTTACCTGGCTGATTCTGAACCGTACCCGACTGGGGCTGCATATTCGCGCCGTAACCCAGAATCGCGCCATGGCGGCCTGCTGCGGGGTACCCACCGGGCGGGTCGATATGCTGGCCTTTGGTCTGGGATCCGGCATTGCCGGGCTGGGGGGCGTGGCGTTGACCCAACTGGGTAACGTCGGTCCGGAGCTTGGCCAGGGTTATATCATCGACTCCTTCCTGGTGGTGGTACTGGGCGGGGTCGGGCAACTGGCGGGCAGCGTGGTGGCGGCCTTTAGCCTGGGGATCTTTAACAAACTGCTGGAGCCTCAGGTTGGGGCGGTACTGGGCAAAATCCTGATCCTGATGCTGGTGGTGCTGTTTATTCAGAAACGACCCCAGGGGCTGTTCGCCCTGAAAGGGAGGATAACCGAATGACGCAACCTTTAACCCTGACGCTAAGCCGCCGGGCGCCGCGTCTGACGCGCTGGCTGGCAAGCCTTGCCGTGGCCGCTCTGCTGGTGATGCCGTTTCTGGCGCTGCTTCCTGCCAGTCATCCGCTGGCGCTCTCGACATGGAGCCTGATGCTGGTGGGGAAGATCCTCTGCTACGCGGTGGTAGCTGTAGCGCTGGATCTGGTGTGGGGCTATGCCGGGCTGCTCTCCCTGGGCCACGGGCTGTTCTTCGCGCTGGGCGGTTATGCGATGGGCATGTACCTGATGCGCCAGGCGGCCGGTGACGGTCTGCCGGCCTTTATGGGCTTCCTCTCCTGGGAGAGCCTGCCCTGGTACTGGTGGGGCAGTGAACACTTCGCCTGGTCGCTGCTGATGGTGGTGCTGGTGCCGGGTCTGCTGGCGCTGGTATTTGGCATCTTTGCTTTCCGCTCGCGCATTAAAGGGGTCTATTTCTCGATAATGACTCAGGCGCTGACCTGGGCCGGAATGCTGCTGTTCTTTCGCAACGAAACCGGCTTCGGCGGCAATAACGGCTTTACCGGTTTCACCACGCTGCTGGGGGCGCCGTTGACCGCAACCTCGACCCGCATCCTGCTGTTCCTGGCGACCGTTATCCTGCTGCTGGCTTCGCTGGCGCTGGGCTTTGCCCTGGCGCGCAGCAAATTTGGCCGGGTGCTGACGGCCATGCGCGACGCGGAAGGGCGGCTGCGCTTTTGCGGCTATAACCCTTTTGGCTTCAAGCTTCTGGTCTGGACGCTGTCGGCGGTGCTCTGTGGTCTGGCTGGCGCTCTTTACGTGCCGCAGGTGGGAATTATCAATCCCGGCGAAATGTCGCCCACCAATTCGATCGAGGCGGCTATCTGGGTGGCGCTGGGCGGGCGCGGTACCCTGGTTGGGCCGGTTATTGGCGCCGGGCTGGTTAACGGCGCGAAGAGCCTGTTCACCGTCTGGATGCCGGAATACTGGCAGTTATTCCTGGGGCTGATTTTTATTCTGGTGACGCTGTTTCTGCCGCGCGGCGTGATGGGGCTGTGGCGCCGGGGAGGAAAAAACGATGACTGAACAACCGCTGCCTTATACCCGTGCGCTGGCGACGGACCGTTACCGCCGCCAGCGCGACCCGATTCTGCAACTCGATGGCATCAGCGTCAGTTTTGATGGCTTCCAGGCCCTGAATAATCTGTCGTTTGAGATCGGCGTTGGGGAATTGCGCTGCGTGATTGGGCCCAACGGTGCGGGAAAAACCACGCTGATGGATGTGATCACCGGTAAAACCCGGCCGGATCGGGGGCGCGTGCTTTACGATCAAAGCGTCGATCTGACGCAGATGGATCCGGTCGCGATCGCCCGGCGCGGCATTGGTCGCAAGTTCCAGAAGCCGACGGTGTTTGACGCGCTGACGGTGGCGGAAAATCTGGAGGTGGCCCAGAAGGGTGACAAATCGGTCTGGGCCTGCCTGCGGGCGCGTCTGAACAGCGAACAGCGCGATCGCATTGACGAAACCCTGGCGCTGCTGCGGCTGGGGGCAGAGCGCAACCGTCTGGCGGGGGCGCTCTCCCACGGCCAGAAGCAGTTTCTGGAGATCGGTATGCTGCTGGTGCAGCAGCCGCATGTGCTGCTGCTCGATGAACCGGCGGCGGGGATGAGCGATGCCGAAACGGCATGGACCGCCGAACTGTTTCGCGAGCTGGCGGGGCGCCACTCCATGATGGTGGTGGAGCACGATATGGGGTTTGTGGAAAGCATTGCCGACAGGGTCACGGTACTGCATCAGGGCCAGGTGCTGGCGGAAGGCTCGCTGGCTCAGGTTCAGGCGGATGAGCGAGTGATAAACGTCTATCTGGGGCGCTAATTATTAACGGGGAGAGCCTATGCTACAGGTGTCCGCTTTACATCAGTACTACGGCGGCAGCCATATTTTACGCGGCGTTTCACTGGAAGCGCCCATCGGTGAAATCACCTGCCTGCTGGGGCGTAATGGGGTCGGTAAAACCACGCTACTGCGCTGCCTGATGGGGCTGGTTCCCGCTCACAGCGGCTCGGTGCTGTGGCAGGGGGAGGCGATCGTCCGCCGTCGCCCGCACCAGCGGGTGCAGTCAGGTATTGCCTGGGTGCCGCAGGGGCGCGAAATTTTTCCCCGTCTGACGGTGGAAGAGAATCTGCTGATGGGGCTGGCGCGCTTTCCGGCCGCGCAGGCCAGGGAGGTGCCGGATGAGATCTGGAATCTGTTCCCGGCGCTGTTTGAAATGCGGGAACGACGCGGCGGCGATCTGTCCGGTGGTCAGCAGCAGCAGCTGGCTATCGGTCGGGCGCTGGCGACCCGGCCGCAGTTGCTGATCCTGGATGAGCCTACAGAGGGGATCCAGCCTTCGGTGATCCGCGAAATTGGCGAAGTCATTCGCCAGCTGGCAGATCGCGGCGATATGGCCATTCTGCTGGTGGAGCAGTTCTATGATTTTGCCGCAGAGCTGGCGGATCGGTATCTGGTGATGTCGCGCGGGGCCATCATTCAGCAGGGAAAGGGCGCTGATATGGAGGCTGACGGCGTACGCGCCATGGTGGCGATATAGCCTCAGCCCTGAATGTGGTACAGCGGAACGTCCAGTTGAGCCGGGTCGTCGCTTCCGGCGCTGGGGTCCATTCCCTCCCAGGGTATATGGCCGGGCATAATCATAGCATTACGTGATGCCTGCGGCTGAGGCAGGCAGGGTTCGGCCAGCGCGCTAACGGGAAGGGCGACCAGCAGCGCGGCCAGGGGCAATATACGTTTCATTGTGAACCTGACGGGAGTTACTCACTGGAGACCGGCAGGCGTGAAAAGCCTGCCGAAGGGCCATTTAGCTGTTGCAACCGTTATAACCGTAGCCGCTGTGATAGTGATTCAGCGGATAAAGATAGCGTGATTCGCCCGGCATATTGGTCACCCGATACTTATGGGGCGGTACCGAAAAGTAGTTCTTAAAGGTACGGGTTAACGTCTGCTGGGATTCGAAACCATAGCGTTCGGCCAGATAGAGAATCGGCTCATTGCTCTCTTTCAGTTTCTGCGCAATCTCGGTGAGTTTCCGGTTGCGAATATACTGACCCAGCGAATGGCCGGTTTCTTTCTTAAACATCCTCTGTAAATGCCATTTGGAGTAGCCGGAACGCTCGGAGACTTTATCGAGCGAGAGCGGGGACTCCAGGTTGTCTTCAATCCAGTCCAAAATGCTATGAATCGTGACCGCATCATTATTGCGTCTGGACATCATCTCACCTCATATAATTATACTTTTACGGCAGAATCTTCTTGAGCAGGCATTCAAGATGAACCACCTCATCCGCCGTAAGATTTCTTGTTAATTCCTGGTGCAGGCTTTGCCCTACAAGCTGATGACAACGTTCGCACAGCTCAACGCCGGCAGGCGTGAGGCGAATCAGCACGCCACGTTTGTCATTGGGATTCGGCAGACGCTCGATCCAGCCCTTGCAGGAGAGGCGAACGAGCATGCGGGTCAGGGCCCCCAGGTCTACCGATAATCTCTTCTTTAACTCCACCGGTGTGGTACTGACATCGCAGTGAATGGTGCACAGCACTTTGAACTGCGATGCAGTAATACCCAGTGGGGAAAGATAGTCATTCAGCAAGCGATCTTTATGCTGGTTAGCCAGCGTGATCAGGCGTCCTAAAGGGACGATTTGATTAAACAGATCGCTCGATTTATTCAAGATAGTTGCCCAGGCAAGTACATTAGTCACGGAAGATATTATTGCCCAGGAAAGAGTAAGTCAACTAACTTACACAAGGTGATAACACTTTCTGCTAAAGCGTTTCGTGAATATAAAAAAATATGTCTGAATATGTCTTTATAACCTGTTATTTAGGCCACAAAGCAGGCTAAAACCTTACCTTTACTGACAGATGATGGCTGGTCTGACCGGCGATTTGTCCATATACTTTGGCCGGTTCTTTGTCGGGTCGTTAATGAGGAGCGACGATGCTGGATCTGTTTAAAGCCATTAGTCTTGGCCTGGTGGTGTTATTACCGCTGGCAAACCCGTTGACTTCCGTTGCGCTGTTTCTGGGGCTGTCGGGGGGAATGAACAGCGAAGAGCGTAATCGCCAGTCGCTGATGGCCTCTGTGTATGTCTTCGCCATTATGATGGTGGCCTGGTATGCCGGTCAGCTGGTAATGAGCACCTTCGGGATTTCGATTCCAGGTCTGCGTATTGCCGGCGGGCTCATTGTGGCCTTTATCGGCTTTCGAATGCTGTTTCCGCCGCCTGCCAGCGCCAGTGGGGAAGAGCCGACCACTACAGCCAATATCGCCTTTGTCCCACTGGCTATGCCCAGCACAGCAGGGCCAGGCACTATTGCCATGATCATCAGCTCAGCCTCTACCGTGAAGCATGGTATCGATTTTCCTGACTGGGTGATTCTGGTGTCGCCGGTACTGATTTTCCTTAGCGTCAGCCTGATTCTGTGGGCCTGCCTGCGTAGCTCCGGCACTATTATGCGGCTGGTGGGAAAGGGGGGAATTGAAGCGATTTCCCGACTGATGGGCTTCCTGCTGGTCTGTATGGGCGTGCAGTTTATTATTAACGGCGTGCTGGAGATCGTCTCTCAATATCATTAATTCCGCGGGGCGTCAGGCACAATAAAAACATGGTTGTTAATATCAGGTTAAATCAAGAGAATAAAAACTATATTCTTTGCATGACCTGAGTGAGCAGTACCATGTTAAGCGTTCTGTCCGCGTCCCTGTTTGCGCGGATCCGCATTTTTCTCGGCCGCCTGAAACCCCACGCCCTGCCGGTGGCCAGCAAACATATCCTCCTCTGTTCTATTGGCGCGGGTACCGGGCTGGCGGTGACCGGCATGTTCAGCCACTGGCTGCTCGGCGGCGTCAATCTGTGGTTTATCGCGCCAATGGGTGCTTCCGCCGTATTACTGTTCGGCGTTCCGGCAAGCCCCCTGGCTCAGCCCTGGTCTATCGTTGGCGGTAATGTGCTGTCGGCGCTGATTGGCGTCTCTGTGGGGATGCTGGTGCCTGATGTGGCGCTGGCATGCGGTCTGGCGGCCGGACTGGCGATTGCTGCCATGTATTTTCTGCGCTGCCTGCATCCGCCCGGCGGCGCGGTGGCGTTAACGGCGATCCTCGGTGGGGCGGACGTTGCGCACGAAGGCTACCACTTTGTGCTGACGCCGGTGTTGCTCAATTCCCTGATGCTGGCCGTGCTGGCGATGATCTTCAACAACCTGGTAGGGCGTCGTTATCCGCATCCGCTGGCCGAAGAAGAGGTGAAGTCCCGGGGGGTGTCGCAAGGGGCATCGGTGACCCGTGAAGATATTCACGCCGCGCTGCTCGACGGTCAGTTTCTGGATATTGATGAAGATGACGTTCAGGAGCTGCTGGAGAAGATCGAGCATAAAGCGGCTATGCGCAAGGCGCAAGCACGCCGGAATTGCGAGTAGATCCCCACCGACCAGGGGCCGGTGGGAGAGGCTATCAGGAGTGGTGAGGCTGCTGTTCCAGCGTTCTGGTGGGCCAGCGGCGGAATACCACCAGTGACCAGACCAGCGCTGCCAGGGCCGGAATGGCGCCCACATAGCCGATATCGGCCATCGACAGATGCAGACTGACCTGATTCCCCAGCAGCGCGCCCGCGCCGATACCAATATTAAAGATGCCGGAAAACAGCGCCATCGCCACGTCGGTGGCATCCGGCGCCAGCGCCAGCACTTTCACCTGCATGCCAAGGCCGATCACCATCATCGCGATACCCCAGAACAGGCTCAGCGCGATCAGGCCATTGCTGCTGCCGGATACCGGATACAGCAACATCAGGCAGACCAGCAGCGTGGCGATGGCGGCGCTGACCAGGGTTGATGCATGCAGGTTGCCCAGCTTGCTGAAAATAATGCTGCCGATAATGCCGGCGCCGCCCAGAATCAGCAACAGAATGGTGGCGAACCCGGCACTGAAACCGGCGACCGTCATCACAAAGGGCTCGATGTAGCTGTAAGCGGTGTAGTGGGCGGTAACCACCACGGCCACCAGCAGATAGATGCCCACCAGCGCCGGGCGGCGGAACAGTTCCGGCAGACTCTTAAGCGAGCCGGAGTGTTCGCTGGGCAGTTTCGGCAGCAGTTTCATCAGGCTCAGCAGGGTTAACAGCGCCACCGCGCCGATGCCCAGGAAGGTGACGCGCCAGCCCAGATACTGACCCACCATGCGGCCCAGCGGCAGACCCAGCACCATGGCCAGCGCGGTACCGGTGGCGATCAGGCTCAGGGCCTGGGCGCGTTTGCCGTGTGGCGCCATACGAATGGCCAGCGAGGCGGTGATCGACCAGAAGATGGCGTGGGCGCAGGCGATACCAATGCGGCTCAGCACCAGTACCTGGAAGTTCCAGGCCAGATAAGAGAGCACATGACTGGCGATGAAGACCACGAACAACCCAATCAGCAGCCCGCGTCGTTCAAATTTTGCCGTCAGCAGCATAAACGGCAGCGACAGCAGCGCCACCACCCACGCATAGATGGTCAGCATAATGCCCACCTGGGCAGTCTGCATATTAAAACTCTGTGCAATATCCGACAGCAGGCCCACGGGCGCAAACTCCGTGGTGTTGAAGATAAACGCGGCGATGGCAAGCGTAACAACGCGCAGCCACGCGACTTTGCGGGAGACTGTGTTTACCGTCATAAAAGTGTTTTGCGCCTGTTAATTCGAAAGGAGGAAGAAAGGCGCCGATCTTAAAACCTCGCTCGGGCAAAACACAACGATTTTGTGACGAATCTCTCACTTCTTTACAATGACGACGCTCCCCCTGGCGCGGTGACTGACGGCGTGTTAATAACAGCGTAAGGGATATTCTGAGGATATAAATGATGCAGGCGATTGATTTCTGGTTGGTTGATGCGTTCAGCGACCGACCGTTTGGCGGGAATGCGGCGGCGGTTTGCCCGTTAACGGACTGGTTACCGGATGAGGTGATGTTACAGATGGCCAGACAGCATAACCAGTCGGAAACCGCCTTTCTGGTGCGTAGCGATAGCGGTTTTGAACTGCGCTGGTTCACCACCCATGCCGAAATCGACCTGTGTGGCCACGCCACCCTGGCCGCGGCTCACGTGATTTTCGAATATCTCGACTGGCCGGACACCTCGATTCGCTTCAGCACCCGCTTTGTGGGAGAGCTTCAGGTCACCCGCAATGGCGAATGGTTAACCCTGGATTTGCCTGCGCGTGACTGCAGGCCCGAAACGCCGCCCCAGGCGCTGTTACAGGCGCTGGGCATCGACCAGGCCCGCTCGGTCAGTAAAGGCAAATGCTGGCTGGTGGAGCTTTCAGGCCGTGAACAGGTGGAAGCGCTGCAGCCGGATTTCGCTTTGATGCGCCAGATTGGCGGGCTGAATAAGGTATGCGTAACGGCAGCGGACAGCGAATATGATTTTGTCAGCCGCTTCTTCAGCCCTGAAGTGACGATGCCGGAAGATCCGGTGACCGGCTCGGCCCACACCATGCTGATCCCCTGGTGGGGTGCAAAGCTGGGTAAAACCCGGATGCGGGCCCGCCAGGTGTCGGAACGGGGCGGCGATCTGCGCTGTGAATGGCTGGAGGACCGGGTCAAAATCGGCGGGCAGGCCCGAACCTATATGATGGGTAAGGTTTTTCTGTAATCTAATGCCCTGAATACTGAGCTAATTCTTAAAAAACATATGTTATCGCCTTTGGTTATTGGCCCCGTAATGGTGACACGCGAAATAATTTCACGATTAGCTGATTAACACCAAATGGCGATTTTTTTATGTGGTATACGATCTTTTCCGGGCTGATTTGCGGCGCGCTGCTGGGGTTTGTGATGCAGCGCGGTCGTTTCTGCCTGACCGGCGGTTTTCGCGATATGTACATCGCGAAGAATAACCGCATCTTCTATGCGCTGCTGATAGCGATAGCCGTGCAGAGCATCGGGGTGTTTACCCTGATCGCCGGTGGCTGGTTGAGCTATGACGCAGGCGCTTTCCCCTGGTTTGGCACCGTCTTCGGCGGTTATGTCTTCGGCATCGGTATTGTGATGGCGGGCGGCTGTGCTACCGGCACCTGGTATCGCGCCGGCGAAGGGCTGCTGGGTAGCTGGATTGCGCTGTTCGCCTATATGCTGACCAGCGCGGCGATGCGTTCGGCGCATATGACCGACTTTAACCATCAGGTCAAAGGGCTCAGCACCGCCCATAACTCCATCGCCGAGACCCTGGGTATATCGGTATGGCCGTTGATTGCGCTGCTGCTGGTGGTAACCCTGGCGGTGGTGGCGAAAGAGCTGCGTAAGCCGAAGCTGAAAATGGCCATGCTGCCGCCGAAGCGTAGCGGTCTGGCGCATTTGCTGTTTGAAAAGCGCTGGCATCCCTTTATTACGGCGATCCTGATTGGCCTGATCGCCACCCTGGCCTGGCCCCTGAGCGAAGCCACCGGCCGCCACTTTGGGTTGGGGATCACCTCTCCCAGCGCCAATATTATTCAGTACCTGGTCATGGGCGACAGTAAATTCCTGAACTGGGGCGTGTTCCTGGTGCTGGGGATCTTCCTGGGCTCGTTTATCGCCGCGAAAGCCAGCCGCGAATTCCGGCTGCGCGCCGCCGATGCCCGTACCTCGGTCCGCAGCTTTGGCGGCGGTATTCTGATGGGCTTCGGCGCCAGCATTGCCGGGGGCTGCTCTATTGGTAACGGTCTGGTGATGACCGCCATGATGACCTGGCAGGGCTGGGTGGGGCTGGTCTTTATGATTCTGGGCGTCTGGACCGCCTCCTGGTTCCTGTTCGTACGCCCGCAACGCAAAGCGCGTCTGCAGACCGCTTCTGCCTGATCTATTTTTAAGTAAGGAGTTACGATGACGGTTAAAAAACTCGATGTAGTCAGCCTGGTATGTCCGTTTCCGCTGATTGAAGCTAAAGCCGCCATGGCGGAGCTGCAAAGCGGCGACGAACTGGTGATTGATTTCGACTGTACCCAGGCGACAGAAAGCATCCCGCAGTGGGCGGCCGAAGAGGGGCACACTATCTCTGACTATCAGCAGGTAGGCGACGCCAGCTGGACCATCACTGTAATGAAAGGGTGACATTGTCACTTTTCGCCAGCCGGGAGGGGCGCTGCCTCGCCCGGCTTTTTTATTGCTTCACCTGCCTGAAAAAATAAAAAAACTGGAGGCAACGGTTGTATCAGATAACGCGAGAGAGTGCGCGGCAGCGCATCGCCCGCAGCCTGACTGAGGCGCTGGATAACTGGCACCGGCGAATTTATCCCGTTGAAATGGCGCAGCTCACGCCTCAGCGGCTGGAGGCTATTCCTGAATCCGATCTGATCTTTATGATCATTCGAACCCTAAGCGGCGCAGCCGTGGGCTGTGGCGCCGTGATGTTGAGGCTGGCCGGTGAGGGCGAAGTAAAACATATCTGGATCGATCCCGAGCATCGTGGCCACGGGCTGGGGGAACGGCTGCTGTCGCAACTGGAACGCCAGGCGCGGCAGGAGGGCTGTCGGCGTCTGATGTTGACAACGGTCAGTCGCCAGCACGGTGCCGTTACGCTCTATTTGCGTAACGGTTACCGCTTTATTGATGACGGCCCTAAAGCCGTGATGGAAAAGACGCTTATGACAGAGGAGACGGTGCCTGTTGCATTTTGTCCACCCAGCTAATGCGCTAAAGGCCTCAGTCGTGATATTTTTGCGCTTCGGCCTGAGATAACTGACGGATGCGCGGCGTCATTGACAGACCGTAACCAATGCATCCCAGCGTCAGCAGTATGTGAAAAATCAGCATTGCCGGGCTTTCCGGGCGGGTAAAGGCATTCAACAGGGTCTGAACTCCCACGGCAATGCCGCCGACAATCGTCCAGCGTCTTAGTCGTATCGTATTGCGCAGAACCTTGCCTGGATCTGCGAGCTTCTCTTTATTGCGAGCCATTTCATGCCTCCTGCGATTGTTGATGAAAATAGGGGGATTTTAGGGAGTGGTGAGCAGACTGTTAACTCATTTTTCCGGCAGCAGGCTGCTAAAGGCGTCAAGCTGCGGCGTTCTGGCGCCGCGTCGCCAGATAAGCCAGGTGGTTAGCGTGCGCCACGGCGTGGTGAGCGCCCAGCGCGATACCTGATGGCTGCCAGGCATGCTTTCCAGCATGCTGAGCGGCATCAGCGCCAGGCCCGCACCGGCAATCACGCAGGCCAGCATACCGTGATAGGACTCCATCTCATGGATTTTGCCAGGCATGGCGCCATCTTCATGAAACCAGCTTTCAAAATGGCGCCGGTAGGAGCAGTTAGCGCGAAAGGCATAAATGCTGGCGCCGTTAACGTCCCGGGCCCGGGTAATGGGGGGATGACCCGCCGGGGCGATAATCACCATCTCCTCATCGAACACCGCAACCCCTTCCAGCGCTGGATGGAGCAGGGGACCATCGACAAAAGCGGCGGCCAGACTGCCTTCCAGCACGCGGTCGATCATTCCCCCCGACGGACCGGTGCTGAGATCTAACTGAATGCGCGGATAGCGCTGATTAAATTCTGCCAGAATCCCCGGAATCCGCACCGCTGCGGTACTTTCCAGCGACCCCAGCGCCAGCCGGCCCTGGGGAGCGTCGCCGGCCACCACAGTACGGGCTTCGGAAACCAGTTCCAGAATCTGCCGACTGTAGGCCAGAAAGCTGTGTCCGGCGGGCGAAAGCCGCAGACGCTGGTTCTCGCGAATAAACAGCTCGGTGCCGAGATCGGCCTCCAGTTGGCGAATACGGGTGGTCAGGTTGGAGGGAACGCGGTGTACTCGCCGGGCGGCGGCGCTGATGCTGCCTTCTTCCGCTACGGCATTAAACATCTCAAGCTGGGTAAGGTCCATGAGCTTTCTCATATCGTGAATGGCTGACTTAATATTATTCAGTTTTATCAACTGTCATGCAATGGCATGCTTAACGCCACATTTAAGAACAGAGCGCGGAGAACACAATGACGCAAGCGACTTCACCTGCAACACATGCGATTTCTATTAATCCGGCCACCGGCGAACAGATTGGCGCCTGGCCCTGGGCCGATAGCGCGGCCGTTGATAACGCCATCGCCCTGGTCCATCAGGGTTACCGCCACTGGCGCGGGGTAGCACTCGCAGAGCGAGCAGACGCCCTGCGTCGTCTGGGAGCAGCACTGCGCAATCGCGGCGAAGAGATGGCGCAAATGATGAGTGCTGAAATGGGTAAGCCTATTGCTCAGGCTCGTGGAGAAGTCAATAAATCGGCGGCCCTGTGCGACTGGTATGCTGAACAGGGACCGGCAATGCTGGGCCAGCAGCCGACCCAGGTGGAACAGAATAAAGCCGTGGTGGAGTTTCGCCCGCTGGGACCGATACTGGCGGTCATGCCCTGGAACTTTCCGCTGTGGCAGGTGCTGCGTGGCGCGGTACCGATGATACTGGCGGGGAATAGCTATCTATTGAAGCATGCGCCGTCAGTGATGGGCAGCGCCTGGCTGATTGAAGAACTGTTCCGCGATGCGCAGATTCCGACTGGGGTCTTTGCGGTGGTTAACGCCACGCCGGAAGGGGTGAGCCAGGTCATTGCCGACGATCGTATCGCGGCTGTGGCAGTGACCGGCAGCGTTCGCGCCGGTGCGGCGATTGGCGCTCAGGCCGGTGCGGCACTGAAGAAGTGCGTACTGGAACTGGGGGGCAGCGATCCCTTTATTGTCCTGAACGATGCCGATATTGATGAAGCGGTAAAAGCCGCCGTGGCGGGACGCTATCAGAATACCGGGCAGGTTTGCGCCGCCGCCAAGCGTTTTATCGTCGAACAGGGGATTGCCGAAACCTTTACCCGCAAATTTGTTGCCGAAGCGGCCCGGCTGAAGATGGGCTCCCCGCGCGATGAAGAAAACACACTGGGGCCGATGGCGCGCTACGATCTGCGTGATGAACTGCATCAGCAGGTTGAAGAGTCCATTGCTCAGGGGGCTGAACTGCTGCTGGGGGGTTATAAAGTCGAAGGTGCAGGTAACTACTATGCCCCTACGGTACTGGGTAATGTCACCGCTGATATGACCGCGTTCCGCCAGGAGCTGTTCGGCCCGGTGGCGGCCATTACCGTGGCCAGGGATGCTGAACACGCCCTTGAGCTTGCCAATGACAGCGAATTCGGGCTTTCCGCCACGCTGTATACGGGCGATGAGGCCCTGGCTAATGATATGGCCGCGCGTCTGGAGTGCGGTGGCGTGTTTATCAACGGTTACTGCGCCAGCGATGCCCGGGTGCCTTTTGGCGGGGTGAAAAAGAGCGGATTCGGGCGCGAACTGTCGCATTTTGGCCTGTATGAGTTCTGTAACGTACAGACCGTATGGAAGGATCGCCACTAATCCTGGCGTGCCATGGCACTCTCTTCACGCGGGGCGTATACTGCGCTCCGCGTTTTGCCCTTTGTCCTAAAACAAAAAGCTGGCGCTGAACGCGGCGAACAGTAGCATCGCCACGCTGCTAATCGTCACGCTAATAAAGCTCATAATTGCACCAATGATAATGAACTCCCTGATACCCCGTTTGTGCATGCCCGTCTCCAACCGATTGCCCGGTTAACTTTAGGGGAGTGCGGTTAAACGGAAGCTAAATTCCGCACAGGGGAATACGCGGGAGGAGGAGTACATGAAAAATACCGATGCGCTGTTCGAACGCCTGAGTCGTTCCCGTTTTCGCAGCCGTTTCCGCCTGGGGCCCAAAGAGCGGCAGTACTGTCTTGATAAAGGGGCGCCGGTGATTGAACGTCACGCTATCGACTTTATCGCCACCCGTCTGGCGCCAGCACAGCCGCCCAATGACGGAAAGCAGACGCCCATGCGCGGTCATCCGGTTTTTATCGCCCAGCATGCCACGGCCACCTGCTGCCGCGGCTGCCTGGCCAAATGGCACGGTATTGCCGCCGGGCAGGCGCTGAACGATGAGCAGCAGCGCTATATCCTGGCCGTTATCTGGCGCTGGCTGGTGACCCAGATGAACTGACCAGGTTATGCTGGATACCTGGTTTTAAGACGAGTAATGCCATGAAATTTGCCGACAAGCCCGCCAATGAAGAAGACCGCCTCCAGTCGCTCCATGCCTCCGGCTTGCCGGAGTCAGGGCCATCCGAACGATTCGATCGCCTGACCCGCATGGCAAAACGCATCTTCGACGTACCTGTCGCCATGCTGAATCTGGTGGATGCCGACCAGCTCTTACCGCACTCCTGCATTGGGCTGGAGCCGGAAAAGTGGGATCGCGAAACCTCGCTGTGTTCACACGTCATTCTGCAAAGTACGCCGCTTATTGTCAGCGATCTGCTGGAGGATCCCCGCTTTCACGATGCGCCTGCCATCACGCACCAGGGGTTGCGATTCTACGCCGGTTGCCCGGTGCATATGCCGGATGGTTTTGCGGTAGGGGCGCTGTGCATCAGCGATACTCGTCCACGCCTGCTTTCAGAAGATGAGGTGGCGGTGCTACAGGATCTGGCCGCTATTGTGGAAGACAGCTTTGCGGTACTGACAGAGGCGCGCCTGGACCAACTGACCGGGCTTGCCAATCGCCGCGGTTTTGATGTGCTGGCCTCCTATGCGCTGGCAGGGGCAAGGCGCCGCGAAAAGCCAGCCTGCCTGTGCTTTATCGATCTCGACGGTTTTAAGATTATCAACGACACCTGGGGTCATGAAGCAGGCGACCGGGCGCTTGGCGTGATGTCAGGGTTAATGAAGCAGTGCTTTCGCGAAGATGATGTCATCGGCCGTCGCGGTGGCGATGAGTTCAGCATTCTGTTTACCGACAGTTCGCTTTCCGGCGCCTCCCGGGCGATGGAGGTACTGCAACACAAGGTCAGCCTGTATAACGAAACCAGCGGCCAGCCCTGGCAACTGCATTTCTCGTGGGGGATGGCGCAGTACGATCCGCTACGTCACTCTTCGCTGCGCTCGCTGCTCCAGCTGGCGGACAGGCGTATGTACCAGATGAAGAAGTCGCGTCAGCAGGCCCGTTAGTTCAGTCCGGGTCACAGTTTTTATAAATAAAATTGAAAATATCAACTCACCTTGATCGAAACGGGGTTTCAGATAATCCTTGTTTGCTACTTTTCCTGTCAGGTTGTTGACAAGTGCCTTTTCAGGCCTTTTATCTGGTAAGGAATCTGATTGTGAAATCTCTGAATCGTCGTGATTTTCCCGGCGCCAGCTATCCTGAGCGCATTATTCAGTTCGGGGAAGGCAACTTCCTGCGCGCCTTTGTTGACTGGCAGATCGATCTGCTGAATGAACATACCGATCTTAACGCCGGTGTGACGATTGTCCGCCCCATCGACAGCGATTTCCCCCCCTCGCTCAGTGAACAGGATGGCCTCTACACCACGCTGATTCGCGGTCTGAACGAGCAGGGGGAAGCCGTGAGCGATGCGCGCCTGATCCGCTCGGTTAACCGTGAAATCAATGTTTATCGTCAGTACGACGAATACCTGAAGCTGGCTCATAATCCTGATATCCGCTTTGTGTTTTCTAACACCACCGAAGCGGGCATCAGCTACCATGCGGGCGATCGCTTTGAAGATGCTCCGGCGGTGAGCTTCCCGGCCAAACTGACCCGCCTGCTGTTTGAGCGCTACAGCCACTTCGACGGCGCTCAGGACAAAGGGTGGGTTATGATTCCCTGCGAGCTGATTGACTACAACGGCGATGCGCTGCGTGAACTGGTCTTACGCTACGCCCGGGAGTGGAGCCTGGCGGAAGGCTTTATCCGGTGGCTGAATGACGCCAACACTTTCTGCTCTACGCTGGTGGACCGGATCGTGACCGGCTATCCGCGCGATGAAGCAGAGCAGATTGAGCAGCAGCTTGGCTATCGCGATACTTTCCTGGATACCGCCGAACATTTCTACCTGTTTGTGATTCAGGGGCCGAAGTCGCTGGCTCAGGAGCTACGGCTCGATAAACTGGCGCTTAACGTCCTGATCGTCGACGATATTAAGCCTTACAAGGCCCGTAAGGTGGCGATTCTCAACGGTGCGCATACCGCGCTGGTGCCGGTGGCCTTTATGGCCGGTCTGGATACCGTGGGCGAAGCGATGAGCGATGCACAGATCTGCGCCTTTGTGGAAAAGGCGATACGCGATGAAATTATTCCGGTGCTGGATCTCCCTAAAGAGGAGCTGCTGTCGTTCGCCCAGGCGGTAACAGGGCGCTTTCGCAACCCCTATATTCGCCATCAGTTGCTTTCCATTGCCCTGAACGGTATGACCAAGTTCCGCACCCGCATTCTGCCGCAGCTGCTGGCGGCGCAGCAGGCTAACGGTAAACTTCCGGCGCGGCTGACCTTCGCGCTGGCGGCGCTGATTGCCTTCTACCAGGGTGAGCGGGGCGGTGAAAGCTATCCGCTGCAGGATGACGCCCACTGGCTGGAACGCTACGGTCAGTGGTGGCCCGCTTACCGCGACGGTCAGTTGAGCGTCTGCTCGCTGGTGGAGCAGGTCCTGGGCGATGAAGCGCACTGGGAATGCTGTCTGCTGACCGTTCCCGGGCTGGTGGATCAGGTCACCGCCTTCCTGGAGGCGATTCTCAGCAAAGGGATGCGCGATGCGGTAGCGCCGCTGTGCTGAACTGACTGAGCGAGAACATCATTAAAGGCCATGGCGATTTGCCGTGGCCTTTTTAGTCTGGAACGCATATTAGTTACAACATACTTTTGATTTCACCATTCATTGCCGCAGAACATCAGCGTCGAGCACAGCTTAGTCTGGCAAGTAAGGAGAGACGCGTTCCACGCTGTCGTAGCGCGCTCTGGCCGCCCGAAAATCGTCGACAGAGGCGATAATCCACTGCCATAGCGGCATCATGCGGATCAGCATCTCTTTTCCCTGTTCGGTCACGGTGTAGACCACGCGGGGACTTTTCTCCTGATAATCGTGCCGTGAAATCAGCCCGTCACGCTCCAGCTGGCGTAACGTGCGCGTCAGCATTCTTTGGGTCACGCCGTTAAGATTGCGGCGTATTTCGGCATGGCGCATAGGGCCGCGGGTGCCCAGCAGATGCACGACACCCAGCGACCAGCGGTTCCCTGCATGGGTCAGAATTTCCCGCTTCAGGCCGTCATCATCGTCGCTTAACTGTTCACATAATACTTTTGATAGTTGCAGTATGGCTTCTCGATCCTGCTCCATTTCACCCCCGGTATCATCGGTGTGCCTTATTGAATCCAGCCGTTATCCGATGTCAGTCTATACCCAACACAAGGGGGAGAGTATGACGCATCTAATCGAAAAACCGACACAAAGGATTTTAGTTCTGGGCGCAGGGGAGCTTGGGATCCAGGTCTTGCGGGCGATGAGCCAACAGGCGCGCCGCCATTCGCAGACGCAGATCAGCGTTTTACTGCGGCCGGATGCGACCAGTGCCGTCTCCGGTGCGCGAAAAACCCGGCTGGATGAACTGACGGCAGCGGGAATCCACGTGATAGAAGGCGATTTACAGAATCAGACCGTCGATGAACTGAGCCAGCTATTTCGCCCGTTTGACGCGGTAATTAACTGTAGCGGCTTTGTCGGCGGCCCCGGAACGCAAATCAAAATCACCCGGGCGGTACTCAACGCAGGTGTCGCTCGCTACTTCCCGTGGCAGTTCGGCGTTGACTATGACGTGGTGGGGAAAGGAAGTGGTCAACAGGTATGGGATGAACAGTTGGAGGTCCGCCTGCTATTACGCGCCCAGCGTGAAATGGAGTGGGTGATTGTATCGACCGGCATTTTTACCAGTTACCTGTTCGAGCCCGGGTTCGGCGTGGTGAATGAAAAAGCGCGGACGGTCTATGGCCTGGGAAACTGGCAGTATGCGGTGACGCTGACCACGCCCGAAGACATTGGCATGCTGACTGCGGAGATCTTTTTCCATCAACCGCGCTTTCGTGACCAGGTGGTTTATATCGCGGGCGATACCCTGACCTATGGCGAAATTGCCGATTTAATGCAGTCTCACTGGGGCGGTGAGATCCACAGAGAATTACTGGATAAAGCGCGGCTGGTAAACGATGTCCGCCATCACCCGGAGAGCGTGGCGGCAAAATATCGGCTGGCCTTTGGGCGCAGTGACGGTGTGGCATGGAATAAAGCCGATACCTTTAATGCCCGGCAGGGAATCAACACCATGACGGCCAGAGAATGGCTGGCCGAAAATGGTGTGGGTTAAGCGTTTCAGGCGGTCTGGTACGGCCGGGCCGCAGTTAGTGAATGTGACTGTCTAAAAAGGCGCGAATAACCGGAATGATCTCCTGTCCGTGGGTCTCCAGCGCAAAATGCCCGGTATCGTAAAAGCGAATATCGGCATCGGGAATATCCCGTTTCCAGGCTTTGGCACCGGCAGGCAGAAACCAGGGATCGTTCTGGCCCCAGACCGCAAGAAGAGGCGGCTGCGTCTCACGAAACCAGGCCTGGAACAGAGGGTAACTCTGTATGTTAGTCGCATAATCAAGCACCAGATCCAGCTGAATCCCGGCATTTCCCGGTCGCGATACCTGCATACTTTCCAGCGTATAACTGTCCGGCGGTACAAGGCTGGGGTCTGGTACGCCTTCCAGATACTGCCATTGCAAGCACCAGAGCGGGTGATTGATATCCTGTAAGGCCATGGTCGGCTGCTATGGCCTTTGGCATTGAAGTCGTAGTTACAACATTCTTTTGAATTGATTACAATATCGCTGCTACCAGCGTTGTGCAGAAGTTGGTTTAGCAGGAAGGGGGGAGGGGCCGTTAAGAGCGAAAAGCGAACCCTCATGAGTAATATCTGGTCGACCTCAACCAAACGCCGGAGCACATAATTAGCAACGATACCCACATCTGCATTGCACTTAGTTTTGAGTTCGATGATTCTTTTTGGGATGACAGGTTTACGGGTACGGTTAACAGTCTTGCCGCTGTATCCCGCTCGAATAGCCAGTCACTTGTGTAGGGTTTAAATCGACGAGGTACTCGCGACTGGAGATTTCTTGTTTGTCAGTGATGCCATTGTTCTTTATAAGGAAGGTGATGAGTGGAAGATATATTTTTTATGATGAGCTGGATTAAAGAACATCATGTGGTGTCATTAACTTTTGGAGTTTTATCTGCAATTTTATGGATTAAATCTGCCACAGCAAAAGTTGAGCTAGGCAAAAAAATTGTCATGGTCACATATGAAGATCCCGAACTTAATGTAAATCTCCATGATTTCTTCGCCACCGCGCGGCTTCAATCTAAGTATAATTCATTTGCGGCATTGTCTGCGGCTGCAACAGCGCTATTCCAGATTTTTGGTTTGTAATTCTGACCTGCCCCATTGATTAATACCCGGTGGGGTTGGCCATGTCCGCTGCTGGCACGGAGCGGACAGAACGCCGGATCGCCAGGGGCGTAATGAGCGAGGATTTTCTAACGAGACTGCCCAAGTTCGCTGTCCTTTTGCCGCCAATGACCGCCCGCCTGATTTCAACGTAACCCCCCGGATCGGTCCAAATTTCGCCGCCTGACGAAGTATCTCTTGCCCGCGCTGTCACAATCGCAATCATGATTCACTCTGGAGGTTAAAAATGATTGCTGTGATATTTGAAGCCCGGGCATTGCCCGCACACCAGACCCGTTACCTGCAACTGGCCGCCGAACTTAAGCCGCTGCTGGCTGATGTCGATGGTTTTATCGCCATTGAGCGTTTTCAGAGCCTGAGCGAGCCGGATAAGATTCTGTCGCTCTCCTGGTGGCGGGATGAAGAGGTGGTCCGGGTCTGGCACTGCAATGCCCGGCATCAGGCCGCGCAGCGTGAAGGGCAGACCTCGATTTTTAGCTGGTATCGGGTGCGGGTGGCACAGGTTATGCGGGAGCGAGGATCGGATAATGGATAGGCATCGCATATACTTACCGTTAACCCGAACTCCGGAGCAATGAGATGACCCTGTTAACCGCCCCGGAAACCCGACAAGAAAACGATGCCCTGGAAATAGCCGTTTCCACAGTGGCGGCGGCAATGGCGGATCCTTCCCGGGTCCGCATGCTGTGCGCGCTGATGGATGGTCGTGCCTGGACCGCTACCGAACTTAGCGCGGTGGCCGATATTGCGCCGTCAACCGCCAGTGCCCATCTGGCAAAGCTGATGAATGGCCGGTTGATTCTCTGCCTGTCTCAGGGGCGTCACCGCTACTATCGACTGACTGGTAGCGAAGTGGCGGGGCTGATTGAAAATATGATGGGCGTCTCCTGGCAGCGTTTTCAAATGCCGGAAACCCGTACCCCGTCCCGACTGCGCCAGGCCCGTACCTGCTATGACCACCTGGCAGGAGAAGCGGCGGTGGCTATTTACCGCTATATGGAACAGGCGGCGTGGATCGACGCTCAGGGCAGCGCGCTAACGGAAGAGGGCAAGCGCCAGTTTCAACGGCTGGGTGTGATGCTTGATCCTCAGACTCGTCGCAAACCCTGTGCTGCCTGTCTGGACTGGAGCGAAAGACGTTTTCACCTGGGGGGCGATGCCGGTGCCGCGCTGCTGCTGATGCTGGAACAGAAAGGCTGGATAACCCGCACTCAAGGCTATCGCGAAGTGACTATCACCCGGGAGGGCGCATCGGCTCTGCGGCGTCTGTTCCGGGTTGAACTGTGCGGAGACTGATATGAAGCAATATAGCGCAGGATGTCTGTGCGGTGCCGTGCGTCTTAGCGCCGTGGGGCAGCCTGACCGGGTTGGGCTATGCCACTGTCTGGACTGCCGTAAATACCATGGCTCGCTGTTTCACGCTTCGGCCATCTTCCCTGAACAGGCCGTCGCCATTGAGGGCGATACCCGGGAATGGCGGGGGCGCCACTTTTGCCCCATCTGTGGTTCCGCTGTTTATCAGATAACCGATAATGAAATTGAAGTGAATCTTGGTGCGCTGGATGAATCGAACCAACTAATGCCGACCTATGAGCTCTGGATCATACGGCGCGAAGCCTGGCTACCGCCGTTTCCCGTGGCGCATCACTATCTTCGCGATCGGGAATCGGATAGTGGTAACGATAATTAACTATTAATAATAAAAGTAGTTATATAAAAATTTATACCTGTTCCAGAAGTCGATCGTTAAGCGTGCTATGGCCGTTTCAGGAAGAGTCAGGCATTGATTATCAAATAACGTTTACCTGCTGGCAGAAGCAGGAAATGCCTATTATGCTTACCCAGGAAATAAGGCGTTGGCCACAGAAAAACACTCCCCTTAAGCGACAAGCTGTCCTGGTGGTAATGGGGCAGGGGGCGGGTTTATATTGTATATCCACTCAGGTTGAGGGGATATTTCTTTGTCAACCCATCATATTAAAAGGTGCTTTTATGGCAATAACGAAAGTTGAAGTTTGTCTCTCAGAGGATGATGCGGTTCAGGTTATTCGTTCTATGGATAGAATGCAGGGGGTTAAAGAACACAGGCTAAATTTTCAGTACCCGGAACATTGGTTTGCACCTGTTACTCTTTCTCCATTCGCACAGCAAATAGAACAAGAAACAATCTCCTGGATGCAGGGGATTGGTTTAATCAAAGACAAAAAAACGTTATCACTCGTACGGGCCATGGAACCAGGATTTTTCGCAGGGTTTTCATATTCGATGGCACCGTATGACCATGCTCTTTTGTTCTGCAAATGTGTGACGATGTGGCTGTTATGGGATGATGAGCGGGTTGAGATTGCAAAAACGTATGAGGAAATTGAAGCTCCGGTTAAAGCATTATATGGCGATCAAATCCCCACTCATCAGATGAATGATCCCTATGTGCAAGGGTTTAAGCACCTTGGAGACGAACATGAACGCCTTGGGGCAAGCAAGCACTGGCGCAAGCGCTTCGCCGCGAGTATGGCTGAATGGGGTTCACATGCGATTTACGAAGAAGTATTGAGGCGAAATAATGAAAGCGATGATCGCAGGAGCCTGGAAGAAGCGATACAACTTCGGGCCCTGACTACTGGATTTACACCTACCACAATTCCGGTTGAACAAATTGCCGGCCTTGAGTTGCCGGATGAACTTTTAGAGAGTGAAGATTATAAATCAATCCTTGATTGCGCCGCGAAAATTTGCCTTATTGTTAATGATGTGGTAGGAGTTCCAAAAGATATTTGTAACGATCAAATTAAGTCAAATGTCATTCTTTACTACATGAATGCTAACAATGTATCGCTGTTCGATGCCTATAATCTTGCGATAAAGATTCATGACGATGCCGTTAATACCTATGACAAGTTAGTCGCAAATCTTTTGAAATCTTTTCCACCGGAAAACCGCGCAGGGATAAATAATTTCTTTAACTTAATTAGATACCTGGAAACGGGCTTTGGAATCTGGCAGGAGAAATGTATTCGTTATCAACAGAGCGTTGCTGCACAAATGAATCAGTCATATCGAATTGCAATTACCAGAAGGTTGGCGTGATGAATAGCTTTTCTCGACCTTATGTCATTTGACAAAAGACCTTCCTTTGAATGTTGTCTTTCTCAATGAGCACTATCTATGTCGTCTTTGCGAAGGAGTTACTATGTCTGTCATAGAAGTCATTTTAGTCGATGATTTTGACCGCCCCACAGGAAAAACAGAAAAGCTGGAAGCCCATAAAAAAGGGTTATTGCATCGCGCGGTAACCGTTTACGTCTTCAATTCCCGGTATGAATTACTGCTGCAGCGTCGCGCAATAAAAAAGTATCACTGTGGGGGCTTATGGAGCAACACGTGCTGTAGCCACCCTTATCCACAGGAACCAACCCAGGACGCTGCCGAGCGCCGGTTACGCGAAGAGATGGGGCTGGATATGACGTTAACTCCGGTATTCGAACTAAAATATCATTTGCCCCTCAGTAATGGCCTGATTGAGCATGAATATGGCCATGTCTTTTTTGCTATCAGCGACGAGAAGCCGGAACTTAATCCGGAAGAGGCCGATGCGTGGTGTTATCGCTCCATTCAACAGATAGAACGTGATATGAAGGATAATCCATCTCTTTATACGCCCTGGTTCCTCCATACCTTTCCGCGTATTCCTGAGCAGTTCAATGATTTTCGTATGGACATCTGAACATTCCTCACCAGCCTTAGTTATCAGCATTACGTAAAAAAGCCCGACAACCAGGAGGTTGACGAGCTTTGTTCAAAAGGCGCTGACTTCCAGTCGGGAGTACTTCCCTTAACCGTCGCTCGACAGGGCGCTAAGCTGCAGACGCTTGCGGCGCTTACGACGGTAAAGGTGATCCATAATCTCGGCGCGGGACTCGATAGCCGGTGGCGATCCTTCCAGCGGCTGACAGGCGCTCTCTTTACTCAGACGCACCGCAATCAGCCCCACCAGGGCGCCAAACATCAGGTATCCGGCCGGAGCCAGCGGATTGCCGGTGGCATTGACCAGCCAGGCGCTGAGCAGCGGGGCGGTGCCGCCAAACAGCGAGGTGGAAAGATTATAGGCGATAGCCAGCCCGCCATAGCGTACCGCGGTGGGGAACAGCGCCGGTAGCGTAGAGGCCACGGTACTCAGGAAGCAGGTCAGCAGCAGCCCCATCACCAGCATGCCAAGGAAGGTCAACGCCAGGTTCTGGCTGCCCAGGGCGTAGAAACAGGGCAGCGTCAGCACCAGAAAGCCGACGCAGCCCATGGTCCACAGCGGCTTGCGGCCAATCTTATCGGAAAGCGCGCCCATAAACGGCAGCACCGCCATCATACAGAGCATCGCCACCACCACGATGGTCAGCCCTTCCAGTTCGCTCAGCCCCAGCACCACATTCAGATAGCCGGGCATCCAGGTCAGCAGCATGTAGTCGGCCAGGTTCAGGATAAACACCATGCCGATACACAGCAGGAAGGCCCGCAGATGGTGGGTGACTATCTCCTGCCACTGCTGGCGCATGCCCGGGGGCGGCGCGCTGTTTTCCATATGTTTGGCGAAAGCCGGGGTCTCTTCCAGCCGCAGACGCAGCCAGACGCCAATCAGCCCCAGCGGTCCGGCGACCAGGAAGGGCACCCGCCAGCCCCATTCGCGCATCGCTTCATTGCCCAACATCAGCGTCATGGCGGTGACCAGGGCTGCAGAGAAGATCAGTCCCAGCAGGGTGCCTACCTCCAGCCAGCTACCCAGTCGTCCGCGTTTGCGATCCGGGGCATATTCGGCAATAAAGGTGGCGGCGCCGCCATATTCACCGCCGGTGGAAAAGCCCTGAATCCCCCGCGCCACAATCAGCAGCACCGGTGCCCACAGGCCAATGCTGGCGTAGCTCGGGATAAGACCGATAGCGAAGGTGCCCAGCGCCATCATAATCATGGTCAGGGCCAGAACCCGTTTGCGGCCGATACGGTCGCCGAGCGGGCCGAAGAACATGCCGCCCAGCGGGCGAATCAGAAAGGCGACCGCAAAAGCGGCATAGGTGGAAAGCAACTGGGCTCCGGGGCTGACTTCCGGAAAGAAGACCATCCCCAGGGTCACGGCCAGGTAGCCGTAGATGCCGAAATCAAACCACTCCATGGCGTTACCCAGCGAAGCCGCCGCTACGGCGCGCTTCATCAGGGATTTATCGATGATAGTCACTTCAGGAACGGCGTCAGTGTGTTGAAGGTGTGCAGGTGATGCATTGGTATTCATTATTTTTCTCCATGATCTGTCCGGAGAGCGGAGCGGCGGGAACGAAGCGCCGCCCACTGAATTACCCTTACTCCCTGTGCTTGCTTAAACTTCTATGTCACCCTCGCGCCGCAGGGTCTGAAGCGCCGCTGTGGACTTCACGTTTTTGGTGACGATATAGGTAAAATAGCGTTCGATTCCCAGGTCAGACTCCAGCCAGCTATCGATCAGACGCTGATATTCGTCGATGGATAGCGTTTCGAATTTGGCCCAGTAATCCACGCCGCCGCCCACTGCCACGCATTCGGTCAGTTCTGGCGTATTGAGCACGCGTTTTTCAAAACGGGCAAAGCTCTCTGCGTTATGTTGTTTAAGCTCGATCGAGACCCAAATCGGCAGGCGCTTCATCAGCACCCGGGCATTGAGCCTGGCGTAATAACCTTCAATCAACCCGGCCTGTTCCAGGCGCTTTACCCGCTCCCAGCAGGGGCTGACGGAAAGATTAATGGATTCCGCCAGCCGCGATTTGGTAATGCGCCCGTCTTTGCTCAGAATGTCGAGAATCTTCAGGTCATAGCGATCGAGTTTCATACAGTGCTTACATCCTTAATGGCGACCGGTGCCCCGGAAGCCTCACATCGCTATGGCGATACGATCTCCCGGGCGATAACGGCCAGAGTGTCACCCATTGCAACCTGCGCCGGAAAGCGCCGCGCCAGCAGAATGCCGTCGCGTAGCGCCCGATACTCCACCGGCGGGTGGCCGCTGCGGGAATGGTCATAAACGCGGGCCAGGAGTTCTCCCTGGGTTACGCGGTTCCCCAGGGGGCAGAGAAATTCCAGAATGCCGTTGTGCTCGCTCTGTACATAACAGGATGCATCGGGCATATCAAGCAGTTGGGTTTCTCCTTCCCAGGGTTGTGGCGCCTGAGCCAGCATGCCGTGGTGTGCCAGAAAGTTGCGCACGCCGCGGTCGGCCAGTTGCTGGCGCTGGGGTGTCGTGGTGCCTCCGCCTCCCAGTTCGGTGGTGACAAAGCCTTTGCCCTGACTTTCCACCACGGTGTCGTAGAGCTGACTGGCGTCCAGCTCGTACATCATCACGGTGGTCGGTGCCCCAAAGGCCTGAGCGGCGGCCAGGTTGTTAGCCTGCTGGCGTTCGTCATCCAGGGTATGCAGCGCCGCGAAGGGGATAATCTCCAGGGTGCGGCCACCGGAGTGCAGATCCAGCGCCACATCGCACATCGGCACCAGTACCCGGGTGAAATAGTCGGCGATCTGCGCGGTCACGCTACCGTCCGGTGCCCCCGGAAAGCTGCGATTCAGATTGCCGCCGTCGATGGGCGAAGTGCGCTTACCTGCCTGAACCGCCGGGGCGTTCATCATTGGCACGATAATCACCCGGCCCTGAACCTCGTCGACTCGCAGCTCCCGGGCCAGCTTCAGCAGGGCGATAATGCCTTCGTATTCGTCGCCGTGATTACCGGCGGTCAGCAGCGCCGTCGGCCCCGGCGTGCCGTTAATCACGGTTATCGGGATCATCACCGCGCCCCAGGCGGAATTGTCGTGGGACCAGGGCAGCTTCAGGAAACCGTGCTGTACCCCTGGCTTGCCAAAATCCACCCCGGCATAGACGGGGCTGGGTTTTTCATGGTTCATGCAATGGGCTCCTTTATTTAACAAACAGGCGTCGTGGGTAGTCGCACAGCACTTCGGCACCCTGTGCGGTGATAACAATGCTTTCGGTGATCTCCAGCCCCCAGTCGTCCATCCACAGGCCGGGCATAAAGTGGAAGGTCATTCCGGGCTGAAGCGGTGTTTCGTCGCTGGCGCGCAGGCTCATGGTGCGCTCGCCCCAGTCAGGCGGATAACTGATGCCGATGGGATAGCCGCAGCGGGCGCCGCCCCGGTCCAGACCGGCGCTACGCATGGCGCCTTCCAGCGCCCGGGCGATATCGCCGCAGCTATTGCCCGGGCGGGCGGCGGCCAGCCCCAGTTCGATACCGGTCAGCAGGGCCTCTTCGGCGCGCAAAAAGTGATCCGGCGCTTCCCCCAGAAAAATGGTGCGCGACAGCGGCGCGTGGTAGTGGCGATAGCATCCGGCAATTTCGAAAAAGGTGCCTTCGCCCTTACGGAACGGTCTGTCGTCCCAGGTCAGGTGCGGCGCCGCAGCATCGGCGCCTCCGGGCAGCAGCGGGACGATGGCGGCATAGTCGCCGCCGAATCGCACGCCGCTGTCATCCACCCAGCCTTCAATGGCGCAGCGTTGGATCTCCGCGACCAGCATGTTTTTCGGCAGTCCCGGCTCCACCATCTGGTAGATGCGCTCGTGCATATTGCCGACGATGCGCGCCGCAATCCGCATATAGTCCAGTTCCCGTTCGGATTTAATGGCCCGACACCAGTTCACCAGCGCAGTGGCATCCACAAAGGCCTGATTTGGACTCCCCTGTTGCAGGCTCAGAAAGGCCTGGGCCGAAAAGTAGTAGTTATCCATCTCCACGCCGACCCGAGCCTGGTGCCAGCCAAAGGTTGGCAGTACTTCCTGGGCCAGCCAGCGCATGGGGTGATCGTCGGGATTCTGCACCAGCCATTCCGGATAACCGACAATCCGCTCATCGGCCATCCAGCAGGTACGCAGGGCACCGTTGCTGTCCTGCAGGCGTCCATACCACACCGGTTCATCCTCCAGCCCCAGTAACACGCACTGATGCACATAAAAGGACCAGCCGTCATAACCGGTCAGCCAGGCCATATTCGAGGGATCGCTGACCACCAGCAGTTCGATCCCGCGCTGTACCATGGCGGCGCGGGTTCTGGCGATACGCTGGTCGTACTCTTCTCGCGTGAAGGGCAAAGTTTTCGTCAACATGCTGTTTTATCACTCGTAACGGGAGTGGAAACCCTGGCGGGCCCGAGGGTCGCCAGCCTGTTTACCCTGCGCCCAGGGCGCGGGGAGTTACTGCAAAGGTTCAAGCTGCGCCAGCGCAAAGGCGGCGATGGCGCTGTCCTGTACGCCGGTGCCGGTCAGGCAGCACAGGGTGACTTCCTGCGGCGACTGGCGCAGTGCCTGGCCCCGGGCAACGCCGGTGCCCAGTTCAACCACCTCAAAAGGAACGGGGGTTTGCTGTGCCTTAAAGATTTTCAGTTCACCGTTATTTTCGCTCTGACTGCGGATATCGCAGGCCACGCGATCGGCGCGCAGCAGGGCGCTGATATCGATCTCCCGCTTTTCCGGGCTGTCGGAGCCCATGGCGGTGACGTGTACCCCAGGGGCCAGATGTTCAGCGAACAGCAGCGGCTCCCGGGAAGGTGTGGTGGTCACGATAATATCGGCCCCGGCGCAGGCGGCGCCGATCTCGCTATATACTGTGGCCTGTAGCCCATCGTCGTTAAGCTCCCGGGCCAGTTGTTCTGCGGCCTCCGGGCGCCGGGCCCAAATCGCCACCTGACTTACGGGAAACCGCAGACGCAGGGCTGCCAGTTGCAGTCGGGCCTGTTCACCGGCGCCAATCAGCGTGATGCGCTGACTTTCCTCCCGGGCCAGATATTTAGCCGCCAGCGTCCCCGCCAGCGCGGTACGGATAGCGGTCAGATAGCCTTCATCCAGCAGCAGCGCCCGGGGTACGCCGGTTTCAGCGCTCAGCACCACCATCAGACCGTTCAGGCTGGGCAGGCCGCGTTTGGGATTATCGAAAAAGCCCGGGCTGATCTTGATTGCGAAGCTGTCGCTGCCGCGGATCCAGGCGGTTTTGACATCCACTTCGCCGTTGACCTCCGGCAGCGCCATCGAGAGGATAGGGGGCTGCACCACCTTGTCTTCGCCCAGGGCGCGGAATCCCGCTTCGACCGCCGCCAGTGCCTCTGCATCCAGCCGGACCGCGGTGCTTATCTGCTGTCGGTTATAAATTTGCATGGCTTTGCCGCTCCAGCTCTCTTGCCCGTTCGAAGGTTTCCAGCGCCACGTTGTTGCCGCTAAGCACCAGCGCCACCTCTTTGCCTTCAATGGGGATTCGGTGGTGTTCAATAGCCGCCAGCCCCACGGCGGCGGCGCCTTCAAGCAACATTTTTTCCTGCTCCAGCAGGGTGACCATAGCCCTGGCAATGGCGGTTTCGGGTACCTGGTAGTGGCTGTCCATCACCGCTCGCACCAGTGCCAGGGTATGACGATTATCCAGCCCGATCCCGCCACCCAGCGAATCGGCCAGGCTCGGGACTTCTTCTACCTGCACCGGTTTACCCGCCTGCAGGCTGTGCCACATAGCGGCGCCCTGGCTGAGGCTGACGCCGACCACTTCCGTGCGCGGGCTGAGTTGCTTCATCACCAGACCGATACCGCCCAGCAGCCCGCCGCCGGACAGACCCGCTACCACCATGTCGAGCTGTGGACGCTCTTCCAGCAGCTCCAGCGCCAGGGTGCCCTGACCGGCTACGATCAGCGGATGATCGAAGGGCGGGATCGCCACCTGACCGCGACTGGCGACCCGCTCATCCACCACCGCAAAGGCGTCGTCCTGGCTGTTGCCGCAGCGGCAGACCTCGGCGCCCAGCGCTTCGATGGCGGCCACCTTGTTGGCAGGGACCAGCGAAGAGAGGCAAACCGTGGCCGGAATGCCCAGCTCCCGGGCGGCCCAGGCCACCGCCCGTCCGTGATTGCCGGTAGAGGCGGTGATGACGCCAGGCTTCAGGCGATCCGGCCCGTACTGTTCCAGTAACGCGGCGATCATGTTGCTGGCGCCGCGCAGCTTGAAAGCGCCGGTGGGCTGCATATTCTCCAGCTTCAGCCAGACCCGGGCGCCGAAGCGCCGGGAAAGGCTCGGAGAGTAACGCAGCGGAGTACGGTCCGCCCGACCCTGGATACGGTGACGGGCCTGCCAGACCTCCGCCAGGCTGATGCCGCCGGGGAATTCCGGGCTCATTTATTGGGCTCCCAACTGGCCTGCGGAACTCAGGTCGTCAGTGACCCGGTTCACCGCTCTTAGCGCGCGATCGACCAGTTCATCCACTTCGCTTCGGTTAATCACCAGCGGTGGTGCAAAGCCCAGGATATCGCCCTGAGGCATGGCCCGGGCGATAAGCCCGTTTTCCAAAGCTGCCGCAGAAACACGGGCGCCGACCTTCAGGGAAGGGTCGAAAGGTTGGCAGCGCTGCTTATCCGTAGAGAATTCGATGGCGGCCATCAGCCCCACGCCGCGCACGTTTCCCACCAGCGGGTGGTCGGCAAAGCTTTCGCGCAGGCGCTGCTGGAAGTAAGCGCCGGTGTCGGCGGCGTTCTGCACCAGATTTTCCTGTTCGATGATTTGCAGGTTAGCCAGCGCCGCCGCCGCGCCCAGTGGGTGCCCGGAGTAGGTCCAGCCGTGGCCGATGGGGCCATATTCGCCGGTTCCCTGTTCCAGCACGCTCCACACTTTTTCGCCGACGATAACTCCGGAAAGCGGCTGATAGGCGCTGGTCAGCCCTTTGGCGATGGTGATCAGATCCGGGCGCATATCGTAGGTGTGAGCGCCGAATTCACGGCCGGTACGGCCAAAGCCGCATACCACTTCATCGGCGATCAGCAGAATGTCGTATTTATCCAGCACCACCTGAATGGCCTGCCAGTAGCCTTCCGGCGGTGGGACGATACCGCCGGTGCCCAGAACCGGTTCACCAATAAAGGCGGCGACGGTTTCCGGGCCTTCGGCCAGGATCATCGCTTCCAGCCGTTCGGCGCAGTGGCGCGAGAATTCCAGCTCGCTGATACCCGCCAGCTCCGGGGCTCGCTGATAGTAGTAGGGGGCATCGGTATGCAGGATCCCGGCAATTGGCAGATCGAAATGATCGTGGAACGACGCCAGCCCGGTCAGAGAGCCTGCGGCAATGCTGGAGCCGTGGTAGCCGCGATGGCGCGAGATGATTTTCTTCTTCTGGGGGCGCCCCAGAATATTGTTGTAGTAGCGCACCAGCTTGATCTGAGTTTCGTTGGCGTCGGAGCCGGACATGCCGTAGTAGACCTTCGACATATTCATACCGGCTTTGGCGATAATCTTTTCAGAGAGCGCCACCAGCGGTTCATTGGTGTGGCCTACGTAGGTGTGGTAGTACGCCAGCTCTTTGGCCTGGCGATAGATGGCTTCGGCCATCTCTTCGCGTCCATAGCCAATGTTGACGCAGTACAGGCCTGCAAAGCCGTCGATAAACTGATTGCCTTCGGCATCGTTCACCATAATGCCGCGGCCGCCGGTCATCACCCGACCGGGGAGCGCGCCATGGGCATAGTCGCGCAGATGGGTAGAGGCGTGAAAGGTCACCTGACGATCGCGGGAAATTAAGTCGTTGCGCTGTTCCATAATTATGCTCCTGTCACTGAAGGGCCTGGCAAACCGCCAAGGCAGAAGTAGCGGGTGTTCAGATATTCATCGATACCGGTGCGGCCGCCTTCGCGGCCCAGCCCGGACTGTTTAATGCCGCCAAAGGGGACGGTGGGGCCGGTCATTTTGACGCTGTTAACGGCCACCATGCCGAATTCCAGTTCGCGGATGTAGCGCCAGACCCGGCGCCGATCGTGGGTCCAGAGATAGGCCGCCAGACCATATTCGGTGGCGTTGGCCTGGGCGATAACTTCATCATCGTCCTGCCAGGCAGCGACAATGGCGATGGGGGCAAAGCTCTCTTCCTGCCAGACCCGCATTTCCGGGGTGACGCCAGCCAGCAGGGTGGGCATAAAGTAGTTGTCGCCCGGCGCCTGGCGCTGATCGCCATGCACCAGCCGGGCCCCACGCGACAGGGCGTCGTCCACCAGGGCATTGGCTTTTTCGACGGCGTCGCGGTGAATCAGCGGGCCGATATCGCTGTCCGGGCAGTCGCCGGGGCCGACCCGGAGTTCGCGCACCCGTGCCGAAAAGGCTTCAATAAAGGCGTCATAAATTTGCTGATGCACCATGATGCGGTTGGCGGCCAGACAGTCCTGGCCGCTGGTCTGAAACCTGGCGTCGACAGCGGCGGCGGCGGCCTCGTCGACGTCCACATCCGGCGCCACCACAAAAGGGGCATTGCCGCCCAGCTCCAGAGAGACCCGCTTAACGCTTGCGGCGCACTGGGCCAGTAGCAGCTTGCCTACCCGGGTGGAGCCGGTGAAGGAGAGGGCGCGAATACGTGGTTCACTGCACAACTGGGCGCAGACGGCTTCTGGTTCACCGGTGATGACATTAAAGACCCCGGCCGGCAGCCCGGCACGCTCCGCCAGTTCGGCCAGCGCCAGGGCGGAATAGGGGGTTTCATTGGCGGGTTTAACCAGCACGCTACAGCCTGCGGCCAGTGCCGCTGCGGCTTTGCGGGTAATCATCGCCAGCGGAAAATTCCAGGGGGTGATCAGCGCGCAGACGCCAACCGGCTCTTTGATGGTGCCTGGCAGGGTGCCATCGATCTGGACTGACAGGGTTTCGCCGTTAATCCGCACCGCCTCTTCGGCGAACCAGCGGATAAAACTGGCGGCGTAATCCACTTCCCCTTCGGCTTCACGCCGGGGCTTGCCCTGTTCATTGACCAGCAGGGTGGCCAGATCGCTGCGGTGGTCCAGCAACTGCTGATACCAGGCCATCAGCAGCGCGGCACGCCGGTCGGCGCGGATTCTGCGCCAGCCTGCCAGCGCCTGCTCTGCGGCATCTACGGCGTGGTCGATCTGCTCTGGCTCCAGCAGCGGTATGTAACCCAGCAGGCTATTATCGTCCGGGTTATAGACCGGCTGCTCACGGCCGGACAGACTGTGGCTCCATTCGCCGTTAATCCAGGCGAAGTGACGAAACAGACGGGGATCCTCTAATTTCATCTGCGTTCTCCTTAAGTTGGCTGCCCCAACGACACGGGTAAGGGCACATGAGATGCTTTGAAGATAAGAGAAAGCATGAAAAAATAATTTCTGTTTCAGCGCCGTAATTATTCATTTTTTTCTGTTGTGATGGCAATTGGCAATAAATACCTGGATAACAACAAAACGTTATGAAATAACCCCGATTACATATCTTTTATTTATGTTGTTATTGATAATTCCTTCAGTAAATGCCAATGCACAATGCGAATAAAACCGCTTTTGTGCAAAATTAACAACTGGAATAATGGAATAAAACACTATTCCAGTCGGGCGTTTTCTTTTCTTTAAGGGGCATTGCGCAAGGCGTAGAGTGATGTCTATTTGATTGATTTTTAGGCAACATTGAATCTATAGCAAAGCGGTTAATAAACCTGTACACCCGTTTTTAAGATGGTTCCTGGTCGCACGGGCTAGCTGGCGTTACGCTTAATGCTATTGACCTGTTAACTCATCGATTTTTAATAATGATATAGCTCACATAATTTACTTTAGATGTGAGGGAGATCAAAAATAAATAATCCTTATTCTTGCTGAGGATAAGCGCAAAGTATTAACGATAATCTGCCGCTAATTCATCACTTCGTTTATGGTATCGATAAATGCCCGTAGCGCTGGCGGCATTTGACGGCTACCGGGAAAATACAAATAAAAGCCAGGGATCCTGGGGCACCAGTCGTCGAGAAGTTGTTCGAGACGGCCAGATTGCAGTTCCGATAACACCGCGTCTTCCGGGACATAGGCAACGCCAAGTCCGCTGACGGCGGCGCTAATCATCAAAGGGATGGTATTCAGCGTGATGCGACCAGGAACATCGATGACGATCTCCTGTCCCTGGCGCGAAAACTCCCACTGATAGAGCCTGCCGCTGGGCATCTGATGCCGGATGCCGTCATGGAGGGCGAGATCGTCCGGGACACTGGGCCGCCCACGTCTGGCCAGATAATCGGGCGCGGCCACGGCGATAAAGCGCGCCGTTCCGCCAAGACGCACGGCGTTCATTCCCTGTGCCAGGGACTCTCCCAGCCGAATCCCGGCATCAAACCCTTCCGCGACAATATCAACAAGCCGCCCCTCGACCACAATATCGATGGAGACATCCGGAAAGCGCGCCAGAAACTGGGGAACCACATGATGTAGCAAAAGCTCAGCCGCCATTTCGGGAGCATTGATGCGCAGCTTGCCAGCCGGAGCGGCCCGAAATCGATCCACACTCTGCAGGGCGAGGTCGACCTCCTGTAACGCAGGCGCCAGCCGGGCGCGCAGGTTATGGCCTGCCTCGGTTAGCGCCACGCTACGCGTTGTGCGGTTAAACAGCCGAATGCCCAGTCTTTGTTCGAGTTGTCTGATGGTGTGGCTGAGCGATGAGGGGGAGAGGTTTAACATCTGGGCCGCTTTGCGAAAGCTGCCGCACTCCGCAATGGTGATAAACGCGTTCAGATCGTTGAATGAGGGTTGCGCCATTGTTGAATTTTCACCAACAGTTTATTCGATATTGTGTGTATAGAATAAACAATCCTGTCGGTCCAGTATTGAGATCCTGTTAACGTAAACCGACACTGGAGGCTTTATGACTCAGACCTGGATGATTAGCGGCGTATCTTCTGGCATTGGCCGTATTCTTGCTGAAAAACTCACTGCCCGCGGCGATAGCGTGGTGGCACTGACGCGTGATCCGCGCAAAACAGAGGATCTCCAGCAGCGCTATCCCGAACAGTTCCGGCCGCTTCAGGTTGATCTGCGGGATACCCGGGGCATCAGCGCTGCCGTTGCTGAAGCATTCCGGCTATCCGGGCGGATAGACCGCATCGTCAGTAATGCCGGGTATGGCGTTTTTGGCGCGGCGGAAGAAACCAGCGACCAGCATCTGCGCGATATCATTGATACCAATCTGATTGGTGCGATTGTACTGATTCGCGCCGCTCTGCCATATCTCCGTGCTCAGGGAGGAGGGCGTATCCTGCAGGTTTCCAGCGAAGGGGGGCAGATAGCCTACCCGGGCTTCAGCCTCTATCATGCATCCAAATGGGGCATAGAGGGTTTTGTGGAATCGGTGGCGCAGGAGGTCAGAACCTTCGGGATCGATTTTGTGTTAGTTGAGCCAGGGCCTACCCGCACCGGTTTTGGCGGTTCGTTGGTTCGGCCTGCGTCATTAGCTGAGTACGCAGACACTCCGGCGGCGCAACTTCGGCAGGCATTTGAAGAGGGGAGCTGGGTCATTAAAGGCGATCCGGTTCGTATGGCCGATGCCATGCTGGATGCAGCCGGGCAGCCTTCACCGCCGCTGCGCTTAATTCTGGGGGCAGAGGCCCATGCGGGGGTAAGTCGCGCGCTGGAATCGCGCCTTGCTGAACTGCGAAATCAGCAACAGAGCGCCACAGCGGCGGACTTTAGCCCGGAAGAGCTTGCTTTATATTAAAATTAACGCGCGGGCAGAGGATGAGTGAATGTCCTCTGCCGCGCGCAGATTAATTTTTCCTGTAAAGAGCTGACCGATGACTGCTTACCGCGTAATTCTGTTATTTGCAATGCCATAGCGAAAGCAATAGCTGGCAAAGGTTCACTATTTGTTGCATTGAGAGGCGGGGTTATAGGTAACTTACTGCTTATAGGTGGAATGACCGAACGCTGCATAAGAACCTCTGAAAAACTAAGGGATGAAGACCCTCAATTATATTATAAACTAAGAGCTAAGGATTATGATTTGCTATACTTCATTCTTGAACCAGCACTTAAGCCCTTTGTGGATGCTACTAGAGTCAGGAGAACTGAGGGAGAGGATGCTTTTAACACCATAATAAATATGGTTGAAAAGAAGGTTAATAGTGGTCATGGGTAAATTAAAATTTTCATTGCTTGGATCTTTTTTGTCACTCACAGTTGGAATGATGAGTGGGGTAATGGTGTGGGGCTCTCTGTTTTGCATTGTTTATTTTGATACCTGGCCGGAAAGGCTCTTATATATTGCAATACTCTTAGTAGTTGTCCTGGTATTAACTAAAATCCTGGATTCGATATATAAGAAAATAAAGGGTTGATATTGTTTAATAAGGAAATGAAATATTATGTCTAATCCCGCTTATCTTTGGCTAACTGACAGTAACGGCTCTCCTGTAACAGGAGGTAGTTTATTTTCTGGAAGGGTTGGAGCTGTAGAGCTTATCACTGTTGTTCATCATATGCACATACCCACTGATGGGAATACAGGACGCCTGACAGGTACAAGAGTTCATAGCCCTATAACAATTCAAAAAGAATTTGATAGAGTAACGCCTTTCCTTTACAGGGCCTTAAGTGAGGGGCAAACACTAAAATCAGCAACAATAAAGATGTATAGAATCACAGAAGCCGGAACAGAAGCCGAATACTTCAATATTTTGTTCGATAATGTAAAGATCACTGCAATAACTCCTAATCTTCATCCTGGTGGGGTTACAGGCACTCACTTAGAAACAGTACAATTTAGATATGAGGCTATTACCTGGAAATATGTAGACGGCAACATAATCTACAAAGATAGCTGGAACGATAGAGCTCACTATTAACTCCCAATTTGTCGATGGATTTCTTTATCCGGTTTTCAGGCTAACATGAAGAACGGCCAGCGGGCTTGGCAATTCTTTTGCTGCTCATGAAGATGAGAGCCAGAACCCACAATCCGATTACCTGATTGTCCGGCATCATGGTGATGGCACTGAAGAGGTGGTGTTTGATTCTCGTGTATCAGGTACAGATTTACCAACTGCAACTGGATGAAAGGCCTGATTGGTGAGGTCAGGCCGTTCACTTACTGCTGACAGACATTTGATTCTGATTCGTCTGGAGAAACGGATGATTTTGAATCACTGTCGATAGTAGCCAGTTGACGGCCAGTGTAAACGATTCCCACCAGATTCTGCCATCCTTATCATTGGTGCGCATAATGTATATTATGTTAAATCGAATATATGAATACGCACCAGACGCCACGGATTGATGCCCTCTGATTGAATTGCCATTCCCTTCCCCATTATCCCGGTTTTTTTGCAGCGCCTGGTTATGATGCACGGGTTTCATTTCTGTTGGCCGCTGGCGTCTATAGTTATAGTTCCACTCACTTTTACAGGCAAACACCATGTCCTTTCAAGGTAGCTGTCACTGCGGCGCCGTCACCTTCACGGTCGACGCCGAACTGCCAGAAAAAGCGCTGAGCTGTAATTGCTCCATTTGTCGTCGCAAAGGATCGCTGCTGGCTTTCTTTCCGGTCGATGCATTCACTCTTAACAGTGGCCAGGATCGGCTAACCACTTATCTGTTTAACTCGCGCCAGATCCACCATCAGTTCTGCCAGGTCTGTGGCTCCGAAGCTTTCGCTCACGCCAAAACGCCCGATGGCAATGAGATGTATGCCATCAATTTACGCTGCGTCCCCGACCTGGATCTGGATAAACTGCAGATTCGGCATCATGACGGCGCCAGCCTTTAAAACAAACGATCGCGCTACGTGAAATCTGTCATCCATTGCCATGGATTACCCTGCAGATTTCACCAGAGCGCGTCGTTAAAAATGTTCGATTATTCGCCCCTGCAGGTGTATATCACTTAAATTTGTGCCAGCCCACCGTCAACGAAGACTTCGCTGCCGGTCATAAAGCTGCTCTCGTCAGAGGCCAGGAATAAGGCGACAGCGGCGATCTCATCCGAATCGCCAATGCGTCCAAGCGGCGCTCCCTGAGCGAAACTGGTCAGTAAACTCTCTTTTTGCCCTGAACTCTCCAGGACATTAAACAGCCCTGGCGTCGCTGTGGAACCTGGCGATAGCACATTTACGCGGATCCCCGTTCCCTGCAGATCCAGCGCCCAGCTTCTGGCAAAGTTGCGAATTGCCGCTTTCGACGCGCTGTAAACGCTAAATGCCGGTGTACCCATTGACCCGGTTGTCGAACCGGTCAGAATAATCGAACTGCCTTGCGACATAAGCGGCAGTGCCTTTTGTATGGTAAACAGCGTCCCTTTTACGTTAACGTTAAACGTATCCTCATACGATTCCTCGGTAATCGCGCCAAGCGGTTGCAGCTCTCCCAGGCCCGCATTAGCGAAGAGGATGTCAACTTTTCCTTTCACTTGCTGGATGCGAGAAAAAATACGTTCCAGATCGGCCATCTTCGATATGTCGCCCTGAATCGCAAGCGCCTCATGACCTATCAGCACAATGGCTTCATCAAGTTCTTTCTGACGGCGCCCAATGATGACCACCTGCGCGCCTTCCCGGGCAAAGCGCCTGGCCGTAGCCAGACCTATACCGCTATTTCCGCCGGTAATCACCGCGATTTTTCCCGCTAATCTACTCATAATGTCCTCCTCAAAGGTGGAAGGTCATAGCATAAACAGCGTTGAACATTTAGTATAGTATGCACCTTTTGGTAAGTACCTGGCGGATGAGAATTTATGCTAAATCAAAAATTCAAATGCGGTCTGGAAGCGGCTTTGGCGGTACTCAGCGGAAAGTGGAAACCGCTGGTACTGTTTCACCTTGCCCATGAAGTGCATCGTTATGGAGAGCTGAAGCGCGCTATTGGAAGCGTAAGCGACAAGGTATTGATTCAACAGCTGAAAGAACTTCAGCAAGATGGTGTCGTTGAACGCACCGACTACGGCGAAATTCCGCCCAGAGTTGAATACGCCTTAACCTGTTTCGGCGACTCCCTGGCCCGTGCGTTAGCGCCGCTCTGTCAGTGGGGCGAGCGGCATACGGAGCAGATTGAAAATATCGTACATAATCGAGAGAAGCCGCAGAGCGCTCGCCAGTAAACGGGTAAAAAGCGTTTTTCAATTATCCGCCCCCGCCTTCAACGAACTGAACCGCGACCCTGCCTGCGAAACCTCCCGCTCTCCGTGTAGCGAGATGCGCGAGGTTTCCGGCAGTGCTAACCCCCCTGCCAGAGCTAGTACCGCCACCAGTGCCAGATAAAATGCGGGCGAAACGCCGCTGCCGGTGTAAGCGATAAGCCAGGTTGCCACTAAGGGAGCCGTGCCGCCAAAAATCGTATAGGCCAGATTGTAGGTAATGGCAGATGCGGTATAGCGCGCCCGGGTGGGAAAAACTTCAGACAGCAGCGCGGCCGTTACCACGCCGGACAGCACGGCGCCGGTCGCTAATAGCAGATCGCCGATAATGGCTGCCCACAAATGCCCTGAACTGGCTAACTGCCAGGCTGGCCAGACGCTGATAATCACCCAGGTGCCGGTCAGCGCGATGGTTTTCTTGCGCCCGATGCAATCGCAAAGCGTACCGGCTACTGGGCAGGCCCCGGCGGCAAACAACAGCGCAATAGTCGAAACCATCAATGCAGAGGCCCGGTTCATGCCCCCTTCCAGCTGCAGAAAGGTGGAAAAATAGGTCGTGAACATGTAAAACGACAGCGCGGTTAACGCAATAAAAGCCCCCAGCCGCAGAATATTTCCCGCCTGCTGGCGTAACGTTTCGCTTACTGGCGCATGCGCACTGTCTGATTCCGCCAGTGCCGCACGGAATGCCGGTGTCTCTTCCATGCGCAGTCGTAAATAAACCCCCACCAGGCCAAGCGGAGCCGCCACCAGGAAAGGAATACGCCATCCCCAACTGCTCATCTGTTCCTCGCTAAGACTGGTATCCAACAGGTAAGTCAATATCGCAGCCGCAGCGAAGGCGGCAAACGTGGAGACTGTGATAAAGCTACCATACCAGGCGCGTTTGTGGTTGGGGGAATGCTCCATGACATAGGCACAGGCTCCGGCATATTCGCCACCGGCCGAGAACCCCTGAACGCATCGGGCCAGTGTCAGAAACAGCGGTGCCAGCATACCCATACTGGCATAGCCAGGCAGCAGACCAATCACGGTGGTTGACGCCGCCATCAGCAATACCGTTAACGACAAAATACGCTTGCGGCCAAATTTATCACCCAGCAGGCCAAATATCACGCCACCCAGTGGACGCAGTGCAAAAGCCACGGCAAAGACCGCAAATGTTTGCAACAATGCCGCCTGCGCCAGGTCTGGCGCAAAGAATTGTTGGGCGATAATGGTGGCAAGAAAACCATAAACGGCGAAATCAAACCATTCGACAAAATTCCCTATCGCGGCGGCTGTTGTCACTTTGCGAAGCGTCGATTTGGAAACCGGTGTCATATTATTCATAGAGTTATCTCCCTGCCTGAGTGTGATAACCAGACGTGAGTTAAAGTCGCAGATGTATACGCACCCCTGTATAGCTACAGAAAAATACGATATTGTTTTTAAAGTTAACGCCACAGTATTAATCAATCACTAACCGCGTGGTTAATGCGGGGGGACAAAAAACCACAACCAATAAATATAACGATAGCGTGACATAAAGTTTTTATGCGTTCAACGAAACTGCTGGAATATAACGCCTTCTGAAATCGATGGTGCGATACCAAAAAAATAATATGATAAATATCAATGTGTTGCCTTGGGTATCCCTGTCATATTAATTTCCTTTATGAGAATAAAGAAGATGGGCGAATTATTTATTTTATTGTCGCTTTCAGATATCTCAGTGTCGTTTTTTATTTTGAAGATCTCCGTAGCGGTCGCCCTCGCCTCACGTTTTACATCATATATTTTACAGATGTCGTTATCAGGCTGGTTATCGCAATTACCGATGTCGTTATCAGAGCATTTTCACATTCTGACCCCAAATAGACTGACCGTGCAGACCCGGATGCGCTATCGCGGTAATTAGTGCCCATCTGCTATCTGAGATAGACATCTTAATCAGCACGATATGGAGCAATTATGGGACACTCATCAAACAGAGGCGTTGTATACCAGGGCCCGGGCAACGTAGAAGTCATGGATATTGACGATCCGAAATTCGTCAGCCCCTCGGGAAAGAAAATCGACCACGCCGTGATTATCAAAGTGCTGTCGACCAACATCTGTGGGTCCGATCAGCATATGGTTCGCGGCCGGACAACCGCCCCGGCGGGTATGGTTCTGGGGCATGAAATTACCGGCGAAATTATTGAAAAAGGCTCCGATGTTGAAATGCTCAACGTTGGCGATATTGTCTCTGTCCCCTTTAACGTGGCGTGCGGCCGCTGTCGCTGCTGTCGTGAGCTCGACACCGGCGTCTGCCTGACCGTTAACCCGGCGCGTGCCGGGGGCGCATTCGGCTATGTGGATATGGGAGGCTGGGTCGGTGGGCAGGCCAAATATGTGATGGTCCCGTATGCCGATTTCAACCTGCTCAAATTCCCTGACCGTGAACAGGCGCTGGCAAAGATTCTGGATCTGACCATGCTTTCCGACATCCTGCCAACGGGGTTTCACGGCGCGATAACCGCAGGAGTAGGCGTTGGCTCGGTGACCTATGTCGCCGGTGCCGGTCCGGTGGGTCTGGCATCCGCAGCCTCTGCGCAAATTCTGGGCTCCGCGGTGGTAATGGTTGGTGACTTCAATAAAGAACGGCTGGCACATGCTGAAAAAATGGGGTTTGTCCCTATCGACTTAAGTCAGCATGACCGTCTGGGCGAAATGATCGCCGAAGTGGTTGGCGTACCGGAGGTCGACTCGGCTATTGATGCGGTAGGCTTTGAAGCTCGGGGCCATTCAGGTAAGGAGCAGCCTGCGGTGGTACTGAACAGCATGATGGACATCACCCGGGTGGCCGGGAATATCGGGATCCCGGGACTTTATGTGACGGATGATCCGGGAGCCGACGAGAAAGCCGCACGCGAAGGCTCCCTGAGCCTGAAATTCGGGCTGGGCTGGTCTAAGGCGCAAACTCTGCATACCGGGCAGACGCCGGTTTTACGCTATAACCGCCAGCTGATGAATGCCATTTTGCACGACCGCCTGCCCATCGCCAAAATTGTGAATGCGAAGGTTATCCCGCTGGAAAGCGCGGCTGAAGGTTATGCCAGCTTTGATGCCGGTGTTGCAGCGAAATACGTGCTGGATCCGCACGGATTAATCGCCTGACCGATGGTGACCTGACGGATAGCGGGGATGATACCGTTATCTGTCAGGTCAGCTTACTGCCCGGATTTCAGCTATGTCGGGGTATTTTGATGTTCGGGTTTCACTTGCGGTGTCTGCGGCGCCAGGCGATTGTGCTCCATAGCCCCAGCAGAATAACCACACCGATTCCGGCCCAGCTCAGCGCGCTGGCATAGCGAATCAGCCAACTGCCGCCGCCCTCGCCTTTTAGCGTCTGTTCGACAACCTCCGGCGTGATGGTGGTTGTGGTGCCACCAAAGGTCTGGCTGACATAGCTGGCGAGCCTGGCCAGTTCTTCCGTAGTCAACTGGGTTTTAAATTCCGGCATAAATGCATGGCCTGCGGCGGTGTGACGATCGATGCCTTCAGCCATAGTCATAATCAGGTTCGACGGGTCTGGCGATGTCACCGCGGACGATCCTGCCAGCGGCGGATAAAACCCATCGCTGGTTCCCCGGCCATCGCTGGCGTGGCAGGATGCGCAGGCGCCGTTGTATAACCGGGCGCCGGTCATTCCGTCCCGGGACAGATAGCCGTTCAGTCCGTGATGAATGCCGGTCTCGACATCGGCAAGTACCGCAACGGGTCGATTGTTACCCGAACGGTGACGCGGCGGCCCGGAAATAGCCGGGAGCTGCCGGATATAGCGGGTAATCGCCTGCAGATCGCTTTCCTGCATCTGTGAGAATGAGTTCTGTACCGCGGTGCCCATTTCTCCCCCGGCAACGGCTTTGCCGTGCAGTGTGCCGCTGCGCAGATACGTGACCAGCTCCGCTTCGCTCCAGTTACCTATCCCGGCCTGCGGGTCCGGGGTGATATTGGGGGCTGTCCAGCTCCCTACTTTACCGCCAGAAAGGAACCGATCGTTCTCTTCGCCCATCATGCTGTTGCGCGGTGTGTGGCAGGTGGAACAATGGGTCAGGGTTTTCACCAGATACTCACCGCGTTCGACGCTGCCTGACGCCGCATCGCCTCCGGTGACCGGGCTGTTGTCCAGGAACAGCGCGTTCCAGAAAGCCATCACCGGGCGGAAAGAAAACGGAAACGGCAGTCTGGTTTCCGGTACCGGATGGTCATCTGGCGCAACGCCCAACATCAGCCATGAGTAAAGCGCCAGCAGATCGTCGTCGGACATCCCGGCAAACGAGGTATAGGGCATTGCCGGATACAGATAATGGCCGCCAGGCGCCCTGCCTTCACGCATCACCGTTTTAAAGTCATCGAAACGATAGTTGCCGATACCGAACTGCTTTGACGGCGTGATATTAGATCCATAAATCAGTCCCATCGGCGACTCAATCGCAACCCCCCCGGAATAGGGATTATTGTCGGCCGGGTTGCGGTGACAGGCTGAACAGTCACCGGCAATAGCCAGATATTCACCTCGCTTCACCAGCGTTGGAGATGCCTCGAGTTGTGCGCTGAAAGCCGATACGCACCAGGATAATCCTGCCGCCGACAGCAGCGCGCAAACCAGTAAATGTTTCATCACTCACAGCTCCCTGATAATGGTGTCGGCCATGCGCAGCGCCAGCGCAATTCCCGTCAGTGTCGGATTGACCGTGGCAGAGGATGGCATCACTCCGGTGGTGGCAAGGAACAGATTTGGGTGATCCCAACTGCGCAGCTGTGGGTCGACCACCGAATCTTTTGGGCTATCGCCCATGATGGTGGTACCCATAATGTGATACTGATTGCGCCAGCCGGTCGGGGCTTCAATCACTTCGCCGTTAAAGGCTTTCAGGAAGTTGGCGAAATCGTGGTTCGCCTGGTCACGCATGCCGCGGACATAGGCATCGAGCCGGTAATTGACCGTCAGCATCGGCAGGCCGATGGCGTCTTTGCGGCCATAGTTGGGTATCACCCGGTTGGTCGGGTCCGGTAGGGTTTCGCTCATGGTGCTGATGTTCATGATGCGCGAAGCGCGATCGCGGATGGCCTGATCCAGCGCCGGGCCCATCACCCCCTGTTTGAGCAGCGGTACGGTGACATCGATGTTAGGCACCAGGTTACGCAGGGAATAGCGGATCGCGGAATGTTTTGAGCGACTGGGTTCATCGCGGCGGTTAACGATCGAGCCATGCTGTACCGAACCGCGACCGGTCCACAGCGGTTCATCCGCCAGGAAGGTCAGGCTTAGACCGGTATGATCCATCAGATTACGCCCGACCTGATCGGAACTATTGGCCACATCAGACATCAGCAACAGTTTGGGGGTTTCCAGTCCGTGGGCGGCGATGATAAAGATTTTCGCCGTCAGCCGGGTATCGCTGCCGTCGGGTTTGCGGTAATGCAGGGCGACGATCTTTCCTTTTCCCCCTTTTTCCAGCTTCCAGGCGACGCTTTCGGTACGGAGATCCACCCCCAACGCCACGGCCTTATCCACGTGCATATCGCCGGAATACATAGCGCCGATCGGGCAGATGGGCTCACAGTTGTTGTTTCCGGCACAGGCGGGACGACCGTCATAGGGACGAGATACGCGGGCATGAGGCTCATGTACCACCTGGTAACCCATCGGCCCCAGTCTGGCCTGGATACGCTGAACCATATACGGTTTGGCTTCCGGCGGTAGCGGATACTCCGCCGAGCGCGGCGGATAGTGGCCGCGCCCCTGCCCGCTCTGATCCTCCTGGCCGGTGCCGACTACGCCGACTTCCCGTTCGGCCTTCAGATACCAGGGCTCCAGTTCGTCATAGGTGAAAGGCCAGTCGCGCCCCACGCCATACACACTGCGCATCTTGAAATCATTGGGCAGCAGGCGCCAGCAGGCCGATGCCCAGTGGCGGGTGCTGCCGCCGGCCACCCGCAGGTAGCTTGTGACATAATCGAAATCGTCATCCCCTTTGGCATCGACATAGCCTTCGGTGTAGGAATTCGGCGCCCACGGCAGATTAGGGTAAGGCGCGCACCAGTTGCGTTTGCTGGCGCTATTGCGATAGTTTTCAACGACTTTCCAGCGAGGTATGTAGGGTCCCGCTTCCAGCATAATCACCGATTTTCCGGCTTTCGCCAACTGATAAGCGGCATTGGCGCCCAGCGCGCCAGAGCCGACAATCACCACATCAGCGTCAAATTCACTCATGTTCTGATCCTGATTATTTTGTTGTTATGGTTATTTTTTCTCTGCCGCTAACAGGGCGTTGGCCTCGGCCAGGGTGCGGGCTTTTCCCTGAACCATTAACAGCCAGGGGGCGTCAGGAGCAGGAATGGTCTTGGCCGCTGCGGGGGCGTTTTCGCCCCACTGGCGGATACCGACGGGCATCGGCGGCGCGTTGACGCCCTGCGGTACTTCCGCCCAGTAATCGCTGCCGGCGCGGGCATAGCTCGGGCGCAGGGTGACATCGCGGGTGGGTTCGTACATTAACGCTGACAGGAAGGTGACAAATTCCGCGTCATCCGTCGCTTTGGTGGTGGACGGATGCCCGGTATACCCCAGATACCAGGGGGAGATAATCGCCAGCGCGGTATTAATATCGTCGTCATCCAGGCTATCGACCAGCCGCTGGCGATCGGTTTCGCCTGCGGACTGCAAATGCGCCATCAGACGCGCCAGCTGGCCCGGGAAGCGAGAATTCTGTTTGCTTAACAGCTGACAGAGACGATCGGCGACTGAGGCATCCAGCCCCTGGCGACCGGTCAGCATTTCGCTGGCTCGCAGCAGCGTGGCGGCGGGCGTATTATCACTGGCCAGGGCCAGTGGGATTTGTAACGGCGCCGATACGATCATCGGTCCGGCGACCATTAATTGCAGAAAACGCCGTCTGTTCATCATGATGCGTTCTCCATGACTAACCAGCGTTCAGCGCACTGAGCGCGGCCTTAGCGGCTTCGGCATCGACCTTGCCATCCGGCGTACTGACGCCAATCGCCCCCACCACTACGCCGTTGACCTTAATCGGCTCGCCGCCAGGCAGCGGCACCACCGCCGGATTGCCCAGCACGGCGACATTACCGGCGCTGATTTTCTGCTGAAAGCTGCTGGTAGGTTGGCCAAATGCCACGGCGGCATGGGCTTTCTTCGGCGCCAGTTCAATATTGGCAAGCGTTGCGCCATCCAGCCTTTCGAAAATAATGGGCTGACCGAAGCTGTCGACAATGCTGACCGCGCCCCCCATATGGTGAGCGCGAATAGTCTCTTCGGCTTTACTGACCATCTTTTGGGCCTGTTGATGATTCAGTACTGCAACATTAATTACGGCGTCTGCCGCATAGGACGCCGCGCACACCAGCCCACTGCACAGAATGACAGTTGATAATAATTTCATAGCACCACCAGATTACAGGGAAGAAGTATTGTTGTTCTATCAATATCGAATAATTAATGGGCTAAAAACATAACGTCATCCATGCCGGAGAGAGTTAACTAAAAGTGCCTTATTCCGCTGAGCGTCAGTTTATATTCTTGCCAGGAATCGATAGCGGTCATTGCTTAATCAAATGGCGTTACTTTAAAGCCCCTGTTAAATAAGAGGTATGGTAGCTTGAAATATTATTTCACTACAGAAGGTTAATCATTTCACCATCGCCACGATGGCGGTTCCCCCTGCTTTTCCTGAGCGATTTATGCTCACATGAGGATGCAACGCCATGCTAACAATATGGATACATCCTCCCGATTCTGCTGGTAGGTATTCCCCATTTGGTTCACTGGTGGGGTGTTTTTTTGTTGTTGCTCACAAAGTCACGATGTCATTTTGGCCGTTTTTTTCGGCATCGCTTCTGGTCGAAACGGGTCGGCCGAAGGCGTGAATCACCGCATAAACACGGCTTTCCTGCTGGGATGAACCGGCAATGGCGGTTATCGCGTCGCACTTTCATTCCTGTGCGGAATGGATTGATAAAACCCAATGCCATCTTTCAGCGGGTGACGCTGTCATAATCGCTGAAATTAACCAAATGGAAACATACGGCCAACATGTCGTATTCTGATGGACGATGTACCCCGTAAGTCCTCTTAGATAGCGGATTGAGTGAAATGACGCCAGGAGTTCAGACCCATAAATAATGGCGCAAATAACAAGATAAGGAATCAAGCAATGCTGATCGTTCTCAGTATCCTGATGCTGGTTTGTTTTATTTTTTGCTTAATGGCCCGGCGACTTTCCGCATTAACGGCGCTGATCGTTATCCCCACCATTTTTGCCCTGCTGGGCGGATTTCATGCACAAATGGGAAAGTTCGTGCTCGATGGATTGCGTACCGTTGCCCCGAATGGCGTAATGATCATTTTTGCCATGCTTTATTTTATGGTCATGACCGAAGCCGGTATGTTTGATCCACTGGTGAATAAAGTGGTGAAAGCCGTTCATGGCGATCCGGTGAAAATTTTCCTGGGTACCGTACTGCTGGCGTTCATTGTGGCGCTGGATGGCGATGGCGCCACTATTTACATCATCGTGCTGTCGGCCTTCCTGCCGATTTATCAGCGTTTGGGGCTGTCTCTGCCCATGGTGTGCTGCCTGCTGCTTCAGGTTTCCGGGCTGGGCAATATGGTGCCGTGGGGCGGTCCTACCGCACGGGCGGCCACGGCCATGCATATCGACGTCGGCGATATGTTTGTTCCGATGATCCCCGCCCTGCTGGCCTGCGTGGTCTGGACCTTTGTCCTGGCATGGGTTTTTGGCCGCCGTGAGCGGGTTCGTCTGGGCGAAGGTCTGAGCTGGAAGGCAGTGCATGCGCCCCAGGCTCAGGATCGCGGCCGCGGACCCCTGACCTTCTATTTCAACTGGCTGCTGACCCTGGGGCTGATCGCCTGCCTGTGTATCGAAGTCCTGCCGCTGAGCTACCTGTTTATGCTGGCGGCTTGCGTGGCGCTGATGGTTAACTTTCCTGGCCTCAATCAACAAAAAGAGCAGCTGGAACAACACGCGCCGCCGATCCTGGCCGTTTCCAGTCTGATTTTCGCAGCCGGGGTATTTACCGGCCTGTTCACCGGCACCGGTATGGTCAATGCCGTCGGTACCGCGCTGCTGAAGATTATTCCGGATGCCATGGGGCCGTATATGGCGCCGGTGACTGCCCTGCTGAGCATTCCGATGACCTGGCTGGTTTCCAACGACGTATTCTATTTTGGCGTGCTGCCGGTACTGGCCGACACCGCCAGACACCACGGGATCAGCGGTATTGAAATGGCCAGGGCTTCGCTGGTGGGTCAGCCGGTGCATATCCTCAGTCCGCTGGTGGCGTCGACCTATCTGGTGGTGAGTATGCTGAAACTGGACTACGCCGGGAATCAACGCTTCACCTTTAAATGGTCGCTGGTAAACTGCTTTATTCTGTTAGTGATATCACTATTGCTGGGGGTTATCCCCTTTGCTGCCGCGTGAGTAGGATATGAACCAATTATTTTTAAACTGGGATTTTGCCGCCATCCTGTTGCAGATAATCATTATCGATCTGCTGCTGGGGGGCGATAACGCGGTGGTCATCGCCATGGCCTGCCGTAAACTGCCGCCGGAGCTGCGGACCAAAGCGATCGTTATCGGTACCGCGGGCGCTATCCTGGCCCGCATCGTTCTGCTGGGCATCGCCGTTTATCTGTTGTCGCTGCCGATGCTGAAAGTTATCGGGGCGCTATTATTGCTGTGGATCGGTATCAGGCTGGTCGCCAATCAGGATGAAGAAGAGGAAGTCAGCAGCTCCACCAGCCTGTGGAAAACCGCCGTGACGATTACGGTCGCCGATGTGGTGATGTCGCTGGATAACGTACTGGCCGTCGCCGCAGCCGGGAACGGTCATATCGTGCTGGTGGCATTAGGGGTGATTATCAGCATTCCGATTATCGTTGCCGGCAGCAAACTGGTGCTGGCGATTCTGAACCGCTTCCCTGCCGTGGTGATGCTCGGCGGGGCGCTGATCGGCTGGATCGCCGGCAGCATGCTGGTGACCGATCCGATTATCACCCGCTTCTACCCGCAGCCGTTTCACGCCCTGCCGCTGGCGGCGGGCGCCGTCGGCGCACTGCTGGTGCTGCTGGTTGGCATGCGCCGCAACCGGCTGGCGAATTCGGAGAAGTAATCTATCAGCCGCACATCTGATGTTCCCTAAAAAACGGCATCTTACTGAGTAAGGCGCCGTTTTTTATCATAGTCCCAAATTACTTAACGCTTTCCGCCGCCGCGTTGGCAATAGCCACTTCGTTCGGGTTTGCCGAGCCGCTGACGCCCACGCCGCCCACCACGTCGCTGCCGGTTTTCACTGGCGCGCCGCCGCCCAGCGGCACCATGCCCGGCAGAGTGGCGATAGCCGGTTCCTGGCCGTTGGCGCGGGCCATATATTTATCGGTCGGGGTGCGATATAGCACGGCGGCCCGGCCCTTTTTAATTGCTGAGTCAATGCAGCCGACCGGCGCATTATCCATCCGTTTAAAAGCCAGCAACTGGCCGGAGCGATCCAGTACCGCCACGCAAACGCTGGCTTCCAGACTGACGGCTTTTTCCGTCGCCGTCTTCAGCAGCTTTTCCGCATCGCTCCACGAAAGCGTCGTTTGGGTCAGGGTCGCGCTGACAGAAAATGCACTGAACAGCGTGGCGGACCCCAGGGCGGCTGACAGAAGTAATTTTTTCATTATCTATGACCTTTTAATAAATAGAGTAATCGGAACGATATTGAATATCGATGACATCATTAATAATCAGGTTGTTTGCGCCTGAAATTTATGACGTAACAGGTAGTCCAGACTCAATCGCCCCGGACCATTGAGCGCCAGCAGAATAAACCCTGCCGCGCAGGAGGCATTTTTTAACCACACCATTAAATGCGCATGGCTATAGCCCTGATAGAACAGGAATCCTGCTGCTATGGAAAAAATAGCCATAAAAACAGAGGTAAAGCGCGTCAGAAAGCCAAAGGCAATGGCCAGCCCGCCCCCCACTTCCAGCAGAATCACCAGCGGTAAAAAGAATGCCGGTACATGGTTTTCAGCCATCAGGGTGAGGTTGTCGTGATAATTAAAAACTTTATCCACGCCGGAGGTAAAAAATAATCCGACGGCCAGAACACGGGCCAGGATACAGATAATGTCAGAATAGCGATTCATAGCAGGTATCACTTACAGAATTAATGGGTTTATAGCTCAGGAAAATATTTTTTAACATGAGGAATAAAGCCGAAACAGTCTCTCCGGGTTATGATTCCTCACGTCTGAGTTATTAATTACCTGCCGTCATTACTGACTGATTATTCATAACGCCAGTGACGTTCTGCGATTTGCACTACCTGACGCGCAACCGGCGACAGCTCGCTGAGGGAGTGGAATTGTAGCCCAAATGTGCGCGGCATCACCAAAAGCGGCATCGGAATTTCCACCAGTGGAATGACTGACTCCAGCGCCTGCAGACAGCGGCGCGACAAAAAGCTTAATAGTTGGGTTTCCACCACAACCGAACGCAGAGTGGCCAGCGAGTTGGTTTCAATCTGGATCCGCGGCGGCGGATATCCTCCGCCCTGTAAACGCTGCTCCAGCCACTGTCGGGTGGCGACATTACGTGAAGGCAACAGCCAGTTGAACTTGCCCAGTTGCTCCGGCGTCGGGTGAATGCCAGCCAGCGGGTGATCGGCGCTGGCCACCAGCACCACAGGATCGTCCAGCAACGGGCGGCGGACGAATTCGGTGTCGTAGTCAGGCAGGAAGCCAAGGATAATATCCAGCTGATTCTCACGCAGCATATTTTGCAGGAAGTCATTCATGCCGACCTTGACATCAATACGCACGTCCGGCGCTTCGCACAGCAGTTCCCGGGCCAGCTGCGGCAGCATAAACTCCGCTGCCGTCGCTGCGGCGCCGATACGGACATAGCCTGCCGTTCCTTCCGACAGCGACTTCATTTCACGCTGGGTCTCTTCCATCGACTGGACGATTTTTTGAACTCGATCACAAAGTAATACGCCGGCTTCGGTCAGGCGGATGCCGCGTCCGACCTTCAGGATCAATCGGGTGGCATAAATTTTCTCCAGACGCTGGATGCACTTGGACAGTGCCGGCTGAGTGATTCCCAGACTTATCGCCGCCCTTCCCAGGTGTCCCGTCTCCCTTATCGCCAGGAAGTAGCGCAGATCTTTCAGTTCCATTTCATTCCCCACAGGAATCAATAAATAAAATTCGGCTGTTAATTTTTATGTTTTAACAGTGCGACCATACAAAAAACAACACTGGAGCTACTTATGGCTTACAAATTTTTAATGACCGCGCCGGCGCTGGGAGCGGCGGGTCGTCAGGTGCTGGCGGATGCGGGTTGCGAAGTCGACTATTTAACCGAAGCGAATAACCCGACGGAAGTGGAACAGCGGATGGCGACGCACGCCTATGACGCCGTTATTTCCCGTACCGTCACGCTGTCGGAACAGGCCATCGCCGCCTGCCCGTCGCTGAAAATCATCTGCAAACACGGCGTCGGCGTGACCAATATTGATGTCGCCGCCGCCAGCGCCCGTGGGATCCCGGTGTTAACCACCCCGGCCACCAATGCCCAGTCGGTGGCCGAACTGACCATTGGCCTGATGCTGAGCGCAGCGCGCCAGCTGCCGTTCTTCCAGCAGGAGATCGCCGCAGGCCGCTGGACCCGCACCAGCCTGGGGAGTGAACTGCAGGGCAAGACCCTGGGGTTGGTTGGCTTCGGTGAAATCGGCCGCCGGGTTGCCGGTATCGCCGGGGCCATCGGCATGTCAGTGCGGTTTTTTGACCCGGCAGTTGCTCCGGGAACCCCGACCGGCGGCGCCCACCAGTGCGCCAGCCTGGATGAGCTGCTGCCGCTGAGCCATGTGCTGAGCCTGCACTGCCCGGTCAGTGACGCCACCCGCCAGATGCTCCGTGCCGATACTCTGGCACAGTTGCCCGAGCGCGCGATCGTCATTAACACTTCGCGCGGCGAACTGATTGACGAACCGGCGCTGGTCCAGGCGTTACAGCAGGGTCACCTGGCCGGTGCGGGCCTGGACACCTTCGCTCAGGAGCCGCTGCCGGAAGCGCATCCGTTTCGTCAGCTCAGCAACATCGTGATGACCCCGCACATCGGCGGTACCACCCCGGAAGCGCTGGACGCCGTCGCGCGCTCTGCTGCGCAACAGTGCCTCGACTTTTTACAGCAGCGGCGCATCAATCTGCGCGCCTGCGTTAACCCGAACGCCCTGAAGAATGAGGATATGAAGCAATGACATCTCGCAGCGAATGGCCCGCCGGTTATTTTATTGGCAGCCGGGATAAGGTGCCGGATAGCACCACCCTCGACGCATGGCGTCGCCTTGCGGTGCCGAACATTGGTGACTGCATGGGCCGTAGCGTCGCCGCACGCGGCCTGAAGCCTTATCACAACGACAGTCAACTGGTCGTTTGCGGTCCGGCGCTGACCGTTAAAGTCCGGCCCGGCGACAACCTGATGATCCATAAGGCGATCGAGATTGCGCAGCCGGGTGATGTCATCGTGGTCGATGGCGCGGGCGATCTGACCCAGGCGCTGATCGGCGGCCTGATGCGCACTTCTGCAATCACCAAAAAGATTGCCGCTTTCATCATCGATGGCGCGATTCGCGATCTCAATGAATGGGCGGAAGGCGGCGTGGCGGTTTATGCCCGCGGCAATACCCTGAGAGGCCCCAGCAAGGACGGCCCGGGGGAAGTGAATATCCCGATCTCCTGCGCGGGGCTGCTGGTCTCTCCGGGCGATCTGATTGTCGCGGACGCGGATGGGGTGATCGCCGTTCCCTTCGATGAACTGGATGATTTACTGCCCAAAGTGCAGCAGCACGCCCAGCGCGAAGAGAAGATTCGCGCCAATAACGCAGCGGGGACCACTGACCCGGAACGCTTTAACAGTCTGCTACGCGCCAAAGGCTGCCCGGTCTGAACCCTTACCACGGAGGTTGAATCATCACTATGTTTAAAAAACTGACTCTGACGGCCGCTTTGCTGCTTGCCATGCAGGCGCAGGCGGCGGATACCCTGCCCCCGACCTTACCGCAGCATCAGGATAACCGTCTGCAACAGGCGGCGACCTCGCCCCGGGTATGGAACGGTATTACGGTCTCTGGCGACGGGCGTATTTTTGCCTCACTGACCCAGTCGGAAGGCCCGGGGCCGCAACTGGTGGAAGTGGGTAAGGATGGCAAGATAACGCCTTATCCCGACGAGCAATGGAACCAGTGGCAGGCCAGCGATGCGCAGCACCATTTCCTGCACGTCAATGCGCTGCGAATCGGGCCGGATGGCAATCTGTGGGTGATGGACGCCGGAAATACCGGCATTGGCACCGGCGATAAAGCCGTTAGCGGTGCGGGCAAGCTGGTCAACATCGACCTGAAGACCAATCGGGTGGTCGGCGCTTATATCATTGATGCGCCAGTGCAAAAGCCCGCCAGCTATCTCGATGACGTACGTTTTAACGGTGATTACGCCTATATTACCGATCCGGGGGCTGTGGGTCTGGTGGTGCTGAATCTGAAAACCGGCAAGTCCCACCGGGTACTGGATAACCATCCGCTGTCCATCGATCACGAGCCGATTTATGCCGATGGCAAAAAGCTGCATCTGCGCGACGGACGCGAAAAACGGGTCGGTCTGGATCAGCTGGAAGTCTCGCCGGACGGAAAGTGGCTCTATTATCAGGCGATCCCTGGACCGATGGCCCGTATCGAAACCCGCTACCTCAACGATGATTCGCTTGCGGCCAGTGAAGTGAATCGCCACGCCGAACATTTCCTCGATACCTGGAGTACCGGCGGGACGGCGATCGATAGCGAAGGCAATCTGTATGCCTCCAATATCAATACCCGCTCCGTGATGCGCATTACCCCGCAGGGCAAAGTCAGCACCGTTATCAGCGACCCGCGTCTGGTATGGGTGGATGCGATGTGGATAAGCCACGGCGCTCTGTGGATGCCTGCCGCGCAGATCAACCGGACACCGGCCACTACTGGGGGTAAACCTTCCACGGTCGAGTACCCTGTGAAGCTGTATAAATTACCGCTGCCGATAGCGCCTTCACCGCGCGATCATCAGTAACCCATTCCGGCATCGTCAGTCAGGGCGATGCCGGCTCTTCGCCGAAAATCCCCTTCGCATCGGTAAAGCAGCGTTCGGCAAGCGATGAGATCGGCGGCTGACGACGCATAATCAGTCCCAGCATCGAATCCACCTCCGGTTGTGTGATAGGGATAATCCGCAGGTTATCGCTCAGAGCTTCCAGACCGTTATTGAGCGGCACTATTGCGCAGCAGATACCGGCCTGCACCGCCTGAATTATCTGGAACGTTGAGTCGCTTTCAAAGACATATCTGGGCGTCAGCCCGTGGCCTTTAAAACTTATATCGATAGATTCGCGGTAATGCATCCCTTTGGTCAGAAAGCCCAGCGGCAGCGTGGCCAGCATGGACCAGTCCGGACGGCTTTCACTGAACTGGAAATGACGCAGATCGTGCAGTAACCCCATATGGGTCGGCATAAGCGGGATCACATCGAAGCATTCTGTGTCGACGTGTTGCAGATAGCAGATGCCCAGATCCAGCTGATTGCGGCTGACGCCATCGATAATCTGCTCAGAAGTCAGAGACAGCAGACTGAATTGCAGCTCCGGGTATTTATCCGCCAGGGGGGCGATAAGCTGCATTGGGTTCATACTCGCCAGCGGCACCATTCCCAATCGCAACTGACCGACCATCTGACCACGACAGATGGCCGCTTCGGCTTCCAGCCCGTCGTGCGCCGCCAGCAGCGCCCTTGCCCACGCCAGAATGCGTTCACCTTCCGGCGTAAAGCCTTCGAAGCGGTGCCCGCGTTGAATAAGCACCAGTTCCAGCTCTTCTTCCAGGCTGCGGATACGCATGGAAAGCGTGGGTTGGGTGATGTGGCAGGCCGCGGCGGCCTGGCCGAAATGGCGAGTCTGATCGAGGGCAATCAGATATTTAAGCTGTTTGATATCCATGAATGAGTCCGGTCAGGCAGCGCCAACCTGTTATATGGAATGTTATATAAATGTTACGTTTCAGAGCGAGTAAATTCAAGCGTATCGCTCATGTTAGCGAGTACTAACATGAGCAGTGAGGGAAAATTAGCGGATAGATTCCTTCGCCAGGATCTCTTTCGAGCGCAGCCTCACCCGGACAGGCACCGATTTATAGGAAGGCGTGCCGCTCTCGCGGTCAATATAATCCAGCGGCACCAGCACGTTGGCTTCGGGGTAATAGGCGCCGACGGAGCCCCGGGCAATGGTATAGGCCACCACGGTGATATCCTCCAGCCGTAGATCGCTACCGGGTAGCGCGGTGTGAATATCCACCCTGTCTCCGTGCTCCAGCTTCAGGCTCGCCATATCCTGCTCATTCATAAACAGCACGTCGCGGCGGCCGAAGATGCCGCGATAGCGGTCATCCATAGCGTAAATGGTGGTGTTGTACTGGTCGTGACTGCGTAGCGTAATCATCCGCAGCACATCGTCCCCTTCGACCTGGGTATTTTCATGCACCCCGTTAAAGACCGAAAACATCGCCTTACCGGTGGGCGTTGGCCAGACCCGCCGGGTAGGCGGCAGCGGCATGCGAAAACCGCCGGGGCGGCGAATACGGGCGTTGTAGTTATCGAAGCCGGGAACGGTCTGCTCGATCAGATCGCGGATTTTGTCATAGTCGGCCACCAGCCCCATCCAGTCTACCCGGGTTTCCGGCAGAGCCGCCTGGGCCATGCCAGCCACAATAGCCGGTTCCGAGCGCAGCAGCGTAGAGGCCGGGCGCAGTTTGCCCGAAGAGGCGTGCACCATCGACATTGAATCTTCGACGGTGATCGACTGACGGCCGCTTTCCTGAATATCCAGCTCGGTGCGCCCCAGACACGGCAGAAGAAAGGTCTGTTTCGCCACCAGCAGATGGGAGCGATTCAGTTTAGTACCAACGTGCACGCTCAGATCCAGCTTTTGCATGGCCGGAAAGGCGCGCTCGCTGTCAGGCATCGCTACCGCGAAGTTCCCCCCAAGACAGAGAAGCGCCCTCGCCTCGCCGTCGATCATCGCCTGTAGCGCTTTTACCGCATCGTGGCCGTGGCGCTGCGGCGGCGTAAAGCCGAATACCCGTTGCAGATTTGCCAGAAATTCGGCGCCCGGCTTTTCGGTAATGCCCACGGTACGGTTGCCCTGCACGTTGGAATGACCGCGCAGCGGGCAGATCCCGGCCCCTGGCTTGCCGATATTGCCGCGCATCAGCAGCAGATCGGCAATCAGCCGCACGTTAGAGGTGCCCTTGTTATGCTGGGTAATGCCCATGCCGTAGGTAATGATGGTGGCATTAGAGCGAGCGTAGAGCATCGCCACCTGCTCCAGCTCCTGGCGGGTCAGACCGGATTCTCGTTCTATCTCGTGCCAGGCGGTCTGGCGCAGATCGTCGGCAAAGGCCTCAAAACCCTGGGTATGCTGTTCGATAAACGGGTGATCCAGTACTTTGCCCTGCGCTTGTTCCATCGCCAGCAGGGCTTTCCCGATACCTTTCAGCGCTGCGGCATCGCCCCCGGCTTTTACCTGATAGTAAGTCGAGGCGATATTGGTAGATCGCAGGGTCGCCATCTCGATAATGTCCTGGGGATCGGCGAAGCGTTCCAGCGCCCTCTCGCGCAGCGGATTAAACACAATCACCGGCACGCCGCGACGCGCCAGTTCATGCAGGGTGCCCATCATGCGCGGATGGTTCGTGCCGGGGTTATGACCAATAGAGAGCACCAGTTCGGTATCGTCGAAGTCTTCCAGCGACACCGTCCCTTTACCAATGCCTATCGACTGAGGCAGCCCGACGCTGGTTGACTCATGGCACATATTGGAACAGTCCGGGAAGTTATTGGTGCCCAGCTCCCGGGCAAATAGCTGAAACAGCCAGGCCGCTTCGTTCGACGCCCGGCCCGAGGTATAAAACTCTACCTCATCCGGCGCCATGTCGCGCAGCGTTTCGCCAATGCGCCGGAACGCCTCTTCCCAGGGGAGTGGCCGCAGGGTATCGCTGGCGCGGTCATAAACCAGAGGATGAGTCAGTCGACCATAGCCTTCCAGCTCAAAGTCGCTCTTACTCAATAGCGAAGTGACCGTATTGGCGGCCAGAAATTCCGGCGTGACCCGCTTACTGGTGGCTTCCCAGGTCACTGCCTTGGCGCCGTTTTCGCAGAACTGAAAGGTGGATTTATGCTCTTTATCGGGCCAGGCGCATCCCGGGCAGTCGAAGCCATCCGGCTGGTTGGTACGCATCAGGGTGGCCGGGGCATTGAAGGCATCCATCTGGGTGCGCACGGCAATGGCCGTCGCCTTTAATGCACCCCAGCCTCCGGCCGGGCCATCATAGGGACGTACGCCAGGCACAGCGCGTCTTTTATTATTCATAGGCACTCCTGAATCCGCATTTTATTATTTACAGCGCCCCGCTCCGCGGACCGAATAATAACAGTAAAGGTAAGGATATATTTTCTGCGACGGGAGCAAATAACCTTGCTTTTATTGCCGGAATGGTCGCGCTGCGGACGATGACAACGCCGTTTTGTTAACCAAATAATAACACTCAGGGCAAATATGTATAATCGATGTTATCTATAAGGCATTAGATTTAACTTATTCTCTCAGGTGACCGGTAAGGTTGTAATTTACGGTGGTTATAAAAAAACCGCCTGCGACGGGCGGTCAGTAAGCGTTGTCGACGGTACTGTTATTACCGCTTCATCAGCTGTACCTGACAGGCCTTCTGCTGCGAATCCATCGCCCGAATAAACGCGGCTTCATCGGGCCAGGCCTTATGATTTTCCCGCAGTTTTGCGATAGCGAGGGTCATATCGTGACGATAAGATTCCGTTGTGGTCGCGTAGTCCTCAACGGCGTATCCGCGCTTCATTAAATCGATGATGGAGCGGTTAACCAGTAGCTCGGCACTGTCATGACCGCTTCTGGCGCTCTTCAGCGCATCAAACTGTACCTGGCACATGGCCTGCGCCGCGTCTGCGGATACCGGAACGGGTGCCGCAAAAGCCGCTCCCTGCCCCCCAAACAGTAAAACTGCGGCGAGAACGGTAAAATATTTCCTCATCGGTCTTTCTCCCTCATTAAGGTTTATTTTCGATAGCTGGATAATCTTAACATAGTGGCATACGGAGAATTTTCAGCAAATAAAAAGCCTGGAACGGGCCTTTCGTGGCAATGCGTGAATCAGAATGTCCATTTCAGATCTGCGCTCAGACCATTGTCCTGATAATTATCCGAATACATACCGGTATAGTTAAGCGATACCGATGCCGTATCGTTAATGCTGACTTCGGCTCCGGCTTTCATCACCATTCCGTCCCGGGCAGCGGGTACGGTGCCGGTATTGAACGTGGTCCCGGCCCCCTGGAAGCGTAACCCGACTTCGCGTTCAGGGGAGTTATACTGGTGCAGCCAGCCCAGTTCCCCGCGCAGCGTGATGGCGCTCTCCTTACCGGTCTGCCAGCGTTTGTCCGCCCGTAGCCCCAGGGTAGAGAGCGCAGCGCTGGTGTGCTGACTGTCAGCGCTCAGCGCGCTGGCGCCGCCACGTTCGTTAATCCGGTTGCTGCGATAATCGACCCAGGCCAGGTTGGCGAACGGCTCCAGGTTCAACCAGTCGTTGTTCAGGCTATAACCCGCTTCGGCAAAGATCTGCCCGGTCCCTGCGCTGTAACGTGCCTTATCGCTATCGGACTGACCATAATAATTTACGCTACGGTCCGTTTCTATCCGGTGCCAGGTATAAGCCGTCCCTGCCCGCAGGTTAACGTTATCCCAGGACTTGCCGGTATATAGCGCCAGGTGATAGTTATCGCTGTCCGCCGAGGCATGATTACCGTGCAGCGAGGTGCGGGTAAATCCGGTGGCGGCCCCAACCCGCCAGCCGTCCGCTACATCACCATCTACCCCCAACAGCACGCCGAAGGTGGAATCATGGAAACCGCTGGCGTTATTGTTCCCGCTGGCATGCTGCCAGTTCCCCATCAGGCTGGCCCAGGCGCCGTCTTCATTCTGCCGGATATCGCTGCTGTCGATTTGTCCCTGAGCCTGGCGCAGACGGCTGTTCAGGGTATCGCGCAGATAGCGACTGTTATTCACCAGCGATGAAGCGATATCGGCATGGATCTGGCCGGAAAGCTGACGCATCGCCTGGCGGGCATCGCCCTCCGTGGGTGCCAGCAGCAGACTCTGGTAGACAGAGCTACTGGCGGGCAATTGATCCAGGGCGGCCGCCATACTGCGCTGATTGCGGGTGGCGGCCACATCGGCGAAACTCAGGTCGCTGCGCGCCAGGGTCACGGCGACGCTGTCCGGCTGGTAAGTGAGCGATGGCGTAATAAAAGGGCCGCTCTCGACTGACGCAAACTGGCCGCTAACGCCGCCATCGGCCGTCAGAAGGGTTCCGGTGCTTCCAATCAGGTTATCCGCCGTTGTGGACTGCGCCAGCAGGTTATTTCGGGCGTAGGGAATCACCGTAACATCAGCGCCCTGAACCGTTGCCGTGCCCGCGACCTTTATCTGGTCGCTGCCAGAGGCATCCACCTCCGCGGCATACAGCGATCCATGGGCCAGAGTCATATCGCCATCAACGTTCAGAGTGCCGATAGAGTTGCCTGGCGCAACGGTGCTGCCCTGAGCCGCCGTCAGGCTCCCTACCCGACCATTACCGCCCGCCAGACCGCCGCTTTGAATCTCCACGTGACCGCTGGTCGCCCCGTTAGCCACAAAGGCCCCCTCTGCGATAACGTCGCTGGTCAGGGTGCCGCTGCTTGCCAGTTGCAATGCCGCACCGCTCGCGATCCGGGTCTGGCCGGTGTAGTCGCTGTTGCCGCTCAGTGTCTGACGTCCCCCGGCAATGGTCAGCCCGCCTTTTTCATGATCCACACCGCCGCTGCGCAGATTCTGGTCGGTAATGCGCCCGGAAAAATCGCCGTGGGCGTTATTCAGCACCAGATTGCGACTGCCCAGAGTGATCAGGCCGCTGCCGCTCAGGCTCTGAAGGGTAACATCGTTCAGGCTGTCCGAAACTCCCCACAGCGGGTTGGCATTCCCGTGTGTGGAAATATCAAACCAGCCGTTATTCACTAATTCAGACGAGGCGGCGATACTGCCTGGACCGCTCAGAAACAGCACCGCATCTTTCTGCACCCGGGTGGCGCCGGTATAGGTGTTAGCGCCGGTCATATTGACCACTATGTTCGGTGCAAGCGTCAGATCGCCTGTGCCGGAAATGGCGCCTGCCAGCCCCAGATAGCCCTTGGTTGCCTGTTGGCCGGAAGGATCGCCCTTCGGCGCCTTCATCGGGTTGCCCATTTCCGCGGTAATCTGACTGAGCTGGTCGTCGGTGGTGAAGTTATCGGCGCTGACAAAGAATGGGGTAAAGGCGGTTAGCCGGTTCTCCAGGTCGTACATCACCGAATACTGAAGAAAGAAGCCCAGCCCCATGGTGATATTCCAGGTTTTTTCATCGCTCCCGTCGGAATCGATAGTAAGATTGTTTTCGCCGGTAGGATCCTGCAACAAAATCCCCTCGCCGACAGGGTTACCACTGCTGTCGGTGGGATGCAGGGTCATGGAAACCAGGTTGCTGCTGGTTTCATCACCCTTCGTGATGATCTTCAGTCCATTCTGTTGCAGGACAGAACCCAGTTTGGCACTCTCAATAGTGACGTGAGTGGGGTTACCGGTGTCGAACAGGACGGCGCCTTTTAGCGCATCTCCCGGCACTTCTATGGTTTTTTGCTGCCCGTTCACATCCAGCACGAAGGTATATTTGAATTGCCCCTCATGTTGAGTGGAAGCCGGCGCGCCGGAACCGGGAAAAGTCTGCCGATCGCCCTCGTCATAATGTGCCGCCCAGGGCACCTGGGTGGTAAACTGGGCCCGCACTGCCGGGCTTAAATTCAAAATGGTACAGGGGGCGCAACCGGGGGAAAGCGTACTGGTGTCATCATTATCTGGCGTACTATCGTTACCGGCTACCACAAAACCGCTTTTGGTGACGGTGGCGAAAGGGCTGCCGCCGCTACCCTCAAACAGAAAATCGCCGACACCAAAGGTGCCATAAAAATTTTTTTTCTCTTCATTCTGTTCTTCCGTGGGCTGTCCCGAATCAATTCGCTCTTGCGCATCAAGATCGATATAGAAAGGTTTTTGGAAGCCAGGCACTATGATCGGGTCTTTGGAAATCCGCCCACCATGCTTACCATCCAGTAGCAGGTGCTCAACATGCCCTATTACATAGCCATGGCCGCCGCTATCCGGTGTTGAGACAGCGGTGGGATTCTCATCCGCCGTATAATAGGTCAGCGTACTGGCGCGTTTGTGCTGTAACCAGTAACCACCCCATGCGTCATCGCCATAAATGTACGCCTGGGCTTGATCCAGTTGCGGCATTTGTGAGGCATTACCTTGACTCAACACGGCATTAAACTGATCGGATCCGGTATCGAAAATATACTTCTGGGCTGGCCCGCCGTTCACACCCACGGTAATGGTCAGGCGCTCCTCCAGATGGCCCAGCGGTAATGACAGCGGGGTTGCCGCCTGAGCGGATTGCACAGTCGGATATAACGCGGCGCTGACCAGTAGCGCCATAACACTTCTTTTATATGTCATCAGCCATTTTCCTTACCAGAGTCATAAAGCAAGCGCCTGGTTTCAGGCATCAATAAGCCTCGGCGTGCAGAATTAATAATGCACACGCATCGGGGAGTTATTCTGAATTAATAAGTATTATCGCGATAAGACAAGGCTTATTAGAGGATAGAAAAGAGTGTGGGAATAGCAAAATAATTTATTTAAAAGGGACCGTTAAGGCCCCTCGGACAGGGGTTATTTATCGGTTAACTGACCGATAATTTCTCTGACCAGTTGCACCCGATCGTCATTCGGGAACCACTTATTAGCCAGCATAATCACCGCAGTATTTTCCGCCGGAATAAACACCGCATAGGTAGAAAAACCGTTGGTAGAGCCGGTCTTATTATACCAGGTGCTACCGCTGGCGACTTTGGGCGGCGTAATGGCGCTGGCGCGCATCCCGTTAAGAATGCGTTTACCGCTATTGCCTGCCACCAGTTTTTCCGCATTCACCGGCCAGGGGTAGTATTCCCACATCATCGCCTGGGTGAAATCCCGGGTGTGGAAATACCCATGATGAGTGGCGGAAACCGCCTGCTGCCAGTCGTTATCCACCTTCTGCTGGCCCATATTAACGGCCAGCCAGCGGATCAGATCGGCGGAGCTGGATTTCAGCCCATAGGATTCGGCATCCAGCGGTCCAGGCGTCACCCGAACCGGCTGGTCTTCCTTGTTATATCCCTGGGCATAGTCCCCCATCTTATCCTGGGGCACCTCTATCCAGGTGTGATGCATCCCCATGGCGGGTAACAGCCGCTGCTCCATGGCCTGTTTAAAGGGTAATTCCAGCTGTCGGGCGCTAATCATCCCCAACAGCCCTATGCCCAGGTTAGAGTAAACCCGGCGGGAGCCCGGGGGCGAAGGCAGCCGCCAGGCTTTATACCAGGCCATCAGTTGAGGAGTATCCTGCACGCTGTCCGGCACAAACAGCGGCAGGCCGGAAGTATGGGTCGCCAGGTTGAGCAGCGTGACCCGGTCGAAGGCGCTATTCTTAAGTTCCGGCATCCGGTGGCTCACCGGATCGCGCCAGTCCATTTTGCCCTGCTCCACCGCATAGCTGGCCAGCGCGGCGGTAAAGGTCTTGCTCAGGGAGCCGATCTCAAACAGTGTCTGTTCAGTCACCGGCGTCTGGCTCTGCTTTGAGGCCACGCCGTAGTTATAAAAGCGGGTTTCACCGTTGTGCAGTACGGCAATCGCCATGCCCGGTAGCTGATATTTAGCCATTACCGGCTTAACAGCGGCATCAATAGCGCTATTGTGCTGCTGGGCCATCGCGCCAGACGCGCAGCACAATACAAGCCCGGAAATCATAAAACGCATCATCACCCAGAATCCTTTTTATTGTTTGTTGGCACCCACATCATTCAGTCCGACGGGACATAATGCAACCACGGAAGGCAATGTTATAAAACTGTAACAAATGACTCTTACACTGCTCCCTGGTCACGTGACTGAGACAGGAAGCCATAATGAGCAGACCCTTAACCGCCGTATTTAAACAAGAGCACCGGGAAGAGATTAGCAACCCCAGCGATAATCGCGCCTTTTCCCAGGTCGCCAGCGCATATCTTTCGCGCCGCCGCTTCTTACAGATGGGAATGGTGGCAGGCGCCGCCGTTACCCTGCCGTCGCTCCTGATGCCGCAAAACGCAGGCGCGAAAACGCCGCTCGCCCACGCCGTTGCGCTGGGTTTTGCCAGTATTCCGGTATCGACGGAAGACCGGGTTATCGTCCCCGAAGGTTATGTCGCCCGTCCCTTTTACCGCTGGGGCGATCCGGTGGGACTGCGCGATAATCTGCCCGCCTTTAAGCCTGATGCCACCAATACCACCGCCGAACAGGCGGCCCAGGCGGGCATGCACCATGATGGAATGGCCTGGTTCAGCCTGCCGCGCGGCTCTGATAATGCCGAACACGGACTGCTGGCGCTGAACCATGAATATATCGATAACGGCCTGCTGTTCCACGACGGCATGGCCGACTGGCGACTGGATAAAGCCCGTAAAGGTCAGAACGCCATGGGGATTTCGGTGATTGAGGTGCAAAAACGCGATGGCGACTGGACGGTGGTTCGTCCTTCGGAATATGCCCGCCGTATTACCGTGGGAACGCCAATGCAGCTTTCCGGCCCGGCGCGCCACCATACGCTGATGAAGACCGCCGCCGATCCGGCAGGTGAAACGGTATTCGGCACCATGCAGAACTGCTCCTGCGGCCATACCCCCTGGGGAACTTACCTGACCTGCGAAGAGAACTGGTCGGATATTTTTGTGAAACACGGCGAGCGCAACGCGCTGGAACAGCGCTACGGCATTAGCGACAGCGATGAATCTTACCGCTGGAGCGAGGTGGACGACCGCTTTAACGTCGATAAAACCCCGAATGAACCCAACCGTTTTGGCTGGGTGGTGGAAATTGATCCTTATTCGCCGGATTCTACTCCACGTAAACATAGCGCCCTGGGCCGCTTCAAGCATGAGGGGGCCACGGTAACCCTGGCGGATGACGGACGGGTGGTGGTCTATATGGGCGACGACCAGAAGTTTGAATATATCTATAAATTCGTTTCCGACGGCCGCTACAACCCGCAAGACCGTGAATCCAACATACGGCTGCTGGAGTCCGGCACCCTGTATGTGGCCCGCTTTAACGACGACGGCAGCGGCGAATGGCTGGCGCTGGTCCATGGCAAAAATGGGCTTGATAGCAGCAACGGTTTTGCCAGTCAGGCGGAAGTGCTGATCAAAACCCGACTGGCGGCGGACCTGCTGGGGGCCACTAAAATGGATCGCCCGGAGTGGGTAGCCGTCGATCCGAATCGCAGCGCCAGCGTCTACTGTACGCTGACCAACAACAGCGATCGCGGCACCGAAGGCAAAGCGCCGGTCGATGCCGCCAATCCCCGGGCGAAAAACCTGTTTGGTCATATCATGCACTGGACCGAAGCCGACGATTCACCGGCCTCTACCCGCTTTCAGTGGGATATTCTGGTGCTGGCAGGCCGTACCGACACCGACGATAAAAACGCCAAAGGCACCATGCAGGGCGCCGCCTTCGGCAGTCCGGACGGTCTTTCCTTCGACCATCGCGGCGTGCTGTGGATCCAGACGGATGTATCATCGTCCACCATTAACCAGAAGGCCTATGCCGGAATGGGCAATAACCAGATGGTGGCGACGGTGCCCGGCACCAATGAATACCGGCGTTTCCTGACCGGCCCGCGGGGCTGTGAAATTACCGGCATCGCCTTTACGCCGGATAACCGCACGCTGTTTATCAATATTCAGCATCCTGGTGAAGGCGGCGATGTCTCAGACCCTGCGAATCCCCAGGCGGTCTCCACCTGGCCGGATGCCCAACCCAACGGGCGACCCCGTTCGGCCACCGTGGTGATTACCCGGGAAGATGGCGGGCCGATCGGCACCTGATGCTAATGCCGCCCTGCGGGGCGGCATTGAGACGGATGACAAACCTGAGCCGAACGCGTTCGGCCTGAATCACCAGAAAAATAAACAAGGAAAATCAATTCATTGATTTTCGGCTGATAACCACAAAGAGGGAAAAACCACGTTTTTTCCCTCTTTGTCATCAACCTGAGTGCCGCCCTTCGGGGCGGCACTGCTGTCAGATAAACTCCACCCAGGCGCTGCCGCTATCGGCGGATCGCACGCAATTTTCCACCCAGCGTACCCCCATGGCGCCGGCATGAACATCCGGATACCAGAATTGTGCCAGGAAGTCGGTATCCCCTCTGTCACTGGCATCCATAGCGATGGCGAAACGCCGGTAGAGATTCGACCAGGCTTCGAACAGCCCTTCCGGATGTCCGGCGCCAATGCGATCTTCCTCCAGCGCCGTATCGACCAGATAAGGCATGCCGCGATCGAGTATCTGCGCCGGTTGTCCCTGCACTTCATAGCGCAGTTGATTGGGGTGCTCATCCCACCATTCCAGACTGGCCTTCTCGCCGACAATGCGCACCTTCTGACTGTGCATCGCCCCGCTGTTCACCGCTGACGTCCACATGGAGCCGACCGCGCCGTTGTCATACTCCATCAATACAAAGGCGTTATCTTCCAGCGGTGCCCGGGACTGAACAAAGCTCTGGCGCGAGCACATCAGACGGCGAATTTTCAACGCGGGCACCATGGTTTCCGCCAGAAACAGCGGATGCGTCGCCAGGTCTCCCAGCACGTAGCTGGGCCCGACAAATTTCGGATCGACCCGCCAGCGGGTGCTGGGGCTATCCTGCTCCACCGCACGATGGTGGAAACCGTGCGAAAACTGCATATTCACAATGCGAATCTCGCCGAGATCGCCGTTCGCCACCATCTGGCGCGCCTGCTGGATCATCTGGTGGCCCGAATAGCCATAGGTCACGCCGACAATCTTATTCTGCTTTCGGCTAAGGGCCACCAGCGCGTCGGCCTGTTCGCTGGTAAAGCAAAGCGGCTTTTCGCAAACCACGTGTAACCCGGCTTCCAGCGCCGCACGGCAGATAGCGTAGTGAGTATTATTGGGCGTGGCGATAGAGACGGCCTCAATGCCGTCCGGGCGCTTCGCCTCTTCCTGAAACAGCGTCTGGTAGTCGCTGTAGCAGCGATCGCCCGCCACCCCCAGCCGTTCGCCAAAGGCGCGGCCCCGGGCGGCATCGATATCGAACGCCCCCGCCACCAGCGTAAAAGTACCGTCACGCAGCGCTGCGGAACGATGAATATAGCCAATCTGGCTGGTGCCGCCGCCGCCCACCATGCCCCAGCGCAGGGAGCGTTCCAGCGGTTTAATACCGTTAATCATCTCTTTCTCTCCGTTAAAAACCGATACCGCGCAGGTAGCGCAGACTTTCGGTGACATCATGCAGGCTGCTGTGGGCATCGCGCGGGTCGCGTTCATGCTCCAGCGTTATCCAGCCGCGATAGCGGCGTTCGAGGAGCAGATCGCGTATCGCCGGATAGTCGATGGCGCCCTGCCCCAACGGACACATCACCCCCGCCGCGCAGGCGCTGAAAAAGTCCGCCCCCAGAGTCAGTTGTTCACGATGGCGTTCGGCATTCACATCTTTAAAATGCAGATAATCCAGACGCGAAAAATAGCGATCCAGCCAGGCGACGGGATCCATTCCCGAGTAGTAAAGGTGGCCGGTATCCAGACAGAAACCGGCGGTCTGGTGGGGAATATCCCCGGCCAGCTGTGTGATTTCGTCGGCGAATTCGATACAGCCTCCGGCATGGGGATGAATCACCGGCCGCACCCGGTACTCCTGCCAGGCGATATGGCTGATGGTGGTGATGTGTTCCACCATGCGCTGCCAGTCGGCGGGAGCCAGACGCGGCGCACGTTCAGACTGCCCGGCAAACTGCGCCCGGCGGGGATCGCCAAAGTCGATAATCACCAGATACGGGGGCGAGTTTTCGCCATCTGGCTGCCGGGCAACGGGCGCCTGAGAGAGATTGCGACAGATGCTGTGGGTCAGTTCAAGAATACGTGGGAAGTGATGCTCGCTGACCAGATCGTCAAAGATTGTCCCGGCCACCAGCGCCAGACCGGCCTGCTCCAGCGCCGTGCACAGGGGCTGAACTTCGGTGGGCAGATACCCCCAGGGTCCCAGCTCAATGGCGCGATAGCCTGCGGTAGCGGCCTCATCCAGTACCTTCTGCCACGGCGGCAGGTTCGGGTTTTTGGGGTCATCCACGCCCCAACTGCAAGGGGCATTAGCGATAAGCATGGTCATCATGAGCTCCTTTTATGAGAGTGTTTTTGCGGTCTGCGCCGACTTTTGACGTGCCACATGGTCCAGCACGTGCTGCTCCATGCCTTCCAGCGAAACCCCTTTGGTTTCAGGCAGCAGCGCCTTCACAAACCACCACGACAGCAGCGAACTGGCAGTAAACAACAGCAGCGGGAACCCGCCGTGGAAGGTATGGCTGAGCCAGGGATTCATATTCATCATCGGGAACGACTGGCTGACCAGGAAGTTGGCTATCCACATCGCACCAATGGAAAAACCCATTCCGGCGGCCCGCAGGCGGGTGGGGAAAATCTCACCAATCACGGTCCAGACCACCTGCCCCCAGGTGGCGCCGAACAGCAGCATATAGCCGAACAGCCCCACCACAGACACAATGCCTTTAACCCCGTAATAGAAGGTGATGAAGGTGAATAACAGACAGCAGGCGGAGCCCAGCGAGCCGACCAGCAGCAGCGCCCGGCGACCGACTTTGTCTATCAGGCTCATTCCACCCAGCACCCCGACGAACTGCAGCGCGGCAAGCCAGATGGTCATAAACATCGCCTGCTCCATATCGCCGGTCACGTTCATCAGCAGCGTCGGCCCGAAATACTGGATAACGTTGATGCCGGTCAACTGATTAAAGGCCGCCAGCCCGACCCCAAGGGTCAGAAAGATCAGGGTACGGCGGTTAAAGGTGACTTTTTCCCGGGTAACGCCCTGCTGGTTTTCAGCGCTCAGCGACGCCTGAATTTCTGCCAGCACGTGCCGGGCGTGCTGCGGGTTAGAGATACGGGTCAGGGTATCCAGCGCCTGCTGGTGACGACCCACCAGGGTATTCCAGCGCGGAGATTCCGGAATAAAGCCAACGAAGATAAAGAACAGTACGCAGGGTACGAACGCGGATCCCAGCATCCAGCGCCAGCCGGTCTCCGCCAGCCACTCGGGCGACGCGTCTTTGGCTATCAGATAGTTGGTGGCCAGCACCAGTACCTGACCACCGGTGCAGCAGATCATATGCATAGTCATCGCCCGTCCGCGATAATCTTTGGGCGCCACTTCGGCGATATAGACCGGCGAAACCACCGAAGCGATGCCGATCCCCACGCCGCCCAGCATGCGAAACAGCACAAAAGTGGTGAAGTCCGGCGCCAGGGCAGTACCCAATACCGAGGCGATAAACAGCACTGCGGTGAAGATCAGACTTTTTTTACGCCCGATGCGATCGGCCAGCCAACCGGCCGTCAGGCAACCCGCCACACAGCCGATGATGACATTCGCCACGGCCCAGCCGGTCTGGGCGGGTGTTAGCTGATAGTGATGGCTAAGGGGCTCGATGGCGCCGGAGATCACCGAAGAGTCATAGCCGAACAGCAGGCCCCCTAATGCCGCTACGCAGCAAATAGCCATCACATAGCGGATATTGTGTTTAGCGTCTGTTTTCTTCACGTATTCAGTTCCACAGCAAAATGTGAATTAAAAACTGAATTAATATTTCATAAATTCCAAGTATGAAATATTTGTTCTTTGATGGGGTTCAAAGTTTGCAGTGAAGCACGCGAGATGGTGATGGAAAACCGTCAATATCGAAGAAGAGATTCAGTGTAGAATGGCCGCGCCCGTAACGTAACTGATAAGGAAGCTGAATCGCTATGAAACCGAAGTCTGTGACCCTGTACGATGTGGCTAAGCATGCCAGTGTCTCTTACCAGACCGTTTCACGGGTGGTAAACCGGGCGGCGCAGGTTTCTGAGAAAACCCGCCTCAAAGTCGAGGCGGCGATGAGCGACCTCAACTATGTGCCTAACCGCGTGGCGCAGCAGCTGGCAGGCAAGCACAGTCACACGATAGGTTTCGCCACCACCACCCTTGCGCTGCATGCTCCCTCGCAGATTGCCGCCGCCATTAAGTCGAAAGCCGGAGAGATGCAGTTTAATGTGGTGATTTCCATGGTTGAGCAGCCGGGCCTGGAAGCCACCAGATCCGCGATAAACAGCCTGCTTTCCCAGCGGGTAGACGGCATTATCATCAATATTCCGCTGGAAGATGCCGATGCGATGGAGATGCAGCGCGCATGCGGTGCCGTACCGGCGCTGTTCCTTGATGTTTCCCCGACCGTGGCGGCGCGCCATTCGGTTTTCGATCCCGACATGGGGGCGCGACTGGGTGTGGAGCACCTGGTTCAGCTCGGCCACCGGCACATCGCGCTGTTGGGGGGGCCAGCCAGTTCTGTTTCTGCCCGTCTGCGTTTTGACGGCTGGTTACAGCACCTGTCTGAACACCGGCTAACGCCGGTGGCGAAGCTCCATGGCGACTGGGGTTCACTCTCCGGCTATCAGCAGGTACAGCAGATGCTCCACGAAGGGGTACAGCCAGGCGCCCTGCTGGTGGCTAACGATCAGATGGCGCTTGGCGCGCTGCGGGCGCTGCATGAATTCGGGCTGGGTGTTCCCCGTGACGTTTCCGTCGTGGGCTACGACGATACCGAAGACAGCGCCTGCTTTATCCCGCCCCTGACCACCATCAAACAGGACTTCAGGACGCTGGGCCAGGTGAGCGTGGAACGCATGGTCGCGCTGATTGGCGGTGAACAAGTACCGGACGATCTTCTGACCGTGAGTCTGGTGGAACGTAAAACCACCGCTGCGCCGGGCAGCGATACCCCCTCTGCCCGGCAACTGGCCGATGCTCTGACCCGGCTGGCGCACCAGGTTGGGCGCCTGAAATAGCGCCGTGCTTTAACCGTTTTCCTCTTCCCCCTCCCTCAGGTCTATTGTGAAGCGCATCACCGAATACGGCGATGCGTCTTTACATCATCGATCGTCAAAATCATACTCCGTAAAAATGTGAGCGAGTAACAAAAACAAATCAAGGAACCCTACAATGACTGTCAAGGCGCTTTCGCTTGCCGCGATTCTGGCACGCCGGGACTGGGAAAATCCCGCCGTGACTCAGTTACACCAGCTTGATGCCCATCCGCCATTTTCCAGTTGGCGCAGTGTCGAAAATGCCCGGCACGACGCCCCATCCCCCACGTTGCGCAGCCTTAACGGCGCATGGCGTTTTAGCTATTTCCCCTGTCCCGAAGCGGTTCCTGAACGCTGGATTGATGAAGACCTGACCGATGCCGATATGATTCAGGTTCCCTCTAACTGGCAAACGCTGGGTTACGATGCCCCCATTTATACCAATGTGACCTACCCCATTCCGGTCGATCCGCCCCGGGCTCCACGGGATAATGCCACGGGATGTTACTCGCTCACATTTAGTGTGGATACTGACTGGCTGGCGAGCGGTCAGACCCGTATTGTGTTTGACGGGGTGAACTCCGCGTTTCATCTGTGGTGTAACGGTGAATGGATAGGCTACGCGCAGGACAGCCGTCTGCCTTCGGAGTTTGACCTGAGTCAGGCGTTGAAGCCTGGCGCCAATCGCATTGCCGTGCTGGTACTGCGCTGGAGCGACGGTACTTATCTGGAAGATCAGGATATGTGGCGCATGAGCGGCATTTTCCGCGATGTTTCCCTGTTGCATAAGCCGGATACCCGGTTATCTGATATGCGGCTTACGCCCCACTTGAACGAAGACTTCACGCATGGCGAGCTGGAAGCCCTGGTGGCGCTGGACGGCGACGTAACACAGGACTGCCAGATAGCTCTGCAACTGTGGCTGGGCGACAGCCTCATTGGCGAACAGCAGCAGGCCGTTGGCAGCGATATCGTGGATGAGCGCGGCGCCTGGCGCGATCGCACTACTCTGCGTCTGGCGGTTAAGCAACCTCGCCTGTGGAGCGCTGAACAGCCAGCGCTCTATCGCGCTGTGGTGGTGTTGAAACGTCACGGCGAGGTACTGGAAGCCGAAGCCTGTGATGTCGGATTCCGTAAGGTGGAAATCCATCAGGGTCAGTTGAAGCTGAACGGCAAACCGCTGCTGATTCGCGGCACCAACCGCCATGAACATCATCCTGAAAACGGTCAGGTGATGGATGTCGAGACCATGCGCCGCGATATTCTGTTAATGAAGCAGCATAACTTTAACGCCGTCCGCTGCTCCCATTATCCCAATCATCCGCTGTGGTATCGGCTCTGTGATTACTATGGGCTGTATGTGGTGGACGAAGCCAACATTGAAACCCACGGCATGGTGCCGATGAACCGGCTGAGCGACGATCCCCGCTGGCTCCCGGCCATGATGGAGCGCGTTACCCGCATGGTGCAGCGCGATCGTAACCATCCCTCCATTATTATCTGGTCGCTGGGCAATGAATCCGGGTATGGCGGCAACCATGACGCGCTATACCACTGGATAAAAGCCAGCGATCCCAGCCGCCCGGTCCAGTACGAAGGCGGCGGTGCTAATACGCCAGCAACTGACATTGTCTGCCCGATGTACGCCAGGGTGGATCAGGATCAGCCCTTCCCTCAGGTGCCTAAGTGGTCAATTAAAAAGTGGATTGGTCTGCCTGATGAGTCGAGACCGCTCATTTTGTGCGAATACGCCCATGCTATGGGCAACAGTCTGGGCGGCTTTCGCAAATACTGGGATGCCTTTCGCCAGCATCCGCGCCTGCAGGGAGGCTTTGTCTGGGACTGGGTTGACCAGTCGTTGACTCGATATGATGAAAACGGCCAGCCCTGGTCCGCCTATGGCGGTGACTTTGGCGATACCCCTAACGACCGCCAGTTCTGCATGAACGGTCTGGTCTTTGCCGATCGCACTGCGCATCCCGCTTTGTATGAAGCCTTGCAGGCACAACAGTTTTTCCAGTTCCGGCTGCTGCCCGGCAACCGGCTGGAAGTGACCAGCGAATATCTGTTCCGTACCACGGACAACGAGCGCCTGCACTGGACGCTGAAGCTGGACGGTGAATCCCTTGCCTGCGGCGAGGCGCTTTTGAATATCGCCCCGCAGGGCCAGCAGATTATTACTCTCGACCTTCCCGACGTAGATCGCAGCGGCCAGCTATGGCTCAACGTTGAGGTGCGACACATCGAGGCAACCCCCTGGTGCGACGCCGGTCACCTGTGCGCCTGGGATCAGTGGCGACTGGCGACCCGGCTCAGCGAACCCGACGCTTTTGTTGTGGGTGCTGCGCCCGAGCTTGAGACAAACGACGCGTTTATCGAGGTGCGTCACGGCGCTCAGCACTGGCGCTTCGATCGCGAAAGCGGCCTGCTCTGCCAGTGGTTCAGCCACGGGCAGCCAACCCTGGCGACACCGCTTCAGGATCAATTCACCCGCGCCCCGCTGGACAACGATATCGGCATCAGCGAAGCCTCGCGCATTGATCCCAACGCCTGGATCGAGCGCTGGAAAGCGGCTGGCTTGTATGAGATGAGCGCCCGGCTGGTGAAGATGGATGCCGGAACGCTGAATGGCGAGGCCCGGATAACCACCGTACATTGCTGGCAGGCCAGGGGTAATACGCTGTTTATCAGCCGTAAAACCTTTTGCATTGACAGCCATGGCGAGCTGCATATTACGGTAGATGTGGAGACTGGCCAGGATACGCCAGCCCCGGCGCGGATCGGGCTGACCTGTCAGTTAACGGATGTGAATCCGCAGGTGGCCTGGCTGGGGCGCGGTCCCCATGAAAATTATCCCGACCGCAAAAGTTCGGCGCGTTTCGATCTCTGGCAACGCCCGCTCACCGAAATGTATACCCCCTATGTCTTCCCGAGCGAGAACGGCCTGCGCTGTGATACCACGCGGCTTGATTATGGCGCCAACCGGTGGCGTGGCCATTTCCATTTCAACCTGAGTCGCTACAGCCAGAAACAACTGATGGATACTTCGCACCGTCATTTACTTAAAGAGGAGCCCGGAAGCTGGTTGAACCTTGATGGATTCCATATGGGGGTCGGCGGCGATGATTCCTGGAGCCCGAGCGTTGCGCCCGAGTTTTTACTTGAACAGCGGCACTACCACTACGCGGTGAGCTGGGCTCGCCGTTAATCCTCTGCCCTATCGGGCAGGCCGGGATGGGCCTGCCCGCAGATACCCTAAGGATAAATTCCATGTACTACTTAAAAAACACCAATTTCTGGATCTTTGGGCTGTTCTTTTTTTTCTACTTTTTCATTATGGGGGCCTATTTCCCCTTCTTTCCTATCTGGTTGCATGACATCAACCAGATAAGCAAGAGCGACACCGGGATTATATTCGCCTGTATCTCTTTATTTTCGCTGTTGTTTCAGCCGATATTTGGGTTGCTTTCGGATAAGTTAGGTCTGAGGAAGCATCTGCTGTGGATGATTACCGGCATGCTGGTGATGTTCGCCCCCTTCTTTATTTATGTGTTCGGGCCGCTGCTGCAAACCCATATTCTGTTGGGTTCCATCGTGGGCGGGATCTACCTGGGGTTTATCTATAACGCCGGTGCGCCAGCCATTGAGGCCTATATTGAAAAAGTCAGTCGCCGCAGCCAGTTCGAATTTGGCCGGGCGCGTCTGTTCGGCTGCGTGGGTTGGGCGCTGTGCGCCTCGGTGGTCGGCATTATGTTCACCATCAATAACCAGTTCGTGTTCTGGCTGGGTTCGGGATGTGCGGTGATCCTGGCTATCCTGCTGTTTTTCGTTAAACCTGCGGCGCCCGCTTCTGCTCAGGTGGCGGATTCTCTGGGGGCGAACCATTCGCCTTTCAGTCTGCGGCTGGCACTGGAGCTGTTTAAGCAGCCGAAGCTGTGGTTCCTGTCGCTCTATGTGGTAGGCGTTTCCTGCACCTATGACGTGTTCGATCAGCAGTTCGCTAACTTCTTTACCTCGTTGTTCGCCACCAGAGACCAGGGGACGCGGGTATTTGGCTATGTCACCACCATGGGCGAATTGCTGAATGCCTGCATCATGTTTTTTGCACCGCTCATTGTTAACCGGATTGGCGGTAAGAATGCGCTATTGCTGGCCGGTTTTATTATGTCAGTCCGGATTATTGGCTCGTCGTTCGCCACCTCGCCGCTGGAAGTGGTGGTGCTCAAAACGCTGCATATGCTTGAGCTGCCGTTCCTTATCGTCGGCTGCTTTAAATACATCACCACCCAGTTTGAGGTACGCTTTTCCGCCACTATCTATCTGGTCTGTTTCTGCTTCTTTAAGCAACTGGCGATGATCTTTATGTCGCTGTTTGCCGGATTTATGTATGACCGGGTCGGTTTTCACGGCGCTTATCTGGCGCTTGGTCTGGTGGCGCTGACCTTTACCCTGATTTCAGCCTTCACCCTGAGCGGTATGGGGCCGCTGGAGGCCATCAGGTCCCCTCACCCCAACCCTCTCCCCGAGGGGGAGAGGGAGCTTTAAGTGACGGTGTATTCTTTAACGGGTGAGGGTCTTAGCGTCAGATAGCGGCAGCGTTAACGTCCTGAATATGATCCCGGGTGAGTCGGTAAACCACCGGACTCAGGAGGGCCAGCGCAATCAGGTTGGGAATGGCCATCATGGCGTTCAGGGTATCGGCCAGCAGCCAGACAAAGTCCAGTGACTGGGTGGCTCCAATGGGCAGCGCGATAATCCAGGCAATGCGGAACGGTATTACCGACTTTGGCCCCGCCAGGAACTGGATGCACTTTTCGCCATAAAAACTCCAGCCCAGAATGGTGGTGAAGGCGAAGATTGCCAGCGCTATCGCCACAATGTAATTACCGCCGGGCAGCGTGCTGGAAAACGCGACAGACGTGAGCGTAGCCCCTGTTTCACCGCTCAGCCACTGGCCGCTGATAATAATGGTCAGCCCGGTTACCGAACAGACGATAATGGTATCGATAAAGGTGCCCAGCATGGCGATCAGTCCCTGACGAATGGGATTCTGGGTTTTCGCCGCAGCGTGAGCGATGGGGGCACTGCCCAGCCCCGCTTCGTTCGAAAAGACGCCGCGCGCCACCCCGAAGCGGATGGCGGCCCATACCGCCGCACCCGCGAAGCCGCCCTGGGCGGCCACCGGGGTAAAGGCTGAGGTAATAATCAGCTCGAAAGCGGCCGGAATAGCGCTAACGTTCAGCCCCAGCACAATAATCCCCGCGCCGAAGTAGCCCACTGTCATCACCGGCACCAGTTTGCCCGCCACGTCGGAAATACGCTTAATACCACCGATCAGCACGGCCCCGACCAGCACCACCAGAATGGCGGCAGTCACCCAGTGCGAAACCCCGAAGTTACTGCTCATGGCGTCGGCAATCGAGTTGGCCTGCACCGTATTGCCAATGCCAAATCCGGCGATACTGCCGAAAAAGGCGAACAGCGTCCCCAGCCACATCCACTTCGCACCCAGACCGTGCTTGATGTAGTACATGGGACCACCAAGGTGGTTGCCGTTAGCGTCCTGCTCGCGGAATCGCACCGCCAGCACCGCTTCGGCATATTTGGTCGCCATTCCCACCAGAGCGGTCATCCACATCCAGAACAGCGCGCCCGGCCCCCCCATTACGACCGCCGTCGCCACCCCGGCGATATTTCCGGTGCCGATGGTCGCCGAAAGCGCGGTCATCAGCGCATTAAAGGGCGAAATCTGCCCCTCGCCCCGGTTGTGGTTACGTTCGAACAGCAGTCGAAAGCCTGTACCGAGTTTACGGATAGGCAGAAACGCCAGCCGAATTTGCAGGAAAATACCAATGCCGAGAATACCGATTAGCATCGGTACTCCCCATACCACGCCGTTTATGGCCGAAAGCCATGATGTGATGAGTTCCATGTTTCGCTCCTGAGCGTTTGTAATGTCGGTACGGCCATTATTGTTATGTCAATTTGTTACAGAGATGTAACTCATAACCAGGAGCGATACCAATAGCAAATCACAATGGCTCTACCTGGCTCACAATAACGCTCTAAGGCCAGGCATTGCTGGAAAAACAGACTATGGGAGTGACGTTGTCACGCAATGAATATGAAAAGCCCCCTGCCAGATGCTACCTTAGTCCGTGATGTCTCACTTTCCGGAGCAAACGCAAATGAAAAAAGTCTTTATTATCGGCGGCGCAGGCAACGTTGGCCGCAGTCTGGCTCAACAACTGGCCCGGGCGGGCCATCAGGCGCTGGCGATGTACCGTCATCCGGAACAGGAAGCGGCCCTTAAATTGCTGGGCGCCACGCCGGTACGCGGCGATCTGCAGTCGCTGGATGAACAGGCGCTGGCGGATCTTATCGCTGGCAGCGATGTGCTGGTGTTCAGCGCTGGCGCTGGCGGAAAAGGCGGTAAGGAGATGACTAACGCCATCGACGGCCACGGACTGGAGATTGCCGTAGCTGCGGCTCTTAAGGCTGGAGTATCGCGCTTTCTGCTGGTTTCCGCCTTCCCGGAAGCCGGGCGCGGTAAAGCAGCCCCTTCCGACACCTTCGAAAACTATATGGCGGTGAAAAAGCAGGCTGATGTGCATCTTGCCGCCAGCCCGCTGGACTGGGTGATTCTGCGCCCCGGCACTCTGACCAATGACGCCGGCAACGGGCGGATTAACGCGGGCCTCGCCATTCCTTATGGTTCTGTCCCACGTGAGGATGTGGCTGCGACTCTTGCTGCCCTGATCGAAACCCCCGCCGTCAGCCGCAAAATTATTGAAGTCACTGAAGGCAATACCCCCGCGCTTCAGGCGGTGCAGGCGCTGGCTTAAGGCGCAGGATACCAGATCTCCACTGCGCGGGTATCAATGCGCCGTGGCAGCAGACGCGCGTCAAAGAACGCATCGGCAATGGACTGCTGCTCTTTCAGGCTTTCCCGGGTAACGGGTTCAACCTGGTAACTACGGCGGGCGTTGGCCTGCTCCACGATATCGGGCGCCAGGTTACCCCACAGCGGCGCCAGCAGTTTTGCGGCCTGGTGTGGGTTTTGCTTAATCCAGTCCGCTTCCTGGCGCAGGGTTTGCCAGACGATCGCCAGCACCTGCGGGTTATCCTTACCCCATGCCCGGGAAGCCAGATAGTAACGCTGGTAGTCAGCCAGCCCTTCGCCATCGGTCAGGATCCGGACATGCTGCTGAATGCGGGCGCTGGTCACGAACGGCTCCCAGGTGACCCAGGCATCAACGCTGCCGCTTTCCAGCGCAGCCCGGCCATCCGCCGGTGTCAGCCAGGCTGGCGTGATATCGCTGAAGCTCAGTCCCGCCTGTTTCAGGGCGGCAATCAGTAGATAGTGGCTGCCCGCCGCTTTGGTCACCGCAATTTTTCGCCCTTTCAGATCCTGAATACGGCGCAGCGGCGAGTTAGCCGCCACCACAATCGCCTGAGCGCGGGGAGAAGGCGCTTCCCGGGCAAACCAGATAAGCTCACCGCCAGCGGCCTGAATAAAGACCGGTACGGTATCGGCCACATCAGCGGAGATATCGATATTATTAAGATTGAGCGCTTCCAGTAGCGGCAGGCCGCTGGAAAATTCGTGCCACTTTACGCGAATATTATGGCTGGCCAGCGCCTGTTCCAGAGTGCCCTGCTGCTTTGCCAGCATCAACAGGGTTGATGATTTTTGATAGCCGATACGTATCGTCTGCTGCGCCGCCTGAACCGCAGGCGCAATTAATGCCGCAGCCAGTAGCAATCCCCGAAATAGCCTCACTGGATCCACCTCCCGAATAGTTTCAGGCAGCATAAAGCGCGGGCGCTGGCAGACTGAAATACCGATTTTGCAACCGGATAGCAAAAAAATGTCTAATGACTTTTGCGTAGGACAGTCGGAAGGCATGACGCTTCACAATTTTTAGTTCTTATCGCCCGAATGTTCGATTACCGCACAACTATTACCCTGGCACCATAGACGCCGCGGCGGGATATGGCCAGGCTAAATGACACCGTCCCGTTTTAAGGAGTCTGCCAATGAATCAGACCATGCCCCGCAGGACACACCTGCAGGTCGCTATCGCAGGAGGCGGCATTGCCGGTGTCACTCTGGCGCTAGCCCTGAGCCGCCTGCCCCATATCTCGCTTTCCCTGTATGAGTCCGCCCACGGCTTTAGCGAAGTTGGCGCCGGTATTTCTATCGGCCCCAACGCGGTGCGTATTCTTGACTGGCTGGGCGTGGGTGATGCATACCGCGAAGCCGCAGACAGCCTGGCGCCGCCGTGGCGCGATATCTGGTTTGAGTGGCGAACGGCCGCCAGCGCCGACCTGATCGGCACCACCCTGGCGCCACCGGTGGGTCAGTCTTCGATACACCGGGCGGATCTGCTTGATCTGCTGACCGAAAAGTTGCCCTCCGCCAGCCTGCACTTTAATAAGCGCATAATCGATGCCCGCACTGGCGCCGATGGACGGGTCAGCCTTGAATTTAGCGACGGCAGCCGTGCCTGCTGCGATCTGTTGATCGGGGCCGACGGTATTCATTCGGCACTGCGCAACATCGTGCTGACTGAACGGGGGCTGGCGCGCGTGGATCCGTTGTTTACCGGTACACTGGCCTGGCGTGGACTGATAGAAACCGAAACCCTGAACCGGCGCTTTGACTGGTCGGGATTCGACCGACGGCTGATTGATATTCCCCAGATGCACCTTGGCGACAACGCCCATATTCTTACCTTCCCGGTGAAGAAAGGGGCGCTGATTAACGTGGTTGCCTTTCGTACCGACCCCGCCCGGCGCCACGTCGCGCTGGCGCCGGACGAGCCATGGGTTACCGGGGTGTCGCGTCCGCAGCTGATGGCGGAATTCGAAGGCTGGAGCGCGCCGGTGCGCACGATACTGAGCGCCATTAAACGCCCCAGCCGTTGGGCGCTGCATGAACTGCCGCCGCTGGAGACCTGGCATACCGGGCATATCGCGCTGATCGGCGATGCCGCCCATGCCATGCTGCCCCACCAGGGCGCAGGCGCTGGTCAGGGTATTGAAGACGCCTGGTTCCTGTCCCGACTGCTGAGCGCGCCGACTCTGACGCGTCGCGATATTCCCGTCGTACTGCGTCAGTACGATGCCCTGCGGCGCCCCCGGGCCACGGCAGTGCAACGGACCTCATCGGAAGCGGGGGATCTCTATGAGATGCGCAGCCTGGCAGCGCGGCAGCGTCCGCAGTTGGAACATCAGCTCGCCACCCGCTTCGACTGGCTGTGGCAACACGATCTGCGCCGGGATCTGGAACGCGCGCGCAGCGCGCTGGGTGCCTGACCCGAAACGATTGATACCGTGAAATCGCGGCGGTTCGCCGCCGTTTTTACTCAACTTAAGATTAATTTTTTATTAACGCTCCGAAAATGTTAAGGTTCACACGGATTTTTCTCTGGAGCATTTATGGATAACACAATAAATCAGGACCCCAACTCTCCCCCACAAAAACCAAAAACCATCAATCCCCCCGTCTTTTATGGCTCAGCCATTCTGATCGCCGCGCTGGTGCTGTTTGCCGCCCTGTTTCCCAAACGCGCCGATGTCTGGTTTAAAGCGTTGCAGCAGGCTATCTTCACCAATGCCAGCTGGTTCTATGTTCTGACAGTAGCGTTAATACTGCTGACGGTAGCCTTTCTGGGCATGTCGCGTTACGGCAATATTAAGCTGGGGCCGGACCATGCGACCCCTGACTTCAGTTATTTCTCCTGGTTCGCCATGCTGTTTTCCGCCGGAATGGGTATCGGGCTGATGTTTTTCGGCGTTGCCGAACCGGTAATGCACTATATGTCGCCGCCCACCGGCACGGCGGAAACTGTGGAGGCCGCCAAAGAGGCGCTGCGTCTGACCTTCTTCCACTGGGGGCTGCATGCATGGGCTATCTACGCCATTGTGGCGTTGATCCTTGCCTACTTTAGCTATCGCCACGGCCTGCCGCTGACCCTGCGTTCGGCGCTCTACCCGATTATCGGCGATCGTATCTATTCCACTCCCGGTCATATCGTCGATATCTTCGCGGTGATCGGCACCGTGTTCGGGGTCGCGACCTCACTGGGTTACGGCGTGTTGCAGGTCAATGCTGGTCTGAACCATCTGTTTGATTTGCCGATTAATCCAACCACCCAGGTGATCCTGATTGTGGTGATCACCGCCATGGCGACGCTGTCGGTGGTGAGCGGTCTGGACAAGGGCATCCGAATTCTGTCAGAGATTAACCTGTGGCTGGCCCTGCTGCTGCTGGTACTGGTTATTGCTCTGGGGCCGACGGTGCTGCTGCTGAAATCCTTTGTGGAAAACACCGGCGGCTACCTGTCGGAGATTGTCAGCAAGACCTTCAATCTGTACGCCTATGAGCCCAAATCCAGCGAATGGCTGGGGGGCTGGACCCTGTTCTACTGGGGATGGTGGATCTCCTGGTCTCCGTTCGTCGGCATGTTTATCGCCCGGGTTTCCCGCGGTCGTACCATCCGCGAATTTGTGACCGGCGTGCTGTTTGTTCCGGCGGGCTTTACCCTTATCTGGATGACCGTCTTCGGTAACAGCGCTATCGAGATGATTGCCCACAAAGGCGCCACCCAACTGGCCGAAATCGTCCAGAGCGACGTTTCGCTGGCGCTGTTTAACTTCCTGGAGCATTTCCCGTTCTCTCAGGCCCTGTCTTTCCTGGCCATGGCGATGGTCGTGGTGTTCTTCGTGACTTCCGCTGACTCCGGCGCCATGGTGGTCGATACCCTGGCATCCGGCGGCGTTAAACACACCCCCGTGTGGCAGCGTATTTTCTGGGCGGCGCTGATGGGCGTGGTGGCCATTACCCTGCTGCTGGCGGGTGGACTTTCTGCGTTGCAGACCGTAACCATCGCCAGCGCCCTGCCGTTCTCTATCGTGTTGCTGACCTCGATGTGGGGGCTTCTGAAGGCGCTCAAGGTCGACTTCTATAAGAAGGAAAGCCAACAGGTCACCACCATCGCACCCGCCGGACGTAATCCGATGTCCTGGCAGCGCCGCGTGCGTCAGATAGCCTGGTATCCGAAGCGCTCTCAGGTGCGGCGCTTTATGGAAGAGGTGATTCACCCGGCTATGAATATGGTGAGTGAAGAGCTGGAAAAACAGAACGCCAGGGCAAGCGTTGATAACGCCCATGAAAATCGCATCCGCCTGGAAGTGGATTTTGGCGATGACGTTAACTTCGTTTATGAAGTCCGGCTGCGTCCCTACACCCGCCCTGCCTTCACGCTGATCGAGCTGGAAGAAGAAGAGCGTGAAGGCGACCAGAAGTACTACCGCGCCGAGGTATATCTGAAGGAAGGCGGTCAGGACTATGACCTGATGGGCTGGTCCCAGGATCAGATAATCCATGATGTCCTGGACCAGTACGAGAAGCATATTCACTTCCTGCATCTGGTGCGTTAATGCCATACCACTCTCCCGGCGTGGAGAGTGAAGGACTGCAATCCTGCCCCGCGTTAGCGGGGCATTTTTTTACTTTCCGTCGCCAGGTTACTGACATCCACAAACATGCGACATGCGGGGTCGCTATTGCGGCGGCCTGGCCTCGCTCACTCTACGGACAGGCACCCGCCGCTGCCGGGAGGCGTTCTTATCCAGTATGCCCTGCAGATAGTGCTCTATCTGCTCCAGACTGCGGCCCCGGGTTTCCGGCACCCACTTAATCACAAAGATACCGCCGAACACGCCGATGGCGGCGAAGATAAAGAAGGTGGCGGAAAGACCCACCCAGGCCAGCAGAATCGGGAAGAAGAGCGAGATCAGGAAGTTGGCTATCCACATGGCGAAGACCGCGCCGCCCATAAAGATGCCGCGTAGCCGGGTCGGGAAGATCTCCGACAGCAGCAGCCAGGTCACCGGCGACAGCGCCCCCTGCTGAAAGCACAGGAACATCAGCATGCCCGCCAGCACCATATAGCTGCGCAACGCATCGACTTCGCCGTTAACGGTTTCCGGCATCAGAGCGCTGACGGCGCCGATAAACAGCAGACACAGAGTACAGCCGAACTGCCCCAGCATGGTCATGGTGCGTCGCCCTATTCGCCCCAGCAGCCAGATACCGACAAAGGTCATCACCACCGATACCACGCCGTTAGAGACCGTCGCGAACAGCGCGGCGTTATCGCTCATCCCCACGGCGGTCAGCATGGTGGGCGCATAGTACATAATGGTGTTAACGCCGGTGAGCTGCTGGATAACGGCGATACCGACGCCGATAAAAAACAGCTTCATCAGCCACGGCGTCATCACCTCTTTCAGACCCGGTTTGCCCAGCGCCTTCTGCTCTTCCAGGGTCTCTTCTATCTCCATCAGTTCCCATTCGACATCCTCCTTAGCACGGGTGCGTTCCAGTACCCGACGCGCTTCAGCCAGTCGCCCTTTCATGGTGTACCAGCGCGGCGTATCGGGCATAAACAGCATGCCGAACCACAGTAGAATCGCAGGCAGCGTCGCCAGGGCCAGCATCCAGCGCCAGGTGGTGTCGCCACCCCAAATTTCATGGAAGGTGGCGTTGGAGATATAGGCCAGCAGCTGGCCGGAAACGATCATCAGTTCCTGTAAGGTCACCAGCTGGCCGCGACGGTTGGCAGGCGCAATTTCCGCGATATAGACCGGAACGGTGGCGGCAGCGCCGCCGACGGCCACGCCCAGCACCAGGCGGAAGAAAACCATCCAGCTGACGTCCGGCGCCAGGGCAGTACCCGCAGCCCCGATGGCAAAGATAACCGCCAGCCAGATGATGATTTTCTTGCGTCCCGCCGCCGTAGCCATATGACCGGCAAGCAGCGCGCCAAATGCGGCGCCGAACAGCAGTGAGCTGGTGACCAGCCCGGTGGTAAAGGGCGTTAGCTGTAGCTCCTTGCCCATAAACAACAAGGCACCGGAGATCACGCCAGTATCGTAGCCAAACAGCAGACCGCCCAGTGTGGCGATAAGCGCCACCACCTTCACAAAAGGCGTTACCGGGGCATCGCTGTTCGGCCCGGACGCCTTATTGACAGTGAGATAGTCTTCTTTCGTAGTCATAGCGACTCCAGGATAAGAGGATAGATCGGCCTTCTTCGGCCCTGCGACCGGAATGCCTTACAGCAATTTAGATCAAACGTTTCATATGTATAAATAATGAAAATTTAATTTTGCGATACCGATCGTTAATTATTCAGTAACGCAATGAAATAGTGAGGTTTTATGGCTGGAATTATTGGTTAATTAATTGAATACAGGTGGTTTTTTGGTTGTCTGGCGAGAGCGCAAAGCGAGGTGCAGGAACGAAACATTCAGTTCCTGAAAGCGTGAAATGAAAAGCCTGACCGGCACTCTCTGCCGGTCAGGCAGGGATCAGATCCCGGCGGTCTCCCGCAGATAACGCCGGGCTTTTATGGCGTACTCCAGTGGATTAGCCAGTGCCGGATCCTGTTCGGCTTCCACCACCATCCAGCCGCGGTAGCCGCCCTGTTCCAGAATCTCAAATACCGGGCGGAAATCGATAGCGCCGTCGCCGGGAACGGTGAAGGTGCCCATCCGAACGCCATCCAGGAACGACAGTTGCTGGCTTCGAACCTTGTCGATAATCGCCGGACGCACATCTTTCAGATGCACATGGTTAATGCGTGGCAAATAGCGACGCAGCACGTCCAGCATGACTTTGTCATTGCCTTCGGAGTACCAGAGATGGCCGGTGTCATACAGCAGGTAAACCCTGTCATCCACCAGGTTCATAAAGCGGTCTACCTCCTGAGGCGTCTGGATCCCGGTGCCCATATGGTGGTGCAGACAGACCTGCATCCCCTTCTGTTCCGCTATCTGCCCCAGGGTGTTGTAACCTTCCGCCACTCGCTGCCACTGGTCGTCGCTGAATACGGGTTTTCCGTTGCCCAGTACCGGCACCGCCTGCCCCTGAATGCTACCGCTCTGCTCTGAACAGCCAATCACTCTGGCGCCCATGGCGTGTAGGAAATCCATGTGGTTGATAAATTCATCCAGCGTCTTTTCACGCTCGCCGTCGGCGAAGAAAGTGCTGAACCAGGCGTTGCAGATCTCCATACCGCGCAGTTCCAACATCGGCTTGAGCACCGCCGGGTCACGCGGATATTTACTGCCCACCTCGCAGCCGGTGAAGCCTGCCAGCGCCATTTCGCTAACGGTTTGCTGGAAGGTGTTTTCGCTACCCAGCTCCGGCATATCGTCGTTGGTCCAGCCGATAGGCGCAATGCCCAACCTGACGTTCTCTTTGTTCATGATAATCCTCGATAAAAAGCGTTCTCGGCTTAGCGACCGAGCAACTCCCGCTCGATCAGTTCGCGGGTTTCCACCGCCTGGTGCTTCATCTTTTCCGGATAGCCAAACAGCGCGGCAGCGACAATGGGTTCGCCGCCGACTTTAAACTGGCGGTCGGCAAAGCCCGTTTCACGCAGGGTGCGGAACAGCGTGATGAAATCCACTTCCCCTTCGCCCGGCGCTACGTGCTGGTGCACGGCAGCATCAACTCCCGGCGGGTTAACGATGTAGCGGCAGTGACGGGTATGGTTCATGGTATCGGCCACCAGAACGTGGGAAAGATCGTCGCCCACGTAACGCAGCATGCTTTCCACATCGCCTTTGCCTTTGTCGTAATAGAAGGTATGAGGCACGCTGTAGACGTACTTCACGTTATCGCTGCGAAATGACTTCACCAGATCGGCGGTGGCATCGTTTTCTTCACAGAAGTCCCAGGGATGGGCCTGTAGCTCAACCCGAATACCTTCACGTTCAAAAACAGGCAGCAGCTCTTCCATGGAGCGATAGAACATCTCGTCGCAGATCTCCGGCTGATTGGGATCGCCGGACAGTTCGGTATTAATCACCTGTACATCCATTTCAACGGCGATTTCGATCATCCGCTTCCAGTTTTTTACCGCCGCCTGACGCCGCATTTCATCCGGCCCCGACCAGCGGTAAACGCAGATAAACGAAGAGAGCTCCACGCCGTTGTCCCTGAGCGCCCGCTTATATTCGGCCATGATTTCGCGCCCGGCCCTGGGGTGTTTATAGAACGGATTAATCTGCGGATGGGGCGACTGTTCAATATAGCGATAGCCCCACTCGGCCACCTGCTGCACCATTCGGGTGATGCCCAGATCCTTAATCACGTCGACGTCGAATGCTAACTTCATAACGGCTACCTCTTAATCACTTCAGCGGGGATAAAAGTCGGGGCGCGGCGCCATTTCTACCGGCTCTACGCTACCGCTCTGCTGAGCCTTCAGGCAGGCATCGGCGGCGACAGAGGCGGCATAGCCGTCCCAGGCCGAAGGCCCGCGCAGTTCATCGGCCTTCACATCGTCAATAAAGGCCTGCAGCTCCACGTCATAGGCGCGAATAAAGCGATCCTTCCAGTCGGTCAGGATCTCTGTTGCCAGCCGCGCCTGCTTGCGCATCTGCACCGAGGCGGGTTCAGGCAGACGGGCGATACCGCTCTCGCCCACTACTTCGCACTGAATGTCGTAGCCGTACTGGCAATTGACGAAGACCTCGACGTCGATGCGCACGCCGCTGCGGGTTTCCAGCAGGACTATCTGCGGGTCGCGCAGGTTCGCATGGGCGTTGCGGGTGGAGCGCGGGAAGATCACCTGAGCAGAAACGTAGTCGTCGTTCAGCAGCCAGCGCAACACGTCCAGTTCGTGAATCAGCGTGTTGGTAATCGCCATGTCGGTACTGTAGCTTTCGTTTACCGAGGCATTACGATGGGCGCAGTGCAGCATCAGCGGCGTGCCGACCTCACCCTGGGCAATAGCCTGTTTCAGTGCCTGATAGCCGTCGTCGTAAGGGCGCATAAAGCCCACCTGCACCAGACGACGACCGGCGCGCATTTCGGCATCGACGATGCGGCGGCAGCCTTCGGCGCTCATCGCCAGCGGTTTTTCGCAGAATACCGGCTTACCGGCGGCGATAGCGGCCAGGGTGAACTCTTCGTGGGTCGGATCCCAGGAGGTGACCAGCACCGCCTGGACTTCGGGGTCGGCAATCAGCGCATGGCCGTCGTCGTAAATTTTCGCCTCCAGCCCCAGCGCCGTTACCGCGCTGCGGGCGCCTTCGGCGTTGATGTCCGAGACCGCAACGATGCTTGCTCCCTGCAAGACAGTACTACAGCGACGAATGTGCTCTTTGCCGATGGCGCCTGCGCCAATTACACCTATTTTTAGCATCATGATGTGCTCCGGTTAGTAGTCCCGCGCCTGCGCGCGTTTTTCCTGCATTTGCTCCGCCGCCCGGCGGATACGTTCGGAGCTGGAGACCGCGGCCACGCCGACGTGCCACCAGCTGAAATATTTGTGCACCATGGTTTTGGGCAGCACCTTCACATCGATCAGCGTGCTGACCGGGCTGTGGCGCGCTTCTGCCAGCGCCGCTTCCAGATCTTCCAGCCGGGTCACCCGCCAGGTACGGCAACCATAGCCTGCGGCGATGGCGGCGAAATCCACCGGCACCAGGCCACCGCGCAGTTCCCCGCTGTCGGCGTCGCGATGCCGGAATTCGGTGCCGTAGCTGCCCATGCCGTGTTCCATTTGCAGATTGTTGATGCAGCCGTTGGCCATGTTGTCGAACAGAATGACGTTGATCTTTGCGCCTTCCTGAATAGAGGTCACCAGTTCGGAGTGCAGCATCATGAAAGACCCATCCCCCACCAGCGCGTAGACGTCGCGCTGCGGTTCGGCGAGCTTAACGCCCAGCGCGGCATTGACCTCGTAACCCATGCAGGAGTAGCCATACTCCACGTGGTAAGCGTCCGGCGCCCGGTTGCGCCAGGTGCGCTGGAGATCTCCCGGCAGACTACCGGCGGCGGCCACCACCACCGCATCTTCGGGCAGTTGTTGGTTCAGCACGCCCAGCACGCTGCTCTGAGTGATAACCGAGCCGGTTATCTCACGGAATTCGCGAAACAGCCGCGTTCGATCGATGCTGTCGTCAATTTCCGGCACAAAATCCTGTTCGCGCCAGCGTACCTGCCACACCCGCTGAGTCTCCTGCAACTGACGGGATCGCGCGCTCTGTAGCTGTTCGCCCCACTGCGCTTTCCAGGCACTGTCTGCCATGGCGCCAGTCAGCGCCAGGAGCGCCTCTCTGGCGTCAGCCACCACCCGAATGCCGTCCAGTTTCCAGGCATCGAAATCGCTGATATTGATATTCAGGAAACGTACGTCGGGATGCTGAAAAATCCATTTCGAAGCGGTGGTAAAGTCGGTAAAGCGGGTCCCGACCCCAATCACCAGATCCGCCTCTTTCGCCAGCAGGTTAGCCGCCAGACAGCCGGTTTCTCCCACGCCGCCCACGTTGAGCGGCTCTTCGGAAAGCAGCGTGCCCTTCCCGGCCTGGGTTTCCGCAATGGGGATCCCATGCTGGCGGGCAAAGTTGAGCAGCGCCTCACCGGCATCCGAATAACGGGTGCCGCCGCCGCAAATCAGCAGCGGACGCTGGCTGCGGCGCAGCGCTTCGCAGGCGTCGGCAATCTGGGCCGCAACGGCCGGGCGGCGATCCAGACGGTGCACGCGGCGTACAAAGAAGTGTTCCGGGTAATCCCAGGCTTCGGCCTGAACGTCCTGAGGCAGAGCCAGGGTCACGGCGCCACACTCCGCCGGGTCGGTCAGAACTCGCATGGCGTTAAGGCAGGCGCTCATCAACTGTTCCGGGCGCGTAATGCGATCCCAGTATTTGCTGACTGCCCGGAAGGCATCATTGGTGCTGATACTCAGATCCTGACTCTGTTCAATCTGTTGCAGAACCGGGTCCGGCTGGCGGGTGGCGAAAACGTCCCCCGGCAGCAGCAATAGCGGAATACGGTTAGCGGTGGCGGTGGCTGCCGCGGTGATCATATTGGCGGCACCGGGCCCCACCGATGAGCTACAGGCGATAATCTGGCGACGACGCAGCTGTTTGGCATAGCCGATGGCGGCGTGGGCCATCCCCTGTTCGTTACGACCCTGCCATACCCTTAAATCGCCGCGGTCCTGTTCCAGCGCTTGCCCCAGACCCAGCACATTGCCGTGCCCGAAGATGGCGAAGATCCCTTTGACGAATTTGATCTCGCGCCCGTCAACCTCAACAAACTGATTATCAAGGAATTTGACCAATGCCTGCGCCATTGTCAGCCTGATTCTGCCCATAGCCCTTTCCTTTATCGTGATACCGGTGTCGAAGCGACGCCGGTGGGAATGAAATATGAGGGGATTATATGCAAATGGATTTTTCATAAAATACAAATACAGAAAAAACATTTCATTTTGCGAGGGCGATCAAACTCTCTATTTCGTTTTTGGTTTTCATTTCATTCATTTCACTGCAACAGTAACCCTACAATTCCCCTATGAAATTGCGGATTGCGGCGGGTGTCAGGGTCTGTACTGTCGGGGATAGCCGGGTACAGGTTGCCGCTGCCCTCACAAAAATGAACTATAAATTTCATTTTGCATTGATAATGAAATTTACGTTCGCCATACTGACATTCGTTTGTTAACCCGGCTGCATAGGCGAGCGCGCGCTATGTGGGTAAGTCAAGGTAAGCAGAAGGAATCCGTAACTATGAATGCAGCAGTTAAGCGGCTCGATGTTATCTGTATCGGGCGTGTCGCCGTCGATCTCTATGCGCAGCAGGTGGGCGCCAGGCTGGAGGATGTCGCAAGCTTTGCCAAATATCTGGGAGGCTCATCGGGCAATGTGGCCTGGGGCACCGCCATTCAGGGGCTGAAGTCCGCCATGCTGGCCCGGGTGGGCGATGAGCATAACGGCCGCTTTATTCGTGAAACCCTGGAAAATGCAGGGGTCAATACCGACTATCTCATCACCGATCCGACCCGGCTGACGGCGCTGGTAATGCTGGGCATTAAGGATCAGGATACCTTTCCGCTGATCTTCTATCGCGACAACTGCGCCGATATGGCGCTGTCGCCCGATGATATTGATGAAACCTGGATTGCCTCGTCCCGCGCGCTGGCGGTCACCGGCACCCACCTCTCCCACCCGCAAACCCGGGCGGCGGTGCTGAAAGCGCTGGAATATGCCGGGCGCCACGGGCTGCGTCGGGCGCTGGATATCGACTACCGCCCGGTGCTGTGGGGGCTGACCTCCCCGGGCGATGGCGAAACCCGTTATATCGAATCCGGCGAGGTGACCCGCCAGCTCCAGGAGGTGCTGCACCACTTTGATCTGATCGTCGGCACCGAAGAGGAGTTTCATATTGCCGGTGGCAGCACCGATACCCTGACGGCGCTGAAAAAGGTGCGCGAGGTGAGCAACGCCACTCTGGTCTGCAAGCGCGGCCCCATGGGCTGCGTGGTTATCGAAGGTAACGTCCCGGATGACTGGTCGCAGATTCCGCTGCAACAGGGAGTCAGGGTGGAAGTTCTCAACGTGCTGGGAGCCGGTGACGCCTTTATGTCTGGCCTGCTGCGCGGCTGGCTGAATGACGAAGGCTGGGAACAGGCCTGTCGCTATGCCAACGCCTGCGGCGCGCTGGTGGTTTCGCGCCACGGCTGCGCCCCTGCCATGCCCACCCGCGCCGAACTGGATGACTATCTGTCCCGGGCCGAGTCGGTGCCGCGCCCGGATCTCGATGCGCGTCTTAACCATCTGCATCGCGTCACGTCGCGCCAGCGTCGCTTCGACGAGCTGTGTATCTTTGCCTTTGATCACCGCAAACAACTGGTGGAAATGGCTCAGCAGACCGGTCGCGACGAAAGCTGCATTCCGCCGCTGAAACGCCTGCTGCTACAGGCAGCGCAGGATGCGGCGACCGAAGCCGGGCTCGAACAGCGCAGCGGTATTCTGGCGGATAGCACCTTCGGCCAGGGGGCGTTAAACGCTATTACCGGTCAGGGATGGTGGATTGGCCGCCCTATTGAGCTGCCCGGTTCACGCCCGCTGCGTCTGGAACATGGTGATATCGGCAGTCAACTCCGTAGCTGGCCGCTGGAGCATATCGTGAAGTGCCTGGTGTTCTATCATCCGCATGACAGTGCGGAACTACGCCAGCGCCAGGATGAGCTGCTGCTGGACGTATGGCACGCCTGCAACCAGTCCGGCCACGAGCTGCTGCTGGAGGTGATCCTGCCCGCTGATGCCACGGACCGCCGCGAGTGCCACTATCCGGCGATGCTGGAGCACTTTTACCGACTGGGGATCCAGCCCGACTGGTGGAAGCTACCGCCGCTGGCAAGTGTTACCTGGGACAAAGTCAGTGAGCTTATCGTGCGTGAAGACCCCTGGTGTCGGGGTATCCTGCTGCTGGGGCTGGATGCCGAGCCAGAGGTGCTGCGTGCCGGTTTCCGTGAAGCGGCGCGCCATCCGGCCATTAAAGGCTTTGCGGTGGGGCGTACCATTTTCGGCCAGCCTTCACGACGCTGGATGGCGGGTGAACTGAACGACGATGAACTGATCGACGAGGTGAAACAGAACTATCTGCGGCTGATTGGTTACTGGCGCGAGGCCAGACGCGGATAACCCCCTGACGGCGCGCGGCCGGTTTGTGCCGCGCGCGGTAACGCAACGTGAAATGAATCCCGTATTAACGCACCGGAAATGAAATTTTTCCTCCATTTGGTACACTGATTCCAGTTTCCTTTTCACTCTGTCACAGGCAATCACATGGCCAATAATCCAACTCAGGTTTCTATTCTCCAGGACGAGATTCGCAGCCGCTACGACACGCTCAGTAAACGACTGAAGCAGGTGGCGCGCTATATTCTTGATAACAGCAACAGCGTCGCTTTTGATACCGTCGCTTCCATCGCTCACCAGGCGGATGTTCCCCCCTCTACCCTGATCCGCTTCGCCAATGCCTTTGGCTTCGGCGGTTTCAACGAAATGAAACAGATGTTCAAGCAGCATCTGATGGAAGAGACCGCCAACTATACCGAACGGGCGCGCCTGTTCCGCCAGACCGCCGGTGAAGAGACCAGCGCGCCGGAAACGCCGTCCGAAATTCTGAATATGTTCACCATGGTGAACGGCCAGGCGCTGCAGCAGCTGGCGATGCAGGTGGTGCCCGAAGAGCTCGAACGTGCCGTAGCACTGCTGGGTGACGCGGAGAATATCTATGTGATTGGACTGCGCCGCTCGTTCAGCGTCGCCTCCTATCTGACCTACGCCCTGCGCCATCTTGACCGGCGCGCCTTTCTGATAGACGGGCTGGGCGGCATGTTCACCGAGCAGCTCAGTATGGTGGGGCCAAAGGATGTGGTGGTAGCGGTAAGCTTTTCGCCCTACTCAAAAGAGGTGGTGGAACTGGTAGAGCTGGGCGCCCAGCGCAAGGCGCGCCAGATTGCGATTACCGACAGCCAGGTCAGTCCGCTGGCCGCCTTTAGCGATGTCTGCTTCGTGGTGCGCGAAGCGCAGATCGACGGTTTTCGCTCTCAGGTCGCCTCGCTGTGTCTGGCCCAGACGCTGGCGATTTCGCTGGCGCTGGGCAACAGTAAAGAGGGGAAGTAAGACCTTAATCGAAAAACTGCATATTTTTATAGGGCGCGCGTCGGCACTGCGCCAGCCGGGAGCTCAGTGAGCCGACGTGCAGCTCAAGCTGATGGCTGTCGGGATCCAGAAAGTAGAAAGATTCTCCTTCGCTGGTATTTCGCTTCCATTCTCTGACGCATCCGGCGCGCAATTTGTTAACCATGGTTTCAAATTCAGCGCCGTCTGTTGAAAAAGCATAGTGGGTATAGTCGCGCGGTTCGCCAGTCTGGCGACGCGGGTCGAACGAAAGACACAGCCACAGGCCTGGGAGTGACAGATATGCCCCCGTTTCCCAGCGAGCTTCCAGTTTAAGCCCCAGAATATCGTGGTAGAACCCAATACTGCGGGTAAGGTCGCTGACCGCTAAAGTCAGGTGGTTCAGGCCGGTTAACATATTGCCCCCTTCAGTTTTCCGGGATCCAGCCGTTATGTGCAAAGATCCGCTGGTAAATCTCCCTGATCACCTGCTGCTTATTCATATTGTACTGCTGCACCGTGGCGGCCCCGCTTAGCGCGGCTGTTTTTGCCTCTTCATATCTTTTACGATCCTGCGGATGCCCGGAAAGCCAGTCCCGAAATAAAAGATGACGCAGATGTTCCGGACAATCAGGCCCGAAGATATGCAAATTGACGCGGGGTGTATTGAGACGCAGCATTCGATGCTGATACCAGGAGGGTTCCCGGACGCGGTGCGTATAGCCGATCGCCGTCAACGCCGGTATATAGGATGCTTCATCTTCGGGATCCTCGACAATCAGATCGATATCGATAACCGGTTTCGCCGACAGACCGGGTACGGCAGTCGAGCCCACGTGCGCAATCTCCAGCGCCTTTATGTCTGGCGCACTTGCAATGCGCTGGCTCAGCGTGTCGAACAGCGTCGGCCACGCTTTATCATAGGGCACCACCTCGATATGCTCAGTATCAGGCGGCCCCACGACCCATGGGTTCTCGTTCGGATCGCCTTCCTCAAAGGTGATGATTTCGTGAGCCTTCGTTTTTATTGGGTCTTTGTCATTCATGCGCATATGCCCGTTGGAAGTCGATTAAAGCAATACTATTAACGAAGTGTACATTTGTACACTCGGCAATAGAGCTGGTACCACGGAAACAGGCGGTATTAATACGGAGGGGATGACGGGAATGAAAAACAGACGCGCCACCCTCTGGTGAGCGGCGCGTCTTTGGCCGAACGGGCATCACTTCCTGGGATAATCGTCGCTATTAATCCAGGCGTGATCCTCTTCCCAGCGGAACAGCCATTTGCGCTGCGGCCCGGCCATTACGTTCAGATAGTAGCTGTCGTAACCGGCGATGCTGGCGACGGGATGATAGCCGCGCGGCACCATCACCACATCGTGGTTATAGGGGGCCATACAGGCGTCCAGCGAGCGGTCGTCGGTATAAACCCGCTGTAAGGCAAAGCCCTGGGGCGGATCGAAGCGATGATAGTAGGTCTCTTCCAGTTGGGTTTCCTGCCCTTCCACCGCGGTATCGTGCTTGTGGCTGGGCCAGGAGCTGGTCGCGCCTTCATCGGTATAGACTTCGACCACCAGCAGGCTGTGCGCCGGTTCGCTGTCCGGCAGGATATTGTGCACCAGCCGCTGATTACGGCCCTTACCGCGCCGCTCCACGCCAACGTCGGAAGGCGCTATCAGGCGCGCAGGCAAATTTCCGCCGCCCGGCGCGCTACATACCGCCAGCTCCAGTTCGCTGTCGGCCACCACCTCGACCCGATCGTGATGAGGCACATAAACCGACCACGGCGGCGTGCGCTCAAACGGCGACATTCGCCCTCCCAGCCCGGGAAAATCGGCGTTGCGGGTTTTAATAGACGCCAGCCCGGACACCAGTACCAGACAGAGTTCGCGATCGCCGCTTTCAAGCGTAATGCGATCGCCCTTGTTCAGCAGGTGCGCTTCGAAGCCCACAAACTCCCAGCCAGCGCTGGCCGGGGTTATCTGCTGAATACGCCCCGTTCCGGGGCGACGTTTTTCAAGTAACGACATGCTGCCTTATTCCTCCATCCATCAGCCCAGCGTGGGCATGCTGAATTCCGATACTGTCTGCTGCCCTGCCGGCCAGCGAACCGTGGCGGTTTTCATGCGGGTGTAGAAGCGTACGCCGTCCGGGCCATGCACGTTGAGAGCGCCAAACACTGAGCGTTTCCAGCCGCCAAAGCTGTGGAATGCCATCGGCACCGGTACCGGGATATTCACCCCAACCATACCCGCCTGAACGTCATGCACAAATTCCCGGGCGGCGTGGCCGTTGCTGGTAAAGATGGCGCTACCGTTGCCGAATTCGTGGCTGTTAACCAGTTCCAGCGCACTGTCATAATCCCGGGCGCGTACCACGCTCAGCACCGGCCCGAAGATCTCCTCTTTCCAGATGGTCATCTCCGGCGTGACGTTATCGAACAGCGTACCGCCAACATAGTAGCCCTCTTCGTAACCTGCCGGGGTAAAGTTGCGGCCATCCACCACCAGTTGCGCGCCTTCGGCGACGCCTTTATCGATATAGCCCAGCACCTTCTGCTGATGGGCCCGGGAAACCACCGGCCCCATTTCATTCTCTTCACTGCCCCGCAGGCAGCCCGGCCCCACTTTCAACGCCTGAACCAGCGGCGTCAGACGCGCGATCAGTTTATCTGCCGTTTCGTCACCCACCGCGACGACGACCGGCAGCGCCATGCAGCGTTCCCCGGCGGAGCCGTATGCGCCGCCCATAATCGCGTTAACGGTGGCTTCCAGATCGGCGTCCGGCATCACGATGGCGTGGTTTTTGGCGGCCCCGAAAGCCTGAACTCGCTTGCCATAAGCACTGGCGGTTTTATAAATGTGCTCGGCTACAGCGGAAGATCCCACAAAGCTGACCGCCTGAATTCGCGGATCGCTGCACAGCGGTTCCGCCTGATCGTTACCACAGTGCACCACGTTAAAGACGCCGTCCGGCAGCCCGGCTTCGCTCAGCAGTTCCGCCATTTTGACTGCAGCGGAAGGCGCCAGCGCGGGCGGCTTAAGTACAAAGGTATTACCGCAGGCCAGGGCGATGGGGAACATCCACATTGGCACCATGGCCGGGAAGTTAAAGGGAGTGATACCGGCCACCACGCCCAGCGGCTGCATCAGCGAATAGCTGTCCACGCCGCTGCCGACGTCGGAGGAAAACTCCCCTTTTTGCAGGTGCGGAATGCCGCAGGCGAATTCGACTACCTCCATGCCGCGGGTCAGCTCGCCCATGGCATCCGACCAGACTTTGCCGTGCTCGCTGACGATAAGCGCCGCCAGTTCGTCACTGTGCTGCTCCAGCAGACTCTTGAATTTAAACAGAATGCGGGCGCGGCGCAGCGGTGTGGTGCGCGACCAGCTGTCAAAAGCCGCGTGCGCCACGGCAATGGCTTCCTGCACTTCCTGTTTGCTGGACTGCGTGACTTCGCGGACCGCCTGTCCGGTAGCCGGATCGTAAACCGGCTGGGTTTCGTTGCTGCTGCTGAAACAGATTTTCCCGGCAATATAGTTTCCAGTGATGTTCATGCTTTCGGACTCCAGATAGTCAATGTTGGCACCTGTGGTCCCGTGCGAACGGGATGAATCAAACCTTAGCCAAATGAAATTAATATTTCAATAACAATAAAAATGAAATGCCGGGTTTTGTGACGGGGATTACGCGCCGTACTGTCGTCCTTCATTCGTGGGAGTGTCTTGCGATATAGCATAGCGACTGGCGTCGCATTGCGGTGATGGAAAGTCAAAATTGCGAGAAGGCTCTAAAAAATAATTTTTTCTCTCTTGTAATAAATGAAATAAATGTTTTGATCTGGCAAGACCTTTACCCTGTTTCTGGAGAACCCCTATGAACATCGATATTCAGCGTTTCTGCGTTAACCGTAAGATTGCCCCCGGAATGGGGATTGCCCCCTTCTTTCAACTGGTCAGTCAGCTTGGATTGAATAAAGTCGAGCTGCGTAACGATATGTCTGGCGGTAGCGTGACTGACGACCTTTCACCCCGGGCGGTACGGGAACTGGCCCAACGCTACGGCATTGAGATTCTCTCCATTAACGCCCTCTACCCCTTTAACTGCCCCGATGAGGCGCTGATGGCGCGGGCAAGAGCGTTGCTGGAAACGGCAAAAGAGACCGGCGCCCGGGCCCTGGTGCTGTGTCCGTTAAATGATGGAACGCCGGTAGCGGCGCGCCAGACCATCGACGCCCTGCGCCAGCTTGCCCCTCTTTTTGCGGAATATGACGTGGAAGGTCTGGTGGAGCCGCTGGGCTTCCCCTGTAGTTCGTTGCGTTCAGCGCGCGAGGCTGCGGCACTGATTCATGAGGCGGGCGCTCCGTTCCGACTGCTGGTGGATACCTTCCACCACGCGCTGTGGCCCGATGCCGAACGCGAACTGGCAACGCTTGATATCAACCGGGTGGGACTGGTGCATCTGTCCGGGGTGGAGGATCCACGCCCGATGGAACAACTGACTGACGAACAGCGTATTATGCTGAGCGATGCCGACAGGCTGAACAGCGCCGCCCAGGTGCGGCGCCTTGAAGAACTGGGATATCGTGGCGCTTACTCCTTTGAACCCTTCTCTTCCGTTATGGAAAGCTGGTCCGGTCAGGAGATTGAGCGCCAGATTCGGCAGGGAATGGCGTTGATTCAGCAGGCCTGCGGTTGATTGTGTGACGCTGTCACTTACCGCGGCGCTTCTCGATAGCATCCTTAAGCAGCGCGGCACAGCGATAAAACCCGTGGGCGAACTTGCCGTAAGGCAGCGTCAGAAACAGCGCCATCACCACCCCGAGATGCACCGCCAGCAGCGCCCCCATCAGCGGCCCATCCCTGCCTGCCAGCAGCGCCAGTCCGGTGATGCTGGTTAACAGCAGCAGCAGACAGAATGCGCGATCCAGCGGTTTCTGCTGCTCATCGCCGTGCAGCGGCGCCCGCCGCAGGTTAAGCCACAATAGCCCCGCCGGGCCGATGATAAGGCCAATCCCCCCCAGAGTGCCCAGAATCACCGGCAGACTCAGCAGCGGATAAGGCGCAGGCTGCCCCAGCAGATAGTGATAGCCGGTGGCCACCACCGTCGCGGCGAAGCACAGCATAAAACCGTAGAAGGTAAAATGGTGGAAGCGACGGCGGCGCAGCGTGTAGCGATCGTCCTCGTCATTACATCCTTCGCCGTGGCCGCCGTCCAGGTAAGTGAGCGTCAGCGCGTGGCGGGCTGCTTCCAGCGCCGCCGGGGGTCTGGGCGTACCGCCGGAAACGCCGCGCCAGAAGCGGATCACGCCCACGATTAGCGCCAGCAGACCAAAACCAAACACGCCGCCAAACAGTATCGCCAGCAGATTATGGGGGAAGATCTGGTAAAAATCCCCCGCCAGCGGCGGATGCCACAGGCCGCCACGCAGCGCTACCGCCAGCAGCAGAAACAGGCTAAGACTCAGGGTCAGCGCCAGCGCGCTGGTCACTCCGGCATGGCGATACAGCGCGCCAAACCGGGCGGGCCATGCGTAACGCTGCCAGGTTTCCAGACGCACTTTCGCCAGCGTCTGGGGCACCGTAATGGCGAATTCGTGGGGCGGCGCATACTGGCAGGCATGCAGACAGGCGCCGCAGTTGTGGCACAAATTCGCCAGATAGTGGATATCGGCATCGCTAAAGCTCAGACGCCGGGTCATGGCCGGAAACACCGCGCAAAATCCTTCGCAGTAGCGGCAGGCATTACAGACCTGCATCACCCGTTTGGCCTCTTCTTCATGCGGTCGGGTCAACTGGCGGGCTTCGTTAATCAGGGAATTAAGCTGTTGCATGGTGAGACTCCTTCTGGCGCGCGGCCCGGGCCGCCTGTTCTCCGGCAATGCGGCCAAAGGTGGTGCCAATAGACATGCCCACCCCGGCGGTATAGCCCTTACCCAGCACGTTGCCGGCCATCATCTCCCCGGCCGCGAACAGGTTGCTGCTGGGAATGCCCGCGAAATGCACCGCGGCCTGTTCATTGACCCTCAACCCCAGGTAGGTGAAGGTAATGCCCGGTCGCAGCGCGTAACCGTAAAACGGCGGCTGGTCGATGGGCCGGGCCCAGTGGCTTTTGACGGGCGTCAGCCCCCGGGTATGGCAGTTATCGAGCCGGGTATGGTCGAACTGGCCCGGCTGGCAGGCGCGGTTGTAATCGGTAATGGTGGCGCTCAGGGCGGCGGGATCGAGCCCCAGTTGTTCGGCCAGCGCAGGCAGACTTTGCGCGCAGGCGCCGGGGAACACCGGCGGCATAAAGTGGCCGGGGGCCCGGGAATCAATAATCGACCAGGCTATCTGCCCCGGCTGCTGTGCCACCAGTCGTCCCCAGATGGCGTAGCGTTTGGGCCAGAAGTCCTCCCCTTCATCGTAGAAGCGCTGACTGTCGCGGTTTACCACTACGCCAAGCGATACGCAGTCCACCCGGGTGCAGATACCGCCGTCATAGAGCGGCGCCCGGGCATCAATAGCCACACAGTGTGACTGAGAGGGATCGCCGATAATATCGGCCCCGGCCTCCATCATAAATTTCAGCAGCGTTCCCTGATTAAAGCGGGTGCCGCGAATCAGAAAGTTGTCGGCAGGCCATTCGCCCCGTTCGTTCTGGCCCCAGGCTTCCCGCAGCCATGCCCGGTTGGATTCGAAACCGCCGCAGGCCAGCACGCAGGATCGGGCGGCAATCCGCTCATTGCCTGACCAGGCCGCGACAAAGCGCCCTGCTTCCAGCTCCAGTAAGTCCACCGGCGTTTCATAGCGGATAGTCACGCCCAGCCGCTCCGCGCTGCGGTAATAAGCGTTGACCAGCGCCTTACCGCCGCCCATAAAAAAGGCGTTGGTGCGCGCCACGTGCAGAGCGCCGGAAAGTGGCGGCTGAAAATGGACGCCGTGGCGCCGCATCCAGTCGCGACAGTGCGACGAAGTGCGGATGGTCAGACGCGCCAGGGTTTCATTGGTTTCACCACCGGTGACCCGCAGCAGATCTTCCCAGAACTCCTGTTCCGGATAACTTTCTACCAGAACGTCCTGGGGGGCGTCATGCATACAGCGCAGATTGCGGGTATGTTGCGAATTACCGCCGCGCCAGGCTTTGGGGGCGGCTTCCAGCAGCAGCACCGACGCCCCGGCCTCTCTGGCCGTCAGGGCCGCGCACAGCGCCGCGTTGCCGCCGCCAATCACAAGCACATCAAACATATCAGACTCCGGAATCACATGAATATCGCCATGCTATCCGGCAGGATGCAGCGGCGATACGGCCGCCGTCTGAAGGGGGTTTTACAATTTGTAAAGGCTGGCGCCCGGCCAGCGGCCACGACTGACCAGCTCGCTCATCACGCTGGTGAGTACCACCCGGGCCGCCAGCGCCGCCGGTGCCAGTTCGTCATCGCAAAGGCTGACCAGAGCGTTAATGCGCCCCGGCGCGGGGGGACGCAGTCGCAGCACCCGGAGATCGGATTCGCCCAGTGACGAAACGGCGGCACCGGGCTGGATGGTTACCCCGGCACCGTGACGCACTGCCGCCATCAACAGCGCCAGGCCGTCGATCTCAAGGTGTGGCGTCAGGGCAAGATGGTGACTGGCAAACAGTCGATCCACCAGGGCGCGCAGCCCGTGCCCCGCACTGGGAAGGATCAGCGGCACCGCGGCGAGAGCCGTCACGCTGATTTGGTCGCCGGTCTCGGCCCCCAGTAATGACGGCGGACCAATCACAAACAGTTGCTCTTCCAGAATGGGAATGGCGCTCCAGGTTTCAGGCTGCCCCTGCTGGAACAGCACCGCCAGATCGAGCCTGCGCGCCGCCAGCATATGCGCCAGATTACCGGAAAGACTTTCCACGATGTGCAGACGCACGCTGGCGTAGCGTTCACTCATCGCTTCGATAAAGGGCAGCCCCAGCACCGATGCGGTACTCGGTGCCATCCCGACGCTAACCTGCCCCGCCAGCCGGGCCTGGCTGGCCGCCCTCACCGCTTCATCGGCATGGCGCAGCGTCAGTTGGGCCTGGGCGAAAAAGGCCATCCCTGCCGCCGTGGGCTGTATTCCTTGTGAGGTACGCTGCAACAGGCGTACCGAGAGTTCATTTTCCAGTCGGCTTATCTGCTGGCTGAGGGCTGATACCCCTACCTCCAGCCGCCGCGCGGCGCCGGAAAAACTGCCTGCCTCTATGACGCTGACAAAATAGCTTAACTGACGTAGCTCCACATCCACCTCACCTTTACACCGGGGCTACAGGTAATAGCCTGAAAGCAGCAGGATGGCAATGCCCGGGGCGGAATATGCGAGGCGGGACACCCTTCAGGAATCAGCGATGCGGCGCAGCTTCCATTTCATGATACCGTCCGCCACCGGCCCTGGAATGGTGAGTCCATGCCAGCGCAGGCTGCCGATACGGAAAGTGGCGCTGGCGGTAGCCAGAATATGGCCGCTGTCATTCAGCAGGCGTCCCGCGGTAAAGCAGATACCGCCCTTACGCTGTTCAATCCAGCCTTCGCCGCGGATCACTCCCGGTGCCGCCGGATGGATAAAACTGGTCTTTGATTCAATGGTCAGCGCAACCTTGCCGGGCGGCAGATCCAGATAAATCGCGGGTCCCATACAGTCGTCCAGCATCGCGCTCAAAATCCCACCCTGAATATTGCCCAGCGGATTGGTCAACCCCGAGCCCGCCTGATACTCAACATGAACCACGCCCTGTGCTTCATCGTAACGATCGAAGCGCCATCCCAGAGTCATGGCAGCCTTTGACAGCGGCAGTTGCCCATTAACCACCTTCCAGAACAGTGCATCAGGGTTCATATCATCCTCCGAAAAGTACCAGACCGGCCGCGCCCAGCGCAGCCATTATCAGAATCAGTCCTACAGGCGTTCTGGCGCCAGTTCTGGCCCGGAAGGACGCGGCAACCAGCGCCTGGGTTAACAGGCCGAAAGCAAACAGAGCGGCGAATGTCCACCATGCCGGGCCGCTCGCTTCGCGCCACAGGAGCGCCAGTAGCGTCAGGCAACTGAGCAGCCACGCCAGCCAGGCAAAACCCACTGCCCGCATCAACGCCAGGATCAGGTTCCTGACCCGTTCGTCGAGCTGTTCCCACTCTATGCCTACCCCCTGGCGGTGATAAGGCATAAAGGTCGGGCGTAGCAGGTAGATCAGGGAAAACAGCAGAACGAAACTAAAAGCCAGGATGATGAACAACAGACTTAACCACTGTGGCATCTTAACCCCCCGGGTTATCGGACCAGCGCCTGTTCAGGTCAGACCAGATTAAGGGTAGAGCCGAATGTTGGGATGTCAAATACAGTGGGTAGCAAACACTAACCCGGCAAGTGCCGCCAGTCTTCAACTTCCACCGGCAATTCTCTTCGGTTGTGCCCCATTCAATATATTATTAACAGCGGTCCATAGATCCTTTCCATGCAGTGTGACTATATCGTCATCAATACCGTATACCCAATTGAACCGATCCCTGACTAACCCTATCTCGCCTGAATAGGCATAGGCAAATGGGATTAAATTATTCAAGGAGAGGTCTTCTCCATAAATATCAATTCTGGTTTTAGGATAACTTTTCAAAACGCTTCTTATAGAGAAATCTAAAAACCACTCTTCATTATTAGTGGAATAAGTTAGCCGTTTATCAGCAAAAACCTTCAAAAAGGACTCAAATTCATCATCCAATAGATATCCCTTTTTCTCATAAAGAGCCAGAATCTCTGAATGACTAAAATCATCATTATATATTGATGAGCCTGAATATCCTGATTGTTTTAAAACTTCTTTCATCCTATCAGTGAGACGATTTGTCATGTATATCACCCTCATTATCTATGAAATGTTCCGGCAGTTGTTACTGCACAGTTTTTACACGGTTTTTTCGTTTTCCCCGTTCTGGTTTCAACAGAGTGAACGTCCATGTCTTGCATCCTTGCGCCACGCTCCGATAATGCTTTGTTAAGCGCATCAGGCTCTCCGCAATGATTTACGGGCCGTCCATTTGGTATTAGCGAATCTTTGGGCATGGCATCCAGTAATACAGGGTTGGAAATATCAGGCCGGACACCGGATTCACCAAAGAAAATTCTCCCGGTACGCCGGTCAACCACAGCCGTTACCACAACAGGAATACTTTTTTCGCTTCTCTTTTTCTGCCTTAACTCTGTCATTAGCTTTCTTGCATATTCTTTCGCATGCGTTTTCGCGGAAGGAACGCCGTCTAAACCAAAGGGGTCAATATAACTTAATGCATTAACGCCATACTGATAGGTGTTTATTCCACCCAACAGCCCGATGGGATCCTGACTAATATAATTGCCAGTCTGCGGGCAGTAATAGCGGTAGCGATTATAGTGCAGCCCGGTTTCGGCATCGAAGTACTGGCCCTGAAAGCGTAGCGGATTGTCGATCTGACTGGCGTAAACCTCTCCCGGCTCGCCCCAAACCCCACAGCGTTGCGACCAGACGATTTCGCCATTGCCTGCGGTCAGCCTCAGCGGCATGCCGTTCGGGTCACAGTGATAGTGATAGCTGTTGCGCTCGCCTTCCTGCTGGGTTAGCAGTGCAAACGGATAGAAACTGCCCGGGTAGTAGACATATTCCCGTAGATTGTTAAAGAGCGCCGCCTGGGCCTTCTGGCGTTTCAGACGACCTGCGACATCATACAGCGCCAGCGGTTGCAGCGGTGGGCCGCCCGGTGCGCTGACTTCCGCCTGTAATGCATCCCCCTGCCAGTAAAACCAGCGGGTTTCCTGGGCCGTTTGCTTGCACACCCGCCGCCCCAGGCCATCGTAAGCATAGTGCGTGACGTTGTCACCTTGACGTACGGCAATCAGTTGCTGGCTTTCGTCCCAGATAAACTCCTGGCGACTGCCGTCAGTATATCGGCGCTGACGTAAATTACCTGCTCTGTCAAAGAGATAGTGCGTATCGTTATAATCTCCTTCGCGATACCAGTCTTCCGGCGATGCATGGACTTTGTGCGTCAGCCGGTTGCCGGTTGCATCCTGGATAAAGCGATGGATATGCACCTGTGGATCGGTATGGGCCAGCAGCCGCCCGACCGCATCATAGTGATAGCCATCGTCCCCCCACTGGCTATCGCTGCGCCGGGTCATATTGCCCTGTCGGTCGTAGCGATAGCCGGTTGAAAACAGCGGTAATTCACCCTGTAGCGTTTGCCATGCGGTCAGCCGACCGTCACTGTCGTACTCTATCTGGCGCGCCACTTCGGCGCTCAACTGCTCTTTATTCAGTCTGCCCGCATGGTCATAAGTCAGCGTTACCGGTGAGTCATCATTGAGGGTAATCGAAGAGAGTTGCCCGGCATCATTCCAGCCAAACGCCACCCGATGCCCGGCGTCGCTTTCCCGCAGAACGGGCTGTCCGTTACCGTTATAGTGATGCCTTATTATAAAACCATCCTGCTCTTCGGTGACTATCCGGCCTGCGGCATCGTAACGCCATGCCAGTTGACGCCAGCCGTTATCGCAGCCGGTCATCTGACCGCTGGGATCGTAGCGATATTGGGTTAACAGCCGGTCGCCGCTGCGTTTCTCTTTCAGCCGACCGGCACGGTCATAACCATAATCGAGTGAGTGGCCTAACGGGTCGGTGCGGCGCAGCAAATGTTGGGTGGAATCCCACTGATAGCGGGTTGTCTGCCCCCAGTAATCCACCTCTTCGGTGACTCGCCCTAAGGCATCGCGCCGCAATTGCCAGCTCTGGTCCAGGGCATTGACCACCGCCGTTAGCTGGTCTTCGCTGTCATAGTGATAAGCCACGCGCTCGCCGTCCGCCGTCAGGCATTCGGTAACCATCCCGGTCCCGTTGTAACGCAGCCGGGTCTGATTTCCCTCTTCATCCTGATAGCACAGAGGTTGGTCTTCACGGTCATATTCTATGGTTACCCGCTCTCCACCCGGCGAAAGCATCTGAGTCAGCCTGTCTTTGGCGTCATACTCATAGCGGGTCTTTTGACCAGCGCCATCTCTTTTCAGACGCAAATTACCGCGCAGGTCGTGGCATAACTGGCACTGGGGTCCCTGACTACTGACTATACGTGCCGGAAAGCCATAGCGATCGTACTCCAGCGTGGTTCGCTCGCCGTCCGCGGACAGTAGTTCGACCATCTGGCCTTCTTCGTTATAGCGATAGCGTCTGGCAGCGCCAGTGGGATCGCGGGTTAACAGCAGGTTGCCGCGTGGATCGTAAGCCATTTCCCAGGTGGCACCATTCTCGTCTATCAGAGTCTCCTGGAGCGCCAGGTCGTTATAGATCAGGCTCAGGCGATGACCATCGGGCAGGATCTCTTCCCCGATTAACCCCAGTTCGTTATAACGCCACTGATGCCGTCTGCCGTCGGGATGCGTGACGCTGAGCGGGCGGCCCAGTTCATCATAGGTAAAGACCGTGTTACCCCCCAGCGGATCAATTTCGCTGACTGGTAAACCGCTGCTGTCAAAGCGGATATGACTGATATGGCCGAATGAGTCGGTCACTTCCACTTCGTTTAACAGATCGTGGTATACGAAGTGATAGTCATACAGCCCGCCATCACCCCAGGCGTGAATCACCCGCCAGTCGTGGTCCCAGGCGTAGTGGAAAGCCTGGCCGTTGCGATCTTCGTGGCGGATCATGCGTCGCTGTTGGTAGTCGAAGCGCCGGACGGCGCCCAGGGCATCAATTTCCGCCGCCAGTTGATGGTCTGCGTCGTACTCATAGCGGGTGAGCGGCGAATAAGCGTCGTTGTCGGTGTCGTACAGCCGCATGGCCTCAATCCGCTGACGCCGGGTGGTGATATGAATCTCACGGCCGGTCTTACCCGTAGCGACATACTCCACCAGTCGGACTAACTGCCCCTGCCTGCGCACGAACTGCCAGCGGTTACCGTTGCGATCCGCCAGCGCGGCCAGCGGCATGCTGACAGCATCGTCAAAGTGATACCGCTGGCCGTCGTTATCTTCATAGATCCAGCGCCGCTGTTGTTCGTCCTGTTCCCACCACAGGCGTCCGCCGTCCGGCAGGCCCGGCGTGGCATGCTGGCGGCCCGGCTGTTCTGGGATCTGTGCAAAAAGGGTCATCCCTCCCGGGCGGGTAAGCAACAGGCTGTCATTTCCATTACGCGCTAGGTGGATATCGGCGGGCGTTGACCAGCCGTAGCCGCAATATCCTGCCTCATCAACATCCGCCGAGGAGTAGCAGCGCACCCAATCCAACGTCAGTCGCCCCGGCAACAGGAAGTCCCGATGTTCCAGCGCCACGCTGCCATCCCGAATATCTACCGGCTCGGCCCGCAGTACTTTGCATTTCAAAAAACCGGGATCCATATTCTTAAACAGCTTGCGACGAAAGGCCTGAAACTGTTCCATAAATTTGCGATAGCGCGGCGTTTTTTTAAATTTTTTCAGCCCCTTACCCAGACCGGCTAACCCCGCGCGCATCATCAGCGCCACCACATTAATGGTGGAAGGCCCACCGACGATCACCTTATTCGGCAGCGCCAGATTGGTGGTTAGCGGCATGGTTAGCGATAGCGGTTTCGGTTTGCTGAGTCTCTTTGGCCGCAACGGCGGTATCATGCCGACAAAATTGCAGCTCAGCACCGGCATCGTGATGCGCGCAAAAGGTTCGCCGTCGGCCCGCACCGTCTGGCTTCCCATAAACAGTTCATCGTCCAGCTGCGGCCCGCCAGGTAAACGCAGTGGCGGCAGCCACGGGCCGCCGACGGGAATATGCACCGCCAGTCCGCCGGTGCCCGCACTGGCGCGTTTAATACCGTTGACGTTAACCGTGGTGCCCAGCACCGGCAGATAATCAAAAACGTCAAATACCAGCGCGATATGCGGTGTCGGCAATGGCCCAACCGGATAGGTGTGAATGTCTATCCCAAGCTGGGGATCAAAGTGCGAGCTTGAGTGCATAAGTCAGCCTCTGACGCTTTCCGGTCAAAACATCGCGCGCAGCAGGGCTTGCAGGAAGTTGCGCGCCTCGCTGGCCATCTCGTTGTCTGACAGGCTAACAAAGCCGATCGCCAGTAGTACGATCGCCACGATTATCACCACCTTTTTCATGCCGGGTCCTTGAGTCTGTTTGTTGGATAAATTCGCCCGCCGCGTCGTCCGGCTGGGCCATGGATTGCGGCATCTGCTGCCACTGCCCCGGCGGAGCATCGAACGGATGAGCGATGTCCGGCAGGCCATTCCAGTGGGGATGTAAATACTGGCGGCCAATGGCGACTATCTGGCGGAACGCCGGACAGCCATCAACAATTAACTGTTCGCGCTGGGTTCTGGCCCGCAGAAAGCTAAGCTCCAGGCTCTGCTGTAACCGGCATTCCACCTGCCTGACCACCGCAGGCGTCGCGGCGTGCCGTGCTACGGTGTTTTCAGCGTCAGCAATAAAGCGGTTCTTACGCTGCTGGTACGACTCTGCGCAGCGCTCCAGCGCCTGGGCGCGTCTGCTGTCCTGAAGATGTAGCAGATCCGAAAGCGCCAGCGGTAGCGTGGTTTGTGCCCGCTCCCCGGCCGACAGCGGGCGCGCGGCATCAATCGCCCGGGCATAATCGCTCATGGCCGCGATACCATCGCCACCCAGCACCAGGCAGCGTCCCGCCATCCGCCACCCCTCTATTTCCAGCACCCGATTTTCCGCCCGTTGGGCCAGCACGGCAGCCGCCCGGTATGCTTCGGCGGCCCGCCGGTATTCTCCGGCGCTAAACCACGCGCCGCCTTCGCCAAACGCGCTTTGCATTTGTAGCGCGGCCCGCAGCGGTTGAGCGCCGACAAACTGCGCTGTATGGCGAGCCTGATGATATGCCTCAACCGCCTTGTGGGGCGCGTTCCCCTTTAGCCAGGCGCCGCCGATCATGTTGTGCATCACCACCTGCTGTTCCGACCACCCCTTTTGATGCGCGATGGCCAGCGCCAGACCGGCCCGGGCTTCCACCTGCTGCGGTGTTCCCCGCTCCAGCAGCAGCATGGCATCGGCCATAAACTGCCGACAGCGCAGCCGATCGCTATCGCTATCACTTAGCTGGCTGGCGGTTTGCTGCATCAGCTTCATACCGTCGATATCCGGCGTTAACAGCCGCACCCGCCGGGGAAAGGCCTGCTGTAGCGCCTGCCAGGTGGGCTGTTCCAGGGTATCGATAAGCATCATCCGCACGTCGGGGGCTATCTGTTCCACGCTCTGAGTCAGCCAGCGCATTAGCGCCGCGTCATCGCTGACCGATTCCGGCGTCAGTACCGTCACCACATAGCGCAACCGATCCTGGTGCTCTTTTGCAAAGTTACCGAGCAGCGCCTGCCACTGCGCCGCGCTGTAACACGGCAACAGAGGCTCGAAATCCCAGCCCTGCTCGCCTTCGCTGGCTTCATAACGTTCGATAAACTCATCCGCCAGTTCATGGCTGTAGCCGTAGCCGGTGTCGAACGGCGCCATCAGGCCAATAAACAGATCCGGCGCGCTGTAATCCCCCGGCGGCTGCTGTTGCAGGGCGATAAATGCCTGCACCAGGCTTTCGGCATTCGCCTTTACCCGCCAGATAAACAGGCGCGCCTGCGGATCCTCGCTGGCTTCCAGCCACAGCAGCTCCAGTTGCGCCATTAGCTGTTCGGTGGGGTTTCTCGCGTGACTTTGCATCATCGGCTTCCGTCAGGCGTTAAGTTCGATTTTGCTGCCATTGACCATGACACCGTCGGCGTTGATGGTAATACTGGCGCCGCCTGCGACAATTTCGATGCTGCCGGGCGATAGCATGATGCCCGTGGATTCCCCCACGCTAATCTGGAATCTCTGCGATGCGCCGTCGCTCACCGTGCCGTCGGTATAGCGGGTATCGCCGCCGTTGATCACGATAGAGCGCCCTGCGCCAATACTGACTTCCTGCTTTTTGGTAATGATTTTGTTTTCATTACCGCCAATGGAGGCTTCGCGATTGCCGTTGACGCCCAGCGTTTGATGACCGGTCACCTGAACGCTGCGATTTTTGGCGATACTGACCTTCTCATTGCCGTTTACAGTGCGGGATCGCTCCTGGCTTACCGTCATGGTCTGATTGCCTTTCACCGTGGCGTCGTGATTGCCCGTGATGCTCTCGCTGCGGTTTTGCTGCACCGTCAGGGTTTCATTGCCCTCAATGGTGTCGCTGCGGTTCTGTTTGATGGTGGTGGTTTCGTTACCGCTGATGGTTTTGGTGCGATTTTGTCCAACGGCTACCGTTTCATTGCCATCAACGTTTTTGGTCCGGTTCTGTTTAATGTGGCTGGTTTCATCGGCACCGACGGTTTTGGTGCGATTGGTCCCGACAGTATGACTTTCCTCCATTTTAACGTTGGTATCCATATTGCGTTCGGCCTGAATCCACACCTGTTCGGCACCGGCCTTGTCTTCCAAACGCAGGGCGTTGGCATTTTCCGCCGAACCATCTTTGGTGCGGCTCATAAAGCCCATTTGCGTTGCCGCTGCCGGTAGCGCCCAGGGCGGCATACTGGCTTCGTTGTAGACCCGGCCAATCACCAGCGGCCTGTCAGGATCGCCATTGATAAAGTCGATCACCACTTCGTCGTTAACCCGGGGAATTTGCACCCCGCCAAAGCCCTGACCGGCCCAGGCGCTGGAGACCCGCACCCAGCAGGAGCTGGTATCGTCCCCCGCCGCCAGGCGATCCCAATGGAATTTCACTTTGATGCGGCCATATTTATCGGTCCAGATGGATTCGCCTTTCGGCCCGACTACTCTGGCGGTTTGCGGCCCGTAAGTCTTCGGCCACTCGGCTTCCTGCCGGGGGCGAAAGACGATATCCGCCGGTATGACATTGAAGTCGATACGCTGCTCGCTGGCTTCGCCGCCGCTGGCATATGGGTTATCGCGCAGCCGATATTCCGCCCGGGTGACCAGGTATTCTTCGCTGTCACGGGTCGAAGGCGCGTTATGCAGGCTGAAGGTGTGGCCCGGCGCTATCCCTAAGGCTGTGCCGGTGGCGCTAATCTGCTGATGTTCCGCCTGCCAGGCCTCCTGGCGGATGCGGGCATAAAACTCTCCATGCTGATGGTCGACAAAGCGTCCTGGCCAGTCGTAGACGTCTATCTGCCCCGGTTTCGGCGACGCCGGATTCTGCCGGGCCTGAAACAGCCAGGCATTGGGCTTGCGAAAGTCATAATCATCAAGGCTGTAAATACCCGGCGTCACTACATCGTTCACCGCCCACTGGCTGACCCCCTCTTCCCGGGTCGTGCCGCCGGATGCCGTTACGTGATACGGGATGCTCTCATAACCTTTGAACGGTTGGTGAGACTGTGGTGCATCCATCAACACCAGGGTATGTTTGCCCATTTCGTGGCGGAAAAAGTAGTAGATGCCTTCCAGCTCCATCAGGCGGCTGATGTAGTTGTAGCTACTTTCCTGATACTGCACGCAGTATTCCCACTGACGATAACTGCCAGTCAGGCGGTCTTCACACTGCACGTTCTGTTCCGCCAGCAGTGTTTTGACGATTTGCGGCACCGTCTGCTGCTGAAAGATGCGCAGATTGCGATCGCGCATCATCGGCCAGAGATCCGGTTCCAGACGCAGCTGATAGAGCGCATAGCGGGTGCCGTCGATCTCTTCGTTACGCAGCGCCGCTTCGGTCACTTTGCCATTCAGATAGCGAGGCGTAAGCAGATTCTGGGTGGGGATCGCCAGGGTGACGGACTGACCCAGCAGAGCTCGCCTGTCGAGGTGGAAATTCTGGCTCAGTAGCGCCACCTGAAAGGCGAATGGCCGGGAAAGTTGTTCACTGCCCTGCAGTGACAAAAACTTCAGCTCGTCAGGGCCGAGAGGCGTATGTGCGGTAATTCTGTCCAGCATAAACATCCCCCGTGCGTAGAGACATCAGATTAAAGAAGAAAGTCGCATCTGAAGTCTGGCACAAGATGTCACACGGATTGGTTTATTCAGAAATTACCTCAGCGTATGCACTGAAATTTGGTGCTGGCGCACGCTTCTGGCGCCAGCACCGCTAAGACGGGAAACTAGCCGAACACGCCGTGCAGCAAAATAGCGCCGATAAACAGCGGTGCGATAAAGCGCCAGGTGAGCTTCAGGCAGCCGCGCCAGAATGGCGAAAGATCGCCGGGCATCAGCGCAGCGCTCTTCTTCGACCAGCCAAACCACAGACTGATGGCGATACCGAACAGCGGCATCATCAGGTTCGAGGTCAGATAGTCCAGAATATCGAACAGGGTCTTATTAAACAGCGTCCAGTCTTTGAGAATACCGAACGACAGGGTAATCGGAATACCTGCCAGCATGACGCTGGCGGTAGTCAGCAGCGCGCTGTTACGCCGTGACCAGCCAAAACGCTGTTGCAGGAAGGTGACGATATGTTCCAGCAGCGAGATTGAGGACGACAGCGCCGCTACCAGCAGCAGCAGGAAGAACATCACCGCCCAGATAATGCCGCCCGGCAGCCAGTTAAAAAACACCGGCATAGTCATAAAGGTCAGGCCCGGGCCGGAATCCATCCCCAGCCCTGAAGCGCTCAGCGCCGGGAAGATCATCAGCCCCGCCAGGACGCAGACGATACAGGAGAGGATCACCACCCACAGTCCGGAACGGGCGACGCCGCGGTTATCCGGCAGATAGGCTCCATAAGTAACATGCACCCCCAGCCCCACCGACAGCGAAAAGAAGGCCAGCCCCAGCGCATCCAGCACGCTACCTGCGGTGACATGCGAAAAATCCGGGTTCAGGAAAGTATGCAGACCGGCCGAGGCGCCGGGCAACGACATACCGGTGACGATCAGCACCAGCATAATCAGAAACAGCAGCGGCATCATGATTTTGCTGCCCTTCTCCAGCCCGCTCTGCACGCCGCCCAGCACCACAAAACAGGTCAGGCCGCTGAACAGCAGATGGGTCAACACTGGCCAGACCGGATGGCTGATGTAGTCGTTAAACAACTGACCCAGTTGTTGGGTGCTGCCGGTGCTGAGTTTCCCCGCAGCCGCCAGTCCGGTGTAGCCGATGGTCCAGCCCCCCACCACGCTGTAGAAGCTGAAGATAAACCAGCCGGTCAGTACCCCCATGCCACCCAGCCAGCGCCAGCGTGGTCCTGCAGCCTTCTTAAAAGCGTTCACCACGCCGGAGTGGGTTGCGGCTCCCAGCAGAATCTCGGCCAGCAGTATCGCCAGGCCCAGCGTAAAGCTGAAAAACAGGAACATCAGCACAAAGGCGCCACCGCCGTTGGTGGCCGTGACATAGGGGAATTTCCAGATGGCGCCAATGCCGATGGCGGATCCCGCGGCGGCAAGGACATGCCCGAGACGGGATGACCACTGTTGACTCATGAATTACGCTCCAGGGGTAGCGGTGACAGACCGACGATTTCCATTCATCAGGCGCCAAAATAGAATAAAAAATAGCAAATCCGCCTCTTTTCCGCTGGCAGATAGTGAACTGAGGCTGAAGAATAGGGAAATATGCTGTGGGAGGCAAGGTGAGCGCGGGATGATACCTATGGGAACGAAGAGTCACGCTAAGAGATTGTGGTAAGCCAAGGCAAGCAAAAAGATCCTTATTAGATCCTTTTGCCTCTAAAAGCCTGAGCTGTTTTATGACCCTGAATTGGGGTCAGTTATTTGATTTTTCTGGCAGCCCCATTTCGACGGTCTCAAGGGATTTGAGCATATAGGGGGTGAAATCGACTTCCTTTCCGTCGTAGGCCACTGGACCGTAGCCACAAATCGCAGAATAGCTCTGGTTTTGTATCAGGCAAAATGAGAGATTTTTTTGCACCCCTTTCTTTTTTTCCCACAAAGGAATATTGCTGTCGATAACCGCATAGCCACGGGCATTGACGGCCTGGATATTATACAGCTCCAAAGGCTGTAATTCGCTCAGACTTTTGATGCCATAAACCTCCAGAGAACGCCGGGTACTTTCCCTACTCAGGGTGTACCTTTTCTTTCTCCATACTCCTGTTTTTTTATCAAGGTAGACCTTTTCAGGTAGGACTTGCCCTGGCCCATATCCATCCTCAATAACATCAACAGAGAACAGGCAACGCCAGGGATCCGATGGGTATTTCTTATGTTCAGGAGGATGAAATACTTTCAAGGAAATAACCTTGCAGCCGCCTGTAGCCGCCAGATAGTTACTCGATGTGATTTGATCAAATAAATTTTCACTGAATTTATCAGGCGTAGAAATCTCCGGCGTTATTTTTCCAAAGGAAAAAAAAGGGGTCGTCATTAGCAGTAATAATTTTTTCATTATCATCTCCTTAGCTGGTCTGATTCAGGTTTTTCGTTGACCAGATTGTTATTACTGTCCGGGAATTTTTGCTCGGTAAGGACGGCTATCGCGCTGCCGTATACGCAGCAGCGGTCATGAAAGCCATTCAGGCCCCGGTATTCTCTGTTGTTGATCTGGTTTGGCAGGTTAACGGCGGCGCTGGCCTGCCAGAATGCCTGGCTGCGATAGTAAATCTTTATCCCGCTCCGCCGGGTATTAACGCTGCATCGCTCCAGGACATGTTCGCTGTCAGCATAATACGCCATATTTGTTGATACCCAGTAAAATCCGGCGCTGCTGGCTGCCTCATGCAGGTCGCTGCTGACGTTATTTCTCCACCGAATAATGTTTTCAGGGACGTGGTTTTCAGTATCAGACAGGTGATTGTCGGTATAACGAAGGTCCCGGTTTGAATACAGACGGCTGTATTCCCTTATCAGGGCGTTTTTAATATTTTCAGGGTAGGTTCTTCCCCTGAAGGTTCTTCCCCTGAAGCTGAAATACTTAAAGTAGTTTTCAGGATTAGTGAGCTGTAACAAACCGCGCCCGTACCACGGGTAATACCAGATGTTATAGCGGCGAATGACCCGACCTGTGTGCGGATCCCTTTCCGTATACCGGTAGCCTTCTTCCATGGACCCCAGCCAGCCCGTTTCCTGTATACCGTTCCCCAGAAAACAGGCAATGCGCAGCGGGGTGGTAATCAGGTGTTTCTGCATTGCCCTGTTCATATGCGTGCGGATATTGTCCGCGACGCTCCCTGCGCCATCCCGGTAAGTGATATCCTCCCATCGGTAATCATTCCGGCCGACCATTCTTAACAGGTACCGGGGAACAAGTTGTTTCAGCTCCGGTTTACTGAGCCAGCAGCACTTACGGAAGTGGCTGATGAATGCCACCGGATGGAAATGCCACAGCCTGCCTGTGCCGGGGGTACCCGCGTCAAAGCACAGCGCAAAGACATGGTCCCGGAGCTGGCTATAGTCCTTTTCTGCCATCGCAGGAACATCGTCAGAGCCGGTTTTCAGCCAGTCATAGCGCGGGTCAAAGGTGGATGCATTCCATTCCAGCGGGAAATGACAGACCAGACGGCTGCTCAGGTCGTTCAGATGTCCGCTTTGCTGCAATCCGGCAATAAGGGGGGAGTTACACTGGCTGTTATTGTCCGTGTCATCGTTCACCATCCGCCACCCTGTCCAGTGCGGGAAGTCAGCATCGCTGAATTTTTTGATGTCGGAAGAGGCCAGATTGACCATACCCGTCCCGCCGGGAAAGCTGACGGTACGCCACAGTGGGGCATTAGCAGGCATCAGGGTTTCATGTCCGGTACTGATGACTCGCCCGAAGCGGAGCAGTTCGAAACCGGCAGAGGGATTCTGCGGGTAAAGGCGCCTGGATATGTTGTACAAATTGTATTCATATTTCAGCGATGTTTCTGTCATGGTATTGTCTGTCGGATTGGCGTCGGTGTTCACCAGCGGCTCCCCCACCAGGTCGAAGAGCGCCGCCATGGTGGCGTTCTGCCTGCGGGTGACCATCGTACAGTCCCCTTTTTCGAAGGTCATGCTGACGAACAGCGGTTCCGCACTGGTATGAACGACATTCAGGTGGTCTGTGTCCGGTGAGGCTGAATTAGGCACGAAGGCGTAAAAGTGTGTTCCGGGGGGGAGGTAAAAATGGATATCGCCATAAACGGTATCGGCTCTGCCGTCACGGGTGATATCCAGCTCTGGAGTGGTTCGCCCGGTCAGTTTCAGCATATTTTCGTTGTCACAGAACACCTCAAAGTGAAAGGCATTCACGTTATCCACCATGCCGCTTTGCCCGATGCGGTCCCTGCGCCAGACTCTGGCTCCGTTCCTGATAGCGGGATCCAGCCTGTCCCGGAGGTGCATATACAGGGAGTAATACACGACGCTGCAGTTTTCCCCGATCTCGGTTTCATGCTTCAGCAGCACATAGCCGTCATCGGTTCTGCCATTGTAATTCAGCGGGAAGGCATCGCGCCTGTCGGTGGAGGACGGCGAACGGAAAGAGATCACCATCCCATCCGCGATGGCGCGGACAAATTCGATGGAATCGTATCCTTCCGCCTGGCGGTCAGTGTGAAGAACATGTACGCCACCGTGCCATGAGGCGTTCTGGTTGAGAGGAAAACCCCGGTTGATATCCACGGGCATCATTCTGTTTACCCATGACGGGTCACTTTCTCCGGCGTTCCTGGAGCGGATAAACGGCGGGCTGATTATCATTCTGACTTCCTGTCTGATGTGTAGGATCCATAAAAACGCAAAATAGCACAATTCTATTTAAGCGTTGTGCACTGGCAAAGAAAATACGGAATTAATTACATTGATGATGCAGATTACCTTCGATGTAATGGCCTGAGTTAACCGGGGGTAAAACCGTCATACAGTTTCCAGAGCCATCTTAGCGGAAAGTGGAAAGCAGTTGTGTCGTGTCATCTTGGGCACAGGGGAACTCTAAATTGGTTAGTAAGTTTTCGTTCCACTGAATGTCAGAACCCGATAAAAATAAAGCTGCAGGTCTTTAGCCCGCAGCTTTCTGTTGATTAGCGGCGATCGAGTGAGATAGCGCCGGGCCCGGTAATGGCCAGCAGGATAAAGGCCCCAGCAATGCTTACATTCTTATAAAAATTAATCATATTAGGCTGAACGGCATCGCCGGTCATATTCCAGTAGGCATGGCCGATAAAGGCCGTGCCCAGAGTATAGAAAAAGAACAGTACGGCAACGGGGCGGGTAAAAAAGCCCAGCGCAATCAGAATCGGCGCCACTACTTCCATCACCACCGCCACCCCGGCGGCCACGGTCGGCGCTGGCGCGCCCAGCATTGCCATGTACTGCACCGTGCCGCTAAAGCCGGTCAGTTTAGGCAGGCCAAAAATAAAGAACAGCGCAACAATCATCAGACGTGCAATCAGCAACAACAGCGGCGTGGCACCGCCAAAAGAGAGATACCTTAGAGAGTTCATGATTTTTGCTCATTAAGCAGTTAATGTCTTTTAACGTTAATACATTGCGTTCAGGTCCGCCACTTTATTTAAGGATTTTCAAATCAGACCATATTTGATGAAATGCCGTTTCGCTAATTCCGTGAGTTTTATCATCCGTCCCTAAATTAAATGCCTGACGCAGTGCGGTAAATAATGAAGATGAATCGTTAAATAATTGTTGCATTTCATTCCCATCGCTGTCGCAGCGGGTCAGTCGATCGTTATAAAGGCGTAGCTGCCCGCCATCGGGGAGCCAGCGCGACATCAGCAGATGATGGCGGAAATGGGATTCCGGCCAACTGGCGACATAGTGGTTAGCCATCTGATAATCGCTGGGGTACTGCATGGCTAAATCGAACAGATAGAGCGGTTGCCAGTTTTCCTCCTGCCAGCGTTGCAGCAGCCAGCCTGGTTCCTGGCGCACCAGACGGTAACGACCGTGGGGCGTCTGCTGGGGTTGATCGGCCATCAGCCGTATCGGCGCGCTTAGGGTACTGCCGCCAAAGCCGACATCGGCCAGCCACCATTGATCGTCAATGCGGATACGCATCAGCCGGTGAGTGCGCGGCGGCATTTCCGCGGGCGCCATCACCAGCACCCGGGCCGCCAGATCCTCGACGTCGAATCCCAGAGCGTTCAACGCCAGCTTTAACAGACCGTTCTGCTCAAAGCAGTAGCCGCCGCGCCGGGCGACAACCAGCTTGGCGAACAGCGATTCGGCGTCGAGCTGAATGGGGCGCTCCAGCAGCACATCCAGGTTTTCGAAAGGAATGGCGCAGACATGGTGCAGATGAATATCGCGCAGCGTCGCAAGGTCGGCCTGCGCCCTGCCCTTATAGTCAATGCGCGTCAGATAGCGCGTCAGACAGAATTTCATCGCCGTCTCCGTTGCAGGCTAAAGGGCTATTACAGCATTTCTGTGGGGAGCCATCGCGCCAGAAGTGCGCAATGGCCCCCGTTTTTGCTATTCGCGGGTAGAGACGCGCCATACCGCGCTACCGGCGTCGTCAGCAATCACCAGCGCGCCTTCGCCATCCATGGTCAGACCTACCGGCAAACCGCGCACCGTCTTCTGATCCTCTGACAGGAAGCCCGTGACCACCGGCTGGGGTTCGCCCACCGGTTTGCCATCCTTAAAGGCCACCCATACCACTTTATAGCCGTTGAGCGGCGAGCGGTTCCAGCTACCGTGTTCACTCACAAAGGCGCCGCCCCGATAGTTCGGCATATTGTCGCCGGTATAGAACAGCAGCCCCAGCGGCGCTACGTGGGAACTCAGGGCATAGTCGGGTTTGATGGCCTGCTTCACCAGATCCGGGCGCTGAGGCTGTGCCCGCTCATCAAGATGCTGGCCAAAGTAGCTGTAAGGCCAGCCGTAGAAGCCCCCTTCCTGCACCGCAGTCATATAATCTGGCACCAGATCGGCGCCTATCTCATCACGTTCGTTAACGATGGCCCACAGCTTGCCGGTCTGCGGTTCCCACTGGAGTCCGGTGGGATTGCGCAGGCCGCTGGCGTAGATACGGCTGGCGCCGCTGTTACTGTCCACCTCCAGTACCGCGGCGCGGCGGTATTCGGCATCCAGCCCGTTTTCACCGATATTACTATTGGAGCCCACGCCAACGTAAAGCTTACTGCCATCCGGGCTTGCCAGCAGCGCTTTGGTCCAGTGATGGTTAACGCCAGACGGCAGCTCGGTCAGTTCCCGACCGGGATCGCTGATATGGGTCTGACCGTTCTGATAGGGGTAAACCCTCAGGCTATCGGCGTTGGCGACATAGAGTTTGTTGCCGACCAGTTGTACGCCGAACGGTGAAAACAGGTGATCGAGGAAGGGAAACTTCTGCCAGCGACCATCGTCCTGCTTACGCAGCAGCGTGATACGGTTTCCTCCGGCGCCCCCTTTCCCCGAGGCATTTTTAATGATGCCGGTAATCAGTTGTTTGGGCATACTGGTCGGCTTCGGCGGCCCGCTGGCTTCCACTACCAGAATATCGCCATTTGGTAGCGTATAAAGCTGGCGCGGATTCATCAGGCCATCGGCGATTTTTTCGATCTTCAGCCCTTCGGCTACCTGAGGCATCTCTCCCTGCTTCCAGGGCACCCCTTCCGGCACCTGCATCGGCGGAATCAGAAAGTTTCGCGCTTCGGGCAGTTCCGGGTTGGGACCGACCTGACTCATGGGATCCAGTTTGGCGCTATCGTCACAGCCAGCCAGCAGCAGCGCGCCTGCCAGCGCTAACAGTTTTTTATTCATCATTCTCCTCCCGGCTTCGATCACGCAGTGCCTGTTGCAGATTGGCGATGGTCAGCAGTACCACTACCAGCGTGGAAAGCGTTACACCCAGGGGCACCACGGCCCAGGCATCACGGCTGTGAACAAAGGCGTTGATAATCGCCAGCACGATGGCGACCAGCGACAGCCAGAAGTGAACCTTTACCGGCGAGCAGGCGCTACTGCCGCCGCTCCACACCAGAAACAGATTCAGCAAACGCGGGATAATGGCGATGACCAGACCCATGGCAATCAGCCAGCTCGCGCCGTGGGTCCAGAATATCTGGGTACTGTTGATATAGATGATGTCGAATAACCAGGCAGCGGCAAAGAAGCCCAGCGGTAGCGGATTTAGCAGTTCATAGAGGCCGGTGATTACCGGCCCCCGCCCAAAGGTTTCACTCTTCATTCACAGTCTCCTTGTTGCTTAAGGTATGAACGGTCGCGAAGGGTGCGGCCGTATCTTGCCTGTGATGAAGCGTAGCCGAAGGTGGCGGGAAATGCGTCAGGCGAAATATTATGGATGAGGGAAATGGCGCACGGGATCCTGCGAGTGGTGCAGCACGCCGATAATGACGATTCCGTCATCGGTTTCGCGGTAGTAGATCAGGTGACTTTGACAGGGAAAGCTAAAGATACCATCGCCGAGATCGTCGCTGCGATCGCGACCGGGAGATGGATGCCGGTCAAGAATATCGGTCATCGTCACACGCAGCGTCTGCGCATATAAACTGGCCACATCCCGCCCCCAGCGATGCTGAGAATATGCCCGTATCTCACGAATCTGGGTTCGCGCATCCGTGGTGAACCGTACTGTCATCCCTGATTTTTTCCGGCCTTACTCAGTTCGTCTGGCGTAAGTTCACTGAATACATCATCAATATCATGTAACTCGCCCCGCTCAGCCTGAGCGATAGAGTGCGCCAGGGTGGCTCGGAGATAACGCAGCTTCAGCGCTTCAATTTCGTTGTAGTCTTCCCAGGACATCACAACCACTTTTGGACGTCCATTTTTGGTAATACTGACGGGCTCCCGCATGGCCTGGCTGATAAGTTCACCAAACTGTACCTTTGCTTCACTGGCGGTGAAACTGTTCATGACGACCTCCGGATCGATTAAATCGTACCTGTTCGAGCATTTCGTACCTGTTGGTAGCGATATTAATCCCGTCGGTCGCATGATGCGAGTTTTTTGACCGCTGCGGTTTAATCAGGCGCGCCGTACTGGTCAAGCTGCTGGCGGGTAAACTCAATAAATTGCGTTAGCGCCGCCGAACGGTGCCGCCCTGAAGGCGCCTGAAGTTGCAGGGTTCGCTGGCTGAGCGACGGGCTGTCGACCGATCTTAGCTGCATACCGTCCTGCCGTGCGCGCCACAGCACGCTAAAGTGGCTACAGGCGCTAATGGCCTGCGGCGTGTTGAGGGTAAACATATAGAGGGTGGCGAAATTATTGGCGCTCAGCACCGGTTCAAGGAAAGTCCCCTCCATCCGGCACGAAAGATCGACCAGCTGGCGAATGGTGGTGCCCTGCTCCGGCAACGCCAGCGGATAATGACGTAAATCCGCCATTGCCACCGGCTGGCGGGTCAACGGGTGGTCGGGTTGCATCAGCAGCAGCACCGGCGCGGGCCAGGAGTCCACAATATCCACATCGCGCTCCGGGGCCAGACTGAACTGAAACGCCAGGTCGCAATTGCCGTTACGGGCCCACTCCGCCACCTGCATCGCCGTACCCACCTGTAATTCAAAGGTGACGCCGGGATGCTGATGCCGGAAACGACTCAGTAATCCTGGCAGCAGATCGAACGCCATGCCGTCGGTACAGGCAATACGGACCAGCGCGCGACGGATTGCCGTCAATCCCTGAATCGCGGCGATGGCGTGTTCCATATCCAACATGCTTTTACGCACGTGATTTTCCAGAATCTGTCCGGCATCGGTCAGTACCATGCCCCGGGCGTGGCGTTCAAACAGCGGCACCCCAAGCCGCCCTTCCAGTTTCTGGATCTGGCGGCTGATGGCCGAGACGGCTACATACAGTTGCTGACTGGCGCTGCTCAGCGAGCCGCTGGCGGCCACAGCCAGAAAGTAGCGTAATTCGGTATTTAACATGGCCCTGCCTCCTGGTTGTGCATTCTGCTTTATATAAAAGGCAAAGGTCAGTTGCAATTATTATGATTGTGGCAATGCTTGCGCTGGTTTAGAACAAAATGACAACAACAGAATCCGGCCGGACCGGAACCGCAGACAGGGCAAACACCATGACATTACAACAGACCGTAGATCAGGCGCTGACCTGGTTCGACAGCGGCGCGTTCCGCGAACGGCTTGCGCAGCGCATTGCCATTCGCGGCGAAAGCCAGCGCAGCGACAGCGATGACGCACTGATGCAGTATTACCGGCAGGCGCTGACGCCGGAGCTGAGCCGCATGGGTTTTGATATCGAAATCCTCGACAATCCCCGGCGCGCCGACAGACCTTTCCTGCTCGCCAGCCGCATTGAGGATGAAGCCCTGCCCACGCTGTTGGGCTACGGCCACGGCGATGTGGTGTTTGGCAACCCGGAACGCTGGAGTCCGGGGCTCTCCCCCTGGCAACTGGTGGAACGCGATGGCCGCTGGTACGGGCGCGGCAGTGCCGATAATAAAGGACAGCACAGCATTAATCTGGCGGCGCTGGAGCAGGTATGGCAGGCGCGCGGCGCCCGGCTGGGATTTAACTGCAAATGGCTGTTCGAACTCGGTGAGGAGATAGGCTCCCCCGGTCTGGCGGAAGTCTGCCAGCAGATGAAAACGGCGCTGAAAGCCGATCTGTTGATCGCCTCTGACGGGCCACGACTTAATGAGTCCCGCCCCACGCTGTTTCTGGGCTCCCGTGGCAGCGTAAATTTTCGCCTCATCATCCGGGCCCGAAGTCAGGATTATCACTCCGGCAACTGGGGCGGCCTGCTGAGTAATCCCGGTACTCAACTGGCCAGCGCCATCGCATCGCTGGTGAATGCCCGGGGTGAATTGCAGGTTGCTGCGCTGCGCCCTCCCGCCCCTACGCCCGCGCTGCGCGCTATCCTTGCGAAGGTAGAGCCCGGCGGAAATCCCGGCGATCCGTCCCTGAGCGACGGCTGGGGGGAGCGCGAACTCACGCCCGCAGAGCGCCTGTTTGCAGGCAACACCCTTGAGGTGCTGACCCTGCTGGCCGGAAATCCGCAGCAGCCGATGAACGCCATTCCCGGTCAGGCCAGCGCCGTTTGCCAGCTACGCTTCGTGGTGGGCACCGACTGGCAGAACCTGGCGCGCCATATTCGCGAACATCTCGACGCCCGGGGCTTTACCATGGTGGAGATCGAAGAGGTGCGCGGCACCCCGGCCACCCGTTTTGATCCCACCGATCCGCTGGTCGACTGGGCGCTGGAGGCGATGAATGGCGTAACGCCGCATCCGCCTGCGCTGCTGCCGAATCTGGGCGGATCCCTGCCCAATGATGTCTTTGCCGATATTCTGGGGCTGCCCACGCTGTGGGTGCCGCACTCCTATCCCGCCTGCGGCCAGCACGCGGCGGATGAGCATCTGCCGGTGCAACTGGCCCGTGAAGGGCTGGAAATTATGACCCGCCTTTATTACGACTTCGGCGAGCGTGGCGCACAGTTGCTGGCGCAGCACCAGGCGCACCGTAACGGAGGTGAGGCATGAGCAAAGAAAATACGGCGGTACGGCCGGGGTTGTATAAAACCCTGTTCGCCACCTGCATCGGCAACGCGCTGGAGTGGTTCGATATTGCCGTCTACGGCTTTTTCGCCAGCTATATCGCCCGCGCCTTTTTTCCCACCAGCGATCCTTCGGTGTCGCTCATGCTCGCTTTCGGAAGTTTTGGCGTCGCATTCCTGGTACGGCCGTTAGGCGCCGTGGTACTGGGAACGCTTGCCGACCGGCGCGGACGCAAGGCTTCGCTTTTGCTGTCGATTAACCTGATGATGATTGGCGGCGCGATTATCACCTTTATGCCCGGCTATCAGAGTATCGGTCTGGCGGCGCCACTGCTGATTCTGCTGGCCCGTCTGATTCAGGGCTTTTCGGCCGGTGGTGAATTCGGTAGCTCCACCGCGTTTCTGGTGGAGCATTTTCCGGAGCGCCGCGCTTTTATCGCGAGCTGGCAGTTTGCCACCCAGGGTGCCAGCACCCTTTTGGCTTCGGCCTTTGGACTGGGGTTGGCTCAGTGGCTAACCGAACAGCAGATAGCCGACTGGGGCTGGCGCATTCCCTTTGCCTTCGGGCTACTTATTGGCCCGGTAGGGCTGTATATCCGGCGCAATATCCACGAGCCGGAAAGCTGGCGTCAGCAGACCCGTCCCCCGGCGGCACCGCTACGCACCCTGTTTGCCAGCCAGAAGACGCTGCTGCTGACCGCCATCGGGCTGATGGTGATCTCCACCGCCATTAATTACATGCTTAATTATGTGCCGACATGGGCCACCCGCACCCTGGCGCTGCCTGCCTCCGCCGCTTATGGCGCAACCCTGGTGGCCGGGGTAATTCTGACGGTGGTTACGCCGCTGGTCGGCCTGTGCGCCGAACGGATTGGCCGCCTGCCGCTGATGTGGGGTTCGCTGGGAATGCTGGCGGTGACCATTCTGCCTGCCTTCTGGCTAATGAGCCTGCATGTCACACCGCTGACTCTGATAGCCCTGGTGGCCTGGATGGCGCTGCTGAAATCAGTCTACTTCGCCACTGTTCCGTCGCTGATGGCCGATCTGTTCCCTATCGCCACCCGGGCTTCGGGAATGGCCATTAGCTACAACGTGGCGGTCACGGTGTTTGGCGGATTCGCTCCCTTTATTTGCACCCTGCTTATCAGCGCTACCGGTAGCCACCTGGCGCCCAGTTACTATCTGATGAGCGTGTCGGTGCTGAGCGTGCTGGCGCTGTACAACACCCGGCGGCGGGATCATCGCCAGTCGCGCAAAACGGTGGAGCGCGGGACGGTTTCCTGAATTTCAGAGAATGGTGTCATTGCGCTGAGCGATATTATTTCTCAGCGTAATGACAAGGTCATCAGCGATAGTTAACACTAAGCAGGCAATACCTGGTATCATTCTGATATAACGCATAAAAAGCATCACCTGCGAAAGGATATCAGAATGAACGCAATCTATAATCACTGGCGACTGTCTGGCTGGCTGACGCATGATATTTTTGTTATTGCCGTCGCCATTGTATTTATCGCCCTCTGCGGCTTTTTGTTATATTCACTGATTAAAAGACGCAGTACCAGACGCCTGAAGCCATATCTGTTTATTCTGGTTATCTATGGATTAATTGTTAATTTTATCGGGATGACATTTTTTGGCATGTTCCGGTCGGTCACCCTTGAAGGCAAGAGCCAGCTATTTTTTTCGCACAAAAACCACAGTTTCACATCGATTGAACGCACCGTTATTCCCAATGGGCAATCCAATGGAATTAGCACCAGTACCTCGATGTTTGAACTGATTTCGGTGAACAGCGATACCGGCGAACGAATCTGGAGTAAGCGAATGGGCTGGCGCAACTACCTGATTGGCCAGACTGATCGGTATCTTATTTTAAATGATGCCGATGATGACGCGCTCTTTTTATTAGATAGCACGACTGGCGCCATGCGCTTTTCGCAAGCAGATCTGGTGAAAAAAATCCCTGCACTCTCAGAGGTTCTGAGTCCGGACTTCCCTGACTATCGCTTTGTTGATCGTCGCCTTTATATACACGGTTTAGACAACCGTTATTATCGACTGGATTTAGAAAACTGGACGCTGACCGAAGACGCCCAAATCATGACGATTTTCCAGCAGCACAGGGCACCTGCATGGATAATCTCTGCCAGCGACAACCGGGTCGGGCAACCCATCTCAGATCAAGAGTTAACCGAAGCGCTTCGTCTCCTGGGTGAACAATTAATCAATCCGGTGTTACTCGGAAAGAAGCAGGCGCATCAGTATTATGTCCTGGCCTATAAAAAGCGTCGCGGCCCTCAGGCCTCAATAGGTTTATATGATGTGGAGAAGCAAAAGTATTTATGGCAAACCGCGGTGACCCTGACGGAAGACGGTGTTCCGATAAATGCTTATCAGATGGACGACGCTCTGTATGTCAAAGCTGCACGCTATTTGTTTAAGCTGGATACCAATACCGGCAGGAAAATCTATCAGTTTGATTATCGATGGAATCGGGTCGTGGATCGGTGACACAAAAAAGGCCCTTAACCGGGCCTCAGGTTGATGACAAAGAGGGAAAAAACGGGGTTTTTCCCTCCTTGTGGTTATCAGCCGAAAATCAATGAATTGATTTTCCTTGTTTATTTTTCTGGTGATTCTGGCCGAACGCGTTCGGCCCAGGTTTGTCATCAGTCTCAGGCCCTTAACCGGGCCTGTTAATCCATTACCGGGGGCATTCAGTTATGCCTGCCCCGCTTCAGCCTCCTTTAGCATTTGCCAGAGCGTCTCCTTCAACTTCAGCTTCTCCTTTTTCATGGTGGCAACCTGCTCGCAGTATCCGCTACCGTCCGGCTGTTCCAGCCGGGAAATCTCGTGGTCCAGCGCGTTATGCTTATCGAACAGGGAGCGAAAACGCGGGTTGCTCTCTTTCAGTTCGCTGATGAGCTCGCGGTATTCTGGAAACATGGCATAACTCCTTGTGGTGGGGGAAACCCTACTGATTTCAGGGGTAACACGTTCATTCACGGCTGTCATCCCCGCAAGCGCGTTCTGTGCAGGGGATCAAGAAGCGGTCTGACGCCGCTTACCCTCTCCTGACGAGCGCGCTATGATTGACAGGATTACCCTGCCTTAGCCTCCGCCGCGCCCCTGTGCCACAATAGACGCCCTGATCCCCTACGGAGTACCCCATGAATCAGCCACTGATTGGCGTTGGCGTAATAATTCTACGCCACGATAAAATCCTACTGGGTCGGCGCCAGGGCAGCCATGGCGCGGGCAGTTGGTCCGCACCCGGCGGCCATCTGGAATTCGGTGAAACGCCAGAAGAGTGTGCCCGGCGCGAAGTACTGGAAGAGACCGGGATCCACCTGGAAAACATCCGCCGTGGCCCCTGGGCGAATGTTATGTTCCAGGAAGCGCAAAAGCACTATATCACCCTGTTTATGCTGGCCACCGCTCCCCACGGCGAGCCCCAAAGGCTGGAGCCGGATAAGTGCGACGGCTGGCAGTGGTTTGCGCCGGATTCCCTGCCTGGGCCGCTGTTCGCGCCGGTGGAAACTCTGTTGCAGGAGTACCCACTGGCGGACCTGATGCGGCACGCAACGGATAGCACGCCCGGGTAATTTGCTTTACATTGAGCGTTTTGGTTAAACAGAAACTGGACGTTAATGATGGATATTGAAAAACTGGTTCGCACCCGTTACACCAGCAAAGCCTATGACGGCAGCCGCAAGCTAAGCGAAGAGCAGCGTCAGGAGCTGCTGGATCTGCTGCGTTTTAGCCCCTCCTCCGTTAATTCCCAGCCCTGGCACTTCTTCGTTATCGAATCCGACGAAGCAAAGGCCCGGGTACTGCCGGCGTTTGGCGAAGCCAATGCCCGGAAGGTGCAGGACGCAGCCCTGGTGGTAGTTTTCACCATCCGTAAAGAGATGAGCGAAGATCATCTGCACGCCCTGCTGGCTCAGGAAGAGCGCGACGGACGCTTTGAAAGCGATGATCTGAAGGCCGGTCAGGACAAAGGCCGCCGCTACTTCGTTAACCTGAATAGCGGCTCGGTGGAACAGCAGCGTAACTGGATGGCGCGCCAGGCCTATCTGTCACTCGGTTTTCTGCTGCTGGGCGCCGCCGGTATGGGGCTGGATGCCACCCCCATCGAAGGCTTTACCCCGGAAAAAATGGACCAGTTGCTGAGTCTGGAAGACCAGGGTCTGCAAAGCGTGGTAGTGGCAACCGTCGGTTACCGCAGCGAACAGGACTTTAACGCGGCACTACCCAAGTCGCGTCTGGCCCAGGACCAGGTTATCACCCTGCTGTAATCCTCCAGAGGCCGCCCCGGCGCGGCCTTTCACATCCTGACACCATTCATCTCCGTCTGTTTATTTCTGCTATATCAGCATGACCCACTATAAAAACCGCCTTAATCCAGTGGTATTGACTGACGCACATCTCATTTTTGTTAAAAACAGCAGTATTATGTTAACCGTTGGTATCGGAGTTTTGCGTCACTGCGCAATACCGGGTAGCATTCTTCGCCGTAATTCAGCCCGTTGTAAAACATAACCACAAAACGGGTGGTTCGCCTCTGTGTTTTTAGTTGTAAATGCAATCGTTTACGGTACTTGCAGGGCGCACTCCAGCGCGGCTGCTTCAGACAGGATCCAGAGAAATTGTATGAAATCGACAAAGCATCAGTCAGACGATCATCACGCGGCCAAACGACGCTGGCTTAACGCCCAGGATTCGGGCTATCGTCGCGCCATGGACAACCGGCACGTACAGATGATCGCCATTGGCGGCGCCATCGGTACCGGCCTGTTTCTGGGTGCCGGCGCACGCCTGCAGGCGGCAGGCCCGGCGCTGGCATTAATCTATCTGGTTTGTGGGATCTTCTCGTTCTTTATTTTGCGCGCCCTGGGGGAACTGGTATTACATCGCCCTTCCAGCGGAAACTTCGTCTCTTATGCCCGTGAATTTCTTGGCGAAAAGGCCTCCTACGTGGCGGGCTGGATGTACTTCGTTAACTGGGCGATGACCGGCATTGTCGATATCACCGCCGTGGCGCTCTATATGCACTACTGGGGCGCTTTTGGCGACGTTCCCCAGTGGGTCTTTGCCCTTGGAGCGCTGGTTATCGTCGGCACCATGAATATGGTGGGCGTGCGCTGGTTTGCGGAAATGGAGTTCTGGTTCGCCCTGATTAAAGTTCTGGCTATTGTACTGTTCCTGGTGGTTGGCGTGGTGTTCCTTGGCACCGGCAAAGTCCTGGACGGAAACACCACCGGCCTGCATCTGATTACCGACAACGGCGGCTTGTTCCCTCACGGATTACTCCCGGCCCTGGTGCTGATACAAGGGGTGGTCTTTGCCTTTGCATCGATCGAACTGGTAGGTACCGCCGCAGGCGAATGTCGCGATCCGGAACGTATGGTGCCTAAGGCGATTAATAGCGTTATCTGGCGTATCGGCCTGTTTTATGTGGGCTCGGTGCTGCTGCTGGTTCTGCTGCTGCCCTGGAACGCCTATCAGGCCGGCCAGAGCCCGTTCGTGACCTTTTTTGCCAAACTGGGGATTCCCTATATTGGCGATATCATGAATATCGTGGTGCTGACCGCCGCTCTTTCCAGCCTGAATTCGGGGCTTTACTCCACCGGACGTATTCTGCGTTCAATGTCTATGGGCGGCTCGGCGCCGGCATTTATGTCGAAGATGAGCCGTCAGCATGTCCCCTGGGCCGGTATTCTGGCGACCCTCGGGATTTACGTGCTGGGGGTATTTCTGAACTACCTGATTCCGTCACGGGTGTTCGAGGTAGTGCTGAACATCGCTTCGCTCGGCATTATCTCTTCCTGGGCCTTTATTATGGTTTGCCAGTTGCGGCTGCGTAAGGCGATTAAAGAGGGTAAAGCGGCAGATATCAGCTTTAGGCTGCCCGGCGCCCCCTTTACCTCATGGCTGACGCTGCTGTTCCTGCTGGCAGTGCTGGTGCTGATGGCCTGCGACTACCCGAACGGGACCTGGACTATCGCCTCGATCCCGCTGCTGGCGATTGTGCTGACCTTTGGCTGGTTCCGGGTTCGCAAACGGGTTCATACGATTGCCAGTACTGCGCCGCAGCAGCCGAATGATGTAAAAAATAATGCACGGCTGGTTGAAGCGGATGAACCTACGCGCTAGTTTCGGCTAAGTTTTTTATCACAACAACGCCTGAGTCGCTAATACGACTCAGGCTTTTTTATATACCATTCCCGAAAATTAAAGTTTAATTACACCTGAAAATAACACCCGTATATAGCAAGGTTTTTTTGCTCAAAATAGATCCAATGGTTTCATTGATGAAACCGTCGTTCACTTAATCGCCAAGCCATAACCATCTGAATAATAATATAATAATATATTTCAATTTATTTAAAAACTAATTCTGTGCGCTATGTTTAATTTCGTTTTTGACAGAATAAATAGCGCCTGTTATCCATTAATCAGCCAATAACGAATGAAACACTGTCTTATATATGAAACCGCTGATGGTGGTCTCAAAATAATCTATTTCACGGATAACCGTTTTCCTTTTTTAATGGAGCTAATCATGACGCGTGAAGTTCTCCCGGCGCCGCTGCCGGATCCTGCCCAACCATTTTCCTGGATTACCCGCGGTGCCGGCCTGCTGTTTACCGGTCATGGCCCGGTACGAGCCGATGGAACGCTTGAGACTGGCAGCAGCGAAAAACAGATCGCCCTGACCCTGAGTAACCTGCGAGACACGCTACAAGCCGCGGGCAGCAACTGCGATCGCGTACTGCAAATGACGGTCTGGCTATGCCGGGTAGAGGACGTTCCGCTACTCGATCGCCTGTACCGCCAATTCTTCAGCGCTCCCTGGCCCAATCGCGCCACCGTTATCGTCGAACGTCTGGTCGCAGACGGTATGAATATCGAAATCGCCGCCACCGCACTGGCGGGAGAGCAGTAATCCATTACACAACCCTCAAGGAGCTCCCATGTTTAGTTCAATCGGCCCTTCCAGACCGGATCCTATTATGAGTCTGATGGAGCAATATCTGGCTGATGACTGCCCGCATAAGGTCAATCTGGGAATTGGTCTTTACTATGACGGCGAAGGCACTCTGCCGCTGTTGAACAGCGTGCATGAAGCCCAGCAGCGTCTGATGACCCAGGAACGTCCTCATAGCTATCCGCCCATCGAAGGTCAGGCGCAGTTTCGCGAGGCGGTACAGCGCCTGATTTTCGGCCATTCAGCGCAGCAGACGGCACTGACGACCCTCCAGACATTAGGCGGTTCCGGCGCGCTACGGCTGGGAGCAGAGCTGTTACGGCAGCTGGGCGTATGCCGAATTCATTTACCGGATCCCACCTGGCCTAACCACCTGGCGATATTCTCTGTAGCCGGATTAACGCCGGAAAGTTACCCCTGGTACGACAACGCCAACGGTGAGCTGCTGATCGATGCGCTTCTGGATCGCCTGGCGACGTTGCCGGAAGGAAGCGTGGTTCTGCTCCATCCCGCCTGCCATAACCCTACCGGCATGGATCCCTCACCGGATCAGTGGCGCAGCATTCTGGATACGGTGGAACGTCGCCGACTGCTGCCCTTTTTCGATGCCGCCTATCAGGGATTCGGCGCCGGAATCGAACAGGATATCGCGCCGGTGCGCCAGGCCCTGGAGCGCGGTTTGCCATTTCTGCTAAGCCACTCATTGTCAAAAAATATGGCGCTATACGGCCAGCGCGTCGGAAGCCTGAGCCTCCACTGCCCGGATGTGGCCGCCATCAACGTACTCGGCACGCTGAAAGGGCTGGTACGCAGCAGCTATTCCTGTCCGCCAACTTTTGGCAGCGACATTGCCGCCACTGTACTAAACGACGCCGCGCTGCATCAGTGCTGGCGGGATGAAACTGAAGCCATGCGCCTGCGAATTCTCGCCATGCGTCAGCGACTGGCGACTGAGCTAAACGCCAACGGCGCCGGACTGGATATCGGGCGGATTACGCGCCAGCGTGGCATGTTCAGCTATACCGGATTGAGCGAGCAGCAGGTCGATACGTTGCGTCAGGATTTCTCTATCTACCTGGTCAATCCCGGCCGTATATGCGTACCTGGACTGACGGAGCGCAACGTCGATTATGTCGCGGCATCCATCGCCAGCGTCACTCGCTAACCCGGAGGCACACCATGAAACAGGCAGCGCGTTTTGAGGAGATCGCCCGCCGTCAGCAGGGCCTGAAACAGCAACTCAGCGCCGGGCAGATGTCGATGCTGGCTATCGGCGGCGCCATCGGTACCGGCCTCTTTCTGGGCAGCAGTTATGCCATCCAGATGGCGGGCCCGTCGGTGCTGTTAAGCTACTTTGTCGGCGGCGTTATCGCGCTGCTGCTGATGGGATCGCTGGCGGAAATGACCTGCCAGCACCCCACCTCCGGATCTTTTGGCGACTATGCCGAATTTTATCTCGGGCCGATGTGGGGGTTTCTGATTCGTTACGCCTACTGGTCGTGCATCGTTCTGGCGGTGGGAACGGAAATCACCGCAGTGGGGATGTATATGCAGTACTGGTTCCCCGATTCGCCGCTGGTGATGTGGATGCTGCTGTTTTCTGCGCTGATCGTCGGCATCAACGTGCTGGGGATCGGTATCTTCGGCCATGTAGAGTATGCGCTCTCCGCCGTTAAAATTATCGCTATCGTCGCCTTTATTTTGCTGGCAGGGGCGATTCTACTGTTCGGGCATAATCCACAGTTTGGCCTGCATCACTATACCGATGATGGTTTTATGCCTTTCGGCCTGCGTGGAATGTGGTTCGCGGTAATTGTTTCTATTTTCAGCTATATGAGCATTGAGATGATCGCCGTGGCCGCTGGCGAGGCGAAAGAGCCGGTGAAAGCCGTGCGCCAGGCATTTCGCGGCACGCTTATTCGGCTCTGCCTGTTCTATTTTCTTTCTATCGCATTAATGCTGGCAATTGTTCCCTGGCAGCATTCCGCAGACCGCGGCAGTCCGTTTTTGATCGTGATGCAATTGATTAAGCTACCGTTCGCCAGCGGCATTTTTAACTTTATCGTACTTATCGCCGCCCTGTCGGCCATGAACAGCCAGCTCTATATCACCACCCGCATGCTATTTTCGCTGGCCCGCGCCGGCCAGGCACCACAGCGTTTCGGCCGCCTGAACAAACGCGGCGTGCCGTTAAACGCCATCGCCCTTTCCAGCCTGGGGATTTTCGTATCGGTGATTCTTTCCGTCGTCTGGCCCCACAGCGCCTTTGTGGTCATGATGTCGATTGCGGTCTACGGCGCCTGTTTCACCTGGATGATGATTTTCATTACGCATTTGCGTTTTCGCCGCCATCACCAGCCGGATCAACTGACGTTCAGACTCTGGGGTTACCCGTGGACACCCTGGCTGGGGGCAGGATTGATGCTGGCAATCCTGCTCTCAACGCCTTTCACCGGTTTTTTCCGGCTGACCCTGGCCTTTGGCATCCCCTTCACTCTGTTGCTGATGCTGGCATGGGGAGTGCGGCGTCGCTGGCAGACTCGCCAACCACTAAGCGAAATGGTAGAGAAAGCGCCGGGATAATGTCTGGTTCCTGTATGGATGGCGATGAAGGGAAGCCTTAAATGATGCAGGCGCTGCTCGTTAGCGCCTGTCAGATACCGAACCCTGACTAAACCGGGATCAGCTCCAGTTGATTTATCAGAGAAGCCACTTCCTCTTCATTGTGATAAACCCGTACCTGGCTGTTCGTTAATCCCCCTTCTGGCCCCCCTGGAGTTATTTCTACGCTAAATCTTAGTACGTTACTGGCGCTCATTAACTTGTTGGCCGAAAGTTTGATATCCCGTATGCAAAGTCGCATACCGGCACCGTACTTTTCCCTGACCAGTTCGCCGGTAATTTGAAATGCCGTTTGGGCGATAATCGCCACCGGCCAGCAGGGATAGCCATAAAAGTGTCCGGCGCACTGCTGTGGCGTCAGTGGCCCTGCCACTGCGTTAACGCTATTCGCCGTAAACGTCAGATCGTGATAAGAGATTGGGGTTTGATAAGGTGAATCGGGTGGAATAATATCATCAGGATTCGCATAGTGTTTAAAGTTACGCTTAAACAGCGGCGGAGTAATTATCGTATATTCGCAGACTAATTCTGCAACCGGCGTTTTTCCCCACGCGCTGGCGGCAATTTTCAGACTTCGTTTATCCATATCCAATACCCGGGCGCTGGCATACAGCGTTTCTCCCTTTGTAGGTTGATCTGCACTGCGGGTCAAATGCGCCCTGGTCGCCAGATAGTAACCTTCTGGTCCATTGTGCAGTGCCACGGCCGAACAACTCCCCAGGATGGCCAGATGTCTGCCCAGCTCGCCCGCGGTAATGGCGCCGATTTCATAAACCAGCGGCTGTTCGGCCGTAAAACGCCCCATGACCTGCTCATCATCCTGCCAGAGATGTTGAAAGGCAAAGTAAGGCTTCTGCACATTAATACGTTGCGATATCTCGTTAATATCAAGTGAATGACTCCGGGAATGCATACTCATACTTTACCAACCCCTTAATATCTGGCAATCAATAAGCTAAACCGAACTCAATGAATAATTATTGGATGCCTCTGGGGTATTAAAACCATTTTCGGATAAAAGCTACATCCCTGTAAGATCTGGTTTCCCGAAACATTGATTTAAAATAATGCGTTGGCGCCACAATATATTAAATATCCGTCGAGCGCGTCACCTTTTCCCACCGGTCAATCTCATCGTTCCGCGCCGACAGTTTTTCGCGTACCAGTCCAGGCGCATCGCTTCCCAGTAACAGATGCTGCGGTGGATTATCGCTTGCGATAATAGCCAGCTACCGGGCTGGCGCTCCAGCTCGAACGTTATCCGGCTTCCGGGCGACAGGAGATGGCGCAGAGTATGATGTCCAGTCCGATGGATAACGCACTGCGCTGGCGATGCGGGGTAAATTTGGCAAAATCGGTAAGGCGCTGCGTTATATCCATGACCACTTTGCAGAGCCTCTCTGCCTGTCGTCGTTGGCCGGTGAAGCCGGAATGAGTATTCCGACGTTTCACACTCACTTCAAAGCCATTACCCGAACCTCCCCCATACAGTATGTAAAATCGACGCGCCTGCATCAGGCGCGTCTGTTGATGGTTCGTCAGGGGATGACGGCGGAAGCCGCCTGCCTTTGCCGGGTCAGATTATGTGTCATCGCACTAAGCCGGGGGATCAGCGAATCATCCCCAGCGCGGCCTCTGCCGCCAGAACCTCTCCCGGGCGAACGCTTTGCTGTAACTTTCCGGCGCAGGGCGCGAGCACCGAAACTTCCATCTTCATGGCTTCCATCACGGCCACGGTTTCGCCTTCCGCCACCTGCTGCCCCTCTTGTGCCACCCAACTGTGCAGCACGCCAGCCACCGGAGCGCTGACCTGATTATCCGCAGTCCCAGGCTCATTACCACCGACGACAGGCTGCGCCGTTGGGGCCGCGGCCAGCAGCCCGGCGGGCAGGCCCAGTTGCAGGCGACGTCCGTCCACCTCTATCCATGCCCGGGTCAGTGGCTGTTCGCGGCCCGGGAATGGCCGAACCTGCGCTTCCAGGCTTTCCGCGAAGTCGGTTTCTATCCAGCGGGTGTGCACCCGGAAGGTATTAATAAAATCGTCGGAAGCCAGCACCGCCCGATGGAACGGCAGCATTGAAGCAACCCCTTCGATGGCAAACTCCGCCAGCGCCCTGCGCGCCCGTGCAATGGCCTGTTCGCGGGTGGCGCCGGTGACGATAAGCTTGGCCATCAGCGAGTCATAGTGGCCTGGAATGGTAGAGCCACTCTCCACGCCGCTGTCCAGACGAATGCCCGGACCAGAGGGTGGCGCAAAGCGGGTTATCGCGCCAGGCACCGGCAGGAAGCCGCGCCCGGGGTCCTCCGCGTTAATACGAAACTCAATGGCATGACCGCGCGGCGCTGGCGTTTCCGTCAGGCTCAGGGGCAGCCCTTCGGCCACCCGTAGCTGTTCGATAACCAGATCGATACCGGTAGTCTCTTCCGTGACCGGGTGCTCCACCTGAAGCCGGGTATTAACCTCAAGAAACGAGATACGCCCATCGCGACTCAGCAGGAATTCCACCGTACCTGCCCCCACATAACCCGCCTGGCGGCAGATATCCCGGGCCGCAGTGTGAATGCGCTCGCGCTGCTCTTCGCTGATAAACGGCGCCGGGGCCTCCTCAACCAGTTTCTGATTACGACGCTGTAGCGAACAGTCGCGGGTGCCCAACACCAGTACCTGACCGTGGCTGTCGGCGATGATCTGGGCTTCGATATGACGGGGGCTATCCAGATACTGTTCGACAAAACATTCGCCGCGGCCAAAGGCCGCTTCGGCCTCACGCACCGCCGAATAATAAAGCTCCGCCACCTCGTCGAGGCGCCAGGCCACTTTCAGACCGCGCCCGCCGCCGCCAAAGGCCGCTTTAATCGCTACCGGTAAACCGTGCTCACGGGCGAACGCTTCCACTTCGCGGGCGTCAGCCACCGGATCCGCGGTGCCTTTCACCAGCGGCGCCCCGGCCTGGAGCGCAATTTTACGGGCCTGCACTTTATCGCCCAGTTGTTCGATGGTCTGCGGATTCGGACCAATCCAGAGCAGCCCTGCGTCGATAACCGCCCGGGCGAAGTCAGCGCGCTCGGAAAGGAAACCGTAGCCGGGGTGTACCATGGTGGCGCCGCAGCGGCGCGCCACATCCAGCAATTTATCGATATTAAGGTAGCTTTCCGTGGCGCTACAGCCTGGCAGCGCCCAGGCTTCATCGGCCATTCTGGCGTGTAGCGCATCGGCATCCGGATCGGCATAAACCGCCACCGAGGCCACGCCGTAGTCCCGGCAGGCGCGAATAATACGGACCGCGATCTCGCCGCGGTTAGCAATTAAGACTTTATGACGTGGTTCAGTCATGGTTTCCCTCTGGTTCCTGAAACGGCGCAATGGCCCGGAAGCGAATGGTGGCGCCGGGCGGGATCTGCCCGGCAAGATCGAGGTGATAGTCGGCAACGGCACCGATAACCGGATAGCCGCCGGTCAGGGGACGATCGTTCAGAAACAGCACCGGCTGACCGCTGGCGGGAATCTGAATGGCGCCGCTGCATACCCCTTCGCTGGGCAGCTCCTGAGTGATACTGCGCTCTAACGGCTGAGCGCCTGCCAGACGCAGGCCGATACGGTTCGACTGATCCGTTACCTGCCATAGCTGGTCGGTCAGACGGGCCTGAGAACGGGCGGTAAACCAGTCGCTGCGCGGGCCGGGAATAAAATCAAGAGTGACAACGTCACCTTTTATCGGCAGTGTGACGGAGGCCGTCTCCGTCTGTTCGACCGCCTGACACGGCAGCCCGGCATGATGCAGGCGATCTCCGGGCTTCAGCGGCGGCGGTCCCACCTGGGCCAGGGTATCGAAGGCGCAACTGTGAAGAACTGGCGCAACGGCAAAACCGCCGCGCAGCGCCAGATAGCTGCGAACGCCGCTGGCGGGCGCGCCCAAGCGAATCTCTTCCCCGACTTCCAGCGCCAGAGGCTGTTCGACGGCCGCCTGAAAGCGCTGGCCGTCAGCACTGCGAATCTCTACCGGACAGGGTGCGCCGGTCACCGCCACCACCTGTGGGCTCAGGGCTCTGGCCCGCAGGCCGCCCTGGGTGATTTCAATAACGGCGCTGCCCCAGGGGTTGCCCACAAGGCGATTAGCCCGGCGTAGCGCGCCGCGATCGAGCGCGCCGGACGGTGAAATACCCAGCCGGGCCTGGCCCGCGCGCCCTTCATCCTGATACAGCGCCTGCAAACCGCTGGCGAGTATCTCAAGGGCCTGCGGCGCGCTGCTCGCTTCGGGCTCTGGCGGCGCTATCTCTGCCGCTACGGTAATCGTGGCGCCCTGCCGTGATTCATCCACAAAACGCACCCGGGCGCCCGGCGTTAACAGCGCCGGAGGTTCGCGGCCCAGATCCCACATGCTGAGCGGCGTATCGCCAATCAGCTGCCAGCCGCCGGGGCTGGCCTGAGGATAGATACCGCTGAACTCCCCGGCCAGCGCCACCGAGCCTGCCGGAATGCGGGTGCGCGGCGTGGTGCGACGCGGCACGTTAAAACCGGCGTCGGAAACCATATAGGCAAACCCCGGCGCAAAACCGGTAAAGGCGACCTGCCATTCGTGGTCACTGTGACGGGCGATAAGCTGTTGCACGCTCAGGCCGAGCAGCTCTGCGGCTTCCGGCAGATCTTCGCCGCGATAGCGTACCGGGATAATCACTTCCGGCCCCTGCGGGCCCCGGGAAGAATTCAGGGAAAGCCGACCGATGATCTGCGCCAGCGCGCTGGCCGTGGTTTCGCCCGGCGTAAAGCGAATCAGCAGGGTTCGGGCCGCCGGGATAGTTTCTTCCACACCGCTGAGCGGTGCCGCTTCCAGCGCGGCATGCAGCGCCAGGGTCTGTTCCAGACTGGCCAGCTCAACCAGAAAGCTGTTGCTATTAACGGGTAAAAAACGCACTTAGCCCTCCTGCCAGGCGCTGTCGGGCACATCGGTAATAAACATATGGCCCGGCGCGTGGCTGATGGCAAAAGGCACCCCGGATTTCATCACCGCGGCCTGTGGCGTGACGCCGCAGGCCCAGAATACCGGCACTTCCCCCTCTTCAATGCGAACCGGATCGCCAAAATCCGGCTGCATCAGATCGGCAATCCCCAGACTGTGTGGATCGCCGACATGAACCGGCGCACCGTGTACCGCCGGGAAACGGCCGCTGATAGTGACCGCGTCCGGTATCCGGTGCGCCGCGACGGGACGCATGGAGACCACCAGTTCCCCCTGTAATCGCCCTGCCGGGCGGCACAGGCGGTTGGTGCGGTACATCGGCACGTTGCAATTGTCGGTAATATGGCGGATATCGATACCCGCTTCACGCATCGGCGTTTCAAAGGTAAAGCTACAGCCAATCAGGAAGGTCACCAGATCCGGATGTTCTGCCCAGATGGCGGTGGCATCGGTGATTTCATCCGCCAGTTCGCCCTGGCGCCATATCCGGTAGCGCGGAATATCGGTACGCAGATCCGCCCCTTCCGCCAGTACGGTGCGATAGCTACCGGCCTCGCACACGTCCAGCACCGGACAGCTGCGCGGATTGCGCTGGGCATACAGCAGAAAATCGAAGGCCCAGTCCCGCGGTAGCGAAATCATATTGCACTGGGTCATTCCCGGGGCCATGCCCGCAGTCGGGCGGTCAAAACCGTTACGAATGGTGTCACGAGCGGCGCGCGCCTGGGCAATTGCGGCCTCGCTGGCCTTGATATACGGATTCATAAATTCACCTCGCCGCTCTAAAGGAACGAATGGCGATGCCGTTGTGTTCCAGGGTGGCGCGAATCTGGCGCGCCATCTCAATGGCCCCCGGACTATCGCCGTGTACGCAGATGGAGTCCGCTTCAATACGGGTGAATTCGCCTTCCACCGACTCGACGCCGCCCTCGTTAATCAGTTTCAGCATGCGCTGTGCGACCTGTTCCGGGTCATGCAGTACAGCCCCCGCTTCGCGGCGCGATACCAGGGTGCCGTCGGCGTGATAGGCGCGATCGGCGAAGGCTTCTGCCACCACTTTAAGCCCCTGCTCCCGGGCCAGACTGACCAGCGGCGAACCGGCTAACGCCACCAGAATCAGCGATGGCTCTACCGCTTTAATGGCGGCAATCACTGCCAGCGCCTGGCGCCGGTCATGAGCAATGGTGTTATAGAGCGCGCCATGGGGTTTTACATAGCTCACCACGCAGCCCGCAGCGCGAGCCAGCCCCTGCAAGGCGCCAATCTGGTAGATAACGTCTGCGGTCAGTTCATCGCTGGCGATATCCATCGCCCGACGACCGAAGCCCACCAGGTCCGGATAGGCCACATGGGCCCCTACCGCTACGCCGTTACTGCGCGCGGCTGAAAGCGTCTCCAGAATGCCCGCGGGAGAGCCCGCGTGAAAGCCGCAGGCGACGTTAGCGCTGCTGACAACAGGCAGAATGGCCGCATCGTCGCCCATCCGCCACTGGCCAAAGCTTTCGCCCAGGTCGCTGTTTAAATCAATGCATTTCATCCGGCTTTGTCCTCTCAGACTACGTTCAGATAATTAAAGATCGCGCCAACCGACATCACACCCATATACCAGGTGAGCAGGCAGATAATCAGTCCCAGCCACAGCAGCCAGCGCGGATAATGATAACCTTCCATCAGATCGGCACGGCGCCAACCCACCCACAGAAAGATGGTTAAGCCAATCGGCAGCACCAGGCCGTTAAAGCCACCGGCAAAGACCAGCAGTGCCGCGGGCGCAGTGCCCAGCATCAGATAAACCACCAGAGAGACGGTAATAAAGATAATGGTGGCGATATTACGCTGGCGGTCGGTCATGGTCGGGCGGAAAACGGTGAGGAACGACACCGAGGTATAGGCCGCGCCAATCACGCTGGTGATGGCCGCCGCCCACAGAATACAGCCGAAGATACGCAGCCCCAGGGTTCCCGCAGCGTGCTGGAAGGCCTGAGAAGCCGGGTTAGCGCTGTGCCCTGCTACGTCCAGAGTCACACCGCTGGCCACCACGCCAAGAATGGCCAGAAACAGCACGTAGCGCATAATACCAACCACCACAATGCCTTTGGTGGCGGCGGATGAGACTTCACGGATATGCTCAGGCCCCACGGCGCCTTTATCCAGCAGTCGATGAGCGCCAGCGTAACTGATGTAACCGCCTACGGTACCGCCAACAATGGTGGTAATGGTGGCGAAATCGATACGATCGGGCATCACGCTCTGGCGCAACGCCTCGCCCAGCGGTGGCTGGGAAACGAAAGCGACATAGAGCGTTAGCGCAATCATTACCAGCCCCAGCACCACCATCATCCTGTCGATAGCCACACCGGCCCGGCGCGAAGAGAAAATATAAATCGCAATGCCGGCGCTTAACAGTCCGCCCCATTTGGGATCCAGCCCCAGCAGCGCATTCAGCCCCAACCCGCCACCGGCGATATTGCCGATATTAAAGACCAGGCCGCCAAACACCACCAGCACCGACAGCAGATAGCCGCTGCCCGGTAGCGCAATATTCGCAATCTCCGAGGCGCGTTTACGGGTCAGCGTCACCACCCGCCAGATATTTTGCTGCACCACATAGTCGATAACGATAGACGCCAGGATCCCAAAAGCGAAGGCGGCGCCCATGGTGGCAGTAAAGGTAGCGGTCTGAGTAATAAACCCGGGACCGATTGCCGAGGTGGCCATTAAGAAGATTGCTGCGATTAGCGACGATCGGCGCTTACGTACGAAGGTCTTTTTGTTTTCCGCTTCCAGAGCAGCCATGCTGTCACTCCCCATTGTGATGTTAACCCTTTGTCTGTCAGGCAATTTTCAGGCCATTGTTGGAACAAATTTTGTAATTGTTAAGTTAATGTGTTTGCATTGTTGAACAATAAACTACGTAGTGATGAATAAACCGGCAATACCCGATCGCAAAGCCAGCAACGGAATCGAGAAGTCGATCACTCTTTTTGATCAGACATTTAACTCAACGCCCCGTTTTTGTGCATAGCAATGCAGTTTTGCCCCCAAATGGTGCATATTACGCACCGCTCGGGTGCCTTGCCGCTGGTGTGTTAAATATGTGAAGATTGCTAACCTGTTGATTAGCGGAATATGCCCTGCCATGAAGAAAAGCGCGCCAGCACCTGTACTGAGTGAAAAAACGGCTGAAATAATTCGCCAGAAGATTATTGCCGGAGAGCTGGCCCCGGGAGCCCGGCTGTCAGAGGCGGCACTCAGCGAACGGCTGGCTATTTCGCGCAATACCCTACGCGAAGTCTTTCGGCTGCTGACCCAGGAAGGGCTGCTGCACTACGAGCCGAATCGCGGCGTCTGTGTGGCAGTGCCGGATATGGCGGCGATTATCGATATCTACCGTATCCGGCGGTTGATTGAGTGCGACGCCCTGCGCCAGGCCTGGCCCCTGCATCCGGCGGTGGAGCGCATGGCGCAACAGATTACCCTGGCCCGTGAACACGGCAGCCAGGGCGACTGGGTGGCGGTGGGCACCGCCAATATGCTGTTTCATACGGCCATCGTCGAACTCTCTGATAGCCCGAGGCTGGTACGCTTGTATCGTCATATCTCCGCCGAACTACGTCTGGCCTTCGGGCACCTGGACGATCTGGAGATGCTGCACGCCCCCTATATCGAAAAGAATGCCGCCCTGCTGGCGCTGCTTAATAGCGGAAAAAATGAGGAAGCGGCGCAGATGCTGGCGGGCTATCTGGATCAGTCCGAACGCACCCTGCTGGCGGTGCTACAGCGGCGGGCGGCTCTGGCGTGATGAGTTAGCCTTAGCCGTTCACAAATCTTTACGTACTACGCGTAAATACGGGACGAAGACAGGCAGTTGCTGTTAGTTAGCGGTACTTCTGTCGCGGGTAAGACGCATCCAGTTGCCGTGGGCAAAGGCCGCTTTATCATTTTCACTGAGATGACATGTTTCCAGAAATTGCCTCGCCTCATTACCGGTGCGGTATTGAAAAGGGTAATCGGTAGAAAAAAGAATTCGTTCCGTTCCCACTATCGCAACCGCTCTGTCCAGGAAATGAGAAAAGAACATACCGCTCGCCGTAACATAGAGATTTTCCCGCAGGTACGATGCCAGGGGTAATTTCAGGTTTGCCACTCTGTCCATCGCCGCCAGGCGTTCTGCATAAAATAATATCAGCTCACCCCAGTGCCCCAGGATCATCTGAAGCGCCGGAAGGCGGTCAAATGTGCCTGATAAAACCAGACGGATAAATTGAATTCCCGCATCATAATGCCAGCCAAGACCATAAGTGGCGAAAGCCGTATTTACCTCCGGGCTGAAGCCTGAATAATAGGCATTTCTGACAGCGATATCTGGCGCCCCCGGATGAATTAATACTGGCGCATTCAGGGTTTCAGCACAGCTAAGAATGGGGAAATAACCGGGACTGTCTAAATGTTCTGCGCCACCGCTGCATAGCAGCGCGCCTTTAAAGCCCAGGCTTTTTATACAACGTTCCAGTTCATTAGCCGCTTCATCAGGCATGGATACCGGCAGGGTTGCCAGCGCCTGAAACCGACTCGGGTACCTTGCCGCCACTTCCGCAATACCGTCATTGATTCGCTGTGCCATACCGACACTTGCTGGCCCCAGACCATGAAGCGCCGGTGACGTCAGGGACAGTACCTGCATATCCAGACCTGATTCATCCATCAGGGCAAGGCGCTCATCAGCGATATCAAACAGCCGACGCTTAATGACGCCGGAATTAAAAGCAATACTGGGATCTTTTGCCTCCAGCCCCGATGCTTTCCAGGCGCCACACACTTCTTCGGTCAAAAAATGCTCTTCAATACCAATCAGCTTCATTATCTGTTCTCTGCCTGAAAAATCATTGCTTCCACCGCTTCACCAGGGCACGGTTTTCCCTTCACGGTCGAGATATTGCAGTCCCGGCTTCCCCTGCTGTGAAAGCATCACCTTCACCACTTTCGGAATGCTTTCCTCGATGCTTAGCGGCGCTTCAGCTCCGCCCAGCTCGGTAGCGACCCAGCCTGGCGCCATTAACAGCAAAGTACGTGATTCTCCGGCATGACGAGCGGCATAACTGCGCATGTACATGTTCAGCGCAGCTTTGGAGCCACGATAGACCTCGTGTCCGCCGTTTCTGTTGTTGCTCACGCTGCCCTGTCCTGACGACATAACACCAATGGTGCCTGTTGCAGAAACCAGATCCTGTAAGCATTCAATCACGCGCATAGGGCTTAATGCATTGGTCACCATGACCTGTTCGAATTCCCGGGTCGATACCTCTGCGATACTCTCGCTCTGGTTTTTGTTGGCGATACCGGCATTATGAAAGAGGATATCTAACACCTTGTCAGATAAACGTTCCCGCAGCGCTTTGATCTGCTGTGGTTCAGTGACCTCAAGCTGTTCAATCTCAACGCGCTCTGGATTTTTATCCGCCAGCTGGTGCAGCAACGTTCGGTCTTTCCCGCGTACGGTACCGATGACGTGCCATCCCTTTGTCACAAATTCCGTAGCCATCGCATAGCCCAGCCCACGTGATGCGCCGATGATAAGGATAGTTTTTTGCGTCGCTCTATTTTTCATAGTTAACTCTCTCTTCTGTGGGCGCTGGGCCGCCCGGATGCCGAACGGTGTGCGTCCATGACAATATGGATTCATTTCGAAAAGTCCCGTCGCACCGCAATGACGGCGGCGATAACTGATAAATTTCATCGCTGTAATGCAATTTATTACCGGCGATATCCGAGACTATCCGGTACGTGGACAACTCTATGCCTGACAGACATAATGCGGAAGACGCATAGTTTGCATTTATACTATGCACCAAACGCCTTACCTCTTTTTCCAAACGGTATATCTGAAGTTATGGCTGATCCCGACCTGAATTTACTCATAGCCCTTGATGTACTTATCACTGAAGCCAATGTGACTCGCGCCGCGCGCCGTCTGGGGTTAAGCCCTTCAGCGATGAGCAGGACCCTGAGTCGCCTTCGCGCAACGACGGGCGATCCCCTGCTGGTTCGGGCCGGGCGTCAGATGGTGCTGACGCCCTATGCCGAAAATATACGTGAAAGCACCCAACACACCGTTTCTGCCGCTTTGGGTATACTCCGCCCCTCTGCGGTATCGCTTGACCTGTCCAGACTGGAAAGAACCTTTACTATCAGGGCGAACGAAGGTTTTGTTGAGGCTTTCGGTGCCGCGCTTATCACCTCAGCGGCGGTAAAAGCCCCTCTCGTTCGCCTTTGTTTTGCAGCAAAAGAAGAAAAAAGCGCAAAACATTTACGCGCGGGTCTGGTCGATCTCGAAATTGGTGTTTTAGGCGAAATGGGGCCGGAAATACGCCTGCAGGCGCTGTTCAGAGACCGGTTTGTAGGTGCGGTGAGAAAAGGTCATCCCCTGCTGGAACGGAAAGGTAATATCAGCGCCGCGCAATATGCTTCATTTGAACACGTCATTACTTCCCGTCATGGATTCGTCGGCGGCCCGATAGACAAGGCCCTGGCTGAATCAGGACTGGAACGGAAAATTGCTGCCGTGGTACCGAGTTTTCCCGCCGCGATAGCCGTGGCGGTAGCCTCAGATTTGATTGCGCTCATCCCCTCTTCTTTTCTTATAAACCGAATCAGCGGTGATGAAAATGAGGCGACGACGGCATTCCGCATGTTCGAGCTTCCGGTAAAGACTCAGGAAATAACCATATCGCAAATGTGGCATCCGCGGCTGGATGCCGACTCAGGCCATCGCTGGCTGCGGCAGCATGTACTGGATGTTTGTCGGCAGCAAATGCAGCGTATCACTAAAAATTGACGCTCTTTATGGTCAACGGCCGCAGTACATTTCACAGGAGGAGTCCCGACCATTAAACCTTGCAATTATCTCCATTGCCCTGTTTTTACATAACAGCCCCTGAAACGCCTTAAAGTAAACCATTCGCCGCCAACACTTCCTTCAGCTCCGGCCGCTGACGTACCGCGGCCGCAACCGCGCTGAATCTCGGGGTATGCTGTCTGTACCACTCTTCCCCCGGCGTCCAGTGCTCCATCACCACAATGTAGCAGTCCAGCAGGCTTATCTCTGACCCCAACGCATAAGGCGCGGCCCTGAGCTGCTGGTCCAGCCACAGCAACTGAGACTGCCGATAGCGAACGATGTTGTCTACCAACTGCTGTGGTGCATCCGGTGCCCAACGCTGCGGATAGTCAGCATAAGTAAAGGTGGGATAGACGCTGGCGACCAGCCAGATAAGCAGACGCTGAAACAGCGAACGTTCAGGCGTACCCGGCTGCGGCGCCAGGTGAGGATGCTGGTCCAGAATCATCAGGGCAATGGCGGCGGATTCAGTCATCACGCTGCCGTCGGCCAGTTGCAGAGTCGGCACCTGACACAGCGGGTTAAGCTGCTGTAGCCGGTCGCGCTGCGGGCCTGGCCTGTCAAACCCTTCAACATTTTCAACGCGATACGGCATATCCGCCAGCCGTAGCATCAGTTCACTAATTGCCGAGCCCCAGCCCGGAGCGCCATACAGGGTGATCATCATCGTCCTCCGGATAAAGCGTAAAGTGTAGATGGAAATGGCGCTGGCGCTGAGTGACAACGTCACAATAAATTCCATTTTTACCCGAATAGCCTGCTCAACTCTCACTGTTACTGACCTGACTGCCAGTTACCCCGCCAGTTCGCTTATTAGAGAACAACGCAGCGTCACGGGTTTACGCGCCAGCCCGGCCAGCGGGCCATCAGCCATCTCGCAGTTGAGGATATTGTCAGGCCAGTGGCGGCGAGCCGAATAGACATTGATGTTTACCCGCAGCCCCTCTTTAAGCCAGCCCAACCGCTTGCTGTTGATGGCGGCTGGCGTAAAGCGCGCCGTGCCGCCTTCAGACGGCAGGTTAAGTTCCGATCGCCCCATATCGATCTGTCCGGATTCGTCCGCGTCAGACTGGTGCCGGGCGTTGGGTTCGCCATACCAGTCGGCGGCAACGGTAATGCCTTCCCTCCCCTGCACCAGCGTCTGGCGAGCGTCCGGTGACAACAGAACCCGGATCTGCAAGTCAGGCAGCGGCCTGGTCTGTGCTGCCTGACCATTTCCGGCAGCAACGACCATAAACAGCACCCACAGGCTATACCGCCTTAACGTTAATCTCATCCGTTGCTCCCACGACCTGACGATAATAATTCGCTAAGCGTAGACCGCAAACAGCAGCCGTGCCTCTGGCTACAATTATTATCCAGGCTGAGGGTGTCAGCAGAAATCGCATATCAATCGGGAGTGACTCATGGACGTCATTTTGGTGGACGATAGTGATAATGACGTGGGCGTGATGGAAAAGCTGGAGGCCCACAGGCGGGGCGAGCTTCACCGGGCGATCACGATATATGTGTTTAATACTGCGGGTGAACTGTTACTGCAAAGACGCGCATCCAGTAAATATCATTGCGGTGGTCTGTGGAGCAATACCTGCTGCGGTCATCCGCTACCGGGGGAAACCACGGAAAACGCCGCCCGGCGACGCCTGCGGGAAGAAATGGGTATCGGCTGCGAGTTACGCTTTCAGTTTAACTTTCAGTACCGGCTGACGTTGCCCGGCGGGATGATCGAGAACGAATATGGACATATCTATTTTGGCGTGTCTGACGAACGTCCGGTGCTGAACCCTGAAGAGGCGGACAACTTTGGCTACCAGACCCTGGCCGAGGTTGAAAAGGATATCGTCGCGCGGCCCGGGCGCTATACCCCCTGGTTTACCCTAGTGTTTCCCCGTATCCGGAACCACCCCTTCACCTTTCCCGAGTGAAGAGGTGGCTCGTCACCGCGTTACAGCGCAATACGGATCACATCATCCGGATCGGTCGCCTCTTTCTGGCGGCTGGAAGCCTGCTTCACGCTGACATATAGCGTTTTGCCATCGGCGGAAAGCGCCAGGCTGTTCGGGTGAGTCGGGGTCTGAATGGTTTTGGTGACCTTCAGGGTTTTGGCATCAATCACGCTCACGCTGCCTGCCTGACGGTGAGTCACATAAACTTCATTGCGCTGCGGATTAAACAGCACCGCCAGAGATTCCGGCACCCCGACGGTATCGGTCACTTTGCCGTTACGGGTATCCACCACCAGCAACCCTTTCGCCTTTGAATCCGTCACGAAGGCGCGATGCCCGGCGCTATCCAGGCTGATATTCAGGAACATATGGGGCTGGTCATCGTCCAGCAGTTTGTTACGCGACAACACCTTGTTAGTGGCGGTATCGATGGTAATAAACTCACCGTCCGCATTGCTGGTGTACAGGCGTTTTGCCGCACTATCCAGCGCCAGACCGGTGTTCATTTTTCCCAGTCCTTCAATGGTCGTGCGCAGCTTCAGCGTGGCGCCATCCACCACCCAGACCACGCTCTGGGGTCCCAGGCCGCCGATATAGACGGTATCCGTGGCTTCATCCACCGCCAGCTCGCGCGGCGCCAGAGGACGCACCTCTTTACTGCGCTTGCGGGGGTCGAGCACCAGGCGCCCTTTTACCTCGCCGGTTTTCGCGTCGATAGCGGTCACGGCGCTGTTGGTGGTGTTGCCAAACCACAGCGTGTGGGTCTGGTTATTGATCGTGGCGCCAAAGGGTTTCAGGTCGTTATGGATAATCTGGGTGATGTCCAGGGTGGTTGGATCCAGACGGTAAACGACTCCGCCTTTATCAAGCGAACGACTCTGGGAGGTCGACAGCCACAGCGCCTGTTCAGAGGGGCTAAACGCCATTTCGTAGGCGCCTTTGGCGACCGGTTTGCGCAGCATCTCTTCGGCGGCGCTGGCGCTCATCGCCGGGAGTGCGCTGGCGAACAGCGCGGCGCTCATCAGCAGAGCACTCAGCCTGGGCTTAATGGAGCGTGGACGTAATTCCATGATGAATCCCTTTTAAAATGTTGAAGTTGTCGGCGCTATCCCTTCAGATGGCACACCAGTTGAGAATAATAATCATTAATTAATGTAACAGGCAATCATTTATAATTGTTGACCCGTTTTTTGCCAGTACAGCCCGAATCAATCAGGCGCACAGGGTAAAAAACCGGTAATCTGCTGCGGTTAATTGATTCTAAGGAGTTTCCGATGGCAGTACGGACAGGAATTGCGCGCTGGATAATGATGATGCTGTGCATTGCCACAATCGCTGGCTGTTCGCATAAACCGCCCGAAAAGCCGGTTCCCGTCATACCGCCCACCGCAGAGAAGGCGCCCCAGCCGATGCGTGGCGTCTGGTTAACCACCGTCTCACGCCTGGACTGGCCGCCGGTGGCCTCGGTGCGAGCCGCGCCTCAGCAGCGAATCGAAATGCAAAAGCGGGCCATGACGGACAAACTGGATAACCTGGTCCGGCTGGGGGTGAACACCGTCTTTTTTCAGGTGAAACCGGATGGCACAGCGCTTTACCATTCCGCTATCCTGCCCTGGTCAGAGGTGCTGACCGGTACCGTGGGGGAAGATCCCGGTTACGATCCGCTGGCCTTTGTGCTGCAGGAGGCCCATAAACGCGGATTAAAGGTGCATGCCTGGCTGAACCCCTATCGGGTAACGATGAACACCCGCCCTGCCACAGTGGCCGCCCTGGAGCATACCCGCTACAACTCACCTTCCAGCGTCTGGGTGACCCACCGTGACTGGATTAGGATTGCCAGCGATCGCTATGTGCTGGACCCCGGACTGCCGGAAGTGCGGGACTGGATAACCAGCGTGGTAACCGAGTTGCTCGAGCGCTATAACGTTGATGGTATCCAGTTCGACGACTACTTCTACTACGAAACGCCGCAATCCCCGCTGGACGACACTCAGACCTGGCGCCGCTACGGACAGGCATATGCCGACAAAGCCAGCTGGCGGCGCAATAACACCCTGTTGCTAATCAAACAGGTTTCAACAGCGATTAAGGCCAAAAAGCCCGCAGTGGAATTCGGTGTCAGCCCGGCAGGCGTGTGGCGTAACCAGAGCGACGATCCGCGTGGCTCTGACACCCGTGGCGCCGCGGCCTACGACCAGGCCAGCGCCGATACCCGCCAGTGGGTCGCACTGGGGCTGCTGGATTATATCGCCCCGCAGCTTTACTGGCCGTTTTCCCGCGAGGTCGCCCGCTATGATGAGCTGGCCAGGTGGTGGGCCAGAGTGGTTAAACCTACCCATACCCGGCTCTATATCGGCGTGGCGCTGTACAAGGTGGGAACCCCATCGCGCACTGAGCCGGACTGGACCATTGAAGAAGGCGTGCCGGAACTAAAACGCCAGCTGGATCTGAATGATAAAGTGCCGGAGATTTCCGGAACCATTCTGTTCCGTGAGGATTATCTTAATCAACCGCAGAATGCCGCGGCGGTAAACTATTTGCGCAGCCGCTGGGGCCACTAAAAATCGAGGAGCCCGCTCAAGGGCTCCTCTCTTATATTCTCAATATTATCGATAACAAACTGCCATTGTTGACTGTTCGGCCACTTCTGCAACCATTACTTATTAAATTCCGGCACTCTTCACCCTCAAAAGATAAGAATTAGCCTGGCTGAAAATCCTCAGTCTCACGCCGTCATAAAAATTATCTTATGCTGAGGCCACTTGCCCGCATTATTTTTTATGATGCTTCCGAAAATTTCATCCGAAAAACGCACACTCCCTATCCTTACTGACCTGTAGGCTCAGAATCCTGATTTGACAAAAGCAATAATAACGACTATCTGCCGCCATAAGTTAACCGCAGCGCTATTTTTACCCCCCGCTACGCTCCCTTAACCGGCTGACCGGACAAACCGCTGTTTTGCCAGGTCGTTTATTGGTAAATATTTTATAGTCATTACCATTATATAAATATACTTTTCATATGCGATATATAACAAAACACATAACCATTATCTTGATAATGCCAAAATGCCCGTTATCTGGTCATTTTTTACAATTGGTAACAAATCCCCTTCTTAGCGTAAGGTGACTTTCCCTCGCCCCTGTCGGTTTTTATCTATTCTTTGAAGCGTTACCCCGACAAACAAAATGCTGACCTAATACCAAAAAGGACGCGAGCAAGTCAGGGTAGCCTTTTGATTTTATTTTCATACTGGTGCATGCGAGGACGACTATGTCTCAACAACGTGACAATGATAACCCGTACCTGCTTAGCGACTGGCATCCGGAAGAGGCCAGTTTCTGGGAAAAGACGGGAAAACACATTGCCAGACGAAATCTGTGGATCTCGGTGGCCTGCCTGCTGCTGGCCTTCTGCGTCTGGATGCTGTTTAGCGCCGTGGCCGTTCATCTTAATGAGATAGGCTTTCACTTCACCACCGACCAGCTGTTTATGCTGACCGCGCTGCCGGCCCTTTCCGGCGCCATTCTGCGCGTCCCCTATTCGTTTATGGTGCCCATGTTCGGCGGCCGTTACTGGACGGTGCTAAGTACGGTGATCCTGATTATCCCCTGCGTCTGGCTGGGCTTCGCCATCCAGAACACCGCCACGCCCTATTGGGTGTTTATGGTAATCGCCCTGCTGTGCGGCTTTGCCGGGGCCAACTTCGCCTCCAGCATGGGCAATATCAGCTTCTTCTTCCCCAAAGAGCGCCAGGGGAGCGCCCTTGGCATCAACGGCGGTCTGGGTAACCTGGGCGTAAGCGTGATGCAGCTGGTCGCGCCGCTGATTATCACCCTGCCGGTCTTCGCCTTTTTAGGCGTTGACGGCGTTTCCCTGGAGGATGGCTCCAGCATGTGGCTGCCGAATGCCGCCTGGGTCTGGGCGCCGCTGCTGCTGCTGGCGACTATCGCCGCCTGGTTTGGTATGAACGATATCGCCAGCTCTAAAGCCTCTATCGCCGATCAGCTACCGGTGCTTAAGCGTCTGCATATGTGGCTGCTGAGTCTGCTCTATCTTGCCACCTTCGGCTCCTTTATCGGCTTTTCGGCCGGTTTTGCCATGCTGGCGAAAACCCAGTTTCCGGACGTTGAGATTCTGCATCTGGCCTTTTTTGGTCCCTTCCTGGGGGCGCTGGCCCGCTCTGCCGGGGGCGTGCTTTCCGACAAACTGGGAGGGGTACGGGTAACCCTGGTGAACTTTGTCTTTATGGCTATCTTCAGCGCCCTGCTATTCCTGACCCTGCCAGGTAGCGGCTCCGGTAATTTCACCGCCTTCTATGCGGTATTTATGGGACTGTTCCTGACCGCCGGGCTGGGCAGCGGCTCAACCTTTCAAATGATCGCCGTGATCTTCCGCCGCCTGACCATCCGCCGCGTTAAGCAGCGCGGCGGTAGCGATGCCGAAGCGCAACAGGAAGCGGTAACCGATACCGCCGCCGCGCTGGGCTTTATCTCCGCCATTGGCGCCATCGGCGGTTTCTTTATCCCCAAAGCTTTCGGATCTTCGCTGGCCATGACCGGTTCGCCGGTGGGCGCGATGAAGATCTTCCTGGTTTTCTACATTGTCTGCGTACTGCTGACCTGGCTTATCTACGGTCGTAAGACACTCAATACCAAATAGTTTTTTAATCAGCGCCCCGTGACGAGGGCGCAAAAATGTGAGCAGTGTAACCACAGGGAGGACCATTTCCCTGTCAGGAGAAATAACATGAGTAAACTTCTCGACCGCTTTCGTTACTTCAAACAGAAAGGCGAGACCTTTTCCGGCGATCACGGCCAGGTGCTGCACACCAACCGCGACTGGGAAGACAGCTATCGCCAGCGCTGGCAATTCGACAAGATTGTCCGTTCCACCCACGGCGTAAACTGTACCGGCTCCTGCAGTTGGAAGATCTACGTCAAGAACGGACTGGTCACCTGGGAAACCCAGCAGACCGACTATCCGCGCACCCGCCCCGATCTGCCGAACCACGAACCGCGCGGCTGCCCGCGCGGGGCCAGTTACTCCTGGTATCTCTACAGCGGCAACCGCCTTAAGTATCCGATGATTCGTAAGCATCTGCTGGAACTGTGGCGCGACGAGAAGTCCCGTCATAGCGACCCGGTGGACGCCTGGGCTGCGATTATGGCGGACAAAGAAAAGAGCAAGAGCTATAAGCAGATGCGCGGCCGCGGCGGCTTTGTGCGATCGAACTGGAAAGAGCTGAACGAGCTGATTGCCGCCGCCAACGTCTGGACCATCAAGAACTATGGCCCCGACCGGGTAGCCGGTTTTTCGCCGATTCCGGCGATGTCGATGGTCTCCTACGCCGCCGGTACCCGCTATCTGTCGCTGATCGGCGGTACCTGCCTGAGCTTCTACGACTGGTATTGCGATCTGCCCCCAGCTTCCCCCATGACCTGGGGCGAACAGACCGACGTACCGGAGTCTGCCGACTGGTATAACTCCAGCTATATCATCGCCTGGGGCTCTAACGTCCCCCAGACCCGTACCCCGGACGCCCACTTCTTTACCGAAGTGCGCTATAAGGGCACCAAAACCATCGCCATCACGCCCGACTATTCGGAAGTCGCCAAGCTGTGTGACCAGTGGCTGGCGCCAAAACAGGGCACTGACAGCGCTCTGGCGATGGCGATGGGCCATGTGATTCTTAAAGAGTTCCACCTCGATAACCCCAGCGACTACTTCCTGGATTACGCCCGCCGCTATACCGATATGCCGATGCTGGTGCTGCTGGAGCCCAATGAAGCAGGCTACATGGTGCCAGGCCGGATGGTGCGCGCCTCGGATCTGGTGGACGGTCTGGGAGAAGCCAATAACCCGGAATGGAAGACCGTGGCGTATAACGATGCCGGTGAACTGGTGGCGCCGAACGGCTCCATCGGCTTTCGCTGGGGCGAAAAAGGCAAATGGAATCTGGAATCCCTGGCCGCAGGCAAAGAGACTCAATTACGTCTGAGCCTGCTGGACCATCATGACGAGGTGGCGACGGTCGGCTTCCCCTACTTCGGCGGTCTGGAAAGCCCTTACTTCCGCAGCGTGAAGCAGGAGCCGGTCACCACCCATAAGCTACCGGCCAAACGTCTGACCCTGGCCGATGGCCGCGAATCTCTGGTGGTCTGCGTCTACGACCTGGTGCTGGCCAACTACGGGCTGGAGCGAGGTCTGGATGATGAAAACGCCAGCCGCGATTACGGCGACATCAAAGCCTACACCCCGGGCTGGGCCGAACAGATAACCGGCGTACCGCGCGCTCATACCGAGCGTATCGCCCGGGAATTCGCCGACACCGCCCATAAAACCCATGGTCGTTCGATGATTATCCTCGGCGCCGGTGTGAACCACTGGTATCACATGGATATGAACTACCGTGGCATGATCAACATGCTGGTGTTCTGCGGCTGCGTGGGCCAGACCGGCGGCGGCTGGGCGCACTATGTGGGCCAGGAGAAACTGCGTCCCCAGACCGGCTGGCTACCGCTGGCCTTTGCCCTGGACTGGGGCCGCCCGCCGCGCCATATGAACAGCACCTCGTTCTTCTACAATCACGCCAGCCAGTGGCGCTACGAGAAGCTGAGCGCCCAGGAGCTGCTGTCGCCGCTGGCGGATGCTTCGCGCTACAGCGGTCACCTGATCGACTTTAACGTGCGTGCCGAACGCATGGGCTGGCTGCCTTCTGCTCCCCAGCTTGGCACAAACCCGCTTACGCTTGCCGCCAGCGCAGAAAAAGCCGGTCAGTCGGTGAAGGACTATACCGTCAACGCTCTGAAGTCCGGCGACCTGCATATGGCCTGCGAACAGCCCGATAACGGCGCTAACCATCCGCGCAACCTGTTCGTCTGGCGCTCTAACCTGCTGGGCTCTTCCGGTAAGGGTCACGAGTATATGCTCAAATATCTGCTCGGCACCCAGAACGGTATCCAGGGCAAGGATCTGGGCAGCTCCGATGGCATAAAGCCCGAAGAGATCGACTGGCAGACCCCGGCGATTGAAGGCAAGCTCGACCTGCTGGTCACCCTGGATTTCAGGATGTCCAGTACCTGTCTGTTCTCTGACATCGTGCTGCCTACCGCCACCTGGTATGAAAAAGACGATATGAATACCTCGGATATGCATCCGTTTATTCACCCGCTCTCTGCCGCCGTCGATCCCGCCTGGGAATCCCGCAGCGACTGGGAAATCTACAAGGGCATCGCCAAATCCTTCTCCGAAGTCTGTCAGGGCCACCTTGGGCAGGAAACCGACGTGGTGATGGTGCCGCTACAGCACGACTCCCCCGGAGAGCTGGCTCAGCCGTTCGAGATTCAGGACTGGCGTAAAGGCGAATGCGATTTGATTCCCGGTAAAACCGCGCCGACCATTGCCACCGTAGAGCGCGACTACCCGGCCACTTACGAGCGCTTTACTTCACTGGGGCCGCTGCTCAATACCCTGGGCAACGGCGGTAAAGGCATTAGCTGGAATACCGATAAAGAGGTGGATCTGCTCGGTAAGCTTAACTACATCAAGGCCGACGGCCCGGCCCAGGGACGCCCGAAGATCGACTCCGCCATCGACGCCGCCGAAGTCATTCTGACCCTGGCGCCGGAAACCAACGGTCAGGTGGCGGTCAAAGCCTGGCAGGCGCTGGGCGAATTTACCGGTCGCGATCATACCCACCTTGCCCGCCCCAAAGAGGAAGAGAAGATCCGCTTTCGCGACATTCAGGCCCAGCCGCGTAAGATTATCTCCAGCCCCACCTGGTCAGGACTTGAAGATGAACATGTCTCCTATAACGCCGGGTACACCAACGTTCACGAGCTGATTCCGTGGCGCACCCTTTCCGGTCGTCAGCAGTTGTATCAGGACCACCAGTGGATGCGCGACTTCGGCGAGAGCCTGGCGGTCTATCGCCCGCCTATCGATACCCGAAGTATCGACAATATGAAGGATATGAAGCCCAACGGATTCCCGGAAAAGGCGCTTAACTTCCTGACGCCACACCAGAAATGGGGCATTCACTCCACCTACAGCGAAAACCTGCTGATGCTGACCATGTCGCGCGGCGGGCCCATTGTCTGGATAAGCGAAGTGGACGCCAAAGAGCTGGGCATTGCCGATAACGACTGGATCGAAGCCTTTAACGCCAACGGCGCCCTCACCGCCCGTGCGGTGGTGAGCCAGCGCGTGCCGTCCGGCATGACCATGATGTATCACGCCCAGGAGCGCATCATGAACATCCCCGGTTCGGAAATCACCGGCCTGCGCGGCGGGATCCACAACTCGGTGACCCGCGTCTGCCCGAAACCGACCCATATGATTGGCGGCTATGCCCAACTGGCTTACGGTTTCAACTATTACGGCACCGTCGGCTCTAACCGCGATGAGTTCATCATTATCCGCAAAATGAAAAATATCGACTGGCTGGATGACGAAGGAATGAATCAGGTACAGGAGGCAAACAAATGAAAATTCGTTCTCAGGTCGGCATGGTGCTGAATCTCGACAAATGCATCGGCTGCCACACCTGCTCCGTTACCTGTAAAAACGTCTGGACCGGGCGCGAAGGCATGGAGTACGCATGGTTTAATAACGTAGAGACCAAACCGGGTCTGGGCTATCCCCACGCCTGGGAGGATCAGGAAAAATGGCACGGCGGCTGGATCCGCAAGATTAACGGCAAGCTCCAGCCCAAACTCGGCAGTAAGGTCGGGGTATTAGCGAATATCTTCGCCAACCCGGTGGTGCCGCAGATAGACGACTACTACGAGCCATTCAGCTACGACTACAAAACCCTGCACTTCGCTCCGGAGGGTAAACACCTGCCCACCGCCCGCCCGCGCTCGCTGATTAGCGGCAAGCGAATGAACAAAATCGAAGGCGGCCCCAACTGGGAAGAGCTGCTGGGGGGCGAATTCGCCAAACGCGCCGCCGACTACAACTTCGAAGCCATGCAGAAAGAGATGTACGGCCAGTTCGAAAACACCTTTATGATGTATTTGCCGCGCCTGTGCGAACACTGCCTTAACCCGAGCTGTGTCGCCACCTGCCCCAGCGGCGCCATCTACAAGCGTGAAGAGGACGGCATCGTTCTGATCGATCAGGACAAATGCCGCGGCTGGCGGATGTGCATCAGCGGCTGTCCGTACAAAAAAATCTACTTCAACTGGAAGAGCGGTAAGTCCGAGAAGTGCATCTTCTGCTATCCGCGTATCGAGTCCGGACAGCCGACGGTCTGCTCCGAAACCTGCGTGGGCCGTATCCGCTATCTGGGCGTGCTGCTCTATGATGCAGACCGCATTGAAGAAGCCGCCAGCGTGGAAAACGAAAAGGATCTCTATGAGAGCCAGCTTAGCGTGTTCCTTGACCCCAACGATCCGGAAGTCATTGAAGAGGCGCTGAAACAGGGCATTCCCCAGAACGTGATCGACGCGGCCCAGAAATCGCCGGTCTACAAAATGGCGATGGACTGGAAGCTGGCGCTGCCGCTGCACCCGGAATATCGCACCCTGCCGATGGTCTGGTACGTGCCGCCGCTGTCGCCGATTCAGTCGGTGGCCGATGCCGGAGGTCTGCCTCACAACGGCAACGTGCTGCCCGCTGTGGAAAGCCTGCGTATTCCGGTTCAGTACCTGGCGAACCTGCTGGCGGCCGGGGATACCCAACCGGTGTTGCGCGCCCTGAAGCGCATGATGGCGATGCGCCACTACAAGCGCGCCGAAACGGTGGAAGGCAAAGTCGATACCAGCGCGCTTGAGGAAGTGGATCTCAGCGTCGCCCAGGTGGAAGAGATGTACCGTTATCTGGCGATTGCCAACTACGAAGATCGCTTCGTGATCCCCACCAGTCACCGCGAGCAGGCCCGGGATGCCTTCCCGGAACGTAACGGCTGCGGCTTTAGCTTTGGCGACGGCTGTCACGGCTCAGACACCAAATTCAACCTGTTTAACAGCAAACGTATCGACGCCATCGACATCAGCGAAATCAGCCATAAAGCGGAGGGCGAGTAATGCAGATTTTGAAAGTCATCGCCCTGCTGATGGAGTACCCCGATGAGCAGCTATGGCAAAGCGGCGAAGAGCTGATGCCGCTGGTGGCGCAGGAGGCGCCCCGGCTCACCGGTTTTGTTGATGAACTGCTGGCGGCGCCGTTGCTCGATCAGCAGGCGGCATGGGGCGAGGTGTTTGACCGTGGTTGCTCTACCTCGTTGATGCTGTTCGAGCACGTACACGCCGAATCCCGGGATCGGGGTCAGGCGATGGTGGATTTAATGGCTCAGTACGAAGAAGCTGGTTTGCAGCTCGACTGCCGCGAGCTGCCGGACTATCTGCCGATGTATCTGGAGTACCTCAGCACCCGCAGCCCCGCCGAAGCGCGCCAGGGGCTGCTGGATATTGCGCCGATCCTCGCCCTGCTGGGAGGCCGACTCAAAGAACGCGAGGCGCCATGGAGCCAGCTGTTTGACGCCCTGTTGGAAATTTGCGGCAGTCCGCTAAGAAGTGACAGTGTCACCAAACAGGTGGCGGGCGAAAAGCGCGACGACACCCCGGAGGCGATGGACGCGGTCTGGGAAGAGGAGCAAGTGAAATTTATTGATGACGCCGCCTCTTCCTGTGATTCCTCGCCACAGCAACAGTATCAACGGCGTTTCAGCCAGGAGGCGGCGCCCCAGTATCTGGATCTTTCATCCGGAGGCAGAAAATGACCCAGTTCCTTAATCTGTTTTTCTACGATATCTACCCCTATATCGCCGGGACGGTGTTTCTGGTTGGTAGCTGGCTGCGCTATGACTACGGTCAGTACACCTGGCGCGCCTCATCGAGCCAGATGCTGGACAAAAAGGGCTTCCGCCTGGCATCGAACCTGTTTCATATCGGGATCCTCGGCATCTTTTTCGGCCATCTGTTCGGGATGCTGACGCCGCACTGGATGTATGAAGCCTGGCTGCCGCTGCCGGTAAAACAGCAGATGGCGATGTGGCTGGGAGGCGTGTGCGGCATTCTGACCCTGGTGGGCGGTCTGCTGCTGTTGAAACGCCGCCTGTTCAACCCCCGGGTGCGGGCCAGTTCCACCACGGCAGATATTCTGATTCTGGCGATCCTGCTGATTCAGTGCGCGCTGGGCCTGACCTCCATCCACTATTCACGGCAGTTCCCGGACGGCAGCGAGATGATGAAGCTGGTGAACTGGGCGCAGCATATCGTCACCTTCCGGGGCGGCGCTTCGGAATTCCTGGACGGCGTGGCCTGGGTTTACCGGGTGCATCTGGTGCTGGGCATGACTATCTTCCTGCTGTTCCCCTTCACCCGTCTGGTGCACGTCTGGAGCGCGCCGGTGGAATACTTTACCCGCCGCTACCAGCTTGTGCGGTCACGGCGTTAAGTAGAGGTTGTTGCCAAAAGGCGCGCATCAGGCGCGCCTGAGACTGATGACAACCCCCTGGCCGAACTTGTTCGGCCAGAATCACCAGAAAAATAAACAAGGAAAATCAATTTATTGATTTTCGGCAGCTCAACCACAAAGAGGGAAAAACCACGTTTTTTCCCTCTTTGTCATCAACCTGAGGCGCGCGTAAGGCGCGCCTTTTTTACTTCTGCGCCGTCGCCAGCGCTGCATTTTCCGGCATCCTTAACTGCCACTTCTTAGCCAGCTTCTCTTTATCATCGCCCTTCAGCCAGTCGTTAATGCGCGCCAGCAGTTCGCTATTGCTCTTTTGCACCATATAGACCTTATGGCTCTCAGTACCGGCGAACGGCTTGCGGGTCGCCATGCAGATAATTCCCGGCTCCTGGTGATGGTAATAATCCCCTTCGATCAGATCGGTAAACATTACATCTGCTCGTTGAGAGCGCAGCGCCTGGAGGTTATCGACGTTATTTTTCACCCGAATCACCTGGGCATTGTGGATATGCTCATTAACAAAGCTTTCATTGGTGCCGCCGGGGTTAACCACCACCTTCACGCCGGAGCGGTCAATCTGGCGCAGGGTGCGCAACCAGCCGCTGCGATCGCAGTTGGCAATGGCGATTTTACCGTTAGGCACGACCGGCGATGACAGTCCAAAATCCGCTGCCCGTCCGGGCGTGGCCGTTACGCCGCCCATTGCCACATCAAACTTATCGGCAGCCAGATCCTTAGAAAGTGTGGGCCATGAGGTCAGCACAAAACTCACTTTCAGCCCCATGGATTCCCCCAGGGCTCTGGCCATATCGATATCAAACCCCTGCAAAGTGCCGCTATCGCCGCGCCAGGCCAGCGGCGCGTAGTCTCCCGGTACGCCAACCTTCAGGGTTCCGGACTGTTCAATCGCTCCCAGGCTGCGAGCCTGAGCCCCCGAAGCGGTAATAAGCAGGATGCAGGCAATCAATGATATGGAAACAGGTTTCATGAGGCAGTCTCAATAAGCAAAGGTAAATGGATTGTTAACTAAAGCGCCGCTAAAGGAAAGCGCCCTGCGCAGCGTTACCCTTTTCGCCTGCAAACTTCGCTATCCCGACTATGGTTAAGGTTGGGGGGCGTCTGTTCGGGGCGGCCCGGAGCATCCGTATAAAGAGAAGGAGGCAACATGGCAAAGTACCAGTTCGATAATGTGGATACCGACGTCGATCTCGATGCGGAAAATCTGGCCTACGCCCTCAGCGCTGCGGTGGAGGTACTGGCCTCCAGCATTGCCGGGAATTCGCCGCAGAAAAAAGAAGAGATTCTGCGCAAATTCGATATCGCAGTGAAAAAGAACCAGGACGAAGATTGCCATACTGAGCTGGCCTGGCTGGCCCAGTCCACCAAAGTCACGCTGCTGGGTGATGATGACTAATCCGTTAGCGCGCCGCCAAGGCGCGCTGCCCGTTCAATGCTCTCATAATACCGGGCTCGGCGCCATCTTGTTATCTGTACACTTTCCATTCATAATGCACAGGCCCACTTCGACCGACAGATCATAAAGAAAAGGAACTCATTTATGTCTGATAAAAATATAGATAACAGGCGTGCAAATAACATTTTATATATATCAGCGGTTGTTGGCATACTCCCCTTGCTGGCGATTTACTTTTTATATATCTACAACCCACAATCGCCTTTATGGTATAGCGTTTTTAATAGCATGCAGGATATACCCTCAATAACGTCAGACTTCAATCCCTTGATGACTAAAGCTATGGATCTATACTGTAAAAGCGCGCTTTTACTTGCGATCTTTTTCTTTCTTGTACAACTAAGATACAGAAAAATAGATAAAATAACTGACAGAAAAAAGATTCTGCAAGCATGTGTGCTCAGTCCTTTTTTTACGGGTTGTATGCTTACCTGGTTTTGAGGGGGAATCTTGAATTAACTATTGCAGGAAGACCCGCAAGATATCTATCAGAAAACAATTTCACCTTATTGATTTTTTATTCATTGCTGTATATTGCCACACAGGTTATGACTTTCGGTATATGTTCCTGCCCCCTACTGGCACACAGGCTCTGGAAGGAAAGGTAGCACCATGGCGCTGATTGTGGCGAACGTTAAACGCAGGTTGCCCCGCTATCGTCACCGACAAGCGCTGCCTCATATGCCAGACGATACTGCTGTATCGGTCAGAGAAATCGGACTGTGAAACCATGAAAAAGTTATGATTTTAAAATAATCTCCATATCTTTCTTTAATTCATATGTTTTGATTTTTATATGATTTTCATTAGCCCTTGATAAAATGTATTTCATTTCATAATAAGGCGGCTTTACTTTGCAATCTAACCTGTATGAATACCATCCCCCCTCATAAGGAAGAAATGCCCTATACTTCCCTTCAGATACAAGCATAAACCTGGCCCCCTTGTAATTATTTAACAGCCTATATTCTCCACCACAATAAAACCTCTCAACTGAATCCATTTCGATAGTTTGTGTGAATATAAAATTGTTAATTAACAGCTCATTTTTATAGTAACAAAACAACAGGATTACAAATGAAAAGAGTGCTGGCATCAAAATAGGGAGAGAATCATATCTAACATAAAAAACGTTTTTAAACCTGCTGTTTCTTACTGATATGGTTTTCCCTTCATGTATCAGTAAAGTAATATTAACTAAAATCATCACAGCCATTGCTAATGCCATCACCAAAATAATAAAATAGGAATATATTGTCATTTTCGTTGATGCCTGGGAAAATGTTATATCCATATACCCCATAACCTGGCTAATTGATACATTCAGAATTAGAAATGAACACAGTAGCCAGATTGCTCGCCCACACCAAACAATCATTTTCTTTTCTTTTTCCAGAAAATCAGAAGTATTTAATATATACATCTGCATAGCGACATAAAAAAACAAGAAATGTATCAATAAAAAAATAAATGCGTAATCCATTGCCGAAGCAATATAACTACCGACAAAAGTACAAACAACGATACAAAGAGTCAGAATAGACACTGCATACATTAAAAAAACAGATATTGCATACTTACTGCTTTTTCGGTATTTTTTTATTCCTTTTGTGTTTTTACTTTTGTATCTTTTATCTAAAAAAAGAATATCATATCCAATAATGAATAAAGTGCAAATTCCAACTGAAAAAAACACTCCCATTGATGCATATGGAGATCCAAACGGAATGAATAAGGAAAAAGACAAAGCGAATAGTAATGAGTGATGCAAAAACACTCTTCGTGTTGTTTTTATTTCCTTTAGCCTAATAAGCATGATTAAGTTTCCCACATAACTTAAAAACCCAAGAGATATCAATGCACAACCGTCTGCTACAGAAAATATACCACTATAATTACATATTCAATATGTTTATAGAATTTAGGTATTTATCCATACTTTCAATAAGAATAAATGGTAGTCAAACCTTAGAGTTTCCTGGGATCTGCCAGAAAAATAGAATGATAGCGCCGAAATCCACTTCTGATGCCAGTAGATTTACCCCTACTGCATTCCTCCCCCTCTGAATAACGATTTCCACATCCCGGCAGCCAGAAAATCTCCAGCCCAACATCAAGAATACCAGGTGCCGATGCGCCGCCAGGGCGCGCTGAACGCATCCAGTTAGCGGGCAAAACGACGGGCACCGGCCACGCACAATACCGCGCCAAGGCTTACGGCGACCATGCCCCAGTTGACCTGTTCGTGCAGCAACAGGCTGGCCAGCCCCAGCGCAATAAAAGGCTGTAGCAGTTGCAACTGACCTACCGCCGCGATTCCCCCCTGCGCCAGCCCCCGATACCAGAAAATAAAGCCGATCAGCATGCTGAATGCGGAAACATAGCCCAGCCCAATCCAGGCCGGAACGCTAACGTGGCTGACGCTATCCGGCAGGGTCAGCAACATCACTGGCAGCATCAGCGGTAGTGCAATCAGCAACGCCTGGCAGATGGTTTGCCAGCCGCCCAGCCGTCGCGACAGCGTTGCCCCTTCCGCATAGCCCAGACCGCAAACAATAACGGCCGCCGCCATTAACCCATCGCCGCGCAACGTGCCGCTTCCGCCATTCAGCAGCGCATAGCCAGTCACCAGCGCCGCACCCGCCAGCGAAAAGAGCCAGAACGCGCTCCGGGGGCGTTCGCCGCCGCGCAATACGGCAAAGAGCGCCGTACAAAACGGCAGTAGCCCCAGGAAGACAATAGAACGCGCGGAAGAGATTGACTGCAAAGCCAGCGCCGTCAGTAACGGGAATCCCACCACCACGCCCGCCGCGGTGACAATCAACGGAATGATGTCGCGACGTTCAGGCCGCTTCTCGCCCATCCCCACCAGCAGGGCGCCCGCCAGCGCGGCGGCGATCACCGCCCGGGCGCCCGTCAGAAATAGCGGATCGAAATCCACCACTGCCGCCCGGGTCGCCGGTAGCGAACCCGCAAAAATCACCACGCCTGCCAGGCCATTTATCCAGCCGCTGCGTCTGTTTTCCATATTCCCCTCCGTTCAGGAGTCGCCAGTAAACCATGGCTCCGCAGCTGCTAAACAGTGACAATCCAGTACAATTTGACCAAACTGTACTGCTATAGATTCCAGAACAGTTCAGGAGAAACTGCGATGCCGCCGCGCCAGACCCGTATTACCAGCGTGATGGAAGAGATTCAGGCCCGGATAGCCTCCCGTGTCTGGCAGCCCGGCGCTCGCCTGCCTTCGGTACGCACCCTTGCCCGGAGCCGGAATCTGTCAGTATCGACCGTGGTGGAAGCCTACGAGCGTCTGGTTGCCGAAAACCTGATCGTGGCCCGCCCGGGTTCCGGATTTTACGTTGTCGGTCCGACGGCGCCGCTGACGCTCATGCAGAGCGATCCCACGGAGCGCGAAATCGATCCGCTGTGGATTTCGCGCCAGTCGCTGGATGCCGGGCAAACGGCTCTTAAACCCGGCTGCGGCTGGCTGCCGGAAAGCTGGATGTATGAAGAGGGATTGCGACGCGCCCTGCGTTCAACGGCCCGCGGTCATACGCCATTGTTGACCGACTACAGCCCACCAGCGGGCCACCCGGAACTGCGTCAGTTGCTGACCCGTCGCCTGGGAATATCAGGCATTCAGATTCCCCCCCAGCAGCTAATGCTGACCGAGTCGGGCACTCAGGCGATCGATCTGATCTGCCGCTTTTTGCTGGAGCCAGGAGACACCGTTCTGGTTGATGACCCCTGCTATTTTAATTTCCACGCCCTTCTTCGGGCGCATCGGGCGAAGATTGTCGGTATCCCATGGCACAGCGATGGTCCGGATCTACAGGCTTTCGATGCAGCGCTGCGCCACCACAGGCCGCGCCTCTATATCACCAATTCCGGTATCCAGAATCCCACCGGCGCCACGCTATCGCCCGCGATCGCCCATCGTCTGCTTAAGCTTGCCGAAGCGGCTAACCTGGTGGTGGTCGAGGATGATATTTTCGCCGATCTTGAACACAGCCCGGCGCCCAGGCTGGCGGCATTCGACGGCCTGGAGCGAACTATCGCCATCGGCAGCTTTTCAAAAACCGTCTCCGCCTCGCTGCGCTGCGGCTTTATCGCAGCGCGGCGCGACTGGCTGGAAAGTTTGATCGATCTGAAAATCGCCACCAGTTTCAGCGGCGGCGGACTGGCGGCGGAGGTTCTGCTGAGGGTGTTGACCGACGGCGGTTACCGGCGCCATATGGACGCCTTGCGCGCCCGCCTGAGTCTGGCCATGGAGCGGGCCATCGAACGACTGGCGCCGCTGGGCATTACCCCCTGGCTCATTCCGCAGGCCGGTATGTTTCTCTGGTGCCAGTTGCCGCCGGGTATCGATGCGGAATCCCTGGCCCGGGAATGCCTTACAAATGGGGTGATCCTGGCGCCGGGCAACGCCTTTAGCCAGTCGCGTAGCGCCCAGCGCTTTGTGCGATTTAATGTGTCGCGCACCGATGAGCCACATCTGTATCATGTTCTGGAACACGCGCTCCATCACCTCTGCCGCTCGAACCATGGCGCGGATTGTGGCGAACGTTAAACGCAGGTTGCCCCGCTATCGTCACCGACAAGCGTTGCCTCATACGCCAGACGATACTGCTCCAGGCCCTGGACAAATGAGGGACGACGAGTCTGCCAACCGGTTACGCGACGAATTTTGTCAGAGTCGACCCACTGCCAGAAATTGGCCAGGCCGTGAGCGGAGTTAAAGTGATCTATCTTTCCCTGCTCCGGGGAAACAAACTGTAGCGCCAGCCCGTAACTGCGGGCCAGGGCTTCGCCAATTTGCCGTGCCGTCTCATAGCGGGCATTCGAGATGTTAAACACCTGATTCACAACCTGACTTCGGTCAGGATGTTCCGCCAGCATGACGTAGGCTTCTGCGCAATCATCCACGTGGCAGGCGTGCATGACGGCATTGGGATCGGCCATCAGCGAGAGCGTGCCCTGACTATTCGCCGCCAGGCAGAAAAGCGCGCCGTAATAGCTCGATGAGTGCCCATAGACAATAGTCGGGCGTAATATCACGACATCAAAGGGCGTCCGGCGCTTATCAAGAAGGTTGCTGCACAGGTTGCTACGGGGGATCAGCACATCCGGCGGATTTATCGGGCTATTTTCGCTATGAGGAGCCAGCGCCGGATCGCTATGCTTTTCGCTCATCCTGCCGTAATCTTTGCATCCGCTGGAAAACATCACAAGAGTACGGACGCCCAGGGCCTCACTGGATGCAACAAGCGCATCCATCATGGTACGAACTTTAGCAAGATGCCCGGCGGCGTCATGCTGATTTCGGTGTTCGACACGATGACATCGAACGCCACATCGCTTATCTGCGCCATAAAGGTGAGATTTTCCGGAGAGCCGACAACGGGAAATATCTCCTGCCGGGCCAGTTCCTGGGCCAACTCAGGGCGTCGAATCAACCCATAGACTTTCCACCCGGCCCGGCTGAAAGCCTTTGCAACCGCATTGCCGATATAACCGTTAGCTCCGGTGACCAGAACGTTTTTTTGATTCATGTGGTTCTCCTTAAATGGATTACGCCGTCATTGCTTGTGTATGGCACAGCATGCATGCCATATTTTTCTTCAATAACAGCCTAACGCTTTAATTAGGGAATTTGCGTCCCCAGACCGGGGCGTAACCCTGCAAGGTGGGAGTAAAGATGGAAAAGCTGGCGGATATCGGAGCATTACAGGCCTTTGTGGCCGTTGCTGACAGCGGTTCATTTGTGGAGGGAGCGCGGCGGGTTGGCCTTTCCCGCTCTGCGGTGGGTAAATCTATTGCGCGACTTGAAGAGTTGCTGGGAGTCCGGCTGCTTCACCGAACCACCCGCAGGATCGGCCTGACGGCGGATGGACAACTTTTTCTTCCTAAGGCAATGCAGATCCTGACCGACCTGGAAGAAGCGCAGACAGAGATTCAACGCGCCGGGGCAGTCCCCCACGGCGTTTTGCGGCTAACGGCGACCGAAGCTTACGGACGTCAGGTGATTCTGCCCATTGTGGCAAGTTTCCTTGAGCGCTGGCCAACGGTTTCTGCGGAAACTCAGTTTACCGATCGCGTCATCGATATTGTGGAAGAAGGATACGACGTTGCCATTCGCTTTGGCGCCCCTTCCGTATCGTCCGATCTTATTATGCGTGTGGTGGCTCGCTCGTCCGCACAGCTATGCGCCTCCCCCGATTACCTGGCCCGCCGGGGAACGCCAGAGTCGATTGACGAGCTGGCGAATCATCAACAACTGGTATCCGGCTCGCGCCACCACCAGCGCACATGGATTCTTCAGACCCGCGCAGGCTCCCCTGTTTCCGTTGCCATAAAACCTTTTCTGCTCAGCGATAACGCCAGCGCGCTGCGCGATGCCGCGCGATCGGGACTGGGTATCGCCTGTCTGCCACGATTTTTGATTGAACGGGATATTGAGCAAGGGATATTGCGGCCCGTACTGGCGGAATATTCAACGGCGGAATTTCCTGTCTGCGTGGTTTACCCCACCCGCCGCCAGCTTTCTCCCAGGGTCAGGCATTTTATTGACTGGCTGGTCGCGCAGCTTAGTCCGTCAGTGTAGCGTCACGCCCTGGACGACTGGCAGCGAAACGCCTGCTTTTGTCCGGCACGATCGATAACCAGGGGAATATGCCCGGTTCTCCCCATATCGACATCAGCGCGGGAAGTGCTGCCCTTTTCCGTACGCTGAAACGTCATAATGCGGGTATCCGCATCTTTTTATGGGTTTGACGGTCAATGATGTAAAAAACACGTTAAAAAAATAATTCCTTGTCTGCGAAAGAGGTTATTTAAACGCGGATAACCAATAAGCCCAGTTTTTCAAGCTGCCTGAGGATAGCTTCATCGGCCTGTTTTCCGGTAATCACCAGGTCTATTTCCCCTGCCTGGCTGAACAGCATCCCGGCGCGTTCACCCACTTTGCTGCTATCGACCAGTACCGCGAGTTTACCGACGACGTTAAGCATTTTTTGCTCCGCCATCGCCGTCAGCATATCGGTTTTATACAGCCCTTCAGTGGTTAGCCCTTTGCCGCTGGTAAACATCCAGTGCCCGGCATACAGGCTGTTTTCGCTGCCCTGCGGACTCAGGGTGATAGAGTGGCTGCGGTTATACTGCCCGCCCATAATGATGACACTGTCGTGTTCCTGATCGATAAGATAGTTGGCCAGCGGCAGATAGTTAGTAATGATCTGTACGGGTTTACCGCACAGCTCCTGCCCAAGCAGGAAGGCGGTAGAGCCACAGTTAATGACGATGCTTTCGCCGGGATTCACCAACTGCGAAGCCGCATGCGCAATCCGCACTTTCTCATCGTGGTTTTGCGCCTGATGAATATTCAGTGGTGACCAGCGTGGGCGCTGCTCGCTGATGGCTTCTGCGCCGTTGCGGACTTTTTTCAGCTTGCCGCTTTCGTCGAGTTTATTGATATCGCGTCGAGCCGTCGCCGGAGAAATTCCCAGCCGGGAAATCATCTGCTCCACGGTGACAAATCCCGTTTGTGCCAGCAAATCCAGTAAAATTTGATGTCTTTGCGCTTCCGTCATGAGCAAATCCGATTAAAAGTGATAAGCAAAGATAATATTTGAAATCAGGTGAAAATACTAATGCTGGCGGAGATAATTTCCGGCAGGCGGTCAACGATTACCGCCTGCCGGAGAAGCATTACAGGAAGGACTTGAAGGGCAGATCCGGTTCTATGGTGAAGCAGTCATCGAATCCGCGCGGATAGTGGTATTCGAAGTTGTCTTTATCCAGCGGCCAGGTAAATTTCCCGCCAACCTGCCAGATAAAAGGCTTAAAGCCATATTTCAGCCGGTTTTTTTTCATTTCCCACAGAGCTCGGATTTCCTGCGGATCGGCCTGGAAGTTTGACCAGATATCGTGGTGGAGCGGAATAACCACTTTGGTATTCAGCGACTCGGCCATGCGCAGGATATCGGCGCTGGTCATTTTGTCGGTAATACCGCGCGGATTTTCACCGTAGGAACCCAGCGCCACGTCGATCTGATGCTCGTTACCGTGCTTCGCATAGTAATTTGAATAGTGAGAATCGCCGCTATGGTAGAGGTTGCCGCCCGGCGTTTTGAATAGGTAGTTCACCGCGCGCTGATCCATTCCGTCAGGCAGTACGCCCGCGGCTTTTTGATCCGCAGGTAAGGTGATCAGGGCGGTACGGTCAAAAGCGTCGAGCGCGTGAATTTCAACATCTTTTATTTTTACGACATCGCCCGGTTTTATCACGATGCAGCGCTCTTTCGGCACGCCCCAGCTAATCCACAGGTCGACGCAGGTTTGCGGGCCGATAAACGGTACGTCATCGGCGCAGTTCTGCATCACGGCGGCAGCCACGTTCACATCAATATGGTCATTATGATCGTGGGTAGAGAGCACGGCGTCGATCTGGCGAATGGCGAACGGATCCAGAACAAAGGGAGTGGTGCGCAGATTTGGCTGGAGCTTTTTCACGCCCGCCATGCGCTGCATCTGGTGGCCTGTTTTCATCAGCGGGTTGCCGTGGCTTTGCTTGCCGGTACCACACCAGAAATCGACGCAGATATTGGCCCCGTCTTCGGATTTCAGCCAGATGCCCGTACAACCCAACCACCACATGGCAAAGGTGCCAGGCGCTACCTGCTCTTGTTCAATTTCTTCATTCAGCCAGCTACCCCACTCAGGAAAAGTATTCAGGATCCATGATTCACGGGTGATGGTTTGCACTTTACTCATTTATTTACCCCTCACGCATTATCAAAACCAATCATAATGTGATCTATTTTGACGAATACTGGCATTGTTTGTTCAGAATTGCAATCCTGAACTTTACCCTTTATGTGAGTATTCATAAGGAGCAAAACGAGGATGATACGTACCTGATGATATGCGAGTGATTTTATTTAATTGATTTATATACAATATTTACTGATTTTTGAAAATGAGAATTAATATCATAACGGATTAAAAGATTATTTGCAGCGCGCGTCACATTTAATCAAACGCAATCTTGTTGTGATTACTTTTGATTATTAAAGTGTTCGCAACAATAAAACCTGGGCGTAGCGTGCGTTCGGAGCTTCCACCTTCTGGAGTGTGTTATGGAGATTCTCTACAACATCTTTACCGTGTTCTTTAACCAGGTAATGACCAACGCCCCATTGCTGCTGGGGATCGTGACGTGCCTGGGATATATCCTGCTGCACAAAAGTCCCGGCGTCATTGTTAAAGGGACGATTAAAACCATTATTGGTTTTATGTTGCTGCAGGCCGGCTCCGGCATTCTGACCAGCACCTTTAAACCGGTAGTGGCGAAAATGTCTGAGGTTTACGGCATTAACGGCGCTATCTCCGATACCTACGCATCAATGATGGCGACCATTGAGCGCATGGGCGATGCCTACAGCTGGGTGGGCTATGCCGTGTTGTTAGCTCTGGCGCTGAATATTTGTTACGTCCTGCTGCGGCGCATTACCGGCATTCGCACCATCATGCTGACCGGGCACATCATGTTTCAGCAGGCGGGGCTGATTGCCGTCTCTTTCTATATCTTTGGCTACCCGATGTGGACGACCATTATCTGCACGGCGGTGCTGGTGTCGCTCTATTGGGGCATCACCTCTAACATGATGTACAAGCCAACCCAGGAAGTCACAGACGGCTGCGGCTTTTCCATCGGACACCAACAGCAGTTTGCCTCCTGGATTGCTTATAAGGTTGCGCCGTATCTGGGGAAAAAAGAGGAGAGCGTTGAGGATCTTAAGCTGCCAGGCTGGCTGAATATCTTCCATGACAACATCGTCTCCACGGCCATTGTGATGACCATTTTCTTCGGCGCGATTTTGCTCTCCTTCGGCGTCGACACCGTACAGACGATGGCGGGCAACACCCACTGGACAGTCTATATCCTGCAAACCGGTTTCTCGTTTGCGGTGGCGATATTCATTATTACCCAGGGCGTGCGCATGTTCGTGGCCGAGCTTTCTGAGGCGTTCAACGGTATCTCTCAGCGCCTGATTCCTGGGGCCGTACTGGCGATTGACTGCGCGGCGATTTATAGCTTTGCGCCAAACGCCGTGGTCTGGGGCTTTATGTGGGGCACCATCGGCCAGCTGATCGCTGTCGGCATTCTGGTGGGCTTCGGCTCTTCCATTCTGATTATTCCGGGCTTTATCCCGATGTTCTTCTCGAACGCCACCATCGGTGTGTTTGCTAACCACTTTGGCGGCTGGCGCGCGGCGCTGAAGATTTGTCTGGTGATGGGGATGATTGAAATCTTTGGCTGCGTCTGGGCGGTGAAACTTACCGGTATGAGCGCCTGGATGGGGATGGCGGACTGGTCCATTCTGGCACCGCCGATGATGCAGGGCTTCGCCTCTATCGGCATCACGTTTATGGCGGTCATCATCATTATTGCACTGGCTTATATGTTCTTTGCAGGGCGCACGCTGCGTGCTGAAGAGGACGCGAAAAAACAACTGGCAGATGCTTCTGCTCAATAAGGGGTTTTGACTATGACCGTACGTATTCTGGCTGTATGTGGCAACGGGCAAGGGAGTTCCATGATCATGAAGATGAAGGTGGATCAGTTTTTGACCCAGTCAAATATCGATCACACGGTGAACAGTTGCGCGGTAGGTGAATACAAAAGTGAATTGAGCGGCGCGGATATCATCATCGCTTCCACTCATATCGCCGGGGAGATTAGCGTCACCGGCAACAAATACGTGGTAGGCGTGCGCAACATGCTGTCGCCTGCGGATTTTGGTCCAAAACTTCTGGAAGTGATCAAAGAACATTTCCCCCTGGATGTGAAGTAAGGACGCCACATGAAATTACGTGATTCACTGGTAGAGAATAACTCCATTCTTTTACAGGCCGATGCCGGTACCTGGCAGGAGGCCGTAGAGCTGAGCGTTGATTTGTTAGTAAAAGCCGACGTGGTAGAGCCGCGCTACTACCAGGCCATTCTGGATGGCGTAGCTCATCATGGCCCCTATTTTGTGATAGCTCCCGGCCTGGCGATGCCGCACGGACGCCCGGAAGAAGGGGTCAAGAAAACCGGATTTGCGCTGGTCACGCTAAAAACTCCGCTGGTTTTTAATCACGAGGATAACGACCCGGTCGACATCCTGATCACCATGGCGGCCGTTGATGCCAATACCCATCAGGAAGTGGGCATCATGCAGATCGTCAACCTGTTTGAAGATGAAGCCAACTTCGACCGTTTACGCGCCTGCCGTACCGCGCAGGAAGTGCTGGATTTAATTGATAACGCCACGGCAGCGGCTGTTTAAAAGGAATAGCAAAATGTCATTACCTATGTTGCAGGTTGCACTGGATAACCAATCAATGTCTTCCGCATATGAAACGACGCGCCTGATTGCTGAAGAAGTGGACATTATTGAAGTCGGCACCATTCTCTGCGTGGCTGAGGGCGTACGCGCCGTTCGCGACCTGAAGGCGCTCTATCCCAACAAAATCGTGCTGGCGGACGCCAAAATTGCCGATGCCGGTAAAATCCTCTCCCGCATGTGCTTTGAGGCCAACGCCGACTGGGTGACCGTGATCTGCTGCGCGGACATCAACACCGCCAAAGGCGCGCTGGACGTGGCGAAAGAGTTTAACGGTGACGTGCAGATTGAACTGACCGGCTACTGGACCTGGGAACAGGCACAGGAGTGGCGTGAAGCAGGCATTCAGCAAGTAGTCTATCACCGTAGCCGCGATGCGCAGGCCGCTGGCGTGGCGTGGGGTAAAGCGGATATCAGCGCTATCAAACGCCTGTCCGACATGGGCTTTAAAGTCACCGTCACCGGCGGCCTGGCGCTGGAAGACCTGCCTCTGTTCCAGGGGATCCCAATTTATGTCTTTATCGCCGGTCGCAGCATTCGTGATGCGGCCTCTCCGGTAGAAGCCGCACGGCAGTTTAAGCGTTCTATCGCCCAGTTGTGGGGTTAAGGAGCGGCTATGTTGTCGAAACAAATACCGCTCGGTATTTATGAGAAAGCACTCCCCGCCGGGGAGTGCTGGCTGGAACGGTTAAGGCTGGCGAAAGAGCTTGGTTTTGACTTCGTCGAAATGTCGGTGGATGAAACCGACGCTCGCCTGGCGCGGCTTGACTGGAGCCGCGAGCAGCGTCTCGCGCTGGTCAGGGCGATTGCCGAAACCGGGGTACGCGTGCCCTCTATGTGCCTGAGCGCCCATCGGCGCTTTCCGCTCGGTAGCGAAGACGACGCGGTACGTGCACAGGGGCTGGAAATTATGCGCAAAGCGATTCAGCTGGCGCAGGATGTGGGAATTCGCGTGATCCAGCTGGCGGGCTACGACGTTTATTATCAGGAAGCCAATAACGAGACGCGCCGTCGTTTCCGCGACGGGCTGAAAGAGAGCATCGAGATGGCGAGCCGCGCGCAGGTAACGCTGGCGATGGAAATCATGGACTACCCGCTGATGAACTCGATCAGCAAGGCGCTGGGCTACGCCCACTACCTGAATAATCCGTGGTTCCAGCTCTATCCGGATATCGGCAACCTTTCCGCATGGGATAACGACGTGCAGATGGAGCTTCAGGCCGGAATGGGTCATATCGTGGGGGTGCATGTAAAAGACACGAAACCCGGCGTGTTCAAAAATGTGCCATTCGGCGAAGGGGTAGTGGATTTTGAGTGCTGTTTTGCGACGCTCAAACAGTGCGGCTACTGTGGCCCCTGGCTGATTGAAATGTGGAGCGAAACGGCTGACGATCCGGTCGCGGAAGTGGCGAAAGCGCGCGATTGGGTGAAGGCGAGGATGGCCAGCGCCGGTCTGGTGGAGGCAGCATAATGCAAACGCTAAAACGGCAGGTGTTTGAAGCCAATATGGATTTACCGCGCTACGGCCTGGTCACTTTTACCTGGGGTAACGTCAGCGCTATCGACCGGGAACGCGGGCTGGTGGCGATTAAGCCCAGCGGGGTCGCCTACGAGACCATGAAAGCGGACGATATGGTGGTCGTGGATCTGGAGGGGAAAGTGGTCGACGGGCGGTATCGCCCCTCTTCCGATACCGCTACACATCTGGCGCTGTATCGCCGCTACCCGAGTCTGGGAGGCGTGGTGCATACCCACTCGACGCACGCAACGGCCTGGGCGCAGGCGGGTCTGGCCATTCCTGCGCTGGGGACGACCCATGCAGACTACTTCTTTGGCGATATCCCCTGCACCCGGGCGTTGAGCCCCCGGGAAGTGGAAGAGGCTTATGAACTGAACACCGGCCGCGTGATTATCGAAACGCTGGGCGACGTTGAGCCACTGCATACGCCGGGAATGGTGGTCTATCAGCATGGGCCTTTTGCCTGGGGCAAAGATGCGCACGATGCGGTGCATAATGCGGTGGTGATGGAAGAGGTAGCGCGGATGGCGTGGATAGCACGCGCGATCAACCCGCAGCTGAAGCCCATCGATAGCTGGCTGATGGACAAACACTTTATGCGCAAGCACGGACCAGACGCCTACTATGGGCAAAAGTGAAGCATGTGCTCCGGAGTATTTTTTCTTTATGATTCCTCAACCAGCCTGCTCCGGAGCCATTGAGTGTATCTACACCGAGAAATATCAAAGGAGCGATATCTGACCCATTGAGTATGAACTTTCTGTATAAACCCACTATCACCGTACCGCTGCGTCATGAGGTTCTGGTTATCGGCAGTCTGAATTTTGTAGTCGGGTTAGCCCATGCTGGTTCAGGTTATGTTACAAAAAAGGCCCCGCGTTACGTCTGAAGCCTTCGGGAATTCAGGCGAATCCAACTCCCCCTCACCCGGTGAATGCTACGCTTAACAGGTAGCCGGGGCCTTGAGCCCCTGTATGACGACAGCAGTCCGGAGGTCATTATCACCATGCCCAACCAGAAATTAAACGTTGTGGGAATGTCGGAAGTGGATGCCGAAGAAGAGATTCTGTTTGAGCTCGACCCCTGCGAATTAAAACTGGATGCCATGATTGAAGCGGAGCCGGAACCGGAGATGATTGAGGGGCTACCGGCCTCCGACGCTCTGACGCCTGCGGATCGCTACCTGGAACTGTTTGAACATGTGCAGGCGGCGCGCATCTTTGTCGACAGCAAAACCTTTCCCGATTGCGCGCCAAAAATGGATCCGCTTGATATTCTGATTCGCTACCGTAAGGTTCGCCGCAAACCCGATTTCGATCTGCGCCGCTTTGTGGAGCAGCACTTCTGGATGCCGGAAAGCCATCATAGCGAATACGTCTCTAACCCCGATCATTCACTGAAAGAGCATATCGACAGCCTGTGGCCGGTGCTGACCCGGGAGCCGCACGAACATCTGCCCTGGTCATCGCTACTGGCACTGCCTCAGCCCTATGTGGTGCCCGGAGGCCGTTTCGGCGAGGCCTATTACTGGGACTCCTATTTCACCATGCTGGGGCTGAGCGAAAGCGGTCGCGACGATCTGCTGCGCTGTATGGCGGATAACTTCGCGTGGATGATTGAAAACTACGGCCATATCCCGAACGGCAATCGCACCTACTATCTGGGACGCTCCCAGCCGCCGGTGTTCGCGTTGATGGTGGAACTGTTCGAAGAAGACGGCGTACGGGGCGCCCGTCGCTATCTGCCCCATCTGCATATGGAGTACGCCTTCTGGATGGATGGCGCCGGGTCGCTCTCCCTGAACCAGGCTTACCGCCACGTGGTCTGTATGCCGGATGGCACGCTGCTCAACCGCTACTGGGACGACAGGGACACGCCGCGCGACGAATCCTGGCGTGAGGATGTGGAAACCGCCCTGCAGTCCGGGCGCCCTCCCGGCCAGGTCTACCGCGATCTGCGGGCAGGAGCCGCTTCCGGCTGGGACTATTCATCACGCTGGCTGCGGGACAGCGACCGGCTGGCCAGCATCCGTACCACCCAGTTTATTCCGGTGGATCTCAACGCCTTTCTCTACAAGCTGGAAACCACCATCGCCAATCTGTCGGCGCTGGAGAAGGACAAAGCAACCGAAGCGCAATTCCGCCAGCGGGCGGAGCTAAGGCGCGCCGCTATCACCCGCTATCTGTGGGACGAAGAGGCGGGCTGCTTCCGCGACTACGACTGGCGCCGCCAGCAGCCGGGCATCTTCTCGGCCGCCGGGATAGTGCCGCTCTACGCCGAACTCGCCACCCATGCCCAGGCGGAGCGCATGAAAACCGCGGTACAGGAGCGGCTGCTGACCCCCGGAGGCATCCTGGCCACCGAATATCAGACCGGCGAACAGTGGGATAAACCTAATGGCTGGGCGCCGCTACAGTGGATGGCGATTCAGGGCTTTAAGCGCTACGGTCATGACGATTTGGCGGATGATATCGCCCGCCGCTGGCTGAAGACCGTCAATCATGTCTATCGCAGCCACCATAAGCTGATTGAAAAATACCATATCGCTGACGCCATGCCCCACGAAGGGGGCGGCGGCGAATACCCGCTACAGGACGGTTTTGGCTGGACCAACGGCGTGGTAAGGCGGCTGATTGGCTTATACGGCGAGCCATAATAAAAATAAGCGGCGTGGCCTGATTGCCGCGCCGCTTATTTTATTCCCCTGCCCTTTCCCCGCTTTTATACAAAAAATGGCATAAAAGACAATAAGTGCGGTCATCAGCCAAAGGCGATAAAAATAGCATCAACAGAACATCAACGCCCGGGCATTAAAATTCAATACCATCACAAAATGTTAAACCTGAACCTGCCGCGCGTTACAAAATAAATACATCAACACCCGGATGATGTATCAATTAAAAAAGAAAGCAGAAGGTAATCATGATGAAAAAAATAACTTACGTATCCGCTATGGCCCTGGCGCTGGCATTAGGTTCCGTCTCAGTATCCGCAAATGCCGCAGCCGGTGATAGCAGCGCTTCATTAAGCTATGCGCAAAGCCACTTTAACCACAGCCACGGCGATGACGCCAAGGGCGCCCAGTTGCAGTACCGCTATGAGTTCGACGATAACTGGGGGTTGATGAGCGGTATTACCTATACCGGTAGCTCCTTTAGCGACAGCGCCCGCCATGGCGCAGGTGATGGACACGGTAACCACCACTACTTTTCGGTAAAAGCGGGTCCGACCTATCGTATTAATGACTGGGTCAGCGTCTATGGCGATATCGGTTATGGCTATGCGCGCAGTAAATATAATACCGCGCATAAACACAGCACCAGCGATGACTCCCTGTTTATTTACGGCGCAGGCTTGCAGTTTAACCCTTATCAGGACTGGGTTATTGATGCCGGTTATGAATACGGCGCCGCAGGCGATATTCAGGTTGGCACATGGAATGTGGGTGTAGGTTACCGTTTCTGATAATTTAAGTCGTATTAATAAAAAGGCAGGCGGTGTATGGTCTGCCTTTTTATTTATCTGGATAACAGGTAATAAAAAACCGGTCTGTATAAAAGACCAGTTTTTATTATCAGGAAGCCTTACGCATCGGCGCCTTGCGCACCGGCGCATCGCCCGCCACGTAGTATTTTGCCTCACTGCGCGGCAGGGGCTGATGGCCGCGAATACGGTCGGCAATTTTCTCGCCAATCATAATGGTGGTCGCGTTCAGGTTACCGGTGACGATTTGCGGCATAATAGAAGCATCCACCACCCGCAGCCCTTCCATGCCGTGCACCCGGCCCTGGTGGTCCACCACTGACATCTCGTCGCTGCCCATTTTGCAGCTACCGCACGGGTGAAATGCCGTTTCGGCGTGGTTGCGCACAAACTCGTCGAGCTGTTCGTCGGTCTGACACTCTTCACCGGGGCTGATTTCACGTCCGCGATATTTGTCCAGCGCAGGCTGGTTCATAATTTCACGGGTAATGCGAATCGCATCGCGGAACTCCTGCCAGTCCTGTTCGCTGGACATGTAGTTAAACAGGATGCTCGGATGTTCGTTCGGATCCCTTGATTTCAGACGTACCCGGCCACGGCTCGGCGAACGCATGGAGCCAACGTGGCACTGGAAGCCGTGCTCGTTCACTGCATTGGAGCCGTTGTAGTTAATGGCAACCGGCAGGAAGTGGTACTGAATATTCGGCCATTCGAACGCCTCGCGGCTGCGAATAAAACCGCCCGCTTCAAACTGGTTGCTGGCGCCGACGCCGGTACCGCCGAACAGCCATTCGGCGCCGATTTTCGGCTGATTCCACCACTTCAGGGCCGGATAGAGAGAGACCGGCTCTTTGCACTCGTACTGAAGATACATCTCAAGGTGATCCTGCAGGTTTTCCCCTACGCCTGGCAGGTCGTGAACCAGCGGAATCCCCATGCTTTGCAGGAAGTCCGCCGGGCCGACGCCGGAACGTTGCAGGATCTGCGGCGAAGCGATGGCCCCGGCGCACAGCAGCACTTCGCGCTTCGCCGAGGCCTGACTGATGATAGTGCTGCTTTCGCCCTCATAGAATTCGACCCCCACCGCGCGCTTGCCTTCAAACAGAATGCGGTCGGTGATGGCGTGGGTAATGATAGTCAGATTAGAGCGCTTTTTCGCCTGATCCAGATAGCCGCGTGCGGTGCTGGCGCGGCGTCCGGATGGCGTCACGGTGCGATCCATCGGACCAAAGCCTTCCTGCTGGTAGCCGTTGAGATCGTCAGTGCGCGGGTAGCCCGCCTGCACCCCGGCTTCCACCATGGCGTGGAACAGCGGGTTATTGCCGTTCTTCGGCGTGGCGACCGATACCGGGCCATCGCCGCCGTGCCAGTCGTTAGGGCCGATATCGCGGGTTTCCGCCTTGCGGTAGTAAGGCAGGCAGTCCAGGTAGCTCCAGTCGTCCAGACCGGGATCTTTGGCCCAGTTATCCAGATCCATCGCGTTGCCGCGAATGTAGCACATGCCGTTGATCAGCGAAGAGCCGCCCAGCCCCTTACCGCGACCGCACTCCATGCGGCGGTTGTTCATATAAGGTTCGGGATCGGTCTCGTAGGCCCAGTTGTAGCGCCGCCCCTGGAGCGGAAACGCCAGGGCGGCGGGCATCTGGGTACGAAAATCGAAACGGTAATCGGGGCCCCCCGCTTCCAGTAACAGAACCGTGGTGTCGCTGTCTTCGGTTAAACGGGTTGCCAGTACGTTACCTGCGGATCCGGCTCCGATAATGATGTAATCAAATTCCACGTGTCGCTCCGTAGGTTAGGTTAATCAAAAGACCGACTGAAAGCGGTCCATCTCCAGTTGGATAGATTTCACCCGGGTATAGCTTTGCAGCGTCATCAGACCATTTTCACGCCCGATACCGGAATGCTTATACCCGCCCACCGGCATTTCCGCCGGGGATTCGCCCCAGGTGTTGATCCAGCAAATGCCCGCTTCCAGTTGATGAATAATGCGGTGAGCGCGATTCAGCTCGCCGGTCACCACTCCAGCCGCCAGGCCGTAGTCGGTATCGTTAGCGCGGCGAACTGCCTCTTCTTCGCTGTCATAGCTGAGGATCGACATGACCGGCCCGAAGATCTCTTCCTGGACGATGGTCATATCATCGCGGCAGTCGGTGAAGATGGTCGGCGCTACCCAAGCGCCCTTTTCGAAAGCCGCCCCTTCCAGTGGGCCGCCGCCGCACAGCAGACGCGCTCCCTGAGCCTTGCCGCTTTCGATATAGCGCAGCACATTGTCGCGATGCGGGAAGCTCACCATCGGCCCGAAGTTGGTGGCCGGATCCATCAGATCGCCCGCCTTAATGCGCGCCACCCGCTCCAGCAGCCGCTGCTCCAGCGCATCTTTCATGGCCGCCGGAACGAAGACCCTGGTCCCGTTGGTGCAGACCTGCCCCGAGCTGTAGAAGTTGGCCATCATGGCGATGTCCGCGGCCAAATCCAGGTCAGCGTCGTCGCAGATAATCAGCGGCGATTTACCGCCCAGCTCCATGGTCACCTCTTTCAGGGTGGAGCCCGCCGCGTTCGCCATCACCTTCTTGCCGCTGGCGACGCCGCCGGTAAACGAGACTTTGGCGATGCCGGGATGTTCGGTTAGCAGCTGCCCGGTAACCGGACCGCGACCCGGCAGGACGTTAAATACCCCATCCGGCAGACCGGCTTCTTTGTAGATCTCTCCCAGGCGCAGCGCGCTCAGCGGCGTCACTTCGCTGGGTTTAAAGATCATAGCGTTACCCGCCGCCAGGGCCGGTGCCGATTTCCACAGCGCTATCTGAATCGGGTAGTTCCAGGCGCCGATACCGGCCACCACGCCCAGCGGTTCGCGGCGGGTGTAGACAAACGAGGTATCGCGCAGCGGGATCTGCTGGCCTTCCAGGGCCGGAACCAGGCCGGCGTAATATTCGAGCACGTCGGCGCCGGTAACGATATCGACGCTGGCGGTTTCGCTGAACGGCTTACCGGTATCCAGAGTTTCCAGGGCGGCCAGTTCGTCGTTACGGCTGCGTAAAATCTCCACGGCGCGGCGCAGAATACGCGAGCGTTCCATGGCGCTCATCGCCGCCCAGATTTTCTGGCCGCGACTGGCCGCCTCTACCGCCAGATTCACTTCCTGTTCACCCGCTTCGTGAACCTGAGCCAGCACTTCGCCGTTGGCCGGGTTGATGGTGTCAAAGGTGGCGCCGCTGTGGCTGGCCACGTACTGACCGTCGATCCAGATTTGTTGTTCTCCCAGGCGGGACATAGCTACTCCTGTCGATTGGGGCGGGCCTGCGCAAGCTGTTGACGAATAAATTGTGTCGTCAGCGTTTGTGCCGCCTCGCGGTTAAAGGGTTGGCCGCTCAGGGCGGCGCGCAGCCACAGGCCGTCGATTAACGCGGCCAGACCATAACCGGCCAGCCGCGCCTGCTCTTTTGGCAGTTCACGTCGAAATTCCACCACCAGAGTGGAATACAGACGCCGGTGACTCACCTCCTGTAATCGCCCCAGACCGTGCTGGTGCATGCTGCTGGCCCAGAAGGCCAGCCAGGCTTTGGTCGCTGCGCTGTGGATCTGCGTCTCGTCAAAGTTGCCGTCGACAATGGCCTTTAAGCGCGCTTCGGCGCCCGCTTGCGGCAATGCCTTAAGCCGGTCGGCCACCGCCTCGCGAAGCTGGGCGGTGATGTCGCGCATCGTCGCTTCCAGTAGTCCGTTTTTGTCGCTGAAATAGTGGCTGATAATGCCGGTTGACACCCCTGCCCGTCGGGCGATTTGCGCAATAGTGGCATCGTGCATGCCCACTTCGTTTATGGCGTTCAGGGTGGCGTCGATCAGCTGACGGCGCCGTATCGGTTGCATACCCACTTTAGGCATGACGACAACTCCTTCCATCATTTTCTGTTATCTATTTAATCGTTTTTTGATTGGACGTTCAATATAAAATGTGTATTAATTGTTACTTGATTTGGATTAATCTGTGATTAAAAAGGTAAAAAATGTGTTTTTAAGGGCGTGATTTTTTGATATTAATCAAAGGATTGAGCCATATTGTGCCGTCAGGACCCCGAACGGCCTTCCAGGGGGAGTAAGATCCTGCCCCTTCCTTTTAATAAGAAAGTTTTTACTGCTCAGTCGAGTAGTCAGCGTTACTTAACCTGAGGTAATCGATGACGAATCCCATTCCACCTTCCTGTGAAAAAGACAAACTCAACCCCGTGGTGTTTTTCACCTCCGCAGGGCTGATTTTGTTGTTTTCTCTGATGGCCATCTTCTACAGCGATCTCACCGCCAGCTGGCTCGGTAGCGCCCTGAACTGGGTCTCCGCCACCTTCGGCTGGTACTATCTGCTGGCCGCCACGCTCTATATCGTATTTGTGGTGTTTATTGCCTGTTCGCGCTTCGGCGATATCAAGCTCGGGCCGGAGCAGTCCAAACCGGAATTCAGCCTGCTGAGCTGGGCTTCGATGCTATTCGCCGCCGGTATCGGCATCGATCTGATGTTCTTTTCGGTGGCCGAGCCCATCACCCAGTATATGCAGCCGCCGGAAGGCGCCGGGCAGACTCTGGAAGCGGCGCGTCAGGCTACGGTCTGGACGCTGTTCCACTACGGCCTGACCGGCTGGGCGATGTATGCCCTGATGGGGATCGCGCTGGGCTATTTCAGCTACCGCTATAACCTGCCGTTAACCATCCGCTCGGCCCTGTATCCCATTTTCGGTAAACGTATCAACGGCCCCATCGGCCACAGCGTGGATATCGCTGCGGTGATCGGCACCATCTTTGGTATCGCCACCACCCTGGGGATTGGCGTGGTGCAGCTTAACTACGGCTTTAGCGTACTGTTCGACGTTCCCAATAACCTCACCAGCCAGGCCGCGCTGATTGCCCTGTCGGTGATTATCGCCACCATTTCGGTGACCTCCGGGGTCGATAAAGGGATTCGCTTCCTGTCGATTCTTAACGTGGTGCTGGCGCTGGGGCTGATTATGTTTGTGTTGTTCGCCGGGAATACCGAATTCCTGTTGAACGCGCTGGTGCTGAATATCGGCGACTACGTCAACCGCTTTATGGGCATGACCCTGAACAGCTTCGCATTTGACCGCCCCACCGAGTGGATGAATAGCTGGACCCTGTTTTTCTGGGCCTGGTGGGTGGCCTGGTCGCCGTTCGTGGGACTGTTTCTGGCGCGTATTTCCCGCGGTCGTACCATTCGTGAATTCGTGGTCGGCACCCTGATTATTCCGTTCGCCTTTACCCTGCTGTGGCTGTCGATCTTCGGTAACAGCGCTCTGTACGAGATAATCCACGGCAACGCCAGCTTCGCGGCCGAAGCCATGGCGCACCCGGAGCGCGGTTTTTACAGCCTGCTGGCCCAGTATCCGGCCTTTACCTTTAGCGCCTCGGTAGCCACCATTACCGGCCTGCTGTTCTACGTGACCTCTGCCGACTCCGGCGCCCTGGTGCTGGGTAACTTCACCTCGAAGTTGAAGGACATTAACAGCGATGCGCCCCACTGGCTGCGGATCTTCTGGTCGGTCGCTATCGGTCTGCTGACCATGGGGATGCTGATGGCCAACGGGATCACCGCCCTGCAGAGCGCCACGGTGATTATGGGGCTGCCGTTCAGCTTCGTGATGTTCTTTATTATCGCCGGGCTGTATAAGTCGCTGAAGATTGAAGACTACCGCCGTCAAAGCGCTAACCGCGACACGCCGCCGTGGCTGGCTTCAGCCCAGGATCGTCTGGGCTGGAAGAAACGGGTTTCACGCCTGATGAACTACCCTGGCACCCACCACACTCACGAGATGATGGAGCGGGTCTGCTTGCCCGCCATGGAAGAGGTCGCACAGGAACTTCAGGTGCGCGGCGCCAGCGTCGAGCTCAACAACCTGCCGCCGGAAGAAGGTGAAAATCTGGGCCATCTGGAACTGCTGGTGCACATGGGCGACGAACAGAACTTCGTCTACCAGATCTGGCCTCAGAAGTACTCGGTACCGGGCTTTACCTACCGGGCACGGCGCGGTAAGTCCACCTACTACCGACTGGAAACCTTCCTGCTGGAAGGCAGCCAGGGTAACGACCTGATGGACTACAGCAAAGAGCAGGTGATCCTCGATATTCTGGATCAGTACGAGCGCCACCTGAACTTCATTCACCTTAACCGCGAAGCGCCGGGCAGTAATATTATCTTCCCGCACGCGGGTTAACGCGCAGACAACAGCGCCCCACCTAACCGAACTCACTGCACCCCAAAAGTTGGACACCCACTGATTAAGGTGCAGTTTTTTATGGCCCCGCCCCCGAATTTAGTAGGCATTGAAATAGTTTTGGATCAGCTCAGGATTTTTTGTGTGCGTCAGGGCCAGCATCAGCAATATCCGGGCCTTAGCGGGATTTAAAGAATTGGCTACCAGTCCTGGTTGACCTTTATCGGCAGGTACAATGCCATTCCCCGTGCGGGATGAGCGTATCACTATAATTCCCGCCTTTTCCGCTTTCCCGATCCCTGCTTCGCTGCGCACGGAGACAGACCCCGCCCCGGTTCCTGCATAGATGATGCCGTCAACATGATGTGAAATGGCTGCATCATACATATATTCCGGATCGTCCTGGTAACCATAAATAATCACAACTTCCGGTAATTTCCGCAGGCTTCGCACATCAAATACTGAACGCCGGGTATGTATCTTCTCCACTCGCGTTTCAAATTGCGGTTTACCGTTGACAATAACCCCCAGATATCCCTGTTCAGGCGCTTTGAATGTATCCAGCGTGGTGGTGTTAGTTTTAGTGACAAATCGTGCCGAACCAATACGATCGTTTAATACCACCATCACCCCACGTCCCCTGGCATTCGGGTCGGCGGCTACAATAACGGCTTCCAGCAGATTCATCGCGCCATCTGCGCTAATCGCTGTCGCTGGCCTCATGGCGGCAGTGAATACCACAGGTTTGTCGCTTTTCACCGTCAGATTCAGAAAGTATGCTGTTTCATCCAGCGTGTCTGTGCCATGAGTAATCACCACGCCATCCACATCATCCCGCGCCAGTAACATATTTACCTGCTGAGACAGCTTTAAAATAGTATCGCTGGTCATATTTTCACTGCCGATATTAGCAATTTGCAAACCATCTACGCGTGCAATATTTTTTATTTCCGGCACGGCATTAATTAATGTCTGAACGCCGATCTCGCCAGATCGATAGCCAGATGTTTGTGTTGTATTCGCCGCCGAACCTGCGATCGTGCCTCCTGTCGCCAGAATAACAATATGGGGTTGTGTGGTAGCGCTGAATATACTCTGGCTGATACAAAGCAAAATCATAGCAATGAATATTTTTATATTCATTTTATCTTCCTGTGAATAAATTAGGCAAACTAAAAGCTGTCAGGGGTTTAAATAATCAGGCCAGCACCATTTTTCCAATAATTAAGCCCGCGGTAACCGAAACAATCACGTTGACTAAACCTGGCCGCATAAAACTGTGATTCAGAACGTACTTACCAATCCGCGTGGTTCCAGTGTCATCAAAAGCTAATGCCGCCAGGCACTGGCCCGCAACGGGAATAAAGAAATAACCATTTACTGCTGGCCATGAGCCAATCAGCGCATAGGCTGGCAACCCCAGAGCCAGTCCTAAGGGTAGTAGAATAAGCGTTGTGGCGGCCTGGCTGCTGACCATCGCGGATACCAAAAACATCATGATAGCAATGAGCCAGGTATGTTGCTGTAACAGGGTCTGGACTTCCGTTTTGATCAGTTCGATATGTCCACTCACAAAAGTCTCGCTCATCCAGGCAAGTCCGAAGGCACAGACGATAGCCAGCGCACCGGCACGGAAAACTGTACCACTAATGATTTGCTCCACCTGCGGCCGACACAGCAATACAATCAGGCAGGCAAAAGAGAGCATGGTAATCTGGATTGCCGCAGACATTGAAAGCGGCTGCAACCCTTTCGCTGTTTCTACCATTGGGCGCAGGGTCGGAATAAGTCCCAACAACACAATAACAACCGCACTCATTAAAAACAGCACGACTGAGAGTCTGGCACGCATCGTGACTTCTGTTTTTTTGCTCTCCTTCTGAGTCGGTTGAATGACTCCTTCAGCCAGTCGACGCTGATACTCAGGATCGTCTTTTAACTCTTTGCCTTTATTGAAGGTTGCGATTGCTCCCAGAGCCACGCCTGTCAATGTTGCAGGGACACAAATCATCATAATAGTGGAAATTGAAATACCTAAAGGCGCCATCAGACCTATCATCGCCGCCATTGCCGCTGATATCGGGCTGGCCGTGATTGCCTGCTGCGAGGCGATGACGGAAATCGATAATGGACGTTCAGGACGGATTCCTGAGTCACGAGCTACTTCAGAGATAACCGGTAACAAGCTGTATACCACATGACCGGTCCCTGACATAAAGGTAAAAAGATAGCAAATAAAAGGAGCCAACAACGTAATATATCGCGGATGACGCCGCAGAATTTTTTCTGCCAGCTTAACCAGTAAATCCAACCCTCCTGCAGCCTGCAATGATGAGGCGGCTAATACAACAGAAAGAATGATAAGAATAACATCAATGGGCGGCGTTGAAGGCGTCAGGCCAAATACGAACACCATGACGCCAACCCCCAGCCCACCGACCATCCCTAAAAATACGCCTCCAATTCTGGCGCCAATCATTAAAGCAAAAAGGATAAAACACAATTCTGTCCAAAACATACATCCTCCCGTTCTGTATGGAGCGAATGCTAGCTTATTTTAGTGGAACAGCATTAACTGGTAGAATAAGGCTTGCCAAAACCAAAGGCGCCGTAATGTGATAAGACCTGTGCGGCTGAACGCCCCCCCGCTCGCATGGCTGACATCACTTTTTCATTGTCAGGAGCATCTGTACCGGATTGTATAATGGAGAGCATAAATCCAGTTAAAAATGCGTCACCCGCTCCCAGCGTATCCACGGGTTCAATATATTTAGGGCGCCACTCCAGATAGCCATTAGCAGAGAAATAATAAACCCCTTCATGCCCGCTAGTCGCAATAACATGCCGGCAGCCGAAATGGTAAAGTTTATCAAGTTTTTCTTTTATTTCATCTAATGACAAACCACTACATGAAACAAACCCATAATCTATCCATGGACATACTTTTTCAAAATATTCATCCGTCCCGCGCCCGGAAAAATCAAATGAAACGACTCTTTGATTTCTTTTTATCTTTTCCAGTTCTGATTCCAAATGGCTGTTTATGCTGGAGTGAACTAAATCAAACCGGGAAATATAATAAAGATCATCTTGTGATAGCTTTATTGGGTGCTCGCGCAGCATCCCATTTTTATTACCAGCAACAAATTCCCGATCGCCATTTTTTAGTCGAATACACGCGTATCCATTCTCACCAACATAATATCGACAGTGGGTGATATCTACCTGTAGTTCATGCAGGGTATCCTGCACATGCCTTGCAGCCTCATCATTGCCAAAGACTCCCATAAAAGCAGCAGGTACGCCTGCGAGTTTTGCATACGCGGAAAAATTTAATGCATTCCCCCCTGGATACATCACTCCGGAATGGAGATATTTATCGACAACATTGTCACCAATGCCTATAACGCTGATGCTCATAACTGATCCTTGATTGGTATACTGAATAAAAAGCATCCATGCTTTTTTTTTTCAAAATCCCTGTTAATTAGTAGTCAACTTTCCACATATAGCGACGCGTGGTTAGCGGATGTTGACGGGCCTTTGCAAGCGCGCGATTGTAGACAGGATAAACGTTGTTAAAGAGAGAGTGGTTGAAATAATCAATCACCGTCGTATTAATAGTGGATAATCCCAGCTCTTTCGCATCGACGATCTCAATTCGGCGACCGTATTTTTTCAGAAAGTTTAAAGCACGCTCATCCACAGGCCGCGTATTACCCTCAGATAGCTGGAATAAAAATGGCGTGTTGGCATCAGTAATCTCAAAAGGACCGTGGAAAAATTCACCGCTGTGGATACAGGCTGAATGAATCCACTGCATTTCCATGAAGATACAGATGCTCTGAAGATATGCCGCGCCATAACTGGCACCGCTTGCGACGGTATAAATCACTTTGTCGTCTTTGTATTCCTGCGCAAAAGCCTCGGCCCGCTCTTCGACATGCTCACAGGCACGATAGACAATTCGGTTAATTTTGCTCACTCCGTCAAGGAAGTCATCATAATGCACATAACCTTCAGTCTGCTGCAATAGCTCTACTGCACTCAGCAAAGCTTTCATCGTTTTCTCTCCGGCGATGTCTTTGTTATCGCCGAAGGTATAGCTTTCCACATAATCGCAATGAGTGACTAATGGCGAATCCATTACCCATGTCAACCCAATAACCGGCGCGCCATTTTGACGAGCAAGCTCGGCCGCCTTGATGGTCTCTGGGGTATTCCCTTTGTGCGAAGCCACAATAACGACCGCATTTTCTCCCAGTGCCGATGGCAGGTTGTTAATAAATTCACCGCTGTTGTACAGACCAACGGTAAGCCCCCTGGACTCCTTCTCTAAAAACGCTTTCGCCGGATAAAACGCGGCATAAGATCCACCGCAGGCCACGTAATAAACGTATTTCACTCCCCCTTTATCCGCCTGGCTGGTCAAAATATCGCTAACGATCTCTTTGATACTCATCATACATCCCTCTGGTTCTTGCTTTGACCCGGCGAGCTCTGCCGCCATAAATGACTCATAATGTATTAATATTTTTATATTACATTTAAATGCATTCATTCAAGCTGCAAAGCAAAAAAAATCGGGATCCGCGATACGGATCCCGATTTGGATGAATCAGCTTGATCGCTGAAGGGACAAAACTACACTGTGAAGCGGATTTTATCGCCGACAATCAACTGTCTGGAAACACAGGACAATTCACCTTTGTTATCCACCATCTCACTCTTAATGAGAATAAGGGGATAATGCTCCGCGACATCCAGATAGTGAGCAACCTCAAAACTCGCGTAAACCAGTTCGATCACTTTATGTGAGTATGTAAACCACAAACCGTATTTCTCACGTAAGCACTCGTATAGTGATTTATTGTTAAGCTCTTCCTGTAGTAGAAAGGCAAAGCGTGGCGGCATCTGAACGGTTTCCAACGAAACTGGCGTATCATCGGCATAGCGAATACGTTCGATGACGACGGCTTTTTCTTCAGCGCCCATGCCCAGTAAAAATCGCGTTTCATCATCAATCGACTCGAATACTGACTTGATAGTACGCGAACCGGGTCGTCTCCCCTGTAAATGGCATGACTCGGTGAAACTCAGTATCCCTGTCATACTACGCTGAAATTTATCATTGGAAACAAATGTTCCCTTGCCTGATACGCGAGTCAGAAGATTTTCACGCGTCAATGCATCCAGCGCTTTTCGCACGGTCACTCTACTGACCTCCCAGCGCGCACTTAGCTCATTTTCAGTAGGAATCTGCTGCCCGGGTTGATACTCGCCACGCAAAATGGCCTCTTTGAGGGAGGCTTCAAGCTGTTTATAAAGTGGTTTCGCGCTTTTGCTGTCAGGCTGCTCCATTATTTGTATCCGTTTGTATTATAAAAACCATCAATGAATTATAACAATTTACCTGACATTTGCTCGCTGACATATTCAGTTTCAGCCACATATCTGGCAACCGGCTCAGCCGGAACTGGACGTTACCCCGTATCCGGCCAGTAAAATCCTACTCCAACGACAATCACCTTTTTCTCCTACGGGGTGGCTGCTGCCAGCGCATCGAGAAAATCCGCCGGAATGAAGGCACAATCAGGTTTATTAGCAGAATGGAGCGTCCGTCGCACTGCGGACTGGCACCTGAGAAGGATAACCGCTCCAGTCAACGCCAATCACATACCAGAGCAGCTTACGGGTAAGAAGTGCAGTAATACTATGAAAAATAGCGAGAGCAGGAGCGATACGCTTTACCCTGCCTGAAAACCCTCCGGCTATGCCGGAGGATATTGATGATCTGAAGTTTTTACCGGTGATACAAGAGGCTGGAGGGCAAGGTATTATGAACGCTGCGGCGCCATCGGCCCCACCACGCTGCGCAGCGCCTTTCTGATTCCGCGGCCGCGCTTTACGCCTGCCCAACGGCTGACGCAGGCTTCGCGCAGATCCTGCGTCTGAGTCGCACCTGTCCAGCGGCCGGTTAACACCTGAGCAAATCGGGACGGTCTGTTCATCCTCACCTCCATGCAGTAGGAAAACTTGTTTATTGTCAAATAGTTGACAACCAATGGCGCTACTATAGCAATCCATACCACCCCCGGCTATACGGTCTGTCTCATTGGCAGGTAAATTCACGCAAAGGAGCTTAGGGATTTGTGGCTTTTTAATAGCGGAATGCCAGGAATCCTCTGACTCAGTGATCTGATTCACAATTTCTCCACGGTTTCCCGGTAAAACGGTATCAAACAAAAAGCCAGGAGGTGCTTATGAAAAAATTAATTGCTCTGGCCGTGATTGTGGCCTGCGGTCTGACGCCGCTGGCGCAAGCCCACGATCATCATGGTCCGGACGATCGTGGACCGCAGCAGCATCAGGGAACGCGCGACAACCACAGAGACCATGGCGGCCCGGACCATCGCGGCCCTCAGGGCGATCGCCGACACGATAGCGGCCCGGACCGTCACCAGATGCACCAACGGAATCATTTTACCTGGCACGGTCACGATTTTCGCAAGGGCCACCCCATGCCTCACGGCTTCCATGACGATGGCTATCGGGTAAGCGACTGGCGCGGCCGCGGCCTGCCAGCGCCGCCTTCCGGCCATCACTGGTCCTATATTGACGGCAACTATGTGTTGATTGCCGCAGCTACCGGCGTGGTCGCCAGCATTCTGCTGAGCGGCGCGCTTAATCGCTAAAGTGAAGTTAAAAGGAGAGTAACGATGACTAAGATGCGTAATATTCTGCTGGCAGCCAGCCTGCTTGGCGCGGGAACCCTGGCATTCGCGGCACCGCAACAGCAACAGTCTGAGCCTGAGCCGGTCGCCCATCATGAGGGTAAACCCCAGCATCATCGTCAGGGACACCCTATGCGCCCCCACTGCCCGATGATGATGATGGCGCCCGCTTATCAGGCTTCGATGCAGACCAGCGATCCCAACGAAGCGCTGAAGAAAATGACCAACGACGTACCGACCCTGGAAAAAGGCAAGCGCTACCAGGTGAGCGTCACGGTAAAAGAGCTGCCGCCAATGCCGCCAGCCCCGAATAAGCCGGAGCCGAAAAAAGCGGCTGAGTAATGATATAAGGCCGGGGGAAACTCCGGCTTTTTTATTTTCCCCTGAACTGACCAGGCGTCTTGCCAAATCGCTGTCGGAAAACATCGATATAGGCGCTGACATTGCTGTAACCGCTTAATAACGCCACTTCACTGACCGGCAGTCCAGCCAGTACCCACTGGAGCGACGCCACGACCTTCGCCTGCTGGCGCCACTGACTAAAACTGAGGCCGGTCTGTTGCTGAAACAGGCGGCTAAGGTTTCGTACACTCACTCCCCACCGTTGGGCAAGCTGGCTCTGGTTAAGGGCGCAATCCGGATTTTTCAGTAACTCATTCGCGACGTTGCGCGCCCTTCTGTCTGTCGGCAACGTTAACTGAAGCGGCAATGGATCCCCCAGAGAGAGCTCATAGCCTAACAATTTCAGAAGGGTGCCCTGGTAATCTTCGGGCCCGGCGTCAGAAGCGCTCCGGCATAACCGCGTCAGGACAGACATAAGAAAAGCATCGGCCCCATAAATACCCGGATGAGAGGGGAACGGACAGCAGGACGACGGTTCGGGGTAAATACTGTGGCCCTGAACCCTGCCAGGCGTCCAGGCGCTATGACTCAGACCAACCGGAAACCACCCTACCGTGCCCGGCGTAACAGTCCACTGCGCAAGTTCGGTTTCAATCACCATGACGCCATGACTGAGCCAGTACAACTGGCCCGATGCATGTGCGTGCCAGGGGGTTGAATGCCCGCTGCCATATTCGAAGCGTTCTTTTTTCATAGTAATGGCCGATTAACCGTATATCTTGTCCTGATGCGGATAATACCCCTATCAGACGGCTCTGTAGAATCTCTGTTTTCAGCGAGGAGAAACAGATGAAAAACCTGAGCCAGATAGTGACCAATGCATTACAGGCGGTAATCAGCCATCCCGGGCATGACGAGAAACAAATCGCGCACTATTTTTCCCCTGACTATCAGCAAATCGTTGATGGTCATCACCTGGATTACGCGCAGTTTGTTCAGCACCTTGCGGCTCTCAAATCACATACCAGCCAGATGGAGGTTTACGTCAAAGCGCTGGCTACCGAAGAGGATACGGTGTTTACCCATCATTCTGTGGCAGTGGAAAAATCTTCGGGCGACAAGAGCGAATTTGAGGTTTTTGCGCGCTTTACCCTGGCGGCAGGAAAAATTATCCGCTGTGAAGAGCTCACCCGTATGGTGAGCGGCACTGCCGACGATCGGGATCTGGGCAGCAGAAAATAGTTTTCAGGCGCACGCCGGATTCCGGTATACGCCTGAAAGTTTAACGCCCAAACACCACCGTACGGTTATCGTATAAAAAGACCCGCCGCTCCACGTGCCAGCTTACGGCGCGGGCCAGAGTGACACGTTCGATATCACGCCCCTTTTCGATCAGATCGTCCGGATAGTCGGCATGGGTCACCGGCTCCACGCTCTGGGCGATAATCGGGCCTTCGTCCAGCTCCTCGTTGATATAGTGCGCGGTGGCGCCCACCAGTTTCACCCCTTTAGCCCATGCCTGATGATAGGGTTTCGCCCCCTTAAAGCCGGGCAGCAGCGAATGGTGAATGTTGATCGCCCTGCCCGCCAGTTTGCGGCACATATCATCCGACAGCACCTGCATATAGCGCGCCAGAATCACCAGTTCGGCGCCGGTTTGCTGGACAATTTGCCACACCTGCGCTTCCTGCTGCGCCCGGGTATCCGCCGTGACTGGCAGATGGTGGTACGGCAGGCCGTGCCATTCTACCAGCGACTCCAGATCCCGGTGATTAGAGACAACCGCGCATATTTCTACCGCAAGCTGGCCGGTGCGATAGCGATACAGCAGATCGTTCAGGCAATGGTCGGTGCGGGAAACCATAATCACCACCGGAACCCGGTGCCCGGGCGCGGTCAGTCCGAAAGTCATATCGAACGCCGCCGCCCGGTCGGCGAAGCCCGCCTCAAAGGCCTGGCTGTCGAACCCAGTCTGCGGCCGGAATTCGGTACGGATAAAAAAGCGCCCGGATTCGCGATCGTCGAACGAATTCTGTTCGGTAATGTAGCAGCCGTTCTCGCGCAGAAATCCGGTTACCGCATCCACCGTACCAAGCCTTCCCGGGCACTGGGCCGTCATAATCCAGCCATCATTATTACGACTCATCTCGCTTCTCCGTCAGGGAATGATGCCAATGTCGTACTCCTCGCCGGCATCCAGCAGCCAGCGCCACAGGTAATCGGCAAAGCTGCGTCTTACCACCAGTTCCCAGCAGTCGTTATCCGGCCTGCGCAGTATGGCGGTAGTTTTGGCGAACACGGTGGTTACCCCCTTGCCGACGGGAAAGTTATCCGGGTGAACGTCGTAGACCACCGACTTCATCAACAGCTCCCTGACCTTTTCCCCTCGCAACTCCAGCAGCGTCTGGCCGCCGCTGGCATTGGTGATAGCGAAATGGGCATCTCCCAGCGCCGCCCGCAGCCGGTTTTCCACCTCGAATTCGCTACCTTCCGGCACAATCAGCAGCCATTCATCCGGCGACAGCCACTGGGCGCTGATCTCGCCGCTTTCATGGGTCACCAGTCCCAGCGGCTGACCGGGAAGCCCAATCCCCAGCACGTCGCGCAGCGCCTGGTCCAGCACAATGGCGCCGCCGCGCAGAATCAGATGCCCGCAAAACGGACGTTCGCGCAGGGTCACGCCGCTGCGCTCGCTGGCCTCCGGCCGTCCCTGGTTGTGGTAGGTCAACGTCAGCGGTGATTCGCGCCTCACCTGTACGGCGGGATGGCTGTTAAAGGTGCTTATCTTTACGGCATCAGACATTCTGGCGCTCTCCTTTGGGATCGAGGAAGACAGTACTGACTATTTCGGCTTCATGAATCTGACCGTCGGCCATCGGTAGCCAGACGGTGTGACCCATTTTCTGGTGGCCGTCTTTAACCACCGCCAGCGCGAAACCGCTGTCCAGGCTCGGACTGTAGTAGCTGGAGGTGACGTGGCCGACCATCGGTACTGGTATTGGATGATTGGGTTCCAGAACGATCTGCGCCCCCTCTTCCAGAATCACCCGCGGGTCTTTAGGACGCAGCCCCACCAGTTGTTTGCGGTCTTTACGTCGGGTATCGGCACGCGACAGCGCCCGCTTGCCCACCCAGGAGAAGGCTTTGTCGTAGCCCACGCACCACTGCATGCCGAGATCTTCCGGCGTCATGGAACCGTCGGTATCCTGACCGGCGATAATAAAGCCCTTCTCAGCGCGCAGTACGTGCATGGTTTCGGTGCCATACGGCGTCAGGCCATATTTTTCACCACGTTCGAACAGCGCCTCCCAAACGTGGCGCGCGTAGTTGGCCTGCACGTTAATTTCATAAGAGAGTTCACCGGTAAACGAAATGCGGAACACCCGTGCCGGAACCCCGGCGACGGTCCCTTCGCGCCAGTCCATAAACTTAAAGGCTTCACGCGACAGGTCGATATCACACAGCTCACCCAGTAAACGGCGAGACTCCGGCCCCGACAGGGAAAGGGTCGCCCAGTGGTCGGTTACCGAGGTGAAGAACACCTGTAGATCCGGCCATTCGGTCTGATGCCACAGCTCCAGCCATTCCAGTACCGCCGCCGCGCCTCCGGTACTGGTGGTCATCAGGAAGTGGTTATCACCCAGGCAACTGGTGGTGCCATCATCCATCACCATGCCGTCATCCTTGCACATCAGACCATAGCGCACCCGACCAAAGCCCAGTTTCGCCCACTTATTGGTGTAGATGCGCTCCAGGAAGGTGCGGGCATCCGGCCCCTGAATATCGATCTTACCCAGCGTAGAAGCGTCGAGGATCCCCACGCCGTTACGTACGGCGCGGCACTCCCTTGCCACGGCCTGTTCCATCGTTTCAGTGCCCTGCGGGAAGTACCACGGGCGCTTCCACTGCCCCACCTCTTCAAATTCGGCGCCCCGATCCAGATGCCACTGGTGCAGCGCGGTATGGCGCTCGGGATCAAACAGCCCGCCGCAGTGACGCCCCACCACGGCGCCAAAGGCGACGGGCGTATAGTTGGGGCGGAACACCGTGGTGCCGACCTCTGGAATGGAACGTCCCAGACAGCGGGCGGCGATAGCCATACCATTGATATTGCCCAGTTTGCCCTGATCGGTCCCGAAGCCCATCACGGTGTAACGTTTAATATGCTCGATGGATTCAAAGCCTTCACGTATCGCCACTTCGATCGACGCCGCAGTCACGTCATTCTGCATATCGACGAACTGCTTCGGCGCCCGGGAAGTGGGCTGGTCATGGGGAACCTGATACAGCGCCAGGGCGGCACTCTCCCGGTGGTTCGCCACCTCGGGAAGTGCGACCTCCACCGGTTGACCGCCGGTTTCGCTGGCGGCCTGGCGGCCCGCCGCCGCTCCGTCGCGCAGGGCGTCAACGGTGGCTAAGGCACCGGTCACGGCCCCGGCGGAGATCACGCCATCAACCTGCGGGGCGACAAATCCCGGCACATCGTCGCGCCAGACTGGCCGTGCGCCGGTATGCACCGCCAGGTGAATCACCGGGCTGTAACCACCGGAGCTTGCCACCGTGTCGCACTCCAGACTATCGACCCGATCCACCACCCGAAAGCCCGCGCTGTCGATACGGGCGACCCGCACCCTACCCACCCGGGAGCCGCCCTGGGCTTCGATCACCGCACTGCCGCTGATAATACGAATGCCTCTGGCCCGGGCCTGAGCCACCCGTTCGCCGTCGGGGTTATCTCTGGCATCGACAATCGCCACCACTTCCCGACCTGCATCCAGCCAGTCCAGGGCTGTGCAGTAGGCCCGATCGTTACTGGTAGACAGCACCAGGCGCTGGCCCGGCGCCACGCCATAGCGATGAAGATAAGTCGAGATAGCACCGGCGACGAAGTTGCCCGGAATATCATTACCCGCGTACACCAGCGGCCGCTCGTGGGCGCCGCTGGCCAGCACGACTCGCCCTACCCGTACCCGATGCAGACGCAGCCGCGCCTGACGAGCCGGGGCCGTTTCCCCCAGATGATCGGTACGCCGCTCCAGCAGGGTCACAAAGTTGTGATCGTGGCGCCCGGTGGCGGTAGTGCGCGGCAGTAGCTGTACGTTGGCAAGCTTCGCCAGTTCCGCCAGGGTTTCCGCCACCCAGCGAGCGGCATCGCGGCCGTTTAGCGGTTCGCGACTATCGAGCAGCGAGCCGCCCATCTCTTCCTGTTCATCCACCAGAATCACCCGCACGCCGCTGCGTCCGGCAGCCAGCGCCGCCGCCAGACCGGCCGGACCGGCGCCGACAATCAGGACATCGCAGTGCTGATTCAGATGATCGTAGCTGTCGGGGTCGCGCTCTTTGGGGCTACGCCCCAACCCGGCCCCTTTGCGGATGTACTTCTCCCAGGTCATCCACATCGAGGCTGGTTTCATAAAGGTTTTGTAGTAAAAGCCGGGGGGCATAAATCGGCCCAGCATTTTACCCACTCCGCCCATCAGATCGCGCTCGGCGCTGGGCCAGCCGTTGGTGCTGCTTGCCACCAGTCCGTCATACAACGCCTGCTGGGTGGCCCGGACGTTAGGCACCTGGCTGGCCTCGGTGCTGCCCAGTTGCACCACGGCATTGGGCTCTTCGGCACCGGCGGCCACAATGCCGCGCGGGCGTCCGTACTTAAAGCTGCGGTTAACGATATCCACGCCGTTGGCCAGTAGCGCCGAGGCCAGAGTATCGCCAGCAAAACCCTGTAAAGTCTTGCCGTTAAAGCGGAAGCTGAGCGGACGCTTGCGATCGATACGACCGCCATCGGCCAGACGATTCACCTGTTTCATACCCCACCTCCGGCCTGGCGTCGCTCATCGCTGGCGACGGTTTCGATTTCGCTGTCGTCGCGCCGTGGCAGGGTCACCACCTCGGCCCCGGCGCTGGCTTTCGGCTGTTCGCCGATCCGGTAAGTTTCCAGAATCTGGTAGCTCACCGTATGACGTACCACGTTAAAGAATTTGCGGCATCCCGCAGCATGCACCCAAAGTTCCCGGTGAATGCCGCGCGGGTTATCGCGAAAAAACAGATAGTCGCCCCACTCTTCATCGCTACAGGCGTCAGGGTCCGCCGGGCGCACGATATGTGCCTGGCCTTTGGGGTGAAACTCTTCCTCTTCCCGGTGTTCGCCACACCAGGGGCACCAGATATGCAGCATCTCTTTGACTCCTCGTCAGTGGGCAACACCGGCGGCGCCGTGTTCGTCTACCAGGGCGCCGGTATTGAAGCGATCGATCGAAAACGGGGCCGCCAGCGGATGGGGCTCGCCCTTCGCCAGGCTGGCGGCAAAGACGTGGGCCGAGCCCGGCGTGGCTTTAAAGCCGCCGGTTCCCCAGCCGCAGTTAAACCACAGCCCTTTCACTTTGGTGGGCGACAGAATCGGACTGGCGTCCGGCGTGGTATCGACGATGCCGCCCCACTGTCGGTTCATGCGCACCCGCGAGAAGGCCGGGAACATTTCGACGATCGCCTGAAGCGTATGTTCGATGGTGGCATAGCTGCCGCGCTGCCCGTAGCCGGTGTAGCCGTCGATACCGGCGCCAATTACCAGATCGCCTTTGTCCGACTGGCTGATGTAGCCGTGAACGTGGTTCGACATCACCACGGTATCCAGCACCGGCTTCAGCGGTTCGGAAACCAGCGCCTGGAGCGGATGCGATTCCAGCGGCAGTTTCAGCCCGGCCATTCCCGCCAGTACCCCGGAGTTGCCCGCCGCCACGCAGCCCACGGTGCGGGCTTCGATATCGCCACGGGTGGTATGAACGCCGTAAACCTGGCCGTCGCGCATCATAAAGCCGGTGACTTCGGTCTGTTGCAGGATGTCCACTCCCAGGGCATCCGCCGCACGGGCAAAGCCCCAGGCCACGGCGTCATGACGCGCCACACCGCCCCTGGGTTGCCAGGAGGCGCCCAGGATCGGATAACGGGCGTTTTTGGAACAGTCGAGCATCGGCACCAGATCCTGCACCTGGCGGGCATCCAGTACCTCGCCGTCAATGCCGTTCAGGCGGTTGGCGTTAACCCTGCGGCGAATGTCGCGCATATCCTGAAGGGTATGCCCCAGGTTCAGCACTCCACGCTGGGAAAACATCACGTTGTAGTTGAGATCCTGCGACAGCCCTTCCCACAGTTTCATGGAATGCTCAAACAGCGCCGCCGCCTCATCCCACAGGTAGTTGGAACGCACGATGGTGGTGTTGCGGGCCGTATTACCGCCCCCCAGCCAGCCCTTTTCTACCACCGCGACGTTAGTAATGCCGAACTCTTTCGCCAGGTAATAGGCGGTTCCCAGTCCATGACCGCCGCCGCCGATAATAATCACATCGTAGGACTTCTTCGGCATGGGATTGCGCCACATGCGCGGCCAGTTTTCATGGTGGCTCATACCGTGGCGCAGCAGGCTAAGCCCTGAATAATTTTGCATCGGATAGCTCCCTGTCTGTCAGGCGAAAGCGGGTCGGGACAGCGTCATGCCCTGGGGTTCGCCGTAAACCGGATAACGGGCGCACAGCTCCGCCACCCTGGAACGCACCCAGGCTTCGATATTGCTGCTCTCTTCGCCTTTCGCCAGGGTATCCAGGATGTCGCAGATCCACTCCGCCAGCTCTTCGCATTCACGCTGACCAAAGCCGCGAGTGGTGACCGCCGGGGTGCCGATACGCAGTCCCGAAGTGACAAAGGGGCTACGGGGATCGTTTGGTACGGCGTTTTTGTTGACGGTGATATTGGCGCGACCCAGGGCGGCATCCGCCTCTTTACCGGTAATGCCCTGACGAATCAGCGACACCAGGAACAGATGGTTATCGGTTCCGCCGGAGACCAGATCGAAACCGCGGCGGGCAAAGACGCCGGCCATCGCCCGGGCATTGTCGATAACCCGGGCCTGGTAGCGGACAAATTCTTCGTTCATCGCTTCACGCAGCGCCACCGCTTTAGCCGCAATCACGTGCATCAGGGGACCGCCCTGCTGCCCGGGGAACACCGCGCCATTCAGTTTCTTGTACAGCTCTTCATCGCCGCTGGCGGAGAGGATCATCCCGCCGCGCGGGCCGCGCAGGGTCTTATGGGTGGTAGTGGTCACCACATGGGCATGGGGCAACGGGCTGGGGTAGCAGCGGGCCGCCACCAGCCCGGCTACGTGGGCCATATCCACCATCAGCCAGGCGCCCACTTCGTCGGCGATCTCACGAAACCGACGCCAGTTCACCACCCGGGCATAGGCGGAAAAACCGGCGATAATCAGCTTCGGCCGATGTTCACGGGCCAGCGCCAGCACTTCGTCGTAGTCGATTTCGCCGGTTTCCGGGTTCAGGCCATATTGCACCGCGTTGTAGTGCTTACCGGAAACGTTGGGGGCCGCGCCGTGCGTTAAGTGGCCGCCATGGGCCAGGCTCATCCCCAGAATAGTGTCCCCCGGCGCCACCAGCGCCATAAAGGCCGCGGCATTGGCCTGAGCGCCGGAGTGCGGCTGTACGTTGGCGTAATCCGCCCCGAACAGCATGCAGGCGCGCTCAATCGCCAGCCGCTCCACCACGTCAACGTGTTCGCAGCCGCCGTAATAGCGCTTGCCAGGATAACCTTCGGCATATTTGTTGGTCAGTTGACTCCCCTGTACCGCCATCACCTGAGGACTGGCGTAATTTTCGGAAGCGATCAGTTCGATATGGCTTTCCTGGCGCACCATCTCATCAACGACGGCGGCGAACAGCTGCGGATCGGTATTGTTCAAATCATCGGCATTCATCTGATTATCCTCAGGGTTAGCGCTACGGCGGCACCATCCGCCATCCGTTAGCCAGGATAGACCGGAGGGCGGTCCTGAAGATTGAGCAGATGCGACACCTTTCTGTCACAATCGCGACACAGGTTTTTAATTGATTGTTATTAAAGGAAATAGACTGACCGCGGGGATTTGTATTTTTGCGTGAAATAGCAAAAAACGCCGGTTAACCTCGGCGCTGAAGGCGTTCGGGCTCTCCGATATGCAAAAAGAAGGGATCAACTGCCCGATCGCTACCGGTTTTGCGGGCCTGCGACGGCGTGTAGCCAAAGGCTTCGCGGAACTGACGCGAGAAGTGGGCGGTATCAGAAAAACCACAGCGCTCGCCAATGTCAGTGATGGTGCGCGGGGTGTAGTGCAGCAGCCACAGGCCGTAGCGCAGCCGCAGATTGCGCATAAAACGCTGAGGAGTCACCCCCAGTTCGTCGCGGAATTTACGTTCGATATTGCGCCGCGAGGTGCCCACCCGCCGCGCCAGATCGTCGATAGACAGCGATTCGCCCAGGTGCTGGGAAATGATATCAATGGCCCGGCGCAGCGCCCTGTCCGCCACCCGTTCGAACACCACCGGCTGCGGCTGCGGATGTTCGCCGCGCCGCCCTTCGTCAATCAGCATGATATGCAGGCTTTTCATGGCCCAGGCGCGACCCAGATGGCGTTCCACCAGGTAGGCGGCCAGATCCGCCGCCGCGCTGCCGCCAGCGCAGGTGATCAAATCGCCGTCATCCACGAACAGCCGGTCGGCCACCGGCGCGACTTCCGGAAAACGGTGGGTCAGATCGCCATGGTGATACCAGCTCACGCAGCAGCGACGCCCGGGCATCACCCCGGCCTGAATCAGCGCAAATACGCCGGTGCAGATCCCCACCAGCGGCCCCCCTGCCGCTGCCGCCCGGCGAATATAGTCCAGCGCCAGCTGGTCGGTGCGGTCGTTTTCATCCTGCACCCCGCCGATGACCACCAGGTAATCAAAGCGCGTCGGATCATCAAAAGGCTTGCAGGGAGAAACGGCGGCGTCGCAACTGGAAAGCGCTGGCTGGCCGTCGCCGGTCATAAAGCGCCAGTGGCAGCGCACCTGACAGCTGCGATCCCCCTCATCGGCGGCCAGCCTCAGGCAGTCGACAAAAGCGGCAAACGGCAGCAGCGTAAAGCGTTGTAGCAGAACAAAACCTACCGTAAGCAAGGGCGACGCATCGGTCATCATTTTCGGCTGATAACCACAAAGAGGGAAAAACCACGTTTTTTCCCTCTTTGTCATCAACCTGACGGGGCGCAAACCGCGCCCCGTCATTCAATTCAATACACCAGAGATTCCCCATCCAACGGCGCACTAACAAAATTATCGATTTCATTAATTCGCGCATATTCCATTAAATCACTACGCGTCACCAGACAGTGATTAATGGCTTCCATATGGGTGGCGACAATTTGCGCCTGCGGCAGTATCAGATGTGCCTTAATCAGATCCTCTTTGCCAAAAATGATCGGTCCATAGTGAAGAATATGGGCCCAACCGGTATTCATTATCAGCACATCGGGTCGATGTTTTGTCAGATTATCTTCAACTGATGGCACCCAGATAGAATCGCCGATCAGATACAGCGTTTTTTCGTCCGGATGCTTAAACACCACGCCGCTGGCATCACCCAGCCGTGCCGCAATATCGGGGTTGGCATAGGCGGCATCGGTGCCGTGCTGGCAGACGGTTTTAATCAGCGCGATATCCCCGAACAGGGTCTGCTCCGTCAGCACCGTCAGCCTGGTGAATCCCTGGGAATGCAGTAGTTGCTCATCGCTGCCGTTCTGCACGAAGATCGGTTTGTCTTTGGGGATCTGCGCTACGGCAGCGTCATCCCAGTGATCCGGGTGGGTATGAGTCACGATAATGGCGTCAACATCCAGTAATGTGGCGATATCAAAAGGCAGTTCGACCATCGGCACCCGAATATCCGAACGCACACAGCCTTCATAGCCAGGGTAAGCGTCTTTCTCTGCCAGTAACGGATCGATAAGAAACTTTTTACCGGCATATTCGATAATCTGAGTAGCGTTACGTACCTGGGTAATTTTCATTGTCTGCTCCTGTCAGTTTTAGCTATAGCGGCTATGGGCTTTAGTATGCTACAGCCAGCAGATATCACTATTCGCCCAAAGGACAATCAGCGATTGTTTTGGGCCAAAACGACAGGAGTTTAAAGTCGCCTGCAAACAGACGGCTTTTGGCGGGATATTACTGTGGCGGAACCAGTACCAGAGGCAAAGAGAAAAACGGCGGACCGTAGCCCGCCGTAAATTATCGGTTAGTCATCTGCGCCGACGCGCACCACCACCTTACCGAAGTTTTTCCCTTCCAGCAGGTCGATCAACCCCTGGGGCGCCTGCTCCAGGCCTTCGATTACCATCTCGCGATAGTGGATCTTGCCTTGCTGAACCCAGGGGATCATATCGCGGCGGAACTCGTCAATCCGGTGCCCGTAGTCCTGACCGATAATAAAACCCTGCATCCGGATGCGCTTTTTCAGGATGGTGCCCATCAGTAGCGCCAGGCGATCCGGCCCCGGCGGCAGCTGGGTAGCGTTATAGCCGGAAACCAGGCCGCATACCGGAACACGGGCGCTGGTATTCAGCAGCGGTAACACCGCATCGAACACCTTACCGCCCACGTTTTCATAGTAGATATCGATACCCTGCGGACAGGCTTTGGCCAGCTGTTCGGCAAAATCCGGCGCGCGGTGATCCAGGCATTGATCGAACCCCAGAGTCTCCACCGCATAGCGGCATTTCTCTTCACCACCGGCCACGCCGACCACCCGGCACCCTTTCAGCTTACCGATCTGCCCCACGGTGGCCCCGACCGGGCCGGTAGCGGCGGCAACCACCAGGGTTTCCCCCGCCTTCGGCTGGCCGATATCCAGCAGCCCCATATAGGCGGTAAAGCCTGGCATCCCCAGTACGCCAAGGGCCCAGGAGGGATGCGACGGATTGTCGCCCAGCCCCACCAGTCCGCTACCGTCGGAGAGCTGATAATCCTGCCAGCCGCTGTAGCTGAGCACCCAGTCGCCGGCCTGATAGTCGGGATGATGTGACGTCACCACCCGGCAGACAGTACCGCCCGGCATCGGCTCGCCCAGTTGAACCGGCGGCGCGTAAGACGGTGCATCGCTCATTCGCCCACGCATATAGGGATCCAGCGACAGCCAGACGGTGCGCAGTAACACCTCACCCTGACCCGGCTCGGGAACAGGACCACGTTCCAGACGGAAATTCCCGGCGACCGGCGCCCCTTCAGGACGGGAAGCCAGTACCCAGCGGCGGTTCTCTTGTTGTGTCACGATTCACTCCTGTGCTGTTCAAACTCCCCCATAGCATAGCCCTTTGCGCCAGCGACTGGCGCCCTTCTTTATGTAATGCCCTGTTTCCGGGGGATGAATTTGTTATCCTCAGCCCTTGATTCACGGCGAGCTCCCTGTTATTCAGAAAGGGATAACAACTGATAAACGGACAGGGAACACCATGAATATTCGCCAGGCGCGGGTCGAGGACTGCGCCGCCATTGCCACTATTTATAACCATGCGGTACTGCATACCGATGCTATCTGGAATGAGCAAACCGTGGATGCCGATAACCGCATCGCCTGGCTGAACCAGCGCCAGCAGGTTGGCTACCCGGTGCTGGTGGCCTGCGAGGACAACGACGCGATAGCCGGGTATGCCTCCTGGGGAGACTGGCGCGCCTTTGAAGGCTTTCGCCATACCGTGGAGCATTCGGTTTATGTCCATCCCGACCATCAGGGCAAAGGTATTGCGCTCCGGCTGATGGAACAGCTGATCGCCGAGGCGCGTCATCAGGGCAAGCATGTGATGGTGGCCGGTATCGAGTCCCGTAATCGAGCGTCACTGCGGCTGCATGAAAAGCTGGGATTTCGGGTGACGGCACAGATGCCGCAGGTGGGTGCCAAATTTGGCCGCTGGCTGGATCTGACCTTTATGCAGCTGCAGCTCGACCAGCGTCCGCAGCCTGATACTCAGCAAGGCGCCTGATTTCAGGCGGTGCCCGTTCGGCGCACCGCCTTTTTACTATTACTTTTTCTGGCCGCTGCGCCGCGCGCTTACGGTCGCCAGCGCCGCCCAGTCCAGCTTTTCATCGCCGTGGGCCAGAGCATCCAGATAGCTGTCGCGCAGTACCCCGGCGATGCCCATGGGGACGTTACGGCTCTCTGCCGCCTGCTGGGCCAGCCGCACATCCTTCAGCCCCAGCTTCATGGTAAATCCGGCAGGCTGATACCTGTCTTCAGCGATCATCGCGCCGTAATTTTTATAGGCTGGCGCAGAGAATAGCGTGGAGGTCATCATGTTCAGAAATTCCCCCTTGCCCACGCCCCAGGCTTCCACCAGTGCGGCACTTTCGCCCATGGTTTCGATGGCGCTGGCCAGCATAAAGTTGGCCGCCAGCTTCACCGCCGCCGCCTGCTCCGGCAGCTCGCCAAAGCGCCAGGTCTGTTTGCCCAGCACATCGAACAGCGGCTGAACTTCGTCAAGGGTGGCCTCTTCGCCCGCAGCCAGAATATTCAACTGCCCTGCGGCCGCCACATCCACTCTGCCCAACACTGGCGCCGCCACATAGCGCAGCTGCCGATCGCTGCACAGCTGCGCCATGCGTTGGGTAAAAGCGACCGAAACGGTAGCCATATTGATCCAGACAGCGCCAGACTTCAGCGCCGCCAGCGCGCCGCTTTCCACCACCACGCTGTGGGTGACATCGTCATCCGCCAGCATCGAGATCAGCACGTCCGCTGTTCCCACATCGTCCGGCGCGCGGCAGGCCCTGGCGCCCCGGGCAACCGGCTCCTGAGTCGGTTCTTTAGAGCGATTCCATACCGCCAGTTCATGGCCTGCGGCCAGCAGATTCAACGCCATGGGCTGCCCCATGCCGCCCATACCGATAAAAGCAATGTGCATTGTTAATGCTCCTGAATTCAGAGAATAGTGCCGCCGCGGGTCAGGCGTGCGTTACGCTCTTCACTTTCCCGCTCCATATCTTCTTTGTGTTTGCGGCCATGGTGAGAGATGGCGATGCGCAGGCGCTGCTGCTGCTGATAACGATCGTCGCGCCCCAGTTCGCCGTCGTTGCTTAACGCAATCAGCAGCTCATTCATATGGGCGATGACCCCCTCTTCGATCGCCGCATCAACGCGGGTGGAAATTTCATCCAGATGGGACATATCGCCTCCTCTTTTCAGTCTGTTAACGCCGCCCCCTGCTCAGACGACAGCGTTATCAGTTTATCACTGATTGTCAGTGGGATGCGGATATTGAGGCGGTCAGGGTAACGAGTGGCGGAAAGTTGGGCGATGTCAGATTCACGGATTCATTCACCTGCTAATTCATTCGCCATTTGTTGCAATTCGTTTTTCAGCCAGTGGGTTGCGCCACGTTTGCCGCTGCGTTTATGGGTGTAAATCTTCACGTCAAAAGGCGGTACATAAAACGGTAATTCAAAGATTTTAATTCGCGTCGTACGGGCAAACTTTTCGGCAGCGCTACGAGGAATCGCCATCAACATATCGGATTCCTCAATAATAAAGGGGGCACTCAGCATTGATGGGGTTTTAACGGTAACCTGCCGGGTATGCCCCATGCGTTCAAGCGCCAGATCGAGAACGCCGTACGCCTCATTCCATGGGGTCACCACCAGATGCCTGGCCGCCAGATAATCCTTCAACGTTAAATGCGAGCGCTGCATATGGCTGATAACCACGTAGTCGTCTCTTTGCCAGCAGATAGCGTCCAGATCCGGGTGCTCCGTTTCATCCCGGGCGCTGAATCCTAACGCCAGATCGACATCTCCCGCCAGCAGTTCCGTTAATGCCGGACTGTGTGGCAAATAACGCAATTCAAAACTAAGACCCGGCGCCCTGTGTTGCACTCTGTTCATCAACGCAGGGAAGATGCAAAAAGCGGTAAAGTCCGTGATGGCAATCTGTAAACAGTCGCTGCTAACGGCGGGGAAAAAATCGGGTTGTGGAATCAGCTCCTGGTTTAAAAAGGCTAATGCAGAAGCGATGGAGGGGGCTATCTGCGTTGCGTACACGCTGGGGCACATTCGATGGCCTTCCCGATAAAAGAGCGGATCGTTTAGCGCAATCCGCAAGCGAGACAGCGCATGACTCAAAGCGGACGTGCTCATAATCAACTCTTCTGCCGCCATCCGGACTGAGCGGTGGCGATAGATAGCGTCAAATGCCGGTAACAGGTTCAGATCGATGCGCCGCAGGGCTGGATGCATGGTATTCATCATTATGTGATTTCATTGCACTTAATTCTTTTAACAATACTGATTATGCTGTCAGCAGACAATCTCAACGTCCACACGACATAAACGGCAGGAAAAACAATGAGTATGATTATTCGCCAGGCGACCCCGAACGACACCCAGGCCATCTACGACATGATTTATGAACTGGCGATTTACGAAAAAGCCCCTGAAGAGGTCGTAACCACCCCTGATGAGATCAAAACTTCGCTGTTTGGCGCAGACAGCAAAACCGAAGCGTTGATCTGCGAAATAGCGGGTAAAGCGGTGGGTTACGCCGTCTTTTTTACCAGTTATTCCACCTGGCTTGGCCGTAACGGCATTTATATGGAAGATCTCTATGTGTCACCCGCCTTTCGCGGCAACGGCGCCGGTAAAGCGTTAATGAAAACCATTGCCCGATATGCCGTAGCCAGACAGTGTGGCCGCCTGGAATGGAGCGTGCTGGACTGGAATCAACCCGCCATCGACTTCTACCTGAGTATCGGCGCCCTCCCACAGAGTGAGTGGGTACGCTATCGCCTGTCCGGAGATGCGCTTATCAACTTTGCGGAATAAGTCCCGACCTCATAGCAGACTGTGGCGCTGTGTGCCATAGTCTGCCGCGCTAACCCCCCCTCCTTTCCAACGTCCCTTCTCAGGACTCACACCAAATAAGCCATAGTCTGCGCCAGCATTGTGCATTACACTTTGCGCTGCAAAACTGAGTAGATAAACGATTAAGCAGGTAACAGGCAATGAAAGGAACGATCACAACGTGGTTTCAGGATAAAGGTTTTGGCTTTATCAAAGATGAAAATGGCGAAAACCGCTATTTTCACGTGATTAAGGTCGCCAATCCTGAGTTAATAAAGAAAGATGCTGCGGTGACGTTTGAGCCCACCACCAACAACAAAGGGTTGTCCGCCTATGCGGTGAAGGTGGTGCCGGAGAGCAAATACCTCTATATCGCGGGTGAGCGCCTGAAGCTCACGTCGATCAAATCTTACCTGGTGTACAGCGAAGAGGTGCCTGCCGATACCCGCATTGATAAAGAGAACGCGGTGCTGTCCGTAGGGGCGCTGATGAACAGTATCAAACCGAAGTCTGACATAAAGCCCGGTGATATGCGTTCCCTGAAGAAACTGGCGATTACCACCTTCCAGGGAACGATTTTGATCTTCTCGGAAGACGAGATCGACATAGACGCCACCGTGAAGCTGCTCAAGGTCTGATACCCTTACGTCAGAGATTATCAACAGATTTGGAAACCAGGATGACAAAACTCACCCTACAGGAGCAGATGCTCAAAGCAGGACTCGTGACCAGCAAAAAAATGGCCAAGGTCCAGAAAACCGCCAAAAAATCACGCGTTCAGGCCCGCGAGGCAAGAGCGGCGGTAGAAGAGAACAAAAAAGCGCAGCTTGAGCGCGACAGACAGCTAAGCGAACAGCAAAAGCAGGCGGCTTTGTCGAAAGAGTATAAAGCTCAGGTAAAACAGTTGATTGAAATGAATCGAATCTCCATTTCAAAAGGCGATATCAGCTTTAACTTCACCGACAATAACCTTATTAAAAAAATTGACGTGGATAAGCTGACACAGACGCAGCTTATCAACGGCCGTCTCGCCATTGCCCGCCTGACTATCGATGGCAAGGATGAGTGCGAATACGCGATTATCCCCGCCAGCGTCGCCGATAAAATCGCCCAGCGCGATGCCAGCAGCATTGTATTAAATAGCGCGCTGAGCCAGGAAGAGCAGGATGAAGACGATCCTTATGCCGACTTTAAAGTGCCGGATGATTTGATGTGGTGATACGTCCTTATGCATACAGATTCAGGGCTGCGAAAGCAGCCCTGGTAAACCATCCTGGTGAAACGTCCTTTCTTGCCTTCGATCATTGTCCCTGAAGCGCGATCAATATGATTTCCCACAGGAGCCCTATGTTTCTGACCAGACTCACCCCATCACTGATTCTGCTGACGGTCACCGCCCTTCCCCTTAGCGCGATGGCAGATGCCTCTGTCGCTGCGTTAATTAACGACAGGCTCTCTTTTATGAAGGATGTAGCGGGTGATAAGGCCCGGCATCATCTGGCGATTGAAGACCTGGCCCAGGAAAAGCGGGTACTGGAAAAGTCGGTGGCCGATGCACGCACTATGGGGCTGGATGGCGCCAGCGTGGAGACCTTTATTCAGGCCCAGATGGATGCCGCCAAAGCGATTCAGTATCGCTATCGCGCCGACTGGCTGGCGGCCCCGGAAAGCGGCTGGTCACCGCGACCGTTAGCGGAAATCAGGGAAAAAATCGCGCAGTTAAGCCAGCGTATTCTGGCCCAAACCGCCGAACGGCTGAAATCCGGGCAGCCCCTGGGCGATGCTGAAAAAACGCAGTTTATCCATACCCTTGCCCAGAAAAACCTGAGCGAAAACGATAAGCAGCGACTGTGGCAGACGCTAAAACAGGTGCGGCTCGCCAGCCAATAGCACAAGACAGCGCCCCGTCAGTTCGCTACGCTATGCCTTATATAAAAGCAACATTTTAATAACATATAAGGTCTACGATGAACGCTCCCCTCACCCCTTCAATGTTGATTAACGGCGTTTCGCTTCCTCCGGATGCGGGCGCCCGCTTCGAACGCCGCAACCCTATTGATGATGCTCTGGCCACCCTGGCACCGGCCGCCACGCTGGAACAGGCGCAGGATGCCGTCCGGGCGGCGGCCACGGTTTTTGAAAGCTGGCGCAACAGCGGCCCAGGCCTGCGGCGCGACCTGCTGCTGCGTGCCGCCGATGCCCTGCAGTCGCGGGAAGCGGAATTCGCCGCCGCCATGGCTGCCGAAACCGGTGCTTCCGCTCACTGGGCGGGTTTTAACGTGCAGCTCGGAGCCGGGATTCTGCGTGAAGCGGCAGCGCTCACCAGCCAGATAAACGGCTCGGTCATTCCTTCGGATGTGCCGGGAAATCTGGCGCTGGCGGTGCGTCAGCCCGCTGGCGTGGTGCTGGGCATCGCCCCCTGGAACGCACCCGTGATCCTCGGGGTGCGCGCTATCGCCACCCCGCTGGCCTGCGGCAACAGCGTTGTTTTTAAAGGATCTGAACTGTGCCCGGCAACCCATGCGCTGATCGCCACCGCGTTGAACGACGCCGGTTTTCCGCCTGGAGTCGTGAACTTCATCACTAATGCGCCACAGGATGCCGCGCAGATTGTCGAAACGCTGATCGCTCACCCGGCGGTTCGGCGGGTCAACTTTACCGGTTCAACCCACGTCGGGCGGATTATTGCCGAAACCTGCGGCCGCTATCTGAAACCCGCTGTGCTGGAACTGGGCGGTAAAGCGCCGCTGCTGGTGCTGGACGATGCCGATATCGAACACGCCGTGGCCTGCGCCGCCTTTGGCGCTTTCGCCAATTCAGGGCAGATCTGCATGTCCACCGAACGCATTATCGTCGACCAGCGCATTGCCGGGAGCTTTGTGGAACAGTTTGCCGCGAAGGCTGAAAGTCTGCCTCTGGGCGATCCGCGCCTGGGGCCGTCCGTGCTAGGAGCCATTGCCGACAGCCGGGCGCTGGAACGCTGTAATCAGCTTATTGACGATGCCGTCGCCCACGGTGCCAGACTGGTGACCGGGGGCCGCTCGCAAAGTCCGCTGATGCCCGCCACGGTGCTGGACGGAATTACCCCACAGATGCGGCTGTACCATGAAGAGTCATTCGGTCCGGTGAAAGGAATTATCCACGTCGACGGCGAAGAGCAAGCCATCGCCTGCGCCAACGACAGCCCTTACGGCCTGTCCGCCGCCGTGTTCAGCCGCGACAGCGCCCGGGCCTGGCGGGTGGCCCAGCGTCTGCACACCGGCATCTGTCATATCAACGGCCCCACGGTGCACGACGAAGCGCAAATGCCGTTCGGCGGCGTGAAGGATTCCGGCTACGGCCGCTTTGGCGGTCAGGCCGGGATCGACGAATTTACCGATCTGCGCTGGATAACCCTGCAAACCACGGCCCGTCAGCTCCCGTTCTGAGTATATGTACAGGTGGAAGCCCGGGGGGCGCTCCCGGGCGAAAGCATTGGTTCAGGGAGCGATAAGCTGCAACAGGGGATAGCGTTCTAACCACCGTTTTGAGACTAAGCGATGCCTGAAAATAGCGAACTTTTCCCGTTCGAATTGCCGCGTTGGCCTGAGTCGCAGTTCGAACAGATCGTCAAGGCCCCAGGGCGCAATAATCTCAATAAGGCCCGTATCCCTTATTCTGACGGCCACAGCCGTAGCGGTCTCTGGCCAGTATCGCAGCGCATTCTCTGTTGAAAGATAAGGAGCATGCTCGTTACGCTGATGCATTCTGGCCTGATTCTTCACCGACCAGTTGAACGAAGAATGCTGCTGGCTAAGTCTCTCTTCCAGGTCGCGATCCTGAGCGGAGTCGCAGCATTCAGCGTCAAACCAGACCACGTCCACATCGCCAGTGACGGGCCTTTGCCCATACCCATGTAAGTAATCCCATACGGCATCCCGCACAAAACCGGCACCGATCCAACCATCGCAGAGTTGTAAAGCCCGAACCGCGTAAAGGGCCTTCATCCGTAGAGGATCGTTTAACAATAATCGCTGCAGTGTTTTTTGATATTTCATAGAAGAGCGCTCTTTCCTGCCCCCCACTCAGGATGGCCAGCCTGCCAGCACCTGATTGATTATCGCCTCCAGCTTGTCACGCCCCACCCCCGCCTTTGCCTGGATAGCCATTCCATTGAGTACGGTACACATATATGCGGCTAAGGCTGCGCAGTCGGCAGTCTGAGGCAAGTCGCCTTCGGCTTTAGCCTTTTCAAATCTTTCACACAGCTGTGCTTCTCCAGCTTCACGCGCTGCTATCAACGCTTTTTGTACCGGCTTTGCAACGTCAGAACAGGCCAGCGCACCGTTGATTCCCAGGCAGCCAGTATGTTCCGGATAGCGGGTATGCAAATCCGCGGCGGCGCGCAGCATATACGCCGCTACCGCTTTTGCGGTTGGCTGCGTCAGCGCTACCGGAAAGAAATCCAGGTAATGCGAGTGATAATGCTCCAGCGCACGCAGAAACAGCGCTTCCTTATTGCCAAAAGCGGAATAAAGCGCAGGACGCTCCACGCCGGTCGCTCTGGTTAAATCAGAATACGAGGTCCCCTCATACCCTTTGTTCCAGAAAACACCAAGCGCCGCATCCAGCGCCTCTACCACATCAAATTCGCGATTGCGTCCCATCACATGACCCCGTTATTTCATAACGACCGATATTAAATCGCTTGACGGGATAAGTCTAATTTCATAACGTCCATTACGATATTGACACAATGAAAGGTTCCAGGTCCCACAACGGGGTCAATCATGAATGGAAGGAATGTGTTATGCAGAAATCATTAGCAGGTAAAGTGGCACTGGTCACAGGTGGGTCGCGCGGGCTTGGCGCTGTTATCGCCGAGCAATTTGCCGATCAGGGCGCGGATGTGGTGATTACTTATGTCGCATCTGGTGAAAAAGCGGAGGCCGTGGCAGAGAAACTGCGAGCAAAGGGCGTACGGGCGTTGGCTATTCAGAGCGATCAGGCTGATACCTCTACCGCTCAACCTCTGATTCAGGAAGTGCTTTCACAGTTCGGTAAGCTGGATATTCTGGTGAATAACGCGGCCATCGCGGTCCAGGGCAAAACGGTGGACGACCCTCAGCTTGATACCCTTAATCTTGATCGCCAGTGGCAAACCAACGTTATGGGACCGGTGGGAATTACCCGCGCCGCTGCGCAGGTTCTGTCTGCGGGAGGCCGGATAATCTTCATTGGCTCCCTGATGGGCGGCCATGTTCCCTTCGCGGGCGCCGCCGACTATGCGGGAACGAAGGCGGCCATCGTAGGCTATGCCAAAGGCGTGGCTCGGGATCTTGGCGAAAAGAATATCACGGTAAACGTTATCCAGCCTGGCGTAATGCCAACAGAGATGTCGCGTGAAGCGTTAGGCGAATCGGTTCCGGAATCACTGATGGATCTTCACCCTATTCGCCGCATAGCTACTCTGGAAGAGGTCGCCGCAATGGTGACTTTCCTGGCAGGCCCGCAAGGGGGATATATTACAGGTAGCGCTATTGATATCGCCGGCGGATTAAGTATCTGATGCCGTAGCTAAGCCGGAGAAATCCGGCTTAGCGTTTCAGACTAACAACGCTGGCATCCTCCCCTTCCCTCCATCAAACTACTTAGCCGGGTGCGCCTTCATCTGATTAATTTCCTGCTGCTGGGCGGCAATCACACTTTCCGCCAGGCGACGCATTTCCGGATCCTTACCGTATTTCAACTGGGTCTGGGCCATCTCTACCGCACCGATATGGTGGGCCAGCATACCACGGGCAAATGCCCGATCCGGATCCTGCTCGTTCATGGCCGCCATCATCTCATCGTGCATGCGCGACATTTGTTGGTGATACTCCTGATTCATTGGACTGGCGTGCTGTTCCTGCGCTTGTGCGCTTAATACCATACAGGGGAGCGCCAGCGCGCCGCCGAGCAGAAGACAAAGTGGCAATCTCATCCCGATCTCCTTAGTTTCATCTCACGATTGATGCCAGTAAGTCTGGCACGTACGCCGCAATAAACCAGGAAAAAGCCCATGGTTTATGGCGTAAATTATGCTTGAATAGTTGTGATACCGACTCTGTAAGGAAAACCACAGATGAACATTCGTCGTCAATCCGCTCTCGCCATTATTCTGGCCAGCTGCTTCGCCATGCTTTCCGCCCCAACCCTTGCTAACCCCGGTAACGGCAATGGAAACGGTAATGGGAAAGGCAATGGTAATTCGGCCTTCCACGGCAATAAAGGTAACGGCAACCCGGGCAAAGGAAATAACGGCAACCACGGTAATAAAGGCAATAACGGTAAAGGCAATAGCGACAAAGGCTATGACAACCGCGGTGATGATTACGGTGGCCACGGCTCCCGCAAGCGCGGCTACCATCCGGATAATATTTCGCTGGATATCAGCATTCCGGACCTGCGTCGTCTGGCGGTCAACCACGGGCTGACCGGTTACCGTTCCCTGCCGCCGGGCATCGCCAAAAACCTGGCCCGTGGCAAACCGCTGCCTCCCGGCATCGCTAAAAAAGCCGTTCCGGGCGGGATGTTGCGCGATCTCCCATACTATCCCGGCTATGAGTGGCAGATTGCCGGCAACGATCTGGTGCTAATCGCCGCCAGTACCGCCCTGGTCACCGCAGTGATTAACGGCGTTTTTGATTGATCACTTTTGAGCCAGCTTCCCGCTGGCTCAGATTTTTCCCCGCATTTTTTTTATCATCTCCTCTAAACCTCTGCATCAGCACGCCGATAACTTCGTGGATAAAACGATTTTTATGATGTGCACTTTTCATTGATGCAAGGATCTCTCATGTCTGTAAAGCGTCTTTTGCTTATCGCTTTTTCACTGTTACTGCTGTTGTTCCTGATTGGTACCGCGCTCTCAACCCTGTCGCTAATACGCAGTAACAAGGCGCTGGATAGCGTTAACCGCGAGATCCGTGTCGCACTGTCGATTATCGATCCTATTAACCACAGCCGTACTATGCGGGTGCACATTAACGAGTCGCTATTGCAGGCCGAACGCGCGAATCCGCAAGGTGCCAGCGCGGCGGTAGCAGCGGCGCAGACTGCGCTAAACAAAGGCGAAGCGGCATTTAATACCTATATGGGGCTTCCCAAACAGGCGGATGAGCAGACGCTGGCTAATCGCTATCGCGACGCCTGGCAACGCTACCATCAGCAGGGGCTGGAGCCCTTAATGGACGCAGCCCGCCAGGGCGATGCCCTGCGCACCGCGCATCTGGCCGCCAACACCCTTCCCCAACTGGATAGCGAATTTGAACAGACGCTGGATAAACTGTTGGCCTTTCACGAAAACTATGCCAGCCACCTGAATCAGGAGGCTAAAGGCCGCTTTACCTCCGGCCTGATTTCCATCACGGTAGATACGGCCCTGTTCCTGCTGGTGCTGTTGATGCTGTTCCTGCAAATCAAGCGCCGCATTATCGCGCCACTGGGTGAGGCTCAGGCCAGGTGCGATGAAATGGCGCGTGGCTGTCTGGATCAAGTCATTATTGCCACCGGCCGTGATGAAACCAGCGAGATGCTGCGGGCGCTGGAGCGTATGCGTCAGTCGCTGGCGCAGATTATTAGCGAAGTTCGTTCCACCGGCGATATCGTTGCCCATACCGCAGACGAAATCGCCACCGGCAATGACGATCTGTCGAGTCGCACCGAACAGCAGGCCGCCTCTCTGAGCCAGACCGCGGCCAGCATGGAACAGTTAACCGCCACCGTGCGTCAGACCTCCGATAACGCCCGTCAGGCCAGCAACCTGGCGGAAGAGATGCGCAACGCCGCCCGCGATGGCGACGCCATTGTCGGCGAAGTGGTGATCTCAATGCGCCATATCGAAACCGGTTCTGCGAAAATAGACAGCATTATCGGCATTATTGAAGATATTGCGTTCCAGACCAATATTCTGGCGCTTAACGCCGCAGTGGAAGCGGCCCGGGCCGGTGAGCAGGGGCGCGGCTTCGCGGTGGTCGCCAGCGAAGTACGCAGTCTGGCCCAGCGATCTTCGGTGGCCGCGAAAGAGATTAAAACGCTGATCGAGCAGTCCGGCGAGCAGATCGCCTGCGGCAGCGGCCAGGTCAGTCGCGCCGGTGAAAGCATGACGCGAATCCTGAAAGCGGTGCAGCAGGTTAGCGATCTGATGGATGAGATTGCTATGTCCACCAGCGAGCAGAGCCGCGGCATCGATCAGATAAACCTGGCGGTCAGTCAGATGGATTCCGTCACCCAGCAGAATGCGGTGCTGGTTGAAGAGATATCGGCCACTACCCGGACGCTGACCACCAGGGCCCGGGAACTGAAACACAGCGTGACGCAGTTCCAGCTCGGTTGATAACCATAAAGAGGGAAAACCACGTTTTTCCCTCTTTGTCATCAACCTGAGGGCGACACGCCGTCGCCCTCTCCCGTTACCCCAAATCCCCTCCCGCCACGGGCAGCACGGTGCCGGTAATATAGCTGGCATCGTCGCTGGCCAGAAACAGAATGGCGCTGGCCTGCTCGCGCAGCGTACCGTAGCGATGCATCAGGCTACTATCGGTGGTCTGCTCCACCACCTGCTGATACCACGCCTGCTCCCGGGCGTCCGGCGTTTCCTGATTACGCGGCGTCAGGCGCGGCGGCGCTTCGGTTCCCCCTGGCGCCGTGGCATTAATGCGGATACCGCTGCCGCTGTACTCCATCGCCAGCGACTGCGTAATGGCATTCACGCCCCCTTTAGCCGCCGAATAAGGCACCCGGTTCACGCCACGGGTTGCCACCGACGAGACATTGACAATGGCGCCGCCGCCCCGGGCCAGCATAAAGGGCAGTACCGCCCGACAGCCCCACAGGGTGGGAAACAGCGAGCGGCGAATTTCCGCTTCTATCTGCTGTGGCTCATATTCGGCAAAAGGTCGGGCCCAGATGGTACCCCCCACATTGTTGATCAACACATCGATAGCGCCGAAATGGCCGTGGGCCCGGGAGATAGCCTGCCGGGTGCTTTCCCACTGTTCCAGATCCGCCTCCAGCGCCAGCACCGGACAACCCCGCTCCGCCAGTTGCGCCGCCAGTTCGTGTACAAAACGCGCCCGGTCGATCAAGACCAGGCTCGCCCCTTCCCGGGCCGCCTGCTCCGCCACCTGGCGGCCAATACCCTGGGCCGCACCGGTAATCACCACTACTTTATCCTGAAATCGCATCATTCATTCCTCAGGCCGCCGCGCTCTGGCTCGGGGCGAATTTTTCATAATGGAAGCCGACCGGCGTGATGCCGCGCTCGCGCAGGTTGCCCAGCACCGCATCGACCATCGGCGGTGGTCCGCACAGATAGATATCCACTTCGCCGTCGTTCAGCAACTCATCGCTGAAGTGGTCGGTGACAAAGCCCTTTTGCGGGCAGCTGGATTTGTCATCCGCCACCACCGGCAGCCAGCGGAAGCCGGAAATCTGCTGCGCCAGCGCATCGAGTTCATCGCTCAGAACCAGATCCTCGTCGCGGGTCACGCCGTACAGCAGCGTCACCGGCCAACAGACCTCGGCGCTCGCCAGTTGGCGCAGCATTGAAAGCAGCGGCGCCAGCCCGGTGCCCCCCGCCAGCATCAGCGTCGGGCGCTGGAGCGGGCGCAGCCAGAAGCTGCCCATCGGGCCGGTCAGACTCAGGCCCTGGCCCGGCGTCGCCCTGCCCGTCAGCCAGCCGCTCATCAACCCGCCGGGCACGTTACGGATCAAAAAGCTGACCCGGGTATCGCCGGGACGCGAACTGAAAGAGTAAGCCCGCTGGTGCGGACCGCCCGGCACCTGAATATTGACGTACTGCCCCGGCAGAAAATCAATGCCCTGAGCCAGTTCCAGCTCCAGTTCAATGGCGCTGGGCGACAGCGATTCGCAGCGTATGACCTTCGCTTCGTGGCTGCTAATGGCGGTCTTACAGGCCGATGCCACCCCAGGCACGTCGATCACGCAGTCCGATGACGGCACCATCTGGCAGGTCAGCACCTGGCGCTGTTCGGCTTCGTCGTCTGACAGCGCTTCGTCGATAAAGTCATCTCCCAGGTCGTAGTCCCCACTGGCGCAGCGGCACTTGCAGGTGCCGCACACCCCGTCGGAACAGTCCATCGGCAGGTTAACCTTCTGGCGGTAAGCGGCATCCAGCACGGTTTCCCCCGGATTGCAGCGGATAAAACGCGTGACGCCATCTTCAAAATTCAGGGCGATGTTATAGCTCATGGTTCACCTCGCTTACACATGGTAGATATCAATGACCTGGCGGATGTAGTCATTGTTAAGCTGAATGGTTTTACGGGTGATCCACGGGCGTCCGCCCTCGCCCTGTTCCAGGGTGCAGAAGGTGGTGCCGAAGTAGACATCCGTCTCTTTATAGCGGTGGCTGTAGGTGGCCCAGTTGTAGCGCACATCCACGCTGGCGCCGTTATCGGCCAGGATCGCCACATTGCTAATCATATGGGTGGTGCGCGGCTCCGGGGTGCTGGCGCCGGAACGCTCGGTCTTAATGCGATACACCCGGTCTTCCAGCCCTTCGCGATTCGGGTAGTAGATGAGCGAGATCTGACTGTGAGGATCTGTCGTGAGCCGATCGTCATCGCCCCAGGCTGGCATCCAGTAGACAACGTGCGGGCTGTAGCAGCTTATCCATTCATCCCACTGGCGGTCATCCAGCAGGCTGGCTTCAAAATAGAGGAACTGGCGAATGTCACTGAGCGTCATGATGCCACCTCCACGCGCTGGGTAATGGTGGCGTCATAGCGCTGTTGTTCTTTATCCAGCGCCGCCAGCATGGTGGTTTGCCAGTGGTGATGGTGTGAGATATACAGCGCCTCGTCCTCAGGCTTGATGCCGCTCAGGGTCGGAGTGTAGCCCGAAGCGGTGGCGTGTTCGTCCGGGCCATCTACCCAGTGCACCGCGCCGCGGCTCAGATCGCTCCAGGGCAGCAGTTGTCCGTGATAGCCGTTCTGGCAGGCCCGGAACTCTTCCAGATCGTCCGGCGTGCCCATACCGCTGACGTTAAAGAAATCCTCATACTGACGAATGCGGGTGGCGCGGGTTTCCGCCGGCTCCCCTTTCGGCCCGAAGCACCAGATGGTGACTTCGGTGCGGTCCACCGAAAGCGGGCGCACCACGCGAATCTGGGTAGAGAACTGATCCATCAGATAGACATTGGGATACAGGCACAGATTGCGAGTTTCATTGACCATCAGGTCGGCGCGGACTTCACCAAATTCCGCCGCCAGACGCTCGCGCTGTTCCCAGATGGGGCGCACATCGGGGTTTAGCGCCCGGGTCCACAGCAGCATATGGCCGTTTTCAAACCCGTAGCCGCCCCCCAGGCTTTTCGACCAGCCGTTGGCATCTACCGCCCGGGTGCCTTCCGCCTCGTAGTTGCGGCGCGACATGGTAGAGGCATAGTTCCAGTGCACTACGCTGACGTGATAGCCGTCGGCGCCGTTTTCCGCCCCCAGTTTCCAGTTGCCTTCATAGATGTAGCTGGATGAGCCCTGTAGCACCTCCAGCCCTTCGGGGGCCGGATCGACGATCAGATCGATTACCTTACGGGTTTCTCCCAGATACTCTTCCAGCGCTATCACGTCGTCGCTCAGGCTGCCAAACAGGAAACCGCGATAGTTTTCAAAACGCGGCAGCGCCTTGAGGTCGTGAGATCCATCCTGTTTAAAGCCCGGCGGATAGCCGCCGCTCTTTTCATCTTTGGCCTTTAATAATTTACCGTTATTGCTGAAGGTCCAGCCGTGGAACGGGCAGGTAAATGAGCCCTTATTGCCCGACTTGCGGCGGCACAGCATGGCGCCGCGGTGAGCGCAGCTATTAATCAGGGCATGCAGTTCGCCCTGTTTGTCACGGGTAATAATCACCGGCTGGCGCCCCAGGGTCAGGGTAAAATAATCGCCGGGTTGGCTAATTTGACTTTCATGAGCCAGAAATACCCAGTTGCCTTCAAAGATATGTTTCATTTCCAGCTCAAACAGTTCTTCGTCGGTAAATATATTACGCTGACAGCGGTAAATATCATTCTGGCGGTCAACAATCAGCGCATCGCTGATTTTTTGTTTTAATCTGGCAAGTTTTTGTTGCATAGCAGGATCTCCCGATAATCAATCCAGGATAAGAGTCTTGTTATTTTATTGAAGGTGCCGGGCAGTGCCGGCACCGGGAATAGAATTACTCTTTGGCGCGGGCGCGAATAATACGCTGCTGTTCCTGGGCATTCTGGGCCCGGGTTAGCGTAAAGTCGAAGCGAATTTCGGTATGGGGACCGTTCAGGCCGCGACTGGCGATAAGCGATGGGTCGGTGACCGCCACCGGATCCGCCACCAGGCCGTCACGGGTGGCAAAGGCGAAGTCGTCCCACAGATACTCATCGCCATTCAGATTGATCTGGCTGGTCAGATGACGGTGATCCGGCGCCGAAACGAAGAAGTGGATATGGGCCGGACGGTTGCCGTGGCGGCCCAGGCGGTCCAGCAGTTGCTGGGTTGGCCCCTGGGGCGGACAGCCGTAACCGGAAGGCACGATGCTGCGCACGCTGTAGCGGCCATCGCTGCCGGTGCGGATGCGGCGGCGCAGATTGTAATCGCTCTGGCTGGCATCGAAGAACGAATAGTTGCCCAGGGTGTTGGCGTGCCAGATATCGACAATGGCGTTAGCCAGCGGCTTACCGTCGGTGCCTTTCACTTCGCCGTGCAGCCACATGACTTTACCGTCGTCGCTGCCGTCGTCCATGCGGTCGTGGCTGTCGGCCAGCGGCGCGCCGGCCACATATAGCGGCCCTTCAATGGTGCGGGGCGTGCCGGTTTCACGGTTTTCAGCGGCTTCGATAGCGTCCTGGCGCAGATCCAGGTAGTGCTCCAGCCCCAGTCCCGCCGCCAGCAGCGCGGCTTCTTTACTGCCGCCCAGGTCGTGCAGATAATTAATGGCATGCCAGAACTCTTCCGGCGTAATATTATAGTCATCAATCAACGTGCAGATATTTTCCAGCAACTGATGAATAATGGCTTTAAAACGTTCATCGCCGTCACTGCCATTTAATCCGGCGCTTTCTCTTAATAACTCGACTACTTCAGGGTTACTGGCGAAATTGCTCTTCATAATCGGACTCTCTGTTATTTTAACTGTAGGGTTAGCGCCATGACTGGCGCGCAGAGCATTTTAATTATTTATCATCAGACCGAATGGATGACGGATGACGACACAGCGCGGTCACCGAAATCTCCATCCAGGGATACAGCGGTAATTCCATTAAAATATCATGCAGCTCCTGAGCGTCTTTCACGTCGAAAATACTGACGTTGGCGTACAGCCCGGCCACACGCCAGATATGGCGCCATTTGCCTTCGCGCTGCAACTGCTGGGAATACGCCTTTTCCGTCGCCTTAATCTGTTCGGCCCGTTCGGCAGGCATATCCGGCGGCAGATTGACCGCCATCTCAACCATAAATAGCATGCTGGTTCTCCTGTTATTGTGATGCGCGACTGTAGCGGCGCAGTTTATCTTCATCCAGTTCCACGCCCAGCCCCGGCCCCTGGGGCAGCGCCACCTGGCCGTTCGCGAAGTCGAGCGGGCGAACCACGATATCGTCCTTCAGCAGCAGCGGGCCGAACATCTCGGTGCCCCAGGCTAACGGCAGGGTCGACCAGGCGTGCAGCGAAGCCACGGTGCCGATGGTGCCTTCCAGCATGGTGCCGCCATACAGCCCAATACCCGCAGCCTGAGCGACGTTCGCCAGCTTCAGTACGCTGGCGGGACCGCCTGATTTGGCGATTTTTAAGGCACAGGCGCCGCTAAAACCGCGTCGGGCGATATCGAAACCGTCCTGAGGGCTGGCCACCGCTTCATCGGCAAGAATAGCGGTGCCGCAGTGGTGGCTCAGGCGCACCAGCGCATCGCGATCGTGGGCCGCTACCGGCTGTTCGATAAGGTCAACGCCCATGGCGGCCAGTTCGGCACAGCCCCGTGCGGCGGTGCTGGCATCCCAGGCCTGGTTTACGTCCACCCGAATGCTGGCGCGGCAGCCCAGCGCTTCAACAATGGCGCGGGTATGCGCCAGGTCGGTCGCCAGTTCCCGGGCGCCAATTTTCAGTTTGAAAGCGTTGTGGCGACCGCTTTCCAGCAACTGCTCTCCTTCGGCGATATCCCGGGCGGTGTCGCCGCTCGCCAGGGTCCACAGTACCGGTAACGATGTACTGAGCGCCCCGCCCAGCAGCGCGCTGACCGGCAGCCCCAACGCCTTGCCTCTGGCATCCAGCAGCGCGGTTTCCACTGCCGATTTGGCGAAGGTGTTGCCCTTCACCGCCTTTTCCAGCCGCGCCAGCAGCGGGTTGATATCGTCGGCGGGTTGGCCGACAAGCAGCGGCGCCAAGTAGTTATCCAGCGCCGATTTAATGCCTTCCGGGCTTTCCACCCCGTAGCTCAGACCACCAATAGTGGTCGCTTCGCCCAGGCCGCTGATGCCGTCGGAACGGACGATGCGCAGAATCACCAGGGTCTGACAGCCCATGGTGGTCATTGACAGTTTGTGCGGGCGAATGGTGGGGAGATCCACCAGCCAGCTTTCGAGGTGTTCGATGGTTGCGCTCATAATCTTCCGCCTGATAGCTCCATTATTGTATTTATTGTCAATACGTTACCTCCCGACTACGCAGAAAACCGCATCAAAATCGGGGAATGTGTAATGACAATAGGGTGCGGTGTATCAGAGCGTCAACGGCGGTAATCGAAAAGTTGTGCGATTATCGACACGTTTGTTAAATTAAAGTTATTAATGTGATCGTTGTGGAATATTAAACAGCTTTCCTCCACCCCACCGGCGGCGTGGATATAGTGGATCTTCGGATCCCCTTGTCCGCCGCCGGAGAGAAGAGAACATGGCCGGAAAAAAAACGGATAACCAGGCACTGACCCCGCTTCAGGGCGAAGAGTGCATCGCAGCCCGACGCGATCCCAACTTTATGCTATCACTGGCCCGCGGGCTGGAGGTGCTGAACGCCTTTACCCCCCAGCGCCAGCGGTTAACCATCTCCCAGCTCAGTCAGAAAACCCACATTTCACGGGCCGCCGTGCGCCGCTGCCTGTATACCCTGGCGACCCTGGGCATGGTGCACAGCCCCGATGGCCGACACTATGAGCTGTTGCCACGGGTGCTGGCAGTGGGCCACGCTTATCTGGCGGGAACGCCGCTGGCACGGGCCGCCCAGTGCACGCTGGACAGTCTGCGTGACAGGCTTAATGAGTCCTGCTCCGCCGCCACTCTGGACGGCGACAACGTGCTCTATATCGCCCGGGCGGCGGTGGATAACATTATCAGCATGGATATCGGACGCGGCAGCCGCCTGCCCGCCTGGGCGACATCGATGGGCAGGGTGCTGCTGAGTGCGCTGCCGGAGCAGGAGCTGGAAGAGATACTGGCGCGTGCAAAGCGGGTGCCCTTTACCTCCCACACTCTGGCGTCGCTGCCCCAACTGCGGGAAGAGCTGGACCGGGTTCGGCGTCAGGGTTATGCCATTAACGACCAGCAACTGGAGATGGGCCTGCGCTCTATTGCCGTACCGCTGCTGGCGGCAGGTGGACAGGTGGTGGCGGCCATGAATGTGGGCGTGCACGCCTCCAGAATGTCGGTGGACAGACTGCGTAACGAGGTGCTGCCCACGCTACGCCGCGCCGCCACCGATCTTGCCATGCGAATTTAACGGCGCAGACGGTAGAGGATATGGCGCCGCAGCCAGTCGCCTTCCGGCAATGACGGGTGATCGAAAGCGATATCGCGCGCCATGCCCAGCCGGGCCATCAACCGCTGCGAATCCAGATTGGCCAGCGCGGTAAAGGCGACAATCTCCGTCAGACCATAGTCGTGAAACCCGATATCCAGCGCCCGATGCGCCGCCTCGTAAGCGTAGCCGCGCCCCTGGTATGCCCGGACCAGCCGCCAGCCAATCTCCACCACCTCGCCGAACGGCATCGCGATGACCGGGCGGTTTAACCCCACCATGCCGATAAAATCACCGCTGCGGCGCTCTTCCACCGCCCACATACCAAAACCGTTAGAGGTCATGCGCTCGCGCAGGGTGCATAGCATGGCATCGCTTTGCTCACGGCTAAGCGGAGCCGGAAAATAGCGCATCACCTGCGGGTCGGCATTCAGTCGGGCAAAGGCCGGGGCGTCGTCGTCATCCCAGGGGCGCAGAATCAGGCGTTCGGTCTGATAATTCATGGTAAAAGCCTGTCACGAATAAGCTGGCCCAGCCGCGCCGCCGCCTGCTCTTCCCGTTCGCCCCACGCCCAGGAGGCATTGAAACGAAAGCCGTGATGCCAGGCGCTGTCGGCGCTGAACATCTTACCGGGAGCAATGCTGATGGCCTGGTGCAGCGCCGCTTCGCTCAGTTCGCTGGCGTCCATCTCACGGGGCAGCTCAACCCAAAGGAAGTAGCCGCCGTCGCTGGCGTGAACACGCACCGGGTCGGGAAGATGGCGGTACAGGGCGTGCAGCGCCTGCTGCTTGCGTTCCGCCAGGGTACGGCGCAGACGCCGCAGATGACTGTCATAACGCTGGGTGGCCAGGTAATCCACCAGCGCCAGCTGCATCGGAGAACTGGTGGACAGCGTGCTCATCATCTGCAACTGCTGAATGCGCCGGGCAAAGGCCCCCGCCGCCACCCAGCCGATACGGAATCCCGCCACCAGACATTTGGAAAAAGAGGAGCAGTGCAGCACCGAGGTGCCGTCATCCCAGGCCCGGGCCGGTAGCGGTTTTTCTCGCCCCGCGTAAAGTTCGCTGTAGACGTCGTCCTCAATAAACGTGACACCGTAACGCTTTATCAGCGCCATCAGGCGCTGCTTTTTCTCGCGGCTCAGGGTGTAGCCCAGCGGATTCTGAGCACTGGTCATTAACCAGCAGGCCTTAACCGGCCAGCGGTTCAGCGCCTCTTCCAGGGCATCGAGATCGATGCCTTCCCGCACGTCACCCGGCACCGCCAGCGCCCGTAGTTTCAGACGTTCCAGCGCCTGGAGGGCGCCATAAAAACACGGGCTTTCAACAATCACCCAGTCTCCCGGCTCGGTAATGGCCTGTAGGCTGAGGTTCAGCGCCTCCAGCGCCCCGGCGGTAATGACTATCTCATCCGGCGGGATGGTCATGCCCTGTGCTGCATAGCGCCGGGCGATGGCATGGCGTAGCGCTTCATTGCCCGGCGGCAGGTTATCCGTGATGCTGACCGAGGTGGCATTGCGGCTGACCCTTGCCAGCGAGCGGTTGAGCTGCTGGAGCGGAAACAGCCTGGGGTCGGGAAACGCCGAGCCGAACGGCACCACCGAGGGATCCCGGCTGGCCTGCAGGACGTCGAAAATATAGGTGTTGATATCCACCGCCCCGGCCCTGACCTGCCGCCGCACTGCTGGTTCGGACACCGGACGCGGCGCTACGTAGTAGCCCGATTGGGGACGCGCCACAACGGCGCCCTGACTTTCCAGCAGCTGATAGGCGTGGCTGACGGTCATAAAACTCATGCCGCTGTGGGTCACCTGCTCGCGCAGGGATGGCAGACGGTCGCCGGGGTGCCAGACTCCCTGCTCGATTTGCTCCAGGATCTGCCGCGCCAGGCGCTGATATTTCTTCACGGGCGGGGTTCCGGTATTAGCTGAACAGCGGCGTCGGTTTGCCGTCATCATCGATGGCGACAAAGTTAAACTGGCCGTTGATCACCTGTTCGCGCCCTTCGGCATACATATCCTCCAGCCAGACGGTAACCGTGACGGTCAGACTGCTGTTGCCGACCCGGGTCACTTCCCCCACCATTTCGATAATTGAACCTGAGGGAATCGGATTCTGAAAATTGATTTTTTCGGTAGAGACGGTGACCAGGCGCTTACGGCAAAAGCGGGTAGCGGTAACGAACGACACCTCGTCCATCCACGACAGCGCCGTGCCGCCGAACAGCGTGGAGTGATGGTTGATGGTGGTGGGAAACACCACTTTCGCCACGCTGGTGCGTGATAAACGAATCTGCTGGTCGATACTCTCTTGATCCCGGGGGCTCATTACGGTTTCTCTGGTGATTTATGCTAGGTAGCAGGAGTATAACAAAGCAGTAACTTTACCGTCTTCGTGGTTTTTCCCGTTTTGTGCTGATTTTATATCAGTTTGAATAAAATGGACTAATGAAAAAAATTGTTATGTTACCAGACATCCTGAGCTGCCTGTTTTTTAGACATAGCATAACGTGACGTAATATTTTCCATGTCGCTATATCACCAATATAAACAAGGCTTTTATTGCTATTATTCTTAAAAAAATATGATTCCTGGACATTAATGGAATTATTCCATCCGTCGACCAGAATAAATACTCCATACATGACTGCCTTCATTTCTGAAGAGGTAACAATGAGTAAAACAACGAATTTAATCAGCAGTGATTTATATATTGTTATTGATACCAGCCAGTCTATGGAAGACGAGGCTAAAACTCTGAGCACCGCACTCTCCACAGCGCTGAAGCAAGCTCGCCAGACCTGTCCGTCTGACCTGAATGTGGTTTTTCTGGGTATTGAAGGTACTTTCCCGGATACGGTATTCGATAAAACAGTCCATGAATATCTGGTGGAAAACGGCGCAGCGGGGGCGAAGTTTAAAAGCCGCAAAAAAGGATCATTACCCAGCTCTGGTGCTCAGGAAGATTCAGCTTATGCCATTGAAGACGTTATTCATTATGCCCCCTGGCGCCCCGGCGCCCAGAAAAACGTGTTTATTCTAACCGATGAAGGTCCACTGGCCGGTGGTTTAAAAGTCACCGATAAATCACGCAAAGCGCTCAACGATACCATTAAAACCGCACTCGATAACGACACTAAAGTCTTCAGCTATCTTGGCACCACCCCACCGGAAATACCCTATGCTTCCAAAGCCGATGAAAAAGCGATGATTGCGGAATATCAACGACTGGCGCAAGAAACCGGCGGTGAAAGCTATACCTTCACTAAAGGCATCAACGGATTTATCAGCATTCTGACCGATGCCATCTGCACCAGTCAGATCCCCCAGGAAGAAAGTCTGGAGGAGGAAGCAGAATCGCCCACCGATAAAGCTCCGGATGACGCCAAAACGCCCCCGGAAACCGCCGATAAGCCCGATACCGGCTCACCCAACGGCGATGCAGAGCCTGGCGGTAATAGCGGCAGCGCTTCCGATATCTGTTCCCAGGCGTCTGAGATTATCCGTGCCGTCAATACCCTGGCGGATGTGTTGAAAGGTCTGGTGGAAGCCTGCGGACCCAATGGCGGCTGTCACTGTCACGAGCCGCAAACGCCTCCTGCGCCAGCGCGCCGTCCCTGCAAATGTCAGCAGCATAAGCCGGTGCCCACTCCGCCGCCGGTGGAAGAAGAATCCGCCATTGAGCCGAAGCCCGAAAAAGAGACGCCCGCTGTAAAGCCGGCACCCGAACCCGAAAAAGAAGCACCTGTCGTTAAACCGGCTCCCGACCCCGAAAAAGAGACGCCCTATACCGAGCTGGACAGTATTTATGCTATCACCTATTACGACAATGCCTTCACCGGCAACAAAGGCGATAACGGTGATATCTACCAGCATAACGGCGATAGCGGCGATCTGGCTAAAAAGAGCATCGACAATCAGCACGGTTCCGGATGGAGTAATGCCACCACCTCCGATGGCACCCACTATTTTGGCTGGAAAGGTAATCAGATATATCGTCAAAAAGAGGGAGAAAAATTTCAGTATCTGCGTGGACTATCAGGCGGAGATTCTAAAGACGCATTTGCCTTTCGCAAGGATGACCAGGGATATTTCCTCTCTGCCCGCGAAGGCGGAAAGATCTATACCTTTAAGCACCCGGAAACCAAATATTCTACCGTACAGGTCCGCAACGCGGCGGGTAACGCCGTAAACGTTTTCACCAATGACACGAAGGTTATTGATATCGCCTTTGACGCCGACGATCGATGCTATCTGCTCGACAGTTCCGGACGGCTGTGGCGGGTCGACGACACCCACACCACCGACTGGCAGGCCAAATACCTGTGTCAGTTTGCTTCAGTCGCTGGCGCTGGTGAACAGTGCTCCTACTTTGGGCTGGCGTTCGACACTAAAGGTCAGGTCTATCTGGCGGGCGGTATTCGCAGCAACGGACAGGCGAAACGCTTTATCGCCCGCTCACGCATCGATACGCCGGACAAGGTCGAACTCATCTACGATGGGGGCTGGGGCAGCGCTTCCTACGGCAACCTGTCGTCACGAGCCTACCCGAAATTGAACTAACCCAGTTCCGCCCCACTCGGGGCGGTATTTTTTCTGTTTCCGTAACGTTTTTGTTTTATTTTTTACCGGATTCATATCAGTTATTAATTCACTATCCATTTTTATTAACTGTTATGGTTAAAAACTGCATTTCTGTTTCTGCCCTGACCTTCACGGCCTGAGTACCATGACGCTACCCCTTTCCGCTACGAGGTTACGTCATGTTGGGTTTAGACGCCTTCCACCTGGCGCGTATACAGTTTGCCTTTACGGTCTCTTTTCACATTATTTTTCCGGCTATCACCATTGGTCTGGCCAGCTACCTTGCCGTGCTGGAAGGACTATGGCTTAAAAAACGCAATCCAGTCTGGCGTTCACTTTATCAATTCTGGTCAAAAATTTTCGCCATTAACTTTGGTATGGGCGTGGTTTCCGGGCTGGTAATGGCCTACCAGTTTGGGACCAACTGGAGCGGTTTTTCCCAGTTTGCAGGCAGTATTACCGGCCCGTTGCTCACCTATGAGGTTTTGACCGCTTTCTTCCTTGAGGCGGGTTTTCTGGGCGTGATGCTGTTCGGCTGGAACCGGGTGGGGCCAGGGCTGCATTTCTTCGCTACCTGTATGGTGGCGCTGGGCACTCTGTTTTCCACCTTCTGGATCCTCGCTTCCAGTAGCTGGATGCATACGCCTCAGGGCTTTGAGATCCATAACGGTCAGGTAGTGCCAGTCGACTGGCTGGCGGTGATCTTTAATCCGTCATTCCCGTACCGACTACTGCATATGACCGTGGCCGCCTTCCTGAGCAGCGCCTTGTTCGTTGGCGCTTCAGCGGCCTGGCATCTGCTGCGCGGCAACAGCACGCCTGCGGTACGCGCCATGTTCTCGATGGCGCTGTGGATGACGCTTATCGTAGCGCCGGTTCAGGCGCTGATTGGCGATATGCACGGACTCAATACCCTGGAGCATCAACCCGCCAAAATCGCCGCCATCGAAGGACACTGGGAAAACCCTCCGGGCCAACCCACGCCGTTGCTACTGGCAGGCTGGCCGGATATGGAAGCGGAAAAAACCCGCTTTGCACTGGGTATTCCAGCTCTGGGCAGCCTGATCCTGACTCACAGTCTGGATAAGCAGGTGCCTGCGCTGAAAAGTTTCCCGCCGGAAGATCGCCCCAATGCCACCATTGTTTTCTGGTCATTTCGCCTGATGGTGGGGCTGGGCATGCTGATGATCGCACTGGCCGTTATCGCCCTCTGGTTAAGAGGCCGCAACCGCCTCTATACCAACCGGGCATTTTTACGCTTTGCGCTAGTGATGGGGCCTTCCGGCCTGGTCGCCATCCTGGCTGGCTGGGTGACCACCGAGGTAGGTCGCCAGCCGTGGATTATCTATGGATTACAGCGTACCCGGGATGCGGTTTCCGCCCATGGAACACTGCAAATGAGTATCAGTCTGTTGTGCTTTATCGCAGTCTACGCCGCAGTATTCGGCCTGGGGTACGCCTATATGGTACGCCTGATCGGCAAAGGGCCGAAGGACGATGACGTCGTGCCAGCGAACGGCACACCCGCCCGCCCGCTTTCCGCTATTTCACAGGAGACGAACTAATGGGAATCGATCTTTCGCTTATCTGGTTTGTCATTATTATCTTCGCCACCCTGATGTATATCGTGATGGACGGCTTCGATTTAGGTATCGGCATCCTGTTTACGGTGGTGCGCGATCCCGACGATCGGGATGTGATGGTCAATAGCGTGGCCCCGGTCTGGGACGGCAATGAAACCTGGCTGGTGCTGGGGGGCGCCGGGCTGTTTGGCGCCTTCCCACTGGCCTATGCGGTGATTGTCGACGCCCTGACCCTGCCTCTTACTCTGATGCTGCTCGGGCTTATCTTCCGCGGCGTAGCGTTTGAATTTCGCTTTAAGGCCACCCCGGGACACCGCCCGTTCTGGGATCGCGCTTTCCTGGTCGGCTCTCTGACGGCGACCTTTTTCCAGGGCGTAGTGGTCGGCGCCGTCATTGAAGGCTTTCCGGTAGCGGATCGTGCCTTTGCCGGATCGTCGCTGGACTGGATCACCCCGTTTAATCTGTTCTGTGGCGTCGGTCTGACCGTTGCCTGGTCACTGCTGGGCGCCAGCTGGCTGATTATGAAGAGCGAAGGCCCGTTACAGGACGATATGCGGCGCTATGCCCGACCGCTGCTGCTGGCGCTGTTGGGAGTTATCGCCATCATCAGCCTGTGGACGCCGCTGAAACATCCGGCGATTGCCGAACGCTGGTTCTCCCTGCCCAACCTCTGGTTTCTTATGCCCGTTCCGGCGCTGGTACTGCTGTTCAGCGCGCTGCTCTGGCGCTATTCGGCCAATACCCGGAGCCATCATCTATCCTTCGTCTTCACGCTGGGGCTAATATTTCTGGGGTTCAGCGGTCTGGGTATCAGTATCTGGCCCTATATTATTCCCCCTGCCGTCACGCTGTGGCAGGCGGCGGCCCCTGCCGCCAGTCAGGGATTTATGCTGGTCGGCGCGCTACTGATTATCCCTGTGATTCTGGGCTACACCGCATGGAGTTATCTGGTTTTCCGCGGCAAAGTGCGTCACGGCGAGGGGTACCACTGATGAATAATCCTCTATGGAAGCGCCTGCTGTGGCTGGTCGCTATCTGGGGCGCCAGCGTCATGGCGCTGGGCGTTGTGAGCCTGGCGCTGCGTCTGTTAATGAGCGCGGCCGGACTGAAAAGCTAAACTAACGTATCGGCTCCGCCGGGACCGATACCGCACAGCACGGCATTTTTTGCACTTCCCGAAGCTTGTCACCCCACCTCCGCTCAGGCAAAATAAAACAATCCATCCAGACGGATTGTAATTTATGAGCAAAGCCCATCATCGCCCGAAAGACCCCGCTGCGCTGCGCCAGCAACTGCTGGACAGCGCAGCGCAGATTATCGCCACCCGAGGGTTACCCGCCCTGACCCTGGATAAAGTGGTGAAAGAGAGCGGCATCAGCAAAGGCGGCCTTCAGCACCATTTCGCCACCCGCCAGGCGCTGATAGACGGGGTATTTGAAACCCTGCAGGACCAGATGCGAGCGGAGATAGACCAGGAAATGGCCCGCGAGCCACAGGCGCAAGGTCGCGCCACCCGGGCTTACATTCGCGCCTGCGCCCGCCTGATGCCTGACCATGAACAGGAGATGAACCGGGCGCTGATGGCGGCCATGATGGCGGATCCCTACCTGCGCGACCAGTGGGCGGAATTTATCAATCAGCTGCCGCAGGATCCCGGCGATGAGGCGATAAGCCGCCAGCGTCTGCTGTGTCGGCTGGCGGCGGACGGGATGTGGTTCGCCGCCCTGTGCGGCTACCACACTCAGGCGCCGGAACAGCGGCGCTGGATTGTCGAACGTTTGTTAGAGCTTGCGGAGCGCGTGAAATGACCTGGACACTGTTAACCATCGCCATTATCTGCGAAGTGATCGCCACCACGGCCCTGAAACTGTCAGACAGCTTTACCCGGCTGGCGCCGAGCGTAGCGACGGTGGTGTTCTACGGACTGGCCTTTTACTGCCTGACCTTCACCATGCGCACTCTGCCCACTGGCGTTATCTACGCCATCTGGTCAGGGGCTGGCATTGTGCTGATTGGTCTGATCGGCTGGCTGTTTCTGGGCCAGAAGCTGGATTGGCCGGCGATCCTCGGCATGGGGCTGATTATCGCCGGCGTACTGGTGATTAACCTGTTTTCCTCAGTGGAGCACTAATACTTCTCCCCTGCCCGCTCAGCGCTTGCCGGGCAGGGTTTTCAGCAGTTCTTCCGGCGAGATCGAGCCCACCACACTGCCCGGTAGCGGCATCTTCAGAATGTGGTTTTTGATCTTGCCAATAACGTGCATCTCGCAGGGCTTACAGTTAAATTCCAGCCGCAGGACCTCGTCCTGATGCACCAGTTGCATCGGCGTGGCGCGAATCCCCTTCACTCCTTTGGCCTGCTTCGGGCACAGATTAAAGGCGTAGCGCAGGCAGTGTTTGGTGATCATCACCGGCACTTCGCCTTTCTCTTCGTGAGCCTCGTAGGCGGCATCGATCAATGCCACGCCGTGGCGCTGATAGAACTGGCGGGCGCTGGCGTTATAGACGTTGGCCAGGAAGCTAAGCTGCTGTTCCGGGAAGGTCGGCGCAGGCTCAGCCGCCGGTTTACGAGTGGCGCGCTGATATGCAGCAAGCCGTGCTTCAGTCAGTTGCTCCAGAGTTTCACGCCGCAGCTGATTCAACAGGCCGTTAGGCACAAACGGCAGCTCTCCCTGTAACATCGTCACTTCCCGGGCGCGATAGCAGGTCTGGCCCAGCTTGCTTAACCCGGAACGCAGGCTTTCATAAGCGCGCGCCGGATCTTTCGCCGGGGCGAACTCGCCCGTCAGGCTATGGCTCACCGAGGCCCCGGCCTCGCAGCGAGCGGTGAGCGTCAGGGTTCCGGCATCGCCGCTCAGGGTCAGATCCACCGCGATCCGCCGTTCGGCGGATGGCTTAAGCAGCGCCTGCTGCCACTGATGATCGAGGTTACGATTGATGGGCTGCGGCAGACGCAGTTTACGCAAAGCTTCCGGCAGTGCATTGGGCCAGACCCGATAGCGGCCAGGCCCAGTCTGCTGCACCTTGTTAATCTGGAAGCCCACCACTTCGCGTTTCACCTGCACGTTCAGTCCGTCGCCGTTAGTGAGCGGCGCATCGCCTTCCACTTCCAGCCACTCCGGCCCCACCCTGACCAGTTCGCCCACCGGCAGCCCGACAAAGGTCGGGGTATCGAAGGCGCCGATATCCCCTTTACGGCCGTTGGCGAAGTAGTCGGTGCTGCCGCGATGGAAGGTTTTATCCGGCGACGGCGCAAAAAAGTGCTGACTGCGACCATGGGAAGCCCGGGCCAGATCGCCGCGCTCTTCCAGAATGGCATCCAACTGCTGGCGATAGTATGCCGTGATGTTCTTCACATAGCTCATATCCTTGTAGCGCCCTTCAATCTTGAAAGAACGCACGCCAGCATCGATAAGCTGAGACAGGTTATCGCTCTGATTATTGTCTTTCATCGACAGCAGGTGTTTTTCATAGGCTACCACCCGCCCCCGATCGTCTTTCAGGGTGTAAGGCAGGCGACAGGCCTGGGAGCAGTCACCGCGGTTGGCGCTACGCCCGGTCTGGGCATGGGAGATATAGCACTGGCCGGAATAGGCCACGCACAGGGCGCCGTGAATGAAGTATTCCAGGGTAGCATCCACCTGCTGATGCACCGCCTGAATCTGCGGCAGGCTAAGCTCCCTGGCCAGTACCAGTTGGGAAAAACCCACTTCAGAAAGGAACTTCGCTTTCTCCGGCGAGCGGATATCGCACTGGGTGCTGGCGTGAAGATCGATGGGCGGAATATCCAGTTCCAGAATCCCCATATCCTGAATAATCAGCGCATCCACCCCGGCGTTCCACAGCGAGTGAATCAGCAGACGTGCCGGTTCCAGTTCATTATCGTGCAGTATGGTATTCAGGGTAACGAACACCTTCGCGCCATAGCCGTGGGCGAAAGGCACCAGCTCTGCGATATCACGCAGGCTGTTGCCCGCGTTATGGCGGGCGCCAAATCCGGGACCGCCGATATAGACGGCATCGGCGCCGTGCACGATGGCTTCACGGGCAATGCCCGTATCGCGGGCCGGGCTGAGCAGTTCAAGTTGATTAGGTTGCAGGCGCATGGCGCAGATCCGTTATCGGGAAAATGGCGGCTATTGTAGTCACAGGCGACCGGAATCCAAACAGTTTATGCAGTACAGACTGCAGGGACATAGAAACAGGAGGTGAGGAGTGGATTAGAAGCGGTCCCCTCCCCCAGGTTAAAGCCATTTATCCGGTAACGCCCGTCGCAACGAGCGTCACCCGGCGTTGCCCGTTACGGATAATGGATCAGCGAATGAAACAGGCAGGCGCGCTGCGTGTCGTTGCGATAGCTGTGGGGACTATCGCCGGCGAAGCGCGCTCCCTGCCCGGCCGTCAGGGTTCGCCAGCCGCCATCGGTCTGTAGCGCCAGCGCCCCTTCAATCACCACCACATGCTCTACCACACCCTGCTCGTGAGGCGTGGAGTGGCTGACAGCGCCCGGCGCCAGGGTAATGGCAAACAGATCGAAACGCAGTTGCTCGTCCCAGGGAAACAGCGGTACCACCACCATGGCGCTGTCACCGGCATCATAACCGGGCTGTCCGGCAATCGGCTGAGGCTCAATAAAGGCGGAAAACGGCACCTGAAAGCCGGTAGCGATCTTCCACAGGGTCGCCACCGTCGGGCTGGATTCGCCGCGCTCGATCTGCCCCAGCATCGCTTTCGATACCCCGGTATTTTCAGCGGTCAGGCTCAGACTCCAGCCGCGAGCCTGACGTAACTGGCGCAGCGTGGCGGCCAGGTGAGAGGCCATATCCATCAGATTCTCCTTACTTATTCGCCGCGCAGTATAGCGCCTTGTACGCTATAACGCACGGTGCTATATTCGCCGGACGCTATAACGTACAAGGAGAGCACTATGCGCCTGGCAATCCCCTTTCCCCCTTCGGTGCCCGTGGCCGGTTTTGTGGCTGTGCTGGTAGGCTATGCCAGTTCTGCTGCCATTATCTGGCAGGCGGCTTCCGTCGCGGGCGCCACTAACGCTCAGGTGGCGGGCTGGATGACCATGCTGGGCCTGGCGATGGGGCTAAGCACCCTGCTGCTAAGCCTGCGCTGGCGGGCGCCGGTACTGACGGCCTGGTCGACGCCCGGCGCGGCACTGCTGGTGACCAGCCTGCCAGGCCATTCGCTGGGGGAAGCCACCGGGGTATTTATCTTCTGTGGCGCGCTGATTACGCTGTGCGGCGTCACCGGTCTGTTCGCCCGCTTAATGAAAATTCTGCCCCACAGCCTGTGCGCCGCCATGCTGGCCGGTATTTTGCTGCGTTTCGGGCTGGAAGCCTTCGGCGCTCTGGCGGACAACGGCCTGCTGTGCGGCGTGATGCTGGCCGCCTGGCTGCTGGTACGGACGCTGGCGCCACGCTATGCCGTCATTGCCGCGCTGCTCGCCGGTCTGATGGTCGCCTTCGCCGATCATCAGTACCAGCAGGGGCTGACGTTGCCGCTGTTTGTCACGCCGACCTTTACCCTGCCGCAATTTACGCTTTCCAGCCTGATTGGCGTGGGAGTGCCTTATTTTCTGGTGACCATGGCGTCCCAGAACGCGCCGGGTCTGGCAACGCTTAAGGCCTCCGGCTATCAGGTTCCCACCTCGCCGCTGCTCTCAGTAACCGGTCTGTTTACCCTGGTGCTGGCGCCATTTGGCGCGTTTTCGGTGGCAATTGCCGCCATTACCGCCTCCATCTGCCAGGGGGAAGAGGCTCATCCGGATCCCGCCCGGCGCTGGCAGGCCGCCTGCGCGGCGGGCGTATTCTATCTGCTGGCCGGTCTGGCGGGGGGCGGGATTGTCAATCTGATGACCGCCCTGCCGGATGCCTGGATCAAAATGCTGGCAGGGCTGGCGCTTCTGGGCGCGCTAAGCGGCAGCCTGCATCAGGCGCTGGGCGACGAAAAACAGCGCGATGCCGCCATCGTCACCTTTTTGATTGTGGCGTCCGGGGTCACGCTGTGGGGCGTCGGCTCCGCCTTCTGGGGATTGGTCGGCGGCGGTCTGTGCCATGCCGTACTGTCAGCGACCCGCCGCCCGTAGCCGAGACGGCGTGGCGCCAAAGGCCGCGCGAAAGCGGTTACTAAAATGGCTGGCGGAACTGAATCCGCAGCCCAGGGCTACCTCCGTTAATGGCAGGCGGCTGTGACGCACCAGCTGTTCGGCCCGCAGCAGGCGGCGCTGCATCACATAGCGGTGCGGCGCCATCCCCATCGAACGGCTGAACATACGTGCAAAGTGGAACTCGCTGAGATCCGCTTCCCGGGCCAGCATCGCCAGGGTAATGGCGTCTCCCAAATGCGTTTCGATCCACGCTTCCACCCGGCGTAGTACCACCGGGGCCAGCCCGCCGGTCACCGTAGGCAGGCGCCAGCGTACCGTACTGTAGTGCTGCACCAGATGAATCAGCAATAAGGTCGCTGCGCTACTGAACTGTAGCTGGTTAGCCTGCTGGCGCCAGTCGCAGCTTAGCAGCAGATGGCGGTACATCCAGGCGATACGCTCATCTTCGGCAAAGGTCTTCTCTTCCAGGCTGAGCTGCGCCGGGCCGCGATCCCAGACCTGCTCGGCCACCGCCCGCAGATGCCAGTCGGTACAGTAGAGATGGACAAAAGAGAGATCGCCACGCACGTCCCAGGTATATTCGCTCTGCTCCGGCATCAGGCAGAAACGCCCCGGTCCACCGCCGTTGCGCCAGCCGCCAGGCACCTTAAGCCAGGTTTCATAACCGTCCGCCACATACAGACTCAACGTGTGGTGATCGGAACGCTGGGTGATGGTGTCCTTATTGTTGAACCAGGATGCAAGCTGAATACCAGAGCCCAACACCAGGCTATCGCGCAGCTGCGCCCGGTGTGCGCTGAGCGTGTTAAAGGTGTGGTAATGCGATGGCATAAGCGAACTTCATGCGGATAAAGAATGTCCGCAGTGTACCCGAGCAGGCGCAGGCCCCGCCAGATTCGGCAACAGAAAAGCGCAAGATGCTGCAAGTCACCGCAGTCTGATGCAGGCGCAGCAGTCACGCCAGCACGATACTGGGGCCACCTTTACCATGACGGGATGAGATTCATGCCTTTTATTCTTTACGCCCTGGTGGTCGCCATCTGGGGCACCACCTGGATAGCCATTGTCATGCAGCTCGGAACGGCGCCGATCGCCGTCTCCATCTTCTGGCGTTTCGCCATCGCGGCGCTGGTGATGACGCTTATCGCCAGGCTGTGCGGCCGTTTGCAGCGCCTGTCGTTGCGCGATCGGCTGTTTTGCCTGGCACAGGGCTGCTGCGTGTTCGGCTTTAACTTTCTCTGCTTCTACCACGCCGCCGAATGGATCAACAGCGGACTGGAATCGGTCATTTTTTCAATGGCGGTGCTGTTTAACGCAATTAACAGCTTCCTGTTTTTCAGGATTCGCCCGCCGGTCAGTTTCTTTCCGGCTGCGCTGCTGGGTGCTGCCGGTATCATACTACTGTTCTGGCGCGATCTGAGCGCGCCCCGTATTGAACCAGGGCTCTTTATCGGCATCGGGCTGAGCGCGCTGGGCACGCTGGGTTTTTCGCTGGGCAATATGATTAGTCTGCGCCACCAGCGGCGCGGGCTGGATATTCTGACCACCAATAGTCAGGCGATGCTGTATGGAGCGCTGGTGATGGGGTTACTGGCGTTAAGCCAGGGGGCGAACTTTATGCCGCCGCTGTCGGCACGCTATCTGGGCTCCCTGCTCTATCTGGCGCTGTTTGGTTCGGTTATCGCCTTTGGCGCTTACTTTACGCTGGTCAGCCGCATCGGCGCCGATCAGGCGGCTTACAGCATCCTGCTGTTTCCGCTGGTAGCGCTGGCTATTTCCACCCTCTACGAAGGCTACGTTTGGCACCCCAGCGCGGTTGCCGGTCTGCTGCTGATTCTGACCGGCAACCTGGTGATGTTCGCCCGGCCGGAGCGCCTGTTGTTCAGGCTCCGCGGCACGGCATAATGACTCAGGCGGCCGCCTGGCGCGGCCCCTGTGAATCCACCACCACAATACTCGGCAGCGCCAGCCGGATATCATTTTCCGCCAGTTGCTCAATTAACCGGATATTGATCTCCTGCTGAATATCCATATAGCGGTTATAGTCGGCGGTACTGACGATATGCACTACTTCGAAGCTCAGGCGATCGCTTTCAAACCCCAGCAGATGGGCGCGATCAAAGGTGGTTTCGCCCACATCGGTCACAATCTGCTTCACCATATCGCCAATTTGACGCAGTTTTTCCGGCGGCGTGGACAGTGAGACGCCAAAGGAAAAGACGATGCGTCGGGTCTGCATCCGCTTGTAGTTATGGATAATTTGCTGCAACAGAATGGCGTTGCCGCAGACAATTTGCTCGCCGCTCAGGCTGCGGATACGGGTGGTTTTCAGCCCGATATGCTCGATGGTACCGGCGACATCATTGAATACAATGAAGTCGCCAATCTCGAACGGCTTATCAAAACCGATAGAAAGCGAGGCGAACACATCGCTCAGTACGGTCTGCACCGCCAGCGCGATAGCGATACCGCCAACCCCCAGACTGGCAACCAGCGCGGTAATATCCACCCCGGCATTGGCCAGGATCGACAGCAGCATCATCGACCAGACGATCGCCCGCAGAATAACGCCCAGAATCACCAGGGTCACCGGATTCTTACGGGTGCCCGGGGTGTATATCACGTGATGCAGCCAGGACTGCACCGCCTGATCCAGCCAGATGGCGACCTGGAGCGCCAGCACCAGGAACCACGCATGGCTCAGGGTACTGCCAAGATTGGCCGGCAGTGAGACAAAGCGCAGACTGATCAGGAAGGCGACCACAAACATCAGCAGTTTGTTGGTCTTGTTCAGCACGTCGAACAGCAGATAGCGGTAGTCGCGGGCGGTGGTGCGCGACTCTCCCCAGGACTGAATGGTGCGGTGCACCAGGGCCAGCAGCCTGTTTATCAACCAGTAAACAATGAGCGTCACCAGTACCACGGTCGCCACGCCAATCCAGAACGATGTCGACATCAGCACCGGCAGTATATTTATCTTATCGATGAACGTCATCCGGCCTCCTTTGATGGTTGCAAAACGATCAAGTATAGCCGTTGCGTGCGGGAGAAGGACCGGGCTGGAAGCGCCCGGTACCGGCATATTAGCTAAAGAAGTCGACTTGTCCTCCCTCCAGACTGTACATCGCCCCAAGAATGACGATATCGCCTTTGTTTTCCATTTCGGACAATACCGGGCTACGGCGACGGATCTGTTCCATCGTCATCATCACGTGGGTGCGGGCTACGGCATCGACAAACCCCGGGCTGGCGATGCTCCGTTCACCTTCCCAGGGCGTGTTTTCTACCGCGGGCCGTATCGCCTGTACCAGGGCGGTCAGATGACCCAATTTAACGCCGTTAATGGCGCCTTTAATGGCGCCACATGAGGTGTGCCCCATGACCAGCAGCACTTTGGCGCCGGACACCGTACAGGCATACTCCAGGCTGCCCAAAATATCATCATTCTGGCCATTACCCGCGACTCTGGTGTTAAAGATTTCACCAATGCCGGTATCCAGCACAATTTCCGCCGGTACTCGCGAATCAATACAACTCAGAATCACCGTAGAGGGAAACTGACCGGCCTTGCTGGTACGTTGTTCATCCAGATAATCATGCTGCAACATTTTTCCCTGTCGGAATCGCAGATTGCCCTGCTTCAGGCCTTCTACGATTTCGGCAGGCGTCATCGCGTCGCGCTGTGTTTTCGTCATGGCTGCGGCAAAACTCAACTGCGGTGCGCTGAGCCCGGCAATACCGGTCACCGCCATGGCGGAAACCGCGGCACTGTGTTTAAAAAACTGACGACGGCTGGGATTAAGGGGGATTGGATAACGCATAAGCACTCTCCTTGGTCGATATGCGCCTTGCGTCACTGCAAGGCGTTGCACGATGTTACCGCGCGTCGGCGTGCCGGATTAAGCACGCCGCGCAGGAGAGCAAAAGAATGTGGTGAATATCACGCCAGTTATCAGATTTTTCTTGCAAACAGGGTGGCAAAACGCAGTTTAATCCGATTTCCGTTGGCATCGGTGCGGTGCAACTCGCCGACGTCTTCGTTATATTTCAGCAGCTCCCAGCCTTCGTAGTAACGGCTGAGTTCGCCCTGACGAAAGGCAAAAGGGAAGCCCACGGTGCAGGGGTAATCGTCGGTATCCATGGCCGCGACAATCAGGTTATAGCCACCGGGACGGGTAGCGGCCTGCATGCTGCCGATGAGCCCTGGAATGGTTTCCGGCGCCAGGAACATCATCACCACGGTGGAAAGTATAAAGTCGTACTCGCCATCAAAGGTCAGCCCGTTCAGATCGACAATGCTGGCGTTCAGGTTATCCAGCCCCTCTTCCTGAGCGATACGCTGGACGTTGGCAATGCTGGTCGGATTTTTATCCCAGGCGGTCACATCAAAGCCGCGCGCTGCCAGATAGAGGCTGTTGCGGCCATTGCCACAGCCCACGTCCAGCGTGCGGCCTGGGGTTAGCCACTGCATCGCCTCCAGCACTTCCGAGTGGGTGCGGGTCAGACCATATTTGTCGGTAAAATAGTTTTCATCACGCGGGGTCATGAGAGCTCCTTGTTGTAGCATGGTGCGGGATGCGGTTCACGAAGCAACAGTTTACCCTGGCACAGCAGGATTAGGGTCTGAACCATCAGCAGCCCGATAATCAGGTTAGAGAAGATAAACAGCGGTATCGCCAGCCAGTGGAATACGCCGTCCGGTTGTTCATGTCCCAGATGCAGCGCGGTGGTTGCCAGCGCCGACAGGCCGAATGAAAAGCTCCATAGCGAAGCGTTAAACGGCTGCGTCAGATACCAGGGCATCAGCCGTACCATAAACAGCAGCTGCAGCAGGCCGTAGCCAAACAGCATATGAGCAAAGATATCCCCTTTTCCACCGTTGACGCTTAGCCAGGCGCTACAGGCCACCAGCGCCGGCGCCATTTGAATTCCCAGCGAACTGCGCGCCGCGGGCGGCACTTCACCGGCGCTGCGCAGGCGCTGCAATATGGCAGGCTCCAGGCTCAGCCAAGAAAAAACGCCAGCCCCCAAAAACAGGCTGCCGGCCGCCGGCCAGCCGAGGGCGCCGCAGGCCATGGCGCTAATAAAGTTGCAGGCTACCGTCGGCAGATAGAGCCCGGGGGTGGTAGCTTCGGTGGGATGGGTACCGCGCCACAGACCGGCGCTCTGCCAGGCGGCGTAACCGAGCTGCGCCACCACACCCACCGCGAACAGCCCCAGCGCCAGCGGCCGCAGCCAGGGAACAACGCCGATCGCCACCAGCATAGTGGTGGCCGGAAACAGACTGACAAAGCTGCTCTTCAACGGATGGCGGATCTCTTCCAGTACGGTGCTGGTGTAACGCACCAGTCGCCAGAGAAAGCTCAGACTCAACAGCAGCCAGATGGCTATCCCCGAGGCGATCAGCCCATCGCTAATACGCGGTGACAGCGGCCAGATCGTGGCGGCATAGCGCCAGGCAAACCCCATACCCAGAATGCCCAACACCATACCAAAGTAACCGGCGGGCAGATTGAGGATCTGACGAGGTTCGGATGATTTCTGCATCTTGTTTAAGACATAAAATATATTTGAAATGCATTTTATGGGATTTGTCCGTCAAATACTATCCCGGCCAGATTTGCTACCTTTTAATCAGTGTTGCCGCCGATTCAATCCGGGAGCCCGCATGCAAAAATTTCGTCTGCTGGAACAAAAGCGCCCGTTCACCATTATGCAGGGTGACGTCAGATGTACGCTCTGGCTACGCCAGCTTGAAGCGATTACCGATTTTGCCGATGTCCGGGCCGGGCAGCGCGGTGGCTGGCTGGAAGAGGAAGAGCTACTAAGCCAGTCCGGCGACTGCTGGGTGTACAGTCAAAACAGCATTCTGTATGGCGGCGCCTGGGTCACCCATAACGCCCGCATTACTGGTGAATGCGTTATCGGCCAGGGGGCGATTATCGACGGCAATGCGCTGGTGGATAGTTCACAGGTCACCCATCACGCCCACATCGGCGACCAGGTTGCGGTACGCGCCAGTCAGGTCAGCGGTCAATGCCAGATCGGTGACGTCGCCCGGGTCAGCGACAGCCAGGTCATCGCCCGCCGCGGGCTGACGGCGGAAAAACACCAGCAGCTACGTATTGCCGATCGCGCCAGCGTGCACGCTTCGCGCATTATGCATCAGGCGCAAATCATCGACAGCGCGCTGGTCAGCTACGCCTTTATTGAACACCGGGCCTGCGTAAGCGGTCATGCGGTGATAGAGGGTAACGAAGAGAATGATGTCTGGCTGTGCGATCAGGCCTGGGTAGGAGAGCGGGCACGCATCCTGGCCGGGCGCGGCGAAGGTCAGAGTCCGACCCTGCGTTACAGCTCCCGGGTCGGCGGCAATGCGCAGATCGTGGGCGAATGCCTGCTTAAACATCGGGTGCGGGTGGAAGGCGATGCGGTGCTCACTGGCGGGCCGCTACAGCTTGACGATCGCGTTAGCATCGACGGCCACGCCCGGGTGACGGGTAATGTGCTGATCGAGCATCGGGTTCGCCTGACGGATGAGGTTAGCGTCGAAGCCTGGGACGATGAAACCATCCATATTCACGGCGACAAAACCCTGGCAGGCAGTCAGCATATTACCCGGATGCCGTATTACGGGGTTCCCGGGTAACGTACCAGTCTAAATTTTTTGCTGGTTAACACGCGCCGAGAGCGCCTGATGGCTCTCCACCCGCTCGCTGTATCTGTCAGCAAGGTAATGGGTCTGCCCTTTCAGAAGCAGCGTTATCTTGAACAACTCTTCGGCAACGTCCACGATGCGATCGTACCAGGAGGAAGGCTTCATGCGCCCGTTGTCATCAAATTCCTGCCAGGCTTTCGCCACCGATGACTGATTAGGAATCGTGAACATCCGCATCCAGCGCCCCAGAATGCGCATCTGGTTTACGGCGTTGAAGGACTGTGAACCGCCGCAGACCTGCATCACGGCCAGCGTTTTACCCTGAGACGGTCGCACGGCCCCTTCGCTTAATGAAATCCAGTCGATCTGGGCCTTCATTATTGCACTCATCGCACCATGTCGCTCCGGCGAGCTCCAGATCATGCCGTCACACCACCTTACCCGCTCACGTAGTTCAACCACTTTCGGATGCGTTTCCGGCGCATCGTCAGGCAAAGGCAGACCTGAGGGATTAAACATTTTGACCTCTGCGCCCATCGCGCTGAGCAGGCGCCCTGCTTCTTCGGCGGCAAAACGGCTGTACGAACGTTCCCGTACCGAGCCATAAAGGATCAGAATACGCGGCGGTTCTGGTTGCTGTAATTTTTCAGCGATCTGCCTGTCGAAACAGTCCGCGTTCAGGGCCGGAAATGATTCCACTTTTATGCCTCCTTAAAAGCACCTGGCGATTTCAATATCAACACATATGTTTTATCGTATATGTATTCTACGTTCACCGGGAACTCAAATGCTACAACCCGTTCAGCTTTTCAAAATTCTGTCGGACGATACCCGGCTGGCTATCGTGATGCTTCTGCGCGAATCGGGAGAACTGTGCGTCTGCGAACTCTGCGGGGCTATCTCTGCTTCACAACCTAAGATATCCCGCCATATGGCGATATTACGCGAGTCGGAACTGGTTCTGGATCGCCGGGAAGGGAAATGGATCTACTATCGCCTTTCGCCACATATGCCAGCCTGGGCCGCCGAGACGATAACAACCACCTGGCTGTGTCTGCGGGACGATGTCCGCGACCGGCTGGCCAAATCGGCGGCGACCCTCTGCTAGCCGGTACGGATACACATTCTAAAAAACATATATTATGGAGTCTTAAATGTTACTGGCCGGGAGTCTTTTTCTACTGACGCTGATTCTGGTTATCTGGCAACCCAAAGGACTGAGCATTGGCTGGAGCGCGAGCATTGGCGCGATCCTCGCCCTGATGAGCGGCGTTATCCATATTGATGATATTCCGGTGGTCTGGCATATCGTCTGGAACGCCACGGCAACCTTTATCGCCGTCATCATTATCAGCTTGCTGCTTGATGAATCCGGTTTTTTTGAATGGGCTGCCCTGCATGTTTCGCGCTGGGGCAACGGGCGTGGGCGTCTGTTGTTTAGCTGGATTGTGTTACTTGGCGCCGCCGTCGCAGCCCTGTTTGCCAACGACGGCGCTGCCCTGATACTGACGCCGATCGTGATTGCTATGTTGCTGGCGCTGGGATTCAGCAGAGGAGCCACCCTTGCCTTCGTGATGGCGGCGGGGTTTATTGCCGACACGGCCAGTCTGCCGCTTATCGTCTCTAATCTTGTGAATATTGTCTCTGCTGACTTCTTCCGGCTTGGCTTTGCGCAATACGCATCGGTCATGATCCCGGTCACTATCGCCACTATTGCAGCCACACTCGGCATGCTGCATCTCTTCTTTCGCAAAGATATCCCGGTAACCTACGACGTGACGCTGCTGAAAGTCCCGGCCAGCGCCATTAAAGATCCTGCCACCTTTAAGACAGGCTGGGTTGTTCTGGTACTGTTGCTTGTGGGTTTCTTTGTGCTGGAGCCCATGGGGATTCCGGTCAGCGCCATTGCGGCAACGGGGGCCGCCATTTTGCTTGCCGTTGCCCAAAAGGGCCATGCCATCAATACCCGAAAAGTATTGCGGGGAGCACCCTGGCAGATCGTCATATTCTCACTGGGAATGTATCTGGTGGTCTACGGCCTGAGAAATGCAGGACTGACGGAATATCTTTCCGGCGTATTGAATATGCTGGCCGATAAAGGCTTGCTGGCGGCCACCTTTGGCACCGGCTTCCTGACCGCATTTCTCTCGTCAGTCATGAATAATATGCCAACGGTACTGGTGGGGGCATTGTCGATAGACGCCAGCGCGGCTTCAGGCGTAATTAAAGAGGCAATGATCTATGCCAATATCATCGGCTGCGATCTGGGTCCTAAAATTACCCCAATTGGCAGTCTGGCAACGCTGTTATGGCTGCATGTCCTGTCACAGAAAAATATGACCATCACCTGGGGATACTACTTCCGCACCGGCATTATCATGACTCTGCCGGTGCTATTTATCGCCTTAGCTACGCTGGCTCTGCGACTATCAGTGACGCTGTTTTGGTAAAAGGTGGCGAATCAGTCCGACTGAGCCGTGTCGATAATCCGCCCGTAGATATTTTGATCGTGGAACTGGCCGTTAAGGTATTCGGCCTGTTTCATGCAGCCTTCCAGGGTAAAACCGTTACGCAACGCCACCGCATTGCTGGCTTCATTGTTGACGCTGCAGCGAATAGCAAAGCGTCGCACCATGCCTTCCCCGGAATATTTTTTCATCATCGCCTGTAGCGCCCTGGAGATAATCCCCTGCCCCTGGTGCCCCTGGTCCAGCCAGTAGCCAATATAGGCCGCCTTATTGGTAGGCTCTATCTGGTTAAAAGAGATGACGCCTACCAGCTCCTGTTCCAGCAGGATCATAAACATCTTGGCGTAATTGCGATGATGAAGCATATGGTTGCCGCGCAGGGTTTTCAGAGTATCTTCCTGGGCCGTTACGTACTGAGGCCAGTCCATCGCCTGCTGTAGCCACGCCTTATTGCGCTGTACCAGCTCAAAAACCGGTGTCACAAAGGTTTCATTCACCGAATGCAGAATCAGCCCCTGCTCAACCTCAATCACCTCATCCTGCCAGTTATGCTTGTTCTGCTGCACGGTTATCTCCTTCATAAATCGGGGTTTACGCCTAACTTACTCCTGGAAAATACGGATGTAAAAGCGTTGTGGAACAGAAGGAGGGAATCAAATAAAAAAAGCCAGGCCATTAATCCGTATATGGCCTGGCATACATCACACCGGTTTGCCTCCCTGCCCCCTTACGGGTACTGCGTTGACCTGGCGGCCGACGCATCCTTGTGTTCTCCTTACCCCCAATTCGAAGGAGATCCACAAAACTTTCTTAGGACTGCGGTTCGCCGTAAAGCTCCGCCCGACGGCTGCGCAGGCTGTTAACCAGCACCGCCCCCACAATCACCACGCCGCCGATAAGCGCGTGCCCCGTTGGCGCCTGGCCCAGCACCAGCCAGATCCACAGCGGCGCCAGCGCGGTTTCCAGCAGCAGGAACAGACCGGCGTTTGCCGGGGAGACATAGCGGGTCGACAGCGTAATCAACCCCATGGCCAGCGGCATCACTAACGCCCCTTCCGCCAGCGCCCAACCCCACTGCGCGCTGTTCATCTGCATCAGCGTCTGCTGTACCGGACCACCGGCAAACACCCCCACCAGCAGCGCCGCCAGCAGCCCCCCTACCGACGGTAACGCCAGGGTTCCCCCCTCTACCCGGGAGGAATAAATAAAGGCCAGCGCCATTGAAACTGCGGTGCCGAGCGCAAACAGGTTCGCCAGCCCGTTTTCATGGCCGCCGCGGCCGCTCATCACAATCGCCACTCCGACCATCCCCACCAGCGCCGCCGTCAGCAGGCCGCGATCCAGTCTGGCGCCGAACAACACCCGGGAGATCAGCGCCGATACAAAGGGCGTGGCGGAGATAATCACCAGTACCGTCGCCACATTGCCCCGGTTCAGAGCGTTCACAAAACCGGCCGACGCCAGACAGAAAAAGAGCACCGACAGCAGATTGTCGCGGGTCGCCCAGGGGGCGCCCAGCGTAGAGCGCGAAGGCCGCCACATCAGCCAGACCAGCAGGCAGACCGCCCACATAAACGCGCCCCGCAGCAGCACGATGGCCCAGGAGTTATCAATCCCCATCATGCGAATAAATAGCGAGTCGGTACTCAACAATAACCCGCCCGCAATACCGATAAGATTGCCGTTACCCGTTAGCGTCCGTTTCATTAAACCTCCAGAAGTTGAGTCAACCGCCGGGAGACCTCCGGCGTGGTATCCACGGGGATAGTGCCATCGCCGCGCGCCCAGCAGGAAAGCCGCAGCGTTCCCACATCCGGGAAATAGCTGATGCTGTCGGCCTTCGCGCGCCGTAGCAGCCCTTCGTCCGGCACCGGCATTTTGATGCAGCAGAACGGCAAACCATCCGCGCTGACCGGATCCAGCCCGTAGCCTGCCGGTAGCGTCAGCGCCGAAGCGCATACCTGCGCCACGTTAAACGGCTGCCATTCCGGTCTGGCCAGGGTTTCCAGCGCCTCTTCCAGCGGGTGGCTGGAAGCGGTTGCCTCTTCGAACAGCCGCAGTTCGCTGCGTAGCAGCCGGCTGTGACTGCTGGCCCGTAGGGCGACGATCGCCAGCCCGGGGGTCAACGACGCATGCTTATGCAGCGGCGCAATAAAAATCTCGCTGTCGCGCACCAGTTCGGCGTGGCGCAGCGTGGCGAAACTGTGGGAAGCATCCACCATCCCCTTGCCGCCGCATCCCTTCAGGCTGCATACCGCGCCGGTACCGGGGTGCACATGGGTGATGATATTGAGCTCCCCGGGCGGTGGCGGACACTGACCACCGCCGGTAAACAGACGGGCGATGGGAGGATAGTGATGCTGCGGCGCCAGCCGCAGCATCACCTCCTGGCGATGAAACAGATGATTCAGGATGACCAGCCCCACCCGTACCGACTGCACAAAAAAGATGTCGTAGTCGTCCAGGCGGTAAATGCAGGTCAGCTCATCTCTCAACCGATCTCTTAACATAGCCGCTCGCTTATAAAAATGTTCTCCGTACACCCGCTGTAGATCCGGGGACAGTGATGACGCATCCATCAGTTAATAAGCTCCTGCTGATAGAGCAGCGGCATCACCTCGTCGCGAAATATGGACCCTACCGGCACCGCACAGGGCGGCTGGCGATAGCTGACCCAGGCCAGCTCTTCGATTTCGCTACAGGGCCGCGGCTGCCCGGCAATCTCTACCCGATAAACGTGGTTTTCGATCGGCCGGTTTTCAAAAGCGGCCTGCCCCAGAAACAGCCCGAAGGGGCGAATATTTGTGACCGAAACCCCCAGCTCTTCCTGGAGCTCGCGCTTCAGGCAACTCAGGTGATCTTCACCGGCATCCGGCTTGCCCCCCGGCGAGATAAAAATGTCGGTGCCGCGCTTGCGGGTCAGCAGCAGCGAACGCTGATGGATGATGACAGCGGCGCATTTCACGATGGGCTTCTGCGCTTTCTCCTGGGAAACCTCATCCTCAATGGCATCGTAGCTTTCCGGTTGCAGACTCATCATGCGGCCACCGTTGCAGCGCGGGTGGAACGGCACTCCAGAGTCTCCCCGGACAGGAAGCGCACAATGTTCAACATCAACGGCGCTTTGTCGTTCAGATAGCCAAGGATGGTGTCATCATCCGGGGTGGTGAAGCTGTCAGCGAAGATGCTGATCCCCTCCAGCGATTTGGTAGAGATACCCAGCTGCAGCAGGCGATATTTCACATCGTCCGCCGAACGGGCAAACTCATAAATCGGTGAATGGTAGGTGATGTCGAAGCGCGCCATCATATCCACCAGCCACTCTTTGGCCACCAGACGCTGTTCCGGAAACTCCATCTGATAGTGGGTGATGCCGTCGTTGATCACATCGATATCGTTGCGGCGGCAGAAGTCCACCAGGTGAGCGTGAATCGCCATCTTTTCACCCAGCAGCACCAGATTCTTGCGGTACTTCAGAATGTCCGATTCCAGATGTTCAATGGCGATGGAACGAAAAGCGCCGCTGATATCAGCCACGGTGTGCCCGACCACTAAATCGCCAAAGCGATTGCGCAACTCTTCCACCCGGTGAGCCAGAATACCGCGATGCAAAGAGCAACCGCTGTTGCCTGACCAGAGGTGAACCGGAATGCCTTGTAACATTAAATAACAGGCGGCCAGGGTGCTGTCGCGTCCACCGGTAAACATAACAAGCTGGGTCTTGGGGGTAAGCTGTTCTGTCATTTTACGCTCCTTTCAGGAAATAACGGGGTTCAGAGTGAAACCCGTGCTGTTTATCGTTCTGTTATGCAGCACAGAGTAGGGAAATAAATCGCGGCTGAAAAATGATATAAACAGACATATACTGTTAGTTTTTCTCACAAGGTATCGCTATGCCGGATTCCCTGCCGCCGCTGCGCGCATTGCGCTACTTTCAACGCGCCGCCCGCCACCAGAGCGTTAGCCTGGCTGCCCGTTCGCTTAATGTGACCCATAGCGCCGTCAGCCATCAGATCCGGCTGCTGGAAGAGTGGCTGGCCGCTCCGCTGTTTGTGCGGGCCGGTGGACGTATCCATTTGACGGCGGATGGCGAACAGCTCAGCCGGGTCTGTTCCCGGGCCTTTACCGATATCGCGGAAAGCTGTGAACGCATCCGTGGTCAGGCCCGTCACGGGCTGACCGTCTCCTGCGCCCCCAGTTTTCTGGCCCAGTGGTTGATTCCGCGCATTGGACGTTTTAATCAGCAATATCCGGACGTTCCGCTCAGCTTCGATACCCTGACTGACCCCCAGAAGCTGCGTGACGATCGCACCGATGTGTTAATCCTGAGCCACGACCATCTGGTGCCGGAAGGCGTGGCCACCACGCTGATTGCCGTCGACTATATCGGCCCGGTCTGTTCCCCACTGTTTCGCGGACGACTGAGCTACGCCGCCGACTTTAGCGCCCTGCCGCTGCTGCACGCCGATACCCGCGCCCACGCCTGGGAAGAGTGGGCGCAAAAAACCGGCGCCCGGGGCGACTTCTGGGCGGGGAAACACTTCGATAATCTGACGCTGGCGATTCAGGCCGCGCGCAACGGCCTGGGCATCATCATGACGCCGCAGATTCTGGTGAAGAAGGAGTTACGGGAAGGAACGCTGTGCGCGCCGCTGGGGTTCGCGGCTATGGATCGCGCCACCTGGATGATGGTGCGTCAGGCACGCCAGCATGAGCCGGCCATCGATCTGTTCAGAAGGTGGTTGCTGGAAGAAGCCGCGGAGGATTAGCCCTCACCCCGGCCCTCTCCCTGAGGGAGAGGGAGAAAACCAGCACTTGCCTGTCCCTTCTCCCCGGCTCTCTCCCTGAGGGAGAGAGAGAAAACCAGCACTTGCCTGTCTCCTCACACCGGCTCTCTCCCTGAGGGAGAGGGAGACAACCAGCACTTGCCTGTCTCCTCACACCGGCTCTCTCCCTGAAGGCGAGGGAGACAACCAGCACTTGCCTGTCTCCTCACACCGGCTCTCTCCCTGAGGGAGAGGGAGAAAACCAGCACTTGCCTGTCCCTTCTCCCCGGCTCTCTCCCTGAAGGCGAGGGAGACAACCAGCACTTGCCTGTCTCCTCACCCCGGCCCTCTCCCTGAGGGAGAGGGAGACAACCAGCACTTGCCAGTCCCCTCTCCCCGGCTCTCTCCCTGAAGGCGAGGGAGAAAACCAGCACTTGCCAGTCCCCTCTCCCCTGTGGGGAGAGGGTTAGGGTGAGGGGGTCAGCGCATCTGACGATCGTCTACATACTTGCGCTTATCCGGCGCTGGCGGGAAGTACTGGTAGAGCCAGGTTTCGCTTTCGGTCTGCCCCTGACTGCGCAAATACATCCGCATCTCCACCGGATCGACGCTGTCAGAAGTGGGGTGCCAGTCGAACAGAATACGATAACCGTCGAAGGGGTCGACGTAGAGGATCTCCACCTGCTTCGCCTCGCCGCTGGACAGCGTGATCACCGGCTCCATACCGCGGGCAGCCGCCTCTTTCAGGTTAGCGCCGACAAAGTCCACCGCGAAACGGCGCGACCAGGTTTCCGGGTAGTGTTCGCCCGGCGCCCAGCCTTCCGGGAAGCTGCCCATCCCGGTACGGGTGGCGTAAACCCGGGCCAGTTCGCTGCGCACCGGCGGTTCAGCGGCCCAGTACAGGCGATATTTAAAGTCCAGCCGATCCCCGGCCTGCACCGGTTTTTCCGGTTGCCAGAAGCAGACGATATTATCCAGAGTTTCGCCGGTGGTGGGAATCTCCAGCAGCGAGATATGCCCCTTGCCCCAGTTGCCCTGCGGCTCCACCCACAGACTGGGACGTTTGTTATACCAGCCGATAACGTCCTGATAGTTATCGAAGCTGTGATCGGTCTGCAACAGGCCAAAGCCTTTAATATTCTCATCATTAAAGGCGTTAAACTGCAGCTTCTGGGGATTATTGAGCGGACGGCACACCCATTCACCGTTGCCGCGCCATAGCGCCAGGCGATCGGAGTCATGGATCTGCGGGTGGATGGTGTCACACATGCGGCGCTCGTTAGTGCCGCAACTGAACATGCTGGTCATAGGCGCGATGCCCAGCTGCTTCACGGCCTTACGGGCATACAGGTGGTTTTCCACCTCCATAATCACCTGCTTCTCTTCGCAGTGAATGGTGAATTTATAAGCGCCGGTGAGACTTGGACCGTCCATTAACGCATAGACCACAAAGGTGGTGTCGCGGGCTTTCGGGGTTTCGAACCAGAAGGCGGTAAAATCCGGGAACTCTTCGGTAGTATCGGTGAAGGTGTTGACCGCCACGCCGCGGGCGGACAGGCCATACTGATAAGTGCTGTCCACGGCACGGAAGTAGCTGGCGCCAAGGAAGGAAACCACATCGCGCTTCGCCAGTTCCGGGGCCTTAAAGGCACGGAAACCGGCGAAGCCGAGATCCGGATGGTCTTCCAACTGGCGGGTATCCACCCCGGCCTCGTTGTAGTTAAAGAGTTCGGGGCGGAAGTGAATCTCCCGCGCCTGGCGGCTGGCGGGATCCACAGAGTACATCCGCACCCGCCGCTGGAACCCCATACCGACGTGGAAGAACTGCACATCGAGCTGGCGCCCTTCGATCTGGTTCCACAGCGAGTGTCCCGCGTCGTACTGAATATGATTGTAGGCCTGAGGCGTCATTCCGGTAAGCGCCCCCGGTAGCGGACGGGGAGCGCCGCCCCAGGTTTTTTTCGCCAACTCGCTGGCCATTTCCTGAAGCTGAGCAAAGTCGAAGGGACGCGAACTGCCATCGGCAATACCGCCGTCCGCCGCCCAGGCTGATTGAGAAAAGAGGCCGGCCAGGCCGGGCGTGCCGCAGGCTGCTGCCAGCGCCATTGAAGCTTTAATAAAACGTCTGCGGTTCATGCCTGAGAAATCGTCCTTAAGTTGGGTGTGGCTTTGGTGTATTTTACTTCCCCTGAAAGGGGAACATGGTCAAAATAATGCCCCAGGTATGACCGCCCACGCCAGACAAAATTCCTTCCATTTTCAAACTCTTTATTTCACCGATCGCCGCCACTTTCCCCGCTGGCGACACGGCTGACAGCAGCTGGCAGTCGCTGGCCGAAACGATACCGCTCCCCCACCCGACCAAATTTCAGACAGTTCTCAAACTATGGAGAAACGCCTTATGAATCTGCGCTACATCCTGACCGGCGGACCCGGCGCCGGAAAATCCACCCTGCTACAGGCTCTAAGCGACGCAGGAATAGCGACCCAACCGGAAAGCGGTCGCGCCATTATTCGCGAACAGCAGCAGCAAGGCGGCAACGCCCTGCCCTGGGCGGACAGACTGGCTTTCGCCATGCGGATGCTGGAACGCGATATCGACGGCTGGAAGGTACACGAAAACGCCACGGCGCCGGTGCTGTTCGACCGTGGCATTCCGGATTCGCTGGGCTACCTGCAACTGTGCGGTCTGGACGCGCCGCCACGGATGACCAACGCCGTGCGCGACTGCCGCTATGCGCCCCGGGTCTTCTTCGCCCCGCCCTGGCGCGATATTTATCGCCAGGACGATGAACGCCGCCAGAGCTGGGACGAAGCGGCGGCCACCGCCCGGGTGATGCTACGACTGTATCGCGCCTGCGGCTATCAGGTGGTAATGGTGCCGCCGCTGACTGCGGCGGCCAGGGCTCGCTGGCTGCGAGCAAGGCTGATTACAGGGTAACGTGCTGCTTCATCACCCGCTTAAACAGCAGCGAGCGAGCGCGCATAAAGCGACGCTCCAGCTTAAAGCCGGGCCGCCGGTTAATGCCCATGCGCATCAGGCGGTCGGCGCCCCCCTTGCTGGCAGGCCAGGGGAGCGGGCCTGCCAGTACCGTCTGTCCAGGCTTCAGATGGGCAAAAGCCGCCCAGTAGTCCGCCACCCGGGCGGCAAACGCCAGATCCTCAAGGCTGGCGTACTCCCTGGACGGCAGAATGGTGCCAAGGGTATCGAACACGTAGGGAATTTCGTTGCCATGCCAGGCGCCCCAGGGATAGGTGGCGTGCTCCGCTTCGGCAACATAGTCAAACCAGTAGCGCCAGCAGGGCTGCCCCAGGCGCTGCCAGGACTGCATCGCCACGAATCCCATGGTGGTAAAGGCCATATCGCGACTGACCTGGCGGCCCAGCGCCTCGTCGCCGCGTACCCCCGGATAGAGCATGCGGATCAACGCCAGCCCCAGCCGGTGGTCGCGACGCATGCGTTGGATCTGCTGCGCCAGATCGACGCCAAATACCCCCATCACGCTGGCTTCGTCGCTGTTGCTGCCTATCATCAGCGGCATGGGGTGTTGCCGCCCGGCCATCAGGCTTTCCAGCATAGGTTGCGGCAGTACCCGATCGCCGCAGATGGGCACCGGCCCCGTTCCCAGCGGGCTGGTCAGCGGCCAGAACACATCGGCCGGCAGGGCCCGCAGTTGAGCGGCTGAAGCATTTTCCAGCCCCAGATGGCGAGCCACCGCCTCACCTCGGGCCGTTGCCTCGCTGAGCGGTTCATCGGCCAGGGTATAGGCGCTCTGGGCAATCGCTTTATGAAACAGACCGGCGGACAGCGGCGACACCAGCAGCGACAGCACGCTGCGCCCACCGGCTGATTCGCCAAACAGGGTGATATTTTGCGGATCGCCGCCGAACGCGGCGATGTTATCGCGCACCCACTCCAGGGCTGCAATCTGATCCAGCAGCGCGAAGTTAGCAAGCGGCCCTTCGGGATCTTCCTCCGCAAGCGCCGGATGGGCGAAGAACCCCAGATGACCGAGACGGTAATTCACCGTAACCACCACCACGCCACGATTCGCCAGTGCCCGCCCTTCATAGGGCGGCAGACTACCGGCGCCGATGGTGTAACCGCCGCCGTGCAGCCAGACCATCACCGGCAGCGGCTTGTCGCTCTGGGCCGGTGCCCAGATATTCAGATACAGACAATCTTCACAAAAGGTGCCAGGGTCACCGCCGCCCACTTCCCGACAGGCTTCAATACTCTGCCAGGCGGCAGGCGCAAAGCGGTCCGCCATCCGCACGCCATGCCAGGGCACCGGCGGTCGCGGCGCGCGCCAGCGCCCTTCCCCCACCGGCGGCGCCGCATAGGGAATGCCGCGCCAGACGGCGATATCTTCTTCAATCTGACCAATAAGCTGCCCCTGACTCAGGGTGACGATCGGCGTGGCGGGCCTTTTCATACGACTGTCCTTTTGAAAACACGCCGCTAAGAGTACCTATTTCAGAGCAGACCGCAACGCCGTTTGCTACGTTTTTCCAGTTCCTGGTAGAGGGCAAATTCGTTCAGCACCGAGGCGCCCAGCGCCATTTCAAAATCGCTGCGGCTGGCGTTGCCGTGACTCAGGGGGTGGGCTTCATCCCCAAGATTAGACTGGAAAATACCGGCAGCGCTGACCGGCAGGAAATCTTCATAGGTGATGGGATGCGCCACCAGCCAGCCGCGGTCGATCAACGGTTCCGGATCGCAGCCGGGTTCAATGGCGGCGCGGTGCGCTTCACCGGCGGGGGTCAGACGGTAACGGAAGTAGCCCAGCCCCTGGCGGCGTACCTCCCGGGCGTCATCCGGGAAGCGGCTGAACACCTCCTGCAGACGGAGCTGATGAGTCAGGTTATCGCGGGCGTTACCGACTTCCCGTAGCAGGGTATCGTACAGCGCTCGCCCTTTAGGGGTGAGCGCCATACCGCGTTGTTCAATTTCACCAAAACGCGCCCTGTGGCTGCCCGGCTGCTGGTCGCTGAACATAATCGACTCCTCCAGCGCCTTAAAACTGGTCTGACGCAGCAGGATCGGCACAGCCCGACGCGGCGGCCCCTCAATCACCATTTTGGGGACGATACCACGCTCCGGCATCTGGGCCTGTACCCGGTCGATATCCAGGGTTCGCGGCGTCAGATGGTTGATATGGCAGCCGCGGAAGCTGACCACATCGGCAATCAGCTGGTGGGTCTGATGCAGGGACTCATAGGTGGCGGCATCCACCGTGGCGTGGCGCTGCCAGCGGAAGGTTTCCAGCACCTCATTAACGAACGCATCCGCCTGTGCCTGGGTAAAGCCGCACTTCCGCTCATACTGAGTCAGTAGCGTGATGCAGCCGGGGGTAAAGATATGGCGCTGCGCCAGTATCGATTCGGCCCGGCGCCGCAACCCTTCGTCAGGGATCAGATCCAGCCGCAGCAGCGAAGTAAAGATCCGAAACGGATTGCGGGAAAGCGAAGCCTCTTCGATGGGACGAAAGGCGGTGGAGTGAACCGGCACCCCCGCCTGAGACAGGTCGTAGTAACCCACCGGGAACATCCCCATCACCTTAAAGATACGTCGCAGCGTCTCCAGCTCATGGGCCGTACCGACGCGAATCGCCCCGTGGCGCTCCACGTTCAGGCGCGACAGTTCATCGGCGTTCGCCAGTTGCTCATGCAGGCCGGGATTTTTTTCCAGCACCCCCAGATTCACATCGGCTACCAGCTCCAGTAGCGTGCCGTACTGCGGAACCTCCTGCTGGTACATGGCCGACATTGCCTGGGAGAATTGCTCCCGGATCTCATCGGCCGTGACGTTGTTCACCATGCTTTCATCCCTCCAGTGGGTAATGGAGGAAATAGTAGGAAAGCGCCGGGTGAGCCGTCGGGAAGAATTTGCTTTTTGTGATCGCCAGGGCATTGGTTGCGCAAACGCAGGGGAGCGGGATAGATAACGACGAGTTATTAAAAAAGCGCCATAATTTCACTATTAATTAACAATTAATTTACACACACTGACCGACACCGATAACGACAACACCTGTACTCAACCAACCGGAGCCCGTCATGAACGACGAAAAATGGTCCCCCCGCGAACTGGTGCACCGCGACTATCGCAGCCACCCGCCGGCTTACACACCGGGCTACAAAACCAGCGTGCTGCGATCGCCGCGTAACGCCTTAATCTCCCTGCAAAATTCACTTTCTGAAATCACCGGCCCTGTCTTCGGCGCCCGTGAGCTTAGCCCCAAAGATAACGATCTGATCCTTAACTATGCTAAAGAGGGGCTGCCCATTGGCGAACGGATTATCGTTCACGGCTACGTGCGTGACGGATACGGCCGACCGGTGAAAAACGCGCTGGTGGAAGTGTGGCAGGCCAACGCGGGCGGTCGCTACCGCCACAAGAAGGATCAGTACCTGGCGCCGATCGATCCCAACTTCGGCGGCTGTGGCCGCATGCTAACCGACGAAAACGGCTACTACGCCTTTCGCACCATCAAGCCCGGCCCCTATCCGTGGCGCAATCAGGTAAGCGACTGGCGTCCGGCCCATATCCACTTTTCGCTGTCCGGCGACAGCTTCGGCCAGCGGCTGATCACCCAGATGTACTTCGAAGGCGATCCGCTGATTAAGCAGTGCCCCATCGTACGTACACTGGGGGATGACGACGCGGTGCGCACCCTGATTGCCGAACTGGATATGTCGGCGGCGGTACCGCTGGACTGTCTGGCTTATCGCTTCGATCTGGTTCTGCGCGGCCACCGGGCCACGCTGTTTGAAAACCGTACCCAGGGGGCCGCATCATGAGAGACTATTTACCGGAAACCGCCTCCCAGACCGCTGGCCCTTACGTGCACATCGGCCTGGCGCCCCAGGCTGCGGGCTTCGATATCTTCGAGAATAACTTCAGCCATATACTGACCAACAGCCACACCAAAGGAGAACGGGTAACCATTGAAGGCCGGGTGATTGATGGTTCCGGCACGCCAGTTCGCGACGTGCTGCTGGAGATCTGGCAGGCCAATGCCGTCGGGCGCTACAGCCACCCCGCCGACCAGCAGCAGGAAAAAGCGCTGGACCCCGATTTTCGCGGCTGGGGGCGCAGCTGTTCCGACTTCGACAGCGGCGTCTGGCGTTTTGAAACCATCAAGCCCGGCCCGGTGGTCGGCCGTGACGGGCGCATAATGGCGCCGCACGTTAACCTGTGGATCGTCGCCCGCGGGATCAATATCGGGCTGAACACCCGCATGTACTTTGACGATGAAGCCGATGCCAATAGCCGCGACCCGGTGCTTAACCTGATTGAATGGGAAGTACGCCGCGCAACGCTTATCGGCAAACGCCAGCAGCGCGGTAACGAAGTGGTTTACCAGTTCGACATCCGACTGCAGGGCGAAAACGAAACTGTCTTTTTCGACCTCTGAGCCATGACACGCGTCCCGCCATGCTGGCGGGACATTTTTTCACCGCTGCGATAATTTCTTCCCCCATCGACATCCCCCCGGACGAATGTTAATTTTATTTTGCTATCAGGTTATCAAAAATAAGCATGTTACCTTGTCACAGTCGTCGCGCTGGATTTAACTTGGGGTTATGGAAAAAAACAGTCTCTTCAGCCAGCGGATTCGCTTGCGCCATCTGCATACATTCGTGGCCGTCGCCCAACAGGGAACACTGGGGCGCGCGGCTGAAACTCTTAATCTTAGTCAACCGGCCCTCTCCAAGACCCTGAATGAGCTGGAACAGTTAACCGGCGAACGCCTGTTCGAACGCGGTCGGCTGGGCGCTCAGCTCACGCTGATGGGCGAACAGTTCCTGATTCACGCGGTCCGGGTGCTGGATGCGCTGAATCACGCCGGGCTTTCCATGAGCCGCAAGCAGGGCCAGACCCATGACGTGGTGCGTATCGGCGCCCTGCCCACGGCGGCGCTCGGCATTCTGCCCAGCGTGATTGGCCAGTACCACGGCCAGCAGGCGAACGTCACCCTGCAGGTGGCGACCATGAATAACACCATGCTGCTGGCGGGGCTAAAGTCCGGCGAGCTGGATCTCGGCATCGGCCGTATGTCCGACCCGGAACTGATGACCGGCCTTAACTATGAGCTGCTGTTTCTGGAATCGCTAAAGCTGGTGGTGCGCCCCGATCACCCACTATTGCGTGACAACGTCACACTTAGTCGGGTAATGGAGTGGCCGGTGGTGGTTTCGCCCAAAGGCACGGTACCACGCCAGAATGCCGAAGCGCTGCTGGCCAGTGAAGGCTGTAAGCTGCCCGCCTCCTGCATCGAAACGCTGTCAGCTTCGCTGTCGCGCCAGCTGACGGTGGACTATCAGTACGTCTGGTTTGTGCCTTCCGGCGCGGTGAAAGAGGATCTACGCCAGGGTACCCTGAACGCCCTGCCGGTACCCACCCACGGCGCGGGCGAGCCCATTGGCATTCTGACCCGGGTCGATGCGCCCCTTTCCCCCGGCGCCCAGGCGTTGCTGACCTGTATCAGGAAGAGTATGCCGGCGTAAAGTGTGACCTACGCCCTTCTCAGCCGTAGGTCAGAATATTTACTGATAGCATGGCGGTAAAACACCATCATTTTTAAGCTGCCTGTACGGTAGTGCACACAAACGCAGCTGGAAACCGACCATACGTTGATTTCTAAGCTGCCTGTACGGCAGTGCACCCACTGCCAGCGAAGTCCAGACGTTTGATTACTTTCTAAGCTGCCTGTACGGCAGTGCACGCGGAAATATCCTGGACCTGCGAATAGACGTTTTTCTAAGCTGCCTGTACGGCAGTGCACCTTGTCTTATCAGCTTTTTGGTGAGGGAGGGCTTTCTAAGCTGCCTGTACGGCAGTGCACAGAAAGCCGACATGACGCAGGTAAAGCGTGCCGTTTCTAAGCTGCCTGTACGGCAGTGCACTTAGCCACTCCCCGGGCAGTGATTCCCGGATTTTTCTAAGCTGCCTGTACGGCAGTGCACCTGATTCGCACCCGATGGCAGGTTGACCAGAATTTCTAAGCTGCCTGTACGGCAGTGCACTGATAAAAAATAACAGTAGCCGACTGTTTCTAAAAGTAAAAAAGTGGTATTCCGCCAAAAACCCTTTTTCCAGACATTTACAGTCACAATATTAAAATCAATAAGTTACAAGTTCCCCCAAAAAAAGGGCTGAAGCTATGCTATCGACTATGCCTCATGTCCTGTAGCAAATGGTCGACGACCATAAATGAAAAATCGATGAAGAAATAACCATGGCTAAATAAAAAAAATAATAAGATTGTGCGTATTTCTGATCTGCGCCACATTCCAGGAGCAATCAACCGACACAAATATATGAATTTATAAATCAGTCTGTTACTATTTTTTTCGCTCGAAACAAGATTTTTTCGACGCCTGGGCTACACTCGATATGGTGTCTTAACGTCCATTCAATACCCAACAAGGATGCTTTATTATGAAAAAAACAGCTTTAATCACCGCCATTGTTGCGTCTGCATTCTCCTTTAGCGCGTTTGCAGCCACTCAGGTCTCCAAACAGGAAATCGACCAGTTTAAACTTGTTAAAGTGGGTGATATCAATGTCTCCCAGTCTGGTGGCGCAATCTCTTCCCCAAGCGATCTGCACGACGCACTGTCCGCGAAAGCTGACGAGAAAGGCGGCAAGTACTACCATATCGTTGCTGCCCGCGAGCACGGTCCGAACTTTGAAGCGGTTGCTGAAGTCTACAAAGACGCCAATAAGTAAGTTCGCACAACATTCGAAAACCACGCCAGCTGGCGTGGTTTTTTTATGCATCAAGGAGAACCATGAATATCTCAACGCCGCGTTTCATACTAAAACCCATATCAGAAAATGACTGGATATTTTTTCTGGCGTTACGCCAGGATGAAACGCTAATGCGTTATATGTCAGACGTGGCGCAACGTGCCGAAATTCAGGCCCTGTTTGAGCGACGTCTTAAAGCGTGGAAAGAAGAGACCTTTACCCCAAAAACCTGGATTATCCACGATCGGCTCAACCATGCGCAGGCGCTGGGGGAAATCGGCATCGCCCGCCAGGCGATGGCGCGCCAGCATGGAGAAGTCGGCTATACCATCTGTACGGCAGCCCAGGGGAAAGGCGTGGCCAGCGAGACGCTGGCAGCCGTGTGCCGGGACGCTTTCGATAAAGGCGATTATCAATGCCTGGACGCCCGGGTTCTGGGCGATAATCAGGGCTCTATCCGGGTACTGGAAAAGTGCGGATTCCGGCTGCAGCAGACGGTTAAAAACGGCTACTCGCTTCACGGTCAGTATCATGACGACCTGCTTTACCGGCTGGAGAAGGCCCGATCTCTGGTAGGGTGACGGCTGTACGGCAGTGAACTGGCACATCTAAAGGGAGTGTTACGGTTCGTTTTTCTAAGCTGCCTGTACGGCAATGCAGAAAAAACACAAAATAACCAGCAAATTCATTACATTAAAACCAGTCGCTGGTTATTAAACTCTCCTGATAAGTCTCGTTTAGTGCCTTTCAGAATCAATAAGTTAAAAATAGTTTTAGGGAAAGACTTTGGTTAATAATCGCTCAGGGTGTAATCGTTAATGCCGATACGTGGCATCACCACCATTCCATACTCACTCATTCATTTCCCTTGCTAATCAGTCATCATTTTGTGTATTTCAAAGTCACATAAATAGTATGGGAATGGAAGGAACTGAATATGCCAATCCCGGCTTACATGTGGCTCAAGGACGATGGAGGCGCCGATATCAAAGGCTCCGTAGATGTACAGGATCGCGAAGGGAGTATTGAGGTTGTGGAATTCAGCCACGGGCTCAACATTCCGGTAGACAGCAACACAGGGAAAGTAGCGGGTACCCGCAGTCACTCGCCGGTGATGATTGAGAAGGAATTCGACTCCTCAAGCCCATACATCTATAAAGCGGTTTCGAAGGGGCAGACACTTCAGAGCGCCGAGATCCGCTGGTACCGGATTAACCATGCGGGCCAGGAAGAGGCCTATTTTGTCATGCTGTTCGGGGGCGTGAAGATCACCGGCGTTAACCCTGGTATGCCAAACGCGAAATTGTCAGGCACTTCACAGATAAATCATATGGAGTCAGTCTCGATGATGTACGAGCGCGTTACCTGGCGCTATGTGGATGGAAATATCCAGTACACCGATGACTGGAACCTGAGATAAAGGGAAAGGCCCACCAATGTAGGGTGGGTTTTCTTTTTTAGTTGATGGTCTTCTGCCTAAACTTACGCCAAAACCAAATAATTAATTTGTACGCAATGATCGCCACAACAAGATCTAAGGCCCACATTGCCGGAAAATAAACATCTTCAGGATTGCTTACCCCCAGAAATTCAGACACCGAAAACCAGAAATCTAACTGTCCTTGCGGCATAGGGTATGGGTATGTGTGAACAAACATCACGGCCAGGATAAACAAAACCAGAAATAGGGCCACTTTAATGGATCTACGGGCAAGTGTCGCCATGGGTAATAACCTCGATTTGACCATACGCCATCAAGCCTGTATTCCTGACAGGCACTTTGTTGGTACGCAGTAATGCGGTGCGAATAGACTGAAAATCCGAGTGATGTTGCAGAGTAATGCAACCCTCCGGAATACCCAACGGCCCAATCGGATGCAACCGGAAGTTTCCTCGCCTTACACCCCGAATCCATGTGTGATCGTCAATCATTCCATCATCACGATACAGTGCGAACCATTCCGAATGGTCTGTCGGTGTATCTGTGATCCACGTCGGTATATCCTTCACCTTAGCATACATACGGCGAAAAAAGTTGCCAGACGGGCGTTCGACAATTCAGTAACGGCCAGACGGTAACAGTCCATTATTTGGGATGGCTACACATCCACCACGATTTCGGTATGCCTGGTTTCCCGAAAAAGCCATGAACGTCCCAACACCATATATCATAAGCGGCGAAAAATGCGCATTATTAACTATGAACTTTCCCTGTAGTGCCATCTGAATAGCTCCATTGTTTATGATCGCTAAACTATACAGGGTCAAAACAGCGAGTACACCCCGGCTGATTATGGTCACTCAGGCTGTTCGGGCCACTCAATGTCCGGGGCTTTACTGGTGGCCAGCATCAAAACGGTCCGCAATTCTGCGGGACGTATCGTCGGGCTATTCCATCTCCGCCGTCCGATATTCCACGTAATGATAAATTTTGGGGGAAAGACCTTGGTTAATAATCGCTCAGGGTGTGAGCGTTAATGCCGATACGTGGCATCACCACCATTCCATACTCACTCATTCATTTCCCTTGCTAATCAATTACCATTTTGTGTACTTTAATGGCACATAAACCAAAAGGAAATGGAAGGAACTAAATATGCCAATCCCGGCTTACATGTGGCTCAAGGACGACGGAGGCGCCGATATCAAAGGCTCCGTAGATGTACAGGATCGTGAAGGAAGCATCGAAATACTTGGTTTCTCACACGGCGTAAATTTGCCAGTTGATACAGCAACAGGAAAAATCACTGGCAAACGTAACCATGCCCCTATCTCTTTCGAAAAAGAATTTGACTCGTCAAGCCCTTATCTTTACAAAGCGGTGTCAAAAGGACAGACTCTTAAATCAGCGGAATTTAAGTGGTATAGAATCAACCATGCAGGCCAGGAAGAAGAATACTTCAACATGCTGCTGGAGGGTGTCAAAGTGGTATCCATTAACCCAGGAATGCCAAACGCCAAAATGGCGGGAATGTCCACGATTAATCACATGGAGTCGGTGTCTCTCATGTACGAGAAAATTACCTGGAAATATTGCGACGGTAATATTTTGTTTACAGATAGCTGGGAAGACCGTTCCTGAAAAAACCGGGGGGCACCCTGGTTTCTAATTTGTCCGATTCAGCTTCTTTTCCGCCAGGCGAACTATTACCTGGTAGCCAATGACAGTTACCATGGTGCATATAGCCAGAAGTGCTAAGCCCACAAAACCTTCTACATCACGATCCCCAAAAAAACCTGCCACCTTCTTCCAGAAAGCTATCTGGCCATGAGTGGCAGGATCAGACGGGCGAACCAGAAGAAACGTCAGGATGAAGAGCCCAACTGCAATCAGAATCCTAAACCCCGCTGGGACACGACGAGTTGCCATTCAAAATCACCTCAATGGTTCCGTAAGACATCAGGCCGTTCGGCAACTTCACTTGCTGAGTTGAAAGTAGCGCCTGCCGTATTGCCAGAAAATCAGTTCTATGCTGTAACGTTATGCATCCTAACGATATACCCATAGGGCCAGGTGGATGCAGCCGAAAGTTACCCCTTTCAACACCATTTATCCATGTGTAATCGTCAATTTTTCCGTCATCACGATACAAGGCAAACCATTCATATTTTATCACTGGTCTGGATGTCGGCCATGAATAAAAATCACGCATATCAGTGCGGAGCATCCCCTTCCAGCCACCCGTAGGTCTTTTTACTATGTGATAACGTCCCCCGGGTATCGGCCCATTATTCGGTACGCCAACACATCCTGAACGGTTCCGGTACTGATCGTTTCCTGAGTATGCCAAGAATGTGCCAATGCCATAAAGCATTAATGGACAGAAGTGTGCATCGTTAACAACAAATTTCCCTTGTAGTGCCATCTGAATAGCTCCATTGTTTATGATCGCTAAACTATACAGGGTCAAAACAGCGAGTACACCCCGGCTGATTATGGTCACTCAGGCTGTTCGGGCCACTCAATGTCCGGGGCTTTACTGGTGGCCAGTATCAAAACGGTCCACGATTCTGCGGGACGTATCGTCGGGCGATTCCATCTCCGCCGTCCGGTATTCCACGTAATGATAAATATCCCCGATCCGGATATATGCATCTTTAAGTAAGTCAGCTTTTACGCTCTATCGGAACATGCCTGTAAATGCTGGTAAGAGACACGCCAATCACGTCAGCCACCTGCTGCCGTGTTGCGCCGTTCTCCAGTAGCCTGCGCGCATATGCGACATTCTCGGGAGTCATTTTTTTCGGGCGCCCGCCGCTCCTCCCCTCTTCTCTGGCGGCGGACAGACCGGCCAGAGTGCATTCTACGATTAGCTCGCGCTCCATCTCTGCCAGGGCACCCATGACGTGGAAAAAGAAGCGCCCATTGCTGTCGACGTATCGATCGAGTCGGTCAGACTCTGAAAGTGGCCGCCACGGCGCTGGATATCGCCAACCAGGGCGATCAGGTCGCCGACACTACAACCCAAGGCGATCCAGTTTCCAGACGATCAGAGTATCCCCTCGCCTCACGCGCCGCACCGCGCGCCTTAGCTCCGGACGCCGGGCATTCGACCCGCTGGCCCGATCCTCGAAAATTAGTTCACATCCTGCGCTATTTAACGCGCTCCGCTGTAATTCTGAGTTTTGCTCCGCTGTAGACACTCTGACGTAGCCGATCAGCATCGGTTTATCCCGTTAAAAATGAATAGGATAAATCACCCTCCTGGTTTCCAAAAACGAATGTTTTTGCAATAGCGTATTTCTTTTCTAAGCTGCCTGTACGGCAGTGAACATGGGGCTGTTCACGTCCGCCGGTTCTGGTAGTTTTCTAAGCTGCCTGTACGGCAGTGAACAGAAGCAAAATAGCACTATCGCGTTGTTACGAAAAGAGAAAAGTACGATTTGGGTTATCACACCCTTTTTCCCACTCCCACTCTGCGGGCACGCAAAATCAACAAGTTAGCAATAGCGCTAAAAAAAGGGTTTGCTGGCTGTAAACACCCCACCGCTGAATTTAGCAGTTCTCCGCTATAACTTTCGCCATTGTTTAAGATTCTATAATCATAGAATCATACGTAACCTGAAACCTGTCACCTTGCGTGCAGGCGCTAATGTTACCAAAAACCTTCCCAAAAATGCCGTTATCAGGTAGGGTAGCGCCAGTTGTTACTTCAGTGGAATTTCATGTTAGCCGCCACTCTTAAACTCACGCTTTCCGAACGCGCTTCACGTATGGTGGTGCCCGATCTTCAGGCGCTGATCCCCCCTTCTGATATCAGCATTTTTATTAATCATCTCGGCGCGGATCACAGTGCGACGGTAGAGTGTTCGCGCAGTACAGAGGTCTGTTCCCTGCTGGCGGCAACGCTAATGACCTGGCTGCGGTTATGTGCGGCTAAAGGGTTGCAACTCTGGAGTAATGGCGATGCGCTGGACGCAAAAGCGCTGGATACCCAACGCCTTTATGGCCTGCTGATGGCGGCGGATGCTCACCTGGTGATGGATTTCAATCAGTAACCCTCTGCCTGATGCGGGGCTTTTTCTATACCTGACGCCGAACCGCAGCCAGCGCTGCGATATCTGCCGGCGTGGTACGGCAGCAGCCACCAATTAATCGTGCCCCGGCGTCGCGCCATGCGGGCAGATGATCGACCAGCTGATGGCAGCCTTCAGCGCCGTGGGACCAGCGCTTGCTGGCGGCGTCATAGGTTTCGCCAGAGTTAGGATAAACCACCAGCGGCAGCGCGGTCAGTGAAGACAGGTGACGCAGTGAGGCATCGGTAGATTCCAGCGCCACGCAGTTAATACCCAGCGCCAGCGCCTGCGGGCAGGCGTTCAAATGCGCCGCCACCTGGCTAAGCGGCGTGCCGTCACTCAGGTGTTCGGCATCACGCAGCGTAAAGGTGAACCAGGCCCCGGTTTGCGGAAACGCCTGCGCCAGTAGTGCGGTCAGCGCCTGGAGTTCGCTGAACGATGGCAGAGTCTCGCAGGCCAGCAGATCGACGCCCCCTTCCACCAGCGCCGCAATCCGTGGCCGATGAAAATCGGCAAACTCCGCGGCACTACATTGATAGTCACCGCGATATTCAGAGCCATCCGCCAGAAAAGCGCCATAAGGCCCCACCGAACCTGCCACCAGCAGCGGTCCGTCCTGCGGCTTTTCCTTCAGGTAGTCGGTCCGCGCCTCCCGGGCCAGCGCAACGCTTTTAATCATCAGCTCTCGCGCCTGGGCACCCTCTATCCCCCGGGTTGCGAAGCCTGCTTCGCTGGCCTGGTAGCTGGCGGTAATAGCGCACTGAGCACCGGCGCGAAAATAGTCGAGATGAACCTGATAAATCAGCTCCGGCTGTTCCAGCAACACCTTCGCCGACCACAGGCTATCCGCCAGGTTGCAGCCACGGGCTTCCAGTTCGGTGGCCAGCGCGCCATCCAGCACCAGGAAGGGATCGCGAGCCAGAATGGACGTTAATGGATTATTCAGCGGCATGGGTGACCTCCTGTTGCCGACGGGTCGAAAGCTTGCGGGTCAGATAATACGCGCCGTAACACAGCGCCACAAAAGGCAGCCCGCACCACAGAGCAATACGCTGTTCCGGGTCGAACGCCAGCCCGATGCAGGCCACCAGGCAGAGCACAAATCCCAGTACCGGCGTAAGGGGAAACCAGGGCGCACGGTAATGCAACTGCGCCAGAGTGCCGCCGCTGCGCAGATGGTGACGACGGAATTGAAAGTGCGAGGCACAAATCGCCAGCCAGACCGCCACTACCGCAAAACCAGAAATAGCCGACAGCGCCACAAAGACGGTATCCGGCGCCACTACGCTGGTAAACAGCGCCAGTACCCCACCCAGCATACTGACAGAAAGCGCGGTCAGCGGAATGCCACGCCGGGTCAGGCGCGCAAAGCAGCGTGGCAGCGTGCGCTCATTAGAAAGGGACCACAGCATGCGCCCGGAAGCGTACAACCCGGAATTAGCGGCAGAGAGAATCGCCGTCAGAATCACAAAGTTAATGATATCCGCAGCCCAGGGAATGCCGATTTTCTCGAACACCAGGACGAACGGGCTCTTCACCACTCCGGCCTGATCCATCGGGATCAGCGCCGCCAGAACCAGCACAGTACCGATAAAAAACAGAATCAGCCGGGCGATGGTGGTGCGAATGGCAATGGGCAACACCTTGTGGGGCTCGGCGGTCTCACCGGCGGCGATCCCAATAAGTTCAGTGCCGGAAAAGGCGAAGTTCACCGCCACCATGGTCATCATGATGGGCAGTACGCCGTGGGGCAGCAGACCGCCTTCGGTCAGTTGGCTGAAAAACGGCGCCGGGGTGCCGTCACGCAGCGGAATAATGCCGAACATGGCGGCGCCGCCCAGAATAATAAAGGCCAGGATAGTGATGACCTTAATCAGCGAAAACCAGAACTCCCCTTCGGCGAAAACGCGCGCCGAAAAGACGTTCATCACAAAGATAGCGACGCAGAATATCAGGCACCAGATCCACACCGGCACCGAGGGAAACCAGTACTGCATGCAGAACCCGGCAGCGGTCAGGCTGGAGCCCAGCGCCACGGTCCAGGTCAGCCAGTAAAGCCAGGCCACGGTATAGCCGGTAGCCGGGCTCAGATAGCGGCTGGCATAGACGTGGAAAGCGCCCGTTTCCGGCATCGCGACCGACAGCTCCCCCAGGCACTGCATCACCAGCCACACCACCAGCGCGCCTATCAGATAGGCCAGCAGCGTGCCCGCAGCACCCGTTGTCGAGATAATATAGCCGGTATTGAAAAACAGCCCGGTGCCGATCACCCCGCCCAGCGACAGCATCACCAGGTGGCGGGTCTTCATGGTTCGGCGAAATGCGCCTTGATTTGGGTTCTCTTGCATACTGCCTTCTTTACGTATAGACGTCTAAACATCTGACATAAGAGAAGCGTTATACTCGCCGCAATCACGAAATGCAATGGCTTTATGCAGCGCAAGGCAATGGTAACGTAATGAAACTAAAGATGAATAAGGCCGGTGACGGGCATCACCGGCCGGAAGGGAACGGGCTTATTCGTCGCCGAAGTGGATGACGGTACGAATCGATTTGCCTTCGTGCATCAGATCGAATGCTTCGTTGATCTTCGAGAGCGGCAGACGATGAGTAATAAAGGGATCGAGGCGGATTTTGCCCACCATGGCGTCTTCAACCATACCCGGTAGCTGAGTGCGCCCTTTTACGCCGCCAAAGGCGGAACCGCGCCATACGCGCCCGGTGACCAACTGGAACGGACGGGTACGAATCTCCTGCCCGGCACCGGCCACGCCGATAATCACGCTTTCGCCCCAGCCTTTATGGCAGCATTCCAGCGCGGCGCGCATCACATCCACATTGCCGATACACTCGAAGCTGAAGTCGACGCCGCCGTCGGTCATCTCGACAATCACTTCCTGAATGGGACGCTCGTGATCCTTCGGATTCACCACGTCGGTGGCGCCCATCTCCAGTGCCAGTTTGAACTTCTCGGGGTTGGTGTCGATGGCGATAATCCGCCCGGCTTTCGCCTGTACCGCCCCCTGGATTGCCGCAAGGCCAATACCGCCCAGCCCGAAGATCGCCACGCTGTCGCCCTCTTTCACCTTCGCGGTATTGTGGACCGCGCCGATGCCGGTGGTGACGCCGCAGCCCAGCAGACAGACTTTGTCCAGCGGCGCCTGCGGGTTTACTTTCGCCAGCGAAATTTCGGCTACCACGGTGTACTCGCTAAAAGTACTGGTGCCCATGTAGTGATAGATGGGTTCGCCGTTGTAGGAAAAACGGGTGGTGCCGTCCGGCATCAGTCCTTTGCCCTGGGTGGCGCGCACCGCCTGACAGAGGTTGGTTTTGCCCGACTTACAGAATTTGCACTCGCCGCACTCTGCGGTGTAAAGCGGAATAACGTGATCGCCCGGCTTCACGCTGGTGACGCCCTCGCCCACTTCTACCACAATACCGCCGCCTTCGTGGCCCAGTACCGCCGGAAAGACGCCTTCGGGATCGTCGCCGGAGAGGGTGAATGCATCGGTATGGCATACGCCGGTGTGGGTAATTTTAACCAGCACTTCGCCCTTCTTCGGCGGCGCTACGTCAATCTCGACAATTTCCAGCGGTTTGCCCGGGCCGAACGCAACGGCTGCACGTGATTTCATAGTCTCCCTTCCCCTGTTTGGTTGGTGATTTATTTCAGATAGGCGCGGATAAGATGGCCGATTTCCGCCATCTGCGCCCCTCGCTGTTCCGGCGTGGTGTCGCCGCTGACCAGCTCGTCTTTCAGGTGGATCTCCAGCATCTCGCCCATCAGGCCATTGGCCGCACCGCGTACTGCGGCTATCTGCTGGAGCATAGCAGAGCAAGGCTCTCCCCCTTCCAGCGCTCGCTCCAGGGCTTCGACCTGCCCACGGATGCGCCGCACCCGGGTGAGGATCCGTTTTTTGTCTTCAGGTAAGTGTGGCATATCCGCCCTCCAGATACTATAGGGGGGTATAGTAATTCATCTGACTATGCGTTGTAAAACGTAAGCCCTGATGAGTTATAGACTTAAAATACGCTCTTGCCTCATTCAGCATAGCCCCGATATTTGGCGATCATTTATTGCGATATGCATCCGTCTACCTTGCCCCTCCCCCTTAAGCCCCTTCCCACGGCCAGGCAATATGCTATGATTCGCCCGCTATATCCTTTCAACTCATACCGAGGCTTCGATGCTGGAGAATGTCATCATCTGATAATCAGCGTTCAGACCTTTTAAGGTCCGACTGATTATCAATGCGCCGAAATCGTACGCGAACGCCGCCAGGCGTTGGCTCGTTTTGCTCATGATGATGAACAGGTTTTCAGTATGAATTTATCCCGTCAGGAACAACGTACCTTACACGTTCTCGCTAAAGGTGGACGTATCGCACACGTCCGCGATTCATCTGGTCGTATCACTTCCGTGGAATGCTACAGCCGCGAAGGACTGTTGCTGAGCGACTGCACGCTCGCCGTCTTTAAAAAGCTTAAAGCCAAAAAACTGATCAAGTCCGTTAATGGACAGCCCTACCGCATTAATACCACTGGCCTGAACAATGTTCGCGCTCAGGCCGATAACCGTTAAGGAGAAGGTGATGGATATCCCACGTATCTTCAACATTACCGAAAGCGCCCACCGCATTCATAATCCGTTCACGCCTGAAAAATTCGCGACGCTTGGCGCGGCATTGCGCATGACGCCGGGCACCCGAATTCTGGATCTTGCCAGCGGTTCGGGCGAGATGCTCTGCACCTGGGCGCGCGATTATGGCATTACCGGCACTGGCGTCGATATGAGCCAGTTGTTCAATCAGCAGGCGCAACAGCGCGCTCAGGAGCTAAAGGTTGCCGATCGCGTGACCTTTATTCATGGCGATGCCGCCGGTTACGTTGCCGATGAAAAGTGCGGCGTGGCCGCCTGCGTTGGTGCTACCTGGATCGGCGGCGGCGTAGCCGGAACCCTTGAGCTGTTGAACCAGAGCCTTGTGCCCGGCGGCATTCTGCTTATCGGCGAGCCATACTGGCGCAAGGAGCCGGAAACGGAAGCCGTCGCGCAGCACTGTTTTGCCAGCAGCGTTTCTGATTTCCTGACGCTACCCGGGCTGGTCGCCTCGTTTGGTGAACTCGGCTACGACGTGGTGGAGATGGTACTGGCGGATCGGGAAGGCTGGGACAGTTACGAGGCCGCCAAATGGCTGACTATGCGGCGCTGGCTGGAAGCGAATCCTGGCGATGAACTGGCAGTGGAAATTCGCGAAACCCTGAATACGGCGCCAGTGCGCCATGTCACCTGGGTTCGTGAATATCTGGGCTGGGGCGTATTCGCCCTGATGGCACGTTAATAATATCCATTACGGGCGCTACCGGCGCCCGTATATTATTCACTGTGAACAATCATCACTCAATAAATAACACTGCCATTTCTTTATGTAACATCCCCTTTCTGCCTGCTGACAAAATCTGACGTAAATTATCGGACCCCACCTGGTTATTCCTTAAATACACTCATTACAATGGTGATGTGTTTTTTCATTCATAAAAGCAGCAGAGAGTTAAATGCAGAAACTCAACTCTTTACAGGCATTACGCGGTTTGGCAGCACTGTTTGTGGTGATATTTCACTACCATTTTCGGCTCGGCGGCCCCGATGAGCATGCCCTTGAATACTGGCACTCCATTTTTGGCTGGAGCTTTATTGGGGTGGATATCTTTTTTGTGATTAGCGGTTTTATTATGGTCTATACCACCCGCCAGCACAGCCCCGGAATAGTCACGTCCGGAAAATTTCTGCTCAACCGGATGATAAGAATTCTCCCTCTTTATTATCTGTTGCTGTTTTTCGCTTTTTTATTAAATGGCGCGTTCTATCTTCTGGATAATGAAGAGAGTGCCCGTAACCTGATTAGCGCCCTCACCTTTACCGTAAGCACCATCGCGGCGTCGCCGCAATATATCGATCTGGAACAGATGTATAACGTGCGCTGGACGCTTAACTACGAACTCTATTTTTATCTGGTTTTCGCACTTTGCCTGCTGTTCCGCCAGCGCATTCTGCCGCTGCTCGCCTGGGCCGCCGCGGCGGTGTTTATAATCCCGGCACTGTTCGGCAATGCGCCAACGCTGAATATTCACGGTTATCAGGTGGAACACGCGCTATGGGGGTTTTTATCTAACCCGGTGATTCTCGATTTTGTCGTCGGTGCACTGGCAGGCGGGCTCTATGTGAAACTGGAAAAGGCGGCACGCCAGCGCTGGTTGCAGCAACTGGCCCTGGGCCTGGCGCTGGTGATGGTTTTCGCCATCGTCATGGGGCTGTATACGCAGCATCTGTACCTGCTCAGCCTGAGGCTGGGAGTCGCTATTGGTATCACGATACTGCTGCTGAGCATCGCCGAGCCTGTGTTACATAACTATATTCCGCGCATTGCGCTCTATGCCGGAAATATCTCGTTCTCGCTCTATCTGTGCCACAATACCGTCAACTATTTCGTCTTTGACCATCTGGGCGATAAAGCCACATCGATGCCCGCTATTCTGGGGCTGATTGCGCTATCTATCACGCTGTCCCTCGCCCTTTCTCACTGCACCTGGAAATATATTGAAGTTGGATTAACCCGATGGCTGAAGGCGAAGCTACTGGCACCTTCCACTACATGGCATCAGGGGCAGGTAACCAGCGAACGCACTGGCTGAAACGCAAAGCGCCCGGCACTGTTGTTGCCGGGCGCAGCCAGAAACTACCAGCCGCAAACGTCGGTCTCTTCTTCGGTATCGTAGCCGCGGACGGTATTCACCAGGTCTTTAATCACCTGCGCACCTACATCCGGTATCAGCAGGCTGGCGGGCGCTTCTGTTTCATAATCGACCGAAACGCCATTGCTGTTATTGGTGACAGTTACCGTGTAAGTTGCCTTGCCCATAACGATTTACCTTATTTCTGAGTTTTTACTACCTGGCGCAAACCAGACCCTTTCAGCAACACTTCAGGCGCCACAAAAAAATCGATGTTGAAATAGGTGTCATCGGTCAGAATTTCAATATGGTGCCATTTTTCTGGTGGGAACACGCCAAAATGACCGGCTTCAATCACCATTTCACTATCCGGCTCGGGGCATTCCCCATCGGCGAAACCATAATATTTCACCGCGCCCCGCATCACCGACAAACGCGGATAAACGCCCTGTTGAGTGCCATGATCAAGGTGGCGCTTAAACAGACCAGCCGGTGCGTTATCTTTATTCCAGAATGGCGTGGAGCGTGTATGAATACAGTCCTGCGGAATAAGCAGCATAACTTTCTTCCTCGTTTACGTCAGACGATGCTGTCTTAGCCGTTATTTCACCACGTTCAGGATGAGGCTTTGTTTCGAAAGATGCTTTTTAAATGCACCTTAATAGGTATTGACGCGGGCACCGGCCACCGCCGATGCCCACTAAGGGTTATTTCAGATGCTTCAGAACGAACGGTACTGAATCGCGCAGGGAGGGATTCACGGTTCCGCTGTGGTCCAGACCCGGGTATTCGTGCACTTCTACCATAGTACCCGCCAGCCGAACCGCATGGGCGAAACGCTGCTGCATGACGGTGGGCACATTAATATCGGCACCGCCAATCCCGATAAACACCGGACTGTCGATACTCAGCGTCGGGTAATGCATCGCTTCAGTACTGGCTTCCAGCAACGACTGGATCCCCGGCTTCAGGCTGTTCGCCGCATTCAGCTTTTCCTTCATCACCTTTTCGGTGAGCGGCGTAATACACAGCTTATTCGCCTCGCCCAGAACCGGTAACGCCGCTGGCTGGAAATACGTGGACGGTTTCAGTTTGGGTAGCGACTCCGCCGCCGCCAGGTAGATATAGAACACATAGGGAATTTTGGGATCGCCGACCTGCGGCGTGGCCTTATCGTTAATGCCAAATAGCTGGGCCACCGTGGTCTCAGAATCGAAATAAGGCGTGCCGGTCAGCACCGTCATCCGAATATTAAGCTCAGGCGCGTATTTCGGCTGCCAGCCCGCGCTGGCGAAAGCGGCATGCGCCCCCTGGGACTGCCCGACCAGCACCAGTTGATTACGCAGCGGGAAGTTTTTCAGTGCCGCGCGAACGCCATCGAGCACGCTCCAGGCTTCGGCCCTGGCGTTAAGGTAATGGTGTAATCCCCCGGAGCCCAGACCGGCATAGTCCGGCGCGACGATAGCGAACCCCAGCGACAGCCAGGTGTTCAGATACTGGCTATCCCTGACGGTACGCGGATTAAGCGAAGGCGCACAGTCGTTGGCAACACCAACGGTACCGTGAGCCCAGACCACCACCGGCCAGCCCCCTTTCGGCATCGGCCCCCTGGGGATAAACACCGCAGCGCTGTCCCGGCGCGGTGTTTTACCATCTACCCCGCTCACGGAAGGATAAATAAGCCGGTACTGTTCTGCAGCCTCGGTCAGGCCATGTTCCGCAGGTAAGACCGATTTTTCAACCGACGGCGGCTGAACCGCCGCCTGAGCCTCTGACTGCTGCGCCGCCTGAACCAGCGGTACACCAATTGTCAGTGCTGCAACCGGCACGGCCCAGCACAGAAGTTTTTTTACAACAGGCTTCATATTTCCCCTATGAATTATCAGACGGTGATATCCACATCATCAGCAAAAATTGTACGCCGCAAAAACGCAATGCGTGAGCAATCACCGATAAAGCGCAGCCTAATCCTGGAGGAAAGCGTAGATGATAAAACGGCGCCGGACAGCTCCGGCACCAGGCGTTTATTCGCTATCGCGGCGGCGCGGCATCATACGCAGCAGCGTATTGTCGCGCCATATATAGTGGTGAAACAGCGCGGCGGCGGCGTGAAGGGCAATCACAAAATAGCCGATGTTAGCAATTAGCTCATGAAGATCTTTCAGACTCTGGCGGCGATCCTCATTCAGGTCTGCCGCATGGGGCATGGGGATCCCCAGTACGCTCCAGGCCTCGCCTTTGTCGTACATCACCAAAAAGCCCAGCACCGGCAACGCCAGAAAAATCAGGTACAGCGCGCTGTGCCCCAGGTGTGCCAGGCCCGTCGCCCAGGCCGCTGGTTTCGGCACAATCGGCGGTGTGGGCCGCGTGGCACGCAGCACCAGCCGTGCCACCATCAGAATCAGCACCATCAGTCCGCTGGCAAAATGAAACGCTTTAAACACCGGACGATACTCACGCGGCGCCAGGCCGCGAAACTCCATGGCGCAATAAGCGATGGCAATCAGCAGCAGCACCAGCCAGTGCAGGCCAATCTGCAGTGAGGAGAATTTACCTTGCATAACCCATCCTTTTTCCTGAATTCCGACCTAAGAATAAACTTCAGAGACGGGCTTCACATTAAGTTTCTCGGGCAATCAGCGAGTTAATTGATCCCGCACCCCCTGCGTTTGCGGCATGCCATCACCTGAACTATCACTTAGTGAGTTTAAACAACCTTCCCGCAAAGGAGTCCCTGATGAGTAAGATTGCCATTAACGGGTTTGGGCGCATCGGGCGTCTGGTGCTGCGTCGGCTGCTTGAAGTGCCGGGGGACCGGCAGGTTATCGCGATTAACGATCTGACCTCCCCCGAAGTCCTTGCCTATCTGTTGAAGCACGACTCTAACTATGGCCATTTCCCGTGGTCCGTTGACTACAGCGACGACGCCCTGATTGTCGATGGCACAAAGATCGCCGTATTTGCCGTCAAAGAGGCGGAAAAACTGCCCTGGGGGGAGCTTGGGGTAGATATCGTGGTGGAGAGCACCGGCTTTTATACCTCAGCCGATAAAGCCCGGGCCCATCTGGATGCCGGAGCGAAGAAGGTGCTGATCTCCGCCCCTGCCGGTGATATGAAAACCGTGGTGTTTAACGTCAACGACGACACCATGGACGCCAGCGATAAGCTGCTTTCGGTAGCGTCGTGCACCACCAACTGCCTGGCGCCGATGGCGAAAGCCCTGAACGACAGTTTTGGTATCAAACTGGGCACTATGACCACCATTCATGCCTATACCGGCACCCAGGCGCTGGTGGACGGACCGCGCGGCAAGAATCTGCGCGCTTCGCGGGCCGCGGCTGAAAATATCATTCCGCACACGACCGGTGCGGCTAAGGCTATCGGGCTGGTGATACCGGCCCTGAGCGGTAAACTTAAGGGTCACGCCCAGCGGGTGCCGGTAAAAACCGGTTCGGTCACCGAACTGGTCTCGATTCTGGATAAAAAAGTCACCGTGGATGAAATAAACGCCGCACTGAAAAAGGCGACCGAAAATAATGACGCCTTCGGTTATACCGATGAAGAGCTGGTGTCCGGCGATATTATTGGCAGCCACTTCGGTTCAGTGTTCGACGCGACCCAGACCGAAGTAACGGAAACCGACGAACTGCAACTGGTGAAAACCGTCGCCTGGTACGATAACGAATATGGTTTTGTGACCCAACTGGTGAGGGTGCTGGATAAGTACGCCCGCCTGTAGCGGCGTTACTCCACGGCGCGATTAAACGGCGACGCCTGGGGCTCAGACCAGCTCAGGCGTGCCGGAAGCGTGCGCCACAGCCACTCCCGCACCTCGAATTCCCAGAAATTCTGGTCCAGATTCAGGGTCACATCGCCGGTCAGTTGCAACAGCCGGGAGTGGCTGAAATCCGGAATGCAGATCCCTCCTTTGGGGTTTAACATGAAGTTGCCCAGGGTATTAAACAGGTTATTGCCGGGATAGTCGGGGATCCGCAGTCGATTCCCCTGCTCCACCCGAACAAAGCCCGGCGCGCCGCCGCGGTGCGAAACATCACAGCCGCTTTCCGGCCAGTCAGAGGCCACAAACAGCGTGTCGCAGCCGTGGATAAACGCCCGTAGTTCATCGTTCAACCCTTTACCGCGCTGTGGGGATTCATCGGGTTCCGCCAGGCTGGCATGCACCACCCGCCGCTGCTGAATATATTTCGGGCAATTACCATAGGCTTCGCAGACAAACAGCTCCAGATCGCCGCGGGTCAGGCTGTTAAGGCGCCCGTTGACCCGCAATCGCTGGCGGCTGTTAAGATCGATAAACAGCAGTCCCAGCCGCGGGTTATGGCTCAGGTTCTGCCATAGCGGATCCGCAGGATCGCGCTGCGCTTGCGGTAATGTCAGATTGAGATACTGAGGATGACCGGCATCGGCAAAGCCCGGCGGTCCTACCAGCAGCGAAGCCCAGGGATAGCCATCGCTATCCACGCTGCCCACCAGCACCATAAACATATGGCCCACGTAAGCCTGAGCCTGACCGTAAATCCCGTCTTGAAGGGTAGCGCCATGGCGTGTCGCAGCCCTGTCACTCAGCTTCTGCGCCCGCACCGCCTGTTCGCCAGGATGAAATGTGGTGTCGCCCATCGCCCTGTCTCCGCCCGCCTTTTTATAAAGGTAGCAGAGTGACGCTCCCCCGGCGCGCCGGGGGAGCGATGGGTTAGTCGTGCTGCTGCAGGTAAACCACCTGGGTTTGCAGATACTCATGCAGACCGTGTTTACCGTCGGCGCCGCCAATGCCGGACTTACGCCAGCCCGCGTGGAAGCCCTGCATCGCCTCGAAGTTTTCGCGGTTGATATAGGTTTCGCCAAACTGCAGACGCTTAATGGCCTTCATGGCGGTATTCAGATCCCGGGTGTAGATCGATGACGTCAGGCCGTAATCGCTGTCGTTAGCCATGGCGATGGCCTGCTCCAAGGTATCGAAGGTCGCCACCGGCAGCACCGGGCCGAAGGTCTCTTCGTGCATGATATCCATGGACTGTTCAACGTCCACCAGCAGGGTCGGCGGATAAAAATAGCCTTTGCCCTGCGGCGCTTCACCGCCCAGCGCCAGACGGGCGCCCTGCTCCACGGCGCGCTGCACTTTCTGCTGCACCCGGGTCAGCGCGGCCTGGTTGATCAGCGGCCCCATTGCGATATCGTCGCGCCGGGCCGGGTCGCCAAACTGCGCCTCGCTCAGCACCTGCTGCATCCGCTCGATAAAGCGCGGATAGATCCCTTTCTGTACGTAAACGCGCTCGGCGCAGTTACACACCTGCCCGCTATTAATCACCCGCGAGTCGGCAATGGCCTTCACCGCCAGTTCCAGATCGGCATCGTCCATCACGATGGCCGGAGCTTTGCCCCCCAGTTCCAGACAGACTTTGGTAATATTTTTGGCCGCCGCCGTCATGATCTTCTCGCCCGCCGCCACGCTGCCGGTCATACTGACCATCGCCACCTTCGGGTTGCCCGCCAGCTCCTGGCCCACGGTTTCGCCACGCCCCAGCACCATGCTGAACACGCCGCGCGGCAGGCCGACCTGGTGGACGATCTCGGCAAAAATGATGGCGTTGCCCGGGGTAAATTCGCTGGGTTTCACCACGATGGTGTTGCCGGTAATCAGCGCCGGCGCCAGTTTGCGGGCGATCAGAAAGAACGGGAAGTTCCACGGTAGAATACCGGTGGTTGCCCCCAGCGCCCGCTTAAAGACTAGGATATTTTCCCCGGGACGGTCGCTCTGTACAATCTCCCCTTCATAACGACGCGCCCACTCGGCCATATACTCCATATAGTCAGCGGTAAAGGCGACTTCAACGGCGGCGAGCTGCTGCGTTTTGCCCCCTTCCGCCACAATCACCCGGGCGATCTCGTCGCCCCGTTCACGAATACCCGCCGCGATTTTGCGCAACCAGCCTGCGCGCTCAATGGCAGGTAGCGCTTCCCATTCCGGCTGGGCCCGTTCAGCGGCCTCAATGGCGCGCCGGGCATCTTCAGCCGTGCCATCGGGAATACGGGCGATAATCTCTTCAGTCGATGGGTTAATTACATCCATCCAGTCACTGCTCTGACCATTCTGGAATTCGCCATCGATATACATTTGATAAGTAACGGGTTCAGTCATCGCCTCTCTCCTGGGTGAGGTATAAACGTTAACAAAGGATAAGGTGAATTTATTGTTAAATAACTTAAAGATTCAGGTGAATAAATGGCAGAGCAGAAGAGAAATTTGTGACCATCATCGAATAAAATGTCGCGATGTGCCGGGGATAGCGTCGCGGAGGTTGCGCAGAGATGACCGTTTGCGCCAGAAGCAGCCCAAACGGTCATTGCCGTTATAACATTGAACGCTGACGCAGCAGGCCGGTCAGACGGCTATCGTCAATCATTGCCTGCCAGGCAGCCTCCACCTGGAGCGGAATATCGACGTGTTCGATAAAGTCGCGGCCGTTAGGGCCATAGCCCTGTTCGTCATCACGCAGGCGCGGGATCTCCCCCAGCAACAGTGCCAGATAGCGTTCCGGCAACCACAGCCCGTCGCTGTTGCCGGCGTAGCTCAGACTGCGCTTACCGTTCACCACTTCGGGTACAAAGCCGGGGTAACCTATCCAGCGCGGCGCCATAGCCTCGCCGCGCCAGACCCGGGCAAAGGTCGCCAGGGTACGCCGCATCATAGTCGGATCCTGAATCACTATCGCACTGGTCGGGGTAATGCCGCTTTGCGCCATCAGTTCCCGTGTGCACTGCGCATTTTCGCCGCAGTTGGTGGATCGGGTCTCGGTATGCAGCCGCTCTTGCGGCACGTTCCAGAATTCCCGGGCAATATCCGCGAGAATCGCCGCTTCCGAACGTCCGGTGGTGGGAATGGTGTTATAGCGGGGATGCTGAGCAATCGCCGAATAGAGGAACGTGGTCGAATGGCCGATGCCGCCGCTTATCACCAGCGGCAGGGAGCTTCCGGCGGCCAGCCGACAGGCGGCGTCAATCGTTGGAATCGCCGCATTGCCCGCCAGGATAATCGCCCCAGCCCTCCCGACATTCGGTTCAGCGCTATAGTCATCCTGCGCCAGCCAGCGACCCAGAGTGTTGACCGCGTTCAGCGTTTCCCCATCAAGCGTGGGAAAGGTCGTTATCATTATCATCACTCCTTACGTAAAACCAGCGGCCATGGTAACGCCTGACATAGCGGCATTCGCAGAGATGAATCCTAAACCGCAGGTAAATTTTTGACGGCTTGCGCACAGAATTCCCATCAGGTTGAAATAACCAGAAACATCTACGTCTGTACAGCCAACAACGTGGTCCACGGCTACCACTGAAAGATCATTCCCCCCTCGACAAAGGTCCCCTGATAATCGCGCAACGGCGTGTTGTACCACTGTCGCCCGGCTACCAAAGTAAGTGCAATATCTTTGGTTAACGGCTGGAAGCGCTTCAGACTGACGCTATGCATTTTTCCGCTCTGGCTATCCGGGCGCCAGTCGTAGGCATAACGTGCTGTACCGCTTCCCAACCATAGCTGAGTGTATCCCTGACCTGCGCTATCTTTCACTCTCAGGGAGAGCAGATGGCTGTAGCTATTTCCCGCATCCGATGACGCATAATGCGTGTAACGATAAGTTGCGATTGCTGCTCCCAGATACAATGCTCCGCCAGCAGACCAACTGTTTACCCGGTTATCTCCATAATAGCTGGCATGCCGTCCCCCCACGGTAAATACCGTTCTTTTAATCAGCTTAAAATTAAAATCATTAAAAACTTCGCGTCTGACAAATACCGGGCTATGAGTGGACCACGATAACCCGGAGCGGGTTGAAAGGGTCGGGTTCCAGTTATAATAGAGCGTTCCCCGGGCACGGGTTCCCGAATAGGATTCATTGCTGTAAACCCGTTTACCGGACGCTGCGTTCAAAACCAGTGCGCCCTTTTCCAGTTTTTGATTCATTTCCGCATAGGATATTTTTTTATTCCCATACCCACGACTGTAATCGGTGTACCCATAACCGGCAGAAAAACTGCCGGCTGCATGGGCCGGTATGACGACTATTATCAGAGTCAAAGCAAGCGTTGTTCTCATTACGTTTCCCTAATTGTTATTATCATTTAGCCAGCAGAGTCTGCCTGAGAAAATATCGCCCGGAGGGTAAGTTACGCTCAACAATAATACGTGGACCTAATAGCGTATTCCGCGAAACGACCCTACCGGGTAAGATGATCACCTGAATACCCAGTGCCGACTCGGCGCCAATAAAACAGCCCAGCTTTTCTCTTCCGGTATCAATAAATTTGTCGTTCATCAAGACCTGAACGCATTGTCCATCCAATCGATGATTACTGGTTCTTACCTGAGCGCCGAGGTAAGCATCCCGCTCGATAATGCTATCGGCAATAAAACACTGGGGCCCGATGGTGACCCGCTCCTCAATGATTGCCCCTTTAATTTCTGTGGCAAAGCCAATCTTTACTCTGTCGCCAATAAGGGTATTACCACGAATAAATGCGCCATTGCCAATCAGGCAGTTTTTACCAATACTCACTGGTCCCTGAACCACCGCACCATGGCATATCTTGGTTGCGGCCCCTAAAATAACCGGGCCCTGGGATTGATCGATGAGCGCGCCCGGCGAAATATCACATAAATCATGATAATGAGGTATCCCCTCAACAAACTCCGGGGGAGTGAAATCAAGCCGTTTCCACCACTGGTTTATATCGGGTCGGTTTATCTCGCCTGGGTTCTCTGCCGGTAAAAAAGCCAATCGTTCCATATAATATCCATATCAAATAAGAGAGTAGAACATAGAATACTGATAGCGGTGCTAAAACAACTAATAGCGGAGATCGATGCCAGTATGCGCTGAATGCACCAATGCAGCAGACAATACCGATCCAGACTATCGGGAATAATATATATAGCGTCTCCAGATATTCTCCAGAGAAAAGTAGTGCGCCGATCATGATACAATAAATCGCCACACCGTATATAACGACCAGTACCATAGGAATAATACTGAACAACCCATACCGGCTGAATAACAGTCGGCTGTGCAGACGCATGCAGACAGCATAACCGACAATCCATCTGCGCCAGCGTCGCCATTCTTCGCGGATCGTGCTGCATTCCTGTGGGTAGACAATACAGCGGTTGCACTGCCGAATGCGGAATCCGTTCGCAATCAGCGTCCAGGTGAGATCCAGATCCTCCACGCGGGTTCGATCTGAAAAACCATGCCTGAGTAATATTTCCCTGCGAAACATACCGCAGGCACCGCTTATAATAAAGGGAGCACCTCCCAGGAACTGCTGGAGGGTTCTTTTCATAATAATCATCGGCATTTTTACCGTCGCCCGAATATGCGGCAGGAACTTACCGTAGCGTAGATCGGACGATGGAATCCCCCCAACAGCATCGGCGCCATTCTCTATTTCTGCCAGCATATAGCCCAACCCATTATCCTGTGGAACGCGGGTATCGGCATCCGTCAGAAAAACATACTGCGCCGATGAGCGTTTAATTCCCTTCATCAGAGCGCCGCCTTTGCCTGTATTGCTTTGATGAATAACGATAAGACGTTCTCCCCACTTCTTTTGCAATTGCTCAAGAACTTGCGGCGTCTCATCTGTTGACCCGTCATCAACACAGATCACTTGATTGATATAATGGTTACCCAACAAATTATTTAAACTGCTTTCCAGGCAAGGTCCCTCATTAAAGGCAGGAACTATAGCATCTACCGAAGCCAGTTGTTCGCTTGGCTTTCTGCGTAAACAGAGTAATATGTAAATAAGCATCGAAATGCACATTAATACGAATATTGTTGTCTTCACGCCTGCAACACCATTTTATGAATAAAAAAAGCTTCAGCATACTGATAATTTCCGGCCATTCGCCCACGAAACTGAGCCATAACTCTAATTTGTTCTGGTTGCATATAGGGACGATGGCTTTGACTGGTATGCAACTGAAGCGCCATAATTTTTCTTTCAAGGCAACTTTCATTGATTATTGAATAAACCTGAGGCACGGCATACTCCAGAGAGCTTGGCACTTCATAACAAAAAATATCATGCGCCCCACGACATGCCACGATCGAAGCATAATATACAGCCCGGTGATCTTGATGACGATCATCCTTCTGCATGGTGTAAACACGGTGTAATTCTCCAGAGGGGGTAATATCTTTAACGATAATGTTTTCAATAGCCAGTATTATTTTATCCAGAAAAAAATCAAGTCGGGTATCGTCAAAATCAAGACAGAAAATACGGCGACATCCTAATAGGCTTAGCGCTGAACAGGTTTCTACCATCCTGGTCTCTTCGCCGCCAGACATCCCCCGAGATAATACAACTGAAACCACCCTATTTCCGTTATCGATCTCTTTTATCATAGTCGCCCCACACCCCAACTCGATATCATCCGGATGGGCACCAATAAATAAAACATTTTTTCCTGACATTAGACGCTCGCTAAAAATCCTCTGAACATCAGATAAACTGATAGAGAATGCTTTAATTTATATACCATCCACGGCACCACTATCCTGTAAATAGTCGAGTGCGCTGGTTGCCTGATACTCTAAAGAAAACTCCAAAAATAAATATGGTGAAAGTCCTAAAAATGGCTCAATAAATATCATTCAGAAATGAATGACAGATTAATAAGATGAAAAGGAATAGTTCCGATAAATGCCAGAAATAATAAAAAACAAAACAATATCATGGTCTTTACATCAACTTCAGGAATCCGGCCTTCCTTATCAGGGTTGCAAGAAGTCTCATTTTATTTATCACCGTCGCGGTATGTAGTCGGGTGCCAGCGCCAGCCTGCGTGGTCAGGATGATGGCTTTATTTAGCTTTTTACCGTCAGCGGCAGTAAATTTTTGACGGCTTGCGCACAGAATTCCCATCAGGTTGAAATAACCAGAAACATCTAAAAATTGCCCGGTTGCACCCTGATAACAGACCGGACCAGCGGCTGGTTTTTATCCTTTTATTTTACTATTCACTGAAAATACAGAATAAAACTCCATTACCAGCGCCGGTTTTTGGGGTTTCCATCAGGGTTTCCTCTTGCCAAATGTTACAGCAAACCCCAGCATTATTAACAATTTTATAACCCTCACGTCCGCAGAGGTTGCACCCGATTTGGCGATTCGGTGTTACTCGAGGAACCCAGTAGCGAGGAAAAGACCATGACAGCCCATGAAAGCAGCGCCGCTATTCTGCGCAAGAATAAGAAGGTGCTTATCGCCAGTCTGACCGGTAGCTCCATCGAGTGGTTCGACTATTTTCTGTATGGCACCGCAGCCGCGCTGGTGTTTAACAAGATTTTCTTCCCGATGGTGGACCCGGTGATTGGGCTGATGCTCTCCTGGCTCTCCTTTTCTCTGACCTTTTTTATTCGTCCCATCGGCGGCGTGCTGTTCGCCCATATCGGTGATCGCATTGGTCGTAAAAAAACCCTGGTGCTGACCCTGTCGCTGATGGGGGGCGCCACCGTGATGATCGGCCTGCTGCCCACCTATGAGAGTATCGGCATGTGGGCACCGGCACTGCTGATTCTGATGCGGGTAATCCAGGGGCTGGGCATTGGCGGTGAATGGGGCGGCGCCCTGCTGCTGGCCTATGAGTATGCGCCGGAAAAGCGTAAAGGTTTTTTTGGCAGCATTCCCCAGGCGGGAGTCACTATCGGCATGCTGATGGCGACTTTTATTGTTTCGCTGATGACGATGTTTAACGAAGAGCAGTTCCTGAGCTGGGGCTGGCGCATTCCGTTTCTGATGAGTTCGGTACTGGTGATTCTGGGGTTGTGGATCCGTAAGGACATCGACGAAACCCCGGACTTTAAGAATCTGAAACGCAGCGGTCAGGTCAGCAAGGCGCCGCTGCGGGCCACGCTGCAACACCACTGGCGCGAAGTGCTGATCGCCGCCGGACTGAAAGTGGTGGAAACCGCCCCCTTCTATATTTTTTCTACCTTTGTGGTCAGTTACGCCACCAGCACGCTGAGTTACGAAAGATCCCAGGCGCTGGAGTCGGTGACCCTGGGGGCGCTGATAGCCACCGTGATGATCCCGCTAATGGGGCTACTTTCCGACAGGATTGGCCGTAAGCGCACCTATACCATGGGCGTGGTGCTGATGGGGCTGTTTATCGTTCCCTGGTTTATGTTGCTGGATACCGGCACCACCTGGGGCATTATGCTGGCGACGGTGATTGCCTTCGGTATTCTTTGGGCACCGGTCACGGCGGTGCTGGGCACCCTGTGTTCGGAAATCTTCCACGCCAGCGTCCGTTATACCGGCATTACTCTGGGGTACCAGCTGGGCGCCGCGCTGGCTGGCGGCACCGCGCCGCTTATCGCCACAGGACTGCTGGCAAGCTCCGGCGGCGACTGGACTCCGGTAGCCTGGTATATGGCAGTGACCGTATTGATATCGCTGCTGGCAATCTTCTTCGCCACCCGCCAACGCACGCCCCGGGCGCCGGACGGTCAGACCCATCTTTCCTGATAATCAGAGGGCGTATCTGGCAGATTAAATTCCGGTAACCAGCAGATCCAGAGCCGCAATAATCTCAGTGCGCAAGGATTGCGCGCTACCTACCGGAGTTCGTGCCAGCCTTTGCCTGTCCACGCTGGTCATCAGATCCATTAGCACCAGACACTCTTTACCCTCAATGCTCAGGCAAAGATGGATGCCCTTAACGGGAACCAGCCCGCCGCGATGGGCCAATGGAACAACCAGACGGGTGCTCAGGGCATCAAAAAGATCATGCTGAAGCACCATAAAATAGGGGTAATGCTCCCGTCCCCGACCGTGGTTACAATAGACATCAAACTGCGTCATCACAGAATGCCTTCATCATCTGAAAACAGGCCTGCCTTCTGGATAAAGCGATTATGCGATTCAAAAGCCGCCTGATTTTCTTCCAGATAGCGTACCCTACGCGCCTCTTTTAACTTTTCCTGTAAAGAGTGTTCCAACAGGGCCGACAGGTTAATCCCGCAGGCGCGTGCTTCCTGCAACAGATCGGCGCGAATGGTGACATTGGTTCTTTTCTTATCCGTGACGCGATATGCCATAACACGCCTCCTGAGTGTGTATAGATGATGTGTATAAATATTGTGCTCCGGGAAACTCAACATTGCAAAAACAACCACTGAACCCTGCGTAACGCCACGCAAAAAAACGGGGCGCCCTCACTGGCGCCCCGTTTCAACCGTTGACCACTCAAACGCTAATCTGCTCCATGGCCTGCTGCACCCGCTTATCGGAAACCGGATAAGGAGTGCCGAGCTGCTGGGCGAAGTAGCTGACCCGTAGCTCTTCAAGCATCCAGCGGATCGCCTGTACCTCTTCATCTTCCCGACGGGCCGCGGGTAATTTGTTCAGCCACTGGCGCCAGGCCTGCTGCACCTGTTCCACCTTCAACATCTGTGCGCGATCGCGATGCGGATCCACCGCCATCTTCTCCAGCCGCTTCTCGATTGCCTGTAAATAGCGCAGGGTATCCCCCAGCCGCTGCCAGCCGTTGCCGGTGACGAAGCCGCGATAGATTAGCCCGCTCATCTGGGCCTTAATATCCGACAGCCCCAGCGCCATGGTCATATCCACCCGCCCTTTCAGGCGTTTATTAATGGCAAAGACCTCGCTCAGGATGCGCTCCACCTGCTGCGCGATATCGACCACCGCATCGTTAAGTTCGGCGCGTACTTTGTCGTGCAGGCGATTAAAACCGGCTTCGTCGTAGACCGGGCCGCCGGCCTGCTCAATCAGGCGGTCCACCCCACAGGCGATGCAGTCGTCAATCAGATCCAGCACCTTGCCGTAGGGGTTAAAGTAGAGCCCGAGCTTCGCTTTGTTGGGCAGCTTTTCGTGCAGATATTTGATGGGCGATGGAATATTCAACAGCAGCAGACGTCGCAGGCCGCGCCACATGGCATGCCGCTGTTCCTGAGGGTTGTCGAACAGCTTAATGCCGACGCTCTCTTTTTCATCCACCAGCGCAGGCCAGGCTTTCACCTTGTAGCCGCCGCGCTTCTGCTCGTAGCTTTCCGGCAGCGTGCCGAAGCTCCAGAGGTGCAGCCCGCTCTGTTCGATACCGTCATCCGCCACCGCGGAAAGGGTCTCCTGTACTTTTCCTTTCAGCGCCCCTTTCAGGGCCTCGAGACCCTTGCCTTCGCGCAGGGGCTTATTGCGTTCATCCACCACCCGGAAGGTAATTTTCAGGTGATCGGGCACCATATCCCACTGCCAGGCATCGCGCTCAACGGTCACGCCGGTCATACGGCGCAGCTCACGCTCCAGGCTTTCCAGCAGCGGCATTTCCAGCGGCGTGACGCGCCCCAGGAAGGCTTCGGCGTAGTTCGGCGCCGGAACAAAATTGCGCCGCACCGGTTTCGGCAGCGACTTAATCAGGGCGATAATCAGATCGCGGCGCATCCCCGGCACCAGCCATTCGAAACCGCTCTCCTCCACCTGATTCAGCACCGGCAGCGGAATATGGACCGTGACGCCGTCGGCATCGGCCCCGGGTTCAAACTGGTAGCTCAGGCGCAGCTTCAGATTGCCCTGATGCCAGAAGTTGGGATAGTCGAGCGAGCTGACCTTATCCGCGCCTTCCTTAATCAGCATGCTCTTTTCAAAGTTGAGCAGCTCCGGGTTTTCCCGGCTGGCCTTCTTCCACCAGCTATCGAAATGACGGCCCGAGATAGCCTCATGACCGATGCGCTGGTCGTAGAATTCGAACAGCGTATCGTCATCCACCAGAATATCGCGCCGCCGGGAGCGATGCTCCAGCTCCTCGACTTCGGCCCGCAGCTTCTGATTTTCCCGGAAGAAGGCGTGGCGGGTCTGCCAGTCGCCTTCCACCAGCGCATGGCGGATAAACAGTTCACGACACAATACGGGATCGATCTGGCTGTAGTTCACCTTACGCGCCGCCACAATGGGCAGGCCGAACAGGGTTACCTTTTCGCTGGCCATGACCGCGCCCTGACCGCGTTCCCAGTGAGGTTCGCTATATGAACGCTTAATCAGATCCCCGGCCAGCGGCTCGATCCATTCGGGATCGATGCGCGCGGCAATACGCCCCCACAGGCGGCTGGTTTCCACCAGTTCCGCCACCATGGTCCATTTGGGCGGCTTCTTAAACAGCCCGGAGCCCGGGAAGATCGCAAACCGGGCGTTACGGGCGCCGGTGAACTCCTGTTTATCGGTATCTTTCATGCCGATATGGGAAAGCAGGCCGGTCAGCAGCGCGCAGTGCACCGAGCGATAGTCGCCGGGCTCGCTATTGACCGGAATCCCCAGCTCTTTTACCACCTGGCGTAGCTGGGTGTAGATATCCTGCCATTCGCGCACCCGCAACCAGTTCAGATAGTCGCTGCGGCACAGGCGGCGGAACTGGTTGCCGGACAGCGCTTTCTGCTGCTCCAGCAGGTAGTTCCACAGATTAACCCAGGCCAGGAAGTCGGACTCTTTATCCTGGAAACGGCGATGTTTTTCATCGGCGGCCTGCTGTTTTTCCTGAGGCCGCTCGCGCGGATCCTGAATCGAGAGCGCGGCGCTGATAATCATCACTTCACGCACGCAACCAAACTGGCTCGCCGCCAGCACCATTCGCGCCAGGCGGGGGTCCACCGGCAGACGCGCCAGCTGGCGCCCGGTGTCGGTCAGACGATAGCCGTCATGCCGGGGATCGCTGGCAATCGCCCCCAGCTCTTCCAGCAGCCGAACCCCGTCCTGGATATTGCGTTTGTCCGGCGCTTCCACAAATGGAAAAGCGCCGATATCCCCCAGCCCCAGCGCCGTCATCTGCAAAATGACCGAGGCCAGGTTAGTGCGCAAAATTTCCGGATCGGTAAATTCCGGGCGCGACAGGAAATCGTCTTGCGAATAGAGCCGGATGCAGATCCCTTCCGATACGCGGCCGCAGCGCCCTTTACGCTGGTTGGCCGAAGCCTGGGAGACCGGCTCGATCGGCAGGCGCTGCACTTTGGTGCGATAGCTGTAGCGGCTGATGCGGGCAGTACCCGGATCGATTACATACTTAATCCCCGGCACCGTGAGCGAGGTTTCCGCCACGTTGGTGGCCAGCACGATGCGCCGCCCGCTGTGAGACTGGAACACCCTATTCTGTTCGCTATTCGAGAGTCGGGCATAGAGCGGCAGAATTTCGGTATGGCGCAGATTAAGCCGGGTCAGGCCGTCGGCGGTATCGCGAATTTCCCGCTCGCCGCTCATAAAGATCAGGATATCTCCGGGCCCTTCCCGGCCCAGTTCCTCCACGGCATCGTATATCGCCTGAAGCTGATCGCGTTCAGTATCCTGGGCCTCTTCCACAATGGGGCGGTAGCGCACCTCCACCGGATAAGTACGGCCGGAGACTTCAACAATCGGCGCCTGGTTAAAGTGGCGTGAAAAGCGCTGCGGATCGATAGTCGCCGAGGTAATAATCACTTTCAGATCGGGGCGACGCGGCAGCAGCTCTTTCAGGTAGCCCAGCAGAAAGTCGATGTTCAGACTGCGTTCATGGGCTTCGTCAATAATAATGGTGTCGTACTGCATCAGCAGCCGGTCCTGCTGGATCTCCGCCAGCAGAATACCGTCGGTCATCAGCTTCACCATAGTGTTGTCGCCAACGTGGTCGGTGAAGCGCACCTTATAGCCTACGCAGCCGCCCGGTTCGGTCTGGAGCTCTTCGGCAATACGGTTAGCCACGGTTCGGGCCGCCAGACGGCGGGGCTGAGTGTGGCCAATCAGGCCTTTAATCCCCCGCCCCAGCTCCATACAGATTTTTGGCAACTGGGTGGTTTTACCGGAGCCGGTCTCCCCCGCCACTATAGTGACCTGATGGTCGCGCACCGCTTCCAGGATCGCCTGCTTTTTCTGGCTGACCGGCAGATTTTCTGGGTAGACGATGGCCGGGCACGCGGCTTTGCGCAGCAGGATTTTACCGGCTGCGGTTTCTATCTCCTGGGCCAGTTTTTCAAAAACGGCCTGGCGAGACTCAGTATTTTTAACCTTTTTCGCCCCGTGAAGACGGCGGGCGAAGCGGGCTTTATCGCTTAGCATCAGATCGTCGAGGCGAGCCTGAAGGCTGGCGAATGAGGCTGTGTTTTGTTCCATGATTCAGATACAACGCAGGAAAGCTGAATAGATAATTAGCCGTAGTTTACCATAGCGGGCTGCCGTGCGACTTGTTCAAAAAAATTGAATTCAGGGTTCGATATATTACGCTATCACTGTAGCCCAATCATGAATAGCATGGACTCATGCAACGGAAAACGTTCCGATAACCGCAAAGTAAGGAATCAGTGAATGAGTAAAGTATTAGTTCTGAAGTCCAGCATCCTGGCAGGCTATTCGCAGTCCAACCAGATTTCCGACTACTTTATTGAACAGTGGCGTGAAAAACACAGCGCAGACCAGATTACCGTGCGCGACCTGGCCGCCGACCCGATTCCGGTACTGGACGGTGAACTGGTTGGCGCCATGCGTCCGGGCGATGCGCCGCTGACACCCCGTCAGCAGGAAGCGCTGGCCCTTTCCGACGCGCTGATTGCCGAACTGCAGGCACACGATATCGTGGTCTTTAACGCGCCGATGTATAACTTCACTATTCCGACTCAGTTGAAGAACTACTTCGATCTGATAGCCCGCGCCGGCGTCACTTTCCGCTACACCGAAAACGGTCCGGAAGGTCTGGTCACCGGTAAACGCGCGGTAGTCATCTCCAGCCGCGGCGGCGTTCATAAAGATGGCCCGACCGATCTGCTAACGCCGTACGTTAAACTGTTCCTGGGCTTTATTGGTATCACCGACGTGAACTTCATCTTCGCGGAAGGCGTCGCCATGGGGCCGGAAATCGCCACCCAGGCGCAGAACGACGCCAAAGCTGCAGTGGACTCGGTGGTTAACGCCTGACAGGCGTCAGAACAGAACGCGACCCCGCCATAAATGGGCGGGGTTTTTTATGGCTCCGGGAAGCAAAAGAGGCAATAGTTACGCCACCGGCGATTTCAGTTCCGCCGCATTCAACTCTCCGCAACGAAACAGCCCCTGTAGATTACGTACCCCCGCCTTCTGATAAATTCGCGAACGATGGGCATAAATCGTTTTCGGGCTCAGATTGAGCTCTTTCGCAATGCTTTCAACCCGTCGGCCCTTCAAAATCAGGCGAATAATTTGATGTTCGCGGTGCGTAAAGCGGGACAGCAGTTGCCCGCTATTCATCTTCTGCGGTACCGATTGTTGTAGAATAAAATCCAGCAGGATTTGCTTAATTGCTCCCACCGGGGCTCCTTTGGTCAGGCAGTAATCCACTTCGGAGACCGCCAGCTCTTTATGGAGCACCAGCATCACAGAACGGAAGACCTTCATCCCCTGTAACAGTTCAAGAATATGAGAATTGCCGATCAGCCGGACATCGTAGTCAGCAATAAGCAGGCGATCCTCGCTCTTCATTGCATCCTGAAAATCCATCTGAAATACACTTTCACAATGTACGACATTATAGATCGTCCCTTTTTTGCTCAGAATTTCTGGCAGCATCGAATGAATCAAATACTTCACAGCCAAATAAAAATAATTATCAGCCGTAATAATAGTAATTGTGGATTCCTGACATGCACGATCTACGTCACTGCTCAATTGTTTCCCCATGTGATTCTCCATAACAAACCATGGATTTCGTCATTCCATTACAACAATCAATCTAGAATAATTAATCAACCATGTATATATGACGCAAATACTCTTTTGCGCGGAAAAATCCTGGCACAGATAAATTAAAATTTCTTAATATTTACCTTTGAATGCAATCCTGAGACAGATTTTCAACCTTTACCTGAAATCAGAAAACCTTACCCCCCTCATTCTATTTTCGTTTAATAACATAAAGATAATTATAAAAACTGCAATCATTACATTCACATAGCCGTTACAATCACATAGCGCAACCCTTAAGTAGTAATTATTAATATTTCAACCAATTTCGAATCTCGTCAAGAAAATTCTTATTCATCATGATTCCGGACAGCTCTGTTCCTCATTTTTCTGGTGATAAAAAAGAGAAAAACCGCATATCCATCATGTCTGCGTCACTGTTCATAGCACTATTTGCAAAAAAAACGCCCTCAAAAAACAAAAAATCAACAAATTTAAAACCTTTTGTTATCATTGAAAACCGACACGGCTTGACAGTCATTCCTTCATTTATCACCTAAACGTACTGTTCCAGGAATAGCCAGCCATAGGATTTTTCCTCATCACTAGTAGTTAGCTATTAAGAAAGTACTTATTTAGAGATAAAAAGTAAGGCCGATTCCCAAACGGCAAATGTGCTTTAATGGCTCCTGCAAAAAAACCCAGGATTATTTTCCCAAATGACCGCCCAATAGTTATGATGAACATCACAATTCACCTGCAATCATTCTGAAATCACAACCATTTAGCACCATCAGGAAGTTGAGATTATATTCTCAGAATTATTTTCCCTGCCGAATAACAATAAAGAAATTCATCTTATTTTTAAGGAAAACGCCAGCCAGCGCTTTACAGCAAACCAGGACAATCTTAATATCCAATTGTCGATAACAATCCGCCTCAGCCTTCAGAAAAGAAAGCTGTGTATTGCCACATATATTTGTGGCCGTAAATTTATCGTCTTCATCAACTAAGCAGAGCATCAATAAGCATAAAGATAGTGCTGTTATGCGAATGCAGGTTTATTCCGCAAGGGTATTTCAATATACATGGAGTTTGTACAATGAACATCAAGAAAACATTACTGGCTGCTGCTTTAGCTTCTGGCGTATTCGGCACTCAGGCTCTGGCAGCCGACGGCACTATCTATTTCGAAGGCAAGCTGACCGCCACCACCTGCGACATCACCGTAGACGGTCAGGCGTCACCGGCCACCGTGGTTCTGCCGGAAGTCAGCACCTCACTGCTGCAGACCCTGGGCGAAACGACCGCAGACACCGGCTTCAGCATTGAGCTGGCTAACTGCACCGGCGTCACCAGCACCTCTACCGCCGCAGCGTTCTTCGAAAACGGCTCTACCGTCGATACCACCACCTATAACCTGCTGAACACTGACGAAGGCGTGACCGATGGCGCGACCAACGTTCAGCTGCAGCTGCTGGATCAGCAGACCGAGCAGCCGCTGCAGGTGGGTAACACCAGCCAGACCACCAACACCACCCGTATCGATATGAGCAGCGGCTCTGCCAGCCTGCCATATACCGTACGTTACTACGCCATGGGCGCCACCACCCCGGGTACGGTAAAAAGCCAGGTTAACTTCAGCATCGATTACGAATAATCGTACCTGAAATTCCTCCTGTTAAGGATACAGGCGAGCGCAATGCTCGCCTGCAAAAAAGGACTTAAGCGATGAAAATGAAATTACTGCCCACCACTCTCGCCCTGCTTTCCACGCTTGTGGCCTTTTCCGCACACAGTGCCATTATTATTGCCGGTACCCGCGTCGTTTATCCGGAAAAGGATAAAGAAGTTTCGATCAAGATGACCAATAACGGCAAGGCGCCGGTATTAATTCAGTCGTGGATCGACTCCGGCGATCGTAACTCCCGACCGGACAACGCCCAGGCACCCTTTACTCTGACGCCGCCCATTAACCGCGTCGATCCCGGCAAGGGCCAGTCGCTGCGTATCCGCTATACCGGCGAGCCGCTGCCCAAAGATAAAGAGTCGATCTTCTATCTTAACGTGCTGGAAATTCCCGCGAAGGTGAAGAACGCCGAAGGCAAGAGCATGCTGCAAATGGCATTCCGTTCACGTCTGAAGTTGTTCTTCCGCCCGGATGGATTACCTATAAGCGCCAGCGACGCGCAACAGCAGGTGAAGTGGTCCCGCCAGGGCACTACGGTCACCGCCACCAACCCCAGCCCCTATTTTATTAACGTCGCTTATTTCTCTGACGACCGCGAGGGGAAAAAGAGCATTGGCAGCGGCGGCATGATAGCCCCTGGCGCTACCAAAACCTTTACCTTAAGCCGCAGCGAAGGGAATTACTATCCATTTATTATCAACGACTTTGGCGCAATGCGCGTTATTGATAGCGAAAAAAAGTAGTGCCGGAAAACAGATGATAAAGCGCAGTACAGGAAGATATTATGGAACGGAACCTTAACCTTAAGATCAACGGCACGCTGAAGCTTTGCCCGTTAGCGATTGCCATTGCTACGGCATATTTTCCTGTCGCCCAGGCCGCTGATGCCTCTTTTGTCGAATTTAATACCAACTTTATGAGCCCCGACAGCAAAAACCGGATCGATATTGCCCGCTATGAGAAAGGCGTACCGGTTCCTGGAAAATATAACGTCGAGGTGCTGATTAATGGCGTCGCTATGGGGCGCTACGACCTGCAGGTGTCGGACGGCTCTGGCGCCCTGCCGGACGGCGCAATCTGCCTGACTAAAAAGACCTTTATTAATCTGGAAATTAATATCGAGAAACTCTCGAAAGCGTCGCTGGAATTACTGAATGGCGCCGACGATGACCAGTGTCTGCCCGTGGACCAGATTCTGCCGGAGGCGTCATTCGATCTGGATACCGGCGAACAGATGCTCTCCCTGGCGGTGGCCGATATCTATCTGATTAAGCGCCCGCGCGGCTACGTTAACCCGGCGCTGTGGGATCAGGGCATTACCGCCGGTATTCTGAACTACAACGCCAACTTTTATCGTAGCGTGACCCGTAATAACGAAAGCGACGCGCTCTATGCCGGTATTAACAGCGGCTTTAATATTATGGGCTGGTATTTTCGCCATAACGGCAGTCTGAGCTGGCAGGAAGATGCCGGCCGCCGCTATCAGTCGCTGGATACCTACGTGCAGCGCGATATTGTGCCATTAAGCAGTCGTTTAACCCTGGGAGACGCCCATACCACCGGCGAACAGTTCGATACCCTCGCCTTTCGCGGTATTCAGTTAGCCAACGCCGAGCAGATGCTGCCTGACTCCCAGCGCGGCTATGCGCCTTTAATTACCGGTATCGCCAGAACCAACGCCCGGGTAAAGGTGATGCAGCAGAACCGTCTGCTGTATGAAACTACGGTGGCGCCGGGCGCTTTTGAAATTAACGATCTCTACCCCACCGGTTACGGCGGCGAACTGGAAGTGATTATCGAAGAGGCCGACGGTTCAGTGCAGCGTCAGAGCATCCCCTTTGCCTCGACCAGTAACCTGCTGCGACCGGGCATTACTCACTACAGCGCCACCGTCGGCCATCTGCGTAAGGGCTGGGTTGAAGATGAGCCCCTGCTCGCCGAATTCACCTGGCGTCGCGGGCTTTCCAACCGCTTTACGGCCTATACCGGCATTCAGGGCAACGAAGACTATAAGGTGGCCCAACTGGGGCTGGCAGTAGGCACCCCCGTGGGCGCCTTTTCGTTCGACGTCACCCACGCCAGAAGTACGCTGCCGAAACAGTATGAAAGCTTTGGCCGCTCGATGTCCGGCGAAAGCTATCAGCTTAAATACAGCCATATGATTCAGCAGACCGGCAGCAATATCAGCGTGGCGGCTTATCGCTTCTCTACCGAAGGCTATATGGATTTTATGACCGCCATGCAGCTACGCGAAGCGATGGATAATAACGATCGCCAGATAGAACTGTACCGGCCCAAAAGCCGCCTGGGACTAACCGCCAACCAGCGGCTGCCGGAAGGCTGGGGAAACTTTTACGCCAGTCTGTATCAGCAGGACTACTGGAATCAGCGCGGTAGCGATCGCCAGTACCAGTTCGGCTATAACAACCATATTGGCCGTATCAACTACAGTCTGAGCGCCAGTCGCAACCGCAACGGCGAAGGCGAATACGAAACCCGCTATATGCTGAGTATGAGTATCCCCTTCTCCAGCGACAGCCTGTTTAGCCAGATGTCGGTCAACCTGAACCGGGATAACGACGGGCGACTGCGCGAACAGGTGGGTCTGAGCGGCACCGCGCTGGAAAACAGTGCGCTGAGCTATAGCGTCAGCGCCGCTAACGCCAATAAGGGCGGCTCCAGTAGCGGCGCCTTTAACAGTTCGCTGCGCACCCCCTGGACCACGGTACAGGCCTCCGCCGGGGCGGGCAAACACTACCATAACTACTCGCTGGGCATGAACGGAACCGCCGTGCTGCACAGCGGCGGCGTTACGCTGTCACCCTACAGCGGCGATACCATGGCGCTGGTGGAAGCGAAAGGCGCCAAAGGCGCCGCCGTCAGCAACTATCCCGGCGTCAGGATCGATCGCTTCGGCTATGCGGTAGTGCCCTATCTTAACGCCTGGCAGATGAATGAAATCAGCATCGATCCCAAAGGGTTACCCGACGATGTGGAGCTGAATCTGACCAGTCAGAAAGTGGCGCCCTACAGCGGCGCCGTGGTTAAGCTCAGCTATGGCACCACTATGGGTACGCCGGTCCTGATCGTGCTGGATAACGACAGTCACGTACCGTTCGGCGCGGATGTATTTGACGGCGAACAGAACGCCGTGGGCGTAGTAGGCCAGGGAAGGCGCATCTTCGCCCGCCTGGCCCAGCAGAGCGGTCAGTTGAAGGTACGCTGGGGCGAAGCGCCGAACCAGCAGTGTCTGCTGAATTACCAGTTACCGAACCGCGCTAAAGCGAACAATAGCGGCATGTTAACCCTCAATGGCCGCTGCGTGGCGCGTTGATAGCGCCACCGGATTGACCCGATTTAAGGAAAAAGACCATGCGGATACCACACGGATTTTTACGCCAGGCCAGCGCCACTGGCGCGCTTATCGCAGGCGCTTTACTCTACAGTACTTCGGCCAGCGCGCTGGTGACCTGTACCGTGCCGAGAGTCAATGGCGTCGATGTTGGCACGCCACCGGATTATGTGGAACTCAATGTTCCCATTCTTTCCAGCAGCGTGACCGTCAGCGCGCTGCGCGATCTGCCTTTTGGCAGCGAGCTATTTTCACAGCGGATAACCAATATCGGCGCCATGTCCACCACCTACAGTAACTGCACATCAAATTCGGGCACCAAAGAGAGCTTCAGCGTGGTGACTAAAATTGAATTTGAAAATGGCGCACCGGCTGCCGTTGGGCAACTTAACGGCTATGACATTTATGAAACCGGCACGCCTGGTATCGGATACAGTCTGGTCTGGCGGGACAACACCATTGCCCGCTCTCTCCCCCAGGAAAAAAGCGTTACATCGGACAGCGAGCTGCCCTATGCAAATAGCCTGAACATAGGGTTAGGCTACTTCTATCTGGCGCTGGTGAAAACCGGGGATATTCCAGCCGGAACCTGGAATCTACCCATTGATATTCCTGCCATTATCACTTATGCCCAACCGGGTGAAAATATGGCGGCAGACTTTAATGTTAAAGGCCAGCGCATCCGTATCAGCGGCTCTCTTAATGTGGTTGCCGGTAGCTGCCAGACGCCGGATGTCTATGTGCAATTAGGCGAATACGAGATAACCGAAGAGATACAACAGGCGACCTGGAGCTCCCCCTGGAAGGAGTTCAATATTCAGCTTATCAATTGCCCGGTAATGGCTGGTCGCTACGAAGATTTTTTGAGCTTTACCGGCGCCACTAATAGCTGGGCTGGTGAAGGCAGCAGTAATACTTTTGTGGGCGACCCCTGGTATCCCACCGTTATTGCCTATCGTCTGGATCCGGTTAATGAAAAAGGTTACACCTACGGCGGTGATACATGCGTAAAAACCGATGCGGTCGCCAATGGCGCTGAAGGCGTTTGCATTGAGATACATGATATCTCTCTTCAAAATGCAGGCATGGGCTTAAGCAACGCGCTGGCTGAAAGTAATTACGACTGGCGCGGTAAAGCCTTTTTGAATCAGTTTTACCTGGGCAGCAACGCTACCAGCTATACCATTCCATTACGGGCCCGTTATTCGCGCATTCGTCAGACCTCGGCCAGCGGTACTGTCGTCCCGCTAAAAGCGGGCCCCGCCAACGCCGCCGTCGAGTTCACCATATTCTATGAATAACCGGCCTGGCCAATCCGCGCAGCCCCGGTGCTGCGCGGACTTCATTCAGTCTTTCCGCTCCGATTTCGCCGCCAGCCCCTTATCAAACACCAGCGCTTTGCGATCCGGCTCCACCTCACGCAACGGCTCTACCTGATGCAGCGTCTGCTGGCAGCGCAGCACCAGCGCCTGGTATTCCGCCGTGCCGCGCCGCTTCCAGTCGATCTCTTCCGGGCGCAGCGCACGCACCACTCTGGCCGGGCTGCCCAGAATCAGACTGGCTTCGGGAAACTCCGCCTTCGCCTTCACAAAGGCGGCGGCGCCGATAATACTGTTGGCGCCTATCTGCGCGCCATCCATCACCACCGCGTTCATTCCCACCAGCACGTTTTTACCAATATGGCAGCCGTGCAGAATGGCGCCGTGGCCGACGTGGCCCTCCTCGTCTACCAGGGTTTCCTGTTGGGGAAAGCCGTGCATCACGCAGTTATCCTGAATATTGGCGCCGTCTTTCACCACAATGCGTCCGAAATCGCCGCGCAGCGAAGCATTGGGGCCGACCCACACGCCGTGGCCCAGAATGACATCGCCAATCAATACCGCCGTAGGGTGAACATAGCTGTCGCCGGGCACTACAGGCGTCAGCCCGTCTATCTGATATATCGGCATTCGACCTCCTTATTCCGGCGGTTGCAGGCCGCCAAAACGCTGGAACCAGCCGCTGCCCGGCGGCGGCAGTTCGCCCACCGTGGTTTCGCTGTTGGCGCTGACCCAGGTCAGCGCGCCGGGCGCGGTCCGTTGATAGATATTAATACACAGCTGGCGCGCGCTCTGGCCGAGCCAGTGCGGCGGCAGCAGTTCGTCCGGCAATAGCGGATCTTTCAGTACCACCCGCCGGTAAAAATGAATCAGCAGTAGTTGCAGATTAAAACTGCGCGCCGGGGTCAGTTCATCGCCCGCCTCGCGCAGCAGCGGTAACAGCGGCCGGAAGGTATCGATAAATTCGCCGTAGAGCGCATTCTTATCGCTCAGCTGCCAGCAGCTCTCCACCCTGGATTTCAGGGCGCTGTGCGACAGCGGCAGCGGCGCCGTGGCTTCGAAGCAGATAACGTTTTCCGCCACCCCGGACTCATGCAGAAAGCTTTGCACTTCCGCCATCCGCTGGGAAGGCGACGCCATCAGGTTCGGGGTCAGCGTTCCAAAACCCTGCCACATCAGCTCTTTTTTTACCTGCAGCATCCGGTTTTTCTCCAGCCCTTCCGACAGCAGCAGCAGCCATTTACCATCCCACTCCGGCTGAGCGGCGCGGTAGATTTTGCTTTCCGCACGCCTGGCCTGGCGGCGCCCCGACTCCGTCAGCCGGTAGTAACTGCGACGCCCGACCCGCTCCACCTCCAGCCAGCCCTCTTTATTCAGACGAAACAGCGAAGTGCGCACAAAGCGTTCGCCAAAGCCCAGCCCCTCCAGCTGCGTCGCCAGACTACCGAGCCAGACCTCGCCGCCGCGATGCAGCAGCGCATCGCCATACAGAGAGATAATCAACGAGGTTCCGCTAATGGAGCCGGCATTCAGCGCCTGCTGTAAAAAGTTGTCCAGTTTGCTCATTGCGATACATCCTGAAGCGCATCAAATTCAATAATGAATCATGGTATCTAAAAACGGTGTTAAATCATTATATTATGCCGTCATCCAGGTGTGATATGGTTCACAGATTCAACTATTGTCTGATAAAAACCCGCGCCAGAAATGGCGAGGCGGTGAACGCTCAACTAACGTTTGGTTTGCGGTTGTCATCTGACGCCGTTTCGAGTGTTGTGAAACGACTCCCCCGCCTTTAACGGCGGGGATTTTTTTGTGACATCTTACGATGACAATACCCGCCCCTGAAGGGAATAATCAGATGGACGAGAATCTGTCTGTGTTCCCCATCACTCTTCATCATATTAACGCTATACTTTGGCTTTAAGCTGCGTCATGGTGTCATTTTTTGATACTATCCCTTTATGAACAAACGACATCAAAAGACGCTGTCCGATCTGTTCAAACACCCGGTGAGTGGATCGATAAAATGGTCAGAGATTGAATCTCTGTTTATTGCTCTCGGGGCAGAGATCCATGAACGTGAAGGTTCAAGAATTGCTGTTTTATTACGGGGTGAAAAACGGATATTTCACCGCCCGCACCCAAGGCCAACCACCGACAAGGGAGCAGTAAACGCTATCAGGATATGGTTAGATGTATTAGGAATAAGACCATGATCAATATACTTAAAATCGACGGCCATCAGGCAATCATCACCTTTGACCCTGAAATTGAGATGTTCCGCGGTGAATTTACCGGGCTCAATGGCGGCGCCGATTTCTACGCCAGGAGCGTAGATGAGCTAAAAAAAGAAGGCGAAGAATCACTGCGTATATTCCTTGATGAATGCCGTAAAGATGGAATAGCCCCCTATAAATCTTTTAGCGGTAAGGTGACAACCCGCCTGACCCCGGAGCGCCATCAGGCACTGACTATCGCCGCACAGGCTACGGGGATGTCCATTAATGAAATGTTGAATGAAGGCGTTGACCTGGTACTTAAAAAACACGCATAGCGTGCATTACCCGCCCGGCATACAGAAGTCACAGGATGCCGGGCGGATATTTACTGATTCGCCGCCGGGCGCAAATCCGCGACCCGCAACGCTTTCCCTTCCGAACGCGGCAGCGAGCCGCAGTTAACGATAGCAATATCGGTACTGATGCCAACCATCGATTTAATCCGCCGCCGCAGGTGATTACAGATCTGGCAGCGCTGCTCCTGGTTCAGCGTCAGGCTGCTTTCGCGCAGCTCCACCTTAATCGCCAGCGAATCCAGATGACCATGGCGGTGCATCTCCAGTTGATAATGAGGCGCCAGGTGTTCGATTTTGAAAATCTCCTCTTCCAGCTGTGAAGGGAAGACATTAACGCCGCGAATAATCAGCATATCGTCAGAGCGCCCGGTGATGCGATCCATACGGCGCATGGTGCGCGTACTTCCCGGCAGCAGGCGGGTCAGATCCCGGGTGCGGTAGCGAATCACCGGCAGCGCCTCTTTGGTCAGGGTGGTGAACAGCAGTTCCCCCTGCTCGCCGTCGGCCCGCGGCACCCCGCTGGCGGGATCGACAATCTCCGGATAAAAGTGGTCTTCCCAGATAGTCGGCCCGTCCCGCGAGTCGATGCACTCCATCGCCACCCCCGGCCCCATCACCTCTGAAAGTCCGTAGATATCGAGCGCGGTAATGCCCAACCGCCGTTCGATCTCCGCCCGCATGCCCTGAGTCCAGGGCTCGGCGCCGAATACCCCCACCCGCAGCGAACAACCGCTGGCGTCGCCGCCCATCTGGCGCTCCAGCTCCTCAATCAGGTTCAGACACCAGGAAGGGGTCACCATCAGGATATCCGGCCGGAAGTCGCGAATCAGCTGGGCCTGTTTTTCGGTCTGCCCGCCGGACATCGGGATCACCGTCGCCCCCAGTCGTTCAGCGCCGTAGTGGGCTCCCAGACCGCCGGTAAACAGCCCGTAGCCGTAGGAGACATGCACCTTGTCGTGCGGCGTACCGCCAGCGGCGCGCAGCGATCGCGCCACGATATCGGCCCAGTTATCGATATCCTTTTGGGTATAGCCCACCACCGTGGGTTTACCCGTCGTGCCGGAGGAGGCGTGGATCCGCACTATCTGCTCCATCGGCACCGCAAAAGTGTCGAACGGATAGTTGTCGCGCAGGTCCTGCTTGGTGGTGCAGGGAAACAGCCGGATATCGCTCAGCTGTTTAAAGTCGTCGGGGTGCACTCCAACGGCGTCAAACTTACGACGATACATAGGGACATTGCGATAAGCGTGCTCCAGCGTCCACTTCATGCGCCGGGTCTGCAACGCCTGTAGCTCGTCCAGCGACGCGGTTTCAATGGGATCTGTTGTCATTGTAGGGTACTCACAGGTGAATACACTTCATTCTTCGGGCTGGCTCTTTGTTGGCTGCCTTCGTCGCCCCGGTCACATAGTACGACTATGCTCCCGGGGACTGCCGCAGTTGCCGCCGCGATCCCGCCGCGAATAATTTTGTGTATTTATTATTTATGTTTCGGCGTTCAGTCGGTGGGCGCGACCGCGAAACAGCGCCACCGCTTTTGCCTGTTGGTTTATTATCTCAATATCATAAACGCCGGTCCGTCGTCCCTGATGGCGTGCCCGGGCCGTGGCGGTGAGCACATCTCCGGCCTGCGCCGGGCGCAGAAAATCGATGCTGCACCCGGCCGCCACCGCCGCCACCCCCTGACTGTTGCAGGCGTAGGCGAAGGCGGTATCCGCCAGCGCAAACAGCTGTCCGCCGTGGCAGGTGCCGTGACCGTTAAGCATCGTCTCAGTTACGGTCATCGTTAACGTCGCATAGCCATCGTCCATTTCCACGATTTCGATGCCCAGCGCCCGGGCGCAGTTGTCGCGGGCGTACATCTCACGAGCCTGTTGCCAGGGATCACTGTGCATAAGGTTGCTCCATCAGACTGCGTTCGCGCAGCAGTGAACAGGGTCGATAACGCTCTTCACCGTAGTGGCGCTGCAACCGTTCCAGAATGTCCAGTACCCGGCGCCAGCCGAGTACCGCCCCCCAGGCCAGCGGCCCCATGGGGTAGTTCACCCCCAGTCGCAGAGCGGTATCGATATCCTGTTCGCTGGCTACCCCCTTTTGCAGGGCATCCAGCCCTTCATTCACCAGCATGGCGACCGTGCGCCACACCAGCATGCCGGGGTAATCGTTAATCAGCAGCACCTGTTTATCCCACTGTTGCAGCAGATGCAGGGCCTTCGCGGTCTGGTTCGGGGTGTTTTGCGGCGCGGCGGCGGCCACCAGTAACGGCGAACGCTGATAGTCGGCGGCCAGATCGAGCAGTACCACCGCCCGCCCCAGCCGCTGTGCTTCAGCGCCCGCGCTGTCGCCCCGGGACAACATCAACACGACATCATCGTCCAGTTCGATAACCGCCTTATTTGTGACATTGTCACTAATGGCGATCGGTGCGACCAGCGCCTCCAGCCCGGCAAACCAGCCTTCCCGGCTACGCCGGATCTGCCGTGCAGAGGCCGCTGCAGGCTCGGGCGCAACAAACGGCAGCGCCGACGGGTTTCGCGGCCAGCCATAAACCCCCTGACCGCTCTTTTGCCCCAGCCGCCGCCCCAACACCAGCTCCTGCTGATGCAGCGACGGCAGAAAGCGGCGATCCTGCCAGAAACCATTAAATACCGAGCAGGTGACGGCGAAGTTCACGTCCTGGCCTATCAGATCGGTTAGCTCCAGCGGCCCCATGGGAAAGCCGCCGGACTCACGCAGCGCGGCGTCCAGCACCTCTGGCGGCGCCACCTGCTGTTCCAGCGCCCGCCAGGCCTCGGCGTAGAACGGTCGCGCCACCCGGTTGACGATAAACCCCGGCATGGCCTGGCAGCGTACCGCCGTTTTGCCCCAGCGCTGCGCCAGTTCGCACAACGCAGAGGCCGTCTGTTCGCTGGTTTCCAGCCCGCTGACCACCTCGACCAGCTTCATGACCGGCGCCGGATTAAAAAAGTGGAATCCCGCCACCCTGCCAGGATCCGGTACGGCGCTGGCGATAGCGGTAATCGAAATGGATGAGGTATTGGTGGTCAGCAGGGTTCCGGGATCGCAGAGGTTCGCCAGTTCCGCCAGCAATTGCTGTTTGACTTCCAACTGCTCCAGCGCCGCCTCAATCACCACCCGGCACTCCGCCAGTTGGCTGAGTTCGCCCACCCCCTGGATACGCGCCAGAATTCCCTGGCGTTCCGTCTCTGCCATTTTCCCTTTCGCCACCCGCTTAGCCAGCGCGCTATCGATACGGGCAATGCCCTGACGGGTCGCCTGTGGCGAAATATCGTAGAGGCGTACCGGATGACCATGGCTGGCCGCCACCTGGGCGATGCCCGCCCCCATGGCGCCGCTGCCCACCACGCCGATAACGGCCTGTTCACTGATGTTCATCTTACCTCCCGGTAAACTGCGGCGGACGACGGGCCAGAAACGCGGCCACACCTTCACGGTAGTCGGCGCTGCGCCCGGCCAGCCGCTGGTAGTCACGCTCCAGGTCGAGCTGAGCGTCAAGTCCCTGCTGTTCGGCAGCCAGCAGCGCCCTTTTGATCAACCCCAGCCCCAGGGTGGGCTGCGTCGCCAGATGGCGGGAGATTGTCTGAACCCGGTCGCTCAGCGCGGCATCGTCCACCACTTCCCAGATCATGCCCCAGCTTTCCGCCTGTTCAGCGCTTAGCTTATCGCCCAGCATGGCCAGCCCCATGGCCCGCGCCCGCCCGGCAAGGCGCGGCAGAAACCAGGTGCCGCCGCTATCCGGCACCAGCCCCAGCTTGCTGAAGCCCATCACAAAGCTGGCGGAACGGGCAGCAATGACGATATCGCAACCCAGCGCCAGGGTGGCCCCGGCTCCCGCCGCCACGCCGTTCACCGCGGCGATAACCGGCTTTTCCAGGCGCGCCAGACGGCGCACCAGCGGATTGTAGAAACGCTCCACCGACAGCCCCAGGTCCGGGGGGCCGGCATCGGGATCCACATTGCGATCGTTAAGATCCTGCCCGGCGCAAAACGCGCGACCGGCACCGGTCAGCACCAGACAGCGAATTTCCGCGTCACGTTCCGCCTGAGTTAGCTGTTCGGCTAACTGAAGGTGCATCGCATCATTAAAACTGTTCAGTCGCTCGGGGCGATTAAAGGTCAGGGTCATCACGCCCTGCTGCACATCACGGGTAATCAGCTCATCCACGGTCAGCGTCCTGTAAATTTCGGAGTTCGTTTTTCCAGAAAGGCGCGAATGCCCTCCTGACGATCGTCGGTGGCGGCCAGCAGCGTAAATAACTGACGCTCAATGCTGAGCCCCTGGCTGAGCCCCACTTCCTGGCCCTGACGCAGCGCCTGTTTTGCCGCCTGCAGCGCCAGCGGCGCCCGTTCGGCGATACGCTGCGCCAACTGCTGCGCATACTCCAGGGTCAGATCCGGCGGGCATAGCCGGGCCACCAGCCCCACCCGCCAGGCTTCCCGGGCGTCGATGGGTTCGCCGCTCAGCACCATGCGGCTGGCCAGCCCCTTGCCTACGGCGCGCAGCAGGCGCTGGATGCCGCCCGCCCCCGGCATAATGCCCAACGTGATTTCCGGTAAACCAAAGCGAGCGTTTTCACCGGCAACCACCATGTCGCTCAGCAGCGCCAGTTCGAAACCGGCGCCCAGGGCATAGCCGTTAACCGCCGTCAGCAGCGGTTTGGGAAAACCGTCGATGCGCGCCCACAGCCCGGGGCGCGGATCCTGCAGGGTGGCGACCATATCCCGACTGGCCATCTCTTTAAGATCGGCCCCGGCGGCAAAGCCGCGTCCGGCGCCGGTAATTACCACCGCGCCGATGCTTTCATCGCCGCTGGCCTGTTCCAGCGCCGTCGCCAGCCTTTCCAGTTGGGCATTGTCCAGCGCGTTACGCGCCTGCGGACGATTCAGGGTCAGGGTCAACACCCGCCCCTGACGCTCGCTAATCAGTTGCGTCACCTCGCCCCCTTAAACGTCGAAGTCCACCACCAGGCCATCGCCTTTCGGCAACGCCTGGCAGCTCAGGATGTAGCCTGCCGCCAGTTGATCCGGCTCCAGACTGTAGTTAACCGCCATCTCCACTTCGCCCTGCAACACCCGGCATTTACAGGTAGCGCAGACGCCGCCTTTACAGGCATAAGGCAGGTCGGCCCCCTGACGCAGAGCGGCATCCAGAATGCTTTCATCTTCTGCGGCCAGCACAATCTGGCGCTGGTGGCCATCCTGACGCACGGTAACCCGGGTGCCTTGCGCCGCGCCGGCCGTTCGCCGCGGGCCGCCAGTTCCCGGCGTATTAAAATGTTCGATATTAATAGTGTCCGGCGCCATGCCCAGTTCCACCAGCGCTGCGCTGGCCTGCTCCATCATCGCCTGGGGGCCGCAAATAAAGGCACGATCAAAACGCGAAAAATCCAGTAGCTGTTCGCCCAGCGCATGGAGCTTCTGACCGTCGATGCGGCCATGAAACAGCGCGCTTTCGGTGCTCTCCTGACTGAAGATCCATAGCAGTTGCAGGCGCTGGGGCCAGCGGTCCTTCAGGTCCGCCAGCGCCTGGCGGAACATCATGCTGTCGGTGGAGCGGTTGCCATAAATCAGGGTAAAGCGGCTTTCCGGCTCGGTCGCCAGCGTCGCTTCGATAATCGCCAGCATCGGCGTAATGCCTGAGCCTGCGGCAATCGCCAGATAGTCGCCGCGCACCGCAGGGTCTGGCCGGTAGCCGAAGTTGCCCTGGGGCACCATCACCTCCAGACTGGCGCCCGGTTGCAACTCTCGCAGGGCGTAGCCGGAAAAACGCCCACCCTCAATGCTTTTTACCGCCACGCTAATTTCACCGGCTCGCGGCGCCCGGCAAATGGAGTAACAGCGCCGCAACTCTTCGCCATTAATCCGGGCTTTCAGCGTCAGATGCTGGCCGGGACGCCAGGCGTAATCCCGCGCCAGCGCCTCGGGCACCGCGAAGGTGATCTCCACCGCTTCCGCCGTTTCCGGCTCGATATTCGCCACTGTCAGGGCATGAAAGGTCGTCATGGCCACCTCAGATACATTTGAAATAGTCGAAGGGTTCCCGGCAGCTTTCGCAGCGCCACAGCGCCTTGCAGGCCGTGGAGCCAAATTCGCTGATAAGCTGGGTCTGAACGCTTGCGCAGCGCGGGCAACGGACCCGCTCCGGCATCAGGGCGTGGCAGCTATGCCCCACCGGCGGGCTGATGCCATATTCCCGTAACCGCCGCCGGGCATCGGGACTCATCCAGTCGGTGGTCCAGGCCGGGTGTAACTGTACGGTCACCTCTACCGGGCCGTAGCCCCGACTTTCCAGAACCGTGCGGATCTCCGCCATCAGCGTTTCGGTGGCCGGACAGCCGGAATAGGTGGGCGTAAAGCCGATACGCCAGCCGCGCCCGTCGTGCTTCACGCTGCGTACCATGCCGAGATCGGTGATGGTCAGTACCGGGATCTCCGGATCGCTGATGGTGGAAAGCAGCGCCCAGACCTCGCGGGTTTGCGGCGGCGTCAGGGTCAGGTTCATCGCCCCTCCTTACCAGCTCAGGCCGGGATAGCTGCGTTGCAGATACTGCATCTCTGCCAGCAGCGGCCCCAGATGTTCGCTATGCAGCCCGGCACGACCGCCGGTGCGGTATCCCGCTTCGTCCGGCTCACGCAATCCGGCTTCCCGCAGCCCCTGTTCCACCTCCTGGCGCCAGGGGGTCTGCAGGGTACGGGAGTCCACCGCAATGCCCTGCTCCGCCAGCGCGATTTCAAGCTGATCCGCCTGGAACAGTTCGCCGCTAAAGCGCCACAGTTCATCCAGCGCCTGCTGCATTTTGGTGTGGGAAAGTTCAGTGCCGTTGCCCAGGCGAATCAGCCAGCCGCGGCTAAAGCGCAGGTGATAACGCACCTCTTTAATGGCACGGGCGGCAATGGCCGACAGCGTTTCATCACGGCTGTGGATCAGCCGCTCGTAAAGCGCGACATGCCAGGCATCCATCAGATACTGACGCACCAGGGTGTCGCTGAAATCACCGTTAGGTTGTTCCACCAGCAGCAGATTGCTGTACTGACGTTCGTCACGGCCAAAGGCGAGCGTATCTTCATCGCCCTCTCCCAGCCGCTGCGCCGCATAGCTCAGCAAATGGCGCCCCTGACCCAGCAGATCCAGACCGATATTGGCCAGCGCCAGGTCGATTTCCAGCTCCGGAGCATGGCCGCACCATTCGCACAGGCGCTGGGCCAGAATCAGGCTGCTGTCGCCCAGCCGCAGGCTGTAGCTGGCGATTGTGTCACTGTGTTGCACGGGCCACCTCACATATGTTCAATGCCATCGGGAATGGTGTAGAAGGTTGGATGGCGGTAGATTTTGGTGTCCGCCGGGTCGAAAAACTCGCCGCGCTCTTCCGGCTGGGAAGCCACGATCTGGCTGGCCCGCACCACCCAGATAGAGCAGCCTTCACTGCGCCGGGTATAGGCATCGCGCGCGTTTTCCAGCGCCATTTGATCGTCGGCGGCATGCAGACTGCCAACGTGACGGTGCGACAACCCCTGGCGGTTACGGACAAAGACCTCATATAGCGGCCAGTACTCTTTGCTCATCATGGTTCTCCTCAGGCGGCGTCGGTACGCTGCTGTTTTTCGGCCCAGGCCAGCGCCGCTTCGCGCACCCAGGCTCCCTTGTCCCAGGCCCGGCGCTTCGCCGCCAGCCGTTCGTGATTACAGATACCGCGTCCGGCAATGACCTCATTCAGTTCCGTCCAGTTGATTTCACCAAAGCGGTAGTGGCCGCTGGCCGCGTCCCAGGCAAGGTCCGGGTCCGGCACCGTCATTCCCAGCGCTTCAACCTGCGGAACGGTGTTATCCACAAAGCGCTGACGCAGTTCATCGTTGGTATGGCGTTTAATTTTCCAGGCCAGACTGCGGGCGCTGTTGGGCGACCTGGCATCGTCAGGGCCGAACATCATCAGCGACGGCCACCAGAAGCGATTAATGGCGTCCTGCAACATCCGGCGCTGTTCATCGCTGCCGTTAGCCAGCGCCACGCAGGCCTCAAACCCCTGACGCTGGTGAAAGCTCTCTTCCTTACAGATTTTCACCATCGCCCTGGCGTAAGGACCGTAGGAGGTTCGACACAGCGCCACCTGGTTAACAATGGCCGCGCCATCCACCAGCCAGCCGATAACCGGAATATCGGCCCAGTTCAGGGTCGGGTAATTGAAGATGGACGAATACTTCATCCGCCCTTCCAGCATCTTGCGATAGAGATCTTCCCGGGCGCAGCCCAGGGTTTCTGCCGCGCTGTAAAGGTAAAGACCGTGACCGGCTTCATCCTGCACCTTCGCCAGCAGGATAGCCTTACGGCGCAGGCTGGGCGCCCGGGTCAGCCAGTTACCCTCTGGCAGCATGCCCACCACTTCGGAATGGGCATGCTGACCGATCTGGCGAATAAGCGTTTTACGGTAGTCATCCGGCATCCAGTCCTGAGGTTCAATGGCGCGTTCCCCGGCGATATCGGCCTCAAAACGGCGTTGTTGTTGGTTCGTCACGGCACCACCCCTTTATGATTCCAGTTTTAATAAAAATAAATTCAAAATGAATCACTTCATAATGGAAAAGTTACAAATAAGTTAAGCATATGAGCAAAGAATGTATTGGCATTCTGTGAGCGCAATCACGATAAATATCATAAAAATCCTATTTATCATTAAGTTGCTTAGATGAACGAAGCGGCGGCAAATCACATTGTTAATAAAACATTAAATGGCAGCTTGATTTTTATGATTCACAAAACAACTATTATTGTGTTTTTACGTAACATTTAATGGGGAGCAAACTATGCAGCAGTTAGCCAGTTATCTTTCGGGCGTCTGGCAGTGCGGTAACAGTGAGGGGCGTACCATCCGCCATGCGATTAGCGGCGAAGCGCTGTGGCAGGTTTCCAGCGATGGGCTGGATATGGCCGCTGCCAGGCGCTACGCCATTGAACGCGGCGGTAGCGCCCTGGGGGCGATGACCTTTGTTCAGCGCGCCGCCATGCTGAAGGCACTGGCCAAACACCTGCTGGCCCATAAAGAGAGTTTCTACGAGATTTCAGCCCAGACCGGCGCCACCCGCGCCGACGGATGGGTGGATATTGAAGGGGGCATCGGCACGCTGTTTGCTTATGCAGGCCTGGGCAGCCGCGAACTGCCGGACGACCAGCTGTGGCCCGAAGATGAGCTTATTCCGCTGTCAAAACAGGGGGAGTTCGCGGCCCGTCACGTGTTGACCCGCCGCGACGGCGTGGCGGTACACATTAACGCCTTTAACTTCCCGTGCTGGGGAATGCTGGAAAAACTGGCTCCCACCTGGCTTGCCGGTATGCCCGCCATCGTGAAGCCCGGCACCGCCAGCGCCCAGCTCACCCAGGCGATGGTCCGCGCCATTGTCGACAGCGATCTGGTACCGGACGGCGCCATCAGCCTGATCTGCGGCGGCGCGGGGGACCTGCTGGACTATCTGGAAGAGCAGGATGTGGTGACCTTCACTGGCTCTGCGGCCACCGGTCAGAAGCTGCGCTGCCACCCCAATCTGGTGGCGCGATCGATCCCCTTCACCATGGAGGCGGATTCCCTGAACTGCTGCGTACTGGGCAGTGACGTCACTGCACAACAGCCGGAATTTGCGCTGTTTATTCGCGAAGTAGTACGCGAAATGACCGCCAAAGCCGGACAGAAATGTACCGCGATTCGCCGCATTATGGTGCCGGAAACGCAGCTTGAGGCGGTACGTGAAGCGCTTATCGCCCGACTTAGCAAAGTTCGCTGGGGCGATCCCGCTGAGGAAGGAGTCAAAATGGGCGCGCTGGTCAGTAGCGAACAGCGTGACGATGTGGCAGCGCAGGTCAACGCGCTGGTAGAAGCAGGCTGCCAGCTGGCGCTGGGGGGCACGCCCGATACCCGTAGCCCTGGCGCCTTCTTCCCACCGACCCTGCTGGTTTGCCCGCAGCCGGATGAAATCACGGCGGTACACCAGCGCGAAGCCTTCGGACCGGTCGCCACCCTGATGCCCTACCGGGACGATGACCACGCCATGGCGCTGGCCCGGGCCGGATGCGGCAGCCTGGCAGGTACACTGGTCACCAATGATGAAGCCCTGGCCCGCCGGTTTGTGCTGGGGGCGGCGCGCGCCCATGGTCGACTGCAGATTCTGAATGGCGAATCGGCCCCCGGCTCCACCGGCCACGGCTCGCCGCTGCCGCAGCTGGTGCATGGCGGCCCCGGACGGGCCGGCGGCGGCGAAGAGCTGGGCGGCCTGCGCGCCGTGAAGCACTACCTGCAGCGTACCGCCATTCAGGGAAGCCCCTCGATGCTGGCCGCCATCGGTCGCCAGTGGGTGGCGGGCGCCCGGGTCAATGAGTCCCCGGTGCATCCGTTCCGTAAAGAATTCGAAGATCTGCACCCTGGCGACAGCCTGCTCACCGCCCGCCGCACCGTAACCGAAGCCGATATCGTCAACTTCGCCTGTCTGAGCGGTGACCACTTCTACGCCCATATGGATAAGATCGGCGCCGCCGAATCACTGTTTGGCGAGCGGGTAGCCCACGGCTACTTTGTGGTTTCCGCCGGTGCCGGGCTGTTTGTCGACCCCGGCGTCGGGCCGGTTATCGCCAACTATGGCCTGAATAATCTGCGCTTTATCGAACCAGTGAAGATTGGCGATACCATTCAGGCGCGGCTGACCTGCAAACAGAAGACCGCCAAAGCCCAGAAAACCCCGGAAGATCGTCCGGTCGGCGTGGTGGAATGGGCCGTCGAAGTCGTCAACCAGCATCAGCAACCGGTGGCGCTGTGGAGTATCCTCACCCTGGTGGCACGCCGCAACGGCGATTTTCCTGCATGATTGATGAGGCGGGCATAGATTTGCCCGCCCTTTTCCCCAACCTGGCACAAACGGCAAATCTTTCACGGCACTCTGGAAGAATTTGGCGTAACGCCCGGCGAATACCGGCGCCGCCATCTCTGACTACTTCTTCATCCAGCGCCCGTTAATACCGCGCACGTACTCGCCGACTGCTGCGCGAGTGACCAGCTTCTGCCCGGCCAGCCGCGCCACTTCTTCAATCGGGACGTTATGGCTTTTTGCCAGCGCGCGGTAGCTCTGCTGGCGCTCTTTATTGATACGGTCCACCAGGACCTGGCTTTCCGGATCCGCACTGATGGTCGCCAGATAGCCCCCCAGGGTTTCGCCCACCCGCCCCTGGCTGCGCGCTTCATCCAGCGTCAGGGCGCTGACGCTCACACTCGCCAGCAACAGAACCAGTCCGCTGATAAGTCGTTTCATCTTCGTCGGCTCCGTTAAAAGAGATCGCTGCGGCTCTTCAGCAGCGTTTCCACGTCTTTATCCACCTTGACGTGAATTTCATGTTCGATCTTCACGTTCATATTGATGGTGATGGGCTCAGATGGCGCCGCCACCTCAATACGCGGCGTGCAGCCGCTGAGCCCGACGACCGTCAGCGCCAGCAGGGCGACTCCCCATGTGTTCATTGTTGCTCCTTACAGTTTTGCCCGGCGCAGCGCGCATCAGGCAGGGACATATTCTGCTCCAGCCAGGATTGCAGGTTGTCGCCAAAGCGCAGGCTGCGCCACAGCGTAAAAAGGTTTTCCTGATGGGTATAGTTCAGCTTCACAGTGCCGCTTTTGCCGTTTACCCGGCCAGTGCCCTCCAGCTCCGAAGCCATGGTCAGCACGCCAAGATTATCGAGATTGATTTTGGTCCAGGAGCGGGAAATTTCCATATAGCGCAGCCAGTTAATGGCTGAGCCCGCCGTCACGTTATCGTTCGCAAGGGCATCGGCCATATCTTTATCAAGCCGCAGCGTCAGCGGACCGCGGGCCGTTACCCAGCCGTCTTTCACAATCCATTGCGGATGGTTAAACCAGATGGGCAGCGCCCCTTCAATTCGGCCGGAAAGCGCGAACTGCTTGGGATTCACGGCGCTGACCAGTTCGCTGGAAGAGATATTGTGCAGCCGCAGCAGTGCCGGGTCGCGCTGCGGCATGCGTAGCTGTTTCATCAACAGACTACCGCCCAGCAGCTCCACGCTGACGTCGCTCAGCAACAAAGGATGGGTTTCGCTCCAGGGATACCAGCCCTGGAGATCGGCGCTCAGCTTGCGGGCCACCGCCTGGCTTTCTATCTCTTCAATGCGCAGCCGCACCGGGCCGCGGGTACCCAGGTGCCAGGTGGCGTCGCTGTAGCGGAATGGCAGCACAAAATCGACGCCGTTAATTTTGCTGTCCGGCAGCCAGGCGCTACCGCCCTTCAGCACGCCGTGACCGCCCGCTTCAAAACCCTGTCCCGCCGCGGCAGAAAAAGCCACCTGGGCGTATAGTTCACCGGACTTAAGGGCCAGTTTCCAGTCCGGAGGAAGCAGCGGCTGAAAGACCGACAGCGGCTGACGCGGCCACCAGGCTTCGCCGCGCAGGCGCTCGCCGTCCCAGCGGCCGTGCACCCGAACCGGACCAATGTCTTCCGCCGTTAAATCGCCGCGATACAGGAACGTGGTGGGCTCTTTGCCTTTGACTTCAAAGTTGAGTACCGCCGGCGGCAGCACGCTGCCGCTGCTGAACTGCGTGCTCCCCGCATGCAGGGCCAGCGCGCCGCTGAAATCAGGATGCTGCGGATTGCGCTGCCAGACCACCGGCTTCACCAGAGTCATGCGCGGCTGATGCACCGTCATACTGCCGTACTGCAACTGGTCGAATCCGGTAGACAACGCCGCCAGGCGAATCTCACTGTCGCGCCACTGGCCTTCCCCTTTCACGTCCCAGCGGGCGTTCATCGGGGTGAACTGGCCGTCACCCCAGTAGCGCCACACCCACAGCCCTTTGTCCGGCAGAAAATCGCTGGCCTGGCCGTCCAGGTGTAGGGTGAAGTTGCCCATCTCATTTTCGTGAGCGCGCAGAATGGCCTGGAGCCGCCCATCCACGCCGTTGCGGGTCAGCCGTACACCGGCCAGCGGCCAGCGCACTTCATCAATATTCAGCGAATCGATTATCCGGCCTCGCGAGCGCAGCAGCGCGCCGGGCTGAAAATGGAGGGCGGGATCTAACAGCGGGCCGCTCAGTTTGCCGGGCAGCATAGCGTAGAAGATCATTTGATCCTGTTTGGCTTCGCCGGTCAGGCGCAGCGGCATATCGCTTTCGGTCATGCTTAACCGCCCCGGCCCCAGGGTCAGTACCGCATTGCCCTTACCGGCATCCCCTTCGGTCAGCACGCTAACCCGGGCGGTGATTTGCGCCTGTTCCAGTCCCTTCCGCCAGTCGACCACCTGTAACGCCAGGCGGCCGCTGAGCGGAAAACCGGCCCAGGGCCAGAGCCAGCGTCCGTCGCTGATTTTCAGGCGATCGCGGCTCAGTTCCCACGGCAGATCCAGCAGTGGCTCCACCAACGCTTCGCTACCGATAAGCAACTGACCACGGTTGCTTTCCCAGTTCAGTTCGGCGGTGGCATGGCGCGGCTCCTGCGGCAGCGTCATGCTCGCCTTCACGTGACCGTGAGTTGGCAGGCCATCCGGCATCAGGGCCAGTTTCACCTCGCCCACCAGCCTGGCGGGCTCCATACCGGAAAAAGGCCGCACTTCAAACTGCTTAACGGTAAGGTCGCGACCATTAAGCACGGCTTTCAGGGTAAGCAGATCGCCACTGAAGCTGACCTGCTGGCTGCGGGGCGTCATCGCCAGCTTTAACGCGCCGCTATACTGCGGCACGGAGGTCAGCGTCAGGCGCTCAATGTCCACGCTGGAGTTGGGCAACATCTGCTGCCACTCGGCCAGGGTACGCGTCGTCTCAGAGGGAGTATCGTCAGTGGGGATTTTGCTAAAACAGTCTGGATTCAGCGTCAGCTCGCCAATCTTCAGGCTCCAGCGTCCGGGATGACGCAGCGCCGCCGACTTAATATTCGCCAGTTCACATTCGCCAGCCAGATAGCGCAAATCCGGCAGGATCAGCGCCCCCTGCTTAATGCGCGGCCCCGAAGTCATGGCAATGCGCGTACCCTGCGGCAGCCAGATGTCCGCCAGAGTCGGCAACCAGTGCGCCACCGTTAACATCAGCGTCAGCGGCAGCAAAATCAATAACAACAGTAGCGCGATGAGTGCTTTGTATTTACCCTTCATGGGCCGTTAATGTCCTGATTAAGCAAGATTTCAGGCCGAAACAGTACGTTATTCTGACACATTTAGTCGACCAGGTGAAGTTGGGTACCTTCCGGGGGCGTCAATGGCCTAAACTAATGAGTATGTACAGGATATGTAGTGCATTCTTTTAAAATTGTCAGACAATATTAACGGTGATAATCTGGCACCATACCTGATGGAGAAAGTATTATGAAACTGGCGGTATACAGTACAAAACAGTATGACAAAAAATATTTGCAGCATGTTAACCAGGAATATGGTTTTGAACTCGAATTTTTTGACTTTCTCCTGACTGAGAAAACGGCCAAAACGGCCCACGGCTGTGAAGCCGTCTGTCTGTTTGTTAACGATGACGGTAGCCGCCCGGTGCTGGAAGAGTTAAAAAGTCAGGGAGTGAAATACATCGCCCTGCGCTGCGCCGGGTTCAATAACGTCGATCTCGACGCCGCCAAAGCGCTGGGGCTACGGGTGGTACGGGTTCCCGCTTACTCGCCGGAAGCGGTCGCGGAACACGCCGTGGGGATGATGATGTGCCTGAACCGCCGCATCCACCGCGCCTGGCTGCGTACCCGCGACGCCAACTTCTCGCTGGAAGGGCTCACCGGTTTTACCATGCACGGCAAAACGGCGGGCATTATCGGCACCGGTAAGATAGGCACCGCGACCCTGCGTATTTTGAAAGGTTTTGGCATGCGCCTGCTGGCGTTCGATCCTTACCCGAATCCGGATGCGCTGGATCTGGGAGCCGAGTATGTGGATCTGCCCACCCTGCTGGCCCAGTCCGACGTTATCAGCCTGCATTGTCCCATGACCCCGGAAAACTACCATCTGCTGAATGCCGACGCCTTCGCACAGATGAAAGACGGTGTGATGATTATCAATACCAGCCGCGGCGGACTCATCGATTCCCAGGCGGCCATCGAAGCGCTGAAAACCCAGAAAATCGGCTCGCTGGGGATGGACGTCTATGAAAACGAACGCGATCTGTTCTTTGAGGATAAGTCCAACGACGTTATCCAGGATGATGTGTTTCGTCGCCTTTCCGCCTGCCATAACGTGCTGTTCACCGGTCATCAGGCTTTCCTGACCGCGGAAGCGCTGATCGGTATTTCAGAGACCACCCTGAAAAACCTGGATCAGCTAACCAAAGGGGAAGCCTGCGCCAACGAGCTGTAATGGCTAATGTTCCGTGCGCGGTCACGGTCGCGCGCTTTTCAGACTATGCCGCAAAGACGGCGTCATACCTCGCTGCCACACTTCCGGCAGCGTTAACGACAATCAGGGAGAAGAGATGAAGAAGTCATTAGCCACGCTTCTGGTGGCATGTAGCGCGCTGGTTGGATGCGCACAGGGCGATAACAACGCGGCGGGTGCCAGCGCAGAACAGCTTCAGCACCACCGTTTCGTGCTGGAAAGCGTGGATGGGAAACCGCTGACGCTGTCAGACAAAAGCGGACGCCAGCCGGAGATCGACTTCGGCGAGAAAATGCATATTTCCGGCGCCATGTGCAACCGCTTCACCGGTCAGGGCGAGCTGAACAACGGCGTGCTGACCGCCCAACTGGCGTCAACCCGGATGATGTGCGCCGATCCGCAGCTTAACGCGCTCGATAATCTGTTCGGCCAGATGCTGGCCGCAGGCGCTCACATCAGCGTGGCGAACGACAAGCTGACGCTGAAGAACCCACAGCATACTCTGGTCTATAAACGCGCCGAGTGGGTTAACTGAACTTAGTAACTTCCGCAGTTGCCGGACGCCAGCGCCCCTTCACTGCAGCGCTTACCGTTCGGCAACGCACACATTCCCTTCGCAGAGCCATCAAGCTGGCGTGCGACGGAAAGCGAACCGCCAATCATGGCGCAATGCGCTTCACCCTGCGCGGACATCGCCGCTTTCATGCCTGGCGTAACGTGTGCGGCAGTCCCCTGCTGCTGCGGCTCGCTACTGCATGCGGTCAAAAATAAAACGCTGGCTGCCAACCAAAATCCTGCGCGCATCTGCGATCTCCCCTGAATTAAGAATTTTCGACACAAAAACCGTTAAATCATAGGCCAGCCAGGCGGCAGCCGTCGAGCGGCAACCCCTGATATTTCACGTTCTGAAACAGATTTTTGACTGTTTTTATGATCCCGTTCATTTTTTATCACGTGACATTGTCACAATATGGCCAGCCCGCAGTACAGGCGGGACCCGGGGACACAAAAATGAAAATGGTCGTTTCTGCCCTCTGCTAAGATAAAAAGCATACCCATACACAGAAAACTGTTATTTCCTGTTACGGATACGCCGCAAGGCCGTATCGCCTTTTTTGCGCAATGTGAAGGTAGCTTATGATTACAACTGACGGGAATGGTGCCGTTGCTTCCGTGGCCTATCGAACCAGCGAAGTGATCGCGATTTACCCGATTACCCCCAGTTCCACCATGGCCGAACACGCGGGAGCCTGGTCAGTGGACGGCGTGAACAACGTCTGGGGAGATCGTCCGCAGGTGGTCGAGATGCAGTCCGAAGCCGGGGCTATCGCCACGGTGCATGGCGCGCTGCAAACCGGCGCTCTGTCCACCACCTTTACCTCATCCCAGGGGCTGCTGCTGATGATCCCGACGCTGTATAAGCTCGCCGGTCAGCTGACACCCTTTGTGCTGCACGTAGCGGCGCGTACCGTCGCGACTCACGCGCTGTCGATTTTTGGCGATCACTCCGACGTCATGGCAGTACGCCAGACCGGCTGCGCCATGCTGTGCGCCGCCAACGTGCAGGAAGCCCAGGACTTTGCGCTGATCTCCCAGATGGCGACGCTCAACAGCCGTATTCCTTTTATTCACTTCTTCGATGGTTTCCGCACGTCACACGAAATCAATAAAATCGCTCCGCTTTCGGACGATACCCTGCGCCAGTTGATGCCCCAGTCAGCCATTGACGAACATCGGGCCCGGGCCCTTAACCCGGAACATCCGGTAATTCGCGGCACTTCGGCCAATCCGGATACTTACTTCCAGTCCCGGGAAGCCACCAACCCCTGGTACAACGCGGTCTGCGAACATGTGGAACGGGCAATGGACGATTTCGCCGCCGCTACCGGGCGCCAGTATCGCCCGTTTGAATACTACGGGCACCCCGAAGCAGAACGGGTTATCGCCCTGATGGGATCGGCCATTGGCACCTGCGAAGAGGTGGTGGACGAACTGCTTAAGCGCGGCGAAAAGGTCGGCGTGCTGAAAGTGCGCCTGTATCGTCCCTTCTCTGCCCAACGCCTGCTGGAGGCCCTGCCCCAGTGCGTGCGCAGTCTGGCGGTGCTGGATCGCACCAAAGAGCCGGGGGCGCTGGCCGAGCCGCTGCACCTTGACATCATGACCGCGCTGGCGGAAGCGTACAGTAGCGGCGAGCGCGAAACCCTGCCGAAGGTCACTGGCGGGCGTTACGGCCTTTCCTCTAAAGAGTTCGGCCCCGACTGTGCGCTGGCGGTGTTCCGCGAACTGCAAGCCGATCGACCAAAATCGCGCTTTACCGTGGGCATCTATGACGATGTCACCCACCTTTCCCTGCCGCTGACGGCCAGTAACCTGCCGTCTGATGCCCGCCTGTCGGCGCTGTTCTACGGTCTGGGCAGCGACGGCACCGTCTCCGCTACCAAAAACAACATCAAGATTATCGGCAACGCCACCCCGTGGTACGCCCAGGGCTACTTTGTCTACGATTCCAAAAAGGCCGGTGGCCTGACGGTTTCCCACCTGCGGATCAGCGAACATCCCATTCGTTCGGCTTACCTGGTGGACCAGGCCGACTTTATCGGCTGCCACCAGCTACAGTTCGTCGATAAATACGCCATGGTGGAACACCTCAAACCGGGCGGTCTGTTCCTGCTGAACACCCCCTATGAGCCCGAAGAGGTGTGGGAGCGCCTGCCCCAGGAAGTCCAGTCGCAACTGCGCGCGAAGAATGCCCGCCTGTGGGTCATTAACGCCACCCGTATCGCCCGCGAATGCCAGCTTGGCGCGCGCATTAATACCGTCATGCAGATGGCCTTCTTCCACCTGACCGGCATTCTGCCGGGCGATAGCGCCCTGCAGGAGCTCCAGGGCGCTATCGCGAAGAGCTACAGCAGCAAAGGTCAGGAGCTGGTAGAGCGCAACTGGCAGGCGCTGGCGCTGGCACGGGAATCCCTGAGTCAGGTAACCCTGGGTGAAGTGCTGGATAACAGCCACCATATGCCGCCGGTAGTGGCCGATGCCGCGCCGGACTTTGTCAAAACCGTTACCGCCGCCATGCTGGCGGGCCTGGGGGATGCGCTGCCGGTTTCCGCCCTGCCGCCGGACGGCACCTGGCCGGTGGGCACCACCCGCTGGGAAAAACGCAATATTGCCGACGAGATCCCCATCTGGAAGCCGGATATCTGCACTCAGTGTAATCACTGCGTGGCCGCCTGCCCCCATGCCGCTATCCGCGCCAAAGTGGTAGCGCCCGGGGAAATGGAAAGCGCACCCGACTCGCTCCAGTCGCTGGATGTGAAGTCCCGGGATATGCGCGGTCAGAAATATGTGCTGCAGGTGGCGCCGGAAGACTGCACCGGCTGTAACCTGTGCGTGGAAGTGTGCCCGGCCAAAGACCGCCAGAACCCGGAAATCAAAGCCATCAATATGATGTCGCGTCTGGATCACGTCGAGGAAGAAAAGGCCAACTACGACTTCTTCCTCAGTCTGCCGGAAATCGACCGTAGCAAGCTGGAACGTATTGATATCCGCACCTCCCAGTTAATCACCCCGCTGTTTGAATACTCCGGCGCCTGCTCTGGCTGTGGTGAGACGCCCTACATCAAGCTGCTGACCCAGCTTTACGGCGATCGGATGATGGTGGCTAACGCGACCGGCTGTTCGTCAATTTACGGCGGCAACCTGCCCTCTACCCCCTGGACCACCGATGAACACGGCCGTGGCCCGGCCTGGGCTAACTCGCTGTTCGAAGATAACGCCGAGTTCGGGCTGGGCTTCCGCCTGACCGCCAATCAACATGCGGATCGGGTCCGGCGCCTGTTGACCCAACTGGCGGATCGGCTTCCCGCGCAACTGGTGGAACAGCTGAACGCTGAGGCTGAAATTCCCGAGCGCCGCGAGCAGATAGCCGCCCTGCGCCAGGCGCTGGCGGACATCGACTCCCCGCTGGCGCGCCAACTGGCGACTGATGCCGATGCCCTGGTGGCAAAATCCATCTGGCTTATCGGCGGCGACGGCTGGGCCTATGATATTGGCTACGGCGGCCTGGATCACGTGCTGAGTCTGAGCGAAAACGTCAACGTGCTGGTACTGGATACCCAGTGCTACGCCAACACCGGCGGTCAGGCTTCTAAGGCGACCCCGTTGGGTGCGGTAATGAAATTTGCCGAACAGGGCAAGCGCAAGGCGCGTAAGGATCTGGGGGTGAATGTGATGATGTACGGTCACGTCTACGTTGCGCAGATAGCGCTGGGCGCCCAGCTTAACCAGGCCGTGAAAGCGCTACAGGAGGCCGAAGCCTACGATGGCCCGTCGCTGGTCATCGCCTACAGCCCCTGCGTGGAGCACGGCTACGATCTGGCCCTGAGCCACGATCAGATGCGCCAGTTGACCGCCACCGGCTTCTGGCCGCTCTATCGCTTTGATCCACGCCGCGCCGACCAGGGAAAACTGCCGCTCTCGCTGGATTCCCGCCCGCCGTCAGACGCGCTGGCCGAAACACTGCTTAACGAGCAGCGCTTCCGGCGCCTGAACGTCAGCCAGCCGGAAGTGGCGGAACAGCTCTGGCAAGAGGCCGCCAGCGATCTGCAACGCCACTACGACTTCCTGGCGATGCTGGCCGGTAAGCAGCAGAGTAAAGCCAGCGAGTAACTCCCTCCAACCCCGCTTTCCGGCGGGGTTTTACTTTTCCGCCAGCGCGCCTTCCGCCTCTTTCTCTGGCTCCAGCAACAGCGCCATAAACTCCCGGGCGATCCCGGTGAGCGATTCGCCGCGCCTTGTCAGTACGCCATATTCCTGAGGCGCCAGCCGTAGATCGGTATTCAGCACGCTCAACAGCCCCCCGTGCAGGTGGGCGGCGGCCATAGCTTCCGGCAGCATGCCGATCATCGGTCCGCCCTGCAGCACCTGCAGGAAAGTCTGCATCGAGATAGTTTCAACGGTATTGTGTGGCGTGGCGACCCCGGCTGCGGCAAAGGCCTCTTCCATCTGGCGACGGATTGGCGTTCCCTGGGGGTAGAGGATCCACGGCCATGCCAGCAGTTCCCCCAGACTGTAGCGCTGAGTCTGCCCGGCCAGCGGATGGCGACAATTCACCACCAGGCAGAACGGCTCCGGCCCCATCGGGCGGAAGTCGAACAGCTGTAGTTGCTGGGGTTCGGTAAAGCGACCGATAGCCAGATCCAGAGTTCGGGCCTTTAACATTTCCATCAGATGGTCGCTGGTCTGTTCCACCACCTCCAGCGACAGCAACGGCCAGCGTTTTTTAATTCTGACGATAGCCTGGGGCAGCGCCACCGCCGTGGCGGCAAAGATTCCCCCCACCCGCAGATGGCCGTGGCCGCCAGCCCGCAGGCTGTCGATACGCGCCACAAATCCCCGGGCATCGTTAAGCGCAATCTGCGCGTAACGCACCACCTCACTGCCCAGCGCCGTGGGGGGCATGCTACGCGGCAGGCGTTCGAACAGAGGAAAGCCGAACTGATTTTCGATCTCCCTGAGCATTTTACTGAGGGCGGGCTGGCTCAGGCTCATCTGCTCTGCCGCCAGATGCATATTCCCGGTGCGCCCAAGAGTATCGATCAGCAACAGATGGCGGAACTTCAGCCAGTGACAAAAGCTGGTAAACGAGATTTCAGACATAGCGCGCCCTTTAAAGACCGATAACGCCTGGTTATCGATAACTGAATGAATGCCATTGGAGTTTATTCCCCGCGCCGCATAACGTGGCGATAACAACAATGAGGAGAAACTCCCATGACCATCGCTCTGAACCCTGCAAACACCCTGCCCGAAGACGGAACCCGCGGCTGCCTGATTGGCCGCGCCTGGGTTCCCGGCGCCTGCCCCGGTCCTTCACCGGTGGTGATTCGCGGCGACGACGTCTTCGATATTTCGCAACAGGCTGCCACCGTCGCCGGACTTCTGGAACTGGAAAGCCCCGGGGATGTGATACGCCAGACAAAGGGACGCCGTATCGGCTCACTTTGTGAGCTACTGGACAACAGCGGCGACACGCCGGACCCCGAACGCCCTTATCTGCTTTCCCCTGTCGATCTCCAGGTGATTAAGGCCGCCGGCGTCACCTTCGTCGACAGCATGCTGGAGCGGGTGATCGAAGAACAGGCCGCCGGTGACGGCGAACTGGCCAGCGGCCTGCGAGCCCGCATTTACGATCTGACCGGTCCGGATCTACGGGCGGTAAAACCCGGATCCGAACGGGCCGCCGCCCTGAAGCAGTTACTGATCGAACGCGGGCTGTGGTCCCAGTACCTGGAAGTCGGCATTGGCCCTGACGCCGAAATCTTTACCAAGGCGCCAGTGCTGGCAAGCGTCGGCAGCGGTGCTTCCATCGGTATTCATCCCCACTCAAGCTGGAATAATCCGGAGCCTGAAGTGGTGTTGCTGGTCAACAGCCGCGGCCAGATTCAGGGCGCGACCCTCGGCAACGACGTCAACCTGCGCGATTTCGAAGGTCGCAGCGCCCTGCTGCTAAGCAAGGCCAAGGACAACAACGCCTCCTGCGCTATCGGCCCCTTTATTCGCCTGTTCGACGAAAGCTTTACCCTGGACCATTTGCGCAACTGCGAGGTAGAGCTCAGGGTTGAGGGCGATGAAGGCTTCCAGATGCACGGCCTGAGCGCCATGAGCGCCATCAGTCGCGATCCCGAAGATCTGGTCAGCCAGACCCTGAATGCCAGTCACCAGTATCCCGACGGCTTCGCACTGTTCCTGGGGACTCTGTTCGCCCCCACCCAGGACCGGGATCGCCCCGGCGCCGGTTTTACCCACCGCCCCGGCGATGCCGTCACCATTAGCACCCCGATGCTGGGCGCCCTGCGCAATCGGGTCACCACCAGCGATCAAGCACCGCCCTGGACCTTCGGTCTGCGCGCGCTGTTTGACAACCTGAGCCGGCGCCGCCTGCTGTAATGCCCGCCATCCTGAATTCACGCTGTAACGGCAATCCCAATGGAGGAGCATGCTATGCGTGTACAGAATCATTCCACTTCGCCCGATCCGCGTCAGTTGCGGCGGGCGATCTTTACCGGCGCCGTCGGCAGTGCGCTGGAGTATTACGATTTCGCGATTTATGGACTGGCTTCGGCGCTGGTCTTCGGCCATATCTTCTTCCCCTCACTGGGAGTCACCGGTGCCCTGCTGGCAAGTTTCGCCACCTACGGCGCCGGGTTTCTGGCGCGGCCTTTCGGCGGACTGTTTTTCGGATCGCTCGGGGATCGCAAGGGTCGTAAGCTGGTATTGCTTATCACCATCGGGCTGATGGGGGTTGCCACTACGCTTATCGGCCTGCTGCCCGCCGGGCCACTGGGTGCCGTGCTGCTGGTTGCCCTGCGGCTGCTTCAGGGCTTTGGTGCCGGTGCCGAACAGTCTGGCGCTGCCACCCTGATGGCTGAGCTGGCCCCCCCAAAACGCCGCGGCTGGTATGCGGCGCTGCCGTTTATCGGGGTCTTTTCCGGGCTGGCGCTGGCGACTATCACCTTTCGGGTGATGCAGTTGCTGCTGACCGAACAGCAGATCCTGAGCTGGGGCTGGCGTATTCCGTTCCTGCTGAGCGTGGTGCTGATTGCCGTCGCCATCTGGGTACGCTTAAGGTTGAAAGAGAGCCCGGTGTTTAAGACCCTGGAAACTCAGCAGCAGGTGGTTAAAGCACCCATGCGGGCCGTGCTGCGCGATGCGCGACGCCCGCTGGCCGCTACCATCCTGATGCGCATGGCGGAAACCGGCAGCTCCACCCTCTATGCCACGGTTTCCATCGCCTTTCTGACCGGTTATGCCGCCACCCAGGCCCAACAAAGTGCCGCTTTTGCGCAAATCGGCACCAATGCCGTGCTGCTGGCAAGCGTGGCGAGCGTTATCACCACTCCACTGTTCGGCGCGCTTTCGGACAGAGTGGGTCGACTGCGGGTCTATCGTGCCGGAGCACTGTTCTGCATGCTCTGGGCCTTCCCGGCCTGGATGATGATCGCCAGCGGCAATCCCTGGCTTATCACCCTGGCGATTGTCGGCGGTTTCGCTATCGGCGCTAACAGTATGCTCGGCGCCCAGTGTGCCCACTTCACCGAGCTGTTCGGCAACCGCTATCGCTACTCCGGCGTGGCCCTTTCCCGCGAAGTCGGCGCCCTGCTTTCTGGGGGACTCGCGCCGCTACTCGGGATCTGGCTCACAGGACTGGCCGACGGCGCCCCCTGGGTGCTGGCCACATACACTATTGTTCTGGGGGGCATTACGCTTGCCGGTAGCTGGCTTTCCGTAGAAACCCGTGGCCGCGATCTGACGCTGCTTCAGGATGCCGTCGGCCAGCCGCCCCGCCATCGCGCCCCGGGCGCCATACTAATAAGAGAGAATAAACATGAAGGATAAACCGGTACCCACACTGCGCAGCCAGCGCTGGTTCGACGACCCTGACCATGCCGATATGACGGCGCTCTACGTCGAACGCTATATGAATTATGGACTGACCCGCGAAGAGCTACAGTCCGGGCGCCCGATTATCGGCATCGCCCAGACCGGCAGCGATCTGACCCCCTGTAACCGCCACCATCAGGCGCTGGCGGAGCGGGTAAAGGCCGGTATTCGCGATGCCGGTGGCATTCCCATGGAATTCCCGGTTCACCCTATCGCCGAACAGAGCCGTCGCCCTACTGCGGCGCTGGATCGCAACCTGGCCTATCTTGGGCTGGTGGAGATCCTGCACGGCTATCCGCTGGACGGTGTGGTGCTGACCACCGGCTGCGATAAGACCACTCCCGCCTGCCTGATGGCCGCCGCCACCACCGATCTGCCCGCTATTGTGCTTTCCGGCGGACCGATGCTCGACGGTCACTATAAGGGGGAGCTGATTGGCTCCGGCACCGTTATCTGGCACGCCCGTAACCTGCTGGCTACCGGTGAGATTGACTACGAAGGCTTTATGGAGCTGACCACCGCCTCTTCGCCTTCCATCGGCCACTGCAACACCATGGGTACGGCGCTTTCGATGAACGCGCTGGCCGAAGCGCTGGGTATGTCGTTGCCGGGCTGTGCCAGTATTCCGGCTCCCTATCGCGAACGCGGGCAAATGGCTTATCGCACCGGTAAACGCATCTGCCAGATGGTGTTGGACGATCTGCGTCCTTCGAAGATTCTGACCAAAGCGGCGTTCGAAAACGCCATTACCGTGGCATCGGCGCTGGGAGCGTCCAGCAACTGTCCGCCGCACCTGATCGCCATCGCCCGTCATGCCGGCATTGAACTGAGCCTGGATGACTGGCAGCGGGTGGGCGAAGCGGTGCCGCTGCTGGTGGACTGTATGCCCGCCGGGCGTTACCTGGGAGAAGGCTTTCACCGGGCCGGAGGGGTTCCGGCGGTTCTGCACGAATTGCAGAAAGTCGGACGCATTAACGAATCCTGCCTGACCGTGAGCGGTCAGGCCATCGGCGAGATAGCCCGGGAGTCCGGCAACCACAACCCGGATGTGATTCACGACTGGGAAAATCCGCTCAAACACCGGGCCGGATTTATCGTCCTGAGCGGTAACTTCTTCGACAGCGCCATCATGAAGATGTCGGTGGTGGGCGACGAATTCCGTAAGACATGGCTCAGCGAACCCGGAGAGGAAAACTGCTTCGAAGCCCGGGCCATTGTGTTCGACGGACCGGAGGATTATCACGCCCGGATTAACGATCCCGAACTGGCTATCGACGCCCGATCGATTCTGGTGATTCGCGGCGCTGGTACTGTCGGCTACCCCGGCAGCGCCGAGGTGGTCAATATGGCCCCGCCGACCAACCTGCTGAAACAGGGCGTAACCTCGCTGCCCTGCCTGGGGGACGGGCGCCAGAGCGGCACCTCCGCCAGCCCGTCGATCCTCAATATGTCGCCGGAAGCCGCCGTCGGTGGCGGGCTGGCGCTGTTGGAGACCAACGACCGTCTGCGGGTGGACCTTAACCAGCGCCGGGTCGACCTATTGATTGACGATGCCGAAATGGAACGTCGCCGGGCGGCCTGGAAGCCTTCGCTTCCGCCTTCCCAAACGCCGTGGCAGGAAATTTACCGCAGCATGGTCGGCCAGCTTTCCACCGGTGGCTGCCTGGAACCTGCCACCCTTTATCTGCGGGTCGTTAATGACGACAACTTACCCCGACATTCACACTAAAAGATGAGTATTCCGTCATGAAGATTACCGGTTACAACTTTATTGGCTCAGAACGCAGCGCCCAGGGCGATACGGTGCTGGAAAGCCTGGACGCGACCAGCGGCGAAGCGCTGCCGTGGCGTTTTTATCAGGCCACCGAACAGGAAGCCGCCACGGCCTGTGAAGCGGCCCGCAACGCGTTTACCGCCTACAGTCGTCTGGCGCCGGAACAGCGGGCCCGTTTTCTGGAAGCCATCGCCGACGAGCTGGATGCCCTGGACGATGAGTTTCTGACGCTTGCCAGTCGGGAGACCGCCCTTCCCGTAGCCCGGCTACGCGGCGAACGGGGGCGCACCAGCGGCCAGATGCGGCTGTTTGCCACCGTACTGCGGCGCGGCGACTATCTTGGCGCACGTATCGATACGGCATTGCCGGACCGACAGCCGTTACCGCGCTCCGATCTGCGCCAGGCGCGGCTCGGCGTGGGGCCGGTAGCCGTCTTTGGCGCCAGCAACTTCCCGCTGGCGTTCTCTACCGCCGGGGGCGATACCGCCGCCGCGCTGGCGGCGGGCTGTCCGGTGGTGTTTAAGGCTCACACCGGTCATATGGCAACAGCGGAATACGTTGCCGACGCCATCGCCCGCGCCGCCCGCCAGACCGGTATGCCAGAAGGCGTGTTCAGCATGATATACGGCACCACCATCGGCGAAGTGCTGGTCAGACATCCGGCAATTCAGGCGGTGGGCTTTACCGGTTCGCTGCGCGGCGGTCGGGCCATTTTCGATATGGCGGCCAGCCGACCACAGCCGATCCCGGTTTTTGCCGAAATGAGCAGCATCAACCCTATCGTCCTGCTGCCAGAAGCCCTGCGCCGCCGCGGCCCGCAGATAGCCCGGGAGCTGGCGGATTCCGTGGTGCTGGGCTGCGGCCAGTTCTGTACCAATCCGGGACTGATTGTCGGCGTGGCAGGCCCGGAATACACCGAATTCCTGGCGGCGCTGCGCGATGAAATAGCCAGCCGCCCGGCGCAGGTGATGCTGAATGCCGGGATCCTGCAACACTATCGCCAGGGGTTGAACCGACTGAGCCAGCATCCACAGATTGAAACGCTTGCCGGTGAAGCGCGCGATGATAATCAGGCATCCCCATGGCTGTTTAAGGCTGATGCCACACTGCTGGCTAACGGCGATGAGCTGTTACAGGAAGAGGTGTTCGGCCCGGCTACCGTGGCGGTGGAGGCCAGTAGCGCCCAGGGGTTACATCAGGCGCTACTGGGAATGCATGGCCAGCTCACCGCAACGCTAATTGCCGAGCCGGACGATTTGCGCGACTGTCAGGCGCTGGTGAGCCTGCTGGAAGAGAAAGCCGGTCGCCTGTTGCTTAACGGCTATCCTACCGGCGTGGAGGTGTGTGATGCCATGGTGCACGGTGGCCCCTGGCCTGCCACCTCGGACGCGCGCGGTACTTCGGTCGGAACCCTCGCTATCGACCGCTTCCTGCGCCCGATCTGCTATCAGGACTATCCCCAGGCGCTGCTGCCGGATGCCCTGAAAGACGCAAATCCGTTGGGTATCACCCGGCTGGTGAACGGCGTTAACACCCGCGAACCGCTACGCTAAATGACGCCTGTGCCGGGGGGATAGTTTTATCCCTCCGGGCTGTGTTACAAATGCTTTAGCACAGCCACCAACGGAGCACAGCATGAAGATAACGGTAAGCAATGCCATTAATGAACGAGACAGGGAAGCGCTTTACAAAGGGCTGAGCAGCTACAATTCGCAATTTATCGACCGCAGCAACTGGGGCGATTTAAGCGTATTTATGCATGACGATGCCGGTCGGGCGCAGGCAGGGCTTATCGCTTCACGTAAGGGTAACTGGCTTTCCATCCATTTTTTGTGGGTTAATGAGGCTCTGCGCGGTAGCGGCGCAGGCAGCCAACTAATGCAGGCCGCCGAACAGAGTGCACGGGAACAGGGCTGCCGGTTTGCGCTGGTGGATACCTTCAGCTTTCAGGCCCGCCCCTTCTACGAGAAGCTGGGCTATGAGTTGCAGATGACCCTGGAAGACTTTCCCGGCGACGGCCAGTCGGTTTATTACCTTAAAAAGCGGCTGTAGCGTGCCCCTGGCGGCGCCACAGTATCACCAGCCCCACCACTAACCAGAGCGCCCCGGCCACCAGCGCCGGGGCGTGAATATGGAACAGAACCGGCACCAGCACCGCGATCCCAAAGAGCGGCATCAGCCCGCAAGCCAGCAGCGAGCGCAGACTACGCTGGCGCTGTTTCACCAGAAACAGGCCGATCACCGAGCAATGCAGCAGAATAAAGCCGCAAATCGCCCCCACATCTACAAAAGAGACCAGATGAGACAGCCCGTTATCGACGCTGGCGGCGATCACCGCCAGTACGGTGTTGACCGCAGCAGCGGCCAGCAGCGCAGTGACCGGTAACCCGCTACGCTTGCCAATTTGACTCAGGGAGCCAGGCAGGGCACCCGCGCGCCCCATGCTGAACAACAACCGCCCCGCTGCCGCCTGCCCCACCATTGCAGAGAAAGCAGCGCCCAGCGCCTTCACAAAGGCCAGTGCATCGCCCAGCCATGGGGAAATAGTGTCGCCGACAATCACATAATATGCCTTGCCCTGAAGCTCGGGCTGCTGCTGGAGCGTCTGACTGTCCCAGGGGCTGAGCAGCGCCCCCAGCCAGGTCTGAGCTACAAACAGCACCCCGGCCAGGATCAGACACCACATAGTCGCCCGACCGGGCTGATTGCGGGAACCCTGGTTTTCTTCGGCAAAAGTTGAAATAGCATCGAACCCCAGATAAGAGAGAACCGCCACGGATACCCCGGTCAAAACGGCACTGCTGTTTACCCCATCGATCCCGATAAAAGGCGCCAGCAGCGGTCGGTTAAATCCCTGCTGCCACAGCACCCACAGTCCACCGGCCAGAATCAGCGCCAGCACAATCACTTCGGCAATCAGCACCGTCATGGTCACTTTTCTGGTCTTATGTAGCCCGGTCAGGTTCAGAGCCGTGGTCGCTACCACGGCCAGCAGCGTCCAGGCCCAGACCGGCACCGAGGGCACCAGCGCATTTAATGAAATACCGCTAAACAGATAAGCCACCGCCGGAATAAACAGATAATCCAGCAGAATAATCCAGCCAGCGATAAAACCCACCCGGGGGTTAATCCCTTCCCGGGTATAGGCATAAACCGCCCCGGCGTTGGGCACCGCCCGCGACATCAGCGCATAAGACCATGCGGTAAAGCCCATCACCACGGTCGCCACCACATACACCAGCGGCACCACCCCGCCGCTGGTGGCATCCAGCGTGCCAAATAGCCCCACCGGCGCCGCCGGACCAATAAACAGTAATCCCATAATGACTAAGTCGCGCATCCGCAACGAACGTGCCAGTGCCATCCCCATCACCTTTGATTGTTATTATCTGAACCAGGGCAAGTGTTAAACGGTACAGCACCTGGTGGAAGGGAAATCATAGAAGGGTTTGATCTATGTTATGACTGACCTTCTCCTTCCAACCCACAGGCAGGCAAATGCGTCCGTAAAACGCTGGCATTCAGCGCCGTAATCCGTACCATACGCATCACGCATTTGCCCATGGGGCTAACCTTTTTTACGCCGTCCGCAGGATGCCGGGCGCGTACCGCGGCCAGAGAGCAGCGACGCCGGGTGTGGGGCGCAGAAGCCGTCCTGGCGCTACACTCACCCTACTGAGCCGCCCTTTTTCGATGTTTTGAAATACAGATAAATGCAAGATAACCAACAGATTAGCAAGAAAGAGCAATACAACCTCAATGTAAATCAGTCATTTTTTTAACTGACTGAAAACATTTTATTTTTATTTAAAATCAATCAAGTACGTTATTTCACCTGCTACGTTAATCCACACTGATTTCCTATTTTTATGCCCCTTTTGCCCCCATTTTTGCCCCCGACACACCAGGGGCAACCAGACTAATAATTGCCCGGAGCGTGAGCGTTAATATCGATACGCGGCATCACCACCATTCCATACTCACTCATTCATTTCCTTTGCTAATCGGTCATCAATTTGTGTACTTTAAAATCACACAAATAACATGGAAATAGAAGGATCTGGATATGGCAATACCGGCTTATATGTGGCTTAAAGATGATGGTGGCGCGGATATCAAAGGCTCTGTTGATGTACAGCATAGAGATAACAGCACTGGCTCACTGCGTATCTCTCCCAACAGATAACTTGTCTGGTAAGATAACGGCCACTCGCGAACATGCGCCCTTTATCCTGACCAAAGCGCTGGATTCTTCCAGTCCGTACCTTTATCAATTCGTTAGTTCCGGAAAGCGCTTAAAGTCTGCCGAACTTAAATTCTATCGCATTAATTACGCCGGACAGGAAGAAGAATACTTTAACGTACTTCTTGAGAATGCCCGCATCACATGTGTCGTACCATTTATGGATGATATTAAAGACCCTGACTACGAACGTCATGATCATCTTGAGGTGCTCGAAATGATGTATGAAAAAATCACCTGGACCTACAAGGACGGCAATATCATTCACTCTGATTCCTGGAAAGAGCGCAGCGCGGCATAGGAGAACAACACATGGCATGGATATACCACCAGAGTACCGGCGAGTTGTGGCACAACGGTAAGTTAATCGGTAAAGGTTATTCGGGGAATCTGACTAACAAAAACAATCCAGACCGGCAGCACGTTAAGGGGATGGGGCCAATTCCTCGCGGTACCTGGCGTATTGGCGGGCATACCAGTTCAAAGGGGCCATTCACCATAATTTTAACGCAGACATCTGGCGAAAGTTATGGGCGCTCTTTGTTTCGTATCCATGGAGAGAGGAAACCGCCGAAAGCACCTGGATTCGCCTCTGAAGGTTGCATAATACTCGGGCCAGCTATCCGCACAAAAATCATCCAATCAACAGACAGGACACTTGAGGTAGTAAGATGATTTGGCGAACTATTTTGCTGACCGCCTGCATTATCTCATCCTCCTGCGTGGCATCTTCAAGCGAATGGAAAGTTTATATTCAACTGATAGAACGGGCTGATAATAAAGCGCTCCAGGCATTTCCGGGGAAAATTGACATCATTGGTGATACCCTCGACGCTGAGCATACAGAAGAACTGACGACAGCGCTTAGCATCGCGTTGATTAAAGATCCAGTATCTGTAATTAACGCAACCAACTCACTAGACAAGAGCGCAGATCCCTTAAAGCAGCGCTTCGGAACATCAATGGTATGCGGTATACCTATAATCACACATGCGAATCAGATGAAGATTGAGGAGTATTTCGCGAAGGCAGAACCGGCGCTGGAAAAGGCCGGAACTCCAGCCGCAGAATGTCTAAGCAACATGCGTGACACGATTGATGAGTTCAGACAAGAAGCAGCACAAAACGAAGCAAAGTAATCCTCAGAAAAACCTGGCTGTTAGAAGGCTGTTTATGGATGCTCAGGGTGTTCGAGATACTAATGTTCCGGGCTCTACTGGTGACCAGCATCAAAACGGCCTGCGATACTGCGGGCCACTTCGTTCCGGCTGACGGGCATAAAAAAAGCCAGCCCGAAGGCTGGCGGAAACTATGTTCATCTTTCTTACTGAATATACTAAAAAAGGCACTGATGGAGCAATCCATGGACCAACACAGGCATCATCCTGTCGTCAGCTCCGACTGTCACGCCCCCCTCTTCGGATTATTCTGTCTCCACAGCCCGGAATTCACCATCCTGATAAACATCCCCGCTCCGGACGCGCGCATCTTCATCCAGCGCCACCAGATCCGCGCCGTCAATGCTGAATCCCTCCGGAGCCATAATCAGGTTATCCACCACACCATCAATCACTACTGCGTATTGCATATCATGCCTCACGAATATTCATAGATAATCACCATCCCCGGCGCACCCTTACCGCCGGGAAAACCGGTTTCTGAATTCAGGGTCTTTCCTGAGCCGCTGCCGCCGCTACCAAACCCCGTTCCATCAACACCCGCTTCATCCAGCTTCCCTCTGAACATCCCCCCTCGCCCAAAAGGCGTATCACCGCCGTTCCCCGGAATAAGACACCGGTCTGAGACCGCAAAGGCGTAACCCCCATTCATACCCAGCACGGAGGCCAGTCCGGTGGTCACTCCCGCTCCCATAGTCGCACCACCGCCAAAAGTCCCGGCAGAAAATGCGCCCGCAGCGGGAGAGCTGGCAGCATACGATGAGCCTGAGCCACCGCCACTGGCAGTCAGCATCTGATCACCAAATATCGTTGACCCCTGAGCCGCACCAACAATGACATTTACACTATCACCAAGATTCGCCACATCAATGAGCGCTTTTATATAAAGACCACTACCAAATAGTTGTTCACATGCGTTTTCAACACTATCCAGCGTGCAGCGTGAGAAGTTTTTAATACAGCGCGCTTTGATTACAACCCGGAATTTGGAGTCGGTTAACCCTGCGATACTGTGTCAGTTCGTTCGGGTCTGCGGTGGCTATGGCCATTAGCTGATGTACGAGTTCGTCAAGGTCAGCTGCATGGCGTTTCTGGCGCCTGTCCCTGAGCCAGCGAATTGCACGGGATACCCTGGCATTTCTTACCAAGCGACTGGCGATAGAATTTGCTGTCGCCCCCTGTCCTTCATACCCCGCTAGTTGAAGCAGGACTGACCGCATTAACAGGACTCGGAAAGCGGCAAATAGAAAATTACCGACAGGAATGTTGGATCGAAGGAGTGCATTTCAAACGAGTTTCCCCGAAGGGGAATTCAGAAAGCAAAAGAGGGACGACCTGGTACAACTACCCAGGAATTAACAAGTTTATTCAGGACTCGTAATTATGGCAGCATTACCCAAAGGTGTAGAAATCAGAGGAAAAAGCATTTGCATCTGGTTCATGTTCAGGGGTAAACGGTGCCGTGAAATTCTTAAGGGGTGGACTGTCACCCCTGCCAATATAAAGAAGGCCGGTAACTTTCGCTCTTTAATTACCAGTGAAATAAATCTCGGTGAGTTCGACTATCAGGCTAGATTCCCCTCTTCCCGCAAAGCTGTAAAAACGGTGACAACAAAAGATGTCCGAACATTCGATGATTTATGCGCAGTATGGATAAAAGCGAAAGAGATCGAATTAACAGCAAACACGCTAAGAAAGACGAAATCACAGTTAAGATCTCTGACGCACATTGTAAACGGTACAACCCCCATCGCTACAATCAGACGCAGCGATATCCTGGGCTATCGAACAGGATTGCTTCACGGTGATAATTTCTATGACGAACAGATCCGCAGAAACAAGACAGGCAGAACTGTGCGAACGGTCGATAACTACATCTCGTTACTATGTTCCCTGCTCCGCTTTGCTCACCACTCAGGCTTCATCTCACACAAACCGTATGAGGGGGTAAAAAAATTGAAGAGAGTCAGGACTAAGCCAGATCCACTGACACAGGAAGAATTAGCCCACCTGATGGAAAGCGAAAAGGGCCAGAGTCAAAACCTGTGGAAATTCGCCGTCTATTCCGGCCTGCGGCATGGAGAACTGGCGGAGTTGGCATGGGAAGACATCGATCTGGAAAATGGCACTGTGCACGTCAGACGCAACCTTACGGCGCCTGGAACATTTGGCCCACCCAAGACAATTGCGGGAGACAGGACGATCGCCCTGCTTAAGCCAGCACTTGATGCCCTGAAGGCACAGCGCGAGCTGACAGCGCTAAACCGAAGGCGCAAATCACCTTTCATCACCGCGAATATGGCAATACAGAACAACAAAAAGTCAGGTTCGTTTTTATGCCCAGATGAAAAATGGCGAGCAAAAACCGCACTACTCATTATCGAGCATCGGCAGCCGGTGGAATGCAGCAGTAAAACGCGCTGGAATTCGTCGTCGTAATCCGTACCATACTCGCCACACGTTCGCCTGCTGGCTGCTGTCGGCTGGCGCTAACCCATCATTCATAGCGAACCAGATGGGGCATGAGAACGCGCAGATGGTGTATGAGATCTATGCTACGTGGATAGAGGAAATGAACGGCGCTCAGGTAGATATGCTGAACGCCAGGCTGGCCATCTAAAAAATTTTTGCCCCTTATATGCCCCTTTTGGTTTTTGAGATCGATAAAAAATGCAAGAAATTCAGCAAGTTAACAAGAAAGAACAATACAACCTCAACAAGCTCCAGAAACGCCTGCGCCGCAACGTGGGCGAGGCGATCGCCGATTTTAATATGATTGAGGAAGGCGACCGGATTATGGTGTGCCTCTCCGGCGGCAAGGACAGCTACACCATGCTGGAGATCCTGCGCAATTTGCAGCAGAGCGCCCCGGTCAACTTCAGCCTGATCGCGGTGAATCTCGATCAGAAACAGCCGGGCTTCCCCGAACATATCCTGCCGGAGTATCTGGAAAGTATCGGGGTTGAGTATAAGATCGTGGAAGAGAATACCTACGGCATCGTCAAAGAGAAGATTCCGGAAGGAAAAACCACCTGTTCGCTCTGCTCACGTCTGCGCCGCGGTATTCTGTACCGTACCGCCAGCGAACTGGGAGCCACCAAAATCGCGCTGGGTCATCATCGCGACGATATTCTGCAGACCCTGTTTCTGAACATGTTCTATGGCGGCAAGATGAAGGGAATGCCGCCCAAGCTGATGAGCGATGACGGTAAACATATCGTTATCCGCCCGCTGGCCTACTGCCGCGAAAAAGATATCGAACGCTTCTCGCAAGCCAAAGGCTTCCCGATCATCCCCTGCAACCTGTGTGGCTCTCAACCTAACCTGCAGCGTCAGGTTATCGCCGAGATGCTGCGCGACTGGGATAAACGCTATCCGGGCCGTATCGAAACCATGTTCAGCGCCATGCAGAATGTGGTGCCTTCACACCTGTGCGACAGCGCGCTGTTTGACTTTGCCGGTATCACTCACGGTAGTGAAGTGGTGGACGGTGGCGATCTGGCGTTCGATCGCGAAGAACTGCCTCAGCAGCCGGTGGGCTGGCAGGCGGATGATGAAGCAGAGCAGCCTTTGCAGCGCCTGGACGTAGTGGAAATTAAGTAACCGCCCTCGCCTCCCCGGTTTCGGGGGGGCTTCCCGCACCTTATCGCAGACAAAAAAAAGCCGACTAATTTAGCCGGCGTCGTACGAATCAATTGTGCTATGCAGTAATTCAAAAAAGGAAGTAAGACAATATGGAGCGCAACGCCCATCGCTTGACGTTGCATTCACCTGCGAGAGAGATAGTGCCGCGATCCGGCACCAGGTTTATTGACCTCGATCAGGTTTACTCCCCTTTTGTGGTTAGCCAGCAAATTAATTCCTTATTTTTACAGCCAGTTACCTCGTCGCAACCACCAGATAACACCCCCGATAAGCACCAGTAGCATCACGCAAAACAGTCCAAAACCAAAGTGCCACGAGCCGCCGGGAATGCCACCCAGATTAACGCCGAACAGCCCGGTCAGAAAGGTGGTGGGCAGGAAAACCATCGCCATGACCGACATGGTATAAGTACGGCGCGCCAGTGATTCCTGCATCAGTTGGGCTATTTCGTCGGCCATCACCGCGGTTCGGGCGATACAGGCGTCTATCTCATCCAGACCGCGCCCGAGGCGGTCGGCGATATCCTGCATTCGGCGCCGGTTATCGTCATCCATCCAGTTCAGACGCTCGCTGACAAGCCGGGTATAGACATTGCGCTGGGGCGCCATATAGCGCCGCATCACAATAAGCTGCTTGCGGATCAGCGCCAACACTCCGCGCGGCGGCACCTCCTGGTCCAGCAACTGATCCTCGAGGTCCATGATTTTATCGTGCAGATGGTCGATAAACTCCGTGGCGTGATCGGTCAACGCATCACAGACCTCAACCAGCCAGCCGCCGCTGTTGGTCGGCCCGGTTCCCTGATTCAGGTCGCTAATCACATCGTCCAGCGCCAGAACCTTACGTCGCCGGGTAGAGACTATCAGACGTTCATCGATATATACCCGCAGCGCCACCAGTTGATCCGGGCGTTCGTCGGTACTGCCGTTAATACAGCGCAGCGTAATAAAGGTTCCCTCACCCAGACGGGAGACCCGGGGCCGGGTGCTGTCGCCCGCCAGCGCGTCGCGCACGGTGTCCGGCAGCAGTGCCGTGGTGGCAAGCCAGTGCTGACTTTCACTACGGGTATAGTTCAGGTGCAGCCAGCAGGGGTGTTCACTGTCGAAAACCGTATCGTTAGCGATGTCACTAACGCCCCCCTTACCGTCCAGACGCAGTGCAAATACTGCATCCGGGACATCCAGCTGCTCTCCCTTTATGACATCCACATCCAATCCTCATCACAAAAAATAATCGAACGGTTTCAGTCTAGACCGACCAGCTTGTTAAGCAACCCCATGATGACGCAGGCAAAAAAAATCGCCCGCACAGGCGGACGATTTTACTGGTCTGGCAGACGCTACCGGAGCTGGCTGTCTTTTGAGCCACGCCGGTTGTATCCGGATCAGGCGGCGCGCTGGTTGTCCACCTTCTGCTGACAAAGCACACACAGACGCACGCCGGGAATCGCCTTGCGTCGCGCCTCGGGAATGGGTTCGTCACACTCTTCACAAAAATGCAGGCTTTCCCCTGCCGGAAGCTCGCTACGCGCCCGTTCAACCGCATCCCGTACCGTGCTGTCGATTTGATCCTGTACCGCACCGTCGGCGGCCCAACCTGAAGCCATAACATCCTCCATACGCGAGAATCAACGCGTCATTATACCACGATTTGCGCATTTTTTAGCCAGGCATCAGGCAAAGAAAAACCCGCCGCAGCGGGTTTTTCCAGGCCGCTAAGTCAGATTAGCTGCGCACTTTGCGGTAGATAAACAGCACGACCAGCGCGCCGATTACCGCCACCGCAAAGCTGCCGATATTAAAGCCGTCAACCTTACCGAAGCCGAGCAGAGTGCTGATCCAACCGCCCACGACGGCACCGATAACACCAAGCACCACGGTCATAATAAAACCACCGCCGTCCTTGCCCGGCATAATCCACTTGGCCAGAATACCTGCGATCAAACCGAAAATAATCCAGGAAAGAATACCCACTGTTTCCTCACTTATCGTTTCATATTTACATTCTGGCGGAGCTTAAGAATTTGAAACCCCGCAAATAGAAAGTTAGCACAGGTGCAGGATATCGCCAATCGACAAAATGTCCAGGTTGATTTCTATGTGGTTTTATTACGCCACTTGCGCAGTAAACATACAACGGCGGTACTGAAGGATAACCGCATCAGGAGTTGCCCTGTTCGGAAAGTCACTAATAACAGTAACATTGCCAAGAAATATCTTAATTCACAGTGAGCACATTAAATGTTATGCCGCCGTTTCACGCCGATAATTTGCGACCATTTTATCCCAGGCCTCACTGACGTTTCCCGCCAGTGAGAACAACCCGGAGGTGCCAACGATAAAGACATCAACGCCGGACTGCGCAATAACGTTGAAGGTTTTTTCATTACACGAGCCGTCGATTTCCGTCAAATAATGCCAGCCATTTTTTTCACGCATTTCAATCAACTGACTGATTTTATTGAGCGATTCCGGAATGAATTTCTGACCAACGTAGCCCGGATCAACCGACATCACCGTGACTTTATCCAGCAGATGTGCATACTCGCGAATCGCCTGAGCTGGCGTGGCAGGATTCAGCACCACGCCGCAGCGACGACCCGCGTCTTTAATCTGGTTGAGCAGGCGGAAGATCTTGTTATTCGCCGTTTCCGGATGGAAGCTGATAATGTCCGCCCCTGCGTCGAGGCACAGCGGAATAATATCCTCCGGATGATTGACCATCAGGTGAACATCAATGGGGACTTCGGTTATTTTGCGCAGGTTCTCAATAAAGAACGGCGACAGTGTAATGTTTCTGACGTAATTGCCGTCCATGATGTCAACATGATAAAAATCTGCCCGGCTGTTCATTGCCGTAATTTGTTCCCGGAATTGCGTTAAATCCATACACATTAACGAGGGCGAAAATTTAGCCGCCATACTCACCTCCAGTAAAACGATTAATTAAACCAGGCCACAATATGTCCAAGTACGATACCGACCACACCAAAGTCAGCATCGCCGAAGGTTGTGGAAGCCAATCCCAGATCGCCCATCAGCGGCAGCAGAATGGCTGGCAGGAAAGAGATCAATAGCCCCTGGGCGAAGGCGCCAGTCACTGCACCGCGCCGTCCACCACAAATGTTGCCGTAAACCCCTGCCGTCGCGCCGCAGAAGAAGTGCGGCACCAGGCCTGGAACAATCACACTCAACCCAAACAACGGACACAGGAACATACTGACCAGACCGGCCGCGAAGCTTGCCAGGAAGCCAACAATGACAGCGTTCGGCGCGAAGGGAAATACCGTCGGGCAGTCCAGCGCCGGTTTGGCATCTTTTACCAGCTTGTCGGCAATACCTTTAAAGGCAGGAACAATTTCGGCGATGACCATGCGTACCCCGGCAAGAATGATCCATACCCCGGCAGCAAAGGTTAGCGACTGGATAATAGCGAACACGATGAAATTCTGACCTTCGCTGACGCTGCTTTCCACGAATTCTTTGCCTGCCACAACGACCAGTACCAGGAACAAAATCATCATGGTCAGCGAAATAGCCACCGAAGAATCCCGCAAGAAATTCAGCGATTTGGGCACCTTCAACTCTTCAATCGACGGGCTTCCCTTACCAACGGCTTTACCTACCAGCGCCGACAGCAGATAACCGGTAGAGCCAAAATGTCCAAGCGCCAGATCGTCGGTGCCGGTAATTTTACGGGTGAAGGGTTGCAGGATCGCTGGCGAAACCACCATCATCACACCAAGAATGAGAGCCCCTATGGTCACCACCCACGGCAGTGAAAGACCGCCGACAGAGAGGATAACCGCCAGCATCGCCGCCATATACAGCGTGTGATGACCGGTCAGGAAGATATATTTCAACGGAGTAATACGGGCCAGGACAATATTAAACAGCATCCCGAGCACCATTATCATCGCCGTAGCCGTGCCGTAGTTCTTCTGGGCCAGCGCCGCCATCGCATCGGTATTCGGCACTACCCCCTGAATATGGAACGAATGCTCAAATAGCTGGCTAAATGTTGCCAGGGTGGTGGCGATAATCGCCGCACCAGAGGTTAAAATAACAAACCCCATAATGGTTTTCAGCGTGCCGGAAACTACATCTGAAAATGCTTTTTTCTGCAGCAACAGACCAATTAGCGAAAATAAGCCGACGAGTATTGCTGGTGTGCCAAGCACATCATGAATAATAAATTGCAGCATAGAATGACTCCGTGGGGCCAAACACTATTAATTACAGGTTTTCGGCAAGGATCTCTTTAATTTTGTTATTATCCAGAAGATTGCTTAAGCCAAATACCCGGGCTGAATGGCCGGATAACTGCTCAGCAATATCTTGCGCACTCAGGATAATATCTGCGGTTTCACTTTTTGCCGAAGTCAGATCGGTATGAGAAACATCAGCCTGTTTATTCAGCTCGCCGATAATTTTTTTAACATTCATTTCCACAATAAAACTACTGCCCAGACCATTACCGCAAACAATCAGAATCTTTTTCATTCCTTACCTCACCGGTTGGTTATAACACATTGAATGTCATGCATTGTCTCTGCTTTCAGAAGTCCTTCCAGACGCATTTCATCGCTGAAAACCTCTGCCAGTGCGCTAATCATGCGAATGTGTTCATCACCCGACAGTGCACATAGCATAATAACAACATAAATTGGATCATTTTCGCGCGCATCAAAGGATACACCCTCTTTTATATGCAGCAGTGACAATCCATTTTTTATTACCCCCTGTTCCGGCCGGGCATGCGGCATCGCCAACCCCGGAGCCAGAACATAATACGGCCCCAGCTCCTGATGACTTTTTAAAATGGCTTCCAGATATTGTTCAGTAATCGCTCTGCTTTTTAATAAGGGAGCCGCAGATAAATTTATTGCCTGCTTCCAGTCATTGACGGCATCAACGAATTGAATATTTTCTTCGGGCAACCAGGTCGTAAGCATAACTGCCTCGCGCTGTATTTAAGTGGGCCTACTATAGAGGAATAAATTCGCTGCTTACCGTGATCCGCATCGCAAAGTTAGCGCTAACACAAGATAATGTTAAAAATTTTGTTATCGCTAACATCATTGATCAGCATGTTCAACGATTTGCGGTTTTACAATGCTCAAACGAGAGAACATCATTTACAATAGAGCCCCAGAAATAACTAACAGGAGGGCATCCGTGCAGACGTTACCAACGGACGACGGCTCAAAAGAAAAACGCAGAAAGAACACCGGCAAGATCACACTGGCAGAGGTCGCAAAGCTGGTTGGCGTCAGTACCATGACCGTATCCCGTGCGCTACGGATGCCCGAAAAAGTGAATCCAGAACTGCGTACACGTATTGAGACAGCAGTGAATGAACTGGGCTATGTCCCCAATCTGCAGGCGCGCAGTCTGGCTTCCGCCGATTCCAGCCTTGTTATGGGCGTTGTGCCCTCTTTCTCAGTGCCGGGATTTATCGCCGCTTCCGAAACCCTGCAAGAGGTGCTGTCACGTCAGGGCTATACCATGATGTTTATTGAGTCCGGCCAGGGGGGACAGAGCGAAGAAAAAGCTTTTCAGCAGATGCTGGCTTACAATCCAGCCGCCATTGTCCAGTTTAATATCGACAACATCGATAGCTGTTCACAAATGCTGGCTAACGCCGGGATTCCGGTTGTTGAGATTGGCGCCATTAACCACGAGGCCGCCTGCGTCAGCATTGGTGTCGACTACGCCGCCGCCATCAAAAAGCTGGTGAATTCACTGGCACAGGAGGGATATAAAAATCTGGGACTGCTCTGCACCGCCTCGAATAATGTGATGTTTCGCCAGATTCTGGGGGGCTGGAACAGTGCCATGCTGTCGATTAGCCACTCGCCGCACCGCGTGGTCACGCCTCACCTTCCGTCCGGGATCACGACAGGATTCAGCCTGCTGGGGGATATTCGTATTACCTGGCCGGAACTGGATGCGCTGATTTGTACTTCGGACGAGATTGCCTGCGGCTGCATTATGGCCTGCCATAACGCCGGTCTGAAAGTGCCCGATGGGTTGGCACTGGCAAGCCTTAGCGGCGGTACTCTCGCCGCCGTCTGCTCACCGGCGTTAACCTCCGTCGAGTTCCCCTGGAAAGAAGCGGGAACCCTGGCCGGTAAAACCCTTCTGGAACGGCTGGCGGGCAATGGACAGCAGCAGATTATCGAGCTGCCATCCACCCTGCAAATTCGCGCCAGCAGTAAAAGGCCAGCGCGCTAAAGCGTTAGTGTTTTTCAATATAGATAGTGCGGCTGTAGGCAACATCTTCCGGGTTATTAATCGGGTAACCCTTTACCCAGGGTTTAATCAATCGTCCGTTGGTATACTGATAGATCGGCGCGATGGGCGCCTGAGCCTGTAGGATCTTCTCTGCCGCGTTATAGTCGCGATTGCGTCGTTCGCCGTCCACTTCGAGGCTTGCCTGGTTCAGCACCTTATCGTAACGGGGATCGTGAAAACGGGCGATATTGCCGCTATGGCCTGAAGTCAGCAGCGTCAGGAAGCTGGAAGGCTCGTTATAGTCCCCCACCCAGGACGCGCGTACTACGTCGAAATTACCGCTGTTGCGGCTGTCGATATAGGTTTTCCACTCCTGATTTTGCAGTTTTACCTGAACGCCCAGATTCTTCTTCCACATTGAGGCCACGGCAATGGCGATCTTCTGGTGGTTTTCCGAGGTGTTATACAGAAGCGTCAGATTCAGCGACCGTCCGGGACCATAGCCTGCCGCCTGAAGCAGCGTTTTCGCCTGCGCATTCAGCTCCGGCTGAGGGGTTCCCTCCAGCGGCGATGGCTCCGGCGTAAAGCCTGCCGTTACATCCGGCGTAAAGCGCCACGCCGGTTTTTCACCGGTTCCCAGCACCTTGTCAGCGATGATACGTCGATCGATAGTCATACTGAGCGCCTGACGCACCCGGACATCGGCCGTTGGCCCTTTTTCAGTATTAAACGCGTAGTAGTAGGTGCCAAGCTGGGGCGGCGTGTAAATCTGCCCCGGAATCTCCTTCGTCAGCTTGCGGTAGAGCTGTTTGGGGAAGGATTCGGTGATATCGATATCCCCCGCCAGATAACGCTTGGTCACCGCGGACTCCTGATTGATGGGCAGGAAGGTCACCTTATTGAGCACCGTTTTCGTGTTATCCCAGTACTGACGATTGCGGCCCAGCTCCAGCTTTTCATTCACTACCCGCGTGCGTAGCACAAAGGCGCCGTTACTGACCAGATTTCCCGGCTGAGTCCAGGCCTTGCCAAAGCGCTCAATATTGGCCTGCTTCACGGGATATAACGCAAAACTGGCGGCAAGCGCAGGGAAATACGGCACCGGGCGATCGAGTTGTACCCGAAGCTGGTGGGCATTCACCGCGCTGACTCCCAGTTTATCGGGTGCCACTTTCCCGTCGGCGATGTCGCGGGCGTTCAGAATACCCGCCAGACCGGCGAACCAGGCGAAAGGCGACGTGGTTTGCGGATCCACCAGTCGGCGCCAGCTGTACACAAAATCCTGTGCCGTTACCGGCGTTCCATCGGACCAGCGGGCGTCGTTACGCAGCGTAAAGGTCCAGACCCGGTTATCGTTGCTCTGCCATTTGCTGGCAACACCCGGTACCGGCTGCCCCTTCTCATCCTGATTGACCAGCCCTTCAAACAGATCGCGAATGACCTGAATTTCCGGCAGCCCAACGGCCTTAGCCGGATCCAGCGAAGCGGGTTCATCCTTCAGATGACGAACCAGCTCCTGGCGGGTATCGAGCGTCACCCCGGCAGGTACATCCGCCGCATACGCGGAAGGAAACGCGCCGGCCAGCAGCAGCGCGCAACAGGAATAGCGAAGTACGTTTTTCATTAACGGCCCTTAAGACAAACGTGATGTTGCCGATAACAGCAGACCAGACGCAAAAAATCAATTAACTCAGTCAATTGTTGCGCGCTGAAGGGGCAGCGTTGTTCAGCCCGGAGCGTAAGCGGTGGCTTTTTCATCACCGGCTGCTTTAATAAAATCAGGAACAGGAAAAGGAAGGCCCTATGAGTACACGTCTGCCCCGTTCACAGCGCGGCCCCCTGCCCCCGGGCATCGAACGCTACGGCGAGTCGGTACTCGGCGCGCCGCTGCTATGGTTCCCCGCCCCGCGCGCCGATGCCGACAGCGGGCTGATTATCGCCGGTACCCACGGCGATGAAAACGCCGCTATGGTCAGCCTTTCCTGTGCGCTGCGCACTCTGGCGCCGCCGCTGCGCCGCCATCATGTGGTACTGGCTGTGAATCCGGACGGCTGCCAGCTGGGGCTGCGCGCCAACGCCCGCGGCGTTGATATCAACCGCAATTTTCCGGCAGCCAACTGGCGCCAGGGTGAGACTCATTACCGCTGGAACAGCCTGGCCGACAGACGCGACGTGGTACTTTCCACCGGCGAAACGCCCGCCAGTGAACCGGAAACCCTGGCGCTGTGTGCACTTATCCACCAGTTGCATCCCGCCTGGGTCGTCTCATTTCACGATCCGCTAAGCTGTATTGAAGACCCCCATACCGGTACGCTCAGCGAATGGATGGCTGAGGCCTTCGGGCTGCCGCTGGTCGCCAGCGTCGGATACGAAACGCCCGGTTCCTTCGGCAGCTGGTGCGGCGATCTCGGCCTGCCATGCATTACGGCGGAGCTGCCAGCTATTTCTGCCGACGAAGCCAGCGAACGCTACCTGGAGCCGCTGCTGCGCCTGCTGTGCTGGACCGAAAACGCAGAATAAAAGACGGGTGCTTAAAGCGCTGCGCGAACGCATGATACGGCGGGGAACTTTCCCCGCCGGGTTACCTTACTTAAGAGCTATGCAGGCAGTGAAAACAGAAATCTCCATGTGACCGCTTCGGATGCGGACTCCACAAAGATCTTTCCTCATCGCCAGCACCACCATAAACGCTGTGATGCAGATAACGATCAGAGCGACAAGTATCGCCTTCTGCTGTTTCATCGTCGGCTACTCCTTGACCGGGTGGTCTGTAAGAAGCTAACCTGCATGTGTCGAGCATGCGGACTAGCCTCAGGTTGATAATAAACGTCACCTGGGGCTTTTCTCTGCCTGCCTTCCACCAATGCTTAAGGCAGACAGCCTTAAGCACCCGCCGTTATTTTATTCAGCCGACTGATGCGCCACCATTTTATCCACCACTGTTATTAATGATTTGCGAGACGGCTCGCGCTAGTCCAGCAAAATACGCCCGCCTTCATAGCGCAGCCCCGGCTCTACATCCACCGCCAGCCAGTCCGGTCCTTCCAGATCCACATAGCGCGCCTGTGGTGCCAGCGGCAGAGCCGCCGACACGGCTCGTGAAGTACAGCTGGCGCCGCCCAGCACCAGTTCGAAGCCCTGCTCCCTGGCGGCCGCAGCCAGGGCCAGCCCTTCGGTCAACCCACCGCATTTGTCGAGTTTGAGATTAATTGCTTCGTAACGCCCCGCCAGCGCCTTCAGACTGCTGCGGGTATGGCAGCTTTCATCGGCGCAGATTGGCAATGGATGGATAAAATTCTCCAGAGCGGCATCATCCCGGGCCGACAGCGGCTGTTCCAGCAACGCGACGCCAAGATCCGCCAGTAACTGACAGCGAGCCGCCAGGCCGTCACTGTGCCAGGTTTCGCTGGCATCGACCATCAGCGTGGCCTCCGGCACCGCTTCTCGGATCGCCACCAGCCGTTCGCTGATTAGCCTGTCGTCCAGACGAATCCGGAACAGCCGGGCGCCCCGGTTATAGCGCGCCCGGGCGGCAGCGGCCATATGGGGTGGTTCATCGGGTTGCAGCGTGCTGGCATTCTCCACCGCTGAATCCAGTTGCACGCCCACATATTCCGCCAGGCTCTGTCCGGCGCGGCGGGCATCCAGATCCCAGAAGGCGCAGTCCACGGCGTTACGGGCAGCGCCTGGCGGCAGAGTCTGCTGCAGCTGCTCCCGGGTCATCCTACGTTCCAAATGGGGCAGAATACTGGCAATTTGCGCCATCACCGATGGTACACTTTCGCCAAAACGCCGCCAGGGCGCGCACTCCCCCACACCGCGCCAGCCGTCTTCTTCCATTTCCACCACCACCACTTCAGCCTCGTTGCGGCTGCCGCGGGCGGTAAACAGTGGCGTACGCAGCGGCCACACTTCACGGTACATCCTGACGGATCTCATTAGGGTTATTCCTGTCTGTTAGGCTATCCGGAGTATAGCGGGCGTGCACTTTTGTGCCCCCGTCTCATATTTCTATGTTCATTAAGGTAATGTTGTCATACACTAGAGTGCTAGTTAAACATATGTAAACAGGAAGATAATTATGTCCCAAACTGTTCATTTCAAGGGCGCTCCGGTTGCCGTAAATGGGGAATTCCCAAAGACCGGCAGTAAGGCACAGCCTTTCTCCCTGGTAGCGAAAGATCTTTCCGACGTTTCTCTGTCGCAGTTTGCCGGTAAGCGCAAAGTGCTGAATATTTTCCCGAGCATCGATACCGGCGTTTGCGCCGCTTCGGTCCGTGAGTTCAACAAGCGTGCGGGCCAGTTGGATAATGCTGTGGTCCTGTGCATCTCTGCCGACCTGCCTTTCGCTCAGGCGCGCTTCTGCGGTGCTGAAGGTCTGGATAATGTGGTAACGCTGTCCACCCTGCGCGATCCTGCCTTCCTGGAAAACTACGGCGTGGCGATTGCCGAAGGTCCGATGAAAGGACTGACTGCACGTGCGGTCGTGGTTCTGAACGAAAATGATGAAGTGATTTACAGCCAGCTGGTGAACGAAATCACCGAAGAGCCGGATTACGACAGCGCGCTGAAAGCGCTGTAACAGACAAGCGTCTGAATAGCAGACCGGCCCCCCCAGGGGCCGGTTTTTTTGTACTTACTCTTCGCCGCGGCGCTGGCCCAGGCCGTAGTCGCGCAGCTTGTTGGCGATGGCGGTATGAGAAACCCCCAGCCGTTTTGCCAGCTTGCGAGTACTGGGATAGGAGCGATAAAGCTGCACCAGTACCGAGCGTTCGAAACGTCGGGTGATGTCGTCCAGCGAGCCGTCCAGCGCTTCGTCCCCTACGGGTAACGCGGCGGCATCGAAATCCGGCAGCGCGATATCCTGGGGGCGCAGTTCATAGCCCTGTAGCTGAGTCAGCGCCCGATAGATGGCATTTTTCAACTGACGCACGTTACCAGGCCAGCCATAGCGGGTCAGTACGCCCGCCAGTTCCGGGGAGAGCCGCGGCCGCGCCAGCCCCTGTTCATCCGCCAGGCGCGCCACGAACATTTCAGTCAGCGGCATAATATCCTGAGGACGATCGCGCAATGCGGGCAGGTTCAGGGTCAGTACGTTAAGGCGATAGTAGAGATCCTCACGGAACAATCCCTTCTGCACCAGCTCCACCAGGTTTTTCTGAGTCGCGCAGATCACCCGCACGTCCACGTGCACTTCATGATCTTCCCCCACCCGCCGGAAGGTGCCGTCATTCAGGAAGCGCAGCAGTTTAACCTGCATGCGCGGCGACATTTCGCCGATTTCGTCCAGCAGTACCGAGCCGCCGTTGGCCTGCTCGAAAAAGCCCTTTTTGCCGGTGGCGCCGTCGCCATAAAGCTCGCTTTCCACCGCATCTTCCGGAATAGAGGCGCAGCTCAGCGCCAGCCATGGCTTGCGTGCTCTGGGGCTTGCCAGATGGCAGGCGTGCGCCAGCAGATCCTTACCGGTACCGGTATCGCCGGTAATCAACAACGGCGCGCTCAGGGTCGCCATTTTACGCGCCTGCTCCACTACGCCGCGCATCCTGGGGCTCACCGCCACTATCTGGCTGAATGCTTCGAGATCCACATCGTCCAGCGCCTGTAGCTGGCGCCCCATCCGCGCCGTGGAGCGCAACATCACGACCGCCCCCACCAGCAGGTTATCGCCCTCTTCGCCATCGAGATAGACCGGCGTCAGCTCCATCAGGAAGTTCTGGCCATTGATCGCCACATGGCGGTTATGGGACTCGTGGGGCTCTCCTTCCAGCCAGCGCGGGAAGTTAAAACCGTCAAACAGCGTAGAGGCGCTGTGATTAATCAGTTTATCCACGCCCTGTCCAAACAGCGCGCAGCTGGCCGGATTCGCCTGTTCAATGCGTCCTTTGAGATCCAGCGACAGTACCGGCTCCGGCAGCGACTCCAGCACCGCGCTCAGGGCGCGATGTTCACGCTCGCTGGGCATCCAGGGAACGGTACGCACGTCCGTCACACCAGCAATACGGCGAATCTCCGCCATCAGGCTACTGAAGGAGGTGAAATCCAGGGAGGCGAAATTGAGGTAGATCTTGCCGACAGGATCGATTTCGATACCGCGCAGATCGATACTGCGTAGCACCAGCAGATCGAGCAGTTCGCGGGTCAGGCCAAGACGGTCCTGACAGATAACTTCCAGACGCATGGGAATGACGCTCACACGAAAGCAATGATTGGATATCGGAATCATACCCCAGAAGGGGCCTCCCCAGAAGGGATCTGTCAACAAAAATTGACAGCCCGACGCAAAGCCGGGCGTTCTGGTGTAAAGTCAGCGGTTATCGGCGCTTTTACCCTTTCCTTTCTGCATGGTCTCTTTAAGCTGCCCCAGCAGTTCACGACGGAAGTCACCCAACCGTGGCTTATCGTCATCCATCCACGGCAGCGGACGGCACAGCTCCATAGCCTTAATGCCCAACCTTGCGGTCAGCAGACCGGCGCCAATTCCCTGGGCGGCACGGGCAGACAGGCGAGCCGCCAGATCCTGGGACATCCAGTCCATGCCCACTTCACGCACCAGTTCACTGGCCCCGGCAAAGGCAATGTTCAGCAACACCAGGCGGAACAGACGAATGCGACTGTAGTAGCCCAGCTCAATACCGTACAGCGCGGCTATGCGATTGATCAGTCGCAGGTTACGCCAGGCGATAAACGCCATATCCACCAGCGCCAGCGGGCTGACGGCGATCATCAGGGTCGATTCGGCGGCAGAGCGGCTGATAGCGCGCCGCGCCTGGGCGTCAAGCACCGGCTGTACGATACGGGCATAGAGCGCTACTACTTCGCGATCGTTCTGGGTTTCGTGAATGGCGGCATGCCAGCGTTGCAGCGCCGGATGGCTCTGATCCAGACCGGCCTGTTGCGCCAGATTCTCGCAGAAAGCGCGACCCTTGCCGGAAGCGTGGCTGGCCAGCAACTCCCTGGCCTCGTCGCGCGCCTCGGCCCTTTGGCGCAAACGCCACAGACGCCGCCATTCCCCCGCCACCGAACCGATACCGGCAGCGATAATCAGCCCCCCGGCGGCACAACCGCCCAGCGCCGCCCAGTCCTGGCTCTGCCAGGCTTGCCATGCCCACTGCACGCCCTGAGCGACCGTGCTTACGACAAACAGGCCAATACCCAGCCCCACCATGCGGCGCCACAGGCTGCGGCGCGGACGCAGCGCGGCTTCCACCGCCACCTCGGGCTGACCCTCTTCCGCTGCCTCCTCCTGCTCATTCAGGGCGGGCATAAATTTTTCCGCTTCCGGCTCGCTGAAGGTGCGATTTTCCCGTAGCGCTTCCGGGTTCTCTTCCGCCAGCGGTTGTGCGAAATCCCGGCGCGGTTTCAGAGAATCATTCATCGCAGCTTGTCTCCTATTAAAAATTCCAGCGCCGCATCAAGGCGAATATGGGGCAGCGGGCTGTCCACATCCATAACCTGAGGGCGAAACTGTTCAAAACGAAAGCCCTGCTGTTCCCAGAAGGCGGCGCCGGGCAGACGCTCCGGTACCTCGCCGGGGTAGACCGTCAGCGGCTCTCCATCGCTCAGGCGATGACCGCGCAGCGCCGGGATCTTCTCGCCATCCAACTCCACCAGGCCACTCTGGGTAGCCTGTACCGAGGCCAGCCCCAGGCAGTCCATCTCAATCCCTTCAAAGGCGGCATTCTGCCAGGCGTCCTGCACCAGTTGCTGAAGCAGCGACACCATATGAGGATGCTGATCGAGCGTCACATGGTCCGCCTTGGTGGCGGCAAACAGCAGCTTATCGATAACCGGCGAGAACATACGCCGGAACAGGGTACGCTGGCCGTAGTGGAAACTCTGCATCAGTTGCGTCAGCGCCAGACGCATATCGTTAAAGGCCTGGGGACCGCTGTTGAGCGGTTGCAGGCAATCAACCAGCACAATCTGACGATCGAAACGCAGAAAGTGGTCGCGGTAGAACCCCTTCACCACCTTGTCGCAGTAATAGTCATAGCGGGCGCGCAGCATTCCGAGATTGCTGCCTTTATCGGCCTGGGCCAATTTCGATTCGCCCCAGCCATCCACGTCCGGCCAGGGGAAGAACTGCAGCGCCGGGGCGCCGGCCATTTCACCAGGCAGTACAAAGCGTCCGGGCTGAATAAAGTGCAGCCCCTGCGCTTTGCATTTAATCAGGTAATCGCTCCAGGCCGCGGCGATGGCCGCCAACCGGTTCTCATCGGCGGGCGCTTCTGGATCCAGCCCGGCGCACAGTTCACGCCACGGGCGCGCCCATTCGGCGCGATCGCCCTGCAGCAGGCCAGTCATCTGGCGCGACCAGCTCAGATAATCCTGGGCCAGCATCGGCAGATCCAGCAGCCACTCGCCGGGGTAGTCGACAATCTCCAGCCACAGGGTGGAGGTCTCTTTAAAGTGACGCAGCAGGGAATCATCGGAGCGGTAGCGCAGCGCCAGCCGCATTTCGCTGACGCCGCGGGTCGGCGTGGGCCAGGCCGGCGGCGAACCGTAAAGCTGGGCCAGCCCTTCATCGTAGGTAAAGCGCGGAATGCCCAGGTCACGCTGCGGCACTCTTTTTACGCCCAGCAGACGCTCTTCGCGCGCCGCGCTCAGCAGCGGCAGACGCGCGCCGGTATGGACATTGAGTAGTTGATTAACCATCGCGGTAATAAAAGCCGTCTTGCCGCTACGGCTCAGGCCAGTCACCGCCAGACGCAGATGCCGATCCATTCCACGGTTCATCAGCGCCTGCAGTTCATTTTTTATTCTTTTCATAGCACTCCTGTGTCACCCACGCACGCTTATCCTGGTACCTTAGTTTACGCGATGGGCGCCGGTTCCTCATCTTTCCCGTGCCTGTGCGGGGGAAACCCCGGGCCTGATGGTAATCCGGAAGGCGGACGCCGCTGTCAGAACGACAGCGGCCGCGGGCGCTTAACGCGCCGAAAAACGACGGGATAAACGGTGAGCCAGGCGGGAAAGTAGCGGCTCCAGCGCCACCGCCAGCACCATCTTCAGCGGCCGACGGGCCACCGACTTCACTGCCCAGCCGGCAACGCCTGCCGGGCCATAACGCAGCGCGGTGAGCAGTACCAGCTTACCGGCTACCCGGGCAACGGGAGCCGCTTTACGAGCGGCGTGGTTCAAACTCGCTTTCACTCTGACTTTCTCCTTACCCCGTATCACGGGTTAAAGTTGACGGAAACGGCTATGCAGCGTGTAAGCGTCGGAGGTAATGTAACGCTCCATCGCGCGCAGGCGCTGCTCGCCTTCGGCCAGTTCGGCGTCCACTTCATTCAGTATATGACCGCTGGACGCTTCCTGCCGATCTGCGCCTTCCGGCATGGGATCCAGCGCGAAAGTCAGAATCACATAGGCCACGAGGGTGAAGAAAAACAGGCCAAACAACATCGATAAAATCACGATCAGACGTACCAGCTTCACCGGTACATCAAGGTATTGCGCTATCCCGGCACATACGCCTTTCACCATACCGCGCTGTGGGATACGCCACAATTTACGCCCGGAAAAGGTCACTGCCATTATTTGTCTCTCCAGTTCGGATGTTCAGCATCAAGAATCTGTTCCAGCGCCTGAATGCGTTCCCGCATCCGCTGCGCGTCGTCATTCAGTTGCATCAGGCGCTGTCGTTCGCTCTGGGAGAGCTGACTCCCCCGCTCCTGGCGGTTGCTGTAGTGCAGCCAGAGCCAGATAGGGGCGACAAACAGCACAAAGATGGTCAACGGAATGGCTAAAAATAGCGCGCTCATGTGTACTCCTTACCGATCAAACGCAGCGGCGCGAACCGCGCCGCATGAAAGATTACTCACCGTCGCGCTGTACTTTAGCCTTTAACGCCTCCAGCTGCGCGCTGATTTCATCATCCGCTTTCAGCTCGGAGAACTGCTGGTCGAGGCTTTTCGACTTACCGAAGCGATGGCTTTCCGCTTCTGCTTCCATATGGTCGATACGACGCTCGAAGGATTCGAAACGCGCCATGGCTTCGTCCAGTTTGCCGCTGTCCAGCTGACGGCGTACGTCACGCGAAGAGGAAGCGGCCTGATGACGCAGGGTCAGCGCCTGCTGACGGGCCCGGGTTTCGCTCAGCTTGTTTTCCAGCTCGCCAATCTCGGTCTTCATGCGATCCAGAGATTCATCCACCTGCGCGGCTTCATGCTCCAGAGAAGCGATGATTTCGGTCAGCTTCTGCTTTTCGATCAGCGCAGAGCGGGCCAGATCCTCTTTCTCTTTACGCAGCGCCAGTTCGGCTTTCTCCTGCCATTCGGCCTGCTGAGCCGTTGCCTGCTCAATGCGGCGCGCCAGCTGTTTCTTCTCTGCCAGGGCGCGGGCCGAGGTGGAGCGAACTTCCACCAGCGTGTCTTCCATTTCCTGAATCATCAGTCGTACCAGCTTCTGCGGATCTTCCGCTTTCTCCAGCAGCGAGTTGATGTTGGCGCTCACGATATCGGCGAAACGAGAAAAAATACCCATAATTCAAATCCTCAGTCATGGTTCCTGCGGGCACTGTGCCCGTCTCCCTCAGGATATTGCAGAATGCGTGCCAACTTTTTAATGCATTGAAAATAAAGAAATAGTTATATTTTACCCGCCACTAAAAATCCGCTAGAGTGGTGATATTCACTAACGAGTGGTTAATTTCATCATGACCGAATACAAAGATAACCTGCTGGGCGAGGATAACCGTTTTCTGGAGATGCTGGAGCAGGTATCGCGCCTGGCGCCGCTGGACAAACCGGTACTGGTTATCGGCGAGCGCGGTACCGGCAAGGAGCTTATCGCCAACCGTCTGCACTTTTTGTCGCGCCGCTGGCAGGGCCCTTTTATTTCGCTGAACTGCGCTGCGCTCAATGAAAACCTGCTCGATTCCGAACTGTTCGGCCACGAGGCGGGCTCCTTTACCGGCGCCAAAACCCGTCACCAGGGGCGCTTCGAGCGCGCCGACGGTGGCACCCTGTTTCTGGACGAGCTGGCCACCGCGCCGATGAGCGTTCAGGAAAAGCTGCTAAGGGTCATTGAATATGGCGAGCTGGAGCGCGTGGGGGGCAGCCAGCCTTTGCAGGTTAACGTGCGTCTGGTGTGCGCCACCAATGCCGATCTGCCACAAATGGCGGAACAGGGCAGTTTTCGCGCCGATCTGCTGGATCGTCTGGCCTTTGAAGTGGTGCGACTACCGCCATTGCGTGAACGCCAGGCCGATATCATGCTGCTGGCGGAGCAGTTCGCCATTCAGATGTGTCGGGAACTGGCGCTACCGCTGTTTCCCGGTTTTAGCGAACAGGCCCGGAATACCCTGCTGAACTACCGCTGGCCGGGCAACGTCCGGGAACTGAAAAACGTGGTGGAGCGTTCGGTATGGCGCCACGGCGCAAGCGATGAGCCGGTAGAAACCATCGTTCTGGATCCCTTCGCCCGGAACCCCGCGCCAGCGCCGGAACCAAACGCGACTGCTGACGCACTCCCGGCACTGCCACTCGACCTGCGCGACTGGCAGACTCAGCAGGAAAAAGCCCTGGTGGAAGCCAGTCTGCGTGCAGCCAAATATCACCAGAAGCAGGCCGCGCAGCTGCTGGGATTAACCTACCACCAGCTGCGGGCGCTGCTTAAGAAACATCAGCTCAGTTGATTGCTACGCGGCACCATCAGGAAGACCACCACTAGCGCCGCCAGGCACAGGCCGGTATTGGCCAGCAGCGCGAACTGCGCGGCACGGGCCATGCCCAACGGCAGCAGCAGCCCATAGAGCGAAGCGGAAATCGCCAGTCCGAAAGCGCCCCCCAGCGAGCTGCCCATTTTATAGAGCCCGGAGGCCACGCCCGCTTTATCGTGCGGAGCGTGGCTAACGGCGGTATCCGTAGACGGCGTGGCGTAACAGCCCAGGCCAAGACCGAACAGCACATAGCTGGCAAACACCGTGGCCACGTAGGCGGTATCCCCAAGGAAAGTACAGGAGATAAAGAAGATGCCCAGACCGGTAAGCACCGGGCCAATCATCATCGGCAGCCGCGCGCCATAGCGCTGCAGCAGCTTTTCACCAACGCGAATCATCGCCAGTACCGTCACCAGATAGCCCATGGTCATCAGTCCGGTCTGGAAGGCGCTGAACTGGCGCCCCTGCTGCATATAGATACTGGCGATCATCATGGTGCCGATACAGCCGTTAAGCAGCATATTGGAGATAACCGCGCCGCTGTACGCCCGGTTCGCGAACAGGGAAAAGTCGATCAACGCCTGACCGCCCCGCCGCCGCTCCGCCCGGAAAAAGCACAGCGCCGTGATCACAAAACCGGCCAGCAGTCCCAGGGTTGCCGGACTGGCCCAGCCCCAGTCGCGCCCTTTGGTGATAAACAGGTTAAGCAGCACCAGCGCCGCCGCCAGCAGGATCAGACCCGGCAGGTCGAGACGATGACGTGCGGCCTGTTCGCTGCGATTCTCCTGTGCGCCGCGCAGCAGCAACAGCGCCAGCCCGGCGAACAGCATCGAGATAATAAAGATCCAGCGCCACCCTATACCGGTGGCGATAGCGCCCCCAACCAGCGAACAGAGACCGCTCCCTCCCCAGGAGCCGATCACCCAGAAACTGATGGCCCGCTGACGCGCCGCCCCCTGATACCAGGTTTTAATCAATGCCAGAGTGGCGGGCATGATGCAGGCAGCAGAAAGCCCCTGCACCGCACGCCCCACCAAAAACAGCGTCGATTCCTGGGCCAGCACCAGCATCAGGCTGCCCGCCAGACTTAGCCACAGCCCAAGCCGGGTCAGACGAACCCGGCCGAAGCGATCCGCCAGCCCGCCGCAGGCCACAATAAAACAGCCGCTAAATAACGCGCTCAGACTAATGGCCAGATTCAGCGTGGCCGCCGGAATCGCCACGCTGGACTTGATATCGGGCACCACATTAATGACCGACTGGGCGAACAGCCAGAATGTCAGAACGCCCAGCACAATCCCAGCCAGCCAGCGGTCGTTACCCGCGCTGCGGGGGTGTTCCAGAGATACCGTACTCATTTACCCTTCCCTCCATAATGGGAATCATGACCGGGGATCTGCGCCCCCTGGTCCGTCCTATTCAGCGCAGATAGCGCTGCGTTAGCTCACACCACAACGCAGCCGCCGGAATTATGGTGCTGTCGTTAAAGTCGTAACCAGGGTTGTGCACCATGCAGCGGTCGGCTTCGTCACCTGCGCCAACCACAAAGTAGCTGCCCTGAGGATGGTGTTTGAGCATAAAGGCGAAATCTTCGCTGCCCATAAAGGGTTTGCCTGGTTCAACGCGCTCAGCGCCAAACAGGTCGCTGGCCGCTTCACGGGCGAAATCGTTGGCCTGCGGATCGTTGACCAGTACCGGACAGCCGTTCACATGACTGACGCTGGCGCTGGCGTTAAAGCTGGCGGCCATCGTTCCGGCAATCTCCTGAATACGTTGTAGCACGGTCTCACGCACTGACTCATTCAGGGTGCGGACGCTCAGTTTCATCAGCGCCTTTTCGTTGATGATGTTGGGCGCTTCACCGGCCTGAATGCTGCCGACGGTGACCACCACCGGCTCGAAGGGGGTGATATTGCGCGACACAATAGTCTGTAACGCTGTGGCGATATGGCAGGCCACCAGGGTGGCATCCACGCAGTACTCCGGCATAGCGCCATGGCCGCCCACGCCGGTCACCTCAATATGCAGGGTGTCGGCGGAAGCCATCATAGGGCCATCGCGGAAATAGAAGTGATTGAGCTTGCCGCCCGGCATATTGTGCAGGCCGTAGATACGATCGCAGGGGAAGAGATCGAACAGACCATCCTCCACCATCACCTTACCGCCGTACAGTAGCTCTTCCGCAGGCTGAAAAATCAGATTCAGCGTACCGTTGAACTGGCGGGTTTTTGCCAGATACTGCGCGGCGCATAGCAAGATCGTGGTATGGCCGTCATGGCCGCAGCCGTGGAAGCGACCGGGAATTTCGCTGGCCCAGGGTTTGCCGCTCGCTTCCTGCATCGGCAGCGCATCCATATCAGCGCGAATCCCCAGGCTGCGCTGACCATCTCCGACCTTCAGAGTCCCCACCACCCCGGTACCCGCCAGACCCCGATGCACCTGATAACCCCACTCTTCCAGCAGACGCGCCACCAGATCGCTGGTGCGGTGCTCTTCAAAGCCTACCTCCGGATGGCTGTGAATCTGATGACGGATCTCGGTAAAGATCTCCTCCTGCTCGCGCAGGGCGGCAATAAGCTGTTGTGTCATGATGTTGTGTTCCTCTGTTTTTTTCTTTCTGCGCTTTCGAGTTTATGGTGCTTTACGGGCTTTAAAATGGCATTTTTTGTTTTAAAGTGACCTGGTACCGTCGACCACCTTTCATACAGCCTGGTTATGACAAAAAACAGGGTGTTATTTTTTGTCTTTACGGAGTACCGCCATGCCCGATCGCGACAATGCCGATTTTTCCGTAGCGCTACATGCCGTGCAGCGCTTTACCTGCTCCGGATTCCACGGCCTGACGCTGTTGCAGGTGCTGAAAGGCGAACTGAGCTGGTCGATACAGGGGCAACAGCGCCTGCTGCACGCTGGCGATATCCGGCTTATCAACCGCCATACCGACTGGAGCCTGAGCGGCGATGGCGATAATACCGTGATGGTGGTGACCCTCTCCGGCCAGTGGGTGGCGCGCTACTATCCCGATTTCTTCCGCTACGACTACCGGGTGCCGCCAGAGCCCGCCGAAGGCGCCGACTCCCCCTGGCGCACGGCGCTGCACCACGCGCTGCGGCAGGTTCTGATCGCCAGCGTGATGAAAAACGAACAACGCTACTGGCTGGAGGTAAATCGCTGGTTGAGCGAGACAATGCTGATTCTGGTGACCGGGTTTCAGTATCCGGCCCGCGACCGGGGCAGCCGCGAGCAGCGCTGGAGTCGCCGCATTACCCAGGTGGTGCAACGCATTGAGGCCAACGTTAGTCGGCGTATCAGCCTTGGCGAAATCGCCCGGGCGGAATTCGTCTCTGAAGCCTGGCTGTCGCGGCTGTTCAAGAAAGAGGTCGGGGTCAGCTTTATGCGCTTTATCACCGAGCTGCGCCTGAAAAATGCGCGGGAAGCGCTGATCGCGACCAGCAAACCGGTACATCAAATCGCCATGGAACAGGGCTTCGCCAACAATCGCCAGATGATCGACCTGTTCCGCCGCCACTACGGTAAAACCCCGAGCCAGCTGCGCCAGCAACCGCCCGATGCGGCGCTGCAGCGTAACAGCATCGTCGCCTCGCAGGCCCCGGACAGCATTGCGCCCCCGTCTCCGGCGCTGCTGTTCTCACTGCTCAACGATCGCCAGAGCGAACCGTCGCCCGCCGCCGCATTGCACTACGATATCAGCGAAGAGCTGACACTCGCCCTGAGCGATGCGCCCCGGGGGCGCCGCCAGCTGCGCCCCCGGGAGATTGTCATCACTCTGCGCGAGCTTGATGATTTGCGTCTTCAGGAAGTGCAGGAACAGCTGCGCGCGCTGAAACAGCACTTTTCGCTGGCGGTCATCGATATTCACGAACCGGTACTGAGCAGCGCGTTAATCCGGGAAGAGGCCCCCGAGACACAGCCCTTCGCCTGTGGGTGGTCAGCGTTTCAGCAGATTGTGCACTTTGTGGATGAGCTGGGCGCCGGGCTCTGCCTGCGTCTGGCCAGCGAAACCCGACGCGAACAACTGCAAGCCTTTTTGCGCCGCAGCATCGACCATTTTCCGGCACACATCATCAAACGGTGGCGCTTCTTATGGCTCTGCCCGCCGACGGTACAGCACGACCCGCAGGCCTGGCAGGATGTGCATGGCGTCGTGCGTCACTGGTTGCCGGAAGCGCATCTGGGCGTCGCGCTGCCGCTGCCGTCCGATCCTCATGCCGTCGCGGAAAGTTCGCTCTGGCAGCAGCCATGGCTGGCGGAGGCCGATTTTCTGGCCTGTAGCGCGGATGCCAATGCCCTGCTCAGTGCTGATGGCGATCGGGAAATCCAAATCCGCGCCTCTCTTGATTACCCCAGACGTCAGCTGCTGGCGATCGGCAATGCGTTACAGCGTCACAAATTAACTTTGCCGCTGCACCTGCTGGCCTGGAATACCCTGAGTGCTAACGGCGGTTTTTTCCGCGGCGCGCTGTTGATGCACAGCCTGCTGGGGCTGCCCGATACGGTACAGAGCGTCGGCTTCTGGTTGAACGCCGCGCTACAGCGCGAAGCGCTGGAAGGCGAACAGATCGATACCTCAAGCCTAGCCCTGCTATTCAACCATTCGCTGCCGCGCCCCATTTACTGGGTACTGCACTTCTGGCAGCGTCTCCAGGGGGAACGGCTGGCCAGCGGTCCTCATCATCTTCTGACCCGCAGCGGCGACTGCTATCGCCTGCTACTCAGTAATCCCCAGGTCTTCAATCCCGACCTTTCCAGCCAGCAGCGCTTTATTCAGCGCTTTCGCAAACAGCTACGCCTGAGTCTGTCGGGCCTGGCTTCCGGGCGCTGGCGGGTGAGACAATTGCGCTTCGATCAGCAGAACGGCGCCCTGTTCCCGCTGCTGGAACCGCATCTGGCGATCCGGGGGGCGGACAGAGAAACGCTGGCGTGGGTACACCATCGGGCGCGACCACACCATCAGTTATGGGAAATAACGCTGGATGGCCCCTGGGAAATCCATGAAGCGCTGGAGAGTAACGCGCTGGTGCTGTATGAACTGACGCCGCTATCGTCGCTATCGTCGCTATAGCACAGTTTGCAAGCGACTGCGGTACGGTAAAACACCAAACAACGCATCCGATTTTGGGAAGCCGGCCAGAGTGCTGTACACTTTGGGGATTAGCTAATGAAAACACAAAAACTTATGCGCGGAATTATTCCCCTTGTGTTACTGACGCTCGGCATTGCGGCCGGGGCGGCGCGTGCCGCACCGCCAGCCCAGAATGCCGATATTCGCGACAGCGGATTCGTCTGGTGCGTCAGCGGTCAGGTCAACACCTTTAACCCCCAGCAGGCCAGCGGTGGACTGACCGTAGATACCCTTGCCGCCCAGCTTTACGATCGGCTGCTGGATGTGGATCCCTATACCTATCGCCTGACGCCGGAGCTGGCGGAACGCTGGGAGGTGCTCGACAATGGCGCCACCTACCGTTTTCACCTGCGCCATAACGTTCAGTTCCAGAGTACCCCCTGGTTTAAGCCCACCCGGCCGCTCAACGCCGACGATGTGGTATTCAGCTTCCAGCGTATTTTTAACCGCAGCCATCCCTGGCACTATATTAATGGCGGCAACTATCCCTATTTCGACAGCCTGCAGTTTGCCGATACCGTGGAGAGCGTGCGCAGGCTGGGCAAATATACGGTCGAATTTCGCCTGAAGCAGCCGGACGCCTCCTTCCTGTGGCATCTGGCCACCCATTATGCGTCGGTGATGTCCTCGGAATACGCCGACAAGCTGGCGCAGGCCGACAGACAAGAGCAGTTTGATCGCCTGCCGGTCGGTACCGGCCCCTTCCAGCTCAGCGAATATCGCGCCGGTCAGTATATTCGCCTGGCGCGTCACCCCCACTACTGGCGTGGCGTACCCCGTATGCCTCAGGTGGTGATCGATCTGGGCTCCGGCGGTACCGGGCGACTGTCCAAGCTGTTGACCGGAGAGTGCGATGTGCTGGCCTGGCCCGCCGCCAGTCAGCTTTCCATTCTGCGCGACGACCCGCGCCTGCGTCTGTCGCTGCGTCCGGGCATGAACATCGCTTATCTGGCGTTTAACACCAATAAGCCGCCGCTGAACAATCCGAAGGTGCGCCACGCGCTGGCGCTGGCCATTAATAACCAGCGTCTGATGCAGTCCATCTATTACGGCACGGCCGAAACCGCTGCTTCTATCCTGCCGCGGGCCTCCTGGGCTTACGATAATGAAGCCGAGGTCACCGAATTTAATCCGGAAAAATCGCGCCAGCAGTTAAAAGCGCTGGGCATCGAAAATCTGCAACTCCAGCTGTGGGTGCCCACCAGCTCTCAGGCCTGGAATCCCAGCCCGCTGAAAACCGCCGAGCTGATTCAGGCCGACCTGGCCCACGTGGGGGTAAAAGTTAATATCGTGCCGGTGGAGGGCCGCTTCCAGGAGGCGCGTCTGATGGAGATGAATCACGATCTGACGCTCTCCGGCTGGGCCACCGACAGCAATGACCCGGACAGCTTTTTCCGTCCGATGCTGAGCTGTGCCGCCATTCGCTCCCAAACCAACTACGCCCACTGGTGCGATCCTCAGTTCGATCAACTGCTGCACCAGGGGCTGCGCTCGCAGCAACTGGCGTCGCGTATCGAGGCCTATGACAAGGCCCAGGCGCTGCTGGCCCGGGAGCTACCGGTGCTGCCGCTGGCCTCCTCCCTGCGCCTGCTGGCCTATCGCTATGACATTCAGGGACTGGTGCTCAGCCCCTTCGGTAGCGCCTCGTTTGCCGGTGTCTTCCGTGAACAACCTGGCGGAGTGAAAAAGCCATGATCATCTATACGCTTCGGCGTTTGCTGTTACTGCTGGTAACGCTGCTGCTGCTGAGCGTTGTGGGCTTTAGCCTGAGCTACTTTACGCCCCATGCGCCACTGCAGGGCGCGTCGCCCGGCAATGCCTGGACTTTCTGGTTTACCAGCCTGCTGCACTGGGATTTCGGCGTTTCCAGCATTAACGGCCAACTGATTAACCAACAGCTGCGCGAGGTCTTTCCGGCCACGCTGGAACTCTGTTTCTTCGCATTTAGCGTGGCGCTGCTGGTAGGGATCCCGATTGGAATGCTGGCGGGCGTGATGCGTGACAAGTGGCAGGATAAGCTGATTACCGCGCTGGCGCTGCTGGGATTTTCGATTCCAGTGTTCTGGCTGGCGCTGCTGCTCACGCTGTTTTTCTCCCTCACCCTGGGCTGGCTGCCGGTATCCGGACGTTTTGATCTACTCTATGAGGTAAAAGCCACCACCGGTTTCGCACTGATCGACGCCTGGCGTTCAGACTCCCCCTGGCGCCACGAAATGGTGGTCAGCGCCCTGCGCCATATGGTGCTGCCAGTGCTGACCCTGGCGGTGGCCCCCACCACCGAGGTGGTGCGACTGGTGCGTAACAGCACTATCGAGGTTCTGGAGCAGAACTATATTAAGGCCGCGGCTACCCGTGGCCTGTCACGCCTGACGATTTTGCGCCGCCACGTGCTGCACAACGCGCTGCCGCCGGTGATCCCGCGTCTGGGGCTTCAGTTTTCCACCATGCTGACCCTGGCGATGATTACCGAAATGGTATTTAGCTGGCCCGGCGTGGGCCGCTGGCTGATTATTGCTATCCGCCAGCAGGACTACGCCGCGATTTCCGCAGGCGTGATGACCATTGGCACCCTGGTGCTGGTGGTCAACGTGCTGTCCGATATCTTAAGCGCCATGGTTAATCCGCTGAAACATAAGGAATGGTATGCCCTACGATAGCGTCTATAGCGAGAAACGGCCGCCGGGCGCGCTGCGAACCTCGTGGCGCCAGTTCTACGGCGATACCAGCGCCATGGTCGGCCTGTATGGCTGCGGCGGTTTGCTGATCCTCTGCCTGTTCGGTACTCTGCTGGCCCCCTACGGCATTAATCAGCAATTTCTGGGTTACCAGCTGTTACCCCCTTCCTGGTCACGCTACGGGGATGTTTCCTTCTTCCTGGGGACCGACGATCTGGGACGCGATGTACTGAGCCGTCTGCTGAGCGGCGCACTGCCCACCGTCGGATCCGCCTTTGTGGTGACCCTGGCGGCGACCCTGTGCGGGCTGCTGCTCGGCATTTTTGCCGGGGCCACCCACGGCCTGCGCTCGGCGATTCTTAACCATATTCTGGATACCCTGCTCTCCATCCCCTCGCTGCTGCTGGCGATTGTGGTGGTGGCCTTTTCCGGCCCCAGCCTGGGCAACGCGATGTTCGCCGTCTGGCTGGCGATACTGCCACGTATGGTGCGCTCAGTGTATATCATGGTTCACGACGAGCTGGAAAAAGAGTACGTGGTGGCGACCCGGCTCGATGGCGCTTCCACCCTGAATATTCTCTGGTATTCGGTACTGCCCAATACCGCACCGCTGCTGGTCAGCGAAATCACCCGCGCCCTGTCGATGGCGATTCTCGACATCGCCGCGCTGGGTTTTCTCGACCTGGGCGCCCAGCTCCCTTCCGCCGAATGGGGCGCGATGCTGGGCGATGCCCTTGAGCTGGTCTATGTGGCCCCCTGGAGCGTGATGCTGCCTGGTGCTGCCATTATGATCAGCGTGCTGTTGGTTAATCTGCTCGGTGACGGCGTGCGTCGCGCTATCATCGCGGGAGTCGAGTAATGGCGTTATTGGATATTCGTAATCTGACCATTGAATTTCGCACCAGCGAAGGTTGGGTAAAGGCGGTGGACCGCGTCAGTATGACCCTGAACGAGGGGGAAATTCGCGGCCTGGTGGGAGAATCCGGTTCCGGGAAGAGCGTGATCGCCAAGGCGATTTGCGGCGTCACCAAAGATAACTGGCGGGTCACCGCCGACCGCCTGCGCTTTGACGATATCGATCTGATGCGTCTGACGCCGCGCCAGCGCCGCCGTCTGGTGGGGCATAACGTTTCGATGATTTTCCAGGAGCCTCAGTCCTGTCTGGATCCCTCCGAGCGCATCGGTCGTCAGCTGCTCCAGAGTATTCCCGGTTGGACCTGGAAAGGCCGCTGGTGGCAGCGTTTCGGCTGGCGTCGGCGCCGGGCTATCGAGCTGCTGCACCGGGTAGGGATTAAAGATCACCGCGATGCCATGCGTAGCTACCCCTATGAGCTGACCGAAGGCGAATGCCAGAAGGTGATGATCGCCATCGCGCTGGCCAATCAGCCGCGACTGCTGATTGCCGATGAGCCGACCAACGCTATGGAGCCCACCACTCAGGCCCAGATCTTCCGCCTGCTCAGCCGTCTGAATCAGGTCAACAACACCACGATTTTGCTGATCAGCCACGATCTGCAAATGCTGACTCAGTGGGCCAACCGTATCAACGTGATGTACTGCGGCCAGACGGTGGAAAGCGCCACCAGCGAAGAGCTGATTAGCACGCCGCATCACCCTTATACCCAGGCGCTGATTCGGGCAATTCCCGACTTCGGACGCGCTCTGCCCCATAAAAGCCGACTCAACACGCTGCCGGGCGCTATTCCACTGCTGGAGCATCTGCCCATTGGCTGTCGTCTGGGGCCTCGCTGCCCCTACGCCCAGCGCAAATGTATTGAAACTCCGCGCCTGCGCGGCGCCAGGAGCCACCTGTTTGCCTGCCATTTCCCGTTGAATATGGAGAGGGAGTGAGATGGTCGAAACCTTACTGGAAGTCCGGAATTTAAGTAAGACCTTCCGCTACCGCACTGGCCTGTTCCACCGCCAGACCGTTGAGGCGGTTAAACCGCTCAGCTTCACACTGCGCGAACGCCAGACCCTTGCCCTGATCGGCGAGAACGGCTCCGGAAAATCAACGCTGGCAAAAATGCTGGTCGGAATGATAGCGCCCACCAGCGGCGAGCTGTTGATTGACGATCATCCCCTGCACTATGGAGATTACGCCTTCCGCAGCCAACGGATCCGCATGATTTTTCAGGATCCCAGCACCTCGCTGAACCCGCGTCAGCGCATATCGCAGATCCTCGAACTGCCCCTGCGCCTGAGCAGCGAGCTGGAGCCGGAACAGCGGCGACGCCATATTATCGACACCCTGCGCCTGGTGGGATTGCTGCCGGATCACGCCAGTTACTATCCGCATATGCTGGCGCCGGGACAGAAGCAGCGTCTGGGGCTGGCCCGTGCGCTAATCCTGAACCCGAAGGTGCTGATTGCCGACGAGGCGCTGGCGTCGCTGGATATGTCGATGCGCTCTCAGTTGCTTAACCTGATGCTGGAGCTTCAGGAAAAGCAGGGGCTCTCCTACATCTATGTTACCCAGCATCTGGGCATGATGAAGCATATCAGCGATCAGGTGATGGTGATGCATCAGGGAGAGGTGGTAGAGCGTGGCAGTACGGCTGACGTACTGGCTTCGCCACTTAACGATCTCACCAAACGGCTGATTGCCGGGCATTTCGGCGAAGCGCTGACCGCCGACGCCTGGCGTAAAGATCGTTGATTACCTCACGAAGTTGATAAAAATCATTGCTCAAAACCGCTGGCCGAGGGTAATGTGCGTGCGCGCGGAACCTCGTTGCGCGCGTATATGCCTTCATTCCTCCAGGGGAGGGTCCGGAACAATACAAAACAACCCTTACCGGACAGACACCAGTTAATGATGATAGTTTATGGTGGCCCGGCTTCTGCCGGGTTCTTTTCCCCTCTTATCCCGCCCCTCCGACCACGTGGAAAAATATCGACACGGCCCCCATGCTGTGGGATATAATTCAAAATTGACTTTGAATGATTTACTTAGCTTTGGTCAGCGTCGAATCGTATAAGACGTATTTTAAGTAACTAAGTAACAACTATAAGGATTAACTGCTATGGGCTTTCTTGCCGGCAAACGTATTCTGATCACTGGTGTCGCCAGTAAACTTTCCATCGCCTACGGTATCGCACAGGCTATGCATCGCGAAGGGGCTGAACTGGCATTCACCTACCAGAATGAAAAGCTGAAAGGCCGTGTGGAAGAGTTTGCCGCCGCACTGGGCTCAAACCTGGTATTCGAATGCGATGTAGCGGAAGATGCCAGCATTGAAGCGCTGTTTACCGAAGTGGGTAAAGTCTGGCCGAAATTCGATGGTTTCGTACACTCCATCGGCTACGCCCCGGGCGATCAGCTGGATGGCGACTACGTTAACGCCGTCACCCGCGAAGGTTTCAAAATTGCTCATGACATTAGCGCCTACAGCTTCGTTGCCATGGCGAAAGCCTGCCGCGAAATGCTCAATCCGGGCTCTGCGCTGCTGACCCTCTCCTACCTGGGCGCCGAGCGTGCCATCCCTAACTACAACGTGATGGGTCTGGCTAAAGCGTCTCTGGAAGCGAACGTACGTTACATGGCCAATGCCATGGGTCCGGAAGGCGTGCGCGTTAACGCCGTTTCTGCCGGTCCGATCCGTACTCTGGCGGCTTCAGGTATCAAAGATTTCCGTAAGATGCTGGCCCACTGCGAAGCGGTTACCCCGATCCGTCGCACCGTCACCATCGAAGACGTAGGTAACAGCGCCGCGTTCCTGTGCTCCGATCTGGCGGCAGGTATCTCCGGCGAAGTGGTACACGTAGATGGCGGCTTCAGCATCGCCGCCATGAACGAACTGGAACTGAAATAAGTTTCACGCCGTTAACGGGCAGGCCTCAGGCCTGCCTTTTTTATCCCCCGAATCCCGTCAGCGACGGCTATATACCATTCTGATATTTATTATCACCCGCCATTCTTTCACTTCCCTTCTCGCTTACGTCAGGATAGCTCTGAACCCCGATCCGGCTCGCTCCCGGCCCCGGATGTATTCTTTAAGATCCAAGGAACGCTCATGGAACAGCGCCGCTTTTCCGGCAAAAGCCACTGGTATCATGAAACTCAGTCCAGTCTCTGTCCGGCGGACATCCTGCCGTTGGTTCCCGAGGCCGCCGGTGTGGCCGATCCCTTTTATCTCGATCTCCCTGAGGCTGACGAACCGTCGGCACCATGGCTTAACGCCGCCAGAGCCCTGGCCCACCAGCTACTGCCGGAAAGCCTGGAGACCAGCAGGCTGAATACCCTTAGCTGTTACGACCGCCTCAGTACCGCGCTTACGGTGGCCCAGGTCTATGGCGTCCAGCGCTTGTGTAATCACTATGCGGCCCGTCTGGCGCCGCAGCCCGGCCCCGATTCGTCGCGCGAAAGTAATCATCGCCTGACGCAAATTACCCAGTACGCCCGCCAGTTGGCGAGCCATCCGACGCTGATTGGCTCCCGGGCCCGTCAACAGCTTGTCGGAGTGGGGCTTTCCGATATCGATATTATCCATTTTCACCTGATTATCGGTTTCGTTGGTTTTCAGGCCCGGGCGGTGGCGGCAGCGCAGGCGCTGGCAGGCTTTGATGTCCGCTGGCTACCGGGGATGGAGATGCAGCAACCCGCCGCCGCGGAGCATTTCAGCCACACCGGCGACGGCTGGCGCAGTGAACTGTGCCGCAATGCGCCGGGAACGCTTTCCGAACGTCTGGAGCCACAGCAGCTACCTCTGCGTCTGCGCCCTCTGGCTCCGCTGTTTATCCAGGATAACCGCTCACAGGCGGATCTGCTCACCCTCAGCCGTCACTTTGATGCCGGAACGCCAGAGAAGCTGCTCTGCACCCTGTTGAGTGCGCGTATCAACGGCAGCGTTATCTGCTTTAATGCTGCCGCCCGTCGCTGGGTCATGGACAAAACCCTGCCAGACGCGATGCGCAACGGCGAGCGCGCCCTTCAGGCCTGGGGGCATAATCATCCGCGAGAAAGCGCCATCATTCAGGCGCTGCAATTATTGATTCGCGCGCCAGGAAACTTTGGTCACGGCGCCATTCAGCCATTACGCACCCAGGGCATTTCCGATGCCGACATCAACCATCTGCTGCTCTGCTGTGCCCTGTGTGGCTGGTTTGACCGCATGATGGTAGGTCTGGGCGAGTGGGAATAAGCAGAAACAGCGCTTGCTGCGCGGGGCGGATTCGCGTAAAACTGTCAGCCGCTCTTTAGGCCACGAAAACTCAGAGATATGTTTCAGGATAACCCGCTGCTAGCGCAGCTTAAACAGCAACTTCATTCTCAGACGCCGCGCGCTGAAGGCGTGGTAAAAGGTACGGAAAAGGGATTTGGCTTCCTCGAAGTTGACGCCAATAAAAGCTACTTTATCCCGCCGCCGCAGATGAAAAAAGTGATGCACGGTGACCGAATCAGAGCTGTGATTCATGAGGATAAGGGTCGCGAAAGCGCCGAGCCGGAAGAGCTTATCGAGCCATTCCTGACGCGTTTTGTTGGCCGGGTTCAGAAGAAAGATGACCGCTACGCTATCGTACCGGATCATCCGCTACTCAAAGATGCTATCCCCTGCCGTCCTGAACGTGGTCTGAAGCATGAATTTAAAGAGGGTGACTGGGCCGTTGCAGAAATGCGCCGTCATCCCCTCAAAGGCGATCGCAGCTTCTACGCTGAACTGACTCGTTATATCACCTGGGGCGACGATCACTACGCCCCCTGGTGGGTGACGCTGGCGCGCCATAATCTGGAGAAAGAGGCGCCGGACGGCGTCGCTACCGAAATGCTGGACGAAGGGCTGACCCGTGAAGATCTGACCGAACTACCGTTCGTCACTATCGACAGCGCCAGCACCGAGGATATGGACGATGCGCTCTATGCTGAGCAGGACGATCGGGGCGACCTGCACCTGACCGTCGCCATTGCCGATCCTACCGCGTGGATCGCACCGGGTAGCCGACTGGATAAGATCGCCCGCGAACGCGCCTTTACCAACTATCTGCCGGGATTCAATATCCCGATGCTGCCGCGCGAGCTTTCTGACGATCTTTGCTCTCTGCGCCCTGATGAAACGCGTCCGGTACTGGCCTGCCGCATGAGTATTGGCGCCGATGGCGCTATCGGTAGCGATATTCACTTCTTTGCCGCCACTATTCAGTCCCGCGCCAAACTGGTCTATGACGAAGTTTCTGACTGGCTGGAGCAGAAAGGCTACTGGCAGCCTCAGGACGACATTATCGCCCGGCAGATTACCCTACTGCATCGCATCTGCCAACTGCGCGGGGAATGGCGCCATAACCACGCGCTGGTCTTTAAGGATCGCCCTGATTACCGCTTTGTTCTCGACGAAAACGGCTATGTACTGGATATCGTCGCCGAGCCGCGTCGTATCGCTAACCGTATCGTGGAAGAGTCGATGATTGCCGCCAACGTCTGCGCCGCTACCGTGCTGCGCGATCGTCTGGGCTTTGGTATCTACAACGTCCATACCGGTTTTGACCCGGCTAATACCGAACAGCTGGCGACTATGCTGAAAAGCCACGGCATGCACGTGGACGCCAACGAGGTACAGACCCTGGAAGGCTTCTGCAAACTGCGTCGCGAGCTGGATGCCCAACCCACCGGCTTCCTGGACAGCCGTATTCGCCGCTATCAGTCCTTTGCTGAAATCAGCACCGAGCCAGGCCCGCATTTTGGTCTGGGTCTGGAAGCTTACGCCACCTGGACATCACCGATTCGTAAGTATGGCGATATGATCAACCATCGCCTGCTTAAGGCCATCGTCAAAGGTGAAAGCGCTGAACGTCCGCAGGATGAGGTCACCGTACAGATGGGTGAACGTCGTCGTCTTGGCCGTATGGCAGAGCGTGATGTCGGCGACTGGCTCTACTCGCGTTTCCTGCAGGATAAAGCCGGTACCGATACTCGCTTTAGCGCTGAAATTATCGATATCAGCCGCGGCGGTATGCGCGTACGTCTGGTAGATAACGGCGCCGTCGCCTTTATTCCGGCCCCCTTCCTGCACGCCGTGCGCGATGAACTGGTATGCAGCCAGGAAAATGGCACCGTACAGATTAAAGGCGAAACCGTCTATAAGGTCACTGACGTTATCGATGTCACCATCGCCGAAGTCCGTATGGAAACCCGCAGTATTATTGCTCGCCCGGCGAGCTAACCCGCCTCAGGGCGCGAGCCTTGCGTCGCGCCCTGCTCCCGCTTTACGCCCCATAGCGATAAGATGTTCCTGTACGATGCTGGCGCCCGCTGCGTTTTTTCTGCATCATAGCGCTATCGACCCCACAAAGAGCTGAAGCCGATGTCAACACTCGATCCTCGTAGCGTCGCCCGCCGCATTGATACCGTGCTGGATATTCTGGTGGGCGGAGATACCGTTTCCGCCATTCGCAATCTGGAAATTCTCAGAGAGGAGCTGCTGACCAAAGTCCGGGAAAGCGGCGAAGATGAGCGCCCTGCGCAAAAATCCCCCTGGGAGATCTGATCTTCCTTCCCGACGCCCTGATGGGCGTCGCTCTTCCCGCCAGGCGTGCTACTATGGCGATTAATTAGCATAATTATTCATTTTCCTCTGTTAACGGACCAGCATGAACGCCAGACAGCAGCAAATTTTACAGATGGTAGTCGAACGTGGCCGAATGAATGTTTCGGATCTGTCCAGAATCACCGGCGTGTCGGAAGTGACCATCCGCCAGGACCTCAATCTGCTGGAAAAGCAGAACTATCTGCGTCGCGCCCACGGCTATGCCATGCCGCTGGAAAGCGATGACGTGGAAACCCGTATGATGAATAACTTCCCGGTCAAACAGCGCCTGGCGGAGTACGCCGCTTCGCTGGTGAAAGACGGTGAGACGATATTTATTGAGAACGGCAGCAGCAACGCCCTGCTGGCACGCGCACTGGGCCATAATCGCCGTCTGACGCTTATCACCGCCAGTAGCCATATTGCCTGGCTACTGCGCGAGAGCGAATGCGAAGTCATTCTGGTGGGCGGCAGTTATCAGAAGAAAAGCGAAACCATGGTCGGCCCACTGGCCCGCGCCTTTATCCGCCAGATCAATTTCACCAAAGCCTTTATCGGCATTGATGGCTGGCAGCCGGACACCGGTTTTACCGGTAAGGATATGCTACGCAGCGATCTGGTCAGCGCCGTGCTGGATAAAGAAAGCGAAACTATCGTCCTGAGCGACAGCTCCAAGTTCAGCGTCACCTGGCCCTGGCCCCTGGACGCTCAGCACAAGTTCCGTAGGGTCATTACCGATAATGCCCTCGATCGCCGGACGGTACAGCAACTGGAAGAGAGCGGGCTGAAGGTCGATCTGGTCGACTGTCGGGATGGAGCGTCATAATTTCGCTGTCAGACAGGGGAAAACGGGCAAAGTTTGCGATCGTATCGCGTAGCACCATGAATTAAGAATTTTTACCTGTTTTAATATTCAGTCGCATTTAAAATAGAACCTAGCGATATAACAGGGAGTGATAATCACCCCAGTGATTTTCGTCATGTATCGCAACGTCGTTTCACGGTTTGTCTTCAGTACAGGGAATATCCCCTATACTTAAAGGGAGGCATTTTCCCGTGAATATTAATTCAGGAGAAAGCATTATGTCGTTAAATAACAAAAAAATCGCTGCCGCCGTTCTGGCCGTTACCCTGGCAATGTCTCTGAGTGCCTGTGGCCACTGGTCAAAACGCGATCGTAACACTGCTATCGGCGCTGGCGCCGGTGCAATTGGTGGTTCTGTCCTGACTGACGGCAGTACCCTGGGTACCCTGGGCGGCGCAGCGGTAGGTGGCATCATCGGTCACCAGATCGACTAAGGTTCTGAGACCGCCAAAAGCGCACCAGCGCTTTGATGTACGACAACAGCGTTGCGAACAGGTCTGACGACAAATTTTAATTGCGGGCCGTGGTTTCGATACCACGGCCCGCTGCTTTTCAGCCGCCGGCCAGTTTAACCTTCATGCCTTTGGCTTCCAGCAGCGTTTTGATCAGCTCGCGCTTATCACCCTGAATCTCGATGACTCCATCTTTGAGCGAGCCGCCGCAGCCGCACTTCTTCTTAAGCTCCGCCGCCAGTCGCGCCAGTTCTGCATCGTCGCCATCCACGCCTGTGATCAGGCAAACGCCCTTCCCTTTGCGGCCGCTGGTCTGACGCTGAATACGCACGATGCCGTCGCCTTTCGGCCGTTCGACGACCGGTTTAGACTCTTTGATGCGCCCGGTCTCCGAAGACCAGACCAGGCGGCTGTTGTTATCGTTCATTATGCCTCCTTCAGCGACTGACGGATGGCCTGCAGCGTGGCCTCCGGATCCGCCGACTGAGTAATGGGCCGACCGATGACCATATAGTCTACGCCCGCCTGCTGTGCCTCTACGGGCGTCATAATACGGCGCTGATCGCCAGCCGCGCTTCCTGCGGGGCGAATGCCCGGCGTCACCAGCTTAAAATCTGCGCCCAGCGCTGACTTAAAACGTACCGCTTCCTGAGCCGAACACACCACCCCATCCAACCCGCAGTCGCGAGTCAGGCGCGCCAGACGCTCCGCATGATCGGCCGGAGACAGGGTAATTCCAATATCGGCCAGATCGCTGGCCTCCATGCTGGTCAGCACCGTTACGGCAATCAACATGGGCGCATCATTACCGAAAGGCACCAGCGCCTCTCTGGCCGCCGTCATCATCCGCGCGCCGCCGCTGGCATGTACATTCACCATCCATACCCCAAGCTCTGCCGCGGCCGCCACAGCGCGCGCAGTGGTGTTGGGAATATCGTGGAATTTAAGGTCCAGAAAAACGTCGAAGCCACGCTGCTGCAGGTCGCTGACCAGTTGGGAGCCGAACAACGTAAACATCTCTTTGCCCACTTTCAGGCGGCAGTCACGGGGATCGATACGGTCGACGAACGCCAGCGCGCTGTCGCGACTATCATAATCCAGCGCAACAACAATGGGAGAATCTGTAACGGTTTCGGCAGGCTTCATGGCTGTTCCTTCTCTCTGTGGGGCACGCGCGGCGCACTGATGATAAACGGCAGGCATTCTACCCGCCCCCCCGCCAAAAGAACAGCCGCAACCCTGGTTAGCTGACAAGCTTGACGAGGGGCTCGACGCCGGACTGTTCGCGGTTTTAACATCTATAAGTATGTTGTAACTAAAGTCGCTTTTTTTAAAAATTACTGGCCATCGAGGCCGCGAATCGGTTTCACCGTGGACCAGGCACGACAGGACGGACAGTGCCAGTACATAGTAAAGGCGGTAAAGCCACACTTACGGCAGCTGTAGCGCGGTTTGGTACGCAGCTGTTCGCCTACCATATCGCGCAGTGCCATCAGGCTCTCTTTCGCGCGCCCTTCTTCCGCCTCGCCCAGGTGATAGTCCATCAGTCGATGGAATACCCGAGTGGTGGGATGCTGCTGGAGCCGATGGGTAATATAGACCTGAGCCGCTTCGTGCCCTTCCCGCTGTTCGATAATGGTGGCCAGCATCAGTTCCGCCGTCGCACCGGTATTTTCGTCTACGCAGCGGCGCAGGAATGTTTCCCACTCCGCCGGTTTTTCCAGATGTTGGTAGCAGGTCTGAAGCATCTCCAGCGTTTCGCTCACCAGATCTTTATCCTGCTCGATGACCCGCTCCAGATGTTCCGCCGCCCGGGCATAGTCACCCTTTTCCATCAGCAGGCGCCCCATCATAATAGAGACCCGCGCGCTGTTGCGATCCGCCGCCGCGCCTTTCTTCAGCAGCGTCATCGCACGATCGAGGTCGTCATTGCTCATCAGCTGCAGCGCCTGTTCACAGTAAAAGTGAGCGATCTCCACCTTCTGTTTGTCGTACCCCAGCTTCACCAGACGCTCTGCGGTATCGATCGCCTTCTGCCAGTCGCTGGTGGCCTGATATATTTGCAACAGCTGCTGCAGGGCGCTCACCCGGAAATCGGTCTCATCCACCAGTTGGGAAAACATATCTTCAGCCCGATCATACAGCCCCGCAGCCATGTAATCGCGGCCCAGTTGCTGTACGGCGAGCAGGCGCTGATCGTAATCGAGGGAAGCGCTCTCCATCAGGGCCTGATGGATGCGGATGGCGCGGTCAACTTCGCCGCGCGAACGGAACAGGTTGCCCAGGGTCAGATGCGCCTCTACGGTACCGCTGTCCTCTTTGAGCATATCAAGGAACAGATCGACCGCTTTATCCTGCTGATTCGACAACAGAAAGTTGACCCCGGCCACATATTCACGCGACAGGCGGTTAGCTTCCTGCTGCTTATCGTTGTGCGCACTTCTGCGCCCCATATACCAGCCGTAAGCCGCGGCGACGGGTAGCAGAAGAAACAGCAACTCCAGCATCTAACGTTATTCCTTCACGGCTGGCATGGCAGCACCGGCAGTGGCTTCAGGCATCGTACTATCGCCCAGTTTCTGCTCCAGGCGCTTTACTTTACGCTCGGCACGCACCAGCGACAGGCGTACACGCAACCAGAACAACCCGCAGATAAGCCAGCCGATAAGAAAACCGGCGCCGAACAGCGTCGCCAGCAGCGTCGAGATGCGATAGTCCCCCTGGGCCAGCAGGTAGTTAAAGTGAACGACTTGATCGTTTTGCGCACCCAGCGTCACTGAAATAATGAAAATTGCCAGTACCAGTAAGAAAATCAGTAAATATTTCACATTACTTCCCGTATGTGGTTGTCATCGGATAAAGCCTGACCGAAACCCTGCGTCCAGTCCTATAAATTACCATTTCCCTCTCTGACGGGGAATCATAAAGCGCAGGCCCTTTAATGATATATGGAGGCAAAAGCACCTTTTTACAACACTTTCAGCCGGATTCGCCGGTCTGGCCCTCTTCCCGGGCTGGCGTCAACGGTCCGCACAGTCGCCGGGTCAGCCAACACGCCACGGTGACCAACAGCCAGGCGATAGCGGTAGAAGCCATCAGATCCTGCGGCCAGTGCATTCCCAACAGCAGCCTGCTACCCATCACGCCAGTGGCCCATATCATCAGCACCACCACGCTGATAACCCGCCTGCGCGGCCACAGTAGCCCCACGGCCAGTAATGCCCAGCTGGCGGCAAACATGGTATGCCCGGAAGGAAATGCGAAACCGGTCTCTTTCTGCCAGTGGCCACGCAGCCAGCCCGGTAACTCATGATGCTGTTCGAGTAGCGTTTTCACCTGCTGCCCACGCTGCTGGCGATTTAAATCATAGAACTGCTGAGCCGGAATGCCATGAGACTCCTCAAGCCACATCACATAGGGGCGAGGTTCCTGAACCTGCTCTTTAACCCAGGATTTTACCCCCTGACCGCCGAGGATAGCCGCTCCCAGGATCAAAAACAGCACCAGTGCCGCCTTCAAACGGAAGCGCAGACACCAGAGAAACCAAAAAAACAGCACCAGATGAGTTATTAGTCCCCAGGGTTGAGTTACCGTTTCCGTAACCCAATACATCATTTTCAGCCACAGTGCGCTTTCACCCGGCTGCCACTGCCAGCCAATTAGTGACACTGTAACAGGCATCGCCAGCAGAATAATTGCGCCAGTGGCGGTACGTTTTGCTATCGACAACATCGCTTCTCCTTGTTTGCCGCGTGCTTCAAGGATAACCGAAAAAGTGCACCGAAGGAAAAAACGGCCGCTCCGCTTCGGGGGAGAATGATTGTCGTTATTGCCAATGAGGCGATTGTGCCCGCGATGTGGCAAAATAGCCGATAATAATTGCATACAGCCAGCAACTGGCGGGGGCATTGCAGGCCCTGGATGCGTATCTGGAGAATCACATGCAGCTTAAACGTGTGGCAGAAGCCAAACTGCCAACCCCCTGGGGCGACTTCCTGATGGTGGGTTTTGAAGAACTGGCAACCGGACAGGATCACGTCGCCCTGGTGTATGGGGATATCAGCGATAACGCGCCGGTGCTGGCGCGCGTCCATTCGGAGTGCCTGACGGGCGATGCCCTGTTCAGTCTGCGCTGTGATTGCGGTTTCCAGCTGGAAGCGGCCCTGAGCCATATCGCTGAAGAGGGACGCGGTATTCTGCTCTATCACCGCCAGGAGGGGCGTAATATCGGACTGCTGAATAAGATTCGCGCCTACGCGCTTCAGGATCAGGGTTACGATACCGTAGAGGCCAACCATCAACTGGGGTTCGCCGCCGATGAACGAGACTTCACCCTCTGTGCGGATATGTTCAAACTGCTGGGCGTGGATGCTGTCCGTCTGCTGACCAACAACCCGCGCAAGGTAGAAATTCTGACCGAATCGGGTATTAATATCGTCGAGCGGGTTCCGCTGATTGTCGGGCGCAATCCCAAGAACGAGCGCTACCTCGATACCAAAGCCGCCCGTATGGGGCATCTGCTTTCCGAATAACGCTTTCCCCGCGTTCAGACAGCAACGGGCCGCGCAGTGCGCGGCCCGTTTTTCTTTACCTGTTTACTTAATTCAACATATTGCGGATCACATAGTGCAGAATACCGTCGTTCTGATAGTAGGTCAGTTCAGTGGCGGTATCGATACGACAGCGGCAATCCACCACCTCCTGTCGGCCATCCGGGAAGGTTATGGTGACAGGGACAGCGGCGCCGGGTTGCAGCGCGTTCAGACCGCGAATATCCAGGGTCTCCTCACCCGTCAGCTTCAGGGTTTTACGGGTTACCCCCTGTGGGAACTCCAGCGGCAGAATCCCCATGCCAATCAGGTTTGAGCGGTGGATACGCTCGAAGCTTTCGGCTATAACCACCCTCACCCCCAGCAGACGCGGCCCCTTGGCTGCCCAGTCGCGGCTGGAACCGGAACCGTACTCCTTACCCGCAACCACCGCCAGCGGCGTCCCCTGCTGTTGATAATGCATAGCGGCATCGTAGATGGCGACCACATCATTCCCCGGCAGCAGTCGGGTCATTCCCCCTTCCACCCCTGGCACCATCTCGTTGCGGATGCGGATATTGGCGAAGGTGCCGCGCATCATCACCTCATGGTTGCCGCGTCGCGAACCGTAGGAGTTAAAGTCCTGGCGCTCTACGCCGTGTTCCTGCAGATAGCGCCCGGCGGGACTATCCGCCTTGATGCTGCCCGCCGGGGAGATATGGTCGGTCGTCACCGAGTCCCCCAGCATCGCCAGCAGGCGAGCGCCATGGATATCGTTAACCGGCTCGGGTTCAGCCCCCATCTGCTCGAAGAACGGCGTCAGCCGGATATAGGTGGAATCCTGCTGCCAGCCGTAGGTATCGGCGCTCTCCACCTCAATAGCCTGCCACTCCGGCGTGCCTTCAAAGACTTCCGCATATTCTTTGCTGAACATAGCGGTAGAGACCTGCGCCACCGCCTGCGCAATCTCAGCGCCTGAGGGCCAGATATCCTTGAGATACACCGGATTGCCGGCGCGATCTTTCCCCAGGGGATCGCGGGTCAGATTGATGTTCATATTACCGGCCAGCGCATAGGCCACTACCAGCGGCGGCGAGGCCAGCCAGTTGGTTTTCACCAGCGGGTGGATGCGCCCTTCGAAATTACGGTTGCCGGAGAGTACCGCCCCCACAGTCAGATCGCCGTCGCGAATCGCCTGTTCAATAGGCTCCGGCAAGGGGCCGGAGTTACCGATACAGGTCGTGCAGCCATAGCCCACCAGGTTAAAGCCCAGTTCGTCCAGGTACGGCGTCAGCCCGGCCTTCGCCAGATAGTCAGAGACCACCTTAGAGCCCGGCGCCAGCGAAGCCTTAACCCACGGCTGACGCATCAGTCCGCGCTCCACCGCGTTTTTCGCCAGCAGGCCGGCGGCCATCAGCACGCTGGGGTTTGAGGTATTGGTACAGGAAGTAATGGCCGCAATCGCCACCGCCCCTTCCGGCAGCTGATACTGCTGACCGTCCAGGGTATAGGCTACCGGTTCCCGGGGCTGCTGTGGTTTATTCAGCTCCAGTTCGGTGCTGGCACTGAAGGCGGCCGGCACATCGCCAAGCGCCACGCGGTCCTGCGGCCGCTTCGGCCCGGCCAGGCTGGCTTCGACATCGCCCATGTCCAGTGCCAGGGTGCTGGTAAATACCGGCTCATCTCCCGGATGACGCCAGAGCCCCTGAGCCTTCGAGTAGGCTTCCACCAGAGCTACCTGCTCCTCGCTGCGGCCACTCAGTCGCAGATAGTCCAGCGTCACATTATCCACCGGGAAGAAGCCACAGGTCGCGCCGTATTCCGGCGACATATTGGCGATGGTCGCGCGGTCCGCCAACGGCAGCGAATCCAGCCCATCGCCATAGAATTCAACAAATTTGCCCACCACGCCATGCTTACGCAGCATCTGGGTAACGGTCAGTACCAGGTCGGTAGCGGTAATGCCCTCACGCAGCTTGCCGGTGAGCTTAAAGCCCACCACATCCGGAATCAGCATCGAGACTGGCTGCCCTAACATGGCGGCTTCGGCTTCAATACCGCCCACGCCCCAACCCAGTACGCCAAGGCCGTTAATCATGGTGGTATGGGAATCGGTGCCGACCAGAGTATCCGGATACGCAATCCATTCCCCCTGCTGCTCTTCACTCCAGACGGTTTTACCCAGATATTCCAGATTCACCTGGTGGCAGATACCGGTACCAGGCGGCACAACACGAAAGCGACTGAACGCCTGTTGACCCCAGCGCAGAAAAACGTAACGTTCATGATTACGCTCCATCTCCAGTTGGACGTTTTGTTCAAAGGCCTGTTCATTGCCGAAGCGATCGACGGTGACCGAGTGGTCGATCACCAGATCGACCGGCGACAGCGGATTGACCTTCGCCACATCGCCTCCCAACCGCTTCACCGCTTCGCGCATGGCGGCGAGATCCACTACCGCAGGCACTCCGGTGAAGTCCTGCATCAGTACCCTCGCGGGCCGGTAAGCGATTTCCCGATCCGCGTGGGCCTGTTTTAGCCAGTCGACCAGCCCCTGGATATCCTGCCCGGTCACCGAATCGCCATCCTCCCAGCGCAGCAGATTCTCAAGTAGTACCTTCAGCGACTTGGGCAGACGCTGAATGTCCCCCAGTCTGGCGGCAGCCTGCGGCAAACTGTAATAGTGATAAGTTTTGTCCAGTACCTGCAGGGTGTCCTTACTGGCTTCCCGTAGTGTCGACGACATAGCTCCTCCTTAGATCGGGGAATCGTGATACCCCGGACAGTCGTCCGGGTTTGTATTAAAGATAACACAAACATAATGTAACGTTTTGATAACAACCCAAAATGCTAAATCCTGGTCCATAGAAGGGTTATTGCGTTAACCGGGAATAAAACAGCAAATCGGGAAAAGTCGTCGACGGATTTATAACGAACATCAATCAGGCATGCGTGCGCAATAAACACCATGTAATAAGAAGGGATATTTTCGCCATCCATTAAAGACAGCATTGATGCAGATAGCAAAACGCCCGCGATGCGGGCATTTTGAATTAGCGGGTAATAACCCAGACCAGCTGAGCCCAGAACGCCATTGACAGGCTAAAGGCGCTCAGCCATGACCAGTATTTGACGCAATGTCTATTCATAATAAAAGTAACTATTAATTTTATTAATGGATTCAGGTTGATACTTTTATCAACCCCCGGCTGCTGTGGTTATTTTTCATTCAAAAGGTGGTTCGTTATTACTATTAATAGCAAAAAACTCACCATTCCGGATTTACTGACCGGTATTAATTGTTAACTATTATTGTTTTTTGTGATCTTCTTCAGCAAATAAATCAATAAAATCTTGTTGCTGTTTGGTTAACTTCCAGCTGACAGGAAGTTTAATCCCCGAGCGATGCCCGGTTTTATGTTCGTCATTTTTCTGACATACCCGGGATACGGGTGAAATCGGTGTCTGAATCGTCATAATCAGCCCCAGAATTTCCAGACCAGCAGAAGGAGACCTCCCCAAAACAGCGCCGACACCAGAAATGCCGCAACCCAGGCTTTACGCTTCAGTTCCGGATCCCGTTGCAGATCGTCGTTTGGAGATGACATTGCAGACCTCTTACAATCGACATCACTTATCATAATGCTACCTAACAATTGGCGGGACTAATCGCCATTGGGATTAATCCTAAAGAAACTCTAGCTCAAAATCCAGCGTATTTACGTATATTTTCGCGCCGAAAATTAAATCTTTTGATCTGAAATAAATTATTGGAATCCAGGGTTTGCCGGAAAGCGACTTATTAACTATTGTTATTGCCGTTATGTAATGAGTTGTGGTAGGGAAAGTTATTAAAAGGCAGCGCTATTAGAAATGAGGGTAAATATGAGAGGGATTACTATTATCTTTCTCTGCTGTTTCGGCGACCCCCTTTTCGCAGGAAGCCGCCGCTGCGATTATTTCGATGGCAGCTTAATATCGCGGAACATCGCTTCAATATCGTCGTTAGAGCGTAACGCCACTGCGGCATCCACCACATCACGAGTTAAGTGCGGCGCAAAGCGCTGAATGAAATCATACATATAGCTACGCAGGAAGGTACTGCGGCGAAAACCTATCTTGGTGGAACTGTGGCTAAAGATGTCGTGAGCATCAATCCGCACCAGATCGGGATCGGATACCGGATCCACCGCCATACTGGCTATCACCCCTACTCCCAGCCCCAGACGTACATAGGTCTTAATCACGTCGGCATCGGTGGCGGTAAAGACGATACGCGGCGTCAGCCCCGCGTGGTTAAAGGCGGTATCCAGCTCCGAGCGCCCGGTAAAACCGAAGGTATAGGTAACCAGCGGATACTGGGCCAGCTCCTCAATGCTAAGACTCTCTTTAGAAGCCAGCGGATGGTCAGGCGTGACTACCACACAGCGGTTCCAGTGATAGCAGGGCAGCATCACCAGATCGTCATACAGATGCAGCGCTTCGGTAGCGATAGCAAAATCGGCATTGCCTTTAGAGACGGCCTCGGCAATCTGGGTTGGCGATCCCTGATGCATGTGCAGCGATACCCGCGGATAACGTTCTATGAATCCCTTGATCACGCCCGGCAACGCATAGCGGGCCTGGGTATGGGTGGTAGCGACATACAGGGAGCCCTTGTCTGGCCAGGTGTGTTCGCCAGCCACCGACTTGATGGCATCCACTTTGGACAACACCTCGCGAGCAATGCGAATAATCTCCTCGCCGGCGGGGGTGACCTGGGTTAAATGCTTACCGCTACGGGCAAAAATTTGAATGCCCAGCTCATCTTCCAGCATTCGCACCTGCTTACTGATGCCCGGCTGGGAAGTATAAAGCCCTTCGGCGGTGGAAGAGACGTTAAGGTTATGGTTAACCACCTCAACGATATAACGAAGCTGTTGTAATTTCATGGCTGTCGGTCCGGGATTAAGCGCGCCACACTTAAGATGATTCGAGAATAAGGAGGGGCATGGCTGTAACAACTATATCACTTATAGCTGATTTGTATAGACCAAAAGAAAAGATAATAATCAGGTTATAACCAGGGGATAAAAAAGGGCCGGAAAATCCGGCCCCTGAAGTTTTTACAGCATGTGAAGATTATTTTTTCTTACCTTCCACCCACTTACCATCCACGAAGAAAGCAGACCAGCCGGTTGCTTTACCCTCTTTTTCGGACGATACGTACTGCTGTTTGGTTTTACGACTAAAGCGCACCACCGTCTTGTTGCCATCCTGGTCCTGCTGCGGCGCGTCGGCCAGGTACCGCAGTTTCTCCGGCAGGCGATCGCGGAAGCGGTACAGCTCTTCCACCAGCGGCGCCCGGGTTTCCCGGGATTTGGGGAAGGTGTTAGCCGCCAGGAAGATCCCTGCCGCACCATCGCGCAGTACGAAGTAAGCGTCTGATTTTTCGCACGGCAGTTCCGGCAGCGGAACCGGATCTTCCTTCGGCGGAGCCACTTCGCCGTTACGCAAAATCTTACGGGTGTTCTTACACTCGTCGTTGGTGCAGGCCATGTACTTACCAAAACGTCCCATTTTCAGGTGCATTTCACAACCGCACTTCTCGCACTCCACCACCGGACCGTCATAGCCCTTGATGCGGAACTCGCCCTCTTCAATCTCGTAACCGTCACAGGCCGGGTTATTACCACAGACGTGCAGCTTGCGTTTAGGATCGATCAGATAGCTGTCCATCGCCGTGCCGCATTTCGGGCAGCGACGCTTAGCACGCAACGCGTTGGTTTCGGCATCATCGCCTTCCAGTACGTTGAGTACTTCGTTTTCCGGCACCAGGTTAATGGTGGTTTTGCAGCGCTCCTTCGGCGGCAGCGCGTAACCGGAACAGCCCAGGAAGACCCCGGTGCTGGCGGTACGGATTCCCATGGGACGGCTACAGGTCGGACATTCGATGCTGGTCAGGACCATCTGGTTCGGACGCATGCCGCCCTCTTCCGGATCCTTCTCGGCAGTTTCCAACTGGTCGCTGAAGTTGTCGAAAAAGTTATCCAGGACCTTACGCCACTCCTGCTGATGGTTGGCCACCTCATCGAGTCGGCTTTCCATCTGGGCGGTAAAATCGTAGTTCATCAGCTCGCGGAAGTTATCTTCCAGGCGATCGGTCACGATTTCACCCATTTTTTCCGCATAGAAACGGCGGTTTTCAACCCGCACATAGCCGCGATCCTGAATCGTCGAGATGATCGACGCATAGGTGGACGGGCGGCCAATACCGCGTTTTTCCAGCTCTTTAACCAGCGAAGCTTCGCTAAAACGCGCAGGCGGTTTGGTAAAGTGCTGTGCCGGAATCAGATCCACCAGCGACAGCGTATCGCCCTTCTCGACCGCCGGCAGAGTGCGATCTTCATCGCCCTTACGCAGCGCCGGCATCACCCGGGTCCAACCGTCGAAGCGCAGAATGCGCCCGCGGGCCCGCAGTCGGAAGTCACCGGCCCCAACCGTGAGAGTGGTGGAGTCATACTTCGCCGGGGTCATCTGGCAGGCCACAAACTGGCGCCAGATGAGCTGATACAGGCGCTGAGCATCAGACTCCATATCTTTCAGGGACTCCGCCACGACATTCACATCGGACGGACGGATGGCCTCGTGGGCCTCCTGAGAGTTGTCTTTACTCGCATACTGGTTCGGCGATGCAGGCAGATACGCTTTACCGAAATTGTCGTCGATATAGCCGCGCGCCATGCTCAGCGCATCCTGACTCAGGTTGGTGGAGTCGGTACGCATATAGGTGATATGCCCCGCCTCGTACAGACGCTGGGCCAGCATCATGGTCTTTTTCACGCCAAAGCCCAGACGGGTACTGGCCGCCTGCTGCAGCGTGGAAGTGATGTAAGGCGCGCCTGGCTTGCTGCTGGTCGGTTTATCTTCGCGCTCCACGACGCTGTAGCGTGCTTTTTCAAGCAGCGCCACCGCGGCCATGGTCTGTTCGCGCGTGACCGGACGGAACGGCTTATCGTTCTGATGCGTCACTTCCACCGGCAGGTTTTCGCCGCCCGGCGTGGTCAGGTTAGCATCGACTTCCCAATACTCTTCCGGCACGAACGCTTTGATTTCACGCTCGCGCTCCACCACCAGACGCACCGCCACAGACTGTACGCGTCCGGCAGACAGGCCGCGGGCTATTTTCTTCCACAGCAGCGGCGAGACCATATAACCCACCACACGGTCCATAAAGCGCCGCGCCTGCTGGGCGTTGACCCGGTCGAGGTTCAGTTCACCCGGCTTTTCAAACGCCTGGCGAATCGCATTTTTGGTGATTTCGTTAAATACCACCCGGCTGTAACGCGTATCGTCGCCGCCAATCACTTCCCGCAGGTGCCAGGCAATGGCTTCCCCTTCGCGGTCAAGGTCGGTTGCGAGATAGATGTGGTCGGCTTTCTCAGCCAGCGCTTTCAGCTCAGACACCACCTTCTCTTTGCCAGGCAGTACTTCGTAGTGGGCCGCCCAGTTGTGCCAGGGGTCGATACCCATACGGTTGACCAGAGCGCCACGCTCATCCTTTTTGCCTTTCCTGGCCGTTTTGGTGGAGGCTGAGTCGGCGCTCTTTTTTTGAGTTGAACCGCTGGTCGGCAAATCACGGATGTGCCCTACGCTGGATTTCACCACGTAGTCACTTCCGAGATACTTGTTGATCGTTTTGGCTTTTGCCGGGGACTCAACGATGACGAGAGCTTTACCCATATTCACCTTTACCTAATCTGATTCTTCCTGCTGATTATTCAGAGAACGTGTCGGTCGATTCACCTGCCACTGGCGACCAGCCTCTATATGGCGACAGCGCAAATGGATATCAACCCTGCTCTACCGGCGTCGAAACGGGGATAAAGCAGGCACTATCTGTGCAATTTCGATGCAGCGCAACGGGATATTCGGCTGAATGTCAAGCAATTCTGTTGCCAGTTCTGCGAAAGCGTCACACTGTACCTGATAAAATTTGATACGCAACTTTATTAGCATGCAATAGCGAATCCCGCCAGCCAGCTAAACTTTACAGTTCAATACGTAAGCGACCGCAGAATTTGCCCGAACGCCGGACCGGGCGTAAACTACGCACGGTTTGTAAGGAGAATGTGATGCAACGTCAGACCCAACCCGTAACCCGGGAAACTCTGCTTGAAGAAGCAAATAAAATCATGAGCGAACATGAGGATTTTATCAAAGGGATGATCGCCACCGACGTGGTTGAGAAGAACGGCGTGTTGGTTTTTCGCGGCGAATACTTTCTGGACGACCAGGGGCTGCCGACCGCGAAGAGCACGGCGGTGTTTAATATGTTTAAACATCTGGCCCACGTCCTGTCGGAAAAGTACCATCTGGCGGACTGAGCGCCGTAAAAAAGGCCGCTAATGCGGCCTTTCAGATTGATGACTAAAGAGGGAAAAAACGCGGTTTTTCCCTCTTTGTGGTTGAGCTGCCGAAAATCAATAAATTGATTTTCCTTGTTTATTTTTCTGGTGATTCTGGCCGAACGCGTTCGGCCAGGTTCATCAGCAGCTTCAAAGGCCGCAAGTGCGGCCTTTCTGCTTAAGGTAACGGGCGTTCGCCCCGCTGCCACCAGCGCAGCAGCAGCCGGTCGGCGCTTTCTGCCGCGCTGCGGGTAAAGCGGTCCACCAGCTTCTTACGCTGTACATAGTGGACGTTGACCGCCTCAAAGCGTTCCAGGCGCGCCAGCAGCCAGTCATCGCTGGTGCCGATCTCATCCACCAGCCCCTTGTCCTGAGCCTGACTACCGTACCAGTGTTCACCCGTAGCGACCGCTTCCACGTCCAGCGCCGGTCGCATACTGTGCACGAAGGATTTGAACAACTGGTGTGTTTCGTTCAGATCTTCGCGGAATTTATCCCGACCCTCCGGCGTGTTCTCACCAAATAGCGTCAAAGTTCGTTTATATTGCCCTGCGGTGTGCAGCTCCACGTCAATATTGTTGCGTTGTAGCAGGCGGTGGAAGTTAGGCACCTGCGCCACCACGCCAATGGAGCCGATAATCGCGAAAGGCGCGCTGACGATTCGGTCGGCCACGCAGGCCATCATGTAGCCACCGCTGGCGGCGACTTTGTCCACGGCGACAGTCAGCGGGACCTTGTGGTCGCGCAGCCGCTGAAGCTGAGAAGCCGCCAGACCGTAACCGTGCACCACTCCCCCCGGGCTTTCCAGACGCAGCAGCACTTCATCCCCTGGCTTATAGGTCGCCAGCACGGCGCTAATCTCTTCACGCAGCGCAGTCACCTCATGGGCGTCCATGCTGCCTTTAAAGTCCAGCACCCACAGCACCGGCTTACGGGATGTGGTGTTCACCTGCCCCAGCTTCGCACGGGCTTTGGCCGCTTTCGCCTCCTGCTTACGCTGCCGCTTCTGCTCTTTGAGCCATAATTTACGCGCCGGGTCATCGAGTAATGCTTCGCTGAGGGAATTCTGCATCTCCTGATACTGCTCATTCAGTTTGGTGACGCGCAATTCACCGCGCTGCTGCTTTTTATGGCGCGCGGCATTCGCCACCAGCATGACGACAACGGCAATCGCTACCACCACCGTCACCACCCGGGCTAAAAACAATCCATAATTGACGATCAGATCCACATTTCCGCCTTTTCTTTCCTGATAGATAAGCTGACGACATTGTAACCTGAACTTCCCTGGCCGTCCCTCCTCCTTTGCAGGGGATCCCCCCCGGCGAAATATTTGCAAAATGTTAACAAGCGCCACGCCGTACGGCCATCTGATTGAAAAGCCAGGCGGGATCGGGCATAAAACCCGATATCAGAATCCTGCGAGTTCAGGCCTCGGGCCGCTCACTTACGGCTTAGGAGTCAGTTATGATGCATTACCAACCCACCATCGATCTGCTACAAAATCGGATAATCCTGGTGACCGGCGCCAGCGACGGCATTGGTCGCGAAGCCGCATTAACCTACGCCCGCTATGGCGCCACCGTGCTGCTGGTAGGCCGCAATGAAGAGAAACTGCGCGATGTCGCCAGTGAGATTCAGAACCGCGGCCTGGCGCAACCTCAGTGGTTTGTACTGGACTATGACAGCGCCGATGCCGAATCCTGCTATCAGTTCGGCCACCGGCTGGCGGGCCTGGTGCCGCACCTGGACGGCGTGCTGCATAACGCCGGAATTCTGGGCGATATCGTGCCGATGACCGAACAAAATCCCGAAGTCTGGGAACGGGTGATGCAGATTAACGTGAACGTCACCTTTTACCTGACCCAGGCGCTGCTGCCGCTGCTGTTGAAATCAAAGGCCGGCTCTCTGGTCTTTACCAGCTCCAGCGTCGGTCGCCAGGGACGCGCTGGCTGGGGCGCCTACGCGGTTTCTAAATTCGCGACCGAAGGTATGATGCAGGTACTGGCCGAGGAGTATCGCCACCGCAATCTGCGGGTCAACTGCATTAATCCGGGCGGCACCCGCACCAAAATGCGCGCCAGCGCCTTCCCAACAGAAGATGCCAGTAAGCTAAAAACGCCGGGCGACCTGATGCCGCTCTATCTGTGGTTGATGGGTGAAGACAGCCGCCGCAAAACCGGCATGAGCTTCGACGCGCAGCCGAAACGTAAGCCGGGGATTGCCGAATGAGCGATCAACGCCACCGCGAGCGCCAGCAGCGCCTGAAAGAAAAAGTGGATGCCCGCGTCGCCGCAGCGCAGCAGGAGCGCGGCATTCTGATGATCTTTACCGGCAACGGTAAAGGCAAAACTACCGCTGCATTCGGCACGGCAACCCGGGCCGTGGGGCACGGCAAACGGGTGGGCGTGATTCAGTTTATCAAAGGGGAATGGCCCAATGGCGAACGCAATCTGCTGGAGCCCCATGGGGTGGAATTTCAGGTGATGGCCACCGGCTTTACCTGGGAGACGCAGAACCGCGAAAGCGACACCGCCGCCTGCCTTGCGGTCTGGCAACATGGCCAACGCATGCTGGCGGATCCCGAACTCGATCTGGTGATTCTGGACGAGCTGACCTATATGGTCTCTTACGATTATCTGGCGCTGGACCGCGTACTTGAGGCGCTACAGGCCCGCCCTGCCCATCAGAGCGTTATTATCACCGGTCGCGGCTGTCACCGTGAACTGCTTGAACGGGCGGAAACCGTCAGCGAAATCCGCCCGGTGAAGCACGCTTTCGATGCCGGTATTAAAGCCCAGTTGGGTATTGATTACTAAGGTATTAAGAGTGTGGACCCGGAGCCTCTATGCCTTCCCCCTCACCCCAGCCCTCTCCCCGAGGGGGAGAGGGAGCCGGTTGGCACATTAGCGCGCGCCGCCCCGGCGCTGGCCGGTGTTCACTTTGCTGTGACGCTTCACTGCACGGCGGATCTGGTTGGCTTTCATCCGCCTTCTGTCCTTCTCTACCGCGACTTTGGTCGCAGTTTCCGGCGCCAGCTCCACCAGCTCGCGCAAGTAGTTGGTCTTATCCAGATCCAGTTCGGTCCAGCCGCCGCGCGGCAGACCTTTCGGCAACGCGATATCGCCATAGCGCACGCGGATAAGACGGCTAACCTGAACGCCCACCGCTTCCCACAGGCGACGCACCTCACGGTTGCGCCCTTCGGTCAGGGTCACGTTAAACCACTGGTTCATCCCCTCGCCGCCGCTGTAACGCAGGGTTTTAAAAGCCGCCGGACCATCTTCCAGCTGAACGCCGCGGGTCAGGGAGCGTAACTTAGCTTCGTCCACCTCGCCGAAGACGCGTACCGCGTACTCGCGCTCCACTTCCCGGCTCGGGTGCATCAGGCGGTTCGCCAGCTCGCCGTCGGTGGTAAACAGCAGCAGACCGCAGGTGTTCACATCCAGTCGGCCAACCGCAATCCAGCGCGCGCCGCGCAGCTTCGGCAGGCGGTCGAACACCGTGGGGCGCCCTTCGGGATCGCTGCGGGTACACAGCTCTCCTTCCGGCTTATAGTAAGCCAACACCCGGCAGATCTGGCCGGTACTGGCGTTAAGGGAGATCAAATGGCCGTCGATGCGGATACGCAGACCAGGGGTCAGCTCAACGCGATCCCCCAGAGTGGCAACCTTACCGTCCACGCTAACGCGACCGGCGGCAATCATACCTTCGATTTCGCGGCGTGAGCCATGGCCGGCACGCGCCAGCACCTTCTGTAACTTTTCACTATTGTCGCTCATGGAGCTCCTCGGGTGTCGCCTTCACAGGCGTCTTAACTACCGGTAAAACAGCGCGCTAACGCAAAGGCTAACCCACTATTATTTACGTAACTTTTCACATGGCACGTCATTAGATTTTAGTCCGTCACGGCGCGCCCGCTTATGTGGAGGCGTATGGTACACGAACTTCACGGCGAATGCTTGCCCCGTAACGAAGCCGCTAGTAATCTTCCGGCAACCTCCGATCGACGGAGATCAGCTTACCTTTCTTAACCGTAATATAGCCCCCTTCCCTGAGGTCGGACAGCACCCGATAAACGTAGCTACGCGACAGATTGGTGCGTCGGATAATCAAAGTGGCATAAAGGTGAAAAAGCCACTCTGGCTGGCAGTCGGGCACCGCTTGAAATCGAGCGGGTAAAATAAATGTTTCAGGGGAGGCTTAAGCCTCCCCTGATGTGTTTAATAAACCCGCGTCAACATCAGGAATAGTAAGTCACATTATTATAAGTCACACCGCTCAGCTCATTCTGAATGACGATCTCAGCTTTACTGATGGCTCTACCGTCCGGCGCCGTATAGCTCACGTCCTGAAAACCGACATTAGCCGGAATGGCATTAGAGGCAATCAGCTCACCACGGGTGTCGTAATAATTAACCTTCTGCCCGGAGTTAAGCCCGTGCAGCATAATGCTGAATGACGATGCTGGCGCATCGAATTCAACGGTCAAACTTCCCGACAAATTCGGATCATACAGGAAATTGCCCACCCCATTACCCGGATCATAGCCACGCCCCGAACCATTACCGGACCAGGTAACCTTTATTCCCTGGTCCTGATGGACATTGGGTATCGGCGCCTGCACGGCATAGTTGCTGTAATTCAGTAGATGTTTTTGAGGCTCCTTCTGAGACGCACCCGCAGATGCCGCCCCGCCGTATTCGCCTTCCAGAGAGGCAAACCAGGCCACTGTTTCCTGAGTGTGGGTCCCGTCTGAAACCGGGCTGCCCTTTGCCACCAGCTCGTTGATGCGCACGCTAAATCCCTCTGGCGTGACATCGGCTATACGGATACCGGGGGTGTCCGGGCCGTTAAAGGTGTTGGTCTGGGCAAAGACGACAACCCGGGAACCGGTGGGAAAAGGATACTGGAATTTAACCCGGGTGAAGGTTTCTATGCCATTCAGTGCAGAGGCCTGGTCACTATCCAGTTGAACGGTACCAAATTTCATATATCCCATCACTCCTGTGTTACTGGCAACAGTTTCATCGTCCACCGTCTCCAGGCTAATCGACTTTTCCAGTACCTCGCCCAATTTCGCGATATCGTCATCCCAGGTATAACTTTCCCCGCCAGTCTCTTCTGCCAGCCTGCGATATTCCGATTTCATCTTTTCGGCATCGCCATCGGCATATTTCTGACCTTCGCCCGGTGCTGACAGATAGCTGGAGACCATAACGTTATTGGCCTTTGCCGCCGCCACAGCCTCTTCCCTGGCGATTCGCTGCCCGCTACCGACCTTTAACCCACCGCCAAACAGGCTTTCGTTCCCCAGAACCATAATCCGCCGGTCGGCGCCGGGGTTCCAGTCAAACCAGTTGCTGATATCATCTACTGAGGGGGCGATATCCTCCTGCTCGCCGGCATAAAGCAGTTTGTCTGCTTTGGTTCTGGCTTTCAGCTTATCCGCCGGAGCACCGGCTTTCGTCAGATAATCACGAACCGTTTGCGTAATGCCCAGATCAGGGAAGATCCCTTCAATACCCAGATATTTTTCGCGGATCACACAGCCCTTTTCACGCGCTTGCGCTATCGTTTGCCGAACCTGCGTAACCAACGCCTTTGCCGCTTCTTCCATGCCCGGGCTGGTATCCACCACAAAAACATAATCAACGGGTTTACTGACAATTCGGGTCGTACTCATCGTTTACCCCATATGGTTCAATGTTCAGACAGAGGAATCACATAAGCAGTGATTACCGTTCCGATAAAACATTAGCCAGTATTTCGAAGGTTTCTTTTTTATTTCACTGAATACAATGGCATTCTGCGGAGTAGTATTTTCAATACATTGAAAAAAAAGGCAAATACACTGAAATGAGGTTTTTCTTATTTTAAATCAAACCATAACCTCCTGTATTATTTGCATAAATACAATTCCAGCGTGATTATGTGCCTTAATCGATATCCTGAGTGATTCGCAAAACGCGTTAATGTATGCGACCAACATGAGAATCTATTCGGAGCTTCCCCAGGCCCGAAGTCTGACCCGTGCCTGTAACCCCGGCTGCGGCGTGCGATTATTCAGTAACAGACGCCCCTGGTGCAGTTGCGCGATACGACTGACGATGCTCAGTCCCAGCCCGACGCCACCGTAGCGGCTGTCCATACGCACAAAAGCCTGGCTCAGTTTCTCGCGCTGGCTCTCATTGATGCCAGGCCCTTCATCCTCGACGCTCAGTTGCGGCAGCGGTGAGGCGGTGATGCTCAGGGTGATAGCGCTGCCTTGCGGGCTGTAACGGTGGGCGTTTTCCACCAGATTGCGCAGTACCACTCGCAGTAGCGTGGCATCGCCGCGCACCGCCACATCGTCTGCCAGGTTCAGAACCAGACGCTGCTGACGCCGGGACAGCATGGTCTCCAGCTCTTCCCAGAGAGGCGTGACCACGTCACCTGCCAGCATCACTCGCTGGTAATTTCCGGCGGCAAAAGCCTGCCCAACCCGGCTGAGCTGCAGCAGTTGCGCCACCCGTTCTTGCATCTGCTCCAGACGCGCCAGCAGAGGCTCAATGCCGGTTGTTCCCTGTCGCGCCTGCGCTTCCAGCAGACCCTGTATCTCTTCCAGCGGCATCTGCAACGCACTGGCGACATCGCGACTGAACATTCGTTCGTTTTCCAGCATCGCGGAAAGACGTGACACCAGTTGATTCAGCGCCCCCACCACCGCAGTGACCTCGGTCACCTGCCCCCTGGGCGCCAGCGGCGTCAGATTTTCAGCATCACGGCTTTTTAGCTCATGCTGCAAGCGGTCCAGAGGGCGGGTTATCAGCTTGATGGCCTGATAGCAGAACAGCAGCGTCAGCGTCACCATAATCAACCCCGGGACGATGAGACTGGTCAGCGCCTGGTGGATCTCGCGTCGCAGGTGGTTGTGGTAGTGATGGTTGTCCAGCGCACCCTGCACCAGATAGCGGATCTGATCCCGACTTTCGTGCCACAGCCAGAAGGTGCCAGACAGCTGACAAACCACCAGAATGGCGCCGATAACCAGCATCAACCAGCTGCGTAGCGTCAATGGCCGGAGAAGTCGCGGGTTAAGCATTGCGTATCCCGAAGCAAAGAGAAAAGAGAGAGCCGACGCCAGAGCGTCATCAGGCGAACAGGATAGCACAAGCGTACAGCCAAAAAAGAAACGGCCCCGTGAGGGGCCGTGGAGGATTAGAAGCTCAGGTTGGCGCTCAGACCGCCAATAAAGGCGTCGTCAACTTTGGTGACGGCGCCCGGGGCCGCAACGTACTGCAGGTTGGGACGCAGTTGCAGCCAGTTGGTGACATGGAAGTTATAGTAGATTTCGTAGTTGTATTCCGAGCCTTCCTGAATCGGCAGATAGGTCGGGCTGTTGTAATCCGCTACGCCATTTTCACGATTCTGAGCGCGCAGCATGCTGGTGTAGTCGGAGTTCACGTGGATACGCGCGGCACCGATACCGATCTCATCCTGAGGACGGGCGTCGAACGGACCTTTCCAGGCCAGAGAGATCGCCTGATAGTTGTCCGTCTTGGCCGTCTTATGGTCGTTCATCACCGCCTGCAGGGTCAGAGTCAGACCGCGGTCGGCGCTGCCGCCCTGGCTGAACAGCTGCTGCTGAGCAAGGATATAGCCGCCGTAGGAGTGAGCATCATCATGGTAAGCACCGTTGCGCCAGCTACTGTAGACATCGTCGTTGGTGGACGAGTAGTAGAAACCGATACGGTAGTTACCCGGCAGGTTATCCGGCCCGAAGGTCGGTTTCCAGCCCAGTTCCACCGGCACCAGGTTGCCTTCGGTCGGGTTGAACTCCAGGCGGAAGCCGTCACCGCGATCGTAGTTGTAGGGGTTCTGGTTATAGAAGCCCACCTGCAGGAAGACTTCTGGGGTAAAGTTGAGTTTTACCCGTCCGCCCCACTGGGAGACCGGCCAGTTATACCAGTGGTCGCCGCGCCAGTTCCCGGCCTGACCACTACCGAAGGCCAGGTTCTGGAATTTACTGTCGAAGTTATCGAAATCTTCACCGACGGTCACGCGACCGGCTTTGATATCCAGCACGTCGTTAAAGAAGCCCTTACGCAGCCAGAACTGAGTCAGACGCCAGGTCTGTCCGCGGCCGTAAACTTCCTGTACCGAGGAGAGCATCCCGGTACGCGGATCGGCAACCTGATCGGAAAGGTTATTACCGTCACGGTTAGTGATGGTCATCTGGAATTCGGTGTCCTGCCAGTCCAGCAGTTTTTCAAGGTCGAGGTTGACCCCGAAGGCCCACTGATCGCTGTAGCGCGCAGTGGTAGAGGAGTTATAACCGCCAGCGAAGTTAGACGCGGCCTCCATGGTGTAATCAACGTTAAATTTAACCCCTTTCTGTTCCAGCGCGGCGCGGTCGCCGCCCCAGTCGCCAAACATCCAGGGTGAGTCATAGCTGAATGGCTCGCCCGCCGCAGAGGCGCCACCAGCAAAGAGCGCCAGGCACAGCGCGCTAAGCGCCAGAGCCCCGTGTTTTTTTGTCACTGCCTTCGATTGTTTCATAAGTCATTATTTTTTTAATGGAAATGGAGCCCGAGTGTAGGGCCGGTTACAGGGTAAGTTTTATAGATTTGTGCTGCAAAAAAAGTAACGAGGGAACTTTTTTGGAGAAATGAGATCGGGTGTGCAAAAAAGGGGGCTGAATCGAGCCCCCGGTACGTTTCTTGTATATTTGTGCTCTGATTACAGGAAGGGTTTCGCGTCTCCCATCCCTTCACGCAGCACCACCGGAGACTCTTCGGTCAGATCCACTACCGTGGTGGGTTTCTGACCCAGGTGACCGCCGTGAATAATCAGATCCACCTGCTTTTCCAGCCGGTCTTTGATCTCTTCGGGATCCGACTCGGTAAACTCGCTGCCCGGCAGCATCAGCGAAGTCGAGAGCATCGGTTCGTTTAATCCCCCCAGCAGCGCCAGCGCAATCGGATTCGAAGGCACCCGAAGACCAATGGTCTTACGCTTTTCCTGCAGCAAACGACGCGGCACCTCTTTGGTCCCCTTAAGGATGAAGGTGTAATTCCCCGGCGTATTGTTTTTGATCAGACGGAATGCCACGTTGTCCACCCAGGCATAGGTCGACAGCTCCGACAGATCGCGGCACATCAGCGTAAAGTTATGGCCTTTTTCCAGTTGACGGATTCGGCAGATGCGCTCCATGGCGTCCTTATTTTCCAGTCGGCAGCCCAGCGCATAGCCGGAGTCGGTGGGATAGACGATAACCCCGCCCTTCTGGACAATCTCCACCGCCTGGTTAATCAACCGCGGCTGTGGATTCTCCGGATGAATATAAAAAAACTGACTCATACTGCCCTCTCTTCTTGTTCGGCGGTTTCCCAGCCTTGCCATACCGGCACGACATTCTCTGGCAGTCGCAGCCTGCGCCCCAACTCAATCCAGGCGCAGGGCTGATGAAAGTCGGAGCCCTGAGACGCCTGGAGTCCAAACTGCCGGGCGTACTGCGCCAGCTGATTGCGTTCGTTGGGCGCCTGCTGGCACTGCGCCACTTCCATGGCATCGCCGCCCCACTGCGCGAACTGCCCCAACAGCCGTTTTAACCACTTTGCGGAGAGCCGGTAACGGCCAGGATGGGCCACCACCGCCACTCCACCCGAATGGTGAATAACATCAATAGCTTGTTCTATTGTACACCACTGAGGGGGAACATAACCGGTTTTCCCCCGGGCCAGATAGTGCTTAAACACGTCGGCAAAGGAGTTAGCCCGCCCACACTCCACCAGGAAACGGGCGAAGTGGCCGCGGGTAATGGCTGCACCGCTGGCATGGCGTTGCGCCCCTTCCCAGGCCCCCGGAATACGTGCCTTTTCCAGCCGCTCGGCAATCAACCGTGCCCGCTCGGTGCGACGCTCTCCCTGCTGCGCAAGAAAGGTCGTCAACGCCGGATGTTCAGGATCCATATTCAAACCCACAATATGAATTTCATGATTTTCCCAGACCGTGGAGATCTCCACCCCATTCACCAGATGCAGCGCCAGGCCCTGACGATCAATGGCCTCCCGGGCCGCCGCCAGACCGGACACGCTGTCATGATCGGTAATCGCCAGCACATCCACCTCCTGAGCGACGGCACGTTCCACCAGCTTTTCGGGTGACAGCAGGCCATCGGAGGCGGTGGTGTGACTGTGAAGATCGTAAAGTAATTCGCCCAAACTGGCTCCCGTTCTGGTCGTTATCAAGTGACGGGACATCATAACGGTCAGCGCGTGAAAAATCGCTATTGACATTAGGCTCCCGAACCAGTTAACTAGTACGCAGGTTCACTTGAGAATAAAAAGGTATCTGCCATGACAATCGTAATGCTCCTGAACACCCCCTGGTGGCGCAGCTCCTGAATAGGGTCCGTGCTGTTCGTTGCGCCGCGCAATGCAGATACCAGGCCCGCCATTAAGCGGGCCTTTTTTTGAACAAAATTTCAGGAATATCGAGATGTTAAACGCCAAACCTGCACTGGAACTGATTGCCCGCGAAGCGCCCTATCGTGAAAATCCCGATGCGCTGTTCCAGCAACTTTGTGGCGCCCGTCCGGCCACCCTGCTGCTGGAGTCTGCGGATATTGTGAGCAAGGACTCTCTGAAAAGCATGCTGCTAGTGGACAGCGCCCTGCGTATCAGCGCTCTCGGTCATGTGGTAACCGTGCAGGCGCTCTCCGCTAACGGCGCCGCGCTGCTGCCGTTGCTGGATGCCGCGCTGCCTGCAAGCGTGGGCAATCGCATCTCGCCGCTGTGTCGCGAGCTCACCTTCCCGGATCCGGACAGCACCCTGGACGAGGACAGCCGTCTGCGTTCGCTGTCGGTATTTGATGCTCTGCGACTGATGACCACCCTGGTAGAAGCCCCGGAGCACGAGCGTGAAGCCATGTTCTTCGGCGGCCTGTTTGCCTATGATCTGGTCGCAGGCTTTGAAAATCTGCCGCCGCTGCGCCAGGGCAACCGCTGCCCCGACTACTGCTTCTATCTGGCCGAAACCCTGGTGGTGATCGACCATCAGAAAAAGAGCTGCCGCCTGCAGGCCAGCCTGTTTAGCGACGACAGCCGCGAACGCGACCGTCTGACGCAGCGCCTGGCGGCGCTGGACAAGCAGATGCAGGTTGCTCCACAACTGCTTCCGGCCCAGTCCGTGCCGCAAATGACCTTAAGCTGCAACCAGACCGACGAAGAGTACGGCGCCGTGGTCAGCCAGATGCAGCAGGCCATTCGCATCGGAGAGATCTTCCAGGTCGTTCCGTCGCGCCGCTTCTCTCTGCCCTGCCCGTCGCCGCTGGCGGCCTATCAGGTGCTGAAGCAGAGCAACCCCAGCCCCTATATGTTCTATATGCAGGATGCCGACTTCACGCTGTTTGGCGCCTCGCCGGAAAGCTCGCTCAAATATGACGCAACCTCGCGCCAGATTGAGATCTACCCCATCGCAGGAACCCGCCATCGCGGACGCCGCGCTGATGGAACGCTGGACCACGACCTGGACAGCCGTATCGAACTGGAAATGCGCACCGACCATAAAGAGCTGTCGGAGCACCTGATGCTGGTGGATCTGGCCCGTAACGACCTGGCGCGTATCTGCACCCCGGGCAGCCGCTATGTGGCGGATCTGACCAAGGTGGATCGTTACTCATTCGTGATGCATCTGGTTTCCAGAGTGGTGGGCGAACTGCGTCAGGATCTGGATGTACTGCACGCCTACCGGGCCTGCATGAATATGGGCACCCTGAGCGGCGCCCCCAAGGTTCGCGCCATGCAGCTTATCGCCGAAGCCGAGGGCGAACGCCGCGGCAGTTATGGCGGCGCCGTCGGTTACTTCACCGCCGATGGCTCCCTCGACACCTGCATCGTTATCCGCTCCGCCTGGGTTGAAGACGGCATTGCTACCGTTCAGGCCGGTGCCGGTGTGGTTCTGGACTCGGTTCCCCAGTCGGAAGCAGACGAAACCCGTAACAAAGCCCGCGCGGTACTGCGCGCCATTGCCACGGCTCACCATTCACAGGAGATCTTCTGATGGCCGATATTCTGCTGCTCGACAATATTGACTCCTTCACCTGGAACCTGGTGGATCAGCTGCGTGCCAATGGCCATCAGGTGGTGATTTATCGCAACCAGGTTCCGGCGCACACCATTCTGGAGCGTCTGGCCCAGATGGAAAATCCGGTGCTGATGCTCTCTCCGGGCCCCGGAGCGCCTGCCCAGGCAGGCTGTATGCCGGAGCTGCTTAATACCCTGCGCGGTCGTCTGCCGATTATCGGCATCTGCCTGGGCCACCAGGCCATCGTGGAAGCTTACGGCGGTCACGTGGGCCAGGCCGGTGAAATCCTGCACGGCAAAGCTTCCGCCATTACTCACGATGGTGAAGCCATGTTTGCCGGTCTGCCTAACCCGCTGCCAGTGGCGCGCTACCACTCGCTGGTGGGCAGCCAGGTTCCGGCCACGCTAACGGTCAACGCCACCTTTAATGACATGGTAATGGCGGTACGCCACGACGCCGACCGGGTATGTGGTTTCCAGTTCCATCCGGAATCCATTCTGACCACCCTGGGCGCCAGACTTCTTGAGCAGACCCTGGCATGGGCGCTCAGCGACCCACAAAAAAATGCGGTCACTAACGAGGGGGAAGCGTGATGCAACCGATTCTGGAGAAACTGTTTCAGTCCCGGATACTGAGCCGGGACGAAAGCCATCGCCTGTTTTCCGCCATCGTGCGCGGCGAGCTGGAACAAACTCAATTGGCAGCGGCGTTGATCAGTATGAAAGTACGCGGTGAAGATCCCGTTGAGATCGCCGGGGCCGCTTCCGCCCTGCTGGAAGATGCCCAGCCGTTCCCGCGCCCGGACTACCGCTTTGCCGATATCGTCGGTACCGGCGGCGACGGCAGTAACAGCATTAATATTTCCACCGCCAGCGCTTTTGTGGCCGCGGCTGCAGGAATGAAGGTCGCCAAACACGGCAATCGTAGCGTCTCCAGCCGTTCCGGCTCTTCCGATCTGCTGGCCGCCTTTGGCATCCGGCTGGATATGAGCGCCGAAGCCTCGCGCCAGGCGCTGGACGAACTGGGCGTCTGCTTCCTGTTCGCTCCCCAGTACCATACCGGCTTTCGCCACGCCATGCCGGTGCGTCAACAGCTGAAAACCCGCACCCTGTTTAACGTGCTGGGACCTCTGATTAACCCCGCCCATCCGCCGCTGGCGTTGATTGGCGTTTACAGCCCGGAGCTGGTACTGCCAATCGCCGAAACCCTTAAGGTCCTGGGCTATCAGCGAGCAGCCGTGGTTCACAGCGGCGGCATGGACGAAGTCTCCCTGCATGCCGACACCCAGGTAGCGGAGCTGAAAGACGGCAAGATCGACAGTTATCAACTGAGCGCCGCAGATTTTGGCCTGAAAGGCTACGCGAAACAGGCGCTTGCCGGTGGAACGCCTGAAGAAAACCGTGACATTCTGACTCGCCTGTTACAAGGTAAGGGAGAAGAGGCTCACGCATGCGCAGTGGCGGCCAATGTCGCCATGCTGATGCGTCTCCACGGCCAGGAAAATCTCCGGGAAAATGCCAGCCATGCGCTGGAAGTGATTCACAGCGGCGCGGCATGGTCACGCGTGGCCGCACTGGCAGCAAGAGGGTAACCGAGAGTATGAAGGACACTGTTTTAGCGCGTATCGTCGCGGATAAGGCCATCTGGGTCGAAGCCCGTAAGGCGCAGCAACCACTGGCGTCATTCCAGAATGAGACCGTCCCGAGTGTGCGCAACTTCTATGATGCACTACGGGGATCGCGCACCGCGTTTATTCTGGAGTGCAAAAAGGCTTCGCCTTCGAAGGGTCTGATCCGTGAGGATTTCGATCCGGTGCGCATCGCCGGTATCTATCGCCACTATGCTTCCGCCATTTCGGTCCTGACGGACGAAAAATATTTCCAGGGCAGCTTCGACTTCCTGCCGCTGGTGAGCCAGACCGTGACTCAGCCGGTACTGTGCAAAGATTTTATTATCGACCCTTATCAGATCTGGCTGGCCCGCCACTACCAGGCCGACGCCTGCCTGCTGATGCTGTCGGTACTGGACGATGAGCAGTACCAGCAGTTGGCCGCCGTAGCCCATAGCCTGAATATGGGCGTTCTGACCGAGGTCAGTAACGAAGAGGAGCTGGAGCGCGCCATTCACCTGAAGGCGAAAGTGGTTGGCATTAATAACCGCGACCTGCGCGATCTCTCTATCGATCTGGACCGTACCCGTCAACTGGCGCCGCGTCTGGGACACGACGTAACGGTGATTAGCGAATCTGGTATTAACCGCTATGCCCAGATTCGCGAACTGAGCCGTTATGCCAACGGCTTTCTTATCGGCTCCGCGCTGATGGGCGAGGAAAACCTTGAGTCCGCAGTACGTCGGGTACTGCTGGGTGAAAATAAGGTCTGCGGCCTGACCCGCCCGCAGGATGCGCTGGCCGCCTGTGAGGCCGGTGCCGTTTACGGTGGATTGATCTTCGTCCCTTCCTCGCCGCGTGCGGTGAGCGAGCAGCAGGCCAGAGCCGTAATGGCGGGCGCTCCGCTACGCTACGTCGGGGTATTTCGCGACGTACCCACGGGCGAGGTAGCCGCCACCGCGCAACGCCTTGGTCTGTATGCAGTTCAGCTACACGGTCATGAGGATCAGGCGTATATCGACGCCCTGCGCCAGGCGCTCCCGAAAGAGGTCGCTATCTGGAAGGCCGTGAGCGTAGGCAGAACCCTGCCGCCCCGGGATCTGAAGCAGGTGGATAAATGGCTACTCGATAACGGCAACGGCGGAAGCGGCCAGCGCTTCGACTGGTCGCTACTGGCAGGCCAGCCGCTGAGCGGCGTGATGCTGGCCGGTGGCCTGAGCGCCGACAACTGCGTGGATGCCGCTCAGGCAGGCTACGACGGTCTGGATTTTAACTCCGGCGTGGAAAGCGCCCCGGGAATCAAAGATGCCAACAAGCTGACGGCGGTCTTTCAGACTTTGCGGGCTTATTAAGGAAGAAAATCATGACAACGCTATTAAACCCTTATTTTGGTGAGTTCGGCGGCATGTATGTGCCGCAAATCCTGATGCCCGCCCTGCGTCAGCTGGAAGAAGCCTTCGTCAGCGCTCGTCAGGATCCCGAGTTTCAGGCCCAGTTCACCGACCTGCTGAAAAACTATGCCGGTCGCCCGACGGCGTTAACCAAATGCCGCAACCTGACCGCCGGTACCCGTACCACCCTCTACCTGAAGCGTGAAGATCTGCTGCACGGCGGCGCCCACAAAACTAACCAGGTTCTGGGTCAGGCGCTACTGGCGAAGCGGATGGGCAAGACTGAGATCATCGCCGAAACCGGTGCGGGTCAGCATGGCGTGGCTTCAGCGCTGGCCAGTGCCCTGCTGGGCCTGAAGTGCCGTGTTTATATGGGCGCTAAGGATGTAGAGCGTCAGTCGCCCAACGTTTTCCGTATGCGGCTGATGGGGGCCGAGGTCATTCCGGTGCACAGCGGTTCCGCCACCCTGAAAGACGCCTGTAACGAGGCGCTGCGCGACTGGTCCGGCAACTATGAAAACGCCCACTATATGCTGGGCACCGCGGCGGGTCCGCACCCTTTCCCGACCATCGTGCGTGAATTTCAGCGGATGATCGGCGAAGAGACCAAAGCGCAGCTTCAGGAACAGGAAGGACGCCTGCCGGACGCGGTTATCGCCTGCGTTGGCGGTGGCTCCAATGCCATCGGTATGTTCGCCGACTTTATTGATGATGAGAGCGTACAGCTTATTGGCGTTGAGCCTGGTGGTCACGGTATTGAAACCGGCGAGCACGGCGCCCCTCTGAAGCACGGACGGGTCGGCATCTATTTCGGCATGAAGGCGCCGATGATGCAGACTGCAGACGGTCAGATTGAGGAGTCTTACTCCATTTCTGCCGGACTCGATTTTCCCTCGGTGGGTCCGCAGCATGCGTACCTTAACAGCACCGGCCGGGCGGATTATGTCTCCATTACCGACGACGAAGCGCTGGATGCTTTCCAGATCCTGTGTCGTCAGGAGGGGATACTGCCAGCGCTGGAGTCTTCCCACGCTCTGGCTCACGCGCTGAAAATCATGCGCGAAGATCCAGAAAAAGAGCAGTTGCTGGTGGTTAACCTTTCCGGCCGCGGCGATAAAGATATTTTCACGGTTCACGACATTCTGAAAGCACGGGGGGAGATCTGATGGAACGCTACGAGCAGCTTTTTAAACAGCTGGATGCCCGAAAGGAAGGCGCCTTTGTTCCCTTCGTAACCCTGGGCGATCCTTCCCCGGAACAGTCGCTGAAAATCATCGACGCGCTAATTGAAGGCGGCGCCGATGCCCTGGAGCTGGGGATTCCGTTCTCGGATCCTTTGGCGGACGGCCCGACCATTCAGAATGCGACTCTGCGCGCTTTCGCAGCGGGTACGACGCCGGATCAATGCTTCGAAATGCTGGCGGCGATTCGCCACAAATACCCTGACATCCCTATTGGCCTGCTGATGTATGCCAATCTGGTGTGGAACCCGGGCATCGACGCCTTCTATGCGCGCTGTGCCGAAGTGGGAGTCGATTCCGTTCTGGTAGCCGATGTGCCCATTGAAGAGTCCGCGCCGTTCCGTGAAGCGGCAATGCGTTACGAAGTGGCGCCGATCTTTATCTGCCCGCCCAATGCTGATGATGAACTGCTGCGCCAGCTGGCGTCGTTCGGGCGCGGCTATACCTATCTGCTGTCGCGCGCCGGGGTGACTGGTGCCGAGAATCGCGCCAGCGTGCCGTTGACGCACCTGGTGAACAAGCTGAAGGAGTATCACGCCGCACCGCCGTTACAGGGTTTCGGGATTTCCGAACCTTCCCAGGTGAAGGATGCGCTCGATGCCGGCGCAGCCGGGGCCATTTCCGGCTCCGCGGTGGTGAAAATTATCGAGCGCAACCTGGAGCAGCCGCAGCAGATGCTGAGTGAGCTGACCCACTTTGCCCGCGAAATGAAAGCGGCCACCCAGGGCCGCTAATCCCGAAGGGCGCCCATCACGGCGCCCTTTTTGCCCGGTTATTCCGGTAGCCGCTTTATCGGCCAGGCGACAAAGGGTTTGATCTCCTTAAGGACGAACATACTCTGCATCTCTTTAATGCCCGGCAGCCGACGAACCACCGACATCGCGAAATCGGCATAGCTATCAAGGTCTGGCGCCACCACCTGAAGCAAAAAATCGGCATCGGCGCCGATACTGTAGCAGGCCACCACATCCTCCAGCGCCATCACCTGTTCCTCGAATTTTCTTGCTTCCACTTCGCTATGGCTGTCAATCGCCACGCGCACAAAGACCATCACCCCCAGTCCCAGCTTCCGGCGATTCAGTACTGCCCGGTAGCCCTGAATCACCTCATCTTCTTCAAGCTTACGCACTTTACGCCAGCAGGGAGACGCAGACATACCTGCTTTATCCGCCAGCTCCTGATTAGTCACCCTCGCATCATCCTGTAGCAGCCTGAGAATCTTTATTTCTGTCGAACTGAGCGCCATAGAAGGAAATTCCTTTCTTTATTTTAATTTTATTGGGCTATTTTTTCCGTAATCGGCCTTTTTATCAAGTCAATCAGACAGCAAATACCCGACGCGCTGATGCATACTGGTTCTCAGGATCAACGGGTTATCGCAGAGAGGATAAAAATGAAATTTGATGCCAGCCAACATCGCTGCACCATCGTGATTGATAGCAATCTGCCCGCGGGGCTCGCCATTAATGCCGCCAGCGTCATTGGCATCAGTTTTGGTCGTACGGTAGAAAACCTGGTCGGCCCGGATATGCAAAGCGTCGATAGCGTTAATTATCCGGGCGTGATCTACAGCCCGCTGCCGGTGCTGTTGGCTTCCGGGGAATACCTGCATACGCTGCAGAACGCCGCGCAGCAGGATGCAGAGATTTATGCCATGCCCTTTAGCGCACTGGCGCAATCATGCCGCAGTTATGAGGAATATGGCGAGCGTATTGCGACGGTCACCAGTCCCCATATTGAACTGGTGGCCATTGGGCTTATCGGCCCGCGCAAAAAAATCACCAAACTGACCGGGAATTTAGCGCTCTATAAATAATCGAAGAGGGCGCCCGATGGGCGCCCTCTTCGTTACGGCTGTTCCGGCCCTTCCAGCGCCGCCTGAATGGCATCCGCCAGCTCGCCGATTTTATCCCTGGTATACTCGATATCCTTACTCAGTTTGTCGCGTCCGGCATAAGCGTTAGGCGCCGCCACCGACGCCTTAATAATCTCCAGCGCCGCCGCCACTGCCAGAACCCGTCTCCGGGTTTTATCTTCCTCGCTAACGCCAATAAGCGGATAATCTTCCAGCATCATCGCTCTCCTGATGAACTATGCCTGACTGACCCAGCCCGATAGTTAAATTTTTGTGATAAATTAACGCGTTTCACTATTACGTTAACACAGAATATCCAGGAATCAGCCATGAAGATAATCGTACTGCTCAGCCTGCTGACGCTGTTCCTCTCTCCCGCCTTTGCCGCCACCGCCGTCAAACTGGCCTGCTCTTTGCGCAAGAATGTGATTGTCTCGTCGTTTAACTACGGCCTGACCACCATGAAATGGGGCAAACACTTTCAGGTTGCCGCAGGCAGTAAAAAGACCCATACCGATTCGGGAACGCCGTTTCGCATTACCAGTTTCCGTAATGGTGACGACCTGGTCTATTTTCCGGGCAGCGACAGCTATCTGTTTTTCTATGCCGGAGGAACCATTCCCGACCGCTGTTCAGTACTGGAAACCTTCTCGTACCCCGTAACGCCACTCAACCGCTATAAAAAGCCGCTCTCCTGAAACGTATTTTTAAGCTGTGCTAACCTCAGACGTAAGTGGGATAAGCGTGCGACCCGCAATATAATTCCATAGCTGGTTATGTACCCACCAGTGATTATCCTGATGCAAACTGTACTTCCTTTTCTCCCCCTCAGTGTCTGAGGGGATTTTTTTAGCCTCTATATCCTGCTTAATCTGACATTAAGGGACAGGCTATGGACTCAAATTCTGGTGTCGGTATGATGCATCCCGGTGCGGTTTGCCAGGCCGCATCAGGCAAAAAATGGCACTATCGACCACACCGCACAGGGGTCGTGTGGTTGATAACACTAAGATTGTCTTCATTGTTTAATTTTGGGCTCCAGGGAATGACTGGGGCCCTTTTTTTAATTCTGATTTAAAAGAGCCACGCCTTCCTGTTCGGGAATTAAGGATAGCGGGTTAAGTGAGCGCAGATTATCGATAAATCGCAACCCGGCTGTGCCAGATAAAAAAACAGGCCAAAAAATGGCCCGTTTTTCAGTAAATGAGATAACAGACTTAAAAGCGATAGCCCGCAGAGAACATAAATACCCACGGATCCAGACTGGTATCTATGTTCTGCTTCTGGCCACCTGCCTTAAATCGAACCTCGGTATCGATATCCATATACCAGACCGACATATTAAGCAGCCAGTCGCGGTTGATCATATAGTCCAGCCCCACCTGACCCGCCACGCCCCAGGAATCTTTCAGGCTGAGATCGCTAAGCCCTGCCTCTTTTCCAGTTTTATTAAAGCCTTCGTCAAAGAAGGTGGTGTAGTTAATACCCACCCCGACATAAGGACGGAATTTGCTGGAAGAGTCACCAAAGTACCACTGAGCCATCAGGGTCGGCGGCAGATGATGTACCGTTGCGATATCGCCAGTCGGCCCCAGACCCACCTTATGACGGAACGGCGTGGCGGCCAGCAGTTCGATACCGATATTATCGGTCGCCATATACGTAAAGGTTAACCCCAACTGGGTATTATTGTTGACGTTAAACCCCCCCATTCCCAATACATTATCCGAACTTTCGCTGGGACGGACCGTTGCGCTACCGGCTCGCAGGAAAAACTCCCCTGCTTCATGAGCCGAGGCGACGCCGGACAGACAGCTAAACGCCAGAAGTGCCACTGCAAACTTTTTCATAATCCCTTTCCCTATTATCTTTTTGGTCTTAGCACTGCTGAATATACCTGGTAAGAAGTATGTAGGGATCCGTCCTGCGTCACATTTAATTAGCTATTTTAACATTCAATGATCCAGATTAATTTTTCTGTTCTATTACGAATGATTATATTTGATCTGATACCAAATTTTACGATTTTCCTGATATTGCATTCGCGCAAAAAAGTGATCTCATCCTATTGCAGCCTGACACAGCTGCGATTATGTTAATCCTCTTGGTAACCTTAATTAATCATACGTTCACTTGCCGGTGCAAAATGAGCGGAATTAACCCCTGTATAACATGTGGCGCCTGCTGCGCTTACTTTCGTGTTTCCTTCTACTGGGCCGAAGCCGATGATGGCGGCGGCGTGGTTCCGTCTGCGCTAACCGAACAGGTCACTCCCCTGCTACGAGCCATGCGCGGCACTAATCAGAAATCACCGCGCTGCGTAGCGCTGGCGGGCACCCCAGGGGGCGCCACGCGCTGCACTATCTATTCCCAACGCCCTTCGCCCTGTCGCGAATTTGCCTGCTCCGGCGAAGGGGATCAGGTGAATGAAGCCTGCGATCGCGCCCGGGCCCGCTACGGGCTACCGCCGCTAAAATGCCATCCCCTTGTAACCGAAGGTGCCAGAGAGCCGTCAACCAGGGTACAATTGGCCGTTGATAAATACCGGCCATAACCCAAGGAGTGTGCATGTCTATCACGGCAAATGCGGTTTACCGTGACACGGGAAATTTCTTCCGTAATCAGTTCATTACCATTTTGCTGATTGCGTTGCTTTGTACCTTTATCTCTATTGTGTTTGGCCACGTCTTCTCACCCGCAGAGGACCAGGTTGCGATCCTCAATAGCGTGGAGAATATGGAAGGAAGTACCGGGCTTTACGATCTGGTGCAGAATATGACGCCAGAACAGCAGCAGGTTTTGCTGCGCCTGTCCGCCGCCTCCACCTTTGCTATGCTGATCGGCAACACTCTGCTGGTCGGCGGCATGATGGCGCTGATTCAGTTGGTCTCTGCCGGTCAACGCCTGAGCGCGCTGCGCGCCATTGGCGCCTCTGCCCCCATGCTGCCGAAACTGTTTATTCTGCTGTTTCTGACCACCTTCCTGGTGCAGATGGGGATGATGCTGATTATCGTACCCGGCGTGCTACTGGCTATCGTGCTGGCGCTGGCGCCAATTATGCTGGCCCAGGATAAGTCAGGCATCTTCCAGTCCATGCGTAACAGCATGCGCCTTGGCTGGGCCAATATGCGTCTGGTGGCACCCGCCGTGCTCGGCTGGCTGCTGGCAAAGGTGATTCTGATGATCGTGGCCTCTTCCTTTGCTGCCGTAACACCAACGGTAGCCTCCATCATACTTAACACGCTCAGCAATTTGATTACCGCGGCGATGATTGTCTATCTCTATCGCCTGTATATGCTGCTGCGCCAGTAATGAACCTGGGGCGCCGGGGCAGATCCGCGGCGCCCACAATGTGGAACCGACTATGAAGCAGTTGCTCGACTTTTTACCTCTGATCGTCTTTTTTGCCTTTTATAAGCTGTACGACATCTTCGTGGCCACCGGTGCCCTGATTATCGCCACCGCGCTGGCGTTAATCTTCACCTGGTACAAATACCGTAAGGTCGAGAAGATGACCCTGGTGACCTTTGTACTGGTAGCGGTCTTCGGCGGCCTGACGCTGTTCTTTCACAGCGATGAGTTTATTAAGTGGAAAGTCACCGCTATCTACGGCCTGTTCGCCGCTGCGCTGCTGATTGGTCAGTGGGTCATGAAAAAGAACCTGATCAAAACCATGCTTGGTAAAGAGATTACGCTGCCGGACAGCGTCTGGTCGCGGCTGAATCTGGCCTGGGCGCTATTCTTTATCATCTGCGGGCTGGCGAATATCTATGTTGCCTTCTGGCTACCTCAGAACGTCTGGGTCAACTTCAAGGTCTTTGGCCTGACGGCTCTGACGCTGGTCTTTACGCTTCTGAGCGGCGTTTACATGTATCGCCATATGGCGCCAGAGCAAAAATAACCACTCACGCCGGCCCCTGAGCCGGCGTTTTATTATCCCTTCGCTGGCCGCACACAGAACCCCTGCCACCATCGCGACATCTGGTATAATCGGCCACGATTTTTAGACCGATGTATCAGGAACACAGCAATGACAACACAAGAAAACGAAGCCGTTCTGGGCGATCTGGTGCTGCGCACCCTGGCAATGCCCGCCGATACCAATGCCAATGGCGATATTTTTGGCGGCTGGCTGATGTCGCAGATGGATATGGGCGGCGCCATTCTGGCCAAAGAAGAGGCCCTGGGCCGCGTGGTTACCGTACGGGTTGACGGCATGACTTTTCTTAATCCGGTAGCCGTAGGCGATGTTGTCTGCTGCTATGCAAGCGTCGTGAAGCGCGGTAATACCTCTATTACCATTCACGTAGAAGTCTGGGTAAAGAAGGTTTCTTCTTCGCCGGTGGGACAGCGCTGCAAGGCCACCGAAGCCAATTTTATCTACGTGGCAGTCGACGATAACGGCCGTCCACGTCCTCTGCCTCGCCCCGATCAGGCGTAAAAAAAGCCCGCAGGACAACATCCTGCGGGCTTTTTTTCTCGCGGATTCAGTTTACTGCACCGATGCCCCGCCGTTAATCCGGAATACGATATTGACAATCAGACCGGTTCCGGGTTTGCCCGGCTCATAGCGCCATTTGCGCATCGCCTGCTTCACTTCGCGGTCAAACATATTGGCCGGTTTTGCCGACAGTATGGAGATATTGTCGACCCGCCCGCTGCTGTCTACGTCAAATTTCACCCTGACCTGCCCTTCCATACGCAGTGCGTAAGCCCGTGACGGGTACTGGGGTTGATTACGGCTCACGGCCCGCGGACCGCTCGGCGCCGCAGGCGCTGCCGGGCTATTGTTACTACTGCGTGCGGTGCTGGTACTGCTGGCAGGCCGTGCGGGCTTATCGCTGTCGAACGGCGAGGCCGGACGCGACTCGGGTTTAACCTCGCGCTTCGGCTTCTCTTCCACCTTATGTACCGGCTTTGGTTTGGGTTTGGGTTTCGGCTTGGGCTTATGGATCACCACCGGCGCCTCTTTCGGCGGTTCGGGAACCGGCTCCGGCTCAACCACCGGTTCGGGTTCAACAACCGGTTCCGGCTCTGCGGCGGGGGGCGGCGCTGGCGGCTCAAGCGCTTCAGGCGCCACCATAGAGACGCTAATCGCCTGCTGTGAAGGGGCTGGCAGTTGCACTGTCTGATTTACCGAGGTGTAAAGCAGCCCCGCCACTACGGCCCCGTGCAGCACAACAGAAAGTAGCGTTGGCCACGGAAAACGGCGGGGAGTATCGAGGGTCATTGCAGTCATAGCGGTCCCGGTAACGTAATAAGGCGTCAATTTTAAATGCAAATAGCAATCATATTCAATAACGAGCGACAATTTGTCTGACCCATTCAGCTTGTTTGCTGCTTTTTACCCCATAAAATGTGCGGCTTATCAAGGCCTGTCATCTTTCCGTTGCGTCATCCGACGCTTTCAAATAACGTGAACAGCGATTGATCCAAACTCAAGGAGTTTTACCGTGCTGTATGTGATTTATGCAGAAGATGTCGCCGATTCCCTGGAGAAGCGTATGGCCGTGCGCCCTGCGCACCTGGCCCGTCTGCAGCTTCTGCATGACGAAGGCCGACTGGTAACCGCCGGTCCAATGCCTGCCGTCGACAGTAACGAACCCGGCGCCGCCGGTTTCACAGGTTCAACGGTTATCGCTGAATTCGAATCCCTGGAAGAGGCGCAGTCCTGGGCCCAGGACGATCCCTTTGTCGCTGCGGGGGTCTATCAGAAAGTCACGGTAAAGCCTTACAGACGCACCTTCTGATTCAACCGCGACCAGAACGCGCTCTGCATTTCCGCCGGGCGCGTTTTTTATGGCAAAAAAAAGCCAGCACAACGGTGCTGGCGCAGTAAATATGCAGGTTAAGAAAACAATTCGCTAAGACATTCGGTAAAGGGAAAGAGTCTCTACCGGATGGCGGTACTATACCACCCGGCGGGGGTGCTGACCAGAAAAAGATGCATATTAAATGCATGTTATATTGCTGTAAAAAATCAATCACTAAGAGAATATACTGTCAGGGGAAGGAAAGGCGTGGCGCGCAAACATTCAGGGCACCCCACGGGTGCCCTGCTACACGCGCTAACTATCGTGAAAGGCAAACAGTAACGTTAAACGCTGCTGATGAGCCAGACTCTTTCTGATGGCGTGAATGCGCATGTTGCGCCGCGACTGGGCTTCCAGCCAGCGGGTCTTGCGTCTTTGGGTCTGACGCAGCATACGCCAACGACCGACCTCGGTTCGACTACGCCTCATTTTTTTGACTCTTTAATAAAAACGACGCTCCATTATAGTTCCTTCCCCACACTAAACCAGCCGTTTTACCAACTGTTTTAGTTTCCCGTGACCGCCGTTGTGCGTACACTCTTAAGAACTGGGTTTCTAACGGATTTTTGAATTATGACAACCTTCTACACGGTGGTGAGTTGGCTGGTCATTCTGGGCTATTGGCTGTTAATCGCCAGCGTGACGTTACGGATACTGATGAAACGTCGCGCGGTCCCTTCTGCAATGGCATGGCTGCTAATTATCTATATTCTGCCGCTGGTGGGTATTATCGCCTATCTGTCGCTGGGCGAACTGCATCTGGGTAAGCGTCGGGCCGAACGGGCTCAGGCCATGTGGCCCTCGACCGCCCGCTGGCTCAACGACCTCAAAGCCTGTAAACATATTTTCGCGACCGAATGCAGCGACGTGGCCAGCTCACTGTTTGAACTGTGCGAACGTCGCCAGGGCATTGGCGAGGTTAAGGGCAATCAGCTACAGCTGCTGACCGATTCGGCCGATGTAATGCAGGCGATGATCCGTGACATCCAGCTGGCGCGCCACAATATCGAGATGGTGTTCTATATCTGGCAGCCGGGCGGCATGGCGGACAAGGTCGCCGAATCGCTGATGGCGGCAGCGCGACGCGGCATCCATTGCCGCCTGATGCTGGATTCCGCAGGCAGCGTCGCCTTCTTCCGAAGCCCCTGGGCCGGTATGATGCGCAACGCCGGTATCGAAGTGGTGGAAGCCCTGAAGGTTAACCTGTTCCGTGTCTTCCTGCGCCGCATGGATCTGCGCCAGCACCGTAAAATGGTGATGATCGATAACTATATTGCCTATACCGGCAGCATGAATATGGTCGACCCGCGCTACTTCAAGCAGGACGCTGGCGTGGGCCAGTGGGTGGATCTGATGGCGCGTATGGAAGGCCCGGTCTCCACCTCAATGGGCGTGATCTACTCCTGCGACTGGGAGATTGAAACCGGCAAGCGTATTCTGCCGCCGCCGCCGGACGCCAACGTGATGCCGTTCGAGCAGGCCAGCGGCCATATTATCCAGACCATCGCTTCCGGCCCCGGCTTTCCTGAGGATCTGATCCACCAGGCGCTGCTGACCTCCGTTTATGCGGCGAAAAAGTACCTGGTTATGACTACCCCCTACTTTGTGCCGAGCGACGATCTACTGCATGCCATCTGTACCGCGGCCCAGCGCGGCGTGGAGGTCAGCATTATTATTCCCCACAAGAACGATTCGTTGCTGGTGGGCTGGGCCAGCCGCGCCTTCTTTACCGAGCTGCTGGCCGCTGGCGTCAAGCTCTACCAGTTCGAAGGAGGGTTGCTACATACCAAGAGCGTACTGGTGGACGGTCAGCTCAGCCTGGTGGGCACCGTCAACCTGGATATGCGCAGCCTGTGGCTCAATTTTGAGATAACCCTGGTGATTGACGATGACGGTTTCGGTAGCGATCTGGCGGCGGTACAGGACGACTATATTTCCCGCTCGCGACTGGTGGATGAGCAGCTATGGCTGAAACGCCCGCTGTGGCAGCGCATCTGCGAGCGACTGTTTTACTTCTTTAGTCCGTTGCTGTAAAACATGGCCCAAATCAACGAGTGGTAATCATGATGGATATGGATCTTAACAACCGCCTGAGCGAAGACGAAACCCTGGAACAGGCCTACGATATCTTTCTGGAGCTGGCGCCAGATAATCTGGATCCGGCGGATATCATCCTGTTTAACCTGCAGTTCGAAGAGCGCGGCGGCGCGGAACTGTTCGACCCCTCTGAAGACTGGGCTGAACACGTGGACTTCGATCTTAATCCCGACTTTTTCGCTGAGGTGGTGATTGGTCTTGCCGACGAAGACGGCGGCGAGATTAACGATATCTTCGCCCGGGTACTGATGTGTCGCGAAAAGAGCCACAAGCTGTGTCACATTCTGTGGCGCGAATAGACGCCAGAAAAAAGCCGCCGGTTTACGGCGGCTTTTTGTTATAGCGGATCCACCTTCAGGCAGGCCACCGCATGCTGGAAACTGCCCTCCAGCGGCGGCTTAGTGGCGGCGCACTCCGGCCCGGCTATCGGGCAGCGGGTACGAAACACGCAGCCCGAAGGCGGATTAATGGGTGACGGCAGATCGCCTTCCAGTAGCTGTATCTGCTTCGCCTTTTCACGATCCGGGTCCGGCAACGGTACTGCCGACATCAGCGCCCGGGTATAGGGATGCAGCGGATTGCGATACAGCTCATCGCGCCCCCCCAGCTCTACCGCCTGCCCCAGATACATCACCAGAACCCGATCGGAGATATGTTTCACGACCGCCAGGTCGTGGGCGATAAAGATCAGCGACAGCCCCATTTCGCGCTGCAAATCCCGCAGCAGATTCACCACCTGAGCTTGAATAGAGACATCCAGCGCCGATACCGGCTCGTCGCAGATAATCAGCTTCGGCTCCAGAATCAGCGCCCTGGCGATGCCAATACGCTGACACTGCCCGCCAGAAAACTCATGGGGGTAGCGGTTAATCAGATTAGGTAGCAGCCCTACCTTCGCCATCATCGTCTTAACCTTATCGGTCACCTGCTGGCGCGGCATCTTCGGGTAATAAGTCCGCAGCGGCTCGGCAATAATGTCACCGATTGTCATACGCGGATTCAGCGATGCCAGCGGATCCTGAAAGATCATCTGGATATCGCTACGCACTTCGCGCCACGCCCGGGTATCCAGCTCTGTCAGTTCACGGCCCAGCCAGGCTACCCGCCCGGCAGAAGCTTTTACCAGGCCGATAATGGCTCTGGCAAAGGTTGATTTACCGCAGCCGGACTCCCCGACTACCCCCAGGGTTTCGCCTTCGTACAGGCGCAGGGTCACGCCATCGACCGCTTTCAGTTTCTGTACTGGCTGCCAGAACCAGCGTTTCTCATCACGCACATCGAAGTGAACTTTAAGGCTATCAACTTCCAGCAGCACATTGCGCTCTACGGTCTGATTCATACCATCTCCTCCAGCGGCTTATAGCAGGCACGCAGGCGCCCCTGTTCAAACGGGGTCAGCGCCGGAGTCTGACCACACTCTTCCATGGCCCAGGGGCAACGCGGCCGGAACGGGCAACCGGACGGCAGATGCAGCAGATTAGGCGGATTACCGGGAATGGTTAACAGCATCTCTTCTTCGCTGTCCAGAGCCGGTACCGCGCTTAAAAGCCCCCGGGAATAGGGATGCGACGGCCGGTAGAAAATATCGCGGGCGCTGCCGTACTCCATGGTGCGCCCGGCGTACATGACCAGCACCTGGTCACACAGCCCGGCCACCACCCCCAGATCGTGGGTGATCATAATAATGGCGGTATTAAACTCGCGCTTCAGCTCGTTCAGCAGGGTCATAATCTGCGCCTGAACGGTGACATCCAGCGCCGTGGTGGGTTCGTCGGCAATCAGCAACTGCGGGCGACACAGCAGCGCCATGGCAATCATGACCCGCTGGCGCATACCGCCAGAAAACTCGTGAGGGTACATACGCATGCGCTTGCGGGCTTCCGGCATACGCACCGCATCCAGCATCCGCACCGAGGCGTTGAAAGCGTCGCTCTTACTCATGCGTTTATGCAACATCAGCACCTCCATTAACTGCTCTCCGACCCGCATATAGGGATTCAGGGAGGTCATGGGGTCCTGGAAAATCATCGCAATCTGTTCGGCACGCAGCCGGTTCATCTGCGACTCAGGCAGGTTGAGGATCTCACGGTCGTTAAAGCGCGCCGAGCCGCCGGTCCGACCGTTGGACGCCAGCAGCCCCATTAACGCAAACGCGGTCTGGGACTTACCGGATCCGGACTCGCCGACTATCCCTAAAGTTTCTCCGGCCCGCAGGCTGAAGTTCAGATCGTTGACCGCGGTAACATCGCCATCCGGCGTGGCGAAGGTCACCCGCAGATCTTTCACTGCCAGCAGAGGCGCCGTCATAGTTTGGCTGTGACTCATCGACTCACTCCTTAACGATCTTTCGGGTCGAGGGCATCACGCAGGCCATCGCCGATAAAGTTAAAACAGAACAGGGTCACTACCAGAAAACCCGCCGGAAACAACAGAAGCCAGGGCGATACCTCCATTGAGTTGGCGCCATCGCTCAACAGCGCTCCCCAGCTACTAAGCGGCTCCTGAGTGCCCAGCCCCAGAAAGCTCAGGAAGGATTCAAACAGAATCATGTTCGGTACCAGCAGCGAGGCATAGATCACCACCACGCCCAGTACATTGGGAACGATATGACGCATCACAATCCCGGCGGTCGAGACGCCGCCGACCTGAGCTGCTTCGATAAACTCCTTGCGCTTAAGGCTCAGGGTCTGGCCGCGCACGATACGCGCCATATCCAGCCAGGAAACCATGCCGATCGCCACAAAGATCAACAAAATGTTCTGGCCAAAAAAGGTCACCAGCAGGATCACGAAAAACATAAACGGAAACGAGTTGAGAATTTCCAGCAGGCGCATCATCACAGAATCCACCCGGCCGCCGAGGTAGCCAGAAAGCGCGCCATACAGCGTGCCCACAACGATCGCCACCAGCGCCGCGCAGATCCCCACCATCAGAGAAATACGCCCGCCAATGGCCACCCGCACCAGCAGATCGCGCCCGGAAGAGTCGGTACCAAAGTAGTGCCCGCTGGCCCATTCCGGCGCCGCGGACATCATCGCCCAGTCGGTATCGTCATAGGTAAAAGCGGATAGCATCGGCGCCAGCACCACAAACAGCGCGATCAGTGCCAGAACCAGCAGACTGGTGGTAGCGGCACGGTTATGCAGGAAGCGGCGTCGCGCGTCCTGCCACAGACTGCGCCCTTTAACATCCAGTTGCTGGCTGAAATCCTCCAGCACGGCGCTGTTTTTATTACTCATCATCATCGGTCAGCTCCGCGTCAGTAACGAATTTTCGGGTCGATCAGCGCATAAAGTACATCGACCACCGCATTAAACAGAATGGTCAGCACCCCAACCAGAATCGTCAGACTGAGTACCAGTGAATAGTCACGATTCAGAGCGCCGTTAACAAACAGCTGGCCGATTCCCGGCAGGCCAAAAATGGTCTCAATCACCATCGAGCCGGTAATAATGCCCACGAAAGCTGGCCCCATATAGGAGAGCACCGGTAACAGCGCGGGACGCAGCGCATGGCGCAGAATAATACGCCGCATCGGCAGCCCCTTGGCCCGGGCGGTACGAATAAAGTTCGAGTGCAGCACCTCGATCATCGAGCCGCGGGTAATACGGGCAATACTTGCGATATAAGCCAGTGACAGCGCCACCATCGGCAAAATCACATAGTTTATCTGCCCGCCGTTCCAGCCGCCTCCCGGCAGCCACTTCAGGGTAATCGAGAAGATCAGCACCAGCAGCGGCGCCACTACAAAGCCGGGGATCACCACCCCGGTCATGGCGAACCCCATCACCGTATAGTCCCATTTGGTGTTCTGCTTCAGGGCGGCCACAGTACCGGCTCCCACCCCCAGAATGACCGCCAGCACGAACGCGGCCAGCCCCAGCTTCGCCGATACCGGGAAGGCACCGGCCACCAGATCGTTAACCGAATAATCTTTATATTTAAATGACGGCCCGAAATCCCCGTGAGCCAGCTGTTTCAGGTAGCTCGCATACTGGGTCATAATGGGATCGTTAAGGTGGTATTTGGCCTCGATATTGGCCAGCACTTCGGGCGGCAGATTACGCTCGCCGGTAAAAGGGCTACCGGGCGCCAGGCGCATCATAAAAAAGGAGATGGTAATTAAGATAAAAAGCGTCGGTATCGCTTCCAGACAGCGACGCAGGATAAATTTCAGCATTGCCCTAACCCTCTGGCTCTGTCACTGAAGAGGCATCGTGCGGCGGGTCTTAACCCGCCGCGGACCATCAGTGCTTAATAATGTACATATCTTTGGTGTAGGTATTATCCAGCGGATCCTTGCCGGTATATCCCCCTACCCACGGCTTCACCAGTCGGGTGTTCACATAGTAATAGACAGGCACAATGACGGAGTCTTTGTCCAACTGCTGCTCCGCCTTATCATAAAGCTCTGCCCGGGCCTCATCGCCAGAGGCTTTCAGAGTCTCGGCGATAATCTTATCGAATGCCGGGCTCTGGTAATGCGCAGTATTATTGGAACTGCCCGACAGCATGGTGTTCAGGAACGAGCTTGGCTCATTATAATCGGCACACCAGCCGGCGCGGGCCACATCATAATTCCCCTGATGGCGGGTATCCAGGAAGGTTTTCCACTCCTGGTTTTCCAAACGAACGTTAATCCCCAGGTTTTTCTTCCAGATAGAGGCGGTGGCAATCGCCATCTTCTTATGCAGATCCGAGGTGTTATACAGCAGGTCGACACTCAGCGGTTTTCCTTTGCCATAGCCCGCTTCTTCCAGCAGTTTACGCGCCTCTTCATTACGTTTTTCCTGGCTCCAGCCGAACCATTCCGGCTTCGTCAGTTTCATTCCGTCGGCGTAAGGCGGAGTATAGCTGTACGCCGGGAGGTCACCCTGGTTTTTCACCTTATTGACGATGATATCGCGATCCAGCCCCAGTTTAAGCGCGGTACGCACCCGCGGGTCATTAAACGGCGGTTTCTTATTATTGATTTCGAAATAGTAGGTGCACATATAGGGGGTGATACTGAGTTCTTTCGGCAGTTCCTGTTTCAGTTTGCGAAACAGCTCAATGGGCAGGTAATTATTGGTGATGTCAATTCCGCCGCTGCGGTAACGGTTAACATCGGTCACTTCAGAAGCAACGGGTAACCAGGTCACTTGGTTAATCACAGTTTTGGCGTTATTCCAGTACTGCGGATTGCGGGCCAGCACCAGGCGCTCATTCACCACCCATTGCTTGACGCTATAAGCGCCATTATTCACCATATTTCCTGGCTGGGTCCACTTCTCACCATATTTTTCAATTGTGGCCTTGGGCACCGGCGACATCGAAGGATGAATCAGCAGTTTATAAAAATAAGGCACCGGTTCACTTAGCGTGACCTGTAGGGTATGAGCATCCAGCGCTTTAACCCCCAGAGTCTCCGGTTTTTTCTTACCGGCGATAATATCGTCGACGTTGGCGATATGCCCATACTGAAGATAACTGGCGTAAGGCGATGCGGTATCTGGCGTCGCCAGTCGCTGCCAGCTATAGACAAAGTCCTGGGCAGTCACCGGTTCGCCGTTGGACCATTTGGCGTTTTTACGCAGATGGAAGATCCAGACTTTAAAATCCTGGTTGTCCCATTTTTCCGCTACGCCTGGGATGGGATGCCCCTGAAGATCGGAAATCAGTAGCCCCTCGAACAGATCGCGATTCACATTAGATTCAGGGACACCTTCTATTTTATGCGGATCCAGCGACTGTACTTCCGCACCGTTATTACGCACCAGGGTCTGCTTTTCCGCCAGGGCTGTTCCTTCAGGAACCTCCGCCGCCCCTGCCCCATTCGCCGTAATGAATGCCGCCAGTATCGCGACGGCGATCCCGGTCTTCTTTGTGATGATGGTCATTGTGTTATTGCTCCTGTACTTATAATTATTGGCCCTTGCAGGCCTGCGCCATACCGGGACGAGCCCGGCGGCGGGCGTCGGTATGAACGAAAGACCGACAACCCGTCACTCTTTTACGTCGCGCGAATCCGGCGCGCCGTATTGTTAAACCAGCCAGACAGAGGCAGACACCATCACCAGGTGAAAGATTCAAAATGGCGTTTAACGCTATAATTTATTGTTATTGCATTATAAAGAGTTATATAGCCCCGCTCCCCGCAAACTAGCAAAGAGCAAAATGCTTCCGCCAGGATTATTTTGCAAAATTGTTAAGCTATGCGTCGGGCGGATAAAAATCACCCAACTGCGACAATGCAGACGGATGCCGTATCAATATCATTGACGTAAGGCCGCCGCCAGAGGTTGTCCGGCATCGCCGATACAATTTTTATATATCAGAAGAGATATATACGACAGCGGCGCCCGTCAGGCGCCGCAGAAAATGAGAATAAATAACCGTCGATTAGCTTAGCAGACCCGGAAATATCGATTTAATACCGGTAACGATAAACTCAATCCCCAGCGCCATCAGCAGCAGGCCCATGATTCGGGTAATAACATTAATGCCAGTCTGCCCCAGCAGACGCACCAGCCAGGGCGCGGCGCGGAACAGCAGCCAGCAGCTCAGGGCAAACAGCGCGATCGCTACGCTAAATCCCGCCAGATGAAGCCAGCTGTCGTAGCGGGTGCTCCAGACAATGGTGGAACTGATAGCACCGGGGCCCGCCATCAGCGGCAGCGCCAGCGGCACCACCCCCACGTTCTCGCGGATGGCCGTTTCCGATTTTTCCTGCTTGTTCTGTTTGTCTTCTCCCAACTTGCCACTAATCATCGACATCGCGATAGTGACCACCAGAATGCCGCCCGCAATCCGGAAAGAGTCGATAGAGATGCCGAATATCTGCAGGATGGCATCTCCCAGGAACAGCGAGCTCCAGAGAATAATGGCGACCGAAAGACTGGCGGTCATATTGGTCTTGTTACGCGCCGCCGCGGTCTGGTAGCTGGTCATACTGATAAACACTGGCAGGATCCCTACCGGGTTAACCAGCGCAAACAGACCAATAAAGAACTTAAACCAGGTCGGAAAATCGAACAGTATCTGAGCCACCCGAGACTCCACAAAATGAACGGGGAAAAAAGGCCCGCGTAATGTAATGGAAAAGCGCCAGCGACGCCACGTTAATTCACCATCCGGCGCTTATCTCCACCGCCACTGCGGCAAGGCGCCACGGCTTTTTGCTGAGATTATAGTCAGTCGCCTGGCGGCTACTCCTTTGGCGTAACCCCGCACGATTAAAAAACCATCAAAACCGCATGCTGAAAGGTGTCAGCTTGGCGTAAAATTGACGCCGATCACAAAATAACTACTCAGAAGTGAGTAATCTTGGTGTCGCCGCCAGGGATAACAGCGTCAGGTTGATGATGTTTAAGGCAAGGCTCTTTTAGTAAATCTGCGTCGCTGCTGTTTTCGCGCCAGCGACAGCCAATCGGCAGGCTATACTGAGGTCCTGGATGCTGATTTACTAAAAGAGTTTAACATTATCAGGAGAGCATTATGGCTGTTACTAACGTCGCTGAACTGAACGCACTCGTCGAGCGCGTAAAAAAGGCCCAGCGTGAATATGCCAATTTCACCCAAGAGCAGGTCGATAAAATCTTCCGCGCCGCTGCACTGGCTGCCGCCGATGCTCGAATCCCCCTCGCCAAAATGGCCGTTTCTGAATCAGGCATGGGTATCGTTGAAGATAAAGTGATCAAAAACCACTTCGCTTCCGAATATATCTACAATGCCTATAAAGATGAAAAGACCTGCGGCATTCTTGATGAAGATGATACCTTCGGCACCATCACCATCGCCGAACCCACCGGGATCATCTGCGGTATCGTTCCAACTACGAACCCGACTTCAACCGCAATTTTTAAAGCGTTGATCAGCCTGAAAACCCGTAACGCTATTATCTTCTCTCCGCACCCGCGTGCCAAAAACGCCACCAACAAAGCTGCGGACATCGTGCTGCAGGCGGCTATCGCGGCCGGCGCGCCGAAAGATATTATCGGCTGGATTGACGAGCCTTCCGTGGAGCTCTCAAATCAGCTGATGCACCACCCTGACATCAACCTGATTCTGGCCACCGGTGGTCCGGGTATGGTGAAAGCCGCCTACAGCTCCGGCAAACCGGCTATCGGCGTGGGTGCGGGTAACACTCCGGTAGTTATCGACGAAACGGCCGATATCAAACGCGCCGTGGCGTCGATCCTGATGTCCAAAACCTTCGACAACGGCGTCATCTGCGCCTCCGAGCAGTCGGTAGTGGTGGTGGACTCGGTATACGACGCGGTTCGCGAGCGTTTCGCCAGCCACGGCGGTTACCTGCTGCAGGGTAAAGAGCTGAAAGCCGTTCAGGACATTATCCTGAAAAATGGCGCGCTTAATGCCGCCATCGTGGGTCAGCCCGCAACGAAAATCGCGGAAATGGCGGGCATCGAGGTTCCGGTCGGCACCAAGATTCTGATCGGTGAAGTGACCGACGTGGATGAGAGCGAGCCGTTTGCTCACGAAAAACTCTCCCCGACCCTGGCGATGTACCGCGCCACCGACTTCGAAGACGCAGTCGTGAAAGCGGAAAAACTGGTGGCTATGGGCGGTATCGGTCATACCTCCTGCCTCTACACCGACCAGGACAACCAGCAGGCTCGCGTGAACTTCTTCGGCGATAAGATGAAGACTGCCCGTATCCTGATTAACACTCCGGCCTCTCAGGGCGGTATCGGCGACCTGTACAACTTTAAGCTCGCGCCTTCTCTTACCCTGGGCTGCGGCTCATGGGGCGGTAACTCTATCTCCGAGAACGTTGGTCCTAAGCACCTGATCAACAAGAAAACCGTTGCTAAGCGAGCTGAAAACATGTTGTGGCATAAACTTCCGAAATCAATCTACTTCCGCCGCGGTTCACTGCCGGTAGCGCTGGATGAAGTGGTTACCGATGGCCACAAACGCGCCTTTATCGTGACCGATCGCTTCCTGTTCAACAACGGCTACGCCGACCAGATTACTTCCGTTCTGAAGGCTGCCGGTGTGGAAACCGAGGTCTTCTTCGAAGTTGAAGCGGATCCGACGCTGAGCATCGTGCGCAAAGGCGCAGAGCAGATGAACTCCTTCAAGCCTGACGTGATTATCGCGCTGGGCGGCGGTTCCCCGATGGATGCCGCGAAGATCATGTGGGTCATGTACGAACATCCGGAAACCCATTTCGAAGAGCTGGCGCTGCGCTTTATGGACATCCGTAAGCGTATCCACAAGTTCCCGAAAATGGGCGTGAAAGCGAAGATGATTGCCGTGACCACCACTTCTGGTACTGGTTCTGAAGTGACGCCGTTCGCGGTCGTGACCGATGATGAAACCGGCCAGAAATATCCGCTGGCAGACTACGCGCTGACCCCGGATATGGCGATTGTCGACGCCAACCTGGTAATGGATATGCCGAAATCCCTGTGCGCCTTCGGCGGTCTGGATGCGGTAACCCACGCGCTGGAAGCCTACGTATCAGTACTGGCATCTGAATTCTCTGACGGTCAGGCCCTGCAGGCGCTGAAGCTGCTCAAAGAGTACCTGCCGGCCTCTTACCACGAAGGCGCCCATAACCCGGTAGCCCGCGAACGCGTGCACAGCGCGGCCACCATCGCCGGTATCGCGTTTGCTAACGCCTTCCTGGGCGTGTGCCACTCTATGGCGCACAAACTGGGCTCTCAGTTCCACATTCCGCACGGTCTGGCCAACGCCCTGCTGATCTGTAACGTCATCCGCTACAACGCGAACGACAACCCGACCAAGCAGACCGCATTCAGCCAGTACGACCGTCCGCAGGCACGCCGTCGTTACGCTGAGATTGCCGATCATCTCGGCCTGAGTGCCGCAGGCGACCGTACCGCGCAGAAGATTGAGAAACTGCTGGCATGGCTGGAAAGCCTGAAGGCTGAGCTGGGGATTCCGAAATCTATCCGCGAAGCTGGAGTTCAGGAAGCCGACTTCCTGGCGAACCTGGACAAGCTGTCTGAAGACGCTTTCGACGACCAGTGCACCGGCGCTAACCCGCGCTACCCGCTGATCGCCGAGCTGAAACAGATTATGCTGGATACCTACTACGGTCGCGATTTCGTAGAAGGCGAAACCACTGAAGCACCGGCAGCAGCGGCAAAACCGAAAGCTGCACCGGCGGCTAAAGCGCGCAAGAGCAAGAAAAGCGCCTAATCGCTAAGCAATAAAAAAACCCGCCGTTTCCCGGCGGGTTTTTTATTGCCTGCTTCACAAGGCATCAACAGCCCTGTATCGCCTGCAAAGAGCCTTTCGCCAGCGCTTCCTTATAGTGTTTGCGACACACCGATACGTAGCGCTCATTGCCCCCTATTTCCACCTGAGCCCCTTCCTGATAAGGACGTCCGTTTTGGTCCAGCCGCAGCACCATACTCGCCTTACGGCCGCAGAAGCAGACGGTCTTTAATTCCACCAGCTTATCCGACCAGGCTAGCAGATATTGACTGCCACTAAACAGTTCGCCGCGAAAATCGGTACGCAGCCCGTAGCAGAGCACAGGAATATCCAGGTCATCGACCACCGCAGCCAGTTCAGAGACCTGCTCACGAGTCAGAAACTGGCTTTCATCCACCAGCACGCAGTGGATGGTCTGACGCTGATGCTCTTCGCGAATCTCTGCCAGTAAGGAAGTTTCAGGATTATATAGCCGGGCGGGAGAAGAGAGGCCGATACGGGAACTCACCTTACCGGAACCAAAACGGTCGTCAATTTCTGCGGTATAAACAACCGTCCGCATACCACGCTCCTGGTAGTTCCATGAGGATTGTAACAGTGCGGTAGATTTACCGGCATTCATTGCAGAATAGTAGAAATAGAGCTGCGCCATCGAAGTCAAAACCCCGGTCTGGATGTCAAAAAGTATAGAGCCATGATTGTACCATATCCCCGAGTCTCCCCGGCTCCATTCCCCTCTGACTTCAGGGTGATTAACATATTATATATGACTTAGAACTATTCGCATCTGTGATTGTTCGCATGGTCATTATCAGGTTATCGTTTGTTAACTTACGGACTATAAAGCATTTTTATCGTCACTCCGCTCGCTTTCATTCATAATCAAAAACTGTGATCGCCCTCCTGTTATCCCGCTATATCGAAGAATAAGCGACCAGTGAAATGAAAAAAATTATCTATTGATGCTTTTATCTGACGCACTCCCCCCATGCTTTCTGCCGAAATTTTGACTGTCATGGCGTTTTTCTGTGATACAGAACAGGGTCAATTAAAGTAAATAGAATAATAAAAGATGTGTCGGCCAATGCGATATTTTGCGTTCCTTACATTTACCCTATTGCAGAACCAGAATGAAGGCTCTATTATTACCTCAACAAACCACTCCCCCAATATAAGTTTGAGATTACTAAAATGAGCGAAGCACTTAAAATTCTGAACAACATCCGTACTCTTCGTGCTCAGGCCAGAGAATGCACACTGGAAACGCTCGAAGAAATGCTGGAGAAACTGGAAGTCGTGGTAAATGAGCGCCGCGAAGAAGAAAACGCTGCAGCAGCTGAAATTGAAGAGCGTAACAAGAAACTGCAGCAATATCGCGAAATGCTGATTGCTGACGGTATTGATCCTAACGATCTGCTGAGCGCTATGAGCAGCAGCAAAGCGGGTACCAAAGCCAAGCGCGCTGCTCGTCCGGCAAAATATGAATACACCGACGAAAACGGTGAAGCTAAAACCTGGACCGGCCAGGGCCGTACCCCGGCGGTAATCAAGAAAGCCATTGATGAGCAGGGCAAGAGCCTGGAAGACTTCCTCATCAAAGAGTGATTGGTATTGCTATGAAAAATCCCGCTATGGCGGGATTTTTTATTGCCTCTCTCCCCGACCTGGACTCAGTGCCGTGATTAATTACAGCTAAATAACAAAGCCGCAATAGCCCTGTGGCAATAAATTCATCTTTCTCCTGCTCCCACGCGCCTGTCATGATGCGAATAGAGAATCGCCTTAGACGATATCGTCAGGGATTTTCTGATTTTTCCTTCCCCTCCTCCACGACTTATAACACCCTGTATCTTAATTTTCGTTATCAGATAAAGTCCCGGATTTATACCCACAACGCATCATCTGCCAGGCAGCCATAGCAAATAACCCGTATACCGTTCCGGTTAATGAAAAGAGATCTCAATGAAATGAAATCTGCGACACACGGCAAATACCGATAAAAAACAGGCAGCCGCCGAAGCGACTGCCTGTTTCATAATGAGGATGAAGTATCAAGAGGCCTGTTTCAAAGAGGCTCCGCGGCCAATCGCATAATAGGTAAAACCGCGACGGCTGAGACGATCCGGATCGAACAGATTTCGTCCATCAAATATAACCGGCTGGTTCAGCGTCTGCTGAATAAACTCCAGATCCGGTGCACGGAAGCTCTGCCATTCGGTACAGATAATTAATGCATCAGCCTTATGCAATGCGGCCTCTTTGGTACCCATCAGACGCAAATCATCGCGATGCCCATAGATACGCTGAGTCTCATCCATCGCCTCGGGATCGTATGCCTGTACCGTTGCACCACGTTTCCAGAGTTCTTCCATCAGTACGCGGCTGGAGGCCTCACGCATATCGTCAGTGTTAGGTTTAAAAGAAAGTCCCCACAGCGCGAAGGTTTTCCCTTTCAGATCTTCACCGAAGTGACGCGCGATATACTGCGGCAGCTTCTGTTTCTGATCGTCGTTAATATCTTCAACCGCACGCAACAGTCTGGGTTCATAGCCAATCTGCTGCGCGGTGCGGATTAATGCCTGCACATCTTTCGGGAAACAGGAACCACCGTAGCCACAGCCGGCATAGATAAAGTGGTAACCAATGCGAGAATCCGAACCGATTCCCTGACGTACCTTTTCGATATCCGCGCCCAGATGCTCCGCCAGGTTGGCGATCTCGTTCATAAAGCTGATTTTGGTCGCCAACATGCAGTTGGCGGCATATTTGGTCAGCTCGGCGCTACGGATATCCATCAGGATCATACGGTCATGGTTGCGGTTGAAAGGCTCATACAGCTCACGCAGCAGGTCGACAACCTCTTCATTGTCGGTGCCCACCACAATGCGCTCAGGGCGCTTACAATCCGCCACCGCGGCCCCTTCTTTCAGAAACTCAGGGTTAGAGACAACATCGAAGGGAATCTCAACGCCGCGGCTCTTCAGGGTTTCGTCCATAGCCGCACGTACTTTCTCCGCCGTACCGACCGGTACGGTTGATTTATCCAGCACCACCTTATGAGAGGTCATATGCTGGGCAATAGTGCGGGCAACGGCGAGAACGTATTTCAGATCCGCAGAGCCGTCTTCATCCGGCGGTGTTCCCACGGCGATAAACTGCATCGTGCCGTGCTCTACCCCCAGACGGGCGTCAGTACTGAAATTCAGACGCCCCTCTTCGTAATTTTTAGTGACCAGCGGCGTCAGGCCCGGTTCATAAATGGGGATATTCCCCTTTTTCAGATTCTCAACTTTGGTTTCATCGACATCGATACACATGACGTCGTGGCCGACTTCAGCAAGCACTGCAGCCTGCACCAGCCCCACGTAGCCAATGCCAAATACCGTCACTTTCATTAGGTTGTCCCGGTTTCAGTGATTTATTTTTTTCCGCCAACGGCCTCTGTTAGCCAGGCCTTGAACTCTTCGCCCAGGCTATCGTGGCGGACGCCGTACTCAACAAATGCCTGCATATAGCCAAGCTTGTTGCCGCAATCGTGGCTCTTACCCTTCATGTGGTAAGCCTCAACGGTCTCTTTATCCATCAGCATAGCGATAGAGTCCGTCAGCTGAATTTCATCGCCAGCGCCCGGAGGCGTACGGGCCAGCAGCGGCCAGATATCAGCGCTGAGCACATAGCGGCCCACCACGGAAAGGTTAGAAGGCGCTTCGTTGGCCTTCGGTTTTTCCACAATGCCAACCATCGGTACGCTATCGCCCGGGGTCAGTTCAGCGCCTTTGCAATCCACCACGCCGTATGCGGTCACATCTTCCACCGGCTCGACCATAATCTGGCTGTGCCCGGTCTCTTCGAAACGATGAATCATTTCAGCGAGGTTGTCTTGGCTCAGATCGGACTCATATTCGTCCAGAATCACGTCCGGCAGAATCACAGCCACCGGCTCATTGCCGACCACCGGATGGGCGCACAGCACCGCATGTCCCAGCCCTTTCGCCAGCCCCTGACGCACCTGCATAATGGTTACGTGCGGCGGGCAGATGGACTGCACTTCGGCCAGCAGCTGACGCTTAACGCGTTTTTCCAGCATGGCTTCCAGTTCGAAACTGGTATCAAAGTGGTTTTCAATGGAGTTCTTGGAGGAGTGGGTAACCAGAACAATCTCGGTGATTCCTGCGGCAATACATTCATTGACCACATACTGAATCAGCGGTTTATCGACCAGCGGCAGCATCTCTTTGGGGATGGCCTTGGTCGCCGGCAACATACGCGTTCCCAGACCCGCAACCGGGATTACCGCTTTCCTTACTTTTGCATTATTAGCAGCCATTAAAAATCTCCTGGACTGTTCAAGCATGACACTTGTACGTCAATTAAAACGAGGTCGAGTATATCAGCTTGAAAAAAATTTCCGCCCCGAAATACCTGCCTCACCAGTAAATTAAGACTAATACGAAACAACCTGTGGTGATATTAGCACCACAGGTCATAAGAGCAGAGACCATTTTTAGGCAAAGGATTTAGATGCTTACTCTGTGCTCAACATAAGCCGCAACCGCCCCCCAGCGCCCCAGACCTGGCACTGCCAGGCGTCGCAGCGTTGGCTGATTTGATTGAGGTAGGTATTTCCCAGAGTACCCAGCGGAACACCATTGCTGACCTGAATTTGATGGCCGCCGGTATTTAAAGAAGCATTCAAACCGGCAGAAACTAAAATAAGATTTTTTAACGTACTGTGATAATAACCAACCAGTAACGGGAACTGTCCGACTAAATTAGCCTGGCGAAGTAACTGATTCACCTGTTTAAGTAAAATCCCTAATTCCGGAAGTCGCTGACGCTGACGCGCCAACTGCTCCTGAAGTAAGCCGTTAAACAACGCACGCAGCAGCAATGCCGCCAGTACGCCGTTATCCCCTGCCCGGGTCACGTCCAGGCAGTAGAATGCCAGATCGTTGTCCGACAGCGGAGCAATATCCAACACCAGACCGGGTTTATCGGCAGAGACCAGCTGTCGATAATTGACCCGACAGTGGGCGATATCCTGTTGCACGGGCGGCTGTAATTGCTGCAGCAGGCTGGCTGCCGCCTGCGGGTTGCTGACCAACGCATCCCAGTCCTGAAACAGGCGTTCCTCCTCTTCCACCCGGGAATTAAAGGCGGAAGGATAAAGACAGGCAAAGACGGTCTCCCGCAGTCGGTTAAGATCCTTAATCGGTTTGAGCAGGACGTCCTGAACACCCAGTCGCAAGGCCCGGGCGATATCCGACATATTCTCGGTGGCGGAAATCACCAGAATGGGCATTTGATTGCCGGTGTTACGAATGCGCTCTACCAGCGTCAGACCATTCATGCGCGGCATGGCCAGATCGCAGATCAGCAGATCGGGCATGGCGCTGGCAATCTGCTCCAGCGCCTCCACGCCGTCCCCGGCCAGCCGCGTTATAGCGCCAAGAGAGACCAGGTAAGAGTCCAGCAGCGATCGGAAAACGGCTTCGTCTTCGACAATGAGAATCTGTTTTCCGACCAACGGCTGTGTCATGTGTGTTCCCCAGACTGGCAATAGTTAAATAGTGGCATGTGTCGGGGGTTTACGCCTGTCAGATTTAGCCGAAGCAGCGTAAAGCGCACGGAACTATTATTCATAAGTACGCACCAGTGGTAATAGTTCATCCAGCTTTTTCTCAACCGCGAGCGTTCCGGCCGCAATCGCCTCATCGGCCCGATGAAAATCCAGGGTGGAGATTTGCGGGCAGTAGGGTTGCAGAACGATATCCGGCGGATCTCCCGCCATACGGTTGCGCTTCAGACGATTTTCCAGCACCTGAATCGAGGTACTCATGATCTCCATCGCACCGGGCGGCGCGCTGGTTCGCCGGGTCAGCAGTTGGCCCAGGCGCTTGCGCCACCCGGCTGGCTGACGTCCGGGCTCATTGCGCGGCTCATCAGACAGCAAATCCTGCTGCATCAGGTGGGCGTCATGCTGGAGATCGACCGCTATAACGATATCCGCCCCCAGCGCCCGGGTCAGCGAGACCGGAACCGGGTTGACCACCGCGCCATCCACCAGCCAGTACCCATTATGACGCACCGGCGACAGCAGACCCGGCATACTGCACGACGCGCGCACGGCGGTATGTAAGTCGCCTTCGGTAAACCACAGCTCGCGGCCGGTACTCAGGTTGGTTGCCACTGTGGCAAAGCGCAGTGGCATCTGTTCGATGCGATCGAGAGGAATAAGTCGACGTACGTGATTAAATACCCGCTCGCCGCGCAGCAGGCCGCCGCGACGCCAGGAGAGATCCATCAGACGCAAAACGTCCCAGTAGCTGAAGGAGCATACCCAGCGTTCAAACGTCGTCAGGCGGTCACAGGCACAGGCGGCGCCCACCAGGGATCCTACTGAACAGCCCGTAATAATATCCGGCCGAATGCCGATCTTCGCCAGCGCATTAATCGCGCCAATATGAGCCCATCCCTTGGCTGCGCCCGAACCCAGCGCCAGTCCAATTTTCACCTGTCTCATTACGCCTCGGTCTGCTTCCCCGGAAAAAACACCTCGTGGCGTCAACGCCACCGCTCAGTTAATATAGGCTGCCTGGCCGTATTCGTTCGTTTTTATACCCAAGGAGATACTTTGTCGCAGCTTTGTCCTTGTGGCAGCGGTTTGGATTATAGCCTATGTTGCCAGCCTTACCTACGCGGAGACCTGTTACCTAAAGATCCGTCACAACTTATGCGCAGCCGCTACAGCGCTTTCGTAATGAAAGACGCCGGATGGCTGATCGCCAGTTGGCATCCCACGGTGGGAGCCGAACGGCTGCGTGCCGACCTTGAATCCGGTTTCGCCCGCACTCAATGGCAGGGACTCACGCTATTCGAAGAGAGCCCCGGACGCAACGCGGATGAAGGCTACGTCAGCTTTGTTGCGCGCTATGAGGAACAGGGCGTGCCCGGCGCAATTATCGAACGCTCCCGGTTCTTAAAAGAACAGGGACAGTGGTACTATGTCGACGGCCAGCGACCGGATATCGGACGTAACGATCCCTGCCCCTGCGGGTCCGGGAAAAAATTTAAAAAGTGCTGCGGCCGCTAACGGCACGCACAACAACTGACATTCCTTCAACAGGATCTTCCCCGCAATGCAAGCTTTACAACGAAAAGTACTGCGTACCATCTGCCCGGACCAGAAAGGGCTTATCGCACGCATCACTAACATCTGCTACAAGCACGAGCTGAACATCGTTCAGAATAATGAGTTCGTCGACCATCGTACCGGCCGCTTCTTTATGCGTACCGAGCTGGAAGGGATCTTTAATGACACTACCCTGCTGGCGGATCTTGACGGTGCCCTACCGCAAGGTTCCCTGCGCGAGCTGCATCCCGCCGGTTCGCGTCGGGTAGTGATTCTGGTCACCAAAGAGGCCCACTGTCTGGGGGATCTGCTGATGAAGTCGCGTTACGGCGGGCTGGATGTGGAAATCGCCGCGGTTATCGGCAACCACGACACCCTACGCGGCCTGGTCGAAAGCTTTGATATTCCTTTCCAGTTGGTCAGCCACGAAGGGCTGACGCGCGAACAGCACGATCGCCAGATGGCGGAAGCCATTGAGGTACACGCGCCTGACTATGTGGTGCTGGCGAAGTATATGCGAGTGCTGACTCCGGAATTCGTGGCCCGTTTCCCGAATCAGATTATTAATATTCACCACTCGTTCCTGCCAGCCTTTATCGGGGCGCGTCCCTATCATCAGGCCTATGAACGCGGCGTGAAGATTATCGGTGCTACGGCGCACTACGTGAACGATAATCTGGATGAAGGCCCGATCATCATGCAGGATGTGATTCACGTCGATCACACCTATACCGCCGAAGATATGATGCGCGCAGGGCGCGACGTTGAGAAAAACGTACTGAGCCGCGCGCTGTACCAGGTGCTGGCTCAGCGGGTCTTCGTTTACGGTAACCGGACGATCATTTTGTAATCAGCCAGGGAAAAGGTTGTTTAACTTTAGGGCGTTACGCGCAAAAAGTACGCAAACAATTTATTTTCCATTATTCATCCCTTTACAGGGGCGCTTCATTTGATATGATGCGCCCCGCTTCCCGAGACGGAAGCAGGCCAGTGGTGGGGTTCCCGAGTGGCCAAAGGGAGCAGACTGTAAATCTGCCGTCATCGACTTCGAAGGTTCGAATCCTTCCCCCACCACCATCATTCGCTGTAGTGATACAGCAAACTGGCAGGTAAGGTTAGTTAGAATATCTGTCGGCAAGGGTGAGGAGCGAAGCGACGAATAATCCTTCCTCATCCCCTCTTCTCTCACTGTTTACACAGTGAAGCGGCGTTAAAGCCACAACAATTTGATTTGCCCCTGGTGGGGTTCCCGAGTGGCCAAAGGGAGCAGACTGTAAATCTGCCGTCATCGACTTCGAAGGTTCGAATCCTTCCCCCACCACCATCACTTTATGTTCCTCCGTATTGAATCCCACAGTCAGTTTTCCCATAGTGCGTAAACACAGGAAAGGACGAGAACCTTCGACTAAGGTTCGACTCGAGCGTAAGCGAGAGAACTCTTCGTTATTGATTCCCGAACCTCCCCCGTCTTTCTGGCATAGCCCAGCGTTCGTCATTTGATTTTTCAGGCATGGATTCCTTCGACCATGCAAAATGCAGCATGCTGTCGCTGTTCTCCCTGATATCGCATCACAGCCTGTTCTCTGCATACTCGATACTGTGTGTATAATGTGTACAGTCAACCTGTCGGTCAGCGGCAGGGAGGCAGAGTGAAAAGCGCGGAACTTATCAAACGACTGGAGAAAAACGGTTGGATTCTTGAACGAATAAAAGGTAGCCATCATCAGTTCTCCCATCCGGACTTTTCGATCGTTATCACGGTTCCGCATCCACGCAAAGATATGAAACCGGGAACGCTTCATCAAATTCTGAAGAGCGCGAAACTTAAGGAGTAACCATGCTCTACCCTGCTTTCATTGAAGTCGATACTGACGGTACAGCCAGCGGCTGGTTTCCGGACGTTCCGGGGTGTACCTTCGCCGGTGATACCATCGAAGACGCTTTTATCGATGCACGCAGCGCTATAGAAGCACACTTTGAGCTGCTGAGTGAAAAAGAGCGAGAAATACCAACGCCGCATCGCATTGAAGAGCATGCTAACGCGAAGGGCAGCGACGGCCTGAATGGTCGCTGGCTCTACATTGATATCAATATGGATAAATTTGACGGACGCGCTGAGCGTATCAATATTACGCTTCCGCACCGGCTACTTGAGCGCATAGACGCCACCGTTAAACAGCAGCCTGAGTACGGTAGCCGCAGCGCTTTTCTGGCCGCGGCCGCACGCGAAGAACTTCTTAAAAACCGTTAAAAAAAACCCTGCCGGAGCAGGGTTCCCGTGACAGGTAGCGGATATCAGCGACGGGCGCGAACTACCTGATATTTGCGGGTCAGGTACTCCACCGGCGCGCTCCAGATATGCACCAGGCGGCTGAACGGGAACAGCACAAACAGCGTCATCCCCAGCACCAGGTGAATGCGGAATATCGGGGCCACGCCGTCCAGATGGGCGGAAGCGCCACCGTGGAAGGTCACCACCGACTGCGCCCAGCCCACCAACTTCATCATCTCGGAGCCATCCATATGCTGGGCGGAGAACGGGATAGTCAGCAGACCCAGCGCGCACTGAATCATCAGCAAGCTCAGGATCAGAATATCTGCCGCGGTAGAGGTCGCGCGAATACGCGGGTTGAACAGACGGCGTTTCAGCAGCATCAGTCCCCCAACCAGCGTCATCACGCCACACAGACCACCGGCAATCATCGCCAGCTTCTGCTTCACATCGATGGGCAGGAACGCCTCGTACATCCAGTGCGGCGTCAGCATGCCAAAGGCATGACCGAAAAAGATACCCAGAATCCCCAGGTGGAACAGGTTCGAGGCCATATTCATGCCCTTTTTATCCAGCATCTGGCTGGATGACGCACGCCAGGTGTACTGGCCATAGTCATAACGCAGCCAGCTACCGACCAGAAACACCGTCCCGGCGATATAGGGGTAGATATCGAAGAAGAACATATTCAGGAAGTGCATTATTGCTGTCCCCCGGTAGAGATATTCAGATATTGCGGCGCCACTGCGCCAGCAAAGCGACGCTGGTGCTCGGAGATTTCAGAGTCGCCGCAGCCGCTGTCCGCGAAGAATTTCACCTGCTCCTCCTCCCAGACCGCGTCCAGGGCCTGGGTGGTATCGTCGCGCGCTTCATCGGCGATCTGTTTACCAACCTGGGCCACATCGACCTGGCTTTCACTGAGCGACAGCAGCAGATCGAACAGCAACGCATAGCGGCTGTCCCGTTTCTTCAGTCTGGCGCTCAGCAGCGCCAGAATTGGCGCAATATCGCCCAGACCGGCACGCGCCTCCTGCTCCGGCAACTGCGCCAGATACTCCAGATAGAGCGGCAGATGATCCGGCAGTTCGTGGCTGTCGAGCTGCAGACCGATCCTCTGGTACTGCGCCATCAGATCGACCATGGCCTGACCGCGGTCGCGGGACTCGCCATGCACGTGTTCAAACAGCAGCAGCGAGGTAGCACGGCCGCGATCGAACAGCTCGCCGTAAGCGGCCTGGACATCCAGCAGATCCCGGTCCAGCAGATCGCGCAGGAAGATGCCCAGCGCCTGGGCATCGTTCTGGTTCAGCGCCTGAGCATCGCTGATGGCGGAAAACAGCTCCTGCTGATGCTCAACCAGCGCCGCGTCCGGGTACTCCAGCAGACGGGAGATAATCACCAGTTCAATCATTAGCGTTACTCCGGGTAGTCACATCAATGGCATCGATACGGCGGCTGTTGAACAGATTGAATTTGGTGTCCGAACCGTGGCAACCGTCGCCGAAGCTGAAACCACAGCCGCTCTTCTCGGGGAAGGCGTCATGGGCCAGTTCGCGGTGGCTGGTCGGCACCACAAAGCGATCTTCATAGTTGGCGATAGCCAGATAGCGGTACATCTCCTGCGCCTGAGCTTCGGTAAGGCCCACCTCTTCCAGCGCCCGGGTGTCGCTCACGCCATCCACGGTCTCACTGCGCTTGTAGTGGCGCATCGCCAGCATCCGTTTCAGGGCCAGCAGTACCGGCTGGGTATCGCCAGCGGTCAGCAGGTTCGCCAGGTACTGTACCGGAATACGCAGGCTTTCCACGTCCGGCAGAATGCCGCTATGCGGCAGTTCGCCCGCGTCGGCCGCAGACTGAATCGGCGACAGAGGCGGCACATACCAGACCATCGGCAGAGTGCGGTATTCCGGGTGCAGCGGCAGCGCCAGCTTCCAGTCCATCGCCATTTTGTAAACCGGCGACTGCTGAGCCGCGTCGATAACGCTCTGGGGAATGCCGTCTTTCAGGGCCTGTTCAATGACTTTCGGATCGTTCGGATCCAAGAAGACATCCAACTGACGCTGGTAGAGATCCTGTTCGCTCTCGGTGCTGGCTGCCTGTTCAATCGCATCCGCATCATAGAGCAGCACGCCCAGGTAGCGGATACGCCCCACGCAGGTTTCGGAGCAAACGGTCGGCATACCCGCTTCGATACGCGGGTAGCAGAAGATGCACTTCTCGGACTTGCCGCTCTTCCAGTTGAAGTAGATTTTCTTGTACGGGCAGCCGGTAATGCACATCCGCCAGCCGCGGCACTTATCCTGGTCGATCAGCACGATGCCGTCTTCTTCACGCTTATAGATGGCGCCGCTCGGGCAGGTGGCGACACAGGCCGGGTTAAGGCAGTGTTCGCACAGGCGCGGCAGATACATCATAAAGGTGTTTTCGAACTGGCCGTACATCGCTTTCTGCATGTTTTCGAAGTTCTGATCCTGGCTGCGTTTTTCGAACTCGCCGCCCAGGATCTCTTCCCAGTTGGGACCCGCTTCGATTTTGTTCATCCGCTTGCCGGTAATCAGCGAGCGCGGACGGGCGATAGGCTGATGCTTGCCTTCCGGCGCGTTATGCAGATGCTGATAGTCGTAGTCAAACGGCTCATAGTAGTCATCGATGCCCGGCAGATGCGGGTTGGCGAAGATCTTGCCCAGCAGCATGCCGCGGCCGCCCATGCGCGGCTGCAGCTTACCGTTGATTTTACGGATCCAGCCGCCCTTCCATTTTTCCTGATTTTCCCAGTCATTGGGGAAGCCGACGCCGGGTTTACTTTCAACGTTATTGAACCAGGCGTACTCCATTCCCTCACGGCTGGTCCAGACGTTTTTACAGGTTACCGAACAGGTGTGGCAGCCGATGCACTTATCCAGATTCAGCACCATGCCGACTTGTGAACGAATCTTCATTTTGCGCTCTCCTGTTTCTGGTCGTTACCTTCACCATCCAACCAGTCAATATTTTTCATCTTACGAACCACCACGAACTCATCACGGTTAGAGCCTACGGTGCCGTAATAGTTAAAGCCGTAAGCCAACTGGGCATAGCCGCCGATCATATGGGTCGGTTTCGGGCTGATGCGGGTGACCGAGTTATGGATACCGCCGCGCTGGCCGGTAATTTCCGAGCCCGGAATATTCACGATGCGCTCCTGGGCGTGGTACATCATGGTCATCCCGGACGGCACGCGCTGGCTCACCACGGCACGAGCCGTCAGGGCGCCGTTGCTGTTAAACACTTCGATCCAGTCGTTATCGGCAATACCCAGCTCTTTGGCGTCCACTTCGCTCATCCAGACAATCGGACCGCCGCGTGACAGGGTCAGCATCAGCAGGTTGTCGCTGTAGGTGGAGTGGATACCCCACTTCTGGTGCGGCGTCAGGAAGTTCAGCGCCTTTTCCGGGTTGCCATTGGATTTCGTGCCCATCACCGCTTTCACCGAACGGGTGTCGATAGGCGGACGGTAAACCAGCAGGCTTTCACCGAAATCACGCATCCACTGATGATCCTGATACAGCTGCTGACGACCGGAGAGGGTGCGCCACGGAATCAGTTCGTGAACGTTGGTGTAGCCCGCGTTATAGGAGACATGCTCATCTTCCAGACCTGACCAGGTGGGGCTGGAGATAATCTTGCGCGGCTGGGCCTGAATATCGCGGAAGCGAATCTTCTCGTCTTCTTTGTTCAGTGCCAGATGGGTATGGTCGCGACCGGTAAACTCGCTAAGCGCCGCCCAGGCTTTCACCGCCACCTGACCGTTGGTTTCCGGCGCCAGGGTCAGAATCATCTCTGCAGCGTCAATAGCGCTGTTCAACATCGGCTGCCCTTTGGCCGGACCTTCCGCCTTCTGGTAGTTGAGCTTACGCAGCAGATCCATTTCGCTCTGGGTGTTCCAGGCGATCCCCTTACCGCCGTTACCCACCGTCTCGAGCAGCGGGCCGATAGAGGTAAAGCGTTCGTAAGTGGCCGGATAGTCGCGTTCCACCACCATCAGGTGCGGCGCGGTCTTGCCCGGAATCAAGTCGCATTCGCCTTTCTTCCAGTCTTTTACCTCCAGCGGCTGCGCCAGTTCGGCGGCAGAGTCATGCTGAATCGGCAGCGTGACCACATCGGTCTCCTGACCCAGATGACCTTCACAGACCTCAGAGAATTTCTTCGCAATGCCTTTATAAATCTCCCAGTCGCTCTTCGATTCCCAGGCGGGATCGACGGCGGCGGAAAGCGGGTGAATAAACGGATGCATATCCGAAGTATTCATATCGTCTTTCTCATACCAGGTGGCGGTCGGCAGCACGATATCGGAGTACAGGCAGGTACTGGACAGACGGAAGTCGAGGGTGACCACCAGATCCAGTTTGCCTTCCAGGCCGTTATCAACCCATTCCGCCTCTTCCGGCATCACGCCGCCCTGCGCTCCCAGGTCCTTACCCTGAATGCCGTTTTCGGTACCCAGCAGGTACTTCAGCATATACTCATGGCCCTTACCGGAAGAGCCCAGCAGGTTAGAACGCCAGATAAACAGGTTACGCGGGTGGTTAGTTCCGCTGTCAGGCTGTTCAGCCGCGAAACGGATATCCCCGGTTTTCAGCGCCTTAACGGTGTAATCCGCCGGACTCATGCCCGCCGCATCCGCCGCCGCTTTAATGGTCAGCGGGTTGGTGTTGAGCTGCGGCGCGGACGGCAGCCAGCCCATACGTTCGGCGCGCACGTTAAAGTCAATCAGGCTACCGCTGTAGCGGGACTTATCCGCCATCGGCGACAGCAGTTCCTGCGCGGTCAGGGACTCATAGCGCCACTGGCTGGAGTGGTTGTAAAAGAACGACGTGCTGTTCATATGGCGCGGCGGACGCTGCCAGTCCAGGGCAAACGCCAGCGGCTGCCAGCCGGTCTGGGGACGCAGTTTTTCCTGGCCCACGTAGTGCGCCCAACCGCCGCCGCTCTGGCCGATACAGCCGCAGAAGATCAGCATATTGATCAGGCCACGGTAGTTCATATCCATGTGATACCAGTGGTTCAGACCGGCGCCAACGATAATCATGGAACGACCGTGGGTCTTATTGGCGTTATCGGCGAATTCACGGGCGGTACGGATAATTTGCTGGCGCGGTACGCCGGTAATCTGCTCGGCCCAGGCCGGGGTGTAGGCCTTAACATCGTCGTAGCTGGTGGCGCAATTGGCGTCTTCCAGCCCGCGATCCAGACCATAGTTGGCCATGGTCAGGTCGTAAACGGTGGTGACCAGCGCGCTGGTGCCATCGGCCAGCTGCAGGCGTTTCACCGGCAGTTTATGCAGCAGGATATTTTGCAGTTCGACCCGGTTAAAGTTTTCATTACCCTCGGCGCCAAAGTACGGGAAGCCTACTTCGGCCACCTCGTCGTGGCTGCCCAGCAGGCTCAGGCGCAGGGTGGTTTCGTCACCGGAGGTGCCATCGCGCTGCTCCAGGTTCCATTTACCCTTCTCACCCCAGCGGAAACCGATAGAGCCGTTCGGCGCCACCAGCTCGCCTTTCGCGTCGTCGCAGGCTACGGTTTTCCACTCAGGGTTATTTTCCTGGCCCAGAGAGTCCACCAGGTCGGCGGCACGCAGCATACGGCCCGCGGCATAGTAACCGTCGCGCTCTTCCAGCATCACCAGCATCGGCATATCGGTGTAGCGGCGCACGTAGTCGGTGAAGTACTGGCTCGGGTTATCCAGGTGGAACTCGCGCAGCATCACGTGGCCCATCGCCAGCGCCATGGCGCTGTCGGTGCCCTGCTTCGGCGCCAGCCACAGATCGCACAGCTTGGCGATTTCCGCGTAGTCCGGGGTCACTGCAACCGTTTTGGTCCCTTTGTAACGCACTTCGGTGAAGAAATGGGCGTCAGGGGTACGGGTCTGAGGCACGTTAGAGCCCCAGGCGATAATGTAGCTGGAGTTGTACCAGTCAGCGGATTCCGGTACGTCGGTCTGCTCGCCCCAGGTCATCGGTGAAGCCGGCGGCAGGTCGCAGTACCAGTCGTAGAAGCTCAGGCAGGCGCCGCCAATCAGCGACAGATAACGGGCGCCGGAGGCGTAGGAAACCATGGACATTGCCGGAATCGGCGAGAAACCGGCAACGCGGTCAGGGCCGTAGTTTTTAACAGTCCAGACGTTAGCGGCAGCGATAATTTCATTCACTTCCTGCCAGGAGGAGCGGACAAAACCGCCGCGGCCACGGGCCTGTTTATAGCGTTTGGCGTTCTCTTTGTCCGCCATAATGGACGCCCAGGCCTCGACTGGATCGCTGTTGCGCGTTTTTGCTTCGCGCCACAGCTTCATCAGGTGCTTGCGCATCAGGGGATATTTCAGGCGGTTGGCGCTGTAGAGGTACCAGGAGTAGCTGGCGCCGCGCGGACAGCCGCGGGGCTCATGGTTGGGCATATCCGGGCGGGTACGTGGGTAGTCGGTCTGCTGAGTTTCCCAGGTCACCAGACCGTTTTTAACGTAGATCTTCCAGCTGCAGGAGCCGGTACAGTTTACGCCGTGGGTTGAACGCACAATTTTATCGTGCTGCCAGCGCTGGCGGTAACCCTCTTCCCAGTCCCTGTTGGTATTCAGCAGTTGACCGTGACCGTCGGCAAAGGTTTCGCCCTTCTGTTTGAAGTAACGAAACCGGTCAAGAAATTTGCTCATCGGGATTCTCCTGATGTGGAGCCTTTGGCTCTTATAAATCGACATTGCTGGATTTGCCGCAACGGTAACGCGCGGAATTGTCAGGAGATTTGATAACGATCAACGCGCCAGGGCTTAGGCCATTCCCAGGAGAAAACAGCTACCCCAAAAGTGGCAGAAATAAATATCGCCTAACATAATGTTTTATATGCATTATTTTTATAAACCTCGGGGGAGTGATAGAAATAAATCAGTACAGGGGTATTAAGGGGTAGAGAAGACTGGACTCAATCAGCACTAAGCGATTGATGTAGCAAATAAATTGCATCATTGTAAACACATTGTAATCAGGTACTGGCAAAAAAAAGCGCGGCCCGTCGCCGCGCAAAAGGATAACCCTAAAGGTTAATGCTTTTTAATCATTGATTAACTGGCGCGCTTACGGCCATAGATGGCCCAGGTAATCACCACACACAGAATGTAGAACACCAGGAAGATCTTCATGGCCCCGGCCGGAGAGCCGGTCATTTCCAGCGAGGTCCCGAAGGCTTTGGGGATAAAGAATCCGCCAATAGCGCCAATGGCCGAAATAAAGCCCAGCGCGGCGGCAGTATCGGTGGCTGCCTCACGCATCGCCTCTTCTTCACTACCGCCTGCCGCTTTAACGCGATCCATGGTCAGCTTGCGGAAGATCACCGAAATCATCTGGAAGGTAGATCCACTACCCAGACCTGCGGTCAGGAACAGCACCAGGAACACGCCAAAGAAGGCCACAAAGTTGCCCCCCTCACCCGCTGTCGGCAGGGTCAAAAACAGCGCAGCGCTGAAAATCGCCATCAGGACAAAGTTCACCAGAGTGACCCGGATACCGCCCAGACGGTCGGAGATAACCCCACCGGCAGAGCGCGCCAGTGCGCCAATCAGCGGACCGAAGAAGGCGTAATGCATCACATCAATCTGCGGGAACTGGGTTTTAGACAGCATCGCGAAACCGGCGGAAAAACCGATAAATGAACCAAAGGTCGCCAGATACAGCAGGCTCATAATCCACAGGTGACCGCGCTTAAGTACCGGCAACTGTTCGCTCAGGGAAGCCTTCGAGGTCGCCAGATCGTTCATACCAAACCAGGCCGCCACGGTAAAAATCGCCAGCGGAATCACCCACACCCAGGCGGCATTTTCCAGGAACAAGCGACTACCGTCGCTCTGCATCACGCCTTCACCGCCGAACACGGCAAACATCGACAGCGACAGCACCAGGGGGGCGACCAGCTGCATCACGCTCACCCCCATGTTACCCAGACCGCCGTTAATACCCAGCGCGCCGCCCTGCTTGCTCTTGGGGAAGAAGAAGCTGATGTTAGCCATGCTCGATGCAAAGTTAGCACCGGCAAAACCGCACAGCAGCGAGATAATAATAAAGGTACTAAAGGGCGTGGTCGGATCCTGTACCGCAAAACCCAGACACACGCAGGGAACGATCAGAATACCGGTGCTGAACGCCGTCCAGCGACGACCGCCGAATACCGGTACCATAAAAGAGTAAGGTACGCGCAACAGCGCTCCGGAAACCGACGGCAGCGCAGTCAGCATAAACAGCTGGTCGGTGGTAAAGCTGAAACCGACCTTATTCAGATTCACTGCAACGGCGCTAAACAGCATCCAGACGCAGAAAGCGAGCAGCAGACAGGGTACCGAAATCCACAGGTTACGGCTGGCCACGCGGTGTCCCGTGCGTTGCCAGAAAGCCGGATCTTCAGGATGCCAGTCGGTAATGGTTGCACCTGACGACCGCTCGGGCAGGGCTGACTGAGTCATATTTACCTCTAAACTTTATGGGATATCTGCCGCCACATTAGGCCGAACAGATGAAGATAAGTTGATGTAAATCAATGGATAATCAGACTTTGCCATGAGCAAAAAATGCGCATACCCCAGGGGGAGTACTCCCCGAAAGGCAAAAAAGCGCGATTTTTCACTATGCTGTCCACAGGTGGCAAAAAAGTGCCGACATTCCTTACCCCTCTGGCAATTAAGGAGTAATTATTTGGAGGTATGGGTATACTCCGGGGGATGACAGAAAATAGAGCCAATAGCTTCTCCCACGCCTTCCAACGGAGCCATCCGCTTATGCTAAAACGCAGCCTCTCTCCCCTGACCCTGTCCAACCAGCTGGCGCTAATCGTGCTGCTGCTTGCGGCACTGGGCGGCGCGGGACTAGCGCTGTCGGCCTGGCTGGGCCAGGGGCTACAGGGGAGCGCCCACGCCATCAATAAAGCCGGTTCTCTGCGTATGCAGAGTTACCGACTACTGTCGGCGGTACCGCTCCAGCCCAAGGATGAACGGCTACTGGAAGAGATGACCAGAACCGCTAACAGCATCCAGCTGCGCGATGCTGCCCGTAACGACCAGCAAAGTCGCCAGCTGGCAGCGCTCACCGACTACTGGCGTACCATTCTGGCCCCGGCCCTGAAGAATGCCCGGGATCGCGACGAGGTCAGCGCCAAAGTCGACGCCTTCGTGGGTTATATCGACGAACTGGTCACCGCCTTCGACCATACCACCGAGCTGCGCATCCACCACGTCATCATGCTGCAACTGGCGATGGCGTTACTGATGGGGCTACTCCTTATTTTCACCGTGGTATGGCTGCGCCAGCGCCTGTTTAATCCGTGGCGCCAGCTGCTGGAGATGGCTGCCGCCATTGGTCAACGTAACTTCAACCACCGGGTGCGGGTACGCGGGCGCGACGAAATGGCGACCCTGGGCGATGCCCTGAACAGCATGTCCGACGAGCTGGCGGAAAGCTATGCCGGGCTGGAGCAGCGGGTGGCGGAAAAGACCGCCGGACTGGCACGCACCAATCAGATGCTCTCCTTCCTCTATAACGCCAACCGCCGCCTGCACTCCCAGGCCGGTTTCTGTCAGCGGGTCACGCCGGTGCTCAACGAACTACGCACCCTCACCCCGCTATGCGAAATCGAACTGCGGGTCTACGAGCATGACGACGAAGAACACTACCAGGAATTTACCCTGCGCCCGGATGCCGACTGCCCGCACGACGACTGCCAGCAGTGTTCCCGGCATGAGCCGGAGCCGCACGGCGCTACCACCGCGCTGAAGTGGCGCCTGACCGACAGCCATACCCAGTATGGGCTGGTGCTGGCCCAGTTACCCCTGGGTAGTAGCCTGAGTCTGGATCAGCAACAGATGGTGGATACCCTGATGGAGCAGCTCACCACCACCCTGGCGCTGGAGCGTCAGTCAGAGCGTCAGCAGCAGTTGGTCGTGATGGAGGAGCGTTCCGCCATCGCCCGGGAGTTGCACGACTCCATCGCCCAGTCCCTCTCTTGTATGAAGATGCAGGTCAGCTGTCTGCAGATGCAGGGCGAAGCGCTACCTGAGCAAAGCCGCGAACTGCTGGGGCAGATCCGCAATGAACTGAATACCTCCTGGCGCCAGTTGCGAGAACTGCTGACGACTTTCCGCCTGAAGTTGACCGAGCCGGGGCTACGCCCGGCATTGGAGGAAAGTTGTCAGCAGTTCAGTACCCGTCTGGGCTTTCCGGTCACGCTGGATTATCAGCTACCGCCGCGCCGGGTACCGGGGCACCAGGCCATTCACCTGGTACAGATCGCCCGCGAGGCGCTCAACAATACCTTTAAGCACGCCGAAGCCAGCGCCGCTGGCGTCAGCGTTACCCAGAATGACGACCAGATTCGCCTGACGGTCTGGGACAACGGCCGCGGCATTACCGGCAGCGGTGAAAAAAGTAACCACTATGGCCTGATCATCATGCGCGATCGCGCCCATAGTCTGAAGGGGGATTGCCAGGTTCGCCCACGCACCGGCGGCGGTACCGAGGTGGTGGTAAGTTTTATCCCCGAAGCCCAACTCTCTTCTACAACAGGAGCAAATACATGAGTCACCAGGAAGCATCAACCATCCTGCTTATCGACGATCACCCGATGCTGCGCACCGGTGTGAAACAGCTGATCAGCATGGCCCCCGATCTGAGCGTAGTGGGCGAAGCCGGCAATGGCGAGCAGGGCGTTGAACTGGCGGAATCCCTCGACCCGGACCTGATCCTGTTGGATCTCAATATGCCCGGTATGAACGGTCTGGAAACCCTGGATCGGCTGCGCGAAAAATCACTGTCCGGCCGGGTGGTGGTCTTTAGCGTATCGAATCATGAAGAGGATGTGGTCACTGCCCTGAAGCGCGGCGCCGACGGCTATCTGCTCAAAGATATGGAGCCGGAAGATCTGCTGAAGGCCCTGCATCAGGCCGCGGCGGGCGAAATGGTGTTAAGCGAAACCCTGACCCCGATACTGGCCGCCAGCCTGCGCGCCAACCGCGCCACTTCCGGGCGAGACGTGTCGCAACTCACCCCGCGCGAGCGCGATATCCTCAAACTTATCGCCCAGGGGCTACCGAACAAGATGATCGCCCGCCGCCTGGACATTACTGAAAGCACCGTAAAGGTACACGTAAAGCATCTGCTGAAGAAGATGAAGCTGAAATCGCGGGTCGAAGCGGCGGTCTGGGTTCACCAGGAGCGGATCTTCTGACAGCCCTACTCGTCGGGCAATAACTGCCAGCGCGAATCCTGCTCAGGCGCAATATCCAGCGGCGCCTGCGGCTTCAGGGTTACCCAGTTCGAGGTGACGCGCTGCCCCTTCTCATCCTCGACTGTCACCGACAGTCGCCAGCTATTTTCCGCTTCAGCCGAATTATCCCAGGCCGGCAGAATCACGGTCCAGCCTTCCGGGTTATTTCTATCCGCCGGCGGCGTCAGACTCAACGCCTGGGTATCCCCCTGCCAGGAAAGGCGGCGAATACCGTAGCGGGAATTTACCTGTAGCTTAAGCACCACCGAATCACCGGCATGCAGCTGCCACGGCGGCGTTGCCAGATACACCGACAGCGTCTTACGCTGGCGGAACTCCATAACAGGCGCGCCGCTGCGCTCGACATTGTCATAACGGCTACCGCGCAGCGAGGTAGCGGGCACCACCTCATCGGCAGAGAGCTGTTTGGCCATCGAAACGCCGAAGCGGTAGTTCAGCTTAAAGCCCAGATCCTCCTGCACATCCCCCTTTTCCCCCTGCTTATGAGAGGCGGTCAGAGTAATTAGCGGAATCGGGGTATAGCTCAGCCCCAGCTTCACCGCCATGGGATCCCGGTAGCCGTTGCCGTTGCGAAACAGATCGACATTATCCCCGAAGTACTGTTCCAGACTGACGCTGGTATTAATATGACGATAGAACGGCAGACGGGCCTGAGCGGTAATATCGTAACCGTGAGCCATGCGTGCCTGTTGGCTGATATCGCTCATCCGCCAGTCACCCAGCGGATGATAATAGTTGGCGGATAGCCGCAGATTCTCGCCCCAGGCTTCGGCTCCCAGGCTGGCCCGCCGCAGGCTGTCGTCGAATTCGTTATCATAGAAGGTGTTGTAGCCCAGCAGCCAGTCACCCGCCACCCAGCGCTGCCCCATGCCCAGGTTGCCCACCAGCCCCTGATTCAACTGGCTGACGCCCACCTGGCTCCAGGTCAGATAGTGGTCGGTATCCTGCCAGGGGGTAAACAGCGAACCGCTACTGCCGGTAAACTCCCCTTCCTGATCCACCTTCAGCGCCACATCGGCATTGCCGTAAGGCGAAAGCAGTGACTCCGCCTCGCTGGTCACCCGGGTCGCCAGGGCATCGCGCAGATGGTCCAGGGCAAACAGCCGCGCCCGTTCACTGGTATGGAGATCGCTATCGGTCATGCTGGCTTCGCCAAAGGCTTTAGCCATGGTGGCGATTTTTTTTTCGGTGGCCGAATTGTCCGGCGCCGATCCGAGATCGGGCAGGCTATCCCCGTTATTATCAAAGGGATTTTGGGCCTTCTGCATATAGGAATCCCCGGCAGCGATACCGGGACTGGCGTGGCAGAGCGACAGCAGAAGCGTGAATGTGCAAAAAGATGGATACCGCATATAAAGGTTGTAGCTACTTCCTGAGAATCCGGGTTCGACCAACGACACGAGCCTGAACCGCGAGTATAACATAACAGTGGGTCGGCGCCGCTCCCGTGAATCGACGGACTTTAGCTGAAAAATCGGCGGGATGTGCCAGACTTATGCCAGCCATCCCCGATCGCCGAGGCCTCCATGCACACTCGCTATCTGATGTTATTCTGCGCGTTATGCGGTATGCCCGCGCTGGCAGACACGCCATTCCGCCTGAGTTCGCCCGACTTCACCGACAACGCCCACCTTGCTCCGCGCTTCGCCGGTAACGCGCCTGACAATCCCAACTGTACCGGTGAAAATCACTCTCCGGCGCTAAACTGGTACGACGCGCCAGCGAATACCCGTAGCTTTGCGCTGCTGATGCACGACCCTGAAGGGGCGAAGGGGCTGGGCGTCACCCATCTGGTGGCCTACAACATTCCGGCATCCAGCAGCGGCTTTGTTGCCAATGATCTGCGTGACGGCAAGGGCTATACTGGCGGCACCAATACACCAGGCAACCAGCGCTGGCACGGCCCCTGCCCGCCTCCGGGCACCAGCCCTCACCACTACACCTTTACCCTGATAGCCAGCGATCTGGAGCCCAACTTACCTGCCGGACTCACCCGGGAAGCGCTGATGACGCGCCTGAAAGGCCACGCCCTGGGCGCGGCCGGGCTGGTGGGGCGCTTTAGTCAGTAGTCAGCCTGCACTTTTCAGGCAGTGACGTAATTCCGGCAGGCAGGAGCCGCAGTTGGTGCCACAGCGCAGTCGTTGGCCCAGCGCCTCGGTGGTGACGCAACCCCCGGCGATAGCGGCCGCTATGGCGCGCTCCCCCACGCCGAAGCAGCTACAAATTAACCGCCCTTCGCCGCCCTCTCCTTGCGGCGCCTGCCCGGCCAGCAGAGCGTGGCACTGACTCGCATCGCCGCAAAACGCGGACGCCACCCAGGGAATATCCACCTCAGGCAGCCGCTCTGCGCTATAGAATGCCAGCATCAGGCGCTCCCCCTGCCAGGCCAACAGGTGCACAAACCCCGGTCCGGCGGCGTGCTGAATCAACCAACCGCGCTGCTGGCACTGCGCCCTGATCCAGCCTTCCGGGTCGCCTTCTCCAGCCAGATGATAATGATCGCAGCCCTCCACTGGTCGCCGCCACCACTGGATCTGGCTGTCAAAGGTCGGCGCTTCCCGGCACAGCAGCTCGCCCTGCCAGCGCGGACGCCAGGGCTCCACCCTGACCGCCGTCTGCTTACTTTCCGGTTGCCCGGAGTGCGGACAGCAGGCGGCACTTACCAGGGCGTTCACCCGCCCCTGACCGGCAAAGCTGTCGGTCCAGTGCATGGGCAGAAACAGCGAACCGGCGAGCTGCTCGTCACTCACCCGCACCCGGACGGCGATCCATCCCTGAGGGGAGACGACTCGCGCCAGTCCCCCCTGCCTTAGCCCGTATCGCCGGGCATCAGCCGGGGCGATTGCCAGTTGCGGCTGTGGCGTATGGGCCATCAGCCGCGGCACCGCACCGGTGCGGGTCATGGTGTGCCACTGATCGCGCAGTCGTCCGGTATTAAGCAACAGCGGATAGTGGCGCCCAACCACGGCTCGGGGCAACTGCGGCTCAACCGCCACCAGCGCCGCCCGCCCATCTTTGCGCCAGCCTTCCCGTTCAATCAGCAACCGGTCCGTCCCCTGCGGATGCTGCGCCGTAACCGGCCACTGTACCGGTTTCAACTGGTCATACTGCTGCTGGCTCAACCCTGCCAGCGCGCTGATATCAAAGGCCCGCTGGCCCTGATTTTCAAAGCCGGAAAGCGCTGCATGCTCGCAGAAAATCTGCTGCGGATGCTGCCAGGCGAAGGCGTCGCCATAGCCCAGCCGCCGGGCTATCTGTGCCACTATCCACCAGTCGGCTCTGGCTTCCCCCGGCGCCGGTAAAAAGGGGCGCTGGCGGGAGATCCGGCGTTCCGAATTGGTCACCGTGCCGTTCTTTTCCCCCCACGCCAGCGCCGGGAAGCGTACGTGGGCATAGCGTGAAGTATCAGTCTGTGCCGCAACTTCCGAGACAATCACCAGCGGACAACAGGCCAGCGCCTGATTAACCCGCAGGCTGTCCGGCAGCGACACCGCCGGGTTGGTGCCCATAATCCACACCGCCTTAACCTCTCCCCGCGCAATGGCATCGAACAGCGCCACCGCATTCAGTCCAGGGGTCTGCGCAATGCGTTCGCTGCCCCAGAAACGCCGCAGGCGAGCGATATCTTCCGGCACAAAATCCATATGACAGGCCAACTGGCTGGCGAGCCCCCCCACTTCGCGGCCGCCCATGGCATTGGGCTGACCGGTCAGCGAAAAAGGCCCGCAGCCAGGGCGCCCGTAATGGCCGCTCGCCAGATGCAGATTAATAATGGCGTTGCTCTTGTCGCTACCGCTGGTGGACTGGTTAATACCCATGGTCCACAGCGTTATCATGCTATCGGCGGCGCACAACCAGTCGATAAGCTGACGTAGCTGCGCTTGCGGCAGTTGGCAGAAATCGGCGCAGGCGGCCAGATGCCAGGGCTCTGCCGCCGCCAGCGCCTGCTCCTGTCCGGCAAAGCGCACCGCCGCCAGCGGTTTGCGGCGCACCACCTCACGCAACAACCCATTAAACAGCGCCCCGTCGCTGCCCGGACGCAATGCCAGGTGCAGGTCGGCGCCATCGCAGGTGGCGGTGCGTCTGGGGTCAATGACCACAATTTTCATTTGCGGCCGCCGCCGTTTCGCCTCCAGCACACGCTGCCACAGCACCGGATGGGCCCAGGCGGCATTAGAGCCGGTTACCAGTAGCAGGTCAGTCTGCTCCAGATCCTGGTAGCAGCCGGGAACGGCATCGGCACCAAAGGCGCGCTTATAGCCCACCACCGCCGAAGACATGCAGAGCCGGGAATTGGTATCGATATTGGCGCTGCCGATAAATCCCTTCATCAGTTTATTGGCAACGTAATAGTCTTCGGTCAGCAGTTGCCCGGAGGCATAAAATGCCACCGCCCGTGGCCCGTACTGTTCGATAATCGCCTTCATCTGCCCGGCAGCATAGTCCAGCGCCTGCGACCATGTCTGACGCTGGCCGTTGACCTGCGGGTACAGCAGGCGCCCGCTTAGCCCCAGGGTTTCTCCCAGCGCCGCCCCTTTAACGCACAGGCGCCCGAAACTGGCCGGATGGTCGGGATCGCCGCGCAGGCGGAGCGTGCCTTTATCGTCACGCTCCGCCACCAGCCCGCAGCCCACGCCACAGTACGGACAGGTGGTTCGCACCGCGCTCATGACGCCCGGGCCCGCACGATTAACGCCTGGCTGGCGACCCATACCTGGCCCGCTTCCACCTTCACCGGCCAGGCACGCACCGCTGGTGCGCCATCTTCCAGATTACAGCCGTCGCGCAGCCGGATCTGCTGCTTATAGAGCGGCGAGATCACCATCGGTTCACCGTCGCGATCGCCAAGGATCCCACGGGAAAGTACCCCCGCGCCGTTGGCGGGCTCCAGGTTATCCAGAGCGAAGACCTGTTCGCCAAAGCGAAATAGCGCAATCTGCTGTTCGCCAAGCCGGGCGCCGATACCGGCATTTTCCGGGATCGACTCCAGTGCGCAAATGGCCTGCCAGGGTCGCGATGGCAGCCGTGCATCGGCCACCGTAATCTGCGCTGCCGGCTGGCGCTGACCGCGGAGCATCCGCGATTGCAGCCGTTCATCCGGGGTATCATCGTTAACGAACGAGCGAAACAGCGCCAGCCGTTCGGGGCTGTTAAGAGTGGTCTGCCATTCGCACTGGTAGCTGGCGATGACATGCGCTATTTCGCGATCCAGCTCGTCGCCAATCCCCAGGCTATCTTCCAGAATCACCGCCCGCAGGTAGTCGATGCCCCCTTCCAGGTTGTCCATCCAGACGCTGGTGCGCTGTAACCGGTCGGCGGTACGGATGTAAAACATCAACAGACGGTCGATAGTGCGGATCAGACTCGCGGTATCGAGATCGCTGGCAAACAGATCGGCATGGCGTGGCTTCATACCGCCGTTGCCGCACACGTACAGGTTCCAGCCCTTGTCGGTGGCAATCACCCCCACATCTTTGCTCTGGGCTTCGGCGCACTCGCGGGTACAGCCGGAAACCGCCATCTTGATCTTATGGGGCGAGCGTAACCCTTTGTAGCGATGCTCCAGCTCGATAGCCAGCCCGGTAGAGTCCTGTACCCCGTAGCGACACCAACTGGATCCGACGCAGGATTTCACGGTGCGCAGCGACTTGCCGTAGGCGTGACCGGTTTCAAAGCCCGCCGCCAGCAGATCGCGCCAAATATCCGGTAGCTGCTCCAGTCGGGCGCCAAACAGATCGATACGCTGACCGCCGGTAATTTTACTGTACAGTCCATAGCGTTTTGCCACTTCACCAATGGCGATCAGACCATCCGGGGTGATTTCGCCCCCGGCCACCCTGGGCACCACCGAATAGCTGCCATCCTTCTGGATATTGGCGAAGTAGCGATCGTTGGTGTCCTGTAACGGCAGATGCGCTGGCTGTAGTAGATAGTCGTTCCAGCAAGAAGCCAGCACCGACGCCACCAGCGGCTTACAGATTTCACAACCGTGGCCGTGCCCATAGCGGCTAATCAACTGCTCAAAGGTGCGAATATGGTTAACCCGTACCAGGTGGTAGATCTCCTGACGTGACCAGGAGAAGTGTTCACAGATATCTTTTTTCACCTCCACGCCCCGGGCCGCCAACTGGCATTCCAGCACCTGTTTCGCCAGCCCCGCGCAGCCGCCGCAGCCGGTGGCCGCTTTGGTCGCACCCTTTAAGGCGGCCATGTCCTGAGCTCCGGCATCCACGGCGGCGCAAATATCCCCTTTGCTGACATTGTGGCAGGAGCAGATCTGCGCGCTTTCCGGCAGCGCAGCAACACCCACGCCCTTGCGGGCCCCCCCCTCTGCCAGCGGCAGAATCAGGCTTTCCGGCCGGGACGGCAGTGCCATATCATTAAGCATCATCTGTGTCAGGGTCGCGTAATCGCCGCTGTCCCCCACCAGCACGCCCCCCAACAGCCGGGAATTATCCGCCGAGGTGACGATCTTCTTGTAGATTCCGCCCGGACCATCGCGCCACTGATAGCTCTGACTGCCCTCCGTGCGGCCATGGGCGTCGCCGAACGAAGCCACTTCAACCCCCAGCAGTTTCAGTTTAGTGCTCATATCGGCACCGTTAAATACCGCCGCTTCCCCAGCCAGGCCAGCAGCAGCCACCCGCGCCATCTGATATCCCGGCGCCACCAGCCCGAAGATTTGCCCCTGCCACAGCGCGCACTCACCAATCGCCAGGATATCGGGATCGTCGGTGCGGCAGGCATCATCGATCGCCACACCGCCGCGATCCCCCAGCGTCAGACCGCAATCCCTGGCCAGTTCGTCCCGGGGGCGGATCCCGGCGGAAAACAGCAGCAGATCGGTCTCCAGTTGTTCACCGTCGGCAAAGTTCAACCACAACCGCCCCTGCTCTTCATCGATTCGGGTGGTATTTTTAGAGGTATGTACGCTGACCCCCAGCGCGGTAATTTTGTCGCGTAACAGCCCGGCACCGACTTCATCCAGTTGCACCGCCATCAGGCGCGGTGAGAACTCCACCACATGAGTTTCCAGCCCCAGTTGCCTGAGCGCATTAGCGGCTTCCAGTCCCAGCAGACCGCCGCCGATCACCACGCCGCGCCGGGCGCTGACGGCGCGTTCACGAATTGCCGCCAGATCGTCAAGGGTGCGGTAGACCAGACAGCCCGGCAGATTCTGCCCCGGAATCGGCGGCACAAAGGCCCGGGAGCCGGTGGCCAGTACCAGCTTGTCCCAGCGCACCTCATGGCCTTCTGCGTCCCGCACCACGCGACGCTCGCGATCGATTCCGCTGATGGCGCAGCCGGTACGCAGTTCGATTCCATGGCGTTCAAAGAAACCCGCTTCAACCAGCGATAGCGATTCAGCGCTGCGCCCGGCAAAATATTCGGAAAGATGGACCCGGTCATAGGCGGCATGGCGTTCGTCACCAAAGACCACGATGTGATAGCGCAGATGCAGATCCAGTTGTACCGCCTGCTCAAGGAAATGATGGCCGACCATGCCGTGGCCCACGACCACCAGCGTCTGTTTGGTTGTTAGCTCTGTCATTGTTTCGCTTCCTGCCGCGTCATCACGCGGCGCTGTATGGTCGAATAACAGCGCGGTCCCCGCCGGGGTTCCGTGCTCCAGGTGTTCGCTCAGGCGCGCCGCCGGGCTGAGATCGCCATACAGCAGCGCGCCGCGCAGTCGTCCGTCACGCAGCAGCAGACGACGGTAGTGGTCGGTTCGGGGGTCGATGGCGGTCAGTAGCTGGTCGCCCGGCCGGGGTCGGGTGTCGCCCAGGCAGAACAGATGGATGCCGGTGACCTTAAGTCGGGTACCGGTTTCCCGGTAGCGGTAGCCCGTAAGCGACGTACCGGCCAGCCTGGCAGCCAGGATCTCCGCCTGCTGCAGCGCCGGAGCCAACAGTCCCGGACAGCGGCCTTCTGTCTCGCAGCAGTCCCCCAGCGCGCTGACCTGCGGCTGAGAAGTCTGTAGCTGTGCGTCCACCAGGATGCCGGTAGCGCAGGCCACGCCTGCCCGGCGAGCCAGTTCTTGATTGGGACGAACCCCGGTAGCCATGACCACCAGCTCCGCCGACAGGCGTTCGCCGTCAGTGAGCGTGACACCGTCACTATCAATCTGGCAGATACCACTACCGGTCACACAGCGGATCCCCCGTGCTTGCAAATCCCTCTCCAACAGCTCCCCGGCACAGGCATCCAGTTGCGCATCCATCAACCACGGCTGACGGTGCACCAGGGTGACCTCCCTTCCGCGCTGGCGCAGTGCGGCGGCGGCCTCCACGCCCAGTAACCCGCCCCCCAGTACCACCGCATCGCCAGATTGGGCCAGCATGGCCGCCACATCGGCCCGGGTACGGAAAGCGTGAACATGGGGTTGCTGGCTTCCGGGGATCGCCGGTATCTGCGGGCGGGCTCCGGTGGCAAACACCAGTTGGTCCCAGGCCAGGTGCCGATCCGCCACCGTAAGCGTCCGCGTCCTGAGGCAGACCGCCGTCACCGGCGTGCCACTCAACACCCGGATACTCCGCTCCCGATACCAGGCAGCATCATGCAGACACAGCGCTTCCTCATCGGTTTCTCCGGCAAGCAGCGGCGTGAGTTGGATGCGGTTATAGGCCAGTCCCGGCTCTTCGCCGATAAGCGTGATGGCATAGCGGCCAGGCGCCAGCTCCCACAGTCGCTCCGCCAGCCGCAGCGCCGCCATGCCACTGCCGATAATCACCAGTCGTTGCGCCATTGCCGCTCCTCAGGCCACTTTCGGCTGCTTTTCATACAGAAAGTGGAGAATATGCTGTCGCAACTGGTGGTAGCGGCTGTCATCCGCCAGTTGAACCCGGTTGCGCGGCCGCGGTAGATTCACGTCCACTACCTCGCCCACCGTTGCCGCCGGACCGTTAGTCATCATCAGCACCCGATCGGAGAGCAGTACCGCCTCGTCCACGTCGTGGGTAATCAGCACAATGGTGGTATTCAGGCTGTTCTGGATGCGCATCACCGCATCCTGAAGATGAGCCCGGGTCAGGGCATCCAGCGCACCGAAGGGTTCATCCATCAGCAGCACTTTGGGCTTCATAGCCAGCGCCCGGGCAATGCCCACCCGCTGCTTCATGCCGCCGGAGATCTCCCCCGGGTGTTTATGCAGGGCATGGCCCATCTGCACCTGTTCCAGGTTATGGGCTATCCACTCCGCCCGCTCGCGACGGTTCATGCTGCGCTTAAATACTTTGTCGACTGCCAGCGCCACGTTGTCGTAGCAACTGAGCCAGGGGAGCAGTGAGTGATTCTGGAACACCACCGCCCGTTCCGGGCCAGGACCAGCAATTTCGCGATTTTCACACAGCAGCCCCCCAGCGCTGGGGCGGTCGATACCGGCAATCAGATTAAGCAGCGTCGATTTGCCGCAGCCGGAATGGCCTATCAGACTCAGAGTCTCCCCTGGCGCGATATCGAAGCTGACGTTTTGCAGCGCCAGAAATTCGCCGCTGGCGGTGTTGAAACGCTGACTGACGTTCTGTACCTGGATAATCGGTTTCATAAGGCCCCCTTTATTCCGACCAGCTAAAGCGGCGCGCCAGCAGCATCAGTCCCTGCTCCAGCAGCAGCCCCACCACGCCGATAATGACGATAGCGACGATAATGTTTTCCATGTTGAGGTTGTTCCACTCGTTCCAGATCCAGAAGCCGATGCCCAGCCCGCCGGTCAGCATTTCAGCGGCGACAATCACCAGCCAGGCAATGCCGATGGAAAGCCGCACGCCGGTCAGCACCGCGGGCAGTACCGCCGGAAACAGAATGCGGCGCATCACCGTCCATTCGGAAAGCTGCAACACCCGCGCCACGTTGAGGTAGTCCAGCGGAATGCGCCTGACTCCTTCGGCGGTGTTAATCACCATCGGCCAGATCGAGCAGATAAAAATGGTCCAACTGGAAGCCGGTTCTGCGCGCTGGAACAGCAGCAGGCCAATCGGCAGCCAGGCCAGCGGGCTGACCGGGCGCAGCAGCGCAATCAGCGGATTAAACATATGGGCCAGCAGGGTGAAGCGACCAATGGCGAACCCAAGGGGGATCCCCACCAGCGCCGCCAGACCAAAACCCACCGCCACCCGGCTAAGCGAGGCCAGCACATTCCAGCCAATCCCCATGTCGTTAGGGCCATCGCGATAGAAAGGGTCGGCAAACAGGACCCGCGCCGAATCCAGGGTGCTGAGCGGCGTGGGAAAGCCGCGACTGTTGATGGCCGCCAGTTGCCAGACCACCAGCAGAATGCCTAACCCCAGTAGCGCGGGAATCAACCGTTGCAGCAGCCGGTTGCCGCGCCGCCGCCAGTCCGGCGTCGCTTTTCGTACCGCCAGCGGCGGCAGCACGATCACTTCTCCTTCCCGCGTCGGAGCGGGGTTTTCTACGGTTTGATGCAGCGTTTTCATTACTTCCCCCTTAGCGTTTAATGGCAAAGCTGGCGGCATAGCGGGCGGGATCGCGCCCGTCCCACAAGGTGCCATCCATCAGGCGGCTGGTACGCAGCGTTTCGCCCGGTGGCGTAATACCGCCAACGGCGCTGGCAGCCTCGCGCCAGACATCATTACGGTTAATGCGTGCCGCCAGCGCCTGGTAGTCGGGCTCGTGTTTCAGCAGACCCCAGCGCCGGAACTGAGTCAGAAACCAGATGCCGTCGGAATGCCAGGGCCAGCTCACTTCGCCATCGCCGAAATAGCGCATGCCGTGCCGGTCCTGCCAGCGATTGCCCAGACCATCTTCGTAGTCGCCGAGCATACGCGGCGCCAGGTACTGCTCTTTGGTGTTGAGCCAGGCCCTGCGGGCCAGCACTTTTGCGGTTTCGCGCCGGTTTTCCGGGCTGGCGTCCAGCCAGCGGGCGGCATCCAGCACCGCGGCCGTCAGGGCCCGGGCGCTGTTAGGATTCTGTTCCACCCAGTCCCGGCGGGTGCCAAGGATCTTCTCCGGGTGATCGGGCCAGATCTGCTGAGAAGTGGTGGCGGTATAGCCGATGCGATCGTTGATGGCGCGGGCATTCCAGGGTTCGCCCACGCAGAAGCCCACCATGTTGCCAATCATCATGTTCATCACCATCTGCGGCGGCGGAACCACCACGGTGCGCACATCGTTGAACGGGTGAATATCGTTGGCCGCCAGCCAGTAATAAAGCCACATAGCATGGGTGCCGGTCGGAAACGTGTGGGCGAAGGTATAGGTTCCCGGTGCCGACCCGGCCACCCGTTTCTTCAGCCCGGCGCCATCGACGATCCCTTTCTCCCGCAGGTCGGCAGAGAGCGAGATAGCCTGACCGTTATTGTTCAGGGTCATCAGATTCGCCATTCGCTGTGGCTTACCGGCAATGCCCAGCTCCAGGCCGTAAATTAGTCCGTAAAGAACGTGGGCGGCATCCAGTTCGCCGGAGACCAGTTTGTCGCGTACCGAGGCCCAACTGGCCTCTTTAACCGGCTCGATCCGAATCCCATACTTCTTATCGAACCCTTTAAGCGCCGCCATCACCACCGGCGCACAGTCGGTCAGCGGAATAAAACCTACCCGGATGGTGGTCTGCTCCGGTTTATCCGATCCCGCCGCCCAGGCAGCGTTCATCAGGCCGGGCAGCAGCAGCGATCCACCGAGTGCCGCCCCGGTCTGAATCAGCCGGCGACGCGAAAGGGTAAACGAGTTTTTAGGCATGGCGACTCCTGGTAAAAAAGACAAAAAAAAGCGCCCCGCGCTGCCTGATGGCAGCGCCGGACGCCTTTATCCGCTGACTCTGACACCGCCGTTGGCGCCAGGGCTCAGTCAATTTTTCTGTAAACTGTCACCACCGTTTTGCAAACCCCGTGCCAGCTCGCCTCAGCCCGCCAGCGGCGGCAATCAACGCTTAAGCGCCATGGACTGCACCGTCAAGGGGCGCAAACTGCCCGGCGATTGTGCAGTCAGTCGTCGGGCCATAGCCCGGAAAGGGTCAGCATAGCCCGGGCTATTTCCACCATGCGACGGTTCTGGTCCATCGCCAGCTTGCGTAGCTGCTGCCAGGCCTGCTCTTCACTCATCCCCTGATGGCGAATTAACAGCGCTTTCGCTTTATCGATAACTTTGCGCTCTTCCAGGGTGGTCTGTAGGGAGGCTAACTGACGGCTCAAAGTTTCCAGCTCCCGGGCCTGCTGGCGCACCAGCGGCAGCAAATGACGATTTGGAGGCTGGGCCATATCGTCGCTGGCATGGCTCGCCACCCAGCGGGCGAAAGCGGGTTCATCCTGGCTTTCTGCTTCCCGGACAGAGGCCAGCGCTGCCGCGGCCAGCGCCATCAACTGGCCGATCAGGCTTTCTTCCAGCTCACGCAGGGCATCGATACGTCGGGTCTGGAGCTCAAACCAGCGCAGGGTGGCCGTCCCCTTTTCCGGTAGCCGGGTGCAGGCGATGCGCCGTAGCTGCTCTGTTTCCAGACAGGCCTCGCCGCGCTGATGGAAGCGGGCCACGGTCACCGGATCCGCCAGCGCCAGAAACGCGGCAAAGCAGCGCTGCTGGCCATCGATACGATCCACCAGTTGCTGGCGCAGTTCTGCCGTGAAACTGCCCCCGGTGAAGCCAATGGCCCCCAGCGCCCGCTCCTGGCCAACCAGCTCCTTCCCCTGCATAAAGCTGTAAAGCGCCGTCAGCCCCTGGACCACCTCCCGGGATTCCAGCGCTTCGCTGGCTTCCGGCACCAGGCTCAGCAGATGACGAATGGCGCAGTTGAAGCACGACATCGCCTCTTGTGCGGCGACCTCGCCCCGGCTCAGTCGCTGGCGCAGTTCAGGCAGTTGATCCAGCGCCCACAGGGCGCAGGCCAGTCGGGAACAAAAAGCGCCGCTCAGGGCCGCGGGCGGCGATGGCAGCCCCGCCTGAAAACCGGCCGTCGCCTGCTGCGTTTCCCGGGCGCTCTGCACCCGCTCCCGGGCGAACAGCTCACCGCCGGAGCACAGCCAGATATTGGAAGCGCCGCGTTCGCGCTGAAGCAGATGCACCAGATGGCTGATTTGCCCGGCCCAGTGGCCAATATCCAGCACTCGGGAAAGCTGGGCCTGCTGGCGTTCGCGTGCCGCCAGGAACCAGGCGCGCGCATCGCCTGGCGGCGGGGACGTGGTCGTCATATACTCCCTCCGAAATAACCGTTATTTCAGAGCAAGCAAAAGTCATGCCCGCCCGGGCAGGGAGAGAAAATGCAAAAGATCGTGATTATCGCCAACGGCGCCGCCTACGGCAGCGAGTCTCTGTTTAACAGCCTGCGGCTGGCCATTGCGCTGCGCGAGCAGAACATCCAGCCGGAAGTGAAGCTGTTTTTAATGTCCGATGCGGTGACCGCCGGACTGCGCGGCCAGAACCCCACCGAGGGCTACAACATCCAACAGATGCTGGAGATTCTGACCGCTCAGGACGTGCCCGTGAAACTGTGTAAGACCTGCGCCGACGGCCGCGGCGTCAGCGCCCTACCGCTGGTGGATGGCGTGGAGATAGGTACTCTGGTGGAACTGGCTGAATGGACCCTGGCGGCCGATAAGGTGCTGACTTTCTGAGCCATTAACGTTCCGGCGCCGTACCGCTGACGCCCTGAATGGCGCGCACCTCAGCCAGTAGATCGTCAAGGTTGCTGTCGTGCATACCGAGTTTGCCCAGCGTTTGCTCCAGCGAGAACAGATACTGGGCATTGCTGCCAAGGGGACCGCAGGCCGCGGCAATCAGCGGCGCCACTACCCGCGCCCGGGTGTCTGACTCATAGAGCGGATGGCGGGGGTCCATGGTAAACACCAACGCATTCACGGTACGGCCATCGTCCAACCGCAGCGGACACCAGCGCGGCAGATAACAGCCAGTGATCATCTCGCGCTTCCACAGTAGCGTCAGCTCCTGCTCCAGGGTCGCTTCCGGCAACCGGAAGGCCACGCCGGTGGTGCGGCCGCCCTCTTTAAGCGCCAGCATGCGCCCGGGCTGGCTGGCAGTGCCGCGCCCGGCGGTGAGCCGCAGGCAAAAAGCCCGGTGCCACCCTTCCAGAGAGCCGGTAGCTGACTCTTCATACTCCAGCGCCGGGTTCCACATCAGGGAGCCATAGCCAAAGATCCACACTGGCCCCCCGGGACGGCAGGCCAGGGTTGCGGCCAGCGATGCCGCCCGCTGTTCGACCGACCAGAGTAATGAAGATTCAATGGTACCAAAGGCGGTACTACAATCTGCGTTAGCTAAAAAATCGCGTGTGATCACCCGTATCCCCCTGCTTAGCGTTACTGCATCCCGGCCAGTCAGGAGCCTTCCCGGCTCGCGCATGCCCTGCCTGTGCGCGCGCTATTTCGACCATAGAAAATTACGGCGTCGCTGACAAGGGGCACTTTGATACTTTTTGGCTCCCCCGCGATATTATCCTTAACCTGACGGAGCACCCGCCTCCTGACGCATACTTTTTACTGATAAATCACCAATACCGGTTCTGAGTCGCCTTTTCCCTTATCATGACTGACGACACCAGTATGGACACCCACACGCCAGATAAGTATCAACTGTCTGAATACGGGCACAAGTTCTGGGGGAAATCGCCATGAAAATCTTATCCTCGCCGCACGGCGAGTCATCAGCAGGGCTCAGACAGTTCTACAGATAATAAAATTATAACTCATTGATTAACATATAATTTAAAAGCTATTATACGATTTATCAGGCGATTAAAGAAAATATCCCTAAAGTAGTAAAATTTAGTAAAAAAACGCAGCATTTAGCAAAATATCTGCTATTTTATCGAGTATTCATGGTTTTACTATAATGACTGCTGGTAACGGCAGGCTATTCACCTGCGATAATAGGGAGAATTACAATTGACAAAACAGCATGAGGCGGTAAAAACCCGCCACAAGGAGACCACCCTCATCTTCCCGGTTGTGGCACTGGTGGTGCTCGCGATGTGGGGCTCCAGCCAGTCGCTGCCGGCCATCGCCGGTATTAACCTCCTGGCGCTGGTCGCCATTCTGAGCAGCGCTTTTAGCGTGGTACGTCACGCCGACGTGCTTGCCCACCGACTGGGCGAACCCTACGGCTCTCTGATTCTCAGTCTGTCGGTAGTGATTCTTGAAGTCAGCCTGATCTCGGCGCTGATGGCCACCGGCGACGCCGCCCCAACCCTGATGCGTGACACACTCTACTCTATCATTATGATTGTCACCGGCGGTCTGGTCGGATTCGCATTGCTGATGGGCGGGCGCAAATTCGCCACTCAGTACGTCAACCTGTTCGGTATTAAGCAGTATCTGATCGCCATGTTCCCGCTGGCGGTAATTGTGCTGGTGTTCCCCATGGCGCTGCCGGGGGCGAACTTCACTATCGGCCAGTCGCTGTTAGTCGCCCTGATTTCCGCCGCCATGTATGGCGTATTTCTGCTGATCCAGACCCGCACTCACCAGAGCCTGTTCGTTTACGAGCACGAAGACGAAGCGGATGACGACGATCCGCATCACGGCAAACCTTCTGCGCACAGCAGCGCCTGGCACACCGTCTGGCTGATCGTCCATCTGATTGCTGTGATTGCAGTCACCAAGATGAACGCCGTGCCGCTGGAAAACCTGCTGACCTGGATGAACGCCCCGGTAGCCTTCACCGGTTTCCTGGTAGCACTACTGATTCTGTCGCCGGAAGGGCTTGGCGCCATTAAAGCGGTGCTGAATAACCAGGTACAGCGCGCCATGAACCTGTTCTTCGGTTCGGTGCTGGCGACCATCTCCCTGACGGTGCCTACAGTGACCCTGATCGCCATTATCACCGGCAATGAGCTGATCTTCGCACTGGGCGCCCCGGAGATGATTGTGATGCTGGCCTCGCTGGTGTTGTGCCAGATATCCTTTTCTACCGGCCGTACTAACGTGCTGAACGGTGCAGCGCATCTGGCGCTGTTTGCCGCCTATCTGATGACGATTTTCGCCTGAGTTGTAACAGGGGCCGCACCTGCGGCCCCTGTTACTTCGCCTCATCCGCCAGCCTCTGTGCCATACCTATCGCCTCTACCAGCCGCTGACGATTAACCCGCGGCGACGGCGTATCCAGCACTCGCGTCCATAACGTTATCGCCCGTGAATAATCGGCGTGCAGAAACGCATCCGACGCCAGCAGCATCAGTGCCGTCACTTCATCCGGCTCGGCCGCCAGCGCGCTATCGATCCACTGCCGTACCTCTGGCGTCAGCTGTTGCCCGTTCTGATAGTAAAGCGCCACGGCCAGCGCCGCATAAAGTCGGGCATCGCCGCCACGCAGCGTCAGCGCCTGACGATAAGCAAATAGTGCCTGCGGATAGCGGTCATCGAGCATCAGCCTGTCGCCCAGCAAAGCCCAGTCATCACCGCTTTGTGGGACGGGCTGAGATACCGACAGCGGCCGTTTTTCCTGCTGCGCCATCACCTTCTGCCAGCGTGGCGCCAGCGCCAGACCGCAGAGTACCAGCAGCGTAATAACCAACAGAGTACGCCAGCCCCCCATGGTCATTGTCGCCTCCTGTGGTAACGCCACAGCGCCACCGCCAGGGCGACCAGCAGTAACGACGGAAACAGCCACAACACCAGCGCCGCGCCGCGCCACGGCGGCTGGTAACGGACAAAATCCCCATAGCGTTCGGTCATATAACCGGTGATCTCCTGCTCGCTCTTCCCCTGTTCCGCCATCGCGAAGACCTGATGACGCATGGCAACCGCCACCGGCGCTGTCGACTCCAGCAGACTCTGGTTCTGGCACTGGGGGCAACGCAGCCTGCCAGAAATCGCCAGCGCCCTGTCCTGTACCTCTGGCGAACTAAAGCGCCAGGTATCCACGACCTCCGCCAACGCCCCCGTCGTCACCAGGCACCACAGCATCAGGCTCCAGGCCAGTCTCCTCATTGCCGCTTTCTCCCCGCTCCACTAAATGCCGCACCCAGCAGCATCAATACCCCTCCCCCCCAGACCAGCCGGACGCCACTCTGTACATAAAGACGCACCGCATAACGGCCGGGGGCGGGCTTTTCCCCCACCAGCGCGTACCAGTCGCGCCAGCCGTTGGTGGCCGTATCCGGTTCAAACATCTGCTGCCCACGGACGCTATAAAAACGCCGCTCCGGCCGCAGGGTGGCTATCGGCACGGTATCATCACGCCAGACGCCGATGGTGAGCTGCTCAGCGCTATAGTTTCCTGCCGCCAGAAGACGTGTTTCCTGAAGCGTAAAGCGGTAACCGGCCAGAGTGACGCTCTCACCCGGCATTAGCAATACGCTCACCTCCTGCTTAAGTAACGCGGCACTGGCGATACCGGCAGCGCAGACTAATACCCCACTATGGGCCAGCCATGTCGGCCAACGGCCTCTGCGGCTTGCGGCCAGCATCAGCACTATCCCCACCAGCGCGAAGGGCAACAGCACCAGGTTAAACCAGGGCGCCCCCACCGAGATCTGCCCACCGCCGGTCAGCCGGTACAGAATGGGGAATAGCGTACCGATCAACACCACCAGCGCACTGGCGACAAACAGCCACAGGCCCCCCACCAGCCAGACGCTGGGTGCGGGCCCGTCCGGCATCCGGCGGTAGCGCCAGGCGCTAACGGCAAACGCCGACAGCGCCCCCAGGCTCAATAGCGCAAACAGCGCCAGCAGCGGCAGCCCGCGCGTCTCATCCAGCGCAAAGGCATGTACCGACATTAATATGCCCGAACGCACGATAAAGGTACCCAACAGCGTCAGTAGCCCGGTCGCCAGCACCAGTAGCGTGGCGCTGCGGCTTAAATGGCCGCTGCGGCGCATAACGACCAGCGCGTGCAGACTGGCGATGCCGGTCAGCCAGGGCAGAAGCGATGCATTCTCGACCGGGTCCCAAAACCACCATCCCCCCCAGCCCAGCTCACTCCAGGCCCACCAGGACCCCAGGATCATACCGGCGGTCAACAGACTCCAGGAAATGGCCACGTTACGCAGACACAAGCGAGCCAGCGCGACAGGCGCGGTCTGGCAAAACAACCCCGCCAGCAGTTGCGCCGCGCTAAACAGAAATCCGGCATAGCTCAGATAGAGCAGCGGCGGATGCATTAGCAGCGCGGGATGTTGCAACATGGGATTGAGATCGCGCCCGTCCAGCGGAGCGGGAAACTGGCGGGCGAAAGGATCGGACAGGGTCACAATAAACAGCAGTAGCGCAACCTGGATAATCGAGCCCAGCGCCAGGGTAAGCCCCTTACGACGTAGCCCCTTCCCCCGCCACCGCCACGCGGCTATCGCCTGCCAGACGGCAAGAGAGAGACTCCATAGCATCAGCGAGCCTTCATGGCCCCCCCAGGCCGCCGCCAGTCGGAACGGCAGCGCCAGCGCACTATTGCTATGGCTCATCACGTAGTGAAGCGAAAAGTCATTCAGCGCCAGGGCCAGCAGTAAAATCAGCATGGCACCGCTCAGCAGCAGCGCCAGCGCAATACTGCTGCCCGCCCGCGCCGCCCCCCTGGGCCGCCAGTACTGGCGTAAACCGTCAAACAGTATCACCACGCTAAGCGCCAGCCCCAGCAGCAGGCAAAGATAGCCCCCTTCCGCCAGCCAGCTCCCCACGCCGGGCAGCACTGCAGACTCAGGCAAGGGTCATCTGCCCCGCGTAGAGAATATAAAAGCGCAGCATCAGGACTCCTACCAGAGAGCAGCCGCAGGCAATCGCCACCTGAAGCCCGGGCCTGCGCCGGATAGCCCAGCGCGCCAGAATGGGGGCCACAAATCCGAGCCCCACCACGCCCCACCAGAACCAGGCGCTCCAGAATCCCCCGCCCAGCGCCGCCCCGAACGCCCGGACTTTACCGTCGTCCCCCAGCCACAGCCCGGCAAAAAAGGCCACCAGCAGAAAAATCTCCATTGCCAGGATCGGCATTTCCAGGCCATGGAGCCAGTGCAGAGTCCTGGCATGCCGCTCCCGGGCAGCCGCCAGCATGGCGACGGCAAGACCCGATGACAGCCCGGAAAACAGAAACAGTGCGGGTAACACGGGATGGTTAAGCATGGGGCGGGAGGTCAATACCGACAGCAGAAAGCCGGTATAAGCCCCCAGCAGCAGCGCCAGCCCCAGCATCAGATGTTCCAGCGGTCGCAGCCAGCGCTGAAACCTCTCCAGTAGCGCAACGGCGGGCAACAGCGGCGGCAGCCAACGCCGTACCAGAGCGTTGAGCGGCGCGCGGAACACCACCGCCAGCCACGCCGCCAGCGTCAGCATATAGATCTGAAACAACATCACCCCCATCGACATCACCGAGGTCAGGCTGTAGTGAAACATCAGCTTCCAGAAGGCCCAGGGGCGGGTCAGATGGAAGATGAGTATCAGCAGACCCAGTATCACCGACAGCGGCGCCACCCACAGCGTGGCGCGCATCACCGGACTCTGCGGCTCTCCCGCTTCCGGAAGCCCGCGACGCAGCATAATCGCCACCATCACCAACCCCGCCGATATGCCAATCAGAAACAGATAGACGGCAATGGGCCAGTCCCAGACAAGTCCTTCAAAATGAAACGCCGATCTCATAGTTTCACCTCGCCATAGCGGAAGGGGACCCGGTAGAGTTTGGGGAGCGTGCCCAACGCCGGTTTGTAGCGATAGGTGATGCGCGCCGCAATAAGCCGTGCGATGTCGCTTTGTGGATCCTCAAGGTTGCCGAAGATCAACGCCTTTGTCGGGCAGGCTTCAACGCAGGCGGGCTGCTGCCCCTGCCGGAGACGGGTTTTACGGCAAAAATCACACTTATCGGCAACCCGGGTTTCGGGATGAATAAAACGTACCTGATACGGGCAGGCCACGATGCAGTACTGACAACCCACGCAGAGATCGGCATGGACATCGACGATCCCCGTCGCCATATCGCGATATGAGGCGCCAGTGGGACAGACCGCCACGCAGGGGGCGCGATCGCAGTGCTGGCAGGAGTGGCGGAAGAAGCGATAGCGAGCTTCGGGAAACGCCCCTGTGGGGCCACTGCGAATAATCTCCAGCCGCGAGACTGATTCGGGTACCTGATTCACCGTCCGACAGGCATCCATACAGGCAGTACAGCCAATACAGCGCGTTTCATCATGCACCATGCCAAGGCGCACACCAGCCCGGTTCTTGCTCTGGGCCAGCACCAGCGGTATGGAAAGCCCCCCTACCGCCAGTACGCCAGCCCCGGCCAGAAAACGACGACGGGAACAGCTCATGGCCGCTCCTTATCCGGCCAGACCGAGGCCGGATTAAAAGCCGGATTGCCCTGCTGTTCGCGGTGGCAGTCCACACACAGCCTGACCCTGGCCTTATCGTTCAGCATCGTCACCCTATCCTTGTCCGGATGTAACCGGTGACAGCCCGAACAGGTCAGCGTGGCGGCATGCACGTCATGGGGCCAGAAAGCCTCCCTTAACGCTTCCGGCTGATGGCATGCGAAGCAGACGCTGTTCTGTTGCTCCACGCTAAAAGCCGGGTCGTTATAGCGCATCACGTCCTTTGCCCCTTCGCGATGTCGGGGACCTGGCCTGCCGTGGCAGTCTGTACAAGTCACCGGCAGGCCATTATTGGGGTTGGTTGCCCGGGCATGTTGCCCCAGCATCCCCTGCTGGTGGGACTTATGGCAATCCAGGCAGGCCTGGTCCCGGCTGCGCTGTAGCTCGACCCCAGCATCCGCACGGGCCAGGGACAACAGCATCAGCCACAGGCAGCCAAAACCGACCGTTAATAACCAACGCATCGTACGCATATTCACTCCGCTCCGTGGTGTGCCCCGCCCGGCGGGGCGACGGGTTATTTATCCAGTCGGCCTTCACGCTGGGCTTCCTGCTCCCATGCTGGCACTACCGCCTTCAGGAACTGGATTTTCTCCGCCAGGATCTGCGGCATATTGAGTCCGATCGCCTGCTGGGCTTTCTCTTTGGTGGAGATATCCGGCAGCGCCACCGGCCCGTTAATGCCTTTGCTCGCCAGCAGATGCGCCAGCTTGATGCGCGCCTCAGCGGCATTATCCAACGCGGTTCCCAGGGTGCGCAGCGCCACCTCGGGGGCATGCATATGAATACCGTGGGAAGCGATGGAATAATCCCAGCGCCACTGGGCATGACGGATATCCTGCAATGCCGGGGCTAGCGCCGCCTCACTCACGCCAGCGTCCCTGGCCGCTTTGGCTTCAAAATGGGCATGAACCAGTTGATCCTCCACCTTCAGCTTAATTTCCCCGATGCTCTGCTTACGTTCAGCCACAATCCGCGTGAGCGTCTGTTTATCCTGGGTATGGCAGGTGGCGCAGGTCTGTTCAAAGTTATCGAAGGGGTTACCAATTTTATGGCTGGTATAGAGCTGACCCTGGCTGTTCTGCACCTTCGGCATATGGCAGTCGATACAGGTCACATTGTTCTGGCCGTGGATACCGCTGCGCCAGGTTTCATATTCAGGGTGCTGGGCTTTAAGCATCGGTGCTCCGGAAAGTTGATGGGTCCAGTCGCTGAACCGGATATCGTCATACAGCGCTTCCATCGCATCCGCAGTGGTGCCCTGTTTCCAGGGGAAAGTCACCGCTTTGCTTTTGCCCGCGAAGTAGTATTCAACGTGACACTGTCCGCAAACCATCGACTGTTGATCAAAGCGACTGGCCTGCTCAAATGGGGTACCCAGGGCGTTCATGGCCCGGGCGGCATAGGGGCGGGACAGCGCCAGAGCAGGTTTGCCGCTGGAAAACCCGGGAGCGGCGGTGTTATGGCAATCAGCGCAGCCCAGGACGTTCACTACCTGAGGCCCGCCCCTGGCCCACTGACCGTGGAAGTACGCCTGCTCGCCGTTTTCCGCAATTTCCCGTGCCACATCCGGACTTTTGCAGCTCCAGCAAGCCATCGGCATGGGGCCATCATCGTTGCCCTTAGGCGCGCCAGTGCGCAGCGTTTCCCGAACATCCGTCAGAGCATAAGCATGGCCGCGCGGCTTATTGTAATCTTTGGCAAAGGCGTAGCCCGCCCACAGGATGACCAGCCGGGGATCTTCCGCCAGAGCATCCTCCCGGGCCGACTGCTGCGCCGTGGCCAGCCAGGAGGCATACTGATCGGGATGTAGCGCCTGGAAGCGTCCGTTGCGCGCTTCCACGTTGGCGGCAGGTTGTGGTTTAGCGGCGTCCGGGACATCGGCCGCGCCGCTGGTGAACGACAGGCTCAACAGTAGTGCTATCAGAGACAAAATTCTGACCATAGATACCATCCCGATACTTATTGTTATGGGGAAATGAGTCGTATCGCCGACGGGAACAGCGCAATAGCGTGGCGGGAGTGGTCTATTTTCTAGCCAAAAACCACAATAAAAGCATTGTCTTTGATCAATGTAGCAGTATGAAAAACCGGCAGGGGCGGAAGCTGTGATGCACTTCAGGGAAGGCGGATTGCAGTGGACGATAAAAGAAAACCGCCGCCGGCGCCAGCCGGACGGCGGTAAAACGATTAGTGGCTGGTATCCAGCTCCGGGAAGTTCTTCACCAAATCGTCGATCGCTTTGATCTGCTGCAGGAAGGGTTCCAGTTTTGCCAGCGGCAGCGCTGAAGGACCGTCGCAGCGGGCATTTTCCGGATCCGGATGCGCTTCCAGGAACAGACCGGCCAGGCCGACCGCCATCCCGGCGCGCGCCAGTTCCGCCACCTGGCCACGGCGACCGCTGGAGGCCGCGCCAAAGGGGTCGCGGCACTGCAGGGCGTGGGTCACATCAAAGATCACCGGTGCATTGCCGGAGACCTGCTTCATCACGCCAAAGCCGAGCATATCGACAACCAGGTTGTCATAACCGAAGTTGCTGCCGCGATCGCAGAGGATCACCCGGTCATTACCGCCTTCATGGAATTTATCCACGATGTTGCCCACCTGCCCCGGGCTGATAAACTGCGGCTTCTTGATGTTGATCACCGCGTCGGTCTTCGCCATGGCTTCCACCAGATCGGTCTGGCGGGCCAGGAAGGCCGGAAGCTGGATCACATCCACCACTTCGGAAACCGGTTGGGCCTGCAGCGGCTCATGTACGTCAGTGATGATTTTCACGCCGAAGGTTTTTTTCAGCTCTTCAAAAATCTTCATGCCCTCTTCCAGACCCGGCCCTCGGTATGAGTGGATCGAAGAGCGGTTCGCCTTATCAAAGGAGGCTTTGAAAACGTAGGGGATGCCAAGCCTGTTGGTTACCTCGACATAGTGTTCGCAGATGCGCATCGCCAGGTCGCGGGATTCCAACACGTTCATGCCGCCAAACAGCACAAACGGCAGATCGTTCGCGACCTTGGTATCACCAATGCTAACCACTTTCTGTTTCATATCTTCGCCTTGTTGGTGTGAACCGGAAAAAACTGTCGCACTTAGTGCAGCGTAATCGGTTTGTGAGAAATCGAATTAATTTGCGCTTTGATCATCTCGCTGATCGGATCTTCCGGGCAGTGTTCGACAAAATAGCTTAAGTCGTTAAGCGCCACGTGTTCACAGTCGAGCTGGGCATAAATCAGCCCGCGATCGCGGATTTCATAAGGATCTTCCGGGTTGAACTGCAGCAGTACCTCGCTGGCGCGCAGCGCCAACTCCATCTGCTGCTCTTCCATCAGCGAGGTCTTCAGGGTATCCAGCAGCTTATGGATCACCTCTGCGTTATCCGCTTCATCCAGATCTTCGTCGTAGAGACGGGCCGACGGGCCGACATTGCCCTTCAGCCAGACCTCCAGAATATGTTCATTCAGGGTTTCGCCATTGAACGGGTTGATTAGCCACATCTCGCCATCCATCCAGTCGGCACGCAGAACCAGTTGGGTCGGGAAGATAACCGGCATCAGCGGAATATCCAGCGTATCCGCCAGCCACAGCAGAATCGCTCCCAGAGAGACGGCGCTGCCCTGGCGGCGGTTGAGCACCTCATCGAGCCACAGCGCGTCGGAAAGACGATAGACGCCGTCCGAATCATGAAAGCCCCACTCGCCGTAAAACAGCTCCAGCAGTTTCTCCAACCGATCGTCCTGCTGCCACCCTGTGCTAATCTCCTCGCGGGCCAGATCTGCCAGCTTATCGAGTTGCGCGCGCACCTGCTGCGTTGGAAAGTCCTCGCGAATGGCCTGCGAGACCCGAATCATGCCCTCGCACAGCGGTGCCTGATTAAATTCAAAACCGGCTAACGACTCCATGATTTACCCCAATAACGGAATTTTTGTGGTGGCGAGTTCGATGATGACGTACAGCGCCACCAGCGCCAGTATAAACGCGCCAGCGCGCACTTTCTGACTACGCTGACCGCGGCCGAGCGCAATAAAACCCAAAACGATGTAGATAATAACGCCAAACAGTTTCTCAGTCAGCCATGCGCCCTGGGGAGTGAAAGGCCAGAAATGGGTGACAGCGACTAATGCTACTCCACTGCCCAGCAGCAGCGTATCGTTGATATGTGGCACAATACGCACCCAGCGCTTATTGGCCATGGGCGAAGCGCGGTATTGCCACCAGTAACGCAAAATAAACAGCGAGACAGAGATAGCCACCGTCAGAATGTGCAGATGCTTTAGGGCGAAATATGCCGCCATTGCCTTACTCCAGTATTGTTATAAATTTTCCTGCCCCGGGGTCAGATAAACTGCCCTGCGGTCAGCCGCTCATTGCCGCCGTAGTCGCGATGCGTTTCCACCCGCTCGTAGCCCGCACCGTTAAACAGTTCGCGTACCGCTTCTCCCTGACGCCAGCCATGCTCCAGCAGTAGCCACCCGCCTGGCTGCAGCCAGTAACGGGCCTCAGTAATCAGCTGCTGCAAATCCGCCAGCCCTTTATCGGCCGCCACCAGCGCCGATTTGGGTTCGTAACGGACATCCCCCTGGCTCAGGTGCGGATCCTCCGCATCAATGTATGGAGGATTGCTGACGATCAAATCGAAACGCTGTCCGGACTCCAGGGCGGAAAACCAGTCGCTCTGGAGCACGGTGACGTTGTCAATGGCGAGATTTTGCGCGTTGCTGTGCGCCAGCGCAACGGCCTCTGGGATCAGTTCGAGCGCTGTGACTGCGGCATCCGGCCGTTCACTGGCTAATGCCAGGGCGATAGCGCCGGTTCCGGTACCGAGATCGAGAATGCGGCAGGGCTCTGCGGGCAGACGCGCCAGCCCCTGTTCCACCAGACATTCGCTGTCCGGGCGTGGGATAAGCGTGGCCGGAGAGACCGCCAGCGGTAGCGACCAGAATTCGCGCTGGCCGGTAAGGTAAGCCACAGGTTCACCGCGCTCGCGGCGCGCCAGCAGTTGCTCCAGTTGGTCCAGTTCCGCGTCTGATAGCCGGGTTTCGCCAAAGGCGAGAAGATAAGTGCGGGAGCGCCCCGTGACCAGCCCCAACAGGATTTCGGCATCGCGTCGCGGGCTGTCGCTGCCAGCGAGGCGCGCCGTTGCCTGACGCACCCAGTTCTGATAATCCATTACTCCTGCCCGGCAAGCGCCGCCAACTGATCGGCCTGGTGTTCCTGAACAATAGGATCGATCAGCATATCCAGCTTGCCTTCCATCACTTCATCCAGACGATAAAGCGTCAGGTTGATGCGGTGGTCAGTCACACGCCCCTGGGGGAAGTTGTAGGTGCGGTTGCGATCGGAACGATCGCCGCTGCCTAACAGATTGCGGCGGGTCGAGGCTTCCGCCTGCTGACGCTTCGCCACTTCGGCGGCGTGAATACGCGAGCCCAACACTGCCAGCGCCTTGGCTTTGTTCTTATGCTGGGAGCGTTCATCCTGACACTCCACCACAATGCCGGTGGGCAGGTGGGTGATACGAATAGCGGAATCGGTGGTGTTAACGTGCTGGCCACCGGCGCCAGAGGAACGGAAAGTGTCAATGCGCAGATCCGCCGGGTTAATATCCGGCAGTTCGGCTTCCGGCAGTTCCGGCATCACCGCCACGGTGCAGGCGGAAGTATGAATACGCCCCTGGGATTCGGTGGCCGGTACCCGCTGTACCCGGTGACCGCCGGATTCGAACTTCAGGTGGCCGTAAACGCCTTCGCCGCTGATTTTGGCGATGACCTCTTTATAGCCGCCCATTTCGCCGTCGCTGGCACTCATGATTTCCACCCGCCAGCGCCGGGATTCGGCATAGCGGCTGTACATCCGGAACAGATCGCCGGCGAACAGCGCCGCCTCATCACCGCCGGTTCCGGCGCGCACTTCCAGGAAGGCGTTGCGTTCATCGTCGGGATCTTTCGGCAGCAGTAACAGCTGAAGCTGATGCGCCAGCTCTTCACTGCGGGCGCGTGAGGAATCCAGCTCTTCCTGGGCCATTTCGCGCATATCCGGGTCCGCCAACATCTCCTGGGCGGTTTCGATATCCTGCTGCACCTGCTGCCACTGTAGAAAACAGCGGGAGACATCGCTCAACTGAGCGTACTCACGCGACAGCGCGCGAAAGCGCGTCTGATCGGCAATGACCTCCGCATCGCCCAGCAGGGCCTGAACTTCTTCATGGCGCTCCTGCAGGGCTTCCAGTTTGGCAACAATAGAAGACTTCATGGGTAGCTATTACCTTGTGGTATTCGAATGGGGGGCGCGCTAGTCCAGCCCGAGGCTGTCGCGCAGGATATTCAGGCGCTCGTCGTCGCCATTGCGCGCCGCCTGCTGTAACGATTTGGTAGGAGCATGGATCAGCCGGTTGGTCAGCTTACGGGAAAGCTCCTGCAGCACGGCTTCAGCATCGCCGCCCTGCTGAAGGGCAGCCAGCGCTTTGGTGGTCAGTTCATCACGCACCTGCTCAGCCTGACCGCGATACTCACGGATGGTGGCGCTGGCACTCTGGGCGCGCAACCATCCCATAAACTCGCCAGTTTCCTGGGCAACGATGGTTTCCGCCTGTACCGCCGCGGCCTGACGCTGGGCCATATTGTGCTGAATGATGGACTGTAGGTCATCCACGCCGTAGAGATAGGCGTTGGCCAGTTTGCCCACTTCCGGTTCGACATCGCGCGGGACGGCGATATCCACCAGCAGCATCGGCTGGTTGCGTCGCGCCTTCAGGGCGCGCTCCACCATGCCCTTGCCAATAATCGGCAGCGGGCTGGCAGTGGAGCTGATGATAATATCGGCCTGGGCCAGCCGTTCGTCGATCTCCGGCAGGCCAATAACTTCGGCCCCGACTTCGTCGGCCAGCTCACGCGCCCGCTCGCGGGTGCGGTTGGCGATAATCATATGGCGAACCTGGTGTTCACGCAGATGGCGCGCCACCAGTTCAATGGTTTCACCGGCGCCGACCAGCAGTACGGTCACTTCGGAAAGGGATTCGAAGATCTGGCGCGCCAGAGTACAGGCAGCGAAGGCCACCGACACCGCGCTGGCACCGATTTCCGTTTCGGTACGAACCCGTTTGGCCACCGAAAAGGATTTCTGGAACATGCGTTCCAGATCGCTGGCGTGCAGATGGCCGCGGGCCGAATCGGCGAAGGCTTTCTTCACCTGCCCCAGAATCTGCGGTTCGCCGAGAATCATTGAATCCAGACCGCTGGCGACCCGCATCAGATGGCTGACAGCGTCGTTATCCTGGTGCCAGTACAGACTATTGCGAACTTCGGTCTCATCCAGCCCGTGGTAGTCACACAGCCAGCGTACCAGCGCTTCCTGCAGATTCTCCTGCTCTTCAACGCTAAGATAGAGTTCTGTTCTGTTGCAGGTAGAGAGAACCACCCCGCCCTGCACCATTGGCTGCGCCAACAGGCTTTCCAGCGCCTGGTCAAGGGTGTCCGGCGAAAACGTGACGCGTTCTCGCAGTGATACCGGAGCAGTTTTATGGTTGATGCCTAGAGCTAACAGGGTCATGTGTGCGGAATAATGCCGGTCTTGGTAAGGATTACTGCAAGCATAATACAGGATGCGCAGCCCCAATAAAAGACGACGCCCTGCCTTTCAAACTAATCGATAATTTTGATGATCCCGCCCATTTCGTCATTGACGGGCCGCACGACGCCCGCCAGGATGGTTAACTATAATATTGACGGTTCTCAAGGATTTATTGCGCTATGATCAAATTCAGTCCGCTGCGCCTGCTACCGCTGGCAAGCCTGGTACTCGCCGCCTGCGTCAGCCATCAGGCCCCGAAAGGCCCGGGAGTCAGTCACGATAATCCCCAGTGGCAGCAGCATATGGCCCAGGTTAAAGGCCTGAGTCAGTACCAGACCCGCGGCGCCTTCGCCTGGATTTCCGACGACCAGAAAGTCTACGCCCGCTTCTTCTGGCAGCAGACTGGCCAGGATCGTTACCGCCTGCTGCTGACCAATCCGCTGGGCAGCACCGAGCTGGAGCTGAACGCCCAGCCCGGCGCAGTAACCCTGGTAGATAACAAAGGCCAGCGCTATCAGTCCCAGGACGCCGAAGAGATGCTGGAGCGTCTGACCGGTATGCCGATTCCCATCGACAGCCTGCGTCAGTGGATCCTCGGCCTGCCGGGCGATGCCACCGATTACCGGGTTGACCAAAATCACCGCCTGAGCGAGCTGAACTACGGCAGCGACGGCAGAAAATGGAAGGTAACCTGGAGCGGCTATAGCGATAAAGTGCAGCCCGCCCTGCCCGCCAGTATGGAGCTGAACGACGGCGAGCAGCGCATTAAGCTGAAGATGGATAACTGGATCGTGAAATGAGCGCAACCCGCTGGCCGTCACCGGCTAAACTGAATCTGTTTCTCTATATCACTGGCCGTCGCCCCGACGGCTATCATAATCTCCAGACCCTGTTTCAGTTTCTGGACTATGGCGACACCATAACCATCAGCCCACGAACCGACGGCGAGATTCACCTGTTGACGCCGGTGGCTGGAGTGCCGGATGAACAGAATCTGATCGTACGCGCCGCCCGTATGCTGTCAGAGACGGTCAGCGGCGCGGTGCCTGGTGCCGATCTGGCCGTAGAAAAGGTGCTACCGATGGGCGGCGGGCTGGGGGGTGGTTCTTCCAATGCCGCCACGGCGCTGGTGGCGCTGAATCATCTTTGGAACACCGGGCTTTCTCTGGACCAGCTGGCTCACATTGGGCTACGCCTGGGGGCCGATGTGCCGGTCTTCGTGCGCGGTCACGCCGCCTTTGCCGAAGGGGTTGGCGACCTGCTGACACCGGTCTCGCCGCCGGAAAAATGGTATCTGGTGCTGCATCCGGGTATTAGTATCGCCACGCCGGATATCTTTAAAGATCCTGAATTAGTGCGCAATACGCCGGTGCGGTCAATTGACATGTTGCTGAAATGTGAATTCCACAACGATTGCGAAGTTATCGCAAGAAAACGTTTTCGCGAGGTTGATGCCCTGCTTTCCTGGCTGTTAGAATACGCGCCGTCGCGTCTGACAGGCACCGGAGCCTGTGTCTTTGCTGAATTTGACACTGAATCCGCGGCCCGTCAGGTGCTTGAGCAAGCCCCGGTATGGTCGCAGGGTTTCGTGGCGCGAGGCGTCAATCACTCCCCGCTGCACAGGACCTTACCCGGGCAAGCTTAGCGCCGGTGACAACGTCACCTTGTTTCAGACGTTGCACCATGCTTTTTAATACACCGCCGGGATGATGTGCCACCCCGCCCGCACCGGATAACGGTGCGATGGCCCATCATCCACTACTGGACGCATGCCTGAGGTTCTTCTCGTGCCTGATATGAAGCTTTTTGCTGGTAACGCCACCCCGGAACTGGCTCAACGTATTGCCAACCGCCTGTACACTTCTCTTGGAGACGCCGCTGTCGGCCGCTTCAGCGATGGAGAAGTCAGTGTACAAATCAACGAAAACGTACGTGGTGGCGATATTTTCATCATCCAGTCAACCTGTGCACCCACCAATGACAACCTGATGGAGCTGGTCGTCATGGTCGACGCCCTGCGCCGCGCTTCCGCAGGACGCATTACCGCCGTTATCCCCTACTTCGGCTACGCCCGTCAGGATCGCCGCGTGCGCTCCGCACGTGTGCCGATTACCGCCAAAGTGGTTGCCGATTTCCTCTCCAGCGTCGGCGTGGATCGCGTTCTGACCGTAGACCTGCACGCTGAGCAGATTCAGGGCTTTTTCGACGTTCCCGTAGACAACGTGTTCGGTAGCCCGATCCTGCTGGAAGATATGCTGCAGAAAGATCTCGACAACCCGATCGTGGTTTCTCCGGATATCGGCGGCGTTGTGCGCGCCCGTGCCGTTGCCAAACTGCTGAACGACACCGAAATGGCTATCATCGATAAACGTCGCCCGCGTGCCAACGTTTCTCAGGTGATGCACATTATCGGTGACGTCGCCGGTCGCGACTGCGTTCTGGTTGACGATATGATCGATACCGGCGGCACCCTGTGCAAAGCCGCCGAAGCCCTAAAAGAGCGCGGCGCCAAACGCGTATTCGCTTACGCCACCCACCCCATCTTTTCGGGCAACGCGGTCACCAACCTGCGTAACTCGACGATCGATGAAGTGGTGGTCTGCGACACCATTCCGCTCTCTGACGAGATTAAAGCCCTGCCGAACGTGCGTACGCTGACGCTCTCCGGCATGCTGGCCGAAGCGATTCGCCGTATCAGCAACGAAGAATCCATCTCCGCCATGTTCGACCACTAATCGAACGGCTCAGAAAAAACCCGCTTCGGCGGGTTTTTTCTTTTTTGTTACACATTTGTATGATCAATACCTCGCGCCGCCGGCGCCCATGGACGACATCGTGAACCTTCGTAATACCGTACTTCCCTTTCGCGCGCTGGTGGATGCCTGCTGGCGCGAACCCTACAGCGCCGCCCGCTTCAGCCGCGATCTGATCGCCGGTCTGACCGTAGGGATTATCGCTATTCCGCTGGCCATGGCGCTGGCTATCGCCAGCGGCGTACCGCCCCAGTATGGGCTTTATACTTCGGCGGTGGCAGGTATCATCATTGCCGTGACCGGCGGTTCGCGCTATAGCGTTTCCGGCCCCACGGCCGCCTTTGTGGTGATTCTCTATCCGGTTTCCCAGCAGTTCGGACTCAGCGGCCTGCTGGTGGCGACGCTGCTTTCCGGGGTATTCCTGATTCTGTTCGGCCTGGCGCGCTTCGGGCGGCTGATTGAATATATCCCTCTACCCGTCACCCTGGGCTTTACTTCCGGGATCGCCATTACCATCGCCACCATGCAGATTAAGGATTTTCTTGGGCTGACGCTGAACCACACGCCGGAGCACTACACCGACAAAGTGGCGGCCCTGGCGATAGCATTACCCACGCTAAATTTGGGAGATACCGTCACAGGCTGCGTTACGCTGGCGGTACTGGTGCTGTGGCCGCGGCTGGGCCTGCGCCTGCCGGGCCACCTACCCGCACTGCTGGCAGGCTGCGCGGTCATGGGAATCGTGATGCTGGCAGGCGGGGAAGTGGCTACCATCGGTACTCGCTTTCACTATCTGCTGGCCGATGGCAGCCAGGGGAATGGCATTCCGCCGCTGCTGCCGCAGCTAATGCTGCCATGGTCGCTGCCGGGCGATACTTTTACCCTGAATCTGGATTCGCTACAGGCCCTGTTACCGGCAGCCTTTTCGATGGCGCTACTGGGGGCCATTGAATCGCTGCTGTGCGCGGTGGTGCTGGACGGCATGACCGGCACCCGCCATAACGCCAACGGCGAGCTGCTGGGCCAGGGGCTGGGCAATATTGTCGCGCCATTCTTCGGCGGCATTACCGCCACCGCCGCTATCGCCCGCTCCGCCGCTAACGTGCGCGCCGGGGCCAGCTCGCCGGTATCGGCCATTATCCATGCCCTGCTGGTGCTGCTGGCGCTGCTGGCTCTTGCTCCGCTGCTCTCCTGGCTGCCGCTTTCCGCCATGGCGGCGCTGCTGCTGATGGTGGCCTGGAATATGAGCGAGGCGCGTAAAGTGGTGGCGCTACTGCGTCAGGCGCCGAAGGACGACATCATCGTGATGCTGATTTGTATGTCACTGACGGTGCTGTTCGATATGGTCATCGCCATTAGCGTGGGGATCGTCATGGCATCGCTGCTGTTTATGCGGCGCATTGCGCGCATGACCCGGCTGGCGCCACTGCCGGTGACGACCCCGAACGACGTGCTGGCGCTGCGGGTGACCGGGCCGCTGTTTTTCGCCGCGGCGGAGGGGATCTTTAACGATCTGAGCCAGCGCCTTAACGGCCACCGGCTCCTGATACTGCAATGGGATGCAGTACCGCTGCTTGACGCGGGAGGGCTGGATGCCCTGCGCCGCTTTGTGGCGAAACTGCCTGAAGGCTGTGAACTGCGCATCTGTAATCTGGAATTCCAGCCGCTGCGGACTCTGGCCCGGGCCGGTATTCAGCCCATTCCCGGTCGCCTGGCCTTCTTCGCCGATCGCGACGAAGCGCTGGCCTGAATACGAGATAAAAAAAGCGCCGTATCAGACGGCGCCTTCTTCATGACCTGGCGAACGAGCATCAACCGTGACGATGCTGCCTGCCGCCGCTGCGACGGCAGCGTTTATCGTAGTGCCGTACCCACCAGTAGCGATCTGTTACCCGTTCACGACCGCTAATACGTGCCCCCGCCAGCCACAGAATTGCGCCAACAAAGATGCTGAATACCGCACCGTGGGCTAAAAATTCTGGTAAATTAAACTGTGGAAGCTGGTTAAGTACGGAATAGCCTACGCCGCCAATCATTACCACTAACCCCAACCCCATCAACATATTGCCGAGTAATGAAGCGTTTTTGCGTTTCATCTGTCACCTCCGGAACCTTGGGTCGCCAGGGAATATCCCCTTTCCTTGTAAGTCAAAGTATAGGCAATACCTCATTTCAATGTGTGCGGTATCGATCACAACTCAGAATATTTGACTAACAAAACTTTACAAATAACCTACTGAACATCTTCCTTTTTGAATGATTGGTATCAGTGATTATTATCATTCATAACCAAAGCGGCGCACGCCTTTTGTCATCGCGCCTTCGGCACAGTACACTAGCGCGCAGGTCAAAACCCTTTAGGACAGTGATGTGACGATTAAACTGATTGTCGGCCTCGCCAATCCGGGGGCGGAATATGCCGCCACCCGCCATAACGCCGGGGCCTGGTATGTGGATCTGCTGGCTGAGCGCCACGGCCAGCCGCTGAAAGAAGAGGCAAAATTCTTCGGTTATACCGCACGCATCAAGGTTAATGGCGAAGATGTGCGCCTGCTGGTCCCCACCACCTTTATGAACCTGAGCGGTAAAGCGGTGGCTGCACTGGCGGGTTTCTACCGAATTAATCCGGACGAAATTCTGGTGGCCCACGATGAGCTCGACCTGCCCCCGGGTGTGGCGAAATTTAAACTCGGCGGCGGTCACGGCGGCCATAACGGGCTTAAAGACATCATCAGCAAGCTGGGCAATAACCCCAACTTTCACCGTCTTCGCGTAGGAATCGGCCATCCGGGCGATAAAAACAAGGTTGTCGGTTTTGTGCTGGGTAAACCTCAGGCGGCCGAGCAGAAGCTGATTGACGAAGCCGTAGACGAAGCGGCGCGTTGCACCGAAGTGTGGTTTAAAGAGGGGCTGGCGAAGGCAACCAGCCGGCTGCATAGCTTTAAAGCGCAGTAGCCCCCTGTCCCGGCCACGGGCGGGATTTCTCCCCCCTGGGCGCCGGGTTTAGGTGTATAATAGCCATAGTCATTCGTTTTTCATCATCAGGCAACCTATAACCTGATGATTATCAAGCAATTAAGGTGATCTAAACCATGGGATTCAAATGCGGTATCGTCGGTCTGCCGAACGTGGGTAAATCCACTCTGTTCAACGCCCTGACCAAAGCAGGCATTGAAGCGGCGAACTTCCCGTTCTGTACTATCGAGCCGAACACTGGCGTGGTGCCGATGCCCGATCCGCGTCTGGACAAACTTGCCGAAATCGTAAAACCGCAGCGCGTGCTGCCAACCACCATGGAGTTCGTGGATATCGCGGGCCTGGTGAAAGGCGCATCCAAAGGCGAAGGTCTGGGCAACCAGTTCCTGATGAACATCCGTGAGACCGAAGCTATCGGCCACGTGGTGCGCTGCTTTGAGAACGACAATATCATTCACGTCGCGGGCAAAGTGAATCCGGCAGAAGACATTGAAGTGATCAACACCGAGCTGGCGCTGTCTGATCTGGACACCTGCGAGCGCGCCATCCACCGGGTACAAAAGAAGGCCAAAGGCGGCGACAAAGACGCTAAAGCCGAACTGGCGGTGCTGGAAAAGTGCCTGCCGCAGCTGGAGCAGGCCGGCATGCTGCGTAGTCTGGATCTAAGCAAAGAAGAGAAAGCGCTGATCCGTTACCTGAGCTTCCTGACCATGAAGCCCACCATGTATATCGCCAACGTTAACGAAGACGGCTTCGAAAATAACCCGTACCTGGACATGGTCCGCGAAATCGCCGCCGGTGAAGGTTCAGTGGTGGTCGCGGTCTGCGCCGCCGTAGAAGCCGATATCGCCGAGCTGGAAGACGACGAGCGCGACGAATTTATGCAGGAGCTGGGTCTGGAAGAGCCGGGCCTGAACCGCGTGATCCGCGCCGGTTATGAGCTGCTGAACCTGCAGACCTACTTCACCGCAGGCGTAAAAGAAGTGCGCGCCTGGACCATTCCGGTTGGCGCCACCGCCCCACAGGCGGCCGGTAAAATTCACACCGACTTCGAAAAAGGTTTTATCCGCGCCCAGACCATCGCCTACGAGGATTTTATTACCTACAAGGGCGAACAGGGTGCCAAAGAGGCCGGTAAGATGCGCGCCGAAGGCAAGGAGTATATCGTTAAGGATGGCGATGTGATGAATTTCTTGTTTAACGTCTAAAGCGCTACTGCTGTCTTAGGGGATTCGCTGAATCTTGCTAAGACGGGTAAAACACAAAAATCCACGCGGTTGCGTGGATTTTTTTATGGGAATGGAAAAAATTATCGAATATACCTCTGACATGTTGATTAAATCCATTGCAATTCATCTTTTTTCCTTTCCGCAACCATAATTTTACTTTCCTGTTATCGCTGGTATCTGTTATAAAAACGCTCTCTAAAAATCAATAAAACAACTCATTATTAAAAAGGATTTTCGATGAAAAAAATATGGTTCTCATTAAACCTTGGTATAGCACACTTTTTATTGTTCTATATGGCAATACTCATCGTCACGCCGAAGAGAATGCCGCTATACCCCATTATTATTTGGCTGGGAATGATTATTTTCAGCGGACTAATCGTACACTTTTACTGGAATAAAGCATCGTTTAATCAAACTACTACTCGCATTCGGAAAAATCATAAAAAAACACCAAGGGCAGCATTACTTTCGACATTGCTGTTTTTGCTAACTTGCATTTCTTTTAAAATTTTCAGTCATATCAACATCCTCATCCCGATTACATTAATTTTCATGACTGCAACATCAATTATATACACCATTGCATCTCATATAAAGTCAATCGATAATAAAGAAAAAACCATAGCTCTGAGAGTAAAACTGGCAGTTAAATACTCATGGGTACTAGCGTCATTAATCTCATACTATCTCGCACGTTCGCTAATATCTAATTCATTTGATATCCCTTTCGACACCACATTCAACAAACTCATGACGATAATCACGGCGTTATTTTTTATTTTTATCTTCTATTATTTCATTTACTTTATCTTTATTGCTTTTTTATCCTCTATCACCTCGCAGACAAAGAAAAAAAAACCTATTGTCATTAATTATTCAATGTCAATTTTCGCTCCGCTATTTATTATTGGCTACATTTCATGCATTGCGTTTAATGTACAGACACTTTCCATTCTCAAATTCGGCTTCGAGCTTGCCATGAAGTATGATACGCGCGACACTTTTTTTTGCAAAAATGAATATATGTTACTTAGCAAGCATCCTAATGCCCGCTTTATGTTTATCTCTGAAGGAAACTATCGCGCATTAATACCTCATCATGATGACTTTACAATCTCACGTTTATCCTGCACGAATAGTGAACCATTCTATTCACTGGTTAGTGTAGAGGATAAAAAAGGTCTTATGATTGCTACTTTAGAAAAGCGGACTGAGGCGCTTGTCAGTGACTTGAAGGCGACAATTCGATGATACTCATCATTACGATAAAGATACCTTTAAGATACCAGTCGGGACCTTTAGCCAGCTAACATAGCCGTTAGAGTGCATATAAATCGCCGCACGACCACGTTTGCTGAAATCCGCTAGTGCCCGAATGAATTGTAAGACCTCTTCGACAACAAGTGCTGCCATGACTGAAACAAGAGAGAGGATCTATACCTCCGAATCGGGTCATTTTATTATTCTCATTTTTCTATTACTCAAGCATTAACATAATGCGATGTTATTAAAGTTTACGCTTGTCCTGAGACTAACCATTTGTGCTTCTAAAGGAACCACTATGTGCCAGAAACGGATACTGGCGAGTAGTAATTTTCAGCTCTGAGCGAACTATCGTAACTGAGCTATTTTTAAGAAAAAAAGGTCAATCAGATGTCAAGCTTAATAGACCTCAAACACTATTACGTGGTGCCCTACAATCTAACGACTGCCGATATTATATTTTCTACGCACATAAAAATTTGAGAGTAAGAATAAACTCTAGGAAGGGCATGTAAATCCCCTCTCAGCCGAAAAAACTAAAGCAAAAGCTGTAAAATCGTTCGTGACTTCCGCATTGCAGATAACCTGATTTGCTTAATCGCCCCTCATAATCTTACAGGTATCATCTGGCGTGCTATGGCGCATATCAATCCACGCTGAACCCACAATAAGCCCCAAACCACTTAACTTAGTTCGACATAAACACCGAAAGACGGTTCTTTATCGCATCAATCAAATGAAGCGCCGCCGTGGACAACGGTCTGTTTTTTCGCGACAGCAGGCAAAATTCCGGCGCATTGAGCGTGACGTCCTCAATGTGCCGCAGGCGGGTCTGTTCCTGCATGGCGCTGCCCCAGAGTATCGGAGAGGCCATCAGCGCTACGCCTGCGCCGCTCAGTACGAACTGTTTTAGCACCTGCAAAGAATTGGTCGTCAACGCCACATCAAACTTCACTTTGTGCTGAAACTCGATCAGGTTGATATACCGCCGTAGTCCGTAGTCTGCCGTCATCATCGCGTAGGGATAACGTAGCGCTTCGGCCAGGTGAAGCATACGAGAAGGGTCAGCAAGAGCATGATCCGAACGGAAAACCACCCCTACCGGCTGCTCTGCTTTTTTCAGCACGGCGATTTCACTGTGTTCAGGCGGATTAAAACACACGCCAAGATGCACGGCGTCTGTTCTGACTTTATCAATGATGCTGTTTACGGACTCCATCATCAGCTCAACGTGAACCCCCGGGTGGCTGGCATAAAATGGCATCAGCACCTCATGCACCATCATCTCCGCTACGCCCTCACTGATAGCCACCTTCACATTGCCACGCTGCATTCCTTTAATTTCAGACAGCCGCGAGGCCAGGTATTCCTGTGAAGAGAGATAGCCCCGGTAATAGTCAGCGATCACCGCAGCCACTTCTGTCGCTTCCAGCCGCCCTTTGCGCCTTTCAAACAGAGTGAAGCCCACTTCCTGTTCCAGAAGCTGGATTTGCCTGCTGATGAGCGAAGGCGAAAGCGCAAGCCTTTCTGCCGCCGCACGTACTGAACCACTGTTCAGAACTTCATAGAAATATTTCAGCCTGGTCTGGCTCAACTCTTGCATTAGTTAACGGTTCCCTTTTTTCGTGCACTTGAAGTCAACAAGCCGTGATTTTTGGCTAACAGTTAACCGTTTTGGAGCGAAAAAAACATGACCAATACCGCTATTTGAAAGATTAAAGCAAGCATTTACGCCATCAGTGATGCATTAGTATACACAATCAACTAAATGTTTACTTTATATCAACATTGATTTAACCAAAAACAACAGCAGCCGCTAACAAAAGTTGCCACCTTACATAAGTCGAGAGGTACGCCGATGTCTTCAACGTATATTCAGGTAAGTACTTTAAATACAGATGGTTGTGTTTCGGATAAAACTTATAAAAAAGTTTACTGGCGCATTCTTCCATTTCTGGCGCTCTGCTATATGTTCGCCTATCTGGATCGTATTAACGTGGGTTTTGCCAAACTCCAGATGCAGGATGCGATTAATCTTAGTGATGCAGCATACGGACTGGGTGCGGGCATATTCTTTCTGGGATACGTAATCTTTGAAATCCCCAGCAATCTTTATATGGCCCGCACGGGAGCCCGAAAAACGCTGGTGCGCATCATGGTGCTTTGGGGGCTAACATCAGCCTGTATGATGTTCGTCTCCTCGCCGGGTATGTTTTACCTGCTTCGTTTCATGCTGGGTGTATTCGAGGCAGGCTTCGCTCCAGGCATCATTTACTACCTCACGTTATGGTTCCCGGCCAGACGTATGGCGGGAGCGATGGCAATGCTGATGTTTGCCGGCCCGATTGGCAGCATCATCGGCGCACCGCTATCGACATGGCTCATGACCCATTTTCATCAGACTCACGGTCTTCAGGGCTGGCAGTGGATGTTTATGCTGGAGGGGCTGCCCTGCGTACTGCTGGGTATCATCACCTGGTTCTATATTGTTGATAAACCTGAAGATGCCCGCTGGCTGACCGATGCAGAAAAAAAGGAGATCGCGCAATCACTTAATCAGACCCGACAAAAGCATAGCGCCTTCAGATCGGTTCTGAAAAATCCGGCCATCTACGGCCTCAGCCTGACCTATTTCGGCCTGATTTGCGGCATTTATGCCATGAGCTTCTGGCTTCCCACCATTCTGCAATCTCACGGAATCAGGGACACCATGACAATCGGTCTGCTAACAGCCATTCCCTACGTTACTGCGCTGATTGGTATGATCGTTTTTGCCTGGAGCTCTGATAAATTTCAGGAACGCCGCTGGCACGTGGCCCTTACGGCGCTGTTCGCCGGCACAGCGCTGTTGCTCTCTAATTTCACGGCAAGCTTTCCCATCGCCATGCTTCTGCTCACCCTGGCAACCGGGCTGATGTGGGCCTCCTATACCACTTTCTGGGCCATCCCATCAAAAATCATGCAGGGCACTGCCGCCGCCGGAGGTATTGCGCTTATCAACAGCTTTGGCCTGATCGGCGGATTTGTCAGCCCAACCATTATGGGCTGGATCAAGCAAACCACCGGATCGCTGACCCATGGCCTTATCTTCATGACGGTACTACTGTTTACGGGTGCCATCGCCATTCTTTTCCAGAAAAAAATCTGAACGGAGTAGTGAAATGCGTATTTTAATCGCGGGCTTTCAGCACGAAACCAACACCTTTGCCTTAAACAAAGCCGGATGGGACAACTTTGTTAAAGGAGAAGGTTTCCCCGCCATGCAGCACGGTGAAAAAATGTTCGAACTGGCCGAAACCAACATTCCTGCCGGAGGATTTATTCAGGCCGCCAGCCGGGATGGACACACCCTGCTACCGGTTATCTGGACCGCGGCCAGCCCGTCCGCACAGGTTACGCAGGAGGCTTACGAGAGAATTTGCCAGCAGATTATTGCTCAGGCCCGGGAGTTAAAGCCCGATGCGGTCTACCTGGATCTACACGGCGCAATGGTTGCGGAACATTATGACGACGGCGAAGGCGAGCTACTGCGCAGAATGCGTGAAACCGTGGGGGACCATACACCGATTATCGTTAGCCTGGATCTGCATGCCAACGTGACGAACGCCATGCTGCACCACGCAACGGCAATGGTGGCTTTCCGTACTTATCCCCATGTCGATATGGCGGCAACGGGGCAAAAAGCTTACGAATTACTGCTGAATGCGGCCAATGGCCCCTTGATTCAGGAAAGTGCCCGCATTCCATTTCTGATCCCCATTAATGGGATGTGCACCTTTATGGAGCCTGCGAAAGGAATCTATCAACTGCTGGAAGAACTTGAAAAACAGCCGGGTGTCAGTTCGCTGTCTTTCGCACCGGGATTCCCCGCCGCAGACTTCCCGGAATGCGGCCCCGTGGTCTGGGGCTACGGAAGCGACGGAGCAGCGGTGGAACGCACCGTCAGGATGCTTCGCGACGCCGTCTGCAATGCCGAATCCGCCTGGGCGGTAGAGTTTCTTTCACCGGAAGAGGCCGTTGCCCAGGCGCAGAAGCTGGCGCTCACGGCAACCCGCCCCGTTATCATTGCAGATACCCAGGATAACCCTGGCGCTGGCGGCAGTGGCGATACCACCGGCATTCTGCATGCGCTGATCGCGGCAGATGCCAATGCCGCCCTGGGATTACTGCTGGATCCAGAAGCCGTGAAAGCGGCTATCGCTGCTGGCAAGGGAAAACCGGTGACATTAGCCCTGGGTGGCAAAAGCGATACCCAGGGCGATCCGGCCGTTAACGACACATTTATCGTGGATGAGATCAGTGAAGGAAAGTGTCGATTCGACGGTCCGATGATGCACGGCATTGCCGTTGATGTCGGCCCCGTAGTGACGCTGCGGCATTGCAACATTAAGGTCGTGGTCAGCAGCGTTAAGTCGCAGATGCTCGACCGCAACCTGTTCCGGCTGGGCGGAATTAACCCGGAACAGGAAAGCATTCTGGTGGTGAAAAGCTCCGTTCATTTTCGCGCTGACTTCCAGCCGATCGCCAGCGCTATTCTGGTGGCGAAATCCCGGGGAGAAATGAAAGCCGACAGCCAGGATCTGCCGTGGACCCGTCTGCCCGAAGGAATTCGAATCGCACCGCTGGGCAAGTCGTTTAAAATGCCGTGCTAACATCCGCTGGAGCAGCAGGCTGAAAAGCCTGCTGTTTATCCCGCTACTTCAACAACCGCACCTTCACCGCCCTGCCCTTAATTTTGCCCTGCTGTAGCTGCTTCCAGGCATGGCGCGCCTGGCTTTGCTTTACCGCCACGTAAGCATGCATGGGGTGGATCACAATCTTGCCGATATCGGCGCCGTCCAGACCCATTTCACCGGTTAGCGCGCCCAGAATATCGCCAGGGCGCATTTTGGCTTTTTTGCCACCGTCGATGCACAGCGTCGCCATCGTGGCCTCCAGTGGCGTGATGCGTAGCCCGCCGGGCTGCGGCAGCCACTGGAGTTTGATATTCAGCATCTCTTCCAGCAGGTTGGCGCGCTGGGCCTCTTCCGGGGCGCACAGGCTAATGGCCAGACCGCTTTTACCGGCCCGGGCGGTACGACCAATGCGGTGCACGTGCACTTCCGGGTCCCACGACAGTTCGTAGTTAATCACCATCTCCAGCGCCTTGATATCCAGCCCGCGCGCCGCTACGTCGGTCGCCACCAGTACCCGGCTGCTGCCGTTGGCAAAACGCACCAGGGTCTGGTCACGATCGCGCTGCTCCATATCGCCGTGCAGCGCCAGCGCGCTCTGGCAGCTTTCATTCAGGGCATCGCACACCGCCTGACAATCCTTTTTGGTATTGCAGAACACCACGCAGGAAGCGGGCTGTTCACGGCTCAGAAGCTGTTGCAGCAGAGCGATTTTGCCGCTGCGCGGCACCTCGTAGAAGCGCTGCTCTACCGCGGGCAGTTCATCCACCGCATCAATCTCAATGGTTTGCGGAGAGCGCTGAATACGCTGGCTGATGGCGGCAATCGCCTGGGGCCAGGTGGCGGAAAACAGCAGCGTCTGGCGCTGAGCGGGAGCATGGGTGATGACCTCATCGATGGCATCGGCAAAGCCCATATCGAGCATCCGGTCGGCTTCATCCAGCACCAGGGTCTGCAACGCCGCCAGGCTGACCGTCTCTTTCTTCAGGTGATCTAGCAGGCGACCCGGCGTGGCGACAATAATATGAGGCGCGTGAGTCAGCGAATCACGCTGGGCGCCGAACGGCACGCCGCCGCACAGAGTCAGCACCTTGATGTTAGGTATCGCCCGGGCCAGACGGCGCAGTTCGCTTGCCACCTGGTCGGCCAGTTCACGGGTCGGGCACAGCACCAGCGACTGAGTATTAAAACGTCCGCCATCAATGCGCTGCAACAGCCCCAGACCAAAGGCCGCCGTTTTACCGCTGCCGGTTTTCGCCTGCGCCCGCACGTCTTTTCCTGCGAGGATCGCCGGTAGCGCCGCGGCCTGAACCGGCGTCATGGTCAGGTAGCCCAGTTCGTTAAGGTTAGAAAGCTGTTGCGCGGACAGCGCGTTGAGTTCGGCAAATGAGGTCACAGTAAGCATTCCGGATAAAGTGGCCGGCAATGATAGCATCCTTTGCCTGTAAGGATTGCATCTAAAACGTACAGTTAGTTTAGGGTCATTCTCATCATAATAAGAAAAAGCATCCGGATAATATATCAATATGTTTATTTAAGTTTCTCATTATTAATAAAGACGCCATGCAATAACCGGGGGTTAATTATCCGGGATTGCGCCATGATGCCGTTTTCTTTAAGGTGGTCGGCCGCCATTTTTACGGGAATGGCGGTATTACCGGCCTTTTATAGCTTTCCTTACTGTATAAGCGTGACGGCAGCGAAAGCTATAAGAGTGCTCCATCCAGATTTACGGGGAGTTTATGAGCACAGGATCGATACCGAATAACCAGAATAACCATAAGCCATCGGCACAGGAATTAACCGTTAGCGATATTACTATTGTTGACCGCAAACTATTAAAGCGCGCCGTTGGCGCTGCCGCGCTGGGCAATACCATGGAGTGGTTCGACTTCGGGGTATACAGCTATCTGGCCGTGATTATCGGCAAAGTCTTTTTCCCCGATGCCAGCGGCGCCGCACAGCTGATTGCCTCGTTCGGCACCTTTGCCGCCGCCTTCCTGGTGCGCCCCATCGGCGGAATGGTGTTTGGTCCGCTGGGCGACCGCTTTGGCCGCCAGAAGATCCTCGCCCTGACGATGATCATGATGTCGATCGGCACCTTCTGTATCGGACTCATCCCCGACTATGGCAGCATTGGCATCGCCGCGCCCATCCTGCTGCTGGTCGCTCGCCTGGTGCAGGGCTTTTCCACCGGCGGTGAATACGGCGGTGCGGCGACCTTTATTGCCGAATATTCCACCGATAAGCGGCGCGGCTTTATGGGAAGCTGGCTGGAATTTGGCACTCTGGGAGGTTACCTGCTGGGCGCCAGCCTGGTTACCCTCATGACCGCTCTGCTGCCGGAACAGGCGATGCTCGACTGGGGCTGGCGTATCCCCTTTTTCCTGGCCGCGCCGTTAGGCATTTTTGGCCTCTATATCCGCCTTAAGCTCGAAGAGACACCGGCGTTTAAAGAGCATATGGAAAAACAGGATGCCCTGGAGCACAGCAAGCCGCAGCTCGGCCTGTTAAAAATGCTGCACCAGAATCGCAATCAGATCCTCAAATGTATGGGGCTGGTACTGCTGTTTAACGTGTCGAATTATATGCTGACCTCTTATATGCCCAGCTATCTCACCAGCGTACTGGGGATGAGTGAACTCACCGGTCTGCTGCTGGTGATGGTCATTATGTTTGTGATGATGCCGCTGACTCTGATGTGGGGCCACTGGACGGATCGTATCGGCCGTCGCCCGGTAATTGCCCTGGGGGCTATCGGGCTGCTGCTGCTGTCCATTCCGAGCTTTATGCTGATCGGGTCGGGAAATCTGCTGGCGGTCTTTGCCGGCCTTGCGGTGCTGGGTATTCTGCATACCTGCTTTAGCGGCACCATGCCCGCCACGCTGCCAGCGCTGTTTACCACCCACATTCGCTACAGCGCTCTGGCCATTGGCTTTAACCTGTCGGTTTCACTGTTTGGCGGCACCACGCCGCTGGTCACCGCCTGGCTGGTGGATACCACCCAGAATGTCATGATGCCCGCGTACTATATGATGGGTGCCGGAGTCATCGGCCTGATCACCGTGCTGACGCTGCGCGAAACGGCTCAAAAGCCGCTGAGCGGATCGTCGCCCACCGTCGCCAGCCATGCCGAAGCGCACCGGCTGATCGACAGGCTGCGTAAGCAGCGGGCCAAAAAATCGCGTATGCCGCAAACGGCTAGCGAGTAACCGATTAAATCCACGCTGCGGCGTGGATTTTTTCAGGAATAGATTTCTGCCTGTCTGGCGCCCGCTAACGCATCACCCGCGTAATAACCGACGACAGCTCGTTGATCTCAAACTTGGCGACATAGCCGTCGGCTCGCACTTTGCGGACGTGTTCCTCGTTAGCGCTGCCGGAAAGTGATGAGTGAATGACCACCGGAATGCTTTGCAACTGGCTGTGGGTTTTAATTTTACGAGTCAGAGTAAAGCCGTCCATTTCCGGCATTTCCAGGTCAGTCAGCACCAGTGCGATCTTTTCACTGATGTGCACGCCTTCCTGCTGCGCCTGGGCGGCCAGCTCCTCGATTTTCAGCCATGCATCCTTGCCGGTCACATGCATCAACGCCGGCAGCTTCATGGCCTGTAGCCCTTTTTCCAGCATAGCGCGCGCCACTTTGGAATCTTCGGCGACAATCACCACCGACCCCGGCTTAATGTCAATCTGCGGCAGATCGTTATGGGTGGCGTGCAGGTCGTGTTTGGTGGGAACGATATCGTGCAGCACCTGTTCCACGTCGATCACCATCGCCAGGTTATTGCTGGTCGGATCGTCATCCAGCCGGGCTACGCTTGTGATGTACTGCCCGTTGACCAGTTTTTCCGCGGTGTGAATCTGGGTCCAGTCCAGACGCACGATATTTTCCACCGACTCCACGGCAAAGGCCTGAACGGTACGCGCGTACTCGGTAATCAGCAAAATATTCATCCCGCCCGAAGGGCGACAGCCCAGAACCGCGGGCAGGTCAATCACCGGGATTATCTGGTCGCGAATATTCACCATTCCCAGTACCGGATGCCGCACCCCAACCGGTTTGGTGTAGTCAGGCATCGGTACGATTTCGCGCAGTTTAAATACGTTAATGCCGAACAGCTCCGATTTTCCATCGTGTTCAGATGGACCAAGGCGAAACAACAGCAGTTCAAAGCGGTTCGATAGCGTGAGATTCACCCTGTCATCAATATCTTTCTGGAAATTATCCATCATGCCCTCAGAGTCCTGGAAAGGGTTTTACCGGTATTCTGGTTATCGGCATTCCCGGGAAAAAGTGCAGTGTATTTTTCTTTTTTTTCATTCTCCGGCGCCTCCCGGGGCGGGAGAAAGCGGTTGCAATGATTGTCCACGTGTTCCGATAGTCGCATAATGACGCCCGACCTCCGCAGGTGCGGGGTTAAGCTCCAGCTTTTTCTGGTGACGAAAGGATGACGAATGGAAAGGCGTAACTTTCTTAAAGGCGCGGCGGCGCTCTCTACATTGGGGCTGGTCAGCCCGGTCTGGTCTGAAACCAAAAGCGCTAAGCAGCCCGCCGTCTCCGCTTCCAGCCAATGGCGCCGTTTTGTCATGACCCAGACTTACAACCTGAAGGTGCCGGAAGGTTCCGAAGGCAAAGTCAATCTGTGGGTGCCGGTGCCCGAAAATACCGACTTCCAGCAGCTGGTAAATCTCTCCTTTAGCGGCAACTACCAGAAGGCCGTACTCAACGCCAATAACCGCTACGGCGCGAAGATGCTGTTCGTCACCTGGCCGGACTCCGAAGGCAAGCTGGAGCTGAAGGTCGAAATGACCATCGAAACCCGCGACTGGGAAGTGCTGAAACAGAATAAACTGGCCGACTGGCAGCTACCAGAACAGGACGCCGTCATTCCAGACACCATTCAGCCCTGGCTGAAAGCCACCCCGCATATCGCCATCGACGGCGTGGTTAAAGAGACCGCGCACAAGATTATCGGCAACGAAAAATCCCCGCTGAAACAGGCGCGCCTGATCCATGACTGGGTCAGCAGCAATATGCATCGCGACGAGTCGGTTATCGGCTGCGGCACCGGAGACGTGGGCGAGATCCTGAAAACCGGCAAACTGGGCGGCAAATGCACCGACATCAACTCGGTCTTTGTGGCGCTGTGCCGCGCCGCAGGCATTCCGGCCCGCGAAATGTTCGGTATTCGTCTGGGAGCCACCCACAAACTGGCGGACTATTCGAAAAAAGCCTTCGGCAGCGCAGATGCCCAGGGCGTGGCAAAAATCAGCGGCGGCCAGCACTGCCGGGCCATGTTCTGGCTGGCGGGCTTTGGCTGGGTTCCGGCCGACCCGGCAGACGTTACCAAAATGCGTCTGGCCGAAAAGCAAGAGAACGACTCTCCGGCCGTGAAAGCGGTGAACGATTATCTGTTCGGCAACTGGGAGATGAACTGGGTGGGCTTTAACTTCGGCCGCGATTTCGCCCTCTCTCCAGAAGCGGAACAGGGCGACGTCAACAACCTTGGCTATCCTTATGCGGAAGTGGATGGCGATCCGCTCAACTTCTACGATCCGGCAACATTCAGTTATGACTATGTCAGCGTCGAACGGCGTTAAGAGCGGCCTGGTCACCCTGCTGGCGGCACTGGTGGCCGCGGGTGCTTCCACGCTGTGCTGTATCGGGCCGCTGCTCTATCTGCTGTTCGGCATCTCCGCCGCCGGACTGATTGGCATTCCGGCGCTGGACTGGCTGCAGATCCCGATGATTATTCTGTCAGTCGGCCTGATGGCGCGCGGTTTCTGGCGGCTTTATCTGTCGCCGAAGCCCATCTGCGTTAACGTAGTCAGCCGTCGGGTGCTGGAATGGCTTTACTGGCTGTCGGTCCCGCTGGTGTTGCTGCTCATCACCTACCCCTGGGTGCTACCCTGGATACTGGAAACGATGGAATGAAAAAGATAATTTGCCTGGCGCTGATGCTGATTGCCCCTCTGGGCTGGGCCGCCAACAAAAAAGTGACGCTCGATGTCAGTCAGATGACCTGCCCGCTGTGCGTTATCTCAATCAACAAAGCGCTGCGCGGCACCGATGGCGTTATCAAAGCCAAAGCGTCGATGAAAACCCATCAGGCCGATGTGGTCGTCCCGGCGGATTTTGATAACCAGAAGCTGCTGGCGGCGGTCGCCAAAACCGGCTTTAGCGCGAAGATTCACGACGTCACTGATATTCAGTGATCCCACCATACGCTGCGCCGGATCTCATCTCCGGCACGGCGTTCTGCCGCTCCCCTTTTCCCGGCGTACAATGCTGTCGTTCGATGTTCCTTAACCGGAGAGCGGCACCGTCATGCCAACCATCAAAGACGTCGCCCGACTGGCGGGCGTTTCCACCGCCACCGTTTCAAGAGTGATCAATCAAACCGCCTGGGTGGAGCCAGCGACCCGGGAGCGGGTCGAAAAAGCCATGCGCGAACTCAACTACCGGCGCAATGCGGCGGCTCTGGCGCTGGCGAAACGCAGCGGCGATATGCTCGGCCTGCTGACCGGCAACCTTGCCGACCCCTTTTTTGCCCGGCTGGCCCGGGGCGTTGAGGAAGTCGCCCGACAGCACGGTTTCCGCCTGATGGTGTGCAGCGGCGGCCACCAGGAAAGCATGGAGAAATCCGGCCTCGATTTTCTGATTAACCAGGGCTGTGAAGTCATTGTGGTGCACGCCAGTCGCCTGAGCGATCGCGACCTGCTGCGCTACGCCGCCCATACTCCCGGAATGGTGCTGGTGAACCGCTATATTGCCGCCATGGCTAACCGCTGCGTCTGGTTGGAAAATCACGCTGCCGCCATGCAGGCCACCCTGCATCTGCTGGAAAACGGCCACCGCTGCATCGCCTGCATCACCTCGGATCTGCCCATCGACGATCGCCACCAGCGTCTGGAAGGCTACCGCTCAGCGCTGGCGCAGTACGGCATTACGCCGCCCCACGAGTGGATTATCAGCGTGCCTTTTAACGAGGAAGGCGGCGAACAGGCGGCCCGTCAGTTGCTGGACAACGGTGTTCCATTTACCGCCGCCTTTACCTTTAACGATGTGATGGCCGCCGGCATTATGCGCATCCTGCATCAGCAGGGGGTGGCGCTTCCCGAACGTCTGTCGCTGGTCGGTTTCGACGATGTGGTGCTGGCCCGTTACCTGCATCCTGCCCTGACCACCATCCACTACCCGGTGGAGACCATGGCCCGCCAGGCCGGTCAACTGGCGATTCAGCTTTACCGGGGACAGACCCCGCCGCCGCGCAGTAACGGCTTTTGCGCCGAACTGGTGGTCAGAGACTCGGTCTGCCCGCGGGTCAATGGATAATGATGTGATCGGGTTCATCTTTTCCATCGCCATGTAACCGGTTACATGGCGAGCCATTCCCGATCACGTTAGCCTGCCGCCATTGCGCCTACCCTGAAGCCCACTCTTCGACCAGGAGCATCAACATGAATGCGAAACAGAACAACAAAAAAACGCTGTCGCTCGGGCTGGCGCTACTGCCTATTGTCGCCATGCTGGCGCTGCTGATTGTGGGCTACGGCGTGGCGGGGCTGCGTATCGAACCGCTGCTGCTGTGTTCAGCGGCCATCGCGGCGGCTCTGGCGCTGTGGCAGGGCTATAGCTGGGATGAGATTATCGACTCCATCGTCAGCAAACTGGCGAAGGCGATGCCGGTGATTATGATCCTGATCTGCGTCGGCGGCCTGATCGGCACCTGGATGTTCAGCGGCACCATTCCCTACATGGTTTACTGGGGCCTGAAGCTGATTAGCCCCCAGTATATTCTGATCGCCGCCTTCTTTCTGACCAGCGTGGTATCGGTCTGTACCGGTACCTCCTGGGGCTCCGCCGGTACCGTCGGAGTGGCGTTGATGGGGGTGGCCGCCGGGCTGGACGTCTCCCTGCCTGCAGCGGCGGGCGCCGTGGTTTCCGGCGCCTACTTCGGCGATAAAATTTCGCCGCTTTCCGACTCCACCAACTTCGCCGCCATCGTGGCGGACACCACGCTGTTCGAGCATATCCAACACCTGCTCTATACCACTATCCCCAGCTTCCTGCTGGCCGCCGCGGTCTATCTGCTGGCCGGTCATAGCGACATGATCGGCAATGTGGCCACGCCCCAGCGCGTCACCGATATCATCGCCAACCTGGAAGGGCTGTACCACTTTAATATCGTGCTGATTCTGCCGCCGGTACTGGTACTGTGGGGCGCAGTACGTAAAAAGCCGGTGATTCCGCTGATGCTGTTTGCCTGCCTGCTGGCCATCGTCCTTGGGATTGCGCTACAGGGTTTGAGCCTGAAACAGGGGCTGGATGCCTTTATGGATGGCTTTAACATCACCATGTTCGACCATGGCAACGCCGGAGTGGTCGCCGATGTGCCGCGTCTGCTCAATCGCGGCGGCATGTTCTCGATGATGAGCACCATTCTGCTGGTGTTCTGCGCCTTCTCTTTTGCCGGCGCCCTGACGCTCACCGGCGCTCTGACCGTGATAATCAACCGTCTGCTGACCATTATCCGTACCACCGGCCAGTTGATTGCCGCCACCATCGGCACCACCATTCTGGTAACCGGCGCCACCAGCGACGGCAAGCTGGCGCTGCTGGTGCCTGCCGAACTGTTTAAAAACGCCTACCGCCGGATGGGGCTCGATAACAAGAATCTGTCGCGAACCATCGAAGACGCCGGAACCGTGATCGAACCGCTGTTGCCCTGGACCTCCGCCGGGGTCTATATGGCGACCACTCTGGGGGTCAGTACCCTCGACCTGCTGCCCTGGGCGGTCCAGTGCTACGCCGCTATCTTCTTCGCGCTGATCTACGGCTTTACCGGTTTTGGCATCGCCCGACTGCCGCAATCAAAGACACAGCCTCAGCCTCAACCGGTTGCGGAATAATAAGGACCAGACCATGACAGAGAATTTCGATCGGATTATTGAGCGCCGCGGCACCGGTTCGGTGAAGTGGGATGCGGTGGACGGCTCCGGGCTCCCCATGTGGGTTTCGGACGTAGACTTCGCAGCACCACCGGCGGTGCTGGCCGCCCTGCACCAGCGGGCGGATCACGGTGTCTTCGGCTACAGCACCCGCAATCAGGCGTATGACGATGCGCTACTGGCCTGGTTTGCCGGACGACACAACCTGACGCTGGACTCGCAGTGGATCTGCTGCGTGGAAGGCGTGGTCCCCGGGCTGGCGCTGCTGTTGCAGATGCTCAGCCAGCCCGGCGATGGCGTGGTGATTCAGGGGCCTTACTATGGCTCATTCGCCAAAATCATCACCCTTAACGGCCGCGCGCTACTGGAAAATCCCCTGATCGAGGATCCTCAGTTCGGCTACCGGATGGATCTCGACCAACTGGAGCAGTTGTTCCAGCGCCATCGGCCACCGCTGATGATTCTGTGTAATCCCCATAATCCTACCGGACGCTGCTGGTCTGCCGACGAGCTGACCCGCCTGCTGGCGCTGTGCGAACGCTACGATGTCACCCTGCTTTCCGACGAAATCTGGGCCGATCTGCTGCTGCCGGGTAACCGCTTTACCTCGGTACTGCATCTGGACTCGCGCTGGCACCCGCGCATCATCGCCGCCACCGCCCCCAGTAAGACCTTTGGTCTGTCGTCGCTGCGTCTGTCTAACTTCCTGATTCCGGATGCCACGCTGCGTCAGCGTTTTTTGCAACGTCTGGACGCCCACGGGCTGGATGTGTTCAACGCCATGTCGCTGACCGCGTCCACGGCGGCGCTACGCCACGGCGCCGGGTGGCTGGATGAACTGCTGGCCTGGCTGGCGGAAAACCGGCGCTGGTTTTGCAAGCAGGCGGCTCAGCATCTGCCCTGGGCCAGAATCACGCCCGCCCAGGGCACCTATCTGCTATGGGTGGACTGCCGCGCCCTGGGGCTGGATGACGATACCCTGAAGCAGCGGATAACCGAACAGGCAGGTATTATCCCTTCAATGGGCGCCAGTTTCGGCCCCACGGGGCGGGGCTTTATCCGCCTTAACCTCGGGTGCCCGCGCCGCTATCTGGAGCAGGCGCTGGCAGGGCTGAGGCAAATTCAGCCTGCGTAACCACGGTGCCGGACAGCGCGTCCGGCATTATTTAGCGGATTTCATCTCCTGAATAACAGGATCACGGGTTAACAGATATCGATCCAGCGTAAACCGGTAGCACTGGGTATCATTGATTTTTAAATACATACGGTCTGCCGCTTTTGGTCCGCAGGGGGAAATAAAGGAGGCATCCGCCAGCAGAGCCACCCGGGCAATCCAGGGAGTGGAAAATACCGCCAGGACAGGTAATGGAGCCGTGAGTATCATCAGATAAATGCCACGCCGCAGTAACAACATAAAACCTGAGGACTCAATGGACTGCTTCATGCCACCGGGAATAACAGGAGAAAACTGGCTATAGACTGAAACAATCATACCCGACAGCGCAGAGGCCAGCATAATCAGTGCCCAAACCAGAAGCACCGAAACAGGCACTCCCAATATTGCGGGGGAATATTTCAAATTATCTTCGCTGACGCCGCTGGCAAAACTCAGTATTTTCAAAGCGATCAGATAAGAAAAAAACCAAATCACCACATTATAAAATTTGAGGACATACGCATTTTTCAGAAAACCGAAGATCGCCCCACGCAGCGGCGCCAGTCGGATAATCCCCAGACCAAAAAGAATACAGAACGCGATATAGATATGGCCGTAATACATGGCCGCCACGACCATACCACAAATAACCAAATCCGTTATTATCTCTTTCCTGGACATATTGTCTTGATTCCCGATCCACCTCTCCAGGTTTCGGAATATAGCACAGGCATATGGCCAATTAGCTGTCGCGACGCGTAAGCCAGGGAGGAAAATATTTCCTCCCCCAATCCCGTTATTCCCGCTGCGCCCGGGTCCACCACAGTTCGGCGCGACCGTTAAACAGCGGCCAGGCGATCGCAATGGCCGCCATACTGATAATCCACGAAATATCGGTGCCCGGCACCAGTCCGGCATAAGGGCCAGAGAAAAAGGCGTTCTTCATAAAGGGCAACTGCACCAGGATACCGAAGGCGTAAATGCCCAGCGCCTTACGGTTTACCCGCCCATAGCGACCGCCGTCGGCCCGGAAGATCGATTCCACATCGTAGCGCTGACCGTGGATCAGATAGAAGTCGATCAGATTGATCATCGCCCAGGGCACCAGCACCGAGATCAGCGCCAGAATCAGGTTCAGGAACAGGTTCACAAAGTTGGATGAGGCCGCCAGCGCCACCAGTACCGAGCCCACCAGCACCACCGCGGAGCACAGCAGCCGCCCGCGGGCCGATGGCCGCCAGTCCGGCACAAAGGTCTGTACCGCGGTGATCAGCGACAGTACCGCACCGTAGAGATTCATGGCGTTATGACAGATGATATTCAGCAGAAACAGTACCATCAGCAGCGGACCCAGCCAGCCGGTGGCCTGGCGCACCGCGTCCATGGCGTCGCTGCCGCCGGTGACGCTGACCGCCGACATGCCGAACAGAAACGCCAGGATAGTGCCGCAGCAGGCGCCGAGCCAGGTATACAAAAACGGTTTCAGTACCCCGCAATCTTCCGGCAGATAGCGCGAATAGTCAGAGGTATAAGGCGAGAAGCTAATCTGCCATACCGCCCCCAGACAGAAGGTGGCGAACCAGCCGGAAAGCGTAAAACTGCCGCGCGCCCAGAAATCCGCGGGCAGCGGATGGCTGTAGATCATCGCCAGCCCCGCCAGCAGCGCCGCTCCCATCACCCAGGCGCCAATGCGGTTAAGACGGTGAATAAAGTGATACCCGACCGCGCCTATAAAGGTAGCGGCCGCGGCGCCGCACAGCGTGGCGCTGGTAATACCGATCGACGGCAGTACGTTATGGATCACCCGGCCGGAAAGCGTGATATTCGAGATAAAAAAGCCCAGGTAGATGACCGAGGCAAACGCAATCACCAGCAGCGACCCATAGCGCCCAAACTGGGCCCGGCTCTGAACCATCTGCGGTATCCCGGCACGGGGACCCTGAGCGGAAGTGAGCCCCAGAAACAGACCGCCGAACAGATGACCCGCCACGATAGCCGTTATCGCCGACAACACGTTAAGGTGAAACGTCAGCGTGGCGGCGGCGCCGGTCACCACCGCCAGCGGCGCAATATTGGTGCAGAACCAGAGTGTAAACAGGCTGCGGGGGTGACCGTGCCGCTCGGCGGCGGGCACATAGTCGATAGACTTATTTTCAATAAACGCTTTCCGGGCTTGCATGGTCGCCTCCTCCGGGAAAGAAATGGGTACAGGTTCGCGGTGTTTTCCCTGACAAAAGGCCGTAGCAGACCCGGCGCGCCATGGCTCGCCTGAACTGCGGGTTACGGATTTCCTGTTAGCGGCGCCGTGAACCGGCGCCGCGACTTCGGTTAACGCATCACAAAGGGATCGTCGATGGGCTCATCGCTGGTGCGTAGCCACACGGTGCGGGTGGTGGTGTACTCCAGCGCGGCGCTGATGCCCCCTTCCCGCCCGGAGCCGGATTCGCCATAGCCGCCGAACGGCGCCATGGGCGAGATAGCCCGGTAGGTATTCAGCCAGACCACACCGGCCCGCAACACCCCGGTCACCCGGTGGGCCCGGGCCAGATCCCGGGTAAAGACGCCTGCGGCCAGGCCATAGGCGCTGTCGTTGGCCAGCCGTATCGCTTCGGCTTCGTCCCGGAACGACTGTACCGACAGCACCGGTCCGAACAGTTCGGTGCGCAGGCAGGCCGCATCGGGATGTCCATCGCAATCCAGGATGGTCGGCGGATAGTAGTGACCGCCCTGCTCCAGCGCATAATGACCGGTCACCAGCCGTGCTCCCTGTTCCAGAGACTTGCCGACCACCTCTTCAATCCGCTGTTTCTGACGGGCGGTACACAGCGGCCCGAACTGGGTTTCGGGATCTTCCGGGGCGCCAATGCGGATGGCTTCTGCCTTACGGGTCAGCAGCGCCAGGAAGCGCTCCTTAATACTTTCCGCCACCAGCAGGCGCGACCCCGCCACGCAGCTCTGGCCGGAGGCAGCAAAAATACCGGCCACCTGCGCGTTGGCGGCGCTTTCCAGATTCGCGTCGTCGAACACGATAAATGGCGACTTGCCCCCCAGCTCCAGCGAGGTGCGCGCCAGGTTCTCTGCGCTGTTGCGCACGATATGGCGCGCGGTCTCCGGCCCGCCGGTAAAGGCGATGTGGTCCACCGCCGGATGGGCGCTCAGCAGCGCACCGCACTCAGCGGCAAAGCCGGTGATCACATTGACCACGCCGGGCGGAAAACCGGCCTGGTCAATAACCCGGGCAAAGGCCAGCAGCGGAGCGGGCGCTTCTTCCGATGCCTTCAGCACCACGGTACAGCCCGCAGCCAGCGCCGGTCCCAGTTTGACTGCCGACAGAAATAGCTGACTGTTCCAGGGGACAATCGCGGCGACCGCCCCCACCGGCTCGCGGCGGATCCAGCTTTCCATATCCGGTTTGTCGATAGCCAGCACCCGGCCTTCGATCTTATCCGCCAACCCCGCGTAGTAGCGGTAATATTCGGCGATATAGGCAATCTGAGCGCGGGTTTCGCGAATGATCTTGCCGGTATCCAGGGTTTCCAGACGCGCCAGTTCGTCGGCGTTGGCTTCCAGTAGATCGGCCAGCCGCAGCAGCAGTTTGCCGCGCCCGCCCGCAGTCAACCCGCGCCAGGCCGGATCGTTGAAGGCGCGCTGCGCGGCCATGACGGCGCGATTCACCTCGTCGCCGCGCGCTTCCGGCATTTCGGCCCAGGGTTCTCCGGTGGCCGGATTACGAGAGAGGAAGCGCGCCGCTCCCGCTTCAAAGCGGCCATCGATATAGAGTTTGAAGGTTTCCATCGCCGCCTCTCTGTTAGTGGAATTCCGGTAATACCGAATGGATAAAGCGTTTCAGCGACGCTTTTTTGCGCCCGAACGACATGCCGCTGTCGATCCAGAAAGCGAACTCGTCGTAGCCCAGATCCTTGTAGTGCTTCAGACGGGTAATGACCTCGTTCGGCGTACCGATGGCCAGGTTATTACGCATCATCTCCGGCGTGAAGAAGGCATTGGCGGCGATCTCTTCGTCGCTCAGCGGCTCAATCAGCCCCTGGCTAACCGGGCGTTCATTCTTAAACCAGGCGCCGAAGTAGTTATAGAAGCGGTTAAGCTCCCGGGCCGCCTGTTGGGCATCCGCTTCATCTTCCGCCACGTAACCGTGCTGTAACAGCATGATTTTCAGGGGTTGCTCCGGGGCGAACTGCGCCCTGGCCTCTTTAAAGCAACTGACCAGGCGTTCTATCTCCTCCTCACCCTGGCTGAGCGGTGTGACCTGCACGTTACAGCCGTTTTTCACCGCAAACTCATGGCTGTTTGGGTCCCTGGCCGCCACCCAGATGGGCGGATGAGGCTGCTGCTGAGGTAACGGTGCTGAAGTGCTGGAAGGGAACGACCAGAATTCACCGTCGTGGGCGTAATCGCCTTCCCACAGCTTTTTCACCGCCGGAATCAGTTCGCGCATCCGCTGCCCGGCGTCCCAGGCGGTCAGCCCTGGCAGCATGCGCTCGTATTCATACATATAAGCACCGCGGGCGATACCCAGTTCCAGCCGCCCGTCGGTGACGATATCGGTCATCGCCGCCTCGCCCGCCAGGCGGATCGGATGGTTGAACGGCGCCACTATGGTGCCGGTGCCCAGTCGTACCCGGGAGGTGCGGCGCGCCAGATCCGCCAGGTTGATAAAAGGATTGGGGGCGATGGTGAAGTTCATCGCATGGTGTTCACCGGTCCATACCGCGTGCATGCCCCCTTTATCCGCCATCTCGCACAGCTCAATCATTTCGTCATAGAGCTGACGCTGCGGCGTTTCGGCAGAGGTGCGCTCCATATGGACAAATAAAGACAGTTTCATAACGCTCTCCCGTTTACCGTCAGACAGCAAATTGCTTAATGGACCCGCGCTGCTCGTCGCCGTAATAGAGTCCGTAGTTGCCCATGGCGCTCTCGCGCACAAAGCGGTTGAGCAGTGATTTCAGGGCAAAATCCTGAACCGGCAGATCCGGAATCACCGGCAGCGCCACCCACTCACAGCCCGGCTGTGCGGGCGGGTTCAGCGTTGACCCTACCGGCAACGCGCAGTGCAGGACGATATGCTGCTGGTTGCGCTGGCGATCGTTATAGACCGAGTAGACCAGCCCTGGATTCGCCGGAACATCCAGCTCTTTCAGCAGCGCTTCCAGGCTTTCACCCACGCTGCCCCCCGCCACAGATCGCGACGGCAGACGGTAGCGGCCATCCTGCTGCTTCACCATCACGGCCTGGCCGCTGGCTTCAATCAGCGCGCTGACCACCACTTCCGGACCTGCCGCCAGGTTTTCAGCGTTTTGCGCCGGTGTGAAGTAAGCGCCGCGATAGTAGCCCAGCCCTGCCGTACCGCAGGAATCGAAGGCCAGTACCTCGCCAATCAGGATCTGGTGATCGCCAGCGCTGATGGTCTGCCAGCGGGCGCACTCAAACCAGGCCGAACAGCCGTCGATAAGCGGCGTGCCGTGCTCCCCCCTGCGCCACGCCGTGGCGGCGAAACGGTCTTCGCCCGGGCGGGCGAAGCGGCCCGACACCTCTTTCTGCTGCTCGGAAAGAATATTGATAGCGAAGCGTTCACCTTCGGCGAAATGGCTCAGGTTGGCCGAACGATTATCGATGCTCACCAGCAGCAGCGGCGGATCGAGAGAAACCGATGAAAATGAGTTAGCCGTAAAACCAATGGGCTGCTGCGCTTTATTAACGGTAGTGACCACCGTCACCCCGGTCATAAAGGCGCCGAAGGCATCGCGTAGTTGTCTGCGCTTATCCGCGTCCATCTGTCACTCCTTCATGCTGTTGTCCGGCACGCCCGCTCTGATGTGGCGCGCCAAGAAAAGTCAGAATCTCGTCATTCACCGGCTGAGGATCGGTCAGGCTCAGCATATGACGGGCGTTTTTCACAATCACGGCCCGGGCGCCGGGGGTGGCCTGCGCCATCTGGTGCGCCATGGCCGGGCTGGAGTTGGCGTCGTACTCGCCGGTCATCACCAGTACCGGGCAGCCGATCTCGCCCCAGCGCCCGGCATAAGTGCTGTCGCCGTCGGCAAAGGCCTGATAGGCCCGGGCATAGCCCTGTCTGTCGACCTGGTGCAGCCATTCGCCGACCTGGCGGCGCAGCACCTGCTCCCGTGGGGCATCGCTAAACCAGCGCGCCAGCGGCGCATCGGTCTGGCCTCCGCCGTTAGCCAGCTCCAGCGCCCGGGAAAGTACCGCCTTGCGGGCCGCCGGATCGCGACGAAATACGCCGCTGATAACAATCGCATGGCTAATCCACTGCGGATATTCAATGGCCAGCCCGGCGGCGATCAGCGCCCCCATGGAGTGGCCCGCCACGGCACAGGGCCCCTGTACCAGGCTGCGAATGGCGGCGCCGGCCCAGTGGACATAATCCTCAAGCGCGGGCGTCTGGTGGAAACCTTCGCTTTCGCCATGGCCGGGCATATCCAGCGCAATCACCCGGTAGCGGCGACTCAGGGCTTCGAGCTGCGGATACCAGGCATCGGCATTCATACCCACGCCGTGAATCAGCACCAGCGGCGCGCCCTGGCCCGCTTCCAGGTAGCCGACGCGCAGATTCGGCTCAGACAGCCGCAGGGTTTTTCGGATCATGGCCTAACTCTTTTAAGTCGAGATAACGGTTACCGATACGGTGATGAGGTCTGCCCCCCAGCGCCGCGCCCAGTGCCACCACGATTTCATCGCTGAACGGCGCATCGCTAATGTTGAACTGGAAAGTCAGGTAGTGTTCGCGGCTGCCTTCGTCGTTTTTACCCATCATCGGGATCAGAATCGGCGATGCCGCCGGACCCCGGGTGTTGTTAAACGCAAGGTAGCTTTTGCCCTCTACCGCCGAACGGTAGTGGTTGCCGAAGTGCAGGGTGTGGATCAGCGCCGAGGCGTGCTCCAGCTCGCCGTTCAACCCCACCACTGCGCTCTTACCAAAGGCCTGGACCTTCTCGCCGGAACCAGCCTCTTTGATGATCATGCCGGTCAGTAATTCCCCCAGTACCGGTCCCATCTCGCGGATTTTCGGCGCCAGATCCTCAACGAAGCCCTCCCCGGCCCAGGGATTCTTCACCACGGCTGCCGCCGCGATCATCACCAGCGGCTCGGCCGCGGCCCGACCACCGTCGACCCAGGTAGTCTCGGTGGCAACAAAGGTCTTACGAATATCCGGATGCATAACAATACCCTCTGAGATGTAGATCAAATGTTAATCAAATGTCGCAAACGGTATAGCATTGCGTATTACGGAATGTCAAAACTTGGTATACCATAAGACAACACACCAAATACGGAGTGGTAACAACCACGACCAGCGTGTTAAAGACAGCTTAATAAGATTGATTTAAAAGGATTTTTCATTTCAACCCGGCACGAATCTTCAGCACGGGCGAACAGAGAAGCACTGTTGTTTGTGTGGAAATGACAAAACGGTAGAGTGCCGTTACGACGCGGCTGACAGACGACGGCAACAATTTTTAGCGCAATATTGAATTTTGTGAGCCGTGCCGAATTTAGCCGGGAACCGACGCCGGTGCCTCAGCCCCTCTGCCGGGGCGGCGTTGCCATCCCGTGTAAAAGGATGTTAATAGTAGCCATGAACAGGAAGAACTGGCGCTATTTCATCACGATGTTTAACGGCTCAGCATGGAGAAAATAATGATTCAGAGCCAGTCACTGAAAATAGAGAGCACGCCTACCCTTCGTGAGCTTGCGCTAACCAAAATTCGCCAGGCCATCGTCGTCGGCTATTTTAAGGCGGGAGACCGGCTGGTGGAGCGCAACCTGAGCGATGAGCTCGGCGTCAGCCGCAGCGTGGTACGCGAGGTGATTCGCTATCTCGAAGCAGAAGGATTAATCGAGATCATCCCCAAAAAGGGCCCTATCGTCGCCATTCTGACCTGGGAGGTAGCTGAACAGATCTACAACATCCGCATGCTGCTCGAACAGGAGGCCGCCCACGACTGCGCCCTGCGCGCCACCGAACAGGATAAAAAGCGGCTCTATGACCGACTGTTGCAAATAGACAGCGTATCCGGCGCCAGCGACGATATCCACCGCATTGAAGCTTCTCTCGCCTTTTATGAACAACTGTTTCACATAGCCGGGCATACCATCGCCTGGGAGATCGTCCAGCGTCTTAACAGCCGCATCAGCCGACTGCGTACGCTGACCCTGAAGACCCGCGAGCGCCAGGTGGCCGGTTTTGAACGCATGACGCGCATCTGGCGCGCCATCGATCAGAACGATGCCCAACGCGCCCGCCAGGAAGTCATTGAACATCTGCGCGAAGCATCAAGTCTTGCCCGCCAGATTCTGGAACAGCAGGAGTAAACATGTCCGCCTACTGGATTGCCCACGTGACCGTGTACGACCCCGAGCAGTACCGCCACTATATGGATCTGGCGCCTGAAGCCTTTCAGGCTTTTAACGCCCGCTTTCTGGCCCGGGGCGGTGAAGCCTCGACTCTGGAAGGCCAGCACTTTGTGAAGCACGTGCTGATTGAGTTCGACGATTATCAGAGCGCGCTGGCCTGCTACCAGTCCGACGCCTACCAGCGGGCGAAGGCCCAACGCGCTGGCGTTGCGGAAGCGCAAATTGTGATTGTCGAAGGGTTGGCCTGACTAAAAACAGCCATGGCCGCATGCCACCGCGGCCAGATAGAATTACTCAGCGTTCAATGACATCCCCACTTCGTCATCGTACGGTGACAGCCAAAATAGCGCCCCCTGTCCCCACAAGACTCCATCTTCGTTTTTTAATTGCCAGATCACTCCGTTATAAATTTTGAAGGACTCGCCCTGTCGGGTAGTACGTACTCCTGAATAACCGCTAACGATGCCGGAGTTCGTCAGTCCGTCCAGCATTTGCTGACGTTCCTGCTGTTCCGAACCGGCCGCGCTCAACCGGGAAGGCAGTCGCAACATTTCTTCCCGTGAGTATTTGAAACATCTCAGCGCACATTCATTAGCGTAAATAAAATGAGGATCGTCCCCTCCATCGTGCGCCAGCAAACTATAAGGAGCCTTATCATGCAACCACCAGGCTCGATCGGCCACGTTATCTGGGCCGGGCAATGGCTTTCCACTCAACTTTTGATAACACTGCCCAATGCGTTCGATAAGTGCCCTGTCCGGGAAATGATTCATACTCAACCTCTAAAGATTTTTCACCCGCGGGTTATGCCCCAACACCTGTAAGGCATCCACGGGAATATCAATCAACAATGATTTCACTGAAACACTACCCGCTCTTTCCAGCAAAAGATCGAGATTGCTCAGATCGGCAGCAAGTCGTTCAGCATCCCAGCCACAGGCCTGGGCGATAAGACAGTAATCAAGCGGTTTAAGACTGGCATGATAATTTTTTTCCTCAACGTCCGGCAGAATAACCGGCAATCCCTGGGCAACAATGGAAAAACTTGCGTTATTTATCAGGAAGATCACTAATCCTAATTCACTGGCTTCTCCCAACGAGCCAGAAAATAACCGAAAGCAACCATCACCAGTAAAGAGAAATACCGGCCGCTTTGGCGATGACAACCTCGCCCCCACAGCAGCGCCAAAAGCGCCACCCATTGCCGAACCACGATAAAGGGAATAAAAGTGGATATTGTTATTGGGGCGCTGAGTCACATATTGCCTGTCTTTGTACGCCAGGCAGACATCATCAAAACCAATGGCACCAGCAGGCCACCAACGATCAAGCCTCTGATAAAGTTCCACCATATCCACATAGCCATGACGGGGAGCCGGGTACTCACGGTGATTGAGGTTATCCGGCGCAGTCGACGCGGGAATATTGTCAAATGGCTGTTGTTTAGCCGCCCTGAGTAGATGACGTAGCGACTCATCTAATGGGCCAAAGACATGACGGTATTCCCCCCGAGCCATATGGGCAAAATTATTCTCTATCTGCCCATATCCTTCGGGATGACACGTAAGATAAAAGGTCTTTGCAGCTGCAAATTTATGCCGGTTGACGGTATATTCATCCGGGCAGGCCCCCAGAACCAGCAACACATCATCTTGCCCAACAGATTGATATAATGACAATGCTGCGTCATTGCCGCCAAAAGAGAGATACCCAAAACCATAAGGATTTTTTCGATGGACGGCGTTGGCGCCATTGATACTCCAGACTGCCGCACACTGTAGAGCCTGACAAAATTCCGTCGTAAGCTCTGCCGCTCCCGGGTAACGCGCCATCTCTTCTCCGACCAGCACTACCACTCGCCGCCCATCACTAGCCCGACGAAATTCGTCGCAAAAATCAGCAGGGCTATCCGGGGGAACGGGTGGCGACAAAATAGCGTTTTCAGTTGGGACAGTCACCGGACTGCTAAGTGCGCTGTGCAGTAACACCAACACCACCGGCCTGCACTGTTCTAATCGGAAACGGGCGGACAACAATTTCTCAGCCAGCGTAGCCGAAGAGTCGAGGACAAACACGGAATCAGGCAACTCACTGCGCAACTGCGCCAGGATGTTGATACCATATTCTGAAGTGTCCTGTAACGGTGCCTGCCCCGGACTTTCACTCTCAGAGAGAGGAAGGATATAAATGGCCGGAATATCATGAAATTTCGCATCGCTCAGGCCACAACTCAGCAGTTTGCTGGCCGCGCCGGTGGTTGCTACTGCCGCAGATATCCCGCCGCTGCTCAGGTAATACCCCAGAGGAATAAAACCCGCACTGTATTCACCTATTGAATAGAAACCCGGTGTTTTCGTATCAGAATCAACAACGGAATCAAAGTGCTTAAGAAAATGGATGACGCCTCCTCCGGTAACACCTGCGTAACAGGTAACGCCCCATTCACGAAGTGTATCCTGCAGAAACTGATACCCGGAAGAAGGTCTTTCAGTGACTGAACTCTTCACCTTACCCTCCATATACAGCTCACAGACACAAATATGTAAGGCTAGCTTATATGTCACAAACAGCGACGCTCAAAAAAGAAACACCCCCCGGACGACACTGCTCTTATTGTCCGAAAAAATTCACTAATCGTGAGTTCGGCCCCCCGCTGCGCTAAAAATTCGGCTAAGGTTTTCATAGGGTTGATCGCCTCTATCCCGGCAGTGGCCCGGGAGCATGGAGAATAAGGAGAATAATGCATGGCAAAATCTGATTTGCGCCGTCCCCGTACCCTGTTACTGGCCATCCAGCTGGCGCTGGGTGGTGCTTTTGTCTCGCTAATGCCCCAGGCCATTGCCGCCGATGCCGAACAGAGCGTGACCGCCAGACCCGCGCCTCAGTCGCCGGATGCGCTTCTGGGCCCGCTGTTCACCGCCGTACAAAGCGCGAAACTGTTTCCCGATCAGAAAACCTTCGCCGACGCCGTACCGCGCAGCGATCCGTTAATGATCCTCGCCGACTATCGTATGCAGCGTAATCAGTCCGGTTTCGATCTACGCCACTTTGTGGAGGTGAACTTCGTGCTGCCCAAAGCGGGCGAAAAATATGTGCCTCCTGCCGACCAGAGCCTGCGCGAACATATCGACGGCCTGTGGCCGGTGCTGACCCGCACCGGGAAAAGTACCGGCGAATGGGATTCACTGTTGACGCTGCCCAAACCTTACGTCGTACCCGGCGGCCGCTTCCGCGAAGTCTATTACTGGGACAGCTACTTCACCATGCTGGGGCTGGCCGAAAGCGGCAACTGGGATAAAGTCCAGGATATGGTGGATAACTTCGCTTACGAGATAGACACCTGGGGCCATATTCCTAACGGCAACCGCAGCTACTATCTGAGCCGCTCCCAGCCGCCCTTCTTCGCCATGATGGTGGAGCTGCTGGCCAGCCACGATAACGGCGAAGCGCTGACCAAATACCTGCCCCAGATGAAGAAGGAGTATCAGTACTGGATGGCGGGCAGCGATACCCTTGATAAGGGCGACGCCAAAGGACGGGTGGTGAAACTGCGCGACGGCGCGCTGCTGAACCGCTACTGGGATGATAAGGATACGCCGCGCCCCGAATCCTGGCTGGACGACGTCACCACCGCGAAGAGCAATCCGGATCGTAAGGCGGCGCAGATTTATCGCGATCTGCGGGCCGCCGCGGCCTCGGGCTGGGACTTTAGCTCGCGCTGGATGGATGACCCCAAAAAACTCTCCACCATTCGTACCACCAGCATCGCACCGGTGGATCTTAACGCGCTGATGTATCACCTGGAGAAGACCCTGGCGCGCGCCAGCGAAGCGGCTGGTAAAGCCGAAGAAGCGAAACGCTATGCCAGTCTTGCCAGCCAGCGCCAGCAGGCCATTGAGAAACATATGTGGAACAGCAAGAACGGCTGGTATGTGGATTACGATCTGCAGCACCATCGGGTGCGCAGCCAGCTAACCGCCGCCGCACTGTTCCCGCTCTATGTCCAGACGTCTAATAAAGAGCGGGCCGCGAAGGTGGCTGCCGCCGTGCGTAGCCACCTTCTGAAAGAGGGCGGCCTGCTGACCACCGACGTGAACTCCGGGCAGCAGTGGGATGCGCCTAACGGCTGGGCGCCGCTGCAGTGGGTGGCCGTCGAAGGGCTGAAACACTACGCTCAGGATGAACTGGCGGGCGACATCCGCTGGCGCTTCCTGAGCAATGTGCAGCGCATCTATAACGCGGAACAGAAGCTGGTCGAAAAGTATGATGTTACCGGCCAGGGTGCAGGCGGTGGCGGCGGTGAATATCCGTTACAGGATGGCTTCGGCTGGACCAATGGCGTGACGCTTAAGCTGTTGGACCAGCTGTGCGCCAGCGACAAGCCTTGTGATAACGTGCCGTCTCAGCGTCCGGGCCACGCCGCTCCGAACGTGTCGGCAAATTCGCAACCGGCTGAAAAGGCCAGCGCCCCACAACCGGCAGAGCAGTAGCCCCCCTCATCCTCTCCCCCTATGGGGAGAGGATCTCACCCAATCCGCTATCCCTTTTCCATGGCCCCGACGGGCGTTGCTGAAGCCTGTTGTCCCATCGGTATCCGCGCCATGACGCCCGCGCCCACCACCAGCAAACCGGTCATAAACCACAATCCGGCGCTAAAACTGCCGGTGAGATCATGCAGAATGCCGATCATCAGCGGGCTAAGCCCTGAACCAATATTCCCCACGGCGTTAATCACCGCAATCGCCACCGCCCGCGCCTTAAAGCTGATGGTGCTGTCCGGCGTGGTCCAGAACAGCACCATGGCAGTAAAGGAACCCACCGAGGCCATAATAATGCCCAGTAGCTGAACCAGGCTGTGACCGGTGGCGGAGGCCGTCAACCAGCCCACGGCGGCAAACAGAAAGGGAATGATAGTATGGATTCTGCGTTCCTGACGGCGATCGGAACGGCGGCTCCACCAGACCATCCCGATAATGGTACACAGCTGGGGCACCGCCGCCAGCAGGCCAATTACAATGGTGCTGCTGCCCTGGTTAAAGCTTTGCAGAATCTGCGGCGTCCAGATGTTGATGGCGCTCAGGGTATTGGTCAGACAGAAATAGGCCAGGGTGTACATCAGCACCACAGGCGTCAGCACTTCGCGCCAGGTCGAACGCCCGACGGGGGCTGTGCGGCTCCAGGCCCTGTCCCGGGCCAGCATCGCCTCCAGCGCCCCTTTCTCTTCCTTCGTCAGCCAGCGGGCATCCGCCGGTTTATCTGACATGTAGTGCCAGACCACGATCCCCAGCAGTATCGACGGCATTCCCTCCAGCAGGAACAGCCACTGCCAGCCTTTCAGGTTCAGTACGCCATCCAGCGCCAGAATATAGCCGGAAACCGCCGAGCCCAGCATCATGGTGACCGGCATGGCGATCATAAACAGCGCATTCGCTCTGGCCCGATACCAGGCCGGAAACCACCAGGTAAGATAGAGCAGGATCCCGGGCAGAAAACCGGCTTCGGTAATGCCGACAATCATCCGCAGTACATATAGCGAGCCAGGACCAGTGGCAAACATCGTACAGGTGGAAGCAATTCCCCACAGCACCATGATAGTGGCGATCCAACGCCGGGCCCCCACGATGCCCAGCATAATGTTGCCAGGGATACCGAAGATAACGTAGGTCACGTAAAACAGGGAAGAAGCCAACCCGAACATGGTGGCGCTCAATCCCAGGTCTTTGCCCATCGTCAGACCGGCAAAACCGATATTAATACGATCGAGAAAGGAGAAGACGAACAGCACGAACAGGAAGGGGATCAGACGCCGGAACAGTTTCTTCATCACCCGCTGTTCGAGCGCGCTAAAGCCCGCTTGCTGTGAGACCAGGTCGCTCATAAGGGACTCCCGGAAAGATCGATGGATAGTCACTGGCAATCGCGGCACCGGATCCCGAGCCCTTTCCTCGCCAGTCCATTTCATTAATACATTAACGAGATGGTTTTATTATGGCTCATTCTATTGTTCAAATATTGTTTCAAAAGGCGTGACGCAATTAACAAAACAGAAACATCATTGTGAAAACACGCTAATGAGGCCACACTCAGAAAGCTCCGGAGATCGCAACACTGACGCCCGGATTAACAGTTAATATATTAATAACTTGATGATTCAGCAGGAGGTGGTGAAAGTATTACCGACAAGCCTTGCGGCCAGAAGGGAAAAAAATATACTGGATACAGACTCTTATTCTGTGGAAATCGTTATGCATGAATCCCTGACCATCGCCCTGTTGCAGGCGCGGGAAACGGCCATGAGCTGGTTTCGCCCGGTGCTGAACCGGCATAACCTGACCGAGCAGCAGTGGCGCGTCATCCGTATTCTGGCGGTGCATCGCTCGCTGGACTTCCATCAACTCGCCAGCGAAGCCTGCATCCTGCGCCCCAGCCTGACTGGCATCCTGACCCGGCTGGAGCGCGACGGCCTGGTCTGGCGCATGAAACCGGTCAGCGATCAGCGCAAACTGTTCGCCTCGCTGACGCCGCGCGGCGAAGCGCTGTATCAGGAAGCCAGCCACCAGGTGGAACAGGGCTATCGGGAAATCGAGCGTCAGTTCGGCCCGGAGAAAATGGCGCAGCTTCAGGGGCTGTTGTACGAATTCAGCGCCCTGCCCCCGCCGCCGGATGATGTCTGAAATTATCCATCTCCACAGCCCTTTCATTAATAAGGGCTTTTTTCTTCTGTTTATCCGCATTTACGTCTTGAAATAAGCAAAAGACAACGATAATAATTCGCGTTTAACTTTAAAGTGAACGTTTATCGATGATGACGGGAAAACAATAATGACGTTAATGAATAGCAGAGGGCGCGCGCTGGTTATCCCCCTGGCGCTACTGGCCTCGGGCCCGGCGTTTAGCGCCGAAGATACCGTGGTGGTCAGCGCCGTAGCACCGGATACCGCCACCACCCCCACCGAAGGGTACAGCGCCACCACCAGCCGTGGCGCCACCAAAACCGATAAACCGCTCATCGAAACCGGCCAGGCGATTTCAGTGGTCCCCCGCCAGCAGATGGAAGACCAGGGCTCTGCAGACGTTAACAGCGCGCTGAATTACACCCCTGGCGTCTTTACCGGCTTCGCCGGCGGTGCCACCCGCTACGACACCGTAGCGCTGCGCGGCTTCCACGGCGGCGATGTCAACAACACCTTCCTGGACGGTCTGCGCCTGATGAGCGACGGCGGCAGCTATAACGTGTTGCAGGTCGATCCCTGGTTCCTGGAACGCATCGATGTGATTCGCGGTCCCTCTTCCGCCCTGTACGGCCAGACCATCCCCGGCGGGCTGGTGATGATGACCTCGAAGCGCCCGCAGTTCGCTCGTGAAGGCCACCTGCGCGCCCTGGTCGGTAATCACAGTACCAACGGCACCGCCTTCGACTATACCGATGCCATTAACCAGAACTGGGCATGGCGTCTGACCGGGATGACCAAAAATACCGATACCCAGTATCAGAACACCCGCGACGAACGTTACGCCATTGCCCCCTCGGTACTCTGGCAGCCCGATGACGACACTTCGCTGGTGCTACGCGCTTATCTGGAAAAAGATCCCTCCGGCGGTTTCCACGGTTCGGTACCCGCGGATGGTAGTCTGTATTCCTCTACCGGCCATAAGCTGGGAACCGATTTCTCGGATGTGGAGCCAGGTATCGACGCCTTTAAGCGTCACGAGCAGATCTACAGCTACGAATTCGCTCACCGGTTTAACGATGTCTGGGCCTTCCGCTCTAACGGCAGCTACACCCACTCCAACGTTAAACTTAACCAGGCTTACCAGCTCGGCTGGGCCGATGCGCAGCACAATGAACTGACCCGCTACTACAGCGGTGAAGACTCTTCGCTTGACGCCTGGGCAATGGATAATCAACTGGAGGCAGATTTCGCCACCGGTAGCGTGGATCACACCCTGGTACTGGGCGCCGAATATCACCGCTTCCGTAACCGCATTCAGAGCGACAGCGCGTCGGCCACTAACCTGAATCCCTGGAGCGGCGAGAATGGCGGCACCGACTTGTGGCACTACGACGCCAGCGGCGCCATGATCCCCGGCGCGCTGCGTTCGAATATTCGTCGGGTTTACGAGCAGACCGGCGTCTACCTGCAGGATGAGATGGTCTGGAACCGCTGGCATCTGGATCTCTCCGGTCGCTTTGACCGTCTGGAAACCAAAAGCCGCACGGTTACGCCCGAGAATAACAGCCGGGTGGTGGATAACCGCCGTGACGATCGCTTCAGCGGCCGCGCCGCCTTGCTGTACGCCTTCCAGAACGGCGTCTCGCCCTATATCAGCTACAGTTCCGCCGTCACCCCTCAGGTGCTACCGGATGCCCAGGGCCATTTGCTGAAGCCCACCACCAGCCAGCAGTATGAGGCGGGCCTGAAGTACCAGCCGCCGGGCAGCCGCGATCTCTACACCCTGGCCGTCTACGATCTGACCCAGAAGGATGTCGGTAACCGCGTCATTCAGGGCAGCTACTATGAACCGGCAGGGAAAGTGCACTCCCAGGGCATTGAGCTGGAAGCGCGCACCGAAATCACCCCACGCCTTTCTGCCATCGCTGGCTACACATGGAACAAGGTACGCTTTAAAGACGCCATCGACGGCAATAACGGCAACACTCCATACGTCACGCCGGATCAGTTCGCTTCGCTGTGGGGCCACTACCGCGCGGACTACGGCATTAGCTTTGGCGCCGGGTTGCGCTATATCGGCAAGCAGTGGGTCGATAACGAGAACACCCGTCGTATTCCGTCAGTGACCCTGGTGGATGCTATGGTACGCGCCGATCTCGGGGAATGGAGCAGCAACCTGCGCGGCGCTTCGCTCCAGGTGAACGCCACTAACCTGACGGGACGTGATTACGTGGCGGGCTGTTACGGCACCAACAACTGCTACTGGGGTAAAGAGCGCCAGGTGATCGTGACTGCGGGGTATGATTTTTAATCGCAATGAGAAACAGCCCCGAACCGGGGCCGTTGTCTTAAAGCATCAGGCACTTTCCATCGCCCGCTTTACCTTCCACAGGTAGCGCGGCGCCTGGGAAGAGGGATGGTTATCCATCACGTACTGCCAGAACGCTTCCGGCGACATGTCATTAATCTGCTCAATCGCCTCTCCCCGATCCGACGAGAATATCCGCAGCAGCGCCCCGGCACCGTTGACGTAGGAGACGATCAGCGCGTACTCCATGGTCTGCGGGTTGTCGATGCCGCGCAGAATGCCGTTCTCCAGAATGCTCAGATAGGCCGCGCCAATATCAATATTGCGCGCCGGATCCTTAAGATCGCTGGTCGATGGCTGGCCGCTTCGCCCTTCATGGCGATAGACTTCGCGACCGGCGGTAGACGCCTTAATCTGCATCAGCCCCACTGCGTTAGAGCGGCTGACCAGTTGTGGATTACCGCCGGATTCCACGGCGATAATCGCGGTAATCAGACGCGGGCTGACGCCCCAGGTCTCTGCCGCCTCTTCGGTAATCGGCATCCAGGTCTGGGCCCCCTGAACCGGGCGACCCGCTTCCCAGCCCCCGTGTTGAACCCGGGATGGCTTACTCGAACAACCCACCAGCAACACACTCAGTACGATAAGCCATCTCAACTTCACTACGCTTCCCCTTTTTTCGATAACAGGTTCCAGGTCAAAGGCATTGCGGATGACAACCGCAACGCCTCGCGGCATGATAACCAATACAGAATTTAAATCAGCAAGGAAATTCCATGGCCACTTTTCATCTCGTCGCTCCTTCCGGTTACTGCATTCAACAGGAAGCCGCGGAACGCGGCGTCGCCCGGTTGCGGGAAGCGGGCCATCAGGTGCATAACACGGGCGTTATCGGGCGGCGCGAACAGCGCTTTGCCGGTACCGATGCACAGCGGCTGGCGGATTTGAATCAACTTGCAGAATTATCTGAAAACCCGACGATTGTGCTGGCCGTGCGCGGCGGCTACGGCGTCAGCCGACTGCTGGAGTCCATCGACTACCCGGCGTTAAGCGACCGCCAGCGCCGCAATCCGCTGCTGATTTGCGGCCACAGCGACTTCACCGCCTTTCAACTGGCGCTGCTGGCCCGTGAAGGGGTCATTACCTTTAGCGGGCCGATGCTGGCGGGCAATTTTGGCGCGCCGGAGCTGGATCCCTTTACCATAGAGCACTTCTGGAAGGCGCTCACCTCCCCCCGCTTTACCCTGGAATGGCGCAGCGATGCGCCAGCCTGTCGGACCAGCGGTACGGTATGGGGCGGAAATCTGGCGATGCTGATAAGCCTGGTGGGCACGCCGTGGCTGCCGCAAATCGACGATGGCATTCTGGTGGTCGAAGATATTAACGAACACCCGTTCCGGGTAGAGCGAATGCTATTGCAGCTCCACCATGCCGGTGTGCTGGCGCGTCAGCGCGCTATTGTGCTGGGCAGCTTCAGCGCCGCTGCCCCTAACGATTATGATAACGGGTACGATCTGGCCCAGGTATGCGCCACGCTGCGCGAACGAACGGGGCTCCCCATCGTCGATGGTCTGGCTTTCGGTCACGAACCCTGCACCGTCACGCTGCCGCTGGGCGCCCACGGCGAACTGATTCACGATGGAAAACGGGCAACGCTTAGCCTGAATGGTCATCCCTGCCTGAAATAAGGGCGATTCAGGTCGCTTTTCCGCAGGTCGGTTTTCGGCACTTAGCTGTATCATGGTAACATTTTGTAAAACTCTGCTGGGGGACTCTTTATCTTGGATGCCGGGACCATTTTTAACCTTTTTATCGTCGGCTCGTTGCTGGTCACTTTCAGCATCCTGTTAAGCTCATTCTCTTCCCGTCTTGGGATCCCAATCCTGGTTATCTTTCTGGCCATCGGTATGCTGGCCGGGGTGGATGGCATCGGCGGCATTCCATTCGATAACTATCCGTTTGCCTATCTGATCAGTAACCTGGCGCTGGCGGTGATTCTGCTGGACGGCGGTATGCGTACCCAGGCCAGTTCGTTCCGGGTTGCGCTCGGACCGGCGCTATCGCTGGCGACGCTCGGCGTAGTGGTGACCTCGGGGCTCACCGGAATGGCTGCCGCCTGGCTGTTTAACCTGAATCTGATGGAAGGACTGCTGATTGGCGCCATCGTCGGCTCCACCGATGCCGCCGCCGTCTTTTCGCTGCTGGGAGGAAAAGGACTTAACGAGCGCGTCAGCGCCACCCTTGAAATCGAATCCGGCAGTAACGACCCCATGGCGGTGTTCCTGACCATCACCCTGATCGAGATGATTCAGCAGCATGAAAGCGGCCTGAGCTGGATGTTCTTCGCGCATCTGGCGCAGCAGTTCGGGCTGGGAATTCTGCTTGGCGGCATCGGCGGCTTTATTCTGCAGCAGGTGATTAATCGTATCTCTCTGCCCCAGGGGCTCTACCCGCTACTGGCCCTGAGCGGCGGGATTATGATTTTCGCCGTTACCACCGCCCTGAACGGCAGCGGCATTCTGGCGGTCTACCTGTGCGGCTTCCTGCTGGGTAACCGCCCGGTACGCAACCGCTTCGGTATTCTACAAACCTTCGACGGTATGGCCTGGATGGCCCAGATCGGCATGTTCCTGGTGCTGGGGCTGCTGGTGACGCCGTCGGATCTGCTGCCGATCGCGATACCGGCGCTGCTGCTTTCACTGTGGATGATCTTCTTCGCTCGTCCGCTGTCGGTGTTTCTGGGGTTGCTGCCGTTTCGCAGCTTTAACCTGCGCGAGCGGGTGTTTATCAGCTGGGTCGGACTGCGCGGCGCGGTACCCATTATTCTGGCGGTATTCCCGATGATGGCGGGGCTGGAAAATTCACGCCTGTTCTTTAACGTCGCCTTCTTTGTGGTGCTGGTGTCGCTGCTGCTTCAGGGTACCAGCCTTAGCTGGGCGGCCAGGCGCGCCAAAGTGGTGGTGCCGCTGGTGGGCTGGCCGGTTTCGCGTATCGGTCTGGATATCCACCCGGAGAAGCCCTGGGAGCAGCTTATCTATCAGCTCAGCGCCGATAAGTGGTGCGTGGGGGCCGCCCTGCGCGATCTGCATATGCCGAAAGATACCCGTATCGCCGCGCTGTTTCGCGGTAAAAGTCTGTTGCACCCCAGCGGCAGCACCCGTCTGCGGGAAGGCGATATCCTGTGCGTGATTGGCCGCGAGCGCGATCTGCCCGCCTTGGGCAAACTGTTCAGCCACACCCCGCCAGTATCGCCGGAGCTCGACCAGCGTTTCTTTGGCGACTTTATTCTGGAGGCCAACGCCCGCTTTGGCGACGTGGCGACCATTTACGGCCTGGAGCCGGATAACGCGGAGAATAGCGAACAGACCCTGGGCGAGTGGGTGATTCAGCGCCTGGGCGGCGCCCCGGTGGTCGGCGACCAGGTGGAGTACGCCGGTCTGGTCTGGACGGTCGCGGAAAAAGAGGATAATCAGGTAATGAAAATCGGGGTCCGGGTGACCCAGGAAGAGGCGGAATAACCGCCGCCTCCCCTATTGTTACGCTGTCACAACTGGCACGCGCGGCGCCAGCGCGCACATCAGCTCATAGCCGATGGTTCCGCTGGCAGCCGCCACATCATCGATACGAATCTGCTCGCCCCACAGCTCTACCGGCGTACCGATTCCCGCCTGGGGACAGGGGGTTAGATCCACCGCCAGCATATCCATAGAAACCGTGCCCACCAGCCCGGTGCGCACGCCGCCTACCAGCACCGGCGTACCGTCCGGAGCTACCCGCGGATAGCCGTCTGCGTAGCCGCAGGCCACAATACCAATACGCTGTTCGCCGGACGCGCAATAGCGACTGCCATAGCCCACCCGCTCCCCCGCCTTAAGCGTCTGCACGCCGATAATTTCGCTACTGAGGGTCATGGCGGGTCGCAGCCCGGCGCTGGCGATATCGCACCAGCGACCGCTCGGCGAAGCACCGTATAGCACAATACCCGGCCGCACCCAGTCGTAGTGGGTCTGGGGGTGCCACAGCGTCGCCGCCGAGTTGGCCAGCGAGCGCGGCGCCTCCAGCCCTTCCGCCGCCTGGCTGATACGCGCCATCGGCGCATCCACGCCGTCGGGCCGGTCGGCATCGGCGAAGTGAGCCATCAGGGTCATCTCACCCACATTTTTCAGTTCGCGTAGCTGGCGCCAGACCCGATGTACCTGCTCCGGCACAAACCCCAGCCGGTTCATACCGCTGTTAATCTTAAGGTAAACATCCAGCGGCGCGCTGAGTCGGGCATCGGCCAGCGCCTTAATCTGCCAGCGACTGTGCAGGCTGGTGGTCAGGCGATAGCGATCGAACAACGCCAACTCCTGAGCATCGAAAAAGCCTTCCAGCATCAGAATCGGCCCCTTCCAGCCCCGCTCGCGTAGCTGTATAGCATCTTCCAGATTCAGCATCGCGAAGCCGTCGGCACCGCTCAACGCCGACCAGACCCGTGATAAACCATGGCCGTATGCGTCGGCTTTCACCACCGCCCACACCCGGGAGTGCGGCGCGGCATAGCGCACCTGACTCAAATTGTGGCGCAGGGCGGCCAGATGAATACTGGCCTGAACAGGACGCGTCATAGAAAGCCCCCTGTCAGTGTGCGCCGTGCAGACGCGGCGAATGGCCGGGAGTAAAGCCCGGCAGATAGCGCGCTACCGACAGATCCTCACTGGGGATCGCCGGTGTACGCCCGGAGATAATATCGCTCAGCATCTGGCCAGAGCCGCAGGCCATAGTCCAGCCCAGAGTGCCGTGACCGGTATTCAGCCAAAGGTTTTTCCAGGGAGTACGGCCCACCACCGGCGTACCGTCCGGCGTCATGGGACGAAGACCGGTCCAGAAGGTGGCCTGCTCGATATGGCCGCCGCGCGGGTAGAGATCGCGCACCACCATTTCCAGCGTGGCGCGACGCGCAGCTGGTAGTCCGGTATTAAAACCGACGATCTCCGCCATGCCACCCACCCGAATACGCTGGTCGAAGCGGGTAATGGCGACCTTGTAAGTTTCATCGAGAATGGTCGATACCGGCGCCCCGCTCTCATCGGCAATGGGAATGGTCAGCGAATAGCCCTTCAGGGGGTAAACCGGAATATCGATGATGTCCTTAAGCATCGCCGTAGAGTACGAGCCAAAGGCCATCACGTAGCCATCCGCCTTAAGTACTTCGTTACCACATTTGACACCGGCAATCTGTTGCCCTTCGGTCAGTAGCTGGTCCACCGGCAGGTTATAGCGAAATTCGACGCCCGCCTCTTCCGCCATGCGGGCAAGTCCACGGGTAAACAGCTGACAGTCGCCGGTTTCATCATTCGGCAGTCGCAAACCGCCAGCCAGCTTGTGGGCGACGGAGGCCAGCGCCGGTTCGGCCCGGGCCAGTTGTCCGGCTTCCAGCAGTTCATAAGGCACCCCGGCCTCTTCCAGAACGGCGATATCGCGCGCCGCATTTTCGTACTGCTGAGGGCTGCGGAACAGTTGCATCAGCCCTTTCTGGCGCCCTTCATAAGCGATACCGGTGCTGGCGCGCAGCGCCTTCAGGCAGTCGCGGCTGTATTCGGCCAGCCGCACCATGCGCTCTTTATTTTCCGCATAGTGGCGGGCGTCGCAGTTGCGCAGCATCTGCCACATCCACTTGAGCTGGAAAGAGGTGCCGTCCGGGCGGATAGCCAGCGGCGCATGGCGCTGAAACATCCACTTAACCGCCTTTAGCGGAATACCCGGCGCCGCCCAAGGCGCCGCATAGCCCGGGGAGATCTGCCCGGCGTTACCGGCGCTGGTCTCCTCTGCCGGTCCGGATTCCCGGTCAATGACCGTGACTTCGTGTCCCGCCTGGCGTAAATACCAGGCGCTGGCGACGCCCACAACCCCACTTCCCAGCACAATGACTCGCATAGCCTGCTCCATTCTGAGTAAAAGAATAATATTCTGGCTACAAATTGATAACCCAGATGAAAATGTTATTCAACATAGGGCTTTATTATGGTGACATAATTCACAATGTGGCTGGCGTAGCGGTAAATCGCGAATTCAGAATCTCGTGCTCCTGCAACATCTTTGTCAGTAAAAAATACTGGATAATAAAAAAAATTCAGCACAAAAATTAAAATAACCGCCCATGAAAAAAATTCCGCTCACCGCCCGAAACGCTGCCCCTGTTCTATGCTTGATTTTGAGGCTTTCCATTCAGATGAGAGCCGTTAACAATGAGGGGGCGCTGATGGCGACTGTTGCAGATTCCACGAGCAAGGACACCAAACATCTAAGCGACGGCCCCGACTGGACGTTCGGGCTGCTGGAGGATTACCTGGCCGAGATCGACCGGGTAGCCAAATACTACCGGCTGGAAACCTACCCTCATCAGATTGAGGTCATCACCTCTGAGCAGATGATGGATGCTTACTCCAGCATCGGAATGCCGATCAACTATACCCACTGGTCATTCGGCAAAAAATTCATCGAAACCGAGCAGCGTTATAAACACGGCCAGCAGGGGCTGGCTTATGAAATCGTCATTAACTCCGACCCCTGTATCGCCTACCTGATGGAGGAGAACACCATTACCATGCAGGCGCTGGTGATGGCCCACGCCTGCTACGGGCACAACTCCTTCTTTAAAAACAACTACCTGTTCCGCAGCTGGACCGATGCCAGTTCGATTGTCGACTACCTTATCTTTGCCCGTAACTATATTCGCGAGTGCGAAGAACGCTACGGTGTGGATGAGGTGGAAAAGCTGCTGGACTCCTGTCATGCCCTGATGAACTACGGGGTGGACCGCTATAAGCGCCCGTCTAAGATCTCCCTGCAGGAGGAGAAAGCGCGTCAGAAGAGCCGTGAGGAGTACCTGCAAAGCCAGGTCAATATGCTGTGGCGCACCCTGCCGCGTCACGAAGAAGAGAAAACCGTCGAGGCCAGCCATCGCTTTCCGTCGGAGCCCCAGGAGAACCTGCTGTACTTTATGGAGAAGAACGCGCCGCTGCTGGAGCCCTGGCAGCGTGAGATCCTGCGCATTGTGCGTAAGGTCAGCCAGTATTTTTATCCGCAAAAGCAGACTCAGGTGATGAACGAAGGCTGGGCCACTTTCTGGCATTACAGCATCCTCAACCACCTGTACGACGAGGGCAAGGTTAGCGACCGCTTTATGCTGGAATTTCTGCATAACCACACCAACGTGGTCTATCAGCTGCCCTATAACAGCCCCTGGTACAGCGGCATTAACCCCTACGCGCTGGGTTTCGCCATGTTCCAGGACATCAAGCGCATCTGTCAGTCCCCCACCGAGGAGGACAGCTACTGGTTCCCGGAAATGGCCGGTAAGGACTGGCTGGATACCCTGCACTTCGCCATGCGCGATTTTAAGGACGAGAGCTTTATCAGCCAGTTCCTGTCGCCGAAGCTGATGCGGGATTTCCGGCTGTTTGCGGTAGAAGATGACGATCGCAAAAACTATCTGGAGATTTCGGCGATCCACAACGAAGAGGGTTACCAGGAGCTGCGTTCACGCCTTTCCAGCCAGTACAACCTGAGCAATCTGGAACCCAACATTCAGGTCTGGAATGTCGACCTGCGCGGCGACCGTTCGCTGACGCTGCGTTATATCCCGCATAATCGGGTGCCGCTGGATAAAGGACGCCGCGAGGTGCTGAAGCATGTGCACCGGCTGTGGGGTTTTGATGTGCTGCTGGAGCAGCAGAACGACGACGGCAGCGTCGAACTGCTGGAACGCTGCCCGCCACGGGTCAACAATACTCTGTAGCGAAAAAAATGCCGGTTAGCGTAACTGCTTACCGGCATTTTTTATTCTGGTGGCGGGCGGAATTAGTGGCCGTGCATCGCCAGGTCACCCGGCAGATTCTTCTGCATCCGGTGCCAGATATCCCCACTTTCACGACCGTAGGTTCGCACCACGTCATACACCTGATCGTGAAGCGATTCGCGACACAGCGTCGACAGTTTATGGTAGAAGCCCAGTGCCAGAGCACGCGCTTCCGGGCTGGAAAAGTAGTGCCGCCCGATACGGGTGTACAGCCCTTTCATGCCGTTCAGAATCAGGCCGTAGATCGGATTCCCGGAGGCGAATGCCAGCCCGCGGAAAATACCGTAATCCAGTTCGGCGAAGGCATCAGCATGATCTTCCACCGACTGAGCGCTGGCCAGCACCTGCTGTGATTCATCAGGATGATTACGCAGCGCGGTACGAATAAAGATGGTGGCGATGTTGGTTCTGACCGACAACAGATTATCGATGAGCTGGGGAACGCTTTCGTGGTCGAGACGCGCCAGGGTTTCAAGGATATTCAGACCAGACGTTTCCCAGAAGTTATTTACCCGGGTCGGTTTGCCGTGCTGAATGGTTAACCAGCCGTCGCGCGCCAGACGTTGAAGTACTTCGCGCAGGGTGGTTCGGGTAACGCCAATCAATTCAGATAGCTCACGCTCGGCAGGCAGAATGGATCCCGGCGGAAAGCGATTTTTCCAGATGCTCTCAATAATATATTCTTCCGCGAAACCCGCTGGGCTCTGCGCCTTTATCACCATAGTGAAATTTCCATTAACCTGGCTTAATCATGGGGACTCATCATACCAGATGCACAGCCAGGCAGATAGCACGCACGGATAACAAATTAGCGTGTCCCCGCTCACTTTTTAGACATTTCAGTCTTATCCAGGTGACAATCCTGCAGGAGCGCGCCTTGTCAGCTCCAGGTTCGGGGAGTAGGCTGGATAATTCCTCTCGTGTCATTCAGAACAAAATAACGGAAGATCTCAATCCATGAAGGAAATATCCACTGGCCGCGCTCTTTATCGCAACTTCCTGGGACAGTCTCCGGACTGGTATAAGCTGGCGATACTCTGTTTTCTGGTGATCAATCCACTGGTGTTCTTCTTTGTCAGCCCCTTTGCGGCAGGCTGGCTGCTGGTGGCAGAGTTCATCTTTACCCTGGCCATGGCGCTGAAGTGCTATCCGCTGCTGCCCGGCGGCCTGCTGGCTATTGAAGCTGTCGCCTTCGGCATGACCAGCGCCCAGCACGTGCGCGACGAGGTCGCCAATAACCTTGAAGTGATTCTACTGCTGATCTTTATGGTCGCCGGCATCTGGTTTATGAAGCAGCTCCTGCTGCTGATTTTTACCCGATTGCTGCTGGGCATTCGCTCCAAGATGCTGCTCTCCCTCTCTTTTTGTCTGGCTGCCGCCTTTCTTTCTGCTTTTCTGGACGCTCTGACGGTGGTCGCGGTGATTATCAGCGTCGCCGTCGGTTTTTACGGTATTTACCACCGGGTGGCTTCCAGTCGTGACGATGACGGCGATCTGTCAAACGATAACGACATCTTCCAGGATCATAAGGCCACGCTGGAGCAGTTCCGCAGTTTTCTGCGCAGTCTGATGATGCACGCCGCCGTGGGTACTGCGCTGGGCGGCGTCATGACCATGGTCGGCGAACCGCAGAACCTGATTATCGCCCGAGCAGCCAACTGGCACTTTGGCGACTTCCTGCTGCGCATGGCGCCGGTTACCGTGCCGGTACTGTTCTGCGGTCTGATAACCTGTATGCTGCTGGAGCGCCTGAAGGTGCTGGGCTATGGCGAACCGTTACCGGAAAGCGTTCGGGCCGTACTGAAAGAGTTCGCTCAGAAAGAGGCCCGCCAGCGTAACCGCCAGGAGCAGGTACGGCTGGTGATTCAGGGGCTGATCGGCATCTGGCTGATTACCGCACTGGCGCTGCATATGGCCGAGGTGGGACTGATTGGCCTGTCGGTGATTATCCTGGCCACTTCGCTGTGCGGCGTCACCGACGAGCATACTATCGGGCGCGCCTTTACCGAGGCCCTGCCCTTTACCGCGCTGCTGACGGTCTTCTTTGCCATCGTCGCCGTCATTATCGACCAGCAGCTATTCCAGCCGATTATCGAATTCGTGCTCCAGGCATCGCCCCACACTCAGCTGTCGCTGTTCTACGTCTTCAATGGCCTGCTGTCATCTATCTCTGACAATGTGTTTGTCGGTACCGTCTACATTAACGAAGCGCGAAGCGCCATGCTTAACGGCGCTATCGATCCGCAGCAGTATGAATTGCTGGCAGTGGCGATTAACACCGGTACCAACCTGCCGTCGGTGGCGACGCCCAACGGTCAGGCGGCATTCCTGTTTATGCTCACCTCGGCCCTGGCGCCACTAATCCGCCTCTCTTACGGCCGCATGGTGTTGATGGCGCTGCCCTACACCCTGGTGCTAACCCTGGTGGGGCTTCTCGGCGTGGCGTTTTTCCTGACGCCCGCAACAGACTGGATGCTGGCCCATGGCTGGATTAGCACTCCACCGCTCAAGCCATAACAACCGATGGCGGGCACGACCCGCCGCCAGTACCCCATATACGGAAGTGTATAATTTTTTGTCCGCCTGATGGCGCGGGCGGCGAATTGGTTTACACTGCGCGAACGAATTTAGCAGGGAATGTTATTTATGTTGCAATATCTCAACCAATGCTCACGCGGTCGGGGCGCATGGCTGCTGATGGCCCTGACGGCCTTTGCGCTGGAGCTGGTCGCGCTCTGGTTCCAGCATGTTATGAAGCTGCAACCCTGCGTGCTTTGTATCTACGAGCGCTGTGCGCTATTTGGCGTGATGGGCGCCGGTCTGCTGGGCGCCATCGCCCCGAAAACCCCACTGCGCTTTGTGGCGCTGGCGGTCTGGATCTACAGCGCCTGGCGCGGTCTGGAGCTGGCCTGGCAGCACACTATGATGCAGTTGCACCCTTCGCCTTTCCAGGTGTGTGATTTCGCCGCCCGATTCCCCACATGGCTGCCGCTGGATAAATGGTTGCCGCAGGTTTTCGTCGCTACCGGCGACTGTTCGGTACGTCAGTGGGAATTTCTGTCGCTGGAAATGCCGCAGTGGCTGGTAGGCATCTTTGCCGCTTACCTGATAGTGGCGCTGGTGGTGGTAATTGCCCAGTTTGTGAAGCCGAAGCGGCGCGGTATTTTCAAGCATTAATCCCATAAAAAAACCTCCAGTCGGAGGTTTTTTTTCATCTCAGCGAATTACTGAGGAATGCGCAGCGTCTGGCCCGGATAGATTTTATTCGGGTCGCTCAGCATCGGCTTATTGGCTTCGAAGATCTTGTTGTACTGGTTGGCATCGCCATAAACTTCTTTCGCGATAGCGCTCAGGGTATCCCCTTTCTTCACCGTGTAAGACTTGCTGGCCGCCGCGCTGTCGCCCGCCGCCACGGTCACCTGATCTTCCACGTCGCCCACGCCTTCGACGTTACCCGCAGCCACCAGAATCTTCTCTTTCTGCTCCTGACTCAGGCCGTCGCCTTTGACGATAACCTTATCGCCTTTTACTTCGACTTCCACTTTGTCAGCACCGGCCAGACCCGTTTTTTCCAGATGCTTTTTGATAAGGTCGCCGCGCTGGTCGTCCTGACCGGTCACCGCATCCCAAAGCTTTTCACCCGCTTCTTTTACAAAATTAAACAGTCCCATTTTTGTACTCCTGTTATTTGCCGGGCACATGCCCATCCTCGTGCTAAGAAGTCTGGCAAAAAATGGCGAAAAGTAAAGGAGGAAATAAGATTTATCGCGCAAAATCATTACGTTAATAAGGAAAATGCGCAACAGAATGAATATTTCCGTATAAATACAAAGCGATTGATAAATACTCGCAAGGCGGGGCTATAGATTGCAGGGAGACAGGCGCTTAATGCTTATTTAACAGCCGACGCAATCCGGCTGTTTCATTTCAGCGTCGACTTTCCCACTGAGGATGGTTGAGAATATGCTCTTCCCAGTCGCGAACCTCGGATTCCGGTACTGCAATATGGCGCACCGAGATACGCTGGGCATGCATCGCCGCCTTAGAGCCGCTGCGCAAAGGGTGCCAGACCGGCAGCCCCTTGCCTTCCGCCAGCAACCGATAGGCGCAGGTGGGCGGCAGCCATTCGAAGGTCGGCAGGTTTTCCCGGGTCAGCTTGATGCAGTCCGATTCATATTCAAAGCGCCGCTCATAGTTGCGGCACTGGCAGGTTTTAATATTGAGCTGCCGACAGGCCACATTGGTAAAATAGATCTCGTCGGTCACTTCATCCTGCAGTTTGTGCAGGCAGCACTGCCCGCAGCCATCGCAGAGGGACTCCCACTCCTCATCGCTCATTTGTTCCAGCGTTTTACGCTGCCAGAAAGGCGTTTCGGTCATTGGCGTGGTCCTGGTCGTCGGAAAATAAGCTGCACGTTATAAAGGGCATGGCGGCCGCCGTCAAGCAAACCGCTATTTCTCCATTATAGTCCTTTACCCCAGCAGCCCCTTAGCCCGGGCCAGCAGGAAGGCGGTCACCGAGGTGGCATCGCTGACCTTTCCCTCCAGGATCAGCGCCATAAAGTCGCCGATCTTTATTTTACCGGCAGTCAGCCCCAGCTCTTCGGCATCCAGTTGCTGGCTGTCGTGGCTCAGATCGCTTGCCAGATAAATATGGTATCCCTGACTGGAATACCCCTGCGCCAGCTTCTGATATCCCACCCAGGTCATACTGTTGGCCTGGAGCCCGGTCTCCTCGCGCAGCTCGCCTGCCGCTAGCGCCAGCGGATCGGCATCGGGCGCCGTTTCCCAGGTTCCCTGAGGCAGTTCAAGAGTACGTTGTCCCAACGGATAGCGATACTGCTCCACCACATAGATAAATTCCCCTTCTACCGGCAGGATCACCACAAAGTCCGGTTTGACCACCACCGAATAGAGCCCTTCGTTGCCATCGGCCCTGCGAATGCGATCCTCTTTAAGGGTCATCCATTTATTGCGGTAGACCTCGGTCGACGAAAGCGTCTGTATCTCTGTTTCTGCCACTCTTCCCCCTCGTCGTTACAGCACCCGGGTTGTCAGTTCGCGATGGTCAAAACCAATCGCCAGTTCATCGCCGCTGTGCAGTGCTCCAACGCCTTCAGGCGTTCCCGTCAACACCACATCGCCGGCGCGCAGGGTAAAGAAGCGACTGATATAAGCAATCAGCGGCAGGATGGGATGAATCATATCGGCAGTGGTGCCCTGCTGGCGCACGTCGCCATTTACAGTCAGCGAAAGCGGCGTGTTCTGCGGATCGCCATGAAATTCCGCAGCCGGAATAAAGCCGGAGATCGGGCAGGCATTGTCGAAGCCTTTAGCTTTCTCCCACGGTCGCCCCGCCTTCTTGAGTTTGCCCTGCAGTTCGCGCAGCGTCAGATCGAGCGCCACGCCGTAACCGGCGATGGCCTGACGCACATGCTCTTCGGTGGCCTGTTTCAGCGTTGAGCCAATCAGCACCGCCAGCTCCACCTCGTGATGCACTTCCCCCATTCCCTGAGGCAGCGCCAGCGGCTGGCCCAGATCGCAGAGCGAAGTTTCTGGTTTAATAAACAGCACGGGCTCTTCTGGCGTTACGCTGCCCATCTCGCGAATATGCATGGCGTAATTGCTGCCGACGCAGACGACCTTACTGACCGGGTAATCCAGCAGCGCCCCCTGCCAGTTGTGATGTCGGTACATGATGCTCCCCTTCAGATTGTAGTGTTGTCAGGTTATCCGCCCACTATCCACGGCGGGCGGGCAAACTGTCAATCATTGGGGTAGCGATATAAGAAAGGCGCCGGAAAACGGCGCCTGTGGCTGAAAACAAATCCCCGGGAAATATCCGGATCCGGCGAAATATTATTTCTCCCGCTGAGTTTCCAGATGAATCTTAAGTAAACTTTCCGGCGGAGGAGGCAGTTGTAAATAATAGCCCTGCTCGCTGAGTGCCTGTTTTACTTTTTCTATTTCGGCATTAGCTAATTTTTTCGTGCCGTCCAGCGGCAATAGCATGGCAAACGCCGGGACGCCAAATCCCTGCATCAGATCCTGCGGTACGCGTGAAAAATCGTCTTTTTTTTCGACATAAAGATAGGTCTGATCGCGTTTTGAACTTCGATAGATCGCACAAAGCATAATTTTACTCTGATTTCACCGGTTGGTTACTTGCCTGAATATAACGCTGACTATAACATGCCTGCTGTACATCGGAATATCGTCCCGCGAACGTGGACTCTAAAAACTGAATTGAGTAAGGCCAGGATGTCAAACACACCCATCGAGCTAAAAGGCAGCAGTTTCACTCTCTCTGTGGTTCATTTGCATGACGCTCAGCCCGGTGTGATCCGCGAGGCGTTGCGGGAGAAAGTCGCCCAGGCCCCCGCGTTTCTGAAACACGCCCCCATCGTGCTCAATGTCACCGGTCTCACTGGCGATGCCGAATGGGAGCCCATCCAGCAGGCGGTTGTGGAAAGCGGTTTACGCGTGGTTGGCGTAAGCGGCTGCAAGGATCCTCTCCTGCGCGAGCGCATCGAACGCGCGGGCCTGCCGCTGATGAGCGAGGGTAAAGAGAAGCCGCGTGCGGTCGAGCCTCCGCCCTCCCCACCGCAGCCAGTTGCAACATCCGTCACAAAAACGCGCATTATCGATACGCCGGTACGTTCCGGTCAGCGCATTTATGCGCCAAACTGTGATTTGGTGGTAACCAGCCACGTCAGCGCGGGCGCCGAGCTTATCGCCGACGGCAATATCCATATTTATGGGACCATGCGTGGTCGTGCGCTGGCAGGCGCCAGCGGCTGCCGCGATGCGCAGATATTCAGCATCAGCCTGACGGCAGAGCTGGTGTCTATTGCCGGAGTCTACTGGCTTAGTGAGCAGATTCCGGCCGATTTTTCAGGTAAGGCGGCCCGGCTACAGCTGATAGGCGGCGCTCTTACCGTACAACCTTTTAATTGATAAGCCCTTTTAACAAGGAATTTCTTATGGCACGCATTATTGTAGTTACATCAGGTAAAGGGGGCGTTGGAAAAACCACCTCCAGCGCGGCCATCGCTACAGGTCTGGCACAGAAGGGAAAGAAAACTGTCGTTATTGACTTCGATATCGGCCTGCGTAACCTCGACCTGATCATGGGGTGTGAACGCCGTGTCGTATACGATTTCGTTAACGTTATCCAGGGCGATGCCACGCTTAATCAGGCGCTAATCAAAGATAAGCGTACCGAACACCTTCATATTCTCCCGGCGTCGCAGACGCGCGATAAAGACGCACTGACCCGCGAAGGCGTGGAAAAAGTGCTCGATGAACTGAAAAAGATGGAATTCGATTTCATCGTCTGCGACTCCCCTGCCGGTATCGAGACTGGCGCGCTGATGGCGCTCTACTTTGCGGATGAAGCCATCATCACCACTAACCCGGAAGTCTCCTCCGTGCGCGACTCTGACCGCATCCTGGGGATTCTGTCGTCCAAATCACGCCGCGCCGAAAACGGCGAAGAGCCGATTAAAGAGCATCTGATGCTGACCCGCTACAACCCTGGTCGCGTCACCCGGGGCGATATGCTGAGCATGGAAGACGTGCTGGAAATTCTGCGCATTCCGCTGCTGGGCGTGATTCCGGAAGATCAGTCAGTGCTGCGCTCCTCTAACCAGGGGGAGCCGGTGATCCTGGACGCAACGGCCGATGCGGGCAAAGCCTATGCCGATGCCGTGGATCGTCTGCTGGGAGAAGAACGTCCTTTCCGCTTCATTGAAGAAGAGAAGAAAGGTTTCCTGAAACGCCTGTTCGGAGGATAAGTCATGGCATTACTTGACTTTTTTCTGTCCCGAAAAAAGAACACCGCCAACATCGCCAAAGAACGTTTACAGATTATCGTTGCAGAACGCCGTCGTGGCGATACCGAACCTCACTACCTGCCGCAGCTTAAGCGGGACATTCTGGAAGTGATTTGCAAGTACGTAAAGATCGATCCGGAAATGGTTTCAGTACAGCTGGATCAAAAGGGTGAAGATATTTCCATTCTGGAGCTCAATGTGACGCTTCCGGAAATGGAAGAGTCGAAGTCCTGACGTCAAAATATCTCCTTCGGCCTCAGGCTACGGGAGATATTTTATTCAGCCCTGCGGCAGCGCCGTCAGGGCTGATTTTCGTGGCTTAACGATTCGCGAGCAGCGCTTGTAGCTGGTCGCCGAACAGCCGTCCACGCCAGCCGCTGGCCAGTTCCGGTGCCAGAGTGGCCGGTTTCAGCTGCCAGTGGGCGTTCAGCAGTTGGTTAATCTGGCGACGCGATGCCAGCAGCTCAGGGCTCAGACCATGATTTTCCGCCACCTTCTGCACCAGCGCTTTAATCTCTTTGAAGATGCCGCGATAGCCCGGCATATCGACAAGATTCGCCAGCGGTGCCGGTAGCGCCGCTTCGGGCAGCGCTTTCGCCTCTTCCACCAGCCGGATCAGGGTTTTACCGTGAAAGCGGATTTCGCTGCCGGAAAGCCCCAGGCTGTCCAGCTCGCCCAGAGTTCCCGGCATATGGCGCGCCACCTGCCACAGATGCTCTTCACGCACCACGAAATTGACCGCCATATCCCGCTCCCGGGCCTTGCGCAGGCGCCATGAGGCCAGCAGTCGCAGGCAGCCCAGCTGGCGGGTACGCAGTTGCCAGGCGTTACCGATATCGCGCCAGGCCTCATCGGGATCCAGCTGTTCACGGCGCCGGGTCGCCATCAGGCGACATTCGTCTTCCACCGCCGCCAGCCAGCCGGTCTGGTCGATCTCGTCCATCAGGCGACGGGCGATGGGCAACAGGTACCAGACGTCCGCCGCCGCATAGTCGAGCTGACGCTCCGTCAGGGGGCGCGCCAGCCAGTCGGTACGCGATTCGCTTTTATCCAGCACCACACCGCTGTACTTCTCGACCATGGTCGCAAAACCGCAGGAGAGTGGATGGCCCAAAAACGCCGCCAGCACCTGGGTGTCGATCATCGGCGTCGGCATCATATCGAACGCGTGCCAGAACACCTCCAGATCTTCGCTTCCCGCGTGCAGAAACTTGGTGACCTTTTCATCCTGCAACAGCGCCTTCATTGGCGCCCAGTCAGTAATGGTCAGGGGATCGATAAGCGATGTCTGTTCGCCATCGAACAGCTGAATCAGCCCCAGGCGGGGCCAGTAGGTGCGGGTACGGACAAATTCAGTATCCAGCGCCACCATAGGAACAAGGCGCGCCTGCTGGCACACATCCGCCAGTTGCGCGTCCTGGGTAATCATCTGGTAATTCAAATTGTGTTCTCTTTCGGTTTGCGGCCAAAAAAAACGCCGGCTGACCGGCGTTCGGGCGACTGACCTGTGAATCTAGTCGCTATTGTTACTTGTATTACGCTCTGCGTCACGCAGTTCGCGTCGTAAAATTTTTCCGACGTTGGATTTCGGCAGGTCTTCGCGGAATTCAACCTGTTTCGGCACCTTGTAACCGGTAAGATTACGGCGGCAAAACGCGATCAGGGACTCTTCGGTCAGAGTATTGCTCTTACGCACCACAAACAACTTCACCGCCTCGCCGCTGGTTTCTGAAGGCACCCCCACGGCAGCCACTTCCTGCACCGCTTCGTGCTGCATCACCACATCTTCTATCTCGTTGGGATAGACGTTAAAACCCGAAACCAGAATCATATCCTTTTTGCGATCGACGATGCGCAGGAAGCCCTGTTCATCCATCACCGCGATATCGCCGCTGTGCAGCCAGCCATCGCGCAGGATCTCTTCCGTGGCCTGAGGCTGACCCCAATAGCCGGTCATCACCTGAGGGCCGCGAATGCACAGCTCGCCCGGTTCGCCCGGCGCGACCTCGTTGTCCTCTTCGTCAACCAGCTTGACCTCGGTGGAGGGAATAGGCAGGCCGATACTACCGCTGTGATACGTAATATCATGCGGATTGACGCTCACCAGCGGCGAGCACTCCGTCAGACCGTAGCCTTCCAGCAGATAACGTCCGGTAAGCTTTTCCCAGCGCTCCGCCACCACGTGCTGTACCGACATGCCGCCTCCGGCGGAAAGATGCAGATTCGAGAAGTCCAGCTTACAGAATTCGCTGTTATTCAGCAGCGCGTTAAACAGCGTATTCACCCCGGTAATGGCGGTAAAGCGGAACTTCGCCAGCTCTTTCACCATGCCGGGAATATCGCGCGGATTAGTGATCAGCAGGTTCTGGCCACCCAGATCGATAAACAGCAGGCAGTTCATGGTCAGGGCGAAGATATGGTAGAGCGGCAGCGCGGTCACCACTCGTTCGGTGTTGCTCATCAGCAGCGAACCGTAGGTCGCCTTTACCTGTTCCAGGTTAGCCAGCATATTGCGGTGGCTCAGCATCGCCCCCTTCGCCACGCCGGTGGTACCGCCGGTATACTGCAGAAAGGCTAAATCATCGCCGTTCAGTTCCGGCTTGACGTACTGCATGCGATAACCGCGCTGAAGCGCGCTACGAAAGGAGATGGCGTCCGGCAGATGATATTTGGGCACCAGCCGTTTCACGTACTTCACCACGAAGTTGACCAGGGTGCCTTTGGCCGTGGAAAGCTGATCGCCCATGCGGGTCAGAATGACGTGACGTACCGGCGTGCGCGCCACCACCTTTTCCAGGGTGTGGGCAAAGTTCGATACAATTACAATGGCGCTGGCGCCGCTATCGTTAAGCTGGTGTTCCAGCTCGCGCGGCGTATAAAGAGGGTTCACATTGACGACCACCATACCGGCGCGCAAAATACCGAACAGCGCCACCGGATACTGCAGCAGGTTGGGCATCATCAACGCCACCCGGTCCCCTTTTTTCAGCCCCAGTCCCTGTTGAAGCCAGGCTGCAAAGGCGCGGCTGCGCTCTTCCAGCTTGCGGAAGGTCATGACCTCCCCCATGTTCACAAACGCGGGACGATCCGCATATTTGGTGGTGGCATGTTCAAACAGCTCCACCAGCGACAGATAGCGATCGGGATTGATATCCGCCGGGACATCCGCCGGATAGCGCTTAAGCCAGACCTTGTTCAAGGATTCACCTCTGAATTTATTATTCATCGTCATCGCAACCTGGTCTCATAACGCCCCATTAACATAATATTAACTCAGCGTACCAGTTTATTTATTAGCCGGATTAAAGGTTGCGAAGCACATCACTAAATTTCTCTATCCGTCCTGGATATAAAGAAACAGCGGCCAGGCCGCTGTTAAATATTTCTAAAAATCAAAAGATTATTCAGTCACGACGCTTTGAACCTGAGCCGGCATGGGGCTGTACCAGCCTCCCCATGGCCCATAGCGCCAGGGACCCGGCCCCCACATCCAGGGATCAATCGGCTGAGGCGGCATCACCACCTGCTGGGTCACGCGCCAGCGCTTAAAGCCGTTAACCTGTACGATCAGGTAGTTATAGGGGGTTTTGCCGATGGTTCCCTTTTCAGTGCCGGTGATGGGGCCCACCACGGTCACCAGACGATTACGGAAATCCACCGGGTCGAGGAACTGATTAACATCGGCGTAGATACGCCCGACCGAGGCGGCACCCAGCACCGGGGCGGCGCTGGCATCCAGAGGTACGGTGGCGATCTCCAGCCGGGTGCTGCCCTGCAGATTCTTCACATCCACCACCCGGCCGCCGAAGCGCGCCTCCTGGCCGACGTAAAGCTGCGGGGCATTCATCACCCTGATGAGATCCTGCTGAGGCGTGGGGCTGGTGCCACGAATGGCCTCCGGTACACTAATGCAGCCGCTCAGCGTCAGCGCCAGTAATGGCGCTACGAGCCAGCGTCCTGTAGAGAATCGACCCGCCATAATAGACTCCTTTCCGCGACCGCAACGCGCGCGGTAGATAACGTTAATCTGGCAGAGTCAGCCTCTGCCAGGCAGTTTTTTCCAGGCCACTTCGTTTCGCAGATAGACTGGCTCGGCCTGCTCGACCGGCACGGTTTTCCCCTGGTCGATACACCACTGCGCCAGCGGCAGCATGTCGCGCGCTTCCGGCAGTGTCACCTCGCCATCTTTCAGCGTCAGTTGGCTATCGGCGCCCATTTCCGGCCAGGCCTGCCAGCCAGTACCGACGGTGGCCCATTCGCCATCAAGCTGCGCCATACGCTCACAGGCGGCTTCGGGCTTGAGTACCGCTTCGCTCTCTTCACCGTGCCACACCCCCTGCTCATCGCGCTGGTACTCTGCCCAGTATACCTCACCCATGCGGGCATCGATGGCCGCCAGCACCCGGGTCGCTCCGGTACGCCGCCAGGCGCCTTCCGCCATAGTCGCCAGCGTCGAGACGCCCGCCATCGGCAGCTCTGCGCCCAACGCCAGTCCCTGGGCAATGCCGATACCGATACGTACGCCGGTGAAGCTACCCGGGCCACGCCCAAAGGCCAGTGCATCCAGTTCAGACAAAGAAATGCCGCCCTGGTTCAGGATATCGCGCACCATAGGCAAAATACGCTGGGTGTGTTCGCGCGGGCAAAGTTCGAAGTGGTTCAACACCTGGCCGTCTAGCCAGAGTGCGACGGAACAGGCTTCGGTGGCAGTATCAATGGCGAGGATTCGCATGGTTCAGTCAACCCCGGTGGATAAAAACGGCGCGCATCATACCACAGCCGGGCGCGAATTACTGCGCCGCGCTGTCGGTCAGGAAGGCGACTGCCCGCTTTATATCCCGGGTGCGCGGCGCCGGTGGCAAACTGTTCAGGAATACCTCACCGTAAGGGCGCATGACCAGGCGACTGTCGCAAATCACCAGCACCCCGCGATCGTCGACGTCGCGAATCAGACGCCCTACTCCCTGTTTCAGGGCGATGACCGCTTCCGGCAACTGCACGTCGTTAAAGGGATCGGCGCCGCGCAGACGGCAGTCTTCCATGCGCGCCTTTAACAACGGATCGTCCGGCGCGGTGAACGGCAGTTTATCGATAATCACCAAAGACAACGCATCGCCGCGCACGTCCACCCCTTCCCAGAAGCTGCTGGTCGCGACCAGCAGGGCGTTACCCGCTTCGATAAACTGGCTCAATAGCTGCCCCTTGCCGGTTTCGCCCTGGAGTAACACTGGCAGGGTCATGGTGGCGCGAAACTCCGCCGCCAGCTCGCGCATCATGGCGTGAGAGGTACACAGCATAAAACAGCGCCCGTTATTGGCTTCGATCATCGGGCGCAGCATCTGCGCCAGACGACGCGCCGCGCCGGGCTGGCGGGCTTCAGGAAGGCCACGCGGCACGCAGAGTAGCGCCTGGCTGGCATAGTCGAAGGGGCTCGGCAGCAGTAACGTTTGGGCATCGTCAATGCCAAGGCGGCCGGTAAAATGGCCGAGATCGTCATTCACCGACAGGGTTGCCGAAGTGAAGATCCAGCTACCGGGCTTCTGGCCAATCACCTCTTTAAACTTCTCTGCCACCGTCAGGGGGGTGAGCGCCAGAGTAAAGTGGCGCGAGTTGCACTCATACCAGTAGCTGTAACCGGGCTGATTGACCTCTTTCAGACGTTGCAGCCGGGCGCGATAAAGGGTGGCGCGCTCAAAAGCGGCGTCCAGCAGCGCCGAACGGCCAAGCGCCAGTTTCGCTACGTCGTAACAGAGCTCCAGCGCATCGTCGAGCAGCAGCAACGCCCGCTGGATGCTGGCATCCGCCAGCAATTCGCGCAGATTGCCGCGGTAGCCAGGTTCACCCAGTTGCAGGCGGAAATCCTGCGCGCTCTGAGCCAGGCGGTCGGCGCACTTCTGCAACTGGCGGGTATCTTTGAGTTCGGTCCGGTAGGCGATATTGATATCCCGGGCCAGATCCAGCAGCTGACGGCTGGACAGCGACTGACCAAAATACTGGCTGGCGATATCGGGGATCTGATGCGCTTCATCGAAGATCATCACCTCGGCTTCCGGAATCAGTTCAGCAAAGCCGCTCTCTTTCACCACCATATCGGCCAGGAACAGATGGTGATTCACCACCACCACATCGGCCTCCATGGCTTTTTTACGCGCTTTTACTACAAAACACTCTTTATAGAGCGGGCAGTCGCTACCCAGGCAGTTATCATTGGTGCTGGTCACCAACGGCCAGACCGCAGAGTCTTCCGGTACGCCCGCACAGCTGCTGACATCTCCATCGAGGGTTTCGGTCGCCCAGCTGCGCAGCTTAACCACCTCGCTCAGCACCTGAACCGGCAGATCGCCACCGGCCATCGACTGCTGCTCCAGACGTTCCAGACACAGGTAGTTGGATCGTCCCTTAAGCAACGCAATCTGGCCTTTATAGTCCAGCGCTTTTTTGACGGTGGGCAGATCGCGGCTATAGAGCTGATCCTGCAAGGCTTTGGAACCGGTGGAGATAATCACCTGCTTACCGCTGCGCAACGCAGGCAGAAGGTAACCATAGGTTTTACCGGTACCGGTCCCCGCCTCAACCACCAGTTGCTCGCCCTGTTCGATAGCCTTACTCACCGCCTGCGCCATCTGGCGCTGCGGCTCGCGCGGTTTAAAGCCGGGTATCGCTTTGGCAAGCTGCCCGTCAACTGCAAAATCGTCCGTCACGCTACCCATATCCCCATGTATAAATTGCCAGTGATTATGTCAGGGCCAGGCCGACAACACCAGCAAAGAGGTAGCGGCCTGAGCGCGAATATGGCAGGCTCAGCGTTTTCAAACCGATGTGACCTAAGGATAACAAGACCATGACCATCAAGCGCATAGACACCGACCCCCGTATGTCCGACGCGGTGATCCATAACAACACGCTTTATTACACCGGGGTACCGAGAAACCTGAGTGCCGGTGCTTATGAGCAGACGCTGGATACTCTGGCGCAGGTAGAAGAGATGTTGAACGCTCAGGGCAGTAATAAAAGCAAAGTGCTCGACGCCACCATTATTCTGGCGGATGGCGCCGATTTCGCCGAGATGAACCGCGCCTGGGATAGCTGGGTGGATCCCGAGCATACTCCGGTACGCTGCACCATTCAGGCGACGCTGATGAAAGCCGAATACCGGGTGGAAATTAAGATTATTGCGGCTGTGGACTGAGGGCGATCAGAGGAGGACTACTCCTCCTCATCCTCATCCTCAAACCGCGCAGCCACACGGCCCCCGGTGTGAGTTGCGCGGATCTCCTGCGCCACTCTGGCGATGGCTTCGCCGCTGCTGACGCCCTCAGCCATCAACGCCTGAATTCGCTCAACGGCCTGCTGCTGCTGTTCGTGAGTCAGGGAAGGAAGACCTGTAAACATATTCGACTCCTCGTTTTTAAGGTGGCTATTATCCCACGCCCTTACGACAGATGCCAGAACCCCCGGCTTGTGGCATCCTGAGCGCCTGATGTTTCTGTTTTAGAGTGACCACCGACCATGCCACAACCGCACACCCCGCCGCCACAGTGTCTGACGCTCCCCTGGTGCGAGGACGCCGCCAGCCACTATTTCGCACCGCTTAATGCCCTTCCCTGGGCCATGCTGCTGCACTCCGGCCATGCCGAACATCCGGATAACCGCTTCGATATTCTGACTGCCGCCCCCATTGCGACCCTGACCACTCACGGGGCCGAAACGGTAATTGCCCAAAGGGGGAAAGCCCCGCAGGTCAGCCATGAAGACCCGCTGGCCCTGCTGCGTGGCGTGCTGGAACAGAGTGGCCTTCAGCCTTCTCAGGAATGCTGCCTGCCCTTTCAGGGGGGCGCTCTGGGGCTGTTTGGCTACGATCTGGGTCGCCGGTTCGAAAAACTACCCAGCCAGGCTCAGGCGGATATCACTACTGCGGATATGGCGGTGGGTATCTACGACTGGGCGTTGATAGTCGATCATCATCGCCAGTACATTACGCTTATCGACCATCAGGATCCGGCGGCACGTCTGCGCTGGCTGGAGGCGCAGCGCCATACGCCAGGCCCCCCTTTCCGGCTCACCTCCCACTGGCAATCCAATATGAGCCGCGATGAGTATGGCCATAAGTTTCGTCAGATTCAGGACTGGATCCGCAGCGGCGACTGTTATCAGGTCAATCTGGCCCAGCGCTTTAGCGCCACTTATGAAGGGGACGAATGGCAGGCCTTTTGCGCGCTCAATAGCGATAACCGGGCGCCGTTCAGCGCCTTTATTCGCACCGACGAAGGCGCCATTCTCAGCCTGTCGCCGGAGCGCTTTATTCATCTGGCCGAAGGACGTATCCAGACCCGCCCCATCAAGGGCACCCTGCCCCGGCTGGCGGATCCTGACCAGGACGCCCGTCAGGCCCGACGTTTGCAGGAATCTCCCAAGGATCGGGCCGAAAATCTGATGATTGTCGATCTGCTGCGTAACGATATTGGGCGGGTCGCGGTGCCCGGCAGCGTTCGGGTGCCGGAGCTGTTCGTGGTGGAACCCTTCCCCGCGGTACACCATCTGGTCAGCACCATTACCGCCGAACTGCCCGCCAGCCTGCATGCCACCGATCTGCTGCGTGCCGCCTTTCCCGGCGGTTCCATCACCGGCGCCCCCAAAATTCGGGCCATGGAGATTATCGAAGAGCTGGAGCCCCAGCGCCGTAACGCCTGGTGCGGCAGCATTGGCTACCTGAGTTTCTGCGGGCGGATGGATACCAGTATCACCATCCGTACCCTGACCGCCACGGGCGGCAAACTCTACGTTTCAGCCGGCGGCGGTATCGTGGCCGACAGCGACGAAGAGGCGGAATATCAGGAAACTTTTGCTAAAGTTAACCGCATTCTGCGTTTGACGGGAACCACAGCATGATCCACAACGAGCTTACGATCGACGATTTTCTCTCCCGCTTTCAGATGCTGCGCCCCCGCTCACGCACGCCGACCCGCAACCTGCGCCAGGCGGCGGTACTGATCCCCATCGTACGCCGTCCGACGCCGGGGCTGCTGCTAACCCAGCGCTCCCCACGGTTGCGCAAGCACGCCGGACAGGTGGCTTTTCCCGGCGGCGCCGTGGATGCCAGCGACGCATCACTGGTCGATGCCGCCCTGCGCGAGGCCCGGGAAGAAGTTGGTATTCCTTCTCAACGGGTTGAAATCGTCGGCGTACTGCCAGCAGTGGATAGCGTCAGCGGTTTCCAGGTAACGCCAGTAGTGGGGATTATCCCGCCGGATCTGCATTATCACGCCTGCGAAGATGAAGTCGCTTCGGTGTTTGAGATGCCGCTTCAGGAGGCTCTGCGACTCGGGCGCTATCATCCGCTGGACATCAAACGTCGCGACGGCGACCGCCGGGTCTGGCTCTCCTGGTATCAGCACTACATGGTCTGGGGCATGACCGCAGGCATCATTCGTGAGCTGGCTCTACAAATTGGCATTCGCTAAGACGCTATACTTTAATTCTGAGTAACCACCCTTATTTAGAGAATTATTCCAGGCGGCAGGCAGTTGAGAATTAGAGATTTTCACGCCCGGGATTAGTTTAATTCATGCGAATAGTTTTTCCCGGCGGACCCGGGATCCCCGTACACTAGCCGCAGTTTATAGACCTTCGGAGCCGATGACGGCTCCCCTGGCCAGGAGTTTCAGCGTGATTAGCGTATTTGATATGTTCAAGGTCGGCATCGGCCCTTCCAGTTCTCACACCGTAGGCCCCATGAAGGCCGGCAAGCTGTTTGTTGATGAGCTTATCGAACAGGGGCTGCTGGATAGCGTCACCCGCATTGCGGTGGACGTTTACGGCTCCCTCGCCCTGACCGGTAAGGGTCACCATACCGATATCGCCATTATTATGGGGCTGGCGGGCAACCAGCCGAACGATGTGGATATCGACGCTATTCCCGGATTTATCCGCGATGTCGAAACCCGTGGCCGTCTGCCGCTGGCTCAGGGGCGACACGAAGTGGATTTCCCCCAGGATAACGGGATGCGCTTTCACAGCGAAAACCTGCCCCTGCATGAAAACGGTCTGCGCATTCACGCCTTTGACGGCGAGCGCGAAATCTATGCCCGTACCTGGTACTCCATCGGCGGTGGTTTTATCGTTGATGCAGAAAACTTCGGTAAGAGCGTGCTTGACGAAGTGGAGGTCCCCTGGCCCTATCATTCGGCCAAAGAGCTGCTGGCCCACTGCAAAGAGAGCGGCTACTCCCTTTCCGGTCTGGTGCTACAGAACGAACTGGCGCTGCACAGCCGTCAGGAGATCGATGACTATTTCGCCGATGTCTGGCAGACCATGCGCGCCTGTATCGATCGCGGTCTCAGCACCGAAGGCGTGCTGCCCGGGCCGCTGCGGGTACCGCGCCGTGCTGCGGCGCTGCGCCGGATGCTGGTCTCCAGCGATAAGCTGAGCCGCGACCCGATGAACGTGGTGGACTGGGTTAATATGTTCGCCCTGGCAGTGAACGAAGAGAACGCCGCCGGTGGTCGCGTGGTCACGGCGCCGACTAACGGCGCCTGCGGTATCGTGCCTGCGGTACTCTCTTACTATGACCACTTTATCGAGCCGGTCACTCCCGATATCTGGCTACGCTACTTCCTGGCCGCCGGAGCCGTCGGCATTCTCTACAAGATGAACGCCTCGATCTCTGGCGCCGAAGTGGGCTGTCAGGGGGAAGTGGGCGTGGCCTGTTCCATGGCCGCCGCCGGTCTGGCCGAGCTGCTGGGCGGTAGCCCGGAGCAGGTGTGCGTAGCCGCGGAAATCGGAATGGAGCATAACCTGGGCCTCACCTGCGATCCGGTGGCGGGCCAGGTACAGGTGCCCTGCATCGAGCGTAACGCTATCGCCTCAGTAAAAGCCATCAACGCCTCGCGCATGGCGCTGCGTCGCACCAGCGAGCCGCGAGTATCGCTGGATAAGGTTATCGAAACCATGTATGAAACCGGAAAGGATATGAACGCCAAATACCGTGAAACCTCACGCGGCGGTCTGGCGATTAAGGTTCAGTGCGACTGATATTCCGCTGAATACGATAACGCCTGTCTAATCAGCAGGCGTTTTTGTATTCTATGGATTTCAGCCATTTACAGGTTTTATCAGCCTGAACCACAGAAAGCTAAATGCCGTCCAGATACTTACAACTGACGGATAGTCTGAGCTATTTGGTTTACCTGCCTGACTGCGATAAAAAGCGCATTAACCAGTGGCACAGTCACATGGGTTGATATACCTGCCAACCAGATATGCTCTGGATTTGATGAATGGGTAAATGGAAGCTGTAGCTCAGATGATAATCGATGGGGAGGAACTAAAGATCCTGAAGCTTCCGAGAGAATAAATGAATTTTTAGTTACGATATTTGATGGATAATCATAACCCATAGCACAGATGACTGTTTCAAAGGTGCTCTCTCCTTCCTGAAGACCATTAATTATCCAGCCTGAATGTGTTTTCCACACCGCCAGATGGTTTAGTTTTTCACAACTGAACAATCCTTCGCTAGCGTAGTTTAGCAATTTTTCCGCATTCTGTAATGGCATCGCACCAATATATCGCTCCGTTTTTTTTATCTCTTTTTTAAGTAGTTCTTTATATGTAAAAGGCAAACTTAAAAACATATTGTTAATAATTTCGACCAACCCCACTATAACAAATTGCCATTCAGTTTGATTGCTGCGTGCCAATTCAGCCTCCTCCCCAAGACGCTGTATAACATCAGAAGCAAAGCTAAATTGTTTTTTTACTGGCGTTTCTGATGTATCTGCCAGCATCTGTAGAAAACACTTTCTTATATTCGGTATAAAATTATGTTCCGTAAAATTTGTAACCCGTAATTTGTATAACAGAGAGGCTGGTATTGAGCGATATACCAGTGCTGACCGAACAGCAGGAAGTTCGCCAGAAGGAGAGGTTAGTTTTACTCTGCAACCATGACGACACAGGACTAATGCCGCATCTATCGCCGAAAGCTTTGTGCCAATTATCAGGACATCACTACCTGGACGGATATGTTGTTGCATTAAATTTTCCGGATATGGTGACGAAAAGAAATGGCTGCTATTCTGGTACGGTCTGAATGCCTTCAGGATTTTTGGGTTTCCATAGCCGGTACAAACGATAACATCATTGGTAATAACTTTCCTGCCATTATCTGTATATATCTGATAGTCTCCATTACTCTGGCGCTTGATACATTTGCCTGATCCTTTTATAAAGTCAACAGTTATTCCATAGTTATGGGCTAAATTCAAATAGTCATGATATCGTTGCCTGATATATTCTCCGATCATTTTCCTGGAAATAAAACTGACTGAAGTGCAGTTTACATTTCGTTGTTTTTGTAAGTAGTGCAACAAATCATTATACTCAGGTGGCAACAGTGACATGAGTTCGACAGAGGTATTGCATAATACTTCAGGATGTTGATTTGCATAAACCTGACCAACCCCAGGTTCGTAAGCATCAATCAGCACAATCTTTTTACAAGCACGATGGCGCACCAGTGCAATAAATGCGGCTATTCCAGTTGCGCCAGCACCAATAATTGAAACATGTCTTTCGCTCATACTCCCTATCCTCAAGCTGCTGATTTCACCTTGACAGGAGTAGTATAGAACTAAAAATATTTTTCAGACATTTTAATTTTGGTAATTAAAAAACCAACCCCCGTAGAATTGCCACCAATTAAATTGGTTTCGTGAGGCTGGATTCTCTTAATAATAAAGTTAACGCTGAATATTTTTCCAGACTCTGGAGTCATTGACGCCATTGCCTTTTATGGTGCTGTGAGAAGTAAATAATAACGGCTGCAACCTATTCATCACGGGTCTGACATATCTTAAACGCCTGCCGAACCGGCAGGCGTTTTTTATTACTCGTCTTCGTCTTCGTCGGGCGGTGACTCTTTCACCACCCGCACCAGATCCACCCGGTAGTCGCTGGCTTCCACCACCTGAATACGCAGCGGCGGCAGCGCAATCTCTTCACCCACTTTCGGGATCTGGCCGTGGGCATCAATCACCAGACCCGCCACGGTAGCAATATCCGCGTCTTCATCCACCAGGGTAGTGACATCCAGGTGCTGCTGAAGGGCATGCAGATCGGTGGAACCTTTGACCAGCCAGCCGTCACCGTCGGCAACGATCTCCGGAGTTTCGTCATCGTCCGGGAACTCACCGGCAATGGCTTCCAGCACGTCTACCGGCGTGACCAGCCCCTGCACCACACCGAATTCGTTAGTCACCATCACGAAGCTGCCACGCGCCCGGCGCAGAACGCTCAGCAGCGCAATGGGATCCAGCGTTTCAGGTACTACGATAACCGGCGTTGAGGCCGACCAGGCCGCTACGTCGACGCCGTCGTCCAGCGCCACCAGCAGCTCTTTGGCGCGAACCACGCCAATCAGCTCATCCAGTTCGCCGTGACACACCGGGAACAGGCTGTGGGGCGATGAGAGCAACTGCTGGCGTATCTCCTCCAGCGGCAGACTGGCATCGACCCAGCTTATCTCACCGCGCGGCGTCATAATGCTGCGCAACGAACGGGAAGCCAGAGTCAGTACGCCGTTAATCATATAGCGCTCTTCATCGGCGAAGCCTTCGTGCGGGACTGGCATGACTACCGGCCCTTCCGGCTCGCTCTGGTTAGCACTATCGCGACGATTGCCCATCAGGCGCAGAATGGCTTCGGCGGTACGGGCACGTAGCGGCCGCTGAGACTGATTACGGATAAAGTTACGGCGCGCTATCTGGTTAAACACCTCAATCAGGATAGAGAAGCCAATGGCCGCGTACAGGTAGCCTTTCGGAATATGGAAACCGAAGCCTTCCGCCACCAGGCTCAGACCAATCATCAACAGGAAGCTCAGACAGAGCACCACCACCGTAGGGTGAGCGTTCACGAAGTTGGTCAGAGGCTTAGAGGCCAGCAGCATCACGCCCATGGCGATGATCACCGCCGCCATCATGACCGGCAGATCGTTTACCATTCCGACCGCGGTAATAACCGCATCCAGTGAGAAGACCGCATCCAGTACCACTATCTGCAACACCACCACCCAGAAGCTGGCATAGCCCTTACCGTGCTCGCCGTCGTGCTGGCGGTTTTCCAGCCGTTCATGGAGCTCCGTAGTCGCCTTGAACAGCAGAAACAGGCCCCCCACCAGCATGATCAGATCGCGCCCCGAGAAGGTGAAGTCCCAGACGCTGAACAGCGGTTTGGTTAACGTGACCAGCCATGAGATCAGCGACAGCAGACCCAGACGCATAATCAGCGCCAGCGACAGACCGATCAGACGCGCTTTATCACGCTGCTTCGGCGGCAGTTTGTCGGCAAGGATTGCGATAAACACCAGGTTATCAATCCCCAGCACAATCTCAAGCACTACCAGCGTCAGCAGGCCGGCCCAGATTGACGGGTCCATTAACAGTTCCATGACAAGCTCCGAAAACAGGAATGATCAAAGCGTACACCGCAAATCTCGGGCACAAAAAGGCAGAAGAAAGCAGAACGTGGGCACGGGCCCAGAGGATGAAAAGTTGCGCAGCAGGTGCTGCTCAATAAACAACGTCGGTGACGGTCCATACGGAGGGCAACTGCCCAAAGCTCCTTACAAAATGGTCAGAACGGCTAACATAACAGAGGGATTAACCTTCTGGCAAAGATTTACCAGACTTTGCAATACCTCTAACAAAGGGAAAAGAGTGACTGATTTCACAAAAGTTTTTTATTCTTTAACCAAAGATGATTTATCGAAGTTCATCACAAAAATTATTTTTTCACTGTCTAAAATAAATCGCGGTTTTTTAGATAAATCTTAATAACCCTTGTCTGAATCGATTCACTCTGATCAGAGCATACAGAGTGGCTGGCGACACAACAGGAGGTAGCAGGTGACCATTGCTATTGTGATAGGCACGCACGGCTGGGCAGCGGAGCAGTTGTTAAAAACTGCCGAAATGCTGCTTGGCGAGCAGGAGAACGTAGGCTGGATCGATTTCGTCCCGGGGGAAAATGCAGAAACCCTGATCGAAAAATATCAGGCCCAGTTGCAGAAACTGGATACCGCTAAGGGTGTTCTGTTCCTGGTAGATACATGGGGAGGCAGCCCATTCAACGCAGCCAGTCGCATCGTGGTGGATAAAGAGGGCTATGAGGTCATCGCCGGGGTCAATATCCCGATGCTGGTCGAAACCCTGATGGCCCGTGACGACGATCCCAGCTTTGATGAACTGGTGGCGGTGGCGGTTGAAACTGGTCGCGAAGGCGTTAAAGCGCTGAAAGCCAAACCGGTTGAACCGGCTCAGCCTGCCGCTCCCGTAGCGGCAACAGTAGCCGCGCCACAACCGGCCGCGCCCGCGAAACCCATGGGCCCCAATGACTATATGGTCATCGGCCTGGCGCGTATCGACGACCGTCTGATTCATGGACAGGTCGCCACCCGCTGGACCAAAGAGACCAACGTCACCCGCATTATCGTAGTCAGTGACGAAGTAGCCGCCGATCAGGTGCGTAAAACCCTGCTCACCCAGGTCGCTCCGCCCGGGGTCACCGCCCACGTGGTGGACGTCGCCAAAATGATCCGCGTCTATAACAACCCGAAATACGCCGGTCAGCGCGTGATGCTGCTGTTCACCAATCCGACCGACGTCGAACGGCTGGTGGAAGGCGGCGTGAAGATCACCACGGTGAATATTGGCGGTATGGCCTATCGCCAGGGTAAGACCCAGGTGAACAACGCGGTGTCGGTGGACGAAAAAGATATTGCCGCCTTTAACCACCTCAACGAGCGCGGCATTGAGCTGGAAGTCCGTAAAGTCGCCAGCGATCCCAAACTCAAGATGATGGACCTGATTAGCAAAATAGATAAATAGACGAAACCAGCCGGTTTCACTGTGCTCAGCTTTTCACATTTAGTCTGACTACGTTTATAGGAGAAGTACAATGGAGATAACCACTCTTCAGATTGTGCTGGTATTTATCGTCGCCTGTATTGCGGGTATGGAATCAATCCTCGATGAATTCCAGTTTCACCGCCCACTGGTCGCCTGTACGCTGGTTGGCGCCGTTCTGGGTGATATGAAAACCGGTATCATCATCGGGGGCACCCTGGAGATGATCGCTCTTGGCTGGATGAACATCGGCGCCGCCGTGGCACCGGACGCCGCCCTGGCCTCAATTATTTCCACCATTCTGGTTATTGCCGGACATCAAAGCATCGGCGCCGGTATCGCGCTGGCCATTCCGCTGGCGGCCGCAGGCCAGGTGCTGACCATCATCGTTCGTACTATCACCGTGGGCTTCCAGCACGCGGCGGACAGCGCGGCGGAAAAAGGCAACCTGACAGCACTTTCCTGGATTCACGTCTCGGCCCTGGTGCTGCAGGCCATGCGTATCGCCATCCCGGCGGTTATCGTGGCGTTTTCCGTGGGCACCAGCGAGGTACAAAACCTGCTGAGCGCCATTCCGGAAGTGGTCACTAATGGTCTGAATATCGCTGGCGGCATGATTGTCGTAGTCGGTTACGCCATGGTCATCAACATGATGCGCGCCGGCTACCTGATGCCCTTCTTTTATCTGGGCTTCGTGACCGCAGCATTCACCGACTTCAACCTGGTGGCTCTGGGCGTTATCGGCGCAGTCATGGCCGTGCTCTACATCCAGCTGAGCCCGAAATATAACCGCTCTGCGGCAGCGCCTGCCCAGGCGGCAACCTCTAACGATCTCGACAACGAACTGGATTAACAGGTGAGCGACATGGTTGATATGACTAAAACGACTACCGAGAAAAAACTCACTCCGGGCGATATTCGCGGCGTGTTCCTGCGCTCCAACCTGTTCCAGGGGTCATGGAACTTCGAGCGTATGCAGGCGCTGGGCTTCTGCTTCTCTATGGTGCCGGTGATCCGCCGCCTGTATCCGGAAAATAATGACGCGCGTCGTCAGGCAATTAAGCGTCACCTGGAATTCTTTAACACCCATCCTTATGTGGCTGCGCCGGTACTGGGCGTCACGATGGCGATGGAAGAGCAGCGCGCCAACGGCGCCGAGATCGACGATGGCGCCATCAACGGGATCAAAGTCGGCCTGATGGGGCCGCTGGCTGGAGTCGGCGATCCCATCTACTGGGGTACTGTGCGTCCGGTTTTCGCAGCGCTTGGCGCCGGTATCGCCATGAGCGGCAGCCTGCTCGGTCCCCTGCTGTTCTTCATTCTGTTCAACCTGGTACGTCTGGCGACCCGCTACTACGGCGTGGCTTACGGCTACCGCAAAGGGGTCGATATCGTGAAGGATATGGGCGGCGGCTTCCTGCAGAAACTGACGGAGGGGGCGTCGATTCTCGGCCTCTTTGTGATGGGGGCACTGGTGAACAAGTGGACCCACGTCAACATACCGATGGTAGTTTCACGCGTGACCGACCAGACCGGCCAGGAGCAGGTCACTACGGTACAGAATATCCTTGACCAGTTGATGCCGGGCCTGGTACCGCTGCTGCTCACCTTTGCCTGTATGTGGCTGCTGCGCAAGAAGGTTAACGCGCTGTGGATCATCTGCGGCTTCTTCGTAATTGGTATCGTGGGCTATGCTATCGGCCTGTTAGGGCTATAATCCAACGCGTTATATTGATATCGCCGGGGCTCGCCCCGGCGTTTTTATGGAGAAAGTATGGGTCTGACGGACATCATCCTGATTGTACTGATTGCGCTAATGCTCGGCTGGGCGCTCTGGGTCGAGATAGTGCCGGAGCGGCGACGTGGCCGCACTCAGCTAAAGGTTCCGCTACTGCGGCGCAGCCCGGTAGACACCGCTATATTCACCGCTCTACTGGCCATCCTGGTATATAACAACCTGGTGAACCACGGTACCCTGCTTACCACCTGGCTATTATGTGGAACCGCGCTGCTGGCCATTTATATCGGCTGGCTAAGAACGCCCTGGCTGCGATTTAAAATCGGCGGGTTTTTCTACGGACCGGTATGGATTAGCTATCAAAGAATTAGCGGAATGAATTTGTCGGAAGATGGCGTTCTGGTAGTGCAATTAAAAAAACAGCGTCTGCTTATTCGAGTACGAAATATCGACGATCTTGAGGCGATATATAAAATTATGCTGCGAGGTCAATAGGATATAATATAGCCCGGCCTATATTTTATCCGGGCTAAAAAATAACCTCGGATATAGCAAAGGCTATAAAATCATTAACCATAAAAGCCGTCCTGATTAACAAAATCATTACCGATAAAGTCAAATGAAAATCGTTATCAATTGATAAATAATAAATTCCCTCGCGATTTGATGCTGGCTAAAAAATAAGATAAAGTACGCTCCGTTCTTTGGGGAGTAGCCGATCTCCTGGTATCAGGAGATGTACGTGTCAACAGACTCGTGACCGAAAGGAAACGTGGCGCGTACGGGCCGGAGTCGTATTCCGGTCAGGCGAGACCATAGCGCATCACTGCTGATACTGGGGGCAGTGGATTTGCGCTATATGGTTTTCCCGGTCAGGACGCTTGAATGAACCTATCCGCCACGCTTCTTCTCGCCTTCGGCATGTCGATGGACGCGTTCGCCGCCTCTATCGGCAAAGGCGCCACGCTGCAAAAACCCAAATTCTCTGAAGCGTTACGCACCGGCCTAATCTTCGGTGTGGTGGAAGCCATTACCCCGCTTATCGGCTGGGGACTGGGGATGCTGGCCAGCAAGGTCGTGATGGAGTGGAACCACTGGGTCGCTTTCGCACTGCTGCTGTTTCTGGGTTGCCGGATGATTATCGAAGGCTTTCGCACCAGCAGCGACGATGAAGAACCCCGCCAGCGCCACGGATTCTGGCTGCTGGTGACTACGGCCATCGCCACCAGTCTGGACGCCATGGCGGTCGGCGTTGGTCTTGCCTTCCTGAAGGTCAACATCATTCATACCGCGCTGGCCATTGGCTGCGCCACCATGATGATGTCGACCCTGGGTATGATGGTGGGCCGCTTTATCGGCCCGCTGCTCGGTAAGCGCGCCGAAATTCTCGGCGGCGTTGTTCTGATAGGTATCGGTATCCAGATCCTCTGGAGTCATTTCACTGGCTGATTATCCTTCCTGCCGGCGCCAGACCCGTACCACAAAATCCGTTTCGCAGGCGAATGCCTGCGCCTCGTCCAGCTGTTGCCAGACTTCCGGGCGCGCCCGCCAGGCGAACGGCGTCATCTGTAACAGCGCCCGGGCCTGATCGCCCGGCAGCTGCATAGTCCAGCCCGGCGTCAGGGTCTGCGCCAGTTCAAAGCCTTCCAGTCGCTCTTCCCGATTCGGATGAAGCTGGACCTCACGATAAATCAGCGCTTTAAGCTGTACCAGATGGCGGGGCCCCGGGGTAACGGTCACCAGAATCCCCCCAGGTCGCACCACCCGCGCCAGCTCTGCGGCGCTGCACGGCGCATAAATGCGCACTACGGCGTCGAAACACCGATCGGCAAAAGGCAACCGATGGCTGGAGGCCACACAAAAGCGAACCTGTGGGTAACGCTTCGCCCCATAGCGGATAGCGACCTTTGAAACATCCAGACCGTAACACTCACTCCCCTGCCCCAGCGCCCCGGCAAAGGCCGAGGTGTAATAGCCTTCACCGCAGCCGATATCCAGCACCCGTCCATCTTCGGGCAGCGCCCCGGACAGAACCGCCGTTACCGCATCACGCAGCGGCTGATAGTATCCCGCATCCAGAAATGCCCTGCGGGCGCGCATCATCTCTGCGCTGTCCCCCGGCTCCCTTGAGCGCTTATGCTGTACCGGCAGCAGATTGACATATCCCTCTTTGGCCCTGTCGAACTGATGCCCCGCTGGACAGCGGAACTGCGTGGATTGCTCGGTCAGCGGTGCGTGACATAGCGGACAAACAAAGGACATGGTGGCTCCGGGATCTAAAAACGAGGGGCGCAGTGTACCGCTGCGCCCCTCGTCAGGGAAGCCATCACGACAGAGGATGAGCCTCATCGCTGGTTTTCAGTACCGACAGATGGTCCGAATCCGGCGCTACGCCGTCCGGCTCCACGTTCTGAAGCCGTAGCACATCGCCCATAATCTGGCTGAAGACCGGCGCCGCCACCGCACCACCGTAATATTCGCCGTTCTGCGGATTATTGATCATCACCACCAGCGCGTAACGCGGATTGGTGGCCGGCGCCACGCCGGCGGTGTAAGCCACATAGTTGTCGATATAGTGGCCATCCGGCCCAATCTTTTTCGCCGTGCCGGTTTTTACCGCCACCCGATAGTTACGCACCGCGGCCTTAATCCCGCCGCCACCCGGCAGGGCAACGCTTTCCATCATATGTTCCACCTGGTGGACAATTTGCTCCGGCATCACCCGCTGCCCTTCTACCGGCGGATCGATACGAGTAATCGACAGCGGCCGTTCGATACCGAAACCACCAATCGTGGCGTAGACATGGGCCAGCTGTAGCGGCGTGACCATCAATCCATAGCCGAACGAAAAGGTGGCGCGATCCAGTTTGCCCCAGATGCGGCGGTGCGGCAGCAGGCCGCTACTCTCGCCGGTCAGGCCCAGCCCCGTAGGCTGACCGAAGCCGAAGGCTTTATAGGTCTGCATCAGAGCGTTAATCGGCATCGCCAGCGACAGTCGGGAGACGCCGACATCGCTCGACTTCTGCAGGATGCCAGTCAGCGTCAGCTCCGGATAGTAACCGACATCGCGAATCATATGACCGTCGATACGCCAGGGATGGGTATCCACTACGCTGTCCGGCTGAACGATCCCCTTACGCAGAGCCGTCATTAATACCAGGGGTTTGACCGTCGAGCCAGGCTCAAAGGTATCGCTGATGGCGCGGTTACGAAAATCATCCAGGGTGGCCCCGGCGCGATTGTTAGGGTTAAAGGTGGGATAGCTGGCCATCGCCAGCACCTCACCGGTATGGACATCCAACAATACCGAGGCACCCGACTTTGCTTTATTCCAGGTGACGGCGTTACTAAGCGCATCTTCGGTGACGGTCTGTAACCGCCGGTCGATGCTCAGGATAATATTGTGGGCAGGCACTGGCGGGCGTTCGGTGATATTTTCGATAACCTTGCCGTAGCGATCTTTTCGTACCCGCCGTTCGCCGGGCTTACCGGTCAGCTGGCGGTTAAAGCTTTTCTCGACCCCTTCAATACCCCGGTCATCGATATTGGTGAAGCCAATCAGATTCGCCGCCACGTGGCCCGAGGGATAAAAACGTCGCGATTCCTGACGCAGGCTGATGCCGGGTAAACGCAGCTTTTTAATATATTGCGCCTGCTGCGGGTCAAGCTGGCGCGCCAGATAGACAAAGCGCCCTTTCGGATTATGCTCAATACGGTGAGCTATCTCGCTGAGCGGCTGTTTCAGCACCGTCGCCAGCGCCTGCCAGCGGGCGTTAATCTGCACGCCGCCCTTTTGACCGACGATAAGGGGATCGGCCCAGACCGCCGCTACCGGTACGCTGACCGCCAGCGGCTGGCCGTTGCGATCCTCAATCATACCGCGAGGCACCACCAGCGGCTCTTCACGCAGCGAACGCTTATCCTCTTCCTTTACCAGGTGATCTGGCTCAACCAGCTGCAGCCAGGCCACCCGGCCAAGAATCACCAGTAAACTCACCAGAATGGCAATGCAGAGCAGCCCGTAACGCCAGTGGACAAAGTTCAGGCTTGTCGCGCCGCGCAATTTTTTCACATCCTCTCCTTCGCGGTTAACCGGAAAACAGCCCCGATTAAACCCGACATTAAGCACAGATAACGTCACAAAATGCTAATAGCGACCAACGCTTTGCAACAGAACACAACCAGAGGGCGGGTTCAGTAACACTCTGAAAAACCATACTCTTTTAGCAGGTTCAAAGTGGTTACCGGGTAACCAGAGGCGGGAAATATAGCGGGCAACAAAAAACCCCGCGCCCAATATGATGGAAGCTGCGGGGTTTCACTAACCTGCAACCATAGCGGTTGCGCAAAATTATCAGATGGCGACCACGTTAACGGCTGCCGGGCCCTTCTGGCCGTCCTGAATTTCAAATTCAACTTTCTGACCTTCGGCCAGCGTTTTGAAACCGTTGCCCTGGATAGCAGAGAAGTGTACGAACACATCTTTGCTGCCATCGGCCGGAGTGATGAAACCAAAGCCTTTAGACTCGTTGAACCACTTAACTTGACCTGTGATCTTTGCCATTTACAAATTCCTTAAATTGTTTTCTTCGCCCGCAGGCGCAACTTAGATAAAACTGAGACATTACTGCTTGAGGCACTAATATAAGGTTCGGCAGAGAAGCGGTATTCAACGACATCGTGTTTACTCAGGACTTCTTTGACTTAACATGCCACAAAAAAACAGAACTATACCTCGTTTAACCCATCGTGTTATCACACACAACGTTAACGATGGCAAGCCATTTTTAGGCGTGTCACGATCTGCCGCACAGATTCAGATATTCACCAGATAAACAGCGCCCCATTATGCACCTGCGTGCGCTAAAGCTGCAGTACCCTACCGCAAGGAATGAGGGCTGGCGCCCCGTTTCGCTGCGACTTTTTCACCATAGCTCAAACACTTCCGCCCGTCCAGGCGAACTGTTAAAAAGTCGTGCCGCCTCGCTTTTTTGGTTATATCATTTACGGACAACTTATAACATAAAGTAATGAATAAAGCGCCACAGGCCAAGTTTAGCCGCTAACCCTCAGACTCGCCAGTTTGTTCCCGATAATAAAATCTGAGCCATTCAACAATATATTGCACCAGAATAATGACGATTTAATGACAACGCATCATAAGCGTGCGCGACCTGCACCAATATATAAACCGACACAATGACATGATGAGATAATCCCGAAACCAAATAATTACTGGTCCGTGATGTAATAGCGTTTCCTTATTCCCGGGCTATTGCCAAATACTGACCAATGCGCAGCGGACGGAAAGCGGCCTCCTGTTCCCCTACCGCACTCAACGCCGCGCACAGTTCACGCGGCGGCGCGTCCAGCGATTCATCCGCCAGCTCAAATACTCCCCAGTGAATGGGAATGGCAAGGGGGCGTCCTATCGCCCTCCAGAGCGCCACCGCCTCCTGAGGCCCCATATGGTGATCGCGCATAAACCAGCGTGGCTCATAGGCGCCAATAGGAATCGCAGCCCCATCCAGCGCGCCAAGACGCTGGGGAATCTCCAGCAGCAGATCGCTGTAGCCAGTATCGCCGCTGAACCAGAAGCGCCGGGAAGCCCATTCCACCACCCAACCACACCACAGAGAACGGTTGCGATCCCAGGGGGTACGCATACTCCAGTGACGTGCGGGCACCGCAGTCAGCGTAATACCATTGAGCTCGTGGTTCTGCCACCAGTCGCGCTCCACAACCTGATGAATACCCCGGCGTCGAAACCAGATTCCCAGACCTGCAGGGACCAGAAAAGCAGCATAGGGAAAACGCCGGTGCAATAGCCGTATGCTGGCGCTGTCGAGATGATCGTAGTGGTTATGAGAGATAAGCACCGCATCAAGCTGCGGGAGATCGTCCGGCACCAGGGCCAGCGGCGTCCTGCGCTGGGGCCCCCAGAAACGCAGCGGAGAGGCGCGGTGGGAAAAGACCGGATCGGTTAACAGATAGCGGCCATTGATACGCAGCAGCAATGTGGCATGGCCCAGCCACCAGACGGCATCTTCATTGCCGCAAATGTCGGCATACTGCCACCAGCGCGCGATAAACCCCGGGTAACCGTCATCAGGAGGAAAGGGAAGCCCCTGCTCGCGGCGCATTCTACGCCAGCGCTTTAAATCGCCGGGCTGACGGCGGCCCGGCTCAATATTGCAGAAGCCATTGGGAAGATGGTGCGCCTGTTGGGGATCATACCAGGGGTTTTTCCAGGGCATTGGGCCTCCGCAGAATCAGCCTCTGGATGATATAGCAGATTCAGCGCTCCGCTACCAGCCGCACCAGCTCTTCGTCGTTATCATCCTGAACCAGTACGGGCGCATCCTTTTCAGGTTCATTGGCCTCGCACAGACGACGCAGCAGCGCGTTTTGTCGCTTCTGCTGTTCGAGCAGCGCTTCAAGCAACGCGACCTGCTCGCTGGCCCTGACGCTTGCGCGATTAACAAAAAACCACACCACCAGACCAATCACCAGCATCAATCCGGAGACCGCCAGCGAGGCCACATTTAACGTATTCATGAGTTCATTCATTTAACCACCTCAAACAAACCCGGATTCTACCGCGGGTCTGCCCGGGACACCACCGGCGCAAGCGCCCTTACTCGCTACCAGGGGATAAATTTATTCACAACGCAAATACCGTTAAAGAATGGTTCATCCTGATCGCACATGGCGTTCAGCATCTGTGTCCACATCAACAGGCAGGCTATCAGGACGACTATCAGGATGATCCACCAGTATTTTCTCACATCGACTCCATTGTTGTCGGGCAGGGTATGCTACCATCCTGGCATCGCCAGGTTAAACCAAACTTCACTCATTCAGCGTTTCCTTTAGGAATCATCAGATTGTTAAGATCTGCCCGCTGTTTTACCCTGGCTTTCGCAAATCAATATCAAATAAGAGGGAATTAATGCGCATCCTGATTCGTATCATTATTGTGCTGGCGCTCATCTGGATTGGCTTACTCCTGAGCGGCTATGGGGTGCTTATCGGCAGCAAGGAGAACGCTGCAGGGCTGGGACTACAGTGTAAATATCTGACCGCCCGCAGCACTCAGACCGTTCAGTACGTTCACACCGACAGCGGTATCATCGGCATTACGGACTGCCCGGTACTGCGCAAGACCGGCGACGCGGTCGACGACGGCAAATAAGCGATTACGGCCCCGCCAGGGGCGGGGCCGTAATTATCAGAACGGATAGTCGTGATAGCCCTGTTGTTCGGAGATATTGCGTGCGGCGCGATGCAACATCGCCACATACTCATGCAGTTTTTCTTCAGAGAAACGTAAAGTCGGGAACGAAATACTCAGTCCGGCAATCACCACGCCGAAACGGTCGAATACCGGCACCGCAATACAGCGCAACCCCTCTTCCTGTTCCTCATTATCTTCCCCGTAACCCAGTCTTTTCACCGTATCCAGAACCGGCAGCAGCTCTTCGGTGCTACCAACGGTACGTGATGTGCTGCGGGTATACTCAATGTGCGAGAGGATTTCCTTTACCTCGTCGCGATCGCGCCAGGCCAGCAGCACCTTCCCAATAGCGGTACTGTGCAGCGGGTTCCGGCGACCAATACGCGAATACATACGCAGGTTATACATGGAGTCGATTTTGTGGATGTAGACAATGCTGTCTTCATCCAGCGCCCCCAGATGGATGGTCTCTTTGGTCTGACGCGACAGCTCGCGCATCTGAATGTCGGCACTGCGAATCAGATCGACATTCTGCAGCGAGCGGGCACCCAGCTCAAAAAGCTTCAGAGTCAGAGAATACTTTTCCGACTCGCCTTCCTGAGCGACGTAACCCAGCGACTTCATGGTCTGCAAAAAGCGGTATACCGTGCTTTTCGACATCATTACGCGCTGCGACAGCTCGGTTATCCCTATTTCGCGTTCTTCGCCCAACGCCTGAAGAATACCGAATACCTTCAGTACGGAAGAGACCGAATCCGGCTGCTTATCCAAGTCTGCGACTGCCATTAATCACCTCGGCGCAATTTGTTTTATAAAAATCAGAACTGGTTTTTAGTATAATTTGACCACCCGCGTGCCGCAATCGCTGTGCGCCAGTTTCGTTACAAATCTGCGACATTCAGCTGCACCATCGATGATAAACTGGTCGCTTTATTAAACTTTTTGCCACTAATCCGTCATTTTATGGAAAACTCCCCCGCAGACGGCATGCCGCTGCCCCAACGCTACGGCGCTATTATCACCATCGCTCTGGGTATTATGATGTCGGTGCTGGATGGCGCGATTGCTAATGTAGCACTGCCGACGCTCTCCCAGGAACTGCAGGCCAGCCCGGCCAGCACCATCTGGGTGGTCAACGCCTATCAGATGGCGATTATGGTGTCGCTACTGTCATTCTCTTTTTTAGGCGATATGGTCGGCTACCGCCGTATCTACCGCTACGGGCTGGCGCTGTTTAGCCTGACGTCGCTGATGTGTGCCCTTTCCCCTACGCTGGAATGGCTGATTGCCGCCCGCATCCTTCAGGGCTTTAGCGCAGCGGCGGTAATGAGCGTGAATACCGCGCTGATTCGCCTGATCTATCCCCGCGCCCAACTGGGACGCGGGCTCGCCATTAACGCGTTGATCGTAGCGGTCTCCGCCGCCGCTGGCCCCACCGTGGCCGCGGCGATTCTGTCGGTCGCTACCTGGCACTGGCTGTTTCTGATTAACCTGCCCATCGGCGTTGTGGGACTGATTCTGGCGCTGCGCTGGCTACCAGCCAACACCGAAAAACAGCGTCAGCGCTTCGATCTGCCCAGCGCGCTGATGAACGCCCTGACCTTTGGCCTGCTGATCGGCGCCCTGAGCGGCTTCGCGCAGGGACAGCCGCCGCTGCTGGTTGCCGGTGAGTGTATCGCGCTGTTGATTATCGGTACGCTCTTTGTGCGCCGTCAGCTGCGCCTGGAAGTGCCGTTACTGCCAGTGGACCTGCTACGTATTCCGATTTTTTCGCTATCAATGGCGACCTCTATCTGTTCGTTTACCGCACAGATGCTGGCGCTGGTCGCCCTGCCGTTCTGGATGCAAGGGGTGCTGGGACGCAGCGAAGTGGAGACAGGGTTGCTGCTGACCCCCTGGCCTATCGCGACTATGCTGGTGGCGCCTGTGGCCGGAAGACTGATCGAACATGTCCATGCCGGACCGCTGGGTGCGCTGGGGCTGTTGCTGTTTACCACCGGGCTGGTGGCGCTGGCGCTACTTACGGATACCCCTGGCGATATGGATATCATCTGGCGTATGGCGCTGTGCGGCGTCGGATTTGCGCTGTTCCAGTCGCCGAATAACCATACCCTTATATCCAGCGCTCCACGTAACCGCAGCGGCGGTGCCAGCGGGATGCTGGGCACCGCGCGTCTGACCGGTCAGAGCATCGGAGCCGCGCTGGTGGCGCTGATGTTTAACCTGTTTAACGACAGCGGTACCCAGTCCGCCCTCTGGCTGGCGGCCGCTTTTGCCTGTATAGCGGCAATCATCAGCAGCCTGCGCCTGAGTCAGCCCCACAGTCGCGCATAAAAAAAGCGCCATCCGGCGCTTTTTTGTTTAATACCCTGAATTACTTCAGGTACTCCCCGCTACGCAGCGCTTCGATACGCTTATCGAGCGGCGGATGGCTCATAAACAGTTCGCTAAAGGATTTACCCTTACCGTTGATACAGAACGCCATCATGCTGCTGGCTTCCTGCGGTTCGTAACTGGTCTTCAGACGCTGCAGCGCAGCGATCATCTTTTCACGCCCTACCAGCTTCGCAGAGCCGGCATCGGCGTGGAATTCACGGTAGCGCGAGAACCACATGGTGATAATACTGGCCAGAATACCGAATACCAGTTCCAGCACCATGGAAACGGCAAAGTAGATCATCGGGTTACCGTTGGAGCTTTCGCCTTCGTCGCGGTTACCGCTCAGGAAACCCGCAGCCAGCTGCGCGATAATACGCGAGATAAAGATAACGAAGGTGTTCACTACCCCCTGAATCAGAGTCATGGTGACCATGTCGCCATTGGCGATATGGCTGATTTCGTGAGCGATCACCGCCTCAGCCTCGTCCTGATTCATGTTCTGCAACAGACCGGTACTGACCGCCACCAGCGACGCATCGCGTCGGGCGCCGGTCGCGAAGGCGTTGATATCCGGCGCATGGTAGATAGCCACCTGCGGCATAGCGATGCCCGCCTGCTGCGCCTGACGGCTTACGGTTTCCATCAGCCAGCGTTCGGTCTCGTTACGCGGCTGCTCAATAACTTCCCCCCCTACCGAACGCAGCGCCATCCATTTGGACATCAGCAGCGATACGATAGATCCGCCAAAGCCAAACAGCAGCGCCATAATCAACAGACCACTAACGCTGCTGGACTGAATTCCCGTCAGGCTTAGCACAATCCCGAAGACGACCATAACGGCAAGGTTGGTCAGCAGGAAAAGCGCGATTCGCATCATAATTTTTTTAACCTCGTTTAAACCAAACGCACTACGCGATTCCTCATATCGTGAGGCGCGAAAGCGTTATTTTCAACGATCGGAGGTCGCCAGGTGACTAAAAAGACATATCTTTACATTTTGTAGCATTTCGCTAACGCAATGCTGAGAAAGCCTAAAAAAACAGGCACAAAACTTTGTGCCTGTTGGGGGGTTATTTTGCGGTTTCAGGTTGCTGGGCCGGTCGCGCTTTTTCCATTTTCACCAGGTCGCTGGCAATATGGACCGTCTCGTCGAGATAAGGATCCGGCTCCTGATACCCCTTGGGCAGGTCGTCGATCTTCTTCAGCAGCGGCTTACCTTCGCGCTTCAGGCGATCGTTAACTCGCATCAGGCGGGTGGCCTCTTCTTCATCGTTCTCTTTCTCGCGCTGGGCGTAGTTAAGAGAGACGATATTGCGCTTCGCCTTCATCGCGTTGTAACGCTCGATATCCTTCATAATGAACTGGAACTCAGGATCTTTGGCGATACGCTGCTGGTGCAGTTTCAGCAGCTCAGGCTCGAACCCTTTCAGGTCCCCTGCTTCTACCCAGGTCGCTGGTTTAATGCTGTCCCAGGGCAGCGCGTTATCCTCGTACTTCTCGCCCGTTTCGGTATCCTGATTCGCGGTCGGCATCGGGATATCCGGCGTGACCCCTTTGCGCTGGGTACTTCCGCCGTTGATTCGGTAGAACTTCTGGATGGTGTACTGCACCGAGCCCAGCGCCGGCCATTCGGGGCGCAGCATCTGATCGTAGATGCGGTTCAGCGAACGGTACTGCTGTACGGTACCTTTACCGAAGGTGGGTTCGCCGACGATCAACGCTCGTCCATAATCCTGCATGGCCGCCGCGAAAATTTCGGAGGCCGAGGCGCTAAAGCGGTCCACCAGCACCACCAGCGGCCCCTTGTAGTAAACCACGCCGTCGGTGTCGCTATCTTCACGCACTTTGCCGTTATTATCGCGAACCTGAACCACCGGACCGCCGGGAATAAACAGACCGGAGAGCGATACCGCTTCCGTCAGCGCACCGCCGCCGTTCGAGCGCAGGTCGATCACCACGCTGCTAACGTGCTGCTTAGCCAGCTTCTGGAGCTGCACCTTCACATCATCGGTCAGACCGACATAGAAACCCGGGATGTCCAGCACGCCGATCTTCTCTTTGCCAATCTTTTTCACCGACATCTTCACCGCCCGATCTTCAAGGCGAATACGCTCGCGAGTCAGCGTGACGATGCGGGTTTTGGTACCTTTGCCCCCCGGCAGGATCTCAAGGCGCACCTTGCTGCCTTTCGGGCCTTTGATCAGCGCCACCACGTCGTCCAGTCGCCAGCCGATCACATCCTGCATGGATTTACCCGGCTGCCCCACGCCGACGATACGATCGCCAACGCTGAGGGACTTGCTTTTGGCCGCCGGTCCACCGGCCACCAGCGAGTTAATCACGGTGTAATCGTCATCCATCTGCAGCACGGCGCCAATCCCTTCGAGCGACAGACTCATTTCGGTATTGAACTGCTCGGTGTTGCGTGGCGACAGGTAGTTGGTATGGGGGTCGATCTCATGGGCAAACGCCGTCATCGCCAGCGAAAAGACATCCTCGCTCTTGGTCTGCGCCAGGCGGCGGATGGCCGAGTTATAGCGGCGTGACAACGTATCGTGAATCTCTTTGTCGTTCTTGCCAGTCAGTTTCAGCGTTAACTGATCGTACTTAACCTTGGCGTCCCACAGCGCATTGAGCTCGGCTTCGCTGGTCGGCCAGGGCGCCTTACTGCGATCGAGATTAAAGGTGTCGTTACCGTTAAAATTCATCGGCCGATCGAGCACCTTCAACGCCCAGGAGTAACGTTCAAAACGACGTTTCTGCGCCAGATTAAACAGATCGTAGAAAACATCGAGCTGCCCACTGCGCAGTTCATCGCCAATCAGGCTTTTCTTTTTCGCAAACGCTTCAATATCGCTGGCCAGCAACACATTGTGGCTGTAATCCAGCAGATTAAGATAGCGATCGAAAATTTTCGCTGAAAAAGCGTTATCGAGTTCGAACTGACGATAGTGGGAACGGGTAAAGCGCGATGTCACGCGCTCGCTTACCGTAGAATGCTGCGGCTCTTCTTTCAGCGTCGGAATCTGATCCGCACGGGTGATATCTTCAACCGCCAGCGCGCTGCCAGACAGCAGCAGCAGGCTGGCGACAGCCGTAAGCTTAAAAAATGTGTTCATGCCCTGGGTTGACCTCCGTTTCAGAACATCAAGTGTTCTGCGCGTACTATCATTGACATACCAGAAGTCAACTGCACACGAACGCCATCTTTGGTGACTTCCTGCACGGTGGCGTCCATCGCATTGTTACCTGCTTTAACTTTGACGCTCTGGCCCTGCTTCAATACGGAAAGATCCGTTACCGGCGTATGACGCGGCTCTGCAGCGCGTGCGGCTTTGGCAGCAGGTTTCTCTGCTCGGGGCTTGTTCCCGGCACCTTCTTTACGCCGGGGCGTCGTTGGGCGGCTCTTACGCTCGCGACGCGGGGCTTCACCTTCGCCATTCGCTTCACGTTTTTTCGCCTGCTTTTCAGCGCGCTGAGCCTGAACCCGGGCCTTCGCCTCTTCAAGCTGCTTGCGGGCGTGTTCAACGTGTTGCTCTTCCAGCTCACCACAGGGATTGCCATCCAGGTCAACGCGCGTGGCGCCCGGCTTAATGCCGTACAGATAACGCCAGCTGGAAGTATAGAGACGAAGAGCGGAACGAAGCTGGGTTTTACTGAGACTCATCTCCCCCTGAACACGCTCAACCAAATCCTGAAAAATACCAATTTTCAGGGGGCGTGCTTCACCTTCGGCGCTAAAACAGCGAGGAAAACGCTCGGCCAAAAAGGCGATAACTTCTTTACTGCTATTCAACTTAGGTTGATTTTCCATGAAATTTCCTGATTACAACGGGCTTTGCCAACCAAGTCGCAGGCATGAACAGGCGCCATTATAATGACGCAATCGGCAAATGCTACGGGAACCGTTGTTTATCACGCGTTAATCGTAAAGAATTTTTTAAAATCGCTGGATGCGATCGCGCTCTGCAGATTTTTAGCGAGCTGGCTTAGCCCTTGCTCATCCTGCTGGTCGAAGCGGTCATACTGCGTGCTATCGATATCGAGAACGCCAATAATCTGATTTTCCACCACCAGCGGCAGCACAATCTCAGCATTACTGGCGGCATCGCAGGCAATATGGCCATCGAAGGCGTGTACATCGGCCACCCGCTGTACGGTACGGGTCGCTGCGGCGGTACCACATACGCCGGTTCCCATCGGGATCCGCACACAGGCCAGCTTACCCTGGAACGGCCCCAGCACCAGGGTTTCCCCTTCCAGCAGGTAGAATCCGGCCCAGTTCACCTCTTCCAGACGTTCGAATAGCAGCGCGCTGGTATTCGCCATGATGGCCAGAAAGCTGGTCTCCCCTGCCATTAAAGCATTAAAGTCGCGGTTGAGATCCGCGTAAAATTGGTCTTTATTCATTAATCAATCACATCAGCTGTATTACTTAAGACTATGCCTGATAAAATAAGCACTAAATGCGGTTACGCTCAAGGCGAATCGCAAATTAGGTTACCATTCTTCGCAGAGGCAATTATCAGACATCTAACGTCATGACGCTAAAGTTCAGGCACCCCTCATCGGGTAATCCCCTTACTATTCACGCCATTGGCGAGGTTCTGCCACAGTCACGGTATCAGCGTTGCCCTGAATGCGATACCCTTTTTCTGTTACCGGTGGTGAAATCGCACCAGGATGCCTTCTGCCCGCGCTGCCATGCCAAAGTCCATAACGGCCGGGACTGGTCGATGACCCGGCTGGGCGCGATGGCGATAACCATGCTACTGCTGATGCCCTTCGCCTGGGGCGAACCGCTGCTGCACCTGTGGCTGTTAGGCAGTCATATCGAGGCCAGTCTGCTACAGGGCGTGCGCCAGATGGTGCTTCAGGGCTCTCCCCTCACCGCGGCGATGGTGCTTTTCGGCTCGGTGGCCGCGCCGGTCATTCTGGTGGCCGCCATTGCTTATCTGTGGCTCGGCAACATCCTCGGCATGAACCTGCGACCGGTACTCCTTATGCTGGATAAACTTAAAGAGTGGGTGATGCTGGATATTTATCTGGTGGGGATCGGCGTGGCCTCAATCAAAGTCAGCGAATACGCCTTTCTGCAGCCTGGCATCGGCCTGTATGCCTTTGCGGCCCTCACCCTGCTCAGTATCCTGACCCTTATCCATCTGAATATGGAAGAGCTGTGGGAACGTTTTTACCCGCAGAAGCCCGCGCGCCACCACAATCAGCAGCTTCGCGTCTGCCTGAGCTGCCACTTTACCAGCGTTGCCGATAAGCGCGGCCGCTGTCCGCGCTGCCACGTGCCGCTTCACCATCGGCGACCGATGAGCGTACAAAAATGCTGGGCGGCACTTATCGCCTCGCTGTTTTTCCTGCTTCCGGCTAACCTGCTGCCGATTTCGATAATCTACGTCAACGGTGCCCGTCAGGAGGACACGATACTGTCCGGAATCCTGTCACTGGCATCCAGCAACGTACCGGTGGCCGCCGTGGTCTTTGTCGCCAGTATCCTGGTGCCCTTTACCAAGGTACTGGTGCTGTTTACCCTGCTGATCAGCATTCACTTAAAATGCGAGCAGGGGCTAAAAACACGAATTCTGCTGTTGCGTTTCGTGACCTGGATTGGTCGCTGGTCCATGCTGGATCTGTTCGTTATCTCGTTAACCATGTCGCTGGTCAATCGCGATCAGCTACTGGCTTTTACCATGGGACCGGCCGCCTTCTACTTCGGCGCAGCGGTAATTTTAACTATTCTTGCAGTGGAATGGCTGGACAGCCGCTTACTTTGGGACGCTCATGAGTCAGGAAACGCCCGCTTCACCGACTGAAGCGCAAATAAAAACCAAACGCCGTATCTCTCCGTTCTGGCTGCTGCCGATCATCGCATTGCTGATCGCGCTGTGGCTGGTCTGGAACACCTGGCAAGAGCACGGCGCTACCGTCACCATCGACTTCGTCTCTGCCGATGGTATCGTTCCCGGCCGTACCCCGGTGCGTTACCAGGGGGTGGAAGTGGGTACGGTACAGAATGTGCGTCCGAGCAAGGATCTAAAAAAGATTGCCGTTACCGTCAGCATTAAGCGCGATATGGAAGATGCCCTGCGCAGCGAAACTCAGTTCTGGCTGGTGACGCCCAAGGCCTCCCTGGCCGGGGTTTCCGGCCTTGATGCCCTGGTGGGAGGTAACTATATCGGTATGATGCCCGGGCCGGGCGAGTCCCGGGATCACTTTACCGCCCTGGATACCCAACCCCGATATCGCATCAACAACGGCGAACTGATGATTCACCTGCAGGCGCCTAACCTGGGCTCCCTGAGTAGCGGCTCGCAGGTCTATTTTCGCAAGATTCCAGTGGGTAGGGTTTACGACTATTCGATTAACTCGGATAAACAGGGCGTGACTATCGATGTTCTGATCGACCGTCGTTTCACTAATCTGGTGAAGCAAAACAGCCGCTTCTGGAACGTCTCCGGCGTAAAAGCCGACGTCAGCCTTTCCGGAGCGAAGGTCGAGCTGGAAAGCCTGAGCGCGCTGGTTAACGGCGCCATTGCCTTCGACTCCCCTGACCAGGGCGAAGCCGCAAAGCAAAATGATAGCTACCAGCTGTATGACGATCTGGCCGACACCAAACGCGGCGTGAAAGTGAAGCTGGATCTGCCCGGCGGCGAAGGATTGCGGGAAGGATCCACCCGCCTGATGTATCAGGGACTGGAGGTCGGGACCCTGAGTAAACTGGCCCTGGATGCCAAAACCGGCAGCGTCAGCGGTGAGCTTACGGTGGATCCCAGCGTGGTGAGCCTGATGCGGACCGGTACCCGTATCGAACTTCGTAGCCCCAAGGTTTCGCTGCACAGCCCGCGCCTGAGTGGTCTGCTGACCGGCAGTACCCTTGAATTAATTCCCGGCGAAGGCGAACCCCAGCAGCACTTTGTGGTGGCCCAGGAAAATAAAGCGCCGCTGCAACAGGCCGGTACCCTGAAACTGACACTCACCGCCCCGGAAAGCTTTGGCATCGACGCCGGTCAGCCCTTGTTGCTACACGGCGTGCAGGTCGGGCGCGTGGTGGAGCGTCAGCTTAGCGCCAAAGGGGTGGATTTCTCGGTCGCCATCGATCCCGGGTATCGCGCTCTCATCAAGGGCGACAGTAAGTTTGTGGTCAACAGCCGCATTGACGTGAAAGTTGGCCTGAGCGGCGTTGAGATGCTTGGCGCCAGTGCCAGCGACTGGGTGGATGGCGGTATTCGCATACTGCCGGGCGACAGCGGCGCGGTGAAGCAACGCTATCCGCTTTACGCCAATCTGGAACGGGCCCGGGAGAACACCCAGAGTGAACAGCCGAATCCGACGCTGACCCTGTCGGCCCAAAGCCTGCCTGATGTTCAGGACGGGTCGGTGGTGCTGTATCGTAAATTCGAGGTAGGCGAAATCGTCGACATCCGCCCAAGGGCCAACGCCTTTGATATCGATGTCTATATTAAGCCTCAGTACCGCAACCTGCTCACCTCCAGCAGCGTCTTCTGGGCCGAAGGCGGAGCCAAAGTTCAGCTTAACGGCGCCGGCGTCTCGGTTCAGGCATCGCCGCTGGCCAGAGCGCTCAAGGGCGCCATCAGCTTCGATAATCTGTCCGGCGCATCTCTGCCAGAAGGGCAAAAACGTCACCTTTATCCGTCAGAAACCGCGGCCCGAGCTGTGGGCAGCCAGATTACCCTGCACACCTTTGATGCCGGTAAACTGGCGGAGGGGATGCCCATTCGTTATCTGGGCATCGATATCGGTCAGCTGGAGTCGCTAAAACTGCTGACCGATCGTAATGAAGTCCAGGCCAGCGCAGTGCTCTATCCGGAGTATGTCGATACCTTTGCCCGGGGCGGAACCCGCTTCTCGGTTATCACGCCGCAGTTGTCAGCCGCGGGCGTTGAGCACCTGGATACCCTGCTCCAGCCCTATATCAACGTCGAGCCGGGTCACGGCAAGCCCAGGCGCAATTTTGAACTACAGGAAGCCACCATCACTGACTCCCGCTACCTTGACGGTCTGAGCATCACCGTCGAAGTGCCGGATGCCGGTTCGCTGGGCATCGGCACGCCGGTACTGTTCCGCGGAATGGAAGTGGGTACCGTTACCGGCATGCATCTGGGGAATCTTTCGGATCGTGTGATGGTAGCCCTGCGCATCAGCAAGCGTTATCAGCATCTGGTGCGCAATAACTCGGTATTCTGGCTGGCTTCCGGCTATAGCCTCGACTTTGGGTTGATTGGCGGCGTGGTCAAGACCGGTACCTTTAACCAGTTCATTCGCGGCGGCATCGCCTTCGCCACCCCGCCCGGCACACCGCTGGCGCCAATGGCGAACCCAGGCAAACACTTCCTGCTGCTCGACAACGAGCCGAAAGAGTGGCGCGAATGGGGTACTGCCCTGCCGCGTTAACGCTGTGCCCCGGTGCCTGCGGCGCCGGGGCCTTTATGCTACACTGCGCCTTTGCTAATTCCCTGAACGAGACACTCCACTGGTGCAAACCCCATCCGCCTGGCTACCGGACGCCTTCCTCGACCTGATGCGCGAGGCTATGCCGGACACCCTCTCCTTTGATGACTTTATTGCCGCCTGTCAGCGTCCACTACGGCGCAGCCTGCGGGTTAACACATTGAAAATCAGCGTGACGGACTTTCTTGAGCAGGTCGCCCCCTACGGCTGGCAGTTGACACCAATCCCATGGTGCCCGGAAGGCTTCTGGATCGAGCGCGATAACGAAGATGAGCTACCGCTAGGCAGTACCGCCGAACACCTGAGCGGTCTGTTCTACATTCAGGAAGCCAGCTCCATGCTGCCGGTGGCGGCGCTGTTCGCCGACGGCAATGCCCCGCAGCGGGTGATGGATATGGCTGCTGCTCCGGGCTCCAAGACCACGCAAATGGCGGCGCGGATGGAGAATCTGGGCGCTATCCTGGCCAACGAATACTCGGCCAGCCGGGTAAAGGTGCTGCACGCGAACCTTAGCCGCTGCGGCGCCAGCAACGTCGCCCTGACTCACTTCGACGGACGAGTCTTCGGCGCCGCGCTACCGGAAAGTTTCGACGCCATTCTGCTGGATGCCCCCTGCTCCGGCGAAGGGGTGGTACGCAAGGATCCCGATGCCCTGCGTAACTGGTCTCCGGCCAGTAATCAGGAGATCGCCGCGACTCAGCGAGCGCTTATCGAGAGCGCCATTCATGCCCTCAGACCCGGCGGCGTACTGGTTTATTCCACCTGTACCCTGAATCGTGACGAGAACCATCAGGTGCTGCGTTGGCTGCTGGAACGCTATCCTGATGCAGTGGAAGTCGAGCCTCTGGGCAATCTGTTCCCGGGCGCCGGGCGTGCGCTCACGCCGGAAGGCTGGCTACACGTCTTCCCTCAAATCTTCGACTGTGAAGGCTTTTTCGTGGCGCGACTGCGTAAAACCGCCGCGTTAGATCCACTGCCCGCCCCGGACTTTCGGGTGGGCAAATTCCCCTTTACCCCGCTCAGGAGCAAGCCGCTTAGCGAAGTGGAAAATGCCGCCGCCAGAGTGGGCCTTGTCTGGGACGATCGTTTGCAGCTCTGGGAGCGGGATAAAGAGCTGTGGCTGTTCCCGACGGAAATGGTCCCGCTGTTCGGTAAAGTGCGCTTCTCGCGCTGTGGACTACGGCTGGCCGAACGTCATACCAAAGGCTACCGCTGGCAGCATGAGGCCATCGTGGCGCTGGCCTCCGGGCATGCCGCCAACGCCTTTGCGTTAACGGCGGAACAGGCCGAAGAGTGGTTCCGGGGCCGCGATATCTTCCCGGATACGCTTCCTCCGGATGGCGATGTCATCGTGACCTTCCAGAATCAGCCGCTGGGGCTGGCCAAACGGGTAGGGTCGCGCCTGAAAAATAGCTATCCGCGCGAGCTGGTACGCAACGGCCGCCTGTTCAGCGCCGCAGGACAAAATAAAAACCCTACAATTTGAATTGCGTCTTTTTTCGCCATCTGCCAGGATGGGCCTGTACGGTTTTTAAACCGTACAGGCAATGCGGCACTCACTTATTACGATTGGGAATCGTTCTATGGCAAAAACCAGCGTTCGAATCGGCGCATTCGAGATTGATGATGCCGAAATACACGGAGGAGATCAGGGCGCTCGCACTCTGAGTATCCCCTGCAAGTCTGATCCTGACCTGTGCATGCAGCTCGATGCCTGGGACGAAGAGACCAGCATCCCTGCGCTGCTAAACGGCGAAAATTCTGTCCTGTACCGTAAACATTACGACCGCAGTACCGACTCCTGGGTCATGCATTTTGCCTGAACCCATGAACCCGCCGCAAGGGCGGGTTGTTTTTCAGATCAACGCATTTCCCCATAATCCTCTACAATACCCCTAAAACGCAGCGCTGATTGTGGCGGGGATAGCATGTTCGCACTGGTTTTATTTGTCTGTTATCTGGATGGCGGATGCGACGATATCGTCGTAGAGCTTTTTAATACCGAACAGCAGTGCGAAGTGGCCATGGACAGCCAGAAAATTCGCCACGGCGGCTGCTATCCGGTGGAAGATTTTATCGACGGCTTCTGGCTGCCTGCTCAGCAGTACAGCGATTTCTGACGGCTACTGAAGCTGTACCAGCGTCAGCGTATTGCCAAAAACCGCGCCGGTATCGATGTAGTGCTGATTAAAAAAGGTTTTGGCCTCCTGCAACGGCGTATGTCCGAACCAGAACTCATCCGCCCCGGTAATGGGGCCGCCCCGGCCCTCCAGGTGACGGGTCAGCCGCTCGCGGCTCCATACCGTACGGTGGGCATCTACCGGCTTCTGCCAGACATAATGGGACGAGGGATAGTCGGCATGCGCAACGACCTGAACCTTACCGGCGCTGTGCAGCTCAAGGATTAACGGCAGTCCAGCGCAGCGGCGCAGGCGTGCCACAGCATCCCGCTGCGGCTGTTCCGCAAGCTGGTTCAGCCAGTCACCGCCGTTTATCTGCCACAGCATCCCGTCGCGGGCTTCCAGAGCCTCCAGCGCCATCTCCTCATGATTGCCGCGCACCGCGCGAAACCAGGGTTTATCCAGCAGCGCCAGGCAGCCAGCGCTGTCGGGCCCGCGATCGATCAGATCGCCAACCGAGACCAGCAGATCCTGCCAGGGATGAAAACGCCTGTCCCGCAACGCGGTCGCCAGCTGCTGCAGGCAGCCGTGTAGATCGCCAACCAGCCAGATATGACGCCAGGCGGCACCATCGATTCTCTGATACACAGATCGCCTCCTGGGTTAAGTATAGCGTCCGCGATTGATGAGATAATCACCAGGTTCACTGGAAAATTTCCACGCTTTTTCCTAAACCGCACGTAAGGTTTATCTTAAGGTTAAATTAAGCAAGTTCTGCTAATCACCCCGCCGCGTTAATCTTTATGTTGCACCTGATGTTTGTTAAGAGGTGCGTCGTGTTCCTGAATCAATCCCCCATACTAAAACAGTTCATTATTTTTCTGGCTTTAGCCATCTGCATTGCCCTGAGCACCAGCTTTTTATTTATCGATGTGTTCTGGCTCCATAATCAGGTGAAAGAGATATCGCTAACCGAAATTTCCCAGGAGCTCTTCCTGTTGGCGAACGTGGTTATCTTTATCTTCTGCGCCCGCCGTTCGCCGGGAATGCGCGGTGGATTACTGCTGATTGCCGGTTTCTATGCCGCGCTGTTGATCCGCGAGCTGGACTCCTTTTTCGATATGCTGCACCACGGCGCCTGGTTTTGGTTCGCCCTGGCTTCCACCGCCCTCTTCCTGATCCTGGCCGCTAACTGGCACGCGTCTGTGAAACCGGGGCTGCTGGCTTTTACCCGCCATCCCTGCTTTGCCCATACCACATCCGGTATGGTGATAATCCTGGTGTTCTCACGTCTGTTCGGCATGACTGAACTCTGGAACGGCCTGCTCCAGGGGGGTTATCTGAACGTGGTGAAAACGGCGATCGAAGAAGGCACAGAACTGATCGGCTACACGCTGTGCCTGTTCTCCAGCGCCTGGTTTGCGCTGAGCCTGCAGCCTCAGCGCCTGGTTGCGCCAGAGCGGGAAGCCCGGGTCACGCGTTTTAATACCGGTCGGCACGAGCCGGAAGTCTGGGCCAGGGAGAGCGCCTCCCGGTCGTAACGGACCAGGCCGGCGTCTCTCACGCCGGCCTTTTTGATCAGTTGCCGTGCTGCAGCATAGGGTAGGTAAAGAACAAGGCGTGGCACAGATTAAGCGCGAAGTGCAGTACCGTGGACACCCACAGCCTGCCGCTCCATAGCCAGGCCATCCCATAGAGCACACCGGCAAGCGTGGCGAATACCACCAGCAGCACGCCTCCCGCCGTATGCATCAGCCCGAAAATCACTGCGCTCAGCAACAGCGCCAGCGGCGCCGTCATCACGCCACACAGCCGTTGCAGCAGCCAGCCGCGAAACAGCGCCTCTTCCGCCAGTGATACAAAGAACAGGTTGGCGAAGGCAAAAGGCAGCAGCCACTGGCCCTGATGCAACTCCAGCCCCAGCCCACCCAGCGCTACCGCCACCAGTAGCAGCGCCGGGACGCCCAGCACCAGTAGCAGCCACTGCCAGAAAACAGCCCGTTTTAACGGCTGCGCCACAAATAGCGTGGGCAGACAGCACAGCAGCAGGAACGGCACCAGCGCTTTATCGAAGTTAAAATACATCGTAAATGGGGCGCTGCGCGGCCCGGAGTGAATTCCATCAAGAACTTTGGGATTGTTAAACCCGGGGATCAGATGCAGCATCAGCGCCGCTGCCGCAACGACCAGTACCACCTCAAGAGCAATTTTGACTCCGCGCCGCTCACGCCATTTAACGCAGGCAACCCCCAGCAGCGCCATGACCACCAGCGCGATAATGCCCACTGGCTGCACAACGCCACTGACAACGCCCCAGACGGCAGAACCCACCAGTAACGCCAGCGCCAGAGGCAGGTAAAAGCGCAACGCCAGCAGCGCCGCGGCCAATAAAATCCACATTATCGTTCTCCTTGTGTCGATGATATTGGCCGGATTATGCCTAACAGGAAATTCTTAACCAAAATAAAAACGCCAGGCAACGCCAAACGGTCCCCACAGACACGCCTGTGAGGACCACAATCAGCACTGGAAACGGGGCCTGTCAGGCAGAGATATCCAGATCGTAGGTCTGGTAGAAGGCATTGCCGGTATCAGCCACCAGCCAGATAAGCACCACAACATGATATCCGGATTTTCCAGCGGGAATTATCAGTTTATGTTCATCCTTCGCAGGCAGCGGATAACTCCAGTAAGGCGCTTCGGTATAAACATCTTCAAAAAAAGGTTTCTCTTCTAATTGCGACCGGGTAACAGGTGCGGAGGGATCCCAGCCATCTTTAGTAATAAAGGCAATATACCCCCTGGTTGGATGTGGCGCAGTATATTTCCATTTAATTGTTAATTCTTGCGAAGCCTTAACCGAAATTCTTGGCCAGGGCTGTTTCCCCTCTTCTTTTAATTGCTGATCGGTATAATTTAGTTTTTTACGAATATCAGAACGCCCACCGCTTAGAATAAGGCCATCTGCAGGTGGCGTCTCGCTCCATACGTCAGTACCTTCGTAATGGGCCTGGCCTGCAACGGTATCAGGGAAGTTTTTTCCTCCTTCTAACTCATTGGCATGATCTTCCTGGAATTCAGTCCAGTACTGGATAGCATGAACGGCGCGGGTTGGCGGATCATAAGCATGACCATGAAACGGGGTGATATTACTCATTTGGATACCTCCTTCTGAATGGACTTTTTTAATATAGACCGCCGAACCGCCGCCCACCAATTAAGGGAAGGTTAAATTTTTATTTATTTCTCGAGAAACAAGAACCACCAATATTTATTAATGAGTTACGATCACCCACGCAAAAAAAATCAGATGGTTAGTAAAACAAAACATTTTATTTTATATTATTCGAAGCGGTGTAAATTTTTGATGCCATACTGTTCAGCCAGCATGGCAGGGATATAAAAAAACCATTGAAAACAATCTGCGTTACCTGCCGACGAGGTGAGCACCATGAGATTGACCGTCTGGGGGCAGCGTTCATCCTTATCGACGACACCGGCATCATCAGGTCGGTCATCACATCCGACAAAAAAATTCTGTCAGCAACTTGTAAATGAATCGTTAACCGTGTTACAACGATTCAGACCCAGGGTGAGAGCGAACAGTCACTATCGCCCGCCCGGTCGGGGCAGGCGCAACAAAAACAACAGATAAAAAAAGACCGAATACGATTCCTGTTTATGGCATATCTCAATATTTCAAACTAAAATCAATAAGTTACGCTGTAAAACACCACAAAACACACCTACCAACACATACCAAAACAACCGTTCAAGATCAAACGGTTGCCATTTCTTTCGAGACGGCGACGGGATAACTTCGGTTAGTCGTCCCGCCCTCCGATCCACATTCCAAATCTGAACGCTGCTCATTTACTGAGCGCCAATCCGTGGCATCATGTCAGCGCATAAATCTTTCATCTTCGGCGCGTTGTGAGTAGTGCGCCGCTTTTTATGATGTTTGCTCGGGTGGCTGTTGTTTCTGATTCCAGATGCTGTCCAGTGGCATCCCGACACGCACGGAAACGTACTGATCGGACGGTATATCGATAGGGTCGCCGTCAGTATACCCATCCCGTTCATTACGCGCCCACACCGGGGCGGTTGGGTGCGTTCTATGAAATGTTTTTACCAACACTGAACCATCAGCATTAACATCATAATCGAGCCACAACAGCGGCTGCTTATTTCGGTCTGTCGGTATATCAAATCCGCCATCTATACCGCCCCACTCCGCATCCGAATTAAGCCCCTGGCAACCCTCTATTAAATATTTTCCTATCCCCTGGCGAATAACAGTCACGCCCTCAGCTTCATCCGTAAAATCAAATGAACCATCAGTAAATAATTTAACTACCGGGCTGGCTGCTTTTAATGTTCCATCGCTGGCTTTGGTTGTGTTTCGGTTATTGTAGAATATTGTCCAACCTGACCATGATCCACTACTTCCATTATAAAACCTGGTCCCCAGGTGAACCGCAGATAATCCACTGTCAACAACCCAGTCAACCAAAAATGAATGATTCCATCCGAATTTAGAAACTGACGCCCAGTGCTGACCAGTAATTCCCGGCCCCGAACTCATTCCAACCGCCGCCGCCGATCCGATCGCATAATCACCTGGGGACAAAGAATTAAAATTGCTACCGAAGTCCGATGCAACATTACTAACCAAGCCAGGCTGAGATTTCGCGTGAGCAGCCCTAACTTGATTTGATTTCGGTATATTAGATCCTGTATCCCCTGTGTTATTAATCGCTGCCGTACCCAGCCCTAAATTATTGCGCGCATCAGCGGCGGTTTTCGCGCCAGTGCCACCCTGAGAAATAGAAAGCGCTGTAGTCAGCCCCTTTAATTCGGTTATATCAGAATTAACTCCACTGGCCGCTTTCCCGACCATATCGTCGGTCAGCTTCTTGAATGATGAGATGGTGACCTCCCGCCCATCCGGTGCGGTGATCGTCACAGACCCGTCACCGGTCATGATTTCCTGCCAGCCGTCCATCTGCGACTGGTAGTAGCCGAGCTGGGCCGCCAGCATGTTCGCAAAATATTGCACGCTCTGGGTTTCGGCCACCAAGACGCCGTAGGCGCTACCGGAGAACGCCCGGGAAACAGGCCTCGTCACCGTAATCTGCGTATCGCTGTCTACCCTGGCGATAGCGTACAAATCGACGGTACCGGCGCCATAAATCGCGATTGTGCACTGCGGGCCAATGCCGTTTCGCTGGTCGGCCCATTTCGTGCCGGATCCGGTGATCGTGGTTGCGTCTGCGGTCGCGCTGACGGTGCCGGTTTCATACATCGACATAGTGAATTTCTCCCATAAAAAAAGCCCCGCGAAAGGGCTTTTGCAAAAACGGTCGTTTTTGAAAAAAAGAAAACCCGCCGTAGCGGGTCAGAATTCGGTTACTTCTGGCATGTCGAACTGACAAAATTGCCCTTGCTCACCCATCGCCAGTTAAAGGGGTAGCCAGCCTTGTATTGCGTTTGGTTCGCCACACTGCGGACGCCGTAAATGTGCACAGTCGTGTGCTGGCCGCCAATCATCGCGACCGCCTCGCATACCGGATCCTGCGGCTCTATAAGCGATGAGCAACCAGCCACTAAAAACGCCAGAGATAAGATAATTGCTCTCACGGTAGTTCCCTCTTCTGTTATTTCATACGAAGTTAACAGCCAGGCGCAAATTCATCCAATTGGTTTTGTAGATCAATAAGCCGTGATTGGTAGTTTTCATCGATCAATCTTATTTAATAGCGGGAAACGTCAGTAATTAAATATCTGTTTCGGTAATTAATATAGCCTGGATTAAGCAACCCGGAACCTGGTGATATACCTACAACAGCTTTTATTCTTGTATTACCACCTGAGTAGTACGCCATTGATGTTTGTATTGTTTGAAACGGAATCGGCTGAGCCGATCCTGCCATGCCAATGACATAACCAACCATTCTTGGCATTACGGCCCATTTTCCAGATTTAGTTACATCCAGTTTTGTCCCGCTGTTATTTTCATTGGAAGGATCTCCAACAGCCTCCACGTCAGTTAATACCTTTGTTTCATTGGTCAATATACAAACCCCATTAGCATCCCAGATTGCCATGCCCCACTCTGGTGGAGTCTGAGGCTCAACAGAAAAAAAATACGCATCTATAGTCCCACCCTCGACACCCAAATAGTACGCGCTTAGCGTGCAAACACCATTATCCAGCGAAGCAGTGATGGCTGTGGATGCGGCGTTTGTTTCTGGTGCTGCCCGGTTGTGGGTGATGAATGGAATCATTGGGCGAGTTGCGTCATAGTTAACAGCAACCTCAAACGTACCATTTGCAAGGGTTTTCTTCTCGATTAGGGAAAGAGGCATAGAATCAGGGGTGACAAACACCCCGCCGTCTACTGTTGTTAGGTATGCTCCAAAACTCATCACTTACACTCTCACAGCAATTACCAGACAAAAAACCTCCGATGCCTGATCCGCATCAACGCCATAATATCCAGCACCATCCTTGACGCTGACCGTTCCGCCACTGATTACGAACCGGCGGCGCGCAGTTGTATCAAATGCAAAATTAAGACTCACTGGCATTACATCAAGTTTACAACCAAGCGGGACCGTAAAATTATAATCCCCGGTGATTTGATTTTTATTAAGACGAAATGTGCCAACAACGTTAACGGGATTTATTCCATAGTTATTGGCGTTACCATTTGCATCCCATGTTTGAACACCCCATATTTCAACCGTACCCGCCATAACACCCCCTTTACCAAACGCCCGTAATTTTACCAACCTGAACGCGCAACCGACCGTTAGCATCTCGAACAGAAATGGTGGTATTAGTTTGCTTCATTGCACCGGATGAATCACTACCATAGTTTTCAAACGTACCGTTTTTATCCAGACGCCAGCCTGTTTTCCCCGACACGTAGTTATTCGACTGAATATAGCTACCGATTTTTGCGTTAGTAATCGTGCCATCACCGATAAACGCATCATTAATAAACACCTGCCCGTTTTGAATGGCAAACGGTGAATACGTCTTGCCACCAGCCTGGCTCATCACTGCAAACCGGTCGGCGAGAAACAGGATCTGAGATTTCACACTACCATCGGAAACCTCTACGCCTACAGCCATTCCAGCAGAATAATAGGTTCCATTATAGGTAACTCCGGCATTAACGCTATAAACAGCCGACCCCGTACCGGCATTATCAAACTGGGCTGTGGCCTTGGTCTGAATTGATGCCTCCTGCTCATCAAATTTAGCTGTTACCAGTTGTTGATATTCTGCAAAAGCTTTCTGGTCGCTCGCCTGAACAGTGCGAATCTCCAGTATTTCCGCCTTAGCTTTGCCGTTTTCTCTACGCCAGCGTTGGATATCGGCATCGTTCGCCAGTGCGTTCGAGATTATCGCATCGGTATTGGTATTTATCTGTTCTGTGAGCGCCCCCCCAGCTTCAGTTGTCAGGACATCATCACCGATCGCTTCCAGTATATCGCTCGCGTCAGCGCTGGACTGTCCTCGCACCCATTCGGTATAACCGGATTCATTCCCCGTTTTATCGACCAGTTGAGCCCGGAACCAGAACACCTGCCCTGCACGCAACCCCATTTGCTGATAACTACTCTGGGGATAAGGAACATCGGCCAGAAGTATTGCAGCATCATCACTGCCAATATTGCTGTATTGAATTTCAGTTTTCAGTGTATCAGCAGTGTTTGCAGGAAATCCCCATGAGAGATTAATACCAAATAACACATCATCAGACGCAGCAAACCCCACTGGCTTGGGCGGGTTCCCCACCTTCCCGGTCAATGTCTTCTCTTCCGAGTACCCCCATCCTGACGATATTTCAGAAGCATTAATCGCCCGCACGCGTGCCAGATAGCGCCCGGCGTAGATAGATGGCACTTCAAACGATGTCGTAGAACTGCGCGGAACGTTTACCCAGTTGCCGTCGTTCCGACGCCACTGTGCCTCGTAGGCTATAGCGTTGTCGGCCTTGTCCCAAGTAACCGTCATCGTTTCCAGGCTGATCCCCTGATTCACGACCGAATAGCTCCCAATCACAATATTCGCCGGGGCCGATTGATTACCCGGAGGAATGACGCTGATCGGGCGCTCGTCGATAATCGCGCCGGTATCGATGCGGGCGTATTTGTCAGGGTCATGGTATGCGGCGGTAATCGTGTATGTGTTGTCATCGTTGTCAGTGACGGTCACGACACGATATTGCTGTGCATACAGAGCATCCGACTCAATCACCCACACAGCACCGGCGGCAGGAGTCTCACTATAGGCGGTGGTTACTGTCACAACGTTACCAGACACTGACTGGATCGTGCGCGCCTGGGATACACCGCTGGGCAGGTTGATTAGCATCCGATCGCCATTGGCCGCCGTCGGCGCTCGGTCCAGAGTAATGGACCGGCCATTGACCGAGGATACGCGGCCGCCCAGGTCTTTTCCGGACAAGTTGCGATCTGACACAGCGATGATATAGCCCGGCTGCGGGATGTTCCCATCGAGGCCCACATCAAACGTCACCACCCGATCTTTATTGTTCGTCAGAATCCCCCAGCGTCCTTTCCTGTTCGCTTCTGACTGTCGCGTACAGCCGATGGCTGTAACTTCAAGCTGGTTAAAACCGTACCGGCGCACCAGATCCTGCTCAAATACCGGCTCCATGGCATCAGCATAGGCATTTGCTGGATCTGACCAGGAGACTAACGACGTGGTGTAACGGCTCTTTGTCGTGCTGCTGGAGTACGTGAAACGGCCATCAATAACGTTCGCTGCGGTATAGCAGAAATCAACATCGCGCGGCATGTCAGCAAGACAGACGATCTGATCGCCGCCCCAGTACGTCATGCCGCGAAATATCGCGGCGAAATCGCGCAGAACGGTATATGCCTCGTTGCGGTCCTGAATGTACACATTGCAGGTATAGCGCGGCTCTGTGCCGCTACCGCCCTTCCCATCCGGCACCATCTGATCGCAGTACTGCGCCACCTGGTAAAGCATCCATTTGTCGATGTTCTCGGTAGTGAGGCGGTTACCCAGGCCGAAGCGACCAGACACAACAAGATCGTAAAAAACCCATGCGGGGTTATCAGTCCACGCCCATTTAAAATTACCGGTCCATGTACCGATGTAGGTTCTGGTTTCCGGGTCATATGTATCCGGCACCCGGATTACACGCCCGCGCGGCTCGCACGAAATCTGGGGAATGGAGCCGTTAAACTGGCTGGAGTCAAATTCGACGTATAGCAACGCAGTGTTCGGATAGCGCAACTTCGCGTCGATAACCTCGGTGTAGCTCTCCAGAGACATTTTATCGCCGATCTTGGCGCTGTTAGCATCGGTGGTGATTTTGCGAACGCGAACAGTCCAGGTGCTGCCAGCCTGCGGCAAATCGACACGGTGACTGCGCTCATAACCAGACGTAGTTTTGCCCGTTACTGAGGTATTCAGCACCGTCGTCCAGGTGCCGCCATCGGTCTGCAAATCGACGGCATAGTTGATGGAGTAGCCAACCAGATCCCCGGAATCCTCCTGTTTAAAGAGGCTCGGCCATTTGAGGCGCAGCCGCACCGCAGATAGTTGGGTATTAGTAAATGTATGGGTCCAGGCCGTGGCGCTCGAAATCTCAGCACCAACGTTGATTTCGTTCTCTGTGCCGGGAATCCCCTGTATGTAATTTTGTGCCTGCGTACCGGCACGAAACTCCCAGGCTACTCCACCGAAATTATCAGAGCCATCCGCGTTCTGTAGCGGCGTCCCGTCGAGATAAATATCCTGCGCTGTCAGTGCGCCAGCGAACTCCCCCTCGCCCAGCGCCAGGAGAATTTTCGCTTTCGCTACTGACTGGAGATCGTCCGGCTGTTCAACCGGCGTGCGCTGTTTTGAACTGCCGCCTTTGCGGCCTTTGATTGCGGTTGCTGTTGCCATATTGCGCCCATAAAAAAGGCCACCGCATGGGTGGCCACTGTTTGAATATCAGGATGTTGCTTTTAGGTATCCCTGGATAAGGTAAGGTCTCAGCCCGCCCATGCCGACACATGGGCGCACACAGCAAAAGGAGGGATGGCTGATTACCTCTGATAAGGACTGGAAATGGATAAAAAGTTTGTTAATTTCGGATTCACGATGTCACCAGAAATTCCAACTAATACGGCTCTTGAAATTGTGGCTATAAAGAATGTCTTGATGTGCATTCTTGCTCACATGCCTGAGAAGAGGAAGGTGATTACTGATGAATTATCAGCCATTGATAGTGATATCATGAGGGATATCGTGAAAAACATCAGACTAATGGATCAACAGTAATATCCATTGTTGCTCTATATTTTTTTGTGGCCTGTTGCTGGGCCACTATTTGCTGAAGGTCATGCGTGGCCGCCTGCGCCGCATGCTGCACTACCGTAACCAGTTCGTTTGATTCCCGTGCCTGCTGCTTTAACTCAGACACTTCCCGCTCCAGTGCTTCAATTCGTTGTTCTAAAGTCATAATAAGCTCCTGCCTTTCGGCAATTGGTTAGTTAACTTACTGCTCATCTTCGACATAAATACCCGCCGAAATAATAGCCCCGCCTATTCGGCGCCGACCATACAAACACCCTACCGGATACCCCTGTGCCGCTGTATTGGTCACGCTGCCGAATGCATACGAGGCCCGGTTGTCGGGGTCCTGTTTGCTGGCCAGTCCGGTAGTCTGCGGGGAAAGCATCTGGACTACACCGCCGACCATCATTGATGCACCGCTAAATCCGATCCCCCAGGCGCTGGCGGAGCCAATGACACCTGCCCCAGCCGGCCCCATCATAACAGCAGCAGCAACGATGACAGCTCCCAGTATGGTTTGTAATAGCCCTGCCCGCTTACTACCGATAATGACAGGTGCAATCCGAATATCCTGATCGCTCCTGTCCATCTCCAGCTCATCCTGCACCAGATTCCGGCGCCCGCTGAATACTGCATACGTCAACCCACGCTGTTTGCTGGTATTAAGGAAGCGCTCGAAGCCCGGAATGATTACGCATAGTGCACGGATAGCTTCGCGTGGCGACGCTACGGCGAGCCGGTGCTCGCGCCCAAACGTGGTACCGAGTACGCCATAAAGACGTATCGTGCGCATTGGTTCATAGGTTAATGCAGCCATGTTCTCTCCATAAAAAAACCCGCCGGAGCGGGTCTTGGTTAGATTTCTTTTAGTGTCAGGGCTTTATTGCGTCAAGTCGCTGTTGAATTATATTTTTGACATCATTAGACGTTACCTGCATTTGCTGAACCTGCCCCATTGCCATCTGTGTTTCAACCCACATATCAGCCCAAACTTTAACATCGTTATTGATTTGAGAAATGGTAAATCTTACTTTTGACACAGGAGTAGTGGAATATGCATTCCCAATTAAGGCCTGAGTAAATATTGCGGAACCGCCCTGCTGTTCCCTTCCACAGATAACAGAACTGTTATCTGCCCCATAAATAGTTAGCCCTTGATTGTTACAATAATTAATTAACGCATCCTTAACTTTTTCTTTTGTTGTGGAAGTGTAGAAACCTTCGGGTTTCCCAGATTGGGTTTCTTTTATTAGTTTAGGCTGATTTGCACAACCAGAAAGAACAAGAGCGGCAAATCCAATAATTGCAAGCTTTTTCATCAATTAGCGTCCATATTACATAAACATTCTGAGTTCTCCCAGTACCGGGAGAGGGCGTAGTAATGCAGAAAGCCTACCAGGGTGGGCTATCAATCCTTATCTACATAATTTAACGGTTTCTTCATATAGGGCTGAGGTTAACGCAGGAATGCGTTCATACAAGACATAGGAAGAACCCGCATCATTACCTGTTACATCCAGAACCACGTCATACCCGCCCATAGCTTGGGGTACAAGAATGCTAATGCCATTCTCTAATGGTAAAGAAGTTACGGAGGTGCCATTCCTCGCCCACGTTGATGAAACGCAAGCTGAAAATTCGTTAACATTTTTGTTTGTTACGCCAGTGTCAACCGGCTGTTTTGAACGAACGGAATCCAATGATTTGCATCCTGTTAATGCAAGTATCGCAAAAATGGTTAAGCCGATTTTTTTCACTTCCCCTATCTCCCATCGGTAAAAGATGAGAGTAATCCTAGCATGGGAGCCAGCGATGGTGGGAGGGGATGATCACTTGATTCTATCTTTGAAATACGCCAGCAACGCCGCCTTGATAACCGACTCACCGCTAACACCTGCCTCTGTAGCCAGCCTCTCTACAAGAGCGATGCACTCGTCATCAAGCTCATAGTTGATAGCAAACTCACTGCCTTGCGAATCATCGCTATTTGCCAATGACTTAGCCTCAGATCCAGTTGCTAACCAGTCAAAAGTCGATCTAAGCGCCTTTGCTAGCCTTGCAATTACCTGCTGGCTCGGAACACTCTTCCCTGACTCATATCTTGATATTTGGGCTGGCGCCACCGAGGCCCTTCTGGCTAACTCGCTCTGAGATATCCCTAAAAAAGCCCTTCGATTTACTATCCGCCTTCCTATTTCGTTATTGTCAGTCATGACTACTATTGACTCTCAAGAAACCAATGATTAGTATCATCATACATGACTAGTTATGACTATTCATAGCTATCATGGTCACTATTTTGATGTTCGTTTTATCAAAACAGCGAGGCCCTAACTGCTGGAACAGTCAGGGCCTCCATTCGTCCCCATCCGCACAAAGGATAAAAGACATGACTAGTGTAAACAAAAAGGTATTACTTAACACGCAATCCCGCGCAAATTCTTCTGAATCATCTTTTCCCATCGTCATTTCCGGCATATCCATTCGCCAGGACTCAGAAGGACGCTACTCCGTAAACGACCTGCATAAATCCGCTGGCGGTGAGCGTCGCCATGAGCCTAAAAACTGGCTTAACAACCAGCAAACGCAGGAATTAATTGAGGTTATTGTAAATACTGGAATCTCAGTATTTAGCCCAATCACGTCAAAACGCGGCTGCAAAGGCGGAACATATGTCTGCAAAGAACTAGTTTACGCATATGCAACATGGATAAGCGCAGAGTTTTTTCTCAAGGTTATCAGAGCCTATGACGCCTTAGTTTCTGGCGACACTGAGAAGGCGGAATCCATCGCCAAGACCACTGTTGATGATCGCACTCCCTTACGCAGTCTGGTCAACCGCATCATGGGTAAATACGGAGTTACCTATCAGGCGGTGTATAAGATGGTTCACCGTGAATTTGGCGTTAACCATATCGACGAACTGTCCACTAAGCAGACTGCCGAGGCAATGGAATACCTATCCGCAAAGGTTATCGAGGGTGAGTTCATCAGCAAGGACAGTAATGAGCAGCCACCTAAGAAGCAACCCGATGATAGCCGCTACTACGTCAGGGTAATAATCCGTGATAGCCTCATGGGGACTGCAATAGAGTTAAGCGGGGAAGCTGATTCCCTGAGGGACGCAGCAAACGGAATCGCCACCGACCTGGGATTTAAACCCCATACATTTACTCATGTCCCGATAAATAAGAGGGTGATCAGACGACTGTACTAAAACGTCCATTCAAGCCCGCCGCTCTGGCGGGCTTTACCACCCTCTATAGCAAGGCAATGCAAAAAGCCCGGACTATGCCGGGCTGGTGAGTTCGGGTTTAGTTAAGCTACAGCAGCGCCGCTGATGATGTGCCGAAGCGCTTCGATGCCATTGTCGTTATAGCGGAATGCCTCCACCTGCTTGTCTGAGTGCTTCGACTTGTCCAGAAAGAACTTGCCGTACTGCTCAGTTTTCAGGTTATTAGCGTTGGCTACGCGGCCAATCTTATTCGCCGTCACGCCAAGTTTCTCTGCTACCTCTCCGGCTGTGTAGTAATGCTGCTCAATGACAGGGAGAGGGATAGCATTGAATCCTACGATGGGATTGATGATGCTGGCAGCGGCAGTCTGTTTTGCCTCTGGTGCAAGGTTAGGCATCAGGTCGAACAGGTTGGTAACTGCTTCAACCGTCATTTTCAGCGTGCGAGCCTGGCGATACTCAACAAGACCAGTTGCTGACTTCCCGCTCTTGATGTGCGCTTCCTGCATATTTTCAAGTTTATCCACCAGAGAGCGACGTACCGCCTTAGACTCACGAGCGGCCACGCGGAGCGCTTGCTTGATTGACATATCAATGACGACCATCGAAGTTTTGTTCGATTTTTGCACTACACTTTTTGTGTAGTGCTCGCCATCCAGCTCATCTTCAACTTTCTCGATGAATTTGTTATTGCGAACTTCCGGCTCGCCGCACTGTTTGCGTGCTTCATTGACCATTGCCAGCAGAGACTGGCTGTCAATGGTTTTCTCAGTGACAATAGAGCCTACATTTGCTACATTCTTAGAAGTCATTCAACATTCCTTATGTGAGATAGGGTTTGTGACGTAGCCGCCAGCTGTAACTGGCGGTTTTTCTTTGCGCCATCCCAAGCGCCAATCAGTGAATCCTCCCCTTCTTTTCGTGCTTGCTCAGACTTTCCTCAAGAGGCGCTGTGAAGAAAGACAGGTCAGCCAGTCTTTCGCTAATGTCTCCGCCATGCCTGTAATCAATCAGGCGCAGAGCCTCTTCCAGTCCGCCTCGCCAAATTTCCTTGATGACCTTAATGTTCATGCTGATGGCTCGTGCGTTATATGCGGCCCTGTCAAAATCGAACGCCGGATGTGCATTACCCTGTGCAACTTCGCGGTCGAGGATATCCAGAACCCAGCGGCGGAATTCTTTGGCAATCGGAGTCCGAGAAAACATTGCGATCAGGTGAGCACCGCGAAGAGAGAACACACGAGACTCCTGCATTCCACGAGGGGTGGTCACTTTGACCACCCCTGTCATTTTGTCTGTAAATTCATCGGCATGACGCGAATAGATACGCTGCACAGCCTTCTCATCTGCATAGCCGAGCGCTTTTCCAATTTCGATTGCGGTAAGCCATACCTGCCCGGCCATCTCCATATGAGAGAACGTAGTATTGTGGAAAGTTAACTCGTTGTTCTGTACACTATTCATGTCGATATTTCCTATGCGGTTATTTTCGATAGAAGCCCGGTTAGTGTTAGCGCACTGCCGGGTTTCGCCGTTTTTACTGCCCATTCGCGCGATCCTCTCGCAAACTCTTCGCCAAACGCTGCACAATCGCAGAGTTAATCGAAATGCCATCCATCTCTGCCATGCGGCGTATTTCTTCCTTCATGCGTTCAGGCAGCCTCAGCATGAAGTTTTCACTTTTCTTTCCGGTGTAAAGGATGTCGCTCATTTCACTACCTCGTCATGTTGATATCACGGTGAAATGATTACACCGTGAATCTATCATGTCAAGAGCTATATGACTACACTGTGCTATCACATATCGAAATCACTTGGGGTTAAGATGAAAGGCGCCAGAAATATCGCTCCGTTTGGCCTAAGAATGCCGGATGAGATCCGGGAGGCTGTACAGCAAAGAGCCAAGAACAATGGCAGGTCAATGAATGCTGAAATAGTTAAAATACTCCAAGATGCTTTAGAGGGAGATGAACTACCACCCTCCTACCATTCTGACGCGCCAACCGAAGTGAATGAGTCACAGATGGAGTTCTATTCCCAGCCAAGGGAAGAGCAACTAAAGCAGTTGGAGAAGATTGACCCGTTACAAGCCGCTATTGAACGGATAAGTGACAACTACAGCAAAAAGATGATGGATGATGTGAAAAAAGCCATCCAAGAGTTCAACAAAAAGCCCACCTGAGTGGGCTACCACCATCGTACCTGTCCGATGAAATACCCAAGTGCGGCGGTAATCGCCACAAGCCAGAGCAGGATGAATTTCCAATTTGGTAATTGCTTAATCATTAGTCGCAACTCCCGTATCAGTTTGCTAAAATCTATCACATGTTCCTCGTTAGCAACGGTAACGGTGGAAAGCAAAAGGCCCAGCATCGCTTGCAACGATCTGGGCCTTTGGTTTTGTGGGTGAGAAAACGTTCCCGTCTGGGTCAGGCAGAGAAAAGTTCTTTATGCCGCACCGCTTTTACGGTGCGCTCCTGCCAGTATCCGCCATACGGCGTTCTCTGGCTCAGGTGTCCGTACAGGTGGTGTAGCAGCATATTGCCTTCCAGCAGGATGCCGGCATGATTTGCTACCGGTGCCGATACCTGCATGATCACCATGTCGCCCGGGCGCGGCGGGCCGGAGAACTCCCGGAAGCCGCATTCATACCAGTTATCTAGGTAAAGGTTTTCGGTGCCGGACTCCCACCACGGGTAATCGACGCGGTAATCCCGCAGTTCTATCCCATGCTCCTGCCGGAAGTAGCTCATAATCAGCCCCCAGCAATCAGTATGACCCAGGACGAACGGTCGGCCGACAAGCGGGAGTTCGCCACGGGGCTGGATGGTTCGGAGGTCGCCTTCCGGCCAACTGACAATGTGCCAGGGAAGCTCAGTATTGTCGCATTGCGCCATATCAAGTTCACTGGGCTGCGTGGTGGCATCTGGGTGGCTATGCACAATGCCGGTGATCGTTCCCCAGTCCTCTACAAAGGCATAATCCTCTGGTGAAAGGTGGAATTGTTCCGTAGGGTCAGAGGCAAGATTACGGCACGGGAAATAGCGCTCTACGCGCCCTTTTTGCGCCACCAAGCCACATGCCTCGCGCGGATGCTCGGCGGCGGCGTGGGTCATGATATCCGCTATGGTTTTATCACGCATATCATCAACTCCTGATCAGCGATGTTCCCGGGAAGCCGCCGAACGAAAGTTCGTTGCTCTCTCCATGCCGGAGTTTACAAGCGGTCAGTGTTCCCGGGCACTCGTCGAGTGAAGGATCGTCAACCGGGTTATTGTGTTTGTCGAAATACCGGGTACCGACATAATCGCAGCCGTCGCCGCTGCGGTACTGCCCGCGAATGCACCAGGTACAGAGCGAGTGGAGCTGGCGCGTCGGTATCATGAGGCCCTGTAGGTCCATCGGGCTGGAGAGCACGAACTCCATCACTTCGTTGGTTTCGCTACTCTTCCCGTCGATATAGAAAACCCGCTTTACCTCCTGGGTGGGGTCGGCGGAGTCATTGCCATCGGGGAAATTACGAGCGTCCAGATAATGGGAGAAAGTATCGTGAATTGTCACTTTCGCCTGCAGCAGGTCGTCGTAGGCCAGGCAAAGCGCAGTGATGGAGCCGTCCAGGTTGGCAACGGATAGCGTAGGCTGCGCGGCGCTGCCGTCGGTCGATGTCTCCATTCCCTCTATCTGACACGGCCAGGCGCCGTATTCGTTCCCCTGCCACCAGATCGGCTTAGCCGGTAATTTCGACTCATCTCCACCGGCCGCCGCGATTTCCTCCGGTGTATGGGGGATATTGCAGGCATGGAAGCGCAAAACGTCATCCAGCCCAAACGAACTACCGTCCACCTCGAACAGCCGGATCTTGTTGCCTGGCTCGAGGCTCTGAAAATCTGCCGTAATCATCAGAATGCCTCCAGGAAACTCCGGACTTCAGGCCGGGGAGGAAAGGAGGCGTTTTTTTGACTAACTGTCTTTTGCATAATCACATTTTCCTCTTTAGTATGTGAAACCATGAAACGTGCATACAAATACCGGTTTTACCCGACACCAGAGCAGGCTGAGCTTTTAACTCAAACGTTCGGCTGTGTGCGCTTTGTCTACAACTCCATCCTTCGCTGGCGTACCGATGCGTACTACGAGCGAAAGGAAAAGATCGGTTATTTACAGGCCAACGCTCGCCTTACGGCGCTTAAAAGAGAGCCTGAACACGCTTGGCTTAACGATGTTTCCTGCGTACCACTCCAGCAATCTCTGCGACACCAACAAACCGCCTTTGCTAACTTCTTCGCCGGACGCGCCGCATATCCGGCCTTCAAAAGCAAACGGCACAAGCAGGCGGCTGAGTTCACTGCGAGCGCGTTTAAATACCGTGATGGCAGGTTGTACATGGCAAAGAGTAAAACGGCGCTGGATGTACGATGGTCACGCCAGTTGCCATTAGTACCGTCTACAGTAACTATCAGCAAAGATACTGCTGGCCGATATTTTGTATCGTGCCTTTGCGAGTTTGAGCCTGAATCAATGTCGATCAGCCCTAAAATGGTCGGCATTGATGTTGGCTTAAAAGATTTGTTCGTCACCGACACCGGATTCAAAACCGGCAATCCCCGCCACACGGCTAAATATGCGAAGCGACTGGCCTTGCAGCAACGCAGGTTAAGCAGAAAGAAAAAAGGCTCAAAGAACCGCGCAAAAGCCCGCTTAAAGGTCGCCAGACTCCACGCCAAAATCGCCGATTGCCGGATGGATAACCTGCACAAGTTGTCCCGCAAACTGATTAACGAAAACCAAGTTGTTTGCGTCGAATCCCTCAGGGTGAAAAACATGATCCGCAACCCGAAGCTGTCTAAAGCAATAGCTGACGCAGGCTGGAGCGAACTTATTCGCCAGCTACAGTACAAAGGCGAATGGGCGGGTCGTAGCGTTGTCGCTATCGACCAGTATTTCCCTTCTTCCAGACGCTGTAGCTGTTGCGGATTTACCATGCAAAAAATGCCTCTTGATGTGCGTAAATGGCAGTGCCCTGAGTGCGGCACAGCCCATGATCGGGACATTAACGCGGCACGTAATATCAAAGCTGCCGGGCTGGCAGTGTTAGCCCACGGAGAGCCTGTAAATCCTGAATCGCATCACGCGGCTTAGGTTCGGCTCGTTGAAGTGGGAATCCCCGTCCTTCAGAGCGGGGAGCAGTCAAGGTGCGTATGCCTGTTTAAATGTCGCGTTGATAGTTAATACGTTGCTCGACAGCGGCGTTGCCTTCACTGAGTCGGTCACCACCCGGTAGAGGCCGACCTCCCCGATCGGTGATGTCCAGATGAAGGAGCGAATGAAGTGGCCGCGCATGAACGCCAACGCCTTCAACATTTCCGCCCGGCGGCCGGTCATAGTAATCGGCCAGGACTGCGTTTCGGGGTGAATGCCGTCACCGGCAATCTGTTCGTACCCATCGCCAAATGCTGCCGTTCGGGCCGTGTATGCCAGTTCGCCCTGCATACCGCCCTGAATTTGCGTAGGCCAGGTAAATGTATCGATAGCCATCCTGACTCCTGATAAAAAGAAACCCGCCGCAGCGGGTTATCGAGCCTTGCTGTTAATCAGCTTCCATAACGGCGTTCCCTGCCGTCCTGCTTCGGTGGTAACCGTCTGAATGATGGCAGAGCGCAACTGTCTGTTTGCCGCTGTCGTATCACCCTGGGATGATGTTTGTTGCTGCTGATTGTTCTGGATCACCACATCACCAACATTAACGTTTACCCCGCCGCCGCCAGTTCCCTGCAATCCGTACATGGGCGCCCGACTTCCGACATAGCCGCCATCGGCATAACCCTGGGCACCGCGCATCATGGCATAGAGGTTTTCCACGCCCAGCGCGGTCGTTGCCTCTTTGGTAAAAACGAACTCCCCGCCGTGGACAACCCCTTTGGGCTGATACTTTCCACCGTCGCCGGTATATCCGCCGACATCGAACGCCGGTACAAGCCCGCCACCGGAAAAGCCGAAAAAGGAGCCGACTGCGGTCCCGCCAAATGCCGATTTCATGCTGTTGACCAGCGCCAGTTGCGTCAGCATCTGGGCGATCCCCTTCAGGAAAGTGGTAAGGAAATCCTTGAAATCAGCCTTTCCGGTGGTAAAGAAGTCGGTCAGTGTGGATGCCATCCCGCTGAATGCCTGGGCGGAAATATCCTGGACCTGCGAATAGACGTTGGTGGCACTATCTTCGAACTCTGCCCAGCCTTTTTTGGCCCCGGCCAGCCAGTCACTACGCAATGCATCTTCTGCCGCATAGTAATCACTGGCGGCCTTCAGTTCCTTCTGATAACCAGCATCATCAAGAGAGCCACCGGCATTCTGCCAGCCAGAAGCGAGCTGCGCCTTCGCCAGTTCCCTCTGCGCCAGGCGGTCACTCATGACCGAGCCGACACCGAGAGCCTGCTGCTTCTCGGCCATTTGAGTGACGTACTTTTGCGCCGTGTCCATGCGCTTATTCAGTTGCTCCTGCGCCGTAATCTGGTCTCCCAGAATAGCCTTTTGCCGCGCCAGTTGCAGAACCTGCTCTTTGCTCGCAAGCAGGGATTTTTCCTGTTTCGACAGCTTGCGAGTGCTCGCGGCATCTTCCAGTACCTGAAACTTGGCTTCGGTGGTCCATAGTTCCTTGCGCTGCTGGCTTATTTTGTCATTCAGTCCCTGGTGTTGCTGGAGTGTGCGGAGTTGAGCCTGAAGCGCCAGCAGTTCGGCCTGGGCGGTATCTGTAGCCCGGTCGCCGGACGAAGCGCCGATGCCTTTTTCCTTCGGTGTTTTTTTGCCATAAGCAGCCACTTCAGCCCGGTCTTTCTGGGTGGTACTCTGCTGCACCTTCTTCGCTGTACCGAGGTATTTTTCAGCGCTCTTATCGGCAGCGTCCCAGTCTTTCTTGAGTTGAGAAACGCTATTACCGTAGGCACCGGCCATCTGCTCGTTATAGCTCTGCCAGCCCTTCAGAGTGTCTGTTTTCGCCCAATCAGGGATAAGATCAATCGCGCTGGCGACGGATTGCGAAATAATCTGGTTCAGCTTCTGAAAGACGATCGCCACGCTGTAGTAAATGGCGTTGAACTCTTTCATGGTGTTGGCAGCCAGTTCAGCCACCCACTTCCCGATGCTCTCCATCGCCTCGGAGGCCCAGCCCTTCACATCGAGCCACAGTCGCCCGAACGGCGTTAACGAGTCATAGGCCTGCTTCCCACGCTGTGCCATTGTACTGCCGAAAAGGTCCATCGCCTGGGTAACGGCGGCTGTGTGGCCCTTCTCTTTCTCCAACTGGTCAATGTGCTTAAGCTGGTCAACCGTGAGGAAATTATATTGTGCGCTTAATGCCTGCAGGGCCTTAACCGGATCTTTCTCAATATCAGAGTAAGCTTTTACGATGTCCTGGGCTGACACAACGCCGGTTTGCACGACCATTGCTGTCGAACTGGCCGCTTTTTCAAGCTGCTGCTGCGTCAGCGCTCCAGTGCTAACCAGTTGCGTCATTAGATCCTGCACGGTTCCCACCGTGGCGCCAGTAGCACCGGCGATATCATGAGCGGCAGACATGACCTGCCCCGCTGTCACCCCGGCGATATTGCCTGTGCGGATAATCGCGCGGTTTATCTCATCGAACGTGTTGAAATAGTCGATCCCGGCCTTCGCCGCTACCAGGACAGCACCAGCCAGGCCGCCGATAGCCAGACGCGCTGGCGTAATCAGCGAAGAAACCGCCTTCAGCGTGTTGCCAATGCCACCGAACGAATCACGAAGCTGGCCGCCCTGCTGAATAGCCACCATGTAAACCGGCATGCCCGAGGCCAGCGAAGTGACGATGTCGGTGATCTGCATCGGGAGGTAGCGCATCGCGTTACGGTACTGGCCAGCACTGATAGCGCCGGTTTTCCATGCGTTCTCCTGCTCCCGCAGCTTAGCAATCATCGGCGCGGCCTGCTGAGACACCCCCAGCTGCGCCGCCTTCAGTTCCATCAATTCGCTGCGGGTTTTGCCGATGGCATTGGCCTGTTCCTGCAGTGAATCGATAAACGTCCTGCCTGCCGCCGCGGCGCGTTGGGCCGAGCGGGCCTGCTCCAGCCTTTCTCGCCCCTCCGCCGTCTCTGCCTCCATCACCTGAGCCAGTTTAGCCCGCGTGGTATCCAGAACACCGTTATAGCGCGCGAAATCCTCATCGCCTACAAGTCCCTTTCCGCGAAATTTCGCCAGGCTCTGCTGGATGGTGTCGAGTTCGTCGAGCGCCTTATTTACCGGGCTTATTTTGTTCAGGAGGTTCTGGAGTTCCTGCTTCTGCTGGCGCAGGCTTTCGGCATTCTTCTTCTGCCGGTCTACCCCGGTTTTGAACGTATAGTTCAGATCGTCGGCCTTACCGGCCGCCCGGGTCGCTGTTTCCTGAAACCGGTCGAGTTCTTTACTACCACGCTCAAGTTCCCCGGTATTTACCCGCAGGGAAATGGTAGCGATGTCAGCCATGCCCTTACTCCTTATGCATTATTTTTAGCGCGGTTCGCTCCATGATCCTGATATCCGATAGCGCGGTTGCCTCGTCCTGTACGTCATGAATCCGCATCAACCAGGGCAGGACGTTGTAATCCAGCCCGGTTACCCCGGCCATTCCCGTACGCCATTGCGTGCTGGCAGACTGGAACACGAGGAATGCTGGCCAGATATCCGGCCAGACTTCGATGATCACTTCTTCGTAATCGTCGGCGGTCAGACCAAACGCCGCCATTTCCTCGGCTGACGTCTCAGGCGTATAGAACTGCGAGGCAACCGCTATCAGTTTTTTTCGCGATTCCCCGTCAGTTCTCGGTAATAAGTTTCGGGGATGGTTCTCAGTGCGCCCGGGTAGTTTTCCAGCAGGATTTCCAGATTTTCAGCATTGAATTCATCAGGCAGCGCCCAGCCGTCGATAATTTCCATCATGAAATCCACGGCGGTTTTACCATCCAATTTTTCGATAGCCGACAATTCCTTTAGCGGCTTATGCCTGAAAGTGATCGTCAGTTCGCCGTCCTCAGCGCCAGCGCGTGGGATTGTTACATTGGCTTTAAACGTGGGTTTCGGCTGTAGCGTAAATTTGGTGCTCATTATGCGTCCCTAAAAAAGCCCCTTTCGGGGCGATGGTGGTTATCAATTAGCTGCCAGGAGTGCTACCGTCATCAGCAATTTTGTAGAACGTCATGGCCGGGGACTGGAGCTGGAGCGCCACGGTCACCGTTTCCACCTCGTTTACGGCGGTTGCCGGGATTTTGTTAAACGACACGGTGGCGGACCAGTAGCGGTTTTCCTTCGCTTTCGGGATGTACATATACGCGGCCACGGTGTCCCCGTTTTCGTCCAGTCTGTCCAGTAGTGGGTAAACAGGGAGCGAGGAATCATGCGCGATGGTGTACGTCTGCGAACTGGCCGCCTTGAACGTGTTCAGGTTGCGCTGGCGATCGTCACTCAGAAACTGGATCTGGGTGGTGTTCTGGTCACCGCCAGCGTTAGCAACCTCGGTAATTTGAGGTAACTCGGTCCACTCGCTGACAACCCGAATGGAACCGGCGCCGCTGCCCGCCGGATATTTATTGACGTTGGTCGTGTCAATATTGCCGAGCGTGACGGACGTACCATCGACCGCGGTAATTTTGGCTACCACGTCGTTGATACCTGACCAGCCAGAGGTGATATGAACGATATCATCCTCCTGCAGGCCGGTAGCGCTGCCGACAGTAATCACGGCATGTTCGGCATTGGTGATGCCGGTAAACGGCACCGCATCAGCGTATTCGGACGCAAGATAAACGTGCGATCCATTGGGTAAGGCAAAGCCCATGGCATTTCTCCTGTACGAAAAAAAACCGGCTCGCGGCCGGTTGGTTATGAGGTTTGTGGAGTTTGGTGTTTAGCTGACGATATCGGCCCGGTAATTCAGACTAACGGGCACGGTATATGTGGTGTCGGTGGTTACGCCTGCGAATATGGCCGGAGGGCCGCTTACCCAGCACGTAAAACCATCTCCCGCCAGTTCCTGTCCCTCGGGGAAGAGCGCGGCAATCTGGCGGGCCAGCGCGCCAGCAGAGGATCTGCCAGAGCCAGCCGGAACAACGACATTAATCTGATATACGCCGGGAAACGTCCGGCACGTCAGCGATAAATCCAGCGTTCGCGGCGTGGCAGGCATGTCATGCGCGGCAAGATAAGGCGCGCCCGATGGCGGCTCAAATGCGACATTATCCCAGGCGACCGGGATCCCCTGCGAATCCGCCCATTGGCCCAGGCGAGCCGACAGCACCGCAGAAATATCAGGAATCACGTTTTTAACTCCCTGGCCGATTCGTCAAAAAACCGCTGAAACTCGGCGGCGGTGATCCGCACCATTCCCCCTGGCGCCTGGGTTGAATGCCCCATTTCCAGCGGGTAGGCATACGGCACGTTATTGCAGAAATAAATCGACGTCATCCCTACCTTAAACAGAGATAGCTGGTACTCACCGGCTGCGCGGGTTAGATGCCCCTGCTTGTCGATGACTCCGGTTTCCCCTTCTACCGGGGCATCGAAGGATACTTGCCAGTTACCACGGAAGCGCCCGCCGGTATACCCGGGCGGGGCCTTAATATCCATGCTGTCATTCACTCTGGCCTTTTTCTTCAGGCGCCCGGTTTTGGTCAGGTTGGCGGGATCGGCCCGCTGCGCTGCATTGTGTTCCAGCACTGCGGTGTTATAGGCCACCGCAGTCTGATTCACCTGCCACAACTCAGGATTTCCAACGGGAGACATCATAATCAGCTGGTTCAGGATTTTTATGCTGGTAGCCCGAACCACCTGTTCCTGACTCGCTTTGGCCTGGTTCACGAATGCCGTGATTGACTCCACGAACGCTGTATTCTCGCCCATGCTACGCCCTCAGTTGCGCCCGGTAGCAAATCACCAGGTCCGCCGGTTTAACCGGGTTTGGCTTCACAACACGGTGTTGCTTGCCGTCGATTTCCACCAGGTCGCCGATGCTAATTTCCTGCTCTGCGGTAAACACGACCCGCACATCACCAGATTTGATGACCGTGCCATCTATTTCACCCGGCTGATAGTCTGTGCGCACGCCAATCGCCGTGTAAGGCGCTTCGGGGTGAACATGCTCCACACCACCAATAACCTCCAGCGAACCGGGACGCACAGCCTGAAACGTGGTGCCATTGGCGGCTATCATTCTGGTTGAGCGATCGCGCATGCGCTGATAGTTGATAGCCATGAATCATCTCCGTTCGATGCAGGCATGGATGAAATCAGTTTTCAGGGACTCCAGCGCTCCAACCATCACATACGGGCGATCGGAGTTATGCCAGCAGTCAATAATGTTTCCATCCACATCCATCATCAGAACAGCCAGGCTCTGGCAATTACCGTCACGGGCCAGTTGCAACGCTTCTTCCAAGAGGCGAATCACCTCATCGGCATGATGTCGCTTCTCAGCGCAGAGTTTTTTATCGAAGTTGACCACCCTTAACCCACTCATTACGCACGCTCCGCGAATGTGTTGATCGCAAACCCACGGGCAATCGCCAGACCATCCAGCAGAGCCGTTACGGCAGGATATGACGGAGTAAACGTCTCTCCGTCAGCAACAGCGTAAGTCATCGTTACAGCGCCCTCCACCCGCTCAGTCTTAACCGCAGCCTCGCGAACGCTTCCCAGCAGCTCCCCGTCGATGGCTTCAACCGCCAGCATGCATTGCGCGGTTATAACCTGCCGGGGTATCTGGTCGTGTGGCAACTCATGGTCTTCGATGTAGACCTCTTTGCGGGGCCAAGCCAGCGGCTGCGCGGGATTGACGCGGCGGCCTGCCCAGTTCATTCCCTCCAGATAGTCCATCGCCCTAATCAGTAACGGCGCGGTTTTATCCGGTAGCTCAATGCCACGCAAATCAGCAAACGCTGCAAGATCGGCCTCGCTGGCGTAACTGTTGAAATCAGGGGAATTGATATTGGTATTAATCATCTCAACACCTGAAAAATGGGGCCGAAGCCCCAAACGATTTATCACCCACCCGGGGGAGTGGTGAATGTGATGCCATCAGTTTTCCTGGTAATTCCATCCACCGTTGCAGAAACTGTGACCACATTCTCACTGTCGGACGTCAGTTTTACTGTCGCCCCACCAGCGGTTCCAGTTACCGATGATTCAGTGCTCAGCGTACCGCCAGTGGACGTCCACGCGACATTGGCACCAGAAACCCCAGTTCCGGCCTTGGTGTATTTCAGGGAGACAGTTACCGCATCAGTGCTGTCAGCGGTGGCGGTGGTTTTATCCACTGACAGCGTTACTCCCCCGACTCCGGTGCCTCGAGCTTGATGAGAACACCAGCGGTGGACTTGTTGCTGGTGAAGTGTTTCTTCCAGTTTGCGCCGGTGCCGATCTTAGTCAGATCCGGGTTGCTACCGCCTGCCGTGGTGTCCCAGCTATAGCCCAGCAGTTCAACGTTGACTGTGCCCTCAGCACGATAACCAATCGCGAGGTTTTCCTGGTCGTTGATGTCGTAGGAACGGAATCCCGGAGCCTGAGATTCAGTTACAGACACGCCACCGGCAACCAGACCAAGGATGGCGTCGGCATCCATGGTGTCAGTAACCAGAACCGGTTTACCCAGGGTGCCCGGTTGACCGCCATACACCACCACCCCTGCCTCTTCGTAGATTTTGTTGTCGATAGCCTGATCGACAATGTCGAAATACGTGGTGGAATGCATGACGAACAGTGCAACTCGGTTGAATTTGTCGCCATATTTCCGCAGTCCACGAGTCAGGGTTTTCTTGCCATCAGTGGCAATATCGGCTGTGACAACCATATCAGCATTAGCGCCGATGGCCGCGACTGCCCCCTGGAGCGCGTATTTGATGTAACCCTCCAGAGTGGCGTCAGCCACATCGACACCAACCACCTCGGAGAATTCGTCTACAGAACGACCTCGACGCTTAAACGCCTCCTCAGTAGTCATATACGGCCCGTATTTCCAGGGGGCCTTGACGCTGACTGATTCACCAGCGCCAATCTTCTTACCAGTAACCGGATCGGTTGAGTTGACGTCGCGAGACTCAATTGAGCCACCAACTTGATAGAAAGCGCGTTTGCGGAAATCACCCTCGATCAGTTCGTTGTCCAGAATGATCGCGCCGTTAGATGCCTGGTTAAAAACATCCAGATTGTCCTGGCGACGCTCCAGGAACGCAGTCTGCGCCAGGTCGTCGTAAATAATCAGGTCTGAGTTGACAGTAGTAGCCATTTAAAAATCCTTACTTGGGAAGTCGTAGGAACGCCTGCTGTCCGTGTTTACGGACGTAGGCGGCTTTGTCTGCGGCGGACATTTCTGAGCGCTTGAGGGCATTACCACCAGCCCCTGATTTATGCCCACCGGCGCCAGTGCCCTCGGCACGGGGGAACAGGTGGGGAGCCGTCTCCTTAAGAGACTCGGCCCACTCTTCGGGGGTGAGTGGTGACTTGCCATCTTTGCCGAACAGAACATCGCCATTTGTATCAACAGCTACGGCCTCGCCGTCCTCGTTGAGCTGGAAAGTGCCCTTGGCACGCAGGATCAGGTCGTCGGACGCCTCCGCCAGCGCGCCAGCTTTCGCTGCGGCAGAACGGATGGCATCGGCCAGAACGCGATCCCGAAATTTGTTGGAGAACGCCTCAGCTTTTTCAGCGCGTTCATTTGCGGACTTGATCTGCTTATCGACATCGGCGCGCAGGCGCTCGGTGCGTTTGTTCAGCACCTCATCGATTTTCCCGGCGGCGATAAGCTTTGCCTCTTCGTCATCGGAAAAGCGCTGCAAAATGCCGCGAACGGCTTCGGGGTCGATGCCTTCAAACTGTTTCAGCGACTCGCTGGACTCCTTGAGCTTCCCCAGCAATTCGTTATTTTTGGTCTTCAAGCCGGTAACGGCACTATTCACCCGCTCATTGATAATTTTCTCAATTTCAGGGGTGATTTCCGGCGTGCCTTCGCCGCCGCCAGCGCCACCACCGTCGCCCCCTTCAGAGCCTGCCGCAGAGTAATATTTAATGAACATATTTCGAAAAAGCATGGTATTCCCCTTGGGAAAGTTGCGGGCTTAGCCCAATAAAAAAGGCCGCCCTGGGCGACCTGTGTTTTAGATAAAAATTTGCACGTTAACCTGTGGGGAGAATCACCTCGTCGGAAAGCGTGATCCCATCGGACGCAAGAACGAAGGTGACAACCAACTTCCCTGCTTCTCCAGGGTGGCTATCAATCCTTAGTTCAGACTGATTGGACAAAAGCTGTCCGCTCTCTTTATCAAATAGCGCTATCCCCCCGCGAAACCGTTTTAAAACCAATTTTCGCGCTGGCATCAATCTTTCATGGCTCAAATTCCTGCCTCCTCAAATGCTCGCGCATCGCGCTGGCGCAACTGCTCAAGCGTCAGCCACTCCCCGCGGTCGGTATAGAACTCATCCGGGCTCATTCCGCCGTCACGCATCAGCCGGGCTCGCTTCTCGCCCAGCACCTCGACCTGCCGCCGGTACGGCTGGCGCTCCAGCCAGTCCCGGTAGTTCGTCTCTGCTGCGACCTGGCCATCCATGCTGGCCCGTGTTCCCTCATCCATTTCGTCGATATCGAGACCCAGTTCGCGCCAGGACTTCAGAATCAACGTTTCGGTAGAACGGCAGCAGAAGTGAATCCGGCCAGGTCCCTGCAAATAGGGAACCTTGTGGCCGATCGGCTTGCCGTCCAGTGTGTAGCTCAGCCGGTCACGAATGATGCATAAATGGGTAGTTCGGTTATCCAGCGTGGAAAGCCACTGCTTACCCTTCGCAATGTCGCTGTTAGCGTTAGCGAAGCTGCTACGCGCCGTTGCTGCGATATGGTTTACCGCCGTTTTGGCAATACTGGCGGCGTTCGCCCTGCTCATCTGAATTGCACCATCACGGTAGTGCTGATTCGCGTGCCCGCGCACACTGCGCGCTATCGTTTCGGTCGTATCCCCGGCCAGATATCCGCGGCGTACAGCGTTGATTATCCGGGTCAGGCGATCCGATTCTAGGTTGCTGGCCCACTCGCTCAACGGTCGCCCCTGGAATGGCTGGGACATCGCTGTTGCATAGACCATGTCAGCCGTAATGCCCTGCAGCGGATAACGGGAAGCTACCGGGCCAGGCAATAGCGAATCGAACAGACTGAGCTGATAGCCTGCCTCATGCTCTGCAAACTCCCGCAGTTCGCCCTGCAGCGCGCTCTGCAACGCAGATACCGCCTGCCGGTTCAGTTCCCGAACGCTACCCAGCAGGCTCTCCAGGCGTTTGACCGTGAAACTGTCGGCCGGTAGTCGGTCTAGGGCATCCAGCAGGCGGCCGGTCAGATCAGCATCGGTTTCGTTCAGCGTTTTCACCATGCGGTTTGCAACGCCGGTACTGTAGCGAGCTACCCAGATGGAATGGGCGATAGCCTCATCCCGCAGGTTTTCATTAATCGTCGCCATTTCCGCCACCACTGCCGATCAGCGTCGGCTCCTGATTGCGAATTGTGTCGATCACGTCCTCGATGCTGTCGCCCGGATCGATGATGTCCAGGCGCTGGAGCGCGCGCACCATGTCCGAATCACGAATAGCGCCGGATTGCCACGCCGAAACGATGGCCGTTACCATGCCGGATTCGGCCACTTTTGCGATGAATTCCTGGCTGATAACGAAGGTTGGTTCCTCGCCTTTCATCCCCAGATACCGGGCGCACCACGCCAGCGCGCGCCCGTATGCCTCGGTAACGTTCGATACGCAGATCCCCAGGACAGATGTCGATGATGTCTGTTCGCCGCTGGCCTGCGTGGCCGTTTTGGCCGCCGAATTCTGCTCAATCAGTCGGGCGCCGAGCTGCACCATATAGTCGCGCTTACTGTCCATTGCCTCTTTAGCGAGCATGTTTGGCGCCGCCTGGGCATAACCAAACGAGCCATCTTTCGGAAGAAGCAATGGCTCACGGGAGCCGACTTTAATGCCGTTTTTTTCCAACCAGTCGCGCCACATGGAATCAAGCCCGGAAATGTACGGCTGAACCTGCCCGCAGAACCACACGCTATCCTCATAATCCGCGCTGTTCCGGTAATGCCCGAGATTAATCTCAGTCAGCGCTGCCAGCGGCGATTCGTCAATCGTCGGGTCATTATTCTGGGCGCCGACGAACGTGAACGGGATTTCGTCCCAGGATGTTTCGCTTTTCGGTTTCGGCCAGTATTCGCTACTTACCTCGTAACCGCCGCTACCGGTTTCCCCGCTGCGCCGCCAGACCCGGCAAACGAACCGCCCCTCTTCCAGCGCCAGTTCTCGGTACTGAATGACATTCTTGAATCCGTATCCGTCCGGCTCTTCAATACACTCACGCAGAACCACCAGCACCAGTTGATCCCTCCCATTAATACGGTCGGTGCGCCAGTTGATGATGTTTTCAGCCTGGTAGCGGAGGATGATCGCCTGATTAGCGCCATCGGCGTAATCGACGTAAAGCCCCTCACGGGCCACTTCCAGCACGTTATCCAGAACCTGCTGTGCTTGCTGATAGATGCTTGTCCCTGCGCCATCGGCATTGCTCTGCGCATACTCCAGCTTTTCCGGTGCGGTTAACGTGGGATCTTTCCGGAACGCAAGCCCGAGCAGCCCGATTTTAGTGTTGCTGGTTATCGCGTAGAAAACCGCGCGCGTGAGATAGTCCTCGTTGCGTTTCCGGTTTCGCGCTGATTTATCCGAGGGGGCCAGTTTAGGCAGATACTCATGCCCCGCCGATTTTATGGCTTCCGCCCCTTTGCAAACGTCGCGGATCTTCTTCCAGATCTCACACGCCGCCTTCTGCTCAGGTCGAATAAATGTAATATCGTAATTTGACATCAGAAAGTAGTATCCAGAGAGATAGAGAAAGCCGGTTTAGTTCGTTTTCTAGTTACAGAGAAATAGCGAAACGCATCGGCGCCGTGGGATGTCCAGTCATGCAGTGGTTTATCCTTCCAGCACCCCCTCTTGTCATCCCATTCTTTGCGATAGTTCTCCAGCGCATTAATCCCATCTGCGCACTTAACCTCGTCAAACACGCAAGCGGGAAGGATTTCGCGAGCCAATTCAATCCCCTCGTCAATGCCTGATTTTGGCACCACACTAAATACCAGAGAGTATATTTTCCCATCGATTTCATACCCTTCCCGGGCCAGCTCTCGTCGTGATTTCGCATCGCTACCAAACTCGCGGTTGTCGATGTCATGCGGCCCCCAGTGCTCACCGTATTCATAGCCACGGTCTTTCAGCACCTTCATGTAGTGGCGCAGCCCTTCACCGCTGTTTTCGTAGTAGTCGATGACGTGGAATTCTTCACCCACTTCTCTGACGAACCAGATAGCTGTTGAGTCACCGACACCGATATCCCAGAACGTGTGAACCGGGAGATGCGAGTTATCAGGAATGTCTCCAATGCGCTTACTCTGATAAAGCCACCGGAATTGTTTTGCGTAGTAAGCGCCTTCGACTGATTGCTGGAATGCCTCTGCGGGAACGGATGGGTATTCCCGCTTCATGTCATCGCCGAGCGTCTTCTCTTTAGCGAGATACCAGGCTTTCTGGCGGTCATTTAGTTTAACGCCGTGTTTTGTCTCAATCTCAGCAAAATAATCGCTCAGGCGCTGCGGTATTGATTCCACGGGGTCGATTGCATACTGAGGATTATTCCACCACGAAAAGAAGAAAAATTTCCAGTCAAGATTGGATAGTTGCTTGCCCTGTAGTTGGGCTTTTTCTGCCGATTGGCAGTAATCAAAGAAGTAGCCCGCCCTTCCCTCTGCGGTGCTCTCAATCGTAGTAAAGCAATCGGTAGACACCGCTTCAAATGCGCCGGTGACAATCTCACGCGCTTTATCAGGGAACTTGGCACATATCTTCCCAAATTCGGAAACATGCAAATATCGCAACGTACCGCCACGAAAAGATGTGCTGATATAGAGAGAGCCGCCTTTCTTAAAAACAAGCTCGCCTGCCGCATCATTGCTTGCCGGGTTCGCTGCCTTTATCTCGTTAGGGAGTCGGTCATAGGCGTACTTAATCTTCTCCCTGAATAATCGCTTGGCATCATTGAGAGTGTGAGCAATCAGAGCGCACTTCGCAGCCTCAAACAACGCCGCATCCAATTGGATAATGCAAACCTCGGTGGTAAACCCAAGCTGCCGGGCTTTCAGAATGATATTCCTTGTATGCATCCCCTCGAAATATTCGAGTTGCTCAGGCGTCATACCGAAGCGTACCGGCTTGCCCTCTTTGTTCGTAATCCAGTAGAGATGATTTAGCCGCCAGAGCTTGTCACGAAGCAGCGCGAGATGTTCCGCCTTCATGCTCACCCCTTAGCTAATTCATCCATCATTGAAGACAAGGATTCTGTCTCGTCACTCTTCTTCTCAGAGTCGATGTTGTAGGCCTCGCGCTCAGCTTTGATTATCTTCACCTGAGCATCTACGCCAGCGACGAGAGAGCGGGAAAGAGATGCGTGGTTATCTTCGGTAAAATCGACACTTTCCAGGAAGTCGCCGAGTCGGTTAGCAATACGCCGCCATCGGGTTAGATCCATCCGGTGACCAAGAACTACATCAGCAGCAGCTTCGGATGCCTCATCGATAATCTCATCGTCAGTTCGCACATGTTCGCGCGAACCGTCATTGCGAACCTCGCTGCGAACCAATTTCAATCTGGTCGCTTCCTTGACCTTTTCTGTCAGGTCCCTTAGCCAACCATTTTGCGTTGCTCGCTTCCTTATCGCAGTGTCGCTTACTCCATACTTTTCGGCTATTGCACGAATGGACAGCGAGCCAGCCCGGTAAGCCGACTCGATGGCCTCCCAGTCTGGTTTTGCCATTTTTTTATACCCAGTTGGTTACCTGAATTTTAGCTGTTGCACCTGTTCCGGCTCTTACCCAAACCGAAAGCGGTGGAGTAACGGTCATTACCCCGCTGGCGAGATGGTGCCACGCCTCACTATTTGACTCAGTCGCGTACAGCACAGTCCCGCTCGTAACAGTGACGTGCGCATAGTTGTCGCCATTCGTAATTTGTACGGCTGTTTGATCTAATGTTTTTGCTGTTGTCACGTTACGTCCCTCACGCCAGTACAAAATCGGGGTCATCAGGCACAACGATGTACCGCTGTGCCGCCGCAGGAATATCGCCATAAATCACGTCGACATGAAATCCCGGGCGCTGTGTCGGCGGTGTGATGCATTCGCCCGTCGTCTCGTCATAAACGCCATCGTCGTTATAGAGCACGCCACGAACCGCTATTTGTAATGCTGGCGTTGGCGCTATCCAGCCTGATTTTTTAGACCACCAGCCTGTGGATTTTTTGGCTGTGGGCTCATCAGGGAATTGCAGATATCGCATAATAATCACTCCTTGAAATAGCTGATACGCCGAATGTAGCGAGTGGACCAGGGTAATGCCGGGGCCGGGAGTTGATACCAGTCGCCCGCCTCAGCCGGTAACGTCACCGTATCTGTTGTGCCGTCTGTGTATGTGATGCGTAGCCCGCTCAGACCCGGATAAATGCGGACGCTCGCGAATGCTGCGGCGCGGGTTGTCGAGGCAGAGTCTGTATGAATGGGTGACGTCATAATCGCTGATTGCTCAACCTGCGCGAATCCGACGACGATCGAATCTCCAGCCGTGGCCGCTACTGATTTAGCGGTGTGCGCCGCGCCGAAATAAACGAAATATGAGGAGCTGACCGGCAGAGATGCGGTTGCTGTAACAATGAACCAGCCGTCAACAAATTCACGCACAGCTACAACAACAGGCAGGCTGCCAACTGCGCTGATTATTCCCCCGGTTTTGTCGATCAGGTCAGCGTAAAAATGTGACGAATTTTGCCGGGTTGAATCCTCCAGTGTAGCGTGGAGATAACTGGTTGTGCCGGGTTTAACGTAGAGCGTAAACACGCAATCACCCGCGGCCAGCGCAGGGGTCTGGTAAACGCGGGTATAGGTCGCTGTAGCTGTTGCGGTAACAAACTGTGCATGTTCATTTGCGAATAGCATCTCATCACTATTAGTAACTGATGAATTTGCAGCTCGCCACTCACCAAAATTCGTAGCATGCGTGAGTAAATTTGTAGCCTGCCGCTCTGGCTCATGCCTGCCGACTACTACGCCGTCTCTATATTCGAGCGGCCAGATATCAGGCTCAGCAAACTGAATCGTCCCGTCTGCTGCGTAATATGCGTGATTTGACGCGCACTGATATTTGATGCGGCTGTCGAGAGTCTGGGCAGTTAAATCAATATCGCTCAAATCAGCGCCGCCGCCAGCACCGGCCGAAATATTGCCCAGAACTGGCGCACTTGGGATGTATAGACCACGCATACAGAATAATCCTCTGGATTGCTGGGATACAGCCTCGGTAATTTCGAAACCGCACCATCAAAAACTTACATAAAACTCTGCGATGGCCAATTATTCGCTGACCGTTACAGGATTTTATAAACCATTCATTCCTGAATCCCCTCGGGAGGAGGCTGAGGGATGGCCGCCCGTAGGACTTTATTTGCCTGTTCGTTCATTACGCTGCTCCCTGCATGATTGCGACCATGTCGGGGTCCATCTGGTCAATTAGGTTCTGCCGGGTGGTTTCAAGCATGTTCTTCCTACCACCGACACCCCAGCGATTCATCTTGCGAGCACACTCGCTTACCTCCTGCTTTTCATTCGTGATCAGCAAGTCGAGTCTGTTAAGCATGGTCATGCTGGATATTCCGTTTAGCACAGCCTCACGGAATGTCTCGTATACCCGAATTTCAAAGGCAGGATTCAGCCAGGCTGCATAGCGAATAGCGATTAGCTCAAGCCCCCAAATGCCTGATTCAATGCCACCCTTAATGATTTTTACCGAAGCCCTTTTTTGGGCTTTGGTTAATGATTCGGCAAATCGCCCAATTTGAGAGCTACGCATGAATTTACTTGGTCGCTGCGCTTCTGTGGCCTCGCCTTTCAATACTGCTGCTGCGTGTAGATCATTCAGGTTGTAGCGCCCTTCTTCATCTACTCGAACAGATACGCCATTAACAATTACGGTTGGATATTGCATGGTGATTACCTTCAAAAAAGAGACCTCTGCTCACCAGAACGGCCATACCCGAGCGCACCATGCTGCGATGGCGTTCTCAGAGGTCGCTTTTGTGAATGGTCTCGGGGTTGGAATGCGCGGTGAGTGCGCGGTGAAATTCAGATACAAAAAAGCCCCGGCTAACCGAGGCTTGTTATTTGAGGCACTGAGTCCTGATGTAGTCCTGCAACCCGCCAATCTGAGCCGTTGCCGTCTCTAACTGGCGTCTGAGGGTGTAATAATCCTGTCGAGCGTCTGGAGATAGTTCGGCGGCTCCTGCATTAGCCATGCCGGGGGAGGAGGTGGTGCCGGGCAATCTGTCAGGGCAGCTTGCTTTGACGCGCAGCCGGACAGCACCAGAATCAACCCTGTCACGCAGAGAGGCAATCTCATCGTCTTTCGCCTTGAGTTGTTTTGTGTAGCGTTCATCAATTTCCGCCACCCCTTTCTGAGCGGCAACCAGACCGTTAATCTGAGCCTGTCGGGTCTTTGCCAGGCTCTCAGCAGCGTTAGCCCTGCTCCGTTCTTCCGTGTACTTGCCGTGATAGTGGCTTGCGAGAGCAAATGCTGTGATTACGATGGCTGACAGTAACGCCCAGAATGCGACCTTTGTTTTAGATATCATCCGCACCTGCCGCCAGGCACATTGAACGCTCCATCTCTCGCCTGTTCTGTAGACCCTTCCATTTCACCCCGCCTGCATAGACCCACCGGCGCATTTCTTCACATGCTCCCACCTGGTCACCGGCGTTCAGTTTCTTAAGCATCGTCGATTTCGAGAATGCACCTGTTCCAACGTTATAAGCGAAGCTGTACAGGGCCGCCCGCTGGTATTCGTTAAGCGGCACTTTCACCTGAGCATCAACAGAGCGCTTCACCGGTTGCAGGTCTTTCCATAGCAGGCGATCGCACTCAGTATCCGTGTACGCCTTGCCAATTACGATGTCTTTCCCGGTGTGACCGTCGCATACCGTCCATACCCCAGCGACGTCTTTGTACGCCTCGTACTTTCGACCCTCAACGCCATCTTTGCCGCCGAGGAATAGCGTGGCAATACCAATCGCCCCAGCGCCAGCGGCGCTAATGAGCTTTCTCTTCAGTGAAGGGCTGAATGCCATGTTAATCCTCGTCTTCGATGTTATTCATGTTGAGCCAGCGCTGATATGCCTGAATTTTTGCCAGGGTGCTTTTGCGCTTGTAGTACCAGTTGATAGCGAACGTCAGGAGTGCAACGAAAATACCGGCAATGACGCCGATAGCACTCCATTCATCCGGGCTTAACCGGGTTAAGAGACCATTGGCAACAGTACCAGCCGAGGCTCCATAAGCCGCGCCAGATGCTAGTTTGCTCATATGTTTCATTCTCACCTCCGAGCGGATCGGGGTGCTGTCGTGTAGTTAAAAGAAGGCCGTCAGACACGAGGGGAAAAGGTTTATCTAGAGGGTTATGTCTGCGGCCAAATTCAGGTTTGTGATGTAAATCACTAAAAATAACTTGTACCGATTTTCGGTACATAGTATTATTCATTTCAAGGAGAGGGGGAATACACCAACTCTCAACAGTCAAAAGGATAATGAAATGACTAAGTCAGAAATTTTTGAAAGGGCATGGAAACTCTCTCGCCGAGGTGCAAAAAATTTCGGAGGAAATGCAAAGCAGTATTTCCCGGAAGCGCTGAAGGCAGTTTTCGAATCAATAAAGGTTGAAGCAAGAATAAACCACGATCGTCGTGAGGCCCTTAGTTCGAAAAGAAAATACACCAGAGATGAAGCGGTCGAAATCTTAGGTTATCAGGCAGACTACAACTTGATGATGTGGCTCAGAACAGGTCGACAGTATCGGCTGGATGCTCACAATGAGCAGATCGAACTTATACAAACGGTATCAGCGCTTTCCGACAACGCTGTGCTCCTGAATCATGGCGGCGGCCACAATGTATACATTTACAGAGACTGAGGTAAATCATGGATAATGACGAAAAAGTAGAGCTGATCAATCAGCTCGGGACCCTGATGTATGGAACGCACTGGAAATCTGAAATTGCCCAAAAATTCATGATAAACGACAGGTCTGTGCGCCAGTGGGCCAATGGCGAGCGCACAATCCCAGATGGAGTTATCAGAGCCATGCTATCTCTATGTCACTCAGAAGCGCACAGGATTATTACTCAATCAACAGAAATTGCCAAATACCTGAAAGGCGCACCAGGGTACGAGAGGATTATGTGGCCAGCCACCCGCGTTCCCAATCTTTCCGATATCAGGTATGACCTGAAAAATTTTAAATTCGAATGGTACGACATAGACGGAAAACGGTTTTGCGTAGTTGAAAATGGCATGGTCATTGATATTTATGGCAATGAGACGGAGTTGCCATACGGCATCACCGATGAGTCGCTAAAAGCCGCCAGGGACGCAGACTACGAGTACCGCATGAAAAAAGGCGGAGGAGTTGACTGATATGGACAACAAACAACTCACAATCAACCTCAAACTGATAGCCGGAGCTATTGGAATTATGAACAGGCACAGCATATCGGAGATTATCTCCACGGGCGGAGTGCCATGCTCAAAAAGTCGCGCTGACGCAATTATTCGAGGCGCCGGTGCAACAAAAAACGCAACAGGTAACTCTGATTTGGCAGGCTCTCGCACAAACAGAGCGGCGACAGTAACGCCGGAGGAGTTCAACGCATTTTGCCTTGGCCTTAAACCATTTCTTGACTCAATCGACAGATAGTTGTATGTCTGTATTGTTCCCTGCGTTAGTAGGGCTGAACCGTATTTAAAGTGAGGTTTGAATCTCATGGCTAGCGTTCCCCACTTCGGTGGGGATTTTCATTTCTGCCGCAAAAAGGCCCGCCGAAGCAAGCCTGAATAATTGGTGCATCACCACAGAGAAGAGCACTGACAGGCGTTGCCACACTCAATGACGCGTTTCACCATCGCTATTCCGGGCCATTGAATGCCGTTCCGACTAATGCTCTTTTCTGTGATGCGCCCCGTTTCGTGGGGCTAACGACTGGCGATCTCCGACATCGCACAATGCTCTCATGAGTGGGCGCCCGTTATTAATCACAGCGGGCCACTGCGCCGAATTCGTTGACGAGGAATCGGAAGACCTCGCTGGTGTTTGGCCGTTAGGCTACTGCCAGGAATTGTTCATCGTTTGCATTTGTCTTTAGATGATAAAAACAGCCGCTAACTATGACGAAAACTGGAAAAGGCACCTGATAATTGCTGCAACAATTAACCGCCACGGGTTAGGTTATGAGCCTGTCGTAGGGAGATGCCCTTGCCAGATTTCGCCAATAAAAAAGCCGCCGCAGCAACTTAAGAGTCACTAACGGCAGCTTACCTTTATATTATGGGTAAATAGGTAAAAGCGGTCAAGAGGTTTTATGCAACATGTTTAATTTTCTCTACCCGTTTGCGATTTTTAAAAGCAGATTGCAGCGGATAGTGCAATAAATACAAGCTTGCATTCAGTATCTGGGCGACCTCTTTCCGACATGTTTCCTCGGATGGTTTTCGCCATCCCTCCCCTCTCCTTCCCCTGTCTATTTTGCGTGGCTTTGCAGTCTTGTGATAATAAGATGCAATTGCTCTCTTTGATGCACCACAAGAGTAGTAGCTAAGCAGAATGCCAAGGGCCTTTTTGTCAATGCACATAACGGAATCTACGACCTGAGAAATCAACATTCCGTCATCGTCATTACACATCGGCCTTGTCATTATCCGGGATGGCTCGACGCTTTCCATAAATCTGGATATCATGCTTCCCCTGCGTTTCTCCAGGCGCCCTGAATACACCCATGCCCCCCATAGCTCAAGCCATCCGTTAATCCAGTCGTGTTGCTCTTTGGTTAGCTCAAGTTCTCCAACGCTCACGCAGCACCTCCCGGCTTGTTCATGTTGTTCCGGTTTACCAACTCTCTGATCCGCTCGTTGTTGCCGTCAATGATTGCTGAATAGCGCTGATTGGCTTCCTGGAGGCGTTCTATCTCCGCAATATCCTTTTCACGCTGCGCCCGTCGACTTTCTATGCTCGTTACGCTCATACCGCCTCCGATTCATGTCGATGCTTACCGCGCTTGCCGAATACCGCCATCAGCCGACCATTTACCACCGCATGGCTCTGGGCCTCTCTGTCTCTCGCGTATTTGCTGACTGTGTGTCTGTCACATCCCAGACGCTCAGCAACTGCTTTCACGCTACCCCGTGATGATTCGAGCAACTCAGGGATTGTGATGAAGTGCCTCATGCCGCCTCCAGTTCAGTGATTTTTATTCCAACCCTGCCACCAGGCACTTTTTCTCCACGAATTACGCGAATGTCATCAAACTGTTCGTCATCCTCCGCAAACCCGGCGTGGACGAGAGAATCCAGGAGGCTCTTGAGAATGTTGTCGATATCTCGGCGTCTGTTATCTGGAGCGTTTGCGATGATTTTTATTCGGAGGCGGGAGTTGGTGTATATGTCAAGGTCTTGGTCAAAAATTATTTGCTGCACTATTTTTCTGTATTCTTGCCCTTTTTTGCTGATGAAATATTGCGGTCCTTTCCGTCTCCAGTAGTTATTAACAGACGGCGGGTACGGTAGAACAAACTGATATTCATTCATGTCTTTATCAGCCCCTCCTTAATCCAGATGGCCTGCGTCCTGAGCACACCCTCAGCATGCATCAGCCTCAATTCATCATGAGTGAACGGCGTCTTTATCCGGCCATCTACAGCATCGTGACAGCAGTTACACCCGATGGCGCCCTGAGTGTCGTCCGGCTTGCATCCAACACCACAGGTTCCAGACATCCGGTAGTGAGTCAGTACAGATGTTTCAGGGTTTCCGTTGCACACTCCGGGTATTCGAATCTGGCATTCTCTACCCCTGGCTGCTTTGCGAAGATTTGCCATCCTCCACCTCCACCATCGCAAAATTCGGGTCGCACATCTCAGACTCGCAGAATCCACAGCAATACGTTTCATCTGCCCTCAATTCGTCATCGCATACAACGCATCTGACGCTGTTACGCTCGTATTGTTGAGCCTGTTCATGGGTTAGCATCTCTGCCTCCTGGTTCTCATCCTGTCCCATTTCGCACGCAGCAGGCCGTAGACGTAATCGAACGTCTGGACTTCGCTGGCGGTTGGAATTGGTTTGGGTTTATTGCGGGAGAGTTTGGTGGGTCGGAATATCGTGTTGTCTATGGCTATCTGGGCTGGGCTTCGCCGCCGCTTCATGCGTTTTGCCTCCGTTGCAGTTCTCGATACTCGCAATTCTCTGGAATGGTCAGTTCTATCCCCATCGAGAAACACCATTCTTCAACCTGTTGCAGGTAGTAGTGCATGTCTCCGGTGTCCAGTTCTGACGTCTTCTTCAATTCCCATCTGGTTTCAACCTCCCCGGTTTTCAGGTCGGTGTCTTCGACCTCGCGATATCCGAGGAACGTCTTTTTCAGGTTCCGTTTAACCCACTCCGGAGTACAGTAGTCTCTGCCGGTGGCAACCAGTTGCTTGCTGATTTCGGCATACCACATGTGACTGAGTGAGTTTTGAGGGATTGAGCGTTTGGCGCGGTACTCTGACATTTCGATACGCCAGCGCTTACCAGTAGATATTTTCTCTTTGAGGACTGACCAGAATTGCGATTTATTCGTTTCGTGCAGAATGAACTCCTGCATTGTTGCCTCCTCAGTGGATTTGCTCGCCCTCTGTCAACTTGAGGCGCATGGTTCCATCTTCCCACTCATGCAGGTATTCCGATTTTTTATGTACGTGCATATAACCACGCATGTAACTCAGACAATAATTCTCAGGGCTTTCACCACATTTCCGTAGCGCCTCAATGGCGTCACAAAATAATTTCTCTGCTTTGCTCTTTCTCATGATTATTTATCCCTTAATCCGGTTCCTTCCCATAACTGTTTCTCAATGACTTGAAGCGTGGTTAAAGCGTTATATGATGCGTCTTTGGAATGCTCGGTTCCGTCATCGACGATTGCTAACAACTGCTGCTTCATGTTGACGGCGTTAACCAGGGCGTCGCATATCAGTCGATACTGTCGGCGGGATAGTGTGATTGTTCGTTGCGCCATATCACTCACTCCTTACCTTTAGTCCGGCTGCGCGAATTACCTTTTCGCATTCTTCAATGCCAGTATTTCGCCCCATGTCCCAGTCGCACAGGTCAGGGATGTTTTCGTCCTCGATAATCCCCTTCTCAGGCATAACTATCTCTATAGACTCCCTGCTCGCCTGCCACATTATCCTCGTAAGTTGGCTGCTTCCATCCGCAATGGCAGTCCTGAAGCTCTCCGCTACCACCCTCCAGGTATTCACCACATTCCGGGCAGTAAAGCAGCGGCATGCCGTATGTCTCCAGCAGGTGACGCACGCGTCGAACACGATCTAAGGTTATGATTGCCATCACTTAGCCTCCACCTTGATGCCTACGGCGGTAAGTGTTTGTTCGACTTGTTCCTGATAACCCTGACCGCCAGCACTAACAGATTCATGGTGACGGTGTTGCACAGCATCTTTTCCACTTTCCCCTCCATTAACCGTGTCAATAATCTGGTTCATCCTGTATTGCATATCCCGATTGATAATCTTTTGTAGAACCCTGTCTCTGGGGTAATGTGGTTCTTTTGGGCGATGCTTGAATTTCTCGCGCATTGGCAGTGAAGATGACCTGTAATATTTTTTAAATCTTGCGCGGCTTTCAGCAACGTCTGACTTAAATAGTTCTCTGTGCGTTGACATATTCCCCTCCATTAAAAAGGCCCGCTTTTGCGAGCCTGTTAAGGTGTGCTCCAGTTATCTTCAATTGCCACTCCGAGCCTGTGAAGCCAGTCGGCAAGTTTCAGCATTGACTCCCGCTCGCTTAAACCAGATGGAAAATCATCGAGCGCTACTGAAATATCAATATGGCCGTAACCGTCTCGGGATATTGTCAGGTATTGCTCCAGGGTAGTTCTTTGCGCTGAACTGTGATGGCTCAGCAGGTATTTTGTTGTTTCCGTCCGCTCTTTCGGGTCGTGCGTATATTCTGTAACAACCATCTTGCTGCGCCGGTTATCGGCAATGAGCCTACGGATGAAACTCATACAGCACTCCTTGCTGCTGCCAGACAGCGGTTAAACAGCGCGGTTAGCTCGTTAGTGCATCCGAATTTCATTGGTTTATTCAGAACTGTTCCGGTAGTTGCGCCATGCTGAATAGCCACGGCTCGGCTCTCGAAATAGATAAACCGCCCGCCCGTTCTGGTGCGCCAGAGATATCCTCGCTCCGCCAGCCTGCTCAATGACGATGTAAGAGACGACCTGCTGATTCTGGTATGTCTCTGCAATTCGGCCAGGCCGCTTCCGGGATTCTCGGTGATGAATTTGATGATGGTTTCGTAGTTGTTCATGAGCGGTCCTCCAGAACGCCATTCAGTACGCCGATGGTGTACAGCAGCCAGACAAACGATATGCCCAGGGGTTTGATGCGCTCGTAGTGCTTGAGCAGAATCGGGCGGCTCAGTTTGTCTTTGTTGACGCTGGTATTATCGGCAAAAGCCTTCTTCACCTCGTTCAGTGCTTCCCTTGCACAGCAGCGCAGGGCATTTCTCATTTCCGGTGTCATGCTCTGTTCCCCCTGTAGCTATCCCACGTGAATGCCAGCGTGCATCCGCCTCCGTCGTTCATGCGGTCTATCACCCGCTCACCGATGAACGCGGATAGCTCCTCTTTGCTCTGGTTGCTAATCAGAATCGTGGGGCGCATGCGTTCGTAACGGGTGTTGATGATTTCGAACATGATTAGCTTCTCAGCTTCGCTACCGAACTGGACGCCGACTTCATCGATAATCAGCAGGTCTGGCCGGGTGAACTGGCGGATAACATCGTCTTCGGAGCGAGTTGCGCTTTTCGACCAGGTTGCCTTGTACTCGCGGGCAATTTTCAGGGCAGTAGTGAATACCGCCGTGCTCTGGTGCTTCTCGATGACGTGCTGTGCAATAGCCAACGCCAGGTGATTCTTGCCAGTACCAGGCTTACCACACATAACCAGTCCGCCGCCGCGCTTGAGGCGATCAGGCCACTTTGAGGCGTATGCCTGACACACCCTGAGTGCCTTTTTCGCGTCATCACAACCAGGAACGTAGTTATCCAGAGTGCAATCAGCGAATCGCTCAGGAACGCGAAAATCCAACTTCAGGCGCTCGATAGTTCGGCGTCGTGCTTCAGCGTCAATCTGCTCCCGCTCTCTGTGTAGTTCGTCCAGTTGCTCTCTCAGGCAGCCAGGGCATTCCGTATGGTTTGGAGGAATCTTGATCATCCCGGTAATCGTCCTAACTCGCTGCTCGTACTCACCGTGCGACTCACAGTGAGCAGCTACGATTTCAACTGTGCTGTGCGGGATATCCGCAGGCGGCTTGCTCAGTTCGGAGAGTTTTCTCTCCACGTTGGAAATTTTCTCGTTGATGTCCATGGTCACTCCGTCGCCCAGGATGGCATTTCAGTCTGGCCGTAGTCTTTAGTGGCAAAGCTCTCGTTAACGGCCCGCTTTGCAGGGGCTCGGTATGCGTTTTTATTCTGGTAGTTCAGCTTGGCGCTGGCAGTGTTGAACCAGCTTTTAGGTTTCTCGCGGGTGAACTCCATGTCCAGTCGGGTAAGCTCAGCAACGAGATCGATATTTGAAAACAGAGCTTTCCAGGAGTCGAAGTCCTTTTGGTTTAGTCTCACCACATTCCCTTCGAATGCATATCGGCTAGCCATCTGATGAATTGTTGCCCCTGACTCATCGGAACAAGTCGCGTCAGCGGCTTGGGTGTTAACAGAGGGAATCAGGTTAAGGGAATCAGGAATCAGGTTAAGGGAATCAGCAGGATTTAAATTGTTCTCTACTGGTTCTTGCACTGTACTTGCATGGTGCTTTTCTGGTGTCTCATTGTTTTCAATGACTTGAGGTGATTTTGCATCCTTCTTATCTTCCTCTTTATCGTCCTTGCACTGTTCTTGTCCGGTGCTGTCATTGTTCTCTACTGGTTCTGGTATCTCACTTGCAGCTTCTTTGCAGTGAGGATTCTGGTGCTTCTTCCAGTTTGAGATTTGGATAAATCCATCTCCATTAACCTGGTAACGGTTGATGAATTTACGCTGATATAACTGCTGAAGGAGTTCATCGCAGTCAACGTTGTCGAACGGTAGGACAAGCGCTTTAACCTTTTTTGGGCGATCATCCAATCGCCCTTCTTTGTCAGCAATAGTCCACAACCCGGCAAAAAGAAGGCGGGCATATGGAGAACACTCGGCTAATTCATCATTAGTGAAAAAGCCAGGTTTTATGTTTCTTGAGCGAGCCATTAAAATCCTCCCGGCAGTCTTGGGCCATAAATGCCCGTTTGCATTGCTTTTTCGTGAAGCTCTTCAAGGTAGGCAAGGTTGCTCTGGTGAGATTCGGTCAGGATTCCTCTTGGGCCGCCGTCTTCGATAATTATCGAAATGCCATCCCTGGAGATTTCATCAAGACGCTCACATCCGAGCTCAAAAATGAGCCTTAGTGCGTTTGTCTTGCACCCAACAGATGTTACGCAGAGCTCCTCAAACCATTCGTGAAGGTTCATTTGTATTGGTTTTGCTGCGCAGATAATGGAGTAGTTATCTGCAACTTCTTCCAGTGTTGACTTGGATTCGCAAAGACAAAATGAGCGACATATCTCATCGACAACATCCAATGAGCAGCGAAAAAACTCTCTCCCGCTATTAATCCGGTAATCGTTCAGCGCTGCATGTATGCGGGCCTCGTCGCCGCGAGGGTCATCAGAAAAGTAAGATGCCTCTACGAGAAATTTATCCGGAACGCCGGTTGCAGAAGATATCTCTTTGGCTCTCATTTCTGGCGAGGTGGTTGTCATGCCAACTTTCAACAGCCCAGGCATGCATGGGTTGGACAATATGTACACCCAACCTTTTGTATTGATGCTTTCTTTAACTGGCCCGCTAATATCTATTGGCATGGAGTATTTTGATTCCAGCCTTCTTACTTCTTCCTTTATAAATTCATACCCGCATTCTTTTACAAGATCGTCATTTAAGGGCATAATTACCTCTGTGAGTTGCTTTAAAACTCCATCGATATCTGGTCTAAATCCTCGGTCTTGCACACCGGGGATTTTTTCTTTCCGATAGCCTGATAGGCATCCTGAATAGCCCGTCCCAATGGACTGACCTCTACCGCCATCCTGGCGATGCAAAATACCGTTGCGATATCCCGCCAGTTCATCCTGCTTACCTTCGATTCATGCCACCCGGCCAGGTCGGCAAACTTCCGCCCGGTAAGCTGGGAGAGCATGATTAGCAGGTCGGTTTCAGCGCGATCGATTTCACGCGCAGTTGGTTTGCTGTAGCTTGCGTTTTCCATTTCGTAAAATTTCCATGTTGAATATGTGGTTATGTGACGCATACGGGTGTATGCACCATTGGTGTTTGTGGTAGGTATGGTTCGCTTTTCAGCGACGTAGGACGAATGTCCGTTGTGAAGTGATGTTGCTTATGCTGCTGAGTCTCTGCGCACGCTTGGGAATGGCTTGATCTCTTCTGCTGATACAGAGCCATCAGCATGAACAATTACAGTGATATTCCGCTTGCTGAAAAGGGCCTTGTTTATTGCACTTTGATAAACACCAAGAGCCTTAGCTGTCTTGGTCTGGCCGAATCGCTTAGCGTAATCCTCAAGCTTAATTCGTTGAACCATATCGTTCTCCTTAGTCCATAAGTCAATTATCACCGCCAGAGGTATTCATGTCAACACATGCGGTGTTAGTTAAATTATCCCTTCCGGTGTTAAATTTAAGCCATGAGCATGAAAAAGAAACCATTAACAGATGAGCAAAAAGAGGACGCAAGTCGCCTCAAGTCTCTTTATATGAGCAAAAAGTCATCTCTTGGGCTGTCTCAGGAGTCCATTGCTGATTCAATGGGGATCGGTCAGTCGGCTGTTGCCTCATTATTGAACGGAGTGAATGCCTTAAATCACAGCAACGCTGCCGCATTTGCGAGGATTTTAGGGGTAAGCGTTTATGAATTCAGCCCATCCCTGGCAAGGGAAATAGAGGACATGTATAAATCAGTTTCCTCACCAACAGCCGAAGGGAAAAGGAAGGAATACGAATACCCTCTTTTAGCCTCAGTACAGGCTGGCGCGTTTGCCGATGTTGGTACATACACCGCGAAAGAGGCCCAGGCATGGATATCAACCACAAAAAAAGCCAGCGAACAGTCGTTCTGGCTTAGGGTTGTAGGTCATTCAATGACCGCCCCATCTGGAGTGAAGCCCAGCTTTCCGGAGGGAATGCTGATACTTGTAGATCCGGCTGAAGATGTTAGGCCAGGCGATTTCTGTGTGGCGGGGATTTTTGGCGACACCGAAGTAACGTTTAAGAAGTTTGTCTGGGACGACGGCAAGGGATGGCTTGAGCCTCTTAACCCCGACAGATACCGCTACCAGCCCATAGAGTGCAACGAGAACTGTCACGTAATCGGAAGAGTGGTGAAGGCGCAGTGGCCTGATGAGACGTTTGGGTGATTATTTTATTTTTCACAGCAATAGGATGATTTATGACACAGTTTCAACTTGCATTAATCGCTAGAGAAGTTGATGGACAAGTCATCCATCTTCGCACCAAAGACGGATACATCAATGCCACCGCAATGTGCAAGTCTGCGGGGAAGCTACTTGCTGACTATACACGACTAAAAACAACACAAGATTTTTTTGATGAATTATCACGCGATATGGGGATTCCCATATCGGAGTTAATTCAATCATTTAAAGGCGGAAGAGCAGAGAATCAAGGGACCTGGGTTCATCCAGACATCGCAATTAATTTAGCTCAGTGGCTATCGCCAAAATTTGCAGTGCAAGTATCGAGATGGGTGCGTGAGTGGATGTCAGGAGAAAGAGCGCCTACCGAACTCCCTATCCACCTTAAGCGGTATATGACAAACCGAGGCAGGGTTCCTCATACGCACTTTTCTATGCTTAATGAACTGACATTTAACTTGGTTGCGCCACTTGAACAGGCCGGATATACGCTGCCTGAAAAAATGGTCCCTGATATTTCAGAAGGTAGGGTCTTCTCGCAATGGCTCCGTGACAACCGGGGTGTTGAGCCGAAGACATTCCCAACATATAACCATGAGTACCCAGATGGCCGGACATTCCCGGTACGTCTATACCCAAACGAATATCTTGCAGATTTCAAACAACACTTCAATGAAGTGTGGCTGCCTCAGTACGCTCCTAAATATTTTGCTGAACGAGACAAAATGGCATTGACGTTGATTGAGAAAATCATGCTACCTGACCTTGATTCCTAAATGTTATTCCCGGCCACCGCGCCGGGTTTTCATATGAAGGGTCGCAGAGGTGCGGCCTTTTTCCTGGTTAACGGCGTCACTCTCGGTAACCGGTTTACCACTATTGGTTGACCGCAGCGGTTAACGATGTCATTCTTGGTAAACTGTTTACCACTAGTGATATCGTTAACCGAGGTTGGGAATGAAAAAATATGCAATTTGGAATAACAAAGGCGGTACAGGGAAGACAAGCCTATCTTTTCAGGCCATATGCCGATACTCGGAAACTCATCCTTTAGAGAGAATTTTGGTGATTGATGTTTGCCCACAGGCCAACCTTTCTGAATTATTCCTTGGTGGCTTGGTTGGAAATGGAAGTGTTAATTTATTGGCAAGGCATGACATTAACGATCGCTGCACGCTTGGCGGCTACTTCCAGATGCGATTGCCTACGCCATATCAAAAGCCAAATTTCGATGCGCACAACTATCTTACCCACCCCAGGTCATTCAATGAGAATATCCCAGCCAATATCTCATTGATATGTGGAGATCCCTTGCTTGAATTGCAGGCCAATGCAATAAATACCCTAGCCAATCAACAAATACCAGGAACAAACGCATGGGTTAGCATTATCGATTGGATTAATGACATTATCGATGGCCTGCAGAATGAATATGATGTTTTGTTCATTGACTGCAATCCTAGTTTCTCCATATATACTCAGATTGCCTTGGCTGCGGTAGAGAAACTAATCTTACCCGTTATGGCTGACGATTCTTCCAGGAGAGCTATACAGAATGCCTTCTCTTTGATTTATGGACTTAAGTTGCCATCAGACATCTATGCATCATATGCCTTTGCAAATAAGCTTGATGCTGTCGGGAGGCCACTCCCAAAGGTCCACATGATCGCAAAAAATAGACTAACCCAGTACATGGGACCAGCTTCAGCCTATGCTGCTGTGCTTAATTCCATCGACGATGACATTCAGCAGTTACTGGTAAGTCATCCGCAAATTTTCGCTTTCCAATCTGTAAGTGATGGAGTGGTTAACATCAAGGATTTCCAGACTACCGGAGTCGTTGCATTTGCAAAAGGATGCCCTTTTTCAACGCTACCCTCAGGCAGCGTAAGAGTTATGAACCGACGAATAAAAGTTAACGCACCTTACAAAGCGTCCTGCCTACATGCTATTGATACAATGGTTAGCAAGCTCTAAGCATCCCCCACCCGGCCACCGCGCCGGGTTTTCTTTTGCCAATTTCCCGGATCCAATTTAGGCCTGCTTTCCCATAAAAATAACACTCAAACCAAGCAACGGCGCGGGTTCTAACGAGATCCACTTTTCACTAACCTTTCGGCAGCGACAGCGTATCAATAGCCAGTTCTACAGCCAAATCCACGTTATCATCCTGCCATAGCACCTGAATCATCTCTATCAGCGCCTCTCTGGACGGCTCGCGCTGCTCTACCAGTATCTGCATCACCGCAATTCCCAACACCTCAACCACCTGCGGGTGAAGTTCTGCAAAGAACTCATCTTCGCTTTTCATGCTAATCCCTCGCTTTATTTTTGACCTAACCAGCCTACCACAGGTGCGGGTGATGGCGTTTACAAAAATAAATATCGTTTAAATACACCAACTTAATCATTTGCGGTAATTTTTTATCTCCTGCGGTGTTGACCATAATACCACTTACGGTGATAATCATCCCATCAACACGGAGCACTACTCACCAGGACGGTGAACCTACAACGATTCAGAGATGAATCTACGAGGCTGAAAAGCCTGAATGACCAAAGTGAACTTTGGGATGTGGTGACCGAGCCTAAAAGTAATCGGAATCGCACTCACAGGGGTGAATCGAATCGGGATGGCGGTTGGCGCAACTGTGATAGAGCCGCAACGTCACACTCACCACATCACCAAAGTTCATCAGGAGGTCTATATGACGCGCAGAACATCTTTCAATGGTTCAGCTTCAGCCCGTCGTCGCGAGCTCCGCGCTGCGCTTCAGAGCGATGCTGCGGTAAGTTCAGAAAGAATGCATCGCCCCACCCTGAGCCGCGCTCAGATTCAGGCTAAAGGAAAGCATCACACGCCAGAGCGGATTGAGGATGCGACACCGCTGAAATTCATCGCTCAGGACGCAGAATGGAAGCGCAGAGAGTACAAACGGAATCTTGAACGTGCGGCAATCCTTTACAGCAACGAGTTCGGTCACAAGCTGCCGGATGTAAACGGCATGTGCCTGCCGGATGTGGCGCTGTTTGCCGCAGGCCATCGAACAGTACGTAAAAACGCAACGCATATTATTAAGTGAGGAATTGAAATGGACGAAAGCAAGGCATTCAAGAGCGGTAGCAAGATAATTGAGGCGGCTGATGCGGCTCTCGCAGCGGTAAGCGAAGTTCTGAAGGATACAACAGATGATGCGTACTTCAGACAGAAGTTGATAAAGGCAGCACTTGAGGCTGCCATGGCATCAGTTATCTCCATGGAGGGCTGGACGCCGCACACCACACAGAAAGCAACAGGTGAATCAGGAACAGGGATAAAGCCAGCCTGACCAACGTTCGAAAGCGCATACAAATATTGCAGCGTCCCGACTTGATAATGTGTCAGCAACTTTTTTTACCATATCCCTTACCTGAGCTGGACTCTCCACCCTTGAGCCAACGTAAGTTCCATCTGGCAAGACACTTACCCTGCCACTTTCGCCAATTATCTTTTTGCTAAAAGATAAAGCCTGCATGGCATCGTGAAGCTCATCGTACTTATCGGAATCTGCATCAAATATTTCAACGCGAACCAGATAGTCTGACATAAAAAATCCTTATTTTGACTGTGGAAAGCAAGGAACCACCGAGCCTGAAGTGGTGAAAAGACAGGCGCAACCGGAGATATTTAAATGAAGAAATTCTTTAGCAAATTCCCAGCCGCAATTCAGGGGTGGGTTATCGGCACTCTTACCGGGGTTGCCATTCTCATAGCGACGCCACCAGTAGTTATATTTCTTCGTTGGTGGTTCAGATTATGGGGCGTGAATAACTGATAAGCATCAGTGCGGTTGGCGGACAGAAGATGAAGCTTGGCGAGAAGCCGCTGATTTTAAACGTTTAACGAACTATGACCCGCTACGGCGGGTTTTTATTGCCAAATTCAAGGAAAAATAAAATGAGCAACAAAATTGTGACCTATAAGGGATTCAACAAAGATTTAACCTGCCGTGATTTTCAGTTCGAAATCGGAAAATCATATAATCACGAAGGAAAAGTTGAAGCATGCGGCTCTGGATTTCATGCATGTGAATGCCCATTCGATGTGTTTAGTTATTACCCTCCAGCAGAAAGTCGCTACGCAGAAACTATTTCGTTTGGCGTCACTGACCGTAAAGAAAATGGTGATACAAAAATCGCCAGCGCCAGCATCACTATTAAAACAGAGCTAACCCTACCCGAATTCATTCAGCGGGGAATTGACTGGATTTGGAGTAAAATTGACAGATCTCTGGAACAGCAGAACATGACTGGCGACTGTTCAGCAGCAACGAACACTGGCCACCGGTCAGCAGCAACGAACACTGGCGACTGTTCAGCAGCAACGAACACTGGCTACCGGTCAGCAGCAACGAACACTGGCGACTGTTCAGCAGCAACGAACACTGGCGACTGTTCAGCAGCAACGAACACTGGCTACCGGTCAGCAGCAACGAACACTGGCTACCGGTCAGCAGCAACGAACACTGGCGACTGTTCAGCAGCAACGAACACTGGCCACCGGTCAGCAGCAACGAACACTGGCGACTGTTCAGCAGCAACGAACACTGGCGACTGTTCAGCAGCAACGAACACTGGCGACTGTTCAGCAGCAACGAACACTGGCTACCGGTCAGCAGCAACGAACACTGGCTACCGGTCAGCAGCAACGAACACTGGCGACTGTTCAGCAGCAACGAACACTGGCCACCGGTCAGCAGCAACGAACACTGGCGACTGTTCAGCAGCAACGAACACTGGCTACCGGTCAGCAGCAACGAACACTGGCGACTGTTCAGCAGCAACGAACACTGGCTACCGGTCAGCAGCAACGAACACTGGCTACCGGTCAGCAGCAACGAACACTGGCGACTGTTCAGCAGCAACGAACACTGGCCACCGGTCAGCAGCAACGAACACTGGCGACTGTTCAGCAGCAACGAACACTGGCTACCGGTCAGCAGCAACGAACACTGGCGACTGTTCAGCAGCAACGAACACTGGCTACCGGTCAGCAGCAACGAACACTGGCTACCGGTCAGCAGCGGAAGTATCTGGATCGCAATCTGTAGCCGCATCGCTCGGAATTAAAGGGAAGGCTCGCGCATCTAAAAACGGAGCAATCGTACTCTGCTATCGCGATGAAGACGGAGAGTTAATTCATATCCGCGCAAGCAAGGTTGGCGAAAATGGAATCGAGCCTGATGTCTGGTATCAGTTAAATGAGTCAGGTGAATTTGAGACTGCCAAATAATTCGTTTTTTATTGGAGGATATTATGGAATTTAAAGGGACGCCCGGTCCTTGGTCATACAGAAAAACATGTCCGCACTGGAATAATTCATTACTGACTAATATAGAGATTAATTTCGGGAGCGAAGGAGAATGTATTGCCGACACTGTTTACGAAGAAGCGGATGCCAGGCTAATCTCTGCGGCCCCTGAGCTTCTTGAGGCATTGCAATTAATCGTGGCTGAACATAGCGGAATGAATAAATCATGCGGTCACAATGGATATGAGTGTACATGTGGCTACGACAAAGCACGAGCGGCAATATCTAAAGCGCTGGGAGGTGAGTAATGGGAAGAAAGTTTAAAGTTTGGCTGGATTCTGGTGCGAATATTGAATCCAGATACGAAGATGAAGTTGACTTGGATTTCCTGGGTGTTTCATCGGAAGAATGGGAAAATATGAACGAACGCGAACGGGATGAATTAATGAAGGATGTCGCCTGGGAAAGAATGGATTGGGGATACAAAGAAATAACTGACGAGTAAGCACATATAGCGCATTAACCAGTGCGCTATGTGAGCATAACTCGTTATCCCTTGAAGTTATTACCCCGTGTCCGGGGCTTTTTTATGGAGAAATTATGAAATTACGTGTATGGCACATCCCGCAAGTTCCAATGAAATCATTCATCGTAGAAGTAAGCAGCGTTGAGGAAGGTGTGCGAATGATGGCCGCCCTTGGAGACTACGACGCATTCCAGTACGAGAACAACATCAAGCCAGATTACTGCAATGCCAACGGACTCCAGATGTATGACGAGAGCCTTACCGACCAAGACCTGGAAGAAATGGAACTAGATGATCGCTGGGTCGATTGGTATAGCGAATGCCAGTGTTACGACGACCCGAGAGAATATCTCGAAAGCCTGAAAGAAGAAACAGCCGCGTAACAGCGGCTTTTTTATGCGCGTATATCAGAGCTAATGACGTTAGCTGCGATATGCACACAATAAACAAGGAGTACACCCATGCAGTTTGTTATGAATGCAGGGGCCACCGTGCCGGGTGGCTCAGTTAATTACATTAAATTTATGCAGCATCATCCGTCATTTCGCGTGTCGAGTGCGTCATTTGTACCGCCGCCGCGCTGGAAAAGTCTGCTGCAAAAACTGGTTGAGTTTCTGACACAGGAAGGACAGCCATGAGATTAAGTATCCGTGATATCGAAGAGTTGAAGCGTATTAAAGCAATGCTCACAGAAGACGACCACGAACGAATTTATGCCGAAGTTGAGTCGCTAACCAAATCATCAAACCCCATCACCGCCCTACTCCGCAATATAAAGCCTGATTCAAATACAGAGGACGCGGTGTCTTTTATGGAAGACCACGATATCGAATATCAGGAACAGTCGGCGGAAATGTTATGGGATTTACTGACATTCAGAGTGACTAGTGAGTACGTGATGGAAATATTTAAGCGCAGACACCAGGAGGCGGCGTAATGTCATTTAGTATCGTTGAATTTGTAAAACAACAGGAGCCTCTTTTTGTCGGCGCTCTAACTGACCAGGCTGTCACATGGGCGAAGGAAAGCCAGTTTGCTATTCAGTTGTTTCAAAAAAACGACTATCTCGCAAAAACTGCGATTAGCAATCCTACCAGCGCACAGAACGCGATTATCAACGTAGCGGCAATCGGTATCACCCTCAACCCAGCAAGCAAGCTGGCGTACCTGGTGCCTCGTGATGGCTCTGTGTGCCTGGATATCAGTTATATGGGGCTGCTTCATCTTGCGCAGTCTGCCGGGTGCATTCTGTGGGGCCAGTGCAAACTGGTTTATGAGAACGACACATACGAATCAAACGGACTGGATAAGGCCCCGACACACAAATACAACGCGTTCGGAGAGCGTGGCCCCGTGGTCGGCGGTTATTGCACAGTTAAAACCCCTGGCGGAGACTATCTCACTGAAGAAATGAGCCTCTCTGAAATCAAGGCTACCGAGGCAACCAGCAAGGCCAAGAATGGCCCATGGAAGACGTTCTGGGAAGAAATGGCTCGCAAGACCATAGTCAAGCGCGCAAGTAAGTACTGGCCTCGCACAGAGCGTCTGGATAACGCAATTCACGTAATCAACGAAGACGAAGGGGTTCATTCTGAACCGGTTATGGAGCACGTCCCGGAAAGCGAGATTATGAATGCCGAGAATGCCAGAAAGGAGGAGGTGTTCAATAAGGCTCAGTCGCTGTGTGAAAGCATGGAAGCCTCTGAGAATATGGAAGACCTGAAGAGATACTTCAAAGAGGCTTTCTTACTCACTCGCGGAATGAAGCTACAGCAAAACATCCAGGCTGTTTACGCCGAGTGCAAAGAGAAACTGGAGGTAACTGAAGCATGACCAAGCTCTATGAAGTGGCAAATGATTATGCGCGACTCCTGGAGTCAGATTTACCACCAGAGGATATAGCGGACACAGTAGAAGGAATTGAAGGCGAACTAACAGATAAAATAGAGCAACTTCTATCTATCTGCAAAAACGAACTGGTTTACGCCAATGCGCTCAAGGAAGAGTCAAGAGCATTATCAGAAAGGGCTAAGGTAAGCGAATCAAAAATATCCAGCATCAAGGCGTATATAGCGACCTCTCTGACAACTGTTGGAAAGAAAACCATCAGGGCTGGCATTCATCAGGTCACAGTTCGCGCCCCCTCAAAGTCAGTAGATATTATTGACGCAAACCTACTACCCACAGAATTTGTTGAGTATGAGACAAAAATAAAGCCAGACACCATGGCTATTAAGCACCTTCTTGAGTCTGGTAAAGATATCCCAGGCGCAAAAATAAAAACAGGGAAGCCATCTCTCATCATCAAATAACTCAGGATAAATAAATCATGCACTCTCCCACAGACAATATCAGATGTGGGAGCACCGTCATTCGCTATTACTCAGCGTATGGCGGATGGATGCTCCCGGATAGAACACTCACTAAAAACCCACTAAAAGCCCATCGCATTGCAGAAGAAACCGAAGAGAAAAAAGAAAAACATAAGCAAGCGTGGGAACCGTATGAAGTCGAGTTATTAATCAAGCGCAATAGCAAATGGACAATGGCGGTCATTGCTAAAAAACTCGACCGAACTAAATCGGACATCATTCAAATGTTAAGCGCCATATCGGCAGGAAATTAACGGAGGGTTTATGAACGAGATTGAGAAGCTGAAATCAGAGCATGCGCAAGCGCTGACAGCATATGAAGCAACAGTGCAGAACCTGAATGCAAAAGTTGAAGCGCTGGCGGCGGAGAATTCTGCGCAGAAAGATGTATTCGGACCTGGGGAGGCCGTCGTTAACTTCCTGGCTGTGGCGCTTCGTCACACTAACTATGACAACATCGATCTGTCAGATGTTTCCCTGGCATTCAAAATGTCACTCCCGGAAACACCGGACACCGACGCAGTGATTGCAGATATCGAAGCGCGTGGATATGCGAACGCAATGAGCGACATTATCGATTTTATCGATAGGCGAGCTGGGCTTTCAGAGATGAAAACGCAATGGGAATTGTCGTCTGCAATCGTCGAATACGTTAGCGAACTGCGCAGCGGCAAGGGAGAATAAAAATGAACTCAGCAGAATTAGCGAAAATACTCGACGAGCATAAAATCTGGATTGAGTCTTTCCGTGAAAGAGGAGCAAGAGCCAACCTGCGCGATGCCAACCTGCGCGATGCCAACCTGTGCTATGCCAACCTGTGCTATGCCAACCTGAGCGGTGCCGACCTGCGCGATGCCGACCTGTGCGGTGCCGACCTGCGCAGTGCCGACCTGCGCGGTGCCAACCTGAGCGGTGCCGACCTGCGCGATGCCAACCTGTGCGGTGCCAACCTGAGCGGTGCCGACCTGCCTGATCACACATTCATAATCATGGGTGAAAAATATTTCATCAGCATCACAAACGGAGAGTATGTTCGCGCCGGTTGCCAGAATCACACCGTTGAGGAGTGGCGAAATTACAGCAAACAGGAAATTGCTGAAATGGATGGCCGTGACGCTCTGAGATTTTACCCGCGCCTGTTGGATATTATCGATTTTTATATCGGCAAAGGCGAGCGCCCTGAATGGCTGGGAAGCGGCAAGGGGGCGGCATGAATCTTGAATCTACGTTAGCTCGCATTGTTGAGTCAATTGATTATCTGAAGATGGTCGATCGCCCAAAGCAGGGGCAGTTTGTTGTTACCGGTCCTAATTTTAACGGCAATCAAGGGCGCGTTGGGTACTGCGTTCAAATTCGTGTAAGCGTGGGGCAATTTGGCTCTGACATGGTTTTCTTGCGTCATGCTGATGGCTCATTAGTTATACATGAGAATCAGTGTTATATCGCGATGAGTGAAGAACAGGAATCATTAGCCCGCTCTGTGTTTATTGTCTCCCCGGAGTGTGAGGAATATGAATTGGGATATAGCGATTGTCTAAAAGTTCATGAAGTCGGATTTATTATAGAAAATTCGAAATCTCGTGGCACTCCAGACACGCCATTTACAATAGCAATAATGAAAAGCAGCGGCAAGGGGGCGGCATGAGCACGATTATTGAATTACATGTAGAACGCAACGAAGAAGGGTATTGGACTCATCCTGACTATTCTGCTCTGTTCGGCGACAGAGAAGTTATTTCACAAGAAGAGTTTCAAGCCTGGGAAAGAAAGCATGGTCTGGAAAGCACTATTACGCTGCTTGAAAATGATGGTGACGATGAAATAAGAAAACGTTATTTCGAAGATGGCGAAACTGATATCAGCGAATGGAGCCCATCAAAACCGAATGGTGAAGGCTGGTTTATCGCATCAATTCATGACACCGAAGAGGGTCCGGTATGTGTCTGGCTCAGGGAGGCCCGCAGCAATGGCGAATAAAGAACTCATGTCAATAATAACCGACATAAATGTCGTACTGGGAGAGCATCAGATAACTGATACCAGTGATGACGTTATCGCCTATTTAATTCGCAGGGATGGATATTCATCAATTGATGACGCAATCGCCAGCGGCGAGTTTAGCCCGGTCAAATACAAATACACAGTTAGAATTGAAAGGGAGATTGTTGTCGATGAGTGAATTAAGCGTGAAAGAACTGATTAAAAAATTAACCGCTGCCGCACACGATGAAATTAAATGTCGTGAAAATGGCGACACTTCTGATGACTGGCAGGATGAAGCCAGTCCGGAAAATTTATTGCGTGTGCTGGCGTATGTTGCAGAACTGGAACGCGAAAAATTAGCAATGGAAGCTGCCGCGCTGGCTATGCGTGATGATATGCGAAAGGCGCGTAATGAACTGGAATCACGCCGGGTGCGTGTTGAGCTGCCTGAAATACGCAGCGTCGAGAGAATGAGCGATATAACGCACAACGAGGCAGTATCAAAATGTCGTCATGCGTTCGTATCAGCATGCCGTGAAGCTGGCATAGAGTGCGAGGTGGTGTGATATGGCTAGTTCATTACTTGAGGCATGCAACGACTGGCAGATTCAGCGTGCTGAAATTCTGAACAGAAACCAAGAAATGAAAATGACGATAAAAGAATTAGACGAGATGATTTTACGGGCTGTTAATTACGCCAGTTTTATTGCTCATCGTGTCGATTGGGATTTTCACGAAGCAGAGAAGCGAGCGAAAGAGATAGACAAGGAGGCCGAACAGTGAGCATTAGCAAAGAGCGTTTAGAGTGGATTTCATGCATTTCTGACCGTGAAGATATTGATGATATCGACGGAGGTGAAATTCGGGAAATGGCGTGCGCCATGCTGGAACTGGAGCGGCTGCGGGCGCAGGAGCCGGTGGCACTGACCAGAGAGGACGAGTTGAGCGACCTGGTAAAGATTGGGTTCTCATACATCTTCCCGACTGGAACGGAGGGTGTGATTCACAAGCCAGTTAAGCTCTACGCGGAGCCTAAGCCGCTGGCGGTGCCTGATGAATGGACGATTCAAGATGCAGTGAAGTTTTGCCGGGAGACGGGCAGACAGGAAGCTGGCTCGGCTATGGATGCATTCAACCACTGCCGCGCAGCAATGCTCCAGTCTCATGATGGTACCCTCATCGGTGAGGGTACCATGCGAAATAGCAACTCTCCGGAAATCCCGGATCGTTGGATTCCGTGCAGTGAGCGGATGCCGGAAGAAAGCGTTGATGCTGCTGGCTGCGCAACCGGCTATCTGGTTTTGTACGAAAAAGGCAAGGAGCCGAACGGAGGATTCAATGTTGGTGTGTGGAACGTGACATATCTACGCCAATGGTGGAAAGGTATCGTCACACACTGGATGCCGCTGCCCGCAGCGCCGGAGGTGAAGTGATGGGAAAGGTGACCTTCGTCGTTGAATTTGAAGATGGCCGGGAGCCGCCAAGAAGTAATCAAACAATCATTTAATCATATGAGGCTGCCATCAGGCGGCCTTTTTATTTTGCGTTGATTTGCATAGCAGATGTGGAAAATACACAGGAGAGACAAATGGCAAAGTTGCTTACGTTGTTGCAATGGGCTGACGCGCACTATGAAACTCCGCCCTCACTGAGAACGTTGCAGCGATGGACCAGGGAGGGGCGTATCTACCCTGCCCCGGAGCTACACGGCCGGGAGTACAAGGTTCAGCATGACGCGGTGTATGTAGACCCCAGCAAGAAGAACCTCAAGCCAAAGCCTAAACACGTAAAACTGCCGAGTAAAGGCACGCTACTGGAGAGATTAAAACATGGCGAACAGGCCAGCCCGTTACGACGCTAACTTACCCCGTAACCTGACCTATCGTAAACGCAACAAAATCTACTCATGGCGCAATCCGATGACCGGCCAAGAAATTTCGCTGGGGCGCATATCACGCAAGGATGCAATCGCTCAGGCCATCGAAGCCAACAACTATATAGAGCAGAACTACATCCCCTCTACCCTGCTCGACCGCATCAAAGATGTCCCCACATTCACAGTGACTGAGTGGCTCAAGCGATACAGGGTCATTCTGGAGCGCCGTGAATTGAAGCCCAACACGATGAAGGTCAGGAACAATCAACTACAAACCATAGATGATGAATTTGGCCGGTTTCCTCTGTCCGCAATATCGACAAAGGACATCTCTGAATTTCTGGAGTCATACGTCTCATGCGGGAAGAAAAGCATGGCTGCCGGTCTCCGATCTGTTCTGATGGACATATTCAGGGAGGCGATAGTGGAAGGCCATCTTGAAAGAAATCCTGTAGAGCCGACAAGGACGCCAACGCCAGAGGTTAAGAGGGAGAGGCTTCTTCTTGAGCCATTCATAATCATCAGGGATGCCGCGTTCAGCAGCTCGTCATGGGCCGCCAACGCTTTCAATCTGGCGCTGGTAACAGGTCAGAGGCGAGAAGATGTAGCCAAATTTCAATTCAGCCACATAAAAGATGGGCGTCTGTTTGTAGAGCAGGAGAAGACTGGTCACAAACTCGCTATTCCTCTGGATTTAACACTGGACGCGGCAGGGCTGGTATTGCAGGATGTCATAGACCAATGTCGGGTTAACAACCCATCTGATTATATGATTTACTCAGCCGTGCGTCGCGGAGGAAGAAAGCCAGGGCCACTAACGCCAGATGGACTGACCCAGGCTTTTTCTGATATGAGGGATGTATCAGGATTAAGGTTCGGACCTAACCCGCCCTCTTTCCACGAAATCAGGAGCCTCGCCAGCAGGTTGTATGAAAGGGAACGCGGGGAAGAATTTGCAAGGAAACTTCTTGGTCACAAGAATTTAACAATGACGCAAAAATACCTGGACTCCAGGGGTGCTGAGTATGATATGGTTTAGACAGGATATGAAGATTTCGGGAGATTTTCGTGTCCTTTCGTGAGAGACGATAAAAACACGTTTAAAAACATACAGATAAAAAAAGACCGAATACGATTCCTATATTCGGTCCAGGGAAATGGCTCTTGGGAGAGAGCCGTGCGCTAAAAGTTGGCATTAATGCAGGCTAAGTCGCCTTGCCCTTTAAAGAATAGATGAGAGTCGCAGGTTTTCCAGTCCGGCCCCCTTTTCTGGACGAAAAAAACCGGCGCTGCGACTACTCGTCTCAGTAAAAAACCGCCATACCGATACCGGTAATGGCGGTTTTTTTATGCCAGGTCAGTTAATTACACAGTTTTTGCGCCCGCTCGATAAAGGGCGCCAGACTCATCTTCTGCCCCGGATGCGCCGGGTCGTCAATCATAATGGTTTCCAGGGGCTGGCCGGTGCTTTTCCCGTCTGCGACCCGCGCTTTCGCCACATCGTTTAACGGATACTGCATCAGGGTACTGGGATTGATCACAAACAGGGCATTACCAGTGCGACAGCTCAGCATCACCTCTTCACGGTTAAACGCCCACTTATCTTTCCCTATTTCAAAACGGCTTACGGTGATCACCTTAGGTGCGGCCAACGCCGCGCCGGAGGCGGCGAGCAGCAGCAGGGTTATTGCGATTTTTTTCATCAGCACTCAAGTACCATTCAGTTAAAAAGGTTCCAGGGTGGCAAACAGGCTCACGCACAGCAGCACAGCCAGCGCCAGCGCCATTTCCACCCGGGTCAGTATAATAAAACGCTGCTGCGCCACGCCCGCGCTTTGCGCAAAACGCGGCACCAGCAGGTAACGATTAACCAGCGCGATCGCCACCATGACGCTCGCCAACCCCATTTTAAGCAATAGCAGCCGAACGTAGTCGCCCTGCCACGACCAGTGCCAGCCCAGTATCGCCAGGCTGTTGATGGCGCCGGTGGCAATGACCAGCGCCACAGCCAGGTGGCCATAGCGCGAAAAGCGCATCATGGCCGCAATCGCCGACTTGCGCCAGCGCGGCTTTGTCGCCATCCGCATACAGACCAGCAGCGGTACCAGTCCACCGACCCACCAGGCGGCGGCCAGCAGATGAACGGCATGGTTAGTACGATGCAGCGCCCCGGCGACACCGTCATGCATCGCCGCATGCCCGGTACCGGCCAGTAACGCCAGCTGTAAAGCCGCCAGACAGAGCAGCAACGGCGAGCGGCGCGGCGGCCTCAGCAAGGTTACTGCAACAATGATCAACGCCAGTACCATCTGCCACAGCCATACCGCGCCAAAGCGGGTGCCCGGCAGCATGCGCCAGATATCAGGGTTTAGCACATCGCTCCATCCCTGCCCCATCAATCCCCCCTGCAGCGCAAACAGCAACAGCGCGCTCACGAGATTCAAGAGTGCGGCAGCACTCCACAAACGCGCCAGACGGCGGGTCACCACAGAGGCAAAACGGCCGGAGCTGAGCAGTACGCTACAGATGGCCGATCCCACCAGCAGCATCAGTGCCAGATCGTGACTAAAGCGCATCGCAACCGCAACCAGATGCAGCATCTTACTTCACACTAAACTGATAGCTACCCTTAGTTTTGTGGCTATCGACCGACACCACGTGCCAGTCCACCTGATAGTTGCCAGGGGACAGTTCAGCCTTGATCGGTACAATCAGTTGGCGATCGTTTCCGGACGCCAGACTGGCGGGACCAGTGGCGACCTTCTGCTGTTGGGGCCCCGTCAGGGTGACGCCGCTAAAAGCCGGCTCCACCCCTTCGGAAAAGGTCAGCGTCAGGGTGTTAGTTTGCGCCGTCGCCACGCTGTCAGCGGCGGGTTGTTGCTGTTGAAGATGGGCGTGAGCCAGTGCCAGGGAAGGCGTCAAAGAGGCAGCCAGAAACAGAGAGGCGAGTCGTTTACGGGACAGGGCCATTCCGGTCATTCCTTTTGTTTATGGATCTGGCCCAAAGAATAACTGTCGAGCCTCGTCAAATCCAGCGCGTCTGGTGCCCCATACGCGGAAAGACTTGTCATTGTGTGCGCCAGGCAGTACCTTCTGGATTCCCAAAAATGGAGACCGCGATGAACAACAATCTTGCACAGCTCCCTCAGGAGGAGATGGACAAAGTTAACGTCGATCTGGCTGCGGCAGGGGTCGCGTTTAAAGAGCGCTACAATATGCCGGTTATCGCCGAAGCCGTGGAAAGAGAACAGCCGGAACCACTGCGTGAGTGGTTTAGGGAAAGACTAATCGCCCACAGACTGGCGTCGGTTAACCTTTCCCGACTGCCTTATGAGCCGAAATCAAAATAATTTCACTCCGGTGACATTTCCTTACAGAGCCTTTGCTAAGATTTTTCTCGTATAATATGACATCTAATATCAAAGGATGAGCGACCCGTCAGGACGACGGGTTAGCAACGGAGAAAGGAAAAGACAATGCCCCCGTGGAGTGTTGCCGCCGCACAATATGCCGCCCGACCCGGCGGTGTAGAAGAGAATATTCGCCACCACCTTAATTTTATCGAGCATGCCGCACGCGAGTTCGTCGATCTACTGATCTTCCCGGAAAACTCGCTGGTCTGTGCCAATGAGCAGATCGATGACGGCGCGGGGCTGGCGGCTGATTCTCCTCTGTTACAGCCGTTACAGCAGGCGGCAATGCGCCATCGGATGACTGTCGTTGTGGGTCTGCCGCATCGGGATGCTCAGGGCTTCCCCGCCGGCGCCCTGGGTTTTATGCCCGACGGCGGGCAGGTTTCCTGCCGTAAACCCCATACCGGGGCCGGGGACTGGTTTACCCCCTGCCCTGAAATGCCGGTCATCGGCAGCGGTGAATACAGTTTCGCGCTCGCGGTGGATACCCCCAGCCATGAAGAGGCGCTGCCGCGTAGCGCCGCCGGGCTGGGAGCCAGCCTCTACGCCACTGGCGGTTTTGTCTCCGAAGCCAGCTGGCAGCACGATGTCATGTACCTTCAGCGCTGGGCTCATAAATACGGCATGGCAGTGCTGATGGCGAATAAAATCGAGCCGCTTAATGGCGGATATAGCCCGGGTCGCAGCGCCTTCTGGGATGAACGCGGACAGTTGGTCGTGCGCGCAGAGCAGCAGGAGCTGCTGGTGATAGGCCGACGCGCGCCTCAGGGTTGGCAGGGGGAAGTGGTTCCTGTACGCTAACGCTATTCAGCTGGCGGAGAGACTGATGCTACGCGTTATTGATACAGAAACCTGCGACCTGCACGGCGGCGTGGTCGAGGTGGCCTCCATCGATATCATCGACGGAAAAATGGTCAACCCCATGAGCAATCTGGTACGCCCCGAGAGACCCATCAGCCCCCAGGCGATGGCCATTCACCACATTACCGAAGCGATGGTCGCCGACCAGCCCTGGATTGAAGAGGTAATTCCCCGCTATCAGGGCAGCCCCTGGTATGTCGCTCACAATGCCAGCTTCGATCAGCGGGTACTGCCGGAAATGTCCGGCGAATGGATCTGTACCATGCGCCTTGCCCGCCACCTGTGGCCCGGTATCCGTTATAGCAATATGGGTCTGTACAAATCCCTGAAGCTGCACGTGGAAACACCCCCCGATCTCCATCATCACCGCGCCCTGTATGATTGCTATATCACCGCGGCCCTGCTGCTGCGTATTATGGAAGAGAGCAGTTGGACGCCGGATCAGATGGTCACCATCACTGGCCGCCCCACGCTGCTGGAAAGCCTGCCGTTCGGTAAATATCGCGGCCAGCCTTTTGCTGATATCGCCGAGCGCGATCCCGGCTATCTGCGCTGGATGGCGGGCAATCTTAAACAGATGTCTCCGGCCCTGCGCCTGACCCTGCGCCACTGGCTCGATGAAGCCTGATATTACAGCATCCGCCCCGGTAGGGTCTCCTGAGCCAGGGCGATCATAAAGGCATACTCCAGGGCCACCCCTTCCCAGGATTTATAGCGTCCCGATTTGCCGCCGTGCCCGGAATCCATATCGGTACACAGCAGCAGCAAGGTGTCGTCACGCTTCATTTCCCGTAGTTTCGCCACCCATTTGGCCGGCTCCCAGTACTGAACCTGAGAATCGTGCAGCCCTGTCGTCACCAGCATATGGGGGTAAGGCTGGGGCGCCAGGTTGTCGTAGGGACTGTAGGCCTTGATATAGCGGTAATAGTCCGCCTCCTGCGGATTGCCCCACTCTTCAAATTCACCGGTGGTTAATGGGATCGACGTGTCGAGCATGGTGGTCAGCACATCCACAAAGGGCACCTGCGCCACCACGCCGAGAAACAGTTCAGGACGCATATTAATCACCGCCCCCATCAGCAGTCCGCCAGCGCTGCCCCCCATGGCGAAGAGCTTCTGCGGATCGCCATAGCTCTTCGCCAGCAGGGCATCGCACACATCCAGATAGTCGGTAAAGCTGTTCATCTTATTCAGCAGTTTTCCGTCGTCATACCACTGCTGGCCCAGCTCTCCGCCGCCGCGCACGTGAGCAATGGCGCATACGAAACCGCGCTCCAGCAGACTCAGGCGACTGGTGCTGAAATCGGCATCAATACTGCTGCCGTATGCGCCATAGCCGTAAACCAGCAGCGGATTATGGCCACGCCGGAAATGGCGCCGGTGATAAACCAGGGATACCGGAACCTTCGTTCCATCACGGGCCGCTATCCACAGATGCTCGCTGCGGTAGTCGTCGGCATCGAAACCGGGCACCGGCGTCTGCTTAAGTATCCGCCGCTCGCCGCTATCCATATTCAGTTCAAACAGGGTATCCGGCGTGGTCATCGAGGAGTACCCATAGCGCAGCCAGGCCGTCTCTGGTTCCGGATTCAGGGCTATCCAGGTCACATAGGCCGGATCGTCAAAGGCAATGCCTGTCTCCTCACCGCTCTGGCGGTGGATACGGCGCAGGCTGGTCAGACCGCGCTGACGTTCTTCCACCACCAGCCAGTCGCGAAACAGGGTAAAGCCTTCCAGCATGACCACATCCCGGGCCGGAATCACGGTCTGCCAGCCGGACTCATCCCCCGTTGCGGCACGCCACAGGCCAAAATTTTTCCCGGCCCGGTTCGATCGCACCCAGAATTCATCCTGGTAGTGATCCAGGGTGTATTCATGGTGACGGCGCCGCGCCAGGAAACATTCAGGACGGGGACATTCAGCATTAGCGTCCAGCAGCCATACCTCACTGGTGGTGGCGCTGCTGAGATCAATCAGCACGTATTTTTGCGATGAACTCTTATGTACGCCGACGTAGAAGGCTTCGTTCGGCTCTTCGAAGATCAGCTCATCATCCCGGGACGGACTGCCGACAGTGTGGCGCCACACCTGCCAGGGATGCAGGGTCTTCGGATGTTTGCGGACATAGTAGAGGGTGCGCGAATCATTGGCCCAGACAAAGTCCGGCGAGGCATTGTCCAGCACTTCCGGGTACCAGTTACCGCTCTGCAAATTACGCAACCGCAGGCTGTACTGGCGACGCGACAGATAATCCTCCGCTATCGCCATCACCTGATTATCTGGGGCCACATTCATGCCCCCCAGGGTGTAAAACTCGCTGTGGGCGGCGCGTTCATTGGCATCCAGCAGGATCTGCCAGGGTTCCTGCTCCCCGGATTCCACCGGCTGGCGCTGCCAGCAGGCATACTCATTCCCCTGTTGGTAAATATAGCGATAACGGTAGCCGTTCTTCACCCAGGGCGCCGAAGCGTCACGCTCCGGCACTCGCCCGACCATCTCTTTGAGCAATCGGTCCTGAAGCGCGCGCTGGGAAGCCATAATCCGGCGGCCATACTCATTCTCCTGGCGTAAATAGCCAAGCACCTCGGGAGCGCTCCTGTCGTCGTCGCGTAGCCAGTAGTAGTGATCAATACGGGTGTCGCCATGAACGGTGATGGCGTGCGGCACTCTTTTTGCTTTTGGGGGCATGGTTATTCTTCTTGTTTCCGGATAATGCACACCTGTAAGGGTGTGCATTATCTGCCCTTCTTGCAAGTTATACCGATTATCCTTCAGCAGCTGGAAGGATTTGGCCTTTGGCGGGGAGGGAAAGATTATTCAGGAAGCTGGCGCTTCTGAGCCTGGATATCCTGCTCGATGCCGTCGCGCACGTCCTGGGGGATCTGTAGCGCATCACCCAGCGCATTGAGGTAACTGCGCTCCATAAAGTGGTCGATGTCGATGGCAGCACAGCTCAGAAAATAGAGCTCCAGCGCCTCTTCTTCATTGCGAACCCCCTGAGCCAGACGTTGAGGATCCAAAGGCTGTTCAATGGCGCGCTGCACCAGAGCGCGCCCTTCCTGTTCAATGCCCGCCTCCTGAAGCTGCTGCTCAATGACCTGACGCTCTTGATCATCAATATGTCCGTCACTTTTAGCGGCAAAGACCAGCGCCAGTACCAGACGTTCCGCGCGCTCATCCAGCGGCGATGCCTGATTCGCCAGCGCAGGCTGTACCGGCTGCGCCTGCTGCTGCTGCGGCTGCTGGGTTTCGCTCATACGTTGCTTGTACTTGTTCCACAGCACGCTGCCAGCCACGGCGCCACCACCAACCAGTAACGCGCTGCCGCCGTATTTGGTCAATAGCTTGCGCGACGATTTGCTGGCCACCAGCAGCCCCGCCAGACCGCCCAGCGCGCCCGGTACCAGTAACTTACTTAATCCCTGCTCCTGCTTGCCTGCACTTCCCTGCTGCCCACTCTGGCCCAGCATTGACTGCAGTTGATTTAACCAGTTAGCCATGCAAATACCCCTGTAATGATCTATTCATGCACTTTGCAGGGTAAGTGACTCAGTGTCAGGAAGTGTCGGGAAACGCAAAAAAAGCAAAATGGCCCTAAAGGGCCGTCAGGTTGATGACAAAGAGGGAAAAACGTGGTTTTTCCCTCTTTGTGGTTAAAGGCTCAGGCCGCTTTATGCTTCGCGCGCGCTTTGGGCGCCGCCTTCTCTTCCTGCTCTGGTGTTGTCGCAGCCTTTGGCTGGGGCCGCTTGCCGGTCTTAATCAGGGTGGAGAGCGTCTCTTTATGCTCCGCCAGCCACAGACCTAATGCCTCGCGCTGAGATTCGTCCAGCTCCACTGGCCCCTCTTCCAGCCACTCTTCGAACGACTCCGCCAGATCTAACATTTTATCCCAGGAGTCTGCCTCCTTTTTACTGGCAAAAGACATCTTTTCCTCACCTTTGCGTACAACAACGTATTTAGTTTCAACCGCCATCGGTTTTACTCCGGGTATACTGGATTTTTAATCAGTATACCAGACCCGGCGTTTTGGCTAAACTACGTCGCCGACGCAAACGTTTTCGTAGCTGTTGTTGTATTTTTTGACCGGGGAAATCACTATGTCTGTACTGGGAACCGCACTGCGTCCTTCCGCCACGCGCGTGATGCTGCTGGGCGCCGGAGAGTTGGGAAAAGAGGTGGCCATTGAGTGCCAGCGTCTCGGGCTGGAGGTCATCGCCGTCGATCGCTATGCCGACGCCCCCGCCATGCACGTAGCACACCGCAGCCACGTCGTGAATATGCTGGATGCAGAGCAAATTAAGGCCCTGGTGGCCAAAGAGCGCCCGGACTACATTGTGCCGGAGATCGAAGCCATCGCCACCGACGCGCTGATAGCGCTGGAAAGCGCAGGCACGCATGTGGTGCCCTGCGCCCGCGCCACGCAGCTCACCATGAACCGGGAAGGTATTCGCCGTCTGGCGGCCGAAACGCTGGCGCTCCCGACCTCCAGCTACCGCTTCGCCGACGACCTGGCAGGTTTCCGTCAGGCGGTTGAAGAGATCGGCCTGCCCTGCATCATTAAGCCGGTGATGAGCTCATCCGGTAAGGGACAAAGCCTGATCCGCAGCGCCGGGCAGATTGAACAGGCCTGGCACTACGCCCAACAGGGCGGCCGCGCGGGTAAAGGTCGGGTTATCGTTGAAGGGGTGGTTAACTTCGACTTCGAGATTACCCTGCTGACCATCAGCGCCGTAGATGGCCTGCACTTTTGCGACCCCATCGGCCATCGTCAGCAGGACGGCGACTACCGCGAATCCTGGCAGCCCCAGCGGATGAGCGACCGGGCGCTGGCGCAGGCCCGTGACGTGGCGGGCAAGGTGGTTACCGCCCTGGGCGGCCACGGCCTGTTTGGCGTGGAGCTGTTCGTCTGCGGCGATGAGGTCATATTCAGCGAAGTCTCGCCGCGTCCCCACGATACCGGCATGGTCACCCTGCTCTCTCAGGATCTGTCAGAATTCGCGCTGCACGTGCGCGCATTCCTCGGCCTGCCAATAGGCGCGATTCGTCAATACGGACCGGCGGCCTCTGCGGTTATTTTACCGGAGCTAACCAGCCAGGATCTGCGTTTCAGCGGCGTGGAAAACGCCTGTGGCGCCGGGTTACAGCTACGCCTGTTCGGCAAACCGGAAATCGCGGGAACCCGCCGTCTTGGCGTGGTACTGACGACCGGAGAATCCACGGAAGATGCCGTCAGTCGGGCCAGAGCGGCCGCGGACGCGGTAGTGGTTCAGGGGGAATAAATTAAGCGGCCCTCTCCGAACGGAGAGGGCCGGAAGATTACTGCTTCGCGCCTTCCACGGCTTCACGCGCAATCTGGGTGATGCGTGCGTAGTCGCCAGACTCCAGGGCATCGCCCGGTACCAGCCAGGAACCGCCGATGCACAGCACGCTCGGCAGCGCCAGGTAGTCGCGATAGTTAGCCGGAGAGATACCGCCAGTCGGGCAGAAACGCACCTGGGAGAACGGACCTGCGATAGCCTGCAGCGCCTTCACGCCGCCGTTCGCTTCGGCCGGGAAGAATTTAAACTCACGCAGACCGTAGTCCATGCCCAGCATCAGTTCGGAAACGGTGCTAATGCCCGGGATCAGCGGGATGGACCCTTCGGTCGCCGCTTTCAGCAGCGGCTCGGTCAGACCCGGGCTGATGGCGAACTGCGCACCCGCCTCGGTCACTTCGGCCAGCTGCTGCGGGTTGATAACGGTGCCCGCCCCCACGATGGCTTCCGGAACTTCCTTCGCAATCAGACGGATCGCTTCCATCGCACACTCGGTACGCAGGGTCACTTCCAGAACGCGAACGCCACCGGCGACCAGCGCTTTGGCCATCGGTACCGCATGCTCCAGTTTTTTGACAACGATGACCGGTACTACCGGACCGCTCTTCAGGATCTGTTCCGCACTCGTTTTCCAGTTATTCATCAGAGAATCTCTCCCGTGAAGGTTAATCTGTCTTCCCCGCAATGCGCGGGATTTAAAAGGTAATACAGGTGGCTCCCTGCTCTGCGCCGGACAGTTTTTCACGCAGCGCGCCAAACAGTTCGCGCCCGGTACCAACGCGCATGGCGCTAAGATCCGGATGTTCAGGGGTGCGCTCAGCCAGTTCGCTATCATCCACCAGCAGCATCAGCTCGCCGGTCTGGCCGTTGACCCGAATCATGTCGCCTTCGCGGACCTTCGCCAGCAGCCCGCCGTCGTATGCTTCCGGCGTGACATGGATAGCGGAAGGAACCTTACCCGAGGCGCCAGACAGGCGTCCGTCGGTCACCAGCGCAATTTTGAAACCGCGGTCCAATAATACACCAAGTGGCGGCATGAGTTTATGTAATTCTGGCATTCCGTTCGCTTTCGGCCCCTGATGGCGCACCACCACCACGCAGTCGCGATCCAGTTTGCCGGCTTCGAAAGCCGGTACCACATCGTGCTGACTCTCGAAAATCACCGCCGGAGCTTCAATCACCTGATTATCCAGCGGTACCGCAGAGGTCTTCATTACGGCACGGCCCAGGTTACCGCTCAGCACTTTGGTACCGCCGTGATGGGAGAAGGGTTGATCAAAGGTGGCGATAACCTCCGGATCCAACGAATTTTCAGCCCCTTCGCGCCAGTCCAGCTTACCGTTATTCAGCCACGGCTCCATGGTGTAGTGGTTCAGACCGCGGCCTGCCACGGTGTTGACATCTTCATGCAGCAGACCGCCTTTCAGCAGTTCGCGCATCAGTACCGGTACCCCGCCCGCAGCCTGGAAGTGGTTGATATCCGCCGGGCCGTTGGGATACAGGCGCGCCAACAGCGGAACCACATCGGAAAGCTCAGAGAAATCGTCCCAGTTAATGATTATGCCGGCGGCGCGCGCCATGGCCACCAGGTGCATGGTGTGATTGGTGGATCCGCCGGTCGCCAGCAAAGCCACCATGCCGTTGACCACCACCTTTTCATCAATCATTTTACCCAGCGGCATCCAGTCGTTACCGTTGCCGGTCATACGCGTCACCTGCTGAGCCGCCGCTGCGGTCAGCGCGTCGCGCAGCGGCGCGTCCGGCTGAATAAAGGAAGAGCCCGGCAGTTGCATCCCCATAAACTCCACCACCATCTGGTTGGTGTTGGCGGTGCCGTAGAAGGTACAGGTGCCAGGCGCGTGATAGGAGGCGGCCTCGGCATCCAGCAGCGCTGCACGATCTGCTTTACCTTCGGCATACAGCTGACGGATACGGACCTTCTCTTTATTTGGCAAACCGCTGGCCATAGGGCCGGAGGGGATGAATACCGACGGCAGATGACCGAAGGAGAGCGCGGCCATGGTCAGACCGGGGACGATTTTATCGCAGACCCCCAGGAACAGCGCGCCATCGAACATATTGTGGGACAGCCCAACGGCCGCGGACATGGCGATCACTTCACGGCTCAGCAGCGACAGCTCCATGCCGTCCTGCCCCTGAGTCACGCCATCGCACATTGCCGGAACGCCACCGGCCACCTGCCCTACCGCACCCACTTCATGCAGCGCCTGACGAATTTTATTCGGGTAGTTCTCATAGGGCTGATGTGCGGACAGCATGTCGTTGTAGGCGGTGATAATGGCGATATCGTTGTGCAGCATGCTTTTCAGAGAAGCTTTATCCCCCGGCTGGCAAGCCGCGAAACCGTGTGCCAGGTTACCGCAGGCTAGCTGGGAGCGACGGACGGTGTTGCTCTTCGCTTGTTCAATGCGGGCCAGGTAGGCTTCCCGGGTCGGGCGCGAACGCTCGATGATGCGATTTGTTACGCGTAACATTTTCGGATTCATAAAGGGTCCTCATTATCTGTGTCGCCGTCAGGCGGCTGGTACGGAGTATCAGAAACAGTGATGACGCTGACTTATCTCTTCTCTCCCGCACCACCAGTGGCAAAATCGCTTCAGCTAGTGTAATGAAAAAAGCCCCGTCGGTGAATCCGGACGGGGCTTTAAAACAAAAAAATTTTCAACTCTGCTGAGTCAGATCATGTTACCGGTAAAATAACCCTATGACACGATCGTGATAATCAGGACTCGAACTCATTCCAGGAGCGGCCATCGCGGGTGATCATCGCCACCGAGGCCACTGGCCCCCAGGAGCCCGCCTGATACGGTTTGGGCGCATCGTTGTCCGCCGCCCAGGCTTCGGTAATGGAATCCACCCATTTCCACGCCTCTTCCACTTCATCGCGCCGTACGAACAGCGCCTGAATGCCGCGCATGGTCTCCAGCAGCAGCCTTTCATAGGCATCCGCCAGATGGGTCTGGTTGAAGGTTTCGGAATAACTCAGATCCAGCTTGGTGGTCTGAAGGTTGTGTTTATGATCCAGCCCCGGCACCTTATTCAGGACCTGGATATCCACCCCTTCATCCGGCTGCAGACGAATGGTCAGCTTATTCTGGGGCAGCTCCTGCCAGGACTCCCTAAACAGGTTCAGGGCCGGGTTCTTGAAGTAGACCACCACTTCCGAACACTTAGTCGGCAGACGCTTACCGGTACGCAGATAGAACGGCACGCCGGACCAGCGCCAGTTATCAATATCCACCCGAATGGCGACGAAGGTTTCGGTATTGCTGCTCTTATTTGCCCCCTCTTCGTCCAGATACCCCGGCACTTTTTTGCCCTGAGCAAAGCCCGAGGTATACTGCCCACGCACCGTTTTATCGCGCACGTTGGTGCGATCGATGCGACGCAGAGACTGCAGAACCTTCACCTTCTCGTTACGGATATGGTCGGCGGTCAGATCGGCGGGCGGCGACATCGCGATCATGCACAGAATCTGCAGCAGGTGGTTCTGCACCATATCGCGCATCTGGCCAGCCTGGTCAAAGTAGCCCCAGCGCCCTTCAATGCCCACTTCTTCGGCCACGGTGATCTCTACGTGATCGATGGTGCGATTATCCCAGTTATTGACGAACAGGGAGTTGGCGAAACGCAGCGCCAGCAGGTTGAGTACCGTCTCTTTACCCAGATAGTGGTCGATGCGATAAACCTGGCATTCTTCGAAGAACTCGCCCACCTGGTCATTAATTTCACGGGAAGTCGCCAGTGAAGTACCGAGCGGCTTTTCCATCACCACGCGAGCCGGTTTGGCGTTCAGCTTCGCGGCGCCCAGCCCCTGACAGATGGCGCCGAAGGTGCTGGGCGGCATGGCGAAATAGTTAATGGTGATCCGACTCTTCTGATCGAGCATTTTCCCCAGTCGGGTGAAGCCTTTCTGGTCGTTGACATCCAGATTACAGAAGTCCAGGCGACCGCTCAGGGTCTGCCACAGCGCCTCATCAATCGGCTCTTTCATAAAGGTTTCGAGCGCTTCACGAACCACGCCGGTATAGAACTCTTTATCCCAGTCCGCGCGCCCCACCCCCAGAATACGCGTATCGGGATGAATCTGGCCCGCCTTTTCCAACTGATACAGGGAAGGCAGCAGTTTACGGCGCGCAAGATCGCCTTTTGCGCCGAAAATGACCAGGTCGCATGCCTGGGCTGTTTGCGTTACCGCCATGTCTTTTCTCCTCGTTCCGGCTGGCCCGGCTTATGCCAGACCGCTTGTAATTTTATTACAATGCACTGTACTTCATTTTGTTAGTGAGGCGAATACACCCAGTGCCATTTGCCATAGAAATCGCCAGCTGTCGCTATCGTAAAGCGCTATCCGACCTGTTGCCAGCAGAGGACCAAAACCCGACTACGATCAAGTAATGAAAAAAAACAACAGCTTTGGCCTTTTCGATACCCGCAGATGCCCCCGAAAAGGGTATTCTGGGCGGAGTAACTGACGATGACGCCCGAAGTGGCATCGCAACGAGCTGTGAGTGCCTCATTCATTATGAATATGCTGGAAACTATCCGGATTCAGCGGGACAGGCTGAGTAAGTCCGAACGCAAGGTCGCCGACGCCATTTTACAGGCGCCGCAGCGCGCCATTCATTCGAGTATCGCGGCGCTTGCCGCCTGCGCCGGGGTGAGCGAACCCACCGTCAACCGCTTCTGCCGCCGTATGGAAACCCGGGGCTTCCCCGATTTCAAACTTCATCTGGCCCAGAGCCTGGCCAGCGGTACTCCCTGGGTCAGCCGCAGCGTTGATGAAAATGATAGCGTCGAGTCCTACACCAATAAAATTTTTGAGTCAGCAATGGCCAGTCTGGATCAGGTGCGCCAGACTCTGGATATGCAGGCCATCAACCGCGCCGTAGACTGGCTAAGCCAGGCGCGACGCATCACCTTCTTCGGGCTTGGCGCCTCCGCCGTTGTGGCTCACGATGCCATGAACAAGTTCCTGCGCTTCAATGTGCCGGTTTTCTATTCCGACGATATCGTGGTGCAGCGAATGAACTGCATCAACGGCGGCAGTGGCGACGTACTGGTGTTGATCTCCCACACCGGTCGGACCCGGCAGATGGTCGAGCTGGCCGGTCTGGCGCGCGACAACGATATGATGGTGATAGCCATTACCAGCCCCGACTCGCCGCTGGCAGAGGAAGCCGGTCTTAGCCTGCTGCTGGAGGTACCGGAAGATACCGATATCTATATCCCCATGGTATCTCGTCTGGCGCAGCTCACGCTGCTCGATGCTCTGGCTACCGGCTTTACCCTGCGCCGCGGCGCGAAATTCAGAGAGAACTTGAAGCGGGTCAAGGAAGCCCTGCGCGAATCGCGCTTTGATAAGGGACTGTTTCTGCCGGATAACACAGAGTAATTTGTTAATTTTTTATAACAAAGATGTAACTTAGCAGGCTGTTCGGTTAGGTTAAGAGTAGAAAGTCCGAACAACCGAATTCTATTCAAGCAACACCGAGTTGTTTCAGTCAACGGAGTAATACATGTCCAGACGGCTACGCAGAACCAAAATCGTAACCACCTTAGGCCCGGCCACTGACCGCGACAATAACCTAGAGAAGGTTATCGCCGCTGGCGCCAATGTGGTGCGCATGAACTTTTCACACGGCAGCGCGGAAGATCACCTGCTGCGCGCCAATAAGGTCCGCGAAATCGCGGCGCGGCTGGGACGTCATGTCGCCATCCTGGGCGATCTCCAGGGGCCGAAAATCCGTGTTTCCACCTTTAAAGAGGGCAAAGTCTTCCTCAACATCGGTGACAAATTTCTGCTCGATGCCGGCCTGGGCAAAGGCGAAGGCGATCGGGAAAAAGTCGGCATCGACTATAAAGGGCTGCCCGCGGATGTGGTGCCTGGCGATATCCTGCTGCTCGACGACGGTCGCGTGCAGCTGAAGGTGCTGGAAGTTCAGGGGATGAAAGTTTTTACCGAAGTCACCGTCGGTGGACCGCTCTCCAATAACAAAGGCATCAACAAGCTGGGCGGCGGCCTGTCGGCCGAAGCGCTGACCGAAAAAGACAAAGCCGATATCCTGACCGCAGCGAAAATTGGGGTGGATTATCTGGCGGTCTCCTTTCCGCGCTGCGGCGAGGATCTGAACTATGCCCGCCGTCTGGCGCGTGATGCTGGCTGCGACGCCCACATTGTCGCTAAGGTCGAACGTGCGGAGGCCGTAGCCAGCGAAGAGGCCATGGACGATATTATTCGCGCCTCCGACGCTGTGATGGTCGCGCGCGGCGATCTTGGCGTGGAGATCGGCGATCCGGAGCTGGTCGGCATCCAAAAAACCCTGATTCGCCGTGCCCGTCGGCTGAATCGTGCCGTCATTACCGCGACCCAGATGATGGAGTCGATGATCACCAACCCGATGCCAACTCGCGCCGAGGTCATGGACGTAGCGAACGCCGTGCTGGACGGCACCGACGCTGTCATGCTCTCAGCAGAGACCGCTGCGGGTCAGTACCCGGCAGAGACGGTCGCGGCCATGGCCCGGGTCTGTATTGGCGCCGAAAAAATCCCCAGCGTCAATGTTTCCAAACACCGCCTGGACGTGCAGTTCGAAAATGTGGAAGAGGCTATCGCTATGTCGGCCATGTACGCGGCTAACCACACCACCGGAGTGACCGCGATCATCGCCATGACCGAATCCGGCCGCACTGCACGCATGACCTCGCGCATCAGCTCTGGCCTGCCAATCTTCGCGATGTCGCGCCATGAGCGCACCCTGGATCTGACCTCCCTGTACCGCGGCGTAACGCCGGTACACTGCGACACCCATACCGACGGTGTAGCCGCCGCCCACGATGCGGTGAACCTGCTACGCGATAAGGGCTATCTGGTCCCTGGCGATCGGGTTATCGTCACCCAGGGCGATGTGATGGGCACCGTAGGCACCACCAATACCGTGCGTATTCTGACCGTCGAATAATCGACCTTCGGAAATGAAAAAGCCCACAGCGTCGTCTGTGGGCTTTTTTATCGCTAAATGATCAGGGCTTCTTCCTGTCCTTCGGCCACAGATCCTTGCGCTTATAAGGCTGAATCTCCCCTTCCTTACGGGTCTTCAACAGCTTCAGAATCCAAGTGTACTGCTCGGGATGAGGCCCCACAAAGATCTCCACCTCTTCATTCATACGCCGGGCGATGGTGTGATCGTCCGCCTCGCGCAGATCGTCCATCGGCGGACGGATATAGATATCCAGCCGATGAGTGTCGCCGTTATAAACCGGAAACAGCGGCACAACCCGTGCCCGACACACTTTCATCAGGCGGCCAATCGCCGGCAGCGTCGCCTTATAGGTCGCGAAGAAATCCACGAATTCGCTGTGTTCACGGCCGTGATCCTGGTCCGGAAGATAGTAGCCCCAGTACCCCTGACGCACCGAGCTGATAAAAGGCTTGATGCCATCGTTACGGGCGTGCATACGGCCACCAAAACGGCGGCGTATCCGGTTCCACAGATAATCGAACAGCTGATTGCCCTGGTTATGGAACATCGCCGCCATCAACTGGCCGCTTGCCGCCATCAGCATCGCCGGTATATCCACCGCCCAGCCGTGAGGGACCAGAAAAATCACCTTCTCGTTATTGGCCTGCAGCTCATCAATAATCTCTTTACCATGCCAGTCGACACGAGCCAGAATCTTTTGTGGATCCCGTAACCCCAGCTCCGCCATCATGGCCATCGCCTGAGGCGCGGTCGTAAACATGCCGTCGATCATGGCTTCCCGTTGCTCTTCCGGTAGCTCCGGAAAACAGTAAAGCAGATTGATGCGCGCCCGGCGCCGGGCGCTTTTCGCAAAGCGTCCGGCAATACGGCCAATATTCCCCAGCAGCGGATCGCGCAGACGCGGCGGCGTCCAGGCCAGTCCCGCAAAGGCCACCACGCCCAGCCACGAGCCCCAGTAGCGCGGATGCAAAAACGCCTTCTGGAACTGAGGAATAAACTCAATGTTCGATCTCTTTTCTGCTTTTTGTTCTTTTTCCATTCGCTTCCCGGCCGTGGCCGATTCGACTAATCATCACCGTTGCCCGCTATTTTAGCGGCGGATGGCCGACAGACAAAGTAAAAGACCACCTTCCGGGAAGGCGGCCTTTGAGAATGCCCCTGTAAGGCTGAGGGATCCCTGCGAAATCCGCATTAATCAATCAGCACTCTGTCTCTACAGATACTGGTTAGTTTACTTTTATTCGCAGTAATATCAGCAGTGAATAGCGAAATATCTTAGTCCCTGATGGGGATTATGGCGAGAAACCCGTTAAAACTTCAGCTCGACTTCGAAACCGACGGAATAAGCAGGCGAACTGCGTGACGCATCATCTCCGGATCCGGAACGAAAACGCTTTGATGGCAGAAACATGCCCAGCAACAGTTCAGTCTTTAGATTATCAGTGACTTCCACCCCCCAGATGAGATCGACTCCCTCCCCCAACCGATGCGTGTTCCGACGATCGTAACGGGACTTCAGTTCGGGATCGTGGGTACCAAAATCGTCCATCCGCGTCTGGCGGTAATGGTGATAGACCAGATCCAGTCCTGAATCCGGGGTAATATCCAGCCCAATACCTGCGCTAAAGACCTGAAGGTTAGCCAATTCCGGCGCCAGCGTATTGCCATAAATGCTGAATTTAGTATCTCCACCGAAGGTCGCTTCGTTGGATTGCAGCCCTGTCTGACGGTAGTGCTGGCTGGCTAACGCGTATCCCAGGGTGATGCGCGAGCGTAGATCATGATCAAAGACCCAGGTGGCGCCAAGATCGATTGCGTAGCCCTTGTGGCGCCCGCTTTCGTTTTTTCCCTCCATCATGCCTAACTCAGCCCAATGGCGTAACCCTCTGCTCTGCTCGTTATGCGAACGCAGTCCGTAATGATACTGATGATACCCATCGTCATGGGTATTTTTGCTCATAACCACATAACCGCCTGCCAGCCACTTATCATCAATTTTAAAACGCAGATTCGTTGCTATCGTTGCGGCATTCCCCGTATTGCGCGTTGAGCGATTCAGCAGATCGCGCTGCCAGTAATTAATCCTGGCGCCCAGCACGTCCCCCCGCCAGCCTCCCTTTTTCCAGTGGAGCAGCACACCATCCATATTTTCATCAAACAACCATTCGCGCTCGTCGCGGTACAGCCAGCGCCCCATACGCAGATCGCTATTCAATGCATCAATATTTACGCCAATATATGCCTGGGTCAGATCCAGTTTGGTCTGGCTCTGCTTCTTTTTACCGCTTTCACGGGTCGTTTTGTCCGTCAGCTCCAGCTCCAGTACGCCATATAGCGGCCTCTTCTTTGCTACATCGACCCGAAATCGCGCCAGGGGCTCCCGCTTCTGCTCATTTTCGCGCTTTTCACCTTTACGCAGCGATTTGTTACGCAGCGACCATGTCTCAAGTTTTAACGTGGTATGAAATTGAAGCAATGGCGCTTCCGGTTTCTCTTCCGCCCGTACGCCAGACGACGCGAAAAGCAAATTTATTCCCAGTGAAATGGCAAAGCTACAGCGACATGCTGATGAAATATATCTTGTCATTAGTCATCCATTACTCTTTCACAATAATCAAGCAGTGGCGCCGTCGTGTATGCTCTTGAAGGAAATCGGGTGCTCAGGAAGATATGTCTGGCCAGCGATAGCGCCTTGAAGGCCTGAACCTCAGCCAAAGTCACGCCATCTGAGCAGGCGAGCCAGGCATGAGTAAAGGCAGACTCATGTGCCTGTAACGTCTGAATGTCGCCAGAGAGACGTAACGCCAGCTCGCTGATGTGAGCAAGGTAGTTTCCGGCATCCAACGCCCCGGCGCCAATGGCGCACAGGTCAAAATCCAACAGCGTCACACACTGCGGATCGTCAGGCGCAACCAGGATTTGGTCGGGATAAAAATCCCGGTGCAAACAAGCCTCACGTGACGCTACCAGGGTCGAGGCTAACGCCTCGCAGCGGTTAAAAAGCCTGTTGAGGCGACGACGCCAGTCGGGATGTTGTTCTGCGACCTGCCTGAATCCCCAATCCAGTACCCGCAACTCATCGGTTAAGTCCCAACGGCGATCGCCAATAGCCTGACGTAAACCCGGGTGCTGCTGCATTCGTGCCAGCGCGATACCGACAGCGCCCGCCGTCCCCGGCAGTACCTGCGATATCAGCAGCATTCGGGTGAGCGGTGTCGCCACAACCTTCCGCTGTAGCCAGATTTTCTGTTGCGGTAGCTTAACCAGCGGTTCCGGAACCCGAATTCCGCCCCGCCACAATGCCTGCTGGCAGGCAAAAGCATGGTTATCAATGCCCTTTTCCCGATATTTTCCCAGAAGAACCTGTGTCACACCTGTCGCATCATCCAACTGATACTCAACTAATGCTCTTCTGCCAGGCTTATGGCGGACGATCCGAGCCGCCTGTAGTCTCCATGCACAGTCTGGGGCCAGTCCCTGGATAAGGGCGCTTTCCATCGTCTGGCGTGAGCAAAGTCGTGTAAGAACTTCTTGCCATGGGTCTGAACCACCACTGCCGTCTGCCTCCTGAAAACATAGCTGTTCCACGCGCGTAAGCAGCACATCTACCCTTTTCGGCCAGTCCGGCCACCGCAGGCGAAACGACTCCGTTGCCAGACACAGGAGCGAGCGGGCGACAAACCATGACAGTCCATCACCAGATGTACGCTGGGTACGGTAACCTCTCAGTAACGCCTCACCGACGGTATCCGCCTGTGAGCGGCTGCGCAGACCATTAATGACATCCATTTCAAGACGGGCAAGGAAAGAGGCGATGTCATTGAGTGGGTGACCGCTGGCGCTGCGATCCCAGTCAATGAAGCGTGGCCCGGCCGGGGTTATCACCACCTGATCGGCGGAAAAATCGCCGTGCAGAACCACAGGCGGCGTGCTGAACTGTCCAAGATGCGCCTCGATTTGTGTGGCGCAGTGCTCAAAGCGTTCAGCCTCTCCGGGCAGGAGAGTACGAATGGCTTCCCATTCGCGCCAGAGCGCATTCAGATCATCCTGTAGTTTACGGCGCAGTGTCGGAACAAACGGCGCGTTATGCACCAGGGCAAGCTCGGCGCCAACGCGTTCAACCAGCGCTGTCATGTCATCGCCTTCAGGCAGGCTGTCGAGGCTCTGCCCCGGCATCCAGCGAGTCGCTACCATACGACAGACTGCCCGGGCGCCTAACAGCGTTATATGACCCAGCGCCACGCCTGTGGCGCTGCCCTGCAATATTGCCCCGAACTCCCTGGCGGTGGTACAGCGCACCAGCGCCAGCGGTGTTTCACCGCGCTGAATGACAGCGACACAGCGCCGTCCGGGTTTGTAGCGCATCAGTTGCCAGTCGACGCCCTCATTATTAACCAGTTCCGGTAGCCAGTCCTGTAGCAGGCGGTGACGTTTTGTATCGTCCCACAGCGTATCGAGATAGCGAATGTCACGATCCTGAGTGGGATGAAGTAACAGAATCGCCTGTCGTTCCAGTACCAGCGGCGCATATGGATGCCCGGCGGCGATCATGGCCCGACGCTTTAGATGGCGTAAAGAGACGGCAAAACGCTCCCGCGTTAATCCCCTGGCGAAATAGCGCAGTAGCTCCGCGTTTTCCATCGTAATTTCCAGGGACAGCACGCAGCTGGTGCAGGGTTTGTAGCGCAGATAACGGACCTGTACGGACCGGGCGCTGGCGAGCGGAGCCAGAGTACGTAGCGCTGCCAGTAATTGGGTATTATCCAACAACAGTTCCAGTCCGGGGAGCGCCGGATCGCGGGCAGCCAGCGCTTGTTCAGCATCGCGAGCGGCTATCATGGCGCGATTCCTTTCTGTATGTTCCATAATTCGAAGTAGCGTCCACGATGGCCCAATAGCGTATGATGATCGCCCTGTTCAACGATACGCCCTTGATCCAACACCAGAATGCGATCGGCGCGAGACGCAAGGGAAAGATTGTGTGTGACGATAATGCAGGTTCGCTCTCGCATCAGACGCGTCAGGGCATTGGTTATCAAACGCTCGTTTTCGCTGTCCAGCCCCACCCCTGGTTCATCCAGCAGCAGCACACTACTATTGCGTATTGCGGCTCTGGCGATAGCTATTCGCTGACGCTGTCCACCGGACAGCGATGTTCCTCGCTCGCTGATGGTGGTGTCATACCCCTGCGGCAGCTTCAGAATAAAATCATGTGCATTGGCTAACTTCGCTGCCGCCACGATCTCCTCTTCGCTAACCGCTCCATTGCTGCCCAGCGCAATATTTTCCCGAATGGTAACGCCAAACAGCAGACTCTCCTGCGGCAGATAGCCGATCTGTTTGCGCAGGCTCTCTGCGGTGTAATCCCGCAGATCCTGCCCCCCAAGCGTAATTTTTCCAGCGTAAGGGTCATACAGGCGCAGCAGTAACTGGATCAGCGTCGATTTACCAGCACCGGATGAACCGGTAATGGCGACGGAGCTTCCCCCCGCAATACAGAAGCTGAGATCATGAAGTATGCAATGTTCCGACTCCCCCTTTGCATCCCACCAGGCGAAGCTTACCCTTTCAAAGCGGATATCCTTCCGGGCCTGCTCTGATGCCAGCGACAATCCAACCTGACGGTCGATGTCCGGCTTCAGATTCAGTAGCTCCGTAATCCGCTCTCCAGCGGTAATCGCTTTCGCCAGACGACCGCTGTATTTAGCGAATTCACGAACAGGTCGAAAGGCATTTTTCATATAAGAGATGAAAATCAGCAGTTCGCCTGCTGACATTTTTTCCGCCAGAACACTTCTGGCACCCAGAAGCAAGACCAGAGCAGTAACGATGGCAATCAGGATATCCACCTGACGCTCCAGGCCCGCACTCAGCCGTTTGGTGCGTACATTTTGTTGCAGACTTCGGGTATCGCTGCCATTAAATGTCTTCGTTGCGGCCTTTTCTAACGACATGGCCTGGATGGTTGCGATCCCCGTCATAAACTCCGCCGATCTGGCTGCCAGCTCGCCTTCACGCTTACGTTGGGTACGACTGACTTCACGGATTTTACGGCTGCTGTATAACATTCCCAGCGCCAGCAATGGCATGGGCAGGAGTATGAGCAACGTCAGTGCCCAGTTGAGAAAAAGCATGATGCTGAGCATGCCCAGAAAAACCACCGAGCTGGACAGCAAAGGCACAATGGCGGTAACTGTGGCTTCACGCATCATGCCAATATCGTTAATCAGCCGCATCGTCAGATCGCCGGTTCGGGCTCGCTGATGAAACGACAAAGGCAAACGTAGCAGTTGCGCAAACAGCGCCTGGCGAACTCCGCTCATAACCTGGCTACCGGCCAGCGCCATACCGATGGTGCTAACGTAGCTGGCAATGGCCCGGAGAACGGCAACCGCGACAACACCGACCGCACAAATCCACAGTAGATTTTCAGTAGTTAAGTGATTCAACCCGACGCTGTTTATCAGCGTATTGTCCTTCACGTCTCCCGTCACCACATCAATAGCGAACGCCAGCGGCCACGGCTCCAGCAGACGGATAACGCTTGCCAGTAACAGGATAATAAAAGAGCCGTACAGCAACCTTTTCTGGCGACGAATCCACGGCCAGAAGACGCGCAGTACTGCAGTGCGGGCTTCAGTTTTCATCAGGCTCCCCCGCTGCCAGTTCAATACCAGCCAGTTGCCAGATATGTCGTACGACCCGCTCCCAGCTATGGTATTTTTCCGCCCGCTGACGTCCGACCTGGCCCAGGCGCTTACGCAGCGCCGGGTCGTTGTACAACGCGATCACAGCGTCCGCCAGCGCCTGCGGCGATTCCGGCTCAACCAACAGACCGGTCAGGCGGTCCTTGACCAACTCTGCCAGATGGCCGGTACGGGAAGTAATCACCGGTAATCCGGCTGCCATATATTCGTAGATTTTTAGGGGTGAAAAATAGAAGTTGTCGAACTGCGGATAGGGGGCGATACCGATATCCACCTGCTCCAGCAGCGCCGGAACCTGTGAAGGGGCAACCGCGCCGTGGAAATCCGCGCAAGCCAGTAGTCCGGCTTGCGCTAACTTTTCGCGCATCGGAATGAACTCCGGCCCATGACCAATGACAGATAAAGTGACATCGTAATTTTCATGGCGCAGTAAAATAAAAGCGTCGATCAGTATGTGCAGCCCATGCCAGGGCTTCAGAGTACCGACGAACCCCAGCGTTAGCCCTGGACCTGACGTAGTACGGTGTGCGCGAAAACGAGCGGGATCGACGCCATTCGCCACGACATGAGCCTTACCCCGGGATGGCGCAAAAGTGTTGAGCCAGTGCTTAACCCCGTCGGAAACCGCCACCAGAATATCGGCATGGGTTAACAACTGGTCGAGAACCTGGAACGCCTCTGTCTCCAGCGCCAGCTTGCGATACCGGCGCTGTTCTTCAGGCAGCGGCGCGTTGACCTCAAGAATCGTCGGAATCCCGGCCCGCTTTGCCCAGACAATTCCGGCGTAGCTCCACAGTGAATAGCGTTCATAGACCACGTCAAATGGCCCTTCCGCCGCCATTAACCTCACCAGTGCATCGTTATTTTCCAGTGCCGCTCGCGCCCGCGTCTCTTCGTCAACGGAGTCAGGCATTGTGGGTAGAGACACGACTTTCATCCCCCGGAATTCGTCAGGGCTCTCTCCTCCGGAGCGACAGGTAAACAGCAGCACTTCAGCACCGTGGCGTAGTAGTACCCGCAACACTTCCTGGATATGAATTGATGCCCCTTTTTGTCCAAATACCGGAATGCCAGGGTCGGCACAAATCCATGCCACTTTCATCAGGCGTTCTCCCCTCTGACGGATGAAAGACGCGCCGCCGCCGCTGCAAAAATCTCCCGCAACTGTCTGGTATTACAGTCAATATCGAACTCCTGCTCAATCAGCGCTCTCGCCTCATACGCCAGCCTGATGCGAAATTCCTCGCTGTCGGCCAGACGGGTGATGGCCTCGGTCAGCGCAGCGGAATCGCCGGGCGCAACACAGCAGCCTGTTTTCCCTTCAATGACCAGTTCCGGAATTCCCGCGACGCGAGTGGCGATGACCGGCGTCCCCAGCGCCATTGCTTCCAGTAGCACGGTCGGCAATCCGTCGCGATCCCCTTCCTCACTGACAATACAGGGGGCCACAACCATCAGAGCGTTACGCATAGCGGTGATGATTTCTCGCTGCGGCAGAAAACCACTCAGCGTGACGACCTGCTCCAGGCCGAGATTACGAATTTGCGCCAGTAGCACGGCATGCAGCGGGCCATCACCAATGATCCGACAGCGTAAGCTCAGCCTCCGATCGTGCAACAAGCGCAGCGCCGATATCAGATGACAAAAGCCTTTTTTTTCCACCAGCCGTCCGACAGCCAGAATCTCAGGTTGCCGGTTATTGTTGAGTGTGAAGCTGAATTTTTGCAGATCGAGACCGTTGTACAGGCGAATCGTCCGATCGGCATTTTTCCCATAGCGCTGGCGTAGATGAGCCAGGTTGTAGTCAGAAACGGTAATCGCCTGTACGGCATCACGCAGTTTGTTTTCCAGTTCAGTACTTTCCTGGTAAGGGTAATAAATATCTTTCGCGTGGGCGGTAAAGCTGTAGCCAATCCCACTAAGGCGGGCTGCGATGCGGGCTACCGTTGTGGCCCGGGTGCCGAAATGCGCATGCAGATGTTCGATACCCCGCTCGCGTATGGCCAGCGCCAGCAAAATGGCCTGGGCAAATTCGTGTACGTTGGGGTGACGTTGCGCCGCCAGGCAGTCGGCAAAACCGGGGAGTTCTCGCCACGCCCGGTCAAATAATGCCCAGTAGCGCTCCATGTTACGTTGTTTGTCAACAATACGGGTAACCGGAGCCCGAACCTGAGCAATGATGTCCTGAAAGTGTGTCTCTTCAACGTTGCCAAGTGCGAAAATGTCTATTTTCATGCCGACGCGTTCATGGGCAAGAATTTCATTAACGATGAAGGTTTCTGAGAAACGCGGATAACGTTTTACCACATATCCGACATAAGGTTGTTTTGTCATTATTATGCCTCTTCCCTGACTAGCGATGTTTTTCCTGTCAAAAGTGCATTCATTTTTTCCGTAAAGGTCAACAGACCGTCCAGGTTTAAATGCCGGCGCGGATTGTCAGGTTGCCAGGACGAGCATATCCATTGACTCAGCGCCTCCGGTGTTAAATCTTCCGGATGCAGACAACTGACCAGATTCCTTTGTGCCAGGTGGATGGCGCGAATCCATTGTTCCTGACGCGGAGAGATCCGCGGAATAATAAGCGCGCGTTTGTTCAGGGAAAGTATTTCCAGCGTGGAGTTATAGCCTCCCATCGCGATAATGCTGTGCGCCTGACGTAATAGCGCCAGAGGATTAGGAATAAAGCGAATAATGTGTAGATCGTCACGCTGGCAGACTATTTGCTGTAGTGCTTCGAATTCAGCGGTTGGCATCATGGTTCCGGTAATTAATATGCCAGAAAAGCCTTCAGGCAGTTGGGCATGTGCAAAAGTTGAGGCAAGCTGGTAGCCATCCTGCCCGCCGCCAACCATACATAAAATCCACGGTTTTTTGACATCGATCACCAGGTTATCGGCGAGCTGAGGCTGGGGCGCATGATACGTGGCGTTCAGATAACCCATAAAGGACGTTTTATCCACGACGCTTTTTTCCAGTTGGTAGGCGCTGCGCAGATCGTAAAAACGGGCGTCGCCGTATACCCAGACGTCGTGGTAGTAATCGCGAATCGCTCTCTGGTTATCCAGTTTCCGCCACTGACGCTGTACCTCTGTCGGTTCATCAATAATATCCCGCAGCCCAAGCACCAGATGCGTTCCCTGCCTCGCCAGCATCGGCAGGATGCTATCCAGTTCGGACATCGCACCTCGTGGAACGTTATCGACGACCATCACATCAGGGCGAAATGACGTCAGCGCGGCCTGAATAACGTTAACGCGTAACTCGACCAGACGATGGATATCGTGACCTAAAGAACTGGGCCGATATTTACCATCCTGCATTTTCCGGTAACCAGGCAACGTGACAGAATCCATCCCTTCCGGAAAATGAAAAATGCCGGACTCGCGGATGCCGTTAATCAACAAAATTTCTGTTGAAGGTCGACGTTTCAGTACTGCATTCGCCAGTAGCATATTACGTCTGATATGCCCCAGTCCCATCGTATCATGGGAATAAAAGGCAAGCCGCGCGGGACGATAGCCACACATAATAACTTAACTCCTTCCATGTCTTACATGCCTGGTCATGATTCATAGTACAGGCAACAATGAAGATAGCTCTGCCAGAGTCCTTTAACTATATTTTTTAACTAGCACTGAATTCTTAACTGATTATTAAGTGTTATCATAAATGTACTGATATCAGCTACTGTTTTTTCTAATTTAGTGCCTCATTGAAATGCAATAATAAGCAAATGCCGATCGAAAAAATAAAAATAAAGACTATATCCTGAGAAAATACCGAATTCAGTGTCCGCCGACAGCTTGTCTCTTTTTATCTGTAGTGAATAAGCAGATATTTTCTGACATAGAGGCTCTTCAGGCTATTGCTTTACAGGAACGCTCGCCACCTCCCCGGTAGGTGATTTAGGGGGCAATAAAAAGCCGGTCATGAAGACCGGCTTTCGGATAAACAGGATAAATCAGTCGAAGCGCAACTGCGGCGTGACCTCTTTGACCTGCGCCATAAAGGTGCTGCGATCTTTACCCACTAACCCTTCGGTACGCGGCAGTTTCGCCGTGAGCGGGTTAACGGCCTGGTTGTTGATCCACACTTCATAGTGCAGGTGCGGCCCGGTAGAGCGCCCGGTATTCCCGGACAGCGCGATACGATCGCCACGCTTCACCTTCTGGCCCGACTTCACCAGCAGTTTCTTAAGGTGCATATAGCGGGTGGTGTAAGAGCGGCCGTGACGCAGAGCGACATAATAGCCTGCCGCGCCGCTACGCTTAGCCACCACCACTTCACCGTCGCCAACGGCCATTACCGGCGTGCCCTGCGGCATGGCGAAATCCACCCCACGGTGCGGCGCGATCCGACCGGTAACCGGGTTCACACGACGCGGATTAAAGTTTGAGGAGACACGGAACTGACGTGTGGTCGGGAAGCGCAGGAAGCCTTTTGCCAGCCCGGAGCCGTTACGGTCATAGAATTTACCGTCCTCAGCGCGAATGCTGTAGTAATCCTTGCCGCCGCTGCGCAGGCGTACGCCCACCAGTTGGCTCTGCTCTCGCTTGCCGTCGAACATTTCGCGAGACATCAGCACGGCAAACTCATCACCTTTCTTGAGCTTACGGAAGTCAATCTGCCACTGCATTGATTTGATAATCGCATTGATCTCGCTGCTGGTAAGACCGGCGGAACGAGCGCTGGAGACGAAACTACCACCCACGGTGCCCTTCATCACGTTATTGACCCAATCCCCTTTCTGGGTTTCGCGCGACATTTTGAAGCCATTGCCGCTACGCTCATAGGTCCGGGTTTCGCGCCGCGAGACTTCCCAGGTCAGACTCTGGAGATTACCGTCGGCGGTCAGAGTCCAGGAGAGCTGTTGACCAATTTTCAGACCACGCAGCTCCCGGTCCACCTGGGCCAGGCGACTAATCTCGCCCATATCGATGCCGTACTGGTTCAGAATGCTGCTGAGGGTATCACCGGTGGAGACAACATATTCATGGAGTCCCTGATCGGAGGCAACCTTATCGTCCAGCTCATCCTGAGGAATCGCTTCTTCCTCTTGTGGCGTAGCGGTATCGATAGGTTCACTGGCTTCCGGAAGCAGAGAACGGATGTCATCCTTACCCAGCTCGATGCTTCTGACGATCGGCGAGGAGGACTCCTGGTGGTAAACATAGGGTCGCCATACGGCGACCGCTAATGTGACGACTGTCAGCGACCCCAGCATCACGCGGTGAGGTCGCGGTAGATTGTTAAATGCCAGGGCGACAGCGCGGGCTATCTGTTGCACGTATTCACTTCCTCGTTAATCCCCTTTCAGGCAGGCGGTGTACTGGCCCGCAAGCCCGGTAAGAAACTGCATGTAGCTCTCCTTACCGAGTTGTACGGCAGTGCCAAGAGGATCAAGCGTACCCATGCGCACCCGCGTTCCTCTGGCAACGGCTTCTATGACCGCCGGCCTGAATTGTGGCTCAGCAAAGACGCATTCCGCCTTGTGCTCAACCAACTGTGTTCTGATTTGATGTAAACGCTGCGCACCAGGTTGGATTTCAGGGTTGACGGTAAAATGCCCAAGCGGCGTTAACCCATAATGTTTTTCGAAGTAGCCGTAGGCATCATGAAAAACGTAATATCCCTTACCTTTAACTGGTGACAGCTCGTTTGCTACCTGCTTATCTGTCCGGGCTAAATTTGCCTCAAAACGCTGCAGGTTGGCATCAAGTTCGTCGCGTTTTTCCGGCATAAGTTCCACTAATTTTTTATGGATTGCAACCGCTGAAAGCCGCGCTATCTCTGGGGATAACCAGATATGCAGATTGTTCTCACCATGATGGTGATCTCCGTCACGTTTTTCCGCGTGGTGGTCATCACTGCCATGGTCATGATCGTGGTCGTGGTCGCCCTTCATGAGTAACGGTTTCACTTCAGAAAGCTGAGAGAGCGCCAGGCGATTTTGTTCCGCCCTACGCGCCACAGGCTTCTGCATAAAGGCTTCCATCTCCGGGCCGACCCATACCACTAAGTCCGCGTCTTGTATACGTTTTACATCGGATGGCCGCAGTGCGTAATCGTGTTCGGAAGCGCCATCAGGCAGTAGAACCTGGGTATCGGTGACGCCATCAGCAATAGCTGAAGCGATAAACCCGAGGGGTTTTATGGAGGTCACGACATCGGCTTTCGCCACGTTGACCGCACCGAACCACAGCGCCAGCGCGCCGCTGGCGCAAAGAAGCGTCTTTTTATGTAACATAATACGAATTCTCATCTTTGATAGCGCAGGAGGTGTGATATTATAACATTCGCGAACTTCTGCAATAGCTGAATTGTCATGACTAATCTTGTATCACTGGAAAACGTCTCCGTCTCCTTCGGCGCCCGCCAGGTGCTGGCGGGGATTTCACTCGATCTGCGCCCCGGGCGCATTTTGACGCTGCTTGGCCCAAACGGCGCCGGGAAATCGACTCTGGTGCGTATCGTACTCGGCCTGATAGCAGCAGATGAGGGTACTATCAAGCGCAGCCCGACGCTGCGTATTGGCTATGTCCCGCAAAAATTACACCTGGACGCTACCCTCCCCCTGACCGTCGGGCGTTTTATGCGGCTGCGTCCCGGCGTGAAAAAACGCGATATCCTGCCTGCGCTGATGCGCGTCAACGCCGCCCACCTGGCAGATGCGCCGATGCAAAAGCTCTCCGGCGGCGAAACCCAACGCGTTCTGCTGGCCCGCGCCCTGCTCAATGAGCCCCAGTTACTGGTGCTGGATGAACCCACCCAGGGGGTGGATGTCAACGGCCAACTGGCACTCTACGATCTGATTGACCAGATTCGCCACGAGCTGGATTGCGGCGTACTTATGGTCTCTCACGACCTGCATCTGGTGATGGCCAAAACCGACGAGGTACTGTGCCTGAATCACCATATCTGCTGTTCCGGCACGCCAGAGGTGGTATCAACCCATCCGGAGTTTATCTCGATGTTCGGGCCGCGCGGCGCCGAGCAGATTGGCATCTACCGCCACCATCACAACCATCGCCACGACCTCCGTGGGCACATTATCCTGCGCAAAGGCAACGATCGCTCATGATAGAACTGTTATTGCCCGGCTGGCTGGCCGGGATTCTGCTGGCCTGTGCCGCCGGTCCGCTCGGATCCTTTGTAGTATGGCGCCGAATGTCTTACTTCGGGGATACCCTCGCCCACGCCTCACTGTTAGGGGTGGCCTTTGGGCTGCTGCTCAATGTGAATCCGTTTTATGCGGTGATTGCCGTAACGCTTCTGCTGGCCCTGGGGCTGGTGTGGCTTGAAAAGCGTCCCCAACTGGCGGTGGACACGCTACTCGGCATTATGGCTCACAGCGCGCTGTCGCTTGGCCTGGTGGTGGTCAGCCTGATGTCCAACGTGCGGGTGGATCTGATGGCCTATCTGTTTGGGGATCTACTGGCGGTAACGCCTCAGGATCTGGTCGCCATCGCCATTGGCGTGGCGGTGGTGGTCGCGGTGCTGTGCTGGCAGTGGCGCAATCTGCTATCGATGACCATCAGCCAGGAGCTGGCTTTTGTGGATGGCGTGAAGCTGCAGCGCGTGAAACTGCTGTTGATGCTGGTCACCGCGCTGACCATCGGAGTGGCGATGAAGTTTGTCGGCGCGCTGATCATCACCTCACTGCTGATTATTCCCGCCGCCACGGCACGCCGCTTTGCTCGCACGCCGGAGCAAATGGCGGGGGTGGCGGTCGGCGTCGGTATGCTGGCAGTCACCATGGGAATGGCCTTCTCCGCCAGCTATGACACGCCAGCGGGGCCGTCAGTGGTGCTGGCTGCGGCGGCGCTGTTTATTCTCAGCATGCTGCGCCGCCAGCCCGTCTGAATCCCTGTCCCCCTCTCCCGAGCCGGGAGAGGGTTAATCTGAGGATGGCGGCGCAATGCCGAAGTGATTCCAGGCGCGGGGTGTGGCCATACGGCCACGCGGCGTACGCTGTAAAAAACCCTGCTGAATCAGGAATGGCTCCAGCACATCTTCAATGGTTTCCCGCTCTTCACCAATGGCCGCCGCCAGGTTATCCAGCCCCACCGGCCCGCCAAGAAACTTATCCAGCAGCGCCAGCAGCAGCTTTCGATCCATGTAGTCGAACCCTTCGGCATCAACGTTCAGCATATCCAGCGCCTGATTGGCCACCTCACCATTAATGGTGCCGTTATGGCGCACCTCGGCGAAATCACGCACCCGGCGCAGCAGCCGGTTGGCAATTCGCGGCGTACCGCGCGAGCGTCTGGCCACCTCCAGCGCCCCTTCTTCGCTCAGCTCCAGCCCCAGGCATTCGGCACTGCGCGCCACAATGTTTTGCAGATCCGCCACCTGGTAGAATTCCAGACGCTGCACAATGCCGAAGCGGTCGCGCAGCGGCGACGTCAGTGACCCTGCACGAGTGGTGGCCCCCACCAGAGTAAAGGGCGGCAAATCGATTTTGATTGAGCGCGCCGCAGGCCCTTCGCCGATCATAATATCGAGCTGGTAATCCTCCATCGCCGGATAGAGGACTTCCTCAACCACCGGCGACAAACGGTGGATCTCGTCGATAAACAGCACATCATGGGGCTCAAGATTGGTCAGCATCGCCGCCAGGTCACCGGCCTTTTCCAGCACCGGGCCAGAGGTGGTGCGCAGATTCACGCCCATCTCGTTGGCGACGATATTCGCAAGCGTCGTTTTACCCAGCCCCGGCGGCCCAAAAATCAGCAGATGATCGAGCGCGTCGCCGCGGAGCTTCGCCGCCTGGATGAAGATCTCCATCTGGGAACTGACCTGGGGTTGCCCCACATATTCGGCCAGCATTTTCGGGCGAATCGCCCGATCGGCGGCAACCTCTTCCACCGGCAATGGGCCCGGCGATACCAGGCGGTCTGCTTCAATCATCCTCTACCTCACAGCGCCGCGCGTAGCGCTTCGCGTATTAGCGTTTCAGTATCGGTGCCGCTGGCGGCTACTTTGCTCACCATCCGGCTCGCTTCCTGAGGCTTATAACCCAGTGCCACCAGCGCGGCAACGGCTTCCGCCTCATAGTCGTCCGTTACCGGTCCCGCAGGCGCCGTCAGTTCCAGATCGGCCGCTGGCGTAAAGAGATCGCCATGCAATCCCTTGAAGCGGTCCTTCATCTCGACCACCAGACGTTCGGCGGTCTTTTTGCCGATACCCGGCAGTTTCACCAGCGAAGCGGGCTCTTCACGCTCCACCGCATTGACGAACTGCTGGGCCGACATACCGGAAAGGATCGCCAGCGCCAGCTTGGGCCCCACGCCGTTCACCTTAATCAGTTCCCGAAACAGCGTGCGCTCCTGCTTATTATTAAAACCGAACAGCAACTGGGCGTCTTCACGCACCACAAAGTGGGTAAACACCACCGCTTCTTTGCCCGCCTCCGGCAGTTCATAGAAGCAGGTCATCGGCATATGCACTTCATAACCCACGCCGCCCGCTTCCAGTAATACCAGCGGTGGCTGTTTCTCCAGGACAATGCCTCTGAGTCTACCTATCACATTTCGCTCCTGCGTTAAGGGCCGTTACAGTGGGGTCTATCATATAAAAAAGGCTGGATAGGTATCCAGCCTTATCTGTGCTTGCATGCGCTAACGCAGCCTGCCCCGCGCCAGGGTCAGGCGCGAATTGCCGATCTGCTGCACGTTCTGGCTCATATGGCAGTGAGTAATGGCAATCGCCAGCGCATCCGCGGCATCCGCCTGAGGATTAGCCGGCAGCCGCAGCAGATTACGCACCATGTGCTGAACCTGACTCTTTTCCGCGCCGCCGTTACCCACCACGGTCTGCTTAACCTGACGGGCCGCATATTCGAACACCGGCAGATCCTGATTCACCGCCGCCACAATAGCCACGCCGCGCGCCTGACCCAGCTTAAGGGCCGAGTCGGCATTTTTCGCCATAAAGACCTGCTCAATGGCGAAGAAATCGGGCTGAAACTGGGTAATCAGCTCGCTGACGCCCGCATAGATCAGCTTCAGACGCGAGGGCAGATCCTCCACTCGGGTGCGGATACAACCGCTGCCCAGATAGCTGAGCTGGCGGCCGGTCTGGCGAATCACGCCATAGCCGGTGATGCGCGACCCCGGATCGATGCCGAGAATGATGGCCATCACGCCTCTCTGGTTAAAGCATAAGAAGTTCGGGCTGCCTGGCGGCAGCCCGAAACATTACAGCGTTGCCGCAACTTCGTCGGAGATTTCACCGTTGTGGTAAACCTCCTGAACGTCGTCGCAATCTTCCAGCATATCGATCAGGCGCAACAGTTTGGGCGCGGTTTCGGCATCCATATCCGCTTTGGTGGACGGAATCATCGACACTTCGGCCGCAGACGGCTTCAGGCCAGCGGCTTCCAGCGCGTCACGAACGGCACCCAGCTCTTCCCATGCGGTGTACACGTCGATGGCGCCATCGTCATAGCTCACCACGTCTTCCGCACCGGCTTCCAGAGCAGCTTCCATCACGGTGTCTTCGTCCATGGCCGCTTCGGCGTCAAACGAAATCACCCCTTTCTTGCTGAACAGATAGGCCACGGAGCCATCGGTGCCCAGGTTGCCGCCGCTCTTACTGAAGGCGTGACGCACTTCGGAAACGGTGCGGTTACGGTTGTCGCTCAGACACTCGACCATCACGGCGGTACCGCCGGGGCCGTAGCCTTCATAGATGATGGTTTCCATGTTAGCGTCGTCATCGCCGCCCACGCCGCGCTGGATGGCGCGATTCAGGGTGTCGCGCGTCATGTTGTTGGAGAGCGCTTTATCAATGGCCGCACGCAGACGCGGGTTAGAAGCCGGATCGCCGCCGCCCAGACGTGCCGCAGTGACCAGCTCGCGAATAATTTTAGTGAAAATCTTGCCGCGCTTGGCATCCTGCGCCGCTTTACGATGCTTCGTGTTGGCCCATTTACTATGACCTGCCATATCTATCTCCAGATTCGCCTGTTCAGGCGCAATTAATCACAAACTCTTCAATCGCCTGCCGGTTACTCCAGGAGCGGGTCAGTGCCGCGGCTTCTCTGGCGTCCACCCATTGATAGTCCAGGTGTTCGCTGATAACCACGTCCCGTTCATGGGGCAGCGCCAGCGAAAACCAGGACTCGGTGTTACGCAGGGTTCCCGGCGCATAGCGATGACGTAAATACTCAAAAATTTCAAATTCCACCCGGCGCTGATGGTCGACCAGGTTCAGGCGCTCGCCTTCGATATCGATGGCGACTTCTTCCTGGACTTCACGCAGCGCGGCCTGCCGCGCGCTCTCATCCGCCTCCAGGCTGCCGGTCACCGACTGCCAGAAGGCGGGATTATCGCGACGCTGCAACATCAGCACCCGCCCGGTGTCCTGCGCGTAAATCACTACCAGTACCGATACGGGACGCTTCCAAGCCATCTCAGTCGCTCTCTGCCTTTTTCGCAACCAGAATGCCCAACTCTTCCAGCGACGCCGGATTAGCGAAGCTCGGCGCTTCGGTCATCAGACAGGCCGCCGCAGTCGTTTTCGGGAAGGCGATGACATCACGAATATTATCGGTGCCGGTCAGCAGCATCACCAGGCGATCGAGGCCGAAGGCCAGACCGGCGTGCGGCGGCGTACCGAATTTCAGGGCGTCCAGCAGGAAGCCGAACTTGGCGCGCTGCTCGGTTTCGTCAATGCCCAGAATGCGGAATACCGTCTGCTGCATGGCGCCGCTGTGAATACGCACAGAGCCGCCGCCCACTTCATAGCCGTTGATTACCATGTCGTAAGCGTTAGCGATGGTCCCTTCCGGCTGAGCTTCCAGCTGTTCCGGCGTCACGTCGCGCGGTGAGGTGAACGGATGGTGCATCGCCGCCAGACCGCCTTCCCCATCTTCTTCGAACATCGGGAAGTCGATAACCCACAGCGGCGCCCAGGCGTTTTCGTCGGTCAGTTTCAGATCTTTACCGGTCTTCAGACGCAGTGCGCCCATGGCGTCGGCCACAACGCGAGACTTATCGGCACCGAAGAAGATGATGTCGCCATCACGAGCGCCGGTGCGCTCAAGAATCGCTTCAACGATCTCTGCACTCAGGAACTTGGCTACCGGGCTGGTCACCCCTTCCAGGCCCTGGCTGCGTTCGTTGACTTTCATCCAGGCCAGCCCTTTGGCGCCGTAGATCTCAACGAATTTCGCGTATTCATCAATCTGCTTACGGCTGAGCTGCGCCCCGCCAGGCACCCGCAGCGCGGCAACGCGCCCTTTCGGATCGTTGGCCGGGCCTGAGAAAACTTTAAATTCAACCGAAGTCATCAGATCGGCCACGTCCACCAGCTCCATCGGGTTACGCAGATCGGGCTTATCGGATCCGTAGCGGCGATCCGCTTCGGCAAAGGTCATGATCGGGAACTGGCCCAGATCCACGCCTTTCACCTCCAGCCACAGCTGGCGGATCATCTTTTCCATCAGCTCACGCACCTGAGGCGCGGTCAGAAAAGAGGTTTCGACATCGATCTGGGTAAATTCCGGCTGACGATCGGCGCGCAGGTCTTCATCACGGAAGCACTTAACGATCTGGTAGTAGCGATCGAAGCCGGACATCATCAGCAACTGCTTGAACAGCTGAGGGGACTGCGGCAGCGCATAAAACTTACCTTTATGCACGCGGCTCGGTACCAGGTAGTCACGGGCCCCTTCCGGCGTGGCCTTGGTCAGCATCGGGGTTTCGATATCCAGGAAGCCGTTATCGTCCATAAAGCGACGCACGAAGCTGGTGATACGAGCGCGGGTCTTCAGGCGCTGGGCCATCTCCGGACGGCGCAGATCGAGGTAGCGATACTTCAGACGCGCCTCTTCCGTGTTGGCCTGATTAGAGTCCAACGGCAGCGGCTCGGAGCGGTTGATAATGGTCAGTTCGGTCGCAAACACTTCGACTTCGCCGGTCGCCATATCGCGATTGAGGTTTTTCTCGTCGCGGGCACGTACGGTGCCGGTAATCTGGATGCAGAACTCATTACGCAGTTCGGAAGCCAGCTTGAACGCTTCATCGCGATCCGGATCGAAGAAGACCTGTACGATGCCTTCACGGTCGCGCATGTCAATAAAAATCAGACTACCGAGATCGCGACGGCGGTTAACCCAACCACAGAGCGTTACCTGCTGCCCCACATGGGACAACCGCAGCTGTCCACAATATTCTGTACGCATGAGATTTCCTTTAACTTCGCCGCAGGGGCTGATTGCCTGCCGGGCAGACATCACGGTGCGGCGCTTGTCGACTGTCACAACTGAATGAAAAAGGCGGCTATTATACTGGATATTGCGCGCCGAGATAAGCCCGATACCGTCCGGGCGAGCGTTTGCTGTGCGCCCGCCCCGTCATTCTCACAAAAATTAACAAAATTAGTATAAGACCAGAGCCCGGGTTATCGCTATGGTAAGCAACGCTATCAATCAGTTAACCGGAGTGACTATGTCCGAATTCAATCCGCAAACGACCGCCCTGGTCGTCATCGATCTTCAGCAGGGGATCCTGCCTTTCGCCGGCGGCCCATGGAGCGCCGATGAGGTGGTCAGTCGCGCCGGGCGCATGGCCCAGGCCTTCCGCGCCAAGGGAGCACCGGTGGTGCTGGTCCGCGTCGGCTGGTCAGCGGACGGAGCCGAAGCACTGAAGCAGCCGGTCGATATGCCCGCAGGCGCCGGGCCGTTACCGGATAACTGGTGGGACTATGCCCCGGCTCTCGGCAAGGCCGACGGCGATATTGAGGTGACCAAGCGCCAGTGGGGCGCTTTCTACGGCACCGATCTCGAACTGCAGTTGCGTCGGCGCGGTATCGATACCATTGTACTGTGCGGCATATCCACCAATATTGGCGTGGAATCCACCGCCCGCAATGCCTGGGAGCTGGGCTTTAATCTGATTCTGGTCGAAGACGCCTGCAGCGCGGCAAGCCAGGAACAGCATGAAGGCAGCTTTAGCCATATCTTCCCGCGTATCGGCCGGGTACGCCGCACTGCGGATATCCTGGCGGCGCTGTAGCCATAGCTTATGATTTACATCGGTCTGCCCCAGTGGTCGCACCCTAAATGGGTGCGGCTTGGCATCCAAAATCTTGAGGATTATGCCCGCCACTTTAACTGCGTGGAGGGTAACACCACGCTCTACGCCCTGCCCGGGGCGGAGATTGTGGCGCGCTGGCGGGCGATGACCGGCGATGATTTCCGCTTCTGTTTTAAATTTCCGGCCACCATTTCACACCAGGCGGGGCTACGTCAGTGCGACGCCCTGGTCAGTGAATTTTTCAACCGCATGGCGCCGCTGGAAGCGCGTATCGGCCAGTACTGGCTCCAGTTGCCCGCCGTTTTTGGCCCGGATAATCTGGCGACCCTGTGGCAATTTCTGGATGCCCTGCCGCAGGGTTTCAGTTATGGGGTAGAGGTGCGTCATCCGCAATTTTTCGCCAAAGGTCCACAGGAGCAGGCGTTGAATCGCGGGCTTCACCAGCGTGGCGTTAATCGGGCGATCCTCGACAGTCGTCCGGTACACGCCGCCATGCCCCACAGCGAAGCGGTGCGTAAAGCCCAGCGTAAAAAGCCGCGGGTGCCGGTCCATGCCCTGAGAACCGCTGACAAACCGCTGGTGCGCTTTATCGGCGGCGACAATCTGGAGCAAAACCAGCAACTGTTTCAGCCCTGGTTGGATAAGCTGGCCCACTGGCAGCAGGAGAGTACGCCATTCCTGTTTCTGCATACGCCGGATATCGCCCAGGCGCCGGAACTGGTGCACCGGTTGTGGCCCTTGCTACGCCAGCGTTTTCCGGCCATTGGCGAAGCCCCGGCCATCCCGCAACAGGAATCGCTATTCTGATGCTGGCGGCCTCAGCTCTCGGTCGGTATGATAGCCGGCGCCATCGATTAAGCCTTTCAGGGAGTTTTTATGGTATGCGCGCTCTATGCCGTGCTGGGTGCATTGCTGCTAATTAAATTTTCCTTCGACGTCGTGCGACTGCGTGGCCTGTACCATGTCTCCTACGGCGACGGCGGATTTACCGAATTACAAAGCGCCATCCGCATTCACGGCAACGCAGTGGAGTACATTCCTGTTGCCCTGCTACTGCTGCTGTTGATGGAGATGAACGGCGCCGAGGTCTGGATGATCCATATCTGCGGCCTGATGACCATCGCCGGACGTCTGATGCACTATTATGGTTTTCACCACCGCCTGGTGCGCTGGCGTCGTTCCGGTATGGGCGCCACCTGGTGCGCCCTGCTGCTGATGGTGGCCGCCAACCTCTGGTATATGCCGTGGGAGTTGGTTTTCAGCGTGCGTTAACGCACAATACGCCTTTGTTTTTCCCGGATTTAAACTATGCCTGACCGCGATACGCTGTTTTCCGCCCCCATCGACAAGCTCGGGGACTGGACTTTTGATGAACGCGTCGCTGAAGTATTCCCCGATATGATTCAGCGTTCCGTTCCCGGTTATTCCAATATTATTTCGATGATTGGCATGCTGGCGGAGCGTTTCGTTCAGCCCGGCACCCGCGTCTACGACCTGGGCTGTTCGCTGGGCGCCGCCACCCTGTCGATACGCCGCAATATCCAGCACGACGGCTGTGAAATCATCGCCGTGGATAACTCTCCAGCCATGGTGGAACGCTGTCGCCGCCATATCGATGCCTTCCGCGCCAGCACGCCGGTGGAGGTCAGGGAAGCGGACATCCGCGCTATCGACATCTCAAATGCCTCGCTGGTGGTACTCAACTTTACCCTGCAGTTTCTCAACCCGGAAGACAGGGAGAGCCTGCTGGCTAAAATCTGGCGCGGACTGCGCCCTGGCGGCGCGCTGGTGCTGTCGGAAAAGTTCAGTTTTGAAGACGCCAGCGTCGGCGAACTGCTGTTCAACATGCACCACGATTTTAAGCGCGCCAACGGCTACAGCGAGCTGGAGATCAGCCAGAAGCGCAGCATGCTGGAAAATGTAATGCTGACCGATTCGGTAGAGGCGCACAAAGCCCGCCTGAAGCGCGCTGGCTTCGAACACGCCGAACTCTGGTTTCAGTGCTTTAACTTCGGCTCGCTGGTGGCGCTAAAATCCCAGGAGGCCGCGTGATCGACTTCGGCCCCTTTTACAGCCAGATAGCCAGCGGCCCGCTGGCCCCATGGCTGGAAACTTTGCCCGCCCAAATCGGTGCCTGGCAGCGCGAATCGCTGCATGGCCAGTTCAGCCAGTGGCTGAAAGCGGTGGACGGGCTTCCCGCCCTGCGCCCCGATCGTCTGGATCTGTTGCACAGCGTCACCGCCCGAAGCGCACAGCCGCTTAGCGACGGCCAGAAGCTGGGCATTGAGCGCCTGCTGCGCAACCTGATGCCCTGGCGTAAAGGTCCCTTCTCGCTGTACGGCGTCGATATCGATACCGAATGGCGTTCCGACTGGAAGTGGCAGCGGGTTTTGCCCCACCTGAGCGATCTCAGCGGCCGTACCGTGCTCGACGTGGGCTGCGGTAGCGGCTACCACCTGTGGCGTATGATCGGCGCCGGGGCGCACCTGGCGGTGGGCATCGATCCCACCCAACTGTTTCTGTGTCAGTTCGAAGCGGTGCGTAAACTGCTGGGTAACGACCAGCGCGCTCACCTGCTGCCTCTGGGCATTGAGCAGATGCCGACCCTCAACGCCTTCGATACCGTATTCTCCATGGGCGTGCTCTACCACCGCCGTTCCCCCCTCGACCATCTGTGGCAGTTGAAAAATCAGCTAGTCAGCGAAGGCGAACTGGTGCTGGAAACCCTGGTGGTGGAAGGCGACGAAAATCAGGTACTGGTGCCCGGCGAACGCTATGCCGCCATGCGCAACGTCTGGTTTATTCCATCAGCGCGGGCGGTCAAACTGTGGCTGGAAAAATGCGGATTTGTGGATGTGCGCATCGCCGATCAAAGCATCACCACCACCGAAGAGCAACGCGCAACCGACTGGATGCGTACTGAATCGCTGGCCGATTTCCTCGATCCTCAGGACTCCACCAGAACCCGCGAAGGCTATCCGGCGCCGATGCGTGCCCTGCTTATCGCCCGTAAGCCCTGATTCGCTCAACCCCGTTCCCCATTCCAGGCTACGCTTGCATTCAGGCGTGATCTGGAATTGGGGGGGAAGATGGAAAGCATCTGTTACCGCTGGCCACTGGCGGCCATTCATGGCTATAGCAACGATATCGACCGGTTGGAAAGCCTGCTGGCGGTGCAATATCAGCGCTGGGGCATGGAAGAGCGAGAGCTCGGCAGCGTGGGAGACGGCATGATCGTCCTCTGGCAATCCATCGCCGCCGACAGCCACCTGCCGCATCTGCTGATTATGGCCGGGCTGCACGGCGATGCCCCCGCAGGTAGTTGGGCCATTCTTAACTTTCTGCAACACAACTCGCCGCTGCTGCTGGACAAGGTCCGACTCTCTTTTATGCCACTGGTGAATCTTTACGGCTTGCGTACCGGGATGAAGTCCAATCGCTACGGTTTCGATCCGGCCAGCGGATTCAGCGGCGACGCCCCTACGGCCGAAGGGGAGATCCTGCACGCTCATGCCCGCTTGTTGACCCAGGCGGCCCGGGATGGGGTGCTCTGGTGTACTGAAGACCCCCAGGCCCGGGTTGCCTGGCTGTGCGTCTCTGACCCTGAACGGACGCCGGCCCTGGCCCTGCGCGATGAACTGATCCAGACCTTCGAACCCTGCGACGGGCCCAGCCCGGAAGGGGATACCTGCCGCAACGGCCTGGCGCCGCTGCCTGATAACGGCGATATTCTTCACTGGCTGAGCCAGGAAACCCGCTGCTCCGCCGCCCGCGCCGTCACGCCCGGCCAGGCCGCGCTGGAACAGCGAATCTTTGCCCATCACGGTTTAATCGGGGCATTTATCGCCTCCACCCTGGCGCCCTGAGCGGGCTATTTCCGAAATCGTTCAACCTGGGACCGTATCAGGGTGGCCAGCTCGGCTTTGGCGTCAGCGGCCGTTATCTCTTCTCCTGTGGCCGCATATGACACTGCATCGGCGACGCCGACCAGCGCCCACATGGCGGCATCGGGCAGGGTTCCACTGCCGATAAAGGGCGCCAGCAGGCGTCGGCATTTATCGATAAAAATCCTGACATACTGGCGGCGTAGCTGCTCCAGCTCCGGCGAACCGGCTAGTGCCGCGATCACATCAGGGATTTCGCGCCCCTGGGTATCGACGCAATCGATATAACAGTCGGCAATCGCCCGGCTGATGGGCTCCAGCGCCTGTTCGCATTCAGCGATCGCCTTATCCATCAGCGCGGTCTGACGCTCATCAAAGGCCTTATATAATTCCGCCAGCAGACCGGTACGCGAACCGAAATGGTCGTAGACCACCGGTTTGGTTACGCCTGCCCGCTCCGCCAGCCTTCCCAGAGTTAATGCCTCCGTCCCCTCTTCCCGAATCAGACGCCACGCCTCTTCCATCAGTTGCTGGAAGCGGGCCTCCCGGGTCAGACGCTTTTTTTTATTCATACCAGTGCTTGACGCCTTTATATACTAAAAGTAAGTTACTAATGGTAAGTTAGCTCCATCCCGACAACTTCCCTCTCTCCAGGAGGCTTAAAATGCACGCACTGATTGTTACCGCACACCCGCATCCGGACTCATTGACCCACAGCATAGCAGCCGGGGTAGCCCGGGGCATCACCGAATCCGGCCCCCACCGAGCGGAGATCGCCAATCTGGCTCAGGAAGGCTTTCGCCCTGAATTCACCCGGGAAGATTTTGCCGCATTTAACGCCGCTGGCGCACTGCCGGAGGACGTACGGGCGGAGCAGACCAGAATTGACAGCGCAGACGCCCTGGTCCTGGTCTTTCCGGTTTACTGGTGGTCGATGCCTGCGCTGATGAAAGGTTGGATCGATCGCGTTTTTTCCGCCGGATGGGCTTATGAGGAGACAGCAGATGGCCGGTTGATTAAAAAACTCAGGCACCTGCCGGTTCACCTTGTGGCGATTGGCGCCGCCAATATGAAAACCTGGGAAAAACACCGCTACCAGGAGGCCATGAAAGTGCAGATAGAAGAAGGGATCTTTAACTACTGCGGTGCCCCGGTGATGAGCTCATCTCTGCTGCTGTCGCCCGAATACCCGGACACCAATGTGATGCTGCAGGATGCGCATCGGCTGGGTCAAAAAACGTTCAACACCCAACAGCCTGTCGCGGTCTAACCTGGTGTTCATCCTGGCGTCACGCAATATTGCGTGGCGTCTGTCTGACAGCCAAAAAATAAATATAAGAAAAACCTCATGCAATGACCAAGCCGGGAGAATTAGCGCCAAATATCACCTCTTTTTCTGGTTGACCTGTTCAGCACGAAAAATATAACATCCTGCCACTGACTGATTACCGGCAACCGGGGCAGAATGAATATACCCAAGGCTAAATTTTTACAACAGTCCTGGCTGAGAAACAAAGCAAGCGTTGAGAAACAGGCCCACAACGAGGCCATTCTGGTCAGAGGCGTACTGACCAATACTTTGCGCAACCCCCAAACCCACAAGCAGGGAACTTTTTCGCAATTCTTTGATGTTGCAGAATACCCTTTGTTGGGGCGAGGCGCTTATCCCGAACATATTTCGACATTACAAAAAGAGTTCGAAGCAGCCGGATACGAGATTATCCTTGAACAACGTAATAACGGGTTTACCATTTCTATAGACTGGCGTAACGCCGGTATCAGTGAGTAATTAAATAGCAGGCGTTAACATTCCGATAGCAATAATTCCCTGTGGCCAGAATATCCCCTTTTGCGAACGGTATAGTGCCGGGCAACATCGTCAACCCAGCATCCTCCCATCAGGCTGTGCACTGCAGACAGGCCAGAATGTGACGAAGGTTACAAAACAGACTATGGTTACCCTGTGGCGGCAGACAAGCGAAACCTGACCCCATAAAGAAAAAAAGCCCCGGGAAAAGGCCGGGGCGTGGTACATGCAAACATCACATTGGGCGACATGATGCGCGGTAAAAACCGGTTGTGCGCTATGGGCGACGTGCTACTCCACCGCGCAAAGCGCTGCTTTCATTGCCGCCACCGCATCGGCATCCACGCAGTAGCGACTGTACTCATCGGCCATTGCATCGGAAGACATCGAAACGCCCTCTTTGCGATAACGCATCGGGGAAGCCCCCCGACAACCTGCCGAACTATGCACCTCTTCAATCCCCGCGGATACAAAGTGCGGGAGGTTGCTCAGACGCACGCCGGAACCGGCCATAATGATTGGAGCACCGGATCGGTCTTTTAGTTCCCTGATTAATGAAAGTCCTTCTAATGCGCTCTGCTTCTGTCCCGAAGTCAGAATCCGCGCCACCCCCAAATCACGCAGTTGATCCTGCGCGATCCAGGGGTCGCGGCACATATCAAAAGCGCGGTGAAAGGTGACCGCCATACCCCGGGCCTGCGCCATCACCTTTTCCATTCGCGGCCGGTCCACTTCGCCATCCTCATTCAAAATGCCGACAACCAGCCCCGGGTAGCCCAGCTCCCGCAGATATGCGATATCGTCCAGCATGGTACTGAACTCCCCGGCGCTGTAGCAGAAATCGCCCCCCCGTGGCCGGATTATCGGATGCACCGGAATGGAAACCCGCTGGCGCACCCCAAGCAGGGTTCCGGCAGAGGGCGTCAGCCCCCCCTCTGCCGGCGCCGCGCACAACTCAATGCGGTCGGCCCCCGCCTGTTCGGCGATCACGGCGCAGTCCATTCCGTAGCAACATATCTCAAGCACAGCCATTCAATGATTCCTTCTGTTACGCTAGTCTGAAGCTTCATGTTCAGGGCACGGAAATTTATCATGACATTCAATTTCGACGAAGTGATCGACCGGCGTCACAGCGACAGCCTGAAGTGGAATAAATACGACCAGAACATCCTTCCCATGTGGGTCGCAGATACTGACTTTCGCTCCCCGCCCTGCATCACCGAAGCGCTACAGCGCCGTGTGGCCCATGGCGTCTTTGGCTACGGCGACTGGCCCCACGCCCTTGCGGATACTGCCATCGACCATTTCTGGCGCAGCTACGGCTGGCGGGTGGAAAAAGAGTGGCTGGTGTTTCTGCCCGGCATCGTCTGTGGGCTGAATCTGTGCGTGCGCAGTTTCGCAGGGGGCGGCTCCCTGGCGCCGGACCCCATCTATCCGCCGTTTCGCAAGGCGGCCATGCTTGCCGGTTGTTCACAGCTTAATGCGCCTGTCATCCAGCGCGATGGGCGCCCTTATCTTGACCTGGCATCGCTGGAACCCCAGCTCACCGGGCGCGAAAAACTGCTGATGCTATGCAATCCCCAGAATCCGGGCGGCACGGTATGGCGCAGGGAAGAGCTGGAACAGCACCTGGCCTTCGCGCAACGCCACGATATGATTGTCTGCTCCGATGAAATCCACTGCGAATTACTGCTGGAGCCCGGCGCGCGTCATATCCCTTTCGCGACGCTCGGCGAAGACGCCGCCCAGCGCAGCATCACCCTGGTTTCGCCTTCCAAGACCTACAACATCGCCGGACTGGGCGCTTCGCTGGCGATTATCCCCAACCCCGAACTGCGGCGCCGCTTCTGCGCCACCCGGGAAGGCATAGTCCCGTCGGTGGACGTACTGGCGCTGACGGCCGCCGAAGCGGCCTGGCGCGACGGTGAACCCTGGCGCGCGGAATTGCTGAACGTGCTAAGAGCCAATCGAGATGCTCTTTGCCGGGCCATCAACGCCCTGCCTGGCCTTAGCGTGACGCCGCCGGAAGCCACCTATCTGGCCTGGGTAGACGCCAGTGCGTTAGGTGAAGAATCCCCGGTCAACTTCTTTCGCCGTGCCGGACTGGGCTTTTCGCCCGGCGCCGACTTTGGCAATCCTGCGTTTGTACGCATCAACTTCGGCTGTACCCGCGCCACCCTGGATGAAGCCATTAACCGACTCAACCAGGCACTGAAAGAACGCTAGCCCTGTTCGCTGGCGACTACGATTTCCAGCGGCCAGGGATGGAATTTTAGCGTCACCTGGCCGTCGGTCACCGCCAGGGTAGGATTCGGCAGGCGTTCACCGTCGCCAGTTGGCGCGCTGGTCTTCAGCGAAATGTCCGGCTGGCTGAGGCCGTCGTCGGACATCAGAGCCAGCGCCCGAGCGTTGAGAGTGTCGGGAGAGCCCGGCAGCACAATTTCAATATGTTCCCACCCTTCATGCGGATAGCGCTTCTCGCCGGGCCAGGGCAGTTCGATAATCGTAAAACGCCAGTGGCCCACGCACAGCGGCTCCGCCAGCCGGAACAGACAGATGGGCCGCCCTTTAATGTGCTTTTCGCTAAACAGGGTTCCGCACTGCTCAAGCCCTGCCCGCCAGCGCTCCGCGGTGGTATTCTGATGGCAACGCAGTGAGATATGGTCGGCATCCAATGGCGCCAGTTCGAGCCCCATCCGCTGCGCCAGCGCCATTATCGCCTGTTCAAAACGCGGCAGATCGGCCACGATATCCTGTAATGCTTCAACCTGTTGCCAGTTCATCCGGCTCCTCCTGCCCGTGATAGAAAAGCCGCTAATCTACCCGCTTTCGTGTCTACAGACCAGCGCGCCGCAAGCCGCGCGGGTACTGACGCCCGCTGCGAAATGCAGTATACTTGCCCCCTTATTTTATCCATGCTTCATGCGCCGTCCCGCCCCGACCGGTCGGCGCTAAAATTTAAGGTAACCCGGTGAATATTCAGGCACTTCTCTCAGATAAAGTCAGTCAGGCTCTGATTGCCGCAGGCGCGGACGCAGCGTGCGAACCGCAGGTTCGTCAATCCGCTAAAGCCCAGTTCGGCGACTATCAGGCCAATGGCGTTATGGCGATCGCTAAAAAACTGGGCATGGCCCCGCGACAGTTAGCTGAGCTGGTGGTGAATCATCTGGATCTTTCCGGTATTGCTGCAAAGGTTGAGATCGCCGGTCCCGGCTTTATCAATATCTTCCTCGACCCCGCTTTTCTGGCGACTCAGATCGACAGCGCCGTTGCCAGCCCGCGCGCAGGCGTAGCGCAGGTGGAACAGCCCCAGACCATCGTGGTGGACTATTCCGCCCCGAACGTGGCCAAAGAGATGCACGTGGGCCACGTACGTTCCACCATCATCGGCGACGCTTCAGTACGCACCCTGGAATTCCTGGGCCATAAAGTGATTCGCGCCAACCACGTCGGCGACTGGGGCACCCAGTTCGGGATGCTGATCGCCTTCCTTGAGAAAAAGCAGAATGAAGCCAACGCCGATATGGCGCTTGCAGATCTGGAAGCTTTCTATCGCGAAGCCAAAAAAACCTACGACGAAGATGAAGCCTTCGCCGAACGCGCCCGCAGCTATGTAGTGAAACTGCAGGGCGGCGACGAGTACTGCCGCCAGATGTGGCGCAAGCTGGTCGATATCACTATGACCCAGAACCAGAAAACCTACCAACGTCTGAACGTGACTCTGACCCGGGACGACGTTATGGGCGAAAGTCTTTACAACCCAATGCTGTCCGGCATTGTGGCGGATCTGAAAGCCAAAGGGCTGGCGGTGGAAAGCGAAGGCGCTACCGTGGTCTTCCTGGATGAGTACAAGAATAAAGAAGGCGAACCGATGGGGGTCATCATCCAGAAGAAGGATGGCGGCTATCTCTACACCACTACCGATATCGCCTGCGCTAAATACCGCTACGAGACGCTGCACGCCGATCGCGTGCTCTACTATATTGATTCGCGCCAGCACCAGCACCTGATGCAGGCCTGGACCATCGTACGCAAAGCAGGCTACGTGCCGGAATCCGTGCCGCTGGAGCACCATATGTTCGGCATGATGCTGGGCAAAGACGGCAAGCCGTTCAAAACCCGTACCGGTGGCACCATTAAACTTTCCGATCTGCTGGACGAAGCGCTGGAACGCGCCCGTCGCCTGGTAGCGGAAAAGAACCCGGATATGCCAGCGGACGAGCTGGAAAAACTGGCCAACGCGGTGGGTATCGGCGCTGTAAAATATGCCGACCTTTCCAAGAGCCGCACCACCGACTACATCTTCGACTGGGACAATATGCTGGCCTTCGAAGGTAACACCGCGCCTTATATGCAGTACGCGTATACCCGCGTGCTGTCGGTATTCCGCAAGGGCAACGTGGATGAAAGCAGCCTGGTCGCCACGCCGGTGAGCATCACCGATCCGCGTGAAGCCGCGCTGGCCGCGCGTCTGCTGCAGTTCGAAGAGACCCTGGCCGTGGTGGCCCGCGACGGCACGCCGCACGTGATGTGCGCATACCTCTATGACGTAGCAGGCCTGTTCTCTGGCTTCTATGAGCACTGCCCAATTCTCAGCGCCGAAAGCGACAGCCTGCGTCAGAGCCGCCTGAAACTGGCGCTGTTGACCTCCAGAGTGCTGAAACTGGGTCTGGACACCCTGGGCATCGAAACCGTCGAACGCATGTAATCCCGTCAGGGGGCGCAATGCCCCCTGATTCCTTTCTTCCCCCTCCTTGATCTGAATAATGGTTTCTTGCCAGCCATCGTTATATCATTTTATATATAGCGACTTTTTTTCGGATCTCCCATGTTCAAACGACTCTCCAGCCTGCTGCTGGCTTTGCTCTTTATTTCCGGCCCGGCGCTGGCCCAACGCCAGGTTATCGATCAGCTTAACCGAACCGTCACTCTGCCGGACCGCATCGATCGCGCCGTGGTGCTACAGCATCAGACCCTGAATTTGCTGGTGCAGCTTAACGCCCTGCCCCAGGTGGTGGGCGTGCTCAGCAGCTGGCAGAAACAGCTCGGCCCCCGTTATCTGCGGCTGGCGCCGCAACTGGCAAAGATGCCAATGCCCGGCGATCTGACCTCGGTCAATATCGAAAGCCTGCTCGCCCTACGGCCTCAGGTGGTATTTGTCGCCAACTACGCGCCGCCCGCCATGATTAGCCAGATTGAGCGTGCCGGTATTCCGGTGGTCGCCGTCTCGTTACGCCACGAGGATGCCGCCCAGGCCAGGAAGATAAATCCGCAATTAAAGGATGAAGAACGCGCCTACAACCTGGGGCTGCAGGAAGGGATTCGCCTGATCGGTAAAGTGATGAACCGCCAGGCCGGGGCGGAAAGCCTGATTCACGACACTTTTGACCAGCGCGCGCTGGTGGCCACACGGCTGCGCGACCTGCCGCAAAGCGAGCGCCAGCGAGTCTATATCGCCAACCCTAATCTGACTACCTACGGCGCCGGAAAATATACCGGCCTGATGATTCAACACGCCGGTGCCGTTAACGTGACCGCCCGGGAGGTCACCGGCTATCGGCAGGTCTCCATTGAGGATGTAATGCGCTGGAATCCTCAGGTCATCTTCGTTCAGGAGCGCTACCCGCAGGTCGTGGCGCAGATCCTGCACTCTCCTCAGTGGCAGTCCATCGATGCGGTAAAACAGCACCGCGTCTGGCTAATGCCCGAATACGCCAAAGCCTGGGGCTACCCGATGCCGGAAGCAATGGCGCTGGGCGAGCTGTGGATGGCGAGCAAGCTCTATCCTCAGCGCTTTAAGGATATCGACATCAATCAGCGAGTTGACGCCTGGTATCACCGCTACTACCGTACCGCCTGGTCGCAGGAAGCCGAGTGAAACAGGGCGCGCTCATCCTCATTCTGGCCGCGTGCGCCCTGCTCTCGCTCGGCATTGGCCGCTATCCGGTGTCGCCTGAACATTGCCTGCTGATTCTGCTGGAGCCCCTGACCGGGTACCACCCGGCCATCAGCGTTCCGGAACGTCAGGTGATAATGGTGGTAAGAGTGCCACGTATTCTGCTGGCCATGGGCGCGGGGGCCGCCCTGGCGCTATGCGGCGCGGCGCTTCAGGGGGTTTTTCGCAACCCACTGGTCGATCCCCATATTATCGGCGTTTCTTCCGGCGCGGCCTTTGGCGGCACCCTGGCGATTCTGCTTAGCCTGCCGGTAGCCGGCCTTCTGCTCTCCTCGTTTCTGTTCGGCATGCTGGCGCTGCTGCTGATCTTTATACTGACCAGCACCATCGCCAGACGCAATGTCCTGTCGCTGGTGCTGGCGGGGGTGATCCTGAGCGGCTTCTTTTCGGCCTGCATCAGCCTGCTGCAGTATCTGGCCGATACCGAAGAGAAGCTACCCGACATTATCTTCTGGCTGATGGGCAGCTTTGCCACGGCGGACAGCCAGAAGCTATGGACTCTGCTGGTGCCGCTGTTGCTGGCAGGCTCGACGCTGCTGGCCCTGCGCTGGCGCATTAATCTGCTGTCGCTGGGCGAGGAAGACGCCGCCTCCCTGGGGATTAACGTCGAAGCCACCCGCTGGTGGGTGTTGACCCTGTGCGCGCTGATTGTCGCGGCCCAGGTGGCGGTCAGCGGCAGCATCGGCTGGGTCGGACTGGTGATCCCCCATATTGCTCGCCTGCTGGTGGGCCCGGACCACCGTAGACTGCTTCCCGCCTCCGCCACCCTGGGCGCGCTCTATATGATCGGCATTGACACGCTGGCTCGCACCCTCAGCGCCAGTGAAATCCCACTGGGGATTCTGACCGCCCTTATCGGCGCGCCGCTGTTCGCCATACTGTTGCGCCGTGCGCAGCTAAGGGGCTGGCATGGCTGAATCTTTACTGCTGGCCCGGGGGTTAAGTTACCGCTGGCCGGGGCAGGCGCCGCTATTTCAGGCGCTCAATCTGCAACTGAAACGCGGCGAAGTGCTGGCGCTGCTCGGCCCTAACGGCTGCGGTAAAAGTACCCTGATGCGGCTATTGCTAGGTACCCTGGGGCTACAGCAGGGTACAGTGGAGCGGCACGCTGAAACAGGCTTTGTGCCCCAGACCTTCACTCCCCCCTTCGACTACCAGGCTCGTGATATTGTGCTGATGGGCCGGGCGCGCCATATCAGTCTGTTCCGCGCGCCGTCGCGCCGCGACCAGCAGCTGGCAGAGGAAGCCATGACGGCGCTGGAGATCCAGGATCTCGCCGCACGCACCTTCGGCACCCTTTCCGGCGGCCAGCGCCAGCGGGTGCTGATCGCCCGGGCTCTGGCCAGCGCCAGTGACATCATTATTCTGGATGAACCGACATCCGCACTGGATCTGCACCATCAGGATCGGGTTCTGACCCTAATCCGTCGGCTGGCGGAGCAACGCAATATGGCAGTGATGTTCTCCACCCATCAACCGGCGCACGCCTGCGCGGTGGCCGACAACACGTTATTGCTGGGTCACGAAGGGCAACACCGGCTGGGGGCCTGCGACGAGGTATTAACCTCCGGGCGCCTGTCTGCGCTGTTTCAGCTACCTATAGAAAGGATCAACCTGGAGATAAACGGCCAGCGGCACAGTACCCTGGTCCCCCTCTACCACCGCCAGCGAAAAGAACATGACTGAACTGACTATTTACGCCGCCGGTAGCCTGCGCCACGCCTTTAATGCCCTACTGCCACTGGCCCGTCGTGCGACTGGCTGTGCCGTTAAGGTCGAGTTCGGCCCGGCCGGTCTGCTGCGTCGCCGCATCGAGCTGGGGGAACGCCCTGCGCTTTTCGCCTCTGCCAACCTTGATCACCCTCGTTATCTCCAGAATGTGGGCCTGGTCCGGGAAGTCTATCCCTTCGCCACCAACCGGCTGTGCGTCACGGTGCGCAATACTCCGGAACTGACCGAACCGCCGCTGCTGGAGGTGCTGTGCGATCCCCGCTGGCGGGTAGCCACGTCCACCCCAGGCGACGATCCCGGCGGCGATTATGCCCTGCAACTATTTGACCGGGTAGAGCAGCAGCGCCCCGGCAAGGGCGCTGCGCTGGCTCAACGCGCCCGGGCACTGGTGGGCGGCGCCCGCTGTCAGCCGCTACCGCCGGGCCGTATGGCGGCAGAGTATCTGCTGAATGAAGGGCTGGCAGATCTCTTTCCTGGCTACGCCAGCCACGCCGCGGCACTCTCTGCCTTCACGAATTTAGCGGTCAGAATGCTGCCCCCGGCGCTGACTGTAACCGCCCGCTATGGCTGCGGCCTGCTCAGCGGGCATCCGGATGCCCGCGCGCTGTTGCAGGTCATACTGAGTGCCGAAGGGCAAACCTGCCTGCGGGCCCACGGCTTCGGCGGCCTGTAACCTCCCTGACGCCACGCCCTCGCCCCGTAAACGGCATCAAAACGTTCTGTCTGCCCCCCGCCACTTTTGCGCGATATCAACGAAGTAGCAATTATTTTACTCCCTTCGGGTTAATAGCTCGGGAATTACTTATAATTCATGCGGTAATACTATCGCCATTGATAAAAAGTGAAATTTTACCTTGTTATTTCTTTTATTCTTTTAAGGGATCTTCTATGAGCAAATCATCCCCCCGCTCCCGGCGGCGCCTGGCCTGGCTCTGGTTAGTGCTGGTCGGCGTAGTGCTGGGCGCAGTCCTGCTGGCCGGTGGCGCCACGGTTATGCATAAAACCAGCGACACCGAATTCTGCGTCTCCTGCCACTCAATGCAGCAGCCGCTGGCCGAGTATCAGGGCAGCGTTCACTTCCAGAACCCGAAAGGCATTCGTGCCGAATGTGCCGACTGCCACGTACCTCACAAACCGATGGACTATCTGACTACCAAAGTGATGGCCCTGAAGGACGTCTGGGGCGAGATGACCGGCAAGATCGATACGCCAGAGAAATACGAAGCCCACAAACTGGCGATGGCCCAGAGCGTTTGGGATACCCTGAAGAAAAACGACTCCGCCACCTGCCGTTCGTGCCACAGCTATGAGGCCATGGACGTGCTGGCCCAGCGCCCTGAAGCGCGTCAGGAACATCCGGTCGCCATTAAGAAAGGCGAAACCTGCATCGACTGCCATAAGGGCGTCGCCCATATTCTGCCGGATATGAGCCAGCTTTCCGCCGCCGGCGCCAGCGAACTTTCCGCCGCCGCTGCCAAAACGCCGGATAACGCTCGCGAGCTGTGGTCCATCGCCACCCAGCCCTTCTGGTTGAGCGCCGACAGCAAACAGCACAATGCCGGGAACCTGATGCCGGGAACCAAAATTAAAGTGATCAAGCGTGAAAATGCGATGATCCTGGCCGAAGTGAGCGGCTGGCAGCAGGATGGCGTTAACGAAGTATTCTACGAAGCCGCCGGTAAACGCATTCTGAGCGTGCTGCTGGGTGAAGAGGCCCGCACCAAAGTGAAACGCCTGAGCGAAATGACCGATCCGGAAACTCATCTGCTGTGGCATCGCACCGCACTTGAGGTCTGGCTGCCCGCCAGCCAGCTGATTGATAACCAGCAGAAGATCTGGGATTACGCTGCATCCATGATGTCCGCTAACTGCACCGGCTGTCACGGTCTGACCGCCCTCGATCGCTTTAACGCCAATCAGTGGATTGGGGTGATCAAAGGGATGGCGCCGCGTACCTCCCTGAATCAGGAGCAGCTGCGGGTGCTGACCCGCTACGTTCAGCAACATGCCAGCGATATGCCGTCAACCGCTCAGGGCGAAGTCAAGGAGGCTCAATAATGAAAACTCAACCTGAAGCTATGCAGATAACCCGTCGTCGCTTTCTGACCGGCGCCGCTGCCCTGGGGGGCGTTTCACTGCTGGGTAGCCTGTGGCCGCGATCGGCGCTGGCCGAAGCTATCAGCCAGGCGCTGCCGCAGTTTGTGGCGTTGCGTCAGGCGCAGAAAGGCATTCTGACCGGCGCCCACTGGGGCGCTTTTGAGGCCATCGTTCGGGATGGCAAAATGGTGGAAACCCGCCCGGTACAGGACGATCCCTTCCCTAACGAGCTGATTAGCATGGCCCCCCACCAGGTCCATGCCCCCAACCGGGTAAAATACCCGATGGTGCGTAAAAGCTGGCTTGAAGGCGGCGCCCAGAACTGTCGCCCGGAACTTCGCGGCTGCGACGAGTGGGTGCGGGTGAGCTGGGATAAGGCGCTGACCCTGGTCAGCAACGAAATTCGCCGCCTGCAGCAGGAGCACGGTCCACAGTCGATCCACGCCGGATCCTACGGCTGGAAAAGCGTCGGGATGCTGCACAACAGTCGTACTCTGCTGCAGCGCCTGATGAATCTGGCGGGCGGCTTTCTGGGCTACGCGGGGGACTACTCCACTGGCGCCGCTCAGGTGATCATGTCCCACGTGGTAGGCTCCATGGAGGTCTACGAACAGCAAACCGCCTGGCCGGATCTGCTGGAAAACTGCCAACTGGTGGTACTCTGGGGCTGTAATCCGATGATTACGCTTAAGAACAGCTGGAACATCCCGGATCACGTGGGGCCAGCGGGCTTTGAAGCGCTGAAGAAAAAAGGCGTGCGGGTGATCAGTATCGATCCGGTGAAGAGCGACAGCACCGACTATCTGAACGCCGAATGGGTCGCTCCGCGCCCCTACACCGACAGCGCCATGCTGGTGGGGATCGCCCATACCCTGATGGCCGAAAAGCTGCACAACCCCGATTTTCTGAAGACCTACACCGTTGGCTTCGATAAGTTTGCCGCCTACCTGAACGGCGAACAGGACGGCGTGGTGAAAGATGCCGACTGGGCCGCCGCCATCTGCGGCGTGGAAGCCGATGCTTTGCGCCAGCTTGCCCGGGATATGGCAAAGAGCCGCACCATGATCATGGGCGGCTGGGGCATTCAGCGTCAGCACCACGGCGAACAGCCGCACTGGCTGCTGGTGACCGTGGCGGCCATGCTGGGGCAGGTTGGCCTGCCCGGCGGCGGTTTCGGCTTCAGCTACCACTACTCTTCCGGCGGCAGTCCGACGGCGCGCGGCGGAATACTCGCCGGGATCTCGGCTGGAGACGCGCCTAAAAATAGCCCGACGCCCATTCCGGTAGCGCGCATCGCCGAATGTCTGGCGAGTCCTGGCAAAACCATCGACTTTAACGGCGCTAAAGTCACCTACCCTGATGTGAAGATGGTCTATGTAGCCGGGGGCAACACCTTCCATCAGCACCAGGACACCAACGCGCTGATCAAAGCCTGGCAGCACCCGGAAACCATCGTGGTGAACGAACCTTACTGGACCGCGACCGCGAAGTACGCCGATATCGTGCTTCCGGCCACCACCAGCTATGAGCGTAACGATCTGGAGATGGGCGGCGACTATTCGCAGCTCTATGTCTTCCCGATGCACCAGTGCGTACCGCCGCAGCATGAGTCGCGCAACGATTTCGATATCTTCGCCGGGCTGGCGGCCAAACTGGGCGTGCAGGAAGCCTTTACCGAAGGCAAAGACGAAATGCAGTGGCTCAAGGGGATGTACGACGATATGAAAGCCCAGGCCCGTAATGCCCGGGTGGCGCTGCCGCCGTTCGACATGTTCTGGGCATCGAACAACTACATCCGCTTCCCGGTCCCGGAAGAGAACAAAAAGTGGGTACGCTTTGCCGACTTCCGGGAAAATCCACTGCTTAACCCGCTGGGCACCCCTTCCGGTAAGATTGAAATCTACTCCGAAGCAGTCGCCAAAATGGGCTATACCGACTGCCCCGGCCTGCCGGGCTGGCTGCCTCCTCATGAATGGTATCAGGGGCCGGAAGCGAGCAAGTATCCGCTATCGCTTAACACCGCGCACCCAATCAACCGCCTGCACTCGCAGCTCGACAATACGCCGCTGCGTAAAAAATATGCGGTGGCGGATCGCGAAGCCGTCTGGATCCACCCGCAGGATGCCAAAGCGCGCGGCATCGGCGATGGCGAACTGGTGCGGGCCTTTAACGATCGCGGTCAGATTCTGGTAGGCGCCGTGGTGACCGAACGGGTACGCCCGGGCGTGGTGCGTATCAGCGAGGGGGCCTGGTTCGATCCGGCGGATCCGCGCCAGGAGGGGTCACTGTGTAAGAACGGCAACGTCAACTGCCTGACCTTCGATATCGGATCGAGCAGCCTGGCTCAGGGCAACTGTGGCCAGATGGCCCAACTGGAGATCGAAAAATATCAGGGACCGATACTGAATAATACCGCCCACGCGGTACCGGCCGGCGCCTGATAACAGGTCGCGCGGATAACAGTAAGCCCCGGTCATACCATGGCCGGGGCTTTTTCGTACTCGTCAGATATTGTCCAGTCGGCTTCGGCGTTATTGTGCATCCTGCTAAGACGTTACTCCGTTAACTTCTCCGTTGAGGATAATCACACAAGATGAAATACGTACAAAACACCGCTATCGTTATGGCCGCCGTTGCCGTCATCCTGACCATGGCGGGTTATGTTTTTTCGTCACCGTTATACTCGACCAACGGCCTCTGCCTGGCGGATGGCGGGCTTAACAGCGTGTCGGATATCTGCCCGCTGCATCGCATTGCCGCAACACCCGTGGTGACCCCGGATAGCAAAATGACGGCCAAAGCCATCATCGGGTTAAATGCGGATGTGATTCCCCACGCCTTTGGCGCCCTCTCCTGATTCCTGCTGCGCGGCCCCAAATCTCTTTGGGGCCGCGCATCATCCCTTTTACAAATAAGTTCGCAGAAACTCCGACAGACAGAGGATCGCCATCGCCTGGCCATAGGGCATGGAGGTCAGCGGAATATTGCGATAGAAGTCGAGACTGCTGCCCATGCCGGTGCCAAACGAGACCTGCAGCAGCTCGCCATCCGGCGAAATATTGGCGATCACGCCCTGAATCGCCTTTTCCGCCACCGGGGCATACGCCTTATCGATATAGCGCTTACGCACCGCCTTCAGAATGCCGTAGGCAAAGCCCGCAGTGGCGGAAGCCTCAAGGTAGGAGTTGGGATCGTCCAGCAGCGTGTGCCACAGACCGCTCTTATCCTGACACTGCGCCAGCGCCGCCACCTGGCTTTCCAGCACCTGAATCAGATAGCGGCGCACCGCGTTATTTTCTGGCAGATCCACCAGCTCCAGAAAATCCGGGATCACCATGGTCAACCAGCTATTGCCGCGGGCCCAGCGCGCCCGCGCAAAGTTGTGGTTACCTTCAAAACTCCAGCCGTGGAACCAGAGCCCTGTTTCCCTGTCCATCAGATACTGAACGTGCATCAGGAACTGATAGGTCGCCTCCTCCACATACTCCGGGCGATTGAGCAACTTGCCGATCTTAACCAGCGGCAGTACCGTCATCATCAGGGTGTCGTCCCACATCTGCTGGTGGTTCTCTTCCGCCAGCGTAATATGCTGCATACCGCCGTGTTCGGTGCGCGGCATCTCAGACATCGCCCACTCAGCCCAGCTATCCAGCCAGGGCAGCAGCGTCTGATCGCCAGTCTCTTCATAGCGGTACGCCAGGGTCAGAAACGGCGCCATGGTATTGACGTTTTTGGTGGTGGCTCCCTCAGCGAAGCGGTCGGCGAACCATCGGTCCACGATATCGCGCATTTTGGCATCGCCGGTCTGGTGATAATACTGCCAGATGCCGTACAGCCCTACGCCGTGAGTCCACTCCCAACCGGCCCAGCCTTTGGTATCGATCACCCGACCATCATCCAGACGCAGCAGGAACTCCCCGGTTTCGTCGTGAATATTCACCAGATTGTCCGTCACCTTATGGATCAGGCTTTTCAGCTCGTCGCGAGCGATAAAACGGGCCGGCTGGCGCAGCAGCGGACTGTGTTTTACAGGATAAACAATCATCAACTTAACCTCTGTTTAACGTCGAATTTATGGGCGTCGCCGCTGCATTATTCAGCTTCGGTGCCGCAGGTTTATTGCGGTTCAGGTAACCAATATTGTTATTGCCCCACAGAGCGTCGTAGGGGAGCCCCGCCAGCATTTCGACGGTAGCGCGCGCTTGCGGTGTAACATTTTCCGGTGTGGTACGGCCCGCGATGCGCATTTTCTCAGTCTCTTCACGCAGGATGCTGTGGGTTTTCAGGTCGAGCTTAAAGCGCAGGGAGATCAGGAAGCCTATCGCCAGTACCGCAATGGTGCCCACACTCAGAACCATCAGGATGGTATGGCTCACCGCTGGCGGCTGGGTACTTTGACCGGAAACAAAACCAGAAAGCTGCATCACAATGCCCACCAGCATCACGGCACCGGCCTGGGAGGCTTTACGGGTCAGGGTCATAATGCCGGCGAAGATCCCTTCGCGACGTTGACCGGTGATCACCTCATCCACGTCGGCGATATAGGTATAGGTGTTCCAGGGTACATAGTTGATGCCGCCGCGGCCCAGGCCCGCCAGAGCGGAAACCAGTACCAGCAGCGAGAAGATATCGCTCATACCGGCATACCACAGCACCGCATAAGAGAGCGAACTCAGACCAAACAGCACCACCACCATGCGATACGAGGGAGCCGGTCCGAAGCGGATACAGAGCGGGATCATGGCGATAACCGACACAAACTGCATGATAGCCATGGTGCCCAGCAGATTAGAGGCCACGGTGGCGCTCTGCATCAGTACGAAGACCACATAGTAGGTGAAGACCGCGTTAAACACGTCCTGGGCGATATAACCACCGAGATACATCCCCAGATGCTGGCGAAAAATGCGGATACGTAACGTGGAACTCAGTTCGGTCGTCAGACGCTTCAGGGTCTGGCGCAGCGTCAGCCCTTTTTTCTCTTCCTCGGCGCGCAACTGCGCCTCTGTCCACTCTTCCCTGGGTCGTTCCCAGGTATAGAACCAGACCAGCGTCAGGACAATGGCGCAAATGGTAGAGAAAACCAGGCTTGCATAGAAGAAGGAGACGGCATTATCCTTGCCAAACAGACTCAGCAGTACGCCCGGCAGGAAGGCGGCAAGAATGGCCGACAGCTGGGCCAGGGCAATACGGGCACCGGAAAATTTGGTCTTCTGTTTGAAGTCATCGGTCATCTCTGGCACCAGGGTTTCATAGGGCACCAGGATCATGGTGTAGACCACATCGAACACCAGGTAGGTCAGCAGATAATACCAGTAGTTCATCTCCCCGACCCACATCAGGCTGTAGCTAAAGACGCAGGGAATACCGAGCAGAATAAAGAATTTGCGGCGCCCAAAGCGCTTACCCAACCAGGTGGAGCCAAAGTTATCGGTCAGAAAGCCCATCAATGGGCTGACCACCGCGTCCAGCACGCGCGCCATGGCGAATATAAAGGTCGCCTCTATCGGCGACAAACCACAGAAGGTGGTATAGAAATAGAGTAGCCATGCAGCGGTAAGCGCGGTGGTTCCGGCACCGAGGAAGTCACCAGAACCGTAGGCGAGGTAGTTAACCAGTCCAATCTTTCTTGTTTTCATTGCCATCACCCTTCACTGTTTTTTGTCGTCAACCGACATGAGGGAATCCCTTACCCTGCTAAAGTACCGGCGATTTCCGCGATCAAACCTTTCTGTTTTTGCCAGCCGCGCAGCCACGCTGGCAAAAATGCAAAGAGTGCCACCATCGGCTTCACTGATTTATAAAACAGTGGTTTGCTTTTATCAAAATCGGTGTTTTGAAATGGGGGAAAGGCCAGGGAATGGCGGGAAAAATAAGACAAAAACCGGGGGAACATCACGCTATACTGCAGACGTAAAAAAGCCCCGGGTAATGGGGCAAACGGATGGGCGAACCAGAAAAAGCCCTGCCGAAGTGAAAAGCGCTATCACGCTCGGGTCGACTTTAAATTCGCCCATTGAGTGAAATAACGCTCCGCGGTACTAATACTTTGTTCAGCCATATCGCGTGATACCATGACATCGGTAATATGATAATCCGCTTTATTTCTGGCCTCTCGCATCTGCTTAAGGCTATATCCCAGCCCCTGTAAATCGCGTTTCCGAAAAGGCTCGCCTTTGCACTCGGCAGGCGTAATCATATAGCCGATAAGATTACCGTGATGATTGCAGGTATATTCAGGAACACAGTTCAGACTTTGCATCGCCTCATGGAACATCGCGTAATATGCCCTTGATATGGCACTTCTTAGCGACGCTTCATCATCCTGTATGCACAACTGCCTGGCGATATAAAGGAAATCACGACTGTTTATCGCCATAGAGCCTCCCTTTACGCCAGATCGCCGGTGAAGAGAAGTAAGCAATCAACTCACAGTCGTCTAACGCAGACTCATCACAGACCGCCTCAGCCAGAGAAAAATTCATATCCGCCACTGTTGCCGGATCCTTATTAAAAACCTCAACAACATAGCACGGACAATCACCCCGACTTATCTCAGCGAAGTCAGTCTGTGCCGAATATTCTCTGGTCACTCTGGAGACTATCTTCATTAACAACTGGAATTGCCCCCGGGTACAACAACCCACCGGTACACGAGCATCACCAAAGGTTATTTCCTGATGTTCCACCATGCTTTTTTTCTCCTTCCCTGATAATCCATTACCGCCACGCGTTGCCAGCGAAATCCTATCCAGGCGGCGATAAAATCGTCAATCGCTATCCTGGATTAAAATCGCGTTGTGGAAGGCATATCGCAACCTGCTGTGCCCTGATGTAAAAAAGCCCCGACCAGCGGGGCAAACGGACTAACGAACCGGAAAGGCTCCGGCTAAAGGCATACCGCGCATCCTGCGCGGGAGAGGTTAAGGTTATTACAGCTCTCTGAGCAGTGCGAAGGCCTGAGGTACCTGCCCTTCACTGACCACAAAAGCACACAGCTTCTGGGCCTGGTCGAAACCTTTGGCGATCAGCCCTTCCGGCCCTGTAGAAATCTGCCAGTTAAGGTCGTTTCGCCGTGTTTCCCCCGCCAGCTGTAAGGGCAGTTCCGGGGTTTTGATTTTCACCAGCATCGCTGGCAGCTTCAGGCTGGCATTCTGACCGAGTAGATTTTTCGCCAGGGTCATGGCGCCCAGCAGTATTGGTTGCAGAAATGGCATCAGGCGGCCATTGATTTCGGCACAGTCACCCAGCGCATAGATATGCTCCCGGGAGGTACGCAGCCCGTCGTCCACCACAATCCCCTGATTCACCGTCAGACCGGCGCGTCGCGCCAGATCGCTGTTAGCATGCAGACCAATAGCGGAAATCGCTTCATCCACTTCCAGTACCCTGCCGCTGGCCAGGCGAACTTCCAGCCCGGTTGCGCCGCGCTCAAGCATCAATAGTTGCTGACCGGTAAGAATCTCAATCCCCATGGCGCTGAGCTTATGCTGCAGACGCCCGCTCACTTCCGGCGGCAGTAGCGAAGCCAGCAGGCTGGGGCTGTTATCAACCACGGTCACCTGCTTACCGGCGCGGCAGAAATCCATCGCCAGTTCACAGCCAATCAAACCACCACCAAGAATCATGACCCGACGGGCATCTATCAGCCGCGACTCACAGGCGCGGTACTCCTGCTGGCTGTTAAGGGTCAGCAACAGCTCCCGCCCCTCGACTGGCGGCAGACGCGCCGACGAGCCGGTGGCCAGCACCAGGCTGTCGTAGTGCCACTGCTGACCGTTGCCTTTAACCACCCGGTTATCGGCATCGATATCCGTAACCCAGGTGTCCGGCACCAGCCGCAGGTTAAACTGTTCGGCGAATTCTCCTGCGCGCTGACGGGTCATTTCGTCCGCCCGCTGCCCCTGACTCATCACATGGCTGAGATCGGGCTTGTTGTACTCATCGATGCTGTCAGCGGCAATCAGGGTCAGCGGCACCCCGGCATCGAGCTTACGGATACTTTTGACCAGTTGTCGGGCCGCGAAGCCCGACCCGATAATGACGATACCCTGACTCATTTTGCCTCCGAAGCCAGTACATCGAAAACATCTTTACCCAGCGAACATTCGGGGCACAGGAAGTTATCCGGCACCTCGCTCCAGGGCGTGCCCGGCTCAACGCCCTGCATCGGTTCGCCCTGCTCGGGATCGTAGATCCACTGGCAGACGCTGCACTGCATACGCGGCCCCAGGTCGGCGCAACCGACACTTGCCGACTGCTCCGGCTCGCTGCTGGCGCTTTCCGCCGTCGGGACGCTGGCGGTCTGAGGCAGCGGAGACAAGGCCCACTGGCGGGCGATTTCCCGGCCGTGCTCGCGGCACAGCGCCAGCGCGTCGACGTCCGGGCGCCATTTGGCCTTCAGGCTCAGGGACATTTCAAAACCGGCATCCTGCAAACGGGTAGAGAGCCGGTCCACCGCACCGCCGCTCCAGCCGTGGGAACCAAAGGCGCTGGCGCGTTTGTTACGGAAACGAAGACCGGTCATCTCTTCTACCAGACCCGCGATTTTCGGCATCATCACGTTGTTCATGGTCGAGGTGCCCGCCAGTACCCCTTTAGAGCGGAAGACATTGGTCAAAATTTCGTTTTTGTCGTGACGCGCCACGTTGAAGATTTTCACCGCCACGCGTGGATCCACTTCGTTAATTCCCTGTGCGATAGCGTCGGCCATCATGCGGGTATTGTTGGACATAGTGTCGTAGAAGATGGTGATGCGATCTTCCTGGTAGTCTGCCGCCCACTTCAGATACAACTCAACGATCTGGGTCGGATTATCGCGCCATACCACGCCGTGAGAGGTGGCAATCATATCTACCGGCAGGTTAAAGCCGAGGATTTCAGTAATTTTCGGCGTCACCAAGCGGCTGAACGGCGTCAGGATGTTGGCGTAGTAGCGCTGGCACTGCTCAAACAGCTCAGCCTGGTCTACTTCGTCGTTGAACAGGTGTTCGTCACAGTAGTGCTGACCGAAGGCGTCGTTGCTGAACAGCACTGCATCGCCGGTCATGTAGGTCATCATGCTGTCCGGCCAGTGCAGCATCGGGGTTTCAACGAAGATTAGCTGTTTGCCATTACCGATATCCAGAGTATCGCCGGTTTTCACTACATTGAAGTTCCACTCCGGGTGATGATGATGGCCGGTAATGGAATCCACGCCGTTGGCGGTACAGTAGATCGGCGTATTGGGGATAGCGGCCATCAGCTCAGAGAGCGCACCCGCGTGATCCTCTTCGGCGTGGTTAATAATGATATAATCGATCTTCTCAAGGTCGATTTCCGCGCGCAGGTTCTGCACGAATTCACGGCTAAATTTGTGGTCAACGGTGTCGATAAGGACGTTTTTTTCTTCGCGGATCAGGTAGCTGTTGTAGCTGCTGCCTTTCAGGGTTTTGTATTCGGTGCCGTGAAAATCACGCACTTCCCAGTCACGCTGCCCGACCCAGTGGATGTTGTTCTTAACGTGAATAGCCATTGTTAACCTCGATCAATGATGTACTGACAAATAAGTGTGTTGTCTGTCATATATCAGGATCCGTGCCAACTTTTTAATTTATTGATTTATGAAGATAATTTATTTTTAGACAATTTTTTGATTGTCATAGTGACTATACCTATAATTGTCATATTGACATCCAATACAGTCATAATGACGACAAGGGACAATCGATGAGCCTCTCCGTTAATCTACTGGCGAAAATCGCTATTGAGCTCCAGAACGGCATCAGTCAGGAAAACCGCTTCCAGCGGCTGATTAGCACCCTGCGTGAAGTGCTGGACTGCGACGCCTGCGCCCTGCTGCGCTACGAGCAGCAACAGTTCCGGCCACTGGCCATCGACGGCCTCTCTCCCGACGTATTGGGGAGACGCTTTGCCCTGGAAGCACATCCACGCCTGGAGGCTATCGCCCGCGCCGGGGATGTGGTGCGCTTCCCGGCGGACAGCACACTGCCCGATCCTTACGACGGACTGATCCCGGACCAGGAGGTACTGAAAGTGCACGCCTGCGTGGGGTTGCCGCTGTTCGCCAGCCAGACGCTGATCGGCGCCCTGACCATGGACGGCATGAACCCGACCCAGTTCGACACCTTTAGCGATGAGGAGCTGCGGCTTATCGCCGTACTGGCGGCCGGCGCCCTGAATAACGCCCTGTTGATTGAACAACTGGAAAACCACGATGTTCTGCCCGCGCCCCATCAGGGAAGCAAAGCCCCGGATAGCGAGATGATCGGCCTGTCACCGGGCATGATGCAGCTTAAGAAAGAGATTGAGATTGTCGCCCCTTCCGATCTCAACGTACTGATTAGCGGCGAAACTGGCACCGGGAAGGAACTGGTGGCCCGCGCCATCCACCGGGCTTCGACGCGTGCGGAAAAGCCGCTGGTCTATCTGAACTGCGCCGCGCTGCCGGAAAGCGTGGCGGAAAGCGAACTGTTCGGCCACGTGAAAGGCGCCTTCACCGGCGCTATCAGCAATCGCAGCGGTAAATTCGAAATGGCCCACGAGGGCACGCTGTTTCTGGATGAGATCGGCGAGCTTTCTTTGCCATTGCAGGCCAAACTGCTGCGGGTGCTGCAGTACGGCGATATCCAGCGGGTGGGAGACGATCGCAGCCTGCGGGTCGATGTACGGGTCCTGGCCGCCACCAATCGCGACCTTAAGCAGGAGGTGTTGGACGGCAACTTCCGCGCCGATCTGTTCCACCGCCTGAGTGTATTCCCGGTGTCGGTCCCGGCGCTGCGCGAGCGCGGCGACGATATCGCCCTGCTGGCTGGTTTTTTCTGCGAGCAGAGCCGCCAGCGTCTGGGTCTGACCCAGGTAGTGCTGAGCCAGGGAGCGCTTCAGCGCCTGCTGCACTACGGCTGGCCTGGCAATATCCGCGAACTGGAACATGCGATTTATCGCGCCATCGTACTGGCCAGAGCCACCGGCTCCGGCAGCGAGGTGGTGCTGGAGCCCGGCCATTTCGCGCTTAACGACCCGTCTCATTCCCCGACTTCTCTGGCACCGGTTGTCAGCATCCAAGAGCCTGCGCCCCTGGGGCTGTCGCTGCGCGATGCCACCGACGACTTCCAGCGTCGCGCTGTGCGCCAGGCCCTGACGCACAGCCACGGCAACTGGGCAGCCGCGGCCAGAGAGCTCGATGTCAATGTCGCCAACCTGCACCGGTTAGCTAAGCGGCTGGGAATTAAATAACGGTGAACATTTTATGCCAGATAGCCCATTCCCCCTGTTATTCCGCCGAAAATAGACCAGACTTTAAGGAGTGAAGCGACGCGTAAGGCAGGAGGCATTATGAGCTGGCGTCATCTTCTGGTCGCCGTGGCGGCGACCCCGGAAAGCGATCGACTGGTGGAAAAAGCGGTCGAACTGGCGCGCCCGTCGGGGGCGCAGATTACGCTGTTAACGGTCACGGCGGATCCGGAACTCTATAATCAGATGGCGGCGCCAATGCTCGGTAGCCTGCGGGAACTGCTGCGCGAAGAGAGCCAGATGTTTCTGGATGGATTATGCCAACGAGCGGGGTATCCCATTGCGAAGACGCTTATCGCCAGCGGCGAACTCAGCGAATATCTGCGCCATCTGTGTCAGCACAGCGATATCGATCTTATTATCTACGGCAACCATAATCAGAATCTCTTCGGCAAGGCGCTCTGTTCGGCCCGTTCGGTGGTGGCGACCAGCTGCGTGGATGTGCTGCTGGTCGCGCTGAACTAGCGTTTAACCCCCGCCATCGCCGTGATGGCGTCCGGTCGCCGTATCCGTAGCTGACTACGGGGAATAACCGCCTTTAGGTCCCGCACAAAACTGCGCTGCCAGTGGTTGATATCATTAGACTTCACCACTTCCAGCATCTCGCCGTGGCGCGCCAGGCGTTCGGCCAGCGGCATGGTTAGCGCCCGGTGCATCGCGCTGGCGACATCGTCCCTGTCGTAAGGATTGACGATTAGCGCCGAGGTTAACTCCTGAGCGGCGCCGGCAAACTCAGAGAGCACCAGCACCCCGGGGTTTTCCGGATCCTGCGCCGCGACGTACTCCTTAGCCACCAGGTTCATACCGTCGCGCAGCGGCGTCACCAGCCCCACATCGGCGTGGCGGAACACCTTCATCAACAGACGTCGTTCAAAGTGCTGGTTCAGGTAATAGAGCGGCGTCCAGCCCAGTTGTCCGTACTTGCCGTTAATCCGCCCAGCCTCGGTCTCCAGTTGGTGACGAATATCCTGATAGGCCTGAACATCGCCGCGCGAGGTGGGCGCTATCTGGGTATAGCGGATATTGCCCCGGTGCTGCGGGTAGTTTTCCAGCAGCGCCTCAAAGGCCTGGAAGCGTTCCGGCAATCCTTTGGAGTAGTCCAGACGCTCTACCGAAAAGATATTGCGGATGTTACCCAGCTCCTGCTTAAGCTCCACCAGCCTGGGCGGCAGCGGTTCCGCCGCCTGTTCGGCGATCTCATCCGGCTCAATGCCGATGGGATAAACCGCAGTACGGAACGAGCGGCCCCAGGCGCTGTGCTGATGCGAGCCAACATGAGTCAGCCGGGTCTGGCTGGCGACGCTTTCAAGGAACGCCAGCCGGTCCCCTTCGGTCTGAAAGCCCAGCAGATCGTAATCACACATACGCTGTAGCAGTTCGGTATGGGGCGGCAGCGCGTTAAAGATCTCCGGCGTCGGGAAAGGTATATGCAAAAAGAAGCCGATGCGGTTGTCCACGCCGCGCTGGCGCAGTTCGCTGGCGAAAGGCAGCAGATGGTAGTCATGCACCCACAGGGTATCATCGGGCTCCACCAGCGGACGCAGCTTTTCCGCCAGGATGCCGTTAACCTCCAGGTAGCCCTGCCAGGCCTCACGCTGAAACTTGACCAGATCGAGCCGGTAGTGGAATGCGGGCCACAGTACTGCATTGGAAAACTGACAGTAATACTGTTCGTAATGCTGCTCGCTCAGATGAAACGAGGCCCAGGTAATATTACCGCTGGTCTCCTGCTGTAGCGGCGCCTCTTCATCGCCGGTTTCACCACTCCAGCCAAACCAGAGACCTCCCGATGATTTCAACGCACCGAGAATGCCTACAGCCAGCCCGCCAGCGCTGCACTTTCTGTCATCCGGCGTTGCGATACGGTTAGAGACTACGACTAAACGACTCATGACCTGACCTCCTCATGGTGAAATTATCGTTTTGCTGCCCGTTCTGGCTGACAACCTGCGCCAGCCAGCGATGCACCTCGCCCACGCCGGACAGACGAAGCTGCGCCCGGGTTTCTCCCTCCCCGACTTTAATACTTATCCCATGCAGCCGGTTGACGACATCGAACCCGCTTTCATCGGTTAAATCATCGCCAACAAACAGCGGTCTGCGGCCGTTAAACGGCGATTCGCTCATAAAGGCCTCGATAGCCGCGCCTTTATTGACCGCCTGCGCTTTAATCTCTACCACACACTTGCCGGGCTGAAGCACCAGCGCCGGATGCTGAGCCACTACCCCCTGGGCCAGCGCCATCACGGCTGCGGCATGCTGAGGCGCCTGGCGATAGTGCAGCGCAAAAGCCGCGCCTTTGTTTTCAAGCCAGGTATCCTCAAGGGGGGAAAGCCCGTGGGTCAGGCTTTCCTGTAGTCTCGCGACCAGTGCGGGTGCGAGTTCGAAACGGTGGGTCTTACCATGGATATCACGGCGTTCTGCGCCATGCACGCCCGCCAGCGGTAAACGCAGCGGAGCAGCCAGCTCATCCAGCTCGACTATGGAGCGCCCTGAAATCAATGCCACAGCCCCCTGTGTCAATTCTGCCAACTGCCCCAACAGCTGGCGAACTGGCTCCGGAATAAAGACCTGCTCCGGGCGCGGCTGAATCTCTGCCAGGGTACCGTCTAAATCGAAGAAAAAGCCGAAATGGCCAGGAATGAGGGGCGGTACAGATGAATCGTCAGTCACCTTCTGTCTCCTCCTTATGTGATATGGATGATAAGCCAAGCGTTACCTTTGATTATCATTCAACCATGTAAGTATAGACAGCATGGCAAAGCTCGCCATAATTGATTATAGCCTCAGGGCGCGGTGTGTCTGACGTTACGCTTTCAAATAAAAGAAAATCCCCGCCGGAAAGGGCCAGGGATTGATAACTTTTCGCTATGGTTCAGTCCCTGCGTCGCGCAGGGCTGCCGGGCGCGGCGTCACGTCCGGCCCCATATTCCATCATTGACTCCGTTTAAGGCACCAGCAGTACTTTGATGGATTCGCCGCTGGCCGCCATGGCAAATCCCTGCTCCCACTGTTCCAGCGGCAGGGTATGGGTGACCACCCCTTCGGCCGTAAACAGCTTGCGGGCAAAAAAGTTGATCACCGTTTCATAGCAATGGGGACCAAGGTGCGAACCGCGCACTTCCAGCTCTTTACGATCCCCGATGATCGACCAGTCCACCGTGGTCTCTTCGCCAAAAACGCTGAATTCCACATAGCGCCCGAGCTTGCGGATCATCTGCAGCCCCTGCTTTACCCCTGCCGGGTTACCGGTCGCTTCGATATACACATCGCAGCCGTAGCCGTCGGTCAGTTGCTTCACTTTACTGATGGCATCCTCTTCCAGCGGGTTAATCACCAGATCGGCCCCCAGCTTACGTGCCAGCTCCAGCCGTGCCGGTACCGTATCCAGTACGATAAACAGTTTAGGGTTTTTCAGGCGCGTTGCCTGGATCATCCCCAGCCCCAGCGGTCCGGCGCCAGCCAGCACCACCACATCATTAAATTCGATGGTGGCGCGGTTTACCGCATGCACCGCGCAGGCGAAAGGTTCGATCAGCGCGCACTCCTCGTGGGTCAGACTGTCGGGGATACGGTGCACCCGGCTGTTGGGCTTAAAGATCATGTAATCCGCCATACCGCCATCGGCGTCTTCGCGCTGGAAGCCGTAGATGTCGTGCTTTTCGCACATCCAGTATTTGCCATCCTGACAGAAGCGGCACTTGTTGCAGGGCACGATCTGCTCGGCGATCACCCGCTCCCCCACTTTGACGTTAAAGTGTTCCAGCGCTCCGGGACCGTAACCCACCACGGTGCCATAGAATTCATGTCCCACCACCACCGGCGTTTTGACCCAGGCGGGCTGGCTGTCGCTGCCCCAGTACATGGGCGCGCCGTGGTGGCAGTGCACATCGGACGCGCAGATGCCGCAGGCGCCCACCTTAACCAACAGTTCGTTGGAACCCGGCTCCGGCAGCGGCGCCCGCTCCAGGCGATAATCTTTCGGGCCATGATTCACCAGACGTTTAATCTCTTTGGGTAAGTTTTGCATGGTTGCTCTCTCCGGGAATGTTAACGTTAACATTTATCGATAAAAAGTAGGGGCGCGCACGCCCCGGTTATTTAGCGTCGCTTCATCGAGCTCATCCAGATAGCGGCAAGGATGATGGCACCTTTAATCACATTCTGAACGTAGGGGGAGACTCCCATCAGATTGAGGCCGTTATTGAGTACCCCCAGCATCATCGCCCCGACCAGGGTACCGATAATCGCTCCCCTGCCCCCGGCGATGGCGGCACCGCCCAGCACCACGGCGGCGATGGCGTCCAGTTCGAAACCTTCACCGGCGTTGGGTTGTCCGCTCATCAGGCGCGAGCTGAGCACCAGTCCGGCCAGCGCCGCGGTAAAACCGCTAATCACGTAAACCAGCAGCCGCACTCGCGGTACCTGAATACCGCTCAGGCGCGCCGCCTCGACGTTACCGCCCACCGAATAGAGATGGCGACCAAAGGGCATATGATTAAGGACTAACCAGGCCAGCAGATAGACCAGCAGCATCACCAGAATCGGTACCTGGATCCCAAACAGCGTGCCGCGCCCCAGCCAGGAGAAGGCGTCCGGCAGACCAGAAATCGGGTAGCCGCCGGTGTAAATCAGCCCCAGGCCGCGGGCGATGCCCATGGTCGCCAGGGTGACGATAATCGGCGGCATCCGCAGCCAGGCGATACAGCTGCCGTTAATGGCGCCAAAAGCGGCGCCCACCGCCAGACCGGCCAGCATCGCCAGCGGCACCGGCACGCCAGCCACCATCAGCCCGGCGGCAACGGTGCCGGAAAGCGCCATCACCGGCCCCACCGACAGATCGATACCGCCGCTCAGAATGGCGCAGGTCATCCCCACGGCGATAATGGCGTTGATCGACACCTGGCGCGCCACGTTGGTCAGGTTATTGGCGGTCAGAAAGTTATCGTTAATAAAGATCATCAGCACAAACAGCACAATAAAGCCGATGAACGGCAGAAATGCCGGATGATGAAGGCAGCGGTCCAGCCGACTGCGCGTCGCAGGCCGCGTTCCCTGAACGCCCTGAGACTGTGGAAGCGTACTCATGATGCATTCCCCGTAGCCTGTAACATAATGGTGCCGGCATCGATCTCCGGCCCGCTCAGCTCTGCAGCGACTTCACCGCCGCGAAATACCAGTACCCGATCGCATACCCCAATCACCTCCGGCAGTTCCGATGAGATCATGATGATGGCGATCCCCTTGCGGGTAAGCTGACGCATCAGCTGGTAGATTTCAGCCTTGGCCCCCACGTCGATTCCGCGGGTCGGCTCATCGAAAATCAGCACCCGACAGTCGTGATTCAGCCAGCGGGCGATCACCACCTTCTGCTGATTGCCGCCGCTCAGGGTATTCACTTCGGTATCGGCATCCGGCGTGCGCACCCCGACCCGCTCAATCAGTTTTGCCACCTGCGAGCGGTCCTCTGCGCCGTGTACAAACCAGCGCAGCCAGCGGGCGTTTTTGTTCAGGGTGATATTGCGCGCCACGCTGAATGACAGCACCAGACCGCCGGTTTTACGGCTTTCCGGCAGCAGACCTATGCCCTGGGCCAGCGCGTCAGCCGGGCTGCGCAGCCGAATCTCCCGGCCGTTAAGCCGCACCGTTTTACGCCAGCAGGGGCGCGCGCCAATGAGTGCTTCGACAGTTTCTGTGCGCCCGGAGCCCACCAGACCGGCAAAGCCGAGAATTTCGCCAGGATGTAGCTGAAATTCGATGGGCCGGGCTCCGCGACCGGGCTGGAGCGAGGCTTCCAGCAGCGTGGTCGCGGTATCTACCGGATGATCCTTCGGCGGAAAGGTCTGCTCCACGCGCCGCCCGACCATCATCTCCACCAGCCGGGCGCTGTCAGTCTCCGGGGTGGTCACCGTGCCGATATAACCGCCGTCCCGCAGTACCGTGACCGCGTCACAAACGCTGAAAATCTCCTCCAGATGGTGGGAAATAAACACCATTCCCACTCCCATCAGTTGCAGATCGCGCATCACGCTAAACAGGTGTTCCGCCTCGCCGGGGGTCAGTGTGGCGGTGGGTTCGTCCAGCACCAGAATACGCGCCTCCAGCGCCAGCGCCTTGGCGATTTCGACGAACTGCTGCTGGGCTACGCTCAGACTTTCGACCGGCACGCCGGGATCGATAGCGATACCCAACCTCTTAAAGATGGCGGCGGTACGGGTTCGCATCGCCCGCCGGTCCAGAAGCCCCAGTGGGGTGCGCAGTTCGCGATTCAGGAAGATATTCTCCACCGTGTTCAGCTCGGGAATCAGCGAAAACTCCTGAAAGATAATGCCGACCCCGGCATCGATGGCATCGCGGTAGCTGCGAAAGCGCTGGACCCGGCCATCGATGCGGATCTCGCCGCCGTCGGGCTGGTAGATGCCGCACAGCACCTTCATCAGGGTCGATTTCCCGGCGCCGTTCTCTCCCAGCAGGGCGTGGATCTCCCCCGCTTTCAGGGTGAAGTGAATATCATCCAGCGCCCGTACCCCGGGGAAGGATTTATGGATGCCGGTCAGTTGCAGTAACGGTTCCATCAGCACTCTCCCGCCGCTTTACCAGCTGAAATCTTTGCCGTTATCTTTGGTAATTAATTTCACGTCCAGCGGCACGGTTTTCGGTACCTGGCTGCCCCAGTGCTTCGCCAGCGCCACGCCGATACCCAGCCGCACCATATCGCGCGGGTACTGCGCCGACGTGGCGATAAACGGTGAGTTGGGTTTCATAATCTCCTTGATGGCTTCCGGATGACCGTCCACGCTCACCAGTTTGATGCTGGCGCCGTTAGCCTGGATGGCCGACAGCGCGCCAAGGGCGCCGACGTCGTTGACGCTAAACAGACCGGCGAGATCCGGATTGCCCTGCAGCATGTTTTCAGTCACGGTCATCGCGGTGTCGCGTTCCTGACGCCCGTTCTGTTTGGTCACGATCTCAATATCGGGATACTTCTTCATCGCCGCTTCAAAACCTTTTACCCGCTCAAGAATCGGCACTACCGGAATCCCGTCGAGAATGGCGACTTTGCCCTTACCGCCCAGCGCTTTAGCCAGATATTCCCCGGACTTAAAGCCTGCATCGTAGTTTTTGGAACCGACAAAGGCGTCGATGGGCCCCTGAGCCTGAGCGTCGATGGCGATCACCACCACTCCAGCCTTCTTCGCTTCATTAACGGCCGATTCCACGCCCACGGAATCTGCGGGATTGATCAGCAAAATGTCGATTTTCTTTTGCAGCATATCTTCGATGTCGTTGATCTGTTTGGAGACATCGTGGCGGGCATCGGCGGTAATCACCTGGGCGTTAATCTCCCCCGCCGCCTGGTCCAGCGCTTCTTTCATGGTGACAAAGTAGGCGTTGTTCATCTCCTGAAACGACATGCCGATGGTCAGCGGCTTTGCCATGGCTACAGTGGAAAAGCCAAACAGGGCCGCTGCGGCACAAAGCGCGCCGATGCGTTGCATGATGTGAGTCATAGGGTGCTCCCGGTATTGTAGGGTCTATCGTTGTTATGAGAGGCGCACGCCAAAAATGTTAACGTCAACATTTAAAATGAGATCGTTAACAGCACATTGAATGGCTATCTGCCGCTCTGTTATTACTGCCTGTCTGTATATCGATCAAAAGTTAAGCACAGGTGAAGATAACGTCAACATCTCGAATGCACGAAAACATGAAACCCCGAAGTGCGTCACAATTTATTAACACACTCTGTGACGCGCTAAGAGAGAAAGGGAACAATAAGTTGATTTTTCAGACGTTTTTCAGAAAGCCATTAATCATGACCCGGGCCTCGAACGGCTGACGTTCAATCGCGGCAAACATATTTTCGGAAACCAGCTTCGCCCACTGGTTATTGTCGTGCCAGATATGGGGAATGAGCACCCGGTAGTCCTCGGCGCAGGGCACTTCGTCGATAGAGATAAATCCCAGGTCCTGAAAATCCCAGCGCAGCGCCACGTGCACCGCCGCCAGGGTGATCATACCATTCAGCCCAACGATGCAGTCGTAGTGCTCGTTGACCGTGGAAAACCAGGATTGCAGCATCGCTTTGGCGTTTTCGTAGCGGTAGTCGCTGTAGAAGTAGCGGACGTTCACCTCCGGACCCAGACCGCTGCGGATCCCGGCAATGCGGTGCTGGGTAATGTGCGAATGCTCATTGCCGCCCACCACCAGAATATTGCGATACCCCTTGCGGTTCACCGCCTCGGCCACCAGCTCGCCGGCACGGCTGTTGTTCAGAAACACCGCCGGGAGCCGACTGTCGAACTGGCGATCCAACTGAATCAGCGGGGTACCCGAATTGAGTACCACGTCGATATGACTGGTGTCGTAGCGCTCGGAATCCTCCACCACCGACAGCACAATCCCCGCCGCCTTGTAGCTGACCAGAGTACTCAGCGCCCGGGCTTCGGTCTGGCGGTTGCCGTTGGTGGTAAAGATCATCACCGAATAGCCGCGGGCATCCGCCAGCCGACACAACGCCTTGATGATATGGGCATAGACCATGTTGAAGGTATCGTCAGTGACCACACCGATAATCCGGCTGCGGCTGGACTTAATGCTGCGGGCAAAAGCGTTGGGCACGTAGTTGAGCTGACGCGCCGCCGCCAGAATGCGCTCCCGGGTTTCCGGGCGCACCTTCTCCGGGGCGGTAAAGGTGCGTGACACGGTAATGTTGGTGACGCCAGCCAGCCTGGCGATATCTTTGATGGTGGCCGCTTTCGGCGCTTTTCCGGTCATTCAGTGACTGCCCGCAGGGGAAAGATTCACCCATAGTAGCAGCTTTTAGCGCCAGTGTTGACGGTAACACTGGCGCCAGATTGAACGATCAGGCCTGACTTCTGAGCTTCTGCTTATAGCGGTCGAAGATCACCGCCAGCAGCAGAATCAGACCGCGCACCACGTACTGCGAAAACGGCGAAATGTTCAGCAGGTTCATGGCGTTCTCCACGGTGCCCAGAATCAGCACCCCGGCGATCACCCAGGAGATCTTGCCCACGCCCCCTTTCAGCGACACCCCGCCCAGCACGCAGGCGGAGATGACAATCAGCTCGAAGCCAATGGAGGTCATCGGCTGGCCGCTGGTCATACGCGAAGCAAGAATAATGCCCGCCGCCGCCGATACCAGACCAGAAAGCACAAAGATAATGATACGGGTACGCACCACCGGTACTCCGGAAAGCCGCGCCGCCTCTTCATTACCGCCAATCGCCAGGGTATTACGGCCAAAGGTGGTCTTGTTAAGCAGAAAACCGAAGATGACCATACAGCCTGCGGTCAGCCAGATAGGCGCAGGCAGCCCCAGCCAGTTGGCATAGCCCAGGGTAAAGAAGCGCTCGTCCTCAACGCCCACCGCTTTACCGTCGGAAATGATATAGGCCAGCCCGCGCACGATCTGCATCATGGCAAGGGTGGCGATAAGCGCGTTGATCTTAAGCCAGGCGATCACCAGGCCATTAATCAACCCGCTCACCGCTCCCAGTGCCAGCCCGGCCAGCACCCCAATCCACAGACTTTCGGTCATATTGATGACCACGGCGGTCGTGACCCCGGCACAGGCGATCACCGACGCTACCGACAGATCGAAATCGCCGGAAGCCAGGCAGAACAGCATGCCGCAGGCCACCATCCCGGAAAGAGATACCGCAAGCCCCAGCCCTTTCATATTCACGAAGGTGGCGAAGTTGGGCACAAAGATAGCGCAGGCCAGAAACAGCAGCGCAAAGACCACCAGCATGCCGTACTGTTCCCAGATACGGCCCGGTGAAAATGACGACCCGGAAGCGCCAGATGTGGTTAATAGTGACATCGAATTTCCCCCTTTACGCGGCGCGGCCAGATTTCGGCATCGCCAGAGCCAGCACCTGCTGCTCGTCGGCCTGACCATGTAAACACTCCCCGGTAACCTGCCCTTCGCACATCACCACAATGCGATCGGCCAGCCCCAGCACTTCCGGCAGATCGCTGGAGGCGAACAGCACCGCCACCCCCTGCTCCGCCAGCGCGTAGATGACGTTGTAGATCTCATGCTTCGCTCCAACGTCAATGCCGCGGGTCGGCTCATCCAGCAGGATCACCTTCATACTTTCCGACAGCCAGCGGCCCAGTATCGCTTTCTGCTGGTTGCCGCCTGACAGGTTCATCACCAGTTGATGCGCCCCCGGCGTGCGAATATTGAGCGACTGAATATGATGCCGGGCGTTCTGCGCTTCCCAGCGGTTATCGATAAGGCAGCCCGCGTTGATATGACGCCGTCGGGCGCTGATATTGATATTCTCCTGTACCGAGTGCACCGCGATAATGCCGTCGGCCTTGCGGTCTTCCGGGCACAGCATCATGCCAGCGCGAATCGCAGCGCCGGGATCGCGCAGGTTAACCGGCTCGCCATCGATCCAGATTTGCCCTTCCTGGAGGCGGGTGGCGCCAAACAGCCCCTTCATCAGTTCGCTGCGCCCGGCCCCCACCAGCCCGAACAGGCCGACGATTTCACCGCCCCGCACCGACAGACTCACCGGCCCGCGCACGCCGGGTGCCTTGATACCTTCCAGCCGCAGCCGTTCGTCGCCGTGGTCGCGCGGATGCCAGCCGTAGATATCGGCAATCTCGCGCCCCACCATGGCCTGTACCAGTCGGTCGTGATCGACCTCCTGCATATCGGTAAAGGTACGTATATAGCGGCCATCCTTAAACACCGTGATGGCATCGCTCAGGGCGAAGATCTCCTCCATGCGGTGTGAGACGTAAATAATCACCCGCCCTTCGTCACGCAGCTCACGGATAACCCGGAACAGCTGTTCGATCTCCCTGGCCGACAGCGAACTGGTGGGTTCATCGAAGGCGATAATCCGGGCATCTCGCGCCAGCGCCCGGGCTATTTCCACCATTTGCCACTGGCCCAGCGACAGGTATTTCAGCGGGGTACGGGGATCGATATCCATCCCCAGCCGGGTTAACTGGCGTCTGGCCTCATCGTTCAGACGCCGGTTGTTCACCAGCCCCCCGCGCTGGGGCAGTTGCCCCAGGCTGATGTTTTCCGCCACCGTCATTTCCGGCACCAGGTGCAGCTCCTGGTAGATAATGGCGATACCCGCCTCCAGCGCGGCGGCGGGTCGGTCAAAGCGCCGCTCTTCCCCGCCAATGACCAGAGTGCCGCTTTCGGGTTGATAGTTGCCGCTCAGAATCTTGAGCAGCGTCGATTTTCCGGCGCCGTTTTCCCCCATCAGGGCATGGACCTGCCCGGCATGACACTCAAAGCTGATATCGCTCAGGGCGGTCACGCCGGGAAACACTTTTCCGATACCGCGAAACGCGAGGCCGGGTTGTTGCTGTATCATCATTACTCCTCAGCCCTTACTTCGTGGCCGCCAGCCCTTTCTTCGCCAGCTCCTCTTTGAAGTTGTCGCGGGTGATCAGCACCACGTCGGACACCTCGGTAAACTTCGGCGGCTCGGCATCTTTGGTGACCCAGTTGTAGAGCATTTCGCTGGTTTTATAGCCGTGAACGTCCGGGCTAGGCAGCAGCGAACCGTAGAACCCGGTGGGCTTCGACTTCGACAGTTCGCTTACCGCATCCACGCCGTTGATACCAATACCGATCACATCCGCCGCCTTAAAGCCCTGGCCTTCGGTGGCGCGAATGCCCCCCAGTACCGTGCTATCGTTCATGCCGATGACCAGCCAGTGTTTTACCTGAGGATGCTGAACCAGTAGCGAGTTTCCGGCATCCAGCGCGCCGGGAATATCATTGGATTTGGTGGGCACCTGATAGATTTGATCCGCCGGGAAGCCTGCCGCTTTCAGCGCGTCCATGGAGCCGGTAGTGCGGCGGCGCGCGGTATCCAGCTCGTTGGCGGTAATCGCCATGACGCCGGTCTGTTTCACATCCCAGCCGCGTTTTTGCATCTCTTTGTACAGCTCCTGCCCCTGACGCTCACCGATTTTGGTGGCCGCCATCATCACCAGCGGTACGCTTTCCATCGGCTTGCCGCCGGCAGAGACAAACTGGTCATCCACGGCGATCACTTTCATATCGTAACTGCGGGCCCGGGCCATGATGGCGGCGCCCAGCTTGGGATCCGGGGTACAGATCACAAAGCCTTTCGCGCCATTGGCCGCCAGGCTGTCGATGGCATTCAGCGTCTTTTCCCCGTCCGGCACGGCGATCTTAATCACCTCGAAGCCCAGATCTTTGCCTGCTTTGTCGGCAAAACGCCATTCGGTCTGGAACCACGGTTCTTCCGGCTGCTTCACCAGGAAGCCCAGCTTGAGGTTTTCGGCCAGGGCAGACTGTGACATGACGGCGGCCAGGCCAATGGCCGCCAGCGCTTTGGTCAATTTACGCATAATGAACTCCATCCAACTTTCAGGTCGTTATTGTTAGTCGGGTTACGGCATAAAAACCCTGATGTTGCGAGATTGTGATGCAGCCATAAGTTGTAGCGGGAAAAGCGTCATTCAGAGGAGAGCAAAATCACAGCGCAGAATTTCAGTGATTGTGTACATAAATTCAGCGAGTTCAGGCATAAAGCGAGGGGCTATTTCGTGATCCAGGCGAGGTTTTATTGATCGGGAGGGGGTTCAGGTTCTTCGGCAGTAAACATCGCCCTGATGCTTTGTTTCAGAAGAAAAGCGGCAGAATATGATGATGCGGAGGGCTGTTCCGTTCACTTTTCGTGACTGCTTCTCTGTTGATTCACAGCCGGTGAACGGGCCAGGGGGGCTCAGTCGCCCTGGTCCGTTCACTGGCTCCGAAACTGACATATAAAAAATAAACTCAAAGTGAACGGAGCCTTCGCCAGCGTGACATATTCCGCCTGAACACAGCACCACTGCAATAATATTTCCTGTCGATGAAACAAGGGGGAGAATGGCAAACTGCGATGGCGCTCTCCCCCCAAATGGGGAATAAGGAAAATTACCAGTACGAGTACCAGCTCTGCCGCAGACGAATCAGCGCCTCCAGCCAGAAATAGTCCCCCCAGCTACAGCATTCATCCACCCCTTTGCCGCTCGACATATGGTAAACCGAATGCTTAAGCAGCCCTTCACAGGCTTCATCGTCCCGGGAAAGATAGTGCCGGGTCAGGGATTCCATCATCCGCAGCGCCATCTCCTCGTAGGCCGGACGCAGCGGATCCAGCGTAGGCAGCGCCTTTACCAGCTCCAGCAGACCGCACACCGCAATGGCCGCCGCGGAACTATCGCGCACGGCGTCGGTGCCGAGCAGCGCCAGGTCCCAGTGGCAGACATCATCTTCCGGCAACCGGTTCAGGAAGTAATGCGCCAGACTACGCGACAGATCAACGTAGTCGCGCTCGCCGGTGTGGTTCCAGCTCAGCAGGAAACCGTAGATGCCCCAGGCCTGGCCCCGGGACCAGCAGGAGTTGTCGCTGAATCCCTGATGGGTGTTGCCAAAGCGCGGCTCGCCGCTATTCACGTCCATGTAGTACGTGTGATACGTCGAGGCGTCCGGTCGCACCACATAGCGTGCCGCCTGTTGCGCATGGGCTCGCGCCGCCTCCCGATAGCGGGCATCGCCGGTCTGCTGGCTGGCCCAGTAAAGCAGCGGCAGGTTCATGTTGCAGTCGATAATCATCCGCCCCTGCTGTTCGGGATCGCGCAGATCGCCCCAGGCCTGGATTATCTTCGCCACCGGGTTGTAGCGCTCCATCAGCGCATCCGCCGCCTGCAGCGCCGCCTGGCGGGCCGCCTCGTTGCCGGTCAGTTGCCAGGCGCTGACGCAGGAGAGCGAATAGAGGAAGCCCAGATCGTGCGTGGCGGTGTCAATTCGCTGTTCAATACGGCGATAGAACGACGGCAGATAGCGCTCCGCCGCTGCGCGGTAGCGCGCTTCACCGGTCAGTTCCCAGGCCAGCCATAATTGCCCGACCCAGAAACTGGTCGTCCACTCCACATTTTCGGTACGCGGCCAGCGCCCGTCCTGGCAGGCTTCGCCGGGAAACTTATCGCCAAAGGCCGCCAGATTGCTATCGAACTGGCGGGTAGCGCGCGCCAGCGCGTCTTCCAGCAAAGTTTTCAGCGCGGGTCTGTCAACCTGATGCAGTTCAACGGGGCGCAGGGGCTCGGTAACGACAGAACGGATCATAACGTCTCCTCATTGGGAAGGTTGGCCGGGAGTAGACACCACCGCTGGGGGCGCCTGGCGCACGGGCGCGCGCCGCTCTCCGGAAAGCGTAAAGACAGAAACCAGGGTAAACAGCAGCGCACAGGCGCCCATCAGCAGATAGGTGTGCTCGAAGCCAATGCGGTCGTAGAGATAACCCGCCGGCGGCGCCACCACCACCGAGCCGACGTAAATCATCGCCTGATAGCCCAGCAGATACATGGTGGCATTCACTTTTTTGTCGAAATGGGCGGCGATATATTTGAACACCGAGATCAGCAGCAGCGAGATCTCCAGACCGTACAGCGGCTTGATAATGGAGATCACCAGCGGATCTTCGGTCAGACCGCAGGCGATAAGCCTGGCCCCGACCACGCAGCCGCAGATAATCAGCCCGGCTTTGGCGCCATAGCGGTTTACCAGTAGCGGAATAAACATCATCATCACAAATTCGGTGCCGGACTGAACGGTGCTGAGATAGCCGAACCAGGCGTTGCCCTGCTCCCGGGTGTCGAAGAACGAGACGAAATAGCGCGGAAACTGCTGTTCGGCCACAAACATCATCCAGGCGACGCCCGCCACGTAAAGGCTGAACATCCAGAACTTGCGGTTACGCAACAGCGCCACCACATCGCCGGGCATAATCTTGTCTTTGGCGATCACATCGTTGTCGCGCAGCAGATCGTCTCCCAGCTTGAGACTGACCAGCATCAGTAACATCAACACCGAGGTGGCGCTACTCAGCAGGAAGTTCGCCAGCGGCGTCAGGTTAAACAGCAGGCCGGAAAATGACGCCGCCAGCGCCCAGCCCAGCGAGCCCCACATCCGGATACGCCCGAACTCCAGACCATACAGGCGACTAAAGCGATCGGCGTAGGATTCCGCCGCCGCCACCCCGGCGTACCAGCCCAGGCTGAGCCAGAAGGCGCCGACAAACATGCCGATGGTGGTGTGGTTCAACAGCAGCGGTTGATAGACCCACACAAAGAACGGCGCCATCAGAGCCGAGATAATGCAGACAAAATAGAGCAGCCACTTGCTCATGCCGATTTTGTCCATGATGTAGCCATAAACCGGCTTGAGGATGACGGCGAACAGGCCGTTCACCGCAAATACGCTGCCGATGGTCATGCTGTCCAGCCCTACTTTCTGGCTGAGCCACAGCGCGTAGAGCCCAAAGCTGGATGACCAGGTAAAGAAGTAGAGAAAAATAAAGCTGCTCATTCTGAGCTGGGCGCTGCGGGTCGGTGTTGATGAAGCCGTCATAATGTTCTCCCTGTGGCGACAAGCCGAAATGCGGTTTGCCGCTCGCCGTGACAAATCACAATTTGCTGCCCTTCCCGCTGCAGGCGGGGCGGCTCCTGTCCGGTAACATCGCTATCCCCGGCCCACACCGCACAGCACAGCAGGTGCTCACCGGCTGACAGTTCGCCGCGCAGCACCGGAATGGCGCAGCGCTCCGGCCACATCAGATTGCTGTTGGGCGGCGTCATAACCACTTCACCGCAGCGCGCTGGCGTACCGATATCCAGAATGCCGCTCCGGCTTTCTCCGCTGTGTAGCCAGCAAGCCCCCGGTTCTACGCGAGTATTCACCTGCTGGCCGGGCAGGCTAAAGCCGCCCTCCGCGCTTTCCAGCGGCCGATCGCTAAAGAGGTGATGGACCCGCACCTGCCATTCGCCCAGCGCCAGCTGCCAGCTGTCGATCTGCACCTCTGGCCACGGCCGCCAGCGGCTGTAAATGATGCCATCCCAGGTTTCGACCCGCTCGCAGTCGCGGCGACCGCGCCAGTAAGCGTCCCCTTCGCTAAGCAGCATCATGGAGTCGACGGCGGCGTGAGGTAGCCCGAAGCGCCCGCGCTCCAGGGTGAAGCCAAAACGGCTGGAGTAGGCAAATTTGCAGTATTTGGCTTCGGTGTTGACGTAGTTATTTAGCTCCAGTTGTCCGGCGGTCGCCATCCACAGATGGCGTCCCTGGCGCACCAGCACCTGATCGGCCTGGGGAATGCTGTGCTGCGCCGCTAAAGGCGGCAGCGGCAACTCTGGCGCCTGCCAGAAGGGGTGTGATTCCTCAAGCGCCAGCACCAGCAGGGTTTTTAGCGCCCAGTAAGGAGAGCCCGGCGCGTTATAATCTTCGGCCATCACCAGGTTTGGGTAGCAGTAGCCCACCGACAGCACGCCATCGCGATCGAAAATCGGCTGGCGCATCCACCAGCGCAGATGGCGCAACACCAGTCCTTTAATCACGCCGGGCGCGAAGGGCTCCAGCCCGGTAAAGGCGCAGGCGCTCCAGAAAGCGCCCTGCGCGAAGCGGTAGGTCAGGCTGCGGCCAAACGGAATGGCAGCGCCCTCTTCATCGAAAAAGTGAATAAAGTCACGGGCGAAACGGGTGGCGCGCTGACGCAGCAGGGCACAGCGTTCAGGGTCGATATCCGCCATCAGTCGAGCGTAGAGCAGGCCGTAGAAGTGAAAACCCATGGCAATGTAGTAGTCGCGCGGGCGCCCAGGACCGTCGCTGTACCACCCTTCCCCCAGCCAGTAAGCCTCCATACTGGCGAAATGGCGCTCCACCACGGTCATATCGAAGGGCAACCCGGCTGCGCGAAACCCGACCTGAACCAGAATCGGAAAGAAGTGCCAGTTGTTGTCGGGAATTTCCGCCTGTTCGCTCTGCTTCAACCAACGCCACAACCGCTGGCGTTCGACTTCGCTAAAGTGGGCCAGCAGCGGCTGCGGCGCGATAGCCAACAGCAGACCAAAGGCGGCCATCTCCACCACCCGCTGGTCAAAGGGACCGATATCACCCCAATAGCCGGAATGCCCGGGCGTGACCCCGGCCTTGATGGTGGCGATGTAATCCATCAGTCTGGCGGGCGTCTCGCCCCCTGCCAGTAGCGGCGCCATTCCCCACAGCAGCCGGGAAAACGCCTCGATGCCGCCAATATCGTGCCCGTAATGGGCGCAGCTATTTCCCAGGTCGAGGCGGGCGCGGTTGCTATCAAGCCACGGCTCAGCCGCTGCCAGTAAGCTTCTGGCCAGACAACTCACCTCTTCGCGATTATTTAACGTCAACCCGGCACTATTCATATTTTCAGGATGCACAGATCCCTCCCGTCGTACGCGACAGTCATTAAGATGAATCACTCATGGAATGATGGCCGGCGCCTGCCATCAGGGCTGGGGCAGAGTATCGGCATTTTCGAAAAGGGGGGTGTTACCCGGCTCACAAAAATGAACCATTATTTCAATTTAGTGCGGCGTTTTTATCGTTAAGCGCGATAAATTGCAGAGGGTAGCGGAAAAATTTAATTTTATTGCACTGGCGGCACAAATGGAACAGACTCAGCTTCTTGAACATATTCTGCTTAATCAGCGGACCATCTCTTTTAACCGGATGCGCCATTCCAGCGCTCTCTATTATCACTGGCACCAGTGTCTGGAGATTCTGTGGATTTCTAAAGGCTACGGTATTGTGGTGGTGGATAACCAGCACTATACCGCCCGGCCCGGGCGGCTGTTTATCTTCCCGCCGTTCAGGCTACACAAGGTACAGGTGGATACCAGCGCCAGTAACCCCTATCACCGGACCACCATGCATATCGATCAGAGCGAAGTGCTGGGCGCGATGCGCGACTTTCCCCGCCAGCAGCATCAGTTCTCTTTGCTCTCTTCCAGCGAGGCCCCGGCCCAGATTTGCGATCTGAATGAACGCAGCGCCTTTGTGGAGCAGATTCTGGGGGACTTTGGCGCGCTGGAGCGCGAAGGATCGCACCACACCAGCGACGTGGCCTTTCTGGTCATGCAGATGATGACCTTTTTGCCACCGCGCCCGGAGGCCTGGCGGCCGCGCAACCCGACGGTATCGGCGCGCATTATGGCCTGGGTTGAACGGCACTACAGCGAAAAGTTCAGCCTGGACCGTCTGGCGCAAGAGATAGGTCTGTCGCGCAGCTATACTTCGCGCCTGTTTCGCCAGCAGACCGGCGGTAGTCTGCATGAATATCTGCTCAGCCGAAGAATAAAGCGCGCCTGCGAACTGCTGCGCACCACCGCGCTGCCGGTAGAGGCTATTGCCGCAGCGGTGGGCTTCAGCGACGTGACCTGGTTTATTACCAGCTTTAAAAAGATGATGAACAGCACACCGCTGCAATACCGCAAAAATATCACGCCATGAGAAAAAAACTATTCACGAAAAATTGATCCAGTGCAGTTATAACCCTGTCGTCATCCTGATAAAAAACGAAATTCGTCATTTTCCCGTCAGTAAATCTGAAACACTCCCTCCATTAACATTAATTGCGAATCGCGCTACCAATAATTCAAAAATGGACTGGCGCTTCGGCCACCAAAAGATAATAAACCTGTTGCAAACCAGCTATGACGCAGCTTACAGGCCTGTGCCGATTTGCAATTCCGTATTTGCCACATCTTTCATACAGAAATTTACTCAATAAGACTTTTCCTATCAAAAATTAAGCGCTAGTATTCCCACCAGGAAAATGGACCCATGTTCTGGTGACAGAACACCGCTATATCAGTCCTGATGGCCAGCAATGAAACGGTGCAATACGGAAATAAGGATATTAAACATGTCAGTCGCTGGAATTCACCAGAAACTCAACACCCAGATAGAGCGCGAGTTTCACGCCTCTCACCTCTATATGCGGTTAAGCAGCTGGAGCGCAGAACAGAGCCTGAATGGCCTTTCCTGCTTTTTGCGCAGCCAGGCCCAGGAGTGCATCACCCAAATGATGCAGGTCTTCAATTATATGAAACGGGCCGGTGCCAACCCAATTATCGGCACCGTTGCGCCAGAATCGCTACCCTGTGACTCTCTTGAACATCTGTTCGAACAACTCCATGACGAATTCCAGCGCCGTGACGAAACCCTGAACCAACTGAGCCAGGCCTCCTGGGCCGCCCGGGACTTTACCACTCTGGCGTTTATCACCCAGTTAATGGGTCAGCAACAACTGGATAAGGCGCGCCTGGAAAGCCTGCGCCATGAGATTTTCCAGGCCCTGGCGCAGGGTCAGTGCATCCGCCAGGCCGGGCTGAATTAATATCGGCAACCTGTTTACCTTGTGAGTGGTGTTCGCCCGGTGCTCCCGGGATTTTTTCAGCCCCTGTCCGGGGCTGCTTTTCCCCTTACCCGCTTCCCATCTCCTGCCCAACGAATTGTGAGCTTTCACACAATAACGGATTTCCGGACCTGGCCACGCCCTTTCACATTGATAGCGATCAAGAATAATCATACCGTCTGGTCGGTATGCTTTCGGCCATGAACCGGGAAACTCAACACCGAAAAAAAGATCCTACCCGTCTGTACCGTCGGCTACTGGAAGCGGCGGCGATGATTGCCGGAAGAGATGGCATTGCTGCACTCTCGCTGAACGCCGTAGCGAGTGAAGCCAGCGTCAGCAAGGGGGGGTTATTACACCATTTCCCCAATAAGCAGGCGCTGATTTTCGCTCTGTTTCACCGTCTGTTGGCGATAATGGAACAGGCGATCGTGGAGTTAATGGCCGCCGATAACATCGCTTATGGTCGGTTTACGCGCGCCTACTTACGCTATCTTTCCGATCCCAATCTGACCGACACGCATGAAAGTCGCCAGTTGATGGTGCTGTCGCTGGCGATGCCGGATGAACCAGTGCTACGGCAGTGCTGGCGCGACTAGATATTGAATCATCTGGCGCAAGGCGACGAGCTGGACAACAGCCATATCGGCACCCTGGTTCGTTACAGCGCGGACGGCATCTGGCTATCGGAGTTGACCGAAGGGCGCACGATGAGCGTCAGCCATCGACGATCGCTGGTAAATGATCTGACAAAGATGACGCTTCCCACGTTCAGCATTTAGATTGAGGTCGCGATGCGCTATACCATCAATGCCCGGCTCATTTATGACGCGACGGATGGCACGCTAACCCTGGCGAATAGCGACGCTCCGGGGAGTCAGCTTTCAATCACCGCCAGCGCGCTACTCTGCTTTTTCCTGCATAATACCAGCATCGTCAGCCGCGATGAGGTACTACAAAAAGTCTGGGATGATAACGGGCTAACCTCATCGAACAGTAATCTCAATCAGTATCTGAGTATGCTGCGCAAAACCTTTCGCCATTACGGCATCGATAACATCATTATCAGCGTATCGCGCGGCCATCTTCAGCTAAACCCGGATGTCCACATCCAGATGCCGGCTCCCGCTCCTGCCCCGGCTCTGGAAATACCGCCGCAACCGACCCCGGCCCCCGAACATGCAATAACAGAGGCTATTGATACGCCGCAAACGCACGGTCTGTGCTGGTATCTTGCAGGCACGGGTATGCTAATCATCGCGCTGCTTCTGGTGCTGCTTAGCATGGTTAGCGGTAGTACATTGCTCCCTGTTGCCCTGACTCCAATACACCACAGCCAGTGCGAGCTGTTAGCCAGTGATGTCATGCTGCATTCCGTTTCCGAAACCACCTACGTCAAAAACTTCGATGCCGTGCTCCAGCGCCTGAATCTGAAGTGTAAGCCAGGCGAACGATTTATCTTCGACTACCTCGATCGGCTGGAAACCAACGGTCTTGGCCGCGTATTTATGGCGCATTGCGCAATGAATGAAAATAACCCGTTCAGTTATTGCAATAACTATTTTTACTATTCGTGGAAGCCGTAATGAGACTTGCTCCTCGTTCGTTTTTCGTTCTCTCTACTGCCGTGTTGATTAGCGCCGCCGGATTCAGCGCCTGGCGACACCTTTCTGTAAAAAATAATGGGATGATGAGTTGCTCAGCCAAAGCCATCATGCGTTTTGAGAATATGGAATATGAAAATGTAAACGGTAATGTCCATTTCAATTTCGGCGAAAACGGCAAAGGTTCGATGGTCGTTGAAGGGTATACTGACTCCGCCTCGGGCTGGCTCTATTTGCAGCGCTACGTAAAATTCACCTGGACCAGCAAACTCATCTCCGGCTCCGAACGCAACTACTACATCAGCAAATGGGAATCCAGCGCCTCTTCCATTGACGAGTCGCCGAATGTCATTTTCGACTACTTTATGCGCGAAATGTCCGACAGTCACGATGGTCTGTTCCTTAACGCTCAGAAACTTAACCCGCAAGCGATTCTACTCAGCTCCATTAACTCACCTCTCTATATCTGCACATTGAAGTCCGGTAGCAAACTCGATTGACCATTTTCCTTTTTGCTCCTTCACGCTGAAATCCCATTCCCCGGTTCTGGCGCAAAATATGATCGACTCCGCATTTATCAATCGGCTAAATAACGCCCTTCCGCCCCCAATTTATCCTTTTTTTAACATTCTCTCCAGGCAGACTCAATAACCTTTCCAGCCACCATCTCATTCACAAATAAAAGACAAAAAACCAGAGCAAACCAATAAACCAATGCCTGAAAAGGCGTAAATACCAAAACTAAAAACCAAAAATAACACATACGCAGGATTTAAATTCAATTCCTTCAGCCACCCCCTATAGTGAATCCTGAACGCCGCTTCCGCGTATTAATGCCGTCACGTGGACGGTTTCCCGAATCAAAAATCTGTTCTGGAGGAGATCACGATGGGTGATGCATTAGGGCTTATCGAAACCAAAGGCCTGGTGGCCTGCATTGAAGCGGCGGACGCAATGTGTAAAGCCGCCAACGTTGAACTGATCGGGTATGAAAACGTCGGTTCCGGTCTGGTTACCGCCATGGTGAAAGGCGATGTCGGCGCAGTGAAAGCGGCGGTGGATTCTGGTGTGGAATCGGCGCAGCGCATCGGCGAAGTGGTGACATCGTTAGTGATTGCGCGTCCGCATAACGACATCAACAAAATCGTCATAAAACACAAGGCCTGAGGGCCAGGAGAACGCAAATGGGTGATGCATTAGGTCTGATTGAAACCAAAGGTCTGGTGGCCTGCATTGAAGCGGCGGATGCGATGTGTAAGGCCGCCAACGTTGAGCTAATCGGGTACGAAAACGTCGGTTCAGGGCTGGTCACTGCCATGGTGAAAGGAGATGTCGGCGCGGTGAAAGCGGCAGTGGATTCCGGCGTGGAATCGGCACAGCGCATCGGTGAAGTGGTGACTTCACTGGTCATTGCGCGCCCACATAGCGACATCAACAAAATCGTCGCGCATTACAAAATCGCAGAATAACGGGAGAAGACACGATGAAAGAAGCGCTTGGTCTGATAGAAACCAAAGGCCTGGTGGCCTGTATTGAGGCCGCAGACGCCATGTGCAAAGCCGCCAACGTTGAGCTAATCGGGTATGAAAATGTCGGCTCCGGTCTGGTCACTGCCATGGTGAAGGGCGATGTCGGTGCGGTTAACGCAGCGGTAGATTCCGGCGTAGAAGCGGCGAAACGCATCGGCGAGGTTATCACCTCTCGCGTGATTGCCCGGCCACACAACGACATTGAAAAAATCGCGGCGCAGCATAAGGCGTGACCTGACAGGGCACGCCCCGTCCCCACTCTTTTCGTCTGATGAAGGATAGACTCATGATTGAACTGGACAACGATTTGCATTCCCGGCAGAACGCCCGGGAACAGGTGCGCGACGCCAAAAAGGCTCAGGCGATTCTGGCCACCTTTTCGCAGCAGCAAATCGACGCCATCGTGAAAAACGTGGCCCAGGAAGCCGCTCACCACGCCGAAACGCTGGCGAAAATGGCCGCGGAAGAAACCGGTTTTGGCAACTGGCAGGATAAAGTCCTGAAGAACCGTTTTGCCTCGCTGCGCGTCTACGACACCATCAAAGATCTCAAGACCGTCGGCATTATTCATGACGATCCGCTAAAAAAAGTGATGGATGTGGGCGTGCCGCTGGGCGTGATCTGTGCACTGGTTCCCTCAACCAACCCAACCTCAACCGTTATCTACAAGACGTTGATTGCCCTAAAAGCCGGTAACGCTATTATCTTCTCCCCGCACCCGGGCGCGCGTCAATGTAGCTGGAAAGCGATTGAAATCGTCAAACGCGCGGCTGAAGCGGCGGGTGCGCCGCCAGGCAGCATTGGCGCCATTAGCCAGCTGACGCTGGAAGCGACCTCTGAGCTGATGCACAGCAAAGACGTCTCACTGATTCTGGCGACCGGTGGAGAAGGCATGGTGCGAGCGGCTTATGCTTCCGGCACCCCCACGATTAGCGGTGGCCCGGGGAACGGTCCGGCATTTATCGAACGCAGCGCCGACATTCACCAGGCGGTGAAGGATATCGTCGCCAGTAAAACCTTCGATAATGGGGTGATCTGCGCTTCCGAGCAGTCGATCATCGTCGAACGCTGCATCTACGACGAAGTACACCGCGAGCTGGAATCCCAGGGCGTGTACTTTATGAACGAGCACGAAGCGGCCAAAATGGCGGCGCTACTGCTACGGCCAAACGGCGCCATCAACCCGAAAGCCGTTGGCAAAACCGCGCTGTACCTGAGCCAGATGGCCGGATTCAGCGTTCCGGCAGATACCAAAGTGCTCATTGCACTGCAAACCTCAGTCTCGCTTAAAAACCCCTACTCCCGCGAAAAACTGTGTCCGGTACTCGGCCTGTACGTGGAAGAAGACTGGAAGGCCGCCTGCCAGCGCGTGATGGAGTTACTGGCCAACGAAGGACTGGGCCACACTTTGGTTATCCATACCCGCAACCAGGATGTGATCCGCCAGTTCTGTCTGGAAAAACCGGTTAACCGCATTCTGATCAACACCCCTGCCGCACTGGGTGGAATCGGCGCAACCACTAATCTGTCCCCTGCGTTAACCCTGGGCTGCGGTGCCATCGGCGGCGGCTCCAGCTCCGACAATGTCGGCCCCATGAATCTGCTGAATATCCGTAAAGTCGGATACGGCGTACGCACTCTTGAGGAGTTACATGCACCGGTTAGCCGCCCGGATCCGCAGCTCACCCCGGCCCCCCTGACCGATAACCCGCAGCGTAGCATTCTCGATGACGTGCGTTTCACCGTCTCCAGCGGGGCGCCTACCCACAGCGCGACGGCGGACGACCGCTTCACAACGGCCTCCGCCGCCATCGAAGAGAGCGGCATCACGGAACAAAACGTGGAACGCGTTATCCGCCAGGTACTGAAACGTCTGGGCAATTAACGCAGTGATATAAGGCGATAAAACCATGATTCTCGCAAAGGTAACCGGGCACGTCGTCGCCACGCAGAAATGCGATGAGCTACGCGGCAGCAACCTGTTGCTGATCACCCAATTAGATGACAAGCAGCAGCCAATGAAAGACCGCACCTGGGTTGCCGTCGATAGCGTCGGCGCAGGTATGCACGACATCGTGTTGGCAGAAGAGTATTTCGCACTCAATAAGGATCGCTACAAAGCCATGTCGGTGGTTGCCATTGTCGAGAACCTGTTTCGGGACGCTTAAGGAGTGACTAGCCCAATGAGTGAATTTTTACTGAAACCGCGGATTTGTTTCGGTCAGGACGCCCTCTCGGTGCTGAACGAACTTTCCGCCCGCAGCGTACTGCTGGTGACCGATAAAGCGATGGTCAAATTTGGCCTTGCCGGGCGCGTGACCCAGTTGTTATGTCAGCGCGGTATCGCCTGGCAGGTGTGGGACGATGTGCAGGCGGATCCGGATATCGCCACCGTGGTTCGCGGTATGAAGCTAATGGATAACCATTACCCGGACCTGGTTATCGCGCTCGGCGGCGGTTCGGTTATCGACGCGGCTAAAGCGGTTATTTTCGCCCTGGCGCAAACCTGCCCGCAGGCGCACCGTCCGCGCCCCAGCTTTGTCGCCATCCCCACCACCAGCGGCACCGGTTCGGAAGTCACTGCCTTCTCGGTGGTGAAAGCCAACGAGGAAAAACTGGTGCTGGTGGATGCTTCTCTACTGCCGGATATCGCCATTTTGGATCCAACGCTGGTGGCTTCAGTGCCGCCAGCGATTACCGCCGACACCGGCATGGATGTACTTTGCCACGCCATTGAAGCCTACGTCTCCCGAGCCGCCAGCGACTTTTCCGACGCGCTGGCGGAAAAAGTGGTGCAGCAGGTATTCCGCTATCTGCCGACCTGCTGGCGCAGCGGCGGCGATCTGCAGGCGCGCGAAAAAATGCATAACGCCTCCTGCATGGCAGGTATGGCCTTCACCAACGCGTCGCTGGGCATCACCCACAGCCTGGCTCATGCCCTTGGCGGCGTTTTTCGCGTGCCCCATGGCCGCGCCAACGCCCTGCTGATGGCAGAAGCGGTGGCGTGGAACGCCGACTTCCACGGCCAGTGCGACACCCACGCAGCACAGAAATATAGCCGCCTGGCGCATCTGCTGGATCTGCCCGCCAGCACGCCGCGCCAGGGCGTCGCCAGCCTGCTGGCCGCCATTCAGGCCTTAAAAGACGAAATGAATATGCCCGTCTGCATCAGCGACACCGGCATTGAGCCATTTGAATTCGAACGACGGCTACCGGAGATGGTCGGCCAGGCGCTACGCGACAGCTGTACCCCAACCAACCCACGTGCGCCCGCCCCCAATGCCTTAACCGAGCTTTATCGCCGGGCCTGGTCCGGTAATCCCGTACAGGGCAACTGATAACAAGATTTGGAGAACCTTACCCATGGCACACTACAACTTAACGCCGCGCGTCAAAGTGCTGGCAGACCGTTTACTCTCACAAAACGGCACCCTGTGCAGCGAACACGCCGCGATCCTCAGCGCGCTGGATAGCGATATCGCCGGGCTCCCCGCCGCCGTCAAACCGGCTCGCCGTTTCTATGAATTGATGCGCCAGTTGCCGCTGACCATCAGCGCAGACGAACTGATTGTCGGCAACCAGACCCGTAAACCGCATGGGACGATTTTCCATGACGAAAGCGCAACCCAGCGCCCATCGACTTTCCAGTTCCTCAACCTCAACAGCGATCTGGATTCACCGGACTACAAACTGGTAGTCGAAAAAGGGGTACTGGCGATTAAGCACCAGTTAGAAGAGAAAACCCGCGCGCTCGGCAGCGCGGTCAGCCGCAGCGGCATGGATGAAATCAACGGCTGCCGCGCCGCCGCCTACGCCTGCGACGCCCTGCTGGCGCTGTCGCAAAACCTGGCCACCAGCGCCGAACAGCTGGCCGCCGCGGAAAGCAACACCTACCGTAAAGCCGAACTGTTAGAAAGCGCGGCGATTCTGCACCACGTTCCGGCCCATCCGGCGCGTAATTTCAAGGAAGCCTGCCAGGCGTTCTATCTGTTTCAACTGGCGCTACAGTTGGATAACGGTAGCTACGCGGTCAACCCGGAAGGCGCGGACAAAGCGCTGCTGCCTTACTTCCAGCGCGATATCAGTAGCGGCGCGCTGAATACTCAGCAGGCGTATGAAATCGTCGAATGCCTGTGGTTCAAGCTGGCGGAGCTGAGCGAAGTCCGCGCCGCCTGTGCGGTCGACGGCTATCCGATGCTCGACGCCATGCTGCACGGCGCAAGCTTCAATAACGCCGGGATCAACGAACTCTCTGAGATGTTTATCAGCGCCCAGCGCAACCTCAGCGCGCTGAATCTGCCGGTGCGTCTGTTTAGCGGCCTACAACAGGTCAGCCACGTACCGTTCGCCGCCAGCGCCGACACCCCGGTGATGGAGGGCCTAACGCCGCGCATGCAGCGTCTGCGTAACCACTACCTGACGGTGCGTCCGAGCGTCTCTATCTATCGCGCGCTGGCCTTTACCGAAGTGGTGAAAGCCAATCCGGGGATGCCGACTATTCTGCTGCGGGCGAAAGCCTTTCGCCACGCCTGCGAGACCGCGCCAATTCTGATTCAGGACGACGAGCTGATCGTTGGCCATCCGTGCGGCAAGCCACGCGCGGGCGCCTTCTCGCCGGATATCGCCTGGCGCTGGGTACGCGACGAACTCGACACCATGAGCACCCGCCCGCAGGATCCGTTTGAAATCAGCGAAGCAGATAAAAAGACCATTCGCGAAGAGATCGTGCCGTTCTGGGAAGGCCGTTCGCTGGATGAGATCTGTGAAGCGCAATACCGCGAAGCTGGCGTCTGGGCTTTCAGCGGCGAAACCTTCGTCAGCGACCTCTCCTACCACCAGATTAACGGCGGCGGCGACACCTGCCCGGGCTACGATGTGCTGCTGTTCACCAAAGGGATGAACGGCATTAAAGCCGACGCCGAGGCGCACCTTGCCAGCCTGAGCATGGAGAACCCGGAAGATATCGACCGCATCTACTACTACAAAGCGTCGATTGAAACCTGCGAAGGGGTGATTAACTATGCCCGCCGCATCGCCGCCCGCGCCCGCGAACTGGCCGCCATGGAGCAAAACGCCCAGCGCCGCGCTGAGCTACTGACCATCGCGGAAGTGAACGAAAACGTGCCAGCCAATCCACCGAAAACCCTGCAGGAAGCGCTGCAGAGCATCTGGACCGTCGAATCGCTGTTTGAAATCGAAGAGAACCAGACCGGCCTGTCGCTGGGCCGCGTAGACCAGTACTGCTATCCGATGTTCGAAGCCGACATTCGCGAAGGCCGCCTGACCCACGATTCCGCACTGGAACTGCTGCAGGCGTTCATCATTAAATGCGCCGAACTGATGTGGATGTCGAGCGAACTGGGTGCGAAATACTTCGCCGGTTATCAACCGTTTATCAACCTGACCGTTGGCGGTCAGAAGCGTACCGGCGGCGACGCCTGTAACGACCTGACCTATCTGATTATGGATGCCGTGCGCTTTGTGAAGGTCTATCAGCCTTCACTCGCCTGCCGCATCCACAACCAGTCACCGCAAAAATATATGGAAAAAATTGTCGACGTTGTCAAGGCCGGTATGGGATTCCCGGCCTGTCACTTCGATGATTCCCATATCAAGATGATGCTGCGTAAGGGATTTGATTTTGAAGACGCGCGCGACTACTGCCTGATGGGCTGCGTCGAACCGCAAAAATCCGGACGTATCTATCAGTGGACCTCTACGGGCTACACCCAGTGGCCGATCGCGATCGAGTTCGTCCTGAACCGCGGTCGTATGGTGCTGTTCGATAGCTATCAGGGGCTGGACACCGGCGAACTGTGCGAACTGCGCACCTTTGAAGATTTCGACACGGCGGTGAAAAAACAGATTGCCCATATCGTGCGCCTGTCGGCGATCGGCACCGTTATCAGCCAGCGCGTTCATCGCGACGTTGCGCCGAAGCCGCTGATGTCGCTGCTAGTGGAGGGCTGCATGGAAAGCGGCAAAGATGTCGCCGCCGGTGGCGCGATGGTCAACCACGGGCCGGGGCTCATTTTCTCCGGGCTCGCGACCTACGTCGACTCCATGGCCGCCATTCACAAGCTGGTGTATCAGGATAAGAAATATACCCTTGAGCAGATCCGCGATGCGTTGCTGGCTAACTTTGAAGGTTTTGAAGCGCTGCGCCGTGACTGCCTGAACGCGCCGAAATACGGTAACGACGATAACTATGTCGACCAGTACGCGCTGGATATTACCGAATGGACCGAGAAAGAGTGCCGGAAGTACAAGATGCTCTACTCGACCCTCAGCCACGGCACCCTGTCTATTTCCAATAACACGCCGATTGGCGAGCTAACCAACGCCACGCCGAATGGCCGCCTGGCGTGGATGCCGCTCTCCGACGGAATCAGCCCGACTCAGGGCGCGGATAAGCAGGGGCCGACGGCGATTATTAAGTCGGTCAGCAAGATGAACGTCGAAACCATGAATATCGGCATGGTACATAACTTTAAGTTCCTCAAAGGGTTGCTGGATACCCCGGAAGGCCGCCACGGCTTGATTACGCTGCTGCGCACCGCCTCCATTCTCGGCAACGGCCAGATGCAGTTCAGTTACGTCGATAACGAAGTGCTGAAGAAGGCGCAGCAGGAGCCGGAGAAATACCGCGACCTGATTGTTCGCGTTGCCGGTTACAGCGCCTATTTCGTCGAACTGTGCAAAGAAGTTCAGGATGAAATTATCAGCCGTACTGTCATCGAGAAATTCTGATAGCGGTATTAACGTTGTAGGACAGGGATGTCCATAATATTTTTCTGGAGGTACGCGTGAGCGACAATAAAGAATTAACCGGGCGTATATTCAACATTCAGAAATATTCAATCTATGATGGCGATGGTATCCGTACACTGGTTTTTTTCAAAGGCTGCAATATACGCTGTCCCTGGTGTTCTAATCCAGAAGGACTTTCCAGCCAGTTCCAGGTCATGTTTTCTAATGATAAATGCATTAATTGCGGCGCCTGTATCGACGTCTGCCCTGTTGGTATTCACTATCGCACTCAGAAAAATGGTGAAGTGAAGCATTTCATCAATCGGGAAAAGGAGTGTATCGGCTGCCGAAAGTGTCAGGACATTTGCACCCAGGGCGCACTGGATATTGTCGGTAAAGACGTCACCGTCAGTGAACTGATGGAGATCATTATGCAGGACTATGATTTCTATATCTCTTCCGGTGGCGGCGTAACCATTGGCGGCGGAGAAATGAGCCTGCAGACTGATTTTGCTGTCGCCCTGTTTAGCGAATGCAAAAAAATGATGATTAATACCGCCGTCGAGACCCAGGGCACAACGTCACTGGAAAATTATCAAAAGTTAGCGCCGGTCACCGACACTTTTCTGTTCGATATTAAGCAAATTAATAGTCAACACCATAAGACCATGTTCGGCATCGGTAATGAAAGCATTCGTCGTAACCTTGAATGGCTGGTGGATTCCGGCGTCAGTGTCATTATTCGGATGCCGTTAATTCGCGGGTATAACGACTCATGGGAGGCGATTACCGGCACTATTGATTATGTACAAAAATTATCCCGGCGCGGCAACATCCGCCGTATTGATATATTGCCCTATCACCAACTCGGTCGGAAAAAATATGAACGACTGGATCTGCCCTATCCCATTACCGGGGATCCATCTTACCTTCCGGAGGAATTAGAACAGCTGGAAAAATTCTTCCGGACATTTGATTTTGATATCCGTTTAGTTCGCCATTGACAGGAGCTGACAATGAAAAGTTTAGGCGTAATTGAAACTCAAGGATTCGTCGCCGCCATTCAGGCCGTTGACGCCGCCTGTAAAGCCGCAAGCGTTGTCTGCATTGGCTATCGCAAAGTGGGGGCGGGACTGGTCAGCGTTTACTTCGAAGGCGAGATCAGCGCCATTCACACCGCTATTGCTCGCGGTTGTGCCGTCACCGGTATCAACCACCCCGTTAATTCGCTGGTTATCGCACGCCCGGAACCTGCCGTTATCGATACCCTGAGCACCATAAAAGGACGCCCGACGACAGCGGCCCGTTCACCAGCCGCAGCGGCAGACGTTGCGGTGGAACCAAAGTCGGTGCAGGTACCGATAACACAGGCGGAGGAAGGTAAGAGCACCGCATTGAAGAAAGGGAAAAAGGCATGATCGACTCCCTGCTACAGCAAAGAATTTTCGCCCAACTGGCGGCTGTGAAGCGCGATATTCCGGTGGGGATCTCCAACCGTCACGTCCACCTGGCCCAACAGGATGTTGAATCGCTGTTCGGCAAGGGCTATGCCCTGACGCCGCTTAAGCCCCTGCGTCAGCCGGGACAATTCGCCGCTCAGGAGTGTGTCACCGTAGTCGGGCCGAAAGGTTCGCTGACCCGAGTGCGGGTGCTCGGCCCCACCCGCCCGATATCGCAGTTGGAGATCTCCCGCGCCGACGCCTTTACCCTTGGGATTAAAGCCCCACTACGTGAGTCCGGCCAACTGGATAATGCGGGTAGCGCACTGCTCATTGGCCCCGAAGGTCACATTGAGCTGCGTTCGCAAGTGATCTGCGCCTGGCGGCATATCCATATGTCTCCCCAGGACGCCAACCAGTTTCATGTTCGCAACGGCCAGAAGGTGAGCGTGCGTAGCTGCGGCGAACGCCAGCTGACCTTTGATGAAGTGGTGGTGCGCGTGCGCGACGATTTCGCGCTGGAATTTCATATCGACACCGAAGAGGCCAATGCAGCCGGGTTAAAAAACGGCGCACTGGTTACGTTGATGGGGTAACGGAGAGACGCCATGACCGACGAACAGATGGAGCATCTGGTAACGCGAATTATCCAACGGCTACAGCCGCCGGTATTGGTGATGGTCACCGCCGCCGCTGGCTATCGGCAGACCATCCGTCAGCGTCTGTCGGTCTGCGGGCAGACGCTGCATTTCATCCTGGATGATGACATAACAGACAGCGCTGAATGGCAGAGTCTGGGGAAAGTTCTGCCAGCCGGTCTGTGGCGGGAAACGCTGCCGCCGGAACCGTATCGGGCGCTACTGCTGCCCTTTCTTGACTATCCACTGGCGGCGGCGTTGATCAACGGTACGCTGAGCAGCCCGATCGCCCGGCGTCTGCACGAAACCCTGCTCAACGGTACCCCCGTACTGGCGCTGCGTTACCACTGCGATCCCGACAGCGAATTAAATCAACTACGTGGCGCGGCGGCCGATTCCGCCTATGCCGGACACATGCGGGCAACGCTCGCCCGACTGGCCGAATGCGGCGTTACGCTGTGCTCCATGAACGAACTACTGGAACAACTGATATCGCGCCAGGAAGCCCCTGCCGGGGCCAGCGGCCCGCGCCGGTATCTCACGGTCACTGACATTGTGAATAATCCGACGCTCGCCACCATTCCCGGCTCGCTGCTGACCGATGCCGCCAGCGATTTTGTAAAAAACAGAAAGATATAACCTTACCTTAACTATACCCGGAGCTTAAATATGTCATCTAAAACAAAATGTTGGTTGTGGATGCTGCTGGTCATCCTTTCGGAAACCTCAGCAACATCGACGCTTAAAATGTTCGGCAGCAGCGAAGGTGTCACTCGTATGTTACTGCTTGGGCTGCTGATTATTCTTTACTGCACCTGTTACTACTCACTGTCCCGGGCTGTAAAGGATATCCCCGTCGGTCTGGCCTATGCGACCTGGTCCGGTACCGGTATCCTGGTGGTTTCAACGCTCGGCATGGCGTTCTATGGACAGCATCCGGACACCGCCGCCATCATCGGTATGGCCATTATCGCCAGTGGCATCGTCATTATGAACCTGTTTTCAAAAATGGGCAGTGAAGATGAAGAAGCGACGCCCGCTGCGCCGCCGATCTCTGCGAACAAGAAAATCGCCAACTAACAGGGAAGGAATACGCTATGTTTAATCTCGGATTTTTATGGCTGGCGCTGTCGATTGGCTCGGAAATTACGGGCACCTCCATGATCAAAAAGACCAACGGCTTTAGCAAACTGGCCCCTTCTGTGCTAGTAGTTTGCGCCTATGCCCTGTGCTATTTCGCGCTCACCCGCGCGATGAATACCATTCCGGTTGGCGTCGCCTATTCGCTCTGGTGCGGCTTCGGCATCGTCGGCGTCACTCTGTGTTCAATGATTCTTTATAAGCAAAAACCCGATCTGGCGGCAATCATCGCTATGGCATTGATCATCAGCGGCGGCGTGATCATGAACGTGTTCTCCACCATGTAAGGACGCCCGTAAAATAAGGCGTGTGCCAGTTCCACGCCTTTGTCCTGACTATCTCAGCGTATAACCCGAAGCATCTCTCAAACAATAACCACTTTTTTTGTAATGATGAGTTCAGCTATTTCTGACTAATCATACAAGGATATGTTTATGCTGGTTGCGGAATTTATCGTCATTATACTCTGTTTGCTGGTCGGCACCCGCTATGGCGGGATGGGGCTGGGGCTGATTAGCGGTATCGGCCTGTTTATTCTCTGTTTTGTCTTCGGGTTACAGCCGGGAAAACCGCCGGTAGATGTGATGCTCACCATTCTGGCGGTGATCGGCTGCGCCGCCACGCTGCAAAGCGCAGGCGGGCTGAATGTGATGATGCAGTTTGCCGAACGCCTGCTACGTCGCCATCCCCAACACATTACCCTGCTGGCGCCGCTGACCACCTGGACCCTCACCTTTCTGTGCGGCACCGGCCACGTGGTCTACACCATGTTCCCGATTATCTCTGACATCGCGCTGCGGCGCGGCATCCGCCCGGAGCGACCGATGGCGGTGGCTTCCGTCGCTTCGCAGATGGCGATTACCGCGTCGCCGGTATCGGTGGCGGTGGTGTCGCTGGTTTCGATTCTGGCGGCCGCTCACGGCATTGGCGAACATCTGGGCATTCTGCAAATCCTGGCAGTCTCGGTGCCCGCTTCGCTGTGCGGCGTGCTGGTAGCCGCCCTGTGGAGCCTGCGACGCGGTAAAGATCTCAACGACGATCCGGCATTTCAGGAACGCATTAAGGATCCGATTCAGCGTGAGTATATCTATGGCGGCAGCGAAACCCTGATGGACCAGCGTTTTCCGCCAGCGGCATACCGGGCCACCGCGCTGTTTTTCATCGCAATTCTGGTGGTGGTGATGTTGGGCGCCCTGCCGCAGCTACGCCCCGCATTTGAGGTCAAAGGCGCCCTGCGTCCGCTGTCGATGAACCTGACCATCCAGATGATGATGCTGATAGCCGGCGCCGCCATCCTGATTCTGTGCAAAGTCCGCCCGGGTACCATTGCCGAAGGCGCGGTATTTAAGGCCGGGATGGTGGCGATCTTCTCGGTGTTCGGCGTGGCATGGATGAGCGATACCTTTTTTCAGGCCCATCTGGAAACGCTGAAAATGGCGCTGGAAGGGGTAGTGCGCGATCATCCATGGAGCTATGCGCTGGTGCTGTTTCTGGTGTCGAAACTGGTGAACAGCCAGGCGGCGGCGCTGACGGCCGTAGCGCCGATGGGGCTGATGCTGGGGGTGGAACCGAAGATGCTGCTGGCCTTTTTTCCGGCGGCCTACGGCTACTTTATTCTGCCCACTTACCCGAGCGATCTGGCCTGTATTGGCTTCGATCGCTCAGGTACTACCCGCATCGGTCGGTTTATCCTCAACCACAGCTTTATTATGCCGGGGCTGATTGGCGTGAGCAGCGCCTGCCTGACCAGCTGGCTGCTGGTACAGACCTTCTGGTAACGCCTTAGTGGGTCTCTTCTTTTTCGCCTTTGAATCGAAGTTCGATCAGGGCGATAGCTTTCTGGATAGCGCGGCGGGTCACCGGATCGGATGCCGCTGCGTTATCGGAAAAGTCGATGGATTTAAGCTGACCGGCCATCTTATCGCGTACTTCCACCGGGGCGATAACGTCAATGACATCAAGGATCTGCTTAATAACCAACTGGCAGGCAACCACGTCAGAGACCAGTTCCTCTTCGCGGCTCAGGGATTGGGACATACTTCACTCCTTCATTCACGGAAGCGACAGTCTACCTGTCCCGGGCCCTGAAGGGTACCGTTCAGGCCATTTGTTCACGCAGCGCCGCAATATAGCGCTCGCGCAGCCGTCGGGTGAAGGGCCCCGGGGCGCCATCGCCGATAGCGACGCCGTCGATGGCCACCACCGGCCACACCAGGCTGGTGGCCGAACTGATAAAGACCTCGCTGGCCTCCCGCGCTTCCGTCGGGGTAAAGGGCCTTTCTACATGTTCGATGCCCAACTCCTGCGCCAGTTTCAGCAGCGTTCCCCGGGTAATGCCGTGCAGAATGTCGTTGCCCAGCGGCCGGGTGACCAGCCGGTTATCGGGCGTGACGATAAACACATTGCTGGAAGCCCCTTCGGTAATAAACCCCTGCTCCACCAGCAGTGCGTCATCCGCCCCCTGGCGCCGCGCCTCCTGTTTCGCCATGCAGGCCGCCAGCAGCCCTACGCTTTTAATATCGCGCCGTCCCCAACGGATATCCGGACAGGTGATCGCCCGAATGCCCTGTATCCCCTGAGGGACATTGACGATCTCCCGGGCCTGAGTGAACAGCACCAGCGTCGGCTCAGTCCCTTCCGGGCAGAGAAAAGTGCGATCGCCGCTGTCGCCGCGGGTGAGCTGAAGATAGATTGCCCCTTCATCGAGCTGATTACGTTGAATCAATTCCTGATGCAGCGCCCGCAGCGCCTCGCCATCCCAGGGGCAGGCAAGGGACAGCGACGCGCAGGAGCGGCGCAGGCGGGCCATATGGCCATCGAAATCCACCAGTTTCCCGTCGATCACCGCCGTCACTTCATAAATGGCATCGGCAAACAGAAAACCGCGATCGAAAACCGACACCTTTGCTTCCTGTTCCGGCAGCCAGCTGCCGTTAATCCAGACCGTACGAGACATAACTCCTCCATGCGGATGTGAAAAGCGGAGCATCGCTCCGCTGGCCCTGGTTCCAGCATAGCCTGGTCGTCAGACGCCGCCAAAAGCAAAACGCCCGCGACCACTGAAGGTCACGGGCGTCGGGGAGATTAACCCAGGCTGGCGTATTATCAGAACATCGCGCCAGGCGGTACGTCTTTAAAGGTTTTGCAGTAGTTCTCAAACATGCTTTTCAGGATTTTGCGCAGTTTCATCGTTATAGCTCCTGGTTTTATGTGTGCAGATGATGCTCGCGATGGGTCTATAATATGACCACCGTCACAAAAATCAATAGTTTTGTGACGCAAATCACATAAAAAACTCCGGTTTTTAACGCCCGTTCCCCGCAACCCCTTGCAAAATCTGGCCTGGGCTGGTTAGCTGACCTTAAATTTTTAAAACACGGTTTTAATCAATCCCATGCCTGTGTCTGATAATTCCGCTTCCGGCAAACGCGGTCTTTCCCCTGCGGCTCTGCTGGTGGCGGGCGCTTTCTTTATGGAGTTCCTTGACGGCACCGTGATCGCCACGGCCCTGCCGGATATGGCGCGCAGTTTCGGCGTCAGCCCCGTCGATCTCAATATTGGAATCAGCGCCTACCTGCTGACGCTGGCGGTACTGATTCCGGCCAGCGGCTGGATTGCCGATCGCTATGGCGCCCGTCCGGTGTTCACTCTGGCGTTAGGGATTTTCACGCTGGCATCGGTGCTGTGCGGTCTGGCGACCAGTATGGAGCTGTTCGTCGCCATGCGGGTGCTCCAGGGGGCCGGCGGCGCACTGATGGTGCCGGTGGGACGTCTGGCGATACTGCGCACCACGCCCAAACCCCAGTTGATTGCCGCTATCGCCACCCTCACCTGGCCTGCGCTGGTAGCGCCAATTATCGGCCCGCCGCTGGGAGGATTTATTACCAGCTACGCCAGCTGGCGTTGGATCTTCTTTATTAATCTGCCCCTGGGGCTGGCAGCAATGTGGCTCGCCTGGCGTCTGATTCCGGATATCCGCGATGAGGCCCGTCGACCTTTCGATCTACCCGGTTTCGCCGCTACCGCTATCGCCATGGTAGCCCTGGTCAGCGGTATGGAGATGCTGGGCGCCGAACAGCGTAATGGCCCCCTCAGCCTGGTGATGCTGGGGCTGGGCGCTGGGGCGCTGGGGCTTGCCCTGCTCCGCTTTCGCCGCACCCTGTACCCGATGATTCGGCTTGATGCCATGGCGGTGCCGACGTTTAGCGTAACGATGTACGGCGGATCGCTGTTTCGCTGCACCATCAGCGCCGTGCCCTTTCTGCTGCCGCTGCTGTTTCAGGTCGGCTTCGGGATGGATCCCTTCCACGCAGGGCTGCTGGTGCTGGCGGTGTTTGCCGGTAATCTGGCAATGAAGCCCGGTACTACCTGGCTTATCCGCCGCTGGGGCTTTAAAAAACTGCTGATTGGCAACGGGCTGCTTAATGTGCTGGCACTACTGGCCTGTGCCCTGCTGACGCCGGACACCGCGCTGTGGCTAACGCTGGTGATTCTGTTTCTGGGCGGGATGTTTCGTTCGATGCAGTTTACCGGCATCAGCACCCTGGCATTTGCCGATGTGCCGCCGAATGCCATGAGTTATGCCAATACGCTGTTCAGTACCGCCACTCAACTGGCCGCCGGTCTGGGAGTCACACTGGGCGCTATCGGTATCCGACTTGGGGAGCAGTTGGCGCCGCTAACGGGACTGAGCGCGTCACCGGGCATCAGCTTTCGCTACGCCTTTGTCTTTCTGGCTCTGCTGACGCTGATTGGCCTGGTCGATCTGTTTCGTCTGGCGCCGGATGCCGGCAGTAGTGTTTCGCAGAAAGGGAAGTAATACGGAAAGGCGATGGCGCGGGCATAAGCCCGCGCACTGGCAATTAGCCGAGGATCTCACGCACGAAGGCTTCGATCTCTTTGTTCTGGCCGTTTTCGAAGAAGCATTTCTGGAAACGCTCGCCGGAAACGGCGGTCTTCACCAGTTCTGGATCGATGGCGCGCAGAGTATCGAGATAGTTCTCTTTCACCACCGCGGCTTTCACCTGATTCAAAATGCCTGCGTTACGCACCTGCGGCTCTTTACGCTCCGGCGGATAACCTTCGCCGTTGCGGCCGGTAAAGGCTTTTTCGAAGATGAAGCGCACGTTCAACTCGGCGCCCCAGCCGAAGCCCTTGGCGAACGGCAGCGAAAGCGCATTACCATTGTTGATCTGGGCGAACAGAAAAGCGTCCGCCGGATCGATACAGTAACCGCAGACCACGCCCGGGTGGATATTCAGGGACATCAGCGCCCCCTGCCCGGTGCCGCAGCCGGTCACCACGAAGTCCACCGCCTTAGAGTTGAGCAGAATACTGGCCATAATGCCCAGATGGATGTAGGTCAGGTGGTGATCCTGCTCGTCGCACATACCGACGTTATAGACCGGGTAAGATTTCTCACCGGCAACGGCCTGTAATTCGTTGAGGATAATGGCATTCTTAGCTGCCTGACTGTTTTCCATCATCAACGCGATTTTCATTCTTTAGTCTCCTGAACGGCATGGTCATGAATGGCTTACGGGTTTTTATCCACCATACCTTCACATAAATACACTTTCAAATAAAATGAAAAAACGTTTTAAAAAGTAGAATTCAACTCACAAATTTACCCGGGATCGAGCGAAGGCGCAGGACGCAATGGGGACAGGGTATCGTTGGGCTAACCATCGTGAAATGTCACAACGGAACCGGCGCCGCAGCGCCGGGGAATTTAGTGGCGGCAGATCTTATCCTGATGGGTGGTAAATCCTTCTCCAGTCGGAATGAACTTGCCGCGCTGTTCCAGCAGCGCTACCAGTTCGGGAGCTGACATGCCGCTGCACGAACAGGTATGAAAACAGGCGGACTCGCCAAAGCGCGCCACAATGGCCGCCGCCAGGCTTTCCCGGGTATAGCGCTCGCCGGACTCCAGCATCATATTAAGCACTTCATGGCCATGAATGGATGACATCGTTGTTCCTCGCTTCTGTCAAATGGCGGCATGATAGCGGGTAGCCTGAGCGATGGCTTTGCGCTGCAACAGGTTTTCCCCTGACCGTACCACAGCCTGTCGTAAAGATATCAATACACATATTGTAACCACAGTTTGACGATAATCGGCAATTCCCGTAATCTGCGCAGCACTCTGTGGTATCTGCGATAATTTCTGGAACAAAAAGTGAAAAATAAGACTGTCGGCAGTATTTTCATCGTAGCCGGCACCACGATTGGCGCCGGAATGCTGGCAATGCCTCTTGCCGCTTCCGGTGTAGGGTTCGGGGTCACCGCACTCCTGCTATTCGCGCTCTGGGCGCTGATGAGTTATACCGCGCTACTGCTGGTGGAAGTGTGGCAACACGAATCACCGGACGAAGGGCTGGCAACCCTGGCCCACCGCTATCTGGGGCGCCCCGGCCAGTGGCTGGCAGGATGCAGTATGCTGTTTCTGATGTACGCTCTGACCGCCGCCTATATCAGCGGCGCCGGTGAGCTGCTGGCCGACAGCCTGAATCAGTGGCTGTCACTGAGTCTTTCCCCAACCGTTGGCGTACTGCTGTTTACCCTGGTGGCGGGTGGTATTGTCTGTACCGGTACCCACGCGGTGGACTTTTTCACCCGCTGGCTGTTCAGTGCCAAACTGCTACTGCTGGTGGTGATGCTGGCGTTGATGATGCCCCATATTCATCGGGTAAATCTGCTGACCCTGCCGCTGGAACAGGGGCTGGCGCTGTCGGCGATTCCGGTTATTTTTACCTCTTTCGGTTTTCACGGTAGCGTGCCCAGTATCGTACGCTATATGGGTGGCGATACTCGCCGCCTGCGCTGGATCTTTATTATCGGCAGCGCCATTCCGCTGGTCGCCTATCTGTTCTGGCAACTGGCCACGCTGGGCGCCATCAGCGGTACCACCTTTACCCGTATTGCCGCCAGCCACGCCGGACTGAACGGCCTGCTGCAGGCAGTACGCGAAGTGGTAAGTTCGCCCCATGTTGAACTCACGCTGCATCTGTTTGCCGATCTGGCGCTGGCTACTTCATTCCTGGGCGTGGCGCTGGGGTTGTTCGACTATCTGGCCGATCTGTTTCAGCGGCGCCGCAATGTCGTGGGACGATTGCAGACCGGCGTAATGACCTTTGCGCCGCCGCTGGCTTTTGCCCTGTTCTACCCACGCGGCTTCGTGATGGCGCTGGGTTATGCCGGTATCGCCCTGTCGGCGCTGGCACTGTTGCTACCCACACTGCTGGTGTGGCAAAGCCGACGCCGCCACCCTGAAAGCGGCTGGCAGGCCCCCGGCGGCACGCCGCTGCTGGGGCTGGTGTTTCTGTGCGGCATCGCCATTATCCTGATTCAGCTGGCGATTGCCGCAGGCGCACTTCCCTCTCCGGGCTAATAGTTTCAGCGCAATAAAAAAGCAGCTCAGGCTGCTTTCAGGTTGATGACAAAGAGGGAAAAAACGGGGTTTTTCCCTCTTTGTGTTTATCAGCCGAAAATCAACGAATTGATTTTCTTTGTTTGTTTTTCTGGTGATTCTGGCCAAACGCGTTCGGCCTGGGGTCAGTCATCAGTCTCAAAGCAGCTCAGGCTACTTTTTGTTTTACGCCTCATATTTATCCTTACCATTTGCAATAAATAATCATTAATAAAACCCCACAGTGACATTATGGTTAGTGAATGAGTTTTATGTGGATATTAACAATTTGTGCACTTTAGCGCTTCACTGATTATCCCTAAAGGGATTTTGTGCATAATAGTCTACAGTGGCTGAAAATTGCCTGTGAATATTTATTAGCGACATTTAATTATTTATTACCAACAAAATTGACGATGGTTTGTCAATTATGGTAAACATTGCTCGTTATTTATCGTTCTTTTAAAAAATAGTCGCGGAGTTTATTTTGTCTTTCACCAGAAAATTAACCTGTCCACTGCTGGCTGGTGGTGCAGTTTTATGCCTGTTGTGCCAAACGGCCAACGCCGAAGTTACCGTGCTGGAAAAAAATACCTTCAGCAATGCGTTACTGGCTCCCCTGAGTCTGCAGGTAGGGGGAAGTATCCGCCCCGAATTTATCTGGAATAACGGCAATGAACCCGGCTACTACAAAAACGGCCACGATGGCGGCACCCGTTTCCGCTTTACCGCCGACTATGCCCTGAGCGACCGTACCTCTATTGTCGGTTACTACGAATGGGGTGTGGATATCGCCCACGTGCTGGGCTGGGACAGTCACTACGACCATGAAGGCGACCGCGACTACCAGCGTCAGCTGTATGCCGGTATTAAGGACTATGTTTACGGAACCCTGACCTTCGGCCACCAGTATGGCGTCTATTACGATACCATCGGAGTTAAGAGCGACGTCTGGGATAACGACGGCCACGCCAGCGCCAACTGGATCGGCATCGACGGCGACTACGACGGCGGCGAACGCCCGAAAAATACCGTTAAATACACCAACACCTTTGGCGATCTTACGCTCTACGCTGACTATCTGCTGCCTCAGGATGAGACCGACGCCGGTGAGAACCTGCGCTATCGCCGTAATCACGGCGGCGGTATCGGCTTCGACTATCAACTGCAGAAAGATCTGGTCTTCAGCGCCGCCTGGAACCAGACCCGGGCCACCATTAAAGGGCCGGACAACGATAAGCGTACCTATAACCAGCAGTATTCCGGCACCGCGCTGACCTGGCAGCCGGGTAACTGGTATATGGTGGGCACCGCCACTTATTACAATAACTATGTGCCTTCGAAGAAACAGCAGAGCACCCGCCGCTACTTTGCCGGCGACGGTTACGGTCTGGAAAGCTTTGTCGGCTACACTTTCCCCATCGACAAGCCGTTCCTGGAGTCCATTCAGCCTTACGTCGCCGCCGACACGCTGCGCCTGAAGGGGGACGAAAATTACCACGCTAACCACGTCTATCTGGGGATGTACACTACCATTGGCCACGGTTTCTCGTTCTGGCTGGAACGAACGCTTGCGTCCAGTAGCGACAATGAGCAGGACACCACCTGGCTGTCCATCTACTACGACTTCTGATATCAGACGGGCGCGCCTTTGGGGGCGCCCTTTTTCCTGGCTGGCAAATGATAAAATTGATGTTCATCAATTCCGCATCATTTCCTTTAACAAGGGTATTTGATTTCGGCAACCATTTACCAGACGTCAGGCTTATTTAATTAATCCGTCCCTCTGACCTTCCTTCCCTAAAACAACCAAAACTAAGCTTCTTCTGATAACCACATTACAAATATCTACGAAAATACGTAAATCAATAAAACAATTGTTGACAAAGAAACGCGCTATCTATAATTTTTAGACTAAGAATTTTCCTATCAAACCGCTCGATGGGAAATGAGTCTTTAAGGAAGGAGCGGTTTCAGAAGGGCTACAAGGTTGTTGGCCCCTAAATAGAAAGGAAGCGTATCGATGATTCGTACTCATCTCGTTAAACCTGCCCTGTTTCTGCTGCTGGTTTTGGGCTTTATCTGCCTGCTAATTAATGAAGTTCATACCTGGCACTGTTGGCATGACCGCTTCTATACCCGGGACAGCATTCAACAGCCGCTGATTTTCGACATCGCCAGCGACACGCCACTCCCCGCACGTGCCAGGACACAGCATCTGGCGAATGTGGCTCCGCATCGGGCGGTGTGGTGATCCTTCGGCCTGGTGCAGTTTCTGCCCGATCCCTGCGACGTACCGAACGGCTTAATACAGGCTACAGACGGGGGAAACAGCGTCCGGGTTGCAAGCCGGATTATCTCCTGAGGCTGGTTTTCGGTAAAGTCACCGTAAGTATCCAAATCCCGGATGAAGGAAGCGCACACCGGGGCCGGGGCATACAGAAAACCGCTACCGTAAAGGACATGCCCGGGAGCGGCAACGTGATAAAATGACCAAATCGGTCAGAACGTCGGGGCAACCAGGCCGGCAGTATACTCATTCACCTTACGAGCCATTTCTGCCGCTTATTTTCCCTGCCAGCCAGAGACACCCGGCGCCGTCAATGACAGCACTCCGGTCTGTATCTCCAGTCGATCCATAAAATCGATAGCGCTCTGTTCAGACCATTGTGGATACTTCCAGCCAGAGGAATCGCCACCATGTTGCGACAGCCCCTCCACCCAAAAAGGAGAAACCACGTGCTGATGTACATCGATACGTTCGCATCCTGACATAACTTCTCTCCGATAAAATAAATCGCTAAAGAATCCGCAGCATAGCTCAGAAAATAGAATATTTTTAATAGACTGGCGTTACTCGCCAGATAGTTCGTTTGCGGACTGACGCGTCAGGTTGAAGCGGGGATGACTGCAATAGCTGATTGCTGTTAGCCGCCCATCAGGCGGCTAATTTTCTGGCGTGTTAATAGTGATATTTTTTTTCCAGCGCGCTAATAAGGCCACTGACATTCAAACCTGCGCTGCTGAGTTTGTTTAACTGCGCTTCTGTATTAGCGCCAATAGATGACCCCATGCTGATGCCTAATGCGGTTGCTTTTTCCGCATTGCCAGGAAACATGGAGCAAAAGCTATTTATATAGTAGTCAGTAATCATGTCCTGGATAGCCCCTCCACCGCTGACGGCACAGGTTTCAGATAAATCAAGCGTTCTCATACTTCCCTCTGCATTCTATAATGGCAAGAGCACATCATCTGTCATTTATTTTTCATTATCAAGTTATTCCTGACAGTTATCGTTTTAAATTATTACATTAATATTTTTAATTAGCATAATTTCAGGAGTTAACATGAATAATATAACCCCGAAGACAGATGACATCGAAAAATCGCCCATCGCTTTACGATCGAGAAGCATTTTTTAAATATCTTCTTCAGCCAACGGGTATATCATGTTAGTGACCCGTTCGCCGTCCCTTCCCTCAACAATAGCATATTTTGATTACCACTCCCTTCCATAATATGTTTAAGTGAATTTTTACCTTGAAACAAAGGAGAAAATCATGACATTATGTGAAAAACTAATCGGTGTCTGGCAATTATTTCCTTATGTTGAGGTGACCTGCCCCAAATATTCGATACAATCATCAGTTAGTAATATCTGTTTTGTTACTGCCTAATTTCTCATTTCGCCACCGTGCAGCAAACTCCGATGGCGTCTGATAATTCAGTGCTGAATGTGGACCACACTCATTATAATCCTACCGCCAGTTGTTAATGATTTTCCTGACATGAGCGATATCGCTGAACTGTAGTGGCATAGTTAATTTGGCCATCTGAACAGAGGTGATATCATCGCCTCATAGCCAAAAACAGGTGACATTATGACCGGACGTAGCAGACGCAATTTTAGCCCCGAGTTTCGCCTCGAAGCGGCCCAGCTGGTACTCGATCAACATTACACCGTTGCCGCTGCTGCTGCCACGGCAATGAATGTCGGTAAATCCACGATGGATAAGTGGGTCCGCCAGTTGAAAGAAGAGCGAGCGGGAAAATCCCCCGTGGCTTCACCAATGACACCCGGGCAGATTGAAATACGCGAACTGAAGAAAAGACTTCAACGTGTTGAAATGGAGCGGGATATATTAAAAAAGGCTACCGCGCTCTTGATGTCAGACTCCCTGAACAGTTCTCATTAATTGAGAAACTCAGGGCGCGGTTTCCTGTTGCCGTTGTGTGCAATGTGTTTGGGGTTCATCGCAGCAGCTATAAATCCTGGCGACAGCCAAAGAAGCCTGATGCCACACGGGTGGCGTTACTCAGTCTTGTTCGTGAAAGCTATCGCGAGAGTAATGGCTCCGCAGGCGCACGTAATATTGCCACGATGGTCACAAACAAAGGCATAAAACCGAGTCGCGGGCGGGCAACAAAGCTAATGAAAGAACTTAATCTCATCAGCTGTCAGCAGCCCGGCCATCGATATAATAAGGCATCTAAGGAGCACGTAGAGATCCCCAATCATCTGGAACGCCAGTTTGCAGTAACAGAGCCTAATCAGGTCTGGTGCGGCGATGTGACTTATATATGGGCAGGTAAACGCCAGGCTTATTTAGCCGTTGTGCTTGATCTGTTTTCCCGGAAACCGGTTGGTTGGGCGATGTCATTTTTCCCGGACTCTGTACTGACAGCAAAAGCGCTGTCCATGGCCTGGGAAGCGCGGGGAAAGCCCGCTAATTTGCTGTATCACTCGGATCAAGGTAGCCACCATACCAGCAGGAATTTCAGACAGTTACTGTGGAGATATCAGATAAAGCAAAGCCTGAGTCGTCGGGGGAATTGCTGGGATAACAGCCCGATGGAACGCTTTTTTAGAAGCCTGAAAACAGAGTGGGTACCGGATAATGGATACGCTAATTTTAGCGAAGCCAGCACAGCGATAGCGAACTACATCACGGGATATTACAGCCAGCTCAGACCTCATCAATATAACGGTGGTCTGACGCCGAATGAATCAGAACGATTGTTCTGGAAAAACTCTAAAGCCGTGGCCAGTTTTTGTTGACCACTACAGAGGAACTGAATTCGGTTCTGAGGGAGACAACTCTTATGTCTCTATCACCCATTTCTTTGACCGCGATGTAGGGCCTCTATTAACTTCCGTTTATTTGCTAAGTACGTTCAAAAATCCGGATGGCTGCTATATGCTTTCCGTACTTATAAAATTTCACTATCTAGCTGAGTAACTGCCATATAATATTACTGACACCGACGGTCACTGCTATTCCACTTTTATTTCCCACAGCATTTTTTATATTTTTTACCACTACCACAACGGCAGGCTGAATTTCGCCCCTTTGATGAAATCGGGGTTATTTCCTGAGCCAGTATCTGCATGATACTCTCCGCCGGATAACCTGCTGCCAGTATGTCCCGCATAACTTCCATTTCCCTGGTAATGTGCCGGAAAAAATGCTTATAGCCGGCGCAAAGGTAGTTATGTCCCGGATGCCCCGAGGGAGAAACGGCAAAACGATGTTTTGGGCAACCACCGTGGCAGACGGGCCGATATTCACAGCGCCGACAATCGGGCGTCAGGGTGTCACGTTTTGCCAGGCCGAAGGCCATTGCCTGTTCGCTGTTGTTCAGCTCACGTAGCGACTGCTGATGAATGTTGCCCAGCCGATGTTCCGGATAGACGAAATGATCACAGTTATACAAATCCCCGTTGGACTCCAGGGCGAACGCGTGGCCACAGGTTTCTGAATGAACGCATAACACCGGAGGTTGGCCAGTCCATGTCGCTAGTGCCACATCAAACATCTGTACCGACACTCGCCCGACATCCCGTCGTACCCAGATATCAAAAATCTGACTGAGAAATTCACCATACTGCCAGGAAGGCACGCTCCAGGGAGCCAGGGTTGCGGCACTTTCTCCGGGCAATACCAGATTAAGCGTGGCGGAATCGGAGGTGCTGATTCGCTCAACCAGCGGAATAAACTGAATATGCCGGGAGCCAGCCCCCAGCAGGAATTCATAGACTTCTCTGGCCTGGCCTGCGTTATGTTTTCCCACTACGGTAAGCGTGTTGAACGCCACATTATGGGATTTCAACAGCGACAATGCCGCCATTACCCGTTGATGCGTTCCGGCTCCTGAACGTGTCACCCGGTATGTATCATGAAGATGCTGTGGCCCATCTACCGACAGGCCAATCAGAAAATTATGTGCGGCAAAAAAAGCGGCCCACTCTGAATTCATCAGTATGCCGTTGGTCTGCAACGCATGTTGGATCCGCTTTCCGTTAGCATACTTTTCACACAGCGCCACTGCTCGCCGAAAAAACGGCAGACCTATCATGGTCGGCTCCCCGCCCTGCCAGGCAAACAAGACATGGTCCCCTTGCTGCGCTTCAATATGCTGGCGGATATACTGTTCCAGCGTATCATCTGTCATGCGCCAGTTTTGCTGACGCTCCGGATATAACGCCTCTTTTTCCAGATAGAAACAATAACTACAGTCGATGTTACAGACAGAACCCGTGGGTTTTGCCATAACATGACAACCGTTCATTGTCATGGAAAGCTCCTCTTTCAGAACAGGCTGCTCAGGCTGTGTAAAGTGACAGCCATGGCGTTTATTCCCAGAGCCATGCAGAAAAGGCGCTTCTGCGCGATAGCCTGAGATGATGTTAATTCCGTCTCACGGACCATAACCCATTGACGGCGCAGTGATACCAGCACCAGGGCCATAGCGAATAGCGTTGAAAATGTTCCCAGTACCGCCAGTATGACATCCCCGTTGCTGAAACCCGAGCGGACCGTCACCAGTGCCAGTATCAGAGATGAAAAGGAGGTACGATGCCAGGACAACGCTGTCCGTTCTGGCTGTAATCCGGGATCCCGACTCCTGAGCGCCATATTCACAAGGCCACCAGGATAACCAGAGTCAGCATAACCCCGACTGACAGACCGGAGCTCAGCCAGAGCAACGCTTTCGGAAATGGCAGGGCGGCATCATGCCGCATTGCACGCTCATTTGCCGCCCAACGACGGTAAGCGTAATACGACAGGCCAGCGGCCGTCAGGCCAGGAAGTGTCACCAGTACACTGCGAAACAACAGCGGTGTCAGATCGGGCGTCAGTTGGTCTATCCCGATGGCGGCAGCCATAAACGCCAGCGCAGTTCGGATCCATGCCAGGAATGTACGTTCATTCGCCAGCGTAAAGCGATAATCCGGCGACTTTCCCTGTTTCCTCCACGTCATCGGCTGTTCTCGACAATATACTGATAGTAATGCGCCATATGTTTGGCAATGGTGTACTCGACCAGTTCACCACGATCATTGAATCCCTTGCGTGTTTTGATAAGCAGGGGTACTGCAGGATCGATGCTCAGAATGCGGCAGTCTTCCTCATCTGGCAGACCTGCCGTAATGATATCCTGGTAGGCATCTATATTTTCATTTCGCTCTTCAAACGCGCTATAGAGCCCTTTTTCCACGTCGTCCAATGTCAGTGTGCCAAGCCGGGGAGTCAACCAGATGTAATTCACCTGCGCCGGAGCGTCATTTTCCCGGCAAATGATACGCGTCAGGTACTGGAGTGGCGCCCTGCCCTTTACCCCAAACAGGGCGGCGATCGATTCCGGCGGTTGAACAAACTTAATCGCCAGGTTTTTACGTGTGATCGGGGCCTGCTGCTGCCCATCCACCAGGCTGATACGCGTTTTTATCCCCTGTTTTTCGGAAGTACTGATAACCATCGTTCCGATGCCAGCCTGACGTTTTACAAACCCCTTTGCCACCAGCTCGGCCAGCGCTCGACGGGCAGTAATACGGCTGACTCCAAACCGTTCTTCAAACTCCGCTTCAGTTGGCAGAACATCATTCTTTTTATACTCACCGCTTTTCAGCTTATTCAGCAAGATGTCATACAGTTGGGCATACAGTGGTTTGGCCCCCCTGGTGTAATCAAGCTCTTGTTTCATAGCAAAAACTGTCCTTAACCTGGTACACCCAGTCGTAGCCGGGGTGTACTACATTAATTTAGCCGCATCTCTAAAGCCATTTTGTAGAACACAGCCTGATGCTGTTCAGCGGGAACTTCATCCAGAACAAACTGCCACAGATCATCCCGGCTCCAGGCCGATGTTTCAGACGCCTGCAATCGGCTCACGACATCACCCTGCCCACTATTTTCCAGATGCTGTTGCAGACACAACAGCCCATAACGAACATCAGGCGCACTATCACTGAACTCAGGAACCAGGGAGGGATCAAGTCCAAGAAGAGGCGTTTGCGGATCCGTCAATCCATAGCGATCCCACAATTCTTCCGGAGCATCACTGGCCCGCATTCCCTGCTCCATTGAAGCCAGAAGCCGTTTTGCCACACTCATATCGCGACACTGACACTCCTGCTTTGCAGAACTCACCAAATCGTATAACCGATGACCGAAACGGTCTGCAACACGCGTCATAACAGATTCAGCCGGAATTTTCATCACCGGGCAGCCTTTGGTAAAACTGAAACCAGGATGAAGAGTCAGCCCCTGTAGCTCACCAGGAGTGAACCTGCGATTAATACGGGTAGGCATCAGCGTATATTCGTACAGTTCATCGATATCACGCTCGACGGGGGCGCGCATATACACATAGCGCCCGTCGGTAATATTGATATGGCAACCATGGTAGCCAAACAGGGCATATTCACGCACCTGAGTGTCACTGGCAATAGCTGGTTTCAGTGAAACACCCTGCATATCCGCGGGCTTGTCCAGTCCGAAGAAGTCCAACAGAGTGGCCGGGATATCGATGGTCTGCGCCAGAGCATCCCGGGACTCTCCTGCGCCGCCACACTCAGGGTGCCAGATGAAAAAGGGGATACAGGCCACTTCATTATATAGCGGCATGATATTTTTCCCCCACCAGTCATGCTCGCCAAGAAGAAAGCCATGGTCGGTGTTGACGATAAGCATCGTATCCTTCCACAGATCGTACTTATCCATATAATCGAGCACCCTGCCCACATACTCATCCACCATCGTCAGCAGAGCTTTGTAGTATTTCTGAATAACGCTTTTGCGCGCATCATCTTCTGTGACGAAGTAGTAAGGCGGCCAGCCATCAAAAGTAGCGGGATCGTCAATACCATACATTTTCAGATACTTTTCAGGTACAAAGAAAGGTTCGTGAGGATCAAAACACTCCAGTTGCAGGAACCAGTTATCGGCAGCCTGGTTGGTGTGAATAAACTCAAGGCCGCTGTTAATGGTGCGTGCCAGATGATGGTCTTCCTCATTTTGCATGAACTGCACGTTAATCTGGTGCTGTGTACGGCTGGTGATACGGCGCTGTTTGATTTCCTCCGGCTCCCCGGACTCATACCGATATTCTGGTTTATCAACCACACCCTTCCATGCATCCCCTTCCTGACCACGAATGAACTCATAGGTGTTATAACGGGAATGGTAGGTTGCGCCACCGTCGCGCCAGTAATGCTTATGGTCTGTGACAAGGTGAGTATGGATCCCGTGTTTTTTCAGGATCTCCGGCATGGAATCATCAAACGGCTCCAGCGGCGACCAGGAGCGATGCAGAAAATTGTAACGTCCGGTATGAATTTCACGCCGGGCTGGCATGCAGGGCATACTGCCGACATAAAAATTGTTAAAGCGAACGGTTTTCTTTTTCAGCCGTTGAAAATTGGGCGTGATGGTCTCATCACAGCCGTAAGCCGACAACATATGCTTATTGAGTGAATCGAACATCAGCATAATGGCTTTCATACTTTGTCTCCGTTATTCCGGTTAATACTGACTCAGACCACCACCGTTTTTTTACCATAACCGCGGATCTTTCCGGTGGCATAAGTCAGTACAAAAGCGGCCAGGCACCCAACAAGCCAGGCAAGGATATACTGCAGGTATTTTCCGTCTGCAATAAGCGGAAGCGCTGATAACCCGGCAGCCCCAACTCCATTAGTCGTGACGCCCAGCAGCACAATCATCATTCCGCCAAAACCAGCGCCAATAGAGCCTGTAATAAAGGCAAAACCTGCGGGAATGTTAACCCCGAAGATAGTGGGCTCACCCACCGCAAGAATGGATGTCGGAATAGCTCCCCGGGCGATTTTCTTCATCACAGGATCGCGGGTCAGTAACAGTACAGCGGTCGCGGCCCCAACCATCCCGGCGTTAGACATAATCTGAATGGCAAATAATGGCGCATGCCCGGTAACGTTGATCATTTCCAGATGTATCGGAAACAGACCATGGTGCAGACCCAGTGAGATCAGAAACGGGAATAAAGCTGCCAGTACAAAACCTGCGGCAACTCCGCCAGTGGTCAGCAGTCCATTCATAGCGTGTAGAATGGCGTCTGACAGAATTCCTGCAACCGGCATAATAGCGAAAAGTAATATTGCAGCCATGATGGTCAGTACAATAGTTGGCGTCATCACCACGTCCAGAACGTCGGGAATGAAGCGGCGCACCTGTTTCTCAAGCCAGCACATTAGCCAGACCGCAAAGATGACACCGATCAATCCTCCCTGCCCGGGGAGTAATCCCAGTTGAGGCAACTGAGGGGCGATAGTAACGGCTCCCAGAAGCCCGCCCATTACCAGTGTCCCATCAAATTCTTTGGCTGAAGTCACCCCGGTATAGATAGCCAGAAAACTGAACAGCGCTTTCGACACCAGCCCGAGAAACTCACTGATACCTAACAGGTGGCGTTGTTCCAGCACCACCTGTGCTGGTGATAAATCCCCAACAGCCGCTACCTGATGGGTCAGCGCAAAAGAAGCCGCAGAATTAACCAGGACATTATTGATACCCATCAAAATCCCGGCGGCAATCAACGGTGGCAGAATAGGTACAAATATATTGGCGATATGCTTCAGGACTTTTTTGACGGGAGTTTGCTTTTTGGCCTTCTCTCGCGCCATTTTGGCTTTCTGCTCAACGTCACTGACAGAAGTGTCAACGGCGGAGTCTTTCATCAACTCATTGATAAGAGAGGCCACTTTCGATGACTTTCCGGGACCGACAATGACCTGCAGGGTATCATCCTCAACCACGCCTAAAACGCCATCAATCGCTTTCAGTGCCTGCATATCGACTTTCGAGATATCGGCAATCGTCATACGCACACGCGTCATACAGTTCGTTACGTGGAGCAGATTTCCCGATCCACCGCAGTGCTTCACAATAGTGTCAGCAACAAGGTTATTGTTCATTCGGATGTCCTGTGTTGTTATCTCCACTATTGTTATAACAATATAATGATATCATTAATGTGAGTGTAATCATACTCATCAGATCTGCATCGAGTCAGGAGCTCCATTGGGACAAATCCCGATGCTTACCATCAGTTAGCATGCGCCAGAGAATGAATCGATGTGGAAAATACTGGGATAATCGCCCGATAGAGCGATTCTTCAGGGGCCTAAATAATGAGTGGGGCCAGTAACAGGTACATAGCTTCAGTGATGCTGCCCATGCAATAACAGACTATATCGTTGGATATGACAACGCACTCAGGTCACACGAATATAACGGCGGCCCCCCACGAATCGGAAAATCGATAATGGAAAAACGCTAACGCGGTGGCCAATTTTAGTTAAACGGAGTGAAAATGGTCGCGCAAAACCGCTAGTCCATCACCGACACCCCGTTGCGATGTAGCGCCGCTATCAGCGGTTCCCCCAATACCCCTTCTACAATCAACGTACTGGCAAGGCTCAGATCGCCAATCGCAAAAGCGGAGGCAGCATCGATTTTTTCATGGGACGCCATGACGATAGTTTCGGAAGCTCTTTCGCTCAGTAACCGCTTTACGCCCGCCTCTTCATAACTGCCGGTGGTAAATCCGGCGCCGTGGTGCACGCCCGTTACCCCCATAAAAAAGAGATCGGCATTAATTCTGGCCGCGGCTTCGGCCATGGTCATGCCGGTCGTCACGACCGAGTGTTTAAACAGCGTACCGCCAAGCAGAATGACCTCGATGGCCGGATAATCAATCAGCCCAACGGCAATGCCGGGGCTATGGGTTACCACGGTAAAAGGCATATCCTGCGGCAGCAGTTTGATCATTTCGCTGGTGGTAGTACCGCCGTCGATGATCACTACCTGGCCCGGGTTGATCAATGCAGCCCCCTTGCGGGCGATGCTCCTTTTTGCGTCTGTTTGCACGCTTTTTCTTACTTCGTAAGGCGCAATAGCGGCAGAAACCGGCAACGCGCCGCCGTGCACGCGCTGTAACAATCCAGCGGAGGCTAACTCCCTTAAATCCCGACGAATCGAGTCCTCAGAGACCTTAAACAACTGGCTTAGTGCCGTGGAATGTACCTGCTTGTCTCTGTCCAGTATCTCCAGGATGCGCTGTTTTCTTTGGCTGGCTAACATTATTTCACCTGCATGTTTATCCTTGATCGTTCACGATTATGCATGATAGCGTATCCGCTGTCATCATCAGGAGAGAACGAATGAACACTACCGGGTCGCCCATCAGGAATATCCGCTGCGAATTGCTTTCCAACGACTGGTATACCCTGAATAAATATACCTTTGAACTGCGCAGAAGAGACGGCAGCTGGCAGCAGCAAAGCCGCGAAGCCTACGACCGGGGAAATGGGGCCGTCGTTCTGCTCTACAACCGTAGTAAGCAGACCGTGGTTTTGACCCGTCAGTTCAGAATGCCGGTTTATCTTAACGGACATCCCGGATTTTTAATTGAGGCGGCGGCGGGTTTACTGGATAACGCCTCGCCGCAGGAACGCATTATTGCTGAAGCGCAGGAAGAGACCGGATTCCGCATTACCCAAATTGAACACATTTTTAGCGCCTTTATGAGCCCAGGCTCAGTGACCGAAAAGCTGTGGTTCTTTATCGCCGAATATACCGATGATAACCGCACCGGTAACGGCGGCGGCCTGGCGGAAGAAGGCGAAGATATCGAAGTGCTGGAGTGGCCTTTTCAGCGCGCGCTTGAAGCCATCGCCAGCGGTGAAATTATGGATGCCAAAACCATCATGCTGCTTCAGTACCTGGCGCTGAATCACTTCCAGGAGCATAAAAAATGACCAGCAAGCTGATACTGATAGCCGGGCCGGTACGAAGCGGAACCCACGGCGACGAAAAGCGGATCCATGAAAATCTTTCGCGTATGGAGCAGGCCGCACTGGCTGTCTACCAGAAAGGGCATATACCGATGATTGGCGAATGGCTGGCCTTCCCGCTTGCCAGTGCCGCTGGCTCGAAAAAAATTGGCGATGAAATCAGTGAATCTTTCCTTTACCCCGTCGCCCATCGGCTCATTACCCGCTGTGATGCGGTATTCCGCATTGAGGGCGAATCTAATGGCGCCGACAACGATGTGCGTATTGCCACGGAGTTAGGGCTGGCGGTTTATCACTGTCTGGAGGCGATTCCTGATAACGGGGTAACACCACAGTAGCAGGAATAACGTGGCCGGCCTTCATCAGGAGACAGTCTGTCAGACCGTCTCCTGAAATGAAGAAAAGCTGTAAAAAGCAGGCTATCCGAATATTAATCTGGTGCTAAAGTCATCGGAAACGGCTGTATTTGAAGGTTCGTTTGCGATCAATCAAGTACTCTACTCTTTTTATCCAGTAGGCATTCCCCATATGGTCACCAGGACTGCCCCCCCCGGTAGACTCCCCTGCCCTATAGTTGGGCTGCCCCGGCATCCAGATGTTATCCCGCCAGCGCCAGTCGCGACCGTGTTGTGATGCTATCTTTGGTCGTTGTTACTGAATTCATAATGTCTTGCGACCTTATTAACGGGAGGTGATAGCAACTTTTCTTGAGGTTTTGTCTTTTAGCAGTAGCAATAGCGCTACCAGCGCTGTCGGCAGGACCCAGCCCAGCGATACGCTGGTGAACGGTAGCTTATCAATCAGGTTAACCGTAAAACCCAGAGGTTTGAGAACGGCAGCATAGGCGCTGAACGCAATGCTTACCCATACCGGGAGCGCGATCGAGTGAGCCGGCCAGCGCAGGACGGTCAACAGAATAAGTGTCGTGCAGGCAGGACAAATTACTGACAGAGCAGGAACGGAAATCCCGATAAGGCGGGTCAGGCCGATATTAGCAATCAGGAACGACGCGACAACCACTACAGGCAGTAAAATCTTATAACTGATACCTGACATTTCACTGAACAATGTTGCTGTTGCCGACGTCAGGCCGACCGCCGTCACAGTGCAGGCCAGATAAATCAGCACGGCCATGAAGATGGTGCCGCCCACGCCCATATTCTCCACGATGAAAGCTCTCAATATCTGCGCTCCATTCTGAAAGTTCCCCATCTGGCCGAAGCCAGCACCAATCTTCATCAGACACAGATAGATGGCGACAAGCCCGATACCCGCGAACAGCACAGTGGTTCTGGTATAGAACCTGATGTCCTCACGTTCAGTCACGCCTTTGACCTTCATGCTGTTGACGACAATCATGCCGAAGGTCAGTGCGGAGAGTGTATCCATGGTCAGATAACCGTTCATGAAACCATTGGAGAAGGCTTTCACGGATTCATCAGAAGTCGCAGTCAACAACGGCGCTACATGTGAGCGGGTGGCGAAAATGGCCAGGCACAGCAGACACAGTAGCTTCAGTGGAGCCAGTACATAACCAATGGTTTTCAGCAGGCGGCCCGGATACAGGCCCAGAAACCACACAACAGCAAAGAAAACGCCGCTGTAGATGCACAGATGCAGCGGAGTGTCGTCCAGAAAATTCACCACCCCCATTTCATAGGACACTGAAGCGGTACGAGGGCTGGCAAAGAACACGCCGAGGAATAAATAAAAACTGGAAGCCAACACCGCCCCCCAAAACTTCCCCATCGGCGCGCAAACTTCCAGCGGATGGCCATTCTTTTCAGCCAGAACAATGACGGCCAGCATTGGAAGAAGCACACCAGAAATATTAAACCCGATCGAAGCAATTAAATAATATTCGTTGGTCATCCGACCAACGATTGGCGGATAGATAATGTTACCAGCACCGAGAAACAATGCCAGGGTCATAAAACCCAAAGCAATAACGTCTCTGGTAGGAAGAATTTGCTTTCGCATACTGTAAGCCTTATCAGCATGCCTGTGTGCAGTTATCATCATTCATTAACTACGTTCTAACAGGCAATTAACCAAAAGAGGGATTTATTAAATTAATAAACAAATAACGCCTGACTATCCCTGCCTGTACGCCTGTTAATTAAAAAAACGCCTTACTCATTAATTACCACAAACAACCACAATACTGAAGATAAAATTCGTTCGGCAATGTCATAATATGCATTAACATTCATACTTACATGAAATTAAAGACCAGACCCAAAACATTCCAGCAACACTCTTGCATCTTTAAGTCCATATAAATAGACCAGGAGAAGAGTCAGGGTCAGAAGGCCACATTAGCCTGAAGCACGCCGTTGATCGGTATGTCATACAGGCCTGGCATGAAGACCGGAGCATCAAACCAATGAACCGGTCCCCGGGAAGTAAATGTAGACAAGATTTTTACGCCGTGCCGGATCAGGGCCATATCGGCAGAGCCCGGCACCCGACAGGAGAATTGCGTGATATTGCCGCTAATTATAGATAATGTTGAACGTGGCCATACTGTCCGCCCGCCCGGCTGACACACCTGAATCTGTCTGGATATACCGGGCCTGGAACTCCATATCCATGGCCTGCCCGGTAGAAGTAGCCTGCGCAACGACCGGTAGCGAATCTGGCTGAGCATTCAGGGGTACCCGTTGGCCTGTCGGAACCTGAAGGTTACCGCCATACATAAGGGCGATACCGACTCCACTGGCGCTTCCTTCCTGCCGGATTAGTGCCAGTGCATCAGGATCCGACGCCGTTGCATTACCAAAAAATCCTACTCTGACGGATGCGTTATTCTCACAGAGAAGATGAATCCTGAAATTTTTCGTCTCGCCAGCGTAACTCCCCACACCTTTAAACTCACTGCGACTGACTTTTCCCATATCAACCTGGATCGACGAATCACCGGAAGTGACCGCACAGCTTCCGTATTTAACCGTAAGGCTCGACAGATAAATCTGTGGCGCCCCCTCAACTTCCCGGGCGTTGTCGGCATTATCACCGACCCGCATTGAAGCGCTACCGACCAGCATTTGACCTACTGTCGAGGGCTGATTGCCATCATGCAAAGGAGAGCCACTGGACGGAATCTTGAAAAACACCACGTAGGGCTGCATTCTGAATCCTGTTGCGGATTTCATGTCCGGATTATCGTTCGTCGAACAAAGACTGCGTTGTTTATTACTGGCTTCGGTGGCGCGGTAATCACCACTGCAGTATTCAGGCTCCCGGAATCCCAGGGCAAAGCCAAGTCCCTGGGTTCCTTCCATCTGGTATATCGGCGTGCTGACACCGGAAAAAATCGTTGTCGTCAAACCAGAAGGTTTCGCATTAATCTGAAAGCCGATCTCCTTATAGTTCCAGGAAGTATCAGCCTCATTCTGCTTACTACAGCTAAACACTTGGTTATCTGATACAGGCATCTGAGCAGAAACTGGCGTTCCATCACCGGCGCCGGGAAGAAAGTTAACATCATGTACCTGCACAACAAGCTGACTATTACTGCGGCACTGTTCCTGGGCGGCCTGAGAGGCACTGCTATACAATACTGCCAGCATGGCCAGTAGATTAAGAATCTTTATCACATTATTCATTGTATGAACCTGTCGGGAGAATTACAGACACTCTGCCTCTGTCGTTTTTACCGCCGCTTTCTGGTCCAGGATGGCTCGAATATCGAAGTTGGCCTTACAGGCTACACTGCCGTTTTTGTCACGCCACTGTACATGAATGCCGCCCTGTTCGGGGACGCCGCTTAAGTAAAGCAGGCCTTTGTCTGCCACGACGGCATCAGTATGATTTCCTGCTCCGGTAAGGGAGGCTGTAGCACCGAAAGGGACATCCTGCCCGTGATAGCGCAGAGTAAACAGCACCCTATGCCCCAGGTGAGTGGCGAAATCAGCCAGTGTCACGGCCCCACTATCCGGCACCACGTGTTGCTCTCCCAGCTCAACATCAATATCGCTGCCTAACGTTTCCGTATCCAGTTCAATGGCATTTTTTCGGTAAGCAGTCAGTGATGGCACGATCGCATACCCCCGGCTGTCGGTAATGACATGTGAGGCATTGCGGACTTCCACGTTTGCCGCCCCGGGAACTCGAACCAGCGCAAAAGCATCCCCCAGCGGCTGACTTAACGTAATGCCATATGGATGAGCCACTATTCCCCCTGCAAGCCCATAGGTCAGGCGTTTGCTGTATTTATCCTGACTGTATCCCGCACTGACATCGCCCTTACTGCCGTGATAGTCCAGTCCCATCCCAAAGTTGGTGTTGCTGCCTTCGCTGTCATGGCCAAGAAGTACGTTATAATTCATACTGTTATCATCAGATAACGCGCCATACAACGTCGCCTGCTGCGACGTTTTCTTACCCGGTGCGATATTCAGGCTGTAATTAACGGCAAGCGTGCTGTCTGGTTGCCAAAGGCTGAAGGGAATATTGATATTAAAGGTGACATTGCGATCGGCGCGGCCATAACGCGATGAATCTATGTAATAGTACCCGACGCCCCATGAGATGCTTTTATAGTTTCCATAATAGCCCATGTGGACCGTACGCTCCTGACCCGGAACGCGCCAGTAATCCTGAAGATAAGCGGAAACGCTCAAACTGCCGAAAGAGCCCATTGACTGAGAAACGGCCAGCTCTGAACGGCTACGGCGCCGGGTATCCTGCAGACTGTCTCTCTGATTCGCTTCATCAAAAGTGTAGAAACTCTGCGAAGAGTAACGGTAGCTGGCGAGGCTGAAAGAAGTACCTGCATCAGCAAAATCTTTCTGATACTGGACGCGCACAGATGAACCACGAGTACGACGGTTTCCCGGTGTAATGGCGCTGGCCCAGGTGGCATCTATGCCCAGCGAACCGAACTCACCAAATCCTCTTCCGAGCCCCAGCGCAACGGCACGATAATCTGAAGCCAGTTGTACTCCACCGTACAATGTTAAATCCAGAGGCATGCCATAAGACAGCGTCGACTGGACAAATAATGGTGTACGCACATCATCGTTACCGGCATAGTGATAGCGCCCGACATTAATGCTGTATCTTACTCCCCCCCTGCGCAGCATAAAGGGAACAGCGGAATAAGGCTGGGTAAATTTACGTACGGTACCATTGCTTTCCTGGATGGACACTTCCAGATCGCCGCTTTGTGCCGTGGGAAAAAGATCCTTTATTTCAAAAGCTCCGGGCGCAACATACGTTTCATAGATCACATAACCATGTTGGAATATCGTCACACGGGCGTTAGTGTGTGCAACACCCCGAATGACAGGAGCAAATCCACGTTGACTTTCCGGTAACATATTATCGTCAGACGACAGCTGAATCCCCCGATAATGAATGCTGTCGAAGATATCACCGTCAGTATAGGAATCGCCCATCCTGAGTTTACTGTTCAGCTGTCGAATATCCCGCTGAAGCCAGGTGCTTTGCGAATCCCAGTGCCCTGACTTATCGTAACGCCAGGTACTGATATTACGCAGACGCCAGGCGCCAATGTTCATGCCATTACGCAAATTCAGATAATCAGAATGTAACTCTGTACCCTGAGCTCGAATACTGGAGCCACTCAGGCTGTAGTTAATAAATGCCGCCGGTAATCCGTCATCCCACAGAGAAGGATCAACATAACCATGCAATCGGGTTTTCATTGCAGCCTGAGGAATACTGATATCCAGACGCTGCTGTGAAAAATCGAAACGGGCAGTGGCATCCGGAATAAAATCACCCAACCGGGTTATCGTTTCCCCATCACGCAACTTCTTAAACGACGAAAAAGCGCGGATATTAACGCCCATATCCGCCAGTTGACGTTGTGTAAGAACAGGCACCAGCCCTGCCTGGTCCGCAACGAAGTCGATGTCTCTTTCATCAATCAGTCGTTGATTAAGAAATATACTGACCTTATAAGTACCAGGCTGCTGTCCCCCCTCGCGTGAAAAATAACTGAGATCCACCTCACTCTGTCGCTGCGAAGAGAGTTCCAGAGCGGCAGGGTCAAAATAGTCGGTTGCCAGTACCATACGCGGCTGCCATATGAATAATAACAAACCAGGAGTACCGATAACCCATGAGGGTAAATAAAAGAAATAAGGACGACGTCTTCCCTGACGGTGTTTTTGTTTAAACATCATCACTGTACTTATATTTTAAGAAAGCTGAATCAGGCGGACATAGCGGGTTATATGACCTGCCTGGCTACCTCTGTGACGCCACCAAAATCATTAATTGCCTGCCAGGAAACCGTGCTACCGCCGCTTAGCCCCCACTGACTATCACCTTTTGGAGGTATCATTCCTGGATTCTTTATCTCATGCCCACCGATACTCACTTTATAAAAGGAGACAAAATAAGGGGTGGGATTATGGGCAATCAACTGGTTCCCCTGGCGGCGGAAAGTCACTTTTTTATAAGCCTCTAACGGATTGCCATCCAGCCCTGACGGGCGATAGAAGAGCTTGAATTTTGACTTAATGTTAACCTGTAGCTGGTTGCCGCCATCAGGATTACTGGGCGCAATAGACTTAATATCCAGCCAGAATACAGACTCTCGATCTTCAGGTAATGGGGCGCCGGTATAACTAATCCGCAACACGCTGGATTTTTCCGGATCCAGGCGAAAGAGAGGTGGCGTGACGATAAAAGGCACTGGCCGTTTATCCCCGGATACCGCACTTTCCAGCCAGCTCTGAATGAGATAGGGTGCGGATGAGTCCTGATTATTGATCGAAATGGAAGCTTCCTTTTTTCCTTCCTGATAAATAACGCGAGTCCCCCCCATAACCACACCAGCGCGTGAAAAGGGACTCAGTAACAGCAATATAGCGACCGACAGTACAGTGCTGATTTTTGATGAGAATATTTTCATAATAAGGATTCCGGCATCAAAAGGAAGGTACTGGCGGGATATTCCCCGCCAGAAAATCAGTTATAAACCATCACGAAGTTAGATACGGCATTCGCGTGACCTACGCTAATAGGTTGTCCGTCAGCACGATAGTCTGCGTAGAAAGTCAGGGTGGCTTCTCCCCCATCTTCACTCTGAGTGACATTCATGGCTTCAGAGACGGAGCCAATCTTGATTGATGAGCTCCGATCTTCTTCATACAGCTTCACTCCGACACCGGTCGCGCCGCCGGTAACAGCCAGCAGAGAACCGTCTGCAGCATCTTTTTCACCATCGAAAAGTACCGCAACAGTGCTCACGGATTCCGGGCAGTTTTCCACTCTAATCTGGAAAGGTGTCTGAGTGGACTCTTTGTTATCCGGGAAATAGGATGCCGCCCATTTACCTAAATCTACTGTCTGACTTTTTGACCCTGGAGTAATATCACAAGACACATCCGTAATTTCACCGATAAAATTTACAACTCCCCCGGTTCCCTGAGTACCAGCTTCAGAGCCTGGATTAACATTCATAGGAGAAATTTCAGACGCCACGGAGAAAGTCGTGCCAGAGATCATCAGGCTACTGCCTACAAATACAGCAAGAAGCGTTTTTTTTACGTTGAACATATAATTTCCAATATAGTGAGGGAAGCCCTCTCTACAACAATTACAAGACAGTCCCTTAACCTAATAATCCATTATCAAACATCCCTGGGTTTTCCATAAACAATAAGGAAGCCTTTTAACCACAAGGTCAAAATACGGGTGAACAAAGCTTCCTGAAGCAGAATATCGGCACCGGGATAATATATATGCGTTAAAACTTAACCGAACGTTCCAAAACCCCAAAACCATGCAACAAATAAATAACAACTTACCATTAAAAACAATCACGCACAAAAGATGTGCGTGAGATAAATCTTATACTATAAGAATAAAGATAACAATCCCGGTAACATACCCGCAAGGAAAACACCAAAGTCATATAAACCACATAAAAATAAAAAAACAGACTTTAATGGAGATGGAAAAAGAAGAACCCAAAACAAAAACTCAAATAAAACAAAAAGTGCAATATCATTCACTACACCCCATGGAAGGAACCCATATATCAATAAGAGACAGGTTTCTTTCATTGGCCGAGGATGACCTCTTCTCACTTCACAAACAGAAAACCCCGCAAACAAATATCATTCATAACAGCAAACCATAAAGCAACATTTTTAACATTAAATTGTCATTAAACCATTTTCCTCACGAAACAGTCTCTTATATAACTTCATCACTATTCTTTCTGTCGTCCTTATTCTCAGGCGATCGTTCTGTTTGCTCCGGCTATATCTGGCTAAACTCAGTGAGACAAAGCATACCTGAACAACCATACAACAAATGGTTCACAAGATTTTCTGTGCCGGTCAATATCTGCAAGCAACTAAAGGTTCAAAAAAATTAAGGAAAATGACCAATACAATAACCAGCGCCTATCCTTCAATACGCCACCATGCCGCTCAGCCATAGCATCCGACCGTACCCGTCACAGCCACGCGGCAGCTTAACCCCGCATGCGGGGTAAGCCAGCGATCGTCATGGCTTCCAACGAACATTAGCGTTTGTATACTCAATTGATGTGGATTTATTCAGGTGATAACGGATACCCGAGGTTCATATGCAGCCGGGAAGTTTGCAAACATTAGAGAGCCTGAGAAATTCAAAGAAAGTTATCTACCGCGTAGGGCGGCCCCCACCACGAATTTATAATCACTGACTAAACCATCGACCAGATCAATACAGAGCGTTACCCTGAAACGCACGCCCACTAACCATCTCCTGCCTGCTGGCGCAACGCTGTATCCCGTGCCACGTCAGTGGTACCGTAGACACGTCCCGGCCGTCAAACCCTACGGCAGGAACCTTTCAGATCCTCAGTTCTCACTGAATCGCCTGACAGCGTGCTCCCCGGAGCTCAGGAAAACTGCAACCAGCCACTAAAATCATGTAGCTGCTGTTGAACTCCCCTGTTCATAGTAAGGGGTTATAGTGAAACGATGTCTATAAATCATACTGTTAAGGCGGTCTATATGTTGCAGTACATTCTTTTCCATTGATCTTTCCCGGAGGCTTAAAACCACTTCAACCCGACTATTTTTCGATTACACCATCCACAATCACAAGCGCTTTTCCCTGCGAACAACGTTCTACCCTCCCGCGCACGCCGTACACCTGCGCAAAGCTTTCTGCGCTAATCACCGTTTGCGGGTCTCCGCTGTCAATAAGCCTACCCTCTTTCAGCATGATGACCTGGGTAGCATGCCGCAGCGCGATATTGATATCATGAACCACCACCAGCGTGACCATATCGCGTATCCGTGTTTCGCGGGACACCACGTCCATCACGTGAAACTGATAGTTGAGATCCAGTGCGCTCAGCGGCTCATCAAGCAATAGCAGAGAAGGGCGGCAAATAAGCGACTGCGCGAGTCCCACCAGCTGTTTCTGACCACCGGACAGTCTATCGAGATAGTTCATTGCCAGATGGGCGATGCCTAACTCTTCGAGCAGAGCTATCGCCCGCGCCTGGTTTCGCTCTGCGCCAGAGGCGCGCTGGGCGACAATCACCGACTCCAGCACCTGCAGATGCACGCCCTGCGGCAGCGACTGCGGCAGAAATACGACTTTTTCAGCCCGTCGGGCAAGCGGCAGCGATAACAGATTCACCTCGTCCAGCCAGGCTTCGCCACTGGCGCGATTTAACCCTGCCAGCGCGCGCAGTAGCGTTGATTTACCGCAGCCGTTGGGGCCTAACAGTACAGTGACCTCGCCGCGTGACAACGTAGAAATCGTCAGATTATCAATAATCTTTCGTTTGCCGTAACCGGCGCACAGTGCATTAATCGACAGCCCGCTCATGACATATTCCCCCGATGGCGCATCACAGTGCTCAAAAAGAACGGCACACCTACCAGCGAGGTAACGATCCCTACCGGTAAAATTACGCCGGGGATAATGTTCTTCGATGCCACTGAAGCCAGCGACAGTACCAACCCACCAGTGAGTATGCTTCCGGGCAAATAAAAGCGATGATCTTCCCCCAGCAGCAGGCGGGCAATATGCGGTGCGACCAGACCGATAAAGCCAACTGGCCCGACAAAAGCAACAGAAAGGGCTGCCAGCAGGCTGATGCGCAGCAGTGATCCCAGGCGTAAACGACGAACATCAATACCAAAGCTCATCGCCCGCTCTTCACCAAGACGTAGCGCGGTAAGCTGCCAGGCACGACGCAGTGACCAGGGTAAAACCATCGCCATCGCCGCAGTCAGCACCGCCAGTTTCTCCCATGAGGCGCGGGCAAGGCTTCCCATCGTCCAGAACACCAGGCCCTGCAAGGTATCTTCATCGGCGACAAACTGCATGATGGAAACCAGCGCGTTGAAGGTAAAGACCAGCGCAATGCCAAACAGCAAAATGCCCGACGTCGGCATGCATGTCCAGCGGGTCAGGCTGTCGAGCAACAGAGCGGAAAAAAGCGCAAAAAGAAAAGCATTAGCCGGAATAAACCCGCTTTCCGGGACGCCGGGAATACCGATACCCAGCACAATCGCCAGCGCCGCACCAAAGGCCGCCGCTGAGGAAACGCCGAGTGTAAACGGGCTGGCCAGTGGGTTGTTCAGGATGGTTTGCATCTCAGCTCCGGCTAACCCCAGCGCCATTCCTACCAGTAATGCCATCAGTGCATAGGGTAAACGGATATCCCAAACGATAACCCGTATGCCAGTAGCTGCCTGGGCCGGATGCAGCAAGGTTTGCACCAGTGAATGTATAGGGAGCCCCGAAGGACCGAGCGTAAAATCAAGCAGCAGCGAAGCGATAATAGTGATAAAAATAACCGTCAGTATCGCCAGCCGCTGGCGATACAGCTGTCGGTAGTGATTTTCTACCGACAACGTACTTTCCATAACAGTCATGGTTTTCTCACTCTCGGTTAGCGTGGTGGATTGAGCACATCACCCACCTGCGCATCACTTAACGTCAGGCCAAAGAACTGTTGATAAAACTCACGTGTCTCTTTACGCATATCCACATCGGCAAAGCGGCCGGGATAGAGCATTTTCGCCAGCCACAGAAATTGCAGCGCCTCTTCACTGGTTTCGCGACACCACCAGAACATCCCTTTCGGATTGACGTACACGTGATGATGAATGACTGCGTCCACGCTTGCCCACTGCGGAGAGCTCAAAATGGCATCAGCATCGCGCTTGTTCATCGCGACAATAACCGCCGGGTTGGCTGTGACAATTTTCTCCAGCGCCACTTCACCTGAGCGGTTTTGTTTATTCCCACCAAACCAGTTTTCGGCAATATTTTTCCCACCAGCCAGATCGATCCAGTCCTGGTTGAGCGATGGCCTGCCAGTGGTGGTCAGCGGATTTCCCATACTGTGATAGAGCGACACGCGCTGTGAAGCGGGAAGATCTTTGAGGCGTCCGGTCACCAGGGCAATGTTGCGGTCAAAATAGCGTTGATAGTCGAGCGCTTTTCGCTGCGCATCTGGCCCCAGCAACACCGCTGTTCGCTGTACGCGTTGGGTCAACGCCCGCAGAGAGTTCGCTTCGAACGCCAGCACCTGCACTCCTGCCTGTTTCAGTAAATCCTGCCGGGGTACCACCATATTTTGCGGCACAAAAAGCATGTCGACCCCAAGCGCGATAATCTGTTCAGGGTTGATTTCATGTCCGCTGTTTACGCTTACCACCGCCACATCCTCAATGCGCGGCAGACTCTGGCGAAAAAGGGGGATCTTTTTGGCAACCATCGACGTTCCGACGATGTTATCGCCATACCCCAACATGGCGATGATGGTGTTTTGCGCCGGCCATGGCGAAGCGATACGCACCTCCTTGTGCCTATTTTCTGCATGCAGGCTGGCCGCCAGCAGTAACGCCAGTAGCGATAATAAACGAGAAAATTTCATCATTTATCCGTTAGAAATCAAAGGTGACGGAAGCACGCACTTCACGACCGCTGCCGATAAACGCACTCGGGGAACCGTTATCGCCATCGGTACCCGACGGGAAGATTGAAGCCCAGTAATGTTTATCAAACACGTTGTTTACCACCACGCGGAAGGTGGCTGGTACGTTGCTCACTTTGGTTGTGTAACGCATTCCCAGATCCCAGGTGGTGTAGCTGCTGGCATAAGACGTATTCGTGTCATTTGCCGCGCGTTTTCCCGTATAGTGGACGTTGGCACTATAGACCCATTCCGGCATGGACGGCAGGCTGTATTCCGCCAGCAGGTTAACCTGCACTTTCGGCACGCCCACAACCTGTTTATTGCTGGTTGATGAATTCGCCGTATCTTTCAGTTTCGGGTTGAGGAAGGTAACGCCGCTGTAAATATTCAGCCCCTGCCAGACATTACCGGCAGCGGTTAATTCGAGGCCGTTGTTAACCTGATTCCCCTGCTCTTTATAGACGTTATCCGTATCGAGATAGGCAAACGGGCGCTCCAGGCGGAACAGCGCCGCGCCCAGGTTCATCCCGCCGACGTCGGATTTCAGCCCCACTTCATACTGTTTGCTACGATACGGATCGAGCGTTTGACCAGCATTTTTTACGTTGTCGTCCATAGGGGCAGTGCCGCCCTGCTCCAACGAATCGGCGTAGCTGACATAGGCCATCGTGTCAGGGGTGATTTTGTACATCAGCGCCACGTTCGGGCTTAACCCATTTTCATCAACCTGACTGGTTTGATTGCCGTGCTTGTCGTAATTTTTAGTCTGCAGCCAGCTCTGGCTCAGGTAGAACATTGCCGACCATTGTGGCGAAAAAGTCACCGTATCGCCAAGCGTAATGCTCTGCTGAGTATTTACGCTGGAGCGATAGCGCGGCCCGCCGGTGCGGATTTTGCCATCGCCCTGCTCATCTATCGCATCCGGGTGATACATATTCGTGGTACCCCAGCTATAGCTGGAAGCCGCCCCCTTCGCACTATAAAGCGACCAGACATAACCCGTGGTTGAAAGCGACAGATCATGGCCGACAGAGCCGGTATCAATATGGCCATTCAGCCCGGCAGTATTGCTCAACACGCGGAAACGACCGGCAGCGGTGGAATCCTTCATCGAGCGCGATATATCGCCCTGATTATTGAGTATTTTACTGGAAACACTGCGCATCGCGCGGTCGGCCTGCTGCCAGCCCACGCCAGCGTTCATAGACCAGTCGTCGTTAAAGTAGTGGATCAGGCGGGTGCTGATGGTATCGGTAGTCAGGTCGTTACCCGCTGTACTGAGCGCCAGATTTTTATCCTTCGGATTCGGCGCAGACAGCAGTTTGACGTTCGGGCCATAGCTAAAGCTGCCGACATAGCCTTTCTGGATAAATTCATAATGGCTGGCGTCGAGCTGTAGCTGAGTTCCCGGCTGAATATTCCAGTCGAGCGCAACTGAAACGAGTTTGCGACGTAGCGTGCTACCATCAACATTGCCTTCGCCTTCCTGATCGAGCAGGTTCACGCGATAGCCAAACCGTTTGTCCTCATCAAAATGACCGCCCAGATCGGCATGGCCGGTAAACGCACTGCGGCTTTGATAGCCCAGCGTCACTTTGCGCAGCGTCTCTTCGGTTGGACGCTTCGCCACGAAGTTAAACTGCCCGGCCGGGCTCGCCGGGCCGTACAACGCACCGGTCAGGCTATTAAGCACATCCATACGTTCAAGCATTTCCACTGGAAACGCGGTGGTCGAAACGATGTTCAGCCCGTCAAGACGACTGTTAGCCACCACGCTTCCCTGCATACCACGGCTTTGTGGACGCCCTACATCCATCCCGCCACGCGCCTGCATTTGCGTACTGGGAGAGTATTTCAGCATTTCGCTAACGCTTTGCGCCTGCTGATTTTCAATCATTTCTCTGGTGACGGTGGTGCTGGAATAAGGCGTTTCGACCCAGGATTTCGTGCCAAGCGGACCGACATCAATATCATTAGTTTTGAACCCTGCACCAGCAGCAGAATCCATGGTGTCAGTGGCGGTATTACCAGTGACAATCATTTCATCTTCAGAAGTGGACGCGGCATACGTATGGAGAGATGCCAAAGACACTAATACTGGCAAAAGCGTAGCGAAAGATATTTGAGTTTTCATGTATCACATGATCGCTATATAAAAAATTATATTACGATCAATATGCAGGCAAAATCATGATCGAGATCACACATGAATATAAGCTATTTATAATTCAGACTATCACAGGCATTACAGGAGCATATCCGAATGGCCACCTTCCCGTGGTGATTTCGCTATTATGGATCCAGTTCGCTTCCACGTACGGCGATATGGCGCGTACGGAACCGCTATTCGCGCTTTCATGGCTGAAAATCAGCACTGTTGATGCTGTCAGGAAACAACTCGAACGGAGCTGGAATGTCGTTGACAGCATTATGACTCGCGCGGTTAAGCGAGATCTTGCACGAATAAAAAAGCCTTTAGCAGCCCGGTATATGAATGTGGACGAAGTCGCCTTTAAGAAAGGACATCGTTATATAACAGCGATCTCCGAGCGTGACGGGCGGGTACCGTAGACCACATCCCGATCGTCAAACACCACGGCAGGAACCTTTCGGATACCCAGTTCCCAGGCGCGGCCCACCTGGCGGTATGAGGTAATCAGTTGTTGCTGTCGCTGCTGCCACTGCGGGGATGTCATAACCTGTCTGGCCTGTGCCGCCGCCAGCTCAGAATCGGCCGATAGTTGGCCAAACATCTCTGTCTGCAACCGCTCCGGGCCATCCAGCAGCACAACCGGGATATCCGGTGGAAGATTTTCAGGAAGATGCTGGCTGTCGGTATAAAGCACCGAGCCCGCCAGCACCGTCACCGGCAGAAGCGCCGGCAGAAGGATGAAGTTACGTCGTTTCATTGGGAGACTCCGTCAGAATGTATCGCCTGACAGCGTGCTCCCCGGCTTTCAGGAAAGCTGCAATAAACTAAAAATCCGTGGCTAAAAATTAATTCGGCAAGGCTGTCGCAGTTGATATCGCCCCGATGCCCGCTCAATCTGGAGGGCATCGGTCATCATCGGGGAGCAGGTCGATGTGATGAAGTTAATTCCGTAGAAAAGGCTACCCATCCGGTAGCCTCGGTAGTGATATTTAGTTGGATGTAACCTGGCTAATAAGCACGCCTTTAACACTTTTATTTTCAACATAATACTGAAGACAATTCATCTGAATAAAATCACCATAGCTTTGAGTATCAGTACAGTATTGAATAGTATTGCTACCTTGCTCGTCTTCGGACATTAATGCGAAATTTTCTGATGATGCCCCCAGTAAAGAAATCCCCTTAACCCTGACGCTTAAATCATTGCTATAAGGAGAACAACCTTTTTGCTGTCCATCTCTGGCAATCGCTATAGAGGTTAAATCTCCTTGCCCCATCTCATTATCAGAGATAAACCAGTAGTTAACATCTCTGGATGCAAGGCAAAGCCATGACGCCCTATCGTCCTGGTTAACCACTACGTCTGTGGCTTTTGCAATATCTGCAAGACGGCTAAATTCCATTACAAAGATGTCACTGCTAATAATCACATCGGGCACTAAATTTTTATTGGCATCGTGGCTAATAACAGATGAATCATCGTGGTAATAGCTGGCTCCAAAACCCTCCATCTGCATAGCCATCGCAACAGGAGAGACCATAGCAGCAAGCACAAAAAATAGGAGACGCTTCATTTCACTCTCAACTCCCTGTCACCGCTTGCCCAGATGCTCTTTCTGACGCTGAGAGGAGCGATCATACAACCTTCGGATGAGTCCAGTGGATGCTTCTCGTTCTCACCATGAATCCACCCTTCCTGTGAATCAGAATAAACAATATTATCATCCAGATAGTACGCGAACTTTTAGCATGTCTGAAGAAAACCCGGCACCAGCCCGGGCTTATTCTTGTACCAGGGTTACTTCGTTGGGCCCTGTGCCATCTCCAGCCTGTACTCGTCAATAATATACTGCATTGTTCCGAGACATTCCGCTGCCGCTGGGCCAGCCCTTTTAAGTGTCGGTTCCGCCTTCGCAAAATAGGCCTCAACCTGCATCGGCGTAAAATGGGCCATAGCGGGTATGCTGCATATCACTGACATGCCGAAACGTTGTTGTAGGCGATCTGTTCTCTTTTCTAGCGGTGTGGTGGCGTTAATGACAGCTACAGGGTCTTTAATCAACGCCATGCTGATAGCGGTAGTCAGTTCTTCCACTTGTTTAGCGTCAAGGATATCGCCGATACTATCAATCTTCTCTGGCAGCGCCTGGATCGTTTTCTGGTCTGCCTGTTCTACCTGTCGAAGGTAAGCATTCCATTCGCTTGACGGCGCCATACAAGATGTCGATACAATACAGGCGACCAGAACAACGGCACGCCCGATCACCTGACCACCTCCAGAGTGGTATCTGTTGACTGGATTATTTTTCTGCGAATGTTTGGCCCCATGATTATGCAGCCTTCAGAAGCAAAACCAGGTACCGCTGGTGGTCTTTTTTCGCCATGAATACGGAACAGGGAACGCCCGAACCCCTCGCCTGAAACCTGAGTCAGGGTGATGGTCATCGGCCCCTTTGAATTTGTATAGCCACCAATGCGCCATGTTCCGCGAGGAATTGGCCCCATGCCTCTAACGTGCTGGCGGTCAGGGTTGTTTTGATTCGTCAAACTTCCCGAATAACCTTTACCTATTAATTTACCGTTGTGCCATAACTCGCCAGTACTCTGAGAGTATTTCCATGCCATATGCCACGCTCCCTATGCTGCGCTACGCCCTTTCCAGGAATCAGAATGGATAATATTACCGTCCAAATATTTCCAGGTGATTTTCTTGTACATCATTTCTAGTACTTCAAGATGTTCCTGGCGTTCGTAGGTAGGATCTTTAACATCTTCCATAATAGGCACAACACAGGTAATACGGGCGTTCTCAAGAAGCACGTTAAAATATTCCTCTTCCTGTCCGGCATTATTAATTCGATAAAATTTAAGCTCTGCTGATTTTAAAAGCTTTCCTGAACTAACGAATTGATAAAGATAGGGGCTGGATGAGTCCAGCGCTTTGGTGAGGATAAAAGGCGCATGTTCACGTGTCGCCGTTATCTTGCCGGACAGATCATCCGTAGGAAGTGATACATCGTGAGCCAGCGCAGTTATTTCTATGCTACCTTCGCGTTGCTGTATTTCTACAGAGCCTTTGACGGGGTTTCCGGCATCGTCCTTTAACCATAAATAAACAGGTATAGCCATTCAATGAACTCCTTTTTCGTACCAGAGAGGATAATTATCGCCCTCCGTTCCTTTACAGATGAAACATCATTTGAGACTTTATTGACATAAATCAACTGAAAGCCCACCGGAATTACGGACAGGGGCCTTCAGCCCGACGTATGGTTATGCATCGATTATCAATGTACCACCACGCCATGCAACCACAGCACCAGATAAACCATATCCGCCGTATCCGTCACCGTGATATACCAGCGAGGATGCTCATATTCCTCCGCATCCGGCCAACTTTCCTGGCCGCTGACAGTGATCAGTATATTCACTGCCCTGCGTAGCCGCCCTTCCACCGTCACGGCCGCGCAACTGCTTAATCCGACGCGATGGGGATGGCAGGTGATGGTGGTGGCGCCTGGCAGGCGCCGACGGATTTGTGCGTTCAGCCGTTGCAGATTCTCCCGGGTGGTGGCCGACACCCGGGGCTCGCCCTGCGGCGGCAGGGTGAACACGTTACCGTCAGGCAGAACCGGTACCGCTTCCGTCTGAGGCGCCGGATACTTCAGCGTCATCATGCAGCCTCCTGCTCAACGCTCAGGCCGCGCAGCCTGTCCAGCTTACGGGCCACCCGGACTGCCGCTTCCAGCTCACTGCAGTGATGCTCCCGCATCAGCGCCCGGCGCTCCGCCTTCTCATCCTTCTCCGTCATACCCAGCGCCAGATACAGACTCGGCGGTACCGCCCGGAACAGCGCCTCGATGCGTTTGGCCAGCACCACCCCTTCCGTATAGCAGCCGGACAGTTTACGGGCCGACAGCAGCACTGCCTCCTGCTCCGGCGTCAGTGCCCGGAACCGGCTGATATCCTTCACCTCCTCCGGCGGCATGGTGAGACAAATCCACCACTCCGCCATGTTCAGCATCTTCTCGGCAATATCCGGGTAGTCCTTCAGGTTCTGGGTGGCCAGCCACAGCCAGGCGCCCAGCTTACGCCACATCTTGACCACCCTGGTCATGTACGGCGACAGTAGCGGGTTGACCGTCACGATGTGCGCCTCATCCACGGCAAATACGATATCGCGGCCAAGATACTGGTCGCGCTCCGCGATGTTGTTAATCATGTTGGTCATCGAGACCATGGTCAGCGCCATCTGCGCTTCATAGCCCTCACGGGCCAGGTGCCCCAGATCAATCAGCGTCACATCCGCTTCCGGCCACAGCTCGCCTTCACGGTTAAACAGCTCCGCCTCAAAGCTGCCGGACTGGGTGAACATGCCCAGCGCCTCCGCCATCTCTGCGGCTTTCGCCCGGCGTTGCGCGTTACGGACGGTGCCGCCTTCCTCCCCTTCACCGGCGGCGATAGTCAAAGAAGAAGCGCCCACGCTCTGCCGGATCGGCCTGAGTTGCGGCCACGCGCGCTCGCTCCAGCGAGGCCTGCATCTGATCCAACTGACGCAGGACTGAGGCCAGTTCGTCTTTCTCGGCAACCCGGGTTGACGTTGATACGGATAAAGCGGCCAGTAACAGCAGGCTGATGATGCCCGGAATACGGGCACCAGGGCGCCAGGCCGGACGGGATGAATTCATACACACCTCCACAGGAGTTAAAAAGGTGCGTACAGGATGTGCAGGACAGGAGGGACAGTCAGCGATAAACTCTTTTTGCGATTATGAAAATTTAAAGAAAGAAGAAATGCTTTTATTAGTAACTATCACTCATGATTATCATGAAGTTTTGAACATGAATAATAACAGGAGGGATAACATCCCTCCTGTTATTAATAAAGTTAATTTAGGATATACTCACTCACTATTATGAAACAATGACCCCCCATTTCCCCCACACGACTGCTGGGCTCTCAATGGGAGGCAACTCCTCTAACTCATTGATCATTTCATTTAAAAACAAACCATCGTCCAATAATTCCGGTTTATCACACTGGTTCGTTATTTCATTACATTTTTTTTCCGCATCCATTTTTTTGCTCCTTTTGAAAGGTGATCACTCATTATTATGAAACAATAGCCCCCCACTTTCCCCACAAAACAGCCGGACTCTCAATGGGGGGCAACTCCTCTAACTCATTGATCATTTCATTTAAAAACAAACCATCGTCCAATAATTCCGGTTTATCACACTGGTTCGTTACATTTTTTTCCGCATCCATTTTTTGCTCCTTTTGAAAGGTGATCACTCATTATTATGAAACAATAGCCCCCCACTTTCCCCACAAAACAGCCGGACTCTCAATGGGGGGCAACTCCTCTAACTCATTGATCATTTCATTTAAAAACAAACCATCGTCCAATAATTCCGGTTTATCACACTGGTTCGTTATTTCATTACATTTTTTTTCCGCGTCCATCTTTTCACTCCTTTTGAAATGCAGTCACTCTCTATTATGGAACCAAAAAACCCCACCTTCCCCATAGGCATGAAGGGCTTTCAACTGGAGGAATTTCTTCCAGGTCCGAAATCTCCTTTTCAAAAACAGAGGCGCTGTCAAATACATCATCATCATCATCGAGTAAGGCAACTTGTTTAGCTTGTTTCATAAAAACTCCTTAACTACATTTCAGATATATAGCCAAATAATAATAACAACCACACTATGGAAATAACAACCATTATTGCTACCTCCAACACCTTTATAAACGCATTTGTTTTCCTACTTAGATTCACCTTCAGAATCATACTATTCATTAATATATTATAACCATCATTTTTTATAATAGGGAGCGGTATCAAGTTAGATAATGTCATAAACAGCACTGGAGGAATTAAATAATTAAGTTCTTTTGCAAATACAGCAACCCCCCAACAAATAAAGATATTAATCAATATACCAGAATAACATACACACGCCCCTCTAAATCTTGACAGGATATATACATCTGACGTATCAACCTTTATCATTGGAAAAATAAGAAAAAAACTAACCCTAATTTTCCCAGATACACCACCAAAAAAACGCAATACAGAAATATGTGCAATCTCATGAAAAACAACATTCCCCATAAGAAACAAAAAAGCAAGGCAGGCCTGCAAATTTGAATGTGGAACATCATAATTTATACTCATTAATTGTATTAACATATATATTGAAAGAAATATCAAAAGCAAGAAAACAATATCACTATAACCAAATCTAATGACTCTTGCAGTGATATCATAATTTCTCCTTGAGAAATAAAACTTCCGCTTATAGTAAAATGTATTATTACTACAATCTTTGATATAACAATCTCCATTCTTATTTTCAAGAATGATAAATTTACCGAAATTAAAAAGAAGATCCGCCATACACCCCCCTTTTCGATAATAAAAAACCAATTCTTTCATCTATATACTTTTTTGTTTTAATAACATTACTCGGAGAAAACAACAAACCACACAACTCACAAACATTCACAACTTTACTTGGTATTTTTATATCCGTATTCTCTTTAACCCATAAAACAAAATCACCCATGCATTCATTTCTCAATAAATACAATGCAGAATTATTCTTTAATTTATAAAGAGCCGAGTGTAAATTTATATCATAAAAATTCCCAACGTTCAGAACAGAGTCAAATATAGTTTGAGAACAACATGGATATATATTCCCATCATAGGAAACAACAAAGCTTGAACCATAATGACATCGTGTTTTCCCAGGAGTGACTTTCCTATCAAAATCATCAAGGGAGAAAGTTTTACTTGCTCCGCCTACCGGCAAACAAGGTATAATATTCACAGGAATATTATTTAAATCTTCAGCCATTTTGTCTATCAGGTCACCAATTTTTTCATTTTTTATTTTAACCAGTGACACATCACAATTGAGACCTATCTCATTGCACGCCTTCAGGACATTATTAACACACTCCGTCTCAACATACTTACTATGATAATTATCATGGCTTACTGTTAACTTAACAACACCATTTTCCTTTAGTTCACTTAACCTATCAAGAGCTTTATTATAGCTCGCTGCCCAATAGCCATTAGTGATGGTTCTTACTCGTTTACCACAATCTTTTGCAAGAGCACACAAATCTAATAATTTCCTATACTCTAAAAATGGCTCCCCTCCGGTGAAAGATACATCTGTAATACAAGAAATTTCTTTTGACTCAATAACATACTTTCTAATTCTATTGATGTCCAGGCGTTCTACACTTTCTGGATTAGATTCAAAGCAACACATCGCACAAGACGCATTACATTTTTTGTGTAAAACAAAAACCATGTTTTTATATATACACATATTATAATCCCTTATGTATTTCCTAAGTTTCATCTTAATATGCATGTGGGAACTACGTAAAAAAATGATCCTGATCACTTTTTATACAATAAATGTTCAAATAACCATCACCCCTGACTCGCCAGTAACCGTTGTTACGGGGCTTGTCTGCTGACGGGAGCGCACAAAAGCAAGTTTTGTACGCCCCCGGCCAGCTTACAGGTACTTTTTAAATGACGCGGTGGTCACCGTAATCGCCGTTCCCAGCAAAATCGCAGCCGGCAGCAATAGCAGGTTGGGATACACTGCCGTTGGCCAGGAGAGGTACAACATCACCGGCACCACCACTGCTGGCCTCACCATTTTTTTGGCATGGTGATAAACAAACGAACTCTCATAACCGGCACCATAACGAGGCAGATCGCGCCGCCCCAGCCCCTCGACCAGCGCTACCAGCACCGCCATGGCAAACAACGGCAGTGACAGCGCCAGAATCGTCACCCGGATCAGGGTGATTATCGTGACCCACACCGTGGCCATCAGATATTCATGCAGATACCCGGCGAGCCATCCGCTCCAGCCACTCAACTGGCGGGTCAGTTCATTATCACTGCCCATCTGCAGTGCATACTGCTGCTGTATCCAGTCCGTGACACCGCTGTTCACAAACAGCCACTGATATGCTGTCGTCATCCAGTTGACGACCGTCACCGAGGGGGTTGACAACAGCAGGCTGCGGGTGAACTCCGTGGACAACCAGCCCAGCTCAGTATTCATCACTGCTTCACTGTGCGCCGCGCCGGCTTCCGGCCAGAAAAAGGCGATCCCGATATACTCCATAAGCAGGCTCAGCATCAGAGACCCCAGCAGCATACCGAACAGCGCCCACAGCCAGCCCCAGAGCAGGTTATACAGCAGGCCATGCGCTTTCTCTCTCTCCTGCCGGGCCGGCGTCCGGGTATCCCGTTGTGGCTCAGCCATGATCGCCTCCATTCAGTCCAGCTTCCGACTATTCAGTGCCGAACTGTCATATTTTTTCTGGCTGATAATGTTGGAAAGACTTTCCATCGCTTCACGATCGAGAAGCGTATTTTCAATGCAGTTAATAAGAATCGAGATATCCGGCAGATGAATACCGTAGATTTCATAGGTTTTCAGGCGGGTGAACATATGGAGGGAGCCACGAATAAACTCGCGAACGTCAGGAAGAATAGGCTTCACTATTCCCATCACATTGCCAGTTGATGACAATATCGACAGTTCGGTCATGACGCCTGTAGCCCCTTTGGAGTCCACAATAATGAGGTCGTAGCGGGAAAATGAAGGATTCTGAAGAATATTTCTCAGTCGCAGGCGCCCATCAGCAGCATGTAGCATTGCGGTGGGCAACAATTCATCGGGGTCGTTGGAGTAGACAATATCAAGGTTATTGATTGACGCTCGTGAAATCGCCTGCAGCGGGTCCGGGACCATCTGCATCAACAATTCATAAAGGCCAAACGGTGCCTCTTCGCTCAAAGAGAAGATACTGCTGGCCGTAGGCTGGGACCAGTCTGCATCAATCAGGAGGGTTTTCAGGCCTGCATCTGCACAGAAATCGGCCGGGTAAGCAGCAAAGGTTGACTTACCTTCACCACCTTTCGGAGATATAACGGGGAGTATTTTCATTCTGCACACTCATAAAAGTGTGCATAGAGCTAGCTATTGATGATAGATAATGCAGGAAAACCACCCGAAGGTGGTTTTGCACGACACTGCTTTTCATTGATTTTATTCGTGTTTCCCGCTGGTACCCGGAGCGGGACTTGAACCCGCACAGCCAAAGGCCGAGGGATTTTAAATCCCTTGTGTCTACCGATTCCACCATCCGGGCTCGGGGAAAAAGTGGAGGCGCGTTCCGGAGTCGAACCGGACTAGGCGGATTTGCAATCCGCTACATAACCGCTTTGTTAACGCGCCAAATACTGCTGTACCCGCCTGAGTGGCTGATACTGAAAACTGGAGCGGGAAACGAGACTCGAACTCGCGACCCCAACCTTGGCAAGGTTGTGCTCTACCAACTGAGCTATTCCCGCATTATCAGGCAATCAACGTTGGTTAATTACTTGATTTTGCTATCGTCTGGCGAACCCTGCCGCCGTTCGATGCGTTGCATTCTACTTACCTCACGCGATGAGTCAACGAAATTTTCCCTCCCGCTGACTCGTTTGCTGATTTTTACAGCGGATAGATCACCCTTCAAGCAAATCGCCGCGCGCAGCGTTTAAATACTGGAACATTGACCAGAATGTCAGCAGCGCCGCGACGAAAAACAGCGTGATGCCCGCGTACTCTATCCAGATGTTTGGCCGCCACAGCATACCGATCAGCGCCAACATTTGCGCCGTGGTCTTGAACTTGCCGATCCAGGAAACGGCGACGCTGCTACGTTTGCCGATCTCCGCCATCCATTCACGCAACGCAGAGATAATAATCTCACGGGCGATCATGGTAGCCGCCGGTAACGTGACCCACCAGCTGTGGTAGTGCTCCGCCACCAGCACCAGGGCTATCGCCACCAGCACTTTATCGGCAACCGGGTCAAGGAAGGCGCCGAAGCGGGTGCTCTGGTTCCAGCGTCGCGCCAGGAAGCCATCGAACCAGTCGGTGACCGCCGCCAGGCAGAAGATAAACGCACACAGGAACGGCGCCCAGTGGAATGGCAGATAAAATGCCAGCACAAAGAACGGAATAAGGACAACACGAAACAGCGTAAGCAGGGTTGGTATATTAAATTGCATAATGCCGGGTAACTATCTGTCGTCAGGGAGAAATTGACTCTATGTTGCTACATAGCCCTTAATGTTTCAACGAGTAGTAGATCTTTTCTGCCAGCCCCTGCGAGATCCCCGGCACTTTTGCGATTTCTTCTATGCTGGCGTTCTTAAGGGGTTGCAATCCGCCCATATACTTAAGCAACATCTGACGCCGCTTCGGACCGATTCCTTCGATGGACTCCAGCGAGCTGGTATTCTTTACCTTAGCCCGTTTTTTACGGTGCCCGGAGATAGCGTGATTATGGGATTCGTCGCGAATATGCTGGATGACATGCAGCGCCGGCGAGTCGGGCGGCAACGCGAATCCCTCCCCTTCCGGCTCCAGAAACAGCGTCTCCAACCCCGCTTTACGATCGCTCCCCTTGGCAACGCCCAGCAGCAACGGTCGCTCTTTATCCCACTCGACATCCAGGCTGGCAAAGACCTCTTTGGCCTGCGCCAGTTGCCCTTTACCGCCGTCAATCAAAATCACATCCGGAATTTTGCTCTGCTCGATAGCCTTGCCATAGCGGCGACGAAGCACCTGATTCATGGCAGCGTAGTCATCCCCCGGCGTAATACCGGCAATGTTATAGCGTCGATATTCGGAACGCAGCGGGCCGTTAGGGTCAAACACCACGCAGGAAGCCACGGTCTGCTCGCCCATGGTGTGGCTAATATCGAAGCACTCCATACGGGTGATTTTCGGTAGTTTTAGTACCTGCGCCAGCGCCGTCAGACGCTGGGTAATAGTGGAATGCTGGGCCAGGCGGCTAACCAGCGCAGTGGCGGCATTGGTGCGCGCCAGCTTCAGGTAACGAGCCCGGGCGCCGCGCGGCCGGGTTTGCAGATGGATATGGCGCCCCGCCAGCTCGCTCAGGGAGCTTTCCAGCAGGCTCTTATCCTGGAGCGCGAAGTCAAGCAGGATCTCGCCCGGTAGCGTTCGCATCTGGCTACCCTGCAGGTAGAACTGGCCGACGAAGGTTTCGACCACTTCAGACAGATCGGTACCGCCCGGCACTTTCGGGAAATAGCTACGGCTGCCCAATACCTTGCCCTGGCGAATAAACAGCACGTGCACGCAGGCCATACCGGCATCGAAAGCCACGCCGATCACATCCAGATCGTCGCCGCTGTTAGAGACGAACTGTTTCTCCGTGACCCGGCGTACCGCCTGGATTTGGTCGCGTAGTCGCGCCGCCTCTTCAAATTCCAGCCTCTGACTGGCCTGCTCCATCCGCTCCACCAACCGGTTCAATACCTGGTCGTCTTTACCGGACAGGAACAGTCGCACATATTCCACCTGGCGAGCGTACTCCTCTTCGCTCACCAGCCCTTCGACGCAGGGGCCAAGGCAGCGGCCGATCTGGTACTGAAGGCAGGGGCGGGAGCGATTGCGGTAGACGCTGTTCTCACACTGACGAATCGGGAAGATTTTCTGCAGCAACGCCAGGGTTTCGCGAACCGCATAACCGTTAGGGAAAGGCCCAAAGTACTCCCCTTTGGCATGCTTCGCGCCACGGTGGGTCGCCAGTCGTGGGTGAGTGTCCCCGCTCAGGAAGATAAAAGGATAAGATTTATCGTCACGCAATAGCACGTTATAGCGCGGCTGATAGAGCTTAATATAATTATGCTCCAGCAGTAGCGCTTCGGTTTCGGTATGAGTCACCGTAACGTCTATCTGACGGATCTGCGCCACCAGAGCTTCGGTTTTGCGGCTGGCGAGGTTCGAACGAAAATAGCTCGCCAGCCGTTTCTTCAGATCCTTAGCCTTACCGACATAGATGACCGTGCCCTGGTCATCATACATACGATACACACCAGGCTTACTGGTGACGGTCTTCAGAAAGGCTTTTGCGTCAAATACATCATTCACGTTAACTGGTCAAAGGCTCCGCGCTGCACAACCCGTGGCGTATCGCCAGATGGGTTAATTCGACATCACCGCTAATATTGAGTTTGCTAAACATACGATAGCGATAGCTGTTTACCGTTTTCGGACTCAGGTTCAACTGTTCAGAAATTTCATTGACCTTCTGTCCGCGGGTAATCATCAGCATAATCTGCAACTCGCGCTCAGACAAACTGGCAAACGGGGAACCCGTATTAGCCGGCTCGATCTGGCTGAGTGCCATTTGCTGTGCAATGTCAGACGCAATATAGCGCTGCCCGGCATTTACCGAACGGATAGCGCTCACCACTTCCTGTGGCGCGGCACCTTTACTCAGGTAACCCGCAGCCCCCGCCTGCATCACCTTCGCCGGTAGCGGGTTTTCGGTGTGCACGGTCAACATAATGACCCGGGTATCGCTACAGGCGCGGGCAATCTTACGTGTGGCCTCAAGGCCTCCCATTCCCGGCATGTTCATATCCATCAGAACCACATCCACGGGAGTACTGCGGCACAGTTTCACGGCATCTTCGCCACAACAGGCTTCGCCGATCACTTTAATGCCCTTGATATCTTCCAGAATGCGGCGTATCCCTGCACGCACCAGTTCATGGTCATCAACAAGAAGGACGTTGATCAAAGAATAATTCTCCAGAAAAGGGATAACGCTGCTGATAGTTTATTCACCACATATATTAACGGTTTTTAAGTCACTTTTAAAACGTAAAAATGCTGAGCGCCACACAGTATCGGCTATCCATAAAATAAAAGTAACGCAAACGTTCCCGGGGTAGATCTATCCGATATCAAAAGAAAATAGTTATGCAATAAATACATTACATCAGTCAGAAAAAGACATTTTTACTCACTGAAGACTCTTCCCCTTACCTTTAATTAACCATATAAAAACCAAATTGAAACAATTATTTCTGCCATGAGCAAGGCGTAAAGTGCGGTCGCTGTCTCCCATGGCCGATTCGGCTCGCCACGTACGGCGCGGCTACGCATGGTTTCTTATGAGTTTGTGATATACTCGGATGCTTGCGTCGGCGCCGTTTGAGCGCAGTATCAATCGAAAGAAAGAGGAATAAAGATGAGCACGCCGGATTTTTCTACTGCGGATAACGCCCAGCAACTGGCCCTTGAAGTAAGTTGCCTGAAAGCGCTGTTTACCCAGATGCTGAAAGCCATGGGTCAGGCAGACGCCGGAAAAGTCATTATCAAAATGGAAAAAGAGATTGCGCAGATGGAAGATAAAGCGCACGCCGAAGTGTTCACCAATACGGTTAACCAGATAAAGCAGGCATACCGTCAGTAACCCTGGCGCTGCGCTGAAGGCGGTTTCGCCTTCAGCCTTTTACGGTTAGTTACAAATAAAGAACAATTTATTTCCTAATAAAGTAAAATAAAAAGCCGTTATTTTTTTCGCCAACTTTGTTTCGCCTCCGTGCAAGCGGAGCCACCGGAAGGTGGCTCTATCGTTATTTATTGCATCAGAAATTTTTCCAGGAACTGCTGAGTACGCGGCTGCTGTGGATTGGAAAACAGCTGCTTCGCGGGTCCCTGTTCGATAATACGTCCCTGATCCATGAAAATAGCGCGATCCGCCACATCTCTGGCAAAGCTCATCTCATGCGTCACGATAACCATCGTACGCTTCTCTTCGGCCAGTTGACGCATGGTGCTCAGCACCTCCCCCACCAGCTCGGGATCGAGCGCCGATGTCGGTTCATCAAACAGAATCACCTCCGGGCGCATAGCCAACGCGCGGGCAATGGCGACGCGCTGCTGCTGGCCGCCGGACAGCCGTCGAGGATAACTCTCTTCTTTTCCGCCCAGGCCAACCTTCGCCAGCAGTTCGCGGGCCCGGGTACTGGCCTCCTGCTTTGATTCCCCCTTAACGATGACCGGTCCTTCAATAATGTTCTCCAGCACGGTACGGTGTGGAAATAAATTGAAGTTCTGGAACACGAAACCGACATGCTGTCGCAGCAGGCGTACCTGCTCGCGCTGCTTGCCGAGGGAACGACCAGCATCGATGGCGATATCCCCCACCCGGATGCTGCCACTGTCCGGCTGTTCCAGCAGATTGATGCTGCGCAGCAGCGTAGTTTTACCCGAGCCGCTGGGGCCGATAATCGCCACCACTTCGCCGCTTTCTACCTCCAGATCGATGCCGTGCAGCACCCGCTGGCCGTGGAAGGATTTAACCAGCGCTTTCACCTCTATCGCACTCATTTCGGTTCACGCTCCTGACGGTTAAGCTGATTTTCAAAGTAGTTCTGCAGCGCGGAAAGCGCCGTCGCCATGACCCAGTAGATAAGCGAGGCCGCCAGATACATGGTGAACACCTCCAGAGTACGCGAGGTAATCAGTTGCGCCTGACGGAACAGCTCCGGCACCTGAATGGTGGCCGCCAGCGACGTATCCTTCACCAGACCGATAAAGCTGTTGCTGAGCGGCGGCAGCGCCACCCGCCCGGCCTGTGGCAGAATCGCCCGGCGCATGGTCTGCCAGCGGGTCATCCCCAGACTGGCCGCCGCTTCCCACTGCCCTTTTTCAATAGAGGCGATGGCGGCGCGCAGCGTTTCCGAGGTATAAGCCGCGGTATTCAGCGACAGGCCAATCATCGCCGCCGGCATCGGATCCAGCTCAATGCCGAACTGCGGTAAGCCGTAGTAGATCATAAACAGCTGCGCGATCAGCGGCGTACCGCGGAAGATCGAGACATAGAAGCGTGAAAGCCACGACAGCGGCCAGAAGCTGGACAGCCGCATCAGCGCCAGCAAGAACCCCAGAAGTAGCCCAAAGAACATGCCGCCAAGGCTCAGTTGCAGCGTAAAGACGGCACCCCTGAGCAGGAACGGCAGCGATTCAATGACCAGATGAAAACTTTCTTGCATTGTGATGTGACTTCCTGAGTTTTAAATATGGGGGTGATAGGCGAACAGCGCGGGCGCCCCACCGGTATGAATGAACAGGATCGGCCCGTCATTCGGAAAGCGGCCCTCGGTGATACCATCAATCAGGCCCGCCATCGCCTTGGCGGTATAGACCGGATCCAGCACGATCCCCTCCAGGGCGGCCAGCAGTTTGATCGCCTCCTGACCGGCATCGTTCGGGAATCCGTAACCCGGGGCGAAATAGTCATCCCACAGGTGAATCGGCGCACGCGGTACCAGATCAAGGCTGGCGCCGATATCGTGCTGGAGCCGCACCACTTTTGGCAGTTGTTGTTCAACGCTGCGCGAAACGGTAACGCCAATTAGCCGGGTTTCCGGCATCAGTTGCTCCAGCCCCACCGCCAGCCCCGCCTGAGTTCCGGCGCTTCCCGATGCCACCACCACTGACGAAAGCGCCACCGCCCCTTCGCACTGGTCGGCAATCTCCTGGGCGCAGGCCACATAGCCCAAAGAGCCCAACGCACTGGAGCCCCCCACCGGCACCACGCAAGGGCGGAATCCCTGGGCCTCGATGCGGGTGGCCAGCGCCTCCAGTTGAGCCGCCGGGTCATCCAACGCGTCGCACATCTCCACCTGCACCTGAAACAGCTCCAGCAGCAGGCGGTTACCGTTGGTCAGGTAGTTCTCCTGCCGGGTGGCGATGGGATTTTCCAGCAGCGCCACGCAGTGCAGCCCCAGTTTTGCCGCCACCGCCGCCGTCTGGCGCACGTGGTTGGACTGAATCGCCCCGGCGGTCACCAGAGTATCAGCCCCTTCGCGCAGCGCCTGGGCTGCCAGAAATTCCAGCTTGCGCAGCTTATTGCCACCCATCGCCATCGGGGTGACATCATCACGTTTAATATAGATCTCCCGACCCAGATGGTCGGAAAGACGCGGCAGAAATTCCAGCGGCGTTGGCGCGCCAACCAGTTCCAGACGCGGGAAACGGGCGAGTTGATCGAGGGACATATTTCCTCCGCAGGCAGGCGGCGATAAACGGCTGGCTGCCGGGTTCGTTGGCCTGTATAACTTGCGAAATAAGGTAAAAAACGCGCGCTACTGTAACCCAGTCTCAGCCAGATGAAAAATTAGCGTGCGTCACATGCGACCACAAAAAAGGCGCTGTAGCAGCGCCTTTTGTTCTGAGCGGCGATTATTTGGTAACGTCGGCGCCAAACCACTTCTCGGAGATTTTCGCCAGGCTACCGTCCTGTTTCATCTCTTCGATGGCCTTATTGATGGCGGCCAGCAGTTCCGGATTGCCCTTACGCAGCGCCACACCAGATTCCAGATGCGAGAACGGCTGCCCGGCAACCGCCAGGGTGTTGTTGGTTTTCTTCACCAGATCCAACGCCGCCAGGCGGTCCACCAGAATCACGTTAATACGCCCCACGCGCAGATCCTGATACTTGGTGGGATCGTCATCGTAGGTACGTACATCCACGCCCGGTACATTTTCACGCAGCCAGGCTTCATAGTTGGTACCCAGACCCACACCGACCTTTTTGCCCTTCAGATCTTCGGGTTTGGTGATGCTGCCTTCATTGCCCTTCTTCACCAACGCCTGGATACCGGAAACGGTATAAGGGGTGGAGAAATCATACTTTTTCTGGCGTTCCGGCGAGATCGTCACCTGGTTAATCGCCACGTCGATACGCTTCGAGTCCAGCGAGGCCAGCATGCCGTCCCATTTGGTGGGCTTCAGCGATGCTTTAACGCCCAGGTGTTTCGCCAGATCCTCGGCAAACTCCACTTCGAAACCGGTCAGTTTGCCGTCATTACCCTGGAAGCTGAAAGGAGGATAGGTACCTTCCAGCCCCACGGTCAGGCTACCGCGCTCTTTCACTTTATTAAGTAGATTTTCAGCCGCGAAAGTCTGGGTATTAATACCGGCGACCAGGGCCACCGCCATCACGCTCATCAGCGCCTGGCGGCCAAAGTGTGCAAATTTCATATTCACCCCTGAAAAAGTAGAATGCGTTACATTGTCGAAGGTAACGCGCGGAAATCAAAATCACCGCGGGTTATATCTTATTCCATTACAGACTAAGAGACTCAAGGACCGACGGTTGCCGCATTACTCTCTTCTTCTCCTTCTGACTGGCTGAGTGTAGTGGCGCTATTGCTGCCTCCGCCCAGGCCCAGAGTGCCGCCGGACTGAGTCGCGGCCGGTTTAGTGGCCTCGATAGCCGCTTTGGCATCCTGCTCGTCAATCGGCTGTCCCAGCGGATGTTTTTCCAGGTAGTCAGCGCACTCGTCGGTCAGACGATCGACCCGACGTAGCGTCATACCGGCATATTCCAGGGTATCCCCCTGGCGCTCAACGTCGTAAACCTCGCGTTTAATGGTCACATTATAGAGCGAGTCTGAACGCTGCATCAGCTTGCCTGGTAGCGCAATCAGACGCTGCCACTGGCGGCACTCCAGAGTATCCCCTTCCGGCGTGACTACCAGACTGGCAATCGCTTCGGGGCTCACCATTTCGCTCTGCGGGCCTTGAGACTGCCAGTAACCCGCCAGCCCTGCCGGCGCAGGGTGTTTGATCACCTCGCTATAGTTGTCCACCTGCACACAGCCACTCAGCGCCACCAGCGCCAGCGGTAGAAGTAACTTTTTCATGATTCATCCCGAATGCGGCAAAATTTTATTTTGGCATTAAAGCGTTAGCCCCGCCAGCCCCAACCGCGCCGCAGGAAAAATTGATCGTACGCGTCTTTTTTACATTTTTTGCTATTTCCACCGCGCCACCGGCGTATGATTCCTTGTTTTTACAACATCCTTCTGAGTTCAGAGGTTATTGCCTATGTCATGGAATGAATTCCGACAACATTATCTGATCAAATTCTGGTCCCCCCTCCCCGCCGTGATTGCCGCCGGCGTTCTCTCTACCTGGTATTTCGGTATTACCGGCACCTTCTGGGCCGTCACTGGCGAATTTACCCGCTGGGGCGGTGAACTGCTACAGCTGTTCGGCGTCCATACCGAAAACTGGGGTTACTTTCAGTTAATTGGCCTGGAAGGCTCTCCCCTGACCCGCATTGACGGCGTGATGATTATCGGTATGTTCGGCGGCTGTTTCGCCGCCGCGCTGTGGGCCAATAATATTAAACTGCGCCTGCCCCAGCACCGGGTTCGAATTCTCCAGGCGCTGCTGGGCGGTATTATCGCCGGTTTCGGCGCCCGGCTGGCCATGGGCTGTAACCTGGCGGCCTTCTTTACCGGTATTCCGCAGTTTTCGCTTCACGCCTGGTTTTTTGCGGTGGCGACCGCCATTGGCTCCTGGGCCGGAGCGCGCTTTACGCTGCTGCCGATGTTCCGCGTGCCGGTAAAGCTGAAAAAAGTCAGCGCAGCTTCTCCCCTGACCCAACGGCCGGATCAGGCGCGACGCCGTTTCCGTATTGGAATGCTGGTATTTATCGGTATGCTGGGCTGGGCCGCTCTCACCGCCATGAATCAACCGAAGCTCGGGCTGGCGATGCTGTTTGGCGTCGGGTTCGGCCTGCTGATTGAACGGGCGCAGATCTGCTTTACTTCCGCTTTTCGCGATCTGTGGATCACCGGCCGCACCCAGATGGCAAAGGCTATTATCCTGGGGATGGCCGTCAGCGCCATTGGCATCTACAGCTATGTGCAGCTCGGCGTAGCGCCGAAAATCATGTGGGCCGGCCCTAATGCCGTACTGGGCGGTTTGCTGTTTGGCTTTGGCATCGTACTGGCGGGAGGCTGCGAAACCGGCTGGATGTACCGGGCCGTGGAAGGCCAGGTGCACTTCTGGTGGGTCGGTATCGGCAACGTGCTGGGCTCCACCCTACTGGCGCTGGTCTGGGACGAGATCTCCCCCGCGCTTGCCACTTCGTGGGACAAAGTTAACCTGCTGACCGTTTTCGGTCCCCAGGGCGGCCTGATGATGACCTGGCTGCTGCTGTTTGCCGCCCTGATGTTAATTATCGGCTGGGAAAAACGCTTTTTCCGCCGTCACAACGCCGGTGCCCGTCCGGTTAAGGAGAGCCTGTGAGTCAGTCAATCGTTCCCGACTACCGTCTGGATATGGTGGGCGAACCCTGCCCTTATCCTGCTGTCGCCACCCTTGAGGCAATGCCGCAGTTGAAAAAAGGCGAGGTTCTTGAAGTCATCAGCGACTGTCCGCAATCGATCAATAACATCCCGCAGGATGCCCGGAATCACGGCTACACCGTGCTGGACATCCAGCAGGATGGTCCGACAATCCGCTATCTGATTCAGCGCTAGTTGTGTTCAACAAGCGCCATCCTGCCGCTTAGCGACGGGATGGCGCGATCGCTTTCCCAGATATTCCAGCTCACCCCTTCCTCACTCAGACAGAAAATGGCCGTCGCCAGGGTATTTTCCTCATCGGGATCGTCAGGCGCCTGACGCCAGACAGGCAAGGTCGGATTCGAAGTATCGCTTAACAGCGCCAGCGCCAACTGCTCGCTGAGCGTCTTTTCCGGGCTCTCGGCCAGCCAGTCATTCACCCTACGCTGACGCGCGGCGGAGCTGTCGGTAATACGCTGCGCCACCCGCCCCTGGGCGCCATGCACCAGATGATTGGCATGACCGCCCACATTCACCACCTCTTCCACCGAGCAGCTATCGCCGCAGGCTTCCACGCTGTAGAGCAACGGCGAACCGGCCTGGGCCAGCGTGTGATGGAAAGCGCCAGCTCGCGCTTCGCCGGTCAGGATCACCAGCGCGCCGTTCAGATCCCGGGCATTCAGCGATGCCCGCCCCAGGATCTGACGCGGCAACCCCCTGGGGCGATGGCTGGCGCGAATGTTATTGACGGTATTCACCAGGCCTGCATCATTCACGGCAAAAGTGTGACCGCATAGCGATCCCGGATAAGCAAAGCTGGTAAAGCCTGGCCCTTCGGTCGGTTCCACCCTGACCAGCGCGCAGCCATCGCGCAGCGGCGGCAGACCATCTTCGTTATGCGCGATAATAATCCGCCCTTGTGCATCGCGTCCGAACAGCGTGGTGCAACCGTCGGAAGTCGAAGGCAACAAATCACCGCGGCAGTTCCAGGCAAAAACTGCCAGCGGGTCAGCCTGTAGCCCTTCTGCCATACCTTCCAGCTCCGCCATCACCTCCGGGAAACGAGCACGGGTGGCCGCCGCCAGTTCCATGGCCTGGGGCGAGCCGATAAGGGGAACGATTCGCTGCCACAACCCGGTGACAATGATCTTCTGATGCCAGGCGTCGCGCCCGAATTCGCCAAGCTGGCGTCCGATCTGCCATGCCGTCCCCTGTATCCGTAGCTGCTTCATTCAGCCTCCCTGACCATTAGCGGCTCTGCCGTACTGGCGGGAGCGGGCGTACGGGCGGCGTTCATCACCATCGACAAAAACGCATAGTAGCCACACAGACCCACTAAATCCATCACCCCTTTTTCATCAAACTGCGCCACCGCCTGCTGCCAGGTTTCATCGCTAACCCGCCGCTCGCCGTGCAGCTCCTGACAAAAGCGCCACACCAGCCGTTCGTCCGCTTTCAGCGTCTGTGGTTCATCTCCGGCATTAATCGCCCTGATGTCCCGAAGGTCGATACCCTGCGCTTCGGCAATCGGGGCGTGAATCGCCCATTCCACCGGCTGGGACCAGTGACGGGCGGTGACCAGGATCGCCAGCTCCGACAGGCGCTGACCGATAGCGCTACGGTAGCGCAGATACTCCCCCATCCGCTGAGCGTGAGCCATCAGCTCCGGGCTGCGCAGCAGCGGTTCAAACGGCGGTAGCAGCGCGCCGCGCGGGCCGTTAATCATCTCCTGCGCCAGCGCGCGCTGTTCGTCGCTCCACGCGTCCTCCGCCAGCGGCGGCATGCGGTTGGTCGTCATCATTGCACTCCTGCTGCTTTCTCTGTCTCTTCACGGATCGCCGCCGTCAGGTGCGTAACCACCTGTTCCGTCTGCTGCGGCGAAATAATAAAGGGCGGCGCCAGCAGTACGTGGTCACCCTGTCTGCCATCCAGAGTACCGCCCATCGGATAGACCATCAGCCCGCGGGCCAGACAGTGGCGCTTTATGGCGACATGCAGCTTCAGTGCTGGGTCGAAAGGCGTTTTAGTTTCGCGATCGCGCACCAGTTCCACGCCCATAAAGAGTCCGCGGCCGCGAATATCGCCGACAAAGGGGTTGTCGCCCAGTGCTTCACGCAGCAGTGCAGCCAGTTGAGCGCCGCGCTCCTGCACCTGAACCAGCAGATTATCGCGCTGAATCACCTGCTGAACGGCCAGGGCCGCCGCTGCCGCCGTGGGGTGGCAGATATAAGTATGGCCATGCTGGAACAGGCCGCTGCCGGTACGTAACGGTGCCAGTACTTTGTCGCTGGCGATCACCGCGCCTATAGGCTGATAGCCGCCTCCCAGCCCTTTAGCCATCGCCACGATATCCGGCACCACGCCATCCTGTTCAAAGGCGTATAGCGTGCCGGTACGTCCCATGCCGCACATCACCTCATCGGCGATATAGAGAATGCCGTATTTATCGCACAGCCGACGAACGCCAGCCAGATAGCCCGGCGTTGGCGGTATCGCGCCGCTGGTGGCCCCCACGACCGTTTCGGCCACAAAGCCAATAATGGTCTGCGGCCCGGCATCGAGAATCGCCTGCTCCAGTTCATTCAGCAGACGCGCAGTATATTGCTCCTGGCTTTCGTCCGCAGCCCGGTCCCGATACTCATTACAGGCGGAAACCCGTACCACGTCCATCAGCAGCGGGGCAAACTGGCGGCGACGCCACTCATTGCCGCCCACCGCCAGCGCGCCCAGAGTATTGCCGTGATAGCTCTGTCGCCGGGCGATAAAGGTGGTACGTTCAGGCTCGCCGAGCTCCACAAAATACTGACGCGCCAGCTTAAGCGCCGTTTCAATGGCCTCTGAACCGCCGGAAACAAAATAGCAGTGCGTCAGGTCGCCCGGCGCATGGGCCGCCAGGTGTTTCGCCAGCCCTTCTGCGGCATCGCTGGTAAAAAAGCCGGTATGGGCGTACGCCAGCTTGTCTATCTGCGCGTGCAACGCCGCCAGTACATCGGGATGCCCGTGGCCCAGGCAGGAGACGGCGGCACCGCCGCAAGCGTCCAGATAGCGTTTACCGTTAGCGTCGGTGATCCAGATACCCTGAGCGGCCGCCGCTACCGGAGGTGTACCCGCAAGACTGCGATGGATGATGTGAGACATAGTGATATCCGTTGAGACAGATGATGGGTTCACTTTCTATCCTGGAAGATCCATATGACTCTCGTCAATTTATTTTTGATCCATATGAATCAAATCGATAAACAAAAAAAGCCGCTATCTGACGACAGCGGCCTCTCCCCCGAATCACCCCCGCTCATCAGTTTTTTTCCCCGCCGTGACGTAGGCGCCCGACTCAAATAGCCAGCGCTCGGTCTCTTCGATGCGCTCTACCGCCTCACTGCCATGGCGCGCTACCAGCATCGCCAGCAGGCATTCGGCAATACTGATGCCGGAGACCACCGATGGAAAAAAAGACGGGCTCTCGGTTGAGAAGTAGAGCCGGGAATCTGCCTGCTGCGCCAGCGGAGACAGAGGCGAGTCGCTCAGAGCCACCACTTTCGCGCCAGCACGCTTTGCCGCATCCAGCACCTGCAGCGTTTCTCGCGAATAGGGGGCAAAACCGATAATCACCAGGGTATCTTCAGGGCCAAAATCCCGGGTGAACATCTCATCATTATTGGCGAAGCCATCAATCAATGAGACCCGGCGATGAAACAGGCGCCAGACATAATACAGTGACCAGGCAATAGGAAAGCTGGCGCGAAAGCCACAAACATAGACCTGTTGGGCCGATTCCATCAGTGATACCGCCTGCTCCATGGCGTCACGATTCTGTTCGCGCCCCAGCGCCAGGTTTTGCGCCTGAGCACCGAACATCTGTTCACGCAGGCTGTGGGTACCGTCGCGCACCAGTTTCTGGGCCCTGGCGCCGTAGGTTTCTCCCCCCAGCCCCAGATCGGCGATAAAGCTGTGCTTCAACTCCACCCAGCCGTCAAATCCCAGACGCTGGGCCAGCCGCAGCAGCGTGGCCGGCCTCACCCCCGCCTGGGCGGCAAAGGCGCGCATCGAAAGCACCACCAGCTCATTGACGTGCTCCAGAGTAAAAGCAGCAGCGCGCTGCAGTTCGGGCGTCAGTTGCGGATAGTTTTCGATAATGGTCTGCCGGGGATCCATGCGCGCTCTCAGTGACTGTCGCCGGGAACCCACTTCCCGACTCATCTCCCCAATCTAACGGATTTCACGCCGGGAATTAAGCCTAAATTCCCGCTATGCTGATGATTCTGCCGCGAAATGCGGCTGAATGTCGGCCAACAAAGAGAATCCTCCGACAATGGCTGGCTGTAATAAAAAGAAGAGTCATCAGCTTAGCTTATTTTTCAGATATCGATAGCAATTAAATCACAACACTAACCCACCGGTTTTGTATGGTCTTAATCATCTAAAGTAAGGAAAATCCTAAAGTTGATTTTTAATAATACTCCCCAGGATATATCTGACGGGGATTAAATGATTTAAGACTCTTCACATAACGCAACATTTACTTTACTTTGAGAACTTTCCTGGCAAATTATACGTAACTTTACGGGATAGTGTTGGCGCCTGAAATGCTTCAGCACCGTGCGCTACGGCTCTCTGTGCTGGTGTTTGGATCCATATTTAGCGGCCCCGTTCATCATTCCTGGTTTTTGCCGGTGTCTGAGGATCTCAGGTATGCGGATTAGATGAAACATTATCCCGGTATCGTTGTGCTTTAACGGATAACGCGTTTAGTGAGGGTTTGCTATGTCAACGATTATTATGGACTTATGCAGCTACACCCGACTGGGGCTCACCGGTTACCTGGTCAGTCGCGGGGTGAGAAAACGGCAGATAGTCGACGTGGAAACGGCGAGCGAGTTGGAAGAAACCTGTGCATCACGACATCCTCACGTGGTGTTTATTAATGAGGACTGTTTCATCCACGATTCAGAAAGTAGCCAGCACATTAAGCAGATCATTAATCAGCATCCGGAGACCCTTTTCATTGTCTTCATGGCGATTGCCAATATTCATTTTGATGAATATCTGCTGGTGCGCAAAAATCTACTAATTAGCTCTAAATCGATTAAACCTGAATCACTTGATGAAATTCTTGGCAATTATTTAACAAAAGATGAGCAGTGTATCCGGAATATCAATTTGCCTACCCTGTCTTTAAGCCGAACCGAATCCAGCATGTTACGTATGTGGATGTCGGGTCAGGATACTATTCAGATATCAGATCAGATGAATATTAAAGCAAAGACAGTCTCGTCACATAAAGGCAATATCAAACGGAAAATCAAGACCCATAATAAACAGGTTATCTATCACGTCGTGCGCCTTGCGGACAACGTAACCAATGGGATCTTCGTTAATATGCGCTAAAGACAACCACTGCCCTGGCTCGAACCTCAGCCCGGATCCTATTGCGATGCCCGTGGACTGATACCGAACCCTGGCTTATTGCTTATGGCCGTGAGAGATTAAGCCAGTATCAGCAGCGGCCTGGTACGATTTCCGAACGGCAAACTGGCTGGCTCGTTTCGGAACTTCAGGCGGAGTTACTCCGCCTTTTCAACAAAAATACCGTCCGGGTGTCCTTTATCATTAAAGAACCAGATGCCCATCGGGTAATCCTCCAGCGACACCAGAAACATGGTGCCTTCACTAAACTCTTCAATGGCCAGAACCCGCCCTGGTCGGCGCGGACCGCCATCGGTTTTAACCGTTACCCGATCGTTAACCTGCATAGACTTCATCCTCCTGAGTTGCCAATACGTTACTCACCTGTCCAGATACGATTTTAACCCGCATGCCCCAGTTTGCACAGGTGCCCGCCACGCCGATCGACGTCAAAGTTCAGGCTATCAAACGCGCGGCCATATCCCTGTCAGCTATACTGTTAATTGGGTAAACCGGCAAATCAGGAGCAAGGTATGAAGAGCGCGAAAACCGATTCTGACGTCGATGTTGATGCACTGCTGGCGGCGATCAACGAAATCAGCGAAAGCGAGGTGCGCTTTGCCGGTAGCGCCGACGATCCGCAACGCGTTAGCGTGGATGGCAGAATGTCACATACCTGGGGTGAACTGGCGGAAGCCTTTGAGCTGGATATTAAGGATTTCAGCGTCACAGAGATTAACAGCTGAAGAAAAACATCCCGGCCGGGGCCGGGATGAAACTTGCAGTTATGCAAGAAAGCACTTGAAAATTCGTCACACCAGGAAATCTGATGTGCGTCAAACATATCTGCAAATTTTTTGTAAGACAAGGATAAGTTTCCACAAAAAAACGGCTTACCTTTTCACATTATCGGGCAAATACGTCTAATCCCCAAGTTTCATGCAGGCTTACACCGTTTTAACCAGTTTTTTATCCTAATAAGATTTACCCTGGTTTAAGAATATTCTCAGGTTTAATGTTGTGCACATCTGCCTGTGGCGCCAGCATCAGACATGAAAGGATTCAGCTAATACCCGGTAAGGGGCAATAAGGCGCAGAAATCGCACCTAAAGCTCATTTGCCCGCTGAAACCGATGCCTGTTAGCCTGCTCCGTTAATCGCTATCGCAAACGCGGTTGCGACCGCCCTCTTTAGCCTTGTACAGGCGCCCGTCCGCAATAGACTGCAGATGTTCAAAATCATAGTCGCCGTGCTCCTGTGAGCAGCTCACGCCGAATGAAGCGCTAATGTGCAGCGTCTGCCCGCTACGCACCAGAATCTCCTTGCCGTTAATACGCTCACGTATCCGTTCGGCGACCGCGCTGGCCTGGCTCAGGGAAGAGCCCGGTAAGACAACGCAGAACTCCTCACCGCCAATACGACCGGCAATATCATCACCGCGCAGTGAGGCGCTAAGAATAGCGCCAGCACTGGCCAGAACCCGATCCCCGGAATCATGGCCAAAGCGGTCATTAATGCTCTTAAAGTGGTCAAGATCGAGCTGAATCACCGCAAAGGATTGTCCACTCTGGCGACAGTAGTCCGCCAGGTACTGCGCCTGATCGAAGAAAGCGCCGCGATTATAGAGCCGGGTCAGGGTATCGTAGTTGGCGCGCCAGCTCAGGGTACTTTGCAGATTCATCATATTTTTAACCAACCGATGAATCAGCAGCCAGGAGCCGCCCAACATCGCGCTGAACAGCACCCACAACAGGCCCAGTACGACGCTGATACGCCCGAATTCGCCGCGTATCCCTTCGTCCAGTGAGTGAATCTTCACCAGCACGCCGTCGAAATTGTTGAGTTTATCCCAGGTGACGACACTGTGGGCCATGCGTATCTCCCCTTCGTTCTTGCTCTCCATCGCTCTGGCCAACTGGGCCAACTGGGTAGGGGTAAACATTTTGCCTTCCGGCATCGCATCGGCACTGGTGGCAATCGCATTAAATTTGCGATCGTAAAGCAGTACCACACCCTCATTCCCGTCCTGTAGCGCACGCTGCAGAAACTGGTGCATAGAGTCAATGGTAAAGTCCATCGCCAGCACGCCGTACCAGCGATGTTCATAATCGAGCGGCACGCTGGCGGTGATCACCTGATCGCCGCCACGGGTCGGATCCCAGGTGTGATCCCAGATAAGCCCCCTACCCTTGTTGTAGCGCTCTGAATGCTGCGCGAAATACGGCCGCGCCACCTGGCGATAGTAGCGGGATACCAACTGTTCATCATTGCGTGGCGGACGGCTGGAGATATAAAACCCGGCCCGGGAGACATAATAGGTACGATGCTGAAGATCGCGGCTGTTGTCGGACAGTTGCAGGATATAGCTAAACTCCAGCGCCCCGCTCAATTCTCCGTGAAGGTAGTCGGCATCGCGCAATAGCAGCCCACTGGTGCCGACAAATTCATCGGAAACGCCGTTAAGGGGCATACTGCGGTTCACATCCAGCTTAATCTGCCAGTGTTCGTGGGTACGCTGGCGCTCAAAATCGGCCATAGCCTGACGACTTTTATCGGTAGAGATGGGATAGCGTAGCGCATAACTCATAATATTTCGATAAAACAACAAGTTGTCTACGCTGTGCTGAAGCTGCCTGTCGAGTGCGGTGGCGACATTATCAAGGCTATTACGCTGGTTTGAGATCCAGGCATCTTCCAGTACCGCCATTTCACGCCATGTGAGAAGCGTCGAGCAGATAAACACGAAAGTGAAGCAAATGTTAACAACCCGGCGCGGATTTTTGAAAAACGATTTTCGCTGACTGCGATCCGCTAACACGACAGCACTCCCTGATTTGAGTGGGCTCCCAAACGCGCTGTATCAAGCATTGTTAAACGCATCGAAAACGTGGGGAGTCTATTATGTCAGAAACTTAGCGCACTAACGGCAAGAAACTTCTTATGAAAAAGCGCTAAAAATGCAAAGTTTTGTAGAGCCCGGTATAACGCACAGGCTTCAGCGCGCTGCCCCAAATCCCACAGCGCGCTGACAACATGATAATGGGGTAAAACTCAGGCGCGCACTTCCACCCGCGCATCCAGGTGTTCTGGCTGCAGTTCATTCTCATGGAAGGCTTCACGCCTGACGCTGCGGCCATCATACCAGCGGCATTCCACCATTCCGCTGGAGATGCCGGTGACAATCATCCTCTGGCCGCCGCTTTTATGTCTGACCTCATCTCCGATCATAAACAGCATTGCCGTCTCCTGTCTGAAAAAAGTTATTCAGGTATAGCCAGGAAAAGCGGCTTTTGCTTAGGGAAAATTCCCTATTTTTTTCTGATTGCTCAGTGGTCGGACTTGCCGCGCATCCGGTTGAACAACGAAATCAGTAACAGCAGTACCGCGCCCAGAATAAAACCGATAACCAGATTCATCAGTTGTGGCAGCACAGCGGCCACCACGGCACCGCCCATCGCGCTCCACTGCTCGATCAGGTGGTGCAGCACGGGAATGCCGTGAACCACGATACCGCCTCCCACCAGGAACATCGCCAGAGTACCCACAATGGTCAGCACCTTCATCAGCAGAGGTGCCAGGGCCAGTAACCCTTTCCCCAGCAGACGCGCCGGTGCCGATTGTCGCTCCACCAGCCAGTACCCCATATCGTCCAGCTTCACGATAAGCCCCACCAGACCATACACCCCAACGGTGACCAGAATGGCGACACCCGCCAGTATCAGGACCTGATTCAGCAGCGGCGCTTCGGCCACAATGCCCAGGGTGATGGCGACAATTTCCGCCGACAGAATAAAATCGGTGCGAATGGCGCCCTTAACTTTGTCACGTTCAAAAGCGCGCGGATCGCCAGCAGCAACCGTCTCCAGCCGCTGCTGACGCGCTTCGGCCGACTTGCTGTCTCCACGGTGGGCAAAGCTATGAATGACTTTCTCAGCCCCCTCAAAACAGAGAAACGCCCCACCCAGCATCAATAATGGCGTAATAGCCCAGGGGGCAAAGGCGCTAATAATAAGCGCCAGCGGCACCAGAATTAACTTGTTCAGAAACGAGCCTTTAGCGACGCCCCACACCACCGGTAGTTCGCGATTGGCGCGTACTCCTGTGACCTGCTGGGCGTTCAGCGACAGATCGTCGCCCAGCACCCCAGCGGTTTTCTTCGCGGCGACTTTCCCCATAACGGAGATATCATCCAACAGCGTGGCGATATCATCCAGTAACGTTAACAGACTACCCCCGGCCAAAATTACCTACCTTTCTGATGTTGTTAAATTGCTAATAATTATGGAGCAAAACGTCCATAGCGGAAATGAAAACGGTGAGATTCAGCGTAAAAGGGTCAGGCTACGGGCGGCTGTGGGGCGTGAATACCGCGGGTGTCTATCTCTGCATAGTTTCCCCCTTCGCACAGCCACTCTTCCAGCCGGGTCTCCAGGGCAGGATCGTCCAGCCGATGTCGGCCACGCAAGGCACACTCCCAGACCACCATAACACGCCACCCTTCGCCCAACAGGCGCGAGATATCGCGCCTGTCCCGGGCAACGTTACTGCCTATCTTGGTCATCCAGAACTCGGTACGGGTGGCCGGTACCTTAAACAGATGGCAGTCATGGTGGTGCCAGAAGCAACCATGCGTGAAGAGAATGCAGCGGTAGTGATCGACGACAAAGTCAGGACGCCCGGCAAGCGCGGCGTCCTGAGTACGGAATTCAACGCCCAGCGAGGTCAGTAACCGCGCCAGACGCTGTTCAATGGCGGTATCGCGCGTGGCGATAGCCCGCATGTTTTTACTGCGCGTTTTACTGTCGTGTACGTCCGCCATCCATTTCCTCCTGGCGCATGCGCGACGCCTGCAGGATGCGGCTTTCCAGCAGCCGGGCCACCGCGGCGAACGCCGGGACCACCACCGAATTGCCGAACTGTCGGTAAGCCTGGGTATCGGAAACCGGGATCGCGAACTGTGATGCGCCTGGCGCCTCAAAACCCATCAGACGAGCGCATTCACGGGGCGTCAGACGGCGCGGGCGCCGTTGCTGATTCTGCTTATCGCCAAAATCCTTCTCGCCCAGCGGGCGATCCCAGCCGCGGTCCACCAGGATTTCGGCGCCGTCTTTATAGTACCGAGCGGAAAGCGTGCGCGCCACGCTGTGGGGATTAAGCGGATCTACCAGACCGTACCCAAAGCCATTGCCCTTTTCCTTATGCTTGCGGGCATACTGATAAAGGTAGCGCCACAGGGTTGGCGTCAGGATATATTTTTCCGCTACCTGCGGCTCCAGCAGCTCACCAAAGGTGGGACGCCGCTGCGGATAATATTGCTCCAGGGAGCGCAGACTAAAACCCTGGTGTAACCCGGTATCGCGCCGGAAGCCTACCAGCACAATGCGTTCGCGGTGCTGGGGCAGAAAATGTTTGCCATCAATAATTTTAGGATCGTCAGGGCTGCTGGCATTCGCATCCGCCACCTCATAGCCCAGCTCGTCCAGGGTCTGCATAATAATGCGGAAGGTTTTACCTTTATCGTGGCTCTTCAGATTTTTCACGTTCTCGAGCACAAAAATGGCCGGACGCCGGGCAGCGATAATGCGTGCGACATCGAAAAACAGCGTCCCCTGGGTTTCACAGGCAAAGCCGTGAGCGCGCCCCAGGGCATTCTTTTTCGAGACTCCCGCCAGAGAGAAAGGCTGGCAGGGAAAGCCCGCCAATAACACGTCATGCTGCGGCACCAGGTCACGAATATGTTCGCTGGCCTGTTTATCGCTGACTTCAGGGCGATGACTCAGAGTGACGTCGCGGATATCTTCATTGAAGTGATGCTCCTGCGGATCGCAGTACCAGTTGGCCTTATAGGTGCGCACCGCATGCTTATTCCATTCGCTGGTAAAAACGCAGGCGCCGCCAATGGCTTCAAAGCCGCTACGGATGCCGCCGATACCGGCAAAGAGATCGATAAAGCGAAAGGCGGGACGCGCATAATGGGCGGGTGGCGACGGCAATAAGCCGCGCAGACACTGGACTTCCTGCTCCGTTAGCATGCGCCGCACGCTGGTATCGCGCAGCCAGCGCACCAGAGATTCAGGACGCCAGTTACCGCCCAGTTCGTTCAGCTTAGCGACAAGCGTTTTTTTATCGTAGATATCCAGCAGTCGGGCCGCCAGCGCCCGCTCTTCCTGCTGCCGTTCGCCATGCGATTGGGGCTGCTCCGCGGCCCTGCTCGCCATTAAATCGGGTTGGTCCATCATAAGAGGGAAAAAAGTCCACGCATATAGAGATGCCGTGACTTTATCACCCTTCCGGCTGCGATAGAACGCCACAACCGCGCTGGCGCAACGAAAAGGCGATATTACCGGACTCGCGGGCGGGTATACCAGGCAATAGCGCCCAGTAGCGAGCCAACGGCCCCCAACACCATAAAACCCAGCAAGGCGCCGAGTAATTTACCACCCAGAGTCCCCATATCCCCCGCCACACCATCTCCCGGTGGAGACTCCACGCCGCTGACGATCCAAAAATAGCGCAACATGGCCCAGACAAAATAAAAGCAAAATGCATAAAATGCCCACAGGGCAATCCGGCCTCCCAGACCACGAACAGGTTTTTCTTCCATTGCTCTGACGTTACCTACAATTATTTTCTTCACTGTTTTAACGCGCACGGGCACCCCCCGAGCGATGTGATTTTTATCACATTTTTCAGGTTGTGTCTCTATCAAAGAACCACACATTATGGTAGCGCGCGCGAAACTAATACTCAGAACAAAGAAAACAACAGGGCCACCGGAAAGCTCATGGGCCAGGTAGCGCCAACCAGCAAGGCACTCAATAATTTCATACTCATGCGATCCTTCGCCAGAAAAAACGTAATGATGGCTGACAGCAGCGCCATCGCCCCATAAAAAACCAGCATATGTTGGTAAACAGTCATAATAGATGTGAGGAAAGGTTACAAAGCGTGCGTACTATGCTCCTTTTTATGACGCAGATCAAATTACTCGCATGGAGTAGTGTCCCGTTTATTTTCCGGCGCGTTCCGTTTCGCAGACACGGTTAATAAAAATGGATTATTAAGTTAATTAAAAGTAAAAAAAATAGAAGCAAGAGAACGCAGGGTGAATACCGTCGGGGCAAACACAGGAAGATTTCGGGCGGCACCTTATTAATGGCCGACAGCCTGCAATGCCGCCGCATCAGAAATCAGAAAATATCAGGGGGGAGCGACCAGCGCTTAGTGGATACCCAGACGGGTAGCGAAAGAGATCTCTTCGAGCAGTTCAGTAGACGTCAGTTCCATCAGATCGGCGAATTCCAGTTGCAGCTTTCTGACGCGGGTCAGGTACTGGGCCGGGGTTAAGGTTTCCGCCTCGCGACGTAAATATTCAAAAGCCAGGGTGGCGGGTGTAAGGGCGTTATCCATAAAATCCTCTGTCAGGTTGGTTGGGAGACACTAGTTTACCATAGCACAGACGGACAAAAAACGACCAAAACGGAATAAAAAGCCAGTGAAGACGCATTGCGTCATTAAAGAAACCAACAAAAAGACAACAAGGCAGTAACATAAACCAAAATTAAGATAATACACATTGATTTTGTGCTACTGAAATAGCTGAACAGGACAGTGTGGCTGCGGTCATGGCGTTACAATCCTCATCGGACCAGGCCTTGATTTAATCCCTCTAATCCCGCGATATGGTGTGCCACACACCGTTTACGGATCCACGTCGCCATACTTAAACAGCGCCAGGCAGCACTTGAGCAAACTGGCGCGGATCGCTGCCGCTTTTCAGATGCTTGCGATCATTCGTCAGGCTCTGGCAGATACCAGAATATAATAAAAAACCATAGTTAAACCGATAGTTTTTATTATTGTCATAATTTTCACTCCCTTAAAAAATTCATGCCGTTAGCCAACAGGTTACACGACTGAAAACGACACCCCGAACTCACTGCGCAATATGAATGCGCTTCTTAATATCTTTCAGAAATAGCGTAATAGTAAAGGTCATCATTACCAGTAGCGACCAGGCGCCCCATTTACCAACGTGCACTGTTGCCCAGGCGCCCAGTTGATTCGGATACCGCCAGACCCCGAAAAAAGTCCCTAAATTCTCAGCCAACCAGATAAAGAACCCAATCAGAATAAATGCCACCAGCAGCGGCATCCGATAACTGCGATCGTAAGGCGTGAATATCACCGTACAACGGGCATACATACCAAGCGCAACGGCGGCAATATACCAGCGATAGTCATTGATATAGTGATGAGTGAAGAAATTGGCATACAATGCCAGCGCAAGAAGCGCAGCCAGAGGCAGCGGTGGATGATGGCGAATTTTCAAATCAAACAGCCGCCAGCACTGAATAATATAGCTGCCTACTGCCGCATACATAAATCCGCTAAATAGCGGCACGCCGCCTATTTTACTCCAGCCGTTTTCCGGGTAGTGCCATGAACCAATTGCCGACGAGGTTTTAAACAACTCCAGCCCGAATCCCAGAAGGTGGAACAGCGTAATGGCTTTAATTTCATCCCAGGTTTCCAGCTTTGCTGCTACCATCGCGAACTGGATCGTCAGAGCAATAAACAGCAGCAGGTCGTAACGCGAGATGCCAAACATTCCTCCATGGGGGACGCAAAAAATAGTGATAAAAAACAGACCAGCGAACAGACAGGCACGAAGCTCCTTAATACCAAACCAGAAAAACTCCACGCCAAAACGGGCAATGCCGGTTATGTTCAACACCGGAGGATCAATTAACAATCGATCGAGGCGATTAAGCACAATAACTCCATAGCCATCGGGTCAATACACACGGCGTGCAGCAACAGCTGCACGCCCTAATATTACTCTTCATCAACAATGGGGTGTTCGGTAACGCTTTTCTGAATAATATTTTCCGAAGCCGCCTGATTGTCCCTTACATTCTTCTGAACCGAAATCGCACCAAACAGGCACAGGAAAAAAGCGATGGCATAGAACCCTTTTTCGCTGGGTAACAGCTCAGCATTCCACAGCCCAATCGCCAGCAGAATAACAGAGATGGCAAAGGCGGCCACACAGGAAATGTAATACATATGGCTGGTCGGAATATCTTCCATACGATCCCGTACGGTTTTCTGTAACGACACCGATGCAAACAACCCAAGCAGCATCACCGCAAAATAATAACCTTTTTCGTTCAGTTCCATATCTGAGCGCCACAGGCCAATCAGATAGACCACAACACCGCCGACCAGAGCCAGCCATGACATCATATTAAATGCCGGGGAAATCGTTGTTGAAACTGCTTTCATGTATAACCTCAATCCTTGTTAATTCAAAGTCGGTGGATCCCGAACTTAGCTAATCGTTGGTGCAAGTACACCAACACATCCTTCCTGAAAGACAATAATGAAGCAGAGTGATGTCGATGACAATATGCCCCCCCCCCCCCCGATAATTACGTAACAGCGATATTGTAATCCTTGTTTCTTTTTACCTACGCTAATCGGATACTTCAGTATGGGGCCGGATATATTCACAATACTTCCTGCCTGAACCATTGGTTGCTTAACACTCGAAGTGGAAATCGCGCATTTAGCCTGCGTAAAGAAACTGACCTGGTGGCTGATTAAAGGGCAGGATCGGGCTCACAAAATCAGTGAGATAGTCGCAAAATGCTACCCCGGGGGCCTGGCACAGTGATATTTTACGTTTTGCTTTACCCGTGAAAGCCTGAGCGGTCATACCTGATGGCATACCAGAATCGAGAGGAGCCAGAAACGCATTGATGATTCAGAAGGGTATTAAAAGAAAGTGGCGGAGAGAGGGGGATTTGAACCCCCGGTGGAGTTACCCCCACTCCGGTTTTCGAGACCGGTCCGTTCAGCCGCTCCGGCATCTCTCCGTTGGGTTGCAATAATGCCAGGTAATTTGGCATTTTAACAGCCCTGCCCCCATCCTTTTTGTTTAAGTGACGACTTTGCGAGCAGGTTACGATGATAAAGTGGCCCTGGAAGATAAATCATGACGCATCTCTCCCGGAATTGCCCTGGGAAGAGGCGCTCTCAGTTCCTCTGTTAGCCTCTCTCTCTGCCCAGGAGTGTCAAACGCTGGTTGAGCTGGGCGAACGTTTTCTGCAACAAAAGCGGCTGGTGCCGCTTCAGGGTTTTGAGCTGGATCCCCTGAAACGCGCCCGTATCGCCCTGCTGTTCTGCCTGCCGGTGATGTCGCTGGGGCTGGAATGGCTGGACGGCTTCCACGAAGTCCTGATCTACCCCGCACCCTTTGTGGTGGACGACGAATGGGAAGACGATATGGGGCTGGTTCATAATCAGCGCATGGTGCAATCCGGGCAGAGCTGGCAGCAGGGGCCTGTCGTGCTGAACTGGCTGGATATTCAGGACTCTTTCGACGCCTCCGGCTTTAACCTGATCGTGCACGAAGTGGCCCATAAGCTCGATATGCGCAACGGCGACCGACCCAGCGGCATTCCCTCCATTCCACTACGCGAGGTGGCTGGCTGGGAACACGACCTGCATGCGGCCATGGATAATATTCAGGACGAGATCGATCTGGTGGGCGAAGCCGCAGCCAGTATCGACGCCTATGCCGCCAGCGACCCGGCCGAATGCTTCGCCGTGCTCTCGGAATATTTCTTCAGCGCGCCAGAATTGTTCGCCCCGCGCTTTCCTTCGCTGTGGCAGCGTTTCTGCCGCTTTTACGGCCAGGAGCCCCTCACCCGCCTGCATGAACAGGAATCCAACGATGGCTATGTCCATTAAACCGGCAAACTGATTCTTAATTCAACAATTAAATCATATACCTGGATTTAATGTTGACAGCCAGCGGCGGCCCCATTACTCTACGCCCCGTTCACACGATTCCTCTGTAGTTCAGTCGGTAGAACGGCGGACTGTTAATCCGTATGTCACTGGTTCGAGTCCAGTCAGAGGAGCCATATTTAAAGAAGCCCGCTTGTTAGCGGGCTTTTTGCTTTTGTGCATCTCACACATCAATTCAGAATAGCCTCCAGCCTGGCCAGCACTTCATTCACGACAGCATCAGGTATACGTTCCAGCCGCTTACCACTCCGGGCTCCCATATCAATCGTTCTGGGCTGGTCGCAGCGAATAACGCCCGTTGTTTTTGTTCCCGCACCATCCAGTGAGACGGTAAAACCGGCTGCGCGGGCAAAGTTTCCACCGCTGGTGACGGGAACAACAACGGGTAGCCGCGTCAGCTTGTTAAACGATGCCTTCGATACGATAAGCACCAGACGTTTTCCGCTTTGCTCGTGACCGGCAATCGGATCCAGTGAAACAAGCCAGATTTCCCCTCTGTCCATTTACAGGATCTCCTTGCCCACCGCAGGCGCATCAATCCATTCCCGATCCTCTTCGCTCATTTCGGCATGCGGATCGCACTGCGCCAGCAGCTCCTCAAGCGAATAACGGGGCCGCTTCTGGGGTTCAATAATCAGGCAGCCATTATCAATGGTCATGCCCACTTCGCTGTCCGTCGACAGCCCCAGCGTTTTCAGCACGGCGGGAGGAACCGCCAGCATGATGGATCCGCCGACCTTTTTCAGGCGAGTTGTATACATGAGCACCTCCAAATATTATATTTTAATATAACATCCACGGCAGGCGATGCACAATTATTCATCAGATTCATTGTGATTTCCTTAGCGTAATAAAGCGTGAAGAAAGCCTTAATCCATCGAAAGACAGATCCGGCAGTTTTCAAAGGCGGCATTGCCGGTAAAACGGCGACCATGCGGATACATCAGGTGCTTCTTTCAGGTCATGAAGCATTTTATGCAGGCGGGAGCTTAGGTCGTGGTAAGAAGGTCGATAATAGAAAACTGTTTTTGCGGTTCAAAGGATTATGACAATTCAGATAAACAAAATGCGGTGCAGCTTCCGTATCCGGGCTGCGCCGGAAGGACATCAACGATAACGCGAAGGCCTGATTTTTTCTGGCGCGACGCTCAACGCTTCCGCTATCAGCCTTTCGCCTTTGGGCCAGCGGCGGTTAAGAGCGTTGGTCAGCGTGGTGGACGCCAGTCCGGCGTTACGGGAAACCGCCGCCAGCGACGTTCCCCGTTTTTTCAGCGCCGCGATGATGTCAGCGGGGTGCCAGGCCTGTTGCGTCATGCCGCCACCCTGTCAGAGGCGCCAGATTTAAAGAAGCCCGCTTAAGTTTCCTTAAGCGGGCTTTTTGCTTTCCGTCACGCGGCGTTTTTTTCCTCTCTCGCCGGAAAGATCAGACTAAAAACAATTTGAGCGGCAGGCGACTGCGGGTGGCATCGGGCGTGCACTTCACCACCATGCAGGGTCATAATGGCGCGTACGATCGCCAGTCCCAGGCCGCTGGCATGGCTGCTGCGCGCGGCATCGACGCGATAAAAGCGCTCGAACAGTTTTTTCAGATGTACTTCGGCAATCGCGGGTCCCTGGTTTATCACCTCTACCACCTGTCGGCCTTGCTCTGTGCCGACCCGCAGGATAATGCGGCTCTCTTCATCGGCATAGCGCACCGCGTTGGCAACCAGATTGCTTAGAGCCCGCTGAAACAGCATGGGGTCGGCCCATAACTGCCCTTCCCCTTCGCAGATCAGGCGAATACCCCGCTCTTCCGCCAGCCCTTCGAAATAGTCGGCGACGCGCTGCAACTCCAGCGCCATATCCAGACTGCGGTAGTTCAGCGCCGACTGCGCATTGCTGGCCCGCGCCAGGAACAAAATATTTTCCACCATCCGCGAGATGCGCTCCAGCTCCTCCATATTACTGGAGAGCAGAGTTTCGTACTCTTCAACGCTGCGCGACTGATACAGGGCCACCTGGCACTGGCCCATTAATGCCCCTACCGGCGTGCGTATCTCATGGGCCAGATCGGCGGAAAACTGCGTCAGACGCTGATAGCCTTCGTTGAGTCGGCTAAGCATGGCATTGAACGAAACTATCAGCTGTTGCAGCTCCTGCGGCGCATCCTGCTCGCTTAACCGGGTTGCCAGGGTACTGGGGGTGATGGCCGCCGCCTCTGCGGCCATGCGCCTTAACGGTCGCAGTTCGCGACGCATCACCCAGTAGCCCAACAGGGCAATCACCAGGAAAGCCGCCGCCACCGCCGCCACCACACGCCACAGGTAACGCGCCAGCATTTTCTGTTCGTTGACCATGACATGCGCGACGGATATTTGCAGTACCCTGCCGTCTTCCAGCTTCACCAGACCCGACGCCACCCGCAACGGCACCCCTTGCCGGGTTTCTCCGGTACGCACCGCGCTCAGCAGCTGCGGGTGGTCGCTCGGCGTCGGCGTCACCGACGGCAGTTGAACCCTGCCAGGATTCACACTAATTAACGGCTCCTGCCCCTGGATCCGAAAAATTAAAACGTCCTGTTCGTTGCCCAGCATATTTTCAAACATCCCGGTATTGGCCACCAACCGATCCAGCGGAAAGCGTTTGCTCAGCACATTCCGGTAGTATTCGATTCGCCCTGTCACCTGCAGATCGCTACGGTAAATCATCTCCTGGCGCATGGCGTTATACAGGTAACCGCCTGCCGCGCTCACTACCAGCGCGGCCACCAGAGCAAAGAGGATGGCGCTACGCAGCGTCAGCGATGTCGCCTGCCAGCGCCGGGCCAGTAAACTCATGGACGCACCTCACAGACGTAACCGATCCCACGCACGGTATGAATAAGTTTGATATCAAACGGCCGGTCAATTTTGGCGCGCAGCCGCTTGATCGCCACATCCACCACGTTGGTATCGCTGTCGAAATTCATATCCCATACCTGGGAGGCGATCATGGTGCGCGACAGCACCTCTCCTTCACGCCTTACCAGCAGATGCAGCAACATAAACTCTTTATTGGTCAGCGGAATAACGCAGTCCTGGCGGGTTACTTTACGCCGCAGCACATCAATATGCAGATCGGCCAGGGTGTAGCGATCGGATTCCCGTACCGTTCCGCGGCGCAGCAGAGTGCGCAGCCGCAGCACCAGCTCGGTAAACGAAAAGGGTTTCACCAGGTAATCGTCGGCCCCTAGTTCAAGGCCGTGGATGCGATCCTGCACCTCGTCGCGGGCGGTAAGAAACAGAATTGGCACATCGCTTTTCTTGCGCAGAACGTCAATGATCTGCCAGCCATCAAGCCCCGGCAACATCACGTCCAGTACAATGGCATCGTAACTGTACTCCAGGGCCCGGAACAGACCATCGGTACCGTCACACGCCAGATCAACGCCGTATCCCGCCTCCGTCAGCCCCTTCTTCAGGTAATTACCGGTCCCGGTATCATCTTCCACTACTAATATGCGCATGCTCACCACCTCATTACGTTCGCAAACAGATTAACAGTTTCCGCGTCACTGCTTGATGACATTAATGTCATCAAACGGACATGGTGCTGTCCCGATCGCCAGGCCATGCTTAACCCACAAACGACTACAGGAGGATTTATGCATACACGACAACGTCTCGCCGGTTTACTGCTGTCCACCCTGATGCTGTGCAGCGGTATCGCCACCGCCGCGCAGGCACCAGGCAAAGCCATCGCGCCGCTGCGCGGCACCATCGACAAGGTCTCTGATGCCCAACTGCAACTGACCGACCGCAAAGGTGAAAAGGTCGAGGTCAAACTTAACGACAAAACCCAGGTATATAGCGTTTCTAAAGGATCGACCGACGATATCAAGCCGGACAGCTTTATCGGCACCGCAGCGGTCCCCCAGGCCGACGGCAGCCTGAAAGCGCTTGAAGTGCACGTCTTTGCCGCCAGCCTGCGTGGAACGGGTGAAGGTCACTCCCCCTGGGAATCCGCCGACGGCAAAACCAATACCATGACCAACGGCACCATCGGCAAGCTGGTGAATGCCAATGGCCGCACGCTGACCGTTAAGTACGGCGATCAGCAAAAGAATGTCAGCGTTCCGGACGATACGCCAGTTGTGACCATCGATCCCGGCGATCGCAGCCTGCTTAAACCCGGTACCCATATTGTACTGTTCTCCGCCACTGACGATAAAGGCGAGCGCGTCGCTACCCGTATTTCCGCTGGCAAAGACGGTACCGTACCGCCGATGTAATCCGGGAGGCCTGCATGAAAACCAACGCGTCGCGGCCAGTACATCGCTGGCCAGTCAGGCTTACCCACTGGGTGAATCTGTTCGCCATGGTCTGCATGTTCATGAGCGGTTGGGAAATCTACAACGCTTCGCCGCTGTTCGACTTCCGCTTTCCCCCGGCGGTGACGCTGGGGGGCTGGCTGGGTGGCGCGATTGGCTGGCATCTGGCGGTGATGTGGCTGCTGGTATTCAACGCCCTGTGCTATCTGCTGTGGAGCCTGTTTAGCGGCCACCTGCGCCGCGACCTGCTGCCGCTGCGCCTGGCCGCACTGCGGCATGATATCTGGCTGACGTTAACGCTGCGGCTGCGCCACCGCCACGGCCATTACAACGCGATTCAAAAGCTGATGTATCTCGGTGTACTGGTGCTCGGTCTGCTGCTGGTACTTTCCGGGCTGGCTATCTGGAAGCCGGTACAATTGTACTGGCTGGTGGCGATATTCGGCGGTTTTGATATCGCACGTTATGTCCACTTTTTGGCCATGGCGGGTATCGGGTTGTTTGTCATCATCCACGTGCTGATGGTGATCGTTGTTCCGTCCACGCTGTGGGCCATGCTGTCAGGAGGCAAACGTGAAGGATAAAAACCCATCCCGCCGCGCACCCGCGCTGGAGCCGGATCAGAAAAAGCAGCTGGTGAATCTACAGCGCCGGTTACTGCTGCGTTCCGGCCTGACGCTGGGGGGCGTGGCGATGCTGACTGGATGCGATATGCAGGATGGCGATCGGGTCGACAAAGTGCTGTGGGCCATGTCACGCTGGAACGACAGGGTTCAGTCCTGGCTGTTCAGCGGCCAGCGCCTGGCTCAGACTTATCGCCCGGACCAGATAACCGATCCCTTTCCGTTCAATGCCTTTTATCCGGAATACAACACCCCGATAGTAGATCTGGCCGACTACCGGCTGGAAGTCTCCGGCAAGGTCGAGAAAAAAGCGCCCTGGACGCTGGAACAGTTACAGCGTCTGCCGCAGCAAAGCCAGATCACCCGGCTTATCTGCATTGAAGGCTGGAGCGCCATCGGCCAGTGGGGAGGCGTGCCGCTGAAGCTCTTCCTCCAGCATATCGGCGCCGATCTCAACGCCCGCTACGTTGGCTTTAAATGTGCGGATCGCTACTACTCCAGCATCGATATGGCTACCGCGCTGCATCCGCAAACCATTCTGGCGCTGGATTTTGCCGGTAAAGCATTACCGGAAGAGTACGGTTATCCCTTGCGACTGCGGGTGCCGACCAAACTGGGCTTCAAAAACGCCAAGCATATCGCCGCCATTTTCGTCAGCGATACCAATCCCGGCGGTTACTGGGAAGATCAGGGCTACAACTGGTTTAGCGGTATTTAACCGCTTCCAGGCCCTTTTAATATTAACCAACCGTTAAATAACCGGCCTTTTACCCTCTCTATATTTAGCGGCGCTTAACCCCCTATTAAGTTGCCGCCTTTTCTTCCCCCTCGTATGCTTAGCCCCGACCCACCGCCAGCGCTGCTGAGCCCGGTCATACAATATTCCAACACTCTCCGATGACGTATACAGACCCCCGAACCGCCAGGCCGCGTTTTACGCAGCCCAGGGCGCGGCCGGGTGCGTCCTGAGCCACACCAATAAATGGAGCTAATGCTCATGTTGAAAAAATCTGCTTTTGGCAAAACGATGATCGCCACCCTGCTGTCAGTGGCATGCGGCTCGTTTTCCGCTCACGCGGCGGCCCCTAAAACCGCACCGGAACAGAACGCGGCTAAACCGAATATCGTGGTGATTTTCGGTGATGATATCGGCTACTGGAACCTCAGCACCTATAACCAGGGAATGATGGGCTACAAAACGCCGAATATCGACAGCATCGCCAGCGCCGGGGCAAAATTCACCTCTTACTACGCCGAGCAGAGCTCCACCGCCGGTCGTTCCGCCTTTATTACCGGCCAGATGCCGTTTCGCACCGGGCTGAGTAAAGTCGGCATGCCCGGCGCGCCCCAGGGGCTGCAGAAAGAAGATCCCACCATCGCCAGCATTCTTAAGCAGCTGGGCTACGCCACCGGCCAGTTTGGTAAAAACCACCTGGGCGATCGCGATGAATTCCTGCCTACCGCTCACGGTTTCGATGAGTTTCTGGGCAACCTGTATCACCTGAATGCCGAAGAAGAGCCGGAAAATCCGGACTACCCGAAAGATCCCGCCTTCCGTAAGCAGTTCGGTCCGCGCGGCGTGATTAAGAGCACGGCCGACGGCAAAATCGAAGATACCGGGCCGCTGACCGTGAAGCGTATGGGTACCGTGGACGAAGAGACCCTGGCGGCCAATAACGACTTTATGGAGCGTCAGGTTAAAGCCGGTAAGCCGTTCTTCACCTGGTTCAACACCACCCGTATGCATAACAAAACCCACCTGAAGGATGACAGCCAGGGCGTGACCGGCCTGGGCGACTATGCCGACGGCATGGTGGAGCATGACAAAATGGTGGGCGAGGTGCTGAAGAAAATTAAAGATCTCGGTATTGAAGATAACACCATCGTTATCTACACCACCGATAACGGCCCGATGACCGCCACCTGGCCGGATGCCGGTATCACGCCGTTCCGCGGCGAGAAGAACACCGGCTGGGAAGGCGGCTTCCGGGTTCCGGCCATGGTCAAATGGCCAGGCCATATCCAGGCCGGTACGGTGATCAACGATATGTTCGCCAGCTATGACTGGTTCCCGACCCTGGTGGCGGCAGCCGGCGAGCCGGATATCAAAGGCAAGCTGCTGAAAGGCTATAAAACTCCGGCCATCACCTACAAGGTACACCTGGACGGCTACAACCAGCTCGGCTTCCTGCAGGGCAAGGCTAAAGACCAGCGTAACGAATTCTTCTACTGGAGCGATGACGGCGATCTGCTGGCCATGCGCTACGGCCGCTGGAAAGCCCACTTTATGATTCAGCAGCATACCGGTCTGGATCTGTGGAAGTATCCGTTCGTTAAGCTGCGCGTGCCGCTGATCTTCGATCTGGAAGTGGATCCGCTGGAAAAAGGCGACCAGGGCATGGGTTACAACACCTGGTTCTATGACCGTCTGTTCCTGCTGGGCGGCGCTCAGAAAGAGGTCGGCGATATGCTGAAGAGCTTTAAAGCCTTCCCGCCGCGCCAGAAGCCGGGCTCCTTTACCGTCTCTGATGTCCGCAGCATGCTGGCTCAGGGCAGTGCGGTAAGCAAGTAAGTCTCACCCCCTCGGGCGCTGCCGCGCCCGATTCATCCCCCTCCCGAGGTTGATTATGAAGCAAAGCACCACGCTACCCGTACGGGCTCTCCCCGAAGCCGAAGCCTACAGCGGCAAAGGGACTGGATGGAAAAGACGCTTTCACGTGATGGCCAAACCCACAGGCTCCCGCTGCAATATCGACTGTAGCTACTGCTTTTATCTGCACAAATCGCAGCTACTGAAGCAGGAACGGAACCGGGGTATGAGCGACGAAACGCTGGAGCGCTTTATTCGCCAGTACATCGAAGGTCAGGATGGCGAACAGGTGGTCTTCTCGTGGCAGGGCGGCGAGCCTACGCTGATGGGACTGGACTTCTTTCACAAGGTCGTACGCTACCAGAATAAGTATCAGAAACCGGGACAGCGGATCGAAAACGATCTCCAGACCAACGGCATTCTGATTAACGATCGGTGGGCGGCCTTTTTAAAGCAGCACCGCTTCCTGGTGGGGCTGTCTATCGACGGCCCGCGTGAACTGCACGATCGCTATCGCCTGACCCGTAGCGGCGGTCCCACGTTTGACCGCGTGATGGCAGGGGTGGATGCCCTGAAAAAACACCAGGTCCCCTTTAACGCGCTGGTGACCGTCAACCGGACCAACGCCCGCTTTCCCCTTGAGGTATATCGCTTTTTAACCCAGGAGCTGGGCGCTACCTATATTCAGTTCAATCCGTGCGTGGAGCCGGTCACTTTTGACCATACCGCCCCGCAGTTCTGGCGTGATGACAGCATCCCGGTCACCGGCAGTCGCCGTGCCAGACCGGGCGACCTGGATTCCATCGTGACCGACTGGTCTGTGGATCCCGAGGACTGGGGCAAATTCCTGATCGCCACCTTCGAAGAGTGGGTGAACCACGATCTGGGCCGGGTTCAGGTCAACCTGTTCGAAACCGCCGTCGCCCAGACCCTGGGGATGCCTTCCCAGATCTGCACCAGCGCCGAATTTTGCGGCAAAGGGCTGGCGATTGAGCAGAACGGCGATATTTTTTCCTGCGACCACTACGTCTACCCCGAATATCAGCTGGGCAATATTCACGATAACAGCCTGGCCCGTATGGCTATCTCCGAACGCCAGCAGGCCTTCGGCTTTGGTAAGCGCGATACGCTGCCGCAGTACTGTCGGCAGTGCCCGCATCTGAAACTGTGCTGGGGCGAATGCCCGAAAAACCGCCTGGTGCGCAGCCCGCAGGGCGAAACCGGCCTTAACTATCTGTGCCCCGGCATTCGCGCCTTTTTCGACTACGCCTCCCCTATCCTGGCGGGCATTGCCACGCTACTCAAACGTCAAACCACAGGTGAAATGCAATGAAGCTTCAACATACTCTTCTACAGCTGGAGCAACAGATAAACCAGCAGGTACTCGGTCAGCCGTCGCTGGTTCGTATGCTGATTATCGCCCTGCTGTGCGACGGCCATATTCTGCTGGAAGGGCTGCCCGGTCTTGCGAAAACCCGCGCCGTTCGCGAACTGGCGCGCCATCTCGACGGCGAATTCCGCCGCATTCAGTTTACGCCGGACCTGCTGCCCGCCGACATCACCGGCAGCGAAATCTATCAGCAGCACGCCATGTCGGCCGACGAGCAGTTCAGCTTCCGCCCCGGCCCGGTCTTCGGCAACCTGGTGCTGGCCGATGAGATCAACCGCGCCTCGGCCCGGGTACAGTCCGCCCTGCTGGAAGCCATGGAAGAGCGCCATGTCACCGTAGCTGGCAACAGTTGGCCGCTGCCTTCGCCATTTATGGTGCTGGCGACCCAGAACCCCGTTGACCAGGAGGGCACCTGGCCGCTGCCGGAAGCCCAACTGGACCGCTTTCTGATGAAGGTGCTGGTGGATTATCCCTCAGCGGAGCACGAACGCCAGGTGATGGCGCTGGTGCGTGCAGAGCAACAAAAGGCGAATGAAAGCGTGGAATCCAGCGCTCCTGAACTGCAACTGACGGCAGAAAGACTGCACCAGTGTCGGCAGGCCATCGCCGATGTCTACGTCGCTCCGGCCATGGAAGAGTACATTATTAACCTGGTCTGCGTGACCCGCGATCCGCGCAGCGTCAGCGATATCCTGGCCAGCTATATCGCCCTGGGCGTCAGCCCCCGCGGCACCCTGGCATTGGATCGCGCCGCCCGGGCCCACGCCTGGCTGAACGACAAAGACGCCGTACAGCCAGAGGATATTCAGGCCGTGGCCCCCGCCGTGCTGCGCCACCGTATTCTGCTGAGCTACCAGGCCAGCGCCGATAACTACAGCGCCGACGATGTTATCGCCACGCTTCTGAGCGTCGTGGTGCCCTGATGAATAACGCACTGACCGTCACCCTGCGGGATCTGATGTCGCTGGAAGCCGAAGCCCATCGCCTGCCATCGCCGCCGGACTGGCTGGCGCCCGGCACCCCAGGCGGCGAAAAAACCAGCCGCCGTCAGGGGCGCGGCCTGAACTTTGAAAGCCTGCGCCGCTACCAGCCCGGCGATGACGTTCGCCTTATCGACTGGGGCGCCACCGCGCGTCTGCGTCAGCCCTGGATACGCAGCTACGCCGAAGAGTGCGAACGCCCGGTATTTCTGATTCTCGATCAGCGCAGCGATATGTTTTTTTCCACCCGTCGCCAGACTAAATCGGTCGCCGCCGCCATAACCGCGGGGCTCTATGCCTGGCGCGCCTGGCATGATAAGGATCGCCTGGGCTGCATCACCTTTAACGATTCGCAGATAGCGGTGCACGCCAGTCAGGCGCCGACCCGCAACCTCGGCCCGGTATTTAACGATATCTGTAGCTACAACCAGCGCCTGGCTCAGCAGGCCCCGCAGGATCCCGATGAAGATATCAGCCTGAACCGGGTGCTGGAGCGGGCGCTGGGCCTGGTGCCGCGCGGAGCATGGCTGGCGCTGATCAGCGACTTTCACGATCTGGATGCCCAGGGGCGTTCGCTGCTCGCCCGACTGAAAAGACGCTGCGCCATCAGCGCCTTTATTATGACCGACGATGTTCACCTGCGCCTGCCGGACCGGGGACTGTTTCCGGTTCACTACCAGGGGCGCCGCACCCGAATCGCGCTGAATCCTCACCTGCGCCAGCAAATTCGCCAGGCGCTGATCGATCATCATGCCGGACTGCGTCAGGGGCTGGAGCGTCTCGGCATCCGCGTTCGTCCGCTGGTTACCCGCCGGGATCTGCTTGATCAGCTACAGCAGGGAGGGGGCGATGCTTGAGAAAGGCTTTCAGGTGCCGGTGTTGCTGGAACCTGCCCTGCCCCCCAGGGTGGGATGGACTCCGCAAACGCCAGGCTGGCTCTTGCTGGCGCTGTTACTGCTGGGGCTGGGGCTGATCATCGTGCTTCGCCAGTTGGCTCACCGGCGCCGGGATCGCTGGCGCCGTGAAGCGTGCGCGCTGCTGGTAAAGCAGCAAACCGCCGACGGCTGGATTGCGTTGATTAAACGTATCCTGCTGGTCCACACGCCGCGCGACGCCCAACGGCTGCGACTGGAGCCGGAAGTGCTGCTGGCCCCGCTGCCCGTCGACGATGAGCTTCGTGCGCTGCTATGCCACAAATACTGCCAGCGCGATAACCGGCTAACGGCCAGCCATAATCAGCGGCTACAGGTTCAGATCGGTCGCTGGCTGCGGGAGTTGCCTTATGTTTAGCGACTGGCTGACGCATCTGACTTTTGCCTGGCCGCTGGCCTGGGGATTACTGGCGCTGCCGCTGGTATGGCGCTTCCTGCCTTCCCGCAGGCCGCAAAACGACCAGAGCGTAAGGATGCCGCACCTGCCGATGCTTCAGGACCGGCTGGCGCTCGACGCCCATAGCGAAACGCCGGATCGCACCTCGCAATTGCTGTTCTGGGTGGTCTGGACGCTGCTGGTCTGCGCTCTGGCCCGACCGGAATATATTGAACCGCCGGAATACATCACCCAGCCGATGCGCGATGTGGTGCTGATTCTGGATGTTTCCGGATCCATGGCCCAGCGGGACGTCACCGATGCCCGGCACCAGCTTATCTCGCGCCTTCAGGCAGTACAGAGCAGCAGCGCGGCCTTTATTAACCAACGCCGCCACGATCGGCTGGGGCTGGTCATCTTCTCCGCCCGCGCCTGGCCGTGGGCCCCCCTGAGCGAAGATCGCCAGGCGCTACTGGCGCGGCTGAACACCCTGAAACCGGGGATGGCTGGTCAGCAGACCGCCATCGGCGATGCTATCGGCGTGACCACCCGACTGTTGTCCCAGGCCGATAACGCCAGCCATCAGAAAATGGCCATTCTACTCACCGACGGCCGGGATAGCGCATCGCAGATCCCGCCCGATATGGCCGTCACGCTGGCGGCCCGTCACGGCATCCAGATTCATACCATCGCCTTCGGCGATCTGAATCAGAGTGGCGACGATCGCCCGGATAGCGCGCTACTCAAGCGTATTGCCCAGGCCACCGGCGGTCAGTTTCATGCGGCTGCGGCATCTGGCCCGGCGTTGGAAGCGGTATGGCGCGATATCGATCGCGCCACGCCAACGCTGGTACGTAAACAGGGATGGTCCTGGCACCGGCCGCTGTTTCACTGGCCGATGGCCGCCGGACTGCTGGTACTGCTGTGCACCCGACTTTCCCGTACGCTGTTACAGAGGATACCGCAATGAGCGATTTCCATTTCCTCTACCCCTGGCGCCTGCTCGGCCTGCTGCTGTGCGTGGTGCTCTGGTTTCTGCCAAACCCGCGCCTGAGCGGCTGGCACCGCCTGATGGATAAACCGCTGGCCGCCGGTCTGCTCACCGGTAAAGCGCATCATTTACTGCGGGTAGCCCCGATTATCTGCGCCTGCGCCGTCATCGGCCAGGCCGGGCCCAGCTGGCAGCGCGATGTCCCGCCCGCTCTGGCGTTACACAGTGACGTGATGATCGTGCTGGATCAGCGCCCCGCCATGTATGCCCGGGATCTGGCGCCGGATCGCAACCAGCGGATGCAGCAGAAGATCATGGCGTTGATGCGCTCGCAGCCCGCCAGCCGCTTTGGTCTGGTCACCTGGAGCGGGAGCGCCCATCTGACGGTGCCGCTGACCCGGGATCCTGACTTCTTTGCGCTCTATTTACAGGCCCAGTCGCCCGCCATTATGCCGAATCACAGCGGTTCGGCTCTCAGGCAGGCGGTTACCCTGGCGGAACATAGCTTTCCACCCCAGGGAGCGGCGCGCAATATCATTGTGATTACCGATGATCTGAGCCAGCAGGAGGCCGACTGGCTCAGCCAGCGTCACACGCCGCTCCAGGTCTGGGCCGTGGGGAGCGAGCGCGGCGGCGACCTTCCCGCTCCCTGGAACAGTCGCGGGATCGATACCCGCCTGAAGGTAGCGCCCTTTCTGGCGCTGCGCGACGCGTCCATCAGCGTTACCCTGGCCGATAGCGGTAACGACGATATTCACGCTATTGGCGACCAAATTCACAGCTCGGCGGTTACTCAGCAACATTCCCGCCAGGGGCTGCGCTGGAAGGATAGCGGCTATCTGCTGATTATTCCGCTGCTGGCCATGGTGCTGATTTTCCGCCATCAGCTGTTGGTGGTGGCCCTTGTCGCCCTGCCTCTGACCCTGCATAGCGCCCCCGCCAGCGCCAGATGGATGGACTGGTGGCTAACGGCGGATCAACAGGGCGAGATGGCCTTTAACAACGGCAGTTATCGCCAGGCCGCCCGCCGGTACCAGGATCCGCTGTGGCAGGGTATCGCCAGTTACTATGCGGGCGACTATCCCCGGGCCGCGGCCTCCTTCGCCCGGGCCCCCGCCAGCCCGCAGTCGCTGACCTGGCTTGCCAACAGCTACGCGAAGCAGAAGGCGTGGCAAAAGGCGCTAACGGAATATGATCGGGCGCTAAGCCTGGATCCGGAATATCGCCCGGCCTGGAGTAATCGGGAACGGGTGGCATGGATCCTGATAGCGCTGCGCCAGAAAGAGCGCGAGCGCCAACAGGCTCAGGGGAAAACCATGGATTATGATCCTGATGGCATTCGGAAGGATTTGCACCACCAGCAGGGCGTGCGGCAGAAAGTGTGGCGCCAGAGCGCCAGCAGCACGCCCCAGTTGGAACAGTGGTACGACAGCCTGGCGCTCTCCCCCGCTGACCTGTTATCAACGCTTTATCGTAACGACACCCCGGAGACGCCATGAGAATGTTAATTGCCCTGTTGCTGCTGTTGACGCTTCCCGCCCGGGCCGATATGCAACTGACCCGCGAACTGGTGGCGCCCGATACCCTGGTACCGGGACAGCCGGTACGGGTGGCCTACACATTCTGGACCGACAGCTGGTTTAATCCGGCGCCCACCTGGCCGGAGCTACCCGTCTCTGGCGGCGAAGTGCTTAGTCTGCCCATCGCCACCCAACTGGTCAGTCGCCGCGAGGGCGGAAAAAGCTGGAGCGGGATTCGCATGGAGCGCCTGATCGCCACATGGGACAGCGGCCAGTTGCATCTGCCTGCTGCCGAAGTCACATTAACCTCTGCAGGCCAGGCACCACATACCGTCGCACTGGCGCCGCTAAATCGTCCAGTTCACTGGCCGAAGGGAACCCGACAGCCGGATCGCTTCCTGCCTGCCGCTGACCTGAAGCTGACTCAGCAGATCATCCCGCACGCGACCCGCCCGGGCGATAACACCCTGCGGGTCGGCGATGCTATCGATCGTCGGGTGACGCTGGAAGGTGCGGGGGTGCTGCCCGCCGCCATTCCCCAACTGCTGTACGCCATTCCGGGCAACGAAACGCAGTTACTGCCCCGGAATAATCAGCGACTGCAAACGCCGCGCGGTGATTTCACTGGCGCCCGACGCGTTGAGACCCTGCGCTACCTGCCTTCACGGCCCGGCAGCGTCGTGATTCCGCCGTTAACCCTACGCTGGTGGGACAGCGCCCATCAGCGCTGGCGGGTTGACACGCTACCGGGAAAAACGCTGACTATCGCCCCTGCCCCGGCGACCGGAAAGGAACGGGTGCTACAGGCAGGAAATCACACATTCTGGCCTGCCCTGAGCGGCTGGCTTGTTGGCGCGCTGGCGCTGCTGTTGGGACTGTACCTGCTGCGTCATCGTCTGAGCACCAGGCTCACCGGAATAAGGCGTCGCTGGCAAGGTTTCTGGCAAATCCTCCCCCTTCCCGGGCTGGCGCCAACCGGCACCGCCAGTGAGCATGCTGCTCGCCCTCCACAGAGGCTCTTCTCGCCCCCGCCTGCACGACAGCGCGCCGGCTGAGATAAATAACCGCTACTATAGACTTAACAGATTCTGCTACCCGACGAGAAAACGAAACTATGTCCGCTCCCGTTTCCGAATTTAAGTTCGACTTTAATCATCTTAAGGCGCTGCACGCCATTATCAGCACCGGCACCGTGGCCGGCGCGGCGAAGCTGCTCGGTGTTTCATCCAGCGCCGTTAGCCAGAATATGACCCGCCTGAAAACCGTGCTGGAAGATCCGCTGTTTTATCGCAGCGGCCAGCGCCTGAAACCAACGGCGCTGGCGCTACAGCTGGACGAGCAGTTCCGACCGCTGATGACCGAACTGGGCAATATCCTGATCGGCCACCCCGGTAGCCCGGCACCGGAAACCGCCTATACCTACAAGATTATCAGCAGCGAACTTCTGGAATATCTGATGGTGCTGCCTTTCGCCACACAGTTACCCGCATCCGGGTCACGGCTGATGATGCAGCCGGAACTGACCGATAGCGAAGCGAACCTGCTTAACCTGCGCAACCGGGCGGCCGATGTACTACTGACACTGGAGCCTGCCACCGAAAGCTCCTTTGTGACCGAACGTATATTTAGTACGCCACTGGTGGTCGTCAGCCGTAAAAATCATCCCGGAATAGAACACTTCACCTCACTGGATCAGATTCAGGAAATGTCATTTGTCGAGCGGGCCGGTATGAGTTCACCGCTTAAATATGCCCACTATCTGGCGACCCCCTGGGGACATGAAAAGATCACTATCGACTTTACCCTTCAGTCCATTACCAATCGCCTGACTCTGGTGTCGCAGACCGATCTGGTGATGCTGAGCCCGGAGGTGATTGCCCGTCAGTTCTCAAACCATATTCCGATTCAGATTCACCCCTTTAGCGACCAGGATATTCGCCCGGTGCATGCCTACTGCGTTTATCTCAAATCACGACGCAACGATACGGTGATTAAAAAGCTGCGCGAAAGCTTTATGTCAACGGCCAACACGCTTTCCCTGACGCCGGTATAAACAAAAAAGGCGCCGTAATGGCGCCGCTTTTCACGAGATAATACTCAATTAGCAATGGGTATTCTGGAAGTTTTCCGCCAGTTGAAGACCCACATCACTCATTTCAAAAATGCCCATAAAACCGGCATTTTTATCGCCATCTTTAATATAGATGTTCTGATAGCTCAGACCGCGATCGCGCAACATCAGGCGGTCATTTTGCTGTAGCGGATAATTAATGGAGCGCAGCACAGAATAGTGGTGTCCTACGCTCACAACATAAAGGGGACAGCTCTCGACCGCCTTCACCACCGAAACGGTGTCAGTGGTCGCCCGGGCATACACCGCGGGCAATAACAGAATGACGGAAATAAAAGAAAACGTAACCAAAGCCCGTACGGACACATAGCGTGAGGAGGCTTTCATAACTCACCTGCCGATATTTATTGGGAAAGAAACAGACCAGAGATATTGAAAAACGGACAACAAGGATATCGCAGAGAATTATGATGGCGGCACGCTGGCCGCTCAACTGAATAGCAACTTTAGTCTGGCTAAAGTTAAATCTGATAATCCGGCGCGTAGTCGTCTACATTCAACGCCCGCGCTTTAATATCATCCAGCGACAGCGTGGGATTACACAGACCAATAAAGCGCCAGATATAGTTACGCTGTAGCTGACCGCGGCGTACCCCCAGCCATACCGTATTGGCGCCGAACAGATGGCGGATATCCCTCCGTACCAGCTGCTCCCCGACATCGTCGCTGTCAGCCAGTTCCGCCACCAGACCAACGCCAAGCCCCAGCGCGACATAGGTGTGAATAACATCAGAATCCTGAGCGCTCAGCACCACGTCCGGAGTCAGCCCCTGGCGAGCAAAAGCTTCGTCAATCCGCGAACGACCGGTCACCCCCTGACGGTAGGTAATCAGCGGCCAGCGAGCGATGGACTCCAGGGTAAGCGGCATCTCATGGCTCAGCGGATGTTCCCGTGGCAGCAGCAGGCTATGGTGCCAGCGCAGCCAGGGAAATGCCGTCAGATCCGGGTCGCGATTGAGACGCTCGCTGGCAATGCCGATATCCGCCGCGCCGCTGTGCAGCAGCCCTTCTATCTCCTCTGGCGCTCCCTGGATCAGCGCCAGCCGCACACCGGGATAAAACTCGCGAAACTGTTTGATGACCGCAGGCAGACTATAACGCGCCTGAGTGTGGGTGGTGGCGATGGTCAGCACCCCGCTGTCGTCATTGCTGAACAGTTCGGCCAGCCGCCTTACGTTGCTGGCCTCATTAAGGATGCGTTCAGCGCTCGCCAGTAGCGCCCGCCCCGGCTCGGTCATCCCTAACAGCCGCTTGCCGCGGCGGACAAACAGCTCCACTCCCAGCTCTTCTTCCAGCTCGCGTATATGGCGGCTGACCCCGGATTGTGAGGTATAGAGGTTACCGGCAACCTCGGTCAGATTGTAGTCCCGCCGCGCCGCTTCCCGAATAATCTTTAACTGCTGAAAATTCACGCTCTTTCCCCCATAACCGCGTTTTCAGCTATTGTTTAGCGCCGTTAACCAAACAACAAATAATAAAAAAACAATATTTATACCATAAAGAAATAACAAATAAGGTAATTCTTATAATCATCAATAATTTAGCAAATAATTATAATTAAGGACTTAAATCACGACATTTTTCGCCAAAAAATTACAACCCCATGGTGGGATAAACTGGAAGAATAAGTAAATCCTAATAAATTGGTTAAATTTGAGTTGATTATGTTATCACAGCAAGAAATCCAGGAATTCGATGCCTGGTGGGCCACCGAAGGAGAGTGGGTGGAAGAACCAAATCAGCGCCGTAACGGCATGAGCGGCGTGCAGCGCATCGAGCGCGACGGTAAGGCACTGTACGTTAAGCGTATGACGCGGCATCTGTTCCACTCACTGCGCTACCCGTTTGGCCGCCCCACTATCGTGCGCGAGATTCAGGTACTTAACGAACTGGCGTGCGCTGGTGTTAACGTCCCCAAAATCATTTATGGCAAAGCGCTAAAGCGCAACGGTGAGTGGCGGGCGCTACTGGTCACGGAAGAGATGGCAGGCTTTTGCAGCATCGATCGGTGGTACAGCCAGCATGCCAGTCTGCCTTTCGAAGACGAAACCCGCCAGGAGATGCTGCGCCAGATTGCGCTGGCGTTCCGCGGTATGCACAGCATCAACCGTCAGCACGGCTGCTGCTATGTGCGGCACATATTTGTGAAAACCAGCGGACAGATAGAGGCAGGATTTCTGGATCTGGAAAAAAGCCGCCGCCGCTGGGTGCGCAGTAAGGCCGTGAATCACGACTTCCGGCAGTTGGAAAAATACCTGTCTCCCATTCCAGTGCAAGACTGGCAGCAGGTTAAAGCATTTTATTACGCGCTGTAACGGGCTGGCGCGACCGTCGGTCCTGCGCGACGGTCGCACACTTTCCCTTAGCCCACCAGCATCAGCTCGCGACTTTCCAGCGGCGGCCGGGTGACTCGCGACATCAGGATCTCCTTCACCGCCTGGGCCTGAGGCGACAGCGGCAACCGCGCTGAAAGATTCAGCGATAGCGGCAGCGTCAGCGTCGGTGAAGTAATACGCGACATCCAGCCACCGGCGGCGCCCATCAGCAGACGCGCCGCCGATTCCGGCAATACCGTCACGCCCATACCGCTGGCAATGGCGGCCGTCAGGGTCGAAATGGACTCGATCTCGCCCGCAATCTTCGCCGTCAGACGGCGCAGAGAGAAGGCTTCATCCACCCGGCGCCTGACCGCACTGTAGTCGCGCGGCAGCAGCAGATTCATCTGCGCCACCTGGGTCAGATCCACGCTCGGGCCAGGGTTGCCCTGGGTGCCCACCACAAACAGCGACTCCTTGCGCAGCGGCTGGCTGATAATACCGGCCGTGGGCGCTCTGTCGTACAACACGGCCATATCAAGCTGGCCGTTCAGCAGTTTGTCATTCAGCTGTCCGCCGCTGTTTTCGTGCAGATAGATTTGCACGTCTGGCAGCTCCGCCCGCACCGTCTGCAACAGCGGCATGGTCACAGAGGAGGAGGCAGTGCCTGGCGCCAGACCAATAGATACCGGGCCGCTCAGCGACTGCCCCACATTATTGACGGCCAGCTGCGCCTGGTCGCACATCCGCAGAATGGTGCGGGCATGGGCATAGAGCAGCTTTCCCGCCTCGGTAGGGGTTACGCCGCGCCGGGTACGGATCAGGAGTTGCTGATCCATTTCGCCTTCAAGCGTAGCGACCTGCTGGCTCAGCGCTGGCTGGGCAATGTGCAGCACCTCGGCGGCCTGGGTCAGGCTACCGATATCGACGATTTTTACGAAGTACTTCAGTCGTCTGAGATTCATTTTGCCTCCTGAACGGGATACCAGTGCGAAAGGGTCTGGCTCTGTACAAGGCATTGCAAGAAGGTTGCCAGATTACAGCCATCGCCAGAAATTCAGGCTAACCTTATGGATAATAAGCAAATCTGATTATCCGGCCCTCTTAAAATCGCCGCAGTATGTCAATCCCCCCTGCCCCATAACGGGGTGATGTGCACTACGCTGGCGCAACGGCTGGCGATTTTAGCGCCAAACGAACCTTTTGCCGCGATTCCACCTTTGACAAGCCGTCGGCACGCCGTTACTATGCGCCCCGTTCACACGATTCCTCTGTAGTTCAGTCGGTAGAACGGCGGACTGTTAATCCGTATGTCACTGGTTCGAGTCCAGTCAGAGGAGCCAAATTTAAGGAAGCCCGCTTAAGGAAACTTAAGCGGGCTTCTTGTTTTTTACGCTCTGACACCAGCACCTACAGTACAAACCCGTAATGAGAACCATCCGGCAGTTCAACATCAAGGTGCAGTTTGCCGCCTGCTGCCTCGACGTAGCGTTTAAGCGTGGAAAGTTTCAGATCGCGGCCTGGCTTTTCCATTCCTGCAACGGTAGGTTGCCTGACTCCCAGCGCCTGGGCCATTTCGACCTGCGTTTTCTGTACTTTTTCGCGCAGTTCAGCAAGGTGAATGTTGAGCAGGATGTCCGTCGCCATCGCCTGAGCTTCAGCCACAACTTCCGGCTTTTCATCCGCAATAAGCTGTTCCAGCGTTCTGCCCATCGCGTTACTCCTTCTCTTTTTAATGTGTTCAACCAGTTCGTGAATTCCCGGTCAGCAACCGGAAGCATCTCATCGTAAAAACGTTTTTCATTGCCGACCTTGTTTCCGGCACAAAGCACGATGCCGGTACGGAGCGGGTCAAAAGCGAAAAACGCCCGTATCGGATCGCCCCGGCTCTGAACACGCAACTCTTTCATGTTGCTGTAGCGGGAGCCTCTGATCGTATCGGCATAAGGTCTGGACAACCCCGGCCCCTTTTCCCGCAGGACCAACAGCGCTGCCAGCACGCTGGCCCGATCGGTATCATTGAGCGAGGTAAACCAGTTATCAAACGTATCCGTTGTTTTAATTGTCCACACGGGACCTCCCAATCAATATAGGTTAAGCGCTATATAGATGTAAAGCTATAAAGTAGATTATGAAGTGATGGGATGAGGGATTCATGCGTCATTACTGCAAAGATGAAGACGCATTCGGGTATTTCAGTGAATAACATGCAAGACATTCACCGTTTTACGACCTGTACCGGAAAACCCGTTCAGGGTGTTGACGCTGTGTGAAAAGTGACCTTAATTGACCGATTCACCAGGTCCTGGCCTCCCCCCATAAATAAAAAACCAAGCAATAACAACAAATTAAATCACACATGCTCATAATAAATGGATATTTCTGGAAATTTTCAGAATAAACATTGCCTTACATTTATGAGAATGATATTAATAACCATTATCGTTTACATAAAAATAATAACGATCTGTGCGTCTCTTTCAGAAATACCTGGCGGGAGTGTGGGCTTAACAACAAATCACTTTTTAGTTAAGCAGACATTTTTTAGGGATAGCTATGAGGAATCACATTACGCTGTGGCCAGTCACTCTTCTGATAACTGGCCTCCACTGCCATGGGTCAGCGGCTACAGAACCCACCACCAGTAACGGCGATACCATGGTGGTGGAAGCCACCGCCGAACAGGTATTAAAACAGCAGCCCGGCGTGTCGATTATTACCCGGGAAGATATTCAGAAGAACCCTCCGGTCAATGATCTTTCGGAAATTATACGCAAAATGCCCGGGGTTAATCTGACCGGCAACAGCGCCTCCGGCACCCGGGGAAATAACCGACAAATTGATATTCGCGGAATGGGGCCGGAAAACACCTTAATACTTATCGATGGCGTTCCGGTGACCTCCAGAAATTCGGTGCGCTATAGCTGGCGGGGGGAGCGTGATACCCGAGGCGACAGCAACTGGGTTCCGCCAGAGCAGGTGGAGCGAATCGAAGTGATCCGCGGGCCAGCCGCGGCGCGCTACGGTTCAGGCGCCGCCGGTGGCGTGGTGAATATTATTACCAAACGTCCTACCAACGACTGGCATGGCTCACTCTCTTTATTCACCAATCAGCCAGAAAACAGTAAAGAGGGCGACACCAAACGCGCCAATTTCAGCCTGAGCGGGCCACTGGCCGGAGACGCTCTGACGATGCGCCTTTACGGCAATCTTAATAAGACCGATGCCGATAGCTGGAATATTAACTCCTCCGCGGGCGGCGCGAAAAATGCCGCCGGACGCGAAGGGGTTCGCAATAAGGATATTAACGGCGTGCTCTCCTGGAAAATCACCCCGACGCAGATTGTCGATTTTGAGGCAGGCTACAGCCGCCAGGGGAATATCTATACCGGCGATACGCAGAACAGCTCTTCCAGCGCCATAACAGAGGCGCTGGCGAAATCAGGCGCCGAAACCAACCGCATGTACCGCCAGAATTACGGTATCACCCATAATGGCATCTGGGACTGGGGGCAGAGTCGGCTCGGTTTTTACTATGAGAAAACCCATAATACCCGAATGGATGAAGGGCTTTCCGGCGGCGGTGAGGGTCGCATCACCCAGGATGAGCGGTATACCACCAACAGACTTACCTCTTACCGCACCAGCGGCGAGGTGAATATTCCAGTAAATTATCTGTTCGATCAAACGCTGACCCTGGGGGCCGAGTGGAGCCGGGATGAACTGGAAGACCCCTCCTCCACCGGGCTCAGCGCGCCGGACGATAATGTCGCCGGTATTCCGGGTAATCCGGCCAGCCGCAGCGACAAAAACCATTCTGTGATTAGCGCCCTCTATATTGAAGATAATATTGAACCTGTTCCCGGTACCCAGATTGTTCCGGGCCTGCGCTTCGATTATCTGAACGAAAGTGGCGGTAATCTGAGCCCCAGCCTGAATATCTCTCAGGAGTTGGGCGACTACGTTAAGCTGAAAGCCGGGATCGCCCGCACTTTTAAGGCTCCTAATCTGTATCAATCCAGCGAAGGCTACCTGCTTTACTCCAAAGGCAATGGCTGCCCTTCCGATATCACATCAGGCTCCTGCTACCTGCTGGGGAATAAGGATCTGGATCCGGAAATCAGCGTGAATAAAGAGATCGGATTAGAATTTGCCTGGGAAGATTATCACGCCAGCATCACTTATTTCCGCAACGACTATAAAAACAAGATAGTGGCCGGTGATGAAATTCTCGGCCGCACTTCATCCGGCTCTTATATTCTGCAGTGGGAAAATGGCGGCAAGGCGCTTATCGACGGTATCGAAGCCAGTATGGCGATTCCATTAGTGAAAGAGACTCTGGACTGGAATACCAATGCCACCTGGATGCTCACCTCTGAACAGAAAGAGACCGGTAATCCCCTGTCGATTATCCCCAAATATACCGTGAACACCGCGCTGGACTGGACGATTACCGATGCGCTATCGGCCAATATCAACTGGACGCTGTATGGCAGGCAGAAGCCCAGAACGCATGCAGAAACCAATAGCGAGGCCACTAACGGGCTGTCAGGAAAAGAGCTGGGCGCCTACTCGCTGGTCGGCACCAGTGTGAATTATGACATTAATACAAATCTGCGGCTCAATGTCGGTATCAGTAACCTGCTCGATAAGCGGATTTATCGCTCTTCGGAAGGGGCAAATACCTATAACGAGCCGGGGCGGGCTTATTATGCCGGGGTAACTGCCTCGTTCTGACCTCAGATGCCCGCGGAACTCCGCGGGCTTTTTTCTTATAGCCAGGCAATGCCATCAATCAGCGCGCCGCGCCACCAGGCATAATCGTGACCGCCGGTATAAACCACGCAATGACTCTCTACGCCAGCGGCACAGAGCCGCTGATGCAGTTGCCGTACATGGGGAACCGTGGAGCCTTCCAGTGAGCCCACGCACAGCCGAATCCGCACGCTGTCCGGCGGTGAAGAGAGAAGATGCTCGCTTACCCAGCAGTCGTCACGTTCGCTGAACAGCGAGGGTCGGCTGCTGCCGTCCGGCGTCCACCACATTGAAGGCGAATGACAAAGCACGGCACCAAAGGTTTCTGGCGCATGGCGGGCGGCCATCAGCGCCGTTACGCCCCCCAGACTCTGCCCGGCCAGCACGGTATGGGCGCGCCCCGCCCAGACCCTGTCCGGATATTTTGCCCGAACACCAGGGATAAGGCGTTCGGCAATATCCTGCACCAGTTCGCTGCGGCCACCCAGAATAGCGCTACGTTCGGTCTCATCAACATTATCAATGCCAAGCACCGCCAGCGGCGCGATACGCCCGCTGTCGATGGCGGCATCAATGGCGCCGCTAACGCCGAGATAATCAAACCAGGTTTCGGCATCGGGCAGCACCAGTAGCCCCAAAGGCACAGAGTCAGGAACGTCGGGAAGATAGAGACGCACGCGGCGCGTCTGACCGGCAATAACCGGGTGCCAGGTGACGAGTTCACCGCGCCCACACTGCGTATCACCGCGCCATTCTTCCTGAGCAGGCGCCAGATCCAGCGCCAGCACCGACTCCCGCCCGTCTCCCCGCACCCTGATCCCCGGCTGGCGATTTAGCGAGTCGGGCTGACCAGTAAAGGGGGTAAACCGGGTGCCCAACTGCGATAACGCTTCAGGCGCGGTATCGGGAGGGATTTCGGTCATGGTGTAGGATCCGCAGTAGCTTGCCGGCAAACGAAGAGTCAGCCACCAGATATCGCTGGATGGCAGGCGGTTCATCAGCCCCTGTCCGACCCGCTCTTTATCCGTGATGCGATTTAAGCGCAGGTATACGCCCTGAAGCGACGCCGCCGAACGCCACACAAAGGTGACGTCGCGCTGGTCGGGCTGACCGGCAACACCGATCACCAGGGGAAGAGTGACGGATTCAACGTCGTGCCAGAACTGTGCGCTGTCCGATACGCCGCCCGCCGCCAGCTGTTCAAGAATTCGGGCGGCAGCGGTAATGGTGTCGGGAACGGCGGGAGTGGACTGTCTCATTATTGGCCTTCCATAAAAGCTGATAAACCGGCGCGACGATTCCCCGAAACGCCGCGCCAATAGCGGTATCGTTATCCCGCGATCTCTTCCGGCGATGACACAGGTTGAGCGGCGTGGTCGCCCACGCTGTCGCGCCATAAATGCGCGTAGAGGCCATCCGCCGCCAGCAGCGCTTTATGGGAGCCATACTCAACGAGGCGCCCGCCATCCATCACGGCAATGGCATCACAGCGGCAGGCGGTGGTCAACCGATGGGCGACCACCAGCGCCATCCGTCCCTGGCTGCGGGCAACGTTCGCCAGCGAGGTCATGAGCGCCTCTTCCGAATAGCGATCCAGCCGCGAGGTGGCTTCGTCCAGCAGCAGTATATCGGCCCCGGCAAGCAGCGCTCGCGCCAGCGCGATCAACTGGCGCTGACCAGCGGAGAAATCCGCCCCGCCGTTGTTCACCGGCGTGTGGAATCCGCGCGGCAGTGCACGAATGGTCTCCAGCAGCCCCGCCTGACGCGCCGCCTCTTCCACTTCGGCACGGCTGCTCCAGGGGCGTGCATAGCGGATATTTTCTGCGATATCACCGCTGAACAGCGCCACATCCTGATCCACCAGCCCTACCCGGGTGCGATAATCGGCCAGCGACATGGCGGTAATGTCCTTCTTGCCGATACGGATCCGGCCACCGTCAGGCGAGTAGAGTCCGGCAATCAGCTTAACCAGCGTTGATTTCCCGGCCCCGCTGCGCCCGACCACGGCCACCACCGATCCCTGCGGTATTGTCAGGTTAAGCCGCTCCAGCGCGGCTTTGCTGCTACCAGGATACCGGAAGGTAACCTCATCCAGCGCCAGCGCTCCCGTTACCGGTGTCACCGCAGAGCGCTCCGACGCCGTGACCTCCTCCGCGCCTTCGGTGGCTAACAGTTCATCAATATGCTTACCGCTGGCCGATGCCTGTTGCCAGGAATCGACAATGCCGGAAAGCTGCTGCACCGGACCGTAGAACTGCCCCAGTAACAGGAAAAAGGCCGCCAGAATCCCCGGCGTCATCTCCCCGCCAGCCACCCGGGATGCCCCCACCAGCAGCACTGCGGCGTAAGAGGCTTCGGTGCAAAAGGTCAGGAACGGGAAGTAAACGGCCAGATATTTTTGCGCCCGCACGCGGGTGGCCCGGAACCGGTCCGACAGCGCACGCAGCTTTGACGCTTCCTGGTCCTGCTGGCCGTGGGACTGCACCACCCGAAGCCCCGAGACTTTCTCCTGCAACCTACTGTTCACTTTGCCAATCTCAATACGCGCCTGGGCATAAGCCGGGGAGCTCAGATGGCGGTAGAGCCACGTAGCCAAAATCACTACCGGAACCGCGCCCAGCGCCACCATGGCAAGCACCGGATCGAGCCAGAACATGGTTAGCGCAATAGCCAGCATCGCGATCAGGCTGGTCGCCGCCCCGGCCAGACCGTTTTGCAGAAAGCGCGCCAGCGCATCCACATCCACAGTCATGCGGGTCAGTCGGCTATCCATGTTCTGTTCATGATAGGGCAGCCCCAGACGCAGCAGATGGCCAAAGCTACGCAGCCGCACCCTGTGCTGCACAGTTTCTGCTGCCCGCGCTGCAACCACGGTCTGCAGTGCATAGCAGCACCAACTGACCATCACCAGCCCCAGCGCCAGTAGCGCGCAGATGCCGATGGTTTGCAGACTTCCCTGGGCCACGCCTGCATCAATACCGCGCTGTAGCAGCACCAGTACGCCAACGCCTGACGCCGAATCCAGCGCAATCAGCAACGCCGCCAGCGCAAACATCCACGCCACCGGCGCCAGTAGCGAGCTCAGCCGCCGCTCCTTGCCTGCCTGAACCCGCTGCATCGCGCTTTCCGGCACGCGGCACATGCGTTCAGCGAAACCGTGGCCGCTCTCCTCATCCACAATGGCTTGCGGCGCGGCGTCTGGCTCCGGCCATAGATCTGCGTCTGCGGCCCGTATTTTTTCCAGCCGATCGCCCGTGCCCGACATCAGCGCGCGAAACGCCGGGCAGCGCGCTTCCAGTTCAGCCTGAGTGCCAATATCCACAATCTGCCCTTCATCCAGTACTACAATCCGGCTGGCCAGCGCCAGGGTTGAACGGCGACGGGCGATCGCCAGCAGCATATGATCCTGGTCGGCATAGCGTGCCAGTGCATCATTGATCCCGGCTTCAGTACCGGCATCCACCGCCGAGGTGGTGTCGTCAAGCACCAGCAGGCCGGGCGCGGTAATCAGCGCCCGGGCCAGCGCAATGCGCTGTCGCTGCCCGCCGGAAAGATTGGTGCCCCGCTCACTCAGCCGGGTGTCGAACCCCTGGGGTAACGCCTGGATAAAGTCCATCGCCCCGGCCGCCGCGGCCGCGCGCCGGATATCCTGTTCCGAGGCTTGCGGGTGACCGTAGGCAATATTTTCCGCCACGCTTCCGGCAAACAGCAGCGCGTCTTCAAATACCACGCCCACCGTGCGCCGCAGTTCATCCAGCCTGAGATCGCGAATATTCTGTCTGCCCCGCTCCGTTTCAAGCCACAGAGCGCCGGAAGAAGGATCGTAAAACCGCGCCAGCAGCATCAACAGCGTGGACTTCCCCGATCCCGACGCGCCGACCACCGCCATGGTCTCACCAGCTTCCAGAGAAAAGGAGATATCACGCAATACCCGGGTGCCGCTGCTGTAGGTAAATCCCACCTGTTCAAGCCGGAGCCCAACCACCTTACCGGCAACCGACTGCGTGCCATCCTGCATTTGCGGGCGGGTATCGATCAGTGAAAACACCCGTTCCACCGGAGCCCGGGTCCGCTGGCCAATCACCAGAAAGGTCGCCAGCACCCGGGTCGGCCCCGTTAGCATCGCCAGGAAACTGGCGAAAGCCACGAAGGTACCCAGATCGATGCGCCCGGTCATCACCGACCAGCCGCCATAACACAACAGGACTATCTGCCCCAGTACCGGTAGCGCCAGCATGGTGGCCCCCGGCATCGCCTGAGCTATCGCCGCGCTAATACGCGCCCGCACCATCTGCCGCGACTGGCTATCCAGCCAGTTCAGTTCGCGCAGCTCCGCGACACACGATTTAACGATGGCAATTTGCGTCAGCACCTCACGCATATGCTCCGTCATATGCGCCAGTTTGTCCGATGCCTGTCCGGTCTGGGCAAACACCCGACGCCGGGCGCGCAGCGCCGTGACGGCTAAACTGGACAGTACCGCCACCACAATCAGCGTCATCGATGGCGACATCCATAGCATCACGGCCAGACCCGCCACGTAGTAGGTCAGCACCGCCAGCGGCACCGGGCACATCTGTAACAGGGTATGCATCTGCTGCAGGTCGCTGTTGGTGCGTGAAATCACCTGTCCGGTGCGCAGGGCATCCTGTCCTGCGCCATCCAGTTTCTGAATGCTGTCGAACGCCCTGCTCCGCAGGGTATGCTGAACCCACAGCGAAAGCTCACCGGCATAGCCGCGACGCACGTAGTTACCGATGAAATCGAACAGCGCAATGAAAATCAGACCGCTGGCGAGCCACGGCAACTGCGAGGCGTCGCCCGCCAGCGCGTCGTTAACCGCCTGTCGGGTCAATAACGGCGCCAGAGCGGCCAGAACAATGGTCGAGACCGACGCCACGATGACAATCATGCTTAACGTCTTACGTTCCCAACACACGCCAGCAAGGCGGACAATCCACGACAGCGCTGGCGTGGAAGATTGAGCGGCAGGCATTAAGCCTCCTTTATGTATAAAAAATGAGTGGGTCAGCCGTGTTTCAGCATCGCGATAAGGTTTTCAGCCACCGCCGACGGGCTGGCCTGGGCCGCCATTTCGGCGGCCACCTGCAAAGAGGCGTGACGGAAGGCGGGATTCGCCAGGAAGGTATTGATCATCTCGCTGGTTAATCCACCATCGTCGGGCACAATCCCGCACCCCCGCTCCACCACCGCCCGGGCATTAACGGGACGATCTGCCCCCTGGCCAAAGACGATTTGTGGTATTCCGGCGTGCAGCGCCGTCAGGGTATTGCCTGCTCCCCCGTGGTGAATAAAGCCGTCGGCACCATTCAGGAACAGGCCCATTGGGATCCAGTCGACGAGCCGTACGTTGGGTGGAAGTTTTCGCAAATCGGAGCGGGCATTGGTGGATAGCTGCAGGATGATTTCGGCGTCCACATCGTCGGCCGAATCCATGACCCATGAGATAAGATCCAGACCGTCGACCATCGGCTTTACGGTGCCAAGGCTGACCAGTAAACGTTTCCGGCCAGGTTCCCTCTGCCACCAGCTTTCCCAGACATCCCCGCCGTTGTAGGGCACATACTGCATGGCGATCACCGGCTCGCCGTTATTTTCCAGAATGCTCATGCTCGGCGGCGTGACGTCTATCCACGCCATGTCGCGCGGCGGCGCATCAACACCATGTCGGCGGTAGGCTTCTTCCAGCGCGCGCGTCACGCCCTGAATGTGCCAGGGAGTATGCCCAAAACCCACGGATTGCATCACGGCGGGAATACCGTATTTCGCCGCAATTAAGGGCCCCACCACGCCCAGGGGCGGATAGATAATCAGGTCAGGTTGCCAGTGCCCGGCAAATTCAATCAGCGAATCGGCCATCTCCTCACTAAAGAAAGAGAAACGGCCCATTCGGGTGCCTAAATGGCTGCTCTTTCGTATTGCTTCCTGGCGGCGATAACCGGCTTCTGAATCGAATCCGGGTAGCGCATCAAATACCACCAGGCCAGCCTCTGCGGCCTTATACGCAAATTTCCCTGCGCTGGCGACCACCACTTCATGCCCGTTAACGCGAAACGCCTGGGCAAGCGATAATACCGGATACAGCAAGCCATACAGGGGTGGCCCCACAAACAGAATACGCATAACAAAATCCCTCTCTGCTCTTTGAACTTAAAACTGAAAATAAACGCAACCACGCCACGCGCTTTGAGCCGACTTTCGATATCGTTCGACTCATTACGCTGCGCCAATGTGGAATTCCGCCGGGGCTCGCAAATAAGAAGTTGCAGGCAAGACAAATCATGTTTTACCCACGCAGCAATGCCCTGATCGGAGAGGGAAATCCCTTTCCCGACTGCCAATAACGCATGAGGCGTTATTTCCTGAATAAACGGCCAGAGACATTGCCATGTTGCCAGGCTCCGTCCTGGTATTGCGGGCGTTGGTGGGTCAGCAATTGCACGATAAACGGAATTTTGTTCTATCGATTCTTCCTTAAAGAAAGGGCGCATAAGGCCCTTTGCTACGGCATCCATTAACCTGTGGAGGGAGCGTTTTTCAGAGAAAACCTTGCCATCTCTCCCCCCCGAGTCTCCGTATTTATCGTTACAGAACACCCCACAAAACGCTAATGATAATAATTACCAATATCATTAGCGTTTGCAAGTTGGTTGTTAATCATCAATATTGCTGATGATTAACAGGCTAATCAGATCGTGGAGAGAAATTTTGCTTAGATCGGAGCGAATAAGGACTGTTAGCGACAGCATTCAGGAAAATAAGGCTGTAATATGCATATGCACGCATATCCACCAAATCATTGAGGTTATCGTGAGAGCTTTACCAGGAATCACATAAATATCAGTTAATTATCAACAAATTAAATAATTATTCTCTTTTATCTCCCTTGTGTACGGATTCAGAGAATCCTCATTAAAAGAGCTAATCGATTATATCACTGTCTGGACGGTTAAAATTCCGCACTCAGCCCAACGCTCCAGCCTTCTACCCCATCCCCGACAATGCCGGAACCGCGCAGGCTGACACCCTCGATCCCCGGAATTACCCCGTTATCCACCAGTTCAATACCTCCGCCGATCTCCACGAAGTAGTCAAAACCAATATCTCCCCGGGTGTCAGGCATATAAGTACCGGTAATAAAACCAATCCAGCGCAACGGTAGGCCAAACGGCGCGAGATCGGTCGGGCCATTCAGCTCGGTAGCCCCCGTTAATACATTAAATTCGTTGCGCTCTTCCAGCGACGAATCGCTGGCGCTGTAGATATCATCCACCAGGTAGTCATAGCGCAGGTTAGCGGTGAGCTTCACATCATTTTCCCAGCGATGGCGCTGCTCCAGCTCCAGCGCACCGCCGTATAGCATGCTACGCATTTTAAAATCGGCTATAACGCCGCGCCCCGCACTATAAAGGGTATCTCCCAGAAATCCGGCGGAAGAGGCGTCGTTCGAAGTGTGCGAATAACCAACCAGCACCATCGGGCGTAAAATGGTATTGCTGGCGATATCAAACTCGGCCCCCACGCCGCCCAAAGCAGAGAGCGTTTTGGTATCCAGCCTCAGATAATCACTGTCGCCTAAATCCAGGTTCTGATCGCTTCTTACATAACCGAAGGTGCCTTCAATATAGGGCCGGAAACCATCAACGCCGATATCGAACGCGTAACTCGGTGCTAATTTCCATGAATCAATATCCAGAGGATCGCTGGCGTTATGATCGGCGCGAAAATTTGCCGCGCTGATGCCCGGCGTAATGCTAATAATGGATAACTCCTGGTAGAGTCTGGCCAGATCGCCTGCGTTATCGCGCATCGAGTTGCGTATCGGCTCCAGCTCTATCGGCAGCGGCTCCGCCACAGCTATCCCATTCCCTGCCCATAACAGCATACCCGATAATATCAGAGAACGATTACCCATCATCTTTATCCGCCATTATTTTATCGTCGCCTTCAGGGCTGAAGATCAATTACCCAGTGAAACCTAATCATAATTCATTATTCCGTTTCTGCCTGTTTTATAACCACTAAAAAATAAGGTGCATCGCACCAGGATTTTCTGCCAGTAATGAACGCTTCCACACATTAATGATGGGCTTAAGGCGGATTATCCCTCGCATTGCTCTTATTTTTACCTTTCCCCCAAATGAGGTTGATAAAATCGTTTTCTCGCGCCGTCCATCGCGGTAGTCTCACTGCTGCCATCATCAACGGTGGCGGCTGTAATGTGAGTGCCTCGCACCCGATACTAATAAAAAAAACCAAATCAACAGACAGGACAATTATGGACTCCACGCTCATCTCCGCTTCCTCTGATAAGGAGACGCCTTCTATTCACCGCGCCCGTCGCGCCGCCTGGGGTAGCTTCGCTGGCGCCGTCGTAGACTGGTATGACTTTCTGCTCTATGGCATTACCGCCGCACTGGTCTTTAACAGCGAATTTTTCCCGCAGATTGATCCCGCCATGGGCACCCTGGCGGCCTTCGCCACCTTTGGGGTCGGCTTTCTGTTTCGTCCGCTGGGCGGCGTTATCTTCGGCCACTTCGGTGACCGGCTGGGCCGTAAACGAATGCTGATGATGACCGTCTGGATGATGGGCGCCGCCACTGCGCTTATCGGCATTCTGCCCTCTTTCGCCACCATCGGCTGGTGGGCGCCGGTGCTGCTGGTGACCCTGCGGGCTATCCAGGGCTTCGCGGTCGGTGGAGAATGGGGCGGCGCGGCGCTGCTGTCGGTAGAGAGCGCCCCCAGTAAAAAGAAAGCCTTCTACAGCAGCGGCGTGCAGGTGGGCTACGGCGTCGGCCTGCTGCTATCCACCGGTCTGGTCTCGCTTATCAGCCACCTGACTACCGACGCGCAGTTCCTGAGCTGGGGCTGGCGTATTCCGTTCCTGTTCAGCATTGTGCTGGTGCTGGCAGCGCTGTGGGTGCGTAACGGTATGGAAGAGTCCGCCGAATTTGAACAGCAGCGCCAGAACCAGATTCCCCGCGTTAAGCCGCGTCTGCCGGTTGTCGAAGCGCTGATTCGCCACCCCGGCGCCTTCCTGAAGATTATCGCGCTGCGGCTGTGCGAACTGCTGACCATGTATATCGTCACCGCCTTCGCATTGAACTATTCGACTCAGAATCTTGGGCTGCCGCGCGAACTGTTTCTGAATATCGGCCTGCTGGTGGGCGGCCTGAGCTGCCTGACCATCCCCTGCTTCGCCTGGCTGGCAGACCGCTTTGGTCGCCGCCGGGTCTATATCTCTGGCGCGCTGGTGGGCACTGTCTGCGCTTTTCCGTTCTTTATGGCGCTGGAGGCGCAGTCGCTATTCTGGATTGTCTTCTTCTCGATCATGCTGGCGAATGTCGCCCACGATATGGTGGTCTGCGTTCAGCAGCCAATGTTTACGGAGATGTTCGGCGCCAGCTACCGCTATAGCGGCGCCGGGGTTGGCTATCAGGTGGCGAGCGTGGTCGGCGGCGGCTTTACGCCCTTTATCGCCGCGGCGCTGGTCACTTTTTCCGGCGGCGACTGGCACAGCGTGGCGATTTATCTGCTGGCAGGCTGCCTGCTTTCCGGCGCAACGGCGCTGCTGATGAAAGCGCCGGAGCAGCACTAACAATAAGCGGCGGAGACGGCTGGATCTCCGCCTGCGCCTTCCCTTTTCGCGCACCGAATTCATTCCGACGCCCCCTTCTGTTCTGGCGATGCTGTGACATACTATCGGCAATGCTTCCTGTACTACCGCAAGGAGAGACCATGACCCAGGACAACGCAGCCAGCCTGACTCCCATCCAGGCGCTGGATAAACTGGAACAGCTGTACCAGAACGCCGTAGCGGCCTTGCGCGATGCCATCGCCCGCTACACCGATACCGGCGAGCTGCCGTCCGAACAGGCGCGTCGCGCCGGACTTTTTGTCTATCCCGAACTGCGGGTAAGCTGGGACGGCGAGCCACGCAGCGCCCCGCGCAGCCGGGCCTGGGGGCGCTTCACCCACCCCGGCAGCTATGCCACCACCATCACCCAACCTCAGCTTTTTCGCGGCTATCTGGAAGAGCAGCTTACCCTGCTGCATAACGACTACGGCGCGCAGATTAGCATTGCCCCTTCGCAGCATGAGATTCCCTGGCCTTATGTGATCGACGGTGCCGAACTGGGGCTGGATCGTTCGATGAGCGCAGGCCTGGCGCGCCACTTCCCTAATACCGAACTGGCGCTGATTGGCGATGAGACGGCGGACGGTCTCTGGCACCCCACCGAACATTACCCGCTGTCGCACTTTGACGCCCGACGGGTCGACTTTTCGCTGGCGCGCCTGCGCCACTACACCGGCACGCCGCCGGAGCACTTCCAGCCGTTTGTGCTGTTTACCAACTACACCCGCTACGTGGATGAATTTATCAGCTGGGGCTGCGCGCAGATCCTCGATCCAAACAGCCCTTATGTCGCCCTCTCCTGCGCGGGCGGCAACTGGATCACCGCCGATACCGAAACGCCGGAGCAGGAGATCTCCGATCTGGCCTGGAAGAAGCATCAGATGCCCGCCTGGCACCTGGTCACCGCCGACGGTCAGGGAATTACATTGATCAATATCGGCGTCGGTCCTTCCAATGCTAAAACCATCTGCGATCACCTGGCAGTGCTGCGCCCGGACGCCTGGCTGATGATCGGCCACTGCGGCGGCCTGCGTGAAAGCCAGGCCATTGGCGACTACGTGCTGGCCCACGCCTATCTGCGCGACGACCACGTGCTGGACGCGGTGCTGCCGCCGGATATCCCCATTCCCAGCATCGCCGAGGTACAGCGCGCCCTGTATGACGCCACCAAACAGGTTAGCGGCATGCCGGGCGAAGAGGTGAAACAGCGGCTACGCACCGGCACCGTGGTGACCACCGACGATCGCAACTGGGAGCTGCGCTATTCAGCCTCGGCGCTACGCTTTAACCAGAGCCGCGCCGTGGCTATCGATATGGAAAGCGCCACTATCGCGGCCCAGGGTTATCGCTTCCGGGTGCCTTACGGTACGCTGCTGTGCGTTTCCGACAAGCCGTTGCACGGCGAAATTAAGCTACCGGGTCAGGCGAACCGCTTTTATGAGGGGGCTATCTCGGAACATTTGCAGATCGGAATTCGCGCCATCGACCTGCTGCGGGCCGAAGGCGAACGCCTGCATTCCCGCAAGTTACGCACCTTTAACGAGCCGCCGTTCCGTTAGAAATACCGCGAAAAAAGGCCTTATTTCGCGCGTTTGCAGAAATTATCGGCAAACGCGCGCTTTTCATGAAAACAGGCTTTGACAAGCACATGACCCGCCGCTAATATGCGCCCCGTTACCCCAATTCCTCCGTAGTTCAGTCGGTAGAACGGCGGACTGTTAATCCGTATGTCACTGGTTCGAGTCCAGTCGGAGGAGCCAGATTTAGAAAACCGCCCGCTTGCCGGGCGGTTTTTGTTTCTCTTTCCTGCCTTATCCCAATTTTCGCAATACCTTCGTCAATCTTGTTATTTCAACCCGCTGTTGCGCGTTTGCTATCCTGGCGCCACCTGCACAATCCGGAATAATAAGATGAAAGGAATAACCGCACTTCTGCTAACGCTTGCGCTAAGCATACTGTCCCCCCCCGACAGCCAGGCGCAAACGGTCACCATCGGCTATCAGAAGGCCAATATTTTCGCACTGATGAAGTCACGCGGTAGCCTTGAACAGGCGCTGGAGAAACCCGGGGTTCAGGTTCGCTGGGTGGAGTTTCCGGCCGGGCCGCAGATGTTGGAAGGATTAAACGTTGGCAGTATCGATCTTGCCGCTACCGGCGATGCACCGCCGGTGTTCGCCCAGGCTGCCAGAGCCGATCTGGTCTATCTGGGCCACTCGCCAGCCAGCCCGCAGACCGAAGCGATCGTCGTGCCGCCAGATTCAGCGATTCAGGGCGTGGCGGATCTGAAAGGCAAGCGGGTGGCGCTCAATAAAGGCTCCGACGTCAACTGGCTGCTATTGCGCGCGCTGGAGAAAGCGGGGCTCACCATTCGCGATATTACGCCGGTATGGCTCCCCCCGGCCGATGCCCGGGCCGCCTTCCAGCGCGGTGCAGTAGATGCCTGGGCCATCTGGGATCCTTACCTGGCCGAAGTAGAGACGCGCCTCCAGGCCCGCCAGATAACCAGTGCCGAAGGGCTGGTTCCCCACTACACCTTCTATCTGGCCAGCCGTCGCTTTGCCGAAGGCTCGCCGCAGATTGCCAGACGGGTGCTGACCGAATTACAGGCGTTAAGTCAGTGGGCCAATACCCATCAGACCGAGGCGGCACATATTCTGGGGGCATCCACCGGACTGCCGCCAGCCATCTGGCAAAAAGCGCTGGCGCGCATGCCCTTCGGCGCGGCCCCCATGACAGAGGAGATTTTTGACCAGCAGCAGACGCTGGCGGACAGCTTTACCCGCAGCGGCCTGTTGCCGGTAAGCGTAAAAGTGCGCGACGCAGCCTGGTCGGCCGCGTCGCCATAATCATTCACCCGCCTTCCCTGCGCGCCTCCTGCGTCCGTTCGGGGTGGCGCGGATACTTCCACAGCCAGCGGCCGCTTATCATACGCCAGTAGAAGAAGGCGGCGCGCACCGCCCAGTCCAGGAACATCCCCAGCCAGACCCCGACCACGCCCATACCAAGCTCAATGCCCAGGATGTAACCAGCAATCACCCGGCAGCCCCACATACCCAGCATCGTCACCCACATGGTAAAACGGGCGTCGCGAGCCCCCTTAATGCCCGCAGGCAGCACCCAGGAGGCGGACCAGATCGGCATAAACAGCGCGTTAAGCCAGATCAAATGTTTCACCACCTCTTTCACTTCGGGATCGCGGGTATAGAATGCGGCCATCACCCCGGCAAAAGGCGCGCTCAGCCAGGCGATGGCGGTAAGCCCAAGGGTGGCAAGCCAGAACACGTGACGTAGCTGACGTTCGGCCTGGGCGCGCTGTCCTTTACCCAGCCGCCGCCCCACGATGATGGTCGAAGCCGACCCCAGGGCGTTACCGGGCAGGTTAATCAGCCCGGCAATGGAGAAGGCGATAAAATTACCGGCAATCACGCTGGTGCCCATTCCGGCCACAAACATCTGAGTCAACAGCTTACCGCCGTTGAACAACACTGACTCCACGCTGGCGGGCAGGCCAATCGCCAGGACTTCCCATAAAATCCCCACGTTGAGTGGCCGGAAGTAACTGCGTAGCGACACCCGCAGCGATTTATAGCCCTTCATCAACACCCAGAGAATCCCCAGCGCACCGATGTAGCGCGAGATGGTCAATCCTAGTCCGGCACCGATAAAGCCCAGCCCCGGCCAGGAAAAAAGACCGTAAATCAGCACACTACTGATAATGATATTGAGGATATTCATGCCGCCGTTCACCAACAGCGGAATACGGGTATTGCCCGCCCCACGCAGCGCGCCGCTGCCGATAAGCGCAATAGCCGCCGCCGGATAGCTCCAGGCGGTCAGCTCCAGATAGGTCAGTGCCAGGGCTTTTACTTCCGCGCTGGCGGCACCGGCGATAATGTCGATAATCTGCTGGCCCACCACGTGAATCAGCAGCGCCAGCCCGATGGCGATGAGCGTCATCAATACCAACGACTGGCGAGTCGCCGCCCGGGCCCGTTTCCCCTGGCGCTTACCCAGACTAAAGGCCACCACCACCGTGGTACCCAGATCCACGGCGGCGAAGAAGGCCATAATCACCATATTAAAGCTGTCGGCAAGCCCGACGCCTGCCATCGCCTCTTTGCCGATCCAACTGACCAGGAAGGTGCTGAGCACCCCCATCAGCAGAACGCAGGTGTTTTCCAGAAAAATAGGCACCGCCAGCGGAGTAATCTCGCGCCAGAACAGCGTCTTGTAGCTTTTACGACGGGAATACCAGGGAGTGCGCTCCACCGCCTGGCGCAATGCAGCATAGAGTCTCAAGGTGGACCTGCATCTGAAAGTTGAAACAACATTTCAATCATGAGCCACAATCCCCTGCCCTGCAAAGGTTTTTTGATGAAAAATCGTTACGCTTTATGCCGGGATGTCGAACTTTTCAGCAAACGATGCAGCGGTAGCTTGCGGAGGTTTGACAAATTTTTTTTCGCCGCTATGATAAGCCTCCACACGATTCCTCTGTAGTTCAGTCGGTAGAACGGCGGACTGTTAATCCGTATGTCACTGGTTCGAGTCCAGTCAGAGGAGCCAGATTTAAAGAAGCCCGCTTAAGGAAACTTAAGCGGGCTTCTTGCTTTTTACGCTCTGGCTACAGCCTCTACAGTACAAATTCGTAGTGAGAACCATCCGCCCGTTCAACATCCAGGCGCAGTTTGCCCCCTGCCGCCTCGACGTAACGTTTGAGGGGGGAAGTTTCAGATCGCGGCCCGATTTTTCCACTCCTGCTACACCAGGCTGCCGGATGCCCAGCGCCCGGGCCATTTTGACCTGCGTTTACTGTACTTTCTCACGCAGCCCGCCAGGGTGGATGTTAAGCAGAATATCAGTGGCCATTACCTGAGCTTCGTCCACGACTTCCGGTTTTTCATCCGCTATAAGCTGTTCGAGCGTTCTGCCCATCGCATCGCGAAAGCTGAAGACGCATTCAGGGATTTTTGCTGGTAACGACCAGAGGACAACATCCTCTCCCGCAGCATGGCGTGATAGTGTTAACATAAATGCCACCCGCACTCTGTCGAGCGATCTGACCATGCATCACACCGCCCTGCGTAACGGGGCGCTATCAACCATAGCAGCCCTGCTTCTGACGGTTTCATTATCCGGATGCGTCTTTCATGACTATAACAGCCCGCATATCGAAGGCGTTATCCTCAACCAGGGGCAGCCTGTCGCCGACGTACCAGTGATATTAACCAATGTGGATAAACAGGTTCGCACCACCACTACCGATAGCCTGGGGCGCTTTACGCTGACGCCACCGGGAGAGTGGCATCTGTTGATTCCCATCGGCCCGCAGGACAGGCTGTCCCGGTGGGCCGTTATAATAGAGCAAGGTCAGAAAACGCTTACCGGATATACAGAGTCCCGCTTCGGCGGTGTATTCTCCGGATATTCAGGACGCGACCGTATTCGCTTAATTTGCGAGCTGTCACCGAAAAGCGATAACGCCTCTCCGACTGAGAAGGTTCCCCTATGCCAGCCGCACTGACGGGAGCAGCGAGCGCAACAGGAGTGACTGCCTCTTTTTTCTGGAAACCACGCCGTGCTGATTATTGATAAAGAGCGCTTTCACTCCCCCTTTCTGCCCCAAACCCGTTGCGGCCGGTTGGCCAGCCAACCTGAGGCGCTTTTCTGTGAGGCGACCTTCGATCGTGAACAGTATCAGGAGACGCTGTGGCAGCAACTGGCTGTCCCCTTTCCTGATTCGCTGGCCGGCGCCGTCACGAAACGGCGGGCCGAATACCTGGCCGGGCGCTGGTGCAGCCAGCAGCTACTGGACGCGGCAGATATTCACGGCCATGTATTACGGGCAGAGAATCGCGCGCCGCACTGGCCTGCGGGTGCCATGGGGGCCATCAGCCATTCCGGCGATCGGGCGCTGGCGCTGATGGTGGCCGACGCCATACCCTGGCGGGTGGGGGTCGATCTGGAACGCTTTGATGCCGAAGTGATGCGCAACTGCGGGTCGGAGATTATCAACGATACCGAGGTGATGCGGCTGGGCGCAGCCGGTTACGGCGATGAATGGGGCATACTGCTGGCCTTTTCCGCCAAAGAGAGCCTGTATAAGGCGCTATGGCCGGAAGTACGGCGCTATTTTGGCTTTCATGCCGCGGCCCTGGTCGCGGCCGACGAGGGAAGCTTTGTGCTGGAGCTCAGAGAGAGCCTGACGGCGGATTTAAAGGCGGGTCAGCGTTTTTACGGCGAATGGCGCTATGAAGCACCCTGGATCACCACGCTGGTTTGTCAGCCCGCGAAGTGACCGGCATCTCCCCGCCAGAGCGGGGAGAAAAAAGCTCAGAATCAGGCTTTGTGGTCACCGTTCACTTTCGGCTCACCCATGGTCTTCAACTTGTCGGAGATATCTCGGCGCTCTTTAGAAAGATCGGCATTCTTGATGATGTAGTCATCCACACGGTCTTCATAATCGCTCTTCATGCTGGCGATAATACCCTGAATGGCTTCCACGCTCATGCCCGGCTTGATGTACTCGCTCAGGTTGTCCAGCAGCAGTACACGCTTCTGGTTGTCACGGATTTTTTTCTCAACGTCCTGAATTTCACGCTTCAGTTTGTTCTTACGACGGAACAGACGGACGAACTCCAGTACATCCTGAAAAGAAGGCTTGCTATTTTCCATTTTTATACCCCTGCTAATTGTAAGACTCGGATTCGTTCAGACAACCGCTTCAGACCCAACACTAATGATAGCGGTCATTGATAACAATGGTTTTCGCCATTCATTCTGGCCGAAAATAGTGTGGCTATCATACCCTTAAAACCAGCTGAATCGAAACAACCCGTGCCATTCGGCGCCCTGGTCGCGGATTATTTGCGCAATGCCCGGGCGATAAGCTGCGACAGCATCTCCAGCTGGCGCGCCAGCTCCAGACTGAGCCAGACGTAGCCATAGATGTGCGCCTCGTAGCGATTACCCGGTTCGCGATCTTTCAGAAGCCCGCTCAGCTCATCGACAATCTCCGCCAGCGCTTCGCTATTGCGCTTAACCGGTACCGGACTGCCTTCATACAGCGCCCGGCTCAGCGCCTGAAGCGTGTTATGCGTCATCTGCTGGGTTTCCCGCAGCGTATGCGCGTTAAGCATGACAAAATGGCTCTCGCGCGACGCCCACCAGGCATTAATCTGCAGCTCCAGAGTGCAGACGATATTGCGGCTGACGGTCTGAATCGCCTCCAGGATCCCCTTGTTGATATGGGTTTCCTTGCTGGAAGGGCCAATCAGTGCCCGCAGTTTCACCACGTCGTTCAGCAGTTTCTGCAGCGGCTTGTCGAGCCGCGGGCGCTCCACCAGATTGGGGGAAAGCCCCGCCTGCTGCAACCGATCGAAGCCGGTGAAAAAGTCCGCCATATGAATGCGCCACAGCAGAAACGCACGCTGGGGCAGGATAATGGTAAACAGCATAGCCAGCAGAGAGCCGAAGATAACATCCCCTGCCCGCCACAGCGCCGTGCCCATCTCGCCGGTCGGCGCGCCAACCACCACCGACAGGGTAATGCCAATCAGCAGCGCCTGATAGGGCTTCTTGCCCAGCGTCAGCCAGCCGCACAGGAACATCGAGACAGCGCACCACAGCAGCATCAGCGGTAGTGACCAGAGTTCGAGCTGAAGGGCTACCAGCCCCAACGCCGCCCCCAGAATGGTGCCGCCGATACGGTCCACCGCGCGCGGCAGGACGTTGCCCAGAAACGAGAGCGGCCCCATGACCACCACCATGGTGATCAGCGGCCAGCTCCCTTCTGGCACATCGAGCAGACGCACCACCAGGAAGGTCAGTACAAACGCCAGCGCAATTCGCACTCCGTGAACGATTCGGTAGTGGCGGTAAAGGCGAATATCAAAGGAGGTTAATGATTTGTCAGGACGCACGCCTGCACTCCGCGTAACGTAATAAAAGATTATTTTAACATGGCGCCGAAGTTGTCCCAAAAAACCAGTAAAAACGCCGCTTGCTCGATGATTTGTAACATTTCTTGATTAAAAATAGATCACATTCATTAATATTTTCTAACATTTGCATTTCAAAATCGCACTAAATACCCTTATCTTTACAAAAGAAAGGCAACTACCCTTAGCACACACTATTCGCTGCGTAATCCATTCAGCGCAGCATTTTCTGCATTTTTAAGGAAGCAACATGCGCAAACCACAAAAAACACTGCCCGGGGTCACCCGTCGGCAGGTTCTTGCATGGTCTGGCGCGGCACTCGCCCTGGGTACTGGTTCCGCGAAAGCGGCAACGTTAACCGGTGCTCCGGGCTGGGAGCCATTCGCCGATAACCCCCCTGAAACATTTGACGGCAAAGGCTGGCTGTTTTTCAACGACGCCGAAGTCGCCACCCTCGAAGCCATTGTGGATCGTCTGATTCCCGAAGATGAACTCAGCGTGGGCGGGAAAGCCGCAGGCTGCGCTGTCTTTATCGACCGACAGCTCCACGGCTTTTACGGCAATTTTGAACGCCTGTACATGGAAGGCCCTTTCCATGAGGGGACGCCCGAGCAGGGCGATCAGTCTCCGCTGACTCCACGTCAGCGCTACCGCATCGGGCTGGCAGCGCTGGATAAATGGTGCCGGAAGCAGCACAACAAAGGTTTTCACGAACTGAGCGGCGACGATCAGGATAATGTCCTGACCGCGCTGGAAAAGGATGAGATCGCCCTGGAAGGCATCAAGAGCGCGGACTTCTTTGCGCAGGTGCTGAGCAACACCACCGAAGGCTTTTTTGCCGATCCCGTCTACGGCGGTAACCGCGATATGGTCTCCTGGAAGATGATCGGGTTCCCCGGCGCGCGCTATGACTACCGCGATTTCATCGAGCGTCATAACGAAGAGCTGAAATTTACCCCCGTCAGCATCACCGGCAGCGCGGACTGGATGAAGAAAGGATAATCAATCATGGCAAAAAAACTTCCTGAAACCGACGTGGTGGTGATCGGCCTGGGCTGGGCTGGCTCCATCATCGCCAAAGAGCTGGCCGACGAAGGCCTGCGGGTGGTCGGTATTGAACGCGGTCCGTGGCGCGATACCGCCCGCGATTTCAACGTAGCCACGGTACCGGACGAACTGCGCTATGTGCAGCGCCAGGAGCTGATGCTGCGCACCCGACAGAACACCTGCACCATGCGTAACAACCCATCCGAGACCGCGCTTCCCATGCGTAGCTGGGGCTCCTTCCACCCGGGTAACGGCACCGGCGGTGCCGGTAACCACTGGGCAGGCATCACCTTCCGTTTTCAGCCGGAAGAGTTCCGTCTGAAAAGCCACCTGCTGGAACGCTATGGCAGCATTCCCGATGAACTGGTATTGCAGGACTGGGGCACCACCTGGGAAGAGATGGAACCCCACTATATGGCCTTCGAACGGGTCGCGGGCACATCCGGAAAAGCAGGCGTCGTCAATGGCGAAAAACAAGAAGGCGGCAACCCCTTCGAGGGCACCCGCTCCGGCGAATACCCCACCCCGCCGCTGAAGCAGCCTTATGGCCCGACGCTGTTTGCACAAGCCGCGAAGAATCAGGGCTACTCCCCTTTCCCGGTTCCGTCATCGCTGGTTTCCGAAGGCTATACCAACCCCTACGGCGTGGTCATGGGCCCCTGTACTTTCTGCGGCTTCTGCACCAACTACGGCTGTGCTAACTATTCCAAGGCCAGCGCCATCACCACCGTACTGCCAGCCCTGATGCGCCAGCCCAACTTCGAAGCCCGCACCTTCTGCGAAGTGCTGAAGGTGAATACCGACAGCAGCGGCAAGCGCGCCACCGGGGTCACCTATATCGACTCCTCCGGCGACGAGTGGGAACAGCCTGCGTCACTGGTAATCGTCGCCGCCTTTACCTTTGAGAACGTGCGCCTGATGCTGCTTTCCGGCATTGGCAAAGCCTATGATCCTGTTACCAACAGCGGCACCACAGGGCGTAACTATGCCTACCAGACCGCCAATGGCGTGACCCTGTTCTTCGACGACAAGAAATTCAACCCGTTCATCGGGGCTGGCGCTGTCGGTATGGGCATCGACGACTTTAACAACGATAACTTCGACCACAGCGGCCTGGGCTTCTTTGGCGGCGGCAGTATTCGCGTCACCCCCATCGGCGGTGCGCCTATCGGCTACCACCCCACCCCGCCGGGCTCCCCGAAATGGGGCAAGGGCTGGAAGAAAGCGATGGTGGATAACTACCAGAGCACCATGTCCATTGGCTGTGAGGCAAGTAGCTACACCACTCGTACCAACTACCTCTCGCTCGATCCCAACTATAAGGATCGCCTGGGTCGACCATTGCTGCGCATTACCTTCGACTTCCCGGAAAACGATCTGAAGATGGCGCAGTACTGCACCAACAAAGTGGCGGAGATCGCCAAAGCGATGAACCCGCGCGAGATAGTCTCTAAACCGATGACCGGCCACTGGAACAGCATGCCGTATCAGTCTTCCCACGTTGTGGGCGGATTCATTATGGGTGCCGATCCTTCCACCAGTTCCGTTAACAAGCATCTCCAGGTCTGGGACGTGCCGAACCTGTTCGTGGTGGGGGCATCCGCCTTCCCGCAGAACCCGGGCTATAACCCAACCGGCACCGTAGGGGCGCTGGCCTATAAGGCCGCGTTCTCCATCCGTAATTTCTACCTGAAGAATCCGGGGGAGATGATTAACGTATGAAACGTTTAGCACTGTCGTTGCTCGCCGTCTCCTGCCTGGCGGCCTCCGCCCAGGCGCTGGCTCAGCCGGAATTCGACCAGGTAGAAAAAGGGCGCTACCTGGCGACCCTGGGTGACTGCGCCGCCTGCCACACGGCCGAACCCAGCAAACCGTTCGCTGGCGGCGTAGAGCTTAAAACGCCATTCGGTAGCCTGGTCGGCGCCAATATTACGCCGGATAAAGAGACCGGCCTCGGTAACTGGACCTATGACGACTTCCGCCGCACCATGTCGGAAGGCATCGGCCACGGCGGCAAGCGACTGTATGGCGCCATGCCCTTTACCGCCTACACCAAAGTTTCGGATGAGGACAACCGCGCCATCTGGGCATATCTGCAGACCCTGGCACCGGTGAAGCAGCACGTTGAAACCAACCAGTTGCCCTTCCCGTTCAGCGTACGTACCAGTCTGATTGGCTGGAACTGGCTGAACTTCGACAAAGGGCAATATCAGCCCGATATGTCGAAGTCCGCGGAATGGAATCGCGGTGCTTACATCGTGCAGGGTCTTGGCCACTGTGGCACCTGCCATACCCCCAAAAATATTCTGGGCGGTGACAAGAACGACCAGTTCCTACAGGGCGCCGAAGTTGAAAACTGGTGGGCGCCTAATATCACGGCCGCTAACCATGACGGCATTGGCCGCTGGAGCGTTCAGGATATTAAAGACTACCTGCGTACCGGGATGAACCGCTACGACATCGCCTCCGGGCCGATGGCCGAAGAGGTGAAGAATTCCTCGCAGCACTGGAACGATGGCGATCTGCAGGCCGTGGCGGTCTATCTGAAATCCCTGAAACAGGATAACGAACAGCCGCCAGCCCCGCTGAAGCCTGAAGAGGCGCAAATGGTCACCGGTAAAGCGATCTATTTTGATCGCTGCTCCGCCTGCCACACCTCTTCCGGTAAAGGCGTGCAGCATATCTTCCCGCAACTGGCGGACAGCCCGCTTCTCAACGCCAAAGAGCCGGTCTCTTTGATGCGCGTTGTGCTGGCCGGCAGCCGCGGCGTGGATACGCCAGAGCGCCCGACCGCACCGGCTATGCCCGCTTTTGCAGCCACCATGACCGACAGCCAAATTGCCGACGTACTGACTTACGTTCGCAACAGCTGGGGCAATGCAGCGCCTGCCGTCAGCGCCAGCGACGTTCAGAAGATGCGCGAAAAGCTCAAAGAGTAATTGTGACCCGGGGAGCTTCGGCTCCCCATTTTTATTCAGCCTGCTTTAGCGCCACCGGAATATACATTTCGATATCCCACACGCCATTGCTCCCGTCGCTAAGATAGATTTCAAATACCGGCCCTTCCCTGAGCTGATGCGCCCCATCGCCAGAAACCGCCGTGAAGAAGCTAAGCCAGGGCGCGGTGAAATCGCCATCCGCCACCTGTACCCGGGCCACGGCAAACAGACCCGCCGCCAACCGGGTTTTGGTCACCCCTTCACTGTTGGGCGGTATCTCAAACGCCGGATCGACCGATATCATGGTATCGCAGCGTAGCGCCTCCGGCGGCGTCAGTTCCGGGTTACCAAAGTAGACGGCGATCCACTCTCTGGGGACCAGCTGTCTGGTGGTGACCCAGGCCTGAAGCTGCTCAAACCCTTTCGGCACCGTTTTTTCCCAGGGCCCCACAAGGTGAAACCCCGCCAGCGTACGTTCTGCAACCCGTTGAATCTGATAGTGCATATTCTCCTCCGGAGACAATGGCTGTATATTTATACAGCTTAATATCAAAGTCAGAAATAGCCTGCAAGATACCCTAACGCCATCCTGTGATACGGATTCCATAATGGTGGTGAAAAAAAGAGCAGAAAGAAAGACGAAGACAAAAAAGGCGGGAAAGAATCCCGCCCGGCGTAGTCGATCAAGCTCAGGGTTTGCTGAACCAGTCGCTAATCCGTGAGAACAAACCACCTTTGTTGACGGCTTCCAGCGTCACCAGCGGCATTCTGGCCACCTCTTTATCACCGTTATACAGCTCGATATCACCAATCTGCTGGTGAGCCTTGATCGGCGCTTCCAGGTTGGGCGTATCCAGCACGTACTTCGCCTTAATGCCAGAAACCTGGCTCTTCGGCAGCGCCATCCAGAAGTCGCGTTCCGGGCCTACGCTAATCTTCTCTTTATCGCCGTACCAGACTCGTTCCTGGCCCACCTGTTTACCGTTCTGCATAACCCGAACCGTATCGAAATTATCCTGGCCCCAGTGCAGCAGTTTGCGGGCCTGCTCTTCACGCCCTTTCGAACTGTCTGCCCCCATCACAACGGCAATCAGGCGGCGATGGCCGTCCACGCTGGAAGCGATAATATTAAAGCCCGCCCCCGAGGTATGGCCGGTTTTCAGCCCATCGACATTCAGCGTTTTATCCCACAGTAAACCATTACGGTTGTACTGCGTGATGCCGTTCCAGGTCAGGCTCTTCTCGCTGTACATATGATAAAACTCGGGCTCGCCGTGGATAATAGCCCGCGACAGCAGCGCCAGATCCCACGCCGAACTGTGCTGACCCGGCGCATCCAGGCCGTGTACGGTTTCAAAGTGGGTATCGTTCAGCCCCAACTTCTGCACATAGTCATTCATCATCCGCACAAACTGCGGCTCACCGCCCGCCACATGGTCAGCCAGCGCCACGCAGGCATCGTTGCCGGAATCGACAATCAGGCCACGACTCAGGTCGCGTACCGTCACTTTGTCGCCGGGCTTGAGGAACATCAGAGAGGAGCCATTAAACACCGGATTCCCCTGAGCCCAGGCATCTTTACCGACGGTCACTACGTCGTCGGGAGAGATACGCTGGCTATCGATAGCGCGATCCACCACATAGCCGGTCATCAGCTTGGTCAGGCTGGCGGGATTACGCTGTTGATGGGGATGACCAGAAGTCAGCACCTGGCCGGTGGTGTAATCCATCAATACCCAGGAACCGACCTGGATTTGCGGTGGCTGCGGCAACGGCTGTGCCGGCGCCTCCGCTGCCGTGGCGGACTGAACGCAGCAGGAAAGAAAAGAAACAGCAAGAATAAAGCGGAATTTCAACGGCATGTCCTCAGTGACTACAAAAAACGTCGCCTGTTTTACGGAACTTCGTATTACGGTGCTGCGGCAAATTGCAAGAAAGTATGACAGCCGCACAGAAATTCGCCGATTGTCATTCACCGCCGGGGCTGCCAGAGGCATGACGCATAAAACCACGTTGATCCGTCCGGGCCCGCCATTACGGCTTATTGCCCTATCTGCCGCCGCCTAAACCTACAATGACAATTATTTTAAGAATGTTTACTGCCATAAAATAACAAGCGGGGTGTTACATAAAATGGCATAATAGCGACCACAATGCTGCACAAACGGCCACAAAACAACCGATCGTTTGCTGTACATTAATGTTCGTTTTAGAAGTAGCGATAAAGACAGGAATACCAATGATTAAAAAAATTGCCATTACGGCCTGCGCTTTGGTGCTTTGTGCATGTTCCTCTGCCGGTAAAATTTCTGACATTGATACCGGAATGTCAAAACAGCAAATTATATCGAAGCTCGGGAATCCCGATAAATCTTATTCCAAAAATGAGCTGGAAGTGCTGACTTATTTAAATCGTAAGCCGAAAACCTTTAGCTTCGATCGCGAAGATTATCAGGTCGTTCTGATTAACGATACCGCTGCCGAAATTACGCCCACCAGCAAACTGAGCAAATAACCCTACCCTTTCGCTTGCTCCTGGCTGCGCCGGTTTTCCCGCGGAGCCAGAACCAGGCCCACCAGCGCTATCCAGCCATCCATTAGCCGCTTTACGCCATCGCGTGACAGTAGCCAGGTCAGCCCCGTTGCTGCCGCCAGCGCCGCAACAGCAACCTGCCATGGCGCATTAAGTTTCTGCAACGCATCCCACAGCAGATATTTCACCACCAGCCCGTGCAGGGCATAGATAAACAGCGTGCGGGTACCGATTTTCGCCAGGCCACGCCACCACCACGTCAGGGCGCAGAAGGCGTAGATGCAGATCCCTGCCAGCAAGTAATGACCCAGACGCATTACAACCGCTTCACGAAGCCCTTCATCCAGCGCCGGGAAGGTGCTACTGCCGTACAGCAGCGCCGTGCCAAACTGGTCGCCGAACAGGTAGCTCAGCAGCAATATCACCGCCCCCACGCAGGCGGCTTTGGGGTTAAAGACGTTCTCCAGTCGCAGGCGATTCGAAGAGGCGGCCTGAACCCCGGCGATGTAGAACGGGAAGAAGACCAAAGTACGCATAATGCCGAAGGCGTAACCGTCAAAGTCGACAAAAGAGACTGCCACCGACACGGCAATGGAGATGCCCAGCGCGAACCGCAGCCGCATAAACAGAGGCGTTAACAGCTTCCAGAAAATAAGGCTATACAGATACCATAATATCCAGTTAGGGGCCCCGTTCTTAATATAGCTGGACAGGTCACGGTAAATAATCAATTCGGCCAGTTCATACAGCAGACTGAGGGCCACAAACGGAATTATCAGCTTATAGAAAATCGTCTGATAATTAACCGTAAAGCGCTCTTTAACCACATAGCCATTCAGGAAAATAAAGGCGGGCATATGGAACAGATACAGAAAATCATAAATGCGGGACAGCATCGGTGATCCCGGAACTGCGGCTTCGATAATATGACCAAAAACCACTAAAAAAATAAGGGATGCTTTAATGCTATCCAGTCGGTAATCCCGCATAACGCTCCCCGCGCTGGCCCGATTTAACACAGCCCCTATCCTGGCACAGCCATTTCACAATTTCACGGTAACAGGGGCATTATCCGTCGATTCCTGGTCTGCCCTGCGGTTCTGACACAGATAAGCGCCGTGGCAGTTTCAGCCGGGGGGAGTTCTGGTTTACCATAGCCTGTCTGATTTCAGCCGCGCACAACCCCAGGAGCACAGCGATACCGTGGATAAAAAAGCCGAGCAGCCAACCTTCCTCTTTCATGACTATGAAACCTTCGGCACCCATCCGGCGCTGGATCGCCCGGCGCAGTTCGCCGCCATCCGTACCGATGCACAGTTCAATATTATCGGCGAGCCGGAGGTTTTTTACTGCAAACCGGCAGACGACTATCTGCCGACCCCGGAAGCGGTGCTGATCACCGGTATTACTCCCCAACAGGCGCGCTCACGTGGCGATAACGAAGCGCGCTTTGCTGAGCGCATCCACGATCTGTTTACCGTGCCCAATACCTGCGTGCTGGGCTATAACAACGTGCGCTTCGACGATGAGGTCACGCGCAATATCTTCTATCGCAACTTTTTCGATCCCTACGCCTGGAGCTGGCAGCACAATAATTCGCGCTGGGATTTGCTGGATGTGATGCGCGCCTGCTATGCCCTGCGTCCGGATGGTATCGTCTGGCCGGAAAATGATGACGGGCTGCCGAGCTTCCGGCTTGAGCATCTGACCGCCGCCAACGGCGTGGAACATGCCAACGCCCACGATGCGATGGCGGATGTCTATGCCACCATCGCCATGGCGCAACTGGTGAAAAGTCGTCAGCCGCGGCTGTTCGATTACCTGTACAGCCACCGCAATAAGCGCAAGCTGGCGACCCTTATCGATATTCCCCAAATGAAGCCGCTGGTTCACGTCTCCGGGATGTTCGGCGCCTGGCGCGGTAATACCAGTTGGATAGCCCCGCTGGCCTGGCACCCCGACAATCGCAATGCGGTGATTATGGTGGATCTGGCGGGTGATATCGCACCACTGCTGGAATTAGACGCTGATACCCTGCGCGAACGCCTCTATACCCCGAAGGCCGAACTGGGCGATGACTCACCGGTGCCGGTGAAGCTGGTACATCTGAATAAGTGCCCGGTGCTGGCGCCGGGGAGCACCCTGCGTCCGGAAGATGCGGAGCGTCTGGGCATTAACCGTCAGCAGTGTCTGGATAACCTGAAGACCCTGCGCGCCTCGCCGCAGGTACGTGAAAAGCTGGTGGCCCTGTTTGCCGAAGCGCCGCCCTTTCCGCCCCACAGCAATGTGGATGCCCAACTGTACGATGGCTTTTTCAGCGATGCCGACCGCACTGCCATGACCATTGTGCGCGAAACCGCGCCGCAAAATCTGCCCGCGCTGGATATTACCTTTGCCGATCCGCGCATTGAAAAGCTGCTGTTTAACTATCGCGCCCGCAACTTCCCGGGCACCCTGATTGAGCCAGAACAGCAGCGCTGGCTGGAGCACCGCCGGGGGGTCTTCACCCCCGAAGCGCTGCAAAGCTACGCCACGCATCTTCAGGAGCTGTGGCAGCAGCACGACGGCGATACCGATAAACAGAACCTGCTGAAGGCGCTGTGGCAGTACGTCGAGGAGCTGGCCGGATAAAAAATGGCTACGCTTATGACTGAGTCTTTCTTAACACCTGACAGGAGTATAAGAATGGGCGAAGTCAAAGTCGCGGCTCCGATCGTGGCAAAACCGGAACACCACGAGGCGTCAGGTAAAGCAACCCGGGCGATGCTGAAATCCAGCCGCAGCGAGCCGGGCTGTATTCAGTACGATCTTCATGAAGAGCAGGGCAACCCCGGTCACTTTGTCTTTCTTGAGCGCTGGAAGTCGGCCCAGGCGCTGGAGGAACATATGGCCATGACCTGGCATAACAATTTTCTGGCAGAGTCAGGCGGCAAGCTGGAAAAGCTGGAAGTGAAAAAGCTGATTGATATTAAAGAGTAAAAAAGGGCGCCACTTCGGCGCCCTTCTCGAATCGGCTCAGTAATTACTGGGCGATATCTTCATACTGCGGAACCGGGTTGCGGAAGCTACGGGTCACGCAGGCCAGATAGATAAGACCGATAGCCGCCCAGATCAGTCCCAGCACCATGGAGCTCTCCTCCAGGTTTACCCACAGGGCCCCAACCGTCAGCGCACCGCAGGTCGGCAGTACCAGGTAGTTGATGTGATCCTTCAGCGTCTTGTTACGCTTCTCGCGGATCCAGAACTGGGAGATCACCGACAGGTTCACGAAGGTGAAGGCCACCAGCGCGCCAAAGTTAATCAGCGCCGTCGCGGTGACCAGGTCGAAGTTAATCGCCAGCAGCGCGATGGCGCCGACCAGCAGCACGTTGAGCGCCGGAGTACGCCAGGTCGGATGAACATAGCCGAAGAAACGGGTCGGGAAGACGCCGTCGCGGCCCATCACGTACATCAGGCGCGATACGCCAGCATGAGCCGCCATACCGGAAGCCAGCACGGTAATGCTGGAGAAAATCAGCACGCCAAACTGGAAGGCGTGGCCCGCCACATACAGCATAATCTCAGGCTGAGACGCATCCGGATCCTTAAAGCGCGAGATATCCGGGAAGTAGAGCTGCAGAAAGTAAGAGGCGCCGATAAACACCAGGCCGCCAATCAGCGCGGTCAGGAAGATCGCCTTAGGAATCACGCGCTCGGCGTCTTTGGTCTCTTCCGACAGCGAGCTGATGCCGTCGAAGCCCAGGAACGAGAAGCACAGAATGGTCGCACCGGTGATCATCGGCACCACCTGAGCGTTCTCGCCCCAGAACGGACGTGAGCTCACCAAAGTGCCGGCGCCTTCACCGTGGGCCACGCCCCACACCACCAGACCGACAATCACCGCCACAATGGCCAGCTGCAGAATCACGATCAGCGTGTTGAAGTTCGCCACGGTCTTGATGCTGCGCAGGTTAGAGACGGTCATAAAGCCCACCAGCGCCACCACGAAGATCCACGACGGAACCGACGGTACCAGGGCTTCGAAATAGATTTTTGCCAGCAGAATGTTGATCATCGGCATGAACAGATAGTCCAGCAGCGACGACCAGCCCACCATGAAGCCAACCGTGGGGCTGATGGACTTCTGGGCATAGGTATAGGCCGAACCGGCAGACGGGAAGCGGCGAACCAGCTTACCGTAGCTCAGGGCGGTAAAGAGGATGGCAATCAGTGCGAAGGCGTAGGCGGTGGCGACATGACCGTGGGTCAGGCCGGACACAATACCAAACGTATCGAACAGTGTCATAGGCTGCATATAGGCAAGGCCCATCATCACAACCGGAATCAGCGTAAGCGTCTTACGCAGTTCCACGCGGGAAGAAGAAGTAGCGGTGGCGTTATGCGACATGGTTGTAACCCCCTGACGCAAAAACAAAAAATTGCACCATCTTAGTTTTCCTCGGCGACACATCTGTCGTGCTTTTTAAAGTAAGTATCTATCCGGTACTGAGCCCGGCCTCTTTTATTTAATTAACTTTGCCATACCCTAAATAATTCAGGCTGCAGGAAGGCGGCAAGCTCGTGAATCCCCGGGAGCATAGCCGTACTATGTGACCGGGGTGAGCGAGCGCAGCCAACGCATCTGCTGCCTGAAGAATGACGGGTATGCATGCAAAAAAATAACCGACGCCTTTTCAACGTCGGTTAATCTCTCGTTTTGCAGGGCGCGTATTTTGCACCAGGAAATGACCGGATGACAAGATGAAAAAGCCACGATCGGCCAATTCTTTTTTGACGAAAAATGCCCCCCTGCCAAAAGGCCGCGCCGTCAGGCGCCACGCGGGATTGCTCTACGCTCAGACCTGAAGAATTTTTCTACTCCAGCGGCATCCTTTCCGGGTCAGGATGGCGGTAATGAAACCCCAGTTCCCGGCAGATTAAACTACCGTCTATCTGCTTGCCGGTTCCGCCGTTAGCGTCATCGCTAAATAACGGGGCTTCCAGACCAAGCTGGCGACTCATTTGCGAGTAGAAACGGCCGCGGGTGGGATGTTGCGGCGCGCTCAGGTTATACAGGCGACCGCCGCCCTCCGTTTCCAGTAACAGTTCAATGGCCGCCACGGCGTCTTCCAGATGCACCAGGTTGACCACATGATTACCGTGGGGCGCGCGCTTACCGGCGAAAAAGCGCCCGGGGTGACGCTCCGGCCCCACCAGGCCGGACAGGCGCAAAATATCCACCGACGTGCCCGGCAAATCGTGCAGCCAGTGCTCCAGCTCCCGAAGCCAACGACCGCTGTCGGTTACCGGGTTCAGCGGAGAATCTTCCGTCATCACCCCTTCGGCATCGCCATAAACCGAGGTGGAACTGATAAAGACAATATGCGGGATAGCGTGTGCCAGAGCGCTGTCGACAATCTCCTGCACCGCCAGCAGGTAAAAGTCTTCCCCCTCGCCGCTGCGGCGGACCGGGAGCGTAATCACCAGCGCGTCGACCTCGAGCAGCGCTTCAAGATCGTCACTGTCACACTCAAGTTCCGGAGTAAGCCGCAGCAGATAACTTTCCAGCCCGCACATCCGCGCCGCTTCTACGCCATCCTCTGTGGTTTTACTGCCGGTAACCTGCCAGCCCTTACCGATCAGGGAGAGCGCCAGGGGCATCCCCAGCCACCCTAACCCGACAATCGCGACCTTTTTCATGCCTTGATACTCCTTTTTAAAAGGAAGCCTGCTTACCTATTGCGTTAAGGCTACGCCAGCAGCGGCAAACTGACAATTCACGGCATCAATCCTGGCTCAATAACCGTGCAAAATGACGTTTTTAATGCACCCCAAGGTAACGCAGCCCGGCGGTTACCACGGCCGCCGCCACAATCACTACAATCAGCGGCGCCTTGCGCCAGGCCAGAAACACCGCCACCAGCACGCCCGCCACCCGGGCCATACCCGCAAAGTGGTCGTTCTCATAAATGGTGGCCGCCAGCGCGACAGAGAACAGCAGCGTGGTGGCGGCATCGGTTAGCAGCGCCTGAGCGCGTTCCGAAAACGCCAGCCGGTTGCCCAGCACCGCACCGGAATAGCGCATCAGCCAGGTGCCCGCCGCCAGAATGGCGATGCCGATAATAATCATCAGGGTCTCCGACACTATTTCCTCCTTGCCAGTAAGCCCAGCATCGATAACAGCACCGGCAGACCGGTGGGGGTAAAGGGTACGGCGGCCAGTGAAATCACGGCGCCGGTGCTGGCGCGAATCAGGGTCGTGCGTTTCTTTAAGGCCGGAACCACCAGCGCCAGCAGAATGGCCGGAAAGACGGCATCAAGGCCAATAGTTTCCGGGGCAGGCAGAAAATTGCCGACACCGCCGCCGAGCAAAACCCCCAGCGGCCAGGCGATCGCCACGCCGATTCCACACAGCCAGTAGGCGGCCTTACGTTTTTCCAGGGTCGGCTGGGACATGCCGAACACCACGCTCTCGTCATTCATAATATGGCAGCCCAGAAGCTGACTCAGCCTCCCGCCGACCAGTTCACGCACCGCAACGCCGAACGGAATATGGCGGGCATTCACCAGTAGCCCCGCCAGCGCCGCGGTAATCGGGCTGCCGCCGCTGGCGATAATCGCCACGAACATAAATTCCGATGCCCCGGCCAACACCAGCATGGAAGAAACCACCGGCACCCAGAGCGGGAAACCATAAGCCAGCGCCAGTGAGCCATAGGAAACCCCAACGACCCCCACGGCCAGGCAAACCAGTAAGACAGCTTTTTTAGTCTCGCCCGGCAGACAGGCGAAACGCTGAGTGAACATAAATAACCTCAATAGATTCTTCATCGAACGGAAGTATCCATTATAATGAACATCGTGTGACCGTTTATCAAGATGAACGTTATGTTCATTTAAAAAAACATTCAGTATCAGGAATAACGGAGTTTTCATGACCCAACCGATCCGCGTCATCGCCCAGAGTCTGGTCCGGGAGCGGGAACGCGCTGGCCTGTCGCTAAGCGAAGTCGCCCGACGCGCCGGCATCGCTAAATCCACGCTATCGCAGCTGGAAGGCGGCCACGGTAATCCCAGTATCGAGACCCTCTGGTCGCTGTGCGTGGCCCTGAACATCCCCTTCGCCCAGCTTCTGGAACACCAGGAAACCACCACCCGGGTGCTGCGCTACGGCGAAGGGAGCCGGGTCACGGCGGAACACTCTAACTATCAGGCAATTTTACTGGCCAACTGCCCCCCAGGCGCCCGGCGCGACATATACCAGGTGGTGGTTCAACCCGGCGCCGATCGCCTGTCGCCCCCTCACCCGCCGGGTTCGGTAGAGCATATGATCATTACCCGCGGCCGGGCGTTGCTGGGGCTGACCGAAGCCCTTGAGGAACTGGGCCCCGGCGACTATATCTGTTACCCCGCGGATCGCGAACATCTGTTCCGCGCCCTGGAGCCGGACACCGTGGCAATCATGATCTCGGAGCAGAATTAATGACCGGAATATTTTCACTAAAAAAGCCCTTGCGTTCCGCGTTCAAACTGGTTTAGGGTAAGCGTCACAGGTTATGAATAATCATTCAGACGAGATTGCTATGAATTGCGTTCAATTTAAACACCACCATCATCACCATCATCCTGACTAGTCTTTCAGGCGATGTGTGCTGGAAGACATTCAGATCTTCCAGTGGTGCAGAACGCAAGACAGAGAGCCCCCGGAAGATCGCCTTCCGGGGGCTTTTTTATTGCGCGGTTTCAGCAGAATTTTTACCAAATCAGAGGTAGAGCACAATGTCAGACAACACCCGTTTACGCATAGCTATTCAGAAATCCGGCCGTTTAAGCGATGATTCACGCGAATTACTGGCCCGCTGCGGCATTAAGGTTAACCTGCACACCCAGCGTCTGATCGCCCTGGCGGAGAATATGCCCATCGATATTCTGCGGGTGCGCGATGACGATATTCCGGGCCTGGTAATGGACGGCGTAGTAGATCTTGGCATTATCGGCGAGAACGTGCTGGAAGAGGAGCTGCTCAGCCGCCGCGCCCAGGGCGAAGATCCGCGCTACTTCACCCTGCGGCGTCTGGACTTCGGCGGTTGCCGCCTGTCGCTGGCCGCCCCGGTGGACGAGCCCTGGGACGGCATCGCCTCTCTCTCTGATAAACGTATCGCTACCTCTTACCCGCACCTGCTGAAACGCTACCTCGACCAGAAACAAGTCCCGTTTAAATCCTGCCTGCTGAATGGTTCTGTGGAAGTGGCCCCCCGTGCCGGGCTGGCCGACGCCATCTGCGATCTGGTTTCTACCGGCGCAACGCTTGAAGCCAACGGCCTGCGTGAAGTCGAGGTTATCTACCGCTCCAAAGCCTGTCTGATTCAGCGCGACGGCGAGATGCCGGACAACAAACAGCAGTTGATCGATAAACTGCAGACCCGCATTCAGGGGGTTATCCAGGCACGGGAATCCAAATATATTATGCTGCACGCCCCCAGCGAGCGTCTGGAAGAAGTGGTGGCGCTGCTGCCCGGCGCCGAGCGCCCCACTATTCTGCCGCTGGCTGGCGATAAGCAGCGGGTAGCCATGCACATGGTCAGCAGCGAAACCCTGTTCTGGGAAACCATGGAAAAGCTAAAAGCGCTGGGCGCCAGCTCGATCCTGGTCCTGCCGATTGAGAAGATGATGGAGTAACCACCATGGCCTTTAATACCGTCATTAACTGGAACGATTGCGACGCCCAACGCCAGCGCGAACTGCTGATGCGCCCGGCCATTGCCGCTTCCGACAGCATCAGCCGTACCGTCAGCGAGATTCTGGATAACGTTAAAGCGCGTGGCGATGCCGCCCTGCGCGAATATAGCGCCCGCTTCGATAACACCGAAGTGCAGGACCTGAAGGTGAGTCAGGCGGAAATCGACGCCGCCGCTGAACGCCTGAGCGACGAACTGAAGCAGGCGATGGCCGTTGCCGTCGCCAATATCGAAACCTTTCACCGCGCCCAGCAACTGCCTGCGGTAGACGTGGAAACCCGCCCCGGCGTGCGCTGCCAGCAGGTAACCCGCCCTATCGACGCGGTGGGGCTTTATATTCCCGGCGGTTCGGCGCCGCTGTTTTCCACGGTGCTGATGCTGGCGACCCCGGCGCGCATCGCCGGTTGCCGCCGGGTGGTACTGTGCTCGCCGCCACCCATCAGTGATGAGATCCTCTATGCGGCCAAACTGTGCGGCGTGCAGGAGGTGTTCCAGGTCGGTGGCGCCCAGGCGATCGCCGCCCTCGCCTTCGGCACCGATAGCGTGCCGCAGGCGGATAAAATCTTCGGCCCGGGTAACGCCTTTGTCACCGAAGCCAAACGCCAGATTAGTCAGCGACTGGACGGCGCCGCCATCGATATGCCCGCCGGGCCATCGGAAGTGCTGGTGATTGCCGATGCGCGCGCTAACCCTGACTTTGTCGCCTCTGACCTGCTTTCCCAGGCGGAGCACGGCCCGGATTCTCAGGTGATTCTGCTGACGCCGGATAGCGCCATGGCGCAACGGGTGGCCACCGCGGTAGAGCGCCAGCTTGCCGCCCTGCCGCGCGCGGAAACCGCCCGCCAGGCTCTGGCCGCCAGCCGCCTGATTGTGGCTCGCTCTCTTGCTCAGTGCGTGGAGATCTCCAACCAGTACGGCCCCGAGCACCTGATTATTCAGACCGCCGACGCCCGATCGCTGGTCGAGGGCATTACCAGCGCCGGTTCGGTGTTCCTTGGCGACTGGTCGCCGGAATCCGCCGGAGATTATGCTTCCGGCACCAACCACGTGCTGCCGACCTATGGCTACACCGCCACCTGCTCCAGCCTGGGACTGGCGGACTTCCAGAAGCGGATGACAGTGCAGGAGCTGAGCCAGCAGGGCTTTGCCGGGCTCGCCGCCACCATTGAGATCCTTGCCGCTGCGGAACAGCTAACGGCTCACAAGAATGCGGTTTCACTGCGTCTGGCGGCGCTGGAGGAGCAGAAATGAACGAGATCGAGGCCCTTGCCCGCGCCAACGTGCGCGAGCTCACCCCTTACCAGTCCGCTCGCCGTCTGGGCGGTAATGGCGATGTCTGGCTGAATGCCAATGAATTCCCGACGGCGGTGCCGTTTCAGCTGACCATGCAGACCCTGAACCGCTACCCGGAGTGCCAGCCTGCGGAGGTGATTCGCCGCTATGCCGACTACGCCGGGGTTAAACCGGAGCAGGTGCTGGTCAGCCGCGGCGCCGATGAAGGCATCGAACTACTGATTCGCGCCTTCTGCGAGCCGGGCCAGGACGCCGTGCTCTACTGCCCGCCCACTTACGGCATGTACAGCGTCAGCGCTGAAACCATTGGCGTAGACTGCCGCACCGTACCGGCCATCAACGGCTGGCAGCTCGATCTGCCCGCTATTGAAGCCCAATTAGATGGCGTAAAAGTGGTATTCGTTTGCAGCCCCAACAACCCTACCGGTCAGTTAATCAACCCGGATGACCTGCGCGCGCTGCTGGAGATGACCCGCGGTCGCGCCATCGTAGTGGCGGACGAAGCCTATATTGAATTCTGCCCCACCGCCTCCCTGGCGGGCTGGCTCAACGACTATCCGCACCTGGCTATTCTGCGCACGCTCTCTAAAGCCTTTGCGCTGGCAGGGCTACGCTGCGGCTTTACCCTGGCTAACGCACCGCTGATTCAGATGCTGCTTAAGGTTATCGCCCCCTACCCGCTCTCAACCCCGGTGGCCGATATCGCCGCCCAGGCCCTGAGCGCCGAAGGGATCGCCGCCATGCGCCAGCGGGTGGCGGAAACTCTGGACAACCGCCAGTACCTGCTCGAACAGTTGGGTACGTTACCCGGCGTCGACCAGGTCTTTGAATCGCAAACCAACTATCTGCTGGTGCGCTTCGACCGCTCCCAGCCCCTGTTCCAGCGGCTTTGGGATCGCGGCATTATCCTTCGTAATCAGCATAAACAACCCGGTCTGGAAGAGTGCCTGCGCATCAGCATCGGCACCCGTACCGAATGCCAGCGTCTGCTCGACGCCCTTAACCAGCTCGCCGTACGGGCAAATCAGGAGACCCTATGAGTCAGAAGTTTCTCTTTATCGATCGCGACGGTACGCTGATTAGCGAGCCGCCGGTCGATTACCAGGTTGACCGTTTCGATAAACTGGCCTTTGAGCCTCAGGTGATCCCGACCTTACTTAAGCTACAGCAGGCGGGCTTTAAGCTGATTATGATCACCAACCAGGATGGATTGGGAACTGACAGTTTCCCCCAGGGCGACTTCGATGGCCCGCATAACCTGATGATGCAGGTGTTCGATTCCCAGGGCGTACGCTTCGACGAAGTGCTGATCTGCCCGCACCTGCCTGCGGATAACTGCGACTGCCGCAAACCGAAGACCGCGCTGGTACAACCCTGGCTGGCAGATGGCGTAATGGATAAAGCCAGCAGCTATGTGATTGGCGATCGCGCCACCGATCTAACGCTTGCCGAAAACATGGGTATTCAGGGCCTGCGCTACGGCACTGACGGCCTGGACTGGCCGACCATCGGCGAACGTCTGACTCAGCGCGATCGCTACGCCCACGTTGAACGCAATACCAAAGAGACCCAGATCGACGTACAGGTGTGGCTGGATCGTGAAGGCGGTAGCCAGTTCAACACCGGCGTTGGCTTCTTCGACCATATGCTGGATCAGATAGCCACCCACGGCGGGTTTCGTATGGCCGTCGAAGTCAAAGGCGATCTCTATATCGACGATCACCACACCGTGGAAGATACCGGTCTGGCGCTGGGCGAGGCGCTGAAACTGGCGCTGGGCGACAAACGCGGTATTGGCCGCTTTGGCTTCGTGCTGCCGATGGACGAATGCCTGGCGCGCTGCGCACTGGATATCTCCGGCCGTCCGCACCTGGAATACAAAGCCGAGTTTAACTTCCAGCGGGTGGGCGACCTGAGCACCGAAATGGTAGAGCACTTCTTCCGTTCCCTCTCTTATGCCATGGGCGTCACCCTGCATCTGAAAACCAAGGGCAAGAATGACCATCATCGGGTGGAAAGCCTGTTTAAGGCCTTTGGCCGCACCCTGCGCCAGGCGATCCGCGTGGAAGGCGACGCCCTCCCCTCATCAAAAGGAGTGCTGTGATGAATGTGGTGATTCTGGATACCGGCTGCGCCAATCTTTCGTCGGTAAAATGGGCGGTACAGCGACTGGGAGCTAACCCCACCGTTAGCCTCGACCCGGAAGTGGTGCTGCGCGCCGACAAGCTGTTTCTGCCGGGAGTCGGCACCGCCCGGGCCGCCATGAATCAACTGCGCGAGCGCGATTTGATCGGGCTTATCAGCCGCTGTACCCAGCCAGTGCTGGGTATCTGCCTGGGGATGCAGCTACTGGCACGCTGTAGCGAAGAGAGTAACGGCATCGACACCTTAGGCGTTATCGACCAGCCGGTGGTGAAAATGGTCGACCGCGGCCTGCCGCTGCCCCATATGGGCTGGAACCAGGTCTTTCCTGAACAGGGTAATCCGCTGTTTCGCAACGTTGACGACGGGGCTTACTTCTACTTCGTGCACGGCTACGCCATGCCGGTGAGCGAGGCCACCATCGCCCGCTGCGATTACGGCGATGCCTTTAGCGCCGCGGCACAGCAAGAGAACTTTTACGGCGTGCAGTTCCACCCGGAACGCTCCGGCAAAGCGGGCGCGCAGCTTCTGAAAAATTTCCTGGAGATGTAAATGATTATCCCGGCTTTAGATTTAATTGACGGCAAGGTGGTGCGTCTCCATCAGGGCGATTACGGCAAGCAGCGCGACTACGGCAGCTCCCCGCTGCCGCGGCTACAGGATTACCAGGCGCAAGGCGCGCAGGTGCTGCACCTGGTGGATCTGACCGGCGCCAAAGATCCGAACCAGCGCCAGCTCCCACTGCTGAAAAGCCTGCTGGCGGGCGTAAGCGTGCCGGTTCAGGTCGGCGGCGGCGTTCGCAGCGCGGAAGATGTGGAAGCTCTGCTGGCGGCAGGCGCCAGCCGCGTAGTGGTCGGCTCCACGGCGGTGAAATCCCCGGATGTGGTCGGCCAATGGTTTGAACGCTTTGGCGCCGAAGCCATTGTACTGGCGCTGGACGTCCGTATCGACGAGGCCGGTAATAAGCAGGTGGCGGTGAGCGGCTGGCAGGAAACCTCAGGCGTGACTCTGGAGCAACTGGTGGAACACTTTCTGCCTCTGGGGCTGCGCCACGTGCTGTGCACCGATATCTCCCGCGATGGAACTCTGAGCGGCTCCAATGTCGGGCTGTATCGCGAAATCTGCACCCTCTATCCCCAGGTGGGCTTTCAGGCCTCTGGCGGCATCGGGGCACTTTCCGATATTAGAGCGTTGCGCGGCAGCGGCGTGAGCGGCGTAATTGTTGGCCGTGCCCTGCTGGAAGGAAAATTTGATGTGAAGGAGGCAATCCAATGCTGGCAAAACGGATAATCCCCTGCCTGGACGTGCGCGACGGTCAGGTGGTTAAGGGCGTGCAGTTCCGCAACCACGAGATCATCGGCGACATCGTCCCGCTGGCCAGACGCTATGCCGAAGAAGGCGCCGACGAACTGGTGTTTTACGATATCACCGCCTCCAGCGATGGCCGGGTAGTGGATAAGAGCTGGGTTTCACGGGTGGCGGAGGTTATCGATATTCCGTTCTGCGTGGCGGGCGGGATTAAATCAGAGGCCGATGCGCTTCAGATCCTCTCCTTCGGGGCCGATAAAATCTCCATCAATTCCCCGGCGCTGGCGGACCCAACGCTGATTACCCGGCTGGCGGAGCGCTTTGGCGTGCAGTGCATCGTGGTGGGTATCGACACCTGGTTCGACCAACAAAGCGGTAAATATCAGGTTAACCAGTATACCGGCGACGAGAGCCGCACCCGGATCACCCAGTGGCAGACCCTGGACTGGGTACAGGAAGTACAGCAACGCGGCGCCGGTGAAATCGTACTGAATATGATGAACCAGGACGGCGTGCGCAACGGCTACGATCTGGAGCAGCTCGCCAAAGTGCGCGAGGTTTGCCGCGTCCCCCTTATCGCCTCTGGCGGCGCCGGAACCATGGAGCACTTTCTGGAAGCCTTCCGCGATGCGGCAGTGGACGGCGCGCTGGCGGCATCCGTATTTCATAAACAGATTATCAATATCGGTGAGCTAAAAGCTTACCTGGCGCAACAGGGCGTGGAGATTCGACAGTGTTAACAGAGAAACAGACAGAGGCGCTGGACTGGGCCAAAACCGACAATATGATCCCCGCCATCGTCCAGCATGCGGCATCCGGCGAGGTGCTGATGCTCGGCTATATGACGCCGGAAGCGCTGAAGCAAACCCAGGAGAGCGGTAACGTCACTTTCTATTCACGCAGCAAACAGCGGCTGTGGACCAAGGGTGAAAGTTCCGGCCACTTCCTGAAGCTGGTCAGTATTGCGGCGGACTGCGATAACGACACTCTGCTGATTCAGGCTAACCCCATCGGCCCCACCTGCCATAAAGGCACCACCAGCTGCTTTGGCGATGCGCCACAGCACCAGTGGCTGTTCCTGTATCAGCTCGAACAGCTGCTGGCGGAGCGTAAACAGGCCGCCCCTGAAAGCTCTTATACCGCGAAGCTCTACGCCAGCGGCACCAAGCGTATTGCCCAGAAGGTGGGCGAAGAAGGGGTGGAAACCGCGCTGGCCGCCACGGTGCACGACCGTGAAGAGCTGGTTAATGAAGCTTCCGACCTGGTCTACCATCTGCTGGTGCTTCTTCAGGATCAGCAGCTCGATTTAGGGGCGGTGATTGAGAATTTGCGGGGCAGGCATCAGTAGTTACGTCTCCCCGGATCAAAAAAGCCCGCCGTTTTTTAACGGCGGGCTTTTTTATTCGATGGCTATAGATTACGCGGCAGGCTTATAGTTACGCAGCGCGTTGCGAACCAACACCACGCCGGAACCAATCATCCCACCCAGTAACGCCGCCAGTACCAGCGTCAGGCCACGCTTCGGGCTATCACGCCGTACCGGCAGATTAGGCTTCATCACATAGTGGAATGAGCTACTGATATCCGGCTTCTGGGCCAGTGCCTTCACCGCCAGATAGGACTGCAGGGTATTATAGTACTGATCTTTCAATGGCAGCGGGCGGGTAGATTCATTCTTAAGGGTTGCCGACAACGCATCGGTTCCCAGCACAAACAGCGTATCCTCAGAAAGGGTCTCCGCCTGTCTAACCATAGTATCCTTGATATTGCTCTGCTCGGCCACCTTTAGCGCCTGACGCAGAATCTCCAGCCGCTGCTCGCGCTGGGCCTTTGCCGAGGCTTCCTGAGCATCCAGCGAGCTCTTAAGATCCTTCATGGTGGCGTTGATATTGGTCACCAAATCAGCGTTCAGTTCATCAATAACCCGCTGGTTAATCTTATCAATATAGGCAGTGAGGGTTTTACGCGCTTCTTCAGCGCTGGAGCCGACGTAGCTGATTTTAAGCGGTACCGACTGTCCTTTTACCGCTGGTTCAATGGCTAATGACTCTGGTTTTTCCTGATTATCCAGCTCTTCGGAAAGTGCCGAAATCAGAGAGTTAAAGCGGGTAAAGAAACGATTCTGGATATCGCTAACTGACGGTGCCGATCCCCGATTCTGGCTATAGATAATTCCCATCGAGTTACTGTAGTTAGCAATCTGTCCGGAATCCGGCAGCGTCACAATCGCTGAAGAGCTCCACTTTTCCTTAGCCACAAACAGATAAGCCACGGTCAGCAGAATAAAGATAATCACAAAGGCGATAATGGTTTTTTTACCGCGCCACAGCTGCATCAGCAGATCCAGCAGATCGACCGTTTCCGGCGAGCGGCTTACACCTTGTGCCGCCTGAGAATTCTGGTTCATAGTAACCTTTAAAAATTAACCCCAAAAACCATCAAAGAAACTGCCCACAAAAGATATGCGGCAAGAAGTATCGCATACTCCCCCGAAAATCGCCGGGGCCACTTTACTAAGAAAAGGTTGAAAATGCGATTTATCTAATGCCGGATAGCGAAATAATCGGCACTCGACAACAGTTCAGCAATCTTTGATCTCGTATACTAACCGACTACTTTAGCGCTATTACCTCCGCCGTTGACGGAGATAGTCTCTCTACTTCCAGTAGTCCCTTTGATAATAAAAAAAACCAGCTGATAAATCAGCTGGTTTTCAGGTGACTAATTAAGAATTAGCTTAATCTTCCAGCCACTCGGTATGGAACACGCCCTCTTTATCGGTACGCTTATAGGTATGGGCACCGAAATAGTCGCGCTGAGCCTGAATCAGGTTGGCCGGCAGCACGGCAGAGCGATAGCTATCGTAGTAGGAGATAGCCGCAGAGAAGGTCGGGGTCGGGATACCATTCTGTACCGCATAAGCCACTACATCACGCAGCGCCTGCTGATACTCATCGGCAATCTGCTTAAAGTACGGCGCCAGCAGCAGGTTGGCAATGGCCGGGTTCTGCTCATAGGCATCGGTGATCTTCTGCAGGAATTGAGCACGGATAATGCAACCAGCGCGGAAGATTTTGGCGATTTCGCCGTAGTTGAGATCCCAGTTGTATTCGTCAGACGCAGCGCGCAGCTGTGAGAAGCCCTGCGCATAGGAGACGATTTTACCCAGGTACAGGGCACGACGTACTTTTTCGCTAAATTCGGCTTTATCACCCGCGAAAGGCTGAGACTGCGGACCGGTCAGCACTTTAGAAGCCGCCACACGCTGCTCTTTCAGGGAAGAGATATAGCGTGCGAATACTGACTCAGTGATTAATGACAGCGGTTCACCGAGATCCAGCGAGCTCTGGCTGGTCCATTTACCGGTGCCTTTGTTCGCCGCTTCGTCCAGAATTACGTCGACCAGATAGTTACCAGCATCGTCTTTTTTGGTGAAGATATCCTTGGTAATATCGATCAGGTAGCTGCTTAGTTCACCTTTGTTCCACTCAGAGAAGGTAGTCGCCAGCTCTTCATTGGACAGGTTCAGACCGTGCTTGAGCAGGGAATAGGCTTCAGCAATCAGCTGCATATCGCCGTATTCGATACCGTTATGCACCATCTTCACATAGTGACCGGCACCGTCTGCGCCAATATAGGCCACACAGGGCTCACCGTCTTCGGCAACGGCAGCAATCTGCTTCAGGATCGGTGCCACCAGCTCATAAGCTTCTTTCTGACCGCCAGGCATAATGGAAGGCCCTTTCAGCGCCCCCTCTTCACCACCAGAAACCCCGGTACCGATAAAATTGAAGCCTTCGGCAGAGAGTTCACGGTTGCGACGGATAGTGTCCTGGAAGAAGGTATTACCACCGTCGATCAGGATATCCCCTTTTTCCAGGTACGGCTTCAGCGACTCGATAGTCTTATCAGTGCCCTCACCGGCCTTCACCATCAACAGGATACGACGCGGCTTTTCAAGGGATTCAACAAACTCCTGTACCGTAAAGTGCGGCACCAACTTCTTGCTGGGATTTTCGGCAATCACTTCGTCGGTCTTTTCACGGGAGCGGTTGAAAACGGAAACGGTATAGCCACGGCTTTCGATGTTGAGCGCCAGATTGCGCCCCATCACTGCCATACCGACAACGCCGATTTGTTGTTTGGACATTACATACTCCTGTCAGGGTGTGGTTGCTGTAATATTGTACGCTGAAACTAATTTCGCGACTAGCTAGGATAATAATCTATCTTGTTCTCTGATTTATGACAAATACTGAAAAATAATTTCAGTTAATTTTGAACAAAAAAGAGTCCTCACTAACTATCACCTTTTAGTTCTAAGTGTATTGTATACCGCTGTCAAAATATTCACTGGTAATAACCTGGGCAAAGAGCGGATAAATAAAACACCAATAGCTCCTCCTATTCCCTGATAGCCCAGTGCATATTTTAGTTTTGCCAACTTAAATTCACTTAAAATATATGGGATACCTTTGCGACGTTTGAGCATAGACGTTCCTGTCCTAACTTTTACCAAGCTCTCTTTAAAATTATATGTTTTTTTTCCCGTAGACAACACTCTAAGCCAAAGATTATAGTCCTCCATATAAAGATGATGCCTATAACCACCAACAGAAAGAATGAAGCTTTTACGGAATACAACTGTCATATGGTTAAAAGGATTTCTTTTTTTTGCGTAACCCACAATATCTTCATGTTCACAAACTGTTATGCGTCGTCCCAGTCGAATAGAAAAATCTTCGTTGTATTCATCGATCATAGAACCGACTATTGCTATATCAGGATTTTCGTTAATATATGATATCTGTTTTATAAAACGGTCCGAGCAGCAAATATCGTCAGTATCCATTCTGGCAACAATTTCATTCCTACAATATTTCATCCCTATGTTCAGGGCGTTACCGAGCCCAACATTTTTTTCCAGCGGAACAGTAGATATAGGTAATATTTCACTATATTTAGACACTACAGCACGCAAACCTTCATCAATATACCCGTCAAAAACTATAACAACCTGCTCTGGCTTGAGCGATTGTTCATAAAGGCTTTTCAAGCAGGTATCAAGGTTATTTTCCTTTTCTTTATTATATAATGATAACAACACTGAAAATGATATGTAATCCATAATTCTACCTAAACAATGCCTGATTCTATAAAGACACAAGCTTCAACAATTTCTCATAATGCTCGATACAATTCCTTTCTGATTTTAGATTCAGTTTCCCGGAAATATTCGTGTAGTCATAGACATGACAATCAGTTAAAGCATTCAATAAATCATAGAAAGTATGCACATGAGTTCCAAGTGCAATTTCATTATAATTTTTAGAAAAACCGACCTTCTCTATATATAATTCAATGTCATATGGTATAAATACTACTGATCTTTTCATTAAAAAATAGTCAATAAATACACTTGAATAATCAGTTATTAACTTATCAAACAACGGTAAAAAAGGAGTAATATCAGAAATAACTGTAGAGTCAAATTTGATGACCCGCTTTAATTCATATATACCGACAGGAAGATCAAATTTATAATATGGATGTTCACGAAGAAATATAAATATATTATTACGTTCTAAATGTTCTTCTAGTTTTCTTAAGTCAAAGTCACCGAAAGGGAAAAATTTCGTTGTTGCATAGCCTCTCCATGTTGGACAGTATAATATCTTTATAGAGCTATCAATTTCATTTTCACATATGCTACCTATAAAGCCAGATAATGAAGAGTTATCTTCATTCGAAAAAACACTATCATTTCTTGGCTGTCCAAGAGGCATATACTCAATTTTATTGTTTTTATTAAATGCGTTAAAAAGAACCTCTTCAAAATACTCAGAATAACAAGTCACATGGGTAAAATTCCTGATGCGTAACAGTCTATTTACTTTTCTTAAAAAAGAGATATTATTCTCGGCCATGCCAATTTTTTTTAATGGGATACCATGCCCTAAATGGTAAACCACTCTTCCTGGCCGTTTAAAGAGAGTATCGGAGGGAGCTTCAAGAGTTGAACACACCCATATCTTTGAAGTTAAAATAACAAATTGTCCATAAAAAGTTCTAGAAGAAATCACATTTACGTTATCATTACTGCGGAGCTCTTCCGCTTTATCCCTGTCATTCATAACAAAAAAACATTCAAAGGGACTATCTTTTTTATTACGGATAAATTCATAAAGATACTTTGAATTAAAATTATAATTAACATTCCTCGTTGAGTTAAATATAATCCTATATCTATTCATTGGAATAAAACATGAAACAAGAGATAGAAATGTATCTCTAAGGACAAAAAAAGCATAAGATAGAAAATTCATTTAATTACCTTTGTCCTTATGATATATAACAAAGCTGAAGGTATATGATACCACCGACCAGAGAGGAACGTTTTAATATACGCTTTGATTATTGGTTTATTTTTTGACTTAAACGCATATAATATAAAAATAAATTGCCATTTTTTCTCAGCGCTTATGCCATATATAACATCATAATTTTCTTTATAACATCTAGACATGACGTCAAGTGCATTAAGATAAAACCCCTCTGACCTATTTCGACTAATGCTATCGATACCATCCTGATTATATAGATAGCCTATACTATCTTTGATAAATACTTTAGGCCTCAGTAAAAAAAAACGACGCCAAAATATTAAAGCATCTCCCCATTTTGATGCTTCATCAAAACCACCGGCATTTATGAAAAAACTCTTTTTAAAAACATACGGCGGTTTTCCTGCATAGTTAAGTGGTGATTCGAACAAATGTTTTTTTATATCACCTGATTTTATTTTTTCTCTTTGGATAAATCTATTGTTATCTTTTTCTATCATAATATTACTATAGCAAAGAAAATCAACATCTTTTGTATAAATAATATCTGATATGTCAGAAATAACATTCTGATCGAAGAGAGCATCGTCACTATCCAGAAACAGTATATACTCACCACGAGCAATTTCTGCTCCTTTATTTTTAGCAGCCGCAGCTCCACGATTTTCCTGATGAAGATAAAAAATCTTCTTATTATCTATATAAGAGGAGATAACATCTACAGATTTATCTGTAGAGCCGTCATCGACCAAAATAATCTCATAATCATTACTATTTTGTTCCAGGCAGCTCAATAGGGCTGCTTTAATTGTTTTCTCACGATTGTAAATCGTAATAATAATACTAATCATCAGAGATTCCTATCATATTTTCCTCACAATTTCTATTACTTCTGTAGTAGAAATAGCCGGAGTACGTTCCAAATAGATAACCTCACATCCAGTTTTTTCCTTGACCCAATCAAATCTTCCCACCCAGTCATTACCCATAACAAGGGTGTCGGCATTATATTCTCGAATATATAAATCCTTAAGATCCAGAGACTCTTCCAAAAAAACTTCATCGACGAATCTTAAGGATGATACAATACGAATTCGATCATCTTGTGAGTAAATAGGATATCTATTTTTTTTACTATAATTAAGCTTATCAGATGACACCCCAACAATTAACTTATTACCCAGGTTGCGGGCTCTTTCTAATATGTTAACGTGACCAACATGAAATACATCAAAAGTACCAAAAGTAATGATAGTTTTCATCTATAATACCTTATTAAAATTTTCTTTTGCTGAACATGAATAAGAGCAAAAATAACACTGGATATTTAATTGTTTCACACCTTGGTATAGATTTAATTATGGTTTTCAAAAAAAACATTTTCTTTGTAAAACTATCAACATTATTCATAGACCTAACAGCATCAACTCGCTTTGTCATTTGTCTATAACGATTCACATCCAACATTCGTTTAAATATATTTTTGTTACCACCAAGCCCACCAGATACATTCTCAGAATGTTGTCTATAGTAGACTAATGGCTTATCAAGATAAAATATCCTTCCAGATTCGAGAGTTTTAAAGGCTAGCCAGTGATCATGCATAACAAGGGGGTAACGAAAAGGTAATACCAAATTGAGGGCTGCACGATTCATTAATATGGTACATCCCATAACAGACCCCATCCAACTTAAATTTTCAATATGTAGATTTCGCTCGGGATTTAGCCCAGAATATTGATAAAAACTAGTAGAGATGACATCTAACCTTTCGTTTACCAGACATAGATCACTATAGATAAGCAAAGGTCCGTTTTCCTTGCCGCATTCCTCTTTTACGGCCTTCTCCAGACAAATTTTTATTTTATCCGTATGCCAGATATCATCTTGATCGCTGAGCATAATATAATCAGAACTACTGGCACTTAATCCTCTTTCAAAGTTCTGAATGACACCTCCAGCTCTTTCCTTACTTATGACAATCACTCGATTATCTGTTTGTTGGTATAATTCAATTATATTACTGGTTTTATCACTCGAACCATCATCAGTTATAATTAAGGAAATATTTTTATGCGATTGGTTTAATATTGAATCAATCTGTTCCGCTATGAACTTTTCACCATTATAACAAGCTAATACGACATCTACTTTTATCTTATGGAGGTCAGCATCCATTACATCCACCTCTTATACCAATTACGTTGTCAATATAGTTATTGTCAGACGAATACCTTGAATGAGAACAAAAATCAGTAAAACACCTGCACTTAACCATTGAGGTCTTAACAAGGAAATAACCATAGGGATAAATATGATCATGGCAATCCCAAAAAACTCTGATATCCTTCCAGCAAAAATAGGAACAGGTGCAAGGATATAATAACTAACAATGGCAACGGCGATGACTTTAGTGCATATTATCATTAGTGCTGAGGTTGTATCATTATTCCTTTCTTTTATCTTAAACAGCAAAATAAAAAAAAGAACAGCCTGTCCCAAATGATAAAAATTATACTGATTAAATGTTTCAAATAATCCTGTAGAATTCAAGCCAATGATGTAAGAAGTCAATTTTAATGATAAAAAATCGGGTAAATGATTTATTATTGACAATAAAAAATCTTGCGTCAAAAATTTCGAGATCGCAATAGAAAGGATAACAACACTACCAAAAAAAAACTTATTTATTTTTTTCGCAGAAAACAACAAAGTACAAAACCCTAATATCGCACTATAGTGAAACAAAGCAGCCATGCACTGTAATAAAAATGCCTTCTTTCTTGATACAGGTATGTATGTTAATGACAGTAAAAAAAATCCAGATGCAACGCCTACCCTTATCTGGGTCAGATCATGCAATGCAAAATAAAGTGCCACATATACAATAAATGCTATAAATTGATAAGCAGGCAATCGTCTGATGGCAATTATTTTAATCCCAATCCCGATAAGAGCATATGCCAGGAAAAAAGTTTCATAATCACCATCAAAAAGAAACCTATTAATCAATACAATAGCAATGAAAGTTGGTTCCTGAAGCCATAATTGATCAATAGAACGATTCATCATCTCAATATAAATTATTGAATCACGATCGAATCCAGGCGTTCTGAACCCAGCCGTAACAGATAACAATAACCAACAAGAGAAAAAGAAAAAAAACGTTAACTGCCTTTGGTTGTTTTTTATCATATAAACTACCAACTATAAATAAAAAAAGAAATTTCCATATCCATTAATGCCTAGTATCTTTTTTCATAATTCTTCTGGAAATTATCTGAAGCAGAGTCATATCACAGAACATTCTTGCAGTCCAAGCATAGGCAGCACCTAAAATACCAAACTGTGCAATGAGGATATACAATAGTAATAGATAAGGAGTGACTTCAGCAAGATGGAGGCATGCTGTAACTTTTGCTTTCCCAAGAGCTTGTATAGTTGCAAATGGAATCTGGGCAACAGAATTAAATAGAAATCCGATTAACAAAACTTGAAAAATATCTGAAGATATTCCCGCATATTCTTTTCCAAGCCATATGGTTAAAATCTGTTGAGAAAAAACAATCCCTACGATGACTATAGGAATACATACGCCCAACAATAACTTATAGCCTAAATTTATTTGTCTTTGCCTATCGGAATAATTTTTAGCATAACTTAGCTTGGGGAAAATAGCTCTTGACAATGCGCCCGGTATAATAGATAGTCTGGTAACCCCTTCTGAGGGTGCGCTATAAAACGCAACCAAATGTGCACCTTGTAAGTTAGACACAATAAAACGATCAAAATAACTCATTAGCGGACTGATGATATTACTAACTGTAATCCAGCCACCGAATTTAACCAACCTAATGAAATTTTCTTTATAGAATCTTAAACCTATTTTCCGCAGTAACGATAAGCTAAATAGCACATTTACAAAAAGAGCCAAAACTCTTCCTAAAAGAAGGCCACTAATTGCATAACTCAATGAGTGATTGAATATGAAAACTAATAATGCAGGTAATCCGGCCAAGAAAGAACTACTAATCAACTTTTGAATGTTTATATTGAGAAATTTTTCCTCCCCCTCTAAAAAAGCAAGTAATACCTGATTTACAAGAAATATTGGTATAGCTAGTGATAATATCTTTAGAGATGAAACAACCGAAGATTTTAAATCAACGCTTATCTTTAAAAATTCGGAAATAAAAGATGCACTACACGACATTACCAATGAACCAATACATCCCAAAATCATTACAACTATAAGGGCTGTACTTATTATTTTATTTTTTTCCTGCTCATTATCTCTGTAAATTGATATTTCCCGTATCACAGAGCGAGTCATACCCACATCAAATATGCTGGCATAACCAACAATCGCCATCGCTAACGTAAAGATACCAAATTGCTCACTACCTAAACTTCTGGATAAAAAACCCAATGCGGGAATCGCTATAAGAGTAGGTATTATATACCCTCCAATATTCAGCCCACTATTCTTAATCAGACTCATTTATTAAGAAAACCTTTAATATTCGAGAATGGTGATGCAGTTTTATCTTTTTCTGAAACCATATAGCTCTCTTTACAATTTGGCCATTGTATAGCAAGCTCAGGATCCTTCCAAAAAATACTCTGCTCATGATCAGGTGAGTAATAACTATTCGTTTTATACAAAAATTCAGCGGATTGACTTAACGTCAAAAAACCATGAGCAAACCCTTCAGGAATCCATAGCTGCCGTTTATTTTCAGCTGAAAGATATACTCCCACCCATTTACCAAACGTTGGTGAAGATTTGCGAATATCGACAGCAACATCAAAAACCTCCCCCACCACGCATCGTACCAGCTTTCCCTGGGCATAAGGCTCGAGCTGATAATGTAATCCCCGGAGCACACCTTTCGTCGACTTAGAATGATTATCCTGTACAAACTCGACTTTACGGCCTACCGCCTCTTCAAATATCTTCTGATTGAAGCTCTCCATGAAAAAGCCACGCTCATCGCCAAAAACTTTCGGCTCGAAGATAAATACGTCAGGAATTTCTGTTTTAATCACATTCATTATTAAAAGCCTTTAACCATTTTTAACAGATACTGACCATAAACATTCTTTTTCAATGGCTCGGCCAAGATTTTAACCTGATCAGCATCAATAAATCCTTTACGGTATGCAATTTCTTCCGGGCAGGAAACTTTTAATCCTTGTCGCTCTTCAATAGTCTGAATAAAATTACTGGCTTCAATCAAACTCTGATGCGTACCAGTATCTAGCCAAGCATAACCACGCCCCATCATGGCAACGGAAAGATTACCTTGTTCCAGATAAAGGCGGTTAATATCGGTAATTTCCAGCTCACCACGTGCTGATAGTTTCAGGCTTTTAGCCATTTCTACTACACTATTATCGTAGAAATAGAGCCCGGTAACCGCATAGTTACTCTTTGGTTGTAACGGTTTCTCTTCCAGAGAAATCGCTTTACCGTCGGCATCAAACTCAACTACGCCATAACGTTCAGGATCGTTAACATGGTAGGCAAATACCGTTGCGCCAGATTCTTGATTTACTGCCTGCTCAAGCTGCTTCGGCAAATCGTGGCCATAGAAGATGTTGTCACCCAGCACCAGCGCACAGCTATCCTGCCCGATAAAATCCTCACCGATAATAAATGCCTGCGCCAAGCCATCAGGACTTTCCTGTACTTTGTACTGCAGGTTAATACCCCACTGGCTGCCATTACCAAGTAGTTGTTCGAATCGTGGCGTATCCTGCGGAGTACTGATGATCAAAATGTCGCGAATCCCAGCCAGCATTAGCGTACTGAGCGGATAGTAAATCATTGGTTTATCATAGATAGGCAGCAACTGCTTACTTACTGCCATAGTAACAGGATAAAGACGAGTACCGGATCCTCCGGCAAGAATAATACCTTTACGTGTAGCCATTCTGGTTAATATCCTTAACTTTTAAACAATCGGCGTGACGCTAAAAATCTCTGCCAGCATGCGTTTAACGCCCAACTGCCAGTCCGGTAACACAAGCTCAAAAGTTTCCTGGAAACTTTGCGTATTCAGCCGAGAATTATGCGGACGACGGGCTGGCGTCGGGTAGGCGCTGGTGGGAACAGGATTTAACTTTTCAATCGCCAGTTCGATCCCAGCTGTTCTGGCTTCAGCGAACACCAGAGCCGCATAGTCATACCAGGTTGTAGTTCCTGAGGCCACCAGATGGTATAACCCGGTGACTTCTGGTTTTACTAACGCGGTGCGGATCGCATGTGCCGTACAGTCAGCCAGCAGTTCCGCACCAGTAGGAGCGCCAAACTGATCGTTAATCACAGCGAGTTCCTTGCGCTCTTTCGCCAGTCGCAGCATCGTTTTAGCGAAATTATTCCCTTTGCCGGCATATACCCAGCTGGTGCGGAATATCAGATGATTAGAACAATACTTCTGTATAGCCGCCTCACCAGCCAGCTTCGTCTCGCCATAGACATTTAGCGGTGAAGTTGCGTCACTCTCCAGCCATGGCTGCTCGCCATCTCCCGGGAATACATAGTCAGTGGAGTAATGAACCAGCCAGGCATTAATAGCCGCTGCTTCTTTGGCAATCGCCTCCACGCTGGTAGCATTAAGTAACTCAGCCAATCCCCGCTCGCTTTCAGCTTTATCCACCGCAGTATGGGCTGCGGCATTGACAATCACATCAGGCTTTATTTTGCGAACCGTTTCCGCCACGCCCTCCGGTTGACTAAAATCACCACAGTAATCTTTAGAGTGAAGATCCAGCGCAATAACGTTTCCGAGGGGAGCCAGGGCACGCTGCAACTCCCAACCCACCTGCCCGGTTTTACCAAACAGTAAGATATTCATTAGCGTCCCTCGTAGTTCTGGGCAATCCAGTTCTGGTAGGCGCCGCTTTTAATATTTTCGACCCACGGCTGATTCGTCAGGTACCACTGCACAGTCTTACGGATGCCGCTTTCAAAGGTTTCCTGCGGCTTCCAGCCCAGCGCCTTACCAATCTTATCGGCGTCAATCGCATAACGGCGATCATGACCTGGCCTGTCAGTGACATAGGTTATCTGTGCACGATAAGAGGCTTCTTTCGGTACAATCTCATCAAGTAGGTCACAAATAGTCTGGACTACCTCGATATTTTTCTTCTCGTTATGGCCGCCGATATTATAGGTCTCGCCGATCTGCCCTTTGGTAACCACGGTGTACAATGCGCAGGCATGGTCTTCTACATACAACCAGTCGCGAATCTGATCGCCTTTGCCGTAGATCGGTAACGGTTTGCCATCCAGCGCATTAAGAATCACCAGCGGAATCAGCTTCTCCGGAAAGTGGTATGGGCCATAGTTGTTCGAGCAGTTAGTGACAATAGTCGGCAGCCCGTAGGTGCGCAGCCACGCCCGAACCAGATGATCGCTGGATGCTTTAGATGCTGAATAGGGGCTGCTGGGCGCATAAGCGGTCGTTTCGGTAAACAGCGGCAGCGCATCCTCCCCTTGCCACTCATCCGGATGCGGAAGGTCGCCATACACTTCATCGGTGGAAATATGATGGAAACGGAAGACAGCTTTGCGCTCCTCGTCCAGCGATGACCAGTAAGCCCGGGCGGCCTCCAGAAGGGTGTAGGTCCCAACGATATTGGTTTCAATAAAATCAGCCGGACCAGAGATCGATCGATCGACATGACTCTCGGCGGCCAGATGCATTACGGCATCTGGCTGATGCAGTATGAAGATACGGTCCATTGCGGCTTTATCGCAGATGTCAGCATGTTCAAACACATAGCGGTCGCTATCGCTCACATCAACCAAAGATTCCAGGTTACCTGCGTAGGTCAGTTTATCAACGTTAATCACTTCATCCTGGGTGTCTTTGATAATATGCCGGACGACAGCAGATCCAATAAAGCCTGCACCACCGGTGACAAGAATCTTCACAATTATTCTCTCTTGACTCAGAACGTATTAAATAATGGGAATATATAAAACAGTGAGGTAATTATCCGTAGAATAACAGTCACTGCGAAATATCATTTAATGTGTTATTTTTACAAAAATAACACGCTACCGCCCCTGGCTCCACAGCTACCAGTACACTGACGGCACATACCTGCCGTGGCATTGTGCAAAACGGCAGCAATGCTCTCTGATTTTCAGCAGTTCACCAGTAGCACATAACCCACCAGGCAAACTGCGATAAAACTCTCTGATCAACACATCCTGTCAGCGAAAACGGCTCAGGTCCAGAATGTTTTGATCAGAAAATTTTCTTATTTTACAAAGTAAAAACGGCAGTCCGGGCCGGTGGTTAACCAGCGCCTGAGACTGCCGTTATTGGGCCATCACTGCCACCGCACGCGGTAACGATTATTCGGCCAGTAACTTCTCAATGCCTTCACGGAACTTCCGGCCTTCTTTATTGTTGCGCAGCCCATACTGCACAAACGCCTGCATGTAGCCCATCTTCTTACCGCAGTCGTAGCTGTCGCCCGTCATCAGCATCGCCTCTACCGGCTGCTTTTTATTCAGCGCGGCGATGGCGTCGGTCAATTGGATACGGCCCCAGGCGCCCGCTTCGGTGCGCTCCAGTTCGGCCCAGATATCGGCGGAAAGCACGTAACGGCCAACGGCCATCAGGTCAGAGTTCAGGGTCTGGGGCTCGTCGGGTTTTTCGATAAACTCGACGATGCGGCTGAGATCGGCTTCATTTTCCAGCGGCTGAACGGTTGTGATCACCGAATATTGCGCCAAATCGCCATTCGACATCCGTTTAGCCAGGACCTGGCTACGGCCATACTCCTGAAAGCGGGCCACCATGGCGGCCAGGTTGTAGCGCAGCGGATCGGCGCTGGCGTCGTCCAGCACGATATCCGGCAGCACCACCACAAAGGGGTTATCGCCCACGGCCGGGCGGGCGCAAAGAATGGAGTGGCCCAGCCCCAGCGGCTCTGCCTGGCGTACGTTCATAATGGTGACGCCCGGCGGACAGATGTTCTGCACCTCAGCCAACAGCTGGCGCTTAACACGCTGTTCCAGCAGCGACTCCAGCTCATAGGAGGTATCGAAGTGATTTTCGACCGCGTTCTTGGAAGAGTGGGTAACCAGAACGATATCTTTGATACCGGCAGCGACAATCTCATCGACAATGTACTGAATCATGGGCTTATCCACGATAGGCAGCATCTCTTTTGGAATCGCCTTGGTCGCGGGTAGCATATGCATCCCCAGTCCAGCTACCGGAATGACCGCTTTCAAATTACTCATGTTTCAGTCCCACCTCTATAATGGTTGGTGAATTATAACCTCTTATCGCGGCTAAGCCAGCACTAGTTCTTCGTAACCAGCAGCACACAAAGGATTCCTTGATCATCTCACCACCTTAAAACGACGCGGATCACAATTTGCTAAGATATTTCGGAAAAAACTATCAATCGCCGATAAAAAAACGCCGCCTGGCTGAATATGATTCAATTTATCCAGCCAGGATGATTCTCACGTAATTATTCCGAGACGAAAGTAATATCGTCCTTCTTCGCATCAACGAATTCGTACTGCAGTGTACGATCCAGGCCTTCAGACAGACTGTAAGGCGCCTTAAAGCCTGAGCTGTGGGCCCTGGTAGCATCATACTGCGTCGTTGCACAGAACTTCTTCACGCGCACCGAGCTAATTGCATACTTTTTACCCGTAATTTTACTTAGCACATCAAAACAGTACCCACCCAGCATTCCAAGTGCATAAGGCAGATGTACCGAGGGTATTTTCTTATCCAGGCTTTTCTCTACCTCAGAGACCAGCTGGTTCATATTCAAATCAGGTTTATCAATATAGTTGTATACCTGATAGCCCTTTTCTGGATTAACCAACCGGAACTTTATAAATTCAATAATATTGCCAACATAGGCCATCGACTTATAGTTGTTCCCTGCGCCTACCATGGCAAACTTGCCACCAGCTATCTGCTTAAGCAGGTTATACACATTGCCGCGATTACGCTCACCAAAGATAACCGTTGGGCGAATAATGGTCAGCGAACGTTCTTCCGGTCCCTGCTGATGCCACTCACGCAGCACCTCTTCGGCCTGCCATTTACTCTTGCCATAGTGGTTAAAGGGGTCGATTGGGTGATTTTCATCGGGATTTTTCTTGTTCAGCCCGTACACGGCAACAGAGCTGGTAAAGACAATGTTTTTCACGCCGTTTTTGTCCATTGCCTGTAAAACGTTCCTTGTCCCCTGTACGTTAACGTCATAGTAAAGCGACGTGGGGCTGACATCATCCCGGTGCTCAGCGGCCAGCAACACGACCATGGTTTTACCCGCCAGTGCCGCATCCAGAGCAGCCTGATCGCGTACATCACCGATCGTTGTCAGTTCGGGATAAAAATGACTCTGCTGTTTGTCAAAGTTACAGATACTGAAATCCGATTTCGCTGTTTCGATCAGACGCGTACCCACGAAACCAGACGCCCCAATAAAAATCACCTGCTCATTCATAACGTACTCGCCCGTCGTATCTATCCTGAAAAAGTATAAAAAACAATAAAGTATCAGCCACCCACTCAGTTTCAGGTAACCTTTTCACCTTATCATACTCATGGCGCCGATTATAAACGTTTACTCACAGAGGGCCAGTGTAAACCTGTACCCTCAGTGATTTTGATAATTTCGATCTGTAGAAAGCGTGGTAATTTTCGTCAAATTACTTCTTCGCCACCTGCGGTACCACGAAATTCAGTTTACCGGTGTTAACCTTTTGATGGTCGATATGGTCAATGTCTACCGAGCTCTGGCCATCTTCGTTTACCGCGTCTATATTAGCCATCGACAGTAGCGTATCTTTTTTAGCCATAAACTGGCCGCGCACGTCTTTACGCAGGTCGAAATTCAGCTCCAGCGCCGGTCCATCCTCTTTGGGTTGGACGATACTAATATTGCGCATAAACAGGTGCTGGGGCTTGTTATGCACCCGTAGCGATGCGTGTTTCAGGTTGATATTGGTCAGGGAGACAAAAGAGACCGGGTTACCGCAGGAGATATCCATACCGCGCAGCTTCCACGGCAGGTCGCGTTTGCTGTTATCCATGGTGATATCGTTAATACGGAAGTTCTGCGGGATGGCGACATACTTACCGCGTTTGGTGCCGTAGCCAATCAGCACCCCGGCGCTGTTGACCATATCCACGTTATCAACGGTGAAGTTATCGCAGGCGTAGAGCGCCACGGTGGCGTTGTCGAGCCCCGCCTTGCGGCTGAAGGCCGGTGTGATGTTTTCGGCCTTGATATTACGGATGGTGAAATGCTTGCCGCATTCCACATGCACCAGCTGGCGGCAGTTGCGACCGCGAATATTGGCCACCACAAAGTTCTTTACGCTGGTCTCTTCCGGGTAGCGGTTGTCGTAGGTTTTACCCGCCAGACCGATACCGATGCCCCAGTGAATTTTGCCGTTAGTACAGTTGATATCTTCGATCACATGGTCAGAGATGCGGATATTGCTGTCGTGGGGCGCCACGTTCCACTCTATGGCATCCCCCTGCAGCCGCTTGAACAGGCAGTTGGTGATACGCACGCCGTGCAGCTGGTTACGCGCCCCCTGGCGCAGGATGGCATAGTTGGCGTTATGGACGTGAAGTTTATCGATCGTCAGATTTTCTATCATCGGCGCCTGCTTATGCTTGCCGCCAATGTAGATCTGCGCCACCGGCCCGTGGCCGCTCATATCCAGATTGCGAATTTCGCAGTTCGAGCCGCGCACATCCAGGCAGAGATTGTGCATCCGCCCCTTCCCTTCGCCAACAATCTTACAGTCGTCCCGCAATATAAAGCGCCCGCGGCCATTGCCTTTTATGGCACCGGCAATCTTCAGGGTTTTGCCTTCCGGCATAAAGATGCGCGCATTCACCTTTTTGCAGTTGACGTTTGCCGGAACCACCACCACATCACTTTCCCGGAAGGCTTGTTTAAAGGCGGCTGGCCAGTCGCCCTGATAGTAATCATTGACGTTGACTTCGGCGTTACGCCCCACGGCTCGCGCTACCGGGGAGTTGAACAGCGGCGCTGCCGCCAGTACCGAACCGGTCAGCAGCAGCTTACGGCGGGTAAGGGAAAAACGGGGATTTTCCTGATCGGGTTTAGGGTGCATAGAACCTCATAACATCGGCGTGGGTTTACAGCGTCTGCAGCAGACTGGCCAGCTCGCGATAAATGCGCTGCTGGTTAAATTCGTTTTCGACCTTTTCCCGGGCGCGCTTAAGCATGGCGCCCAGTTCCTGCTGTTCCACATCGGCGAACTGCGCTAACCGGTCGGCCAGGGCGCTGGCGTCATACTCCGGTACCAGCCAGCCGGAACGATTGGCGTCAATCAGCTCCGGAATACCGCTGTGCAGCGTGGAAACCACCGGAATCCCTACCGCCATGGCCTCCATCAGCGCCACGGGAATACCTTCCATATCGCCATCGGCGCCGGTCACCGAAGGCAGCAGGAACAGATCGGCTTCGTCGAGCATCGCCTTCACTTCGTGATTGGGCTTAAAGCCCGGCATCACCACATACTCTTCCAACTGGAACTGTTCAATCATGGTGCGCAACCGGCGCTCCCAGGGGCCGATGCCCAGGATATGGTAACGGAAATCAACGCCGCGCTCGCGTAACAGGCGGCAGGCCTCAATGGCCACATGCAGCCCTTTTTTCTCGGTCAGGCGCGCCACCGAAATCATCTTCAGCGGCTGACCCGGAGCCTTCAGGGGGCGCAGGCTGAATTTCTCCATATTCACCCCCATGCGCGATACCGCGATCTTCTCCGCCGGGCAGCCCATCTGCTGCAGGCGGCTGGCCCACAACCGGCTTATAGGCAGCATCAGGTCGCCGCGGTTAAACAGTTGCTGATACTCCGGGGTGTAGTGATTCAACACATCGCGGTGCGACACATCAACCCCATGGAATACGGTGGCGATTTTGCCGCGCAGCAGCCCGAGCTCTCGCAGCTTGGCAGCGGTGACCCCCGCCGGTCCGAAGTGGGCGATAAAGACATCGGCGCTCAGGGGCGACGGCTGGCGGCCACAGATGGCGGAAAGAATCATATTGCGCGACTCGTCGCCATAGCGACCGAAGTTCAGCGCCCGCCAGGTTTGCAGGCGCCCGATAGCGCGCAGGGTGTTCATCGCCCGGCTCTTCAGTTTAGCCAGCTTGCCGTTGGGTTCATCCAGCAGCCAGGTGGTTTTTTCGCCCAGCTGATAGTGGTCGAATACCGCGTGAGTATTGGTCATATCGCCCTTGTGAATGGCGACAATTTCCACCTCGTAACCCATATCGATAAACGCGGCTATCTGGTTCAGTACGAAGGTTTCCGACGCTACCGGGAATCTCAGCAGGAAGAAACTAACCTTCATTTCGCCCCCCGGATACGTTCCAGTACCGAGGCCACCATCTTCATACCGTCCTCGCGCTCGCGCTCCACGGCACGGGTCAGCTTGTCGTTAATGGCGGGCAACTGACCGAGGGTGTCGGACACCATGCCCTGCAGGGAGCCATCCAGCAGGTGACGGATATCCACCGCCATCTCAGGCATCCCCAACTGCTGCATAATCCCGGCGGACTTGTGCTCGTAGTTAAGCGCGATGGCTGGCGTATTAAAGTTCATCGAGATAATGGCAGAGTGCAGACGGGTGCCCACGGTCAGGTCGCAGGCGCCCAGAATTTTACCCATTTCCAGGTCGTTGAGTTCATCCATCACCACGTGGAAGCGTTCCGGGCGGTCGACCAGTTGCGCCAGCTTCAGGGCCACCATCCGGTCATCCTTGTTATAGCTGTCGATGCCGGTACAGGTGGAAAGCGCCAGCACCTGGTAGCCCTGGTCGATGATTCGATTCACCACACCGGCGAACGCCTGCTCATAGGCCTGCTGAGTGGTGCCCAGCCGCTTGTCGAAGGGCGACAGTTCGCGCAGAGTAATCGCAACGGTCTTGTCGCCCCGGGCTTTGTCCAGCCAGTGCTGTACTGCGTAGCTGGCCACAAAATCTTCGTCGTGATGGGCCACCAGCCAGGCGGTATCCACCCCCTGCTCCACTTTACGGGTGTCGATCTGGCTTTTTTCCATCAGATCCAGACTGACCCGCTCGCGCAGAATCAGGGCTTCGCAGCGGCCGAACACGTAGTTCGCCAGTTGGTTAAACTGCGGGTCCTGGAACGGGCCGACGCTGTGACCCACCATAAACACTGGCTTGTTGGCCATAAAGCTGCACAGCGCGTGTTCAAACTGCGGCGCGCCGTAGAGATCGACAAAGAACGAACCGCCCACCTGAATAATGGCGTCATACTGTGTGAGTTGCGCCGTGAAGTTGGTAAAACCTTCCGGCAGAGAGATATTGCGCAGGCGCCCGCTTTCGGTCACTTTCGCCAGTAGCACCTGGTGCTGATAGCGGCGGCGCAGCACCTTTTTTACCCGGCCCACTAAGCCTGCGGCGTTATTAAGGCGGCGGCGCTGTTCAAACAGCGGATCGCCCAGTACTTTCTGGCCCAGCAGCCAGGTTGAGCTGGTTGGGAAGCGGCTCATCACATCAATCTCCGCTTCGGGAGCAAGCTGGTTCATCGCGTCAATCAGGCCACGCAAAATGGCGCCATCACCGCGGTTGCCGCAGGTGTGGTTGCCCAGAATCAATATTTTCATTCTCTGACCTCTAAACAGGTTCTTCAACTGATGCCCTCACCCCAACCCTTTCCCAAAGGGAGAGGGAGTTGGTCGGCGTAAACTTGTAACAACAATCGTCCCCTCAGGGCTTTTCTCCCTCTCCCCCCTGGGGAGAGGGTCGGGGTGAGGGGAAAAAGGGCAGATGCCGCTTAAGCTCCACCACCAGCGGATGGCGCGACAAAATCAGCGCAGCGCCAAAGGCCAGCCCGCCCGCGATAATCTGCAGCGCCAGCAGCGCGCCCAGCGCCATCTGCCCCTTCAGCGCCAGACCCAGCCCGTAGCTGACGACCAGGGTCGGAATCGACAGCCGGAACGGCAGCCAGATGCTGAGGATGTAATCGCGATAGCTGGAGCCCAGCACCGGCTTAATCATCACGAAGTAGCTCAGGATGGTGTTGATCACCTGCACCGTCAGGAAGCCCAGGGTGACGCCGAGCGCCCCGCCAAATTTGCCGCCCAGGATAATCGCCGGAATAAACAGGAAGATTTTGAACACGTTGAACTTAAAGCTGATATCCACCCGCGCCTTGGCCATTAGCAGCGAGCCGATAGGATTACCGATAGCGCGCAGCAGCCCCACCACGCACAGCAGCTGCAGGATCGGGATAATAAAATTCCACTTTTCGCCAAACACCAGCGGTACGAAGTTATTCGAGACCACCATCAGCCCCAGCAGCGCCGGGAAGTTAATAATCCCCACCAGCGACAGCAGCTTAAAAAAGTTGACCCGCAGCTTATCGATATCGTCCTGAATCTTGGCGAAGGCCGGAAACAGCACCCGGGTAATGATGGGGTTCAGCTTCATTGGCGGTACCACTGCCACGTTCCACGCCAGTTGATAGCCACCGGCGACTGCGGCGCCCAGAATACGCGCCAGTACCAGGGTCGACAGGTTGGTATTGATGTAGTTGATGATACTGTCGGCGGTCAGCCAGGCGCCGAAGCGCAGGTTGGAAGAGACCGACGAAATCGCGAAGCGAAAGCCCGGGCGGTAGATCTTACGACCAAACCAGCCGAACAGCGCGGTACGCACTGCGGTGTTGACCAGATAACCGAGGATGGCGGTCAGCGCCAGCGGCCAGAAGTGGGCGCTGATAACCGTAAAGCAGAAGCCAAACAGCACCGACAGGGTTTCGATAGCGCCTATCTTGTTAAACTCCAGCTCTTTCTGCATCAGGGCCCGGAACTGCTGGCCGTGGGGGATCAGCACAAAGGCGAAGGAGAGCGTCTTAACCAGCAATGCCAGATCCGGGTTATGCAGCATGGCGGCAATAAAGTCGCTCAGCAGAAAGACGCTGATAAACACCACAATACCCAGCCCAACGTTCAGCCAGTAGAGCGTGGTCAGCTCGAGATTGCCAATCTCCTTACGCTGAATAATCGAGTTGGCAATCCCGAAGTCGGAAAGGGTATCCGCCAGGGCGATGATCACCAGCGACACCGTCAACAGACCGAACTGATGGTTGTCGATAATCCGCGCCAGTATCGTCATTTGCACCAGCCCCAGACCGATGATAATCACCGTGGAGATGGCGGACCACTTGGCGCCGCTGATGGTTTTTTCTCTGAGACTCACAGGCACCCCTTAATAGGCCGCTTTATTCACAAAGCCTTTAAAAATGGTCAGGAACACAATCTTGATATCGAACCAGAGGCTCCATTCACGGATGTACTCCAGGTCATACTCAACCCGCTTTTCCATTTTCTCCAGGGTGTCGGTTTCGCCGCGCCAGCCGTTGATCTGCGCCCAGCCGGTAATGCCCGGTTTCACCTTATGGCGCAGCATGTAGCCTTCGATCAGGGAACGATACTGCTCATTGTGGGCCACCGCGTGGGGCCGCGGCCCGACGATGGACATACCGCCCATAAAGACATTGATAAACTGCGGCAGCTCATCGAGCGAGGTACGGCGCAGGAAGTTGCCCACCCGGGTCACGCGCGGATCGCCTTTCGTGGCCTGCGTCACAACGGCGTCGTTTTCCATCACCCGCATCGAGCGGAACTTCCACACCTTAATGGCTCTGCCATCCATCCCGTAGCGGGTCTGGCGGAAGATAATCGGGCCGGGAGAGCTCAGCTTGACCGCCAGCGCAATGGCGCACAGCACCGGCGAGATCAGTAGCAGAATCAGCGACGACAGCACGATATCTTCGATCCGCTTGATGATGCGGTTGACTCCATTGAGCGGAGTATCAAACAGCGGCACCACCGGCACCCCGTTCACCTCGTCGGTACGGGAATGCAGGATATTGAAGGTAAAGACGTCGGGGATCAGCATCACCGAGCAGGTGGTATCGCTCAGGGAGCGCACCAGCTTACGGATGTGAACCTCATCTTTCATCGCCATGGCGATATAGACGTTGTGGATCTTGCCAGCCCGGGCGTCTTCTACCAGTTGGTCGAAGTTGCCTGCCCAGGAGGGCGGTACGCCGCCGGGATGCGGATCGTGATACACCCCCATCACCTCGAAGCCAAGCCACGGCTCGTTGCGGAAGCTTTCCATCAGTTCGGCGCCCACCGGCAGCGTGCCGGCAATCGCCACCCGACGGGTGTTGTAACCGTGGTTGCGCATCCATCCCGCCCCATAGCGAATGCAGGAGCGGCACACCACCAGACCGGTGCTGGACAGCAGATACCAGCTAAGCCAGATACCGAAGCTGGCTTTAAAGTCATCGTTAAAGGCCAGCAGTCCGGCGCTGAATACCAGACTCAGGGTCCAGTTCTGTAGCAGCATCAGCAGTTCTGTCGAGATCCGCACTCCGCGCCACGAGCGGTAAAAGTCGGTGATCCCGCCAATCATCTGGAACACCACCAGAGTCATCAGGGCCATCAGCAGGTAGACATAAAAGAAGGGTAGCGCGTTGATCCGGCAGACCAGCCACAAGCCGACAAACATAATGCTGATGTCGGAAAACCGCTGCACCATAGAAATTAACGATGCATTGGTCTTAGATCGCTCACGCTTTTTTAGAGTCGTCATCGTTGTTCCTGTATTTTGCCTTACGCGGCAGTTAACGACCTCTTCCCGGCCCTCCCCCTGGAGGGCCGGGGGGAAACTATCGCAGCTCCGGGCCATTCAGTAACGCCACGATCTCTTCAGTACGGGCCGCCATCAGTGCACGATCGGCACGGGACTCCACGTTCAGACGCACCACCGGTTCGGTGTTGGAGCTACGCAGGTTAAAGCGCCAGTCGCCGAAGGCCATGCTCAGCCCGTCGGTGTAGTCCACTTCTTGAGCTTCATCGATAAAGCGCTGCTTTACCCGCTCGATGGAAGCCGCAGGATCCGCCAGTTTGCTGTTGATTTCGCCGCTGGCCGGGAAGGCCGCAATGCGCTCTTCAACCAGTGAACCCAGGGTCTTACCCTTCAGGCACAGCAGTTCCGTCACCAGCAGCCACGGGATCATGCCGCTGTCGCAGTAAGCGAAGTCGCGAAAGTAGTGATGGGCGCTCATCTCGCCGCCGTAAATGGCGTCTTCGGCGCGCATCCGCTCCTTAATAAAGGCGTGGCCGGTTTTCGACATCACGGGTACGCCGCCTGCGCCGGTCACCACATCTTCGGTGTTCCAGCAAAGACGCGGATCGTGAATGATCTTCGCCCCCTGCTCTTTTTCCAGGAAGGCTTCCGCCAGCAGGCCGACAATGTAGTAGCCTTCAATAAACTGCCCTTTTTCATCGAACAGGAAGCAGCGGTCGAAGTCGCCGTCAAAGGCGATCCCCATATCGGCGCCGTGTTCAATCACCGCATTGCTGGTATCTGCCCGGCATTCCGGCAACAGCGGGTTGGGGATACCGTTCGGGAAGTTACCGTCCGGCGTGTTGTGCACCTTAATAAAGGAGACCGGCAAATTCAGCGCCTTAAAGCGTGCTTCGATAGCATCCACCACCGGGCCCGCCGCGCCGTTACCGGAGTTAATCACCAGTTTCAGCGGCTTCAGGTTAGCGGTATTGATGTAAGAGAACAGATGATCGATATAAGCGTCGCGCAGGTCGAGCTGCTTATAGCTGCCGCGGCGTGACTCGTCGACCGGCGGGAAGTCGTTAGCTTCCGCCAGGCGCTGGACATCGCGCAGGCCGGTGTCACCGCTTATAGGACGAGCACCCTTGCGCACCAGTTTCATGCCGTTGTAATCCATCGGGTTATGGCTGGCGGTCACTTCAATGCCGCCGTCCACGCCCAGATGGAAAGTGGCGAAGTAGATCTCTTCGGTGCCGGAAAGACCGATATCCAGCACATCCACCCCGGCGTCCTGCAGCCCTTTCGCCAGCGCCAGCTTCAACGCCTCGCTTGTCAGGCGCACGTCGCCCCCCAGCACAATGGTCTGCGGTTTCAGGTACTCGCCATAGGCGCGGCCAATGCGCCAGGCGATATCCTCGTTCAGTTCATCCCCAAGTCGGCCACGAATGTCGTAGGCTTTAAAGCAGGTTAGTTTGGTCATCGTTATTTTCCCTTATTCTGGCAACACCCACCCGCTCTCCCGGGCCAGGGAGAGCATGCAGGCGATTTTTATTGGGGTCCCCGGCCTGGGGCGTCAGACGCGTCCGTAGCGATCCTGGAATCGCACGATGTCATCCTCTTCCAGGTAAGAGCCGGAGCGTACTTCAATCAGTTCCAGTGGAATCTTGCCGGGGTTTTCCAGGCAGTGGGTCGCCCCCAGCGGGATATAGATGGACTCGTTTTCGCCCAGCAGGCTGACTTTATCGTCGATGGTGACCTGCGCGGTCCCCGCCACCACAATCCAGTGTTCGGCGCGATGATGGTGCATCTGTAGCGACAGACCTTCTCCCGGCTTCACGGTGATTCTTTTCACCTGATAACGCTGACCGGCGTCGATGGAGTCATATTTGCCCCAGGGGCGATAGACTTCGCGGTGAATATGATGCTCATGACGGCCGTCGGCCTTAATGCGCTCCACCACTTTTTTCACGTCCTGCACCTGATGGCGGTCGGCAATCAGCACCGCGTCCCGGGTCTGTACCACGACCAGATCCTTCACGCCCACGGTGGTGACCAGGCCGGATTCGGCGTAAACGTAGCTGTTTTCCGAACCATGGCTTATCACATCGCCGTGGTGAACGTTGCCCTCTTCGCTGCGCTGGCTGATTTCCCACAGTGACGACCAGGAGCCAACATCGCTCCAGCCTGCGTCCATCGGCACCACTACCGCATCGGCGGTCTTTTCCATCACCGCATAGTCGATGGACTCATCCGGGCAGGCGAGGAACGCTTTTTCATCCACCCGCACGAAGTCGAGATCGGGATCGCAACCGGCCATCGCCTGTTCGCAGGCTTGCATAATATCGGGACGATACTTCGCCAGCTCTTCCAGATAACGACCGGCGCGGAACAGGAACATGCCGCTGTTCCAGTAGTATTCGCCGCAGGAGACATAGCCTTCGGCGGTAGCCAGGTCCGGTTTTTCCACGAACTGCGCCACGTCAAAGGCCAGGGCGTCAGCCTCCCGATCGCACACTTCACCGCGGCGAATGTAGCCGTAGCCGGTTTCCGGTTGATTCGGCACAATGCCGAAGGTCACCAGCTTGCCGCTTTCGGCAAACGGCATCGCTTCCACCACCGCATTGCGGAAGGCCGCTTCGTTGTCAATCATGTGGTCGGCGGCCAGCACCAGCATCAGCGGGTCCTGATCCGGGCTGCTGCGGCGCGCCGCCAGCGCCGCCAGGGCGATGGCCGGAGCGGTATTGCGCCCGGCGGGCTCCAGAATAATGTTTTCGGTCAGCTTATTTAGCTGACGCAGCTGTTCGGCGACGATAAAACGATGTTGCTCGTTGCAGATAACCACCGGGCTTTCACAGGCCACGCCGTTCAGGCGGTTGATGGTGGCCTGCAGCATGGTGAGTTCGCCTTTCAGGCACAGGAACTGTTTGGGATAGAGCACCCGGGAAAGGGGCCAGAGGCGGCTACCGGAGCCCCCCGCCATGATCACCGGATAGAGTTGTGACTGACTCATCGTTATCCCCGTATATCAGCAATAAATTGACTTAACACGCTCTCTTTATCGAGCATGCGTTCGGCATATTCACGTGCCACCGTGTTCTGTTTTGGCATTAACAGGCAGGCTTCGATACCTGCGCTCAGAGCATCCACCGATTCCGGCTCTACACAGGCCGCGATACCGGGATGCTCCAGGCACAGCTGCCCCAGTTCGGTGGGCGCTTCGGCTGTAATCACCGCATTGCCTCCCACCGCCAGAATATTGGTCAGCTTCGACGGCAGTACCGCATCGGCTGCGCCGCGGCGCTGAATCACCAGATGGCAGTCGGCCATCTTGAGTAGCGCAGGCAAATCTTCATAAGGCTGAAGCGGCAGGAAACTCACGTTATCCAGACCGTAATCGGCCACCATCTGCGCCAGCCGGGCCTTACCGCCCCCCTGGCCGACAATCACAAACTGCCAGGGCCGGTCGCTGTGGCGTTTAGCCACTTCAATCACATTCTCCAGCCCCTGCTTTTCACCGATGTTGCCGGAATAGAGGATGATTTTTTTCTGTTCATCCAGCCCCAGTCGGTCGCGCAATGCATCGGCCTGCTCAGCAGTGACATCGTGAAAGCGCGCCACTTCCGACCAGTTGGGGAAGAAGATCACACGCTCAGGCGCCACCCCTTTTTCGATGGCTTTATTCATCATCGAACGGGAGATGGTGGAGACATGGTCTACGTTGTGCAGCCCGCTGCGCTCAAAAGCGCTGGCCAGCCGCGCGACCTTGCCGCCCTTCTCTTTGCCCGCCATACCCAGACCCAGCATGGCGTCCACTTCATAATCCTGAATATGCAGCACCGTACGGGCACCGGTAAGTGCAGCCAGCAGCCGCATCCCCGGGGTGCAGAACAGGGTCGGCACCACGCCGATGATCCGGTCCGGCTTCCAGCGCCGCTGGGCCAGCAGCGGAAACAGGGAGCTCAGGGCAAAACTGCCCAGGTGAACCAGCCGCTTCAGGGTCGAAGGCTGCTTCGGCACATACATCGGGCAGCGCCAGACAGTGGCCGTCCCCTGCTCTTTTCGATATTTCCAGCCCGAGTAGTCAGTACGCACCTGCCACTCCGGGTAATAAGGCGGTGCGGTAATCACCCGCACCTCGTGGCCCTGGTCAGCCATCCACGCCACCATCTCACCGGTGTATTTGCCAGTACCGGTCAGCTCCGGGGAGTAGTTAATGCCGTAGACCAGAATCTTCATAGACCGGGAACCTCGCGCTTGCGCTCTTCCAGGAAGTAAGCGCGACTGTTGTCATGGACCTTATCGTTCTCAACCAGCGCGTCCGGTAACAGCCAGCGATAGTCGTTATGCTGTTCGGTGGGCAGTTGCAGCTCGCCCTCCTTCACCGTCAGCCGGAAACCCAGCACGATGTAGTGGGTCGAAAAGTCACTTCCCGAAAAGTTGTCGTCGTAGAAGTGCTGCCAGACCCCATAAAAGCGTCCCTCATCCAGGGTAAAGGCTTTGCCCAGCTCATTCAGGGTCAGACGCCCGAAGGCGGAACTCAGCGTTTCGTCCTTCTGTACGCGGCCGCCCGGTACAAACCAGTAACCCTGTGCCGGGCGGTTGTTACGCCGCCCAACCAGGAACTCCCCGCGTTCATTCTCCACGATCAAATCGATGGAGATTAACGGCGTGCTACGCACCACTGTGGCGAAATCCGCCTCGCTCAGGAACATCCTTACCCCCGGAACCGCTGCTGGTTTTCGAGGAACCACTGATAGGTGCTGGCCAGTCCCGGCTCCAGACCAATTTCATGGAACCAGCCCAGGCTGTGCAGGCGGCTGACGTCCGACAGCTTGCGCGGCGTGCCGTCCGGCTTCGAGGCATCGAACACGATGCGGCCGCGATAGCCCACCACTTTGGCCACGGTCTGGGCCAGCTCGCGAATGGTGCAGTCCACCCCGGTGCCGACGTTGATATGCGACAGCATCGGCTCGGTGTTCTCCTGCCACACTTCGCGATCCAGCTCCATCACGTGGATGCTGGCTGCCGCCATATCGTCCACGTGCAGGAATTCGCGCATCGGCGTACCGCTGCCCCACACCACCACGTCCGGCGCATTCTCCCGGGTCGCCTCGTGAAAGCGACGCAGCAGCGCCGGGATCACGTGGGAGTTGCTCGGGTGGAAGTTGTCGTTCGGTCCGTACAGGTTGGTCGGCATTACCGAGCGATAGTCCCGGTCATACTGACGGTTGTAGGATTCGCACAGCTTAATACCCGCGATCTTGGCGATAGCGTAGGGCTCGTTGGTCGGCTCAAGCGTGCCCTGCAGCAGTTCGCTCTCCTTGATCGGCTGATTGGCCATCTTCGGATAGATACAGGACGATCCCAGGAACAGCAGCTTATTCACGTTGTGGCTGTGGGCCGCGTGAATGATGTTGCTCTCGATCATCATGTTCTGGTAGATGAAGTCCGCCGGAAAGCTATTGTTGGCGACAATTCCCCCCACTTTGGCCGCCGCCAGGTAAACCTGGTCGATGGCCTCGCGGGCAAAGAAAGCGTCCACGGCGGCGCCGTCCAGCAGATTCAGCTCGTCGCGACCGCGCAGCACCAGCTCAACGTCCCCGCGCTGCTCCAGCTGGCGGACGATGGCCGACCCCACCATTCCACGGTGGCCGGCCACAAAGATCCGTTGTTTCGTCATGCTCAGGACTCCAGCGCGATGGCCACCTCATAGCCGTGAGACTTCAGCAGCGAGTGCTTCTTCGCGGCTTCGAGATCTTTAGCGACCATTTCGGAGACCATCTCCTGCAGGGTGGTTTCCGGTTTCCAGCCCAGTTTTTCGTGCGCAAGGGTCGGATCGCCCAGCAGGGTTTCCACTTCCGCCGGACGGAAGTAACGCGGATCGACAGAGACAATCACATCGCCCGGCGCCACGCCCGGTGCGTCATGACCGGTGACCGATTCAACGATGCCTTTTTCATCCACGCCTTCACCTTCAAAGCGCAGTTTGATGCCCAGCTTCGCCGCCGCCATTTCCACGAACTGACGTACCGAATACTGAACGCCCGTTGCGATAACGAAGTCTTCCGGCTGCTCCTGCTGCAGCATCATCCACTGCATTTTCACGTAATCTTTGGCATGGCCCCAGTCACGCAGGGAGTCCATGTTGCCAAGGTACAGGCACTTCTCCAGACCCTGAGCGATGTTGGCGATAGCGCGGGTGATCTTACGGGTCACGAAGGTTTCGCCACGGCGCGGAGATTCATGGTTGAACAGAATGCCGTTACAGGCGTACATGCCGTAGGATTCACGGTAGTTGACGGTGATCCAGTAGGCGTACAGTTTGGCGACCGCATACGGAGAACGCGGGTAGAACGGCGTGGTCTCTTTCTGGGGGATTTCCTGCACCAGACCATAGAGTTCAGAAGTGGAAGCCTGATAGAAACGGGTTTTCTTCTCCAGACCCAGGAAGCGGATGGCTTCCAGCAGGCGCAGGGTGCCGATGGCATCCACGTCCGCGGTGTATTCCGGCGATTCGAAAGAAACCGCGACGTGACTCATAGCGCCAAGGTTATAGACCTCGTCCGGCTGCACCTCTTTCAGAATGCGGGTCAGGTTAGAGGAGTCGGTCAGATCGCCATAGTGCAGGTGGAACTTCGGGTTGCTGGCATGGGGATCCTGATAAATGTGGTCGACGCGCTCGGTATTAAAGGAGGACGCGCGGCGTTTGATACCGTGCACTTCATACCCCTTCTCAAGCAGTAATTCAGCCAGATAAGAGCCATCCTGCCCGGTTACGCCGGTAATGAGAGCCACTTTACTCATAAAATTTTATCCTCTGTATTATGTCGGGCTATGTCTTAGCGCCAGGCTCGACATTGAGCCGTGAGTGTGCAAAAACCCTGGTTTTTTCTACGCCGTTTATTTATTCCGGCGTTCGATTGCGTACTACCTGCGCCGGGTTGCCCCGACAAATGGCGTTGGCCGGCAGCGACTTAAATACGCTGCTACGGGCCCCCACCACGGTGCCGGCGCCAATTTCAACGCCGGGCGCGACGAAGACATCCGTCGCCAGCCAACATTTCTCGCCAATCACAATTGGGGTGGCGTTAATATCGAAATGCTCGCTCATATAATCGTGACTGCCGGTGCACAGATAACATTTCTGTGAAACCACGGCGTTAGCGCCGATGGAAATATCGCCCAGGTTGTATAACACCGCGTCGTCGCCTACCCAGACATAATCGCCAAGGGTTAATTTCCACGGGTAGGTAATTTTCACCGATGGGCGAATAACCACATTTTTTCCAATTCGTGCGCCGAACAGCCGTAATAAAAAAGCGCGCCACCGATAGAGTATTTGTGGGGACCATGCAAATAGCGTTGCCTGTACCGCCCACCACAGTTGAACCTTAATAGGGTGCCCTCCCCGGAAGCCTTTCGGCACCGAGAATCCGCTTAACTCCTGCATATTATTTCCTTATGCTGTGCGGTTATGCCTTGTTATACAGCGCCTTAGCTTTACCGGTGGTCCGTAACCGAAATTGATATGAAATTTCAGCCAGAAAACCAGGTACCCGCAATATCCGACGCTGTACTTTTTTAGCATCGCGGCATAATTCAAGATTATTCGAGGTCGAGACGCCGCCCATAGAAAATTCAGATACCAGCCCTTTGAGGCGTTTAAAGGGGTAGCCCTCTTTATACATTCTGGCGGCCAGCGCGTAATCGGAAGAGACTTTATATTGCAGATCGTAGGGATATTGCTTAAGCCCATTCACCGGGAAAAAAATCGCCTGATGGCTGGCGGGCAGGCTGTGGTATATGTACCAGCCGCTTTTAGCGCTACGACGCACTTTATTACCATCGCCGAAATCCAACAGCGCATCGCCAAGATACATGGCGCGATCCTGTTTTTGCTGCGCCAGCTGCTGCGCCACTTCGCCGACGTTCTGGTGGAAGACATCGCCGGAGTTCAGGAAGATGGCGTAACGCCCACGAGACATCGCAATGCCCTTGTTCATGGCGTCATAGATGCCGTTATCTTTCTCGCTGAGGTAGCGTAACTGGTACTGTCCGTTCAGGTTTTCCAGAAATTCGCGGGTACCGTCCTGCGAGTCGCCATCTACCACGATCCACTCGAACTCGATCCCCGGGGTATCTGCCAGATGAGCCAGCGACTGCCAGGTTTTCACCACCCCTTCATAATTTTTCCAGGCGACAGTAATCACGCTTAACAGAATCATATCTGACCTCATAAGGAGTCTGTGTTGTTTAACGCTTTACGCAGAATAAACGGACAGACGATTAAGAACGCATATTCCGGACTAAATATTGAGCCGGTAAAAAACAACGACAATGGCATAAACAGCCAAAGCTGTACGCGGAAGTTCTGGTTATTGCCAAAGGCTCCGCGGAACATTTTTACAATCCGTGCCATATACCAGGCAGTAAGAATAATCGCAAACCATGAAAAATAGATGATTAGCAGATACAGCCCATTGTCTATGGTTTTACCGACGTCCGCACCGTTAAAAATTCCGAATGATGCGACATATTCGTAAAGAGAACCAAATCGCACTACACCATCAATATTGGTCAGGGAGTATCCGACCATCACCAGCGGCCCGACAATACGATAGTAAGATGACGATCCTTCGGTCCCTAAATCACCAATACGGTCAGCAATATACGGGAAACCAAATACCAGCCCGACCATAAAGGCCCCTAGCGAAATAATCGCCAGCGGTAACTTCTTCCTTATTGCGTTGGCATTCAGGTACTTAAAGCCCCACTCCAGCAGATAGAACATAATAAAGGTCATCACCCCGGAGAAAGACCCTGAAAGAACTATGCCTAACAAAATCATAGCATCAGTCTTGGGGGTTTTGATACCGAACTGCTTTACGCAAAGCCAAATTGAGATTAATGCCAATGCAAAGAATGCGGGTTCAAAATAGAGCGCCGTAGTACGTTTCCCGCCGAATTTAATAAAATTCAGAACATAGCTATTACTGTATATCAAATAACCAGAGATTGTTTTAAGCAGGCTACTTCCACCAGTAAGGATAATCTCAATCATCTCTACCGCAGCGATACTCACCACAATGCCGATAACGATATAGAACATTCTCAACAATTTGCGATGGTTACGCTGTGAAACCGTCTTAAAGCGAATGCTCCAGGTCATCCCGATAATGATGACGATATAGACGAACAGCATTGTCGAGGTGACATACTTACTGGCATCCAGCGACTGGCCGAAGATGTAGTTGAACAACGTCAGCCCGGCGCCGATACCCAGTGCTATCATCAGCTTTTTCAGGCTGATGCGTTCCATAAACAGCAGCAAAATAACCGGCAGAAAGGTCACGATGGTGACAGGGAAGCTTTCACCCAGGTTAACCAGCTTAACGTTAACCAGCAGATAGATAATGGGTAACAGCAGGTAGCTACAGACTCTGATAGAACGAGACATACTCCTCCAGCATCTGTTTTCCGCTATAGGCCTTGCGCGATTCGGCCATAAACGCCGCAAGGTCGCAGTCAAAGACTGCCTGGGCCAGCTGCGCCTTCGGCAACTGGGCCAGCGCCGCCACCTCTTGCGCGCTAAAGGTGCGCCCGCCGGTTCTGGCCAGCACTTCACGGGCGGCGTCGCTGTGGGTGGCGATAACAGGTACCCCAATCGACAGCGCTTCACACAGAATCAGCGGATAGTTGTCCACCCGCGAGCTGAACACCAGAGAATCCATCTGGTTCAGCTCGCTCATCAGAGCGCGCTTATCGGTCATAAAACCGTGGTTGATCACGTTCGGTCCTTCAAAGGGCGAGAACTTGCCAAAGGTGTGCAGCTCGATTTTATCGCCCAGCGCCATCAGCTCGCGCACCAGCTTCTGATCGGTTTTCCCGTCGTAGCGCAAATCGTGCGCCACCACGGCGACTTTCGGCGCCCCCTGCCCCGGAGCCACGGCGGGTAGATCCGCCAGAATCGCCTCGGTGGCCACGTCGATACCGTTGTTAATCACCTTACAGCGCCCGGCGCCATACAGGCTGTTAAAGGCCTCCGCCACGTGGTTACTTGGCGAAATAAAGCGGCAGCCCAGACCCAGCATGCTGCGAAACAGGTCGCGCTTTTCGCCCACCAGACTGGCGGCGCGATCCACCTTTACCGGCGGATAGTTGGTCAGGGTTGGACAGGCGCTACAGCCGCTTTTCCAGCCTTCGCAGCCATCGGTAAAAGCGCAGCGACCGGTAACGCTCCAGTGATCGTGCAGCGTCCAGACCAGGGTCACGTCAGGCTTATGGCTCTTCACCTTCTGGCAGAACGCCACCACCTCTTTCAGGTTGAGCCAGTAGCTGTGCAGCACGTGGAAATGCAGCACCACCGGCCCTTCGCTGCGCGTCACCGTGCGATAAAGGTTATTCAGATTGCCGAACGGGTCGCGGTTAAGGAAACGAAACAGCACAATATTGGCGACAGAGACCAGACGCGGCGTGTGTTTGACTACGTCCGGGTAGTTGTCATGGCTGACGCTGTTTTTGCCGCCTTTGCCGTAGCCGTATATAAAGCGTGAAGAAAGACCCGCTGCCCGTGCCCGCTGATGAAGGTCAAGCGCCACACCGGCCGCGCCGCCTTCTGCAAGGCGCACATTAAATTGTAAGATATTCACTTCACTACCTTTACTCTGGCCTTATCGCCCATCACCACCGCATTGTCCGGCACGCTGTCCAGCACCAGGCTGCCCGCGCCGATAACCACGTTATCGCCGATAGTAATAGGACCGATAAGCATCACGTTGGCGCCCACTTCGACATGGTTACCGATCACCGGTCGCGACTGACTTTTATCACGACCGCCAATACCGCCGCGCCCGCCAATGGTCACGCCATGGCGAATGGCGAAGTCATCGCCAATAACGGCAAACTTACTGATGACCACGCCGTAGCCGTGATGAATGGTAAAGCGACGACCGATAACTGCCGCGGCCTGAATTTCGTAACCAAACAGGCATTCGGTCAGTAAGCGGTACATAATCAGCACCGGCGCGGCCCACAGGTTGTTCAGGACGTTTTTCTTACGCCAGACCGAGCAAAAATGGGCGATACGGTAAGAAACCACCATGAAGCACGGGCGCGGATTCCAGGAGTTAGCGCGTAAATCTTCCAGTAAATGCATCATTATTTCCCTATAAAGCCCTGAGCCATGCGCTTGGTGTTACGCAGCGACAGCAGCGCCATGCAGGTACGCAGGGACATCCGCTTGTTGCGAATCGTATACAGCGTATACAGCTGATACTTACGACTGCCGCGGTCGAATTTGTCTTTATGCTTGCGATAGAAATTAAAGTAGCCGGCAAATTTCTTGCGCGAGGTGCCGATCTTTAAACCACCGTGGTTAACGTGCAGTACCTGGGTGGCTTCTTCCACTTTCCAGGGGGCGCCATTGTCCACCACCAGGCGCAGGAAGGCGTCGTAATCCTGGGCTGCAGGCAGCGTGACATCGAACAGACTGGCCTGAAAGCGTTTGGTATAGGTAAAGATCTGGTTGCCGATAATATTGCGCTTAAAGAACTGCTTTAGGGTAAACGGCGTTTTGGGGTATAGCGGCAGGCTGGCCGGCTGAGAATAGACCTCGCCTCTGCACACATAGTCGTTGGCATACAAAAAGGCGTGGGTCACCAGCTGATGCCGGTGTTCCAGGAACACCGAGAGCCGGTTCGGCGTCCATTCGTCGTCGTCGTCAATTCCGGTAATAAATTCGCCTTTCGCCTGCAGAATCGCCTGGTTGCGCACCGCACAGGCGCCGGAGTTAATCTCGTTGTGAACGTAGGTCACCCGGGAGTCGTTCAGCTCGCTCACAAACTGCTGCAACTGCTCATAAGAGGAGGAGCAGTCATCGACAATGATCATCTCCCAGTTATCGTAATCCTGGCGCAGCACCGATTTAATGGCGCGAATGGCCAGTTGCTGACGATTCCAGGTAGGCATATAGATTGAAACCAGAGGACGCGTTTGATTGACCATTTTTTATCTTTTCCTCAAATCATATTTGCCGTCAGGGCCGCCCCAAAGCGCGGCCCCACTGATGCCCTGGCGTTCGGGCAGAAACTCAGCGGCTCTCTGACTTGTACTCATACTCGTAATAGCCATAGTCCTGGTAGCCGGAAGCCCGACGGAAGACGGAGTTCAGAATCACGCCGCGAACCTTGATGCCGTTCTGTTCGAAGCGACCGACGCTGGTTTCCACCTCTTTCAGGGTGTTCATGGCATAACGCGCTACCACAAGCGTCGTGCCCGCCAGACGACCCACTACGGCGGCATCGGTCACCGCCAGGATCGGCGGGGTATCGATAACCACCATGTCGTAGTGCTGACTGGCCCACTTCACCAGCGCTTCAAAACGCTCGCTCATCAGCAGCTCGGAAGGGTTCGGCGGCACCTGGCCGCGCGGTACCAGGTCAAAGCCCGGAATGGAAGTTTTCTGAACCGCGCTGGCAATGTCCCCCTGCCCGACCAGCAGGTCAGACAGGCCATGGGCATTGGTGGTGCCCAGCAGTTCATGGGTATAGCCTTTACGCATATCACAGTCGATCAGCAACACCCGCTTATTGGTCTGGCTGATCACCGCCGCCAGGTTGGCCGCCACAAAGGTTTTACCGATGGAGGGGCTGACCCCGGAAAGCATCAGCACATTATTGCTGGACTGCATCATGGCGAAGTGTAGGCTGGTACGCAGGCTGCGGATCGCCTCGATGGCGAGGTCGGTCGGATTGCCCACCGCCAGAAGCTGGCTCTGCTTGTAGCGCTTCTCGCCCTTGATGGTCTTAACGGTATCGCGCTCTTTCTGCCAGTCGGAAAGCGGGATGCTGGCATAAACGTTGAGGCCCGCATCTTCCAGCGCCTGCGGACTTTCGATACCGCGGTTCAGGATGGCGCGCAGCAGTACGCCGATAATCGACAGCATCAGGCCCAGAATAATGCTGCCCAGAATCACCAGCGCCGACTTCGGCTTCACCGCGCCCGGCTGGGTAATAGCCGGATCGACGATACGCACGTTACCCACGGTGCTGGCTTCGGTGATCTTCAGCTCCTGCTGTTTATTCAGCAGTTGCATATAGACCTGCTGACCGGACTCCACGTCGCGGGTCAGACGCACGATCTCCTGCTGGGTCTGCGGCATATCGCTGATACGCGAATTCAGCTTCGCTTTCTCATCTTCCAGCACCCGACGTTTTTCCAGCAGAGTGCGGTAGGCCGGGTGGCGTTTGGTATACAGCTTGGAGATTTCGGCTTCTTTAAAGGTCAGTTCGTTAAGCTGGGCATCGATATTCACCACCGAATCAAGTACCGATTTGGCCTCCAGCGGCAGATCCACGGAATCTTTGTTCTGACGGTAGGCGTTAAGCTTGTTTTCCGCCTCGTCCAGATGGCCGCGCACCTCCGGCAGCTGTTTATCGAGAAATTTCAGGCTGTGTGAGGCTTCAGCCGATTTACGCTCGATGTTCTGCGCCTGGTAGTTACGGGTGATGGCATTCAGAATGTCACGAATCTGATCGCGATCCTCACCGGTGAAGGTCAGGGTCATCACGCCGGTATCCTTACCGCTTTCAGTCACGCTCAGGTTACCCTGCAGCGATTTAATCATGCCCAGCGTGGAGTATTTGGTCACGGTGAAATCGCTGCCTGGCGAGGCGTGAATGGCGTCTATCTTCATGGTCACGCCATCTTTGTTCAGCGGTTTGCCGACTTCGCCGCGGGCGCTGAAGCCGTCGTCGTTGCTCAGCAGATAGTGGGTGTCATCCACCACTTCCACGGTCCAGGTCTGCTTTGCTCCGCCTGCAGGCAGATTAAAAGTGGTGACCTTTACAGTGTCATCCTGACGGCCCATCAGACGGTCCCAACCGGCGCCGAACAGCGGAAAGTGGTTCTTCTCAACCGCGATATCCAGGTCGAGATCGTCTACGGTCTTGCCCAGCACCAGACGCGACTGAATCAGCTGCATTTCCGCCTCGGAGGCGGGGGGCTTGCTGTTCAGGGCGCTGTTGATATCCTGGACCAGCGAGCTGGTGGAGTTTTGCTCTATCTGTACCATCGCATCCGCGCTGTAGATAGGCGTAGCGAACATGACGTAAACGATAGCGATGGTCGCGAAGACCGCGGTGGTCCCCAGCACCCACCAGCGGGCCTCAATGACCGTACCAATCAGGCGGCCGATATCGATTTCATCATTGCCCTCAGTCGAGGCGGCAGAATGTTTTACTTGTTCTGTCATTGTTATCCCTGCTGAGCTGTCAGTGCTTGCGCCCACTTACGGGCAGAAAGGTCGAGAAGGTCGTATACCGCTTCAAAGGCCTCGCGGCTTTTGCGGAAGGGGTCAGGGATCTCACGCTCGTTATCCCAGTGCCCAAACAGCATCACCTTGCCGCGCATTTCCGGGGCAAGTTCGCACAGCGAGTGGATATGACGCTTTTCCATGGCGAGGATCAGATCGTAGCCACGGCACATTTTGCCGGTGACCTGGCGGGCGCAGTGGCCCTCCAGCGACAGGTCGTGCGCGCGGGCGATCTCCAGAGCGCTGGCATCCGCCTCCCGGCCAACCAGCGCGCCAAGTCCCGCCGACTCCACCGTGAGTCCGGGCTGATAGTTCTTGAGCAGACGCTCTGCCGTGGGGGAACGGCAGACGTTCCCCACACAAACCACAAGTATTTTGTTAAACATAAGGCGTTACCAGTTATGAATATCGCTAGCCGTATCGGTCATATAGCGGACACCGCTGATGGTCGGCAGCAGCTGACTGACCAGACGGTTCCAGCGAGCCACCGGTGCAGTGGTGACATAAACCACGTCATAAGGCTGCAGACGGAAGTTGGTCGCCATAATCAACGACGTGGCGTCGGACATATCCAGCTGGTAGACGCTGGCGATCTTGCCGTTGCGGTCGTTGTTCAACGGACGGATAACGAAGATGCCGGTGGCGTCGGAGGTGGTCATATCGATACCTTCCGCCGAGCCCAGCGCTTCGGTCAGGGTCATACCGCTGAAGTCCATCTTCAGGGTGCTCTGTTTCTTCACTTCGCCCATAACGAAGACTTTCAGATCGTCATTACGCGGTACGTAGAGAATATCGCCCGGATACAGCAAGTGGTTCTGGCTGAGGTCGCCATTCTGCATCAGCGCCTGCAGAGAGATGCGCTGCTCTTTACCGTTGTGGGTTAGTACCACATTGCGCCAGTCGGCGTTTTCGGTCAGGCCGCCCGCGGCGTTAATGGCGTCCAGTATCGTCAGCGGCACGTTGGTGATCGCCTGCTGGCCAGACTTCTGAACCTGGCCGGAAATATAGGCTTTCTGGGAACGGAAGGCCGCGACGTTCACGTCAACCTGGGGATCGGCGATATAGGAGGCAAGGCGACCAGTAATCTGATCGCGAATCTCCGCCAGGGTTTTGCCTGCGACGTGGACCTTACCGATATAGGGATAGAACACCGAACCATCGGCCTGGACCCAGTTACCGGTATCGCTTGAACTACGATACTGACCCGCCGGGGTGGTCAGTTCCGGGTGGTCCCAGACGGTGACGTTCAGCACGTCCCCAGGACCGACACGATATTGATAACCCGCGATTTCCTGTTCCAGTCCCGCATTCGGCTGCGCGACATTAGGACGCGGACGCAGCTGCTCCACCAGCCTTGGCGTTAACGGATAAACATTTACCATCCGGTCAACATCAAAATCTGAATCCTGCTGTTTGACAACATCTTTGCCGAACGTCGACATATTGCTCCCGGGCAATATGGTACAGCCGCTCATCAGGGTCACAGACACCAATAATGGCATCAATTTTAGTTTGGATTTCATCATTGAATATTTATCACTATGGCAGAGTCATTATCCTGAAAATAATAATCGTCGCTACGCTAAAGTTCCGATAAAGAATGCGGATTTTGGCACTGGAATATAAATGGAATCATTCCTAAAATTGGCCTTATCAAGCGTAAGTTATTGACAGAATAAGTGGGCTAATTGACCGGTTAAGGGACATGCTACCGCCCCTGGCTTTACAGCTACCAATCAACTGAGAGTCAGTAAGTTGTTGTTTATACCGCGTTAGCTGCCAGTCTCCAGGACAAGTCCCAGGTTGGCAAAATAATGAACATAATTTACTCAATAGAGAAATAACCGAGCAAACTTAATCCATGCCATAACGTTAATCGCCAAACGCTGAAATCGATTGTTGCAGCTAACTTATTACCAGGCAAGTTAACAGGTCGCGGTTATCACGTTTTTAAGAATAATATTAACTGCGCAATTTTTTGGTTTTAGGATTTTCTTTATATTGACATTAAGCAGCGCCATATACATCAACCATAATTAACAGATATTTCCCAGTAAATTCTCACTGGTATTAAGACAGTTACCTATAGCAGCCCCCTTGTTCACTTAATAATTCCTCATGGTAATTATCTGGTTATCGGGTGATTATGAAATGACCGCCCTTCTCCGTTTAAGATTAATCGCAGTATATAATTGCATTTGGCATCATCGCTCACCAGGATTACGATGTGACATTCGTCATACGTTATGAAGGTAGCCAACGCCCTATGGAATGGATCGCCGATCCCTCAATCTGGGCAGGGTTAGTCACCCTGATCGTTATCGAACTGGTGCTCGGTATCGATAACCTGGTGTTTATCGCCATCCTTGCTGAAAAGCTTCCTCCCCGCCAGCGCGACCGGGCCAGAATTACCGGCCTGATGCTGGCCATGCTGATGCGCCTGGTGCTGCTGGCCTCTATCTCCTGGCTGGTCACCCTGACCCAACCGCTGTTCCATATCAGGACGCTGAGCTTCAGCGCCCGGGACCTGATTATGCTGTTCGGCGGGCTGTTCCTGCTGTTCAAGGCCACCATGGAGCTGAATGAACGGCTGGAGGGCAAAGACCAGGAAGCGCCCAGCCAGCGACGCGGCGCTAAATTCTGGAGCGTGGTCGCCCAGATTGTGGTGCTGGATGCCATCTTTTCGCTGGATTCGGTCATTACCGCCGTCGGAATGGTGGACCACCTTGGGGTGATGATGGCGGCGGTGATCATCGCCATCAGCCTGATGATGCTGGCAAGCAAGGCCCTGACCAGCTTCGTTAACAACCATCCGACCATCGTGATCCTGTGCCTGAGCTTCCTGCTGATGATTGGCTTTAGCCTGGTGGCGGAAGGTTTTGGCTTCCATATTCCCAAAGGCTACCTCTATGCCGCCATCGGCTTCTCGGTGGTGATTGAGGCGCTTAATCAGCTGGCGAATTTTAACCGCCGCCGCTTTCTGTCGGCCAACTATTCGCTACGCCAGCGCACCGCCGAAGCGGTCATGCGCATGTTGAGCGGTAATAAGGAAGAGAGAGAACTCGACGGCGACGCGCTGGTGGCCGCCCAGGAAAACACAGAAGAGATTTTCGATCCTCAGGAGCGCATGATGATAGGCCGGGTGCTGAATCTGAATCAGCGCACCGTCAGCAGCATTATGACCTCGCGCCACGATATCGAATATATCGATCTGGGCGACCCGATGGATAAAATCCGTGCCCTGCTGGAAAAAAACCAGCACACCCGGGTGGTGGTCACCGGCGGTGAGGATAATCTGCTGGGCGTGGTCCACGTTATCGACCTGCTGGGGCAGGCGCTGCGTGGGGAGGCGCTGGACCTGCGGGCGCTGGTGCGCCAGCCGCTGGTGTTCCCGGAAACCCTGACGCTGCTTCCGGCGCTGGAGCAGTTCCGTAACGCTCACACCCATTTCGCCTTCGTGGTGGATGAGTTTGGTTCGGTAGAGGGGCTGGTGACCCTAAGCGATATTACCGAGACCATTGCCGGTAATCTACCTAATGAGGCCGAAGAGATCGACGCCCGTCACGATATTACCGCTAACCCGGACGGCAGTTGGACGGTGAACGGTCATATGCCGCTGGACGATCTGGTGCTTTATGTACCTCTGCCGCTCAGCGATAAGCGCGACTATAACACCGTGGCGGGTCTGCTGATGGAGCTGCTACAGCACGTTCCCTCGTCTGGTGAAGAGGTTCAGGTTGGTGACTATCTGTTACGCACCCTGGAAGTGGAAAGTCATCGGGTGCAGAAGGTGTTGATTGTGCCCCCTCACCCCGGCCCTCTCCCGGAGGGAGAGGGAGAAAACCCGCAATAACCCGGATCCTCTCCCTTTTGTGTGCGAGAGGGGCTCCAGCCAGTCCCCTCTCCCTTTTGTGTGCGAGAGGGTCTCCAGCCAGTCCCCTCTCCCCTTTGTGTGCGAGAGGGTCTCCAGCCAGTCCCCTCTCCCCTTTGTGTGCGAGAGGGTCTCCAGCCAGTCCCCTCTCCCTTTTGTGTGCGAGGGAGTCTCCAGCCTGTCCCCTCTCCCCTTTGTGTGCGAGGGAGTCTCCAGCCAGTCCCCTCTCCCCTTTGGGGAGAGGGTTAGGGTGAGGGGTGAGGGGTGAGCTACATATCCTTCAACAGCTTCTGCAGATCCTGCCCTTTACGGCTCTCTTTATTACGCTCCGCCCACTCTTTCAGACGCTGCTTCGCTTCATCGCGCAAGTGGTTGCGCAGCCCTCTGTCTACCTGCAGGTTGTAGTTCAACTGGCTCCATGGACCATAGATACGCAGCGGGATCGGCGTCTGTTTCAGGGTTTCCACCAGCGCGCTGTCGCCGCCCCAGCCGTCAATCACCCGTACGTTAAACAGCGCGTCGCACAGCTCTTTGGCGAGATCCAGGGTGCCGCTACCTTCCAGCGCCAGCACCTGTGAGCTGCCCGCCATTTTCTCAAGCGTCAGAATGCCCTTATCCAGCGAGGCGCTGGAGTGAAACTGGTTCATAACCGTCGCGGTTTCATACTCCTGCTGCGCCGAAACATCGTTATTCTCACGGGTCACCGCCTGCTGAACCAGCTGCTGGAAGTTCATGCCCTGCAGCCGGGCATTACGCATATCAATGCTGGCCTTCCCCTGCCAGTTATGGCGGAAGGCTTCGGCATCCAGTTGGCTGCCGGAAAACTCGCCGGACATCGAAAGCTGGCCCGACACCGCCAGCGGATAATCGAAGGCCGTCAGCAGCGGCGCCATCTCGATATTTTCTACCTGAGGCCGAAAGTTGACCAGTGCCTCGTCGCTGCGAACATCCACGCTGCCCGGCAGCGAGATCTTCCCGTTACCCAGCCGTCCTTCCAGCTTATCGATATTCAGCACGCCGCCGTTATTGACCATATGGCTGGCGACATCGCTAAAGTTCAGACCGCGCCAGCGCAGACCGGCAAGCTTCAGATCAATCTCGCCGCTGAAAGCGTGCAGCAAACTGTACTGGGGCTCGTCACCGCTACTGGCAATCACCGGTCGCGGACGCACCCGGCTCTGCCCCTGCTGGTTGGTGACGGGCGTTCCATCTGCGCTGGCGCGGACCATCAGTGCATCCAGATTCAGATTATCCGATGCCAGATCCAGCTTCCAGACCGGCTGCTCGCTCAATACGACGCTCAGCGCGCCGCGCAGCGTGCTATCGTTGGCGGTCATGGAAAAGTCGTTCAGGCTCAGGCGCTTTTCCGGCTCTCGCCACAGCGCCTTAAAGCTCCCCTGCCCGCTGATGCCCTGCTGCGGCAGATCGGCCCCCTGGAGCTGGTACTCCAGGCGGGTGAAATTCGCGCTCAGATTTTCGGGATAGTCGCTGGCATCCAGACTTGCATCCATCGACAGCGTCAGATCGCGCTGATCGCGGTTGATGCGCCCGCTAAAGGAGAGCTGACCGCGGTGATGCTCATCCTGCTCCATCTGCAGATTGATGCCGCGCACCGCCACCTGTTCATCATCGCCGTGCTGGAACACCAGCAGGCTGTCGGCCACCTCAAGGCGACCGATATCAAAAGACCAACCCCGGGTTTCATCCCCCGGCGCCCGGGTGGAGCCTGGAGCCACCGGCGCATCCGCCGGGCGTCGCTCCTCGCTCTGGGGCGTAAGTTGAATCACCGCCCCTTTCAGCATCACCTGACTGACCTGCAGACGATGAGAAATCAGCGGCAGAAGATCGACATCGAGACGCATATTATCCGCGCTGACCAGCGGCTGACTGGCACCCGGCGCGGTTAACGACATCCGCCCCGAGAGAATGCTGAGCTGCGGCCAGACGTGCCAGCGTAACGGGCCGTTAAGCTTCAGCTGATATCCGCTGCGCTGTTCAACCTGCTTTACCATGTAGCTGCGGAAGTCATTAGGATCCACCATCACCACCAGCGCGGTAAGACCGGAAACCAGTACGACCAGCAGTATCATCAGCGTGGTAAGAAATCGTCTCATTACGTCCTCAAATGTGCGTGCGTTCCAACTAATCCTTGTCGATACGGCTGGCAACGGCGCCCTGCTGGTCGCGATATTTCGCGTCCTGGCGTCGGTTATAAGGCCTTGCCGCAGGCCCGGACAGCGGTTCGAAGCTCAGGGCGCCGATAATCATACCGGGGCGCAACGCCAGCGGCAGTTTTCCAGAGTTGTAAAACTCCAGCACGATATGGCCCTGCCAGCCTGGATCGATACGGTGAGCGGTCACGTGCACCATCAGCCCCAGACGCGCCAGCGACGAGCGGCCATCCAGCCAGCCGACCAGGTTGTCCGGCAGGCGCACCGACTCCAGCGTTATCGCCAATGCCAGCTCTCCGGGGTGCAGGTAGAAGGCATCTCCTTCCGGCAGCACAATCTCATCGCTCATGACCCGATCCAGAGCCGCGCTAACTTCGGCCTTCGGACCGCTCAGATCGATAAACGCCGCCGTGTGACCGCTGAAGGTGCGGAATTTATTGCCCAGGCGTACGTCAACGGTCGCGCCGTTAATCCGTTCCACCGGCGGGCGCGGCGTGATGGCTAAACGGCCTTCATCGAGCCAGGCTTCGATATCACGATCGCACAGACGCATCTTTTATTCTCCTTAAGTCGGACGGAAGGGGCGCACAATATGCCGCCCCCTCGGGCGATTTTACTCAAAAAACTGACTGATTTTGGCCTTCAGAATATCGATGGCAATGCGGTTTTTACCCCCGCGTGGCACAATAATATCCGCATACTGCTTGGAAGGATCGATAAACTGCAGGAACATCGGACGCACCGTCTTTTGATATTGTGCCATTACCGAGTCCATAGAGCGACCACGCTCATTCACGTCGCGACGAATACGACGCATCAGACAAATATCCAGCGGTGTGTCGACGAAAATCGAGAAGTTCATTTCCTGGCGCAGGCGCGCATCGGTCAGCAGCAGAATCCCCTCCAGAATAATCACTTTTTTCGGTTCGAAATGGACGGTTTCCTGAGTACGGGTATGCTCCACATAGCTGTAAACCGGCAATTCGATACTTTTCCCCTGCTTGAGCATTTGCAAATGCTGAAACAGCAGATTGTGATCCATGGCATTGGGGTGGTCGTAATTGGTCTTAATCCGCTCCTCCATGGAGAGGTGACCCTGATCTTTGTAATAACAATCTTCTGGAATAACACCAATGTGTTCATCGCCAACCTGATCGCGCAGCTCACGGTAGAGCGTACTGGCGATAAGACTTTTCCCTGATGCCGATGCGCCGGCGATCCCAACGATGACGCATTGATGAGACTTGTCAGTCATAAATTAAACGACCTGATTCACTGAATAATATGTCCTTCCTGGCTCAGGTTAGCTCTGTGAACCCGCTACAGCGCAAACCCTGAACAGTCAGGATAAGTTAAGAAAGGTAGCGCGCTTATGCCCGCCGCCGCAATTATAGGGATTTCACGCATTTGATACCAGACAAAACCATCAGGCGGCTAACCAGCCATCGCTGTTCCAGATATGCAACAGCGCATAGCTGCGCCACGGCTGCCAACGTTCGGCATAGCGGCGAATCTGCCCTGGCGTCATTCCTGCAAAGCGCTGCTTCACCAGATAATCATCCGCCAGGAACACGTCCGGCGCCTGCCAACCGCGCAGAGCGAAATAGCTGGCGGTCCAGCGCCCGATGCCTGGCAGCTGTATCAGCTGGCGAATCCCCTGCTCCACCGATGCCGGTCGTTCAAGCGGGAATTCCCCGGCAGCGCACAGCGCGGCGATATGAATTATCGCCCGGGCGCGCTGGAGCGGCATGCCCAGCGGCCGCAGCTGTTCCGCCGCCAGAGAAGCCAGACGCCGGGGTTCAGGAAACAGATGCCAGCCCGGATTCCCCGGCAGCGGCTCGCCGAAGGTTTGCGCCACTCTGGCGGTCAGCTTCGCGGCCATCGCCACGCTCACCAGTTGCCCCAGCACGGCGCGCACCGCCTGTTCGAAAGGATCGATACACCCCGGCAGGCGCAGACCGGGGCGGCTGGCCGCCAACGGGCCCAGTCCGGCCAGGGTCGGCGCCGGATCGTGCGCCAGATCCAGCAACCCTCCTATACGTTCACTCACCTGACGCGCGACCGGCGCCAGCCCTGGCGTTAGCCCCACCCGCAACCGATGGCGCGCCGTATCGGGCTCCAGGGTCAACAGCCCGCTATGCCCCATAAGCGACAGACTGCGGCAATAACGCTCTGGCGTGACTAACTCCAGCCCTGCGCAGGCACGCGCGCCCAGGAAGGCCAGCATCCAGTTCCAGTCGTAGGGGGGCGTATAATTTAGCTCCAGCGTCAGCATAACGGCTCCTCAATCTCCATGTTCTTTGATTCAGCATAACGGGCCGCGTAGCCTGACGCTTTGCTTTTTTATTCCGCGGCAAGCCCGCCAGAAATATTGCCGGATGTCGGACATTTCGCTAAAGTCGCCCCCCTTCTTCGAGACCCGACCAGGAATTAACGATGCTTACCGGTTTTGACTATGGCACCGCCAACTGCGCAATGGCCGTGATGCGCGACGGCATCCCTGAAATGCTGCCGCTGACGCCCCAGGGGAATCTGCTGGCGTCAATGATCTGCGCCCCCACCCGCGAAGGCATCAGCGAATGGCTGTGGCGTCATCACCAAATCTCTCCGGGTAGCAACGAAGGCCAGGCGCTGCTTAAGCGCGCGATGAGCTATAACCGCGAAGAAGACATCGCTATTACCCCCGCCAGCGTGCTGTTTGGCCAGTCGGCGCTGGACCTTTATATGGACGACCCGGAAGAGGTCTGGTTCGTTAAATCACCGAAATCCTTCCTGGGTGCCAGCGGCCTGAAGCCACAGCAGGTAGCCCTGTTTGAAGATCTGGTCTGCGCCATGATGCTGCATATTCGCCAGCAGGCAGAGGCCCACCTGGACCAGGAAATCACCGCCACCGTCATTGGCCGCCCTGTCAACTTCCAGGGGCTGGGCGGCGATGACGCGAATGCTCAGGCTCAGGGCATTCTGGATCGTGCCGCAAAGCGTGCGGGTTTTGGCGAGGTGGCATTCCAGTATGAACCGGTCGCCGCCGGGCTGGATTTTGAAGCGACGTTGAGCCATGAGCAACGGGTGCTGGTGGTGGATATCGGTGGCGGTACCACCGACTGTTCACTACTGTTGATGGGACCCCAGTGGCTGAATTCCCGGGATCGCGACGCCTCGCTGCTCGGCCACAGCGGCTGCCGGGTGGGCGGTAACGATCTGGATATCGCGCTGGCCTTTAAGCAGCTGATGCCGCTGCTGGGCATGGGCGGCGAAACGGAAAAAGGCATCGCCCTGCCGACCCTACCCTGGTGGAACGCGGTGGCTATCAACGATCTACCCGCCCAGAGCGACTTCTACAGTCCGGCCTGCGGGCGGTTACTGAGAGACCTGGTGCGCGACGCCCGTCAGCCCCAACAGGTTGAACGGCTATTGACGGTCTGGCGCCAGCGCCTGAGCTATCGTCTGGTGCGCTGCGCCGAAGAGAGCAAGATTGCGCTGTCGGATACCGCACGGATTGCGACGCGCCTTGACTTTATCAGCGATGCGCTTATCGCCGATATCGATAGCCAGGGGATGGAGGCAGCGCTGAATCAGCCGCTGCAGCGCATTCTGGAGCAGGTCACTCTGACGCTGGAGTCCGGCAGCGAGATGCCGGATGTCATCTATCTGACCGGCGGCAGCGCCCGTTCGCCGCTGGTTCGCCAGGCGCTGGGCGCCCTGCTGCCCCATATTCCCATCGAGGGCGGGGACGATTTTGGTTCCGTTACCGCCGGACTGGCCCGTTGGGCGCAGGTGATTTTTCGCTAATGTATAAAAAGGGGGCCATCGCGCTTTAGCGTGAAGCTGAAGTTATCGGTGACTGCCCCATCTTCCGGGTGAATATGTAGCGCAGGAGAAGGTTCCGTTCACCTTAAGATGATTTTGCTTATGTCGATAGCTGAGCCGGTGAACGGGTCAGGGGGCCTTACGCGTCCGGCCCCCTGACAACCCCCGGCGCCCGGCGAAAAAAATGCCCTTCGGGTCCCCTCCGTGCTCCCGGCTCTCTTAACGGGACCGGGCGCGATGTAACGTCCCTGTAAGGCGCTCCCTCGCCCCGCATCCCTGCGGAGCGTCCCTGAGAGCCGGAATCCCGTCGGCATTTTTGAGCCGGGGGAGTGTTGCTGCCTTTCATCTCCTGCCCAAATTAATCAGGAAAAGCATTGTCGGCGTTATTAAAGAAAACAGCGTGAAGCGATGAGGGTGTTATTCCCGGCTTAAAAAACGCCGGAGCGTTCACGGAGGGCCGGAGGAGCGACAGGGACGTCGCTCCAGGGCGAGGTCGCCAGGGAAGGCGACTCTCGCCCGGTCCGAAAAGCCCAGAGTGATAGGCGGAGGGGGCCGCGCCAGCGGCGTTTTTTACCGCCGGAGAGCCCGGGTCGCCAGGGGGGTGGCGACTGAGCCCCCCTGGCCCGTTCACCGGCTGTAAATCCACAGAGAAGCAGTTACGTAAAGTGAACGGAACAGCCCACCACATCATCATATTCTGCCGGTTTTTAGCTTCCGCTTTCAAACATTCCACGCTAATTCGCAATTAACCAAAATAAGGGCCCGCCATCACGCCAGGCCCTCACCCTTTATATCATCCACTTAAATCTTAAACTGTCCCACCACCTGAGCCAGCTCGGTCGCCTGTTTCTGCAACGCCCCGGAAGAGGCCGAAGAGGCTTCAACCAGCACCGCATTCTTCTGCACCATGCTGTCGAGTTGCGCCACCGCCTGATTAATTTCGTTAATGCCCGTCGTCTGTTCCTGCGCCGAACGGCTGATCTCACTCATCATTACGGTAACCGATGAGACGCTGTCTACCACTTCCTGGATGGTATTGCTGGCCTGTTGTACCTGCCGGACCCCGGCACTCACACAGTGCACGGTGTTCTCCACCAGCTCGCGGATCTCTTTGGCCGCCTCGGCGCTGCGACCGGCCAGAGGTACGGATAGAATTAAGCATGATTTCTCCGGAAGTCAGTAATCCGTTACTCCAGAGCAATCTATCGCGAGCATTGATAAAAAACTTTATAAGCCCCACCGTACTTAGAGGGTAGATGTCTCTGATTTTCACCGGGGTTTAGCGCCACTCTGTAGCACTCAGGTTGATGACAAAGAGGGAAAAAGCGTGGTTTTTCCCTCTTTATGGTTGAGCTGACGAAAATCAATAAATTGATTTTCCTTGTTTATTTTTCTGGTGATTCTGGCCGAACGAGTTCGGCCAGGGGTTTGTCATCAGTCTCAGTGCTACTCTGTAGCACTCTGATAACCTGCGTTGTAAAGCCTGATAACAACTACCTCAGGAACCAGACTATTCCTGAAGGCCATTCCATATTTCCTCCATTTTTCCCTGCCTGACGCCGTCTAAACTAGTACCATTACGCCAAATCGTTTCAGGGTAGAAGACGTTAATGATGAAAGGCTCTAAGAAGAACCGCTGGATGTGGCTGGCGGGCATTGTGATTATCGTGCTGGCAGCGCTCTATTTGTGGCGTTCGCACACCTCCAGCGACGGTAATTCACCTCCTCAGGCCGCCGGGCAGCAGAAACCCGGCGCAGGCGCACGCGGTGGGCGCGGTATGCGCGCCCCGGCGCCGCCGGTACAGGCGGCCACAGCGACAAGCGAGTCGGTTCCGCGCTATCTCACGGGCCTTGGCACCGTCACCGCCGCTAATACCGTTACGGTACGCAGCCGGGTTAACGGTCAGCTGATGGCTATCCACTTTCAGGAAGGCCAGCAGGTAAAAGCGGGCGACCTGCTGGCGGAAATCGATCCCAGCGAATTCAAGGTGGCCCTCGCCCAGGCCCAGGGCCAGCTGGCGAAGGATCGCGCAACGCTCGCCAACGCCCGCCGCGATCTGGCTCGCTATCAGCAACTGGCCAAAACCAATCTGGTTTCTCGCCAGGAGCTGGATACCCAGCAGGCGCTGGTCAGCGAGACCCAGGGAACCATTAAAGCCGATGAGGCTTCGGTCGCCAGCGCCCAGTTGCAGCTCGACTGGAGCCGCATCACCGCCCCTATCGATGGCCGGATCGGCCTGAAGCAGGTGGATATCGGTAACCAGATCTCCTCCAGCGACACCACCGGCATCGTGGTTCTGACCCAGACCCACCCCATCGACGTCGTTTTCACCCTGCCGGAAGGGGATATCGCTTCTATTCTGGCAGCCCAGAAGGCGGGGCAGACCCTGAGCGTCGAAGCCTGGGATCGCACCAACAAGCAGAAGCTGAGCGCAGGCAGCCTGTTAAGCCTTGATAACCAGATCGATGCCACCACCGGCACCATCAAACTCAAGGCGCGCTTTGCCAATCAGGATGACAGGCTGTTCCCCAACCAGTTCGTCAATGCCCGCATGCTGGTGGATACCCAGCATGACGCGGTCGTTATCCCTTCCGCGGCGCTGCAAATGGGTAACGAAGGCCACTTCGTCTGGGTGCTGGGTGACGGCAACAAGGTCAGCAAACATCTGGTGACCACCGGCATTCAGGACAGCGAAAAAGTCGTCATTACCGGCGGGCTTTCCGCAGGAGACAGGGTTGTGACCGACGGTATCGATCGTCTGACCGAAGGTGCCACGGTGGAAGTGGTGGATGCCCACGATGCCGAAACCAGCTCCGGTAAACGCGCCTCGCCGAAAGAGAAAGGCGGCGCTCAGGGGGCGGGTTCCTGATGCAGGTATTGCCTCCCAGCGCCACCGGCGGCCCGTCCCGCCTGTTTATTCTGCGCCCGGTCGCCACCACTCTGATGATGGTGGCTATCATGCTGGCCGGTATTATCGGCTATCGCTTCCTGCCGGTGTCGGCGTTGCCCGAAGTGGACTACCCCACCATTCAGGTAGTGACCCTCTACCCCGGCGCCAGCCCGGACGTAACTACCTCCGCCATTACCGCGCCGCTGGAGCGCCAGTTCGGCCAGATGTCGGGGCTTAAACAGATGTCCTCCCAGAGCGCCGGCGGCGCATCGGTGGTCACCCTGCAGTTCCAGCTCACTCTGCCGCTCGATGTGGCGGAGCAGGAAGTGCAGGCCGCCATTAACGCCGCCACCAATCTGCTACCGGGCGATCTGCCTAACCCGCCGGTCTACAGCAAGGTGAACCCGGCGGATCCGCCGATTATGACCCTGGCCGTTACCTCCTCCGCCCTGCCGATGACCCAGGTTGAGGATATGGTGGAAACCCGACTGGCCCAGAAAATCTCCCAGGTTTCCGGCGTGGGTCTGGTCAGCATTTCCGGCGGTCAGCGCCCGGCAGTGAGGGTAAATCTTAACGCCCAGGCGCTGGCGGCCCTTGGCCTGACCAGCGAAACGGTGCGTACCGCCATCAGCAACGCTAACGTTAACTCCGCCAAAGGGAGCGTGGACGGCCCGGCCCGTGCCATTACCCTTTCCGCTAACGACCAGATGAAGTCAGTGGAAGAGTACCGCCAGTTGATTGTGGCTTACCAGAACGGTTCGCCGGTGCGACTGGGGGATGTGGCAACCGTAGAACAGGGTGCGGAAAATAGCTGGCTGGGCGCCTGGGCGAACAAAGATCAGGCGATTATCATGAACGTCCAGCGTCAGCCGGGCGCCAATATCATCGATACCGCCGACAATATCCGTAAGCTGCTGCCAACTCTGAAAGAGAGTCTGCCCAAATCGGTAAAAGTGGAGCTGCTGACCGACCGCACCACCAATATTCGCGCCTCGGTGACCGATACCCAGTTCGAACTGATGCTGGCTATCGCGCTGGTGGTGATGATCATCTATCTGTTCCTGCGCAACGTGCCCGCCACCATTATTCCCGGCGTAGCGGTACCGCTGTCGCTGGTAGGCACCTTTGCGGTGATGGTCTTTTTCGACTTTTCGATCAACAACCTGACGCTAATGGCGCTGACCATCGCCACCGGCTTTGTGGTGGATGACGCAATCGTTGTGATCGAGAATATCTCGCGCTACATAGAAAAGGGCGAGAAACCGCTGGCCGCCGCGCTGAAAGGGGCGGGAGAGATCGGCTTTACCATTATCTCCCTCACCTTCTCGCTGATTGCGGTGCTGATCCCGCTGCTGTTTATGGGGGATATCGTCGGTCGTCTGTTCCGCGAATTCGCCATTACGCTATCGGTGGCAATTCTGATTTCGGCGGTGGTATCCCTGACGCTGACGCCCATGATGTGCGCCCGCATGCTGAGCCACGAATCGCTGCGTAAACAGAACCGCTTTTCCCGGGCCAGCGAGCGGATGTTCGATCGCATCATCGCCGCCTACGGTCGGGTGCTGAAGCGGGTGCTAAACCACCCGTGGCTGACCCTGGGCGTGGCGCTGGGCACCATGGCGCTGACAGTGCTGCTGTGGGTGATGATCCCCAAAGGCTTCTTCCCGGTGCAGGATAACGGCATTATCCAGGGCACCCTCCAGGCGCCGCAGTCGGTCTCTTTCGAATCCATGGCAGGCCGAAGCCGTCAGGCGGCAGATGTGATCCTGAAAGATCCGGCGGTAGAGAGCGTAGCGTCCTTTATCGGGGTAGACGGCACCAATCCGGCGCTCAACAGCGGCCGTCTGCAAATCAACCTGAAACCGCTGGATGAACGCGACGATCGGGTCAGTACCGTCATCGCGCGTTTGCAGCAACAGGTGGCAAATCTGCCGGGGATCTCACTCTATTTACAGCCGGTTCAGGATCTGACCATCGATACCCAGGTGAGCCGCACTCAGTATCAGTTTACGCTACAGGCTACCTCCCTCGACGAGCTCAGCACCTGGGTTCCGAAGCTGATGGATAAGCTGAACACCCTGCCACAGCTTGCCGATGTCAGCAGCGACTGGCAGGACCAGGGGATGGTGGCATACGTTAACGTCGACCGTGACTCAGCCAGCCGTCTGGGCATTACCATGTCAGACGTGGATAACGCGCTGTATAACGCCTTCGGCCAACGGCTGATCTCCACCATCTACACCCAGGCCAACCAGTACCGGGTGGTGCTGGGGCATGACACCAGCACCACGCCGGGACTGGCGGCGCTTGACCATATTCGCCTGACCAGCAGCGACGGCGGCATCGTCCCGCTAAACGCTATCGCAAAGGTCGAGCAGCGCTTTGGGCCGCTGACTATCAACCATCTGGATCAGTTCCCGTCGACCACCATCTCGTTCAACGTACCGGACGACTATTCGCTGGGCGACGCGGTACAGGCGATTAACGAAGCTGAACAGTCCCTGAACTTCCCGAGTGATATCACCACCTCGTTCCAGGGCAGCACCCTCGCCTTCCAGGCAGCGCTGGGCAGCACGGTATGGCTGATTGTGGCCTCAGTGGTAGCGATGTATATCGTGCTGGGGGTGCTGTACGAAAGCTTTATTCACCCCATCACCATTCTTTCCACCCTGCCTACCGCCGGAGTCGGCGCCCTGCTGGCGCTGATGCTGGCGGGTAACGAACTGGATGTGATCGCCATTATCGGCATCATCCTGCTGATCGGCATCGTGAAGAAGAACGCCATCATGATGATCGACTTTGCGCTGGCGGCGGAGCGCGAACAGGGCATGGCCCCTTATGAGGCCATCTATCAGGCCTGCCTGCTGCGTTTTCGCCCGATCCTGATGACCACCCTGGCGGCACTGCTCGGCGCGCTGCCGCTGATGCTGAGTACCGGCGTCGGCGCCGAACTGCGCCGCCCGCTGGGGATTGGCATGGTGGGCGGTCTGCTGGTCAGCCAGGTACTGACTCTGTTCACCACGCCGGTCATCTACCTGCTGTTCGACCGCCTGTCACACTGGACCCGCAGCCGTTTTCCTAAGCGTGAAGAGGAGGCGTAAGTGAAATTCTTCGCCCTCTTTATTCACCGTCCGGTGGCTACCATCCTGCTCAGCGTCGCCATTACGCTGTGCGGAGTGCTGGGCTTCCGGCTGCTGCCGGTAGCGCCGCTGCCGCAGGTGGACTTTCCGGTGATTATGGTCAGCGCTTCGCTGCCTGGCGCTTCGCCGGAAACCATGGCCTCTTCGGTGGCGACGCCGCTTGAACGCTCGCTGGGCCGCATCGCCGGAATCAACGAGATGACCTCCAGCAGCTCGCTGGGCAGTACCCGCATTATTTTGCAGTTCGACTTCAGCCGCGATATTAACGGCGCGGCCCGTGACGTGCAGGCGGCGATTAACGCCGCCCAGAGCCTCCTGCCGAGCGGCATGCCCAGCCGCCCGACCTACCGCAAGGCTAACCCGTCGGACATGCCTGTCATGATCCTGACGCTCACCTCGGAGACTTATTCCCAGGGCGAGCTGTACGACTATGCCTCGACCCAACTGGCTCAGACCATCGCCCAGATCGACGGCGTGGGCGACGTCAGCGTCGGCGGTAGTTCCCTGCCCGCCGTCCGGGTGGCGCTGAATCCCCAGGCGCTGTTTAACCAGGGGGTCTCGCTGGATGCGGTGCGCAACGCCATCAGCAACGCCAACGTGCGTCGCCCCCAGGGAGCGGTGGAAGACGATACCCGACGCTGGCTATTGCAGACCAACGACGAGCTGAAAACCGCCGCCGAATATCAGCCGCTGGTGGTGCACTACAACAACGGCTCCGCGGTACGCCTGAGCGATGTCGCCACCGTGACCGATTCGGTACAGGACGTGCGCAACGCCGGGATGACCAACGCCAAACCGGCCATTCTGCTGATGGTGCGCAAAACGCCGGAAGCCAACATTATCGAAACCGTGGACAGGATTCGCGGCAGGCTGCCGGTACTGCGTGAAACTATCCCTGCCGCCATCGACCTGCAGGTAGCGATGGATCGCTCCCCCACCATTCGCGCTTCGCTCTCTGAAGTGGAGCAAACCCTGGCGATCTCGGTGGGGCTGGTGATTCTGGTGGTATTCCTGTTCCTGCGCTCCGGCCGCGCCACCTTCATTCCGGCGGTGGCCGTGCCGGTATCGCTCATCGGCACCTTTGCGGCCATGTACCTGTGCGGCTTTAGCCTGAATAACCTGTCGCTGATGGCCCTGACCATCGCCACCGGCTTTGTGGTGGATGACGCTATTGTGGTGCTGGAGAATATCGCCCGCCACATTGAGGCGGGGATGAAGCCCCTGCAGGCGGCGCTCCAGGGGGTGCGTGAAGTGGGCTTTACCGTGCTCTCCATGAGCGTATCGCTGGTGGCGGTGTTCCTGCCGCTGCTGCTGATGAGCGGCCTGCCAGGCAGGCTGTTCCGCGAATTCGCCGTGACGCTCTCGGTCTCTATCGGTATTTCGCTGGCAGTCTCGCTGACCCTGACACCCATGATGTGCGGCTGGCTGCTGCGCAACAGCGACAAGCCCCAGCATAATCGCGGTATCGGTCGGCTTCTGAATGCCATGCAGCAGGGCTACGCACGCTCCCTTAAGTGGGCGCTTAACCACGCCCGGCTGGTGGGCTGCGTGCTGCTCGCCACCATCGCCCTTAACGTCTGGCTTTATATCACCATTCCCAAAACCTTCTTCCCGGAGCAGGACACCGGTGCCCTGATGGGCGGCATTCAGGGGGATCAAAGCATCTCGTTCCAGGCGATGCGCGGTAAACTGCAGGACTTTATGACCATCATCCATGCAGACCCGGCGGTAGATAACGTCACCGGCTTTACCGGCGGTTCCCGGGTCAATAGCGGCATGATGTTTATCACCCTTAAGCCGCTGTCGGAGCGCCTTGAGAGCGCCCAGCAGGTGATCGACCGGCTGCGTAAAAAGTTGATGAAAGAGCCCGGTGCCAGCCTGTTCCTGATGGCGGTGCAGGATATTCGGGTGGGCGGACGTCAGTCCAACGCCAGTTATCAGTACAGCCTGCTGTCTGACGACCTTAGCGCTCTGCGCGAATGGGAGCCGAAGATCCGTAAAGCGCTGGCGGCGCTGCCTGAGCTGGCGGACGTCAATTCGGATCAACAGGACAACGGCGCGGAGATGGATCTGGTCTACGATCGCGACAGCATGTCGCGGCTGGGCATTGACGTTTCCGATGCGAACAACCTGCTGAACAACGCCTTCGGCCAGCGTCAGATCTCCACCATCTACCAGCCCCTGAACCAGTACAAAGTGGTGATGGAGGTGGACTCGCGCTATACCCAGGACGTCAGTTCCCTCGATCAGATGTTCGTTATCAATAACGACGGTAAGCCTGTCCCGCTGTCGTACTTCGCCAAATGGCAGCCTGCCAACGCCCCGCTGTCGGTGAATCATCAGGGGCTGTCGGCCTCGTCGACTATCTCCTTTAACCTGCCGACCGGGGTCTCGCTTTCCGAAGCCAGCGCGGCTATCGACAGGGCCATGACTCAGCTTGGAGTGCCTTCATCGGTGCGCGGCTCTTACGCCGGGACCGCCCAGCTATTCCAGGAGACCATGAGCTCTCAGGTGATCCTGATTCTGGCGGCCATCGCCACGGTTTATATCGTGTTGGGGATCCTGTATGAAAGCTATGTTCATCCGCTGACCATTCTTTCCACCCTGCCTTCGGCCGGGGTCGGCGCCCTGCTGGCGCTGATGCTTTTCGGCGCCCCTTTCAGCCTGATTGCGCTGATTGGGATTATGCTATTGATTGGCATTGTGAAAAAGAACGCCATCATGATGGTGGACTTCGCCATCGAGGCCCAGCGCCACGGAGATCTGTCGCCCCAGGAGGCCATCTTCCAGGCCTGTCAGCTGCGCTTTCGGCCGATTATGATGACTACCCTGGCGGCGCTGTTCGGCGCCCTGCCGCTGGTTATCTCCAGCGGCGACGGCGCAGAGCTGCGCCAGCCGCTGGGCATTACCATCGTCGGCGGTCTGGTAATGAGCCAGTTGCTGACGCTCTACACCACGCCGGTGGTCTATCTGTTCTTTGACCGTCTGCGGCTGCGCTTTACGCGCCGGAGCAAGCGCGAGAAAGCACTGATGGGTGAATAAACGATGACCGAGCTCCCGAATACGGTTCGCTGGCAGTTGTGGATTGTCGCCTTCGGCTTCTTTATGCAGTCGCTGGACACCACCATTGTCAATACCGCGCTTCCCGCCATGGCTCAGAGCCTGGGGGAAAGCCCGCTGCGTATGCATATGGTGATTGTCTCCTATGTGCTGACGGTGGCGGTGATGCTGCCCGCCAGCGGCTGGCTGGCGGACCGGGTCGGGGTGCGTAATATCTTCTTTAGCGCCATCGTGATCTTTACCCTGGGCTCCCTGCTATGCGCTCTGGCCCCCACCCTTAACGCCCTGATTATGGCCCGGGTGGTTCAGGGTATCGGCGGTGCCATGATGGTGCCGGTAGGGCGCCTGACGGTGATGAAGATAGTCCCTCGCGAGCAGTATATGGCCGCCATGACCTTCGTGACCCTGCCGGGTCAGGTCGGCCCGCTGCTCGGTCCGGCCCTGGGCGGCCTGCTGGTAGAGTACGCAAGCTGGCACTGGATCTTTCTGATCAATCTGCCTGTCGGGATCGCCGGTGCTATCGCGACTCTGTGGCTGATGCCCAACTACCGGATGCAGACCCGGCGCTTCGACTTTAGCGGCTTCTTTCTACTGGCCTTCGGTATGGCGGCCATTACCATCGCTCTGGATGGCAGTAAGGGCCTGGGTATCAATCCTCTGTGGCTGGCGCTGCTGGTCAGTTCAGGTGCGGTGGCGCTGATGTTCTATCTGCGTCACGCCCGTAGCAATCCCCGGGCGCTGTTCAGCCTGAACCTGTTCCACACCCGCTCTTACGCCATCGGACTCACCGCCAGCCTGTTCGCCCGCATTGGTAGCGGAATGCTGCCCTTTATGATTCCCATCTTCCTTCAGGTAGGGCTGGGCTTTTCGCCATTCCATGCCGGTCTGATGATGATCCCTATGGTGCTGGGCAATATGGGGATGAAGCGTATTGTGGTTCAGGTGGTCAACCGTTTTGGCTATCGTCACGTGCTGGTGTTCGCCACCCTGGCGCTGGCGTTTATCGCCGTGCTGTTTATGACGGCCGGACTGCTGGGCTGGACCGCCTCATTGCCGCTGGTGCTGTTTATGCTGGGCATGGTCAACGCCATGCGTTTTTCGTCAATGAATACCCTGACCCTGAAAGATTTGCCGGACAGCCTCGCCAGCAGCGGCAACAGCCTGCTGTCGATGGTGATGCAGCTTTCTATGAGCCTGGGCGTGACCCTGGCCGGTCTGCTGCTGGGCCTGTACGGTAGCCAGCATCTGTCCGTCGACAGTGGCGCCGCCCACCACGTCTTTCTCTACACCTGGCTGACCATGGCGGTGATTATCGCCCTGCCCGCGCTACTGTTCGCCCGGGTGCCAAAGGACAGCAGTAAAAATGTCGCCATCGCACGGCGCAAAAGGAGCCCTGAATGAAACGCTGGCGACCCGGCATTACCGCCAAACTGTTCTTTGCCATTTTCGGCACCTGCCTGCTGGTGCTGATACTGATGCACCAGGCGGTGCGTATCAGCTTCGAACGCGGTTTTATCGACTACATCAAACACGGTAACGAGCAGCGATTATCTCAGTTGAGCGACGCGCTGGCCGAACAGTACAGCGTTCACGGCGACTGGAGTTTTCTACGTCATAACGACCGTTTTCTGTTTCGGCTGCTGCGCTCGTTTGAACACGACCCCAATTCCGAAATGCCTCCCCACGGCTGGCGCACCCAGTTTTGGGTGACGGATGGCAACTTCCGCCGTTTAGTGGGGCCGCCGGGGCACATTCCGCCGGATGGCGCCAGCCAGCCGGTGCTGGTGGGCGGGAAAACCGTGGGCTGGGTGGTTTCATCGCCGGTGGAACGCCTGACCCGTAGCACCGACATCAACTTCGACCGACAGCAGAAGCGCACCAGTTGGCTGATCGTCGGTCTGTCGATCCTGCTGGCCGCCGGTGCCACCCTGCCGCTGGCGCGCGGCCTGCTAAAACCGGTGAAAAAGCTGGTAGACGGCACCCATAAGCTGGCGGCGGGGGACTTCACCACCCGCATTCCGGTAGGCCAGGACGAACTGGGGCGGCTGGCTAACGACTTTAACCAGTTAGCCAGCACCCTGGAAAAAAACCAACAGATGCGGCGCGCCTTTATGGCGGATATCTCCCACGAATTGCGCACGCCGCTGGCGGTGCTACGCGGTGAGCTGGAGGCGATTCAGGACGGCGTGCGCAACTTTACGCCGGAGACCGTCTCATCGCTGCAGGTGGAGGTCGCCACTCTCACCAAACTGGTGGACGATCTGCATCAGCTTTCCCTTTCCGACAAAGGGGCGCTGGCCTATCAGATGAAACCGCTGGATATCGTGGCGCTGCTGGAAGTGGCCGCCGGGGTGTTTAAACAGCGGTTCCGCAGTCGCGAACTCAGCCTGCGCCTGGCGCTTCCGGAACAGGTTACCCTGCCCGGCGACGCCGATCGCCTGCTCCAGCTATTCACTAATCTGCTGGAAAACAGCCTGCGTTACACCGACGCTGGCGGCGAACTTAAGGTCAGCGGCACGCTACACGGCAGAAACTTTGTGCTTAACTTCGCCGACAGCGCGCCCGGGGTCACGGATGAGCAGTTAGACAAACTGTTCGAGCGCTTTTATCGCACCGAAGGCTCCCGCAACCGCGCCAGCGGCGGCTCTGGTCTGGGTCTGGCTATCTGCCAGAACATTGTCCATGCGCATGGCGGCACCATTGAGGCTACCCATTCACCTTCCGGCGGGGTATGCATTAGGGTAGAGTTACCGCTGGATCCCGATTTACAGAGAAGTCAAAGCGTATGACTGAATTACCGATTGATGACAATGCGCCACGCGTACTGGTGGTGGAAGACGAACCCAAACTGGGCCAGTTATTGATCGACTACCTGCGCGCCGCCAGTTACGCGCCCAGCCTGCTGGCCCACGGCGATGAGGTGTTGCCTTATGTTCACCAGACGCCGCCGGACCTGATTCTGCTCGACCTGATGCTGCCGGGCACCGACGGCCTGACCCTGTGCCGGGAAATTCGCCGTTTTTCCGATGTGCCCATCATTATGGTCACCGCCAAAATCGAAGAAATTGACCGCCTGCTGGGGCTGGAGATTGGCGCCGATGATTACATCTGCAAGCCCTTTAGCCCACGGGAAGTGGTGGCGCGGGTTAAAACCATTCTGCGTCGCGTACAGCCTAAGCGCGATGCGCTAAATGCCAGCGACAACCAGCCGCTGATTATCGACGAAGGCCGCTTCCAGGCAAGCTGGCGCGGCCAGGTGCTGGACCTGACCCCCGCCGAATTCCGGTTGCTGAAAACCCTGGCGACCGAACCCGGCAAGGTGTTTTCCCGGGAGCAGTTGCTTAACCATCTCTACGACGATTACCGGGTAGTGACCGATCGCACCATCGACAGCCATATCAAAAACCTGCGCCGCAAGCTGGAAGCCCAGGATGCCGAACAGGCCTTTATCCGCGCGGTTTATGGTGTGGGCTATCGCTGGGAAGCCGAGGCAGGCCAGGTGGTGTAATTGTCTCTTCCTGACCAGTGTTGTATTCACAGGACTGGTCATTATCGAATGACCTCTCATTCCTGCTTATTATTGTTTGCATTCTCCCCACGCAACGATTAAATAAAACATCACTCTCATGTTGTCAGTCCCGCTAAATTCGTATCGTTTTCGGAGCGCGAATCAATAAAGAGATTTATTATTTAATAGAAAACGCGATTAACCACCATTTAAAAATAGATTATTCCGAAAACCACATCGAAAGGAAGTACTGTCTTAGTTCGCTGGCCGCGCTATGTATCGCAGGGCCCGCCGGGACAGGGATAGCGCCATGGAAATCCGGGTATTTTACTCAAAGGGAACAACAACGAATATCTACGCAAAAGATCATCTTTCATCTGCTGATAAAGAAAAACTAACGGCACAGTTTTTTAAAAAACACCCTCTGGAAATTCGGGCCCCGGACGTATATCAGGCGCTGGAAAAACTCAGACATGGAATAAAAGAGAACCATTCGGCACTGAGAGAATTTCCCGGAAACTGGCTAATCGATGCCGTTATTATAATTATCATTTATATGCTTAACGTCTTTTAATCCGCCGTTGGATAACCCCCGGGCCCGGTGTGTCAGCCACATGCGCCACGCCCGGAGGTTTACTCCCCCGCCTGCTGGCGCTACAATTCCCGCCCTTAAATAAAGGCTATATCCAAAGCCCTCGCTATACCGCCGTCTCATCAGGTGAGGCGGGTCTGACCTGTCATCAGAACGAGAAAATCATGCTTAAACCGGAACTGCTCTCTCCGGCGGGAACGCTGAAAAATATGCGTTACGCCTTCGCCTACGGTGCCGATGCCGTCTACGCTGGCCAGCCACGCTACAGCCTGCGGGTGCGCAATAACGAATTCAATCACGAAAATCTGGCGCTCGGCATTAACGAAGCCCATGCCCTTGGCAAAAAGTTCTACGTGGTGGTGAATATCGCTCCCCATAACGCCAAACTGAAAACCTTTATCCGCGACCTGAAACCGGTGGTGGATATGGGGCCAGACGCGCTGATTATGTCCGATCCCGGGCTGATTATGATGGTCCGCGAAGCTTTCCCTGAGATGGCGATTCACCTTTCGGTACAGGCCAACGCCGTAAACTGGGCGACGGTGAAGTTCTGGCATCAAATGGGGCTGACCCGTGTCATCCTTTCCCGCGAGCTGTCGCTGGAAGAGATTGCCGAAATCCGCCAGCAGGTGCCGGAAATGGAGCTGGAAGTCTTCGTGCATGGCGCGCTGTGCATGGCCTATTCCGGCCGCTGCCTGCTTTCCGGTTATATCAACAAGCGCGACCCCAACCAGGGGACCTGCACCAACGCCTGTCGTTGGGAATATAAGGTGCAGGAAGGCAAACAGGATGAGGTGGGCAATATCGTCCATCAATACGAGCCGATCCCGGTTCAAAACGTAGAACCCACTCTGGGCAGCGGCGCGCCGACCGATAAGGTCTTTATGATTGAAGAGAGCCAGCGCCCGGGCGAATATATGACCGCCTTCGAGGACGAACACGGCACCTACATCATGAACTCGAAGGATTTACGCGCCATTGAACACGTTGGCCGTCTGACCCAGCTTGGCGTGCACTCGCTGAAGATCGAAGGCCGCACCAAATCCTTCTATTACTGCGCCCGTACCGCCCAGGTGTACCGCCAGGCCATTGATGACGCGGCGGCCGGTAAGCCATTTGACCCTTCACTGCTGCAGACCCTGGAAGGGCTGGCGCACCGCGGTTATACCGAAGGTTTTCTGCGTCGTCATACCCATGACAGCTACCAGAACTACGAGTACGGCTACTCGGTTTCCGACAGACAGCAGTTTGTCGGCGAATTCACCGGCGAACGCCGCGGCTCCTTTGCTGCGGTAGCGGTAAAGAACAAGTTTTCGCTGGGCGATCTCCTTGAGATGATGACCCCCCAGGGCAATGTCACCTTCACCCTGGAGAGCATGGAAAACGGCAAAGGTGCCGCAGTGGAAGTCGCCCCGGGCAACGGCCACACCGTCTGGCTGCCGGTCCCCGAGGCAATGCCGCTGGAGTATGCCCTGTTGATGCGCAATCTGAACGGTCAGACCACCCGTAATCCGCACGGAAATGAGCAGGTTAGCGTAAGTTAAGCGGGGATCTTTTTTTTTCGAAAACGATCACACACCAGCGCGACTGACGACGGTATGATGATCGCTCGAACGAAAATGAATCATCGGCTTTAACAGCAATCACCTCCTTAAACCTGCGTAAACTCATCTTACGCAGGTTTATTTTTGTCTTTCGTCCTGTTCTCAGGCGCCCCGCCTCGCTGTACGATAAACTTAATCTCCCCCTTGTTTGGTCCGAAGAGTCAGATATGGAAAATTCCTGCTTATCACTGATGATTGTTAATGGTAAAAGTGCGGGCGATGAGGCCCTGCGAACGGCCGTTGCCGATATGCGCGAAGCAGGCCACCGGCTGGAAGTGCGCGTCACCTGGGAGCACGGCGATGCCGCCCGCTACCTCGACGAAGCCGTGGCTCTTGGCGCGCAAACCGTGATTGCCGCAGGCGGCGATGGCACGATTAACGAAGTCGCCACCGCTCTGGCGGGCCTGAGCGGCCAGCAGCCTGCGCTGGGCATTGTGCCGCTCGGCACCGCCAATGACTTTGCCACCAGCGCCGGTATCCCTCTTGAGGCAGACAAGGCGCTACAGCTGGCGCTGGTCGGGCGCCCTTCCGCCATCGATCTGGTCGGCGTTAACGATAAGGCCTGGTTTATCAATATGGCAACGGGCGGCTTCGGTACCCGAATCACGACCGAAACTCCGGAAAAACTGAAAGCGGCGCTGGGCGGTGTCTCCTACTTTATTCACGGTCTGCTGCGGATGGATACCCTGAAGCCGGACCGCTGCGAGATTCGCGGCGAGAATTTCCACTGGCAGGGGGATGCTCTGGCGATCGGCATCGGTAACGGCCGTCAGGCGGGCGGCGGTCAGCAGCTCTGCCCCGAAGCGCTGATCAACGACGGTCTGCTGCAACTGCGCATCTTCACCGGCGAAGAGCTGCTGCCCGCCCTGCTCTCCACTCTGGGCAAGCCGGAGGAGAACCCCAATATTATCGACGGCGCCTCATCCTGGTTCGAGATTGAAGCGCCGCACGACATTACCTTTAATCTGGACGGCGAACCGCTGACTGGCCGCAGCTTCCGCATTGACGTTAAGCCGGGGGCTCTGAGTTGCCGCCTGCCGCCGGATTGTGTGCTGCTGAAGTGACATTTCCCCTCCCTCTCCCCGTATACGTTGTATGTTCAGAGGGAGGCAGTTTCAGCGCAGAAGAAAAATGGCAGAATATAATGATGCGGAGGACTGTTCCGTTCACTTTACGTGACTGCTTTTCTGTTGATTCACAGCCGGTGAACGGAACCTTCGCCAGCACGGCATATTCCTCATGAACACAGCGCCACCGTAATAATATTCCCCGTCAAGGATGACTTTATCCCCGCGCTACCCCGCAATCCCCCCTTAATACGCCGCCACCTCCCGCGCCAGCTCGCGGCTATAGCGCTGGCTGGCGTCAATCAACATCCGGGTATAAGGCTGACGGGCCTTTCCTGCCACCAGCGCATCGACCCCCAGAGTCTCCAGTATTTTACCGTGCTGCATCACCGAAACCCGCTGGCACAGGTGAGCCATCACACCGGGATCGTGGGTCACCATCAGATAAGTCAGCCCGCCCTCGCGGTGCAGCGCCACCAGCAGGTTAAGAATTTCTGCCTGTACCGACACGTCCAGCGCAGAGGTAGGCTCGTCAAGCAGCAGTACCCTGGGCTCCAGGATTAGCGCCCGGGCGATGGCCACCCGCTGACGCTGGCCGCCGGAAAGCTGATGCGGATAACGGTCGCGAAACGCACGGTTCAACCCCACCCGATCCAGCCAGCGGTTGATGCGCCCGTCGCGCCCGCCAGTGCCGTGAATCAGCAGCGGCTCTTCCAGAATATCGCCGATGGTATGGCGTGGATGCAGCGAACCCCAGGGATCCTGAAACACCATCTGAACCTGGCGGCAGCGTTCACGCTTCAGGCGGTGGGTCAGCGGTTCGCCCTCGATGGCAAGCTGGCCCTGCCAGTGGGTAAACAGCCCCGCCAGGCACTTAAGCACCGTGGTTTTACCGGAGCCGGACTCCCCTATCAGCCCGTAAATCTCGCCGGGGCGTACGCTGAGCTCGACATCGAACAACACCTGGCGACGATCGGCCCCTTCGCCAAAGTGCAAATTCAGCCCCTGAGTGCGAATCATGGTTTCCATAACGTCTCCTGATTATTCGGTCAGCCAGCGACTCTGGCGTTGCAGCACCGGCAGCGTCTCGCGGCGGCTATGCAGTTCGGGCAGCGCGGCGATCAGCCCCCGGGTGTAGGGGTGCTGCGCGCGATCCAGATCCCGTGCGGCAATGGACTCCACCACCCTGCCGGCATACATCACCAGCACCCGATCGCAGAAGCTGCGCACCAGGTTGATATCGTGGCTGATAAAGATAAGCCCCAGTCCGCGCGACTGCACCAGATCGTCAAGCAGCCCCAGAACCTGTAAACGTACCGAGACATCCAGCGCCGAAGTCGGTTCATCGGCAATCACCAGTTCGGGATCGGTAATCAGCATCATGGCAATCATGATCCGCTGCCCCTGGCCGCCAGAGATCTCATGGGGATAGAGCCGGTAGACCCGACCCGGATCGCGGATCCGTACCACTTCCAGCATCGCCAGCGCTTTTTCCCGCGCCATTTTGCGACTGCCGGTATGGTGGGTCCGCCAGGCCTCGGCTATCTGATCGCCCACGCAAATCACCGGATTCAGGGAATATTTCGGATCCTGCATAATCATGGAGATCCGCCCGCCGCGCAGGGCGCGCATCTGAGCGGCAGAGGCGCTACGCAGATCCAGGTCGCCAAACTGTAATCTGTCGGCATGAATTCGGGTGCGGGCGGCATGCAGCCGCAGCAGCGCCCGTCCAACGGTGGATTTACCGGAGCCGGATTCACCGACAATCGCCAGCTTTTCACGGCCCAGCGCGAAAGAGACGCCGCGCACCGCGTGGGTAGTCTGGCGACCGTTAACAAATTCAACGTGCAGATTACGCACGTCGAGCAGCGGCGCGTTATTCGCTGCGGGGATCGAGGATGTCACGTAGGCCGTCTCCTAAAAAGTTAAACGCCAGGCTGTTAATCAGAATCGCCAGCCCCGGAATGGTCACCACCCACCAGCACTCCATCATGTAAGTGCGACCGCTGGAGATCATCGCCCCCCACTCTGGCTGCGGCGGCTGGGCGCCAAGCCCCAGAAAGCCCAGCCCGGCAGCGGTCAGAATAATCCCGGCCATATTCATGGTGATGCGGATAATCACCGACGGCAGGCACAGCGGGACGATATGGCGCCACAGTACCCGCAGCGGCGACGCCCCCTGCAGCCGCACCGCCGAAATAAAGTCCGCCTGGCGCAGGGAGAGGGTTTCCGCCCGCGCCAGACGGGCGATGGGCGGCCAGGCGGTGAGCGCAATGGCGATCACCACATGCTCCAGCCCCGGCCCCAGGGCGGCCACAAAGGCCAGCGCCAGTACCAGACTCGGAAACGAGATAAAAATATCGGTAATGCGCATCAGCGCTTTGTCCACCGCGCCGCCGAAATAGCCTGCGGTCACGCCCAGCGCCAGCCCCAGCGGTCCCACGGTCAGCGACACCAGCAGCACAATGTAGAGCGTAATCCGCGCCCCATATACCAGACGACTGAAGATATCGCGCCCGAACTCGTCGGTGCCGAACCAGTGGCGGGCATCCGGCGGGCTAAGGGCATTATTAAGGTCCTGAATCAGCGGGTTGTACGGCGCTATCCAGGGGGCAAACAGCGCCGTCACCATCAGCAGCAGGATAATCGCGCCGCCGACGGCGGTCAGCGGATTGCGCGCCATCTGCCCGATAAACGCGGCACTTCGCCTGGCGGCGCGCTTGAGCCGCACCCGGCGTTCACCGGCAACGACACCGGATTCAAGGGAAAGCGTCATGATCGGGTCCTCGGGTCGAAGAGTTGATAAAGCATGTCGGACAGCAGATTCAGGGTGACGAAGATAATCCCCACCACCAGCACGCCGCCCATCACCGCATTCATATCGCCAAGCAACAGACTGCCGGTCAGCCACGACCCGAAGCCGGGCCACGAAAAGACGGTTTCGATCAATACCGCCCCTTCCAGCAGCGATCCATAGGCCAGCGCCACCACCGTCAGCAGCTGCACCAGAATATTGCGGAACGCGTGATTCCAGATGACCTGTCGTTCGGTCAACCCCTTAACCCGGGCGGTGATAATGAACTCCTGAGACAACTGGGCCAGCATAAAGCTGCGGGTCATCCGGCTGATGTAAGCCAGCGAATGGAAGCCCAGTAGCGCCGCGGGCAGGATCAGGTGATTCAGCGCGCTGCGCAGCACCTCCATATTGCCCGCCAGTAGCGTATCCAGCACAATCAGACCGCTGCGAGTCGGCACCGCACCGTCCAGGCTCATATCCAGCCGCCCGGCGCCGCCCACCCAACCCAGCCAGGCGTAGAACACCAGCAGCCCCATCATCCCCACCCAGAAAATGGGGGTGGAATATCCCGCCAGGCTGATGATGCGCACCACGTAGTCAAGAGCACCATTGCGCCGCGCCGCCGCCATCACCCCAAGCGGAATGCCCAGCCCGGCGCCAATAACAATCGCCAGGGTCGCCAGCTCCAGGGTGGCCGGAAAGACCCGCAGGATATCCTGAGCCACCGGCCTTCCGGTCAGCAGGGCATTGCCCAAATCGCCCTGGGCCAGCCCGCCCAGCCAGATAATAAACTGGTGCCACAGGGGTTTATCAAAGCCCAACTGCCGATAAACCTGCTGGTAAGTGCTCTGGTCCGCATCCGGCCCGACGATGGAGAGTACCGGGTCCACCGGCATCACCCGGCCGATAAAAAAGGTTAGTAACAGCAGGCCAAACAGCGTGACCGCCACCTGCCACAGACGCGCCGACAGACGTCGGGCCATGATGCCGCCAGAAGATGATATCGCCGTCATCCTCGTACCTCCCCGCCCGCCGGGCGTTTACTGACGTCACGCAGAAAAGTGGTGGCCGATGGGTGCGGAATGTAGTTCAGCACCTCGTTACGCACCACCACCGAATCCACCATCTGGGACAGCGGAATCAGCGCCGGGATTAACTGTTCATAGCGTTGCTGAATAGCCTGATAATCCGCCTGCTGTTTTTGCGGATCGCGCTCCACCAGCGCCTGGTCGATCATCCGGTTGATCTGCGGGTCATACATGCCGGTACGCCAGCCCTGAAAGTTGGTCAGGCGCGCGCTGTCGCGGTTATCCGGGTTGTAGACCAGCGAGCGCAGGCTGGAATGGGGATGCGGCTCCATACCGCTACCGCCGCGCCCCACCAGCATGTCGAAGCGCCGCTCGCGCATGGCGCCGTAGATCTGGTTGCCGGTGCCGGTCATGATTTTGGCGTTAATACCGGCCTGCATCAGGGTGGACTGCACCGCGATGGCGATATTGATAAATGGCTGATCCGCCAGGACCCGCAGGGTGGTCTCAAAGCCGTCCGGGTAGCCAGCCTCGGCCAGCAGCGCCTTCGCCCGCGCCACGTCCAGCCGGTAGCCGGGGTCCGGCAACGTTGCCGCCATACCCGACTGAATTGGCCGCTGATGCAACACGCCGTAGCCGGGCATCAGCGCCTTGTTGATGCCCTGATAGTCAATCAGCCAGCGCACCGCTTCGCGCACCTTTGGGTTCGCGAAATGAGGCTCGTTCATGCTCATCGCCACATAGTAGAGGGTGCCGCGCCGCACGCCGTCTACGGTGACCGCCGGATCGTCGCGCAGCGCCCGCACGTCAGCCACCGCCATATTGCTGGCGATATCAATATCCCCTTTAGCAATCATCAGACGCAGGGTCTGGGATTCCTGAAAATGGCGGAAAATCACCCGGGCGAGCTTCGGCTCACCGCGCCAGTAGTGGGGATTGCGTACCATCGTCAGCCGATCTTTGGCCTGCCAGACCTCCAGCGAGAAAGGCCCGGATCCGGCGGCGTGGGTGGTCAGCCAGCGATTGCCCCAGTCGCCGTTTTGGGCATGGGCCTGCACCGTTTTACTGTCGAGCACCACCACATTGCCTAACGCCGCCAGCGAGTAGATCACCAGTTGCGGATCGCCGGGCTGCGGCAGGGTAATTTCCACGGTCCAGGGATCCGGCGCCCGCACGTGGCTGTCAACGTTATCCCGGGTAAAGCCGTAGGATTTCCACACCGAAGCCTGAGCCAGATTCAGGTGCAGTACGCGGCGCATTGACCAGACCGCGTCTTCCGCCGTCAGCAGATTGCCGGAATGAAAGGTCACACCGCGCCGCAGGTGAAAGCGAATGCTGTCGCCCTGGGGGCTAATCTGCCACGACTCCGCCAGCGCCGGGCGCACGTTGCTCAGCCGTTTGGGATCCAGTTCCACCAGCGGATCGTAGAGGTTAACCATCATGCCCACCGCCTCGTTACCGGTCATCGCGGCCGGATCCAGGGTGAGCAGATTATTCATATTCATGCCGATAATAAGCTGGTCCGACGGCGTTTTCGCAAGCGTCGGAGCGGCCCCCAGCATGAGCAGGAACGTGAGCAGCCACGCCCCCCATCGCGAGCCTGTTGTCATCATAGAGATACCGAAGGTCAGAGGTATTTTTTACCGCGCAGCGCGGCGTTTTAGTATTGGCTTACGGTATGCGCTTCTACCCAGGCGAAGTTGATATCTTCCCCCAGGCCGGGTCGTTCGGGCAGGTGAACCATGCCGTCGCTGTCCATGGGATCGACCAGACTATTGAGGTAAGCCGCAGGCTGGTCATAGTCGAGGAACGGATGCAGCAGGCCGCGCTCGTACCAGCGACAGTTACGGATGGCCCCCACCACCGCAAGGCTGGCAGCGCCGTTGCCGTGCACCTCGCAGTCCATACCGAAAGCCTCGGCCAGACTCGCCACCTTCATACAGGGCCCGATGCCCCCTACCCCGTTGGCGCCAGCACGCAGAATGTCGCAGGCTCCGGCCTGCACCCAGTCGGCGCGGCTGTGGTGCTTACCGCCCAGGCTTTCAGGGCCGATAACGTCGATATTCAGGTTACTGGCAAGCCAGGCGTAGGAGGCCATGCTCGCCTCTTCCATCGGCTCTTCAAACCATGCGAAGCCGAGCTTTTCCAGCTCCCGACCAATCCACAGCGCTTCGCTGCGGCTGTACCAGTGGTAGCCATCCAGCATCAGCGCAATATCCGGGCCGACCGCTTCACGCACCGCGGCACAGGCTTTAACGTCCATCTGAGGATTGGGCGCAAACGACACCGGCGGCATCCAGGTATGGAGCTTAATGGCCTTATAGCCGCGGGCCACCAGGGTTTCGGCAAACCGGCCGTACTCCTCAGGCGTAGAGAGCCCGCCCGGCAAATCGTCGCCGCACATGGTGCTGCCATAGGCCGGCACCCGGTCTCGGTAACCGCCCAGCAGCTTCCAGACCGGCATATTGAGCTTACGGCCCGCCAGATCCCACAGCGCCTGTTCCACAAACGAGAGCGCCCGCTCGGTAAGCTGATGGGCGCTACCGCGCTGCCAGTGGGACAGCGCCTGCCACAGTTGTTCACGCCGGAAGGGATCCTGCCCCACCAGCACCGGACAGAAAAAAGTTTCCACCACATAGGGACGCACCACCTCCGGCGGCGCCAGGGTATAACCGCAGGTTCCGTCATCGGCAGTGATGGTAAGCAGCGCCATTTTCGCCTGGCTCTCTTCCCCGGGATGGGAATGACCGGCGCTGTCGGAACAGCGACGAGTGGGATACGTAAAGACAGAGACATTAATAGATTCAATTTTCACAGGGGTATGGGTCCTTAATCGGGATCGTTCAGGGCGTCTGCGCGCCATTCGCTACCGCAACTGCTAACCACTACGGAGGGAGTTGTTAATCTAAAACAGTGTTTCGATATTCAAGTTAGGTGGATTTTTCACCGCCTGCCTCGGACAAAAGCGCGTAAATACGCACCGTTTTTTGGACGTCTGCCCAGGGTAGCGTGATGCTTTTCACAGAGTGTTAATAAAATGTGACAGCCGTCGATACCCGAATGGCCGCATAATCAGAAGGGAGAAAAGGGGAAATGGCGCACCGCCAGGAACCGCAGCGCGCCAGAACATCAGGCGATGTTGATCTTAGTATCCAGGTAAACATCCTGTACGGCGTTGATCAGCTTCACGCCGTCGGCCATCGATTTCTTAAAGGCCTTACGTCCCAGAATAAGCCCCATACCACCCGCACGCTTGTTAATCACTGCCGTGCGTACCGCATCGGACAGATCGTTTTCGCCACCCGCGGCGCCACCGGAGTTAATCAGCCCGGCACGGCCCATATAGCAGTTCGCCAACTGGTAACGCACCAGATCGATGGGGTTATCGGTAGTCAGTTTGCTGTAGACCCGTTCGTCGGTGTAACCGAAGTTAACTGCCTGATAGCCGCCGTTATTTTCCGCCATCTTCTGCTTCACAATATCGGCGCCGATGGTGGCCGCCAGGTGGTTGGCCTGGCCGGTCAGGTCGGCGCTAACGTGATAATCCACCCCATCTTTTTTGAAGGCAGGGTTACGCAGATAGGCCCAGAGTACGGTCACCATACCCAGCTCGTGGGCGCGTTCAAAGGCTGCGGAGATCTCTTCAATCTGGCGGCGCGACTCCTCAGAGCCGAAGTAAATGGTCGCCCCCACGGCAACCGCCCCCATATTGAACGCCTGCTCGACGCTGGCATACAGGGTCTGGTCATACTGGGTGGGATAGCTCAGGGTTTCGTTGTGATTCAGCTTCACCAGGAAAGGAATGCGGTGAGCATAGCAACGCGCCACCGAAGCCAGCACGCCGTAAGTAGAAGCCACACAGTTGCAGCCCGCTTCAATCGCCAGTTCAACAATGTTTTTCGGATCGAAATAGAGGGGGTTTGCGGCGAACGAAGCCCCTGCCGAATGTTCCACGCCCTGGTCCACCGGCAGGATGGACAGATAGCCGGTACCCGCCAGGCGGCCGGTATTGTACAGGGTTTGCATATTACGAAGGACCGCCGGTGGACGGTTGTTATCCACCATGACCCGATCGACATAATCGTCGCCCGGCAGGTAGAGATTATCCGCCGGAATGGTCATACAACGGTGCTGGAGCAGTGTGTCAGCATCTTTGCCAAGTAACTGCGCAATATCAGTCATAATTCACTCCCGTAACGGCAGCGGGTGCTTCCCGCCGCACCAGTTAAATCCTGACCCGCCTGAAAAGCGGGCGCATTAAGTCTGGTTGGTTACGGTACGTTTTGCCAGAAGTCGCCGTATTTTCAGTTAATTCCGCTGTCACGCTTCACTGCCAGTGGTGGTAATGGCTGATGCGTTTCATTAGTCGGGGGAAATTAAGGTGTAGCGCGGATTCGGGTAAGCATTCACAAACGAATGGAATATGTAAATGTCGGAGAAGGTTCCGTTCACTTTATGTGACTGCTTCTCTGTTGATTCACAGCCGGTGAACGGGGAAGGTAGAAGGTTACAGACAGCGACAGTCTCCGACCTAAAAATCGCCGCAGCGTTCACGGCCGCCAGGGTCACCCCGACAGGGATGTCGGGGTGAGGGCGTGCGGCACACGGACGTGCCGTCACGCCCGACCCGTCCGGCGGACGGGAAAAGCGGAGGGGACCCGAAGGGCGATTTTTACGTCGGAAAGCCAGGGGTGGTCAGGGGGAGTGGCGTTTGAAGTCCCCCTGACCCGTTCACCGGTGCCGGTATTCACATAAGCAAACTCACCTTAAAGTGAACGGAACCTTCGCCAGCGTGACATATTCCACCTGAACACAGCACCACCGTAATAATATTTCCCGTCAATGAAACAACACTGAAACCCCATTAAATATTGCGAACCAGATTCATAGAACAGAAATACAACACGCCACTGTGATTTATTACAGGGTAAAATAACAGCAGCCAGTATTTTGTTAAGGAAGGTGCATAACAACAAGAAAGGTGATTAATACAGTCGCGACCCGCCAGTGTTGAAGCACTGACAGGCCGCTAACCACAACCAACTGAAAATGAGTGGATAGCACACCATTCAATAATCCTGTGATTATATAATCACAAAATCACCACCACGCATGAAAGTGATGCACCGGCCCATGCCCGTGCCCCACCTCCAGGCTATCGGCAGCCGCCAGCGCCTGAGTCAGCCAGGCCTTGGCTTCCACCACGGTCTGGCCCCAGTCATCGTAACGCGGCCGCAGCGCCGCCAGCGCCGACGAAAGCGTACAGCCGGTACCGTGAGTGTTTTTCGTCTGCACCCTGGGCGCAGTAAAACGCCGGGCGCCATCGCGGGTAAACAGCCAGTCCGGGCTTTCGGCATCGTCCAGATGGCCGCCCTTCATCAGTACCGCCTCGCAGCCCAGCGCCATCAGCGCTTCCCCCTGCTGATGCATCTCACGCTCGCTGGTAGCCATCGGCGCTTCCAGCAGCGCTGCCGCCTCTGGCAGATTAGGGGTGATTAACGATACTCGCGGCAGCAGATGTTCGCGCATCACTGAGACCGCCGATGGCGACAGCAGCGGATCGCCGCTTTTAGCCAGCATCACGGTATCCAGCACCACGGTGTGCGGCTGCCAGTACGCCAGGCGTTCCGCTACCGCTTCAACGATATCGGTTTCCGCCAGCATGCCGATCTTCACCGTATCGATGCGCAGATCGCTGAACACCGAATCGAGCTGCGCCGCCACAAAATCCGGCTCGATACGATAGACCGACTGCACGCCGCAGGTATTCTGGGCCACCAGCGCGGTTATCACACTGGCGCCATAGGCGCCCAACGCAGAAAAAGCTTTCAGGTCCGCCTGGATACCTGCACCCCCGCTGGGGTCGGTACCGGCAATGGTCAGAGCATTAATCCGTTTCATACCAGCGCCTCCGCATCCAGTTGCCATAGCGCATCCAGAAACTGCGGGACAAAACTCCCCGGTCCCTGACTGCGGGTAACCGCCATTTCCCCGGCGCGGGCCATTATCCGGCAACCGGCGGCGACATTTTCCAGCCTCTCCCCCGGCAGAGCGCAGCAGGCCGCTACCACCGCGGAAAGCGCACAGCCGGTTCCAACCACCCGGGTCAGCATAATATCGCCGCCGGGCACCTCCAGAGTGCGTTCGCCGTCGGTGATGTAATCTATCTCGCCGGTCACCGCCACTACCGCGCCTCTCTCACGGGCCAGATGGCGGGCCGCAGGCAACGCGACCCGGGCACTGTCGGTGCTGTCGACGCCGCGTCCCCCGCCCTGACCCCCGGCCAGCGCCAGAATTTCCGATCCGTTGCCGCGAATTGCGGCAGGCTGAAGCGCCAGTACCTCCCGGGCGAAGTCGCTACGCAGCGTCAGCCCCCCCACAGCCACCGGGTCGAGCACCCACGGGCGCTGCGCCTCACGGGCGCTGTCGATGGCGGCGCGCATGGCACGAGCACGTTCGCGAGTCAGGGTTCCGACGTTGACCAGGAGTGCGCTGGCGATAGCGCTAAACTGTGCCGCCTCTTGCTCATCTACCACCATGGCAGGCGAGGCGCCAAGGGCCAGCAAAACGTTAGCGGTAAAGGTCTGTACCACATCGTTGGTCATACAGTGAACCAACGGCGAAGTGGTACGAAGGTGATGCAGCGTCTGCAAGACAGCGTCGCTGCACAGTGGATCAGATTGCATGGTGAACTCCCGCCCGGCGCGAAGAAGAGGGATACCGGTACGGGCATCTGACTTCCCTACGCCGGCACTATCCGGATCAGGTCAACGGGTCTTTCTCAGCCCCGCATCCAGTCGGCGGAGCACCCCGAGTCATTTGATTTTAAAGGAATTAGTTTTCTTTAATTCCTTTAATCAGCCGCCATGATAAAAGGTAACAATGGCGCTGTAAACGCATTTGTGGCCACAGAAATCACCAATTATTCAGACCGATTCTCCGGTTTAGCCTGAGAATAAGCGCTGGCTCTTCAGGCAGCCGTTCCTGTTCAAAAAAATGGGGACGGAGTCAATATCCAAATCATTGTTCAAATAAGCAGCAATTTGCGCATCGTTATTGTATGCCAGCCAGGCGAAAAGTGATCATTGTCAAAATTTACCCCCCTTCCCATCCTAGAATCGGCAGAAAAGCACTGGTTATAACGCTTATTTCATGTCTGTTTCTCAATAAGGAAAAATGTTATGGGATCGGTTAGCTCAGGCTCAGCTCATAAAATGGGAGTGGTCGCCCTTACGCTGGTTACCGCCTCAAATATGATGGGCTCCGGCGTATTTATGTTGCCCACCAACCTTGCCGGCGTTGGTTATATCTCGCTGTGGGGTTGGGTGCTCACTATTGTCGGTGTTATCGCTCTGGCGCTGGTATTCGCCAAAACCAGTTTAATTACGCCGCGCACCGGCGGGATTGTCGCTTATGCCAGCGATGCATTTGGTCCATTTATTGGTTTTCAAACCACCGTCTGCTACTGGATTAGCGCCTGGGTGGGCAATGTGGCCCTGCTGGTCGCCGGGGTGGGATATTTAAGTTATTTCTTTCCAGAATTAAAAAATCCGATGTACAGCAGTATTGCCGCCATCGTTATTTTGTGGGCCTTTGTCGTACTGGCAAGCTTCGGCGCCAGAACTGCCAGCCGCGCCCAGTCATTTACCGCAAGCTGTATGCTGCTGGTGGTGCTGGGCGTCGGCGCCGTAGGCTGGTTCTGGTTTGATCCGCATATGTTTACCGAAGTGTATAACGGCACAGGCCGCAGCGACAGCTCGGCGATTATCTCTGCCGCATCCATTGCGCTGTGGGGGTTCCTGGGCGTTGAATCGGCTGTGGTTTCTACCGGCCAGGTGGACAATCCGGAAAAGACCGTGCCCAAAGCGACGGTGTACGGACTGTTGATTGCCTCGGTCTGCTATGTGGGCAGTTGCTCGGTGATTATGGGCCTGGTGCCGCACAGCGAGCTGGTTAACTCCGCCGCGCCCTTTGCCGACGCCGCGCGCTATATGTTCGGCAAGACCGCCGGCAACATCGCTTCAGCGCTCAGTATTATCGCCTGCTTCGGCTCGATCTCCGGCTGGCTGATCCTGCAGTCTGAAGGCCCCCGCGCCGGTGCCCAGCAGGGCCTGTTCCCGCAGTTCTTCGCCGACACCAATAAGCGTGACGTGCCAATGAAGAGCCTGATTTTCACCGGTGTACTGATGAGCCTGGTGTTAATGATGACCGCCTCCCCTAACCTGGCGAAACAGTTTGAAGTGGTGATTCTGATGTCGGTCTTCGCTTCGCTGCTGCCCTATATGTACGCCCTGATTTCCCTGCCGATCATTATGGTCTCGAAGAAATTAAATCGCGGTCGCAGCTTTATGTTTTATTGCGTGATGGTGGTTATCGGCATGATTTACAGCATCTTTGCCCTGTTGGGCTCCGGCACAGACTCCATGTTCTGGGGCGTGGTGATGATGATGGTAACCATTCCCCTGTTCTGCTTCGTGGCCGCTGGCCGCAGTAAGAAAGGCGAAAGAGTGCTTTATCTGGATAAGAAAGTCTGAACGTCAGTTCGTCATTAAACGTTATGCTTGAAAAGGAGAAATAAAATGACACTATCCATCGCAGATCAGAATAAACTCGATGCGTTTTGGTCATATTGTGTTAAGAACCAGTATTTCAATATTGGTTACCCGGAATCCGCCGATTTCGATTACACCATTCTGGAAAGATTTATGCGTTTTTCCATTAATAACTGTGGCGACTGGGCGGAATATTGTAACTACCTGCTGAACTCTTTCGAATTTGAAAAAGAAGTGATGGAATATTTTGCCCAGCTGTTCAAAATTCCGTTTGAGGAAAGCTGGGGCTACGTGACCAACGGCGGCACCGAAGGCAATATGTTCGGCTGTTATCTGGGTCGCGAACTGTTCCCGGATGGCACCCTGTACTATTCCAAAGATACCCACTATTCGGTCGCCAAGATCGTTAAGCTGCTGCGCATTAAGTCGCGGGTGGTGGAATCCCAGCCTAACGGCGAGATGGACTACGACGATCTGATGCATAAAATCGCCGCCGACGGCGAGCGGCATCCGATTATTTTCGCCAATATTGGCACTACGGTGCGTGGCGCAGTCGATAATATCGCTATCATCCAGCAGCGCCTGAAGGAAGCGGGCATCGCCCGGGAAGACTACTATCTGCACGCTGATGCAGCGCTGAGCGGCATGATTCTGCCCTTCGTTGACGAACCCCAGCCCTTTACTTTTGCCGACGGCATCGACTCTATCGGCGTTTCCGGCCATAAGATGATCGGCTGCCCCATTCCCTGCGGGATCGTCGTGGCGCGGCGTAAAAACGTCGATTTAATCAGCGTTGAAATCGACTATATATCAGCCCACGACAAAACCATCACCGGCTCCCGTAACGGCCATACCCCGCTGATGATGTGGGAGGCGGTCCGCAGCCACACCCTCGCCGACTGGCAGCGCCGTATTCGCCACTGCCTTGACATCGCGCAGTACGCGGTCGATCGCTTCCAGGCCGCAGGCGTTAACGCCTGGCGTAATAAGAACTCCATTACCGTGGTCTTCCCCTGCCCGTCAGAAGCGGTATGGAAAAAACACTGCCTGGCGACATCGGGCGACGTCGCTCACCTGATCGCTTCCGGACACCACCTGGATACCAGCAAGGTAGACGCTCTGATCGACGATGTTATCGCCGATCTCAACGCCCGTGCGGCGTAAAAAAGGGTGGTGATTCCTCACCACCCTTCACGCAAACGCGCCACTGGCACCAGAGCCAACCGTTACCAGTGGCGCATCCGGCTCGCTACGAGCCCCGTTCACGCTAAACGCTTTACCCGGGTAAAGCAACATCTGCGAGAGCGGCGTTCGCAACCTGCCAGTCCTTTCACCTCACTGCGTCGGGACAAAAAATGATATGGATGAAAACCGCTCAACTTCGCACCGCATGGGGCTGCTGGCGCTGACTGTCATGACGGCGTCCAATATGATGGGTAGCGGCGTCTTTATGCTGCCCACCACCCTTGGGCAAATCGGTTCGGTCTCAGTATGGGGATGGGCGCTGACCTTCCTGGTCATCCTCTGCCTGGCGCTCATCTTTAACAAGATGAACGCCCTCTTCCCACATAATGGCGGCATTATCGCCAGCATTCATTACTGTTTTGGCCCTTTTATCGGCCTGCAAATGACGCTGTTTTACTGGCTGGCTACCTGGGTCGGCAACTGCGCTCTGCTGCTGGCAGGCGTGGGTTATCTCTCTTTCTTTTTCCCCGTTTTGCTCCACCCGCTTTACGGCGCGCTGGCCTGTATCGCCCTGCTGTGGCTGGCGGTACTGCTGGGGCTGCGCGGCGCAAAGCTGGTAGGCAAAGCGCAACTTATTACCGGCGGCTGCATGGTCGCGGCGATTCTCAGCATCGGTTTACTGGGCTGGCGCCACTTCGATCTCCACATCTATCGGGCCGCCTGGAATCTGAGCGGCCAGTCGGACGGCCATGCCATCATTAATGCGGCGGTGATTTCTCTGTGGGGCTTTCTGGGGGTGGAATCTGCTTCAGTTTCCCGCAGCCAGGTGGAAAAACCGGATCGCACGGTGCCGCTGGCGACCCTGTGCGGGCTGGCCATTACCGGTCTGTGCTATGCCAGCTCCACTAACGTGATTATGGGAATTCTGCCCCACGCAACGCTTACGGCATCGGCTTCGCCCTTCGCCGATACCGCGCGGGCCATCTGGGGCACCGGCGCCGGGCAGCTTATCTCCGCAGCGGCCATTATCGCCTGCCTGGGCGCCATGCCCGGCTGGCAGATTCTGCAAACCGAAGTTCCCCGCGCCGCGGCAGAGTCAGGCATTTTTCCCCCGATCTTCGCCCGCACGAATCGTTACGGCGTGCCCTGGGTCGCGCTGATCTTTACCGCTATCCTGATGACCCTGGTGCTACTGCTGACGCTGTCGGCGAGCCTGCAAAGTCAGTTCAGAAACGTCATTGTTCTGGCCGTCGCGGCCAGCCTTTTTCCTTATGCCTTCGCCGCCCTGGCGCTACCTGGAATGATGGTGATGAAAGACCGTTACCGCGGCGGCGGATTTTACGGTTACTGCCTGTTGAGCCTGACCGCCTTTGCATTTATTGCGGGCGCGATACTGTCCGGACAGTCACGCGCCCTGTTGTGCGGCGTTTTGCTACAAATCGCCACAATCCCTCTTTACCTGTTGTATATCGTACGCCGGCAGCGACGGGAGAGAACCGCCTCTCCCCTGCTACTGCCGGCGCCTGGTTCTCATCAATAAAAAGGAATCTGTATGATCAAGTTACGCGCAATACGTGGAATGCGTGATGTCCTGCCGGATGAAACACCCATGTGGCAATGGCTGGAGGGTAAATTTCGCCATATGGCCTTCCGCTACGGCTATCAGGAAATGCGCCTGCCGCTGCTGGAACCGGTCGCGCTGTTTGAACGCGCCGTCGGCGAAGCGACCGACATCGTCTCTAAAGAGATGTACAACTTTCTGGATAAGAGCGGCGAACATATCACTCTGCGTCCGGAAGGCACCAGCGGCTGCATGCGCGCCGTACTGGAACAAAATATGTGCTACAACAAAACCCAGCGCCTGTGGTATCAGGGGCCGATGTTCCGCTATGAACGCCCCCAGAAAGGCCGCCTGCGCCAGTTCACCCAGTTCGGCGTGGAGGCTTTCGGTATGCCGGGAGCCGATATCGACGCCGAACTGATCTTCATGGTTCGCGATCTATTCCAGGAGCTGGGGATTCTGCAACACGTACGGCTGGAGATAAATTCTCTGGGGACAGCCCGGGAGCGCAGCCAGTACCGACAGGAGCTGGTCGCCTGGTTCGAACAACACCGCGAATTGCTGGATGAAGAGAGTCTGGTCCGCCTGGAGGTTAACCCTCTGCGCATCCTCGACAGTAAAAATCCGCAAATGCAGGAGATGATTGAACAGGCGCCGCGACTGCTCGACTTCCTTGAAGATGAATCACGCCAGCACTTCACCACTCTGTGCCAGTTGCTCGATAGCGCCGATATTCCCTGGCGCCTGAATACCCGCCTGGTTCGGGGCCTGGACTACTACACCCGCACTGTCTTTGAGTGGGTGACCGACAAGCTCGGCGCCCAGGGCACGGTCTGCGGCGGCGGCCGCTATGACGGACTGGCCGATCTGTTCGGCGATAAATCGCTGCCCGCCTGCGGCTTCGCCATTGGCATTGAGCGCCTGCTGCTGCTGATCCAGGCCGTTAGCGACAAGGATAATCCCCAGTGGCACTACCGTCCCGACGTCACTATCACCAGCGAACTGGAGGATGGTAATATCCGCGCCCTGCTGCTGGCTGAATTCCTGCGTCAGCGCTGCCCTCAACGCTATATCGCCGTAGATTGCAGCGGCGCCCGGCTAAAACGCCAGCATCAGAACGCTCTCAAGTCCCACGGCCAGTATATTGTGACCCTGAACCACGATGGCACCATCCGACTGTGGGATCTGGTCAACAATCAGCAGTCTGAAGTCAGCGACGCTCAGCTAGCGGAAGCGCTACAACAGGCGTCGGTGCGCTAAGGTTTTTACTCTTTGCAGGATCGCGTCGGCCCCTGAAGGCACCACCGCGCCGACGCGTTTAATAACAATAATGGCGGACTTTCAGCCACCCGGTGAGAATTGATGATGTCCAGAAAAAAAAGACTCTTTGTGCCAGGGCTCCCTCACCTGATTAAACTTCGCGGGCATAACTATGAACCGCTCTTTAAATCGCCAGAAGACTACAATCGCTTTCTTGAATGTCTCGATCGCGCCTGCGCGCTGTATACAGTGCGCCTTTATGCCTGGTCGCTAACGCCCCAACGCATTCTGCTGCTGCTCGACGCGCCGGATAAAGAGGCAATGGGACACTTTATGCAATATACCGGACGTAGCTACGTGCCCTGGTATAACGGCCGTTATCATCGGCGCGGCGCGCTTTGGGAAAGCCGCTACTGGAGCAGCCCGATCGAAGCTGACGCCTGGTTTCTGCTGGTAAAGAAGTACGTTGAGCATCAGCACCGGGAACCGACGGGGCGCCACAGCTTCGCCGATACGCCGCCCGAGCGGCTCAGCCTGCATCCCTGCTGGCTGCGACTGGGCGCCACGCCCGAACAGCGGGTTCATCAATATCGCCAGTTGTGTCAGCGCCCCTTCAGCCCGACCATTTTTAGCCGTATCGAAACCGCGCTGGAGCAGAACTGCCTGCTGGCGACCCCGCAGTTCAGCCGTTCGCTGGAAGGTACTCTTGCGCGATCGCTGCAACCCCGCAGCGTCGGGCGACCGCGTAAATATTACAACAACCCGGTTTCCGCCTGGAGCTGGCTGGAAAGACAGGCAGGACAGCTTCTGCAACGCTACTGCTACCGGGAAATTCGTATGCCGTTACTGGAACGCTGGGAACAGGAGCTGTCGGCCTCCCCTTTTTCCGCAGGAACCGACGAGCTGCCGCTTAATCACCAGGCATTGCTGCGTGGCGACGGAACCATGGGCTGTCTGCGTATTGTGGCGAGCCATCAGGATCTCCAGAAAACCAGCAAATTATGGTATCTGGGCACGATGTTCCGCCGCAGCCATCAGCAGAAAGAGGCGATCCGATCATGCCATCAGTTGGGCGTGGAGGCATTCGGCTATCCGGGACACTGTATCGAGCTGGAGCAGATTGCGCTGCAGGCCGGATTTTTTCGCGACCTCCATCTCGAAAACCAGGTGGAGCTGCGCCTGAATACGCCGGGCGCCGCTTCGGAGTTCGCCTGTTTCCGCGAAGCGCTGCGCGCTTACTATCACCCCATGGCGCAGCTACTTTCCCCGGATCAGCAGCGTATTTTACAGCAGACGCCGGAACGACTGTTGAACGATCCGGATGTCCTGCTGCAGCGCATGGCAGGTAGCGCGCCGCGGCTGGCGACCTTTATTTCCGATGACTCCCACCTGCGCTTTCGCCAGCTGTGCAATGCCCTGGATAAAATGGCGATCCCCTATACCCACGACGAAGCGCTGTTTCCGGTTAACGATTACTGCCACCTGGTGTTCGAATGGCATAGCGATAAAATTCCGGCGCCCGGGCTGCTGTGCCGCGGCGGACGTTACGATCACAGCGCCAGTCAACTGACCGGGCGCGATATTCACGCCTGTGGTTTTGCGTTTATGATCGAGCCGATTATGCAGTTACTGCAGAGTGTGCAGCGCGATGCGCCTCACAGCCGTCAGGTGGATCTGGTGATTATTCCCGAACGTAGCCGCGCCCACGGTAACGCGCTGCTGCTGGGCCGTACGCTACGCCAGAGCTTTCCGCGCCTGAGTATCGTCAATGACTGTTCGCAGCTAAGAACCGCGACCCGGCAGAAGAACGCCCGTAGTCAGGGCGCCCGGTTTGTACTGATGGTCGAAGGAGATGAGCAGGAGGTGAAGCTTATCGATCTGCAAAACTGGCGCTCGGTGCGTATTCCCGCCCTCAGGGTGGTGCAGGAGCTGAGCGCCATGCTAATGCTTTAGGCATGCACCCGCACTTTTGCAGCCACCAGCAGCGCCGTCAGCAGCATCATCACACCGCACATGGCCGGCGGCGCCAGTAGACCCAAGTGATCGAGCCCCAACCCGCCAAGCGCCGCGCCGCAGGTGTTCGCCAACTGGATCACCGCCACCTGCACCGATCCCGCTTTTTCGGCCTGATCGGAAAGCGTCCGGGTTACCCAGGTGGACCAGCCCACCGGAATCAGCGAGAAGGTAAAACCGCTGATAATCGCCACGGCGGTAGCGACCCACTTATCACTGCCCCAGAGCATCAGCGCCAGTACGCTGAGCGCCAGCACCAGCGGCGCACAGGCCAGCGCTCCCTTAAGACTCACTTTCAGGAAAGCGGAAGAGAGCGAGGTCCCCACAAAGCTGGCGATACCGAAGCTCAACAGCACCAGCGTCAGGCCATCCACATCAAACCCGGCCAGATTCATATACAGCGGACGGATATAGGTAAAGAAAGCGAACTGGCCGCCGAACGCCATAAATATCGCAATCATCCCCGCCAGCACGCCGGGACGACGCAGTACCGAGATAATATTCTGCTGCCGGGACGGCGCTTCACCCGGCAGTCGGGGTAACGCCCGCCATACCCAGAAGATACAAAGAAATCCCATCAGCGCCGCGCCGTTAAAGACGTTACGCCAGCCGATAAGCCCGCCCAGGAAACTGCCCAGCGGCGCGGCAATCACCAGCGCGATAGAGACGGCGCCGAAGATCACCGACAGCGCTTTAGGAATGGTATGGCGCGGCACCAGACGCATGGTTAATGAAGCAGACATCGCCCAGAAGCCGCCCAGCGCCATGCCCAGGAAGGCGCGCCCCAGCAGCAATAAGGCAAAGCTGTGAGAGAACGACACCAGCAGGCAAGAGATGGTAAGCAGTACGGCAAAAGCCAACACCACCCGCCGACGATCGGTCTGACCGATAATGGTGGTGATAAACAGGCTGGAGAACATCGCCACAAAGGCAGTCACGGTCACCGACTGCCCCGCCAGTCCTTCACTGATACGCAGTTCCTGAGCCATCGGCGTCAGCAGACTGGCCGGCAGGAATTCAACGGTGATCAGACAGGCAACGCAAAAGGCAACGGCAAAAACGGCGGACCAGTTGGCTCGGGTCACCTCGGGGGTTCCCGGGGTCTGCGCGGTATCAGACATTCAACGACCTTCACTAATAACGGATGTAAAGCCGCGCAGTGTAACATTAAATTGTGACAAACCTAACAGTTTACTAACAGTCTGACTGGGCGTTTAATGCAGCCAGCTCACGCTGTCCTGGTCACTGAATAACGCGTTATAGCGGGCCTGAAATAGCTGCAGTTCCTGCATATCCGGCTCCAGTTCGCGTAAAAAACCCATTGCCTGGCGAAGCTGGGCGTCACTCAGCGGTCCCGCCAGACGCGCCTTCTGCAACCGCCGATGCCAGGTCGCCATATTGTCGTCGCTGCCGTCCACAATACACACCTGCCAGACCAGCAGCGTCGCAGCCGCGCCTTGCAAATGCGCTTCGTCTGGACGGGACAGCCAGGCGATAAACTCCGCGCCTGGCGCCCTGCCCATCTGATCGACCATCGACTCAATGGACACTGGGGTGATACCCAGACGCTCGCTCAGCCGCTTTACCGCACGCCGTGAATCAGAAGTCAGCACTCTGAAACCGATAACAAAAACCACGACCAGGGTGGCCAGCATCAACCAAATCATTCAGTGACCCGTTTTCCGTCAGGGGGCAATATCATAGGGGAAAGCGCAGCGCTGCAACAGATCTCCGGCAGGGAAAAGCATGCCGCATCGCGATCCCCTTCACTAAAGCGTCACACTTTTTCGGCACAGTGAAACATTTACTGCCAGAATGACAATACTGAACACACAATCAGGCTTGCCGCCTCTGTGCCTACAGAGGATGATCGCAAAATATTGGGGTTCGTGGCCGCTGCTTCCCATTTTCGCATCCTGGAAGTTCAGCCGGTCGGCGCGCAAAACAAGGACGAGCCCCGTGATTGCCCATTTTTATCCGGAGTGATTATGGCCAGATCTAAAACGATGATGTTATCGATGCTGCTTACGCTGGGTAGCGTCCTGCCGATAACCACGCTGTACGCCCAGCAGCCCACTGACGGGGCGAAACCGGCGACCGAAACGTCGGAGTCCCATGAAATTAAGCAGTTCACCGCCGACTTCCAGCGCTTCGAAATTGGCGATATGGCACCGGAAACCTATCGCGGTAAAACCTATGAGATCGCCCAGTGGAAGCAGCGTAATCTTCCGGCGCCCCAGGCAGACAGCCACTGGACTTATATGGGCGGCAACTATGTGCTGATTTCCAATACTACAGGCAAGATCTTAAAGGCGGAATCCGGCGATATTTTCTACAGCCGCTAAGCTACTACTGACCATCGGTAGGGCTTCAACCTTCGGCAGGCTTTGCTCTTCATGCCAGTGAGGAATATGGACAGGCACTGGCTGAGCAGCCTGCTGAGGTTTTGACTCCGATTCAACGCGATCAACAATCATAGTCAGGTATTTGTACATCAGCGCATCATTCCAGTTATCCATGCCAAAGCGCCGGGCAACCTTTTTCTTGTGAGCGCTGACCGTTTTGCCGGAGATCTCCAGACGTTGCGCGATCTCTTTGGTTTCAACCCCACTCAGCAACATTCCCAGCACTTCCATTTCCCGATCTGAAATCATGCCCTGCGGTAGATCCTGGATTTTACTCAGACGAGACAGGATGTCATAAAATCCATGTCGGCTATGCTTTTTCGATGCAAAAAAAAGACCGTTACAGACAAAATAGCTATATTCCAGAGGCTGCTCTACCAGAAATACTGCTTTTAGCCCCTGCTGCCGGGTATAATTAATAGCATGTTCGACCAGGGATAAATCATCAAAGACAAACGCAAACATCGCATTATGGCAGCCTTCACGTTTACAACTTTCGATACTCGTGTTAAATTCCGCCGGGTTATTTACATGATAAGGCGAAATATTAATGGCACGAAATCCTGCTGTTTCCTCAATGCCAAGAAGATAATAGGTATCATTCGAAATAACATTTACATTCGTCATGTCGCATCCTCTGCATTATTCTGGACAGCCTTCCACCATCCGGATATTAAACCCAAAACAAATCCCAGAGAGAAAAGTTGTGTTTGTCCTTTACAGATATAAAAACACTTAGGGTCGTAACTGGCAGTGCTTTCGTTCGAATGCATAATCAGCGATTCCAGATAACCTAACAAGATAAATCCTATTATCATGATGAGATAAGAGTTATAAGATCCCCCTACAGAAAACTTTACACGTAACAATTTGATTTCTTTTGTTATTTACAAAAGAAACGCCATCTTATTTTGGTATTATTAGTCTGCTTGTGCGCTAAAAAAAACGTTCGCACACGGCCAGACGGCCTCTCCCCGGGGAAACGGACCTGCATCCGTTTCCCCAAAAGGGAGGAATTTAATCACAGAGAATGGCCGGAAACCCCGCCACCAGAATCATCAAGCTGTTTTCCCCGGCCCAGGTACGCTGTAGATTTAACAGATAACCTTTTTCAACAAAGAAATCGGGTAATACTGCCGCCAGCGCCGTGGTGGAGACATTTTCGTTGGATGCAGGAACGATCCGATCGCTATGTAACTGTTTCCCTTCATCCCGCTCCAGTTCCGTAAAGTGAATATAGCGATTGATCATCGTTTCCCTGTGCTGTCCATCTTCCATATAACCAGACAGCGCAGCAACGCCTTCACTGCGTCCCAGATGAAAACTGAGCAGCGTATACAGGGTATAATCTTCATTTTTTATCACTACCCGGGCGCTACAAACGAAGGTGTTATTTCGCCGCGAAGGTAGCTGATAAAAATAGACAACAACGGTAATAATAAGAAAAACAGCGACGACAGCGCTAATCACAACTTTATTTTTTTTCTTCATTATAAGGAGTCTTAACTGTTGGGCGATTAGGGTAATACCACGACAGGCAGTGCGCCTGGCGATTGGCTGTTGTCAGGCTATTGCTACAGGCCACAGCCGAGATCTTACGGGAGGTATCATACGCCGTAACATAGATAGCCTCCTGCTCATTGCACAGCTCGGGATGGTCGGCACTGAACTGCCGGTGGCGCTGAAAGTTCGTGGCATCGCTGTTATACAGCCAGGTACAGATCCCGGCTCCCGGTGCGTCTTTAACCACTTCATAACCGGCAAAAAAGTTACGACTTTCAGGGGAAATAATGTGCCACAACCCCGCAATCGCCAGTACCAGCAGCATGACCATCGCCAGACAGGTCGTGAGCGATAAACGCAGCGTTACACCGGACGCTTTGTTCGACGTAACCTCAGAGATTTGAGCTTCACTGCGCTGCGACATCAGTAGCGGCGGTACATCATCATCCACGATTTCGCCCTGAACGGCAGGCGCTTCCATTTCGGTCAGTTGCTCCCCGGCGCCATTTTGATACTGAATATCGGGCGGTGTTTCACTACTGTGTCGTTCCAGATGTATGCCGCCCATGATAAAGCCCTTACGCGGCAGGGTACGGATCATCTCCTGGCTCAGACCGATCTGAACCAGTGAGCGCCGCAGTATCAGCAGCGTTTGATACAGAGAATTATATTGGACCGTTTTATGTTGAACATCCCAGACAAACTCAATCAGTTCATCATGGCTAATTAACTTTTCATAATGCTCACAAAAGCATAACAAACATCTGGCAGAAATATTTGTTAATACCAGTATTTCACCGCTTTCATCATTAAATAGGGTACGTTCTTCGGGCGAGAACCGCACATTATTTAGCAAATAATAATCACCCATGGAATTATTCTTCATCTTAGAGATTTGTTACCCTGATTGATTCATATAACTACCCCGCGCCAGAGCCCATGGCTATGCACATCATCACGCTGGTTTGGGATCAATCTCATAAGTGGCATTTCTAATACATCTTATGTTGTAGATCAAACAAAATTGTGTAACACAGGAATAATCAACACTAAAAAGGTGGAATAATTTATTTTTCGATCATTTTAATTACATAACTAAAAAAAATAATCTACAAAATAGTAAGATTCATCCCAATACGCTGCGGTAACAGATAGAACGTCAAGAATTGTATAGGTAAATCGTCAAGATTTGTATAGAAAATATCAGGCCGCCTGAAATGGCGACCTGTTGTAAATCAATTAAACAGCACGAAAGGCGATTTCTCCGGGAATAATTTCCCCCTGCCAGTAGAGCTGCGCCGCCACTTTCCCTGCCAGCTGGCGGTAGAGGTCGGTAAACTCACTGTCCGGACGGCTAACCACCGTAGGCTCGCCGCGATCGAGATCTTCACGCAGCGAGATATGCAGCCGCATCTGCCCCAACAGCGCAGTGTTGTAGCTTTCAGCCAGCTTCTGAGCGCCGCCGGTACCGAAGATCGGTTCATGATGGCCACAGTTGCTGCAAATATGAATGCTCATGTTTTCGACAATACCCAGCACCGGCACTTCCACCTTCTCGAACATCACGATGCCTTTCTTCGCATCGATTAGCGCAATATCCTGCGGCGTGGTCACCACCAGCGCCCCGGTAACCGGGATATTCTGTGCCAGGGTCAATTGAATATCACCGGTGCCCGGCGGCATATCCAGCACCAGGTAGTCGAGATCCGGCCATAGCGTCTCCTGCAGTAACTGCATCAATGCCTTGCTGGCCATCGGCCCACGCCAGACCATAGCGTTATCATCCGTTACCAGATAGCCGATAGAGTTGGTCGCCAGGCCGTGAGAGATGACCGGCGCCATATGGGTGCCATCCGGCGAGGTCGGGCGCTCATGTTCGCTGCCAAGCATGGTGGGAATAGAGGGACCGTAGATATCGGCATCCAGAATCCCGACCTTCGCCCCTTCCGCCGCCAGCGCCAGCGCCAGGTTCACCGCCGTGGAGGATTTCCCGACGCCGCCTTTACCAGAGCTCACGGCAATGATGTTCTTCACTCCGTTAATGCCCGCCTGGTTTTTCACCCGCTTCAGGGTGGCAATACTGTAGCTCAGCTTCCAGTCAATAGCCTGGGCCCCGGTCAGCCGTAGCAGCTCCGGGCCGCACTCCGCCTTCAACGCTTCGAAGCCGCTGTTCCAGGCAAAAGGCATTTGCAGTTCAATATGGACAGTACCGTCGAGTAACGCCACGTGATGCAATGCCTTCAGGGCGGTAAGATTATGCTTTAACGTTGGATGTTGAAAATTAGCCAGCGTTCCGGCAACCATGGCGCGCAGGGCTTCCGGGGAACCGGCCGGGGATTGCGAATTCATCCCGACTCCTTTGTAGGTAGTAGTAGTTGTTGTCTGCGGACATTCACAGACTGCATCCGCTAATTATACATATGCCACGCCCGGGATTGACAGTCCGGGGGCACAGGAGAGCACAGTCGCCAGAGCGAGGAATAATTTGAACTGCCGTCGCTTTTGAGTTGAATCCCCTTCTGGTACTATCGATCTCCCTTTTTACTACGAAAGATTTATTGTCACTATGGCCCAAGTCGCAAAGAAAATACTGGTAACCTGCGCCCTGCCGTACGCCAACGGCTCCATCCACCTCGGTCACATGCTGGAGCATATCCAGGCTGATGTCTGGGTTCGGTACCAGCGAATGCGCGGCCATGAGGTCAACTTTATCTGTGCCGACGACGCCCACGGCACGCCGATCATGCTGAAAGCCCAGCAGCTCGGCATAACGCCGGAGCAGATGATTGGCGAAATGAGCCAGGAGCATCAGAAAGACTTCGCCGGGTTCAATATCAGCTATGACAACTACCACTCCACCCATAGCGAAGAGAACCGCGAGCTGTCATCGCTTATCTACAATCGCCTGAAAGAGAACGGTTTTATTAAAAACCGGACTATCTCTCAGCTCTACGATCCGGAAAAGGGCATGTTCCTGCCGGACCGTTTCGTGAAAGGCACCTGCCCGAAATGTAAGGCGGCGGACCAATACGGCGATAACTGCGAAGTGTGCGGCGCCACCTACAGCCCGACGGAGTTGATCGAACCGAAATCGGTGGTTTCCGGCGCCACGCCGGTGCTGCGCGAATCTGAGCACTTCTTCTTTGACCTGCCAGCCTTCAGTGAAATGCTGCAGGCCTGGACCCGCTCCGGCGCGCTGCAGGAGCAGGTCGCCAATAAGATGCAGGAGTGGTTTGAATCCGGTCTGCAGCAGTGGGATATCTCCCGCGATGCGCCCTACTTCGGTTTTGAAATTCCGGGGGCGCCGGGTAAATACTTCTACGTCTGGCTGGACGCGCCTATCGGTTATATGGGCTCGTTTAAGAACCTGTGCGACAAGCGTGGGGATCTTAACTTCGACGACTGGTGGAACAAGGATTCCGACGCCGAGCTCTATCACTTTATCGGCAAAGACATCGTCTACTTCCACAGCCTGTTCTGGCCAGCGATGCTGGAAGGTAGCGGCTTCCGTAAGCCGAACAACCTGTTTGTGCACGGTTACGTAACGGTAAACGGCGCCAAGATGTCCAAGTCGCGCGGCACCTTTATTAAAGCCAGCACCTGGCTGAAGCACTTTGACGCCGATAGCCTGCGCTATTACTACAGCGCCAAACTGTCACCACGTATTGACGATATCGATCTCAGCCTGGAAGACTTCGTTCAGCGGGTGAACAGCGACATCGTTAACAAGGTGGTTAACCTGGCCTCCCGTAATGCGGGCTTTATCGCCAAACGCTTCGGCGGCGAACTCTCTGCCGAACTGGACTCCCCCGCGCTGTATCAGAGCTTCGTCGATGCGGCACAGAGCATTGGCGACGCCTGGGAAAAACGCGAATTCAGCCGTGCCGTACGCGAAATTATGGCGCTGGCGGACCAGGCCAACCGCTACGTTGACGAAAAAGCGCCGTGGGTGGTGGCGAAACAGGAAGGCCGCGATGCCGACCTGCAGCGTATCTGCTCCATGGGTATCAACCTGTTCCGGGTGCTGATGACCTGGCTGAAGCCGGTTCTGCCGGAGCTTTCCGCCCGTGCGGAAGCCTTCCTGAACGTCGAACTGACCTGGGACGGCATCGCCCAACCGCTGCTCAGCCACAAGGTGAACCCGTTTAAGGCGCTGTATAGCCGTATCGATATGAAACAGGTCGACGCCCTGATCGAAGAGTCGAAAGAGGAAGTGAAGGCAAGCGCGGCGGCGCCGGTCAGCGGCCCGCTGGCGGATGACCCGATTCAGGAAACCATCACCTTTGACGACTTCGCCAAAGTGGATATGCGTATCGCTCTGATCGAGAACGCTGAGTTTGTTGAAGGCTCTGATAAGCTGCTGCGTCTGAGCCTGGATATCGGCGGCGAGAAGCGCAATATCTTCTCTGGCATTCGCTCCGCCTATCCGGATCCTCAGGCGCTGATCGGTCGCCTGACCATTATGGTCGCCAACCTGGCGCCGCGTAAAATGCGCTTTGGCGTATCGGAAGGCATGGTGATGGCCGCAGGTCCCGGGGGCAAGGATATCTTCCTGTTAAGCCCGGACAGCGGCGCTAAGCCTGGTCAGCAGGTGAAGTAAGCCCCCTCACCCCGGCCCTCTCCCCTGGGGGGAGAGGGAGAAAACCAGCATCCGCACATCCCCTATCCCCAGGGGAAGAGGGAGAAAACCAGTACCCGCCAGTCCCCTCTCCCCAGGGGGAAGGGGAGAAAACCAGTACCCGCCAGTCCCCTCTCCCCAGGGGGAGAGGGAGAAAACCACCACCCTCACATCCCCTATCCCCAGGGGGAAGGGGAGAAAACCAGTACCCGCCAGTCCCCTCTCCCCAGGGGGAGAGGGAGAAAACCACCACCCTCACATCCCCTATCCCCAGGGGAAGGGGAGAAAACCAGTACCCGCCAGTCCCCTCTCCCCTTTGGGGAGAGGGTTAGGGTGAGGGGTGAGGGGTAAGGGGTAAGGGCTACTCCCCATGCAGACGAGCTGCCAGTCCCCGCAGAAAATAGCGCATCATCTGGTCTCCGCATTCCCGATAGTTTTTATGGTCCGGCGCCCGCATAAACGCGGTGATTTCCGGCAGTGAAATCCGAAACTTCTGTTCGGTCAGAATCGCCAGAATATCGTCGGTTTTCAGCGCGAAGGCGATACGCAGCTTTTTCAGTACGATATTGTTGTTAACACGTCTGTCCACCGCCAGCGGCGGTGCATTTTCATCTTTCCCGCGCCGATCGTAAATCAGGCCGTTAAGAAAAGCAGACAGGATGATGTCCGGGCAGCGAACAAACCCCTCGTCATCTTCTTTCTTAAGCCAGGTCGTTAGCTGTTGAGCGCTGACGTCGGTACCGGCCAGCGCCAGAATCCGTAGCAGGTCGGGATTATTGGTTTTCAGGATGTAGCGCAGGCTACGAAGAATATCATTACTTAACATAAAGCCTTCAGAGTCCGGGATGCGGGGCGGCAGTGTATCATCGTTGCGGGCGACACTCTTCCTTTATCAGGCACGTAATGCTGGGTTAACCAACCGGTTTCAGGGTACAATCCAACCGTTAACATGAAGAGGTAACCGATGAAACCAGGAAAAATCGCCATCATTGGCGCAATGGTCGTGCTGGCTCTGGGCGGGATTAGCGGTGTGATGCTGGCAGGGTATTCCATTATTCTGCATGGTAATTAAGCCGACGCAGCCACAGCCCGAAGGCGCGGTCGATAACGATAGCCATCAGCGCTACCAGTAGCGCCCCCTGCAGAACATAGGCCGTATTAAAGGCGCTCAGACCGATAATCACCGGTGTTCCCAGGCTATTGACCCCGACTGTCGAGGCCAGGGTCGCAGTTCCGATATTGATCACCGTCGAGGTTCGTACACCGGCCAGAATCACCGGCGCCGCCAGCGATAGTTCCACCTGCCACAGCCGCCGCCACGACCCCATGCCCACGCCGCTGGCCACCTGTTTAACCTCGACCGGCACCACCGCCAGCCCCGCAAGGGTTCCCTGAAGTACCGGCAGCAGACCATACAGCGCCAGGGCGATTAATGCCGGCAGCGCGCCAAATCCCATCACGGGCACCGCCACCGCCAGTACCGCCACCGGCGGGAAGGTCTGTCCTACGGCGGCAATGGTCTCCACCAGCGGGCGAAATTCCCGCCCCCCCGGACGACTGACCGCCAGCCCCAGCCCCAGCCCGATAGCCACGGCGACCAGTTCTGATACCACCACCAGCGCCAGATGCGCCAGCGTCAGGGAGGCAAAGCTCTGCTGATGCCACAGCGGATTAGCCAGATCCGGAAACAGCCAGCGGAATAGTGGTTCGCTGTACGGCAGGCCATAGAGCAGCGCGCCAAACAGTAGCACCAGCCAGATAAGCGGTTCACGCAGCCACCTCATGGCATGGACTCCTGCTCCTGTGCCGCCAGATCGCAAAAGTGCAGCACCCCGCGCCGCTCCCCGCTGGCCGATTTTACCGGCAGACGCTGGCAGCCCTGCTCCACAAAACGGGACAGCGCCTCACGCAGCGTCATCTGTTCATCGATGGGTTCGACCCCTTCCAGCCATTCGCCGGGGCGCAGCCATTGCCCGACGGCGCGACGCGCCAGCAAACGCACGCCCAGTTCACTGCCGCCGAAGAAGTCCCGTACAAAGGGCGTGGCCGGGCGGGTCAACAGCTCTGCGGGACTCCCCTGCTGAATCACCCGGCCCTGATCCATCACCACCAGCCTGTCGGCCAGCAGCAGCGCCTCATCCACGTCGTGAGTCACCAGCACAAAGGTGCGCCCCTGTAGCTGATGGATGCGTCGCACCTCCTGCTGAAGCGAGCCGCGGGTCACCGGATCCAGCGCCCCAAAGGGTTCGTCCATCAATAGTACCTCGGGATCGGCCGCCAGCGCTCTGGCTACCCCCACCCGCTGCTGCTGACCTCCGGAAAGCTGATGCGGATAGCTGTTGCGAAACCGGCCATCCTCCAGCCCAAGCAGCGCCAGCAGTTCGTCGATTCGCGCCTCGATTCTGGCGCGCTCCCAGCCCAGCAGGCTGGGGACCGTGGCGATATTGCGGGCCACGGTCCAGTGAGGGAACAGCCCCACCGACTGGATGGCGTAGCCAATGCGCCGCCGCAGGCTTTTTACTTCAATGCGCCGCACATCCTGGCCGCCAAATAGCAAAGTCCCGCTATCGTGCGGCTCCAGCCGGTTAATCATCTTAAGCGTGGTCGATTTTCCAGACCCGGAACTGCCCAGCAGTACGGTAAAAGCGCCTTCCGGACAGTGCAGGTTGAGATCGCTGACCGCCGCCACGCCGTCGTAATATTTACTGACGCCGTTAAACTCAATCATCAGTTATGGCCTTAAGATTCGAAATTATCAGGTTAAAAAGCCCGTCCACCAGCACCGCCAGGGCAATCACCGGGATCACCCCCAGCAGCACCAGATCCAGCGCGCTACTAAGCAGCCCCTGGAACACCAGCGCCCCAAAACCTCCGGCGCCGATAAGCGCGGCGATGGTGCCCATACCCACCGTCTGTACGGCCACCAGGCGGATCCCGCGCAGTAACACCGGTGCCGCCAGCGGCGCTTCCACCTGCCAGAAGATCCGGGAGCCGGACATCCCCATACCGCGGGCGCTTTCCATGACCTGACGCGGCGTTTGATCCAGCCCGGCCACTACGCTACGGGTCAGCGGCAGCAGCGCATAAAGTACCAGGGCAATCAGCGCCGGAGCCAGGCCTGTGCCGGAGACCCCGATTTCCCCCAGCCACGGCCAGGCGCGTGACAGCCCCGCCAGCGGCGCAATCAGTAACCCGAACAGCGCCACGGAGGGGATGGTCTGGATAATATTGAGCAGGGTAAATACCGGACCGCGCAGTCCGGGACGACGCCGACACCACAGCCCCAGCGGCACACCGATAAGCAGCGCCGGAATCAGGGTGCCGGCCACCAGCAGCAGGTGGCGCCAGAAGGCGTCCTGGAACACCATCCGCCGGTTGGCGTACTCTTTAAGTAGAGACAGCTCATCGAAGCGACCGACCGCCAGCATCAGCAGCGGCAACAGCCAGATTTGCGCCTGTAACAGCCAGCGCAGCAGCGGACGTCGGGTCAGGCGTCGCGTGGCGTCGTGACACAGAAGCAGGCAGAGAGCCATCAGCAGCCAGAAACCACCGCCCGGCGAGGTCCGGGCAATGGCGCTCCCCTGGCGGGCCAGTTCATCGGCGCTACGGCCAAGCTGCAACAGCAGTAGCAGAAACAGCACTTCGCCCCACAGCAGGGTCAGCCCCAGGGTGCGAGGGCGCTGGACGACAAAGGCCAACGCCAGCAGTCCCCCCAGCCCGGGCAACAGCCAAAGGGCCGGGCCGCCGGGCACGGCAAACAGCGTGAGCGGCTCGCCGGAAACCAGCCGATTAGGAGCGTAGCTGACAAACGGCAACGCCAGCGACAGGAGCATCAGGGCGCACAGCAGCAGGGTGACGCGGTTATAACAGCGAGGCATCAGCCCTGAGCGCCTGCCAGTCCTTTATCTCGCAGCCACTGGGCGGCGACCTGCTTTGCATCGACCCCTTCTACGGCGATCTTCGCATTCAACTGCTGGAGCGTTTTCTCGTCCAGCGCCCGGAACACCGGATCCAGCCACTGCGCCATCTGCGGATATTCCTTAAGTACCGCTTCACGTACCACCGGAGCCGGAGCATAGACAGGCTGAACCCGCTGAGGATCGCTCAGGGTTTGCAAGCCCAGCGCCGCTACCGGGCCGTCGGTGCCGTAGGCCATAGCGCCATTCACGCCAGAGGTCTGTTGCGCCGCCGCCCGCAGGGTCACTGCGGTGTCGCCCCCGGCAAGCGACAGTAGCTGGTCGGGCTTAAGTTTAAAGCCATAGGCTTTTTCAAAGGCCGGTAACGCATCCTGACGTTCGATAAATTCCGCCGAGGCCGCCAGTTTAAATTCACCGCCCTCTTTCAGATAGCGGCTGAGATCCGCCATAGATTTCAGTTTGTTATCCTGAGCCAGCTCCTGGCGTACCGCAATGGTCCAGCCGTTATTGGCCGATGCGGGCGTCAGCCAGATCAGCTTGTTTTTCTGCGCATCGAGATTTTTGACTTTCTGGTAACCCTTTGTGGGATCTTTCCACACCGGATCCTGTTGATCTTTAAAGAACAGCGCGCCGTTACCGGTATATTCCGGGTAGATATCCAGTTCACCGGCAGTAATGGCGCCGCGCACCACGGGCGTAGTGCCAAGCTGCAGTTTATTAACGGTTTTCACACCGTGGCTTTCCAACACCTGCAAAATAATATTACCTAACAGCGAACCTTCAGTATCGATTTTGGACCCCACCGTAACCGGCTGCGCCGCGCCAGCCGAAGCCGCGCTCAGCATCAATCCCAGCGCCACTGCCCATCCCTGCCATTTCCCGATTTTCATCCCGTTCCTCTCACTTTTGTTATGGGTGAATACAACAGCATGGACGAAAAAAGCCAAAAGTGACCAGCGAAGCCCATACAATTGCGGTCGCATCACGATTCCAGCATGCAAAACGCATCGGGGCCGCTATTTTCGGCCCCGATCGATCACTTCAGTTCAAATTCCGCCTGTTTGACCCGGGCGGAATCCTGACCGATGTACACCCGGAATTTACCCGGCTCGGCGTCATATTTCATCTGCGCGTTCCAGAACTTCAGCGCATTAACGTCGATGGGGAAACTAACGGTCTGACTTTCACCCGGCTTCAGAGTCACCTTTTTAAAGGCCTTTAGCTCTTTCACCGGACGGCTCATGGTGGCGGTCACATCCTGCAAGTACATCTGCACCGCCATCGCCCCTTCCCGCTTACCGGTATTATTCACCGTAACGCTGGCGGTCAGTTTACCGTCGTGGGTCATGGTCGGCGCCGACAGACTCACATCCGATACCGAGAAAGTGGTGTAACTCAGGCCAAAGCCGAACGGGAACAGCGCGCCGTTAGCTTCGTCGAAGTAGCGCGAGGTGTATTTGTTCGGACGATCGGCATTATAGGGTCGTCCGGTGTTCAGATGGTTGTAGTAGACCGGAATCTGTCCCACCGAGCGCGGGAACGACATCGGCAGCTTACCGGAAGGGTTATAGTCGCCAAACAGCACATCGGCGATAGCATTTCCCCCTTCGGTCCCGGCAAACCAGGTTTCCAGCATAGCGTCGGCCTGCTGGTTTTCCCGCACCAGCGAGAGCGGGCGCCCGTTCATCAGCACCAGTACCAGCGGCTTGCCGGTGTCCTTCATGGCCGCTATCAGCCGACGCTGGCTTTCCGGAATGCCAATGCTGGTACGGCTGGACGCTTCATGGGCCATCCCCTGGGATTCCCCCACCACGGCCACCACCACATCGGCCTGCTTCGCTGTCGCTACCGCTTCATCGATCATCTGCTGCGGCGTGCGCTTCTCTTCCGGTACCGCTTTTTCGTACAGGTTCAGGAAGTCAATCATGCCTTTGTCGTCGGTGATACTGGCGCCTTTGGCATACAGGATCGAAGCCTTATCTCCGGCCACGTTCTTCATGCCCTGCAGTACGGTCACCGACTGCTCTTTTACTCCGGCCGCCGACCAGCTACCCATAATATCGCGCTGACTGTCCGCCAGCGGTCCCACCACCGCGATGGTGCCAGACTTTTTAAGCGGCAGCGTCTCCAGCCGGTTTTTCAGCAGCACCAGACTTTCACGAGCGACGGCCCGCGCCTCTTCGCGATGCAGACGACTTTCGTCGTTGGTGTTTTTTGGATCGGACTCTTTGGGACCCAGATGATTATAGGGGTCGTTAAACAGCCCCATATCGTATTTCACGTTCAGCACGTGACGGGTCGCGTCGTCCAGAGTTTCCATAGAGACTTCGCCGCTCTTCACCAGCTCCGGCAAATATTTGCTGTAGTACTCGTCGCTCATGCTCATATCGACGCCAGCATTGAGCGCCACCCGCACCGCATCCCGCGGATCGCTGGCAACGCCGTGATTAATCAGCTCCTTAATGGCACCGTGATCGGAAATCGTAATCCCCTTAAAGCCCCACTCTTTACGCAGCACATCTTTCAGCAGCCAGCTATTAGAGGTAGCGGGCGTTCCGTTGATGGAATTAAGCGCCACCATCACCCCACCGCTTCCGGCATCCAGACCGGCCTTATAGGGCGGCAGGTAGTCATTGAACAGACGCTGGGGGCTCATATCCACCGTGTTGTACTCTTTACCGCCTTCAACTGCGCCGTAGGCGGCATAGTGCTTAACGCTGGTCATCACCGAATAGCGCTCCGCCGGGCTTTTGCCCTGCATCGCCTCGACCATGGCGCGCCCCATCACGGAAGTCAGGTAAGTATCTTCACCAAAGCCTTCAGACACCCGCCCCCAGCGCGGATCGCGCGAAACATCGACCATGGGTGCCCAGGTCATATTCAGACCATCGTCCGCCGCTTCATAAGCCGATACCCGCCCCACGGTTCTGACCGTATCCAGGTTAAAGGTGGACGCCAGGCCCAGACTGATGGGGAAAATAGTGCGTTGACCGTGGAGCACATCGAAGGCGAAGAACAGCGGAATTTTCAGGCGGCTGAGGGACATCGCCTGGTCCTGCATGGCGCGGATATCCGGCCGGGTCACGGTATTAAAAATCGCCCCGACCTGGCCCTCTTTGATCATGTCACGTATGGCTTCTTTCGGATTATCCGGACCGACACTGATAAGCCTTAGCTGACCAATCTTCTCATCCGTGGTCATCTTCTTTAGCAAATCGCTGACAAACGCATCCCGCGCCTGCGGGGTCATGGGGTGATTACCGATTAAATCGTCAGCCAACGCTGGCTGAAGCGCCAGCCCCACGGCAACGCCTACAGAACAAAGCCATTTCATCTAATACACTCTCTTGTCTCGATATTCAGCGGCAGGAGCTGGCAGCCGCCTCGTCCTGATATGCATAGCAGTTTGCCACAAGCGAAACCGCGTAAGAAATGTTATAGCCTGATCTTTCGGTGTTTTCTCTGTGAACGTTATATTCTGAGAGCTATCATTAATTATCTATTGGCCACAAGGAGTGGAGTATGTCACCTACAGCGACCCGCAACAGCGCTGAGCTCATCAATGAACTGACCCGTCACGTTGGTCATTCCCATATTCTCACCGAACCGGCCAAAACCGCCCGTTACCGACGGGGTTTCCGTTCTGGCGAAGGAAATGCGCTGGCGGTGGTTTTTCCGGGTAGCCTGCTGGAACTGTGGCGGGTGCTGAAGGCCTGTGTGGATGCCGATGCCATTATTCTGATGCAGGCCGCCAACACTGGCCTGACCGAAGGTTCGACCCCCAGTGGCAACGACTACGATCGAGAGATCGTCATCATCAGCACCCTGCGTCTGGATAAACTTCAACTGCTGGATAACGGCGAGCAGGTGCTGGCCTTCCCGGGTACCACGCTCTACACCCTGGAAAAGGCCCTGAAGCCGCTGGGCCGTGAACCGCACTCGGTGATCGGATCCTCCTGCATTGGCGCTTCGGTGATTGGCGGCATCTGCAATAACTCCGGCGGCTCGCTGGTACAGCGCGGCCCGGCCTATACCGAAATGGCTCTGTTCGCCCGCATTGATGAACAGGGTAAGCTAACTCTGGTGAACCACCTGGGCATTGAGCTGGGGGAAACGCCGGAGCAGATTCTTGGCCGTCTGGACGACGAACGGGTGCGCCCCGAAGACGTTCGGCACGACCAGCGTCAGGCCTCTGACCATAGCTACAGCGATCGGGTGCGCGATGTCGAAGCCGATACGCCATCACGCTATAACGCCAACCCTGAAAAACTGTTCGAAGCCTCCGGCTGCGCCGGTAAGCTGGCGGTTTTTGCCGTGCGTCTGGACACCTTCCCGGCGGAAAAACAGCAGGAAGTGTTCTACATCGGCACCAATCAGCCGGAAGTACTGACCGAAATCCGCCGCCATATTCTGGCTAACTTTAAGCATCTGCCGGTGGCTGGTGAGTACATGCACCGCGATATCTACGATATTGCAGAGGTTTACGGCAAAGACACCTTCCTGATGATCGATAAGATGGGCACCGACAAAATGCCCTTCTTCTTCACCATGAAGGGGCGGACCGATGCATTGCTGGAACGTGTGCCTTTCGTGAAACCCCACTTTACCGACCGCTTTATGCAAAAGCTAAGCACTCTGTTCCCGGCCCATCTGCCGCCGCGGATGAAGAGCTGGCGTGATAAATATGAACATCACCTGCTGCTGAAGATGGCGGGCGATGGCATTCACGAGGCCCGGGAGTGGCTTTCACAGTACTTCCGTGAAGCGGAGGGAGACTTCTTTGCCTGTACCGCCGAAGAGGGTGCCAAAGCCTTCCTGCACCGCTTTGCCGCTGCCGGCGCCGCAATACGCTACCATGCGGTACACACCGAGGAGGTCGAGGATATCGTAGCGCTGGATATCGCCCTGAAGCGCAACGATCGCGACTGGTTCGAGCAGCTACCGCCGGAGATCGACAGCCAGCTGGTGCATAAGCTCTACTACGGTCACTTTATGTGTTATGTCTTCCATCAGGACTATATCGTGAAGAAAGGGGTGGATCCCCATGCGGTCAAGGATCAGATGCTGGCGCTGCTGCGTGAGCGCGGCGCTCAGTATCCGGCAGAGCATAACGTCGGCCATCTGTACGAAGCGCCGGAAAGCCTGCGTACCTTCTATAAGGCCAACGACCCGACCAACAGCATGAATCCCGGTATCGGCAAGACCAGTAAGCTGAAGTACTGGGGCGAGTGCGGGTGTGGACAGAATCACGACCCCGCCGCTCATAAAGAGGCGTAATCCCCAGACTGGCGCCTGGACGGGCGCCGGTTAATTTCCTCAATTTTCCGCGATCTGTCCCGCACGCTCTTTTTTATAGGCCAGCGCGGCGGCAGGCACCGGTTTTACCTCGCCGGTTTCAAGCCAGGTGCGCAGGCGGCTGGCGTCAGCAAAGTGGGTATATTTGCCGAAAGCGTCCATCAACACCAGCGCCACCCGGCGGCCATTAATGGTAGTGCGCATCACCAGACAGTGGCCGGCTGCGTTGGTAAAGCCGGTTTTAGTCAGTTGAATATTCCAGCCGCTGCGACGCACCAGGTGGTTGGTGTTACGGAACGGCAGACTGTAGGCGGGATGGCTAAAGGTGGCGGTGTCTTCCACCGTGGTGCTCAGATTGCCCAGCAGCGGATAGCGCTGGCTGGCGATCAGCAGTTTAGTCAGGTCTCGGGCGGTGGAGACGTTGCTTTCGGAAAGCCCGGTGGGCTCCACAAAATGGGTATGGGTCATGCCCAGGGCTTTCGCTTTGGCGTTCATGGCGCGGATAAAAGCGTCATAGCCGCCGGGATAGTGGTGCGCCAGGCTCGCAGCGGCGCGGTTTTCCGAGGCCATCAGCGCCAGTAGCAGCATATCGTGACGGCTGATCTGGCTACCTAATCGTACCCGGGAATAGACCCCTTTCATCTCCGGCGTATGGCTGATGTCCACTGACAGCTTTTCGTTAAGCGGCAGCTTCGCATCCAGCACCACCATCGCGGTCATCAGCTTAGAAACCGAAGCGATAGGCCGCACCACATCAGGATGGCTCGACCAGATGGTCTTATTGGTCGCCAGATCCACAAGCATGGCGCTGCCAGAGGCAATCTGCGGCGTGGCGGCATGGGAAGCGGCAGCGCTGGTCGTGGCAGCGGCAGTGGAAGGCGCAAAAGGAACAGCTAGCATCAGCGCAAGGCTGAACAGGGAAAGACGGAGTTTCGGCATGATCGGCTTCAAATTGTTCACGGGAAAATAGCATTAGCCGCTGCCGTCAGCCTCAGAGACGCGACGACGTGCGGAAACGGCATCATATCCGCCCCCAATCATCCTCGCCAGCCGGGAATCGTCACTAAATGCTGCGCCGAGCGCGAAATCGGCACGGCGCAGCCGTTTTCAGAATAATCTATATCCGTAGCCCCACAGCACGACCGTCAGGGCCAGCAGTACCTCCAGCACCAGTACGCCAATCGCCAGGGTCGAACTGGAGAAGCTCAACCCTTCATCGCGGGTGATATTCAGGAAGGTGGGGATCCCCACGTACAGCAGATAGCCGGTGTAGCACAACGCGATGGTGCCTACCAGCACGCAGAGCCAGACCAGAGGATAGAGCGCCACAATGCCGCTCAGAAACAGCGGCGTCGCCACATAACCGGCGAACACCATACAGCGCGCCAGAGAAGGACGCTGCGGATAGTTGCGCGCCATCCACCAAATGACCCGCCCCATGACCGCCACCCCGGCCAGCATCAGGGCGTAGAACAGTACGGCAAGCCCAATCCCGGTCCCCAGCGACAGCTGAAGGTAGTTGTCCGCGCCAAAGTTCCAGCCAATCTGCGTGGTGCCGATAAAGGCGCAAATCACCGGAATCGCCGCCATAATCAGCACGTGGTGCAGATAGTGGTGCGATACCGTTTCGTTTTCACGCTTAATGGTCTGCATTTCACGATCGGGATGGGAAAACAGCCCCCAGACATGGTTCATAGTAACCTCCCTCATCTCATGATGCCGCGCTACCGCGTCTGGTTAATTATAGATTATTTTATGAGCATCTCCGGCGGGAGAGCGGCGCCGTTGAGACTGACGATGGCCTGTGGGTGTATGCTTAAGGCTCAGGCACGCGCCAGAGTAAGGTTTTATCAGTCAATGGATATTAATAATTTAATCAGCCACTACGGCTACGCTGCGCTGGTGATTGGCAGTCTGGCGGAAGGCGAAACCATCACTCTGCTCGGCGGCGTGGCCGCACATCAGGGGCTGCTTAAGTTTCCGCTGGTGGTGGCCGCAGTCGCGCTCGGTGGGATGATCGGCGATCAGCTCCTCTATCTGGTAGGGCGCCGCTTCGGTAATGGCCTGCTGAAGTGCTTTCCACGCCATCAAAAACAGATTGCCCGGGCGCGCAGTATGATTAATCATCGCCCCTGGCTGTTCGTCATCGGCACCCGCTTTATGTACGGTTTCCGGATCATTGGTCCGATCCTGATTGGCGCCAGCCGCCTGCCGCCGCGCATCTTCCTGCCGCTCAATATTCTGGGCGCGATAGTCTGGGCCACTCTGTTCAGCGCGCTGGGTTACCTGGGCGGCGAGGTGATTGCCCCCTGGCTGCACAAATTCGATCAGCATATTAAGCATCTGGTCTGGCTGCTGCTGGTGATTGCCCTGGTGTGGCTGGTGCGTATCTGGCTGAAACGGCGCAGTGCGCGCGAAAGCAAGGATAACAACGCGGGCTGACGCCCCTACTCTATGGAGTTTTTATGACCCAGAATGTCTATGACGATCCGCAATTTTTTGCGGGTTATGCCACCCTTGACCGTTCGACTCAGGGGCTGGAAGGCGCTCCTGAGTGGCCTTCCCTGCGCGCCCTGCTGCCGACTCTTACCGGAAAGTGTATTGCCGATCTCGGCTGCGGTTACGGCTGGTTCTGCCGCTATGCCCGGGAAGCGGGGGCCGCCAGCATCACCGGTTTCGATGTCTCACAGAAAATGCTGGAACAGGCCAGGGCCATGACGCCAGACGACGTTATCGCATGGCAGCATGCCGATCTGGAAACGCTGACGCTCCCCGAAAATTCGCTGGATCTGGTCTGGAGCTCCCTGACCCTGCACTATCTGAAAGCAATTCCGGCGCTGTTTTCCACCATCCACCAGGCGCTGGTTCCCGGTGGTATGCTGATCTTTTCCGCCGAGCATCCCATCTATACCGCACCGCTGGCGCCGGGCTGGGGCAGCGATGCCGAAGGGCGCCGCAGTTGGCCGGTTAACCACTACCAGCAGGAAGGCGAACGGGTCAACCACTGGTTTAACGCCGATGTCAGAAAGCAGCACCGCAAACTCGCCACCTGGATAAACCTGGTGCTGGCCAGCGGCCTTGAGCTGATTCATCTCGATGAATGGGGCCCAACGGCGGAGCAAATTGCCGCCGCGCCCCAGCTCGCCGAAGAGGCCGATCGCCCGATGTTTTTCCTGCTGGCCGCTCGTCGTCCTTACAATTAAAGCGGCTGCCACTGAAAGGCGCTGCCCTGATGCACCACGTGGCCCAACCCCGGGAAGGCAATATGAGGCGCGGCCACCAGGTCGCCTTCATCGGCAATCTGTTCCAGTATTCGCCTGCGGGTCTCTACCGCCTGACCACTATCCACATCGAAGCGAATCGCGACATCAGGCAGCGCAAACTGTACGGCGGCGGCGTGGATAATATCCCCCCACAACACCAGAGTCTTACCGCCCCGGGTCACCCGATACATGACGCTGCCTGGCGTATGCCCCGGCGCCGCCACGGCCTTGATGCCTTCAGGAAGTTGCGCCGGTGCGTTAAAGGTTCGCAACTTTCCGGCCGCCTGTACCGGCGCAAACGAGCGGCGTGACTCTTCAAAGGTGTGGCGCTCGGCTTCCGTCACCTCGTCGCCGTGGGCCGGATTGAGCCAGAAATCGACATCTTTCTTATCGACCCATACCGTGGCATTCGGAAACAGCAACTGTCCGTCGCGCTGTAGCCCACCGGAATGGTCGGCGTGAATATGGGTCAGCAGGATGGTATTAATGCTTTGCGGCGCAATCCCGGCGGCCCGTAGATTATCCACCAGCAGACCGCTGCTTTTCCCCATCAGCGAACCGGCTCCGGTATCGACCAGGATGCGCTGCTTCCCGGTATCAATCACAAAAGCATTAATCGCCGTCGGGGTGGGCGAAGGTTCCCCCGCCGCCGCCAGACGCTGGCGCAGAGTATCGGGGTGAATATTCTTCATCAGCTTTTCCAGTGGCACCTTAGCGCTGCCGTCAGAGACGGCGGTCACCTGCCAGTCCCCCAGTTTAAGGCCATATGCCGTTTGCGAGGTCGCGGCCTGAGCGGCTGCGGAAGCAGTCAGTACCATCAACGCCATTAACGTTTTCATCTTATCCTCCAACACAGTGAACAAACCTTGCTGAAGTATTGATGAATCGCTAGTATCACTCCAATTGATTGGAGAAATAATGACTATCAAAGAGAATGATTTCCGCAGAATAGACCTGAACCTGCTGATCGCCTTCGCGGTGCTGTTCCGCGAACAAAGCGTGTCGCTGGCGGCGGAAAAGCTGCACCTGGGGCAGCCTGCGGTTAGCGGCTCCCTGGCGCGTCTGCGGGAAATGTTCGACGACCCGCTGTTTATCCGCAGCGGCCACCGAATGCAGCCCACCGCCCGCGCCATGGAGCTGCACGGTGAACTGATGCCGCTGCTGGAACAGCTACAGTCGGCGCTGTTTCAGCGCCCGGAATTCAATCCAGCCCAGGCCAGCACCACCATTACGCTCGGTATGACGGACTGGGTGGAGATGTGGCTGATGCCGCAGATTCTGCCAGCGCTGAATAAGATGGCGCCAGGGATTCGACTGAGCGTGGTGGCGGCCGACCCGTTCAGCGATCCGGAGCGGCTGGAGGCAGGAGAGCTGGATATGGCTGTCAGCGTCGCCGCCGGTGGTCCGCGCTGGCTGGAGCGCGAAGCGCTGACCACCATGGGCTTTACCACGCTATGGCACCCGCAGCAGCTGGCGCTGGAAACGCCGCTGACCCTGGAGCAGTACGTCGAACATCCCCATCTGCTGGTGAGTTACCGCGAAGCGGCCAGCAGCCAGATCGATACCCTGCTCGGTAAGCAGAGCCTGCAACGGCGAATCTGCTATACCACACCGCACTTTGCGGGAATGCCCGGGCTGCTGGCGACCCTGCCCGCCCTGGCGACGGTGCCCGCCGGTCTGGCCGATGTGTGGCGTCACGGCGGTGGACTGTGCTCCAGTCCGCCGCCGCTGACTATTGCGCCGTTCGAACTATCGCTGCTATGGCATCAGCGCCACAGCAGCGATCCGGCACTAATGTGGCTTAGAGCGTTTATTCAATCCCGGCTTGCTGCGGGAGCTGCCAGCCGTTAATGACCTCTGATACCGCCCGGGAGGTCTGACAGGGGCGCACCGCGCTAAACAGATCCCCCGCTTCGGGGTAAGCCTTGCGCAGATAGCCCAGCCACTGTTTGATGCGCGCCAGGTGGTACAGACCGGTATCGCCCTGCTTTTCAAGGCGAGTATATTTGCGCAGCAGCTGTACCACTTCCGGCCATGGCATTGGCGCGGCGTTCTCTTTCACGACCCGGCTCAGATTGGGAACGTTAAGGGCGCCGCGACCAATCATTACCGCATCGCAGCCGGTCACCTTCATACAGGCCTGAGCGCTTTCCCAGTCCCAAATCTCGCCATTGGCGATAACCGGAATCGACAAACGACGGCGAATTTCGCCAATGGCTGGCCAGTCGATGCGTTCAGCCCGGTAGCCGTCTTCTTTGGTCCGCCCGTGTACCACCAGCTCGCTGGCGCCAGCCTGCTGTACGGCATCGGCAATTTCGAAGCGCTGTTCGCTGCTGCCCCAGCCCAGTCGCACCTTAACGGTCACCGGCAGATGGGCGGGAACGGCTTCACGCATCGCCTTCGCCCCCTGGTAGATAAGCTCCGGGTCCCGCAACAGCGTGGCGCCGCCGCCGCTGCCGTTTACCACCTTTGAAGGACAACCGCAGTTAAGATCCACCCCCCAGGAGCCCAGCTCCACGGCCCGGGCGGCATTTTCCGCCAGCCACTGGGGATACTGCCCCAGTAGCTGAATACGCACCGGGGTACCGCTGGGGGTGCGACTCTGGTGTTCCAGCTCCGGGCAGATACGCAGAAAAGACTTTACTGGCAAGAGTTTATCCACCACCCGTAAGAACTCGGTGATGCACAGATCGTAGTCATTCACTTCGCTGAGGAGTTCGCGCACCAGCGCATCGAGCACCCCTTCCATCGGCGCCAGTAATACCCGCATAAATCCGCCCGTTGAATAAAGAGGCGCTATGCTAGCGTTTCTGCCATGGGTAATAAAGTCTCTCTCGCCGCTGCGCATGACTTGCGTTCCGGCGTCAGGCAGGCCAGGAATAAAAGGTATGCCTGGAATTCATGTTGCTACCTGTATCACAGAATTGGATTTAATTGTATGATGAATGCGTTTCACTAAGGGTTAACGCCATGCACAAGACTTTAAAAATCATCTGGCACTACCTGCGGGCCTTTCTGCTAATTTACGCCTGTTTATATGCCGGTATCGCCATCGCCGCCCTGCTGCCTATTACGATTCCCGGCAGCATTATCGGTATGCTGATTCTGTTTCTGCTGCTGTCGCTGCAAATTCTGCCTGCCCAGTGGGTGAAACCGGGCTGCCATCTGCTGATTCGCTATATGGCGCTGCTGTTTGTGCCTATCGGCGTTGGAGTAATGCAGTATTTCGATCTGCTGCGCGCCCAGTTTGGACCGGTGGTGGTCTCCTGCGTGGTCAGCACTCTGGTGGTGCTGGTGGTGGTGAGCTGGAGCTCCCATTTAATTCACGGCGAACGCAAAGTCATCGGACAAAAAGAGGCAAATAACAAATGATCCACGATATCTGGTGGTCGCTTCCCCTGACGCTGATTGTCTTCTTCGCGGCACGCAGACTGGGGGGCTGGCTGAAAACGCCGCTGCTCAATCCGCTGCTGGTTTCGATGGTGGTGATTATTCCGCTACTGTTGCTGAGCGGCACCCCCTATGCGCACTACTTCCAGGGCAGCAAAGTGCTGAACGATCTGCTGCAACCGGCCGTGGTGGCGCTGGCTTTCCCGCTCTATGAGCAACTGCATCAGATTCGCGCCCGCTGGAAGTCGATTATCAGCATCTGCTTTATCGGCAGCGTGGTGGCGATGTTTACCGGTACTGCCGTCGCACTGTTGATGGGGGCGACACCGCAGATCGCCGCTTCGATTTTACCGAAGTCGGTCACTACCCCTATCGCCATGGCGGTCGGCGGCAGCATCGGCGGTATTCCGGCCATCAGCGCGGTGTGCGTGATTTTCGTCGGGATTCTTGGGGCGGTATTTGGCCATACTCTGCTTAACCGCATGCATATCAGCACCAAAGCCTCACGCGGTCTGGCCATGGGCACCGCCTCTCACGCACTGGGTACCGCCCGCTGCGCGGAGCTCGATTACCAGGAAGGCGCCTTTGGCTCTCTGGCGCTGGTGATCTGCGGAATCTTCACCTCGCTGCTGGCTCCCTTTATGTTCCCGGTAATCATGGCGCTGATGGGCTAAACTCTGCGCCGGTTCGCTTTTTACTGACGTTAATTTTCATTTGTTACATTAATAATTGGATTAAGATCACATATAGCTTCACAACAGCACCGTACACTACGGTTCCATTAAGCTGATTCGGAATCCTTTCATGCATTCACGTTTTCAGGTCGCACTCGACCAGATGCCTGCGCAACTGCACTCCGCGCTGGCACAACTTGTAGCCGATGACCACTTCCCCGCCATGTTCAGCGCTGCGGAAGCGGAGACCCTGAAGCGCCAGAGCGGACTGGATGATGATGCGCTGGCCTTTGCCCTGCTGCCGGTGGCCGCAGCCTGCGCCCGCACCGCCATTTCACGCTTTAACGTCGGCGCCGTAGCCCGGGGCGAAAGCGGCAACATCTACCTGGGCGCCAATATGGAGTTCCCGGGCACCACCATGCAGCAAACCCTGCACGCCGAGCAGAGCGCCATCGCCCATGCCTGGATGCGCGGTGAACGCCGTCTGGCGGCGATTACCGTCAACTACACCCCCTGCGGCCACTGCCGTCAGTTTATGAACGAACTGAACAGCGGTACCGATCTGCATATTCACCTGCCAGGGCGCCAGCCCGCTACTCTGGGCGACTACCTGCCGGATGCCTTCGGGCCGCGGGATCTCAATATCGCCACGCTGCTGTTAGATGAACAAGACCACGGCTATCCGCTGGAGGGTGATGCCCTGAGCCGGGCCGCCATCGCCGCCGCCAACCGCAGCCACGCGCCCTATAGCCAGTCGCCTTCCGGCGTGGCGCTGGAGATGCGCGACGGCACGCTGTTTACCGGCAGCTATGCAGAGAATGCCGCCTATAACCCCTCACTACCGCCGCTACAGGCCGCGCTAAACCTGATGTATCTGTGCGGCTACCAACCACAGGACCTGTTACGCGCCATTCTGGCCGAACTGCCGGACGGAACCCTGACCCAGTGGGAAGCTACGGTCGCGCTGCTGCGTACACTGGAGTGCCGCAGTCTCGATCGCGCCCTGCTCAGCCGATCGGCAAACGGCTGAAAATTAGCGCAACCGGACCCGCCCGAGTTGCGCCATTTCCACGGATAAAGTAGCCTTGGATAACCTTTTGATCCCCGATGCCGAGTCCGCAACTCCATGTTGAAGCGCCTGTTTTACAGCCTGTTGGTCATTATCGGCTTACTGCTGTTGTCCGTGTTTGCGCTGGACCGCTGGATGAGCTGGAAGACTTCCCCCTGGGTTTATGATGAAATTCAGGATCTGCCCCGCCGCCAGGTCGGCGTGGTGTTGGGCACCGCCAAGTACTACCGTACCGGGGTAATTAATCAGTATTATCGATACCGCATTCAGGGAGCGATTAACGCCTGGAACAGCGGCAAGGTGGATTATCTGCTGCTCAGCGGCGACAACGCGCTACAGAGTTACAACGAACCGCGCACCATGCGGCGCGATCTGATTGCCGCCGGGGTCGATCCCTCCGCCATCGTGCTGGATTACGCCGGTTTTCGCACCCTGGACTCCATCGTCCGCACCCGCAAGGTGTTCGATACCAACGACTTCATCATCATCACCCAGCGTTTTCACTGCGAGCGGGCGCTATTTATCGCCTGGCATATGGGCATTCAGGCCCAGTGCTATGCGGTTCCTTCCCCCAAAAATATGCTGACGGTACGCATTCGCGAGTTTGGCGCCCGCCTGAGCGCGCTGGCCGATCTCTATATCTTTAAACGCGAGCCGCGCTTCCTGGGACCGCTGGTGCCAATTCCGGCCACCCACGAAATCACCGACGACGCCCAAAACTATCCGGCGGTGACCCCCGAACAGCTGGTTGAGCTGGAAAAGAAACTTAAGCCTTAAGCGCCCGGATGTTTGTGTTTTTGCGCCAGGCGCACGCCCGCCGCCCTGGCGGTAAGCTGTCGCCACAGCCACTCAACCGGCCCCTGGCGAAAATGGCGCAACCACAGCAGCGAAAACAGCAGATTCACCGCCCATACCGCCGGAACAAAGGCCAACAGCTGTAGCCTGGTGAACTGCATAAACAGCCCAAAGCGATAGAACAGCGTGGTGCAGATCAGGGTCTGCAGCAGATAGTTGGTCAGCGCCATACGCCCCACGCAGACCACCGCCGCCGTCAGCCGGAAGCGAGCAAGCTTCGGCCAGTAGCCGAACGCCAGCGCGGCATAACCAATGGTCTGAAACGGCGCGCTCAGTTCACGCGGCGCCTGAAGAATAAAGGCACACCAGCGATAGTCCCATCCCAGGCGCCACTGAGCCACGATAGCGGGAATATTAATCGTCATCCCCAAAGCTATCAGCAGCCAGCCGCTGCGCCGGTAATGGGCCAGACTGAAACGCCCGGCCAGCCAGCCGCTGCGCATCAGCGCAGCGCCCAGCAGCATCATACCCGCCAGTTGCCAGCCATATTGCGCCCCCAGGGCCAGCAGACTGTCGCTTAACGACCCCAGACGCTGACTGACGGCTTCGCCGCCCTGAGCCAGTTTCCACAACTGTTCATACTGAAGCGCCGCGGCGCCCGGAACCCAGCTACGGTCGGAGCCGTTACCCTGAATACCGCCCAGCACCAGCAACACCGCCACGCCAATCAGGTATAGCAGCACGCCGGTATTGAACAGTTGACGAACGCCGTGGGCGTCACGCACCATACGCCAGCAGATAAGTCCCACCAGGCCGTAAGACAGCAGGATATCACCATCCCACAGCAGCACGGCGTGCAGAAACCCCAGCAGCACCAGCAAACTAAGGCGCGACTGAATCCAGCGCTTACCGCGCGCCAGCAGCATCTGCAACCCGGCGCCGAACAACAGCGCGAACAGCGTCAGGAATTTCACCTGGGCGAAGAGATCCAGCAACGCCCATGTCCAGGCATCGCTAAGGCTGATATGGCCAGCCCAGGCGGGATTCAGGTAGGCCGCCCTCGGCAAGCCGAAGGCGTTGATATTCAGGAGCAGGATGCCGAGAATGGCAACGCCGCGAATAAAATCCAGCGTGACATTTCTCTTCATCTTTCCTGCCTGGGGTGATTAGCCGTGGTGACGTACGGCGCGCAGGAACTCCTGGCGCGTATTCTGGCTCGACTTAAACAAACCGCCCAGCGAAGTGGTGGTGGTGGCGCTGGTGACGTCGCGAATACCGCGAGCCTTGACACAATAATGGACCGCATCGATGGATACCGCCACATTGTTGGTGCCCAGCAGAGTTTGCAGCGCCACCAGAATCTGCTGGGTCAGGCGTTCCTGAACCTGAGGACGGCTGGAAAAGAACTGCACAATACGGTTGATTTTCGACAGGCCGATCACCGTATCCTTCGGAATATAGGCGACGGTCGCTTTGCCATCGATAGTGACAAAGTGGTGTTCACAGGTGCTGGTCAGCGTGATGTCGCGCACCGTCACCATCTCATCCACTTTCATCTTATTTTCGATCAGGGTGATCTTCGGGAAGTTCGCATAGTCGAGGCCGGAGAAGATCTCATCCACATACATTTTGGCGATGCGATGCGGTGTCTCCATCAGGCTGTCATCGCTAAGATCGAGATTAAGCAGCTGCATGATCTCCGTCATATGACCGGCAATACGACTTTTACGGGTTTCGTTATCCAGCTCGTGCACCGGCGGACGCAGCGGTGTTTCAAGCCCGCGAGCGACCAGCGCCTCATGAACAAGGGCGGCTTCTTTACTGAGTGACGGCATTTGTTTTTCTCCTGCAGGTGTGGCTAATCTCCGCCTCATGGGACGGAGCGTGCGCTCATTGTGCGGCAGCGGGCGCACAGAATCCAGCGGCTACCCGAGATAATGGCTGAAATAGCTGCATTCTTTCAACCCCGGGCGCAACGGGGGAATGATGCGCTATTCCCGGCAGCGGGTGAAGTGAAACTTCCTCAGTCATCGTGAAATTTTGCCCCGCTGGCTGCTATGATGAAGGCCACCTGTGCGAGACAACATGGAGTCACCAGATGGAAAAAATTGAAGAGCATCGCTGTTTTGGCGGGCTTATGCAGCGCTGGCGCCACCCGTCAACAACGCTGGGCTGCCCCATGACCTTCAGCCTGTTCCTTCCGCCCGCCCGTGAAAGCGCGCCGCCGCTGCTGTGGTGGCTTTCTGGCCTGACCTGCAATGACGAAAACTTTACCACTAAAGCCGGCGCCCAGCGGATGGCTGCCGAACTGGGTATTGCGCTGATTATGCCGGATACCAGCCCGCGCGGTGAGTCTATCCCAAACGATGCCTCATACGATCTGGGTCAGGGCGCCGGTTTCTACCTGAACGCCAGCGAGCCCCCCTGGGCCAGCCACTATCGGATGTATGACTATCTGCGCGACGAACTGCCCGCCCTGGTGAACAGTCACTTCACGTTTTCCGGGAAGCAGGCCATTGCCGGTCACTCAATGGGCGGTCACGGCGCGCTCATTATGGCGCTGAAAAATCCGGGGCGCTTCTGTTCGGTTTCCGCCTTTGCCCCCATCGTTAATCCCTGCCAGGTCCCCTGGGGACAAAAGGCGTTTAGCGCCTATCTGGGCGCCGACGAAACTACCTGGCGCGAATGGGATAGCTGCGAACTGCTGGCCAACGCCCCCGACGAGGCCAGACTGCCCATGCTGGTAGACCAGGGCGATGCCGATACCTTCCTGGCAGAGCAGCTACAACCCGCCCAACTGGCCGAGGCCGCCCGAAGCCGTGACTGGCCGCTGGAGCTGCGCATCCAGCATGGCTACGACCACAGCTACTACTTTATCGCCAGCTTTATTGAGGAACATCTGCGTTTTCACGCGGGATATCTGTTTAAGTAGCATCCCCTGCCCCGCCGTCGTGCGGGGCATAACGCCCCTGCCTGCGGCGCGAATCCAGCGCTATCAGCATCACCGATGAGACAATCAGCAAGGTGCCGACCCAGTCCGGTACGGTGAAGACCACATTAAGCAGCAGCAGCGACAGCAGCGCGCTACTGAGCGGTTCTGCGCAGCTCAGGATACTGGCCCGCGGCCCGCCAATCACCTGCGCCCCCTTAAGGTAGAGGCTAAAGGTAATCGCAGTACCCACCACAATCAGATAAAAGAAGGCCAGCAACACGCTACCATCATTAGCTATCTGCACCGGCTGGCGCATATAGAAAGGCAGCAGAATCAATCCGCCCAGCAGCATGCTCCATCCGACCACCGGCAGCGTACCGTAGCGAGCGATAAGCCCCGACGAATAAGTGGTGTAAAAGGCGGCGGAGAAGGCTGAGATAATCCCCCACAGCAGCGCCGCGCCGGAAATAGTGAGCGAGGTGGGATTACCGTGGGTGACCAGCAGAAAAGTGCCCGCCAGCGACGTGATGATGGCTATCAACACAAACAGACCCGGGCGGCTCTTCTGAGTCAGCGCAAACCAGGCGACGATAATCGAAGGAGACAGGAACTGTAGCACCGTGGCCGTGGCGGCGTTGGATTTTTCAATGGTCACCAGAAACGAAAGCTGCACCAACAGCGCGCCAAACAGGGTAAAGAACAGCAGCCGGTACAGACTCGCGCGATCGGTAAAAATACGGAAGATGCGCTCGCCCTGCATAAACGCCAGCATCAGCAGAATCAGGCCAGAGAACAGCAGCCTTACCATGGTCAGCCACTGGGCCGATACCCGGCTGCTCTCCATAATATATTGCGCACACACCCCGGAACTGCCCCACAGCACGGCGGCGAACAGCACGCAGATGATCCCTTTTTTGGTCTGGCCCATGGTTGCTCCGCAGGCAGGAAAAGATGTCGGGCATGATAACGATAAAGCGGAGATTTTTTAAGAAAGAAAGGCCATGCCGATAAAAGACATGGCCCGACAGATTGATCAGAATCGATAATCCGCCGCCAGGAAGTAACGACGGCCATCCTCGTTGTAGCTGTAATCGTCGCGGTTCAGATCTTTATCGCCCAGGTTCAGCACCCCGCCACGCAGCTTCAGGTTCGTTGTCGCCTGCCAGGCTGCGCCGACATTCCAGATTGTGTAGCCGCCGGGCGTTGGGTTACCGCTGGTGATGGTACGGCGCTCGCCGGTGTAGTCAGCCTGAACGTAGAACGACCAGTCATCGACCGGCAGCCAGTCCAGCGTCGCATGAGCATTATGGAACGGCAGCTCTTCCAGCGGCTTATTACCGCCGCCGCTCAGATTGCGGCCATCGGTATAGGTGTAGTTCAGCGCCAGTTTCCACTGCTCGTTAAACGGCACTTTCAGCTCCGTTTCAACGCCGCGAATACGCGCCCGATCCACGTTGTAGTAGCGGAAGGCGGGCTTGCCATCGATCATGCCCACATAGTTAGGATAGGTCGGCGCCAGCCCGGCATTTGAGGTACGGCTGATGTTGATCATATCGTCAATATCATTCTGGTAGGCGGTGACGCTGGCGGTCACGCCCTCCAGCCAGCCCTCTTCGCCAGCATAGTAAAGCCCCAGTTCAAAGCTTTCGCTGGTTTCCGGCTTCAGATCCGCGCTCCCTACAACCTTACAGGAGCCGCGGCAGGAGTTGCTCTGCCAGTCCGGGCTAAGCTGCAACAGCGACGGCGCCTTGAAGGCCGTAGCCCACCCCCCTTTCACCGTTACGCTGTCTGTCGCGCTCCATACCAGATAGGCGCGCGGGCTCCAGTGATCGCCGTAGGTTTCATGATCGTCCATACGCAGGCCGGTAGTCAGGGCCAGCGGCTCAAACAGCCGCCATTCATCTTCGACAAACAGCGCATACTGGGTCGCGGAGGTGCTGCTACCGCCAGCGCCGCCGGTCAGATTCACCGAATCGCTCAGCTTATCGTGACGCCACTCGCCGCCCATGGTCAGCATATGGTTATATTCAGTGAGCGGCAGTACCAGCTTGCCATCCAGGGTATTGTTGCGTGACACAATTGGCTCGCTGTTGCCGGAATTGAGATTTTCCAGGCGATCGCCATAGAAGCGCAACTCGGTGTTGCCGAAGTCCCAACGGCCACGGTGCGATAGCGAGTAGTTCTGGCGCTCCATACGGTTTTTATCCAGCGAGTCCGAAGAGCGATCCTGACGATCGAAGCCGTAGCCGAAATCGATATCCTGGTTATCGGTGGGGGTCAGCGCAAATTCAACGTTAGCGCTACGGGCCGTGTAGCCTTCAATACGGGGCGATTCGCCGGTATCACTGGTGGCGGAGGGCTGCTGCTTATCTTTTTCGCGCTTGCCAAGGCTGCTCCAGAATTTTACCCCCAGTACATCGTCAATCACCGGGCCGGTGACAAACAGGCTACCGTTATAGCTATCGCCAAGGTCTCTGTCTTCCTGGACCGTGGTGTCCAGGCTGAGGCTGCCGTGCCAGGCACGCCCAACCTTACGGGTAATAATGTTGATAACCCCACCGAGCGCATCCGAACCATACAGCGAGGACATCGGACCGCGCACCACTTCAATGCGCTCAATGGCATCTACCGGGATCCAGTTCAGGTCAAAATCATTGTGGCGAAAGGCGGCATTGCGGGAGTTAACGCGCTTACCGTCGATCAGAATCAGGGTATATCCGCTATCCAGGCCGCGAATACTGACGCCCTGCCGGTTGTCCCCTTCATTGGTCAACTGGATCCCCGGCACTTCCTTCAGCACATCCTTCAGATTCTGCACCGGGCGGCGCTTGAGCTCTTCACCGCTGATCACGCTAATGCTGGCGGGAGCGTCTTTCAGATTCTGCTCCACCGCCGCGGCTGTGACTACCATCACATCTTCTTTCTTCCGCTCCGCGCCGGTTTCAGCCCAGACAGGCAGCATCAGCGAGGCGGCGGACAGGCACACGCCCCCCCGAACCACGGGATTTAACCTAAACATTCTTTTCTCCATGAGGTCAACAACGCAAACAAATCAAATTCACTCACACAGCAAAGTCATCGGAGCCGACGACGGTGGTTATCGCTCTGGTATCCGAACGGGTATTTTCCCGTTATTCAGACCCCGCCATTGACCGGGATTCCCCAGAGCGATCAATGGGTTTGGAGCAGACAAACATGCTTTTTTACAATTTTCGTAAAAGATAAAACAAATGATAATTGTTATCAATACCTTTATTAACAAGATGGAGAAAATGTGAATGTTGCAGATATGGAACACGGAAGGAAAAGATAAAAAAACGGGGCGCCGCAGCGCCCCGTTACTGGAACTTACTTCTTCAAATGGCTCGGGAACTCCATCTCGCTGTAGCGGACAAAGTGTGAACCTCTGACCAGCTTGTAGCCAAACCAGATAGCCAGGAACAGCGGAATGCCGATATAGGTGGCGGTTACGCCGACCCAGTCGATGCGATCCTGCAGGAAAGCTTCGTAATTCTGGCCCAGAGTAATAATCAGGCACAGAATAAAGGCGAAAATCGGCCCCAGCGGGAAGAAGCCGGAACGATATGGCAGAGAGTTAATATCATTGCCCTGCAGCACGTAACCGCGACGGAAACGATAATGGCTTATAGCAATACCCAGCCACGCAATAAAGCCGGTCATCCCGGAGGTGTTCAGCAGCCACAGGTAAACGGTCTGATTGCCGAACATCGAGGTCAGGAAGCACAGACCGGCCACCACCGTGGTGGCATAGAGCGCATTACGCGGCACCCCGCCCTTAGAAAGCTTCGAGAACACCTTAGGCGCCTTACCATCACAGGCCAGGGTGTAGAGCATACGCGTAGAGGCATACATCCCTGAGTTACCAGCGGACAGCACCGCAGTCAGGATAACCGCATTCATCAGCGCCGCGGCAGACAGCAGACCGGCATGCTCGAACACCAGGGTGAAGGGGCTGACGCTGATATCAGTGACGTCATTACGCAGCAGGCTCGGATCGGTATAGGGAATAATCAGGCTGATAATCAGGATAGCGAACACATAAAACAGCAGGATTCGCCAGAATACCTGACGCACCGCACGGGGAATATTTTTCTCCGGGTCAGCGGATTCACCGGCAGCAATACCAATCAGTTCGGTGCCCTGGAACGAGAAGCCGACAATCATCGCCACCCCGATCATCGCCGCAAAACCGCCGGCAAAGGGGGCGTCCCCGGTGCTCCAGTTTTCCCAACCAACAGGCTGCGCACCTTTGAAGATGCCCATAATCATCAGCAGGCCGGTGGCGATAAAGATGATAACGGTCGTCACCTTGATAAGCGAAAACCAGTATTCCGCTTCACCAAAGCCTTTTACCGAGATGTAGTTGAGCAGGAACATAATGCCCAGGAACAGAGCGCTCCAGATCCAGCCGGGGGTATCCGGGAACCAGTACGTCATCACCAGTTGCGCGGCCACCAGGTCAACGGCGATGGTCACCGCCCAGTTGTACCAGTAGTTCCAGCCCAGCGCGAAGCCAAAGCCCTCTTCCACGTACTTCTGACCATAGGTCGAGAAGGAGCCGGAAACCGGCATATAAGCCGCCAGCTCGCCAAGACTGGTCATCAGGAAGTAGACCATCAGGCCGATAAGAATATAGGAGAGCAGCGCGCCGCCCGGGCCCGCCTGAGAAATCGTTGCCCCGGAGGCCACAAACAGCCCGGTGCCAATTGAACCGCCAATGGCGATCATCGTCAAATGACGCGCTTTCAGTTCGCGCCGTAGCCCCGTCGGCTGTGTGCTGTTATCTTCAGAAACCATAGAAAAACTGTTGCTTATTCAAATAATGAGGCGCGATTGTAGCAGAAGTTATAAAAAGCGCCTGACGCAATTCATCGGTTATAAGATCGCTTCATGACAGCCGAAGAATTATAAGTAAAGCAGAAAATCGCGGTTCGGCTACACCGGTTCGCAGTAGCGTAAAAAGCGCTGCAACGCGCTGGAAATATGCTTCTGACGATGGTGAATACGATAGAGCGTGCGCACCAGGGTTGGCAGCGGAACGTCCAGCGCCACCAGAGTGCCGTTATCAAGCTGCTCTTCAATGACCCGACGCGACAGACAGCTTACTCCCAGCCCATTGCGCACCGCATGTTTGATAGCCTCAGAGTTGCCCAGCTCCATGCCCGGTCGAAAATGCGGCAGATGGGAAAGCAGAAGATAGTCGACAATCTCGCGGGTGCCGGAGCCCTGTTCGCGCAGGATCCACGGCGCGGCCGCCAGCTGCTCCAGGGTTACCGCCCCCTGAGCCAGCGGCGATGTCGGCGCAACAAAAACCACCAGTTCATCTTCCAGCCAGGGTTCGGTCACAATGTCGGCCATATGGCAGGGCCCTTCAATCAGGCCAATATCGACCCGAAAATCGGCCACCGCGTTAATCACGTCCTGACTGTTGCCAATACTGATATCCAGCGGCAGATCGGGAAAGTCACGGCGGTAGCGGGCAACCACTTCCGGCAGAATATAGTTACCGATGGTGCTGCTGGCACCGACGCGAATCGCCCCTACATCATTATGAAACAGTTGCTCAATTTCCCCCGCCTGCTCCAGCAGGCCCACGGCCTGGGGATACAGCAGTCGCCCGTGCTCATTCACCACCAGCCGCTTACCAACGCGATCGAACAGTCGGACCCCAAGCTGCCCTTCCAGGTCGGCCAGTGCGGCGCTCACCGCCGACTGGGACAGCGAGAGCACCTGAGAGGCCTGGGTGGTGGAACCGCTCTTCAGGACTTCGGCAAAGACCTCGAGCTGACGCAGTGTGATATGCATAGAATCCCCATCATGTCGACCCAAATGGCCGACTTACTACTTATTCAGATTAATTATAAAGATATAATCAATTTTATATTTATACCAGTCAGGAGTAGGCTTCTCCCCATACTTTGGGAGGAAATCCATGACGACTTCGACATTATCTACGCCGCACCGTACGCTGTGGCACTTTGCGCCAGGGCTGCTGCTGAGCGCCCTGATTGCCGCTATCGCCCTATGGGGAGGCAACATTCCCCAGGTGGCAGGCGCCGGGTTCAGCGCCCTGACGCTGGCCATTCTGATTGGCATGGTCGTGGGCAACACCCTCTACCCTAAAGTATGGCGCCAGTGCGACGGAGGGGTACTTTTTTCTAAGCAGCATCTGCTGCGCCTGGGGATCATCCTCTACGGCTTCCGGTTGACCTTTGCCCAGATCGCCGACGTCGGGGCGAGCGGGATCGTTATCGATATTCTGACCCTGTCGAGCACCTTTGGTCTGGCCTGCCTGCTGGGTCAGCGCCTGTTCGGTCTGGATCGCCAGACCAGTTGGCTGATTGGCGCGGGCAGCAGTATCTGCGGCGCGGCGGCGGTACTGGCCTCGGAGCCGGTAGCCAAAGCGGAGGCCAGTAAGGTCACCGTGGCGGTGGCGACCGTGGTGATCTTCGGTACTCTCGCCATCTTTATCTATCCGGCGCTATGGCCGCTGCTCAGCCACTGGTTTACCCCGGAGGCTTACGGCATCTATACCGGTTCAACAGTACATGAAGTGGCCCAGGTCGTTGCCGCCGGTCACGCCATCAGCCCGGAAGCGGAAAACAGCGCCGTCATCGCCAAGATGCTGCGGGTGATGATGCTGGCCCCCTTCCTGCTGCTGCTGGCAGGACGGGTGAAACAGCTGGCCCCTGCCGGCCAGCAGGAGAAGAGCAAAATCACTATTCCGTGGTTCGCGGTGCTATTTATTGTGGTGGCGATATTTAACTCCTTCCACCTGTTGCCGGATGCGCTGGTGCAAGAAATTGTGGCGCTGGATACCGCACTGTTGGCCATGGCGATGGCGGCTCTGGGGCTTACCACCCACGTCAGCGCCCTGAAAAAGGCCGGGATGCGCCCGATGCTGCTAGCGCTTATCCTGTTTATCTGGCTGATTGTCGGCGGCGGCGCCATTAACCTGGCGGTGCAGCACATCCTGTAAGATTTTTGCCGGTCGAACCGCTATCATAGGCGCTTCCCTACGGGACGACCGGAGAACAAAGATAATGAAGTATATTGGAGCGCACGTGAGCGCGGCCGGCGGCCTGGAGAATGCCGCCATCCGCGCCGCAGAGCTGAAGGCAACCGCCTTCGCCCTGTTTACCAAAAATCAGCGCCAGTGGCGCGCCGCCCCCCTGAGCGATGAAACCATCGAAAACTTTAAGGCGGCCTGTAGCAAGTACCACTTTGGCCCCGGCCAGATCCTGCCCCATGACAGCTACCTGATTAACCTGGGCCACCCGGTTCAGGAGGCACTGGAAAAATCCCGCGCTGCCTTTATTGACGAAATGCAGCGCTGCCAGCAACTGGGGCTTTCACTGCTGAACTTTCACCCCGGCAGCCACCTTAAACAGATTTCCGAATCGGAATGCCTGGCGCGTATCGCCGACTCCATTAATATCGCGCTGGAGCAGAGCGAAGGCGTCACGGCGGTTATCGAAAACACCGCCGGTCAGGGCAGCAACCTGGGATTTCGCTTTGAGCAACTGGCGGAAATTATCGAAGGCGTTGAGGATAAGTCACGGGTGGGGGTCTGCATCGATACCTGTCACGCCTTCGCGGCAGGCTATGACCTGCGCACCGAAGAAACCTGCGCAGAAACCTTTGCCGATTTCGAACGGACAGTGGGATTTGAGTACCTGCGGGGCATGCACCTGAACGACGCAAAGAGCGAATTCGCCAGCCGGGTGGATCGCCACCACAGCCTGGGTGAAGGCAATATCGGCCATACCGCCTTTCGCTGGATCATGCGCGATCCGCGCTTCGACGGCATTCCACTGATTCTGGAAACCATTAATCCGGATATCTGGGATCAAGAAATTGCCTGGCTGCGCGACCAGCAGAGCGACTGATCGTCATACAATAACGGGGCCCAAAGCGGGCCCCGCGCCATTCAGCCATTGAACGGATTGAGTTCCACCTTCGCCATCATGGCCGCCAGCCGGGTACGATCGCTGACGCCCACATTGCTCTGGCTCACCGCCAGCGCCGCCACCGCCGTCGCCAGACGCAGGGTATGTTCGCTGGTTTCGCGCATCAGCAGGCCGTAGATCAGGCCGCCGACCATGGAGTCTCCGGCACCGACGGTACTGACCACGTCACAGGCGGGCGGTCGGGCTATCCAGGCGCCCGAGGCGTTGACCCAGAGCGCGCCTTCGGCCCCCAGCGAAATCACCACGTGGGCTATCCCCTGCTCGCGTAGCTTATGGGCCGCTTCCACCACGTCCTGCATACTTTCCAGCGGTCGCCCGGCCCAGATCTCCAGCTCCCGACGATTGGGCTTCACCAGCCATGGCGCCGCTTTAAGACCGGCCTTCAGCGCTTCGCGGCTGCTGTCGAAGATAATGCACGGGCACTGGCGGCGCAGGCGTATCATCCAGTCGGTAAAATCATCGGGGTGTACACCCACCGGCAGGCTGCCGCTGACGCACACCATATCAAACTGCCCCAGCCAGCTCAGGGAGTCAGAGACAAAACGCTCCCAGTCGGGACGAGTCACTTCAAAGCCGGAGAAGTTAAGATCGGTCACTTCACCATCTTTTTCCGTCATCTTAACGTTAATACGGGTACGCCCCTGCACCACCTGGAAGCGGTTGGCGATACCCAGCTCGCTAAACAGATGCTGGAAACCTTCCTGATTCTCTTTACCCAGAAAACCGCCAACGGTGACATCGATGCCCAGGTCCTTCAGCACTTTAGCAACGTTAATACCCTTTCCCGCAGCGTGCAGACCGGTAGTCCGCACCAGGTTTACCTCACCACGCTCAATCTCTTCACAAAACCCCACCAGATCATAGGCCGGATTCAGGGTGATGGTGGCAACGCGTCTGGTCATGCCACTCCCTCCCCCAGGCCGCTGGCGATACCGTCACCTATCGCTTTTAGCATCGGTGACGCATCCTCGCCACAGGCGGTAAAACGCAGACGGTGTCCCTTTTTCGCGCCCAGCGCGACTATCTTCATCAGGCTACGGCCGCTGGCCGCCCTGCCCGTTCCGTCAAGGTTTGTCACGGTAATGTCACTCTTAAACTGTTTGATAATATTGACCAGTACGGCGCCCGGACGGGCATGAATACCGTATTCGTTACGTACTACAAAATCGGCAGTCTGCGGCGCCGCTTCATCCCGGGTCAGTAGCGCCAGCAGCCCTGCCGGGCAGGCCCGCAGCAGACGTTCGCCTTGCTGCTGGCTTAGCAGAGAGCTCAGGCGGCCCAGTATCCACAACGCTTCGTCGTCCGCTACCGAGACGGTCATCAGCAGGGCAACGGGCTGCCCGTTCACCAGAAATGGCTCCCGGGGGCGACTGATGGCTACGGCGCTGACGAGATTACCGTCCAGACTGTCATTAAGCCAGATGCCCTGGCCCAGATTATTGGGATGCTGACCGCTGGCACTATGGGCAAAGGCGTCGTCAATCGCCCCGCGCGCCTTCAGCATGCCGATATTCAGGGCCTGAAGCACTGCAAGATCGCGGGTTTCCGCATCCAGTAGCAGGGTATCGGCATCCAAAATTAACTGACTGTGCGGCCTCTTTTCCATCAGCGTTCTACGCACTCCGCCAACCCGATGGAGAGCACCCGACACCTTAAGCGCGGCATATTTGCTCCCGTAAAATTGAAACGTTTCAGCTATCGGACCATAAAACAGGACGCCATGCAACCGCTTCCCGTCGGACAGAAGCGCTGAAACGTTTCAAAAAAATGGCCAGATAGTGTCCGCCATTCCCGGAATTCAGGCAAGTTGCAGGCGATATCGACTCACAGAACTTTGAGTTTCAGCACACTTTCAGCCTGCATCAGCACCGCGGGTAGGCGCGGAACAAGGCAGCATCCGCTATCGAAGTGGAATGCCGTTTTGATTTTTGATGCCGCTTTTGATTTTAGTGACTGTTTATTTATCTTCAAGCCCGCTACACTGCGCGCGTTAATTCACCAACTCAAACATTTCCCATGCAATCTGACTCTACCTTGCCGCGTTCAGGCCCGGTCAACCTGACGTCGGCGGCGTTCCTGATCGTCGCCTTTCTGACCGGCATTGCCGGCGCACTCCAGACGCCCACCCTGAGCCTGTTTCTGAGTGAAGAAGTTCATGCCCGTCCTGCCATGGTGGGGTTGTTCTTTACCGGCAGTGCGGTTATCGGCATTCTGGTCAGCCAGTTTCTGGCCAGCCATTCCGACCGCCGTGGCGATCGTAAGAGCCTGATTCTGGGCTGCTGCCTGCTGGGGGCGCTGGCCTGCGTCCTGTTCGCCTGGAACCGTAACTACTTTATTCTGCTGTTTATCGGCGTCTTTCTTAGCAGCTTTGGCTCTACGGCTAACCCACAAATGTTCGCCCTGGCCCGGGAACACGCGGAGCGCACCGGGCGCGAAGCGGTAATGTTCAGCTCTATCCTGCGCGCCCAGGTGTCGCTGGCCTGGGTGGTAGGACCGCCGCTGGCCTACGCGCTGGCGCTGGGTTTCGGCTTCGAGGTCATGTACCTCAGCGCCGCTGCGGCCTTTATCGTCTGCGGGCTGATCGTTTGGTTTTGGCTGCCGTCGATGCGTAAAGATCCCGCCGCCGGGGCAGGCGTACTGGAAGCGCCGCGCCGCAATCGTCGCGACGCCCTGCTGTTGTTTACCGCCTGTACCATGATGTGGGGCAGCAACAGCCTCTATATCATTAATATGCCGCTCTATATTATCCACGAGCTCAAGCTGCCGGAAAAACTGGCCGGTCTGATGATGGGCACCGCCGCCGGGCTGGAGATTCCCACCATGCTGATCGCCGGTTATTACGCCCGGCGCTTCGGCAAACGCTTCCTGATGCGGGTGGCGGTGGTCGGCGGGCTGCTGTTCTATATCGGTATGCTGACGGTGCACAACCCAATACTGCTGCTGGCTCTACAGCTAATGAACGCTATCTATATTGGGATTCTGGCGGGTATCGGTATGCTCTATTTTCAGGATCTGATGCCCGGTCAGGCGGGCGCCGCCACCACGCTGTACACCAATACCACCCGCGTCGGCTGGATTATTGCCGGTTCGCTGGCAGGCATAGCTGCAGAGATCTGGAGTTACCATTCGGTATTCTGGCTGGCACTGGGGATGATTGCCGTTACCGTCTGGTGTCTGCTGCGTATTCGCGACGTTTAGGGCGCTGTCGCCTGCTCCAGGTGGATAAGATACGCCAGCGCCTGGGTCCGGCTGGTGCCGCACATGGCGGCATCTGGACTCAGGCTGGCGCACACCGCAGGGCGCAGCACAGAGCCAAAGATTTTACAGCGCTGACGCTCGTCGAGCTGTACGCAGGGTACGCCTGCGGGTTTGCCCTGAGGCATACCGGGAATCGGACTGGATATGGAAGGAGCAGTGCAGCAGGCACCGCAGTCGGGGCGACAGTCCATCGGATGGCTCCGGCCAGGGAAACCGCCACTCTAACAGCCCATCCGGCATGGCGCCACTCTCTTTACCCGCCAGAGAATTCACTTGCCTGAATGCCATGCCGCGAGTACCTTGTCGCCATATTTTTATCGCGTTATCGATCAGGATTAATTCATGGCAAGAGCTAACGAAATCAAACGCGGCATGGCCATCAACTACAATGGCAAGCTGCTGCTGGTGAAAGATATTGATATCCAGGCCCCAAGCGCTCGCGGCGCGGCCACGCTCTATAAGATGCGTTTTTCGGATGTCCGTACCGGTCTGAAGGTGGAAGAGCGCTTTAAGGGCGACGATATCCTCGACACTATCGTGCTCAGCCGCCGCCCGGTCAACTTCTCGTACGTCGACGGCAACGAATATGTCTTTATGGATGATGAAGACTACACCCCCTACTCCTTTAACCAGGAGCAGATCGCCGACGAATTGCAGTTTATTCCCGAAGGGGGCATTCCCGGTATGCAGGTGCTGACCTGGGACGGTCAGGTGCTGGCGCTGGAGCTGCCTCAGACGGTGGATCTGGAAATCACCGAAACCGCGCCGGGCATTAAGGGCGCTTCCGCCAGCGCCCGCACCAAACCGGCAACCCTCTCTACCGGCCTGACTATTCAGGTGCCGGAATATCTGGTCACCGGCGAGAAAATCCGTATTCACGTGGCCGAGCGCCGCTATATGGGGCGCGCCGAGTAATCGTCCATAAGAATAAACAAGGAAAATCAATTCATTGATTTTCGGCTGATAACCACAAAGAGGGAAAAACCACGTTTTTCCCTCTTTGTCATCAACCTGACGGGAGGCTCTGCCTCCCGTTTTTTTACCTGCGAATCACAGCAGTTCAGGGAATAGCAGTTTTTTCAGCGCCAGCTCAACGCCGCGCACTTCCGCCAGCCCCTTCAGACGCCCGATAGCCGAATAGCCCGGGTTGGTCTTTTTATGCAGATCGTCCAGCATCTGGTGACCGTGATCCGGACGCATCGGGATCGGGCGCAAATCGCCCGCCGCTTTACGTCGAGACTCCTCAGTCAGAATCGCCTTCACCACCGCGACCATATCCACATCGCCCTGCAGATGCGCCCCTTCATGGAAGGTTTTCGGATTCTGCTCCCGGCAGGTGGCACGCAGATGGGTAAAGTGAATACGATCGCCAAAGGTTTCGATCATATTCACCAAATCGTTATCGGCGCGAACGCCGTAAGAACCGGTGCACATCGTGAAGCCGTTGTAGATGCTGTCCACGGTCTGTTTCATCCACTGCATATCGTCAATGGTAGAAACAATGCGCGGCAGGCCCAGGATCGGGCGCGGCGGATCGTCCGGATGGATAGCCAGGCGAACGCCCGCCTGTTCCGCCACCGGCACCACCGCTTTCAGGAAGTAAGCCATGTTCTCACGCAGCTGTGCCTTATCGATACCGTCATATTCCGCCAGACGGGCACGGAACTGATCGAGGGTATAGCCCTCTTCCGCGCCGGGCAGGCCTGCAATGATGTTGCGGGTTAGCTTGTCGATGTCAGCGGCGCTCATGGCGGCGAAGTAATCCGCCGCCTGGGCGCGCTCCTGCTCGCTATAGTCGGCTTCGGCCCCCGGGCGCTTAAGGATATGCAGTTCAAACGCCGCAAAGGCTATCTGATCGAAACGCAGCGCCTTTGAACCGTCCGGCAGCGTCCAGGCCAGATCGGTACGGGTCCAGTCCAGGATCGGCATAAAGTTGTAGCAGACGGTATCGATGCCGCATTCGGCCAGGTTACGCACGCTCTGCTGCCAGGCGGCGATATGCTGGTCGTAGTCGCCGCTATGGGTCTTGATATCCTCATGAATCGGGATGCTCTCGACCACTGACCAGGTGAGCCCTTTTTCCGCCAGCAGCCGCTGACGCTCGCGGATCTCTTCAACCGGCCATACCTGACCATTAGGGATATGGTGCAGCGCAGTAACCACGCCAGTCGCACCCGCCTGCCGTACATCGTCCAGGGTGACCGGATCATTCGGTCCATACCAACGCCAGGTTTGTTCCATCGCCATTTCCTCGCAAAAGATGTTATACCAATCGATCAACATGCCTACCCTACATGTCCATCTTAATACGTCAATATTCTCCGCCGCATTGGTTGATCTGCTTCACATTCCCCCGATAAATAAGGCACACCAATTTTATTTGTTGTCATATAACTTTACACTGACCATGTTAATCAATGGTTATCGGGAATAACATTTCATGAACACTATCGCCAGCGTCGCGCTACCGTCCGGCGTCCGTCAGCCGGGCTATGACCGCACACAGCTTAAAAGCCGCATCGTTCACCTGGGATTTGGCGCCTTCCACCGTGCCCACCAGGCGCTACTGACCGACAGGGTTCTAAACCAGCTGGGTGGCGACTGGGGCATTTGCGAAATCAGCCTGTTTAGCGGTGATAAACTAATGAGCGCGTTACGCGCCCAGGATCACCTTTATACGGTTCTGGAAAAGGGTCCCCAGGGCAGCGAAGCCATCGTGGTGGGCGCCGTTCACGAATGTCTGAATGCCCGGCTCGATGGCCTCTCCGCCATTATTGAAAAGTTCTGCGAGCCGCAGGTCGCCATTGTTTCGCTCACCATCACCGAAAAGGGCTACTGCATCGATCCGGCCAGCGGCCAGCTCGATTTAACGAATGAGCGCATCCGCCACGATCTTGAACATCCGGACCAGCCTCATTCCGCACCGGGCATTCTGGTGGAAGCCCTGGCGCGCCGTCGGGAGCGTGGCCTGGCCCCCTTTACCGTTCTCTCTTGCGATAACATTCCCGACAACGGGCATACGGTCCGCAATGCCGTTCTGGGGCTGGCGCAGCAGCGTGATGCGACCCTGACGACATGGATCCGCGATAGCGTGACTTTCCCCTCTACCATGGTAGACCGCATTGTGCCCGCCGCCACGGATGCGTCGCTTCAGGAGATCGCCGATGCAGTCGGGGTGGCAGATCCCTGCGGTATCTGCGCCGAACCCTGGATTCAATGGGTGGTTGAGGATAACTTCGTGGCCGGCCGACCAGCCTGGGAGCAGGTAGGCGTACAGATGGTACAGGATGTTCTGCCCTGGGAAGAGATGAAGCTGCGTATGCTCAACGGCAGCCACTCGTTTCTTGCCTGGCTGGGCTATCTGGCAGGCTTTGAGACCATTGCCGACTGCATGGCCGATGCCGATTTCCAGGCCGCCGCCCGCCGCCTGATGATGCAGGAACAGGCCCCTACGCTGAATATCCAGAACGTCAGTCTGGACGATTACGCCCGGGGGTTGATCGCCCGCTTTAGTAACCCCGCCCTGCCGCACCGCACCTGGCAGATTGCCATGGACGGTAGCCAGAAGCTGCCGCAGCGTATGCTGAACGGCATCCGCTGGCATCTGGCTAACGGTAGCGACTGGCCGTTACTGGCGCTGGGCGTGGCCGGCTGGATGCGCTACGTCAGCGGCGTGGATGACAGGGGCGAGCCAATAGACATCCGCGATCCGCTGCTGGAGAAGATCGCCAGCCGGGTAGCCCAGAGCAGCGAACAGGAGCGGGTTGCCGCCCTGCTGACGCTCAAAGAGATCTTCGGCGACGATCTGCCCGCTAATCCTGTCTTTGTCGATTCGCTAGAACAGGCCTGGCGCCAGCTCTGTCGCCAGGGTGCCCGCAGCACGGTGGCCGCCACTCTTGCCGGTTAACACCTCTGGCGCGGCGCCCATAACCCGCCGCGCCCTTCTCTTTTCCTCGTTTTTTCGTCAGGATAGGCAGGTTCCCTGTTAGCGGCACTGCCGCCACATCACGACAATCCCGGAGCCCCTGTGACAAAAACCAACCTGATTACCGGCTTTCTTGGTAGCGGTAAGACCACCACCATCACTCACCTGCTGGCAAACAAGCCAGAAAATGAGAAGTGGGCGGTACTGGTAAACGAATTTGGCGAGATCGGCATTGACGGCGCCCTGCTGGCAGACAGCGGTGCGCTGTTAAAAGAGATCCCTGGCGGCTGCATGTGCTGCGTCAACGGCCTGCCCATGCAGGTAGGACTCAATACACTGCTGCGTCAGGGGCGCCCGGATCGCCTGCTGATAGAACCCACCGGGCTGGGCCATCCGAAGCAGATCCTGGATATGCTTACCGCCGATGTCTATGAACCCTGGATCGATCTGCGAGCCACTCTGACGCTGCTCGATCCGCGTCAATTGCTGGAACAGCGTCTGCAAAACGATGAGAACTTCCGCGATCAGCTGGCCGCCGCCGATATAATTATCGCCAATAAGGCCGACAGGCAGGACGAGGCCAGCCGCGCAGCTCTGGAGGCGTGGCTGAGTAGCAATCTGGCGGGACGCAAAGCCATTACCGTCAGCCAGGGCCAGATCGATCCCGCCTTGCTGGATAGCCCACGCCATAATCTACGCACGTTGCCCGCAAGCGAAAGCCACAGTCACTCCCACCCCGCTTCCCGCGGACTGGCGGCCCTGAGCCTGGCTTCTCACCAGCGCTGGCGCCGCAGCCTTAACAGCGGACAGGGTCATCACGCCTGCGGCTGGATCTTCGACGAAGAGACCCGCTTCGACACCATTGGCCTGCTGGAATGGGCGCGGCTGGCGCCGGTAGATCGGGTAAAGGGCGTAATGCGCATTCCCGAAGGGCTGGTTCGCATCAATCGCCAGGGTCAGGATTTTCATATCGAAACCCAGAATGTCGCCCCGCCAGACAGCCGTATCGAAATCATTCACAGCGCGGAATGCGACTGGAATCAGCTACAACAGGATCTGTTGAAGCTTCGTTTACCTGACGACAATCAGCGTTGATGCTTCGTTTACGCGCCAGCCGTTAGCGTATTTCCCACCAGCTATTCACTGGTGGGAAACCAATGACTCGCCCCAACACTCTTCACATTCTGTTACTGAACGCACTGGGACTGGTGCTGTTCTTTTCGTGGTATCTGCCCCCGGACCATGGGTTCTGGTTCGCGATTGACGCCGGTATTTTCCACTACTTTAACGCCGGGCTGGTTAACAGCCGCGCTTTTCTGTGGCTGGTGGCTATCACCAACAACCGGGCCTTCGATCTCTGCTCGCTGCTGTGTATGGGCCTGCTGATGCTGAGCTACTGGCAGGGAGCGACCGCCCGTGAGCGCCGCCATATCTTTATTATGGGTCTGACCATGCTGCTGACCGCCGTGGTGCTGAACCAGCTGGGGCAGCGCATTCCGGTAGAGCGCCCAAGCCCGACGCTGACTTTTGAGCATGTGCATCGGGTCCGGGATCTGCTGCCCATCTCGACCAAGGATGCCTCGCGCGACAGCTTCCCCGGCGACCACGGTATGATGCTGCTAATCTTCGCGGGCTTTATGCTGCGCTACTTCGGACGCCGGGCCTTCGTGACGGCGCTGGTTATTGTGGTTGTCTTTTCATTACCGCGTATGATGAGCGGCGCACACTGGTTTACCGATGTCTTTGTCGGTTCATTATCCGTGGTATTGGTTGGCCTGCCCTGGTGTCTGATGACCTCATTAAACGATAAGATTATTCTCTGGTTTGATCGCCATCTTCCTGGCAAATACAAACAAGCCAGCAACATTTCAAGCTAATTAATTCAACATAAATTTCATAAATTGCCGGGAATAATTCCCGGCAATTTCCCCGTGTTATTTGTTGAAATTGATAACAGATTCCTCATCTGTTCATAAAACCCTCGCAACGACGTTTTTTTAACCACCAGCACGCTGTCAAATTTGCTAACATTTACGGGCAAACCATCACAAAACTTATCGCAAAACAGACGTAAAACCCCTCGCCAACCGGTGTTTGATCGGGTAATCTTTCTTTCGTTTTATCGCCGGAGTTTCGGGGCCCCTGAATAATAAAAATGTGCGCTACGCCACAGTTTTATTATTCCAGATTTGTCTCATTCCCGTTCGATACTTATTCTCAGCACGTTTGGCATTTTTCATAACGACATTGTCGTTAAGGACATCAAGGGATCAAAAACACAATGGTCACATCTCAACCAATTTTGAGATATATCCTGCGGGTGATACCTGCAGTCGCGGTGGCGGCCGTGCTCTCGGCCTGTAGCTCCACCAATACCGCAAATAATACGCATACACCTTCAACCACCGGCAGCGATAACGGATTCTTACTCCAGACCTCTCAGGATGAATTCGAAAGCATGGTTCACAATCTGGATATTAAATCCCGTTTGATGGATCAATATGCCAGTTGGAAAGGGGTTCGCTACCGACTGGGGGGCGATACCAAAAGAGGCGTTGATTGTTCCGCATTTGTTCAACGCACGTTCCGTGAGCAGTTTGGTCTTGAACTTCCCCGCTCGACATCCCAACAAAGAAGCAGTGGCACTCCCGTTTCCCGCAGTAAATTGCGCACCGGCGATCTGGTTCTGTTCCGCGCGGGTTCCACCGGTCGTCACATTGGCATCTATATCGGTAATAACCAATTTGTTCACGCTTCCACCAGCAGCGGCGTTATGATTTCCAATCTTGACCAGCCTTACTGGAACAAGCGTTATAATCAAGCAAGACGGGTTTTAACCCGCAGTTAAGATTATTCCAGTCCCTTGATACCTTCTCAGGGAAAGAGAAAGAAAAAAACGCTGCCGGGCAGCGTTTTTTTTATGGCTACACTATGATGATCATGACCAGAAAAACCATTTAGCAGCAAAATACTATGGATGCTTTTATTAACATGAGTGACTATTTCCGCATGTAAAAGCATGCTTCTTTTTAGTCTGGGGCTAAAATAAAGCCGAATCAGACAGACGTTTAATTTGGTATCTAACGTGCCCGGCAGAAAAATATTCGACCATTACTTTTCAACACCCAAAAGAATCGCTGTATTAAGCCTTCTTATTGGTCTGTTCTGCGCTCTGACAGCGGGTTCCCTGACCGCCAGCTGGCTATATCACAAACGCCAGGCCAGCTACGATGTTCTGACCCAGGACATTCGCGGTTATATGGAGGCCTTCTTTGGCGAGCTGGGCGCCACGGCCCAGGCCATTCAGCCACTAACCATGACGGACTGCGGGAATATCGTCTCACAGCTGACCTCCCATGCTGCCTTTAACGTTAACGTACGTGCCTTTTTACTGGTGAAGGAAGGCGCCGCCTACTGCTCTTCCGCCACGGGGCATATGAATATGCCTCTAAAACAGATGGCGGCGGGTATCGATATTAATAAAGCGGTGGATCTGGCGATTATGGAAGGCACCCCCATGCTGCCGAACAAGCCCGCTATCGCCGTCTGGTACCGCAATCCGCTGGTGCCGGATCGTGGTATTTTTACCACCCTGAACGTCAACCTGACCCCCTATCTGCTCTATACCGAACGCCAAAAAGACGTTAACGGTATTGCGCTGGTAGTCGGCGATAAAGCGCTGACCACCCTCTCTCCGCGGGTTATTCCTGTGGATCAGTTGGGGCCCCACCCCACCCGGGTCACCGACCTCGATGGCTATCCGATGTCGCTATGGCTGTATGGCGATATCCTGACTACTGAGGATATCCAGCTCAGTCTGCTGGCGGGCCTGGTCGTGGGGCTAAGCGGCGGGCTGCTGTGTAGCCTGATACTGATGATGCGACTGCGTAACGGCAGAGAGATCCAGACGGCGATACGCCGTAATCAGTTCCATATTGTCTGGCAGCCGGTCATCAAAGCGCCAGAGATGAAATTCACCGGCGTTGAAGTGCTGATGCGCTGGGCGCACCCCAGCGCGGGAGCTATCTCTCCGGATGCCTTTATCGCCTGGGCTGAGGCCCGCCAGCTTATTGTACCGCTGACCCGCCATCTGTTTACCCTTATCGCCCGGGACGCGCCGCGCTTAAGCCAGGTTCTGCCGGCCGGTAGTAAGCTCGGCATTAATCTGGCTCCCAGCCACCTGCATGCACCGGAGTTTAAGCAGGATATCCTCGATCTGGTGGACGCTCTGCCGCCCAACCATTTCCAGTTGGTCTTCGAAATCACCGAACGCGATATGCTGAATGAAAACGAGGCCAGCGACGTTTTCAACTGGCTGCATCAGCAGGGCTTTGAAATCGCGGTGGACGACTTTGGCACCGGCCATAGCGCCCTGATCTACCTGGAGCGCTTTAAGCTCGACTACCTGAAGATCGACCGTGGTTTTGTCAGCAGTATCGGTATGGAAACCGTCACCACGCCGGTGCTGGACGCCGTTATCGCCCTGGCAAAACGTCTGGATATGACGACCGTCGCCGAAGGGGTCGAAACCCAGGAGCAGGCCCGCTGGCTGGTTGATCAGGGAGTCAACTATCTACAGGGCTATCTGTTCAGTCGCCCGCTGCCCATCGGGGAACTCATCGAATGGCAGGCACGGCAGGATTAATTTCACAATCCGGTCCCAGTAAATTATTATCAAAGCACTGGTTTTTCTTAGTCCTGCTCGTCGTTTGCCTCAGGAAAAGGCGGTTTCGGCGGTGCTTTTCCTGATAAAAGGATTGCTGACGACGATGTTTGTGCGCCTGTTCGTCCTGTTGCTTAGTCTGATAAGTAGTTCTGTCATCGCACAGGAGATTGATGAAAGCTACGCGTTTTCCGTACTCGGAGAGCCTAAATACGACGTCGATTTCAACCATTTCGATTACGTAAATCCCGCCGCGCCTAAGGGCGGCAGCATCACCCTGTCAGCGATTGGCACCTTTGATAATTTCAACCGCTATGCGCTACGCGGCAACGCGGGTATCCGCACCGGCGAACTGTACGACGCGCTGTTTGCCACCTCAGATGATGAGCCAGGCAGCTATTATCCGCTGATCGCCGAAAAGGCGCGCCACCCGGAAGACTTCGCCTGGACCGAAATCAGCATTAATCCCCGGGCCCGATTCCACGACGGCAGCCCCATTACCGCCAAAGACGTGGAATACACCTTCCATAAATTTATGACCGAAGGCGTGCCTCAGTTCCGCATCTACTATAAAAGCGTGAAGGTCAAAGCGATTTCCCGGTTAACCGTGCGTATTGAACTGCCTAAGCCCAGCAAGGACACCATGCTGAGCCTGTTTACCCTGCCGGTGATGCCGGAAAAATTCTGGCGCCATCACAATCTGGGAGAACCGCTCTCCAGACCGCCGCTGTCCAGCGGGCCCTACCGCCTCAGCGCCTGGCGTATGGGGCAGTACGCCATCTTTAGCCGGGTTAAAGACTACTGGGCCGCCGACCTGCCGGTGAACCGCGGACGCTGGAACTTCGATACCATCCGCTACGACTACTACCTGGATGACAATGTCGCCTTCGAAGCCTTTAAAGCTGGCGCCTTCGATTTTCGGGAAGAGCCCAGCCCCAAAAACTGGGCTACCCGCTATGTGGGCAAAAATTTCACTAATCACCATATCGTGCGCGAAGAGCAGGATAACAATTCGGCCCAGAACGCCCGCTGGCTGGCCTTTAACGTCAAACGCCCGATATTCGCCGACCGCCGGGTGCGTGAGGCCATCACCCTGGCGTTTGACTTTGAGTGGATGAACAAGGCGCTGTTCTACGGCGCATACAGCCGTACCAACAGCTATTTCCAGAACACGGAGTACGCCGCCCGCGGCTACCCTCAGGCCGACGAACTGACGCTGCTGGCGCCGTTTAAGAAATCGCTGCCGCCTGAGGTGTACAGTCAAATTTATCAACCCCCTGTTTCCCGGGGCAACGGTTTCGATCGCGATAACCTGCTGAAAGCGCTGGCGCTGCTAAAAGCCGCGGGCTGGGAGCTCAAAGGCGGCAAACTGGTCAACGCCAAAACCGGTAAACCCTTCGCCTTTGAGCTGCTACTGGCCAGCGGCGCCAATAACCAGTGGGCGCTGCCTTTCAGCCATAGCCTGGAACGGCTGGGCATTCAGGTGAACGTACGCCAGGTGGATAACTCCCAACTGACCAACCGCCTGCGCAGCCGCGACTTCGATATGATGCCGACGGTCTATCGCGCCATGACGTATCCCAGTTCCGATCTCCAGATTATCTGGGACTCCGCCTTTATCGATTCCACCTGGAATACCCCGGGCGTTCAGGATCCGGTGGTGGATAAACTGATTAGCCAGATAATCGCCCACCAGGGCAATGAGCAGAAACTGCTGCCGCTGGGACGGGCGCTGGACCGGGTGCTGACGTGGAATTTCTATATGCTGCCCATGTGGTATATGGCCTCTGACCGCCTCGCTTACTGGGATAAATTCTCCCACCCGCAGATTCGCCCCCGCTATTCGCTGGGTTTCGATAGCTGGTGGTATGACATTAACAAAGCCGCGCGCCTGCCGGCGGAACGACGCTGAGGATTATGATGAGCGCCTATCTTATCCGTCGACTGCTGCTGGTGATCCCCACTCTGTGGGCCATCATCACGCTGAATTTCTTTATTGTTCAGGTCGCGCCTGGCGGACCGGTGGATCAGGCAATTGCCGCCATTCAGTTCGGCCAGGAGCCTGGAATGCCCGGCGTTACCGCCAGCGGCGGTGGTGCCAGCCACGCCCATACCGGTATCGCCCACCCGGGGGAAAACCAGTACCGCGGCGCCCGGGGGCTGGATCCGGAAGTTATCGAAGAGATCACCAAACGCTACGGCTTCGACAAACCGCTACACCAACGCTACTTCAAAATGCTCAAGGATTATCTGAGCTTCGACTTCGGCAACAGCCTGTTCCGCAGTGCCTCGGTGGTGCACCTGATTAAAGAGAGCCTGCCGGTGTCTGTCTCGCTGGGACTATGGAGCACCCTGATTATCTACCTGGTGTCGATTCCACTGGGGATACGCAAAGCGGTCAGCAACGGCAGCCGCTTCGATATCTGGAGCAGCGCGGTGATTATTGTCGGGTACGCCGTACCCTCGTTCCTGTTCGCCATTTTGCTGATTGTCTTCTTTGCCGGCGGCAGCTGGCTGGATATCTTCCCGCTACGGGGTCTGGTCAGCGCCAACTTCGACAGCCTGCCCTGGTATCAGAAAATTACCGACTATCTGTGGCATATCGCGCTACCGGTACTGGCTACCGTGATTGGCGGTTTCGCCTCGCTGACCATGCTCACCAAGAACTCGTTCCTTGATGAGATCCGTAAACAGTATGTGGTGACCGCCCGGGCCAAGGGGCTGGATGAAAAGCGTATTCTGACCAGACACGTGTTCCGTAACGCCATGCTGCTGGTTATCGCCGGTTTTCCGGCGGCCTTTATCAGCATGTTCTTCACCGGTTCGCTGTTGATTGAGGTGATGTTCTCTCTTAACGGTCTGGGGCTGCTGGGCTATGAGGCCACCGTTTCCCGCGATTATCCGGTCATGTTCGGCACCCTGTATATCTTCACCCTGATAGGCCTGCTGCTGAATATCCTCAGCGACCTGACCTATACCCTGGTCGATCCACGTATTGATTTCGAGGGGCGTTCATGAGCCGTCTTAGTCCCGCCAACCAGGCGCGCTGGGCGCGCTTTCGTCAGAACCGCCGCGGCTACTGGTCGCTGTGGATCTTCGTCGTGATTTTCGTACTCAGCCTGTTTTCTGAGCTTATTGCCAATGACCGACCGCTGGTGGTGCATTACCAGGACCGCTGGTACTTCCCGGTGGTGACCGACTATCGGGAAAGCGACTTCGGCGGGCCGCTACCTACCCGCGCTGACTACCAGGATCCCTGGCTACGTCAGAAGATTGAATCCCAGGGCTGGGTACTGTGGGCGCCCGTTCGCTTTGGCGCTACCAGCATCAATTTCGCCACCGACCGGCCCTTCCCCTCGCCCCCTGCTCCCGGAAACTGGCTGGGTACCGATGCCAACGGCGGCGACGTGCTGGCGCGTATCCTCTACGGCACCCGTATTTCGATTCTGTTTGGCCTGATGCTCACGCTCTGTACCAGCGTTATCGGCATTCTGGTGGGGGCACTCCAGGGCTACTACGGCGGACGGGTTGACCTCTGGGGCCAGCGGGTGATCGAAGTCTGGTCCGGCATGCCGACGCTGTTTCTGATTATCCTGCTGTCAAGCGTGGTACAGCCCAACTTCTGGTGGCTGCTCGGTATCACGACGCTATTTGGCTGGATGAGTCTGGTGGGGGTGGTGCGCGCCGAATTCCTGCGCACCCGCAATTTTGACTATATCCGCGCCGCCCAGGCGATGGGGGTTAGCGATGGTGCCATTATTCTGCGCCATATGCTGCCTAACGCCATGGTGGCCACCCTCACCTTCCTGCCGTTTATTCTTAGTGGATCCATTACCACGCTGGCTTCGCTCGACTTTCTGGGCTTTGGCCTGCCGCTGGGTGCGCCGTCCCTCGGTGAGCTGCTGTTACAGGGCAAGAATAACCTTCAGGCGCCCTGGCTGGGGATTGCCGCCTTTCTGTCGTTGGCGATTCTGCTGTCGCTGTTGATCTTTATTTTCGAAGCCGTGCGCGACGCCTTCGATCCATCCCGGGGACGTTAACCATGACTACGCCGCTCCTGTCGATAGACCAGCTTTCCATCGCCTTTGGACAACAGCGGGTGGTGGAGGATCTGTCGCTGTATGTCGAAGCGGGCCAGACCCTGGCGCTGGTGGGGGAATCCGGCTCAGGCAAAAGCGTCACCGCCCTTTCGGTGCTGCGCCTGCTGCCCACGCCGCCTGCCAGCTATCCGTCCGGCGAGATCTTTTTCCACGGCCAGCCGCTACTGCATGCTCCGGAAAGCGAACTGCGCGCCATTCGCGGCAACCGCATCGCCATGATCTTTCAGGAGCCCATGGTGTCGCTCAACCCGCTGCACAACGTGGAAAAGCAGCTCTATGAGGTGCTATCGCTGCACCGCGGTATGCGACGCGAACCTGCGCGCGCCGAAATTATCACCTGCCTGGAGCGGGTGGGGATCCGCAACCCGAAGCAGCGACTCAACGATTTTCCGCATCAGCTTTCCGGCGGCGAACGCCAGCGCGTGATGATCGCCATGGCGCTACTGACTCACCCTGAACTGCTGATTGCCGACGAACCTACCACCGCGCTGGATGTGACGGTTCAGGCCCAGATCCTCTCCCTGCTGCGCGAGCTGCAAAAAGAGTTGAATATGGGAATGCTGTTTATTACCCATAACCTGAATCTGGTGCAGCGGCTGGCGGACGACGTGGCAGTGATGCGCCGCGGACGCTGCGTGGAGCGTAATTCCATGCCTCAGCTGTTCGCCGCCCCCGCCCATGACTATACCCGCATGCTGCTGGCGGCAGAGCCGTCTGGCGATCCTGAGCCGTTCGATACGCAGCAACCGCCGCTGCTGCAGGTAGAGAACCTGGAAGTGGCTTTTCCCATCCGCCGCGGACTCCTGAAGCGTACCGTCGGCCACCATTACGGTATTCGCAATCTGAGCTTTACCTTGCGTCCGGGAGAGAGCATCGGCCTGGTGGGCGAGTCCGGCTCCGGTAAAAGTACCTCCGGTCTGGCGCTGCTGCGCCTGATCCACGCCAGTGGAACCATTGTGTTCGACGGTCAGCCGCTACACCAGTGGAACCGCAAGCAAATGCTACCGGTGCGACGCCGCATCCAGGTGGTGTTTCAGGATCCCAATTCGTCTCTGAATCCCCGTCTGACGGTGCAGCAGATTATTGAAGAGGGGCTGAGGGTACATCACCCACAGCTGGATGCTGCGGGGCGCGAAGCGCGCACCGTCACCGCTATGGAAGAGGTGGGGTTGGATCCGAAGACCCGTCACCGCTATCCATCGGAGTTCTCCGGCGGCCAGCGTCAGCGTATCGCCATTGCCCGCGCCCTGATCCTTCAGCCCGAACTGGTTGTCCTGGATGAACCCACCTCTTCGCTGGACAGGACCGTACAGGCGCAGATCCTGGCGCTGCTGAAGAGCCTTCAGCGTAAGCACCGGCTGGCTTATCTGTTTATCAGTCACGATCTGCAGGTGGTGCGCGCGCTTTGCCACCAGGTGGTGGTACTGCGGCAGGGAGAGGTCGTGGAACAGGGAGACTGTCAGCGAATCTTTAACGCGCCAGAGACGGACTATACCCGTCAGTTACTGGCGCCCGACTGACGCAAGCTTAGAAGGGCGCGGTGGCGGAAAAATGTTCAGCGATAGCGACGCCGCAGTTCTTCAGGCGGCAGGTGGTGGCATATTCGTCCTGGCAGCGCACAAACAGGCAGGGCTCCCCTTCACATTCAAGGATCGAACTCTCAACGTCGATATCGCTCAGGGCCAGGCTCAGGTTACGCATCACCGACCAGGCCTTATCGCCGTTTGGGCTCAGGAGTTTAAGTCCCACCAGGCTGTTATCTTCGCACATGCCGTTTGGCGTGGGCGGAATCGGTTCAACACTGGAACCTGCTAAACCGGCGGCCCAGCGATAGCTATTGGGCAGGCGGTGGATGATGGAAAGCTGTAGTGTGTTCAAACTGAAGTCCCCGGAAGTACCGTTATTCATATAATTATTGCACAAAGGTTAACATAATGTTGTTGAACATTGCATCAACCTGGTCCCCCTCTTCCCTCTTTCATCGCACAGAATGACCGTAAAACTTCGGTCGTTGCGGGGATAGTTTATGTGACAGGGGTCCATAATTTTGGGCTATATGTACCCTGTTATGGGATCTAACTCAACTTTTTTTACTACAAAGATGTGACTTTTATCATCCCATAACGTTACAAAAGCTAAACAACTATATCAGCTTTACCGGTAACTTTGTTGATGTGGATTAAGAAACCGGGCGCCAGATGGCGCCCGATTAAGCAGTCTGCCCCGCCGTTAGCGGCGGCTGGCGTAGCGATAGAAGAGAATTGACAGGGTAGCGCACAGCGCCATTGAGCAGATCATCGGCCAGGCGGAATGGAAATCCACCAGCGCCAGCAGCGCGCCGGTAATGGCGCCAATCCCAAAACGGAAAGTCCCCGCCAGCGACGATGCGGTACCAGCCATATGGGGAAATTCGTCGAGTATCACCGCCATCGCATTGGATGACACCAGCGACACGCAGCTGATAAACGCCGCCACGCCCAACACCATGGACCAGAAGCCCACTCCGGCAATCTGCGTCGCCACCAGCCACAGAGCCATGGCAAACTGCACAAGCAGCCCGAAGCGGAACATATTCACCGCCCCTGCCCTGCGAACAAAACGGCTATTGATAGTGGTCATCACAATCAGGAACAGTATGTTAAGCGCAAAGTAGTAACCGAAATGTTGCGCCGGAACCTGATTCAGTTCGATATAGACAAAAGGCCCGGCGCTCAAAAACGAGAACATCCCCGCAAAGCTAAAGCCGCTGGCCAACATATAACTCAGCGCTCGCTTGTGGCGAAACAGGGTCGCGAAATTCCCCAGGGTGGTACGAATATGAAACTTCTGGCGTCGCTCCTGGGGCAGGGTTTCGTCGATCAGGAACATGATCATCAACGACGCTACCAGCGCGGTGGCCGCCAGGATCCAGAAGATCGCATGCCAGTTGAACCACACCAGCACCGCTCCCCCCATCATTGGCGCCATCAGCGGCGCCACGGTGGTCACCAGCATCATAAAGGACATCATGCGCGAAAACTCATCACGGGAGTATGTGTCGCGCATCAGGGCATTGATCACCACACTGGCGGAAGCCGCAGCCAGACCGTGCAGGAAACGCATGCCGATCAGCATACCAATCGTCTGAGACAGCGCGCAGGCCACCGCCGCTACGGCGAAAAACAGCGTGCCTCCCAGAATCACCGGTTTACGCCCCAGGCTATCGGACATGGGGCCATATAGCAGCTGACCGATGGCGAACCCCAGAATGTAGGTGCTGAGAGTCATCTGGGCACTGCCGCCTGATACGCCAAATTCCCGGGCGATACCCGGTAGCGCAGGCAGATACATATCGATCGACAGCGGCATTAACATGGCCAGCAGGCCGAGGATAAAAACGATCCCCAGTGAGGAGTTTTTCCCGGTGGTGGTCACTGATGTTCTCCTGATATTAACGCGGCGGAAGCCCGACGCTGGCGATCTCTTCTTCGGTCAGGGGGCGATACTCACCCGGCCCCAGTTCAGGATCGAGCTCGATAGCGCCGATACGCTCGCGATGCAGCGCCACCACGTGGTTACCCACGGCGGCAAACATCCGCTTCACCTGGTGATAGCGCCCTTCGCTGATGGTCAACAGCACTTCGGTAGGGGTAATAACCTCCAGCTGTGCCGGCCGGGTCGGCGCTTTCTCGCCATTCAGTTCCACCCCTTCGGCAAACTGATGGGCGACATCCTCCGCCAGCGGCGATTCCAGGGTCACCCGGTACGTTTTGTCGCAGTGGTGGCGCGGCGAGGTAATCCGGTGTGACCACTGGCCGTCGTCGGTCATCAGCACCAGGCCGGTAGTGTCGATATCCAGCCGCCCGGCGGCGTGTAGCTCGTGGGCCACCGGCTCATCCAGGAAGTAAAGGATTGTCGGATGATCGGGATCTTCAGTGGCGCAGACGTAGCCCTGAGGCTTGTTCAACATAAAGTAACGCGGGCCGCTCTGCTGAATCAGAGGATTGCCATCAAAGGCTACCTGATGTTCCGGCTGGAGCTTAAATGCCCCGTCTTTGACCACATTGCCGTCAACGGTTACCCGCTGAGCGCGGAGCTCCCGCCCCGCAATGGCGCGGCTGACGCCCAGTTGCCGGGAGATAAATTTATCGAGTCGCATGAAATTGTTATGCCTGTCTGTTACAGATTCCGGCCACTGCGGCGCGGATACAAGAAATGATCAATCAATGGGTCAGTATAGCGATCTCGCGCCTTCGGTAAAAGCGGCGGAAAACCCCATTTTGTCGCGGTGTTATGGCATAATGCCGCTATGTTTCACCCGAAGCCTGCGCTATGACTTTTTGTTTACGTCCCTATCAGCAGGAGGCGGTCGCCGCCACGCTGAAGCATTTCCGCCATCACGACGCTCCCGCCGCCATCGTACTGCCCACCGGAGCCGGTAAGAGCCTGGTTATTGCCGAACTGGCAAGACTGGCCCGCGGCCGGGTGCTGGTACTGGCTCACGTTAAGGAGCTGGTGGCCCAGAACCACGCTAAATACTGCGCTCTGGGGCTGGAGGCCGATATCTATGCCGCCGGACTGCAGCGTAAAGAGAGCCTGGGAAAAGTGGTTTTCGGCAGCGTTCAGTCAGTGGCCCGTAACCCTGACCATTTCAGCGCAGAGTTTTCACTGCTGATTATCGATGAGTGCCACCGCATCAGCGACGATAGCGAAAGCCAGTACCAGCAGATTATCAGTCATCTGAAGAGCGCCAATCCGCGCCTGCGCCTGCTGGGCCTGACCGCCACCCCTTACCGGCAGGGTTTAGGCTGGATCTATCAGTTCCACTACCACGGCATGGTTCGGGGCGACGAAAAGGCGCTGTTTCGCGACTGCATCTACGAACTGCCGCTGCGCTATATGATTAAGCATGGCTACCTGACGCCGCCGGAACGCCTGGATATGCCGGTGGTGCAGTACGACTTTAGTCGCCTGCAGGCCAGGGAAAACGGGCTATTCAGTGAAAGCGATCTCAACCGTGAACTCAAAGATCAGCGACGAATCACGCCCCATATTATCAGCCAGATAGAAGAGTTCGCCGCCGATCGTCGGGGAGTGATGATCTTTGCCGCCACGGTAGAGCACGCCCGGGAGGTTACCAGCCTGCTGCCCGCCGATCGGGCTCGCCTGATTACCGGCGATACCCCCGGGCCCGAGCGCGATGCGCTTATTGAGGCTTTTAAGCGCCAGCAGTTTCGCTATCTGGTGAATGTCTCGGTCCTAACCACCGGTTTCGATGCTCCCCATGTCGATCTGATCGCCATTCTGCGCCCCACCGAGTCGGTCAGCCTCTACCAGCAGATCGTGGGTCGCGGTCTGCGACTGGCTCCCGGGAAAGAGAACTGCCTGATCCTAGACTATGCCGGTAATCCGCACGATCTCTACGCCCCGGAAGTGGGAGCGCCGCGTAAAAAGAGCGACAACGTCCCGGTACAGGTCTTCTGCCCCGACTGCGGCTTCGCCAATACGTTCTGGGGCAAAACCGCCGCCGATGGCACTGTCATTGAACACTTCGGGCGCCGCTGCCAGGGCTGGTTTGAAGACGACGAAGGTCTACGCGAACAGTGCGGCTACCGCTTCCGCTTTAAGCAGTGCCCCAACTGCAATGCCGAAAACGACATCGCCGCCCGGCGCTGCCATCAGTGCGATCAGGTGCTGGTAGACCCCGACGATATGCTAAAAGCGGCCCTAAAGCTTAAAGACGCGCTGGTGCTGCGCTGTAGCGGGATGACGCTGGAGAACGGCAGCGATGCCAAAGGCCCGTGGCTAAAGGTGACCTACTATGACGAAGACGGCGCCGACGTTAGCGAACGCTTCCGGGCCAGCAGCCGGGCCCAGCGCACCGCTTTCGAGCAGCTGTTTATCCGCCCCCACAGCCGGGCACCCGGCGTTCCCCTGCCCTGGCTGACGCTGGACGAGGTAGTGGCGCAGCAGCAGGCGCTGCGTCACCCGGACTTTGTGGTGGCCCGTAAGAAAGGCGCCTGGTGGCAGGTACGGGAAAAGATTTTCGACTATCAGGGGCGGTTTCGCCGCGCCAATGAACTGCGCGGCTGAACCACAATCAGGACTGCAGGCTGGCTAATCGCGCCGCAAAACCGACAAACAGCATACCGGTCAGGGCATTGCCCAGCTTCACCAGCCGGGTACGAGTGCGCACATACTGGGTCACGAAGGCACCGGAAAAGATCAGGAAGGTCAGATAGCCAAAGCTAATCAGCTCCAGTACGCTGGCCAGAATAAAGAATGCCATGCCCGGATGCGCGGCCTTCACGTCGATAAACTGCACAAAGAAAGAGACGTAGAACAGGATAGCCTTGGGATTGGTCAGGCTCAGCACCAGCGAACGGCGCAGAATCGCACCACCCGGAACCGCCCCACTCTGATCTGATGCCTGCCCTTTGAGAATAAAGGTGGCATAAAGCATCTTGCCCCCCAGGTACAGCAGATAGATAGCTCCCAGGTAGCGCACCACGCTAAACAGCACTGGCGTGGTCTTAATCAGGGTTGCCACACCGGCGTAGGCCATAAACATCAGTACCGCATCGCCGACAAAGACGCCGCTGGCCGCAAGATAGCCTTTTTTCACGCCGTGAGCCACGCTGGTTTTTAGTACGAACAGGGTGTTAGGCCCTGGTACCAGCACGATAAATACCGCCCCAAAGAAATAGGTCCAGAAATTCAGTACTCCAAACTCAGCAAACACTTAACTTACTCCAAATCCCTCCGCGTAAGCGGAACCATGACAAATGCCAGACATTGGGCGCAGATGCTACTCCAGATATCTGCCTGTTTAAAGTTACCAGCGTGCTTTTTCCCATCGCGGCGGTTTACGTTGCCGCGGCAGCGCCTTGCCGCTATAATGCAGCCCGCTCTGCAGCCGCAGAGCTGAACATTCGCCTGTTGCTGGGTCGCCTGTAACAGGCTTTATATATAGAGAGACATTCATGTTTACTATCAACGCAGAAGTACGTAAAGAGCAGGGTAAGGGTGCGAGCCGCCGCCTGCGCGCAGCTAACAAGTTCCCGGCAATCATCTACGGCGGCTCGGCTTCCCCGGTTGCTATCGAGCTGGATCACGACCAGGTCATCAACACTCAGAAGGACGAAGCGTTCTACACTGAAGTGCTGACCGTGGTTGTTGACGGTAAAGAAGAGAAAGTGAAGGTTCAGGCTGTACAGCGTCACCCGTTCAAGCCGAAACTGACTCACATCGACTTCCTGCGCGCGTAATCGCCGGGTTGCCGAAAAGAAAAACGCCGCATTGCGGCGTTTTTTTATAGTCTCGATTCAGCCACCGGAAGTACGGCGCTGCAATTGATCGCGCAGGTTTGGCGGCGTCCCTTTAATGGTCAGGGTGTCGGTTGCCGGATCCCAGAAGATACGCTCGCCCAGAAGCATGGCGTCGAAGTTAATGGTCAACCCGCCGCCGCTGCCGGCAAATTTAGTCAGTTGGCGCAGCGTGCTGCGATCCGCCGGAAAGCTCTCTTCCAGTTCGTACCCCTGTTCAGCGGTAAACTCCTGAAAGCTTTTTTCCCCAAAGTTCGGCAGCTCCTGGGACAGGGAAGAAAGTTCAATCTCCTCACCGGCCTGCAGTTGCTCGCTGCAGTAGCTGTAAACCTGCTGACGCACGTTCTGGCGCTCGCCCTTATCCAACTGCGCTTCTGCGGTATAGTCGTCCACCGCCTGTAGCAGCCCGCGGTTCTGGGCTTTGGCATCCAGCCCCGCGCTGGCGCCAAGGAAATCCATAAAGAAATCCGCGACCTTACGCCCTACCCGCCCCTTAAGGAAGGTAAGGTAGCGCGTCGATTCCGGGTTAGTTTCCCATTCGGTCAGATCGATACGCGCCACGATATCGGCGTGGTTGATATCCAGATAGTGCGTGGTGCTGAGATCGAGCTGCTCGTTAACCCGCATGCTACTCAGATTGTTCAGCACCGCCACCATCAGATATTCCACGGCCAGATAGCGATACTGGCAAAACAGGACGATACCGCCGTCAGCGAACGGATATTTCGCCAGTTCGTCACGCAGGCGCCCGGTGGCGGCGCGACTGAAGCCCAGGAAATCCTCTTCACCCTGGCGACACAAACGCAGCGCCTGTGCCAGTTCGCTCTCTTCGCTGAACAAACCATAGGCTTTGCTTTTGGCGCTATAGACCCGGTGTAATTCTGCCATCATCTCTTCTACCGCCGGACCTTCCTGCAGCAGACTGTCCCTCAGAACCAGCTCCAGCGTCTGCTCATCGCGTTTGATCAACTGGTGCAAGGCTATCTGGTCGATATCCAGACTCATGTTAAACTCTCCTGATATGGCTGTATTGCGCCATTATACATAAGCGCCGCTGGCGATCATCGCCGCTGGCGCATAAAGGCGCCGGGTATTCAGCCACGGTTGGCGGTACACTGCAACCGTGATAAAAAAGCGGAAAAAAACCGACGTCTACGGTAAGATGCTCCCTTTCCGGAAACAGACTGATAACTGATTTTTATGCCACAAACATCCCGCTATAGTGACGAACGCGTTGAAGCGCTGCTCAGCGAACTGGTTGAAGTGATTGAAAAACACCGCGCCCCGACCGATCTCTCCCTGATGGTTCTGGGCAATATGGTCACAAACCTGATTAACAGCAGCGTGGCACCCAACCAGCGGCGTATACTGGCCCGCTCCTTCGCCGAAGCGCTGAACTCTTCCATTCACGAAGATAAAGCGCATTAAGGAATAATGTTAACGAGTTATGGTGACTAACCGTCAGCGCTACCGCGAAAAAGTCTCCCAGATGATCAGCTGGGGGCACTGGTTTGCTCTGTTCAATATTCTGGTGGCAATCCTGCTCGGGAGCCGGTATCTGCTGGCTGCCGACTGGCCGGGAACGCTGACCGGTCGCCTGTACTCGTGGTTCAGCCTGGCGGGGCATTTCAGCTTTCTGGTGTTCGCCGCCTATCTGCTGATTCTCTTCCCGCTGACCTTTGTCGTGATGTCGCAGCGCCTGATGCGCTTTCTGTCGGTGGCCTTCGCCACGGCGGGAATGACGCTGCTACTGATCGACAGCGAAGTCTTTACCCGTTTCCATTTACACCTGAATCCCGTGGTCTGGGAGCTGGTTATCAACCCCGATCAGGGAGAGATGGCCCGCGACTGGCAGCTTATGTTTATCGGCGTGCCGGTGATTCTGCTTATCGAGATGCTGTTTGCCACCTGGAGCTGGCAGAAACTGCGCAGCCTCAGCCGTCGCCGTAACCGCTACGGCAAACCGCTGGCTACGCTGTTCTGCGTCTCGTTCTTCACCAGCCATCTGATGTACATCTGGGCCGATGCCAATTTCTATCGCCCGATTACCATGCAGCGCGCCAACCTGCCGCTCTCCTACCCGATGACGGCGCGTCGCTTCCTTGAGAAACACGGCCTGTTGGATGCTCAGGAGTATGAGCGTCGCTTGGTGGAACAGGGCAACCCGGAGGCGGCCGCGGTCCAGTATCCGCTCGGTCCGCTAAACTATCGCGACATGGGCGCCGGTCATAACGTACTGCTGATTACCGTGGATGGGCTAAATTACGCAAGCTTTGAGAAAACCATGCCGCAGCTGGCAAATTTTGCCGGGCAGAATGTCAACTTCACCCAGCATATGAGCCCCGGCAACAACGCCGACAGCGGCATCTTCGGGCTGTTCTACGGTATTACACCCGCCTATATGGATGGCGTGCTCTCATCCCGTACGCCAGCCGCGTTGATTAGCGCGCTGAATCAACAGGGCTACCAGTTGGGGTTGTTCGCCTCCGACGGCTTCGGTAATCCGCTGTACCGCCAGGCGCTGCTTTCCGACTTCTCGCTGCCGCCCGCCCACAATCAGTCGGACGCACAGACCGCCAACCAGTGGATGAACTGGCTGGGTAAATATGCCAACGAAGATAACCGCTGGTTCTCGTGGATCTCTTTTAACGGCACCCGTGTCGATGAACAGAGCAATCAGCAGGACTTCACGCGCCGCTATACTCAGGGCGCGCAAAATGTAGATCGCCAGATTGGTCGCGTGCTGGATGCGCTACAGCGCAGCGGCAAGCTGGATAACACCGTGGTCATCATCACCGGCAGCCACGGCGTGCCGCTGGACAAGCAGCGCGACAGCTTCGGCTGGGCCCGCGCCCGCATTCAGGTGCCGATGGTGATTCACTGGCCCGGTACGCCTGCCCAGCAGGTCACACGCCTCACCGACCATCGGGATCTGATGACCACCCTGATGCAGCGCCTGCTGCACGTGCGGACACCGGCCTGGGAGTACTCTCAGGGTGAAGATCTTTTTGCCGCCAACCGCAACAATAACTGGGTGGTGGGCGCCGACAGCAATACGCTCTCTATCACCACCCCGGAAATGACGCTGGTGCTGGATAACAACGGCAATTACAAGGTCTGGAACCGCAAAGGGGAAGAGCAAAAGCAGGAGCGACCGCAACTTGGCCTGCTGCTGCAGGTACTGACCGATGAAAAACGCTTTATTGCTAACTGATTGATTATTTATAACTCAGTCAGACGGTCTGCCCCTTGCATTCAGCGGATAAAAAGGTAGTATTAGCCCCACTGAATCGGCACGTAGCGCAGTCTGGTAGCGCACTGTCATGGGGTGTCAGGGGTCGGAGGTTCAAATCCTCTCGTGCCGACCAAAATTCCCTGGGAAAAGCAGCCTTTATGGCTGCTTTTTTCTTTTATATTTCTGACCGATTCTGCAACAAAAAGTGGCACGTGCCATCCTCTATGCCATCCATCACCTCTATTCCATTCTTAGCGCCTCGGCGTGCGCAGAAGGTAATCTCTTACCCTGTTACAACATCGTCGCTACGGCTACGACAGGCGCGTCACCATGACCGTTTCTCGCTTCGCTCGGTCCTGCTCTACGTGCCACGTTTCGTATAATTGAGCGACATCCCACAGCAGGTACACCGCAGGATCTGAAAATAGTGAACCGGCGCTTTTTATGGCCTAATTTCCTTTCGACTTCACCCACTAAAAAGTCTGAAAATACCGCCAGAAATCTGGACTCCCTGCATCAAGCAGGTATGATTCCCCCCCGGCTAACCGATATATACCCGTCGGGACGGGGCTCTTGCATACGGCCCCGTTTTCTTCACCTTCCCTGTGCTCATCCCTTCCAGTGAGGAAAAAATGGCCCCCATTCGGGAGCCAGTGTCACGGTGCAGTTTAGAGCGCCATATCATGCCGGGGAGATTCTTCACCCTGTTCCGGCTCTGGCGAATCCATCCCAGCCTGGCCCGGCATCTGGATCACCGGCGGTTTGGTCAACTGCAACGTGGCGGCGGTATCATCCCAGACCTTCTGGGTCAGCGCCGCATTACCGTTAAGCTTCTCGCCGAAGCTCGGTACAATAGCGCGAATGCGGTTCTGCCACTGCGGTGATTCGAACTGCTGCGGGAACATCTGCTTAATCACATTCAGCGCGATAGGCGCCGCAGTGGATGCTCCTGGCGAAGCCCCCAGTAGCGCGGAGATAGTCTTCTGCTGGTCTACCACCACTTCCGTGCCCAGCTTCAGTACGCCGCCTTTATCCGCATCTTTCTTGATGATCTGCACGCGCTGACCAGCCTGGATCAGCTTCCAGTCCTCTTTTCGCGCGTTCGGGTAGTATTCCTTCAGCGCCGCGAAACGGTCATCGTCGCTCAGCATCACCTGACTCACCAGATACTTCACCAGGTCGAAGTTATCCAGTCCGACGTGAGTCATCGGCATCACGTTGCTGGTGGTGGTGGTACTGAGCAGATCGAAGAGCGAGCCGTTTTTCAGGAATTTGGTCGAGAAAGTCGCGAATGGCCCAAACAGCACTACGCGTTTGCCGTCAATGTAGCGGGAGTCCAGGTGCGGTACCGACATGGGCGGCGCACCAACCGAAGCCTGACCGTAGACTTTCTCAAGATGGCGTTCGGCCACGGCCGGGTTTTCCGTCATCAGGAAAGAGCCGCCAACCGGGAAACCGCCATAGTTATCGGCTTCCGGAATGCCGGTCTTCTGCAGCAGCTTCAACGCACCACCGCCGGCACCGATAAACACATACTTAGCATCGACCGCATGCTCCTGCCCGCTTTTCACGTTTTTGATGGTGACATGCCAGGAGTTATCCGCATTACGCGTAAATCCGGTCACTTCAGACGAGGTCTGGAGTGTAAAGCGATCGCTCTTCTTCAGGCTACCAATCAGCTGGCGGGTAATTTCGCCATAGTTAACGTCGGTGCCTACCGGCGTCCAGGTCGCCGCCACTTTCTGATTCGGATCGCGGCCTTCCATAATCAGCGGCGCCCACTGTTTAATCTGGCTGTGCGAGGTTGAATATTTCATTCCCTGGAACAGAGTAGACTTTTGCAGCGCATCATAACGTTTCTTCAGGTAATCAACGTTGGTATCGCCCCAGACAAAGCTCATATGCGGTGTGGAATTAATAAAGGCATGGGGGTCCTTTAAATTTCCACGTTTCACCTGGGCCGACCAGAACTGGCGGGAAATCATAAACTGTTCGTTGATATTCAGCGCCTTACTAATATCGATGGAACCATCCGCACGCTGAGGGGTGTAATTCAGTTCCATATTAGCGGAATGGCCAGTACCGGCGTTATTCCAGCCGTTAGAGGATTCCAGCGCCACACCGTCCAGTTTTTCCACCATCATCTGGCGCCATCCTGGCTGCAGCTCCTGGAGCCAGGTGCCCAGAGAGGCACTCATAATACCGCCGCCAATTAACAGAAAATCCGTTTTTTGCGGTACATCGGTATCAGCGTAAGTCGTTGAACTGACAAACATTGCCAGCGCCGTTAGCGAAAGAACACTCTTTTTTATTGCAGGCATAATAATGTTTTTTTGCGTTAATGAGTTATTTGAACGCGCATATTAACTTATTTTTACTTTATTTTAAAATCTCATTCACCTTCTACTAAACCACATATTTAGTAGTTGTTTGCTGTCAGTGGAAATAACAAAACCAAAACTTATCCTATGAAAAAATAAAAAAGAGATAGCAAAACGCTACCCCACGCAATAAAACAATAGTTTTTTAATTAAAGTAATCAATATTACTGACGCGCTGGCCAGAGTTCAAAACCGGCCTGACGGGCCCGATCAAGATCGCTTTTATCAATCTGGAATACGCCAACTTTACCGTCTGGCGCACCACACATCGCCACACGCGCCCGGCCATCATCCGACACTTTCCCGGCATCCATAGTCCGTACGCCGGAAACCATAAGCGACTGCCTCAACTCACTCAACGATAGTCTTCCCTGCTCACACTGCCTGCCGCTCATGGAATGCCAGACTTCTATTTTCTGAGCGCCGTCGGTGCAGGCCACCAACCCAAAAAGTAACACGCCTGACAGAATACGTTTCATCTCTTTCTCCGTTTCCGGATCCCCCCCCAAGTATAACAATCGGTCATTAGTTGGCGGTTTTTCACGCCTGTCGTTCGGAGAGTCGTCCGGACAGCGCAGTGACAGACTCATCAGTTTAAGAACAGTGTCAACGAAACCCTGTAGAGCGGCAAACGCCTACAGGGACATAATCGGTATGCCGGAAGCGTTTTAAAAGGGAGTGATTCACTCTTCAGCGCTCTTTACAGCAGCATTTTATTTCATAGCATCACATGCTGTAATAGATATTATCTGACTTCTCACCAATGGGATTTACACAAAAAAAATAAAACACCCCATAAATTTTCTTATTGCCAGCACTAATTAATGCATCTAACATTACCCCGTAAGATTATGGATAACTCCTAATTTTACGAAAATCATGTTCTATTTAATAAAAGGAATTACTCAATGCGTGAGTTGAATGTTTGTGAGGTAAATGAAGTTTCTGGTGCCGGTATCATTGACGACACTCTGACCAGCATTGGAAATCAGATTGGTACCGGTATCGATAATATCACCGGTGGCAACACTTCCGCTTCCGCTCTCTCGAGCGTTGGTCATCAGATCGGTCAGGTTATCGAAACTTCAATCACTAATTTCCTGAATAACGTTTTCGATTTTTTAGGCCTGTCAAAAGCTTAATATAAAAAATCATAAAAAAGTAACTTATGAGAGGCGCTTAGCCTCTCATTTTCACCAGCAATCTTATTTAAGAAATTCTGTATGAATGGACGACGTTTGTTCCGCCAGGAGGCTCTGGAGAATAAAAAGGCGAAGTGGGCGGGAAAGGCCCTGTTAACATCAGGTTATCCGGCATGGCTGGTAAGTAGCTGCTGTGCTATTTTCTTCCTCACACTCATTTTCACGGTTATTTTCGGTAGTTATACCCGGCGTATTAACGTCAACGGCGAAGTCATTACTCAGCCCCGGGCGATTAATATTTATTCACCTGCTCAGGGCATCGTATCAGCCGTACTGGCCAATACCGGTGAGACGCTAAAAAAAGGCACTCCTCTTTTTCAACTTGATATCAGCCGCGAAGGACGCTCCGGCAACCTCGCCACGAACACCACTCAGGCGATTGACAAGCAAATCCTCGAAATAAAAGACATTCTGAAACGGGTTGAAAAAAATAAAGCCATCTCATTGCAGGCGTTAAAAGAACAGCTGATGCAATCGGAAGCCGCTAATCAGCAGTCAAAGGCACTACTTGCCAGCTCAGGTCGCGGTATGGCGGATATGCGTAATAGCATGCAGAGCTATGAAGAGTATCAACGCAAAGGATTAATCACTAAAGATCAGTATAACAATCAACGCTATCTGTTTTACCAACAGCAAAACTCCTGGCTGAGCCTTAATAATCAGATAATTCAGGAGGAGATCAGCGCCAGTCGTCTGCGCAGCGAGCTACAAACGAATGCGGCGGATTTTGATAACCAGATATCCCAGTATCTTTACCAGCTTAGTGAACTTAATCGCCAAAGAATGGAGGCCGATGCTGGCGGAATGCTGATTGTTAACGCCTCCAGCAATGGACGGCTCGAATCACTGGGGGTAACAGAGGGGCAAATGGTTTCGCCTGGCGACAGCCTGGCCCAGCTCACGCCTACGGATATCAACGCTTACCGGTTGGTGTTATGGGTCCCCAATAGTAGCCTGCCTTATATTAAACCAGGTGACACACTTAATATTCGCTACGAAGCCTTTCCATTTCAGAAATTCGGCCAGTTTTCAGGGACGATTATGTCGATCTCCTCAGTGCCGGCTTCCCCCAAAGAGCTGGCAACCTACAGTAGCGCCCCCATGAATCCAAATGGCTCCCTGGCAGGCTCTTTTTATAAGGTCGTCGTAAAGCTAAAACAGCAGCAGATTATTCAGGATAATCAAAAAATGATGCTCAGTAGCGGCCTTAAGGCTCAGGTCACTCTTTTTCTTGAAAAACGCCCGCTCTGGAAATGGATGCTTTCGCCCTTTTACGATATGAAAAAGAGTATTATGGGGGCCGTGAATGGATAACGCGACCTTCAAACACATACTAACCAGTTTACAGTTTAGCTTGCGTAAAAAAGTCCCCCAGTTGCTGCAATCCGAAGCGTCAGAATGTGGGTTAGCATGCATGACAATGATCGCTCGCTATCACGGTATGAACGTCGATCTATTCAGCCTGCGCTCTCGCTTTGGTATTTCATCCCACGGCGCGACGCTAAAAGATCTGATAAATACCGCCGGAGCCATTCAGCTACAGACCCGGGCCCTGACTCTGGATCTGGACGAGCTTCGCCAGCTCAAAACGCCTTGCATACTGCACTGGGATCTCAACCATTTTGTCGTTCTGGTCTCAGTACGCGGTAATAAGTGCATCCTGCACGATCCCGCTTTCGGCCGCCGGGTGGTGGGAGAAAAGGAGATGTCAGCCCACTTCACAGGCGTTGCGCTGGAACTGTGGCCCGGAAGCGAATTTTCACCAGTCACCCAGCGCACCCGCATCAGCCTGGTGCAAATGCTGAAGAACATCGGCGGGCTAGGCCCGTTTCTGGTGAAAATTTTCTCGCTGTCTGTCGTAATCGAAGCTATCAACCTGCTCATGCCGGTCGGCACCCAATTGGTGATGGACCATGTTATCATGGCGCAGGATCACGATCTTCTCACGATAATCTGCTTTAGCCTGCTATGTTTCATTCTTTTCCGCATCCTGGTCGGCATGCTGCGGTCATGGTCCAGCCTGGTCATGTCCTCATTTATCGATGTGCAATGGAAAACCGGCCTGTTTGAACATCTCATGCGCCTGCCGTTGGCTTATTTTGAAAAACGTAAGCTGGGAGATATCCAGTCGCGCTTCACTTCGCTTGACGTTATCCGCAATACCTTAACAACCAACCTGGTCAACAGCGTTATCGACAGCATTATGGTTATCGGGCTGTTTGTGATGATGATTCTATACGGAGGCCAGCTGGTCTGGATCGTGGCGGGCTTTACCTTCATCTACGCGCTCATCCGCTTCATGACCTGGCAGCCCTGGCGCCAGGCTTCTGAAGAAAAAATCATCAAGTCTGCAAGAGCGGGTTCCCACTTCATGGAGTCGCTGTACGGCATTAATACCATGAAGGCGCTTAATCTTTCGCCGGTGCGCGCCCAGCAGTGGATTAACCTAAACATTGACACCACAAACTCCACCATCCGGCTTTCGCGCCTTGAGCTACTCTTCGGCGGGATAAACACCCTGTTAAGCATGATCGAACACGTCATCATTCTGTGGTTAGGGGCTTCGATGGTGATCGAAAATACCATAACGCTTGGTATGTTTGTGGCGTTTACCGCCTACCGCGCTCAGTTTTCTGACCGTGCCGCCGCCCTGATCAACGCGGTGTTAAGCATGCGGATGCTGACGCTACACAGCGATCGCCTGACCGATATCGTGATGACGGAGCCGGAGCATGTCGCACAGGACAGTGTCATACTGCCTATTGACGAAGCGCCGGAATTCCAGTTGCGCAACCTCACCTTCCGCTACGATAATCTGTCGGTGCCTATCTTTGCCAACCTCAATATCAAAATCGCCTCCGGTGAAAACGTCGCGCTCACGGGGCCGTCCGGAATGGGGAAAACCACCCTCATGAAGGTCATGGCGGGCCTACTGGAACCAACCCAGGGAGAGGTGCTGGTCAACGGTCTCGACGTAAGCAAAGTCGGCATCAATAACTATCGTAAATACATCGCCTGCGTACTTCAGGATGACAAACTGTTTGCAGGATCGATTGCCGATAATATCGCCAGCTTCGACACAGAGAAAGATAATGACTGGCTGGTTGAATGCGCCAGGCGTTGCAATATCCATGGTGAAATCATGCATATGCCCATGGGCTATGAGACATTGATTAGCGAACTGGGTGGCAGCCTTTCCGGGGGACAAAAGCAGCGCCTGCTGATTGCCCGCGCGCTGTATCGCCGCCCCAGCCTGCTATTTCTTGATGAGGCGACCAGCCATCTGGACGAGGCGAATGAAGCCCATATTAACGCCTCTATCGCCGCGATGAAGATCACCCGAATATTTATCGCGCACCGCCAGTCCACCATCGATACAGCGGATCGTATTATCGACTTACAGAAGGCGATCGCTCAAGCAGCATCGTCACAGGAGTAACACACAGGCCGCGCAGCGGTATTCACAGGAAAAATCGTGATACTGGAATCTGCTGCGCACTCCCTGTACTATCTTGACCTTTCGTGACCAAAGTCACACTTCGTCTGTACCCCATTCCGGGGAAAATGATAATAAACCTGCGAATCTACTATGTCTGAAGTAACACATCAGCCTGCCGTTGAGCAGAATCCAACTGTGCGTCAGGTGCTGGTTTCGCCGCGCCTGCTAACCCGGGAATGCCTGGCGGGTATCATCACTGCTCTGGCGCTCATTCCTGAAGTTATCTCCTTTTCCGTTATCGCCGGTGTCGATCCTAAGATAAGCCTGATCGCCTCCGTCGTGCTCTGTCTGAGCCTGTCTCTACTAGGTGGCCGCCCGGCGATGGTAACCGCAGCCGCGGGCTCAGTCGCGCTGGTAATAGGCCCCATGGTTCATGCCCACGGCGTGGGTTATATCCTGCCCGCGGTCGTGTTAGCCGGTCTGTTCCAGATTCTGTTCGGCCTGCTGGGACTGGCGCGTATGATGCGCTACATTCCCCGCTCGGTGATGACTGGCTTCGTTAACGCACTCGGGATCCTTATCTTCTGCGCCCAGGTTCCCCACGTCTGGGGGCAGAACATGACGGTCTGGCAACTGTTTGCCCTGACGCTGGTTATCGTACTGCTGCTTCCCCGACTACTGAAAAGCGTGCCTTCACCGCTGGTGGCAATTGTGGCGGTGACCGCCCTCGCCCTGGGCTTTGGTTTACAGACGCCGACCGTGGGCGACGAAGGCCCCATGCAGCCGGGGCTGCCCGGCCTGACGGAACTGATGGTGCCGCTGAATCTGGAAACGCTGCAGATCGTCTGGCCCTGCGCCCTGAGCGTGGCGCTGGTGGGGTTGATGGAGTCGCTGCTGACCGCCAAGCTGGTGGATGATTTAACAGATACGCCTTCCAGCAAGCGCCGTGAAAGCTGGGGACTGGGCGTAGGCAATATTCTGGCGGGTTTCTACGGCGGTATTGCCGGTTGCGCCATGATCGGTCAGACCATGGTTAACGTAGAGCTGGGTAAGGGGCGCACCCGTATCTCTACTATCGCTGCCGCGCTGTTCCTTCTGCTACTGGTTACCGGTCTGAGCGCTCTGATGGCGCGCATTCCCATGGTGGTGCTGGCGGGAATTATGATGGTCGTCGCCCTGAAAACCCTGGACTGGCACAGCCTGGCACCCTCAACGTTGAAGCGTCTACCGCTGTCTGAAACCCTGCTGATGGTGGTGACCGTTGCCGCCACGGTCTGGACCGGCAACCTGGCGATTGGCGTAGTCGGCGGCGTGGTATTCGCCATTATCCTGTTTGCCCGCCGCGTGGCCCACGTGATCCACGCCGACCGCGAACTGGCGCCGGACAGCCAGTCGGTGCGCTATACGGTGCGTGGACCGCTGTTCTTCGCCAGCAGCAACGATCTGTTCGAGCACTTTAATTATGCCGGGGACCCTAAGAAGGTCATTATCGACCTCACCTGGGCACAAATCTGGGATGCTTCAAGCGTGGCGGCGCTGGATGCCATTGAAAATCGCTACCGACGCCATCAGTGCGAAGTGGAGATTGTCGGGCTTGATATGCGCAGCCGCAGCTTCCATCAGAAGCTGAGCGGCCTGCTGTAACAGGCGGCTGGCGGCGCTCCGGTTTACATCAGGAACAGCGTCGCCAGCCCCAGGAAAATAAAGAAACCGCCGGTATCGGTAATCGCGGTAATCATCACGCTGGAACCCACGGCAGGATCGCGCCCGAGTCGCACCATCACCATCGGCACAATAACGCCCATCACCGCCGCAACCAGCAGATTCAGCACCATCGCCAGCGTCATTACCGCTCCCAGCGCCATATCGTCGTACAGCAGCCAGGTTACGATGCCCATAATGCCGCCCCACACCAGGCCATTGATTAACGCCACGCCCATTTCACGCCCCAGCAGAAAACCGAAGTTGCCAGGCTGAATGTGCTGAAGCGCCAGGGAGCGTACAATCATGGTGATGGTCTGATTACCGGTGTTGCCGCCAATACCGGCCACGATGGGCATCAGCGAGGCCAGCGCCACCAGTTGGGAGATGGTATGTTCAAAACCATCGATTACCCTTGAAGCGATAAACGCGGTGCAGAGGTTAATGGCAAGCCAGGCCCAGCGGGATTTTACCGCCTTGCCTACCGGTGCGAAGACATCCTCTTCCGCGCTGATCCCCCCCATCCGGCGCAGGCCGCTGTCGGTCTCTTCGATAACCACATCGACTATTTCATCAACCGTCAGACGCCCCATCAGCTTACCCTGGTGATCGACCACCGCGGCACTGACCAGGTTGTCTCGTTCAAAGGTGCGCGCCGCTTCTTCATCCGGGTCGGTCGGAATAAAGGTGACGGGGTTTTTCTCCATCACCTCTTCCACCCGGGTCTGGGGGCGGTGCAGCAGAATAGTGGTCAACTCCAGCTCACCCAGCAGCGTCATATCCCGGGTGGTGACAAAGAGTTTGTCGGTGTTTTCCGGCATTTTGCCCAAACGCCGCAGGTAGCGCTGTACCGTGGCCAGGGTGATCTCAGCGCGGACCGTGATGACCTCGAACTCCATGATGGCGCCGACGCTGCCTTTTTCATAGCGCAGCACCTGCCCCACTCGGGCCCGCTCTTCCGGTGACAGGGTTGCCAGCAGGCGGCCTGTCAGGTCGCGGGGCAGGCGCTGGGCCAGGTAAATCTGTTCGTCGATATCCAGGGTACTGAGCACCCGTAGCAGGTCGCGGTCGCTCATCTCATCGATCAGATCTTCCCAGACGTGCTCAGAAACCTCGTGCAGCACCTTACCGCGTTTCTCTTCCCCCACCAGGCGCCACAGGGCGTGACGCTCTTCAGAAGGCAGCGCTTCAAGGGTATCGGCCAGGTCGGGCTCGGGAAGACGGCGGGCCAACTGGGTGACTTCATCAATATCGTCATGTAACCGCTGTGCGTCATGCTCATCCACGGGACCGGGTTTACCCAGTATCGCTTCGGTGACCTCTTCCCCTTCGGAGAGCAGATAGCGAATGCGCGCCCGGTCTGCGGCACGCTCTTGAATACTGTATTTAACAGTCGCGGTCATAACTCGACATCCCTGGAAACATTAACTCAATCGCGCCTTCCCGTACGGGAAGGCAGCAAGCATACTGGCAGGCTCTGTAAATAATAATAAACGACCGCCATATCGCGCTGTTCTGGCGTAAAAAAAGCGATCGTTCGCTGGAATAGTGCGCAATCGTGGTTGATTAACTGCCGGTACGGGCCACCGCATCACGGCTGGCGTGTTCGCGATCTTCGCCCACCAGCTCGCTCAGTTGCCCCTGACGCATCTCCAGCAGGCGATCGGCATGCACAAAGTAGTGATCGTCGTGACTGATGGCGAACACGGTTTTCCCCATCTGCTGCATCAGCGGCAGCAGCACCTGGTAAAACTCACGGCGAAAGTGAGGATCCTGATCCGCGGCCCATTCATCCAGCAGAATAACATCGCGCTGTTCCACAATAGCCAGCAACAGCGCCACCCGCTTCTTCTGCCCTTTGGAAAGCTTCAGGTTCAGGATGCGTCCGTCGTCCAGCCTTAGCTTATTTTCCATCTGCAGACGCGCCAGCCACTGCTCCACCAGCGCCGGATCCGCGCTCTGACCTTCCGGCCCCAGCAGCCTCTCGAACAGACTGACATCGGTAAAGACCGCCGAGAACAGGCTACGCCAGGCCTCCATATCCTCTGCGGCAAGCGGCCTGCCATCCAGACACAGCGAACCGGAAACCGGCCGGTACAGCCCGGTTAACAGCATCGCCAGGGTCGACTTGCCGCTGCCGTTGCCGCCAATCAGGAACAGCAGCTCGCCGCGTTGAATGGTCAGGTTAAGCGGCCCGACGGTGAAGCCCCCTTCCCCATAGGTAAAGACCACATCGCGCAGCTCCAGAGTCTGCCATGCTTCAGGCGCCCGGGGATGCTGGAAGCTTTCACGATACGCCTCCAGCTCAAAGCGGTTCAATTTATTAAAGGCCACCTCGGCGGCAAGTAGCGTCGGAAGCGCCCCTACGGCAGAAAGCATCGGGGTGCGCAGGAACAGCAGCGTCAGGGAGTAAGTCGCAGCCACATTGGTGTCGGCCCAGCCCAGACTGTTGGCCATCCAGAAGACCAGGCCGATAGCCCCCAGCATCATAATGTTGGACCAGTTAAGAGCGCTAAGATGGAAGGTATCGGCCCGGATAATATGGTGCCGGTACTCTTTGGCATCGGGAATATAGGTATTCTGGTAGATATCCGCGGCGCGTTCGCGATTCAGGGTCAGCTCCTTGCATCCCTCCAGCACCGTCTGGTAGTCGTTGTAGAGCTTGTCTTCGGTTTCACGCAGAATCGCCATATGGCGATAAACCCGGGAGACCAGCAGCCAGCCGCCGATAATGGTCACCACCACCCAGGCGGCGGTGGCAAACAGCATGGTGGGCGATAGCCAGGCCAGATAAGCCGCACAGCCCACCGTCAGAATAATTCCCTGCACCAGCTCCGGCAGGCGCACAAAGGCGATGGTAATGGCCCGCACGTCGCTGGTCAGCCCCGCCAGTAGCGAAGCACTGCCTAACTGCTCCAGGCGCTCGACGTGAGTATCCAGAATCCGTTTAATAAATTCGCTACGTAGCCGGTAAACAAAGTGGTGCCCCAGGGTAGTAAGCGCTAACTGGGAGCCCAGAGTGACAACAATCAGCAGCAGCAACAGCCCAAGAAATTCCGGCAGTATCGACAGCGAGCGATCCACCGTTTCGATGAGGCGCAGATTGATAAAAGCAATAAGTCCAATGCCTAATGCGGCGCTGGCGAGGCTTAACGCCATCACCATCAGAAAGGGCCAGCGATACTGGCGCCAGACGACAAAGAGAAGTTTCATAAACCATCAATCCACAACGACGCTAAATCAGCGGGCAGTTTAAACGGCTGGCGCCAGACGGCAAGAATAATTCTTATTTTTACTCGCTTTGCGCGACCCGACGAAAGGTCAGATTATAGCGGCATTCCCCCGTAGCAGGATGATGGCCCGGTTTTAAGGGCTGAATACCGTGATACCACAGGCGCGACGGACCTCCCCACACCACCACATCGCCATGTTCCAGTAAAAAGCGGCGCAGCGGATCGTGACGCTTAGCGCCGCCAAACTGGAAAATGGCCGGCAACCCCAGCGACACCGAAACAATAGGGGCGCTAAGATCGCGTTCATCTTTATCCTGATGCAGCGACAGCTTCGCCCCGGGAGCATAGCGGTTGATCAGACAGGCATCCGGGCGGAACTCCGGGTAACCCGCGTCGAAGGCTGCGGTTTCAGCCAGCCGCCGCAGGGCTTCGGGCATGGCAGGCCAGGGACGATGATTTAAGGGATCGCATTCGGCATAGCGATAGCCCTGAGGACTGCTCACCCAGCCCAGCGGGCCGCAGCTGGTCATCGCCACCGACATGCGGTATCCCCCCGGCGTCACCATCTGGCGGAAAGGAGAGTCTGTCGCCACCTGTTCAATCGCCTGCAGCAATGACTGCGCCTGCGCGCTGGCAAAACGGCGCAGAATCATCGCCCCCGGCCCCAGCGGCTCCTGCCAGGGAGCTTCACCGTCAAAAAGACTGAGCATCGTTACTCCTCCTGTTCGGCTTCCCGCGCCAGTAGCAGTCGCTTACGGGCCACGCCCCAGCGGTAGCCAGAGAGCGCGCCATCCTGGCGAATAATACGATGGCAGGGGATCACCACCGCCAGTCGGTTCGCGGCGCAGGCGCCAGCCACCGCCCGGGTGGCCTGCGGTCGCCCGATACGCGCAGCAAGCGCCTGGTAGCTCAGGGTGGCGCCAGCGGGAATACTGCGTAGCGCCTGCCACACCTGACGTTGAAACGCGGTGCCCTGTAAGTCCAGCGGCAGCGCGAAGGCGCCTTCAGGCCTGTCCAGCCAGCTCACCACCTGGGCGACCCGTTGTGCAAAACCGCGATCGTCGGCATCCAACCGTGCCCGGGGGAACATCTGCGTCAGCTCCGCCACCAGGCTTTGAGGCTCGTCCCCCGGCAGAATGGCGCAGATACCGCGTGCGCTTTCCGCCACCAGCAGCGCTCCCAGCTGACAGTGCGTCAGGGCATAGCGAATATCGGCCCGCTCGCCGCCCTGGCGATACTGACGCGCCGTCATCCCCAGCGCGGCATCCGCCTGCTGATAAAAGCTGCTACCGGAAGGATAGCCGGCATCGTAAAGCGCCCGGGTCACCTCCTGCCCGGACGCCAGCGCCTCGCGCACCTTGCTGGCGCGGCGGGCCTGCTGCCAGGCCCGGGGGGTCAGGCCGGTCATAGCTTTAAACAGACGATGAAAATGGTACGGACTCATCGCCACCTGGCGTGCGAGTTTTTCGAGCGTCAGCGGCGTTTCGCTGCGCTCCAGCAGGCGGCAGGCCTCGATAATTCGCTCCCGCTGCCGCGCCCGGGCATCCTCTCTGTCCGGCTGACAGCGTTTGCAGGGGCGAAAGCCTGCCTCCGCCGCTTTAGCGGCATCCCCGAAGAAGCGAACGTTGCGCCGTAGAGGATGACGCGCACGACAGGAGGGGCGACAGAAAATGCCGGTGGTGATCACGGCAAAGACGAAGTGACCATCCGCCGCCGAATCCCGCGCCTGAAGCGCCTGCCAGCGGCATTCATCGGTGATGTATTCGGTCATAACGGACTCCTTATGTTCAGGTTTTCCGCTACTGTGCCAGCCAGCTCCCCACTAAAAACCCGGTTTCTTGCTTTTTAATTTTATTCGCTCAGCAGGAAAGTTTTAAACTGCGGCGACATCCAGGTAGAGAATCCCTTTTCCTCTTTGACAATCAGATAAACCGCCAGCCCCTCTTTCTGCGCGACCTGCTTTGCTTTCTCGGTGCCCAGCACCATCAACCCGGTGTCCCAGCCGTCGGCTTCCAGCGCCGTCGGCGCAATGACCGTGGCCGACACCAGCTTATGCTGAATCGGGCGGCCGGTGGTGGGATCGATCACATGGGAAATCCGTTTACCGTCCAGCTCATAGTAGTTGCGATAGCTGCCGGAAGTGCTGATTCCGTGACCGTTGAGATCGACAACCGCCTGAGCGGCGTTCTCTTTATCGGTCGGTTTCTGAATTGCGACCCGCCATGACCGCCCTTCCGGGTTAGTGCCCCGGGTCACGACCGCTCCGCCCACCGAAACCAGATAGCGGCTGATGCCCTGTTGTTCCATCAGGCGCGCCAGATGATCGGCGGCATAGCCTTCACCGACGGTGGAGAGATCCACATAGAGTTCCGGCAGATCCTTCTGTAGCCACTGTCGGCCTGACGCGTTAATCACCTTCAGGTGGTTAAGGCCGGTTTGCGCCCGGGCGGCGTCAATCTGCGTCTGAGTCGGCGTCTGTACCGGCTGCTTATCCGGGCCGAATCCCCACAGATTCACCAACGGGCCGACGGTCACATCCATGGCGCCATCGGTCTTAGCCCCGATACGCAGCGACAGCGTGACGATATCGCTCATCGCTTCATCCACCGGCCAGGGGGCGATGGATCGCGACTGATTAAAGCGCGACAGGGCCGAGTCCGGCTTCCAGGTCGAGAGCAGCCGATCGTCGGCATCCAGCTGGGCCTGGATTTTCTGGCGCAGTTCCGCGCCGCGCCCCGGCTTAACGTCGGCCAGACTGGCACGCCAGTAAGTCCCCATGGTTTTACCTTCCAGCACCAGCCCTTTCGATGCCGTTTTTTGCGGCGCGTTGTCGCAGCCCGCCACCAGCGCTACGGCCGCCACCAGCAGCGCGCGTCGCATCAGCGTCAGATCCATTTTTCTTTCCTCTGGTTACATGCGCAAGCAAGGGTACAACAAAAGCGGTTCGTTGTGGCAGTCGGCGGTCGGTGGTTTAGCTAACAGATAAAAAAAGGGCCCCGAAGGACCCTCTGGTGACGCGCAAATGTTTTTTTAGAACTGGTAAACCATACCCAGCGCAACGATGTCGTCGGTACCAATACCCGCGGCACGGGTAAAGTCGTTGCTGTCGATCAGGTTGATTTTGTAATCCACGAAGGTGGAGAAGTTTTTGTTGAAGTAGTAGGTTGCGCCCACATCCACGTATTTCACGAGATCCTGGTCGCCCCAGCCTTCAATGTCCTTACCTTTCGACTGCAGGTAGGCAATAGACGGACGCAGACCGAAGTCGAACTGGTACTGAGCAACCACTTCAAAGTTCTGCGCTTTGTTAGCAAAGCCGTAGATATCATTATCACGACCACCGAAGCGGGCAGTGTTGTAGTTCTGGGTGTACATGGCCGCCAGGTAGATGTTGTTGGCGTCGTACTTAATACCACCGGTGTAGGCTTCAGCATGGTCGCCGTTGCCATAAGGAGTCAGGTTGTTTTGATCCCAGGTGCGCTTGGAGGAGGACATGGCGCCACCGATGGCGAAGCCAGAGCCCAGATCGTAGGTCGCAGACAGACCGTAACCGTCACCGTTCTGCTTCTGCAGTTTACGACCATCGAAGTCTTCACCGCGGGCGCTGCCGTTTTTACCCTGATACTGCAGGGCAAAGTTCAGACCGTCCACCAGGCCGAAGAAGTCGCTGTTACGGTAGGTCAGAACGCCGTTAGCACGGGACATCAGGAAGTTATCAGAACCGTAAGTGTCACCGCCAAATTCCGGCAGTACGTCGGTCCAGGCGCCAATATCATAGATAACACCGTAGTTACGGCCATAGTCCAGAGAGCCGGCGTCACCTACGCGCAGACCGGCAAAGGCCACACGGGTCCAGGCATCATTAGAATCTTCATCGGTATTACCCTGAATCTGATATTCCCACTGACCATAGCCGGTTACCTGGTCGTTAACCTGGGTTTCGCCTTTGAAGCCGATACGCATATAGGTCTGATCGCCATCAGCACCGTCGTCATCGGAGAAGTAGTGTTCAGCGTCGACTTTCCCGTAAAGATCCAGCTTGTTTCCGTCTTTATTGTAGATTTCGGCCGCGTGCGCGGTACCTGCTACCAGCAGAGCTGGAACCAGCAGGGACAGAACTTTCAGTTTCATTATATTAACCCTCTGTTATATGCCTTTTTTACCCTCATTCCTGGCGACATCTCAGCGCGCCCCCCAATCGCAAAACCGTAAAGGGCGACCGGGTATTGCGAGCCCCCCTCAGAGGCCCGGCGCTGTGCAGCTGGCTTTTTTCATCGCTTTAAAGCCGATTTGTGAATGCCTGCCGCACGATGCAAACCAAATAATTCAGGTAATTTGCCACTGCTTGCTGATTACCCTCATAATCAGCCGGCAACCCATTGTGTAAAACAAATACGGAATAATCCAATGGGATTATGATACTAAAACTTTTTAGATGTTTCGGTCTGCACCACAGATGTAACTAAATGTAAATTACGGGGAACTTTTTTTCCGCACATTAAGCAAAAAACAGCGCATCAAAGGTTAAGAAAGCCCTGCAATAACAGGCAACAGATACTTCTCATCCCAGTAGAGAAAGGGTTAAGCACTGATTGTCAAAACAGTGACGCCATTCAAATATAGAATCACTGTCGCTATCATCATTAACTTTATTTATTACCGTCATTCAGTTCTGAATGTCCGTTTATCCCTATTTAAACCGGATCTTCGATCCGGTTTTTTTTATTTCCTCTTTACTTAAATTTACCTTTATTTATGTTAACAAGGTTACACCTGTCGCAAAACCCAGAAATTGTTTAAACTTCAATCAATGTCTTATTGAGATAAACTGCATCCAAATTAATTACTCGAGTTAAATATTTCCTTTTGGTTTATTACGCCAGTCTAAAAAATGACGCCCTTTCACTGTCTCATCATCTCATCGGGCCGCCAGTTTTTCATCATTGCCAGCGCTGTCTCGCGCTATTATTCGCCCGTTTTTTGTGATATTTCGCGCCGTCGGCGCCCTGATTGGCGATGACGCCAGCCCCTTTTCCCGGTATGCTTTTGGCATTTGCGCGGTCTGTTGCGCGCCATTGATATCTTCATCCACTAACCAACGGCCAGGGGCCGCAGGATTACACCGGAATAATGAGTCAATCTGACGCTATGAGCCCCAATAAATTTTCCCTTATGCCGGGCAGCATTACCCGCTTCTTTCTGCTATTGATCATCGTCCTTCTGGTCTCTATGGGAGTGATGGTTCAGAGCTCCGTTAACGCCTGGCTGAAGAGTAAAAGTTATCAGGTCGCCGATATCACCCGGGCGCTGCATAAGCGGGTCGATACCTGGCGCTACGCCACATGGCAAATCTACGACAATATCGCCACGCCGCCCTCTTCCGGCGAAGGCAGCGATAATTTGCAGGAAACCCGTCTGCGTCAGGATGTCTGGTATCTGGAAAAGCCGCGCCGTAAGACGGAAGCACTGATTTTCGGCTCCCATGACAGCACTACACTGGAGATGACCCAGCGTATCTCCAGCTATCTCGATACCCTGTGGGGCGCAGAATCTACCCCCTGGTCGATGTACTACCTTAATGGCCAGGACAACAGTTTGATCCTGGTATCCACGCTGCCGCTTAAGGATCTCTCCACCGGGCTAAAAGAGTCCGGCGTCAGCAGTATTGTCGATTCACGACGGGCCGAAATGCTCCAGCAGGCTAACGCCCTGGACGAACGCGAAAGCTTTTCGCCGCTGCGTCGTCTGGCATGGCAGAACGGCTACTACTTTACGCTGCGCACCACCTTTAACCAGCCGGGCCACCTGGCAACGGTGGTGGCCTTCGATCTACCAATCAACGATCTGATCCCGCCGGGCATGCCGCTGGAAAACTTCCGGCTGGACCCGGATGATGACGCCGTCAGCGCCAGCGGACAGGAGAAAGAGGCCAGGGACAGCGTAGCCGTCACCTTTAATGGCACCCGGCTGGAAATTGTGGCCCCGCTGACCAGCACCCACCTGAAGCTGGTCTGGCAGGTTCCCTTCGGTTCACTGTTAACCGACACCCTGCAGAACATCTTATTGCCCCTGCTGCTGAATATCGGCCTGCTGGCACTGGCGCTATTCGGTTACACCACCTTCCGCAACCCGGCGCCGCGCCAGGAAGAGAGCAGCGCCGCCAGCGGCGAACTGCAAACCCTGCGGGCGCTCAATGAAGAGATCGTCGCCCAGCTTCCTCTCGGGTTACTGGCCTGGGACCCGGAATCCCGCCGCACGCTAATCAGCAACCCGACGGCCGATCATCTGTTGCCCCATTTGAACCTGCAGAACATTGCCTCTATGGCGGATCAGCATCAGGGGGTGATTCAGGCGACGGTCAACAACGAGCTTTACGAAATTCGCCTGTTCCGCAGCCAGATAGCCCCTCGCCTGCAGATCTTTGTGATTCGCGATCAGGACAAAGAGATTCTGGTGAACAAGAAACTGCGCCAGGCTCAGTTGCTGTATGAACGCAACCAGAGCGGACGCGCAGAGTTTATGAAGCACATCAGCAACGCGCTGAAGCGCCCGGTAAATCAGCTGGCGGATAAGGCAGCGATGCTTGCCGATGAACCACGCCGCGCTCTGGTGGATGATGCTCAACGCCTGGTGCGGCTGGTCGACGAAATTCAACTGGCGACGCTGCTGGAAGATGGCGGCTGGAAGCCGCATAACCAAAGTTTTACCCTGCAATCGTTGATTGATGATGTAGTGCCGGAAGTACTGCCTGCCATTCGCCGCAAAGGGCTACAGCTGTTGACCAATAACTGCCTGGCGGCAAACGACGAGCGGCACGGCGATCGCGAAGCCCTGCGTCAGATCCTGCTGATGCTGCTGCAATATGCCATCGTCACCACTCCTATCGGCAAGATTACTCTGGAGATCAGCGCCGAAGAGGGCTCAGAAGACCGCCTCCTGTTCCGGGTGATGGACACCGGGGAAGGGATCGCACGCGGCGAGATCGACAATCTGCACTTTCCGTTCCGCAATGCGACCAGCGAAGATGATTTCGACACGGCCGACGGCCTGACCTTCTGGCTGTGTAACCAACTGGCGCGCCAGTTGGACGGGCATCTCAATATTAAAACCCGGGAAGGACTGGGCACCCGTTACAGTCTGCACGTCAGCATGCCCCAACAGCTCAGCGAAACCACGGAAGAGCAGGATGAAGGCCTGCTGGACGATGTGATAGCCCTGGTGGACATCACGGCGAACGAGGTCCGCAACATCGTGGTACGTAAGCTGGAAAGCTGGGGCGCCACCTGCGTCACGCCAGATGAAAAAACGACCAGTCAAGACTTTGATCTCTTTTTGACTGATAATCCGTCTAATCTTACAGATTCAGGCATACTTTTAAGCGATGATGAGCCAGGAATGCGGAAACTCGGCCCAGGCCAGTACCGCGTTAACTTTAATATTAGTCATGCCATGCAGGAAGCAGTGCTACAACTAATAGAAGAGCAACTGGCACAGGAAACCGTAACTGAAACGGCATCGCCCATCAGCGATGAAAGCGCTCAACTCCACGCCAGTGGCTATTACGCGCTCTTTGTCGATACAGTACCGGATGATGTAAAGAGGCTGTATACTGAGTCAGCAACGGACGATTTTGCTTCGCTGGCACAGACGGCTCACCGCCTTAAAGGGGTGTTTGCCATGCTTAATCTGGTACCCGGCAAGCAGTTATGTGAAACGCTGGAACATCATATTCGTGAGAAAGATGCGCCGGCCATAGAGAAATGTATCAGCGAGATTGACAGTTATGTCAAAAGTTTGCTGTAGCATAGCAAGGTAGCCTATTACATGAACAACATGAACGTAATTATTGCCGACGATCATCCGATCGTACTGTTTGGCATCCGCAAGTCTCTTGAGCAGATTGAGTGGGTGAACGTTGTCGGTGAGTTTGAAGATTCCACAGCTTTAATCAACAACCTGCCGAAACTTGACGCGCATGTGCTGATCACCGATCTCTCCATGCCGGGCGATAAATATGGCGATGGCATTACGCTCATTAAGTACATCAAGCGCCACTTCCCTAATCTTTCGATCATCGTTCTGACGATGAACAACAACCCGGCTATTCTCAGCGCCGTGCTGGATCTGGATATCGAAGGGATCGTCCTTAAGCAAGGCGCCCCGACCGATCTGCCGAAGGCTCTGGCCGCGCTGCAAAAAGGGAAGAAGTTTACCCCGGAGAGCGTTTCCCGCCTGCTGGAAAAAATCAGCGCCGGCGGCTATGGCGACAAGCGTCTCTCTCCGAAGGAGAGCGAGGTACTGCGCCTGTTCGCCGAGGGCTTCCTGGTCACGGAGATTGCCCGCAAGCTGAACCGCAGTATTAAAACCATCAGTAGCCAGAAGAAATCGGCCATGATGAAGCTGGGCGTTGATAACGACATCGCCCTGCTGAACTATCTCTCTTCGGTCAGCCTGACGCCCGCCGATAAAGAGTAACAACATGCTCCGGTAAAAAAGCTCTCCTTACGGAGAGCTTTTTTATTCCCGGGTACTACGCACCCGCTCAGCATAAAGCGCCAGGGTCTGCCTGATAATATCCAGCGTCACCGGCTTCGACAGGCAGCTATCCATTCCCGACTCAATGCAGCGCTGCTTCTCTTCCGCCAGCGCATTCGCCGTTACCCCAACCACCGGCAGCGTCAACCCCAGCTGGCGAATTCGCTGAGTCAGACGATAGCCGTCCATATTGGGCATATTGACGTCGCTGAGGACGATATCGATATGGTTCTTGCTCAAAACATTCAGCGCATCCACCCCGTCGTTAGCGGTCAGACACGGATAGCCCAGCAAGGCCAGCTGATCCGCCAGCAGGCGGCGGTTAATCGGATGATCGTCCACCACCAGAATCATCATATCGTCATTCTGCTCGCGAATGGTATCCGGTGCCGGTAGCTCCGGCGCCCCCCCCTCGTGCTGCACCTCTACGCTAAAGATACGGCCCAACAGCGCAACCAGTTCATGGGGCGAGGAGACGCTGTGAATCCAGCAGCCCGGGACACGCTCCAGCGGCGCGCCAATATGGCGCCGACAGAAGACCACCTGCGCCCTGCCCGCCCACTGATTATGCGGATCGTCGTCCACCAGTAGCACGTCCTCTTCGCCCGGCGTTTCGCCGTTATAGCGCTGGACCGGAATGCCGTGGCGTCCGAGCAGTCGCTCCAGATAGTGGTACAGTGAAGCGTTGCGCACCGCCAGCCAGCAACAGCTCTTTTCCAGTGCCTCAATGCCCTCTGGCATCAAAAAGCGCGCGTCATACAGCGGAATACGGATGGTGAACTGACTGCCAATGCCAGGCTCTGAATCCACCGCGATATCACCATCCATCATGCCGACCAGTTTTTCACAAATCGCCAGCCCCAGACCGGTTCCCTGGAAGTTGCGCTGTACGCCGGTACCCACCTGGAAGAAGGGGTCGAACAGACGCACCACCTCTTTAGCGGCGATTCCCAACCCGGTATCGCGAACCCGGAAACGCAGATAGCAGTCATCCACCGAGACGTGAAGAATAATGCAGCCCACGTCGGTAAACTTGATTGCGTTACTTAACAGATTGGAGATCACCTGCTGCAGACGCATCGGGTCACCACGCAGCACCAGCGGGACATCCGGTTCAATAAAGCAGTAGAGCCCGAGCTGCTTACGCACCACCAGCGGCAGATAGTTGGCCGTCACGTGGCTCATCACCTCACGCGGCGAAAACTCGCGCGGTTCGATCTTCAACTGCTCCGATTCGATTTTGGAGAAGTCGAGGATATCGCTGATAATTTTCAGTAGCAGGCTGGAGGAGTTATTCATCGCCGTGACCAGCCGATCGACCCCTTTCGGCAGCTCCCGGGTCTGTAACAGATCCAGGTTACCGATAATACCGTACAGCGGGGTACGCAGTTCGTGGCTGACCGTCGCCAGGAACATCGACTTCGACTGACTGGCCTGCTCCGCCGCCTGGGCCATCTCCTGCAGGGATTCTTCCATCTTCACGCGGGCGCTGACGTCTACCAGCACGCAGATCGCCACATTCTCGTTGCGATAGCGCGAATGTACGAAGCTTATCTGTAGATTGGTACTGTCGCTGGTCAGCACGTCCACGAAGTTGACCTGCTGGCCGCAGATAATCTGGGTCAGGCGCTGCCTGTCTTCTGGCGTCAGCATATTCAGGTAGTTGTGAGCCAGCTCGTTACTGATGATATTGGTGCCGTCCTGGGTACGCAAAATGCAGATCCCCACCGGCGCCGAGGCGACGATCTTACGGTTAAACTGTTCGTGCTCTTCCAGACGCTGGGCGTCGGATTCCGCCGGAATAAAGATCCGCCGCTCGTACAGGCGGGCCAGGGTAAAGAGTACGATCCCCACCAGCACATTGAGCAGCACCGCATTCAGAATCAGCATCCGGATGCGCTCCAGCACCATATCCACCGGCACCGAATAGATCACGCTCAGTGAAGAAGGTGGCAGATTCTTTTTCAGGATCAGCTCTTTAAAGCCGGAGGTATAGCCAAACCAGGCGCGCTCCTGCACCCAGCGGCTGTCTGGCACAATAGCGCTATCGCCGGTGAGTGAAAACAGCGGATGACCGTTTTCATCCAGTACGGTAACCCCCATCGGCAGACTGCCCGGCGTAAAGAAGTTTTCCATCCGGATGGTCTGCTCCACGCCCAGCAGCGCCTGCAGGCGGTTCGCCAGATAAACCGGCGTCAGAGTATAGAAATAGCCGATCCCCGGGCGCGGTCCCTGGCTTATCCAGTACAGACTGTTGGACTGTTCATTTTGCGGGGTATTACGATACTTCAGCACCTTATCGTGCAGGGATTTCAGCGCCCCTTCGCGCTCCAGTGGCAAGTTTCGTAGCCCGAAATCCGCCATGCACTGGCTGTCGCCGCCGACCAGAAATACCCGATTAAGATCGTAAGCGGCCGAAAAATTTTCCCGCCAGTAGCGCAGGAACCAGGCCAACGACTGCAGCGAACCACGCCAGGTGTTGCCCAGCGCCGAGCAGTCAGAATCCGCAAACAGCGGCACAAAATTGGGCGTCTGAACGGTTTCATCGTCGCTGTTGTGGAGCGGCGGCTGCCGGGCGCCTTCCAGACGGTTTTCGGTAATGTATTTCAGTTCCTTCATGACATCCGAGGTGCGCTGGATATAGCGCTGGGCCTGATCGAAGCTCAGATTAAATTCGCGGCGAATCTCCGACTCTTTCTCATGCAGCGCATTCACGATGTAAAATACCGAGAACAGCGCGATCAGTAACCAGAGCAGCAGCGCCAGCGCGCGAAACAGATAGCGAGAAACTTTCAGCGTGGTGCGAAAGGAGACAAAATATTTCAAAGCGGCCCCGGCGTCCTTAATACCTCTGGAGGAATGCGGATAAGGTATCCGCAAACGCCTTCTCCCGCAACGCCAGGACTCCCATTCCTGTGGCCGATTTACTTTGCCGCCTGTCGACAAAGCCCGCCTGAATCACACAATTAATAAAACAGTCTTTAACCATTAATTAACATTTACCACGCTGCATCCCATACGTGGCCCGCAGTCAGGCGCCGCTTTTCAGCAAACTGACAGGAGAAACCTGATGCCCGGGCGTATTTCATACCTGATGACGCGTCTGGTCAGCCGCTGGCTGCCCGATCCGCTCATTTTCGCCATGCTGTTAACCCTGCAGGTCTTTGGGCTGGCGCTATGGCTGACCCCCGTCACACCGGTTTCGCTGGTAGGCATGTGGGGCGACGGTTTCTGGAATCTGCTGGAGTTCAGCATGCAGATGGCGCTGATTGTAGTGACCGGCCACGCGCTGGCCAGCTCCGGCCCGGTCAGGCGCCTGTTGCGCAGCACCGCATCGCTGGCAAAAACGCCGACCCAGGGTGTGATGCTGGTCACCTTCTTCGGCTCCGTCGCCTGTATCATCAACTGGGGATTCGGACTGGTGGTCGGCGCCATGTTCGCCCGGGAAGTCGCGCGGCGGGTAGCGGGTTCCCATTATCCGTTGCTGATCGCCTGCGCCTATATCGGTTTTCTGACCTGGGGCGGCGGTTTTTCCGGTTCGATGCCGCTGCTGGCGGCAACACCCGGTAATCCGGTGGAGCACATCGTCGGCCTGATACCGGTCAGTCAGACGCTGTTTACCGGTTTTAATCTGTTTATCACCCTGGCACTGATTGTGGTGATGCCGCTGGTGACCCGGATGATGATGCCCGCGCCGCACCAGGTGGTAACCATCGATCCCGAACTGCTGCGTGAAGAGGCCCCGACCCGCAAGACCCTGGCTACCGACGCGACTCCTGCCGAACGTCTGGAAGAGAGCCGCCTGCTGGCGCTGATTATCGGCGCGCTCGGTATCGCCTTTCTGGTTATCTGGTTTATCGGCCACGGCTTTAACATCACGATCGACACCGTCAATCTGATGTTTATGATTGCCGGACTGCTGCTGCACGGCACGCCAATGGCCTATATGCGTGCCGCCGTCGTGGCGGCGCGCAGCACTGCCGGGATCCTGATTCAGTTCCCCTTCTATGCCGGTATTCAACTGATGATGGAACACTCCGGCCTCGGCGGCCTGATTACCGAATTTTTTATTCGGATCTCCAGTCAGGACACCTTTCCACTGATGACCTTTTTTAGCTCGGCATTAATCAATTTCGCGGTACCTTCCGGCGGCGGCCACTGGGTGATTCAGGGCCCCTTTGTGATGCAGGCCGCTCAGGAGCTGGGCGCTGATATGGGCAAATCAGTAATGGCTATCGCCTATGGAGAACAGTGGATGAATATGGCTCAGCCATTCTGGGCGCTGCCTGCGCTGGCCATTGCCGGGCTGGGAGTGCGCGATATCATGGGGTTCTGTATGACCGCCCTGCTCTTCTCAGCGCCGCTCTTTATTATCGGCCTGCTGCTGTTCTGAACGCGCGTATAAAAAAAACCGGCCAGGTCTCCCCGGCCGGTTTATCACGTCAACTAAACCAATCAGGCGTTATCATCGCCTTCGGCATCAGCGTCATCATCGCTGTCGGTTTCCGGCGCGATTTCATCTTCGCCTTCCGCCACGCTACCGTCGATAGCGTCCAGCTCTTCGTCATCCACCGGCTCAGCCACGCGCTGCAGACCCACTACGTTTTCATCTTCCGCGGTACGGATCAGAATCACGCCCTGGGTATTACGGCCCACGATGCTCACTTCGGAAACCCGGGTACGCACCAGGGTACCGGCATCGGTGATCATCATGATCTGGTCGCAGTCATCCACCTGAACCGCGCCCACCACGTGACCGTTACGCTCGGTCACCTTGATAGAGATAACCCCCTGAGTGGCGCGGGACTTGGTCGGATACTCGCTCACGGCAGTACGCTTACCGTAGCCGTTCTGCGTGACGGTCAGGATAGCCCCTTCGCCGCGCGGAACAATCAGCGATACCACACGGTCGCCTTCGGCAAGCTTAATGCCGCGTACGCCGGTAGCGGTACGACCCATGGCGCGCACGGCGTCTTCTTTAAAGCGCACCACTTTACCGTGAGCGGAGAGCAGCATCACTTCGTCGCTGCCATCGGTCAGGTTCACGCCAATCAGTTCGTCGCCATCGTTCAGATTCACGGCGATGATACCGGCACTACGCGGACGGCTGAACTCGGTCAGGGCAGTTTTCTTCACGGTACCGCTGGCGGTTGCCATAAAGACGTTGACCCCTTCCTCGTATTCACGCACCGGCAGAATGGCGGTAATACGTTCGTCCGCTTCCAGCGGCAGCAGGTTGACGATAGGTCGACCACGGGCACCGCGGCTGGCTTCCGGTAGCTGATAGACCTTCATCCAGTACAGACGACCGCGGCTGGAGAAGCAGAGGATGGTGTCGTGGGTGTTGGCCACCAGCAGCCTGTCGATAAAGTCCTCTTCCTTTATACGGGCAGCAGATTTGCCCTTACCGCCGCGACGCTGAGCTTCGTAATCGGTAAGCGGCTGATACTTCACATAGCCCTGATGAGACAGGGTGACGACCACATCTTCCTGGCTTATCAGGTCTTCGATGTTGATGTCGGCGCTGTTGGCGGTGATTTCGGTACGGCGGTTGTCGCCGAACTGATCGCGAATCAGCTCCAGCTCTTCACGAATCACTTCCATCAGGCGCTCGGCACTGCCAAGGATGTGCAGCAGTTCGGCAATCTGTTCCAGCAGCTCTTTATATTCGTCGAGCAGCTTTTCGTGCTCCAGGCCGGTCAGTTTCTGCAGACGCAGATCCAGAATCGCCTGAGCCTGCTGTTCGGTCAGATGATATTTACCGTCACGAATACCATATTCCGGCTCCAGCCATTCGGGGCGTGCCGCGTCGTCGCCAGCGCGCTCCAGCATGGCGGAGACATTACCCAGATCCCAGGCTTTCGCGATAAGACCCGCTTTGGCTTCGGCCGGGTTCGGCGCCCGGCGAATCAGTTCGATGATCGGGTCGATATTGGCCAGGGCGATCGCCAGACCTTCCAGGATATGCGCACGATCGCGGGCCTTACGCAGTTCGAAAATGGTACGGCGGGTCACCACTTCGCGGCGGTGACGGACGAAGGCTTCCAGTATCTCCTTCAGGGCCATGATCTTCGGCTGACCGTGGTGCAGCGCGACCATGTTGATCCCGAAAGAGACCTGAAGCTGAGTCTGGGAGTAAAGGTTGTTCAGCACCACTTCACCCACGGCATCGCGTTTCACTTCAATAACGATGCGCATCCCGTCTTTATCGGATTCGTCGCGCAGGGCGCTGATCCCTTCGACGCGCTTATCTTTTACCAGTTCGGCGATCTTTTCGATCAGGCGCGCTTTGTTAACCTGGTAGGGAATCTCGTGAACGATGATGGTTTCACGCCCGGTTTTCGCGTCGGTTTCCACTTCCGCGCGCGCGCGAATGTAGATCTTACCGCGACCGGTACGGTAGGCCTCTTCGATCCCGCGGCGGCCGTTGATAATGGCGGCGGTGGGAAAGTCCGGCCCGGGGATGTGCTCCATCAGCCCTTCAACGCTGATGTCTTCATCATCTATATAGGCCAGGCAGCCGTTAATGACTTCGGTCAGGTTGTGAGGCGGAATGTTGGTCGCCATCCCCACCGCGATACCGGAAGAGCCGTTAACCAGCAGGTTAGGGATCTTAGTCGGCATCACATCAGGAATTTTCTCGGTACCGTCGTAGTTATCCACGTAGTCGACGGTATCTTTTTCCAGATCGGCCATCAGCTCATGGGCGATCTTCGCCAGGCGAATCTCGGTATAACGCATCGCTGCCGCGGAGTCGCCGTCAATGGAGCCGAAGTTACCCTGGCCATCGACCAGGGTATAGCGCAGGGAGAAAGGCTGCGCCATACGAACAATGGTGTCATAAACAGCGGAATCGCCGTGGGGATGGTATTTACCGATTACGTCACCAACGACACGGGCCGACTTTTTGTAGGCTTTGTTCCAGTCATTTCCCAGTACGTTCATGGCGTACAGGACGCGACGGTGAACCGGTTTGAGGCCATCGCGGACGTCCGGCAGTGCACGGCCAACAATGACCGACATCGCGTAGTCCAGGTAAGAGTTCTTAAGCTCTTCCTCAATATTGACCGGTGTAATTTCTCTGGCAAGGTCGCTCATGTAACCGCTATCCCTCTGTTGTATCCCGGATTTAAAGGTCAAAAATTATAACACAGCCCTGGCGGCTCAGGTAAGCAGGATAGCGCTCTCCCGGCGCTTTATTCAGGCGCCCGGCCTGATATACTCGCTTTTACAACAAAGAAGGAGTGTGAACCGCCATGAATCAAGAAAACGCGCCGCTTTCACCCAATGTCGATCGGGATGAGATTGCCAAATTCGAAGCGGTCGCCTCCCGCTGGTGGGATATGGAGGGGGAGTTCCGCCCCCTGCACCGCATTAACCCTCTGCGTCTGGGCTATATTTGCGAACGCGCGGGCGGCCTGTTTGGCAAGAAAGTGCTGGATGTCGGCTGCGGCGGCGGCATTCTGAGCGAAAGCATGGCCCGGGAAGGCGCCACGGTCACCGGTCTGGACATGGGCGCCGAGCCGCTGCAGGTGGCGCGCCTCCACGCGCTGGAAAGCGGTATCCAGGTCGAATACGTTCAGCAAACCGTGGAACAGCATGCCGACCAGCATCCTCAGGCCTATGACGTAGTGACCTGCATGGAAATGCTGGAGCACGTGCCGTATCCGCAATCGGTGGTCAACGCCTGTGCACGCCTGGTAAAACCCGGTGGTCACGTCTTCTTTTCGACCATCAACCGTAATGGCAAAGCCTGGCTGATGGCGGTGGTCGGCGCTGAATATATTATGCGCATGGTGCCGCGTGGCACCCACGACGTGAAGAAATTTATCAAGCCAGCGGAGCTGGTTGGCTGGGTGGGTAGCAGCGGGTTACGGGAAAAACATATGACCGGCCTGCACTATAACCCGCTACGCGATCGCTTTTCCCTGGGTCCCGGCGTGGATGTTAACTATATGTTGCATACAACGGCCTGAGCTGTTCATTCCGGCACCCGAAAGGTGCCGGTTTTCTCCAGGACTTTTACCTGGTTTCAGAATGGATTTTTCCTGGCAGGGCTAAGAATTCAGCACTCGATCAAATTTTCATTTTTTTTTCCAGGTCATTGACAACCCGCCCGGCCCTTACGTGGCGTGGACTTAGCGAAATCCCCTACCTGACAACCCCAATTTGATAACAAAATCAATACTTGTTCTCCCGAGATTCCTTACTAGAATACTCACCATATAGCGGTTCATTTATCTTCAACCCCCTACATATAGTATTTATCCACAGAGTTAGTCACAGGGCTGCTTCTGTGAATAAAACGGGGGATATTTTCATCTCACGGACAGGTATTTCCCACATGAATCAGAGTCTGCTGGTTACAAAACGTGACGGTCGCACTGAGCGCATTAATCTGGATAAAATCCATCGGGTACTGGATTGGGCGGCAGAGGGGCTGAATAACGTCTCCATCTCTCAGGTTGAACTGCGTTCTCAGATCCAGTTCTACGACGGGATGAAAACCTCCGATATCCACGAGACCATGATCAAAGCGGCGGCAGACCTGATTTCCCGCGAAGCGCCGGACTACCAGTACCTGGCTGCGCGTCTGGCCATCTTCCATCTGCGTAAGAAAGCCTACGGCCAGTTCGAACCGCCGAAGCTTTACGATCACGTCGCCAAAATGGTGGAAATGGGTAAATACGACCGCCACCTGCTGGAAGACTATACCAGGGAAGAGTTCGCTCAGCTGGACGGTTTTATCGACCACTGGCGCGATATGAACTTCTCCTACGCCGCGGTAAAACAGCTGGAAGGTAAATACCTGGTCCAGAATCGCGTGACCGGCGAAATCTACGAAAGCGCCCAGTTCCTCTATATTCTGGTTGCCGCCTGCCTGTTCTCTGGCTATCCGCGCGAAACCCGTCTGGACTACGTGAAGCGCTTCTATGACGCGATTTCCACCTTTAAGATCTCGCTGCCGACGCCGATTATGTCCGGCGTACGTACCCCGACCCGCCAGTTCAGCTCCTGCGTGCTGATTGAGTGCGGCGATAGCCTGGACTCCATTAACGCCACCTCCAGCGCCATTGTGAAATACGTGTCCCAGCGCGCCGGCATCGGCATCAATGCCGGTCGTATCCGCGCCCTGGGCAGCCCGATCCGCGGCGGCGAAGCGTTCCACACCGGCTGTATTCCGTTCTACAAGCACTTCCAGACGGCGGTGAAATCCTGCTCCCAGGGCGGAGTTCGCGGCGGCGCCGCCACCCTGTTCTACCCGATGTGGCATCTGGAAGTCGAAAGCCTACTGGTACTGAAAAACAACCGCGGTACCGAAGCTAACCGCGTCCGTCATATGGACTACGGGGTGCAGATCAACAAGCTGATGTATACCCGCCTGCTGAAAGGCGGCGACATCACGCTGTTCAGCCCGTCCGATGTGCCTGGCCTCTACGACGCCTTCTTCGCCAATCAGGAAGAGTTCGAGCGCCTGTACGTGCAGTACGAAAATGACGACAGCATCCGTAAGAAGAGCATTAAGGCCGCAGAGCTGTTCTCTCTGATGATGCAGGAACGCGCCTCTACCGGCCGTATCTACATCCAGAACGTGGATCACTGCAACACCCACAGCCCGTTCGACGCCCAGGTGGCGCCGGTTCGCCAGAGCAATCTCTGCCTGGAGATCGCCCTGCCGACCAAACCGATGGACGACGTGAACGACGAAAACGGCGAAATCGCGCTGTGCACCCTTTCAGCCTTTAACCTGGGCGCCATCTCAAGCCTGGACGAGCTGGAAGAGCTGGCCACCCTGGCGGTACGTGCGCTGGATGCCCTGCTCGACTACCAGGATTACCCGATTCCGGCAGCGAAACGCGGCGCAATGGGCCGTCGTACTCTGGGTATCGGCGTTATCAACTTCGCCTACTACCTGGCGAAGCACGGCGTCCGCTACTCCGACGGCAGCGCTAACAATCTGACTCACAAAACCTTCGAAGCTATCCAGTACTGGCTGCTGAAAGCCTCTAACGAACTGGCGAAGGAACAGGGCGCCTGCCCGTGGTTCAATGAAACCACCTACGCGCAAGGCGTGCTGCCCATCGATACCTATAAAAAGGATCTCGATGCCATCAGCAACGAGCAGCTGTACTGCGACTGGGAGGCTCTGCGTGAATCCATTAAGACTCACGGTCTGCGCAACTCGACACTCTCTGCCCTGATGCCGTCTGAAACCTCTTCGCAGATTTCGAACGCCACCAACGGTATCGAGCCGCCGCGCGGCCACATCAGCATTAAGGCCTCGAAAGACGGCATTCTGCGCCAGGTAGTGCCGGAATATGAGCGTCTGAAGGATAACTATGAGCTGTTGTGGGATATGCCGGGCAACGACGGTTACCTGCAGCTGGTAGGCCTGATGCAGAAGTTTATCGATCAGTCGATTTCCGCCAACACCAACTACGATCCCGTACGCTTCCCGTCAGGTAAGGTGCCGATGCAGCAGTTGCTTAAGGATCTGCTGACCGCCTATAAGTTCGGTGTGAAGACGCTCTACTATCAGAACACCCGCGACGGCGCGGAAGATTCTCAGGACGACCTGGCGCCTTCCATCCAGGATGATGGCTGCGAAAGCGGCGCTTGCAAAATCTGATATCAGGGGGCGGGCTAACCTGCCCCTGTTTTTCGTATCACAGGAACAAATAACATGGCATACACCACATTTTCACAGACGAAAAACGACCAGCTAAGCGAACCGATGTTTTTCGGTCAGCCGGTCAACGTGGCCCGCTTCGACCAGCAGAAATACGAGATTTTCGAAAAGCTTATCGAGAAGCAGCTCTCTTTCTTCTGGCGTCCGGAAGAGGTGGATGTCTCCCGCGACCGCATTGACTATCAGAGCCTGCCGGATCACGAGAAACATATCTTTATCAGCAACCTGAAATATCAGACCCTGCTGGACTCCATTCAGGGCCGTAGCCCGAACGTCGCCCTGCTGCCGCTGATCTCGATTCCGGAACTGGAAACCTGGGTCGAAACCTGGGCCTTCTCAGAAACCATCCACTCGCGCTCTTATACCCATATCATCCGGAACATCGTCAACGATCCGGCGCTGGTGTTCGACGACATCGTCACCAACGAAGAGATCCTCAAGCGCGCGAAGGATATCTCCACCTACTACGACGGCCTGATTGAGATGACCAGCTACTGGCATCTGCTGGGCGAAGGCACCCACAGCGTTAACGGCAAGACCGTCACGGTTAACCTGCACGAGCTGAAGAAAAAGCTCTACCTGTGCCTGATGAGCGTGAACGCCCTGGAAGCGATTCGCTTCTACGTCAGCTTCGCCTGCTCCTTCGCCTTTGCCGAGCGCGAACTGATGGAAGGCAACGCCAAAATCATCCGACTGATCGCCCGTGATGAGGCGCTGCACCTGACCGGCACCCAGCATATGATCAACCTGATGCGCAGTGGCGTAGACGACCCGGAAATGGCCGAGATCGCCCGAGAATGCCAGCAGGAGTGTTACGATCTGTTTGTCATGGCGGCGCAGCAGGAAAAAGAGTGGGCCAACTATCTGTTCCGCGACGGTTCGATGATCGGCCTGAACAAGGATATTCTGTGCCAGTACGTTGAGTACATCACCAACATTCGTATGAATGCGGTGGGCCTGGAGATGCCGTACGACAAAGCCCGCTCCAACCCGATCCCCTGGATCAACGCCTGGCTGGTGTCTGACAACGTTCAGGTTGCGCCTCAGGAAGTGGAAGTCAGCTCCTATCTGGTTGGTCAGATCGATTCCAATATCGACGCCGACGATCTGAGCAACTTCCAGCTCTGATTATGGCTTTCCGTATCCTCCTTCGCCACAGCGGCACCCAGCTCCAGTGCCAGGACGAGCATCCGTCGCTGCTGGCGGCGCTGGAGTCACACCAGGTCGATGTGGAGTATCAGTGTCGGGAAGGCTACTGCGGCGCCTGCCGCACCCGGTTGATCGCCGGCCAGGTTAACTGGCTGAGTCAGCCGCTGGCCTTTATTCAGCCCGGCGAGATACTGCCCTGCTGCTGCCAGGCTACAGGCGATATCGAAATCGAGATGTGACAGATTAAGGTCAGAAAAAACGCCAGCCGGTGCATACCGACTGGCGTTTTTTTATGGTCGTTGCTTATTTATCAAGAAAAGCACGGGCCTTATCGGGGAAGTCGCTGAACAGGCCGTCCACGTTATCCCGGTTATAGAGCAGGTCGAACAGCTGATTGACGTCACTCACATAGTCCGGTAAATCATCGGCGCGTACCGTATAAGGGTGTACCACCATATTGTTGGCGTGCGCCTCTTTTACCATTGCGGTCAGGCGAATGTTGCCTTTGGTTGAGCCCTCTTCCACCAGCATATGGTAATCGGGACCAATACCGTCGGCATATTGCGCAATCTGCTTCATGGCGCCGGACTTAAACATCCAGTCGTAGCTGTAATTCACCCATTTACCGTCCGGCTGTTTCTGCTGGGTTTCATTCTGGTCGGTATAAGCGATAAGCTGCACCAGTTTCAGGTTCATACCGCGTTGCGGCTCCAGGGTATTTTTAATCCGCTTAAGCTCATTCGCATCAAAGCATTGCAGATAAACCTTATCCTGTGGACCGGTATAGCCATACTGTTTAAGAACATCCAGCACCTTCGCCGCAATATCCTTGCCTTCCTGATGATGGAACCAGGGCGCCTTAATTTCCGGATAGATACCCATGTTTTTACCGGTGGAGTGATTCAGACCCTGAATAAACTCCAGCTCTTCCTGAAAGGTGTGAACCCGAAAATCCGACTTATTCATCGGGAAGCGGCCGGGATAAGTCTGCACCTGCTTACCGTTTTCGATATCGAACCCTTCGGTAAACTTCAGCGACTTAATTTCCGCCAGAGTGAAATCAATGGCGTAATAGCGCCCGTCCTTACGGGCGCGGTCCGGAAAACGCTTGGCCACATCGGTGACCCGATCCAGATAGTGATCGTGTAGCACCACCAGTTGATCATCTTTGGTCATCACCAGATCCTGCTCAAGGTAATCCGCACCCTGAGCATAGGCCATCGCCTTGGCCGGTAGCGTATGCTCCGGCAGATAGCCGCTGGCGCCGCGATGGGCGATAACGAGCTTATCCTGTGCCTGAGCCGCCGCACCCACCATCATACCGGCAACCACGATACCTATACCGACGCCTGCCACTCGTCGTTGGAATATCATCCTTTGTTCTCCTGTTTTGCCTGCATTTCACGATGGTGCTTATGTTCACCTATCATCACGACCAGCAGCAGAAGTACCGCCAGCACGCTGCCGCCAATCATCACCATAAAGCCGCCATCCCAGCCGAAGAAGTCGACGGTATAGCCGACTATCGCACTGGCGGCCACTGAACCACCCAGGTAGCCGAACAGCCCGGTAAAGCCTGCCGCAGTCCCCGCCGCCTTCTTGGGCGCCAGCTCCAGGGCATGCAGACCAATCAGCATCACAGGACCATAAATCAGGAAGCCGATAACGATCATACAGGTCATGTCGATTCCCGGATTTCCGGGGGGGTTCAACCAGTACACCACCGTGGCGATGGTCACCAGAGTCATAAAGAAGACGCCGGTAGCGCCGCGATTGCCTCTGAACACCTTATCGGACATCCAGCCGCACAGCAGAGTCCCGGGAATACCGGCATACTCATAGAAGAAATAGGCCCAGGAGGATTTATCCAGCGCGAAGTGCTTCACCTCTCTCAGGTAAGTCGGCGACCAGTCGAGAATGCCGTAACGCAGCAGATAGACAAAAACGTTCGCGATAGCGATGTACCACAGCAGGCGGTTCGGCAGAACGTACTGCATAAAGATCTGCTTCGCCGTCAGCTCCTGCTCGTGCTCCTGGCTGTAATCGTCCGGATAGTCGTTCTTATACTCTTCAATCGGCGGCAGGCCGCAGGATTGCGGCGTATCGCGCATCATGGCGAAAGCGAACAGCGCTACCAGAATGGCGGCGAAAGCGGGCATATACAGGGCCGCGTGCCAGTCGTTGAACCAGGCCATCCCCAACAGAAACAACAGCGGTGGAATACCGCCGCCCACGTTATGGGCGCAGTTCCAGACCGAAACGATGCCGCCACGCTCTTTCTGGGACCACCAGTGCACCATGGTACGCCCGCACGGCGGCCAACCCATTCCCTGGAACCAGCCGCACAGGAACAGCAGTACGAACATCACGGCAATGCTGGACGTCGCCCAGGGTACAAATCCCATAAACAGCATCACGGCGGCGGCAAGAATTAACCCCGCCGGCAGAAAAACGCGCGGATTCGAGCGATCGGAGACCGAGCCCATAATAAATTTGGAAAAACCGTAGGCGATGGAAATGCCGGAAAGCGCAAAACCCAGATCGCCGCGGGAAAAACCCTGCTCTACCAGATAAGGCATCGCCAGCGCAAAGTTCTTACGCACCAGGTAATAAGCGGCGTAGCCGAAGAATATCCCCATAAAAATCTGCCAGCGCAGACGACGATAAACCGGATCGATTTTTTCAGCCGGTAGCCTCGCCTTATGCGCGGCGGGTTTAAAAATAGTTAACATGTAGCCTCCGTGGCGTTTTATTTCTGGCAATTCACTGATTATTTTGATTATTAACTGATTAAATAACGATCAATTTTCTTTTTCGAGCGTAATAATAGTGAATACGAGCATATTTTAATGTGAAACATCGCACATTGTGTTACATATTTATTAAAAAATGACGACAGCGCCCAGAAAACCACAGAATCCCCATTACCAATTGCGCGTTTTCGCTCACAAAAAAAACAAAAAATCATTATTAAAATACCCAAAACGGGTGACAGGGAACTTTATGGCGGTCGAAAAACAACATATTGGAAATAGCCCCGGAATGATTCTCCGGGGCGACAGGTCAGGCAGGAAAACGCGACTCCACCTGGATCCAGCTATGGCTGGCCTCCAGCGGCAGCCCTTCCAGCCAGCGGCGTAGCATGTTCTGCGCCATCATGGCGCACACCTGTTGAAGGTCGCGCTGGCTGTAGCGCCGACCGTTAAGCGAAATCTTCAGCCCCTGGCTCCCCTCAGGCGTATGTAGCACCAGATTCAGATGCTCTTCCTGCCGGGCTCCCACCACCAGCGCGAGATCGCTCTGGGTTTGTTCTGCGAACCGGGCCGCTCGTGCCGCGCTCTGTGCCAGAGTTTCCGGTTGAGATGGCGGCGCCAGAACTTCCCCCGCCTGTAGCGTCACGCCGCCTTCCCCCAACTGCCAGCACAGCAGGCCACCGGTAAACTGTTCGCTGACCGCAAGCCGCAACTCCCGAGCCGCAAGCAGCCTGGCAAGCCGTGCAGCCAGGCCGTCTGTACCTTCAAAAATCAGGCTATCACCCGCCACTCGCCGCACCTCCTGCCACAGCGTCATCATCTGTGTACGCATGGCATCCGGGCCTGTTAGCTTCAGTTCGATAATCGGCATGGCAGAGCGGTAACCCAGCGTCACACCCTGTGGGCGCGGCAGGGTATCCAGCGCCTGAGCCAGTTCACTCTCACCGCGCCCAAAGGTGGTCAGGCGCAGGCAGAGCGGTGGCGCAGGCAGTTCAAAGCAGCGACGCAGCAGCGGCAGAATCTGCTGTTTCACCATGGTCTTAAATTCGCTGGGAACGCCCGGGGTAAAGCAAAGCAGACAGCCATTCAGCCGCATCGCGAAACCGCAGGCGGTGCCCACCGGGTTGTCGATGACCTCACTCCCCTGCGGAATCAGCGCCTGCTTGCGATTAGCGGGCGACATCTCGCGACCGCGGGAAGAGAAGTAACGCGCCATGGTCTCCAGCCAGTCGGCATCCTCCACCAGCGCCACACCTGCGGCGCGGGCCGCGGCCTCGGCACTGAGGTCGTCGCTGGTCGGCCCCAGACCGCCGTTAACGATCAGTACGTCGCACTCCCGGCTACGGCGCTGCAAAGCACAAACCAGCGCTTCCAGATTATCCCCTACGGTACTACGCCCGCTCATCGGCAACCCCTGTTCGAACAGGTAATCCGCCAGCCAGGCGGCATTGGTATCCACAATCTGCCCATACAGCACTTCATCGCCAGTGGAGAGCATTTCTACTTTTATCATCGTTCGGTCCCGCACAAATAAAGAGTTCCACTATAGCCTGGCGGTCAGCCTGAATAACCTCCTGCGCCTGGATATTTCAAAATCCAGGCATTATCCCAGCCCGGAAGTTCAGAAAAAATCCTTATTTTTATGATGACTATGACAGGCAGGGAAAATAACTGTGATAGAGAAAGCCAAATTGCGTGCGATCAACAACCAGGACAACAATAAGGCGTAGCGTGATCCGTCATAAACGGAAAATTAACAACCCACCCGATTTTATCCCAGGGAGACAATCGATGAGCAAGAAAGGCTTAACTACTGGCGCAGGCGCCCCTGTGGCTCACAACAATAACGTAGCGACCGCAGGCCCGCGTGGCCCCATGCTGCTACAGGATGTCTGGTTTCTGGAAAAGCTGGCGCACTTTGACCGTGAAGTGATTCCCGAACGCCGCATGCACGCCAAAGGCTCCGGCGCTTACGGCACCTTTACCATCACCCAGGATATCAGCCGCTATACCCGTGCCAAAGTCTTCGAGCAGGGGAAAAAGACCGAATTTTTCATCCGTTTTTCCACCGTTGCCGGTGAACGTGGCGCCGCCGATGCCGAACGCGATATCCGCGGTTTCGCCATCAAATTCTATACCGAAGAAGGCAACTGGGATCTGGTGGGCAACAATACCCCGGTGTTCTACCTGCGTGACCCGCTGAAATTCCCGGATCTCAACCATGTAGTGAAACGCGATCCGCGTACCAACCTGCGTAACCCAACTTATAAGTGGGACTTCTTCTCTCAGCTACCGGAATCCCTGCATCAGTTGACCATTGACTTCAGCGATCGCGGCCTGCCGCGCGGCTACCGCTTTATGCACGGCTTTGGTAGCCACACCTACAGCTTTATCAATGCCGATAACCAGCGCTTCTGGGTGAAATTCCACCTGCGCTGCGAGCAGGGTATTGAAAACCTGATGGATGACGAAGCCAAACGCCTGGTGGCCGAAGACCGCGAAAGCTCCCAGCGCGATCTGTTTGAATCCATTGAAAAAGGCGACTTCCCGCGCTGGAAGTTTTACATTCAGGTGATGCCGGAAGCCGACGCCTCTAAGGTACCCTACAACCCGTTCGATCTGACCAAAGTCTGGCCGCATGCCGACTACCCGCTGATTGAAGTGGGCGAACTGGAGCTGAACCGCAACCCGGACAACTACTTTGCCGAAGTCGAGCAGGTTGCCATGTCTCCGGCCAACATCGTTCCCGGTATCGGCTTCTCGCCAGACCGTATGCTGCAGGGCCGTCTGTTCTCCTACGGCGATGCTCACCGCTATCGCCTGGGCGTGAACCATCACCAGATTCCGGTCAACGCCCCGCGCTGCCCGTTCCACAACTATCACCGCGACGGCGCCATGCGCGTTGACGGTAACAGCGGTAACGGCGCGACCTACGAGCCAAACAGCTTTGGGGTATTCCAGGAGCAGCCGGATTACAGCGAACCGCCGCTGTCGCTGGAAGGCGCCGCCGATCACTGGAATCACCGGGAAGATGACGACTACTTCAGCCAGCCGCGCAAGCTGTTTGAACTGCTGAGCGAAGAAGAGCATCAGCGGATGTTTGGTCGTATCGCCGGCGAGCTGGCGCAGGTGCCGGAATTTATTCAGGAGCGCCAGATCGGCCTGTTTAGTCAGGTGCATCCTGCCTACGGCGCGGGCGTCGCGAGCGCGCTGGAAGCGCTGAAAGCACAGAAGTAATTCCCGCCGGGGGCCTCAGGGCCCCCGCTTTTCACGGCTCACCAGCCTAACCCGCACCAGTAATCCCCCCAGCGTTTCTCCGTGCAGCAGTTCCGGCCTGGTACGGTGCCAGCGCGCGATATCATTAACCAGCGCCAACCCCAGTCCCGCTCCCGGCTGCATCGATCCCTGTTCCAGACGGCGAAACGGCGTGAGCGCCTGCTGCGTCTGATGCTCGTCGATCCCCGGCCCGCTGTCCTCTACTTCCAGCAGCGCCTGAGGCGTCTGACATACCACCCGTACGGTGACGGTGCCGCCAGTAGGCGTATATTTCAGGGCGTTATCCAGCAGATTGGCGCACATTTCCGCCAGCAGTAGTTCCTCACCGTCAATCCAGACCGGACTGGTTTCCCCTTCATAGCCCAGGTCTATATGCCGACTGCGCGCCTGGGTAAGCCGGGAAAAACAGCAGGCCTGGGCCAGCGCCACCAGATCGATCCGGGTAAAGGCCTGACTTCCCGGCTCGCGACGCTTAAGACTGGCCAACTGCAGCAGCCGCTCTGTGAGCTGTACCGTGCCGTCCAGGGTGCCACTCATCGCCTCCAGGCTCTGGCGCCATACCTGAGGATCCTGACTTGCCAGCGCCACCGCCACCTGGGTCTTCAGCACGGTAAGCGGCGTTTTCAACTGGTGCGAAGCATCGGCGCTAAAGCGCGCCTGGCGGGCAATCAGGTGCCGCAGACGTTCAAGATAGCGGTTAAAGGCACTCATCAACGGCCGGGTTTCCGACCACGGCAGCAGCGCCGGTAACGCCGAGAGATCGCCAGGCTGGCGCCGGGCCAGATGCGCCGAAAGACGACGCAGCGGCCGCAGTACGCGGCGCAGCAGCCACCCGCTCAAAATCAGGGTCAGTATCACCAGTCCCCCCTGGGTCCACAGCGATGACGCCAGCAGGTTCGCCGCCATCTCACGCCGGGATTGCAGGGTTTCGGCCACGTAGATTCTGGCCATACCGTTGATGCCCCCTTCGTTTACCGGCTGCAACAGGCAAGCCACCCGCATTCCCTGCCCGCGCCAGCGGGTATGCCAGAACCACGCCAGTGCCGGATAGAGTTCACTGCGCGGCGTGCCGCCAGGAATATCCGGCAGGCTATCATAGCCGGAAATCACCCTACCCTCGGTATCGACCACCTTGTAGTAGAGACGGTCATCCATATTGCGCTCGAAGCTGTCGAGCACTACCCAGGGCACATCCGCCTGCAATCGCCCATTGCGCACCACCAACCGTTCCGCCACGGTACGAGTGGACGCCAGCAGCATTCGATCAAACGCCTGAGTGGCGGCATTCATGGCGCTGATATAGCTGCTGAAGGCCGAAAACCCCCACAGCACCACCAGCGGCAGACCAAGAAACAGCAACTGGCGGGAGAGCAGCGATGAAGGACCTTTAAGCCAGTTCATCGCTGCACTCCAGCAAATAGCCGAGCCCTCTGATGGTGATAATACGCACGTTGCCGGGCTGTAGCTTCTTGCGTAACCGGTGAACGTAGATTTCAATGCTTTCCGGGCTGGCTTCGTCGCTCAGACTAAAAATCTGCTCGAACAGTTGCTGGCGTGCCACCGGGCGACGGCGACGATACATCAGCACCGTCAGTAGCGCCTGTTCGCGCGGCGTCAGCGACAGCGGCCGCCCCTGAAGTTCGAAGTAGCCGCCATCATGCCAGCTCAGTTCCCCCAGACACTGGGTCTCCTGCAGTTGCCCCTCGCTGCGCCGTACCAGCGCCCTGAGTCGGGCATCCAGCTCCTCCAGCTCGAACGGTTTTGCCAGGTAGTCGTCGGCACCGTGATTCAGCCCCCGAACCCGATCCGCCACCGAACTGCGGGCCGTCAGCAGCAGTACCGGCAGCGACTGTCCACGCTGGCGCAGGCGCTGCAGTACCGCCAGGCCGTCAAGGCGCGGCATCTCAATATCCAGCACCGCCACGGCATAGCCCTCGTTTTGCAGCAGATGATCGGCCGACTGGCCGTCAAACACACAGTCCACGGCAAAGCCGCTCTGTACCAGAGCCTTTTCCAGCCAGTGGGCCAGCTCCTGATTATCCTCAGCCAGTAACAGACGCATTTTCCCCTGCTCTTATTCTTGTACGTCTCCGCAAAACCCGAACGGGTATGTGAGACGTCGTGATTTCCGATCCACAGAGATCATGGAAATACATTACATTTTTGCAACAAATGATTGCCGTATTTGCAGGTGGGTTAGCAAAACGGTACCGCGATAATCTCGTCTCTTCAGCCGGTTAACCCACGACCCCCGTCACATAAATTCACATCCATCCGTCGCTGAAAGGGAAATGAAAGGTAACTGCCTTAACAATCACGCAACCAGGCCGTCACCGGCGGTCCACGACAAGCAATAACAATGACTCACATCTATGGCATGAGGATAAGCAATGAAAAAGAGCCTGATCGCGACCCTGGCCGTGTTCCCCCTGCTGCTCGGCGCGCTGCCTTCCCAGGCGGAGCAAAAGGCGCCGTCGCGTACCGAATGTATCGCTCCCGCCAAGCCCGGCGGCGGCTTCGACCTGACCTGTAAGCTGCTGCAGGTCAGCATGCTGGAGACCGGCGCCATCGAAAAACCGATGCGTGTCACCTATATGCCTGGCGGCGTGGGGGCGGTGGTCTATAACGCCGTCATCGCCCAGCGCCCAGACGAGCCCGGCACCGTGGTCGCCTTTTCCGGCGGCTCCCTGCTTAACCTGGCTCAGGGCAAGTTTGGCCGCTACGGCGTTGACGATGTGCGCTGGGTCGCCAGCGTCGGTACCGACTACGGCATGATCGCCGTTCGCGCCGACTCCCCGTGGAAAAACCTGAAGGATCTGATGACCGCGCTGGAAAAGAATCCCAACGACGTCGTCTTTGGTGCCGGAGCCTCTATCGGCAGCCAGGACTGGATGAAAACGGCGCTTGTCGCTCAACAGGCGAAGGTCGATCCGCGCAAGATGCGCTACGTCGCCTTTGAAGGGGGCGGCGAACCCATTACCGCTCTGCTCGGCAATCACGTTCAGGCCATCTCCGGCGATCTGAGTGAAATGATCCCCTATGTCGGCGGCGATAAGATCCGCGTACTGGCAGTGCTGTCGGACAAGCGCCTGCCCGGCAAGCTGGCTGATATCCCCACCGCCAAAGAGCAGGGCTACGACGTGGAATGGTCTGTGATGCGCGGTTTCTACGTTGGGCCTAAGGTTAGCGACGCCGATTATCAGTGGTGGGTGGACGCCTTTAACAAACTCCAGCAGAGCGACGAATTCAAGAAACAGCGCGATCTGCGCGGCCTGTTTGAATTCAATAAAACCGGCAAAGATCTGGATGCCTACGTGAAGAAACAGGTGACCTACTACCGCGATAAAGCCAAAGAGTTCGGTCTGGCGAAATAACCGGAGGCTACGATGAGCGATCGTATTTTTGCCGTTATCTGGGCGTTGCTATGTATCGGTGGGCTGATTGTCGGCTGGCAGATCCACAGCGAATACAGCTATGAGCCGGTGGGGCCTCGTCCCTTTCCGGTCGTCATTATGGCGCTGATGCTGCTGTGCTCACTGATGCTGTTGGTGCGCCGCCCGGAAAAAGTGGACTGGCCGTCTGCCACTACCCTGCGCCGCCTGCTGATTATGATGCTGGCGCTGGTGATTTACGCCTGGAGTTTTGAGTGGCTCGGCTTTGCGCTGGCCACCGCGTTACTCACCGCCACGCTTGGCCTGCTGTTTGGCGCCAGGCTTCCCGCGGCGCTGCTTTCCGGCGCCTTCCTGGGCATCGCCTTGTGGTATGCCTTTGATCGACTGCTGGACGTCACGCTGCCCCTGGGCGCGTGGCTGCCTCAATAACGGAGACCGCGATGGATACCTGGCTCTATCTTTCCCAGGGCTTTGCCGTGGCACTGACCCCCGGCAACCTGATGATCGCCCTGATCGGCTGTTTTGTCGGCACCATCGTCGGGCTGCTGCCGGGCCTTGGACCGATTAACGGCGTGGCTATCCTGCTGCCGCTGGCCTTTGCCCTGCATCTGCCCCCCGAATCGGCGCTGATACTGCTGGCCACCGTCTATATCGGCTGTGAATATGGCGGGCGTATCTCTTCGATCCTGCTTAATGTTCCGGGGGATGCTGGCGCCATTATGACGGCGCTGGACGGTTACCCGATGGCGAAACAGGGACGCGGAGGCGTGGCGCTCTCTATTTCTGCCGTCAGCTCCTTCGTGGGATCGCTGATCGCTATCTGCGGTATCATCCTGTTCGCCCCGCTGCTGGCCAACTGGTCGCTGGCCTTCGGTCCGGCGGAATACTTTGCGCTGATGGTGTTTGCTATCGCCTGTCTGGGCAGCATGATGGCTCAGAACCCGCTGAAGTCCTTCCTGGCGGCGTTAATCGGTCTGGGGCTGGCGACAGTCGGCGTCGATGCCAATACCGGGGTTTACCGCTTTACCTTCGACAGCGTGCATCTTTCCGACGGCATCCAGTTTGTGGTGGTGGTGATTGGCCTGTTCTCGGTATCCGAGATCCTGCTGATGCTGGAGAGCACCAGTAGCGGCCAGGGCCTGGTGCGCAAAACCGGGCGCCTGCTGTTTAACCTTAAGGAAGCGCGCCAGTGCGCAGGCACCACGCTGCGATCCTCGTTCATCGGTTTCTTCGTAGGGATCCTACCCGGCGCCGGTGCCACCATCGCCAGCGCTATCACCTGGATGATGGAGAAAAAAATCAGCGGCGATGAAGAGAGCTTTGGTAAAGGGAATATTCGCGGCGTGGCGGCACCGGAAGCGGCGAATAACGCCTCGGCCTGCGGCTCCTTTATTCCGATGCTGACGCTCGGCGTTCCTGGCTCCGGCACCACGGCGGTGATGATGGGCGCCCTGACGCTCTATAACATCACCCCAGGTCCTGCGATGTTCACCGAACAGCCCGATATCGTCTGGGGGTTGATCGCGGCGCTGCTTATCGCCAACGTGATGCTGCTGGTGATGAACATCCCGCTGATCGGCCTGTTTACCCGGATGCTCGCGATCCCTTCATGGTTCCTGGTACCGGCTATCGCCGCCGTCTCTGCGGTAGGGGTTTATGCGGTACACAGCACCACCTTCGACCTGCTACTGATGGTAGGTTTGGGGATCCTGGGCTACATCCTGCGCAAGATGCACTTCCCCATGTCACCGCTGATTCTGGGCTTCGTGCTGGGAGAACTGCTGGAGCAGAACCTGCGTCGCGCGCTCTCTATCAGTAATGGCAATCTCAATATCCTGTGGGAAAGCGGCGTGGCCAAATCCCTGCTGGTGCTGGCCGTGTTGATAATCGTGGTTCCACCGCTGGTGCGGCTGGCGCGCCGCCGCCAGCGCGGTAAAGACAAAGAGGAAGAAGCCAGCGCAAGTTGATGGCTGTAGCAGCACATAGCAGCGGCGGCCTAATCCCGGCTTAAAAAACGCCGAAGCGTTCACGCAGGGCCGGAGGAGCGACAGGGATGTCGCTCCAGGGCGAGGTCGCCAGGGACGGCGACTCTCGCCCGGTCCGAAAAGCCCGGAGTGATAAGCGAAGGGGCCGCATTGAAGGGCACCAGGAAGGCATTCGCGAAGCCACGCGACAAATCGCCCTCGCGATGTTGAACAGCGAGCTTTCCCCCGCAACGGTGTCAAAAATCACCGGCCTTAGCGCGCAGGACATGGCGCAGTTGCAGAGCCAGGCATAACACACAGGCCACCGGGATATCGGCGGCCTTTTCTGTTGATCATAACCGCTGCTGTTCCACCCACGTCTGCACGGCACGGCGAGAAATTTTAATGCCGCCAGACTTCAACGTTTCCGGCAGAAGCAGCCAGCATACCGGCTGCTGAAAACGCGCCAGATGCTCTGCGGCCCAGCCGCGAAGCGTATCCAGATTCAGCGCGCCGTCGCACTCCACCACCGCGACCGGACGATGACCAAATTCGACATCCGCCACCGGTACGACCAGCACCTGATGCACGCCAGGATGCGCGGCGATGATTCGTTCAATCGCCTCGGGCTGGATCCCTTCGCCGCCGCTAAAGAACAGGTTGTCGAGACGCCCCAGCACGGTCAGCGTTCCGTTCCTTAACACGCCGCGATCCCGGGTATGGAACCATCCCCGGGCATCGACCACCGGCTGCACATTGCCGTTACGCCAGTAACCGCTGGTCATACTGGCGGCGCGAATCTGGATTTCGTCATCCACCACCCTGACTTCGCGCCCGGGCAGCGCTGGCCCCACATCGCCTTCGCCATCGGCCCGGCGAGCACAAACCGTAGAAGCCAGTTCCGTAAGACCATATCCGCAGTAGCAGCGAATGCCCCGCGCTTCCGCCTCCCGGGTCAGGGATGCCGGTATCGCGGCCCCACCCAGCAGCACTTCGCGAAGCCGCACCGGTCTGGTTTCCTCGTTCAGCAAGCGCCAGAGCTGGGTGGGCACCAGGGAGGCATGAGTACACCCCTGTAACGCGTCATGTAACGGATGCATGGCGCGCACCGCCAGGGTCGCTCCCGCCAGCAGCCAGCGCCACAATATTCCCTGCCCCGAAACGTGGAACAGCGGCAGAGACAACAACCAGCAGTCCTCCGGTTCAAAAGGCATCAGCGCCAGCACCCCTTCGGCGCTGGCCAGATGGGCCGCGGCACTGTGTACCGCCGCCTTCGGCAGACCGGTAGAGCCGGAAGTCAGGGTCATTGACACCAGACGCCCGGGTAGCCACGGTACTACCGCTTCACCCGCCGTTTCCCGACACTCGAGGGCTGGCAGACCGGAAAGCGATGCCTCTCCGGTCAGATCCAGCGCATGGCTCAGGGTCATCTCAGGCAGTAATGCTGCCAGCAGCGTGGACGGCAGTTGCGGATTCAGCGCCAGGATCCGGGCTCCGCACTGTAGCAACGCAAGCCAGGCCAGCAGAGTTTGCCCACCGTTTTTGGCCCGCAGCGCTACGCCATCGCCTTCATGAACGCCCTGTTCCCGGAAACCCGCCGCCAGGGCATCTACCCGTAACCCCAGGTCTTGCCAGTCCAGCCGTTGCTGGTCGATCCACAACGCCGGAGCATCAGGCCGCTCCCGGCGCCAGTGGCGCCAGGGCCAGTCGTTAAACGTCATCGCACTCGCTCCAGCGCGCTATGTGCAATAACAGGGAGCGAACTGCCGGGCCAGGGCCGTACCAGTTGCGCTTCCATCAGCGACAGAGTATCCAGACCTGGGAGGGTTCCCGGCGTCAGCCAGGCGGCGATTCTTGCCATTTGGGTGAGCCCCAGGCTGGACTCGATGGAGGAGCTAATCACCGCTTCCAGACCCGCCGCCCTGGCCTGCGCCACCTGTTGCCGCACCCGTTCCAGGCTGCCTGTCAGGGTTGGCTTAATCACCACTGCCACCAGATGCGGTTCCGCCTCGAAAGTAAAATCCGCTTCCCGCAGGCTCTCATCCCAGGCGATAGCGATACCGCTCTCCCGGGCGAATTCCCGTGACTGCTCGCGGGTCTGGCAGGGCTCTTCGATAAAAGCGATGCGCGAACGGACTTCCGGATTCACATATTTAGCAAACTGTCGCGCCTTAAGCGGCGTCCAGCCGCGATTGGCATCCAGCCGCAGCCGTAAATCGCCAATGGCCTCCAGTAACAGATTCACCACCATGCCATCGCGAACCGCTTCATAAAGCCCCACCTTCACCTTGGCGATCTTATCGCCCGGCAGCGCCTGCAGCATAGCGAACAGCTCATCCGGATCGCCAGTGCATAAAGGCGCTGCGCGATACTCCGCCGCCAGAGGCAATTCGCCCGTCAATTCCGCCTGCGCGCAGCTCAGACCAAAAGCCACTGACGGCGCCGACGGCCAGTCGGGGTTGTTTTCCGCTAACCAGTCATCGACCCAGTCCAGCGTCTGGCGCTCGGCCTCCGCCAGCGACTCCAGACTAAAGCCCGGCAGCGGCGCGACTTCGCCCCATCCCTCACGGCCTTCCTCACACAGGCGAACCACCATACCGTCCCGACTTTTCAGCCGCTGGTTGCGCAGCACGACGCCCGCCTCCATCGGCAGGCTGTAGCGCCAGATTTGGGCGCTACGCATCAGGGGTTCCGCTTAAATTTGCTGAAGTCGGGCTGGCGTTTCTGGTTAAAAGCATTACGTCCTTCCTGACCTTCTTCGGTCATATAGAACAGCATGGTGGCGTTACCCGCCAGCTCCTGCAGCCCCGCCTGACCGTCACAGTCGGCATTCAGCGCCGCTTTCAGGCAGCGCAGCGCCATCGGGCTGTTCTTCAGCATTTCGCGACACCAGCGCACGGTCTCTTTTTCGAGCTCCGCCAGCGGTACGACTGTATTGACCAGCCCCATATCCAGCGCCTGCTGCGCATCGTACTGGCGACACAGGAACCAGATTTCACGCGCCTTCTTCTGCCCCACGATGCGCGCCATATAGGAAGCGCCCCAGCCGCCGTCGAAGGAGCCGACTTTCGGCCCGGTCTGACCAAAGATGGCGTTTTCCGCCGCGATGGTCAGGTCGCACATCATATGCAGAACATGGCCGCCGCCGATGGAGTAGCCCGCCACCATCGCTACCACCGGTTTCGGGCAGGTACGAATCTGGCGCTGGAAATCCAGCACGTTGAGATGATGAACCCCGCCGTCATCCTGATAGCCGCCGTAGTCGCCGCGCACTTTCTGATCGCCGCCTGCGCAGAAGGCTTTATCCCCTTCTCCGGTCAGAACAATAACGCCAATGCCATCATCATAACGGGCATCGGCCAGAGCCTGGAGCATCTCTTTAACGGTCAGCGGGCGAAAGGCGTTACGCACCTGCGGGCGGTTAATCGTGATCTTCGCGATCCCATCTTCCGATTTGTGATAGCGAATATCGGTGAAACCTTCCGAGCAGTCGTGCCATTTCACCGGGGCATAGAGCTCTTGTTCATCTGGATAAATCATGGTTTTTCCTCATAAGCCGAATGAAGTAATTCAGAAAGCGTCGCGCTAAACGCCTGTGGATTTTCCCGGTGAGCGTTATGCCCGACGCCGGGAATGGTACGTAGCGGCAACGTATTGCGGTTTGCCAGCGCGCGAAATTTCGCGTCCTGCTCGCCGCACAAATAATAAAAAGGAATTGTCAGCGCTTTTAACTGCGGAACCAGATACGGCTGGCGCGAAAGCGAGGTGGCTTCCAGCATCGCCGCCAGTGCCCGGGGATCGTTACGGCGGCGAAGTTCGACCAGCGCCGCGCGCTGTTGCGCGCTCAGATGGCGAAATACCGGCTGGCGATACCAGTCGTCCAGCACCTGTTCCAGCGGTTCCGAGCGCAGTCGCATAGCCCAACGGGCGTCATTCTCCGCCCGCTCACGTCTGGCCGCAGGGGTTTCAAGACCGGGATTTCCACCTTCCACCACCAGCCCCTGTAACCCCTGGGGTCGGGCCAGACAGGCGTGATACATCGCCACCCGACCACCCAGCGAATAGCCCACCAGCCAGTAACGCGCAATACCGTGATACGCCAGCGTTGCCGCCAGCCGGGCGCTGACATCGTCAAAGCCATTCACCACGATACCCGCAGAGCCGCCATGTCCCGGCAGATCCACCCACAGCTGAGACCAGCCGGGAAAGCTCTGCATAAAGGGCCGCCATTCCTCGCCGCTGCCGAGAAAGCCGTGCAGCCAGACCAGCCAGGGAGAATGTTCATCCCGGGCCAGATGAGCAGTAGCGTGGAGTTTCACAGATGGCTGACCTGCGCCAGCAGTTGCTGGAGCGTCCGGGTGCCTGCGGTTTCTTCGACCTTCAGTTCCACCACGGTGGCCCCCGGCGTTCGCCAGGCATTATCCATGACCGCCGTCAGTTCTTCCCAGCTCTGCGGCGCCTGATAGTTCAGACCGAACATCGCCGCCCCGTGAGAAAAATCAACGTTCTGCGGCATGCAGTAAAAGCGCTCGCGCTCATTCACCGGCGTTGGCAGTAGCGAAAAGATCTGACCGCCGTTGTTATTCACTACCAGCAGCACGAAAGGCGCCGGACACTGACGCAGCAGCGCCAGACTATTTAGATCGTAAAGAGCCGAAAGATCGCCCACCACAGCCAGGGTCGGCCGCGCGACGGCACGCTGTACCCCGGCGGCGGTCGAAAGCAAACCATCAATGCCGCTGGCGCCACGGTTACTGTAAACCGGATACCCCGCAGGCATCTGCGCCAGCGCATCCACCAGTCTGACTACCAGGCTGTTGCCCAGGAACAGCTGTCCCTGATGCGGCAGTAGCTGCGGCAGTCGGCTGGCAACCTGAGCCTCGCCAAAGGTTTCTGTCATCTGCCCGACCCGCGCTCTGGCCTGCTCTGAGAGCGGCGCCAGGCTCTGTGCCCAGGGGGCGCGTTTTTCCGCGGGATGCATCTCCAGCCAGTCGGCCACTTCCGCCACCAGGCGACGCCCGCGATGGGCAGCAGGATCGAGCCGTCCTTCCAGGTTGTCTACCAGCCAGTACTCCTGCGGATGGCAGGTCGCCTGCCACTGCAGCAAACGCTTGCCGGTCAGGCTGGCGCCGAACTGGATAATCACCTGCGCTTCGTTCAGTTCGGTCACCGCCCGGGCGTTACCGAGCCACAGATCGGCGCAGGGCAATGGCTGACCGGTCTGGGACAACACATCGCCAATCAGCGGCCAGCCCAGGGTTTTAGCCCATGCGGCGACCTGTTCGCCCTCCCTGGCGCTCAGCCGACCGGCCACCACCACGCCGCGTTTCTGACGCCAGAAGAACCAGTCACGCTGGCGCGCGCAGCCCAGCTCCTGCTCTTCACGCAGCCAGGGAGTGTCCTCCTGCCACCAGTCACCCAGCGCCTGCTGCCAGGGCAGACCGCTGGCGTCCGGCTCACCGTAGAGCGGCTCGGCGAAGGGGCAGTTGATATGCAGCCCCCCGGCACGTAGCTGTCCCATGGCGCTGTCGATCGTCGAAACCAGCCAGCGGGCCGGAATATCCGGCGTCGGGCGCGGCAGGGAAAGGGTTTGACTCGGATGACTGGCGTACATTCCGGTCTGGCGAATCGCCTGATTGGCACCGCAATCAATCAGCTCCGGCGGACGGTCCGCGGTCAGCAGAATCAGGCGCTCACCGGTTAGCCCCGCTTCGATAAGCGACGGGTAGAGATTCGCCGCCGCCGTACCGGAAGTAACGATGACTGCGACCGGCTCTCCGCCAGACTTGGCAAGCCCCAGCGCCAGATGGCCCAGCCCGCGCTCATCAAAATGGGTATGACAGATAAAGGCGCCGTTTTCCGCCGCCGCAAGCGTAAGCGGCGTGGAGCGTGAGCCAGGCGCAATGCAAACGTGGCGCACGCCATGGCGAGTCAGCGCTTCCAGAATGACGGCCGCCCAGCGGCGGTTAAAGGTACTTGTTGACATGTCGGAGTCCGGTATTCATTTATCAAATATTATAAGAATTGCGCCAGGTCTGATTATTGATATATATCGGTATCAGCGCATTCATCGCCCGGACGAAAACAGCAGCGAGCGCAATCCCGCCGCTTTATTTTCTATTTCCTGCCATTCGGCATCGGGCACTGAGCCCGCCACTATCCCGGCGCCGGCATACAGCCTCAGGCGGTCTTCCTGAACGCGTGCCGAACGCAGCGATACGCAAAATTCGCTGTCATCAACGGAGAGCCAGCCCGCAGAGCCGGCATACCACTCACGGTCAAAGGTCTCCACCTGTTCAATAAAACGCCGCGCCGCTTCGCGCGGCAGCCCTGCTACGGCGGCGGTGGGCTGGAGCCGCTGCAAACACAGAGCATCGTCAGGCTGAGCCAGTCGGGCCTCGATATCACGTCTCAGATGCTGGACATTGCGCAGCCGGACAATTCGCGCTTCTGCAATGTCCGTCACGCTGGCGGCGCCTTCCAGCCGCTGACAGATATCCTCGACGACCAGGCTGTTTTCGTACTGGTTTTTTTCATCGTTCAGCAGCCACCGGGCAAGATGCGCCGCGCGTCCGTCGTCATCGTCCCCGGCCACGGTGCCCGCCAGCGCTTCGGTGGTGAGCGCCAGACCGCGACGGCGCCACAGACGCTCCGGACTGGAGCCCAGAAAGGCCGAACCCTCATTAAAGGCCATAAAGAAGTGGTAGCAACCGCGGTTAACCGCCCGACTGGCTGCCAGCAGCGAGCCGGGCGAAAGGTGGCAGCTAAAGCGCAGATCGCTGGCTCTGGCCAGTACTACTTTTTCCATATCACCAGCGATGATCGCATCCAGCGCCCGGGTAATCATGCTATGCCACCCTTCCCTGTCGGGCAGGTGTCGCTCTTCCAGGCATTCACCGGTCATGGCAACCAGAGGCTGAGGAGCGACAAGACGGCGGAGAAAACGGCGCGCGACCAGCGCATCCTGCTGGAGGCTATGCTCGCTATAAAGCGTTAACGTCAGTGTGATTTCATCGCCCCGATGACGCCACAGCAGGCGCGGAACGAACAGGCTACCCTGTCCAGGGTCAAAAGTGTTCAGGCCGCAGACGCGCATCAGCGCGCCACCCTGCTCCGCCGTCAGAAAATCCCGGGCGGCTGCAAGGCTGGAAAAGCGGCGCACCGCACCCAGCGCCGCCAGCTCTTCCACGCCGTCGCGCTGTTGCCAGTAAAATTGCGGCCACAGCCACTGGCTCGCCAGCCACGCCAGCCCGTCGGGTTCGCCTTCCGGCGTCACGGTGACATAAAACTGCCGCAGGCCGGGCGCTTCAGGAAACGGGCCATCGAGCTGACGCAGCAGCTGATTCAATGCCCCAGTAAGTGAATTCACGGTAACCCCACCTTCCCTGAAAAGCCCTGAAGTATACGTGGTCTGGGTAGCAAAGAGAAATCCCACCCATTAGGTAAGGTCAGCAATGACGCACGATGTGCGAAATCAGCGGCGGGCCAGTAATAACCCCAGAATCACGCCAACAGCGGCGCCGATACCTACCCCGCGCCAGGGATTATCGCGGACGTAGCTGTCGGTGCAGCACACCGCCTTTTTCGCCCGGTAGTAATAGCTGTCCGATGCGCTGCTCAGGCGCTGCCTGATATGATGCAGCCGCTGCTCTGCAAGCTCGCGCAGCTCGATATATTTCTGATCCGTGGGATCGTCGGAAGCGTGCAGGATCTCGTCCAGAGTTTCCCTGAGCTGCGCCAGATCGTCTTCCGGATTGTTACGATAACCAGTTGAAGCCCCTGCCATTCTTTACCTCCCTCATACAAGTTAACCTCAACTGACTATAGCCAGGATATGGGTAATTTGCGTACTCTAGCTGCGCGCCATACCGATATGGGGGATACCATCTTCGTCATAGATATCGGTCACAGGCTGAAAGCCGAAGCTGGCATAGAATGCTTCAAGGTGAGCCTGAGCGCCCAGCCGCTGTCCGACACCGGGCCAGTGGCGCTTACAGGCCGCCAGCGCCTGTTCCATTAACTGATAGCCCAGCTTCTCGCCCCGGGCCTGAGGGGACACGATCACCCGACCGATGGCGACCACACCATCCGGCTCTTCCAGTAATCGGGCACATGCCACCAGCTCTCCCTCACGCCAGCCCAGAATATGGCGGTTGCTGCCTCGCAGATCTTCACCGTCGATATCCTGATAGGGGCAGTTTTGCTCGACGATAAACACCGCGCAGCGCAGCTGTAGCAGCGCATAAAGCTGAGTTACCAAAAGTTGGGAATGGTGCAGGTCCTGCCACTGAATCATGATGAGTTCCTTATTTATCTTACGGTTATCGTTATACTGGTACTTCAATTTACGCAGACAACAGAACATTACCATGGAACTGACTTTTCTCGGCACCTCCGCCGGTGTCCCGACCCGCTCGCGCAATGTCACCGCCATTCTGTTTAAGCCCGGCGATCAGGGCAGCGGACGCTGGCTGTTCGACTGCGGTGAAGGCACCCAACACCAGTTGCTGCGCACCGCCAGCCATCCGGGAAATATCGAGAAGATCTTTATCAGCCATCTGCACGGCGACCATATTTTCGGCCTGCCGGGCCTGCTGTGTAGCCGCTCCATGGCGGGCAGCGTCGCGCCGCTCACCCTGTACGGGCCTGAAGGGTTGCGGGAATATGTTGAAACCTGTCTGCGACTCAGCGGCTCCTGGACCGACTATCCGCTGGAAATTCATGAAATTGAAGCGGGTCAGATTTTTGATGATGGCGACCTGCGGGTCAGCGCCGCTTCCCTGGTGCATCCGGTGGAGTGTTACGGCTGGCGCATTGAGCAGCACGACCGGCCAGGAACTCTGGACGCCCGCGGTCTGGCGGCAGCGGGCGTTTCCCCCGGTCCGCTGTTCCAGAAGCTGAAAAAAGGCGAGCGCGTCAGGTTGGAGGATGGCCGCGTTATTGACGGCCGCGAATGGCTGGGGCCACCTCAACGCGGCAAAACTGTAGCCATCTTCGGCGACACGGCGCCAGGGCCCGCAGCGCTGATGCTCGCCAACGGAGCAGATCTGATCGTTCATGAAGCGACGCTGGAGCACGCCATGGCGGAAAAAGCCAATAGTCGCGGCCACTCAACCAGTCGCCAGGCCGCAGCACTGGCCCGGGATGCCCATGCCGCCAGGCTGATTATTACCCATATCAGCTCACGCTATAGTCCGGAGGGCGCTGCCGCCCTGCTGGCCGAAAGCCGGGCGCTGTTTCCGGAAACTGAGCTGGCGGAGGACTTTTACAGCGCATCCCTTTAAGCCCCCCGTACAGGCCGGATATCAGCACGCTATCCGGCACGTTTATCAGGACGATCGCATATATCCCCCATCGCATTGATATACATCATTGAGAGAAACACCGCATCCCCCCACGCTTGAGCCACCGGGACGTCCCGTTGCCGGAACACCATTACGTTAAGTCATCCCAACAAAATTCAGGTTGTCGTCAGCCAATCTGAACGATCGCGGGTAATAAATGGGGATGTTATGGATAAACTCACGCCGCTCAGGCCTGTTCCCACACTGGTTGCCGTTGCCGTCACCCTGGCGCTCTGGTTTTTTATTCCGCCGCCGCCAAGCGTAGAGCCGAATGCCTGGCAGCTACTGGCGCTGTTTATCGGCACCATTATCGCGATTATCGGTAAGGCCATGCCTATTGGCGCGGTATCGATTATTGCTATTGCCCTGGTCGCCGTCACCGGCGTCACTAATCCAGGTAAGCCTGGCGCTGCGCTCAGCGATGCCCTGAGTGGATTTTCTAATCCATTGATCTGGCTGATTGGCTTTTCGATGATGATCTCCATCAGTCTGAATAAAACCGGGCTGGGAGCGCGTATCGGTTACTATTTTATTTCGCTGTTTGGCAGGAAAACGCTGGGGATCGCCTATGCCCTGACCCTGGCGGAAACCACCCTGGCGCCGGTCACGCCCAGCAATACCGCACGCGGCGGCGGTATTATTCACCCCATTATGAAGTCGATTGCCGACAGCTTTGGCTCCCGGCCCGAACTGAATAGCAGCGGTAAAATCGGCCGCTATCTGGCGCTGGTTAACTACAATATCAACCCGATCACCTCGGCGATGTTCATTACCGCCACGGCGCCGAACCCCCTGGTGGTTAGCCTGATCGCCAAAGGCACTCACGGGGCCGTAGAACTAAGCTGGGGCATGTGGGCGCTGGCGGCGCTGGTACCGGGCGTCTGTTCGCTACTGCTGATGCCGCTGATTGTCTATTTCCTCTATCCCCCGGAAATTAAAAGCACGCCGGACGCGCCCCATTTCGCTCGGGAAAAGCTACAGGGGCTGGGTCCGGTGACGCTACCGGAAAAAATCACCCTGGCCGTCTTCGCGCTACTGCTGCTGCTGTGGGCGGGCGTTCCGGCCATGCTGTTTGGCCCGGCGCTGGCGGTGAATCCGACTACCGCGGCACTGATTGGGCTGGCGGTGCTGTTAGGTAGCGGCGTACTGAGCTGGGACGATATTCTGAAACATAAAGGCGCCTGGGATACGGTGGTCTGGTTTGCCGCGCTGGTGATGATGGCCAGCTTCCTGGGCAAGCTGGGGCTGATTCACTGGCTGTCGCTGGCAGTCGGCGGCAGTATCAGCCATATGGGGCTGGGCTGGGTGAGCAGTACGCTACTGTTAACCCTGGTCTACCTCTATTCCCACTACTTCTTCGCCAGCACCACCGCCCACGTCACCGCGATGTTCGCCGCTTTCTTCGCGGCCGGTATCGCACTGGGCGCGCCGCCTGTGCTGCTGGGGTTGATTCTGGGGTTCTCCTCTTCGCTGATGATGTCGTTAACCCACTACGCCACCGGTACGGCGCCGATTATTTTCGGTTCCGGCTATACCACGCTTGGGCAGTGGTGGAAGGCCGGTTTTATTATGAGCGTCATTAACCTGGTGGTCTGGTTAACCGTCGGCGGGCTATGGTGGAAGTGGCTGGGGTACTGGTGATGGGCATTTTTTTGGTTCATCGCAGATTAGCGCGGAGCAATGCACTTTGTGGAGGAATATGTACGCATCGTGGAATATTCCGTTCACGTTGAGTCTGTTTTTCTTATGCCAGTTCCGGAGTCGGTGAACGGGCCAGGGGGCCTTACGCCCGGCCCCCTGACAACCCCCGGCGCCCGGCGAAAAAAATGCCCTTCGGGTCCCCTCCGTGCTCCCGGCTCTCTTAACGGGACCGGGCGCGATGTAACGTCCCTGTAAGGCGCGCCCTCGCCCCACATCCCTGCGGGGCGTCCCTGAGAGCCGGAATCCCGTCGGCATTTTTGAGCCGGGGGAATGTCACCGCCTTTCATCTTCTGCCCAAATTAATCAGGAAAGCCATTGCCGGTGTCGTTTAAGAAAACAGACTAAAGCGACGAGGGAGTTATGTCCCGGCCTAAAAATTGCCGCAGCGTTCACGGCCGCCAGGGTCAGCCAGACAAGGATGTCTGGCTGAGGGCATACGGCACAGGGATAATGAGATGGACGCTCCAGATTTTACGGTATCAGTGTACCAGACTGGATCGTTGTATAACGTCCTGACAAATGAGGAGCGTCCATCATGCAAGTATCAACTCTCGGTATTGACCTGGCAAAAAGTGTTTTCCAGCTTCACGGCGTTGATCACAACGGGAATACCGTTTTGCGTAAGCGTCTGTCACGTGCCCGGTTTGTTCAGTTTGTTATCAACCTGCCGCCCTGCCTTATCGGGATGGAGGCGTGTTCATCCAGCCATCACTTCGGGCGGCTGTTCAGGGAGCACGGTCATCAGGTGAAACTGATTCCACCTCAGTATGTAAAACCCTACGTCAAAACGAACAAGACAGATGCGGCAGATGCAGAAGCCATCTGCGAGGCTGTCACCCGGCCAAACATGCGTTTCGTTGAAATAAAAACGGTAGAGCAGCAGGCGGTACTGACACTGCATATCGAACGGAGTCTGCTTATCCGGGAGCGAACCGCCGTGATTAACAGCCTGCGGGCGATGCTGGCTGAATTTGGGTTTGTCATTCCGGGGGGGCGTCGGCAGGTTCATCAGTGCGCGTCCGATATCCTGGGTGATGATGAAAACGGGCTTTCACCTCTGGTCCGGTCCAGCGCCGCCCGCCAGCTGGCGCATATCCGGGAGCTGGACAACCAGCTGTCGCAGGTGGAAAAAGAGCTCACGGCATGGTTCAGAAGCCGCCCGGATTGTCAGCGTGTGGCGCAGGTGCCGGGCGTGGGTCTGCTGACAGCCACTTATGTTGTGGCCTCTGTCGGAAACGTACAGCAGTTCGGCTCGGCAAAACAGTTTGCCGCCTGCGTGGGGCTGACTCCCCGGGAGCATTCCAGCGGAGGTCACCAGAAATGGGGCACATCAGCAAACGGGGGGACAGCTATTTTCGCTTCCTTCTGGTTCACGGGGCGAGAGCGGTGGCAGCCTGGATTCAGCGAACCGGTCAGGGAACCCCCATGGCTGCTGGCGCTGATGCAGCGCAAACCTCACAACGTGGCAGTCACCGCACAGGCCAATAAAACCACCCGGATACTGTGGGCGATGCTGAGGCGCGGAACAGAATACCACCCCGCAACGCCAGCCTGATACAGGCTCAGGCTGACGCTACGGGTTACAGTAAACAGAGTCACACGTTACCGGAAGTGCGGGTGTAATCAGTAAGATGGCAAAACAGGTAAGACCGCAGGTGAGAGAAGCCGTGACGGCACAGGGGCGGAAAAGCCCGTAGTGGATGTCTGGTACTCACCTGGCGGCTACTCATCATGGTCAGGGGAAAATCCCTGGAATAAAGACCGAATATATGGCTGCAGCTACCACTTTGTCATTTTTACTGAAAAAACATTTGCGATCCGGGAGCGTCCATATATGCCGTTATGCCCGACCCGTCCGGCGGACGGGAAAAGCGGAGGACAAAATTGCCGGGAGCAATTTTGAACAACGCCGCAGGCGTTGGCCCCGGAGGGGCGAGGCCCAGGGACGGGCCGAGTAATCCCGAAGGGCGATTTTCACGCCGGAAAGCCAGGTTGTAAGGAGGCGGCGTCTGAGCCTCCTTACCCGTTCACCGGCACCGAATTCAACAGAAGAAAAATGAACACAACGCGAACGGAATATTCCACCATGCGTACATATTTCGCCTGAAAACAGCATCATTACGAAAATATTCCTACCCAATGAAACAACAGCGAAATAATGCGAGACAAACGCTGATTAACACCATCGCGACCCACCAGTGCCCGAATACTAACAGGCCGCTAACCACAGCCAATTACAGCCACCGCCCCAGCCTGTATCTGAAGGGCCGCTGGCTGGGCGAAGCCGGATTCCAGACCGGCCGTTCAGTGAAGGTTACCGTTAAACCGGACATAATCATTATTTACCCGGGGTAAATGAAACAGAGCCTCTCTCCCCGACGGGGAGAGAGGCTCTCATTGCCCAAACCTGAAGCGGACAAACGGCATTACATCAGCGGCTGCGCCATCTGCACCAGGCTAATCAGCGGCTGTGGCCAGACGCCCAGCACCAGTACCAGCAGCATCGAGATCAGCACCACCACACCGCCCGCAGTGAAGGCCCAGTCGGAAGGCGCATCGCGGTTCAGCTGCTGCGGCGCGCTCAGGTAGAGACTCACGGCCACACGCAGGTAGTAGTAAAGGCCGATGGCGCTACCTATAACCACGGCGGCGGTCAGCCACCACAGGTGCGCATCCACGCTCACGGCCAGCACGTAGAACTTACCAATAAAGCCCAGCGTCATCGGGATACCCGCCAGCGACAGCATCATCACCGTCATCACCGCCGACAGAACCGGACGGTGCCAGAACAACCCGCGGTAAGAGTACAGCGAGTCGGCATCTGGTCCGCGATACGGGCTGGACATCAGGCTAACGACACCAAAGGCGCCCAGGCTGCTGAACAGATAACCCGCCAGGTAGACCCCTACCGTCTCCATCGATATCTGACCATTCTGCAGCGCAATCAGCGCCACCAGCAGATAGCCCAGGTGAGAGATAGACGAGAAACCAAGCAGACGTTTGATATTGGTCTGGCTCAGCGCCATCAGGTTACCAAAGATGATGGAGGCGAAGGCGATGACACCCAGTACCACCCGCACCGCATCGCTGTCGCCCAGCGGCGCGTACAGGAACAGACGCATCACGACGGCGAAGATAGCGATTTTACTGGCCGTAGCCAGGAAGGTGGAAACCGGCGCAGGCGCCCCCTGGTAGACATCCGGCGTCCACAGGTGGAAAGGAACCAGAGAGAGCTTAAAGCCCAGACCGACAATCATCAGCCCCAGACCTGCCAGCAGCAGCGGCTCATGCAGCATGCTGTCGGCCAGGCTCTTACCGAGCGCCACGAAGGAGAGAGAACCGGACTCGGCATAGACCAGAGCCATCCCGAACAGCAAGAACGACGAGGCCGCCGCCGACAGAATGGTGTACTTGATACTGGCTTCCAGAGAGCGTTTCTGACGGAAGGCGTAGCCAATCAGACCGAACAGCGGCAGTGAGATAAGCTCAATACCCAGGAACAGCGCAGCCAGATGGTTGGCGTTAGCCAACAGAATGCCACCCAACGAGGCGATCAACACCAGCAGGTAGAACTCTTCGCGGTTATCGGTGTACCCCTCCAGCCAGGGATAGGCGAAAGTACAGGTCGCGAGGCTTGCCAGCAGCACCAGCCCGGTGTAGAGCATGGCGAAACCATCGACCCGCAGCAGCGGCGTGACATCCATCGCGCCCGCCTGCCCGACAAACCAGAGCGACAGCAGCGCAGCATTAAGCCCGATAACCGACAGCGTGGCATTGATAAAGTGGTCGCGTCGCCACGCAATGGAGAGCATCACAACCACCACCGTTAACCCCACGATTAACAGCGGTAGCAGCGCAATCAAGTGTTGTGCAGTTAAAGTCATGGCGAATTACGGCCTTGTAGTTGAAATTGAACTGGTGAACCACTGCTGGATGTTGCCCATAGCAGCGTGAGAAGTGTCCAGAATCGGCTGCGGGTAAACCCCGAGCAGTACCAGCAACACCACCAGCAACAGAATGATAAACAGTTCGCGCAGTGACATCCCAGGAAGCTGTTGTTTCGCCGCCTCGCTCTTCGGCTGGCCGAACCACGCGCGGTGCAGCATCGCCAGCGAATAAACCGAGGCGAACACCAGACCGAAGGTGGAGATAACGGTGATTACCGGCACAACCTGGAAGCTACCGAACAGGATCATGAATTCGCCCACGAAGTTACCGGTCCCCGGCATCCCCAGGGTGGCGACGGCGAAGAACATCGACATGGCTGGCAGCCACTTAATCTTGCTCCACAGACCGCCCATCTGGCGCATATCGCGGGTGTGCATACGCTCGTAGAGCTGACCACACAGGATGAACAGACCCGCCGCAGAAAGACCGTGGGCAATCATCTGAATCACCGCGCCCTGGTAGGCAAGCTGGCTGCCGGTATAGATGGCAATCAGCACGAACCCCATATGGGAAACCGAGGTATAGGCGATCAGACGCTTGATATCGGTCTGGGCGAAGGCCATCCAGGCACCGTAGAAGATACCGATAACGCCCAGCCACATGGCGATAGGGGCAAATTCCGCAGACGCGTTAGGGAACAGCGGCAGCGAGAAGCGCAGCAGACCGTAGGCCGCGGTCTTCAGCAGAATCCCCGCCAGGTCCACGGAACCGGCGGTCGGCGCCTGAGAGTGCGCATCCGGCAACCAGCCGTGCAGCGGTACCACCGGCATCTTCACCGCAAAGGCGATAAAGAAACCGAGCATCAGCAGATATTCAACGCCGTGAGACATCGGCGTATTGAGCAGTTGCTCGTAGTTAAAGGTCCAGACGCCGGTGGCGTTATAGTGAACAAACGCCAGCGCCAGAATAGCGATTAACATCACCAGACCGCTCGCCTGGGTATAGATGAAAAACTTGGTGGCTGCGCTGATGCGGGTCTTCCCGTCAGAGGCTTTATGACCCCAGAGTGCGATCAGGAAGTACATCGGTACCAGCATCATCTCCCAGAAGAAGAAGAACAGGAACATATCGATGGCAAGGAATACCCCGATAACGCCACCCAGAATCCACATCAGGTTCAGGTGGAAGAAGCCCTGATACTTCTCGATCTCTCTCCAGGAGCAGAGTACCGCCAGCACGCCGAGCAGCGCGGTCAGCACCACCATCAGCAGTGACAGGCCATCCATCGCCAGATGGATGGAGATGCCAAAGCGCGGGATCCAGTCATGAACATACTGCTCCTGCCACTGTGGCACTCCTGCCGCCTGAGTCAGAGAGTAACCCCCCTGCAGCCAGAGCTGCAGGGAGAGTGCGAGCGTCAGCCCCATGGTAATCAGCGCGATCCAGCGCGGCATTTTCACGCCGAAGCGTTCAGTCTGCCAGCACAGAAACCCACCGATAAAGGGGATTAGTATTAGCCAGGGTAATAACATGGCGATGTTTGTCCCTTCTCTTAATTCCTGTTCAGGCCCGGCCTGGTTATCAGGAATAATGACCTAAAAATTGTTCTCTTCGTGGGGCGATGCCCACATCTGCAACTCAGCGCAGTACCATCAGCAGGGCCAGTACCACGACCGCACCAATGCTCATGGATGCCACATACCAGCGCAGGTAGCCGTTCTCGCTCAGCAGCAGGCCACGGCCTGAGAGGCGGGAAAGGATAGCCGGGATGTTCATCATGCCGTTCAGCGGATCGCGTTTAAGCAGCCAGGCGATACCCAGGAACGGTTTGATGAAGACTTTGTCGTATAACCAGTCAAAGCCCCATGCGTGGAACCACCAGGTACCGAAGAAGCGGCCCGGCGCGCTGTTGGACACTGCGGTCACCAGGCGACGCTTGCCAAGCCACAGCCAGGCTGCAATCAGGATCCCCACTACGGCAACCACGCCAGAGGTGATTTCCAGCGCCATTTTGCCGTCGTGACCAAAGTCGCTCTCCGGCAGAACGCCTGCCAGCGGCGGCACAATCAGCGCCCCCACGAATGTGGAGAGGATCATCAGCACAATCAGCGGCAGATGGTGGGTAATGCCCTTGCCGGGATGAGCATGAATCTGCTCTTTGCCGTGGAACACAATAAAGATCATGCGGAAGGTGTAGACAGAGGTCAGGAACGCCCCGGCCAGACCGGCCAGCATCAGGATGTTATGACCACCAGCCGCGGCGCCCCACAGAATCTCATCTTTACTGTAGAAGCCAGCGGTAATCACCGGCAGCGCAGCCAGCGCCGCGCCCCCCACCAGGAAGCTGGCGTAAGTCAGCGGAATCGACTTACGCAGTCCGCCCATCTTGAAGATGTTCTGCTCGTGGTGGCAGGCCAGAATCACCGAGCCGGATGCCAGGAACAGCAGCGCTTTAAAGAAGGCGTGGGTCATCAGGTGGAAGATAGCGGCATCCCAGGCCTGAACCCCCAGCGCCAGGAACATATAGCCAATCTGACTCATGGTGGAGTAGGCCAGCACGCGTTTGATATCGGTCTGCACCAGGGCTGCAAAGCCCGCCAGCACCAGAGTCACAGCGCCGACGATACCTACCAGATGCAGCACTTCCGGCGTCATCAGGAACAGGCCGTGAGTACGGGCGATCAGGTAAACGCCCGCGGTCACCATGGTCGCCGCGTGAATCAGCGCGGAAACCGGCGTCGGACCGGCCATCGCATCCGCAAGCCAGGTCTGCAGCGGCAGCTGTGCCGATTTACCCACCGCGCCGCCCAGCAGCATCAGGGTCGCCCACATCAGCATATTGTTGCCCGCGGCGAAGTGCGCCGGCGCCAGCTCAACCATCTCGCGAAAGTTCAGGGTTCCCAGCTCGTTGTAGAGGATAAACAGCGCAAAGGCCAGGAACACGTCGCCCACGCGGGTGACCACAAAGGCTTTGATCGCCGCCGCGCCGTTTTTCGGGTCGCTGTAGTAGAAACCGATCAACAGATAAGAGCACAACCCCACCCCTTCCCAGCCGAGATACATCATCAGCAGGTTATCGGACAGCACCAGTACCACCATGCTCGCGATAAACAGGTTGGTGTAAGCGAAGAAGCGGGAGTAACCCTCTTCACCGCGCATATACCAGGAGGCGAACATATGGATCAGGAAGCCTACGCCGGTGACCACGCTCAGCATGGTCAGCGACAGACCGTCCAGTACCAGGGTGAAGTCGATATGGAAGTTGCCTACCGACATCCAGGTCCACAGCGGCAGGCTGAAAGCCTGGCGACCGTTTTCCATAAACTCCATACCGGCGTACGCGGTGACCAGCGCCGCCAGACCGACGGAACCGACGCCCACCGCAGCCGCCAGGTTTTCCGACCAGCGCCCGCGGGAAAAAGCGAGCAGCAAATAGCCAATCAGTGGCAGAACAATAGTTAACCAGAGCAGATTCATCCGCGCATCTCACTTACTGAATCGATATTCAGATTCTGGCGACGACGATGGAGCTGCAGCAGCAGCGCCAGGCCAATACTGGCTTCGGCCGCGGCAAGACTAATAGCCAGGATATACATCACCTGACCGTCGGCCTGACCCCAGTAGCTGCCCGCCACCACAAAGGCGAGGGCGGCCGCATTAATCATCACTTCCAGACTAATCAGCATAAACAGCAGGTTGCGACGAATGACCAGACCGGTCAGCCCAAGAACAAACAGCACGGCGGCCAGAATCAGTCCATGTTGTAACGGGATCATGCGTGCTCCTCCGTTTTTCTTTTCGCGCTATCGCCAGGGCGGTTGCTCAAAAGCTCGCCTGGCCTCTCCTCACGCCCGATGTGGAAGGCTACGACCAGGCCCGCCAGCAGCAGCATAGAAGCCAGCTCCACCGCCAGAACATAGGGGCCGAACAGCGCGATACCGACCTGTTTGGCGCTAATGGCGGTACCGTCGATGCCCTGGTCGTTAACGCTCAGGATGGCGTAAACCACCACTGCCAGCAGAATGGCGGAAAGCAGCCCCGGACCAATCCACAGCTGCGGCTTCAGCCACTCGCGTTCCTGATCCACCACCGACTTGCCCAGGTTAAGCATCATCACCACGAAGACGAAGAGCACCATGATGGCTCCGGCGTACACGATGATCTCCAGCGCCGCGGCAAAGTAGGCGCCCAGCGCGAAGAAAACGCCCGAGATAGCCAACAGAGAGATGATCAGATACAGCAGCGCATGCACCGGATTGGTATGGGTGATCACCCGTAGGGTGGCCAGGACCGCCACAAGGGCGCAGATATAAAAAGCAAATTCCATTCCCGACTCCTTAAGGTAACAGGCCTTTGACGTCGATAGGCTTAGCTTCGTTTTCCGCTTCGCCCTTATCTTTGCCGTCGATTGCCATACCCGCCATCCGGTAAAAGTTATATTCCGGGTACTTGCCCGGACCGGAGATCAGCAGATCCTCTTTTTCATACACCAGATCCTGGCGCTTAAACTCGCCCAGCTCGAAATCCGGCGTCAGCTGAATCGCGGTGGTGGGACAGGCCTCTTCGCACAGGCCGCAGAAGATGCAGCGCGAGAAGTTGATACGGAAGAATTCCGGATACCAGCGCCCGTCTTTAGTTTCCGCTTTCTGCAGAGAAATACAGCCCACCGGGCAGGCGACCGCGCACAGGTTGCAGGCCACGCAGCGCTCTTCGCCGTCCGGATCGCGGGTCAACACGATACGGCCACGGTAGCGCGGCGGCAGATATACCGGCTCTTCCGGATACATGCGCGTTTCGCGTTTGGCGAACGCGTGCATGCCAATCATCCAGATACTGCGTAGTTGGGTGCCGAAACCAACCACTAAGTCTTTCAATGTCATGGTTTTCTCACCCCTTATGGCATCTGCCAGAGAATGACCGCGGCGGTCACCAACAAATTGATCAGCGTCAGTGGCAGGCACACCTTCCAACCGAAGGACATGACCTGGTCATAACGCGGGCGCGGCAGTGACGCGCGGATCAAAATAAACATCATCATGAAGAATGCGGTTTTCAGCGCAAACCAGATGAAGGGCGGCAACCACGGACCATGCCAGCCACCGAAGAACAGCGTGACGATCAGCGCCGAAACGGTGACGATTCCGATGTATTCCCCGACGAAGAACAGACCGAACTTCATGCCGGAATATTCGATATGGTAACCATCCGCCAGCTCCTGTTCGGCTTCCGGCTGGTCGAAGGGGTGACGGTGACACACCGCAACGCCTGCGATAGCGAAAGTGACAAAGCCGAAGAACTGCGGAATGACGTTCCACAGATGCGCCTGGTTGTTGACGATGTCGGTCATATTGAATGAACCGGCCTGCGCCACCACACCCATCAGGGAGAGCCCGATAAACACCTCATAGCTCAGGGTCTGGGCCGAAGCGCGCATCGCCCCCAGCAGAGAGTATTTGTTGTTACTCGACCAGCCAGCGAACAGCACCGCGTAGACCGCCAGACCCGCCAGCATCAGGAAGAACAGAATCCCGATGTTCAGATCGGCCACCACCCAGTTAGGGCTGACCGGCACAATAGCAAAGGCCAGCAGCAGCGAGGTGAAGGCGATCATCGGCGCCAGGGTGAAGATGACGCGGTCCGAGAATTTCGGGATCCAGTCCTCTTTAAAGAACATCTTGATCATGTCCGCCACCAGCTGCAGCGAACCGCCCCAGCCCACACGGTTAGGTCCGTAGCGGTTCTGGAACAGGCCCAGCAGACGACGCTCGCCAAAACTCATAAAGGCGCCGCAGGTGACCACGACCAGCAGGATCACAATGGCCTTCAGGACGCTCAGCAGGATCTCGATAACATCCGGTGTTAACCAACTCATTGCGCTGCCTCCCTCAGGTTATCAAGACGTGCCCCGGCAAGGACCGGCGCGATACCCGGCATGCCCATCGGTAATCCCACCAGACCCGGCGCCAGCCCTTCGGAAAGCGTGAGCGGCAGCGTAATGGCCTGCCCTTCCCAGCTAAAGGTCAGCATGGCGCCTTCGTTAACGCCAAGCTTTGCAGCATCGGCCGGGTTAAGGCGCACCGTAGCCTGCGGCATACGGCTCTGGAACACCGGCGAGCGAGCCGACATCTCGTCGCTGCCAAACAGGTGGTAGTAAGGTGCGATCAGCCAGCTTCCTTCCTGCTGAGTAAAACGTGCAGGAACGTCACTGAAGTAATCAAGCTGACCGTCGGCCGCTTCGATCAGGCGAACGCCAGGATCGCCATGGCGTAAATGGCCGCCCACTTCGTCCTGGAATTTGTTCCAGGCCTGCGGGGAGTTCCAGCCTGGCGCCCAGGCAAAAGGTACCTGAGAGCGCGCGGCTCCCGGCTGGTTGTTCCCTTCCATTGAGAAGGCGAACATTGAGTCCTGATCCTGCGGCTGACGCGGTTCATGCACGCTGATGTTGGCGCGCATGGCGGTACGGCCGCTGTAACGGTGCGGTTCACGCGCCAGTTTCTGACCGCGGATGCGGAAAGAGGCATCAGGAGCGGCATCTTTAATACCGGCCAGTTCCGGGAACTGCTTAATGCAGGCGTCGATCACGTGGTCAAGCTGGGTCCAGTCCACCTCGCGGTTTTCCACCGTGCTGTGCAGCGAATGCAGCCAGCGCCAGCTTTCCAGCATAATCGCACTGCTGTCGTAGTAGGTCGGGTCGTAAACCTGGAAGAAGCGCTGGGCGCGACCTTCATTGTTGATGACCGTTCCGTCGCTTTCTGCGAAGCTGGCAGCGGAAAGCACCAGATGCGCATGATCCATAATCGCCGTGCGCTGATGGTCGACAACCAGCACCAGCGGCGCCTTGCTCAGAGCCGCATCAACCCGCGCTTTCGAAGCGTGACGATGCAGATCGTTTTCCAGCACGATGACCGCATCGGCGCTGCCGTTTTCCAGCTCGGTGAGCGCCTCATCAAGAGAACCGCCGCCAATCATGCCCAGCCCAACGCTGTTGACCGCACGGGCAACCATAGTGACGCCGACATCGGCACCACGCCCTTTCAGCGCTTTGGCCACGTTGGCCGCTGCCTGCAGCACGGCTTCACTACCGGCGTTAGTGCCTGAAATAATCAGCGGTTTCTTCGCACCAGCCAGCGCCTGTACGATGACATCCACCTTACGGCCCAGCTCCGGATCCAGCCCTTCCACTGCCGGAGCGCTGTCGTCCAGCCCGTGGGCAATAGCGAAGCCAAGACGCGCCTGATCTTCCACCGGCGCCTTATAGGTCCAGGCTGCCATATCGTCGAGGCGGGTAGCATCTACGTTGGTGACAAACAGCGGGTGTTTGGCGTGCTGACCGATATTCATGATGGCGGCAATCTGCCAGTCGGCCACCTTCTGGGCGGCAGCCATCTCGCGCGCCTTCCCCTTAATCGCCTGGCGGATAGCCAGCGCAACGCGGGCGCCGGTCTGGGTGATATCCTCACCGAGGACCAACACCGCATCATAGGATTCGATATCACGCAGCGATGGCGTGCTGACGCCGCTTTCACGCAGCACCTTCAGCATCATCTGAATGCGCGCCTGCTCGCCACCGGCAATGCCGGTATAGAAGTTGTCGGCACCCACCAGCTCGCGCAGCGCGAAGTTGCTTTCAATGCTGGCGCGCGGTGAACCGATACCAATAACCTTTTTAGACTGACGCAGAATATCCGCCGCGCCCTGCATCGCCTGTTCAGCGTTGAGCGCAATCAAATCATCGCCACGGCGCTGTACCGGCTGGCGTGGACGGTCTTTCAGGTTAACGTAGCCGTAGCCAAAACGGCCGCGATCGCACAGGAAATAGTGGTTTACGCTACCGTTATAGCGGTTTTCAATGCGACGCAGCTCGCCATAGCGCTCACCAGGGCTGGTGTTACAGCCGATGCTGCACTGCTGGCAGATGCTCGGAGCGAACTGCATATCCCACTTACGGTTGTAGCGCTCGGAGTGAGTCTTATCGGTAAAGACCCCGGTCGGACAGACTTCCACCAGGTTGCCGGAAAACTCACTCTCGAGCGTACCGTCTTCCGGGCGCCCGAAATAGACGTTGTCGTGGGCGCCGTAAACCCCAAGGTCGGTGCCGTCCGCGTAATCTTTGTAGTAACGCACGCAGCGGTAGCAGGCGATACAGCGGTTCATCTCGTGAGAGATAAAGGGGCCGAGTTCCTGATTGCGGTGGGTGCGCTTGGTAAAGCGGTAACGGCGGAAACTGTGGCCGGTCATTACCGTCATATCCTGAAGGTGACAGTTGCCCCCTTCTTCGCACACCGGGCAGTCGTGGGGATGGTTAGTCATCAGCCACTCCACCACGCTTTCGCGGAACTGTTTTGCCTCTTCATCATCAATAGAGATAAAGGTGCCGTCAGCGGCCGGGGTCATACAGGACATCACCAGGCGGCCGCGGGTATCTTCCGCATTCTGATACTGCTTCACCGCACACTGGCGGCAGGCACCTACGCTTCCCAGCGCCGGATGCCAGCAAAAGTAAGGAATATCAAGGCCGAGGGAGAGACAAGCCTGTAGCAGGTTATCCGCTCCATCTACCTCGTATTCTTTGCCGTCTACATGAATCGTAGCCATAGTCAGCATGCTTCCAGTTGGCCCGGCGAATACCGGGCGTTAATCAAAATTCGTAAAACCACCCTCACCCTGCCCTCTCCCTCCGGGAGAGGAGGAACCCGAAGGCCGGGGTCCCGCTTTATCTCCCTCTCCCCTGTGGGGAGAGGGTCGGGGTGAGGGGGCTAATCACCAGCGCGTCTTTAACAGGTTAGGCTGGATGCCGTTAATGGCATGCAGGTTGCTGAAGTCCTGTTTAATGCCCGCTTCAAATTCGTCGCGGAAGTATTTGATCGCGCTTTGCAGAGGCTCCACGGCACCGGGCGCGTGAGCACAGAAGGTTTTCCCCGGCCCCAGGAAGCGGCACAGTTGCTCCAGGGTTTCGATATCGCCCGGCTGCCCTTCACCACGCTCCAGCGCGCGCAGGATCTTCACGCTCCAGGGCAGACCGTCGCGGCACGGAGTACACCAGCCGCAGGATTCACGGGCAAAGAACTCTTCCAGATTACGCACCAGAGAGACCATATTGATTTCGTTGTCGACGGCCATCGCCAGCGCAGTACCCAGACGGCTGCCGGCTTTGCCGATACTGGCAAATTCCATGGGCAGATCGAGGTGTGCATCGGTCAGGAAGTCTGTCCCGGCGCCGCCTGGCTGCCAGGCCTTCAGCGTCAGACCATCGCGCATACCACCGGCGTAGTCTTCCAGAATCTCGCGAGCGGTAGTGCCGAACGGCAGTTCCCAGACGCCGGGGTTTTTCACCCGGCCAGAAAAGCCCATCAGCTTAGTACCGCAATCTTCGCTTTTACCGGCAGAGATGCCTTTGTACCAGTCAACGCCGTTTGCCAGAATCGCCGGTACGTTACACAGCGTTTCCACGTTGTTCACGCAGGTCGGCTTACCCCATACCCCGGCAGTGGCGGGGAACGGCGGCTTGGAACGTGGATTCGCGCGGCGTCCTTCCAGCGAGTTAATCAGCGCCGTCTCTTCACCGCAGATGTAACGACCCGCGCCGGTATGCACAAACAGCTCGAAGTCAAAACCAGAACCGAGGATATTTTTCCCCAACAGTCCGGCTTCGGTCGCCTCCGCGATGGCGCGACGCAGGTTCGCCGCCGCTTCTACATATTCGCCGCGCAGGAAGATGTAGCCGCGGTACGCCTTCAGGGCGAACGCGGCGATCAGCATGCCTTCCACCAGCAGGTGCGGCTGCTGTTCCATCAACAGACGGTCTTTATAGGTGCCAGGCTCCATCTCATCGGCGTTACATAGCAGGTAGCGGATGTTCATGGATTCATCTTTCGGCATCAGACTCCACTTCAAACCCGTGGAGAAGCCCGCGCCGCCGCGCCCTTTCAGGCCAGCGTCTTTCACCTGAGCGACAATCTCATCCGGCGCCATGCTGCCAAGGGCCTTCCTGGCACCTTCATAACCATTTTTGCTGCGGTACTCATCCAGCCACACCGGCTGTTGATCGTCGCGCATGCGCCAGGTCAGAGGATGGGTTTCGGGAGTCAGAGTAATCGGCTTCATTTATACTGCTCCAGTAGTTCGGGGATCCCGTCCGGCGTCAGATGACTGTGGGTATCTTCGTCAATCATCATGGTCGGCCCCTTGTCGCAGTTGCCCAGACAACAGGTGGGCAGCAGGGTAAAACGGCCGTCGAAGGTGGTCTGACCCGGTTTGATCTGCAGGTGCTTTTCAATCGCCGACTGAATGCCCTGATAGCCGGTAATGTGGCATACCACGCTGTCGCAATAGCGAATCACGTGGCGCCCCACCGGCTGGCGGAAGATCTGGCTGTAGAATGTCGCCACTCCTTCCACGTCACTACCCGGAATCCCCAGGATCTGCGCAATGGCTTCGATGGCGCCGTCCGGCACCCAGCCGCGCTGCTTCTGGACGATCTTCAATGCTTCAATGGAGGCCGCACGAGGATCCTCATAGTGATGTTTTTCGTGCTCGATCGCCTCGCGCTCAGCGGCACTCAGCTCAAAAGCCTCGGTTTGTGGTTGTTGATTCTCGTGCATAATTAGCGATCCACATCTGACATGACAAAATCGATACTACCCAGATAGACGATCAGGTCCGATACCAGGCTGCCGCGGATCGCCGACGGGATCTGCTGCAGGTGCGCGAAGCTCGGCGTGCGTACACGGGTACGGTAGCTCATGGTGCTGCCGTCGCTGGTCAGGTAGTAACTGTTAATCCCCTTGGTGGCCTCCACCATCTGGAAGGATTCGTTGGCCGGCATGACCGGGCCCCAGGAAACCTGCAGGAAGTGGGTGATCAGGGTTTCGATATGCTGCAGCGTGCGCTCTTTCGGCGGCGGCGTGGTCAGCGGATGGTCGGCCTTAAACGGACCTTCCGGCATATTTTTCAGGCACTGCTCCAGAATCCGCAGGCTCTGGCGCAGCTCTTCCACCTTCAACATCACGCGGGTGTAGCAGTCGCTGACACCGCCGCCCACCGGCACTTCGAAGTCGAAGTTTTCATAACCGGAGTACGGGCGCACCTTACGCACGTCGAAGTCGATACCGGTGGCGCGCAGCCCTGCCCCGGTGGTGCCCCACTCCAACGCCTCTTTCGCGCCGTAGGCGGCCACGCCCTGGGAACGGGCCTTCAGGATGGTGTTACGCAGCGCCGCTTTCTCATAGGAGTCCAGACGCTTCGGCATCCACTCAAGGAATTCACGCAGCAGGCGATCCCAGCCGCGCGGTAAATCGTGCGCCACGCCGCCGATGCGGAACCAGGCCGGGTGCATACGGAAACCGGTGATCGCTTCCACCAGGTCGTAAATCTTCTGACGGTCGGTAAAGGCGAAGAAGACCGGCGTCATGGCGCCGACGTCCTGAATAAAGGTGGAGATATAGAGCAGGTGGCTGTTAATACGGAACAGCTCAGAGAGCATCACGCGAATCACGTTGACGCGATCCGGCACGGTAATGCCCGCCAGCTTTTCAACCGCCAGCACGTAAGGCATTTCGTTAACGCAACCGCCCAGATACTCGATACGGTCGGTATAAGGGATGTAGCTGTGCCAGGACTGACGCTCGCCCATCTTTTCCGCGCCGCGGTGGTGGTAACCGATATCCGGCACGCAGTCGACGATCTCTTCGCCGTCCAGCTGCAGGATAATACGGAACGCGCCATGGGCCGACGGGTGGTTCGGCCCCAGGTTGAGGAACATAAAGTCCTCATTTTCGCTACCGCGCTTCATGCCCCACTCTTCCGGCCTGAAGGTCAGCGCCTCCATTTCCAGATCTTCTTTCTGTTTGGTCAGGGTGAAGGGGTCGAATTCGGTGGCGCGCGCCGGATAGTCTTTACGCAGCGGATGCCCTTCCCAGGTGGGCGGCATCATGATGCGGGTCAGGCGCGGGTGGCCGGTAAAAGTAATACCGAACATCTCCCAAGTCTCGCGCTCATACCAGTTGGCGTTCGGGAAGAGTTTGGTGAAAGTCGGCACATTCAAATCGTTTTCCGCCAGCGCTACTTTCAGCATAATATCGCGGTTGCGATCGATGGAAATCAGGTGGTAGAAAACGGAAAAATCCGCGTCGGGCAAGCCTTCGCGGTGTGTGCGGAGTCGTTCATCCATGCCATGCAGATCGAAAAGCATGACATAAGGTTTGGGAAGCTTCCTTAAAAACTCCCCCACTTCCAGGAGCTGTTCTCTTCTGACCCAGACAACGGGAACCCCGGTACGGGTCGCCTGGACAGTAAAGGCATCCGGCCCAAAACGGTTGCGCAGTTCGCCAATGACTGGATCATCCAGATGATCCCGGGTTTGCCAGCCTGGCTGTGTCACGTCTTGCGCGGTTAAGTCGGTCATATTGTTCACCATTGCCAACGGTTCAATGCTGACTGCCGGTCGTGACCTCGCGCTTATGGGTTTTAATATGCGAGGGGAGGTTTCACGACCGCAGACGTCGGTTAAATTTCGTCTGGTGTACGCAGGTTTGTCACGGCAATGCGTTCGCCGCGCTTACGTTCGCGCTCAGACTGCATATTGGCGCGATAAACCCCCTGGTCGCCTACGACCCAGGAGAGCGGACGGCGCTCTTTGCCAATAGACTCCTGCAAAAGCATCAGCGCCTGCATATACGCTTCCGGACGCGGTGGGCAGCCTGGAATATACACATCTACCGGCAGGAATTTATCCACCCCCTGCACCACAGAATAAATATCGTACATGCCGCCGGAGTTGGCGCAGGCCCCCATAGAGATGACCCATTTGGGCTCCAGCATCTGATCGTAAAGACGCTGAATAACCGGTGCCATCTTGGTAAAGCAGGTGCCAGCGACCACCATAAAATCCGCCTGACGCGGAGAGGCGCGGAGAACTTCGGCGCCGAAGCGCGCAACGTCGTGCACCGCCGTAAAGGAGGTCACCATTTCAACGTAGCAGCAGGAAAGGCCGAAGTTATAAGGCCACAGGGAATTTTTACGCCCCCAGTTCACCATATCGTGCAGCGCATGCTCGAGCTTGCCCATATACACGCTGCGGTGTACGTGCTGCTCGAGAGGATCGGCTACGGTCTCCTGCTTTTGTAGGGGGTAACGGTCATTCTCGCCGTTAGGATCTATGCGAGTGAGCGTATAGTCCATCTGATTGCCTCGCGTTTAGCGTTGTTGGTGAGTGTGACTGTTGGTCGGTTCCGGATTAACAAGCTCGCGGCGCGAACGCGCGGGCGTCCAGTCCAGCGCGCCGATACGCACCAGATAAACCAGACCTGCCAGTAGCACTAAAATGAAAATTGCGGCCTCGATAAATCCTACCCACCCGCTTTCGCGAACGGAGATTGCCCATGCGTAAAGATAAAGCGCTTCTACGTCGAAGATGACGAAGAACATGGCAACCAGATAGAACTTAGCTGAAAGGCGTAAGCGTGCCGTTCCAACCGGATCGATACCTGACTCAAAGGGCGTGTTTTTGTGTCTTGCGCGAGCGCGACCACCCAGGAACCAGGCCCCGGCCAGCATCAGACAACACAGACCAATGGCAACAATGAAAAAGATGGCAAACGCCCAGTGGTGAGCGATGACTTCAATGGATGTTGACATACTCAAAGCTTTCTCAAAAAGTGGTTACGGAATCTCTGCCTGTGCGCATGCAGCAGATGAACACCACAATGATTTACGGGAAGGAACAAAAAACCGCACAATTTCTGCCACAAAGAAGAACGGTAAGGCAGCTAATTATTAGGGTTTTTTACCCCTTTCTATAACCTTTTGTCAACTTTAACAAAGGTATCCACACATTAGTTCACATAACACCATTCTCATTAACATTTTATGCCATATCGATTACATCTGCGGGACATATAGCCCAAAATGCTACTGTTGAATCGAGTCCGTCACTGTGTGAAAAGGGTACTACCCTACTATTCTGGCAGGAATTGTCAGAGTTTCATCCCCCCTGAAGGGAGTAATTTCTTGATCCAGGACACGGTTTTGTTAATTTACATAAAAAAGCAGCAACAATGACGGTGTTTTTTTAACAAGAAATGCGGCCTGTCATCCTGGATTCACGGTTTGAGATCAAAAAAAGCAGAGACGCCTTTATAAAATTAGCGCATTTTTTCACCGCCAGCAGGCCTGCCGACGAGGAGAGGTTAAAAAACGAGCCGCCCGGCTTAAAAAACCGTTTAGCGGCCTGTTTTTAATCATTACGTTCGGAAAGTCACAGACGCTTTCATCAGTCGCCGCTGCTGCTTTCGCCACGTGACTGCGCTTCGCCACTGGCACCGCCGTTCTGGCAGTAATGCCAGAAGTTATGTTCATCACCCAGCGCCCGGAATACAGCCTCCGCCAGCTTGCTGGAAGACGTATGGTGATGGCACAGATGATAGCGGGTTTCCGGCAGCTGCGGCAGACCATCAGAATGCCCCAACACACGCAGCTCCTGGCTCATCATCTCGACAGGACGAGCGGTAATCCCCAGTCCCGCTTTCACCGCCGCCTTAACGGCCGGCAGCGTAGACGCGACATAAGAGATACGCCAGGGAATGCCGGCTTCGTTCAGATGTCCGACCATCATATCCCGGTAGGGGCTGGGCTCATCCAGCAATACCAGCGGCACAGTCTCCCCTTTCTGGAAGATATAATCAGCCGCGCAATACCAGAGCGTGGGCGAGGTACGTAATGTCAGGCAATCGGCCTGCTCCAGGCATGATGTGGTGACGACCAGGTCCACCTCCTGCTGACGCAGGATCTCGGGCATACAGGGATTACGCTTTACCCGAACGTCAATCGCCAGCCGAGGCCAGGATGAGCTAATCCGGTTGAGTAAAAACGGCAGAATGGTATCTGCAGACTCATCAGAAGCGCCGATTGTCAGAACGCCCTGGAGATCGTTAAACATTAATGAACTGCACGCTTCATCGTTAAAACGTAGGATTTTTCTGGCATACCCCAGGAGCTGGATACCGTGTTCAGTTAGCAGCTTGTTGCGTCCATGGCGAGCGAACAGTTCTTTACCCACCAATTGCTCAAGCCGCTGCATCTGCTGACTGACAGCGGACTGAGTACGGCAAACGGCTGCCGCAGCAGCAGCAAAGGTATTCAGATCGGCGACTGCAACAAAGGTTCGCAGCAGATCAAGATCGAGGTTAAGTATCGGACGGTTTGCATTTATCATATTTTTTCACGTAGTAGGTTGCTCTTATGGAGCTGCCCCGGTTCTATTGCTGTGTATTATCAAAGAGATAAAGCAATTCCTTTTGAAGCACGTCTCCGTTCAGTTCTGAAGCTGCCAGTTCCTGGCAGTCATCCTGATTTATTTATTGGGACATCTATTCCTGGAGCTGAAGATTATTGACAGCATTTTTGTCGGATTCATATATCCTGTTAATCAGCCCAACGGCCAAATTCTCGTTTTTATACGCTACTCCCGTCAATTAAAGTATGGAAATCATTGTCAACGCGTTTAAAGAATTAACGTTTTTTATCACTTTCAGTAAAATTTATCTTTAGGAAAGTTAAACTATTTTACAGTTTGACTATTTGTTAGTTAACCCCTTAAGACTGCATGGGTTTTGTGCGCTTACCGCTTCCGGCAGATAACGTGGAACCGAGCTGACCACTCTGACGGTAGGGGCATATCTTATCTCAACTTTGCTTCATTTATAAGCTTTCTTGCGATTTATCTGATCTGTATCTGTTTTTGAAAGCTCTGTTTCACTGTTTATAACACTCACCAGCGAGCTTACCCCATTAGAGGTATCTGAATAATTAACCATCCATTTTGCGAGTTTAGCTAACAACATTGACCGCCTTACTCTACAAATTTTTAACCTGATAATTAATTTTCAAATCTTCTCACCTGGAAAAGTTAACCATTGCTTAAGTGAAAAACAGGATAATTCTGCATGTCGGGATCACACTTTCTCCTGGATAGCACCTTGAGTAGAACCGTATCGCATTTAACGCTAAGTTATCTGCCCTTTCCCATAAAAACCTGCGGAATCAAAACATTATTTTATCCTGAACCGGTTTTTTTTATTATTCCCCGAATGTTGTAACAATTGTCCCGTCTCGACGTTTTGACCCTCTTTTCGGGCTTCAAAAGCGCGCGCGGGAGGAGTACATTGACAGGCGCTGCGCTTCCACGGCCGGAAGCCGTAACAATAAAAGGTCTGATTCATGTCACCCATCGAAAAATCCAGCAAACTCGATCACGTCTGCTATGACATCCGTGGCCCGGTACTAAAAGAGGCCAAACGCCTTGAAGAAGAAGGCAATAAGGTTCTGAAACTGAATATCGGCAACCCGGCCCCTTTCGGTTTTGAGGCCCCGGATGAGATCCTAGTGGACGTCATCCGCAATCTGCCAACGGCTCAGGGCTACTGCGACTCCAAAGGACTCTGGTCGGCTCGTAAAGCCATTATGCAGCACTATCAGCAGCGCGGCATGCTGGATATTACCACCGAAGATATCTATATCGGCAATGGGGTTTCAGAGCTTATTGTGCAGGCCATGCAGGCTCTGCTGAACAGCGGCGACGAGATGCTGGTACCAGCGCCGGACTACCCATTGTGGACTGCAGCGGTCTCACTGTCCGGCGGTAATGCGGTGCATTATCTGTGCGATGAATCATCCGACTGGTTCCCGGATCTGGACGACATTCGTTCAAAGATTACGCCCCGCACCCGCGGAATCGTCATCATTAATCCCAACAATCCCACCGGCGCCGTCTATTCCAGAGAGTTGCTGCTGGAGATTGTTGAGCTCGCCCGCCAGCACAACCTGATCATTTTTGCCGACGAGATCTACGACAAGATTCTTTACGATGAGGCGCAACATCACTCTATTGCCGCACTGGCGCCCGATCTGCTGACCATCACCTTTAATGGTCTGTCAAAAACTTACCGCGTGGCGGGTTTCCGCCAGGGCTGGATGGTGTTGAACGGACCGAAGAAGCACGCCCGTGGCTATATCGAAGGGCTGGAAATGCTGGCGTCGATGCGACTGTGCGCTAACGTCCCGGCCCAGCACGCCATTCAGACCGCACTGGGCGGTTATCAGAGCATCAGTGAATTTATCCTGCCAGGCGGCCGTCTTTATGAGCAGCGTAATCGCGCCTGGGAACTGATTAACGATATTCCTGGCGTGACCTGCGTTAAGCCAAATGGCGCGCTCTATATGTTCCCGCGCATCGACCCCAAACGCTTTAACTTGCATGACGACCAGAAAATGGTGCTCGACTTCCTGCTGCAGGAAAAAGTGTTGTTGGTTCAGGGCAGCGCCTTTAACTGGCCGTACCCGGATCACGTGCGTATCGTCACCCTGCCCCGGGTTGACGATCTGGCGATGGCCATCAGCAAGTTCGACCGTTTCCTTTCCGGTTACCATCAATAAAGCGCGCGGCAGCGCAGGGATTTGCATCTTCCCTTCGCTGCCCTCACAATGGTTCAATACCGTTTCCGGAATGATGTACTATGAGCCAGAGTCACTTTTTCGCCCACCTTTCCCGCCTGAAACTGATTAATCGCTGGCCGCTGATGCGCAACGTGCGTACGGAAAATGTTTCCGAGCACAGTCTGCAAGTGGCGATGGTCGCCCATGCGCTGGCAGCTATCAAAAACCGCAAGTTTGGCGGCAATCTTAACGCCGAACGGATCGCCCTGCTGGCGCTCTATCACGACGCCAGCGAAGTGCTAACCGGCGATCTACCGACACCGGTAAAGTATTTCAACACCCAGATTGCTCATGAGTATAAGGCGATTGAAAAGATAGCCCAGCACAAACTGGTCGAGATGGTTCCCGAAGAGTTGCGCGATATCTTCGCCCCACTTATCGATGAACAGCAATACAGCGCAGAGGAAAAATCGCTGGTTAAACAGGCAGATGCTCTGTGTGCTTACCTGAAGTGCCTGGAGGAATTGTCCGCCGGGAACAATGAGTTTCTACTGGCAAAGAGCCGACTGGAAAAGACCCTGGCCGAGCGAAAAAGTGAAGAAATGGACTATTTTATGCAGGTCTTCGTTCCCAGCTTTCATCTGTCGCTCGACGAAATCAGCCAGGACTCTCCGCTGTAACCATTTCCTGGAGCCCGCTTCTGACGGGCTCTTTTTCTCTTCGTAACCTCTCGCAAAAAATCACTCTCTCCCGCCCTTTGGAACCACAACGCCGTATCATGCCGTGACGCAATTTGCATTATGGTCAGGTTGAACTTGATTCGTGTGTACTCGTGTGTATAAATATCACTACCGGGAGGGAACCATGAAATCCGGCGATCTGATAAAAACGCTGACTGCGGCAGGTTGCATTCTGCGCCGCCAGGGCGGCGGCAGTCATCAAATCTGGTGGTCTCCCATTACCGGGCGTACATTCCCGGTCCCACATCCCAAAAAGGATTTACCTGTCGGCACGGTAAAAGCTATCAAAAGGATGGCGGGGATCCAGACCCACTAACCAGGAGGCCATATATGTTTTTCTCTGTTGGCGTTTGCTTACCGGAAAATGACCAGACCGCGTTCGGACTGGTGGTACCGGCTCTGTGTAACGAAAGCTACGGTTGCCTTTCCGCCGCCGATACCGAAGCGGAAATGGCCGCCAGGGCAAGAGAAGCCATTCTGCTTATTGTGGAACAGATGGCGGAAGACAGCGTCGATCTGTCCACTCTCCACGATGCGGGCACTCTGCGCTATAAGAAGGATCCCCAGTGGGTAGACTATAGCGAATGGTTCGCCGTCGATGTCGATATCAGCCGCTTTAGCGGTAAGCCGCTGCGCATCAATATTTCACTACCCGATACTCTGCTGGCCTGCATTGATAATCGGGTAAAAGAGAATCCCGCCGCTTATCGAGATCGTAGTCACTTTCTGGCCCAGGCGGCGCGTCACGAACTCTCGGCGCATCAGAAATAACCACCCGACGTTAAACACCGGGCGGGAAGAGATCAGAACGGAAACAGTACCGGAATCAGCAACACGCAGACCACCATCACAATCAGGGTGAATGGCACGCCAATCTTCACAAAGTCGCTGAACTGATAGTTACCCGGCCCCAGCACCAGAGTATTCACCGGCGACGAAACCGGCGTCATAAAGGCGGCGGATGCCGCCATGGCGACCACCATCGCAAAAGGATAAGGAGAAACGCCCATCGACTTCGCCGCCGCCAGCGCGATTGGCGCCATCAACACCGCCGTGGCGGTGTTAGAGATAAACAGCCCAATGGTGGCGCACAGTACAAACAGACAAACCAGCATCAGATGCGGCCCGTAACCACCGCCCACCTCCATTAGCCCTTTAACGATCAGATCCACCCCGCCAGTTTTCTGCAACGCCAGCGCGAAAGGCATCATGCCCACAATCAGGATAATGCTTGGCCAGTGGATCGCTTTCCAGGCGCTTTCAGAGTCGATACAGCGAAACTTACCCATCAACAGACAGGCGATAATGGCCGCAACGGGATTGGGGACCTCATCGGTTAGCATCAGCGCTACCATCAGCGCCAGGCAAAAAATGGCATGGGGTGCCTGACTATGGGCAGGAGAGGCTTCCTGCTCTTCCACCGGCAAATTGAGCACCACGAAATCGCGGCTCTGCTGTCCTAGTTGGCTGATCAACTTCCAGTTACCGACAACCAGCAGGGTATCTCCCAACTGCAGCGGCTCATCCAGTAAGCCGCCCGCTATCGCTTCGCCGTTGCGCTTGATGCCCACCACGTTCAGACCATAGCGACTGCGAAACGCTATCTGACGCACCGCCTGTCCCATCAACTCCGACTCCGGCGTCATCACCACTTCGGCCATCCCTACGTCCAGCGCCTGGTCGGAAAAGTATTCGCCACGCAGTATCATCGGCTCCAGCATCTGTTCGCCACAGAATTCGCGCAGGTCGACTTCTGAATTGGACATATCGATCAACAGCACATCCCGCACCCGAAACTCGGTTCCACCGGTCGCGTTCACAATCACACGCCGGAAGCGACGCCAACGTTCCAGGCCAATCACGTTAGCACCATAGCGCTCGCGCAGTTTCAGATCGTCCAGCCGCTGACCGATCAACGGAGAACCCGGGCGAATCGCCAGGCGCCGCGCCCGCCCGCTCAGGCGATACTCTTTAATCAAATCCCGAAAAGTCCGGCGCTTCCAGCCCTCTTTACCGTCGTCCCGCTCCCGCCCCTTCAGGGTGAAGCGCGCTACCAGCATATAGCCGATGCCCAGCAGCAAAATAACCGCGCCTATCGGCGTCACGCTAAAAAAGTGAAAGCCCTGCAGTCCTTCGCGCAGCAGTTCGCTGTTCACCACCAGGTTAGGTGGCGTCGCCACCAGGGTCATCATGCCGCTGATAAGACCGGCAAAGCTGAGCGGCATCATCAAACCCGAAGGCGCAATTTTCATACGCGCCGAAACGCTCAGCACCACGGGAATAAAAATCGCCACTACGCCGGTGGAGCTCATAAACGCGCCCAACCCGGCAACGGTCACCATCAGCAGCACCAGCATTTTGGTTTCGCTACTGCCCGCCACCTGTACCAGCCAGGAGCCCATCCGCGCCGCCACACCGGTGCGCACCAGCCCCTCGCCGATAATAAACAGCGCGGCGATCAGGATAACATTCGGATCGCTAAAGCCCGAAAAGGCCTCGCTCAGGGTCAGAGTGCCGCTCAAAACAAAGGCGACAATCACCATCAGCGCCACGGCATCCATGCGTACCTTATCGGTCGCGAATAAAATAACGGCAACCGCCAACAGGGACAGAACCCAGATAAGTTCAGCGTTCACAACCCATCCTTGTTGAATTCACACAGACATACATCATGCCATAAAAAAGCCCCGTCAGAAGCGGGGCCAGGTCATTATTCAGTGCGTTTCCACCTGCGTTAAACCGCCGGGCTCAGGCAGTATCCGCAGCGCATCCAGGCGCGCGATAGCGAAGTCCACCTCGTCGAGGCGCGGCGTCCCCTGAGGCGCATTAACCGCAATCACCCGGCAGCCCGCCGCCAGACCGGCTTCGATCCCCGCAGGGGCATCTTCCACCACCGCGCAGGCTTCCGGTTGCAGCGCCAGACGTTGGGCGCCCAGCAGGTAGGCATCCGGCTGCGGTTTCCCCTTCGCCACCTGCTCAGCGGTCACCAGAACCTTCGGCTCCGGCAGCCCCGCCGCCCGGATCCTGGCCGATGCCACCGGCAGCGAGCCGGAGGTCACGATAGCCCAGGGCACACCCGCCGCGTTTAACTGTTCAAGCAGAGCCAGTGCCCCGGGCAACGCGATGACACCGTCAGTATCTTCCGCTTCGATTTTCTCCAGCGCGTAGAATTCGCGTTGAATGTCCGCCTCATCACGCCCGGCCATAAAATGGCGCAGCGAGGTTATCGCCTGCTTACCGTGAATAAAGCTCAGCACCTCTTCATGGTTGATGCCGAAACGATCGGCCCAGCGGCACCATGCCCGCTCCACCACCGGCAGTGAATCCACCAGCGTACCATCAAGATCGAACAGGAATCCCTGACACTCCACGCATTACCTCCCGGTTCAGGCGTTAATAATCTGGCTAATTTCATTGGCGCTGAGGTGATACTGACGCGGACAACCGTGCCAGACCTTCAGCATACGCTGGTATTTATCCCACATTGGCGTCTGCGAGTTAAAGCCGTGGCTGCCAGCATCGAAGTGGGCGTAGCGCCCTTCCACATTCACCATGAAGCGCACATAGCCCAGGAAACGCGCTTCGGTCGCGGCATCAAAACCCAGGAAGGTGACCCGACGTTCGTCGATCTCCTGGTTATCCTTAAGGTTGCTCCAGGAGACGTGCAGAGCGTGGTACATCTCCATCACATCGATGATTTCGCGGCAGGTCTCTTCTGTGAGCTGACCAAATTCGCGATCCAGCTCGCGCATCTGCAGCCCGTAGCCACGCTCCACGATGGTCTGCAGGCGACGATAACGCTCGGCGTTGTCCGGATCGAGCAGGGTCATCATTTTGTACTGGTTCGAAAGAATCAGACGCTGGGCGTTGGTCATTTCCATTTCTTTACTCCTCAAGGCTGAGAGCCTGCGAACAATAGACTAAAAAAAGAGGCACATAAATGTGCCTTCCTTTATATGCGTAATTCAGGGGGGATTACAAATCATCAAGAAAAGTTTTATCCAACTGGCGAAACGCGCGTTTAAGGGTTTCCGCCAGCGCCTGGTAGTCAGGCTTGCCCTGTACCGGCGTCATTGACTGCCCGGCTTCTTCCAGACGTTCCCGAACCTCATAGAACCACTGAAGGACTGACGGCGGCAGCGGCGTCACCGAACGCTTACCCAACCACCACAGCCCCTGTAGCGGCAGACTCAGCGCAAATAGCGCGGTTGCGACAGTCGGGCCGATCTGACCCCCCAGGGCTATCTGCCAGCACAGCGTAAAGATGGCGATCGGCGGCATAAAGCGGATGGCGAAACGGGTAGCGCGAATCACGCGGTTTTCAACAAAGACGGGGGCAAGACGTTTTTCCATTGGCCACGTCCCGGCGTACTGCTGACCCCGACGAAACAGGCTAAACCCGCTCACCGGGCGATTCGGGGAAGATGACATGGCTTATACCTCAAATTCACAAACAAAAAATAAAATTTTTATGCAAGATAACAACAGTAAGTGACAAGATTCAAAATGTTTTGTCATTAAGTGGCGCAATCGGGTATCCTGTGCCGGCCTTTGGTGGCCGCCTTTTGATTCCCGTAGGGTTAACCGTAACGGAACACCTGGTGCCACATTTTGCGCTTTGCGCCTGTGTCTTTAGTTTACGCGAAATCGCCTGAACGCATGACTATTTCTTCGCCATGCCAAAATAAAGAACCTGGCATGACGTTAATCATAAACGTCGACGTCATCTTACGCTACGCTGAGAGACTGAATGTCGTTTTTTTAGCCACGTATATAAATAGGTACTTCCATGTCGAGTAAGTTAGTACTGGTTCTGAACTGCGGTAGCTCCTCACTGAAATTCGCCATCATTGATGCCGCTAACGGCGAAGAGCATATCTCTGGCCTGGCCGAGTGTTTCCACCTGCCGGAAGCCCGCATCAAATGGAAAATGGACGGAAATAAAGAAGAAGCCGCGCTGGGCGCAGGTGCTGCCCATAGCGAAGCGCTGAACTTTATTGTTAATAACATTCTGGCGCAGAAGCCGGAGTTATCCGCCCAACTGACCGCTATCGGCCACCGTATCGTGCACGGCGGTGAGAAATACACCCGCTCCGTTGTCATTGATGACAGCGTTATCCAGGGCATCAAAGACTCCGCATCTTTTGCACCGCTGCACAACCCGGCTCACCTGATCGGCATCGCAGAAGCGCTGAAATCCTTCCCGCAGTTGAAGGACAAAAACGTGGCCGTATTCGACACCGCGTTCCATCAGACCATGCCGGAAGAGTCTTACCTCTATGCCCTGCCATACAGCTTGTATAAAGAGCACGGCATTCGTCGCTATGGCGCTCACGGCACCAGCCACTTCTATGTCACCCAGGAAGCCGCCAAAGTGCTGAACAAGCCGGTGGAAGAGCTGAACATCATTACCTGCCACCTGGGCAACGGCGGTTCCGTTTCTGCGATTCGCAACGGCAAATGCGTTGACACCTCCATGGGTCTGACCCCGCTGGAAGGTCTGGTTATGGGCACCCGCTCCGGTGATATCGACCCGGCTATCGTCTTCCATCTGCACGATACCCTGGGTATGAGTGTGGATCAGATCAACAAGCTGCTGACCAAAGAGTCCGGCCTGCTGGGTCTGACCGAAGTGACCAGCGACTGCCGCTACGTTGAAGATAACTACGACACCAAAGAAGATGCGAAGCGCGCGATGGACGTTTACTGCCACCGTCTGGCGAAGTACATCGGTTCCTACACCGCGCTGATGGATGGTCGTCTGGACGCGGTCATCTTCACCGGCGGCATCGGCGAAAACGCAGCGATGGTACGTGAACTCTCCCTGGGCAAACTGGGCGTACTGGGCTTCGAAGTCGATCACGAGCGCAACCTGGCTGCCCGCTTCGGCAAGTCTGGCTTCATCAATAAAGAAGGCACTCGTCCGGCCATCGTCATTCCGACCAACGAAGAACTGGTCATCGCGCAGGACGCCAGCCGTCTGACCGCCTGATTCCCCACCGCCAGCCCTGCTGGCGGTGTTGTTTTGTGTCGCGCCCGCCGCTGCGGGCGCCTGCAGCAAGAGGATAAATCGTGTCCCGTATCATCATGCTTATTCCAACCGGAACCAGTGTCGGCCTGACCAGCGTCAGCCTCGGCGTGATCCGCGCAATGGAACGTAAAGGCGTTCGTCTGAGCGTCTTCAAACCCATCGCCCAGCCGCGCAGCGGCGGCGATGCGCCTGACCAGACGACCACCATCATCCGCGCTAACTCCGACCTGCCGGCCGCCGAGCCGCTGCGCATGAGCCACGTCGAGTCGCTGTTGTCCAGCAACCAGAAAGACGTGCTGATGGAAGAGATTATCGCCAACTACCACGCCAATACCAAAGATGCGGAAGTGGTGCTGGTCGAAGGCCTGGTGCCGACCCGTAAACACCAGTTCGCCCAGTCGCTGAACTACGAGATAGCCAAAACGCTGAACGCGGAAATCGTCTTCGTGACGGCACCCGGCACCGACAGCCCGGAGCAGATCAAAGAGCGTCTGGAACTGACTCGCAGCAGCTTCGGCGGCGCGAAGAACAGCAACATCACCGGCGTTATCGTCAATAAGCTAAACGCGCCGGTTGACGAGCAGGGCCGTACCCGTCCGGATCTCTCCGAGATCTTCGACGACTCCACCAAGGCCCAGGTCATCCACATCGAGCCAAAAAAACTGCAGGAAACCAGCCCGCTGCCGGTGCTGGGCGCCGTGCCGTGGAGCTTCGATCTGATAGCCACCCGCGCCATCGATATGGCTCGTCACCTGAATGCCGACATCATTAACGAAGGCGACATCAACACCCGTCGCGTGAAGTCTGTGACCTTCTGCGCCCGCAGCATTCCCCATATGCTGGAGCACTTCCGCCCGGGATCTCTGCTGGTAACTTCTGCCGATCGCCCTGACGTACTGGTCGCTGCCTGCCTCGCCGCCATGAACGGTGTTGAGATCGGCGCCCTGCTGCTGACCGGCGGTTATCAGATGGACGAGCGCATCGCCAAACTGTGCGAACGCGCCTTCAGCACCGGCCTGCCGGTCTTTATGGTCAGCACCAATACCTGGCAGACCTCGCTGAGCCTGCAGAGCTTCAACCTCGAAGTTCCGGCCGATGACCACGAGCGTATCGAGAAGGTTCAGGAATATGTGGCCAGCCACATCAGTCAGGAGTGGATCGACTCTCTGACCGCCACTTCCGAGCGCAGCCGTCGCCTCTCTCCGCCCGCCTTCCGCTACCAGCTCACCGAGCTGGCGCGCAAAGCAGGCAAGCGCGTGGTGCTGCCGGAAGGCGACGAACCGCGTACCGTCAAAGCGGCTTCTATCTGCGCACAGCGCGGTATCGCGACCTGTGTGCTGTTGGGCAACCCGGACGAAGTAAACCGCGTTGCGGCTTCTCAGGGCGTTGAACTGGGTGCCGGTATCGAAATCGTCGATCCGAACGTGGTACGTGAAAGCTACGTTGCCCGCCTGGTGGAGCTGCGTAAGAACAAAGGCATGACCGAAGCCGTTGCTCGCGAACAGCTGGAAGACAACGTCGTGCTGGGCACGCTGATGCTGGAGCAGGACGAAGTCGACGGCCTGGTTTCTGGCGCTGTTCACACCACTGCCAACACCATCCGTCCGCCGCTGCAGCTGATCAAAACCGCGCCGGGCAGCTCGCTGGTCTCTTCCGTGTTCTTTATGCTGCTGCCGGAACAGGTTTACGTCTATGGCGACTGCGCCATCAACCCGGATCCGACCGCCGAACAGCTGGCTGAAATCGCTATTCAATCTGCTGATTCCGCCACTGCCTTCGGTATTGAGCCGCGTGTCGCGATGCTCTCCTACTCCACCGGTACCTCCGGCGCAGGTAGCGATGTAGAGAAAGTGCGTGAAGCCACCCGTCTGGCCCAGGAAAAACGCCCGGATCTGATGATCGACGGCCCGCTTCAGTATGACGCCGCCGTAATGGCCGACGTAGCTAAATCTAAAGCACCGAACTCTCCGGTTGCTGGTCGCGCTACCGTCTTCATCTTCCCGGATCTGAACACCGGTAACACCACTTACAAAGCCGTACAGCGTTCCGCTGATCTGATCTCCATCGGACCGATGCTGCAGGGTATGCGTAAGCCGGTGAATGACCTGTCCCGCGGCGCGCTGGTTGACGATATCGTCTACACCATCGCACTAACCGCAATTCAGTCCACCCAGCAGTAAGCAGTGGCGTACTGATGTCCGGGCCGTCCTTTGGGGCGGCCCGGACATTTCTCCCCCCAAACCCACTCTCCGTCACATTTCCTATTTCTAGCTTTTCCCTTCGACACCAAATATGACCTGAATCAGTTCACCTCAGTGAGCAACAGAAAAAACGGTATCGTTTTTAGCTATTGATGCTACTTCAACAAAGAGACGATATGGAAAATCGCCCCCTGGCGACCGAAAAGCGCGTGAGGCCTGGCGCCTGGCTGGCGCTGGCCGAACCGGAAGCGGGTACCGACGCGCTGATGCAACTGGTAGAGCAAGCGGGTACGGCTGGCAATCGGTGGGCGGGGGAGCTATTACAACAGCTCGTGCGCCGCCGCAACGATATCCCCGGCGGTAAGGCCATACTCCTGCTGAAGAAACGCCTGGGTGCCCACCTGACCATAGCGCCCATTAACCCCAACGCGCCGCATCGGCGTCGGGCAGGACTCTCCCAGCACTTCGGCAACGGCGGAGCCCAGGCCATTATGGATGCTGTGATTCTCGCAGGTTACGATGCGCCCCGTCTGACGTGCATATCTGACAATCAGCTGTCGATCGATAGGCTTAAGGGTGAACATATCGATAACTGCGGCGCTTATCCCCTGCTGTTCCAGTATGTGTGCCGCCTGGCGCGCTTCACCCACCATAATACCGTTGGCAATAAGCGTCACATCCTGGCCGTCGCGCAGCAGGTTACCTTTGCCGATAGTAAACCGACTGCCGGGCTGATAGACGGTGGCGGCCTGTTTGCGAATAGTGCGCAGCCAGCAGAATCCCTCCATATCGATCAATTGTTCCAGGAGCCCGCGCAGCATAACCGCATCGGTAGCCTCCATCACCACGGCATGCGCCAGACCGCGCACAATCCCCATATCCTCAAACGACATATGGGTCCCGCCGTTATGACAGGCCGTCACCCCGGCATCGGAAGCTATCACCTTCACATTGTTACCCTGGTAATCCAGCGCCATAAATAGCTGGTCGAAGCAGCGACGGCTGGCAAAGGCGGTAAAGGTGTGAAAAAAGGGGCGCCGTCCGGTCAGGGCCAGACCTGCCGCCACACCAACGGCATTGGCCTCCATAATACCGCAGTTAATTACGTGCCTGGGATGGTCACGCTGCACGCTGTCCATCGCCATTGAACTCATCAGATCCGCCTCCAACGCGATAATGCCGCTTTGGGCCGCAATCTGCTCCGTGACAAACTGCGCATAGACGCTGCGCATCTCCACGCTATCTTTTCCGCCCGGGGCGGCAACCTTAATCATGGATAGCCTCCAGTTCTCTGACCGCCTGTTCCAGCGCTGCCCGCATTTTCTCATTGGGCCGCAAATGGTGTGAATTACTCAACGCCTCCAGACAGGGCACCCCCTGCCCTTTATGACTGTCCAGAATCACCAGCAATGGCCGTTGCTCCTCGCCGCGCGCGGGCTTCGCCGCCTGATGCAGTGCCGCAATATCGTCCCCCTTGATGGTCAGCACATCAAAACCGAAAGCGCGAAACTTTTCGGCCAGATCGAAAGGCTGGATAATTTCATCCAGGGTGCCGTCCAGTTGCTGCTTATTCCAGTCTACGAAGATCAGTAAATTATTCAGGCGGTGATGGGCGATAAACTGGAATGCCTCCCAGCACTGCCCCTCATTTAACTCACCGTCACCGACAATACAGAATACCCGGTTCGGGCGGCTGGCCAGCTTGTGGGAAAGCGCAATCCCTGCCGCGATAGAGATCCCCTGCCCCAACGAACCGGTAGTGGCGTCCACCCCCGGGGTTTTCAGCCTATCGGGGTGGCTCGGCAAACAGGTACCGTTCTGATTCAGGGTCGCCAGCGCCTCCATGGGAAAAAATCCCCCGAGCGCCAGAGTGCTATATAGCGCCGGGCCCGCATGACCTTTAGATAGCACGAAATAGTCGCGCTCCGGCCAGTCTGCTTTTGAGGGATCAATTCGCATCACATCGCCGTAAAGTACCGCCAGGGTCTCTACCACTGACATGCTGCCGCCATAATGACCAAACCCCAGATGATTCAGCATCTTCAATGTTTCAATACGGATAGCGCGCGCCAGGCGCGTCAGTTCACTTACCGACGTCATGATTTCACCCCTCCTTTCTCTTCGCCATCGTGACGACGAACCGGCTTATTCCTCATCAATACCCCTGCGATAACCAGCAGTGCGAACACAGCCACCACTACACCGGTAATCTGTACCGGCGACAGCCAGCGTGCCAGATTGCCCAGCACGATCCCCACAACCCCAAAATCGGCATCAGAGAAGGTGGTATTGGCGAATCCCAGCGCCCCCAGCACCGGCAGCAGCAGTACCGGCAAAAAGGTAATCAGCAGGCCGTTAGCAAAGGCCCCTAGCATCGCGCCGCGCCGTCCCCCCGTGGCATTGCCAAACACCCCGGCCGTTGCGCCGGTAAAAAAGTGTGGCACCACCCCGGGCAGGATCAGCACCAGTTTTAACTGGCCCAACAGGAATAGCCCCACCAGCCCGCCAAGAAAACTAAACAGGAAACCAATCAGTACCGCATTCGGGGCATAGGGATAGACCACCGGGCAGTCCAGCGCCGGTCGGGCATTGGGTACCAGCTTCTCTGAAAATCCGGTAAAGGCCGGAACAATTTCCGCCAGGATCAGCCGCACCCCCTGAAGGATGATGAATACTCCGGCAGCAAAGGTGATAGCCTGAATAATGGCGTAGACCAGAAAGTTTTGACCGACGCTAAGTTCTCCTTCGACGTAGTCGCGTCCGGCGCATACTGCCAGAATCATGTAGATAACGATCATCGTCAGCGAGATAGAGATAGAGCTATCGCGCAGGAAGCTCAGGTTCTTTGGCAGGTTCATCTCTTCGGTCGAGCGCGATCCCCGACCGCACAGGCCCCCGAGCCAGCCCGCCAGTACATAGCCCAGGGTTCCGAAATGACCAAAGGCGATATCATCATTGCCGGTAATACGCCGCATATAGCGCTGGGCCAGCGCCGGAAAGAAGGCCATCACCAGCCCTAACAGTAGCGAACCGGTAAAGACCAGAGCTCCCCCTTTAAACCCCGCCACCGTCAGAATCACGCTAATCATGCAGGCCATATAAAAGGTGTGATGGCCGGTCAGAAAAATAAATTTCAGCCGGGTAAAGCGCGCTACCACAATATTCGCCACCATCCCAAATGCCATGATCAGCGCCGTTGCCGCGCCATATTTTTCCAGCGCGATAGAGACTATCGCCTCATTATTAGGAATAATCCCTTGAATATTAAACGCATGTTCAAAGATTCCCCCCAGAGGATTAAGCGAACTGACCAGCACGGTAGCACCACCGCCCAACACGACAAAACCCAGAATCGTTTTGATGGTGCCTTTCACCACATCAGAAAATCCTTTTTTCTGCGCCAGCAATCCAGTCAGGGCAATAATTCCCACCAGAATAGCAGGAACTTTTAATATATCGACGATGAAACTCAGCATAATTCCACCCGATGTTCAGAAGTTACTTTTGGGAAAAATAAGCACGCAGCCGGATTTCCAGCTCATTAATATCGATAATGTTATCGATAACCACCAATTTTTCTTCCGGAACGCTGGCGCTGGCGGCAATATCTTTCGCCATCACAAAAAGATCGGCCGCATCTATGGTGGCAGAGGCCAGATCGGCATGTTCCACGTCCGCTTCAATCTCCATTTTTTTAAGAATTTTTTTGATATTCATCTCGACCATAAAACTACTGCCGAGCCCCGATCCACACACCGCCATAATTTTCATCATCATTCACCTTTATTCAGGAGTAACAGAAGTGCATGCCGCGGATTACCACAGCAAATAAATAAAGAGCGGTTAATTAATATCTGGCGATAATCGCCATTATTTCTTCCCGACGGGTGGCCGCATGAAGTGCCGCTAAATCCGTTTCACTGGAAAAAAGTTCGGCCAGCGCAGCAAGCGCGTCAATATGGCTGTGGCGATCGGCGGCTGCCAGCAAAATAATCAAATCCACGGGCTCCTGTTCCACGCCGCCAAAGGTCACCCCCTGCTCCAGCTTTAATAACGCCAGCCCTGTGGCCAAAGCCCCCTGCTCCGGTCGGGCATGGGGCATTGCCAGTCCCGGCGCCAGCACAAAATACGGGCCCAGCTGGCGATACTGCTGCTGGATAGCCTCCAGATAGCCCGGCGTAATCACCCCCTGATCCAGCAATGGCCGGGCGCAGTACGCCAGTGCCTGCTGCCAGTCGTCCATTGACGTTGCCAGTTGAATGGTGGCGTCGTTCAGCCAGCGACTCAGCATCTTCAACCTCCGGTGCTACCCGTTTGGAATGAACAAACTTTATGCAAGGCATTCACCTCTTACTGTGATGAGCACCACAAAAGATAGCGCTACCATTTAGCGCACTCGCAATTTGTGATAGCGCTATCAGAAAGAGCGAATGCTGAGAAAAGGCAGAAAACCTCCCGGGTTACGACGTATACTTGCGGGAATTCCCAATCCGCAGCACGGAGCGGGAGCGCCAGATAACTCACAGGTTGTGAAGCAGGAATTAGCATGTCGATAACCAGAAAGAGACGTGGCACTGGCAAAGTGACGCTCGCAGATGTGGCCCAGCAGGCAGGCGTGGGCACCATGACCGTTTCACGCGCGCTGCGTACACCGGAACAGGTTTCTGAAAAGCTGAGAGAGAAGATTCAGGCCGTGGTACAGGAATTAGGGTATACCCCTAATCTGACGGCAAGCGCCCTCGCCTCTGCCTCTTCGCGCACCATCGCCATGATTGTGCCCGACCTGGCCGAATCGGGGTGTACCGAGATGTTCGCCGGATTACAGCAGGTACTGCAACCGGCCGGCTACCAGATCATGCTGGCTGAATCGCGCCATCGCCTGGAGCGGGAAGAAAAATTGCTGGAAACGCTGATGGCCTCTAATCTTGCCGCTGCAATTCTGCTAAGCGTAGAGCATAGCGAAACGGTAACAAACTGGCTGACCCAAGTGGAAATGCCAGTGTTGGAGATCGGCGCGACCTGTGACGATCCCATTGATATGAATATCGGTATCGATATTGTCACTGCCATGTTCGAACTGACTCAAATGCTGATAAAGCGCGGCTATCAGAATATCGGGCTGCTGTGCGCCCGCCAGGAACAGTGGATTTTTCAGCAGCACCTGCAGGGCTGGTATAAGGCAATGATGAAATATCACCTCGCTCCCGGGCGCGTCATCAATGCCGCAACGGCCCCGAATTTCTCAACCGGTGCCGCCCAGCTACCGGAGTTTCTGTTAGCCTGGCCAGAGCTGGACGCCCTGGTATGTGTCTCTGATGAACTGGCCTGCGGAGCCCTCTGGGAATGTCAAAGACGGCGCATCCGGGTACCGGACGATCTGGCGATTGTCGGATTCGGAGACAGCGATGCCAGCCGGGTATGCCAGCCTGCGCTGACCACCGTAGCGGTACCGCATTATCGAATTGGGGAAGAAGCCGGACGCGCCTTGCTGGCGCGCCTTGGCGGGAAAGAGCCGGAAGACGGCACGCCGCTACTGCCAACGCTCCGTCTGCGGGAAAGCTGTTAACAGCTTATTCCGCCGGTTGTTCGCTGTCCGGTTTCTGGTCTGAGGCTGGTTCCGGGCTCTTTTCCTTTTCCGCTTTCACCGGCTTGTCGTCACGCTCTTTGCGCGACTCATTACCGGCATTGCGGCTCATCCACAGCGCCAGCGCCTTCAGGGAGTCAGGGGTAAATTCGTCGCAGCGGGCGGTAATCTCCTCCGGCGACATCCAGCATACCTCGCTGACCTCCTCTTCCTGCAGTGCAAAGGGGCCGTGAGATACGCAGCTAAACAACCCGCCCCAGACCCGGCAGTTTTCATCCTCAAAGTAGAACTGTCCATGCTCGGCAAAAGGCACCCCGGCAATCCCCAGCTCCTCTTCCGCCTCGCGTTTGGCGGAATCCAGCATCTGTTCGTCCGCCATCACCACGCCGCCCGCGGTAGCGTCCAGCATGCCGGGCAGGAAGTCTTTGGTTTCAGTACGGCGCTGCACCAGAATTTTGCCCATACCGTCGTGCACCACGATATAGGTCGCGCGATGGCGCAAACACTGCGCCCGCATCTGCTCGCGGCTGGACTGCGCGATCACTTCATTATCTTCGTTGACAATGTCAACCCATTCCGTGCCAGTTTGACTCTGCTCCACCATCGGGAAACCTTATTCTGTTCTGGGCGCTCTGACGGCGCGTTAATGGTCAGGCAATGCCTGGTCGTCAGTCAAATTACGGTGTTATATCCTGCTGCGCAATAAGCGCGTTATCTTCAAGGCTATAAACGCTCAGAAGTCCATCATCCAGCATTCCATAGCTGGCCGCAAAGCCCCCCTTTGGGATGCTGACCGAACCGGGATTGAAGACAAAAATCTCGCCGCGGCGCTCCGCCATCGGGATATGGGTATGGCCGCTGACCAGCACATCGCCTGCCGCCAGAGCGGGCAGCTTATCCGGATGATAAAGATGGCCGTGGGTCAGAAACAATCGCCCGTGCGGCAGTAAAACCTGCTGCCAGGGAGCGGTAATGGGAAAGTTCAGCAGCATCTGATCCACTTCGCTATCACAGTTGCCGCGTACCGCAATAATGCGCTCAGCCGCTTTGTTAAGGCGTTCCGCCACCCGGGCAGGCTGGTAATCTTCCGGCAGCGCGTTGCGCGGGCCGTGATTCAGCAAGTCTCCCAGCAGAATCAGCCACTGCGCGCCGCTGGCGGCAAAGCGTTCCAGCACTTTTTCAGTGGCCGACAGCGAACCGTGAATATCCGATGCGAACATCAGTTTCATTTCACTTATACCCGTGTAAATCAGACAGGAGGTAATGATAACGGATTTTTTAGCACGGTTCAGCCTGCGGCTGCCTTTGCCGATAGTGCGACAAAACGCTGCACAGAGGCGCGCTGCCACTGGAAGCCGGCATATTCCGCAAGGCGCGGCGGCACGGTATCGCCGTGCATCACCAGTCGGTTGAGCATCAGCGCTAAATCGCTGTCGGCAATACACCACTCACCAAACAAATTTTGCGATCCCTGGGCCAGTAGCGATTGCGCAAGACTGAACAGGCTGTTCACTTCACGCTGTACGCTTTCATCAAGGGGAGGACGCCGGGCAGCGGCGAAAATAACGTCGGTAGGACGCGCGGCCCGCAGCCCGACAAGGCCGCTGCGTATCCAGGCCTGGAGCTGCCGCGCCTGAGCCCGTTTTTCGCGATCGAACGGATAAAGCCGTTCCCAGGTGGGTGGCGCAAAACGCTCTTCCAGATATTCGTCAATCGCCGATGATTCGCTCAGGGCAAAACCGTCAATCTCCAGCAGTGGCACCCGTCGGGTCACGCCATAGCCTGGCCATGTCGGATTCAGGTTCGCCTGCTGTTCCAGATCGACGGTTTCCAGAGTAAAAGGCACCCCCTTTTCCATCAGGGAGACATAAACCGACATAACCCAGGGGCTAAAATACTGAGCATCGCTCCATAGCGTTATCACTGGCTGATTCATGGCATTCTCACTGCGATTATTGGAATCAATAATGTAGCCTGGTTCAGGCCGGACAAAAAAGCCCGGCCATCACAGAAGAATCAGCCAAATCCTGATGCCGTGTAACTACGACTGTTCTGCTTCCTGAATGACCTGCGTTTTCTCGTCCTGCTGGCTTTGCCAGATAAACCACAGCGCAATAGCGAGGCAGATCGCCGCCAGAACCCGATTCGTGGAGAAAGGGATCGCGCTGTTGCCCAACCAGCCAAAGCTGTCGATGATAATCGACATACTAAGCTGCCCCAGAATCACCGCCACCGTCGCCAGGGCCGTTCCTATCCGCTGTACGGCAAAGACCATGGTCAGCACGTAAACCAGGCCGAGCAGCGAACCCAGTAGCTGCCACTTGGGCACGTCCAGCAGCGTCACCGCATGGGGCGGCTCGAAAAAGATAACCAGAACCGCGCAGACCAGGGTGCCCACCAGAAAGGTCAGAAACGCAGTGCGGATAGCTCCCTGACTGGCGCCCAGACGGGCATTCACAGCAGCCTGGACGCTAAGAAAGGCGCCACCCGCCAGCGCAAGTAAAGTCATTATCACAATCATCATTAACGCCCTCCGGCAATCAGTACCAGCGCGGCAGCGACAAACGCCAGCGCGATCAGTTTTTTCCCGTTAACCGGGCGCCGCTGCGCACCGAACCACCCAAAGTGGTCGATCAACAGACTTTTAGCAACCTGGCCCGCCAGCACGCCGGTCATTAACAGCGTGATGCCGATAATCGGCGTCGCCACGGTCAGAATAATGACGTAGAGCGGCCCCCAGATACCGCCGGTTAACTGCCAGCCCGGCGCCGACAGAAAAGAGACCGGATTACGCGGTCCCCAGAACAGCATCAACAGCCCTGCCAGCGCCGCCTCTATCCCGAACAGACTCAGACTGGCCCAGTAGTGACCCACTTTCTCACCAAGCGGGCCAAGTAGCCCGGCCTCTACGGAAAGCCCCATTCCGGCCAGAATGACCAAAAATACCGCCAGTAATTTCATTGTCAGTACACCTGATTTTATGAGATGACGCAGATGTTAGCCGGGAGCATCTATTCTAAAAACAGGATAAACTACACAACACCTTTGCAATTCCCGCATAAATGGAGTGACCATGAGCGTGGATATCCGCAGCATGCGACTGTTTGTCGCCGTACTGGAGATGGGGAATTTTTCCCAGGTTGCCCGGCGGGAGAACATGTCCCCCTCTTCCGTATCAAGGATCATTCAGCAACTGGAAAGCGAACTCGGCGCCCAGCTACTGTACCGCAATACCCGCGCCATCGTTGCAACAGAGATCGGGCGCCAGTACGGCCAGACCTTTCGCGCTATGCTGAGCGAGCTGGATGAAACCACCCGCCGGGTTCACGAACGGGAAGGCTCCCCTGGCGGTCTGGTGCGGATTAACGCCCCGGTAGTTTTCGGCCAGAAACATATCGCCCCCTGGCTGGGGGAGCTGTGGCGCGCCTGGCCAGATCTGAAGATTGAGCTGGTTCAGACCGATGAGTTTATCGATCCGCTGGCCGATGCCGCCGATCTGCTGTTTCGTATTGGTCCGCTGGCAGACTCCGGCGCCCACGCCCGCATTGTCGACCGTTCGGAACTGCTGCTGGCGGCCAGCCCCGGCTACCTGGCGCGCCATGGTATACCCGAAACGCCCCGCACCCTGATGAACCATAATTGTCTGGTCTACAAGGGCGCCATGGGGCTTCAACGCACCTTCTTCTCCCGCCCCGGTACTACGCCGCAGGTGATGACGCTGAGTGGTTCGCTGACCTCCAACAACGCTGAAACCCTGGTCAATGCGGCGCTTAGCGGCGCCGGTATTATCATGATGCCCGACTGGCAGATAGGCGAACTGCTACGCACCCGACAGCTGGCATTACTGTTGCCAGACTATACGGTTTCCACTCATCAGGAACCGCCGCTGATCGCCATGCTGTATCCCCATACCCGTTACCTGTCACTCAGCGTCCGGACGGTTATCGACTTTTTTATCGACCGTTTCGGCTCACCGCCCCGTTGGAAGTTACCTGGCGATAAACGCGAATGGTGCTGGCAGCCTGACCAAAAAGTTTAGCTTTATAGTGTGATTTCAATTGATTACAAATACTTGTTATCTAATCAGGCTCTTCTATGATGGAAAGAGGAGCATGTTCCCGTTCAGGAGGGCTCATGAAAATTGTCATCACCGGCGGCACCGGACTGATCGGCCGTCATCTCGCGCCACGCCTGCTGAGCCTGGGCCATGAAATCACAGTGGTCACGCGCAACCCGGAGCGGGCGCGGAGTCTGCTCGATCCGCGCATCAGCCTGTGGAAAGGATTGTATGACCAGGCCTCGCTGGACGGTTTTGATGCTGTGATTAATCTGGCGGGAGAGCCTATTGCCGACCGGCGCTGGAACACGGCCCAGAAAGAGCGTCTGTGCCAGAGCCGCTGGCAGATAACCGAACAGCTGGTTGCGCTGTTTAAAGCCAGCGCCAGACCGCCCGCCATTCTGATTTCCGGCTCGGCAACCGGCTATTATGGCGATCTTGGGGAAGTGGTGGTGACCGAAGAGGAGCCGCCGCATAACGAGTTTACCCATAAACTCTGTGCCCGCTGGGAACAGATCGCCTGCCAGGCTCAGGGTGACCAGACCCGGGTCTGTCTGTTACGTACCGGCGTGGTGCTGGCCCCGAAGGGCGGTATTCTCGGTAAGCTGCTGCCGCTGTTTCGCATCGGGTTCGGCGGCCCCAGCGGCAGCGGGCGTCAGTATCTGCCGTGGATCCATATTGATGATATGGTCAACGCCATTATCTGGCTGCTGGATAACGATTTACGTGGTCCCTTTAATATGGTCGCCCCCTACCCGGTCCGCAACGAGCAGTTTGCCCATGCTCTGGGCCATGCCCTGAAGCGGCCTGCTTTGGTTCGCGCCCCCGCGTTCGCCATCCGGGCGTTGATGGGAGAATCTTCAGTGCTGGTACTGGGCGGGCAGCGGGCATTACCCAAACGGCTGGAGGCATCGGGCTTTGGTTTTCGCTGGTACGATCTGGAGGAGGCGTTACAGGACGTGCTGGATCAGACCTCCTCCAGATAGCGATTACTCCTGGCGCGTCGGCTCAGCGGTCGGCGTGCGTTGCCGGACTCGCTTTGGTTGCGGCACCCGAATAATAAAGGTCAGAACCCCGGCAAACAGATAGAGTCCGGTGTAGGCCCACACCACGCCCACGATATCAAAGAATGGCAGTAGCGCCGAAGCAATGGCCGGCGCCACAAAGTTACTCAGCCCGGCAGAAAGGTTATAGATAGAAACTGCTGCCCCCTTGTGATTCGGCTCAAGAGTCGGGAACACTGCCGTCATCGGCACAAATGCCGCTACAAAGATGCCCAGCATCACCGCCGGTACCATCGCCATCCAGTAATTATGACCAAACCAGAGCGGCACGTAGTAGAACGCCAGGCTGGAGACAGCCATGCCCAGACAGCCAAACCAGCGCACCTGACGAATCCAACCAATAACCTCTCCGGTGATCCCCCAGAAGATATTGGTAAAGATGGTTACAAAGAAAAAGACCGCCCAAATCTGCAACCACTCCGAAATGGAAAAACCCAGCCGATCGACGAACAGTAGCGGCATAATCACCGCAAATCCGAACAGTGACAGGGTATTGATAATGCGGATCAGGCAGGCATAGAACACATCGCGGTTCACAAACAGAATGGTGACCGCCCGGGAGAGTTCGGTCATCTTATCGCGCAGCGGCAGATTCATTCGCGAGCGATCCACCTCCACGTTACGCAGACTGAAAAAGGCGAGGATCCCGCCGCAGGCCACCCAGGCGATGGCAAACCACAGGGTTCCGGTTTCCCCCATTCCGGGAATGATCAGACTGGGCAGATAGCTGCCCACGACGCCGATACCGACCGAATACATCGCCCAGAACCAGCCAGTGGCCGCCGCCAGCCGTTCCCGCGGCAGCACCTGAACCAGTAGCAACATAAATGAATAGATAAACAGCGGATAGGCCAGGCCGCGAATCCCATAGAACAGCAGCATCAGCGGGTAGTTGCGCATCCCCAGTCCCAGCGCCATAAACAGCGCATGCATGACGATCCACAGCACAAAACCGATCAGCATTGCCCGTTGCGGGGTAATGATTTCCGCCACCACGCCGGAAGCCCAGGCGGCCAGCGCCGCCGCCAGACCATATACCGTAAATACCATTGCCGACTGGGCAGGGCTAAAACCCATATCGGTAATGTGTCGCGATAAAAAAGCCATTTCGAATCCGTCGCCGGACATGAAGATCGCGATAGCGATGAATCCCCACAGCAGTTTTGTCGGTAAGCCAAACCAGTATTCTTTAGATTGAGATTGCATAACAATCTTCCTTTTTTTTACCGGAAATAAAGGCCTCAGGCAGGTACAGAGGCCGCTCGTTACATTCAGCCAGAAACTGGCTGGTGCTGTTCGATCCAGGTTTCCAGTCGCGCGACGGTGTGCGCCACCAACTTGTGGAATGTCCGGTCCTGGGCCAGCTCGCCAAACAGGGTGGGATCCCGCAGGTAACTGCCCAGCGGATCGCTGCCGGTCAGGCGCTGGCGCAGCGCTTCCGGCTGTATCACGCCATCCTGATAAGTCCAGGGCAGCGCATCCTGGGCCCAGCGTTCAAGAAACAGGAAAAACAGCGCCGGTAGCACCGCGGTTGCCTCAGGGGTATGCCCGGCCCGCAGGCGTTCAATCAGGGTTGGTGTCACCATGCCAGGAATTTTCGACAAACCATCTGCCGCTACCCGCTGATTGGTATCGCGGATCCACGGATTGGCGAAGCGCGCCAGCACCACGTCGCGGTAATCGGCTAAATCGAGCGGACTGGGCGTTAACGATGGGATCACATCGCGGGTAATATATTCCCGCGCCATCTGCTGTATCTGCGGCTGACGGGTACTCTCATCGATATAGTCGTAGCCAACGAGCGTCCCTGCCCAGGCGATACAGCTGTGAGTGGCGTTCAGAATGCGAATTTTCGCCTCCTCCCAGGGCAGTACCGAATCCACCATCTCCACCCCAACCTTCTCCAGCGCGGGCCTTCCGGCGATAAAGTCATCTTCGATAACCCACTGGATAAAGGATTCACCCATCACTGCCGCCCCGTCGTCAAAGCCGGTGGCCTCTTTTACCCGCTGCGCCACGTCCGGCGTAGGACGCGGCGTGATGCGATCGACCATGGTATCCGGCGAGGTCGTGTTATCACGTACCCACTGCGCCAGCGGTTGCTCGCCCTTTTCCGTCAGGAAGGCGAGAAAACCGTGACGAAAGCGCCCGCCGTTATGGCGCAGGTTATCGCAGCTCAACAGCGTCACCGGTGCGCCCCCCTGCGCCATACGTTGGTGGAGGATCCGGGTCAGCGCGCCATACAGCGTGCAGGCATCGCCGCGCAGATCGGCCTGAATATCTACCTGGGTAAGATCTAGCTCATGATCGGGCGTTAAGTAGTAACCGGCTTCGGTCACCGTGAAGGCAATAATGCGGGTCTCCGGCGCCGCTCCCTGAGCCACCAGCGCGCTCAGTTCGCTATCCCAGGGCAGAATGCGGCGGATGGAGGTAATGGTCTCCCATTCCCGCTCGCCGTCGGGCGTCACCGTCTCCAGCACGTATTTCCCCTGCTGGGCTGCCAGCCGTTCCAGTAACGCCGCCGCATCGGAGCGCACATTGCCCAGGGCGATACTCCACGCATCATCCCCCTGCTCCCTCAGTTTGTGCAGGTACCAGGCCTGATGCGCGCGATGGAAAGAGCCTGCGCCGATATGCATCCACACCGATTTCGTCGTCATAGTCGCTCCGGTTTTAAATATTTGCCAAATGAAAGAGCATTTGCCCTATTCTTAAAAAGTTGTTGAATAGTAGTTGCCGAATGGTGTTTTTTTCCGCGATCTACGCCTCATTTTGAATATTTGCTTTTTTAAAGGGCTTTTGCTCACTATGGAAAATAACGCTTCAGGGATAGAATGACGGCAGGACAGAATCGGACACGATGATGAATAAAGAAGAGAAAAAACAGGAACTCGCGGCACGCGCCGCCTGGATGTACTACGTTGCCGGTCTTACCCAGCAGGAGGTGGCCCAGGCGCTGGGGGTCTCACGCCAGGTGGCTCAGCGACTGGTCTCCTCGGCGCGCGAAATGGGGATTGTCAGCGTCAGTATTCGTCACCCGGTGAGTTACTGCCTGGATCTGGCCAGTGCGCTTCAGGAAAAATATGGCCTGACGCTGTGCCGGGTGGCTCCGTCAGGAGCGCTGAGCGACGAACCGGCACTGCAGATTCTGGCAGTGGAAGGTGCAGAAGTGATGGCGCAGTTTATTGCCGATGAATCGCCCCAGACTTTTGGAATAGGCTCGGGAAAAACCCTGGGCGCCATTGTCGACGCCCTCCCCTGGCTGGAACGCCCCCAGCACCAGTGCGTCTCGATGATAGGCGCCATCGCCCAGGATGACTCCGGCACCCGCTACGATATGCCGCTCAAAATGGCGGAGAAAATGCAGGGCAAGTATTTCTTCATTCCGGCACCGCTCTATGCCGACAGCCCGGAAGATAAAACAATGTGGTGCCGCCACCAGGTCTGGCAGCGCGTGGCGGACCGCGCCCGAGCTGCCAGCATCACCTTCCTGGGTATTGGCGAAGTGGGGCCTGGCTGCCCCCTGAATACCGAAGGCTTTATTACCGATGAGCAGGTGCGCCAGCTAAATAACCGTGGCGTGGTGGGGGAAATGCTGGGGCACTTCTTTAACCACGATGGCGAACGCATCTATGGCGAAACCGACCAGTTACTGACCAGCGTTCCCCTGGAAAGCCAGACTTCACGGCCGATTATCGGCTTCGCCGGCGGGCAGCAGAAATATCAGGCGATTCGCGCCGCGCTGCGCGGCGCCTGGATCTCCGGGCTGGTGACTGACGAAGCGACGGCCCGCTGGCTGCTGGCGACGGAATAAACTATTTTCCCGAGGCGTCTCGGAGTTTTTATTTTAGCGGCTGGCGTCTTCTCTGGTCTGTGATAATTTCCGGGTAATCAACAGGGAGGTCATCATGGGATCAGCCGCTGCAACAACCCCGCACGACGCCGTATTTCGCCAGTTATTGTCTCATCCTGACACGGCCCGTGATTTTATTGCGTTACACCTGCCAGGCTGGCTGCGCGATATTTGCGCCCCATCAACGCTCAGTTTGGTGTCCGGCAACTTTGTCGAACAGAGCCTGCGCCCGTTTTACAGCGATGTGCTCTGGCGCATGAAAACGGCGGACGCCAAAGGATATATTTATTTGCTGATCGAACACCAGAGTACGCCGGACAAGCTCATGGCGTTCCGGTTAATCCGTTATGCCATCGCCACCATGCAGCGCCATCTGGACGAAGGACACCGCACATTACCACTGGTGATTCCGGCGCTCTTCTACCAGGGGAAACTTCGCTGCTGGCCATGGTCACTGCGCTGGTTCGATGCCTTCAGCGATCCGGCCCGGGCACGCAGGCTGTACAACAGCACGCTGCCCCTGGTGGATATTCAGGCGCTTTCCGATGCGGAGATCCTCAGACACCGGGGTCTGGCGGCACTCACGCTGCTGCAAAAACATATTCGTCGCCGGGATCTGACGGCGTTAATGGACAAGCTGTCGCCGCTGCTACACAGCAAAGAGACGCCGCCTCAGCACGTTGAAGCATTGATCAACTATCTGCTACTGGCAGGGAAAGCCCGTGTGCCAGCCCGGTTACTGCGGCAACTGGCCGAACGACTACCGAAAGACAAGGAGAAAAGTATGCAAACCATCGCCCAATATCTGGAACGGAAAGGACATCGCAAAGGGAAGCGTCAGGGGGCAAGGCAGGCCCGTCGGCATATCGCCCAAAAACTGCTCAGCACCGGAATGTCGTGCGCAGAGATTGCGCAAATTACCGGCCTGGCGCCGGAAGAGCTGGCAAAACTGGGCGAAGCGCCCCGGCACTGAAAGCCGTCAGGCGCCTGACGGCTTCATAAGTCATGATTATTTCAGCGAGCCGGAGAGGAACTGCCGTAGCCGTGGACTCTGAGGATTATCGAACACCGCCTGCGGCGCTCCCTCTTCTTCAATTTTGCCCTGATGCAGGAAAATCACGTGGCTGGAAACGTGGCGGGCAAAGCCCATTTCGTGGGTCACCACCACCATGGTTTTCCCCTCTTCCGCCAGCTGCTGCATAATGCGTAGCACCTCGCCGACCAGTTCTGGATCCAGCGCCGAAGTCGGCTCATCGAACAGCAATACTTCCGGCTCCATCGCCAGCGCCCGGGCAATGGAGACGCGCTGCTGCTGACCGCCTGACAGATGCGCCGGATACTTAACCTGCTGGCGCTCATCGATGCCCACCTTAGCCAGATATTTCTGCGCCCGCTCCCGGGCTTCAGCCATACTCAACCCCAGAACCTGAACCGGCGCTTCCATGACATTTTCCAGCACCGTCATATGGCTCCACAGATTAAAGTGCTGAAACACCATGGTCAGCCGGGTGCGCAGCAGGCGTAGCTGATTTTTATCCGCCACTTTCAACTGACCGTCCCGGTCACGCACCAGATTAATCTCCTGGTTATCGACCACAATACTGCCTTCGCTCGGTTTTTCCAGAAAGTTAATGCAGCGCAGGAAAGTGCTCTTGCCAGAGCCGGAGGAGCCGATAATCGAAATCACATCACCCGCCCGAGCCTGTAGCGACACGCCTTTCAGTACTTCGTGTTCGCCGTAGCGCTTGTGCAGATCGGTTACCTTTAATTGATAGTCAGACATGGTCGTACTCAGTGCGCAGAGGCAGGTTTAGTGTGCCGCAGCCAGCGTTTTTCCGCCCGGCGGAACAGGCTAATCAGCACATAAGAGATAATCAGATACAGCACGGCTGCGATCCCGAAAGCGGTAAAGGGCTGATAGGTCGCCGAATTGATGTCGCGGGCGATTTTCAGCAGATCCGGTACCGTGGCAGTAAAAGCCAGCGCCGTGGAGTGCAACATCAGGATCACTTCATTGCTGTAAGCAGGCAGCGCGATACGCAGCGCCGACGGCAGAATAATACAGCGATACATCTTAAAGCGCGAAAAACCATAGGCTCGCGCCGCCTCGATCTCGCCATGGGGCACCGAACGAATGGCACCGGCAAAGATTTCGGTCGTATAGGCGCAGGTGTTCAGGGTAAAGGCCAGCAGCGCACAGTTCAGGCCGCTGCGGAAAAAGGCGCTCAGCATCTCGCTGCCCTTGACCACCTCCAGGGTGTACATTCCGGAATAGAACACCAGCAGTTGCACGTAAAGCGGCGTACCGCGAAAAATATAAGTAAACAGCCAGACCGGCAGCGACAGAAACTTATTCGATGATACCCGGCACACCGCCAGCAACAGCGCCAGCATGCCCCCCAGTACCACCGAGAGAATCAGCAGCCACAGAGTGATCGCCACGCCGGTAAAGCGGTAGCCGTCGGTCCAGAGCAGCGACTTCCAGTACTCCTGCACAATATCAATCACAGTTCAGCCCTCCTGACGCCTGCCGAGTAACGACGCTCAAGCAGCCAGAGCACGCCGTTGGAGACCGTCGTGAACACCAGATAGATAATGCCGCAGACAATGGCAAACCAGAACGGCTGCCAGGTTCCCTTACCCGCCAGATGGGTGGCTTTTACCACATCCTCCAGCCCCAGCAGCGACACCAGCGCCGTGGCCTTCAGAATCACCTGCCAGTTATTGCCAATTCCAGGCAGCGCATAGCGCATCATGGCAGGGAACAGAATACGTCGGAAGGTTTGCGCACTACTCATACCGAACGCGGTGGCGGCCTCGATATGTCCCCTGGGGACTGCCATATAAGCGCCGCGAAAGGTTTCGGTAAAGTAGGCGCCATAGATAAATCCCAGCGTTACGATCCCTGCCGCCAGCGGATCGATATCGATCTGGGTAAAGCCCAGCGCTTCGGTTACGCCGTTCAGCGCCATCTGTAGACCGTAGAAGATCAACAACATCAACACCAGATCCGGCACGCCGCGGATCAGGGTCGTATAGCCGCCGAACAGCCAGGCCAGAGGACGATTACGCGACAGCTTCGCCGAAGCGCCTGCCAGGCCAATCAGCACCGCCAGCACCAGGGAGCTGAGCGCCAGCTCCAGGGTCACCAGCGCGCCGTTAAGAATGACTTGTGAATAACCGTACAGCATCAGTCCGTCTCATGGGGGAGCATTCACAGCGGCGACCGCCTGCGGGCGCCATGTCTGACGGTAACGATCAGTCACCATACACATTAAAATCAAAGTACTTCTTTGCCAGCTTCTGGTAAGTACCATCGGCGCGCATCTCAGCAAAGGCATGGTTCAGGGCTTCGCGCAGCTCGTCGTCCCCTTTACGCAACCCCATACCGGTACCTACACCGAACAGCTTCTCGTCTTTGATCGCCGGACCGCCAAACTGATAATCCTTACCCACCGGCTGCTTCAGGAAACCTTCGCTGGCGGCAACTTCGTCCTGAAAAGCGGCGTCGATACGCCCGGCCGTCAGGTCGGCATAGATGTTGTCCTGCCCCTGATAGGAGACAATCTCGATCCCCTTAGCCGCCCAGTGGACGTTGCCATAGGTCTCCTGAGTGGTGCCCTGCAGCACACCCACACGCTTACCTTTCAGGCTTTCCAGAGTCGGCTGAATCGTGGAGCCCTTTGCCACCACCAGACGGGAGTCGGCAGCGTAGAGTTTATCCGTGAAATCGATCTCCTGCTGGCGCTTTTCGGTGATCGATAGCGACGACATAATGGTGTCGATTTTCTTCGCTTTCAGCATCGGGATCAGCGCGTCGAGCGGGCTTTCCACGAAGGTACATTGCGTCTTAATGCGGTTACACAGCTCCTTCGCCAGATCGATGTCAAAACCGACCAGCTCACCGCTGGGGCTCTTCGATTCGAAGGGGGCATAAGTGGGATCGGTACCGATGCGTAGTTTTTGGGGAACGGCAGCCAGGGCGCCGGAAACGCTGGAAAATGCCAGCACCAGAGAGAGAGACAAAGCCAACTTTTTCATCATTATCCTCAGCTGAGCGATCTTTATTATCAAAGCCGTAAAAACAACAGGCGTACCGGCTATCCTGCCATTTTTCCATGACAGAGGCCAAAGCTTTCCGCCTTAATTACTAATTTTTATCTGCCGCGGGTGACTAACTATGCATCCGTGCACCACTCTGGTGCGCATCTGGCACCAGAGTGGTGCATAGCATTTCAGTCACCGTAAACGTTAAAATCGAAGTATTTTTTCGCCATCCTGTCGTAAGTGCCATCTTTACGTATCTCTGCCAGCGCCTTATCCATTGCCGCTTTCAGCTCGCTATCTTCCTTACGCAGCCCCACCCCGGTTCCGTCACCAAAGAAGGCTTTGTCCTTTACCGCGGGTCCCGCGAAAGCAAACTCTTTTCCGGCAGGCTGTTTCAGGAAGCCTTCGCTGGCCGCAACCTCATCCTGGAAGGCGGCATCCAGACGCCCGGCAGCCAGATCCGAATAGATCAGATCCTGATTCTGATAGGCCACCACATCCACGCCCGCCGTGCGCCAGTGGGCGTTAGCATATCCCTCCTGAGTGGAGCCCTGCAGGACCCCGACATGTTTACCCTTCAACGAATCCAGAGTGGGTGTAATGGGCGAACCCATAGCGGCAATAAGCCGGGAATCCGCGGCATAAAGTTTATCGGAGAAGGCAATCTCCTTCTGACGCTTTTCGGTAATTGACAGCGACGAGATAATCGCGTCTATCTTCTTCGCCTTGAGTGAAGGGATCAGGGCATCGAAGTCGCTGGGTACCCAGTTGCACTTTACCGCCATCCGTTTGCACATTTCATTCCCCAGGTCGATATCAAAACCGACCACCTGCCCCTGGGTATTGAGTGATGAGAATGGCGCATAGGTGGCATCGGTCCCGATACGAATAGTCTGCGGAAGTGCCGAGAACGCGCTGCTGGTAAGGCCAAAGAGCAGAGTGAGCGCAAGAGCCTGCTTTTTCATTGGAGGTTCCTCTGTACGGGGAAATTTTATTATCAGATGTTGTGTTGCATAGCCGGGACTACCACAAACTATTTGCACGTCTTATGCCAGTCTGGCAGACAGAAAATGTTAAGAAAAAGTTACCGACAGGCAAAAGATAGCAGCTTCAGAACAGCGACAGCAGAAAAACAGATTGCAGAGGGGAAGTAATTTGTCAGGATATGATCGCGATTACAGATTTGCCCCATCCTGGGGCAAGGCGTTGCAGATTTCCCTTATCAGCGCACCTTTGCGGTGCCCTGCCAGCGGTTAAAGAGATCCTGCGGCAGTTCGATATTGAACTGATCCAGTACCCGGTTGACAGTCTGATCGATCAGATCCTCCAGGCTTTGCGGACGATGATAAAAGGCCGGCATCGGCGGCATAATCAGCGCCCCCATTTCCGCGGCCCGGGTCATCAGGTGCAGGTGCCCCAGATGCAGCGGCGTTTCCCGTACGCACAGCACCAGCTGGCGTCGCTCCTTGAGCACCACATCAGCGCTGCGGGTCAACAAACCGTCGGTATAACTGTTTACGATGCCAGACAGCGTTTTAATGGAGCAGGGAAGAATAACCATACCGTGGGTCCGGAACGAACCGGAAGAGATACTGGCGCCAATATCGCGCGGGTCGTGAACCACATCAGCCAGCGCATGGACATCGCGCAATTGAAGGTCTGTTTCCAGCGCCAGGGTCTGGCGGGCAGCCTGGCTCATCACCAGGTGAGTTTCGATATCCGGCTGCGGCTGTAGCACCTCCAGCAGTCGTACGCCGTAAATCGCGCCACTGGCCCCGGATATACCTACAATCAGTCGCTTCATGCTTACGCCCATCTCATATCAAAGGTGCGGCAACTGTGCCGGATTATGGCGCATGATGCAAGACGGCTCCCGGAAAGGGAGCCGTGAGACTGATGACAAACCTGGGCCGAACGCGTTCGGCCTGAATCACCAGAAAAATTAACACGGAAAATCAATTCATTGATTTTTGGCTGATAACCACAAAGAGGGAAAAACCACGTTTTTCCCTCTTTGTCATCAACCTGACGGCTCCCGGGAAGGGAGCCGCCACTGGTCAGGTCAGCCTTCGTTATGCATCTCCAGGCTTTCGACCTCGTTCTGGAGCTGCATTGCCTTCACGTCGTCGTTACGCAGTGAGTCAAGGAACTCCAGATACTTCAGATCCACATCCTTCGTCACATAGACTCCGTTAAATACCGAGCATTCGAACTGCTCAATATCGGGATTCTCGGCGCGTACCGCTTCAATGAGATCTTCCAGCCCCTGGAAGATCAGACCATCGGCGCCAATAATCTGGCGAATCTCTTCCACTTCCCGACCGTGAGCGATCAGCTCATTGGCGGAAGGCATATCGATGCCGTAAACGTTAGGGAAACGAATCTCCGGCGCCGCAGAGGCCAGATATACCTTTTTCGCCCCGGCTTCGCGCGCCATCTCGATAATCTGCTCCGAGGTGGTGCCACGTACGATGGAATCGTCCACCAGCAGCACGTTCTTGTCACGGAACTCAGCGCGGTTGGCATTGAGCTTACGACGCACCGACTTACGGCGCTGCTGCTGGCCAGGCATGATAAAGGTGCGACCGACATAGCGGTTTTTCACAAAGCCCTGGCGATAGGGTTTATTGAGGATCCGCGCAATCTCCAGCGCGATATCGCAGGAGGTTTCCGGAATAGGGATCACCACATCAATATCCAGATCTTCCCACTCGCGGGCGATCTTCTCACCCAGCTTGCGCCCCATACCCACCCGCGCACTGTAGACGGAGATTTTGTCCAGGAAGGAGTCCGGCCGTGCAAAGTAGACATACTCGAACAGACAGGGCGTGGTAGTGGGATTTTCCGCACACTGACGGGTATAGAGCTGCCCTTTCTCGGTGATGTAGACAGCCTCACCAGAGGCCACATCACGCAGAAACTCAAAGCCCAGGGTATCCAGCGCCACGCTTTCGGAGGCCACCATATACTCGGTACGGCCATCGCCCACATCGCGCTTGCCCAGCACCAGCGGGCGGATACCGTTAGGATCGCGAAAGGCCACCATGCCGTGACCAATAATCATCGCCACACAGGCGTAAGCGCCGCGAATCTGCTGATTAGTGGCGGCTACGGCCGCGAAGATGTTGTCCGGATCCAGCGGGTAGTGGCGGAAGTTATCCAGCTCGCTGGCAAAGATATTGAGCAGGATTTCAGAATCGGAGGTGGTATTGATATGGCGACGCTTCTCTTCAAACAGCATCTTACGCAGCTCGTGGGCGTTGGTCAGATTGCCGTTGTGCGCCAGCGTAATCCCGTACGGAGAGTTAACGTAGAAAGGCTGGGCTTCAGAGGCGCTGGAGCTGCCGGCGGTGGGGTAACGGACGTGACCGATTCCCATGTTCCCCTGCAGCCGCTGCATATGGCGGGCTTCAAACACATCATTCACCAGACCGTTGGCCTTACGCAGGCGAAAACAGTTGTTCGCATCGATGGTGATGATGCCTGCGGCATCCTGCCCGCGGTGCTGAAGCACCGTTAACGCGTCATAGATCGACTGGTTTACCGGCATTACACCGGCGATACCGACAATACCGCACATGTTGTCATTCCTCATTAAGCCGCAACCCCGGCGTGGTTACCGGGGCAAGAAACTTGACGAGCTTTGCAGATAGTCAAAGAACCATCTGATGATGAAACTGAATTGTGGGATAAGCTGCGACTTCTGCCAGTCTTCGCTCTTCGCCATACCGGTGAAAGAGTCCAGGAAGAAGAGGATGGCGGAGACAATCAGCACGCCCCTTAAGGCGCCGAAGCAGACCCCCAACACTCTGTCCGTTCCGGACAGGCCGGTCTTTTCGACCAGTTGGCCTATCACGTAGTTCACGACAGCACCGACGATAAGCGTGGCGATAAACAGTATCGTTATCGCTATCCCATTACGAACCAGTTCGTCCTCAAAGCCTGTGAACCAGGTTGCCAGGTAAGTGTAGTAGTGGCTCGCGACAAAGAAAGCGCATCCCCAGGTAACCAGCGACAGCGCTTCGCGCACAAACCCGCGGACCAGGCTTACCAGACAGGAAAAGCCGATGACCGCAATAATGGCGTAATCAATCCAGACCATATTCGTTCCGTACCTACTTGCCCTGACATCCTGTTCGGGGCGCATTCTAACAGAAAAAGAAAACGTTTGCGTAGCGGTTTCCTTCGCATCGCAGAAAAGAAAAAGTGGGCAAAAAACGTTCAACCGCTGATTGCCCACTCCACCACATTTCGCCGTTCCGGCTTGCCCGGCGTCGGTTACGGACTGTAGTTCATCACGACACCGCTCAGGCCTGAAAGACTCTTCAGCTCACCGAGGGAGGATTTCAGTTTATCCTTCGACGCATCCGGTCCAACCAGAATGCGGGTAATTTTGCCCTGTACCGGCGTGGACGGAATAGTGTACACCCGGTAGCCAGCGCCGCGAAGTTTAGCCACGATTTCGCTGACCTTATCGGCGTTCTTCAACGCCCCCAGCTGTACCACGTATGCCTTACCCACCGGCGGTTTTTCCTGCTGAGCGGGTTTAGCAGGTTCAGGCGCAGGCTTCGGCGCTGGTTTCGGCTGCTCGCGCGGTTTCACCGGCTCAGGCTGTACGACCGGTTCCGGCTCGCTGACTTGCGTCTCGGTACCGCCAGACAGCCGACGGGTATCCACCGTCGGCGTGGCGCTGCTGGCGCGGACCTCTTCGCCCGCCCCTTCCGGCGGCTGCGCCGGAAGCGCGGCGCCGGCATCCGGCAGCATATCCGGTTCATCGCTGTCCCCCGGTCTGGGAACCAGGGGAATGGCGGCAAACTCATCCTGATAATGCTTTTTCTGCCCGTCCAACAGACCTGGCAACACGATGACGCCCAGCGCCACCAGCACGATAGTGCCTACCAATCGGTTCTGAAACTTACTCGCCACCTCGTTTCACCGCCTCCATCTCTTCCATTACGTGGGCTACCGTGTGGAAAGAACCACACACCAGCACCGTATCCTGGGGCCGGGCCTCACCCAGGGCGGCGTGCCACGCCTGTGCCACGCTATCAAAACATTGCCCCTTACCGAGGTGCTCAATCAGCTGCTGCGCCGTCGCACCGCGCGGCCCCTCCAACGGAGCACAATACCAGCTATCCACCATCGGCTCCAGACAGGCAAGCGTACCGGCGATGTCCTTATCGTGCAGCATTCCCACCACCGCCAGTACCCGCCCTTCACGCGGCAACGTCTTCAGGCGCCCGGCCAGATAAGCCGCTGCATGGGGATTATGGGCCACGTCAAGAATCACCCGCGGCGACTCGCCGACCTGCTGGAAGCGGCCCGGCAACATTGCCTGGCGTAGTCCTTCGCGAATGGCGGTCTCTCCTACCGGAAGATGACTGGCGCGCAGCGCCGCCAGCGCCGTGGCGGCGTTGGGCTGCGGCACAAGGGGCTGCGGTAGCGCTTCCAGCACGCCTGCGGCATCGCGATAGCGCCAGGTATCGCCGGTCACTTCGTAATCCCACTCCACCCCGCGGCGGCGCAGCATTGCGCCCTTTTCCCGGGCCACTTCGCTAATGGTTTCCGGCATATCCGGCTCCCCCACCACCGCAGATTTATCGGTACGGAAGATCCCCGCCTTTTCACGGCCAATACTTTCGCGATCCGGCCCCAACCAGTCGGTATGATCCAGCGCGATACTGGTAATCACCGCCACGTCGGCGTCCACGATGTTTGTTGCATCCAGACGGCCTCCCAGCCCCACCTCAAGAATGGCCACATCCAGCGATGACTGCTTAAACAGCCACAGCGCAGAAAGGGTGCCGTACTCAAAGTAGCTCAGCGAGGTTTCGCCGCGCGCGGCTTCGATTGCCGCGAATGAGGCGGTATGGCGCGTTTCCGGCAATTCTTCGCCCTGAATCCGGACCCGTTCGGTATAGCGCACCAGATGCGGCGAACTGTAAACTCCAACCCGCAGCCCGGCAGAGAGCAGCATGGCTTCCAGAGTTCGGCAGGTGGTGCCTTTGCCATTGGTTCCGGCAACGGTAAAAACGAAAGGCGCTGGCTTCAGAACATCCAGCGCGCTGCCAACCTGGCTTACCCGTTCCAGGCCCAGATCGATGGTTAAACTGTGCAGATTTTCAAGATAAGAAAGCCACGTGCCCAGAGACGACGTGGCTTGTGGAATAGATTTTTCCATGATGCCCGTTTCTGTAATCAGGGTTCAGAAATACGAAGGGCAGCGCCCTGCGGCCCTGCCCCTGTTCATCGTCAGGCCTGTGAATCCTGCTCTTGCTCCGGTTCATCCGGCACGACGACGGGGTCGTGGGACGCCTCGGGATCCGGCGCTGGCAGATTCATCAGCTTAGCCAGCACGCTCGCCAGCTTCAGGCGCATTTCCGGACGACGGACGATCATATCGATGGCGCCTTTTTCGATCAGAAATTCGCTGCGCTGGAAGCCCGGCGGCAGTTTTTCACGTACGGTCTGCTCAATAACCCTTGGGCCGGCAAAGCCAATCAGCGCCTTCGGCTCAGCGATATTGAGATCGCCCAGCATGGCAAAACTTGCCGATACGCCGCCCATGGTCGGGTCGGTCAGCACAGAGATATAGGGCAGACCGCGCTCCTGCATTTTCGCCAGCGCGGCACTGGTTTTCGCCATCTGCATTAGCGACATCAGCGCTTCCTGCATACGGGCGCCGCCAGAGGCGGAAAAGCAGATCAGCGGGCAGTTATCTTCCAGCGCCTGCTCAACGGCCCGCACAAAGCGAGCCCCGACTACAGAGCCCATGGAGCCGCCCATAAAGGCAAACTCAAAGGCAGCGGCCACCACCGGCATACCGTGCAGGGTGCCCTTCATCACCACCAGCGCGTCTTTCTCGCCGGTCTCTTTCTGGGCGCTCGCCAGGCGATCCTTATACTTTTTGGAGTCGCGAAACTTCAGCACATCTTTCGGCTCAAGCTCGCTACCGAGCTCCACCATGGAGCCTTCGTCCATCAGTGTATGCAGCCGCTCGCGCGCCGACATACGCATATGGTGGTCGCACTTCGGGCAAACCTCCAGATTACGTTCCAGTTCGGCGCGATAGAGAACCTGCCCACAGCTGTCACACTTGGTCCACACCCCTTCCGGAATGTTCGCCTTGCGGGTAGGTGTAATATTGCTTTTATTGAGAATTCGTTCAATCCAGCTCATTGATGACCTTTCTGCCTGAACCTGGTCAATGCCAGTTTTTCTGTGGGGCGCATGATGCCATTTTTGCCTGCCACAGGCCATAAATGTCGCTCATTAAAACATAACGGCCTGCGAGTTTGGACAAAAAACTGGTCTAACCCCGTGATAATTACTCTTTCGCCTTCGCCTGACGGGCGGCAGCGCGCTTGTGACGCACCACTTCCACCACGCCGGGCAGTACCGACAGCACGATAATCGCCACAATCAGCAGCTTCAGGTTCTCCTGTACCACCGGCATATTACCGAAGAAGTAGCCCGCATAGGTAAACAGCAGTACCCAGAGTAACGCCCCGGTCACGTTATAGAAAGCGAAGTGGCGATAGGACATACGCCCCATCCCTGCTACGAATGGCGCAAAAGTGCGGACGATCGGAACAAAACGCGCCAGAATAATGGTTTTTCCGCCATGTTTTTCATAGAAGGCGTGAGTTTTATCAAGGTAGCTGCGGCGGAAAATTTTCGAGTCAGGATTACTGAACAGCCTGTCGCCGAATAGTCGGCCAATCGTATAGTTCACCGCATCGCCGATAATCGCGGCCACCACCATCAGCGCAACCATGGTATGTACATCCAGTTCGTTTGAAGGCAGAGACGCCAGCGCGCCCGCCACAAACAGCAGCGAATCCCCAGGCAGAAACGGCGTAACCACCAGGCCCGTTTCACAAAACAGAATCAGGAACAGAATGGCGTAAACCCAAATCCCGTACTGCGCCACCATTTCGGCCAGGTGGGCATCAATATGCAGGATAAAATCAATAACAAAGCGGATGAAATCCATCGTGTTTTATTCCTCGGCTGCTATCAGTCTGCCAGAAAAAGAGGCCCCATCGGGGGGCGCGGAAGCGCGAATTCTTCAGGGTAGTCCACCGCCACCAGATACAGCCCTTCCGCCTTTGCCGTGGCTGCCGCAAGGGTGCGATCCTTCAACGCCAGCAGTTCGGCAATCCACCCTTCAGGCTGATTGCCGCAGCCCACTTCCATCAGGCTGCCAACGATGTTACGCACCATATGATGGACGAACGCATTGGCCTTGATATCCACCATCACGTAAGCGCCGTGACGCGCTACGTTGATGTGCATCAGGTTGCGCCAGGGAGTACGCGACTGGCACTGCACCGCCCGAAACGAAGTAAAGTCGTTTTCCCCCAGCAGGCACTGAGCAGCCCGGTGCATTCGTTCGGCATCCAGCGGTGCATGGTAGTGGGTCACCCCCTGCTGCAACACCGCCGGACGCAGGCGGTGGTTGTAGATCAGGTAGCGATACCGGCGCGCGGTGGCGCTAAAACGCGCATGAAACTTTTCCGGCACATTTTTCACCCAGCGTACCGCAATGTCTCCAGGCAAATTCGCATTTACGCCCAGCGTCCAGGCCGCATCTTTACGTAGCGCATGGGTGGTAAAGTGCACCACCTGGCCGGTAGCGTGTACGCCAGCGTCAGTTCGCCCTGCACAGAAGACCGCCACGGGTTCATTCGCCACCTGTGACAGCGCTTTCTCCAGTTTCTCCTGAACGCTACGCACCTCGCGCTGGCGCTGCCAGCCGTAATAACGGCTGCCGTCGTATTCGATGCCCAGCGCGATGGTGTAAAGCGGTTGCTGCTGCTCCGTCATTAGTACATATACTCCTGTACCAGTTTCTCGGCGGTTTTTATCGCCATCAGCGCACCACCGAAGCGTACGTTATCGGCCACCGACCAGAACTGGACCTGTTCCGGCATACCGTAGTCGTTACGCACGCAGCCGATAGAAAGCAGATCGTGACCGGAAGCATCTCCGACCTGGGTCGGGAAATCATTTTCTTCGCTAAGCTGGATATCTTCGCCACGCTCAAAGGCATCGCGCGCTTCGTCGCTGGCCAGCGGGCGCAGGGCTTCCATGCTCACTATCTGGGCATGACCGTAGAAAACCGGCGAACGAATGCAGCTGGCGGAAATCGGCAGGCCCTCATCCTGAAGCACTTTACGCACCTGATCGACGATGCGACGCTCTTCGCGCACGCTGCCATCGGCATCCGGCAGCAGCGGCAACAGGTTAAACGCCAGCTGGCGCCCAAAGTGATCGTCATCGTCAAGCGGCATACCATTCAGCAGACGCGCGCTCTGACCGGCCAGCGCGTCCACCGCCACCTTACCCTGGGCCGAAGCGGCCAGTAGACTGGTGACCTGGAGGCGCGCCAGCCCGCCCTCTTCCATCAGCGGTTTTATCGCCACCAGCACCTGGCTGGTCAGACTGTCCGCTACGGCGACCAGATTACGGTTGCGGTAGTCCGCCAGCACGCCCGGGTTAACCTCCGGCACCACCAATGGTACATCGGGCTCCATCGCGAACAGGCCGCTGGAGTCAATAATCAGGCATCCTTCATCGGCGGCCTGCTGAGCATAGCGCGCCGAAGCCTCTTCACCCGCAACAAAAAACGCCAGTTGTGCCTGGCTCCAGTCAAAGGTTTCGGCATCTTCAACGACGAGACTTTTGCCCGCAAAACGCAGTCGTTCACCCGCGCTTGCGCTACGCGCCAGCGCATACAGCTCCCCAACCGGGAACTGGCGCTCCGCCAGCAGCTCTAACAGCGCTTCGCCCACGGCGCCAGTGGCGCCCAGCACGGCAATATTCCAGCCTTCAGACATGGTGGTTTACTCCAGACAATGACCGCCCACCCACCCTGTGGCGGACGGTCAACAGAATTAATGGGATGGATGGTGTACGGCGCCGAAGCCCAGCTTTTGCAGCAGAGCCGCCGTTGCGGCGTCGTCACATAATACGTAAAGCGAGGACCATTCGCGGCGTTCGGCATAGTTCTTACGCAGCTTGTCGAATTCGCCCGGTCGCCCCGTCGCATGACGCAGCAGCGCATCATCGCGGCGCACATCATACACCAGATGCGCCAGACGTTTCAGCAGCGCCTGGTTAAGGGGGCCATGTACTGCCAGACGCACCACGTCCGGCGTTGGCAACAGAGTATCCAGCGCCACCTGTTGGGATTGCCCCAGGAAAGTGCTGTAGGCTTCAAACACCTGGGTCGTGCCACGCGCTTTGCCTTCCAGAGTGTAGCCGGCGATATGCGCAGTGCCGATATCGACACGCTTAAGCAATTCCACGTCGAGATCCGGCTCCGGCTCCCACACGTCCAGCACCGTGCTCAACGCCTGTCCGGCCTCCAGACGACGGCGCAGAGCGGCGTTGTCCACCACAGGTCCGCGGCAGGCATTCACCAGGATAGCCCCGGGTTTCAGGCTGGCAATCAGCGCTTCATCGGCCATATGCAGCGTTTTATACTGCCCCTCTTTATAGAGCGGCGTATGGAATGTGAGAATATCGGCTTCCCGAACCAGGGTTTCCAGCGGCTGAAAATCACCGTCGTCGCCGCGGTCTTTACGGGGCGGATCGCACAGCAGAGTGCGAATGCCCAGCGCTTCCAGGCGCGCCTGCAGACGGGAGCCGACATTACCAACCCCGACAATCCCGACAGTACGATCGCGCAGCGCAAAACCATCGCGCTCCGCCAGCATCAGTAGCGCGGAAAAGACATATTCCACTACGGCAATGGCGTTACAGCCAGGTGCCGCCGAGAAACCAATGCCCTGCTGCGCCAGCCACGCCTGATCCACATGGTCGGTACCCGCAGTGGCGGTGCCAACAAATTTAACCCCATGCCCCTGTAGTAGCGCCTCGTTCACCTTCGTGACCGAACGCACCATCAGCGCCTCTGCATCGCTCAGTTCTGACACCGGCAGCGGGCGGCCGGGAACAGCCTTCACCTCGCCCAGGCGGCTAAAAAGTTCGCGGGCGTAAGGCATATTTTCATCGACGAGAATTTTCACGTTACCGTACCTGTTTTTGTGCGGGAGAAGGGATCTCCCCGCAGCCACTTCAGATTACAATCGGGCCTGGATGGCAGCTCTGTGAGCACAGGGTAAACCCGTGCCTGCAATATGAAGTATAAAGGATATAAGTGTGCCATAATCCCGCCGCCAGGCCCAGACAGTGTCTGTTACTGCCGCTCAATGTTTTATCGTACAGAGTAAGGAATATCGATGATACAGCCCCTTTCAGGCGCCGGTGCGCATCCTCCGGGTGAACCTCCCGTTGGCCGCCCTCAGACCGCGCCTCAGCCTCTGACACCACAGCAGCGCACCGTGCTGGAGCGTCTGGTGACCCGTATCATCGCCCTGAGCCAGCAGCCCGGAGCCGGAGTCTGGGCCGCGCTAAAGCACGATTTGGGCATGAACAACGATCAGCCGCTACTGGCGCGTCACTTTCCCGCCGCCGAGCAGAATCTACAGCAGCGTCTGAGTCAGGCACAGGTCCGTCATGAGCCGCGTCAGGTACTGCAACAGCTCACCGTGCTACTCCAGCACGGCAATAACCGCCAGGCGGTGAGCGATTATATCCGCCAGCAGTTCGGGCAGACGGTGCTGAGCCAGCTTACGCCGGACCAGCTCAAACAGGTGCTGACCCTACTACAGCGCGGCGAGCTCTCTATCCCCCAACCGGTACAGCGCCCGGCCACCGAGCGCCCGCTGCTGCCTGCCGAGCATAACGCGCTCAATCAACTGGTGGGTAAGCTTTCCGCCGCCACCGGGGAGTCGGCGAAGCTTATCTGGCAGTCGATGCTGGAGCTGACCGGCGCAAAGCATGGAGCCCCCATAGCTGCCCGCCACTATGCGCCGCTGACCACCTGGTTACAGGCCCGTCTGATGCTGTCCCGCGAAAGCGCCCCGACTCTGCATAGCCTGCAGGCAGCGCTAAAGCAGCCGCTGGAAAGCAACGAATGGCGGGAGATCGGCGATTACGCCCGACAGCAGTATGGAGCTCTGCCCAACAGCATACTGACGCCGCCCCAGGTGCAGGATCTGTTAAATCAGCTCTTAATGCTGCGTTGCGATCGCGTTCGTAAAGAAGTCTCCCACCGTCAGGAGGAGCATGTCCGGCAGGAGGTGCTGTTCGGCCCCATTATGGCGCCGCTGAATCAGTTGAAGGAGCGCCCGGGCCTGGCGCTGATCGTGGTGATTGCGGTTATCGCGTTACTCTGGTTGATGCTGTGAAAAGGCGCCCTTCGGGGCGCCTTTCAGTTAGCGACGAAACGCCGCCAGCGTGACCGCTATCCCCAATAACGCACTGATAGCGCCAGCAAGAAACACGGAAGGATATCCCATTGATGTGGCCAGAAGGCCAGTCAGCGGTCCACTCACTCCGTAGGCGATATCCTGGAATGCGGCATATCCCCCTAACGCCGTGCCCCGCACCTGCGGCGCCACCCGTTTCACCACCTCAACGCCCAGCGCCGGAAAGATCAGCGAACACCCACAACCGGTCAGGGCCGCGCCGGTCAGCGCAATCCAGGCATTAGGCGCCTGCCACAGCAGCGTCAGGCCAATGGCCTCTATCAGCAACGACACCACGGCGACCCGCACTCCGCCATAGCGATCCGGCATCCAGCCGAACAGAATACGCATCAGTACAAAAGCACAGCCAAATGCCGTCAGGGTAAAGCCCGCCATCGGCCAGCCGCGGCTGACAAACCACAGTGAGACAAAGGTACCAATAACCGCGAAACCTACCCCCTGAAGCGCCAGACCAATGCCCTGGGGCCAAATCTGCCCCACCACGCTCCACAGCGACGGACGCTCGCCATTATGGGTCGGTACGCGTCCCACGCCGGCATTAAATAACAGCGCCACCAGCGGCAACGCAACCGTCGTACCCGCCAGCGCCGCCACACCGAAGTGGCTGTGGATCCATAATCCCAGCGGTGCCCCCGCCGCCAGCGCGCCGTAAATCGCCATACCGTTCCAGGACATTACCTTACCGGAGCGTCGGGGCCCCACCAGTCCCAGCCCCCAGGCCAGGTTGCCGGTCAACAGCTGACTTTCGCCAAAACCGAGGATCAGACGCCCCACCACCAGCAGGGCAAACTTCGCCGCCGTCGGCACTGGCAGGATCGCCGCCAGCAGCCAGGCCAGCCCGGCCAGCCCACAGGCCAGCATGCCCTGCATCACCGAACGTTTGGCGCCGCGCTGATCCGCCAGTTTACCGGCATAGCCGCGAGTCAGTACCGTGGCCAGGAACTGAATCCCTACCGCCACCCCGACCAGGGTATTGCCGTAACCCAGATCCTGATGCACAAACAGCGGAATCACCGGCAGCGGCAATCCGACGGTCATATAGGTCAGAAAAACGGCAAAGGCGATACGAAGCAGCGACAGATTTTCTGATTGCGAGGCTTTTTTGCTTTGTTCTATGGCAGACATACTGCTGACTCCATCTGCTCCGGACGTAAAAAAGGCCGCTCGTGCGGCCTTTTCCATTCAGTACCTGAATCAGGCGCTGTATTTACGCATCACCAGCGTGGCGTTAGTGCCGCCAAAGCCGAAGCTGTTGGACATCACGGTGGTCAGCTGCTGCTCGGTCGGCTCGGTGACGATGTTCAGGCCTTTCGCCTGCTCGTCCATCTCTTCAATGTTGATGCTCGGCGCGATAAAGCCGTGCTCCAGCATCAGCAGCGAGTAGATAGCTTCCTGAACGCCTGCGGCCCCCAGGGAGTGACCGGTCATGGCCTTGGTGGCGGAGATAGCCGGGGTGGTATCGCCAAAGACTTCGCGGATAGCCCCCAACTCTTTCACGTCGCCGACCGGTGTGGAAGTACCGTGGCTGTTCAGATAGTCGATAGGGGTATCCACGCCATCCATCGCCATCTTCATGCAGCGTACCGCGCCTTCGCCAGAAGGTGCCACCATGTCGGCACCGTCGGAGGTCGCACCGTAGCCAACAATCTCGCCGTAGATATGAGCACCACGCGCCAGCGCGTGTTCCAGCTCTTCCACCACAACCATACCGCCACCACCTGCGATAACGAAGCCGTCGCGGCTTGCATCATAGGTACGGGACGCCTTATCCGGCGTGTCATTATATTTGGTGGAAAGCGCGCCCATGGCATCGAATTCACAGGCCATTTCCCAGCACAGCTCTTCGGCGCCGCCGGCAAATACGATGTCCTGCTTGCCCAGTTGGATCTGTTCGACCGCATTGCCGATACAGTGTGCGGAAGTTGCACAAGCGGAGCTGATGGAATAGTTGACGCCGTGGATTTTAAACGGAGTCGCCAGACAGGCGGAAACCGCAGAGGCCATCGCTTTAGTCACGACATACGGACCCACCGCTTTCAGGCCGCGCGGGCTGCGCATCGCATCGGCGCCGAACACCTGAGATTTAGAGGAGCCGCCGGATCCGGCAATCAGGCCCACTCGAGGGTTGTTCTGATAAACCTCGTCTTTCAGACCGGCATCTTCAATGGCCTGCTGCATGGAGAGGTATGCATAGATGGAGGCGTCGTTCATGAAACGGACCACTTTGCGGTCGATCATGCCGGTGGTGTCAAGTTTAACGTTGCCCCATACGTGGCTACGCATTCCGGAATCGACAAATTCCTGAGAGAAAGTGATCCCTGAGCGTCCTTCACGCAGAGATGCCAGGACTTCCTGCTGGTTATTACCGATGCTGGAAACGATGCCCAGGCCAGTAATCACTGCACGTTTCATTCAATACCTCTTTGCAAGTCAATGCACGATTAGTCATTTCGAGTCGCACAATAGCGTACACTTGTACGCCGAACAAGTCCGATCAGAGAATTAGTCGGGAAATTTGCGCACTCTTACACACATCGTTAAGATCGTTCTACTGCCTGTCAGACGAGCAACTTACGTGAAACAATCCTCTATACAACCGGCCAACCTCCACTTTAACGAAGAGGGTACACCTGTATCCCGAGAATTCGATGACGTCTACTTTTCTAATGATAACGGACTAGAGGAGACGCGCCATGTGTTTCTGGGGGGAAATCAGCTGCCGGAGAACTTTGCGCAGCACCCGCGTGAGCTGTTTATCACCGCCGAAAGCGGCTTCGGCACCGGGCTCAATTTTCTGACGCTCTGGCAGGCATTTAACACCTTTCGCGCCGCCCATCCCGAGGCAACGCTGAAGCGTCTGCACTTTATCAGCTTTGAAAAGTACCCGTTGACCAGGGACTCCCTAACTCGCGCACATAGCCACTGGCCCGAGCTGGCGGAGCTGGCTAACCAGCTTCAGAACAGCTGGCCGCTCCCCTTCTCCGGCTGCCACCGACTACTGCTGGATAATGGCCAGGTCACGCTCGATCTGTGGTTTGGTGATATTAACCAGACTATGTCACAACTGGATGACAGCTATCGCAATCAGGTCGATGCCTGGTTCCTTGACGGCTTCGCGCCTTCGAAGAATCCGGATATGTGGGTACCGGAACTATTTCACGGCATGGCGCGACTGGCACGCCCCGGCGCCACGCTCGCTACCTTTACCGCTGCCGGGTTTGTGCGGCGTGGTTTACAGGAGGCGGGCTTTGCCATGGCGAAACGCAAAGGATTTGGCCGCAAGCGTGAAATGTTAACCGGTACGCTGGAAACCGCCCCGCCAGGGCATGGGCAAACCCCGTGGTATCACCGCCCCCCAGCCCAGGGCCGGGAAGCGGCGCTAATCGGCGGCGGTATCGCCAGCGCGCTACTGGCGCTGGCGCTGCTCAGGCGCGGCTGGCAGATCACGCTCTACTGTGCGGACGATTCCCCGGCGCAGGGCGCTTCCGGCAACCGCCAGGGGGCACTCTATCCCCTGCTCAACCCCGGAGATTCCGCGCTGGCGGGCTTTTTCCCCGCCGCGTTCACCTTCGCACGCCGACTCTACGACGCCCTGCCGCTAACCTTCGAGCACGACTGGTGCGGCGTAACCCAACTGGCCTGGAATGAGAAGAGTCGCAACAAGATCGCCAAAATGTTGACCACAGGGCTGCCGGACGCCATCGCCCGGGGCCTGAATAGCGGAGAGGCTGAACAACTGACTGGCGTGGCGACCGGCTGCGGCGGTATCAGTTATCCGCTGGGAGGCTGGCTGAATCCGGCGCAGCTCACCGCCGCCGCCCTCACGCTCGCTGTGGATAGGGGGTTGCAACTGCACTACCGCCGTCAAGTGGCCGATATCCAGCCTTCCGGTGACGGCTGGATGCTTCACTTCGCCGACGGCAAAACAAGCCGCCATCAGGCGCTGGTACTGGCCTGCGGTCATCAGATCGGCCGTTTTGCCCAGAGCGAGGCGCTACCGGTTTACCCGGTTGCCGGTCAGGTCAGCCATATCCCCTCAACGCCAGCGCTGGGCGCATTACGCCAGGTGCTGTGCTACGACGGCTATCTGACCCCACGCAGTCCGGGCTTTGACCAGCACTGCATTGGCGCCAGCTACCACCGGGGCGAAACCAGCACCGACTATCGGCCAGACGACCAGCAGCAGAATCGCCAGCGTCTGATCGACTGCTTCCCCGAAGCGCAGTGGGCCAGGGAGGTCGATGTCAGCACCGGTGAAGCGCGCAGCGGCGTACGCTGCGCCACCCGCGATCACATGCCGATGGTGGGCGCCGTTCCGGATTTTAACAGCACGGTCTCCCGCTATGCGCATCTGGCTGAACAGGCGACAACGCCAGAGCGGGTGGAAAATGCGCCGGTTTATCCGAATCTGTTTGTTCTGGGGGCCCTGGGATCGCGGGGACTGTGCAGCGCGCCGCTCACGGCCGAAATTCTGGCGGCGCAGATGAGCGGCGAACCGCTGCCGCTGGAGGCCACAACCCTGGCGGCGCTGAATCCGAATCGGTTATGGATCAGGAAGTTGTTAAAAGGGAAGGCCCTCTCCCTCTCCCCAACCCTCTCCCAGAGGGAGAGGGAGTAGGTTGATACCGTCTTTGGGTTCCCTCTCCCCTTGGGAGAGGGTCAGGGTGAGGGGAATTACTGTGCCTTCGCCTTCTGGAACAGACGGTCCCACATATCCAGTACCAGCGCCTGATCCGGGGGCGACAGCTCGCCCGCACCGATCGCCTTTTCCAGGCTTCCAGCCACGGTGGCATAGACCGCGTCCGGCGAGTGATCCTCGCCGTGTTCCAGTTCGGCTACCGCCAGCGTCAGATGGCCGCGCAGATAACCGCTGGCGAACAGTTCATCATCACTGGCGTGCTCCACCATATCGTCAATTAACGCCAGAATGCTTGCTTCAAAATCCGCGATCATCGCTTTTCCTCATCATAAAACTGTCGCTTACCGGAAATCTTCCGGCCACGGGAACTGCTCAGCCGCCAGAGGCGGCGTATGGTAATAGTGACGCAGGGCGTCGATAAAGCGCGCCGGTCGCGCCGGGATCCCCTGCTCAAGATACGCCATCACCTGGCCATGCACCCGACGCTGGAAGGCAATGCGATCCGGCTCGACATCCCCTTCCAGGTTGTCACAACTGACGTTAAAGGGATAACCCGCCGCCACGCAGAACAGCCAGTCCAGCGCCTGCGGTTTCACTTCGACATCCTCAAAGCGGCCCTGGGTCTGCGCATCGCGACCGTCCGGGCAGTACCAGTAGCCAAAATCCACCTGCTCACGACGTTTGGCGCCCGCAATACACCAGTGAGAGATCTCATGCAGGGCGCTGGCGTAAAAGCCGTGTGCGAAGATAATACGGTGATAACCGATCTCTTCATCTGCCGGAAGATAGATCGGTTCATCATCGCCTTTAATCAGACGGGTATTAAATTCATCGAAAAAACAGCTATCGAACACGTCGATAAGCTGCTCATAGTGGTGTTTCATCGTGTTATGCCATCCCCAGCCAGTGGAGGAATTCCTGTCCATGACTGTCATACAACAGTTTAGCGCTCATCACCGCGGAGACGACCACGATCATCGGGCGAATCAGCTGCTGTCCTTTGCTTAATACCAGGCGCGAGCCAAGGCGGGCGCCGCAAAACTGCCCGGCCATCATCACGAAGCCGGTCCCCCAGACCACCTTGCCGCCGATAATAAACAGCAGCAGGCCGCCCAGATTCGAAGTGGCGTTCAACACCTTGGCGTGGGCCGTGGATTTCGCCAGGTTAAAACCGCACAGGGTAACGAACGCCAGCGCGTAGAAAGAGCCCGCGCCGGGGCCGAAAAAACCGTCGTAAAAACCGACCATACCCCCCGCCACCAGGGCGAATGGCAGACCGTACAGCCTGCGCTTACGATCCTCTGCGCCGATTTTCGGCATCAGCAGAAAGTAGAGGCCGATACCAATCACCAGCAGCGGCAAAATCTGACGCAGGATATCCGACTGAACGTGCTGCACCAGCAACGCGCCGCTGGTAGAGCCAATAAAGGTCATCAGAATATTCAGCTTCTGATCGGCCAGGTTCACCACCCGACGCCGGATAAAGTAGAGGCTGGCAGAGAGCGATCCCCCGCAGGCCTGCAACTTATTGGTAGCCAGCGCCTGAGCAGGCGACATACCCGCCGCCATCAGGGCAGGAACCGTTAACAGTCCACCGCCCCCGGCCAGGGCATCGATAAAACCGGCCAGAACAGCCACGAAAAACAGCACCACCAGAAGCAGTGGTGACACCATAAACCATTCCATTTTGCTCTCCTGTTATAGCAGGTGTCTATCCAGCAGGGCCTGACAGGAAGGCGGCGGCGGTGGCGGCGTCTTCTTCTTGTGGGGCTGACTACCAGGCTTCGGTGGCTCGAACCAGCTCTGCAGTTCGTAGCCGCAACCGTCACCCGGCGGTGGCGGAGCCTGCTCTTCACACTCCAGGCTATCTGCCGGGCAGCGCAAACGGACGTGCATATGGGCGCGATGACCAAACCAGGGGCGAACCTTGCGCAGCCAGTCGCGATCGGCTCCGGCATCTTCGCATAACCGCTGCTTGATGGCCGGGCTCACGAAGATACGCGTGACTTCGTCGTCCTGAGCGGCGAGCCGCACCATGGTGCCAAGCTGTGGCTGCCAGCGGGAGGAAACCACCCGCTTACCGTCAGCGGAGACCAGATCGAGCGCCTGGGGTCGCAGCAGCTGCGCGCTGGTCCAGCGATAGTGCGGCAACTGCAGGAAGATATCGACGTCCAGACCGGTCTGGTGGCTGGCGTGGCCGCTGCTAAAACGGCCACCGGCCGCCATTCCCATATCCCCCACCAGCATGGTGCCCAGATTGTCCTGATGCAGTTGACTGCTCAGGCGCTGAATAAACGCCACCAGATGCGGATGACCGAAGTAGCGACGCTGGTCGGTACGCATCACCTGATAGTTATCTGATTCCAGCGGCAGCGGATGAGCGCCGATAATACAGCCGTTAGAAAAGGTGCCCACTGACTGCGGGCTTCCGGCGATAGGATGGGTGATTTTCTGCCACGGCGTAGCGGCCGTGGCGCCCGCGCACATTAGCGCGCAGGCCAAAGCGATAAGCGGTTTTTTCATGGCTTCACCAACGCGGCAATGGGCTGACAACATCGCCGTTCTGGCCGCGCTGACGCAGCAGATGATCCATCAGGACGATGGCCATCATCGCCTCTGCGATAGGCACAGCGCGGATCCCGACGCAGGGGTCGTGACGCCCACGGGTTACCATTTCCACCTCTTCACCAGCGCGATTCAGGGTACGGCCTGGCACCATAATGCTGGAGGTTGGCTTCAGAGCCAGACTGGCCAGGATCTGCTGACCGCTGCTGATACCGCCCAGCACGCCACCGGCGTGGTTGCTCTGGAAGCCCTGATGAGTAATCTCATCGCGGTTTTCGCTGCCGCGTAAGGCGATAACATCGAAACCGTCGCCAATCTCCACCCCTTTCACCGCGTTGATGCTCATCAGCGCGTGAGCGATATCGGCATCCAGCCTGTCGAAAACCGGTTCGCCCAGCCCGGGCGGAACATTATCCGCAACAACGGTCACCTTCGCGCCAATAGAGTCGCCTTCTTTCTTCAGGCCGCGCATCAGCTCGTCCAGCGCGTCGATTTTCGCCGGATCCGGGCAAAAGAAGGGGTTCTGTTCAACCTGGGACCAGTCTTTGATCTCCAGCGGAATATCGCCCATCTGGGTCAGACAGGCTCGAATCTCAATGCCGTGTTTCTGCGCCAGATACTTTTTGGCAATGGCCCCCGCCGCCACGCGCATGGCGGTTTCCCGCGCCGAAGAGCGACCGCCGCCGCGATAGTCACGCAGGCCATATTTCTGTTCATAGGTGTAATCAGCGTGGCCGGGACGGAACAGATCCTTAATGGCGCTGTAGTCCTGGGAGCGTTGGTCGGTGTTTTCAATCAGCAGGCCGATGCTGGTGCCGGTGGTGACCCCTTCGAAGACACCGGACAGAATCTTCACCTGGTCCGGCTCGCGGCGCTGGGTGGTGTAGCGCGAGGTGCCCGGGCGGCGCCGGTCCAGATCGTGCTGCAGGTCGGCTTCGGTCAGCGCAATGCCCGGCGGTACGCCGTCTACAATACAGCCCAGCGCCGGACCGTGGGATTCACCGAATGTCGTTACGCGAAAGAGTTGTCCAATACTGTTCCCTGCCATCACGGCTCCTTACCGTTGTCGTCGTTGTATTTGAAGAGGAGCGGATTCATTGCCCGCTCCCGTCTGTTGTTTTGCGTTTAATCTTTATAGATGCCGAAATGTTCACGGGCGGCGATTAGCTGCTCTTTGGTCAGCATAAAGACCCCATCGCCGCCGTTATCGAACTCAAGCCAGGTAAAGGGCACGTCCGGATACTGCTCCATCATATGCACCATACTGTTGCCCACTTCGCAAATCAGCACGCCGCCGTCGTTAAGGTAGTCCGGAGCACAGCCAAGGATGCGACGCGCCAGCTTCAGGCCATCACACCCCGCCGCCAGCCCCAGCTCCGGCTCGAAATGATATTCGCCCGGCAGGTCACCCATATCTTCGGCATCGACGTACGGCGGATTGGTGACGATCAGGTCATACTGCACCTTTGGCAGATCGCGGAACAGATCGCTGCGGATAGGCGTGACATTATTTTGCATGCCGTGCTCGTCAATGTTGCGCTCGGCAACCGCCAGGGCATCCAGGGAGATATCCACGGCATCCACTTCGGCTTCCGGGAAGGCATAAGCACAGGCGATGGCGATGCAGCCGCTGCCGGTGCACATATCCAGTATGTGGCGCGGCTCGTGGCCAATCAGCCCGGCGAAGCGGCCATTAATCAGCTCGCCAATCGGCGAACGCGGCACCAGCACGCGCTCATCCACATAAAATTCATGCCCGCAGAACCAGGCTTTGTTGGTCAGGTAGGCCACCGGAATACGCTCATTCACCCGGCGGATCACGCGTTCGACAATGCGGTGGCGTTCGCTGGAGGTCAGGCGCGAAGTGCGCATATCCTCAGGGATATCCAGCGGCAGGTAGAGGGTAGGCAGAACCAGCTGTACGGCTTCGTCCCAGGGATTATCGGTGCCGTGGCCGTACCAGATATTGGCGGCGCTAAAGCGACTGACGGCCCAGCGCAGCATATCCTGAATGGTATGCAGCTCGCTGACTGCCTCATCAACAAAAATTTTATCCACATTGCCCTCCGCAGGCCGATAGCGCATTCTTTCCGGCTGCTAGTTTGCCATGAACGCCGCGACAAATCAGCACTCAGACAGATAAAGCGACAACGGCTTTTATTAACAGTCGATGAGAAAATGCTAAAATCCACGATCTCCATCGAGTATGAGAACGTTATGAACAAAAAAGATCCACTTAACCCCGAAGATAAGGCGCTGTTCCGGGAGCTGATGCGCGGTACGCGCAAGCTTTCCCAGGACACGGTCGTGCACCGTCCGCTGCGCAAAAAAAGCAGTGAAGTGCCGACCAAACGTCTGATTCAGGAGCAGGTGGATGCCAGTCACTACTTTTCAGACGAATTTCAGCCTCTGTTGTCAAACGATGGCCCCATGCGCTACGTGCGCGAAGACGTCAGCCACTTCGAACTGAAAAAACTTAAGCGGGGCGACTATTCGCCAGAGCTGTTCCTCGACCTGCACGGCCTGACTCAGTTGCAGGCTAAACAGGAACTGGGAGCGCTGATTGCGGCCTGTCGCCGCGAGCACGTCTGGTGCGCCTGCGTGATGCACGGTCACGGCAAACATATTCTGAAACAGCAGACGCCACTGTGGCTGGCGCAGCACCCTCACGTTATGGCCTTCCATCAGGCACCGAAGACCTGGGGTGGCGATGCCGCGCTGCTGGTGCTGATCGAAGTGGAGGAGTGGCAGCCGCCGGAGCTACCGTAGCGGCAGACCGGTGCTATAAATGACCGAAGCCGCACAGAGGCGGCTTCGGGGGCGCAGATCGGAAGATATGCGTCAGGCCAGAGGTCAGATAGCCTTCGGCATTTTCAGGTTGCAGGGACTCATCTGCCAGTCGAATTTCCCCTGTCCGGTTTCGGCATCCAGCGTGACGCTGGCGATCGCCGAAGTACAGAACATTGGCGGAGTTTCCCCCGGGCAAAGCTCTGATACCAGATACCCCACCAACGGCAGATGTGAAATCACCAGCACCGAGGAGACGCCCTCGTTTGCCAGGATCTGCAACCAGGCGCTGACCATGGCGGGATCGCCGCAGGGGGTCAGCTCCGGCATGACTTCTACCTGGGACAGGCCGGAGAGCGTCTCACGCACCACATCCAGAGTCTGTTCGGCTCGCAGATAGGGGCTTACCAGAACACGTTCGATATCCACCTTTTGACCTTTTAACCAGGTCGCCATTTGACGGGATTCATCACAACCACAGTGGGTTAGCGGACGAACCGAGTCACTGGCAGCATCGAGTGCCGCGTCGCCGTGACGCATGATAAAAACTTGCATATTGCACCGCTTTTGTTAACCAGAAACGCCGACCTGCACGGTTAAACAGGATCATCTGTTAACTGCGCGTGGTCGACGGCCGGGCATTGTGCCTGATCCATTTTTCGAATGAAACGCTGTCTTTTACCTTAATGGTGTAAGTGTAGTCAATGACTGATGACAAAACAGCCAGCGCAACATTCAAGCCTTGCCTGACGCTTCAATCAGTTACCTCTATTCAGACTCCCTCCTGCGGTTCAGGGTTCCCCTGACCGGTGGCTTTTTCCCGCTGTACCCGAGCGCGCAGCGCCTGACAGGGGCTAAAACGTTCGCCAAAACGTTCCGCCAGTTGTTCCAGTTCCGCCACAAGCGTGCGGGCCCCCAGCCTGTCTATATAGTGGAAAGGCCCCCCCAGAAACGGCGGGAACCCCAGCCCGAAGACCGCGCCGACATCACCATCGCGCGCGCTGCGCACTACCGATTCATCCAGACAGCGCGCAGCTTCGTTCAGCAACATCAGCATACAGCGCCTGGCAATGGCCTGAGCGCTCTGCTGCGCCGCTGGCGTCACGCCAAGAAGCTGGTAGATAGCCGGATCGGCCCTCTTGTTCCTGCTTTTACCCCCTTTGGCGGGATAAAGATAGAAGCCACGGCCATTTTTGCGCCCTTTGCGATCGTCGTTCAAAATTGCTGCAATCGTTTCAGGTGGACTAAAGCGACTGCCGAAAGCCTGTTCCAGTATCGGGATGATCTTAGTTCCAACATCGATACCCACTTCATCCAACAGCTGTATCGGCCCGACCGGGAACCCGGCGGCGGTCAGAGCTTCGTCGATATGCTCCACCGGCTCTCCTTCGCTCAGGCAGCGCAGCGCCTCATTAATATAGGGCGCCAGGATGCGGTTTACGTAGAAACCCGGGCGATCGGCCACCACTATCGGGGTTTTCCCCTGACGCTTCGCCAGCCAGACCGCGGTGGCGAGCGTCGCTTCGTCGGTTTCGGCATGGGGAATCACCTCTACCAACGGCATTTTTTCCACCGGACTGAAATAGTGCAGCCCGATCACCTGCCCCGGGCGTTGGGCCCCGGCGGCAATCTCGCTAATAGGCAGCGACGAGGTGTTAGAGGCAAAAATCGTCTGCGGCGCCCCGTGAGTTTCGACCTCCGCCACCATCTGACGCTTCAGGGCCAAATCTTCGAACACCGCTTCAATCACCAGATCCCGTTGGCCAAAGCCGCTGTAATCGGTAGTGCCAGTGATAGACGCCATCTGCGCATTGCGCTGCGCTACAGTTAACTGACGCCGGGTGACCCGGGTCGAAAGCTGCTGCCACGCGTGCTTCAGCGCGTGATGAATCCCCTCTTCCCGGATGTCGCGAATCCTGACCGGCAACCCGACCCGGGTGGCGGTCACATACGCGATACCACCCCCCATCAGGCCGCCGCCCAGTACGCCAACCTGCCTGACGGGTAGCGGCATCGCTTTACTGGCAGGATCTTTTTTCATCAGGGTACTAATAAAAAACAGGTGGCGCAGCGCCGCAGATTCAGGCGTCATCGCCAGTTCGCCAAAGGCTCTGGCCTCTTCGTCGTAGCCCACGGTGTCGCTCTGAGTCAGCCCCGTATGTACCACTGCCTGAATGCGCTGCGCTGCCGGGTAGTTATCCCGGGTTTTGCGCCGGGTCTGCTTTTCCACCATGCGAAACAGTAACGCTCGCCCCAGCGGCCCGGTCAGCAGTCGTTCCCGTATCGGTAAGGTACGACGCGGTGCATTCTCATTCATAATGCGCGCTACTGCGCTGTCGAGAAGAATACTTTGTGACACCACCTCATCCACCAGTCCCATCTTCAACGCCTGCTTCGCCCGCAACTGGCGGCCGGTCAGCATCAGCTCCAGCGCCCGGCTGGCGCCCACCAGCCGCGGCAAACGCTGGGTTCCTCCGGAGCCCGGCAACAGCCCAAGTTGAACTTCCGGCAGCCCCAGCCGGGTGATCTCGTCGTCGCTGCATACCCGCTGCTGACAGGCCAGCGCCAGCTCCAGGCCGCCTCCCAGGCAAGGGCCGTGAATCGCCGCCACCGTGGTCACCGGCAAGGCGGCAATCTCATCCATTAACTGCTGCCCCTGACGTGCCAGCGCTTCGGCCTGTTCGACACTCTGACAACCGGCAATCATGTTGATATCGGCACCGGCGATAAAGTTATCCGGCTTACCGGAGATAAACACCACGCCAGCCAGATCGGGGTTTTCCCTTAGCTTGCACAGCATAGCGCGCACCTCATCGGCAAAATCGATCCTGAGGACGTTCATCTGCTCGCCGGGAATATCAATGGTGATGACGGCGACATTATCCGGGCGTAGCGTCAGGGAAAATGCGGAGCCTGTTTCCATTATTCGACCTCCAGAACCATGGCGGTACCCAACCCCCCCGCCGCACAGGCGGTGACCAGCCCCAGGCCGCCGCCGCGCCGCCGCAGTTCATTCAGAGTTTGGGTTATCATGCGCGCACCGGTGGCGGCAAAGGGGTGCCCGTAAGCCAGCGAGCCCCCCAGCACGTTAAACTGACTGCCGTCCACCTCGCCGGTGGCCCGGCAGCGCCCCAGAACATCCCGGGCGAAGCGGCTGCTTGCCAGCATCTTCAGGTTACAGAGCGCCTGAGCGGCAAAGGCTTCATGCATATCGAACAAGGTTAAATCCGCCATAGCGATTCCGGCCCGCTCCAGCGCCAGCGGTGTGGCCCAGGCCGGGCCCAGCAACATATCCTGACGAACATCCAGCGCGCGAAAGGCGTAACTGCGAAGAAAACCCAGCGGGGTAAGCCCCAACTCCCGGACCCGGGATTCGGTCATCATCACCAGCGCCGCCGCACCGTCGGTCAACGCCGAACTGTTTCCGGCGGTGACCGTACCGTGGTGGCGATCAAAACTCGGGCGCAACCTGGCGTAATCCTCCAGTCGGGAATCCTGGCGAATGCCATTATCGCCGCTGACCGGCTCCCGCCACGGCGGGACGTACGCGGTCATCACCTCCGGTTTCAGCAGCCCTTCCTGCCAGGCCCTGGCCGCCAGCTGATGTGAGCGATGCGCAAAGGCATCCTGATCCTCACGGCTGATGCCGTGTTTTTTTGCCATCTGTTCCGCCGAATCCCCCATCCTCAGGCCGGTGGAATATTCCGCTACCGCCGGTGCCACCGGCAGCAGATCCCGGGGCCGCAGATCCGCCAACAGCTTCATGCGTTGCCCCAGACTGCGCGCGCGGTTGAGATCCACAAGCGTAGCCGCCAGCCGTTTGCTGACGCCGATGGGCAACACCGAAGCCGAATCGGCACCGCCGGCGATACCGGCACGAATCGTTCCCGCCATCAAGCTTTCCGCCACATTGGCCACCGCCTGGAAACTGGTGGCACAGGCGCGGCTGACGCTGTAGGCATCGGTCTCTACCCGCATGCCGGTCCCCAGCACGATTTCACGGGCGATATTGGGCGCTTCAGGCATCTGAATCACCTGGCCAAAGACCAACTGTTCAATGGATTCGGGGGGAATTTCACTACGCGCCAGCAATTCCGCCACCACCATCCTGCCCAGATCGAGCGCCGACAGCGCACGGAGTGTCGTCGCCTGGCGGGCGAATGGGCTACGCAGACCGGCGACAAATGCAATACGCTCCCCCTGGCGGGTGACCAGCGGTCCGGGTTGATTCATAACGCTCCCTTGTTTTCCTGGCGTAATTTTTAAAGAGGTCTGACCTGATATCAGTGTTAACCAGAAAGCGGCATTCAGCCAGGAGCGGCGACGGGAAAATGCGAGTCAACGCACGGAAAGATGAAGAAAAAAGAGCCCTCCGGGATGGAGGGCTTATAAGAGGGATTAACGCAGGCCGAGCTGGAAGATCAGTGCTTCTGCCTGGCAGGCGAAAACGAAATCGACATCCATGCGCACGCCTTCGGCTTCTTCGGTGAAGCGCGGCGTAATCTGGCAGGGTTCAGATTCGGCCTGACGCGCTTTGGCCGTCAGTTCCGCCAGCATCTTTTCAGCTTCGGCTTTGGTTGCGAATACCCGGCTCCAGGAGGCGGTGCAGTCAGTGTTGTCCATGACGGTGCCAACATCAACGCAGCAGCAAACCGGAGTTTCATCAGCACTGCATTTGCTCATAATCATTTCCTCTGTTTACGCACCCGAAGATGCGCCGGTAGATACTGCGAATATTTTACGCCCCGTCCCCGTCCCTCTCCAGTTGAGAATGTCGGAATACCGCTTACGTGACAAAAATCACAATTAAAAATGATCTAAAACAAAAAATGCCCGCCAATGACCCCGTAATCCCCCGGGAAATTGCCAGCCAGATCTCGTTTCGTTAATTACAATTGAAAAAAATCGTATACATAACTGCAACATTCCTGCTGGTCGTACCATACTCTCGCCACTGGTCTGATTTCCTCGCAGTACCACAGACCCTACACTTCGCGCTCCTGTTACGGCATGTAACATTGTTTGAATAAAAATAAATTATGAGGTTTTGGTCATGAGCCAGAAAACCCTGTTTACAAAATCATCGATAGCAGTCGCAGTGGCACTCATCTCAACATCCGCGTGGTCTGCCGGCTTTCAGTTAAACGAGTTCTCTTCCTCAGGCCTTGGTCGCGCCTATTCGGGGGAAGGCGCCATCGCCGATAACGCGGGCTCTGCCAGCCGCAACCCGGCAACCATTATGATGTTCGATCGTCCGAGCTTTTCCGCCGGGGCCATCTTCGTCGATCCGGACGTGGATATTTCCGGCACCTCTCCTACCGGCAACAGCCTGGACGCGGATAACATCGCCCCCACCGCATGGGTGCCGAATATCCACTTCGTGGCACCGATTAACGAACACTTCGGCTGGGGGGCATCACTGACCTCCAACTACGGTCTGGCCACCGAGTTTGCCGATAGCTATGCCGCAGGCACTATGGGCGGTAAGACCGACCTGGAAACCATGAACCTGAACCTGAGCGGCGCTTATCGTCTGAACGAGCAGTGGAGCTTCGGACTGGGCTTTAATGCCGTTTACGCCCGGGCCAAAATTGAGCGCTATGCCGGAGATATGGGCCAGATCGCTGCGGGCTCCGGCATGCTGCCGCCTGCACAGGCTGGTATGGTGGCGAACCTGCCCTACGATACCCAAATCGCCCGCCTTAAGGGTAACGAATGGGGCTTTGGCTGGAACGCCGGTATCCTGTACGAACTGGATAAAAACAACCGCTACGGCCTGACCTACCGTTCCGAAGTGAAGATTGACTTCGACGGCGCCTATAAGAGCTCGCTGCCTTCGGCCTATAACCAGATTCTGGGCGGTTTCGGTTTGCCGATGGGCACTGACGGCAGCACCGTGGATGGTGCTCTGACGCTTAATCTGCCAGAGATGTGGGAAATTTCAGGCTACAACCGGGTCGCGCCTAAATGGGCTATTCACTACAGCATGACCTATACCAGCTGGAGCCAGTTCCAGGAGCTGAAGGCCAAAGGACAAGGCGGGCAGACCCTGTTCTATAAGCATGAAGGCTTTAAGGATGCATGGCGCGTGGCGTTGGGTACCACTTACTATATGGACGATAACTGGACCTTCCGCGGCGGTATCGCCTTCGATGACAGCCCGGTTCCGGCTAACTCCCGCTCCATCTCTATTCCGGATCAGGATCGTTTGTGGCTTAGCCTGGGCACCACCTACGCCTTTAACGAGGATGCGTCGGTGGATGTGGGCGTTTCCTATATGCACGGTCAGCACGTCACCATCAACGAAGGTCCTTACACCTTTAAATCTGACGGTAAAGCCTGGCTGTATGGCGCCAACTTTAACTACCGCTTCTAAGGCGCGGTACAATGAAGGCAAAAAGGGGTGAGCATGGCTCATCCCTTTTTTATTCCCGGAATCCGGATCCTGGAAAATAATTAAGCGCATCGACAACGGTGCCCTGAACATTTAAACGTAGCGAACTCTATATCAACCAGCACGAGTCGTAAAAGGTATTGCGGCTGGACAGCGATAAAAACAGCGGATCGTTTTCCGCCCGCGCCAACAGCCTGCTGTTATCCCCGGATAGTGAAATGCTGTAAGTTTGTATCCAAATCGCATTAGTTACTAACCAACGCTTTCTTATACGAAATCACTCTTTAATTTTTAACCAGAACCCTCCCATTGTGGCAGGCAATAAGTAAAGAGAACAACGTGCTATCACCCATGTTACAACGTAAAATTATATTATCTGTTGCCCAAATTCCGAAAATAGCGTCATAATAGAGGGATGGGTAGTGTTTTCGCTGCGCTCCTTACTATAGCGCTCCGAATGTTCGCCGCGCATTTTTATATAATTAATGAGTCAGGGATGGTAGCAATCATGGAAAGCCAGCGACGATATATCCTTATTAATGAATTAAGAGAAAGAGCCTGTGGTATATGTAAGAAAACGAATCTTAATGAAATGATTATGATTCACGAGATGATGCTCAGTACATTCTACACCCGAAAGCCGTTATTTTACAAAGTATTATTTAAGCATCATCGTTTCTATGTCTGTTCAACGATTCTGGCGATTTACTATCGTAATAAATCCAGCGCAACGTTAAAGCAAGTTAAGCACTTCATTCTCAAAAGAAAAAATTTGATGAGTGCCAGCGCCCTCAACGCATTACTGATACAACTTCGGGTCTCCGGCCGCCTGGAAACCTGCCGCCGCAACGACAACCGCCGCGAAAGTCTGTATTCCCCTTCAACCAGCCTTCTCCAGGAAGCGTTTGAGCTGATCCAAAGCATGCTTAAACCCTACGAAATTCTGAACAGCACCGTTTCTTTACACTATGCGCGCAATGCGGAAAATTTTATCCCCCATTTCCTGCTTCGTTATAGTGATTATATTTTAAATTATATTACTATCGTAGATATATTACCTGAAGTTGCACTCTTTATTGAGAAAGATGCTGGCCATATGATCATGCTAATCATATACCGGGAATATGTTCAACAAAATAGCCGCTGTATTATGTTATCCAGCAAGAAAATTGCTCAGTATGGCCACGTTTCACGTTCTCACGTCTGTAACGTATTACGAGAGGCGCAGGAAAAAGGTTACCTGAAAATTCAGAATAACCTTTCCATACTGCTGTCTGAAAAATTTATCTCGCTGTTTCGTCTGTATTTCTCGATTTATATGGCACTGGTGCTCTACGCGACTGACGAAAAGACGCATTAATCACGATACGCCAGCAGCCAGATCGATAACGCGATCGGCGCTGGCGATAGTCGAAGGTCGATGTGCGATAAAAATACGTGTAATACAGAGGTCACGAATGGCCTGGTTGATTTTCGCTTCATTATCCAAATCCAGATGGCTGGTCGCTTCGTCAAGAAACAGAATGCCTGGCTGACGATACAGCGCACGCGCGATTAGCAGGCGTTGCTTCTGCCCGCCGGAGAGATTTCCCCCCAGTTCGCCGATCAAGGTTTCATACCCCATAGGCATATGCATTATCTCATCATGAATATTGCAAAGACGAGTACACTCCTCGATCCTGGCATAATCTCTATATTCTTCAAAACTGCTTATATTGTCAGCAATAGAGCCGGCAAACAGCTTATCGTCCTGCAAAACGCAGGCGATACTATGTCGATAGTTATTCAATCCAACGTTATTAATATCCAGCCCATTGGCGATAATGCTTCCCTCGGTCGGTTTCAGTAATCCTGACATCACTTTCATTAGCGTAGTTTTTCCCACCCCCGACGGGCCGACTATCGCCACGCTTTCCCCGGCTTTAACCGTAATATTCAGCCCGGAGAAAATCGGGCGGGACAACGCATCATATTGAAAAGCGATATTCCTGGTACGAAACTCGATGGGTTCATTAACCGCCGCCAGCTCTCTTTCCGGTTGTTCCTCCTCTGGCTCGCTGAGCACAATATCCGCCACGCGCTCATTATGCAGCCCCAGCAGCCTCATCTGTAAAGCAATATTAATCAAATTGGCGGTTCGATCGGAAAACTGACTACGATAGGCGCTAAATGCCACAAACATTCCCAGCGTCATTCCTCCATCAATAACCATTGATGCCCCAAGCCAGAGGATCGTTATCTGGTCGACAGCGCCGATAAAGTTGACAATGCCTCCAAACAACATGTCCAATCGCGTGGTACGAATTCGCGCATTGGCGCTATCAATATTCAAATTAAGCCAAAACCGTGAGCGTAACCCGGTAATCCCCAACGCCTTTAATGTGCTAATTCCATACAGCGTTTCCATAAAATGTGAACTAGCTTTAGCCTCCTTCACTATCTTCTCTTCCCAGGCCTGACGATAGCGATTATAAGTAGAAATACGCAAAATCATATAAAATAGCGTAAATGCGCAGACAACCCACACCAACCAGCCACCATAAAGCACCATCATAATAAATACGCCCGTAGCGACGATAATATCAATAATGCTGCTAACCAGGTTTTCCGTTAGCGTCTGACGAATTATATCCAGTGACCCGATTCGTGATTGAATGTCACCCAAACGACGCTTTTCGAAATAGTCCAGCGGTAGCTTCATTAAATGGTCGAATATTCCACTCTTCCACTGAACATCAATGACCGAGGCCATAACCAGAGTGGTCCATGCCCGTAACGTACCAATAAATGTACGGCACAGGATAAAGGCCAGCAGTCCGATACAGATTAGCGAAAGCAGATGGTGATCTTCTGCAATAATCACATGATCCATGACCAGCTGAGTACCAACCGGAATAAGCAAGTTAATGGCTTCGACCAACAGACTGAAGCAGAAGATCTTGCTTAATGCCCCAGCCAGCCCGTGAATATTGCTCATCAGATCCCGCAACCGCATCTTGCTGCGGGATTTTTCCTTTGAGAACCCTTTAACCGGCCACAGTTCGAGAGCTACGCCAGTAAAGTGTCGGGAAAGTTCGGCAAGCCCTACGACCCTACGACCAAACGCCGGATCGTGGATTACAAAGCGGTTGCGGCGAGCCGAAATCAGTACCACGAAATGGCACATATCCCAGTGCAGGATACAGGGCGTTCTGAGCTGGCGAACTTCGTTAAGATCCAGCGACAGCGCTCGGGTCTTAAGATTAACTTTACCGGCAATATCCACTAACAGGCCAAGCGTCGCACCATGCGAAGAGATTCCGAATCGGTGACGCAAATTGAATAGATCGACATCCATGCCATAGTAGCGGCAAATCATAGTCAGACAGGCTAACCCACACTCTGCGCTTTCAGTTTGCAGTATCTGAGGTACCTTTCTTATCAGAGCAAACTGTAGCCGGTTATAAATTCGGGCTAATAGTGACTTATCCATTTACTGGCCCCATCAGACTATTCACAACATCATAGAAAGGCGAAAGAATCCATTGATAAAGAGGCCGTCGCTCAAGAAATACCGTAGCCTGAGCTTTCATTCCATTTGTCAGCCTCAACGTACGCCGTCTATGATCGAACTCAATATTCACAATCGCCTTATAAAAAGGTTCAGCCATGCCGTTCTGCTGAATTTTGGGGGGATTACTGTATGACGCCAGTTCCTGAGGTGAAGCGGGCACGCTGGAAACGGATACGATTTCCCCGGAAAACTGACCAAACTTCTCATAGGGAAAAGCTTCATAGCGAATATTTATTTTATCCCCAACACCAACATAAGGAAGGCTGCTATCAGGCAACCAAAGAATCAGGAAATAGCCCTGGCTATTTTCCGGTACAATTTGCGCCAGGCTGTCCCTATTATTAACCATCTGCCCCTGGGTCACGCTCAGAGACTCTATTCTGCCATCGAGAGGCGAGCTAACCAGCAGCGTTCCTGTCGCATCCATTTCCGCCAGCTGGCGCCGTAGGTTACTTAACTGGTACTGATTCTGGGCAATTTGGTTATCAAACCCGGTCGCTTTAGTGACGATATCGTCTTCCAGACTGATTATCTGCAAACTTTGCTGAATTAGTTGGGTATTCAGATTCTGATAAACGCTTTGCTGTTGATAGTACAGATAACGTTGATTTGTTAACTGATCATTATTAATCAGGCCGCGGCGCTTATAATCAACATAATTTTCCATGGTCAGTTTCATGTCTGCCATGCCCTTTTTCGCATTATTAACAACCCGGTATGATTCCTGCAAGGCGTTCTGATACTTCGCCAACTGCTCTTCCATATGCGCTAAGGTACTTTTTTTATTGACTTCCAGCTTACGAATAATATTTTCAACAATAAGAATTTGTTCGCGCATCGCCTGAATAACATTTTCACTGACATTACCAGAGCGGGTCGTTCGACTAACATCGATTTGATAGAGTGAATCACCTTTTTTAACCCACTCACCAACCTTCACCCGGGCATGACTAATAAACCCCTGGCCGGGTGAAAATATATTTACGGCTCTTGGCAAGGAGGTCACTTCTCCGTTAACATTGATCCTTCGCGTGTAATCACAAAAAATAATCACTGACAGTAGTACACCGATAAAAGCACAGGTTAAGAACATCACAACCCATCCTGGATAACTCGATAGCAGCAATGCCTGTCCAAGCCATCTGGCTTTCGCATTTTCAAGCGCTTCCTGGCGAAACAACCCTTTTTTACTCATAAAATACCGGCATTTTTCCTGAAAGTACGAGGCTTAAACAAAAGGGAACTTTATGCCCGTAACTACAAAAAAGTTTAAGAAAAAAACATTTCTCTTATTTAAATAAATATTCACTAATACCAGTGTTTTTTCAATCAATCCATCAATACCTTTGCCAACTCCGGAACTAATAAAGCCACCACTTTTATTACCAATCTGAGCGTCTGGTCGACCAAAAAAAATTACCGAACACAGTATAGCTGGGCCAGGCAGCGTTATCATCCCCCGGCCGATTATATCGCCAAAAGTTTTACCTGCCCCTGGAGCCCATTCTGAATAACAACATCGCCACTAACGATATTCATTTCCTACATACAACTCTCACATAGACACCTTCTTGATAGCCATAAGGCAGAGCTCTTATGGCTATAGGTATTAATGACAGCGAGCCTTATTTCTTACCGAAACAGCCCGCCAAACAGACCGCCGAAAATTGAACCCACCAGATTAACACCGACTTCAACTACCTGGCCAATACCAGTCCCCAGCGAAGCTCCTGCATCCGTAGCGCCTTCTACACCACAGTTTTCTACAATAGCACCAATACCACGGCCTAAAGCAGTACCTGCATCAGCGATAACGCCAGCACCAGAAACTTCATTCATTTCATGAATATTAAGATCTCTCATACATCCCATCTCCTGATATATAAATTCAAGATAATTCTCCTGTTGTGAGGCGTTCCCCACGCTTATTTTATAGCTACCTGAACGATAAAAATCAACGAACGATCCCTCTCGTATTATTATTAGTACAAATATGACAGTGCGCGCTTAAAAAATGCCAAAACAGACAGGTCATAATTTTATTTAAAAATAGCAAGTTACCAGTATGACGTCACAAAAACAGCAATAGTTACGTAAGTAACTATTGCTGTTAATGACATCCCAACGAATACTTATTTTATCTCATATCCAGCCATTGATTCGGATATTTGCAGAGCGATAATCTCCATCCCGGACGATAACAAGCTAATTGCCTACGGAATGATTCTCGCCAAAAATTTCGGCATATCTGAGAAAAATAGTGAGGGTTTCGACGCTGGATACTGACTGCTGGCTCCCCATCCGGACTGGAAACCCAGGTTGTAAGGAGGCGATGCCTGAACCTCCTTACCCATTCACCGGTGCCGGAACTGACAGGGAAAAGTAACCTTAAGGTGAACGGAACCTTCGTCAGCGCGGCATATTTCCCCTGAACAAATCACCGCCACGACAATATTCATAAGGCAGTTAATCGATTCTGAAAAAAGCTGCTGATGGTCCTTATTGTGGATAGTGATGGTGCCATTTGCCACCACCACTAAGACTGATACCAGAATGTTCGATTTTAAAATCCGCTTTGTTATGAATATCGCTAAAGCCTAACGCACCGGCATTAAGGCGATTCTTACCCTCCGTCACCATAGAGGAAATCACTGTGCCATCCACCTGGGTGTGGTTACCTACGGTGATATCAAAGCCACCGTCACCAGCAAACATCGCTATCTTAGATAGTTTTGAAAAATGCAATATGAAAGAGCCTTATTTAAATCACCTTTTCAATTAACCACGCCCTGAATAAAAATAGAATTCAATTTAATCAACATGGAATAACCGCAGGCATAACGGGAAACAGAGATAATAAAATAGGGAGAAAAGTTTTTTATAAGCAAGCTGGCTACAAATACGGAGAGATTTGATTTTCCCGCTTTATCTACATAATAAAAAAACCGGCATGATAGCCGGTTCTTTATACAAGAAAGCGACAATTACTCAGAATCAATGTCTTTAAGATCGTCCTGAATCGCCTGAGCGTTAGGATTCTCTTCCGGCTTCAGTTCACCGCCATTGGCAATAAAGTCGTGGCGCTGGAAATAAGCCTCACGCACCATAATGTAGGGATCGGACGACTGGCGCAGCAGGCCGTCGGAATCCAGCAACTGGGCGCGGCTTTCAATCCCTTCAATGGTCCACTTACCGATGGATAGCGGCCAGGTCAGCCAGGAGAGTACCGGATAGAGATCGTCCGCCATATCGCCGACGTCTTCACGCAGGGTAAAGCTGCCGTAGAACGGTAACTGCATATAGGGACCGTAGCCCACACCGTAATGGCCCATAGTGCTACCAAAGCGGTGCGGTTCGGTACGCTGCAGTTTCGGGTTCGCCGCCCCGGCCACGTCCATCAGGCCGCCCAGCCCCAGGGTACTGTTCAGGAAGAAGCGGGTGAAGTGCACCATTCCCTTGTAGATATCGCCACGCAGGAAGGAGTTCACCATAACGGCGGGCTCTTCCAGGTTACTGGTGAAGTTGCTCAGCCCGTTACGCGCCGGTTGCGGCACGTAATCCCGCCACGCCACGGCCACCGGCCGTACAACGTAGGGATCCAGCACGTTAAAGTTAAAGTTGTACATCGAGCGGTTGAATCCTTCGAAAGGATCCGAGCGCCCCTGCTGCTGCGGGTCTGAGGAACTGGCACAGCCCACCAAAAGTAAGGTGGCGATCGCCAGCCCGGTCAGGCGAACTTTCATAGCATCTCCCTGTATTATGTGACTGGCGCGTTCAAGGCTGCTGCCGCGACACTTCAACCGCCACCGGCCCCTGGGCTGGCAGCGCAATGGTCGCACTTTCCCCAAGCCAGTCGCCAGACTGCGGCTCGGGTCTGCCATTCTGAGAAATATGCACTTTCACAACGCCCCGATGCAGGCCGGACAATGGCCGGTTGGACATCATGGCGTCGGTATCATCTAACGTCAGCGACAGCGGGAAGTGGCTCAGCGGCAGTTTTTTGACTGCTACCGGCACATTCGATTCGCCATCGGTTACCGAAATAAACAGTATCCCGTTCTCGGGTAAGGTTTTTTTTGCTTCCGGTGTGAGCGTGATTGTAACAGCCAGTTTCACGTTGTCTACGCCGGACTCCACTTTCGCCTGAGCGACGCTCCGCTCAATAACGGCTCTGCGCTCATCGTTCGCAGGCAGAAGTCGCAGCATAATCTGCCATGCACCGATAGCTTCCTGGTACTGTTTCTGTTCGAAAGCGTTGAACGCCAGCAGGCTCAGCACCCGAATATTGGTGTGATCGGCGCGCAACATTTCACGCAACATAGCACCGCCCTGCTGGTTATCCTGCGGATCGGCGGAACGGGTCAATACTTCAGCATAGTCCAGCCTGACGCTGGTGTTATCCGGCGCCAGTTTCCATGCGCGCTCAAAGGCTTCGGTGGCGGTGCTGGCATTGTTGAGTACCATGCCGATACGTCCCAGCATCTGCCAGGCCTGAACGTTGGTGGGATCATCCTGCAGGCGGGTACGCAGCCCCAACCCCAGACGCGCCATCTCTTCCATATTTAGCGGCTGGGCGTTGGGATCCATCACCCGCTGCATCAGCGCCGGCGTCTGTTGGGTCACCGCCTGCCATTCACGCACTTTGGAAACGCCCGACGTTTTCAGAAATACGCCAATACTTACCGCCGCCAGCAGCAGCACCGCAGGCAGCAGTATCCAGCGGCTGGATGCCCGGGCATCCCGGGAGCCCGGTTCGTCGGGAATATCCTGTAGCAGGTTTTGTTGAAGCTCTTCGACCATCCGTGCGCGCTGCTCGGGTGAGACCGGCGCATTATCCTGTTCCAGCTCCTGCAGTCGGGCGTGATAAAAAGCGCGGTTCATTTCGTTGCGATCCGGGCTCTGCGCGCGTCCCCAGGGCACAAACAGCAGCAGAGATACGGCCATCAGCAGGACGATAATAGTGACAATCAGCAGCGTCATGGCGCCTTCCTTTCTTTTTCCAGCAACGCTTTCAGCCGCTGCTGCTCTTGCTCGTTCAGGGCACTCTCATCGCGCTTACCGCGACGGCGGCTGCGCATCACAATCACCACCGCGCCTCCCAGCACGCACAGCGCCGGGATCAGCCACAGTAAAATGGTCAGCGGCGTCAGCGGCGGCTCATAAGTGACGAAATGACCATAGCGCGCCACCATATAGTCGATGATCTGCTGTTTGTTCTGGCCCTGCTGTTGCAGCTCATACACCTTCTGGCGCATATCGGCGGCGATCATAGCGTTAGAGTCGGCAATGCTATTGTTCTGGCACTTGGGGCAACGTAGCTGTTCGGTCAGCTGGCGGAATTCCTGCTCCTGAGCCTCGTTTTTAAACTGGTAAGTATCGATGGCCGCCCAGGCACTGAGCGTCATCATCAGGGCCATCAGCCCGATTAACCAACGACTCATGCCCCCGCCTCCCGGCTGTATTTATCCCACAGTGGTTTCAACTGCTGCTGCCAGACGCGATCGTTAAGATCGCCGGCGTGGCGGTAACGGATGATCCCTTTGCCGTCGATCAGGAAGGTTTCCGGCGCGCCGTAGACCCCCAGATCCAGTCCCAGCATACCGTCGCCGTCGAACAGACTCAGAGCATAAGGGTTGCCCAGTTCGTTTAACCAGCGAACGGCCTTCTGGCGATCGTCCTTGTAGTTCATGCCCACCACGCGGATCCCCTGGGCCGACAGGCCATTCAGGAACTGATGTTCGGCGCGGCAGGTGGGGCACCAGGTGGCCCAGACGTTAAGCAGCAGCGGCTTGCCGTCGGTCAGCACCGATTGATCGTACATTTTACCCGGGCTTTCCAGCGACTCCAGGCGGAATACCGGCACCGGTTTGCCGATCAGCGCCGATTCCAGTCGGGTGGGATCGTCGCCATCGGCGTTGCGCACCAGTTGCCAGAGCAGCGCCGCTGCCAGAAGCAGAAACAGGAATAGCGGAATAAACAGCACCTTACGATTCATTGCGCGCCCCCTTTAGCGTTTTACGTAAACGGTAACGCGGGTCGAGCATACAGAGCACGCCCCCCAGCGCCATCAGGACGCCGCCGTACCAGATCCAGCGGACAAAGGGTTTGTAGTACAGACGTACCGCCCAACTGCCATCGTCCAGTTCTTCGCCCAGCGCAGCGTAGAGATCCCGGGTCAGACCACCATCGATAGCCGCTTCGGTCATCATCATCCGATTACTGTTATAGAAGCGCTTTTCGGCACGCAGCGTCGCTTCCGGCTTGCCGTTGCGGGTGACGTCGATAATTCCCACCCCGCCCCGGTAGTTAGGGCCGGTAATATCGTGTACATCGCGGAAGGTGAAGTGGTACTGGTGGATATTCACGCTATCGCCGGACTTCATCCGCACATCGCGTTCGATGCTGTAATTCTGGCTGAAGGCGATACCGACCACAGTGACCGCCACGCCGACGTGGCCCAGCACCATGCCCCAGTGGCTGCGCGACAGTTTCGTCAGCCCGCGCCACAGGCCGTGCCTGACGGTGGCACGCTCATGAACTTCCATCAGCGCCAGCACAAAGACCCAGATGGCCATCAGCAACCCGACTACCGTCATCGCTTCGATCCGGTCCTGGAACAGCCAGGGCAGCAGCAACGCAAGCAACGCGGTAACCACCAGCGCAATCAGCAACCGCCCGCGCAGCTTGTGGGGTTCATCGCGACGCCAGCGTACCAACGGCCCGATGCCCAGCATCAGGGCAAAAGGCGCCATCAGCACGCTGAACATGGTGTTAAAGAAGGGCTCGCCAATGGAGATACTGCCCAGTCCCAGCTGTTTGTGGACCAGCGGCAGCAGCGTGCCCAACAGCACCACCAGCATAGCCGCTACCAGCAGCACATTGTTGCCCAGCAGGAAAGATTCGCGCGACCACAGCTCATTGCTGACGCGGGCCCGTACCCGATTACCCTTCACGGCGTAGAGCAGCAGCGAACTGCCGATCACAATCACCAGCAGCGCCAGAATAAACATGCCGCGAGCCGGATCCGAGGCAAAGGAGTGCACCGACACCAGCACGCCGGAGCGCACCAGGAAGGTGCCGAGCAGGCAGAGCGAGAACGCGGTAATCGCCAGCAGCACAGTCCAGGCCTTAAAGCTGCCGCGCTTTTCGGTTACCGCCAGCGAGTGCATCAACGCCGTGCCCACCAACCAGGGCATAAAGGAGGCGTTTTCTACCGGATCCCAGAACCACCAGCCTCCCCAGCCCAGCTCGTAATAAGCCCAGGCGGAGCCCAGTACGATACCGATGGTCAGGAACACCCAGGCGGCCTGAGTCCAGGGGCGCGACCAGCGCGCCCAGGCGGTATCCAGCTTGCCCGCCATTAGCGAGGCGATGGCGAAGGCAAAGGCCACCGAGAAACCGACATAGCCCATATACAGCAGCGGTGGGTGGAAGATAAGCCCGATATCCTGCAACAGCGGGTTCAGATCGCGCCCTTCAATGGGAAAATCCGGCAGGGTGCGGGTGAAAGGGTCTGAGGTCAGCAGAATAAACAGCAGGAAGCCGACATTGATCATCCCCATCACTGCCAGGACCCGCGCTACGGAATCCAGCGGCATCCGGCGGCTGAACAGCGCCACCGCACAGGTCCAGGCGCTCATCAGCAGTACCCACAGCAGCAGCGATCCTTCGTGGGCCCCCCAGGTGGCCGCCACCCGATACCAGACCGGCAGCTCAGTATTGGAGTTGTTCACCACATACAGCACGGTGAAGTCATTGACCACAAAGGCGTACACCAGGATCAGAAACGCCCCGAGAATAGCCAGAAACAGCGCGCAGCTCAGCGGCCGCGCCAGCGCCATTAGCCGCACATCCTGACGCGATGCGCCCCACAGCGGCCAGATGCTCAGCACCAGCGCAATGCCCAGCGCCAGGCAGAGCAGGTAATTGCCTATTTCCGGCATCATCAGTGATTATCCTTATAAGCTTCCGCGGGGCGATGGTGGTTCTCTTTCATCGCCTCTTTCACTTCCGGCGGCGTATAGTTTTCATCATGCTTAGCCAGTACCTCTTTGGCGACAATATGATTGTTTTCGCCAAACTCACCCTGGGCTACCACGCCCTGCCCTTCACGGAACAGATCCGGCAGTATGCCTTCATAGGAGACATCCACCACGCCGCGGGCGTCGTAAAGCTTAAAGCTCACCTTCAGGCTCTCTTTATCGCGCTTCACGCTGCCGGGCATCACCATGCCGCCAACCCGCAGGCGCTGCCCCGGCTCCGGTTTCAGGTGGCTTTCCCCTTTGCCGTAGATAATTTCGCCGGGGGTATAGAAGAGATCGATATTGGAACGCAGCGCATAAAGCACCAGCGTGACAGTAAGCGCTAACCCCGCCAGCAGCGCCAGCGCCAGCCAGAGTCGGGTTTTTCGACGTGGATTCACTTATGCTTCCTCAGGCTTAATATTCTGTTGCGCCGCGCGAATACGCCGTTCGCGGGACTGTTGACGGCGGACCTCTTCCAGCAGCGCACGACGCAGCCACAGGGTATGAGCCACCAGGCCGAAAAGGGCGATAGCCGTTGCCGCGACCGCCAGCCAGACGTAGAAGGCGTAACCCCCCATCGCCCAGAAATTCTGCCAGCTATTAAAGGCCAGTTGCATCAGGCTTTCCTCCCTTTTTGCGCCAGCGCGGCCACCCACGGGCGGCGGCGTTCCTGAATCAGAATAAGGTTACGCAGGCGCATCAGCGTCAGCGTCACAAACAGCGTGAGGTACCCGAAAATGCACCAGCGTAGCGGTATCCGCATGGCCGGATCGATAGTCTGCTGCATATTGGTGGAACCCTGGTGCAGGGTATTCCACCAGACCACCGAGTAGTGGATGATCGGCAGGTTTACGACGCCCACCAGCACCAGAATACCAGCGGCGCGCCCCGCCAGGCGGCGGTCGTCAAACGCGTTGTACAGGGCGATAACCCCAACGTACAGAAACAGCAGCACCAGCTCCGAAGTCAGGCGGGCATCCCAGATCCACCAGGTGCCCCACATCGGCTTACCCCAGGCAGAGCCGGTGATCAGCGCAATCAGGGTATAGGTGGCGCCGACCGGCGCCATAGCGGCAACCGCCAGATCGGCCATCTTCATCTGCCAGATCAAACCAATAAAGGCGGCAATCGCCATTGAAGCGTAGATGCCCATCGACCACATGGCCGCCGGTACGTGCAGATACATGATGCGATAGCTCTGCCCCTGCTGATAGTCCGCTGGCGCAAAGGCAAAGCCCCAGATGCAGCCCACCACCAGTAGCAGCGCACTCAATAACCCCAGCCACGGGATAAAGCGCCCGCAGAGGCCATAGAGCCGCTCCGGAATCGCCAGCCGATGTAATGCTTTCCACATTGTTTTATCGCTCACAAAGCTCAGAAATTCTTTTGTTATTGCACGCTAACCCTGAGTGCCGCCGCCGTGGCAAAAGGACTCAGAGTGGCGCTCCCGGCCAGAAAGGCGCCTAAAATCGCCATATAGCCGTTTACCGGCAGATTCATCGCCGCCGCATCCAGCGCTGCCGTGGCAAAAATCAGTAGCGGAATAGTAAGTGGCAGCACCAGCAGACTCAACAGCACGCCGCCGCGCCGTAGCCCCACCGTTAGCCCAACGCCAATGGCGCCCAGAAAGCTCAGGGTCGGCGTGCCCAGCAACAGCGTCAGGGCCATTATCTGCCAGCTGTGAACATCCAGCCCCAGCAGCATCGCCACCAGCGGCGACAGTAACAGTAATGGCAGGCCAGTCACCACCCAGTGAGCACACACTTTGGCTAATACCACCGCCGGTAGTGGTAACGGCATCAGCATCAGCTGTTCCAGGCCGCCATCCTGCCAGTCGTCGCGAAACAGTCGCTCCATCGCCAGCAGCGAAGAGAGCAGCGCCGCCACCCAGATAACCCCGGGGGCGATACGCGCCAGCATCTGCGGCTCCGGCCCCAGTCCTAACGGAAACAGCGTTATCACGATCAGGAAAAACCACAGCGGATTAATGATCTCCGCCCCTTTGCGAAACGCCACCCGCAGCTCGCGCCGGAAGATCTGCCACATCATGCGCCTTCCTCCATCACACCGGGAGCAAGGGTAATACAGCGCAGCGGACAGGACATTGGCCGTAATGGCTGATGGGTGGTCAGCACCACCATTCCCCCGCGCGCGGCGTGAAATTCAAAACGTTGAGTCAGTTTTTCGACCCCGGAGACATCGAGCGCGGTAAAAGGCTCATCCAGAATCCACAGCGGCGCTTTACTTAACCACAGGCGCGCCAGCGCGACCCGCCGCTGCTGTCCGGCAGAAAGTTGGGCCGCAGGCACATCTTCATAGCCCACCAGCCCGACTGCCTCCAGCGCCTGCCAGCGTGCCTGCTGGTCGGAGTCCGCGTGGAAAAAGCGCAGATTTTCATCCGCCGTCATCACACTTTTCACCCCGGGCTGATGACCCAGCCACAGCAGTTCCCGATGGTAGCCTTCGCGGTCGCGACGCAGTGGCGTATCGCGCCAGCATACCTGCCCCGCTTCCATAGAGGCCAACCCGCACAGGATGCGCAACAGCGAGGTTTTTCCGGCGCCGTTGGGACCAGCAACCTGCACCACATCGCCCGCTCCAACGGTAAACGACAGCGCCTGAAACAGCACCCGTTCATCGCGGACGCAGGTCAGATTTTGCGCATCAAGCATCGGGGAAGGACTCCATCATCATTCAGGGCGCGGGAATCATACCATACACCGCTGGCCTGCTCTAAGCCCGGCCAGGCCTGATTGATACTCATAAAGGGGTAATGTTTTTAATCAGATCAAAAAGTGATCGGATAGTTTTGCCAGAGCGCGGCTACGCTTAATACCAGGATAACCAACGGAGGGAAAACCATCATGAACCCGTCTAATGACAACCAGCATGTCGAAAGCGAAGAGAAACAAAAAGGCGAACAGATTGAGCGCCGCGAACAGGCGCTGCCCTCACGCGCCATGGCCACCCATGAACAGATACGCCACGAGGGCGAAAAGGAGCTGGAGCGCGACGCCATGGCGCTGCTCTGGTCCGCCATCGCTGCCGGGATGTCGATGGGCGCATCGCTAATGGCAAAAGGTATTTTCCATGTCCATCTGGAAGGGGTACCCGGCGCCTTTATGATTGAGTGCCTTGGCTATACCTTCGGCTTTATTATCGTGATTATGGCGCGCCAGCAGTTGTTTACCGAAAATACGGTCACCGCCGTGCTGCCAGTGATGCATAAACCCGGCGCGGGTAATCTGCTGTTACTGTTGCGGCTGTGGGGCCTGGTGGTACTGGGCAACCTGGCAGGCACCGCGCTGGCAGCGCTGGCCATTAACTTTATGCCGGTGTTCGACGAACCGACCCGCGCCGCCTTCAGCGAAATCGGCGCGGCGGTGATGCATAACAGCCCGGGGGAGATGTTCGCCAAAGCCATTGTTTCCGGCTGGCTGATTGGCACCATGGTGTGGATGCTGCCCGCCGCCGGTTCCGCCAGGATTTGGGTCATTATTCTGATGACCTGGCTTATTGCTTTAGGCGACACCACCCATATCGTGGTCGGCAGCGTCGAGATCTTCTTCCTGGTCTTTAACGGCGAAGCCAGCTGGAGCGAGTTCCTGTGGCCCTTCGCCCTGCCGACGCTGGCGGGCAATATTATCGGCGGCACCTTTATCTTCGCGCTGATTAGCCACGCCCAGATTCGCAACGATATGGCGAATCAGAAAAAATCCCGCAGCGCGCAGGTGGAATAGCGGCTGGCGATACTTTAAGCAGTCAGGCGACCGGTAGCTTAACCTGACGGCAAAAACAGGTATACTGGTCGCCGCCGTCCCCTTAGTTAAATGGATATAACGAGCCCCTCCTAAGGGCTAGTTGCAGGTTCGATTCCTGCAGGGGACGCCACATTCAAGCGAACCACTACGAACCCACCCGAACGAATCCCAGCAATAAAGCCCCCCGAGCCAATACTTAAAACTGACTCAATACCTGCTATCAAACCTGTGTACACAAATCGCACGGTACCCAACTGATTGCGCATTAATCTTTGCGATATTGTGCCTGTGAGACGGCTATTTTATTTCAGACAACACCCATCCCACCGACAATAAATCCGCACTACCTCCCGGGCTTAAATTCCGTTTAACCAGCATATTATCCATCCTGATCAACTCATCATGATCCCAGCCGTTGGCCAGTAGTTTGAGTGCGTAGCCCTGTACGTAGCGCAGCCCTTCAATGCCGCCGCGCGACACCAGGTTGCTGTCCTGATTGATAGCCATCAGGCGTAACAACAGGTCGTGAAGGGAATTTCCTTTCCACTGCGTCAGTACATTACGTACCGTCGCAAAGCCACTTTCCGCCTCGCCGCGCGCACCGGTTAAACCGTACTGTTGAAACTGCCGCTCACCCGCCGTCGCCTTTCCGCTGTGTGCGGCCAGCTCTCGCGAAACCAGCCCGTTGCAGATGTTACTCACCTCATAACAGAGGCTTTCTGAGGAGACGTTTTTCACACGCCCGGCGGCGAAGCACAGTAAACCAAGAGCAAAAATACCGCCTTTGTGCGTGTTAATCCCGTTCGTCGCGGCATACATCGCCTGTTCGCAGGCCATTCCCATAAGGCGGAGAACCCGTAACTGTTCGTCTGCGGGTTTATCTGCATGCGCATGACCCAACTCAGCAAAGCGCGAAAACCACGGCGTAATCGCCGTAATGCTGCGGACAAACAGCGCGTGGTCCATATCGCGATGGGAGCCGTTATTGCGTTTGTCCACCAGCCCCGGTTTGGGTGTCAGTTCCAGCTCCTGCCACAGCGCCGCTGCGGCAAGCGCGGGGACATCAACCGGGCGCGGTTTAGTCGCGAGCAAACCAGTCATCGATCATCTTCTCCACGCGCGCCACCACCTGCTCCAGAGGATGATTGCGCGAACGGGAACAGGCGTGGGCAGGTTCATTGCAAATCAGGCAGCGTCTGAGGTGTGAGCCCAGCGACTGACGTCCAACCTGGCTGTTTTCAGGGCAAATCACATCCAGATCCCACAGCCTGCCAAGCGGATGCGTCTGCTCCAGTTCCGCACAGTGCGCTTTGATTTCCGCCGCCGGATGTGCCACGCACCACAGCGCTTCGGGCCCGGTCGGGAGCCACAGCACCTGGCGATCCAGCACCTGCCAGCGGTTTTTCCACAGCAGTTGATCGCACATCTGTAACGCCACGCCCATAGTATTGCGATAGCGCAGGCTGTCTTTGATTTTTCCGGGCGTCACCAGCGTGAGGGAGATCACCGGTTGTTGATAGTGCGTAAGCCAGTCAGCCTGGCGGGCTGCGCGGCGCTCTTTCGCCGCCAGCAGCGCGTCCAGGCTGACACCTGCCCGCACGGGTGTCGCAATGGTCATATTGACTCCTTTACCTGTCGAACAGTGTCGATCACGCTGCCGTCGCGGTAGCGAATCACCCCGACAATTTTGTCGGTGAACTCAATCGGTTTCGGTACGCCAGTCAACGAAATCGCCCGCTCAAAGAGCGCATTGATATCCACAATCTTCAGCCCTGCTTCCATGAGTCGTTCGCAGATCTCCGGACGCGCCGGGTTAACCGCAATGCCATGATCGGTGACCAGCACGTCGATGCTTTCACCCGGCGTGAGACGCGTGGTAACGCGCTTCACCACCGTCGGAATGCGGTTGCGCAGCAGCGGCGCAACAACAATGGTCAGGTTCGCTGCGGCGGCCACGTCGCAGTGTCCGCCGGACGCGCCGCGCATCACACCGTCGGAGCCGGTGATGACGTTAACGTTGAATTCGACGTCTATCTCCAACGCGCTGAGGATCACCACGTCGAGCTGGTCGCAGCTTGCCGCCTTACTGCCGGGATTGGCGTAGGCATTGGTAGAGATCTCCACGTGGTTCGGGTTACGCGCCAGCGAGGCCGCCGCCTGGCCGTCAAAGCACTGGGTATCGAGCAGCTTTTCGATCAGCCCCTTCTCGTGCAGATCCACCAGGCTGCCGGTGATGCCACCCAGCGCAAAGCGTGCCTTCACGCCGCTGCGCTCCATCTTCTCTTCCATAAAGCGGGTGCAGGCGGTGGCCGCCGCGCCGGAGCCGGTTTGCATCGAGAAGCCCGGTTTGAAGTAGCCGGAGTGCTCGATCACATCCGCCGCATAGCGGGCAATCATCAGCTCGCGCGGATTGCTGGTGACGCGCGCCGCCCCAACGCTGATTTTCGCCGGGTCGCCCACGCTCTCCACCTGCACGATGTAGTCCACCTGATCCTGCGCCAGGCTGGCGGGCATATTGGGGAACAGCACCAGCTCTTCCGTCAGCAACACCACCTTGCGGGCAAAATGGGCGTCCACCATCGCATAGCCCAGCGAGCCACAGCACGATTTCCCGTGCGTGCCGTTAGCGTTACCAAACTCATCGCTGCACGGCACGCCCAGAAACGCCACGTCAATGTTCAGCTCACCGTCCTGCAGCAGCTTCACGCGCCCGCCGTGAGAGTGAATTTGCACCGGCTCGTCCATCAGCCCGTGGGAAATGGCATCCGCCAGCTTGCCGCGCATACCGGAGGTGTAAATCCGGGCGATCACCCCACTTTCAATATGCTCGATCAGCGCGTCGTTACAGGTCATTAGCGAGCTGGAGGCCAGGGTCAGGTTTTTGAAGCCCATCCGCGCCAGCAGCGCCACGACGGTGTTGATCACCCGGTCGCCTTCACGGAACGCATGGTGGAAGGAGATGGTCATCCCGTCCTGCAGGCCGCAGCGCTTCACCGCCTCTTCAATGGAAGCGCAGAGTTTGCGGCTGTGTTTCGCGTCGCTGTCCGCCAGCCACGGCGTCGCGCTGTAGGCGGTACCAAAGGGTTTTAACTCCCGTAGATGGGGAAAATTCACATGGAGAAGTTCTGTCTGATTCATTGTGTCATCCTTACCGACGCACGCCGGAGGCCGCCGCGCGTTCGAGCACCACCTGCGCGTGGTTAATAATGGGAGCGTCTACCATCTTGCCGTTGAGCGACACCACGCCGAGGCCGTTACGCGCGCCCTCTTCTGCCGCTTCAATCACCCGCAGGGCGTGATCCACCTCTTCCCGGGTTGGCGCGTAGGCGTTATGCAGCAAGTCAATCTGGCGCGGGTTGATCAGCGATTTGCCGTTAAAGCCCATCTTGCGAATCAGGTCGACCTCGCGCAGGAACCCGGCTTCATCATTAACGTCTGACCACACCACGTCGAAGGCGTCGATGCCAGCAGCGCGGGCGGCGTGCAGCACGGCGCAGCGGGCGTAGAACAGCTCGGTGCCATCGCCGCGTTCGGTTTGCATGTCCATCACATAGTCAAAGGCCGCCAGTGCGATACCGATTAAGCGCGGAGAGCTGCGGGCAATCGCTACGGCGTTAATGACGCCAATAGCCGACTCAATCGCCGCCATCACGCGGGTGGAGCCGACCTCGCGCCCGTATTCGCGCTCAATGCGCGCCAGGTGGCCTTCCAGCTCATAGATGTCATCCGGCGTATCGGTTTTCGGCAGGCGAATCACATCCACGCCGGCGCGCACGGCGGCTTCCAGATCCAGCAAACCAAACGGCGTGCTCAGTGGGTTAATGCGCACTACGGTTTCGATGTCCTGATACATCGGGTGCTGCAGCGCATGGAACACCAGCATCCGCGCGGTATCCTTCTCGCGCAGGGCAACGGCGTCCTCAAGGTCAAACATGATGGAGTCTGGACGGTAGATAAAAGCGGTTGAAAGCATGGCGGCGTTGGCGCCCGGCAGGAACAGCATACTGCGGCGGAGTTTGCTCATTTCAGCGTCCCCCAGTTGATGGCCTGTTCATCGGCGGCACGCAGAAGCGCGCTTTGCAGGCGGGCGCGGATCACACAGTCCAGCGCCCCTTTGTCTTCAATAATGATGAGTCCCTGGCGCACGTTCATGGCGCGAAATGTGTCGTTGACCACCTGGCGAATTTGCTCGCCGAACTGCTTAATCACTTCACTGTGGATGACTATCTCCAGCTCGCCGTGAGCGGGCGCGATTTTCACCATCAGGTCGCTGGACTCCTGCGTTCCGGCCAGCGCCTCCCTTACAATTTTCATGATAAATTCCTGGTAGCTAAGCGACTTCCGCACTTGCACGGTAATGTGTTTCGAGGTGCGCGAAGGTGGAATCCGGGACAATCTCCCGGATCCGGGAAAACTGCTGAGTCTTGAGTAAGCGGCGCACTTCCGACGCCGAAATGGCGTTACCGGTGACCTTGATGCGCGGCATTTCCACCACCTCAATCCGCGAGGCCAGCAACGCATGCAGCGTCTGGTTGTACTGGCGGGTGATATCGCAGAACGGCTCGGAGCCGATAAAGCGGTGGGTAATGCCCAGCGCCGGCGCGATAAAGTCCCGGAAGATCAGCACGTCGATTTCGCTCCACGCCAGCTGCACTTTTCCGGTCTCTTTCAGGAAGTAGGCCGGGAAGGTAGCGCGGGAGATAATGTACTGCGAACCTTCATGCACGGTCACATTTGGCAGATGCGCTACGCCCGCGCGTACCATTCCGAGGCGCGCGCTGAACGGGAAGAACGAGGCATCTTCACGCACCACAAACAGATGCAACGCATCGCACTGCATCGCCGCCTGCTCCGCCAGATGGCGGTGGCCGAGGGTAAACGGGTTGGCGTTCATCACTATCGCGCCAATCTTCTCCCCGCACTTGCGCATCCTGCTCAGGGAACGGCAGTAGCGCTCGATCCCCTGTGGGGTGTTCTCCATCAGCACGGCGTTGTTGCCGCTCCGGACAATCGGCCAGAAGCCGCTGCGGGCAAAGCGCTCCTTATTGCACGGGCGCGTGCAGAGGAAGAGGTGAAAATGACCGCGCTCCAGCGCCGCATTCTGCACCTCCGCCAGCAAGCGCGCGCTGAGGTTCTCGCCGCGAAGCTGCTCGTTCACGGCCACACATTTGATGACGTTGACGGCAAGTCCGGCGCAACCCACCAGCTGCGTGCCGGACCAGGCTTCGACAAACAGCGTGATGTCGTTGTCCAGGCCAAGGCCGCTGTCTGCCAGCAGGTAACGGATCTGGCTTAAGCGTTCCGGGTGTTTCGCCACCAGCGTGTGGCGAAAATCGATGGGCTGCGATTGCATGTTGCCGCCTTACTCAGTGTGCAGCCGCAAGCCCGGTGGCTGGCGCTTCCACAATCACGTTGCTCAGATGACCAATATGCTCGATCTCCACCTCAATACGATCGCCCTCTTTCATAAACAGCGGCGGATTACGCTTTTTACCCACCCCGCCAGGGGAGCCGGTGATGATCACATCGCCCGGGCTGAGGCAGGTAAAGGTGCTGATGTACTCGATCAGCTCTGCAACCTTGTGGATCATGCTGCTGGTGTTGTCTTCCTGCACCATGCGGCCGTTCAGCCAGGTGCGGATCGCAAGCTGATGCGGGTCCGGGATCTCATCGGCCGTTGCCATCCACGGACCAAACGCGCCGGTCTGGCGCCAGTTTTTACCGGCAGTAAACCAGGTGTGCTGCCAGTCGCGGGCGGAGCCGTCCATGTAGCAGCTGTAGCCCGCCACGTGGCGCAGCGCCTCGTCTCGACTGATGTTCTCCCCGCCTTTGCCGATGATCACCGCCAGCTCGCCTTCGTAGTCGAATTCGCTGGAGTGGCGCGGCTTCAGCACCGGTTCGTTGTGGCCAGTTTGAGAATCCGGGAAGCGAACGAACAGCGTCGGCGCCGGATTGTGCTGGTCAAACTCCTTGCGCTTGTCGGCGTAATTCATGCCCACGCAGAGGATTTTTTCCGGCTGTTCAATCACCGGTAAGAAAGTGATGGCGCTCATCAGCACGTCCACGGCATCGTTCAGGTAGCGGGTAGCCTGAGCTAACCCGTCGCCCTGCAGCAGCGCTTTAAGGTCGCTGTAGCGGTCGCCGAGGCGGCGACCTAAATCAATCACACCTTCGGCCTGCACGATGCCGTAGCTGCGTTTTCCCTGGTATAAAAAGCTTGCGAGTTTCATTGTTCTTTCCTGAAAACTTAAACGAGGAAGTTGCCCAGAATCAGCAGTGAGATAGAGACGTTAATCGCGCCGCCGATACGGGTAGCAATCTGGGCGAATGGCATCAGGCTCATACGGTTGCCTGCGGTCAGGATCGCCACGTCACCGGTACCGCCCTGGCCGCTCTGGCAGCAGGAGACGATGGCGACATCAATCGGGTGCATACCAATCTTTTTGCCGACGAAGAAGCCGGTCGCCACCAGCGAAGAGACGGTACTGATAATCACCAGCAGGTTAGTCAGCGTGAAGGCCGCTACCAGTTCATGCCATGGGGTGATCGCCACACCAACAGCGAAGAGGATGGGGTAAGTCACCGAGGTCTGAAAGAATTTGTACACCACCTGGGAGCCTTCCAGCAGACGCGGAGAGGCGCCGTTGCAGAGCTTCACCAGCACCGCCATAAACAGCATGCCAACCGGCGCAGGCAGGCCAATCAGCTTGTGGCCGAGCATGCCCAGCATGTAGAGCAGCACCGCCAGCAGCGCACCGGAGGCGATGGTGGTGACATCCGCTTTCCCGGAGAACGCAGGCTGAGAAACGGTGGCATCAGCATTCGCGCGGTTCGGCATCAGCTGACCTTCACCGGTCAGGTGTGGATAACGCTTACCAAGCTGATTCAGACAGCCGGAGATGATGATTGCGGTCAGACCGCCGAGCATGACCATCGGCAGGACACGCCCGAGCGCCACCCCCTGATCCATATGCAGCAAGGTGGCATAACCGATGGAGAGCGGGATCGCCCCTTCGCCCACGCCGCCTGCCATGATTGGCAGAATGATAAAGAAGAAGATCTGGAACGGCTCAAGACCCAGCGCCAGGCCAACGCCCATCCCCACTAGCATGCCGACGATCTCACCGCACAGCATCGGGAAGAAGATGCGCAGGAAACCCTGAATCAGCACGGTGCGGTTCATGCTCATGATGCTGCCGACAATAATGCAGCAGATGTAGAGATAAAGAATGTTGGTGGATTTGTAGAACCTGGTGGTGGATTCCACCACCACATCCGGCAACAGGCCGTAATAGACCAGCGCAGAGGGAATAAAGGTGGCGCAAATCGCCGCCGCGCCGAGCTTGCCGACAATGGGCAGACGTTTGCCAAACTCACCACAGGCAAAGCCGAAGAACGCCAGCGTCGCCACCATCACCACGATATCGCTTGGCAGTTTTCCGCCCAGACAATCAATGGCAATCAGCGCGCCCGCCAGGACAAACAGCGGCAGAGGAATAATCCCGATTTTCCAGGTATCCATAATATGCCACCAGCGCTCTTTGAGCGATGGTCGCTGAATATCAATCGGGTCGTGGGTAACAGAGAAAGAATCGTCAGTTGTGCTCATAATAAGCCCCCTGGTTATTTTGTGCGTTCAGCTTAGAGCCACAAAGGCTTACTTTATGTGAGGAATGGCATGTTAAAAGTGAAGTTTTAATGGCAACTATGGTTTTAATGGTTTCTTTTATTTAATGTGACTTGCCCCTTATTTATTGGCGTGGTTTTTATGGTTTCTTTTCTAAATTGAACAAACAAATAACATTTGCTCGTGAGCTATTAAGCGCGAAAGCCTTTCAGATAAATCTTTTACAGACCTTGCTGTGCAAGGGATCACAAGTTTTCGGCAAAGCGGGCATCCACGTAAAAAAAAGATGATATATTGGCGATCTTCGTTGATACCACGCGTGATAGTTATGAAAGTATCGTTTCAGATTAAGCTGTTTGTTTCGCTGGTTGTCTTTTTCTCAGTGCTTTTTACGCTACTGGGCGGATATTATTATATCGACGTTGGCCGACAGCTTTATCAGGAAATGAGTGCGCGCGCAAAAATACAGGCAGAAGAAATAGCCCTTATTCCATCATTGCGAAAAGAAGTCGAACAAAAAGATATCAACGCCATTCACGATTTTATGCAGAAAATAGCAACCCACAGTGACGCCAGTTTTATTGTGATTGGCGATAACAAGGGGCTGCATTTGTTTCATTCCGTTTTTGCTGACAGAGTGGGTCATACGCTGGTCGGGGGGGACAACGAAGAGGTGCTGCACGGTAAAAGCACCACCACCATCCGCAAGGGAGGATTGGGCATTTCGCTGCGCAGCAAAGCGCCCATTTTTAACGATGCAGGTCAGGTGGTGGGGATTGTCTCGGTGGGTTATCTCACCAGCTATCTTGATACCATCACCGTCAGTAAAGTGGTTAACATCCTGATTGCCGCTGTGCTATTGCTGCTTGCCCTCTTTATCTTCTCCTGGTTCTTTACCCGCAGTATCAAAAAGCAGATTTTCTCCCTGGAGCCGCGAGAAATTGGCCTGCTGGTGCGCCAGCAGAAGGCGATGATGGAGTCCATTTATGAAGGGGTGATCGCCATTGACGATGAACGACGAATTGAAGTGATTAACCAGGCGGCACGCAAACTGCTGGGCCTGAGCCGGCCGGCCCGTGAACTGCGCGGGCAGCTGATAAGCGAGGTGATCGATCCTGTCCCGTTCTTCAAAACACAAACGATGCTCGCAAAAGATACCCATGACGAGATTTGCCGCTTTAACGATCTCACGGTGATCGCCAGCCGGGTGCGCATCATGCTTGAGGACTCTCTACAGGGCTGGGTGATCACCTTCCGCGATCGCAACGAGATCGACTCGCTCAGCGCCCAGCTCAGCCAGGTCAAACGCTATGTCGATAACCTGCGCATCATGCGTCACGAGCAGCTAAACCGGATGACCACCCTGTCCGGTCTGCTGCATATGGGCCGCTATGAGGAGGCGATTGGCTACATTCAGGCGCAGTCGGAGCACGCCCAGGAACTGCTGGACTTTATCTCTTCGCGCTTTAGTTCCCCGACCCTGTGCGGCCTGCTGCTGGGGAAAGCCGCGCGGGCACGGGAGAAAGGCGTCGAGCTGAATTTCGACCCAGCCTGTCGACTGGACAGACCGTTCCTGGCTCTGCCTGAAGAGGAGCTGATTTCAATCATTGGTAACCTACTGGATAACGCCATTGAAGCGACGCAGCGTTCACCGCTTCCTCATGCTCCCGTGGAAGTGTTGATAAAACTGAGCGAACAGGAACTCATCATCGAAGTGGCCGATCAGGGTGTTGGCATTAAACCGGAGAGCCGTGACAGGATATTTGAGCGCGGCATCACCACCAAAACGCGCGGCGATCACGGCATTGGCCTGTATCTGATCGAAAGTTATGTTACACAGGCTGGTGGTGCAATCGAGGTTGCCGATAACACGCCGCGGGGAGCTATTTTCTCACTGTTTATCCCCGCCACGGGAACCGCCCGGCATCCTGCACAGGAACTGGAAAATACCGATTATGCAACATGAACTTATCGACGTACTGATTGTTGAAGACGAGAACGAACTGGCGCAACTGCATGCGGAGTTGATCGGCAAACATCCGCGCCTGAGGCTGGTGGGGATTGCCTCGTCGCTGGCACAAGCGCAGGTTGAGCTTGGAAACAAACAGCCGCAGCTGATGCTACTGGATAACTACCTGCCAGACGGTAAAGGCATCACCCTTATCAGCAACCCGATGCTCGCTCGCGCCAACTGCTCGGTGATTTTTATCACCGCCGCCAGCGATATGGACACCTGCAGTCAGGCCATCCGTAACGGGGCGTTTGATTACATCCTGAAGCCGGTTTCCTGGAAGCGGCTCAGCCAGTCGCTGGAACGCTTTGTGCAGTTTGTCGAGCAGCAACGGGTGTGGAAGATTGTCGATCAGCAGAACGTGGATTCGTTGTACCAACTACAGGCTAAAAAATACCGTCTGGACAATGGAATCAAAGGCATTGATGAGAATACGCTGGCGCGGATACAGGCGCTGTTTAATCACAAAGTGACGTACTACTTTTCTGTGGATGAGGTAGTGAGCGAAACTGGCTTAAGTAAAACCACAACCAGGCGCTATCTGGAGCACTGCGTGGAAACAGGTTTTCTGAGTGTAGAGATGCTATACGGAAAGATTGGGCACCCGCGCAGGATGTACAAACGGGCAAAGACGGACTCTTAACGCCTTTAATCAAACTGGGCGCCAGCCGTAAAAACGGCTTCAGCAAAAAGACGATTAAAGCCCCGACTGGCAGCTTTGAACTGGCGACCCCGCGCGATCGTAATGGCACTTTTGAGCCTCAGTGAGTGAAAAAGCATCAGACCACGCTCTCCGATGAGTTACCCACCAGGATATCAGCCAGGAAATTGAATATTTATATGCCTTCAGCGTTTCCACCGCCACCATCAGCGCGGTTACGGATAAAATGCTCCCCGAATTAAAACAGTGGCAGCAGCGAGTTCATTTCACCATAGGTGAGTCCGTACCAGCTGGCGAGATAAGCGATTATATGATCATTTAATCACGACAGGGAGGGCCACCAGAGACCATTAACCGCAAACTTGTTACAGCCGCAATAACCACAAATGAAATTAGATGCGCTAACACAATGATTAAGTAGTCTATTTTTTCGGCACCGCTATGATTGGCGCCTCTATATCCAGGAGCCGACATGAAGCGTTCAACTTTTGTTCCATTTTTATTCGCCGGCTGCGCGCTTTTATTAAGCGGCTGCGCCAGCAAACTTGCCTCACCGGAGCAGTATTCCGGTTTTATGAAAGATTACTCCGGACTTGAGGAGGCCGAGACCGCCTCCGGAAAACCGGTGATGCGTTGGGTCGCCAAAGACTTTAACCCCGAAGACTATCACAGCGTGATTTATCAGCCGGTTGTCTATTATCCCGAGCCAAAACCCACCACCCAGATCGGTAAAGAGACGCTGGATAAGATCCTCTCTTATACCGATATCCAGATGAAGGATGCGGTGTCGAAACGCTATCCGCTGGTCGATAAACCGGGTAAAGGCACCCTGGTGTTCCGTAGCGCCATTACCGCCGTAGATACCTCGAACCAGGGACTGCAATTTTATGAGGTGCTGCCCATCACCCTGGCGCTGGCGGGAACCGAGTATGTCACCGGCTATCGAACCCAGGATACCCACCTCTACTTCGAAGGCGAACTTATCGATTCGCAAACCCATAAAGTGGTGGCGAAGTTTGTGCGTAAAGGCCAGGGGAAGCAAATTTCCAATGCCAGTAAGCTGCTGACGCTGAACGATATGAAAGGTGTGGTGGACGACCTGGCGAAAGACGCCCGCAATTTTAAAGTAGCGAAAATTTGAAAATGATTTAATAAACCCAACGTTTCCTATTAACTTATTTTTATATAAAAATGGCTGACCAATATATCTCGTCGGCCATAAACAGCTATATTTTATCAATACCTCATAAAATCACTCTCTATCCGTAACCCAGGATTTATATTGGAATGGTGTAGCCGCAACAATTCTCTTAAAACTACGATGGAAATGACTCTGATCTACAAACCCTAATTCTGCAGCTATCGCCGTTATGCTTTCTCCTTGTTTTAATAATTGCCTGGCTTTATTAATTCGCATTACTATCTGATATAGCATGTGGAGTAATCCCAAATCTTTTCTTAAAACCATGAATCAAATAGAATTCACTCACCCCTGTATTTTTTGCTATATCATAAACTGAAAGTTTTCTTTTGTAGTTTTTAGCAATATATTCATATGCTTTCCTCATCCTCCCATCATCATCTTTTTTTACTGTAAATTCACTAACACCAACAAAAGAGAATAAAACAGTAAAAAAATTGACGCCCTCCTCTTCTATAAGCAAAGTGGATTCGCTCTCAACTATTGCATTGTAGAATTGTTGAAAGGCATCATAAATGATTTTATTTTTTATATGCAACATAGAAAAATAAAACAATGAATTCTGTTGAGCACAAAGAGCCATTGACTGTATTTTAATCAACCACGAAATATCAATATAAAGCATTTTGTAACTCCAAAAATCACCACTAACCGGATTGCACGAATGAACATCCTCGGGGTTAATAATTACGACTGTTCCTGAGTCTATTTTTTGCGCCCCCCCTTATTGAAAAAAATCACAAACACCATGCTCGACAACCCCTACTATCCTGTATCTCTTTGGCTTTCTTTTCCCAAAACCCCTGCTCGAATGATTTAACAATATGTAACTTCGACAGACATTTCACACCTTTATATCTATATAAAGAAAAATCAACAAATCGTAAAGGATAACCCTCCTCAAGGCTTAATAACTCCCCATCAACTGCCCATACTAGCATTGAACGGTTATTAATAGTTTCCAACAATGGAATTGTAGAGTCATATATCCCGTTATGCGTCCCCAAACTTAATTGCTTCAGGTTATAATCTCCATAACATGCCAACATCAGACAATAATACACCACTCCATGTACGCCGGATACTCCAGTTACACACACAGACGACTCGTCTGCTTTCAGTCACAGGATTAATTTTCTTTATTTCTTCCGACGTTAGATGATACGGCACCTCATGGTCTGGTAAGTAGATACTAAGCCTCCAATCATTCATATCCAAAAAACCAGGCAAGCCTTCCTGATAATACCTTAGCGATGAAGGTTTTTTTCAATATTAGGAGTTCCATGTATTTTCATGTTTATTCTCCAGTCAATAAATTTTTAACACAACGAAAGCTAACTATATTATCACGTACTGTCGGAGGATAATTATCCCGACACGTACACCGCATATAATCTTCATCATGTAGTCCAGAACCACCTCTGACGACATGATCATATTCAGAACTAATTAAACAGCTTTACGTCCCACGAATTCTTCGTTTCTTCAACTAAGTATTTAGCAGCTGCCTCGCTGCTGGAGCCTCCAGGCCCAAGAGTCGCTACAGTTGAGATTAAAGGCCTCTCTCTCACCCATAAAAAACCTTTCCTGATCATGAGGTTACCTTATAATGAACTTTATCTATAATAAAGTGAAGATAAAACAATCTGATAAACTGGTATTGTACAAAACTGTTCTCTTCTCACCTTTCAGCAAATCTCTCTGTCATAGCCGTAAACTAGCCGAATATACAGTCACGTAAATCTTTTCAGGTAATTATCAAAAATCGTGGCGTGATTTTATCAATCTGATACAACCTCAAGTCAGGACAGGTCAACATCAGTCCTATACCAGTTATCAAAATACGAATACTCATACACTCTGACTCTAAGTTCTTAAGTTTTAATTCTTCTCTGACAGTCATTTTTTTATCACGCTTAATCGTTCTGCCTCTCATTTTCCCCCAACCTGCTCCCTCCTGGCATCCATTCTGCTTAATAAATCGCCAGGCGTTGTATCCCATATCAAGGAGCAGAAATATGACTCAACAGAGCGTCGGCGACCTGCCGTTTCATACTACAGAGCACAGTTTTTTCAGTAAGCAGCGCACCATCGCCCGACCGGGCTATAACCGCTGGCGGGTTCCGCCTGCGGCCCTTGCGCTGCACCTGTGTATCGGCATGGCCTACGGCTTTTCAGTGTACTGGTTGCCAATGTCACAGCTGATTGGCGGCAACGCGCCGCTGACCTGCCCGGCGGAGATGAGCGTCTGGCAGCAGCTCATCACCCGGGAATGCGACTGGAAAATATCGATGCTCGGCTGGACCTACACCCTGTTCTTCGTCTTTCTGGGCGCCGCCGCCGCGCTTTGGGGCGACTGGCTGGAAAAGGTGGGACCACGGCGAGTGGGAATGGTAGCAACCCTGTGTTGGTGCGGCGGCCTGGCGCTGTCGTCGCTCGCCATTTACACCCACCAGCTATGGCTGCTGTGGCTTGGCGCCGGAGCCATTGGCGGTATCGGCCTGGGCCTGGGCTATATCTCGCCGGTCTCTACGCTGATGCGCTGGTTCCCGGATAAACGGGGCATGGCAGCCGGTATGGCGATTATGGGGTTTGGCGGCGGCGCGCTGATCGGCGCGCCGCTGGCCGACTGGCTGATGACCGTTTTCGCCACCGATCGGGGGTATGGCGTCTGGCAGAGTCTGCTGGCGCTGGCCCTGATCTACGCTATCTTTATGCTAACCGGCACCCTTAGCTATCGGGTGCCACCCGAAGGCTGGACTCCCGAAAGCTACCGGCCTTCAACTGGCCGCGGCATCAGTACCATTCAGGTACACGTCAATGTCGCCTGGCGCACCCCGCAGTTCTGGCTACTGTGGCTGGTGCTGTGGCTGAACGTCACCGCCGGTATCGGGTTACTGGGCATGGCTTCTCCTATGTTGCAGGAGATCTTCGCCGGGCGTTTGCTGGGACTGGATCTCAGCTGGCAGCAGCTTGATAAAGACCAACTGGCGCGCATCGCCACTCTGGCGGCAGGCTTTACCGGCCTGCTTAGCCTGTTCAATATTATGGGGCGCTTCTTCTGGGCCTCGCTATCTGATCTGTGCGGCCGCAGAATCACCTTCTCCCTCTTCTTTCTGCTGGGCGCCAGCCTCTATAGTTCGCTACTGCTGATTAACAGCGCCGGTAACGTCACCCTGTACGCCATTGTGTTGTGCGTCATTATTTCGATGTACGGCGGCGGCTTTGCCACCATTCCCGCCTGGCTGGCCGACACCTTCGGTACCCGGATGGTGGGCGCTATCCACGGTCGCCTGCTGACGGCCTGGTCTGCGGCGGGAATTAGCGGCCCGGTGCTGGTTAACTACCTGCGCGACTGGCAGCTGAGCATCGGCGTGCCGCCGCGCCAGGTCTACGATATTACGCTTATCGTCTTATCGGGGCTGCTGATAGTCGGCCTGCTCTGTACGCTGCTGGTGCGACCGGTGGCAGATAAACACCGGATGCGCGAGGTGGTCACTACGTCGGAAAACTCGCTGTCACCTGCCATAAACTGGAAAGCGAACCCGGAATATCCTCAGCTCATCATCAGTTGGCTGATGGTGGGAATTCCGCTGCTGTGGGGTATTGGCATTACCCTGAGCCAGGCGACGGCCTTCTTCCGCTGAGGCGACAACCATGCCATGTCGACAACTCATCCCCTGGCTGACCATTACCCTGTTGCTGACACTGCCGACATTCTGGTACCTCTCCGGCTTCGAGGCCGGAGAGGAAGATATCTGGATAGCCGCTATGCTGTGCGTGCTTAACGGCGTCGGCGCGGCATTTATTGTACGCCGCTGGTGCCGTGGAAATTAACCACTGCGGCGCAGGTTGATATGCCGCCACGCCGTCCCACGGGTCAAACAGATACCAGACGGAAGTAGCCATGTACTGACCGGCTGTTATTAAAGAAAGTCTGAATACCAGAAGCCCCCCAGACATTTTTCTGATCCATCGATGCGATACGATTTTTCTTAATCAATGAAACATCATTTCATTGTTATCAGACAGTGTTAACAGCAGGGCCGCGCTTTTCGCCACCACGCTAAAGCAGCTGCCGCACCAAATGTTTATCAGGCTATGCAGCGAGGCTTGTCTCGATCCAGCTTTGCAGGTACATTAGCGCCGTCTGACCCGTCCGGGCCATGGTGCCAGAGGAGCGGAGCGCTAAATCGGCCCTCTTCCAGGTACTGTGTTTGAGCATTGAAATGTGAATTCAAGCGTGCAGGCGGAAACGCGGAGCAAAGTAACGTGAAATACTTTTTGATGGGCATCTCGGTGATTCTGCTGCTGTGGGCAGGCACCTTTTTCCTGATGCTTGATTAACCCCGCCGGGGAAGAAAAACAGGAGCCAATGGCTCCTGTTTGTGTTTCTGCCGCTGGGTTACAGCAGCCCGTCAGCCCGGAACATCGCTTTAATGCCGCGCACCGCCTGGCGAATGCGATCGCGGTTTTCAATCAGCGCAAAGCGCACGTGAGTATCGCCATATTCGCCGAAGCCGATACCCGGCGACACGCAAACTTTGGCGTCTTTCAGCAACTTACGAGCAAAATCCAGCGAGCCCAGCTCGGCGTAAGGTTCAGGGATCTTCGCCCAGACATACATCGACGCCTTCGGACATTCCACCATCCATCCCGCTTCATGCAGCCCTTTAACCAGTACGTCCCGGCGACGCTTGTACTGCTCCGCGATATCACGCACGCACTGCTGATCGCCTTCCAGTGCCGCAATGGCCGCCACCTGCAACGGCGTAAAGGTGCCGTAGTCGTGATAGCTCTTAATGCGCGCCAGCGCCGCCACCAGCTCCTGGTTGCCGACCATAAAGCCGATACGCCAGCCTGCCATATTGTAACTTTTGGAAAGCGTAAAGAATTCCACCGCCACATCGCGGGCGCCCGGCACCTGCATAATCGACGGCGCCTTCCAGCCGTCGTAAACGATGTCGGCATAGGCCAGATCGTGCACCACCAGCACATCGTAGCGCTTCGCCAGGGCGATAACCCGTTCGAAAAACTCCAGTTCGACGCACTGAGAAGTGGGGTTAGACGGAAAGCCCAGCACCATCATCTTCGGCTTGGGGTAGCTTTCCCGAATGGCGCGCTCCAGCTCGTTAAAGAAGTCCACCCCATCCACCAACGGCACCGAACGCACCTGGGCACCGGCGATCACCGCACCGTAGATATGGATCGGGTAGCTCGGGTTTGGCACCAGCACCGTATCGCCATGCTCCAGGGTCGCCAGCATCAGATGCGCCAGCCCCTCTTTAGAACCGATGGTAACGATGGCCTCGCTTTCAGGATCGATATCTACCTGATAGCGCTCCTGATACCAACGCGAGATCGCACGCCGTAGTCGCGGGATACCGCGCGAGGTGGAGTAGCCGTGGGTATCCGGGCGCTGGGCCACGGTACAGAGCTTCTCAACGATATGCGGCGGCGTGGCGCCGTCCGGATTGCCCATACTGAAGTCGATAATATCTTCGCCGCGCCGTCGCGCAGCCATCTTCAGTTCAGCGGTAATATTAAACACATAGGGGGGAAGCCTGTCGATACGCCCGAAACGGCGTTTGGGACTGGAGTCAGTCATAGATTCCTCTTTATTCACGTCAGCGCCCGGACCGTCCGAGCGACGCGGCCACTGCATGGCCTTTATCCATCCTGCCATGAAAAATTTTATGCTGTCGAGAGGCAAATTAAAAAAGATCCACCGAAGGATAGAGGGAAACGGATTTATTATAAGATTATTATTCTGACATTAAGATCAAAACCAGGCAGTTAACTTACCGTATCTGATATAAGCAATATCTAAAGCCAGACGGCACTACAGGCAGAGTTTTTTCACCGTTATTGCGTTTTGCTATCCGGGGATCGCGTCTGAATGGGGCTTCAGCTGGCGATCCCGCGCCAGATTTTTTATCCTATAACCCCTCCCCTTTTGTTACGAGCGCCTGGTGCACGATATTTTCAATATGCTGCTGGCGGTATTTGACCGCGCGGCCCTGATGTTGATTTGCCTGTTCTTCCTGATTCGCATCCGGCTGTTCCGCCAGTTGCTGCATAAGCGTGCCCATACGCCCAAAGAGCTGATGGCGGTGACGGTCTTGTTTTCGCTGTTCGCACTGTTCAGCACCTGGTCCGGCGTGCCGGTGGAAGGCTCGCTGGTTAACGTGCGCATTATCGCCGTGATGTCTGGCGGTATTCTGTTCGGCCCCTGGGTGGGGATCATCACCGGTTTTATCGCCGGGATTCACCGCTACCTGATCGATATTGACGGCATTACTTCTATTCCCTGCCTGATCACCAGTATCGTGGCGGGCTTTGTCGCTGGCTGGATCAGTCTGCGTATTCCCAAATCGCACCACTGGCGCGTCGGTATTCTTGGCGGCATGCTGTGCGAAACCCTGACCATGGTGCTGGTGGTACTGCTGGCTCCCGATATGGCGCTGGGGCTGGATATTGTGTCGAAGATCGGTATCCCCATGATTCTGGGCAGCGTCTGTATCGGCTTTATCGTACTGCTGGTACAAAGCGTGGAGGGGGAAAAAGAGGCCAGCGCGGCGCGCCAGGCCAAACTGGCGCTGGAGATTGCCAATAAAACGCTGCCGCTGTTTCGTAATATTAACGGCGACGCGCTGCATCAGATCTGCGATATCATCCGGCGCGATATCAATGCCGATGCAGTGGCGATCACCAATACCGCCGAAGTGCTGGCCTACACCGGAGTTGGCCACGACAACTATCGCGGCCATATGGATGAGATCAGCCCCACCACCCGCCAGGCTATCCGCTACGGGCGGATTATTATTCGCAATGATGATGAAGCCTGGCGCACTCCGGAGATCCACTCCATTCTGGTGATCCCACTGTGGGAAAAAGGGGTGGTGACCGGCACCCTGAAGATTTACTACTGCCACGCCCACCAGATCACTTCTTCGCTGCGCGAAATGGCGGTAGGACTGTCGCAGATTATCTCTACCCAGTTGGAAGTTTCCCGGGCCGAGCAGTTGCGCGAAATGGCTAACAAAGCAGAACTGCGAGCGCTACAGAGCAAGATTAACCCTCACTTCCTGTTTAATGCCCTGAATGCTATTTCATCGTCGATTCGGCTGAATCCCGATACCGCCCGCCAGCTGATTTTTAATCTGTCGCGCTATCTGCGTTACAACATTGAGCTGAATGACGACGAACCCATCGATATCAAGCGCGAGCTGTACCAGATCAAAGACTACATCGCCATTGAGCAGGCACGATTTGGCGATAAGCTGACGGTGATTTACGACATTGATGAAGAGGTGGAATGCCGGATCCCCAGCCTGCTGATTCAACCGCTGGTCGAAAACGCCATCGTGCACGGCATTCAGCCCTGTAAAGGTAAAGGCGTGGTCACCATCTGCATTAGCGAGTGCGACAACCGGGTACGCATTGCCGTGCGGGATACCGGCCATGGCATTGACCCGGCGGTCATCGCCCGGGTGGAAAGCAACGAGATGCCGGGCAATAAGATTGGCCTGTTGAACGTACACCATCGGGTAAAGCTGCTTTACGGCGAGGGGCTGCATATTCGCCGCCTGGAGCCCGGCACCGAAATCGCCTTCACCGTCCCGAGAGCCGGTGCGGCCCCGCAGGAGGATGAAGCATGAGAGTGATTATCGTTGAAGATGAAGTCCCGGCCCAGCAGGAGCTGAGCTGGTTAATCAAAGAACACAGCCAGATGGAGATCGTGGGCATCTTTGACGACGGGCTGGACGTGCTGAAATATCTGCAGCATCACGAAGTGGACGCCATCTTCCTGGACATTAACATTCCATCTCTCGACGGAGTACTGCTGGCGCAGAATATCAGCAAATTCGCCAAACGGCCCTTTGTCGTTTTTATTACCGCCTGGAAAGAGCATGCGGTAGAGGCATTCGAGCTGGAAGCGTTCGACTACATTCTCAAACCCTGGGAAGAGTCGCGCATTATCAGCATGCTGAACAAGCTGCACCACGCCTGGCAGCAGCAGAACCAGCCGCAGGGTGGCGCTGCGCGCGAAAACGCCACGATCAATCTGATCAAAGACGAACGGATTATCGTGACCGATATCAATGATATCTACTACGCCGAAGCCCACGAGAAGATGACTTTCGTCTATACCCGGCGTGAGACCTATATTATGCCGATCAACATCACGGAGTTTTGCAGCCGCCTGCCGGAAGGTCACTTCTTCCGCTGCCACCGCTCTTACTGCGTCAACCTCAGTAAGATCCGCGAGATCGAATCCTGGTTTAACAATACCTACATACTGCGGCTACGCGATCTGGATTTTCAGGTGCCGGTCAGCCGCAGCAGAGTAAAGGCCTTTCGCCAGTTGATGCGCCTGTAAGCCAGGCGCACGGCATTAAAGCACCTGCCCCAGAATCTGACGCAGATGGGCGCCGGAGCCCAGCAGGCCCGGCTGTTCGTGGGTGATCAGATAAACCGGAATATCTTCGACCCAGGACTTAAAGCGCCCTTTATCTTCGAAGCCGCCGCGAAATCCCGAGGCCTGGAAGAACGACAGAAACCGCGGCACGATCCCACCGGCGATATAGACCCCACCGAAGGTGCCCATGGTCAGCGCCAGATCGCCGCCGAAACGCCCCATCCCCACGCAGAACAGCGACAGCGCGCGACGACAGTCGGTGCAGCTATCGTCCAGTGCCCGTTTGGTCACATCTTTCGGTTGCAGGTTTTCCGGCTGCCGCCCGTCGGCCTTCACGATAGCGCGATAGAGATTCACCAGACCTGGGCCGGAAAGCACGCGCTCGGCTGAAACGTGTCCCATTTCGGCCCGCAGTTGTTCAAGGATAATATCCTCCTCTTCGCTGTTGGGGGAGAAATCCACATGCCCCCCTTCCCCGGGCAGGCTGACCCAGCGCTTATCCACATGCACCAGATGGGCCACTCCCAGCCCGGTACCGGCGCCGTATACCGCAATGGGCTTGCCTTCCACCGGCTTGCCGCCGCCAAACTGAATCAGGTGCTCTGAACTGAGCATCGGAATCGCCATCGAAACCGCGGTAAAGTCGTTGATGATTTCCAGGGTGCTGAAGCCCAGATTTTTGCGCATCTCCGCAATCGAAAAGGCCCAGGTGTGGTTAGTCATCGCCACCCAGTCATCATTGACCGGACAGGCGATGGCGATACAGCCTTTATCAATGCTGACATCGCTCTGTTCTTCCAGATAAACGCGCACCACGGCCTCCAGGCTGGGGTAATCCAGCCCGGAATACGTTTTAGCACGGGAAATTTCGCCATTATCCAGGCAACACAGCGCAAGGCGCGCGTTGGTGCCGCCGACGTCCCCCACCAGGGCAAAATTGGTCATTGGTCAGATGCTCCGCTTAAGTCTGAAAAGTCTGTCCATACTCTAGAATCAAGCCCGGACAACAACAACGACCATAGCACAGATGCCCCGTGAATATTGACCCCCGTCACAGAATAACCTTAAACGTTTCAGCTACGGTTATGACTCTTGGGCGTAACCCAGAGATTCGGTCACCCGACTGAGCAGCTCCGGCACATCCTGACGGGGCAGTACCGCCTCGATAAGCGACAGCCGCCGTGAAGAGGCTGCCTTGTTGAGCGCCCCTTCCAGCTGTACCCGTTCCGTCACCCGCCAGCTTTGTGCCGGACAGTCCACGCACAGCGCCTGTGGAAGCCGGGTCCAGTCCCAGTTGGCGATATCGTTATAGCGCTGTTCGGCGCCGTGGATCGCCCGCTCAACCGTATAGCCATCATTATTCAGCACCAGGATAATCGGCCGCAGGCCATCGCGCAGCATGCTTCCTAACTCCTGGATAGTCAGTTGGGCCGCGCCATCGCCAACAATCAATAACACCCGGCGATCCGGACAGGCGGTCTGGGCGCCGAAGGCGGCCGGTAGCGTATAACCAATCGAGCCCCATAGCGGCTGAGCGATAAAGTTAACTTCCCCGGGCAGACGCAGCGCAGCGGCGCCGAAAGAGGCCGTGCCCTGATCCGCCAGCACGATATCGCCCGGCTGAATAAAGGCCTGCAGGGTTTGCCACAGAGCATGCTGATTGAGCAGCCCTTCATGACAGGCCGGTAGCGGCGGCGGCGATGGCGCATCCAGTTCGCGCCCCCGCAGGTTCTGGCGGCATAGCTGCTGAATCACCTCCACCGACTGCGCCATGGGGATGCCGCTGAACCAGCGGTTTCCTACCCTGACGGCATCCGGCTGAATATCAATGGTGCGCGCCTCCTCCAGGTGATGAGTGAATCCTGTGGTGACGGTGTCGGTAAAACGTACGCCAATGCAGAGGGTCAGATCGGCGTTTTCAATGGCCTGGCGTACGCTTTGCGCGCTGCCGCCCCCACTCCAGGTACCGATAAATCCCGGCTGAGTCTCATCAAACAGTCCTTTGCCCATCAGTGTGGTGGCATGGGGCAGCGGCGCTTCGCTCATCCACTTGCGTAGCTCACCGTCCAGACCGTAGCGTTGCACCAGGAAATCCGCCAGCAGCGCCACGCGAGGGGCATTATCCAGTAACAGCTGAACGCTCAGGCGTAGCGCTTCCAGCCGCTTCGGTGCGGCAAAATATGTTGGTATCTCCAGCGAGAACTCTGGCGGTGTGGCAGGCGCTTCCGCTACGTCACAGGGCAGCAGCAGATAGACCGGGCGCCGCTCGCTCAGTGCCGTACAGATAACGCGGTCAATCTCAGAACAGGCGTTTTGCGGCGTCAGAATGCTCCAGGCCGCCGCCATTTCGGCGCCGATGCGCACGAAGTGATGGAAGTCGCCATCGCCCAGGGTGTGGTGTACCAGCGCGCCGCGCTGTTGGATCTCGCGCTTTGGAGCCCCAACGATGTGGACAACCGGCAGGTACTCCGCATAGCTGCCCGCCACCCCGTTCAGAGCGCTCAGTTCCCCCACTCCAAAGGTAGTAAGCAGCGCGCCCGCGCCGCGACAGCGGGCGTAACCGTCGGCGGCATAGGCGGCATTCAACTCGTTAGCGCAGCCGGTCCAGCGCACCGAATGGTGATCGATGACGTGATCGAGAAAAAAGAGGTTATAGTCTCCGGGGACGCCGAACAGATGTCCGATATCACATTCGGCAAGGCGATCCAGCAAATAATCGGCAACGCTGTAGTGGATTGGCATAATGGCTCCTTTCTCAGTCAGTACCTGTTCTGAGTATTAAGTAGCCGCCGCCTCTGTCCAGGCAAATACCATAATCCTATGATGGCAATTTAAATTTCCACACAACTATAAAGACTATTCACTTACCACAGGGCCAGTGTAACCGTATACACTACGGTCACTTTAATTAGCCAAACAGGACTCTGACCATGAACTATCAGGCCAGCCATACCCGTTACCAACAGATGGAATATCGCCGCTGTGGCCACAGCGGCCTTAAGTTGCCCGCGGTCTCTTTGGGGCTGTGGCACAACTTTGGTGATTCCACGCTAATCGACAACAGCCGCCAGTTGCTGCGCCGCGCCTTCGATCTTGGCATTACCCATTTCGATCTGGCGAATAACTATGGACCGCCTCCTGGCTCGGCGGAGCGTAACTTCGGGCAATTGTTAAAGGCCGACTTTGCCCCGTGGCGCGACGAACTGATTATCTCATCCAAGGCAGGCTATACCATGTGGGAAGGCCCCTACGGCGACTGGGGTTCACGCAAGTATCTGGTGTCCAGCCTGAACCAGAGCCTGAAGCGTATGGGGCTGGAGTATGTGGATATTTTCTACCATCACCGGCCAGATCCGGAAACGCCGCTGGAAGAGACCATGGGAGCGCTCGACCATCTGGTGCGTCAGGGTAAGGCGCTCTACGTCGGCCTTTCTAACTATCCGCCGGAGCTGGCCCGCCAGGCATTCGCCATTCTGCGCGACCTGGGTACCCCCTGTCTGATCCACCAGCCAAAATATTCGATGTTTGAACGCGAACCGGAAAACGGGCTGCTGGATACGCTGAAGCAGAACGGCGTGGGCTGTATCGCTTTTTCACCGCTGGCAGGCGGACTGTTGACCGATCGCTATCTGGCCGGGATTCCGGAAGATTCACGCGCCGCTGGCGCCAGTAAATTCCTGAATCCGGAGCAGATCACGCCCCAGACCCTGGAGCGCATCCGCCGCCTGAACGATGTGGCGCAGCGCCGTGGTCAGAAGCTGTCCCAGATGGCGCTGGCGTGGGTACTGCGCGATGAGCTGGTCACATCGGTACTGATTGGCGCCAGTAAGGTGGCTCAGATTGAGGATGCCGCGGGCATGCTGGCAATGCGTCAGTTCAGCAACGATGAACGCGCCGAAATCGAGGCCATCCTGAACGCGTAATATCAGACTTTTACAAAAAGTGCTCCGGCGCAGGATTTAAGAATAGCGGCGATGAAACACGTCGTTACCCTTCCTTAAAATTAGCACAACGGGTATGAAATAAACCCGGCTGATAATAAGGAGTTCGTATGAAATTGAAGTCATTATTTCTTGCCGCTGTGCTACTGGCCGCCACACCCTGGTTCGCCAACGCCGGAGAAATTTATCTACTGCCTGGGGTAAAACTGCAGATTGGCGATCGCGATCACCGCGGTCATCGCTGGGACGGGCACCACTGGCGCGATCGCAACAGCTGGAACCGGGACTGGCGCTGGCATGACGGCCGCTGGCACCATCGTAACGCCTGGCGCGGCCATAAGAAGTATCGCCATCATGACCGCCACCACTACCGCAAGCATCATCATGAGCGTCGTCATCACGATCGCCATGGGCATCACGGCCGCCATCATCACTAAAACCTCCCCTCCCGACCAGGAGGGGACGTTCAACGCTAATTCCCCGTTGCCATCCCTATCAGTAACCAGAGGTTGAGCGCCACCACCACGGCGACGATCAGCCAGCCGAGCAGCCTGATCAAGCGGCTGTTTACCAGATCGCCCATCAGCGATTTGTCGCTGGTGAAAACCAGCAGCGGAACCAGCGCCAGCGCGATACCGAAACTGAGCAACACCTGGCTCATCACCAGAATGCGGGTGGCGTCCAGCCCCATCAGTATCACCACAAAGGAAGGCGCCATAGTGATCGCCCGGCGCAGCCACAGCGGAATATGGAAGCGCACAAATCCCTGCATCACCACCTGCCCCGCCAGAGTACCCACCACCGTGGATGACAGACCGGCAGCCACCAGGCTAAGACCAAATATAGTGGCGGCGGCGTGGCTGAGCAGCGGCTCCAGGGTCAGATAGGCTTCATCCAGATCCGCCACCCCGGTGTGGCCGCTAAAGTGGAAAGCCGCCGCCGCGGTCGCCATCATCGCCAGGTTAACAAATCCGGCAATGGTCATGGCGATAGCCACATCCCAGCGGGTGGCGCTGTAGCGCTGATGCCTGGTACCACCGTGCAGATTCTGAGTCAGCGAGGAGTGCAGATAGATAACGTGAGGCATAATGGTGGCGCCCAGCACCCCGGCCGCCAGGAAGACCGCCTCGCCGTTCGGCAGCCCGGGCACGATCATGCCCTTTGCCAGCGTTGGCAGGTCTGGCTGCGAGAAAATCAACTCAACGATATAGGCACCAGCCACAAACAGCAGCAGCGCGCCTATCACTTTTTCCAGCGGCTTCTGGCCACGGCGTTGCAGCATCAGGATCAAAAAGGTGGCGATACCGGTCAGTATCGCACCCTGTAGCAGCGAAACGCCAAGCAGCAGCTTAAAGCCCACCGCGGCCCCAATGAATTCCGCCAGATCGGTAGCCATGGCGATGATTTCCGCCTGAACCCACCAGAACCAGACCAGCGGACGCGGGTAACGATCGCGTATATGTTCAGCCAGGTTTTTACCGGTAGCGATCCCCAGTTTCGCTGACAGGATCTGAATCAACATCGCCATCAGGTTGGCCCAGACCACCACCCACAGCAGCTGGTAGCCAAAACTGGCGCCAGCCTGAATATTGGTGGCGAAGTTACCGGGATCGATATAGCCAATGGCGGCAATAAACGCTGGCCCCATCAGCGCCAGTCTTAGCTTGCGTGCCGCACGCCCTGTATTAGCTTCAACGCGACTGTTTGTCATCACTGCCTCAAAAATATAGCCTTTGCTATGTTTTATGTTATCAAAATGCGAATGATTATCAAGTGCATTTATTTAGGGGATTCCTGATAGCTGTGATAGCTGAAAACAATGAAAGGCGGGGTTTGGACGACTACGCTGATAGTTAAATGTCATCGAACAGGAAATCAGCGACCTGACGATCATTCTAACAGAACAACATAACGTTTCACTGTTTTAATTAACATTACATAACAGGGGTTGACCCTCGATTGAGCTTTGTGGACGACTCAGGTCACCATAGTGTGACTTTTCTCTCGTTTTATTATCGTGTGTTTCATAGAATGTGCGCCGAAATTAAACCTTCCTCATAATTTGGAGCCAACATGTTCCGCGTTCTGCACTTTGTTCTGGCGATTGCCGTAGTTGCACTACTCGCTCTGCTGGTTAGCCACGATCGGAAAAAAATCCGCATTCGTTATGTCATCCAGCTGCTCGCCATTGAAGTTGTGCTGGCCTGGTTCTTCCTGCATTCGGAGGCCGGACTGGGATTTGTGAAGGGATTCTCAGAGATGTTCGAGAAGCTGCTGGGCTTCGCCAGTGAAGGCACCGATTTTGTCTTTGGCAAAATGAACGATGAAGGACTGGCCTTCTTCTTTCTGAAAGTATTGTGCCCTATTGTCTTTATTTCCGCGCTGATCGGCATTCTGCAACATATCCGGGTACTGCCCGTCGTTATCCGCTTTATTGGTACCCTGCTCTCGAAGGTGAACGGAATGGGTCGCCTGGAATCTTTCAATGCGGTCAGTTCACTGATTCTGGGGCAGTCGGAAAACTTTATCGCCTATAAGGACATTCTGGGCAAGATGTCGCGCAACCGCATGTACACCATGGCGGCCACGGCGATGTCCACCGTGTCTATGTCGATCGTCGGCGCCTATATGACCATGCTTGAACCGCAGTATGTGGTGGCGGCGCTGGTTCTGAATATGTTCAGCACCTTTATTGTCCTGTCGATTATTAACCCCTACCGTGTGGAAGGCAGCGACGAAAACCTGCAGATGACCAATCTGCACACCGGACAGAGCTTCTTTGAAATGCTGGGCGAATATATTCTGGCGGGCTTTAAGGTGGCGATTATCGTCGCTGCTATGCTGATCGGTTTTATTGCTCTTATCGCCGCCCTGAACGCACTGTTTGCCGCGGTGCTGGGTATCTCCTTCCAGGGGATTCTGGGCTACATCTTCTGGCCAGTGGCCTGGATTATGGGCGTTCCGGCCAGCGAAGCGCTACAGGCGGGTAGCATTATGGCCACCAAGCTGGTTTCCAACGAGTTTGTCGCCATGATGGAGCTGCAAAAAGTGGCCGGTAGCCTGTCGCCGCGCGCCGAAGGTATTCTTTCGGTATTCCTGGTTTCGTTCGCTAACTTTTCCTCTATCGGGATTATCGCTGGCGCCATTAAAGGGCTGAACGAAGAACAGGGTAATGTGGTTTCCCGCTTCGGTCTGAAACTGGTGTATGGCTCTACTCTGGTGAGCGTGCTCTCTGCTTCCATTGCCGCGCTGGTGCTGTAAGAGCCAGACTGCGGGTAAAAAAACCTCCTGCGGGAGGTTTTTTTATACCTCCAGCGGTTCCGGCTTACCTATCAGCCAGCCCTGTAGATAATCCACGCCCAGCGACAGCAGCAGATCGCGCTGTTGGCTGTTTTCCACGAACTCTGCCACCACCGTCATCGATTTAGCCTGAGCCATTTCGCAAATGGAGCGGACAATCATCGAATCCAGCGGGCCGTTCAGGATATCGCGCACGAAACACCCGTCGATCTTGATGATATCGGCATCCAGATCTTTAAGGCGCCCGTAGTTGGCGTAACCGGTGCCGAAGTCATCGATAGCGATTCGAAATCCCCGACTGCGCAGTAACGCTATGTTCCTATGGCTGACGCCGTCATCAGAAAAGGCCTGCGCCTCTGTCACCTCGATAATTACGGCCTCCGGCATGACACCGTAATCCTCAAACAGCCTGATGATATCGCCAGCGATATCCTTCTGCATCAGGGTCAGCGGCATCAGGTTGACCGAGAAACGCGCTCCGGTCTGGGATGAGGGATGGCAACGCAGCCACTCCAGCAACTGAGCCAGAATCCGCATATCGAAACGGGCGCTAAGGTTAAATTCCGCCACCACGGGAATAAAACGGTCCGGCATAATCATCTGACCGCTATCGTCGAAAATCCGACACAGAATCTCGCGATAGCCCTTATCATTGCGATCCAGAATCGGCTGGGCATAGAGCCGGAGCCGCCCTTCGTCCAGTGTCCGGGTCACCTGGCGCAGCAGATAGACTCGCTCCGAGCTCTGGTCCAGCAGCATCTCCTGATCGTTCTGATCCATCGCCTGAACCCGATTATCGGCGCAGGCCTGCTCCGCCAGCCAGCTAAGCTGCCCCAGCCGCTGCTGGAGATCATCCGGCTGGATATGGTTTACCACGCCCCAGGAAGCGCCATACTCAATATCGATCTCATGGCCGTTCCAGTGAATTTTATTGGTGCTCAGCAGATCAACCATATGGCTAAGCCGCGCCTGAATTTCCGGGCCACGCAGGAAAATCAGCAGCTCACAGCCTGGGATCTGAAAGACCCTCTCCCCTTCATGCAGCCAGGGTTGCAACGTTTGTGTGATATTACGTTTGCAGTAAATACGCATCACAATACCGTAGTGACGGCTCAAAAATTCCAGGTTAGACATCTGCAGGCAGCACAGCGCCCCCTGGGGATAATCCGCCAGATGGCGCTCCAGCGCACGCAGGTTGGGGAGCAGCGTCAGGGGATCGGTCTCTGACTGCCGATAGTAGTTGCTCTGCATCCACTCACTCTTGCGATAGATCGTAGTCATGTAGAACAGGCAAACCGTAAACGAAATAAATACCGACAGAATAAAAGCGAGCGATCCCCCGTTGGCCACGCCGGCGAGAAAATTGCTGTTAAAGGTCAGCAGCAGCCAGGCGGAAAAGGCCCATAGCAAGTGCATCAACCCCTGATTCACCAGACGAATTCCGACCGTAAAGAGAACGAACACCAGGGGAACCAGATAACCGGAGATCAGCACGGTCTCAGAGTACCAGCACAGCACGATAAGAAAGATCGCCAGCAGAACAACCCAGCACAGCGACCAGCTGCGGCGCCCTTCTTCCAGCATAGGGCAAATGCTGGCACGCCAGAAAGCGCGGGCAAAGCGCGGATTCAGCAGCATACGCAGCGGATAATAGAACAGGCGTGGAAACAGAAGCGCTGCCGCAACCAGCCCCATAACATCAACAATGGAGAAAAATTTCGGTGTGTTATTGCCGAAGTAGTGGTTCAGTACCGGTGGAAAATCGAGCATTTTACCGGCCAGATACATGCACAGCTTCACTGAACAGGGGGCAAAAAAGCCGAGCCAGAAAAGGCGAACACCCAGGCCGGTGAGCGGTACCGCAAAGCGCCAGGCCCGGCCGAGAATGATGCGCAGCGCCGTGCAGGCCACTAATACTGGTAGCGTCACGCAGCCGATAAACACCAACAACTGCACCGTGCTTAAATGAAACTTCACAGGGAAAAACAGCAGTAGCGCAATAAACAGCGACGGCACCGCCGCACGCCCAAACAGATAGAGCATGGCAATAATCGCGCTCAGGGGCATCCAGACCAGGAAGATATCATTACCTTCAATGATGGCCCTGGGAGAAACCGCCCGCGACAGCGGTAGAAGAATCAAGAAAAGCACCAGTGAAATCGCGAATTTCCTTATCGCTGGCGTGAAATATCCATTCATTTGGCCTAATCGCTCTTGTGATCGGTAGCCGGGCTGGCTGCTTCAGAATAATAGGTTTGTTCGCATATCCAGGCAAGAAAAGCAGGGCATTCAGCCCTTTTTTACCCTGCCAGACAGTGACTCCAGAATACTGGCAGAAGCCAATACATCTTTACCAAATAGTGAGAGGCGACAAGGGAAAAAAGCAGCAAATAAGAGCAGTCAGGCCGGAATTTACGGCGACCCTGCCTGGATACTCAGGCTGCCAATTTCAGGCATAAGAAATAATAAGAAAAGCTCATCACCAAAATAAGTACAGCTGCGCACGAAGGGATAATTATTGCGCGAGATCAGTTCAGGTCCTTCTTAATCAGGCATAAAAAAACCCCTGCTGTAATAGCAGGGGTTCAGTATCTGGTGGAGCTAAGCGGGATCGAACCGCTGACCTCCTGCATGCCATGCAGGCGCTCTCCCAGCTGAGCTATAGCCCCGAGTCGCATCGTTTAACACCCGAACCTTGTGGGATAAGGTTTGGTGGAGCTAAGCGGGATCGAACCGCTGACCTCCTGCATGCCATGCAGGCGCTCTCCCAGCTGAGCTATAGCCCCTTCGTAAACGACTTGTCGTCTCGACGGGCGGCATAATATGAATTCCCTTTCCCGGTGTCAACGCTATTTTCACTCTCCCCGATCAACCGTTGAAAAAGGCATCAAATCCTTCGTGGCAGTTCGCATTTTAACCAAATGTTAGTTAATCCCGTCACGGATTCACGTAATATGATAGCGTAAGCTAGTCCACTAAAAACAAACCAGGATGGTAGCACTATGTTCAGGGAGAGAATGACGCCAGACGAACTGGCGGCGCTGACTGGTTATAGCCGTCAGACAATCAATAAATGGGTACGCAGAGAGCGCTGGATAACCTCCCCACGCCCCGGTATTCAGGGGGGCAAGGCCCGGCTGATCCACGTTGATGAGCGGGTGCGCGAATTTATTCTCAGTACCCAACGTAGCGCCGCCGATAGCAACGCTGTCTACCAGGCAGGGGAAACTTCACTGGAAAATCTGCTGCTTAATGCCGTCAGAGAGATGAACGCAGTAGAGCAGAAGCAGCTCACCTCATTATTACTACGTGAAGGTATCGGCGGCATGTTAACCCGACTTAGCATCCGCCAGGATGAATACGGATGATCGCCTTTAAAAACAAAATGACGCCAAAAGAGCTGGCGCGATTGACAGGCTATACCCCGCAGGCCATTAACCGCTGGACCCGCAGGTTCGGCTGGCAGACAACACCGCTGCACGGTGTAAAAGGCGGTCGTGCCCATGTGGTTCACGTTAATGCCGATGTGCGAAGCTTCCTGCTGAATACGCCGCTGATGCGCCAGCGCACCCAGAAAAACGCTGCCGAACCCGCCGTGCCATACGCTGGCGGCCAAAATACGCTTGAAGTGTTATGGGTGGAAGCCCTGCGTCAGCTAACGGACGAAGAGCGGCAGAAGCTAACCGCACTGCTGCACCGGGAAGGCATTTCCGGTATTTTCCGGCGCCTGTCGGGGAAGGAATAATCGCCCCTTCCTCAAGGAAAGAGCGACTTAGCACTATTACGCCTGCTCGCGCGCCTGGATAAATTCCAGCGCCTTATTGATGCGCTCCAGGCTGCGGGATTGACCGATGGCGTTAACAGTCACATCCAGCGCCGGTGACTGACCACCGCCGGTAACCGCCACACGCAACGGCATCCCGACTTTACCCATACCGACTTCCAGCTCATCGGCTGTAGCCTGGATGGCTTCGTGAATATTGTGCGCATTCCACTCAGTAATGGCCTGCAGCTTGTCGCGTACCACTTCCAGCGGCTGACGAGCGACCGGGCGCAGATGCTTCTTCGCCGCATCGGCGTCAAACTCCGCAAAGTCCTCATAGAAGTAACGGCAGCTGGCCGCCATCTCTTTCAGAGTCTTGCAGCGCTCACCCAGCAGCGTTACCAGCTCGGACAACTGAGGACCGTTATGGGTATCGATCTGCTCCTGCTCGATATGCCACTGCAGGTGCGTCGCCACATAATTCGGATCCATATGGTTGATATAATGATGGTTCAGCCACAGCAGCTTATCGGTATTGAAAGCGCTGGCAGATTTGCTGACTGCTTCCAGGGTGAACATCTGCTTCATCTCTTCGATAGAGAAGACCTCCTGGTCGCCATGGGACCAGCCCAGACGCACCAGATAGTTGAGCAGCGCTTCCGGCAGGTAGCCGTCGTCGCGGTACTGCATCACGCTTACCGCGCCGTGACGCTTGGAAAGCTTCTTGCCATCGTCGCCCAGGATCATCGAAACGTGGGCGTATTCCGGCACCGGCGCATTCAGCGCCTTCAGAATGTTGATCTGACGCGGCGTGTTGTTGATATGGTCTTCACCACGTACCACGTGGGTGATCTCCATATCCCAGTCATCCACCACCACGCAGAAGTTATAGGTCGGAGAGCCGTCGGTACGGCGGATGATCAGATCGTCCAGCTCCTGGTTACTGAATTCGATAGGGCCACGGATCAGATCGTTAAACACCACGGATCCTTCCTGCGGGTTAGCGAAACGCACCACGCAGGGCTCACTGGCGTCGTGATGGCTGCGATCGTGGCGACAGCGCCCGTCATAGCGCGGCTTTTCGCCTTTTGCCATCTGATCTTCGCGCAGTGTTTCCAGCCGCTCCTTCGAGCAGTAGCATTTATAGGCCGTTCCCGCCGCCAGCATCTCGTCGATGGCTGCGTTGTAGCGGTCGAAGCGTTTAGTCTGGAAATAAGGACCTTCATCCCAGTCCAGCCCCAGCCAGTTCATGCCATCCATAATGGCGTCAATAGCCTGCTGGGTTGAACGCTCCAGGTCAGTATCTTCAATACGCAGCACAAACTCGCCGTCGTGATTACGGGCAAACAGCCATGAATAGAGTGCGGTACGAGCGCCACCGACGTGCAGATAGCCAGTCGGACTGGGCGCGAAGCGGGTTTTGATTTTCATTAAGCGGCCTTAATTACGTATAAAAGTGCCGGAAGTCGGCAAGCCAGGGAAAATAAAGTGGGCAACATTCTACCACCGTGAGGCGATTCCTCAATGTCGGTGCGGGCAGGCACCGGTTGGATAGTCAAAAATTGTCGTAAAATCCATCCGCGATGGGGGATCCAACAGCGCTTTGTTTAATTTTACGACGAATAAACAAAAACTTTGGAAAAGGCGTTGACTCATTTTCCGCTATCCCTATAATGCGACTCCACACAGCGGGGGTGATTAGCTCAGCTGGGAGAGCACCTCCCTTACAAGGAGGGGGTCGGCGGTTCGAACCCGTCATCACCCACCACTATTTATAGTGTATCCCGCCGTGTAGAAGAGCAGTTTGAAGAGTCCGGGTGATTAGCTCAGCCGGGAGAGCACCTCCCTTACAAGGAGGGGGTCGGCGGTTCGATCCCGTCATCACCCACCAAACTCTTCAGCGGCAGCTTTTCTTGCCGGTTGATAAAACTGGTGTTATACAGAAGTACCGAAGTGGGTGATTAGCTCAGCTGGGAGAGCACCTCCCTTACAAGGAGGGGGTCGGCGGTTCGAACCCGTCATCACCCACCACTTCGGGTCGTTAGCTCAGTTGGTAGAGCAGTTGACTTTTAATCAATTGGTCGCAGGTTCGAGCCCTGCACGACCCACCATGTAGAAAGGCGCCCTAAAGGCGCCTTTTTGCTTTTCTGCCCTTCCCTTTCGATTATTCAAACAGCGCATCGCCTTTACGGGCCTCGTTCAGCAAACGCGCCTGTTCCGCCACCACATCCCATACCGCCCGGGCCGCACCGGAAAGCGAACGGTTTTTACGCCTCACCAGCATCAACTGCCGTTGAACCACCGGCACCAGCTTCCTGACCACCAACGGCCGACTTTCCGGTAACGGTAATGCCAGCGCCGGCAACACGCTGATGCCGATTCCCGCCTCCACCATGGGAAACAGCGTGGCAGGGTGGCCGATCTGCTGCACGATACTGGCTTCAATGTCCTGACTGGACAGCGCTTCATCGATCAGCGCGCGACTGCCCGAGGCATAGTCCTGCAACACCAGTTCGGCACCATTCAGCGCCTGCCAGGGCACCTGATCCTGGGCCGCCAGCGAATGATCGCAACGGCACAGCAGCAGAAAAGGTTCCGAGAGTACCGTTTCACTATCGAGATCCGCCGCCTGAATCGGGTCAATAACCATACCGAAATCCACTTCGCCGCTGCGGATACTTTCCAGCACCCAATGTTGAGGTCTGTCATGCAGCACAAAACGGATCGCCGGATAGCGCTGCTGACAGCAGGCGATAGACTGCGGCATCAGATGCGCTGAGAGGGTCTGACTGGCTGCAACCCTCACAGTACCGCTCAACTGCTGACCGGTGCTGCGGGCATCCAGCAGCGTATTGTTAAGTTCATCCAGCACCCTGTCCAGACGAACGGCAAGCTGCTGCCCGGCGACGGTCAGCGTCACTTCGCGGGTTGTGCGATCCAACAACCGAACGCCGAGCGTCTCTTCCAGCTCTTTAATGCTGTGGCTGACGGCGGACTGACTCAGCCCGATACGCTGTCCGGCCCGGCTGAAACTTCCGGCCCGGGCCACCGCGACAAAAACGCGAAGCTGTTTCAGCGAGTAATTCATCGAAAACCTTCATGTATAGATGAAATAAATCAATTTTATTTATTAAACCACCCTTTGCACAATAAAAAGAAAAGATCACAGGTGACGTTATGAAACTGCTACGTATTTTCGATCCCTTTACCCTGACCCTCATCGCAACCGTGCTGCTGGCCTCGTTCCTTCCGGCCCGCGGCGTCTTCGTGGATTATTTCTCCTGGCTGACCACCGCCGCCATCGCCCTGCTGTTCTTTATGCACGGGGCCAAGCTATCTCGAGATGCGCTGGTCGCAGGCGGCAGCCACTGGCGTTTGCATCTGTGGGTGATGTGCAGCACTTTTATTCTGTTTCCGGCGCTGGGCGTGCTGTTCGCCTGGTGGGCGCCAGTGAATGTCAGCCCGGAAATCTACTCAGGATTCCTTTATCTGTGCATTCTGCCCGCGACCGTGCAGTCGGCCATCGCCTTTACTTCGCTGGCAGGCGGTAACGTGGCGGCGGCGGTCTGCTCTGCTTCCGCCTCCAGCCTGTTAGGGATTTTCCTTTCGCCATTGCTGGTGAGCCTGCTGATGCATACCGGCGGTGGCGCCAGCCAGGACGGATTGCGCCAGGTCGGCGCCATTATGCTGCAACTGCTGCTGCCCTTCGTGCTCGGCCATCTGTCACGCCCCTGGACCGCGAACTGGGTGGCACGCCATCGTAAGTGGATCGGCAAAACCGATCAGACCTCGATTCTGCTGGTGGTCTATACCGCCTTTAGCGAAGCTGTGAATAACGGTATCTGGAGTCAGGTGGGGATCGGTGCGCTGGGTTTCATTGTACTGGCCAGCATCGTGCTGTTGGCGATTGTATTAGCGGTTAACACTCTGGTGGCACGCCGCGCCGGTTTCAGCAAGGCGGATGAAATTACCATTGTCTTCTGCGGATCGAAAAAGAGCCTGGCGAATGGGATTCCGATGGCCAATATTCTGTTCCCGGTTCAGGCGGTGGGGATGATGGTGCTGCCGCTAATGATTTTCCACCAGATTCAGCTGATGGTCTGCGCCATGCTGGCGCAGCGTTACCGGCGGCGCCAGCTGGAAAGCGGCGCCATCCAGGCGACACAGGAAGGATAATGGTTCTACTGACGCTTAAGGGGGCGGACCAGATGGTCCAGCCCCTCGACCTTTATCAGCAGCGTCAGCGCCATCAGTTCGCCAAGGTGCCCCTTCGGAAATTCTCCCTTGCGGGAGAACCACAGCAGATACTCCTCCGGCAGATCAATCAACGCCCTGCCCTGATACTTTCCGAACGGCATGATGGTATTGGCAATTTCAATCAGGCGCTCTTTATCCATTGATTATTTCCCCAGCAGGCGCAGCATCTCCGCCTCGTCGATAACGTCGATCCCTAACTCCTGGGCTTTTGCCAGTTTGGAACCAGCGGCTTCCCCGGCAATGACCAGATCGGTTTTCTTCGATACGCTACCGCTCACCTTCGCCCCCAGTTCCACCAGGCGCGCTTTGGCATCGTCCCGTGACATCTGGCTCAGAGAGCCGGTCAGCACCACGGTTTTACCAGCAAACGGACTGTCTATCTCTTCGGCGCGCACCACCACCGGTGCAGGCCAGTGAATACCCACGTCTTCCGTCAACTGGCGAATAACATCGCGGTTGCTCTCTTCTTCAAAGAAGTTATGCACGTGGCTGGCGACTACCACGCCGACGTCCGGCACCTGCTGAAGTTCATCCACGCTCGCCGCCATTAGCGCGTCCAGGTTGCCATAGTGGGCCGCCAGTCCGGCCGCCGTGGCTTCCCCCACTTCGCGAATCCCTAACGCATAGAGGAAACGGGCAAAGGTGGTCTGTTTCGATTTTTCGAGCGCGTTCACCAGATTCTGGGCCGACTTCGGCCCCATGCGGTCTAATCCTGTCAGCACCCCGGCGCTGAGTCGGAACAGATCTGCCGGTGTTTTGACGTACTCTTTATCCACCAGTTGGTCGATAATTTTCACGCCCATACCGTCGACATCCATGGCCCGGCGAGAGACAAAGTGCCACAGCGCCTCTTTGCGCTGAGCGCCGCAGATAAGTCCGCCGGTACAGCGCGCCACCGCTTCACCTTCCACCCGCTCCACCTCTGAACCACAGACCGGACAGTGGGTCGGAAAGACCACTTCCCGGGCGTCGTCGGGGCGCTCAGAGGTTACCACGCTCACTACCTGGGGAATCACGTCGCCCGCCCGGCGAATCACCACGGTATCGCCAATGCGCAGACCCAGACGCTCGATCTCATCGGCGTTATGCAGCGTGGCGTTACTGACCATTACGCCCGCGACCTGCACCGGCTCCAGACGCGCCACCGGCGTAATAGCACCAGTGCGGCCCACCTGAAACTCCACGTCGCGTACCCAGGTCATCTGCTCCTGAGCCGGAAATTTAAAGGCTACGGCCCAGCGCGGCGCCCGCGCTACATAGCCCAGCGTTTCCTGGAGCGGCAGCGAATCGACCTTAATTACCACGCCATCAATATCGAAACCCAGGGTTTCGCGATCCTGCTCCACCTGATGGTAATAATCGAGCACCGCCTGTTCGCCGCTGCACAGACGCACGCGGTCGCTCACCGGCAGCCCCCAGGCTTTAAACTGCTGTAGTCGTTCGATATGGCTGTCCGGAAGCGTACCGCCTTCCAGCAGGCCCACGCCGTAACAGAAGAAAGTAAGCGGTCGCTTCGCGGTAACTCGCGGATCCAACTGGCGCAAAGAGCCCGCCGCCGCATTACGCGGGTTAGCAAAAATCTTGCCGCCAGTGCGACGCGCCTCTTCATTAATCTTTTCGAAACCAGCCTGCGGCAGGAACACTTCGCCGCGCACTTCAACCCGGCTGGGGATGTTGTCCCCCTGCAGGCGCAGAGGAATAGCGCGGATGGTCCGCACATTACTGGTGATGTTCTCACCCGTAGTGCCGTCCCCTCGAGTGGAAGCGCGGGTGAGCACTCCCTCTTCATACAGCAGACTGACCGCCAGGCCATCGAGCTTAAGCTCGCAGCAGAAGGTGATCTCATCGCTGTTCTTCAGTCGGTCCTGAATGCGCTTATAGAATGCCAGCCAGCTCTCTTCATCAAAGACGTTATCCAGCGACAGCATCGGCACTTCATGACGTACCTGGGTAAATTCGCTCAGCGGCGCCGCCCCTACCCGCTGGGTGGGCGAATCCGGCGTGACCAGCTCAGGGTGGGCCTCTTCCAGCGTACGTAATTCACGCATCAGGCGATCGTACTCCGCGTCCGGTACCTCCGGAGCATCCAGCACGTGGTAGAGATATTCATGATGACGAAGCGTGGTTCGCAGCAGTAAAAGTTTGTCTTCTATAGAGTCCATATCGCACCATCAACGATAAAAAACCCCCGACGAGCGGGGGTTCAGGGAAAGCGGAAACCGATTAACGTAGCGCGTCAGGGCTGGGTGCCCAACACTTCACGAATCGTATCCTGATACTCGCGCAGTTTCTGCGGCGTCATCATCCGACGCTGGTCATCAAGCACTACGCCGCCAACTTCATCGGCAATGTGCTGAGCCGACTGCAGCATCAGCTTAAAGTTTTGCAGCCCGTCCCCGTAAGAGGGAACCTGCATAAAGATCGTGATGCCCGGAGTCATAAAATCATTCATGGTTTCCGGATCGAAAGAGCCGGGTTTAACCATGTTGGCCAGACTGAACAGCACCGGGCCGCTACCGTCCGGACTTAAATGGCGATGGAAAATATTCATTTCGCCAAACATGAAGCCCGCTTGCTGAATGCTGTTAAGCAGAACATCGCCATTAAGCTGGCTGCCGGCGTGAGCGGCGACGTTCATGACAATCACCGCCTCTTTGCGCGGCGCCGGCGCGGCAGGCTCTGGCGCAAAGGGTTCAGGCTCAGGCTGTGCGACAGGCTCCGGCGCCTGAGGCGGCTGTTGTGGTTCGGGCTGCGGCTGGGGAGCCTGAGGCGGCATCTCCGGCTGCGGGGGTTGCTGAACTGGCGCAGACGTCGGCTGCGGCGCCTGAGGCCGCTGAACCGGCTGCTGCTGAGGCTGCGCCACCGGCTCTGGCTGCTGAACCACAGGCTGTGGCTGTACGGCAGGCTGAGGCGCAGGGCGCTGAGGCTGAGATTGCGGCGCCTGCTGCTGTCCCGGTTGCTGCGGCGTCTGCTGACGCGGCTGCGGCGCGCCGTAAGGCGGCTGGTAGTTGTGCTGTGGCGCCTGCTCACGGAGCTCATCCTGCGGCTCCGCTGGCTGAACCCGACGCACGCGAACTTCGCCGACGCCTTCGTCGGCCTCCGCTTCCGGCTCATACTCATCGCGCTCAGACTTCATGCGTCTAAGCGGACGATCCCGGAAAATCGAGGAACGCTCTTTTCTGCTGGTCCACAGTCCGTGTACCAGTAAGGCGATTATGGCTATCGCGCCAACAATGATTAATATCAGACGCAAGTCCTGCATCATTATATTCTCTGTTGTTCTAACACCTTGCCACCGCGGCAAACATTTACTCACTAAGAGTATTTGTCCATCTGCCTAAGTGCAAGTGCCCCCTTGAGCTTCTCATCAGAAAGATCTCCTAAAAAGGTCTTTTTGCTGTTTTTTCGACCATTTCCGAGGTGGTTATCGCATTTTGCCCGACATATGATAGGCGGGCACCAAATCGGTTGTCTTATTAAGGAGCAACGCCAGACATGGTATCACACAGCGGCAGCACCCCCCGTAGCGGGCTGCACTACTTTTCTCAGGGCTGGAAGCTGATTCGCGAGCCGGGCATCGGCCGTTTTGTCTTCCTGCCCCTTCTGGTTAACGTTTTGTGGATGGGCGGCGCCTTCTGGTGGCTGTTTACCCAACTGGGGGCCTGGATTCCGGCGCTGATGAGTCACGTTCCCGACTGGCTGCAATGGCTGAGCTATCTGCTGTGGCCGCTGGCCACGCTTTCTATCCTGCTGGTCTTCAGCTACTTCTTTTCCACCGTCGCCAACTGGATAGCCGCCCCGTTTAACGGACTACTGGCGGAACAGCTCGAGGCACGGTTGACCGGCGCCACGCCGCCGGATACCGGCGTTATCGACATCATGAAAGATCTGCCGCGCATCATGAAACGCGAATGGCAGAAGTTTGCCTGGTACCTGCCCCGGGCCGTAGTATTGCTGCTTCTGTACTTTATTCCCGGAATCGGCCAGACCGTGGCGCCGGTACTTTGGTTCCTGTTCAGCGCCTGGATGCTGGCGATTCAGTATTGCGACTACCCGTTCGATAACCACAAGGTTCCCTTCGCCGAAATGCGTATCGCACTGCGCGAACGCAAGATGATTAATATGCAGTTCGGCGCCCTGGTCAGCCTGTTCACGCTGATCCCGATACTGAATCTGGTCATCATGCCGGTCGCGGTCTGCGGCGCCACCGCCATGTGGGTGGACTGCTACCGGGCCCAACATGCCCGCTGGCGTTAAGCGCTAAAGATGACGCCCGTCCCGGGCGTCATTCTGCAATACGCTATTTGTGCGCCCACCCTGGCAATTTTCATCCTTATTCCATACTGTCAGTCATTTATTTCGCATCAATATATAGATATGCGATTTCCTTACTTCACCCTGGACTCCAACCGGGTATGCTGGTGGGGTTCCCAAATTTCATACAGTTAAGGACCGGCCATGAGTAAGATTTACGAAGATAACTCCCTGACAATCGGCCACACGCCGCTGGTGCGTCTCAACCGCATCGGTAACGGGCGCATCCTGGCAAAGGTGGAATCCCGTAACCCCAGCTTCAGCGTTAAGTGCCGTATTGGCGCTAACATGATTTGGGATGCCGAAAAGCGCGGCTTGCTGAAATCTGGCGTTGAGCTGGTTGAACCGACCAGCGGCAATACCGGTATCGCGCTGGCCTACGTCGCCGCGGCCCGGGGCTATAAACTGACGCTTACCATGCCGGAAACCATGAGCGTCGAACGTCGTAAGCTGCTGAAGGCGCTGGGCGCTAACCTGGTGCTGACCGAGGGGGCTAAAGGGATGAAAGGCGCTATTCAAAAGGCGGAAGAGATCGTCGCCAGCGCCCCCGAAAAATACCTGCTGCTGCAACAGTTCAGCAATCCGGCCAATCCGGAGATCCACGAAAAAACCACCGGTCCAGAAATCTGGGAAGATACTGACGGCAATGTGGATGTGTTTATTGCAGGCGTCGGTACCGGCGGCACCCTAACCGGCGTAGCCCGCTATATCAAGAATACCAAAGGCAAAAAAGACCTGATCGCCGTCGCCGTTGAGCCTACCGACTCTCCGGTTATCGCTCAGGCACTGGCAGGCGATGAGCTGAAACCCGGTCCGCATAAGATCCAGGGGATTGGCGCCGGCTTTATTCCAGGCAACCTCGACCTCGAACTGGTAGACCAGGTTGTTGGCATCACCAATGAAGAAGCCATCTCTACGGCCCGTCGCCTGATGGAAGAAGAGGGGATCCTGGCCGGTATCTCTTCCGGTGCCGCCGTCGCCGCCGCGCTGAAACTGCAGGAAGATGAGACCTTCGCTAACAAGAATATTGTGGTGATTCTGCCCTCTTCCGGCGAACGCTATCTGAGCACCGCACTGTTCGCCGATCTCTTTACCGAAAAAGAGTTGCAACAGTGATGCCATCTTGTTAAAAAAGCTTAAAAAAGCACCTTTAGGGGTGCTTTTTTGTGGCTTCCATCAAACTTTTACCCCTGTTGGCATTGCTTAACCCCCCCCGCCTCTGGTATTTAACCTGCTAATTATTTTGATGCGCGAAATTATTCGCTGAGAGCCCTTAACGGCTGAATCGATTTATCCCATTGGTAGACTCGGGCATCAGGATGCATAATATTCGGTGGCGAGCGAGGCGCTAACGGCAAGATGGTTGATCGAGCCCATCGCACTTCGACGGCTTGCAGCATTCGCACCGCGTCCCGGTTACGCCAGCGCTTAAGTAATAGAGGCTAAAGTGTGGCCCCCAGGCTAGACTTTAGTTCCATAACACTAAACCTATAAGTTGGGGAAATACAATGTTCCAGCAAGAAGTTACCATTACCGCTCCGAACGGTCTGCACACCCGCCCTGCCGCGCAGTTTGTTAAAGAAGCTAAAGGCTTTAGCTCCGAGATCACCGTGACTTCCAACGGCAAAAGCGCCAGCGCCAAAAGCCTGTTTAAGCTGCAGACTCTGGGCCTGACTCAGGGCACCGTTGTCTCTATCTCCGCTGAAGGCGAAGACGAGCAGAAAGCCGTAGAGCATCTGGTAAAACTGATGGCGGAACTTGAGTAATCACTCATTCAGTTTCGGATTAATATCAGTCAATTAAAGGTAGGGTTATGATTTCAGGCATTTTAGCATCCCCGGGTATCGCTTTCGGCAAGGCGCTCTTGCTGAAGGAAGATGAAATTGTCATCGACCGGAAAAAGATTTCTGCCGACAACGTCGATCAGGAAGTCAAACGCTTCCTGGACGGTCGCGCCAAAGCATCCACTCAGCTCGAAGCTATCAAAGTTAAAGCGGGCGAGACTTTCGGTGAAGAAAAGGAAGCCATCTTCGAAGGCCACATCATGTTGCTGGAAGATGAAGAGCTGGAGCAGGAAATCATAGCCCTGATTAAAGATAAGCACGCCACCGCTGATGCAGCGGCGTACGAGGTTATCGAAGGTCAGGCCACTGCGTTGGAAGAGCTGGACGACGAATACCTGAAGGAGCGCGCGGCTGACGTGCGTGACATCGGTAAGCGTCTGCTGCGCAATATCCTCGGTCTGGCAATTATCGATCTGAGCTCCATTCAGGACGAAGTGATCCTGGTAGCGGCCGATCTGACCCCGTCAGAAACCGCACAGCTGAACCTGGACAAGGTGCTGGGCTTTATCACCGATCTGGGCGGCCGTACTTCCCACACCTCCATCATGGCCCGCTCCCTGGAGCTGCCGGCGATCGTGGGTACCGGTAGCGTCACCAGTCAGGTGAAAAACGGCGACTATCTGGTCCTCGACGCGGTAAACAATAAAGTTTATGTCAACCCGAGCCAGGAAGAGATCGACGCCATGCGTCAGCTCCAGACTCAGGTTGCCGAAGAGAAAGCCGAACTGGCTAAGCTGAAAGATCTGCCGGCTATCACGCTGGACGGTCATCAGGTTGAAGTTTGCGCCAACATCGGTACCGTGCGTGACGTCGCAGGCGCCGAGCGCAACGGCGCGGAAGGCGTTGGCCTCTACCGTACCGAATTCCTGTTTATGGATCGCGAGTCACTGCCGACTGAAGACGAGCAGTTTGAAGCCTATAAGGCCGTGGCGGAAGCCTGCGGCGCACAGGCGGTTATCGTGCGTACCATGGACATCGGCGGCGACAAAGAGCTGCCCTATATGAACTTCCCGAAAGAGGAAAACCCGTTCCTCGGCTGGCGCGCCATCCGTATTGCTATGGATCGTAAAGAGATCCTGCGCGATCAGTTGCGTGCCATCCTGCGCGCTTCCGCTTTCGGTAAACTGCGTATCATGTTCCCGATGATCATCTCTGTCGAAGAGGTGCGTGAACTGAAGCAAGCGCTGGAAGGCTACAAAGCCGAACTGCGCGCCGAAGGCAAAGCCTTCGATGAAAAAATTGAAATTGGCGTGATGGTGGAAACCCCGGCCGCGGCGACCATTGCCCGCCATCTGGCTAAAGAAGTCGACTTCTTCAGTATCGGAACCAATGATCTGACGCAGTATACACTGGCAGTAGACCGTGGTAATGATATGATCTCGCATCTCTACCAGCCGATGTCGCCGTCGGTCCTTAACCTGATCAAGCAGGTTATTGATGCTTCTCATGCAGAAGGCAAATGGACCGGTATGTGCGGTGAGCTTGCTGGTGATGAACGTGCTACACTTCTGTTGCTGGGGATGGGGCTGGATGAGTTCAGTATGAGTGCCATCTCTATCCCGCGCATCAAGAAGATAATCCGTAACACTAACTTCGAAGATGCGAAGGTGTTAGCAGAGCAGGCTCTTGCTCAACCGACAACGGACGAGTTAATGACGCTGGTTAACAAGTTCATTGAAGAAAAAACAATCTGCTAATCCACGAGATGCGGCTCAAATTACTGCTTAGGAGAGAAGGTTAATGGGGTTTTTTAGTAAACTGTTCGGTGACAATAAAGGCGGCAGCGATACCGGTACAATTGATATCGTTGCGCCGCTGTCCGGCGAAATCGTCAATATCGAAGACGTACCTGACGTGGTATTCGCTGAGAAAATCGTTGGCGATGGTATCGCTATCAAACCGACCGGCGACAAAATGGTCGCACCGGTTGACGGCACCATCGGTAAAATTTTTGAAACTAACCACGCCTTCTCTATCGAATCTGATAGCGGCATTGAGCTGTTCGTCCACTTCGGTATCGATACCGTTGAGCTGAAAGGCGAAGGCTTCAAGCGCATCGCTGAAGAAGGCCAGCGCGTGAAAGTCGGTGACGTGATCATCGAGTTCGATCTGCCGCTGCTGGAAGAGAAAGCGAAATCTACGCTGACCCCGGTTGTTATCTCCAATATGGATGAAATCAAAGAGCTCAACAAGCTGTCCGGTAGCGTAACCGTTGGCGAAACGCCGGTTATCCGTATTAAAAAATAATCGCGTTTACCCAATGTAAAAACGGCGCTCTCTGGCGCCGTTTTTTTATGGGCAGGATTCAGATACCCGCTCCCTGAGTCAGGGGCTCTTCGCCATAAACGCCGGTGGAAAGATAACGATCGCCGCGATCGCAGATAATCGCCACCACCACCGCCCCCGGCGTGGTACGCGCCACGCGCAGAGCGCCCGCCACCGCGCCGCCGGAACTCACGCCGCAGAAAATCCCCTCTTCCCTCGCCAAACGGCGCATGGTGACTTCTGCATCCTGTTGGCTGATATCCAGCACTTCGTCTACCAGCGCGGCATCGAAGATGCCCGGCATCCACTCCCGGGGCCAGCGGCGAATTCCCGGAATGCTGCTGCCCTCTTCCGGCTGCAGCCCGACGATGGTGATCGGCTTACTCTGCTCGCGCAGGAAACGCGATGTCCCGGTAATGGTGCCGGTGGTCCCCATACTGGAAACAAAGTGGGTCAGCCTGCCAGCAGTCTGGCGCCAGATCTCCGGCCCGGTAGTTTCATAATGGGCCAGCGGGTTATCCGGATTGTTGAACTGATCCAGCACGTAGCCTTCGCCGCGCTCTGCCATATCCCGGGCCAGCGCCCTGGCGCCTTCCATGCCGTCGCTCTTACTCACCAGAATTAGCTCAGCGCCGTAGGCCTGCATCGCCGCCTGACGCTCCAGGCTCATGTTATCCGGCATCAGCAGTTTCATGCGGTACCCTTTCAGCGCCGCGATCATCGCCAGAGCGATCCCCGTGTTGCCGCTGGTGGCTTCGATAAGCACATCGCCCGGTTTAATATCGCCGCGCGCCTCGGCATGGACTATCATCGAATACGCCGCCCGATCCTTTACCGAACCAGCGGGATTGCTGCCCTCCAGCTTGACCCAAATTTCACTGCCGTTATCCGGCGCCATGCGCTGCAGGCGAACCAACGGGGTATTGCCAATTGTGTTTTCCAGTGTGCTCACGTTTTACTTATCCAGAAAATAAAAGCGGCCAGATGGCCGCTTCTGGTGACTCTTTCTTCTCTTCTATACCCTAAATAATTCGAGTTGCAGGACATATCTGCCACAGGCAGATATGAACGTGCTTTAGCACGGCCCCGAAGGGGCGAGGCCCATCAGGGCCTCGTAACGCGGCAAGAGAGTGAATCCCCGGGAGCATAGCCGTACTATGTAACCGGGGTGAACAAGCGCAGCCAACGCGCCTGCAGCTTGAAGTATAACGGGTATATCAGGCTGTGCGCGCTAACGCAACCGGCTGAATACGCTCATCGCCATGATAAATTCGCGCGTTCTGCAAACCGACGAACAGGCGATCGCCGCGTCTGAGGGGCTGCTCATCCTGCATCACTACCGTCAGCAGCTCGCGACTCCAGCCTTCGGGCTGCACCACCAGCTGCATATAGTGACCGCGGGGGCTTACCTCTACTACCTGCACCGGCAGCGGCGAATCCAGACTGGTGCGACGGCTGACGTCGACCTCCCAGGGACGCAGGAACAGATCCACCTCGCCCTGCCAGCTCGGAGTGAAACCCAGCGACCAGCGGTGAGCGCCAACGTGGAACTGACCGCCGCGCAGGGTACCGCTCAGGCGATTGACCTCGCCCAGAAACTCCAGCACGAAACGGGTCGCCGGTTCACGCCATACCAACTCCGGCGCATCGGCCTGTTCGATGTTGCCCTGGCTCATCACCACCACACGATCGGCCACTTCCATCGCCTCTTCCTGGTCGTGGGTCACGAAGACGCTGGTAAATTTCAGCTCTTCATGCAATTCACGCAGCCAACGACGCAGCTCTTTACGTACCTGAGCATCCAGCGCGCCAAAGGGTTCATCCAGCAGCAAAATCTGTGGCTCCACCGCCAGCGCACGGGCCAGCGCAACGCGCTGCTTCTGACCTCCGGAAAGCTGAGCCGGAAAGCGGTCCGCCAGATGGGCCAGCTGCACCATCTCCAGCAGTTTGGTGACCTTCTGGCGAATGGTCGCAGCATCCGGGCGCTGACGACGCGGCAGCACCGTCAGACCGAAGGCAATATTGTCGAATACCGTCATATGGCGGAACAGCGCGTAATGCTGAAACACAAAGCCTACCCGACGATCCCGGGCATGCAGACGGCTGACGTCGGTGCCGTGGAAGCGAATACGTCCGCTGCTCTGGCTTTCGAGCCCGGCGATAATACGTAGCAGCGTGGTCTTTCCGGAACCAGAAGGCCCCAGCAGCGCCACCATCTGGCCGGAAGGAATGTCCAGTGAGATATCGTTCAGCACCCGGGTACGGCCAAATGATTTTTTGATTGTGTCGATCTCAATGCTCATTGTTGTCCCTCCTGTTGCTGGCGTTTGTGCTGATTATCAGGCTTCATAAGCAACGTGCTCTTTAAAAACAGGGTAATAATCGCCATCAGGGCCAGCAGGGCCGCGGCGGTAAAGGAGCCGACCGTGTTGTAGTCCTGCTCCAGCAGTTCTATCTGCAATGGCAGCGACAGCGTCTCGCCGCGTATCGAGCCGGAAACTACCGACACCGCGCCAAACTCGCCAATAGCGCGGGCGTTGGTCAACACCACGCCATACAGCAGCGCCCAGCGGATATTGGGCAGCGTTACCCGGCGGAACATCTGCCAGCCGGATGCCCCCAGTAGGATAGCGGCTTCATCTTCATTGCTGCCCTGACTCATCATCACCGGCACCAGTTCACGTACCACGAAGGGGCAAGTCACAAAGATGGTGACCAGCACCATGCCGGGCCAGGAGAACATAATCTGCAGGCCGTGGGCATCCAGCCAGGATCCCACCGGGCCGTTAATACCGTAAAACAGCAGATAGACCAGGCCTGCCACCACCGGCGATACCGCGAAGGGAATATCCAGCAGGGTCAACAGCAGCTGGCGACCGGGAAAAGTAAAGCGCGTCACCAACCAGGCCAGCAGCGTACCGAACACCAGGTTAACCGGCACCGTGATCAGCGCGATCAGCACCGTCAGCCAGATGGCGTGCAGCATGTCAGGGTCCGCCAGATTATTCAGCGCCGGCATCACCCCTTTGGCAAAGGCCTGGGTGAAGATGTAGATCATCGGCACTACCAGCAGCAGGAATGAAAACAGCGCGCCAATACCAATCAGCAGCCATTTCACCCAGTCCACCCGTGGACGATCGTAAAGTTGAGTTACCTCAGACATCAGTGCCCCCCTACCCGTTTACCAAAGCGGCTCTGCAGCGTGTTGATGCTAAACAGCAGCAACAGCGACGCCCCCAGAATCACCGACGCCACGGCGCTGGCTGCCGGATAGTCAAACTCCTGCAACCGAACAAAAATCATCAGCGAAGTCACTTCGGTCTTCCAGGCGATATTACCAGCGATGAAGATCACCGCACCGAACTCCCCCAGGCTACGGGTAAAAGAGAGCGCCACGCCGGCCATCAGCGCCGGAGAAAGTTCCGGCAGCACCACCCGGCGAAAGCTCTGAAAGCGGGTCGCTCCCAGGGTCTGAGCCGCTTCTTCGTATTCCGGCCCCAGCTCTTCCAGTACCGGCTGAACGGTACGCACCACAAAGGGTACGCTGGTAAAGGCCATCGCCACCGCAATACCGAGCCAGGTGTAGGTCACCTTAATGCCCATCTCGCCCAGCCATTCGCCGTACAGGCCGTTGGTCGAAAAGAGCGACGCCAGGGTCAGGCCCGCCACGGCCGTCGGCAGCGCGAACGGCAGGTCCATCAACCCGTCCAGCAGGCTACGACCGGGGAACTGATAGCGAGTCAGAATCCAGGCCATCAGCATGCCGAAAACGCCGTTAAACACCGACGCCACGGCGGCAGAGAGCAGGGTCACCTTATAGGCGGCCACCACCTGTGGATTGGTAACCACTTCCCAGTATTGATCCAGGGTCATCTGGGACAACTGCATCACCAGCGCGCTCAGCGGCAGCAGCAGAATCAGGCAGACGAACAGCAGACTGGTGCCCAGGCTCAGGGTAAAGCCTGGCAATACCCGCTTTGACGAAGCGGCAAACATCAGTTACGCCCCGCCGCCAGCAGTTGGTCCAGTTCGCCACCGCTAGCAAAGTGGGTTTTCATAGCTTCACTCCAGCCACCAAACAGATCTTCCACCCGGAACAGCTCGGTTTCCGGAAAGCGATCCTTCAACTGCCCCATCAGTTGCGGGTTGTTTACCCGATAATAAAAATCGGTAATGATCTTCTGGGCCGGTGGGCTGTACAGGTAATTCAGGTATGCCTTCGCCGCTTTTTCAGTACCGCGAGCTTTCACGTTTTTATCCAGCCAGGCCACCGGGAATTCCGCCAGGATGTTGACCTTCGGCACCACGACCTCAAACTGCTGGTCCGGGTACTGGTTGCGGATATTGTTCACTTCGGATTCAAAGCTAATCAACACATCACCCAGTCCGCGTTCCACGAAGCTGGTGGTGGCGCCGCGGCCGCCGGTATCGAAGACTTCAACATTTTTCAGGAAGCGGGTCATAAACTGTTCGGTTTTCGCCTTATCGCCGCCGTCCGCCTTCCAGGCTGCCCCCCAGGCCGCCAGGTATGTGTAACGCGCATTGCCCGAAGTTTTCGGGTTCGGGAAAATAAGCTTAACGTCGCTGCGTCCCAGATCCTGCCAACTGTGGATATTCTTCGGGTTTCCCTTGCGCACCAGGAACGCCATGGTGGAGTAAAACGGCGAGCTATGATTCGCCAGGCGGCTCTGCCAGTCGGCGGGGAGCAGGCGGCCACGATCGTGCAGGATCTGCACATCGGTCACCTGGTTATAAGTTACAACGTCGGCTTTTAAGCCCTGCAGAATCGCCAGCGCCTGCTTCGAGGATCCGGCGTGGGACTGTTTGATGGTCAGGCGATCGCCGTTGTTTTCACTGGCCCACTGTTTGGCAAACGGTGGGTTCAGCGCGGCAAATAGCTCACGCGAAACGTCGTAGGAGCTGTTGAGCAGCTCGGTCGCCTGCGCCTGGCCCGCCAGCAACAGTAGCGAAACCGCCAGCGCGCGTCCTGATGTTTTTAATGACTTAACGGACATTCTCCCACCCTAATCTCTGAATCCAGCAGCAATCACGCCGATACTTCAATGGATATCAGTGTATTTATAACGGGAGGCAAAGCTGTAACGCTTTTATATACCGTTTGGTGATTTACAAGCGCAAAACAATATAAGAAGGCGGCGCGACCGGAAAGCCGCGCCAGAGTTGACTCACAGGGCCAGGAGACGGTCCAGGGAGGGGGCGAAGTAGTAGCCGCCAGTCACGGGTTTGGTAAAGCGCAGAATGGCGTCGCGCTTGCCGTCGGCTTCACCGAACATGCTCAGTAGCTGCTGCTCGATGTTGTGCAACCGCGCGCAATAGGCAATGAAATACAGGCCATGGGGACCGCTGGCGGTACCATAAGGCAGGCTCTGGCGAATAATCTTCAGGCTCTTGCCGTCTTCTTCCAGGTCCACACGGGTCAGGTGCGAAGTGACCGGACGCTCTTCCGGTTCAATCTCTTCATTCGCCGCTTTGGTACGACCAAAAATCATCTCCTGATCGGGCACGCTGATGCGGTCGAGCTGCTTCAGGTTGTGCTCCCAGCGCTGGGCGAGCACGTAGCTGCCGCCATCGTCCACGCCGCCGTTGATGATGCCATACTCGCGACGCAGCTCTTCACCGGCCGGGTTTTCGGTGCCATCCACAAAACCGCTGAGGTCGCGTTCTTCCACCCAGCGGAAGCCGTGGGTTTCCTCTTCCACCTTCAGCGCATCGCCGAAGGCCGCCAGCGCGGCCTGGGCAGCGCTGAAGTTAACGTCATGACGCCAGGAAAGGATGTGGATCAGCACATCACGCTGGGTGGCCGGGGCCAGTCCCTTACTGAGCGGGGTAAAGTTTTTCAGCTCCGGCGCGCCAACGCCGCCGCTCAGATCGCGCCACAGATCGTGTCCAAAGGCCACCACCGCGCCGAGGCGGGCATCCGGCCACTGGGCGCGCAGCGCTTCCAGACGTGCATGAAAATCCTGACATCCCTGCTTCAGCGCAGCGAAATCCCCCTGAAAACTCGCTTCCAGCCAGATAGCGGCGCGACAGTGTTCCGGCAAAATACCGGTCTGCACCCGGGACATAACTCCTCCTGAAAATAAACTCAACGACAGCGCGTTAATTATTATGCGGGCTTATACCACCCGTCCTGTGATGAAATCAGCGCCGGATAAACGCGGCGCGACAGGGCTATATAGTATCGCGGCTTAACGCTGCCAGACGATTTTTTTCAACGTCCATTCTTTCAGAGTGTCGTCAGAAGGCATCAGCCCTTCCGGTCCGCGCCAGGTACCGCCGAACAGATAGCTCAGGTGCTGGCTGTTCGGCGCCTTGCAGACCACCAGTTCAGCATCGTCGCCGCTGCCTTTGGTGCAGGCGCCGTAAGCCTTGCTATACAGGTCGCTAAAGGGCGTTCCAGGCTTCACGTCGCCGTCAGCGGTGGCGATATCCTCGTCCATCACCTCGATTTTCCCGACCTGGCCGCCATCGCCGCTGATAATCAGCGCCACTTTGTCGTCCTTCAGGGCTTCGTAATAGCTCATCACCCGCCCGTTGGTCATCCTCATACCGCTGCGCAACCGGTAATCCCCGTTCAGGCCGTCGGCAAGAGCCTCTTCGTTAAGCGGCGTGGCGGCGCTGATGCCCCCTACGCCGTTATCACTGACGCTGATAGAGGAACCAAACCAGTTCCAGGGCGCCATCTTCGACCAGTGAACCTCAGACAGGGTCGAGCAGCCGCTCGTCATCAGTACCAGCCCCCCGATCAGTAATGCTCGCAGTTTATTCATTCTCATTCCCGAACTTGTTGTATGACGCACTATTGGAGTGCGGCATCAGGTAAAAGTGCCAACCTGCTCAAAACAGGCACGCAGGCGGTGGCTGACCAGAAGCCACCAGAACGCCAGCAGATCGACGATAAGCAACGCCAGCGCGGTCACGGTTTCCGCCTCTCCCTGTGCCAGCATCCACAGTTGCCAGAGTGAAAGGGCTAATTGTGCCACGATAAGCACCCACCGCCATCCCCGCCACAGTCGCACAAACCGGTGACGGCGTCCGCTAAGCAGAAACGCCAGGGCTGCGGGGATCCCCGCCAGCAGGCCGAGCCAAAAGGCGGTACGGTCCGGATAGAACAGTGCGAGCAGCGTCTCCCCCTGCTGGCGTGAGGCTCCTGCCAGCACCAACAGTACCCAGGTACGAGCCTGTAGCACCAGCACCACCCAAAATAGCGGCGGCAGCCTTAACCAGCCCTGGCTATTATAATCAGATGCTTCCCACATATGCCTTAAGCTTTAGATAAGATGGAAGCGGTAAATTATGGCATTGTGAAAGCCGTACGCACATATGCGTAACACGAATAAGGAGATTAAGATGAAAAAAAGCGTTCTGGCTCTGCTGTTCGCCGCTGCCACTCTGACCACAACCTCTGCAATGGCTCAGAATGGCGGTTTTTCCGGTCCGGATACTCAGTCGACCCAGCGTCAGGGGGGGTTTGTTGGTCCTAACGTTTCCAATACCACGGTGGAAAAGGCGAAAGGTCTGCGCGACGATAGCTGGGTGGTGTTGGAAGGCAGTATCGTACGTAAAGTCGGCAAGGAACTGTATGAATTCCGCGACGCCAGCGGCTCAGTCAATGTCGATATCGACGACGACATCTGGGGCGGTCTGACGGTGACCCCGAAAGATAAAGTCCGTATCGAAGGTGAAGTGGATAAAGACTGGAACTCGGTCGAAATCGACGTTAAGAGAATCACCAAACCGTAATCGATTATTGCGCCCCGTTGAGCCACGGGGCGCGCTTCAGCTTCATTTAGTACTCTTCATCTTCTATCAGACGTCGCCCAAGATTAATCACATCCTGCTGTTCATACCCCAGACGCTCATACATTCCAATGACCACGTCATTATCTTCGCGCACCTGAATGTTGATTTTTGGGCAGCCCCTGGCAATCAGCTTTTTCTCAAGACGGCTGAGCAGCGCATTGGCGATACCGCGACCGCGGAATTCCGGATGCACCCCCAGATAGTATGCCGCCCCCCGGTGGCCGTCGTATCCACCCATTAACGAGCCGACAATCTCTCCGCCCACTTCGGCGACCAGGAACAGATCCGGGTCATGATTCATTTTACGTTCGATATCCATTTCAGGATCATTCCAGGGGCGCAGCAGCTCGCAGCGTTCCCAGAGCGTAATTATCTCTTCGAAATCATCCTGGCGAAAAATGCGTATCTCCATGAGTAGCCCCGCGTTTTTACCCTGAAAAGGCTGATTATGGCTTCAATAGAAGAAATAGCCAATATCCTGGCCTCACAACATCGCTATCGGTGGCATAATAGCGACTGTCATTGATTGAAATGAAAAGTAAAACATTTGTTATCAGCCGCTGGCGTTTCACAAGTTACGATAGGATATAACAACACCCCGCCCCAGGGGCGTGGCTAAAGTAACAATAATGGAGCCTTCAGGCTTCAAGGGACATCACAAAGACAAAACAACAAGGCCGTATGAGTAAAATAAAGACGCTGCAACCCATTGCATCACGCCGCCAGTTTTTATTAACCGGTCTGGCTGCACTGACCTTTGCCGGACTCAATAGCGCGTACGCCCGGGAAGAGAGTAAGGCATTAAAGACCCAGAACGGGCACAGTACCCCCAGCCGTAAATCCGGCGGTCGCCGGGTGATCGTACTGGATCCCGGCCATGGCGGTATCGATAGCGGCGCGCTCGGGAGCAACGGCTCCATGGAGAAGCACGTAGTACTGGCCATCGCCAAAAACGTGCGTACCATTCTGCGCCAGAAGGGCTACGATGCCCGTCTGACCCGCACTACCGACGAATTTATTCCACTCTATGACCGGGTGGAGATCGCCCACAAGCACGGCGCCGATCTCTTTATGTCGATCCACGCGGACGGCTTTACCAACCCTTCGGTTTCCGGCGCATCGGTCTTTGCGCTCTCTAACCGCGGCGCCAGTAGCGCTATGGCCAAATACCTTTCCGAGCGTGAAAACGCCGCCGATGACGTGGCGGGCAGCAAGGCCAAAAATCGCGACCACTACCTGCAGCAGGTGCTGTTCGATCTGGTTCAGACCGATACTATAAGCAACAGCCTGACCCTGGGATCTCATGTGCTTAAGCAAATTCGCGCGGTTCACCGCCTGCACAGTAAGAGCACTGAACAGGCCGCCTTTGTGGTGCTAAAATCACCTTCTATACCGTCGGTACTGGTGGAAACCTCATTTATCACCAACCCTGCAGAAGAGCGCCTGTTGGGCACCACCGCATTTCGTCAGAAAATCGCCCATGCCATCGCGGGCGGCGTGGTGAACTACTTTAACTGGTTCGATAACCACAAGGCTCACTCTAAACGCAAAGCAGCATCATGAAACCCGATATTCAAAAAGTAAAAACCTACCTGCAGGAACTGCAGGACAGCATCTGTCATGAGCTCGCCAGCCGTGATGACAGCCGTTTTCGCGAAGATAACTGGCAGCGCCCGGGCGGCGGCGGCGGTCGTACCCGGGTACTGAATGGCGAGCTATTCGAACAGGCAGGGGTTAACTTTTCTCACGTCCACGGCGACCAGATGCCGGCTTCCGCCACGGCGCACCGCCCCGAGCTGGCAGGCCGCAGTTTCGAGGCGATGGGGGTTTCGCTGGTAGTGCATCCGCGCAATCCTTACGTTCCCACCAGTCATGCCAACGTGCGGTTCTTTATGGCTGAAAAGCCAGGGGCCGAACCGGTGTGGTGGTTTGGCGGCGGTTTCGATCTCACCCCCTATTACGGCTTTGAGGAAGATGCCCGCCACTGGCACCGCACCGCGCGCGATCTCTGCCAGCCGTTCGGCGAAGAGCTCTACCCGCGCTACAAGAAGTGGTGCGATGAATATTTCTGGCTGAAACACCGGGATGAACAACGCGGTATTGGCGGTCTGTTCTATGACGATCTGAACATCCCGGACTTCGACCACTGCTTCGACTTCACTCGCGCCGTCGGCCAGGGGTATCTGGACGCCTATCTGCCGATTGTCGACAAGCGTCGCACCCTGTCCTGGGGCGAGCGCGAGCGCGAATTTCAGCTGTGGCGCCGCGGGCGCTACGTGGAGTTTAACCTGGTCTGGGATCGCGGCACCCTGTTTGGCCTGCAGACCGGTGGGCGCACCGAATCGATACTGATGTCGATGCCGCCGCTGGTGCGCTGGCAGTACGACTACCAGCCCGAGCCTGGCAGCCCGGAGGCTACGCTGGCGCAATTCATCCGCGTTCGCGACTGGATTTAATCCCCTCAACTGCATCCCGTTTCTGGCGGGATGCCTCGCCGCTTAAGTTATCCTTCTAATATTTTAAAATTCGTATTAGAATATTTGCACGCAATTCCCCGCCAAGAAAAACCCTATTAAACATCCATCCCCCCCATTAACTTCTTATATATGAAACTTATCCATACAATTATAGCCGTTCGTTTTCAATAAAACTCTTTTAATAAAAGTAATCAACATCCCTTCTTAGTTTTCATGTTTTTGTTACATTTGCAGAACTATACAGTTCATTACTGGCTGTTTAGATTTTTTGATTGCCATTATCACTATGAACTGGAGGAGCTATGCAATTAACGCCGCGTGAGATGGAAAAACTCATGATATATACGCTCGCTGATGTAGCGAGCAGACGTAAAGGGAGGGGGCTAAAACTTAATCATCCGGAGGCGGTCGCCATGATTACCGTCGCGGCGCTGGAAGGCGCCAGAGAAGGAAAAACGCTTGAAGAGGTGATGCATGACGCCCGCCATGTGCTGTGCCGCCAGGATGTTATGGATGGCGTCAGCGAGCTTATACCACACGTGCAGGTAGAAGCCATCTTTACCGACGGTAGCCGCCTGGTCACTATTCACGATCCGATCCTGTGATATTCGCAACCGCGCTATTCGTCGTTATTCTTAATGGAAATGCACAATGTCTAAAAAAAGAACAGAACAAACCGTCGTTCCTGGCGAGTATATTCTTCATGAATCACCGATCGCTTTTAATGAAAAAAGAGAAGAAATCCGAATTAAAGTCAGAAATACCGGTGACCGCCCAATTCAAATAGGCTCCCACTTTCACTTCTTTGAAGCAAATAAAGCCCTACTGTTCGACCGTCATGCGGCCTATGGCAAACGCCTGAATATTGCCTCAACGACAGCCATCCGCTTTGAACCTGGAGATGAAATAGAGGTGCCCTTAATTTCAGTAGGCGGAAAAAAGACGCTGTATGGATTTAATAACCTGGTCGATGGCTGGACAGGCGAAAGCCCGATCGCAAATGGAGAGCGGGCCGAAAAAATCCGGACGGTAAATAACGCGATAGCCCTTGGCTATCAGAATCTGAAAGACGAAGAGCCGCCGGTTGCGGAATAAGGAGCAGTCATGCCAGTTATCTCACGTCAGGAATATGCGGGCCTGTTTGGCCCCACCGTTGGCGATAAAATTCGCCTGGGCGACACCAATCTGATTATCGAAATCGAAAAAGATCTGCGCGGCTACGGCGAAGAGTCAGTTTACGGGGGCGGTAAATCGCTGCGCGATGGCATGGGAGCCGACAACCGCCTGACCAGCAGCGGCGTACTGGATCTGGCGATCACCAATGTCACGTTACTCGACGCCCGCCACGGAGTGATTAAGGCCGATGTGGGGATTAAGAACGGCTGTATTGTCGGCATCGGTAAGTGCGGCAATCCCTCGATCATGGACGGCGTCACGCCAGGCATGGTGGTAGGCGTCGGTACCGATGTGATCGCCGGAGAGCACCTGCTCCTGACCGCGGCAGGCATTGATACGCATATTCACTTTATCTCTCCCCAGCAGGCTGAGCACGCGCTTTCTAACGGCATCACCACCTTTTTTGGCGGCGGCGTGGGCCCAACGGACGGTTCCAACGGCACCACGGTCACCGCCGGCCCCTGGCATATTCACCGGATGCTGCGCGCCTTCGAAAGCCTGCCGGTTAACGTCGGTATTCTGGGTAAGGGGCACGCCTCGCAGGCTGCGCCGCTGGAAGAGCAGATCCTCGCGGGCGCGGTCGGGCTGAAAGTCCACGAGGACTGGGGGGCCACCGGGTCCGCACTACGCCATGCGCTGCGGGTCGCAGACGATATGGATATTCAGGTCGCCGTACACACCGACAGCCTGAACGAGGGAGGCTACGTAGAAGATACTATCGACGCCTTTGAAGGGCGCACCGTCCACACCTTCCATACTGAAGGCGCCGGCGGCGGGCACGCGCCCGATATTATTAAGGTGGCGTCGCTCACGAACGTACTGCCCAGTTCCACCAACCCCACCCTGCCGTTTGGTATTAATAGCCAGGCCGAGCTTTTCGATATGATCATGGTCTGCCACAACCTCAATCCTCAGGTTCCCGCCGATGTCGCTTTTTCGGAAAGCCGCGTGCGCCCTGAAACTATCGCCGCGGAAAACGTGCTGCACGATATGGGGGTACTGTCGATATTCTCCAGTGACTCGCAGGCAATGGGTCGGGTGGGTGAAAACTGGCTGCGGGTCATGCAGACCGCGCATGCGATGAAGGCGGCCAGAGGCAAGCTACCGGAAGATGCGGAAGGTAACGATAATTTCCGGGTACTGCGCTACATCGCCAAAATCACGATCAATCCTGCCATTGCTCAGGGTATCAGCCATGTTCTGGGATCTGTCGAGATCGGTAAAATGGCCGATCTGGTGTTATGGGATCCGCGCTTTTTCGGCGCTAAACCCAAACTGGTCATTAAAGGCGGAATGATTAGCTGGGCGGTTATGGGCGACCCCAACGCGTCATTGCCCACACCTCAGCCCACCTTCTATCGCCCCATGTTTGGCCATCAGGGCAAGGTTGCCCAGGAAACCTGCGTGACCTTCGTTTCGCGGGCGGCCAGAGAGGCCGGTATTCAGGATAAGCTCGGTCTGGAACGCCGGGTGATGGTGGTTCACAACTGCCGGGCAATCTCCAAGGGCGATATGGTCCGCAACGCAGAAACGCCGCGCATTGATGTCGATCCCGAAACCTTCGCCGTCCGGGTAAACGACGAACACGCCACCGTCAAGCCGGTGAAACACGCGGTGCTTAACCAGAAATACTTCTTCAGCTAACCGGAGTGCTCATGATCATTGTTGAAACGATTCTGGGTAACGTAAAGCGTGACCCCCTGTGGCAGCAGCGCCTGGCGCAAATCGATGCCGACGTCCTGGCGCTTTCCCAGTGGGAAGCGCAAAAGAGCCGCTGTCGCAAACTGACCCGCGACGGAATCGAGCTGGGGATCGCGCTGACGCGCAACCAGCTGCTGAGCGACGGTGATGTACTCCTGTGGGACGAAGCCCGACAGCTGGCCGTGGTGGTACACATTCAGCTGCGCGACGTTATGGTGATCCAGCTCCAGACGGAACCTGGGTCGGCGCTCAGGATCGCCTTCGAACTGGGGCACGCGCTGGGCAACCAGCACTGGAAGGCGGTCATCCGGGATAACCGCATCTTTGTTCCGCTCATCGTGGCCCGCCACGTTATGGAGACAGTGCTGAAAGCTCACGACTTTCGCCATATTGCCTGGTCTTTCGTCCCCGGCGAAACGGTGCTACCGGCGCTTACGCCATCAGAAGCGCGCCTGTTGTTTGGCGGTGCGGAGGATGCCAGCACCCACGTTCACGTGGACACCCTGCGCTCATGAACGCGTTACGTCTGATACGCATCCTTCAGTTTGGGGATTCAGTACTGCCGGTTGGCGCCTTCGCTTTTTCCAGCGGCGTTGAATCTGCCATCCAGCACGGCGTGATACGCGATGTCACCACTCTGGCCGACTTTACCCGCGACGCTCTGCGCCAGGCGGCGACCGGGGATGCCCGGGCCGTCGCCTCCTGCTGTCGCGCCCTGACGCAGGACGATCGCCCACGGGTGCTGGCCCACGATCGGATGCTGGTTAACCGCAGACTCAACGAAGAGGGCCGGGTGATGCTAACGCGCATGGGTAAGAAAATGGCGGAGATGGCCGCAGAAATTACCGGCGATGAACGCACCCTGTGGTGGCTGGCGCAAATCAGGAAAGGCGCAACTCCAGGAAGCTGGCCCATCACTCAGGCTCTGGTGATGAGTTCGTTGAATACGCGGCCGCGCGAAGTGGTCGCCACCCATCTGTACGGTGTGGCAATGGCCCAGCTCAGCGCGGCGCTAAGGCTGATGCGCATTACCCATATCGAAATACAGAAAATCCTGTTTGAACTGAACCTGGACATTGAAGCGTTGTGCGATCTGGCGGAACAGGAAGACGTACATCAGATGGCCAGCTACGCGCCAGTCGCCGAAATTCTGGCGGCGCTGCACGTAAAAGCCTTTACCCGTCTGTTTAGTAACTAAGGAAAAAGAGTGAAAAAGATTACCCGCATCGGCGTGGGGGGACCCGTCGGATCCGGCAAAACCGCCATTATTGAAGTGATTACTCCGCAACTGATTCAGCGCGGCATCAGCCCGCTGATTATCACCAACGATATCGTCACAACCGAGGACGCAAAGCAGGTTAAACGCACCCTGAAGGGTATCCTGGACGAAGAAAAGATTCTCGGCGTAGAAACCGGCGCCTGTCCTCATACCGCAGTCAGGGAAGATCCCAGCATGAATATTGCTGCGGTCGAAGAGATGGAAGCCCGCTTTCCCGACAGCGATCTGGTACTGATTGAAAGCGGCGGTGACAACCTGACCCTGACCTTTAGCCCGGCGCTGGCCGACTTTTATCTCTACGTCATTGATGTGGCGGAAGGCGAAAAGATCCCGCGCAAGAATGGTCCGGGCCTGGTACAGGCCGACATTCTGGTTATTAACAAAACGGATCTGGCGCCTTATGTCGGCGCCAGCCTGGCGGTGATGGAGCATGATACCCGCCAGGTTCGCGGCAATCGCCCCTACATTCTGACCAACTGCAAAACCGGTGAAGGCGTGACAGAACTGGTCGATATGATTATGCGCGACCTTTTGTTCATTCATCCTCAGAAGGGGGCGCAATGACTATCGCTCAGGCGTTTGACGCAATAGCACAGCTCGGGCAACGCGCGCCTGAGCTTGCCATGTACCAGGACGAGCCGCCACAAATGGCCAGCGGCAGCGCAGGAAAAAACGGCTATCTGCATCTGTCTTTTGCCCAACGAGGCGAACGCAGCGTGCTGGCGGATATGGATCGGCGGGCGCCCAGCCTGGTACAGCGAGCGCTCTACTGGGACGAGTCCATGCCGCAGATGCCCTGCGTCTTTATGATCTCCACCTCTGGCTGCGTGTTACAAGGCGACAGGCTGATGCTGGACATCCATATGGCCCCTGGCGCCTGCGCCCATGTCACGACGCAGTCGGCAACCAAAATCCACGCGATGACGCACAACTACGCCATCCAGCGTCAGCAGATCGTACTGCAAGAAGAGAGCTATCTGGAACTGATGCCGGATCCAACGATCCCCCACAGCGGTTCCCGTTTTCTGTCGGACACCCATATCACTCAGCATCCGACGGCCACGCTTCTCTATAGCGAGATACTCGCATCAGGCCGCAAGCACCATCCGGCCGATCGCGGGTTCCGTTTCACTCTCTGGTCGTCGCATATCTGCGCCAGCCGCCCCAGCGGCGAAGAGATCTTTAGCGAACGCTACGTGCTGCGCCCCGACAGCCAGCCGCTAAACGGCTGTGGCGTAATGGGGCCTTTCAACGTATTCGGTAACGTCATTCTGCTTACGCCGGTACGCTACCACGCCTGTATCCTGGCGCGAACCCGGCCCAGGTATCATCCCGACGCGGGCATAGCCTGCGGCGCCAGCCTGCTGCCAAATGAGGGCGGGCTGATATTCAAAGTACTGGGAATGGAACCGCGCCATGTGAAATCGGCGATCCGGGAGTTCTGGCAGATTGTCCGTGAAGAGATCATCGGCGTCGGCCTGAGTGCTCCCTTTCTCTGGCGCTAAGGGGGAAATATGCAGTTACTTTTATCATGGCGCCGCAATCCGCCGGGCCAAATCCTGAGCTGGACGCTGCGCGGCTGTTCACAGGTCATGTTCCAGAATAACCCAACCTGCGGCCTGCTATTTTTTATCGCCATCTTTCTTGCCGCTTTCCAGGCCGGTATGCCGCAGATTGCCTGGGGCTGCCTGCTGGCCACCGTTATCGCGACTATCACCGCCGCGCTGCAAGCAACCGATCGCGCCGGGCTGGCTCAGGGGCTGTATGGCTATAACGCCTGTCTGCTCGGCGTTGCGCTGCCAACATTTCTGGCTCCAGGCCCCCTGATGTGGTGCTCTATTGTTTTCTGGAGCCTGCTATCGCCCGGAATCACCGTGGCTCTGAATCGCTGGCTGGCGCCCGGACCTCTGCCAGCACTGACCGCGCCTTTTGTACTGGCAAGCTGGGTAACGCTGCTGGGCAGCTATCATTTTAATGCTCTCCCACCGGCGCATCTGCCACCGCCGGAGCTTCCGTTGGCACGCGTCTTTACGGACATTCCATCACTCCCCGGCGATCTGCTCAGGGAATTCCTGTCTGGCGTATCTCAGGTCTTCCTGGCCGATAACGCCCTGTCCGGCACCCTAATCCTGCTGGGATTGGCGATATCTTCCCCGCGGGCGATGGGCTATGCCCTGCTGGGGGCCGCGCTGGCGCTAAGCATCGCCTGGGGGCTGCAGGCAGAACCCGCATCATTGAGAGAGGGGCTATACGCCTTCAGCGCCGTACTCACGGCTGTCGCGCTGGGCAGCGCCTTTCCTGTTCCGGGGAAGTCAGCACTCCCCCGCTGCCTGGCTGGAATTCTGTCCACGGTACTGGTTCAGGGCGCCTTTAATACGCTACTGGCACCGTTCGGCATCCCTTCATTAACCATGCCTTTCGTCTCGGTAACCTGGTGTTATCTGCTGTCCGCGCCTGGCTCCGAACCGACTAAGGAGAGGGACTGTGTTTAAAATCTCAGAGGAAAAAACCCGCCAGCGCGCCGTCCTGCTGCTGCTACTGCTGCTGCTGATAAATATCGGCGTCTGGCTGTTAACCTTCGCAACCTTTGGCCACAGTAGCGCCCTGATGGGCACAGCGCTACTCGCCTACAGCTTCGGGCTACGGCACGCAGTAGACGCCGATCATATCGCCGCTATCGACGGCGTGACCCGCAAACTGATGCAGCAGGGGCAAACCCCCACAACCGTGGGAGCTTTTTTCTCGCTCGGTCATTCGACCATCGTGATCCTGGCTTCGCTGGCCATCGCCTTCACGACGCTGCATTTTCGCAACCGGCTGGAGGGAATACACGCCATTGGCGGCACCTTCGGTACGATAATATCGGCCCTGTTCCTGATGGCCGTAGCGCTGATTAACCTCAGCATTCTGCTGACCATCTGGAAAAAATTCCGCATGATCAAACGGGGAAAGGCTCCGCCGACTGAAGCGCCCGACGCGCTGCAAACCGGCGGCTGGCTGAGCCGTCTGTGCCAGCCGCTATTTCGTCTGGTCAACCACAGCTGGCATATGTACCTGGTCGGTTTTCTTTTCGGTCTGGGCTTCGATACCGCCACCGAAATTGGCCTGCTGGGGCTTTCCGCCGCCGGAGCAGAGCAAGGCATGAGCGCGGCTTCGCTCATGCTATTCCCTGCCCTGTTTACCGTAGGGATGATATTTATCGATACGCTCGACAATATGGTGATGATCGGTGCCTACGGCTGGGCTTTCTCACACCCGCTACGCAAGATGTACTATAACATGACGATCACCGGCGCTTCCGTAGTGGTCGCGCTGTTTATCGGCGGCATTGAGGCATTAGGGCTACTGGTCGATAAACTGGGGCTGCACGGCATATGGTGGGAAAAAATCGCGGCGCTGAACGATAACCTGGGCAATATGGGGTTCTGGGTACTCGGGCTGTTCGTTCTGTTCTGGCTGGTCTCGCTGGTGAATTACCGGCTATGCGGCTACGACAGGCTACAGGCAGAAGGTCAGAAGTAGCAAGGAAAACCGATCGCCTGGGCGATCGGTTTTTCCGGCGGGCTTACAGCGGGTTGGTCTGGGCTTCAACCACCGCCAGCGCTACCATATTCACGATACGACGTACCGAAGCGATAGAGGTCAGCACGTGAACCGGTTTGGCGACGCCCATCAGCACCGGTCCTACCGTCACCCCTTCCGAACTGGAAACGCGCAGCAGGTTGTAGCTGATACGCGCCGCTTCCATATTCGGCATAATCAGGATGTTAGCCGAGCCTTTCAGCGGGCTGTCCGGCATACGATCGTTACGGATGTTCTCCATCAGCGCCGCATCACCGTGCATTTCACCGTCGATCATCAGATCCGGCGCTCGCTCGCGCACCAGCTCCAGGGTCTGGCGCATCTTACGAGCCGCCGGAGCATCCGAAGAGCCGTAGTTGGAGTGCGACAGCAGCGCCACTTTAGGTTCAATCCCGAAGCGACGCACGGTTTCCGCCGCCATCAGGGTGATTTCCGACAGCTGTTCCGGCGTCGGATCGTCGTTCACGTAGGTATCGGCAATAAAGGTGTTGCCGCTCGGCAGCATCAGCGCGTTCATCGCCCCGGCCGCACTTACCCCTTCGCGATAGCCAAACAGTTTCTCCACCACCGAGAAGTGCTCGTGATATTCGCCAATCGTACCGCAGATCAGCGCGTCGGCCTCGCCACGGTGCACCATGATGGCGCCGATGGCGGTAGTGTTGCTCAGGATCGCCCGCTGGGCCTGCTCCTGAGTCACGCCGCGGCGCTTCATGATCTCGTAATACTCACTCCAGTACGATTTGTAGCGCGGATCGGATTCGTTGTTCACGATCTCGAAATCACGACCCGGCTCGATCTGCAGACCCAGTTTCTTGATGCGCATTTCGATCACGCTCGGACGACCGATCAGGATAGGCTTCGCCAGCCCCAGCGAGATTAGCTCCTGGGTGGCGTGCAGCACGCGGTTGTCTTCGCCTTCCGCCAGTACCACTCGCTTGGGATCCTTACGCGCCTGGGAGAAGATCGGCTTCATAAACAGGTTGGTCTTATAAACAAACTCGGTCAGCTTATCCTTATAGGCTTCGAAGTCGCTGATGGGCCGCGTCGCCACGCCGGAATCCATCGCCGCTTTCGCGACGGCCGGCGCGATCTTAACGATCAGGCGCGGGTCGAACGGTTTGGGGATCAGATATTCCGGCCCGAAGGAAAGCTCCTGATCGTCATAGGCGGAAGCGACTACTTCGCTCTGTTCGGCGTGGGCCAGTTCGGCAATGGCGTGTACCGCCGCCAGCTTCATCTCTTCGTTAATGGCGGTGGCGCCCACGTCCAGCGCGCCACGGAAGATAAACGGGAAGCAGAGAACGTTGTTAACCTGGTTGGGGAAGTCGGAACGGCCAGTGCAGATAATGGCGTCCGGGCGCACCTCTTTCGCCAGCGGCGGCATGATTTCCGGCTCCGGGTTAGCCAGCGCCAGAATCAGCGGCGAGTCGGCCATCTTCTTGACCATCTCCTGAGTCAGCACTTTCGGGCCGGAGCAGCCCAGGAAGATATCGGCGCCTTCAATCGCCTCACCCAGGGTACGCTGGCCGTTGTCATCGACGGCGTAGGCAGCCTTGGTTTCAGCCATGTTCTCTTCACGGCCCTTATAGATAACACCTTTGGAGTCGCACACCACGATATTGTGCTTCTGCATACCCAGCGCCACCAGCAGGTTCATACAGGCAATAGCTGACGCGCCCGCGCCAGAAACCACCAGCCGCACATCGGAAATGTTCTTCTTCACCACCCGCAGGCCGTTCAGCACCGCGGCAGTACAGATGATGGCGGTACCGTGCTGGTCGTCGTGGAAGACCGGAATATTCATGCGCTCGCGCAGCTTCTTCTCAATGTAGAAGCACTCGGGTGCCTTAATGTCTTCCAGGTTGATCCCGCCGAAGGTCGGCTCCAGCGCCGCCACCACGTCGATAAGCTTATCGGAATCCGTTTCGTCAACTTCGATGTCGAACACATCGATGCCGGCAAACTTCTTGAACAGCACGCCCTTCCCTTCCATAACGGGTTTACCAGCCAGTGCGCCGATATTTCCCAGCCCCAGCACCGCAGTACCGTTAGAGACCACGGCCACCAGGTTACCGCGCGCCGTGTATCTGTGGGCCGCGAGGGGATCGGCGGCAATCTCAAGGCAAGGTACCGCCACGCCCGGGGAGTAGGCCAGCGCCAGGTCGCGCTGGGTTGCCAGCGGCTTGGTCGGCGAAACCTGAATTTTGCCCGGCACGGGGAACTCGTGGAAATCGAGGGCACTTTGCTTTAACTGTTCGTCCATTTTTTGTTCCTATCTTTTTCGCTAAGGAAGATGTCAGGGATATGGCGCCATCTGGCACCGGTAGAGTATCGCGCCGAGCCGCCACGCAAACTTTGAACAGAGCCAAAGTATCAGCATCACGGGTCTCGAAATGTTATTTAGTTTTAACCGTTATGTTACATATCCTGCAAAGCATTACCACACCTCTCTGCTATCCTTTTTCTGTTATGCCACAAGGTATTTTCTATACCCTAAATAATTCGAGTTGCAGGACATGGCTGCCGCAGGCAGATATGAACGTGCTTCAGCACGGCCCCGAAGGGGCGAGGCCCACCAGAGCCTCGTCACGCGGCAAGGGAGTGACAAACCGGTTTACCGGTTTGAACAGCGCTTGCGGCTTACCCTCCAGGTGAGCCAAAGGCTCATCATCCCCAAGAGCATAGAAAACTATGTGACTGGGGTGACAAATCTGTCAGGAACAGATTTGAACGCACGATAAGTGCGGCCCTGGAAGGGTGAGGCCCATGGATGGGCCGAATAGCTGAGCGTAGCCAACGCACCTGCAGCTTGAAGTATGACGGGTATATAACCAGGGAGTTTAAAATGAACCAACTAGACGCCGTCAAACAGTTCACCACCGTGGTTGCCGACAGCGGCGATATTGAATCCATTCGCCACTATCAACCCCAGGATGCCACGACCAACCCATCCCTGCTGCTTAAGGCCGCGGCGCTGGAGCAGTACCAGCATCTGATTAACGATGCCATTGAATGGGGCAAAAAGCAGGGGGACACCCATGAAGAGCAGGTCATGAATGCCTGCGACAAGCTGGCGGTTAACTTTGGCGTAGAAATTCTTAAAAGCGTTCCTGGCCGGGTTTCTACCGAAGTGGACGCCCGCCTCTCCTTCAACCAGGAGAAAAGCATTGCCAAAGCCCGCCGCCTGGTGGAGCTGTATCAGCAACAGGGGATCGATAAATCACGCATCCTGATCAAACTCGCCTCCACCTGGGAGGGTATTCGCGCCGCAGAGCTGCTGGAACAAGAGGGTATCAACTGTAACCTCACCCTGCTGTTCTCTTTCGCTCAGGCCAGAGCCTGCGCCGAAGCGGGCGTCTTTTTGATCTCGCCGTTCGTGGGCCGTATTTACGACTGGTACCAGGCGCGTCAGCCCCTGAATCCTTACGTGGTGGATGAGGACCCCGGCGTGAAGTCGGTGCGCAATATCTACGCCTGGTATAAGCAACACAACTTCGGAACCATCGTGATGGGCGCCAGCTTCCGCCGAACCGAACAGATTCTGGCGCTGGTGGGCTGCGACCGCCTGACCATCTCTCCGTCCCTGCTCCAGCAGTTACAGGAAAGCGAAGAACCGGCGCCCCGCAAGCTGGTCCCCAATTCACAGGGCTTTAAACGCCCGGCCCCGCTTAACGAGGCGGAATTCCGCTGGGAACACAATGAAGACCCCATGGCGGTGGACAAACTGGCCGAAGGCATTCGGCTGTTCGCCATCGATCAACGCAAGCTGGAGGATCTCCTCTCCTCCAGATTCTAACTGCCTTCCCTGGAGTGAATAATGAACCGACAACAACTTGCCAACGCTATCCGCGCCCTGAGTATGGATGCCGTACAGAAGGCGAATTCGGGGCATCCCGGCGCGCCTATGGGGATGGCGGATATTGCCGAAGTGTTATGGAACGACTTCCTGAAACATAATCCCGCCAACCCGCTGTGGCAGGATCGCGACCGCTTTGTGCTCTCAAACGGGCACGCCTCGATGCTGCTCTACAGCCTGCTGCACCTGAGCGGCTACGATCTGCCGCTGGATGAGCTGAAAAACTTTCGCCAGCTCCACTCCCGAACCCCCGGTCACCCCGAATCCGGGCTGACGCCCGGCGTTGAAACCACCACCGGCCCACTGGGCCAGGGGCTGGCCAACGCCGTGGGGATGGCGATTGCCGAACGCACCCTGGCGGCACAGTTTAACCAGCCGGGCCACGAGGTCGTCGACCACTATACATGGGTATTTATGGGCGACGGCTGTCTGATGGAGGGGATCTCCCACGAAGCCTGTTCACTGGCCGGAACCCTTGGGCTGGGTAAGCTGATTGGTTTTTACGACTGCAACGGCATCTCTATCGATGGCGAAACCAAAGGCTGGTTTACCGACGACACTGCCAGACGCTTCGAAGCCTATCACTGGCACGTGGTCCATGAGATTGACGGCCACGATCCGGAAGCTATCCGTCGTGCGATTCAGGAAGCCCAGCGGGTGAAGGACAAGCCTTCGCTGATTATCTGCCGCACCATTATCGGTTTCGGCTCCCCCAATAAGGCCGGTAAGGAAGAGGCGCACGGCGCGGCGCTGGGCGAAGAGGAGGTGGCGCTGGCCCGCAAACAGCTGGGCTGGACATATCCCCCCTTCTCGATTCCCGATGATATCTACCAGGCGTGGAATGCCAGAGCGCGCGGTGAGCGTGCCGAAGCCGAATGGGAGAGCCGGCTGGCGCAATGGAGCGAAGCCAACCCGCAGCAGGGGCGAGAGTTTATGCGTCGGATGCGCGGCGAACTACCGGAAGACTGGGCGGCCCTGAGCCAGGGGGTGATCCATCAGTTGCAGGCCAACCCGGCGAAAATAGCCAGCCGTAAGGCATCGCAGAACTGCCTGAACGCCTTCGGCCCGTCGCTGCCGGAGCTGATGGGCGGCTCGGCAGACCTGGCCCCCAGTAACCTGACCATCTGGTCCGGCTCTCGCTCGCTCAAAGAGGATATCGCCGGGAACTACATCCACTACGGGGTGCGCGAATTCGCCATGACCGCCATCAGCAACGGTATCGCCCTGCACGGCGGCTTTCTGCCTTACAGCGCCACCTTCCTGACCTTCGTGGAATATGCCCGTAATGCGGCACGCATGGCGGCGTTAATGAAGGCCCACCAGATTATGGTCTATACCCATGACTCCATTGGTCTGGGGGAAGACGGACCAACTCACCAGGCGGTAGAGCAGCTCGCCAGCCTGCGCCTGACCCCCAACTTCAGCACCTGGCGCCCCTGCGATCAGGTCGAAACCGCAGTCGCCTGGAAAGCGGCCATTGAACACCGCACCGGCCCCACGGCGCTGATTCTGTCGCGTCAGGGGCTGCCGCAGATGGATCGCACGCCGCTACAGCTCGACGCGATAGCCCGCGGCGGCTACGTACTGAAAGAGAGTCAGGGGAAAACCGAACTGATTCTGATCGCCACCGGCTCGGAAGTAGCGGTAACGATGCAGGCGGCAGAGCGCCTTGAACAGGAAGGCGTGGGCGTACGGGTAGTGTCATTGCCTTCCACCGACACCTTCGACGCCCAGGATGACGACTGGCGCGAGTCGGTACTGCCCGCCCGTATCGGCGCCCGGGTGGCAGTCGAAGCGGGTATTGCCGATTACTGGCGGAAATATGTCGGCCTGCACGGTGATGTGGTCGGTATGACCAGTTACGGCGAGTCAGCCCCGGCGGAGCAGCTTTTCCCGTTCTTCGGCTTCACCGTCGACAATATCGTGGACAAAGCGCGCCAGACCCTGGCGCGGCAGTCGCGTTAACCAGAGCATGGACCCAGGGAAGGGTCCGCGTTAATCCATCATGCCCAGCAGTTGCAGATGCTGTAACAGGATAACCGTCTTGCCGTCGCGAATCTCGCCGCTGCGCACCATCGCCAGCGCTTTCTCAAACGGAAGTTCCAGCACATCTATATCTTCATCATCGACGCCGCCGCCAGCGTTAACCCGCGTGGCCTCGCTATATTCGGCCATAAAGAAGTGAATCAGTTCGGTCACGCCGCCGGGCGACATATAGAGTTCGAACAGCTTCGTCACCTCTCCCACTTCAAAGCCGGTCTCTTCTATTGCCTCTTTACGGGCACAGGCTTCAGGCGCGTCGGCGTCCAGCAGCCCGGCACAGCTTTCAATAAGCATACCGTCGGCGTTACCGTTAACCCAGGTCGCTACCCGAAACTGACGCGTCAACACCACGCTGCGCCGTTCCCGATTATAGAGCAGGATGGTGGCGCCATTGCCCCGATCGTAAACCTCCCGCTTGTGGCGCACCACCTCGCCGCTCCCACGAGTCAGGTCATAGGTGATATTGCGCAGTACGAAGTAGTTTTCCGACAGGATCTTATCTTTAATTACGTCTATTTTTAGCGATGACATAGTTGCTCCAACGACTTACGGCTCGCCCCTATACTACGTGGTAAGGCAAAATTTGTCGCGGCTCACAAAAAAGCCGCCCGGTCAGGGGCGGCTGAGACTGATGACAAACCCGGGTCGAACCTGTTCGGCCAGAATCACCAGAAAAATAAACAAGGAAAATCAATTCATTGATTTTCGGCTGATAATCACAAAGAGGGAAAAACCACGTTTTTTCCCTCTTTGTCATCAACCTGAGCCGCCCGGTCGGGGCGGCTCAGGGTCAGGATTAAAATCCGTTCTTAATACCGTGCATCTCTGGCAGCTTATGGGCAATACCCTTATGGCAGTCGATACAGGTCTGCCCCTCTTTCACCGCCCGATCGTGCATCTTCGCCGCCACCGTCTTCTGGGCGGTAAAGTCCATATAGTCGAAGTTATGACAGTTACGGCACTCCTGGGAGTTGTTGTTTTTCATTCGCCGCCACTCGTTCTGAGCCATGGCCAGACGATGATCCTCAAACTTCTGTGGGGTATCGATAATCCCGAAGACTTTGGCATACAGCTCTTTACTGGCCTGGATTTTACGCACCATCTTCGGGCCCCACTCGTGGGGAACGTGACAGTCCGGGCAGGTGGCGCGTACGCCGCTGCGGTTGTTGTAGTGTACCGTCTCCATATACTCCTGGTAGACGGTATTACGCATCTCGTGGCAGCTGATACAGAACTCTTCGCGGTTGGACATCTCCATACCGGTATTGAAACCGCCCCAGAAGATAATACCGGCACCGAAGCCAACCAGCAGTAAAGTGCCGAGCGCCAGACGGCTCGGACGGCGCCACCAGCGCCACAGACGGCGAATTACGCCCGGTTTTTTTTGCTCTTCCATCATTCGCCTCTACTTTCCAAAGCCCTGGGAAGGCGTAAAGGTGTTTTCCACAATCGGCGGCGCATCAGTCTGCGGTACGTGGCACTGCAGGCAGAAGTAACGGCGCGGCGCCACGCCGGAAAGCACCTTACCGTCGCTATCCATAAAGTGGGTGGGACTGATGCGCGGCGCGCCGGTGGTGCGGTAGTGTTCTACACCGTGGCACTGCAGGCAGCGGTTGGTATTGGTCGTCACCTGATAACCGTCCACGCTGTGCGGAATCATCGGCGGCTGGTTCACATAGTTCAGTGCCATACGCTCCTGTTGTTTGGGCATACGAATCGCCCCTTCCGGGGTCGCCGAGACTTCCGGCGACTGGCTCAGATCCACCGATCCCTCCGCCAGCGCCATGCCACTCATCATTAACATCAGCGCCGCCGCCAGGGTGCGCAGTACTCCTTTTTTACGGACAGGGCTATTCATCTTTTGCTCCCGAACTCCATCGAATTGTTATTTTGAAAACCTCTTCGGCGCAGACATCGACGCAGCGCCCACAGGTCATGCAGTCACGGCCAGCGATCCGGGCCGGACTTTGCTTATCCAGTACCGGCGCCCGCAGTACCTGCGGCTCCGGACAAACGTGAAAACAGTCCATACAGCGGGTGCAGCGTTCGCGCCCGGCGGCGGTTACGCCCAGTGCACCGGCGCCGCCGGTCAGGCCATAGAAGGCCCCCAGCGGGCAGAGGTGGCCGCACCAGCCGTGTTCAACCACCAGAAGATCAAACAGAAACAGGGCGAGCAGCAGGAAGATCCCGGCGCCAAAGCCGAAGATCAGGCCGCGTCCGGCAATCGACACCGGATTCACCCACTCCCACAGCAGACTGCCGGTAAGCAGGCTTCCTGCCAGCACCAGCGCCAGAATCAGATAGCGCAGCCAGCGCGGCAACGATGCCGAAGCGGTGATCCCCAGCCGCCGACGCAGCCAGGCGGCCAGATCGGTCAGAGGATTCACCGGGCAGACCCAGCTACAGAACAGACGTCTGCCCGCCAGGGCGTAAAATCCCCCGACGATCAGCGCGCCGCTCAGGGCCAGGGTCGCAGGCAGATGGCCGCTCGCCAGACTTTGTAGCACCATCAGCGGATCGCTGAGCGGCACCGTATCCAGCAGCAGGCTACTGCTGTAGTTGCCATGCAGAATCCAGACGCCGCTCCAACTGCCGCACAAAAACAGCGCCAGCACCATCACCTGACACAGACGCCGCAGCAACAGCCAGCGGTAGCTACGCCACCACCCTTTTACCGCCAGCGCATCGCGACCGGCTTCCTGCCTACGATTTGCCATCGGCGCCCTCCAGCCAGCTAAAGCGGTAGTGATGCCCCAGCTCACCTTTCGCCAGTTCCCGGGGCAGCACCTTAATCGCCGCCTGTTCCAGCACGCAGGCCTGTTCGCACTTGCCGCAGCCGGTACAGTCACTGCTGTGCACCGTCGGCAGGAAGCGGGCGTGTTTACCGGTGCGGCTATTACTCTCAGGCGTGAGGGTGATCGCCTTATCGATAGCCGGACAAACCCGGTAGCAGACATCGCAGCGCAGCCCCTGGAAGTTCAGGCAGTTTTCCTGATCCAGCAGTACCGCCAGCCCCATACGGGCCGCGTCGATAGAGGGCAATCCGCTATCCAGCGCCCCGCTCGGGCAGACCACCGCACAGGGGATCTCCTCGCACATTTCGCAAGGGATCTCCCGGGCCACAAAGTACGGCGTGCCCGCCGCCTCGCCCGAAGCCAGAGTCGCCAGCTTCAGGGTCTGGTAAGGGCAGGCCTGTACGCACTGACCACAGCGAACGCAGGCCCGGGAAAAGGCCGGCTCCGGCAGCGCACCGGGGGGCCGCAGCCGGACACCGCTGGCGCGACTACTTTCGGTACGAATACCCAGCAGAACCAGCACCGCCGACAGACCGCAGGCGGCACGCGTCACATCGCGCAAAAAGCGACGACGGGCGGGACCGGGCGCGTCCGTTCTGGCCATGGACTCAGACCTTCTCCAGTTTCACGGCGCACTTCTTGAAATCCGTCTCTTTAGAGAGCGGATCCGTCGCATCCAGCGTCAGCTTGTTAACCAACTGAGCGGCATCGAAGAACGGCATATAGACCAGTCCCTGAGGTGGACGGTTACGGCCGCGGGTTTCGACGATCGAAATAACCTCGCCGCGACGCGATACCACCTTCACCTTATCGCCGCGGCGCAGGCCGCGTTGTTTGGCATCCAGCGGGTGGATAAACAGCACCGCCTCCGGGAAAGCGCGATGCAGCTCCGGTACGCGGCGAGTCATACTGCCGGTATGCCAGTGTTCCAGCACGCGACCGGTGGAGAGCCACAGGTCGTACTCTTTATCCGGTACTTCCGCTGCCGGTTCAAAAGGCAGCGCGAAGATAACCGCTTTACCGTCCGGCTTACCGTAGAATTTGTAACCCTCGCCCGCTTTTACATAGGGGTCGTGGCCTTCGCTGTAGCGCCACTGGGTTTCCTTACCGTCCACCACCGGCCAGCGCAGGCCGCGCGCCTTGTGATAGTCGTCGAAAGGCGCCAGATCGTGGCCATGGCCGCGTCCAAAGGCGGCGTACTCTTCGAACAGCCCCTTCTGCAGATAGAAACCGCACTCGCGGGATTCATCGTTAAGCTGATCTTCCGCCAGCTCGCTCAGCGGGTACTGACTCACGGCCTGAGAAGCGAACAGCACCTCGTACAGTGTCTTGCCGCGGTACTCCGGCTTCTGAGCCAGCAACTCTTCGCTCCACACCTCTTCGGTCTTAAAGCGTTTGGCGAAATTCACCAGCTGCCAGAGATCGGACTTCGCTTCGCCCGGCGCCTGCACCTGCTGGCGCCAGAACTGGGTACGGCGCTCGGCATTACCGTAAGCCCCCTCTTTTTCCACCCACATCGCGGTAGGCAGAATCAGGTCGGCGGCAAGGGCACTCACCGTTGGATAGGGATCGGAAACCACCACGAAGTTGCGCGGATCGCGCCAGCCAGGCATGCGATCTTCATCGATATTCGGACCAGCCTGCATGTTGTTGTTACACATCACCCAGTAGGCATTAAGGGTGCCGTCCTTCAGCGCGCGATCCTGCGCCACGGCGTGCAGACCCACCTTCGCGGGAATGGTGCCGCTGGGCAGTTGCCACTGCTGTTCGGCAATAGCGCGATGCTTTTCGTTCGTCACCACCATATCGGCAGGCAGACGGTGGGCAAAGGTGCCGACTTCACGCGCGGTACCGCAGGCGGAAGGCTGCCCCGTCAGGGAGAAAGGTCCGCAGCCAGGCTGGGAGATCTTGCCGGTCAGCAGATGCAGGTTGTAGCACAGGTTATTGGCCCAGACGCCGCGGGTGTGCTGGTTAAAGCCCATGGTCCAGTAGGAGATCACCTTCTTATTCGGGTCTGCGTAGAGCTTCGCGAGCGCTTCCAGTTGATCTTTCGGCACACCGCTCATCTCTGCGGTTTTCTCCAGGGTGTACTCAGCCACAAAGGCTTTGTACTCTTCGAAGCTCATCGGTTCAGAGGCGTCGGAACCGGCGTTTTTCGCCGATTTTTCCAGCGGATGGCTGGGGCGCAGACCATAGCCGATGTCGGTGACGCCGCGACGCAGATTCACGTGCTGCTTAAAGAAAGCGTCATTAACCGCGTTATTCTGGATGATGTAGTTGGCGATATAGTTAAGGATGGCCAGGTCGCTCTGGGGCGTGAAGACTATACCGTTGTCCGCCAGCTCAAAGCTGCGGTGACGGAAGGTAGAGAGCACCGCAACCTCAACGTTGGTATCCGACAGGCGGCGGTTAGTGATGCGCGACCACAGTATCGGGTGCATCTCCGCCATGTTAGAGCCCCACAGCACGAAAGCGTCCGCCTGTTCGATATCGTCGTAGCAGCCCATCGGCTCATCCATCCCGAAGGTGCGCATAAAGCCCACCACCGCGGACGCCATGCAGTGACGCGCGTTCGGGTCGATGTTGTTAGAGCGGAAGCCCGCCTTAAACAGCTTGGCTGCGGCATAACCTTCCCAGATGGTCCACTGGCCGGAGCCGAACATCCCGATGGCGTCGGCGCCCTTCTCTTTCAGGGCGCCCTTAAATTTGTCCGCCATAATGTCGAAAGCCTGATCCCAGCTAATCGGGGTAAACTCCCCCTCTTTGTGGTACTGGCCATTGCGCATACGCAGCATCGGCTGGGTCAGACGATCCTTGCCGTACATGATCTTGGGCAGGAAATAGCCCTTAATGCAGTTCAGCCCGCGGTTTACCGGCGCTTCCGGATCGCCCTGACTGGCCACCACGCGACCATCCTGGGTGCCGACCAGCACGCCACATCCGGTACCGCAAAAGCGGCACGGCGCCTTATCCCATTTAATGGCATCGCTCTTGCCAACCGCCGCGCGGGCGACCGGAGAGACGCTGATGCCGGCTGCCGCAGCGGCCGCGGCGACGGCGTTAGCTTTCATAAAGCTACGACGACTGAGTTTCATTGGTGTTTCCTCACCTTAGCTCTCATGCTGGTGGTAAACCAGCGACACCGCCAGCACGCCTGCGAGTTCGCGTGCCGACTCAATATTGTTCAGCAACTCCCTGCTGGATGGCGCCTCCATCACAACCGCCAGCTTGCCGGTGGCGGCATCGCTGACTGCCACTTCGCTGCCGGGCAGCGCATTCAGCGCGCCTGCCACCGTAGCGACGTTTTCCGGGCGGGTTTGCACCATCAGCCCGCAGACCTGCCAGTTACTGTCCATCAGAACTCCTCAGACTCAGGGCTGAAACCGGGCAGCCCGCCACGCAGGCGCCGCAGCCGGTACACAGCGATACATCGACCTGCAATGCGGCTACGCCATCGCGGGTGGGAATAAAACGCAACGCCTGCGGCTCGCAGCTGTCTTCGCAACTGCGGCAGTCCACCTGCTGGCGCGTCAGGCAGACGTCATTCACCGCCACCCGTAGCGACCAGGGCGCGCTGTCACGCGGCGTAAAAAGCGCTTGCGGACAAGCCCGGGCGCAGGCATAGCAGAAGGTGCATTCACCGTTGCGGAAATCGATTCGGGGATAGCCGCCCTGGCCTGCCAGGATAATGGCGCCTTCACAGGCTGCCGAGCAGGAGCCGCAGCGCGAGCAGCGCTCGATAAAATCGGCTTCGCTGCCGCTCCACGGCGGGCGGATGGCCTGTGTCGAACGGCGCCAGCCGGTCAACAGACCACGTCGCGAGAGTTGCGTTATCGCCATTCCATTGCACCCAGAAAAAAGAGAATTACTTTTGTTATTTCAGAATTCGCGCCGCCGCTAAGGGTCGTTGCATCGATCCTGTTTTCAGGCGTTAACATAGGCGAGCAGGGGTTACCACCGCATCACCCTTTAGGGGTAAAAGACGTAGTGCGATCAAGGTTAGGGCGAGTTTATTGAAAAGCGGCGCACGAAACAGGGAATCCCCCTGTCAGGCCTGGCCTGACAGGGGCGTTTCTTTAAGATAAATCTACCCCTTCAGGGTCGGGTGACTACCCCCAGGTAGTCGAGAATTCCGCGGGCCGCATGCTGGCCTTCCGCCATGGCGGTCACCACCAGATCGGCGCCCCGTACCGCATCGCCGCCGGCAAAAATCTGCGGATGACTGGTCTGGTAGGGACGCGGACTGGTGACGCTGGCCTGAATGCGTCCATCCCGGGTCAGGCTTACCCCCATCTCTTCAAGCCAGGGAAGCGCATGGGGATGAAAACCAAAGGCAACGATGGCGGCATCGGCAGCCAGAATAAACTCAGAATCGGGGATCGGTTCCGGACGGCGACGCCCCTGGGCATCCGGCTCTCCCATTCGGGTACGCAGCATCCTCACCCCGGTTAACTGCCCCTGGTCGTCGGTTTCAAAGGCCAGCGGCTGAACATTGAATTCAAAGCTCGCCCCCTCTTCCCGGGCGTGTTTGACCTCTTTTTTCGAGCCGGGCATATTGGCCTCGTCGCGTCGGTAGGCGCAGGTCACCTCCTGCGCCCTCTGGCGCAGAGCGGTACGCACGCAGTCCATCGCCGTATCGCCGCCGCCCAGTACCACCACGCGCTGACCCGCCATATCGCGCAACGGCCATGCAGGCGATGCTTCCAGCCCCATTTCACGCCGGGTATAGCCGATAAGATAGGGCAGCGCGGCGCAGACGCCGGACGCCTCTTCATTAGGGATGCCCGCCCTCATGGCGCGATAAGTGCCCACGCCGACAAATAGCGCATCGTACTGCGTCAGTAGCTGAGGCAGCGCAATATCACGACCCACCTCGCAGTTAAGCTCAAACGTTATTCCCATGGCGCTGAAAATCTCGCGCCTGCGCGCCAGCAGCGATTTATCCAGCTTAAAGGCGGGAATACCGAAGGTCAGCAGACCGCCGATCTCCGGATGCCTGTCGAACACCGTGACCGCCACGCCGGCCCGGGCCAGACGATCGGCACAGGCCAGCCCCGCCGGACCGGCGCCGATAACCGCCACCCGTTTACCGGTGGCGACCACGTCGGAGAGATCCGGGCGCCAGCCCTGGTCCAGCGCCTGGTCGGCAACGTAACGTTCCAGATTACCGATAGTTACGGCGCCGCCTTCATCCCGTAACGTACAGGCGCCTTCACACAGGCGATCCTGGGGGCAGACCCGCCCGGTGACCTCCGGCAGGCAGTTAGTCTGATGCAACAGTTCAACGGCCGCCTGCTCGCCCTGATGCCGGGCACGCTCCAGCCAGCGGGGAATCGGATTATGTAGCGGGCAGGTCCATTCGCAGATGCTGTGGGTACCGCAGCTCAGGCAGCGTTCGGCCTGGGTCTGCGCCTGCTTCGCATCGAACGCCAGGACAATCTCCTGACTATCCTGGCGGCGCTCTGCGGCCTCACGCTTTGCCGGTTCGGAGCGTGGCGCAATGGCGGCCAGAAGCTGTTCTGCTGTGACCGGCCTGGTTGGCGCCAGCCCTTTTCCGCTGGCGGCCTGCTGACGCCGGGCCTTTCCCTGAGCGCCAAGCCACTGCGGCGTCATCAGCGCTATCGCCCCGGTCGGACATTCCGCCACACAGGCCGGGCCGCCTTCGCGCCCTTCACACAGATCGCACTTCAGTGCCTGAACCCCTGACTCGTCATCGTCCACCACCACCTGCATTACGCCGAAGGGACAGGCCAGCTCGCAGGACTTGCAGCCAATACAGCCGCTTTGCGCCACCTGGATCACCCCATCGCGCCGGGAGATAACCGCCACCGGACAGCTCGCCTGACAGGGGGCGCTTTCACACTGGTGACAACTGACCGCATTACGCGCCCCCACCGACTTCACCACCCTGACCCGCGGCAAAAAACCCTGAGGCGTGAGTGGATGACGCTGCTGATTGTGGGCCATTACACAGGCAACTTCGCAGGCGCGGCACCCCAGGCAGCGCTGCGCGCTGGCAAGGACGAAAGAACTCATCATGGCATTGTCCATCTGCACGATATTTAGTGGCACTATTAGTAAGGATATTTCACGTCACAGACAATGCCTGAAGTGGTGTAATCTGTGGTGGATCAAATAACGTTGTGCAGATGCAATAAAATTTGAGCGTCCTGACGGGAATCGTAACAGTAACGTTATCCCTTTTTTATCAGATCGTATCCTGGTACGGTCGTGCTGCCGCACAGTGCGGAATTTCAGCGCTAAACGCTTTGCCTCATCCCCCGTTTCTGATATAGCTTGCGCCCACATAAATAATGAGTGAATGAATAACCCGCCATGGTAAAACGCCCGGTTTCGACCAGCCTTGCGCGCGCCTTTTTTTCGATTGTTCTGCTGTCGCTGCTGACAACCGGTGCGGCGCTGTTGACGCTTTCCAGCAGTATGCGGGATGCGGAAGCGGTGAATATCGCCGGATCCCTACGGATGCAGAGCTATCGGCTGGGTTACGACCTGCAGGGCGATCCCCAGGCCCTGGCGCAGCATCGGGAACTGTACGCGCAAACCCTGAAGGCGCCGGTGCTCAGGGCGCTGGAAAGCCCTCTGACGCCCGGGGAGGTCAGCCAGCGTTATCGCGCTCTGGATAACAACTGGCGCCAGATGGATCTGCGCCTGGCGCAGGGCGATCGCCAGTGGTATCAGGCCAATATCGCCGACTATGTCGGGCAGATAGACCTGTTCGTTCTGGCGCTTCAGCACCATGCTGAATATAAAATGAGGGTCATGATTGCAGTGTCGGCCGTGGGATTTCTGGCGATTATCACCCTGATCTTCTTCACCCTGCGCCGTATTCGCCGCCAGGTGGTGGCGCCGCTGAACGCACTGGTATCTGCCAGCGAATCTATCGAGCGCGGCGACTTTGACCATCCGCATCTCGACAGCAGTCTGCCAAATGAGCTGGGCTGGCTGGCGCACAGTTTCACCCGCATGTCCGGGGAACTGCATAAACTGTGGCAGCGACTGGAAGAGAGCGTCCAGGAAAAGACCCTGAGTCTGCAGGAGGCCAACCGCCAGTTGGAGGTACTGTACGGCTGCTCCCAGGCCATGACCATTAGCGTGACCGATAATCAGAATTTTCAGCAGGCGCTGCAGATCGTATTGCGCCACGAACCGGTTTGCGCGCTGGAGATGCAGATAGGAGACTACTGGTGCCTGAGCGCAGGCCGGGCCCGTGACAACCTCTCCTGGCAGAGCACGCCTATTCGCCAGCAGCAGCAAACCATCGGTCAGCTACGCTGGCAGGCCCGGGATAAACAACCCGCCCTGCAACTGATGGAAAGCGTCGCCAATATGCTGGGACGCGGCGTCTGGCTGCTTCAGGCCCAGAAGCAGCACCAGCAATTACTGCTGATGGAAGAGCGCGCCACCATCGCCCGGGAGCTTCACGACTCCCTGGCCCAGGTGCTCTCTTATCTGCGGATTCAGATTACGCTGCTGCGCCGCGCGGTGCCGGATGAGAACCCGCGCGCCGGGGCCATTATCAGCGATTTTACCCAGGCGCTGGACGATGCCACCCGCCAGCTACGCGAGCTTCTGTCCACCTTCCGCCTGACGCTTCAGCAGGCTAACCTGCCGGAAGCCTTACAGGAGATGATCGCCCCGCTGCGCGACCGCAGCGAAGCGACTATCGAACTGACCTGCAACCTGGCGGACCAGGCGCTGGACGCCCCGCGCCAGGTGCACCTGTTACAGATTATCCGCGAGGCGCTCCTGAACGCCATTCGTCACGCCGATGCCCGGCAGATTCGGGTGCGCTGTTACAGTGCGGCGCCCAACCGCTATATTGCCGATATTATTGACGACGGTCGGGGAATTCCCAGCCTCGAAGAGCCGGAAGGCCATTACGGCCTTAATATTATGCAGGAGCGCGCCGACTGTCTCGGCGGCGAACTGACGATTTCCCGCCTGCCGGAAGGAGGCACCCGCGTACGCGTCAGCTTCCCCGGCGCGGCGGACGAGACCACAGCACAGGCCGAACTCCGGCCATAATGATAACAAGAGAATATCTTCCAGGGAGTTACCCCATGTCAGAAAAGATCCGCTACCGGGTTTTAATTGTCGATGACCATCCGTTAATGCGTCGCGGTATCCGTCAGTTGCTGGAGACCGACGACGTATTCAGCGTGGAAGGAGAAGCCAGCAGCGGCGCAGAGGCCGTTAGCCTGGCCGAACGCGTTGCGCCGGATATCATCCTGCTGGATTTGAATATGAAAGGCCTGAGCGGACTGGATACGCTCCATGCCCTGCGCCGCGACGGTATTACCGCCCGGGTCATTATCCTGACCGTGAGCGATGCGCCAGGGGACATCCGCGCCATGATCGACGCCGGCGCCGATGGCTATCTGCTGAAAGACAGCGATCCCGATACGCTGCTGGAGGCTATCCGCGAAGGGGCGACCCAGGGCGGCGCCTTTAGCCAGCGCATCCGGGAATACCTGAATCATCGCGATATGTCCGACGCTCAGGAGTCCCCGTTCGCTGCGCTGACCGAACGCGAGCTTGATGTACTTCAGGAAGTCGCCCGCGGGCTTTCCAATAAGCAGATCGCCGGGACGCTGCATATTTCTGAAGAGACGGTAAAGGTGCATATCCGTAACCTGCTGCGCAAGCTGAACGTGCGTTCGAGGGTCGCCGCCACGGTGCTGTTCCTGGAGAATCGGGGGATATAACCCCCGTCTATACATTTATGTTCATATAACGTCCCTGATTTACACTATCTCCTCATTTTCTCCACGTTTAACTCTGGAGGAGAGGATAAAGTGACAACCACGCTACTTTTACCGCCCATTGCTGTTTTGAGGCCCTCTTTAACATGGCGAACTTTTTTATCGACCGCCCGATTTTTGCCTGGGTTATCGCAATCCTGCTCTGTCTGACGGGGACGATGGCCATTTTGTCACTGCCGGTTGAACAGTATCCCGACCTCGCTCCTCCGAACGTGCGGATCACCGCCAACTATCCGGGAGCGTCGGCGCAGACCCTGGAAAATACCGTGACCCAGGTTATCGAACAGAATATGACCGGGCTCGATAATCTGATGTATATGTCATCCCAGAGCAGCAATACCGGCCAGGCGACCATTCGCCTCACCTTCCAGGCCGGCAGCGATCCGGATGAAGCGGTGCAGCAGGTGCAGAACCAGCTTCAGTCCGCCCTGCGCAAGCTGCCTCAGGCGGTACAAAGTCAGGGGGTAACCGTCAGGAAAACCGGCGATACCAATATTCTGATGATCGCCTTTGTCTCTACCGACGGCAGTATGGATAAGCAGGATATCGCCGACTATGTGGCCAGTAATATTCAGGACCCGCTCAGCCGGGTGAATGGCGTGGGTGACGTGGATGCCTACGGCACTCAATACTCGATGCGTATCTGGCTTAACCCCGACAAACTCAACAGCTACCAGCTCACCACCCAGGATGTGGTCAGCGCCATACAGTCTCAGAACAGCCAGGTGGCGGTAGGACAATTAGGGGCAACGCCCGCCGTCGACGACCAGGCGCTGAACGCCACGATCAACGCCCAGGCGATGCTGGAAACCCCGGAACAGTTCCGCAAAATCACACTCAGGGTCAATCAGGACGGATCTCTGGTGACGCTGGGGGATGTGGCAAAAGTGGAGCTGGGGGCGGAAAAATATGACTACCTGAGCCGCTATAACGGCCTGGCCGCTTCGGGACTGGGGATTAAACTGGCCTCTGGCGCCAACGAAATGGAAACCGCAAAGCTGGCGCTGACCCGGCTCGACCAGCTCTCTCAGTACTTCCCTCATGGGCTGGAATACCGTATCGCCTTTGAAACCACCTCCTTCGTCCAGGCCTCGATTCACGACGTGGTGAAAACGCTGATCGAAGCGGTGGTACTGGTGTTCGCGGTGATGTACCTGTTCCTGCAAAATCTTCGGGCGACATTAATCCCGACCCTTGCCGTGCCCGTGGTATTGCTGGGCACCTTCGCGGTGCTCTATGGCTTTGGCTACAGTATTAACACTCTGACCATGTTCGCCATGGTGCTGGCCATCGGTCTGCTGGTGGATGACGCCATCGTAGTGGTGGAAAACGTCGAACGAATTATGAGCGAAGAGGGTCTGTCGCCCAGGGCCGCCACCCGCAAGTCGATGGGACAGATACAGGGAGCGCTGGTGGGTATCGCCCTGGTGCTGTCGGCAGTCTTTATCCCCATGGCCTTCTTTGGCGGCACCACCGGCGCTATCTATCGCCAGTTTTCCATTACCATTGTCACTTCTATGATTCTTTCAGTGCTGGTGGCGATGATCCTGACCCCGGCGCTGTGCGCCACACTGCTTAAGCCGTTAAAGAAAGGAGAACACCACGGAAGCCGCGGCTTCTTCGGTTGGTTTAACCGCACCTTTAACCGCTACGCGCAGCGCTATGAAACCGGCGTGGGCAAGATATTGCAGCGCACCCTGCGCTGGCTGGTGCTCTACGTGCTGATTCTGGGCGGTATGGTGGTGCTGTTTATGCAGTTGCCCACGTCGTTCCTGCCCGATGAAGACCGTGGCGTCTTTACCACGTCTGTGCAGTTGCCGCCGGGCGCAACGCAGCAACAGACCCTGAAGGTCGTTGAAAAAATTGAAAAATACTATCTAACCGAAGAGAAAGAGAACGTCCGCTCGGTCTTCGCCACCATTGGCTCCGGACCTGGAGGGAATGGTCAGAATGTGGCGCGCATGTTTATTCGCCTGAATGACTGGGATGACCGGGATCCGCAGACCGGCTCGTCGTTCGCCATTATCGAGCGAGCCACCAAAGCCTTCCGCAATATTAAAGAGGCCAGGGTCTTCGCCAGTAGCCCGCCGGCCATCAGCGGTCTGGGTAACTCCACCGGCTTCGATATGGAGCTTCAGGATCACGCAGGACTGGGCCACGATGCATTGATGAAGGCCCGCGACCAGTTGCTGACCATGGCGGACCAGGACTCGCGCCTGACCCGGGTTCGTCATAACGGTCTGGACGACAGCCCGCAATTGCAGGTGGATATCGACCAGCGTAAGGCTCAGGCCATGGGAATTTCGGTAGACGATATTAACGACACGCTGCAAACGGCCTGGGGCTCGAGCTACGTTAACGACTTTATCGATCGCGGGCGCGTGAAGAAGGTTTATGTTCAGTCTGCCGCGCCGTACCGAATGCTGCCGGGAGATATCGATAAGTGGTACGTACGCAACAGCGTTGGCACCATGGTACCCTTCTCGGCCTTCGCGACTTCGCGCTGGGTTACTGACTCGCCGCGCCTGGAACGCTATAACGGCTACTCGGCGCTGGAGATCGTCGGCGAAGCAGCTCCTGGGGTCAGTACCGGTACGGCGATGGATATTATGGAGCAGTTGGTACAGAAACTGCCCACCGGCTTCGGCCTGGAGTGGACGGGCATGTCTTATCAGGAGCGGCTGTCCGGCGCCCAGGCTCCGGCACTGTATGCGATTTCGCTGCTGGTGGTATTCCTGTGTCTGGCGGCACTCTACGAGAGCTGGTCGGTGCCCTTCTCGGTGATGCTGGTGGTGCCGCTGGGAGTGGCCGGCGCGCTACTCGCCACCTGGCTGCGCGGCCTCGAAAACGATGTTTACTTCCAGGTGGGGCTACTGACGGTGATCGGCCTGTCGGCGAAGAATGCCATCCTGATCGTGGAGTTCGCCAACGATATGAACGCCGCGGGTAAGGAGCTTGTCGCCGCCACTATGGAAGCCTGCCGCCAGCGCCTGCGTCCGATACTCATGACGTCACTGGCCTTTGTCTTTGGGGTGCTGCCGATGGCCACCAGTAACGGCGCCGGTTCCGGCAGCCAGCACGCGGTGGGCACCGGGGTTATCGGCGGAATGATCGCCGCCACCGTACTGGCGATTATCTTCGTGCCTGTATTCTTTGTGCTGGTACGGCGCCGCTTCCCGCTACGTGAACGCCCCACCGATTAAAATGCCATGCAATAAAGGCGATCGGTTCAGATCGCCTTTATTCTTGCCATGCAGTACGTTGTAGCCCGGAAGATGGCAAATTGATATGCTGGCACGATACCGGAAGCGCCATAAAAGCGCCGCTGTCCCGGGCTGATTGTCTTTTTAACCTTAGCCCGGGAATATTCGACGCCCCGAAAATAATTAACGTCACGCCTGACGCTTTATTCCCTGAAAGTCACAAGGATAACCTGGCATGGTCACTCTGTACGGCATAAAAAACTGCGACACAATTAAAAAGGCCCGCCGCTGGCTGGAAGCCGAAAACATCGATTACCGTTTTCACGACTACCGGGCAGACGGTCTTGACGCCGCGCTACTGGAAAGCGTTATCGCCGAACTGGGCTGGGAGCCGCTGCTTAACACCCGCGGCACCACCTGGCGTAAGCTGGATGAATCACGGCGCAACGCCATTACCGACGCCGCTTCTGCTATCGAACTGATGCTGGAGATGCCGGCGATTATCAAACGACCATTGCTCTGCGCGCCGCAGAAGCCTATGCTGCTGGGTTTCAGCGACAGCCGCTATCAGCAGTTTTTCAATGAGGTTAAGTAGTATGTCTTGCCCGGTCATCGAACTGACCCAACAGCTCATTCGCCGCCCCTCCCTCAGCCCCGATGACGCGGGTTGCCAGGATCTGCTTATCGAACGCCTGCGCGCCATTGGTTTTACCATTGAGGCTATGGATTTCGGCGATACACGTAATTTCTGGGCCTGGCGTGGCGAGGGGGAGACCCTGGCCTTTGCTGGTCATACCGACGTGGTCCCCCCAGGAGATGGCGATCGCTGGATCAATCCCCCTTTCGAGCCCACCATCCGCGACGGCCTGCTGTTTGGTCGCGGCGCTGCCGATATGAAAGGCTCGCTGGCGGCTATGGTGGTCGCTGCCGAACGCTTCGTCGCCCAGCATCCGAACCATCGTGGCCGCCTGGCGTTCCTGGTAACCTCCGACGAAGAAGCCAGCGCGAAAAACGGCACCGTGAAGGTGGTGGAAACGCTGATGGCGCGTAATGAACGTCTGGATTACTGTCTGGTAGGCGAACCCTCCAGCAGCGAAGTGGTGGGCGACGTAGTAAAAAACGGTCGTCGCGGCTCTCTGACCTGCAACCTGACCATTCACGGCGTTCAGGGCCACGTGGCCTATCCGCAGCTGGCGGATAATCCGGTACACCGCGCCGCGCCTATGCTGGATGAACTGGTGAATATCGAATGGGACAGGGGCAATGAGTTCTTCCCCCCCACCAGCATGCAGATTGCGAATATCCAGGCCGGTACCGGCAGCAATAACGTGATTCCCGGCGAACTGTTCGTTCAGTTCAACTTTAGGTTCAGCACCGAAAGTACAGCGGAGATGCTGCAACAGCGGGTCTGCGAACTGCTGGAACGTCATCAGTTGCGCTATACCCTGGACTGGTGGCTGTCCGGCCAACCGTTCCTGACCTCCCGTGGTCGTCTGGTAGAAGCGGTGGTCAACGCCGTTGAGCACTATAATGAAATTAAGCCGCAGCTGCTGACTACCGGCGGCACCTCTGACGGGCGTTTTATCGCCAGAATGGGGGCGCAGGTGGTGGAGCTGGGACCGGTGAATGCGACCATTCACAAGATTAACGAGTGCGTGAACGCCGCTGACCTGCAACTGCTGGCCCGGATGTATCAACGTATTATGGAACAACTGGTCGCCTGAGCGGCCGTTTACCCTTCAGGAGAGGCGCATGGACTGGCTAAGTAAATACTGGTGGATACTGGTACTGGTGATTCTGGTCGGTATCTTTATCAACGTCATTAAAGATCTGAAGCGCGTTGACCCGAAGAAGTATCTGGACAATAAGCCCGATCTGCCGCCCCACCGCGACTTTAACGACAAGTGGGACGATGACGACGACTGGCCGAAGAAGAAGCCGTAAAGCGTTATTAAAGGACGGAGGCGGTCTCCGTCCTTAGTTACGTTTCCGCCCTTACCGCACAATAAACCGGCGAATCAGTTCCAGCAGCGCAACCAGCGCTTTAAGAACGATGAGAGCCTTATCGATAAAAGTTTTCATCCGTTTCTCCACTCCATGGAGAGAGAACACACCGCGGCTTACTCATGGGCTGCCTGTCACCACAGCGGCTCTTCATGGTTAGATAGAAGAGTTCCCTCTCCGGCCAGAGCACCGAATCCGGCACCACCCGTGAATTCAGCCAGGACTTGAAACCGATATGGCCAGAATGCCAAAGAGGAAAATCACTCCAGAGCTAACCATGCGGAATTATACCGGGAACGACTTGTAAAACCGTGCGAGTGGTTATAAAATCGCCAGGGTTAGATAGAAGAGTTCCCCCGGTCAGAGCCATCCGCTCCACGCCGGAACATAAAAAAACCGACCTCACCAGTCGGTTTTTTTATTGTCTGCAATCCCTGGTTTTAGATCATCGTAATCACATCGTCTTCGCCGGGCTTACCGCCCAGAGCTTCATCGAAGTAGTGCTTAGGCACCGTATAGCGCAGGTGATCCAGCGCCAGCTGCATACTGCGATTGTCAATGGCATGACCCAGCCCCTCGACGATATCCAGCGTCACATCGCCCCCCACGGCCAGTAGCGCCTCGTGGGCCTTCACCGCATGCTGAGGCTCGATGACCCGATCCTCGTCGCCGTGAATCAGATGCACCGTGGTGGTCAGGCTGGCTCGCTCCGGCAACTGGCCAAAACGGCCGTTAAAGGCGATAAGACGCGATGCCAGTCCTGGTTCCGCCTTCAGGCTTTCCAGCACCATGGTGGCCCCCTGAGAGAAGCCAATCAGCGCCGTCGCTGCGGGCATCACGCCGCTTTTTTCCTGCCAGTAACGTACCAGGGCGCAGAAGTGCGGCATTGCCGCATCGATACGCGCCTGGCGGTTCTCTTCGCTGACATCAGCCACGGAGAACCACTCACGACCCGGCTCCGCTCCGCCTGGATTCGGCGCCCCGACGCTGACCACCAGCGCATCGGGGAACAGCGGCGCAAACCAGCTGCCAGGCTCCCCCATCGCGACCGGATTATCGCCCACCCCGTGAAACAGCAGCAGCAATTGCTGAGGGGGTGTGGCAGGGCTTTGAACTACAAAATGGTCATGTTTCATCGTTGCCTCCTGACTATGGGGGCCACTCTACGCCGATAGTGAAAAATCACCATGGCACAAAATTGATGATATCACTGAAAATTTTTGACCTTCGCCAGCCAGGCTTCCAGCACATCTGTCCGTTGGGCATCCAGCGCTTTTAGCGCCGTGGCGCACTCCTGGCGCTGGCGCACCAGCAATGCCCGACGCCCGTTTATTCCCAACTGAGCGCAAAGTTCAGCCCCCGCCAGCCCCTGCGTCAGCCAGCCCCGCAGCCCGGGCAGCGCCAGCTCGCTGTTGAGCAGCAACCGCTGTAGCGTGCCGATGCAGGCTTCCGACGACCGGTGACCAAAGGCGAAACCGCCCAGATCGCGCCAGTCTTCATCATTAAGCGTAGTCTCTGGAAGCTGAGCAACCGGAATCGGCTCCCGAATCCACGGTTGCAGCCAACATGTGTCGCGCCGCAGTCTGAGTTGTTCACGCAGTGCCAGCGCTTCGCCTCGCGCGCTCAGCGGGCGTAGCGCCATTGCCGCATGGCAGCCGCTGCTGGCCTCCCTATGGCTGCCGATACGCACCAGCATAAAGCCGGCGCGCTGCCAGAAACGCCACAGTTCATCGGTATAGCCAAAACTGACGGACAGGTAGTCATGACCATCGCTCATATCACCAGCGCTCGCCAGTAAACGGCTACCGATCCCCTGGCGCTGGCGCTCCGGATGTACCGCCACCCGACTGATACGCAGCCCTTTCAGAGTAGCGGCATCCGGCGAGCCACCGTGGGCCGCCAGCGACTGAGCCACCAGATTACCGCGCGGTCGCCGCAGCCCGGCCCATACCGCCTCGCTCAGCTCAGGCGTTAATCCTCCCTCTTCGACCAGCCATAGCGCCCCCGCCACTCGCTCATTCACGCAGGCGACCTTCAGACGCTGGCCAGGGGCATCCAGCAGACGCCGCAAATCGAGCGGTGAGGTACGATAATGGGCTCCGGCAAGCAGTCGCCAGGTTTGCGCCTCGCGACCATCGTCATTCAGCCAGGCGCCGTCTGGCAGCGTTTGATATTGCAAATCGCCCGCGCAGGGCGCCGCCAGACGATCGTCGAATAACATAACCCGATCGAGAAGACGCTCCAGCGGATCGCCGGAAGCCCAGCGTACTGGCGCATCGAGCGTAAAGCTCTGCAATCGGGGCAGCGAAGCGCACAGCTTGAGCAGAAAACCGCGCCCGGTTCCCTCATAGCCCTGTACCGTCGTGGTTAACAGCGTTCGGGGAAAAGCGGCGATCAACTGACGCAACAGGGGAGCAGGAATGGCGGCAGCTTCGTCAACAATCAGCCACTCGCCCACCGGGGGCTCCCCGCGCTGTATCGCCTGCAACAGCGCGTCTGGCGCCATAAACGACTCATGCTCACCGGCGTGATGCATCAGTACGTCGGTGGCGGCCCGGGTTGGAGCGCAAATCACCACTGGCCTGCCGCACTGGCGGGCCAGCATCCCCGCCAGAGTCGACTTGCCGCGCCCGCGCGGCCCGGTCACCACCGCCACCCCCGCAGGCATAGCGAGCAGCGCCTGCAAAATCGCCTGCTGTTCCGCCAGCGGACCACCAGCGGCAGGCTGCCAGTCAGGGCGTTCAACCTGCACCGGCAGACGTGGCGCCTGCCCCTGGCGCCAGATAACGCATTCTGGCTCCTGACTTAGCGCCTGTTGCAAACGGTGAATAAAGTGCGGGGTGGGAATGGGGTCAGGCTGACCGCTCCAGCGCAGACTGTCGGCGTCCGGCTGATTCGGCCACGAAGTCCAGGAGGGCGCCAGTACTACCAGCCAGCTACCGGCCCGCAGCGTTCCCGCCAGCGCCGCCAGCGCTTCGGCATCCAGCCCCGTCCGGGCATCGAATATCGCATGAAGAAATTCACGCCCCAGCAGACGACGAATCGCGCCGGGCGCGCAGTGGGCAGTTTGTTCTTCTGTCTCACCCACCCACAACCAGTCGCCGCTCAGCCGCTGCTTCAGGCATCTGGCCTGTTCCAGGCTCCAGTCCGACTCGCCGCTCAGCACCAGTAAACGACGAATGCCCTGACGCTGCTGCTGGCGCGTCAGGGCATCGAGTTCATTCAGCCACATCGGTTACAGGTTGTCGCCGAAGGTATCGCACTGTTTAGGGTCGCCACTGTCGTAACCGCGCTTAAACCAGGTATAGCGCTGCTCGGAAGTACCGTGGGTAAAGCTGTCCGGCACCACTTGGCCCTGACTGCGCTGCTGCAATCGGTCATCGCCAATCGCTTCGGCAGCGTTCAGGGCTTCCTGCAGATCGCCCACCTCCAGAATATCCTGCTGCTGCATGCCGTGACCCCAGACTCCGGCAAAGCAGTCTGCCTGAAGCTCCATACGTACCGACAGCTGGTTGGCCTGAGTCTGAGAGGCATTCTGCTGCATCTGGCGTACCTTCGGTTCAATGCCCAGCAGCTTCTGCACATGGTGACCCACTTCGTGGGCAATCACATAGCCCTGAGCAAAGTCGCCATCGGCGCCCAGGCTGCTTTTCATCTCATCATAGAAGGAGAGATCGATATAGACGGTCTCATCCGCCGGGCAGTAAAACGGCCCCATCGCTGACTGGCCGGTGCCGCAGCCGGTGGACGTCACTCCGCGGTACATCACCAGCTTCGGCTTCTGATAGGTTTTTCCCATCTGCTGGAACTGCTGGCTCCAGGTATCTTCCGTGGTCGCCAGGATCACCGAAGTAAATTTCGCGGCTTCATCCTCGTTGGGATTAATCGACTGGGAACTCTGCTGCTGGAGCTGCGACTGGCCGCCGCCGGTCAGCAGCGGCGTCAGGTCATAACCGTAATAACCTGCTACCACTATCACAATCAGCAGGATAATCCCCCCCTTACCACGCGGCAGACGAAAACCACGGCCCCCGCCAGGAAAACCTCCTCGCGACTGATTACGACGATCTTCAACATTGTCGCTCTCGCGACGCCCTTGCCAACGCATAACATCATTCCTGTTGTTAGGATAATAAGGTTAATTATGAGCGATATCCGGGGAGACAGGCCAGTATTTCCCTAAGCAAACGTCAATACAGTGTAAGAATCAGAAAAAAACCGCCGGGAAGGGAATAAACCAAAAAGAGAGAGCCCGCAGGGTGCGGGCTCCGGGGGAGGCAACGGAAACGATTGCGCAGTTAGTCCAAATTAACGCCGAGACGTTTGGCAACCTCTTCGTACGCTTCGATAACGCCGCCCAGGCTCTGACGGAAGCGATCTTTATCCATCTTGTCGAGCGTGTTCTTATCCCACAGGCGCGCGCCATCCGGCGAAAACTCATCACCCAGGGTCACTTCACCTTTGTACAGGCCAAACTCCAGCTTGAAGTCCACCAGGATCAGACCGGCGTCGTCGAACAGCTTGCTCAACACGTCGTTCGCCTTGTAGGTCAGCTCCTGCATCCGCGCCAGGTTCTCTTTGCTTACCCAGCCGAAGGTCTCGCAATAAGACTCGTTGACCATAGGATCGTGCATGGCATCGTTCTTCAGGAAAAGATCGAACAGCGGCGGATTCAGCGCAATGCCCTCTTCCACGCCGAGACGCTTAACCAGCGAACCCGCCGCGCGGTTGCGGATAACGCACTCTACCGGCACCATATCGAGCTTCTTCACCAGAGATTCGGTGTCAGAAAGCAGTCTTTCCATCTGCGTCGGGATCCCCGCCTCTGCCAGCTTGCTCATAATGAAGTGGTTAAACTTATTGTTCACCATCCCTTTGCGATCAAACTGTTCGATGCGCGCACCGTCGCCTGCTGACGTATCATTGCGAAATTCGAGCACCAACAGATCGGGATTTTCCGTACTGTAGACGGTCTTCGCCTTGCCGCGATACAACTCAGCTTGCTTTTGCATCTTTATTACTCCAGGTGTAGTCAGTGTATTAACGCGAATTGAAAAGGCCGGCGTGTTGGCGCCGGCCCCGGAATTACTTGCTAAATGCGGCCTGGAATACCGCCACCAGCGCATCGTTCTGCGACTGGGTCAGCGTGTGCCCTTTCGGGTCGATAAACTGCAGGCTACTGCGGTTATCGAGGTCGCCGACCTGCAGCTTGTAGTCACCGCTGGACAGGCCCGGATCGCGAGCGCCAAGCGCCTGCCAGTCGCTATCGGAAAGCGGATCGTAGCTCAGTTCCATGCTGCCCTGGGAGCGGGTGGTGTCATTAACCTTCATCCCCACTTCCTCCAGTACCGACGGCAGACGGTTCCAGACATCGTTAAAGGGCGCGCGAACGACCAGCATCGGCAGACCCGTATCATCCGCGCCGCTCTGCACGTCGATACGGCCAGTACTGGCATTGCTGCTGCGGTTGCTCTGGTTCTGCTCCAGACCGCCCGCAATGGCGTTCAACATCTGAGTGCTGTAACGCTGCATCGACGCCGCGTCGGCAGCCGGTTTACCGTTCTGCTCCAGACTCAGCAGTTTCACCGTCAGCGCCTGCTGATAGCCCTGCTGCTGCACGCCAATCTGGTAACGGCCGCGATACTGCTGATCTTCATCGGCACGGTTCCAGTTTACCCAGTCGGTGGTCAGGCTCTGATTCGCATCTTCCCGCTTCATAATCGGGTAGTTTTGAGCCTGAACAACGCTCACCACCTGCGGCCAGAGGGAGCCCTGATTGCCGCTTTCCAGCAGCATGGTCGCCGTATCGCCAGTGAACTGAGTGCGCGCACCGCTCACCAGCGCCAGCGGCTGCGCTGGCGGACGAATATCGAGTTTTTTGCCGATAGCGCCGCTAGTGCGAGCCGACGGCACATCATACTGACCGTTCTGCAGCGGCAACATCAGCCCCGACGGAGCATGCAGCTCGGCCAGCGCCGGTGTTTCCAGGTAGGATTCATCGCCGTTAACCTGACGCTTATAGCGTGAATCGGAACTGCAGGCGGCAAGCATCATGACGAGCGACAGGCCCACCACTTTTGCCACGGTTGATTTTTGTACTGAGACTGAGTAAGCCATCAATTCTCCCTAAACTTTACAGCAAACCGGCATGCTTCAGCGCATCGAGCACCACCGGACGACTTTCCGCGGTCAGCGGGGTCATCGGCAGGCGAAGCGTATCGGTCGCCACAAGTCCCAACTCCCTGCTGGCCCACTTCACCGCGATAGGATTGGGTTCAATAAATAAACGCTCGTGCAGCGGCATCAGGCGTCGGTTGATCTCGCGCGCAGCGGCGAATTCGCCTGCGGCCGCCAGTTCACACATCCGCGCCATATCACGCGCCGCCACGTTAGCGGTTACGGAAATCACGCCGTGGCCGCCCAGTTGCATAAAGTCCAGCGCGCTGTCATCGTTGCCACTAAGCAGAATAAAATCATCCGCAACCCGATCTTTGATCTCGTTAACGCGGCTTAAGTTCCCCGTTGCCTCTTTAATACCAACGATATTCGGCACCTGCGCCAGACGCGCAACGGTCGGCGGCAGCAAGTCACAGCCGGTACGAGAGGGCACATTATACAGAATTTGCGGCAGGCTGGTGTTTTCAGCGATCGCTTTAAAGTGCTGGAACAGTCCTTCCTGGGTGGGGCGGTTATAATAAGGCACGACCGTCAGACAGCCGACGATGCCGCTGTCGTTGAACCTTTTGGTCAGAGAGATGGCCTCTGAAGTGGCATTCGCACCGGTGCCCGCAATAACGGGAATACGGCCATCCGCCAGCTCAACCGTCATCATCACCACATCGCCATGTTCATCGTGGCTCAGCGTGGCAGACTCGCCGGTGGTCCCTACCGAGACAATTGCCGAAGTTCCACTTTCGACATGGTAATCAATCAGTTTCTTAAGGCTGGACCGACAGACGTTGCCCTTATCGTCCATCGGCGTAATCAGCGCGACAATACTTCCCGTGAACATGGTCCATCCTCTCCGTACACTAGTGCCACAATGGTACGTTTGGAGCCGCAGTAAAAGCAAGCGGCCAGGGCACCTGTGCGGTTGTATGGCGGATTTTTTTATGCTTTCCTTATGATTACCTCTACAGAACCACAGGAAGCTCCGGTTTGACAGCCTCATCACAACACCATCTGGTCATCACCGCGTTAGGTGCAGACCGTCCCGGCATCGTGAATACCATCACCCGACACGTCAGTAGTTGTGGCTGTAATATCGAAGATAGCCGCCTGGCCATGTTGGGGGACGAATTTACCTTTATCATGCTGCTTTCCGGCAGTTGGAACGCCATTACCCAGATTGAATCCACGCTGCCGTTAAAAGGCGCCGAACTGGATCTGTTGATCGTAATGAAACGCACCCATGCTCAGGCGCGCCAGGCCATGCCCGCAACGGTACGCGTCCAGGTGGAAGTGGCGGACTCCCCTCACCTGATTGAGCGATTTACTGACCTGTTCGACTCCCATCAAATGAATATTGCCGAACTGATTTCCCGGACTCAGGCGAACGATGAAAACGAGCAGCCGGGAGCGCCGCAGCTTTATATCCAAATCGCGGCGCATAGCCCGGCACTGCAGGATGCGACAAACATTGAGCAGGCCTTTAAAGACTTGTGTACAGAACTCAATGCGCAAGGCACTATTAACGTTGTGAATTACCCACAGCAAGATGATGAATAAGACGGAGAGTCGTATGAATCCACTGAAAGCTGGCGATGTCGCCCCTAAATTTAGTCTGCCCGATCAGGACGGCGAACAGGTAAATTTAACCGACTTCCAGGGGCAGCGTGTTCTGGTTTACTTCTATCCGAAAGCAATGACGCCCGGATGTACCGTTCAGGCCTGCAGCCTGCGCGATAGCATGGATGAGTTAAAGCAATACGGCGTCGAGGTTCTCGGTATCAGTACCGATAAACCCGAGAAGCTGTCCCGCTTTGTCGACAAGGAGGAGCTGAACTTTACCCTGCTGTCCGACGAAGACCACAGCGTATGTGAACAGTTTGGTATCTGGGGTGAGAAAAGCTTTATGGGCAAGACCTATGACGGCATTCACCGTATCAGTTTCCTGATCGACAAAAAGGGTAACGTCGAGCACGTATTCGACAACTTCAAGACCAGTAACCATCACGATATCGTGCTGGCCTGGCTGAAAGAAAACGCCGCCTGAGTCGCGCTATCTTCTTAAGTTCAAACGCACCTTAAAGCGTCATTCTAAGGTGCGCCTTCCCCTTCCCTGTTTTATTCCTCTGAATCGCGCAACCGGGATCGCTTGAATCGCTAGTTAAATTTATGTAAATTCCAGCCTTCCCGCTCACACATGAGAACATTCTTAGTGACAACACAGCAACATTCAGAAAAGTGGCAGAAACGTTTTGATTTCTTCGAAAAAAATGGGGCTCCCAAAACGCCAGAGTTTAAAGCAGCATTACGCCGCCTGCCGTGGTACAAACGCTTCTTATATAATATGAACGTCATCTCCTTTTTCTTCGGCCCGATCTATTTTTTGATTCTGGGTATGTGGAAAAGATGTCTTACGCTTATTGTCTGCTCTGTGGCAATCGGCTTTATTTTAGGTATCGTCGAACTCATTACCGGATTGAATTTAGATTCTTTATGCGGCCTTATCGTCAGCGTCATGTGGGGCATCACGACCAACTACGCTTACTATCTGCATAAAGTTAAAGGCTACAACAGCTGGAACCCCTTCACGGGGATTTTCTAACCGCTGGAAACAGACCCGCTACCACAACGCTTTGCGGGTCTGCCATTCAGCGTTAGTCAGCCTTCCGCTCGTCCACCAGGCTATCCGGCCAGGCCCTGACCACCGCTTTAATCAGCGTAGCGAGAGGAATGGCGAAGAAAACGCCCCAGAATCCCCACAGACCGCCGAAGATCACCACCGACAGAATAATCACCAGCGGGTGCAGGTTCACCGCTTCGGAAAACAGCACCGGTACCAGCAGGTTGCCATCCAGAGCCTGAATCACCAGGTAGATAATAAAGCAGGTCCAGAATTCGGCTCCCAGTCCAAACTGGAACAACGCCACCCCCACCACCGGAATGGTAACCGCGAAGGCGCCAATGTAGGGAATCAGTACCGAAAACCCCACCAGTACCGCCAGCAGCAGCGAGTAGTTCAGCCCACAGTACAAGAAACCCAGCCAGGTCACGACGCCGACAATCACCATCTCCAGCACCTTGCCGCGAATATAGTTGGTGACCTGCTGATTCATCTCGGCCCAGACTTTCCCGGCCAGCCCGCGATTACGGGGCAACACCCGGCGCACCGCATTGAGCATCTGCACCTTATCCTTCACCAGGAAGAAAACCATCAGCGGCACCAGCACCAGATAGACCGCCAGCGTCAGTAATCCCACCAGCGAGGCCAGCGAATATTTTACCACCGACTCGCCGAGCAGCGTCATTCGCGCCCGCAGATTTTCCGCCATGGCATCAATAATGCCGGCATCCACCAGCGCCGGATAGCGCCTGGGCAACGCAGCGGCGAAATCCGTCAGTTTGTTCAACATATTGGGCAGATCGCGGATCAAATAGATCCCCTGCTGCCAGGCCACAGGCGCCACCACCAGAGCCATGATTAGCAGAATGCCGACAAACAGCACCAGCACCACACTGGTGGCAAGCCAGCGTGAACAACCCATACTTTCCAGCCGGGCCGTGGGCCACTCCAGCAGATAAGCCAGCACCAGCGCCACCAGCAACGGCGCCAGCAGACCGGAAAAGAAGAACAGAATACCGAAACCCATCACCAGGATCACAAGAAGCGCAATCGCCTCCGGATCGCTAAAGCGGCGACGGTACCATTGCGTTAAAAGTTCGAGCATATTTCCTTAACCCTAAGGTCTCCTGATGAAAAAAATGCGCTCAGATTGTAGCGAAATGTTGCGGTAAAGGCCGCGTTTTTTATTTTTGATGACCCCGAAACCAACGCGGGCAATTAAGCTTTCCATTCACGACCCAGGGCGGCTACACTCCCGGTTACCTTCCGGCAACGAACCCTGTCGCCGGTGGGTTGTCATAAAAGAAGACGCTGATTACACAGGATAGAGGCTATGTTCAGGCAGTTGAAAAAAACACTGGTTGCCACCCTCATTACCGCCATGATGGCGGGTCAGACTGCGCCGGCCTTCGCTGATAGCGCCACGGACCAGTTGCCGGATATCGGAACAACCGCCGCAAGCACGCTCTCCATCGCCCAGGAGATGCAGATGGGCGACTTTTATATTCGCCAGTTGCGCGGTAGCGCCCCGCTGATTAATGACCCGCTGCTCCAGCAGTATATTAATCAGTTGGGCATGCGCCTGGTGAACCACGCCCATTCGGTGCGCACGCCGTTCTACTTTCACCTGATCAGCAACGATGAAATCAACGCCTTCGCCTTTTTCGGCGGTAATGTCGTCCTGCATTCAGCGCTGTTTCGCTATGCCGATAACGAAAGCCAGCTGGCCTCGGTCATGGCTCACGAAATCTCCCACGTCACCCAGCGCCATCTGGCACGCGCCATGGAAGATCAGAAGCGCTATGCGCCGCTGACCTGGGTCGGCGCACTGGGATCGATTCTGCTGGCGATGGCCAGCCCCCAGGCCGGGATGGCGGCTATGTCCGGCACCCTGGCCGGTAGCCGTCAGGGGATGATAAGCTTCACCCAGCAGAACGAACAGGAAGCCGATCGCATCGGCCTGCAGGTACTGCAGCGTGCCGGGTTTGATCCCCAGGCAATGCCTGCGTTTCTGGACAAGCTGCTCGACCAGGCCCGCTACTCCAGCCGCCCACCGGAAATTCTGCTGACTCACCCCCTGCCGGAAAGCCGTCTTTCCGATACCCGCAACCGCGCCAATCAGATGCGTCCGGTGGTCGTTCAGTCATCGGAAGCCTTCTATATGGCGAAGGTACGCGTGCTGGGCATGTATAACACCGGCCGCAACCAGCTCACCGGCGAGCTGCTGGATAGTCTGGATAAAGGTAACGTGCGTCAGCAGCACGCCGCCCGCTATGGCCGGGCCCTACAGGCGATGGAAAACAAAAACTACGCCGAAGCCTGGCGTCAGCTCCAGCCGCTGCTAAGCGCCAGCCCGAACAACCCCTGGTATCTCGATCTCGCCACAGATATCGATCTGGGTCAGAACAAAGCGGCCTCGGCCATTAGCCGCCTGAATGGCGCTCCGGGGCTAAAAACCAACCCGGTGTTGCAACTTAACCTGGCGAACGCTTACGTTCAGAGCGGGCAGTCCGCCAAAGCCGCCACTATTCTTAACCGCTACACCTTCTCGCACCGCGACGATACCAACGGCTGGGATCTGCTGGCCCAGGCTGAAGCCGCCCAGGGCAGTCGCGATCGGGAACTGGCCGCTCGTGCCGAACTGCTGGCGCTGCGCGGTCAGTTGGATCAGGCCATTACGCTATTAAGCAGCGCCAGTAGCCAGGTGAAGGTTGGGAGTTTGCAGCAGGCGCGTTACGATGCGCGTATCGATCAACTGCGTCAGATGCAGCAGCGTTTCCGTCAGTATCAGAAGAACAGCTAAGGAGTTAATCAGGCATGTCTAGTACCGTTACCATCTACCACAATCCCCGCTGCTCCAAGAGCCGGGAGACCCTCACCCTGCTGAAGGAAAACGGCGTTGAACCCGAAATCGTGCTCTATCTGGAAACGCCGCCGGATGCAGCCACCATCAGTAAGCTACTGAACATGCTGGAATTCGAAAGCGCCCGCAGTCTGATGCGTCAGAAAGAGGATCTGTACAAGACGCTGAATCTGGGCGACGCCTCTCTTAGCGAGGCGCAGCTGATTCAGGCCATGGTGGAAAATCCGAAGCTTATCGAACGCCCCATTGTGGTTAAGGGCGATAAAGCGCGCATTGGTCGACCGCCGGAACAGGTACTGGAACTGCTGGCCTGATAGCGGTTACAGATTAAGAATCTCTTTCACGAACGGAATGGTCAGCTTGCGCTGCGCGGTAATCGAGGCGTGGTCAAGCTGATCGAGCGTCATAAACAGCGTACGCATTTCGCGATCCAGCCTTTTGAGCAGAAAACGCCCCACGTCTTCCGGCAGTTCAAAACCGCGCTGCCGGGCGCGCAGCTGCAGTGCCTGAAGCTTGTCGTTATCAGAAAGCGGTTGCAGCCGGTAGATCTGCCCCCAGTCCAGGCGCGATGCCAGATCCGCCAGCTGCAGATTAAGCTGGCGCGGCGGGCGATCGCCGGTGATCAGCAGCCGGGTGTTGCCGGACTCCAGAATGCGATTATAGAGGTTAAAGATCGCCATCTCCCACAGCTCATCCCCGGCGATGCATTCAATATTATCGATGCAGACCAGCGACAGTTGCTCCATCCCTTCCAGTACGTCAGGCACAAACCAGGTCCGCTTATCCAGCGGGACATACCCCACCGCTTCGCCACGCAGGGAAAGCTCGGCACAGGCGGCGTGCAGCAGATGGCTGCGGCCTCCTCCTTCCCGGGACCAGAAGTAAATGTAACCGCTGTGTTCCTGATGCAAAACGTTCTGTAGCGCAGCGAGCAAGGCAGGATTATCGCCCGGCCAGAAACTGGCGAACGTCTCGTCGTCAGGAAGATAGAGCGGCAAAGAGAGCTGAGCCGGTGTGTTCAGAGGGACCTCAACCAGAACTTGCGAAAAAATCGCGAGGAAGTTTACCACAGTTTAGCGAAAGGATTGAAGCTGGCCCGCGCAAGCGGCGGGCCAGATTGCACAAGGATCAAGCGTGCGGAGCCTGTTGCTCGTCGTCGTCCGCCTCCAGTACCGTCTCTTCCGGGCGCAGAATGCTAATCACCTTGAAGATCAGGCTCAGGGCGATACCCACCACGGTCGCCAGCGCCATGCCTTTCAGCTCTGCGGCACCGATGTGAATCTTAGCGCCGCTAACGCCGATAATCAGAATGACCGAAGTCAGGATCAGGTTCTGAGCCTTGCTGAAGTCCACTTTAGATTCAATCAGCACCCGAATACCGGAAGCGCCAATCACCCCGTAAAGCAGCAGGGAGACCCCGCCCATGACCGGTACCGGGATAATCTGGATCGCCGCCGCCAGTTTACCGATGCAGGAGAGCAGAATAGCCAGGATAGCCGCACCGCCGATCACCCAGGTGCTGTACACCTTAGTGATCGCCATAACGCCGATGTTCTCGCCGTAGGTGGTATTCGGCGTCGAGCCAAAGAAACCGGAGAACATGGTGGAAAAACCGTTGGCAAACATCGAACGGTGCAGGCCCGGATCGCGCACCAGATCCTTGCGCACGATGTTTCCGGTCACCACCAGATGGCCGACGTGCTCGGCAATCACCACCAGCGCCGCGGGCAGAATCGTCAGCACGGCAAACCACTCGAATTTCGGGGTATAGAAGGTCGGCAGCGCAAACCAGTGAGCTTCACGGATCGGCGTAATGTCCACCACGCCCATACAGAAGGAGAAGGCATAGCCCACCAGCACGCCGATCAGAATCGGGATAATCGCCAGGAAACCGCGGAAGAGAACCGAACTAAAGACCGTGACGCCCAGGGTTACCATCGCAATGGAAAGCGTGGTGCCGTCCACTGACTGACCGTCAGCAGGCAGCATGCCCGCCATATTGGCGGCAACGCCCGCCAGCTCCAGGCCGATCACCGCCACAATGGCCCCCATCGCCGCAGGCGGGAACATCACATCCAACCAGCCGGTGCCCGCCTTCTTCACAATCAGCGCCACCAGGCAGAACAGCGCGCCACAGGCGATAAAGCCGCCCAGCGCCAGTTCATAGCCCAGCGGCAACAGCAGCAGTACCGGTGAAATAAAGGCAAAGCTGGAGCCCAGATAAGCAGGGATCTTCCCTTTACAGATAATCAGATACAACAGCGTGCCGATGCCGTTGAATAGCAGGACCGTTGCCGGATTGATATGGAACATAATCGGCACCAGTACGGTGGAGCCGAACATGGCGAACAGATGCTGCAGACTGAGTGGGAGCGTCTGTAACAGCGGCGGTCTTTCACTCACCCCGATAGCACGGCGCGTCATAGCAATATCCTCTGTGTGATAAACGAAGAAAGAAAATCCAAAAAAAAGCCGACTGTTAAAGTCGGCTGAATAAATTATTTAGTACCAAATATCTTGTCCCCGGCGTCGCCGAGGCCCGGAATAATGTATCCGTGTTCGTTGAGCCCCTGATCGATGGAGGCGGTGTAAACCTCTACGTCCGGGTGTACTTTCTCCAGCGCCGCCAGACCTTCCGGCGCCGCTACCAGCACCAGCACCTTAATATTGTGGCAGCCCGCTTTTTTCAGCAGGTCGATAGTGGCGATCATCGAGCCACCAGTCGCCAGCATCGGGTCCACCACCAGCGCCATACGCTCGTCGATATGCGAGGCCAGTTTCTGGAAGTAAGGCACCGGCTCCAGGGTCTCTTCATCGCGGTAAACGCCTACCACGCTGATGCGCGCGCTGGGTACGTTTTCCAGCACCCCGTCCATCATGCCAAGACCGGCACGCAGAATCGGCACTACGGTGATCTTTTTACCTTTGATCTGTTCTATTTCCACCGGGCCGTTCCAGCCTTCGATAGTCACCGTTTCGGTTTCCAGAGCGGCAGTGGCTTCATAAGTCAGCAGGCTTCCGACTTCCGAGGCGAGCTCACGAAAACGTTTAGTGCTGATGTCCACATCACGCATCAGACCCAGTTTGTGTTTCACGAGTGGGTGTTTCACTTCCACAATCTTCATGCTCTATCTCCCCAAAATGCGTCAGCCATAAAAAAAATCGCCGGATTATACCGCTTTTTTGCCGCTGCGCCATCACTAAGGCGCACGATCGGGATCAATCGATTCCGGATCAGTATAGAGCAGAGCCCTGTTTCAGCGCCCTGCTTCCTTAGCGCGTTTTTCATTACCGGAAGGGCTCGCAAACGTTTGCCTGGACTGTTAGAATCACCGCGATTTTTTCTACCGCGCTGGAACCTTTTTTATGACCAATAAAACCTCTCTCAGCTATAAAGACGCCGGTGTTGATATCGATGCGGGCAATGCACTGGTCGACCGAATTAAAGGGGTGGTGAAGAAAACCCGCCGCCCGGAAGTGATGGGGGGGCTTGGCGGCTTTGGCGCACTGTGCGCCCTGCCGCAGAAATACCGCGAGCCGGTGCTGGTTTCCGGCACCGATGGCGTTGGCACCAAGCTGCGGCTGGCGATGGATCTGAAGCGTCATGACACTATCGGCATCGATCTGGTGGCCATGTGCGTCAATGACCTGGTGGTTCAGGGGGCAGAGCCGCTGTTCTTCCTTGATTACTATGCGACGGGCAAGCTGGACGTAGATACCGCAGCAAGCGTCGTCGGCGGCATCGCCGAAGGTTGTCTGCAGGCTGGCTGTGCGCTGGTTGGTGGTGAAACCGCTGAAATGCCCGGCATGTACCACGGCGAAGATTATGACGTGGCCGGTTTCTGCGTCGGCGTGGTAGAGAAATCAGAAATTATCGACGGAACCAAAGTGGCCGACGGCGACGTGCTGATCGCCCTGGGATCCAGCGGCCCGCACTCCAACGGTTACTCGCTGGTACGTAAGATTGTCGAAGTCAGCGGCTGCGACCCGCTCACTACCCAGCTCGACGGCCAGCCGCTGGCGGACCATCTGCTGGCGCCGACCCGCATCTACGTGAAATCGGTGCTTAAGCTTATCGAACAGTGCGACGTTCACGCCGTCGCCCACCTGACTGGCGGCGGTTTCTGGGAAAACATTCCGCGCGTTCTGCCGGATAATACCCAGGCCGTTATCGATGAATCCAGCTGGCAGTGGCCGGCGGTGTTCGACTGGCTCCAGCAGGCGGGCAACGTCAGCCAGCACGAAATGTATCGCACCTTTAACTGCGGCGTAGGCATGGTCATCGCCCTGGCGCCTGACGAAGCCGAAAAAGCCATCGCCCTGCTTAATGCAGAGGGTGAAAAGGCGTGGAAAATCGGTATTATCAGGGCCTCTGACTCTGAACAACGCGTGGTTATTGGGTAATGAAAAAGATTGTGGTGCTTATTTCTGGCAGTGGAAGCAATCTGCAGGCGATTATCGATGCCTGCCAGCAACGACGGATTGATGGCACCATTGAGGCGGTATTTAGCAATAAGGCCGATGCTTACGGTCTTGAGCGCGCTCGCGCGGCAGGTATCGCCGCGTTTGCGCTCTCGCCTGGCGACTATCCGGATCGTGAAGCCTATGATCATGCGCTAATGACGCAGATTGATGAGCACGCGCCCGATCTGGTGGTACTGGCGGGCTATATGCGTATTCTTAGCCCGGCTTTTGTGGCCCATTATCGTGGTCGCCTGCTCAATATCCACCCTTCCCTACTGCCGAAATATCCCGGCCTGCATACCCACCGTCAGGCGCTGGATAACGGCGATCGCGAACACGGCACTTCGGTACACTTCGTCACCGAAGAGCTGGACGGCGGTCCGGTGATCCTCCAGGCCAACGTGCCCATCTTTGAAGGCGACGACGAAGAGACCGTTATCGCCCGGGTTCAGCACCAGGAGCACGCCATCTACCCGCTGGTGATCGGCTGGTTTATGGATGGCCGTCTGGCTATGCGCGATAATGCCGCCTGGCTGGACGACCAGCCCCTGCCTTCCCGGGGCTACGCCGCCGACGAATAACCACTCTCCTTCCCTCCCGGGAAGGAGAGTCTTGTCTGATACTTCTGCCTGGCGTTGGACATACCCGGATATTGCTCGCCATAATAAGCGCCGAGACGGATTTTCCACGTCCGGAAACGGGAACCAACCAAACGGAGTGTGAGTCGCATGGGTCAGGAAAAGCTGTACATTGAAAAAGAGCTAAGCTGGTTATCGTTCAACGAACGCGTACTTCAGGAAGCGGCGGACAAATCAAACCCGCTCATTGAGCGCATGCGTTTTCTGGGCATCTATTCCAATAACCTGGATGAATTTTACAAGGTACGCTTCGCTGAACTGAAACGGCGGATCCTGATTAACAAGGTTCAGGGTACCCACTCCAACTCCCGCCATCTGTTAACCAGAATCCAGAACCGGGTGCTCAAAGCCGATCAGGAGTTCGATGGGCTGTATAACGATCTGTTATTGGAGATGGCGCGTAACCAGATCTTCCTGATTAACGAACGTCAGCTTTCTGCCAACCAGCAAAACTGGCTGCGTCACTACTTCAAACACTATCTGCGCCCGCACATTACGCCGATCCTGATTACCCGGGAAACCGATCTGGTGCAGTTCCTGAAGGATGACTACACCTACCTGACGGTGGAGATCATTCGCGGTTCAGAGATTAAGTATGCGTTGCTGGAGATCCCCTCCGATAAAGTGCCGCGCTTCGTCAACCTGCCGCCGGAAGCGCCGCGTCGGCGTAAGCCGATGATTCTGCTGGATAACATCATGCGCTACTGCCTGGATGAGATCTTTAGCGGCTTCTTCGACTACGACACGCTGAACGCCTACTCCATGAAGATGACCCGCGACGCCGAATATGAGCTATTGCATGAAATGGAGTCAGGGATGCTGGAGCTGATGTCTTCCAGCCTGAAGCAGCGTCTGACCGCCGAACCGGTGCGCTTCGTTTATCAGCGCGATATGCCGGACGCCATGGTGCAACTGCTGGCCGACAAACTGTCGATCTCGCGCTATGACTCCATTATTCCCGGCGGTCGCTATCACAACTTTAAGGACTTCATCGACTTCCCCAACGTAGGTAAAGCCAACCTGGTGAATAAGCCTATGCCGCGCCTGCGTCATATCTGGTTCGACAGGTTCCGTAATGGCTTCGACGCCATTCGCGAGCGCGATGTGCTGCTCTACTATCCGTACCATACCTTTGAGCACGTGCTGGAATTACTGCGCCAGGCCTCCTTCGATCCGAGCGTTATCTCCATCAAAATCAATATTTACCGGGTCGCCAAGGATTCACGCATTATCGATTCGATGATCCATGCCGCCCACAACGGCAAAAAGGTGACTGTGGTGGTGGAGCTCCAGGCGCGCTTCGACGAAGAGGCCAATATTCACTGGGCCAAACGTCTGACCGAAGCCGGAGTCCACGTGATCTTTTCGGCCCCGGGGCTGAAAATTCACGCCAAACTGTTTTTAATCTCCCGCCGCGAAGGGGAGCAGGTGGTACGCTACGCCCATATCGGTACCGGCAACTTCAACGAAAAGACCGCGCGCCTGTATACCGACTATTCGCTGCTGACCGCCGATGCCCGCATCACGGGCGAGGTGCGTCGGGTGTTTAACTTTATTGAAAACCCCTACCGGCCGGTGAGTTTCGACCACCTGATGGTTTCGCCGCAAAACTCGCGCCGCCTGCTCTACGAACTGGTGGATAACGAAATCGCCAACGCCCAGCAGGGGCTGCCGTCGGGCATTACCCTGAAGCTGAATAACCTGGTCGATAAAGGTCTGGTGGATCGGCTGTACGCCGCTTCCAGCTCCGGGGTACCGGTAAATCTGCTGGTGCGAGGTATGTGTTCGCTGATCCCTGACCTGGAGGGTATTAGCGAAAATATCCGGGTAATCAGCATCGTCGATCGTTATCTGGAACACGACCGGGTCTACATCTTTGAAAACGGGGGCGACAAAAAAGTCTTCCTCTCTTCAGCAGACTGGATGACGCGTAACATCGATTACCGCATCGAGGTCGCCGTTGCCCTGCTCGATCCGCGCCTGAAGCAGCGGGTACTGGACATTATCGCCATTCTGTTTAGCGACACCGTTAAAGCGCGCATCATCGACAAAGAACTCAGTAATCGCTATGTACCGCGCGGCAATCGCCGTAAGGTCCGCTCGCAACAGGCGATTTATGAATACATCAAATCTCTGGAACAGCCTGAATAATACCTATGCCGATCACTCAACAAGCCCCCCGACCACAGGAGTTCGCTGCGGTCGATCTCGGCTCCAACAGCTTTCACATGGTCATCGCCCGGGTGGTGGATGGCGCCATGCAGATCATCGGTCGTCTTAAGCAGCGCGTTCATCTGGCCGATGGTCTGGACGCCGACAACATCCTGAGCGAAGAGGCCATGGAGCGTGGCCTGGCCTGCCTGGCGCTGTTCGCCGAGCGGCTACAGGGATTCAGCGCCGCCAATGTCTCTATCGTCGGCACCCACTCCCTGCGTCAGGCGGCCAATGCGGCGGAGTTTCTGAAACGCGCCGAGGCGGTGATCCCCTACCCCATCGAGATCATCTCCGGTAACGAAGAGGCTCGCCTGATCTTTATGGGCGTGGAGCATACCCAGCCGGAAAGGGGCCGCAAACTGGTGATCGACATCGGCGGCGGCTCTACTGAACTGGTGATCGGTGAAAACTTTGAACCGCGTATGGTAGAAAGCCGACGCATGGGCTGCGTCAGCTTCGGGCAAAACTTCTTTCCGGAAGGCGAAATTTCCCCCGTGCGCTTTAACCGCGCCCGACTGGCCGCCACCCAAAAGCTGGAGAATCTGGCCTGGCAGTACCGCATTGAAGGCTGGAACGTGGCGCTGGGCGCTTCCGGTACCATCAAAGCGGCTCATGAGGTGCTGCTGGAGATGGGTGAAAAGGATGGACTGATCACGCCGGAACGCCTGGAGATGCTGTGTCACGAAGTCCTGAAATACAAGCGCATCAGTTCACTCAAACTACCAGGACTGTCTGACGAGCGTCGGGCGGTTTTCGTACCCGGGCTGGCGATTCTGTGCGGCGTTTTCGACTCGTTGCGCATTAAAGAGCTGCGTCTTTCCGATGGCGCCCTGCGCGAGGGGGTGCTTTATGAAATGGAAGGCCGTTTCCGCCATCAGGATATTCGTAGCCGCACGGCCCAGAGCCTGGCAAGCCAGTACAATATCGACAGCGAACAGGCGAAGCGGGTGCTGGAAACGACTCTGCGCATGTTCGAGCAGTGGCAGGCGCAGAATCCTAAGCTTGCCAACCCGCAGATGGCGGTACTGCTCCAGTGGGCCGCCATGCTGCACGAAGTGGGGCTCAATATTAATCACAGCGGACTGCACCGCCACTCGGCCTATATCCTTCAACACAGCGACCTGCCCGGCTTTACCCAGGAGCAGCAGGCGTTAATGGCGACGCTGGTGCGCTATCACCGCAAAGCCATTAAGATTGACGAGCTACCGCGCTTTACGCTGTTTAAAAAGAAGCAGTTTATTCCACTGATTAAGCTGCTGCGCCTGGGGGTGCTGCTGAATAACCAGCGTCAGGCCTCCACGTCGCCGCCCACGCTGGTGCTGGAAACCGACGATCACCACTGGACCCTGCGCTTTCCCCATAACTGGTTCAGCCAGAACGCGCTGTCGCTGCTGGATCTGGAAAAAGAACAGCTGTACTGGCGCAATGTCACCGGCTGGAAGCTGAAAATAGAGGAAGAGTCGGCGCCTGACGCCTGAGAAAATCCTGGGCTGCCACTGAGGCAGCCCTCAGATTGATAACAAAGAGGGAAAAAACGTGGTTTTTCCCTCTTTGTGGTTATCAGCCGAAAATCAATGAATTGATTTTCCGTGTTTATTTTTCTGGTGATTCTGGCCGAACGCGTTCGGGCCAGGTTTTTCATCAGTCTCAGGGCTGCCACTGGGGCAGCCCTTATGTTATTTCCCTTGTATCAGCGCTTCCAGAGGCAGAGGGCGCCCAATCGCCCACCCCTGCATATAGTCAATGCCCAGCTTGCGTATGGCCTCACGAATCTCGTCGGTTTCGACCGATTCGGCCACCAGCTGCATCTTCTTGGTACGCGCCAGCTGGCAGATGGAGTCCACAATCTGATAATCGAGGCTGCTAACCAGTAAATTGCGGATAAAGCTGCCATCGATTTTCATGATATCCGCGTTCAGATCGCGCAGCCGCGCATAGCTGGCGTAGCCGGTACCAAAATCATCAATCGCCACCCGACACCCCATGTGCTGCAATGCAGAAAGGGTGCGACTGGCCTGCTCTACGTTGGTCAGAGAGTGGCTTTCGGTCACTTCAAACACCAACTGCCACGCCTGTACGTCATAGCGTTTCAGCAGACGCTGAACGTCATTCACAAAGCGCGGTCGACACACCGATGACGGTGTCAGATTGACCGAGAAACGACAGGCAGGCAGCGCATCGCGATAGTCGGAGATAAAGGCCATGCTCTTTTCCAGCACCCACAGATCGATCTTCGATGACAGGCCGAACTCGTGGGCCACCGGCAGGAAACAGTCCGGTTCGACAACCTCGCCGTTTTCATCTTTCATCCGCAGCAATATCTCATGATAGGTATCGCCGCGTACCCCCTCGATAGGCTGCGCCAGCAGGAAGAAACCATCATGATCCAGCGCCTGCTGAAGCTGGTTCATCATATCCACTTTGCTCTTCACCGCCTTCTGTACGTGGCGAGCGCCATAGAGTTGAAGGCTTTCCGGATGGCCGGTGTGTACGGAGTGATCCGCCATGGTGCCGAGCTCCCCCAGCAGCAGATGATGATGAGCCACCGGAGCGCGCACATAGCTGTAGCTAATACCCACCTGGAGCTGAAACGGCATGCCGTCCCAGCTGAAGCGGAACTGCCTGATCTGCTCATCCAGCGCTTCGATACGCTCTTTCTGGGTTTCGCCATTCAGGCGTAACGCCAGTTCGTCACTGGACAGATGATAGAGTTGCTCCCCTTCCTGCAACATCCCGCTTAACCAGTTCGCCATCTCCTGCTTAAACGTGATGCGCAGCAGCATACCGTAGTTACGGCTCAGCAGTTCGAGCTCCGGGAAGCGCAGCAGACACAGCATAGAACCGGCGTGACCGTTCAGATCCCGGTTCAGGGCGCGCAGGTTAGGCATCTGTACTACCGGGTCGATATAGGCCGCATAGCGTATCTTTTCGTGACTGGCGCGCTGGCGCGTGGTTACCTCCGCCATCAGATAGATGGAAAACGAAAACACCAGAAAACAGGAGCTGGTAAGCGCCATCTGATTATCATAATCCAGGCCAGGCGGTAGATAGCGGTAAAAATAGTGGCTGACAATAAGCAGCATGATCGTCCAGACCGTGGTGATAAACAGGAAACCAAAACGCATGGCCCCCCAAATCATCACCGGCAACATCAGCGTAAAGGTGTAGTTGGTATTAAAGATGGTGCTGGCGTCAGTCAGCGGCAGCAGCAGCAAGCTTAGCAACAGCAGAATACAGGCCCACCACAGCCCCAGCTCCAGTCGGGTGGTATTCGGGTGGAACTGGGCGCGCATACGCGAGAAAAAGCTGCGTGCGAAGCGGGGGTGGCGCAGGGTACGAATAATAAAGTAGCAGAACGGCAAACCGGTCAGACAGCTCACCAGCAGCGCCTGATAGTTAATCAACGTACTGATTTTCCAGGGAGTATCCCCCAACAGGCTGACCTGGGCGGCATATAAACCAAAACGGATCGCGCTCTGGTACAGCAGGAAAAAGGCGGTCGCACTACAGAACACCAGCCAGAACATGCGGGCCGCCGTCTGGTACATATTGCCGAAGTTGACGTTATTACGCCTCGGCACGAAAAGGCTGTAGCCGCCCCAGCAAATTGTGAGCATCAGCAGATAGTGCAGCGCAGAGGCAAAACCGTCAAAGCTGCCGCGCAGCGGCAGGTAGTGAAACAGAATAGACAGCACAATACCCGGCAGCGCCGCCCAGCTGAAAATCATCATCAGTGCCAACATCATCGCCGGCAACATATAGTAAAGAACAACACGAATGCCGTGCAGCTCCGTGTAAACGGAAAAATAAAATGCCAATGGGTGAATCAAAACCGGAAGAATTAACGGAAGACACCACCATTTGTTTTTATTTCGTTGGTACCAGCCAGAAAATTGCATTAGATGTCCTTCAGAATACCAGAAGCTCCATGATGGTATTTTCAGACAGGCATCCAACCTGACCGTTGTGGTGAAAAGTGGATCACAGCTCCCCCTCTCTTAAGCGAGTGCTGATTCTAGTTACTCGCTAAAAGTTAAAATTGATTAAAATCAATTTACATGGCCTGTCACGACTATTTAAGGGTATTTTTTAATACGCATCGCTTTTTTCCAGCAATCCGATTATTAATTAAAAACACTTATATAACATCTCAGACATCTGACGTTTTTTTACAGTACAAACATTGACCCGGCATTCCCGCTGTGCCCTAATGACGCTATCGCCCAAACGGGCTTACCAACAGGATCACTCAGTGACACAGTTTACCGGCACGCGAAAACGGCAGCGATCGAACAGTCGCATGATCCGCATCGTACTGCTTATTAGCTTTATCCTCTTCTTTGCCCGTTTTATTTACTCTTCTATCGGTGCATGGCATCACTATCAGGAGAAAGTCAGCGCCCAACAGACCAGCCTGAGTACCTCCCAGGACCGTATCTCACGTCAATAGCGCCAAAAACAATAGATAGCGTCAGCGCCCTGCTGTTATAACGGCCGGATCATACCCCGAACCCGTCCCCTTGAGTAAAGAATCATCGACTAATTATCGACTCATTCCAGCCCAAAAACCGCATAAGCGACGGCATCTACTCCTAACCAGGTAGTTAATCGACCTCAGCCAGCACTGCCGTTGCCTGCTGACGCAGCCACTCGCTCGCCGGATCGCTGTCTGTATGGGTCGGCCAGACCATGGCAATAGGCATCACCCGCAGCTCAAGGGGGACAGGGCTAACCGCCAGACTCAGCAACGGCGCGTAACGCCGCACAATACGCGCCGGGAGCGTCGCCAGCACCGGTGTTTGCATGGCGGCGCTCAATACAGTCAGAAACTCCGGGGCCGCCATCGCCATTTCCAGCTCAACCCCTGCCGCCTGCAGCGCCCAGTCCAGGCACCCGCGAATGCTGGCATTCTGGGATACCAGGGCATGGCGCTGGGCCAGCCAGGTTGGGCGATCTATCGGCGTTGGCAGATCCAACAATTGCGGGTTAAAACAGCTCATCAATGACTGCTCAAACAGCAAACGCCGACGATAGCGTTCACTCCCTGACTCAAAACAGCCGATAGCGAGATCGATCTCCCCTTCGTCCAGCAAGCGGTGAACCTGAGCGGGCTGCGCCGGTCGCGCCAACAGGTTAATACCTGGTGCGGCAGACTGAACCCTGGCGGTCAGCCCCGGCATCAGCAGCACCTCCATTTCGCTGGAAAATCCAATGGCAAAGGTACGACGCTCCACCTCGGGGCGAAATACTTCACGTGCCGTAATCGCAGTCTGGGCCTGTTCCAGAATCTGGTTAACCGAGGCCGATAGCGTCAACGCCCGGGCGGTGGGTCTCATCACCTGCCCCACTCTGACAAATAGCTCATCGTCAAACAGCAGCCGCAGCGTCTTCAGGTTATGGCTCATCGCCGGTTGCTGAATCTTCAGACGGGCCGCCGCACGGGTTACGCTGCGCTCGCGCATCAACGCATCGAATGCAATCAGCAGGTTCAGGTCAAACGACCATAAATTGAAATGATCAATAGAGGACATGATTTGAATCGATTTGTTCACTACAGACGCTAATCATAGACTAACGGTGACAAATTCACCAACGGAGCACAGGCTATGCACCTAAATCCCGGTTACCGAATTGGCGATATCACTATCACGCGAATTGACGAACTCTCCCTGAATGGCACCCTGCCTTCCCGGCTCTATCCGAAGCTCGATCCCCAACTGGTTGAAGAGAACCGCGACTGGCTGATGCCAGGCGATCTCGATCCTGCCAGCGGTCATTTGATCCAGAGTATTCACAGCTGGCTGGTTCGTACCCGTCACCATACCATCCTTATCGATACCGGCGCAGGCAACGATAAGCTGCGACCGCTTAACCCCCTGTTTCATCAGTTGAATACGCCATGGCTACAGCGTCTCGCTGCAGCAGGCATACAGCCGGAGCAGGTCGACTACGTACTACAGACCCACCTGCACGTTGACCACAGCGGCTGGAACACCTGCCTTATCGATGGTCGTTGGGTCCCCACCTTTCCCCGGGCGCGCTACGTTTTTCCCCAGCGTGAAGAGGAGTGGTATGCCAGCCCGGACAGCCACAACGAGGTCAATATTCCGAATCGCGGCGTATTTGAAGACAGCGTAGCGCCGGTTATCGCTGCCGGACAGGCCGAACGTATCGGCCCCGACGGGGGCGACTTCCTCGATAACTTCCAGTTTATTCCCACCCCGGGACACAGCATCGGTCATATGTCCATCGCCCTGCAATCCCAGGGAGAACAGGCGCTGTTCAGCGGCGATATCATGCATCACCCGCTGCAGATTATGGCGCCTGACCTCAATACCCTTTACTGCGAGTGGCCAGAACAGGCACAACGCTCGCGCCAACGCATGCTGACCTGGGCCACTGAGCACGACGCTCTGGTCTTTACCTCCCATTTCGCCCGTAGCTCTGTCGGCCACGTTAGCCGTCAGGGAAACGTCTTTAGCTGGCAATACGCCTGAGGAGCCCCCTATGAGCACCGTTCGCACCATTAAAGGTATCGAACTCATTGATGAAGCACTGTACGTTCCGGCGCAGCGCTCGGATATTCAACTTCATGTCCGTCACCGTCGCCCGGCGGCGATGACAACCTTCAGCCCTCAGCGCACCATCGTCCTGGTACACGGTGCCACATACTCATCAGGTAGTCTGTACGACGTTCCCTTTAACGGCATCTCGTTTCTCGACTATCTTGCTGCCGCAGGCTACGACGTCTACGCTCTGGACGTTCGGGGCTATGGCCGCTCCACCCGCCCGCCAGAGATGGATCAACCAGCCGGACAGCATCCACCGCTGGCAGGCACTGATGATGGCGTAGCCGATCTGGGCAGCGTGGTCGACTTCGTACTTAAGCACCGTCATCTTGAACAACTGAATATCTTCGGCATGTCCTGGGGCGGCACCGTCGCTGCCGCCTGGACCAGCCGTAATAACGCCAGAGTCCACAAGCTGGCGCTGGTCGCTCCCCAGTGGCTGAACGACCAACCCACCCGTATCGATAGCGGAGGCGATCCCGGCGCCTGGAGGTTGATTGCGGTGCGCGAAACCCTGAACGGCTGGCTAAGCGCCGCACCGGAACATGCCCGGGACAGGCTCATTCCCGCAGGCTGGTTCGATCAGTGGGCCGACGCCACCCTGGCCGAAGATCCCTGGAGCCAGAGCCATACGCCCGGGAAAATACGTGCCGTCAGCGGTCCCATTCAGGATATCCGTGACTACTGGCGCGTGGGCCGCAAATACTATCAACCCGCAGATATCCGCGTTCCGGTACTGCTGGTGCACGGCGAGTGGGATATCGATGTCCCGCTGGCGATTGCCAGGGTACTATTTAGCGAGCTGGAAAATGCGCCCTGGCGCCAGTGGCTGGAAATAGGCGAATCCACCCATATGCTGCTACTGGAACGTCACCGCATGCTGGCCTGGAATGCAATACGCGATTTCTATGACCGCGACTATCATCCGGAATAACCCTCAGATCTGCTCGATCGGCCCGGGATAGCGGGCCACCAGGGCATCTGCGGTCAGCAGTGTGATGCCCTCAACTGCAGCCTGGGCCACCAGCAGGCGATCGAAAGGATCCTTATGCAACCCCGGTAGCCCTTCTGTCGCCGCTACGTGCTCGCTGCTGATAGCCAGCTCGCTGTAGCCGTTATCCAGCAGGCCGCGCCGCAACACCCGGCCGTCAACCGGGAAGTCAGCGCGCCCCAGACCACGTTTGATGGCGATCTCCCACAGGCTGGCGGCGCTAAAAAATAATCTGTTTTCCCTATCGTTCAGCAGCGCCACCGACCCGGGCGATAAGCGTTCCGGCATTCCCGCCGCCCACAGCAGAACATGGGTATCCAGCAAATATTTCATTGCTCACCACCAAACAGCTTCTCAATGGTTTCATCGCCCATTCGATCGAAGTCGTCCGGAACCTGGAACCTTCCCGCCATAAAGCCTAACCGCTGCTCCTGCCCCGGCTCAGCGGCATCCAGCGCCATGACCTTTACCAGCGGCCTGCCCGCTTTGGCGATAATAAACGGCTCCCCTGCCACCGCCTGCTCAACCAGCCGCGATAGCTGTGTCTTTGCTTCATGAATATTCACAATACGCATCTCCGCCCCCGAACCTAAACTAAGTTCGGTTAGTCCGGTTTAAAAAACGCGCGAATAATAGTCGAAAATACCGACCCTTCATTCGCTCTGCCTGAAAACATTGAGCAGAGTAAATCGCGCTTTTGGGCTGCCCTGTCCAGCCTCAAAGAATAAAACCAGAAAATGTGCCGCAAAATACTCGCTGGGATTGATCCGTTGCACCGCGAATACGCTACGTCTGCCTCACGACGGGGCAGAGAAAAGAGTCCTAAAGGATACAGAATAAGCACGCCAGGCCGCGCCCGTTCAGGCTCCCGCATCGATTTCACGGTAATGGCATGGTTAATGCACCGCTGGCTCACTCTCACGAAATCGGAGCGGCGATATGACCAATACAACGTTATCGGGCGCGGTTGTTGCCAGTCAGAAAATGAAATGGATCCAACTGGCGCTGGGATTGATTTGCATGATTTCTATCTCCAGCCCGCAATATGTCTGGGCGCTTTTTACCCGTCCACTGATGGAAAAACTACAGGCCCCACTGGCGGAAATTCAGCTCACCTTTTCGCTGCTGATTATTCTGCAAACCTTCTTTTCACCATTTCAGGGACGGTTGATCGACCGCTTTGGCCCACGTCGTCTGATTACCCTGGGCACGGTACTGACCGGCATAAGCTGGATGCTGGCAGCCAGAATGAACTCCCTGACAGAGCTTTATCTTTATTACGGCGTGTTGGGCGGCCTGGGCACCGGTATTGTCTATATTGGCGTGGTTGGGCTGATGGTGCGCTGGTTCCCGGAAAAACGCGGCTTCGCGACCGGCATGGTAGCGGCGGGCTACGGTATGGGCGCTATCCTGACCACCTTCCCCATCACCACCGCGCTGGCGGCAAAAGGGCTGGAAAACACCCTGTGGCAGTTCGGCCTGCTGATGGCGGTGCTGGGGTTTATCGCCGGCCAGGGGCTGCGCGCGCCAAAACCCCAACCGGCGCAACAGGTCGATACGCCACTAAACGTCACCACCCGCAGTTTTACCCCCAGAGAGATGTTGCGCCAGCCGCTGTTCTGGCTGATGTTCGTGATGATGACCATGATGTCGACTTCCGGTCTGATGGTGACGTCGCAAATGGCTATCTTCGCCGGTGATTTTGGTATCACTTCGGTCACCATTCTGGGTATGGCGGCGCTGCCGCTGGCGATGACTATCGATCGTGTGATGAATGGTCTGACCCGACCGGTCTGCGGCTATATCTCTGACCGCATAGGCCGCGAAAAGATGATGTTTTTCGCTTTCGGTCTTGAGGGCATTGCCATGACGCTATGGCTGCTGTGCAAGGACGATCCGCTGCTGTTTGTACTGCTTTCCGGGGTGGTGTTCTTTGGCTGGGGCGAGATTTTCTCGCTGTTTCCCGCCACCCTGACCGATACCTTCGGCACCCGTTTCGCCACCACCAATTACGGCTGGCTTTATATTTCTCAGGGAATCGGCTCGATCTTCGGCGGGCCGCTGGCGGCGCTGCTTTATCAACATACCGCCAGTTGGAATCTGGTCTTCGGCTGCGCCATTACTCTGGATATTATCTGCGCCCTGCTGGCGCTGCTGGTGCTTAAGCCCTGGCGGGCGCGGTTTATTCGTGGAGCAGGAATGACCGACAATACCGCATCCCATACTGGCCAGGCTGCTGGCGCATGGGGAGTCAAAAACACCTGAGGCTCTCCTCACCCACCAGGCCCTGATGCAGGGCAGCGAAACCTGGCAGCTTATGGCGGGCAACAGGGTGATTACAGTTCGTTCACAGGGGCGTTTTAAGCCGATAACGGCACGGCTCTGGTTGCCGCCGCCGTAGCTGGGTTGGGAATCGCTTACCTACCAGATTGCCTGACCTGGCAGCATGTCGCCTCTGGCGCGCTCGTGCCGGCCATGACTCATCATCCGCCCCCTCCGGCAGGGGCATATGTTATCCGGCCACCCAACATCCTGCTCGCAAGATACGAGTTCTTACCGAGCTTCTGATCGAGTATTTCAATCAGTCACCCTACTTTGCGCAGGCGGCCCTGATATAAGCGATTGTGGGTGATGTAACAGAATAGCCCGCTGGCTCAAGCATTCCTGTTTACTTATCCGCCAGCCGTGCCAGCCACGCCGCATAGGCTTCATCTGCTCCCGGCGACAAATGCTGGCGACGGTCAGCAAACTCATCATGCATATCAAATAATTTCCAGACCAGCGGAGCCAGTCTGTCCACGGGGCTGTTTGTTTCCCTGGCTTCATGCAACAGCGCCAGACTCTGTTCCTTATATTCGGCAACCAGGTCAGAGCGGTAGTCAAATGCCTTCCCCAGTCCGGAAAGATACATTAGCTTCGGAACTTCCGCCTGCGGCCAATGCAGCGCCATCCTGAGCGGCCATTCAAGCATCGCCCGCTCTCCCCATATGGCGCTTCGGGGTATTTGCTTATTCGCAACCAGCGTCAGCATAAACGCCTGACCCAGTTCAGACAGATAAACGCCCATCATTTCTGTAGAAGGCCGCAGATAAAACGGATCCAATGGCTGTTCACGCCTTAACCCTACGTGTGCAAGCAGACGTTGCTCAAGGTCCAGAATCAGCGATCCCAGCTCTGCTTCCAGCGCCTGGCCACTTTCTGAGACCTGTTTCGTTCTTGCCGCGCAGTTCCAGAGGGTGAGCGACACTTGCCACTGCTCCTGCTCCCCTTTTCCGGAACAGCCGATTTCTCCGGTAACAAAATAATTCATCGCGGGCGGTACCAGATCGAAAAGCGCGTTACCGTCAGTCTCATTGCCGGATAATATGGGACCTTTACCTTCCACCACCTGGATATAACAACTCGACGCGTAGTGGCTCCAGTAATGCACCGCTTCAGCAAAATAAAGGGGAATAGCACGGCTCAGACGTCCAATATTGTCTTCAAGCTGCGATTCGGATTGCACAGAGCCTTCCACTATTTTTGAAAGTGCAAAGAATCCTATTTTTTGAGCGTCTTCAGGCTTGCGGCTAAAGAGCCAGTCAGCCCGATTCAAACCGTAATGCCAAATCGGTTGAGTCAGTGACAACGTTTTGATCTGCAACTCATTGGAATCGACAGCCGCGTGCTGAACATCCTGTTTACGCATCTCCTGAAAAGCCTGCGCGAACTCATCAAGATGCTGTTTAAGGGGCGCCAGACCCAGGGCATACATCCGGGCAAGCAGCTTTTCGCCTTCCTCAACCTCACCAAGCTCCTGATAAGCGCGCAGTATGTTAATGCCCGCCATGGGGTCATGCTGATGTTCGTCATAGATCGGTGCGACAAGTTCAACGATTGACGCGATTTCGCCATTCCGTCCCAGATCGCCGGAAATCATCATTAACGCACCGGCGTCGAACGCCTTACCAGCCAGCACTTCACGGTATAAGACCCGGGCTTGCTCTGTTTCGCCCTGCTCCAGATGATGGCGCGCCAGCCACAGTTGCGCTCTCCAGCTACCGGGTAAAGCTGCTGCCGTGCGAAGCGCATTCAGATATCCGGCTTCTCCCTGGCTCTCCTGCTGAAGCGTTGCCCACCAAAGCAGGCCGTTATCCTGATTCGGATCGGCCTGAATCGCCTGCCAGAGCGTTTCGCCTGCGCGGCTGTCCTCACCGCGCCCGGCAAAGACCTTAGCCAGATTAGTCAGCAGCGTTCCGGTTGCGCCGACTTTCGCAATCCCGGCACGCAGCGTGCGTTCGGCGGCATCGGATTGACCATTTTCCATTAATACAATCCCCTGAATCACATGCGCGCGTTCGGGGATGTCGTCAATTTCAACCAGACGTTCGGCAGCCGGTATCAGATCGGCAGGGAAACCATCCTCCAGGCCCGACAGAATTGCGCTATAGAGATCTGCCGCACTGTCCCACTTTTGTTGCAGAGCAGGCAAAAATACCTTGTCGCGCCACTCGCTACGCGGGATTTTCATCTGCTGTCCGTAAGCATCGTAGGCAACAATCAATGATTCATCCGCCGCCGCGGGCTCTACTGTTGAGGAATTTTTTTTACTGCTCAGGGAAGAGAGGAGACGTTTGAACATAGATATCATAGACGTGTATAGGGAATTATCACCACAAAGTGACATAAAACCCGCACAACGTCTATTCACCCGTGCCTGACGGCGAATCCGCATCTGAACCTGTAATGAGCCTGCGCCCTGATGATGAGACTGCGGACAGATGGATGTATTGAGCGGGGGTCTTACCCCCCGGCCTTAACAGCTCACCCCGGCCCCTCGCTCCCGGCCGCCAGCAGCGGCACCAGCACCTCGCTGATGGGCACAGGAATACCATGAACGCGACCATAACGCTGTATCACGCCATTGCGGATATCCCATTCCAGCGGGCGATTAGCCTGTCGGTCGGCAAGTATTGAGGTGCCTAAGTCGACAGGAGCACGGCGGAAAACATCAACGATCTCCTGAGGAACATCATCGTTCAGCGATGCACCGCTGGCACGGGCTACCGCCAGGCACTCGCGCAGATAAGCCAGAGCCAGTTCGGTGATATCCTCTCGTGAGAACATCCCGGCGCGTCGGTTAGCCAGGACCATCAGACCGGCAACGGCATTCTGTAGCAGTTTACGCCAGGCGATGGAGATAAAATCGGCTGACAGCTCAACCGCGCAGCCTGTGTCGCCGAGCACATCAACTATCCGTTTTGCCTGCGGCACATCAGGCAACGTAAGACGTGGTTTAGCGCGCAGCCAGACTGAAGCATCGGGCTCACGCTGGGCCGGGAACCAGACCACCGAAGGCAGCACCGTCGCGCCGTTGACGTAGGGCGCTAACTGGCTTTCCTGCTCGACGCCATTTTGCAGCGCACATACCACCGTGTTTTCATCACACAGCGCAGCCAACCAACTGGCGCAGTCAGCAACCTGGGTGGTTTTCACCGCGACAAACACCAGATCGAACGGGCGACCGATCGCTGCCGGATCGTTCAATACCGGGCCTGGCACCACGACTTCCCTCGCGTCGTGCCGCAAAATTAACTGCGAATGCGCGGTACGCCCGCAAAGGAGCGGCGTTCGGCCAACTTCATGCAGAACAGCGGCGATGGTGGTCCCGATAGCGCCAGGACCAATCAGCGCGACAGTGGGATAGTCAGACATCTTGCGTTCTCCTGATTTGATTAACCCATCATCAGGGCAGGTGTCTGTACTAAATAGCACGAGGCAAACGCAAAAACAAAAAAGCCCGCATTCACGCGGGCTTAGAGGGGTTTTATCGCTGTTATGCGCCAGACGTTAAATCATTCCCCTGACATTGTCTTTGAACTAAATGGCTTAGCTGATACTCCAGTCTTCCAGACGTAATCCATTAATACGTTCGAACTCACGGGTATTGTTCGTCACCAGAATTAAACCCAGTGCGCGGGCGTGGGCCGCAATCATGCTGTCATACGGGCCAACGGGCGTACCTGCTCTTGCCAGTTCTGCCCGGATTTGCCCCGTCTGTACCGCCGCATCGATACCATAATTCAGCACCTCCAACCGGGCGATGAATCCTTCGACCACGCGCAGGTTTTTCTCCGGGCTGGCAGATTTCTCCGCGCCGTAAATCAGCTCCATCAGCGTGACAGAACTGATGCACATCCGCCCGTAATGCTGGTTAAACGCCTCCCGGACTGCCTGAGGTTTATTTTTGATCGTATAGATACAGATATTGGTATCCAGCATGTATTTGAGCATCAGAACTCTTCCCGGTCCTGGTCACCTGGCTGTTCACGGGCGGCCATAAAGTCAGACGTCACGCTCTCACCATCAAACCAGCTGTCCCAACTTTCGCCTGCGGGAGTAATAATGCGCGTTCGCCCTACCGCGACGATATCCACGTGTTTGACATCCTCCGGTAAAGCCACCGCTTTTGGCAGACGCACCGCCTGGCTACGGTTGCTTTTGAATACGGTTGTCTTTTCCATCCTCGCCTCCAGTGGTGAAGTTTTGTACACAGTGCCAGCATAAGGCAATCATGGGATATGTCAATGGGATATACATAAGAAGGAAATACCGCGGCAGAATTTCAACAGGCAGCGCTCTACCGATACAGGAGGAACTGCCGGGGGAGCGTAACGAGCATCTGATTGACAAGCCGGATCTGAAATCCGCGATGGACTACTGGCACAACCCTCTCCGCGATGCCGGGCTGACGGGCGAATACTCCCCTCACGCTCTTCGCTATGCCTGGGCGCAGGATGCGATCCGCTATTACGAGGGGCAGGGGTTAAGCTACAAAGAGGCGCTGGCGGTAACCTCAACGGATCTGGGACATGGGGATGGGCGAGGACGGTATATCGAGCAAGTATGAATGTACATAAATAAAAACCCCCTGTAAAAACAGAGGGTTGATTGCAGTTTTACCTGTTCATGAAAACTCAGGAAGGGTTATCGGCTTATTCCCACTCAATGGTCGCTGGCGGCTTACCAGAGATGTCATACACCACGCGGGAGATGCCATCCACTTCGTTGATGATGCGGTTAGAGACGCGGCCCAGGAATTCATAAGGCAGATGCGCCCAGTGAGCGGTCATAAAGTCGATGGTTTCGACGGCACGCAGGGAAACCACCCAGTCGTACTTACGGCCATCGCCCATAACGCCTACCGAACGCACCGGCAGGAACACGGTGAACGCCTGGCTGACTTTGTCGTACAGGTCGGCTTTACGCAGCTCTTCAATGAAAATGGCGTCGGCGCGACGCAGCAGATCGCAGTACTCTTTCTTCACTTCGCCCAGTACGCGAACGCCCAGACCCGGTCCCGGGAACGGATGGCGATACAGCATCTCGAACGGCAGACCCAGCTCCAGGCCAATCTTGCGCACTTCGTCTTTGAACAGCTCTTTCAGCGGTTCAACCAGGCCCATCTTCATCTCTTTCGGCAGGCCGCCCACGTTGTGGTGCGACTTGATGACATGCGCCTTACCGGTGGCGGAAGCGGCAGACTCGATAACGTCCGGGTAGATAGTGCCCTGGGCCAGCCACTTCACGTCTTCCAGTTTCAGCGCTTCTTCGTCGAACACTTCTACGAAGACGCGACCGATAGTTTTACGCTTGGCTTCCGGCTCGTCGATACCGGCCAGTTGTGACAGGAAGCGCTCTTCTGCGGGCACATGAACAATGTTCAGTCCGAAATGGTCGCCGAACATTTCCATCACCTGCTGGGCTTCGTTCAGACGCAGCAGACCGTTGTCCACGAAGACGCAGGTCAGGCGATCGCCAATGGCGCGGTGCAACAGCATCGCCGTCACAGAAGAGTCCACGCCGCCGGACAGGCCGAGAATCACTTTATCGTTACCCACCTGCTGGCGGATGCGCTCAACGGCATCGTCGATGATTTTCGCTGGCGTCCACAGCGCTTCGCAGCCACAGATGTCACGCACGAAGCGTTCCAGCATCCGCAGGCCCTGGCGGGTATGCGTCACTTCCGGGTGGAACTGCACGCCGTAGAAGCGTTTTTCTTCGTTAGCCATAATGGCGAACGGACAGGTTTCGGTGCTGGCAACGGTCACAAAACCGTCGGGGATGGCGGTCACTTTGTCGCCGTGGCTCATCCAGACATCCAGCAGCGGGTTACCGCTGGCGCTCAGGGCGTCTTCAATGCCTTCCACCAGCATGCTGTCGGTGGTGACTTCCACCTGGGCATAGCCGAATTCGCGCTCGCTGGAGCCTTCAACCTGGCCACCCAACTGCATCGCCATGGTCTGCATGCCGTAGCACACGCCGAATACCGGCACTCCCGCTTCAAAGACATACTGCGGCGCACGCGGGCTGTTGGCTTCCGTGGTGCTCTCCGGACCGCCGGAAAGAATAATCCCGTTGGGGTTAAACCCACGAATCTGTTCTTCAGTCACATCCCACGCCCAGAGTTCGCAGTACACGCCCAGTTCACGCACGCGGCGCGCAACCAGCTGGGTATACTGAGAACCGAAGTCGAGAATAAGTATGCGATGTTTATGAATGTTTTCCGTCATTGACGTTTATTCCGAGGCAGTAGCAATTAAAGTCAATCGCCCGGCGCAGGGCCGGGCGAGTCATATCAGGAGCCCAGGCGATAGTTGGGGGACTCTTTGGTGATGGTCACATCGTGGACGTGACTTTCCTGAATCCCCGCGCCGCTGATGCGAACAAACTCCGCTTTGGTGCGCAGGGCGTCGATAGTACCACAGCCGGTCAGGCCCATACAGGAGCGCAGGCCCCCCATCTGCTGATGCACTATCTCTTTCAGGCGGCCCTTATAGGCTACGCGCCCTTCAATCCCTTCCGGCACCAGTTTGTCGGCGGCGTTATCGCTCTGGAAGTAGCGATCGGAAGAGCCTTTGGACATGGCGCCCAGCGAGCCCATACCGCGGTAGGATTTGAAGGAACGGCCCTGGTAGAGTTCGATCTCCCCCGGGGACTCTTCGGTGCCCGCCAGCATGGAGCCCACCATCACGGCGCTGGCGCCAGCGGCGATAGCCTTGGCAATGTCGCCGGAGAAACGGATACCGCCATCGGCGATAACCGGAATACCGGTGCCTTCCAGCGCTTCAACGGCGTCGGAGACGGCAGTGATCTGCGGAACCCCTACCCCGGTGACGATACGGGTAGTACAGATGGAGCCGGGGCCGATACCCACTTTCACTGCGCTAACGCCAGCTTCCGCCAGGGCACGCGCGCCAGCGGCCGTCGCGACGTTACCGCCGATAATCTGCAGATCCGGGTATTTGGCGCGGGTTTCGCGAATGCGCTCCAGCACCCCTTCGGAATGACCGTGGGAAGAGTCGATCAGCAGCACGTCAACGCCTGCGGCAACCAGCGCGTCGATACGCTCTTCGTTACCGGCGCCAGCGCCAACCGCAGCGCCTACGCGCAGGCGGCCATGCTCATCTTTACAGGCGTTCGGCTTACGCTCGGCCTTCTGGAAATCTTTCACGGTGATCATGCCGCGCAGGTGGAAACCTTCATCCACCACCAGCGCCTTCTCAACGCGCTTTTCGTGCATGCGGGTCAGCACCACATCGCGGGACTCGCCTTCACGCACGGTGACCAGACGCTCTTTCGGGGTCATATAGGCGCTGACTGGCTGGCTGAGATCGGTCACGAAACGCACGTCACGGCCGGTGATGATACCGACCAGTTCGTTAGCTTCGTTAACCACCGGGTAACCGGCAAAGCCGTTACGCTCGGTCAGCTCTCTGACCTCTTTCAGGGTGGTGGAAGGCAGCACGGTCTGCGGGTCAGTCACTACGCCGCTTTCGTGTTTCTTCACCCGCCGAACCTCTTCGGCCTGGCGCTCAATGGACATGTTCTTGTGAATAAAACCAAGTCCGCCTTCCTGAGCCAGCGCAATCGCCAGACGCGCTTCGGTGACGGTATCCATAGCCGCAGAAAGCATAGGAATATTCAGGCGAATGGATTGGGTCAGTTGAGTACTGAGATCGGCGGTGTTCGGCAGAACGGTGGAGTGTGCGGGAACCAGCAGAACGTCATCAAACGTGAGTGCTTCTTTAGCGATACGTAGCATGGGCAATATCTCGACCTGGGGGTTAGAGAACAGATAAAATATTGCCGCGGCATTATACAGGTGGTAATCGGTTGCATCCACATTTTTTTGCTAAAAAACTTGCCTTCACCTGTCGTAACGGTAGTATCGACTGAATAACCTGCTGATTTGGAATTTGATCCAGCTCACATGTCTTCGATTCTCCCCGCCTCCGTTTTTACCGTCACCCGTCTTAATCAGACGGTGCGTCAACTGCTGGAACGCGAAATGGGCCAGGTCTGGATAAGCGGCGAAATCTCTAACTTTAGCCGCCCTGCCTCAGGTCACTGGTACTTCACGCTGAAGGATGACGGCGCCCAGGTACGCTGTGCCATGTTCCGCAACAGCAATCGCCGCGTCACCTTCCGCCCGGAACAGGGCCAGCAGGTGCTGATTCGGGCGAATATCACACTCTATGAGCCGCGCGGCGACTACCAGATTATTGCCGAAAGCATGCAGCCCGCAGGCGATGGCCTGCTGCAACAGCAGTTCGAGCTGCTCAAGCAAAAGCTTAATGACGAGGGGCTGTTCGACCCGGCGCTCAAACAGGCGCTGCCAACCCCGGCGCACCAGGTTGGGGTGGTAACCTCGAAATCCGGCGCCGCGCTGCACGATATCCTGCACGTTCTGAAGCGTCGCGATCCTTCGCTGCCGGTGGTTATCTACCCCACCGCGGTACAGGGCGCCGAAGCGCCCGCGCAGATCGTTCGCGCCATCGAACTGGCAAACCTTCGCAATGAGTGTGATGTGCTGATCGTCGGGCGCGGCGGTGGCTCGCTGGAAGATCTGTGGAGCTTTAACGACGAACGGGTGGCCCGGGCGATTTTCGCCAGCCGTATTCCCATCGTCAGCGCCGTAGGGCATGAAACCGACGTGACCATCGCCGACTTCGTGGCCGATCTGCGCGCTCCGACCCCTTCGGCCGCCGCGGAGATCGTCAGCCGTAATCAGCAGGAGCTGCTGCGTCAGAGCCAGGGGCAACAGCGTCGGCTGGAGATGGCGATGGATTACTACCTGGCCGGTTGCGCCCGACGTTTTTCCCTGGTGAATCATCGTCTGCAGCAGCAGCATCCGCAGCTACGCCTGGCCCGCCAGCAGACCGCGCTTATTCGGCTACGCCAGCGGATGGACGGCGCTCTGGAGCAGCAGATGAAACGCGCTAACGAGCGCCAGCTTCGCCTGGTCCGCCGTCTTGACCAGCAGCAGCCACAGCCCCATATCCACCGCGCCGCCAGCCGGATTCAGAATCTGGAATATCGACTGTCTCAGACTATGTCCCGTCGCCTGAGCGCCACCCGCGAGCGCTTTGGCAGCGCCCTGACTCACCTTGAAGCCGTCAGCCCGCTGGCGACGCTGGCCCGTGGTTATAGCGTGACTTCCGCATCTGACGGCAAAGTGCTGAAACAGACCGCCCAGGTGCACGCCGGCGATAGCCTGACCACCCGCCTGGCGGACGGCTGGGTAGAAAGTCAGGTGACCCGCATCACGCCCGAGAAAAAACGACGCGCCAAAAAGGCCCCCTGAACCACCGGTGCGCCTTCCGGCGGCTATACTTAAGCCACCAGGCGGAAGGCATCGACATCAGGGAGGCCCGAATGAGACGCAGCCAATACTCCGGCGTTATCCCGCCCTATATTCTGACCCGAATTATCGCCCACGGCTCGGCGCTCCAGCAGCGCTGCGCCCGCCAGACGCTGACCCATGTACAGACGCTGATGGCCCAGGGCTATCCCCGACAGCGTCATGCCGCCACCGGCGCCAAAGGCGCGCTGCTGCGCGACATCTACGATGCGCAAAATCAGGAACAGCTTCCCGGCGTGCAGGCCCGTAAAGAGGGTCAGCCCGCCAGCGGCGACAGCGCCGTAGATGAAGCTTACGACTATCTGGGGATTACCCACGACTTCTTCTGGCGCGAGTACCAGCGCGACTCGCTGGATAATCAGGGTATGTCGCTGGTCGGCACCGTCCATTACGGTCAGGAGTACCAGAACGCCTTCTGGAACGGTCAGCAGATGGTGTTTGGCGACGGCGATGGCGAGATTTTTAACCGCTTTACCATCGCTATTGACGTGGTGGCCCATGAGCTGAGCCACGGCGTGACCGAACACGAAGCCGCGCTGGTCTACTTTGAACAGGCCGGAGCCCTGAATGAGTCGCTGTCGGACGTGTTCGGCAGTCTGGTAAAGCAGTATCACCTGCGCCAGCGTGCCGATGAGGCAGACTGGCTGATTGGCGCCGATCTGCTGGCGTCAGGAATTAACGGCAAGGGGTTGCGCTCTATGTCCGACCCCGGAAGCGCCTATGACGATCCGCTGCTGGGCAAGGATCCCCAGCCGGGCCATATGAACGATTTTGTCAAAACCCGGGAGGATAACGGCGGCGTCCATCTGAATTCCGGCATCCCCAATCGCGCCTTTTATCTGGCGGCCAGCGCCCTGGGCGGTTACGCCTGGGAGCGCGCCGGACGGATCTGGTACGACACGCTGTGCGACAGCGAACTGCCGCAGGATGCCGACTTCGCCACCTTCGCACAATTGACTCTGGCTCACGCCCGCCAGCGTTTTGATGACGAGGTCGCCGGAGCCATTGAGCAGGCGTGGAAAACGGTGGGCGTACTCTAATGGCGCCGTTCCCCGAACTGACCGACGATGCCATCGTGGAGCTGGCCCGCGAGGGCGGCTTCGCCTGGATCCCACGCCTTTCCGGCCAGCGGCGCATCGTGCTGGCCGCGCTGGACGAAGAGCGCCGCCGCCGGGTGTGCGAAATTCTACGCCAGATACTGCCGCTGGGGATGCCCCCCGGTCGCCCGGATTCCCCCGGCCAGGGCGACCAACGCTACTACCGGATCCAGATAACCTGGACCCGCCACGTCAGCACCCAATATCAGGATGTGATCCTGTTGGTGCCGGAGACTGACGCCCCGCCAGCGCTAAAAGATCTGTGGGAGCACGGCGAGGAGTGCGGCGATCCCTAAGCCCCGGCGCCAGGGGCAAAGATCACCCGCTTTTTCGAGATCAAACCGTGTCCGTTACGGCAGAAATAGTCCACCGCACCGCAGGCTTTCAGCACTTCCAGCGGCTGATGGCATTCGGGGCAGCGCGCCTCCAGTTGAAAATCCTGCCCGCAGTCGTTGCAGTGGGCCCGGTCGCCCTCTTGTACCAGTAAACCTTCGCAGTTAGGGCAATGTAGTACTTCCATCCGTTTTACCTCTGTTGCCGGGAGCAGGCGTTACTCCGCATCACTGTCATCGCCATAGTAACGAACGCCGATCTTAATCAGCGGTCGCCCCTGATTTTTCCTGTGCAGATTGGTATCGCGTAATGAATAAACGCAGCCGCAATACTCCTGCTGATAAAAATGCTCGCGCTTGCTGATTTCCACCATCCGTGCCGCACCGCCCTGCTTGCGCCAGTTATAGTCCCAGTAATGCATTCCGGCGTAAGGCGCCACGGCGCGACGCCCGCAATCATTGATTTGCAGCATATTTTTCCAGCGCGAAATGCCAAGTGAACTGCTAATCGCGCGAAAGCCGTTCTCCCAGGCGTACAGCGCGGTGCGTTCGAAGCGCATATCAAAACACATGGTACAGCGAACGCCGCGTTCCGGCTCCCACTCCATCCCTTTTGCCCGCTCAAACCAGTTATCCGTATCGTAATCAGCGTCGACAAAAGGTACGCCGTGCTGCTGCGCAAAGCGGATATTTTCCTGCTTGCGGATCAGGTACTCTTTTTGCGGGTGGATATTCGGATTGTAGAAAAAGATCGTATAGTCGATGCCCGACGCCTGAATCGCCTCCATCACCTCTCCTGAGCAGGGCGCACAGCAGGAGTGCAGCAGCAGCTTATCGGCGCCATCCGGAAGCGACAGTACGGGTCTTTGCAGCGAGGCCATAGGGTATTCCTGACTCAAATAAAATTCTGGGGGAAAAGTGTATACGCTGGTTGCTATGCTGTCGAAGCCGTGCCGTTAATATCTGCAAACAATCAACGCGATGCCCGACCTGAACGATAGATAGCGCAGGCCACTTCCAGTACAGTAGAAGCCAGCTAACGTCCATCGGAGAAGCCATGAGCACCGAGAAAAAATGGGTTACCGCCAGCGATGTGGCCCGACTGGCCGGCGTTTCCCGCTCCGCCGTTTCGCGCGCTTTTACGCCCGGGGCTTCCGTCGCGCCCGAAACCCGCCGCAGGGTGGAAAAGGCCGCCCGGGAGCTGGGCTATCAGGTCAATATTCTGGCCCGTAGCATGAACAAAGGGCGCAGCAATTTTGTCGGGCTGGTGACTGCGGGTTTCAGTAACGCCTTTCGCAACCAGCTGATTGGCCCCCTCACCCACCAGCTGGCGCGCCAGGGGCTGATCCCTCTGCTGGTCAACGCCGAAGACAGCTACCAGCAGGCGCCCGGCCTGCGGGATCTGATGAGCTATCACGTGGCGGGAATTATCATGACTTCCGGCGCCCCGCCGCTGTCTCTGGCCCAGGAATACGTGGCCCGCAGTATCCCGGTAGTTATTATCAATCGCGATACCGATCTGCCCGGCACCGATGTGGTCTATAGCGATAACGTCGACGGCGCTCGCCAGGCCGCCCGCTGGTTGCAGCAGCGCGGCTGCCAGCGCCCGGCATTTATTGGCGAACAGCCCGCCAACTTTAGTACCCGGCAGCGTCGGGACGCGTTCTGCCAGGCGCTGACCAATGCTACCTGCATTGACGTTAACGGCAGCGACTACCACGCAGGCTTTAACGCTGTTGCGCAGTTACAAACATACTCCGATATCGATGGCGTGTTCTGCGCCACCGATACTCTGGCGCTGGGCCTGCGTGACGCCCTTAGTCAGCATCCGTCGCTTTCTTCGCTGCCGCTGGTCGGCTTTGACGATATTCCGGAGGCCGGATATGCCGCCCGGCAGTTAACCACCCTGCGCCAGGATGTCGAGCGGCTGGCCGGTGAAGCGGTGTCGCTGCTTATCCAGCGTATGGAAGACGATCAGCGCCCACCGGTAAAAAAGGTGGTTCCCGTACAGTTGATCGCCCGCCGCTAGTCGAAATTATTATTTTATTTATAAAAAAACAGAATTTTTATTTTATTTGGAGAGGATCACAGAACCGGATGAGCAATATGCCCATACTGCCCTGTGCCGGTCGGGCATTTTTTTAACCCTGAAATTGCACACGTGTGCAACCAAAAGGAAAACGACGTATGAACCGGGCTATCCCCACAGAAATATCGACAGAAATAGAACGACGTTATCAGTTCGCCTGCCAGTTAGCGGACAGCGCAGCACAGCGGGCGATGACGTTTTACCGCAAGCGTCAGCAGCTTGCCGTGGAGCATAAAGGCGGCGATCTGCAGGATGTGGTAAGCCAGGCGGATCGCGATGTGGAAAATCAGATTCGCGATACTCTGGCAACGACCTTCCCGCAGGACGGCTTTCTGGGCGAGGAGAGTGGCGGTCAGCCTCGTGAGGCGGAGTTTCTGTGGGTGGTCGACCCTATCGATGGCACCGCCTGCTTTCTGAACGGGCTGCACACCTGGTGCGTCTCGCTGGCAGTACTGTACCGTGGGGAACCGGTTATCGGCGTAGTCTGCGATCCCAATCATCAGGAGCTGTTCCACGCCTGCCGGGGCCAAGGCGCTTTCCTGAACCAGGAGCGTATCAGCGTACATGGCGCTCACTCTGTGGAAGAAGGCGTTATGGGCGTGGGCACCTCGCATCGGGTCACCCCGGAAGATTTCGTTCCCTTTATCAGCCATCTACTCGGCGCTGGCGGCATGTTTATCCGTAGCGGCTCCGGTGCTTTGATGACGGCCCAGGTCGCCGCCGGTCGGCTGATTGGCTACTACGAACCCCATATGAATCCCTGGGATAGCCTGCCCGGTCTGGTACTGGTTCAGGAAGCCGGTGGCATCACCAATCGCTATCTGGACGACGGCGGTCTGGATCACGGCAACCCGGTATTAATGAGCACACCGGCGCTCTACCCGCAACTGGCGGAGATGATCGTCCAACCACTGAAGTAGCAGTTTCACGACCGGACTCCGGTTGCAAAAACACGGCGGCCAGAACAATAACAAGCCGCCGCTGAACGACGGCGTTGGCTAATGTGCGACAGCGGAAAGTCATCTTTGTGCACAGGTCAGGCTGCGGCAGGCATGGCAGTATGCCCAACTGAAATACTCTGACGCGCCCCGGCGGTATCGGAGCGGCGAAATGCGCCCGTAACGAAACACCGGAGCCAGGCAGAGTCATGACCTCAGGAACAGTCAGTGAACACATAGCCACGTTGATATTCAATCCCTACCGTGGAGTAAGAACAATGTCTGGTATCCTGGCTTTTTTTAAAGCGTCTCCCGCGGTCCGACCGCGAGGGGGATTTAACGAAAAGGCATTCCGCCTGCTGCGCTGGCGCACCTTTCTGGCGATGACCGTCGCCTATGTGATGTTTTACGTCTGTCGCCTCTCCTTCACCGTGGCCAAGAGCGCCCTGGTGGATCTGGGGCTGACCCCCACCGACCTTGGCGTGATTGGCTCGGCAATGTTCTTCACCTATGCCATCGGCAAGCTGGTGAACGGCTTTCTGGCCGATCACGCCAATGTAGTGCGCTTTATGGCCTTCGGCCTGCTGCTGAGCGCCATCATGAACCTGATGATGGGGGTGACCACCAACGTCGTATTGCTAACGCTGTTCTGGGGCATTAACGGCTGGGCCCAGTCGATGGGCGTAGGCCCCTGCGCGGTGTCGCTGGCGCGCTGGTATGGCGATCAGGAGCGCGGAACATTTTACGGTATCTGGTCCACTGCCCATAACATTGGTGAAGCGATGACCTATATCGTGATCGCCGCCGTGATTGCTGGTTTCGGCTGGCATGCGGGCTATCTGACCACGGCCGTGCTGGGCGCGGTGGGCATAGTGTTAATACTGTTTTTAATGTGCGATTCCCCCCAGAGCGCCGGTTACCCTGCTATGTCACCTCAGGAAGAGGATGACACTCAGGCCAGCGGCTCGGTGCTGAAAAAGCAGTTATTCTCGCTGCGCAACCCGGCCCTCTGGACCCTGGCGCTGGCCTCCGCCTTTATGTATGTCGATCGCTACGCCATTAACTCATGGGGGATCTTCTTCCTGCAGCAGGCCAAGCACTACACGACCCTGGAGGCATCCGGCATTGTTGGGGTTAACGCCATTGCGGGCATTGCCGGTACCCTTATCGCCGGCGTCCTCTCCGATCGCTTCTTTTCCAATAACCGCAGCATTATGGCGGCTCTGATCGGCATGCTGAATCTGGCGGGTCTGGCGCTGATCCTGTGGTTCCCTCGCCACTATTACAGCGATATCTTCGCCATGGTGCTGTTTGGCGCTTCCATTGGCGCCCTCACCTGCTTTCTGGGCGGACTTATCGCGGTGGATATCTCCTCGAAAAAAGCCGCTGGCGCAGCGTTGGGCACTATCGGCATCGCCAGCTATGTTGGTGCTGGCGTTGGGGAATTTATTACCGGTGTTATCATCAGTAAAACGTCCGTCATCGAGGCGGGGCAAACGCTCTACAATTTTCATGCCCTGTCGATATTCTGGGTGGCGACCGGGCTGGCCTCTGTGCTGATGTCCTGTATCACCGCCGCCATTGTTATCCGACGCAACAGCCTCAGGCACTCCGTCAGCGCCTGATTCAGGCCGACATCAGACCTATAAGGACAAGAATATGTGTAAATTACGTCAATTACTGGCGGGGGTTTTCCTTGCCGCCATTTCCACAGGCAGTGCGCTGGCCGCCCCCTCCTGGACCCTGGAAAAAGTGGTGGAGGTCAGCCGCCACGGGGTTCGTCCCCCAACGCCGGGCAACCGCGAAGCCATGGAGGCCGGTAGCGGTCGCAGCTGGCCGGTCTGGTACAACAGTGACGGCGAATTGACCGGTCACGGCTATGCCGCCGCCCTGCTGAAAGGCCAGGCCGAAGCGAAAAGCTGGCGTCAGCACGGTCTGTTACCGGCAGGCTGCCCTGCGCCGGGCGATCTTTACGTCTGGGCAAGTCCGCTACAGCGCACCCGCGCCACCGCCAGAGCGCTGACCGACGGCGCCTTTCCCGGCTGCGGCGTCGCGATTCACGGCCTGAAAGGCGATCGCGACCCGCTGTTCCACGCGCTGAAAATGGGGCTGGTCACGCTGGATCCACAGCAGGCGAAAGCCGCTATCGATCAGGCCATGAAGGGCTCTCCCGAACAACTGAAACAGCGCTATGCCGGGGATGTCGCACGGCTGAAGAAGGCCGTCTGCGCTGGCGACAATTGCCCGGCCTTCGATGAGGCCTGGACGCCGCAGGTCAGCGCCAATGGCAAAGTCGCGATTCAGGGGCTGAATGTACTGTCGAATATGGCAGAGACCATTCGCCTGGGCTGGAGCGAAAATCTGCCACCGGAACAGGTCGCCTTTGGGCATGCCCGTAACGCCGGAGAGGTCGCAGCCCTGATGCCGCTGCTCACCCTTAGATACAGCCTGACCAATGATATCCCGCTGGTGGCCCGACGCGGTGGTTCGGTGTTGCTTAACCAGATAGCGCTGGCGCTTCAGACCGGCAAACGCGACCCGAAAGGTCCGCCCGAAGCGCGCTGGTTGCTGATCGTGGCCCATGACACCAACGTTGCGTTTCTGCGCACTTTGCTGGGCTTTAACTGGCAGCAGAGCAACTACCCTCAAGGCAATATTCCACCGGCGGGTAGCCTGGTATTTGAGCGCTGGCGCGACAACGACAGCGGACAGCGCTATATCCGCATCCTGTTCCAGTCCCAGAGTCTGGATCAGGTCCGCAACCTGACGCCGCTGGATAGCCAGCACCCACTACTGAAAACCGAATACCAGGCCCCGGACTGCCGTAAAACCGAGGTCGGAACCCTCTGCCCGCTGGCCTCCAGCCTGGATCATATGCATAAGGCTATCGATTCAGACGCCCTACCGGAGATCAACTGGCACTCTGAGTGGTAACCACTGCTGACTGACCGCCCGTAGCGGAGCCCTTTCGCTACGGGCCGCTTCGCCGCAATAGCGCGGCATGGAGCTCATCCACCATGAAATATCTTATTTCGCTGCTGCTGTTCCTGTGCGGTGCGGCTCATCACGCCTGCGCGCTGGAACTGAAGTATTACCATGAGATCGCCGATGTCGATAAGATCCATAAAGAAAGTCTGGGCATCAGCCATGGTTTTTCTAACGGCTTCGGTGCCGGTCTGGAATATAAACGCGCCGCCCGGGAATCGGGGGTCGCCGCATGGAGTCACGGAGGTCACGATGAATTAAAATATCATTTGAAGCAGAGATTTCGTTTGTCTTCATTACTGGATGTGACCCCGGAAATGGGCTGGAGCAGAAAAACCAATGCCCGTAAATATAAGCCACAGTTAAAGTTCAGTTACAGCTATGCAAAGCATCAAAAGCTGTCGCTGATGTATCGCTATGAAATAAAAAGATCCACGGGTAAACCACGTAAGCAGACACAAATGTGGCAGTTAATGAACGGCTATAAAATAGACAGGGTGTCACTGAGCTACGGCATTAAATATAAGAAAAGCAACCAGACGCTGTATCGCGGTCACCGGGAAGATGCGGAAGGAAAGCTGCAAATCAGCTACCGATTAACCGACAGTCTGGCGCCATTTATCGAGTTTAAAAATACCTCGGTATCCAGCAGTAGCGCCCACCGCCAGACAATGCTGAAAGCGGGATTTGTCTGGCGGATGCTATAAACGCAACAGCCCACGCATAGCGTGGGCTGTTGATAGTCTGAATCAGCGTGATTATTCGGCCACTTTCTTCTTCAGATCTTCGGCGCCCTGCTTGGTTTTATCCCAGCCTTTCTCCGCGCCTTCTTTGGTTTTATCCCAGGCTTTTTCAGACCCTTCTTTGGTCTTATCCCAGGCCTTGCCGGTTCCTTCCTTAGTTTTATCCCAGCCCTTCTCGGCGCCTTCTTTGGTGCTGTTCCAGCCCTTTTCGGTGCCCTCTTTGGTCTTATGCCAGGTTTCCTGAGATTTTTCACTCACCTTGCTGCCCATGGTGTCACTTTTCCCTTCTGCTGCATGCTGTGACTTCAGCTTCAGCTCCTCGCCTTTATTCTGTGCCTGGTGCAGTCCCTCTTTTGCCGAGTTAGCGCCTTTATGCGCTTCGGCAACGGTCTCATCGGTTGCATGTGTCATGGTGTTAGCAAATACCGGAGCGGCCAGGAAAAGCGCAGACAGCGCGACGATTGTTTTTTTCATAGTTCCCTCATCTACAGACGTATGGATGTCATACCTGTTAATCATGACACAGGTATCACGGCGTGTAGTTAAGAATAGCCTGTAAATAACGACCCGTATGGATTTAGGAGATATCTGTTACAAATTAAGGAATGAAGTAAGGAACTACACTACCAGGCAGGCACTATCCACCTGATAAAAAGGCCATAACCCCGCGTTACGAAAGCCCCATAAGCACAGGAACAGGATGAATGTGCACCCCTGAAGACACGAAACACAAAATGGGGATTCTATGCTAAAACAAATCATTCAAAACCTGTTAAATAATGCCGTATACGACGTCATCAAATTTCTCGCCACTCTCTTCATCGGTTATTTAACGCAACACCACTATATCGGCATCACATTCTGATAAAACACCGTCCCTCCACGGTAAATATGTTCTATTGGCTTAGAAACCGATCACAGCATCAGTTTAAAACTCATTATCTTGAGAACGTTCGGGGGGCCAAAAACCCCTGTAGTCATCAAATTAGTTCGGTACACTATCGGGAAAGTGGTTTCGGCTAAAACGGAGTACGTATGAGAATAGGCATTGCTTTCCCGGTGATAGTGTTCATTGCTGCTGTGGTGTTTCTGGGGTGGTTCATCCTGGGGGGCTACGCAAACCCGGGAGCGTGATGGGCTACTTAACCAGATTTTGAGGTGATGAGAAACAACCTGGAATCTCATAACGGCCCCGCCAGGTTGAGTGCCCCTCCTGAATTTTTCACATCAAACCGGTAAACCTAAAACAATCCAGCAGACAGGAAACGGGTTTCTATTGGCATATACAGGAACGACTTATTAATAAATCTTCCCTGTTCCTGATGATTCCTTCCTGCCAACAAAAAAGCCCGCACAGTGCGGGCCTGATGGTTTTGATGCGTCTTAGTGAATCTCGCCGATTCGCTATTTGCTTTTCTTAATATGCTTAACCAGGCGCTTACGCTTACGCATCTGAGTCGGAGTCAGGGTGTTGCGCTTGCCTGCAAAGGGGTTATCCCCCTCTTTAAACTGAATACGGATAGGCGTGCCCATCACATTCAGGGAGCGGCGGAAGTAGTTCATCAGGTAGCGCTTGTAGGAATCCGGCAGATCCTTCACCTGGTTACCGTGAATCACCACGATCGGCGGGTTGTAACCACCGGCGTGGGCATACTTCAGCTTCACGCGACGTCCGCGTACCAGCGGCGGCTGGTGATCGTCGGCCGCCATATTCATAATACGGGTCAGCATCGCGGTGCTCACGCGGCGCGTGGCGCTATCGTAGGCTTCGTGTACCGATTCAAACAGATTGCCCACACCGCTACCGTGCAGGGCGGAGATAAAGTGCACCCGCGCGAAGTCGATAAAGCCCAGCCGATAGTCCAGGGTCTCTTTCACCTGCTCTTTCACTTCCTGGCTCAGGCCATCCCACTTGTTGACGGCAATCACCAGCGAGCGACCGCTGTTAAGAATAAAGCCCAGCAGCGAAAGGTCCTGATCGGAAATCCCTTCACGGGCGTCAATGACCAGCAGCACCACGTTGGCATCTTCAATTGCCTGCAGGGTTTTGATGACCGAGAATTTTTCAACCGTTTCGGTCACTTTACCGCGCTTACGCACCCCGGCGGTGTCAATGAGTACATACTCACGTTCGTCGCGCTCCATCGGGATGTAAATACTGTCGCGGGTCGTGCCCGGCATATCGAAGACCACAACCCGCTCTTCACCGAGGATACGGTTGGTTAGTGTGGACTTACCGACATTAGGACGTCCGACGATAGCCATTTTGATAGGCAGATCCTGGGGATTGAACGCCTCTTCCTCTTCTTCCGCCTGTTCATCAAATTCATCGAACGGAGGAAACTCATCGTCGTCAGTAGTCTCTTCAGGCGAGACATCTTCCATCCACGGCAGCAGTACGCGCTCCAGCAGACTGGTAACGCCGCGCCCGTGTGAAGCTGCAATGGGGGTGATATCGCCCATACCCAGCGCATAGAATTCGCCAACCGCCTGGTCGGGATCCAGACCATCGGTCTTATTAGCCACCAGGAAGGTCGGCTTCTGGCGGGTACGCAAATGGCGGGCAATTCCTTCGTCTGCCGGCATCAGGCCTGCACGAGCATCCACCATAAACAACACGACATCCGCCTCTTCAATCGCCAGCAGCGACTGCTCCGCCATATGGGTTTCCACCCCTTCCTCGGTGCCGTCGATACCGCCGGTGTCGATACAGATAAACTCGCGCCCTTCTACCTCCGCACGACCATACTTACGGTCGCGGGTCAGTCCCGGGAAATCCGCAACCAGCGCATCTCGGGTGCGGGTTAAACGGTTGAACAGGGTAGATTTTCCGACATTCGGGCGCCCGACCAGCGCGACCACAGGTACCATTATCTAAAGCCTCATAACTGACAATCCACGATGCCGTTAGCATCGCTTCAGTAAACAATAAAACGGCCCCTGATGTGTACAGGAGCCGTTTCCTTCTCGCTACGCTTAATATATTAGCGGGTAATTGCGTAGAGCGTACCGTCTTTCGCCTGAATAAACAGCTTACCGCCGTCCACAACCGGTTCGGTCTGGAAACCAGAGCTGTCCACCTTCTGCTGAGCAGAGAACAGGCCACTGGTGGTATCAATCCAGTGCAGATAGCCTTCGCTATCGCCCACCACCAGGTAGCCGTTAAACAGCACCGGGGTAGTCAGGTTACGGTGCAGCAGATCGCTCTGAGTCCAGAGCGTTACGCCACCGTCAGTGGTCAGAGACAGTACGCGGTCATTCTGATCCACCAGGAAAATACGGTTGCCGTCAACGACGAAGTCGTTAACCGAGCCCAACTCGCGCTTCCACATAATCTGGCCGGAGCGCAGATCCAGCGCCGTCAGGTTACCGTTATAAGCCAGCGCGTAAACCACGCCATTGACGATAACCGGCGTGGTATCCACATCGCCCAGGCGATCGATTTCGGTGGCGCCGGTGGCCTGCGAAATACGCTGCTGCCAGATCATCTGCCCCTGCTCCAGCATCACGGCGCTGACGCGACCGTTATCGCCGCCAACAATGGCCGCGCCATAGGCGGTTGCCGGCGCAGATTCACCGCGCAGCGACAGAGTCGGCATATCCAGGTTCACCGTCCAGCGCGATGCTCCGTCGCTTTCGTTCAGCGCCTGCAGCATGCCGTTGCTGGTATGGACCAGCACCAGTCCATCACTGACAACCGGGCGAGATAGCGCTTCACCGGCGACTTTGCTCTGCCATGCCACGCTACCATCGGCCGCATTCAGGGCATAAACCACCGCTTTTTCGCTGGAAACGTAAATATGAGTACCGGCGATGGTCACACCGCCAGACAGCAGGGCCGAACGGTTACGCGAGAAGAAACCGGTTTTTTCAGACAGGTCGACAGACCACACTTCACGGCCATCATCGGCGTTTACGGCTTTTACGATACCGTGGCGATCCGCGGCATAGACCACGCCGTCCCGGGAAGCCGGATGCAGGTTGGAATAGAAGTCACCGATTCCGTTACCGACGGAAGTGCTCCACGCTTCGCTGGGCGAAAACTGATTGGTCACTTCCGGCAACGGAGACATCTTCACCACATCTTCTTCGCTGCTGAACAGCGAGCAGCCGCTGAGCAGGGTCAAAGACAGCAATCCTGGCACAAGTAAGTTACGCAATTGCATCGGGTCCCTCTTAGCTGGACAAGTTGTTTATTTTCATTTGCATGGTTTCACGCAGCGCCGGAGATGCCTGGCTGGAAACCCCTTTACTCCAGGCTTCGCGAGCCCCCTGCTTATCGCCCTTACTGAGCAGCGCATCACCGCGCAGATCGGCCACAATCGCAGACCAGCCTTCGCCCTTAATGGTATCCAGCGACTTCAGCGCGGCATCCGCCTGCTTCTGTTGGATCTGCACCCGCGCCAGACGCAGGTTAATCAACGCCTGCAGGTTGGCGTCCTTCGTGGCGGAAAGCCCCTGCTGCAGCTGAGCCGCCGCTTTCGGCAGGTCGTTGTCCTGGGCGTATTTCTGCGCCAGGTTCAGGGCCGCCAGCGCCCCATAAGCGTTTTTGTTATCCGTGACGAATTTGCCGGCAGCTTCCAGCGAATCAGGCTTGCCTGCCTGGGCGCCGGAAATAGCGCGCTCATAGGCTTGAGATGCCCCCATGGCCGATTCCGTTTGGTGGCTACTCCAGAAGCGCCAGCCGATCAGGGCGCCAATGCCAATCACCACGCCAACGGCCAACGCTTTGCCATTATTGGCAAAAAAGCGTTTTACCGCGTCGACCTGGTCGTGTTCGTTCTCGTAAATTTCCACGCAGTCCTTACTCCTTCACGCCTTATTGCCGGGGATTAGCCCAGCAACGTCTGCACATGGGCGGCCACGTCGCTCTGCGGTACGGTCTGCTGCTCGCCGGAGCGCAGATCCTTCACCACCACATTGCCATTGGCTACCTCGTCCTCGCCCAGCACCAGCGCTACGCTGGCGCCCCACTTGTCGGCGCGGGCGAACTGTTTCTTAAAGTTACCGCCGCCGTAGTTGGTCATCAACCGGCACCCCGGCAGACGGTCGCGCACCTGCTCCGCCAGCAGCATAGCCGGAGCCTGGGTGCCGCTTCCCGAAGAGACCAGATAAATATCGACAACGGAATTCGCTTTAAATTCAGGATTAACCGCCTGAACCAGCAGCACCAGGCGCTCCAGGCCCATGGCAAAGCCGACACCCGGCGCGCTTCGGCCACCCAGTTGCTCTACCAGACCGTCGTAGCGGCCACCGGCGCATACCGTTCCCTGGGAGCCCAGACTGGTGGTCACCCATTCAAAAACGGTGCGGTTGTAGTAGTCAAGCCCGCGCACCAGACGCTGGTTCACGGTGTAGCTGATGCCAGCGGCATCCAGATAAGCGCACAGCCCGGCGAAATGTTCGCGGGACTCGTCATCCAGGTAGTCGCCAAGCTGGGGCGCATCGTCAAGCAATGCCTGAACCTGCGCGTTTTTAGAATCCAACACCCTCAGCGGGTTGGTGTACATCCGACGCTGGCTGTCTTCATCCAGCGTCTCTTTATGCTGCTCCAGGAAGGCGATCAACGCTTCGCGATAGCGGGCCCGCGCTTCGGTAGAACCAATGGAGTTCAGCTCCAGGCTCACGTGCTGTTCAATGCCCAGCTCGCGCCACCAACGGGCGGTCAGCATAATCAGCTCGGCATCGATATCCGGACCGGCCAGACCAAACACTTCCGCGCCGATCTGGTGGAACTGACGATAGCGCCCTTTCTGGGGACGCTCGTGGCGGAACATCGGCCCGATATACCACAGGCGCTGCTCCTGATTGTACAGCAGACCATGCTCGATGCCGGCGCGAACGCAGCTCGCGGTGCCTTCGGGACGCAGGGTCAGGCTGTCGCCGTTGCGATCCTCAAAGGTATACATCTCTTTTTCAACCACGTCGGTCACTTCACCGATGGCGCGCTTGAATAACGGGGTCTGCTCTACAATCGGTGTACGAATTTCGCTATAGCCGTAGCTGGCGAGCACCTGCTTCAGGATGCCTTCAATACGCTGCCAGAGCGCGGTCTCCTCCGGCAGGTAATCGTTCATGCCGCGGATGGCTTGAATATTCTTTGCCACGTTAGTTCTCTGTTCTCTTATACAAAAAATGAACCCGGTTCCGGCGGCTCCGAAAGTTCGTGAGCGCCTTTGCGGGTTCAATCATACACGGGAAGCGCGCCGCTTCCCAGTTTGCTTTATTTTTCCAGCTGATGAACGTCAATGCGTTTGCTTTCGTCCATCATGGCTGCCCGGGCGCGAATCTTCGCTTCCAGCTGATCGACCATATCGTCGTTGTCCAGACGATCGCTACGCTTACCGTCTTCATAGAAGCCGCTCTTCTTGCTGCCCCCGGTCACGCCAAGGGTGGATACCAGCGCTTCTCCTGGGCCGTTAACCACGCAGCCGATGATCGAAACATCCATCGGGGTGATGATATCTTCCAGCCGCTGCTCCAGGGCATTGACGGTGCCGATCACGTCGAACTCCTGACGCGAGCAGGTCGGACAGGCGATAAAGTTGATCCCGCGAGCGCGGATCCGCAGCGACTTCAGAATATCGAAGCCCACTTTGATCTCTTCCACCGGATCCGCCGCCAGCGAAACGCGCAGCGTATCGCCGATCCCTTCAGCCAGCAGCATTCCCAGGCCGATCGCGGATTTCACCGAACCGCTACGGGCGCCGCCCGCTTCGGTGATCCCCAGGTGCAGAGGCTGATCGATAGCTTTGGCCAGCAGGCGATAAGCTTCTACAGCCAGGAAGACATCGGAAGCCTTCACGCTCACCTTAAACTGATCGAAATTGAGCTTATCCAGATGATCCACATGGCGCATCGCCGATTCCAGCAGCGCCTGCGGAGTCGGTTCGCCATATTTTTCCTGCAGATCTTTTTCCAGCGATCCGGCGTTAACACCGATGCGGATCGGGATATTTTTATCACGAGCGCAGTCCACTACCTGACGAATACGCTCGTTGTTACCGATATTACCCGGGTTGATACGCAGGCAGTCCACGCCGTATTCCGCTACTTTCAGGGCGATGCGGTAGTCGAAGTGAATGTCGGCCACCAGCGGGATCTGCACCTGCTGTTTGATCTGCTTAAAGGCTTCTGCCGCATCCATGGTCGGCACGGAAACGCGCACGATATCGGCGCCAACGCGCTCCAGCGCCTGGATCTGATTAACCGTCGCCGCCACATCGGTGGTGCGGGTGTTAGTCATGGACTGTACGGCGATGGGGGCGCCATCGCCGATAGGAACATTTCCGACGTAGATGCGCTTCGACTTCCTGCGCCGGATAGGGGATTCGTGGTTCATGCTACTTCTCTGTCATGCAGGCTTCGGAACGGAACGCCGATTATTCGGCGTTCAGTGTGAAACGTGCAACCTGGTTAGTTCTGATAAAGCGGCTCAGATCGACGGGTTTACCCTGATACTGGATCTGAACGGCGGCCGGTGCGCCAATTTTCAGGCGGTACGGCGGCTGGCCCGCCAGATTCAGACTTCCGTCTTTGCGCTGCATCCCGCTGAACAGCTTCTTACCGGTAGCATCCCTGACTTCCAGCCAGCAGTCAGCATTAAAATTCATGACGATCGCATTAGGATCGGCAGGCGGCGGCGTTACGCCCGCAGCATCGGTCGGCAGCTGACCCTGGCCAGCCGTCGTTGCGTTCGGATCCTGCGCGTTGGCAGGCGCCTGCTGCTGGCCCGCTGTCTGGTCTACGTTCGCTTGGCTCGGCGCCACAACGGCGTTATTATCCGCCGGGCTGGCGGGCTGTTGCGTAGCCTGAGGTGCGCTTTCCGGCTGAGTCTGCGGAGCCTGCTGCGCGGTCGCTGCCGGCGTGTTGTTCTGAACGGCGCTGGCGCTATTGTCGGTCGGCGTCGCGCTATCGTTGGCGCTACCGGTATCCAGCGGTACTGACTGGGAACCGTCATCGCTTTGGTTGGTGACGGGCTGATCCGCCATCGAGGTAATCTCTTCCTGCTGCGCTTTGTGATTCTGCCACCACCAGGCGCCGGTAAGGCCGACCACCACAAAAAGCACCAGCCAGGTAAAACTCATTAACCAGCCATCGCGCTTTTTACGGCGTTTGCCCAGCGAAAAGCTCTGCATCGGCTGTACTTTAGAGGTTCTGAGCGGCGCCTGCTTTTCCATCATAGGCAGCAGTTCGTCTTCCGGAATATGCACCAGTCGCGCATAGGAACGGATGTAACCGCGCAGGAAGGTAGAGGCCAGGTCCGAAGGGGATTTATCCTCTTCGATATCGCGAACGGTAGAGACTTTAAGACACAGTCTTTCAGCCACCGTCTGCTGGCTCAGTCCAAGTTGTTCACGGGCGTTACGCAAACGTTCGCCCGTACTTTGTGCTGCATTCTGTTCGTTAGTGGCTTCTGTATTCATTTAGCTACAACTGCTGGTACGGTTCGAATTAAGTAACTGGCGCCGACTGGAATTCCCCGTATTTCATTCAGGGCAACTATTGCGCTCTTCGCGCTAGTCCTGCGCCGCGAAAGATCTCTGCGCAACCGGGCTTCGCCGCCGCGCTATTCCCGTTGTATCGACTCCGCCATCTGCGGAACCGACCGTTTGCGCCAGGTATATTAGCGCCGGGTTTCTTAACCATAGACAGCTTTTTCTCGCCTGTCCGGTCTCAGTACACAAAAGTTGTCCACTTTAACGCGGCTAAACTGTTGTTGTGCCGTTACATACTGCCTTAAAGCGTGAAAAAACGCACCGTAATTATCACTTCGCGACTCATAATCCTGGATGATATCGCGAAAAGCGGAATTTTCGCCGCCCGGTGCGGGCGGCAAATGCATCAGACGCTTTTAACGTCGATGGCTTCACCCTGCATACGCTTACGCAGAGTACGCTTGGTACGGTCGATAACTTCGCCCGCCAGCTGGCCGCAGGCGGCATCGATATCATCACCGCGGGTCTTACGAACGATGGTGGTGAAACCATAGCCCATCAGCACCTTCGAGAAGCGGTCGATACGGCTGTTAGAGCTGCGACCGTAGGGCGCCCCCGGGAAGGGGTTCCATGGAATCAGGTTAATTTTGCACGGAGTGTCCTTCAGGCATTCCGCCAGCTGATGCGCGTGTTCGGTACCGTCGTTGATATGATCGAGCATGACATACTCGATAGTCACGCGACCCTGATTAGCGTTAGATTTTTCCAGATAACGGCGGACTGAGTCCAGGAAGGTCTCGATATTATATTTTTTGTTGATGGGCATGATCTCGTTGCGGATCTCATCGGTCGGGGCATGCAGCGAAATCGCCAGCGCCACGTCGATCATATCGCCCAGCTTATCCAGCGCCGGTACCACGCCGGAGGTGGAGATGGTCACGCGACGTTTGGAAAGCCCGAAGCCGAAGTCATCCAGCATGATCTCCATAGCCGGTACCACATTGGTCAGATTTAGCAGCGGCTCACCCATCCCCATCATCACCACGTTGGTTATGGGGCGCTGACCGGTCACTTTAGCGGCGCCAATAATTTTCGCCGCGCGCCATACCTGACCAATAATCTCCGATACCCGCAGGTTACGGTTAAAGCCCTGCTGCGCGGTGGAGCAGAATTTGCATTCCAGCGCGCAACCCACCTGAGAAGAGACGCAAAGCGTGGCGCGATCTTCTTCCGGAATATAAACGGTTTCAACTCGCTGACCGCCGACCAGAATCGCCCATTTTATCGTGCCATCCGAAGAGCGTTGCTCTTCAACCACCTCCGGCGCGCGGATTTCCGCTACCGCCTTCAGGCGGCCGCGCAGCACCTTGTTGATATCGGTCATCTCATCGAAGTCATCGCTACAGTAGTGGTAGATCCACTTCATGACCTGATCGGCGCGGAACGGTTTTTCGCCCATCTCGACAAAAAACTCACGCATCTGCTGGCGGGTGAGATCCAGCAGGTTAATTTTTTCGTTGTTAGCAGTATCGGCAGCGGATGCAACTGCGGGGGTGACAATTTGCTCTGACATAATTTTTTCCGGCCTCGTTGTTACACGTTATGGCCCCTGGCGGGTTAAAAAAAGAAGCGCCCCGGGAAGCATTCAGCCTCCAGGGGCGCAGCATTGTACAAATTCTGTGGCGCAGATTCCACGGCTGCAAGCAGCTGCCGGGAAATAAAGTGTAAGCGCCGCTTAATAGATTCCCTTAGCGGGTACGGGCGCAGACTTCGCCTTCACCGAAGAAGAAGGCGATCTCGCGGGCCGCAGACTCTACGGAATCAGAACCATGAGTGCCGTTTTCGGTAAAGCTGTCGGCGTAGTCGGCGCGCAGGGTACCGGCCAGCGCGTCCGCCGGGTTGGTGGCGCCCAAGATTTCACGGTGACGACGCACGGCGCTCTCACCTTCCAGTGCGGTAACCACGATCGGGCCAGAAGTCATGAATTCAACCAGGCCGTCAAAAAACGGCTTACCGTCGTGTTCAGCGTAAAAACCGCGCGCCTGCTCAACGGTCAGATGTAGCATTTTGGTACCCACAATTTTCAGCCCAGCCGTCTCAAAGCGAGCAAAGATGCTGCCAATTACGTTTTTCGCCACCGCGTTGGGCTTGATGATGGAAAACGTACGTTCAATAGCCATGATAACCTCTTATGATGTTGTTCTGTTTTACACCGGGTCCCCCGGTAATGCCTGGCGCAGGATTATAAAGAGCTATCACGGCGTTGCCTACGGGAAAAGGCAACATTTTTTTAAAAAGAAACAATGTTCGGCAACATCCTGGAGCACTAACCCGTTCTCCGTAAAGCTGCGTCTATCTCCTGCTGCCTGCCGCGTCCTGAACGGGTAATGCCTCCCTGAGCGTTACATTCTCCGGTGGCTTCGTTCCAGAACCGCTGGCTGGAAGGTCATAAGAAAACGCCGTAACACTTTATTCAAAACACCACAATTAATTACCAGGATAATCAAAACACCCAGAATAAAACACCAGGTGTTACTGAAAAAACCAATATTATAATCTTATTTTCAACCACGACACCGGGCACCCCCGAAATAACATATCGTGAATGTTCTGGAAATTATTGTATTATGGCAACGCACTCATCCCCTGACAGCATAAAAAACAATGGAAGTTGCCAATGAATCAGATGGTCGCACTCGTTATTATTATTGCAATACTTTATATCGGCGATATCGTCTCTACGCGTTCAAAAGCCTGGATACCGTCGGTATTCGTCTGCGCAGTTCTATTCCTGGTGGGTTACTGGACCTTTTTCCCGGCGGATATCATCAGTCAGGCCGGAATCACACCAGCCATTGCAGTAATGCTAATGTATTTGCTTATTACCAACATGGGAACTTTGCTGTCCCTGCGCGAGTTAGCTAAACAGTGGAAAATGGTGGTGATCGCCCTTGCCGGTATCGCAGGCATCGCTATTGCCGTATTTGCCGTCTGCATGGTGTTATTCGACATGAACACTGCACTGGTGACGATTCCTCCGCTGGTTGGCGGCATCGTTTCTTCGTTAATCATGTCCAAAGGTGCCGCCGAAGCTGGGCTGGTCGATCTGTCTGTCTTCGCTATCTTGATTTACGTCATGCAGGGCTTTGCGGGTTACCCTCTTACCGCGATTATGCTACAGCGAGAAGGCCGTCACGTACTGGAAAAGTATCGTCGCGGTGAATGGAAAGAATACTCACTCCAGACAGAGCCGAATAAGGTACAGACCACAACTGTCGCGGGTGAAGAGGAAATGCCACGTTTCTTCAACGCCTTTCCGGCCCAGTATAATACCAGCTACTTTAAATTCCTGCGTCTGGCCTTCGTCGGTTTTCTGGCCTGGTGGGTTTCCGATCTCTGCGCCCCGCTGGTGAGCATTAGCCCTTTTGTACTCTGCCTGTTATTCGGCGTCATTTTCACGTCATTCGGTTTTCTTGAGCGTCAAACACTTCAGAAAGCAAATGGCTTTGGCTTCGCCGTTATGGGGTTGATGTTATTTATTTTCGACACGCTAAATAAAGCAACGCCGGAAATGCTGTTACGTTTGATTTACCCGATGCTGGTGCTGATTACTACTGCGGTGATAGGTATGTTTATTGTTTCATGGCTGGTCGGCAAATTACTTGGCGTTAATATGCCGATGGCCTTCGCCATTTCACTGACAGCTCTGTACGGCTTTCCGGCGGACTATATTATTACCAACGAAGCCATTAACTCCCTGACCCGGGATGCAAAAGAGCGGGAGGTATTAACTCACCATATGCTGGGCCCGATGCTGGTCGGTGGTTTTATTTCCGTCACCATGGTTTCTGTTGTGCTGGCCGGTATTCTGGTTAGCTACATTACCCCGATAACAGGATAAAACGATGAAAGTTTGCGCTTCCCGCATTAGGCGATTTCTTGATGAACTGGCCGAATTTAACGCCACGCCAGGTCAGGGTATCACTCGTATGAGTTACAGTCCGCAGGCCCACGCCGCACGCGCCTGGCTATGCCAGCAGATGGAACAGGCGGGACTTCAGGTTCGCGAAGACGCCATAGGCAACGTTATCGGTACACTGCCTGGTACCCGAGCCGATCTCCCTTCGGTCATGATTGGTTCCCATTTTGACACGGTTCCCCATGGTGGAGCCTTTGACGGTGCGGCCGGTGTGATTATGGCGTTGGAAATCGCCACATTATTTAATGAACAGGGTCTGTCTCCGCATTACCCGCTGGAAGTCGTCGCACTGGTAGAAGAAGAAGGCGCCAGCTTCGAACGTGGCCTGCTGGCATCCTCTGCCATGGCCGGTCATATTTCTTCTCAGATGCTGGAAAGCCTGCATGACAGCACGGGTATCAGCGCAGCCCAACGCATGTCAGAAGCCGGTTATGCCCCCCAGGATGTCTCCAGCGTGGTTCGCACTCCTGAATCACTCAAAGCCTTTATTGAATTACATATTGAACAGGGACCGGTGCTAGAACAAACCGGCACCGATATCGGTATTGTCGATGTGGTTGTCGGAATGACCCAGCTTAGCGTGACGCTTACCGGCAAGGCAGGCCACGCGGGCACAACCCCGATGGACAAACGCCAGGATGCACTTCTCGCTGCCAGCCATATCATCAGCCAGGTGGGAGATTTCGCCCGCCAGGCCGGGGATGCGACCGTGGCAACCGTCGGTAAGCTTCGGGTCCACCCTAACGGCGCCAACGTTATTCCCCATCAGGTCGTGTTTTCCGTAGATATTCGTTCACGTGATGAGCGGAAACTGCGCCAGGTTATCGACCAGACCCGGGAAGCTATCAACCAGCAGGCAAACCAGGGCATCACTGCGGCAGTTGAACAAACGCTGTACATTGCCCCTACCCCCATGGCGTCAGAGATTGTCCACAGTCTGGAGCAACAGTGCGACAGGCTTGGCTATAGCCGCAGAACCATGGTCAGCGGCGCCGGGCACGACGCCATGGTCTTCGCGGGACTGGCACCAACCGGGCTCATCTTTGTCCCCAGCCGTGATGGACTCAGTCACCATCCCGATGAGTGGACGGATGCAGAACAAATAGCCAAAGGCGTAGAAGTTATCTTCCACACGGTTAAAGCAATGACAGAGGCCAAAAACCATGACTAACCCAGCCATTGCGGCATTTATTAAAGCGCACCAGCATCAGATGATAGATTTTCGCCGCGATCTGCACGCCCATCCTGAACTGCCATGGGAAGAGATACGCACCACCCAACAGATCGCTAAAGCTCTCGACGAACTCGGCATACCCTACCGACTCACAACACCCACCGGAATTATTGCCGAAATTCAGGGTGGTAAACCCGGGAAAACAGTGGGACTGCGCGCCGATATGGACGCACTGCCGATACTGGAACTTAATGATGACCTGAGCTACAAATCCCATACTCCGGGGAAAATGCACGCCTGTGGTCACGATGCCCATACCGCGATGCTGCTCAGCGCAGCCGCTGCGCTGAATAGCATTCGCAGCCAGCTTCCCGGCAATGTCCGCCTGATTTTCCAGCCCGCGGAAGAAATCGCCGAAGGCGCCAGAGAAATGGTCAATCAGGGAGCCATGGAAGGCGTGGATAATGTCTTTGGCATCCATATCTGGAGCCAGATGCCCTCCGGTAAGGTCTCCTGTAAAGTGGGTTCATCCTTCGCCTCTGCTGACCTGCTTAAGGTTTCGTTTAAAGGACGCGGCGGCCATGGCTCCATGCCGGAAGCCTGCGTCGATGCTGCGGTGGTTGCCTCTTCATTCGTAATGAACCTGCAATCCATCGTTTCCCGCGAAACGGCCGCACAGGATTCCGCCGTCGTAACCATCGGTAAAATGGAAGTCGGTACACGCTTTAATGTCATCGCGGAAAATGCCGTGCTGGATGGCACCGTTCGTTGCTTCACCCTGGAAACCCGCGAACGTCTGAAAACCGCCATCGAACGCTATGCCGAACATACTGCCGCCATCTACGGCGCCAGCGCGCAGGTAGATTACACCTACGGTACGCTGCCTGTGATAAACGAAGAGCGTAGCGCGCTGTTGGCCCAATCGGTGATCTGCGACGCCTTTGGCGATGCGGCGCTCATGACCGAACGTCCCACCACCGGCGGTGAAGATTTCAGTTTCTATATGGAAAAAGCACCGGGTTGTTTCGCGCTGGTCGGCTGCGGCTGTCCGCAAAAAGGCTCTGACTTCGCGCACCATCACGGCTGTTTTAATATCGATGAAGACGCTATGGCTACCGGTGCGGAGCTTTATGCGCAATATGCCTGGCGCTATCTGCATCAGGATTCATTCTGAGCCCCCTTTCACGCTCCCGATTCCGGGAGCGTATTTTCCCGCTAATTCTTGCGCCATCTCGCGCAACGCTGTAAATGCGCTTGTTGAACGGATAAAAAAATTTAACAATTTCAACACGAGTAATGGCGCGAGGACGCAATCATGTGTACGTCTCTTTTCGTTGCAAGCGAATGGCTTGCAGAACATATCAATGACCCAGAAATTCAGATTCTGGATGCCCGCATGGCGCCCCCGGGCCAGGAACACCGGGACGTTCCCGGCGAATACCGCGCGGGCCACCTGCCCGGCGCCCTGTTTTTTGATATCGAAGCCCTGTCCGATCACACCTCTTCCCTGCCGCATATGATGCCGCGCCCGGAAGGCTTCGCCGTCGCCATGCGCGAGCTGGGCGTTCACGACGATCGCCATCTTGTGGTCTATGACGAGGGCGATCTCTTCTCGGCCCCCCGCGCCTGGTGGATGCTGAAAAGTTTCGGCGCCCGTAAGGTGTCGATTCTGGCTGGCGGTCTCGCTGGCTGGCAGGCGGAGCAGCGTCCGTTACAGAGCGGTGCCGTAGCGGCCCCCGAAGAGGGCGAATTCAATGCGGAGTTCGACACCCACGTCGTTGCCCGGCTGACCGAAGTGTTGCTCGCCAGCCACGAAGGGGGGGCTCAGGTGGTGGATGCCCGCCCGGCAGCGCGTTTTAACGGCGAAGTGGATGAGCCCCGACCGGGCCTGAAACGCGGCCATATTCCCGGCTCGTTGAATATGCCCTGGGGGTCTCTTGTCGAGCAGGGAGCGCTGAAAAGCCCCGAAGCGCTGCGCGCGCTGTTTGCACAGCAGGGAATCGACCCGCAACGCCCGGTGATTGCCAGCTGTGGCTCAGGCGTGACCGCAGCCGTGGTGCTACTGGCTCTTACCGAACTGGGTGCTCAGGATCTGCGCCTGTATGACGGCGCCTGGAGCGAATGGGGCAGTCGCGACGATCTGCCGGTAGCCCCCGACGCCTGACGGCAAAACGATCCGGCCTGAATGACCGGGTCGTTTGTTTCACAGAATACGGCGGTCCTTAAAATCACGCAGGAAGCTGCCCCAGCGGCGCTCATAGAAAGGCGCTAAATGGGCAATCATAAAGCGGCTGATCCCCCCCTGACCTTCCTGCACCTGGCAGATATCCACCGGCTCGTCTCCCGGTAACGTATCTATCGCCACGCTGCCTGCCGCCTGGATAATCGACTCGAGCTCCCCTTCAGCCTCAATGCCAATCAGCAATACCGGTTCGTCCTGGGCCTGCTCTTTCAGGGAACAGATAAACGCCCGCTTCACCGTCTTCATGGTTTTAAACAGCGTCGCGAGTGAATCGAGCATCTGCTGCGGCGGCTGGGCGATTTCAGAAAGCAGTAGCGCCTCGCCCCCTTCCAGCACCTGCTGTTGGCTGAGCGGATCGCCCTCCTGGCTCAGCAGATGGCGGATCTCCTGAGGGGAAAATTCTTTGCCGGTCTCAAGCCTGGCATTCAGAAACAGCGTCTCGCCGGTGGTCATCTCAAACAGCGTCCGCGCTGGCATCACCACAAAAGGCTGTTCATCCCGGGCCGCCTGTTCAAGAGTCTGTAGCGAGGTAAAAAAGGGGATCACCGATGTGCCGTCGGATTTCTCCCAGTGATGGAGGTCAACGGCGGAATCGGCAGAGAAAGCGCCTTCTTCCACAGCAGAACCCGGCACCCAAACGCTGGACTCCAGCAGGGTGCGGAAAAAGGCCGGGCGGTACGCCGGTTCGGTGGCGGCCTGCGCCAGCAGGGTTTCCAGTTGATTATTATTTTCTGACATAGGGTTTTCCGAATGATTTATTTTTCCCCTTACCCTCACCCCATCCCTCTCCCGAAGGGAGAGGGAGCCGGTTGTGGCTCTTTATCCCCTCTCCCCTCTGGGGAGAGGGTCAGGGTGAGGGGCAAATCTTTACTCCGCGGTCAACAGATTCGCCAGGGTACGAACGCCAATACCGGTAGCGCCCGCCGCCCATAGATCCACCGCCGATTTACGGTAAGTGGCCGAACAGTCGATATGCAGCCAGCCCTGTTGGTATTCTTCAACAAAGTGCGACAGGAAACCCGCCGCAGTACTGGCGCCCGCCGGGCAGGCAGCGTTACCGGTGTTGCTCATATCCGCAAAGTTAGACGGCAACTGGCTGCGGTGCAGTTCCGCCAGCGGCAGGCGCCAGAACGCTTCGTTTTCGGCCCGGGCGCTTGCCATCAGGCGCTCAACCAGCGCATCGTCAAAGCTCAGCAGCGCGTGATAATCATTGCCGAGCGCGGTCTTGGCAGCGCCGGTCAGGGTGGCGCAGTCAACGATCAGCGCCGGTTTTTCACGACAGGCGTCGATCAGGCCGTCCGCCAGCACCAGGCGCCCTTCGGCATCGGTATTCATCACCTCAACCCGCTTGCCGTTACGGTAGCTGATAATATCGCCAAGCCTCATGGCGTTGCCGCTGATCATATTGTCCGCGCAGCACAGGAACAGCTTCACGCGGCGCTTAAGGCCGCGGGTAATCGCAAAGGCCAGCGCGCCGGTCGCCAGCGCGGCACCGCCCATATCGGACTTCATGGAGTCCATAAATGCGCTGGGCTTAATGCTGTAGCCGCCGGAATCAAAGGTAATCCCTTTGCCGACCAGACAGGCGTAGACCGGCGCATTTTCATCACCGGTTGGGTTGTAGTCCAGCGTCAGCAACGCGGACGAACGCTCGGAGCCGCGACCCACGGTATGGATCCCGGTATAGCCCTGCTCACGCAGATCTTCGCCACGAATGATACGGTAGCTAATCTGCTCGCCGCCCACGTCATTCAGCAGGTCGACGGACCGCTGAGTCAACTGAGACGGCCCCAAATCTTCCGCCGGCAGGTTAATGGTGTCGCGTACCCAGTCGATAATTTTCAGGCGACTTTCCAGCTCGCGCTGCGAAGCCTCGTCCAGTTCGGCCCATTCAACCTTACGCTCCCCTTTCGGACCCCGGTAGCCCATCCAGAAGGCCCAGCTTTTCTCCAGGTCCCATCCTTCACCGGCCAGGCGCACCCGTTTAAAACCCTGTCCGTCAATTTTGCGCGCGGCGCGCTGAATCAGAATCAGATCTTCTTTGCCGTTCAGATGCAGGGTGATGCCGTCATTACCGATGCTGAAGCTGGCTTTTTCGCCCCAGCGCGCGTCGGCCGGTTGTGTGGAAAGGGTAATATTCATCGCTTCACTCATCCTGAACTCCTTCTTTTTTCGTTCTGGATCGAAACGGGCCGCCTTCTGGCAGCCCGTTGTCTTAATCCGCTTCGTCCAGCCAGACCAGCAGTATCGCCTCAAGAATCTTTTCGTTTGAGGCCTGAGGGTCGTCGTCGAACTCTTCCAGTTCACAAATCCACTGATGCAGATCGGTGAAACGCACGGTTTTCGGGTCGATGTCCGGGCGGCTGTCGTACAGCGCCTCGCCAATCTCCCGACTGTCGGTCCATTTTAATGCCATCACTCTATCCCCGTTAGTGCTCGCGGGCATGGTTAATTGTGTAACGCGGAATTTCCACTACCAGATCTTCGCTGGTGACCTTTGCCTGGCAGCCAAGGCGGCTTTCCGGCTCCAGTCCCCATGCTTTATCCAGCATGTCATCTTCTTCTTCGCTACTCTCATCCAGCGAGTCAAAACCTTCTCGTACGATGCAGTGACAGGTGGTGCAGGCGCAGGATTTCTCACAGGCATGCTCAATCTCAATACCGTTGCGCAGCGCGGCATCAAGAATAGTTTCTCCAGCTTCGACTTCCACAACCACGCCATCCGGGCAGAGATCCTGATGGGGCAGAAAAACAATCTTTGGCATATTAAACCTCATCCACAGAGTGGCCTTTGAGCGCTTTACGAATGGAGAGATCCATCCGGCGCGCGGCAAACTCCTGGGTCTGTTTGTCTATCGTTTTAATGGCTTCTTTAATTGCGTCGACATCGTCGCCCGCGGCAACAGTGCGCAAATGGGCCGCGCTCTGTTCAATGGTTCCGCGCTCCTGGTCGCTCAGCAGCTCGCCATCGGCGGCCAGCGCGCTGTGCAGGCTTTCCAGCACCCGTGCGGCTTCCACCTTCTGTTCAGCCAGCATACGGGCCTGAACATCCTCGCCGGCATGAGCCATGGAGTCTTTGATCATATCGGCGATTTCGCTGTCGCTCAGACCATAGGAAGGTTTCACCTGAATTGAGGCTTCCACGCCGGTGGATTTTTCCATCGCGGTGACGCTCAGCAGGCCGTCGGCATCCACCTGGAAGGTGACGCGGATATGGGCGCCGCCTGCCGGCATAGCCGGGATCCCGCGCAGCGAAAAGCGCGCCAGCGAACGGCAGTCCTGCACCAGTTCGCGCTCGCCCTGCAGCACGTGAATCGCCATAGCGGTCTGACCATCCTTAAAGGTGGTGAACTCCTGAGCGCGGGCGACCGGAATGGTGGTGTTACGTGGAATCACTTTCTCCACCAGACCGCCCATGGTTTCCAGCCCCAGCGAGAGCGGAATAACATCAAGCAGCAGCATTTCGCTGTCCGGCTTGTTGCCCACCAGGATATCGGCCTGAATCGCGGCGCCGATAGCGACCACTTTATCCGGGTCGATGGAAGTCAGAGGTTCGCGGCCAAAGAATTCACCCACCCTGTCGCGCACCAGCGGTACCCGGGTAGAGCCACCAACCATCACCACTTCCAGCACTTCCTGCGCGTCAACGCCCGCATCTTTCAGGGCGCGGCGGCAGGAGAGCAGCGTACGCTTAACCAGCGGCGCAATCAGTTCGTTAAGCTGTTCACGGGTGACGTTACCGCGCCAGCCTGCGACATCGACTGCCACGCTATCCGCATCGCTCAGGGCGATTTTGGCAGCGGTGGCGGCATCCAGTAACTGACGCTGTAGCGTCGCATCCTGACGGTCGCTAACCCCGGCCTGCTCGCGCAGCCAGTCGGCCAGCAGATTATCGAAGTCATCACCACCCAGCGCGGAGTCGCCGCCGGTCGCCAGCACTTCAAAGACGCCGCGACTCAGGCGCAGCACCGAAATATCAAAGGTGCCGCCCCCCAGGTCGTAGACGGCGATAATCCCCTCTTTGCCGGAATCCAGGCCGTAAGCAATGGCCGCGGCAGTAGGTTCATTCAGCAGGCGCAGAACGTGAAGACCCGCCAGACGGGCAGCGTCTTTCGTGCCCTGACGCTGGGCGTCGTCGAAATAGGCGGGAACGGTAATGACTACGCCGTCCAGCTCCCCCGCCAGCGCTTCACGAGCGCGATCGGCCAGGGCTTTCAGAATATCGGCGGAAACCCGCACCGGATTAACCACACCGGCGGCGGTATCGATCATCGGCAGGCCGTTAACACTGGCATGCAGACGATAAGGAAGATGAGGGTAGCGGCTCTGAATATCCGTCAGCGAGCGCCCCATCAGGCGTTTAACGGAACTGATGGTATTAACAGGATCCTGCGCCGCCAGCGCGCGCGCTTCCTGGCCAACGATAAGGCTCTGTTGCTGATAATTCACCACAGAGGGCAGCAGATGGCGCCCGTAGCAATCCGCCAGTGTTTCGGTTAGCCCGCTGCGCACCGTGGCCACCAGCGAATTGGTGGTCCCCAGATCGATGCCTGCCGCCAACTTGCGCTGGTGCGGCGCGCTACTCAGGCCGGGCTCACTAATTTGTAATAAGGCCATGTTAAGCTTCCAGAATTAAAAATCGAGCAGCTTCTCTTCGAGTTGTTCTGTTGTGCTCCGCAGTTTATCGAGAAAACGCAGCTTACGCACGGTATCCGCAGCCTGATCCCAGACTTCGCTATCCAGTTCCTGAACCATCTGTTCGCTGCGGGTTTTGATCGTTGCGTTCAGGCGAGCGATAAACGCCTCGAGCCGCGCTTCATCACGGGCCTGTTCGATATCGTCCAGCTCTTCGCGCAGTTCCAGCTGCTCCATCAGAAAGGCGGTGTCGCGCACCGTCTGCTGCTCATTTGCCAGGTCATAACCGTGCAGCGACAGTATATATTCAGCGCGGGGGAGCGGATGGCGCAGGGTCTGCCAGGCCTGGTTGATGGTGGCTGACTGGGTCACGGCCTGAAGCTGTTCAGCTTCCGGGCGGCTGGCGTAGTTATCCGGGTGGAACTTGCGCTGCAGCTCCTGATAGCGGGCAGCCAGAGTGCGGCTTTCGAGCTCAAAGCGAACCGGCAGCCCAAAGAGGGTGAAGTAATCCATATCCGTTCCGGGTTAGCGAAGTAAAGCACTGCCCCACGCACCGGGAAGGTGGTGGGGCAGTCAGAGAAGAGGCCGAATCAGACGTTGAAGCTTTCGCCGCAACCGCACTCATCCTTCACGTTGGGGTTGGTAAATTTAAAGCCTTCGTTCAGCCCTTCTTTCACGAAGTCGAGCTGCGTGCCGTCCAGAAAACTCAGGCTCTTACCGTCGATCACCACCTTCACGCCCTTGTCTTCAAACACCACGTCATCATCGGCGGGGCTATCGACAAACTCCAGTACATAGGCCATACCGGAACAGCCTGAAGTGCGCACGCCAAGGCGCAGGCCAAACCCTTTGCCGCGATTGGCAAGAAAAGTGTTTACGCGCGCAGCAGCGCTATCGCTAAGGGTAATCGACATATCACAACCTCAAAAAAAATTATTCTGCTTCACGTTTGCTTTTATAGTCCGCGATGGCCGCTTTGATAGCGTCTTCCGCGAGAATCGAGCAGTGAATTTTCACCGGCGGCAGTTCCAGCTCGTCCGCAATATCGGTGTTTTTAATCGCCTGCGCTTCGTCCAGGGTTTTCCCTTTGACCCACTCGGTCACCAGAGAGCTGGAAGCGATAGCGGAGCCGCAGCCGTAAGTCTTAAAGCGGGCGTCTTCAATCACGCCTTCACCGTTAACTTTAATCTGCAGTTTCATCACGTCGCCACAGGCCGGCGCGCCGACCATGCCGCTGCCCACGTTCTGGTCGCTGTTGTCGAAGGACCCAACGTTACGCGGGTTCTCGTAGTGATCAATGACTTTTTCACTGTATGCCATGTTAAATACTCCTTACGTCCGAAATCGATTAATGCGCAGCCCACTCGATGCTGTCCAGATCAACGCCCTGTTTGAACATTTCCCACAGCGGAGAAAGGTCACGCAGACGGCCGATGGATTTACGCACCAGCTCGATGGTGTAATCGATCTCTTCTTCAGTCGTGAAACGCCCCAGAGAGAAGCGGATGGAGCTGTGAGCCAGCTCGTCATTCAGCCCAAGCGCGCGCAGCACATAGGAAGGCTCCAGGCTGGCGGACGTACAGGCGGAACCGGAAGAGACGGCCAGATCTTTCAGGGCCATAATCAGCGATTCGCCTTCAACATAGTTGAAGCTGACGTTCAGGATGTTCGGCGCGCCCTGTTCCAGGTCGCCGTTCAGGTAAACTTCTTCAATATCTTTCAGGCCGTCCCACAGGCGAGCACGCAGACCGCGCAGACGGGCCATTTCGGTCTCCATCTCTTCTTTCGCGATGCGGTAGGCTTCACCCATGCCAACGATCTGGTGTACCGGCAGAGTGCCGGAACGCATGCCGCGCTCGTGACCGCCGCCGTGCATCTGCGCTTCGATGCGGATACGCGGCTTACGGCGAACGTACAGACCGCCGATCCCTTTCGGGCCGTAGATTTTATGGCCGGAGAAAGACATCAGATCCACTTTAAGCTGGCTCAGGTCGATAGGCAGTTTACCTACGCTCTGAGTGGCGTCAACGTGAAAGATGATACCGCGGGAACGACACATTTCGCCGATGGTGGCAATGTCCTGCACCACGCCGATTTCGTTGTTCACGTGCATGATGGAAACCAGGATGGTGTCGTCACGCATCGCCGCTTCCAGATCTTTCAGATCGATAATACCGTTGCTTTTCGGGGCAAGGTAAGTGACCTCAAAGCCTTCACGCTCCAGCTGACGGCAGGTGTCCAGCACCGCTTTGTGCTCGGTCTTGCAGGTAATGATGTGCTTGCCTTTTTTCTGATAGAAGTTGGCCGCACCTTTCAGCGCCAGGTTATCAGATTCGGTTGCACCGGAGGTGAAGACGATTTCACGCGGATCGGCGCCAATCAGATCGGCAATCTGATTACGGGCGATATCGACCGCCTCTTCGGCCTGCCAGCCAAAACGGTGGGAGCGGGATGCCGGGTTACCGAAGGTTCCGTCCATCGTTAAGAATTGCATCATTTTTTCTGCGACGCGCGGATCCACCGGCGTGGTCGCAGAATAATCGAGGTAAATCGGTAATTTCATTGCTCTTAAGCTCCGTACATCACTTCAATGCAAAGAATCAGGTCGGGCTGGCGGGGACGTACGGCCAGTCACTCGATGCGCCCCGTCCTGATTCTGAATATCGTTATTCTGGTACTAAGCGCGCAGTTTCAGATCGATAGCATCCTGTGCGCGGCTGCTGCGATGAGAGTCATTCTGCTGGCGGTCAGAAACGTCCAGCACTTCCTGGTTGTTCACCAGCTCACCCAGCGTAATATTGTTCAGGAAGCCAGTCAGGCGATCGCTCAGATCGCGCCACAGCGCGTGCGTCAGACACTTATCGCCGCCCTGACAGCCGCCCTTACCCTGGCAACGCGTAGCGTCGACGGATTCGTCAACGGCACTGATCACTTCGCCCACCGCGATACTGCCGGCTTCTTTACCTAGCAGGTAACCGCCCCCCGGTCCACGCACGCTGGCCACCAGACCATTCTTACGCAGGCGGGAGAACAACTGCTCCAGGTATGAGAGCGAGATTCCCTGCCGCTCAGAAATATCAGCCAACGGTACCGGGCCCGCTTCGGAGTTGAGTGCAACGTCCAGCATTGCGGTCACGGCATAGCGCCCTTTTGATGTCAGTCTCATGTCTTACTTAACCTCAAAAATGCCCCTCGACCCGGGGGTTTACCATAGATATAGTTTTTACATAGCGGCACAAGTCTGACATTCCTGAGTAATTTGGTCAACTATTTACCCAGGTAAAACACTCAACTATTTCTGATTCTGCGGCTTCCCTTTATTCCCCTCTTCCATCGAAGAGAGAATCCCGCGCAGGATGTTCAATTCCTGGCTTTCCGGACGGGCACGGGTGAACAGACGGCGCAGCTTGTTCATCACCTGCCCCGGATGGTTGGCGCGAATAAAACCAGTTCCCAGCAGCACCTGCTCCAGGTGGCCATAAAAGCGTTCCAGATCGTCAACCAGCGGATAAGGTGTTTCATCACCCGGTTCCGGTGCCGTCTGCTCAGCAGCAGCAAGCGCCGCCATACGGACTTCGTAAGAGATAACCTGTACCGCCATGGCCAGGTTAAGGGAGCTGTATTCCGGATTAGCGGGGATCGCCACGTGGTAGTGGCACTTCTGCAGTTCATCGTTGGTCAGGCCAACGCGTTCACGGCCAAAAACCAGCGCCACCGGCGCGTGCTGCGCCTCTTCAACGCTTTTTACGCCGCATTCGCGGGGGTCGAGCATCGGCCAGGGGAGCGTTCGGGAACGGGCGCTGGTGCCCACGACCAGGCTACAGCCGCTCAGAGCTTCGTCCAGGCTATCAACGATGCGCGCATCGCCAATCACATCGCTGGCGCCAGCCGCCAGCGCAATCGCCTGGGAATCCGGCTTCACCAGCGGATTCACCAGCCAGAGATTGGTCAGGCCCATGGTCTTCATAGCACGGGCGACCGAGCCCATATTGCCGGTGTGAGAGGTCTCCACCAGTACGATTCGAATATTCTGCAGCATATGCCTTTGGACTAATAATCAGGTTTTACAGGCGATCCTACCATAAAGCGAAGACACATTCCGAACCCTCTGCTATACTCCGCCCGTTTTTCCCGTTCTTTAACATCCAGTGAGAGTAACTCATGCATCCGATGCTCAACATCGCCGTGCGCGCGGCGCGCAAGGCCGGTAATTTTATTGCTAAAAGCTATGAAACCCCGGACGCGGTGGAAGCCAGCCAGAAAGGCAGCAACGATTTTGTCACCAACGTCGACAAAGAAGCCGAACGCATTATCATCGAGACTATCCGTAAGTCTTATCCGCAGCATTCCATCATTTCTGAAGAAGCCGGCGAACTGGCGGGCAGCGACCAGGATGTACAGTGGGTTATCGATCCTCTGGATGGCACCACCAACTTTATCAAACGTCTGCCGCATTTTTCGGTCTCTATCGCCGTGCGCGTTAAGGGCCGTACCGAAGTGGCCGTGGTTTACGATCCGATGCGTAACGAACTGTTTAGCGCCGTCCGCGGTCAGGGCGCCCAGCTAAACGGCTATCGCCTGCGCGGCAGCAGCGCCCGCGATCTGGACGGCACCATTCTCGCCACCGGTTTCCCGTTCAAAGCCAAGCAGCACTCCACTGCCTACATCAAGATGGTTTCCAGCCTGTTTACCCAGTGCGCCGACTTCCGTCGCACCGGCTCCGCCGCGCTGGATCTGGGCTATGTTGCCGCCGGTCGCGTGGACGGTTTCTTCGAAATTGGCCTGAAGCCCTGGGACTTCGCCGCCGGTGAACTGCTGGTGCGTGAAGCAGGCGGTCTGGTATGCGACTTTGTCGGCGGTCATAACTACCTGACCAGCGGCAATATCGTGGCCGGTAACCCGCGAGTGGTGAAATCCCTGCTCGCCTGCGTGCGCGACGATCTGAGCGAAGCGCTTAAGCGCTGATGCCCACACTCCGCCCCTGGTCAGAAGGGGCGGAGCCCCCGCCCGACCGGCTGAGCCGCCGCCAGCCACATCATAATTCCCGCCGCCACCAGTATCACACCACCAGCCAGCGCCAGAGTGACACCGACCACCCGTTGCCATAGCGCCGGGGTTTGACTCACGCTCATGCGTTGAGCCAGTTGCCGACAGCTATGCACCAGCAGCGCCAGCCCGGAAATGGTCAGCGAAGTCCCGGCTGACATCGCCATCACCGCCGCCACACCCCACCAGAAAACATCAATCACTTTACTGAATAACAGCACCACGATCGCGCCGGAACAGGGCCGCATTCCCATCGACAGCACCAGCAAAATCCGCTCGCGCAGACTCCCCCCCTCTTCCATCTGCTGCGACGAGGGCAGATGCTGATGACCACAGCCGCAGGTAGCGCTGTGTTGATGATGCGGTGTCATCCGCAGGAAAACCGGGCGCCGCAGCAGACCGCGCAGTCGCCTGAGCGCCCGCCAGCACAGCATTACGCCAAGCAGCGCCACCAGCAGGTAGCTCCCTTTTTCCAGCCAGAAAGCGCTGAGATGCAGTGTGCGCACCGGCAGCGCCAGCAGCCACAGCACCAGACTGACCAGCGCGATAGCCACCAGCCCCTGGAGTAGCGACGATGCCAGCGTCACGCCCAGGCTGGCGTGCAGCCGCGAGGGATGAGTGGCAAGCCAGGTGGTCATCACCACCTTGCCGTGCCCCGGCCCCAGCGCGTGCAGCACGCCATAAGCAAAGCTGAATAGCAGCAGCGCGCTGCCAGCTCGCACCGGGTTTTCGGCCACCGCCTGTAACAGCGCACTAAGCTTGCCATTAACCTCACGCTGCCAAAGCGTGCTCTTTAGCATCAACTGCGGCCAGTTCAGCCACAGCGCCACGCCAGCACCGACAATTGCCAGTATCAGCAGCGCCAGCGGCCAAAACGCCAGCCAGCGGCGACCAGGGGGTGAGGAAAGGTTATTGATTACTGACATGTCAGCGTCACCTGCTGCGCGAAGTGTTTACCCAGTTCCATCTCCTGCGGCGGCGCATCTTCTTTATCCAGCGACAGGGCCCAGGCCTGCAGTTTTGCGTCGGGCTCCGGGGTGTTCAGGTTGAGCTTACAGCGCTGGCGCAGCGCTTCTGGCAGCGTCAGCGAATTCGCATTGTCGTAGCGCATATCCACATAGTAAGTGGGATCAAAGGTGGTAAAGCGATAGCGTTGCCCTGCCAGCGGCTGGGGATGCGCCAGCGGCAGCGTAAAGAAGAGCACCGCCTTGTTCCCCTCGCGTGCCAGCCGGTAATCGCGTGGCAGATTGCTGAAAGTCACCTTCCGATCGCCATGCCAGAATTCCGTGAAGTAGTGCTGCCCCAGTACATTCGCCATCACCTCGGCCGCCAGCTTTTTCCAGACCGGTGAATCCGGCGCGGCGCCGCCAGCGTCATACAGCAGATCGGCCGAGGTCATTTCATCCATAGTCCAGCGCATCGCCAGCCCGGCGAGTGCATCATTCTCCACCACCATCTGGCTCTCAAGAGTGATAAAGCTGTGCGGATGCCCAAAGGCACCGGCAGAGAGGGCCAGCAAAGTCAGCGCCAGCGCGCTGCAACGTCCTGATTTAGTGATATCCATCATTCCTCAGCGAAAAATACTGTGAGCCAGGCGAAACAACCTTCTGAAAAATGCTCAGCAGAAAAAACGGAGCATAAAACTTCGACTATCCTTGGATCTGAACACGACTAACGGGAAAAATCGGATGATGACACTGCTTCAGCCGCCACCATCTGTGCTTTCCGATCCGCAACGCCGCTGCCACCTGCTTTTAACGCTCTGTCTTCCGGGACAGACGGTGACCCCCCAGGTCATCGCACGCCTTAATGGGGTGGATGAAGCCGTCGTTCACCAGGATATCGCCGATGCCCGCCATGAAATTCGGGAGAATTATCGGCTTAATATCCTGACTCAACCCGACGGCAGCTACCGGATTGAAGGCACCGCACTGGATCGTCGCCTCTGCCTGCTTCACTGGCTACGTCGGGGCCTGCGTCTGTGTCCGGATTTCGTCCGGCATCAGTTTGCCCCCGCTCTGAAACAGGAGCTGCGTCAGCAGGGGATTTCACGCGCGCTCTATGACGATACCAACCTTCAGGCCCTGGTCAACCTCTGTTCGCGCCGTCTGCAGCGGCAGTTCACACCTGGCGACAACCAGTTCCTGAACCTCTACCTGCAGTTCTGCCTGACTCAGCATCAGCAGGGCCATATTCCCCAGTTTAGCGACAGCCAGCGGCGCTGGGCCCAGACCCGTGCTGAAGCGCTGGCGGCCAAAGAGATTGTGCGCCACTGGGATCGTCGCACACCGCATCCCCCCCATGAGAACGAGCGTCTGTTCCTGGCGGTGCTGTTTATGCTGCTTCGCACCCCGGATCCGCGTAACGACAGCCAGCGTCAGGACCGGCGCCTGAAGCGCGCCATCGCCGATCTGATCGCCCACTTTCGCGAACTTTCCGGTCGTGACTTCAGCGATGAGAAGGGGCTCAGCAGGCAACTCTATATTCACCTGGCCCAGGCGCTGGACCGCTCGCTGTTCGATATTATGGTCGCCAGCCCGGTGACCCGGGATGTGGCCACCCTCTATCCAAAGCTGATGCGCACCACCCGTGAAGCGCTAATCCCGTTCGAAAATCGCTACGGCGTGCGTTTCTCCGATGATGAAGCGGGCCTGGTGGCGGTGATTTTCGGCGCCTGGCTGATGCAGGCCCAGGATCTTCATGAACGCCAGGTGCTGATCGTCACAGGCGCCAATCCAGCGCTGGAAGCGGAGATCGAACAGCAGCTACGTGAACTAACGCTGCTGCCCATCGCCATTCGCCATCAGTCGCTGACGGACTTTCAGGCATCGGGTTCGCCCAAAGGGGTGGCGGTGATTGTCACCCCCTATGCCACGCCCCTGCCGCTGGTTTCGCCACCGCTGATCCACAGCGAAGGGCCGCTGGGAGAACGCCAGCAGCGACACATCCGGGAAATTCTGGAAGGTTAATCTCTTGCCGCCACGGAAGGCCGCAGCACCAGAGCCGGTAGCACCACCAGCGCCATCACCCAGAATAGCCCGGCCCCCAGATGCTGATAGAGGAAGCCGGAGATCATGGTCATCAGCGCGATACTGCCCCCCAACGCCACCGCCGAATAGAGCGCCTGCAGGCGAATCGCCTGAGCGCCACGGTGTGCCGAGATATAGCGAATCGCCGCCAGATGGCAAACCGTAAAGGTGCCGCAGTGCAAAATCTGCATCACAATCAGCCACGGCAGTTCGGTGGTCCAGCCCATCAGCCCCCAGCGCACCACGCCAGACAGCGCGGAAAGCAGCAGAAGATCCCGGGGGCTCCAGCGCCGGAACAGTCGGTTGCTAAAAGCAAAAATCAGGATTTCCGCCACCACGCCCAGCGACCAGAGGTAGCCCACCACGCTCGGCGAATAGCCCACACTTTGCCAGTACAGCGCACTAAAGCCGTAGTAAGCGGCGTGAGCCCCCTGTAGCAGAGTCACGCAGCCCAGGAAACGCCAGTTTTCCTGCAACAGCTGTCGCCAGGCCTGCCAGCCGACATGATCTGCGCCGCGGGCGTCCCCTTGTGGGGCCACCGAAGGCCGCAGCAGCATTCCGCTTAGCATGGCGATGATCCCCAGCGTCAGCACCATCAGGATGGCCTGATGACCGTAAAGGCTGACCAGCTTACCGGTCAGGGCTGAACCAATGACAAAGGCCAGCGATCCCCATAGCCGGACCCGGCCGTAATCCATGGTTATCTGGCGCTGCCAGGTATTGGCAAGTGCATCGGTCAGCGGCACCAGGGGAGAGAAGAAGAAGTTGAAACCGACTATCACCAATAGCAGCCAGAGCGCGGTATTACCCAACCAGAAGCCAATAGCGAAGATCAGCGCTACCAGCGCCAGCAGGCGTAGCGCCTGCACCAGACGTCCCGGATCCCGCACCCTCGGCGCCAGCAGCAGGCTTCCCAGGAAACGCGCCACCAGCCCGGCGCCAAGCAACAGGCCAATGGTTTCCGGCGTCAGGCCGGTTCCTTTGAGCCAGACGCTCCAGAATGGCAGAAAAACGCCGTAGCTAAAAAAGTAGGTAAAGTAGCTGAGCGCCAGCCAGCGCGTTGATTGCACGACCATTATTCCCTCCCCTGCGGAGCCGATACTCTGTCAGAGGCTCCGCATTCAGGCAAGCAGGAAGTCAGTAATAGGTCGTGCGATAGCGGATCCGCTGCTGTTCTTTCTTTTCACCGCCGTCGGTCAGGGTATTGACGGCGTAGTCGCAGACCAGAGGGTTGGCCATTTTGTCGTAGCGGCACTTCTTCAGCGCCTGGTAGAACGGCATACCGTTACTCAGCCCCTGGGTAATAAAATCCCAGGGTTCGTCCAGCTTGCGCTTTGGCTCGGTAATCAGCAGCACATCGTTCTGTTCGCTATAAAACACAATGCTTTTGGGCATGCCTTCGCGGGTATAGAAGTACTCGCGATAGACCCAGGCGTCTTTTGCATCCTTAACTTTCACCAGAAAGCCATTGTCGTAGATATAGAGCTTATGGACAGGATCGCTGTTAGTGGTCTCCACAATCTGGCATTTGTCATTGAGCACAATGGTATTGCGCTTATCGCGTACCGACACCAGAGTGTTGCTGTCGCTACCGCGCACCAGCTTCATATACTCGCCGCTGGTTCTGTCCGCCCGTTCATACTCTTTAAGGCAACCGCTGGGATCAAACTGCCCTTTCGCCACCATCAGCGGTTTGTCGCTGTCGCCATACAGCGCCTGCTCAAAACTTTTTACGTGGCCGCGCAGCGCATCGAACTCCAGTTCGTTGGACAAGCTTGCCATCGCCGGACGGAAAGGCTGTACCTGCGACTCTCCCCGCGCGCTCCAGGTAATCAGGATGATAGCAAGACACAATAAACTCTTTTTCATAAGGCTCCGGTTTCCTGCCCGGTGTGAGGAGGCAATGTCAGGCACGGAATACGTTAAAGGATAGAAGAATTCTCTGTGCTGGCACCCCAGCCGGCTAAGGCAAAAGCGCCTCATCCCATATCTTTCACTAACTGACCGCCACTGTTCCTGCTTTTACGCTGAATTTTCATTGCCAGCTAATGATTTAAAAATTTAACTCGATTTACATTAACTTAACATTGACGGGCAAACACAATAATTATCAGAGGATAACAGTAACATGCAATCCCGCACTTTACCCTTAGATGCGCCAGAGCCCGATGCCGCTCCCGGGCGCGATATCGCCGGGCGCATCAACGCTCTGCCCTCCTCCCGCGGCCTGTGGAGCTTTATCGTGCTGCTGTCGCTGGGCGGCTTCTTCGAACTCTACGACCTGTTCCAGACCGCCTGGATCAGCACCGGTCTGGTGGCCGATGGCATCTTTCATACCGGCAGCGACGGCCTGTTTGGCGTGGCCGATCAGGCCGCATTCGCCTCGGTAACCTTTCTGGGGTTGTTCATCGGCGCCAGCCTGCTGGCTCCCCAGGCCGACCGTTTCGGCCGCCGCCTGACCTTTATGTTCGCCCTGGCCTGGTATGGCCTGTTTTCCCTGCTGATGGCCTGCCAGACCACGGCGGAAGGGGTGATTCTGTGCCGCTTTATGGTCGGCATTGGCCTGGGGATTGAGCTGGTCACCATCGATACCTATCTGACCGAGTGGGTGCCAGCGTCGCTGCGCAACAAAGCCTTCTCCTTCGCGTTCTTTATCCAGTTTCTGTCGGTGCCCACGGTAGCTCTGCTCTCCTGGTGGCTGGTGCCCCATAACTACTTTGGCGTCAGCGGCTGGCGACTGGTGGTGATCATCGGCGCCGTCTGTTCGCTGGTTATCTGGCTGGTGCGTAAAAATCTGCCGGAATCGGCACGCTGGCTGGCGCGTCATGGTCGCAGTGATGAGGCGCACCGGGTCATGTGCGATATGGAACGGCGCTGCGGCCTTCAGCCCGCCGCCCGCTTCAATGCCGGTGACATGTCGTCCAATACCACCGGTCGCGGCAGCTTCCGGGAATTGTGGTCGCCGGAATATCGCAGCCGCACCCTGATGCTGTGTGTGATGAACTTCTTCCAGGCCATCGGCTTCTTCGGCTTCGGCAACTGGTTACCGGCTCTGCTTTCCGGCCAGGGGGCCAGCATTACCCACAGCCTGCTCTATGCTTTCTTTATCACCCTGGCCTATCCGGTGGGCTGCCTGATCTGTAGCCGCTATGCTCACCGCATGGAAAACAAGTGGCAGATAGTCTTCTCTTCCCTGACCACGGTGGTGTTCGGCACCCTGTTCGCACTCCAGAACCAGCCTCTGCTGCTGATCCTGTGCGGCTTTATGATCACCTGGTCCAACGCCTGGCTGACCATTAGCTATCATGCCTATCAGGCCGAGGTCTTTCCGACCCATATTCGGGCCAGAGGCGTTGGCTTCTGCTACTCTTTCAGTCGGTTATCCACCGCGTTCACCAGCATTTTGATCGGTCTGATTCTGCAATACAGCGGCACCAGCGGGGTGATTATCTTTATCGTGGTCAGCATGATGATGGTGATGCTGTCGGTGGGACTGTTCGGGCCGAAGACCCGGGGCCTGAATCTGGAAGCCATCTGACGACGTGTTTTCAGAATATGGCGTACCGCTTGTGATATCTTTAGCCGCGTTTACGTGAACGACCTCCTCCGAACGGGGGAGTCATGAGGACAACAGGTTTGTACGCCAGCGCCGAATCCGTTTCATCATCGCCCTCCCGCACCCGGGTAGTCATCCATCTGTGCGGCTTTCTGGTCTTTCTCTACAGCCTGACCATGCTGCCGCCAGCGTTTGTCGCTCTTATCAACAAAGAGCGCAGCCTGTTCGCCTTTCTGATCACCTTTGCCCTCTTCGCCACGCTTGGAGCCGGAAGCTGGGCCATTACGCGCACCAGCAGCGTGCAGCTTAAAACCCGCGACGGCTTTCTGATTATCGTGCTGTTCTGGCTGCTGTTTTCGCTGATTAGCGCCATGCCGCTATGGCTGAGCGATGAGCTACAGTTACGGCCGGTGGATGCGCTGTTTGAGGGGATATCCGGCATTACCACCACGGGCGCATCGGTGCTGAGCGAAGTCTCGGGGCTACCGCGATCGATACTCTACTACCGGGCGCAGCTTAACTACGTGGGCGGGCTTGGAGTCATTGTGCTGGCGGTGGCGGTTCTGCCGCTGCTGGGCATTGGTGGGATGAAGCTGTATCAGTCAGAAATGCCGGGCCCCTTTAAGGAAGAGCGCCTGACGCCGCGTCTGGCGGATACCGCAAAGCAACTGTGGCTGACCTATCTGCTGCTGGGCGCCGCCTGTTCCCTTGTCTTCTGGTTCGCCGGAATGCCCGGTTTCGATGCGCTATGCCACGGCATCTCCACCGTATCGCTGGGTGGTTTTTCCACCTGGAATGAAAGCCTGGGCCATGCCGATAGCCTGGCCGTGGAGGGCGTCGCGGGTCTTTTTTCGCTGCTGTCGGCCATTAACTTCGCGCTCTGGTTTGTGGTGCTCAGCCGCCGCAGCCTGAAGCCTTTTTTACACAACGCCGAGCTGCGTTTCTTCCTGCTGGTCGTGGCAGTGGTGGTGATTATCGTCACGCTGGAGGTCTGGCGCGCCGGGATGTACGGCCTGCCGGAATCCTTTGTCCATGCCTTCTTCCTGACCAGTTCGATGATTACCGATAACGGGCTGGCCACCGGTGATTATGCCGACTGGCCGGTACATATCATTGTCTTACTGCTATTAAGCAGCTTCTTTGGCGGCTGCGTCGGCTCTACCTGCGGCGGTATTAAAGCGCTGCGCTTCCTGGTGCTGTTTAAACAGAGCCGCCAGGAGATCCACCAGTTGGCGCATCCCCGGGCGCTGATCAGCGTGCGCATCGGCGGCCACCCGGTCAGCGACCGGGTGCTGCGCAGCGTCTGGAGCTTCTTCTTTCTTTACGCCCTCTGTACCTGCCTGTTTATCATTCTGCTGAATCTGCTGGGCTACGATCTGCTGACCGCCTTCGCCACCGTCGCCGCCTGTATCAACAATATGGGGCTGGGCTTCGGCGAAACCGCGGCAGGATTCGGCACCCTGAACGATCCGGCCAAATACCTGATGTGCGCCGCCATGTTGCTGGGCCGCCTGGAAATTTATCCGGTGCTAATTTTACTGTCGCGCACCTTCTGGCGTAGCTAAGCACGGTTTTTCCAGAACCCGGCCTGTAGCGTGGCAGTCTCCAGCTCCATTTCGGGGATCGGGCCAATCAGCTCAATCGCCTTCTGGCCGCTGCTCAATACCACCTCTGCGGGCAAACTCATGGTCGGATTTTCATCATGGCTGCCGGTACACTCCAGCAGCCGCCGTTCGCTCATGCCATAAACCACCCGGCCGATATTGGCCCAGTAGATGGTGGCAGCGCACATGCAGCACGGCTCAACCGCCGTATAGAGCGTGCAATGCCACAGATAGTCCGCCGGATAGTTGCTGGCCGCCATCCGCGCCAGCGTGGATTCGGCATGATTCACGGTGTCGATATTGCACTGGGTCATCAGCACAGTTTGATTATCGGGCGCCACCAGCACCGCGCCGAAGGGGTGATTGCCCAGCGCCATGGCCCGGCGTCCTACCTCATTAGAGAGCCGCAGAAAATGGATAAATTGCGAATAGTGCGGGTGCGTCACTGAATACCTCCCTGCGCTTCAGGCGCCGGACGATTTAATAGCAGATTCAGCAGCACCGCCGTCGCGCCGCCAATAAAGATACCGCTGCCTAACAGCAGTTGAAGTTCGGACGACAGGGCGTGAAACAGTGCCGGAAACGCCATCGGCAGCGTGCCGACGCTAATGGATATCGCGACAATCAGTACGTTACGCTCATTGCTAAAATCCACCCGTTTCAGCTCCTGAATTCCGGCACTGAGCGTCATTCCAAACATCAGCAGCCCAACGCCACCCAGCACCGGTCGGGGAATGGTGGCGACTACGGCCCCCAGTTTGGGGAATACACCCAGCAGCACCAGAATCACGCCTGCCGCCGCCAGTACGTAGCGGTCATAGACCCGGGTCAGCATCAGAACCCCCGCATTCTGGGAAAAGGCGTTATAGGGAAAGCTATTCAGGCAACCGCCAATGACCGTCGAGAGCCCATCTGCCCGCAGGGTGTCCGCCAGACGACGCGGCGCAATCTCCTGCTCCGTCAGGCGGCCAATCAGTAATACATTGCCGGTGGTTTCGGTCATCACCACAATCATCGACAGGCACAGAACGAATATCGGTGCCGGTTCAAACTGCGGCATACCAAAGGCAAACGGAAGACTCACGCCAAACCAGGGTGCCGCTGCCACCGCGCTCACATCCGCCATCCCTACCAGTAGCGCCGCCAGGGTTCCCACCGCCATGCCAATCAGAATGCTGAGGCTGCGCATCAAACCGCGACAGAACGCATAGAGCAATAGCGTAAAGATGAGGGTGCCCGTTCCCAGCAGAAGCTGGGGTGGTGAACCAAAATCCGCTGCATCCGGGTTTCCGCCTCCCAGCCAGATGGCGGCGGCGGGAATCAGCGAAAGACCGATAATGGTAATCACACAGCCGATCACCAGTGGCGGAAACAGCACCAGCAGGCGACTAAAAAGCGGCGCAGCCAACAGGGTAAAGACCCCGGCACCAATGGTGGCGCCGAATACCGCTGGCAACCCATACTGCTGGCCGATCAATACCAGCGGCGCCAGAACGATAAACGAACAGCCCTGGATTAACGGCATCCGGGCACCAAAACGGCCAATGCCCAGAGATTGCAGCAGTGTGGCAAGGCCGGAGGTAAACAGGCTGGCGCTGACCAGCATGACGGTGGTGGCGCTATCAAGCTGCATAGCCGACGCCAGAATTAATGGCACCGTCACGGTTCCGGCATACATCACCAGGACATGCTGTAGCCCCAGCGATAACAGACGGCGCGCTGGCGTCTGCGGTTGTAGTAAGGTGGAATGCGACATCTGACAATTCCTCAGGCTGTGAGTCATGCCGGACACCCTATATCGGGAGGCAAAAGACAACGGAATTAACAGCTATCAGGAAAACTGAAAGGGCGAGCAAATAATGCGCTATACACTGGATCAACTTACGACCTTCGACGCCGTTGCCCGGTTGGGGTCATTCTCCGCCGCAGCCCGGGAAATACAGCGTTCCCCCTCCGCCGTGAGTATGGCCATGAGCAACCTGGAAGTGGATATGAATGTGCCGCTGTTCGTGCGCAGCCCGCGCCAGGTCAGCCTGACCGGGCAGGGCGAAGCTCTGCGCGAATATGCCAGAGTGGTGCTGGAAAGCTATAATACGCTGGAGCGCCGGGTCGATGCCTTTAATCAACAGATCGAACGATCTATCAGCCTGGCTATCGCCATTCCTTATGGTTTTATCTCTCCTGTATTATACGATTTTTCTATGGCTTTCCCCGAAGTGGATATCCATATCCGCGAGCCGCTTCATGGTGATGTAGAGGCCATGGTGCATTCCGGAGAGGCTCATCTGGGTATTGCGCTGACGCGCGCCGTTGATGCGGATCGTATTCAGTTCCGACAACTGGGGAAACTGACGATGGTACATGTCGTTAGCACTGCTCATCCCCTCGCCCAAAGGATCCCCGTTTCGTTTGCCGATCTTCACCAGTACCGCCATATCGCCTTTGGCCGACAGCAGCGACCGATAGCCACCACCGAATATCTCACCAGCCCGTCGATATGGCGGATGGAGAGCTACGGCGCGATTCTGGAAGCCACCCTCGCCGGACTGGGCTGGGCGTCACTCCCCCATCAGTTTGTTCGCAGAGAGCTGGAACGGGGCGAGCTGGTCGAATTGCGCCAGCAGGAGTATCCGCATACTGACTGGCTGGTTGGCGTGGATCTGCTGTGGTCCAGGCTACGGGCAGAAGGGAAAGCCCAGCACTGGCTACGGAAACGTCTGGTTCGCGATCGGATTTTTGAGCAGGATGCGCCAGGAAAGGGTACTCAATAAAAAACGCCGGCCACAGGGGCCAGCGTTTTTACCAACAGGGCGCGCTTACGCGTAAACCGGGAAGCGGGCGCAGATATCCAACACCTTCTGCTTCACGCGCTCGATGGTCGCTTCGTCCTGGATATTGTCCAGCACGTCGCACATCCAGCCCGCCAGCTCCTGAACTTCCGCTTCTTTAAAGCCGCGACGGGTAACCGCCGGAGTACCAATACGCACGCCAGAAGTCACAAACGGGCTCTTCGGGTCGTTCGGTACACTGTTCTTATTCACGGTAATGTTGGCGCGGCCCAGCGCGGCATCCGCCTCTTTACCGGTCAGATCTTTCGCTACCAGATCCAGCAGGAACAGGTGGTTATCAGTACCGCCGGAAACCACGTTATAACCGCGATCCAGGAACACCTTCACCATGGCTTTAGCGTTCTTCGCCACCTGCTGCTGATAGGTTTTGAATTCCGGCTCCATGGCTTCTTTCAGCGCCACGGCCTTACCGGCAATCACGTGCATCAGCGGACCGCCCTGAGCTCCGGGAAAAACCGCAGAGTTCAGCTTCTTGTACAGCTCTTCACTGCCGCCTTTGGCCAGAATCAGTCCGCCGCGCGGACCGGCCAGAGTTTTATGGGTAGTGGTAGTCACCACGTGGGCATGCGGAACCGGGTTCGGGTAGACGCCGGCGGCGATAAGCCCGGCAACGTGCGCCATATCAACAAACAGATATGCGCCGATGCTGTCGGCGATTTCACGCATCTTCGCCCAGTCCACCACGCCAGAATATGCAGAGAAGCCGCCGATAATCATCTTCGGTTTATGCTCTTTTGCCTGTTTTTCCAGATCCGCGTAGTCGATATGGCCGCTTTCATCGATACCGTAAGGCACGATGTTGTACAGCTTACCGGAAAAGTTAACCGGCGAGCCGTGAGTCAGGTGGCCGCCATGGGCCAGATTCATGCCCAGCACGGTATCGCCCGGCTGCAGCAGCGTGGTGTAAACAGCGAAGTTAGCCTGAGAGCCGGAGTGGGGCTGGACGTTAGCGTAGTCGGCGCCGAACAGCTCTTTGGCGCGATCGATGGCAAGCTGTTCAACGATATCGACATACTCACAGCCGCCGTAGTAGCGCTTGCCGGGATAACCTTCGGCATATTTGTTGGTTAGCTGAGAGCCCTGCGCCTGCATCACACGCGGACTGGTGTAGTTTTCGGAGGCGATCAGTTCGATATGCTCTTCCTGACGTACTTTCTCCTGCTCCATAGCCTGCCACAGTTCGGCATCATAATCGGCAATGTTCATTTCACGCTTTAACATCCGCATCTCCTGACTCAGCTAACGATAAAAGGACTCGCCCACGGCGGGCAACGGCCCCCAGTATAACCGATTAAAAGTCTGATAACAGGTCTTGACAAAGGATTGTGCGCAAACGATTGGCTACCCGCCAAACAAGGCGTTATGGATTTCCAGGTTTACACGCATGACAGGAAAGATACTCATCGTCCAGTTGTATTTTATTCACTTACATAACATCCTCCTTTACATGGTTATGACATTTCCATAAAATGCATCACATATACCACTTTAAGAAATCTGAGAATAAGGAGTGCGCAATGTTAGACGCCCAGACCATCGCCGTCGTGAAATCCACCATCCCCCTGCTTGCCGACACCGGCCCCAAACTCACCGCCCACTTTTATGACCGTATGTTCCGCCACAACCCGGAACTGAAAGATATTTTCAATATGAGCAACCAGCGCAACGGCGACCAGCGTGAAGCGCTGTTTAACGCCATCTGCGCCTATGCCACCAATATTGAAAACCTGGCAGCGATTCTGCCGGCCGTTGAGAAAATCGCCCAGAAGCACACCAGCTTCCAGATCCGCCCCGATCAGTATCAGATCGTCGGTCACCATCTGCTGGCGACGCTGGACGAGATGTTCAGCCCGGGCGACGAAGTGCTGGATGCCTGGGGTAAAGCCTACGGCGTGCTGGCCCAGGTGTTTATCGACCGCGAAGGGCAAATCTACGACGAAACCAAAGCCAAAACGGGTGGCTGGGAAGGCACCCGTCCTTTCCGCATCGCGGCGAAAAAGCCCCAGAGCACGCTTATCACCAGTTTTGAACTGGAGCCTGTGGACGGCAAGCCGGTGGCCGACTACCGCCCTGGCCAGTACACCGCCGTCTGGCTGAAGCCAGAAGGCTTTGCTCATCAGGAGATTCGCCAGTACTCCCTGACCCGCAATCCCAACGGCAAGAGCTACCGTATTGCGGTGAAGCGCGAAGGCGAAGGCCAGGTGTCCAGTTGGCTGCATCAGCATGCGAAAGAAGGCGATGTGGTCAACCTGGTGGCGCCGGCGGGCGACTTCTTTATGGATGTTACGCCTGAGACACCGGTTACCCTGATTTCCGGCGGCGTCGGTCAGACTCCGATGCTGGCGATGCTTAACACTCTGGCCGCTACCGGTCATCGCGGCCAGGTGAACTGGTTCCACGCCGCCGAAAACGGCAGCGTGCATGCCTTCGCTGATGAGGTAGCCCAGTTGGGCAATCAGCTACCGGCATTCCACAGCCACGTCTGGTACAGCCAGCCGGACGCCGACGACCGCGCGCAGCAGCGTTTCGATAGCGAAGGGCTGATGACGCTGGCGGACGAAGCCGGTCAGTTCAGCGATTCAGCCACCCAGTTCTATCTGTGCGGGCCGATCGGCTTTATGCAGTTCGCCGCCGAACAGCTGGTGAAACTGGGCGTGGATAAATCGCGCATCCACTACGAATGCTTCGGCCCGCATAAGGTGCTGTAAAAAACGAAACGGCCCGCAAAAGCGGGCCGTTTGTTTAACAGAGCGTGACGATTACAGCGCCGCGTCATCCTCTTCGCCGGTACGAATCCGCACCACGCGCGCCACATCAAAGACAAAAATCTTACCGTCACCGATCTTGCCGGTCTGGGCGGTACGAATAATGGTATCGACACAGGTATCAACAATATCGTCCGCCACCACAATTTCGATCTTCACCTTCGGCAGAAAGTCGACCATATACTCGGCGCCGCGATAAAGCTCGGTGTGCCCCTTCTGGCGGCCGAAGCCTTTCACCTCGGTGACCGTCATTCCGGTAATCCCTACTTCGGCCAGCGCTTCACGCACATCGTCCAGTTTGAAGGGTTTAATAATCGCATCAATCTTTTTCATGGTGCATCCTTAAATCAACTTGCGTTACACGCAGCGCTCGCCTCTGTGTCGGCGCCTCGTTGGTTATAAACTGTCGGGCATCAGGAAACACAGCCTATTCTTTAAAGTCACTGGCGTCCAGTTCATGACGAGCCAGCAGTTTGTAGAATTCAGTACGGTTGCGGCCCGCCATTCTTGCTGCATGGGTGACATTGCCTTTGGCGATCTGCAGCAGCTTACGCAGATAGTTCAGTTCAAACTGGCTGCGCGCTTCTACAAAGGTGGGAAGCACGGTGTTTTCACCCTCCAGCGCCTGCTGGATCAACGCCTCGCTAATGACCGGCGCCGGGCTCAGCGCCACGCACTGCTCAATCACGTTCACCAGTTGGCGAACATTGCCCGGCCAACTGGCAGCCATCAGGCGTTTCATCGCGTCGGTGGAAAAACTGCGCACAAAGGGCTTATGGCGCTCCGCCGCCTGACGCAGCAGATGATTAGCCAGCAGCGGAATATCCTCGGCCCGCTCATGCAGCGCCGGAATCTTCAGGCTGACGACGTTCAGGCGATAGAACAGATCCTCGCGAAACTCGCCACGCTGCATCGCTTTCGGCAGATCCCGATGGGTGGCGGAAAGAATACGCACGTTAATATCGACATCACGATTACTGCCCAGCGGCCGTATCTTGCGCTCCTGCAACACCCGCAGCAGCTTCACCTGAAGCGGCACCGGCATATCGCCAATCTCATCCAGAAACAGCGTCCCACTTTCGGCGGCCTGGAACAGTCCTTCACGGCTGCTGACCGCACCAGTAAAAGCGCCGCGCGCATGACCAAAAAGTTCAGACTCCAGCAGCTGTTCCGGTAGCGCGCCACAGTTAATAGCAATAAATGCCTTGCCTGCACGGGGGCTGGCCTGATGAATGGCGCGGGCCAGCACCTCTTTACCGGTGCCGCTCTGGCCGTTAATCAGTACGCTGACATCCGACTGAGCCACCATACGCGCCTGTTCCAGCAGACGCAGCATTGCCGGGCTGCGGGTGACGATGGTCTCACTCCACAGGTTGTCTCCCGTTCCGGCGCTCTGGGCCAGCGCTTCGTCTATCGCCCTGTAGAGCGCGTCCCGGTCCACCGGTTTGGTCAGAAAGCTGAATACTCCCTGACGGGTAGCGGCCACCGCATCGGGAATCGAGCCGTGGGCGGTCAGGATGATCACCGGCAGCCCCGGCTGCGTTTTCTGGATTTCGGCAAACAGCTGCATGCCGTCCATCTCGTCCATCCGCAGATCGCTAATCACCAGATCCGGCCGCTCTTTGGCCAGCAGTTTCAAGCCCTGCTGGCCGCTTTCCGCGGTGGTGACCTGGTAGCCCTGGCTGGTAAGACGCATACCCAATAGCTTCAGCAACCCTGGATCGTCATCCACCAATAGCAGTCGCGCGCCGCTGTGCTGTGTCATGGTTTGGCCTCCTGCGCGTCATCGCTTTGCGGCGCCTGGGGGTCTGGTGCATCACCATCGGGCAGGTAGCTGCTCGCCCCTTTGCGGCTGGAAAGCTGACGCTCAATATCAGTCAGGTTTTGTAGCTTACGCCGGGTCTGCTCCAACTGGCTGTGCAGATGTTTCTGCTGCTGACGCAGCTCATCCAGCTCGCTATCGCTCTGCTCCTGAAGCGTGCTATAGCGCCAGCGGGCGTCGGAGAGCGACAGCTCCTGGGCCTGGTTATCGCGCAGCATCTGATACAGCGTGTGCACCTGACGTGGCACCGCATAACTCATGTTATCCAGCTTATTCAGATTGTGCCGCCGCTCCTGGGGAGTAATCTTCGCCTTCGCCAGCAGGATCCCCTGGCGAAACGCCGCCTGCCAGGTCTCTTCATCAAAGCGATGAGCCAGCGAGCGGGCATCGGCAGGCGCCAGCCGTTCAGCGCAGTCAATGCCCCGCAGCCAGTACAGCGGATTATTTTCCGCCACGGCGCCTTTGAGTCGCCACAGTGTGGGACAGGGCGTCGCCAGATAATCCGCCACCTGTCGTTCCGGTTCAGCCGGACGCGCCCCTGCATGGTGCGCGCCCTGTTCCTTAACGGTCGTGCAGCCTGCCAGCAGCGTCAGGAGCACCGCCAGTAGCGGTCCCGTACAGGCCCTGCGCCACCGCGCAACGCCAGTCAACCCATTCGTCATATCGTCTCATTTCCGGTACAGACCGGCAGTTCGATGCGGAAACAGACATCCGCGTCGTTATCATCCACCAGGCGCAGGGTGCCCTGCATACGCCGGATCGCATCCTGCGCAATGCTCAGTCCAAGACCGCTGCCCTTTACCGCGCCCTTGCGCTGTTGGCTGCCCTGATAAAAGGGTTCGAAAATCATGGCCCGTTCACTTTCCGGAATCGATGGGCCATCGTTGGCGACCTCGATGGTCAGATGATCACCCGCCCGGTAGCTACGCAGATAAATGGTACCGGATTCAGTGCCATAGTGCACCGCATTGGAGTAGAGATTATCCAGCGCGCTGGTCAGCAGACTGGGGTCCGCCAGGCAGTCTTCCGGGGCCAGGGTGACCCGGGCTTGCATCAGTTTAGCCCGTGCCGGCAGCGCATGCGCGGCAATAATCCGCTCCACCAGCGGCGCCAGCGCCACTGGCTGCAGCGTGCTGGCGCCGTCGGTCAGCTTGCGATTATAGTCCAGCAGTTGTTCTATCAGCCGTTGCAGATTGTGACTGCTGCTGTCGAGAATCGCCACTACCTCTTCCTGCTCCGGCGTCAGCGGCCCTGCCACCCGGTCAGCCAGCAGCGCCGTACCTTCGCGCAGGCTGGCAAGCGGGGTCTTAAGTTCGTGGGAAATATGCCGCAAAAACTGATGGCGCTGGGATTCGAGCCAGCTCAGGCGCTCGCTCAGCCAGATAATGCGCTGCCCTACCGAGCGCAGTTCCCGCGGCCCTTTGAACAGCGGTATCTCATCCAGCCTCTGCCCTTCTCCCAGTTGGTTAATCATGCGTTCCAGCCCCTTAACAGGGCCAATAATCATTCGGGTAAACAGCATCACCAGCGCCAGGCTGACCAGAAACAGGGCCAGCGCCTGACGGCCAAAGTAGCGACCGCGTTCGGCAATCTCCCGCTGTAGCTGTATGCCGCGGGCAGAAACCACCGAGCGGGTCGCCTGTACCAGCTCGGTATTGGCATGGGCAAAGGTTTCGAGCTGCGCCGACGCCGCCTCATCCGGGCCGCTATTGCGGCACTTCAGGGCGCTCAGCCCTTCAAGGGCGTGACTTAGCGTGCGCCAGATACGCTCATCAGGCAGCACGCTGGCGTGGGCCGCCAACATCTGGCCATAGCGCTGGCGCTGGCTCTGGTAAACGTTCGCCAGGGTGGGGTTATCCAGCACGCAGTACTGACGATAGCTACGCTCCATCTCCAGCGCGGCGCTGGTCATGGCTTCGCTGCGGCGGGCGTCGGTCAGCGCCGTTCTGTTGGTCCAGGCCGCCTGATCGCTCAGAGCATTCAGGCTCTGCCATGCCTGCCAGGCCAGCACCAGTAGCGGCACCAGCACCAGCAAAAACGCCATCATAACCACCTGACGCAGGGAACGGGGGAAGACGGACCAGCGTTTCAACGGCATGCTCTCAGGTTATCCATAATGCCATGATGCTAACGGAGCGCGACGCAGGAGGAAAGCGCCAGATGTGAAAACGGCAGAGCCAAATTGACTCTGCCGCTTTACTGGAATCAGGCGGTGCCTTACTCAACGTTTCGCCCGATGCCTGATAAAGGAGCGAACTCGCTATTATCAGATGGTGGACGGCAGGCACCTTTTTGTGCGTCATTCGTAGGTTTATGTAGCACGTCCGACTGGCGGGGCTGACATAAGAAGGTGAATGAGCCACTGATTCATATAATGCACGTTTTATGCCAAAAATAAAAGAAAACAAATAAGCCAATGATTTTAAATGTTTTTATGATAAAACATTCTTAAACTGACCAGAGAAGTGCTCCTCAGAACCGTCTCCTTATGGAGACACTCATAACCCGTTTAAGCTCAGAAACAAAAAATCAACAAGTTAAATGTCACCTTTTGGCGACACCAGATACCCCATGCTGTCGCGCTTTCCCGACACTATCATTGCCTCCCGTTACGATTTTCCTGAGTAACGGGAGGCAGCAGCATTAACCCAACTGACGACGGGCGTTACGGAACAGACGCATCCAGGGGCTGTCCTCGCCCCACTGTGCCGGATGCCAGGAGTTCGCCACGCTCCGGAATACGCGCTCGGGGTGCGGCATCATAATAGTAACGCGCCCGTCTTCACTGGTTACCGCCGTAATGCCATTCGCTGAACCGTTCGGGTTAGCCGGATAGCGCTCGGTCACCTTTCCGAAGTTATCGACATAGCGCAGCGCCACCAGTCCCCGGCTTTCCAGTTCGCTCAGCGGCGCGCCGACGCGCGGCTCCACCCGACCTTCGCCGTGGGAAACGGCGATCGGCATACGGGAACCGGCCATGCCTTCCATCAGCAGCGAGGCGCTTTCCGCCACCTCAACCAGACTGAACCGCGCCTCAAAGCGCTCGGACTGGTTACGCACAAAGCGCGGCCACAGGTCGCTACCCGGAATCAGCTCCCGCAGGTTAGAGAGCATCTGGCAGCCGTTACAGACCCCCAGAGCCAGGGTATCCGGGCGCAGGAAGAAGCCGCGGAACGCTTCGCGAACCGGCTCGTTGAACAGAATCGATTTCGCCCAGCCTTCGCCGGCTCCCAGTACGTCGCCGTAAGAGAAGCCGCCGCAGGCGACCAGGGTATGGAAATCGCCCAGATCGTGACGTCCGGCAATCAGATCGCTCATATGCACGTCCACGGCGTCAAAACCGGCGCGATGGAATGCCGCCGCCATCTCGACATGAGAGTTGACCCCCTGTTCGCGCAGCACCGCCACTTTCGGGCGCGCGCCGGTGGCGATAAAGGGTGCCGCGATATCCTCATCCATATCGAAGCTCAGGGCGACGTTCAGCCCCGGATCGCTATTATCGCCCTTCGCCGCGTGCTCTTCATCGGCGCAGGCCGGGTTGTCGCGCAGGCGCTGCATCTGCCAGGTGGTTTCCGCCCACCACTGACGTAACTGATTGCGGCTCTCGCGATACACCGTTTCGCTCCCGGCGCGAACGATAAAGTCATCTCCGACGCTCGCCTGGCCCAAATAATGGGTGCATGCTGCCAGACCGTGGGACGCCAGCAGCGCTTCCACGCTTTCGCGCTCATCGGCCGCAACCTGGATCACAGCGCCCAGCTCTTCGTTAAACAGCGCCGCCAGGCGATCGTCGCCCAGGGCGGCAATATCCACATCCAGACCGCAATGACCGGCGAAGGCCATCTCCGCCAGAGTGACCAGCAGGCCGCCGTCGCCGCGATCGTGGTAAGCCAGCAGCGAACCGCGGGCCAGCAGCGCCTGGATAGCGTCGAAGAAGCCTTTTAGCTGCTCAGGACAGCGAACGTCAGCGGTGCTGTCGCCCAACTGGCGATAAACCTGGGCCAGCGCGGTGGCGCCAAGGGCATTACGGCCCTGGCCCAGATCGATCAGCAACAGGGCATTCTCTTCGGTGCTGAGCTGCGGCGTGGCGGTACGACGGGCGTCCTCTACCCGGGCAAAGGCGCTAATCACCAGCGACAGCGGCGACGTCACTTCACGCGCTTCACTGCCTTCCTGCCAGCGGGTTTTCATCGACATTGAATCCTTACCCACCGGAATGGTCAGCCCCAGCGCCGGACACAGTTCTTCGCCCACCGCTTTCACCGCCTGGTACAGACCGGCATCTTCACCGGGGTGGCCCGCCGCGGCCATCCAGTTAGCGGAAAGCTTCACCCGCGTGAGGGAGCCAATCTGCGCCGCGGCGATATTGGTCAGCGCCTCGCCCACCGCCAGACGGGCGGAGGCGGCAAAATCCAGCAGCGCAACCGGCGCGCGCTCGCCCATGGACATGGCTTCGCCGTGATAGCTGTCCAGGCTGGCGGTGGTCACCGCGCAGTCAGCCACCGGGATCTGCCAGGGGCCGACCATCTGATCCCGGGCCACCATACCGGTGACGGTACGGTCGCCAATGGTGATCAGAAAGGTCTTTTCAGCCACCGCAGGCAGATGCAATACCCTTTTCACCGCATCAATGAGATCGATACCGGTGCGATCCAGCGCCTGGCCCTGAGCCTGCTGGCTGGCCACGTCGCGGGTCATTTTCGGGGTTTTACCAAGCAGAACATCCAGCGGCATATCAATGGGCTGATTGTCGAAGTGGCTGTCATTCAGGGTCAGATGCTCTTCCTCTGTCGCCTCGCCAATCACTGCATAGGGCGCGCGTTCGCGACGGCACAGGGCATCGAAATCCGCCAGTCGTTCCGGCGCCACCGCCAGCACATAGCGCTCCTGAGATTCGTTGCACCAGACTTCCAGCGGGCTCATACCCGGCTCGTCGCTCAGGATATCCCGCAGCTCAAAACGGCCGCCGCGCCCGCCGTCGCTCACCAGTTCCGGCATGGCGTTGGAAAGTCCACCCGCCCCCACATCGTGGATAAACAGGATCGGGTTGTTATCCCCCAACTGCCAGCAGCGGTCGATCACCTCCTGACAGCGACGCTCCATTTCCGGGTTATCTCGCTGTACCGAGGCAAAGTCGAGATCGGCGTCGGACTGACCGGAATCCATTGACGAAGCGGCACCGCCGCCCAGACCGATATTCATGGCCGGACCGCCCAGCACGATCAGTTTCGCTCCCGGGGGGATCTCCCCTTTCTGGACGTGATCGGCGCGGATATTACCGATACCGCCCGCCAGCATTATGGGCTTATGATAACCACGCACTTCGGCGCCGTTGTGGCTGCTCACCCGCTCCTCGTAGGTACGGAAGTAACCGTTCAGGGCCGGGCGGCCAAATTCGTTGTTAAAGGCAGCGCCGCCGAGCGGGCCATCCAGCATGATGTCCAGCGCCGAAACGATGCGCTGCGGCTTGCCGAAATCCTCTTCCCAGGGCTGCTCGAAGCCGGGAATACGCAGGTTAGAAACCGAGAAACCGACCATCCCCGCCTTGGGTTTTGCGCCGCGCCCGGTGGCACCTTCATCGCGAATTTCACCGCCGGAGCCGGTGGCCGCGCCCGGCCACGGGGAGATTGCGGTCGGGTGGTTGTGGGTCTCGACCTTCATCAGAATATGGGTCGGCTCCTGATGATACTGGTAGCGACCATCGGCGTCCTGCGGGTAGAAACGCCCGACCTCAGAGCCTTCCATCACTGCGGCATTATCTTTATAGGCGGAGAGCACGTACTCCGGCGTCTGCTCGAAGGTGTTCTTAATCATCTTAAACAGCGACTTCGGCTGAGTTTCCCCGTCGATAATCCAGTCGGCGTTAAAGATCTTGTGGCGACAGTGTTCCGAGTTCGCCTGAGCGAACATATAGAGTTCGATATCGTTAGGATTGCGACCCAGAGAGGTAAACGCCTGCTGCAGATAGTCAATTTCGTCTTCCGCCAGCGCCAGCCCCAGACGAACGTTGGCTTCGATCAGCGCTTCGCGCCCGCGACCGAGCAGATCGACGCTCTGAACCGGACGCGGATTGTGATGGGCGAACAGGCATTCGGCCTGCTCAGGCGCGGTAAACACGCTTTCCATCATTCTGTCGTGAACCAGGGCCGCCGCCGCATCGCGCTGAGCGGGGCTCAACTCCCCTTCCAGATACCAGGCCACGCCGCGCTCCAGGCGCTTCACCTGGCTCAGACCGCAGTTGCGGGCAATGTCGGTGGCTTTAGAGGACCAGGGGGAGAGCGTACCGGGACGGGGCGTCACCAGCAGCAGCGTACCGCCAGGCGCATGGCTTGCCAGGGTCGGGCCATATTCCAGCAGGCGCACAAGCCGCGCGCGCGCCTCATCGTCAAGGGGGGCCGCCAGGTCAGCAAAGTGCATATATTCGGCATAGACGCCGGTTACCGGCAGCCGGGCCGCGTTAAAACGATCCAGCAATTTATTGATTCGGAAGGCTGACAGGGCGGGCGAACCACGCAGAATTTCCATCATAAGATCTCTCGTCTTCGAAGCGGCTGTATGGCGCCATCGATGGCACCAGGGGAAAACGGGCGTCATTATAGAGAATCCACAGCGGCGACGAAACCGTTTGCGCAGAAATAAAATTCCTGTGACGCTGTACGTAAAATGGTCAAAAAACGCACTAAGCGGTTGCCAGCGCACGCATTGTTGAGCAAAATGCGGCTCCAATAGCCCCGTATAATAATGAAATTTTCCTGGCTCCCAACCAGGACTTAAGACAGCGCAGAGACTTAACTTATTGAAGAAACTAAAGATTAACTATCTGCTTGTCGGGGTGGTCGCCCTGTTGTTGGCGATTGCGCTATGGCCCTCCGTTCCCTGGTTTGGCAAAGCTGAAAACCGTCTCGCTGAGATTCAGAGTCGGGGAGTGCTGCGCGTTAGTACCATCGCCACCCCGCTCACCTGGTACCGCGAGAAAAATAAAATCACCGGCCTGGACTATGAGCTGGCGCAGCAGTTTGCCCGCTATCTGGGGGTGAAGCTGGAAGTGAAAGTGCGTTCGACCATCGATCAACTGTTCGACGATCTGGACAGCGGTAAGGCGGATATTCTGGCGGCCGGGCTGGTATATAACAACGATCGCCGTCAGGCTTACCAGGCTGGCCCGGCCTATTACGCCGTATCTCAACAGCTGGTCTACCGTAAGGGCACCCTCAGACCAAAGAGCCTGGAGGGGATCACCGCGCAGCAGATGACCCTGACGCCCGGTCTGGCGGCGCTGAGCGAACTGCGTAAGCTGCGCGAAGGTCAGTATCCCGAACTGAGCTGGCACGTTGATGAACGCCGGAGCAGCAATGAGCTACTGCGCAAGGTGCTGGACGGCGATATCACTTACACCATCGCCGACTCCGTCGCCATCAGCATGTTTCAGCGTATTCATCCGCAACTGGCCGTCGCGCTGGACGTCACCGAAGAGCAGCCCGTCACCTGGTTTTCTCCCCGTGACGATGACGACAGCCTGTCTGCAGCGCTGCTCGACTTCTTTAACGACATCTGCAGTGACGGCACCCTGGCACGTCTGGAAGAGAAATACCTGGGCCACGTCGGCACCTTCGACTACGTGGACACCCGCAGCTTCCTGCGCGCCATCGATAACGTGCTGCCGGAACTGCAGCCGCTATTTGAAAAGTATGCGCAAAGCATCGACTGGCGCCTGCTGGCGGCCATTTCGTATCAGGAGTCGCACTGGAACGCGCTGGCCACTTCCCCCACCGGGGTGCGCGGCATGATGATGCTGACCCGCAATACGGCGCAAAGTCTGGGGGTTGAAGACCGGCTGGATGCCGAACAGAGCATTCGCGGCGGCGCCAGCTATCTGCAGAAGATGATGAGTAAGGTGCCCGAAACGGTGCCGGAAGAGGAGCGCATCTGGTACGCGCTGGCAGCCTATAACATGGGCTATGCCCATATGCTGGACGCCCGGGCACTGACCGCAAAGCTGAAAAAGAATCCCGACAGCTGGGCGGATGTGAAGCAGACATTGCCGCTACTGAGCCAGAAGCGCTACTACACTCAGACCACTTACGGCTATGCCCGGGGTCACGAAGCCCACGCCTATGTGGAGAATATTCGCCGCTACCAGCAGAGTCTGGAAGGGTACCTGAGAGAGAAAGAGCGCCAAAAAGCGAAAAGCACTCAACTAGCCCAGGGGTATCCGGCGGTCACCCCGGGCGAAGTGGCTATCCCCGATTACGGTCCATTTCCCTTTGCGCCTTTTTTTGCGCTCGCCGTTGGCGAAAAAATTCACTCAACAGTGCCGAACACGCTGGCGCAAGAATCCCCCCGCTAACCTGTACCCGGTGATTCATTCCCGGGTGGCCCAGCACATCCATCAGCGAACCCGCAGCGCCGGTCTTGGCATCGCTGGCGCCATACACCAGATGGCTGACCCGGCCATGCACCATGGCCCCGGCGCACATCACGCAGGGCTCAAGGGTTACGTACAGCGTGGTATCCAGCAGACGATAGTTTTGCAGCACCATCCCCCCCTGGCGCAGCGCCATAATTTCGGCGTGCGCGGTGGGATCGTGACGGCCAATAGGGCGATTCCAGCCTTCGCCAATCACCTGATTTTGCCAGACCAGTACCGCGCCGACGGGCACTTCGCCCTCTTCCCCGGCGCGCTGCGCCAGGGTTAGCGCATGGCGCATCCAGTATTCATGATCGATGGGCTGTTCGGACACGGCGACCTCCGGATTAATGGGGCGCGCATTATACACGGGGCGATGACTTCACTCCAGTTGCTGCAGTCGCCCCTGGGGCGTGACCCGCCAGCGGTGCTCGCAGAAGCGCAGCAGCGGGTTATCCTGGCTGCTGTCGCTGTAGCCGCTATAGAGCTGAAGCGGCACGCCCAGCCGCTGTTCCAGTTGGGCCACCTTTTCGTGGCCCAGGCAGCGCAGGGTCAGCACCTGACCGCCGCAACGCCGGGTCATACGGCTGGCGATAAGCTTCACCCGGGGCAGCCACGGGCTATCGCCGTAGACCTGCTCCACCAGCGGCTGGGGAGAGCCGGTAATCAGCCAGACATCGGCATCGGCGCTATCCAGATAGTCATTCAGCCGCTGCTGAACCACCGGAAAAGCGGTGACCCTGCTCCGAAACGCCGCGACAAAATCGGCTTCGAGCTGCCGGAGTCGACGTTCGCTGCGGCCAAAGGTACAGCCCCACAGCAGCAGACTCATGGGCCAGCGGGTAGCGCGCCCCTGAATCAGCAGCCCCAGCGCCACCACCGGCAGCAGCGGTATCACCAGTAGCAGGTTCAACGGCTGGCGACGCAGCAGCCAGCGCAGATAACAGCCAAACATATCCTGTTGGTGCAGCGTGCCATCCAGGTCAAAAAAAACCACCCGACGTCCGTTATCGCTCAATCGTTACTCCTCCGGATCTTTAAAGCCAATCAGCCAGGTAAACAGAAAACCGGCAATCACGGTAATCAGATACCCCGCCAGATACAACATCACTTTACCGGAAACCATGGTGAACGCCAGCGGCAGCCCGGAAAGCCCAAAGGTAATGACCGTAGAGACCTTCCAGTAGCTGATTAGGGCTCCGCCGACCGCGCCCCCCAGACAGGCGGCCAGGAACGGGCGCCCCAGCGGCAGAGTCACACCGAAAATCAGCGGCTCGCCGATGCCCAGCAGCCCCACCGGCAGTGCCCCTTTTATCATCTGCTTCAGACGCGCATTGCGGGTTTTCATCAGAACGGCGATGGCCGCCCCCACCTGACCGACACCGGCCATAGAGAGGATAGGCAGCAGCGCATTGAAGCCATGCGCCTGTACCAGTTCAACGTGAATAGGAACCAGCCCCTGATGCAGCCCGGTCAGCACCAGCGGCAGGAAAGCCCCGGACAGAATGGCGCCGACCAGCAGCCCGCCCTTATCGATAGCCAGAGTCGCGCCATGCGCGATAGCATCCGAGATCCAGCCGCCAAGCGGCTGTAGCGCCACGATAGCCACGGTACCGGCAATCAGCGTGGTCAGCAGCGGGTTGAGAATCAGCTCCAGCGAGCCGGGCAGCCAGCTACGCAGCCGCTTTTCAATCCAGCACATCAGCGCCACCACCAGCAGCACGGCGATCACCCCGCCGCGCCCGGGCTGCAGATGTTCGCCGAACAGTTCGATCTGCGCCAGCTGCGGACTGGAGAGGATCCCGGCCATGACGCCGCCCATCGCCATCGATCCGCCGTAGACCTTCGCAGCGTTAACCCCCACCAGAATATTCATAATGGCGAAAACCGCGCTGCCAAAGATGCCCATCAGTCCCAGCAAATTCGGGTTTTGCACCGCAAAATCGCCGACGATATCCGGGCGCTTAAGGATATTGACGATGCCGGTAATCAGACCCGAAGCGATAAAGGCCGGAATCAGCGGGATAAAGACATTGGCCAACTGGCGCAACGCATCGCTCATCGGTGCCTTATAGCGCGCTTTTGCTTCGGCTTTGGTACGGGCGGCGGTATCCACCGGCTGCGCCTGAGCGGGGGCGCCGCTCATCAGAGTCTGCATCGACTCCACTACCTGGGCCGCCCGACCGGGGCCGACGATAAGCTGGTGCTGCTCCCCCTGCTTCACATAGCCGCTGACGCCGGGCAGGCCTTTCAGCTTGTCCAGCGCCAGTTGCGCTTCGTCGCGCACCGTTAGCCGCACCCGCGTCATACAGTTTTCCAGGCGGACGATATTGCCCTGCCCGCCAACGCCCAGCAAAATCGCCTGAGCCAGCTGTTGTCTGTCCATCCCTGTTTCTCCCTCTGATGATCTTTATCCCTGCAACGCGGCGCGCAGATAGCCGCGATGCTCAGCGAGGCGGGCCCTGGCGGTTACCGCATCCAGACCGGCCAGTTCCATCAGAATGGCGGGCTTCACCTCATAGTCGGTTTGCGCCAGCAGCGCCTCGGCCCGCTCACGCGGCGCGCCGGTGGCTTCCATCAGCATCCGGCAGGCGCGATCCACCAGCTTGGCATTGGTCGCTTTCATATCCACCATCAGATTCTGAAATACCTTGCCGAATTTCACCATCGCACCGGTGGAGAGCATATTCAGCACCAGTTTCTGGGCGGTGCCCGACTTAAGGCGGGTGGAGCCGGTCAGCGCCTCTGGCCCCACTACCGGCGAGATAGCGATATCCGCCGCCCGGGCGATAGCGGAATCCGGATTGCAGGAAATTGCCACCGTGGTACAACCGCAACTACGCGCATAAGCCAGACCGCCCAGCACATAGGGAGTGCGCCCGGAAGCGGCCAGCCCCACCACCAGATCCCGCGCTTCCAGATTGATCTCACGCAGATCCTGTTCGCCAAACTGCGGATTATCCTCTGCCCCTTCCACCGCCTTGAGCAGCGCCCCCGGTCCCCCGGCGATCAGGCCCACCACCAGATCGTGAGATACCCCAAAGGTAGGCGGACACTCGGCAGCATCCAGTATTCCCAAACGACCGCTGGTACCGGCACCCATATAGATAATTCGCCCCCCCGCCAGCAGCGCAACGGCCGCGGCATCCACCGCCTGCGCCACCTGCGGCAGCGTGGCTTTTACCGCTTGCGCCACCGTGGCATCCTGTTGATTAAATCGGGTGACCATCTCCAGCGTGGAGAGTGCGTCCAGATCCATTGTTTCAGGATTACGTGATTCAGAAACCAGTGCGCCAAGATTCATTATGCCTCTCTTGAATATTTAATTCATAAAACTGAGTCTATAATGGAATATAAAATTCTTAATCGCGAGCGATAATTGTGATAATTTCCGGTAACGATCACAGACTGACCACCGACGTTGAGGAAGAGATGTGAACTGCCTGACAGTTATCCGCCAGCGCTATCCCCTGCTGGCCCAGAGCGACAAGCGCCTTGCGGACTACCTGCTGGAAAAGCCGGATCGGGCCCGCCATCTTAGCTCGCAACAGTTGGCGGCAGAGGCTGGCGTCAGTCAGTCCAGCGTGGTGAAGTTCGCCCAGAAGCTCGGTTACAAGGGCTTTCCCTCATTAAAACTGGCCCTGAGCGACGCCCTGGCAAACCCGATTTCCACGGACCCGGTGCTGGTACACAACGATATTTATGGCAACGATCCGCTGCGCAGCGTGGGGGAAAAGCTGATTCGGGAAAATATGGCGGCGATGAACGCCACCCTGGAGATCAACAGTGAACAGATGCTGGCGCACGGCGTAGAGATGCTCTACGGCGCACGGCGCATTATGCTGGTGGGAATTGGCGCCTCCGGACTGGTGGCGAAGAATCTGGCGTGGAAGTTAATGAAGATTGGGTTGAATGCAGTGGCGGAGCAGGATATGCACGCCCTGCTGGCGACGGTACAGGCGATGAGCGCACAGGATTTGCTGGTCGCGATCTCTTACTCCGGCGAACGCCGCGAAATCAATCTGGCGGCCGAAGAGGCCAGGCGCGTGGGCATGCCGGTGCTGGCGATCACCGGCTTCGCCCCCAATAGCCTGCATCAGCACGCCAGTCACAACCTGTTTACCCTTGCCGAAGAACAGGCCACCCGCAGCGCGGCTATCTCTTCCACCAGCGCGCAGGGGCTGCTCACCGATCTGCTGTTTATGGGGCTGATCCAGAAAGATCTGGAGCACGCCCCGGTGCTTATCCGACAGAGCGAGGCGCTGGTGAAGAGGTTGGTGTAGGGAAAACAACCTGCCTGCCACCATAGAACATCAGGTGGGAGGCTGGGGCCACTCCATATCCGGTGCCTTACTGGTATCCACCCGATTTAGTAATGTAAGTATCCCGCATAATCGAACCATTCACATTTAGAGATCTTCCGGCATACTCAATTCTGCCAACGAAGGAGATCGTTATGCGTAAAGCCCGTTTTACTGAGCATCAGATCATCGCTGTGATTAAGTCGGTTGAAGCCGGACGAAATGTTAAGGATGTCTGCCGCGAGGCCGGTATCTCTGAAGCGACCTACTACAATTGGAAATCTAAATACGGTGGTATGGAAGCCTCTGATATTAAAAAGATAAAGGATCTTGAGGACGAGAACAGGCGTCTCAAACAGATGTTTGCTGACATCAGCCTTGAGAACCGGGCATTGAAAGACGTTATCGAAAAAAAAGCTTTGAAACCAGCCTTTAAGCGTGAGCTGGTCACTCATCTGATAACGACGTTCGGGCTTAGTATCCGTCAGGCCTGTCGGAGCCTGAACCTGAGTAGAACGGTTTATCATTATCGTCCGAATACTACGCGTGACGAGCCTGCTATTTCTGCACTGCAGGCTGCCGCTGAACGGTATCCACGATATGGTTTTCCAAAGTTGTTTCAGATTCTGCGACGGTAGGGATACCCGTGGAATCACAAAAGGGTCCACCGTATTTACTGTCTGCTGAAGCTGAATTTTCGTCGTAAAGGCAAGCAGCGTCTGCCGGTACGTAATCCATCACCGCTTGCTACGCCTGAAGCGTTAAACCAAAGCTGGTCTGTTGACTTCATGCATGACGCCCTGATTTGCGGTCGTCGTTTTCGTACGTTCAACGTCGTTGATGATTTTAATCGCGAGGCGTTGTCGATCGAAATAGATCTTAATTTGCCAGCTCAGCGAGTGGTTCGTGTCCTCGACAGGATCGCAGCAAACCGGGGATATCCCGTAATGCTTCGCATGGATAATGGTCCGGAATTTATCTCGCTGGCACTGGCTGAATGGGCAGAGAAACATACAGTAAAACTGGAATTTATCCAACCGGATAAACCGACACAGAACGCATTCATTGAACGCTTTAACAGAACATATCGCACAGAAATACTCGACTTTTATCTGTTCAGAACGCTGAATGAAGTGCGTGAAATGACGGAACAATGGCTGGCTGAATATAACTGTGAACGCCCGCATGAATCACTGAACAACCTGACGCCGGAGGAATATCGTCAACAACATTACCAGCCCGGGATCTCAAAAAGTGTATGGAACTAAAGCGGGTCTATTTACAGCGGGATGGTTTTTTAGTAACAGAGGTTATATATTTTATACATGTAGTGAGAATAATACCACCAACCTTACTGTTTGAAACAGAAGTGTTGGTGGTATTAAGGGGAAGCAATCTTAGACAGGGTTTATAACTTTCCAGCTGCTACCATCAGACATATACATTATGTGCTGACCCTTGTTTACCTTCATAATAGAACCATTTACATGAATTGATGAACTGTAACCAGCTCGATGGTCCACAAATATTGATTTCCATTTTAGCTTGTTAGGCTCCGGGAAATAGATGTTTGGTGCCCAATGACCATCCTGAGAGCGAATAGCTACCAAGTCGACTTTGTTCAAAGCGTTAGATATGGTCTCTGCGGTCAAGTCGTTCTCGTTGACAATCGATACGATAGATGCATTTGGGGAGGCCATTGCACGAAGATTGCTTATGGTATTGATGCATGCATCACCATTACATGCAGATTTTACCACATAAGGATCATTGCAATTTCCATAAGTATAGGAACTCTGCCCTGCCTTTGTTTTGTCATCGCCTATTGGGTTCAGAAAGATTGAGCTTTGAGCACCCATCACATAACAGGAGGAGAGCTGACCATTCCCCTGGGAATACTCTTCAACAAAACCGGAAGATGAGTATAGCTTACCGAATGTATCTGGAATTTCGATAACGCCAACCGTTGTAGCTGTGCCATCCATCAGATCGGTCACTACCCCTGTAACCAGGTTTCCATTTCTGGAAACATCTAATTTGTACTGATGCCCAGTTTTCCACGGCACAACAATCTGGCATTGTACTCCAGAACCTTCGCTATTGAAGTAACTACACACACCACTCTTCCATCCTTTTGCCTTCCAGATAGAGTAATTAAAGGCATGAACTCCATCACCTCTGTTTTGTAAACCAATATACCCACCATCTCCATTTTTAAAATGAAACTGATTTGCCCAGAAGTATTTGGAGTCTGTTCCTCCATCGTTGCTTACCTGCTGAAAGAAAGATAATTTATTAAATTCTGAGTTGGCAGGCCATGAATGATTTACCGAAACAATCCCACCGGCTAAAACCGCATGACTTAAGGGGCTAAACAGAAATAACAACGGGACTAACAAATTTTTTTTGATTCCATAGTTCATAATTTAATTCCTTATTTAAATTCAATAAAATTAGATTTATACCCGCCAAGATAAGAATTCTGGCTTAATTAAATAATAGCAATATTAATTGATAATTAACGTTAAGGATTGTTCTGTAAGCAACTACACAACCTATATGAAGAACATCAAAGTTTGTTGGCTATTTTATGATGACATGAGAGAAATTGTGGGTGCCGTCAAATCATAGATTCGCCTAAACGCTGCCGCTGCCATAACCTCGTCATCGCTGAGTTCGCTATCGGCGATTGTGACGCCATGCCAGTCACCAGAAGCGCCGGACAACGCTCTCAGACAGTCAGAGATGCTCTCTTTCCCTTTACCTTCGACAGGCTACACGCCTGCGGTCTGGATCAGGCCCAGCAGTACAGACAGATCGCCGCCCTCCTCTGCGGCCGTTGCATAACCAACCTGGTGAGTCGGTGCCAAAATCAGCGCTCACCCCGGAGATATCCGAATAGGCGCGCAGTCGTTCACGGCCATCAATAACTTCACTTCCTCCCACAATCAGCAGCGAGCCGAAATTGCGTGCCTGCGCTGCACGCGCAGCCATGTTCACGGTGACATTCACCACATCAGAAACAGGTAACCCCTGTGACATACTCTATTCTCCTGTAAAGAAAGTGACGGGAGCCTGGGTCAGCGCCATAACGCCGTACTCACGGGCCACCGTCCGGTAAAGGCGCAGCGTCACGTCGTAACGCTTTACCCATTGGTTATTTATCTGCTGCGAACTGCCGGTCAGGGCGCCGTGGCCGCCAAAGGCGAAACCCAGCCCCCGTAGTTCGTCCTGGTTCTGGCTGACCAGCAGGCCATCCAGAAATCGGGTGCCGATGCTCTGGCCGTTGGGGCCGAAAAAAGAGAGCGAGCAGGTCAGGGTTTCATCCCGTTGCTGGGTCACTTGCTCTTCCCCCTGCCGGGAGAAGGCGGCGCTGGTGGCGCGAGCGATTTCGCTTACCGCGTATTCGCACCAGTTATCCCCCTGGGGTGCCGCCTCCTCCTCTTCCCGCCTGACAATGACCGCGCCCGGCGCCAGCGCTGCTACGCCGACAATCCAGTCGGCCAGTAGCGCATCCAGCGCGGCATCGTATTCGGGCTCTTCTGACCGGGGCGTCAGCCATCCCGGCGTATTACTGCTGTTGCTCACATCTCCTCCCCGGCGCCCTGCACCGATGCGTGCCCCATAAAAAAGGCCCCGAATCATCGGGGCCCTGGTTTGAGGACAAAGAGGAAAAAACGTGGTTTTTCCCCTTTGTGGATATCGGTCGAAAATCAATGAATTGATTTTCCTTGTTTATTTTTCAGTGGCTTCTGGCCGAACAAGTTCGGCACGGGTTTGCCATCGTGTCCTGCCTGGTGGCGATAAGCGGTTACGGTTGGCTATCAGTCATGGCCTGCCAGACCTGCTGGCAGGCCATGCCGGCTGCGCGTCGCCGGTCAGCCTCTGCTGCCAGCTGTCGATTGCGCTCGACAGATTCCGCGAGCAGCCCGGTGAGCAGAACCACGGAACCGTCGGCTGTCGGGCCGCCTCCGGAAGCGGCGGCAGTTGTGCGCGACTGGCGCAGTCGTTCGAGCTCGCGCCGCAGCCGCTCAGCGCCAGCGCGAGCAGCAGCGGCATCGTCCTGTAACGCGGAAAGTTGCTGTTGTGCATGTTGGGTGACCTGTTCAATTTCACGACGCCGACGCGCCTCCAGCGCGCTAATCTGCGCCTGATGACGGGCTGCTTCCCGGGCGTCTGCGGCGTCGCGCTGACTCCAGCGCGCCTGCCATCGGTTATCCGCCGTACTTTTACCCGCCAGATAACCGGCACCGCATAGCAGAGCCAGTAGCAGACAGCCCCCCGCCAGTCGCCAGGATGTCAAAATAGCTGCCATCAGCCGCCCGGCCCCCGGCGGTTATCGGTGCGACGATTAAACAGCGCCAGCACCTTATCGCGTACTTTTTCAGCGCCAACAAAACCGATAGTGGCCCCAACAAAGGTGACCGAATTACCGGGCAAGCCAAACAGCTCCAGCGAGCCGGCTATCGCCAGGGTCAGAATCCCGCATGACAGCGCGCCGGTAACGGTTTTCACTACCGACTTGCCGTCGTAGATGCTCATCAGCGCAGAGATACTGCCCGCCGCCAGCGCGGCATACAGCGATGGAAGAAAACTGTCTATCCACTTCATGGTGTACTCAACTCAACTGCTGCATTAATAATGACGTTATTCAGTCCTATTCGGACCTGAAACTAAAATCAGTAGCAAACGCTATTCCAGAATGATGAATACCTTTTCTCGCTGGAGAATTATTTTCAGACCGACCAAAATCTATACTCTAATTAATTCAAGTTGCATCGCGGCGGCAACTGAGCGAATCCCCGGTCACATAGTCCGGCTATGTGACCGGAGTGAGCAAAGGCAGCCAACAAAGATGCGGTTTGAAGTATGGCAAGTATATAATTTAAAGATGGATCGGTTCCCAGTCGTCAGATAATGCAGTAAACAGGGAATAATCATTAGCCGTATCGCTGGCCCAGCTTTTTTCAGACATTGAGCGAATAGCTAGTTTGATATCCTGATAAATGATATCTTCTTCCAGGGAATCGCCTCCATCGCACCAGACGCAATATAATGCTCCGACAACCTGACTCAGGTCATCAATAACTTGCTGTGCATCAATCCCTTCATTCTTACCGGCAAAGACAAGAGGCGTCCATTCTGTATAAATTTCCTGTGGCTTAGGTTGATAATTACCATGAGAATAATACAGATAATTCTGGTTGGCATTAACAACCTGATATCCGCGGGAAATAAAATCCATCACAGGTGCATAGTGATCCAGGTGGATAACCTGTCCGTTAATAGCAAATCCGATCGTTGCCGACCAGTAACAGATAACGCCATTTTTGTTCGGTTCAACACTCCAGCCATCCCTGAATATTTCATCATTCCAGACACGTGGTTTCATTCCCTTCCTGATAACCTGATCAGATAGTTCATTCAGATATGTCACCGCATCATCATGAGTTATACCGAAAATCAAAGGCAATAAAGAAACATAAAATTCATCTCCACCCAGGTGAAAATCCGGGCAGCCTTCAAAAGCATCCGCCCATTCATTTATAATGTCAGAAACTATCTGCTTCGCCAGAGCACTTTTAATATTAAGATTGTTTTTCGTTAAAATACCGGAGGAAATGTCATTATATTTATCGGCATCATGCTCCTGAAGCTTATCGATAATGTTTGCCATATGTCCCGGGCTGTCAAACTCAGGAATAACACTGATGCATCGTTCCTTTGCATATTGAATAATTTCCAGAATATCATTTTTTGTAAGTACGGATGGCGTTTCGAAGTCCACACCATACTTATCTTTATCGACAGAAGTTTCAAGTCTGAACCCTTCATTATCGGAAAGATGTAGCTGCAAAACGTTCAGCTTCAGTGCAGCCATATGCTCAATCAGTTTTTTAACCCATGCAACTGGAAAATACTTTCTGGCAACATCCAGCAGCAGCCCCCTCTCCTTCACCAACGAATAATCATGAATATTTCCCACAGGGATAGTGCCGGTACGCTGAGCAAATTGTAAGACAGTTCGTGTTGCGAAAAAAATGCCAGAAACAGTGGGTGAAGCGATTCGTAGTTCATCAGGCATCACATCAATATAATGCTCATCAAAATACCCTGATGCATTTTCAGAATTAATCTCGACGATAATACAACCAGCTTGCTCAACAGGTTTATCATAAGTCAATGTCAACGCCTTACCGGTGAGTAACTTGAACTCCTCAATAAATACAGCAAGTTTACTCTCCAGATCGGGAATCTGGTTTTCATTAGATATATAGATAGTTGTTAATTTATTTAACGATAACGAAGCATCTGCTACAGTCGAATATTCTTTAATTGAGGGAATAATTGAATTTTCAGGAAATTTAACGTCAGGCATACAGCCTCCATTCATCATTACACTTCTACTGAATATTAAAAAGGAATAGATCCTTTCTCTTGTTCTATATCGGGCAAACAGAATTACACGCCAGATTTCAACAACAGCTACAGCCCGTCGGCCTGGGGCTGTTGACCAGCAATAATATTCGCGATCTTCGCGTAATCCTTAGGAACACCTCCATGACGGCGGCCGGGTAGAAAACTGAAACTGCATCGCTGTTCGTTACCGATTAGCCTCATTGCCAGGTTACGGGTCCGCAGGCGAGGATCCGCATTAATTCGCTCTATCCGTTCCCTGTCCGACTCACCGTTTTCAGGGTGAACTTTTTCTTCATACTCCCCAATAATCAGGCTCAGAAGATTAATATCTTTATCAAGAACCAAATCCCCCTCCGGAACGAGAATGCCATCGCCCCACCATATCGAAGGACTGGCAGAGACATAATTCTGGAATGCGTTACCGTGGTTAAACAAGGTATACAGAACAAAATGTCCACCATATGAATGCCCGGCCAGTGTCTGTTTACCGGTATCTATTGCATAAGCAGACTCAACCCAGGGTTTAACCTGCGTGGCGATAAAATCGTAGAACGCTTCAGCCCCACCGCCACCTTCATATTCAGCACCTTCCGCCGGAATCGTATAATCGCGGGTTCGTGCCGCCTGAACATCCACACCTTCCGGATAACCTATCCCGACATATAATATTGCAGCGCCATCAGACTCATTGTTATTCTGAATCATCACATCGAACTGCATACTGGGGTCGAGGAAATAAAGTGGATGAAATAATTCTGGTTCAGTGACCTGTTCTTTATAGGCTATATAAAGTCGATAGCGATGACCATGATGCTCAAAGTCTTTTGTATCAAGTATCATACCGTTACTCCTCTTTATGGTGCTGCTAAAAACAGCGTTTTCTCCGCTCTGCGCCGTCTTTCCAGACCTGGCATTACCTTGCCATCAGCGTGAACCCAGCGCAGGAATTGATCCGCAGCGCCCTGGTAATTACCGCCGTTCAGCTTCTGAAGCAGCGTAGAGGTGGAAAAAGCGCGAGTGCCGATATTCCAGGTCAGACTGACCAGAGCATCGAACTGATTCTGAGTCAGCCGTACCCGAATCAGCCGGTTCAGGGCCTGTTCGTAGCTGACGATGCCGCAACGCAGCAGCTGTTCCGCTTTCTGTTTAGTGATGACCATCTCCGGATGTACCGCAACGCCATCCACGGGGCGAGTCCATCCATAACCAATGGTCCATGGCGCCCCGCCAGTGGCGGGGTCCGGGTACGCTTTCAGGCTGCATCCTTCAAAACGCTTAATCAGCGCCAGCCCTTTATCACTGATATTCATTAATCACTCCTGACTTTATTGGCCTGCGGCCGAAAACAGCGGGAGTCATTAATGCGCAAATAAAAAAAGCCACCCGAAGGTAGCCTTTATATTTACAGCATAATAAAAAAATGCAGCATTTTTGTTTATTACTCTGCGATTTTTATCAGACTAGCATCTGTTTTGCGGGCCGCGCAAGTCCTTATTTTATCATTTTCCTGAAAAACAAAAAGGCACCTTAATTAAGGTACCTGAATACGTATTTCACGATTTTTATCAGGCTAGCACCGGTTTTGCGGGCCGCACAAGTCCTTATTTGATACTTTATCGAAAAATAAAAAAGCGCCTTAATTAAGGCGCCGTAATATGTATTTCGCGATTTTTATCAGGCTAGCAGCAACTTTACGGGCCGCGCAACCCCTTAATGCAATTTATTTTTTGGTTTTCGAAAAACACCACTACAGTCACCCTGAACAATACTTTTTTATTTTTATCAGGCTAGCACTCAATTTGCGGGCCGCACAAGATATTATTTTTTCTTTTTATAAAAAGAAAAGGCGCCCAGCATGGCGCCTCATCAATATTTATTTTGACGATAGTCATCAGTCTGAATAATTCAATCCAGAGAAGTAATCTTTATTTAATTCACTTTTATGCCAGCATTCTCATCCGCCGGACATTCATTTCGGGAATCACTCGCTGGAATTCCACTTCGGGATCCATTTCGAGTCGAATATCCGACATACTCAGGCAGCCATCAATAAACCCTTCCGCCACCTGCATCTGTACCCGTACCGTTTTTTCATCCTGTTTAAGCATTTTTGCCAGCGTTCGTTTGGGAACGCCGTAAACATAGTGCGCCATCAGGAGATCGAACTCTCCGCTCTGGCGGGTCTGGCGCAGCCTTGAGATACAGGCATCGATGGCCAGACCATCATCATCACTACAGTTGGGACGGTTAGAGCGCCGGGTTGCCACCAGTCCCTTAAAGCCAGCCGCTACCGGCGACCAGTCCAGCCCGCTGTTATCCCTGGCAGCCCAGCCACCCCAACGTTCAAGTACCTGCTGAATATTGCGCATTATGCCTCCTCCACGTCAGAAAACTCTGCCCCTACGTTGCGTTACTACACCACGTAAAATCCGATTTCGTATAGCCACAATGCGAAGATTATACGAAAACGCATAATCTGTCTACCATAGTTCCCTTGAAGATCGCAATATTCTATGCAATTATGCATTAAAGCATTTTCAGGAGGCGGGAGAAGGAGATGGGACAGGCCGCAGATATTCTGCAAAAAAACATTAAATATCTGATGGATAAGTCTGGGGTTGCCAGCGTCAGCGAACTGGCGCGCCAGCTCAGAATGCAGCAGTCCACGCTGCACCGGATGCTGACCGGCGAGGTACGGGACCCGAAATACACCACGCTTAGCAATATCGCCGCCTTCTTTCAGGTATCGCCCATCGATCTTATCGAGCGCGACCTGCAACAGGAAGGCCCTCACAGCGACTCACTGGCTCACCAGGCCTGGCAGTTCCACTCCCGCGGCGTACCGGTACTGGGCAATACCCAACTGGGTCACGGCGGTTACTGGAGCGATATGGAGTATCCGGTCGGCAGCGGCGATGGCTATCTGCGCTGGCCTTCCAGCGACGACGATGTCTATGCCCTGAAATGCGTTGGGGATTCGATGATGCCGCGTATTAAAGAGGGAGAGTTCGTGATTATCGAGCCCAATCACAGCTATCATCCGGGCGATGAGGTGCTGGTGGTGACTCACGGCGGCGAAGTGATGGTAAAAACCTTCCTGTTCGAGCGTGACGGCTACTATCACCTGCTGCCGGTCAATGAGGATCATGCGCCGATCCGTCTGGCCAGCATCGACGTGGCGAAGATCCAGTACGTGGCCGGTATTGCCAAATCCACGCTGTGGATGCCGTAACAATGCATTAACGCATAAAATCCCTTTCCCGGCGCTGGTTTTCAGCGCCCGGCGGCGTATAATAGCCGCCCGTTTCAGCCGTAGAGAGTCTGCCCCATGGCGCTGCTTATCACGAAAAAATGCATCAACTGCGATATGTGCGAGCCGGAGTGCCCGAACGAAGCGATTTCCATGGGGGAGAGTATTTACGAGATCAACAGCGATCGCTGTACCGAGTGCATCGGCCATTATGAGACGCCGACCTGCCAGAAGGTGTGTCCGATCCCCAATACCATTGTGAAAGATCCGGCGCACGTCGAAGATGAGGAGCAGCTGTGGGATAAGTTTGTGCTGCTCCATCATGCAGATAAAATATCTATACCCTAAATAATTCGAGTTGCAGGACATATCTATATGAACGTGCTTCAGCACGGCCCCGAAGGGGCGAGGCCCATGGATGGGCCGAATAGCTGAGCGCAGCCAACACACCTGCAGCTCGAAGAATGACGGGTATTAGTTTTCGATAATCACCGTCGCACAGGCATAACGACGCTCATCCGCCAGCGAAACGTGCACCGCCGTCACGCCCATCTGAATAGCCAGCGCCTGGGCCGCGCCGTGAAAGCGCAGCTGCGGTTTGCCCATCTCATCGTTAAAGACTTCGAACTGGGCAAAAGCCAGACCGTTGCGGATGCCGGTACCGAACGCCTTGGCCGCCGCCTCTTTTACCGCGAAGCGTTTGGCAAGATAGCGCACCGGCTGCTGATGGGCCTGATACTGCGCCCACTCGCCATCGCTGAGCACCCTTCTCGCCAGACGTTCGCCGGAACGCTCGATCACCGCCTCGATACGCGCGATTTCGACGATATCGGTACCAAGCCCCAGCACCGCCATTAGCCGCGTGCTTCCAGCATCAGGCGTTTCATTTCAGCCACCGCTTCGTTCAGGCCGCTCATGACCGCCCGCCCGATTATCGAATGACCGATATTCAGCTCGTGCATTTCCGGCAGCGCCGCAATGGGCTTCACGTTGTGATAGGTCAGACCGTGACCGGCGTTGACCCGGATGCCCTTGTGCGCCGCGTAGCGCGCGGCCTGAGCGATACGCGCCAGCTCCCGTTCCCGGGCAGCGTCATCCGGCGCATCGGCATAAGCGCCGGTGTGGATTTCAATGTAAGGGGCGCCCGCCGCAACGGCCGCATCAATCTGCTGCTCTTCGGGGTCGATAAACAGGGAAACCTGAATACCGGCATCCGCCAGACGCTTGCAGGCCGCACCCACTTTTTCCGCCTGACCGGCAACGTCCAGACCGCCTTCGGTGGTCACCTCCTGACGCTTTTCCGGCACCAGACAGCAGAAGTGGGGACGCAGTTCACAGGCGATAGCCACCATTTCATCGGTGACCGCCATCTCCAGATTCATACGGGTTTGAAGGGTTTGGCGCAGCAGACGCACGTCACGGTCGGTGATGTGGCGACGATCTTCACGCAGATGTACGGTGATCCCATCCGCCCCCGCCTGCTCAGCGATAAACGCCGCCTGAACCGGATCCGGATAGCAGGTACCACGTGCGTTACGCAGCGTGGCGATATGGTCGATATTGACCCCTAACAGTAATTCAGCCATGAACTTGCCTTACGTAGTCGCCTGACGGGACAGGCGTAAAATCGATTTTCAGTATCAGCAGTTTACACCGCGATATCGCCGCGGGCTACTGCGCCGCCGGAGTGCGCTTTTTCGGCACAAACTGGCGGAACAGCTCACGACTCTTGAGCGGGCGCCCGCCCAGATAGGGCTTCAGCGCGATGCGGGTAAAGCGTTTGGCGGCCCTGAGGCTGTCAAGGTCAGGAAATTCCCGGGTCGCCAGCGCCCGCAGATCCCGGCCAGTAAAGCTGCTGTTGTCGATAACCAGGCTGGCGATAAAGCCTTTCTCTTCGCGATAGCGGTAGGTCATGGTATCGCTGACCTCTTCACCACTGCCCGCACAGTGCATAAAATCCACGCCATAGCCCAGGTGGCCAAGCAGCGCCAGCTCGAAGCGGCGCAGCGCTGGCTCCGGTGAACCGCTACCCGCCGCCAGAGTCTGTATACAGTTAAGGTAGTCGAAGAAAAGTCCGGAGAAACGCGTCTCCTGCTCCAGCACGCGGGAGACCAGCTCATTGACGTAGAGCGCGCTGTAGAGATGAATTCCGGAGAGCGGCAGCGCCAGGGAGACCGCTTCGGCGTTGCGCAGGGTTTTGACATCCCCACGGCCGCCCCAGCGGACCAGCAGTGGGGTAAAGGGCTGAAGCGCCCCTTTCAGATTGGAACGGCGGGAGCGGGCGCCTTTGGCGATGGCCTTTACCCGCCCGGACTCTTCAGAGAAGAGATCGAGCATCAGGCTGGTTTCGCTCCAGGGGCGACTGTGCAAAACGAAAGCCCGCTGCCAGCCTTCCATCGCGATTTGCCTCAGAGATCGTCGATATAACCGAGACTGCGCAACGCGCGCTCGTCATCGGCCCAGCCGGATTTCACCTTCACCCAAAGTTCAAGGTGCACTTTGGCTTCGAACATCTCTTCCATATCTTTACGGGCTTCGATACCGATAGTTTTGATCTTGCTGCCTTTATTGCCGATCACCATCTTCTTCTGCCCTTCGCGTTCCACCAGGATCAGGCCGTTGATATCGTAGCCGCCGCGCTCATTGGTGATGAAGCGTTCGATCTCCACGGTCACCGAATATGGCAGTTCGGCCCCCAGGAAGCGCATCAGCTTCTCGCGGATAATCTCCGAAGCCATAAAACGCTGGGAACGGTCGGTGATGTAATCTTCCGGGAAGTGGTGAATCGCTTCCGGCAGATGTTTACGCACGATGCCGGCGATGGTATCCACGTTCATGCCGGTCTCTGCCGAGATAGGCACGATATCCAGGAAGTTCATCTGGCTGCCCAGGAACTGCAGGTGCGGCAGAAGCTCTGATTTCTCGGCAACGTTATCCACCTTATTGACCGCCAGGATCACCGGTGCCTTGCCGTCGCGCAGCTTATTCAGCACCATTTCGTCATCTGCGGTCCAGCGGGTGCCCTCCACCACGAAGATCACCAGTTCAACATCACCGATGGAGCTACTGGCGGCGCGGTTCATCAGCCGGTTGATAGCACGCTTCTCTTCCATATGCAGGCCCGGGGTATCAACGTAGATCGCCTGATACTCCCCTTCCGTATGGATGCCGACAATACGGTGACGGGTGGTCTGCGCCTTGCGTGAAGTGATGGAGATTTTCTGCCCCAGCAGCTTATTCAGCAGCGTCGATTTTCCCACATTGGGTCGACCGACGATGGCGACAAACCCACAATAACTTTTTTCGCTCATTCAAGCTCCAGCTTCTTCAGCGCCTGCTCAGCGGCTGCCTGCTCCGCTTTGCGGCGGCTGGAGCCGGTTCCGACAACCGGCTCGCTCAGGCCACTCACCTGACAATGGATGGTAAATTCCTGGTCGTGCGCTTCACCGCGCACCTGAACCACCAGGTAGGTGGGCAGCGGCAGATGGCGCCCCTGCAGGAACTCCTGCAGCCGCGTCTTGGGATCTTTCTGCTTATCCCCCGGGCTAATCTCGTCAAGGCGTTGACGGTACCACTCGAGGATCAGCCGCTCTACGGTCTGAATATCGCTATCCAGGAACACGCCGCCAATCAGCGCTTCCACGGTGTCCGCCAGGATCGATTCACGGCGGAAACCGCCGCTCTTCAGCTCACCCGGCCCCAGGCGCAGACACTCGCCCAGTTCGAATTCCCGGGCGATCTCGGCCAGCGTGTTACCGCGCACCAGAGTGGCGCGCATACGGCTCATATCACCTTCGTCAACGCGCGGAAAACGATGATACAGCGCATTGGCGATAACGAAACTCAGAATGGAGTCACCCAGAAACTCCAGACGTTCATTATGCTTGCTGCTGGCACTACGGTGGGTCAGCGCCTGCTGCAACAGCTCATAATGTTGAAAAGTGTAGCCCAGTTTACGCTGGAGCCTGTTTATTACGATGGGGTTCATGTGATACCAGTTTATGGATGCGTCAACAATTCAGCACACCAAACCGCGCTGAAGGAAACAGAACGTTTTGGTGTGCCGCGGCCCCCTTTCGGGGGCCGCACCTGAAAATCCGGGGAAATATTCTATACGTAACGATTGGGGATGTCGTTATTTGATTTTAATGAATTCCGCCAATACGGCTTAAGCGGACACCGGTTGGCCATTCGCCCTGCTGTTTTTCAAAGCTCATCCAGATAGCGACGGCTTTACCCACCAGATTCTTCTCGGGAACGAAACCCCAGTAACGGCTGTCTTCGCTGTTATCACGGTTGTCACCCATCATGAAGTACTGTCCCGGCGGAACGATCCAGGTCCCCGCGCTCTGGCCGGACTGACGATAGTATGCGCCAGGCTGATCCTGGGCGATAGGCACCATCAGGATACGGTGCGCAATCTCACCCAGTGACTCCTGACGCTCCAGAAGACGGGTAGCCCCCTCTTTGGTTTCATCTTTCGGCACCGGCCAGAAGCCGCTGCTGCGCTGGCCAAAGGTCTGCATAAAGTCAGCAGGTTCAATGCCGCTATAGACAATCGGCACCTGCCTGTCGCAGGCCTGACCAGAACTGCAGTTTGGCGCAACGCTCACCTCTTTCGCCAGCGGATCGTAGCTGACGCGATCGCCCGGCAGGCCCACCACGCGCTTGATATAGTCCACTGACGGGTTTCGGGGATATTTAAACACCACGATATCGCCGCGTTTGGGATGGCCGGTCTCGATCAGCGTCTTCTGGAACAGCGGATCCTTAATGCCGTAAGAGAATTTCTCGACCAGGATAAAATCGCCCACCAGCAATGTCGGCATCATTGAGCCGGACGGAATCTGGAAAGGCTCATAAATAAACGAGCGCACCACCAGCACCACCGCCAGCACCGGGAAGATAGACGCCCCGGTTTCCAGCCAGCCAGGCTTAGCCCCCACCTTTTTTAGCGATTTTTTATCCAGCGGCTCAGTGACCGCAGCCTGCGCCGCTTCCTGCTGTGCCCGACGCTTTGGTGCGAAGACAAATTTGTCCAGGCACCATAATAATCCCGTGATTAACGTGGCGACCACGAGGATCAGGGCAAACATATTCGCCATGCCAACTCCTTTAAAGGTTTATTTGCCGTCTTTGCCCACGTGCAGAATGGCGAGGAACGCTTCCTGCGGCAGTTCAACGTTACCGACCTGCTTCATGCGCTTCTTACCTTCTTTCTGCTTCTGCAGCAGTTTTTTCTTACGGCTGACGTCGCCGCCGTAACACTTCGCCAGTACGTTTTTACGCAGCTGTTTTACCGTTGAACGGGCAATAATATGGTTGCCGATGGCGGCCTGAATCGCGATATCGAACTGCTGGCGCGGAATCAGCTCTTTCATCTTTTCCACCAGATCGCGGCCGCGGTACGGCGCGTTATCGCGGTGGGTGATCATCGCCAGCGCATCGACACGCTCGCCGTTAATCAGCACATCGACACGCACCATATCGGACGCCTGGAAGCGCTTGAAGTTATAGTCCAGCGAGGCATAACCGCGGGAGGTGGACTTCAGGCGGTCGAAGAAGTCGAGCACCACTTCCGCCATCGGGATTTCATAGGTCAGCGCCACCTGGTTGCCGTGGTAGACCATATTGGTCTGCACGCCGCGCTTCTCGATACAGAGCGTGATTACGTTGCCCAGATAATCCTTCGGCATCAACATGTGGCACTCCGCGATAGGCTCGCGCAGCTCCTCAATATTGTTGATGGCCGGCAGCTTGGAGGGGCTGTCGACGTAAAGCGTTTCGCCCCCGGTGGTCTCCACCTCATACACGACCGTCGGCGCGGTGGTGATCAGATCCAGGTCATATTCGCGCTCAAGACGCTCCTGGATGATCTCCATATGCAACAGACCGAGGAAACCGCAGCGGAAACCAAAGCCCAGCGCAGTAGAACTTTCTGGTTCATAGAACAGGGATGCATCGTTCAGACTCAGTTTGCCCAGGGCATCACGGAAGGCTTCGTAATCGTCAGAGCTAACCGGGAACAGACCGGCGTAGACCTGAGGCTTCACCTTCTTAAAGCCCGGCAAAGCTTTATCCGCCGGGGCGCGCGCGCCGGTCAGGGTATCCCCCACCGGGGCGCCGAGAATATCTTTAATGGCGCAGACCAACCAACCCACCTCGCCGCACTTCAGTTCAGTGCGATCGACGCGTTTCGGAGTGAAGATACCCAGCCGGTCGGCGTTATACACCTGGCCTGTGCTCATCACCTTAATCTTGTCGCCCTTGCGCAGGGTGCCGTTTTTCACACGCACCAGCGAGACCACGCCCAGGTAGTTATCGAACCAGGAGTCGATGATCAATGCCTGTAACGGCGCTTCCGGGTCGCCTTCCGGCGGCGGAATATCGCGCACCAGACGCTCCAGCACTTCCGGAACGCCCACGCCGGTTTTGGCCGAGCAGCGCACCGCGTCGCTGGCGTCGATACCGACAATGTCTTCAATCTCTTCAGCGACTCGCTCAGGATCGGCGGCAGGCAGGTCGATTTTGTTCAGAACCGGCACTACTTCCAGATCCATCTCGATGGCGGTGTAGCAGTTCGCCAGGGTCTGGGCTTCTACCCCCTGCCCGGCATCCACCACCAGCAGCGCCCCTTCACAGGCAGCCAGCGAGCGGGAAACTTCATATGAGAAGTCTACGTGGCCCGGGGTATCGATAAAGTTAAGCTGGTAGGTTTCGCCGTCTGGGGCTTTATAGTCGAGCGTCACGCTCTGCGCTTTGATGGTAATGCCGCGCTCACGCTCCAGCTCCATGGAGTCGAGCACCTGAGCCGCCATTTCACGGTCGGTAAGACCACCGCAGATCTGGATGATACGGTCAGACAGCGTCGACTTGCCGTGGTCAATATGTGCGATGATCGAAAAGTTGCGTATATTCTTCATATTTGGAGATTTTATGCCTTACTTATGCCTCGGGGGCGCCGCGCTTCGCGCTATTCTGGGCCAGGGTGCCTGCAGTATCATTCTGCCGGAAATGCCGCATTCTACACTACAACCAGAAAGCGGGGAAACAGCATCTCCGGCTGGACACCCTGAGTATAAGGGAGGGATATAAAAGAAGAGCGGCGGCTATTTTTGTTCTGCGGCAGGAGAAGTATCAACGCGTAGCGCATCCGGAGCCAGTCCTACGCTCAGGATCACCGGCTGCCACGTCTGGCGGCGGCTAAGGCGTGGCGACAGACCGCGCGCGATCAGAAAACCGCCCACGCCGCCCAACAGGGCGCCGCACACCGCGGCCAGATCGGTACTAAACAGCCCCTGAAACAGCGCCGCCATCAGGAATAGCCCAGCCAATGGTGTCATATAGACCAGCACGGCGGAACCGAGCAGGCTGCTTTCCGCGATCCCCAGTTCCACCTTTTGCCCGACGGCCAGCGGCTCGCTGCTGGGAACGGCAATGGTATGCTCCGTCTGAGGACCCAGCTTATTCAGCACCCGGCTGCCACAACCGGCACGGGAAGCGCAGCTGCTGCAGGAGGATTTCACATCGCAGCTCACCAGTGCTTCACCGTTCTGCCATGACACCACTGTCGCCCACTCTTTAATCATTGCGCATTATCCAGCTTTACGTTGTCCAGGACCCGCTTTGCGGTCTGGGGCGGCAGTTCACCCACCACGGTGATCTCCATCCCGTTGCGCAGCTCAGTACTCACCGTACGACGCCCGGTGCGCAGTACCTGATCGCCGTTATTGCCCGAACCGCGGCTGACATTCACCGAAAAGCTAAACAGTCCATCCGAATAAAGACGCGATTCTACCGACATGCCAGCGCCCGGCAAAGGGCGATGGCTGCTGGAAACCTGGCGGAAGCCCTGAGGCAGCCAGGAGGGGGCCCAGTTAAAGGTCGATTTCTTGCTGTCCGGTATCGAAAGCAGCGGCGGCAGGTTCGCCTGCGCCAGCTCCGTCATCCCCTGTTCGACCTGGTCGTTCACGGTCATGGAGATCACCCGGAACTGCTCCAGGGTTTCTCCATCTCTGTCGAGCAGATCGACGCGCATCGGCAGTTTAGTTTCCGAATCAAGCCAGACAATGTAGCTATAGCGGGTACCGTCGCGCGCCACGACGCGAATCACCTCGCACAGGCGATCGGCAATACGGGTTTTACCAACGGAGATAAAATCGTAATACGCCGCCAGTTTGCGGAAATCGCTGTAGGCGATTGAAGGGAGCGAATCAACGATATAGTCCCCGGTCAGGGTAAAGGGCTCCAGCCCCGGTTCAAAATAGCTGATCTCGTCGCCGCGTTGCAGCACCTCCCGACGCGGGCCATCCAGTTGCAGCAATTGTGCAAGCGGTTTGTTATTCAGGCGGGCATGGCGATAGCGTAACGACTCTACGCCCTGGGCGTTGATACTGATAAACGAGAGCTCATAGTCAAGAGACTGGCTCGCAAGGTTCATCTGCTGCAACAACGCCCCGGACGATGTATCCGCCGAGGCGTTGGAGTAGAACAGACAGCCAGCGACCAGAGAAAGAGCACACCAAAGTTGCTTCATTACTGGGACTGGCTTCCTAATGATTGATTACCGGGAACCTGCAAGGCTGCCTGCTGGTTCTGCGACTGATCAAAGTGGAGCTGCTCGGCGTGTAAACGACGTTGCAGTTCATAGTCCTGCAGCATGGCGTTAATACGACGACGCTGCTCCTGGAGCTGCTGTTGCTGGCCGCCCTGATTGCTGACCTCGTTCCCGGAAGGAACGCCAAGGCTGACCGGGCTGGCCTTGCCCATCATCGGCAGCGTATTGAACGCCGGAGATTCAGGTTGACCATCGCCACTGGCTTCAGGCGAGTTATATTGTTGAACACCGACGATCACTGCCAGCGACACACAAGCAGCCACGCCGATCTGCGTGATATGGGACGCCCAGGGACGCATCTTTTTCCAGAACGGCATTTTCTGCCACTGATGCGGCGCAGGCTGCGACTCTTCAATGGCGGGAGCAGCGCGGCGAACAGGTTCATTGGCAATGGCAGCCATCACGCCAGCAGAAATATCGATGTTGAGGATATCTTTACTGGTATCACCGCGCATGGTATCGCGGATCAAGTGGTAGCTCTGCCAGGTTTCTTGCAGTCTTTCATCGCCGGAGATGTTGTTCAGCAGCTCGCTGTCCAGCGTCTCCCCATCCATCAAAGCGGAAAGTTGTTCTTTCTGCATGCCTAAATACCTTTTTCAGTATCCGCTATCGTTAGCGCCTGATAAGCGGTTGGACTTTGTTATCAATAGCTTCCCTCGCCCTGAATATTCGGGAACGCACTGTCCCAACAGGGCAATCCATGATGGCGGCTATCTCCTCGTAGCTCAGTCCATCCAACTCCCGTAGCGTGATAGCCATGCGTAAATCTTCCGGGAGTGACTCGATAGTACGAAAAACTATCTGCCGTAGCTCTTCAGACAACATTAAGTTCTCAGGGTTCGAAATTTCTTTCAGCGCACCGCCACTTTCGAAGTTTTCCGCCTCGTTAGCGTCTACATCGCTGGAAGGCGGGCGCCGCCCCTGAGCCACCAGGTAATTCTTAGCCGTGTTTACCGCAATGCGGTAAAGCCACGTATAAAACGCACTATCGCCCCGGAAAGAATCCAGGGCTCGCCATGCCTTGACGAATGACTCCTGCACCACGTCCGGCACGTCCCCCGACGGGACGTAACGGGAAACCAGATTCGCCACTTTATGCTGATAGCGTACCACCAGCAGGTTAAACGCCTGCTGATCGTTTTTCTGCGCTCTCCCGACCAGGACCTGATCCGTTAGCTGCTCGCTCATCCGAGGTAATGTCTCCTCAAACTAAATTCCCACGCATAATCGAAATTCCACCCGAACTCTGCACCGTGAGCAAGCAGAGGATTAGAGTGCCGGTTATCCAATTAGTTCCCTTTATACCATTGTAGTTCTGTGGTTTTCGCGAATCAGGGTTATCAATCGTTCTCATTTCGCGATGTTAAGCGTAACGCACCAAAATGAACCCGCGTTAAACAAACCCCAGCAGAGTATCGCATGCACCACCTTTTTTCATCCTTAAATCCTGGGATGCCTTTCTCAGAAAGCGTCAGACAATGCAGTGTTTATTCTACATAACTTCCAGGAAAAAAACCGTGGGCAGCTTCGACTTCCGGTGCTATTCTCGGGATTATCCTGTTTAGTAAATTAAACAAACCATCATGAACCACGCCAATGACCTCTCCTGTGACGTACTGATTATCGGCAGCGGCGCCGCCGGTCTTAGCCTTGCCTTACGCCTGGCGGAACATTCCCGGGTGATCGTACTGAGTAAGGGCCCCGTTAATGAAGGCTCAACCTTTTATGCTCAGGGTGGAATCGCTGCCGTGTTTGATGAAGACGACAGCATTGACGCCCACGTAGAGGATACGCTTATCGCCGGTGCCGGTATCTGCGATCCCGATGCGGTACGCTTCGTGGCCAGCCATGCCAGAGAGTGCGTGCAGTGGCTTATCGACAACGGCGTGGCCTTCGATACAGAGCCGCGCCCTAACGGCGAGCCGGGCTACCACCTGACCCGCGAAGGGGGCCACAGCCACCGGCGGATCCTGCATGCGGCGGACGCTACGGGTAAAGAGGTGGAAAATACCCTGGTTGGCAAAGCGCTTGCCCATCCCGGAATTGAGATCCTCGAACATTATCATGCCGTAGATATTATCCTGTCCGATAAGTGCGGCATCGCAGGCTCACGCCGGGCGATTGGCGCCTGGGTCTGGAATCAGCAGGCCGATCGGGTGGAAACCTGCCGGGCCAGAGGCGTGGTTTTAGCCACTGGCGGCGCGGCCAAAGTTTATCAGTACACCACCAACCCGGATGTTGCCTCCGGCGACGGTATCGCAATGGCCTGGCGCGCAGGCTGCCGGGTGGCGAATCTCGAATTTAATCAATTTCACCCCACCGCGCTCTACCATCCGCTGGCCCGCAATTTCCTGCTGACGGAGGCGCTGCGCGGTGAAGGCGCCTGGCTCACCCGGCCAGACGGCAGCCGCTTTATGCCAGAGGTGGATCCTCGTGCCGAGCTGGCGCCGCGCGATATCGTGGCCCGGGCCATTGACCATGAAATGAAGCGCTTAGGCGTGGACTGCATGCATCTGGATATCAGCCATAAACCGGCAGAATTTGTACGTCAGCACTTCCCGACCATTGCGGAAAAACTCAACGAGCTGGGCATCGACCTGACCCGTGACCCGGTACCGGTAGTGCCCGCGGCGCACTATACCTGCGGCGGCGTGATGGTAGATACCCATGGACGGACCGATGTCGACGGGCTGTGGGCTATCGGCGAGGTCAGCTACACCGGCCTGCATGGCGCCAATCGCATGGCGTCGAATTCCCTGCTGGAGTGTCTGGTCTATGGCTGGTCTGCGGCACAGGATATTGAGCGTCAGCTACCGCAGCGTGCCCAACTTGCCAGGCTACCCGCCTGGGATGAAAGCCAGGTCATTGATGCCGATGAACAGGTGGTGATTCAGCATAACTGGCACGAGCTGCGACTGTGCATGTGGGACTACGTGGGGATTGTGCGCACTACCAAACGGCTGGAGCGCGCCCTGCGCCGTATCCGGATGTTACAGCAGGAGATCGACGAATATTACGCCCACTTTCGGGTCTCCGGCGATCTCCTGGAGCTGCGTAATCTTACCCAGGTGGCGGAACTGATGGTGCGCTGCGCGCTGGCGCGTAAAGAGAGCCGCGGGCTGCACTATACGCTCGACTACCCTCAGCCACTGGCGGAATCCGGCCCAACGCTGCTCGTGCCGTCGGCTACATAAACAGATAAAAATCCTGGGTCAGTCCGCACCAGGCTTCTGAGTAATTGTGGTGGGCATCGCGAATAACGATACGCTCGCTAAAGCACTCCCCCGCTTTGGGGGAGAATCCCAGTAGCACCCGGTGCGGCAGCCGCATCTCATTTTCCGCCACATCGGTACGGAAACGGCAGTGCCAGCCCTGCTCTTTCGCAATGGCGGTAAAGCGCTCCCCCAACGATTCCGGTAATACTACGCAGAAAAAGCCCTCTTCGGTAATCAACTGAGCGGCGCAGGCCAGCAGCGTCTGGTGATCCAGTTCGCCGGTATAGCGCGCCCGCTCCCGGGCCTCGCTGGCGCAGGCCACGCCCTGGGGATAATAAGGCGGATTGCTGACGATCAGCGAATAGCGCCGGGTCTGTTGACGGGTCCAGGTCCGGATATCGTCCTGATACACCTGAATTCTGTCACGCCATGGCGACGCCACGACATTCTCCGTCGCCTGGCTCGCGGCATCGGGATCCAGCTCGACGGCATCAATCGTTACCTCCGGCCCGGTACGCTGGGCCAGCATCAGAGCCAGCAGGCCGCTGCCGGTACCGATATCCAGAATACTGTCGGCTCCGGCCACCGGCGCCCAGGCCCCCAGAAGAATGCCGTCCGTCCCCACTTTCATTGCACAGCGATCGTGAGCGACGAAAAATTGTTTGAAGGTAAATCCATTTTTTGGGAGCACCGTTTTATGTTGAGACATTTTCACCACCTGGAGGAAAGACCGCAGTAGCATAGGTGAAAGCCGCGGCGGGGAAAAGATAGCAGCGGCGGAAAGAGGTCGAACATCATCGCCATTACGTCTATAATCGGCGCCCCACACAGAGGTAGACCATGACCGTAACCACTTTTTCCGAACTCGAACTTGACGAAAGCCTGCTGGACGCGTTGGAGGAGAAGGGTTTTTCCCGCCCCACGGCAATTCAGGCAGCCGCTATTCCGCCGGCGCTGGACGGCCGCGATGTCCTGGGCTCCGCTCCGACGGGTACCGGTAAAACAGCGGCTTACCTGCTGCCCGTCCTGCAGCACCTGATCGACTTTCCGCGCAAGAAATCAGGCCCGCCACGGGTACTGATTCTTACACCGACCCGCGAACTGGCGATGCAGGTTGCCGACCAGGCCCGGGAGCTGGCCGCTCATACCCATCTGGATATCGCTACCATCACTGGCGGCGTTGCCTACATGAACCACGCCGAAGTGTTCAGCGAGAACCAGGATATCGTGGTCGCCACCACCGGCCGTCTGCTTCAGTATATAAAAGAAGAAAATTTTGACTGCCGCGCCGTCGAGATGCTGATTCTGGACGAGGCAGACCGGATGCTGGATATGGGCTTTGCCCAGGACATCGAACATATCTCCGGCGAAACCCGCTGGCGTAACCAGACCATGCTGTTTTCCGCGACCCTGGAAGGCGAAGCCATTGCCGATTTCTCACGCCGTCTGCTGAATGAGCCGGTCGAGGTCTCTGCCACCCCATCCACCCGCGAGCGTAAGAAGATTCATCAGTGGTACTATCGCGCCGATAATGTCGAACATAAAACGGCGCTGTTAACCCATATGCTGAAACAGCCGGATGCCAGCCGCTCCATCGTATTTGTTCGCAAGCGCGAACGCGTGCATGAGCTGGTGAAATGGCTGCATGAAGCGGGGATTCAGAGCTGCTGGCTGGAAGGGGAAATGCCCCAGGCCAAGCGCAATGAGGCGATCAAACGACTGACCGAAGGTCGGGTGGGCGTGCTGGTCGCGACTGATGTCGCTGCCCGCGGTATCGATATTCCGGACGTCAGTCACGTGTTTAACTTCGATCTGCCGCGCACCGCCGACACCTACCTGCACCGTATCGGCCGTACCGGGCGTGCGGGTCGTAAGGGCACTGCCATTTCACTGGTGGAGGCGCACGACCACCTGCTGCTGGGCAAAATCGGGCGCTATATCCAGGAGCAGATTAAAGTACGGGTGATCGATGAACTGCGCCCGACCACCCGCCCCCCCAGCGACAAGTTACAGGGCAAGCCGTCCAAAAAAGTGAAGCTGAAGCGGGAAGAGAAGAAAAAAGAACAGAGTAAGAATAAGCCCAGAGTGAAGCAGCGCCATCGCGATACTAAAAATGTCGGTAAACGCCGCAAGCCCAACACCGGTCATACGACTGAGCCCCAGGGCGAGAACGAATAATGCCCGACCCGCGCCGGCCAGCCCGGCGCTTTTTTCATTCGTCAGATAAAGAAAAACGCCGCCGGGTTGCCCCGACGGCGTTTGTACATTCAACCCTTCTTAATTACAGGCTTTCGGTGAAAGTACGGGTGATAACGTCGCGCTGCTGTTCCGGCGTCAGCGAGTTAAAACGCACGGCATAGCCGGATACGCGGATGGTCAGCTGCGGATATTTTTCCGGGTTGTTAACCGCGTCTTCCAGGGTTTCACGACGCAGAACGTTTACGTTCAGGTGCTGACCGCCTTCAACACGAACCTGCGGCTGAACTTCCATCGGTACTTCACGGTACTCGATTTCGCCCAGCTGACTTACCGGAACAACCTGATCTTCGGAAAAGCCCGCTTTCGCACATACGCAACGCGCTTCGCCTTTTTCGCTGTCCAGCAGCCAGAATGAGTTCATCAGTGAGTCATTAGCGGCTTTTGTAATCTGGATACCAGTAATCATTTTCGTCTCCCTATAGGCTTCATTATTCGGTGATGCCTGTGCCACAGACTGGCACATTGGTAAAACCTTTGTTGCTTTACTGTTCTGTATACCAGTCAGGATGGGGGCATTCTTTGACTTGGGTCAATAAAAACCACCTGTAATTTGTGGGCATAAAATCATTTATTTGTTTTACATCAACTTAGCCAAAAGGGAGTACGCAAATATTTTTGTAAATTTTCAACAATTTTTAAACTACTGACCTCATCTGTCCGGACATCATTTTGTGCTGAGGAAAGAAGAGGTTAATCTATGACGGACAATAATCGCAGGAGAGCGGAATGACAACGAACCTCACCTGGCACGACGTGCTGGCGGATGAAAAGCAACAGCCTTACTTTATTGAAACCCTTAAGACCGTCGCCATCAAGCGGGAACAGGGCGTGACCGTTTACCCACCGCAGAAAGACGTCTTTAACGCCTTTCGCTTTACCGAGCTGGGGGATATTAAGGTGGTTATCCTCGGTCAGGATCCCTACCACGGCCCGGGCCAGGCGCACGGCCTCTCATTTTCCGTTCGTCCCGGTATAGCAACGCCGCCCTCGCTGCAAAATATGTATAAAGAGCTGGAGCAATCCATACCCGGTTTTGTACGGCCGAATCACGGCTATCTGGAAAGTTGGGCGCGTCAGGGGGTGATGCTGCTAAATACGGTGCTGACCGTCGAAGCCGGAAGAGCGCATTCTCACGCAAGCCTGGGCTGGGAAACCTTTACCGATAAGGTCATCTCCATCATCAACGAACATCGGGAAGGCGTGGTGTTTCTGCTGTGGGGCGCGCATGCCCAGAAGAAGGGACGCATTATCGATCGTCAACGCCACTGTGTGCTGCAGGCGCCGCATCCTTCGCCGCTTTCGGCCCATCGGGGCTTCTTCGGCTGCGGTCACTTCGTGAAGACCAATGCGTATCTGGAATCGCGCAATGAGCAGCCGATCGACTGGACACCGCGCCTGCCGGAAGGCGAGACAGAATAATTTGTCGCGGCCCGGCGACCGCGACACCATTATTTAGTGGCTGTTCTGACGCCACCAGTTGGAAAGAATCACCCCGGCTGCCACGGAAACGTTCAGGCTCTCAACCTTGCCGGTGCCATCAATGCTAATGCTCAAATCGGCATTGGCAAAGATGGCATCGCTGATCCCGTCCTGCTCCTGCCCCAGCACCAGTACCATTTTTTCCGGCAGCTCCGCCTGGGAAAGCGGCGTGCCTTTATGGCTGGAGGTGGTCACAATGCGATACCCGGCCTGGCGGAACTGCTCCAGCGCGCCGTTAAAGCTCGGCCCGGTGATGGCCTGAACGTGCTCGGCACCACCTGCCGCAGTCCGCACTGCAGCGCCGGATTCCAGCAGCGCCGCATCCTGAACCAGCACTCCGCGCACGCCAAAGTGAGCGCAGCTACGCACGATCCCGCCCAGGTTATGGGGGTTGCCAATCTCTTCCAGCGCCAGTACGCACTCCTGGGCTGGCGCCTGTTCGATCCACTGCTCTACCGTAAGGCCGTTACGTTTTTTGATCAGGAAGCAGACGCCGCCATGATGTTCAGTACCGGAAGCCTTCGCCAGCTCGGCGTCATCCACCACGTGGTAGGCTTTACGGTTCGCCGCCATCCAGCGCAGCGCTTCTTTGAAGCGTGGGGTGACGCTCTGTACAAACCAGGCGCGAACGATGGATTCAGGACGATTCTGGAACAGAGCCTGACAGGCGTTTTCACCATAGACCCGGGTCTCTTCCGCTCGCTGGCGGCGCAGTACTTCAGGGTCGATAAAGCTCTTACCGCTGATACCGCCGTGATCCGGCATGGTCGGTGCATCATCGCCCGGAGCCCGGGAAACGGTACGCCACGGAGAACGATCGCGCTCGCCGCCGCGATCGTCACGCGCAGGGCGTCGCTTGCCACTGGTGGAGGCTTTGCTTTTCGCCCCACCCTTCCCGGTGCGGGGGTTACGGCCGCGTTTGTCATCGTCGTCACCGCCGCGAACATACATCACTTTGACCTTGCCGCTTTTACCTTTGAAATCGTCGTCGCTCATTTTTTTCTCCACCAGCTCTGCGCGAAGCGCGCAGATTACCCGAAGTGTCCCCGGTTAGCCATTGTCTTTCATCAAAAGCCGGCGGCTATTGTACTCATTGAACAAAACGAATTGTGCCGGACGGTTTTTTTACGAATACTGTTTAACATAATTGAAACATAACTGGCTCCGGGCCATTGACTGAACATCTGTACTCTGAGGTTACTATGAATACCGTTTGTACCGCCTGCCAGGCGATTAACCGCGTACCCGACGAACGTGCCGGCGATGCGGCGAAGTGCGGGCGCTGCGGCCATGCGCTGTTCGATGGCAAGGTTACCAATGCCACCAGCGCCACGCTGGATGCACTGCTGAAAGATTCCCTGCCGGTTGTGGTGGACTTCTGGGCTCCCTGGTGCGGTCCCTGCCACAATTTCGCGCCCGTCTTCGAAGAGGTTGCCGAAGAGCGTAGCGGACAGCTGCGTTTTGTGAAAGTGAATACCGAAGCCGAACCGGAGCTAAGCGCCCGATTCCGCATTCGCAGTATCCCTTCAATTATGATCTTTAAAGAGGGGAAACTGGTGGACATGCTGAGCGGCGCTATGCCAAAGACCCCTTTCGAAGAGTGGCTGGACGAGAATCTCTGAGCCCCGGGAGCTTGTTCCACTGACTTCACTCTGCAAGAATGACGTTTTTATTCTCTGCCAACGCCCCTGATGACTGAAAACGCCGTTCTTCGTCTGCGCGCCGAACGCCTGGCGCGCGCCACTCGCCCGTTTCACGCCCGCGGCAACCGGATACGCCGCTGCCAGCGCTGTCTGCTGCCACTAAAGCAGTGTCTGTGTAGCACCATTCAACCCGCCCCCGCCCGCAGCCGCTTCTGCCTGGTGATGTACGATACCGAGCCGATGAAACCCAGCAATACCGGGCGGCTGATCGCCGATATCCTGCCGGATACCCTCGCCTTTCAGTGGTCGCGCACCGAACCATCTCCGGCGCTGCTCGCGCTGCTGAGCGAGCCCCACTGGCAGCCGATGGTGGTCTTCCCGGCCTCGTTCGCTAACGCCGATCGCACAGTCATTAATGCCCCGCCGGATAACGGTAAGACGCCGCTGTTTATTATGCTGGACGGTACCTGGTCGGAAGCGCGCAAAATGTTTCGTAAAAGTCCGTGGCTGGATGGCTTTCCGGTGATCTCCGTTGAACTCGATCGCCTGAGCGACTATCTGTTACGCGAAGTACATGCCAGGGACCATTACTGCACTGCTGAAGTAGCCAGCGCCCTGCTCTCTCTGGCGGGTGACGACGTTGCCGCTTTGGGGCTCCAGCAGCATTTCTCGCTGTTCCGGGCGCGTTATCTTGCCGGAAAACCGCATCATCAGTACGCCATCACAGCAACGGAACGGGAAAGCGTTTAAACTCAGGGAATATTTCCAGGAGGAGAGCGCCATGAGTCAACGCGGGTTAGAGGCCCTGCTACGCCCCAAATCGATCGCCGTGATCGGGGCGTCGAATAAAACGCAGCGCACCGGCTATCTGATGATGCGCAACCTGCTGTCCGGCGGTTTTTCCGGACCGGTTCTGCCGGTAACCCCTTCCTGGAAGGCAGTATGCGGCGTGCTGGCCTGGCCAGATATCGATAGCCTGCCCTTCACGCCTGACCTGGCGGTGATCTGCACCCACGCCCGACGCAACCTGGAACTTCTGGAAGCGCTGGGCCGCAAGGGATGCAAAGCCTGCATCGTGCTCTCTTCCCCGCCGGAACAGCACACGGAACTGCTGGCCTGCGCCACCCGCTGGCAGATTCGCCTGCTTGGTCCTAACAGCCTGGGTCTGCTGGCCCCCTGGCAGGGGCTGAACGCCAGCTTCTCGCCGGTGCCCATTCATAAAGGTCGGCTGGCCTTCGTTTCCCAGTCCGCCGCGGTTTCCAATACCATTCTTGACTGGGCCCAACAGCGCCAACTGGGCTTTGCCTGGTTTATCGCCCTTGGCGACAGCGTCGATATCCATGTCGATGAGCTGCTCGATTTCCTGGCCAGAGACAGTAAAACCAGCGCTATTTTGCTACATCTGGAACATCTGAGCGATGCCCGGCGCTTTGTCTCAGCAGCGCGCAGCGCTTCACGCAATAAACCGATTCTGGTGATTAAGAGCGGACGTGGCCCCCGGGCCCAGGCGCTGCTAAAAAGCCAGCCAGGGCTGGATGCCGCCTGGGATGCCGCCATTCAGCGCGCTGGTCTGTTGCGGGTACAGGATACTCACGAGCTCTTTTCCGCAGTTGAAACCCTAAGCTATATGCGACCGCTACGCGGCGAGCGACTGATGATTGTCAGTAACGGGGCGGCTCCCGCCGCGCTGGCCCTGGACGAACTGGAGTCGCGCAACGGCAAACTGGCCCAGTTAGATGAAGAGACACTGAGTCGGTTAAGTGCCGTACTGCCCGCAGGTGAAACTCCCGGTAACCCGCTGGACCTGCGCGACGATGCCACAGCGGAGCGCTATCTACAGGTGCTGGAGATACTGCTCGATACCCGACTGGTCGATGCATTGATGGTCATCCATGCCCCAAGCGCTTCAGCGCCCGGCACAGAGAGCGCCCGGCAGATTATCGAGCTGGTCGCACGCCATCCGCGCGGTAAGCACGTAACGCTGCTGACCAACTGGTGCGGAGAGTTTTCATCCCAGGAAGCCCGCCGGTTATTCAGCGATGCCGGTATTCCCACCTACCGAACGCCGGAAGGAACCGTTACCTCATTTATGCATATGGTGGAGTACCGCCGTAACCAGAAACAGCTACGTGAAACGCCCGCCCTGCCCGCCAGCCTGACGGCCGATACCCGGGAAGCCCATAGCCTGATTCGCCAGGCGTTACAGGACGGCGCCACAACGCTGGATACCCACGAGGTACAGCCAATTATGCGCGCCTATGGTCTGGCAACGCTGCCAACCTGGATTGCCAGCGACAGCGTGGAGGCCGTGCATATTGCCGGGCAGATCGGCTACCCGGTCGCACTCAAGCTGCGTTCCCCGGATATTCCCCACAAATCGGAGGTTCAGGGGGTCATGCTCTATCTGCGTACCCCTGCAGAAGTCCAGCAGGCCGCCGATGCCATTCTCGAACGCGTGCGACAGACCTGGCCCCAGGCCCGGGTTCACGGGTTGCTGGTCCAGAGTATGGCCAACAGAGCCGGAGCCCAGGAGCTGCGAGTCGTCGTGGAGCAGGACCCGGTATTTGGCCCGCTGATTATGCTGGGCGAAGGCGGCGTCGCCTGGCGCCCTGATGAACAGGCCGCCGTAGCGCTACCGCCGCTGAATATGAATCTGGCGCGCTACCTGGTGATTCAGGCCATTAAGCGTCAGAAGATCCGCGGGCGCAGCGCGCTAAGGGCGCTGGATATTGACGGCCTGAGCCGCCTGCTGGTACAGGTCTCTAACCTGGTGGTGGACTGCCCACAGATCCAGCGCCTTGACATCCACCCCCTGCTCGCCTCCGGCAGTGAATTCACGCTGCTGGATGTAACGCTCCAACTGGCGGAGTTCCAGGGCGATACCGACAGTCGGCTGGCTATCCGCCCCTATCCTCAACAACTGGAAGAGCGGGTGGAGATGAAAAACGGTGAACGCTGCCTGTTCCGCCCCATCCTTCCGGAAGATGAACCGCTGTTGCAGCGCTTTATCGCCCTGGTGACCAAAGAGGATCTCTACTACCGCTACTTCAGTGAAATCAACGAATTTACCCATGATGATTTAGCCAACATGACCCAGATCGACTACGATCGGGAAATGGCGTTCGTTGCGGTGCGTCACCAGGGCGACAGCGCAGAGATCCTGGGGGTAACCCGGGCTATCTCCGATCCGGATAATATCGATGCCGAATTCGCGGTACTGATTCGTTCGGATCTCAAAGGGCTGGGCCTGGGTCGCAGACTGCTGGAAAAATTGATCGGCTATACCCGAGATCACGGTTTGCAGCAGTTGAATGGGATTACCATGCCAGGCAATCAGGGAATGATCGCCCTGGCGCGTAAACTCGGCTTTAAGCTCAAAACCGATCTTGAAGACGGGATCGTTAACCTGACGTTATCGCTATCTGACCCGGATGGATGATTCCTGAGCAAGCAGAAATCTTCCCCCACATCGGCGGACAGTAATGGTATTATCGTCAGCTTCTGTCATCTGCATGGAACAGAAGGCCATCTAATGAATAGAGAAGAAACGCACTGTGATGTTGTCTAAATTTAAACGTAATAAACATCAACAACACCTTGCTCAGCTACCAAAACTTTCTCAGTCTGTTGATGACGTGGAGTTCTTTTATACCCCCGCTGACTTCCGGCAGACTCTGCTCCAGAAGATAGCCAGCGCCACCCGGCGCATCTGCGTCGTCGCGCTCTACCTTGAGCAGGACGATGGCGGAAAAGGGGTACTCTCCGCCCTGTATGAGGCTAAACGCCGCCGTCCCGAGTTGGAGGTGAGCGTACTGGTGGACTGGCACCGCGCCCAGCGTGGACGCATCGGCGATGCCGCTTCGCAAACCAATGCCGACTGGTACTGTAGCATGGCGCAGGAGAATCCTGACGTCAGCATTCCGGTGTACGGCGTGCCGATCAATACTCGTGAAGCACTGGGCGTACTCCACTTTAAAGGCTTTATCATCGACGACAGCGTACTGTACAGCGGCGCCAGTCTGAATGATGTCTATCTGCATCAGCACGATAAATACCGCTACGATCGCTACCATCTGATTCGCAACTCCCGGCTGGCGGATTTGATGTACGACTGGGTACAGACTCAGTTGGCGAACGGCAGCGCGGTTAACCGCCTGGACAGCAAGGTGCGCCCCAAAAGCCCGGAGATCAAAAACGAGATTCGCCTCTATCGCCAGACCCTGCGCGACGCGCCGTTGCGTTTTAAAGGCGATGCCAGCGACGACGAACTATCGGTCACCCCGCTGGTAGGGCTCGGCAAATCCAGCCAGTTGAATAAGGCTATCTATCATCTTATGCCCTGTACCGAGCATAAGCTGACCATCTGTACGCCCTACTTCAACTTACCGGCCGTGCTGGTACGCAGCATTATTCATCTGCTACGTACCGGAAAGCAGGTAGAGATTATCGTCGGCGACAAAACCGCCAACGACTTCTATATTCCTGAAGACCAGCCTTTTAAAATCATCGGCGCACTGCCTTATCTCTACGAAATCAATCTACGCCGTTTCCTCAGCCGTCTGCAATACTATGTGAATAACGGGCAACTGACCGTCCGGCTCTGGAAGGACGAGGATAACAGCTATCACCTGAAAGGGATGTGGGTGGACGATGAATGGATGCTGCTTACGGGCAACAACCTGAATCCCCGCGCCTGGCGACTGGATCTGGAAAACGCCATTCTGATCCACGATCCGCAGCATCAACTGGCAGCACAGCGCGATCACGAGCTGTCGCTGATCCGCACCCACACCACCGTTGTGCATCATTATCGGGATCTGCAGAGCATTGCTGATTACCCGGTAAAGGTACGCAAACTGATACGACGCCTGCGCCGTATCCGTATCGACAGGTTGATCAGCCGTATCCTCTGATAACTACCCGCCCCGCACTGTGGGGCATTCACTCTCAGGGATAAGCTATGCGTCGCACCGCCGTCGTCATCGCCACCCTGCTTCTGTCCGGCTGCGGCCACCATATGGCCAATGACAGTTGGGGAGGAGAGGATAAGGCACAGCACTTTATCGCATCCGCCATGCTGGCCGCCGCCGGTACTGAATATGGCCTGCATCAGGGCTACAGTCGGGACCGCAGCGCCTCTATCGGCTTTATGTTTTCTGTCTCTGTCGGAGCGGGTAAAGAGCTGTGGGATAGTCGCCCGGCCGGAACCGGCTGGAGCTGGCATGACTTTGCGTGGGACGTAGCCGGTGCAACCACCGGCTACGCCATCTGGCAACTGGCGGGGCGTTAGAGTTTCATCCCCTTCCCTTTACGGTGCAACATCAGGGAGACCAGGAAAGAAACGGCTCCCATAACAGAAACATACCAGAAGAAGCTGCTCTCGGAGCCCAGAGACTTCAGGGACAGCGCCACATATTCTGCAGATCCGCCAAACAGTGCGTTAGCCACCGCATAGGAAAGACCAACCCCCAGTGCCCGGACCTGCGCCGGGAACATCTCGGCCTTCAGAATGCCGCTAATGGAGGTGTAGAAGCTGGCAATCAACAGCGCCAGCATCACCAGACCGAAAGCCGCAAACGGCGAGCTGACGTTCTGTAGCGCCGTCAGAATCGGTACGGTGCCAATTGCCGCCAGCGAGCCGAAGCAGAGCATAGAGTTACGGCGACCAATCTTATCGGAAAGCGCGCCGAATAGCGGCTGAACCAGCATGTAGATGAACAGCGCCGCCGTCATTACCACGCTGGCGACGGAAGTCGACATTCCTGCGGTATTCACCAGATATTTCTGCATATAGGTGGTAAAGGTGTAGAACACCAGAGAGCCACCGGCGGTAAAGCCCAGAACCATAACGAAAGCGCGCCGGTTGCGCCACAGCCCTTTCAGCGAACCGGCCTCTTTCAATGCCCGGGTGCTTTTTTCTGATGTCTCATTCAGGGAACGACGCAGCCACAGAGCGACCAGCGCCAGTACGGCCCCCAGTGCGAAAGGTATACGCCATCCCCACTGGTGCAGCTGAGCATCGGTCAGAATTTGCTGTAGCACCACCACAACCAGCAGCGCCATCAGCTGACCACCGATCAGCGTGACATACTGGAAAGAGGCATAGAACCCCTTACGGCCTTCAATGGCGACCTCACTCATATAGGTGGCGCTGGTGCCATACTCACCGCCCACGGAAAGTCCCTGAAATAAGCGAGCCAGCAGCAGCAGCGCCGGCGCCCAGGTCCCAATCGTCGCATAACCTGGCAGACAGGCGATAACCAGCGAGCCAAAGCACATCATGCAAACCGAGATTAGCATGGAGGTTTTACGACCATGTTTGTCGGCGATCCAGCCAAATAACCAACCGCCGATAGGGCGCATCAGGAAGCCTGCGGCAAAGATACCGGCGGTCTGTAGCAGCTGTGTGGTGGGGTTTCCCGTGGGAAAAAAGATATGAGCAAAATAGAGTGAACAGAATGAGTAGACATAAAAATCAAACCACTCGACCAGGTTGCCGGATGAGGCACCGACTATCGCCCAGATCCGCTTTCGGGTATCGCTGGCGGCTAATTCCGTCTTTTGTGTTTCGACGGTTGCTTCAGTCATTATTTATTTCTCCTGTCTTCCGGTACGGCTTTGGAGCCGGTAAAACGCAAAGCATCAGATTGCGCTTAGCGACAGAGTAAATAAAGTGTTAATTATTTGTTGTTTTGTGTTTTTGTGAAGCAGCCTGGAATTTTGAAATAACGCAAGAACCAGACCACTTTCAGTCGTAACCCGGAGAGGAAAGATAGTGAGGCGTACTACGGGCTGATGCCTTCCAACCGCGGAGACAGGACAATTTTTCCCCGTGCCCTGAACGCAAAAAACCCCGGTCAATGACCGGGGTTCTTCACTGGTTTGATGCCTGGCAGTTCCCTACTCTCGCATGGGGAGACCCCACACTACCATCGGCGCTACGGCGTTTCACTTCTGAGTTCGGCATGGGGTCAGGTGGGACCACCGCGCTGTCGCCGCCAGGCAAATTCTGTTCCGCTTACCGCCATACAGGCCATAAGCGTTTATCCGTCACAAGCTGAATATCGTTCGTTCTCTCATCACCAAAACATCTTTGGCGTTGTAAGGTTAAGCCTCTCGGGTCATTAGTACCGGTTAGCTCAACGCATCGCTGCGCTTACACACCCGGCCTATCAACGTCGTCGTCTTCAACGTCCCTTCAGGAGACTCAAAGGTCTCAGGGAAGACTCATCTCGGGGCAAGTTTCGTGCTTAGATGCTTTCAGCACTTATCTTTTCCGCACTTAGCTACCGGGCAATGCAATTGGCATCACAACCCGAACACCAGTGGTGCGTCCACTCCGGTCCTCTCGTACTAGGAGCAGCCCCCCTCAGTCTTCCAGCGCCCACGGCAGATAGGGACCGAACTGTCTCACGACGTTCTAAACCCAGCTCGCGTACCACTTTAAATGGCGAACAGCCATACCCTTGGGACCTACTTCAGCCCCAGGATGTGATGAGCCGACATCGAGGTGCCAAACACCGCCGTCGATATGAACTCTTGGGCGGTATCAGCCTGTTATCCCCGGAGTACCTTTTATCCGTTGAGCGATGGCCCTTCCATTCAGAACCACCGGATCACTATGACCTGCTTTCGCACCTGCTCGCGCCGTCACGCTCGCAGTCAAGCTGGCTTATGCCATTGCACTAACCTCCTGATGTCCGACCAGGATTAGCCAACCTTCGTGCTCCTCCGTTACTCTTTGGGAGGAGACCGCCCCAGTCAAACTACCCACCAGACACTGTCCCCACGCCAGATAATGGCGCCAGGTTAGAACATCAAACATTAAAGGGTGGTATTTCAAGGTTGGCTCCACGCAGACTTGCGTCCACGCTTCAAAGCCTCCCACCTATCCTACACATCAAGGCTCAATGTTCAGTGTCAAGCTATAGTAAAGGTTCACGGGGTCTTTCCGTCTTGCCGCGGGTACACTGCATCTTCACAGCGAGTTCAATTTCACTGAGTCCCGGGTGGAGACAGCCTGGCCATCATTACGCCATTCGTGCAGGTCGGAACTTACCCGACAAGGAATTTCGCTACCTTAGGACCGTTATAGTTACGGCCGCCGTTTACCGGGGCTTCGATCAGGAGCTTCTGGTTACCCATAACCCCATCAATTAACCTTCCGGCACCGGGCAGGCGTCACACCCTATACGTCCACTTTCGTGTTTGCAGAGTGCTGTGTTTTTAATAAACAGTTGCAGCCAGCTGGTATCTTCGACTGACTTCAGCTCCACCCGCAGGGGCTTCACCTACATGTCAGCGTGCCTTCTCCCGAAGTTACGGCACCATTTTGCCTAGTTCCTTCACCCGGGTTCTCTCAAGCGCCTTGGTATTCTCTACCTGACCACCTGTGTCGGTTTCGGGTACGATTCGTTGTTACCTGAAGCTTAGAGGCTTTTCCTGGAAGCAGGGCATTTGTCACTTCAGCACCGTGGTGCCTCGTCATCACGCCTCAGCCTTAACTTTCCGGATTTGCCTGGAAAGTCAGCCTACACGCTTAAACCGGGACGACCGTCGCCCGGATGACATAGCCTTCTCCGTTCCCCCATCGCAGTAACACCGAGTACGGGAATATTAACCCGTTTCCCATCGACTACGCCTTTCGGCCTCGCCTTAGGGGTCGACTCACCCTGCCCCGATTAACGTTGGACAGGAACCCTTGGTCTTCCGGCGAGCGGGCTTTTCACCCGCTTTATCGTTACTCATGTCAGCATTCGCACTTCTGATACCTCCAGCATGCCTCACAGCACACCTTCGCAGGCTTACAGAACGCTCCCCTACCCAACGGACGTATCCTTAAGCCGCCTCGACTTTAATGAACGCATTGACGTCGCAAAAAACGCTCCGTCAATCATTAAGCCTCTGTAAGACGTCTTAAGTGATACGTCCGCTGCCGCAGCTTCGGTGCATGGTTTAGCCCCGTTACATCTTCCGCGCAGGCCGACTCGACCAGTGAGCTATTACGCTTTCTTTAAATGATGGCTGCTTCTAAGCCAACATCCTGGCTGTCTGGGCCTTCCCACATCGTTTCCCACTTAACCATGACTTTGGGACCTTAGCTGGCGGTCTGGGTTGTTTCCCTCTTCACGACGGACGTTAGCACCCGCCGTGTGTCTCCCGTGATAACATTCTCCGGTATTCGTAGTTTGCATCGGGTTGGTAAGCCGGGATGGCCCCCTAGCCGAAACAGTGCTCTACCCCCGGAGATGAATTCACGAGGCGCTACCTAAATAGCTTTCGGGGAGAACCAGCTATCTCCCGGTTTGATTGGCCTTTCACCCCCAGCCACAGGTCATCCGCTAATTTTTCAACATTAGTCGGTTCGGTCCTCCAGTTAGTGTTACCCAACCTTCAACCTGCCCATGGCTAGATCACCGGGTTTCGGGTCTATACCCTGCAACTTAACGCCCGGTTAAGACTCGGTTTCCCTTCGGCTCCCCTATTCGGTTAACCTTGCTACAGAATATAAGTCGCTGACCCATTATACAAAAGGTACGCAGTCACACCCCAAAGGGTGCTCCCACTGCTTGTACGTACACGGTTTCAGGTTCTGTTTCACTCCCCTCGCCGGGGTTCTTTTCGCCTTTCCCTCACGGTACTGGTTCACTATCGGTCAGTCAGGAGTATTTAGCCTTGGAGGATGGTCCCCCCATATTCAGACAGGATAACACGTGTCCCGCCCTACTCATCGAGCTCACAGCATGTGCATTTTCGTGTACGGGGCTGTCACCCTGTATCGCCGGACTTTCCAGACCGTTCCACTAATACACACGCTGATTCAGACTCTGGGCTCTTCCCCGTTCGCTCGCCGCTACTCAGGGAATCTCGGTTGATTTCTTTTCCTCGGGGTACTTAGATGTTTCAGTTCTCCCGGTTCGCCTCATTAACCTATGGATTCAGTTAATGATAGTGTGACGAATCACACTGGGTTTCCCCATTCGGACATCGTCGGTTATAACGCCTCATATCAGCTTACCGACGCTTTTCGCAGATTAGCACGTCCTTCATCGCCTCTGACTGCCAGGGCATCCACCGTGTACGCTTATTCGCTTAACCTCACAACCCGAAGATGTCTTCGCGTTGTAAGCTTGAGAGACCCATTAAACGGTTTTCCCGTTTATGGATTATCAATTTTCAGCTTGTTCCGGATTGTTAAAGAGCAGATACTTCACAATGCACGATTAAGTACATTCTGAAGTAGTGTTATGGTGGAGCTATGCGGGATCGAACCGCAGACCTCCTGCGTGCAAAGCAGGCGCTCTCCCAGCTGAGCTATAGCCCCAAAGTCGTTAGTTAACCTCGATACCAAATGCAATTCTTTTCCGGACAAGGCGCGAGTCCACGAAGTTTATTGAAATAAACGAGTGGGCGAACAACGCAGTACGGGGAAGAATTTGGTAGGCCTGAGTGGACTTGAACCACCGACCTCACCCTTATCAGGGGTGCGCTCTAACCACCTGAGCTACAAGCCTGTAGAGGTTTTCACTGCTTCTTTGTTTTTCATCAGACAATCTATGTGGACACTGCGAATACTGTATCCAAAGGTAAGGAGGTGATCCAACCGCAGGTTCCCCTACGGTTACCTTGTTACGACTTCACCCCAGTCATGAATCACAAAGTGGTAAGCGCCCTCCCGAAGGTTAAGCTACCTACTTCTTTTGCAACCCACTCCCATGGTGTGACGGGCGGTGTGTACAAGGCCCGGGAACGTATTCACCGTGACATTCTGATTCACGATTACTAGCGATTCCGACTTCATGGAGTCGAGTTGCAGACTCCAATCCGGACTACGACGCACTTTATGAGGTCCGCTTGCTCTCGCGAGGTCGCTTCTCTTTGTATGCGCCATTGTAGCACGTGTGTAGCCCTGGTCGTAAGGGCCATGATGACTTGACGTCATCCCCACCTTCCTCCGGTTTATCACCGGCAGTCTCCTTTGAGTTCCCGACCGAATCGCTGGCAACAAAGGATAAGGGTTGCGCTCGTTGCGGGACTTAACCCAACATTTCACAACACGAGCTGACGACAGCCATGCAGCACCTGTCTCACGGCTCCCGAAGGCACAGTCTCATCTCTGAGACCTTCCGTGGATGTCAAGACCAGGTAAGGTTCTTCGCGTTGCATCGAATTAAACCACATGCTCCACCGCTTGTGCGGGCCCCCGTCAATTCATTTGAGTTTTAACCTTGCGGCCGTACTCCCCAGGCGGTCGACTTAACGCGTTAGCTCCGGAAGCCACGAGTCAAGCTCACAGCCTCCAAGTCGACATCGTTTACGGCGTGGACTACCAGGGTATCTAATCCTGTTTGCTCCCCACGCTTTCGCACCTGAGCGTCAGTCTTCGTCCAGGAGGCCGCCTTCGCCACCGGTATTCCTCCAGATCTCTACGCATTTCACCGCTACACCTGGAATTCTACCTCCCTCTACGAGACTCCAGCTGGCCAGTTTCAAATGCAGTTCCCGGGTTGAGCCCGGGGATTTCACATCTGACTTAACCAACCGCCTGCGTGCGCTTTACGCCCAGTAATTCCGATTAACGCTTGCACCCTCCGTATTACCGCGGCTGCTGGCACGGAGTTAGCCGGTGCTTCTTCTGTCAGTAACGTCAATGCATGAGCGTATTAAGCTCACACCCTTCCTCCTGACTGAAAGTACTTTACAACCCGAAGGCCTTCTTCATACACGCGGCATGGCTGCATCAGGCTTGCGCCCATTGTGCAATATTCCCCACTGCTGCCTCCCGTAGGAGTCTGGACCGTGTCTCAGTTCCAGTGTGGCTGGTCATCCTCTCAGACCAGCTAGGGATCGTCGCCCAGGTAGGCCATTACCCTACCTGCTAGCTAATCCCATCTGGGTTCATCTGATGGCGTGAGGCCCGAAGGTCCCCCACTTTGCTCTTTCGAGATTATGCGGTATTAGCCACCGTTTCCAGTGGTTATCCCCCTCCATCAGGCAGATCCCCAGACATTACTCACCCGTCCGCCGCTCGCCGGCAAGGAAGCAAGCTTCCTTCCGCTGCCGCTCGACTTGCATGTGTTAGGCCTGCCGCCAGCGTTCAATCTGAGCCATGATCAAACTCTTCAATTAAAGTTTGATGCTCAAAGAATTAAACTTCGTAATGAATTACGTGTTCACTCTTGAGACTTGATATTCATTTAGCGTCTTTCGACGTTCAGGATATCAGTGCTTTCGAGTGCCCACACAGATTGTCTGATAAATTGTTAAAGAGCAGTTGCGCGCTGTTTTGTCAGCGACGCGGGCTGCGTATATTACGCTTTCCCGCTTGAGAGTCAAGCGTTTATTTTCGCTTTCGTCCCGCTGACCCGGTGTGCCGTAAGGCGTTGTTCCGTGTCAGTGGTGGCGCATTATAGGGCCTAAATTCGTGCTGGCAAGGGAATATCTTAAAAAAAATGCCAAATGAACACTTTTCAAGCGACATGAGTAAAAATATAGCAGAACCGGCGAAAAAGAAGACAAAAACGGGCCCGAAAGGCCCGTTTTTCCATTACGACTGAACAGCAACGATTTGGTCGTCTTTCACCTTCAGCTCGACAGGCTTACCCGGCAGCAGTTCACCCGACAGGATCTGCTGCGCCAACGGGTTCTCTATCTGTTGCTGAATAGCGCGTTTTAACGGACGCGCCCCGTAAACCGGGTCGTAGCCGTTTTCACCCAGCCGTTTCAGCGCCTCATCTGAAATGTGAACGGTATAACCGCGCTCTTCAAGACGCTGATAGAGTCGCTGCAGCTGAATCTGGGCAATCGATGCAATATGCTGTTCGCCCAGTGGGTGGAAGACCACCACTTCATCAATACGGTTGATGAACTCAGGGCGGAAGCTATGGCTTACGACGTCTAACACCAGCTCTTTCATATGGGCATAATCCAGTTCGCCAAAGCGCTCCTGGATCAGATCGGACCCCAGGTTGGAGGTCATGATCACCACGGTATTCCGGAAATCTACCGTTCTGCCCTGCCCGTCCGTCAGACGACCGTCATCCAGAACCTGAAGCAGGATGTTAAACACATCCGGGTGCGCCTTTTCCACTTCATCCAGCAGGATGACGGAATATGGGCGACGCCGTACCGCTTCGGTCAGATAACCGCCCTCTTCGTAACCGACATATCCCGGAGGCGCCCCGACCAGACGGGAAACCGAATGTTTCTCCATAAACTCGGACATATCGATACGCACCATGGCATCGTCGCTGTCGAACATAAAGTTGGCCAGCGTTTTACAGAGTTCGGTTTTACCCACCCCGGTCGGTCCCAGGAACAGGAACGAACCGATCGGTCGATTAGGATCTGACAACCCGGCGCGGCTACGGCGAATCGCATTCGAAACGGCTTCTACCGCTTCATCCTGACCAATCACGCGCTGATGCAGATCCTGCTCCATACGCAGCAGTTTTTCACGCTCGCTCTCCATCATTCTGGCAACCGGAATACCGGTCCAACGCGCCAGCACTTCGGCGATCTCGGCATCGGTCACCTTGTTACGCAGCAGACGCATAGTTTTGCCTTCTGACTGCGTGGCGGATGCCAGCTGTTTTTCCAGCTCGGGAATCTGCCCGTATTGCAGTTCGGACATCCGTCCCAGGTCACCGACGCGACGCGCCTGCTCCATGGCGATTTTCGCCTGTTCCAGCTCGGCTTTAATAGTCTGGGTACCGGAAAGCGACGCTTTCTCTGCCTTCCACTCCTCTTCCAGGGTCGAATATTCACGCTCTTTATCCGACAGTTCGTCGTTGAGCATCTCCAGCCGTTTTTGACTGGCCTCATCAGACTCTTTCAACAGGGCCTGCTGCTCCAGCTTCAACTGGATAATCCGACGGTCGAGGCGGTCCAGCTCTTCCGGCTTAGAGTCTATCTGCATGCGAATGCTGGAAGCCGCTTCATCGATCAGGTCGATAGCTTTATCCGGCAGCTGGCGATCGGAAATGTAGCGGTGCGACAGCGTTGCGGCAGCGACGATGGCCGGGTCAGTAATCTGCACGTGATGATGCAGTTCATAACGCTCTTTCAGCCCGCGCAGAATGGCGATGGTATCCTCAACCGACGGTTCAGCAACAAATACCTTCTGGAAGCGACGCTCCAGCGCGGCATCTTTCTCTATATACTGGCGGTATTCGTCGAGCGTCGTGGCGCCCACGCAGTGCAGTTCACCACGGGCCAGCGCCGGTTTCAGCATATTACCGGCATCCATGGCGCCATCAGCCTTACCGGCACCAACCATGGTGTGCAACTCATCGATAAACAGGATGACGTTACCTTCCTGTTTGGAGAGATCGTTCAGCACCCCTTTCAGGCGCTCTTCGAATTCACCGCGATATTTTGCGCCCGCCACCAGCGCCCCCATATCCAGTGCCAACACCCGGCGGCCTTTCAGCCCTTCCGGCACTTCGCCGTTGACAATTCGCTGGGCCAGCCCCTCGACGATGGCGGTTTTACCCACCCCAGGTTCCCCGATCAGTACCGGGTTATTTTTAGTACGGCGCTGCAACACCTGGATGGTGCGGCGAATCTCTTCATCACGACCGATGACCGGGTCCAGCTTGCCGCTTTCCGCCCGTTCGGTCAGATCGATGGTAAATTTCTTCAGTGCCTGACGCTGATCTTCAGCGCTCTGGTCGTTCACGCTTTCTCCTCCGCGTATCTGCTCAATCGCCTGTGTCACGCCAGCCGTCGTGGCACCCGCGGTTTTTAACAGATCCGCCAAAGTGCCGCGGGACTCCAGCGCCGCAAGGACGAAAAGCTCCGACGAAATAAAGTTGTCATTACGTTTCTGCGCCAGTTTGTCGCAAAGATTTAAGGCGCGAACCAGGTCCTGTGAAGGCTGTACATCACCGCCGGTGCCCTCCACCTGCGGTAGCCGGCTTAACGCCTGCTCAATAGATGTACGTAGCTGGCCGACGTTAACGCCCGCAGACGTTAATAACGGCGCAACGGAACCGCCTTCCTGCTTCAGCAGGGCGCTCATCAGATGAAGGGGTTCAATAAATTGGTTGTCGTGCCCGAGTGCAAGGGATTGGGCATCGGCGAGGGCAAGCTGGAATTTATTAGTAAGACGATCCAGACGCATAACTCCTCCCATAACAGGTCAAAATTGCTACTGGAGATTAAATGAGGTCATCCCTCAATTATTCAAGGTTAATGACCATAATTATGTGAAGGAATAGCTACCCGTACTGGATCGTCTTGATTTTATAGGTTATATCAGCCAGATGAAACTTGCCATACGACCAGTCGTTCTATCGCGGCGATAAGAGAAAAAATCGCCACTCTCGCTAAATGTGCAGCGTTCTCCACCAAAGACCTGATGAACGCCCACATTCGCCAGGCGCTGACGTGCAATCTGATATATATCGGCGAAAAATTTTTCACCGACCGGACGAAAAGCGCTTTCAGCCTGGGAGTCTTTCGCCACAAAGGCCTCACGCACTTCACCTCCGACTTCAAAGGCTGCGGGACCAATGGCGGGTCCCAGCCATGCCATAAGATTCTCCGGGCGGTCACGGAAACAGGAGACGGTCTCTTCCAGTACACCTTCACACAGGCCGCGCCATCCAGCGTGAGCAGCAGCCACTTCATTTCCCGCCGTATTACAGAATAGCACCGGCAGACAGTCCGCCGTCATTACCGCACAAACGGTTGACCGGCGATCGCTCCAGGAGGCATCGGCACGCTTCGAAGCTGGCACAGTACCGTCCAGCTTCAGCACCGCACGACCGTGTACCTGCTCCAACCAGACCGGCGCAGAAGGGAATGCCGCCGCCTCATAGAAAAGGCGTCGGTTTTCCTCCACCAGCCGGGGATCGTCACCACAGTGAGCCCCAAGGTTCATGGAGTCCCAGGGGGCATGACTAACGCCTCCCACCCGGGTGGAGCTACAGGCCGCCACGCCCGCAGGCATCGGCCACTCTGGAACGATCAGTTTGGTCATAGCCAGTCAACCCGGTCCTTATGTTCTTCAAAGTCATCGCGCAGCGCGGCGATCAAATCCACCATGTCCTGAGGAATGGGCGCATGCCACTCCATCTCGATACCGGTGATGGGATGATACAGCCTCAGCATGGTAGCGTGCAGCGCCTGCCTGTCGAATTTGCGTAGCGCATCGATAAAGGCTTCTGACGCCCCCTTCGGCGGGCGAGGACGACCGCCGTAAAGCGGGTCACCCACCAGAGGATGAGTAATGTGCGCCATATGAACGCGGATCTGGTGAGTACGCCCCGTCTCCAGCCGCAGCCGCAGCCGGGTGTGGATACGAAAGTGCTCCATAATACGGTAGTGGGTTACCGCCGGTTTGCCCATCGGATGTACCGACATATGGGTGCGTTTCGTGGGATGGCGGCTGATAGGCTCATTTACCGTTCCCCCTGCCGTCATATGACCGATAGCGATGGCCTCGTATTCGCGGGTGATCTCACGACGTTGCAGCGCATCCACCAGGTGAGTCTGCGCCGGAATGGTCTTTGCCACCACCATCAACCCGGTGGTGTCCTTGTCCAGTCGATGAACAATACCGGCGCGCGGTACATCGACGATCGGCGGGTAGTAGTGCAACAACGCGTTCAGTATCGTGCCGTCCGGGTTACCTGCGCCGGGATGGACCACCAGGTCGCGTGGCTTATTGATAACGATGATGTCATCGTCTTCATAAACGATATCCAGCGGGATATCCTGCGGTTCGAAGCGGGCTTCCTCTTCGATCTCTGCATCGATATCAACGCTCTCGCCGCCCAACACTTTCTCTTTTGGTTTTTCGCAAATGTTGCCATTGACCCGCACCCGCCGGTCAAGAATCCATTCTTTTATTCGCGAACGGGAATAATCCGGGAACAATTCGGCCAAAGCCTGATCTAAGCGTTGGCCGAGTTGTGACTCGGACACCGTTGCGGTGAGTTTTACTGGTTGTGCCATATACAGCTTCTTCGTTAACCTTGGGTTTTTACGGCTTCGCCGTTTAATATAGTGTGCTATTGTAGCTGGTCTTCAACGGGAGCTTAACGGAGAGTCTCCCTGAATAACATTCTGAGGAAAGTCAAAACGTCATGACGCGCATGAAATATCTGGTGGCTGCCGCCACGCTGAGCCTGGCCCTGGTCGGTTGCTCCAGCACCAAAGATGAGGTGCCCGACAGTTCACCCTCCGACATCTACTCGACTGCTCAGCAAAAGCTGCAGGACGGTAACTGGAAAGCGGCGATAACGCAACTGGAAGCGCTGGATAACCGCTATCCGTTTGGACCTTACTCGCAGCAGGTGCAGCTCGATCTGATCTACGCCTATTACAAAAATGCCGATCTTCCGCTGGCGCAGGCCGCCATCGATCGCTTTATGCGCCTGAACCCGACCCACCCCAATATCGACTACGTACTTTATATGCGCGGATTAACCGATATGGCGATGGATGACAGCGCGCTTCAGGGCTTCTTTGGGGTCGATCGCTCGGATCGCGATCCGCGCCATGCCCGCGACGCCTTCAATGACTTTTCAAAGCTGGTGCGCGGCTACCCCAACAGTCAGTACGCAACCGATGCCGCCCGTCGTATGACGTTCCTGAAAAATCGTCTGTCGAAATATGAGCTTTCCGTCGCTCAGTACTACACCCGTCGCGGCGCATGGGTAGCGGTGGTAAACCGTGTTGAAGGCATGCTGCGTGATTATCCGGATACTCAGGCCACGCGCGATGCTCTGCCGCTGATGGAAAATGCTTACCGTCAGCTGCAGCTGAATGCCGAAGCGGAAAAGGTCGCAAAAATCATTGCCGCCAACCGCTGATTCAGCGTCCCACAAAAAACGGCAGCCCGTGCGCTGCCGTTTTTTTATACATTTTTTCGCCTGCTGACGCGTATCAACCTGCAAGACATCTCATCAAATATGGCCCCTGGCGCCGGAAAGCTCAAGTGAAAAATCGCCTCTTCCTGTCCTGACTCACAAAAAGGTTTTGTTGACAAAACGTGACATATCTCCGTGATTTGGATCACACATTTTGACATTAGAAGCGGTATGCTGAAATCACCAAGACGGGAAAGACAAGAGGTAAATTTATGACAATGAACATTACCAGCAAACAGATGGAAATCACCCCGGCAATCCGCCAGCATGTCGCAGACCGTCTCACCAAACTGGACAAATGGCAAACTCATTTGATTAACCCCCACATCATCTTGTCCAAAGAGCCGCAGGGATTTGTGGCCGATGCCACCATTAACACCCCCAACGGCCAGCTGGTCGCCAGCGCGAAACATAACGATATGTATACCGCCATTAACGACCTGATCGCCAAGCTGGAGCGCCAGCTGAACAAAGTACAGCACAAGGGAGAAGCCCGCCGCGCCACCGCTTCAGTGAAGGATGCGGCGCCGGTAGCCGACCCGGGGGTCTGAGTTTTATCGACACAGTTTCATATAAGGAGCGCGCCTTCGGGCGCGTTTTTTATTGACAGAGTGAAACGAGTGTAGTTACTTTAAAAACCGGTCCCCAATGGAACAGATATCGTGAAACTTCAGCCGTTCTTCTTCGCATTCTTCTTTTTTACCTTCCCCTGAATGGGAGGCATTTCGTCATGTAAAAAGAATGCGAAGACGAACTGACAGGCCTCCCAAACGGGAGGCCTTTTTTATGATAACGACAAAAAAGGTAGCACTATGAGCGACAACCCCCTGCTGGCCCTGCGTAACAGAATCAGCGCCCTGGACGAAAAATTACTGGCCCTGCTGGCCGAACGCCGCCAGCTGGCGGTAGAAGTCGGTCAGGCCAAGCTCAGGTCCCATCGCCCGGTGCGTGATATCGACCGCGAGCGCGACCTGCTGGAACGGCTTATCGCCCTGGGCAAACCCCATCACCTGGATGCTCACTACATTACCCGTCTGTTCCAGTTGATTATCGAAGATTCGGTTCTGACCCAGCAGGCGCTGCTCCAGAAGCACCTGAACAAGATTAATCCCCGCTCCGCCCGTGTCGCCTTCCTGGGGCCAAAAGGCTCATACTCCCATCTGGCGGCACGTCGCTATGCCGCCCGCCACTTCGACGAGTTTATCGAAAGCGGTTGCCCTAAATTCCAGGATATTTTCCAGCAGGTGGAAACCGGCCAGGCCGATTACGCCGTGGTGCCCGTGGAAAACACCAGCTCAGGCTCCATCAATGACGTCTACGATCTGCTACAGCACACCAGCCTTTCCATCGTTGGCGAGCTAACCCTGCCCATCGATCACTGCGTGCTGGTCGCGACCACCACTGACCTGGATCAGATCGAAACCGTCTACAGCCATCCTCAGCCGTTCCAGCAGTGCAGCCAGTTTATTAATCGCCATCCGAACTGGAAGATCGAGTACTGTGAAAGTACTGCCGCCGCCATGGAGAAAGTCGCCCAATCCGGCTCACCGAAGGTCGCCGCCCTGGGTAGCGAAGACGGCGGAGCGCTCTATGGGCTGCAGGTATTGGATCGCCATCTCGCTAACCAGACCCAGAACATCACCCGGTTCCTGGTACTGGCCCGTAAAGCCATCGGCGTTTCCGACCAGGTTCCAGCTAAGACGACACTGCTGATGGCTACCGGCCAGCAGGCGGGCGCGCTGGTGGAGGCGCTGCTGGTGCTGCGTAACCACAACCTGATTATGGTGAAGCTGGAATCACGGCCCATTCACGGTAATCCGTGGGAAGAGATGTTTTATCTTGATATTCAGGCCAACCTTGAGTCGGCAGACATGCGGCAGGCGCTGCGTGAGTTGGGCGAGATCACCCGTTCGATGAAAGTGCTGGGCTGCTACCCCAGCGAGAATGTGGTGCCGGTGAATCCGGCATAGCAAAAAAGCCCGCGCTGCGGGCTTTTTACCGGCTGAGGGTTACTTGCGGCTGTCGTTAGCCTGGCGCAGTAGCGCCCGGCTCTCGCTCTGAAAGCGCGGCGCATAATCGCCAAACCAGTGCTTCACGCGGTTAAAGCTGTCGATAAACGCCTGCTTATCGCCATTTTCCAGCAAGGCGATCGCCTCGCCGAAGCGCCGGTAGTAGCGCCCCACCAGCGCCAGGTTCTCCTGAGAAGCCATAATAATGTCGGCGTACAGCTGCGGATCCTGGGCGAACAGGCGCCCTACCATCGCCAGCTCCAGCCGGTAAATAGGCGAAGAGAGCGCCAGTAGCTGTTCCAGGTCCACATTCTCTTCCGCCAGATGCAGGCCGTAAGCGAAGGTCGCGAAATGGCGCAGCGCCTGAATAAAGGCCATATTCTGATCGTGCTCCACCGCGCTGATGCGGTGCAGTCGCGCTCCCCAGATCTGGATCTGTTCCAGAAACCACTGATAAGCTTCGGGCTGACGACCATCGCACCAGACCACCACCTGCTTGGCAAGGCTGCCGCTGTCAGGCCCAAACATCGGGTGCAGCCCCAGCACCGGCCCGGAGTGTGCCGCCAGCATCGCCTGTAGCGGCGCATTCTTCACCGATGCCAGATCCACCAGAATACAGTCACGCGGCAGCACTGGCAGGCGGGCGATGACCGCCTCGGTCAGATGGATAGGCACGCTGACAATCACCATACCGGCGTCCTGCAGCAGTTCGCCGGCACGGGGCCAGTCTTCCTGCTCCAGAATACGCACCTGATAACCGGACAGGGTCAGCATCTTCGCAAACAGCTGTCCCATCTGGCCGCCGCCGCCGACGATAGTTACCGGACGCAGCGTCGGGCACAGGGTCTTAAAGCCCTTGTCGTTTTCGCTGGAGTAGGATTCACGCATAACCCTGCGCAGCACATCCTCGATAAGATCGGGCGGCACGCCAAGCTTTTCCGCCTCGGCGCGACGCGACGCCAGCATCGATGCCTCGCGCTCGGGTACGTAGACCGGCAATCCGTAGCGGCTTTTAACTTCGCCCACCTCGGCCACCAGCTCCAGCCTGCGGGCCAGTAACGCCAGCAGTGATTTATCGACTTCATCGATTTGATCGCGTAACGCGGTCAGTTCTGCAACCATGAATAACCTCTTAACCCAGACGCGGCGTCAGCGATTTCGCCAGATCGGAATGCAGCTCTCGCAGCAGCGCTTCCGTGGTTTCCCAATTGATGCAAGCGTCGGTGACTGATACTCCGTACTGCATCGCACTGCGCGGCTGCTCCGACGACTGATTGCCTTCATGCAGATGGCTTTCCAGCATCAGACCGATTATCGAACGGTTCCCATCTTTGATCTGTGCGACGGCAGATTCCGCCACCGCCGGCTGACGACGGTAATCTTTATTTGAATTACCATGGCTGCAATCTATCATCAGCGCCGGACGCAGTCCCGCCTGTTCCATCTCTTTTTCGCACTGGGACACGGCATCTGGTCCGTAATTAGGTGACTTACCGCCGCGCAGGATCACATGACCGTCCGGATTGCCGCGGGTTTGCAGCAGGCACACCTGCCCCGCCTGATTAATACCGACGAAACGGTGCGGCATGGCGGCGGCGCGCATGGCGTTAACCGCCGTCGCCAGACTACCATCAGTGCCATTCTTAAAGCCCACCGGCATCGACAGGCCCGAAGCCATCTCGCGGTGAGTCTGGGATTCCGTGGTACGGGCGCCAATGGCAGACCAGCTAAAGAGATCGCCCAGGTACTGCGGACTGTTAGGATCGAGCGCTTCGGTCGCCAGCGGCAGCCCCATGCCCACCAGATCGACCAGCAAACGACGCGCAATTTTCAGCCCCTCTTCCACATCGAATGAGCCATCCATATGCGGATCGTTAATCAGCCCCTTCCAGCCCACGGTGGTACGGGGTTTTTCAAAATAGACGCGCATGACCAGATAGAGGCTATCGCCAACCTCTTTCGCCAGGGCCTGGAAGCGACGCGCATACTCCAGGGCCGATTCGGGGTCATGAATGGAACAGGGACCACATACCACCAGCAGACGCGGATCGCGCCCGGCAATGATATCGCTGATCGTCTGGCGAGAACGGGCAATCTGCTCCGTTTGCGCGGCCGTCAGCGGGAAAGCGGTTTTCAATTGATCGGGGGTGATCATGACCTGTTCTTCTACGATATGGACATTATTCAGCGCGTCTTTTTGCATGATGGCGATCCTTAATAAACGTTGGCGATAAAAGTCTCCCCTGCGGGAGCAATTACCATAACCGCAAGAGGTAAACTTTTCAATCCATAATTCGTAAATAATACTTTACGACATGCTATTTAATCGGCTTTTCAACCATTAAGTGTAACGAATAAGTTACACTTGTTTTTTAGCCTGGCGCGCACGCTGAAGGAAAAAAGCACCGCCTGAGGAGTTTTTTCCTTTATGCATCATAGATATCCGAAAGGCATGAATAGTTATTTATCTGTGATTAAAAAAACCGTGTTTTATATATTTCAGTAACATGGGATAATTCACAGTAAAGATGTAAATAATGACGCAATAAATACTAAATGTTATTATCACGAAATAATAACAGCAGGTGTTCCAACAGAACCCGATCATCTGGCGAAATCACCATCAATGAAATCATGGAACCCTTTTGGATGACTCCTGGCAGTAACGGCTATCGCCGCACATCCCGCGGCATCGTCGGTGCGCACCATCGTCACCGGCATGCCCAGCCATATCCGCAGGTTGTATTTCGGTAGCGGTAGAAAATAATAATGAGGCGTTAACCGCAGAGTGTTATGCCATTTATTTTGGCAATGAAAGTGAATAACAACAGATGCAATTAATAGCGGGTTATCAATCTCATTCTTTATTGCTAATGGCCGGGCAGGATCTTCAATGCTTAATGAGCCGCGATTTCTGCCTGACTATTCACGATAAACAGTTTTTTTTTCCGTTTACCTGGACACGCTGGTACGTAGCGGCGTACGCGTTAGTCCGGATGCTTTATTGCTGGCACGCTCACGGACCCCGCACTATGAGTAACATCCTTATTTCTTCCGGACGCCCCACTTTCCGGCGTATCCTGCAACGCATCAGCATTCTTAGCGTTGCGACCGCCATGATCGCCTGCTGGCTGTTTCTGAGCATCGCATCCGTACTAACGCTTAAACAGTATGCTCAACAAAATATGCAGCTGTTAGGGGTAACGGTCAGCCATAGCCTGGAAGCGGCAGTTGCCTTCCGGGATGTCGGCGAAATTCATGAGACCCTTACCGCTCTGGGCCGGCAGCAGCAGTTTTCTTCTGCTCTGGTCCGCGACAGTGAAGGCCGCCCGATCGCCCGCTGGCCGGCAACACCGCGTCCGCGCCCCAAAACGCCCGATGCCCTGATCCAACGCTGGCTGCTGCCGGATCCGGTGGTACAGACCGTCTGGTATGATGGCGTGCCCGTCGGCGAAGTACAGCTGACGGCGAAAGGCCGGCTCATCACCCACTTTATCTGGCTGTCGCTGGCGCTGCTGACCGGTTTTCTCATTCTTGCATCTGCCCTGTCGCTGGCCATCAGCCACTATTTTCATCGTGGACTGGTTCAGGCATTACAGAACATCACCGAAGTGGTGCATGACGTCCGCCAGAATCGTCACTTTTCCCGGCGCGTCAAACCCGAGCCTATCGAGGAGTTCCAGCGTTTCGCCCATGATTTTAACTGCCTGTTGGATGAAATGGAGCAGTGGCAGAAGCAGCAGCAGCGCCACAGCGCCTCACTGCGTAAAAGCGCGTTACACGATCCGTTAACCGGGCTGGCAAACCGAGCCGCCTTTCGGGAAGCCCTAGAAAAGGTGCTTACCGATCCGCTGCAGCGCACCCATCATGCGCTGCTGTTTATGGATAGCGATAACTTTAAGCAGATTAACGACAATTGGGGACACGCCGCAGGCGATCGGGCACTCAGGGAGATCGCCGGCCGCCTGCTGCGCTTTTCCGCCCGCCGCTATCCCACCTTTCGACTGGGCGGCGACGAATTCGCCATGCTCATCTCAGATGTCACCACCGATGAGCAGATCCAGCGGCTAATCTCCCGGCTCGGCTATCTGTTTGTTCCCCCTATGCCGCTACGCAACGGCGAGGCCATTAGCCTCTCTCTGAGCGTCGGCTATGCCCTGGTAGAACCGGACTCAACCTCTGAGAGCCTACTGGAGATCGCCGACAGCAGCATGTACCACAATAAGAAACTGCGTCGGGGACGCTGAAAACCACCGGTTGAGGTGGATCATCAGCGCCCCCTGACCATCAGGCGCCGACCGGTGCCTGACTCCTTGTCCGATGCCAACGGGCAAGGTCCGCCGCCAGAAACAGCGCCAGACTCACGCCCATCACCGGCAGCGTCAGGCCCAACAGCAACGCGGTGACAAAGGTCACGCCACGGCCTACAGAGCTCAACCCCAGCCAGGCATTCACCAGAGTCAGCGCCGGATTCACCTGTCCCGGCGCCGGGCGTCGGCGCCACCACATCCGGTAACCCAACAGGATCAGCACGCACAGCGCAGTGCCAAAGGCCATTAACGCCAGTTGGTTAGCCAGACCGAACAGAATCCCCATATGGAAATCGACACCCCAGCGCGTCAGCTTAGCCATGAGCGGAAATTCACTGAAGCGCGTCCGATCAATAACGGTCAGGGTATGGGGATTCACCGCCGCCGCATCCACCTGCGTAGGCCAGCGACGGTCGATCTCATTGACCGTCCACGCCCGATCCGTCGTCTTCGCCGGTCGAATCTCCACCCTGGCTGCCTGAATACCCGCCTGACGCGCCGCGGACAGCACTGCGTCAAACAGTCCGTTATCCAGTCCGGGCTCCGCCATCGTCATTCCATGGTGACCACTGTGATGCCCGGCATGGGGATCGTTATCCGCAGGCTCTCCTCTCAGCGATGCATTGACCTGGGGCGTCATCCAGTCCATCGCGGCCCGTAGCTGGTTAACATTATCGCCCGCCCAGCGCGACCAGGTCAGCCCGGTGGCGGAAAAGAGCAGCAATCCAACCAGCAGTAACCACCCCAGAGCCACGTGCCAGCGACGCTGATTGACAAACGCATTATGGCGGGTCGGTTTACGCTGGCGCGGTGGCCGGGTCAGAAACCAGAGCGCGATCCCTCCCAGCGCGGCGATCCACATCCAGGATGCCGCCAGTTCACTGTAGTTACGCCCGATATCCCCCAGCCACAGCGAGCGGTGCAGATTATCGATCCACAAACGCAGCGGCAGAATCCCGCTGGTACCGTAGACCGTCATATCGCCTTTCACCTCCAGAGTGACGGGATCGATAAACAGGCTGCGGGTTTCCGATGCGCCGAGTTGCGGATCGCTGAACATGACCCGGGTGGTTTCCCCCGTCTGCGATGCCGGACGCACCGCCTGCACCGGCAATGGAGCACCAGCAGCCTGGCGGGCGACCGCCACCTGGTCCGCCAGCGGGTGAGGCGAGCCTTTAACACTTGTCGTCAGCGCATCGCGAAACAGCCACGCCTCAAGCTGGGGCGTGGCGACATAGAGCGTTCCCGAAAGAGCCGCGATAAATATGAAGGGCCCGACAAACAGGCCAATATAGAAGTGGAGCCGCCGCAACAGGTTTACCCATGCCTGGCGGGATGCACGTTGAGTCATTAGCTTTCCTTTATGCAAATCATAACGGGCCACAGCCCGAAGGCAGCAGCCAAAACAAAGGGTTAATGCAAAGCACTCAACGCAGGTGGGGCACGGCAAGGCGGTCGGGACCAGAGAAAACGGGAAAACGCCCGGCGCCGCGCCGGGCTGGCGACCTCGCGCCAGCGGCCGCCTCGGGCTACCAGCAATGCCAGCAGCGGCCAGAGAATGCCGGGAACGTGACTCAGAAGCACGCAGTAGCCGCAGGCTTCGGCGTGATCGATATGCAGGCCGGAAGAGTCTGGCATCATCATGCCAGGATGCATGACGTGGCCTGCGTGGGACATATCGGCGGCAGTATGGTGACGTAGCGCGATCGAGATCTGCGGCGCCACCACGATAAGCATCATGGCGAACAGCGCAAGTCGCGCCGCGTAGCGCATCATCCTGCCCGAACGTCTCCGCACCCGTTAACCACCCGTCTGCCTGTGAAAGGCGGCTATTGTAATGGATTTATTGCTTCGTAGTTAAATAATGTGTGACTACTGTTACTCTCCCCCCAGGGTCGCCAGACCCGGTACACCGCGGGCGCTATGGGCAGAGCTGACACCATCGATCACCGCGCTGGCGACCGCCTGGGCGGCCAGCATACCGACAATGGTCACCGATGCCGCCACGCCGTCGGTAGTGGCGGCAAACAGCGTGTCGCCATCGCTCATGGTATGTACCGGCCAGATGGTACGAGCCAGGCCGTCGTGAGCCATCTGCGCCACTTTCGTCATTGCGGTTTTATCCAGACGGGCATTGCAGCAGACCACGCCAATTGTGGTATTGGCGCCCGAAGAGAATTCCGCGCCTCCTTCAGCCCTCAGCGCCAGGGAAGGCAAATCCAGCAACTGGCCCTGTTCATCACAGGCGCCTGCCAGCCGCTGACCGTTATCCGGATCCCGCACTTCTCCCAGCGCATTCACGACCACCATAGCCGCCACCCGTAGCCCACCGGGCCCGGCCACGCAGGCGCTGCCGATACCGCCTTTCATCGCCCGCGATATACCGATCATTTTGCCCAGCGTGGCACCCACGCCAGCGCCAGTATTACCGGAAGCAAAAGGCGCACGAGAAGCCAGCTGCGCCGCCCGATAGCCCATGGCGGCATCGGGCCGCACCCGGGGATCGCCAAAATTGAGGTCGAAGATCACCGCAGCCGGGACGATCGGCACCCGCCCATAGCCAGTCTCGAAGCCTCTGCCCTGCTCTTCCAGCCAGCGCATAACGCCACTGGCGGCATCCAGCCCAAAGGCGCTACCGCCGCTTAGCACCAGCGCATCGACCTTCTGAACGGCATTAACGGGATTCAGTAGATCCGTTTCCCGGGTTCCCGGCGCCGCGCCCCGAACATCCACACCGCATACCGCCCCCTGCCCGAATAGCACCACGCTACAACCGGTCTGGGCTTCTGCATCCTGAGCGTGGCCAACGCTGACGTCTGGAATATCACAAAGCGATCCCGCCATGGTTTCTGCCTTCTGTTGGTGAACTTATGCTGAGTATGGCCGCTACCAATAAAAACGGCTGACGATCCCGTTCGATCGTCAGCCGAGTGTGAGCGGGTCGGAAAATCAGAACTGATACTTCAGCCCCAGGGTTCCCTGTGTATCGCTATAGCCTTTATCGCCCAGCTGCTGAGCCACATTGCCCCACAGATTCAAACGCTGAGTCAGTTGCCCTTCAACGCCCACTTTCAGCTCGCCGATGTTTTTCGCGCCGCGCATCTCGTTCGATGCATTGCCCATCTTCACGCTGTAGTTCTGGGTGTTATGGATCCAGTTGGCCTCAACGAACGGCTGGAAGGTGCGATCTTTACCGTCATCGACCTGGCTGTGGCCGCTGATATAACCTCGCACGCCCACGCGGGTCAGCCAGTTATCGTCGGTTCTGTCAGAGACCCGGGTACCATTATGCTCACGGTGATTTCTGGCATTAACATCCATCCAGACAACCTGCGCTTTCGGCTGGACCCAGTAGCTGGCGCGCGCGCTTTCACCCAGCTTAATGCTATAGCCCCCTTCCAGCGAGGCGGTAAAGCCGCGGGATTTATACTTCTCGGTGGCCAAATGGTCGCCCATCACCTTATTGTCGAACCAGTTATAGAGTACCCAGCTATCCAGGTAAGCGCCGCTCTTATCGACCTGGTTGGCGTACCAGGTGCCATAAAGACCCACGCTATAGCCAGTCACCTGACCGCGGGAGCCATAGTCGGTAATACTGGAGCGAGTGCGGCTGCGGCTATTGCCGTAACCGGCCATGGCACCGAGATGCCAGCGATCCAGACCATCACTGCTCCACTGCGCCAGATCGCCGCCTATCTGCATCACGTAAGTGCTGCTCTGGGTGTGTAACTGACCGCTGCGATCTTTAAAGCGAGTATGCCCCCCAACGTGACGCATCCACAGGCTGGTGACTCGCTGTTCGCCGGTCAGCGCATCGGTGTACTGCGTTTCGCCCAGTCGATCGTGCAGACGGGTGATAAACATGGTGTTAGCCGCATAGTTGTTGGCGATATAGCTGGCGGACTCCGGACGGAACTGATGTACCGGTTCGGGCTGCGGATTATGCGGTTCCGGGATCGGCTCTGGTGTGGGTTCCGGCATCGGCTCTGGCGTTGGCTCTGGCGTTGGCTCCGGGACAGGCTCTGGCGTCGGTTCCGGATCGGGCGTCGGTTCCGGATCGGGCTTCGGCTCAGGTTCTGGTTTCGGTTCAGGCTCCGGCTTCGGTTCAGGCTCCGGCTCGGGTCCAGGCTCAACCGGCGTCACGTAACTGGTCAGATACCAGTTTTTCTCTTTCTTCACCACATTATAGTCGTAAGCCCCCGCCACGATACGACCCTGTTTGGTAAAGGTGCCGTCTGAATTCCCGGCGACGTTAACGATCTCAATACCTTCCACCGTTTGTTCACCGGTACCACCCACATTATTGACCGACACCTGGGTATTCCCCGCAGTGTTGCCCTGAACGATCAATTTATCCGTGGGTGAACCATCGCCATTCAGGACGGTATTGAATGCGATCGTACCACCAGCCCCTGTGTAGTCGCCGACCACGGTCAGCGTCTGGAAATTCCCATCCTGATGTTGGAAATTAACCGCTGCGCCACTATTAAGCGTAAGCCGGGTTAGCGTCGAGTCAGCACGCAGATTCCAGGAAGCGTCGTTCATGACCAGGTCGAAATTTCCGGTATCACCAAGAAATGAGGCTCCATTCCAGACCGAGCCAGCGGTCATGTTGAGTTTAATATGGCTGTCTCCCAATGAGGCATCGGTTCCGGAAGAGAGGATATCGCCATTAATGTTATACCGCCCCCCGGCGGAACCATCGATAACGCCGCCCGAATTCGCGTATATCGCGTAGCTAGTGGCATCATGATTACCCGCCATCGTAATAGTGCTACCATCAGACAGCGTTATTTTTCCTTTATTGGCATAAAGGCCATGGGGAGATAACGCTGTCGCACTGGTTTTTTCGGTGCCTGAGACAGTGATAACGTTATTTGCCCCCAGGGTTACTGCCCCGGTATTATTGGCATAGACTGCCGATGCGCTTTTACCCGTGGTAGAAATTTCGGCATTATCACCAGTGGTTACCTTAGCCTCTTTGGAATACGCATAAATACCATGTGACGTATCTCCTTCTGTGAATATTTTCAGCCCATCGCCGGTATTAACATACGCGCCATTATATGAATAAATACCATGAGCGCTATTTCCTTTGGTGGTCAGCGTTGCGGCATCGCCCAATACAACCCCAGCCCCACCATGACTGTAGACCGCCGAGCCTGAAAGCCCTGACGTCTCAACAATAGCCCTGTCACCAAGCTGTATATAGGAACCATCACTACCAGAGCGCAGACCATAACCCGAACTGCCTTCTGTCACAATACGAGCATCATGACCAACGATAATATTATTTTTCGCCAGTGTAGAGTCTTTCATGGCATTCGCGGTTATGCCATAGCCACCGGTTCCTGTAACCTTAATATTTAATCCATCACCAACGTGAATATTCGCAGAACCCAGCCAACCATTTCCTCCACTATAAGAAGAATAACCGGCATTTATTCCATCGCCACTGCTTCCATTGACAACAATCGAGGCATCATCACCAACAATAACCACCACCGGATTACCAGGGGTATTAGTGCCGTGAGTGCGGATGCCATCCACATCTTTTCCTGCGTTAGCCGAATTTTTCGATTGTGTAGTAATGGATAGCCCATCACCAAAAACCAGGACCGGACTTCCAGATTTATTATTCTGGATTGCAGTCACGGTATGTTCAAATGCCTCCATACCTGGCCCATTTAGCGAAACATTATCGCCATATACGGCTATGGTTCCCGCATCCCATTTGTAAACATAGTTTCCTGGCGACAGTTTCTGGTAATTCGACGATGCTGAAGCCGGAAGTAAATCACGAATAGACTGGGGGAGCAGAGATGAATCTCCATTCGCCGGTAAAGATTCCAGCCCAGATGAGGCGTAAGCATTAAAAACAAATGAGGATATTGCTGCGGATACTGCAATTGCCAACGGGGAATAACGTCTGTGTCTTTTCATCTGCCACTTTCCTTGATCTGCAACGTTGGTAAAAACTCTCAACCCACATCGTTACGATTATTTCCAACCATAACTATTTATAAAGGCAGCCGGTCTTACTCTCCTCATACATTTAATTAAAGAAAGAACTTATCTAAAAATTTGTTTACCTTCCTGATGATTGACGTTTACGCTACAACCCTTGCTGCTTTAAAATAGCAACTCACGATCATGTGGTTTTCTCATCTCGTTCGCCATCACATGGATATCTACAGCACCAGGATCCAATAACTGAAACAACATCTCTACAAAAAAAGTAAAAATCAACAATCTGATGTTAATCTAGCATCACAATTGTCGATTTTCCCCTCAGTTATGATCACTTAATAAAAAATCAAAACAATATATACAACCACATGTTTTACAACGATTTTTGTTATTTCTTAGGTTTCCTTATATCGCAAATTTACATTAAGCCTATTCTTATTTTGTTAGTTACGTGTAAAGTCTATAGAATAGTCCTAAACGGAAGGAAATTGTTGTGCTCAGGTTAATGCATTCAGAAAAAGGATATCTGATTAACCACAGCGTTGAATTCAGACCTAACGAGAGATCGCTTTATAATCGACTCACTGAGAATGAGGTTCATCTGCAACTTCCGGCTACGCTATGCTTTCTGTATTTAATTAAAAATACAGGGAAAGTGTCGCCACAAAGAGAGTTGATTGCCGCTGGCTGGGGGGATAATAATGGAGGAACCTCACCGAATACCTTCTATCAAACCATACTGACACTACGTAACTCACTGCAAAACGTCGGCTTACCGCGCGACACCATTAAAACCATTTCACGACGCGGCATGATGCTGTCTGAAACGACGGCGATCGCGCGACTGACTGCCTGTGAAGCAGAGGAAGATGATGCTCCCCCGCTTATCACGCCATTAAGCATACCGGATGAGCCCATACCACAGCCTGTAGAATCCAGCGCTCTCCCGGCCATCGGTGCAGCACAATCACCGGACAAAGCGCCGATCAGAGCCGCCGGCAAAGCGCGAATGCTGCTGATAAGCTATCTGATGGCCGGGCTGTTTCTGTTCTTTATTCTGTTTAATACCGAACCTGCCCCCATTTTCAGCCACTATCTGCCACTCTCCATGCAGTTGCAGAAGGAGCAATCCTGCCGCATTTTTTACGAGCCGAATGAGGTGTTCGTTGATTACTACCTCAGCTATATGCTCGCACACCGGGAGCTGTGCAAAAACCAGGCAACGCTCTATCTTTCCGGCCTGAGCAGCAGTAATAAAATCACCGCGTTTGTCTGCAGTAGCGACTTGCGCACCAATCCCCACGCCGTGTGTTCCACCTGGTTGAGCGTCTATCATGAAAAGTAGATCAATACTTCTGCTTGCGGTTCCGGTACTGATTATCGTGGCGGCGATCGTTCGCTGGTACGCCTGGAGCAACCCCACCATTCACTGTAGCGGCCAGGTCACCTGGGAAATCGGCAGGGAGACCTTTTCGGGTAATCTGAGCTACCAGTTAAAAGATGGAGAGGGACTGGCAATACTTTCCGGCGTGCTTAAAAGTGCCAACCGTAGCTGGAGCCTGGGCCGCAGTATCTATTTTAGCTATACCCACCGCCATAACGCTTATCTGCTGAGCTCAGGAAAGGTCGTTCCTTCACTGGTAGATAACCTGGATGCCCGCTATACCGGCATTACCGTACCCGGTTTTTATCTGCAGCCGGGAAAAGAGCTCAACCTGATTATTGAGCGTTACGATAACCGTTGGATATTTTCCACGCCGGATGTCCCTTCGCTATTGTGCACAAAGGAGCCTTAATAACGCCCAAAATTCAGCAATAATAGAGGGAGTTATTTCACCATGCGCCCATGGGCGCATGCCTCAAGGAGAGATTGTGTGAGGAACTTCCAGTACGGCTATTTCGCACTGATTATGGCCACCGGTATCGTCAGCATTGCCTGCCATCTGGCCGGAATACATTTTGCCGCCCGGGTGCTGTTTATTCTGAATAATATCCAGTATGCCACCTGCCTGACGCTGGCGGTGGGAAAGCTTATCCTTACCCCGGGCAGCGTCTGGCGCGATCTGACCCACCACGAAAAAGGGCCGGGTTATCTGACGCTGGTGGCCGCCACCAACGTGCTGGGGGTTCAGTATGTGCAAATGACGGCGTTACCGGCGATACCGATGGCGCTGTTCTGGCTGGGCTGCGGACTCTATGTAGTGCTGGTAAATACCATGCTCACCGGCGTGACCATGGCGAAATCCAAACCCGCGCTGGTGCAGGGGATGAACGGTAGCTGGCTGCTGTGCACCGTTTCAGGATGCTCAGTTGCCGTACTGGGAAGCAGCCTGTCGGCTCCCGCGACCGCCAGCGCAGGCTTCTTTCTGTTCTGCGTCGGTATCTGGGCCATCGGTATCATGCTGTACCTGATGGTGATCGCGCTGGCATTTCTGCGCTGGCTGTTTGTGCCAATGGACGATAAAAGCTTTTCGCCGACCTGGTGGATTAATATGGGCGCGCTGGCCATCTCGACCCTGGCGGGTAGCCATCTGTATACCATGGCGCTTTCATTGCCACGGCTCGATGTTCTGGCCCCCATCATCCTGGGCATCAGCCTGTTCCTGTGGTCGGCATCCTGCTGGTGGCTGGTACTGCTAGTGTTTATTCTGATCTGGCGTATTGCCAGCCGCGCCTTCACGCCCGGCTACAGTATGCAGAACTGGTCCGCCATTTTCCCAATGGGGATGTTTTGCGTCGCCTCAATGAGCTTTCTGCCTCAGGTCGGGGTGAGTTACTGGATACCGCTGCTCCATTACCTTTTTACGCCCGTGGTACTGGTGCTATGGACGTGGGTGTTTCTCGGACTGCTCGGCATGCTATACCGGCGCCTGAAGCCATAAAAAAGGGCCGGCAAATGCCGGCCCTCTTCTGGGATGTCGCTTACGCGAACATTACTTGGACAGACGCTCTTTGATACGAGCAGACTTACCAGTACGCTCACGCAGGTAGTACAGTTTAGCTTTACGAACGGCACCACGACGTTTAACAGCAATGCTGTCAACAACCGGAGAGTGAGTCTGGAATACACGCTCAACGCCTTCGCCGTTAGAAATCTTACGAACAGTGAATGCAGAATGCAGACCGCGGTTACGAATAGCGATAACCACGCCCTCGAATGCCTGCAGACGCTTCTTGGAACCTTCAACAACCCATACTTTCACTTCCACGGTATCGCCCGGACGGAAGGAAGGTACGTCCTGCTTCATCTGCTCTTGTTCAAGCTGCTTGATAATATTGCTCATAATTTAATCTCTTATCCTGGGTAAACTGATATTTTGAGTGGTCGGCGTTATACCGCCCCATCATCGTTCTGTTGCTCTTGCGTCTGTTCCAGTTGGAACTCCGCCAGCAACCTTGCTTGCTCTTCAGTCAGAGCCAGGTTTTCCAGAAGTTCAGGTCTTCTAAGCCAGGTGCGCCCTAACGACTGCTTCAAACGCCAGCGCCGGATTTCAGCATGGTTTCCCGACAGTAATACCGGCGGTACTTCCATTCCTTCCAGCACTTCAGGACGCGTATAGTGCGGGCAATCCAGCAATCCATCGGCAAACGAATCTTCGATTGCCGAAGCTTCATGGCCCAGTACTCCCGGAACAAACCGGGAAACCGAATCAATCAGCGTCATTGCCGGTAACTCTCCCCCACTCAGTACGTAATCGCCGATTGACCATTCTTCGTCAATTTCGGTCTGGATTACGCGCTCGTCAACCCCTTCGTAACGGCCGCACACCAGAATCAGTTTCTGATTGGTGGCCAGCTCGCTAACGCCGGTCTGATCGAGCTTACGCCCCTGAGGTGACAAATAAATCACCTTAGCGCCTTCGCCTGCCGCGGCTCTGGCTGCATTGATGGCATCCTTTAACGGTTGCACCATCATAAGCATTCCCGGTCCGCCTCCGTATGGACGATCGTCCACGGTGCGATGCCTGTCGTGCGTAAAGTCACGCGGACTCCAGCACTGAATGCTCAGCAGGCCATTTTTTACCGCCCGGCCAGTTACCCCGTAATCAGTAATTGCGCGGAACATCTCTGGAAACAGGCTGACTATACCAATAAACACAAGCCAATCCCCATAGCGCCACTCTGTTACCGTTTATCCGGAGGTTTAAAAACCAGGATCCCATTCGACTTCGATAGTTCGGGTCGTGAGATCGACTTTCTTGATAACCTGCCCATCGAGGAACGGAACCAGCCGCTCCTTGACCCCGAATGCATCCTTCAGGTTTGCCTGAATGACGAGAACGTCATTCGACCCGGTCTCCATCAGCTCGCTGACTTTGCCCAGGTTGTACCCTGCGGTAGTGACGACCTGGCAACCAATAAGGTCTTTCCAGTAGTAGTCACCCTCCTCAAGGGACGGCAGTTGCGAAGCGTCAACCATAATCTCACTGTTAGTGAGCTGGTTTGCCGTATCGCGATCGTCAACGCCTTTCAGCTTGATGATCATATCCTGATTGTGATGGCGCCAGCTTTCAATCTCCAGCTGCTGCCACTGACCTGCCTGCTTAATAAACCAGGGCTGATAGTCAAAAATGCCGTCGGACTCTTCGGTGGAGGAAAACACTCTGAGCCAACCACGAATGCCATAGGAAGAGCCCAACTTACCCAGAACAATGGGATCAACGGGCGCCGCCGCGGCGTGTTGCTTGCTCATCATGACCACCGTGACAGATTAAGCTGCTTTTTTCGCGGCTTTAATCAGCTGCGCAACGCGGTCAGAAACAGTAGCGCCCTGGCCAACCCAGTGCTCGATACGATCCAGGTTCAGGCGGGTGCCTTCTTCTTTTTCGTTGGCGATCGGGTTGAAGAAACCAACGCGCTCAATGAAGCGACCGTTGCGAGCATTACGGCTGTCAGTAACGACAACCTGGTAGAACGGACGCTTTTTAGCGCCGTGACGTGCTAAACGAATAGTTACCATAACATCCTCTTGTGTGAATAAAACAACCGGGCTCCATCGAGGAACGGAGCCCGGTGTCATATTAAAGCCCGAAAATTTTACTCATTTTCGCGCAAAAATCAATTGAAGAAGTGAACAATGGCCTGGAAGCGCAGCCCAATCAGCGTCCCGGGAAGCCAGGGGGCATCATCCCCTTCATCCCGCGCATCATCTTGGCCATGCCGCCTTTCTTCATCTTCTTCATCATACGCTGCATATCGTCAAACTGCTTCAGCAGGCGGTTAACGTCCTGAACCTGCATGCCACAGCCAGTCGCGATACGGCGCTTGCGTGAACCTTTGATGATCTCCGGTCGCTCACGCTCCTTGCGGGTCATGGAGCTGATGATCGCCTCCATGCGCACCAGAACTTTATCGTCCATCTGCGACTTCACGTTGTCCGGCAACTGCCCCATGCCCGGCAGCTTGCCCATCAGGCTTGCCATACCGCCCATGTTTTTCATCTGCTTAAGCTGGTCCAGGAAGTCGTTGAGATCGAAACCGTCCCCCTTCTTCAGCTTATTCGCCAGTTTTTCAGCCTGGTCGCGATCGACCTTGCTTTCAATATCCTCAATCAGCGACAGCACATCGCCCATGCCGAGAATACGTGACGCGATACGATCCGGGTGGAACGGCTCCAGGGCTTCGGTCTTTTCACCGACCCCAAGGAACTTAATGGGCTTACCGGTAATATGGCGGATAGAGAGCGCAGCACCGCCGCGGGCGTCACCGTCCACTTTGGTCAGCACTACGCCGGTCAGCGGCAGCGCTTCGTTAAACGCCTTCGCGGTATTCGCAGCATCCTGACCGGTCATGGCATCCACCACGAACAGGGTCTCTACCGGATTGATTGCGGCGTGGACCTGCTTGATCTCGTCCATCATCGCTTCATCAACGTGCAGACGACCGGCGGTATCCACCAGCAGCACGTCGTAGAACTTAAGCTTCGCCTCTTTCAGCGCGGCATTGACGATGTCGACCGGCTTTTGCTGAACGTCGGAGGGGAAAAAGTCGACCCCCACCTGCTGAGCCAGGGTTTCCAGCTGTTTAATGGCCGCAGGACGGTAAACGTCCGCCGACACCACCAGTACCTTCTTCTTACGCTTTTCGCGCAGGAACTTACCCAGCTTACCGACGCTGGTGGTTTTACCGGCGCCCTGCAGGCCCGCCATCAGAACCACCGCCGGCGGCTGCGCGGCCAGATTCAGCTCATTGTTCTCTTCGCCCATGGCGGCGACCAGCTCGCCGCGCACGATTTTGACGAACTCCTGCCCTGGGGTCAGGCTCTTGTTCACCTCGTGACCAACCGCTTTCTCTTTTACGCGGCTGATAAAATCACGAACTACCGGAAGAGCCACATCGGCTTCCAGTAACGCCATGCGCACTTCACGCAGGGTATCTTTAATGTTCTCTTCTGTAAGGCGCCCGCGGCCGCTGATATTGCGCAGCGTGCGCGACAATCGGTCAGTTAAATTATCAAACATTGTCTCTTGCCTGGGGTGGTGACTTTAGGTCGCTCACGCGACTGCAACGTAACATTTGGGGGCGAGTATATCACGAAGCCGCCCATGTGCGATGCAAGCAACGGTTGGAGCGGAAGCCGGGTAACGCTATACTGCCTTATCGACTCTCTGGCTCATAACCGACACCTGTATATGCCTGTTTTTGCACTGCTTGCGCTTGTCGCCTACTCTTTCAGTCTGGCGCTGATCGTCCCTGGCCTGTTAAAGAAAAACAGCGGATGGCGCCGTTTCGCCCTGATCTCCGCCATTATCGCGCTAATCTGCCACGGCCTGGCGCTACAGGCTCGCATCTTCGCGGGCGACAGCGGCCAGAACCTGAGCCTGCTTAACGTCGGCTCACTGGTCAGTCTGATGATCTGCACCGTCATGACCATCGTCGCCTCACGCAATCGCGGCTGGCTGTTGCTGCCCATCGTCTATGCGTTCGCGCTGATCAACCTGGCCCTGGCGACCTTTATGCCTAATGAATTTATTACGCATCTGGAAGCCACGCCGGGAGTGATGGTGCACATCGGACTGTCGCTGTTCGCCTACGCCACGCTGATTATCGCCGCGCTCTATGCGCTACAGCTTGCCTGGATCGACTATCAGTTGAAAAATAAGCGGCTGGCCTTTAGCGCCGATATGCCACCGCTGATGACCATCGAACGCAAGATGTTTCACATCACCCAGGTCGGCGTCGTGCTGCTGACCCTGACCCTGTGCTCCGGCCTGTTCTATATGAACAACCTGTTCAGCTCGGAAAATATCGACAAGGCCGTCCTGTCTATTATGGCATGGTTCGTCTATATCATCCTGCTATGGGGCCACTATCATGGCGGCTGGCGCGGACGGCGCGTAGTCTGGTTCAACGTGGCTGGCGCCGCCCTGCTGACGCTGGCCTACTTCGGAAGCCGGATACTGCAACAAATCTCCGGCTAAGTTTGTCACTGTAAAGGAAACCCTCTTGGAACACATCTCAACCACCACGCTGATCGTCAGTTTGATCGTGATGGTGGTGATTTCTGCTTACTTTTCCGGCTCTGAAACCGGAATGATGACCCTTAACCGCTACCGCCTGCGCCACCTGTCACGGCAGGGGAACCGCGCCGCAAAGCGGGTTGAGAAGCTACTGCAGAAACCCGACCGCCTGATAAGTCTGGTACTTATTGGTAATAACCTCGTCAATATTCTGGCCTCGGCGCTGGGCACTATTGTTGGTATGCGTCTGTATGGCGACGCCGGGGTGGCCATTGCCACCGGTATACTCACCTTTGTGGTGCTGGTGTTTGCCGAAGTGCTGCCAAAGACCATTGCCGCGCTCTACCCGGAAAAGGTCGCCTTCCCCAGCAGCGTTCTGCTGGCGCCGCTGCAAATCATCATGATGCCGCTGGTGTGGTTGCTCAATATGATCACCCGCCTTCTGATGCGTCTGGTGGGTATCAGGGCCGATGGCGCCGTTAGCGCCGCCCTGAGCAAAGATGAACTACGTACCATCGTTAACGAGTCCCACTCCCAGATTTCGCGCCGCAATCAGGATATGCTGCTGTCGGTGCTCGACCTTGAGAAAGTGACCGTCGACGACATTATGGTGCCGCGCAATGAGATTGTCGGTATCGACATCAACGGCGACTGGAAGTCCATTCAGCGCCAGCTCACCCATTCACCCCACGGGCGTATCGTGCTCTACCGCGAGTCGCTGGACGATTCCATCAGCATGCTGCGGGTGCGTGAAGCCTGGCGGCTGATGACCGAGAAAAAAGAGTTCACCAAAGAGAGTGTCCTGCGCGCCGCCGATGAGATCTACTACATCCCCGAAGGCACGCCCTTGAATGTGCAACTGGTGAAATTCCAGCGTAACAAGAAGAAGGTCGGCCTGGTGGTGGACGAATATGGCGATATTCAGGGGCTGGTCTCGGTAGAGGATATTCTGGAAGAGATCGTCGGCGACTTTACCACTTCGATGTCCCCGACCCTTGCCGAAGAGGTCCGCCCGCAGAATGACGGCTCGGTACTGATTGAAGGCAGCGCCAACGTGCGTGACCTGAATAAGGCCTTTAACTGGAAGATGCCGGAAGACGAAGCCCGCACCATCAACGGCATGATTCTGGAAGCTCTGGAAGAGATTCCGGCGCCGGGCACCCGGGTACGCATCGAACAATATGATATCGACATCCTGGACGTTCAGGACAATATGATTAAGCAGGTGAGAGTGATGCCGGTGAAGCCGCTACGCGAAAGCGTGGAGGGATAATCGATACCGCCCTCTCCCGGAGAGAGGGCGGCACTCTTCGGGCTATCAGGCCTTCGCCTTCGCCACGGAAACCATCGCGGCGCGGATGGTACGGCCATTCAGGGTGTAACCCTTCTGCATCACCATCAGCACGTGGTTCGGTTGAACCTCTTCGGATTCCACCATCGCGATCGCCTGGTGAACATCCGGGTTGAAGGGAACCTGGGTATCTCCCACCACTTCAACACCAAACTTACGGACCACGTCGAGCATCGATTTACGGGTCAGCTCGATCCCTTCAATCATCGCGGCCATATCGCCATTCTCTTTGTCGGCCACTTCCAGAGCGCGATCCAGGCTGTCGAGCACCGGCAGCAGTTCGTTAACGAACTTCTCCAGCGCGAACTTGTGCGCTTTTTCCACATCCTGTTCGGTACGGCGACGCAGGTTTTCCATCTCTGCCCTGGTGCGCAGTTGAATATCGCGCTCCTGCTGCTGAGCCGCGGCTAACTGCGCTTCCAGATTAGCGATACGTTCGTCGCGCGGATCCACCTGTTCAGCACCTTCAGTCACTTCCACCTCTTCATGCTGCTGTTCCGTGGTGTTCTCTTCAGAGACTTGCTCGTCTGGTCGATTCTGTTCTTTACTACTCATGAAATTCTCCGCGTTTCTTTAGCATTCATCTGGCTGGTTCGCTTATTATGGGGATCAGTTTCCCGGTTTCAAGGGACGCTGGCAGATTGTGGAACGCACGCCTTGTTTAAGGACCTGACTGGAAAATGAATAAACATTTCAACTGCATCGGTATTGTCGGGCATCCACGCCACCCCACCGCGCTGACCACCCACGAAATGCTCTGGCGCTGGCTGCACGAAGCGGGCTATGACGTCATTGTCGAACAGCAGATCGCCCAGGAGCTTCAGCTCACTCAGGTACGCACCGGCACCCTGGCGGAAATTGGCCAGCAGGCGGATCTCGCCGTGGTGGTCGGTGGCGACGGTAATATGCTTGGCGCCGCACGGGTGCTGGCGCGCTACGATATTAAAGTGATCGGCATCAACCGCGGTAATCTGGGTTTTCTGACCGACCTCGATCCTGACAACGCCCAGCAGCAGCTTGCCGACGTCCTTGAGGGGCACTATATCACCGAACAGCGCTTTTTGCTGGAAGCCCAGGTATGCCGCCGCGATCGCCAGAGCCGCCTGAGCACCGCCATCAATGAAGTGGTGCTGCACCCCGGCAAGGTGGCGCATATGATCGAATTTGAAGTCTATATCGACGAGAAATTCGCTTTTTCCCAGCGTTCAGACGGGCTGATTATCTCTACCCCAACGGGGTCCACCGCCTATTCGCTTTCCGCCGGCGGCCCCATTCTGACGCCTTCGCTAAACGCCATTACCCTGGTGCCGATGTTCCCCCATACCCTGTCGGCGCGCCCGCTGGTCATTGACAGTTGCAGCACCATCCGACTGCGTTTTTCCCATATGCGCAGCGACCTGGAAATTAGCTGCGACAGCCAGATCGCTCTGCCTATTCAGGAAGGCGAAGATGTGGTGATCCGCCGCTGTAACTATCACCTGAACCTGATCCACCCTAAAGATTACAGCTATTTCAATACATTAAGCTCAAAGCTGGGCTGGTCAAAAAAATTATTCTGAAATTCGCCCAGCCACTTTACTGTATAAAAAACCAGGCTATACTGTGCAAAAACACAGCCCTGATATTTATACAGGAGAGTGGCTATGCTGGCACAACTCACCATCAGCAACTTCGCTATCGTTCGCGACCTTGAGGTAGATTTTCAGCGTGGTATGACCGCCATCACCGGCGAGACCGGCGCGGGGAAATCCATTGCTATCGACGCACTGACCCTGTGCCTGGGCGGCCGTGCCGATGCCGAAATGGTACGCCCCGGCGCCGCTCGTGCCGACCTGTGCGCCCGTTTTTCACTTAAGGATACCCCCGCCGCCCGCCGCTGGCTGGAGCAGAACGACCTGGAAGATGGCAGCGAATGTCTGCTACGCAGGGTGATCAACGCCGATGGTCGCTCCCGGGGCTTTATTAACGGCACCGCCGTCCCTCTCTCTCAGCTACGCGACCTGGGCCAGCGGCTGATCCAGATCCACGGTCAACACGCCCATCAGCAGCTTCTGCGCCCGGAACATCAGAAACACCTGCTGGACGGTTACGCGGGGGAAGCGGCGTTACAACAGGAGATGGCCGAACGCTACCGCGCCTGGCATCGTAGCTGCCGGGAACTGGCCAGCTTCCAGCAGCAGTCACAGGAGCGCGCCGCGCGCGCCGAACTGCTCCACTACCAGCTAAAAGAGCTTAATGAGTTCGCCCCTCAGGCCGGCGAGTTCGAAACTATCGACGAAGAGTACCGTCGCCTGGCGAACAGCGGTCAGTTGCTTTCTACCGGTCAACAGGCGCTAACGCTGCTGGCCGACGGAGAAGATCAGACGCTCAGCAGCCAGCTCTATAGCGCCCGCCAGCTGGTCACTGAACTGGCAGGCATGGACGATAAGCTTTCCGGAGTGCTGGAAATGCTGGAAGAGGCCGCCATCCAGCTCGACGAAGCCAGCGACGAGCTGCGCCACTACTGCGATCGCATGGACCTGGATCCCAACCGCCTGTTTGAGCTGGAACAGCGTATCTCACGTCAGATAGCCCTGGCGCGCAAGCATCAGATTGCGCCGGAAGCGCTGCCGGAACTACACCAGCAACTGCTGGAAGAACAGCGCCTGCTGGACGAACAGGGCGAAGGTCAGGAGGCGCTGGCCCTGGCGGTGGAACAGAACCATCGCCAGGCGCTGGAAACCGCGCAACGCCTGCACCAGAGCCGTAGCGCCAGCGCCCGCGAGTTGGAACGACTCATCGCCGACAGCATGCAGGCGCTGGCCATGCCCCATGGCCGCCTGACCATTGCGGTAGAGTTCAGCGAAAACCAGCTGACGGCGGAAGGGGCGGATCGCGTGGAGTTCCACGTGTGCACGAACCCGGGCCAGCCCTTGCAGCCGCTGGCCAAAGTCGCCTCCGGCGGCGAACTGTCGCGTATCGCGCTGGCAATCCAGGTGATTACCGCCCGCAAGATGGAAACACCGGCGCTGATTTTCGACGAAGTGGATGTGGGTATCAGCGGCCCCACTGCCGCGGTCGTAGGTCAGATGCTGCGCCAGTTGGGCGACTCCACCCAGGTGATGTGCGTTACCCACCTGCCCCAGGTGGCTGGCTGCGGGCACCACCACTTCTTTGTCAGCAAAGAGACCGACGGCGAAGTGACAGAAACCCGCATGCAGCCGCTGGATAAGCGAGCCAGACTGCGCGAACTGGCACGCCTGCTGGGCGGCAGCGAAGTCACCCGCAACACCCTGGCCAACGCCAAAGATCTACTGGCCGCCTGACAGCCCAGGGACAGCGCCGCAGCCGGATTTCGGGTGCGGCGCCGGGTAAAACAGTGAATAACGCAGGAATTCGCAACAGAATAAAACGAGCTACTGACCGGGTCATGAAAATCAGCGAGGCGGCGTAAAACGCGGCACTCAGGCAAAAACAGCGTAAAAACAGTCACCCTGCCGCCAACTTTTTTCACCGCTGGCGGTCTCAGTGAAGCGCCTTTAAGGTTTTAAACTGCGTAAAGGTTTATTATCATCGGCGTATTACGTATGAGCCACGCGCCGTTCGGGCCCGAAAAGGAATCAAATCACTATGCGCTGTAAAACGCTGACTGCCGCCGCAGCGGTTCTTCTGATGTTAACCGCCGGCTGTTCCACTCTGGAGCGAGTGGTTTATCGCCCTGACATCAGCCAGGGTAACTATCTGGCTCCTGGCGACGTTTCAAAAATCCGCGTCGGTATGACGCAGCAGCAGGTTGCCTATGCGCTGGGTACGCCGATGATGACCGATCCCTTCGGTAGCAACACCTGGTATTATATCTTCCGCCAGCAGCCGGGCCACGAGAAAGTCACCCAGCAGACCCTGACGCTGACCTTCGACAGCAACGGCGTACTGACCAATATCGACAACAAGCCCGCGCTGCAGAAGTAAACCGGCGGACCGGCATAAAAAAAGCTCCCAAGGGGAGCTTTTTTGTTGCGCTAAACCGCTACGACTTATTCTTGCCTGCGGCACGCTGACGGCGCAGCTCTTTCGGATCGGCAATCAGCGGGCGATAGATTTCCACCCGGTCGCCATCGTGCACCTCATCGCCCGCTTTTGCCGGACGGCTGTAGATACCCAGCTTATTTTTTTGCAGACTGATATCCGGGCGCAGCTCCAGCAGACCGGAAGCCACAATGGCCTGCTCCAGGGTCGCCCCCTGGGGTAGCGTCACCCGCCGCAGATACTGATGTTCCGGCAGCGCATAAACCACCTCGACCTGGATTTCAGGCGACACTGTACACCTCTTTGGCCCGGCTCGTGAACGCCTGCACCATATTGCCCGCCAGCTCTTTAAAGATGCGGCCAAACGCCAGCTCGATCAGCTTATTGGTAAATTCGAAATCCAGCTGGAATTCGATACGACAGGCATCCGGCGCCAGCGGCGTAAACTTCCAGCCGCCCATCAGCTTCTTAAAGGGGCCATCCACCAGATGCATCAGGATACTCTGGTTGCTGGTCAGCGTATTGCGGGTGGTAAAAGTCTTGCTGATCCCGGCTTTCGCCACCTCCACCGCCGCCGTCATCTGGCCGGGAGTGGATTCCAGCACCCGGCTACCCACGCAGCCCGGCAGGAAGTCGGGATAGGACTTTACATCATTGACTAACTGATACATCTGCTCAGCGCTATAAGGCACCAGCGCAGTGCGACTGATCTGCGGCATACCATTTCCTGTGTCTCATACAACCCACAGATAATAACATTTCTGGCCTGGCAAAGAAAAATTACGCAGCAAGACATGCTAACATAGTCTGTCCCCCACGGGATGGGGGTGCGTTTTACCATCGGATTACCTATACTGAGCGGCACTATGACGAAGAAAAAAGCACACAAACCTGGCTCAGCCACCATTGCGCTTAATAAGCGCGCCCGCCATGAATACTTTATCGAAGATGAATACGAAGCGGGCCTGGCCCTTCAGGGCTGGGAAGTTAAGTCGCTGCGCGCCGGTAAGGCCAATATTGGCGATAGCTATGTGATCCTGAGAGATGGCGAAGCCTACCTGTTCGGCGCTAACTTTACGCCGCTGAGCGTTGCCTCTACCCACGTAGTCTGCGACCCGATCCGCACCCGTAAGCTGCTGCTGAATCAGCGCGAGCTGGACACCCTGTACGGACGCATTAACCGCGAAGGCTATACCATAGTGGCGCTGTCGCTGTACTGGAAGAACGCCTGGTGCAAGGTGAAAATTGGCGTGGCGAAAGGTAAGAAGCAGCACGACAAACGTAACGATGTGAAAGATCGTGAATGGCAGGTCGATAAAGCGCGGATCATGAAAAACGCCGGTCGCTAAACCAACTCCCCTCCCGTGCTGTCGCCACGGCGGCAGCCATTTTCCCTCTATCCCCCTGACTTTTCTTAGTAAATGGCCATAGCCAGAGTATTGACTCACGCCTGAATTCGAATAATTATGCGTTAAAAATAAAAACTCATTCATCAATACTTTGGGACAGACCATGAAAAACGCTAAAGGACTTCGCCACGCGCTGCCGCTGCTGGCGCTCTTTACGCTGGCCGGCTGCCAGCAGACCACCACACCGGTATCGGCTCATCAGACCGCACCAGACCATCACGCGGCCCTGTCGCGCAGCGCCGAACAACCAGGACACGCCTGGCTTGAGATCTCGCGCGGCAAGCTGACCAGCAATATCCACCAGGTTCAGCAGCTACTGGGCGGGAAATCCACGCTGTGCGCCATTCTGAAAGGCGACGCCTACGGCCACGACCTGTCGCTGGTCACGCCGGTCATGATGGAAAATAACGTTCAGTGCATTGGCATTGCCAGCAACGCCGAAGTGAAAACGGTGCGCGACCTGGGCTTTAAAGGTCGCCTGATGCGGGTGCGTAGCGCCTCGCCCCAGGAGATGGCGAAAGTGATCGACTATAACGTCGAGGAGTTAATCGGTAACCCGCAGGTTGCCAGCGAGCTGAACGCACTGGCAAAGCAGCGCGGTAAAACTCTGCCCATCCACCTGGGACTGAACTCTGGCGGTATGTCGCGTAACGGTCTGGATGTCAGTACCTTACAGGGCATTGCCACGGCCAGCCAGATAGCCCACCTTAGCAACCTGAAGGTGGTGGGGATTATGACCCACTACCCAATGGAGGATGAAGCCGAAATCCGCGCCGGGCTGAAGCTGTTTAACCAGCAGGCGGCTGCCGTTATCGCCGCCGCCGGGCTGAAGCGCAGCGATATTACGCTGCATACCGCCAACACCTGGGCCACGCTGCGGGTACCGGAATCGCGCCTGGACCTGGTGCGGGTCGGCGGCATCTTCTATGGCGATACCACCGCCACCCATAGCTATCAGCGAGTGATGACCTATAAATCCAACGTCGCTGCCGTTAACGCCTATAAAAAAGGATCCACCGTCGGCTATGACCGCACTTACACGTTAAAGCGCGACTCGCTGCTGGCTAACATTCCGGTGGGCTATGCCGACGGCTATCTGCGCGACTTCAGCAACAAGGGCCACGTACTGATTGGCGGCCAGCGCTACCCGGTGGTGGGCAAAACCTCGATGAACACCATTATGGTAGATGTTACCGGCACATCGGGTATCGTCCCAGGCGCCGAAGTGGTGCTGTTCGGCAAACAGGGCAATGCCGAAGTGACCGGTGAAGAGGTGGAAGAGATTACCGATGTGCTGTTCACCCAAACCTCTATCCTGTGGGGCGCCACCGTTCCCCGGGTGCTGGTAGACTAAATCACGCGGCGGCCCGCAAGCGCAGGCTGCCTGAATTGTCGCCACTCTCGTTAGCGACGGTTCTCCCGTGATAAATTTGTGATATACTCGATTCACTCTTTGGGGCTGATTCTGGATTCGACGGGATTCGCGAAACCCAAGGTGCATGCCGAGGTGCGGTAGGCCTCGCTAAAAAACCGCAAAAAAATAGTCGCAAACGACGAAAACTACGCTTTAGCAGCTTAATAACCTGCTCAGAGCCCTCTCTCCCTAGCCTCCGCTCTTAGGACGGGGATCAAGAGAGGTCAAACCCAAAAGAGATCGCGTGGATGCCTTGCCTGGGGTTGAAGCGTTAAATCTAATCAGGCTAGTTTGTTAGTGGCGTGTCCGTCCGCAGCTGGCAGGTGAATGTAAAGACTGGACTAAGCATGTAGTACCGAGGATGTAGGAATTTCGGACGCGGGTTCAACTCCCGCCAGCTCCACCACTTTCTAGTTGTTTGAAGTACAATGAAGTCTACTAAGCCCGCACAGCACAAGCTCTGCGGGCTTTTTTACGTCTATTGTCGTCCAGTGAGAATTGCTGAGAACTACGAGTTATGGCACCCTGAATGGGACCCACTAAGAAGGGTCCAAAAACCGAGGGTCCCAAAATGGCAAAAATCGCTAAGAAGCTCACTGACACTGAAATCAAAAGCACCAAGCCAGCCGATAAAGAAATCAACTTGTTTGACGGTGATGGTTTGATTCTGCGAATCGCTCCTTTGGCGAAAGGAGGCAAGAAAAATTGGTATTTCAGGTATGCAGTACCAGTGAGCAAGAAAAGAACCAAAATGAGCCTTGGGACATATCCTCACCTTACCCTTGCAAGAGCCAGAGCCTTACGTGATGAATATCTCTCCTTTCTGGCAAATGGTGTTGATCCCCAAATCCATAACAACGATAAGGCGAAGGCATTAAAGAGTGCTACTGAGCACACTCTCCAAGCCGTAGCGCGGAAATGGTTAGATGAGAAGGTAAAGACATCAGGTATCTCACAAGACCATGCAGCAGACATCTGGCGCAGCTTAGAGAGAAATGTCTTTCCTGGTCTGGGTAATGTCCCTATCAATGAGATCCGACCTAAGCTCTTAAAACAACACCTTGATCCTATTGAGCAACGAGGCGTATTGGAAACTCTACGCCGTATCATTTCTCGTCTGAATGAAATCTTCCGGTGGGCAGCCACTGAAGAACTTATTGAGTTCAACCCGGCTGACAACCTTGGTCAAAGATTCAGTAAACCAAAAAAGCAAAATATGCCTGCCCTTCCCCCAAGCGAATTGCCAAGGTTTATGGAATCTTTGACGAATGCGTCAATCCGGTTGGAAACACGTATGCTAATTGAATGGCAATTGTTGACATGGGTTCGTCCGGGTGAAGCTGTTCGCGCAAGGTGGTCTGATATTGATACAACTAACAGCATTTGGAACATTCCTGCTGATTTTATGAAAATGAAAAAGCCACACAAAGTTCCTTTGAGTAAAGAAGCTTTGCGCATCCTTGAATTAATGAAATCAATAAGTGGGCATAGAGAATGGGTTTTCCCCAGCATTAAAGCGCCTCTTAATCATATGCATGAACAAACAGCCAACGCAGCTATCATCCGAATGGGGTTCGGAGGCGAGCTTGTAGCTCACGGTATGCGTTCTATTGCAAGAACAGCGGCAGAGGAGTCTGGTAAGTTCAGAGCCGAAGTTCTTGAGGCAGCGCTTGCCCACTCAAAAAAAGATGAAATTATCGCAGCATACAATCGTGCAGAATATCTGATAGAGCGACAGAGTTTGATGCAATGGTGGAGTGATTACGTTCAAACTCAAAGAGCTAAAGCTATCGCTGCTTGACTGATACAGGGGATTAGCAAGAAGGATAGGGATAGCCTGGAAAGCCCATATACTGACGAATGCCCCTTAGCTAAAACATTCTCATCGGATTGAAAGCGCACATGTACATAAAACCAGTATAAAAACATAAGGTTATATAACTAAACTTTGATACGTATGCTTCCATATGTTTTTAGTGTTTGATATGGTGAAAAAAAGATACTGATGTTTTTTTATGCTTTCATTGCTTGTTTCCTTAGTGGGCTACCATATGGATTTCTTTGAAAAAACTAATGCTGACAAAAATTCAATAGGTTTTACCTATCAAGATTACGTTGCTTTAAAACATGCCTTAGAGCTTAAACCAGAAGAACACATTGGGATTGAAGTTTATGACGATCTCCATCTTGAGAGCATCGAGGGTCATAAAACTTTGGTTCAAGTTAAACATTCAATTAACAAGTCTAATATAACTAATAAAGACATAGACTTATGGAAAACATTATATAATTGGTCAGAGGCGATTAAGACCATAGGCGACAAAAGCATTAGCCTTATTTTTTACACTAACAAAGGTCTTACCTTAGAGCCTGGTATCGTGCAACTTTTGACTAACGACACTAAGGACATTGAAAAAATAAAAAATGAAATAGAAAAGATAGAACAAGATCATAAAAATAAGTCAGATGACCTCTATAAGTATATTTCTATCATAAACTCACTCGATAGCAATTCTTCTAAACGTTTATTTAATAGTATAAGTTTTCAACATAGCGAAGATGGGATCATCCGCCAAATAAAAACATTACTAAAAACATTAGCAATCCCTGATGATAAAATAGATGATGCTTTTAATTATATTTCAGGTGCTTTTTTTAAACATAAATATGACTTGGTTAAAAATCATACCAAAATAAATATAAGTTATGATGATTTTCGAAATAATTTGGGAATAGATAGGATTATTCAAATTTCAAGAAATTGTATAAATAATTTCGACCAATACTACGATTTTGAATCTGCATACCCAACTAACGTTGAGTCAAAGATCTCTTACAAACAACTCAAAGATTTGGATTTGAATAGCGATTCAATCGTAAAATATGTAAATGAAATGGCCAAAACAGAAGCTTTCATTCAAAAATTGCAAAGCTCTGGAGATTTAACAACTCAAGAAGAAAGACTAATATATCAAAAAGCGCTTGATGAATGGCAATCACGTCATTCAGCAACGTATATACGAAGCCGTTTTACAGAAATAAATGAAGATCATCTTAATAAAGCCTTCTCTGTCTATACTGAATTGACAGGGAACTGTAATATTGTGTTGGATAAAAATCAATTACCTAAATCTATGACTACAGGAACGTTCTTGCTCCTTTCAGATAAGCCAAAAATAGGATGGCTTCAAAACTGGGAGTCAGTCTATAAATGAAAATATATAACAATGAGCTTTTGGGTATATTCTCTTTGCAAGAGGTGTTATCAATAGCATCAAATATTGAAATAAGCAATGCAATGCTAATTTTACCAATTATATTTCATAAAAAAAGCTTAGATTACCTTGCCCACAAGAGAACCAATACACTATCTTTTCAAGATCTACTATTAACCAAGCCCGAAATAATAGTATCCATAAATAAAAGATTCTATAATTTCCTTCCATCCTCAGTTAATTGTGTTTCATTGTGCCTTGAAAATGGAATAGCTGAATTAGAACACGGTAAATTAGCATTTAAAAACAAGTTAATATTAGATAATGCGATCCCGTTTATTGGCAAAAGAGCCGTAAAAATACAGGCAGCATCTATAAATGTTGCACGTTTATTATTAGAAGAAGCACACAATATATATGACATTTGTGGAGTTAGATTATAATGCAGATTACTAATATTTTAATATGGCAAATTGATTCAACCTTGAGGAATTTAGAACTTGAGGAAAATAAGGTAAATGTAATAACAGGTGATTCTGGCAAAGGGAAATCCTCAATACTGGCTATCATTGATTATTGCCTTTTATCCTCATCATCTGATGGTATATCAAAAACAAATGTCGATAATTTTGTAAATTGGTATGGGATTAGATTAAGTATAAACGGTAAATATTTCACTATTTGTAGAAAAGCGACACACTTTGAAGAAGATGATCTAGTTTACTTTGACAAAAATGGAGACATTCCACAAATCCCTATTAACAATATCAAAAAGGATGTTTTAAAAGAACATCTGAATTATGAGTTTGGTATTAATAGTTCTCTAAAAATCCCTTATGGTGGTAGATTCATACAACAAGGGTCAAAAGTATCCTATAGATATTTTATCCCGCATTGCTTTATAGATCAAACAACACTAACCTCTTCAGAACATCTTTATTCGAAAATCTCTGATTTAAAGACAAGAGAGCGTATTGACCGAACCTTTGACATGGCTCTTGGCAGTGAAAACGCCGAAACTATGATAATGAGAACGCGGTTAGAAGAATTACAAAGGAATCTTGCTCGTATCGAATATAAACAGTCGGCTAGCAAAGACTCTTATTTCAATTTCGAAAGTGAAATAGAATCACTATACGACAGGGCGTATTATTTTGGTTTAATAAGTGAAAACAGCAAGAATGAACCAACTGTAAGTGATAAACTTGAAAATTTGAAAGCGATAGTTAATTACAAGGATATAAACGAAATCCCAGCAATTAATGAAAGAACAAAAATTGAAAAAGAACTTTTCCTCTTAAAAAAAGAACTGACAGACATTAATGAATATATAGAAACAAATACTGAATATAAGAAGTTTTTAAAAGATAACCAAGACTCCCTTTTAATAGCCAAATATTTAGATGATAATTATAGCGAAATATTATATACAAAAAACATCTATTCAATCATTAAATCCTTATTGAACCAAAGCTCAGAGATAAAAAAGGCTATAGCCGAAAAAGGACAAAACTCACTCATATCAAAAACAAATGCTAAGAGAAAAGAGTTAGAACTTAAAATATCATCCTTGAGTAAAAAACTTGCAACTGTTAGTGATGAAAAAATCACACCAATCGAGCTTTATCGGTTCATGGGTGAACTCAGCTCTGAAATTAAACGGATAGTTGTTCTCCCTAAATATGATTATACTGATACTATAGAAAAGATAACTACTAAAATTAATGAGTTAGAAAGCAAGATAACAGACAATAATGCCTTTAAAGAATATACATTGAGTTTACTGAACGGAAAAATAAAGGAAATATTCACACGGATGCCTTTAAAAGGATTTGAGGATGCAACTCCAATATTCAATAAGGCAAAAAAAACACTTGATTTGATAAATAAAAATCAAGTTGAAAAAATGATAGATATTGGAAGTGCTTCTAACTATATGTATGTACATGTAGCTTATTTCCTTGCACTTCACGAATTGGTAAGAGATAGAAAAGTACCGTGGGTTCCACGATTCTTAGTCGTTGACCAGCCCAGCACTCCATATTTTAGTACTGCTGGTAAAAAAACTGATGACTTTGCAAGTCTTGATGCAGCCCTAAATGAAATTAATTCTTTTGTTGAGAAAATGCGGTCTCATGGTGGTTTCCAAATAATACTGTTAGAGCATATTGAAGAGTCTTATTGGCTTGACAGACAAATGACAAATTTTAAGCTCGTCGATAAAGAACTAAGAAATGATTATGGATTGATACAAGTTAATTCGGAAAAAAATACTCAAAAAAAACAAATTGACGACAAGGAGCAGTAATATGAACAACAAAGATAATTACAATATAGGACATTGCGAACTATGTGGCACTCAAAATATCAGTTTAATAAACAGCCATTACTTACCGTCATTTTTTTATTCAAGAATGTATGATATAAAAGATAAAAACCATACGTTAAATCTTATCCAATCTGATTGGACAAAAAGGAATATGGGTGATCACCAAATAACAAAATATATGCTCTGCAAATACTGCGAAGATCTTCTCAGTAAATATGGAGAGACGCCATTTCCTAATATAGCACTTCCAATAAACCAGCGAAATCCGGATCTTTTTGTAAAACTAATCCGAAATCTTCTACCGAAAACACAGAACAACTTGACTTTATCTAAATTAGATAATTTCGATAATGACAGCCTTTACTATTTTATTATAAGCATGTTCTGGAGAAGTTCACTCAGCTGGAACAAAAATCAATATGATAAGAGAACATTCCAGTGTCATTACCCTAAGCAATTCATTGATGAAATGAAATTATATCTACAAAAAAGAGTAATTCCACTGAGCTTCAAAATATTGGTAATCCCTTTATTGAGAACCCCATATAACTCTTGCTCTCTTCCAAAGGAAACAAATCTTAAAGGAGGTGGAAAGTATTACTCCTTCAATATATATCAATATTTATTCATTCTTTTGAACGATACCCTAGCTGAAGAAAAAATTGAAGGATTGCAAAATGGTAAAATAGCATATTGCATTTCGGATTATTTTGAAAATAATTTTTCATATCAGTTCAATAGAAGCTATAAAGAAAGCAAAACCAAAGGTAGAAAAAGCCTCGATGTATCATGGATAGATCAAAAATTCACTTTTGGTTGGTCATTCACTGGTTCAACACAACCATTGTATTTTATCTCTGGAAACTATTTGGTCAAAGAATGCAATATTTCTTGGACAAAAACCAACACATGATCCCACTGATATTACAAAAAACATTTTCAATGTTTTTTTCATCTACCATAATTAACATTTTCATAGAGGTTTATAAAATGAATAGATATATAATTGTTAAAGTTTTTGGAGTTAAGCACTTACTGGAAAATGATATGAGAGAAGAAAAAAATCCTATATTTCTAATCTTCGATACACAATCATCAATAGTTGTTGGCAGCTATAAAATAGACGAAAAAGATGCATTATCAGAAAGTAATAGATTAAATAAAAATGACAATCCAATCACGCTAAGTTTTGTAATTAACATTTCAAATAATAATAACTCTGACTTCACAAACACCAACGTCATGATAAATATAAAAGAAACAAAAAATTTAAATATCGATTTAGAACTTGACTCACAAGATATAATTTTTGATGTGGTAAAAGATAACCTCATTACTATTCTCAACAACCTTTTTTCTCCAAATTCAAATTTTGGTATGAAAATATAGTAAAAGCTACCATACGTTCAGTATGGTAGCTATAAACTACCAAGCTCTGTATATGTATTGCATTTCATTAATAGGAGCATCATCTCTGAACTTTACTTCGAAAGATATATTTTTATCAACAAATTCAAAGATCCTTTTATCCAGATAGTAAACATACTTTTTTAAGTCTCCCTTTCTTGTCTCGATAGTCAATAAGTATCTTTGTAGAATCTCTGGATGCTCTCCTAATCGTAATACTATTGGCGTGATACTTTTCAACTTACCACTCGTGTATCCTATGTATGTATATTCCAGATCTATATGATAGCTGTCTAATTCTTTCATAAATTAACTCCTATTTTTATAATATTATGAATGTAATATAACAATTGAAAGAAATGTCAATATGGTAAATCAGCAAGGGCTAACTCTACGAAGCGCTACGCTGCTTCTTCGAGTTCCCCTTGTTTTTCCGCCCTTCGGTTGGAAAAAATTAAAAGCAAAATCGAGACAAGCATTGACATTATTCACATCTACCATATAAATAAATTAAGAATAAGGAATATGCTTTTATATGAAAAGGAGTTCATATGACCGAAAATAATACTTTTAATAAGATCGTTGTGAGTAAACATTCCCGTAATGGAAGCGTTAACGAAGCGAAGCTCTCACACAACCAGCTTCGTTCTCATTGCGTCAGTGTCAGATTTAATGATGAAGAGCTAACGCTTCTCAATGAGAGACGTGGCAGTCATCGTAAAGGCGAGTGGCTTCGCTTATCTTTACTTAATAAACTTCCCGCTGTCGTTCCAGCTATCAATATTGAAGCCTGGAAAACCCTTGGTGAGATTTCGCAGAAGCTGAACAAGCTTGTGGCTCATCTTGATAGCAAGAGCTATGAAAGCTCTTTGTCGCAAACTGAACTCTTCGCCGTAAAGCGTCAGGTCTCAGAACTTCGCTTGCATTTAATTACCGCTGACCTGTGGAGAGCTTCCCATGAAGGGAATGCAAAAAATCCGCAGGGGTAAGAGCTTCGCTGGTGTAGTGCTTTACGCATTAAAACCAGCTTCTCATCATAAAAAAGATCCGATAGTGATTGGCGGGAACATGGATGGAAGCGCCGCTGAAGATCTGATAGTTGAATTTAATACCACAAAAACGCTTCGCCCGGATGTTGCTAAACCCGTCTGGCACAACTCGCTTCGCTTACCTAAGGGTGAATCACTAACGCCTGTGCAGTGGTCCTACATCGCAGATGACTACATGAAGCGCATGGGCTTCGCAGAAACGCATCTCAGATGCTACGTGCTACATGAGGACGAAGATGGCCAGCCCACCAAATAAAACAAGGGGTTACACGCAAGTGTAACCCTTTTTTTATGTCCAGTGTCCACTTTGCGTCCACTACCCTGCCTTTTACATTTCTCAAAGCAACGTCAGTTGTTGATTTACCGGTAGCAACACCGCGCTATATCAGGTTTGGCTTGTATTTGTGGCTAATGAGATAATTTAAATTCACCACGTTAACAATCAATTACGAAAATAGTTGTAAAATAACAGACTGTTGCGCTATACACTTTATCCACAGTATCAAGAGGGAATTAGTGTATGGCGTTAAATGGAAAAATGCTTTTAAACGGTGCTGACATCGCGCCACTTGTATTTCCTGGCGTGGGAATGTTTATGGCCTTTTCGGGCAATGGCACTTACAAAAACCGGGGGAGTTGTGGGAAACATCCGGGAGATGGGCCAATTCCAGAAGGGCGATACTGGATAGTTGCACGTGGCAGCGGTGGGCCGGTATCAAAAATAATTGCTTTTTTTAAAGATACTTACAACAAATACCATAGCGGCGCAGAATTCGCTCGCTCTGAATGGTTCGCTCTTTATCCCAATGACTGGAACATAGACGATGCTACATGGATCGAAGGGGTTAAACGCGAGCATTTTAGATTGCACCCTGGTGTCCTATCTGACGGGTGTATAACTCTTGTTAGCAATTCCGATTTTCGCACGCTACGCAATGCGCTACTGGCAACATCACAAATTCGCGTGCCATGCATGAAAGACCTAATGGCGTATGGCATGATCGAGGTTATCAATAATGGTTACAACACTTGCTCGTAAGTTATCTAAAATTCTCTGGTTTGCCGCGTTGTTCTATCTCGGTTTACGTCTTATCGATCCGGCAAAATTTATCAGTCTCCACACGACACAGCGTTTTGCACTATGGGCTGAGGGGAGTGTGAGTCAGGAGAACTTTGATGATTTATGGGTGCTGGCATGGGTTGTTTGCTCGTTCTTATTCGCCACCGTGGGGTATCTGGCCTTGATGTGGACCATTCGAAAAGTGCGCCGGTGACGGCGCATTTATTCTTAAGCTGTTTTTCGCTCATTCCATGCGTCGGCAAACTTGACGTTGCCATCAACATAGTGCCAGGTGATTTTTTCGTAGTTTAGGCTAACGTGCTCGACGTGATTGATCTGCGAGCTGGATAGCTTCGTATTCGGAATAGAAGTAGTAACGCTAGTTACCTTCACATTTTCCAGCGTGATGATGTAATAGCATTGCTCCTGACCTGAATAATTAATTTTATAGAAGCGGATCTCTGCACTCTTCAGAGCCTGTCCGGTAGCTGCGGCACGGTTGAGATACGGCGAAGAACTATCGATTTATTTTTCTAGCATCATTGTTGAATGTTGGCGTGTACCAGTGATTTTACCGCTCGCGCCATCAACTGGCAGAGTCAATCCGTGAGATAGTCCGATAATCTCTATGCTACCATCACGATCCTGAACATCTACAGATCCTTTAATGTCTGCGCCGCCGTCGTCCTTGAGCCACATATAAGCAGGAATTGGCATTTTTCCTTTTTCCTCATGTTGTTAGTTAATCTACATAAAAACTATAGACTTTATGGATTGGCGAGTAAACGTTCAAAAATTTGCAGTCAGCCTAATTAAATGGAATTTATCTGGTCAGGCGCAATTTTTACGGCTGTCGCATTAAGCCTTACTGCCGCCAATTATCTGTTTTAAGTGTTACATTATTTTCAGTAGCCAAAATCAAACCTTCTTCCATAAAACCCGCACCAGCCAAGGCTTTGCGGGTTTTTCTTTGCCTGCCTTCCAGATTGCCGCCCATCGATAACAGCACCACCTGCTCCCCAGGTGATGGGCACCACCAGGAACCAGGAGGACGTGGACAACATCCGCAAGGCGATGAAAAGCGCCAAAGGCCCAGGCAACTTCCGCAACCTGTTTATGTACAGCCCGAACGGCAAGAAGGACAGCATCCAGATCATTCCGCTGTCCGAGGTGGCGGCAAAGGACGAGTTTCTGAACATCAAGAACGTGAGCCGCGACGATATGATGGCGGCTCACCACGTTCCGCCGCAGATGATGGGGATTATGCCAAGTAATGTTGGGGGTTTGGGGATGTGGAAAAGGCTAGTCGGGTGTTTGTCCTCAACGAGCTGATGCCGCTACAGAAGCAACTGCAAGAGCTGAATAAGTGGCTGGGTGAAGATGTGATCAGATTCGAGCCGTATGTACTGGAACCGGTGGAAGATAAACGTAACGATTAACCTGCTTCACCAACAGCCAAATCCCCCACCACACCGCCCCTGCAGCATTCTGTCGGGGCGCCCTTTTCCCCTTTGCTTATTGACAAATTTCATTTAATTTATGGGAAGCCCTTGATTTAATCATTTCCAGCCAACTTTGCGCAGTGAATCCCCAAAGAGTAGGGTCAAAGTCAAAACTATAGCGTTTTATAAAAACACTATATCCATCGGCCTGCTCTTCAAGCTCCTTAATATCATCCAATAATAACTCAAGATTTAATTTCTCTGAGTCATTGAAATAAGCTTCCAATAGCGCTTCCACATCGCCATTCTCATCAATAACCGTATAGTCCTGACCAAAATAAATAGTAATCAGGGTATCCAGTTCACGGGGTTTATTTAAGTTGGTATCCATATGTTTTATGGTGTCGGAAATGCAGTTAGTATGAAATAGGGTTTGCCATTATGGGTGACCGGTTTCAAAACCACTCTGACATTATAAGCCTTTTGCACTTCGGTACCTCCACGACTGATGTAAAGCCCTGTTGGCCTTGAAAATCGGTGCGTATAGGCATAAGAACGGTTAGGGATTGCAACCTTAAGCCACCCCTCTATCTGGGATTTTTTCACTGAAAGGACTTCAGATATTAACAACTCTGCAGAAGTGTGACTGGTAAAAGTGCTGACATGCGGCATATTCTCAGATGACAAACGAGCCAAAAGAGCCTGCTTATCAAGTCCAACGTGGCGACTCAAAGTATGGCCTAAACGACTCCCTTCCTGATCCAATAATCTGATCCGTCCTGTATAAATCGCTCCCACACGGGCGGCCCCAGCGGCCCCAGCTAAAGCAAATGGCACGACTAAATCAACAGTCAGCCCGACGTTATACGCTGTAGCCTTATCGGCCCCCAACTTTTCAGCAGTCATCTCAGAAAGTTGAACCGTTGCAGTCCGGGCTGTTTGCCCGGTTAAAACTTGTTTAAAGGATGTTGAAATCGTATCCATACTGTGGGCACCGACTACAACACAACCAACCTTAGATAGCATTGTGGGTTCCGGCACAACACACATTACGCCAGCGCCAAACATTTCAATGACTCCCCCAACAACATTCAGCCCCCCCCAAAGCCGATTGCTCAGACTTGAGCCTTCATCAATCGTTTGGCGTCGTAAAATAGCCGAGAGTTGCACGGGAGAGAGTACTATTTTCACACCATTATCAGATTCATTCATATCTATATTAACGTTTAGCCCTGATAAATGATTATTCGACCACTAATTTAACATACACCCAACAAAACCGAAGTTCAACAGGTCAGAAAGCAACCAAGCTCATACGAACAAACCTCGTGTGCGCGCTCGTATCCCCGCCACGCCAGCCCGCTTTGTGTAGTGGTTTTCATGCACCTGCATGATATAAGCAAAAGCCCGCCATTCCTGGCGGGCCTCAGCAAAAACGATCCTCAAACGATCATGCGGATTCATGCAGCATAGGTATTCATCATTGAGAACAGCTTTGGCTTGCTCCTAGACTCGCAACTCCCGAGCCTGGCTGCACGTAATGTGTCAGGGATTAACAAGCGTCACTAAATATTAATTCTCAGGAAGTAGGCTAACTATGACTGACGACATTGCAGCTTATTGATTTTTGTAGTATTGAAATCATTTTAGAATATTGAGAAAAACAAGCAATGACGATTGTTACTGACATACCTCAAAATGCTAATAGCATACCAGCCTCTGCTACCGCAGGTGTTCAAGCTCGCCGAATAGGGCAAAAACTTCTCGAACGGTTCGAAGCACACATTGATCCCCGAGAATGCGCGGTAGGAAGCAGCCAGTATAATGAGAAAATGACAAGCCGGGCGATAGCTGCTTTCGCAATTCAATGCTATGGCGTGACTGATGATATTGAAGCTGGTAATGCTGTATGCGATAGTTCGAGTGATGGCGGAATTGACGCAATATATGTATCTCATGTAGAAAAAAAAGTTATTTGTGTTCAAGCAAAATATAACCAAAGTGGAAATGGCACATGGTCATTAAATGATTTTCTTAGATTCAAAGATGCTTGTTCATATTTACAGAGAGAGGAATATCATCGCTTTGATGAACGTGTTTCTTCAATTTCTCAAGATATAGCTGCAGCTCTGGATTCAATAGACTATAAATTTTATTTTGTTATGGCACACACAGGTAAAACCGGTGCAGCAAATCAAATATTAGCTGACATGCAGACATGGCAGTCTGAGTTAAATGATGATGCGTGTGTAAACACCTCAACGATGCCCTCATCAGATTATCCGTTCCAAGTACATCTATTTTCAGCTGAGGATATTTCAAGTGCGATCCAAGGGCAATCCCTCTCTGCCATCAATCTTGAAGATGTTGAAATGATGGAGTATGGGAAAGTATCAGAGCCATATAATGCATACTTCGGAGTGGTTACTGGAGAACAGGTTTCTGAATGGTGGTCTACACACGGAACACAACTTTTCTCCAAAAACATCAGAAACATACTTGGGCAAACTGATGTTAATGACTCAATTAAGAAAACCGTACTAGATGAACCAAGCAACTTTTGGTTCTATAATAATGGAATCACTGTATTAGTAAGGGAAGCGAATGCACATAGGAGAAATACATCTGACAATGCTCGGGGCCTCTTTACCTTTCATAACATAAGTATTATTAATGGGGCACAAACAGTAAGTTCTATTGGTCTGATTGGTAAGCAGCACAATTTGTCTGATGACTATTTGCGGAACATTAAATTGCAGGCTCGATTTATTGTTACAGACGATAACGATCTAGTTAAAAATATAACACGTGCTAATAATCATCAAAATAGAGTGTTAGGTCGAGACTTTGCCTCACAAGAGCATGAACAGGTCAGGCTTAATAAAGACCTTATTGTTGAAGGTTATATATACCAATTACTACGCACCAATGAGACTCAAGTTACAACAGAGAAAACAATAACAATAGATGAAGCCCTAAATGCTTTAGTTTGTGCAAACGGAACACCAAGTGCAGTTGTCACATTAAAATCACAGCGCGGTAAATTCTTTGAGAACCTAGAGGGTTCATTATATCGTTCAACATTCAACTCTACAGTCTCGGGAGTAACAGTAATTAACGCAGTAAATTTCAACAGGATTATCGAAAGAAAAATACATGAGAAGCTTTCAACTATTAATCGGCAGCGCGATAAAAAACTCTACGGAATACTAACGCACGGAAATAGATATATTTCGGCTATGATGTTTAAACTTGACCCGTCGTGGAAAGCAAGAACAATTGCTTCCTATGACGATGACGCTTTACATTTAAAATTCAATACATTAACAAGCTCTACAGAGCGCTATCTAACTCAAAATCATGACGGTGCTTATCTCGCTCGATTGTTTACTAATGTTGAAAAAACAACGGCAGCCATGAGTTATATTCAACAAAGGCACTCAATCAATCAGTAAGCTAAAATGATAAATGCGGTCAATATGTAAGCTAGCATTTAATGGACTGACCCCATGCCTGTAGACAGATTCTGTCCTCACGACGAGGCCTGTTCAAAGGCCTCCGGACTGACGCCGCCGGGGTGGCTGTGGCGCCGGGCCCGGTTGTAGAACACTTCAATGTAATCGAAGATATCCGCCCGGGCCAGCTCCCGGGTTTTGTATATTCTCTTCCTGATGCGTTCTTTTTTCAGTGAACTGAAGAACGATTCGGCCACCGCATTATCCTGGCAGTTGCCACGTCGGCTCATGCTCGGTGCCAGGTGGTTGGCCCGGCAGAAGCGCTGCCAGTCGTCACTGCCGTACTGACTACCTTGATCGCTATGTACGATGACCTCGCCGTCCGGTTTTCGGCGCCAGACCGCCATCATCAGCGCGTCGAGCGCCAGTTCGCGCGAGAGAGTGGGTTTCATCGACCAGCCGACCACATTACGGGCAAAGAGATCGATAACCACCGCCAGATACAGCCAGCCCTGCCAGGTGCGGAGTAGAGTAAGAGACAGGGCGTAGTCGGACTATTTCCCTGCCTCTCCTCTCCGAACCGGACGTGCACCTTTCAGCGCATCCGGCTCTCCATTTAAACGCTGGCGAACGCCATTGCTACTTCAGTGTAGCGCGATGTATATGTGTTTCTGGTTTCCGTTCTCAGGTAAGGGTTACCTTCGGGCAGTCGCCAGCGAAACAGCTTCTTGCCTTGCCCCACCAATCGGTACAGCACTTCACCGCTGAGCTTGCCGTTATTGGTTTTACCAAATAAAACCCACGTTTTGCTCTGACCTGGCTTCGGCGATTTACACCACCACCTCATCAGGGATGCAATACCGGTACGGTATTTACGGGCCAGCCAGTGAGCCAGCTTCCAGAACACGACACGATCGATATAACTGAAAACTTTGGCCTTAAAATCAACAAACTGGTAGAACGCTGCCCAGCCTTTAAGTTTCCGGTTGAGTTGTTCAGCCATATCGACTTTGCTTTCACTGTAATGCCCTGATAACAGTGCTGTCAGCGATGCGGCGAAGTTTCTGACTTTCTCCTTCGGGATCGTCGACACCACCCGCATATCACCGTAACGACTGCGTTTGCGGATGATCCTGTGACCCAGAAAGATAAAACCGTCGTTTACATGGGTGATTCTGGTCTTGTCCATGTTCAGCCTGAGTTTCAGGCTGTCTTCGAGCACGCACCGACACTCCTCTCTGATGGCCTCCGCCTGTGCTTTGGTGCCCTTGACGATAAGTACGAAGTCATCGGCATAGCGACAGTAAGCAACGGCAGGTTTCCATTGCCAGTTTTCCCTGACTGCAGTACTCCGGCCCCGCTGGATACTGTGATTCCAGTACCAGCGATCCTTTCTGGCTTTCCCGCTCAGGTAGCGTTTATGCAGGTACTGATCGAATTCATTGAGCATGATATTCGACAATAACGGCGATATTACGCCGCCCTGCGGCACACCCTGACTGGCAGCCCGAAAAAGACCAACATCGATATGTCCTGCTTTGATTGTTTTCCACAGCAGGGCCATGAAACGTGCGTCACTGATCCTGCGACGTACGACTTTCATCAACAGTCGATGGTGCACAGAGTCAAAGTAGCTGGACAAGTCACCTTCAATCACCCAGCGCCCCCGGTTTTCCCCGCAGTCGGTGAGCTGTAATTTCACCGTGCGGATCGCGTGGTGGACACTGCGTTCAGGCCGGAAGCCATACGAGAGCGTATGAAAATCACTCTCCCATATCGGCTCCATCGCCATCAGCATGGCCCGCTGAACAATACGATCCCGCAACGCGGGGATACCCAGTGGGCGCAGTTTGCCGTTGCTTTTAGGGATATAAACCCGTCGGGCAGGCAAGGGCTGGTAGTGGCCTGAGAGAAGTTCATCCCTGAGGATTTGCAGCTCAACAGCCAGTCTGGCCTCCAGCTTTGCTTTATTCACACCATCAATGCCGGGAGTATGTGACCCCTTTGATGAAAGTGTGATCCGCGCAGCTTCAGCCAGCCATTCTGGTTGTGTTATCAGACGGTGCAGCCGTTCAATCCGTCGGGACGGATCGGTGGCTGCCCATGTGGCAAGCTTGCGTTGCATTTCGCTGATTATCAAAGGTCTTCACCCCATTAGGTCAGTTAGTTCTCACCGCAAACACATTCAAACTGCTCCCCTTCGCCATGTAATGGGTTTTCCCCATCGCGGACTACTACGGAAGCTCCGCCAGCCAGCGCGTCATCGGAGCCATGCCTCCTTAACATCCGCCGCTGGCCTTCCCCGGTTCACCTGCCTGGACTCAGACATACTGAGGAGGCTGCCCGTCGCACTCTTTGTCCTTGCTTACCGCAAGTTGGCAGAAGTCAGCAGCGAGAGCGTGATGGGTGCTGCTTCCCCGGTGTTTCGCATACATGTCAAAACACCTTCGACCGGCAGTGCTTACGTATCACTGCCAGTTCCTCCTGCACGGCCTGTCAGATCACGTAGGCCATGGTGACGTTTTCAACCCACAGAGGCGGATTAACGGGTTCATGTTCTTCAGCCTTTCAGCACTTAACCTTGAGGATCATCTCGGCTTAGTGATCTCGCCTCAATCCGCGTTGTCAGCGGGTTACATCACCCTGCGGGCATGCCACAGGTCACTGCCGCTCAGGTTCTCCACCGTCACACCCGGTGGGATTGTCGGGCTTCTCATCGTGAGTTGCCGGTTCAATATTCCAGACAGACTCGTGGTTCATTTGGGCGTCCATGCCCGCCCTGAACTCCGGGCACACTATAAGTAATATCGGTGACCCAGACCTGGTTGGCCCGGACAACGGTGAACTGCCGCTGCACGCGATTAGGAGCAACGATTGAAGGCCTGCCAGCGATACGACGTGGCGCTTTATAGCCGCGCACGGCTTTAATCCGGTTCAGTTGCATGATCCGACCCACCCGGTTTTTACCGCAGGTTTCCCCGATTTCGTTCAGATCGCCATGAACCCGCCGGTAACCGTATACGCCTCCGCTCAGGGAATATGAGTCGCGGATAAGCATCAGCAGGCGCTGGTTATCTTTATCACGCGCCGAGACAGGGTTATGCAGCCACGCATAGAACCCGGCCCGGGCGACATTCAGTACCCGACACATCGTCATCACACCCCATACAGTGCGGTGCTCATTGATAAAGCGGTACTTCAGTCGGGCTCCCTTGCAAAGTACCGCGCGGCCTTTTTCAGGATATCCCGTTCTTCTTCGGTGCGTTTTAGCTGCGCCCGGAGTTTCAGGATCTCGCTTTTAGCTTCCAGTAAATCCCGGGCATGCTGCTCGCTGTTATCAGGTTTGATAGCCCGTAGCCACTTGTAGAGGCTGTGTGCAGAGACGCCCAGACGGTCAGATACTTCGGCGACGGAATAACCGCGTTCCGTTATCTGACGGACGGCTTCTTCCTTAAATTCAGGTGTAAATCGTGGTGTGCCCATACGCTCCTCCTATGCTCAAACTATAGGGCAGGATCGTCTACCGGGGCGGGGTCAGTCCACCAACACCGAAGTTCTGCGCGCTAAAGCGTTAGAGGAGACTCTAACTCGGCATGATGGAGATGGGCGTTTCCGTTATCAACGTCCGACAACAAAGCTGCGAACAATGATGGGGCTCGGTGCCTTCCCCGTCCTTTTGCTTGCCGATGCCAGAGGGTTAAGAGCGGATTACCTTGCGTTATTAGATAAACGTCGTAAAAATCAAGACATACAGACTAATCCGCAGGCAAGTCTAACCCTCAGGTAAACCTGAAAATGATGCAACTTTCCCGTATCGGGAGAGGGCTTATTGTTCTTTCGATTGCGATTTCTGTTTACGAAATTTACACCGCTGACGATAAAGTTTCTGAATCAGGTAGACAGATAGCCATTACTGGTACAGGTATTGCCGGTGCCGCCGCAGGTGGCGCTATGGCAGGATTGATGTGTGGGCCTGGCGCACCTGTTTGCGTGCTTATTGGTGGCTTCATCGGCGGCGCACTCGCCGCATGGGAAATGGGGCGTTTGTGGAATTGATTATGCAGCAGGTTAACTCAATAGCTTTGGTAAAGGTACGTGAAGCTACCGATTTATCGCAGGCTCAATCTGACGTTGTGCTCAATGGCAATAGCACTGGCATCATTGTACCGGGAGAAGAGCTGGAAGCGGCAGTTCAGGTCAATGACAGAAGTTACATCCTCTTTCTGACAGATAACGTTGTTTTCGAGGAATCACTGACAATTGCTCTCATCGATGTCCGCAATGGTGTTAAAGAGATAGTTCATTTAGGTCATGAATACTCGACGGGAAGTTTTGAGAATCTAACCGTTACTGGCGATAGCGTAAGTTTCAACTTTATTGGTGATTATATATGGACACTTCAGGTATCTGATTCTCCTCGCTTGCGACTGCCTTTCGCCTCAGCCCCAGGAGGTGTTAAACGCGAGCCCGGCCTGAAGAAATACATAACGATTTCAGCCTCTCCTGCGCCGAAGAAGGTTCGTTAAAGCTCACATTTCCAACCATTGGTATACGTTTGGGTATACCAATGATTCCTGAACCCAACAAAAATACCAAAAATTCAACAAATTAAAGTGTAGTGGTTCACTGAATTTGGCCACCTGAACAGAGATGATATGCTCACCTCAGAACACCACTGGTTCTCCAATGAAAAGAAGAAATTTTAATCCTGAATTAAAATGCAAATCAGCTCAGTTGGTTGTCGACCCAAATTACATCGTCTCTGACGCCGTCGCGCCTACGCTTGCCTTTTGGTGGCGCTCCCAAAGGCGGCATTAAACGCAAATTTGGATCTAAAACGTACCTGATGATATCCGCAGAACCAATCCCGTAAATAATTAAGTGATCTATCCCCGGTTACAGCAAAACACGCCTGTATAAACCACTACGACTGGCGCCATTTTGCAGCCTGATAGCTGAGAAAGTAACCTGCGATGAGAGAGACAGCAAAGCCACTCAACTTTGCCCATATGTTGTCAAACCAGAAAAAAGACCCCATAGCCAGAAAAATGGAAACAGCTGTAATAAGCCCCTCTACAGAGTGGGACGCCAGTTTAGTTAAAAACGATTTTACAGACTTCATTCTGTATCTCTTTACAATCGATAGGGTGGCTTTCAATGAAGACAAGGTAAGGTTCAAGCTGTTTTTCTACCAGAAAATATACCATATCCAGATTTTCACGCTTCACCCTTATATACGTCATTGGAAATCTCTTTGACATTCTCCTGGAGGCTCTGGCTGATTCTTCTATCAACCCCTGAATCATAACCACGTTGAGAAATGCTGACGTAGTAAAACGCACAAAATGCTGAAATGCCTTATCGATCATCACTCGTTTTATAATCTGACTGGCTACCGTTTGCGCAATAACAATCTGCCCTGTGACTCTGGCTCCAATAGCGCCAGCGCCATACCCCAGCTGATTATCAACAGCGGCTTTGCCTCTTTCATCCAGCTTTTGGTAAAACTCAGTGATAACAATGGTAATTAATCGCCGAAGCGGAGACTCAGGGTTTCCCAGACTTTTAATCATTAAGAAAAAACGTTCTGTCTCCTCTTGATTTCGATATTTTTCCCTGTTACCAGTAACGCCTAGATCTTCCCATGTCCGTACCACGCCAAGATACATGCCATGGGGGATGCTCGAAAGCCCATCCAAAATTCCATGTGCGATCATCTTTGCATCCATACTCTCTCCGGTAACATTTAATTAACGAATTCAGGTTACCTAATTATTCTTTGAGTTTCTACTCCTCTCTTCTTTGCAGTCCCATCTCATAACGGCCGATCCTGATGGAACACGCCTGCTGGTGGTGCAGTTTCCCCCTGATGCTTCCCTGGCTTCAGCAGATATCGATCCCGTCGCTGCGGATGCGGAATATACCGCACACCTTCCGTGTCTGGCAGAAACCTTCGAACCTGATGGTTCAGGTTTTCACCGTACGCAATCCGTCGATTACGTCATCGTGATTTCTGACGAATTGTGGCTTGAGCTGGATGACCACTAAATACGCCATCTGAACGCTGGCGATATTGTCATTCAGAACGGTACTCGTCATGCATGGCGCAATTGCGGCTCCGCTCCCGCGATCATGGTTGCAGTACTCATCGGCGCAAAGCATTAAAGCAAAAACCGATGGCGGCGTGCTGCGCCGCCTTATCCCTGGCATAGCGTAAGCGCTATCCGAAATGGAGGAAGCAATGTTCAAAGATAAAGTCGGCATTATCACAGGCGGCGGTTCAGGAATGGGTCGGGCAACCGCTATCTCGCTCGCCAAAGAGGGTGCAATGGTCGTACTCGCAGGTCGATCCGAAGACAAGCTGATGGCGGTACGTGATGAGATCAGGGCATTACAGGGGCAGGCGGAAATTTTTTGCGCCGATGTGTCGCAGAACGACGATAACAAGGCGCTGGTGGCCTTCGTGGAATCGCGTTTTGGCAGGCTCGATTTTGCATTCAACAATGCTGGCGGACATGCGGATTTCAAGCCTATCGATCAGACATCGATCGACGAAGCCGAATGGGTTATCGATCTGAACTTCAAAGGGGTTTACTACGGCGTTAAATATCAGATTGAAGCCATGTTACGGACTGGTGGCGGATCTATTGTTAATAACGCCTCTATCTTCGGGCTGCGGGGTATGGATGGTATAGCACACTATGTCGCCAGCAAGCACGCCGTTGTAGGTTTAACGCGCGCAGTCGCAAAGGAGTATGCGGGCCCTGGTATTCGGGTCAACGCGGTCCTGGCGATGCACATCTGCTTGATGACATGATTCCAATGCGGCGTATCGGTCAGCCTGAAGATGTAGCGGAAACCGTGTTATGGCTGCTTTCAGAAAAAGCCTCCTACGTAACGGGCTCGACCTTTTCAGTCGATGGCGGTATGTCGATTTAATCTTTCCTGTTACCGAAGTTTTACTTCGGTAACGCTTCCCCTTCTCCTCATCCTCCTGTATTTTAGACTTTCCTTAATTTAGCATCCTCTAAATAAAATGACCGAAAGCAACCTCACCCAGCTTAAAGAGAGCGCCCGGGCAGCCTCTGCGCTACTGAATGCCATGAGCAACCCCGGCAGGCTGATGATTCTTTGCACGCTAATTGACGCCCCCGGCACTCCGGCCGGTGAGCTCAGCAGGCTTATTGGGCTAAGCCCGTCTGCGACATCGCAGCATCTTGCCAGGATGAAAGAGGAAAACCTGATTGAGGGTCGTCGCCAGGCGCAGCGGATGAACTACTTCATCATTGACGACGCCGTTCAGAAAATTGTCGCGACCCTGAAAGCGATTTACTGCCCGGAGCCAGAACAATGAGTCTTACCAGCGCATTACCCAAAGAAATTCAGCAGATTAACCAGCAAGGCGCACTGATTGTCGATATCCGTGAACGGGACGAGTTTCGCCGCGAGCATATCCCTGACGCCATTTCCCTGCCGCTGTCAGAGATTCAGGCAGGCGCAAAACTGGCGGGATCTTCCCCTGCTCAACCGATGATTTTTCACTGTCAGGCCGGTTCGCGAACCCGGCAAAATGCGGATGCTCTTGCCCGTCTGGCTGAGCCCGCCCGGGTGATTTTAATGGATGGTGGAATCAACGCCTGGAAGCAGGCCGGGTTGCCAACGGTGAAAGTCAGCAAACAGCCGCTCCCCCTGATGCGCCAGGTACAAATCGCCGCCGGTAGCCTTATTCTGGCGGGAGTCATCGCCGGTTACAGCATCAGCCCTGGGTTCTTTCTGCTACCCGCCTTTGTCGGGGCCGGACTGACTTTTGCCGGTATCAGCGGCTGGTGCGGTATGGCGATTTTGCTGGAAAAAATGCCCTGGAACCGGCGCTAAGCCGGTGGGCTCTTATCATTCCTGAATCTGCCCCAGAAACTTTTTCAGCACTTCGGAGCGGATCGCCCGATGATAAACCAGCGCCAGTTCGCTCTGAACCAGGCGATCCAGCGTATCGATATAGACGACATTATTGAGCCGAATCGCCTGTACGGAAGCAGGAAGCAGCGCAATGCCGAAACCCGCCGAGACCAGGCTTATCACCGTGGGCACATCGCTAACCTTTTGCACCACCTTCGGCTGAAAGCCGGCCTGGCGGCAGGCATCGGTAAAATACTGCTCCAGCCCCATACCGTCGGGATCGGTCAGGGTTATCCAGTTTTCATTTTTCAATGACGCCAGGGTTAGCGCCGTGGCATTCGCCAGCGGATGCTGCTCCCAGAGCGCCAGTCTGGTTTTTTCGCTAAAGAAAGGCCGCACCACCAGCTCATCCGGCACTGCTGCAAGCGGGGCGCGGATCGCCGCTATATCCAGACGATAGTTTTGTACTGCTTCATACAGCGTCTGAACGTCACCGGTGGTCAGTGAAACCCGGATGTCAGGCCAGCGGGTATGAAGCTGGCGCAGCATAGCGGGGAGTTTTTCATTAAACATAGCGCTGGAGACATAGCCCAGATTCAGCACCCCCTGCTCTCCCCGCGCCGTACGCCTGGCTTCCAGCACGGCCTGGTCGGCCATCTCAATCGCCATACGCGCCTTTTGCAGGAAAGCTTCACCGGCGGGGGTCAGCGTTAAGCGCCGGTGGGCCCGGGAAAAGAGCGATACGCCGAGCCGCTGCTCCAGGCTTTTAATCTGCTGGCTCAGGGCTGGCTGGGCCATGTTCAGCCGCTCCGCCGCCCGATGCATATGAAGCTCTTCCGCCACCGTAATAAAGTTGCGCATCAGCCGAAACTGCATCGTCTGTCTCCCTCTCGCCTTTTGATTATAAAAAACTTATCAATATTGAATAAATGATGCAATTGATAGCAATCCTTATTCGAATCACACTGATCCCATCGGTTTGAAGGAGGACTATATGGAAAATCAGGTTCAGGATTTGCGTAGCGCCATCGCGCTGCTGCAACAGCATGACGGTCAGTTTATTGAAACGAATCATCCGGTGGATCCGAATGCCGAACTGGCGGGCGTATACCGGCACATCGGCGCGGGTGGTACAGTGAAACGCCCTACCCGCACCGGCCCGGCGATGATGTTTAACAGCATCAAAGGCTATCCCCACTCGCGCATTCTGGTGGGGATGCACGCCAGTCGCGAGCGGGCCGCGCTGCTGCTGGGGTGTGAGCCTTCCCAACTGGCTTTGCACGTCGGTCAGGCGGTCAAAAATCCCGTCGCTCCCGTGGTGGTGCCTGCCTCACAGGCTCCCTGTCAGGAACAGGTCTTTTACGCTGACGACCCCGACTTCGATTTGCGTAAACTGCTTCCCGCCCCAACCAATACCCCCATCGATGCCGGTCCGTTCTTCTGCCTGGGGCTGGTGTTAGCCAGCGATCCTGAAGACGCCTCGCTCACCGATGTGACGATTCACCGCCTCTGCGTACAGGAGCGCGACGAACTTTCGATGTTCCTTGCCGCCGGGCGTCATATCGAAGTCTTCCGTCAGAAAGCGGAACAGGCCGGAAAACCGCTGCCGGTCACCATCAATATGGGGCTCGATCCCGCCATCTACATCGGCGCCTGCTTTGAAGCCCCCACCACGCCCTTTGGCTATAACGAACTCGGCGTCGCCGGGGCGCTGCGCCAGACGCCGGTCGAGCTGGTACAGGGGGTTTCCGTTGCACAAAAAGCCATCGCCAGAGCCGAAATTATTATCGAAGGGGAGCTGCTGCCAGAGGTGCGAGTCCGGGAAGATCAACACACCAATACCGGCCACGCCATGCCCGAATTCCCGGGTTACTGCGGTGAAGCCAACCCGTCGCTGCCGGTTATTAAGGTCAAAGCGGTCACCATGCGTCACCAGGCCATTCTTCAGACTCTGGTCGGCCCGGGCGAGGAACACACCACTCTGGCCGGATTACCAACCGAAGCCAGTATCTGGAATGCTGTCGATGCGGCTATTCCCGGCTTCCTGCAAAATGTTTACGCCCATACCGCAGGCGGCGGTAAATTCCTGGGAGTTTTACAGGTGAAAAAACGCCAGCCGTCCGATGAGGGACGCCAGGCCCAGGCGGCGCTGATTGCGCTGGCGACTTACTCGGAACTAAAGAATATTATTCTGGTTGATGAGGATGTCGATATCTTCGACAGCGACGATATTCTGTGGGCTATGACCACCCGCATGCAGGGCGATGTCAGCATCACTAATATTCCGGGAGTCAGAGGGCACCAGTTGGATCCGTCCCAGATGCCGGATTACAGCCCGTCGATTCGCGGGCAGGGTATCACCAGTAAAACGATATTCGACTGTACGGTACCCTGGGCGCTGAAGTCCCGTTTTGAGCGGGCGCCGTTTATGGAAGTCGATCCCCGCCCGTGGGCGCCGGACTACTTTAAAAAATAATCGGCCACGCTAAATGCACAAAGCCCGCATGGCACTGCTCATGCGGGCTTGAGTCTCTCTGGCTCAGGCAGAGGTCAGATCTTTAATCTTCTCGCTGCTGCCATTACTCTTCACCGAGGCAATCCCCGTTTCCCGGGACTGGGGCGAAGCGTACATCTGGCTAGTGCCAATCACCTGATGATTAGCCGCTTTCAGGTTGAAGAATAACTTGCCGTTACTGGCCTCTTTCTTCTCGTAACGCTCATCCTGCGGGCTGTTGATCTGAACGGATTTAATCCCATTTTCAGCCGCGCTTTTGGTGGTGTACAGCTCGCTGGTAAGAATGATCTCGCCATTACCGGCTTTTAAAACAAACCGGAACTGATCGTTGCTGCTTTTACTTAACTCGAACCATCCAGACATGTGAACTCCTTAATATAAGGCCATGGCGCAAAGAGTTTGCGATTTCCCTTAAACAGTATGCACAGAAAACGTACCGCTTCCAGTATGTTACTCGCGGTTCCAGGCAGATCGCATCAGGTCGCAATCCGGTAGCACTCCCGGACATGCTGGTTAAATACCGCCACGACTTCGGGGCAAAGTTTACCACCGGACGCTTCATCGTTAACGATAGCGATGGCCTGCTCAAGCGGCAGCGATGAGCGGTAGGGCCGGTGCTGACACAGCGCCTGAAAGACGTCGGCCACCGCCATAATGCGGCTTTCCAGCGCTAACTGCCCTGCCCGCTTCCTTAGCGGATAGCCCGACCCATCCAGCCGTTCGTGGTGATCGGCAGCCCAGGTCACGACCTTTTCCGAATCCAGGATATAGCGCAGGATGGCGCGGGTATCGGTCACATGGCGGCGAATGGTTTTATATTCGGCGTTATCGAGCCGCCCCTTTTTGTTCAGCACCTCTTCATCGGTAAATAGCTTACCGACATCGTGCAACAACCCGGCCACGAAAATCTGATACCGGCCTGCCTCATCCACCCCCATTTTGCTGGCGATAAAGAACGCCAGCTCTGCCACCTTACGCGAATGCTGATAGGTATAGGTGCTTTTATTATCGACAATCCGTGAAAAGAACTGGGCGATATCAATAAAGTACTGACGGGTCTGCGCCGGAAACAGCGCATTCAGATCCTGCTTAAGGATCAGGGTCTCAATATAGTGAGCGCGGAAGTAGAACCAGAAATCGTCAACCTCAATCATCTCATGCAACGCCGCGAGAATGCCTGGGTAGAATGCCGCACAGTCGCTGTTGGCGATCAGGTAATCATAAACCGGCTCAATGACGATTTCCGACTCCTGGCCGTGCTGAAGCAAATCGAAGATCCTGGTTTTGCGGCAGGCCACGTCCAGCCGATCGCAGAGATTCACGATGGACGACAAAAAGCACTCTTCTTCCGTCAGACCGCCGTCGCGTGCTCTCCGCCAGTCGCCATGATGATATTGCACTGGCCTTGCGAACTGCCGCAACGGCGCACACTCCTGGAGCATCCTGTAGCCGCGAATGCTGTGCTGGCTGTCGACGCCCACGTCGACTTCATCGTTCAGCAACCGTCGAATCTCATCCTGACTGGAAACGCCGCAATCGTGCAGCAGACCGCAAATTAACGCTTTCTGACACAAAGGCTCTGGCTTACCCATCGTCAACGCCAGCCGGTAGCACATAAAGCCAACATTGATACCGTGAAACGAAGGAGTGCTGGTAAAATTTTCCTCTGTTTTGGACACCGCGATCAGCGCCCGGTTAATATCAATTTTCAAGATGATCACCAACGATGGAACTTAGAGTAGGAAGCTATTTTTTCTCTGTTTTTAACCCGATAGAGCTTTTTATCGGCGCGATTAAAGGTCAGCGCCACCCGTGCTCAATACAGGAAATGCCGATGCTAACGCCGGTAGGAATCTGCGGACTGGCATCAATAGCCCGTGACAGTCGCCGGACAATCCGTTCAATCTTCTCCGCCACGCTGGACGCTGGCTTCATTTCCGCGGGTAAGAATAGCGGCAATCGTATCCAGGTCTTGATAGACTTTTCACTTTACCTCATTAAAATCGTTTAGGTTATTTTTAAGGTAATGTTATCAGTATCCAGCACCATGACTGATTTGATGTCATTTATATAGTTTTTATAGCACTGAACGCCCGTGGATATAAGGATACTAACAACAATGATAGTCATGGCGGAGATAATAAGCTCCCACCGGGTAATGTTCCATAAATGATTCATATAAACAAAAGGCCACAAGATAGCAACCCAAAAAACGGCCTAAAAGTCTACCCGAAACGATAGCAGACTAACAGATTACTTTAGTTTTTTTCTTATCAGAAAAAGCCGTGAGTGCAGAAAGATTTAACGTTAATAAAAATAACGATGAAGTTACAAATGACGCGATTTATTAATAATGCGGAAAACTGAATTAAGAAAAGGCTTTAAATTAATGGCTATTTGCTTGCGAGGATAACCTATTACCCCGAGTGATTAGTAGTGAAGTGAAAGATAAATGGTTTTACCGGCGCGTTATGAATATCCGACTCTTCAGCACAAAATGACAACGCGGCACGGCAAAATCCACAGCGCCGCGTGATATCACCAGGGTTCAGGCGGCCGGTAAAGCCTTACCCTCGGGCAGAGACTCCCCCGGAGCCGGGGAGAGCATTCGGGCAAACCCGGGCATCATTCCCAGCCAGCAGTCCCGGGTAAACAGCGACTGCCATCCGGCATAGCCGGTTTCTCCGCGTACCAGCGCCTGGTGGCTGGCTTCCAGCAGTTCGGGAAGATAATCGCCGGATACGCCCCAGGCGCACAGCTGGTCCGCAGCGCCAATACGCGCCACGCCGGGCAGCGCCTGAATCGGCGCTATCTGCTGATAGCTGGCCCCCAGAATCAGCCCCTGCCACTCCAGATAAGGCAGGTGTTGCAGCAACTTGCTCAGCCTCCTCAAGGCACGGCGATCGGCGCTGAAGTGAATGCCACTTTCCAGCACCAGTAGATTCCCCCACTGCTGATCCAGAGCACTAGTCAACAGCCCGCTACAGCGCTCCAGCGGCGTATTGCCCACGGCAGGAACCATCACCATCCTGGCACGCCGCTGACCGGCGCGAGCCAGTTTATCAAACTGCACGCTGGCCGCTTCCCGCCTGGCGGGATCGTACAGCAATGCCACTGTCTCAAAGGCGTAGCGCACCGGCTGCTGCCCACCATTGCCATCTCCAGCCGCGAAGTCCGTCGGGCTTTCCCTGTGGCCATGAAAGATTGTCTGTTTCATCGTATCCGTGATCTGATTAACTCTGAGTTGATTACCGCCTGGTGACGTGGCGCTATCCGGCGCGCCGGTTTCCATTATCGGCCAGGCTTTTAAATGCATTAGTGTAGCCATCGGATTCGCTCCGGGTTACCTCCGGCGGCCGGTTACGCACATTTCGATGTAGCTGGCCTGCCAGAGGATTAGAGCGCCCACCAAATCAGCGCGGCGATACCACCAAACAGCAACCACTTAATAAGATAATAGACCGGCTTGTTCCACTTCTTCAGACGTTTGCCCACCCGCCGTATCGAATAAATATATTTAAAGGCGCGGTTAATTCCCCCTACCCGGTCGCTATCACTGTTGGGTGCCACTGCTGCGCTCATCAGATTGCGCCCCAGCCAGTGGTTAACGGCCTGTGTCCAGCGGTAGCGCATGGGGCGCTCTACATCGCAGAACAGAATAAGGCGGTTTTCCCCACTGGTGTTTTCCGCATAGTGGATATAGGTTTCATCGAACAGCACCCCTTCCCCATCGCGCCAGCTGTAGCATTTACCGTCCACCTCAATAAAACAACGATCGTCATTGGGCGTCGCCAGTCCCAAATGGTAACGCAGGGAACCGGCATAAGGATCGCGGTGACGCGGCAGACGGCTACCGTCCGGTAGCGTCGCGAACATGGCTGCCTTAATGGAGGGTATCGTCTTTAGCAGCGCAGTGGTTTTCGGGCACAGCTGATGCGCCGAAGGATGAGCCTCTTCATACCACTTCAGATAGAAGCGTTTCCAGCCGGTTTTAAAAAATGAGTTAAATCCAGCATCGTTATATTTGTCAGAAGCTTTAATCTCCTGGAGCGCCATCAGTTGCTGACCCTCTTCACGAATCTCCTGCCAGTTATCCTGTAATGTTTTAAGTTCCGGAAAGGTTTCCAGTGGTAGATAAGGCGTGGTCGGCACCCGGGAGAAAAGATACATAAACCCGTTTAGCGGTGCAGTAAATGTGGAGTGATCGGATAGCTGGCGCCAGAATTTATAACGGACGCGTCCCCGATAATGAACATACAGAACAGAGACAATAAAAATGAGCAGGATGACATACTTCATTGTTAATTCGCCAAAGTCGTTCAGTTACAAGCCAGCGTTATAATCCCTGCTAACAGGCTCTAAATGGCTCAGTTAAGCGCAAATATCATATCTTCAAAAACCTTTTGGTAACACACTCGTAGCATTTCTACAGCACGAATGGCATAAAACAGTAAACAGATCTCGCCAGTCACGCTATACCAGGAAAGTGGCGTTATCACAAAACAGAGGAGAACAATGATGTACCAGATTGGTGATATTGTGCAGCCGCGCACTGGCGGGCCGAAACTGAAAATTGTGGAAATTCACGACGACCAGGTGGTCGGCGTAGCGACAAATGATGAAAACGCAGAAAAGATTACCCTGAAAGCCGCCGATGTCACCCCCTATACGGAAGAGGGTGATTTCGGCGTCTGTTAAATAAGCGACTCCTCTCCCGATACGGGAGAGGAGTATTATCAGATCAGGAAGTCGTCCAGAGACTTACCGGATTCGATAGCCTGAGCGATAGCTTTCGGCGTACGGCCCTGACCGGTCCAGGTTTTTTCGCTGCCGTCCAGATCGGTATAACGATATTTCGCCGGACGGGCGGCGCGCTTTTTACGCGGGGCGCTGCCGAGCTCTTTAATCAACTCATTCGGGTCAATACCGTCGGCCTGCATCAGTTCAACCCAGGTCTTTAACTTCTCTTCACGTTCCGCAATCTCCTGCTGACGAGAGCTCTCTTCCTCACGGCGCTCTTCAGCCACCATCCGGAATTTTTCCAGGATCTCTTCGAGCTGCTCAATAGAAAATTCGCGCGCCATAGCACGCAGGGTACGGATGTTATTGAGGTTTTGTAATGTTAAAGACATATATCTCCCACAGTATCAGGCAAGGATTAGAAATAAACGGCGTCATAAGGTACTGGATTGGAAATTATATTACCAGTCGCAGCCCCACAACCGTATAAACTTTCAACAACAACGCCGCTATAACGATATATATAGTAACCTAACTGAATATTATTTAAACCCCAATGAGATTCATCTGTCATATTAACCTCCTCTGGATTCAGGTTATTCTTCGAATATCGCCGTGGACAAGCGTTGCTGCTCTGTGCTGAAAACGCAGAAAGGACGCTACCTGGCGCGAAGAGAAATATCGTTTCAGGCGCGGGAAAATTCGCTTAACAATAATAAATATGACGATCGTAAGACTGCCGGAAATATCGCAGTAGTCACCGGACATCATCCGCACTCCCCTCCGGGTGATACAGTCAGGCGTTTACCATTAGTTCACAATAAATCTACATTTACGACCATTTTATCAACGGTCAGACGGGGTGTTCAGAAAAAGCAGTCTGAAATTATGAATCCACCATCAAATTGATATTAAAGAAGTTACCTGACGAAGACCGTCAAAAATGGTGTAAATAGCACCTTTTGAGGTTCCGCAAAAAATTTTGTGACTAAAAGTCCCGGAAATAAAAACTTTCACCTGGTTGCCCACCGCAAAGATAGTGCTATATCCTATACATAGCCCATTAAAGCAAAAGATAAAACCATAACAAAAGCGCTTTTACAGCAATTGACGCCAAAAAGAGAGGATCCCGTGATATTTAAAACGTCGCATCTGCGCCATGCGGCCGCAGACACCTTCGCTATGGTGGTCTGGTGCTTTGTTACGGGGATGCTGATCGAGATCTTTATTTCAGGAATGGCATTCGAGCAGTCGCTGTCGTCCAGGCTGGTCTCAATTCCGGTCAATATCATCATCGCCTGGCCCTACGGCCTGTGGCGTGATGCGGCTATCCGCTTTTCCCGGCGGCTAACCAACGCTCGCTGGGGGAAAACCCTGGCCGATGTGCTGGCCTACGTAAGCTTTCAGTCGCCCGTGTACGCTGCCATCCTCTGGTCGGTTGGGGCGGAGCCCGCGCAGATCCTCGCGGCTGTCAGCTCCAACATCGTGGTTTCCATGCTGATGGGCGCCGCATACGGGTTTTTTCTGGATTACTGTCGGCGCCTGTTCCGGGTTTCCGGCTACGAGCGAATCAGGGCAAGCGCCTGATCTCTGAAAGGGATTTTCGGTATTAGCCAAACAGCCCGGACAAATAGCGTTCCAGTGCAATGCGCGAACTGAAGCCGTGAGGAATGCCATAGTGTTCTTCTGCATCGCCGCCCAGCCATAGCGGGAATTCATGATAGTGATTGCAGGTTTTGATTTCCGAGGCAGGGTCGGCAAGCGTCAGGCTGCGCTCTTTCAGGGCCGGGTGGATAATCAACGCGGTACGTCCCATACGCGCCTCGCGATTGACATAAACAAAGTTGTCACCGCGGCGATAGCCATAGGCTTTGTTGGTCACAGCCTCCATGGTAAAGCCAGCTTTTTCCAGTACGCGCGCTACCTCATCGGGTCGTAAATACATAGTTTTTCCTCGTCATCTTTGTACCGCAGCGCAACCTTACATGATGCTCCCGGCATGCGCTTTCGGAATAATCCACAAACCATGCCCTGCGGCCCACTCCGGAGCAAAAATGCAGATTCGGGCGTTTTTCTCGGGAATCGGACCGGGAGATTTACCAGGTGTAGCAGAAAAAATCACCGCTGGCGGGCGATCCGAAACCCGGCAAGGTAACAGAATTTTTCAGCAATCGAGGATCGACGTATAGCGCTGCGCGTCCGGGCCTGTCTGGTTCCCGCTCATCACTCGGGGAAGCCATAACCCGGAGAAATACCCCTTCTTTCTTCCAGCCGCTCGCGGAGCCGGATTTTTTACAACAATGCCCGATGCAAACGCGCTGCCAGCTCTTCCGCGTGGCGGGCGCTGGTAATATTGGTAAAGCTCATGATCAATCCCCCTTCTCCCTGGCTTTCCAGTCGCCATGCGCCCAGCGCCTCCACCGCCAGTCCGGCATCACGAGCCCTGGCCGCGGCAGTGCGATCGTCCCCGGTCACCGGCATCAGTAGTTGGATCCCCCCGGCCTGAGGCACGACCGGAAACCCCTGTTCCGCCAGAGCCTGTTCCAGCCAGCGGCGGCGCTGAGTATAGATCTGGCGCATCTTTTTCAGGTGGCGCCAGAAGTGACCTTCGCCGATAAAGTCGCTGATGGCCAGTTGAATCAGCGGCGGTACGGAACAGGGCGTCAGCACGCTCTGTTCAGCAAAGGCGTTCGTCACCTCTTCCGGCACTACCAGCCAGCCACAGCGCAAAGCGGGAAACAGCGTCTTGCTGAAGGTGCCTGCATAGATGACGCGCCGGGGAGCATCCAGGCTCTTCAGAGGCGGTAGCGGACGCCCCTGATAGCGAAATTCACTGTCATAGTCATCCTCGATTATCCAGGCATCACGCTGTACTGCCCAGGCCAGCAGCTGGCGACGGCGGCTAGCGGCAAGTGCAACGCCCAGCGGACTCTGATGAGCTGGAGTCAACAGGGCAAAACGGGCACCGGGATAGCGGCGGATGGCTTCATCAATCACCATCCCTTCCCCATCTACCGGCACCGGATTCAGCCGTAATCCGTTTTGCTCCAGCACCGGGCGGATAAAAGGATAACCGGGGTCTTCCACCCAGATACCGTCGCCCTGGCGAGCCAGAGCGCGTAGCAGCAGCGTCATCACCATGGGGTAGCCAGCGGCGATAAATACCTGTTCCGGACGGCAGTCGATACTACGCGAAAAACGCAGCCAGTCGGCAATAGCCTGCCGCAGCCCCCAATTTCCTGCGGGATCCGGTAATGCCAGATCGAAGCGACTCTGCTGACGCAGGCGCCTGCCCATCACCCTGGCCCACAGCCCACGGGGGAAAGCATCCAGCGCCGGAAGGCCAGGCTGGAACGGCAGCGGCGCCGGATGGCGGCGATCTGCCCCTTTTTGTAAGGGACGGACGGGCCGGGTGGAAAGTGCCGCGCTGACATAGGTTCCCGAACGGCTACGGCGTTCCAGCCAGCCCTGAGCCACCAGCTCCCCCAGTGCATTTTCCACGGTAGCTCGTGACACGCCCTGCTCCTGAGCAAGTACGCGGCTGGACGGCAGGCGGGAACCGGGCGGTAGTTCTCCGCTTTCAATGGAACGCCTAATCTGCTCCGCCAGTTGCCGGTAGCGCGGTACAAATGAGGAAGAAGTTCTGGTCTGCATTTTTATCCATTTTCTGGCTCTCTTTTACAGACCATTATAGTGTTATTTTCCCCGGACCACTTGAGGAGGAAAAGATGAGCACACTACGTCAGCCCTATCGCGAACTTTCGGCAGAGGTGAATAAACAGATGGTTGCGGCGCTGATGGCGCTGGAAAAAGGGCCGCTTGATGGCCGCTTAATCGAGCTGGTCTTTCTGCGGGTATCCCAGATTAACGGCTGCGCATACTGCCTTGAAATGCACAGCAACGCGCTGCGCAAACGCGGCGAAGATCAGGCCAGACTGGATGCACTGGCCGGCTGGCGGGTCAGCCAGCGTTTTAGTGAAAAAGAGCAGGCGGCGCTGGCCTGGGCTGAAGCGGTCACTCATATCGCGGAAAGCGGTGCCGGTGATGAGGTTTATCATCCGCTGGAGCAGCACTTTAGCCCCCAGGAAATCAGCGATCTGACCCACGCTATCGCCCTGATGAACGCCTTCAATCGTCTGGCCGTCGGCATGAGAATGTAGCGCCAGCGCCAGTTTCAGGCACGGAACGACAGCGCCCCGGACGGGGCGTTTTTTATGGTTAAAATACCATATATTGCGCGGTTGAAAGTTTTACAAACTACATCTAGTATTTACCCATCAGACAACAGACGATCCTGACGACCTAAACGTCGCCGCCTTGTCATTTTAAATGGAAATACGAATCATGCGCATTACTATTTACACTCGTAATAACTGCGTGCAGTGCCACGCGACGAAGCGCGCTATGGAGAGCCGCGGTTTCGACTTTGAGCTGATTAACCTGGACCAGCATCCCGAGATGGCAGACGGCCTGCGCAGCCAGGGCTATCGCCAGCTGCCAGTGGTAGTCACCGATAGCGAAAGCTGGTGCGGATTCCGCCCCGATATGATCAACCGACTGCGGATGCCAGTGAACAGCGCGGCGGGCGCATGACCCGGCTGGTTTACTTCTCCAGTACATCGGAGAACACCCACCGTTTTATCCAGCGCCTTGGATTACCGGCGCTGCGCATACCGGTGGATGAAGCGCAGCCTCTGTGCGTCAGCGAACCCTACATCCTGGTCACCCCGACATACGGCGGCGGCGGCTCTAAAGGCGCCGTTCCCCGCCCGGTTATCCTGTTTCTGAATAACGAACATAATCGCGCGCTGCTGCGCGGCGTGATTGCCGCTGGCAATCGCAATTTTGGCGAAGCTTATTGCCTGGCGGGCGACATCATCGCCCGAAAATGCCACGTTCCCCTGCTCTACCGCTTCGAGCTGCTGGGAACCCCACAAGATATCGACAACGTGCGTAAGGGAGTAACCGAATTTTGGCGACAACAGACCCCCTCTCTGTAACTCCGGAAATGCCTGACTGGCACGCCCTGAACGCGATGCTCAATCTCTATGATGAGCAGGGGCACATTCAGTTCGACAAAGACCATCTGGCAGTGGACAGCTACCTGCACCAGCACGTTGAGCCCAACACTCGTCGCTTCCCGGATACCAACACACGGCTAACCACCCTGGTGGAGGAAGGCTATTACGAAGCCCAGGTGGTTGAGCGTTACTCACGCGCCTTTCTGGTTGAACTGCTGGAGCAGGCCCACGCCAGCGGCTACCGTTTCAGCACCTTCCTCGGCGCCTGGAAGTTCTATAATAGCTACGCGCTGAAGAGCTTCGATGGCAGCCAGTATCTGGAACATTTTGCGGATCGGGCCTGTATGGTCGCCCTGACCCTGGCTCAGGGCGATGAACGCCTGGCGCGCCAGCTGACGGACGAAATACTGAGCGGCCGTTTCCAGCCAGCGACCCCGACCTTCCTCAATGCGGGCAAACAGCAGCGCGGCGAGATGGTCTCCTGCTTTCTGCTGCGCATCGAAGATAATATGGAGTCCATCGGTCGCGCCGTAAATTCGGCGCTTCAGCTTTCCAAACGCGGCGGCGGCGTGGCATTTTTGCTGTCGAATCTGCGCGAGTCGGGCGCTCCCATTAAGCGGATCGAAAACCAGTCGTCGGGCGTGATTCCGGTGATGAAGATGCTGGAAGATGCCTTCTCCTACGCTAATCAGCTCGGTGCCCGCCAGGGGGCTGGAGCCGTCTGGCTCCATGCTCACCACCCGGACATCCTGCGCTTTCTGGATACCAAACGCGAAAACGCCGACGAGAAGATCCGCATCAAAACCCTGTCATTGGGGGTGGTGATCCCCGATATCACCTTCCGTCTGGCGAAGGAAAACCGGCAAATGGCGCTGTTTTCTCCTTATGATGTAGAACGCCTGTACGGTAAGGCGTTCGGGGATATCAGCATTTCGGCAATGTACGACCAGCTGCTGGCCGACAGCCGGGTGCGTCGTAAGACTATCAGCGCTCGCGCCTTCTTCCAGACTCTGGCGGAAATCCAGTTTGAATCCGGCTATCCCTACATCATGTATGAGGACACGGTGAACCGCGCCAACCCCATCGCCGGTCACATTAATATGAGCAATCTCTGCTCTGAAATTTTGCAGGTGAACGCCGCCAGCGAATATCTCGACGATCTTAGCTACAGCAAGGTGGGGCGCGATATCTCCTGCAACCTGGGATCGCTGAATATCGCCCATACCATGGATTCGCCTGACTTCGGCCTGACGGTAGAAACGGCAGTGCGCGGCCTGAGCGCAGTCTCCGATATGAGCCATATTCACTCTGTGCCTTCCATCAAGGCAGGTAATGCGGCTTCCCACGCCATTGGTCTGGGGCAGATGAACCTGCACGGCTATCTGGCCCGGGAAGGCATCGCCTACGGCTCTGAAGAGGGTCTGGATTTCACCAATATCTACTTCTACACCATCACCTGGCACGCCCTGCGGGCCTCTAACCAACTGGCCAGAGAGCGCAACCAGCGCTTTGCCGGGTTTGAATCTTCCCGCTATGCCAGCGGCGACTGGTTCCGCCCCTATCTGGAACAGCGCTGGCAGCCGAAGACCGAAAAGGTGGCGGCGCTGTTTGCCCGGGCCGGTATTACCCTCCCCACCCGGGAAATGTGGCAGCAGCTACGCGACGATGTCATGACATGGGGGCTGTATAACCAGAATTTACAGGCGATTCCCCCCACGGGCTCTATCTCTTACATCAATCACGCGACGTCCAGCATTCACCCCATTGTGTCGCGCATTGAGATTCGTAAAGAGGGCAAGACCGGTCGCGTCTACTATCCGGCCCCCTTTATGACCAATGAAAACCAGGCCCTGTGGCAGGACGCCTATGAAATCGGCCCGGAAAAAATCATCGACACCTATGCCGAAGCCACCCGTCATGTGGATCAGGGGCTGTCGCTGACGCTGTTCTTCCCGGATACCGCCACCACCCGTGACATTAACCGGGCCCAGATCTATGCCTGGAAGAAAGGCATTAAAACGCTGTACTACATCCGCCTGCGCCAGATGGCGCTGGAGGGCACCGAGGTCGAAGGCTGCGTCTCCTGCGCGCTGTAAGGAATCACTAATGAGACATTTAACCCGGGTTTCCGCCATCAACTGGAACAAAATTCAGGACAGTAAGGATCTCGAGGTCTGGAACCGGCTAACCAGCAATTTCTGGCTGCCGGAAAAGGTACCGCTATCTAACGATATCACCGCCTGGCAGAGCCTGAGTCCCGCCGAACAGCAGCTAACGATTCGGGTCTTTACCGGCCTGACGCTGCTGGACACCATTCAGAACACCATTGGCGCCCCCGCGCTGATGGAAGATGCCCTCACCCCTCATGAAGAGGCGGTATTTTCCAATATCAGCTTTATGGAGGCGGTCCACGCCCGCTCATACAGCTCTATCTTTTCCACCCTGTGCCAGACCCGGGAAGTGGATGCCGCTTACGCCTGGAGCGAAGAGAATGAGGCGCTGCAGAATAAAGCGCGTATTATCCTGGAACAGTACGCAAGCCACTGTCCGTTAAAGAAAAAAATCGCCAGCGTATTTCTGGAGTCGTTCCTGTTCTATTCCGGCTTCTGGTTGCCGATGTACTGGTCGAGCCGCGGCAAACTCACCAACACCGCCGATCTTATCCGCCTGATCATTCGTGACGAGGCGGTACATGGTTATTACATCGGCTATAAGTATCAGAAGGGGCTGGAGAGCGTGACCCAGGAACAGCGCGATGAACTACGCAATTTCGCCCTTGAGTTGATGATGGCGCTGTACGAAAACGAGCTTACCTATACCGAAGCGCTGTATGGCGAGTCAGGCTGGGAAGAAGAGGTTAAATCGTTCCTGTGCTACAACGCCAACAAGGCGCTGATGAACCTGGGGTATGAGGCGCTGTTCCCGCCTGAAATGGCGGAAGTCAACCCGGCGATTATGGCCGCCCTCTCTCCCAATGCCGATGAAAACCACGACTTTTTCTCCGGTTCAGGCTCTTCCTATGTGATGGGAAAAGCGGTTGCCACCGAAGATGAAGACTGGGATTTTTAATCTCTCTTTATTCTTTAATTGAATGGCCAATTAATAAAAAATAACGCCCGAATTATTTGAATTCGGGCCAAAAAAAACACACTATAAGCATTTGCTTATTACAAAAATTATCTTTAAAAATGGTGTTCATTTCTCCATCAGAAAAATGACCATTTTCTGCACCACATCACAAAAATAGCCTCATCGATTATCCACTCCGAGCCCTTGCCTCACGGTAAATTTACAACCATTAGCATATTCTCATGCAAAGTCATCTCAGGATATGAGGGTTGCCACAGAATCTGAGTATGTTAGGGTATAGCCTGAGTTTTATTTCACCAGGAATTTCAATATATTCAAATAAAAACAGGAATACGCTCTTTCATGGCAATTAAATTAGAAGTCAAAAATCTTTACAAGGTATTTGGGGAACATCCCCAACGGGCCTTCAAATATATAGACCAGGGTTTCTCAAAAGAGCAACTTTTAGAGAAAACAGGGCTTTCACTGGGCGTTAAGGACGCCAATCTGACCATTGAAGAAGGCGAGATCTTCGTCGTTATGGGGCTTTCCGGATCGGGAAAATCCACCATGGTACGCCTTCTCAATCGCCTGATAGAGCCCACCCGCGGCCAGGTACTGATCGATGGTGTGGATATCGCCAGAATATCGGAACCTGAACTCCGTGAGGTGCGCAGAAAAAAAATCGCCATGGTCTTCCAGTCCTTTGCGCTAATGCCCCATATGAATGTCCTGAATAATACAGCATTCGGTATGGAATTAGCCGGCGCCTCTCAGCAGGAGCGCCAGGAAAAAGCCCTCGACGCCCTGCGCCAGGTGGGACTGGAAAATTACGCGCACGCATACCCGGATGAACTTTCCGGCGGTATGCGTCAGCGCGTAGGTCTGGCCCGCGCCCTGGCCATTAATCCCGACATTCTGCTAATGGACGAAGCTTTCTCGGCGCTCGATCCCTTAATTCGCAGTGAAATGCAGGATGAATTAGTCAAACTCCAGGCTAAACATCAGCGCACCGTGGTCTTTATTTCCCACGATCTTGATGAGGCGATGCGGATTGGCGATCGCATTGCCATTATGCAAAACGGCGAGGTGGTTCAGGTCGGTACACCGGATGAGATCCTCAACAACCCGGCCAACGATTACGTTCGCACTTTCTTCCGCGGCGTTGATATCAGCCAGGTCTTTAGCGCCAAAGATATCGCCCGCCGGACACCGCGCGGCCTGCTGCGCAAGACCACCGGTTTTGGTCCCCGCTCGGCGCTGAAGCTGCTTCAGGACGATGCTCTGGAGTTCGGCTACATCATCGAGCGCGGCCAGAAATTTCTTGGCATCGTCTCTATCGACTCCCTGAAACGCGCGCTGGCGGCGGGACAGGGACTGGATGAGGCGCTGCTCGACTCTCCGGAGCCCGTGATGGCAGATACGCCACTCAGCGAGCTGCTCACCCCCGTCGGCCAGGCCCCCTGCGCGGTACCGGTCGTGGATGAGGCACAGCAGTACATCGGCATCATCTCCAAGGGGATGCTGCTGCAGGCATTAGATCGGGAGGGAGCAAACAATGAGTGAACAGAATAATCCATGGGGTAGCGCCGAAACGACTAACCAGGCCGCAGATGCCGCAAACCAAGCGCCGAATAACGGCGCAGACGCCGGTTCAGCCGCCGATGCCTGGGGCGCCCCGGCCCAGACGCCGCAGGACGGCGGCGGCGGTGCCGACTGGCTGAACAGCGCCCCCGCGCCGCAACCAGAACACTTCAACATCATGGATCCGTTCCACCATACGCTGATTCCGCTGGACAGTTGGGTCACCACCGCCATCGACTGGATAGTCACCCACTTCCGCCCGCTGTTCCAGGGGATCCGCGTACCGGTGGACTATATCCTGAACGCCTTCCAGCAAATGCTGCTGGGCATGCCGGCGCCAGTGGCGATTCTGATTTTCGCCCTGATCGCCTGGCAGATGTCGAGCCTGAGCATGGGGGTGGCGACCCTGGTGTCGCTGATCGTCATCGGCGCCATCGGCGCCTGGTCCCAGGCGATGATCACCCTGGCGCTGGTGCTGACCGCGTTGCTGTTCTGCGTGGTGATAGGTCTGCCACTTGGGATCTGGCTGGCGCGTAGCCCCCGAACCGCGAAGATCGTGCGCCCGATACTCGACGCCATGCAGACCACGCCAGCCTTCGTCTATCTGGTACCGATCGTCATGCTGTTCGGTATCGGCAACGTGCCCGGGGTGGTGGTGACCATTATCTTCGCCCTGCCCCCCATCGTGCGTCTGACGATCCTGGGGATTAACCAGGTGCCTGAAGATCTGATCGAAGCCGCGCGATCTTTTGGTTCCAGCCCGCGTCAGATGCTGTTTAAGGTTCAGCTGCCGCTGGCGATGCCCACCATTATGGCCGGGGTTAACCAGACCCTGATGCTGGCGCTGTCGATGGTGGTGATTGCCTCAATGATTGCCGTTGGCGGTCTGGGTCAGATGGTACTGCGGGGGATCGGCCGACTGGATATGGGTCTTGCCTCGGTGGGCGGCGTGGGGATCGTGATCCTCGCGATTATCCTCGACCGACTGACCCAGTCCATCGGCCGCGATGCCCGCAGCCGCGGTAGCCGCCACTGGTATCATTCTGGTCCGGTGGGTCTTCTGATGCGTCCCTTCACCAAATAAGCGTCGGGCGGCTTCGCAGCCGCCTGCTCTGCTCCCACAAACAAAAGGAATAACGATGAAACATTCTGTCCTGTTTGCCACAGCCTTTGCCACACTGGTCTCTACCAGCGCCTTTGCCGACGCCCTACCGGGCAAAGGAATCACTGTAAAACCGGTGCAGAGCACCATTACCGAAGAGACTTTCCAGACCCTACTGGTCAGCCGCGCGCTGGAAAAACTGGGTTATACCGTCGATAAACCGGGCGAAGTGGATTACAACGTCGCCTACACTTCCATTGCCTCTGGCGATGCCACCTTCCTGGCCACCAACTGGCAGCCCCTGCACGATGATATGTACAAGGCCGCCGGCGGCGATAACAAGTTCTACCGCGAAGGCACCTTTGTAACCGGCGCAGCCCAGGGGTATCTGATCGATAAAAAGACCGCCGATAAGTACAAGATCAAGAGTATCGATCAGCTTAAAGACCCCAAAATCGCCAAACTGTTCGACTCTAACGGTGACGGCAAGGCGGATATGACCGGCTGTAACCCGGGCTGGGGCTGTGAAACGGTGATCAACCATCAGCTTAAGGCCTTCGGTCTGGAAAAAACCGTGACCCATAATCAGGGCAACTATGCGGCGATGATGGCGGATACCATCACCCGCCACAAAGAGGGCAAGCCGATTCTGTACTACACCTGGACGCCGTACTGGGTCAGTGATGTGATGAAGCCGGGCAAAGACGTGGTCTGGCTGCAGGTGCCTTTCTCCTCAATGCCTGGCGAGCAGAAAGATATCGATACCAAACTACCGAACGGCACCAACTACGGCTTCCCGGTGAACGTGATGCATATCGTCGCCAATAAGGCATGGGCCGCGAAGAACCCGGCTGCGGCAAAACTGTTCGCCATCATGAAGCTGCCGCTGGCCGATATCAACGCCCAGAACGCGATGATGCATGACGGTAAATCATCCGAAGCGGATATCAATAACCACGTCGATGGCTGGATCAAAGCCCATCAGGCGCAGTTCGACGGCTGGATCAAACAGGCGCTGGCTGCCCAGAAGTAACGGATAGCTGATTGCAAAAACGCCCGCGTTCGTAATGGTCGCGGGCGTTATCGCGTGAGCATAGTTTCACGATCATCGCACCAGATAGCGGCACAGATAAGCCACCGGCTCCGCCACCTGCAGATGGAAACCGCTCTGCGCCGGTACGGTGAAAACCGAGCCGGAGCTAAAGGTTTTCCAGGCCGCCTCGCCAGGCAGCAGCACCTTTAACGCGCCGCTGACCACGGTAAACTCTTCCGGCTGCGCGGTATCGAAGGTATATTCCCCTACCGACATCACCCCCACACAGGCCTGTCCGGCGCTGGCGCTGGTAAAGCCGATGGATTTCACTTTCCCCAACAGATAATCATTGCTGTTAAGCATAAGGCCTCCCCCGTTGCCCTCTGGGAAGACTATAGTTGCCAGCGGCAATCCCCGCCACAGCGCTTAAACCAACAGCTCCGAAGTCAGACGCGCCAGTAGCATATGCGACAGCAGCACCGGCACATCCAGCGCCCGCTGTAGCAGGTCGCGATGATGCTGATGAAAACCCAGGCTGTCGAGCACCAGCACATCGGCTCCACGCTGTACCAGCTCCCTTCCTGCGCCGACCAGGGCGCTGTCATCGCTCAGAGAAGCCGCGGGGGTATAAAGGGGCGAATTCCCCAGCTCCCGCCACTTTTTCTGCTGGAACGAGAGCAGCTCCGGCGTTGGCAACAGGATCCCCACCTGATGCCCTTCTACGATCGAGGCCACCAGCGGCGGGATCAGTCGGTCAGGCACCAGCAGCATCGCATTGCGGGCGCTAAGCCGGGTGTAGCGGCCATTCCCCAGTACCAGAATGACGTCATAGTCCTGGTTATCCAGGAGCTCGATCATCCCCTGTAGCGCCAGTTCGACCTTATTGAGTGAGAGCTGTACCAGTTCGCCATCCCTGAGCAGCGCCAGCACGGTCTCTTCACCCGGGGCGGCGCCGTAATCCTCCAGTGCCTCTTCGCGGGTCAGCCGCCCTAACAGACTGATATGCGTGATTTGTTGTTCAGTGATATGTTCGGTTAAAAGTGGCATGACTTCACCCACCGGCACGACGCCGGCGGTGACAATCGCCAGGGATGTGTTCATCTTGCTCGCCTTTTTTGCCAACCACTACTTTTCGGATACGGCCGCCAGCGCGCACGTGCCAACGGTCGATTATAAATTAACCACAAGCCTGGCACGTTACGGGAAATGTTTCGTTAAAAAGATTAACGAAATGTCAACCGTTGCGCTTTAATCCCATGAAGTCACAGGTAAAAACGATGAGCAAAAGGAATAATTAATGTGCGGCGGGACACCGCACACGGGAAGTCAGGAAACTAGCAGGCATCTGCCAGTCGCAGCGCGCACAGAATCTGCGTCACCACCTGCTGCGGCGGAAGGCTGGCATCCACCACATGATGGGCAGCTTCGCGGTACAGGGCATCGCGGGCTGCCAGGACCTCGGCCACTTCATCGCTAATCCCACGGCCGGTCAGGGTTGGCCGCTGGCCCTCTTCCGGGAAAGCCTCCAGCCTTCTGGCCAGTTCGGCCACCGACGCCTCTAAATAGATAACCACGCCGCGTTCGCGCATAAAGCGACGATTATGGTCAGCCAGCACCATACCGCCACCGGTCGCGATCACCTGTTCGGGGGCCGTTACGGCCTGTAGAGCCTGGGATTCCCGCTGGCGAAAACCGGCCCACCCTTCACCTTCCACAATCTGCGCTACGTTCATTCCGGCATTCTGTTGCAGCCAGTGATCGGTATCGGCAAAGCGATAGTTAAGGGCCTGCGCCAGCTCGCCGCCAACCGTGGTTTTACCGCAGCCACGTGCACCGACTAAAAACAGGGGTTGTGTCATGGGTGGAAAATCCTCTCTCTCCGTCGTCCTTGTCGGTCCAGGTTTGTGACTGGGGGTCGAAACTGGGATCATATCAGCTGGCTAGTACAGAGAAAAGTGTAACGTAAATAATACAGTGCAACGTTGACGGTACGCGCCTGATAACCAGAAAAGTCTAACGTATTTATCAACTGTAAACTTTATGTACCAAATAGCAGCCCACCTTACCGAAAGTGGCCATCGTGCTCAACCTTTTCCTGCCAGATAAGAATGAGATGTCCGTTAACATATTTCCGCAAACCTTTACCCGGCTTCCCGTTTACAGCTCGCCATTTTACGGCAAACTGGTAACCGTATTGAGAATGATGGAGCCAGGAAACTATGCAATCTGAAGAACAACGCCTGATCGATGGGCTTTTTGATCGTCTGCAGCAGGCGCAGGATAACAGCACAGCACGCGATGAAGCGGCCGAATCACGGATTAATGAGCATCTGAAGCGTCAGCCTGCCGCCCCCTACTATATGGCGCAGACTATCCTGATCCAGGAAGCGGCGGTGAAACAGCTCAATGCCCGAATTCAGGAGCTGGAATCTCAGGTTCGCGAACTGGAACAGGCCAAACCGGCCAGTGGCGGTTTCCTGGCCGGGCTGTTCGGCGGCGGCCAGCAGAGCACGCCGACGCGTCAAACCGCCAGCGCCGCGCCTCATGGTGGTAGCGCCCCCATTCCCGGCACCAGCCAGTACCAGCAAAGTGCCGCACCGGGTGGTTATGCCCAGTCGGCAGCGCCTCAGGCGACTCGCGGCGGCGGCTTTATGGCTGGCGCCCTACAGACGGCGGCAGGCGTGGCGGGCGGCGTGGTACTGGGTAATATGCTGACCGGCATGTTCCAGCATTCCCAGCCGCAGGAGATCGTGAACATCATTAACGAGCCCGAGCCACAGGCGAATGATGCCGCCAGCACGACGGCCGATAACCCGGCGGCTGACAACTCCGCAGCCGACAACGATCGGGGCGACGACGCGTTCCAGGACGCCAGTGTCACTCAGGATGACGGCGGCGACTGGATGAACTTCGGCGACGACGATTTTGGCGGCGACGGCGACTTTGGCGGTGACGACGACAGCTGGCTCTAACCCCTCCTGGCCGCCTGCAGCCACTTGTCCAGTTCAGCGGCAAACTGCTGGCGGTCGCGCGGACTGAGCGTTGCCGGTCCGCCGGTTTGAACGCCGCTACTGCGCAGCGTTTCCATAAAGTCACGCATCGTCAGACGTTCACGGATGGTCGCCGGGCTGTAGCGTTCACCGCGCGGGTTAAGCGCTGCGGCCCCCTTTTCCAGCACCTCGGCGGCCAGCGGGATATCAGCGGTGATAACCAGATCTCCGGCTGCGCAGCGGCGCACAATTTCGTTATCCGCCACATCAAAGCCCGACGCCACCTGCAGGGTGCGGATCATTGGGGAAGCGGGCACCCTGAGCGCCTGATTCGCCACCAGAGTGACGGGAATTTGCGTCCGCATCGCCGCCCGGTACAGCACCTCTTTAATTACGTTCGGACAGGCATCCGCATCCACCCAGATTTGCATTATCTACTCCACGTTCCACTGATATGACCCATTGGGGAAAATCGTCAGTCTTCCCATTATGCGCCCTCCCCCTACATCAGGAGGGCAAGCTGCGATACTCTATCATTACTTGAGAGACAAATGACGGAGTGATGCTGTGGATAAGAAAATCGGTTTTATTGGTTGCGGCAACATGGGCAAGGCCATCCTGGGGGGCATTATCGCCAGTGGCCTGGTCTCCGCCGGTCAGATCTGGGTCTATACGCCGACGCAGGAAAAAGTCGATGCCCTGCGCGAGCAGTTCGGCATCAACGGCGCCCAGAGCGCGCAGGAGGTGGCTCAGATTGCCGATATCGTGTTCGCCGCCGTAAAGCCCAATATCATGCTGAAGATGCTGACCGACATCGCCTCAAGCCTGAGTAAAGACTCTCTGGTTATCTCTGTCGCCGCGGGTATCACCCTCGATCAGCTGGCGATGGCCCTGGGCCACGATCGCAAAATTATCCGCGCTATGCCGAACACCCCGGCGCTGGTGAATGCCGGTATGACCTCGGTCACTCCGAATGCGCTGGTTACCCCGGAAGATACCGCCGATGCGGTAAATCTGTTCCGCGGCTTCGGCCAGGCGGAGGTGATTTCGGAAGAGATGATTCACCCGGTAGTCGGCGTGAGCGGATCGGCGCCAGCTTACGTCTTTATGTTTATTGAAGCCATGGCCGACGCCGCAGTACTCGGCGGTATGCCCCGCGCTCAGGCCTATAAGTTTGCTGCTCAGGCGGTGATGGGATCGGCGCGAATGGTGATGGAAACCGGAGAACATCCGGGCGTGCTGAAGGATATGGTGTGCTCACCGGGCGGCACCACTATTGAGGCGGTCCGCGTGCTGGAACAGAAAGGACTACGCTCCGCCGTTATCGAAGCGATGGAACAGTGCATGGCAAAATCCCGCCAGATGAGCAAGTCCTGATACCTGCTTCCATAAAAAACGCCCCGGTTTATCGCCGGGGCGCGCTGTTATGCTTCACGCATTACGCCTTTTTCAGGCAGTTACTCATAAAACTCTTGCGCGCATCGCCGCTCAGAGATTTCTTCGCGGCATCGGCGTTACAGCGCTTCATTTTAGCCTGCTGAGGCGTAAGTTTTTTCTCTGCCTGCGCTGCATCTTTTTTCAGGCAATTGCTCATAAAGCTTTTACGCTCATCGCCTTTCAGACTTTTCGCGCCCGCCTGCTGATTACAGACGGTCATCCGCTGCTGTTGCGGCGTCGCCTGCTTTTCCGCAGCCTGCACGCTGGCGCCACAGGCCATACCAATAACGACCATTGCCATAAACAATTTTTTCATCATGCGATCCTTTTTTATTGTGCGCGCTAAATAGTGGCCCGACATTAAGAAAAAAGCCAGGGAAAAGAGATTACAGCCCTGATCGTTTCACATGTTCAACATTATCCTGAAAATGCACCAACAATAACCAGCACGCCACATTGCCGAATCCGGTGTTTACGAAATAAAACCGGATCATGATAGAAATAGCAGGTGACGATATTATGACAGCGGAGAGCGATTAATTAGGCTGGTTCAGGATGCCTGGCTGAGTAGTCTTTGCAGGTGATGCTGCAATAATTCCGGCGTGTAAACGTTTGCATTCATGTTTTTCCGGTAGCGATCGACTTCCGTCTCGACATTATCCACCAGCGCCTGTCGTTGCGGAGCGTCAAGCCCCCCCAGTAGCGCAGTAACAACCACTTCAAGCGCCCCAAGACGGGCAGCGATATCGTTGGTCTGGGCCTCTTTTTCAGCCAGATTAACCAATAGCTCGGCAATTAAGTTTTTCATGAGATGATTCCCACGAGGATTCTTTAACACCAACTTAACACTCATGCAGGATAAATCCCAGAGGCGGATAGCATATTTTTTTCAGGTCGGTGAGAGAATGTGCGAAACTGCAAAGAATCCGCGGCAGCGAAACGTTTTTACTGTCGCAGTTCACAATTACCGACCATTTTAGTCAGGAAATAAATGTGCAGTTTATATATCAGTTAACAATAATCTTATATTGTTTTTGATGCCGCCTTCTGCTGCTTCAGCGTTCGCCCCAGATGCCACAGATTAACTAACACTACCAGCGCCGTGGCGATAAACACCCAGCGATAGCCCGCCATTGCCGATACTCCGGCCCCCATAAGCGGCCCTACGACATTTCCCAGGTACATAAAGGACTGGTTATAACCAAAAATACGCCCGGTCACCTGCTCGCTGACATTTCTGACCAGCAGCGTCTGCACCGCGGGCAGCATAGCGCCATCGGCAAATCCCAACAGAAAACGCAGCACCGCCAATTGCACAGGGGAAGTGACAAATGACATGGCGAAGAAAAGCACCGCCGCCGCCGCCAGGGTCGCCACCAGTATACGGGAGGTACCGATACGATCCCCCAACCGCCCCAGACGCGGCGCGGAAATCAGCGCCGAGATGCCGGGCACCGCAGCGATCAGACCGCTCATAAAGGCGATATTGTTGCTGTCCGGCGCCATATTTTTAATAAACAGCGCCAGAATCGGCCCTACAGAGCCGTTACACAACTGAATCACCATGGTGGTCACAAACAGGCTGATGATCAGTTTCGGATAAGGCAACGACGCAAACACCGCCTTACCGCTCAGGCGTTCGCTCTTTGTCTGGGCCGGACGGGCCCCTTCATGAATCAGCAACAGCGTCACGGTAAAACTCACCATCAGCAGCCCGGCCGTCACCAGAAAGACGGTGCGTAACCCCAGATGATCAGCCATAAAGCCCCCCAGCAGCGGCCCGGCGATCACGCCGCTAATCTGGGCCGTAGAAAGCGTACTTAACGCCCAACCGCTGCGATCGCGCGGGACCTGTGATGCCACCAGCGCCATCGCATTAGGAATATAACCGGAAGTCAGCCCCATCAAACCACGCAGCAGGAACAGCTGCCAGACGTTACTGGCAAAGGCCTGTAGCAGAATCGCTACCGCCATACCGGCGGAGGCGCGCAGCAGCATCAGTTTGCGCCCTTTACGATCCGCCAGGCTCCCCCACATAGGCGAGACGATAGCCGAAACCAGAAAAGTGATGCTGAATGTCAGACCGGACCAGAGGGATAGCGCTTCGTGGGAAGTCACTCCTAATTGGGCGACGTAAAGTGGCAGAAACGGCAGAATCTGGCTGATGGCCAGGCCGGTGAAGAAACAGCCGAACCAGACCGATATTAGGTTGATCTTCCACTTTTCCATCAGGGGGAGTTACTCAGCAAGTCAAACGTCAATCAAAAAGAGATAAAAGCGTAGCAGAAAGCGCACCCCGGGATGGCGCACCCGATGCCCTTCCTCCAGGCGGTGCGATTTTATCATACAAACGGATTAGCGACACAGACCGAAGCCATTCACCCCAAGGTGAAAGTGGTCGGCATGGGCGGCGTTAAACTCCGGTCCCAGCGAATTGCCGAAATAAGGGCACCCCTGGTAAAACAGTTCCCGTAATAGTACGCCGCGCTGCCCGTCTTCCGGCCAGTCCTTCAGAATATTGATGCGCTGCCCGTCGGCAAAACGAAAGCCGCGCACATCCAGGGCATCGGCGCTGGCGTGTTCACTGCGCCGCCCTTCGCTGCGGTGGTAAATATTGCGGCAGGCATAGCTGCCGATATGGTCGATACGGGTGAGCGCACTGCCCTGTAACTGACCGGCCAGCTTCGCTCCCCGCTGATGCCAGAACATCACGCTGCGTAGCGCCAGCGGACAGCTGGCCAGAAAGGGACCGCTTAGCGCGATAGCGCCAAAATTCGCCACCCGAACCCGATCGTGCAGCGGACACTCGCCGCCGCCGTCCGGCTGGTGACGCCAGCCTATCATCCCCCTGGCGCGCGCAGTCTCCAGCAGCGCAAAACAGCGCTGAGGCTGTGATTCCAGCCCGCGCAGCTTATAGCGGGTCACAAGCGTCGGGGGGGCGTCCAGGGTCAGAGGCGCCCACGGATTGTATTGCGGGGGTATCGCGCCAGTGCCCCACCAGGCAAACGTCGCCGCCAGCAGCATGAAAATCAGGAAACCTCCCCATTTTGCCATGGCAGAATCCGGCTCTTCGCGTAGAGAATAATCAGTATAGAAGGTTGTGCCATATTGAACGCAGGAAGCAGATGAAGCCCTGTGGGGAGCGTGCTATTTTGTCTGCTTTGCACCATTTTCTTATAGGGTTTCTGACATGGCAAAACTACGGGTGGGTATCGTGTTCGGCGGCAAATCGTCCGAGCACGAAGTGTCGTTACAGTCGGCGAAGAATATTGTCGATGCACTGGATAAAACGCGCTTTGAACCGGTGCTGTTAGGCATGGATAAAACAGGCCGCTGGCAGTTAAACGCGCCCGACAGCTGGCTCAATCACGCCGACTCCCCGGCGCATATCGCGTTGAATCCCTCTCCACACCTTCTTGCCCTGCTGCCGGGAAGCGAAGCGCCAGCGCTGACCGATACCCTGAGCGGCGACGCTCTGCCGGTAGACGTCATCTTCCCAATCGTGCACGGCACCCTCGGCGAGGATGGCTCCCTGCAGGGCATGCTACGGATGGCGAATCTGCCGTTTGTCGGCTCTGACGTGCTGGGCTCGGCGGCCAGTATGGATAAAGATGTGGCCAAGCGCCTGCTGCGCGACGCCGGTCTCAATGTGGCGCCTTTCGTCACTCTGAGGCCAGCCATCCGCGACAGTGTCGACTTTGCCGCCCTCAGCCAGCGTTTCGGGCTGCCGATATTCGTTAAACCCGCCTGTCAGGGCTCTTCGGTGGGCGTCAGCCGCGTGACCAGCGCACAGGAGTACCAGGCGGCTCTGGATCTGGCTTTCCGCTTCGATACCAAAGTGATTGTCGAACAGGGGATTCAGGGGCGTGAGATCGAATGCGCCGTACTCGGCAATGATCAGCCCCAGGCCAGCACCTGCGGCGAGATCGTGGTCAGCGCCCAGTTCTATAGCTATGACGCGAAATACATCAGCGACAACCAGGCCAACGTGGTGGTGCCCGCCGATCTGCCCCCGGAAATCAACGACCGCATTCGCGCCATTGCCGTCCAGGCATATCAGGCGCTGGAATGCTGCGGCATGGCCCGGGTGGATGTGTTCCTGACGCCGAATAACGAGGTCATCGTCAACGAAATCAATACGCTACCCGGCTTTACCAATATCAGCATGTACCCCAAGCTGTGGCAGGCCAGCGGCATCGGTTATCGCGACTTAATCAGCCGCCTGATCGACCTGGCTCTGGAACGCCATGCCCAACACAGCGCCCTGGAAAGTTCCGTCGTTCTCTGACATTGCAACAGGCGGGGACCGCCCCGCTTAGTCGTTGGCCAACGCCCGCCACATGGTTTCAAAACCAATGCTTTTCACTTCGCTGGCACGCTCAGGATCGCGGCTGGCGAAGGCGATGGTGGTTTCCGCCAGCGCCATAAACATCCGATCGCCAAAAGTCCGGTAGGTGTCACTGCGAAACACCGGCCGTACCTGCTGTTCGCACAGATCGTTGAGTTCAGGAAATTGTTCGTCGGCCTGACGGCGGATAGCGTCATCGATCTTATCGCTGACTTCCAGCTGGCAGACGGCCCGGTAACCGTCCGGACACTCCATCCCCCAGTCGATATAGCTGTTCCAGATATTATTCAGCAATACCTTCGGGTGTGAATTCTGGAGATCCAGCTCGCCCAGGATCCGCTGGCAAAGCAGCTGTTTCAGGTGCAGGTAAAGCGCTCGCAGCAGTTCGTCCTTAGTGGCAAAGTAGCGAAACAGGGTTCCTTCTGCCACCCGGGCGCCGCGCGCTATCATGGCGGTAGAGGCGCCGATACCGGCGTGGGCGATGGCAATAGTCGCCGCTTCCAGTAATGCCTGTTTCTTATCTTCACTTTTTGGACGAGCCACTCGTTTTACCTCCCGTGGGTTCTGATTGCCGCGAATTGAATCACGGCTTACCGCCAGACCGCAACCTCAACCGTGCGCCTAATAATTTCCTTGACGGAAAACAGCTCGCCCATATAATGAGTGTTTACTCACTCATATTCAACTTATTGTCAGTGCTGACTAAAAATCTGTGAGTCGTCTGGCACCCTGGTCATGAGAATTTTCATTATTAGCGCGGTGATTATGATGTCGCTAGCAACTACAGTAGGAATGACGCTCAGTTTTGCGCCCGGTTTTGGTCGGGCGCCGGACGGTGCCCATCAGGCGCTGCTGGCCCGCTCGCCCAATTTTTACGACGGCCAGTTCCATAATGCGCTGCCAACGCCGATGTTGACCGGCGATAAAAGCCGAACCCGACTGCTGCTGGAGATGCTGTTTCGCGCTAAAGAGGGGCTTCGCCCTGACGCCCCGCTTCCTTATTTCCCTACCGATCTGCGTACTCTGGATCCCCGACAGGAGATTATCGTCTGGCTTGGCCACTCCTCCTGGTATCTGCAGATGGGCGGCAAACGTATTCTGATCGATCCGGTATTTAGCGACTACGCCGCGCCCTTCTCTTTCGTGAACAAGGCCTTTTCCCGCGCCCTGCCCTGGCAGGCCGAGACCATGCCCGAGATCGACACGCTGATAATCTCTCACGATCACTACGATCATCTGGATTACGCCACGATTAAGGCGCTATTGCCGAAGATTCGCCAGGCGCTGGTGCCGCTCGGCGTGGGATCGCACCTGCGCCACTGGGGTATGGCCCCTGCCAGAATTATTGAATCCGACTGGCACCAGAGCTGGCCGCTGTCAGATACGCTGAATGTGCACGTGCTGCCCGCCCGCCACTTTTCCGGCCGCGGCCTGAAGAGCAACCAGACGCTGTGGGCCAGCTTTATGTTCGCCACGCCGGACAGCAAGATTTACTACAGCGGCGACAGCGGCTACGGACCGCACTTTAAAGAGATTGGCCAACGCTTTGGCGCTATTGATATCGCCATTATGGAAAACGGTCAGTACGACCCGAGCTGGAAACATATTCATATGATGCCGGAAGAAGCGGCGCAGGGGGCCAGCGATCTGAATGCCCGCGCCGTTATTCCCGGCCACGCCGGGCGCTTTGTACTGGCCAATCATAAATGGAACGACCCCTGGCGGCGCCTGGTGGCTGCCGCCGCTGAAAAGCCCTGGACGCTGCTAACGCCGCAGATGGGGGAAGTCGTCCGGACAGACCACCAGCAGCCGTTCACCACCTGGTGGCAAAAATAATAACGTCGCACCTGCCGCAAAAAGGGAGAGAAACTATGTCCATTCCGCATCAGGTCATTGAAACGCTGATCGACTGGATCGATGATAATCTGCACCAGCCGTTGCGCATTGATGACATCGCCCGCCACGCTGGCTATTCCAAATGGCACCTTCAACGCCTGTTCCTTCAGTACACCGGACAGAGCCTGGGTCGCTATATCCGTGAAAGAAAGCTGAAGATGGCGGCGCGGGATCTGCGCAATACCGATGAGAAGGTGTTTGATATCAGTCTTAAGTATGGCTACGAGTCGCAGCAGACCTTTACCCGTATCTTTACCAGGACCTTCCACCAGCCGCCGGGAGCATACCGTAAACAGATGCCGGTTCAGCGCTGTCAGCGCTGAACCGGCCCTAAGTGCGGAAAATCTCAAATATTACCGTACGGAAATAAAAGTTACATAAATGTGAAATGGAGCAGAAATTGCGACTCCAGGAGCATTCTGTACCCGAAATTACCAGCAATCCGATATTGACAATCCCTATGACCTGCCACACTGACCATTACGGGTTACATCCCGCATTCAGGACAGTATCCCCGGAGGTTATATGGCAGACTTTACTTTATCGAAACCGGCGGTGACCGGTACGAAAGGGAAAGGATCTCCCCTGGGCAACGTCGCCTACGCACTTTTCGTGCTGTTTTTTTTCTGGGTCGGCTCACTGCTGGTCGATATGCTGATCCAGGCGCCCGGCGTCTTTGAACATCTGATGCAGAACAGCGATACCACCCGCCCACAGATTGAAATGGGACTTGGGGTTGGCAGCCTGTTCGGGATTGGGGTTTTTGCCCTTGGCGCCCTGCTGGTGGGCGCCTCGGTAACCGCGTTACGCCTGCGGCGTCGTCATCTACGCCGCTAGCGAGCCATACAGCGAGCCCGGCGATCGTCCACCCGTTTCGCAAACCATGCGGTGGTCAGATTGCGGGTGATCTTCGGGCTCTCCAGAGTAATCCCCGGCAAAATAGCCCGCGGCAGTTTTCTGCCGCTGCGCTTTTCCGCCAGCGCAAAGACTTTCTCGTAAAGCGACTCTTCTTCAAACTCCAGGGTATCGCCCTGCTTCAGCGCCTGATGGATCTCGCTATTGCTCATATCGAGCTGTGACGCCAGCCGACGTACCGCCAGTTCAGTCTTACCCGGCTCGTCGCTGTCATAGCGGATCAGATCGCCATCCAGCGCCAGTTTTACGCCGCTGGCCTTACTGACCGCCTGCTGGAAGGCGGCATTACGGCTGGCGTACCAGCCGGCGTTAAAGTCGGCAAAGCGATAGAGAGGCCGGTCATAGTTGGCCGGATAGTTCAGCAGGTGATAAGTACCGAACCACAGGCCGCCGCGCCGGGTAAACACTTCCTGGCGTACGGTACCGGTTATCTTCCACGGATAGCCGTCCTGGTGCTGTTCGGCAAAGGCGATGCTGACCTGCATCGGCCCGCCGGTATGGACCGGGTTCAGACGCCCGAACAGCTTCTGTCCCAGCGGCACCATATCGATAAAGTCATCGAATATAGCGCTCAGCTCCCCTTCGCTCCTCACGCGATCCAGACGCTCGGCGTAACTCTTCCCGGTGGGGGACTTCACCGATAGCGCCGCCCGCACCATAAACTCCGGCACGTAAAGCTTACCGGCGCGGCGGTAGATCTCCTGCCAGGCAATTTTACTCAGATTCGGCACCGTGGGATCGCTCTGATACGTGGACTCCTGAGCCGCCACCGCCAGCACCGAACAGACGTTCTCTTCGGTGGGCGCCAGCCCCTGGCTGGAGAAGGTGGTGGCGATATCCCGGGCCCAGGCATCACGATCCTTTACGCTGGCCGGCATTTTCTGACGTACGGTGGCAGCCACGTCGACGGGCTTTACCCCTTCAGGCAGCGGCTGCGCGCGTTGTTGACTACAGCCCGCCAGCACCAGCGCGGCCAGTATCCCGATGGCAGGTAGCCGCAAGCGTCGATGATTCTCCATAGATTTCCTTCCAAATTGCGGGTTCGCTGCCGGCGAGCCTGCCATTATGCCGCTGTGCCGTCAACGCCCGCGCCTTCAGGCTTCCTGAATCATCTGCGGCTGCGGCACATCCAGATGGTGCTCGAAGCTGCGCAGACGCTTGTAGATCGACATCAGCTCCACCAGGGTGGTCCAGGAGAGAATCAGATACTGGAACGCTTCCCTCACCTGGCCGAACACATTGAGGATCTGGGTCATCAGTCCCAGAGTAATGGCCCCGGCCGCAATCGACGGAAACAGCACGATCAGGCCGAAAACATTATCCAGTTGCATATAGAGAATGCGGGCGATATTAAAGTACATATAGTGGAAGTAGAGCCGGAAGTAGTTACGGCGCACCGAGTGAAACAGCTCACCCAGCGTGGGCGGCGCAGCACGGGTGGGATCGTCTTCGCCGTAGACCAGCTCCTTTCGGTAGGCCGCCTCCACTCGCTGATTATTAAACTCCAGACCGGGCAGCTTGATCCCTACCAGCGCCAGCAGCGCGGTACCCATCAGCGCCCAGACCACGCCCGCCACCACCAGCGGATACGGAATCTGTCCCACCACCGGTAACTCTTTAATATGGGGAGAGAGCGCCACCAGCACCGGCAGAAAGGCGAACAGCGTGACCACCGCCTTAAGCAACTGGCTGCCCACATCTTCCAGCGTCGTGGCGAAACGCATGGTATCTTCCTGCACGCGCTGGGCCGCCCCTTCAATATGGCGCAGTCGCTGCCAGTGCGCGGTATAGTACTGATTCATGGCGGTACGCCAGCGAAAGACGTAATGGCTAACGAAGAAATTATTCAGTACCGATACCACGACGGCGATCAGCGCAATTCCCAGAAAGACGCCTATCTCGCTGTAAAACTGATTAATCCGCACTTTACCCGGCGAGGTTAACGCCTGCTGGATCAGATCGTAGAACGGCGCATACCAGGCGTTAACCGCCAGCCCCACCTCCACCAGAAACCAGGTGACGAAGACAATAAGCGCACTACCTGGTATCGACCAGTACTGCCAGCGGTGCGGCGCCCGGATAAACCAGAATCCGGCGAACAGCGCGGTACAGGCCCAATAGTAGCCGTAAAACAGCAGATAACTGGCGGACCAGAAACGGGCTGCACTGATCGGTACCTGCTCGCTGGCGCCGACGATATGATTCAGCCAGCGTTCACCGCCCAGCTGCCAGAACAGGATAGTTACCAGCATCCAGATAAGCGCCGAAGAGAAAAACAGCGCCGGACGCGGAAAAAAAGATTTAAACATCAATAAAACTCCAGCATAAACACGAATCGCCATAGCGGCGGCGCAGGAATCCCGCCCCGCGCAGGTGACCAAACCCACAGAAGATAACGTGAAGCGAGTCACAGTAACGTCAGAATCTTGTATCAAACCGTGAAGCAGGTTGACGATGGACAAGAGTACGTCTTAAGTAATTCCTTATAAAAGGCGTTCTGCCTTGCTGGATCGCACGAAAGAGCACCTCCGGGAACTTTCCTCACCCACGCCAGCGGCGGCCGTTGGCTCTGTCGGTACGCTCAGGTAAAAAAGGGTTACCCGTGAAACGACAGGTTACGTTTTTTTTCGTGCGATAACGCGCACCTGTGCTGGCAAAGCGCCACATCGTGATATAAACACCAATAGTCTTAAGTTAAAAATTGTACACTCACTGGACGGATTGCATTGAAACATCGTTTTCTCTCTTTTGCCGCTATCGCTCTGGCGGCACTTCCCATCGCTAGCCGGGCGGCACAGGCGCCGGACCCGCTGTCCACCGCAGATATCGCCGAGCGTTACGCCAATCATATCTTCTACGGAAGCGGCGCCACAGGCATGGCGATGGTCGTTATTAACGGCAACCAGCGCGTCTTTCAGAGCCTGGGGGAAACCCGCCCCGGCAACAATGTGAAGCCGCGGCTCGATTCGGTGATCCGCGTTGCCTCTCTGACCAAGCTGATGACCAGCGAAGTGATGGTTAAGCTGCTCGACCAGGGGGTGGTGCAACTCGACGATCCGCTCAGCAAATACGCGCCGCCTGGCGCCCGGGTGCCTACCTATCACGGCGAACCCATCCGGCTGGTTAACCTGGCGACCCATACCAGCGCCCTGCCCCGCGAACAGCCAGGCGGCGTCTCTCCCCGCCCGGTCTTTATCTGGCCTACCCGCCAGCAGCGCTGGAACTGGCTGGAATCGGCCAGCCTGAAACACGCCCCCGGCAGTCAGGCCGCCTACTCTAACCTGGCCTACGATCTGCTGGCCGATGCCCTGGCGCGCGCTTCAGGTAAGCCGTATCCCAAACTGTTCGATGAGCAGATCGCCCGTCCACTCGGGATGAAAGACACCACCTTTACCCCTTCGCCGGATCAGTGCGGAAGGCTGATGATCCCCGAACGTGGCGCCAGCCCCTGTAACAATACGCTGGCCGCTGTCGGCAGCGGCGGTATCTACTCCACGCCGGACGATATGATGCGCTGGATGCAGCAGTTCCTGGCATCCGACTTCCATTCCAGAAGCAGCCAGGCGGATCGCATGCAGACGCTGATCTACCAGCGTAGCCAGTTTGCTAAAGTGATTGGCATGGACGTACCTGGCCGGGCCGATGCCCTGGGGCTGGGCTGGGTCTATATGAAACCGAAAGACGGCAGGCCGGGAATTATCCAGAAAACCGGCGGCGCCGGGGGTTTTATCACCTATATGGCGATGGTGCCGGAGAAAAACGTCGGCGCCTTTGTGGTGGTGACCCGCTCCCCCCTGACCCGTTTTTCCAGTATGAGCGACGGGATTAACGATCTGGTCAGCGAGCTGAGCGGCAGCGCGACATCGCAGCCCCAGCCGGTTCTGACCCGCACCGATATTAACCCCGCAGGTGCGGTAAGCCAGAGCGCATCGCGTTAATCAGCCACTGGCGCCCCCTGGGCGCCAGTGGTACGCAGAAGAAAGCATCTGTCGACAAATCGCTACGGGTTTAACCGCAAGTTATGTTCTTATACGGATAATAGGGTCATTTATCATTATCGCCACACAATCGAACTGCGCGGAGTAACGATGAATCAACCTGATGAACAGGTCCTGCTGCTGGATGACAATCTGCGCGTTATCGGGACTGAAGCCAAATCCCGGGTGCACAGCGACCACACGCCCCTGCATCTGGCCTTTTCCAGCTATGTCTTTAATCAGCGCAACGAGCTGCTGCTGACCCGCCGCGCCCTGAGTAAAAAAGCCTGGCCCGGCGTGTGGACCAATTCGGCCTGTGGACACCCCATGCCGAACGAAGAGATGAGCGATGCCGTCAAGCGCCGCTGCCAGTGGGAGCTGGGGCTGACCATTCCACAGCCGCAGCTTATCGATAACGACTATCGTTATTTCGCCGTCGATGCCAGCGGTATTATCGAAAACGAATACTGCCCGGTCTGGTTTACCCGCACCGATAGCGAACCGCAGCCACGCCCGGACGAAGTGATGGATTACAGTTGGGTCCCCGTCGATCGCCTGCTGGCAGGCGTTAGCGCCATTCCCGCCGCTTACAGCCCCTGGCTGGTCGGGCAGCTGGCGCGCCCGGCCATCCGCCGTGCGCTGGAGGCCCTGCCCTTGTAACGCCAGCCAGGCCGTCGTGTGGCACAATCCGACACCTGAAAACCGTAAGTTCAGGGTGGCAGCGCCGCGAATATTCACTATTATTGTGCGCTCCATCCCCCATCGAACGCTAAAATCGAATGACCCAACAAGATCGAGGCATTAGCCCCTCGCTGACGCTGCTACTGTCCGTCGCCACCGGCCTTGCCGTCGCCAGTAACTACTACGCGCAGCCGCTGCTGGACACCATCGCCAGCGCCTTTTCCCTGTCGGTAAACCAGGCCGGTTTTATTGTCACCACGGCCCAGTTGGGTTACGCCGCCGGGCTGCTATTCCTGGTACCGCTGGGAGATATGTTTGAACGTCGCAGCCTGATCGTGGCGATGACGCTACTGTCCGCTGGCGGTATGCTGATCACTGCCCTCAGCCAGAATCTGGCGCTAATGATTCTGGGTACCGCGCTGACCGGGCTGTTTTCGGTGGTCGCGCAGATTCTGGTCCCCCTTGCTGCAACCCTGGCGGCTCCTGAGCGCCGCGGTCGGGTGGTGGGCACCATTATGAGCGGCCTGCTGCTGGGTATACTGCTGGCGCGCACCGTGGCGGGCCTGCTGGCAAGCCTTGGGGGCTGGCGTACCGTCTACTGGGTGGCCAGCGCTCTGATGGCGCTGATGGCAGTCGCCCTGTGGCGCGGTCTGCCGCGGGTGAAAGAGCACAACACCCTGAATTACGGTCAGCTATTGGCCTCCATCTTTAGCCTGTTCGCCCACGATCGCCTGCTGCGTACCCGTGCCCTGCTGGGTTGCCTGACCTTTGCTAACTTCAGCATCCTCTGGACCTCAATGGCCTTTCTGCTGGCGGCGCCGCCGTTTAACTATTCCGAAGGGATCATCGGCCTTTTTGGTCTGGCCGGTGCGGCAGGCGCTCTGGGCGCCAGACCGGTCGGCGGGCTGGCCGATAAGGGCAAAGCTCACCTGACCACCAGCGGCGGGCTGCTGCTGCTACTGCTCTCCTGGGGAGCGATCGCGCTGGGCCAGTGGTCCATCCCCGCACTGATCCTGGGGATTGTGGTACTGGATCTCACCGTTCAGGGGGTACATATCACCAACCAGAGCGTGATCTATCATGCACACCCACAGGCGCGTAATCGCCTGACGGCGGGCTATATGACCAGCTACTTTATCGGCGGCGCCGCTGGTTCGCTGATTTCCGCCAGCGCCTGGCAGCAAGCGGGCTGGAATGGCGTGTGCGGCGCGGGCGCGCTGGTTTCGGTGCTTGGGCTGCTGGTCTGGTGGCACGGTTACCATCGTCAGGAAAGCGTCACCTGAAGGGACAGGCCGCCGACGTCCACTCAAATTGCGACTGTTAAGGCGGCCTGGAGTTTGCTAATGTAGGCCCTGTATTTTTATTCAAACATAATGCTTATTACATCCTGGCAGACATATCACACATGGTTCCCCCTTTATTTCAACCTGCTCAGATTAACTTCGTTCTGTATCCTTCCATTGCACATTTATTCAAAATCATTAGCGATACCTCTGATTATTCCTGGTTTTTCCCCTGAGGACTCCCGCTTTCCCCGGGAGTATGATGTGATGAAATCGCTGTATGGCGCGCCACTCGCGGCCTGTGCGACCATTCAGGCATCGCCCGTTATCCACACTTAAGAAAATAATACATTTACTTTATTTATCACCGTCGTTACTATATCTGCTGCAATTAATGAGGTTATGCCCAAATGGATAGTTCGTTTTCGCCCATAGAACAGATGCTTAAGTTTCGTGCCAGCCGTCACGAAGCTTTTCCCTATCAGGAGATTCTCCTGACTCGTCTTTGCATGCATATGCAAGGAAAGTTGCTGGAAAACCGCAACAAGATGCTGAAGGCTCAGGGAATTAACGAGACTTTATTCATGGCGCTGATCACGCTGGAATCTCAGGAAAACCACAGCATTCAGCCGAGTGAGCTGAGCTGCGCGCTGGGCTCTTCCCGCACCAACGCCACCCGTATCGCCGACGAGCTGGAAAAGCGCGGCTGGATCGAGCGCCGCGAAAGCGATAACGATCGCCGCTGTCTGCATCTGCATCTTACGCCGAAGGGCCACGAGTTCCTGAACCAGGTGCTACCGCCGCAGCACAGCTGCCTGCATCACCTTTGGTCGTCGCTCTCCGACAGCGAAAGAAATCAACTTGAGCAGATTACCCGTAAGCTACTCACCCGGCTCGACCAGATGGACGAGAAATCCTTTCAACCCGAAGCCATGGACTAAGGCCGGAATAGCTGCGCGCTGAACCCTCGTTCAGAATAACTGTGTTTTTTACATGCAGGCCAGCACAGCAGTGTGCTGCCCTTTATGGCTAAACGGCCCAGTATTTCGGGCTCCAATAATATAATAAGTAGAGCGGAGATAAGCATGAGCGCACATGCGGAAACTCAAACGCCACAACAGCCGGCTGGGAAGAAAGGTAAGCGCAAAGTTGCGCTTCTTCTGCTCACCCTGCTGTTTGTGGTTTTGGCAGTAGCATATGGTATCTGGTGGTTCCTGGTTCTGCGTCACTATGCAGAGACCGACGACGCTTACGTTGCCGGTAATCAGGTGCAAATTATGTCCCAGGTTTCGGGCAGCGTCACCAAAGTATGGGTGGACGATACCGATTTCGTGAACAAGGGCGACGTCCTGGTGACGCTCGATCCCACTGATGCCAGGGAGGCATTTGAAAAGTCGAAGACCGCGCTAGCTAACAGCGTGCGCCAGACCCGTCAGTTAATCATCAACAGCAGACAATATCAGGCCAATATCGCGGTGAAACGTACTGCGCTGGCCCAGGCCCAAACCGACCTTAATCGCCGGATTCCGCTGGGCAAAGACAACCTGATCGGCCGTGAAGAGCTGCAACACGCGCGTGATTCGGTTGCCAGTGCCCAGTCTCAGCTTGATGCCGCGATAGAGCAGTACAACGCCAATCAGGCGATGATCCTCGATACCCCGCTGGCCGAACAGCCCGCCGTGAAACAGGCCGCGACGGAAGTGCGCAACACCTGGCTGGCGCTGGAGCGTACCCGCATCGTTAGCCCGATGACCGGCTACGTCTCACGCCGTGCCGTGCAGGTTGGCGCGCAGATCGGCACCAGTACCTCGCTGATGGCTATCGTACCCGCCACCGGCCTGTGGGTCGACGCCAACTTTAAAGAGACCCAGCTCGCCAATATGCGCATCGGCCAACCGGTAACGGTTGTCAGTGATATCTATGGCGATAAGGTGGAGTACAAAGGCAAAGTCGTTGGGCTGGATATGGGGACAGGCAGCGCCTTCTCCCTGCTGCCAGCGCAGAACGCGACCGGTAACTGGATCAAGGTGGTTCAGCGCCTGCCAGTGCGTATTGAGCTGGATCAGCAGCAGCTTAAGCAGTATCCGCTGCGTATCGGCCTTTCTATGCTGGTGAAGGTTAATACCAGCGATAGTCGCGGCCCGATGCTGGCAACCCAGACCCGCAGCAAACCCGCTTATGAAAGCGATGCCCGCGAGCTGGCGTTGGCCCCCGTCAATCAGTTGATCGACAACATCATCCGCGCAAACGCGGGCTAACGCGGCGGAGGCAACCATGCAACAACAGAAACCGCTGGAGGGAGCGCCGCTGGCCCTGATGACCATCGCGCTGGCGCTGGCGACCTTTATGCAGGTGCTGGACTCCACCATCGCGAACGTCGCCATCCCGACCATCGCCGGTAACCTTGGCTCATCATTGAGCCAGGGGACCTGGGTTATCACCTCCTTCGGGGTGGCTAACGCCATCTCGATTCCGCTGACCGGTTGGCTGGCGAAGCGGGTGGGTGAAGTGAAGCTGTTTCTCTGGTCAACAATCGCCTTTGCCGTCGCCTCATGGGCCTGCGGCGTCTCCAACAGTCTGGAGATGCTAATCCTGTTCCGCGTGATTCAGGGGGTGGTGGCCGGGCCGCTGATTCCGCTGTCTCAGAGTCTGCTGCTCAGCAACTATCCACCCGCTAAACGTAACGTCGCGCTGGCGCTGTGGGCTATGACGGTGATCGTGGCGCCCATCTGCGGCCCGATCCTCGGCGGCTGGATCAGCGATAACTACCACTGGGGCTGGATCTTCTTTATTAACGTTCCCATCGGGATTATCGTAGTGCTGATGACGCTCCAGACCCTGCGCGGGCGGGAGACCAGAACCGAACGTCGCCCCATCGACGGTATCGGCCTGGGTCTGCTGATACTGGGCATTGGTAGCCTGCAGGTGATGCTGGACCGCGGTAAAGAGCTGGACTGGTTTAACTCCACCGAGATTATCGTACTGACGATTGTGGCGGTGGTGGCGATCAGTTTCCTGATTGTCTGGGAGCTGACCGACAAGAATCCCATTGTCGATCTGTCGCTATTCAAGAGTCACAACTTCACCATCGGCTGCCTGTGTATCAGTCTTGCCTATATGCTCCACTTCGGCAGTATCGTGCTGCTACCACAGCTGCTACAGGAAGTGTACGGCTATACCGCCACCTGGGCGGGGCTGGCCTCGGCGCCAATTGGCATTATTCCGGTGCTCCTGTCGCCGCTGATTGGGCGCTTCGCTCATAAGCTCGATATGCGCCAGCTGGTGACCTTCAGCTTTATTATGTACGCGGTCTGTTTCTACTGGCGCGCCTGGACTTTCGAGCCGGGTATGGATTTTGGCGCTTCGGCGTGGCCTCAGTTTATTCAGGGTTTTGCAGTAGCCTGCTTCTTTATGCCGCTGACCACCATCACTCTTTCCGGCCTGCCTCCGGAGCGTCTGGCCGCGGCATCAAGCCTGTCTAACTTTTCCCGAACCCTGGCGGGCTCCATTGGTACCTCCATCACCACCACCATGTGGACCAACCGCGAGTCGATGCACCACGCCCAGTTAACGGAGTCGGTCACACCCTACAACCCGAGCGCCCAGGCGATGTACGACCAACTACAGGGCATGGGGATGAGCCATCAGCAGGCTTCCGGCTGGATAGCCCAGCAGATCACCAATCAGGGGCTGATTATCTCCGCCAATGAGATCTTCTGGGCCTCCGCCGGTATCTTTGTGCTACTGCTGGGGCTGATTTGGTTCGCCCGACCACCGTTCAGCGGCGGCGGCAGCGGCGGCGCCCACTAACCCACCACGAAAAAAAGGGAGCCTTTATGGCTCCCTTTCTCTTTGCGACAGCGTTAGCATTACGCTAGATATGCAGCTCCTGCAGCTTCTCTTTCGGCAGCGCAAGCTCATCGTTACTGTTGACCTGAACGTCGCGATCGAGGATATGACGAGCAATCTCCTGCGCTTCATCCAGCGAGTGCATCTGGTAAGTACCGCACTGGTAAACATTAAGTTCCGGGATCTGATTCTGATCCTGCACTTTTAGCACATCGGCCATCGCCGCTTTCCATGCTCCGGCTACCCGCTGCTCACCCGGCGTACCAATCAGGCTCATATAAAAACCGGTGCGGCAGCCCATTGGCGAGATATCGATAATCTCCACGCCGTTGCCGTTCAGGTGATTACGCATAAAGCCGGCGAACAGGTGCTCCAGGGTGTGGATCCCTTTTTCCGGCATCACTTCCTTATTGGGCACGCAAAAGCGCAGGTCAAACACGGTGATAGTATCGCCATGCGGTGTGTTCATAGTCTTGGCTACGCGCACCGCCGGCGCCCCCATACGGGTGTGGTCGACTGTGAAGCTATCCAACAACGGCATCTGGTCACCTCCGATTAGTGATTTTTTTTGAAATTAACTGAACTATTCGTTCCTGCGCGAGTCTGAATCTATGAAAGACGCGCATTTGTTATCATCATCCCTGTCATCAGAGATGAACGTTTGGCCACAATGATGTGGCCATTTTCTTTTCTACCCTTCCTGATGAGCCAGCCAGCTTGTAAACGGCTCAGTATCCGCCGCCTCAATATCCCGCTGACGACGCCAGGATGCATCACGCTCCTGCTCAAACTCTTTTTCGCTCAGCACCGACAGGGGCTCCTGACTCAGCATAGTACGATACTGGTCAGCCAGCACGCGGCCAGCGCCGCCAATTCCCTGTTCCAGCATCAGATCCAGAGTGCGGGCCGAAAAGGTCAACGACGGATCTTCAAAGCAGGCCACCAGACTATCGCAAACGGTGCAATAAGCATCGCCGCCGTTAACGCCATCCAGCGTCTGTGCCACGCGCCGCAGATCGCGGAACAAATTCTTACCGACCTGCTCCAGCGGGAACTGCGCGGTTTCGCAGCCAATTCCCAGCGTCAGCCCCGGACGACGCCCTTCCAGAATCACCCGATTCCAGTTACCCCGGGTGCACTGTAGTTCGGCGCTGCTCATCTCCGGCGCATCCGCCAGTGCGCACCAGACCATAAACAGATCCAGGAAACGCACCTGCTGTTCATCGACGCCAATCGGCGAGAAGGGGTTGATATCCAGGGAGCGGACTTCGATATACTCTACCCCGCCACGCAGTAGCGCGTTAGAGGGGGACTCACCGCTGCGGGTCACCCGCTTGGGACGGATCGGCGCATAGAGTTCGTTTTCAATCTGCAGCACGTTGGTATTAAGCTGCAGCAGCTTACCGTCTTTTTCAAGACCGATACGGGCAAACTCTTCAGAAGGCGTCCTGATGGCCTGTTTCAGGCCAGCGACGTAGCTATCGAGGTTGTTAAAGGTAATACCCAGACTGCTCTGCGACTTATTGGTGTAACCCAGATCGCTCAGACGCAGGGAGGTTCCGTATGGCAAATAGAACATTCCGTTGTCAGTCTTTTCAAAAGGCAGCGTCTGTGGCTTACCCTGCAGGAACGACGAGCAAATAGCCGGTGAAGCGCCAAACAGGAACGGAATCACCCAGCCGAAGCGGTAATAGTTGCGGATCAACCGGAAATAGCCTGCCGAGATAGCCGCCTTACCGCTCTGAGCGTCTTCTACGCCATCCCTGGCCTGCCAGAAGGCCAGCGGCAGTGAAAAGTTATAGTGCACGCCGGAAATGGTCTGCATCAACGCGCCATAGCGGTTCTTCAACCCTTCACGGTACAGCGTTTTCATACGACCGATATTCGAGCTGCCAAACTGCGCCAGTTCAATATCCAGACCGTTATCGATAAAACAGGGCATGCTGAACGGCCACATGCGCTCGTCGCCGATATTACGCGCCACGTAGCGATGAATGTCGCGCATAAAGGTCAGCATATGATCGATATCACCATCGACCGGCGTGATGAATTCCAGGAGGGCTTCCGCGAAATCCGTCGTAATCCACTTATGCGTCAGCGCCGCGCCAAGATGTTCCGGGTGTCCGGTGGTTGCCAGATGGCCGTCTGGCGTAACGCGTAGCGTTTCGCGCTCCAGACCGCGGTTAATGCCGCGCAGTGCCTGTGGATGAGACTCCAGCCAGGACAGCGCCTGTGATACGTCCGGGATCAAATTGACCTCCCGCCTGTAGAAAACATTTTTATTAAGCATAATTGTACTGGTTGACGATTCGGTGCGCCGCCTTTCAGCTCATCACCGGGCCTCACTCAAACAACCAATTAGTGCCACCAGCTTATCCCCTGCAGGGTGATCGCCGCCACTAACGCGTAACGTAACGCCTTGCCGAGACATAAGAAAAAGAGCGCCGGCCCCCAGGCCAGACGCAACCATCCCGCCAGCAGACAGAGTAAATCCCCGACTACCGGTGCCCAACTCAGGAGCAGCGCCGCTGGCCCAAAGCGCTGGAGCCAGCCCTGCGCGCGTTCCCGCCAGCGCGACTGCGTCCGCAAGGGAAACAGCCGCCCCAAAATAAAATTAGTCGCGCCCCCCAGGCTGTTGCCCAGGGTCGCGACCGCCACCAGCATCAGAGGCGAACTCTTTTCCGCCAGCAGCAACGCCACCAGTAACGCTTCTGAATTACCGGGCAGCAGCGTAGCGCTCAGAAAGCTGCCGCTAAACAGCGAGAATAGCGCCAGCGCGTCACTCACTGTTGGCGAACATCCACCGCATCCATCCCCGCGGCAGCGGCGGCCTGAAGGCCAAAATCCGCATCCTCAAACACTACGCACTTCTCAGGCGCCACCCCCATCAGGGACGCGCAGCGCAAAAAGGTGTCAGGAGCGGGTTTCGGGTGGCTGACGTGATCGGCCGCGACCACCGCCGTAAAGTACTGACGCAGCCCCAGACGGGTTAGCAGCATTTCTGCAAGATGGCTGTCGCTACCGGTACCTACAGCCATGGGGCGACGTCCATACCACGTCTTCACCACCTCAACCAGCGGCAACGGCTGCACCCTTTCCGGCAGCATCTGGCTGACCAGCGCCGTCTTTTCAGCGGCCAGGCGGTGAGGATCGAGTTCAGCGTGATTCATTTCAATAATATGCCGGGCTATCTGCCAGACAGGCGCACCATTGAGCGCCACCACGGACTGCTCGTCAAAATGCATTCCGTAGCCTTTCAATACTTCCCGCCAGGCCAGGCGGTGCGTTGGCTCAGAATCAAGGATGGTGCCATCCATGTCGAAAATCAGCCCTTCATAGCGATCGTACATCCAGCCCCCGCACCGGAAAATGACAGGCTGTTACTTTATCGTAAACGACCGGGGATGTCGCTAATTGCAGATGGAATAATAACGGGTGTGATGAAAGTTCAGACGCTAAAAAGCAGAAATGGACAAAATACAGATAGTGGGGAGCGGAAACGAAAAAACGCGGCCTGAAGCCGCGTTTTTCAATATGGTGCATCCGGAAGGATTATTCGGCTTCGCCTCACCCTGTCGGGCCGTCACCTGTCGGTGATGTTATCCTTCCTCGTGCCTGCGGCTATCACCGCGCTTTCAATAATGACGTCATCACTGACGACACTATGCAATATGGTGCATCCGGAAGGATTCGAACCTTCGACCGCTCGGTTCGTAGCCGAGTACTCTATCCAGCTGAGCTACGGATGCGCAGAATAACTTGTGCGCTAAGTCTGTTTTGACTTAACCAATGCCATCGTAATCTGACAACACTGAAGAAGATGGTGCATCCGGAAGGATTCGAACCTTCGACCGCTCGGTTCGTAGCCGAGTACTCTATCCAGCTGAGCTACGGATGCACAGAATAACTTATGCGTTAAGCTGCTTTAGCTTAACTAACGCCGTCTTACCTGACAACATCGAGAAGAGTGGTGCATCCGGAAGGATTCGAACCTTCGACCGCTCGGTTCGTAGCCGAGTACTCTATCCAGCTGAGCTACGGATGCATAGAATAACTTATGCGTTAAGCTGCTTTAGCTTAACTAACGCCGTCTTACCTGACAACATCGAGAAGAGTGGTGCATCCGGAAGGATTCGAACCTTCGACCGCTCGGTTCGTAGCCGAGTACTCTATCCAGCTGAGCTACGGATGCACAGAATTACTTGTGCGCTAAGCCTGCTTTGACTTAGCTAATGCCGTCGTACCTGACAACACTGAAGAAGATGGTGCATCCGGAAGGATTATTCGGCTTCGCCTTACCCTGTCGGGCCGTCAACTGATGGTGACGTTATCCTTCCTTGTGCCTGCAGCTATCGCCGCGCTTTCAGTAATGACGTCATCGCTGACGACACTATGCAATATGGTGCATCCGGAAGGATTCGAACCTTCGACCGCTCGGTTCGTAGCCGAGTACTCTATCCAGCTGAGCTACGGATGCAAAATGGCGGTGAGGCGGGGATTCGAACCCCGGATGCAGCTATTAACCGCATACTCCCTTAGCAGGGGAGCGCCTTCAGCCTCTCGGCCACCTCACCGTACGCCTCTTACGAGTCACGCCGTTTTGCGAATTGCTCTTCGGCGTTGCGTGGCGCACATATTACTTTCTGAGTGTGGGAAGTCAAACAATTTTTCGAAAGCCTGGATTGATTGCACAATTCACAGGCAATCAGCCTACTTTGACATCAAAAAGGGTATTTTATCAACGACAAAGGCGCCATCTGACGCAGCCATTTTTGCGCCCGAAAGGGCAGACAGAGCGATGCAGTAAGGCGGTCAGAACGACAGAGCAATAAAAACGATAGAGAAGCAGACAGGGGAAACAGAGAGGAGAAGTAGAGGAATGCGCCCCACCCACCCGGGCAAGGCGCAAAACCTTAGTAACTGGATTGCTGTGATTTTTCAGCCTGAATACGCTGGTAGATCTCTTCACGGTGTACAGAAACTTCTTTCGGGGCGTTCACACCAATGCGAACCTGGTTACCCTTTACCCCTAAAACTGTCACGGTGACTTCATCCCCAATCATGAGGGTTTCACCAACTCGACGAGTCAGAATCAGCATTCTTTGCTCCTTGAAAGATTGAAAGAGTCGGGTTTCTGTATCCCGGCATTATCCATCATATAACGCATACGGTAAGCGATAACAAACACCCAAGGTGCTGAAAATCACTCCTCTGCACTCTGTTATACCTAAGTTTAGCCGATGTGCACAACTTCAACCTGACTTTAATCACTAACGATTGTGTGTGATGCAAAAGCGCCATAACCGACAGAGTTATGGCGCCGCTTAGGTTATATTTTTACTTACAGCCGCGAGGTAACCCAGGCTTCAACAGTGGCCAGAGCCCCCGGCAAAGCCTGCACGTCAGTGCCGCCAGCCTGGGCCATATCAGGACGACCACCGCCCTTACCGCCCACCTGCTGGGCAACCATCGCAATCAGCTCTCCCGCTTTTACGCGATCGGTAAGATCTTTGGATACCCCGGAAATCAGAGAAACCTTATCTCCGGAAACGGTAGCCAGAACAATCACCGTCGAGCCTAGTTGGTTCTTCAGATCGTCAACCATGGTGCGCAGCATCTTCGGCTCAGCGCCCTTCAGCTCGCTGACCAACAGCTTAACGCCGTTCAGATCGATAGCTTTGCTGGACAACCCGGCGCTCTCCTGAGCCGCCTGCTGCTCTTTAAGCTGCTGCAGATCTTTTTCCAACTGGCGATTACGCTCCAGTACGGCACGCACTTTATCGCCCAGGCTATGGCTATCGCTCTTCAGCAACTGCGCGATATCATGCAGCCGATCGCTTTGCGCATGCAGCACCGCCATGGCTCCTTCACCGGTAACGGCCTCGATACGACGTACGCCAGCCGCTGTTCCCGACTCGGCTTCGATACGGAACAGACCAATGTCGCCGGTACGGCTGGCATGGGTGCCGCCGCACAGCTCGGTAGAGAAGTCGCCCATACTCAGGACACGCACTTTGTCGTCATACTTCTCGCCGAACAGCGCCATAGCGCCCTTCGCCTTCGCGGCCTCGAGATCCATGATGTTGGTTTCTATCGGCAGATTACGGCGAATCTGCGTATTCACGATATCTTCAACCTCACGTACCTCTTCCGGCTTCATCGCTTCAAAGTGCGAGAAGTCGAAGCGCAGGCCCTTATCGTTCACCAGCGAGCCCTTCTGAGCCACGTGAGTGCCCAGCACCTGGCGTAACGCTTCGTGCAGAAGGTGCGTCGCCGAGTGATTCAGGCGAATACGGTCGCGGCGGGCCCCATCAACATCAGCCTGTACGCCAGCGCCGGATTGCAGAGAGCCGGAAACCAGTTTACCAATATGACCAATCGCCTGACCATATTTCTGAGTATCCTGCACCTGGAACTGAAAGCCGTTACCAGAAAGAGTGCCCTGGTCACCGACCTGGCCACCCGACTCCGCATAAAACGGCGTCTCGTCCAGAATCACGACCGCTTCCTGACCGGCAGTCAGCTGCTCCACGGCGTGGCCGTCGATAAACAGTCCGGTCACTTTAGCGTTCAGTTCCAGATGATCGTAACCCCGGAACTGCGACGCACCATCCACGCGAATCAGGCTGCTATAGTCGGCGCCAAAACCACTGGATTCACGCGCACGGCGGCGCTGTTCTTCCATTGCGCGTCCAAAGCCTTCTTCATCAACCTTAATGTTGCGCTCGCGGCAGACATCAGCGGTGAGATCCAGCGGGAAGCCGTAGGTATCGTACAGACGGAAAGCGGTTTCACCATCCAGCGTATCGCCTTTAAGCTGCGCCAGTTCGTCATCCAGCAGTGTCAGACCGCGCTCCAGCGTACGGGCAAACTGCTCTTCTTCGGTCTTCAGTACCTGCTCCACCAGCTGTTGCTGACGCTTCAGATCTTCACCGGCCGCGCCCATCACCTCAATCAGCGGCGCCACCAGCTTATAGAAGAAGGTCTCTTTCGCCCCCAGCATATTACCGTGGCGCACTGCACGACGAATGATGCGACGCAGCACGTAGCCCCGCCCTTCGTTGGACGGCGTTACGCCATCGGCAACCAGGAATGCGCAGGAGCGGATATGGTCGGCGATAACACGCAGCGACTTGTTTTCCAAATCACGGGCGCCAGTGACTTTGGCTACTTCGGCAATCAGCGTACGGAACAGATCGATATCGTAGTTGGAATTCACATGCTGCAGCACCGCGGTAATACGCTCCAGCCCCATGCCGGTATCCACTGACGGCTTCGGCAGCGGCTCCATGGTGCCATCGATCTGACGGTTAAACTGCATAAAGACGATATTCCAGATCTCAATGTAGCGATCGCCATCCTCTTCAGGGCTGCCCGGCGGGCCTCCCCAGATATGGTCGCCATGGTCATAGAAGATCTCGGAACAGGGGCCGCAGGGGCCGGTATCGCCCATCTGCCAGAAGTTGTCGGAAGCGTAAGGAGCCCCTTTATTGTCACCGATACGGATAATCCGTTCGGCGGGCACGCCAATTTCCTTCTCCCAGATGTCGAAAGCCTCGTCATCGGTTTCATAAACGGTGACCCACAGGCGCTCTTTCGGCAGGTTAAACCACTGCTCGCCGGTCAACAGTTCCCAGGCAAAGTTGATGGCGTCACGTTTGAAGTAGTCGCCAAAGCTGAAGTTGCCCAGCATTTCAAAGAAGGTGTGGTGACGCGCGGTGTAACCCACGTTTTCCAGATCATTGTGCTTACCGCCGGCGCGCACGCAGCGCTGCGCGGTCGTGGCGCGGGTGTAGTTACGTTTATCCACGCCAAGGAAGACATCCTTGAACTGGTTCATCCCGGCGTTGGTAAACAGCAACGTCGGATCATTGTTGGGAACCAGAGAGCTACTGGCTACGACCTGGTGTCCCTTGCTGCGAAAGAAGTCGAGAAACGCCTGACGGATCTCAGCGGTGGTCTTGCTCATAGTTATCCTGAAATCAAGCTAACGAGTCGTGGTGAACCAGACTGCATGAGTCCGGTTCAGGAATAAAAAAGAGGGAATAAGATATGTTTTCTGCGGGGGGAAGTAAAACCCAGTGTGGCCTAATCGCTAAAATTTCGATATACAGCCTGTATATCTTCCATATAAAAGCCGCGTTGTAGCAAAAAACGCTGCACTTTGGCCTTCTCCGGGTAGCTTTTTGGTAGCGGTTCGCCAAACCGACGCTGGGCCTGTTCCCGGGCCAGGCTTTCCCAGTCGACCTCGCATTCCGCCAGCGCCTGAGAAGCGCCGTCACGGGTGATGCCTTTTTGGTGAAGTTCCTGAGCGATACGCTGTGGGCCATACCCCTTGCGGGCGCGGCTTTCCACGTAGCGCTGCGCGAAACGCGCATCATCCAGCCAGTGATTTTCCAGGCACAGGGTAACAACCCGCTCAATATCCTGCGGATCCGCGGGCTCTTCAGCATTGCCGCGCCGCACGGGCGATGGCGCCGCCAGCTTACGCCGCAGTTCCTGTTCGCTGTGATCGCGCATCCCCAGCAGGCGCATTGCGCGATCCAGCAAGCGGACATAGGGTGAACGACCTGATGAAGTAGATGTTGATGCAGACATAATGGCTAAACGGATTCAGAAAAAAGAGACGGGGCCGTAGCCCCGTCAGGTCGATAGCAAAGAGGGAAAAAACGTGGTTTTTCCCTCTTTGTCGTTATCAGCCGAAAATCAATAAATTGATTTTCCTTGCTAGTTTTTAACCGGCTCTGGCCGAACACGTTCGGCCCAGGTTTGCCAACAACCTCACGGGGCAGACAGATTAGAAATCTTCGTTGGTCTGTGCGACGCCTTCGCCCTGGTCATCCACGGTGAAGTCCGGCGTATCATCCGGATTACTGAGCAGCAGTTCACGCAGCTTCTTCTCGATCTCAGTCGCCACTGCCGGGTGTTCTTTCAGGTAGTTGCTGGCATTTGCCTTACCCTGACCGATCTTGTCACCGTTATAGCTGTACCAGGCGCCCGCTTTTTCGATCAGCTTATGCTTCACGCCCAGGTCGACCAGCTCGCCGTGGAAGTTGATCCCTTCACCGTACAGGATTTGGAATTCAGCCTGCTTAAAGGGCGCAGCGACTTTATTTTTCACCACTTTAACGCGGGTTTCACTCCCCACCACGTTCTCGCCCTCTTTCACCGCGCCAATACGGCGAATATCCAGACGAACGGAGGCATAGAACTTCAGTGCGTTACCGCCGGTAGTGGTTTCCGGGTTACCGAACATCACACCAATCTTCATACGGATCTGGTTGATAAAGATCAGCAGCGTGTTGGACTGTTTCAGGTTACCCGCCAGTTTACGCATTGCCTGGCTCATCATACGGGCGGCAAGCCCCATATGGGAGTCGCCGATTTCACCTTCGATCTCTGCCTTCGGCGTCAGGGCGGCAACGGAGTCAACGACGATAACGTCCACGGCGCCGGAGCGGGCCAGGGCGTCACAGATTTCCAGCGCCTGTTCACCGGTATCCGGCTGCGAACAGAGCAGGTTATCGATATCAACGCCCAGCTTACGAGCGTAGACAGGGTCCAGCGCGTGTTCGGCGTCAATAAAGGCGCAGGTTTTACCCGCGCGCTGTGCCGCAGCAATCGCCTGCAGCGTCAGAGTGGTTTTACCGGAAGACTCGGGACCGTAGATTTCGACAATACGCCCCATCGGCAGACCGCCAGCGCCCAGCGCGATATCCAGCGACAGGGAGCCCGTAGAGATGGTTTCCACATCCATTGAGCGATCTTCGCCCAGACGCATGATGGAGCCTTTACCGAATTGTTTTTCAATCTGGCCCAGTGCGGCCGCCAGCGCCTTTTGCTTGTTTTCGTCGATAGCCATTTTTACTCCTGTCATGCAGGGGAAAGCGTGGTAACGCCACTCTGCGTCTTATCGAATAAGGTAATTTGCGCTAATTATACTGTATGATTGTACAGTATCAAGCGTTTTGTAGAAATTGTTGCCACAGGGTATTCAGGGCATAGCCCGTCGCCTGTCGGCGCACGGCTTCCCGGTCTCCGGCAAAGCATTCCCGGAACGCCAGAACCCGCCCATCCGCAGCGGCGAAACCAAACCAGACCGTGCCGACCGGCTTCTGCGCGCTGCCGCCGTCGGGCCCGGCAATGCCGCTGATGGAAACCGCGTAATCGGCCGCCGCCGCCGCCAGCGCTCCCTGGGCCATCTGGCGCACCACGGCTTCGCTTACCGCCCCTTCCGCCGCCAGGGTTTCAGGGCTCACGCCGATCATCTGGGATTTCGCTTCATTACTGTATGTCACGAAGCCGCGCTCAAACCAGGCAGA